>CAXXTD010000001.1:0-2437500 GCA_963675615.2 uncultured Desulfobacterium sp.
TGTGATACGCCCACCAAAGCACTGCAACCAGTGGGTCGCATCGTTTGTTGTGGCCGAAGCAAAAACCATGCTCCGGCCATGGCGGCTATTGGATCCGCCGGATGTCTGCACCCAGGGCTGAAAATTTCTTTTCCAGGGCCTCATACCCCCGGTCAATGTGATAGACCCGATGGATGGTGGTCGCTCCCCTGGCAACCAGCCCAGCAATCACAAGGGAAGCACTGGCCCTCAGGTCCGATGCCATGACTTCTGCACCGCTGAGGGAGTTCACACCCCGGACCATGGCATAGTTCCCTCCGGATATGGAGATATCAGCCCCCATTCGCTGGAGTTCGTTGACATGCATGAACCTGTTTTCAAATATCGTCTCGTGGATGACACTGTTGCCCTGGGAGATGGCCATGAGTACCATGAACTGGGCCTGCATATCCGTGGGAAAGCCCGGATAGGGAAGGGTTTTTATATCGGTACTCAAAATTTGCCTGGTCCCTGTCACCCTCACCCCCTGGTCTGAAATTTCCACAAGGGCACCGGTCTGGCGAAGTTTGTTGATAATGCCGCCCATATTTTCAGGCTCGCACCCGGTAACAAGGACATTTCCTTCCGTTGCCGCAGCAGCCACCATAAAGGTGCCGGCCTCGATCCTATCGGGAATCACATGGATCGCTGCAGGGGTCAGCCGGTCAACCCCGTTGATCTTTATCACAGCAGTTCCGGCACCGGTCACCTCTGCCCCCATGTGGTTGAGGGCATCGGCCAGGGCCGTAATTTCAGGCTCCCTTGCACAATTTCTCAAAACCGTGGACCCAGTGGCAAGGGTTGCAGCCATCATGAGGTTTTCAGTTCCGGTAACCGTAGGAATATCAAAATAAATTTCATTGCCCACAAGCCTGCCGGCCCGGGCCTCAATGTAACCGTTCTCTATGGTGATGGTCGCCCCCAAAGCCTTTAACCCTTTCAGGTGCATATCCACGGGCCTTGCACCAATGGCGCACCCTCCCGGAAGGGAAACCCGGGCATGGCCGAACCGGGCCACAAGCGGCCCCAGCACAAGGATGGAGGCGCGCATCTTCCTGACAAGCTCGTAGGCTGCCTCAATTTTATGGATGCCCGAGCCGTCGATGATGACCCTGCCCTCGCCTTCCTCGCACCCTGCGCCCAGGTCCCTCAACAGCATCTTGATGCTTCTGACATCCACAAGGTCCGGGACATTGGTGAACGTCATTGCACCATCCACCAGGATTGACGATGCAAGCAAGGGAAGGGCTGCATTTTTGGCACCGCTGATCCTTACCTCACCTGTCAGACGCTTTCCGCCTCGTATCTCTATTTTATCCATCTATGAATCAACAATCCATCATATTCAACGGTTAATAATTATCTTCCATGCCTGGGCTGCATATATCACCTCACCTGAAAAAAGGACAGGAAAGCGCCTTAAAATTTTAAATCCCCCAACGGGAACAAAAAACCAGATGCCACCCGGGTGGATCAGATGGACATGGAAAACCCAACACTGTAATCGTCCTTGAACGGTCCTGCCTCAATCCGGGTGACATGGCGGATTTCGACCTTGATCCCAAGAGCCCCCCTGGGATTGATATAGTTCATCTCCATGGCAGACCCGGGGCGCAAAAAGGACAACACCGCTTTCTGGGCCTTTGGCACAAGCATGCCCACCCCTCCCCTGCAGATGTTCAACACCTTGAACTGGTATTTCCTGCCCTGGACAAGGGTTTCAAGCAAGTGCCCGGTATCCGAAGGTTCAATCTCAACCCTCGTACAGCCTCTGTTTTGCAATGATTGCTCGTTTGCCGGCTTTTCCAAACCCATGACCTCGTCTTATCCGTATTGGTAATTCAGGCCTGGATCAAAATGTCATCCACAATTTATGACTTTTGACCCAAGGCCTGGGTTTTATTGTGCCATATTCATATAGGCTTTTCAACAAAGAGTAAACCGCTGTGTAATTTCAACGATAATTCATTCAGCAGAACATTGTTTAATTCCCCTTGACAAGGAAAATTTCCTCTGTTACCCCCAAAGGGTAAAACAACCATCAACCCGGTACCCGTTGTGTATCATGTTCCCACAGGCCACAGGGCCTGGGATCCCGACGCCAGGGCAGATCGAGGGGGAATCACAATCCATGGAGATCATTCAAACCGCAATAAAAAAAGGCTTTCTTGCACTTTCAGAGCATGAGTCAAAGGCGGTATTAAGCCACTATGGCATCCCAACAACACGGGAGATCCTGGTCCAGGAGTGCAGAGCGGCCGTCACCGCAGCCGAAACCCTGGGTTATCCCGTTGTTATAAAGGCGTGCGCTGCCCACTTGATGCACAAGAGCGAAAAAAACGCCATACGGATGAACCTGTCGGGTCCGGACCTGGTCCGCAAGGCCTATGAATCCATAATGGAGACCATTGACGGTCAGATTGACGGCATTCTTGTTCAGGAGACCATCCAGGGACAGCGCGAACTGATCATGGGCATGACCCGGGACCCCCAGTTCGGGGCCTGTATCATGCTGGGAATGGGGGGCATCGCAACCGAGATCTTTAAGGACTCCGTGTTCCGTGTCGCCCCATTTGACCGTGGGGAAGCCACTGACATGACCCGGGAATTGAAGGCTGCGGCCATGCTTGGCCCCTTTCGAGGCCAGGCCCCGGCCGACATGGACACCCTCTGCAACTGCCTCATGGCCCTTGCAGCCATTGCCCTTGACCACCCTGAAATCTCAGAAATAGACATTAATCCGCTGATCATCGATCCCCAGGGTAAAATTACAGCCGTGGACGCCCTGGTGCTTTTGGGAACGAATCAACATGATACCTTCATCCATTGAACAAAGCGAAATTTATCCCATAGCTAACCCTGGAAGCATTGCATTTTTCGGGGCCTCCAGCAACCTGAACGCCATGGGTACCACCATACTGGCCTGCATCTGCGCCATGGGATACACCGGAAAGATCTATCCGGTTCACCCAAGGGATTCGATAGTCAAGGGATTTCAATCCTTTAAACGGGTGGCTGACCTGCCCGAGACACCGGATTTGGCCTATATCGTGCTCCCCACCCCCGTTGTGGTTGAAACCCTTGAAGCCTGCGGCCAGCAGGGAATCCGTCACGCCGTGATTGTTTCCGCAGGATTCAACGAAGTGGGCGGACAGGGTAAACAGCTCCAGAGCGCGCTCACGGCCGTTGCAGAAAAGTATGGAATTCGGTTCCTCGGACCCAACTGCATCGGTGTGATCAACACCCACCTCAAACTCAACGCCACCTTTCTTCCCTATGAAGCGGGCAGGGGATACATCGGCATGGCGTCCCAGAGCGGCAGTTTCATCACCCAGATGTCCCCCCACATGAGCCGCCTGGGCATGGGGTTCAGCACCGGATTCAGCATCGGAAACGAGGCCAATGTGGACATTGTGGACTGCATGGCATACCTGGGGGCATGCCCCGACACACGGGTGATCGCCCTTTACATTGAGTCCATCCGGCGGGGAAGGGCCTTTATCGACACGGCAAGGGCCATTGTCCCGAAAAAACCCATTGTGGCATTTTATGTGGGGGGATCGGATGAGGGCCGGCGGGCCGGCTTTTCCCACACGGGCGCCCTTGCCGGGCCCGACCCCCTGTACAACGGCGTGTTTCGCCAGAGCGGGGTGATCCGGGCGAACTCCATTGAAGAGCTGTTTGATTTGTGCCATGTCCTTGGGGCCTGCCCCCCAGCAAGGGGCAACCGGGTGATCGTCCAGACCCATTCAGGCGGTCCGGGGGCTGCGGCAGCCGACGCCTGCGGACGAAACGGCCTCAATCTTCCGGGCCTGACCCCTGCAACCCTTGAACGGTTGAAACCCCATGTGCCCCATACGGCCAGTGTGGCAAACCCCGTAGACTTAACCTTTACCAAGACCCCCCTTGATTTTTTCCAGACCATTCCCCAGATACTGATGGCCGATGAAAATGCAGATGCACTGCTGGTCTATTTTCTGGCAACGACCCGGATGATCCAGGTGACACTGGAGGCGCTGGGTGTTCCCGATGACACCGCAGGTGACAAGGCGGAAGAGATCATCATCCAGCAGGCAGATGCCATTGCAGCCCTGAGGGAACAGATCCAAAAACCCATTGTGGGATTCTCGTTTCTGGCCCCCGGGGAATCAACCCTGATCCGGGCGCTCCAGGACCGGGGGATACCTGTGCTGCCAAGCCCTGAACGTGGCGCCAGGGCCATGGCGGCCCTGGTCAGGTACAAAGATCTCAGGGAAAAGCTGATCCAGGGTTAAGCCGGATCAGATCCAATACCGGTCAGGAATCGTACTTGACCGAGCTGAACCCCATGAGTTTTTCCCAGTTGTGCCGGGATTCGAGGAACCGAACAGTGCCGGTCTTTCCCCGCATGCCAATGGAATGGGTGGTGGCGCCACCGCCCGTATATCTGACGCCGCGCAAAAAGGTGCCGCCCGAGATCCCGGTTGCGGCAAAATAGACATCATCGCTTTTTACCAGGGTGTCAGCGGTCAGCGTCGCCTTCAGATCCAGCCCGAAATCCAGGACCGCCTGTTTCTCAGCTTCAAGCTGGGGATCAAACCGGCAGAGCATCTCGCCGCCAAGGGCCTTGATGGCGCAGGCGGCAAGCACGCCTTCAGGGGTGCCTCCGGTGCCCATCATCAGATCCACACCGGAATCGGGATTCACGGCCATGAGGGCACCTGCCACATCCCCGTCCGTGTGGAGCTGGATCCTGGCACCGGTCTCCCGGATTTTCTGGACAAGACGCTGATGTCTGGGCTTTTCCAGGACAAAGACCACAAGGTCCGAAACATCCTTGTCAAGGGCTCGGGCAATCCTGTTCAAATTTTCACCCACCGGTGCATCCAGGTCCACACACCCCCTGGCCTGGGCCGGGACAACAAGTTTTCTCATGTAGAAACTGGGGCCGGGATTGAGCATGGCACCTGCCGGAGCCGCACTGACAACGGCGATGGCATTGGGCCTCCCCGTGGCAAGCAGATTGGTTCCCTCGACCGGATCAACGGCAATATCCACCTTGAGCCCCTTGCCATTGCCGAGTTTTTCCCCATTGTAGAGCATGGGGGCCTTGTCCTTTTCACCTTCGCCGATGATCACGGTGGCGTCCATGTCCAGGGTTTTGAACGAGATGCGCATGGCCTCGACCGCAGCCCTGTCCCCGTTCTCCTTATCCCCTTTGCCAAGCCACCGACCCGATGCAAGGGCTGCTGCTTCAGTCGCCCTTACAAGGTCAAGGGCAAGATTTCTCTGGGGTGCTTCCATTTATTTCTCCTTAAATTTAGAGATGGTGTTTGAGTTGAATTCAAGGCATGGATATCATTTTTAGGATCTTGTGGAAACAGGATATTTTTACAGGTGCCGGAACCCGCAGCGGAAAGATCTTCAGCCGGTTGTTTTTCAAACCGGGCGCACACCCTTGCCATCATTACCGTTGCCCCTGAAAAAATCACAAGTCCCCCAAGGTTGGGCCAGGGCATGAAAGGATTGTCACTGCCGGCCAACAGCAATCCTGTGACCCATAAAAAACCCGTGGATGCGATTGCGGCCTGGGCTTTCATTCTCTGTCTGTCAAGTTGCATGATTTCCTCCGAATGTATTATTATTCAACCTTTATGATGAAAAAATGAAACAACCGGGATAATTTTTTTACCGGTACTCCCGACAGCTCCACACTACCTTGCCGATAATTCTCACCTTTTCAACCTCGTCAAGGGAAAGAAAAATCGGCTGATAATCCCTGTTTTCACTGGTCAGTACCAGCTTGTTGGGGTGTTTTTCAATTCTTTTGACAAGGATGGTATCTTCAACACCCAGGGCATAAATCGCTCCGGCCAGGATTTCGGTCTGGGACTGATCGATCAGCACTGTATCACCGGCCCTTAACTCCGGTTCCATACTGTTGCCAAAGACATCCATGGCAACCATGGCGCTGGCCGATCCCTTGGTCGACAGCCACCGGGACTGAAACGACAGGTAATCGGTCACATCGGACAGGGTTTCAAACGACCCGGTGCCGGCCGAAAGCCTTGCCTTGACCTTGGGAATGGTTTTAAATTCAATGTCCCGGCTTGTCTCCGCATTAAGAAAAACCCTGCCGGCCCCGGTTTCGATCCAGACAGGGTTTAAACCGTACCGGCGGTACAGTTTTACGATCCATCGGTCCGGGATCTCATTTTTCCTGCGGGCATGGGTAATGCCCGACCGGTTGATGCCAAGGGCATCGGCAAGCTCCGACTGGGAACGGATCCCGGTCACCTCAAGAATACGCCCGATCAAACTGTCAATTTTGTTCATCATGAATTTCCTCTGGTAAAGTTGTTTATTTTCATCTCATATGCGATTAAAAAATACAACAAGTTTTTTTTGACTTTTCCAAAGCACTCGGGTATGAACAGAAGTATGCTTGGTAAAAAGAAACAAAAAACCGTTGAACACGACAAAGGGCCTGATCCGGAAAAACCGGTTGGGCGACTGCCTGCCCCACCCGTGGAGCCGACCGGAACACAGTCGCCCCCACCCCGGCCGCCGAAATTTCGAAAACACCTTAAACGGTTGATCATTGCCATGCTTGTTATCGTGGTCCTGATCGGTGGCGGATTTGCCGGATACACCTTTTTCCTGAAAAAGCAGGCGGGCCGGCATTATGTGGAAAAAGCGCTCTCCCACGTCACCCTGCCCCCGGAGATGATGAAATTCTGCTTTGACAACCTGCCCGGTCTTTTTGATGAATTTCAGCGGTTCAGCCTGGGGGTGACCCGACTGGACCGTGAAATCCAGCGCCTGGAAACCATTGCGGCAACCTATCCTGACCAGTCTGCCATTGCAGACAAGGAAAAAAAAATCTGGGCCGGCACCAGGAATCAGAGCCTTAAGAACTTTGAAAAACTCGAAAAACAGGTCCGGCAGATCTATGTCACCTTCCAGGTCAACCCGGAAACCGGAAGAACGATGCTTGACCAGGAACGCCAGGCACTGTTACAACGGGCAACCGAAATCCTCGAACCGGTCCTGGCCCTGACAGACCAGATGCCAGCAACTGCTCCCCCCTCTGACAACGGCTGGGTCAAAAAAGCCATTGATACGATCAAACAGCTGTTCACCTGACCGCCCCATGCCCATGGGATCAACCATGGGCGCCGGCCTCGTGCCTGACCCGGTTGGTACCCATGGACGAAATCGGGGTCAAGACTAGACCACCTGCCGTAACCGGTGAGCAATGGCATCGACCATGGCAATTTTGGCCTGATTTTTTCGTTCGTTCCCCCGGGTTGCCACCCGGGTATAAAATGCGTTGCAGATCTTTTTTGTCTGCTTGTCCCAGGGGGGGATGTTGACCCCGGAGGCCGTCTCTTTGTTTTCAGAATCAGGATAGTCCCTCCGGCCATGGGCCCAGTTGATCACCGAGCTGTAAAAGAGAAACGCCCGGTCCAGCAGGACGTACATGAACTGAACACTGTTCATGAGCCGGATGGTGATCTGATCCCTGCCCAGCCGTATCCCCTTGAATTTCAACCCGGCCATGCGGCTGCCGCCAAGCATTGCCGTGGCAGCACCGGCCACCCCCCCCAGGGCGGAAAAGATCCCGAAGGTGATGCCGGCCGCTGCCGTGTCCACAATGGCACCGGCGCCCAGGCCTGCCACACCGGCTGCAACAACGACCTCCCTGGGGGTAAGCCCCAGAAACTGCCAGGTCTTTTCACTGAACAGGTCGTTGTTGAGAATGGAATCTCGGGGAAGGGTCAGGTTGAAGATATTATGCTTGAACAGCTTTCGGATGTCATTGTGGGCCCGTTGTTCGATCTGCCGGACCTTGTCCAGAAATTTATTTTCAAGGTCCAGACGCAACGCCTCGGGGTTGACTGACGGCCCCAGGGTGCCGGTCATGGTAGCCGAAAGAATCTCATGAACCATGGCAACCATGGTCAGGGCCGTAAGATTGATGCGGTGGTCCCAGTCCTGTTTAAAGGCCTGGATCACCCGGGAGAGGCTCTCCTGCCAGTCCTGGTCCACGCTTTTCAAACATTCGAGCAGCTCGATGCGCTCCCGGTAGGTGGCCCGGTGGGCGTTGAACGCCCGGATACTGTTAAAGGTCCGCCGGAACTCGTTTTTCCAGGATTCAAGGTAGGTGGTATCACCGCCCTTGCAGTTGATGATGGACATGCGCGGCCGGCCGGTCAGCCGCAGGATCTCCATCTCGGCCCTGTCATCTCCCCTGACCGGCCTTGACCCGTCAACCACATAGATGATACCGGCCCCCCTTGCCACAGGTCCCAGAAGTTCACACTCGTCCCTGAAATCAGGATCTTGCCCATGGGCATCAATAAAGGCCTGAACCATCCTGTCCTGGGGGCCGGTATAATTTTGAAACCAGCCAAGGGTCTGGCGGGGATTTTGAAACCCCGGGGTGTCGGTGAAACGGATCACCTCTGTCTTGTCAATGGTCACGGGAAAGGTCTGGCAGACAACCGTCTCGCCAGGATAGGGACCGATCCTGACCCGGTCGTTTTCAGCAAGGGTAGACACCACCGAGGATTTTCCCTCGTTGGGATGGCCCAGGATGGCAAATTCAGGAATCTGATTTTCGTTCATGGCTGTACCAGGTCCTCCAGATGGATAAGGGGGTCTCCCAGGCCATTGATCTTCATGGCCCAGATTTTCCTGTCCTGGGAATCCGGGACAGTAAAGATGGTATCAGGTCCGGGTTTTCCGACCAGCACCACCACCAGGGGAATCCTTGGGGCAATGGCGCGAATCGTGGCGATGAATTTAAGAATTTCCCGGATGGGGGGCAACCACGCCTCCTGAACCATGACACCCCCCCCAGCGCAGCCAGCAAGGGAGATGATGGCGTCCAATTCAGCAGCCGTATCAAGGCCGATGCGCAGGATGGCGTCAACACGGCGGTGCAGGCGGTGTTGTATCCGTTCTTTAAACTCGTCCGTGTTGCAGCCATCAAAAATATCGTCGTGGACAAGGGCAAAAAAAGGGTCTGACATCTCCTGGGTCCCGGGGGGCTGGGGCAGATCCCCATCAAGGTTCCGGGCCTTGACCGTTTTCAGTGCCGGATCCGCCATCGGTGCCCCGGCTGCTTTCGGAGCCGGATCCTGGAACGCCTGCCGGTCAAAGACCGGACCATGGGCCCGGGGCGCATCAGGCGCCATGGTGACCCGGGGGGTGACCAGGCGATGGACCAGCTTTTGAACGGCCCAGCCGTCAAAGGGATATTGCCTGAGGCATCGATTCTGGGCCACGGCTCCCAGCACCAGGAGCAGCGTCCGGGGCAAAAGGGCGTAGACCAAAACAGTCAGACAGAGAAAGGGCCACCAGGAGACAAGGTCTGCCGTGGCAAGATCGTAGATACCGTCCTTGAGAATCAGCCGGGTGCCCTGGATCTGGGCGGCAGACGGGAACCCTATCCCCTGGGGGAAAACCCAGGACCAGGGAAGTGACACCACGGAGACCATCCGGTGAACAAAATCAGCGCTCAAATTCAGGGAGGACTGCCAGCCAAAGGCGGTATCAAAAAAGGCAACCCGCCCCAGGGTTGCCCCCAGTGCCCCCAGGTTGAACCCCATGGCAAAGAGTTGCATCAGAACAAACAACGGCCACAGGAACAGATGGCCGTGGGCATGCCGGGAGCGTCTGAAACTTCCCAGTGCTGACATCAAAGCATCCTGTTTTGCCCGTGGAAGCCGGGCCAGTGTCCTGCGGAAAAGCCTTGCCATGGCCCGCTCCACGGCAAGGCCGAGCACGGGATATATGCCGAAGTCAAACCCTTTGTCCGGGCGGATCACCATTACCAGAAGGCCTGTCAGGGTAAGGAGCAGCAGCAGGGTCTGGGGCACCAGGATCACCCCGAAAAAATAACTGACGTTCAACGGCAGGCTTCCGGTATAGGAAAACAGGGACAGGCAGGCCAGAAACCCCGTCACCCCGCCGCCAGCAACAAGCCCCCCCCCTAGCAGCCTGAATCCGGCATCAACCATAGCGCCGGGAAGAACGCCTGCATCCTGGCCCATGAAAAAGAGCCATTGCCGGACAAGGGTCCGGGGCAACGGGCGGTCTGGCAAGACAAGGGGCGCTATTTTTTCAAGGTAAATACGACGGTCCCGCTTCTCCAGAATTGTTTCGTCCGCAACCCTGCTGTCCTGGCCAAGGAGGTATTCAAGGTCAATGACATCACCGATGGTCCACTTTTTTTTCATATGCCTGCACTTCTGTTAAGGTTGAGCCTGCCACGGGGCTTGATTTTTTGATCAATCTACCGTTCAATGGTCCATCGGTCAAGCCCTTAAACGCCAGGAACAGCCCGGAACATATCAATCCACGACCCATGGCAGTATGACGCCTTCAAGCGGTCCCGGTGGAAAAATCAACACTGAAGTATCCAGTAAGACCACAACCAGAATTGCGGATCTCCCACTTGTTTTCATGGACAGCCTGTGTTAACAAGGTTCACTGACAATAATCTTCCTAGGACAGGTAAGGTAATTCCATGAATGACCACGTCAACATCTCATCCTGGCTGAAGCAGAGCACAGGGCGGCACCCATACAAAAGGGCTGTTGTCTATCCCGCATCCAGGGACAGCAAGGGCCGGGTTCTCTACAGCCAGCTCACCTTTCTGCAGCTTGAACAGCAAAGCGATCAACTCGCCTTTGGCCTTGAACAACGGGGCATCACCCGGGGCACCCGGACCATTCTCATGGTGCCGCCCGGGATGGACTTCTTTACCCTGATCTTTGCCATGTTCAAGGTGGGGGCAATTCCCGTTGTCGTGGATCCGGGCATGGGGATTGACCGGATGCTTTCCTGCTTTGAACAGGGCAGACCCGAGGCATTCATCGGCATTGAAAAGGCCCATGTCCTGAGAACATTCAAGCCCGGTTTCTTTAAAACGGTCAAGGTGTGGGTCACGGTGGGCCGCCGGTGGTTCTGGAATGGCGTCACCCTGAATCAGCTCATGGCCGATGGAAATGAACCGTTTCCTGTGGCACAGACCACGGCCAATGAGACGGCGGCCATCCTTTTTACCACGGGAAGCACAGGACCGGCCAAGGGAGTGGTCTATACCCATGGCAACTTCCATGCACAGCTGGTCCAGATACAGCAACACTTTAAAATCGGACCCGATGAAATTGATCTGCCCACCTTTCCCCTGTTTGCCCTGTTTGACCCGGCCCTTGGCATGACGGCCGTGATCCCGGACATGGACCCGACCCAGCCCGCCTTTGTCAACCCGGAGCGGATCATCGAGGCAATCCACAACCAGGGGGTGACCAACATGTTTGCCTCCCCGGCCCTGCTCAACCGGGTGGGAAAATTCGGCAGGGCCAACGGGGTCAGCCTGCCCTCCCTTCGCCGGGTGATATCGGCCGGCGCCCCGGTGACGCCGGCCAACATCGAGCAGTTTTCGTCAATGCTTGAACCTTCAGCACAAATTCACACCCCCTATGGCGCAACCGAATCCGTGCCCATCCTGTCCATAGAGAGCAACGAGATTCTCACCGAGACCCGGTCCCTTTCTGAACTGGGCTTTGGTATCTGCATCGGACGCCCCATCTGCGACACAAAGGTTGCCATCATCGGGCTCAGTGATGACCCCATCAAGCACTTTTCAGAAGATCTTGTCGTGGACAACAGCGAGGTGGGTGAAATCATTGTAAAAGCACCGCTTGCAACCCGCCATTACTACAACAATCCCGAGGCCGACATGCTGGCCAAGATCAAGGATGGGGACGGATTCTGGCACCGCATGGGAGACCTTGGATGGAAGGATTCCAAGGGAAGAATCTGGTTCTGCGGCAGAAAGAGCCACCGTGTGGTCATGGGAAAAAACAACCTGTTCACCATTCCCTGCGAGGCGATCTTCAACAACCACGAATCCGTGTTCAGGAGTGCCCTTGTGGGCGTTGGCCCCAAACAGATGCAGACCCCTGTGATCATTGTTGAACCGATCCCAGGGTTGAAGGACAAAAAAAATCTTATCCAGGAACTTGAAACCCTAGCCCTGTCCCATGACCTGACAAAGGGGATCCATCATATCCTGATCCACCCGTCATTTCCCGTTGATATCCGGCACAATGCCAAAATTTTCAGGGAAAAACTTGCCGTATGGGCCACAAAAAAACTTGGTTTCTAGGAAATTTCCAATGGGATCAAGCGCCCTGGTGAACACCCCATCTGGCAAGGTGTGAACCTCTGTCTGGGCATACCCCTCAGTCGGGCAGGAGATCGTAGAAATAAAGCATGGCGTCCGACCGGGTGACAATGCCGATGATCCTGCCCTTGTCCATGACCGGGATGCGGCCGATGTCATGGCGGATCATCAGCCTGGCCGCATCAATGGCGCTTCGCTCGGCCGTGATCGAGACCACGTCCCGGCTCATGAAGGCCTTGACCGGGGACTGCATGTGGTTGGCCTTTCTGATCTTTCTGAAATCCCGGCGTGAAATCACCCCCACCAGGTTGTCCTGGTCGTCCACAACGGGCAGCCCGGAGCAACCCAGTTCCCTGAGCATCATGGCCACCTCACCCACCTCGGTGTTCTGGTTGACAGTGGTCACCGGGTAGGACATGATGTCGCTGAGCATCACCGAGGTCTGCTGATTGCCCTTGATCATCTCAACGAGCATCTCTTCAATCACAGCGGGATTGGTGGATTTCAGCAGGGCCGAACCTGCCCCGGGGTGGCCGCCGCCCCCCATGCTCCGCATGATGATCCCAATGTTCAGTTCGTCCAGGTTGCTCCTGCCGATGACCATACAGCGGTCCCGCTCAACGTCCCGGAAAATACCAAAGGCTGCGTCCACGTTGACGATCTCCCGGTACATCTGAACCACCACCGAAAGGTTTTGCACATGGCCTTCAATATCCATGTTAGAAATGGAGATGTTGAAGTGGGAAATTTCCCTTCGTTCTGCGTTCTGGATCATTTTAAAAAGGATGTCCTTCTGCTTCTTGCCATAGGCCTGGCGAAGAAAGGTGCCAAGGATGTTCAAATCCGCCTTCCTTTCAAGAAGGTAGCCTGCCGCCCTGGCATCCTCGGCCAGGGTGGAAGGAAAGGTCAGGTTTCCCGTATCCTCATAAAGCCCCATGAGAAACAGGGTGGCCTGGATGGGCGTGATGAGTTTTCTCAGCCTTGAAAGCTCCCGGATCAAAAGGGTAATGGTTGCCCCCATCTCCTCACGAACCACCTCACCCGCTTCAATATCTCCCTTTACATGGTGATCCCAGAGTATGATCTCCAGGTCTTTGCGATCTTTTAACCGCTTCATCCCCTCCAGCCGGGACCAGGAATTGGTGTCAACCACAATCAGGGTATCGACATCGTCAAGGTCAATCTCATTGACCGAATAGAAATCAAAAAGATCCTTGTGGATGGACAGAAACGCCTTGAGATTGGGATTTATGGTCTTGGGCAGCACAGGCAGCGACCCGGGATAGATCACGCTTGCCGCCACAAGGGAGGCAAGGGCGTCAAAATCCGTTCCCTTGTGAGTGGTGATGATCTTCATGGCTCATCCCTTTTGTCCCTGGACCGGACGTCAGGTCCGTCATCAGGTTCCGCATACCCGAGCATCCGCTGCCCCCGGGTGTCGTCATACCCAAGGCTGTTAACGGTTCCTGCCGCTCTTTTATACTCAAGCTCAAGCTCGTACTTTCTCAACTCGGTCTGGACCTCCATGCTCCTGTGGGCAAGCCGGTATTTCATGTACATGAACCAGGCAAACAGAACAAAAAGGGCGGCAATCACGGCCACGAAAAACCACTTGAAATCAACAATGGTTTCAATTCCCGTGCGGGCAAGAAAGGCGATGAGGTTGGGAATGATCCAGTAGAGGAACACGGCGGCAAACACCAGAAAACCGATGACAAAAATATTGAACCGGCTGATCCTGAAAAAAAGGGCCTCGACGCGATTGGCGCCCTTGGGATGATCGGTATCACCCGGTGATTCCCCGGACGGATCCCCCCCACCCAAAAAGGTCATCACAGCCTTGAGGATAAACCCAAGGAGCAGGATCAACCCCACAGGAATCCCCACAGCCGCAGAGAACCAGGCCCGGAAGGGAAAGGGAATATCCTTTGATACAAGCTTTACCCGGTAATTTTCAAGGGGCCCAAAGGTGTTTTCAAAATAATATTTATTGAAATTGGTCATGGTCGCCCCCTTGACCTCGTAAACCACCTCGTTGTTTGCATCAATCACCTGCATGTAGGATTGATGACCCGAACGCATGGTGGCAAGGACAAAGACTTCAAGTTCCACAACAAAGAAAGCAACAATGACGATCACCAGCAGTACTTTGTGCTCCTGGAGATGCTCTGACCAGCTCTTAAATCCCATTGATTCTTATCGTCCCCCTCTGTATGCAATACAATTGGATTTCAACGCAAAAACGCTGGTATTATAATCACTGCCTGCTGAAACATCAATATTTTAATGGGTTCCAACAATGCGAAACCATGTTTTTGGTTTACCTTCATCCCAAAATATACTATGAACACCCTTTTGAATGAAGAACCAGGAGCATACATTTATGGACAGATTGATCATCACGGTCCTTGGAAAGGACAGGCCGGGAATTATTGCGGCCACGGCAAAGAGCCTCTACGACCTTGACTGCAACATTGAAAACGTCAACCAGGTCATTCTCCAGAACCAGTTTTCCGGTATTTTCATTGTGCTTCCCTCGCCGGAACTGACCCTGGAGATCGTTAAATCCACCCTTGAAAAGGACCTGGCCGGCACAGACCTTTATATCCACGTAAATCTTGCCGACACGGCCATCAACGGCAGCAGAAACGATGGGGGAGAAATTTTCATCATCACCACCATCGGACCCGACCAGAAGGGACTTGTGGCAAGATTTACACGGATTATTGCCGATGCAGAGGTAAATGTCACAAACCTCAGGGCCGTGTTCAAGGGCGGTGATACCCCCGGGGCCAACATCATGGTCTACGAGGTGCTGATCACCCCGGACACCGACCAGAAGGCCCTTTTTTCCGCCCTGAGGGACAAAGCCGCAGGTCTTGGACTGGACATCAGCATCCAGCACAAGAACATCTTCCAGGCCATCAATAAAATATAGGACAAGGTACAAACCATGTTTAACGAACAAGAGATCCTTTCCACCATTGAAATGGTCAAGAACGAACACCTGGACGTCCGGGCCGTCACCCTTGGCATCAACCTCTTTGACTGCGTAAGCCACGACCTTTCGGTGTTCAAGCACAAGATCAGGGAAAAAATTCTCACCCGGGCCGAGGCCCTTGTGCCTGTGTGCAACACCATTGGTGAAAAGTATGGCATTCAGGTGGTCAACAAGCGCATCTCCACAAGCCCCATCGCCCTTGTGGGCGCCCCCTTCAATGCCGATCAGATGGTTGAGATCGCCATCTGCCTCAACGACATCGCCAAGGAGGTCAACATCGACTTCATGGGCGGCTTTTCAGCCCTTGTGGAAAAGGGTATTGCAACCGGAGACCGGGCCCTCATGGATGCCCTGCCCAGGGCCCTGGCCGAGACCCAGCGCATCTGCGCCTCGGTCAACGTTGCCACCACAAGAAGCGGCATCAACATGGATGCCGTGCTGGACATGGCAAAGGCCATCAAACGGGCCGCGGCCCTTACGGCCCGGGACGACGGCCTTGCCTGCGCAAAACTGTGCGTATTTGCCAACATTCCCCAGGACATGCCGTTCATGGCGGGCGCCTACCTGGGTGTCGGGGTTGCAGATTCCGTCATCAACGTGGGGGTCAGCGGACCCGGCGTGGTCAAGAAGGCCATTGACAGGGCCCTTGAGGCACGACCGAATCTCACCCTGGGCCGGATTGCAGAGGTGATCAAAACCACGGCCTGCAAGGTGACCCGGGTGGGAGAACTCATCGGCCGGGAGGTTGCGGACAACCTTGGCACCCGGTTCGGAGTGGTGGACCTCTCCCTTGCTCCCACGCCAACGGTGGGTGACAGCATCGGCGAAATCTTCCAGGCCCTGGGGCTCACCAGCATCGGTGTTCCCGGTTCAACCGCAGCCCTTGCCATGCTCAACGATGCCGTGAAAAAAGGCGGGGCCTTTGCAAGCTCCCACGTGGGCGGCTTGAGCGGTGCCTTTATTCCGGTGTGCGAAGATCTCAACATTGCCGAGGCCGCAGAAAAGGGGTATCTCACCATTGAAAAACTTGAAGCCATGACCTGTGTATGCTCGGTGGGGCTTGACATGGTTCCGGTTCCCGGTGATATTTCCGAAGAGACCCTGGCCGGCATCATGGCCGATGAAATGGCCATCGGCATGATCAACAACAAGACCACGGCCACCCGGATCATTCCCGTTCCCGGAAAAAAGGCCGGGGATAGCGTCTACTTTGGCGGACTCCTGGGTGAGGCAAAGATCATGAACGTACCCCACGCCACCAACCGGGACTCGTTTGTCTGCCACGGCGGAAGAATCCCCGCCCCCATCCACAGCCTGAAAAATTAGGCGGACCTTGAAACTGCCGGACTGGAACAACGATCCAGACACACCGTTGGATGAACAAGGGATGATCAGGAAATGACCGAAAACACAAAACTCAACGTCAAGGTGGTTGCCGCCCTGACACTGGTCCACTTTACCGGAGATTTTTACAGCTCGTTCACCAGCCCTCTTTTGCCGGTGTACGTGGACAAGCTTGCCCTGTCCATGGCCCAGGTTGGATTCCTGACGGGAATGATTCGCCTCCTGGCCTTTGTGGTCCAGCCCTGCGTGGGCTATCTTGCCGACCGCTACCAGACCCGGGCCTTTATTCTCTGGGGGGTGTTTCTCGCAGTCTCGTGCATTCCCTTTTCCGGAATTGCCCCCAACTTCTACGTGCTGATGGCGGTCCTGGCGGCAGGCTCAGTCGGGTCATCCATGTTCCATCCGTCGGTCACGG
The DNA here is from genome assembly GCA_963675615.2 of uncultured Desulfobacterium sp. GTDB lineage: Bacteria > Desulfobacterota > Desulfobacteria > Desulfobacterales > Desulfobacteraceae > Desulforapulum. Next base: position 16,960 of record CAXXTD010000001.1, read on the forward strand.
GCATGCTTCCCCTGTACTCGGGCGCAAGAAAGGGACTGTGCATGTCCATATTCAACACAGGCGGCACCCTGTCGTTTGCCATCGGGCCTGTGTTCATCTCCTGGTATGTGGGCCGCTTCGGCCTTGAAGCCATGCCCTGGACCATGGTTCTGGGACTTGTCAGCATCCTCGTCTGCCTTCGGACCATTCCCATGCCCGTGAGCGAAGGGATGAAAAATTCAGGCTTTCTGGGATCCCTCAAGGAGAGCCTGGGCCATGTATGGAAACCCATTTCACTGATCTGGATCGTCATGGTGCTCAGGGCCGTTGCAGGCCAGTCGTTCATGACCTTCATGCCGGTTTTCCTGGTGCAGAAAGGGTACGATCTTATCTCGGTGGGGTTTATCGTTTCCCTGTTCATCCTTGCCGGTACGGTCAGTGGTCTCATCTCCGGCTCGCTGTCGGACAGCATGGGGTTCAAGCGGATCTTTTTCGTCACCCATCTGCTGATGACCCCGGCGCTGCTGGCCTACCTCTTTCTGCCGGGCCCCTTTGTCTACCTCGGGGCCTTCATCGGCGGTTTTTTCGCCCTGGCAACCATGCCCCTTGGGGTGCTCATGGCCCAGCGGCTTGCCCCCAAGGGAAGATCCATGGTCTCAAGTTTGATGATGGGACTTGCCTACGGCCTTGGCGGTCTTTTCTCTCCCCTGGTGGGCAAGCTTGCCGATATCTACTCCATTGAGACCGTCCTGTTCTGGACCGCCTTTGTGCCGCTGATCACCCTCATCCCCATTGTCAAATTTCCACAGCTTGAAAAAGAAACCTAAAACAGGTTGTGTCTCTCCCATCTCCTGGCGGACACAACGAACCACGAAACTTGAACCTTCGTCAGCAGAGGCGACCGGGGGGAGGTTTTGCCCGTAGCGGATTAAACGGCAGCGGTCAGCATGGACGCTGAAGGAGCTGCCGTTTCCCTCGGAGCAGCCCAGGACGGGCTGCGAGAATGAGCGGAGGGCAATACCTTCCTCTGGTCGCCGGAATGATACGAGTTTCATATTACCCACATGTTATAGCAGACACAACGAAGCATGAAACTCGATGATACAGGTCAGGCGATCGTACCATTCCGCCCCCTTTGGTCGCCCTGACCGGAACGGTAAACGTCGGGGGGATTTTTGCCCTTCCAGACTAAAGCGCAGGAACTGCGGGCTAAAGTCCTCAAACAGCCTGCGCTTCTTAACGCCTGGAAGGGCAAAAATCCTACCCACTTTGGTTTACAATGTTCCGGTCAGGGCGACCAAAGGGGGCTCGAAAGTCGAGACTTTCACAATGATGTTTCGACAGGAGTTTCTTATAAAAAAGGTTACAGCAATTTTGCCCCTGTCACCCGGTCAACAAGGGTGGGGGCGTCAACATCCCAGGAATCGACAAACCGGTTCAGGGTGTCAATACCGGTGAGGGGGTCCGCCGAACAGGGTAAAGACAACGCCATTGAACCGGCAATGGAAAACGTGGGCAACCCCCTGGTGTCGTCAACCCTGTTCCACACTACGCTCTTGATAGAGAGGTTGTTCGCGCCAAGATCCCTGACAATGCGCTCGGTCTCTGAAATGGCAAGACTATCGTTGTTCAACACCACGGAAAGGGATGTGGTTTCCGAATTCCGAAACAAGGATTCCAGGTCCATGTACTCCTGTTTAAGGGTCATGATTCGGTTCAGGATCTTGTCCCGGCCATGGGCTTTACTGCCATAGCGCACCGTTGACACAATCTTCTTTTTTTTGTTGATCTCGTTGCGCAGCTTTTCAAGCTCCTGAATCCAGATCCGGGAGAGGGTCGGCAGGAGAAAGAATTTCACGGAAAGGGCCGTTGGCGGCATGTCAATGATGAGATAGTCAAGGTCTGGAAAGGCCTGCATGATCTCGGTCAGCGCCCGCACCAGGGCGTGTTCTTCAAGGCCCGGGGAGAATTTTAAGACATTGAAATACCCGTCAAGGTTAAAGGCGGTGAGATAGGAGTAGCTTCGTTTAAGAGAGTCCCTTGTTTCCTTTAAAAAAAGCTGAATCATGCGTTCACGGTCAATTTCGGCACCCAGCAGACCCGGCACAATGGCCCGGGGGGTGTGGTTCAGCTGGGTCTTGAAAATATCTGAAAGGTTGTGGGCCGCATCAAAGCTTGCCACCATCACCTTTTTTCCGGCCCTTGCCAGCACCATGGCAGACAGGGCCGAAACCGTTGATTTGCCGGTCCCGCCCTTGCCCATGTAAAACACGAGTGAGGTTTGATTCACATCCCCTGCCCTCATGAGACGTCAAAGGTGGAAAAAAGATGGGACAGGGGTTCGTTGGCGGTGTCAAGTTTTTCGGTCATTAGAATAATCTCCCGTTCCATGAGGGGTAAAAGCGCCAGGGAAATCTGCATGGGCGGAGAGGGGATGCCCACAAAGGCCCCCTGGACAACCAGGGCAAAAACGTGCTCAAGCTCTTCAAGCTCAGCCTCAATGGCGTCAACGGCCTTGCCCCTTGCCACCTCATCCGCAATTTCATAAAGGGAAACAAGGCGCTCTTTTGCTCTTGCCACAAGATCCTTAAACGCAATTTTCATCTGATTTCACCCTGAAAATTTTCCGGTCAAAGGCGATACGTCCCTGGGAGGGATAGTAGTAGTAGACCGCGTAAAGGCCCATGAGAACAATGGCTGCACCATGGAATTTATCAAACTCCGTTGCCACCACAAACACCGACCACCAGGGGGTCAGCTGGGACACCAGCACCAGGCGCTGCTGAAATCTTAAAAACCGGTCCGGCGGCGCGCCATGGCAATCCTTGAGGGAATGGGCAAACAGGGTTCGCATCATCAAGGGGGCGGCAAAACAGGTCACGGCACAGGCCACCATCACCATGACCTGAACCCCTTTTCCTGCCGGCCAAGCCGGGATGATCCCAATGGCCTTGGCCCCGAAACAAACGGCAAGCCCGGCCAGGGCCGGGCCTGTCATCCAGTAGTAGGTTTTCTTCAATCGAAGAACCAAAGTCATTTAGCGTGCATCACCTTCAGCCGACGACAACCCCAGGTCTTGGGTTTCGAGGTCCTCGATCTCACCGTCGATGCTCATAAATTTCAACACCCCTTCAATGGCGATCCAGACGGCAATAACAAGAATGATGGCGTTGACCGTCTGCAGCAGCAGATTGTGCTGGGTGCCGAATTTTGTCTGGTTGAGAACCAGGGCCCAGACAGTCATGAACACCATGAACACGGAAGGAATTCCGGAAACAACCCACTTGATCCCCCCCCTGCCCTTGAGATAAACCGTGATGATGATCAGGGCCAGGGCCGCCAGGGTCTGGTTGACCGCACCAAAAAGAGGCCACAGTTTCAAGGCGCCCTTGCCGCCGGCACCGGTTGCAAAGGCCAGGGCCAGGGCCGTTAAAACAGCGATGAAGGTGGCAATATATTTGCCCGTGAGAAAATCCATGCGCACGCTGGTGAAAAGTTCGGAAACAATGTAACGCTGAATACGTGTTGCCGTGTCAAGTGTGGTGCCTGCAAAAGACGCGACAAACACGCCCATGACCACCAGGGCGATTTTAAACGAGATACCGGTGGCAGCGATCATGTTGGCGGCGCCGTTGACAAAGGCGGCCACCTTTGAGCCAAGGCCTGCGGCTGCGGCCCAGGACGCATAATGGGTTGACCAGGCAGCAACTCCCGTGAGGGTTTCTCCGGTTTTGGTGGTATATCCCATGCCGATACCCGCGGCTACGGCAATGATGACAAGGGTGGCCAGGGACCCTTCCATGAGCATGGAACCATACCCTACAAACAGGGAATCGGTTTCACTTCTCACCTGTTTGGACGAGGTACCCGAAGATACCAGGGAATGAAATCCGGAGATGGCGCCGCAGGCAATGGTGATAAACAAAAAGGGCCACATGGGTGGGGCCTGGGCCGGTGACATCTGGACTGCCGGGGCAACGATCTCAAGGCTGCCGGAGAATGCCGAGGCAAATACGCCGGCGATCAGCAGTACCATGGCCACGATGAGCTGGTGGGAGTTGATGAAATCCCGGGGCTGGAGAAGGGTGGTCACGGGCAGGGTGGATGCAATAAAGGCATAGATCAGAAGAAGGATGGTCCATACACCCGTGGCAGGAATACCGGCCACATCGGGCATTTTGATTGGCAGGTAGGCCCCAATGGCAACGGTCACATACATGGCAACCACGGCAATGATCGACCACAGGACAATGCTTTTCCCCTTCTTATAGATCAGATAGCCAAGGTAGACGGCAATGGGGATTTCAAACCATACCGGCAGAACCGCTGCAGGATACATGGCAAATACGACAGCAATGACCAGGCCAAAGATGGCGATCACGATCCACAGCTCGAGGAATACCAGGAGGAAAAAGAGAAACTTGGTTCGGTTGTTGACATATTTGGCGGTGTAGTCGGCAATGGATTTGCCCTGGTTGCGCATGGAGATGATCAGCGCACCAAAATCATGGACCGCCCCCATGAAGATGCTGCCCACAAATACCCAGATCAGGGCCGGAACCCACCCCCAGATGATGGCAACCGCCGGTCCCACGATCGGTCCTGTGCCTGCGATGGAGGTGAAGTGGTGGCCAAAGATCACCTCCTTGTTGGTGGGAACGTAGTCCACCCCGTCCGCCATGGATACCGAAGGCGCGGACGCCGTTCCCGAAAGCTTGAAAATTTTTTCGCCGATAAACCGTCCATAAAGCTTGTACATCAGCAAATAACCGGCAAATGATGCAACCATGATCAGCAAAGCACTCATTTTACACCCCTCTTTTTTCGTCCGCGGCACCAGGGCCACATGGGTTATAATAGTTGTCGCAACTGTCCGGGAGGACAGTCAGCTGTTCCTACTAACTACCTGGAATAAAAAAAGTCAAGGGTTAATCCGGAAAAAACGGTCAAACAAAAAAAGATTCAAATCACACCGACAAATGTCCACCGTTAGTAAGGCGTAAGGCTCTCCCAACCGGTTTCAGTGACCGCAATGGTCTGCTCAAACTGGGCCGACAGGGATCCGTCGTTGGTCACCGCCGTCCAGTTATCGTCAAGGATGTGCAGATCCCTTGCCCCAAGGTTGATCATGGGTTCAATGGTAAAGACCATGCCCGGTACAAGCTCAATTCCCTGGTGTTTCCGGCCAAAGTGGAGGACCTGGGGGTGTTCGTGGAAATCAAGGCCCACGCCGTGGCCAACAAACTCCCTGACCACCGAGCACCCCTGGGATTCAGCATGGGTCTGAATGGCATGGCCGATGTCTCCCAGGTGGGCCCCCGGACGCACGGTCTCAATGGCCCGCCTCAAACACTCCAGGGCCACAGCCACCACCTTTTTCGCGTCCGGTCCCGGGGTTCCGACAAAAAAAGTCTTGTTTGCATCGGCATAATAGCCGTCCAGGATGGGGGTAATGTCCACATTCACAATATCTCCGTCCCTGAGCACCCGGTCCCCGGGGATGCCGTGGCAGATCACCTCATTGACCGATACACACACGCTCTTTGGAAAACCGCGATAGTTGAGGGGAGCGGCAATGGCACCGCCCTTTCGGGTCTCTTGTTCAACCAGGGTGTTGATCTGGTCCGTGGTGATGCCCGGGGCAATCATGGCAGCAACCTTGTCCATGATCGACAAAAGCAGGGTTCCGGCCCTTCGGATGCCCTCAATCTGGTCGGGCTCCTTGAGGATAATGCCGTAGTTTCGCTTGTAGGTTTCTTTGAGGGTCAGCACCTGATCCTTGCCCATGCAGCAGTTTTTATACTTTTTTCCGCTGCCGCAGGGACAGGGAGCGTTCCTGCCGATCCGCCTGTTCGTTCCTTGGGTCTTCATCTGTTCATCTCCCTTGCACTGCCCACAGGGAATGGGGGTAGGCATGCTCGATTTTAACGTCCAGGATCTCTCCGGGACGGACATTCTTTCCATAAAAATGGACAATTTTTCCCGATTCGGTTCTGCCTGTCATCTGGGGAAGGTCGGACAGGTTTCCACCTGCATCGTGCCGCTTTTTCTGACTCAATCCCTCGACCAGGACCCGCTCCCGACCGCCGACCAGGGCCTTATTTTTCCGAAGGGTCATCCCTTCCTGGAACTGAATGAGTTCGTTGAGCCGCCCCATTTTTTCATCCTCGTCAACCCCGTCTGAAAATTTTGCGGCAGGGGCCTGGGGCCTGTCCGAATAGGCAAAGGCAAAAATACCGTCAAACTCAACCCGTCGCACAAGATCCATGGTCTCGTCAAAATCGGCCCGGGTTTCAGAGGGGAACCCGATGATCATGTCCGAGGAAAGGGCAATGGACGGACAATTTTCCCTGAGCCGTCCAACCCTTTCAAGGTATTGCTCCCTTGTATACCCCCGGTTCATTTTTTTCAATATGCGGTTTGATCCGGACTGAACCGGAAGGTGAAGCTGGTTGCACACCTTGTCAAGATCCCTGATGGCGCAAATGAGTTCGTCGGAAAGATCCTTGGGGTGGGAAGTGGCAAACCGGATTCTTTCAATACCGGAAACCCGGGAGATCTGTTCGAGCAGCTCTGGAAACGAGCAGATCTGCTCTTTCTGGCCGTAGGAGTTGACGTTCTGGCCCAGCAGGGTCACCTCCCGGACACCGGCATCGGCAAGAATACGGATCTCTTCGACAATGCTCTCCGGGGTGCGGCTTCGCTCCCGACCCCTGACATAGGGCACCACGCAATAGGTGCAGTAGTTGTCACACCCCTGCATGATGGTGACAAAGCGCGATACCTTGTCGTTGTCAATCAACGAAAAATCGGGCATGGCCTCATAGATGGCCGGCGAATCCCCGATGTCCGTGATCTGGCTTCTGCCGTTGAGGACAGCGTTGATATGATCGCCCAGCCGGGAAAAGGCCTGGGTCCCGAGAACAATGTCAAGGGCCGTGTTGCGCTTGAATGCCTCTTTTCCTTCCTGCTGGGCCACACACCCGGTCATGATGGTGATCAAATGGGGCTTGGTCTTTTTCAGGGGCGGCACCCGGCCCAGAAAGCTGAACGCCTTTTCCTGGGCCTTTTCACGGATCGAGCAGGTGTTGCAGACAATGATGTCGGCCCGGTCCAGGTCATCAGTCTTTGCATACCCAAGCCCGCCGAGTATGAAAAAAAGCCTTTCGGTGTCATAGGTGTTCATCTGACACCCGATGGTGTAGATGTAGGCATACCCCCTGGGGGTTTCCACATGGGTCTTTTCTTTAAACGTCACTGATCATGATATCCTTTTTCAAATCTTCCACCACGGCAAACGCCTCGGAAGAACAGCCGGGGGAGATGGCCAGGCGAACAAGACCTGCTGATGAATCAAGGGTGGTCACAACGGCAAGATTATCGTACCCCTCAAAGATAAACTTGAGAAACCCAATCCTGCTTTTTTCCACCCGGTACAATTTATGAACGGTCTGCATCCTGAATTCCTTGTAATTAATAATATGCAACCTTCATATATAACACCTTTGGACTAAATTTTTCAACCTGAAATTTCAAGGACCAGCAATTCTGATTTTGGGCATCGGTATGGGTGGAGAATGATTTGACATTCTCCCCTGCCCTGCTATATGTTTAAGAATTTACAATGGATCGTTATGAAAACAGAGTGGAAAGAGAAAAATCCGGACTCAACCACCGTTGCAGGGCTTGAAACGGCACTGGGATGCCATCGAATTGTTGCCACCCTTCTTGCAAACAGAGGTATAAAAACCCCGGAGGCTGCCCTGGCCTTCCTCGCTCCGGCCATGGAAACCCTCACCAATCCCTTTGCCCTCAAGGATATGGACCGGGCAGTTTCGCGAATTACCCTGGCCGTTGAAAACAATGAACGAATCCTCATCTTTGGCGATTTTGATGCGGACGGGGTGACGGCAACGGCGGTCCTCTACGATTTTTTGACCCATGTCAACGGGGAGATCGCCTGGTACATCCCCCACAGAAGCCGAGAGGGCTACGGCCTCAAGGCCGAGCATATCGCCATGGCAGTGGAGCAGCAGATTGATCTTATCGTCACTGTGGACTGCGGCTCTGACAGCTTTGAAGCCATTGATCTTGCACGCATTGAGGATATTGACGTCATCGTAACCGACCACCACGAGGTGCCGGACCCAGCACCCGATGCCCTGGCCATTGTAAACCCCAAACAAAAGAGATGCGGTTCTGGACTTGACCACCTTGCCGGTGTGGGGGTTGCCTTTTACCTTGTCATTGCCCTGAGAATGGAAATGCGCAAGCGAGGAATGTGGCAGCGGTTCAGCGAACCCAAACTGATGAACAGCTGCGACCTTGTGGCCCTTGGCACCATTGCCGACATGGTCCCCCTGACCGCTGAAAACAGAATCCTCACCATGGCGGGCATCGACGTGATGCGACGGGGAAAACGGCCGGGCCTGGCAGCCCTTGTTGACGTGGCAAGGATCGACCCGTCCCTTATCGACTCCGACGATATTGCCTTCAGAATCGCGCCACGCATCAACGCTGCCGGAAGAATGGCCCATGCCAGAATCTGCATTGATCTTCTCTGCTCCCGTGACCTCCGGGCAGCCGAACAAAAGGCAGACCTCCTGGACCAGCTCAACAAAAAACGCCAGCAGACCGAACAGAGCATTGCTGCCGACATTGAACAGCGGATTTCACGCCTGAACAACACACGCTGCAAGGATGCGATGGTGATGTGGGATTCGTCCTGGAACCCTGGAGTCCTCGGCATTGTTGCGTCAAAGGTTGCCCGGAAATACGCCTGCCCGGTGGTGCTCATCTCTACGGCAAACTCACCGGCCACAGGGTCCTGCAGAAGCGTCAACAACATCAACATTCACAGTGCCCTTGGGCAGTGCAGCGGCCTGCTTGAACGGTTCGGAGGCCATGCCATGGCAGCCGGACTAACCATTCAGGAACAAAATATGGATGCGTTTTCCCGACACTTTGAGGATACCATCCGAACCCTTATGAACGGCGAACCCAGAAAACGAATCCTGGAACTCGATTGTGCCCTTGAAATCGACACCATCACAAAGGAACTTGTTGAGGCCATAGACAGGTTGAGACCCTTTGGAATGGGCAATCCCGAACCCCTGTTTTACTGCAGGGATGTAAAGGTCGTCCATTCGACCCTCATCGGAATGCGCCACAGAAAAATGGAACTTGCAAAACAGACCAGCACTTCCGGACCTGGCATCAGTGCCATCCATTTCAACTTTGATGATGGAAGTGGTCTTCCCGACCACTTTGAACGAATTGCATTCAGAGTACGAATGAACCGTTTCAACGGCAGGTTTTCTCCGCAAATTATTATTGAGGGATCATGATTTTTATCTTGAAACACCATCGAACTTTAGATTATAAACATAGGGATAAGTGTCAATGAACGTGAATAGAACCTAACAATCATTTAACGCAGATATATAAGGATATTCCATGGCCAAGTCATTCAGTGCAGGAAACCGGGAATCAAAGCTGCTTTCGAAAATTGAATCCTCCAAAACACGGGAGAGAGACCGCGCCATCGGCGCAGTACGGGACAATATTGAGTCATTCAGCAACAAGGTTTCCATGCGGCTTGTGGAGACGGGACTTGTGGAAACCGTCAGTAAAAACGCCATCCAGGAGCAGATTGCAAAGTGCCTTGACACCCTGTGCCGGGCAGAGGGGTTTGACATTGATTTCAAAATTGCACCGTTCCGGACCCTTGTGGCAAGCCCCAACGTGGTAAGTCTCTACCTTACCGCCTACATCGTGGAGACCCTCATCAACCACAAGGATGTCATTGATATCTTTGGCAGCGATGAAGACATTTACTTTTGTATACAGAAAGAGACGGCCGCGCTCATGGAAAAGTCCCGCTAGGGTTTTCTCCTGGACCACCTTCGGGATGGCCTGTTCAACCGTTCAGACCCTGTTCTTGCGGCAACACCATCCCAGGCCATCCACAGCTTTACTCGCCCCCCACCCTCCTTATCAAACACGCCCTTTCAACATATTATCGCCATTTCCTTGTTGACTTATCCAATAAGTGCTATAAAATATATATGTGATTTTTTAAAAGAATTTGCTTAATCCCATGAATCTCCATCAATTCACTAAAAGAAATTCAACCCGGGAAGAGCCAAAGATTTTAAAACCTGCACACGAGGTTGTTTGAACAGTTAGTTCAGGAGGAGTTATGAGCGATTTTTTAAAAAACCTGAGAAGCACCCACCGGGGATCACCCCCACGGCCTTCCGGACCAACCCGAAAAGAGATGGGTGATCGATACGGTCTGGGAAACGAACGCAGAAAAGTCGTTGACCGGAGGGGGCCCTTCCCCCCCCAGAGTCAGTATCGTGATAGCGATGATACCAATGAATATCTGCCCGTCATAAAGGAAAGCCTTGCCACTGTGGCTGCCAGCCTTGAGCGGATGGCTGAGAGCCAGGAAAGTCTCGCACAGGCACAGATCAAACAGCACGAATCGGTCACCACGTTTTTTGAAAATCTCAATCAGATTCTGATGAGCAGGGTTGTACCCACCCTGGACGCTGCAAGTCAATCAAAAACCATTCAAAAGGGAACCACCAGCTATGCATCCGGAACCCACCACACCAAGGATGAGGTGATTGAAATCATCCGCGCCATGCGGGAAAAGCGGTCTACCTTTGCGGAAATTGCCCAGGCCCTCATGGACAAGGGCATACCCACCTTCTCTGGGAGGGGTGACTGGCATGCCCAGACTATCCACAGACTCTGCAAGGCGTCATAGATTTCTCAAACCGGCAACAATCAGGTCAAAGGCTGTCCCAAGGGTCTGCTTTACAAAATCTTTTTCATTGTTGAGCAGACGCTTGCTGTCCACCCAGAGTACCACTCCCGAATAGGTCGCCCAGATGATATCGGCAAGGGCAACCGGATGTTTGTCAACAAACACCCCCTGGTCTATACCCTCCTGCACAATGGAGGTTATCGCCCCCAGGGCGTCGGCAGAAGCCTCCTTGATCTCCTGAAGCACCTCGCCGGACAGATTCTTCAGGGTTTCCCCGGACTGAAGGTGAAACAGGTTGATCAGTACCATGGCGTCATACTCGTAAACATCGATAAAGGCATCCCGCAGGGCATAAATTTTTGCCTCGGGACTCATTTTTTTCTCATCCACGTACTCCCGCATCTGCCGGGTGAGGTACTTGAGAATATCAATGGAAAGTGAGGTGTGAAGCTCCTCCTTGTTTTTAAAATATAGATACAGGGTGCCCGGACTCAACTCAGCCTCGCCTGCAATCTCCTCCATGGTTGCCCGGTTAAACCCCTTGGCTGAGAATACAAGCTTTGCAGCTTCCATTATCTGCCTGCGCCGTTCTTCTTTTTCTCTGATTTTGCGTTCATGAATGCCCATGTGTTTCCCCATCAAACTTTGAATGCGATTTAGTCTGTACAAATTGGTTTATTTAATACAGCTATAGATGAAAAATCGCAAGTAAAACTTTGAGAAACAGACGGAGAAAAGAATTTTTTCCTGCAGCCACTGAAGCAAGATTCACCCCCTCAGGGGAATGGCTTGATCTTCCAGATGTCATCCGCATATTCCCGGATTGCCCGGTCACTTGAAAAATAACCGGTCCGGGCCGTATTCAAAAGTGATCGTTCCGCCCATTGTTTCTTGTTGCAGTAATCCGTCACCACCTGGCTCTGGGTTTCGACGTAGGCGTAAAAATCAGCCATGTTAAAATAGTAATCTCCGTAATCGACCACAGCGTCATGGAGCCTTTCAAAAATGCCCGGGTCTTTTTTGCAGAACAGGTCCGATCGGATGGCATTCATGACCCGCATCAGATCCGGACTGTTCTCTATGTAATGCCGGGGGTTGTAACTTTTTCTCATGGCCGCTATTTCATCGACCTTGAGGCCAAAAATATAGAGGTTTTCCAGCCCGACCCTTTCGGCAATCTCCACGGTTGCGCCGTCAAGGGTACCGACGGTCAGGGCACCGTTCATGGCAAACTTCATGTTGCCGGTTCCAGACGCCTCCATGCCAGCACACGAAATCTGTTCACTCACATCGGCCGCAGGAATGATTGCCTCGGCAAGGGAAACCCTGTAGTCGGGAATAAAGACCACCCGCACCCAGGGATTTACATCCGGATCATTGTTGATAACATCTGCAACCCCATGGATCAAGCGAATGGTCAGCTTTGCATTAATGTACCCTGGAGCGGCTTTGCCGGCAAAAATAAAGGTTCTAGGGGCCTCGGGAGTCTGGTTGTCCTCTTTGATTTTCAAATAGGTATGAACAATATTTAAAACATTAAGGAACTGACGTTTGTACTCATGGATTCGTTTGGCATGAACGTCAAAAATCGAATCCGGATCCACCTCCACATAGGTTGTTTCACCGATAATTTCAGCAAGATTAATCTTGTTCGCCCGTTTCACCTGGGCAAACCGGTCAAGGAACCCACTGTCGAGGATCAGGGGTTCCAGATGCTTTAACTGGTCAAGGTCAGATATCCAGCCATCCCCAATGGCCTCGGTGATCAGTTCTGCAAGGCCGGGATTGGCCGAAAGTATCCATCTCCTCGGGGTAACGCCGTTGGTCTTGTTGTTGAACCGTTCGGGCCAGAGGCGGTAGAAATCAGGCACCAGGTGACTTTTGACAAGCTCGGAATGAATCCGTGCCACCCCGTTCACGGAATGGCTGCCGATGATGGCAAGGTTGGCCATCAGAATCCGCTGCTCGCCCCCCTCCCTGATTATGGACATGGATTTCACCAGCTGTGCATTGTTTGGGAACCGCTGCTTGACCAGTTCGATAAACCGCCGGTTGATTTCATAGATGATCTGCAGGTGACGTGGAATCACCCGTTCAAAAATCGAGACCGGCCAGGTCTCAAGGGCCTCGGGCAGCAGGGTGTGATTGGTATAACCAAGGGTTCGGGTGGTGATATCCCAGGCAGGGTTCCATTCAAGGCCATGGACATCCACCAGGACCCGCATGAGCTCCGCCACGGTCAGGGCTGGATGGGTATCGTTAAGGTGAATGGCCACCTTGTCCGGAAATTGATCAAATCCCGCATGGTCCTCCAGATAGATGTTGATGATATCCTGAACCGAGCAGGCCACCAGGAAATACTCCTGCACAAGCCGCAGCTCCCTGCCGGCCTGCATGGAATCCGACGGATAAAGAATCTTTGAAATGGATTCAAACTGTATTTTTTCCTCAACGGCCCTGAAGTAATCGCCCTCGTTAAAGACCTGCATGTCAAAATTTTCGCTTGCCCAGGCAGAAAAAAGCCGGAGTCGGTTGACCGTTCGTCCGCCAAAACCGGCGATGGGAATGTCATGGACCCGGCCGAGGATAAGCTTCCAGTCCACCCACATGGGGTTGTATTCACCTTCCCTGTCCTCGGTCACCTGGATTCTGCCGTATACGGGAACCATGCACCGCACATCCGACCGGGCAAGCAGCCAGGGTGACGATCGGTTGGGCCAGAAATCAGGATTTTCCCGCTGCTCTCCCGCCATGATGGTCTGCTTGAAAAGCCCGTAGTCATAGTTGATGCCGTAACCGTATCCCGGCATGTCAAGGCTGGCAAGGGAATCAAGATAGCAGGCGGCCAGGCGGCCCAGCCCCCCGTTGCCAAGGGCCGGATCGTGTTCCTCGTCAAGGAGATCGTCAAGATCAATGTCCATGGTCCCGAGAATTTCCCTGCATTCCTGTTCAATGCCAAGATTCAACAGATTGTTGGACAGCAAACGCCCTGGCAGATACTCAATGGAAAGATAATGCATTTTTTTGGCATCGGCCTTCCGGTATCTCCCCTCGGTTTCCATGGTAATATCAATGAGCAGCATTCTCACCACGGATGAGACGGCATTGAAAAGATCCTTTTGGCCGGCATCTTTTATTCTTTTACCCCGCACATAGCGAAGATACTGACGCATGGCGGTTTTAAACCCTGAAAGATCAATTTTATTCATGGGTATCCCCCCTTTGCATTCATGGATAAAAAAAGGTCAAAAAAAGAGGCGTCATTCCAGCGACAACGCACACTCATCGAGCAATTCCTGTCGAAATCTTGAAACAAAAAGATCCACCCCATGGCGCCAGCCGGTCATGCGATTCATGTTTTTTCGTTTCAGCCTTGCATTGTCAAGAATCGAGTTGCGGGGCCTGGCCGCAGGCAGGGGATATTCCTTCGTGGTACAGGGTTTGATGGTATGAGCCACATCCATTTTTTTCAAGAAATAGGCGGCAAATTCATACCAGGAGCAATACCCCTCGGCCGTTGCATGGAAAATGCCACGGCCATCGGCTTCGACAAGGCGTTCAAGCTGCAGGGCAAGTCTCAGGGTCCAGGTGGGAGAGCCGAACTGGTCGTCCACGACCCGGATAATTTTTTCGGGGTCGTTCAGGGCCAATTTGAGCATGGTTTTGACAAAATTACGGCCATGGACCCCATAGAGCCAGGCGGTCCGGACGATCATGAGTTTTTCCCAACTGGCTGCCACACGTTTCTCCCCCTCAAGCTTGGTTGCACCATACACGCCCAGGGGAGCGGTGGAATCTGTTTCAGCATAGGTCAGGGGCGGTTCTTTTCTGCCGTCAAACACATAGTCTGTGGAGATGTGAACCATGAGGGCGTCAACTGCCCGGCAGGAACGGGCCAGGTTTTCAGCACCCGCGGCATTGACCTGAAAGGCAGGTTCCGGATTGACTTCACTGGCGTCCACATTGGTATAGGCCGCACAGTTGATCACCACCTCGGGCGCCAGCTGCCTGATAGTTCGTTCAACAAGATCTGGATCCGTGATATCAAGGTCCCGGCGGCCCAGGGATTCAACTGTGTGGTTCTTGTTAAAGACCCTTGTGCAGTCCTGTCCCAGCTGTCCTGTTCCGCCGCAAATCAAAATTCGCATTTTCCTCGTCCTTTCCCGTGAAAAAATGTTTAAAGACAAGTGTAGACTCTTTTGACCGGCCACACAAGTGTTTTGTACCGGTTTTGATTGACCTTAAAGGGTTTTATAGTATACTTGTTAAAAACCCAAGGAGGCACCATGGCAAAACCGATTTACTGGGCCGACGGCTATGTGGATAAACTGTGTAATGCAAAGGATGCCATCTCAAAGATCCGACCCGGGCAGCGGGTTTTTATCTCTTCATCCTGCGGTGAGCCCCAGCATCTTGTCAAGGAACTGTCAAATCTTTCATCACGGTTTACCGACCTTGAAATCGTAAGACTGCTCTCCCTTGAAAGTACGCCCATCACCCTCATTGCAAACCGCTCCCACTCCCAGCAGTTCAATATCCGCTCGTTTTACCTGGGTTCGGCAAAACCGCGATTGATCAGCAAGAATGCAAGGTTCATTTCCCCCATCAACCTCTCCCAGATCCCCAAGCTGTTCAAGACCCGGCGGCTACCCATCAATGCAGCCCTGATTCAGGTATCGCCCCCTGATGATTTCGGGTGGATGAGTCTTGGCATCTCGGTTGATATCAGTAAGGCAGCAGCGGAATCGGCAGACCTGGTCATCGCCCAGGTCAACCCGCGCATGCCCAGGGTGCTGGGTCAGAGTTTCATCCATGTCAACGACGTGGATCACATCGTGGAATATGAGGAGGAGCTGCTCAGCATCCAGGAGATGCCTGAAATTGAAACGGCCAACACCATTGCCCGTCATATTTCCAGGGTTATTGACGACGGCGCAACACTCCAGACAAGCCTTGGGGCGACCATCAATGCCACCCTGCTCTGCCTTGCGGAAAAAAACGACCTTGGCATTCATACCCAGTACCTTACCGACGGCATCATGCGCCTCGTCTCCATGGGGGTGGTGACCAACCGGGCCAAGGGATTTAACGACGGCAAGCTTGTGGCAAGCTCTGCCGTTGGTTCCACCACCTTTTACGACTTTCTAGATGACAATCCGGCCATTGAATTCCACCCTTCGGACTATGTCAATGACCCCAGGATCATCGCACGCCACAGTAACATGGTCTCGATGAACACGGCCATGGCCATCGACCTTACGGGCCAGGTGGCGGCCGACGCCCTTCCCTACAACAATTTTACCGGCGTCAACGGCATGGTTGATTTTATCCGGGGAACGGCCATGTCTCCCAACGGCAAGTCCGTGCTCATGCTCACGGCCACGGCAGACCATGGACGGGAGAGCCGAATCGTTCCCTTTCTCGAAGATTCGGCAATTGTCGTGCCCCGGGGCGATGTCCAGTATGTGGTCACGGAATTCGGGATCGTCAACCTTTTCGGTAAAAGCATCCAGGAGCGGGCCATGGCCCTGATCAGCATTGCCCACCCCGATTTCAGGGATCACCTGTTTGAACAGGCCAAGGAACGGGACTTCATCGACATCAGCCGGAAGCTCAAGGATTCCATCCGGGGGGTCTACCCCCTCAGGCTTGAGGAAATTGTCAAAATCGACAACACTCCCGTCACGCTTCGGCCGGCAAAGCCCGTAGATGAACGACGAATTCAGGAATATTACTATACCATGAACCGAAAAGATGTGGTCTCCCGGTTCTTCCATGAAAAGAAAAGCTTTGTACACGATCAGATCGACAAAACCTTTGAGATCGATTACATCAACGACCTGACCATTGTGGCAATTGTGGGTGAAGTGGGGTTCGGCAAAATCATTGCCGTTGGCGAGTATCTGAAAAATCCCGTGGTCAACATGGCTGAAATTGCCTTTTCCGTGTCCAAGGAGTGGCAGGGCAAGGGCATTGCAAGACTGCTGCAAAAAAAGCTTGCCGAAGCCGCCCGGCTCAACGGTATAAAGGGGCTTGTGGCCTATACTTCGCCCCAGAACCGTGGTATGATCAGGCTCTTTAACACCCTTCCCTATGCGGTGAGCACAGAGTATGATGAGGATATGCTCATCCTGAGCTGTCTTTTCTCTGCTCCCAAGGAAAAAGAGGCCCGGTAGCTGCTTGACAGCGGTCAAGATCAGCACTATTTTGCATCTATTTTCAAGCAGTCATTTATGCAATGCAGCAGACCAACAGATGCTACAAGGAGTAAGAATGAAGGCAGTTTTTCCGACAAACAGTGAACTTGGACTGACAGGCACGGTTTATGGTCATTTTGGATCGGCCCCTTTTTTTGTTCTCGTCGATACAGACTCAGGGGAACACGAGGTCTTGGTCAACCATGACAAGGACCACCTCCACGGACACTGTCAGCCGTTAAAGGCCCTTGGCGGCATAAAGGCGGATGTTATCGTTGTCGGCGGCATCGGCAAAGGTGCCCTTAACAAACTTGCGGCAGCCCGGATAAAGGTCCACCGGGCGGTGGAAGGCACCGTCGGGCAGAACCTGGACCTTCTTAAAACAGGGGCTCTTTCTGAATTCACCATTGACCAGACATGCAGCGGTCATACCATAGACGGCAGCTGTGCACACTAGGGAGGCAAAAACAAGAGTGGAAACCGTATCAGCGACAGACACCAAGGAAAACGTCAGGGCAATGCTCTCAGAGTCGGGTTATTCAAACACGGCCATTGATTATTACATCCAGCAGCCGAGCATGGGAAGCCTTGCCGACGCCAACCAGATCAGCGAACTCACAGGTCAGTGCGGCGACACCATGAAGGTCTACCTTAAGATGACCGACAATATCATTGAGGATGCCAGGATCCAGGTTCTGGGCTGTCCGGGTGCCATTTCCGCCGCCATGGTTGCCATGGAAATGATCAAGGGCATGACCATTGAAGAGGCCCGGAAAATAACCGACAGAGATATTTTCAGGCGGCTTGTGGAAATCCCGGACCAGAAGCAGCACTGCATCCGCCTTGCCGTAAAGACCATGAACAAGGCCTTTGACGAAATTTCCCCCCTTTAATACACCAAGCCGTTAATAGAGACCACCATGGCGCCCCGGAAATTTCAACCTGGACGCCATGGTGGTTTTTCATCTCCAGGTGGGTTTCACTCACCCACCGGAATGGTATACCCCACCGCGTCGTAGAGTTTCTGCATGCATTTAAGGTCCTCTTCCATGGAGTCACTTGGACGAAAGCTGCCCACACAGACGCAGTGCCTCGCGGCCGTATCAAAGTACCAGCAAAGCACCGACGCATTGGCCTGCTTTGCAATGTGCCAGAAGCCGGTCTTGAGTTTGGACCCGGACCTGCGGGTTCCCTGGGGAACAATACAGACGCTGAAGTTTTTGTTCCGGTCAAACTCAGACACGATCCTATCAACAATGCCGCCTGGGGCACTCCGGGAAACAGGGATGGCGTGGTTGAGCTTCAAGAACCAGGACAGGGGCCAGAAAAATGCCTCCTGCTTGATAAAGGTGTAGGAGCGCTTCTGCAACAGGTGCATGCCGACCATGGTCAGCACCGTATCCTTCATGGAGGTGTGGGGAAATCCCACAAGCACATTTTTAGGCTGCCAAAGCGTGCGCGCCCTGTCCCGGTCAATCCGCCATCCCAATATCCGGTAAATCATCTTTGCCACATGAAAAAGCATTCACACCTCGTCGGAATAACCGCCATGGCCGCAGCAGGGTATCTGCCCTGGCCACAACGAAATTTAAAACGCCCCCTTTGATGATGCTTCGGCGGGAATTTTCTGTAAAATTGCAACAACCTGAACGCACTGCCCCCAGGTTCAGGATCACCTTCGAGCTGTTTCACCCTTTAAAAGGGCCTGAAGTTTGGTTGTGATGGCTCCGGGTCTGCCATCGCCAACCGGCCTATGGTTGAGTTTGACAACGGGCGTCACCTCCAGGGTGGTTCCCACCACCATCATCTCCTGGACCCCGGGAATGTCGCCTTCAAAAACCGGCCCGAACGTCAGGGGGATGTTTTCCCGCTCACAAAGCTCAACAATGACGCGCCGGGTAATGCCGCCAAGAATATAGTTTGACAGGGGCGCCGTAACCAGGACATTGTCCTTCACTGCCATGAAATTGGAATGGGTGCCTTCGAGCAGCACCCCGTCCCTAACAAAAATCGCCTCCTTGGCGTTTTGGTCAACGGCTGCCTGGTTGGCAAGGACATTGGCCGTAAGCGCGGTTGTTTTCATGTCGCACCGGGCCCAGCGCTGGTCTGCCACGGTGATGGCGCTGATGCCCTGGGCCTTGAGTTTCTCGCCCTTTGCAGCGTCAAACTTTGAGGCAAAGGCGTAAACGGTCAGTTCTGGGAGGGGGGAGGGAAAGGCGTGGGACCGGGGCGCCTGGCCCCGCGTTACCTGGAAATAGACGGTGGCATCCCCGGTCAGGAGCCCGTTTTTCTCGATCAGCGCCTGGGCGATTTGAATAAACTCAGCAAAATCGGTCCGTGAAAGCCGTAGATGTTTTGCCCCATGGTTGAGCCGGGCAATGTGATCCATGGGTCTGAAAAGGACTCCCTGGTAGCTTCTGATCACCTCGTAGAGCCCGTCGGCGAACAAAAAACCACGGTCGTCGGGAGAGACGGCCACCGCTTGCTTGTCAATGAACCTGCCATTGAAATATACGATCATTTTTTACACCTGCCTAACGGATTGGATTGTTCCGGTTTGCCCCTGTTAAACTGCGGACAGAGGATTTGGGTATCAACGCCTGCAACGATCCACAAAAGATTGAAACAGGCCGAGCATGTCATTGTTTTTCTGCATCATCAGTTCCGGATGCCACTGGACAAGGTCCATGGGAAGCCTTGTGTGTTCGGCCGCCTCAACCACGCCGTCGGGGGCCCGTGCCGTCACCACAAGGTCCCGTCCAGGGGTGTCGATCGACTGGTGGTGGAGGGAGTTGACCCGGATGCGCCCCCCCAAAAGATCGTGGAGCCTGGAGCCGGGCTCAAGGTTCACCCAGTGGTCGGTATCAAAGGTGACGATCTCCTGCATGTGGCGGAGGGTTGAATCGGGAAACCGGGTGGGAATATCCTGGACGAGGGTCCCCCCAAGGGCCACGTTGATGACCTGGCTCCCCCGGCAGATTCCGAGGATGGGTCGTTCAAGGGCCATGGCCGCCATGAAAACCGAAATCTGAAAATCGTCCAGGGGCCGGTCCGTCTCTCCGAGCCGGGAAGACGGGACCTGGCCGTAGAGCCCGGGATCCACATCACCGCCGCCGGGCAGCACAAAGCCACGGCAGAGATGGACCAGGTCTGAAATGGCCTCAACATCCCTTGTAAACGGCAGCACAAGGGGGATGCCCCCGGCCTTTTCAATGGCGCTGGTATAGGCCAGGGGAACGGTGGATGCCGGCAGTTTAAACCGGTTTAAATACGTATTGGCAACCATGCCGATCATGGGTTTCATAAAAAGTTCACCATTTAAATTCAAGGGAATGGGTCTATTTGGTTTTAGGGTCCAGGGCAGCCCGCAACCCGTCGCCGAACAGGTTGAAAAACAGAACCGTCAAGAAGATGGCAATGCCCGGAAAAATGGTCATGTGGTCGGCCACCCCGATATAGTCGCGGCTTTCGGCCAGCATGGCCCCCCATTCAGGCGTTGGCGGCTGGGCCCCAAGACCCAGGAAGCTCAGACTTGCCGCCGTGATGATGGAGGTCCCGATGCGCATGGTAAAATAGATGATCACGCCGCTCAGGGTGCCGGGCAGAATGTGGACAAACATGATCCGTCGTCTGGAGGCGCCCACGCTTTTGGCGGCCCTGACATAGAGACTCTCCTTGAGGGCCAGGGTACTGCCCCTGACGATGCGCGCAAAGGTGGGCATTGAAAACACGGACACGGCCACAACCACATTGACCAGTCCCGGCCCCAGGATGGCCACAATGGCAATGGCCAGAAGGATGCCGGGAAAGGCAAACAGAACGTCCGAGGTCCGCATGATCAGCCCGTCGAGAAAGCCGCCGAAGAATCCCGACACCAGCCCCAGGGTCACCCCCACAAGGGCACCCACAAACACGGAGGTGAATCCCACGGCAAGGGAAATCCGTGCGCCGTAAATGATCCGGCTTAAAATATCCCGGCCGTAGAGGTCTGTGCCTGCCAGGTGGGACAGGCTCGGGGGCATCATGGAGATGCTGTAATCGGTCTCAAAGGGATCATGGGGCGCAATCACCGGGGCAAACACGGCCGCCATCACCAGGAGCACGATAAAGAGACCGGCCACCATGGCCGTGTACCGCCGCTTGAACTTGTGCCAGAAAATGGCAAAAGGGGTTATATTTTTAGTCATAGAATTCTTTTACTCATACCGGATTTCCGGGTTGATAAGGGCATAAACCATGTCCACAACCAGGTTGATAAAGACAAAGTGAAACGAATAGAGCAGCAGCAGGGCCTGGAGCACGGGATAATCCCTGACGGCAACGGCCTCGATCATGTAACGCCCTAACCCTGGCCAGGCAAACACCGTTTCGACCACCACCGATCCGCCCAGGAGGAATCCAAACTGGAGACCGACCATGGTGATGACCGGGATCAGGGCGTTCCTGAATGCGTGCTTCCACATGACAAGGGTTTCAGTCACACCCTTGGCCCGGGCCGTTGAGATATACTCCTCGCCGAGCACGTCAAGAAAGGCGGACAGGGTAAATCTGGCCATGATGGCGGCAACCGTGGCCCCAAGGGTAAACGACGGCAGGATCAATTCGGAAAATTTCCCGGTGTATCCGGCCACGGGCAGCCATCCCAGGTGAACGGAAAACAGCTGGATGGCCAGGAGCCCCAGCCAGAACTGGGGCACTGAAATGCCCGAAACCGAAACCATCATGGCCGTGTAATCCTGCCACCTGCCGCTGTAGATGGCGGCAACGGCACCAAAGAAGATGCCGATGACCACCGACCATGCCATGCCGGCAAAGGCAAGGTACATGGTCGGCAGGTACCGAAGTTTCAACTCGTCAAACACGGTCAGATTGGTTCGAAGGCTCATGCCAAGATCCCCCCGGACCAGATTGCCCATGTAGGTCAGGTATTGCACGGGCAAGGGGCGGTCAAGGCCGAGTTCGCTTCGAAGCATTTCAATGGTGGCCTCGTCCGCATCATCACCGGCCATCATCCGGGCCGGGTCCCCGGGCAGCAGATGCACAAAGGCAAATGCCAGCACAGAGACCACAAACAGCACCGGAAGGATGGCCATACAGCGTTTGAAAAAGTATTTTATCATTGTTACTCTGCTAGTTCAGCATTTTCCACGGAAAAGGCACCGTCGGGCATGGGATAGATCCCCGTGAGCTTTTTCGACTTGGCAGCCACCATGGTATCGACGAACAGATATCCCCAGGGGGCCTTGTCCCACACATAATCCTGGAGGTCGGCATAGGCTTTTCTTCTTACATCGGGATTGGCCGAGGCAAGGCCTGCCGTAATAAAGTTATCCACCTTTTTGTCGGAAAAGAAACCGAAGTTGGACATGGCCGGGGGAAAGGCTTCGGTGGAAATCAAGGGTCTTGTACCCCAGTCTGCGTCCCCGGTGGAGGCGGACCAGCCGCCAAAGGCGATAAAGGGAACCTGCTTGGCATCGTCGACCCTGTGGCCCTCAAGCTTGTTGTAAAAACTTGCCACATCCATGGACTCAAGGCCGCCGGTGATGCCGATTTTCTTGAGCTGCTGCTGGGCCATTTCCGTTGCCCTTAACCGGTTGGAGGCGTTGGGGGTTAAAAAGACCACCTCAAACCCGTTCTCATACCCTGCCTCCTTCATGAGGGCCTTTGCCTTTTCAAGGTCATGGGGCCAGACAGCCTGCTTCTTGTAAAACTGGAGGTTGGGGGGAATGATGGAATCGGCCTGGGTGGCAGCACCGCCCCAGGCGATCTTGATGATGGCCTCCTTGTCAAGGGCGTAGTTGATGGCCTGGCGGACCCTGACATCGGCAAAGGGTTTATACTGGGTGTTCATGATCAGGTAACGGGCAATGATCGAGGGCTGTTTGATGACGTCGATATTGGCATCACGCTCGGCAATCTTCAGCAGTTCCGCTGGCATGGGATAGATGTAGTGGGCCTGGCCGGCCCTGAGCATGGCAAGCCTGGATCCGCTTTCTGGCACGGGCCGGAAGGTGATGGTATCCACCTTGACATCCCCCCGCCAGTAATCCGGATTTTTCTTGATCTTTACAAAGTTACCCGATACCCACTCGTCAAAGATAAAAGGTCCTGTGCCAACGGGATGCTTGCTCACCTCGTCCCCGTAGGTTTCAAGGGCCCTGGGGCTCACGATCAGGGAACCGGGATGGGCAATGGCGTTGACAAAGGCGCCAAAGGGTTCCTTGAGGTTGAACTGCACGGTGTAGTCGTCCAGGACATCAAGGGATTCCACGGGTTTCATCAGGCTTGAGCGCTTGTACTTGCCGGTCATCATGCGCTCGATATTAACCTTCACAGCCTGGGCATTGAAATCCACACCGTCATGGAATTTGATGCCCTTTCTGAGCTTAAAGGTAAACTGGGTGGCCGCCTCGTTAAAGGTGTAACTTTCGGCCAGCAGGGGAACAATGTTAAGGTTTTCGTCAAATCCCATGAGGCCCTGGCAGATGGCCCGCTCAATGGCACCCGAATAGGTGTCTGAGGTATCATGGGGGTCAAGGGATTTAACGGTGGACTCGGATGCGTAGACGATGTCCCGGGTTTCGGCAAAACTCGGGGATGCAAGCAGCACTAACGCAAGCAGGGTCAAAAATGCGTTCTTCATTGAATATCTCCTTTTTTAATTTACAGTTTAATCGCTCGTTTACACGGTCGCAACCAGGTCAGCAACGAAATGACCAGGTGCCACTTCATTTAACACTTTTTTGGGGGGCGGGTCATTGATTTTTCTCACGGGTGAAGGGATTTCTCCGGTGAGCATGCCAAAATCCGTTCTTTTTATTGGATCGGCAATGGGGATGGCAGACAACAATTTCCGGGTGTAGGGGTGCCTGGGGTCTTCAAAGATATGCTGGCGGGTGCCCATCTCAACGATCTGGCCCAGGTACATCACCGCCACCCGGTGGCTTACCCGTTCGATCACGGCCATGTCATGGGAGATGAACATATAGGACAGGTTCATCTCCTTTTGAAGCCTGAGCATGAGGTTGAGAACAACGGCCTGGATGGAAACGTCCAGGGCCGACACCGCCTCATCGGCAATGATCACCTTGGGCTTTGTGGAAAGGGCCCTGGCAATGGCGATGCGCTGTCGCTGCCCCCCTGAAAATTCATGGGGGTAAAGGCTTGCATGGTGGGCCGGAATCCCCACCCGCTCCAGCAGTCTTCCCACCCGGGCCTGCCGGGATCGCTTGTCGCCGATACCGTGGATCACCATGGGTTCGGCAATGGAGGTGCCAATGGTCTGCCTGGGGTTTAACGAGGCAAACGGATCCTGGAAGATGAACTGGATATCCTGGCGCAGCGCCTGCATCTCCTGGCTGGAAATCGCCATGACATCTCTTTTCTGGAACAATACCTCACCCGTGGCCGGGACCAGTTTTAAAAGGGCATACCCCGTGGTTGATTTGCCGCAGCCGGATTCGCCCACAATGCCCAGGGTTTCCCCGGGATAGATCTTGAAACTGACATCTTCAACGGCATGGACCAGGTGGGTGGGTTTGCCCCAAAAATTTTTCTTTGAGACAAAATGCGTGAACAGATTGTTCACCTCAAGAATGGGATCACCGGTATGGTCTGCCGTGTCGATCTCCTCTTCCAGAGGCAAAGGCTCGCCCTGGGTGCGGTTGAGCTCTTTTTCCATCTCAAGCACGGGCAGGGTTGCCGGATTTTTCCTTCCCTGCATGCAGCCCAGGGTGGGAACCGCCTTTAACAGGGCCCGGGTGTAGGGGTGGGCAGGCTTGGCAAATATGGAATACACGTCGTTTTCTTCGACCACCCTGCCCTTGTACATCACCACCACCCGGTCGGCAAGCTCGGCCACCACCCCCATGTCATGGGTGATGAAAATCACCGACATCTGAAATTTTGCCTGGAGGGAACGGATCAGGGCCAGGATCTGGGCCTGGATGGTCACATCCAGGGCCGTTGTGGGTTCGTCTGCAATTAAAAGCTGGGGATTGCAGGCCAGGGCCATGGCCGTCATCACCCGTTGGCGCATGCCCCCGGACATCTGGTGGGGGTACTCGCTGAACCGTTTTCGGGCATCGGGAATCCGCACAAGTTCAAGCAGCTCCACCCCCCTTTTCTCGACCTCCTGCCGGGGGAAATTCTGGTGGGTGAGCAGGGCCTCGGACAGCTGGTTGCCGATGGTGAACAGCGGGTTGAGGGAGGTCATGGGCTCCTGGAAGATCATGGACATGTCAAACCCCCTGATCTTTCTGGCCTCACCCTTGGACAACCGGGTGATGTCCTGGACGCTCCGGTCCCTTTTTCTGAGCACAATCCGTCCGGAATCGGTCTTGACATTGCTCAAAAGGTGCATGACCCTTCGCATGGTAACGGTCTTGCCGGACCCGGATTCTCCCACAATGGCAAGGGTTTCTCCCTTTTTCACTGAAAAAGAGACCTCGTGGAGCACCTGGGCGAACCCCTCGTAGGTGGGAAAGCTCAGGCTCAGGTCTCGGACAGAGAGAATCTCATCTTCGTTCAGGGCCGTGGCCAGCCCGGGGGACAGCTCTCCTGGGGATTTCGGGTTGTGGGGACGGGGTGTCAAATTATTCAAAATACCCCTTTCTTTCAAGTTTGCCGTTGTTCATCATGATCTGGCCCTTTGCAAAAACATCCCGAATCCCAAGGTCGTCCGGATCAAGGACAAGGATGTCGGCATGGGCATTGATCTGTATGGCGCCCTTCGTCCCGGTCAGGCCATAGATCCGGGCCGGGGTGGTGGTCAGGGGTTTCAGGGCCCTTTCCATTGCCATGCCCCGGGTGTTTACCAGGTGCCTGAGTTCAACCAGCAAGGATTCTGGTGTACCGATCCCCATGCCGAGGATCCGGCTTCGATCCTTGTTCCATAGGGGCAAAGAGCCCCCGGCGTCCGAGCTGAAGGTCACCTGATCAAACAGGTGATGGCCGTCGGCAATCATGGCAAAGTCGGCGGCACAAAGCTTTGTCGACGATTGTTCCCCGGGTCCGTCTCCAGGGATGGCTGCCATGCAGGTGGCATCAATCACGGCCCCTTGTTCGGCAAGGGCAAGGGCCTGGTCCGTGGCCCGGGCGTTTTTCCGGTTAATGTGGGTGGGAATGAAAATATCCGGCCTCACATTGTGGTGTTCAACCACCTCAAAGATCAGATCCAGGGCGTCGGTGTTCACGCCCACATGGACGGTGATAATCCCGGGCTTGTCTGCCACAAGGGCGGCCACCCGAACGTCCGAGGCAAGGCTGGCAAGGTCATGGGCATCAAAATGGGGTCCCCGCTGGTCGGCCATGGCAAGCTTTACCCCGATGACAGGATCCAGGTAAACCAGGTCCCGGCCAACGCTTCCGCACACCGTTGGGGACGGCAGCCAATAGGAACCCGTGAGCATGAAGGCGGTCATGCCCTCGGCATTAAACGCCCGGGTCTTGGCGTAGAGACTCTCCACCGTCCGGGTCAGACTGTCTGTTCCCAAAAGCCCCACGGCCGTTGTCACGCCGTTGGCAATGTTCATGGACAGCTGCATTTCAGGGGTCCGGGTATGAAAGCCCCCTTCTCCCCCGCCCCCGGTAAAGTGCTGGTGCCCGTCAATAAATCCCGGCACAACGATCATGCCGAAGGCATCAACGACCCGGATCTCCCCTGGCAGGATTTTAGGATCAATGGTCTCTTCAATGGCAAGAATCTGGTTGCCGCCAATGAGAATATCCCTGATTCCCTTTGCCTCTGGCGCAAAGAGCTCTCCATTCCTGATCAATATCATCTAACTAAACGTCTCCTTCACGATGCTGTCCAATCCATTACAGACCCCATGGTCTTGGGCATCTTATCTTAAATGGGATTGAAGGTCAATTGGCAGCAACACAAATCACAATGGGGTTACCCCAGAAAACCGGGCAGAAAGGTCACCAGGGACGGAAAGAGGATCAGCAGCAGAATGGTGACCATGTAGGCCGGAAGAAACAGGGCCACCCCCTTGAACACGTCCTTGAGGGGAATATCGCCGGCAACGCCTGCCACCACATAGGTGGTGGCGCCAACGGGCGGGGTCACGGCTCCAAGGGTGGTGACAACGGTGATGGTGACGGCAAACCACACGGGGTCATACCCCATCTGCAGGGCCAGGGGGAAAAAAATGGGAATGGTGATCAACAACAGGGCCAGGGCGTCCATGATGGCACCGCCCAGGATGTAGATCAGACAGATGCACCCCATGATGACCCAGGCCGGAAAATGAAGGGCCGCCACCATGGCTGCAAGATCAAAGGGAATGCGCGTAACGGCAAGGAACCGTCCGAAAATCATGGCACCGGCAATGAGCATGATCACCATGCACGAGATCCTGAGGGTGTCCATCACGGCCCGTTTAAAATTGGCAAAGGAAAGGGTCCTGCCGGCAACGGCAATGACCAGGGCAAAAAAAGCCCCGGCAGCCCCGGCCTCCGACGGGGTGAAAAAACCCACCCACAATCCGGCCATGACAAGGCCGAACAGCAGGAGCATCTCCCCAGCCCCGGACAGGGAGGCCATCCGCTCCCCAAAGGGCTTTTTATCAACCACCGGCCCCCAGGCCGGATAAAGCCGGCAGCAGAACCGAACGGTGAGGATGAGAAAAAGGGTCAGAATCACACCCGCCCCGATGCCCCCGTAGAACAGCCGTGCAATGGACTGCTCGGTGGCAAGCCCGATGATGATGAGCACCACACTTGGGGGAATCACCACCCCAAGGGTGGATCCGCAGGCAATGGCCCCGGTGCTCAGGATGGTCGAGTAACCGTATTTTCTCATCTCCGGCAGGGCCACCGTGCTCATGGTGGCAGCCGTTGCCGTGTTCGACCCGCAGATGGCGGCAAAGGCGCTGCAGGCCATGATGGTGGCCATTGCAAGGCCGCCCCGGATATGGCCGGTCCAGTAGTGGGCCGCCCGGTACAGGCGCTGGTTGACACCCGAATAAAAGGCGATCTGCCCCATGAAGATGAACAGCGGAATCACGGTGAGTCCATACTTGGAAGCCACGGACCAGAACACCGAGCCTGCCATGTTCATGCCGGCGTTCAGGTTAATCACGTGGGAGAACCCGAGGAACCCCACCATGGCCATGGAAAACCCCACGGGCATTCCCAGAAAAAACAGCACCCCTAAAAGCACAGCGATGCCAACGATTCCAACAAGGGTAAGGCTCACGAAGATTCTCCCAAAACGGTAAACAGTTCATACACAAGCAGCAGCACCAGAACGGCGACCCCGAATGCCAGGATCAGGACCACCGGGTAATAAGGAAGCCTCAGGGTTTCCGACACCTCGTTGACCGCCTTGAGGTTGAGCCCTGTTTTGGCCAGCTGAAACCCGAGAAATGAAAAAAGGACAATGCTTGCCAGGGTGCTCACACACCTTGCCGCCTGCTGCAACTTTCGGGGAAAGGCGTCAAACAGGATGCTCACGTAGAGATGCTCTTTTTTTGAATGGGAAAACGAAAGGCTCAGCCCGAACACGGCAGCCCCCAGAAACCCCATGATCTCAAAGGTTCCCCGGACGGGAATGCCGGCCTGGCGGCCGACGATGTTTGCCGATGTCAAGACGACCATCAGGATCAGCAGCACACCGGCAATCAGGGTCTGAACCGTGGTAAGCCCGGTCAGAAATCGTTTCATCACTCACCCTTTGTATGCTGGTCAATCAGATGCTGGAGGGTCTCCACAATGGCTTTACCGTCAAACCCTTTTTTCGAAGCCGTGGTGATCCAGCGCTCTGTGATGGGGGCAAGGGCCTTGTTCCAGGTGGCGGCCGCCATGTCGTCAAGCTCGACAAACTCGACGTTGTGGGTCTTTTTGGACCATTCAACCGCATCCTTGACATGGTTGTCCATGTAGGTGCCCGTCCATACGGCCTGTTCCCTTGCAAGGTTCTCCATCACGGTTTTAACCTCTGGCGGCAGGGCGTTCCACCGGTCAAGATTCATGACCACGGCAAAGGGGTAGACCACCGTGTTGGTCATGGTGGCATAGGGGCACTCTTCGGCAAATTTAAGGTCCTTCATCACCTCCAGGGAAGAAAAAAGCCCCTGGACCACGCCTTTTTGAAGAGCCTCGGGGGTTGCGGACATGGGCATGCCGATCTGGTTGGCGCCCCAGATTTTAAGGATTTCAGCCGCCCCGCCAGAGGCCCTTAAATCCATGCCCTTGAGGTCGTCAAGGGTTGCCACCCGTTTTCGTGACATGATGTTGGCAGGGGCCGTGGTGAACATCACCAGCACCTTGACCTTGTCAAAGGCCTTGGGTTTGTATGTGTTGAACAGATCGGTCAGCACCAGGCTTCCCACCTTTGAATCGGGAATGCCCAGGGGAAGACTCACGGCGTTGGTCACGGTGAAACGGCCCGGCTGGTAGGCCATGCACAAACAACCGATATCGGCCTGGCCCGAGATCACCCCGTCCATCATCTCCTTTGCCCCGAGAAGGGTGCCGCCGGGAAAGGTGTTGATCCGGACCGCACCCTCTGTCCGGGTTTCAACCACGGTTTTCCACTGTTCCATCTGGACGCAGGGAAAGGTGGGGGCCGGGGGAAAGTTGGCATAGTTAAGGGAGATGGTTTTGGCCGACACAGGGGGGACACAGACAAAAACACCCGCAATCATCACAAGAAAAGCGATGGCAACCGTTCCCAGGATTGATCCAATAACAGGCTTGAACGCTCTTTTCATTTTTTCTCCTTTAACGGCGGTTGCCGTTTCTGTTGTCAAAGACCCGCTGGCTTTTTTTCTGGGTCCTTGGCAGGGTGTGGTAATCGGTTATCTCAACCGCAGCCCGGACAAGGAGTTTCCGCCTCACCCGGTCCGATATCATGGCGACAAGGGCCTTGTCGTCCGCGCTGGATGCAAATTCCGACCGTTCCACCCGGATGGTCATCATGTCCCGCCCGTCCTCCTGGTGGTCGAGGACAACCTGGTATTCGCTGCCCACCTCGGGTATGGGATCAAGGATCAGGTCGATCTGTTGGGGATAGATGTTCACGGCCCTGTAGATGAACATGTCATCACTGCGGCCCTGGATTCTGTCATGGCGTGGAAACGACAATCCGCAGGGACAGTCCCCCGGAAGGAACCGGGTGATATCGTGGGTGCGGTACCGGATCAGGGGGCTTGCCTCCTTTTGAAGGGAGGTGATTACAAGCTCGCCAAACTCGCCCTGGGGAACGGGCTTCAGGGTATCGGGATCAATAATTTCAAAGATGAAAAGGTCATTCCAGTAGTGCATGCCATGGTGGGCACTGCATTCAATCCCGGTGCCCGGCCCGTAGAGCTCGGTCAGGCCGTAGATATCGTGGATTTCACTGACATTGAGAAGCTCGCCAATGTGGGCCCGCATGGCATTGCTGTGGCGCTCGGCCCCGAGGATGATCCGCTTGAGGTTGATCTTGGACCGGAGGTCCCTTTTTTTCACCTCTTCGGCCATGAGAAGGGCCATGGATGCGGTCGAGCAGAACACGGTGCTCTGCATGTCAACCAGCATCTCCACGTGCATGTCGGTATTCACCGGCCCCATGGGAACCGCCATGGCGCCAAAGCGTTCACACCCCAGCTGAAATCCCGCCCCGGCCGTCCACAGCCCGTACCCCACGGCAATGTGAACCCGGTCACGGGTTGTCATGCCCGAAAGCTCATAGCAGCGGGCAAACATGTCGGCCCAGGTGTCAATGTCATGCTGGGTGTAGCACATCACCTTGCGTTTGCCCGTTGTTCCGGACGAACCGTGGATTCTCACCACCTGCTCCTCGGGCACGGATCTCAAGGGCAGCGGGTAATCGTCCTGGAGATCGTTTTTTTCCAGAAACGGCAGGGACTGGAGATCCTTTAAGGATTGAACGTCCCCTGGCGAAACGCCGGCCGCCTTGAATGTCCTCTGGTAAACCGTTGAATGGGTCACCCCGTGGTCCACCGTCCATTTCAAGCCCTTAAGCTGAATTTTTTCAATATCCTCTCTGGTTAAACCCTGTGGAATAAACCCCATCACCCCTCCTTTTGGATGCTGTTGTAGCCTGTTTCAACGGCCAGGAGGGCTTTTGCTCTGACGGCCTTTTCCTTTGACGAAAATATTTTTTCAACCCGGGCCTTGACCGCCCCAAGAGAACAGACCGGCGCAAGTCCGATGGCGGCGCCAAGCATGTACAGGTTGAACGAACGGGCATTGTTGTCCGCTGCGGCCATTTTCTCCCCGTCCATTGCAGTAAAATCTTCCTCTTCAGCACCCGTGGCCGGGCAATTGACCAGGGCCTGACCACCCGGTTTGAGGTATCCCTTGTGCTGGGGATAATTTTCCTGTTTCAACGTCAGTAAAAGGTCTGCACTCCCCGGCCGGATCAAAGGACTGGAAAAGGTACCGACCTTCAGGTGGGAGATCACCGTCCCGCCCCGTTGTGCCATACCGTGGGTCTCGGAGGTGAGCACCCGTTTGTTCTCATCCATGCAGGCCTGGGCAAGCACCCGTGTCACAAAGAGTACGCCCTGGCCCCCCACACCGCTGATTACGATCTGATAGTTCATCTGATTTTCCATTGTTTTTTATGTGAAACGCCCGACAGACATATCACCATGAAGGGCGTTCATTGTTTGCTGTGGCCGTGGATCCATATCCCGCTCCGGCCGGTGCCGGTTAACTGACATGGACGATGGACCCCTTGGGACAGACCGCCGTGCACACCCCGCAGCCCGTGCACAGGCCAGGATCAACGTCCACCCGTTTGTTTTCGCTGTCAAGGACAAGGGCCGGGCACTCAAAGTGTGAAACACAATAGCCGCACCCGTCGCAGTCATCGGTCACCTCAACCCCTGTGTACCGGTCAGCTTTTTCTGTTTTAGAAAGATTGAGCACGCAGGGAGATCTTGAGATCAGCACACAGGGCCCATGGGTCTTTGACAGGGCAATGGCCTCCTTAAGCTCCAGGATAAATCCCCGGGTGTCCATGGGATCGGCCGTCCGGCAATAGGTGATGCCGCACCCCTTGACCAGCATTTCAATGCTGACCGTGCCCACCTCGCACCCGGAAATATCGATCCCCGTTGCAGGGGTGGGTTGATTGCCCGTCATGGCCGTGGTGCGGTTGTCAAGGATGACAACAACAATGGGCGCCTTTTGAACCACCGCATCAATGAGGGGCGGCACCCCGGAATGGAAAAAGGTGGAATCGCCGATGGTGGCAACAATGGGAGGTCGTTTTTCTTTGCTGAAGGCGTGGGCAAATCCTGCAGCCTGGCTGATGGCGGCTCCCATGCACAGAACCGTGTCAACGGCCATGAGGTTCATGCCAAGGGTATAGCAGCCGATGTCGCTGGTGTAGATCCCCTTGGGCGCGGCCTTTTTAATGGCAAAAAAACTTGCCCGGTGGGGGCAGCCCGCACACAGGGTCGGCCGCCTGCCCGGAACGGGCTCGAGCAGGTGGGAAAGGGGTTTTACGCCTGTAAACCCGGCAATGATGCCTTCCATGATTTCAGGCAGCAGCTCGCCGGTCTGGGGCACATGGCCGCTCTCCTTTCCTTTGACCTTGTCCCTTCTTGCAAGCTGCATTTCAATGATGCCCCTTGTCTCTTCAAGCACCAGAATATCGGTGTGGGCCTCGATGATCTCATCCATAAAGGCCGTGTGCAGCGGATAGGGCTGCACCACCTGGTAGAGGGCCACCTGGTCTTCCACGCCAAGATCGGCAATAATATCCCTGGCATGGGCGCAGCTGACGCCGGCTACCACAATGGCCCGCTGGGGATTGCCGGAACCGGGGTTGAGGTGCACCGGGGCGGTTTCAGGCCAGGCTGCGATGCCCGCAAGCTTTGCCTCAAGCGCCTTGTGGAGTTTGAGCCGGAACTTGGGGGTTGCGGCCCATCGGCCAGGATCTTTTTCAAAGTGTGCCTCGGCCGTTACTGGGGGGATCGCCCTTAAATCAATGTCCTGGCGTGCATGGCACACCCTTGTGGTGGGCCGCACCATCACGGGGATTTCAAAGGCTTCCGACAGCCTGAACCCCATGCCCACCATCTGCCTTGCCTGCTCCGGGGAGTCCGGATCAAGCACCGGCACCTTGGCCGCCATGGCGTAGAGCCTTGAGTCCTGCTCTGTCTGGGAGGAATGGGGTCCTGGGTCATCCGCACTGATCACCAGGAATCCGCCCTTGACGCCGAGGTAGGCCCCGCTCATGAACGGATCTGATGCCACGTTAAGGCCCACCTGTTTCATGGCAACAACGCTTCTCAGGCCGGCAATGCTAGCCGTATAGGCAATCTCAAAAGCCACCTTCTCGTTTATGGCCCACTGCACATGGAGGGAATCAAGGCCCTCTGATTTCTTAAGGGCCGCAACGGCCGGAAGAATCTCGGATGCCGGCGTCCCTGGATAGGCCGTCGCCATCCGGCAGCCGTTCTCGCAAAGCCCCCTTGCCAGGGCTTGGTTGCCCAGCACAAGGGAGCGCTCATTTTCCTGTGTCACTCTTTTCTCCTTTATCTTCTGCCTTTGCAGCCTGTCTTAAAATTTTAAAGACAATCGAATTCTTTTTTTTCAATATCTTGGATCCCCGTGTAATCTTGCAGAGACTGATACTGTATTTTTCAGCAATTTTGCGCTGGGTCATCCCTCGATCAAGATCGGTCAACAATTTCCAGCGCAGGGATAAATCTGCAAGCTCACCCGGGGTGAAGATCTCCTGGAAGAACAGATCAAGCTCTTCCAGATTATCCACCTGTCGTGCAATCGTCACAACAGCCTTTAACAGCTCTTTTTCAACCTTCATGGCTCCCCTCTGCCCTGTAAATGTTTCTTCGCACAGAAACATACACCAACAGAATAAATTTGCAAGGTTTTTTCCATGGGTCCAAAGGGTCAGACACAGCAGGGCCCACCGGCTATAGAACAATCTCCGTAAAATCGGTCACTCACTGCTTTGGGATGTTTTTGTCGCTTTTATGAAACTATCTGGTAGAGGAGCCGGTCTCCCGACTCCCCCCATTTGGAACCCATCGTGCCCTATTTAGGTAATGGGCTCGAGATATAATCATTCACCAATTGGCTCAACCATTTGCCATTGTTGGACACCCCATAGTATCGGATGTGTCTCCTCATCTGAGAGCAATCACGAAATTTGATGGACACGTTTTCATGCTATTTGGTGGAACGGAGGAGAAGTAACAGTAGCTTGACACACCACCCCCAGGGGTAGATGGGAAAGTTGACAAAAATGTCTCAAACCAGCAAATTTTCACGATACCCAAGGGAGGGGTGGCACGCTCTAAGAATTTCATACCCACCTGTAATTAAAACGAATTTCGAAAATTGCCCCCCTCATTTATCGTGAATTCTTTCAAGTTAACGGAAGGAGGACTGATCGTCCCAACTATAGTGAAAAATGAGGAACGACAGGGGGGTTGAAGATTTCCCATAAAATAGCTTGCAAAAAATAAGGCTTATTTCCATCAAATATCGTGATTGCTCTCAGTGGCGCACCGATTATCAAATTTTTAAATATGAAAATAGATGAGGGTCGGTCGGGTCAACAGATAATACTCATGGCCTCGTCCCTACAAGACCCTTCAACGTCGAATAAGCTGGCCCGACCGCAACAACACTAAAAGACATCAGTGTTCTCAACAAAGATCATTGCTTGACAAACTGCCTTGAATTTGGGTATACACGCAAAACGAACGTTCGTTCGTTTTGCGTGCGCCCGGGATGTGTTTTTGATTGTCCGATTTTTACCACCACACCCCGGCAACCCCTTACGACCAACCCGGCCCCCTGCTGCCGGCAATGCAACCCAAGGAGACAATTCCCTTGAACACACGACATTACCCGTCCTGGCCCAGAAGGCTTCCCAAAACCCTGATCTGTTCTGAGGCTCCTTTGTATGACATTCTCGAGGTTTCAGCCAGGCGTTATCCCGGCCACACGGCCATCAATTACTATGGTAACAAAATTTCCTATGAACAACTCTGGGGGGAATCCTGCCGGCTGGCCGGGGCTCTTGCCGACATGGGGGTTAAGAAAGGGGACCGGGTGGCCGTATACATGCAGAACTCCCCCCAGTTCATCATCTCATTTTTCGGCATACTCAGGGCCAATGCCGTGGTGGTCCCACTGAATCCCATGCTCATGTCCCGAGAACTTGCCATTCTTGTGGGAGACTGCGGTGCCCGGGTGATCCTGACAGGCCAGGAACTATGCCCCCAGATCAACGAGGTTCGGGATCTCGTGGACCTGTCCCGGATAATTGTTGTATCCTATGGGGACTACCTGCCCATGGAACCCAGTCTGCCGGTCCCTGCGTTCATGACACAGTCTTTGGGCAGCATGGATGACACGATCAGCTGGCAGGAAATTCTGGCAAAGGCATCCGATCCACCGGTCCCTGACAACTCCCCGGACGATGTCTGCCTTATACCCTACACGGCCGGTTCCACAGGTATTCCCAAGGGCTGCATGCACACCCACAGGACAGTTGGCGCAAACACAGTGAGTTCTTTTCACTGGATGGACTTCACCGCCGCCACGGTTTCCCTGTGTGTGCTGCCGCTCTTCCATGTCACCGGTCTGATCAACTCGCTGCTGGCACCGATGTTCGGCGGGGGCACCCTGGTGCTCCTGACCCGATGGGATCGGACAGCGGCCCTGGATGCCATCGAAACCCTGGGGTGTAATTGTGTAGTGGCCATTTCCACCATGATCGTCGACCTTCTGGCCGCACCCGATGCAGCCAGCCGCAATCTTAGTTCCCTTTGGGCCGTGGCCGGGGGCGGGGCTCCCCTTCCCCCAGCCGTGGGCGAAAAACTCAAGTCTCTGACCGGGCTGACTTATGTGGAAGGATATGGCATGACCGAAACCATCTCCCAGACCCACTTTAACCCGCCGGACCGGTCAAAACTCGGCAGCATCGGAGTACCGGATTTTGGGGTGGATGCACGGATTATTGATGTGGACGACGGTGGAGAACTCCCGCCTGACCAGGAAGGTGAGCTGATCATCAACGGGCCCGAGGTCTTCAAAGGCTACTGGAACAAACCCCAGGAAACCGACGAATCTTTTATGGAACTTGATGGCAAACAATTTTTCCGCACCGGTGATATCTGCCGCATGGACGAGGACGGCTATTTTTTCATCGTGGACCGATGCAAGCGAATGATCAATGCTGCCGGATTCAAGGTGTGGCCCGCAGAGGTGGAAAGCCTTCTCTATGGCCATCCAGATGTTCTGGAGGCCTGCGTGGTCGGCGTTCCGGATCCAGTCCGGGTGGAAAACGTCAAAGCCTTTATCGTTCCCAGAAAGGACCGAAATGCAACCATCTCCGCCGAGGAAATAATGGCCTGGGCCAGGGAAAAGATGTCAGCCTATAAATACCCCCGCATCATTGAGTTTGTTGATTCGCTGCCCAAGAGCGGTGCAGGCAAAATTCTCTGGAGAGAGTTGCAGCAAAGGGCAAAGCAATAGGAGCAAAATATGCCCGTTTCATCCGAAAAACAGCTTCCCATAGTATTGGCCAGGGAATGGGAGATCACGGGTCCGACAACGCAAAAAGGGCTCAGCCGGTTAAGGCTCAGCCCTTATGTTCAGATGGTGCCTGGGACGAGAATCGAACTCGTACAGAGATAATCTCCGAGGGATTTTAAGTTCTTTGCATACTCCTTTTGTTGTGTATTATCGTGTATATGTAAGCAATATATAACTTGACATATCAGGGCTTTAAAGGTATATCTAATCCCATGGAGTTTTATGCAATCTTATTTTTTCTGCTTACATAGTGCTTACATTTCAGGAGGCCACCATGGGGAAACTGACAAAAAAAGAAATCGAAAGTTTATCGCTTCCAGAAACCGGACAAACTCTTGTTTGGGATTCTGAATTAAAAGGTTTCGGGGTCAGATTAACACCTGGGGGAATCTCTTATTTTGTACAAAATAGGATCAATGGACGCACAAGACGAATCACCATTGGCAAACATGGAGTATTCACGCCACAGGTGGCGCGAGATGAAGCCAAAGAACTCTTGCGATCCATGGCAAAAGGTGTTGACCCCGCTGTAGAAAAAAAACGCCAGAAAGACACACAGATCAGCTTAAGAAAGGCGGCTGATGAATATGTGAAAAACAAAAAAACCAGAGACGGTCACACTCTCAAGAAAAGTACCCAAAACGATATCAATAAACATATCAACGGCACATTCGACCAATGGCGAGATTTGCCAGTTACCAGCATTACCGAGGATATGATCTTAAACCTCTACAGAGAATCAACCAAAAAATCCGTTGCACAAACAAATCAAGCCTTCCGCATCCTCCGAGCAATCTTTAATTGGACCAGGGATAAATCCATGGTGAGGGGATCAATGCCGGAAAACCCCGTAAATGTTCTTAAAGGCGAATGGGGCCATGTACCATCCAGAACAGACAAAATACCTACTCATAAATTTGGTCATGCCTGGAACTTTTTAACCGAGCTTAGGGAACATCCAGGACAAACCATTGCAGGAAAAACAGGTGCAGACCTTTGTTGTTTCCTGCTTGTCACCGGGGCACGATTCACGGAGGGCGCTTCCCTCTTGTGGGAAAATGTAAACCTTGATGAAGGGTATTGGAAACTCATTGACCCCAAGAATAGGAACCCCGTCACGTTCCCGCTGTCGTCCACAGCAAAAGAAATCATTGAGAGCAGACCGAGAACAAGCGAGTTTGTGTTCCCTGGGATCGGAAAGAAGGGTTATATCGGAGATGTGCGTACCACCATGCGCAAGCTATCCTCTGAAATAAACGAGAAGCTTACACCTCATGATTTAAGACGGTCTTTTGTTCTGGCAGCAGGACAGGCAGGAATTGAGTTTGTCCGTTGTAAGCTCCTGATGAACCATAAGTTGTCAGGAGACGTTACCGTTTCCCATTATATGGAAACCTCTGATTTACGATGGTTGACAGATGACTCTGAGAAGGTGGCGCAATGGATTTTACGACAGGGACACCTTGAGAAAAACAAGGTGGTTGATATCAATGTTGTGAGGAAGATAGTATGAATCTATTACTCGATTTTCTCAATGTTGAAGATTGGACCGTTGAAAAACTCCTGATTCTTTTTAAAGAACACCAGATCTGGGCGAGCATTGCAGGGCGCAAGCAAGGTTATGAATCTAATTTTATGACAAAGTTTTTTGTCGATACATTCTTTTTTCTGGAGGATAGCTCCTTTTATATGTCACTGAAAGAATCAGGCGTCAGTGTTGTGGCACCTTGGGATATTAGCGGTTATAGTTCGTTTTTTGTTTACTTTAACTGTATCCTGCAAGAATGGCATACCAGGATAAGCTATACAATAGAACATGGGCCAGACATTGATTTTTTAAACAAGAACATAAATATTGCCAAATTTAAAATGCAACCAGGTGAAAACCCTTGGGACGTTCAACTTTCCTACTACGAAACGAAACATGTGGTAATTGAGGATATCCTAATTCTTGACTATGTGCGAACATTTCTCAAAAACAACGGGCATGTTTTCAAAAAACTGAAGCGGTGTGAAAATTGTAACCACTGGTTTCGTTATGACCGGTCAACAAAGAAATATTGCACAGACGATTGTCGTCTGAAAGCAAACAATCGTAAAAAAATTGAGTCGGGAGCATTAGCTCGTTTTATGAAAAAAAAGCGTGACGAAGGGAACGCTATCTATTTCCCAAAATAAACCCGCAAAACACCCCTCCCATGTATACTCGGTAAAAAACATATTATCGTAACATACTGAGTATACTATACTTTTCTTTACAAGCTCCCTTATCATCCTGTATATTGCCTTCATGAACCTTAATAAAGTACATGGAGGCAGTTTTTATGGAATCGAATTTTCTCACCACCCCAAAAGCAGCAACATTTTTAGGTCTCAAACCCACCACCCTTGAAATATGGCGTTGCCAGGGCCGAGGACTCACCTTTAAAAAATTCGGGCGAGCGGTCCGCTATTCTGTGGAAGATTTAAATTCCTGGATAGAAAATCAAACCCGTTCAAACACCTGCCAGAATTGAAAAACAAAGATATTGATTGCAGAAAAAGGCCCACCCCGGAGCGTGGGGCAGGCCAAACGAAGTGGAGCGAAGCTAAATGAATAATACCACAAGTACCGAGAATTGCAAGTTTTTTTCAATAAAAGATTCAGCCCTGAAAGCGCTTTCCATGGTATCCGGTCAGGGGCAATTCCACACAGCAAACCCAGAAGCAAAAAACCCAAGGCCCTACGATCAAATCACTTTTGACGAAATAACCAGACTGGTTAAAAATCCGGTTGATGTTCCAAAGAGTGAAGCACCTTGGGCATTGTTCAGCAGCGTTCACGGGCCATATGCCAGGAGTGCAGAATATCAGCGTCAGAATGGCCTATTCCATGCCTTATGGCTTGATCTGGATGAGGTTGGAGCTTTCCCACCGGAAGGGATTGCAGATGGTGTGTCTGTGATTGTAGGAGCTGACACATATATAATCGTCTACAACACAAAATACGCAACTCCTGAAAACCAAAAATGCAGAGTTATAATTCCATTGGCTGAACCCTGCCCTGGAAAAGATTTTGAGGTTTACCAAAAAATCCTTAACGACAAGATATCAAAAGAGCTCCCACCGGACCGGAAAACCGAAACAGCAAATCAAATCTGTTACCTGCCCAACAGAGGGACCCACTACGAGTATCATATCAAAGAGGGGGTTCCCCTCATATGATCAAAACCTTTGAAAAAGAAATGCAGGCCGAGGTTCAGCGCCTACGAGAGGTTGACAAGGCCGTTGCTGAGCGGAAAGACCAAGCACGGTTAAGATCCTTGGAACGGGCCGCAACCGGGCAGGCTGACCCCATTAGCGCCAACAATGAGGCCGTTCCC
The DNA here is from genome assembly GCA_963675615.2 of uncultured Desulfobacterium sp. Lineage (GTDB taxonomy): Bacteria > Desulfobacterota > Desulfobacteria > Desulfobacterales > Desulfobacteraceae > Desulforapulum. The sequence goes on from CAXXTD010000001.1 coordinate 56,814, forward strand.
ATCGAGACAGCTTTAGAGATGTATGGATTCAAAGAGAAAGGTTCAAGGTGGTTGTCTCCTAACTCAGAATCGGGCGTACCCGGAGTGGTGGTTCGAGACGGTCATATATTCAGCCACCACAGCGGCGATGCTGGTATAGGCATGCAGGCAGGTACAGGAATCGTTGCCGACAGTTTTGATTTGTCCGTCCATTTTGAACACGGAGGGGATTTTAACCGTTCTTTGATTGCAGCAGGCGACCGCTTCACAGTCCAGGATCCCGTCAAGGGTGATATTGTCAGCATAAACAAATTCAACCAGCGGCAGTACAAGCGCCAGCAAAGCCATGAAGAGGTTTTGCCGGATGTCAGGCAGGATGAAAAGAAACCCGCCCCACTTGCCAGAGTCATTACCCTGGATCAGATACGCCAGAAAAACCCACAGACTGAATTCCTGATTCAGGGATTCTTGAACAAGGGTGAAGGGCTTTTGATCCATGCAACGGGCGGCCTGGGGAAATCTATGCTTTCACAATGGATTGCATTACAGGCGGCCATGGGGCAAGCCCCCTTGTTTGATGTGTTTCCGATTAAAAGACGATTGACCAGTCTTTTTATCCAAACGGAAAATTCAGCAGCCACAGTAAACAGCCGGGTCCGACTGATGGTTGGTAATGATCCAAAGTCAATTGAGGCATTAAAAAAGATTGCCATGCCTTTGATCAGGGATGATGTGCTGTCACCTGGACGACCATTTTCAAACCCTGATTTCAAAACGTGGTTAACCGGGACCATTGACGCAGCAGTCGAGCATATTGGACAGGCGATTGATATTTTGTGGATTGACCCCTTGATTTCCTTTTGTTCCGGCGATGAAAACGATTCTGCCAAGATGCGGCTTGAACTTGACGCTTTAAACGAGCTTTGCCAGGTGGCCAAGGTAACGCCCATTGTTGTCCACCACGACAACAGAAATGGCGATTACCGAGGGGCCAGCGCTATTTTCGACTGGTGCCGGGCAATGATCGGATTAAAACTTGAGTTTGTCGGCAGCAACAGAATCACCGATCAAGATCCAGACGGGCAAGTCACGGGAAAACGAACGGCAGCCGTTCCCTGTGTCAGGATGATCCACGAAAAAGCAAACAATATGCGCAAATTTGACCCATTGCTTTTGAGGATGTGCAGGAATCTAAATTTTGAGGCGGTTCGAGAATCCGTTTCTCCTGAGCATGAAGAACAGGGGCGCTTACTTCAACAAGCTCTAACCGATCTTGGGGGTACGGCCCAAAGCACAAACGATTTATCCAATACGTATTGCAATTTGTCAGGTGTCAGTCGTGCAACCGCCAAGCGGCATATAAAAATAGCAGTCGATAACGGTTACATTATACAAAACTCACTGATTTTACAAGGAAATCAAACCTATGTGTATAGCCAAACAGGATAGGACATGCCACATTGTGGGGGTGGTTCACGAGGATGGGGTGGTTCATGACCTACCCTGGGTGGTTCACGGTGTTGTGACCCACCCTGAAAGCCCTATGGGTAAAGGCTTTCAGCATTCTATGGGGGTGGTTCACGGACATAGACGCATGAACCACCCTGAGAGCCCCTATTGGCGGGATGGTTCAGGGGTTCATCCCTATATAAGGGATAATGAACCACCCTATGGGGGTGTTCACATCCCCATTAAGTTTTGGGTCTTTATGATTTTTAATTGCCTGGAGATAATCCGGGGGTTTTTGGAGAGAGATTAAATGACAAGACCAATTTCATGGACAAAGAACCGAAAGCAACAGGCTGATAAGATCCTTACAGTTGTTGATGATCTCCGGGAATACTTCCCTTTGACTGTGCGCCAGGTTTACTACCGATTGGTGGCGGCAGGTGTGCTTGAAAATAAAAAGTCCAGATATCAAGACCTTTCAAATGTCATAAAGCAAATGCGGATTGATGAAATGTTGCCGTGGGATGTCATCGAAGATCGAACCCGGAGAGTTTCATCAAAAAGGGGGTATTCCAATGCAGGAGATTACCTCCGTGGACGTGTTGAAAGTTTGGATTATTCCGGTTATTCGAGGTGCATGGTTCAGGGGCAGTTAAAATATATTGAGCTGTGGGTTGAAAAGGATGCCCTTTCCAGGGTGTTTGAAGATGTGGCGTGGGAACATTGCTTGAGGTGCGTTACCTGCAAGGGTTATCAGTCAATATCGTTCCTAAAGACATATGCTGAAAGAGCGGAGCGGGCCATAATGAATGGTCAGGAGCCGGTTGTTCTCTATTTCGGAGACTTTGATCCATCGGGTGTGCAAATGTTTGAGGCCGCACAAAACAGCCTCAGAAATGATTTTGATATCCAAGGGGCCAGGTATGAACGGATACTCCTAAACAAAGATGACATTCACGCCTACAACCTGCCCAATAATCCTGATGCCGTTAAAAAAACAGATTGTCGGTATCAGAAGTTTGTTGACCAGTATGGGGAGTATGCCGTTGAACTGGATGCCTTACACCCCAAAGAGTTAAAACGGATTGCAACCGAGGCAGTACACGGGGAGCTTGACATGGTGAAAGCTATTGAGCAGGTAGCCATGGAAAAAGACGATGACGAAAAAATCAATTCGTTCAATGAAAAATTGAAAGCATATGCAGAAAAATTACTTGTCGAGCTGAATGTCTGACTTGTCAGACTTTTAAAAAACGGCCGGAAAAGGGTTGCCCCCCTTGACCGGCCAGAACACAAAAACGAATGAGGCTAAATTAATGCAATTTTTTTTAAAAAGCAACCTTCTTTTGACAGGGCTTAAACACGAAACCATGCAGGCGCTTGAATCCAGGCTTACCATGAAGAACCCAAAGTTCATAGATCTGGAGCGCCTGGGTAAGTGGACAGGAAACACTCCACGGCATCTGACTTTTTTTAAATCCGACTGCGATGTCATGTTTTGCCCCCGTGGTTTTGCGGATCAGGCTTTCCATATTTGCAAGGCCAATGGGGAAGATGTCAATATTATTGATGACCGGCGGACCATGCCTCCTGTCAGCTTCAAATTTAAAGGCGAATTGAAGCCGTTTCAAAAAGATGCAGTCAAGGCAATGCTATCCCATAGCCAAGGCGTTTTATCGAGCGGGACAGGTTCAGGAAAGACTGTCATGGCGTTAAATATCATTGCCGAGCGTCAACAGCCGACCTTGATCATTGTCCATACAAAAGAATTGCTGAACCAATGGATTGACCGGATAGAATCATTCCTTGGTATTCCTGCAGGCGAAGTGGGGATTATCGGGTCCGGTAAGTTTACACTAGTGGCCCGGATAACCGTCGGCATGGTGCAAACTCTTTGTAAACGGGTTGATGAGGTCAAAGACCTGTTCGGCCAAATCATAGTTGATGAATGCCACCGATGCCCGAGCAAAACCTTTTCCGATCTTATCACCGCCTTTGATGCCCGTTTTCTCCTGGGATTATCTGCGACGCCATACCGCCGTGACGGATTGACCAGGGCGATTTATTTCCACCTGGGCGATTGCCGGCACCAGGTGGATAAGGCAGTGCTCCTTGACCGGGGGCACCTTTGCCCGGCCCGAGTCGTTTGGCATGAAACCGCCTTTGACACCGTGCTCGATGCGTCCACAGAATACTCAAAAGTCTTATCCGAGCTGACACAAGATCCAGAGAGAAACCGCCAGATCTGCAATGACGTTGCCGGGGATGACTGCCAGGGCATTAAGCTGGTGCTGAGTGACCGGAAAGCCCATTGTCTGGAATTGCAGAAGATCTTGAAACAGGATCATGGTCTTGACTCTACCGTATTGACTGGGGGATTGTCGGCAAAGGCCAGGGCAGCAGTCACCGGCCAGATCAACCAGGACAGGCTAAATATTTTGATTTGCACGGGTCAACTTATCGGGGAAGGGTACGACCTGCCATCATTGGAAACCCTGTTCTTGGCAACGCCTATCAAATTCAGTGGCCGGCTGATTCAATATGTGGGCCGGGTACTCCGTCCGTCACCTGGAAAGGATTCTGCGGTCATCCATGATTATGCGGACAAATCCGTGGGTGTTCTGGCATGTTCTGCCAGATCCAGAATCAAGACTTATATGGAACAGCAGGTAGCGGCATGACCCACAAACAGCAAACAAAGTGCCGGGGTTCCCCTGGATCCGCCTGGACACACTGAGCAAAATTGAGCACCAAACACAAATCAAAAAAGAGGAAAAAAACAATGTATCAAAATCAAGCTGAAAAAAACATTGATTCAAAAATCAAGGCCGAAAACGATCAGTTGAACCGCAAAATTAACGAGCTCGAAACCCGGATTCAGAACGGGTGCAGGAAGCTTACACGGGCAGAATTTGACTTGCTACCTTTCAGGCTCAAAATGGACTACCCACGGATGGGTGGCGAGATCGAGGGCTAAAATTTACCGGGGAGCGGAGCAGTTACCGGGCCGTTCCCCTCTGAAAAAAACAGGAGAAAAACAATGAGTCTTACAAAATTTAAACCCGGTCAATCCGGCAATCCGAGCGGCAGGCCCAAGGGGCAGCCAAACAAAATCACCAAACAACTCCGGGCAACTTTAAAAAACCTAATGGCAAATGAGCTTGAAAACCTGCCAGGGCTTTTATCCGAGCTTGAGCCCAAAGATCGGGCCGAGCTTTTGGTCAAGCTGATGCGGTACTGCTTGCCACCAGTGCAGCCGGTATCAGCATCGGCACATGAGCCCTTGGATTTTGGCCTGGACCTTTAAAAAGAGACGGGGCGCCTCTGTGTGTGTATGGGGTGCCTCTACCTGCCCCCCCAAGCACGGTTAAAAACCTAAGAAAACCTAAGATTCAACTTCAAGTGTGTCAGCGACCCATATCATTTATTTTATTTTTAGAAGTCAGTACACAGAATTATGATTCTATTTTTGTTGATCTGAAATTAATGTTCATCGGTATTAACTGTTAGAATTATTTGTTGATAAATATTCCAGACGTTTTGAAATTCATACGAGTTTTTATTCAGTCTATTTTTAATATTCATTTTTCAGAATAGCAATTCTAAAATACCCATATTAAATTTAACTGTTCAGATATTATTTTTTATTCATTATTTGGAATCATTATTCTGTTTGGGTGAATACAATAAATAATGGTTAAATTTGGTAATAACTATTCTAAAATACACACCCAAGAACGGTTAAAACCCCTCTAAAAGCAAGGCAAAAATCAAGCAAGCCCTCGTGTATAGGTGCTTTGGTTCGAACCCTGGGGGGGGTACTCTCTCTATTTTGCGGATATAGGGCATTGTCCTTGTTTCTTTGTGCGTCCCCTCTTGTGGTGCAGTCTTTTTTTACCGAATAAAACCCGGTTACTTTTCCCTACTGCTTACTATGTGCTTACATTCTTATTGAGACCAATACAAAAGGGGTTACAGTCAACAACCGTAACCCCTTGATTTTACTTGGTGCCTGGGACGAGAATCGAACTCGTACAGAGATAATCTCCGAGGGATTTTAAGTCCCTTGTGTCTACCTATTCCACCACCCAGGCAAATCTGTGTCTTAATATAGTATCCCTAAATAATTTGCAAGGAGAAATCCCGCAGATTTTATCATTCCACCTGAACCGATTTTGTTAATTTTCCCGTTTGTTGTTTCGCATTGATTCTTTGGCCCCAATATGATTATATTCTAAAAACGACCATGCGTGATAAAAATAACGGTTTGCAAAGATCAAGCGTTTTCTGTTGTTTTTGATTTACGTGGAGGTGCAATGCGATACGATCATACCCCCTTCGCGCAAAAAGCCTTGTTCTGGATGACTATTTTCTTCTTCATCTTTCCACTGCCTTGTTTGTCAGGATTTGAAACCGATTTCTCAAAACAGGAAAAAGTCATCATCACCAACGGACTTGGATTGGCCGCCATCACCACCTGGGGAATTTTAAACTGGGACTATTTTCAGAATGATCCCCACCGGTCAAATGAAGGATGGTTTGAAAAAAACAGCCGGTATGGCGGGGCTGACAAACTTGGCCACTTCTATTTTTCCTACACCTTCTCCCATCTCCTTTCGGCATTCTACGAAAACAGCGGCTATAACACCCGAAAAAGTGCCCTTCTGGGCTCCCTGTCTTCTTTTGCCATAGTCTCCTGGATGGAAATTGGAGACGCGTTCAGCAGCTACGGTTTCTCCCATGAAGACTGCTTGATGAATATAATCGGCGCTGCAGCCGGATATTTCTTCTATACCCGTCCGGCGCTGTCTGAAAAGATTGATTTCAGGATTGAATACCTGCCTGAATTTAACCAGGCTGATTTTACCACGGACTATGAGCACCAGAGGATGATCATGGCCATCAAGCTGGACGGGTTTGATTTTGCCCGCAACAATCGACTGAAATATTTCGAGCTCCACCTGGGATATTACACCAGGGGATACCTCGATGAAAAAGACCGGGAACGAACCGTCTACCTGGGCGTCGGCATAAACATCCCCCGGCTTTTCAAACAATATGCCATGCCGAAAACAGCAAAACTGTTTAATTATGTACAGATGCCCTGGACCTATCTCCGGGTTGACAGGGATCTGAACCCGTAATTGCCTGCCAGAGAAATTCCACGGTATGGCCCACCGTTATCCCGGGCATTACGCGTGATAAACCGTGACGCAACTGCATGATGCAGGCCGGACAACCCGTTGCAACCCAGGAAGGCACGGGGTCCATGGCGGCAAACCCGTCTGTTTTTTTGTCCAGGATCTGCCGGGAGACATCGGTATGGCTCAGCCCATAGGTACCACCAAGGCCGCAGCACATGGCAGCATCCGGCATTTCTGCAAAATGGTCACAAACCGCCTTTAAAAGAGCCCTTGGCTGGGCTGTAATTCCCTGGCCCCGGCCCAGGTGACAAGGATCATGGTAGGTCAGGGTCTGGGGTATTTTCTGTTTTATCCTTGATTTTATGGTGTCGATTCCGATCCGGTCAACCAGGTACTGGCTGATGTCCATTGTGCGGCAGGAAATATCCTTTGCATGGGTTTCAAACTGTGTTTGCGAAAGAATCCCGGGATAGTGGTGTTTGAGCATCAGCCCACCCGACGAACAGATGGTGACAATGGGGCAGTCCATGAATTCTGAACCTGAAAGCACCTCAACATTATTGACGGCAAGGGTTTCAAGGGTTGTTGAATCGGCATGGGCCTGGACCGGCGAACCGCAGCACCCCTGGTCGGCCAGGACAATCACCCCCACGTCAAGGGCGTTGAGAAGCGCCACAGTTTTCCGGGGAATGCTGTCGTAGATATAATTACCGGCACACCCCACAAACAACAGCACCTTCTTCGGTTTGTCTGAGCCATAGGTCCTGTCGCGACTGCCGATGAAGGGTCGCCGGGCAAGGGTTGGCAGGATCGAATAGTTCAGCCGGGCAAGTTTGAGGCGCAACCCGCTATTTTCCGGAAGAACAGCCGTGCAGATCGACTGGGCCGCCCGGGCCCCGGCCGCCCCCAGATCCTGGTATTTCCGCCGACTTCCCAGGGCCTTGAACGCGAGGGCCTTAACTTTTGGAACGCCCCGCTGAGATGCCACATAGGCCCGGCTCTTGAGCACCACCTCGACCATGTCCACGTGACCGGCGCAATTTTCAACACAGGCCATGCACAACAGGCAGTTGTCAAACGAGGCCTGGACCCGGTCGGTCAGTTCAAGATCACCTTCTGCCAGTCCCCTGGCCAGGGCCAGCCGCCCCCTTGCAACGTTTCGCTCAAAACCTTCAACGCCGTAAACCGGACAGACCATGCGGCATTCGCCGCAGGCGGCACATTTCAAATATTCCCTGGTGATGGTTTCCACAAACGCCTGGTGGATCGTTTTTTTCATCGGTTTCCAGAACCGCCTTGTCTAATTCGAACCATAGGCTGCACGCCAGACCTGGTCGGGAAAAACCTTGCCAGGATTGAGCACCCCCCTGGGATCGACCATCTGCTTGATCTTGATTGCAAAATCCAGGGTGGCGTCGTCCAGGTTAAGCCCCAGATATTCTTTTTTGGCCATGCCGATGCCGTGTTCTGCGGCAATCCGGCCGCCCAGCTTGACCGTTTCAGCAAATATCCGGTCCTTGACCATCCTGGCCCGCTCGGGCGTCAGGGGACCGGTTTGTTCAGATGCGCTCAAGTGGATGTTGCCGTCGGCATAATGGCCAAAACACAAAATCCGCAAATTCTCCCTTTGAGCCAGGTCCTGGAGTTTGTCCAGCATCAGGGGAATGGATGCCGGCGGAACGGAAATATCCTCCTCCAACCATTTGGCGCACAGCCCCATGATAGCCCCGTGGATCGAGCGCCTCACCCGCCAGAGACTTTCCCGTTCTTTCGCCGTCCGGGCCAGGCGGAAACTGAGCATTCCAGAGCGCCGGCAGATATCCAGAATCGTCTGGGCATCCCGGTCCACCTCCCGGGTGGATCCATCGACCTCAATCAGCAGCATGGCCCGGGTCTCGTCATGGATCTGGTGTTCGCTCGATTGCAACGGGTCCATGTCCAGAACCGCCTTTAAACAGGCCGCGTCAATGAACTCCAGGGTGCAGGGCACCACCCCGCTCTTTAGCACCTGGGGCACCACCCGGCCCGCGTCCTGGATGCTGCCAAAACAGGCGGCCAGGGTTTTAACGGTTTCAGGCAGGGTCACAAGCTTGACAATGGCCCGGGTAATGATGCCAAAGGTGCCTTCAGATCCCACAAACAGCTCGGTCATGGAATAGCCGGCCACATCCTTGATGCACTTGGAACCCAGGTTGATGCGCTCACCATTGGGCAGCACGACCTCAAGCCCCAGCACATACTGCTTGGTGACCCCGTACTTTGCGGCCCGCATGCCCCCGGCGTTTTCAGCGATATTGCCGCCAATGGTGGAAAACGCCTGGCTTGCAGGGTCTGGTGGATAAAACAGCCCGACCCGGGCCGCGGCTGCCTGGAGGTGGGCGGTGACCACCCCGGTTTCCACCACGGCGCACAGGTTGTCGGTATCCAGCTCTAGGATTTTGTTCATCCGTTCAAGCACCATGACAATACCGCCGTTGACCGGAACAGCCCCCCCGGTAAGGCCTGATCCTGCCCCCCTTGGCACCACGGGGATCCCATGTTCATGGGCATAGGACATGACGGCGCACACCTGGTCCGTGGACACAGGGAAAACCACGGCATCGGGCAGGGCCCGCTCTTTACTCGCATCAAACGAGTAGGTCCACAGATCTTCCAGACTGAACAGACAATTTTCTTTGCCCACAAGGGCTGTCAGGTCTCGTTTCAGCCGAGTTTTCCAAGGTTGTTTCATCCTTTATTCCCAGCCGGCGCCATAACCGGCACCCGAACCTTCGCCCCAACCGTTTCTATTCGATACTGTGCCATCATCACCGGGCATCCTGGCCGAAATCAAACCCGGGCACGGCAAGGCGCTGCTGCACAACGTGAAGCCCCAGGCTCAAGGCCCCCACCACCACAAGATAGATCAACGCCACAAGGATGTAAGTCTGGATGGGGGCAAAGTTCTGGCTGGACAGGATTTTGGCCCGGCTCATCAAATCCGGCACAGCGATGAGAAAAACTACGGCCGTGTATTTGACCATGGCAATGAACTCATTGGACCAGGCCGGGATCACCAGCCGCAAGGCCTGGGGAAGAATAATATGCCGGATGCCCTGGAGTTTGCTCATGCCGATCCCCCTTGCCGCCTTCATCTGACCCTTTGAAACGGCCTGGATGGCCCCCCGGAAATATTCACACTGGTAGGCGGCGCTGTTGCATCCAAGGGTGAGAAAGGCTGCTGTCATGCGGGAAAACGAAACGCCCAGCTCAGGCAGTCCATAATAGACCACAAACAGCTGCACCAGAAGGGGGGTTCCCCGGAACAGCGTCAGGTAAGCGGTGCAAAAGGGCTGGAGCATCCGGCCGCCATAGACCCGGACAAGGGACAGGGGCAGCCCGATGAGAATGCCGATGAGCAGGGCACCTGCCGTGAGTTCCAGGGTCACCACGGTGCCCTGGAGCATTTCCGGCAGGGCCATGGCGGCATATTCCAGAAAAGCGTTCATCCAGCTTCCCCTGGCTCAACGTCCCTGGATTGAATCAACGACAGAAACGCCCGGGTCCGCTCGGATTCAGGATTGTTGAAAATCCGGTCCGGGGTGCCCTGCTCTTCAATGTGTCCATTTTCCATGAAAATCACCCGGTCAGCCACCTCCCGTGCAAAGCCCATCTCGTGGGAGACGATCACCATGGTCATGCCATCGGCTGCCAGCTGCTGCATCACGGCCAGCACCTCCCCTGTGAGTTCAGGGTCCAGGGCCGAGGTCGGCTCGTCAAACAGCATCACCTTGGGGTTCATGCCCAGGGCCCTGGCAATGCCCACCCGCTGCTTCTGCCCGCCGGACAGCTGGGCCGGGTATTTGTTCAGGTGATCTGCCATGCCCACCCGCTCAAGCTCTGCCAGGGCCCGCTGCCGGGCATCTCCGGCAGGAACACCCAGCACCTTGACCATGCCGATGGCCACATTGTTGAGCACGCTCAGGTGGTTGAACAGATTAAACTCCTGGAAAACCATTCCCATCTGCTGACGAACCCTGTCCTCATCCACATGGGGGGCGGTGATTTCCTCATCATCCAGAAAAATCTGACCCGAATCGGGCCGGTGCAGCAGGTTCAGACACTGGAGCATGGTGCTTTTTCCAGTGCCGCTGCTGCCGATGACCACGATCACCTCTGAAGGGGCGACATCAAAGCTGACACCCTTGATCACCGCCATTTTACCAAAGGATTTGCAGAGATTTTTTATGCGTAGTACGGGTTTGATCATAAATTGTTTGTTTCCGTTGTTTATTTCCCCCTTGATTTTGGGAGGCGGACCTTTCAGTGGTCAAAAGCTGATGGCAAACCGCTGTTCAATCGCCTCAAGCCCCTTGCTCAGTACAAGGGTCAAAAGGATGTAAAAAAAGGCGGCAGAGCCAAAGGCCAGCAACGGCTCCATGGTGCTGGCACTGGCATACTGAGCCCTTCGTAACAGCTCGGGAACCCCGATGACAAACACAAGGGACGAGTCTTTGAGCACCAGGGAAACCTCATTGATGAGGGAGGGAATGGCGATTCTCAAGGCCTGGGGCATGATGATACAGCGGATGGCCTTGGCCCGGCCCATGCCGATGCCCCGGGCTGCCGTCATCTGCCCATGGGGCACGGACAAAATAGCCCCCCTGAAAATTTCCGTCTGGTAGGCACCGCTGGCAAACCCAAGGGCCAGGGCCCCGGACATGAACGGTGAAAGATCAATGAACTCTGCAATAACAAAATAGAGAATGAAAATAATCACAACCACGGGGATTGCCCGCACCACAATGCTGTAGCCTGCGGCAATCCCCTTTGCGGCAGCACCGCCATACACCCTGAGAACAGCCATGACTGCGCCGATGCAGCACCCCATGAGCAGCGCAATAAGGGTGACACACAGGGTAACCCCTAAACCCGGCAGCAGAAACTGAACCATTGTATAGAAAGATTCCATGGGTGTCCGTTTACAGCAGCTTGTACTTGTCCATCAGTTTTTTCAGTGATCCGTCCGCCTTCAGGGCTTCAATGGCCTTGTTGATCTCTGTCAGCAGTTCGGTATTGCCCTTGGTCACAGCCAGGCTCTGGCCTGCGGAAACGGTTTCCGTTGTGATCAGGGCAATCTTGAGACCATTTTTATCGGCAAGGGAGATGGCAGGATCCGCAATGATGTGCAGTACATCCACACGACCGGCCTTGACATCCATGGCCGCGTTGTCCACCCGCTCGTAGGAAAAATAATTTTCAGCGGCAAGCTTGCCGGTTTTTACCAGATTATCCTGGATCCATTTCTCCTGGATGGTCCCGGTCTGGGACGCGACCTTATATCCTGCAATGTCATAGACAGACGCGATCTGAATATCTGAATCGGCTCGAACCAGGAGCGCATCCTTGATGTCATGGTAGGAAATGGAAAAATCCACCTTTTTCCTGCGTTCGTCACTGGCCTGCATGGCGGCAATGACCACATCGATTTTCTTGTTCTGCAATCCTGCAATCAGGGTGTCAAACCCCATATCAACGATCTTTACCTTTTTGCCGATCTTGTCGCCAATGGCGCGGACCAGATCCATGTCAAACCCGACAAAGGCGCCGGTGGCGTCGGTAAATTCGTAGGGGGGATAGTCCGCCGAGGTTCCCACCACAATGGTATCACCTGCGTTGGCAACCGTTGTCATGCACAATCCCAGCGCCAGCAAAAAACCAAAAATCTGTTTCATTTTTTAATCTCCTTTAAATTTCTGTTTAAAATAACGACAACAAGGAAAGCCTGACCCCAACTTTCAGGCAAGCACCCTGTCAAACGATTCCAGGAACAGCAGGTTGTCATCCCGTGTTCCCAGGGACATCCTGAAATACCGGGACACCCCAAAGGCGGTTCCCGGCCGGACAATCAACCCCCTGGGCAGCAGCAGCTTGAAGATATCCTGCCCGTTTTTATTCAAACCTTCGGGAATTTTCACAAACAGAAAATTGCCCTGGGATTCCGGCACTTCAAAACCGCGCCGGCAAAGCTCGGTGCGCATGAAGGTCCGTTCTCTGACCACCAGGGCCACATGTTCTGCCGCAAAGGCCTGTTCATCGAGCATATATTCAGCGGCAACCAGGGCCTGGGCGTTGACGTTGAACGGCAGTTTGACATTGTTCACAAGTTCGATCACCCCGGGATCGGCAACCAGGTACCCAATGCGAAAACCGGCCAGACCAAAGGCCTTGGAAAAGGTTCTCAAACCGATGACCCTGGGGTCCCGGCCCAGGTAATCCTCGGTGTGAACCGCTCCGTCATCGGTGACAAACTCGGCATAGGCCTCGTCCAGCACCACCATGATATTCTGGGGAAGACGGGCCAGAAAAGCGTCCAGCTCACTCTTTTTCAAAACGTCCCCGGTGGGGTTTGACGGTGAGCAGAGCCAGACCAGCTTGACCCCGCTGTTTGTATCGCACGCCGCAAGCACGGCATCCAGGTCGATGCGGTAATTTTTTAAGGGCAGGCAGATCTCTGTGGCGCCCATGAGACGGGTGGCCACGCTGTAGGCATCAAAGATGGGCGTGGGAATGACAGCCTTATCTCCGTGGTTTAAAAAGATCTGGGCGATCAGCCGGATCCCCTCTTCCGCCCCGTTGGCAAAGATCAGGTTTTCCTCACCCACCCCGAGCCGGGCTGACGTCTTTGCCCGGAGGCGCCGGCACAGGGCATCGGGATAGCGGTTACCTGTGGTCACGGCCGCAGCAACGGCCTGTCCAAGCCCTGGGGGCAGGTCAAAGGGGCATTCATTGGAAGACAGCTTGACCACCTTGCCAAGCCCATAGGCCTCCTGAACCTCTAAAATGGGTTTACCCGGAATGTAGGGCAGCATGTCTGCAACATTTTCCCGGGCAAGGGCTTTAAAATCAAATGATCTGTCCATGGCTGTCAATCCTGCAACTCCTTAAATTTTTACCGTTTTCGACCATTCCTAAAAATTAAAATATCGAATATACACTCATTCGGGCGGTGATGTCCACAATATTCATACCAGGGTGCCGGACACATCAAAGGCCAGGGGCGATGGTTCAGGTACCATGGTTATCCCCGGGTTGTTGGCCAGGTCGGCAAGGCACCCCTTTGAAACCCGCATGTGATCAAGGTGAAGCGTATTTTTAATATGAACGATGCGCACATCGTCAAGGGTGCAGGGACCGATGGTCATGAGGGCCGCAACAACCGCCTCCCGCTCCGTGGAAAGCGTCATGGGAATCCGGCAGTCTTCGGGGCATGAGGCGGTGATGGCATTGACGGCTGTGGCCTGCATGTCAATCTGTTCAACCAGCCGTTGTGTGGTAACATGAACCATGCCAAGGCCCGAGGCATTGCCCTTTGTGGCCGGGGTAAGGCTTCTGGCAAAAATGCGTGTGATTTTCGGCCAGGGACGGTCTGCGCTCCACACGCAGCTCCCCCTGCCGCCCACCACGTTGGGGTCCATGCCCGCACCGCTGATGTCCTTGCCGATTTCATCCACGATCAGAAGATCAATCTCATCCAGGGGAAGCCTGGGCAGCAGGTTGCGTGCCTTTTTCAACAGTTCGATTTCCATCGCCTCAATCCTGGCTGGAATTGCCATGCGGATGTCACAGGTCTGGTGATCCTGGTTTTCCACCAGGGCCACACCAAACAGAATCTTTGTTTGTTTCAGAAGCCTGCGGCCGGCCGTAATGATCATGTCGTAAAAGTCCCTTCCAAGGGCCGTCTGGTGATAAAAATCAGCCCCCTTTTGGTTGCCAAGGCCGATGACGAGCATTTTAATAATCCCGCTCTCAACAGGGCCGATAAAATCGGTGTGGGGTTTGATCCGGTTGATCAGCACAATCCCGTCGGCCCCATGGGCCAGCCGGTCCATGTACAGGGGAATCCCGTCCGCATCGCCCATGGACACCACCTCCATGGTCACCTCCACGGGCGCCCCCACACTCTCTTGGGTGATGCCCCGCTCGGCAAGCAGTGCCGCCTGCCCCTGGGCCGTTGCACCGCCATGGGAACCCATGGCCGAGGTGACAAAGGGCCGGGTACCGGCCGCCTTCAGCTTTGCCACAACGGCCCGCACAATCCCAGGCAGGTTCGACAACCCGCGACTGCCCACACCCACGGCAATCCGGGCCCCGGGTGCCAGGGCAAGGGATTCTTTTATCCGTTGCCACTGGTCATCCACCGCCCCTGTCACATCAATGGCAGGGGGAACACGAAACTGCTGGCAGATCGAATACATCGGGGGAAACTTGAAATCTTCAGAAACCGGAATCTTGATCATCTTTTCTCCGTGCAAATCTTTGTGTTCCTACTTGAAACCAACCGATTTTGCTGATAGGTTCATGAAATCGATACCCCAGCAACAAGGACAGGGCAATGAAATTAAAATATTTTTCCCACTCGTCGTTTCAAATCACCCCCCTTGCCAAACGATTCACTGACATGGCCTTTGGTGGGGAGCTTGAACGCTAACATCCCCCTGGTCGAGGCTGCGGCCCTGCCGCCGGTGACGGCAGCCTACACCGCCTTTCTCTGCGTTCTCTTTGGCGCCAATGCCGTTGCCGTCAAAATAAGCCTTGCTGGCCTTGGCATCTATACCACGGCCGCCCTCAGGTTCTCGGTTGCGGCCCTGGTCATATGGACATGGGCCCGGTGGACCCGAAAGCCCCTTTGCATCACAGCGGTTCAATTCTTAAAGCTGGTTCCCCTTAGTATGATCTTTTTCTGTCAGCTGGCACTGTTTTACACAGGGCTCAGCAAAACAACCGCCGCCCACGGTACCTTGATCGCCAATGCCCTTCCCTTTGTTGTCATGGTGCTTGCCCATTTTCTGATTCCGGGCGAGACCATGACATGGAAAAAGACATTCGGGATGCTCATCGGTTTTACCGGGGTGGTTGCCCTGTTTTCCGATCCGGTGGCTATGACAGAGGATGGGCTGGATGGGGATATGATTGTTCTCCTGGCCGTTCTGTTCTGGGGGTTCAACGCCGTTTATGTAAAAAAGGTCATCCACGATTTCCACCCGGTCCAGATCACCCTTTACCCCATGGCCATGGCCGTTCCGTTTCTCATTGCCGGCAGCCGGTTTCTCGACCCTGAAAGAATTCGGTACCTCAACCCGGACATCATCGGCGCCATGGTGTACCAGTCCTTTGTAACGGCAAGCTTTGCCTTTATCGCCTGGAACACCCTGGTCAAACGCTATGGCACGACCCTGCTCCACTCGTTTGTCTTTATCATGCCCCTTTCCGGGGTATTTTTCGGGGTCATCCTGCTCAAGGAGCCGCTCACGGCAAACCTGGTGGTTTCCATTTTGCTGGTTACAACAGGCCTTGTCGTGGTCAACAAAACGACATCCCCCCCCCGGTGAAACAGCCGGCAAAACAGGAGGGTTAATTAAACACCCCGGGGTTTAACAGGTGGGGCACAGTGTTGTTCCTGTAAAATTCGATGATATTTTCTGCCGCAAGCCGGGACATGGCGTCCCTTGCCTCCATGGTGGCCGATCCCACATGGGGCAGCACACAGACCGTATCCATAGACAGGAGCGGGTTGTCCGCTGCCATGGGTTCGGGGTCGGTGACATCAAGCCCTGCCCCCCAGATCTGCTTTGAGACAAGGGCCTGGATCAGATCCGTCTCATGGTGGATCGCCCCCCTTGCCGAATTGATAAAGATGGCCGTGGATTTCATGCGCCCAAAGGCCGTCCGGTCAAACAGGTGAAGGGTGTCATCGCTCAACACAGAGTGGACTGACAGGACATCGCTTCGGGCCAGCAGTTCGTCAAAGCTTACCCACTCGGCAGCAAGTTGTTTTTCCGCCTTTCTGTCACGGTTCCGGTTGTGATAGATCACCGACATGCCGTAGGCGTTTTTGCACCGCTGGGCCATTTTCATCCCGATGCGGCCAAGGCCGAAGATGCCCAGTGTTTTACCCGTCAGCTCCATGCCAAGGTTTGCCCTGGGCTCAAAATACCCCCACCCTCCTTGGATGATGGTCTTGTGGAGGAAAAACATTTTCCTTGCCGTTGCAATCATCAGCCCAAAGGCGATGTCAGCCGTGGCCTCACTCATGACATCCGGGGTGTTTGCCACGGGAATGCCAAGGCGTGTTGCCGCATCCACATCAATATTGTCGTACCCCACGGCAAACTGGGAGATCAACTCCAGGTGACGGCAGCGTTCAAGAAAGGCCCTGTTGATCTTATCACTGACCGTGCACAAGAGCACCTGGTGCCCCATGGAACGGTCAGCAAGCTCGTCAGTCCCCATGGGCCGGTCGCTTGATCGAAGGGTCAGATCAAACCCCGCCTGTTCAAGCAGATTTAAGCCGGCCTCGGGGAATCTACGTGTCACAAATATTTTTTTTCTCTGGCCTGTTTTTGGTTTATCCATGATTTTCCTCGCCGGTCAAAGGTCGCTCTGCTGCCCGATTACGATGTCATAGTAGGAGCCCCTTCCGGATGTTGACTTCCGGCACACATCGCCCTTGAGCACCTCTTTAATATAGCGGATCTCTTTGTCCAATCGATTTTCGCCTGAACCTGTACCGGAATCCCTGTAAACCATGCACAGGGTATCGGCAACAACGGACACGGAGATATAGATGGCAGGCGACGCCACACCGGGCAGCTCATGCCCAAGGGAATTTTTCACAAACCCGGAAAAAAGATCAAAAAGCCCGTCATAATCCCCATGGACAACAGCAGAATCAGGACAGGAGATGGACACCTTAACCCCGGTAGTGTCAACGCTCTTGATCACCCGTTCGAGAAGCGTCTTTACCTCTACTCGCCCCGGGGTAAACAGCTTTGCACGGTCACCATACAGGGCATCGGTCATGTCCTGCTCAAATTGAGAAATGGTGGCCGCAAGTTCCGGTGAAAGCTCCACCACCCGGGTATCTTCCGGATCAAGGGAACCCATTGTCAGAACCCCCTGCTGATCCTGAATCCACAGACCGCGTTTGAGCAGTGATTTTTCGTCATTTTCCGCCATGGGTACACCTCCCCGAAAAAAGGTTAAAAATAGAATCTTTAATTCTGCCACTGGGGCTGAAGCATCTCTTCGCTCTGGATGGCGTTCTGGGTTTCTTCAAAGGGCGATTCTTCCAGATTAAATGCATCAAATTTAAATTCATCACCCTTTTTTGACACGATATGGGACGCTTTTGCTCCTTTCTGGCTGCTTACCAGCGTAAGGATTTCGTTGATTCGGTCGAGATCAGCCGTTCCAAGGTCTGTTTCAGCGGCTTTTTTTAATTTTTCAACGGCAGCAGAAAGCCTGCCCTGGCCGTAGAGGGCCATGCCGTGGTGGTACAGGACCACGCCGTTTTCCGGGTCCTCTGCTTCAACCGAGGCAAGCAGGCCGGCAGCCTGGGAAAAGGCCCCTTTTTTACAGTAGGCCCAGGCAAGGGTGTCGGTAATGGCCGGATCACCCGGGTGTCGTTCATAGGCCCTTCGGGCAAAATCCAGGGCAAGATCCAGATCTTTGCCGGATTCGAGATAGAGCCAGGCAAGGTTGCCAAGGATGACAGAAGAATCGGGCAGTTTTTTTCGAGCCCGCTCCATCACGGCCAGGGCTTCCAGGGGCTTGCCGGTTTTAAGATAGATGTTGGCCAGACCGGTCCAGGCATCGGCAAACCCGGGAAACGTTGCGGTACAGGCCTCCAGGGTAGAAATGGCATCCGTGGTCCTGCCCTGGACGAGATAGAGATCGGCAAGCCCCACATAGCCATCCCCAAGGGGCATCCCAGGCCGGATTGCCCGTTTAAAATGGTCTTCAGCCGCTGCAAACCGTGTGGCCCTGACATCCACCAGAGCGGCTACATAATGAAAATAGGGGTTGTCGCGGTTTTTATCGGCAAGGCGGGCCATCAAACCGTCGACACCCTTCTGGTCGCCCTGATTCATTAACAGAGAGACATAGCGGTGGATCACATCGGCAAGTCCGGGATCTTTGTCAAGGACCTTTGTGTAACACGCAATGGCCAGGGGATTCATGTTCACGGCCTCTGCTGACATGCCAAGCAGGTAAAGGGATGCCGGGTCTTCCGGGCTGATTAACAGGGCCGATGCAAATGCCCCCCTGGCCTTTTCAAAGGCACCAAGGGCCAGGTAGTTGAGGCCCGTCAATCGATGGGCGCGGCTGTTTTCAGGTTCTTTTTCCGTCAAGCGCTTCAGGTAATCAACGCCCAGGGAATAGTTCCCCTTTTTGTACAGGATCGACGCCATCAACAGCAGGGCCTGGGGGTGGTCCGGATGGTAATAAAGCGCATTTTCAAGGCTGTTTTCACCCAGCTGATTCTGGCCACCCATGAGATAGGCCACGCTCAGCAGGTAGTGCGCCCAGAAAAATCCCGGCGAAAGATCCGTGGCCGTCTTGAAATGGGTGGCTGCATACACATAGTTGCCCTTAAAAAGCCAGTATTTCCCCTGGAGCATTTCATAATCAGGGTCAGGTCCCTGGATAAGTTGTCCCATATCTTGGATGACCTGTTCGGCCTTGTCCAGTTTGCCCAGGGAGATATCAATATCCCCAACCATTTTCTTGAAATAGAGGTTGGCCGGATCATCGGCGGCAAGGGAGGCAAAAACGGCCTCTGCCTGTTCAAGGGCATGGGTGGAACGGTAAAACCGGGCCAGCCGGACTTTGAGATCAAGATCCTCTGGTTCTTTCTTGAGTGCCTCGACCAGACAGACCTCGGCATCTTTGTTTCTGCCCGATACAAGGAAATAATCCGCCATCTGGACAAGGACCGGAAGAGTTCGCAAACCAGACCTGTCGACAATGGCAAACACGGTGTCGGCCGCCTGGCGCTTTCCAAGCATCACAAGACAGGCGGCAAGCTTGAGCTGTGAACGGGGGGACCCCGTGGACAGATCCAATGCCCTGCGGTAAAACATCTCGGCCTGTTCAGGACGATTGTCCAGCACAGCCAAATCCCCCAGAAGAATCTCAACCTCAGGATTGAGCGGCACCTTTTTTTTAAGCAGGGCGCATCGCTGGTTTGCAGATGCAAAATCACCGTTTAACAGGTTTAATCGGACCAGTTCAAAGTGGATATCAACGGCCTCTGGATCCAGTTCAACGGCCTGTTTAAAAATCGTTTCAGCCCGGTCAAATCGTGCCAGGCGCAAAAAAGCCGTGCCTGTTTTTCCCATGATTCTGGGGTTTTCCGGATGTTCATCCAGGATCTTTGCCCATGCATCGATGGCTTTTTTATACTCCCTCTGGGCAAAATAGAAATCCCCTGCCTGTTCAAAGGTTGGGGGAGTGGTCTGCCGAGCCAGAAAAAACCAGCCGGCAAGCAGTCCCGCCATCAGAAAAACAAAAGCTTTTTTATTTGCCATGGCGCGCCTGGAGGGAGAGAAGATAACCAAAGACGAACAAAACTGTCCCATAAAAAATGACCTCCAGCCGGTGGGCAAGGCAGTAGGAAGCGGCATTCAGAAAAAAGGCAAATATCCAGGGAAGCTCCTCTTTACGGGTAACAGACGGCAAAGGGACGATCCCACGGCTGGCTGGAGCAAGATCATAATTTTCCTCAGAAGTTGAGGCCTTGTGGGGAGTGGTCGCCAGGGACGTTTTTTCCCCCGGCACCCGACCGGCACTGAATCCAAGGGGGGGCAAATTCAAAAGGACTGAACGTGGCTGATTTCCCCCCTGCCCCTCAAAAAGGATGCCATCCAGCTGTGTATCAAGCCTTTTTTTTCGATCATCCAGGCTCATTTTGCCCTTTTTTTCCGGCGGCAGCCATGGTGAATCCAGGTAGGGAATGGAAACGCTTTTCAACAATGCATCGGCCCTTTTCTGAAGCGCATTATACTCGTCAATCAAAAGCTTGAGCCTCAGGTTGGCAACAATGAGCCGGTCCAGGGCCTGCATGGACAATACCGGCGTCTTTACCAGAAGGGACAGGGGGATATCCAGGTCAATGGTGTCTGCAGGAACAAAAAAGGGGTTAAGGGGCGCTACGACCCCGTCGGGTTCAGCTGCAATATCATCAAACACAGCAAGTCGGCCCGATGATTCCATGGGGTTAAAGTTCGATCTTGTGGAAAACGGCCGGTCATGCCTGCCCCCGTCAAACCACGCTCGTGCGGTTCCCGGAAAAACAATAAAAACAACCACAATAATGATGCAAAACGGTTTAATGGCCACAATATTGAATCTTTTTCTTATTTGTTTTTTGTTTGACAAAAATATCAGCAGCACATAATAAAACAAGTAAATAATTAGGTATCACTTTTATAAAAAAAAACAAACTATTTCATAAATTGTTGACCTGGAGGGTGCATGCCTCACAAGCTCAAAAGCATTTTTATTGTCATAACAATCATATTTCTCGTTGCAGGCTGCAAGACAGACCAGGAAAAAAAGAGTTCCCTTGTGGCAAACGGTGAGCAATACTTTTCCGCCACCGAGTACAAAAAGGCCGAAATCGAATTTCGCAACGCCCTTCAACTTGCGCCTGACGATCCCCAGGTCTGGTCCCTTCTCGGCAAAACCCTGATGAAACTTGGAAAGCCAAGGGAGGCATTCCAGGCCTACACCAAGGTGGAAGCCCATGACCCTCACAACACGGACGCCCTGGTAAAACTTGCGGGCTTTTTTCTCCTTGGCAAGCAACCGGACAAGGCAAAGGAAAAAATCGAACAGGTGCTTGAACTGGATCCCGACAACATTGAAGCTCTTTTCCTGAAGGCCCAGATACTTACACAGGAAAAAAACTTTGACATGGCGTCCACCCTTCTTGAACGGATCATTGATCTGAAACCGGACCAGATCAATGCCCTCCAGTCCCTTGCCAGGATTAAGAGTTTCAAAAAGGAGTTTGAACAGGCAGAGGCCCTGTTAGTAAGGGCTGTTGAAATCGACACCGCTGCCATTCAGCCAAGACTCGTGCTGGTGAGTTTCCTTGTTGCCAGTAAAAGATTCAAGGACGCTGAAGCCCAGCTGTTAGCGGCTGTTGAAAAAAACCCTGAGAATTCAGATGCCAGGATCATTCTGGGCAATTTTTATTTCAGAATGGGAAACAACCCATCAGCAGAAACCGCCTATCTCAAGGCGGTTGAACTTGCTCCCGAATCCATCAAACCCTATTTAACGGCGGCCGGTTTTTATGACGCCACAAACAGCCGGGACAAGGCCCTCGAGATGTACCAGAAAGCCCTGGCAGTTCAACCGGACAACATTGTCGTAAAGAACACCCTTGCACGGTTCTATTATAAGGAACATCAGGTCGATGCAGCCGAGGCCCTGGTGGCTGAAATGTTAGAGCAACGGCCCAGATTCAGGCAGGCAAGAATGCTTAAAAGCGAAATTCTTGTTTCCAAAAAACAATTCAACAAGGCCCTGATCCTGCTCCAGGACCTTGAAAAAGAAGACCCCAAGGATGCCAGGGTGCTTTACTTCCAGGGCCTCTGCCAGATCGGCCTTCAGGAAAACGATATGGCAAAGGCAGCCGTTGCAAAGGCTGTTGAACTCAGCCCCGGCTATCTCAAGGCCCGACTCCTCCTGGCGGACATTTATTTCCACGAACGATCGTTTGACCTTGCCCAGACTGAAGCCGAAAAAGTGCTGAAGCTCAATCCCTCCAACTACAGGGCAGCCATGATTTCGGCTCAATCTTACATGAATATGGGCAAAATTCAAATGGCAGAGGCAGGCTTCAAATCCTTGATCTTGCTTGATCCTAAAAACCCTGCTGGCTATTATCAAATGGGCGTCTTAAAATCAGGGCTCAAGCAGTATGACGAAGCAGAAGTCTATCTCAATCAGGCAATGGAAAAAAACAACATGCTTTTGGATGTATTCACCCTCCAGATAAGGAACCTGGCCGTTCAGAACAAATTCAGCCAGGCACACTCCCTCTGTCAAAAGCAGCTTGAACTTGCAAAAGGCAAACCACAGATCCTGGCCATAATCAACTACCTTGAAGGCAACCTCTTTCTTGTTCAAAAAGAAATAGAAAAGGCCAAGGTATCATACAATAAAGCTGTAGAAGCCAATCCAGATTATCTCCAGCCCTATGGAGCCATTGCCAGAATCGCCCTTGCTGAACAGGACCAGGGAAAGGCCATAAAACAATACAATACCCTGCTTGAAAAGCACCCCAACCTTCCCGCCATCCACATGATGCTGGGAACGATTTATGAAATCAACAAAGAATTTGACAAGGCTGTGGTCCATTACAGAAAAGCCCTTGAAATCAGTCCGGAATACGCCCCTGCTGCCAACAACCTTGCCTATCATCTGGCAAAGCGAACTGACAAGTTTGACGAGGCCCTGATCCTGGCCAGGATTGCAAAGAAAAAATTGCCCAATGATCCAGGGGTAATGGACACCCTGGGATATGTGTATTATAAAAAAGGGCTATATGGCAATGCTGTCAGTGAGCTTTTGGACAGCCTGGAAAAAATCCCTGACAATCCCGTGGTCCATTACCACCTGGGACTCACCTACCATGAAAAAGGGGATCAAAAACTTGCCACAAAGCAGCTTGAACATGCTTTGAAAATAGATCAAGGGTTTGACGATGCAGATAAGGCTAAAGCGCTTTTAAAAGAGCTCAAGGGTTAAAAAAAGCCCTGATATCTCATAAATACATTCTCTGTCGAATTCGAATCTATCTTTCCACGCGCAAAAAACATGGTATGATGGGTTAGCGAGGCATTGCGTATTTTATTTAAAGGCAAGCTTCTTTATCTTTGGTATGGTATTCCTTTCTTATGATTGTGGGGACAATTCATAGATTGAAATAACAATGGTGCGGTTCAAATGGAAAAGCCTATGAACTCTGACCGGACCCACAACATCAGATTTTTTCTTTTAGATTAAAATAGAAAAGAAAGTTTTACTTTTTACATTTTATGAAAATCTTTACATAACATATATGAATTCTTTTACATGTTTTTTGATATTCTCAAAAGATTCTGTTATTTTTTTAGAAAATTTTTAAGCAACCGACATTATCTTATTTACGCAAGGACCAGAATTTTCAGTCATTAATCATTCAATTTGAATTATTCTTAATTAAAATTGAATATTCGGTATATACATTGCATATAATAAAAACCAAAATAGAGAGATTTTAAAGACAGGAGGTGATTACACAAATAAACGGTTAAATGCATTAAACGAGAATTTCTGGGGATCAAATTTATTAGATAACATATCCCTATAATTTTACAAACAACAAGGAGACGTCATGGAAAGAAAAAAATCTTTTATCAATTTAATTGCAGCATTGTTATTATTGTTATTAGTTCCTGCAAGCAGTTATGCTTTAACCTTCACATATGGTGGGAACTCTGTAAATTTCGATGGTTTGGATTGGTCACCTGGCAATGCATTGGGAGTGGGCGCAGTGCCACTCAGCGAATATCCTGATGATCCAACTTCATTCGACCTTCTGTATCAGACAAGTTTAGGCACTTTTCAGAACAATGGTAACCCTATTGGAATGAATGGTTTAAACACCACTTTTGAGATAACAATGGTCGCTTCAGCCACGGAAATAGGTTCTCGTTCTAATACTAACACTGGCCAAAAAGCGGATTTTTCCTTTGATTCTTCAGAAGACAGCCTTTTCCAAATCTGGCTTGATTACGGTACTGGTTCAAATGCAGACCCGTTAACTGGCTTAGGTTACAATGATGGTGTATTACTTTTAGAAGGTACAGTTGTTAGTTCCGCAGGGAATTTCTATGTTGATCTTACGACTGACCCGAATGAGAGTGCAGTTGGTCCGGATGATCCCTTTCCCAATGCTCATTTAGATCCTGTTACTGGCGTTTGGGTGAACGTGCTGGATGGTTTTGGACAAGACGATCTTAATGGTGTAGAAACTCTGTTTGGAACGGGTGGTACATATACTACTTTTAACGTTGATGTAACGTCAATAAACTCAACGTATATTCTGGGAACAATTTTAGAAATGGATTTCGATCTTTTCTCAGACAATAAGACCCCATTTAAAAACACCAATCCCTCCGCTCAGGTATGGGATGCCATTCTTAGTACTTATGTAACGCCAGTATACGGAGACAACGGCACAGGACAAAAAATAAATGGGCTTGAAGACCTTACCGGCACATTAACTTCTGTAGATTTTCATTTTGAGGCTGATGGTCGATCAAATTTATCAGCTGTGATTGTTCCGGAACCTACCACGATGCTCCTTTTCGGCTTTGGTTTGATTGGAATGGCTGGTCTTTCCAGATCGCGAAAAAACAGCTAAAAGAAACAAATTAAAAGTTAAACAAGCACTATAAATAAAATGGGCGGAGAGATTTACTCCGCCCATTTTTTACTTACAAGCCTTATAAGCAGAACCTGCTTACAAACAGGCCATTTCCCCACACAATTGCTGCTGCCAGGCGAAAACAATCCTAAAAGCTTATTGAATTATGTCATGATTTAACCTATAAATGAGACATGTTTAAATTACGCTCTATTTGTTAAATTCAGGATAAAAACAATGAAAAAACCAACCCTGTTAATTATACCGTACACCCCCACCTTATCCCACATTTCAAGACCACTTGAGATCGCTAAATTCTTGAAGAAATCCGGATTTAGTATTGTCTTTGCCGGATTTAATACAAAAAAATCAAAGCTATCTTTCATTGAAGATGAAGGATTTAACAGTCTTCCTCTGTATGAACCTGACCCTGACATTCTTTTCAACAATATCAGGCGGGGAGAGTTAGCCTTTGTCAGCCGGTCAACCCTGACCAAAATGATCAGATCGGATATCCTGCTCTTCAACAAAGTCAAGCCTGATCTTGTCCTGACCGACGGACGTTTTTCAGCGATGATTTCCACCCAGATTTATGGGGTGCCCCATGCTGCTGTTGTAAATGCATCCTCCACTGAATACCGAAGCGTTCCCTATATCCCCATGTTTGATACACCTTTTATGAACCTAATTAAAAATCATGGGCTTAATCAAATTTGTGACACAATAAATCTGAAATTGGAAATGAAGATTTTTGATTCAGCTATGCGCGCATTTACAAAATTGTCTAATGAACTTAATTTTAAAACAAAGGTCACTGCCACAAACTGCCTGGCGGGTAAAGACTTAACTTTTCTTGCTGATATCCCGGAATACTTTCCTGTTAAAAACAAACCAGCGAACTATCACTATATTGGACCTATCACCTGGAAACGATCTGGTTTCACACCGATGCCAGCATGGTGGCCCAAAGTTAAAAACAATGAAACAAAGAAAATTTATATTACAATGGGAACAACAGGCGAAGACAACCTTTTTTCAAAAATTTATAACGTTTTTAAACAATCAGATTTTATCAGTATTGTAACCACCGGCAGTCAGACAAATGGGCTTAAGACCATTCCAGGAAGGATTTATGTAGAAAACTATCTGGATGGCGAAGAAGTGATTGAAACCAGCGATCTTGTGATCTGTCATGGCGGCAATGGAACCATTTACCAGGCCCTGGCCTTAGGCAAACCCATCCTCGGAATACCTACCATCCCGGACCAGGAATATAATATGAGGCGGGTTGAAGCTTTGGGTGTCGGACTCCGATTACCCATGGAAAAAGCCATGAAAGACCCTTTCATCGTAAAAGAAAAGACCGATTATATCTTAAACAATATGGATCTGTTTAAACCAGGGCTCACTCAAATGAAAGAACGATTAAAGCAGTTTAACGGTGCACAGACCGCAGCCGACAAAATCATGCTTTTTCTGGAGAACAGGGCGTGATGGACTTGATCAGAACAGCTGGATTTCCAGCCCATACCTGATATTGTCCAATTACTGTGTTTTTAGGGACCACAGATCCTGCAGCAACAATAGAATTATTGCCGACCTCAACACCTGACATCAATATACTTTTGGCACCAATAGTGACATTGTTACCCAGTATGATACACTTGTGGGACAAATGATCTCCCTCAATGGCATGAGAGAACAAACATGAATCTTCACCAATAATCGTATTATGACCCGCACAGGTAAAAATTGGGTCCAAAATCGTGCCACTGCAAAACGTATTTTTGCCAAGCTTTGCCCCCAGCACCAAGTATACTATTTTCAGTAAGGGAACTGGAATAATTTTGGGTCTTATCAATTGATAAAAAAGAACCAGGTAAAACAGCAGATAAACATGATATATAAATTCTTGTTTTGAGCCTGGGTCAATATAGCCTTCTTTTAAGGGAAATAATCCTAAAAACAGTCGATACAAAAAAATCGCATAGATATAAAAAAACAGCCCACCAGTTATCATAAAAAGAAAAGAATAGGCATTGATAAACCGATATGGAATATAAGCAGAAAAAAAGCCCATTACAGCAGCGGTTGAAAACAAAAGTATAAATACAATTATGGGTTTAAATTTAATAGATCTCATAAGCCATATCTGGTTAAAAATTATATAACATTTCTATATAGATTCTGTCATTTTCATCAAACATGCCAAAAGTACCGTTGGATTCTCCATAAAAAATATCCCCGCCCAGTATTAATTTGAGTCTGGCTCCGTAATTAAAGGCAACCTTTGGTCGAAGAAGAGAGTCCCTCTGGTTGAGGCTTGATACAAAAAAAATCTCAGGCTCGATCAAGTCTGAAAAAAAACCAGTTTTCAGCCAGACGGAAAAAGAAGTTGTAACTTCATGTTGGGTCATACTGTTTTCATGCTCAAGGATAATACTTTGCATCAGCTGAAAATTGGTTTCCAAAGAATTTAAAACGGTATAGTCGACACCCAACAGCCAGTCAAAGGTGTCGCTCTTTTCAATTCCATCCGGATCAGATATATCTGAAGATTGAAAAAACATTTTATTACTGTAAATAAACTCGCCTTTAAAAATGGCATCCTTATAGTCTTTGGAAAAAGTTGAACCGATTCTGTGCATCCTTTCATACTGGGGATTATAGGTAATTGTAACCGGATACAGGGAACCTCCCGGATTTAAAGAAATAGTCCTGTAATTCACAGAGAAATTGGAAACATCATACAAATAGAATATAGACATATCCCATCCATCGGTCAATTTGGAAAGCCGGAATCCAACCTCAGAATGATCAAGACTGTTGGACGGCTCTAAAGGATTATTTAGAATGATATCTGCATCCTGGCTATACAGCGATTTTGAAAAATCAAATTCCGAACCATGTTTTCCGAATTCATTAAACTTTGGGAAAGGAATAAAGATCATTTGAAAATAAAAACTATTATAATAATATTCCATATTGGCAGCAAGCACAGGTATTCTTACCTGATCCAAATCCGGCAGAATGAATTCTCTCAAATCTTTGGGATTGACGATATCAGCAAAAAAAAGTCCAACCGCCTGTCCCCAAACAATCTGCTGGTTGCCCAGCCTGAAATCAAAATTTCCCACACCAAGGTCAAGGTAAGCATCTCTTAAATCCGCAGTTGTTTTTTGATCATCTTCAACAATGGTGTTGTATTCATTATTGACATCATAAACCGCATCATATGACAACCGTGTACCGATGACATAAGATGAACTGCTGAATATTTTCCCAGATGCTTTTAAATTGAGTGTGTTTTTAATCTTTGAAAAATGGTGTGGGCTGGTGATCCGGTAAGCTGTCTCATTTCTCAGATCACCACCTATGAAAAATTTTGAGGGTTCGGTAATGACATCAGGTTGATTCTCCATTACAGGCACATTGGGTACGATATCGGGCATGGCACCTACGCTCTCTTCTGAAACACTGAACAATGTGTTCAGATTTTCATCGGAAGTATAGGGGATAATATCAGGAATGGCATCCTCCCGAATTTTTACAACATTTTTTATTTCGGTTGACTGATTTTCCGATTCTATAGGTACCTCAATTTCTTTTATTTCAGAAGGTTCAAACGTCATAAGGGGCTTAACATTCTTTTCAACAGGGGCAAACTCTGCCGGCAACTGAATTGACAAACTGAGAACCATGCCGTTAAATGAATCTCTTTTTTTAACATAAAAAGAGATGGTCTCCTTTTGATCAATTACCAGCCTGACCCTGTCATGCCTGAACTGGGAAATTCTGATTTTTTTAATATAAGTTGAGTCAGCCTCTATAACACCACGAACCTTGGGGAAATAGCAATTTTTGATATCCAAAACAAATCTGTCAGGGTTCTTCAGATTAAACGTCAAATAATCTGGATTGTTATCGAATAATAATTCTATGGATTCAACGTTTAACGTTTGATTATATTTTACACTGATAAGTTTACTTGAGGGAAGACCAAAACAGGTACTTAAATACAGTGTCAATATGAGTAAGATTGAAACAATTAAAAGCCCTGTCAATCGATTTATTATTTTGGTCAGCATAAGGAAACAAACATCCGTCTATTCGTTAATACTTCAATTTTTTCATATAATTTTTAGTAAACATCTTATCTGAAAAGGTCTCCAAAATCATATTGTCATAGTCGATAATGGTTCTTTGCCCCTTGACAAGGGGATTATCAAGAACCAGACGAGTGGGTCGCATTTTATCCAGAATCTTTTTGTAATTTGTATAATAGCAAATTTTTAAAAGCTTGCCTGAAAATGCATAGAATTCACCCTTTAAAGGATAATAGGTGTCTTTCATCACCCATAATTTTACTTTATGGTAAGTCACCTTTTCATTTTTAGCTGTAAGTTCTAAAAAATAGAAGGGTTTATCCTTAATGGTAACCACATCTATTAATACAGGATTATAATCTCCTAAAAAATTAGCCCGAGCGATATCCCCGTTGGCTGCTTCACCCAAAAGGCGTTGCTGCAAAGAAATCCTGAGGGGTTTTGATATGGTCTGCAAAAAGACCCACAGATCATATTGCAACATCAAAAGAGAGGTACCTTTATCAACTTCTGGCGATAAGGTTTTAATGATTGTTTTGTCCTGACCCTTCATGAGTATTTCGTAAATTGCAATTTTATCCTTTTTGCCTGGTTTTTGACTTGTTATTGTTGCTGTCACCCGGTAATCCGTTTGGGGGCTTCTTATCTCATCGGTATATTGCAGTATTTGTTGAGGTGTTATGTTCTCAGACAAAGCCGGGATAACATAAAAAAAAGTAATAAAGAGTACAGAACTGCAAAGTCGCAAATAATATTTTCCCATATAATAAACTCCCTAATAATGCCGTAATGCATCTGTAATAATAAGATTTGAGGCTTTAAATGCAGGATAAAACGAGGAACAGACTGAGGCAAACACAGATATAACTATTGATGAAATCAAAAGATCGGGCACCACTTTAATAAAAGCAGTCCATCCGACTGTTGCACCCGGAGGAGGAGGCATTGGAATTCCAAAGAAAGAGATAATCCACGCCAGCATTGTTCCAATTACAAGACCTGCAATTCCGCCCAAAAATCCAAGTAGCAGCCCTTCAGCTAAAAAAAGTTTCATAATATCCATTTTTTTATACCCCATGGCCATAATCGTACCAATCTCCCGGGTCCGTTCCCAAATCGCCATGTTAATGGTGTTAAAAATACTCAAAATAACAATAATGGTAATAATCAACTTTAGTATAAAGAATTGTTTACCATAGAGTTCAACTGTTTTATTGTAGAAATCGGCCAGTTGACTCCATATCCTTACTTCAAGTTCCATGTCCACTGAATCGATGGTTTTTAGAATCTCTTCTTTAGCCTGTAGGGTATATTCAGTCTTATCGAGCATGACAACAAGAGTTTGGATGCCATCTGTTCTAATAAGCTTTTGAGCCATCTTAATGGGAAGTCGTAAAGCCCGGTCGTCAAACTCCTTGGAAGCCGTAAAAAAAATCCCTTTCACCTTCATATCAAAGGCATTAAGTGATCCACCAACAGTGTTTGTCAACAGGACAAGAGAATCGCCTGTTTTTGCCCCAAGATTTTTGGCAAGCCCCCTACCTAAAATCACTGCAAACTGATCCTCTTTTGTAAGGTTTGACCCTTCCTGGATGGCAAGGCCGGTGTCAGCATCTTTTACTGTTTCGATTTTGTTTAAAATCAACTCCCCTGCGGGATCGACTCCCTGGCAAAAGACAGAGACTGTATTGTCTCCTGTACTGATCATACCTGAAAAAGATATCCTGGGGGTTACAAGTTTAACATGATCCAAAGCGCTGAATTTCTCTATGACGGCATCAGGCGACTCGATCAAATAGTCAAACGGTGCTGATGAACCATGATCATTATACCCTTTTTGATAAATTTGAACGTGCCCCAAATGACTGTGAATAACCGCTTCTCTCATCTGCATAAAGGTATCTTCAAAAAAACCGCCAGCAATGATGATCGATACAGAACCAAATGCAATGGCTGCAAGGGTGATCAGGGTTCTTATTCTGTTTCTAAAAACATTTCTTAATGCCAGTTTTATGCTGATGGGTAGTTGCATTTTATTTACCTGTCCAGAGCCCTTCTGCCCTTGTCTCTTGTGAGATACTCAGAAGAAAAAGTTTTTTTTTGATTCGTGCGGCGGTCAAAATGATTGGAATCAACGATCCGGCCATCTGTGATTCGGACAATACGGGATGCCATCTGCATGACTTTAGGGTCATGGGTCGAAAATATAAACAGGGTCTTATGATTTTCATTTATGCTTTTCATAAGATTCAAAACATCTTCACCTGTCTTCTGATCCAGGTTGGCAGTGGGTTCATCCGCAAGAATGATTCGGGGTTCAGTCACCAGGGCCCTTGCTATGGCAACCCTCTGCCGCTGCCCCCCACTCAGCTCATCTGGTCGATTTTTCAAGTATGTTTCAAGTCCAACATCTTTTAAGCAAGTACGCACGCGATCTGAACGCTCTTTTTTATTTTTCACTGTTTTCAACAAAGGGTACTCTACATTTTCATAGGCAGATAAAACAGGAATTAGATTAAAGGTCTGAAAAATAAAGGATAATTTGGCAAGTCTGATATCGGCAAGCCTGTTGGATGACAGACCGGTAACAACCTCTCCGTCTATTTTGATGAGCCCTTCTGTTGGTTGATCAATACAGCCGATCAGATTGAGCAGCGTTGTTTTTCCACTTCCAGAGGGCCCGGCTATGGCGAGAAACTCACCCTCAAACACATCTATGGTTATCTCAGTTAATGCCTGAACTTTCGTTTTGCCCAGCAAAAAAGTTTTTGAAACTTGTTCGGTTTGAACAACCGTTTTCATAATTTTGCCACCATTATCCATATTATCCACTATTTTTTTACAATCATGGCTGGGGTTTCCATTCGCAAAGTTCTGCATTTAATCGGCTCACCATAACCAAACCTGAAAAGCATCACCTGGCTCTCCTTTTTTAAATCTAACCCTGAAAAAATTGAAGAAAACTTCTTTTCAATCCCTCCAAGGACCTTTTGATGCTTTCGTTGAAAGTCATCCTTTCCATTTAATATCCAGCGAAGATAAAACAGGGTAACAGCGGTCATGGGCTGCATATCGATTCCCAGGGACGACAAGTTAAGCCAGGTCCGCTCCAGGGCCTGCCCACCTTTCAGAAAATCTTTGTCTTCCTGACCTTCAACTGTGAGAAGTGCAACACCCGATGAATCAAGGATCCCTTTATAGGATTGGACTGCCACCATCCGGCCCAACCCTGTCTTGTTCACAAAGTTCATGACATCCCAGGATCTTGTGGCTTTTAGGAACAATTCCCCGGCAACTCCGGCTTCCAGATTTTTTAATGGAAATCCATCTTTTTTTGCCAAAGCGTCGCTATCGGTAAACCGGATCATCTCCATGAGGTGTTCATGCAAAGGACGGTGCTCAGTTCTTATTCGATCTACCTGATAAATTATTTTTGCAATTTCTTTCAAATCCTCGGGTTTGGTAATGAAATGAAGCTTTGTCCCGGGAATGGAACCGATGCTTTTGTGCAATGACTCAAGCACGGAAGGTGAAATATATTTTTTATTGTATGATTTTCTATTTGTATGTCTTTTATAAATTTCATCAGCCAACTTGTCTTTTGAGCATTCTTTCTGTGCAAGGGACACCACTGCAACCAGATCTGTATCTGAACGCTCAGGAAAACGTTCAATGTCAGCCTTAAGTCCAAAGACAGATGCTGCAATCTTCATATTTTCAAGTACGCACCCGCAGGAAATAATCGAAGCAATTTGCCTGACATTAAAAAAAGACCGATCTTTATCCCTGTTAAGATAGAGAGATATCTGATTTTCCTTGGATGCAAAGCGCCATGGCTGGGCATTGTCTCCCGAAGGGGCCTGGATACCAGCCCTGAAAATATAATCAATGACCGGTTGAGGGACAATCGTTGCTTGATTTTCATATTCAGGGCGCTCAGGTCCCGGGGTATAAAATTTAATTTTATTTCGTTCCAACAGGTAGTTAACCACTTTAAGCTTAACTTTCTGAACAGGGTTTTTGTTTCCCCCAACAAGGGTTCCCTTTTTAAGCTTCTGAAGAAATGGATCATATTGGGCGTATGAAGGAACAGGTCTGACCTTTCCCTTTTTCAGGATAATTTTGACGGCCTCTGCACCGGCCATGCCTGAACATATCTGACAAGCAAGATTCAATGATGGTCCTGTCTTTAAATCAAGGTTTACTTTCTTGAAATCCATATATTTCACATGGGTGGGCCGGGGGGCGAGTCCCAGGGCAAAGGAAAGATACTTTTCCTTGTCCTGCATGCCCTTTGTAATATTGAAATACTCATCAAACCCCATGCCCCTGGGATCAAAAACCAGCATGGCAGAGCTATAACCCATGGGGCCCGCCGTGATGACAAAGATACCCTTTTCTGCGGCTTTTTTAAAAAGCATTCGTCGAATTTCAAACTCAAAAAAATCCAACCCATCAAGAACCACATCAACCCCATCCAGGAAACGATCCAAATTGGATTCATTGATTCCCTCGGGAAAGAGATCCATCTCAAGAAAAGGATTAATGGAAAGGGCCTGTTTTTTCATCACCTCCAGTTTGGGTCTGCCGAATTCCGGCACCCGAGCACCAAACTGCCGATTCACGTTGATCGGTTCAAAACGATCAAAATCTGCAATGGAGAACCTTGCAATTCCGGTCCTCACCATGGTTATGAGATGAATGCCACCCACCCCCCCCATACCGGGAATGGCAACTTTGGCCTGTGACAGCATTTTTTGTTCCTGGTTCGTAAAAAGACCAATATTCCTCGAAAATGCCTGGGTAAAATACTCCTCCTTTGATCGAATACCAAAAGAGCGAAGGGCCTCAAGCATTGAACCAGTATCCATTATAATTCTCCCTGAATTCCATAAAAGTAAATTCCATTGAGAATGGTATGAGCTGTCCATACAAAACGCAGTTTATAGGGGATGATAGTCTTAATCATTATGCCCTAATTTCCAATCCGGGTAAAAGAACTTGACAAAAACGGGTGAACGCTCCTAAATATTAGTCATTTATATCTGTAACCAATTTATTCCTTGCAGTCAATTTAAAAACAGGGTCTGTTCATCATGATTAAAAACACACTCACCTACGGGAAATTCAGATTTGGCGTTGTTGATGATGATGATGTAAAAAAAGATACTTTTAGAATGCGATATGAGGTCTATGCCGAGGAATTCGGTTTTGAACGAAAGGAAGACCATCCAGGTGGCCTTGAAACAGACGCCTATGAAGACGACTCCATTCACTTTGCCTGTTTAAACGACACAGACTCTGTCGTGGGAACCATCCGTCTGGTACTTGATTCCGACAAGGGATTTCCCATTGAGCATGCCGTTAAAACCACTTTTATTGGTGAAATGCCCGAAAGAAAAAAAATAGCCGAGATTTCCAGACTGACGGTCAGCAGGGATTTGAGGCGCAGGAAAGAAGACGGGATGTATGGGGTGGAGTCCTATCTTAAGGAAAAGGAGGGGGGGATACTTCCAGACGATGGCTCCATCCCAGAAGAGATGCTGGGAAGAAAAAATCCCATCATCGTTTTGGGCTTATATCAGGCCATGTATCAGGAAAGCAGAAGACGGGGCCTTACCCACTGGTACATGATTACTGAAAAAAAGCTCTTTTTTGCCCTTAAAAAATATGGCTTTCTATTTCATCAAATCGGAGAACCGGTTCAGTACCATGGGGAACGAATCCCCTATCTTGGTATCATTGAAGAGGTGGAAAAGGATCTGATCAAAAACAACCCGGACATGCTCAAAATAATGCTTGCAGGGCTTGAACCTCAATACTATCCGCCCTATTTTCCTTTCAAAACAAAATAAAACGGCTTTCCTTCAAAGGACAAAGCAAAAGCAAATCATCAATTTTTAAACCGGGTTCCCGTCAGCCCATAGGAAAATGCATACTGAAAAATAGTGTTCACAAGTTTTTTATTGTCGATATTGCTGCTCTTGGGGAGGCAAACAGAAGAAGATTCTTTTCCAAAAAAGAAATGATGGAGATTTTTCTCCCTGGGCATGGAATCATACACTTTTCGATATTTTTCTTCCATAGTTCTTAAATTCAATCTCATTGCCACAGCTGGATTGTCCCGAACATAATCATATTGATCTACACAGCCAAGCTCCTCAAACAAAAGGATATCCCGGTAAACCCACCTGTATTTGGGATGAACGGTGATGACAATATCATCTGAATGAAGGTACTCAAAGGCGTACTTCTGGATAATCTGATTCCCCAACATGGGGATATTCATATCCTTTTTCCTGAATGCCGGGGCCGATGCCAGGGCTCCGATTTCCACCAAAGACCTCCCCTGGTTCCTCAAAACGTCCAATTCTCTTTTAAAAGCCATATCCATGGGAAGACCTGCATGTTCCTCAGAGTCTGGAAACATACTGACGGTATAAATAAGGGCTTCCTGGTAACCGCCCTGGTACATCCCCAGAAAAACCCTTGAATTCGGGTTGCTGTGATAGGGGGTAATTCGAAGAGCTGACGGAGTTGGGTCAATATATCCCGCCTGAACATAGACATCATGAACCAGACGAAACGCCTTGATATAATCGTCAGGACTCTCGGCACACCTGAAAACAATGTTGTCAATTTCAGATTTAACTGGCGGCAGATATCTCCAAATGAGTTTACATCTCATTTTGCAAGGGAGGCACCCTAAGAATTTCTTTTTTTTAAAATCAAAATACCTCTTCACCATTCAAAAATCCTCGTAAAAATTGGATTCATTAACATGAAAACATAAATATATACAAGCAAAAAGAGTTCCCTCATCCAATGGAATTTATTTTTTTCTAATATTTACAGTATGTTTACTTTTTTATATTATTTATTATATGAAAAGTTCTGACAATTATCACTTTAACTGCCCATTTCCTGTTACAAAAAAGTCACAGCCCGTTTCCCCAATTTCACAATTTAAAGCCCAAGCCTTTTATACAGGGCCTGCCTTGCCGCCGACTCACCATGGACCAGCC
Organism: uncultured Desulfobacterium sp.; assembly: GCA_963675615.2. Classification (GTDB taxonomy): domain Bacteria; phylum Desulfobacterota; class Desulfobacteria; order Desulfobacterales; family Desulfobacteraceae; genus Desulforapulum. The sequence continues at coordinate 92,764 of CAXXTD010000001.1, forward strand.
TGATTTCCTTGGGTCTTGTCTCCATGGCATTGACCCAGTTGACCAGATCCTTTTGATCGGCATGGGCAGAATAACCGGTCAGTTCGTGCACCCGGGCTTTGATATCGATCTTTTCACCCTGGAGCCGGACATAACCGTCCTGTTTCTTTGAAAACCGGACTATATCCCTGCCCGGCGTACCCTGGGCCTGATAGCCCACAAAGATCAGGTCGTTTCGCCTCTCTTCAAGCCCCTTTACAAGGTGATCGACAATCCTGCCGCCCGTACACATGCCACTTCCGGCAAGGATAACGGCCGGCCCCGGAATATCCGTCAGCCGGACATGGCTTCGATGGTTTTCCACGGCATAAAGGTTTTTAAAATCAATGGGATGGTCTCCCCGGTTCAGCAGCTCCTTTGCCTCCCGGTCCCAGTATTCGGAAAGCCTGGAATATATTTTCGTAATTTCCAGTCCAAGGGGCGAATCCACAAACACCGGGATTTTTCCAGTCTGTCCCCAGCCACCAAAAATCCGGTCCATCTCATAGATCAGCTCCTGGCACCGGCCCAGTGCAAATACCGGAATGAACACCTTGCCATTGTCCGACAGGGCCTTTGAAAGAATTTGGCCCAACCGCCCTGCCCTCGCCCTTCGGTCTTCATGGCGGCGATCCCCATAGGTGGACTCCAGGATCAAGAGGTCGCAGGGATCAGGGCTATCAGGATCCGGAAGAATCGGGGTGTCAGGCGGGCCCAGGTCGCCGGAAAACACAACGGACCATGGCGGATCACTGGATTCAAAACGTACAAAACAGGACCCCAGGATATGACCGGCATTGCCGAGCTTAAACCGGATACCCGCCTTAAGGTCAAAGGACCTGCCATATTCAAATCCCCAGGCAAGGTCTTCAAGGCTAACCTTTATTTTTTCAATCTGGCTGGGATTTCTGTCGGAAAATCCCATGGCATCCTCGAGCATGGGAAACAGGATCTCAAGGGTGGGATGGGTGCAGATGATCTCGCCCCTGAATCCCTTGTCGATCAGCTCCGGCACCCGGCCGATGTGATCCACATGGGCATGGGTGAGAAACAGATAATCAATGTCACAGGGACGTACAGGCCAGCGCTCCATGGAAACGGCACGGTCATTGCCCTGGATCGCACCGCAATCGACCATGATGTTCAGGTCGTTGGCCTGGAGAAGATGGCAGGAACCTGTAACGCAATCTGCGCCTCCAAGATGGGTTACCTGCATCGGTCTGCCTCCTGGACAAGCTGTCAATAAAAAATATGGTGACTCTTAAATAATCCCAAAGGATTTTAAGAACACCCCAAGGACACCTAAAATGGAGATGCTGACAGCAATGGAAAACATCCGCAGGGTAAAGTTTCTCTGTCGTTCATCTCTTTTGTCGATCTTGTCTCCAAGCCGTTCAATGGATTCAAGGACCTTGTCGAATCGTCGGTCAACGGCATCAAACCGCTTGTCCATGTCCGACTGCATGGCATTAAAACGGCTGTCAACAGCATCAAACCGCTTGTCCATGTCCGACTGCATGGCATTAAAACGGCTGTCAACGGCATCAAACCGTTTGTCCATGTCTGACTGCATGGCATTAAAACGGCTGTCCATCTCCCCATGCATGGCGCCAAACCGCTTGTCCATGTCTGACTGCATGGTATCAAACCGTTTGTCCATGTCTGACTGCATGGTATCAAACCGTTTGTCCATGCCTGACTGCATGGCATTAAAACGGCTGTCAACAGCATCAAACCGCTTGTCCATCTCCCCATGCATGGCATCAAACCGTCGATCAACATCCTTCTTGAATTCCGACAGGTTGTTTTTAATCTCAGAAATCTGATACTGCATGTGGTCAAATCGTGATTCAAAATATTTTGTTGTGGGAATCACATTTGCCACCAGAAGATCAATGGTCTGTTTGTTGATCTTGAGGTCGGACAGGTCCGTTGACAGCAGAGACGCGTCTTCTATTTCTGGGGGTTTTTCTTCCATAATTCTATTTTTCCAATCGGTTTCACAGGAATGAACTTACCTTTTATGATAAAGGCTTTACTCAGGAATATCAATAATAATTAGACCCGGCACGTGAATTCAGCAGTTGCCGGTTTTCCCGGTCAACGGCGGAACAGCTTTTCCAGCCACGCAAGATCCTGCTTGATCCACCCCGGCCTGCAATCGCGCATGCCTCGAAACGGAACCTCAATGTTTCGGCGGCAAAGCTCCTGATGAAATGCCTTCATGAAAACACCTGATTTTTCTGCCATGAGCTCGTTTCTGCCTGAAGAAACCATGTGGATGGCACATCCAGGGCTTTCAGGGTTGCCGCCCAGAACGGCGACGATTTTATTTTTATTGCTGATGAGATCCTCTATTCTGTTGGTCAGGTCAACACTCAACTTTCGGCAGCAGTCACGGCCCTCCTGGGTATCAAGGGCCTCCCGGATGGATTGTCCCAGGGCTCTTTTTCTCTCGAACCCCAGAAACGCCATTTCAGGACAAGGGATCTGAAAAAGCCCCACATCATGCTGCATGCACAACTCCACAAGTGCCTTGTTCATGGACGGATAGGTTGCAGCACCCAGATCACGGGCATTTTGATTCAGGATACAATCAATCACCACAACAAACCGATGACTGCTATGGTCACAAGGCTTTCGAAACCGCCATCCCATCGATTTTACTCGTTTAATTAATTTCATTGCGGCAACATCGGTTCAGACAACTCTATATCTCGCTACCTGTAAAACTGTCGGTTCCACAGTTCAAACATCACAAGATTCCAGATCTGTGAGGAATTGTCGTTGATTCCCTTTAAGTGGCTCTGCCAGAATTTTTTACGTGGTTCATCATTTTTGACGAGGGTCCCATCAACAGGCCGTCTGTCCAGATTAAATATTCCGCTGATTCCGCACATGTTTCTTTATCCTGTGATTATTTTTCAACTGCCCTTGCCTGCATGCCCTCATTTGGTTTCATGGAACCACCATTGCATGTTCTTCCAAAACCTCATAGAAATTTCCTTGCCATGGGTTAAACAGATCTCTGAATTTTGTTCCGGCAGCCATCCGTTTACCCGACCTGAGATTTACAAGGGTCACGGGATGGTCAAATTCCAGTTCAACAACAACCGTTTTTCCGGTGGTCGCTTGAACCGAATCGGTCAAATTTTGATTTCCCATCCTTTCTTTCTGGGTGGGGTTTTTCACTATTCCCAGAAAACGCCGGTTGCCGTTTTTCCAGAACAGGGGTTCGATCATGGCAAAACCGTGTCCTGGTTCAACGATCCTGACCCGGGGCGTCAATCCTGAAACCGTTAAGAGCCCTGAAATCCTTGTCCGCCATGCCTCACCATATTCAGAAAATCGGTTTGAATGATCCCAGTAGGCCAGGGGGGTGAGATTCAGATAAACCGCCCTGCCCTTTCCATGGCGATTTTCCAACTGAACAAATGTCCGGCCCTGTTTTATCCCATTGGCCTTGCCCACGGGATGCAACCCCCGTTCAAAGACGACCATCCCCTGGTGAAGCAAGGCGTTCTTATAATGGGTGAACCGCTCAACAAACGGGCGATGGTATTTCTCCCCGTCCACCTCGGTAATCCCCCTGCCGTTCATATACCCCTTGGATTCGTTTCGCTCCACGCCAAAGAGATCATCCAGGGCGTTCTTTGAACGGCCCCTGCCGTGCTGGTCAAGAATGCCGCAGAGATAATCGGCAATCAATGTCCCGCCATTGACCACAAAATGCCTTAAAGCCGCTGCCTCCCGGTCCGAGATTGCAACAATTTTGGGCAGGATGATCACCTTGAATCGCTGGTTCAGGTCCACCCGATTTTCTTCCACATCAAGATAGCTGATAAAATCGTATTGAAAACCAAGATCCTCAAGGGTCTTGCACCACACCTTGCGCAGTATCCCCATGCTTTGGTTGTCGTTATCAATAGATCCCCTGCGGTTGATCCAGGTTCTGCCATGGACCTGGGCATCCATGGCCCAGCCGGCCTGTATGCTCGGATGGGAGTAGTAAATGCCGATGGGATCAGGATCAAATTCGGTCCCGGGGTCAACCAGGATTTCACCCACCTGACCCTGCTGAATCTCCAGGAATAGATCCTTTAACGCCTGAATGTGGGGCGCAATTGACCCATTCCCGTTTTGAAACCATCCTTCGGGCCATGCAACCACACCCTGGCAGCCGTGAAGGAGATAGTACCAGAAAAACCATGAGTCTTTCTTGGCGTTTTTTGAAGAGAAAAAAGTCTGCATCCGAAACCTTCGATCCGGGTTCCACCAGGACCTGAGGATCTCGTTGGTACCGTTGATATCATAGGCTTCCATCCACTGCACCGCCCGGGTCAGCAGGGCATAATCATATCCTCCCCAGGGGCCTGGACCCTGGCCGCCCACAAAACCGGCAGGGGTCTGGGGATCAAGACGGTTGGTATAACGAGTCAGCTCGGAAAGAACCCGAGCAAACTGGATATCCATATAATGGCGAAAATCCATCCAGGAAGAGAGATTCCACTCGGAAACAGTCCGTTCGTCCAACTGGCATCTCACATCTTCAAACCCAAAGGGCATGACCTCTTCAAATCGGTTAAAGGACGAACCCCACTGGGCGTTCAAACGGTTGATCGTTCCATAGCTCTTTGACAACCATTGCCTGAGCCCCTTCAAAGACAGGGGATGAATATCCACATCACAGGGATTGATCCGGCTTCCAAGGGAGATCTCATCATCAAAGGCATAGGCCACCACCGGCCCTGCCTTTAATGCGGATACGTTTTTCCGGATATGCGCCTTCATGGTCTGCAGCACCATGGGATCGGCAAGGCTTTTGGGCCTTTTCACAAGCCCCCGTTTACCGGTGACCGCCTGAATATCCTGTCCCTTTAAAAACAAAAATCCCTTGTCTGCCACATGCCCGGCATAGTAAGGGATATTATTCTCGGCTGCAAAATGTATTCTGTGTCCCTGGCCCCACCCCCTGTCTATCTGAATTCCTTGAAGTCCCAGTTGCCTGTAAAGGTCATAATCCTTGGGGATGTCTGTTTTATAGGGCCAGACAAATATTCTGAATCGGTTCCACTCTTTTTTTATCGGAACTGCCTGCACAGGTTTGAAGCCTGTAAACATTGCAAATCGTTTAACGGCGACAAGCCTTCCAGGCCAAAATGCAAGGCTAATAAAAACAATCCAGGAAATCCATATTTTTCTTCTAACCGGCACGGCCGCACCGAGGTATGGGCTCTCGACCACAACCAGTGATGAAACTATTATGATTGCAAGGGGCCGATGATAATTTCATATAAAAAATGACTCCAATATAATTCAACCATTGCGGTTCAGTTCTTTGGGAAGCAACGTATTTTTCGGGCTATGCAGAATGGAAACAAAAACCATTAAGTAAAAAAATATGGAAATGCGAGGAGAATCAAACAGGCTGTCAATAAGGCCAACAGTTAAAAAGGCCGTAAAAGAAGAAAACAATATCAGGGAAAAAACATCCCCCCTGAGAATATTTTTTCCCAAAGTCATCAGCACGTAAAGCAGAAAAATATTAAACAAAACGAACCCAAACCACCCCTGTTCAAACAAAAGACTGACCCAGATATTGAAAATATGCCAAGGGTGGTGATTATCTATATTAAAAAGCCATCTATCCATACCCCTTGAGAAATCACCGTTTTTTATCAGATTGTTCCCACCCTGATCAATCAACCGGACATTGTCAATCTCAATGCTTTTGCTTTGTCCATTAAATAAAGCAAATTCAACGGGCCTTCTCTGGTAAAACCTGCCTGCACCAAGTTTTAATTCAGGCAGAGACAACGATTTTGAAATCCATTTCCCCTCTGTATTTCCAATATTAATGCTTACCCATTTACAATCAAAAGAATAAAGGCGGGATTTTTCACAAATGGGAATCGTTAATCTTGATTTGTCTTCACTGCTTCGCAAATCCAGACTCAGGGTATATCTGCCTCCTCCATCCAGATTTATTAATTGTCCCATATACAGAGGATCACCTGAGCCCAAACACAGGTATGAATTATTCTCCTCTTTTTTGAATTCATAGGATGCAGGCTTTCGATTTTCACCCGGATCATTAAAATAGGTTCTTGGATAGGCACCCAAACCCATGCCAAACAAAACGGTTAGCAAGTCAGGTTTCATTTTACAAACCGCTTTTTCCCAATGAAGGGTACGCACCTCAATATCCTGTGTGATTTTGGAAAACCGCTGCTTGATATATCCACCGTCAAGAACGGGTTTGATCATTATCCCTGCAACACAAACAAGGAAAAGAACCCATAGAAATGGGCTCCAGTTAGACCTATAATTATGGACTATCCCGAAGAGCATGATCAAAAAAGAGATTGCAACAGCAACGTAGTCAATCCTTGAAAAAGTCACCAGGAGCACATAGATTCCCAACACAAACAGGACGGCCCCTGCAAATCTCAAAAATTTATTTTGCCAAAAAAGAAAACAGGAGAAAATCAAAGGAATGCTGAAAACCAAAAAACCGTCAAGATAAGCGCCTCCCGTATGCATGCCTGAAAATGTCGAGGTTATGCGAAAGAAACTTGAAAAATCCATAAAAGATGAAAAAACACTTCGTTCCCATATGGCAACGGCAACAACCCCGGTCAATCCAAAAAGAATACCTGGGACAAGATATTTTTTAATGCCGGTAGAATCAATCAGATCCTTCTGAAGAAGAGGAATAAGCAAAAGTGCAGAGAAGAAACCCTTTGCAACCCTTAAACTGTTAAATCTGCTGTAATAGTTGGAAAAACTGTTGGCGTCATATTCAGGAAGTGGCAACAGTCCCTTAATGGTGCTTATGGTATAGACAAGAGCAAAAAGAGTTATCCAGATCAATGCCCATCCGGGCATGGAGCGTTTTTTATCTATCCTTTTTCTTCTACACCAATTGACAGCCAATGTTACCAGCACCAAGAGATCAAACTCATCAAAAAAGAACCAACCGGTCCAAGGACTCAGATCCAGAATGGGCAAAGCGGCTGGAATTACAAAGAACCAGAAGGACGGATTGAACCAAAGCATTGCAGCATAGGTTAAAAGGGCCAGAAACAGCCAGTTCCGGCCAATGGGATAATGAAAAAGAACGGCAACAACGGCAACGGCTAATATCAATGCAGAGATGCAGGGTAGAACGATTTGGAAAAGCCCCCAGGCTCTTCCCTTTACAGGAATAAAAAAATCCATCACCCCTGAACAGCTTTGGAATTCAAAACTGCTATAGACTCACCATCCAACATGCGCAGGCCCCATTCAACAACTCCAAAAATCGTTCCAGCAGCAACGGCAGCGATAATCAAATTTGTAAAATCCGGATGCTTGCCCCTTAAACCAAGTTTACCGACTTCAACAATAAAAGCTGTAACACCTGCTGCAACAGCAGCAAAAACAGCAGTAAATATACTTTTTTTATTTGCCTTTGCAAAGCTCAGCATCCAGCAGGCAATGCCAATGGGGGCATAGAGGGCCGCATTATATAAAAGACTCAAAACTGCCCTGGTTTCTGTGGAATAATAGTGAAAATAAAAAGGTAATAACATTTTTCTATCAAACTTTGAGATTGCATCTTCGTAACTTATCCATCCCTGACTGAAAAAACCATTCACACTCAACAATATCAGGAGGTATGGAATTGCTGAAAGCAGAACCAGGTACAATAAGCAGGGTCTTAATCTGGCGATTTTTTTGGGCTGAAGCAATGGAAACAACATCCCGCCCAAACCAACACCGATCATCCGTGTTAATATCGATATCCCCTGACTTACCCCGGATGCCAAAAAGAGCTGAATCCCCTCAATAAAATAACCAATCACACCACCTAAAACCAGCATTTTAAAAAGTTCTCCTGAACTGCCCCCCCTTTTTCTAGCCACCAAAAGCCCCAATGGAATAATTAACAGGACTTCAAGGCCCAAGGTCATCAAACTGTAAAGGGGTCTGTCAAATAGGGAGGGTAAAGCAACCAGGGCATAATGACCCGAAGAAATTTTCCAGGAAAGATCAGAAATAGAAACAATAAAATCATAGGGAAACAAACAGAGGGCCAAATAAAAAAAACAATACAAAACAAGGGCTGACGTAATTGCCCTGCGCCCTCCCCTGGCAAGGTCAGCGCAGTAAAAAATAAATTTCCTGCCAAACAGGAACCATAATACCCCCCCCAGAAAAATGCCGATCAGCTCCGCTATAATATCGTTAAGTGAAACAGTCCGCGGGGAGATAAAAATCTGGCAGAACTCAATGGTTATTGCCGCTGCCGAATATCCACAAAAAATGGCAAATATGGCGAATATTTTAGAAAAAACCGATCTTAATCTGGGGGTCAGCCAGGCAAATGAAAAAAAACTCAGGGGGATGTAAATCAGTATATTTGCAATCCAGTCGGCCCGGGAAGCAATGCCCAACTTCAGGTAGGGGATATGAACAAAATGGGCCCAGGCGTTTTCCATGGAAACCTGCCTGTATTCAAAGGGCAGAAGACTGCCATAGAGAATAAAAACAAAGAACCCAATGGGTATAAGTCCAGGGATAGTTTTCTTTAACATCCCACGTTCAGGTGACTCGGGAGAAAGGAGTGGCATGAATCTTCCGGTGATTTAGGGGCAGGTTACCGGATAGACCACGATATCAGCAGTAGCCTTCTCTATTCCGTCCTCATCGCAAAAGGTATATGACCCTGAATTTTCATAGATGCGAAAACAATATTTTCCACCTCCAGAATAGGTGTAACAGACCACCTCATCGACCCCGCTTGCGGCACCTCTGTCTTCGATTGCCCAGGTACCGACAACATGGGAAGGATCAACCGGGTCTTCAGCACCTTTGGCCAGTTCAAACAATTTAGAATTGGTGCAGTGCACCTCCTGCCAGGTGTCGCTTCCGCCTGTTTCAAAACCTTTAACCAACTTGCCGGTCAATAGAGCCTCAAGCTCACCAGCCACCTCCCCGATTCTATTACCAGAACATTCAGCCATGGCATACCCCGTTAAAGCCACCATCAACAAAACGACCATACATGTAATTTTTTTCATAATTTTATCTCCTTTTTAGTAGTTTGTTTTGCAACAACCGTTTTCTTCGCTTGAAGCGATAAACACACCAAGTTATATACGGTAAAAATTATCTTAAAGTCAAAAACTTTTTAAATATCAAAGGACTGCTTCCAGTCTGTAAAGTATTGTCCGAGACTTAACCATAAAAAAATACCGATAACAGCACCAATACTTTCTGCAAATATATCATTTTGGGACACGGTACGGAGGAGGAAACCATATTTGCGTAAATTCAAAGGAACAAGCGATCCGTAAATCTCGATAAAGGTGAAAAAAACGCTACCCCCAAAAAATGTTTTTTTTGGAGGAATAAATCTGTTGGAAAATATTTCATATTATAATGATTTATTAGCCTTTTCCCATTCACCAGCATCAACGGGTGGAACATCAATACCACAAGCCGATGGAGATGCTGGAAGTGCATCGTCCAGAACAGTACCTGAAATAATTTTTACTTCACCATTTCCAATCATTTCTATTGACGACTTTAATTTCGTATCTTCCCAGGGTGTTCTTATATCGGCAAGAAGAATAAACTCTTTACCATTGGCTGCTTTTAAAACAACTTCTCTGGTTAATGGGAATCTGCGCCAGCGAATAATCAAGTTTGCCTTTTCACCTTGTTTAAGAGGTGATTTTACAAAAAATACCTTCCCAGGACAACAAATATTTAAAGTAATTTTCAGTAATGTCCGGTTAGGTTCTTGCACGCTTGGCGTGCATTAAAAAAAGTAAAAAAAATGAATTTTTTCCTTGACAAGTATACAAAAAAAATCGCAGCGCCTTGTAATATCTACTATTATTACAAGGAGTTACACACATGCCGCGATCATTTAAACCAGGTCAAAAGAAACTTCGCTCAAATTCCTTTGTTCAATTTTTTCAACCAGTTAAAAATGCGCTCCTCCAGACACCTATGCTTAAACTCGTGTTCGACAGTTGTAGGTACATTTTTTTCTATTTTTGGCTCTGAGAGCCAGTAAATTCGGGAAAAAACATCAGTTTTGTCGCCAAACCATGTAGGCACACGCTATAGTGGCTTTTTCCTTGACTAATGTGGGAATACATGCTTTTTATATGGGCATGTATGTACGCACCATAAAACGCAAGAACAAGGATGGGTCCGAGGTTGAGTATATTCAGTTGGCCCACAACACCCGTCACCCTGAAAAAGGCTATTCCCGGGCCGAGGTCGTCTACTCGTTCGGGCGGCGGGACCAGCTTGATGTCGCCGCTCTCAAGCGCCTGGTCAGCAGTCTAAGCCGCTTCATAAGCCCTGAAGATATGCAGGCGCTGGAAAACCAGGACACAGGATTGAAGTTCATATCGAGCCAACCGGCCGGTGGGACTCTCCTCCTTAAAGGGCTGTGGAAACGTCTCGGCATTGATACCTGCCTTGCCCAGGCATTGACAGATAGGGGGTTCAAAGCCCCCATTGCAGATGCCCTGTTTGCCATGGTCGCCAACCGGGCTCTGGCACCATGTTCAAAACTTGCGGTTGAGGAATGGGCGTCCAAGGATGTGCACCTGGATATTGAGCAGCCCATCCAGGTTCAGCATTTTTACCGGGGCATGGATTTTTTGCTCAAGCATGAAGTTGAAATCCAGGAGAAGGTTTTCTGGGCAACGGCCCAGCTGTTAAACCTTACAGTGGATTTGATATTTTTTGATACCACCAACACCTATTTTGAAATGGACGACCCAGGTGATTCAGAGTTGCTGGCATTTGGTAAGTCCAAGCATAAGAGAAACGATTTGCCCCAAGTCACCATTGGCTTGGCTGTTACAAGGGAGGGTATCCCGGTTCGATGTTGGGTCCTGCCCGGCAACCAAAACGATGCCAAGTGCGTTGATCAGGTTCAAAAAGACCTGAATGACTGGAAGCTTGGGAACGTGGTTTGGGCTATGGACCGCGGCATGACGAGTGAAGATAACCGACGCAATCTGCAAAGAGCCGGAGGTCAGTACATCCTCGGTGAAAAGCTCAGAGGCACAAATATAAATGAAGAGGCCCTGAATCGGGGCGGACGTTTTAAGGTCATCAAAGAGAATCTCCATATCAAGGAGGTTTTCGTGGGTGAAGGCAGTGGCCGCCGCCGATTTATTATTGCGTATAACCCGGAACAGGCCGAACATGATAAACATGTTCGTAACAGAACTCTGGAACGGATTGAAAAAGAACTAACCGCCCTGGAAAAACAGTCCGGAAAAGCACAGCTTAAAACAAAATATGCCCTTATGGCCCATAGATCCATGGGAAGATACCTCAAGGAGCTTAAGTCCGGCAAGTTGAAGGTGGACAGGAGTAAGGTAAAGCGTGAAGCGAAGCTGGATGGCAAATATTTATTGAGTACCAGTGATAAAAGCCTGTCGGCAGAAGATGTGGCCCTTGGCTATAAACAGCTCATGGCAGTTGAGCGGGCCTTCCGCACGCTAAAGTCAACCCTGTCGCTCAGGCCGGTGTATCACACCAAGGATGATCGCATCCGGTCCCATGTCATGCTCTGCTGGCTCGCCCTGCTTCTGATCCGGATTGCGGAGCTGGAAACCGGAATGACCTGGCCCAGGGTCCGCACTGAGATGGAACGCCTTCATTTAGGAAAATTTTTGCATAAAGATGGCCATGTACTACAGTACACAGAATTGACCGTTGTTCAGCGTAAGATACTTAAAGAACTAAAAATAACTCCTCCCAAAAAGATAAAATCCATCTGAGATACCCCCTGATTTTGTAGGCACTACGCCATTATGAGTGGACAGCTGTACCCCTTGACTGGCAAGGGTTTTGAAACTTTGTGTATCTACCGCTGTCGAACACGAGTTAAAGCCCGTGGAGACAGACCACTTCAAATGACCATCGAAGATCAACTTAAAGTTTTGGTTTTTTAACATCTCGAAGAGCATGTCTCAGCTCGTCATATGCTCCAGGTCCCTGAGCAGGATGACTTTGCCCGTGAAAATATTGCTCCACAAGGTGGAATCAAAAAAAGCAGTTTTTCAGAGGCCATCAATTCACGAGGACTGGACCAACTCATGATCATATTTGAGAAACTCAGCCAAAAAGCCTCCGGGATAATCCCCAACCGACATTCTGAATCAGGCAATCTTGTTGCTCTTGATGGTTCACTGATAAATGCAACACTTGGGATGCACTGGGCAGATTATCGAAAAGGGTCAAACTCGATTATCAAGTTTTTAGTTGTTCAAGAGAGGCAGACCTCTTCATTTTTCCATTTAAGAGATGGTGTAGGCTTCATTTTGCCTATTTTTTTGCCAGAGAGATGCTTGGATGCCGGTTTAGTTGAAAAGATTTCGTTAGTTAAAACTTCGGTTATTTTAGCCAACTGTTGATCTGGATTTTGGTCGGTGATTATATTTTGGATAAATTGTAAAAAGCATTCTATTCTTATCTGGCGCATCAGACTTCCCACAGTGCATGCGGCAAGCTTGTTATCTATGCAGGCTTTCTGGTCAGGATGAAAGAAAAGACAATGATCTACCATCAGACTCAGTATCAGGCCCCTGCCCGAACCTTCTTTGCCTGTATGTTTGGTCAATTTGCCCCAACCTTCACTGGCCTTCCAGTCTTCAAAGAAAACCTCGATTAACCATCTTAAGGTATATGCTTCCACGATATCCAAATACCGCCAACTCAAATCTTTTGCAACGAGATAACGATACTCTTTTTCACCTTCATATTTTAATGCAACTATAAATCGCTTTTGATCATGCGAACAAACATGCAATCTTGCTGCACCTACGGTTGCTTTTTGTTTTTTTCCACCTCGTATTGTTATCGTTTGTTCTATACCGGGATGGGACGTAAAATATTGCTGAACAGATTTTACTTTCCCTCGAAGCTTGATGTTTTGATTTTTTTTAATTTGGCTTACAACCTGCACGCCCTTAAATACACTGGATGCTTCATTCAAAAAAGTCTTGGTGCCATAGAGCGCATCAGCAAAAACACAATTTATCTTGATTTTGGGATGATTTTTCGAAAAATGTTTTAGTAAGGCGACTCCAATTTCTGGAACCTTGGGAAAGTTTGTGTCTGGTTCAGGTTTTTCAGGCCTGTCTTTTTTTGCGACACCTTTTTTTCTTAAGTCCTCATCTTTTTGTTTCCATTCTTTGATTTTTGGATCCGGCATATAAAAATCAAAGCCAACGGGTATCGAAATCTCTGGGGTTATCAAAATAAGAAATACCAGGCTTTGCCCCATTATGTAGCCACCACTACTTTTGTCTTTGATTTTATGTGCTCTATAAATTTTTTTGACGGATTTAGATCGTTTTTTGTCTGTCTCATCGATAGCAAGACTGCCATGGGTTATGCCATAACGTTTAATAATGATAGCCGTACTTACTACCAATAACGCATCCCATGGGATATTCGATTTTCTAAATATCCAGGAAATTGCCGGCAATGAATATGAACCAAGGCAAGCTCTTTCAAATTTTGCCCAACATACTGTGCGGGTAAGAAAGATACCCATAATACAAAAAGCAAACCATGATTTTTGTATTCTTGTTAACTTTAGCTTTGAATCGTATTTTTTCAGCCCCTGATCTATGCTTTCAATATAATTGGTTACAAATTCTAAGGGTTCAGTGAAAAACATGATGCTCCTGAATCGATATGATTTATATGACTCAAAAAATAAGACGATAAAAATCATACTTTATCTGAGCGTTCTTTAATTGTCCAGAGCTAATGTAAAATACGGCCTTTATATTTTATATTTAATGACAGAATGAATTTTTTTTAATATTATTGTTGCGGTCGGGCCAGCTTATTCTACGTTGAAGGGACTTGTAGGGACGAGGCCATGAGTATTATCTGTTGACCCGACCGACTCCCATCTATTCCCATATTTAAAAACTTGATAATCGAGTCAAACAAAGCCAAAATCCACTTGGGGTTTAATTTGAACCATACAACTCACATTCGGCACCCCTAACAGAAAAAAAGAGCTAATTTTCGATGGCTGTTTTTCTATGTGATAAAAGTAGGTTATTCAAATTGATCAAAAATAAATTACTTTTATTTACTGAACGGTATTTACCCTAGATTTTTCTAGTTTGTTTTATTATAATTTGCCGCAATGAAAAACAACACATTGAGGCAACGCGTGGAAAAACTACCAGAAATAGATGGCTTTACCGTTCAACATCTTCCAATCATCTCTTCATATGCCCGAAAAATAGGAATAATCGATGTAATCAACACCCTGGTCCCCACTCAAATGGAGATTGATGCCGGGACCGTTATTCTTGGAATGGTACTCGATACCTTGACCGGAAGAAGCCCCCTGTACAGACTGACTACATTTTTTAAAAATCAGGACACCGAGCTTCTTCTGGGGAAAAAAACTGACCCCCGGAAATTTTCCGATTATACCGTTGGACGTGTATTGGACAGGATATACGAATACGGTGCAATGAAGGTATTCTCGGAGATTTCCATACGTGCTTTAGATTATTTCAACATAGACTGTAGCCATCTAAGCTTTGACACAACCTCGGTAACTGTTCAGGGGGACTACGTGTCCCTTCGGCAAGGTTGCGTGAATTCCCCAGAAGGGCGTGAATACTATGAAGGGTCTACGGATCCATTTGATCTGGCAAAGTAATGCGACAAAGGATGGAAGCTGTACCAATATATGGGTGTGGATATGCACTTATTTGACGGTTCTGGCAATATTGTCAAAACTGCCAAACACTAAGATCGAAGCTGCCTTTTAGCTAAAAATGGGAAAAGGGGTGTACTGTCTATGGAACCATTCCCATGGCCTCCTCATAATTCCAAGGCATCCATGATGAGGGTTTTTTGAACACTTGGGCAGAGTGTTTTTGAAGCGCTATGAGATAATTCAACGCATTGACTTTCATCAGGTTGCAGGTGTGAATCAAGCTCATGAACATATCCCCGATATAGGCCCCATGCTCTGTCTTATAGAACATTGAGTTTTTTCTATGGAGAATACAGCGTTTCAAGGATTGTTCGCAAATATTGTTATCAAGTGGTGCTCCGGGAACCCTCAGAAATTGTGTCAGTTCATGCCAGTGCTTGATCATATAGGTGATTGCATTACCAAGCCCGGAATTGGGCTCTACCAGCTTGTTTTGGATCTGGGTGTCGAGCCAGGACCGTAAAGCGTTCATCTGTGAACCACTATGGAGTTGGTGAAATTCCAGCCGCTGATCCGCTGTCATGTTTTGTTCTTTTGCCTGGGCATCCACATGATAAACTTCTGCCAACGTCTCAATGACATGGCGGCATTCATCCGGGAAACTTGCGAT
Organism: uncultured Desulfobacterium sp.; assembly: GCA_963675615.2. Classification (GTDB taxonomy): domain Bacteria; phylum Desulfobacterota; class Desulfobacteria; order Desulfobacterales; family Desulfobacteraceae; genus Desulforapulum. The sequence goes on from CAXXTD010000001.1 coordinate 108,171, forward strand.
GACATCGACAAAACCTCTTCGGGCATGGGTGATGCAATGACACAGGATGATTTTAAATTCACTGGACATGTTTCTTGAGAGAGAATCGCACATTTGGATTGGAGGGTCTTTTTTTCCATCCCGCATTTCATATATGGAGGCGATGTTTTCTCCGGCATGATTACGGCCGGTGGAAAAGATGGCGATCCTTTTCCCTTCTTCAAGCAGTGAGATGATCCCCGATGTAAAGATGCCGGTACGTTCATTCTTGTCCCGTGTTTTATTTTCCTGGATTAGATCCAGGATCTTCATGGTGGTATCATCATTGTGAAGGACTTCACCTTGGGCGGCCTGGCGCTTGAGTTCATCAAATGCCGGGTAAATCAGATCTGCCTGGGCTTCTATTCTTTCCCACTGGATGGATGCCGGCAGGGGGATGCCCAGGCTTTCCTGGAGTTTTTCCAGGCGATACCAGGGAAACCCGTAGCCATATTTTAAAATCGCCATCATGGCCCTGGCCGTTTCATCATAATACTTTCCGGTAACATCTTCCGGAGCCGCTGCCGTGAACACCTCCCCACACAGGTTACAACGCAGTTTTTCAAGGCTGTAAATCGTTGCATCAATGGGAGGCTGGCCCTTCAGATAAATGGCAATGCCCGGTTTTTTCACTGGCTAAAGTTTGCCAGTGGGACAAAGAGGGCAGGGATCTTTGTGCTTGTATTTTTCATGGGGTATGAATTCTTGATCAGCTCCAGTATAATCAGAAGCAGGTATTTTTCCATGCCCTTTTTTCTTTTTTACCGGTTTGGCTTTGGGTGGTTTGTCATCCTTTGTTTGCGGATCTGTTTCCTTTGAATCTTCATTCGGTTGTTCGGGTTCGTTCTGTTTTAAAACATTATCTTTTTTCTCGGTTTTTGGGCCAAACAACATGGCAAGAAGCCGTTTTATGGACGCTGCTTTATTGTCCAGGGCCTGCCCCAGGGTCATGATGGCTTCCGTGATTGATTTGATGATCTCATAATCACCTGTCTGGAGTGCATTGGCTTTTACCCTCTGCAAAAGGGCGTCAATCTCTTCCTGGGTCAATCGGATCTGGTCCATGGTCTATACACCAATCATCCGGCTGCGAAAATCCCGGGTCGTAAATATTCGGGTTAGTAATGTTTTTTGTCAGATTTTTAAAAAAGTTCGGGACACGAGTAAAATAATTTGATACAACAAGAAGCATGGATGCTTCTTGTCAAAAAAGATTGCCCCTACAGCCCCTGATAATCGATCTGCCCCAACCCGCAGATAGATTGAACGAACCATCTGCTCTGGTTTCCATTCCTGAAAAAGAATACCTGGGATTAAAATCTACTGCGGGATATTGGCAGGCAATGCATACCAAAGCCATTCTCCGTGAGAAAAAACTCCAGGAAACAATCAAAGAGCTGCAAGGGCAGATTCGTGATCTGAGACATCGTATCTTTGGTAAAAAAAATGAGAAGCCCGGGACCAATCGAGAAAAAGGCAAGCCCAAAGGCACACAAAACATTCGTCCTCGAGGTCAGCAACCCGGCAGTAAGGGCCATGGGCTTACCGAACGTCCAGATCTTCCGGTAAAAAAAGAAGCAGCAATCTTCTCTGAATCGCCAATATGCGCTTTATGCGGAAAACCATACACTTTTGGTGGGGTCAAAGAATCAATTCAATATGAAGTTAACGTCAAGGCTCATGTCCGCAAATTCAGACGACAAATCATGAAAAAAGGGTGTTGCTGCAAGGGTATACCGGATAAACTTACGGCACCCATCCCTGCCAACGTTATCTCCAAAAGTCCGTACGGCATTTCGATTTGGGAGGCGGTCCTGTTGACCAAATTCCATTATTGCCAGCCAACCAATCGACTTTTGAATCAATATGCAGAGCTTGGGCTGCCCATTTCTCCAGGAACCATTGCCGGTGGTTTAAAAACACTGAAAGAGAAGTTCCAACCTGTTTACGAGGCTCTCTACAACCATCAAATGACAGAAGATCGTTTCCACAACGATGAGAGCAGCTGGAAGGTGTTTGAGACCGTTGATGATAAAGTTGGCAACCGCTGGTGGTTATGGGTCAGTCGTTCTGTATCCGTTGTTTATTTCCAGATTGCACCGGGTCGGGGCGCCAACGTTCCAGTGGACTACTTTAAAAACACACACCAGGAAAAAATCATTGTCATCTGTGATCGATACAGTGCCTATAAATCCCTGGCAAAACAGATGGACTTTATTGTCCTGGCCTTTTGCTGGGCGCATGTACGCCGCGATTTTCTGGATGCTGCCAGAAAACATCCAGCTTTGGAAGAGTGGGCTCTTGGCTGGGTTGAAAAATTTGGAGAGCTGTATCACATCAACAACCTGCGTTGTAAAATGTTTGATCAACGCCTTCTCGTTCAATGGCAAGGCGCATCTTTCAAAAATCAGCATGGGAAACTGGTGGAAAAAATGAATGCTATCACCCAGGAAAGGGATGATTTTATAGCATTACACGATCCTGATAATCTTGATGTAGATCTGCTGTCCAAAGTCAAATACAAAATTTTGATAAGCCTTAAAGAGCATTGGAAGGGCCTGAGCGTATTTGTTGATCACCCGGAAGTGCCAATGGATAACAATGCCGGAGAAAAATCCATCCGCAACCCTGTGACAGGGCGGAAAAATTTTTATGGGTCAGGCAGTCTGTGGAGTTCCCAGCTGGCCGCAATAATGTTTTCAATTTTTCAAACCCTGGGGTTATGGAATATCAACTGCAATCACTGGTTAAGGGCGTACCTGACCGCCTGCGCTGAAAATCATGGCAAGGCACCTGAAGATTTATCTACATTTCTGCCATGGGAGATGGATAAGGAGCGTAGACAAAATCTTTCCCGCCCACCTGATTCATCATGATTCGTTACTGCGGGCGGGAGTTCACCCCCGAAGAACTTGCACAGATTCAATCCCTGATAAAACACAACCCGGAGTTCAACCGAACACGGCTCTCCACTGAAGTATGCCAGATACTTCAGTGGTTAAAACCGGATGGAAAGCTCAAGGATATGTCGTGCCGTGTTGCCATGCTGCGTATGGACAGGGATGGATTAATAAAGCTGCCACCATCCACCCGGAGCAAAAAGCCAGTCAGGACAATTTTGTTCACACCTGCAACGGCTCCCCAGGACCCTTTGATTTGTCCTGTCAATCAATTGCCCCAGCTGCAGTTGCAAATGGTCACCAAAGCCAGTTCTGGTTTGTGGAATGAATATATACAAAGGTATCATTACCTTGGCCACTCCCCATTGCCCGGAGCACAGCTGAGATACTTTATCACGGCAGGCGAACAGATTGTTGCATTGACAGGTTTTGGAGCAGCCGCATGGCAAACAGCACCTAGGGATCAATTCATAGGGTGGAATCATGATCAGAGAAAGACAAATTTACACCTGATTGTCAATAATGCAAGATTCCTTATTTTGCCATGGGTTCAGTCAAAAAATCTTGCCTCTAAGATTCTTTCCTTGATGATCCGGACCCTTCCTGATGACTGGGAAAAAAGATACAATATCCGACCCGTTCTCATGGAATCATTTGTACAAAAGGATCGATTTGCAGGGACTTGTTATAAGGCCGGTAACTGGATTAAAGTTCAGAGCTCCTGACATTAAGCTTGAAGAAGCCTTATTTTAAAGGGTTCTTCTTGATTTTTGGGTGTAAATATGGTAGATTAATAGGCATCAAAAAAGGAGAAAATGATGCTTCAGACCTACATCCCATATTGCTCAAAAAACACCACTCCGATCAATGAGAAAATAGCAATGGATAGTGATGATGAACAGGTTGTTTTTTTCTCAGCCACCGGACCTGTTTTTTCTTTTCAAAAAAATGATAAATTCGCCAAAAGATTGGCCCAGGGTATTCTTGTTTCCCTAGAACTCGCAAGCGTTACTGAAGTATCAAAAGCTCTTGATCTAAACCGAACGACGGTATTGAGAAATTTTAACATTTATAAAGAGAAGGGACCTGAAGGCTTTATTGACAATCGGTCAAATCGTAGTCCATATAAATTAACTAAAGAGAAACAACAAATTGTCAAAAGCCTTCTGGATAAAGGAGCTACACTGGCTGTCGCTGCTGATGAAGTTGGGGTCAGCGATGGTTGCATCCGCAGGGCCATAAAACATGGCCTCATTGTAAGGAAGGTCACCAAACCCGGTCAGGGTAAAGGTCGCGTAAAATTAAAAGGACCGGCCAAGCGATCCCATGAAGACACCCATTGTAATGCCGGCATTGCAACTAAAAGAGAGGAAGAACGGTTGCTGGCACGTAAGGGCGATCTGACAGAGGCGTTGCCTGAATTTTCCCCCAATGAAGGTGTTCACTACGCTGGTGTTCTTCTGGCGTTGCCGTTTTTGGCGGGTCTGAGTTATCTTGATACCGGTAAAAAAGTGTATGGCTCCCTGAAAAAGGCATATTACGGCTTACAATCGATTTTATTAACCCTGGCATTCATGGCACTCTTGAGGATGAAAAACCCGGAGCAATTAAAAAACGGGAATCCCGGAGATTTTGGAATCATACTTGGCCTTGATCGTTGCCCCGAGGTTAAAACGTTAAGAAGAAAACTCAATGAGCTTGGTTTGCACAATAAATCAGGCCAATTCATGGAAACCCTGACCCGCGAATGGGTAGAGCAAGACAAGGATATTTTGGGGTTTTCATACATCGATGGGCATGTGAGGCCCTATCATGGCAGGAAACATACCCTGCCCAAAACCCATGTGGCAAGACGGCGTCTTTGCATGGCTGCCACCACTGATTTCTGGGTAAATGGCACCAATTGTGAGCCCCTGTTTTTTGTAACGACTGAAGCCAATGACAGCCTGTTGTCAACCGTTGAAAATGAAATAATCCCTGAATTAAAGCGCTTGTCAAAGGATGAACGGGTCACCCTGGTCTTTGATCGTGAAGGTTGGAGTCCTGATCGATTTTTAAAATGGAGGGATTCCGGCATAGATGTATTGACCTATCGCAAAGGCAAGTATGAGCCATGGTCCAAGGACTGTTTTGTTGAGGTCTCCAGCCAGGTTCGTGGAGAATCGGTGACCTATCTGCTGGGAGAACGAAGTATCAAAATAAACAAAAAAGGGTGGGTCAGAGAAGTCCGAAGACTGTGTGACAATGGGCACCAAACATCAGTTATCTCAACCAGACAGGACCTTTCCATGGAAGAGATAGCCCGGAGGATGTTTTTCCGGTGGAACCAGGAGAACTATTTTAAATACATGAGAGATGAGTATGGTCTTGATCATCTTGTTTCAAGGGATGTGGAACAGGCCGATATTGAACGGATGGTTCCCAACCCCCATAAAAAAAAGCTGGTGAAAGAGTGCTTAAAACAAGAAAGACTATTGAAAAAAAAGAAAGAAAAGTACGCCACAAAAGCCGTAGACAATGATGAAAAAAAATGCCGGACCATGAGAGGGTTCAATATATCAAATTGCGGGTTGAAGACAGAAATCCAATTGTTGGAAGGAAAGATTGAAGCCCTGAGGGCACAGCACAACCAATTGCCGGACAAGGTCGCAATAAAAGAACTCCTTGATGAGGACGAAATCATACGCCTTGAAACCGAAAAGAAGCGATTGACGGATACCATAAAGATGACATGCTACAGAGCTGAAACTGAATTGATCAATATCATTGAACAGAATCACTGTTTTGCCAGAACCATGGATGAAGGAAGGGCCTTTATCAAAAATGTGTTTCAACAGCCGGCGGATATGATCCCGAACTACAATGAAGGCAGATTAGAAATCTGTTTCCATACAATGTCTACCAGGCGAGAAAACAAATCTTTGCAAGAGCTTTGTGACATAGTAAACAAGGAAAATTTTTCATACCCCGGGACAAAGCTGAAGCTGGTATTTAAGGCTGCATAAGATGCATTTAAATCTGGCGAATGTCAGGAGCTCTGAAGTTGGAGCAACCAAAGGCCGTGGAAAACTTGGTCCCATGGGAAAAATTAGTGTTCCCATCAAAGATATCTGGGTGTATCCTCTGGATAAAAACTTTAGGGCACTGCTAAAAACCTGCCCTATAAATGACTAACCCGAATATTTACCCCGGGTCAGGGGATAGCCCCAGACCGCCTTGATGGACCGGGTTTTTAAATGGTTTTTTTCATTCTTTCCTCGCCCGGTTGTATCGCCAAGATAGATCCAGTTGCCTGCCTTATAGCAGGTCCCCAAGAACCGCTCCGTGTCCACAAAAGTTTCAAGGAAGTAGAGTGGATGATTATAAACTTTCTCCCAGTCTCTGGAAATGTTTTTTGCCATAAGCCCCAGAAGATGGGAGGCCAGGTGGGGAACCCTTATCCAGGGCAGAATAAGAAACCGGCTGTTGTAAGCAATATATTGAAGGCCTTCTACCCGGTCTTCCTTGTTCCACCCGATATACCTGTCCCTGGCACCGATATGACGGGGTGCCGACGACCATGAGAAACAAGCGATGGGCCGGTTTTGGGCATACACCATATATTTGAGCTGTTCGCCCACGGGATGACAATAGCCCAGGTAGTGGTGGTGCTGAATCAGGCTATTGAAAATCTTTTCCTGGTCTGTTTTTTTAACCTGCCGTATTTCTAAAGGTCTTATCCTGGAAAGATCGGTCTCAACCAGGGTCTGATCCACCTCTATCTCCGGGGGCGGGGTTCTGTTGATAAAATGATTGTTGACTTTACGCCTTGTGGGGGGAAGGGTAATATGCCCTTCCCTGTGAAGTTTAAGCATGAACCCTCTGGCAACCATGTCCCTCAGGCTGCCATTGGCCCGAACCCAGTTCCATGCCGAAAACTTCTTTGCTTGGTGGAAACGCCATCTGCGTGTCTATCACCTGATAGCAAGAAGTCCCTACGGCCTTATGGTTCAAATTCTGGCAGGTCTCATCACCTATTTACTGCTTGCAATTCATTGCCACGAAAATCATGGAGAACCGGTTACCATAAAAAGGGTCAGAGAATTACGATTGCAAATCCAAAATGAACTGCGGGCATCAGGGGAATGGGATGCAGAACCGAAAATTTTCAAAGAACAAAACCAAAACCGAGCACAAGCAAAAACCTAACCGGACATTACTGACTTTCAATATACGTTTTGGTATTATTAGCATTTTTTAAATGAAGCTTTTTTACTATGACATAATCGCCAGGTTTCTTATCACCAATTTTGATGAGCCATCTTCCATCCTGCCTGGATATGTCGTGCTGTGATTGAATTGCATTTGACCCGTCTATAATCGGCAGTTTACCATTTTTTGAAGGAACTCCTGTAATTACAATTGGTTTTTTTCGGGAACCTGATCCACGGATAATAAATATTCCATTATACGCTTTTTCTCTGAAAAATATTTTTACTGTATCTCCAGATTTTAGCTCATCAAATGGGAAATGCTCGACTTCAGAATATTCTTTCCCCGGTCCAATACTAAAGACTTTTGCAGATATATAACAAGGATAAAAGACTAACAATAAAATTAGAAAAAATTTAAATCCCATTCTATTGTTTTGAAAAAGTTTATTCATGGTTATTTCAAACCACCTTTCCAATCTGCAATAACTTTGGAAAAAACATCCTTAACTTCATTTGCCACAACCTTCCAAGACCTCTTATTAACATGATTTATAATTTTGTCTCTATCCCATTCTCTTTTTAAAGCATCTACCAGTGCAGTTGAAATAGCGTCAGGGTTCCTTTCAACAAGAATCCCGACATCTGGATCAGTGATAATTTCGGGTGCGCCCCAGACATTGGTTGCCACAACCGGAGTTCCACAGGCCATGGATTCCATAATAACATTTGCCCAACCTTCCCTGGAACTTGCAAGACAAAAGACATCAGCAGCGCTATACCATTTTATCAACTCAGTGTTCTTCACATGACCCAAAAATGTCACAAAATTATTAAGTTTTAATTCAGATATTTTATTTTCAAGAATTTGTAGGTAGTCCCCTTTCCCTGCTATATACAAATGAACGTCAATAGTCTCTTTTATAATTTTTTGCATGGCCTCAATTACAAGATGGTGGCCTTTCAAAGGGATCAAGGAACCTACTGAAAGAATCACCTTGATATCCATATCAATTGACAGACTGTTACGTGCTTCTTTCTTATGTAAAGGAAAAAACATGTCAATATCAACACCATTTGAGATAACACAAGTCCTTTCGGCAGGACTTCCTAACTCGATCATTACAGTCTTTAACGCGTTGCATACAGATATATTATGTTGTGAGTTTTTTAATGTTTTTTTTATAAATGGTTTTATCATCATCATTTGAGAAAATTGATGAATATCAGAGCCTCTTGCAGATACAACAAAAGGTTTATGAAAATACCGACTCAACAGCATGCCTGCAAAACCGTCTGGATAGACATAATGAGAATCAATAAGGTCAAATAAAAATTCTTTTTGGATTTTTTTTATCGTCCGGATGCTCGACAAAAACATCGACAGACCTTGAATTAACATACTGACTTTTGGGATAAGCAGATATTTTGGGTGATAAATAGTAATTCCCTGCATCACCTCTTTTTTTTTAATTTTGGAAAATTCATACCATTTGCCTAAAAATTTCCAAGAAGGACAATACGGAACGGGTGCGACAACGATAATTTGACAGTCGTTTAGTTTTGCAAAATTAAACATCCTGTTTTTTATAAATATGCCAAAATCAGGATTCAAATGATTTGGAAAAAGAGATGTAAACACTATAATTTTCATTATTTAAGCGATTTTATCCCCATATTTTCCCAGACTGACTTATATTCATCAGCCATTGTATTAATACTATATAATTTTTGGGCCATTTCCCTACCGTTATCTCCATGCCGTTTTCGTAACGTTGAATCCTGAACATATTCAGAAAGGCAGCTTTTTAAAGCCTCCTGACTGTCAGGATCGAACAACATTCCATTCTGATCAGGTTTTATCAATTCCGGGTTTCCGCCCCGATCAGAGGCTACAACAGGTAATCCTGATGCCATAGCTTCCAAAATCGTATTTGAAATTCCTTCGTTAAAAGAAGGGAGAACAAAAACATCTAAACCTTTAAGCAGTTCCGCGATATCAGATCGATTGCCAAGGAAATGAACATTTTGACATGCTATTGATTTCAGATACTTTTCTTCAGTTCCTTTCCCTGCAATTAACAAACATGTGTCAGGCCAGACTTTATTAATATCATTAAAAACCTTAATTAATGTCTTGTGATTTTTAATTGGATCAAGCCTGGCCACTATACCAAAAACAATTGTATGTGTCTGTATGCCAAGATCTGATCGAATGGCCACCCCTGCCCCAGGCGAATACAGATGGCAATCCACACCATTGTATATTTGTATGACCGGCTTTTTAACCTTAATACCATTTATAAGCCAACTTTCTATTTGTCTGGACACGCATGTATAATGATTAACAAACCTGTCAAGTCCCCTTCTGATAAACATTCTTTTTTTATTGAGTCCATACGGATCATCCATACTCCATCCGTGCTCTCCGTGGAAGATATGTTTGATTCCAGCCAGTTTAGCAGCAATAACCCCATCAAAGCCCCCCCAGTTTCTGGTATGAACAATATCAGGTTTGAGGTTTTTAATTGTTTTTGTGAGCCTTAAAATAAAAAAGAGGGAATTTCCCTCTTTTTTTTTCATTTCTATAATTTCAATATGCTTTGGAAGAAGTTTCTTTGACTCTCCAGTCTTTGTCAGGCAGATGATGGTATGTTTAAAGGTGGCGATTGAATTTTTAATAACCATTGCAATGCCCTTTTCCATTCCCCCTGTATCGAACGAATGCAAAATATGCACAACATGTATCTTACTCCTATCTTCCAATAGTAGTTTAATCCTCCATAAATTTTTTATGCCAAAGGCTAAACATCATAATGGTCCACAAAAGACTGGACCAGTTTCGTAATTGCCGTTGATGATCATTCCATACTCTTTCAAGAAAAACTCTGTTAAAATAAAGATCTGTTGCCTCACTGCCGAGAATCAAATCCCGGGCAAATTCTTTGATCTCATTTCGCAGCCATTCAAGTATAGGCACCCCAAACCCCATCTTTTTTCTGTATAAAATTTCATCCGGAAGATACGGCTTTAATGCTTTCTTAAATATGTGTTTACCTTCCAGCCCTTTTAATTTTAAACTGGAAGGAATCTTTGCCGCATATTCCATAAACTCGTGATCAAGAACCGGGCATCTGACTTCCAGTGAAACGGCCATACTGGCCCTGTCGACCTTTGTCAGAATGTCATCACACAGGTAAGTCTTGATATCAAGATATTGAATTTTAGAAAGATGGTCATCAGCAGGCGCATTATTATAAATATCATAAAATAAATTTCTAGAATCATAATCATCTAACTCACATAGAACCCCAGGTTTAAAAATATCTTTTTTAAAATCCTCATACAATGCAGATACAGAAAAAAAATAGGCATCAACCGGATCACGGGCCACATTTGAAATAAATGCCTTTCCTCTGAAAATCTGTGGCAGATAGTCAGCTTTGGGATAAAACTTTCCGATTGTTCCAAAGAAAGTTCTCCTCATCAACTCAGGAACAACATTCCTGACCATGTTTTCTCTCATATCAAAATAATACCGCCTGTATCCGGCAAAGTTTTCATCCCCTCCGTCCCCGGATAGCGAAACCGTTACATTTTCCCTTGCCATTTTTGATACATAATAAGTTGGGACGGCTGATGAATCTGCAAACGGTTCGTCATAATGCCATGAAAGCTTTTCAATGATTGAAATAGCGTCAGGCGTTACTTCCATCTCGTGATGATCTGTATTAAAAAGGCTGGCAACTTTTCTTGCATACTGACTTTCATTATACTGGGCAACACTGAAGGATATCGAGTTTGTGATAACCGGATCAACAGATGACTTTGCCATCAATGCCACAATAGCTGATGAATCAACCCCACCGGAAAGAAATGCTCCCAATGGCACCTCGCTGATCATTCTGATTTTGGTCGCTTCTTCAAGGGTCTCAATGAGCCCTTCCATCATGTCCTCTTCATTTTTAAAAGGATGTGGCTCAAAAGAGATATCCCAATAGGAATCAACCACAAAGCTGTCTTGTTTTATAATAGCATAGTGTGCAGCCGGCAATTTTTTAATTGATTTAAAAATTGATTTTGGTGAAGGGACATAAAGCAAAGACATATAATCAGACAATGCTGTCAAGTCAATTTTTTTGGTAATATTGGGATGTTCAAGAATGGCCTTGATTTCTGAAGCAAAAACAAGCCTGTTATCATCCATAAAATAGTACAAGGGCTTCTTGCCGACCCTGTCCCTGGCAATAACCATCTGTTTTTTATTTTTATCCCACAAGGCAAAGGCAAACATTCCTCGAAACTTTTTTATCGCATCTATGCCCCACTCTTCATACGCATGGACAATTGTCTCGGTATCTGAATTTGTCTTGAACTCATGACCTTTTTTTTCCAGTTCTTTTTTTAAGGCTATATAATTATATATTTCTCCATTAAACGTAATCCATATATTACCCTCTTCATTGCATAATGGCTGCTGTCCACTGGAAAGATCGATAATACTCAAACGCCTGTGACCAAACCCGACATTACCCTCTATATAAAACCCTTCCTCATCAGGACCACGGTGGATAAGAGATCGAGTCATTTTTTTCAAAATGTTGGAATCTATATTTTGCCCATCTTTATAAAAGATTCCTGTTATGCCACACAAAATAACGCCCCTTTCTTTGAAAAATGAAAATATTTATAATACAATGACCTCATGCTGCCCCTGCGTTTGCGTTCTGATGAAGCTCCAGCCCTTTCATAAGAATGATCTGGAGACTCACAGCAATCCCTATATATTGGTAAAAAAGATCAAAATAAGCAAGCCCCAAAGTCAACCCATTTGTCAAGTATGCAACAAGACCAAGGAATATAGCGTTGGAATAATTGACATAAAACTCTCCATCAGGTAATGTACTCGATATTTTTCGAATTCTTCGCAAATTTATCATCACCGTAGCAATGAGCAACAAAAAAACGATAAGACCAAGGTATCCCATTTCCCCGAGTACTTCAAAGTAAACACTATGGACATCATGATAATTTTCAGGTTCAGGAGCATACCGATAAATCGTTTCTGGTGTGAAGGCCCGCAGCCCGCCTCCGGTAAAAGGGCGTTCTGCTGCTATATTCAAAGCCGCATACCATGCATTGATGCGGCCCATGGCAGAGGCGTCCTCCTCGTAAGTTTGTATCGTCCCCATTCGGTCATACCATTCAGACGGAATAAAAGGAATCGATGCGAAAAATACTAAGCCACCTATAAAAATAATAAGAAATTTACTTTTTACCCGCATCAGCAGAAAAAAACCAGTGACAGCCATGGCCAAGGCCGCTCCTCTTGATTTTGTTAAAATAACTGTAAGCGGTGAAACCCAAAAACAACAGAATAGCAATCGCTTAAGCCATTTGTTTTTTTCACTATAAGACACAAATAAAAATAAAGGCCAAACCATATTAATAACCATACCCATTTCATTGTTTTCATCAAAAAATGTGCCGGCCGGGCCCCTGACCCACCCTGTCCCGCCTCTCAGACCCCATATTGCTCCTTTTAGACTATAAAAACCGATGCTCAATGTAATGACCAGCACTAACAAGCGAAGGTCTTTTTTTGTTTTTATCAGACTCACTGTAAGATAGACCATTAGCAAAATTTTAGAAAACCTCACTAACTCCTCTACACAGCCTGGGGGATTCAAGGCAAAGGGCCAGCCAAAAAAAGCCAACATCCAAAAGATGCTAAGGAGGAACATCTCGCGAGTCATGGGAAATTTCTTGTCTCCACGATAAAAGAAAAAACCAAGAATAGTAGCCAGTGCTATACCCTTAGCCATCGGCAGCGATAAAGCAAATCCCCATGTCAATTTGTGAGGATTCAAATAGGAGACCAATGCATACAATATCACTCCGTTAAGGGCATTAAACAATGATATCGGAACACTTGCAATAAAAAAAAGAAGAATTAATAAATCTCTCAAGGGATTTCTATGCCTCTGAAGCAGTAGTGAATAAATAATTTATATGATGCTTAGACGTTTTAATTGTATTAACAGGATGTTTCACTGCAAGACAGATCTCATCAAATGAAGAAGGGTTTTCAAAAAAAAGAAACCAAATATAAGAAACCAAAATCACCAATGGCATCAACACAAAAGGTGCTGTAAACGAAGCATTCAATAAAACAAAATTTCTTACAAACATATCTATTAAAGTAGATATTGGGATATGCAATAAATACAGGCTATAGGAGAACATACCAATTAAACAAAAGAATTTTACAATAATCAATTCTCTAAATTTTGAATCATATTGATATAGCATCCAAAAAAGAAAGCCAATCAACAGTGAAAATGTGAATGATGAAAAACAATATGTTAATGATAGATATGCAATGATAATAAATAGTAGAAAAGTAAGGACTGTCACTTTGATCTGTTTAATCCTTATATTATTTTTAATTAGTCTATGAAGAATAATTCCAATATAAAAATGTTTATAACTTCCAAGGAAAATGCCATTTGGAAGGTGCATTTGAATATAAGGGATTGATGTTAACAATGAAACGAAGAATCCCAATAATAACAAAACATGAATGCGTTTTCGATAATATAAAGCGATTGATATAAAAATATATATCTGAATAATGATGGCAACAAACCAGAGTACACCATTTATTGGCAAGAAAGGCAAATTGCCACGACCATCAGCAAAAATACCTTTAGTTAAAGTTATAAGCTGTAGCCATTCTATTGTAGAATATTGGAATAATTCAAGTTGGAACGTGTGACTTTTCAAAGTTGAAACAAGCGCCATTAAAAAAGGGATCACTATAGCTGCAAAAATTAAGTGTATCCAATAGGGCAATAAAATTCTCAAGAAACGCCGTTTCAAGAAACTGAATGAAGACTCCTTATTTAACAAAGTTTTTTCTAACGAAGTTGAAATACCAAAGCCACTAATAACAAAGAAGACTGAAATACCTAAATCCCCATGTTTAATAATTAAATTTAATATATCGAAATATTGTTCACGGACTCCATTAAGCAAATGGAAACTAACAATCCAGCAAATTGAAAGTCCTCGAAACATCTCTAACAAATTGTATCTTTTTGTTATAGTGTGTATGATTAATCCTTATAAAAAGGTAAATCGCATCAGTTAAGCAATCTTTAATACGTTTTCGTAAACCTGTTCAACATGCCGGGCATGAGTTTCTACATCAAACGCAGCTAAAGCTTTTAAACGAGCATTTTGGCCCAATTTTTCACGCAGTTCTGAATCCTTATATAATCTAAGGATGTTATCCGAAAGGCTCTTATAATTTCCAGCCTCGAACACAAGTGCAGTCTGTTCATGGATGTTCATTTCCAAGCCTCCGCCATGACTCGGAACAATAAGCGGCCGACCCATGGCCATGGTCTCAATGACCATTGTCCCAAGCGGTTCAGGCATAGTTGATGCAGAAACAACCACATCAAGGGCGTTATAGGTGACACACATATCATCCACGTGTCCGGTGAAAATCACGTTACTTTCAAGTCCTTCCTTAACGACTCTTTGTTTTAGTTCCGTTGCATACGTTTCGAGCCCTTCCGGGGTTCCTCCAATGGCCAGCATAACAAGTCCAGGAATTTCATTCACCAATTGCTTTGCTGAATCAATAAAAATATCTTGACCTTTCCAGGGAATCAATAAACCAACCAAACCCACAGCAAAAGCTTCTTTCGGCACACCGAATTGGGTGCGAAAACCAGAAGGATCCGCCTTCAGATCTAACTTGTCTAAATCGATTCCATCATAGATTACAGTTCGCTTATCCAATGGGACCCCCAGTTTTCCTATCCCGGCTGAAACCCAATTGGACACCGGGATAAAATGGTCGGGAAGGCCATAGAGCCATTTCATCATCCGGGAGCCATCCAGGTTGCCCCGCACATGGCACACCACTGGAATACAAAGCAATTTCCCGACAAGTATACCTGCCCGATTGCACAAGGGTTCATTATTGACATGAATTAAAGAGGGTCTATCTTGAATCGCAATAATAAACAACCATAAGAAAAAAGGAAGAAAATTGACTAAATCATCAAATCTTGCAATCCCCTGGTTTACTATTAACCTGACAATAGGGTGTGCATTTAAATATTCCGATTGCTCCAAACACTTCTGGACCCTTTTCAGATCCATAATACGATCTGAAAAGTGACGCCATCGTGCTTCAGAGGCGATCTCTTCATATTGCGGACCTGTGCGACTCGTCACAACCACCGGGTCAAATCGTTTTCGATCAAGATTTCGAACAAGATGCCGAAGGCAGATGATCGCTCCACCATAGCCAATACCGTTTTCTATATATAGAATCTTGCTCAAATTTTTATTCTTCATGGTACTCCCTAAATTGATAACCAAAGATCATCCTCGACCAACACCATTTCACCCAACACAATCTGATTTACCCGCTCACCCCGTTTTTCGAACGTCTGGAGAACTTTCGCTGTCTCAACAGACCTGCAAAGCACCCCCAAACCCACTTCGCTGCAGCAGACATCGCCTTAAAAGGCATTCCCTGTAAATAGTAAAAATACGCAAGACTGTAACGTGACGCATTAATATGTTTTCCAATATCAATCCCCTGCACAATTAGCTGCTCATTACAGGTCTTCTCTATATCTGAAAAAATGCGGGGACGTGCCTTGTAAAAAGCCTCCTGGTTCTCGGAGAGTGCACCAGCACGCCGACGACGAAGCAGCACCACATCGTCCGTACAAGCCAACTGGGTAAACAGGGCCAATTTAAGCCAGAGATCATGGTCCTCCCCGTGGGATATATCTTCTCGAAATCCACCTGCCTTAAGGATTAATTCCCTCCTGACCAGAATAGCTCCCCCATTCACAATGGGGTTTTCCTTTGAGATGACATCAAAAGCCCCATCAATGATTCCCTTAAAAAATCCCCCATGATCAGAGGATACTTTACCCAATACTTTTCCTTTTCCCATAAAATTTAGACCGTCACCAAAAACAAAGGAGGATTGTGGGGCATTCCGAGTTACTTCCAATAAGATCTCAATAGTCATCGGCGTCCAGAGATCATCTGCATCCAGAAACGTAATCCAATCGCCTCTTGAATGTTTACCGCCAAGATTTCGGGCAGCAGAAGGTCCTTTATTTTCCTGGCGCAAAAGAACTATCTCCACAGGCCTTGAGTCAGGTCTATATCCCTTTTCTAATGCATCTGGGAAGATTCTCCCAACTAAAGAGAGGTATGATTGGAGTCGATCCTCGGTGAAACAATAGTCCTCCACCATATTTGCAGTACGGTCGGTGGAACCATCGTCCACCACTATAATCTTATCCGGTCTGCAACTTTGGGCATGGATGCTGTCCAAGGCATGCCCAATAAAACGTTCACAATTAAAAGCAGGTATAACAACACTGACAGTCGGTTCAGGCTTAGAAGAAAATATTTTAGAAGAACTTCTGACTTCACCCAACTTTTCCATAGGCCCCATCACTGCACCGGACTTGAACACGACCGATCACCAGCAACTACTTCAAATCTCCGGCATAACTGAACTGTCAAGGACTTTCTTTCAAACTTTTTCACATAATTTTGGTCTATCTTGCCCACAACTTGCCCTAAACGCCATCTTTCGTAGATTTCATTAAGGCACCGAACAATCCCTTCTTCGTCCTTGATATCAACGATCCATACATTATCCACTTTGCTGAGCAGTTCCGCGATCTCTCCATCCATAGGCACAATGGCAAGGATGGCACTCCCCGATGCCAGGTATTCAAATACTTTTCCAGGGATAACCTTCTTGTGTTTTTCCGCAACCATCAAAAGCAACGCATCTGAATTTTTCATTATCTCTATTGCCACAGGATGCTCCACCGCCCCCATTCGTTCAAAAACCCCTAAGTGCTCGAATGTCTCAAAAATATTAGTGAATTGAGAAACTTCTCCAGCAAAACATACCGAAATGGGAGCTGGACAGGAAAATTTACGCCCCATAAATGTGGCCAAGCCGTTTAAAAACGGTGCCGGACTACGATCACCATATAAAGACCCGACGTGGCTAATTAGTAGTTTTTTACTCTCCCCGCCCACTTTTTTACTCACCGTACAGCCGGAAAAATCCTTTTCATCATAGCCATTATAGACAGTAAAAACCTTACCCTTCTTTTTTGGGTATTTCTCTATCAGCAATCTTGCTCCGGACTGCGTTGTCGTTATTATTGCCGAAGAACCAGACAAAACAATTCGCTCCAAAAACTTATCAATTTTTTTTTTAAAACGCCCCCTGATTATCCTAAGCGGATTATCTACCCATAGGTCCCGAAGATCTACTATTAAAGGCACTCTCGATATTTTTGCGACGATATATGCTGAGATTAGGGTACTGTAAGGCGGTGCAGTCGCATAAATCACCTCAGGCCTGTACTTCCGAACTGCACCCAAGCCTGCTTTCACGGCATAGGGAAGCCACGTCACCCCTGCATCTGGAAAAAAAAGAGACTCCAACCGCCACCTTAGCCCTTGAACCAACCATTCCTCGTCTCTGCCCAATGGCAATAGAATGAGTTTTAGACCCCGCCACAGCGTGTGTCCCAAACTGGCCCAATCCTCACTGGTAAACGCCCTGGTTCTTATCGTTACAGCATGTGCCACCTCGTCGGAAAACGAATGGTCAAGGAGTACTGAAGAATACGGTTTTGATGGCGCCACAACGATCGGATCCCAACCGCAGTCCGGCATGTATCGAACAAACTTGACAGTCCGCTGGACGCCACTCCACCCCAGGGGCGGGTAGTCGTAAGCGAACATTAAAATTTTCCTATTCATATCAGCCTTATCTCAAACCAGAAAGCATCCCGCCGATTTTTTTGGACCCGTTGGTCCGCTTGTAACCCACCTCCAAGACCTTCTTAGCTTGTTTTTTGTCACCCACCTCTAACAGTATTTGAGCAAGGTACAAATAAAGCTTGTCATTTGCCGGAACAGCAGAAATACCTTCCTTTAATTTTCGCATAGCATCCTGTGTCCTGCCAAGATAATGGAGTGCTTTGGCATGGTTATAAACAGATTCTGCATACAAGGGGGAGCCAGACTGCCGGTAAGGAGGTTCTATCATATTGAACTCCGCCAGCGAGTATACCAAGGTACTCCTCTGCTTTTTCGTCATATTGTATATACCACCGATACCGCTTGCCAACGATCTTTCAAACCGCCCTATACGGTTTATCCCAGCACAAAAGTGATGCATAAACGACCAAGAAGTTCTTCCCAACTTCTTAATCCAAACGTTTTGTGCACTAACAATATTAGGAGGCACTCCCCCTGTCTCATTTTTAAATTTCATACCTTCCAATCTAACTCCGCAACAATCAGGAAGATACATATACTCATCCCTCTGTGGATAAGAATCTCCCATTTTCAAAATATTGTCCTCATTAAAAATTGCCATTGACTCGGTGGCAATCAAACCCATGCTGAGAAGTAACAGGCATAAGAAACCGAAACTCAAGGTCAATTTTCTACGCTGAATATTTCTTAATGACATAATCTATTCCTTTACTTTCTTAATTAACGGAAGAACCTTTTTTTTCGCCAGCATTCTCAATCAACTGAAGAGCCTTACCTATTATTGCTACAGTCAACTTGCTATCGTGTACGGCTCGGACGAGTCGAATCAATTGCTCTGGAGTGCAGCCGAAATCTGACGGTTTGTCGCAGACGTCGTGGGTATAAAAAATAAGCCAGCCGCCCTGATTAGCACATTCGGTTACCAATTCCAAACAATTATCTATGCCTTCCCTGTCATATACTCGTGCAGCCTTCAAATGCGTGAGGTCAATAATATTTCTGTTGATTCCAAAAGATATTCCCCGCGCTGAGGTCGTACACAAGCGCACTACAGCCCGAGCTCTTATATCGACGGCACCGTATGGATAGGCAAAACTGCGACTCATCGATCCGGCCAGCATATTGCGGTTCCTACTAATACTTTTTACAATCTCCAAAACTCCTGCTTTCTTGCAATCCAGGTGGTCATAGGTGTGATTTCCAATCTCATGCCCTCTTCCGCAGAAATCCCTTATTGTGTCTATATCTGGCACTTGGCCAACAGCAGTGGACCTACCAAGCAACCCACCAGAGATATAATACGTTCCTCGGTAACCATATCTTTCCAGAATATTACCACCATTCGTAAATGCTGAAATAGGTGCATCATCAAAGGTAAAGCTAACCAGCCGGACACCCGCTTTTAGATTGATTTTCTTTCCGGCAATACTTGCCACTTTTGACATCAATGCATGGGTGAACTCGTTCTTCATTCCTGCTGAACTCTCCAAATATCCATTAATTACGGCAATAGAAACCTAATCGCTCATCTGCCATCCAACATGCGCAAGCCGAGTGTGCCATTGTTCATAACTATAAATCTATGATTTCTTAGCCTTCATAAAATATGCCATTACACCTAAGCTTTTGTGAAAATCCCGCTTAGCCAAAAAATAATCCAAATCTCTTTTGGGGCGCAGTGTGTAGATTAGTGCCCGAACGCAATCACCAATAAATTCTCTCAAAAACCATCGCGGAATGTTACCAAAATATGCGCCATAACTCTCCTGACTTAACTTTAACCCAGTTGCCAACCCTTGCTTATAATCTCGTTTTTTCAGCCAATCAAAACTCATCGCATTCTTAGGCACAAAATGCCACACCTTTGCATCGGGCAAAAAGACACCAAAAATCCCTTTTTTCATTAGTCTTTCCTGCAAATCATACTCATGTCCACCGGATCTCAATCGTCCTCCAGGCCCTAAATCAGGATTAAAATTTCCTGATAGCAATATATCAGATGAATATGCTGCCATGTTGGCACCAAGAAACAGGGGTTTGTCAATGATTGTGATCTCTTCAAATGGAATAAAACCTTTTACTGAATAGGGAAACAGCTGCATATATTTAAATTGTGGCCTGACCTCGTATTCTGGGTAAACTGCTCCCCCATAAAAATACCCACGACCAAATTCCTTAAAGGCTTTATAATAGATCTCCAAAATATCTTTTTGAAATGTAATGTCATCATCAAATAAAATAAGGAATTCGTCCTCATCTAATAAGCCTACTGTATACTTCCTTGAATTCGACGTGCCAGGTTCATCAAGGTAATAATAATGGATAGGAATGTTCATACGAAATCCCTTGCAGATATCCTCAACCTTACCTTTGTAGCCATTTTCGACCACAATTAACCTCGTGGGGCAATCAGGTACAGTACAATTAGCCAGGCTCACCAACGTTTTCTTAAACAATATATCACGTTTATGCGTTGTAATAACGATAGATATCTTCATCATACCTCAAGGTCTTTAAATAATTCTAATTTCATTTGTTTTTTACTAAATTTTTAAATCATACTTAAATTTTAAAATTTTCCTTTATTTCTGCCTTATATTTACAAAAAAACTTGTTTTTCAAGGAAAGATCATGTCCCAATATCTAATGGTGTATGATCAATGAAACGATAGTTTAACTTGTTTTCTGCACTGTCCAAACAAAACGAATCTATTGTTCTTTCCAATCTTTAATAATTAATTCAATGCTGAGCAACGAGCTTCAGCGAATCCAAATTGAACGCCTGCTTATCCAAATATTTTGTAGTAATCCTTTATTTTTTAAGAGCCTTTTTTCTATCACATGCCATGAAATAAAGGATAAAAATAAAGTTATACTTAAAGATGCTAAAAACATTTCAGCAACAGAAATGTTGGGAATTATTGTTGCCATTGATTGCTGAACGGGAAAAGCATATATATAAATTCCATATGAATAATCACCAATTTTATTAAAATTTCTCAAGTATCCGGAGGGAACATATGCTATATAAAATATTAAGTATGGTAATACAAAGGAATAAATAATGAAAAATAATTCTTTGTTGATCAATGAAGACACCAAAATTAATAACATAATAATAAAATGGCTTTGCGACAAAAGCACCTTATCTCGCCAAACATAGAATGTGGCTCCAATAAAGAACATAAAAAATAACCTAACAAAATTAACTGACAATATAGGATGAAAGTGATTGAAAAAATGAATAATTATGGCACCACCACTTAACAACAGAAGAGTATTTTTATGACTCACAAAACGTAACCACTTTTCTAATAATGCTATAAAACTTAAAATTACTGCAAGAATTACATACATTTTCACTTCATAAGGCAAAGTCCAAAGTGATCCGTTCACAGCATTTTTCCAAGGGATGTCATTAAATACACCAGGCAAGTTATATTCGACACCACCAAAAAGAACTGAATTCTTCAATAGAAATTTATAAGTTTGAATATTAGATAGGTAATCCCATATATTCATTGTTGTAAAACATAAACCCACAATAAAAACACAGAAGAAAACTGCAACGATAAGAGCTGGATATATCCGCAGAATCCGAGCCCAAGAAAATACAATAAGATTATTTCTCGATAAAAAGCTACTAGTAATTAGGAACCCGCTCGTTATAAAAAAGATATCAACAGCAATAATACCCCACGTCATTCCTATTATATTTCTCATTGGCTCTGCATCACCAGTACCAATTGCAAGTGCGAAACTATGACTATATAGAACGAGAATGGCAGCAAAAAAACGAATCAAGTTAAAATTGTTATCTCTGCTATTGGTATATTTTGATAATGGGCATCCCATAATTTCCTTTTATACTGCTAACAAGTCTGAAGAATAAGTATTTTTAAAAGATAACCATACTATTCCTTATGTACTTTTCCCAATATTTTGTTTAATTTATTTTTAAGATCAAAGAATTCTGCTTATATATTGACCTTTATTAAAGGTTGATTTCATATATTTTGAAAATTAAAATTTAAAATCCCAGTCAAATTTTAAAAATCTCTCTGTTTTCTGACTTAAATTCATAAAATATTCTTGTTTTAATCCAATTTTTGGCGCCCAAATGTCTGGTTCCAGCCTTTGGACGCAACTACGCTGTGGCTTTCTGTTTTTTAAATATGTTAAATGCCATCTGCCTAAACCATATATCTACGTTTTTTTGTATCTATTCAGCGTCTAAACATAGCCTCCCCGCTATTTAACGAGATAAACAGCAGGGCAACTCTTTAACTTGACTCATTTTCATCATAGCAAAAATCAGGAAGCTTGCCTTCAAACAAAATGCGCAATGCTTCGCTTGCCATCATCCCATGTTTTTTGCACGTGGAAAGATAGCTTCGAACCCGGCAGAAAATTTTCGCACCCTCCTCAGAACGGAAACACCCTGATATCTTCTGCTGAACCTTGGTCATTCTGATATCATTCTCACCCTGGTTGTTACTAAAGGGTACCAGAGGGTTGTCCATGAATCTTAGGGTTTCGGTTTCATATTCCACCAGCCGTTCAAGGAGACTTCTTGATTTGGAACGCTTGAGTCGCCCCCTTTGCCCTTTTTTTCTCTTGCTTTCATCAGGTGGCGGACATTCCCCTTGAGCTGTTTCCAGCAGATCCCGGTATTTCTTTCTGTATGCTTCAGAATCTGCCGGCTTGAGTTGGCCACCGGCATCATCCACCGCAATATTAATCTCTTTCAACAGATCCCTCATGTCCCTGGCCCATGTCTGATTGTCCTGTTCCCATGCCCGTTCCAACGTGTCCCTTCGGCAAGGTTGCGTGAATTCCCCAGAAGGGCGTGATATCATAAGCTCGAGAACACTATGATAAGGGTCTACGGTTCCATTTGGTCTGGCTGGCAAAGCAATGCGACAAAGGATGGAAGATGTACCAATATATGGGTGTGGAGATGCACTTGTTTGACGGTTCTGGCAATATTGCCAAAACCGCCAAACACTTAGATCGAAGCTGCCTCTTAGCTAAAAATGGGAAAAAGGTTGTACTGTCTATGGAACCATTCCCATGGCCGCCTCATAATTCCAAGGCATCCATGATGAGGGTTTTTTGAACACTTGGGCAGAGTTTTTTTGAAGCGCTATGAGATAATTCAACGCATTGACTTTCATCAGGTTGCAGGTGTGAATCAAGCTCATGAACATATCCCCGATATAGGCCCCATGCTCTGTCTTATAGAACATTGAGTTTTTTCTATGGAGAATACAGCGTTTCAAGCCTTGTTCGCAAACATTGTTGTCAAGGGGAGCTCCGGGAACCCTCAGAAATTGAGTCAGTTCATGCCAATGCTTGATCATGTAGGTGATCGCATTACCAAGTCCGGAATTGGGCTCCACCAATTTGTCTTGGATCTGGGTGTCGAGCCAGGACCGTAAAGCGTTCATCTGTGAACCACTATGGATTTGGTGAAATGCCAGCCGCTCATCTGCTGTCATGTTTTGTTCTTTTGCTTGGGCATCCACATGATAAACTTCGGCCAACGTTTCAATGACATGGCGGCATTCGTCCGGGAAGCTTGCGATGATATCGACAAAACCTCTGCGGGCATGGGTGTTGCAATTACACAGAATGATTTTAAATTCACTGGGGATATTTCTTGAAAGAGCATCACACATTTGGATTGGAGGGTCTTTTTCTACATCCCGCATTTCATATATGGAGGCGATGTTTTCTCCGGCATGATTACGGCCGGTGGAAAAGATGGCGATCCTTTTCCCTTCTTCAAGCAGTGAGATGATCCCGGATGTAAAGATGCCGGTGCGTTCATTCTTGTCCCGTGTTTTATTTTCCTGGATTAGATCCAGGATCTTCATGGTGGTATCATCATTGTGAAAGACTTCACCCTGGGCGGCCTGGCGCTTGAGCTCATCAAATGCTGGGTAAATCAGATCGGCCTGGGTTTCTATTCTTTCCCACTGGATGGATGCTGGCAGGGGGATGCCCAGGCTTTCCTGGAGTTTTTCCAGGCGATACCAGGGAAACCCGTAACCATATTTTAAAATCGCCATCATGGCCTTAGCCGTTTCATCATAATGCTTTCCGGTGACACCTTCCGGAGCCGCTGCCGTGAACACTTCCCCGCAGAGGTTACATCGCAATTTTTCAAGGTTGTAAATCGTTGCATCAATGGGGGGCTGGCCCTTCAGGTAAATGGCAATACCCGGTTTTTTCATTGGGTAGAGTTTGCCGGTGAGACAAAGAGGACAGGGATCTTTGTGTTTATATTTTTCATGGGATATGAATTCTTGATCGGCTCCAGTATAATCGGAAGCGGGTATCTTTCCATGCCCTTTTTTCTTTTTTACAGGTTTGGCTTTGGGTGAATTTTCATCCTTTGTTTCCGGCTCTGTTTTTTTTGAATCTTCAACCGTTTGTTCGGGTTCGTTTTGTTTTAAAACATTATCTTTTTTCTCGGTTTTTGGGCCAAACAACATGGCAAGAAGTCGTTTTATGGACGCTGCTTTATTATCCAGGGCCTGCCCCAGGGTCATGATGGCTTCCGTCATTGATTTGATGATCTCATAATCACCTGTCTGGAGCGCATTGGCTTTTACCCTCTGCAAAAGGGCGTCAATCTCTTCCTGGGTCAATCGGATCTGATCCATGGTCTATGCGCCAATCATCCGGCTGCGAAAATCCCGGGTCAGGGGATATCCCCAGATAGCCTTGATGGATCGGGTTTTTACATGGTTTTTTTCATTCTTTCCCCGTCCGGTTGTATCGCCAAGATAGATCCAGTTGCCGGCCTTATAGCAGGTTCCCAAAAATCGTTCTGTGTCCACAAAGGTCTCAAGGAAATAGAGTGGATGATTATAAACATTCTCCCAGTCCCTGGAAATGTTTTTTGCCATAAGCCCCAGAAGATGGGAGGCCAGGTGGGGAACCCTGATCCAGGGTAGAATAAGAAACCGGCTGTTGTACGCTATATATTGAAGGCCTTGTACCCGGTCCTCCTTGTTCCACCCAATATACCTGTCCCTGGCACCGATATGACGGGGTGCTGACGACCATGAAAAACAAGCGATGGGCCTGTTTTGGACATACACCATATATTTGAGTTGTTCACCCACGGGATGACAATAGCCCAGGTAGTGGTGGTGCTGAATCAGGCTGTTGAAAATTTTTTCCTGATCTGTTTTTTTAACCAGCCGTATCTCCAGGGGCCTTATCCTGGACAGATCGGTCTCAACCAGGGTCTGATCCACCTCTATCTCCGGGGGCGGGGTCCTGTTGATAAAAGGGTTATTGACTTTACGTCTTGTGGGGGGAAGGGAAATATGCCCTTCCCTGTGAAGTTTAAGCATGAACCCCCTGGCAACCATGTCTCTCAGGCTGCCATTGGCCTGAACCCAGTTCCATGCCTGGCACAATTGCTTTGACAGGGCATTGCGGCTGGCATTGGGATGTTTTGCCATCAGGTCATTTATAAAGACGATATCTTCTTTTGTCGCGCTCTTGCCACGGTATGTGAGTATGATGTCATTTTCCATGGCCGGCTTATATAATGCAACTCTCCTTCGAACGCAAGCAAAAAATACATTATTGATAAAATCAATTATGCCGGGATTCTTCTCCACATGGGAGCAGCTTGGGTATGAAAAGGGTCGCCATTCCAGATCAACATCTGCAGTTCATGGGCATCCAGGGGTTTATCAACGCCTTGCCCCTTTGTTGGCCACCAGTTAAACCGGCCTTTGGACAGTCGTTTTTGGCAAATCCAAAATCCTTGACCGTCGTAACTTAATATTTTTATGGCCGTCCTGCGGCGGTTAAGAAATACGAACAGACAGCCTGAAAAAGGATCTGTTTGTAAAATCGTTCGGCACAATGCAGCCATCCCATCTATGCCCTTCCGAAAATCTACAGGCTCAACTGCTAAAAGAATCTTCATGTGGGGAGTGATCTGAATCATGGCTGATGCCTCCAGAATGACTGACAGATCCCAAGAATGCTCGGATCAGTTTTGCCCCGGAGGCACATCCTCATCTTTACTCCGGTACGGTCCTCCATTTCTATTATGCATTCTGAGACAGCAGATGGCGGATCCAGCTCAAACGCTATAAAAGAAGGCGAGGCTTCAGATGTTGCATCAGGCTCGACCTCGATTGGCGATGGTAGATGTGATTCCACATGCTGCTTAAGCGCGGTCTGGTTCAGGTTTAATGTTTTTGAAATCCTGTGTAGGCTATGCTCCCCAATATAAAAAACATCAGCGGCTGCCTGCCATAATGAAGCCGGAATACGTTCCCTGCCGGTTTTTGTTTTACGCCAGAGTTGAAATTGCTGCTGGACCTCTTTTAATGCGGAAACAGCTTCGGGTGATGGCGATCTCATCGGTTCCTCCTATATGATCATGTTTGGAACTGATAATATCACTCTAAAAAAACTAAATCACGCAGGCCCACCGAAGGAACACGTTCCAACTCCCTTAAGTGATGTGCATTGCAAAGGGCATGCAGACAATCATATTTCAAATATGGTTTCCAGTGGTCGTGGCAGAGAATGCCTTTGAACAGGGGAAGAATTCCTATTTCATCCATGGCCTCCTTGCCTCTTTTTTCGTGGGGAAAAAAGTAGGTCCAGAGTGCATTGGATGTGCAATGCAGCCAGCGCCTGACACTGTTTATATTGATGCCGGTTTCATCGGCATGACATAAATGAGACTGGAACAGCCTGCGTTTGACAATCTGGTCGAACTCTTCCAGCTTTATAAAAGCCTCTTTGTTGAAATTATATATTGACCCTTTGCTGATGGGAATTCCCAGCTGGTCTCTGAATGTTTCTTCTACCCTGTCATAGGGAATCAGCTGATACTGAGAAAAAAATGTGGAGTAAGCCTTCACACTGACACCATACTGAACGGCTTTGGTAACACCTTCAGGAAAAACAGCGGTATAGCGTATACCATTTTCATCCTCAAGTACTTGAGCCCGGTATTCTGTCACGATTTTTGAAATGTCGATATCAATGACTTGCCTGACAATGGGTTCTACCTCTTTGTAGGTACTCTTGGGTAGAGTGGCTCTGTCAACCTCTATGGATTCTACAAAATCAGGATTCGGGTCTCGTTCCAGAGTGATACCGGTATGCCCAGCTTGTCCGCCGGGTCTTTTTAACCCTGGCTCTCGAGTTAACTTTTTTCGATTGGGGTCTGAAGAGGGAGGTTTGCTGCTGTTATTGCTGTTAAGGCCCAGGCGGTTACATAATAAAGTGACCAACAAAAATAAAACGTCAAGCGTGGCTTTCAACGCCGGAGAAACCTGTTCCTCCTCCAGCAATTTCCTGGCTGTCTTAACTGTTTCATCTACGTCGATTGAATCCACCTTTATTCCCAACAAAAGCCTCCATGTAAATCGTTTATTTATGGAGGCATTATAACACAGGTTTTCAGAGGCAATTTTTTCGCTTCAGGTTGCCTCAGGTTGCATTTATTTTTTCCCCATATAGCCAGCCATTAGCTGTAGCAGGGTTGTTGGTTCTATACCCCATTTTAGGGGTTCTTCTCGTTAGAATGAGAACGCCTGAAACATAACTCAAAAAATCATTTTTTACAAAAAAACCGTGTCAAGCAAAAAATGAAAATTGACTCGTTTTTTATCGACGCTGAATAGATACGAAAAATAATTCTTTGTTGATCAATGAAGACACCAAAATTAATAACATAATAATAAAATGGCTTTGCGACAAAAGCACCTTATCTCGCCAAACATAGAATGTGGCTCCAATAAAGAACATAAAAAATAACCTAACAAAATTAACTGACAATATAGGATGAAAGTGATTGAAAAAATGAATAATTATGGCACCACCACTTAACAACAGAAGAGTATTTTTATGACTCACAAAACGTAACCACTTTTCTAATAATGCTATAAAACTTAAAATTACTGCAAGAATTACATACATTTTCACTTCATAAGGCAAAGTCCAAAGTGATCCGTTCACAGCATTTTTCCAAGGGATGTCATTAAATACACCAGGCAAGTTATATTCGACACCACCAAAAAGAACTGAATTCTTCAATAGAAATTTATAAGTTTGAATATTAGATAGGTAATCCCATATATTCATTGTTGTAAAACATAAACCCACAATAAAAACACAGAAGAAAACTGCAACGATAAGAGCTGGATATATCCGCAGAATCCGAGCCCAAGAAAATACAATAAGATTATTTCTCGATAAAAAGCTACTAGTAATTAGGAACCCGCTCGTTATAAAAAAGATATCAACAGCAATAATACCCCACGTCATTCCTATTATATTTCTCATTGGCTCTGCATCACCAGTACCAATTGCAAGTGCGAAACTATGACTATATAGAACGAGAATGGCAGCAAAAAAACGAATCAAGTTAAAATTGTTATCTCTGCTATTGGTATATTTTGATAATGGGCATCCCATAATTTCCTTTTATACTGCTAACAAGTCTGAAGAATAAGTATTTTTAAAAGATAACCATACTATTCCTTATGTACTTTTCCCAATATTTTGTTTAATTTATTTTTAAGATCAAAGAATTCTGCTTATATATTGACCTTTATTAAAGGTTGATTTCATATATTTTGAAAATTAAAATTTAAAATCCCAGTCAAATTTTAAAAATCTCTCTGTTTTCTGACTTAAATTCATAAAATATTCTTGTTTTAATCCAATTTTTGGCGCCCAAATGTCTGGTTCCAGCCTTTGGACGCAACTACGCTGTGGCTTTCTGTTTTTTAAATATGTTAAATGCCATCTGCCTAAACCATATATCTACGTTTTTTTTAGCCATGGTGGTGAACCTGGCTCGCTTACCATTATCATGGAGTTGCCTTAAACCAAAATACTGCTCAACGATATATCTGACCTTGGATATTTTCTTATTCCGATCTATCTCTAATTCTGTCAGTTTGGCATTTTTTCCATTTTTTCTCATAATACCATCTTTAAAATGGTTCATTGCTAAAAATGATCAGTTTAGCTCGCCGTGATATCCTTTGTCGGCATATACTATCGCAAGTTTATGTTTGGTATGACGGCTATATAAAGTGCAATATGTCAGATATTTAGTATCATTGAGTGATGCCCGGCTTAAAACAGTTGCAAGCACAATTCCATGCTTGGCGTCAACGAGAGATATTTACAAAAACAAGTTATATATTCTCATTATTCGTTTTTGTTGAGAATAGTTTTATTGGTTACTAATTTTTTAAAATCCACAAAATCAATTAAATTTAAATAGTCCACTCTATTTGCCATTAACTCGTTAAATTCATAAAATTGATTTCTTTTATCTATACTTTTGCCTATTGGTCTGGTTTTAGATAAAATCCCAACTCCCCAATCTGAATCAATACAACACGATTGAATAGTTGAGTTGAAACGCCATTTCAAAAAAGCTTTCCATGTTGTACCATTCCAATAAACTGTGGCAGGAGTCTTATGATAGTGATATTCATATCGTGAATGCCATTCAGTTGGTGGATTACAATCATGAAGCACAATGAACCCATCATCTTTAATATAATTTAGGGAGTTCGCAATATCTCTATCAACTTGTTCGGCTAAATGTAACCCATCAATAAAAATTACATCAAATTTAATTCCAGAGAAAAGTATTTTATTTTGATTTAGTTCTTCAAAAAAGTCATCACTTGTTAATTTGAAA
The DNA here is from genome assembly GCA_963675615.2 of uncultured Desulfobacterium sp. Taxonomy (GTDB): domain Bacteria; phylum Desulfobacterota; class Desulfobacteria; order Desulfobacterales; family Desulfobacteraceae; genus Desulforapulum. The sequence continues at coordinate 137,855 of CAXXTD010000001.1, forward strand.
TCTACCGGATTTTCTCTAAATTCAACACCTGGATCAACAGAGTATTTCCTATTTGCTTTAATATGATTAAAGTTATCTTCAGGATTACGAATTCCAATTTCAAGATAACAAGTTTCTTCGGAAAATTGAGATAAAATGAAATTTATTATTTCTGTTCTTGAAAACTTTTTTTGCATTTCTAATTTACTCTTTGTTTCCCCGTCAATATAATGTTTATCATTTAAGAACATTTTACCTGCAGTATAATATCCATCATTTAAATACATTTTACCTGTTGTATAATAACGAACGAATTTGATTTGCTTTAATTTTGCTTTTATGGTTTTTATTAGTTTTTTTATAATTTTATTCTCCTAAGACCTTTGCACGAGCATTTTGTTTTTTCACATCCGGGATATCCAGAGCATTTTATTTTTTATAAAAATTCTTTATTCCTTTGTTTAAAACAAATATCTTATTGAAATAAGATGATATTATTTTTATAAATTAATCTTTTCCACAGGTATCAAAAAAATCAACTAATATTTTTCCTTTACTGACATTGCTGTTGAAAAAATACAGATAAAAATCAGTTGACATAGAACTCACGATAAAGTGATTTTTCCAAGGCCTCATGTATCCATAATCATATCAAGAATACCTCTTGCCATCGTATCCCAACTCCATGCTATAGCGACAGTGCGATTACGCTCGCCAGCCTGGTGCAAGTCCATAAGTGCTGCCTGTCCCATTGCTTTCATAAGCCCCTCGGAATCAGTTGGATCGTACACCACGTTTTCCCCACTGCGCAGTACTTCCCCAATACATCCCAAATCCGGCCCCACAACCACGCGACCGAACGTCATGCCAAGAATTGCCACACCAGAATTAAGACCAGAGGTGTGCCCCAGCACCACCGCATCACAAGCCTTCAGAAAACGCTGCACCTCATCGTTCTGGATTTTACGCAAACACCAAATGAGACGTCCTTGTTTATCCCATACCCATTTTCTCACTCGCTCGATAATACTTCTAGTGGGCCGCTGCCAATTCATAGGCCAACCTGCTACGACAAGCTTCTTATTCTTGACCTTCACTCGAAATAATGAACTTAGCACATGCTGTAGCCCCTTATACCCACGAATTATCCCGAAATGTAAAAAAACAAAATCATCGTCATGAAGACCTAAACTTTCACGCGCCTCTTGTCTGGTCATTTCAGAAGGATAAACAAGGTAATGACCATGGTGTAGAACTATATTTTTTTTCCTTTCCGCACCAACGTATTCCTCTTTCACCAGGTCAAGCGACCTTTCACAATGGTGTACAACAAGATCCGCCTCATCAAAACACCCCTGACAAATCAACCGTCCTGCCTCAGAGTCGCCATTTTCATGCGGCATCAAGTTATGCATGGTCAACACAGTCTTGGTACCTTTTTTTTTAAAATACTGTAATCTTTTCAACGCATCTTTTACACGATCCAATTCCGTACCACGTTCAAGAGAAGCCACACTATAAAGCTGTTCAGGCCAGTGGATATGAACGATATCCGGGTGACAATCGAAGTAAAGAAAATTATCCCGCCCAAACACCACTACTGCCCCTGCCCGTTCATAGGCATAGGCCAACTCCCGCAAGTAAACATTGGTACCAATTTCATGCGGTATAAGAATAATGCATTTAGACATGCAAGTCTCACTAATCGTCTTCACGTTCATTGCCAAAATCTAATTCCTCCGTTTAAGGAATTTCTTTGTGGTGGCTTCCTGCCTACCAAATCTGCCTAATAAATAATCACGAATTCCCAAAAGTCTGGCTCGATACTCACTCGATTTGTACACCGATAGATATCTCCAACAACTAACAATTGCCCACCATAATCTTTTTTCAAAAGGAGATGAGTTATCCTTTGATATTTTAAAAGGAGGAAAAAACTCTTTTGCTATTGCCATGTACAATACAACCCTGTCTTTATAACTCAGATGCTTTTTTGCCCAGAGAAGACGATTTCTCGAATAGAAGTACCAATACATCGGAGATTTCCCACCAAATGACCTGGAAACCTTATGCCAGATATGAGCATCCGGTACGATTAAAACCCTGTACCCAGCTTCTCTTGCACGATAGCTCCAATCTGTATCTTCAAATGTCAAAAAAAACCTCTCATCCATCAAACCAATATCACGGATCACACTCGCCTTCATGAGCAAAGTACAACCGCATATATAGTCAACATCCTCTATTTTTGAACAATTTAAGCCATCATCAACAACGCCCTGTCCTATGTGAACAGAACCACCTTTTTTTAGGATAAGTTTGCTTTTAGCAAACCAAATACGTTCAGGCTCATCGTAATAATATATTTTAGCGCCCAGGAAACCCACATTTAGAATCGATTGAGCCGCAGATACCATCGCTTTAATAAAACAAGGGTCAACGATAGTATCATTATTTAGCAGCAACACATATTCTGCACCAGAATTCAAGGCATATTTTATCCCAAAATTATTACCGGCAGCAAAACCACGATTATCTGAAAGGCCTAAGCAAGTTATATTAGGAAAGGTTTGTCTAATCGTGTCGGTAGAACCATCGGATGATCCATTATCCACGACCACAATTTCAAAATTTGAATATTTAACTTTTTTTAATGATTTAATACATTCCAGCGTGTCTTCTAGTCCATTCCAATTTAAAACAATTACTGTAACCTTGGGCTCTGAAAAATTCATGTTCTTGTTCCTAATCTTTAACAGTCGTTTCGAAAAAGTCTCGACCATTCTCGGAAAAACCTACCCAATAGTGCAAATGAACGGATACTATGCTTTTTGTATTAAAAAAAATGTAAGCATTGTAAATATTCCATTCATACCGCAGACCAAGTGTGATCCACCAAAGCCGCTGAAAACCGAATCGGTGGTACCTGTCCATCAACAAAAAAAATCGACATCGGGACATTAAAAACTATTCCGTCAGGTATATGATCACATACTCCAGAGTTGTCTTGAATAAGGAATCCAACATTGTATTTTCCTAATGGCAAGGGTAACCTATGAATTGTGCAACTTATCAATCCATTCGATTTTATGTGCAATTTTAATTTTTTCAACTGCGTGTTAACATGGAAGACAGAGACACCAAATTGATTGGAGATCGTCATGAAAAAGTCAACCGATTCCAACTTTTCTTTGTTTATATAACCAAATTCGAAGGTCACATCCTCCCCGGAAATCAATTCGTACTTCTCCTCGTTATTCTCTCCCATAATCCTGGCTGAAACGATTCGAACGCGTCCATCACCGGTCCTGTTCGGGTTTTCTAACGAAAGGGTGCTCCCGGTTTTTGAAGTCATCCCTCCAAGAAATAAATTGATTCCGAATTCAGTAGTATCGTCGCAGGCGATCTCCCCTCCACGAAGCACAAGAAGCCTGTTGCATAAACTCCTGACTGCTCCCATATTGTGCGAAACAAACAAAACCGTTCGGCCCTCTGAGGATGAGATGGATTGCATCTTCCCAATACACTTATTCTGGAACTCAACATCTCCAACCGCTAACACCTCATCCACAATTAAAATTTCAGGTTCCATGTGTGCCGCAACGGCAAAAGCCAGTCGGACCGTCATGCCAGAGGAATAGCGTTTCACTGGTGTATCCAGAAATTTTTCAACCTCTGAAAACTCGACGATCTCGTCAAACTTACGTTTGATATCAGTCTTACTCATGCCCAGGATGGTGCCATTCATGTATATGTTTTCGCGGCCCGTGAGCTCGGGGTGGAAGCCAGTGCCTACTTCAAGGAGGCTTCCGACCCGACCGGTGGCCACCACGCGGCCGCTCGTGGGTTCAGTAATGCGCGAGAGAATTTTGAGCAGAGTACTTTTGCCTGCGCCGTTTCTGCCGATGATACCCAACACTTCGCCGCGCTTTACCTCAAAGGAAACATCTCGTAATGCCCAAAGCATGTCATCCGAGTTTTCATCCGGGTTAAAATGAGTAAGACTTCTAAGGCGCTTAAGGTTTTTGGCAGGTGCCTTCAGCCAGGAAAAGAGATTGCCCACCAGGGTGTCATGGATTTCCTCCTTAAGGCCCAGGCGGTAAAGCTTGCTTAATTTTTCTACTGAAATGACCACATCAGACATAATCAAAAAAATCCTTTATTGAAACTCCAAAAAAACATATGAACTCAGAGGCTTGAGCCTTAAAAAGTTTTCTTATGACACAAACAATTGTTAAACACAGTTATCAGGCCACGTCAGCAAAAATCCGTTCACGTGACCGAAAATACACAAAGCCAGTTACAAAAAGGACCACTGCAGAAATCGAGCCAATCCCGATCCATTGCCATGGCATAGGAATGGTGGAAAGAAGAGAAGCGCGAAACCCTTCAATAACCCCCACCATGGGATTCAATGCATACCAGAACTGAAGGTGCTCTGGTATGAGCGTGGTCGGATAAACAACAGGGGTAGCATACATAAGCAGTTGGACAATAAAGTTCATGGCATATGCAATATCACGGTACTGGATAGCCAAAGCCGTGAACCATAGCCCGAGCCCCGTCGCCGTGAGTACGAGGATTACAACCAGCAAGGGCAGCGCCAGGGCATTCCATGTGGGATACACGTTGAACCACACCATGAGTACAGCCAGGAACACCAGAGCAATCAAGAAGTCCACACCTCTCGCCATGACCGACGCCAGGGGAAGCACCACCCGGGGGAAATACACTTTGCTTAGCATGTGGGCGTTTGTCACGAGGCTAGCCGAGCTTTCTGTCACGGCATTGGCAAAATAGGTCCAGGGCGCCAAAGCTGTATAGCTGAAAATAGCGTAGGGGACTCCATTTGAATCCATCTTGGCTAGCCGACCGAAGATCACTGTAAAGACCAGCATGGAAAAAAGCGGCTGGATGAGCGCCCAGCCAATGCCTATCGCTGACTGAGAATATCGTGTCTTGATGTTTCGCCACACCATAAAGGAGAAGAGATCTCGGTATTCAAAAAGTTCTTTCCAGTCGACAAATTTAAGGCCACGACGATGTTCAATAATAATTTCTTTTGATTCCATATTTTATATATACCTTAAAAAATAACTGGTTATAACGGATTTGGGGGAGAGGGGAGTGACCTTTTGACTGGACAATAAGCGATCTATCGTCTATGGTTGAACTGGACAACTTAACCTGGAAACGAAAGGTAGGCTATAATTCAGACATCAGAATCAACTCTCCAAAGAAAACGTACAATTGTTATCCCTTTTGATCAAGTGAAATATACAGACACTATCGAAGATCCAATAAAGTTCAGGAAGGAGTTAGCGCCATTTATTGCCAAATTCCCTGAACTTTTTCCAAATGAAATCAAAAAAGGGTATAGGATGAAAGAAATTCGGCTTTCAAAAAAAACAGGAATACCAACACGCCGAATTACTGTAAATGGTGTTTCTTACACAATCAGACCTTCCTTCATTATGCCTTACCATGTGGCATTTTCAGCCGAAATTGAAAAGGCTCTGTTTCTCAGAAAATTCAACGTGCCTTTTTGGGCCTTGAGCCATACGTTCGGTAAAGACGCGATGTATTGGTACCGAATGGAGCAAAGCCTCGGCCGGAACAGTATCATTGGAACGACTATCAAGGATCCAAATCTCCTTCCTGAGCATATTGCTGCCGACGAAAAACATTCCAGATTGAAAGGAGACAAGGTCTATGTTGCTACGACTGTAGGAGGCAATTGCATATTAGGCGCCTCTGTGAGTGAAGATGCCGGAGAAAACGGTTTGAAAAAAGGCTACGGAATATTCAAGGCCGAAGCTTTGGATATAAATCCGAACTACAAGCCGAAATCCGTGAACACTGACGGTTGGAAGGCAACTATCAACGCGTGGAAATCCCTTTTCTCAGGTATTACCGTCATTTCCTGTTTCCTTCACGTATTCATAAAAATTAGAGATAGATCCAGCAAAAAATTTAAAGATATTTTCGACTCTGTGGGCGACAAGGTATGGCATTGCTACGACGCAGAGTCCAAAGCGTCCTTTTCGCAACGGATACGCAGGCTATGTGATTGGGTGGATGCAGAGAATCTTCCGGATGTTATTTCCAAACCCATAATGAAATTAAAAAAGAACCTCACCGCCTATTCCAAGGCTTATGATTTGCCGGGATGCCACAGAACCAGCAACATGGTGGACCGGTTGATGCAGAGAATGGACCGTCATCTGTTTTCGACTTTTTATTTCCATGGAAGTCTACAGGCAGCAGAATTGAGTATCAGGGGTTGGGCGTTGATTCAAAATTTTGCTCCGTGCAACCCGACTACGGTAAAAATACACGATGGAAGGAGCTGTCCGGCTGAGTGGCTAAACAAATCCAGGTATCATGAAAATTGGCTGCAAAACCTTTTGACCTCTGCTTCAATGGGGGGTTTTAGGTATCTGCCCCCAAATCCGTTATAACCAGAAAATAATAATAAGTAAAAAAAATAAATACAACATCACCTCAATGGAACGGTATTTATCAGGCCAACCTTATGCTGGATTCATTTCTTTCTTAACCACAACTCTAACATCAAGTAGACCCAGAGGATATCACCATAATAGGAAGTTTTATCTTCTTTAAAGCTTGAACGCAGAAATTCCAAAAAACTTGGTTTGATGTATTCCAAAATTCTGGGCTTTCCAGAGAATAAGAGATCTCCGACAAATTGGGAAAGAACAGGATCTTCCTTAAACCAGACTGCAATAGGGAGCCCCATGCCGTGCTTGGATTTGGAGATGATCTCTGTTGGAAGAAAGCCCTGCATGGCGCGTTTAAAGATATATCGATTTTTGCCTGGCTTCACTTTAAGCTGTGGGGGAATGGTTGCTGAAAAATCAACCAGATCCCTGTCCAGCAGTGGATATCGGACCCTTATGCCGGCAGCCTCCGCCATTTGCGTCACTTTACGAATATCGTTATCAGTAATGGTGAATTTCATATCAAGATACATCAGCCGATCTGTGTCGTCAGCCGGTGCTGCATTTTGATAATGCTTTTTTGCAATCTGCATGAATGAACTCAAATTGACGGAATCAATAAAATCAGGCTGGAATATTCTTTCCGGGTTAATTTCGGCAAGGAGGTTATATGAAAAGAATCTATCCGGATTTGGGATATTGGCCCTTCGGATATAGCGTTTTGCCTTATAAAACAACCCCTTATCCGGCATAAGGGCCAGCATGGGTTCAAAGCATTTTTGTCGGATAAGACTAGGCAGACCAAGATATTTTTGAAATACCAGGTTTGTCACATATCTTTCGTTTCCACCAAATATTTCATCCCCACCATCTCCGCCTAGCATGATATCAATCCCTTTTTCAGCAGCATGGTGCGCGCAGTAAAAAGCGGGAATGACGGAGGCATTTCCAAAAGGCTCGTCATAAATGGCGGGCAAGTGTTCAATCAGAGCCATAACATCCCGGGGGGTCACATAGTATTCATGGTAGTCGGTTTTAAATTTTTCAGCTGCAATACGGGCATACTCCAGTTCATTGTATTTGGGTTCAGCAAACCCAATGGAAAATGTTTTGGCCGGCTTTCCTGAAAGTTGAGTGTAAAAACCGGTGATCGAACTTGAATCAGTTCCGCCTGACAGAAAACATCCGGTTTTTTCATAGGGCGATAGAGGGACAAATACATTGACTGCTTTTTCTACCTGATCTTTTATCTGCTGTTTCCACTCATTTTCTGATATGGATCGATTCGGCGAATATCTGATATCATAGTGAGTGAACTGGGTAAGCCTCTCTTTTTTATGGAGACCCTTCCCCGGCTCCAGCTTAGAGATCTCCTTGTATATGGTTAAAGGGCTGCAGACGGCCTGAAAAAATAAATAGTGGAATATCGCATCCGGGTTGATATCTTTGAGTGACGGGTCTGCCCAAAGCAGGTGACTGATCCTGGAAGCCGCACAAAAATTATTGTTATTCTTTGAATACACTATTGGTTTGATCCCATACGGATCTGTGATGACAAATAACTCTTTGCAGGTACCATCCCATATGGCAAAGGCAAAAGTTCCCCTTAACTTATCAATAAAATCAATGCCGTATTTTTTATAGAGCAACCAAATCAGGCGACCGCTGTCTATTGAGCCGGTATTCTGAATTTCTACCAGGCCGACAAGATGTTCCTGGTTGGTCAAGACCACATCATGGGAAACCACATTTTTCCCGTCCGACCACAGACCTTGTTCCGAGTTTTGTTTCCAAACGGCCATAAGGATATGATCTTCTTTAAAATGGAGGGTTTCAGCATTATTCAATTCAAACGTGTTCTTTATTTCGAACAGGTTCAGGTCTTTATCTGCCATCACACAAAAGCCGCTTGATGGAATTGAAAGGTTCATCAGGTCAGTACCTTTGAAAAATGGTTTAAAGCCATGGACAACATAAGGACAATAATTAAAGAACATGTAAAATTAAGGGCCTGGTAGCCTGTCGGCCTGAATGAAAAATATGGGTGCAACAAATAAATTTCCAAAACACAGGGAGAAATAACAGATATAAATTGATAAACTGTATCTTTAATCTTTAATTTGAATAATGAAAATATAAAAAGGATTGAAAAGAAAAAAATGAAGAAAAAATTTAACCCATTATAGTTAAATACCATGTTCACAGCCAGCATGGAAAGAAACGTTAAAACACAAAGGCTTATGCTCAAAAAAGGCGAAATCATTATATTCCGCTTTCCCCCTGAATAAACTCCGGCAATAAATCCAACCGATGCCAAGTAAAGGGAATGGCCGGGATGATGCAACCGGGAACAAAAATAAGCAAGAGCAATGAAAAGAATCATAAAAACATGCCAGTGCTGTGGGCGAATCGTTCTTAAAGCCGGGTATGCTGCATAAAAAAGAACCAGTAGGGTAAAGAACCACATCCCTCTTCCAAAAGGACTGACATTAGGAATGTGAAACCAGTTTAAAAGTCCATTCATACCAATACAATTTATAATCGTCTGCCACGTCCATATGCCGGATTTGTTCTGTAGAATAAAAACGAGCAGCAAAAAGCAATTGATAACCATCAGTTTGACACCCAGTCTTTGAAATTTCTTTTTCCAAAATATTTTTAGGTCAAAACGATCCTGGTATTTAAGGTGTGTAAAATACCCGGATGAAAAACTGAAAACAATCAACGCTGTCGTCACTGGTATCCATATCAAAGGAATTGGATCTCCAAAAAAATGTCCAAAAAAAACAAGACATATGGAACATAGCTTAAGGGTCTCAAAAACCCTGCTTCTATTTTTATCTATCTGCAATTAATTGTTCAGAGCTCACTATAAATCCTGGAATAAACTGATGTTGTCCGCTCCCAGGTATGATTTTTATTTACCCACTTTAATCCATCCGATTGAAGGGCTTTTACGAGTTTCTCGTCACTGATCAATTTTTGGAAGCAATCGGCCAGAGCATCTGCGTTTCCTGCCGGGAAGAGGAGTCCGGTTTTCCCATCCTGAATCAATTCCTTATGTCCGCCCACATCGCTTGCAACAAGGACTTTTCCCATGGCCATGGCTTCAAGTGGTTTTAAAGGGGTTACAAGTTCAGTAAGCCGCATTGAATATCTTGGATAGGCAAGAATATCGATTAAAGCGTAAACTCCTGCAATCCGTTCATGGGGAATGCGACCGGGTGTGATGACCCTGTCCCTGAGGCCCAATTTATCAGTAAGCGCAGCAAGCTCCTGCTTCATTTCTCCGCCACCGACCAAAAGCAGCATTGCATCTTTATGACTGGCTGCAATCTTTGAAAAAGACTGCAGAAGAAGGTCAAGGCCTTCATATCGATAAAAAGAGCCAATAAAACCAATGGCTTTTTTGTCCTTAAGATGCCAGTCACGAAGATACTCATTATCCGGGGTTGACGGCATTAATTCTGTTGGATCGATGCCGTTAAAAACAGGGGTAATTTTATTTTCCGGTAGACCTCTTTTTATAAGGTCATTCTTTAAGCCGTTGCATAATATACAAATATGATCCGCTCTTTTACACACCTGTGTTTCAAGAAATTTGGTAAGGTTATATTTCCAGGAATTTTCAACATAGGTGCCGTGATCGACAGCAGCATCTTCCCAGAACGCTCTTATTTCATATACAACCGGGATATTAAGTTTGCGGGCCGCACGAATTGCCGGAATTCCATTAAGAATTGGAGAATGGGCATGGATAATATCTGGTTTCTCGATTGAGGCAACTTGAAGAATCCTTTTATACAGACGATGCATCAAATAAAGTTCGGAGATCATTGGAAAAGAAAAGTTTTTAGTCTGACCCGTTCTGTAGTATTTGATGTTGTTAATGGTCTCTAATAAAGGACTTTCCTTTTTAAGACTTTCTTCATGTTTTGAAGATGTCAAAACAACAGGGTCATATCCCATATTTTTCTGAGCAGCAAATAAATTCTGACTTCTGAAGGTATACCCGCTGTGAAGTGGAACACTGTGATCAAGAATATGGAGTATTTTCATTATTAAACCTTATGACTCATACAATCCGGTTAAATTTTTTTCCCAGTTATGATGCAGCACAACAAATTTTGCTGCATCATTACCAAGTTTTTTTTGCCTGCTGCGGTCATCGAGAAGGCTGATTATTTTTTGAGCAAATTTTTGAGGGTCATCTTCAATTTCAATTACTTGTCTCACATCCGGGTTAATCCCTTGGACTGCCTGGGATGTTGATATAATCGCTTTTCCCATGGACATAGCCTCAAGCACCTTATTTTGAACTCCCCTTGCGATACGCAGCGGGATAATGCAAAGATCTGCAGCCTTATAATATTCTCTGATATCTTTGACAAACCCGGTAACAATTATAGATGCATCTTTTTCCAGGGCTTTAACGCTTGGGCTAGGATTGCTACCGACAATAAAAAATTTTATTCCGGGAATTTTTTTTTTTATTTCAGGCAAAATCTCTTTTGCAAACCAGGTAACTCCGTCAATATTGGCATAATAATCCATTGCACCTGAGAAAACCAGCATGGGTGAAGGAAAAGGCTGAGATCCTTCTGTTTTTTCTGAATTAAAATACTGATAATCAACCCCGTTGGAGAGAATATGGATGTCTTTAGCATCTGGGTAATATTTCGCAAAAAGTTCTGCTTCTTTATGGGATACAAATACAGATTTATTAAACATTTTGTTTATTTTTTTTTCAAATTGCAACAACCGTGACGTTTCAATTTTATGAACCATATTTAAAGGGAACGTCGCTTTTTGAGCATATTGGTTCCATTTATCAGAATCAAGATCACAAAAATCCATAATCAGCGTTTTGGCTATGTCATTAATTTTATTTTTTGATTTGAACACATATTCCGCCATGGGGGATGAAAAACAGATAAGGGCATCGTATCTTTCTGATCTGGTCCACCTGTTGAATGTATCTTGAAATTGTTTTTGATAAAAATATCCCTGGGATATACTTTGGCCTGTAAAGAGGCTTAAAAGCCCTTTGATTTTTGCAAAGTTTTTGTTTAATGAAAAAACTTTTATCCGGTTGCAATATTTTTTAAGATTTTTGATGTATTTCAGGTCACCAGGTTCATCCGCAAGGCTTATAAGATCAATGGTGTTCTTTTGAGAAAGGAATTTGATCTCGTTAAAAGATCTTATTTTATCTCCTTTGTTGGGAGGGTATGGGATTCTGTGGCACAGGAATAGAATATTTTTTTTCATACAAGGGCTCTAGAAATAAACGGACCTAAAATTTTTGTCACACTCAGGGGCATATTTTGCCAGATTTGAATTTTTTTTTGGTACTGTGGGTTGGCCGGGCTCAGGTTGGGAATATCCTTGGCTTTTGCAAGATAGTATTGATAGGCAAGTGGTTGGGGGGTAAAGCCCCAATGCTTTTTAAAACTAAAGGAACCTGTGCCCTCCTTGCTTCTGCCAAAGTCAAAAATTGTGCATTTTTTTTCAACGGCCAGTTTCATGAGTTCCCAGTATAAAAAATCGTTGGGGCCAAGTTGCCTCAAGGTAAAATCCGATCCTGCGTAGTAGGGAACCATCTGGTCTTTGTAGGTGAAAAACAGGACGGCTGCTGCCAGTTCATTTTTTTCGGTCTTTACGACAAGGATATCTGCATTTTCTTTGTATTCTGACAAAAAGTTTTTAAAAAACTTTTTTGAAAATATGGGTGTTCCGAGCCTATGGTAATTTAGTGCCAGTATTTTATAGAATTCCGGTAAAAGGTGATGACCTGTTTCAGAAACAAGATTTTTCTTGATGGCATTTCTCACCATGGCCCTTGATTTTCTCGGGATGGCTTTAAGGTTTACATCATGGTCTGATGAAATTTTTTTTCTGAAATTATAATAAAGCGACTTGGTTTTAAGGTTTGGTATCTCTTTTCTGTTCCTTATCTCAAGGTATTGGGCGTTATGTGTTTGTGTAATTGTTGAAGCTTGTGTTATCAGGGCTTGCTCTATCTCCTCAGAATCGGTAAGGGATCCGCCGATCTCTGCAAAGGGGATGGACGTCAAAAAATGCCCAAACAGCAAACTTTTTATCTCAAACAAGGGAAATATACCACAAATTTTGTCTTGGTTTTCAGCAGTTAAATAGATACTTTTGTGGTTAAAAGTCTTTTCGACAACCTTCTTCCAGGCAGTTAAATGGAAAAGTGTACCGGATGGGTGGTTCAGGACGTAGTTATCCCAATTTTGGGTATTGTGATTATTAATGTTTATTTGCATTCTTTGACCTTTGGATTAATTTTGCTACCAGAAACCCCATTGCCCCGTCATAAAAACAAAAACCGCCAGCACCAGGTTAGTTGTTCCGTGGGCTACAATGCAGGAAAGAAGATCCCCTCTCTTGACCCAAAGCCATGAGATGAGTAGACTGTAAGCAAAGGCTGCCACCCACTCGGAAGAGGTGTGACCCAATGTAAAGGCCGATGAAGAGATAAGCACCGCAGGCCAGGTCCATGCCCCGCTTTTCACATCCAAGAGGCTGGATTCATCAAGTGCTGTTAGAAGCGGTTCTGCTGACTTGCTTTTCCGGGCCTGATCCCATTGAAGTGCAACCCTGAACACATATCCCCGGATGGCCATCTCCTCAAACACTGGAACCAGAAGACCTGCCGCAAAGAGCCTCAGCAAAAAGTCCTGGGTTTTCCAGGCATCCCCTTCCAATGAATCAATAAAAGGAGCCAGCAGCAGACACCACAGGACAAACCCGACCAAGCCAACGACTATGCCCCACACGACAGACATAGCCCTTCTGTCTGATGATGACAGGGGCATGAACCACTTCCAGGCCCACACGATCAGGGTCGTCACGACCAGAATCCTCAACAAATAATTGAGTTCCATGGAGATCCTGCCACCGAACAGGGACGCAATGCCCACATAGGCAAAATAGGGTAAGAAATAGGGTAAGACCAGGTCTCTATTGGAAATCTGGGTCATGTTCACTTTCTTTTACCTGGCGAGCTTTTCTGATCTTGAAGAAATCATAAACGCTCCAGGGCAGAAGAATAAGGCTGAGGACCTGATTGAAAAGCGCATGTTTCTGCATATCAGGATCACTTGTCAGCCAACCATCATAAAAACACCAGAGCCCAAAAAAGGCCAAAAGGACAGTAAAAATATAGGGATTCATGGGCGGAGGCCTGGGAATCTCTCGTTTGGGTAAACTCATTTACACTCCTGATTACGGATCAGGTTACCAATATAATTCTCGCAGGTGGAAAACTCACACCAACTAAACGTATCTATCAATAAATAAAGATTTTTCCTGGTTCGGTGAAGGTTGACATAATGCCTGAATTTAAACCCCTTTGACGCAAGCTCTACCCTTGGCTGATCCGGATCAAATTCCCAGGGATGGGAGTAGAAGATAAAGGCATCATCCTGGTTTAACACTGATTTCATTCCCTGCTTGAACATCTGGAATGGCAGCAACCTGAAATAACCACCCCCTCCCAGGGGAAGCACGCGAGTCCCAACGCTCAGGTTGCTTACTGGCAGTTCAAAAAAATCAGACACTATTTTAACGGCAATTCCTTTTCTTTCTAATCCTGCAAGGTCAAGCCTGCCATATCTCCCGTGCATGGCAAAGGAATTATAGCTAGAGTCGTACAGATACCCGGCCCTTTGGATTCGTTCAAGAATTTTATTGTTAACAGCAAAACTGGGAGCTCGATACCCATAAACCCCCTCCCCTGTCAAATCTTCAAGGAGCTTTTTGCTGGCTGACAGATCCTCGGATAAATGTTCCAAGGACTGGTGGGTGCACAAATGGTGGGAAATCCCGTGGGAGGCTACTTCATGACCCCTGTCATGGATTTCCCGTACAAGATCTGGAACCCTGTTGGCAATCCAGCCCAAAATGAAAAAAGTGGCTCTGGGTTTAAAGGGAAATGAATCCAACAAATCAAGGATGGTGTGGGTATTGTTCTCCACCCGCAGATCAAGGGATGGCCAGGAGGAAAAGGGGATATAGCCCTTGAAATTTTCCACCTGGAACCAGTCTTCAACGTCAAAGGTCAGGAGAATGGATTTATTGGAGGTTTTATTTTTCAAATTTCAATTCAATGATAAACACAAGGTAGACCAGGGCCAGGGCAACGGCAAATACGAGAATGCCTGACATGTCATGTAAAAAACCCTGGGCCGCCTCAGCCCCCATATAGGTGGCCATGACCGCCGTGATGGTCAACCGCACAATATTGACCACAACGGCAATGGGAACGGCTGAAACGAACAGAATCCATTTTTTAACATTTCCCAGGGGTGCGATAAAGGCAAAGGCCCCTGACAATGCCAGAAGGGAGGTGAGAGACCGAAGTCCTGAACATGCATCCACCACCTCAAGGGAAGTGTTGGCCAGGTGAAGGATATTACCCTCCCTTAATACAGGGATCCCCAGGAGGTGAACCATGTCTGCAGATAGGTTTGCCGCAAACAGCTGGAGGGGAAAGGCAATCTTGTTCCAGATGATGGCCGGGATGGGGATCATGATGATCAGATAGAGAATGGGAACCAGCACCGCCTTAAACATTTCAACGCCAAAAAGATAGATAACCATGCCGGAGATGGTGATGATCATGGACGATCGCATGACAAAAAGTTCCGATCCGATGGTGCCGGCAAGATAGCAGAGCATGCCCAGAACAATCACACCAATGCCAATGGAAGCGGATTTTATCTCAATGGTTTTAAGGATTTCCTTTTTATACCACACCATGTAAGCGGCCACAAAGGGAATCAAAAACCCATGGGAGAAATTGGGGTCATTGGACCAGTCCGAGACCAGGGTTGCAATGGCGTGGCTGTATACAAGAACAAAAACAGCTGCCAGGATAAGGCTCTGGATCACCAGGTGTTTTTCAATTTTAAGATTCATGTCTGATATCATGATGGAATATACTCGTTTAGATAAGGATAAATCTCCCGTGTAAACGCCTTTAACACCTCAAGGGCATGATCTTCACTCTTAACTACAGGAGAGATGAGCCGCACAAAGGAACCGTCGGTTCGATGTTTTGTAATGGAATCAATGACCAGCCATATCTTCTGCATATATTCTGATGAGATGATCCGTCCCCTGGACTGAAACCAGTAGAGAACCACCTGTTGCTGGGAACCTTTGCCCAGGATCAGTTTTATGACTTCGATATTTTTTCCATTACCGTTCTGCCCCACATCCACGGTTTCAATGGAGGTCTTCACGATATTCCACCCTGAGCCGGCATGCAGTTCTTGGGCGAATGGATCAGATCTCCCTCTTTCTGACTCTGGTAAAATCCCACATAGAGTTGAACCGAGTCGCCATTATTATCCTGATACGAGGCAAGGATGGAATCTTCAACCCCCAGAATATCATATACCTTTTGATCAAACTTTGATGTGTTACCCGTCCATTCACCAATACCCATGGGAAAGGTTTCAAAGGGTTTGTTGGGTTTGATGATTTCAGAATGGTTGGAGAAATTCAGCACAATCGTGGTCATGACCATGATGAGGGCAATGATGATGATTCTCTTGTATGTCATACTGTAAGCCTCTGGATTGAATGGACAACCTATCGATCTTGATAAATTTTATTTTCAATCTCTCCACGGGTCAGGGCCCGGTCCAGACGGGCAGGTCGTGCAGGGGAGAGATGAACCATCAAGGTTCCCTTGTTTTCCTGATAATCTTCATCGTTATCAGCACTGTAGTCTGTGTAAGTGTAGTCCAGGCTCACCCGCATCCATCTTGCCGGAGTCCATGAAAGGCCGGCCCCGACGCTGTTTTCCCGGTAAGCGGTGGAGGGCTCAGCATCTGTTGCCAGATCAACAAACGAACAGGAGGCGTTCACACTCAGGGATTTCAGGAGCCTCCAGGTCAACCCTGCACCAAGATCCAGTGTTTTATCCACCCTGTCCTCATCCGGGTCATCATACTGGTCGATGATATAGGCGCCGTTAAGATTCGTTGAAAGCCGTCGGGTCAGTTGATAGGTCAAAAGATAACCTGCCTGGTAAAAGAGATGAAATCCGAGGCTTGCGGCATCTTCGTCCGAAGCGTCATACCCGCTGGCGGCCGTGAGGGCCAGGGACCCTTTTTCTGAAAAATCCCAGTATCTGTAGGCATCCACATCAAAAAAGATGTTCGAGTCATCGTCCTGGTTTTCCCATTCATGGAAGAGATAACCCACCCCCAGGGAGAGGCCCGAATCCTCGGTAATCTCCCAGTCGAAACCTATAGAAGGGTTATACACCCTATGGTCCCGGGGCTCCTCTTGGGTGTAGGTGTGCTCGTATTTCAGGTAAGCCTGGAAATGACGAGTCAGTTTTTTTATCAGACGAAGATCCCCGTTGTAGGTATCGGAATCGTTGTCTGAAACTTCATGGGTCAATGCTTCATAGGAAAAATTTGAATCAAACCCCAGAAGAGGTGTAAACCAGAATGATAAAAATGCCGAGGGGTTATGCTGTTTGTATTCATCCTCGTCCGGATCCGCATAGTTGTCAAATTCATAGGAGTAGTTCAATCCAAAAGAATTATCCCTGCCGAACTGATGGGTGATACCGGCGGAAGTTGTGCTGGTCTCCTGTTCTTTCCACTCCCCGGTTCGCTGGGTGCGATCAAAGGTTTTGTCATAGCTCTGGGAAAAGGTAATGCCCGTATATTTGGAAAGATCGTAATGCCCTCCCAGGGATGCGATGTGGGTCCAGGCTTCATTTTTTTTGTTTTCTCCGTCGCCGTTTCCGTCACGGGAAAGATCAAAATAAATCCCGGCTCTGCGTGAAAGTTCAATATCACCGACAAGGGAAACATTGTGCTGCCAGGTGTCTTCTTCGGTAAAGTTTTTATGGACCTCAAACTCAGGATCATAGGTCAGGTCAAGCACCATGGTTTTGTCTTTCATGGTAAAGGTGAAACCGGCACCATAGGTGGTGTAAAACTCCTCTTCCTTGTCTGTTGATGTCTGGTTGTAATTGTCGCTGTAATCTTCTGAGACATGAACAAACGGCGTGAACTCCGTGCGCATGGCAAGCCCTGGAGCAGCCCATGCCCCGACAACCAGAATCAACACCAGAAACCTGGCAGCACATCTGAAAAAAACAGCTGTATTCAAAATCATATGTATCTCCAGCTAAAAGGGGATGGAGGAAGCCATCAAGGTACGATGATGGTGTCATCTGCCTGGATAAACACGTTGTTGCTGAAATCACCCTTGGTAATATCTTTGTAATTGACCCGGATGATCCGCTCCTGACCATTTTCCCTGCGAAACAGAATGATCTCTTTCTTTGAGGCCCATTCGGTAAACCCCTTTGCAATGGCAAAGGCCTGCAAAATGGTAAGGCTTTTTCCTATGGGGTATTCGCCCGTGTTGTTGACCTCACCGAGGATGTAATACTGCTGGCTGCCGGGATTGATCAGGGTCACCGTCACCTGGGGAGCCTCCACAAAGTCGGCGAGGCGTTTTTCAATAACAGCTTTTAACTCCATGGTGGTGAGTCCGGCAGCCTGGATATCATCCAACAGGGGAAAGGTGATCTTGCCATCGATTCTGACCACAGACGCCTCAAGGGAGAGTTCAGGCTCCTTCCACACATCTATTTTAAACACATCCCCAGCCCCGATCTTGTAGTCTTCCATGGTTTCCACAGCTTCACCATGGGAAACCCGGGGAAGAACAGCGGTACAGATCACTAGCAATAGACTTGATAAAAACAGACCCCTACGAAATGACATAGCTCCGCCTCCTCAATTACATTGTTGTTTTTTAAAACCGGATTTTAACACCTACGATCTGCTGTACTATCTTGAGCCCCGTCCAAAGGCCACTGTTTTTATGGTACGGAGCACAATCATCACATCAAACATGATGGACATGTTTTTGATGTAAAAAAGATCATAATTCAACTTTTCAACGGCATCCTCTACCGAAGATCCGTAATCGCGGGAAACCTGTGCCCATCCCGTAATTCCGGGTTTAACCACAAACCGCTCTCTATAGTAGGGAATTTTTTGTTCCAGCTCATCTGTGAAATATTTACGTTCCGGCCTTGGCCCGACAAAGCTCATGTTCCCTTTCAGGACGTTCCAGATCTGGGGAATTTCATCAATGCGGAACTTTCTGATGATTTTGCCCATCCGGGTGATCCGGCTGTCGTTGTCCGCTGCCCAGACAGGACCGCTGAGGGCCTCGGCGTTATGGATCATGGAGCGGAACTTGTACATCATATATTCTTTACGGTTCTGACCGACCCGGTCCTGGCAGAAAAAAACAGGACCCTTTGAATCGATCTTGATTAAAAGCGCAACAAACATCATGGGAATAAACAGCAGTGTCAACAAAAATACGGAAAAAATCAAATCCCCCAGTCGCTTCAGGATCGTTCGTGTTTTTGACTTTTTAAACCCGTCGGAAAAGATCAACCAGGAGGGATTTATCTGGGTAACAAGCAGTTTTCCCGTGAGCATTTCGTAGAATGAGTGACCTTCGATCACCTCGATACCGGCTGTTTTGCAGGTGAGAAGTTCCTTGGCCGGAAAGCTGCCCCGGTTGTCCTTCAGGGCGACGACCACCTTTTGAGCCCCCAGATTGATGATGGTCCGGCTCAGGTTCTCGATTTCACTCCAGATTATAAAACGGTCTGGAATCCTGGCAGCAGGAAGATCGTCCCTGGACGTTGTGCAAATGGCAGCCACAGTATATCCGCAATCGATCTTTTCCTGGATCTCCCTGAAAATATCAACGGCAAGATCACTTGACCCAAGGATCAATATTTTCTGGTTATAGAATCCCTGGTTGAGCGCATGGATGTAGAGGAACCGCCACCCGATGATCACCACGATGAGCAACAGAATGCTCAGGACAAAAATTCCCTGGGCAATGATGACAACCGGGAAAAAAAAATAAATAAAGGCAAGGACAATGGCTGTTACACCGAGAGATTGAAGAAGGCGGATGGAGACTTCGGATAAAGTTGATGCCACCTGAAAATCGTACAGGTCGTTGTAATACAATGCGATTTGACAAACCAGGGTGACAAGGACTATTCTCAGAACGAGCATGAGATCAAAAAAATAGGAATCTGAATAGGTCAGAAGGACCGTTGCAAACAATACAGACCCAAAAACAACAAGCCCCTCAACAACGAAAAAAAGAATATTTCGAAGGGGGTAATATTGTTTGAAAAATCTCAGCATTGTTCCTGTACGATTCCGACCAAAATGACAAATCTCCGCCCATCCGGTAACGATTACGCTACTGGTATTGGTATTTTTTAAATCCCTGTTTGTGCTCTGAAAAATTTTTTACAACACCCAGTATTTTTTCCCGCCCATATGTGTCGATGAGATTTTGAACATCGGCCCGCTTGGTTTTTCCTGTTTTAACCACAATCACAATGCCGTCCACCTGGCGTGCCAGGGCATTGGCTTCAGCCGTGAGGTAGGGCGGTGGTGAGTCAATAATGATATATCGGTCTTCATACCTGTTCTTAACCTCATGGATCAGCCGCCGCATCTGTTCGGATGAGATAAGCTCAGAGGGATTGACAGGCGGTTTTCCCGCCGGCAGCAGGGAAAGTTTATCAATGGCTGTTTTCTTCAAAATTGAACCCAGAGAAACTTTTTCCTTGAGGTATTCGCTCAAACCGGGAATGTCGGAGAACCCGAATCGCCTATGCAGCGACGGCAGTCTCAGATCGCAATCCATCAGCAGAACATATTCGTCTATGCTTTTTGCAATGCTGATGGCGATATTGCTTGCCACAAAAGACTTTCCTTCTCCTGGGGAGGTGCTGGTGACCATGATGGTCCTGGGAGGAATTCCTTTGTGGGGGAAGAGTATGGCTGTTTTTAGTATGCGGAACTGCTCCGCCTCAAAGGAATGGGGCGTTAAATGGGTAATAAGACTTTCGTCCAGGTTGCCGGGAGAATCCATTTCTTCAGATTGTTTTACTTCATTAACCCTGGGAGAGTTCTCTTCAACAACATCAAAGGCCCCGGGGAATTTCTCTTCTGATTGTAATTTCACATCAACCATTGGGCTCTCTTCAGCAACACGAAGAGGCTCAGGCAGAATCTGTTTGGATTTTTCCAGCGCCGTAAATATTTTTCCCACAGTGCAACCCCTAAATCAGCCGTTTATATTAGATTTGATAAAGTTGATAACCCGGTCAAGGCCCTTTTCATTGAGGATAACAAATGCAGCTAACATTAGAGCAGCATAGGTTGCCGTAAGTGACAGAAAAATCATTTCCACCCGTTTTTTCAGCCGATCCCCCGGTTTCTTCAGGGGAGGAATGGATGCGAGAATTGGCAGATCGAGTTTGGTCTCGATATCCTCGTCCCTTCGTATGGAAAGATCAAATATTTCAAGAAGAAAAATAATGCCTCCGGCAACGCCCAAGCCACCTGCAAGGGAGAAGACAAGCATTCTCCGGACATCCGGGGATATGGGTTTTTCCGGGATCCGGGCGTGGTCAAGGATCCTGAACTGCTCGCCCTTCTGCTTTTTTTCCATGTTGACAGACAGTTCAGCCTCAAGTTTTCTGCTCATAAGAGAGCTGTAGACACTCTGGATGTTACCATAATCCCGCTTGAGAGAAAGAAGATCCTGCTCTCTTTTGGGGGTCTCTTCCACCCGTTTCTGGTAAACCACCATCTTCTCCTGGATGGCTTGGATTTCGGCATTAATGGCCTGAATCTCCTGATTCATCTGGGCAAGCTGGGTCTTCTGCTGCATGGCGGCAAAATCCATCCCCCCCCCAAACGTCTCCGCTTCCATGGGCTCAAACGCGTCTGTGGTCTCCTGGGGCTGCTCCTGGTTCGATGCATCAATTTTGGCGCGAAGCTTTTCCATCATGGCTTCGAGTCTTCTGACGTCCGGGTGCTGTCGGGTATAACGCAGAAGCATCGCATCAAGGTGTTTTTGCGCCTCAGATAGCTTTAATTCATCCTCTCCACCCATGCCATCTTCTTCCCCAAAATCGGAGAAGTCGAACTGATCTTCCGCTGCCTGGGAACCCATTTCACTGGCCTGGGCCATCTGGGCATTAAGGGTGTTGATGGCATTTTTCGCATCCCTCAGCATGGACTGCTTGTCCGTAAGCTGCTGCTGCAGTCGGTCCAGGGTCCTGAGGTTGGATTCCAGTTCATCCGGAAGTCCACCCAGATTTTGCGCCCGGTAGGCAGACAACTGTTGTTCCCGGTCAACCAGTTTTCTCCGGGTTTTTTCAAGTTCGGCATCCAGAAACTCGCTCGTTCCAATGGCCTGGGCTTCACGCAGTTTAAGGTTCTCATCCATGAAAAAGCTGGTCAGGGTGTTGGTGATCCGCATGACCCTTTCAGGATCTTTTCCCTTATATGAAATAGTAAAGGCGTCGGCTCCTCCTGCGCGGGAAAGATTCACCCGGATTCGACTTCGCATGGCGGCAATCTTATCTTCCAGGTACATTTTCTGAGAATCTTCGTCTTCGAACAGGCCAAATTGATCAATTATCTTTTCAAGGTTGCTCAGGCTCAAAATCTGCTGGGAGATGCTGCTGATCCTTGAATTGATATTGCTTGACACAATGGACCGGACATAGGATCCCGGAACGGTCTGGGCCTGAACAAGAATAGAGGTCTCTGCCATGTAGGTTCGGGGGCTGGTAAACGCAAGATACAGACCGACCGTCAGTGTAATGCAAAGGGGGATGACAATGATCCATCGCCGCCTGTAAATGATATCAATCACCTGGGCAGGTGTTATGGGCATCATGTTTTGTTCAAGTTCTGCCATTGTTTTTTCCCATCCATTGCACAGTTAAGGGATTCAGGACATGATTTTTTTTATCCTCTAAACGCTGGGTTGTCAATACATTCCATCCCCAGATCCAGACAGAAGCATACATGCAAACCCTGCGCCAAAGATACAATCCAGAAGAGAAAACTACATTTATTGTATTATATCTGCCAGAAACCGGCATTGCGGTGTGAAAAAAGAAATATTTTCCATGTAGTAAAGTTATCAATCGAACAAAAATTATAACATCTATTACACAATTTGTCTTTTTTTACCCTTTTCACTCAGGAATGACCCCCACGGCAAAAATCAGTCAATATCAATCCAGTACTGTGTCCAGCCGCAGCGTTCCTTGTAGGGATATTTCATAAGCTCCGTGCCCAGTATGGCAAAATCCTTTGTTCTGACCACAAAATAGCTGACCTTTTCCCGACCCATGAGGCTTTTGACCCCCACGGCAACATAAAGACGCTCGTATTTTTTTTCCACAAAGCAGTCAACGGCGCCGGTGGCAATCAGAAGATCCCCCTCGTGCACGGCGTCAAACAGGTTGACCATGGTGATCTCAAAGGGTTTTCCCTTGAAACGGTCGGTCGCATTGGTCCGGGTCAGCTCGCACCGAATAAAATTGGCAAAGCACATGCGTGTCCGCTCATACTCCGGAATTTCTGCCCCCCAGAGGCGGGCAGCCATGAAAACAACCGACACGGACAGGACAATGGTTCTCAACCGGAATGGCAGCATGACTCTCATGCCCGCTCCTTCAGCATGGCCAGGATCGTCTTTGACAATTCCCGAAGTACAACGGGTTTAACCACCACGGAATCGATTCCTGCAAAGTTTGCGGCAGCTTTGGCTTCCATGGTTTCATCCCCATAGGCGGTTCCAAGGATCACGGGCAGTTCGGGTGTAGTGTGGACAAGGTTCCTGACAAGCTGGGTGCCGCTGATGCCAGCAAGGTCGGCATCGGCAATAACCATGCGGAACTTGTCCGGCTGCCGGTGAAACATCAGGAGGGCCTCCGAGCCGTTGGCCGAAAGGGTCACCGGGTATCCAAGATCCCGGACCAGAAGATCGATCAACCCCCTTCTTTTTTCGTTGGCATCCACAATCAAAATGTGGCGCCGTCCTGTGAATGCAGGGCCAGGGACCGCGTCAGCCTCAGGGGTCTGCCATTGTTTTCCGTCAATGGGATAAATCCGGGTCACATCAATGGGAAAGGCTTTTGAGGTTCTGAAGGCGTCGTCATCGGCGTCGGGCACCCGCACAATCAGCCGGCTCGTTTGGCTCAGACAGGCCCTGAGCCAGTTTCTGTACTGGAAATCGTCACCATCAAGGATCAGCAGCCGGGACCCGATATCCGTATTGACCTGAATCGTATGGAAAACCCGCCGGCTGTTGCCGTCATCCGCTGCCCGCTCCCGGTAATTTTCCGAGACAAAATCCACCATATAGTCCCGGGCACTGGCCCCTTGGCCAGCAGGAATCAGGCAGACAATCATTAAACAGGCAGCAGCTATGGCCAGAATTCTTTTCATCTCTTTTCCCCATTTTGGGGTCAGGCTTGGCTTATTGGCGTTATTGGCCTTTTTAAACCCCATATATCACATGCATCGACAGCAGGCAGAGACAACTTGAGTCAAGGAAAGACTTATGACCGCAAATTTTATAACTTGACACAGCTTGTCTTTTGCCCCATCTACTGCGTTGCACCAAAGGCCAAAGGCTTAAAACCGCAAATGTCATCTGCGACCCTTAAACCAGAAAGAAAACAATCCCGCAGATACCCGCAAGGGAGACAAGCCCCATGATCACCAGCCCGATTCCGGTTGAATCGTCCTTCCTCCTTGCCCGGAAAACCCCCAGAACAAGACCGATACTGCAGACAACGGTTCCTGCCAGGGTGATCCACAGCAGATACTGGACAAACTCAAGGTCCCAGCAGGTCCTGACATCAAGGTGATACCACCTGTCAAAAAAACTCTCAAACTGCGGTTTGGCCCGCTCAGCCACCACCAGGATCAGCACCACCACACCCCAGGAGAGCAGATTAAAAACCGCCAGGACCCTTGCCAGAAAATCCCTGCCGACACGGCGGTCTGTGCTGTTCCGGCGGTCATTCGCCCGATTGTTCGTCTTGCAGTTGATCGTGCTGCTGCATCCGGATCGTTTCATCTGATTGACAACCTGAACATGATTAAAAACCTGAACCTGGGATCATCGTTTGTGGGCCTCGGCCTTGAACCGTCGGGTGATCATTTCGATGATCTCCTCGGCACTGGTCTCAATGGGTTTGTTGCTGACATCAATCATGGAATAGCCCTGGGTCAGGTAGTAGCGCCTGGCACTTTCGATCTCCCTTGCAATATCCTTTCTCGAGGTATAGGCGTACATGTCCGAAGTGCCAAGGTTCTCCTGGCGCATCTTTCGATGGGCCTTGAGCTGCTCAAGGTTGATGTTCAGGGCAATGATGCGTCTGCGGTCAATGCGTTTGAGCACCTCGGGCATGGGCACGCCGATCACCAGGGGCACGTTGGCAACCTTCCAGCCCATCACCGCCATATACATGGAGAGCGGGGTTTTTCCGGCCCGGGAAAGACCAACCATGACAATCTCAGCCTCGGCAAGGTCCTCATGGTTCATGCCGTCATCATGGGCCAGGGCAAACTCGATGGCCGACACCTGGGCCAGGTCCACATGGTGGATCTTCCGGTAGAGCCCGGGCTGCTCAAGGGGGGCGTCTTCCAGGAAACCCTCAATCTTGGACAGCACGGGCCCCATGAGATCAATGGTCACGATCTCCTTTTCCATCCCCCTGATGGTCAGAAACCGCCGCAGATCCCGGTTGACAATGGTGTGGACAATCAGACTGTCCGTCACCTTTGCCTTTTCAATGATATCCTCGACCTGGGATTCGGTCCGGATGTGGGGAATCTTGACAACGGTGATATCGTTCCGGGAAACTGGACAAGGGCGCTCTGGATCAAGTGGTAGGCGTTGATTCCCTCCCCGCAGGAGGCAATATAGATCATGTGAAACTTCTTGTTCAATATATCTCCACACAGGCCCATTGTTTTTCCTTTTTTTTTGACAGGTTCAATGTTAGGTAAAAGCTTATACCGTATACTGAACCTTTAAATCAACCCATGGGAAACTGATATGACACATTCAGACCGCGGACACTACGCAAAAAAACATTCCGATATCGAGATAAACCCTGATGCAAAGGCACTGCTTGAGGCAGAGGCCAACCAGGATCAGATCACCTGCGCGGCAGTGCACAAGGTTGCAAAACGGCTCGGCATCACACCGGCTGCGGCAGGGGCCCAGGCAGACCTTCTGGAACTGCGGCTGATCCGCTGTTCCCTTGGCCTGTTCGGCTATGGCAAGGGGGTCAAGCTGATACAGCCGGTCGAGTCGATACCAGAAGAACTTGACCGGCTGCTGGACCAGGCATCGGACAGCGGCAGAATCTCCTGTTATGACTGCTGGCGCATTGCCAGGGAACTCAAACTCAAGCGGGTCGAGGTCTCATCTGCCTGCGAATTCAAGGGTCTTCGGATCAGACCCTGCCAGCTCGGAGCCTTTTGACACCTTGATGCAAAGCCAGTGATGCAGGGGGGCCAGCCGCACGTGTTGTCAGGCAAGCGGCCCAGCCATGTTTCTGCATGGACAAAGCAAAATCCCCAAGGCCCCCGGGTATCGCCACCCTGCCTAACCATGCTTCTGCCTGGACCGTTTCTGCCGCTTGTGCTTCTGCTTGATGCGCCGCTGAACTTTCGGGTCAACCCCGCCCCTGCCTTCAATGCCGGCCATGCGGGCCTCGATCCTGTCAACCAGTCGGCGAAGGGCAAGGAAACGGTTCAGGTGCTGGGATCGTTCTGAACCGCACTTGACGGCTATCCCGGTCGGACCGTGGCAGAGAAACACAGCCACCGAAGTCTTGTTCACCTTCTGGCCGCCCCTGCCCGAGCCCTTGACAAACTTTTCCTCAATATCCTGTTTTCTGATGCCAAGATCCTTGATCCGCTGCTCAAGGGCCTTGATCTTCTCGATGCCGGGACCCAAACTTCCGTCTCCTTTTTTTACACGTTGACTTGATCTCCTGTCCCATATTATATTGAAAGCTTTCATACAAGCAAGCGGAGAAATATGGCCCCGAACAAGTACACATGCAACGAATACCGCGAGGAGATGATCCTCATGGCGCTCAAGCAGCGCCTTGCCACATCCACCCTTACCCCCGAAGAAGAACAGGAGATCAAGGCCCAGATCCAGCAGCTGCAGCAAGCCATGGGTATGGATTAGGAGCAATTCTGTGGACCGGCTTGTCAACAGTGTCGACCTTCCCCTTTTCCTCATCAACGGCAGCGGAACCCTCCTCAGGGCCAACCGGGCCGCCATGGAACGATACGGGCTGGATCAAAAAGATCTGGGTGCCACAACCATATGGAAAAAGATCCCCTTTACCCTGGCCGCTGAATGGAAAAAAGAGATTGTCCAGGTGATCCGGAAACGATCCGCCCGCAGCTTCCAGTTCGACCATGGCGGCAAAATCAAAGAACTGACGGTCTGGCCGGCCTATGATGACAACAACAGACTCGATTCCTTTGCCCTGATGGAAAAGGATATCACCGAAAACATCCGGGCCCTTGAGCTGCACCGCCGGTTCCAGGACAGCAGCGAGTGCACCGACCAGCAAATGCACCACGCCTCAACCCTGATCAATCTTGGCACCCTGGTGGCCGGCGTGGCCCATGAGATCAGCAATCCCAACGCCTTTATCACCACCAACGCCCCCCTTCTGGAGCGGCTCTGGGGCGACCTTCTGGAGGCCTTTGACCACCGGATCCAGGACCCGGAGCCCATGGCCGGGGGATTGACGGCCCTTGAAATAAAAGAAACTGTTCCCAAACTGCTGCAGGGCATCACCGATGGGGCCCGCCGGATCGACACCATTGTCAAGAGCCTTCGATCCTTTTCCCGCCCCGACCCCCATGCCGCCTTTGTGCCGGTCTGCCTGAACAGCGTTATCCAGACAGCCCTTGTCTTCCTGACCAACGAGATCCAGAAGGCCACGCAGCACTTTTACACCCGTCTGGACAAAGCGCCTGCCCCCATCACGGGGATTCCCCAGCGCCTCGAGCAGGTGGTCATCAACCTGGTTCTCAACGCCTGCCAGGCCCTGACCCGGAAAGAACAGCAGATCATCCTTGAGACACAGACCCGGCGTGACACAAAAACAGGCAAAAGCGAGGTGATCTTAAAGGTGACCGACCAGGGATGCGGCATTGACCACCCCACCCTGGAACGTATCTTTGACCCGTTCTTCACCACCAAGGCAGCCATCAAGGGCACGGGCCTTGGGCTCACCATCACAGAAAAGATCGTAAAGGAACACCACGGCTGGATCGCGTTTGAATCCCAACCCGGGGCCGGCACCTCGGTGATCGTTGGATTTCCGGCCATGGAAGGAGGTTGATTTGACAAAATCCGTTCTTATTGTGGACGATGAGGCCCATATCCTGACCGGCTTTTCAGCCGAACTCAAGTACAACGGCATCAAAAACATCATCACCTGCGACACCTCACGCAAGGTCATGGAGATCCTGGAACAGGCCGATGTGGGGATGGTCTTTCTGGACCTGATGATGCCGGAAATTTCAGGCCGGGAGATCCTTGCCCGGATAACCGAGCACCACCCCCACATCCCCGTGGTGGTGGTCACAGCCTCAAACGATGTTGACACGGCCGTTGCCTGCATGCGACAGGGGGCCCATGATTTCCTGTCAAAGCCGGTGGAACCCGGTCGCCTTGCCTCGGTGTGCCGCCACACCCTGGAATTCGCTGAGATGAAGTTTGAGATCGACCGCCTGAGTACCACCTTGCTCGACAGTGAACAAGGGGTCTCAGCGGCCTTCAGTTCCATCATTACCGGCAACAGGGCCATGGAAGCCATATTCAGGTATGTTGAATCCATTGCCTCGACCTCCCAGCCGTTGTTCATCACCGGCGAAACCGGCACGGGCAAGGACCTGATTGCCAGGGCCGCCCATGCCATCAGCCAGCGGCAGGGCGAGTGGGTTAAAATCAATACGGCAGGACTTGACGACGCCATGTTTGCCGACACCCTGTTTGGCCATGCAAAGGGGGCCTACACCGGAGCAGACAGCGTGCGGGCCGGGCTTGTTGAAAAGGCCGGCAGCGGCACCCTGTTCCTGGACGAGATCGGTGACCTTTCAATTACCTCCCAGGTCAAACTCCTGGGCCTGATCCAGGACCGGGAATACCTCAGGAGCGGCGACGACCGGACCCGCTACGCGGACGCCAGAATCATTGCGGCAACCAATCTGGACACCGCTGACCTGGGCAACGGCAAAAAGTTCAGGCGGGATCTCTATTTCAGGCTCATGACCCACCATGTCCACCTGCCGCCCCTGAGGCAAAGACCCGAAGATATCCCCCTTCTGATCCATTATTTTGTTCAAAAGGCCTGCCAGACCCTTGACCGGGACCCGCCGACCGTGGACGCGGATCTTTTCAAACAGCTTGCAGCCTACCCCTTTCCCGGCAACGTCCGGGAGCTTGAGGCCATGGTGTTTGATGCCGTGTCAACCTGCACGGGAAAAACCCTTGGCGGAAAAGTTTTTGCAAAGCACATGGCTTCGACCGACAGCAGATCCATCTCCGGGCAGACCGGTTCAGATCTCTCACCGCCACAATCCCCCGGGATGGATTTTTCCACCGTTTCGACACTGCCCACCCTGAAACAGGCCTGCGACCTGCTGGTACAAGAGGCCCTTCAGCGATCCGGGGGCAACCAGGCCATGGCTGCCAGAATGCTTGGCATCTCCCGCCAGGCCCTGAACCGGCGCATCAGGGAACGGGCCGGGACACCATAGAACACCGCACCCAAGAGCGGTCCGGAACACATTAAAACAGGGCCGGGAATTGCCCATTCAGGATAAAATGTTTGATATTTAGCGGTTGATCCGATAAATTGCCCTGACAGATCACCTGGTAAATCGCCTGGCAATAATCACAGACGCCATAAGGAACGATATCAATGTACACGTTTTTAATACGACAGGCCCTTTTATCTGTTTTTATCTGTTGCCTTTTAACGGGATGCACCAGCAACACAGCTACAGAGGCGGAAAAATTCATCACAAGCGCCAGATCCTTTGTTGCCCAGAAAAAACCGGAAACCGCCGTGATTGAATACCGGAATGCCCTCCAGGTGGATCCCAAAAACGATGTGGCTCTGTTTGAACTTGCCGAAACCTATATTCTTTTGCACAAGGTCAATGCCGCCATCAAATACTACAACCTGGCTGCCCAGGCAAACCCCGGCACCATCATTGCCCACCTGAGGCTTGCCCAGATTTATCTTCAGATGGAGCAACTCCTGGATGCAAGAAAAGAGACATCCAAAGCCCTTGGGATTTTACCAGATTCCATTGAAGCCCTTCATATCCTGGCTGGCATTCAAATCAAGGAAAGGGATATTGAACCCGCCATCGAAACCCTGAACATGGCATCAACCATTAACAATAAAAATGTGAAAACATTTACCAGCCTTGCCCAGCTTTACCTTAATACCCGACAGATCCCAGAGGCCGAAAAGGCATACCAGACGGCCATCGCAATTGACTCTGCCTCAAGGGAAGCCTACATGGGACTTGCAAGGGTCTATGCCGTTCAGGGCGAATTTGACAAGGTTGAAGCCCTGCTGAAAACGGTCCTTGAAACCCCGGGTATAAAAGCTGAAAAGCATACGGATCTTGCCCGGTTCTATGAGGGCCAAAAACAGTATGACCTTGCTGAGGCACACTTTCAGCAGGCAATTATGGAGGCACCCGAAGCGGTGGCCCCCCTTGTCAATCTTGCAGAACACTATACAAAGCGAAAGATGAAAGACAAGGCCATTGTCACCATGCAGAACGCCCTTGCCAAAAAAAGAAACACCCTGATGGTGCTCACAGGTTTATCCCAGATTTACCTGCAATTTGGAATGATCGACAAGGCGGCCGAGACCGTAGATCAGGCATTGGCCCGGGACAACAACGCTGTTGACGCCCTTTTCCAGAAAGGGCGTGTATTGATGGCCCGGAATGACTTTAAGCAGGCCCTGGACAACTTTGACCGGGTGATCGCCCTGGACAGGATCAACGCAAAGGCCTATTACTATCGCGCCATCTGCATCAAGGAGAGGGGCGCAACAGACCGACCCGAACAGAAAATTTTCAGAGCAGCAGCAGGCCTGTCCGACAACCCGGATGAATTTGAAAAAGACCAGGTCAGGGGGAATCTCCTTGCGGCCATCACTGTGGATCCTGATCTCATGGATGCCAGAATTAAACTGGCAGAGATTTACCTTGTTGAACAAAACCTGAAAAAGGCAAAAGAGCAGATTGATGAGATTTTCAAGCGCCAGGCCCCGAACCTGAAAACCATGACCCTTTTATCCGGGTTTCATATCCTTGAGGGCAACCTGACAGAAGCTGAAAACATTCTCAAAATCATCATCCGGGAACGACCCGGCTATATCCCGGCCAGAATCCGCCTGGGCCTTTTATACAAAGCCATGGGCAACAAGGATGGTGCCATTAATGCTTTCCAGGCAGCCTATGACAAGGACCCTCGTCAGATGGGCCTGGTTAAGATGATAACAGAAATTTTTCTTGAAGAAAAAAGGTATGACGCAGCCCTTGGCCTTGTGGAAGAGCTTTCACAGCGACTGTCACTTCAGCCGTCCCTTCAGGTATCGGGTCAACCCGCCACAAACAATGCCCTGGCCTTTTTTGAGAACCTAAAGGCAGAGATCTTCATCAACAAAAAAGATATGGACAATGCTCTGGGCCATCTTCAAAGGGCCGTAGAATTACAGCCCGACTATATCCCCCCCCACAATCACATGGCCAACATCTTTGCCAGACAAAAGAAGCAATCAAAGGCACTGGAGCAGTTCAGGATTATTGAAAAACTCAACCCCCAATATATCCCAGCCCTCATGGCCATCGGCACAATTTCGGATCTTAGTGGAAACACGAGTGAAGCAGAAACCTATTACCGAAAGGTGCTGGAACTTGCCCCCACCCATGCCAATGCAGCTAACAACCTGGCATTCATCCTCGCAGAAAAAAAGAGCAGCCTGGAAGAGGCATTCAGGCTTGCCAAGATTGCACGGGACGCAAATCCTAAAGATCCCAATGTTCTGGACACCATGGGATGGCTCTACTATCAGAAAGGGATCTATCTTTCTGCCCGCTCTGAACTTGAGGATAGTTTAAAAATTTATCCTGAAAACGCCCTTGCCTGTTTTCACTATGGCATGACCCTCTACCAGATGAAAGAGTATGAAAAGGCAAGGCGGTTCTTTGAAAAAGCCCTGGAAATTGATCCAGATTTCCAGGGGGCAGAAATTGCCAGGAGAATTTTAAATTAAACAATCGGGGATATTATGGTCTTTTCGGCGACCATCTTTCAAAAAGTATGTCATTTATAACCCCCTTACCTAATATTTGGGTATTTTTTTACCCAATAACCGGCACGGCCGGAACGAAAAATGGCATCCGGCCACAACGAAGTTTGAAACGCCTTAACTGATGATGCTTCGATGGGTGTTTCATATAAATTCATAAAACTCAAATCAATCAGAAGATTTATCCTTCCCTAAGAAACCAGAGCGAATCCTAATTCCAGGTATTTTAAACAGGAAAAGAGTATTTTATAAAAGCATGGCATTAAATTTGCTTTAGTGAAGACATCATACATAAAAACAAATTAATTTTATAATTAACCACAGGGGAATACGATGAACAGGATTCTTTTTTTGATCTTTCAAAGTTTTTTATCCGTCATGATTCTGGTTAACATCTCAAATGCCGCTCCAAACTTTAATGACACCATTGACGGAAACATGGGAACGGAATGGGATGCGTCATATACTACCAATGGGGATGGAACAGTAACCCCGGGTGGCGGAGGTCAAGACTTTGACATTGAAAAAATTGGCATCTATGTGGATGACACCTATCTCTATATCGGTCTTCAAACCGGATTTGAACTCAATTACCAAGAAGACGGTGAAACGCCAGGCAATATTGCCCTGGGATTTGGAACGATGACGGGTCCCGAGAGTTACCAATTCGCCCTGGAGTTTGATTTTGGCAGTTTTCAAGGGGAAGACTGGTTTGATAATGGTTACGATTTTCTCTCCGATGCAAATTTAAAACTATCTAAAGTCGATAGCTGGGAGGCTAAAAGCTATGATAATAGTGTTGGGGATTCGCCCTTTACAATAATAAGCGGAACTGAGATAGGATATCTTGAGAATAGAACTGCGTTCAATCAAAATCAATACGTCGATAGCCAAACTGGAGCGGCAATAACAACAAACATTGGTGGAAAGGTGGGTTATAACCGTTATCGGTCAGATGGTTCGGCATATGGGGATACTGCAACAAATAATGATCCCTATTTCAACACCATTGAAGCCGCAATCAGACTTGACAGCCTGAGTGCGTCCCTCAATAATTTAGGCATTGACCTGTCCAAGGAATTTACCGCAAATGTATTTTGGACAATGTCGTGCAACAATGACATGCTCGGGGCCTCCTATACCCGGGAAGCTCTATCTACAAGCCACACCCCCGAACCAGCCACCCTTGCCCTGTTCGGCCTGGGACTTCTGGGAATCGGGTCCTGGGGCCGACGCCAAAAGAACAATGCCGTTTAGTCTGATGTAGAAACCCTGGTCCTCAGGGCCAGGTCAGAGTGCAGAGGCTTTGCCCTCTGTACGGCTCAATGTTACTCAATATTTGAAGTTGTCCCCACAACGAACAAATAAGGAGTAACGAATGAGCCGATTCCAAAAGTTATCACATACAATATGGCATTGCCAGTACCATATTGTATGGGTTCCCAAATACCGATTCAGGATTTTGAATGGTGAGGTTGGCAGGGAAGTGACAAATTGTATCAGAGCATTTTCAGAGCAAAAAGGCTGCAACATTGTCGAATTGAACGTACAGATCGACCATGTTCATCTACTGGTGATGGTACCTCCAAAAATTTCTATATCAAATCTTGTTGGGACCTTGAAGGGGCGAACAGCAATAAGGGTGTTCAATAAGTTCAGGCGTTTGAAGAAGAAACCCTATTGGGGTAATAAGTTTTGGGCACGTGGATATTGTGTGGATACCGTCGGTTTGGATTCTGAAATGATACGAAAGTATGTAAAATATCAAGAACGGCAAGAAAAACGGGCAGAGCAATTGGATTTGTTTAACTAAAACTTATTCGGGGCAACTTCCCTTGCCTCCTCTGGGGGCAAGGCAGACAAACCCCTTTTAGGGGTTCCCCCAAAGCCTGGTCCTCTGGGCCAGGATTCTTTACTTAACACCTGATCAACAGACAATCGGGGTGAGCCAGGGAACTTCCCTGATTCGCCCCTTTTTTTTGTCATGCACCCAATCCTTTACAGGTCTGGGGTATTGATTAAATCAAGACGTCTTGTTTGATCTTATCTCCCTTCCCATGTATCGAAATATCGTTAATTTGTTGATATCCCACCCCAAAAAAGATCCAACCGAATGTTTCTAAGGTTTAAAGAACTTTTTTCACATGGTGAAATTGCTATGTACAATGGACTTGGGTGCATTTTATCTCATTTTAATAGTCAATGGTATAAATAATGCAGATTATCTCTGAAAGTTAAAGTTCAATATTGATATTGACAAAATAAGAACCGGTTCTCTGAATTTATTGAGTTTCCGAAAAGGTAACCCGTGGGTAACCACGGCACACAAAACTACGGATCCGCACAAGGCGGATGGCCGAGTTGCCGAAGAAACGAGTCTACATCCCTCCATTTTGATGACTTGTTTTTTAGGTAAAACATTATGGAGGTCGACAATGAAAAAAGTATCCCCACACAATTGGCAATGGATAATGGCAATGGCGGTGCTATTGTCATTTGTTTTTGCAGTCAACGGACTTGCCTGGGCAGACAATGGACAAGATGTTGTCCCAGGAGAACTTCTCATACAGGTAAAGCCAGGTGTTTCAAAGGGTAAAATAGAAGCACTTCTTAATTCACACGGCGCGGACACTGCCGGTCAAATAGAACACATAAAAATACGTAGATTAAAGGTCCCGGCCCAGGCCCTTGAAAAGGTCAGGAATGCCCTGGCAAAAAACCCGAACATCAGCTTTGTGGAAGGAAATGGCATTGCCCAGGCAGGCTTTGTGCCCAACGATGATCAGTATTCATCCCAGTGGCATCTGCCGAAAATCTCTGCCCCTGACGCATGGGACATCAACACAGGCGACAAAACGATACCCATCGCCATTATTGATTCCGGCATTGATCCCACCCACCCGGATCTCATGGACAAGCTAATCAACGGGTATAATTTTCTTGAAGAAAATACAGACACCCATGATGTCCGGGGACACGGCACGGCAGTGGCCGGTGCGGCAGCCGCCATGTCCGACAATGAGACCGGCGTTGCCGGGGTGGCCTGGGACAGCCCCATCATGCCCCTGGTGGTCTTGAACGCAGCCGATTATGCCTCGTATTATGATATTGCCCGTGCCATTACCTTTGCCGTTGACAACGGCGTTAGAATAATGAACATCAGCATTGGTGGTTCAAGCAGCTCAGCCACCCTTCAGACGGCTGTCAATTATGCCTGGAGCAAAGGGGCTGTCATCTTTGCCTGTGCCCAGAATTATACAACCAGTACCCCCTATTATCCAGCGGCCTGTGAAAATGTGGTGGCGGTTTCTGCCACCACCAGCTCAGACACCCTGGCCAGTTTTTCAAATTATGGGAACTGGGTCGACATCTGTGCACCCGGCACCTCCATTCTCACCACCAATCGGGGCGGCGGGTACGGAAGCTGGAACGGAACCTCTTTTTCTTCGCCCATTGCCGCCGGTGTGGCAGCGCTGGTCCTTTCGGTCAACCCGTTGTTGACCAATGCCCAGGTTGTGGATATCCTTACCCATAATGCAGATGATCTTGGCGCAGCCGGCTTTGACCCCTATTTTGGTTATGGCCGGGTCAATCTATACCAGAGTCTCCTGGCTGCCTTGAATGCCGAATCAGAACCCGATACCACCCCCCCATCAATCGCCATGATAAGCCCCCAGAACAATGCTGTTCTCAGCGACGGCGCCACTGTGATCGTTTCCGCCACGGATGATGTCGGTGTTGACCGGGTTGCGCTCTTTATTGACGGAATCCTGCTGGCCCAGGACACCACCGCACCCTATGAGTTCTACTGGGATACCACGGTTGATGCCGATGGCAGTTATGACCTTGAGGCCGTGGCCTATGACGCTGCCGGCAACGAAGGCCGATCCGATGCTTTGACCGTAACCGTGGGCAACACCCAGGTCGAAGGGGATACATTGGCACCCAATGTGGTCATTACCTCGCCCACGGCCAATGCCGATATTGCCAACCGGGTCACCATTCAGGCCGCAGCATCGGACGACAGCGGCATCACCCGGATGGAACTTCGGGTGGATGGCGTGCTCAAAACGGTGAAATATAAATCCTCTCTGAGCTGGAACTGGAACACCCGGAAAGTGGCAGCCGGGCAGCACACCATTTTGGTGAGCGCCTTTGATCCAACCGGCAACCAGGGCGAACAGACCCTCCTCTTGGTTTATAAATTTTGTTAAAAACGTTAAAAACACAAAAGGACCAAGGGTTAAAAACACAAAAGGGGCACCAGACTGTTGTCTGGCACCCCTTTTGTGTGGAAAAAAAATGCGGATTTAATGTTGACGGCTTTTTTTCCGGACCACCCCGGCCAGACCCAGAAGGCCGAATCCGAAAAGCATGAGGGTTGCGGGTTCGGGCACTGGGCTGCCACCACCGCCACCGCCGCCGTTTGAATCGTAAGGCGTATTTACAAAAGCTTCACTTCCACCAGAAGCAAATCCCTGAACATGGATACCGATCCTCAAATCCAACTCTGCCAAAAGATCCTTAAGAACTTTACTGAACGTAAGACTGTTTTTAAGGGTGAAAAGAATTCCCAAAGACTCACCTGGATCTACACCATATATAGAACCTGGATCATTATCTGCTGCTAAAAGATTAGTCGTTACAAAATCTGGGTCCGCACTGTTGGCTGACGGAAGATTTACGTTACCATTCCTATCAATGGGTGAAAAATCGACACCAATGTTTCCACCTATACCATCATCCGCATCAATGAGGGTAAAGGAACCTAAAAGATCATAGTCGTCAAAATACACATCAGAAATGTAGCACTGATTTGTCCCGACGTTCCTGAATGTAAACAACACAGCACCTCCTGTATCTTCAGTTACATCGACAAAAAGCTGTGATTCACCAATAACTGCATCTCCTACATTATTGGCGCTTATGTTATTAAACCCTAACGTAATCGATGCCTGACTTGTACCCCATGAAAGAAATATACTTGTCAATAGAAACAATATCAATACGTTCTTTCCCACTACTCCTTCTCCCTCTTTTTCATTGTCTCTTTACTTTTGGATTTCGTATGGATTTTTTTTATTCATTACCTTGCCCCACACAAACTTTTTTAAGACTTCGACTGTTTAAAAATGAAATGTCCTTCGAAAACAAATTCAAACGTTCTTTATAGAGCATTCTGGCAATCCAGACCACATAGAACCTGGCAATTTTTTCCGTTATTTGGATCAAAAATAAATAGTTAAGACCTCCCAATAAAAGCAATTTCTAATGCCATTATTCATTCGAATTTTTTATCCTGTAATATTCGAATAGATAGCCGTAATCAGCAAGAAATCAAAAAAATGGGTCAGTGCAATAATGTTTCAAACAAATATCCTGATAAACTTTACCATGCAACATTGTGAGCCATTTATTTACTTATAGGCCCGTTTTTATCCTGAAAATATTGGGCATTCCTACGCCAGTCTCCCATCATTAGCGGGACAGTTTATAAAAACTCACTGGAAACATCGAGTTGGGTAAAGCGGAATGATCATTCCCGCTTCATCCCTCTCACAGAACCTTACGTACGGGACTCGTATACGGATCCTGTTTATTCTTATCCCCGGTTGATTGGGGGAAGCTCACCTGTTTTGACCTTATCTATTACGAATAACCCAAGTTCTTCAAACCATTTTGGGCATGGCCCAGTGACTTAACGGACAAGAGGCATTACGCCATGAAGCCATTCTAACCCATTTAAACTCCCCCTTGTATCCCTGTGTTGCCTGAGACGTCGGTGGAGTTTGCCTGGCTTCTTCCACAGTTTCATCTGAATTGCTCGAGTCGAGTAGCCCGAGGAAACTTCCCCCTCAGGCTCTCACAGAACCGGACGTGAACGTCTTCGCTCATCCGGCTCCTATCGTCCAGCCACTGCATTCATCAATCTTCAGTGGGCGAAAAGCAGTCTGTCTGAGTATCGGGCTTCGCCCTATTTTGCAGGCTTACCCACTGCTTCAGCCGAATCAGGTTCACTTTCGCTATACACCATTCACTTCCTATCGCTTCCTTCAGACTCTTCCGTTACCAAAAACAGCCCTTGCGATTCAGATTGATTTCCCCTCAGACGGGGTATCTCCGCTTTCTTTCAAACGGACGGGTTTGCCGGCTTTGCCGGGCAAAAAAAAACCCGCTATCCTTTCAGGGTAGCGGGTTTTGAGTCTTTAATGAACTTAACTGGTACACAAATTGGTGGAGGCGGCGGGAATTGAACCCGCGTCCGAAAACAGTCAGCAATGGCCTCTACATACTTATCCCGAATTTTAAATTTTACTGGAGTGTCTCCTCCGGGATGGATACTGACCAGTATAGCCTGAAAAATTTAACCGGAAAAGGGTCAGGCACCCTTTTCAAGCGTTCCCGCATAGTCGACGCCCTTTACCAGAATCTGCAGGAAGAATCCCGGCAGGACGGTAGCTGCCTTAAGCTGCTACAGCGTAATTATAATCGTCTGCGATTACTTTTTTTTCCGCCAGTTTTACGAGATAGCAGAAAGCTCGGTATGCAACCAAAAGCCTCGTAATCTCCGTCGAAGCCTTTTCGCCCCCAAATTGTAAAAGATCAATTTCTATTGAAAAGAATATACGGCATAAACCATGCAAAGTCAATACCGGGCCGATCAATCCTGATACTTTTTCTTTGCCCGGTCAAGCTCCCGGTTCACGTCCCGTTCCTTGATGCTCTCCCGCTTGTCGTAGAGTTTCTTGCCCTTGGCAAGGGCGATCTGGACCTTGACCTTGCCGTTCTTGAAGTAGAGCTTGAGGGGAATGATGGTGTAGCCCCGCTCCTTGGTCTTGATGATCAGCCGCTTGATTTCATAGTTGTGGAGCAGCAGCTTTCTCGACCTCAGGGGATCGTGGTTGTCATAGTATGCAAAGGTGTAGGGGTTGATGTGGAGCTGGCGCAGAAACACCTCACCGTTCTTGATCTCGGCATAGGCATCCTTGATGGTGACCCTGCCTTCCCGGATGGATTTGACCTCCGTGCCCGTCAAGACAATGCCGGCCTCCACCTCGTCGGACAGGTGGTAGTCGTGCCGGGCCTTTTTATTGGTCGCTATGATCTTTACGTGTTCGGATGTCATCTTGCCTGAAACTCCAGTCTATTGGTGTTCATCTGACTCCCCCTGGGGAAGAATATCCCTGTATCTCGTCTTTACAAGGTCTGTGATGTCGGCAACCTTTCCCATTTGAAGGATCTCGTCCACAAGGGCCTGGGTCACCGTGGAATCCATCCGCCGGACCACCTGTTTCACAACCGGGATGGAGCCGGGGTTCATGGACAATTCGGTGAGTCCGAGTCCCATGAGAACGGGCAGGTTGATGGGATCGCCTGCCATTTCACCGCACATGACCACATCCACCCCGGTTCGCCCTGCGGCATCCATGATCATCCGTATCAATCGGATCACGGCCGGATTCAGGGGCTGGTTCAGGTGGGCCACCTGCCGGTTTCTCCGGTCAATGGCCATGGCGTACTGAATGAGATCGTTGGTCCCGATGCTGAAAAAATCAACATACTGGCCAAGCGCTTCGGCCATGATCACGGCAGAGGGCACCTCAATCATGATGCCAAGGGGAATGTCGCTGTTGAAAATCTTCTCCTCCTCCTCAAGGGCCCACACGGCATCGTCAATAATTTTTTTCACCGCAATGATCTCTTCCACACAGGAAATCATGGGGATCAGCAATTTGATGTTGCCAAAGGCTGCAGCCCGGAGGATGGCCTTGATCTGGGTTGTGAAGATTTCAGGCCGACTCAGGCAGAACCTGACGGCCCGCATGCCCAGGGCCGGATTGGCCTCTTCAATGGTGTCTGCATAGGGCAGCACCTTGTCGCCGTTGATGTCAAGGGTCCGGATGGTGACGCACCGTGGCGTGACCAGTTCCACCAGCTCCTTGTACTTGTCAAACAGCTCCTCTTCGGTGGGAAACCGCTTGAGATCAAGGTAGAGAAACTCTGTCCGGAAGAGCCCGATCCCGTCTGCGCCATTGTCCTTTACCGACACCACCTCTTCCACAAGCTCGATGTTGGCCATGAGACTCAACCGTTTGCCGTCAAGGGTGACGGCGGGGAGATGGCTCTCCCGGGCCAGCCCTGCCCTGTACTCCTCGTACCTGGACCGCCGTTCCTCATACTTGAACAGGGTGTCCTCGTCCGGGTTGATGATGATCATCCCGGCTGAGCCGTCCACGACAATGATGTCGTCATTGGCAACAAACTGGGTGACGTTGCCGAGCCCGAGAACCGAAGGAATGGCAAGGGATTTTGCAATGATGCCCGTATGGGAATCGCGCCCCCCCCGGTCGGTGACAAACCCCTTGATCCGTTCCAGCTGAATCTGACTGGCGTCGGCAGGCGAAAGATCATGGGCAACCAGGATGACCCGCTTGTTGATGTCGGCAATCTTGATGTCCTGGGCACCGACCAGGTGACGCATCACCTGTTCTGAGACCTGGGTAATGTCCGTGACCCGGGACCTGAGATAGGGATCATCGAGCTTCTGGAACATGGATTTGACCTTGAGGGAGACCTTTTTAAGGGCCCACTCGGCATTGACCTTTTCCTTTTCAATGGTCTCGATGGTCTTGCCATAGAGCATCTTGTCCTTGAACAGCACCATGTGGGTCTCAAGGATGTTGAGCTGGGAGCTCAGGTCGTCATTCAGCGACTCGATGATGGCCGCATGCTCGTCCTTGGCCTTTTTGACAGCGCCCTTGAAACGGTTTATCTCCGGCTGAATCCTGTCTTCCGGGATAAAATAGCGCTTGATGATATCCACGCCTTCGCGCTCGACCACATACGCCTTGCCAATGCATATGCCCGGAGATCCGCTGATGCCAAGGATCACTCGCTGGCTGGATTCTGAATCATCCATCTAAATCTTCTCCAAACCCGTTGTCGATGATCTCCTTGATCGAATCCAGAATGGGCAGATCCGCCTCATTCTCAGCCTCAAGCGTAACCTCATACCCCTTTGGGCAGCCCAGCGAGAGCATGTCGATAATGCTCGATGCATCGGCACGGGTTTCACCGTCTCCGATCCAGATGGCGGCTGTGGCGTTAAGGGCAAGTTTGGCTATCATTGCAGCCGGACGTGCATGCATCCCAAGGGGGTTCACAATGGTGGTTGTGCGTGATAATATCTTATATTCCGTCAATGGTTTTCTTTTGGTTCCTCTGTATATTTTTTGGGCAATAATACGTATGAATCTCAAAAAAGTCAATAAAAAGGGCGAGACATCTTATCGGCAGCCACGGTCAACAGGTTGTCATTTTCCTTTTTCCATACCCTTATGTGCCGGCATCAAAATTATCTGGAACAAAGAATCGGTTTAAAATGATACTTCGAAATACAGGTTATCGACGGATTTATGAAGTCAGAAAATCAGAAATGGTTGTCATCCCAGCCGTTGGACAACGTGAAGCAAATACGGTGGACAAAACAGCAGCAGTCCATTAAAAAAGTCGACGTATTTACCGCTTTATGCCGCTCACAAAGGCCATATAGGCCCTGGCTGTCTTCTCTGGTTTTTCCACCATGGGCACATGGCCGCAATTTTCAATGATTGCAAGGGTTCCATTGGGAATTAATGAAATAAACACCCTGGCACAGGAGATGTCAAGGATCCTGTCCCTGTCTCCCCAGACGACCAGTACGGGCATTTTCAGACCTGAAGCTGCCCGCCTGACAGGGGTGTCATCCATGTCAGAGAAGAGCGTATTCCACATCCCAAGATAATGTTCGCTTCTGGCCATATGCTGGCAGGCCATGACCTTTCGTGCAGGCCAGGGCAGAAATGGCTCGGTTTCAAAACAGAAATTCAAGAGTGCCTCATACCCTTGTCGGGTGGTAACGATGAGGGGATTTCGCCCCTGGTCAAGGGCCTTGAAAAAATCGTTTTTGATCGGTGTTACAATGCCGGCAGAGTCAAACAGGCCCAGGGAGATCACCCGCTCGGGGTGGTTGCTCGCATGGAGGATGCTGACAAGTCCACCCATGGAGTTTCCCGCAAGGTGAAATCGTTTAACCCCCATGCGATCAAGGGCCACCGACAGACGACGCTCCATACTCACAACATCATAGGGCCCCTCAAAATCAAGGGCGCTCTCCCCATGGCCCGGCAGATCAAGGGCGATCACACGAAAGGATTCTGGAATATGGCGCACAAACCCCAGCCAGTTTTCCTTGCTGGCCCCGAAACCATGGACAAAAACCATGGTTTCGCCCTGGCCCCTTCTTTCAATGTAGGAGACGGTCTTTCCCTCCACAAGGACGGATTTCTGCGCCATGCGGGCCATGGTGCGCGCAGCTGAAAGCTCAAGCCTGAAAACAGATTCTTCAAAATGACTGCATCCGCACAACAGCAGGGCGACAGGCATCAGACAAATAAAAAGCAACGATTTAACCGGTTTCATCACGGGGTTCCTCCTTTTCCAAGCCAAGCCACCATGGCGATTAGGACGGCAAATTTTAATCAAGCCCCAGGGTTCCCCCGGGATTCATGATGGCGTTGGGATCAAAATGGCGCTTGAGGGCTCTTAGAACAGCCATCTGCTCTTTTCCAAGGTGGCGCGCCATGAACGGAGCCATGAGTCGCCCCACCCCGTGGTGGTGACTCAACGAGCCCCTGTTTTCGACAATCCTGTGGATAATGCCCCGCTGAAAAACCCTGAACCTACCAAGATCCATGTTCCTTGTAATAAAGATAAAGTAGAGATTGGTTCCCTGGGCGTAGAAATGGGAGGCGTGGGTCATGACAATGGTGTGGGGATGCTTTTTGATATGAGCTCTTACGGCCCGATAAAGCGCGTCAAGGTTCTCCCAGGTCAC
The DNA here is from genome assembly GCA_963675615.2 of uncultured Desulfobacterium sp. Lineage (GTDB taxonomy): Bacteria > Desulfobacterota > Desulfobacteria > Desulfobacterales > Desulfobacteraceae > Desulforapulum. Next base: position 180,489 of record CAXXTD010000001.1, read on the forward strand.
CCCGCACTCAAGGGTGTCGATCATCACGCCGATGTCGTTGAGGGCATCCCGCATATAGGGATCGCTGAACCGGCCGTGGTGCCATTTCCGCATGGGATAACCGGTGAGCGACACCCCGTTGTTTGCCCGGCACACGCGCTTGACATTGGCTGCGACCATGCGGGTAAAATGCCGTTCTCCGTCAACACCGCCCATGACCAGACACCTTTTCCCGGGCGCAAGGGATCTCATGGCAAGGAACCGGTCAAGGATACCCCTGTCCAGGCCGTACATTTTCATGGCCACATCGGTTTCCTCAGGGTCGGAGATCCGCAGCACCGAGGGCATGCCAAATTCGCCCTGGCTGATGTTGCGACAGGCGGCCACACCATCCTCAAACGAGGGAAACATGAACGAAAAGACCCGGCTGTTTTCCGGAAAATAGCGGAACACCTTGAGGGTTACCCCCACAAGCACGCCAAAGCACCCTTCACTGCCCTTCATCATATCGTTGACCTTGGGTCCGGTGGCGGTTCCGGGAAATTCTGCGGTCCGGAACGCGCCTGCCGGGGTGACATACTCCTGGCTGACCACCAGATCACAGGCGTCCCCATAGTAGGAAGAGGCCTGGCCCGCCCCCAGGGTGACGACCCAACCGCCCACGGACGAATGCTCAAAGGATTGGGGAAAATGGCCGCCCGTGTAGGCAAAGGCGGCCTTGAACTCGTTTTGGGCATTGTTGAGAACCCGCTCATAATCAGGCCCCATCATGCCCGCCTCAACGGTAATGGTCTGGTTGATCTCGCTGAAGGCGATCACCCGGTTCATGTGGGTTCCCATCACCAGGGTCACCCCGCCCCTGGGACACTCAAGCCCCTGGGTCACGGAGCTGCCCCCCCCATACACATGAACAGAAATCCGTTGCTGGTTGCAGTATCGAACTATTTTCTCGACATCTGCCCGGTCCCTGGGATGAACCACAAGGTCGGGAAGGTGTTCAACAATGCCGCTCCTGAGCCGCAGGATATCCGCCATGGATTTACCCGTGGCGTGGGCCAGCCGGGCGTAGGTTGTCTGGTCGATATTTTCAGGGCCGACAATTTCCGTCAGGGCCGACAGATCCTTCGGGGAAAGGTTACCGGGAAAGTTCTCTTTAACCTGCCCATCACCGGTTGCAACGGGCTTTGCCAGATCCCTTGGATCAAAATTGAGCTCGGTCCGGATCAGGTCAACAAATCCCCTGGAAGGATTCTTGAACCGGTCGGGTCTTCCCCACTTGAAAATTGACCGAAAGGTGCCGGGAACAGGTGGTGTATTGCGGAATGCCGGTGTAAACGCGGTTTTTTTCGTCATGTCTCTCCTTGATCTGTGATATTAGCCCCAGGCCTGTTCAGGGTATCCGGTAATGGCCTGTATCTTTCTGTATAGGGGAGCAAGCGCCGTGAACATCCGCTGATACACCCGGGCATAAATCCTCGTGTAAATATCCACATTGGCGGGATCCGGCAAAAAGACCTGCCGCACATGGACCATGCTGCCGATGGCCGCCTGGATGGATTCAAACATGCCAAGGCCCGCTGCCGTGACCATGGCCGCCCCGAGACCCGAGGTCTCGTGGGTCTGGCCCTTTACCATGGGCAGATTGAACAGATCGGCCATGATCCTGCAGATCTCGTCGCTCTGGGAGGCACCGCCGGACACGGCGGCCCGCCGTGCAGAAAATTTTCCCCGCCGCTCCATGGTTTCAAGCCCCTCCCTGAGGGCAAACCCCAGCCCTTCGATCACGGCCCTGTAGATGTGGGCCTTGGTATGGACGTCACCGAACCCGATCATGGCGCCCTTGGCACCGGGGTGTTCAAGGCCCGGCCCCCAGTAGGGCTGAACCACAAGCCCCATGGCCCCGGGATCTGTCTGTGCAAGAAGCCGGTCCAGCACCTGTTCAGGATCAATGCCAAGGGCCTCGGCCTCCTCAACCTCCCGGTGGGCAAATTCGTTCTTGAACCAGGTGATCATCCAGAATCCCCGGAAGATTTCAACCTCGGGGTTGTAACACCCGGGAATCAGCGCAGGATAGGGCGGCATGAACCGGATGGGTTCGAAATAAGCCGTTGACGTGGTCTGCACCGTGGCCGTGGTGCCAAAGCTCAGGCTCACCATGGTGCGGTCGACCACCCCCGTCCCAAGGGTTTCACACCCCTTGTCAGACCCGCAGGCGATCACGGGAACGCCCTGGTGGATGCCGGTCTGACCTGAGGCCCTGGAAGTGATGGTGCCGATGGCATCACCGGGTTTCACAAGCTCGGGCAGCATGGCCTCAGACACCGGAAAAAACCGGGAGGTAAGACTGTTTCTACCGGCCCAGGCCATGGCCCTGTAGTCAAAGGGAAGGTGACCGATCTGGGAGGCCACTGAATCGGAGAATCTGCCGGTGAGGCGATGGTTCAAAAAACCCGATACCTGGAGATAACAGCGGGTCCGGGCCCAGATCTCGGGCTGGTTCTGCATGATCCAGTTGCACTTTCCCTGGGACTGAATGCCCAGAACCCTCCGTTCAAGCCCGGCAAGCTTCAACCCCATATTCAGCAGCCCGGTCCGGGCAAAATGAGGCCTGGCCCTGCGCTGGTCCAGCCAGAGAACGGCGGGCCGAAGGGGTTCGCCATTTTTGTCCACATTGATCATGGTGCTTCGCTGGGCCGTCACCCCCACCCCGGCAATACGTTTAAAAAGATCCGGGTGATCCGATTTGAGCTTGCTGCAGGCAAGACAGAGGCTGTCCCAGTAAATCAAGGGGTCCTGTTCGGCCCAGCCGGGCCGGGGCGAGACATAGGGCTGATATGCGATCTTGTGGCTTGCCGCAAGTTCGCCCCTGTCGGTGAAGAGAAGGGCCCTCAGGCTCTGGGTGCCGCAGTCAATGGCCAAAATGGTCGGGTCTGTCACGTTATGCCTCCTGAATGGGGTATAGCCTATAAGGGTGGGGAATAATAACGGTCCCACAGCTTGAGATAATCCGCCTGCTCCTGCTGCCATCGCTGTTCATCCCAGCCGAGAACCGGCCTGCAGATGGTTCCCACCTCGTTTAAAATCTGCCGCCCCCCCCGGGGGTGCAGAATGCCCAGGCGGGTGCGCCGGAGAAGAAGATCCGACAAATGGTGCACCTGTTCATGGGCGGCTGCACGGGCAACCTCATCCTGCCACGGACCAGGGGATCGACTGGCGACGCTGCCAGGGATAACCGTACCCGGCGGCTTCTGTTTTGTCCTGCCCTGGCGGGGCAGGAACGGCAGCGCTGCTTTGATGGCGTCCGCGGCCAGAAGCCTGAAGGTGGTGAGCTTTCCGCCGGTAACCGTCACAAGGCCCCGGTCCTGCCACACCACATGCTCCCTTGATTCGGTGCTCGCCTGGGTTCGCCTGCGGCTGAGCACCGGTCTTACCCCGGCCATGGAAGCGATGCAGCGGTCCGGGTCAAGGTGCAACCCGGGCAGGGCAAAGGCGGCCCCCTCCAACAGGTAATCGGCCTCGTGCTTCTGGACAAACGGCTCAGCAGTGATATCCTGGTCATGGTCCACGTCGGTGGTCCCTAATACGGCGCAGCCCTTCCATGGAAAGATAAAGACCGGCCGCTGATCCCGGGGGTGGACAAAGCTGACCACCCGGTTGACCGGAAGCAGATCGCCGGGAAAAACAAGATGGCTGCCCCTGAGGGGTCGCAGGTGAAGATCGGGTTCAGGCGAGGGATGGAGCCGTTCGGCAAAAACCCCCGTGGCATTGACCACCACGGAAGCCTGGATGGTGTGGCAGAGGCCGGTTTCGTCCTGCCGGGCCGTCACCCCCGCAACCTGCCCCCTGGCGTTACGGTTCACCGAGCAGACCGCTGTATAGTTGAATGCGCTCCCGCCCAGGGCGCACCCCTGGGCAATGACCCGCAGCACCAGACGGGCATCATCCACCTGGGCGTCGGTGAAGGTAAAGCCGCCCGTAAGATTTTCGTGATTGGCAAAGGGAAGAACCGACCGTGTCTGGTTCCGGGTCAACCCCTGGTGCTGTTTTTTCATCGCCATGAGCGAATACATTGAAAGGCCGAGCTGCATGGTCGTTTTTGAAGGGCCATGGCCCTGGTAAACGGGCATGATAAATCCCAGGGGTTTCACAAGGTCCGGGTAGGCGGCAACGAGCCGCTCCCGCTCTTTCACCGACGCCCGCGTCAGAAAAAACTTTCCCTGCTTGAGGTACCTGAGCCCGCCATGGACCATCTTGGACGACCGGCTCGAGGTTCCCCAGGCAAAATCCTTCTGTTCAAGGAGCAGCACGGAAAGCCCCATGGCTGCGGCCCTTAAAAACACACCAGCCCCGGTGATCCCGCCGCCGACGACCACCATGTCATAGCGCCCGCGGATCCCGCCGGAATCCATCAATCCCGACCCTGACATGACATCGCCCATGAAACCACCACCATGGTGACGATTTTCACGCGCACATGGGTTTAGCGATTCCATGGATCCACCTCCCTGCACCTGGACCGCCATAGATCAATACTCGTTGCCATGGCCTGCCTGACACAGTGCTCCACCCGGGCAGCGTCACCGCTTTCACCTATAATCTCGAAAAGTTCCCGGTAAAAATCAAGGGAAGCCCGGCAGGCATCGGGCCGGGAAAAATACCCCCTGCCCAGGTTCTGAAACACGGCTTCAAAATCGTTAAACATGAATTTAAACACCGGGTTGCCGGTCAATTTCACCATCAAAAGATGAAGGCCCCAGTCGTAACGGGCAAATCGTTCAGGCGAATCCCCTGGCCCGGGCCGGGTTTCAAGGTACTCCCGGAGAGCCCTGGGATCCCTGGCCCATGCGATCCCGGCAATCCCGGGCAGCAGGACCTGCCGGACCCCGAGAAGGTGTTCCACCATGGCAGGCGTCATTCCCTTTTCATATTCGACCATGGAGCCGAGCAGGGCCAGCCCTCCCCGGTCAAGATAATCGTTCACCCGGGTGGGTCGTCCCTGGCTGATGGTGACCCACCCCCGGGCTGCAAGGCGCTGGAGGGTTTCCCTCAGGGTCGGCCGGGTAACCCCCAGGGTGACGGCAAGGATTCGTTCGGCCGGCAGCGCAGTACCCGGGGCAAATTCACCGTTGAGTATCGCCTCCAGCACCTGGGCTTCGGCATGGGCGGCAGGACCCAGACGTTTTTCCATAAGATCTCCTGTTTTCAGGTTACTGGTAAGAGGTCATACCAGTTAACATACACCCTGTCAATATGCTTTACTTGAAATGGAAATTTAAGTATACTCAGCAGGGTAGCATCAGGTCATCTGCCCTGGTCGCACCGGAATTTCAAACTTGAACCTTCGACAACAGTGACAACCGGAGGAGCTCCATTCCATACCGAAAAAAGGTTACTTGACCACAACAGGATAAACCATGACCCAAAACATCGCCCACAGGGGTGCCAGAAGCCTGGCCCCGGAAAACACCATGGCAGCGGTTAAACGAGCCTTTGACCTTGGCGCAGACCTCTGGGAGACCGACATCAGCGTTACAAAGGACGAGGCCCTGATCCTCTTCCATGACAACTCCCTGGAACGAACCACCAATGCGACCACGGTCTTTCCAGGCCGGCCGTCCTATCTTTTCACGGATTTCACCCTGGCGGAAATTCTGACCCTGAGCGCGGGCAGCTATTTTGAAGCAACCGACCCGGCAGGTGAGATTGCCGCCGGGAACGTCAGCCGCCGGGACCTTGATTCGTTTAAAACCGAAAGGGTGCCCACCCTGGAAGAGGCCCTTGTATTTACACGGGACAACAACTGGCAGGTGAACCTGGAACTAAAGGACCTGCCCGGCGGTTTTCAAGCCTTCCCCCTGCCCCAGCGAACCCTTGAAATGATCAAACGGATCGGGCTTGGACCGGACCAGTTTGTGATCTCATCGTTCAACCATACCTGGCTTCGACAGGTGGAGGCCATGGCACCCGGGGTTCAGGTCCAGGCCCTTCTTGGCGACATTGATGGCGAGTCGCTTGATTTCAAGGAGTATCATTTTGATACCTACAACCTCAACCACACCTCGGTGGACAAACAGACAATCCAGAACCTCAAGCGCCGCAGAAAAAAGATCAATCTTTTTACCGTGAACGATTCCCGGGACATGACCCGGTTTTTAAAGGCCGGGGTGAACGGGATTATCACGGATTTTCCCCAGCGCCTCAAGGCCCTGACGGATCAATCCAAGGGCCGTCCTGCCTTCCCACCAAAACCATAGATGATACAAGGACAGACATGAACCGAAAAGAAGAGGTGCTCTGCATCCAAAGAGAGCGTTTGCCCGCCCTCTGGGTCCGGAAAAGGAGCATCATACCCATGGATAAAACCCTGTTTTTCCAGACCTGTGAAGCGGCAGGGTTTGAATTCAAGGCACGCGCCATGGTTGAAGCAGACCCCTCGTTCAAACAGATCATCCCCTACCTGGTCATCCAGACAGCAGACCGGAAACTCACGGCCGCCTACCTGAGAAACGGCAGCGAACAACGCCTCCACGACCTCTGGTCCGTTGGCATCGGCGGCCACATCAATCCCCGGGACAGTCGGAACCGCTCTTCTTTTAAATCGGTGCTCGAGGCCGGGATGATGCGGGAACTGGACGAGGAGCTGGCAGAACGCCCGGACAACGAATTTCCCCGTTTCTGCGGCATCATCAACGAGGAGGAGACCCCGGTGGGAAGCGTTCACCTCGGGGCGGTCTTTACCCTGAAAACCGTTGATCCCGACCGTTTTTCACCCGGGCCTGAACTGATGAACTTTACCTGGAAGCCAACAGCGACCCTGTCACAGCTCAACCTGGAACTCTGGTCACGGCTTGCCCTTGGACTAATCGCATAGAGAATACGTCAGCGCACCTGCCGCTGAAGGCGCTTTAACCGAAAACCGAACCAAAGCCGCCTGCCCAGGCCGGCACCCCCCAGACGATAAAAAAGGCGTCCCCCTGAACGCTCTAACTGAGCCAGGGGAACGCCTTTTTGAATATCAAGATTGCTGCCGTAAAGACACAGCGGAATACGGTCTAATAGGGCCTAATGGTGGGAACCCTTGCCTGCCAGGGTATCGGCAATGGTCTTCACAAGGCAATAGGTGAGACCGGCGCCAAGGATGGCGACCGTGTACCACATGCCGCCGAAAAACAGCAGATGACCCGCATCCCATGCCCATTCAAAACTAAATGGAAACATAATTATTCTCCCTTATCTGACTTTTAAACTTCTCGTTATACCTTGATCTGACCGGATTAATCGGCATTCAACTCTTTCTCCTGGGGAAATACCGGCAGGTACCGGTAGGCCAGGGAGATGAGAATGATGCCATAGGCCACGGGAAGCACGGTGGTTGCGATCTCCTGCCAGCTCGGGATGTAAAGCGCCCAGGTGTCAAAGCTCATGACGGGAACGGCCATGATCTGGAGCACCATGACCCACCGGTTGAGGCAGACCCCGAGGGTGCCGAGCACAATGGCTGCCAGCAGCAGGCGGGAATTCTCCCTGAAGCTCTTCTTGGTCAAAAGAACCGCCGGAACAATGCCGCACAGGACAATCTCGACAATGAGAATCCAGATGCCGTAAAAGGCGTTGTCCGAATAAAAATCCATGAGCTTGAATCCCTGGGAGGGTGCGGTCACCGTGGCCCAGTAGATGGTGTCGATGATCTTTGCAATGATATAGGTGGTGATCATCCAGCCGGAAATCTTGGCCAGCAGGTGAACCACATTGTCCTTGACCAACCGCTTTTTGGTGATTCCTTCAAACATCTTGAGCACCGTCAACGTAAAGCACGGTCCATAGGCCGCAGCAGACCAGGTGAACAGGAAAAAGGTCCAGGGCCATACCAGAAGCCCTTCCCGGTAGGCAAAGGGCCGTCCGAACATCACGCCGGCAACCCCGCCAAGGGAACCCTGGTGAAAGCAGGAAAGAAAAGCGCCGGTTGCGGCAAATACCGCCATCACCCCGTGCATGTTGTGGCCCAGGTTGTGGAAAAAGGGCACCTTGTCCACCTGGCGGTTCTCAAGGATCAACGGGATGAACTCGATGGTGAGAACGCTGAAGTAGAGGGACAGACAGAAGGCCACCTCGGTGAGCATTGAGTGGACATTGGCATGCCAGAAGATAAACCAGCCCCGCAGGGGTTGTCCGATATCAATGGCCAGGATCAGCAGGGCCGAACTGTAGCAGATAAACCCGATGACAACGGTGAGGTTGATGATATTCTTAAGCTCATCAATGCCGAACACATACCGCAAAAGCCCGGTAAAAAAAGCGCCGCCGCCAATGGCGATAACGGCAAGATCGGCCCAGATCCAGAGGGCAAACCCATAGTAGTCGTTCATGTTGGTCTGGTTCAGGCCCTTTAACCAGCAGAGCCCCATGGCGTAGACACCCCAGAGAACCACGACACCCACAACGGCAATTCCAGCGGCAAAAACCGGGAACGGACATCGTTTGGCGCCTTCAGGTATTAATGCAGAATCCATATCTATTCACTCCTAACGGTTGATTTGTTACTCATGGCCTTTGTCATGATTGTTCTTGACCCGTTCCCACTCCCCCTCAAGGTAGTTGTCCCCGGCTTTTCTGACCCACTCCCTCTCGGAAATGTAGTAAACCTTGGGATTGGTCTGAAGCCTTTCCAGCAGACGGAACGCCTTGGGGTTTCTCGGCTTTCCACAGGCGTGGGGATCGGGCTTGACCATCTGGTGAACGGCATGGTCAGGATTGTTCAAATCACCAAAGGTGATGGCACCGGCAGGGCAGGCCTGGGTACAGGCCGTCTGGTACTCCTGCTCCTCGATATCCTCCCGCTCCTCAACATAGGCACGGTCCTTTGCCTGCTGGTACCGGTGATAGCAGAAGCTGCATTTCTCGACCACGCCCCTCATCCGGGGGGAAACGTCGGGACTCAGATAGTTTTCCATGCCTTCGGGCCATTTGGGATCCCACCAGTTGAAGTAACGCACATGGTAGGGACAGGCTCCCATGCAGTAACGACAGCCAAAGCAGCGGGTGTAGATCTGGCTGACAATACCCGTGGCATGTTCGTAATCGGTTGCAACCGCCGGGCAGACCGACACGCAGGGAGAATGGCCGTGATCGCCCTTGCCCCCACAGTGCATGCAGGGGCGGGGCATGTAGCAGATTTCAGTTTCGGGAAAAGATTTACCGTTGGTGAGCTTGTAGACCCGCATCCAGGTGATGCTGTCCTTTTTCCTGGTTTCATCTTCCTTGAACGGAACGTTATTTTCAGACATGCATGCCACCATGCAGGATCCGCATCCGGTACACTTGTCCAGATCAATAACCATTCCGAATTTATGATTTTTTCCGTGATTGTCTTGTTTCATCAGAACCTCTTATGAAAATAACCCATGATGTTTTAGGCCCTGGAAAGCCGTGCCCGGATTCCCCAGGCAGCGTCCAGCCCCGAAACAGGGTCCACAACCGGCCCCATGAGTTCATTTATGTTCACACCCTTGCCGCCCACGTACCTGTTGTTATCCAGCACATGCCCCAGTCCCCTTGCCATGGCAACAACCCCCGGCATGATCCCCTCAAACAGGTTCACCCGGACCGTTGCCTTGCCCTTTGGCGTTTCAATGACGGCAAGATCCCCATGGGAGAGTTTGTTTGCCCGGGCTGTCTCAGGATTGATCTCCACCAGCAGATCCTTGCCCTTTAAAACAGTGTCTGACACGGTTTTTACGGCAAATGGCGAAGAGATCAGCGAACCGGCCGAAATCCTGACGTTGTCCACGGGTACCAGGACCAGGGGAAAGGCATCAGCTTTGCCCTGGATCTCAACAGGGGTCTGGCTCTTGACAATAAACGAAAAATCAACCGTTACCGAACCCTTGGGCGGGGTGTTTGTTTCAGCCACATACCCCTGGTCGGCAAGATCCGCCCACAGGTCTCCAGTGACGGCTTCAAGGCATTCTTCATAGGAGTCCCAGGGGAAACTTTCCCCAATGGTGCCTTCCATCTTCCGGGCAAGCTCAAGCAATGCGTCCCCGGGGTTTTTCGTGTTGAACAACGGCTCGATCACGGGTCGTGAAAGCCCTGTGACCCGCTGGACCACCCCTGCGCCCGATGGTCGATCCTCCAGGCGTTCAAGAAGCATGTGACCGGGCAGGATCACATCGGCCTCCCGGGTGGTTTCATCCAGGAACGAAGAAAAGCTCACCACAAAGGGAATCTTTCTTACGGCCTCGACAACCGCCTGAGCATCGCCAAGGGCAAAACAGGGATTGGCCTGGTGAATCAAAAGGGCCTCAATGCTTTTTTCCCTGCCGGCCTTGTCAAAAAAGCCCGCCATGGATCCTGCCGGATCCAGGGGAGCCTGTTCCAGGGCAGCCGTTGCCAGGTCGTCCAGCTGAACGGCCGGCCATTTTTCGTAATCCTGGGCTGCAAGGGTCCATACACCGCCCTTGGCGTTGATGTTACCCACAATGCAGTTGAGAAGGTGAACTGCACTGAACTCCCTCACACTTCCGGCACTCGTTCCCCTGCCCCGTCCTGCAATGGCAATGGGGGCGGTTGACCGGGCAAAATCCCGGGCGATTTCAATGATCCTGTCCGCCTTGACGCCCGTGGTCTGGGCAACGGCTTCCGGAGCGTAGTCTTTGGCAAGCACGGCCGCAAGTTGCTGAAACCCCTTGCCCGAGGCCTTGACAAACGCGCTGTTGAACAGGCTCTCCCTGAGGATCACGCCGGCAATGCCAAGGGCAAGATCCGCTTCGGTTCCCGGCTTTGCCGCAATCCAGACATCGGCATTGGCCGCCGTGTTGGAAAGTCTTGGTTCCACCTGAACCAGGGTTGCCCCCCGCTCTTTTCTCGAGCTGTTTATCTTGAAGTTCTTGACCGGTGAGCCCCATCCTTCGATGAGCCCGGCACCAAAGCTCAGCACAAAATCTGAATTTTCAAGGTCAAACCCGGCCGACGAACGACCCCCGTGAATCTTCCCAAGGGTTGCCTCCCAGGTTTTCTCCATGGTGTCCATGGCGTAAACGTTGTTTGATCCAAAGGCCTTTAAAAACCGTGCAAACAAACCGGAAACCGTTCCCTTTGCCTGGTCAGTGACACAGGCAATCTTGTCGGCACTGCCCGACGTCCTGATCTCGGCAAGCCGCTCGGCCACGATATCCAGGGCCTCGTCCCAGGTGATCTCAACAAAGGTGTCGTTCTCCCGTTTGAGGGGGGCCTTGATCCTTGAGGGATCGTAGAGGTACTGAATGGCTGAGATGCCATGGAGGCAGACGCCGCCCGAGTTGACAGGGTAGTCAGGCCGTCCCTCGATCTTGACGGGCCGGCCGTCTATTTTTCGAACCATGAGTCCGCAGTTTCCAGGGCAGAGGCTGCAGACCGTGTTATCATAGGTTGCCTCACCGGCCGGGGGCACGGGGGTCCATGGCCAGTTCTGGGTCCAGATGGACGAATCGTCCATTAACTTCCAGGTCGCAGGTGATACTGCCACACCAGCGGCAGCGCCCAATCCCAGGCCCAGGAAGCTTCGTCTATCGACTTTCATAGGTTACACCTCAATAAGTTTTAAAGAGTTCCAAGTAAGGGCCATGGCCTATTTGTGGCACTGAAAACATGCACCCTTGCTTCCTGTTTCCCGTTCATGGCACTCTGCGCAATCGTCCATCTTCATGCGATCCCAGGAATTTTTCTTGATTCCCCAGATACTCTTGCCCCAGATATCCCGGCTGTAACCCGTGATTCTGTTCTCCTCATAGGTCTTGCTGGTGGTTGACGTACCAATGTCGCCGTGGCATGTCCTGCAATCCATACCCGCCTTGATGACGTGGGCCGCATGGGAGAAGAAAACGCAGTCGGGCTGCTCTGAGTAGATCAGCCAGGGAACCTCTTTTTCCGCTTCCACATACTCGGTTACAAAAACTTCCTCATCCGTTGTGTCGCCCAGCTGGCTTTCGTGGCATTCCATGCACTGGGCTGTCTTGGGCATGCCGGAAAAGCTGCCATCCTCGCGGAAATAGTGGCAGGCGTCGCAACCTCCCATTTCGTCCACATGGAGGGCGTGGTTAAAGTTGAACGGCTGCTCTTTTTTTGAATAGAGCAGATTGGGAAACAACAACCATCCGGACAAGAAGCAGACGGCAAACGCCCCAATAAAAAAAAGGACCCCATAACCCGTGGCTGAATCCCCTTTTTTTCCCTGTTCCCGGGATACGCCCTGACCGGATGCATCCGCTGAACCGTTTTCAGTTTTCTCTTCTAATTCACTCATGAAAACCCCATCAATTAAAATGTTGATGATACTGTTATGCACTGAGCCCCACGATCTAAAGCGCTACCACGAACAATGCGCCGCAGGATCAAGACCCTATATCTACGCTGCAAAAGGCGGTTGATCGCCACTTTTGCAGACACGTCCCGATTGATTTAAAAAAATTAAGGTCAATCTATATAACATATGTAAAACTTGTCAAGACAAAATCTAGGCATAACTGTGGAGCCCGGGCAGAAGATTGACGCCGAAATAGGTGAACAACACCGCCATGAATCCGAGAATGGAGACCCAGGCAATCTGTTTTCCGTTCCAGCCCCGCATCATCCGCAGGTGCAGCAGCACGGCATAGACAAGCCAGGTGATCAGGGACCAGGTCTCCTTGGGATCCCAGGACCAGTAGGTACCCCAGGCGGAGTTTGCCCACACCGCCCCGGTGATGATGCCGATGGTGAGAAAGAGAAAACCGAACATCACCATCTGGTAGGTCAGTTCGTCAATGATGGCAAGGGGGGGAAGCTTTGACAGCAGTGGTCCTTGGTCCCTGTTTTCAGGTTTGACAAGATACATGATGGAAAACCCGAAGGCCACGGCAAACCCGGCATACCCCAGAAAACAGGTGATCACATGGGCAATGAGCCAGTTGCTCTTTAACGCGGGAATCAGGGGGGTTATCTTGTCTGCAATGTTCGGAGAAAGAGATGCATAGGCAATGGCAAGAAAAATCAGGGGGGTGGCAAACACCCCGATGATCCGCTCCCGGTATTTAAACTCCACAAAGATGTAAAGGGCGGCAACGGTCCAGGAAAAAAAGACCAGGGATTCGTACATGTTGGAAAACGGTGCGTGGCCATAGCCCATCTGGTAGGATTCGATCCACCTGAGGGCAATGCCGGCCGTGTTGCCGGCAAAGCCGGCGATCAGCACACCGATGCCAAGGGTTGAGAGAAACTTTTTTTTAAAGGTCCAGGAGCCGATGTAAAGCACAGAGGCCAGGGCATACACAAAGGTGGTGATGGACAGTATGACAGGGCTGTTTATCATGATTTTAATTCCTTCATGGCTGAAGCAAGTTTTGCTGTTTTCAATTTCAAACTCTGGGGATTACGATTGGACGTTGCCGAAACATCGACCATGACTTTGTTCTTGCCAAGATTTTTTATCTCAACGCAATAGCGCTGGTGGGACATGAAAAAGGTAATCCAGCATCCGAGGATCATGAGGACAAATCCGGAATAGACAAACCAGACGCCCGGATCCCGATTCACCTGGAGGCCTGTGTAATACTGCTTTTCAAAATGATCCACGGCAAAGGCAAGGCTGCCCCGCCGCATCTTGTCAAAGGTGGGAAACTTCACCGGGATAACGATCTCGGTCTCAGTACCATCCGGGGCCGTCATCCTTCCCACAAACGACTCGCCCAGGTTGTGGCCCTGGAAGTTGTACCCCCTGACAAAATGCTCCATGACAAAGCTGCCCTGGTTTTCCGGAAGCACAATGGGCTTGTTGAACTCGATCTCCTGCTGAAAGGCAAGGCCGCTGTCCCTGCTTGTCATGGTAATCGACATGGATTTTGCTGCGGCAGTGCCGTAGTTTGACTGGTAAAGGCTGATTCCCCGGTACCGCAGGGGGTGGTTCACAAGAATATCCGTGGTCAGCACCTCCGCCCCGTTTTCGATCAGGGTGACGTTGGATTTGAACTCGTTGGGTGCGCCGGTGTCGTAGAAACTTACGTCAAAACTGTTGCAGCGGATGGCAAAATCAAGGGTCAAATGTTCGTGGGCCCCCTGCTTGAGCTCTATCACGTCCGTGGTCTCTCCCTCGGGAATCGAGACATGGCCCTTGAAGCCCCATACCCCGCCGATCACAGACCCCACCAGCAGCAGCAGAATACTCAGATGCACCACGTATACACCCATGCGGGTCCAGCGGCCCTTTTCGGCAAAAAGGGCGGTGCCGCCCTCAAGGGTCTCAAGCGTGACCGTTCCGACCCGTTGTTTCAGAAAACCGTGCAACCGGTCAGTAAGTACACCGTTATCAAGGCTTGCGGCAAAGGTCTGCCTGTCTTTGAGGCGCCGGAATCGATCGATTCGAAACACGACTTTTCTGGGAAAGATGATTTTCCAGGTCGTCTTGAGGCGCTCGATGGAACAGACAACAATGTTGACGGCCAGCAGGGCAAGGAGGGTCAGAAACCACCAGGAATGGTACATATCATCAATATCAAGGGCTGTGATCACCTGGGACCACCCCTGGCCGTACTTTTGAAGGTAAAAGGCCTGGGCCCCGTTCTGGGGAATCAGGGTTCCGATGATGGAGGTAAAGGCAAGGGCAAGCAGCACCACCACGGTGAGCCTGACCGAGCAGAAAAAGGTCCAGACCGGGTGGGATGGATCCTGCTTAAGGGCTTTTTTTTTCATATTTATTCCAACTTGTTTACGGATTAATCATCTTGGTGTCAACAGATAGGGTGCCATGGCGGTCTCGACATGCCTGCGGGCCTGTTCAAACCGGTCCCGGGTTGCATCCGCATCGATCGTTTCCATGGGCAAATATTTAATGGTGACCCTGGAAAGGGGTTTGGGAATAAAGAACCTGTCCCAGGAGCGAAAGAACCAGGCCGACGTCGGGATCACCACACAGGGCACCAGCCAGGCCCCCGACCGCTGGGCCATGCGGATTGCACCGGGTTTGACCTTGCCCACGGGGCCGGTGGGGCCGTCCACAAGGTTTGCCCCGAGGCACCCGGTTTCAAGCCGTTTGATCATCTCTTCCATGGCGTCCCTGCCCCCCCTGGACGAAGAGCCCCGGGCCACATGCCAGCCCGTAAGGCGGGCAACCGGCGCAATGATGTCACCGTCCCGGCTCTGGCTGATCATGATGCAGGGATTAAAGGGTTCATAGCGCTTGAAATGGCGGATGAGCGAGAAGAACTGCTGGTGAAAGACGCACAGGACAACCGAACCGCCCTGGTTAATATGATGCTGCCAGGGAGACTCGCCCTCAACCCTGATCCTGAGCAGACAGGTGTAAGCCCGAACCAGGCGGTAAAGGAACCACACAACCCCCTTGGAGCGAAACATCCTTTTCATTGTTTTATTCATCCATCCCCCTGGCTGTGATCGGTCAAACAGCAAAAAACATGGTTTATATCAAACCCTTGATCAGACTGCAATCAAACAACCCATTTTTTAACAGCAGCAAAGATATCCTCACGCTTGAAGGGTTTGGTTAAAACGTCGTCCATGCCTGCCCCAAGGCAGCGATCCCTGAACATGGGCAGCACATTGGCCGTAAAGGCAATGATGGGAATCCGGCGCCCTGAGTCGCCCTCCAGGGCCCTGATCTGCCGGGTGGTTTCAAACCCGTCCATATCCGGCATATGGATATCCATGAAAATAAGATCAAAGCGATCCTTTGCGCCCTGACACAAGGCCAGGGTCTGCTGGCCGGTATCCGCCGTGGTGACCGTATACCCCGCCTTTGACAGCATGATAGTTGCCATGCGCTGGTTCACGGGATTATCGTCAACAAGGAGAATGGCAGCGGAGCGCTTGGCCTGTTCGGCCAGAAGATGGGTGGTGATCAGCTGGGTCGTTTCAACCCGATTGTCCCTTGCAGGGTTCAGGTTCACCTGCATGCCCAGAACACCGGCGATCATGGCGACAAGCTTTGTTGACTGCACTGGTTTGGGCAGAAAACCGTCAAAACCGGCCTGCTGACAGATCCCGGCAGCCCCCGGGCCCGGGTTGGCACAGGCAATCAGCGGGAATTCAGGACAGGCGGGCATCAACCGCCTGATTTTCGCCACCATGGCACGGGGATGCTCCCCGCCCTTGAGATCGACCACGCCCACGTCATAGCCGTCAGCGGCAAGGCCGACACCTTCAAAGGGAGACAGGGCATCCCGGCCGTTGAGAACCAGGTCAACCGCCAGCCCTGCAGCCTTCAATTCCCTTGAAACCATGGCCCCGAACGCCAGGGTGGCCGCAACCAGAAGAACCTGCTGTCCTGACAGCCTGGCCGGTTGAATCCGGTTCTGGTCCTGTTTTTCCACGGGCACCACCCGGGATGAAAACGCAAACACACTGCCCTCTCCCTCGCGGCTCTCGACCGTGATGTCCCCTCCCATCTGACGGGCAATCTTACGGCAGATGGAAAGCCCAAGCCCCGTTCCCCCGCGACCCTTTACCGCCTTCCCCTGGATCTGCTGGAATGGCTGAAAAATGAGGTCAAGGGAGGCCTTGGGAATGCCGATACCCGTATCACGCACCGAGGCGCAGAGCATCATCCCGGTCTCCTGCGTTTCCACGACCGTAAGGCTGAGTTCAATCACACCGTTGTCGGTGAACTTTGCGGCATTGCCGAGCAGGTTCAGCAGTACCTGGCGAAACCGGTTGGGATCGGCCAGAACACATCCGGGAACACGGTCGCAGATGTGGCACAGCAGCTCAACACTGCCCGTATCCACCTGGGTTCTCACCATTTCAAGACATTCAAAGCAGAGCACCTCCGGGTCGAACTCAATGGGATCAAGCCCGATTTCGCCCGCCTCCACCCTGGAAAAATCCAGAATATCATTGACAACCCCCAGGAGCACATCACAGCTCTTTTTTGTATTTTCAACATAGGATGCCTGCTCAGGGGTGAGGCAGGTGTCCTGCAGAATTTCCGTATACCCCATGATACCGCTCAGGGGGGTTCGGATCTCGTGGCTCATGCGGGCAAGAAAATCACCCTTGGCCCGGGAAATTTCCTTTATGCCTTCCATATCAGCGGCAACCCCCTGGTGGGTTCGTCTCAGGTCAAAAAGGATCCTGCGGTCACGCTCGACGCGCTTGACCCGTGCAATGACAGCATCGAAGTCAACCGGCCGGGTGATGTAATCTGCAGCACCGGCGTCCACGATCTCAAGGGGGGAGCGCCCCCCTTCACAGGGGGTCATGATGATGAAATCAAGGTCCGGCAGATCCCCCCTGACCCGGGCCATGAACGCCAGGCCGTCCATGTCCGGCAGGCCGGTATCGCAGATGACAAGATCAATCCCCCCGGCCAAAAGCAGGTTGAGGGCCCCACGGGCACTGGACGCACCCCGGCAGTGATACCCGTTACGCCCAAGGGTGCCAACCAGACCCTGCCTGACCCCGTGGTCATGGTCAACAACCAGAACGGCCCTGACCGGCGGCTTTGGAAGATTGGCCATACCTCCTACTCGTTCACCCGTTCAACATACTCGCAGGTTCGGGTATCAATTTTCACCAGCTGCCCCTCTTCGACAAAGGGGGGCACCTGGATTTCATACCCGGTCTCAAGGGTGGCGGGTTTGGTGCTGCCGGTGGCGGTATCCCCCTTGGCCCAGGGGTCAGACTGGACAATGCGCAGATTAATGAAATTGGGAAGGGTCAGACCGATGGCCTTGCCGTTAAAAAAAAGAACCGTACAGACGGTGTTGTCCTTCAAAAGGTTGACGGCATCTCCCACCTGATCTTTTCCAAGAAACTCCTGCTCATAGGTGGCCGAATTCATAAAACAGAAGTTGCCGCCCTCGGAATAGAGGTACTCCATCTCATGCTCCTCAAGGGACGCCTCGTTGAATTTATCACCGGACCGGAAGGTCCGCTCAAACTGGGCTCCGGTGATCATGTTCCTCAGTTTGCATTTGTACAGGGCCTGCCCCTTGCCCGGTTTCTTGAACTGAAAATCCACGATGATAAATGGATCCCCGTCAATCTCAAATTTCAGCCCCTTTCTCAGATCACTTGCATCATACATATAACACTCCTGTTTTCAATACTTTTTGATTTAAAAACCACCAAAGATTCACCGCGCCAATAAATCATATTCAGGCAAATTAGGCAATCTTGATTTAAAAAAACAGCTTGCTTTTTAGGATAAATTACACGTAAAATAATGACTTTAAATTTAAAAAAAACAACCCCATAGGTTCAGGACATAAAATGATACTCATTATTGATTTTGGTTCACAGTTCAACCAGCTCATCGCCCGGCGGGTAAGGGAAAACGAGATCTACTGCCAGGTGGAGCCCGCCGGGATCGACATGGAAAGAATCAAGGCTCTCAATCCCGAGGGGATCATCCTTTCCGGCGGGCCGTCGAGCATCTATGAGGATGACAGCCCCCGTGTGGACACGGAGATCTTCACCCTCAACATCCCCATCCTCGGCATCTGCTACGGCATGCAGTTCATGGTCAACGCCCTTGGCGGCTCCATTGAACGCTCAGACAAGCGCGAATACGGATTTGCAGACCTTGCCATCCGAGACCATGCGCCCCTGTTTACCGGACTTGAAAAAAACACCCAGGTATGGATGAGCCACGGGGATTCAACCCAGCGCCTGCCTGCGGGATTTACCGTGACCGCCTCGACCCGGAATACGGAAATAGCCGCCATTGCCGACACGGCAAACCGATTCTTCGGTCTTCAGTTCCATCCCGAGGTTGAGCACACCCCGGGCGGATTTGAAATGCTCAAGAATTTTTTGTTTGACGTCTGCCACTGTGAAAAAAGCTGGACCATGGAATCCTTTGCAACCGGTGCCATCGAGCAGATCAAAGAGGCGGTTGGAGACAAAAAGGTGATCATGGGACTTTCCGGCGGGGTGGACTCGTCGGTGGCAGCCCTTCTCATCCACCGGGCCATTGGCAAGAATCTCTACTGCATCTTTGTCGACAACGGACTTTTAAGAAACAACGAACGGGAAAATCTTGAAAAAAGCCTCACCGCCCACCTGGACATGAACATCCGGTTTGTGGATGCAAGGCGACGGTTCCTGGACCAGCTGACCGGTGTGGAAAACCCCGAGAAAAAACGCAAAATCATTGGAAACCTCTTTATTGAGGTGTTTGAAGACGAGGCCAGAAAGATTGACGGGGCCGAATTCCTCGGCCAGGGCACCCTCTATCCAGACATCATCGAGTCCAAATCAGCCTTTGGTGGCCCCACATCCATCATCAAATCCCACCACAATGTGGGCGGTCTGCCAGAAAAGATGAAGCTCAAGCTGGTCGAACCGCTGCAGTTTCTGTTCAAGGACGAGGTGAGAAAACTGGGGCTGGAACTGGGACTCAATGAGGAGATGGTATGGCGCCAGCCCTTCCCGGGGCCGGGACTTGCCATCCGCATCATGGGGGCAGTGACTGAAAAAAGACTGTCCATCCTCAAGGCGGCCGACACCCTGCTCCTCGAAGAAATCCGGGCTGCGGGCCTCTACCGCAAGCTGTGGCAGTCCTTTGCCGTGCTTCTGCCCATCAAGAGCGTGGGCGTCATGGGCGACAAACGGACCTACGACAGCTGCATCGCCATCCGGGCCGTCACGAGCAAGGATGCCATGACCGCGGACTGGGCAAGACTTCCCCATGATCTGCTTGCCACCGTATCCAACCGAATCATCAACGAGGTGGACGGGGTCAACCGGGTGGTGTTTGACATCACCTCCAAACCCCCCGGAACCATTGAATGGGAATAAACCGATGAGCACCCGTCCCCTGGAACCGGGCGATTTCACCATTGGCGGTCATGGTTCGGACAGCGACGAAATATCGGCGGCGGCATTTCGCCAGGAACTCAATGAACTCAAGATCGAAAAACTCGGCAACCGGATCACCATCATCTCGGTCATCCTGCCCTGTCTGGTCGGCGCGGTTCTCTGGTTTGCCTACATGGACATCAAGGACAGGATGGTCGCTGTCCATGATACCGGACAGAACGAAGTCCAGGATGTGGCCGAAACCCTGGAAACCAAGATAAACGCCATGACCGTGGACATGGCAAAGATGCAACACCAGCTTGAGACCACCCTCAAGGAGCTTGAGTCGGAAATGACAAAACTTGCAACGGCCAAGGCGGAAAAAAACGAGGTCAAGGCCGACCTTGACCGTTTGGAAAAAATTCTGTCAGGCCGGGAGTCGGCCGCCGCCAAGACCCTTGAAAATGAGCTGAAAAAAGCCCTGACCGCCATGGAGAGCAGGGCGGCTGAACAGCTTGCAAGGTCGACAGAAGTGGAACAGCGTCTGGGTCAAAGAACGGCTGAGATGGAAAAGCGGCTTGACCAGAAAACAGCTGAAATGGAGACTGTCATCCAGAAAATAGTGGCTGAAATCAAGGCTGAAAAAGCCGAATCAGCCACCCTTGCCGCCCGGCTTTCCGACAGGGAGGAGGCCATGGCCGCACTGCAAAAAGAGCTCAGTCTGGTCAAGATAAAGGCGGACACCCTTGAACAGACCACCATTGACCGAAAGACCCTGGACAGGGAACTTACCCGGATCAAACAACAGTACCCGGAAAAAACAGTAACAGCCCAGCCAGGTGCCGCTTCCGGGAGTTCAATGCCCAGAAAGCTGCCAAAAACATCAGAGAGCATCTCTGAAAAAGATCTGCTGCAGTAGATCCAGCCCGGATATGACGATTCCAGCCCGGGCCGGGGAAACCGGCCCAGAAAACATTGAATCAAGGCTGCTCAACCAGGAACTTGACTTTCCGGGGGCGTACATGGCTGTGAAGTCCATTGGGGAACGGCTGGCACGATGCGCCTCGAGCGTGACCGACAACACCGTCAATGCCCTGGTGTTTCTCATCCAGTCCAAAAAATTCGACACCCAGAAGCAGGCCCTGTTCCTCTACCGTGAAACCGCTGAAACCCTGACGGCCATCCTTGTCACAGCCCCTTCGGGACCTGGGGAACGCATCATCCCGGAACTTCAGAAGATTCTGATCTCGAGCACGGGACACCGCCACAGGGCCGTGGGCGAGGCTCTGGGTGCCCTCCCCCTTGCCGTGAGTCCCCTTAAAATCCCGGCCCCAAAGCCAGCCGAGGTGGTCACACAATCGTTTGAATGGATTCTCAAAAAACTTGACATCGACTCCGACTCGCCGTTCACATGGCGGGGAAGAAGCTTGACCGCACCCACCCGGACCGGCCGGATCGGGGTGGTCAAATTTATCACCCCCCTGGAAGACCCGGGCAACCTTGTTCTTGAGACGGGTTGGATGGATTTTTTCAGAATCCATGGCCACGCTGATTTTGCCGACTTTGACATCCCCCGGCCCGTCAGGAAAGGAAATGCCTGCCTGTTCAAAATCACCGAAATCCCGGATACCGTGCTGGTTCCGGACAGGGTTCACACAGAACGGCTGGCCATTGTCTTTTGTGCTGCCGGCAACTACTATGACTATCCCAACGAACCCCGCTACCAGGGCGCGCCCCTTGACCTGCCCCGGGTGCTTGGCCGCAATGCGGCACTCCTCGGCCGGAGTGCCGCCATGGGCATTGTCCATACAGCGGTCATCCCCCTGTTTCACAACCGGGTGCAGCAGGGTCGCAGGCAGGACGGCGGCGTGTATCAGTGGGAGAGAAGCGGCAGGCTTGACCGCTGGCTTGAAAGCTGCCGCCACCCCAATTTTGCCGTGTCCGGATTAAGGGATTTTGAACATTTTACCTTTGTTCAGGAGACAAGACACCTGCACCACCACATCGGGTCCCACCTGTTGAGCCTCATCCTCGTGGCTGGCAGCTATTTCAGAAACAGCGTTCCGGAAAGGCGCGGCAGCGACGCCCAGGGGCGTCCGGTGGACGCAAGGGAACTCTTTGATCCAGCCATGTTCAACCGGGCCATCACCTGCGCCATAAACCGTTACTATTCAGGTTTTACCGGCGTTGACGCCCCGCCGGACCTTCCCCTGCCTTCAGCAGATCTGCTGAACTCCCTGATCGATGAAATGGGGGTTGACCGCCATATGGAGGAGATCCTCAGAATCGAGGATCAGAACAGAATGGACAACGATGCGTTCAGATCCTTTCTCCTGGATCGGGGCATGACAGCGGCTGAGATCGACGGCCATGAGCAGGGAAAGGCCAACATCTCCCTGAGCACCGGTCCCCACCTGGGCGGTTTCAACCAGCAGATCTCGGTTCCCGGGCTTATTGAGTATATTTTTTCGTGGTCATCCCTGTGCGTCTGCGGCAGGTTTCTCCAGCAGCAATCCTGACCCTTGAAACCAACCCGGATTTAAGCTATAGTTCACAAAAATGCATGTTGAAGATACAAAAGCCACAAAAAGGGAGCCAAAAATGTCAAAGCAATATCCCGAATGTCCGCTCTACAACCATGCCACATGTAAAGAACTCCACAACCCCAACATCTGTGCCATTGTCCGGGACGACAAATCCTGCACAAAAAAACGACAACGAATGACCGAGTCCCAGGAACAGCCAGCCGGCTCCGACGTTCCGGCCGACGTGTAACACCGGTACTTCTATCGTCTGGAATCCACCTTGAGCCGGTCTCCGGGGTGAATGGCACTCTTGGGGTTCAGCCGGTTCAGCCGCAAGAGCATTCCAAGGGACATCTGATACTGCTGTGCAATGGTGCTCAGGTTCTCCCCCTTTTTCACCACATGGAGTCCGGTACCACTGTTGTTTTTCCAGACTTTAAAAAGCCGTGCAAACCGACCCGTGAACCCCTTTGAACCGCCCTTTGGAATCAGGATCGAACGTTTTCCCTTTGCGACATAATCCCCCCGGATTTCCGGGTTGAGATCCTTGATCTGCTTGAACGTCGCCTGGGCTGCCCGGGCAATGACAGCAACGGGCACCTCGGACCCGGCGGTTATTTCAACCCTGTCAAACGCAATCACCGGGTAATAATCCGAAGCGATGAGGTTAAAGCCATAGGTTTCAGGATGCTTCATGATCTCCTTGGCGGCAACGATCTTGAACACATACCGCTGGGTCTCCAGGGGAAGATAGAGGGAGAAGTAGTCCAGGGCACCCTGGGTTTTTATCTCGGAGGCAAGGCCGTTTTCCCCCATGTTATAGGCGGCAGCAGCAAGGGACCAGGTTCCGAACGTCTCTTTCAAACTTTTAAGGTACTGACAGGCAGCCCTTGTGGAGGTAAAGATATTTCTTCGTTCATCCACGGCAGCATCAACCCTGAGACCATGGTTTCTGCCCGTTGATCCCATAAACTGCCAGAATCCAATGGCACCCATGGATGAACCGGCGTGGGGCCTTAACCCGCTTTCAATCACAGCAAGGTATTTCAGGTCGTCCGGAAGCCCCTCCTGTTCGAGGACCGTTTCAATATGGGGAAAATAACGGGCGGCCCGCTTGAGCCAGAGGATTACCTGGGGACGATCCCAAAGGGCAATGAGAAACTCTTTTTCAAGGCGCTCTCTCACATCAAAAACATCCATGGGAAGCTTGTCGTCGCAAAAAAAAAGCGGGCGGGAGAACCGGATGCTCTCCTCAAGGGAGGGGATGGAATTCCCGGAAGATCCGGCATCGGCCGCCAGACAGGGACCCCCTGAGACGAGGAACAGTACGGCGATGAAAACGGCAGGTCCGGGGGACAAAACAGAATCAGACATGGGGGTCAGGGCTCCTAAAAACCGATTAAATAAATTCCCGGATCATGATCTCAAATCGACCTGCTGAAGTCAAGCAGAACCCATCCTATGCCCAGGCCAGCCCATGAAAGCCTGGGGAAACCTGATACAAAAGAAAAACCGGGGGATCCCAAAACGTTTTGCCGTTTATCGTTGCCTGAAATTGTGATATACCTTCTCCCATGTATATTTCTGCAACAGCCCTGATGATCCTGGGCGCCCTTTTGGGAACAGCCGGGGGCGTTGTCCTGGATTATCCCGTCCTGAAAATCATCATCTGCGGTTTTGCAGGCGGTTTTGCAGGCAGTGCGGCAGGCGCTATTCTCTTTACCTTTCTCTACCTGACGGCCGATGACCACGGTGATGACGCGGACGAACAGCCCAGGCCCGGTCCAGATCCAGGGGGGGACAAACAGCTGCCCCGGCCCGCCCCGCCCCCAGGGAAAGGACGCCGGGGCGAACCGGTGGCTGTGAAACAGATGGGTGCAGAGCAGAACGGCCGGACAGTCAAAAACGCTGT
The DNA here is from genome assembly GCA_963675615.2 of uncultured Desulfobacterium sp. Classification (GTDB taxonomy): domain Bacteria; phylum Desulfobacterota; class Desulfobacteria; order Desulfobacterales; family Desulfobacteraceae; genus Desulforapulum. The sequence continues at coordinate 204,672 of CAXXTD010000001.1, forward strand.
AACCGGACAAGGTGACCCGACAGTCCAGAAGACCGGGGCAGGATGCAGCCCCCCGGCAGCCGACACCACTGTGATCGAAACCGACAAAATGAAAATCAAACGCCTGGAACAAGAGATCCGGACCATCAAAAACAGATCCATCAAAAACAAGGGGAGAGTTTAAACACAAAATGGATATCCAGTGGTTCCCGGGACATATGAGAGAGACCAGAGAGCTCTTGATCAAAGCGGTTGCAAAGGTTGACGTGGTCATGGAAATTCTTGATGCCAGAATCCCTGTGTCCAGCAGCAACCCCCTTTTGGACAGAATCTGCAAAAACGCCGTGCGGCTGAAGATCCTCAACAAAAACGACCTTGCCGACCCGGCAATAACACAATTGTGGCTCGACCATTTTAACCGGGCAAACGCCGCCACCGCCATTGCCATCACAGGCACCCGGAGCAATGAGGCCTGGCAGGCGGCTGACCTGTGCCTTACCAAGGTCACCAAGGGCAGGTCAAGGCGGGTGAGGGTCATGGTTGTGGGCATTCCCAATACGGGAAAATCCACCATTATCAACACCCTTGCCGGAAAAAAAATTGCCCGCACGGGCAATGTCCCCGCCATCACCCGTCAACAGCAGCGGACCAGCCTGAAAAACGCGGTTGACATTTACGACACCCCGGGCATACTCTGGCCGGTAATGGATGAAAAGGAACAGACCTATCGCCTGGCAGCCATGGGCGCCATTTCAGACATTGCCATGGACTATACCGAAATCGCCTGTTTTGCCGGATCGCTGATCATGGAAACCTATTCGGATCTTGTATGCCGGCGCTACAGACTCACTGACCCGCTGCCCCGGGAGGGCCTGGGACTGCTTGAGGCCATTGCTGCCCGGAGGGGGTGCCTGAAAAAAGGCGGCACGGTTGATTACCAGAAGGCGTCCGAGATTCTCATCCGGGAACTGAGGGCAGGAAAAATCGGTCGAATAAGCCTTGAAACCCCTGAGAATACTGCCCTTTTGACCACGCCCACCCCCATGGAGACATTGGAGAACATTTAATGAACCGTCACACCCTTTATTCCTTTCTGGCCCTGGTTGCCGCACTGCTGATATTTTTCACCCCGCAAACACCGGCAGCACAGGGACCGGCATACGATGAAAAGGTCACCTTCACCGCCGAGGACCAGGCAACCGCCATTGCCATTGCAAGATCACTTGAACGAAACCACTACGCCGGCAAGCGCCTTAATAACAGTGTTTCCTCGCTGATATTCGATCGGTATCTCACCATGCTTGATCCGGGAAGAAACCTGTTTGTCCAGAAGGACATTGACCGGTTCGAACCCCTGCGCTACCGGTTTGACAACGCCCTCAAGCGGGGTGATCTGGCCCCGGCCTACGCCATTTTCAACCTGTTCGTTGAAAGATCCAGACAACGGCTTGTCTACTTTAACACCCTTGCCGAAACCTGGAAAACCGCCCTGGACCTGGACTCCGAGGAAACCATTGACCTTGTGCGAAAGGAGATGCCATGGCCTGGAGACAAACAGGCCCTTGAACATCTATGGAAAAACGAATTTTTAAACGCCATTCTGACCCTCAAGCTTGACAATGAAACCGATGATGCCATCTCAGAGACAGTGACCAAGCGCTATGCCAGCCGGCTCAACCGCCTTGACCAGACCAATTCGGACGACTGCTTCAGAACGTTCATGAACGCCGTTACCATGAGTTTTGACCCCCACACCCAGTATTTCCCCCCCAGGCTGTCCGAGGATTTTGACATTCAGATGAGCCTCAGCCTTGAAGGAATTGGTGCCGTACTCCAGAACGAATACGAGTACACCAAGGTGGTGAGCCTCATAACGGCAGGTCCGGCAGACAAATCACACCAGCTTATGCCGGGTGACAAAATCATTGGCGTGGGCCAGGACACCCTCGGTGAAATCCAGGACGTTGTGGGCTGGAGAATAGACGAGGTGGTCAAACTGATCCGGGGCCCCAAGGATACCACGGTCCGTCTCAAGATCATACCGGCGGAAAAAAAAGGTCTCCAGAGCGCACGGATCGTCAGCATCAAACGCGACCGGGTCAAGCTTGAGGAACAGGCGGCCAAGAAGCACATTGACACGTTAACTGAGAATAATCGCACTTACACCATTGGTACCATTGAAATCCCCGTGTTCTATCAGGATTTCAAGGGTTCCCAGGCAGGAGATCAGGACTATCGAAGCACCACCCGGGATGTAAGACAATTGATCGAAGAGCTTAAGGCCGAAAAAATTGACGGACTGATCATTGATCTGAGAAACAACGGCGGCGGTTCCCTCCAGGAGGTCAATCAGCTGGTGGGACTGTTTATCGAAACCGGTCCGACCGTCCAGATCAAGGGAAGAAACGGAACCCTATCCCGATTGACCGACCCGGATCCGACCATAGCCTACACCGGCCCCCTGGTGGTCATGATCAACCGCATGAGCGCTTCGGCATCTGAAATCTTTGCCGGAGCCATCAAGGATTACAACCGAGGGGTCATTGTGGGAACCCGAAGTTTCGGCAAAGGAACTGTCCAGGCCCTTCAATCCATATACAGCGGCCAGCTCAAGCTGACCAGTGCAAAATTTTACCGGATTTCCGGGAAAAGCACACAAAACAAGGGGGTTGAACCGGACATAGACTACCCCCCCTTCTACAACCCTGAAGAGACCGGCGAAAGTGCCCTTGAGGGGGCTTTGCCCTGGGACATCTCCCAGCGGGCTGAGTTCAAACCTTACAGGGACCTTGGCCCTGCCATTGAAAGCCTTGAAAAAGCCCATGAAGAACGCACCCGGCACAATCCTGAGTTCACCTATCTTAGGGAAAAATACAACCTTGCCACCCAGATTTACAATATCAAGCAGTGGTCCCTCAACCAGGCAAAACGCCGGCAGGAAAAAGAGCAGTTCACCGCCCTGGAGCTGGATGTTGAAAACAGGCTTCGAAAAAGCCGTAACCAGCCCCTGCTTGAAACCCTTGAGGATAACAAGACCCGGATCAAGGATGGGGACCCTGAAAATGATTTCCTTCTCCAGGAAACCAAACAGGTCATGGCCAATTTCATCGATCTTTCAAGGCAGACGGGTCTGACATGGTAAGGGCCTGCCCGGGATTTCCACCTTGCTATTTTGCCCATTTTTGGTTATTTTAGCGGGGAAAGAAACTGAGAACGCCATGTAACCATTCAAATTAAAGGGAGATTCAAATGGCAAAAGCCAGCGCGCGCCATATTCTTGTGGACACTGAAGAGCAGTGCCAGGAACTTATCGATCAGATCAACAACGGAACCGATTTTTCTGAACTTGCCCAGAAACATTCCAAATGCCCCTCGGGACGACAGGGCGGCGACCTGGGTGAATTCGGCCCGGGCCAGATGGTTCCTGAATTTGACCGGGTTGTATTCAACGAGGTTGTTGGCAAACCCCATGGTCCTGTAAAAACCAACTTTGGTTTCCATGTGGTTGAAATCACCAGCCGCACGGAATAGACTCGACTGTTCAGCGCCCTTTTCTTCTGGTGGCGCTGAACAGCCCTCCAGCAGCCACCATGATTGTCAACCCAAAACCTTCCAAACGCCCCCTTGTTTTCATCTTTGTATGCGGGGTCATCGTTTCCATGGGCATGGGTCTCTTTTTTTTCTGGATGCGTGACTCGGCCTGGTTAACCCAGACACTCTCCACCTTTGTTTCCCAGCAGCTCAACACCCTGACCACCTCGAAAAAGATTGAACTCAACCTCTTCCCCCTTCCCTGCCTGACGGTCACAGGTCTTGACATGGAGATCGGCGGGAGCCACATCCTTGTGGATACAACCCTGGTTTATCCCGATCTCCTGGATCTTGTCACCGGCAAAATCAACATCAGCAGGATTCGCTTTAAAACGATTCAGGTCCTGACTTCAACCACATCTCCAGGGAACACCCCACCCGTGCCTGAATTTCACCTGCCCCAACTGCCGGTACCAGGTGAGCTCTTTGCCCTGCTTCCCCCAGGCCAGCACGATCTTCTGGTCAAGGTTGAAAATTTTCAACATCACAGCTTTGCCCGAATGGACGGGTCCATGGTCGTTTCCCCGGAACAAAAAAAAATCACTGGAGAGCTGACGGTCAAGAATCTTACCGTGGACAACACCACTGTTTCCCGTCTGATTCCGAATAAAACCGTTTCAACCCTGACGGCTGCCCTTGTCAAGGTCCGGTTTTCCGCCACACAAACCAGCCGGGTTGACGTGGAACTTGCCATACATTCCCCAGAGATCTGCTCAACAGCAGGAAAGACACCTGAGATATCAGGCGAAGAGATCACGGCCAAGGCCGTTGTAACAGACAAACACATCACCCTGTCCATGGATTCAACCCGGTTTGACCCGCCCGGGCTCACCCTGGGCGTTGATTTTGAATTTGATCGTGTCACAAACAATGCCAGGATCACATTCCTGGGGGAAAACATACAGGTGGGTCCCACAAGATCAACAGCCCTTGCCCTTTTCAAGGACAATCCCATCTGCCGGGAACTGTTCTGGATATTAAGGGGCGGGGTGGTTCCCAGGATCAGCGTTTCGTTCACGTCAAGCCGCCTGAATTCCCTTTTCAATCCCCATACCATGGTGATCACCGGTGCTGTCAAGGCGGGCGTTGTCAGAATCCCCCAAACTCAATTGACGGTTTCAAAAATAAATGGTCTGGTGACCATGGAAAAGGGCATTCTCACCACCCAGGTGACCCATGGGGACGTAAACCGGGGAACGGTCAGAAAGGGAAACCTGGACGTCGATATCCTGGGAAAAACCCACGGATTTAAAGGTGAATTTGACCTTTTTGCTGACCTCAATGGCCTTTGTGACACGCTAAAAATTCTTTTACCCGAAGGCCTGCTGACCCAGGAGCTTGACCGGTGCGATAACATCAGCGGAACGGCCCATGGTACCCTGAAGCTTGAATCCATTGACCATGAAATTTGTGTGTCGGTAAAGGCTGACAGCATCACGCTGGAAGGAGACTATGACCGCATTCCCGGCAGCGTGCAACTGAAGGCAGAGACCTTCACCTTCCAGGATGAATACATTTTTATCAAGGGCCTGACCGCAACCTCACGCATGGGCGTTCTTTCCAATGTCAATGGCAGGATAACCCTTGGCAGGGATCCGCTTGTGTCCCTTTCTGTTGGGTCGAGTCGGCTTGACCTGCCACGGCTGTTTGACTGGCTCACCAGATTCAAACCCATCGAAACGGCGCTCTCACCCGTGGCATCGGCCCAGGGCCGGCTCCTCCTTGACCAGGCCAATCTGGAGGGACCGATTCTCAGACCCCAGAATCTCGCCGGCACCGTCAACGGTTCGTTCGTCGGCCTGGGCCTGGCCGCAAGGGAATCCCCCCCTGAAATTTCCAATGCCTCGGGTCGGTTCATGGTTTCGGCTGACAGCCTGCACCTTACAGAGCTGGCTGCCACCATCCATTCGCCCCGTTTCATAACCGCCATGACCAGGACCCCATACCTTGACGAACTCTCCATGCCCCTGACCCTCTCCCGGGGCGTTTTACAGGCAAAGACACCGGGAATGACCTTTAATGGCGAACTTGAATTTAAAAATCAAGCGGTTCTTTTTTTAAGCGTTGCAAACAGGGACGGTCATTTTTTGCTCGACCAGGCAACCCTCACGGACAAACAAACCAACGTTGCCCGGATTACCAGCAAGGATGGCCGGTTCATCTTCGAAGGTCGCCTTGACACCCCAACCCTTGAAGGCCTCCTTAATCCAGGGAGCCATGCCCTTAAGGAACTGATCCGACTGACCGGAAACACCCCCTTTACGGTGACATCTGATCCAGAGAACACCCCGGTGCTTTCCACCGGTTTCCTTGACCTTGACACGATCAAGACCGCCCGAACAACGACAGCAGACAGATTACTGCCCGAAAATGTTCTGCCCCCCTTTATCCTCAAGGCCAGCACCCTCAAATACCATGGGCGCCTTTTCAACCATGTTGAAGCCCGAATCACCGTTGGTAGAAAGAAAACCGAAATCACCATTCTTCAGGCCAGCGGCTGCACCATCGACTTTACCGGCACCATCGTGGACCAGGATGGCATCGTTGACGTCCATTTTTCAACGAACATCAAAGACAGAGACCTCGACACCACCCTGTCATGCCTCCATGGCAGAAAAGGGCTGATCAGCGGCCACTATTCTCTCCAGGCGACCCTTGAATCATCCGGCAACCCGGCGTCGCTGCTCCCCAGCACCAAAGGCCGGTTCACCCTCAGTTCCCCCAAGGGCCGCATCTACAAACTAACCCTTCTGTCGAGGATTCTCTCGGTCATCAACGTTGCCACCCTGTTCAAGGGACAACTGCCCAATATCGAACAGGATGGATTTGCCTACAACGCATTAACCCTGGATGGCGATGTAAACCAGGGTCGGATTATCTTTACCAACGCGGTCATTGACGGGCAGGATATGACCCTTATTTTCAACGGCTGGATCGACCCTGAAAAGGATCAACTGGCGCTGATCTTTCTTGTGGCGCCCTTTAAGACGGCTGATATTCTCATCGAAAAAATTCCCGTACTTGGCAGCATTCTCCAGGGGCGGCTTGTCTCGATTCCCGTGAAGGCAGCGGGAACCATTAATAACCCGGATGTTTTTCTGCTCCCCCCTGCAGAGGTGGGCAAGGGGCTCGTGGGAACCATGCAGAGACTTCTTGAAACCCCGTTCAAGCTTATTGAAAAACTTCCCGGTATCTGAAAACAACAAGGAGGTGCTGTGTATCTTATCGGCTGTTATGTACCCGAATCCCACCTGGAAATAGTCAAAAAAGCCCTTTTTGAAAAGGGAGCAGGCCACTGGGGCAATTATGACTGCTGTGCGTGGCAGACAAGGGGAACAGGACAATTCCGTCCCCTTGACAGCAGCACCCCCTATATTGGAAAAAAGGGGAAAATACACACCGAAGATGAATATAAACTTGAATTGATCTGTAAAAATGATATTGTTGGCGGCGTAATTGAGACATTAATCAGGGTGCACCCCTATGAAACTCCGGCTTACCATGTCATAAAGATGGAAACCGTGGATGACCCCATGTCAACAGAGAGTTAAATCACCTATGATTGAAAAACGGTTCATCCACACCAGAAAAACCAGGGTCGGTTACTCCACCCTCGATTCCCGGGGAGAGTTAAAAATCGTCAGCATTCTTAACCTTCTCCAGGACACGGCATCTGAACACGCCTCTGCCATGGGGGTTTCAGGTTTTGACCTTGCCAGTAAAAATCTTGCCTGGGTTATCGTGCGATATCAGATCGAAATAAAAGCCTCACCAGCCTGGCAGGAAGCGATCACCATCGAGACATGGCGCACCCCGGTGAACAACCTCTACGAACTGAGGCAGTTCAGAATAACCGGCCACAGCGCCCTTGAGGTTGTTACCGCCAGCGCCTTCTGGGTGATGATCAAAAAAAAAAACAGCCGCCCCGTCAGGTTGAGCAGATACCTGCCCGAAAGGTATCTTGAACAGAAAACGCCCGAGGATCTGTCAACACTGAAAACACTCGAAAAACCGGTTCGTGTGGATTTTGAACTCCCCTTTAAGGTAAGGATGCACGACCTGGATCTCAATGGACACGTAAACAACGCCATCTACCTTGAATGGGCCGTTGAAACGGTTCCCCCGGCGTTTCTGCTGGCCAACAGACCCGAACACCTGGAAGTCACCTTTCAGAGGGAGTCCTTTTATGGGGACATCATCGTATCAAGAACCCAGATCGATACAACCGGTGACCAACTGAGAACATTTCATACGATCATGGATATGCAGACCAACACGGAACGCGCCCGCATAAACATCCTGTGGCGGCCGGGCCGTTGACCATGAATGACGCGGCCCGTGCATACAACCAGGCGGTTCGGTATCTTGCCCCCCGGGCAAGAAGTACCATGGAAACCCGGAACAATTTGATTAAAAAAGGATTTGACCCGGAAATCATTGACGAGACCCTGGCAAAATTAACCGGGGAAGGGATTCTCAATGATGCTGAATTTGCGGCCCTGTTTGTGGAAAGCCGGGAGCGGTTCCGGCCCAGATCACGGTTTGCCATTGAATACGAACTCAAGCAGAAAGGGATCAGCAGGGCCGTTATTGAGCATGCACTGGCCGGTGTTGACGACAAGGATGCGGCGTTGCGTGCCGTCAAATCCAAAGCAGGCAGGTGGCAGAACCTTGACGCTTCTGAACTGAAAAAAAAAATGATGGGCTTTTTACGCAACAGAGGTTTCAGCCATGGGGTTTCCCATTCAACCTGTTGCACTTTTTTAAACGAGAAAAAAGATACAGAGGTCCCCCCCAATGAAGATTAAATTCTACACCCTTGGCGGAACCATCGACAAGGTCTATTTCGACGCCATGAGCCGCTACGAGGTCGGCCCCCCCCGGGCAAAGGAAATTCTCAAGGAAGCCCGGGTCAATTTTGAATACAGCATAAAATCCCTGGCAAAAAAAGATTCACTGGACATGACGGACACAGACCGAAAGCGACTTGCTGATGCCCTGCTTGCAGACGATTGTGATCGTATCGTGGTCACCCATGGCACTGATACCATGGTGGATACGGCCATGGCCCTCAAAGCGGTCAAGGATAAAACCATCGTCCTTACCGGCGCCATGGAACCGGCAGGTTTTAAGTCCAGCGATGCCACCTTTAACCTGGGATTTGCCGTTGCTGCAGTTCAAACCCTTTTGCCGGGGGTTTATATTACCATCAGCGGAAGGGTATTTGACCCTGCCCGGGTCAGAAAGAACCGGGACCTGAAACAATTTGAAGAAACATGAACCAAATAAATACCAAATAGGAAAAACATGCCATACAAAATATGGCAATCGGTTCATACCAGCACTGCATCCAAAGAATTTAACGTACAATAGAACCGGCAAACAAGGGCTCAGACAAAAACAGGCAGCAGATCAATAGCAAAGGCACAATTCTTGCTTTTTTCAGCAGAGAGAATCCACTTCCATGACAACTGTGCTGAAATGTACAGCTGTGCTAAAAAGGATACGTGACTATGGGCACCACAAAGAGAATGGTTGAGAGAAGAAAGAACAAACGCTACAAAGCCAAAGAAGGGGCTTATGCGGCCATCAGCCCCCATTCCAGGAGGCTTGGGCAAATTATAGATATCAGCATGGGCGGGCTATCATTCAAATACATTGACAACAACGATGAAAAAGAAGACAAACCCGAACGCTCCATATTTCTAAGCAGCCTCGGGTATTATGTCGGTGAATTGCCCTTTAAAACCATTGAAGATTATGAAATAACCAACTACCCTTCGTTCAGCTCAATGAAATTGAGGAAACGGCGGGTCAAGTTCACGGAACTGACGTTCAAGCAGCTGTTTGATCTGGATTTTTACCTGAGAAATAATGTGATTGAACCCTTTGAGGACAATCACCCACAGCGCGAAACATAAACAGGTGTCCATGCGTGCAAGTCAAGCCCTCCTATTTCAAATCAGACCCTATTTAGTTAGGAGGACGGATAAGGATTGAAGCCCCCCTGGATTCTTTCAAATACTCACCTGCAAGCCGGTTGATTTGATTTAACGTAATCGACTGATAATCATCTATTATCGTTGTTGCCCACTCTAATTTTTCCGGATGATCCCCAGAACCTGAAAGCACAGACGCAAGCCAGTACCCATTATTTTGCCGCATATCCTTGATGTGTGTCATGATGGGTTTAACGGCAAGTACTATCTCTTTTTGCGTCACCCCATTTTTCTCAAGGCTGTTGGCAATCCGGTGAATCTCCTGGAGCACCATTTCCAAAGCATTCGGTTTCACATTTACAACGGCACGGAAAACGCCATAACCGTCATGGCATTGGGAAGGAGCGTTGTAGGCAAAGGGCGAATAGGAAACCCCAAGCTTCTCCCGGACGTTTTTCCTGAGTCTTTCTGAAAACACCGCAGCAAGCACGTTTAAACGCCTGACCTTTTCGATATCCCAGAAATCATCGGTTGGGAATGCCAGCTGAACCAGGGCCTTTTCAAGGGTTGTATCCACGGTTAATTCCAATCTTTTTCCTGCCGGGAATACAGGTTCAGGCCGGTGTTGCCGGGTGTCGCCATCTTCTCTTTCTGGAAGGGTTCCCAGGTAGACTGCTGCCTGATCCTGGACCTGATCCAGGTTGAAATCACCCACCACGGAGACATCCATGCTGCCGCGTTTAAGGCAGGCGACCATCCAGGATTGAACGTCAGCCAGGGTAATTTTCTCAATGTCTGCAACCGGTGGAAGCCCAAACCGTGAGTCTCCACCTGCCAGAAACCGCTCGCCGTTAATGGCCATGGCCCCTTCGGGTGTTCCCAGGGCCTCGTGGTACATCTGGCGATAGCGTTCTTTGGCAAGCGCAAGGGCTTCAGGCCTGAATCCCGGATCAACAAAATAGTTGCGAATCAGCTGAAATACCAGTTCAGACTCGCCAGGACCGGCAGAACCGGTGATGAAGAACCGCCCCTGATCCGCTTCAAAATGAACATCGACATTCTGGCCGGCCAGGGCCGCTTCTAGCTGATCCTTATCAATCCCGCCAAACCCGCTCTCGTTGACGACACTTGACGCCAGAAGGGCGATGCCCGGAAGGGCTTCGGGTTCCCCTTTTCTGCCCTGGCCGAAACCTGCCTTAAAGATAAATTCCCCTTCCTTGAATTTTGTCGGTTTGAGACACAGCTGGATCTGATTTTCAAACGTAACCTCCTTGACACCAAGGGGATCAATGGTTCTCTCATCCTTTATTTTCCCCCGGTTCCCCGGGGGTAGAAGATAGGGAAATCCGATTTGCTCGTCTGTTTTCTGGGGGAACACGTTTCGGGCACGGCTTTTTTGGAAGGCCGACAGAATCAAATCTTCGGCCGTGTGTGGGGCAGATGCATCCATGGCGGCATTACCCGTTACAAGGACCAGCCAAGGTCCCTTATCCCATTCGTTCCGGAAGGTCTGCAGCAGGTCATCAACCGTCAGGCCGTCTACAAAATCCACCAGGATATCATGGCGCTGGGCCGGGGATTGAAAAATGCGTTTATGGTTAACCTGATTGATTATTTCATTAGCAAGTTCGCTGCTCTTTCGCGTTGCGGCCTCTTTGACCTCAGTGGTCAGCCGCTGGATAAAATCCGCCTTGACCCGGGACAGTTCCTGTTCTGAAAAACCGAATTCAAGTGCCCTGCGCAGGGTGGTCTCAAGAAGATCCAGACTGCTTTGCCATTGGCCGGGATCCGATTCAGCTGATATGACGGAAAAATGAACCCCCTGGAAAAAATCACCCGAATAGATGCCGGCATCGGAAAGGGAGGTGCCCTTTTGCCGGACAAGTCTTGACAGCCTGTTTTCAACCGCAGCCTCTGCAAGATCCAGGACAGCTCTTTTTTTAAACGCCGCCAGCGTATCCATCTCAAAGGGAACAGCCCGCACCTTTTCTATGGTAACGGTGGTGTTTCCCGTTTCAGGCTCATGATGATAAAAAGCCCGGTCCTGCACGCCCGGTTCCCAGGTATCCGCTGGCATCAGCTGCCGGGGAGCCCGGGGTGACATGGTTGAAAAACGTGTCTTTATGAGGGTCTCGACAGGGGCAACATCAAAATCGCCCACCACCACAAGCACAATGTTTTCGGGCCGGTACCAGGTATCGTAATACCCTTTGAGCAGTCTGCGGTCGGTTTTTTTGATGACCTCCTCCGTGCCGATGGGAAGACGCAGCGGCAGCCTTGACCCGGCAAGCTCAAAATTCAGGGTCGCCTCAAAGGTTCGATAGGCCACAGAATTGCGCTCTCTTTTCTCGGCAAGGATCACCCCCCTCTCCCGGGCCACTTCAGACGAGAGGAGCAGTGCGCCCCTCGCAAAATCGTCCAGAACAAGAAGCCCCCGGTCCACAGCTGCCGGATCTCCCGAGGGAAGAAAAACATCATAAACCGTTTCAAAAAAGCCCGTGTGGGCATTGGCATCCGCGCCAAACCGCATGCCGATCGACTGAAAATACTCGACCAGCTGGTCAGGCTTGAAATGGGTGGAACCATTAAAGAGCATGTGTTCAAGGTAGTGGGCAATCCCCCTTTCCCCGTCAGTTTCATTCATGGAACCCGTCTGTACATCAAGATGCATGCTCACCCTGTTTTCAGGGGTTGAATTTTTGAGCAGCAGATAGGTTAGCCCATTATCAAGCGTTCCCTGAACAAGCCGGGGGTCTGGAACAAGGTCCGGCACCACCGTGGCCGGTGGGATGTGGGTGGCACACGAGCCGATAATGGCAAAACACACGAAAAACCACACAACCGACACCCACTTGAGCTTGCCCATGCTAATCCAGAAACCCCTTTTTGATATCAATCATGGCAGCCGTACGCAATTCGCCAAGCCACTCACCGTATACCCTGCCCTGTTTTGAACGGGCCAGAGAGGTTTTAACCCCATCCAGGTTTTCATTGATTTCAGCAGCATCCGGTAATTTCTGCTCCCTGAAGGAAATGACATAAAAGCTGCCACTGCCCGCGACAACTGCCGGGTGGACCGGTTTTTCAGGGGAGAGGTCAAACGCAACCGTTGTAATTTCAGAATTGGATCCGAATTCTGGTACAGTGCCCCCGCGCACAAAAAGGGACGAGGCTTTAACATTCAAGCCCTTTGCCTGGGCAAGGGCGTTGATCCCCTTGCCAGCCTTGATGAGTTCATCAAGAAAGGCCTGGGCCTCTTTTTTAGCCCGTTCCTGCTTGAGCTTAGCCATAAAATCCTTTGTCACGGCATCACGAACCGCATCAAGGGGCAGTACGTCAGGTGCCTTTTTCTCAACGGGTTTGATAATATAATAGTTGTCTCCAATCTCCTTGACATCCCCGATTTCGTTCATGGACAGGGCAAACGCCGCCCGTGCAAATGCCTGGCTGTCAGCCGTGATACCTGCGGGTCCCTTTTGGGTAAAGGGGCCTGCCGTTAAAACTTTTTTTCCGGTAATAAGGCCTGCCTGCTCCAGGTCATCCCCATCAATAATACCGTCAAAGGCCTTCCCGGCATCATAATAGGCCAGGTTTTTAAGTTCAGCATCTGCAAGGGTTTTACGAATTTCAACCGCCACTTTGTCCAGGGGGGTTGTCGATGCCGGAAGCCTGGCCTCCACCTTGATCACATGCCATCCGAACTGGGTCCGGACCGGTTTGCTGATCTCCCCGGGGGCCATGGAAAAGGCCGCATCGGCAAAGGGTTTCACCATGGTATCCCTGGCAAAGGCGCCAAGATATCCACCGTTATCCTTTGTGGGCCCCTGGGAAAAGGCCTTTGCAAGCGAAGCAAAGTCCTCGCCTTCCAATGCCTTTGCATGAATCGTTTCGGCCTCTTTTCTTGCAGATTCAACCGTCGACTCGTCGGCGTCTTGTGGAACACGGATCAGGATGTGACGGGCCTCAACCTTTTCCGGCACCTTGTAGGTGTCAATATTTTCCTCGTAATACGCCTTGATGTCGTCATCCGAGACGGTCACCCGCTCCTGGTAGTCGTTTGCGGCAAATTCAAGATATTTAACCGTCAATTCTGCCTCGGACTTGTATTTTCCCTTGTTTGATTCATAGAAATCGGTCAGGGCCTCTGCATCAACGGTAATATCCTTGTAAGCAGCCGGATCAAAAACAAGATAGTCGATGCCGACCTGCGTCTTGTTGTAGGTGTACCATGCCCTTGCCTCCTGGTCTGACACTGAAAGGGTACTGAGAACAAGATCCCGGACCTTTTGCTCTTTCAAGGCCTGCAACTGCATGGCTTCAAACGATTCCGGGCTCATTCGGTTTCGTGAAAGCACAGCCTTGTAGGTTGACAGGTCAAAAACACCATCTTTTCTAAATGCCGGAATATCCAGCAGTGAATTGGCAAGCTCCTGGTTGGACACCGCTATTTTAAGCCTGTTTGCCTCACCTGAAATCAAACGGTCATCAATCAAGCGGTCCAGGGCCTGTTTTTTAACCTGGAGCATTTGAAGAATTTCATCGTTGAGGTTATCGCCAAACCGCTGACGCATCTGCTCAATAATATTTTGATAGGAGCGCTGATACTCATCCAGGGTTATGGGTTGATCATTAACCGTTGCAACCTCATTGCCCCGCTTGGCGCCGATGGAACCCATTCCAAGAAAAACAAAAACCAGAACAATAAGACCCAGCAGGATTTTAATAATCCAGGACCCTGTGTTTTCACGCATGTACTTGAGCATACACTCTCCTTAACTTTACAAAATAAATAGTTCCAGTTACAAACCTGTCTTTTACCGTTTTATAAGAGAATGTGTCAATACTTTGTTGGACAATGTACAGGGCATTATTTTTTTTACCCATGCTGCATTTTTTTATTGACACAACCGTTACCATAAACTATAAGTTGCAAAGTTTTTTTTGTGGGGCTGTAGCTCAGCTGGGAGAGCGCATGGCTGGCAGCCATGAGGTCAGGGGTTCGATCCCCCTCAGCTCCACCAAAAATAAAATCAGACAGGCTTTTTTTCCTTCCGGGGATCAAGGGCCTTTTTTATTGCATCAACCCTCAGATCCCCGGATTTGGTGGCAAAACCGCATACAACGACGAGGCCCCAGGGATGTCAACACCCCTGGGACCTTTCTTATATGCCCCCCCCCGCCAGAACACGGCAAATGGCGACGTTTCAAAATTCGTTGCGGCCGGGGCAGCGCCCCGGCTCCGGCCATGCCGGTGAGTACAACATAACGCCTTGTTCCTATTGCTTGGTAAAGCGCACCGCTATAAAACTGGTGTTACCCCGCCTGAAAAGAAGCTGGACCGTCGCTCCTTTTTTGACCTTTGCCAGGGTTGCGGCATAGTCATCCAGGGTTGTCACCCGGACATGGTTCACCTCGGTCAGAAGATCGCCCTGGCGGATACCGCTTGCAGCGGCTCTGCCATCGGGCTTGATTTCCGTGACCACGAGTCCCCGGACATCCTTTGCATAACCAAGCTGTTCCGCATTGGAGGAATCCAGGGCCTGAAAGCCCAGCCCGAACTCATCAACGCCGGATTGGGCTAGGGCCTCGCCCGGTTCGGAATCGCTTCTCTTGACCAATACGACAAAAACAGTCTTTGCCTTGCCGTCCCTGACAAGGGTGACAGGCACCCGGGCGCCAACCCCCAGGCCTGCGATGGCAGTGGACAGATCCCTGCTGGATTTGACGGCATCGCCCTTTACGTGGGTAATCACATCACCGGGAACGATGCCTGCCCGGTCAGCCGGATCTCCCTTGTATACCTTTGCCACGAGCACACCGCTCTTTTCCTTGAGGTTGTAATACTCGGCAAGTTCAGGGGTGACATCCTGGATGGCCACGCCCATCCATCCCCTTGTCACCTCTCCAGAATTTCGGAGCTGATCCACGATACCCGACGCCAGCTTTGAGGGAATGGCAAAGCCAATGCCCTGGCCCGATGCCACAATGGCCGTATTGATACCCACCACTTCACCCTCGAGGTTGAGCAGCGGGCCACCGCTGTTTCCCGGGTTGATGGATGCGTCGGTCTGGATGAAATCATCATAGGGGCCTGACCCGATGATCCGGCCCTTGGCGCTCACAATGCCGGCCGTAACGGTCTGCTCAAGACCAAAGGGGCTTCCAATGGCAACCACCCAGGTGCCCACCTCAAGGGCGTCGGAATCGCCCAGTTCAAGGTAATCAAGCCCCTTGACATCAATCTTGATCAGGGCAAGGTCCGTCTTGGAGTCCGTGCCCACGACCTTTGCATCGTACTCCTTGTCGTCATAGAGCTTGACCTTGATCTCATCGGCCTCGGCCACCACATGGTTGTTGGTGACAATATAGCCGTCACTACTGATGATGAAACCCGATCCAAGGCTCTGCTGGCGGTAATCCTTCTGGGGTTGCTGACGCAGAAAGGGTTCAAAAAATTCCCGGAACGGATCATTATCACCAAAGGGCTGGCCGTAAAAATGTCTGAACACCCTGCCACCCCCCTTTGTGACCTTGACCGTTCGGATGTTTACTACGGCAGGCTTTGCATGCCTGGCAAGCTCACTGAAACTTTCGGGCACCATGGCCACTGATTTTCCAAGGGCTGCCGTTGCAGGCATCGACACAGTCACCACCATGGCAAGGGCTGCAACAGAGAGAAAAAAAAGACGGATTTTCCTGTTTACGTTCATTATCAACTCCTTTCCCGGACGTGCCGGAATTTAAAATGATCGGTTATGGTATAACTATAATACATCCCACCTGACTGTTAAGTGACCGGAACATTACCTTTTGGTAATCTGAGAAAAAAAACACTTCCCTGGTTCAAAACGCTCTCCGCCCAGAGGTCCCCCCCGTGGCCCCTTGCAATGGCGCGTGCAAGGCAAAGCCCGAGTCCTGCACCGGATTCACTCCTGGAAGGGTCAACCCTGGAAAACCGGTCAAAGATTCGCTCCACATCGGCGTCTGCGATGCCGACGCCCGTGTCACGGACCTGGATTTCCACACTGTCGCCATCCTGGATCACCTGGACCCACACCCTCCCTCCCGGGTGAGTGTATTTGAGGGCGTTGTCAATAAGATTGGTCAACGCACGCTGGATCATACCCCTGTCTGCCACAACGGAAACAGGTGCAGAAGGCCTGCATGACAGCACGATCTGCCGGTCCTCGGCAACCGCATCAAAGAGGTCACACGCCTCACAAACAAGGTCTGAAAGGTCGACGGGTTCAAACCGGAATTCCCCTTTGCCGGCATCGGCCCTGGAAATCGCCAGCATGGTATTGATCATGGACAACAGCCGGTCCACCGCTTCAATGGTGGAGGCGGCCATGGATTCAAGCGACCTGGAATCCCTGTCACCCACAAGGGCGAGCTCAGCAAGCCCCCGGATATGGGTAAGGGGACTCTTGAGGTCATGGGCGATATTGTCCCCCATTTCCCGGATATTTGCCACAAGACCGGCGATCCTGTCCAGCATGGTGTTGAAGGTCCTGGCCAGCACATCCAGCTCGTCCTGGCTGCCGGTCACAGGCACCCTGGCGTCCAGGTTGGTTCCTGAAATTCTCTGGGCCGTGAGCGTTACCGCCCCCACCCCGGCCAGGGCTTTATGGGACAAGAACCATCCGCACACGGCGGAAATCAGAACAACAAGGGTCATGGCAATGAAAAAAACCCGTTTAAATGCCTTGAAAAAATGGGAATAGGTCTCCATGGCAAGCCCTGTCTGGAGAATCACACCGGGTCCCGACAAGTAATAGAGCACTCTGATCTCCTGAGCATCGGGACCGGCCCGAACGGTATCAAACACATTTTTCCGGCCCAGGGCCAGCCCCTGAAGTGCCTCGTTTTTCACCTGGATCTCATTCCAGTAGCCCATGTGGGACGAGGCAAACACCTCGCCATTGGCGTAGAGCAGCCGGAAAAAAATCTTTTTCTCGCCTGCGGCCCTGGCCTCGAGCACGGCAAGCTTCTTAACGCCGCTGATCCCCTGCACCCCAAGAACAGCGGAAAACCTGCCGGCC
This sequence comes from uncultured Desulfobacterium sp., assembly GCA_963675615.2. Taxonomy (GTDB): domain Bacteria; phylum Desulfobacterota; class Desulfobacteria; order Desulfobacterales; family Desulfobacteraceae; genus Desulforapulum. Next base: position 222,223 of record CAXXTD010000001.1, read on the forward strand.
TTGTCAATCAGATCCTGGTCAAGCCGTGTCAGAATGGTGTGGGCCACAAGAAAATAGAAAAGAACAAACACCAGGCATGAAGAGATGGAGAAGATGCCTGCATACCAGAGGGTCAGCCTGAAGGCAATGGTCCTGAAAAGGTTAGGCACGCTTTTCACGCCGCCCCAGGACATATCCCGCCCCCCTTACCGTGTGGATCAGTTTTGGGTGAAACCCCTTGTCGATCTTGTCCCTCAGGCGGCACACCCTTGCCTCGACCACATTGGTCATGGGGTCAAAATTATAGTTCCAGACGTGCTCCATGATCATGGTCTTTGACACCACCCGCTCCTGGTTTCTCATGAGGTATTCAAGCAGGGAAAATTCCAGGGGCTGGAGCTCCACCACCCTGCCGTCCCGCCGCACCTCCCTTTTCATCAAATCCATGACCAGGTCCCCATGGCGCAGAACGGTCGGGTCAACAACACCGCTGGCCCTTCTGATCAGGGCCTGGATTCTGGCCAGAAGCTCGGAAAAGGCAAACGGCTTGGTCAGATAGTCGTCGGCCCCGGCCTCCAGCCCCCGGATCCTGTCGTCCACCCGGTCCCTTGCGCTCAGAACAATCACAGGGGTGTTGAATCCCCTGGACCTGAGGGCCTTGATCAGGGAAATGCCATCAAGGCCCGGCAGCATCACATCGACCACGATCAGGTCGTTCTCTTCAAAACAGGCCATGTGAAGCCCGTCCTGGCCGCTGGTTGCATGGTCAACGGCAAACCCGGCAGCACCCAGCCCCTTTATGACAAAATCGGCAATCTTGACATCGTCCTCCACCAGCAAGAGTCTCATATGCGCCCCGTATTGCTTTAAAATATAAAAAGAGCTATAGTATGTCAAAAAAAACAGTCAATGACAACCATGAGGCATTCTGCACTTGATGAAATATTACTGGTGGCCCCTCCAGACAGGACTCGTCCTGCTCTCCCTGTTTTTCCTGACCTTTGGCGTGGATCTTCTCATGGGAGCCTACTCCCTGAAAGATCCCTTCAGCTTTATCATGACCTTTTTTGCCGCATGCCTCATCATACTCATCAGCCTGACCCTGGTTGCCGGATTCATCATCCGCATGGCAGGGGTATACAAACGGCTGAAAAACAGCAACAAAAGAGAGACAAAACACTAAACCATGACACTTGTTTTCAGCTATCGATCCATTGTCAAGTCCTATGGGGATCAACCAGTCTTTAACGACCTGACCATCAACATTGAAGACAACGAGCGTCTGGGCCTCATCGGCGGCAACGGCTCGGGAAAATCAACCCTTCTGGAACTCATTGCCGACAGGGACTCTCCTGAAAAAGGAGAACGTTTTCTGAACAAAAACACCCGCCTTGTCTACCTTACCCAGCAGGACACCCTTGATCCGGACAAGACCATCCAGCAGACCCTTGAAGATGGCCTGGCCGAAGAAAACATTCCCGTACAGGAGCGATACCGGCGCGTTAAAAAGATGATCGGGGTCGGCGGATTCACCGACCCGTCACAAAAATGCAGCACCCTTTCCGGCGGCTGGCAGAAGCGGCTGACCATCACACGGGCCCTGGGCCTTGACCCCGACCTGTTTCTCCTGGACGAACCCACCAACCACCTGGACATCAGCGGAGTGCTCTGGCTTGAATCCATCCTCAAAAACCCCGGGTTTGCCTTTGTTGTGGTCAGCCATGACCGTGCGTTCCTCGAGTCCGTGTGCACGAACATCACAGAGCTTGGCCGGTGCTATCCCCAGGGGCAGATCAGCGTCAAGGGCGGGTACAACACCTTTGAACGGGAGCGCACTCGGATTCTTGCCACCCAGCTCAAACAGGAGGAGGTCCTTGCCAACCGGATGCGAAGGGAGACCGAATGGCTCAGGCAGGGCGCAAAGGCCAGATCCACCAAGGCACGTTACCGGATCGACCAGGCAGACAAGCTTGGCAGCGAGCTTGCCGACGTCAAGCACCGGAACCGGCAGACCAGCCGCATTGACATGGATTTTAACGCAACCAACCGGAAGACCCGCCGGCTGATCACCTGCCGGGGGATCGAAAAATCCCTGGGTGGCAGACGACTCTTTTCAGACATCAGCCTTGAACTTGTCCCGGGCACACGGCTCGGACTTGTGGGCGACAACGGATGCGGAAAAACTTCGTTCATGAACATCCTTGAGGGAACCCTTGCCCCGGACAGGGGCGAGGTCAAACGGGCCGACCAGCTCAAGGTTGCTGTGTTTGACCAGAGCAGGTCACGCCTTGATCCTGAAACGACCCTCAAACAGGCCCTGAGCCCGGCGGGAGAGGCCGTTGTCTACAAGGGGCAGAGCATCCATGTGGTGTCGTGGGCCAAACGATTTCTCTTTACCCCGGACCAACTCACCCTGCCCGTTGGCAGACTTTCAGGGGGGGAAAAGGCAAGAATCCTCATGGCCGATATCATGCTGACCCCGGCCGACCTGCTGCTCCTTGACGAGCCGACCAACGATCTGGACATCCCCTCCCTTGAGGTGCTTGAGCAGAGCCTGGTTGAATTTCCCGGAGCCATTGTCCTTGTCTCCCACGACCGGTACCTCCTGGACCGGGTGGCCACCGGCATCCTCTACTTTGACGGCAGGGGAAACGCCACGGCCCATGCAGACCAGTCCCAGTGCCTGGCAAACAAAGACACCTCCGTTAAAAAGAAAAAACCTGCCGGTACAGCACCGGACAAAACCCGTGGCAGAAAAGCAGCCAGGCCGGTCAAATTTTCCTACAAGGACAAATTTGAACTCGAACAGATCGAGCCCCAAATCCTGACTGCCGAAAGCGAGGTTAAAACCCTTGAACAAACCATGGCAGACCCGACTGTCATGGCAGACCCGGACACCCTTGCACGGGTGTGCACCGACCTTCAAAAGGCCCACAGCCGGGTCGAGCAGCTCTATGCCCGGTGGGCGGAACTTGAGGCACTCAAAACCCCATAGCGAATACGGCCGGACCCGAAGTTATTGTAATTTTGGAACCCAGTTTTAACTGCCAGTACCCGGAATCCGGGCCTTGACCATTCATGGCAATCATTTGGGTGTTGACCACTAAAGGGAACAATGATATATAGTTATCCTTTTATCGGGGGGCAAATTTCCAATTTACCCCCCTGCCGGGCGCTGGAGACAGATCTGAAATCAGTCCCCAAGCGCTATTTTTAATCCTTGCTCCGATGGCAACAACCGCCGGGGCTTAAATCCGAGAGGAAACAGAGTATGAGAATGTATGAAACCATTTTTATTGCTGATCCCGATCTTCAGGATGAAGTTCGGAACACCCTGTTTGACAAATTCAAAGGCATCCTTGAGCAGGAAGGCGGGATCCTGGCCAATTTTGATGACTGGGGAAACAAAAAGCTTGCCTACGAGATCGCCAAAAAACCCCGTGGGCACTATGTCTGCATGACCTACGGCGGAACGGGCACCCTTATAACCGAACTTGAGCGTAACTTCAGGCTTGACGACAAAATTTTAAAATACATGACCATCCTCCTTGAACGAGACATTGATCCAGAGGCCCTCAAGCTCCAGATTAGTGCCGAAGCCGAGGCAAAGTCCGAAGCCGAAGCGGCCAGGGCCGAGGCCGAGGCTGCCCGGGTCGAAGCTGACGACCAGGAAGCTGAAACAGAAAAGGATACTGAAACTGTAGACGCCGATACCCAAGAGAATGAGGAGGAGAAATAGAATGGCCTTTCAGAAACGAAACCCCAAAAAAAGATTTTTCCAGCGACGTAAAGTATGCCGATTCTGCGCAGATTCCACCCTTGAGATCAGCTACAAGGATGCAAAGGCCCTTCGATCGTTTATCACTGAAAGGGGCAAGATCATTCCCCGGAGAATCACCGGCACCTGCGCCAAACACCAGCGGGTTCTGTCCAGCGCGATCAAACAGGCAAGAACCATTGCCCTGCTGCCCTATGTTGGAAAACTGAGTTAGGACCTGCAACGGTCACCAGCGGAGAGAAGATTGACCCGTCAAAGTGCAATACAAACGGTGGTACGAGACATTATGACAGGGGTAGCCATCTGCCTTGTCATCTTCTGTGCAACCCTCTATCTGCCGTTGCTCGGCTTCTTCCTTGCCCTGGTTCTTCCCATGCCCGTCACCTTTTACAGGCTCAAGCTGGGCAGGAACCTTGGTGCCATGATAATGGCCATTGTCTGCGCTGTTATCGCCGGTGTCACAGGAGGATCACCCCTGGACATGCTCTTTTTCGGCTCTCTGCTGCTCACCGGTTTTTTCCTTGGGGAATTTATCGAGATGCATGTTTCAATTGAGCGGACCGGGATCTACACCTGTCTTACCTCAATGGGAACCAGTCTTCTCCTTTTTTTCCTCTATACCCTCACAACGGACCAGGGGATGTTTCAGCTGGTATCGGATTACGTGGGAGCCAACCTCAAGATGACCCTGAGCCTCTATTCAGGCATGGGGATTCCCCAGGAGAGCATCGACCTTGTCGCAAAATCCATGGATACCATTCACTATGTCATGACCCGGATCATGCCGGCCCTTTTTTCGGTCATGATCATGATGGTTGTGTGGATGAACATCCTTTTCATTAAAAAGATTCTGCTGAGAAAGGGGCTCCCGGTTTCCCAGCTCGACGGGCTCAACCGGTGGAGAGCACCGGAACGCCTCGTGTGGCCGGTCATTATTTTTATTCTGCTGATGCTGGTTCCAATGCCGGCAGCCGCGCTTAAAATCCTTGGTTTAAACTGTATTCTTGCGATCATGCCCATCTATTTTTTCCAGGGCATTGCCGTTGTATCCTTTGTGTTTGAAAAACGACGCTTTCCCGGCATGCTGCGGGTGTTTATTTACAGCATCATTGCCATCCAGCAGATCTTTCTGTTTGTGGTTGTGGGACTAGGCTTCTTTGACACATGGATAGACTTTAGAAAACTGGGTACAGCAGGTGAGGGAAAAGAGCAGAACTAAGACAGAACCAAATTCAAACAGATCAGAAATAAGTTCCAGCCTGACCCCAGGCTGAACCTTTATCGGAGGTTGAAATGAAAGTAATATTAAAAGAGACAATCGACACACTCGGCATTGTCGGCACAGAGTGGGATGTGGCACCCGGATATGCCCGCAACTACCTTTTCCCCCAGGGAAAGGCCATTGAGGCAACCCCCCAGAACCGCAAGATCATCCAGCAGGCAAGGGCCAAGTTTGACCTCCAGATTGCCAAGGAGAGAAAACTGGCTCAGGAGATGGCAGACCGGCTCAAAGATGTTGAGGTCACGATCAAGGCCAAGGTCCACGAGGAGTTCAGGCTCTATGGATCGGTCACCTCCCATGACATCAAGGATGCCCTCAACGCCCAGGACATCATCCTGGAGCGTCGAACCATTCTTCTGCCAGAGCCCATCCGGGAGACCGGGGAGTACAAGGTACCCATCCGCCTCTACAAGGATGTTGAGCCCGAAATAACCGTCAAGGTTGTTGCCGAAGAAAAAATCCAGTAGCATAATTGCCACGCCTGGGGTAATCCTCCGCAATGGAGCGATCACCCCAGGCCCACAAAGGTAATGCCATTCCCGATATGAAAGAATCGCCCCACAAAGATCCCCTGCTCACCAAGGTGCCTCCCCACGACATCGACGCGGAAGAGGCGTTGCTCAGCGCCGTCCTGATCGACAACGAAAACCTCTTTGATATCATTGATATCCTCAAGCCGGAAGACTTCTACAAAAAGGCCCACGAGCGAATTTTCAACGCCATTGTTGAACTTTTTTCCAGGGATGAACCGGCCGACCTTGTCACGGTGGCCACCCGCCTCAAGGAAAAGGATGAACTTGAATCCTCAGGCGGTGCAGCCCTGCTTGCCGCCATTGCCGACTCGGCCCCCATGGCCGTCAATGCCGTTCACTACGCAAAGATCATCAAGGGCAAGGCCTCCCTGAGGTCCCTGATCACCAGTGCCTCTGCAATCATCGAACGATGCCTCAAGGACCGGGGCGATTTTGAGGACATCATTGATTTTGCCGAAAACCAGGTGTTCAAAATTTCAGAGGCAAAATCAGGCCAGTCTTTTTCATCCCTTGGCCAGCTCATTGACATGAACATTGACACCCTAGAAGAACGCCAGGGGTCGTCGGGCGGACTGTCGGGGCTGTCCACCGGTTACTCACGGCTTGATTCTTTGACCTCCGGTCTTCAAAAGTCCGACCTGATCATTCTTGCAGCCAGGCCCAGCATGGGCAAAACCGCCTTTGCCCTGAACATTGCCAGAAACGTGGCCGTTGAAGAACGGGTGCCCGTGGCGGTTTTCTCCCTTGAAATGTCAAAGGATCAGCTGTCCATGCGACTGCTGACCTCAGAATCAAGAATTGACTCCAACCGTTTGAAGACCGGGTTCATCAGCCAGGAGGACTGGCAGAACGCAACCGATGCCGCAGGCATCCTCAACGAGGTGCCCATCTTCATCGACGACACCCCCAACATCTCGTCCCTGGAGATCCGGGCCAAGTGCCGTCGCCTCAAGATGGAAAAGGGCCTCGGCCTTGTGATCATCGACTATCTCCAACTGATGAAAGCCCCGTTCCACTCGGACCGGCGGGATCTTGAGATCGCTGAAATTTCAAGGAACCTCAAGGCCCTGGCCAAGGAGCTGGAAATTCCCGTGATCGCCCTTTCCCAGCTCAACCGGATGCTCGAACAGCGGGCCGAAAAACGACCGCTCATGTCCGACCTTCGTGAGTCCGGCGCCCTGGAGCAGGATGCCGACATCATCGCCTTTATCTACCGGGACGAAGTATATAACAAGGAAGAGAACAACCCCAACCGGGGCAAGGCTGAAATCATCATTGCCAAGAACAGAAACGGCTCCATCGGGACGGCCCACATGGCATTCATCGGTGCCTACACCCGCTTTGAAGAGCTTGCCAGGGAGTCCTATCAGGGATACGAATGAAAAAAATCTTTGGTTCCACCACCGGCCTTTCCGCCACCCAGATCAGGGCACTCGAGAATCTCTACCTGTTCACCACAACACCCGACGACCTGATCTCCAGGGAGCAGCTGGACGCCCTGGTGGCCGTGTCCACGGACATCCGCCGCCAGGTCGGAGTGCTTATTGCCAGGAACGGCAGGACCGTCCACGTCATTGCCGGTGAGCCCCACAGAATTGTCATACCAGACACCCCGGACTTCAGAACCCTTCCCGGCCGTCTCAAGGGATTACGGTGCATCCACACCCATTTGAACGAGGCTGAGCTGACCCGGGACGACCTCACCGACCTTGCCCTGCTGCGCCTGGACTTCATGGCAGCGGTCTCGATCTTTATCCCAAAGGCTGCTGGCGACCCCAGGAATGCCGCCAGAATAGACAAAGACCAGCCCCCGCCTGTCACAATTTATCCCGGCCACATCCTTCCAGGTGACGGTGACGATCCCTGCGTCTCCATGGCCCCCCTGGGCATCAACGATCTTGACATCGGCTGCCTGGAAAGAATCCAGGCCATCGAAGATGAGCTTGCCCGTCAGGACGCCAGTTACACCGTTGAAACGGGCCAGGAAAAAGCCCTGCTGATCAACATCTTCACCGACCACGTCAAGGATGCCGTGGCTTCCCTTGACGAACTCAGGGAACTCTGCCGCTCTTCGAGCATCAAGGTGCTGGATACGGCCCTTCAGCGACGAAAAAAAATCGATCCCAAATTTGTGGTGGGACGGGGAAAACTGGCCGACCTGGTCATCCGTGCCCTTCAAAAACATGCCACCATGCTGGTCTTTGACAGGGAACTCACCCCCTCCCAGATCCGGTCCATCACCGATTTTGTGGAAATGAAGGTCATCGACCGGACCCAGCTGATCCTTGACATCTTTGCCCGGCGGGCCAAAAGCCGGGAGGGCAAACTCCAGGTCGAACTGGCCCAGATGAAATACCTGCTGCCCAGGCTTGCCACCAAAAACACGGCCATGTCCAGGCTCACCGGCGGTATCGGCGGCAGGGGGCCCGGCGAAACCAAGCTTGAAATCAACCGCCGCAGGGTAAGGGACCGGATCACACGCCTGTCCAAGGAGATTGGCAAAATCAGGAAACAGCGGACCCAGCAGCGCTCCCAGAGAAACCGCAGGGGCATTCCCGTGATCTCCATTGTCGGCTATACCAATGCCGGAAAATCAACCCTGCTCAACACCCTAACCAAAAGTGAGATTATTGCCGAGAACCGCCTGTTTGCCACCCTTGACCCCTCATCCAGGCGGCTGCGGTTTCCCAGGGATCTTGAGGTGATCATCACCGATACCGTGGGGTTTATCCAGGATCTTCCCGAAGAACTCATGGAAGCCTTCCATGCCACCCTGGAGGAACTCGATGATGCCGACATTCTCCTCCACGTGGTTGACATCAGCAATCCGAGATACGAGCAGCAGATGGGTTCGGTTGAACGCATCCTGAAGGCGCTCGGGCTTGAAAAGACGCCGATCCTGTACGTTTTCAACAAACAGGACAAAATCGTCCTTGCCGACTTTGACAACCCCTGGCTCCTAAACCAGGGCACCCTTGTTTCGGCCACCCGGCCCGAGACCTTGAAACCCCTTGTGAGCCGTCTTGAATCCATGATCAGGCAACAAACAGGTTGACCCGCCTTCCGGGATTGATTATATTGGCCTCAACCAAACATCAAACTATGAAGATGGAATATGAAATGAAATTTATTGATACAGATGATATACTGGCAGATGATTCAGCGATTGACGATTCACGGGACGATCTTGAGTGTTTCGGAGAGTTCAGCCGGGACGACAAAATCTGCACCACCTACTGCTCCTGCTCCATCCAATGTGCCATTGAACAGAGCCAGAACCCAAGGGTAGACATTTTTGACCATATTCTGACCCTTGACTTCTTTCCAGCCCGGATGCACTAGAAAATCTTCCCGGGATTCAGCAGATTCCCGGGATCAAACACCTGCTTGATTCCCCGCATGATCTCTATTTCCGCCTGCCCGATCTCCTTTAAAAGGTAAGGTTTTTTTGTAACGCCCACCCCGTGTTCACCGGTGATGGTTCCGCCAAGGGCAAGGGTTACGTCAAAAAGCGTGTCCACGGCGGCTTCGGCCCGCCTGAGCTGCTCGTTGTCCCTTTTGTCATACATGATGTTGCAGTGGATGTTACCGTCCCCGGCATGGCCAAAACTCACAACGGTCAGGCCTGAGCTCGTTTTGATGGATTCGATCGCTGCCACCATGTCGGGAATCCGGTTGATGGGAACCACAATGTCCTCGTTGATCTTGTTGGGGGCTATTTTAAACATCGCCGGAGAGAGCGCCTTTCTGGCCTTCCACAAATCGGCTGCCTCCTGGGGGGTTTGGGCCACAACCACGGCGGATGCGCCCTGTCTGCGGCAATAGGCTTCGATTTTCCGGGCGTCGGCCTCAACGGTTTCCCGGGAGCCATCCACCTCAATGATGAGAATCGCCTCAACCGGCCCGGAAAGATCCAGGCTGACATCATTCCGGATACAGTCAATGGATGCCCGGTCCATGAACTCGACACACCTTGGCACCACAGATTCCCGGATAATGCCCGACACGGTCTCAGCGGCATTTTTAATGCTGTGAAACACAGCGGCCATGGTTTTGACTGCCGCAGGCAGGGGAACAAGCCGCAGGGTCACAGCCGTGACAACGGCAAGGGTGCCTTCAGAGCCCACGATGAGTCGGGTCAGGTCATACCCGGCAACCCCCTTGGCCGTCCGAACCCCGGTGTGGATAATCCGGCCCGACGGCAGCACCGCCTCAAGCCCCAGGACATAATCCCGGGTCACCCCATACTTGACGGCCCTGGGCCCCCCGGCGCATTCGCCGATGTTTCCGCCAATGGTGCAGAACGACGAACTTGCCGGATCCGGTGGATAAAACAACCCCCGTTGTTCAACGGCCCGGTGCAGATCCCCGGTGACCACCCCCGGTTCTACCCGGGCAATAAGGTTGTCCGTGTCGATTTCAAGAATACGGTTCATCCGGCCCATGGCCATGACAATCCCGCCGCCCATGGGCAGGGTGCCTCCGGTCATGCCCGACCCGCTGCCCCGGGGAGTGACACACACCTGGTATTGGGTAGCGATCCCAAGGATCTTTGACACCTCCAGGGTGGATGCGGGAAAGACAACAACGTCAGGCACAATGGATCGGCCCGTTGCATCAAACGAATGGCAGACCAGCTCTTCGGGTTCCCGGGTAACCCCGTTTCTGCCCGTTACCCGTTCAAGGTCTCGGTACAGGGCATCAAGGTCGGTCACAGGGCTTTTCCCGATTCGATCTTCCGGCACAGATAATTCATCTGTTCGGTAAATCCGCCCTGGAGCTTGAGCTGCTTTTCCACGGCATTGATCGAGTAAATGGCCGTGGCATGGTAACGGTTAAAACTTCGGCCAATGGTTTTCAACGGCTGGTCTGTATATTTTCTGGCAAGGAAGATGGCCATCTGGCGGGGTTTGACCACCTTTTGTTTCCTTGAAGTGGATACCAGCTCCTTTTCAGACAGGCTGAACTCGCTGCACACCAGCTTCTTGATCACATCAACGGTGACGGCCTTTTTGTTCCTGGAGATGGTGGACAGCACCCCCCTGGCAAGGTTGATGTCGATCTTTTCACCCAGAAGGGCGCTTTTTCTGGCCACCCCCATGAGGCCGCTCTCAAGCTGGCGCACATTGTCACAAAGCTCCTGGGCAAGGTACTCAGTCACATCGTTGGGAATGACAAACCCGTCATATTTGGATTTGTTCTTGAGAATCTTCACCCGTGTCTTAAAATTCGGGGGGTCAATCTTTGTGACCATGCCAAGGGTGAGCCTTGATTTAAGCTGTTCGTTCATCTTTGGAATATCGTCGGGAAGATAGCAGCCGCTGAAAATGATCTTTTTCTCGGCATCCATGAGATAGTCCAGGGTCATGGCAAGCTCCTTCTGGGTGGCATCCTTGCCGGAAAGAAAATGCACATCCTCCAGGATCAGCACGTCACACTTTCTCCGGTACTTTTCCTTGAAACCGTTGATGGTGTTGTTTTTAATCGACGAGACCATTTCATTGGTGAAATCCTCGGCCGTCACATAGTAGACTTTGTCGGAAAAGCCCTGGGAAATGACATGGTGGCCCACGGCCTGGGACAGATGGCTCTTGCCAAGCCCAGTGTCCGACAGAAGATAGATGGCGCCGTTGTTCACCGACGAGGTCTGGGCCAGGGACAGGGCCGCTGAATAGGCAAAATCGGAGTTGTCCCCAACCACAAAACGATCAAATGTATATCCCTTTTTGAGCATCCTGCCGCTGTCCGACCTCAGATTCAACCCGGGGAGGGCCATCTGCATGGGACGGCTGGGACGGCGCTGAACGGTTACGGCACCCGTCTCCTGAATCCCTTTATCCCCAGACAAGGGAACGGTTCGGACCGTACTCTTTTTTGCGCCCTTGGTTTCCACCATCAGGTCAATTTTTATCCGACCCAGGCCCAGCCGTGTGAACTGAGACTCGATCCCTGCAAGATAGTTCTCTTTGATACGTTTTTTTGAGAATGAATTGGGACAGGACAATGTTATCCCATTGCTGCCTGACGCCAGATACCCCATGGGCTGAATCCACATTCTATAGCTGTGGTCCGGCAAAGAATGTTTCATTTCTGATTTTACTCGTTCCCAGTGTTGCTCCATGGAATTTCCGGTCTCTTTCATTTGCGCCTGAAGGTTATTGTTTCACCCGAAATGGGTGTATTCACGGCCTATTAAGCCATTATTTCATTTTAAGGTTGATCGGGATGCAACCTTTTGTATTTCATCTGCCCCCCCAAGTCAAATCGGATAATCCTGTGTTAGGGAGATATTAATTCCTGACTTAACCCAGGGCATTACCCCTTGATTTTAAAGGTTTTATTTTCGTGGAACATTTTTTTTAGCTTTAATTCCAGCAACTTCCCCAAGGGACTCATTTTCCATGTAATAATCACTGTTTCGGCAGGGACCACCCTCTTTTTAAAAAATATTTTTCTTTAAATCCCTCGTTTTTTCTACTTATAGCTTCTGTTTTTATTATTTCAGCCCGGCTCTGCCAAATGGTATGGTTTTTCAATGGTTTCACAATATCCATCTTGTTGAACCCGTTCCCGGGTATGATTTTTGATTTTTTGTTTACACCGGTTCCGGCCGGTAGTATGATTTATTTTTGTTAATCGGTATGAACAGTCTGTTATTTCCGGCAGCCTGCAAGGCACTCAAAGGAGCACTTTTCCATGAATGACCACCGTCCTGTTATCGGCATCACCATGGGGGACCCCGTGGGAATCGGACCGGAAATTATTGTTTCCGCCCTGGATGACCCGCTTTTGTACACCGTATGCCGGCCGCTTGTGCTTGGGGATCAAAGCGTGATGGAACGGGCCATTGACCTGAAATCCGCCAGGATGGACATCCACACCACTGGCACCCCTTCCGGCGGCGTCTACGGCCACGGCACCATGGATCTCTTCCCCCTGTCCCGCCTGGATGCCGCAACACTTCAGGCCGGTCACCCCACTCCTGGAACCGGAAGGGCCATGATCGACTACATCACAACGGGTGTGGACCTTGCCATGGACGGAAAGATCCAGGCCATGGCCACCTGCCCCATCACCAAAACCGCCATGAAACTTGCCGGATCAAAATTCCACGGTCACACCGAACTTATTGCAGACCGGACCCGCACCCCAAGGGTGGCCATGATGATGGCCGGCGACCGCCTCCGGGTGGTCCTTGTGACCATCCACATTCCCCTGTGCGAGGTTGCCACCAGGTTAAACCCGGCCGAGATCCTGGCCACCATAGTGCTTGCCGCAAAATCGCTCCAGAGCCGGTTCGGCATTCCTAACCCCCGGATCACCGTGGCTGGCCTCAACCCCCATGCCGGCGAAGCCGGCATGTTCGGCAGCGAAGAACAGACCCTCATTGCCCCGGCCGTTGCGCAGGCACAGGCCCGGGGGATAGACGCGTCAGGTCCTTTTCCGCCGGACACCCTTTTTTACAATGCCATTAACCACAAATGTGATGCCGTGGTCTGCATGTACCATGACCAGGGGCTCATTCCCTTTAAGATGATCCACTTCAACGACGGGGTCAATACCACCCTGGGTCTGCCCATCATCCGAACCTCGGTTGACCACGGTACGGCCTACGACATTGCCTGGAAGGGGGTTGCCGACCCCTCAAGCCTTGCTGCCGCAATCAAGATGGCCGCCCTCCAGGCCGCAACCCGGCAGGACCTGGCTGCCGGAACAAATCGTTTCGACCGATGACAGCAGATAAAATCATCATCCGGGGCGCTCGGGAGCACAACCTCAAGAACATTGATGTGGAGATCCCGAGGAACCGCCTTGTCACCATTACCGGCCTTTCCGGGTCCGGCAAGTCAACCCTTGCCTTTGACACCCTCTATGCCGAGGGCCAGCGCCGGTACGTGGAGTCGCTTTCCACCTATGCCCGCCAGTTTCTGGGCCAGATGGAAAAGCCGGATGTGGATTTCATTGACGGCCTTTCGCCGGCCATCTCCATCGAACAGAAGACCGCAAGCCACAACCCGCGATCCACCGTTGGAACGGTGACCGAGATCTACGACTACCTGCGCCTTTTGTTTGCCCGGGTAGGAACCCCTTACTGCCACAAATGCGGCCATGCCATCACCGCCATGACCATTGACCAGATGATCGACCGGATCATGGCCCTTGACCCTAAATCAAAGATCATCCTGCTTGCCCCCCTGGTCTCGGATCAGAAGGGAAGCCATGAACGGACGTTAAAGCAACTCAAGAAAGAGGGGTTTGCACGGGTCAGGATCAACGATGAGATCCATTCCACCGACGACCTGCCCCAGCTCAAACGAACCGTGAAGCATAGAATCGAGGCCGTGGTTGACCGGCTGGTTGTCAAACCCGGTATTGAATCGAGGCTCGCCGACTCCCTGGAGCTTGCCCTCTCCCTTGGCAACGGGGTTGCGGTGGTTCTCACCGTGGAAGATAGCCAGGAGATTTTCCTGAGCGAGCGGTCATCCTGCGTCACCTGCGGGGTGAGCTATCCAGAATTTGTGCCGGCAAGCTTTTCGTTCAACTCCCCCCAGGGGGCCTGCCCCAAGTGCGACGGCCTGGGAACGGTTACCGAGTTTGACCCGGACCTGATCGTCCCCAACCGCGAACTGTCCCTGAGGGAGGGGGCCATCGCCCCCTGGGCAGGCAAGGATTCGGTCCAGTTTGCCGAATTCCTGGATGCGTTGACCTCGTTTTACAACGAGGATATCTACACCCCCTTTTCCAAGCTCTCGGTCAGATTTCAAAAGGTGCTGATCTCAGGATCTGGCAAAAAAGAGATTCCGTTCTACTTTGAAAAGGACGGGCGTCGCATCACCTACACGAAAACATACGAGGGCATCATCCCCAACCTGAAACGCAGGTACCACGAGACCGACTCCCACCAGTCCAGGGAAGAGATCAAGCAGTACATGAACTTCACCTCCTGCTCCGGATGCAAGGGCACACGGCTCAACAAGGCGTCAAGCGCCGTCAAGGTGGGGGGCAGGACCCTGTTTGACATCACGACCCTGTCCGTTGGAAAGGCGGAACTGTTTTTCAAGGGCCTGGCATTTACCGGTCAGAAACAGATGGTGGCCAGGGGCATTATTGATGAAATCAAGGCACGCCTCGGGTTTCTCACCAGTGTGGGGCTCGACTACCTGACCCTGAACCGTTCGGCCACCACCCTGTCCGGCGGTGAAAGCCAGCGCATCCGCCTTGCCACCCAGATCGGCTCCAAGCTCACAGGGGTTCTCTACGTGCTCGATGAGCCCAGCATCGGACTTCACCAGCGGGACAACCAACGGCTGCTGGATACCCTGCTGAACCTGAGGGACATGGGCAACAGCGTGCTTGTGGTCGAGCACGATGAGGAGACCATGCTCAGCTCGGACCACATCATCGACATGGGACCAGGAGCCGGCATCCGGGGGGGGGAGGTGGTCTTTTCCGGCACCCCCCAGGAACTTCTAAAGGCAAAAAACTCCCTGACCGGCGACTACCTTTCCGGCAAAAAAAGAATCAAGATCCCCACCCACAGACGTACGAGCCATGGAAAGGACCTCACCATCACGGGCGCCTCCACCAACAACCTTAAAAACATCGACGTGTCGTTCCCCCTGGGCTGTTTTACCTGCGTCACAGGGGTGTCCGGCTCTGGAAAATCCACCCTGGTGCTGGCCACCCTGTTCAAACTTCTGTCCAACCGACTCTACCGCTCAAGACTTCCGGCGGGAAAGCACACGGGCGTATCCGGCCTTCGCCATCTTGACAAGGTGATCCACATTGACCAGTCGCCCATCGGACGAACCCCAAGGAGCAATCCGGGAACCTACACGGGCATATTCACCTTTATCAGGGAGATCTTTGCCAAAACCCCCGAGGCCCGGGCCATGGGCTACAAATCGGGCCGGTTCAGCTTTAATGTCAAGGGCGGCCGGTGCGAGGCATGTTCCGGCGACGGCATCATCAAGATCGAAATGCACTTTCTTGCCGATGTCTATGTCACCTGCGACGTGTGCAAGGGTAAACGCTACAACCGGGAAACCCTGGCAATACGTTACAAGGGAAAAAGCATTGCCGATGTCCTGGACATGACGGCCAACCAGGCTGTTACCTTCTTCAACCGGATATCGTCCATCCGCACAAAACTTGAAACCCTTGTGGACGTGGGACTTGGCTATGTCAAGCTCGGCCAGGCCGGCACCACCCTTTCCGGGGGCGAAGCCCAGCGCATAAAGCTTGCAAGGGAGCTGAGCAAAAAAAGCACCGGCAGAACCATCTACATCCTGGACGAGCCCACCACCGGGCTGCACACCGACGACATCAACCGGCTTTTATCGGTTTTGAACCGCCTGGTAGAAATGGGCAACACCGTGGTGGTCATCGAGCACAACCTTGAGGTGATCAAATATGCCGACCATGTCATTGATCTGGGTCCTGAAGGCGGGGACAAGGGCGGTGAGGTGATCGGTGTCGGCACCCCTGAACAGATCGCCCAGCTGGAACGCTCCCACACGGGCCGTTTTTTAAAGGAGGTATTAAACAAATGATCACCACCATTGCCCGGGATCTGAAACTTGCACCGGCCCAGGTCCAGACCATTGCCGATTTTTTCGACCAGGGCGCCACCATCCCCTTTATTGCCCGGTACCGAAAAGAACAGACCGGCTCCCTGGACGAGGTGGTGATTGCCGAAATCCGGGACAGAATCACGAAATTCAAGGAATTTTCTGCAAGGCACCAGGCCATTGTCACCTCCCTTGAAGAAAGAGCACTCATGACCGAGGGCCTCAGACAGGCCCTTGGCCAGGCCACTACAAAGGCAGAACTTGAGGATCTCTATGAAAAATTTCGGCCAAAAAGAAAGACAAAGGCCCAGGCGGCCCGGGAACTGGGGTTAGAACCCCTGGCCATGGCACTGTTAAAACAACGGGACAGGGACCCCGGAATCGAGGCCCTGCCCTTTATGGATACGGCTAAGGGCCTTGAAACCGTTGACCAGGCCCTTGCCGGGGCAAGGGATATCCTGGCCGAAACCGTTAACGAGGATCCGGCCATTCGAGCCAGGGTGCGCAAACTATTTGAGTCAAAGGCAACCATAAGCGCCCGGGTCAAAAAGGGCAAAGAAGCTGAAGGCGAAAAATTCAGGGACTATTTTGACTGGTCGGAAAGCGCGGCAAAAAGCCCGTCCCACAGAATTCTTGCCATGTTCAGGGGGGAAGCCGCCGCCATTCTCACCGTCCATGTGCTTCCACCCGAAGAAACGGCCCTTGCCATCATCGAACAGCGGATCGTTAAGAACAGCACCCGGGCAGCCCTGGAGGTCAAGACAGCCATCAAGGATGCCTACAAACGACTCATGGGAAAATCCCTTGAAAAAGAGACCATGGCAACTCTGAAACAGCGGGCCGACCAGGAGGCCATTGGGGTGTTTACCGGCAACATCCGGGAACTGCTCCTCTTTCCCCCCCTTGGGCAGAAACGGGTACTTGCCATTGATCCTGGTTTCAGGACCGGGTGCAAGATCGTCTGCCTCGATGGCCAGGGAACCCTTGTCCACCATGGGGTGATCTATCCCTTTGCTGATTCGGACAAAGCTGCCAGAATCCTGAAAAAGCTGACCAGGGAATATTCCACCGAGGCCATCGCCATTGGCAACGGTACGGCTGGAAGGGAGACCGAAGCCTTTGTCCGCCAGGCCGGACTTGGCGACCATATCCAGACCATCATGGTTGACGAAAGTGGCGCTTCCATCTACTCGGCATCACAAATCGCAAGGGACGAATTTCCAGACCAGGACATCACCGTGCGGGGGGCTATCTCCATTGGCCGCCGCCTCATGGACCCCCTGGCCGAACTTGTAAAGATTGACCCAAAATCCATTGGCGTGGGCCAGTACCAGCACGATGTGGACCAGAAAGCGCTTCAAACGGCCCTGGATGATGTCATCTCATTCTGCGTCAACCGGGTCGGTGTGGAGGTGAACACGGCAAGTGCAGCCCTGCTCACCCACGTGGCAGGACTCAACACAACCATTGCAGCCAATATCGTCAATTTCAGGCAGGAGAACGGACCGTTTACCACACGCCGGGATCTGTTAAAAGTTCCCCGCCTCGGACCCAGGGCATTTGAACAATCTGCAGGTTTTCTAAGAATCTCCGACGGCAAAAACCCCCTTGACCGAAGCGGTATCCATCCAGAATCCTACACCATCGTGGAAACCATGGCAAAGGACAGTGGCCATACGGTTAAGGCCCTTGTGGGCAACCCATCCCTGGTAAAGCGCATCGACCTTGCCCCCTATTGCACCGACACAAGGGGAATGGTGACCCTCGAAGATATTGCAGCTGAACTTGCAAGACCCGGCAGGGACCCAAGGGAAACCTTCAAGCCCTTCGAGTTTGACGACACCATCCACGAAATCAAGGACCTTGTTCCCGGCATGAGGGTACCGGGTCTTGTGACCAATGTGACGGCCTTTGGGGCCTTTGTGGATATCGGCGTTCACCAGGACGGATTGGTTCACATCAGCCAGCTTGCCGACCGGTTTGTCAAAAATCCCAACGAGGTGGTCAAGGTTCGCCAGCAGGTAACCGTCACCGTGCTCGAGGTGGACATCCAGCGACGACGAATTTCCCTGTCCATGCGAAATTCATAAAAATATCATTCCCTTCAGAATTTTGGTACAGAGAGGCCCCCCAAAGGGGAGGTTTTATAATGTATAAGCTTTGATTTATGAATGGAATGAGTTGCATCTTCCAGCACAGAATTTAAATTGAAATCTCGGATAGGCTGTTATTGAAGGATAAAATTGGGTGAACTGTTTACAAGGAATTTTTCATTTTAGTGACTGTTTCTATTAAACCTGGAATTCGATCCTTGCATATGGAAAAGACCACTTCGGCGTTTAAGTCAAAATAATGATGACTGATAATATCACGCATCCCTTTGGCACCCTTCCAATCTACTTCAGGGTATTTCAAAAGAAACATATGATTTGTTGCCTTATCCAGATTTTTCAAATTTTCGCCGATGGCTATCAGCATCATGCATATGGCATCCAATTTGTCAATTCCTGCGTCGGATAGCAAAAAATCATCCGGGCCATGTATGCCTTTACATCTTCGTTCAATACGGCCTGCCGCAGTCAAAATCTGATTGAGTATTTCTTTTGCAAGTTCCTTATCAAACATAAACAGCATCCCGGTCTATACGCCTTTTGAGAAAATTGTTCATTTTTTCGCGATAATGAACTATATCAACCTTTGTCTGGTAAGCAGTTTCAAGTTCTTCCTTAATATGTACCATGTAAAAAAGGTCTGGATTGCTCATGGTTACAACAATATCCACATCACTATCCGGCCTATTTTCTCCCCTGGCAAGAGATCCGAAGACCCCTATAGAAGTAACACCAAATTTTTTTGCAAATTCTGTTTTTCTGTTTTTGAGAATTTTGAGCACTTCATTACGGTTTAATTGTTTTTTTCCCATCTCCCCTCCCATCTCACACAGATTTTATTTAAACTCAGTTTATAAGATATTGTGATGAAGGGCAAATTTATTTTCGGATTTAAAATTCAACTTTATTGGAGATAAGATTGGATGGGACAAATTTCATGGTCAACTCGTTTCACCAGAAGCAACTTTCCAATGTAATAAATTGCATTATTGCGCTATGGAGACGTTTCAAGAGCAATCGGTTACATAGAACAGAGCCATCTGGGACGACACCGGAACCGGGCGTCTATAATTTTCCGGTTCTTCTGGAGATTTTTTTTAACCTGGGCGGTGTGGCCGACCAGGCCGGGTGCAGAACAAAGGCCTGCACAGGCAAAACCAGCACACATGGGTCAGTCATACCCTCCCAGCAAGCCCTTATTTTCCTCGTCTAAGTTCAGTCACACATTTTCCACCGATGCCCCAGTTGTCCGTATGAACCTCATCTATGACAACAACCGTAGTGGCAGGATTCTTACCCAGAACATCAACCAGAAGCTGTGTGGCGCCTTGAATCAGTTTTAACTTTTGTTCTTTTGTGACATTCTCATCCGTAATTTTGATATTCACATAGGGCATCATAATCTCCTTTATCATCAAAAAAGGTCTGATCCTACCAGTCAATGGGTCGATAATCCTTTAAAAACTTGCCGCACCAGTGTTTTTGGGTGAGAATGCCGTGGAAAAACGGATCGCAGATCCGGGCGGCGCCGTCCACAATGTCAAGTGGGGGCTGGAAATCGTGGACCCGTTCTTTGTGGGCTGCAAGTTCAGCCGGGTCCTCATCGGTCACCCAGCCCGTATCCACTGCATTCATGTAGATGCCGTATTTCGCAAGATCGCCTGCAGCCGTGTGGGTCATCATGTTAAGAGCCGCCTTGGCCATGTTGGTGTGGGGATGGCGGGAGGCCTGCTTGAACCTGAAAAATTTTCCCTCCATGGCCGTAACATTGACAATGTGCTTTTCGCCGGTGTAGTCACCTTTCATGAGGGGAATCAGCCGGTTGCACAGCACAAAGGGGGCAATGGCATTTACCAGCTGCACCTCCAGGAGTTCAGGGGTCTGGATCTCTCCTATCTTGAGCCGCCAGGAGTTGGTCTTTCTATAATCCTTCTGCTGAAGATCGGCATCAAGCTCTCCTTTTGGAAATGCACGTTCAACGTCCAGACTATTGTCATAGGAGTAGGGAATCTGGGAAAGTTCGGCCGAGGCCCTCAGGCCCACGCCCGGTCCCTGGCCGTGCCAGGCAACCGGCAGGGCAGACTCCGCCGACTCGGGTAAACGGCAGTGATCAAGGAGCTGGGCCTTACAATCCTCGTGGCGGATTAAAAGCGATGCTGCCTGGCTGGGAAGATACTCGGTGGAAAGGTTCTCCGTTTCCATGAGGTGGGCATAGAATCCCGGAGGCCGACGTACGGTCTGGGCTGCATTGTTGATGAGGATATCAAGGCGCGTGTAATGGGTCTCGATGTGGGTGGCAAAAATCTCAACGCTCGGGGTGTGGCGAAGGTCCAGACCGAATATCTGTAGTCGGTGGCCCCACTGGACGAAATCCTTTTCCCTCGAATATCTGATGGCCGCATCCTTGGGAAACCGTGTTGTCGCAATAACGGTTGCCCCGGCCCTGAGCATCATCAAGGTGGCCTGGAATCCGATCTTGACCCTGGCGCCGGTGATCAGGGCCACCCGGTTTTCAAGGGAGGCGGTCTGGAACCTTTTCTGATAGTTGAATTCGGCGCAGGCAGGGCACATGGTGTCATAAAAAAAATGAAGATCAACAAATTCCTTTTTGCACACGTAGCAGTTCCTGGGGGAATTGAGCTTCCCAATCTGTTCAGCAGCTTTTGAGTCAAGGTCGATGAGCTGCCGGGGCGCCTCAAACACCGTTGCTGTCCGGGCTGATCGGATGCCGGTCAAGGCCCTTGCCGCCCTGTCCTCGTCCTTGACGGGCCGCATGTTTTTTCGGTTCATGGCCTTACGCCGTTTGTTTAGCTCCTTTCGGTCGGGCCGGGAGAGCTTTCCTGCCGCAGCCATCAGGGAAATCCTGTCTGCCTCATCAAGCTCGGCAAGCAGGTCACTGTCAGCAACAAGGGATTCAAGAACAGAGATGCAGGCCTTGATCTCGTCCAGGGAACAGGCCACAGCAGGGGGGTCATCGGTCTTCATGGATCATCTTTCCTGTGAATTATTTTACTGTGAGTTCTGCAAAATTGTAGATATACCCGGACCCGGCATAATCCACAATATTTTTTTAATCTAAGCCCTTGCAAGTACGATCAGGTCAACGGACCGGGCACCAGCATTGAACAGCGTTCGTGCCGCCTCACCGGACGTGGCACCCGTGGTGTAGACATCATCAACCAGCAGAATGCGCCGCCCCGCTATTTTTTCAGCCCCCTTGACAACAAAGGCGCCCCTGAGGTTCTTTAACCGGCTTTTCCGGTCAAACCCTGTCTGGGAGGGGGTATTTCTGGATCTCAACAAAATGGTGTTTGAAATGGTCCAACCAGGAGGGCCGCCAACAACGGCCCGCCACAGCCCTGGAAAATCCCTGACCAGAAGATAGGCCTGGTTAAAGCCCCTTTGCCTGAGCCTGCGGGTGTGCAGGGGCACTGGAAGAATAAAATCCATGGCGGAACAGGAGAAATAACGCATAAAGGTATGAAACATGAACCGTCCCAGGGGACGGGCCAGACAGATCTTTTTCCCGTACTTGAACAGATGAACCAGGTCCCTTAACAGCAAATCATGGGAGGCAAAGGCCCTGGCCCTTCCAATCATGACGCGGTTTGTCCGGGCCGCTTTGATGCAGTCGGAACAGAGATGATTTGCCCCGGCACACGACGGAAAGGGTTTGCCGCAACAGGCGCACAGGGGGGGCTGAACAGGAGTGAAACCCTGCTCAAGACATTTTGGACAGACCACCCGGGCAAGGACCTTCTCAAACAGGACTTCCACATTGTCACCAACAGTGGCCAATTCATGGACCGGATCATTAATCGGATCATTAATCGGATCATGCATCGGCCGGATATAGCCCCCACAGAACAGACATCTGTCAGGGAAAAGGGCGGTCAACGCCCCCCTTCCCAGACGTGTAAAACAACGAATCAGGGCATATCGATCCGGGAGATGGTCCCGCAGATGATCCTGCCAAATTCTGAACATGATACCTCCCTGCAGCCCTCCATGCCCCGGGCAAGGTCCGGCGTGGCCTTTCCACCGCCAAGGGTCTCGGCAACCGAACGTCTGACAAGGTCCCCTGCCCTGTTCCAGCCCATGTGGTCGAGCATCATGGCACCGGAAAGGATGATCGAACAGGGGTTTGCAGCGTCTTGTCCCGCAATATCCGGTGCGGTGCCGTGGGTTGCCTCAAACACGGCGCAACGGTCCCCCACATTGGCCCCCGGCGCAATGCCAAGCCCGCCCACCTGGGCGGCCAGGGCGTCTGAGATGTAATCCCCGTTGAGATTGGGGGCTGCAATCACATCAAACTCCCGGGGCCTGAGCAGCACCTCGGCAAAGACCATGTCGGCGATCCGATCACGGATGAGCACCTTGCCCCCGGGCAGGACACCATTGTGGGTTTCAAACAGCTCTTTTTCAGTGACCACACGGTCGCCGAACGACTCCCGGGCCACCTCGTAGCCCCACTGCCTGAACCCGCCCTCGGTGTATTTCATGATATTGCCCTTGTGCATGAGGGTGACACTCCTGAGACCATTGTCAATGGCATAGGCAACGGCCTTTTTTACCAGGCGCTTGCTCTTTTCCGGGCAGATGGGCTTGAGGCCGATGGCTGCGGTGGGGCAGACATCAACGTCCAGTTCAGTTTTTATGAATTTTAGGAGTTTTTGGGCCTCAAAAGACCCGGACGCCCACTCAATACCGGCATACAGGTCCTCGGTATTCTCACGGAACACGGTGATGTTGACATGGTCAGGATGTTTTACCGGGCTTTGAATCGGCGGGAAATAACGCACCGGCCGGATGCAGGCATAGAGGTCCAGGTGCTGGCGGATTTTCACGTTCAGGCTGCGCATTCCGGTTCCGACAGGGGTTGCCAGGGGGCCCTTGATGGCCACCCGGTGATCCTCAATGGTTTTAAGGGCCGCGTCGGACAGCCATTCACCAGTCTGGTTAAACCCCTTGACCCCGGCAGGAATGTTGAGCCACTGGATCTTTTTTTGACCGTTATAGGCCCGGTGAACAGCCGTGTCAAACACGGGTTGTGCCGCCTGCCAGATGTCAGGCCCGATGCCGTCTCCCTCGATAAAGGGTATTTCTACACAATCGGGCACATCCAGCGTTGAATCGTCTCGCATGGAAATAACGTTGCTCATAATATTATATGCTCCTTGGGTTATACCGCCAGCTGGCGCTGGCGAAGGGCTTCATACATGGCGATCCCGCCGGCCACCGATGCATTGAGGGAGGTCACACCGGCCCGGATGGGCAGGGAGACCAGAAAATCACACTCTTTTTTCACCAGGGGCCGGATGCCCTTGTGCTCACCGCCCACCACAAGCACCAGGTTGCCCGTAAGGTCTGCCGAGAACAGGGGGGTTTCCCCCCGTCCGTCCAGCCCTGCGATCCAGAACCCCAGGTCCTTTAACTGCCGCAGGAGGCTGGCCGTGTTGGTGATGATCGAAATGTCGGCATGCTCCATGGCGCCGGCCGAGGCCCGGGAAACCGATGGCGTGGGGGACGCGCTTCTCTCCTTGGGTATCATGATATGGTCCACCCCCGCGCAAAGGGCCGTACGGATCAGTGCGCCTAAATTCTGGGGATCTTCCAGGGTTTCAACCACCAGAATGAATCGATTGGACACCCCCCCGGGCATCTGCCGGACAATCCCTTCGGCCCGGACCACGGCAAAGGGTGACACCCTGGCTGCCACGCCCTGGTGGCGGGCATCGCCTGTCATGGCGTCCAGGGCCGCCGATTCAACGGTTTCCACAGCGATGGATTGCCCCTGGGCAGCCTTGAGGATTTCGGTCAGCCGTGCCCTGGAGCGGTCCTTTGAGACAAGGATGGCCCAGACCTTTCGCCTGCCCGCCCGCAGGGCTTCACGAACCGGATGAATGCCGCAGAGAATCTCAACTGCCTCACTTTTACGGCTCATGCCAGCTCCTTTTCAAATATGGCGACCATCTGGTGGATGCTGGTATCAAGGTCATCATTTTCAATCACATGGGCGTACCACCCCTTGTGACGGATCTCCTGCTCGGCATTTTTCATGCGATGGGCGATCACCGCTTCAGAATCGGTTCCCCGGCGCCTGAGACGCTGCTCAAGGGTCGTGAAATCCGGTGCCATGATAAAAATGGTCACGGCCGCCGGAAAGGCCTTTGCAATCTGCCTTGCCCCCTGGACATCAATGTCCAGCAAAAGGTTGCCGCCCCTTGCCAGGGTCTCCTGGATCAGGGTGAGGCTGGTACCGTAGTAGTTGTCATGGACCTTTGCCCATTCGGCCCAGAGACCGGCATCAATCCGTTGCTGAAATTCAGATTTGTCGATAAAAAAATAATCCCGGCCATGGATCTCACCCCTTCTCGGCGGCCGTGTGGTGTGGGACACGGAATAGGAGAGCTGGGGGAACCTGTCGAGCATCTGTTTACAAAGGGTGGTTTTGCCGGCACCCGACGGGGCCGATACCACAAATAATTTTCCCGGTTTTTTGCTGTTTTCCAAAATAACATCCCCTGGTGCCGGAAAGGCTAACTCTCTTCGTTTTCCTGCTGTTTTAAGATTGAGAACCGCTGGGAAATGGTCTCGGCCTGTATGGACGAGAGAATGACATGATTGCTCTCGGTCACAATGACGGCCCGTGTTTTCCTGCCGTGGGTGACGTCGAGCAGGCGGTTGTCATCCTTTGCCTCATCCTTTAACCGCTTCATGGGCGATGAGTTGGGGGTGAGGATGGCCACCACTTTTTCCGCAACAACGGTGTTACCAAACCCGATGTTTAAAAGAACCTGTTCCATTATATCTCCTGGTTTGACCAACAATTATTCTATGTTTTGAATCTGTTCCCTGATTTTTTCAAGTTCAGACTTTAAATTGACAACCGTGTGGGACAGCTGTGCCTGGCTGGACTTTGAACCCATGGTGTTGAACTCCCGGTTGAACTCCTGGATCAAAAAGTTGAGCTTTCTGCCGGCGGGCTCGTTTGCGGCCAGAATCTCCCTGAACTGCTTGATATGGCTGTGTACCCTGACGATCTCCTCTGAGATGTCACTCTTGTCGGCAAGGATGGCCACCTCCTGGCTGAGGCGCACGGGGTCAAGGGTTTCCACCCCCTGGGTCAGCCGGGACAGCCGTTCCATCAGCCGTTCCCGGTAGATCCCGGGAATTTCAAGGGCGCTGGCCTCAATGGCGGCAAGCTCGGTTTCGATGAATGCCATCCGGGCCATAAGATCCGATACAAGGTTTTCCCCTTCTGTCGCCCGCATGGTTTCAAGCAGGCCAAGGGCCTCGGCCGTTGCTGCTGAAACCACCTGCCACACCAGGTCGAAATCAGGTTCCCTTTCCTCGTCCCGGATCATGTCCCGCCCTGCAATCACCTGGTCCAGGGTGATGTCGGCGTCCAGGGCCAGGCGGTTCTTGAGAAGGGAGAGCGCCTTGAAGTAGGCAAGTGCCCGGTTTTCATCAACAACAAAACCGGTTGATGCCTCGGATTCATCCTTGACAGAAATCCGGATCTCCACCCGTCCCCGTGAAAGGCGCTCTGCAACCATCTTTTTAACACCGTCCTCAAATCTTCGGCAAAAGGGGGGCAGATACAGGGCCACATCCAGGTTCTTGCTGTTGTAGGAACGAATCTCCACCTCGGCTCTGATCTCATTTTCCGTATGTGCAGCCTCTGAATAGGCCGTCATGCTGTTAATCATGGAAGGCGTCTCTCTTTTTTAAAATCAAGGCAGTATTTTGCCCTGGCAGTTTCAAGGAACCCCTTGATGGCGTCCCCCCTGTAATCGGGATAGGTCCAGTCAAGGTCGATGAATCGTCCCTTCCGGTACAACAGGGTAAGATCGGCATAGATCCCCTGTCCGATGTAGACCCGGTGGGCGAAATCCTTGCCCGTTGCCAGGATGAACCGTGACTTGACAAGGTACCCCGGATCAATGTTGACCGTTCTTTTCCCCTCATGTTGGAACTCGGCTTCGATTTCGTTGGTGGCGGTCTTGATCTCTGCCAGGGCCTCCTGTTCAACAAGGTCCTTAAACACGGTCACCCGACGGAAAAGCGGGGCCCCCATCTCCCGAAGGTAGTAGTCGGTATAGTCAAAATCCAACCAGGGACTGATCATGTCGATGCTGCCGAATTTTGCCTCCAGAAGGGCGAGCACCGGTTGAACAAGGGACTGATCGTTCATGAACAGGCTGATCACAAGCTTTGCCGGGTCCGGTCTCCTGGGCGTACTCATTCCTTAAAGGGTTTAGCCTCTTCGACCAGCATGATGGGAATGTCGTCCCTTATTTCGTACACAAGGCGGCACGCCCGGCACACCAGTCCGTCTTGAGTTTCATTGAGTTTCACCTCGCCCTTGCATTTGGGGCAGGCCAGGATTTCCAGCAGTTCCTTGGAAACAGCCATTATTCAGATCTCCTTATTGTATATTTTCAGTTGCAGCCCATAGGGACAGCATGGTTTGACGCTTAAATAAATTTTCCATAAGCTTTTTATTATGTGATACAATGCCGTCGATTGTCAATCTTAAAGCGTACAGGAAGTTCATCCAAATGAAGATAGAAAGCCCTGTTCATGTCCCTGACCGGGAACATCTGAAGCAACAGGGACGAGACTTTGTCCAAAGACAACAGGGTGGGACAAAGCTTGCCGTAAACCAAATAACTCGATCGTTACAGAGACGCAAATGGAACCCATAAAAAACGTCAGAACCAATGTCATCAGGAAACGGGCCGGCCAGCACAAACGCTATGCCACAGGATTTAAATACCAGCAGGACCCCACCTTTTTTGCTCAGATTGCAGAAGATCTCATCAACGAGGGAGAGGCTGAGCTCAAACAGCTTGGGGCCACAGAGGTGACGCCCTCGTTCCGGGGCATCTATTTTAAGGCGGACAAAGAGACCTTCTATCGAATCAACTACCAGGCAAGACTCTTTTCCAGAATACTTGCCCCCCTGGCCTCGTTTGCCTGCAATGATACCGACACCCTTTACAGGCAGGCAAAAAAGATCAAATGGGAAAACCTGTTCAAGAAAAAAAGCACCTTTGCCATCACCTCCAATGTGTCAGACAGCGAGATCACCCACTCCCAGTATGCCGGACTGAGGCTCAAAGACGCCATTGCCGACTATTTCAGGGAAAGGACCGGCCGACGCCCGGACGTCAACACCCTTGACCCCGACGTCATGATCAACCTTCACATCAGAAAAGAGACGGCAGACATCAGTATCGATGCCTCGGGCGGTGCCCTTCACCGGCGGGGATACCGGGAAGAATCGGTCACCGCCCCCATGCAGGAGACCGTTGCCGCAGCCATCATCCGCATCTCCGGGTGGGACGGCACACGGCCGCTCTACGACCCCATGTGCGGCTCGGGTACCCTGCTGTGCGAGGCCCTGATGCTCCAGTGCCATATTCCGGCCGGAATTTTCAGGCCGCGGTTCGGCTTTGAGGTCCTGCCCGATTTCAACCCGGACCTCTGGGAACAGGTGAAACAAGAGGCAAACGCCCGGATCATCCCCATTGAACCGGGTCTTATTGAGGGAAGCGACATTGCCGAATCTTCGGTAACGGCCGCAAGGACAAACCTCATGGGACTCCACAACGGGGGCCGGGTCTCTGTCCTTAAAAAAGATTTCAGTGAGATCCAGGCCCTTGAAGACAGGGTCATTGTGGCCAACCCCCCCTATGGCATCCGCATGGGCAAAGAGAGCGATTTAAAGGCGTTTCACAGAAATCTCGGTGATTTTCTCAAACAGCGCTGCAAGGGGTCCACGGCCTATATTTATTTTGGAGATCCCCAGTACGTTGCCCACATGGGACTCAAGGCCACCTGGAAAAGGCCCCTAAAGGCGGGCGGGCTTGACGGACGACTGGTCAAGTATGAGATGTACTAAAGGCAGGAGCAGGGTAACTGCACCTGCCTTTCTGCATAAAAAAAGGCCAACACCATGGCCTGAAATGAGGTTCCGGTGTTGGCCGAGTGCTGCCATAAATCACTTCACCCTGCCCTCTTTCCAGGCCTGGATCAGCTTGTCATAGTCAAGGGTCTCGCCCTTGGGTTTTTCATTGGCAAGCTTGGCCTTGGGAGCGCCGGGCTGGTCGAGCCAGTAGGATTCGGGTTTTTCCGGATTGAGCAGCGGCCCCTTGTCCCCCTGGGTGCCCGAGCGGGCAATCCGCATGAGAATTTTATCCTGCTCGGCTGCCAGGTTGTCCATGGCGGTTGACACGGTCACCTCACCGGCAACGGCCTCACCAATGTTCTGCCACCAGAGCTGGGCAAGTTTCGGGTAATCCGGTACATTGGTTCCCGTGGGTGTCCAGGCAACCCGTGCAGGGCTTCTGTAGAACTCCACAAGCCCGCCAAGCCGGGGTGCCCGCTCGGTGAACGAGGCGTCCCGGATATCGCTGTCCCGGATGGGGGTCAGGCCCACGTGGGTTTTCTTGAGGGATGTGGTCTTGCACACGCAGAACTGGGCAAACAGCCAGGCGGCTTTTCTGCGCTCAAGGGGAGTGCTTTTCAACAAGGTCCAGGAACCGCAGTCCTGGTAGCCAAGCTTCATCCCCTCTTCCCAGTAGGGACCGTGGGGGGAAGGTGCCATGCGCCATCTGGGCGTTCCGTCGTCGTTGACAACGGGAAGTCCCTCACCCACAATCGAAGAAACAAACGAGGTGTACCAGAAAATCTGCTGGGCCACATTCCCCGTTGCAAGGTAGGGAAGCGACTGGTAGAAGTCCATGCCCAGGGCACCGGGCGGTGCGTATTTCCTGAGCCACTCCATATATTTTCTCAGGGCGTACTTGGCTGCAGGACCGTTGGTGGCCCCGCCCCTGCTGACGCTGGATCCAACGGGCCGGTCGTTTGCATCAACCCGGATGCCCCATTCGTCAACGGGTTTTCCATTGGGCAGCCCCTTGTCTCCGGCCCCGGCCATGGACAGCCAGGCATCTGTGAACCGCCAGCCAAGATCCGGGGCCTTTTTGCCGTAATCCATGTGGCCATAGATGGCCTTGCCGTCAATCTCTGCCACATGCTCGGTGAAAAATTCGGCAATGTCCTCGTAGGCGGACCAGTTGACCGGAACGCCCAGCTCATACCCATAGATCTCCTTGAACTGCTGCTTGAAATCAGGCCGTGTAAACCAGTCGTAGCGGAACCAGTAGAGGTTTGCAAACTGCTGGTCCGGCAATTGATAGAGCTTGCCGTCGGGACCGGTTGTAAAGGATTTGCCCATGAAGTCATCCACATCCAGGGTGGGAAGCGTTACGTCCTTTCCATCCCCGGCCATCCAGTCGGTCAGATTGACCACATAGCCATACCGTGAATGGGTGCCGATGAGATCTGAATCATTGACATAGGCGTCAAACACGTTCTTACCCGACTGCATCTGGATCTGGAGCTTTTCAATGACATCGCCCTCCTGGATCAGATCGTGGGTCACCTGGATGCCGGTGATCTCTTCAAAGGCCCGGGCAAGGACCTTTGACTCATATTCATGGGTGGGAATGGTCTCGGATACAACCTTGATGGACATCCCCTTAAAGGGTTGTGCCGCCTTGATGAACCATGCCATCTCATCGGCCTGCTGCTCTTTTGTCAGGGTGGACGGCTGGAACTCCTGATCGATCCATCGCTTTGCTGCTGCCATATCCGCCATTGCAGGGCCGGAACAAAAGACAAACACAACCGCTGAAGCAACAACCCAAAGCCATGGTCCAGGAATCTTGTCGAACAGTCTTTTCATCTTATGGTCTCCTCCTTAGGGCCTTAAAAAAGGGATTCCGGTTGTCCGGTTGTCCGCCGGTGCAAAGGCCGTTAACACCGGCAACACCCTGTAAACATCTGCTTTATCCCCAGCGCATGACAACCACCATCCACACAAGGGAAATCCCAAAGGCCACCCACAGGGTTAAATCGGTCAGTCCGAGCCAGGCCAGATGAATGTATGCGCTACCCAAAAGGCCGATAAAAAGCCGGTCTCCCCGGGTGGTTGCAATGGGCAGAACCCCCCGCCGTTTGATGCAGGGCGATACCAGTTGCCACACGGTCATGGCGCAGAGCATCAGGGCAATGGTTGCAAAAAAAATCGCCGTGGGAAAGGTCCATGCCATCCATTCCAGTGTCATACCGTCCTCCTATACCCTGCCCATGGCAAAACCCTTTGCCATGTGGTTCCTGACAAACCAGATCACCAGGGCGCCGGGCACGATGGTTAAAATTCCCGCAGCCGATAAAAGCCCCCAGTCAAGGCCGGAGGCACTGACCGTCCGGGTCATGATGGCGGCAATGGGTTTTGCCGCCGTTGTGGTCAGGGTTCTTGCAAACAAGAGCTCAACCCAGGAAAACATGAAGCAAAAAAACGCTGTCACACCGACGCCTGAGCGGATCAACGGGATAAAAATGGTGGTAAAGAACCGCACAAAGGAATACCCGTCAATGTAGGCGGTCTCGTCGATCTCCTTGGGAACACCGGACATGAAGCCTTCAAGAATCCACACGGCAAGGGGAACATTGAACAGACAGTGGGCCAGGGCAACGGCAATGTGGGTGTCGATGAGACCCACGGTGGAGTACAGCTGAAAAAACGGCAACAGGAACACCGCGGCCGGTGCCATGCGGTTGGTCAGCAGCCAGAAAAACATCTGGCCGTCTCCGATGAACCGGTACCGGGAAAAGGCATAGGCCGCAGGCAGAGCCGTTAACAGCGATATCACGGTGTTCATGGTCACATAGATGATGGAATTGATATATCCCGAGTACCATGAGGCATCTGAAAAAATCTTCATGTAGTTTTCAAGGGTGAAATTTTTCGGATACAGGGAAAACACGCTCAAAATATCGGCATTGGTTCTCAGGGACATGTTGAGCATCCAGTAAATCGGAAGCATCAACAACAAAAGATAAACAACCAGGGCCATGGTTCTTTTTTTCATCACGCTTCTCCTCGTCCAACGTTCTGAAGGGCCTGGTAAAACAGCCAGCTGAACAGCAGGATGATTAAAAAATAAATAAGAGAAAAGGCCGCTGCGGGCCCGAGGTCAAACTGGCCAACGGCCACCTTGACCAGGTAGATGGACAAAAAGGTGGTGGTATTGCCGGGCCCGCCGCCGGTGAGCACAAAGGGCTCGGCATAGATGAGAAAACTGTCCATGAACCGGAGCAAAAGAGCAATGGTCAACACCCCCCTCATCTTTGGCAGCTGGATGTACTTGAAGATGGCCCAGGCCGAGGCCCCGTCAATGCGGGCCGCCTGGAAATAGGCCTCAGGAATGGCCCTTAATCCGGCATAGGCAAGCAGTGCCACCAGGGGGGTCCAGTGCCACACCTCCATGAGCATCAGGGTGATCCAGGCGTCGGACGGACTTGCCGTGTGGTCAAAGGCAATGCCAAGGGCGTTGATCCCGGCACCGAGCAGCCCGATATCCGGGCGGGTGAATATCATCCAGATGGTGCCGATCACATTCCATGGGATCAGCAGGGGCAGCGCCAGCAGCACCAGACAGATGGATGCGGCCCACCCCTTTTCCTTGGGCATCATCAAAGCAATGATCACGCCAAGGGGCATCTCGATCACGAGCACCAGGCCGGAAAAAACGAACTGGCGAATCAATGCCTCGTGCAGCCGGGTATCGGACAATACGGCCTTGAACCACTCCATGCCCACAAAAATCCGCTGGCCGGGGCCGAAAATATCCTGGATGGAATAGTTCACCACCGTCATCAGCGGAATGATGGCGCTGAAGGCAACGATAACAAAAACCGGCAGCACCAGGAACCATGCTTTGTTGTCTTCCCATTTGTCCATATTGATTACGCTCCTTTGCACAAAATTGTCGGTTGGCGGATGGTTACCCCCGGGTTAACTCAACAGCCGGTCGTCATCAAACAGACGGATCCAGTCGGTTGCAAAACGCAGCCATACCCGATCAGCCGGTATGGGCTGCCCCTCTGGCACCCTGGCCTGGACCTGGTGTTCGCCCATCCGGGCCGTAAGAATGCGATAACTTCCCTGGTCTTCCACGGATTTTACCCGGGCCTCGACCCCGTGGTCGACCTTTTGTTCGTGCACCCCGAGATAAAGGGGCCGAATACCGAGCTTGAGCTGCCCCCTGGCCGTTGCGGCAAGGCCGGCCAGGCGGTCGCCAAGGAAAATTTCAACCCCGTCGGCCCCTTTCACCCGGGCCATTCCGTTGTCAAGGGTCATGGGCAGAAAGTTCATCCCCGGACTGCCAATGAAGTAGCCCACAAAGGTGTGGCCGGGATTTTCAAACAGCTCCTGGGGAGTTCCAATCTGAACAATCTGACCCTCGAACATGACAATGACCTGGTCGGCAAAGGTGAGGGCTTCGACCTGGTCGTGGGTGACATAGACAAAGGTGAGCCTGAGCTGTTCATGGATCTCCTTTAGTTTGCACCGCAATTGCCACTTGAGGTTGGGATCAATTACCGTCAGGGGTTCGTCAAAAAGAATGGCGGCAACATCACTTCTCACCAGGCCCCGGCCCAGGGAGATCTTCTGCTTGGCATCGGCGGCAAGGCCTGCGGCCCTTCGGGCAAGAAACGGGGTCAGTTCAAGAATCTCCGCCACTTCAAGGACCCTTTTTTTTACGTCTGTTTCATTAAACCCTCGATTTCGCAGGGGAAATGCCAGATTATTAAAAACCGACATGGTGTCGTAGAGCACGGGGAACTGGAACACCTGGGCAATGTTGCGCTGTTCAGGGGGCAGAAGGGTCACATCCCTGTCGTCAAACAGGATCCGGCCCTGGCTCGGGGTCAGCAGCCCTGAAATCACGTTGAGAAGGGTGGTCTTGCCGCAGCCCGAAGGGCCCAGAAGGGCATAGGCTCCGCCGTCATCCCATACATTGTGGATTCGTTTGAGTGCATAGTCGGACTCGGCTCTGGGATTGGCCACATAGGCGTGGGCAATCTCCTGCAGATCAATTTTCGCCATGGGACTTCCTTTCTGGTTCAGTTTCCAAGGGTGACGGCTTCGGGTGCAAGCACCAGATTCCCGGACGTTGAAAAGACAAAAAAACTGGCGGGATTGACAAAGATCTCCACCTGGGCGCCGATCTTTGCCGAACGAACGCCCACCTCCTGTACCACAAGCCTTGCTCCGGAGCAGTCCACGTGGACAAAAGTTTCAGACCCGTTGATCTCGGCAAGGCGGACCCGTGCCTTGAGTTCAACATCCTGGTCTGTTTGCCGCCCGAGAAAGAGGTTGTTGGACCTTATGCCAAAGGTATAGGCCCCCGGTGCCAGCCCCTTGAGGTGGCCTGCAAGGGGGATGGCAAGGCCTGCATCCAGCAAAATCCGGCCCTCCTCCACCCGGCAGGCAAGGTAATTGATGGGCGGGTCACTGAACACTTCTGCCACCTTCAGGGTGGCAGGATTGCGGTACACATCGGTTGTACTTCCCGTCTGGAGCACCCGCCCCTCATCCATGACAATGATCCGGCCACCGAATTTCAAGGCCTCACCCGGTTCAGTGGTGGTATAGACCACCATGGCCTCCCGTTGCCTGAAGATATCCTGGAGTTCGGTCTGGAGTTCCTCCCTGAGCTTATAGTCAAGGTTGACCAGGGGTTCATCCATGAGCAGCAGCGGCACTTCCTTGACAAGGGCCCTGGCAATGGCGGTGCGCTGCTGCTGGCCGCCCGAGAGTTCTGCGGGCATCCTGTCGAGCATGTCGGTCAGATGAAGAATCTTTGCCACGGCCATCACCCGCTCCTGGATCTGGGCCTTTGGCATCCCCGCCACCTTCAGGGGTGAGGCGATGTTGTCAAAGATGGTAAACGACGGGTAGTTGATGAACTGCTGGTACACCATGGCAATCCCTCTTTTTCTCACAGGGACGCCGGTGACATCCCTGCCGTCCATGGTTATGGTTCCCTGGTTCGGACGGTCAAGGCCGGCCAGAATCCGCAGCAGCGATGTTTTACCTGACAGGGTTCGACCCAGCACCACGGTCCGGGTGCCCGATTCGATTTCAAGATGAATGCCGTCAAGGTGAACCTCGCCGTCCACGCTCTTGTGAATATTTTCAAGGGATAATCCCATGATCTCTCCTTCTTATAGAAAACTCCCATCGAAGCATTGCAATCAGAGGCGTTTCACCATTCGTTATACCCAGAACAGATACCATGCTCCGGCCATGGCGGTTGTTCGCAGGTTACAGGGGATCGACCCAGTTCAGGGTACGTTCAACGGCCTTTTTCCAGCCGGCGCACCCTTTTTTACGTTGCGTCTCGTCCAAGGCCGGAGAAAAGGTCGTCTGGACGGACCATTTGGCCTTGAGTTCCTCAATTCCGGACCAGAACCCAACGGCAAGCCCTGCGGCATAGGCAGCCCCCAGGGCCGTTGTTTCGGTCACCCGGGGAACGATGACCGGCACCTTGAGAAGATCGGCCTGGAACTGCATGAGCAGACGGTTCTGAACCATGCCGCCGTCCACCTTCAGGCTTGAAAGGGCCACACCCGAATCAAGATTCATGGCATCGACAATGTCAAGGGTCTGATAGGCCGTTGCCTCGAGCACGGCCCGGGCAATGTGGGAACGGTTGGCAAAGCCGGTGAGACCGACAATGACGCCCCGGGCATCGGACCGCCAGTAGGGAGCAAACAGCCCGGAAAAGGCGGGCACACAATAGACGTCTCCATTATCTTCCACAAGGGAGGCCAGGGCCTCAATCTCCCGGGCATCCGTGATGAGCCCAAGATTGTCCCTGACCCACTGGACAAGGGCGCCGGCATTGGCAATGGATCCCTCAAGGGCATACACCGGGGGGGCCCCTCCCAGCTGATAGGCAGGCGTTGTGATCAAACCGTGGGTGGAGGCAACCGGACGGGTTCCGGTATTTAACAGAAGAAAACAGCCCGTGCCATAGGTGTTTTTCGCCTCACCCGGTTCAAAACAGGTCTGGCCGAACAATGCGGCCTGCTGATCCCCAAGGGCTGCGCAGACCGGCACCCGGGCATTCATGGGGCCGTCGTCCAAGGTCATGCCGTAGAAATCAGGATCGGAGGAGGGACGGATCCGGGGAAGCCCGGATGCGGGAATGTCAAGGATCGAGAGGATCTCCGGACTCCATTCAAGGGTGCTGATGTCCATGAGAAGGGTACGGCTGGCATTGGTCACATCCGTGACATGGGCACCGCCGTTGGGGCCGCCCGTGAGGTTCCAGATGATCCAGGTGTCCATGGTGCCGAACATGGCATCGCCTGCCAGGGCCGCCTTTTTTGCCGCGGGCACATTATCGAGGATCCATCGGATCTTGGGGCCTGAAAAATAGGTGGCCACGGGCAGCCCGGTGGCCTTCCGGAACCGGTCCTGTCCGCCCTCCAGGGCCCCGTCCCGGATGAGCTGCCGGCAAATTTCGTCGGTTCTTGCACACTGCCACACCACGGCATTGTAGAGGGGACGGCCCGTCTTCCGGTCCCACACCACAACGGTCTCCCGCTGGTTGGTGATGCCCACTGCCTTGATTTTATGGCCTGGAATACCGGTTTTTTGAAGGGCACCCTGGATCACCGTTCGAGTATTCTCCCAGATCTCCATGGGGTCATGTTCCACCCAGCCCGGTCTGGCAAAGATCTGCCGGTGCTCCTTTTGATCAAGCCCAACAATATCGCCGTTGTGATCAAAGATGATAAACCGGGTGCTGGTTGTTCCCTGGTCAACGGCACCAACATACTCAGTCATGGGTTCCTCCTCAATTTTAAACGAGCAGACACAAAGGTGCTAAGAGAGCAGATATAAAAGATGCATGGTTAAACCGCTAACATTAACCCTGCACTTTTTCAAGATTTTTTTCGTTTTTTGACACATGGTTTCGATTGTCAACATCCCTGTTCAAGGCTATTTTTTGAAACAGATAGAAAGCAAAATCCATGCCGAAACGGATAGATTCAGTTTCCCCCCCTTTAACCTTTGACCATGGCGTAACACCCTCAAGTCCTGAGAGAGTGTCTGTTCTTTTAACACTGCCTTTTACCATGTGGAAACTTTTTCCAGAAGTAAATGCGGCTTTCCCGTGACCGCCAGGGCTAACAGATGAACTTCAGCAGGAATACAGACAGTAAAATAAACGGGTCACAGTGTCACAATTCGCCCGGGAGAAAAAGGCGTTCTAATGTTGCAGATTTCAGGTTTTCGTAGTATGATCAGCCTATTATTTATAGTGAATACTACCCGTCAACCAGAACAAATCCACTTGAATATGACATCACCCCAAGGGAAATACAGATGTTAAGCCATCAACCGACACCTGAACTGAGCATCGTTGTGCCCTTCTATAATGAGGAGCACTGTCTGATACCTGTCTGCAGTGAAATCATCAAGGTTTTAACCAAAGAAATGGACTGTCCATGGGAACTCGTCCTGGTGGATGATGGGTCAACGGATCGAACCCCAGATCTGATGGATTCTTTGTGCAGCAGCAATCCCCCGGTAAAAGCAGTCCACATCAATCCAAACAGCGGACAATCTGCAGCACTTGAAGCCGGTTTTTCCATTGCACGGGGAACGTTCATTGCTGTCCTGGATGGTGATGGTCAGAACGATCCCAGGGATATTCCCATGCTGATGAATGCGCTCAACCAAAGAAATGTCCATTTAATGTGTGGGATCAGAACAAATAGGGCAGACACCCGGCTCAGAAAGCTGTCCAGCAAAATTGCCAACCGTGTCCGGAATGCCATCCTCAAGGACAACATCACAGATGTGGGATGCGCGATCCGGGTGTTCCGCAGACAGTGCCTGGAGCACATCCAATTTTTCAGAAATGCCCATAGATTTTTCCCGGCCCTGATGATCCGGGCAGGATACACGGTCTCTGAAATGCCGGTAAACCACAGGCCCAGGATCAAAGGGACGAGTAAATACGGCATGGGTATCCAGAGCCGCCTCTGGACTGGCATCGTGGATCTTGCAGGCGTATACTGGCTCACAAAACGCACCCTTAGCTATACCATTCGGGAAAACCATGCCCCTTTAAACTAAGGAAAACCAATAGCGTGCTTTGTCAACAAAATCGATGCCTTCATTTTCTGAATGAAATGACGCCTGTTATTTTAACAGGAATCATTTTCCTAGGCCTTGCCGTTGTACTCAAAACCCCATGGGCTTCGGGTCTTTATCGGGAGATCCGCAGCTATTTTCTAACCCCCGGCACCATGCCGATTCTGAATATTCCGTTGATCACTGCCCTTTTGTTTACCATGGCAGGCGGAACGCTCATTGGCCTGGGCGTCCCGAGACTCTGGGTCAGCTCCCTGGCCGGCGCTATTTTCGGCATCACAGTTGGAACCCTTGTCGGTCTTGTTGCATCCACCATGGGTGCATCCATTGTCTATTTTGCAGGCCGCCTGTTCCTGTCAAACTGGATTCAAAAAAAATTTAAACACAGAATCGAACACTGGAAAACCCGGTTTCAAAAGAACGGGTTCCTGTGGATACTGTATATAAGGCTCTTTCCCCTGTCTAATTCCACCGTGGTCGGGCTGTTAAGCGGGTCGTGCCGGGTGCCGTTCGTTCCTTACCTGGCAGGATCATTTCTGGGATTCATTCCCCTGACCCTGTTGATGTGTTCCCTTGGGGACGGCAGCGCACAGGGAAAATATTTACAGATAGGGCTGGGAATTGCCTGCATTGCCGCCATACACACCCTG
The DNA here is from genome assembly GCA_963675615.2 of uncultured Desulfobacterium sp. Classification (GTDB taxonomy): domain Bacteria; phylum Desulfobacterota; class Desulfobacteria; order Desulfobacterales; family Desulfobacteraceae; genus Desulforapulum. The sequence goes on from CAXXTD010000001.1 coordinate 260,163, forward strand.
ATGTTCATCAACAAAAAAATCAGATTACGCCATACCGGAACCTATCAACAACCCCTGAAAGATCAGATGCCATGAAATTTTTTTCCATCACTGCACGACCGGTCCCAATTCTTCTGATCATCCTCATGGCCGCTCTTTTGTGGGGCGGCCAGTATGCCTCCCGTTCCCTGTGGGAGCCGGACGAAGCCAGATATACCTATGTTGCCTGGGAAATGCACGAGAGTGGAAACTGGCTTGTTCCCCACAGGCATGGTGAAACCTATGCACACAAACCACCGCTGATGTTCTGGCTCATCAATATCAGCACCCTTTTCACCAACGGTGAATTTAACGGGGTATCGGGCCGCATGCCCACGTTTCTGGGAATAATTCTGTCACTCTGGGCGGTTTCACGACTTACGGCTTTGTGGTACAACAGACAAACGGCCTGGTATGCCATTTTTATTTTATCCACCTCTTTTCTATTCTGGCACAAGGCCGGCACCGGTCAGATCGATATTCTTCTGCTGGGTCTTCAACTTTCCGCCCTGTATCTGTTATTCAAAAATGAAACCCAGCCCTCCCGTCTGGGGCTGGTATTTTCGTTTTCATTGATGGGGCTTGCCATCCTGGCCAAGGGACCCGTGGGCCTCATCGTTCCCGTGGGGATCTATGTGACGGCAAATCTCACAGCAGGCAACAAAGCCTGTCTTGCCAAACGCTACTGGCTGTGGGGCATACCATTGTCCCTTGCCTGGCCAGGTGCCTGGCTTTTCGCAGCCTGGCTTTCCGGAGCTTCTGCCGACTATTTTAATGAGCTGTTGTTTACCCAGAATGTGGGCCGTTTTGCCGGTGAGTTTGGCGGCCATTACAAACCTTTTTATTATTACTTGAAATACCTTGTAATTGATTTTCTGCCCTGGACATTCCTGATACCCCCAGCGCTCTGGGCAACAAAAAAAGATAACGCTTCCATGGGCCAGGCCAGGCGCATTCTTGGCTGGGTATTGTTCGTGGTTGTTTTCTTCAGCCTTGCCGGCGGCAAGCGAAACCTGTATATCCTGTCGGTTTATCCGGCATTCAGCATGCTTGTGGCATCGGTGGTATCTTCCCTTGTCAGCCTTTCTTCACGGTGGCGCCAATGGACGGTTTATCCCCTGGTTATCCTCTTTGCACTGTTCTCAATTGCAGGCCTTGCCCTGTTCATACCCTGGCCGGGAATCACCCTGCCCCTGACGGTTCCAGTGCATATTCTGCTGTTGTTCGCCCTTATTTTGGCAGGGACAGCTGTGATTCTGTATCGATGCCAGGGAAACGAGGGCATCCGGCAGCAATGGGTAAACGCCCTCATCGGCACCATGATCATCGTGGAATGCTTTGTGGGAACGATTATCTTCCCGTTGTTTAATCCCATAAAGAGCCCCACGGCCCTTGCCCATGCTGTGGAATCAACCCTTCCTGTTGATGGCAGGCTCATTCTCTACCGGTTTAACGGAGAAATTCTGGCCCTATACAGCAAACGCCAGGGCATTCGAATTAATGATCTGAATGACCTGGAGCAATTCATGAACAAAACAGGGCATGGGATTGTTGCCTGCACCCAGAAAGAATGGGAACACCTTGAAAAAGAACTGGACCCCGACCTATCCCAGCAAATTTTGCCCCATTTCTTTAAAATGGGGGGCAAATCCCTGATGTGGTTTGAATACAGAAAGTAATCTATGAAAATTATCATCATTAAACTTGGCGCTTTGGGAGATGTAATCAATACATTTCCCCTTGTTGTGGCCCTCAAGCAAAACCTTGACGCTGAAATCCACTGGCTTGTGGCACCATTGAGTTATCCCCTTGTACACCACCACGCCTGTGTGGACAAGGCCATTGTGTTTGATAAAACAAAGGGTAAAAGGGGAATGGCTGGGGCCATTAGAGCGCTGAGAGAAACCCGTTACGACATTGCCATTGACCTGCAGCGCATCCTTAAATCAGGTCTTTTATGCATGGCCGCAAGGAGCAAACGAAGAATCGGATTCAACAGGGAACGGTGCAAGGAACTGTCCTGGCTGTTCCCCTTTGAACGAATCGCCCCATCAAATCCCCAGGCCCACATGCTCACCCAGTATCTGGAATTTGCCGAGCTTTTAAACATTTCCTGCGCCACGCCCGCGTGGAAAATCCCCAGGTCAAACGGCACCCCCCCCGGCCTGGCCCATGACTTTCTGGTGCTCAACATCGGCGCCACAAAGCCTGCAAACCGATGGGCAAACGACAATTTTGCCATTCTGGCAGAAGAGGCCAGCAGCACCTTCGGTCTGGTGCCGGTTTTAACCGGAGGGCCGGAAGATATGGCAAACGCCCTAGAAATAAAAGAAAAATCCAGGGCTGACATTCTTGACCTCACCGGCAGAACAACCATACCCGAATTAGTCGAAGTCCTTGCCCGTGCCCGTTGCGTTATCTCCTGCGACACAGGCCCCATGCATCTGGCCTGTGCCCTTGGAACAAGGCTCATCGCGCTTTTTGGCCCATCCAATCCAGGCCGGACAGGCCCCTTCAAGGGCACGGTCATCCAAAAACCCCAGGCCTGCACCCCCTGCAACAAAAAGCACTGCAAGAAGCCGTTGTGCATGGAAGCCATCACCCCTGGCGATGTCATGGAGGCCATTTCCTGCCAGATCAAAGGGTACGCCGACGATCATGGTTAAAACATCCCCAACCAAACTGATCCTCAGTGTTTCCCTTTTTTTCGTATTTTTCTGCAATTATGCATTCTTTCACCATGTTTTGCAGATTTATCCCTTGACCATTAAAAACTGTGGATTTCTGGGATCAACGGTCATCGTACTCACTGCCATTATCACACTGATACTCACCCTGGTCTGTTCAAAACATACAACCAAGCCGATCCTCATCGTTCTCCTGATGATGTCATCAATGGCAGCCTACTTCATGGATAATTATAATGTGATCATCGACCACACCATGATTCAAAATATCGTGCAGACAAATTTCAGGGAATCTGCCGATTTATTCAGCATGAAACTTCTATATTATTTTTTTCTCCTGGGCGTGGCGCCGGCCTTTTTCATCCACCGAGTCAGACTCAAACCCATCCCATGGCAAAAAACCTTGCTTGCAAAAACAAGGGATATTTTCTGGTGCCTGGTGATCATCCTGGCCGTGGGGTTTGTTTTCAGCAAATTCTACACCTCTTTTTTCCGGGAACACAAACCGCTTCGCTACTACACAAACCCCACCTATTATATCTATTCCCTGGGTAAATACGTCACCAGCACCGTTCACAAGACCGGGGGCATGGTCCGTCCCCTTGGAACAGACGCCCGGACCCCGTCCTCCAATACCCGCAGAAAACTCATCGTCCTGGTGGTGGGAGAGGCAGCCAGGGCAGACCGATTCTCGCTGAACGGATACCCGAGACCGACCAATCCCCTGTTACAGCAGGAGGATGTTATCTCGTTTACAGACATGTATTCCTGCGGCACAACAACCGCCTATTCTGTCCCGTGCATGTTTTCTATTCTGCCCAGGGCTGAGTACAGTGATAAAAAAGGCGCTGCCACGGAAAACCTGCTGGATGTATTAAACCATGCCGGCATCGCTATTTTGTGGCGGGAAAACAACTCAAAAACAAAAAGTGTGGCATCAAGGGTGACATACCAGGATTATCGAGATCCCCGGGTCAACCCTGTCTGCGATCCTGAATGCAGGGACGAGGGGATGCTGGTGGGATTACAGACATATATAGACAAACAGCAGACAAACAATATCAAAAAAGATATTCTGATCGTTCTGCATCAAATGGGCAACCATGGTCCGGCCTATTATAAACGCTACCCGCCTTCCTTTGAAAAATTCACCCCTGTATGCAGGACAAACCAGCTTGATGAATGCACCCGGGAGGAAATCGGAAACGCCTATGACAATGCCATCCTGTACACCGATTTTTTCCTGGCACAGGTTTTAAAACTCCTCAAGAACAATTCAAACCAGTTTGAAACAGCCATGGTTTATATGAGTGACCATGGTGAATCCCTGGGGGAATTTGGAATGTACCTCCATGGCATGCCCTACAAAATAGCCCCGGACGCCCAGAAACATATTGCTACGATCCTGTGGTTTGGCAGCAATTTTAAAATAGACAGACAATCCATGGAAAAAAAAGCCACCCAGCCTTTTTCCCATGACAATCTGTTCCATACCATCCTGGGACTCATGGACGTTAAAACATCGATTTACGATAAACGCCTGGACATGAGCCAATAACCGGCATGGCCGGAGCATGGTATCTGCCTTGGCCGAAACAAATGATATACGCCTTTGATTGCAATACTTCTGTGAAAATTTTTAAAAAATTATGGGTTATCAATTTGCTGCATGGTGCGAAGGGAATGGTATTTGCCCGCCAGGGCCATGAGTTGTTCATGGGTGCCCTGCTCCAGGATCTGCCCGTTTTCCAGCACCACGATGCGGTGGGCATGGTCCACAGTGGAAAGCCGATGGGCAATGACAAAGGTGGTGCGTCCTTTGATGAGGTTGGCCAGGGCCTGCTGCACCACCTGCTCCGCCTCGGAGTCCAGGGCCGATGTAGCCTCATCAAGTATGAGGACAGGGGCATCCTTGATCAGAGCACGGGCAATGCATAGTCGCTGTCTTTCTCCGCCCGACAGCCTGCTGCCAAGCTCTCCGATGACCGTGTCATACCCGTTTGGAAACCCCATGATGAAATCATGGGCAAAGGCCTTTTTTGCGGCCAGGACCACATCCTCGTCCGAAGCCCCAAGATTGCCATACCGGATGTTGCTGGCTACCGTATCATTGAAAAGCACCGGTTCCTGGGTCACAATGGAAATTTTTTCCCTCAGGGAGTTGAGGCCAATCTTTTTTACATCCATCCCATTCAGGCGCAGGGTTCCGTCAGTTACATCGTAAAACCGGGGAATGAGATTCACAAGGGAAGTTTTGCCTCCCCCGCTCATGCCCACCAGGGCAAGGACTTCCCCTGGATTCACCTTCAGATCAATATGACTCAGCACAGCCCCCCCGTCGGTCTGATAGGCAAACGACACATCATCAAAACAAACCCCCACCCCCGGGCCTTCCAGGACAAGGGGATCAGGGTCCTCTTTTATTTCAGACTCACGATCAATGATTTCAAAGATCCGTGTCAGGGCGGCCATGCCCTCCTGGACGGTGTTGTTCAACGTTGCAAGTTTTTTCGCCGGGGCATAGAGCATCATCACCGCCGTCAGAAAAGAAAAAAAAGTCCCGGTGGTGGATGCCCCGGAAATAACCCTGGATCCGCCAAACCAGATAATAAAGGCGATGCCCATGCCACCCAGGAATTCCATCACCGGTGAGGAAAGGGATTTGGCAACCACAGACCGCATCTCCAGGCGAAACAGCTGCTCGGATTTACCACGGAATCGCTCTTTTTCGTACCCTTCCCGGACAAAGGTTTTGACAATCTTGCTGCCTGCAAAGGTTTCATGGAGAAACACATTGAGATCGGCCATGGCCTCCTGGCGGCCGGTGGTGACCCGCCGCACCCTGCGCCCAAAGATGACAACCGGATAAAATGCCGCCGGCAGAACAAGGAAAGCCCCCACGGCAAGTTTCCAGTCCATGTAGAAAATCACACCCACAAGGCCGACCACGGTGAAAAGGTCACGCAGCAGCCCTGCCACAGCCGTTGAAACCATTCCTTTGACAATGGTGACATCATTGGTGATCCTGGACATGAGGGTGCCGGTTTTCTCCTTGTGGAAAAAGGCCAGGGGAAGGTCCATGATGCGGTTATAGAGCATGTTCCGAAGGGTCTTGATGATCTGCTGGCCCACATGGTTCATCCAGTACTGTTGACCATAGGTGGCGGCACCCTTGAGAAAAAAAATCAAAATAGCTGCACCGGGCAGCAGCAACAACCGGGACTGGTCACGGTTTACAAAAATATCATCCAGCATGGGCTTGACAAGGTAGGCCGAGGTTGCGGTCGCCCCTGCCACAATAACCATGCACCCCATTGCAAGAACAAGGGGTTTCCAATAGCCGGCAACGAGTGACAACAGCACCCCCTTACGGGCTGGGGCTGTATCTTTTCTGGGAAATTTCATAAGCGGTTATTATTCAATAGAACAAGAACTGTTGTCAATATTAAAAAAATATGAGAAAAGGATGGCATGAAAAATGAGGGAAACTCGAACCACAAACGATTACATCGGATCCTTGACCTTTATGGCGTTGCCTGGCAGCTGGCACTGCCGTGGCTGAAAAGAACCCGACGGCTTCGCAGGGGGGTGGAACAGCGCACCACGGTCCGCTACCTGACCCGGGCAGACATCTGGATCCAGGCGGCATCGGCCGGTGAGGCCTATCTGGCCAGTGCTCTGGTCAGGGCCATGGCTCCGGACCAGGACATGACCGTGCTCGTGACCACAACCACCCCCCAGGGCATGGATATACTGAAAAAAGAGATCACCCCGCGGGATATCAACCCCCATGTTTCTGTGAAGTTTTCATTTTTTCCCTTTGATGTGCCGGCCCTGATGGATGCGGTGGTGTCAAGGATTTGTCCCGGCGTCATGGTGCTTCTGGAAACAGAGCTATGGCCGGGACTTCTTTCGAGCCTGAACAAGCGACAGATTCCCGTGACCATGGTCAATGCCAGGCTTTCTGAAAAAAGCCTGGCCCGGTATCAAAAATGCCCCGGGCTGTGCCGGGCCCTTTCGCCCCGCACCATTCTTGCCATCTCGTCTGAAGATGCCCAACGGTTCAGACGAATCTTTCCACGGGCCGCCATTGAAACCATGCCAAACATTAAATTTGACACCCTGATGCCCCAGGATATGGCAACATCCCCAGGGGGCCCCCCCCTGCCCCAGAACCCCTTTCCCAAGGGAATTCCGGTGACGCTTCTGGCATCCATCCGCAGGGAAGAAGAGGAGGAAGCCGCAGATATCCTTGAACAGATTCTTTTCCAGCACCCCACCCAGGTGGTGGCCCTCTTCCCCAGACACATGCACCGCATTGCCTTCTGGCACAAGACCCTCACCACCCTTGGGATACCCTGGCAGCTTAGATCCACCATAACCCAACCGGTATTGCCGGGCACGACCATCCTGTGGGACACCTTTGGTGAACTCAAGGCCGCCTGTTTCCATGCCACAGTAGCCTTTGTGGGTGGCAGCCTCAAACCCCTGGGCGGTCAGAACTTCCTGGAACCGGTCATCTGCGGTGCGGCCGCAGTTACCGGACCTTACCTTGACAATTTCAACTGGGTGGGACAAGAGCTGTTCGCCACTGGGGTGGTGAACCGTGCCAGAAGCAGCAGGGAGGTTGTCCGTCACCTCTGCCGTCACCTGGAAACCCCTCCCCAGCGGCAAACGATCACAGACACGGGAATAGCCTATATCCGCCGATACCAGGGTGGCACCCAGATGGCCGTGGACAACATCCTGAAAGCCCTTCAATCCAGTAACAGATAAACTACAAGGCAGCCTTCCATGACGATTGCAATTATACCTTCACGATATGCCTCCAAGCGTTTTAACGGAAAACCCCTGGCCCTGGTGGCGGGCAAGCCCATGATCCAGAGGGTGTATGAACAGGCCCTGCAGGCCGACTCCATTGACCGGGTAATAGTGGCAACCGACGACAAACGAATTTTTGATAGGGTCATGGCCTTTGGTGGTAAGGCCGTCATGACCGAAGGGGACCTCAGATCCGGCACGGACCGGGTATGGAACGCCTGCCGGCAGTTTCCCCTGGGACCCGATGAGGTGATCATCAACATCCAGGGGGACCAGCCTGTTTTTTCACCAGAATGCCTTGACCAGCTGACAGCCCCCTTTGACACAGACAAAACCCTTGGCATGTCCACCCTGGCCGTTGAAATAACCGATCCCCGAGACTTGACCGACCCGTCTGCAGTCAAGGTAACCCTTGACCGCAAGGGGTTTGCCCTTTATTTCTCCCGGTCCCAGATTCCCTTTCCAAGGGACGGGAAATCCCTGATACCCTGTTACCGCCACCTGGGATTTTATGCCTATCGGAAATCCTTTCTTGAGATGTTCACCCATCTTGGAAAAAGCCCCCTTGAAGAGACTGAAAAACTCGAACAGCTCCGGGTGCTCGAGTATGGATATGAGATCAAGGTAGTTATCACAGCCTGGGACTCGCCCAGTGTGGACATGCCCACTGACATTGCCCGCATTGAATCAAAATTTTTTAACCTATGATCCCAGGTCAAATCCATACCAGCAGATACAAGGGATTTTCCATGGGGGCCGCTGTACCACTCAGTCGGCAGAGCCTGAACCACCTGCTCTCCAGGATTTCTTCATGGGATCGCTCCCGCCCAAGGGCACTGGATGGCAGAAGCCCTGTTAAATATACCACCCTTCCAGAGACCGGACCGGTAGTAATAAAGGCTTACAGGCGAGGTGGTCTCATGGCCTTGCTGACAAAAAACCGATATTTAAAGATAGGAAAAACCAGATCACAAAGGGAATTTGAATTTTTGGCCCATGCCGCCCGGGCGGGTGTTTCGGTCCCGTGCCCTTTGGTTTATATCACCAGAGGAAATCCCCTTTACCAGGCATGGATGGTTACCCAGAGGGTCAAAGGACATAACTCCTTTGCTGTCCTTGCCATGGCAGACCCCGCAAGCGCTTTGAAATTAATGCCGTTGATTTCAGAAAACATCAAAATTTTGATCAGAAACAGAATTTTCCATGTGGACCTTCATCCGGGCAATGTGTTGATTGATCAAGCAAAAACGCCATATATCATTGATTTTGACAGGGCACGGTTTACAACCTATTCCCCCAAAAAAACTGTGAAGTTGCTCCGCAGGAGATGGAAAAATGCCATTTCAAAACACCATCTGCCCCGGGAAATTTCCAACCTGGAACTGGATTGAGGTACTTTCATCAGCATCGGTTGACAGATTCATAATCAGGCCGAATTCTATCTAAACCATGAATAGAAAAACATGAGATCACTCAATGGGCAAATTATACAAATACGGTATTCTGATTTTTGCTTTTTCCCTTCCCAATTTTGAAGCACTCAAATACGTGGGTTTTTTTATGATGCTTGCCGGTTTTGCTGGCAGTATCCTGTGGGACAAATCAATCACGATAAACAATTTAACCCCCATTGAATGGCTGCTCATAACCATATTATCGGCGTCAATTTTAAGCACAATGCTCAATTGGCCACTGCCAGCCGGCACCAAGGGGTTAAGACATCTTTTTTGTTTTTTATCTACATTCTGGGTCTTGTATAGAAGTGAACCTAACCCCCAGTTTTCAATACAAATTGCCATTGCGTTGATGGTGGGCACACTAACAGGCTTAATCTGGTCCGGGTGCAACCTGTTTTTCCAAAACGGCCTGTCCTTAAATGCAGGGGAATACGAATTAACATTTAATTTGCTCAAATCGGTATCACGTTCCGGTGCATTTGCTGCAGGCATGTTGTTTGTCAGTGTCGGGATGCTTATTGATAACGTCTCGAATTTCAAGCAAAGCACCATTTTTTTTTCCATTGTATTTCTTACCATCACCTCAGCCTATGTTCTAATAGCGGGAGGACGTGGCAATGTGTTGAGTATCGTTGTTATCTATGCCCTGTTGCTGATCCCCCTGATACGTCATAAAAAATATCAGAAATTACTAATAGCACAAACGGCATTTGTATCTTTTCTGATAGTAATTATCATGATTAACAACCCAACCGTTGGAAGGTTCTCCCATCTTTTCTCAACAAAATTCAGCAGCAGCATCCACAACCTGACATTAAATGACCAGATAAGATATGATCACTGGCGTATCGCCATTGCGCAATTGACTCAAAACCCATCCTTTTTCGGCCTGGGTCCAGGAAACTTTAAATCAATTGACATTGAAGCTCTCAAGATCAATCCCCCCCTGCTCAAAGAAACCATTCAGTTTATAAATGGGGACTTGACCCATGGCCACAACTGGCTGCTCACCCAGTGGGTGGAAAACGGCATCATTGGACTCGGGGCTTTTCTGGCATTTATCCTTTGTATACTGCAGAGACTATGGAAATACAGACCCAGCTGTGACGGCAACCGAGTCAACTGGGCGTGGGTAGCATCATTTTCAGCAATTTTTATTGCATCCACAGGGGGGCTGTTCAACTCTTCGTTTACACAGGAGAACGGCTGGTTGACCTTTTTGATCATGGGCATTGGATATGCACCCACCATACAAAACGAGCGCTTAAAATCATGAAAAAGTACAAAGTAGGTTTTTTATACCTGGGCCCCATTTCACATATTTACCATTCGATCACCATTGCCTTGAACCTTTCCAGGCAGACACAGTTTGATGTTACACTTTTTGTCTCCTGTGGGCTGAACATGGCGCTTGTCAACAACTTTGCAAACTCGTTTAAAGACCATCACTGTAAAATAGCGTTCATTCGGCCCTCTTGGTTTAATACGCTTCTAAGATTTTTCAAAAAAAGACCCCACCCAAGGGTTAGGAACGTTCTTCAGAACAACAAAAAGAAATTATTGGACTTTGATGCACTGATTTTAACGGATCGTCATTTCATAAAAGGGCGGGGAAAAAAACCTTCGTATATTCTGACCGACCATGGTGCAGGGGACAGGGCCCGGGGATATACCGATGCCATGGGAAAATTTGATCTTATCCTGGTATCAGGCAAAGAAAAATGGGACCGCATGGTTGAGCTTCGCTATATGTCAGAACAAAAAGGGCGCATCATTGGATATCCAAAATTTGATATCATTCCAATGCGTGCCCAAGGCAAAAACACCCCTTTATTTGACAATAACAACCCCATCGTATTGTACAATCCTCATTTCAACAGAAAAGAGACATCCTGGTTCCTATGGGGCAAACAGATACTCACCTATTTCTTGAACAATAAAAATTACAACCTGATATTTGCACCGCACCTGATTTTGTTCAGCAAACCCCACCAGCCCCTTGAGAAGCAATATTACACCGCTGAAAACATCCACGTGGATATTAACAGTCCGGCACTGATCGACATGACATACACCATCAGTGCTGACATTTATCTTGGAGATGTCAGCAGTCAGGTATATGAGTTTGTCGGCTACAAAACAAAACCCTGCATTTTTTTAAACCCCCACCAATGCAAATGGCAACACAACCGTTCTTTTCGAATGTGGAAAATGGGAGATGTGGTCAATCAGATGGATGACTTTGAGCAAACCTTGCTCAACGCAGAAAAATCACACCTGTCGTATAAGCCCATCCAGGAAAATCTAATCCAGGATACTTTTTCAAAGCAAGACCGACCTGCAGGAGAAAGGGGCGCCCAGGCAATCATGGATTTTCTGACCGCACAGGGGCGTTAAAAATTTTAATGTCTGTTGTTTAAAAAATCAGTGATGGCATGGGCCGCCCTCCGGCTTGCCGGAGCAGGGGATTTTGAGAATTTGTATTCGATCTGTTCAATCTGTTTTCGGATGTATTTTCCATGGTGTTGAACCGCACGTTGCACAGCACCGTCAAAGTGTAAAAAGTTTTCCACAACATCTCCTAAATTCCACATTTTAAAGCTGGGGTCACCCTTCCATATAAACCCATGGGGATTCAAAAAGATACAAGGTCGGGGGCGATATAAAAATTCATATACCTGACTGCTGACATCTCCAATATAAACGTCGCTGTTGATGGTATATGTCATGTCCATCAATGCCCCACTGCTGTAATCAACAATTATATTTCCAGCATGGTAATATTTTTCAGCAATTGGATTTTTTTTCTTGTTAAACAACATGACATGGGGCGCAAATATCAAATTCCAGGCCGGGTTATTATAAAAATATTCAAGGACCCTATTCCCCCAATGATTCCAGGAACTCAAACCATCTTCAAAATGGGGGTTAAACATAAACGTTAATTTATCATTATCAAACAATCTTTTTGAACTTGACTGTGAATCAAGGACCAGATCAAATTTGGAGTACCCCACGATCCGGGCATTTTGATCATTGACAATTTTTTTTTCAAACAATCGATCCCAGGAACTTTTTCCAGGAATCAACAAAAAATCAAACGCTTTTCTCCTTTCTGAAAATCCATAGGCACGATCCCCGGCCCCATGGAACGTACAGATATATCTTACCTTTCTGTCCACATCCTTTTTCATCAGATGTCTTAAACTGAAATCCGTTGCTACCAGAGCATCAAATCCCATCAGGGTCTTTTTATTGTACTTTACGACTTTGCTGACTTTGGGAAAAAGGCCTTGTCTGTTCTTGCGAAACATTGTCCTCAAACGATACCATCCTGATGGACGCAATAGAACAAACCGGCAGGTATGTTCCGGACAATATTCCGACATCACTTTTTCCAGGGTTTTTAAATTCGATTCTAAAGATACCAGTATGGTTACTTCAAAATCCCCATTTTTTGACATTTCACAGGCGATGGCAGCGGAATGGTAAATATGGGCAATCGTGTTAAAATAAACAAAACCAATTTTCTTTTTTATTTCATGCATGAAGAATCCTTGAGGGGGATGGCTCAGCTTTTTTGCAGGGCTGTTATCTGTGAGCCAGAAGATATTCAACTACCCGCATGGATGATTTTCCATCCCGAGGCCCCACAAAAAGGTCACAATATGCCTGGCGCTTTTTCTGAAACATGTGGGGTGCCCGGAGTTGATCGTCCACAACGGCCTTTAACTGGCCATAATTTCCGGCATGGGCCCCGATATCGGAAAATTTAAGGATGTCCTGATCCATGCGGCGGGTAAAACGAAACCGGAACGGCCCGCGATAGGACCACCTGAGATTAAGAAAATCACACCACACAATGGGCTTGTCCAGGGCTGCAAATTCAAAGAGGGATGAAGAAGCCTCACTGATGAGCAGATCACTTGACACCATGAACGGTAAAAGGGAATGTTCATCAACACCGGCAAGATAAACATTTTTAAAACCGGCCCACTGTTCGAATTTCCTGCGCTGTGACCGGTACTTATCCTTGGTCATGGAAAAATAGTGGGGTTTGACAATCAGGTTGTAACGGCCAAACTCCCGGGGCCAGTCGTCAGGAAAATCATCAATTGAGCTTGGATAAAATGTAGGGGCATAAAGAATGGTTCGCCGGGCAGGGTCAAGCCCCATGGACAAAAGATTCAGGGGGGGGATGGTGCTGTTGTAGATGGGATCCAGTTTGGCAAACCCTGTGAGGACAAAATTACCCCTGGGATACATTTTACGAATAATATCAAGTCGCCTTGGGCCTTCGATGAATCTCACGGTCATCTGGGTTCTGGACTTGGTGTAATAACTGCTTTTTATGCCGATGGCGTGTCCCATCTGGGCGCTCTTTGACACCGTATGCAGGGAGTCAACGTCAAAAAAGCTATTTCCAAAAACCACCCAGTCTGCCCGTTGGGCCAGGTAATAAGACAGGGCCCCATGTTTGTCTTTGACCCAATGCACCGGAAGGTCATCGTCCCTGACAGCCTCGTTCAACAGATGGTTAAATTGGGGGTTTTCATAGATTACAAATTCACACGAGACCTTTTCCCGCTCGAGTGCCTTGAAAACGGGAAGATACTGGGCCAGGTAGTAGAGCTCCTGGACATCAAACAGGAGTTTCATGCCCTGCCGGATTCCATCTGGATCTGTTCCTCGTAATAGCGCTTGAGGGTCTTTCGAAGGGTGCTGGAACTCCTGCCCTCGGTGTAGGGAAGGTAGACCACCCGTCGATTGTTTCGAATCATGTAGTCATGGCCCAGGATTTTCTTGTCATTACCGTGGACCAGGATATCGGCATCAATTTCTTCAAGGAGTTGATCCTTTTCCAGGGAAGCGGCTGGAATCACCATGTCCACAAATCGGCAGGCCTCCACCACTGCCGCCCGGTCCTCCCAGCACAAAAGGGGATAGTGTCCCTTGTACTCCTTGACAAGCTCGTCGGTATTGACACCGACAATGAGAAGATCACCCAGGGCCCTGGCCGCCTTTAAGAGCTTGAGATGACCGATGTGAAACATATCCCAGACACCTACGGTGTAAACCACTATTTTTTTTCTCTGCTCAATCATTTGTTTGTTTCCCAGCACCCCCATGGCCAGAGCAGGGTCTCTGCCCATGGCCACAGTGGAATTTTAAGCGCCCCCCTGGCAAGACCCCGGGTGGACATTCATGTAAACAGGCATGGTGGTGTGCATGGCACGGTCTGCCCTGAACCCTGCCCCAAAATAAACCTGAATTTTATACCATACCCCAGGCATGCCAGGCAAACGAATTAAACCCCTGTGACAGGAAACCCGGTATGCCGGCAGACCCCGATCCGCCCCCGAAATTTTCCCGGGCGGTTCCTGTTTTTTTGATCCATATGGGTTGATAATATCCGACCGCTCTGTTATAGCCTGCTCCAAGACAGATGAATGGACAAGATTTTGTTCCCTGGAGAAAAAATGAAGATACTACACTTGGCATCCCACTGGGGATTAATCCGGGGGGGGGCGGTCCAGTTATCCCGCATGGCCAGGGAACAACACCGCCGGGGCAATAAGGTCTGCGTGGTCTTTCCCGACCGGCTGTTGAAAAATCCCTGGCTGAGAAAAAGGGATATCGACTCATGGATTCCCCTTGCCCAGAGCGGCGTCCGGGTAAAGCGACTCAGGTATCGATCCATCAACGGAATAAAACGGCTGGGCCGGTTCCTGGAACAGGAAAAATTTGATGTAATCCATGCCCACCGCAACGAGGCCATGATCGCCGCCACAAAAGCCCTTGAATTTAAAGGACTTTCCACACCGATGGTCATCCAGCGCGGCACCATAAGCGTTCCAGGAAAACCTCACCTGTTAAAGGCATTAACCGCCCCCAACGTCAAAGCCCATGTGGTAGTTGCCGATGCGGTCAAAGCGATCCTGGTCACAGCCCTGGGCCAGAAAAAAGAGGGGCTGATTCACACGGTTTACGGCAGCGTGGAGGTGGACCATTTTACAAATCGACCACCGGACACGGCCATTCTCTCCCGCATGGGCGTTCCTGCCGGGACAAGGATCATCGGCAGCCTCTCTTCGTATCGAAAGGCCAAGCGGTTGGATCTGATCGTCCATGTGCTGGCCGAAATCATGGCCCAGGACGAACAGGTGTTCGGACTCTTTCTTGGGGACAACCTGCACCGGGAAATAATCCCCCTGGCCAAATCCAGGGGAATATTTAAAAAATGTTTTTTTGCAGGGTTTCAACGGGACATCCGGCCATGGCTCTCGGTGATGGATGTAACAGTCATGGCGGCCAACGCCCAGGAAGGGTTATCCGGGGTTCTCCGGGAATCCCTGGCCATGGAAATCCCTGCCATTTCCACCCGGTGTGCCGGAAACCAAGAGATCATTAAACATGGAGAAACAGGGCTGATCATACCCGTGGATGATCAGGCAGCACTTAAAAACGCCATCTGCTGGGCACTGAACAATCCTGAAGAAATGAAAAAGATGGCCCGTAAGGGCCGGCAATGGGTGGTTGACCACTGCTCGGCTAAGGCCCAGACAGATCAGCTCACCAAAATATATTCAAGCATCCAGTCAAACAAACAGGAACACTAAAATGCCACGACAATACTTTATTCCAACACACACGCCCAACCCCATAACCCGGTTAAAATACCTGCTGGTGGACAAAAAACGTCCCCAGCCCAAGGCCCCCCGGGCCATCCAGATTCAAACCATTTCAGGGTGCAACGGCAACTGCATTTTCTGCCCCAACAAAAAAACGAAAATAGATATTCCCTATGGAAAGAAAATGGATGCCGACCTTTTCAAAAGAATCATCGATCAATGTGTCACCATGAATGTGCGAAGGATCTCGCCCTATCTGATGAACGAACCGTTGATGGACGAGGATCTGCCCCAGCGTGTTGACTATATCTCAAAAAAGAAAAAACGCAGGCAGTACACCAAAATAAACAGTAACGGTGCCCTGCTGACCCGTGAGATGGCAGGGGGGTTAATGGATGCGGGCCTCGACAAACTCCACATTTCAATCCAGGGGATCGATCCTGCAAATTACGCCCATCTCATGAAGCTTGACTTTGACCGGGTCATCAACAATGTGGAACAGGCCGTCAAAATAAAAGAAAAGGGCAGTTACGCAACCGAACTCCGGGTGGTCATGCTTGACACAAACGAAATCCATCCCCGGCTGGATGAGATAAGGGCCTTCTGGAACGAACGGGGCCTTAAAATCCATGTCAACCAGATGGAAAACAGGGGCACCCACAATCAAATCCAGACCAGCAAAATATCGGCAAACAAGCTCAGTGCCTTTCGATGGTGTGACCGATTGTTCAGACAGGCCTATGTGCTCTACGACGGGCGCATGGTCCAATGCTGTTCAGATTGGGAGCAGACAAAAATCCTGGGGGACTTATCCCGGGATTCCCTTCAAACGGTCTGGAACGGACCCGATTACATGGTTTACCGTCAAAAGTTCATTGACGGAGACCTGAAAGGATCCATCTGTAACGGGTGCATGAAGGACCCGAAACGAACCAAAGGGTAATCAATATTGGCCCAGTAAGACAGTCCGGGTTCCAGGACTAATATCGGTAATACCGATATTTTAATCTCATTTTAATGCGGCGTACCAGATTAAGGGGTTTACGCCGCAGGTTCCCCTTTTCGTTTTTCAGAAAATCGTCCACGGCAGCAAGCACCCTGGCACTGGAATGACCATCGTCATAGGGATGAAGCGCATCAATGTAGCGGTCAATTGCAGCCATCCGGGCAGTCGGCCGGGACAGGGCATGGGCAATGGCCGGTTCAATTTCCCGGGCGGAAGTGACATTGATCAGATGGTCTCCCGGCATGCGGTTGCAGAAGGTCACCACCGGTTTTTTCTGAAGTATAAATTCCGAAATAATTGAAGAGGTATCGGACAGCATGACATCGGCCTGCTTGAGCAGGGGAATAACGTTGTCTCCTTCATAAAAAAGGGCGTGGCAGTTGTGGCAGAGATCCTTGAACTTCAACACCACCGCCGTGTCCATCTTGGGATGAAAGGTGATGATCCAGCGCCATTTTTCCCGGCGCATCATGGCGGCAACCCCTTCATAAACCCTGTGGGCCGCACTCAGGGCCGGTGTAAAGGTGGAGGTAAACAGCACTACCGGCCGAGGGTCAGGTGCCGGGTTTGAAGACAGATTTTCATCGGCTTCACTGTAAAACAGCGGATCCACCTTGGGCCAGCCGGTCTCAACCACCCTGAAATGGCCGTATCGTTCTTCCAATGCCTTGAACGGCCCGGTGGTCGAAGGTCCCTGGGTGCAATAGAGGTCAAAAAAGCCCCTGATATTAAAGTGACCCTGGGCGGCATCCCGTTTCTGGGCGTTGAATCCATGGAAGAGCTGCACCTTGATGCCGGGAAAAAAATCGGGAACCACATTGCTTGCCACAAAGACCACATCGGGTGCATATGCCATGACCCCAGCGACTGTTTCCAGCAGCTGTTCTTCTTTCCTGAGACAGGAGCGATGTTTCCTGTCTGCCAGGAACCATGCAACATCCCCCCCCTGTTTACGGATTTCTGCCTGCAGGGGTCGTACAATGGCAAAGGCATAAAGATGGGAAACATAGAGAAGATACTTGGTCATTTGGAATTGATGCGTTCCATGCGCTGCAGGGTCCACAGTCCCGCATACTTGTTGAATGCCCCCTGGCTGTACATGGCCGCCACCAGAAATCCCACCTGACCGTCCATAAACCCCCTGCGGATGATGTAGCAGCGGAAAAAAACCCAGACCGCCCGTAAAACAGCTCCGGGTAATCCTCCGCCCCTTTTCCCGGCTTTGAACCGTTTTTGAGCGCCCAGCCATGAATAGGTCCGGTTCTTCATCAGGTAATGCTCAAAATCGCGAATGGAATAGTGGACGAGCCGGCCCTTGAGTTTTCCCACACGGCTCCCCGGTGGAAGGACCACGGCCTCGTGGACAATGGCCTGGGTAAAGCTGGCACCCTTGCGCCGAAACAGGCGTTTTACACTCCGGGCACTGTTGCCATAATCCAGCCGTTTCCCGAAATTGATCACGGCCCAGGGGATTCGAAAGGCGGCTTCTTTGGGATCGTGCTCAAGCACCCCGGCAATCTCCCGGGCAAGTTCATCAGACACCACCTCGTCGGCATCAATGGACAACACCCAGTCGCATCTGGCACTGGAAAGGGCCCTCTGTTTCTGGGGGCCATACCCCGGCCAGTCGGTCTGAAAAATTTTATCGGTATATTGGGCGGCAATTTCAAGTGTGTGGTCCTGACTGCCGCTGTCATAGATAATAATCTCATCGGCAAGGGGTTGTACGGACCGGAGGCATTGATCCAGGCGGTCTGCTTCATTTTTGGTGATGACAATAACCGACAAGGTATTTTTTTTCATCTTCATTTGGATACTGCTTTACCCCCTGGCCTTTGTTCTCCAGCGGTTGTGGATCCAGAACCACTGCCCAGGGTATTTTTTTACGTAGGTTTCAATAATGGCATTGTAATTGCGGGTATTTTCCACAAGGTCTGTTCGATAATCCCCGGTTCGAACGGTCGGGACTGCCGGCAGAATCTCGATGATAAATTTCCCGTTTTCCCGGAAATTGAAAATCGGTAAAACAGAAGCACCGGTTGACAGGGCAAGCATTGCCGGACCTGTATTGGCACATGCCTTTCGGCCGAAAAAGTCCACAAAAGCACCGTGACTCCGGTTGCTGGTGTTCTGGTCAATGACCATGCCGGCAACCTCCCCCCGGTTAAGGCTTGCCATCACCTCATCAAGGGCCCGGTGCATGGTGAGCATCCGGCATCCTGTGGCGGTTCTCCGTTCCTTGATATATCGGTCAAGGGGTGAAAATTTAAGCTTTCGATATACAATGGAAATGGGAATATCCACAATACGGCCGATCATGGGAATCAGTTCCCAGTTGCCCAGGTGGGCGGAAAAACACAACACGCCCTTTCCCCTGGCACGGGCCGTGGCTAGGTGAACCAGTCCTCTTATGGACATGAATCTTGAATAGTTCCTGGGCTGGATCCGTCTGAGTCGGGCATGCTCAAAAAGCATCCCCACCGTATTTTTAAAAACGTCCCGGGCAAGGTTTTCATGCTGTCGGCGGCTCAACTTGCTGCCATAGGCACGCCTGATATTATCCAGGGTTAACTGCCGGTGCTTTCGATCAACGGAAAACCACAGGGAAGCCAGGATATTGCGCATGCTGTCCGTCATACTAGGGGGCAGCACGCCAAGGCATAGTATAAACAAAGATATACCATGGTACATTGCGATATTTAATAGATTCACACCATCACCATTTTATTTTTAATGCACCTCTTGTGCAGCATCATTTGTTAACGTTTCATTCCCTGGCGCTCTGGGGGGGCAGACACGTGTCCTGATAAAAGACTCAAACCGGTCCAGGGACGACTTGTCAAAAACGATCTTCACCCCCACAACCACCAGGGGAGACAGAAAAAACCTGGATTTGGTCTTCACGTAATCCTTTTCCGTGGTAACGATAAAATCGGCCCGGGCATCCTTGAATTCCGTGAATATCCTGTCTATATCAGCCTTTGAATAGCAAAAATGATCGGGGAAATCAATCTGTCCGGCAATCTTCATTCCCACGTCCCGGCAGGTATCCTGAAACGCCTTGTTGTTTGCAAGTCCTGAAAA
Source organism: uncultured Desulfobacterium sp. (assembly GCA_963675615.2). Lineage (GTDB taxonomy): Bacteria > Desulfobacterota > Desulfobacteria > Desulfobacterales > Desulfobacteraceae > Desulforapulum. Next base: position 279,868 of record CAXXTD010000001.1, read on the forward strand.
GACAAAGCAGGATTTTCCCCTGACCCGATCCCAGTCGGTGGTTGGCAGATTGTTCACGGCCCCGCTGTCCAGAACCATCTGACTGACAAACGGTACATGGAAGGTTTTAAACACAGGAATTTTTTTCCCAACCGCCCCCAGTGCCGACGACTGTGCAGATTTATGAACCGGATCTGACCGCGTCAGCACCAGAGCATCACTGCGCCGGATCGAAGCAACCGGTTCCCTCAGCCGCCCCCTGGGAAGAAGTCTGCCATTACCCAAAGGCTGCCCGGCATCAACAAGAACAAGATCAAGATCACGTTCCAGTTGCCTGTGCTGAAATGCATCATCAAGGACAATCACCTGGGGATTGAACTTCTGGACAGCCATCATACCAACGGCATACCGGTCTTTTCCAACAACCACGGGAACGCAAAGGGTCTGGGCGATCAGGTATGCCTCATCCCCGGATTCTTCCGGCGTGCAGCAGATGCGTTGGCCATCACAGACAACACCCGAAGCGTGCTCATATTTACCCCTGTATCCCCGGGTGACAACAGCCACACGGCAGCCCATTTGCCGGACCCGGTCGGCTAGGTAAATTGTCATGGGTGTTTTGCCGGTGCCGCCGACCGCTATATTTCCAACGGAAATAACAAAGCAGGGAAGCTTTTTTGATCTGAGAATCCCGGCACGATAAAGGGCCAGCCTTGTTTGCACCAGCAAACCATAGATCTTTGAAATCACCAGCAGAAAATTTTCCAGGGAAAAAAAGCGGCTCTTTTCCACAGGCCTGGACATGATCGTCTCGATCCGGGCGATCAGGGTTCTATACATCAACCGTCACCAGGAAAATAACCGTGGAACAGATAAAAATCAGGTCAGCCGCCCAGGCACTCAAGAATGGGGGAAGCATTCCCCCATATCCCAGGGAGGTACAAAACCCGTGAACAACCCAGTAACAAAAAGCAACCCCTGTTCCAATGGCAATTCCCAGGGGCATATTTTCCCTTGCAATCGGCATCATTCCTGCACCGGCCCCCACCAGGGCCATGACAAGACAGATGACCGGGAAGGCAATCTTTGCCCAGAAGTCCACGATATAGTGGGTGGCATCATACCCTTCGTTTTCTATTTTATGAACATAGGCTTTGAGTTCCTGGATGCTCATCTGATCTGTTCTTTTTGCAACGGTTTTAAGATCATCAGGCTCAACGTCCAGGGCAAAGGCTTTATGATCATAAAACGTAATATCAGCGTTATGTTCATCACCTGGATTGTTCTGTTCCAACACATCTGCAAACTGCCACTGCCCCCTGTCAAACTGCCCTTTTTCGGCATCCACCCGGGCTGCAATCTTGAAATCATCGCCAAAAGCGGTGATGGTTATTCCAGAGATACTGTTGTCTGCAGGATTAAAATAGTTGATGTGGATGATTTTATTACCATCTCGAATCCAGATGTTCTCCCAGGTTGCATAAATTTTCTTGTTCTTCTTGAGGGTTGAAGATCGAATATGGTTTGCCTTGGCCATGGTGTAGGGCACAATGGTTTCACCCAGAAAAATCATGGTCATCCCAAGGATGATGCCCACCAGGACAACCGGTTTCAACAAATGGTAAACACTGACACCGCTCCCCTTTAAAGCCAGAAGTTCATTGTTTCTGTTCATGAGACTGAACACCACAATGGTTGAGAGCACCACCCCTGCCGGGGTGAATTGCACAAACATAAATGGAATTTTCAACAATATATAGCCCAGCCCCTGGATCAGGGAGAAATCAGATCGCAGAAATTTTTCCAGATTCGAGAGATAATCAACTGCAAGAAAAATACAAAGCAGAAGTATCTGAACAATGGCAAAAAACCGTGTAAATTCCCTTAACCAGTATCTGTGGAGAATAGACATGGAACTACCTGTTTTTCCGAAAAAAGAATCGCCCTGCAGCACCGCCCCAGGCATGAAAAATCTGTGGCAGGCCCAGGGGCCGTTCTCCAGCAATTCGATACAAAAGAAAAATGCCAATGCTCCCCATGACAATATCAGGCATCCACATGCCGATTATAGGAGGATACAGCCCATTCTCACCGGCTGACCAGCCTGCGGCAAGCAACAGATAATAAAGTAGAAAAAAAAACATTGCCAATCCAAACCCCGCCGTTCGCCTTGATGAAGCGGCTTGAAGTCCAAGGGCCATGGCCAGAATCCCCATGGAAATACAAGCAAGGGAAATTGAGAATTTTTCATGCAATTCCATTAAAGCAGCGCTCAGTTCAGGTTTTCCCGCTGATTTTTTTATAAAAGCCCTTAACTCGCTCAGAGTCATCTCATCAAAATCCTTATCCCCCGCCTTGGATGGTTTTTGAACCTGGGCAAAATCAAGGTTGATATCATAGGTATCAAAGGCCACATTGTTAACGGATCTGGATTTAAGGTCCACCTGATTGACACTACCCCCATAGAGACGAAGGGTATATGAACCGGTAACGGCATCCTTTGCAAGAACGCCTTCAGGGGCAACAGAGATCGTCACCCTGCCTTTGGTCCTTCTGTCTTCAATAAAGAGATCTCTGAGCTTACTGTTTTTTGTGTCCATGGAACTGATATAAATCATGACATCTTTGAAGCTTGAGTTGAATTTTCCATCGGAAAGGGCAACGTTTAAATTTGACCGGGCCATGGCAAGTCCCACAGTCTTGAATGACATATTTCCCAGGGGAAGGCCGACGATGGTAATCCACAGGGTGAAAACGGTTCCCAACATACAGAAGATGAGGACCGGAGGCAGGAGGCGATAAATGGTCACGCCTCCGCCTTTCAGGGCAATGATCTCATTGTCACCAGACATGCGCATGAAGGTGAGCAGCACGGATATCATCACAGACATGGGAATGGTAAATTCCATGAATTTTGGCAGGGTACAGCAGATCAGCATCAGGACGGTCAAGATTTCTGTGTTGTAGTTCACCACCATGTTGGTGATCTCGGGAATTCTCGTCATAATGAAGATAAACGTAAGAAATATGGCACTGATGGCAAAGGGCGGGATCAGCTCCCTGAAAATATATCGGTTTATCGTTGTCATCATTAGGGGTGAAAAATATAGGTAATGGAGAAAAGAGTCAAACGGTTTCTGTGAATCCACCCTTTTGGGCACCAAATTTTCCTAGCTTTTCCATGTCAATAGCCCCCAGGGAAAGGGTCAGGCCCTCTCCCCTTTTGTTGGCAAGCCTGAACCAGTTTCTCAGTTCTGCCTTGAGTTGTTCCTCACCCACCCCCATTTTGCCATTGGCTCCGGCCAGGTTATGATCCATATTTCCGGAATTTATAAAGGTCCAGACATTGTCCTTCTTTGAAACAATGCCCGTGTGCCCCCGGGTTCTCGTGGAAAAACTCAGGATCTGCCCATCCTGTAAAAAAGGAGCCATCTCGGCCATGGTCTTGTCGGCCTCCGCATCGGCATTTTCAATCTTGAAAATCCGCCTCTTGTAAGAATTGCTTCCAGTGGCGGCAAGGAGCCCTTCGCCATTGAGGTAATGGTTGTAGGGAAAGCCTTTGTTAACAGCCTTTTCCATAAGGTGTTTGCCCAGGCCGCCCTTTCCCTGGTATTGGATGCCCAAGGTTTTGAGGCCGCCCACAACAAGTTCATAACAGTCCATCTTGGAATAGGCCGTTCCAATAAATTTTCTTGCGGCGTTGGATAGTGTTCCCGCAGCTTCGTCCACGGTGACTGAAGGAACAGGCGACGCTTTGACTTCCACCCTGTGACCCGTGGGATCGGGAAGTTTCTTGTAGGCGGGATGGAGACGTTGCTCATTTACCGTGGATACGGCAATTTTTTCCCCGCCTTTGTCATCCCAGGAAAGCTCAGAGGTTTCAGGATCAAGGAAAATTTCTGTTTCAGGAGCAATGGACCTAAAAAGTTTATTTCCATTGACCGGTTTTGCCAGGATGTTCCAGCATGCATCCCTGTAGTCAGTATTATAGAGAAGTTCGGAAACCGTTGGCACCTCTTTGGTTACCCTTCCAAGGCGGACAAGACCTGGCTTGGAATCCGGCACGTTGAAATCCCCTGAAGATCTTTGGGAGGACAAGTTCTGGGCCAGAAAAGTTTTAAACATTACGCCACTGGAAGGGTTTCCTGGTGGGGTTTCCCCTGGGTTTGGAATGCTTTGGCTCTTCGTTTGTTGACCGGGACGTATCTGCATTTCACACTCCCATTCCCTGTCCATCATCTTTACAGCTCTTCCGGTATGGTTTTTTCGGGTGTTTTATCATTATGTCCATAACAGCACAGCAAGTTTAATGCCAAGCCACAACCGGCCATGCACCCCAAGCAAAACAAAAGAAAAAGTGCCAAAACCCTGACACCATAGAATTCAAATCATGACGGTTTGCCAGGTTTGATCCCAACAGAACAGGGATGATTTTGATGGACTACACCTGGAATATGGACTATATTTCCTGTCCATGGATTACATCATCATCGCCAACGGAACCATGCAACGGATGGACCATTTTGCCCGGATGATCCCCCTTGCTGATAAAATTGTGGCAGTTGATGGGGGGACAAGACACCTGAGAAAAATGCAGATCATCCCGGATATTGCCATTGGAGATCTTGACTCCATCGGACAGGAGAATCTGGCGTTCCTGGAACAGCACAATGTCACCCTGATCCGGCACCCGGTTGACAAGGATGCAACCGACACGGAACTTGCCGTTCAATGGGCCATGGAAAACAGCGCCACGTCCATCACGCTTCTGGGAGTGACCGGCACAAGGCTTGACCATACCCTGGCAAACATATTTCTCCTTGAAAAGATCACCAGGGCCGGTGTGTCGTGCAAAATTGTCGATGACAACAACGAGATTTATCTGCTGGTGGACAGAATCGAACTTACCGGCAAGCCCGGAGATTTTTTATCCATCATCCCCCTGACCCGGACGGCAGGGGGAATCACCATCACAGGCGTTGATTTCCCCCTTGATAATGCCGAAATTTCCCTGGGATCGTCCCTTGGAATCAGCAACCGCTTCCGTGGAACAACGGCCCGGGTCTCCATCAAAAGCGGCATGGCCATTGTTACAAAATCGAAGGACTGAACAGGGCAATATCCTGCTGGTGGGTCTCATAAAGGGCATCAAACAGCACCGGCACCCGACGGTGGAACTCGGCAAGAAGCGGAAGCATGATCTGACGCATCTGGGGATGGGAGGCCTTTGAACACCGGAGCTTGAAAATATGCCGCCATTCCCTCATGTTGGCCGTGACCACGATATCGGTCTTGAGGCTGTTGGGCAGCACGCTCCTTGCCTCCTGGGCCCTGGCACCGCTATCAAGAAGGTTGAGATAGACCCGTTCACACGCTGCCATGGCCTGCTTCCACTCCTGGAACGGAACGGATCCTTCCTCCCAGAAAAACGGCCGTATCACTGTGATCTCATTGCCGAACTTCGCCTTGGAATAGTTGGCATACCGTGTGCTTTCCTGGCTGAACGCACAGAGCCTGTGGCGAACAATTTCATGGGTGACGCCCCGGTCACAAACAAGGCGGACCGTGGCTGAGACATGCTCGATAACGCTCTCATGGCCTGTTTTCAGTATTCGGCCTAGAAAAGGGGCGGCGGTGCCGTCGGCAATTTTATCCTCTGATTTGTAACAGGTGCGGGCCGCAAGCTCAAGCAGCCTGAGGATCTCATCCCCGTCGGCCATGTGGAGTATTTCAAAATAGGGCTCTATAATCTTCATTGTTCATCCCCTAGTAATTGCTGTCAGCATAATTGACCCATCCCCCAGCCCGGACCAGGGCAAGATCAAACTCGCTCACGGCAAAGGGGATCTCGTCTGAATCCACGCCATTGTCAATGGTAAATCGCATGGCATCAAGATCCGTGGTAATGACGGCCGCTGTTCCCCTGTACCGCTCAAACAGGTGGTCCACGGTTTCGGGTTCAAGGGTCAGGGCCATCATGCCGCAGTTGAACATATTCTGCCTGAAAATCCTGGCAAACCCTGAGGCCACCACCATGTTGATGCCATTCATCTCAAACACCCAGGGGGCATGCTCCCGTGACGAACCGCAGCCGAAATTATTCCGGGTGATCACAACGGCCCGGTCCCTGCAGTCAGTTGCCGGATCAAACCCCTCGAGCTTGAGATCTTCAAGAATGTAGGGTTTCAGGGCCTCCTTGGAACTCTCTGTCAGATACTTTGCCGGAATGATCTCGTCGGTATTGATGTCATCCCTGTCCAGAAAAAGGACCCTGCCGCTGAAGTTTTTCATCCCTTTGCCCCCCTGTCACACGATTTTTCACAAAAAAACTCAGAATTGACAATCTTGCCCGCAATGGCGGATGCGGCGGCCGTAGCCGGGCTCATCAGGTGGACCATCCCCCCCTTGCCCATGCGTCCGTTGAAATTACGATTGGTTGTGGATGCGCACGCTTCACCCGGGGCAAGAATGCCGTTGCTCATGCCAAGGCAGGCGCCGCAGGTGGGGTTGGTCACACAGAACCCCGCATCCATGAAGGTCTTGATCATGCCTTCATCAAGGGCCCGGGAAAAAATTTCCGGGGTGGCCGGCGAAACAATGGCCCGGACGTCCGGACTGATGGTTTTACCCTTGAGCAGCTGGGCTGCGATCCTCAGGTCTTCAATTCTGCCGTTGGTACACGAACCGATGTAGACCTGATCAATTTTGGTTCCCGCCATTTCAGAAACCGGGCGGACCTGGTCGGGTTTGAACCCAAAGGTCACTTGGGGGCAAAGGGGTGTCACGTCGATTTCAAGGGTATCGGTGTAGACAGCATCATCGTCCGGGGCAAAGGCCATAAACGCCGCCAATGCCGCCGTCTTTGAAGGGTAGTCCGCCTGGATGAACTGCCAGAGATAATCCACCGTAACCCTGTCCGGGGGACAGATCCCGCTGGTGGCACCGGCCTCCACAGCCATGTTGCACAAGGTCATGCGTTCCTCCATGGTCATGCGATCCACAACCGGACCGGAAAACTCCATGACCCGGTCGGTTGCCCCGTTAACGCCGATGGTCCTGATGATCGACAGGATCACATCCTTGGCATACACCCCGGCGGCAAGGGTACCAGAAATGGCCACCCGCATGGAAAGGGGTTTTTTAAAGGCGCACACCCCTTTTAATATCCCCACTTCCAGGTCCGTGGTGCCCACTCCGGCGGCAAAGGCGCCAAAGGCGCCATGGGTACAGGTATGGGAATCGCCCATGATAATGGTGTACCCGGGTCGGACAAAGCCCTTTTCCGGAAAAATGGCATGGCACACCCCGTTTCTGCCAATATCAAAAAAATCCTTGATGCCATGGCGCCCGGCCCAGTCCCTTAGCGTCTTTCCCTGCAGGGCCGTCTTGGAATCCTTCGCAGGTGTCACATGGTCAATAACAGCCTTGATCTTTGACCGGTCAAACACCCGGTCTTTTCCCCTTGCCACAAGATCGTTTATGGCGATTGGGGTGGTGATTTCGTGGCAGAACACGGCATCAAGGCCGATCACCACGATATCGCCACTGGGCTTGTCCACCGTGTGGGCATCAAAGATTTTTTCAGCAATGGTTTTTCCCATTATTTATCTCCTTTTTTGTTCTCCTGGTCCGGCAAGGCCTCAGGTTCGGGTTGCGGCCCATGTTCGATCAAAAACTCCTGGACCTTGTCCGTGCTGGAGGAGATCACCACATGGTTGATTTTTATGTTGTCCAGCTGGTTGTCCAGGTAGGGATTAAGCATGACTTCAAGATTTTTTGTCACCTGCTTGACCCCGTCAAGGGTGCTGACATCCTTATAAATAAGGGAACTTAAAAACAGGAGCGCAGCCTCCCTGGCCCGCGGATGGAGAACCGGAACCGCCATGCCGGACAGTGACGACTTTAAAATGAGCTCAAGATCAAGACACAGATACCGGTCCTTGTCATGGGATCGGATCTTGTTGAGGTTGACCACCAGCGGGGCCATTTTAATCATCCGTGGCAGGTCTTCAGGCTCCTGCCCCTTTGCCGGAATCTTTGCCCGCTTCCAGACATGGACGCTTCCGTTCTCATATCTAAGGTGCATTTCATCTTTGTTCAACTCAAGGATATCAAACACCACCAGCTTCTTGTTCTTTCCCCAGAACGCTTCAATATCAGACTCTGCAACGGTGATGACCAGCTGTTTGTCCACCACCTGCCAGGTACCGTTGGCGGCCCCTCGTTTCTCGATTATTTTGGATGTGGCCCCTTCCACCCTCACGTCGGCATTCCACCCCCCCTGGGCCTTGATCATCAAAACAAGGTAGGTTTTATTTCTGTGTTGACTCCAGGTGCCAAGCAGGAGTTCATTTACATCGGGTTTTTTCTCTTTTGCGCACCCTGCAATCATGCAAATCAGCAGGGAAATCGCTGAAACACCCAGCACCAGAAACATCTTTTTCATGGAGAACTCCGGAATGGTAAGTTTGAATGGCAATTATCCAGTTTGAAACGCTACCATGAAGGGGCTTGATCGGTCAAGGATGGTGGCGGTCATACAAAAAGTGCTCCACTGGGGAGCACTTTTATAAATTTCAACTGTTACGCATGGGAATCACGAACAGCATGAACCTTTTGTACCGCAGCTTCCACAGGCGGAATCGCCCAGGTCAAGCTTTGAATCCAGGCTGAATCCCATGCCCGTAAAATCAATTTTAATGAGTTTTGCCTGCTGCATGAATTCCTTGTCTACAACAAACTTGAACCCTTTAACATCGTAGCTGTTATCATTTTCTTTAGGCTCATCCAGAGCCATGGCAAGTGAAGGCCCCCCTCAGCCACCGGAGTTCAAAAATATCCTTATGGGAGTAGGTTCTTTTCCGTTAAAATATTCTTGAACCTGCGTTTTTGCAGCATCTGTCATTTCAATCATTGTCAAACTCTCCTTGTTCGATTATTAAAGTCCCAGTTGATTGCTGGTCTAAGTATTTTAACCACATACCCGGGGATTGTCAAGAACCAGGAGTTGACTTACCGGCTGTCTTTGTGATAATTTACCCGTTCCATTGAGCAGAAAAACCACGACAAAACCCAATAAAAAAGGACAATACCATGGAAAGAACGTTATCGATCATCAAGCCCGACGGTGTGAAGAAGAATCTGATTGGAGAAGTTATCAAACGATTCCAGGACCAGGGTATCCATATTGCCGCCCTGAAGATGATGCATTTGACCCAGAAACAGGCCGAGGGATTTTATGCAGTGCATCGGGAGCGCCCCTTTTTCAACAGCCTGACCGAATTCATGACCTCTGGCCCCATTGTTGTCATGGTGCTTGAGGGTGATGACGTCATCGCCCGAAACCGCAAACTCATGGGCGCCACCAACTTCAAAGAGGCAGAAGAGGGAACCATTCGAAGGGACTTTGCAACGGACATTGAAAAGAATGTCGTCCATGGTTCCGATGCCCCGGAAACGGCAGCCTTTGAAATCGGCTATTTTTTCAACGACATGGAAATTGTCGGATAAGTTTTCCTTGCGGGATATCCGGCAATACACAAGAGATATCCCGCCCCTCTCCCCCAAAACCCTGCCTGTTCTTCATCCTGGAAGAGAATCGTCCAGGGACCGGTTCATGCTGCCCATGGCATACCCCTCAAGATCCAGGGCAATGTATTTGAAACCAATCGTTTTAAATGCATCAACCACTGCCTGCCGCGGTTTTTTTTCCAACATCTGATTCATTCCCCGGCCCTGTCCCATGGCCGGTGGTTTAAGCTCGATCCTTGCAATCTCTCCATGCAGACGAACCCGTGCACCGCTGAATCCAAGGGCACCCAGAACACACTCACCCCGTTCAACCATTTCAAGCTTGTCAAGGGTTATCCTGTCACCATAGGCAATACGGGTGGCAAGGCAGGACTGGGCGTCCATGTCCCAGGTTTCAAGCCCGGCCCGCCTGGAGAGCTCCCGAATTTCGACCTTTGTCAATCCGGCGTCCATGAGGGGAGCAATCACACCCATTTCCCGGGCCGCCTTAAGTCCGGGGCGGTAATCGGTCAGATCATCACGGTTTGCACCATGAACTACCGTCTCCAGCCCCAGCTCAGCAGCCCGGTTCCCTAACCGGGAGAAAATCATTTTTTTACAAAAATAACACCGCTCGCCTGTGTTCTGAACAATCCTTGAATCTGCCAGCACATCTACCTGGACAACGACATGGGGGATACCAATCGCCCGGGCCAGATAAACGGATTTGTCTGCCTCCTGCCGGGATTGAAACGCCGACTTGACCGTAATTGCCACGGCAGTCCCACAGGCGTCTGCTGCCACAGCCGCAAGAAAAACACTGTCAACCCCCCCGGAAAATGCGACCGCAATCTTTCCATACCCCTTGAGACTGCGAACAAGGTTTTTCAGCTTATCAGACATCCAAATCCTCAAAAAAAAGAAAAATCGACACGCATCCAGCCGCCAACAAAGTATTTACAAAATACGCTGAATTATATATGTGTTGGGTTATTTTTTCAATTGTATTAGGCGAAGGCTCTAACAAAAAATTCACAACCAACTTCAGCAAAAGGGGAACCATGGCTGCAAAAAAGAAAACCACTACAAAAACAAAGACCACTGCTGCCAAGAAAAAATCAGATAAAAAAACAACCACAGGCACAGCGACAAAAAAACAGGTAAAGAAAAAGGCTCCATCCAAAACCGAAGAACCCAAGGCAGCGGCGAATCAAACCACTGAAGCTGCCGCCCAAAAGGCCGAGGAAAAACGACTCGCTGAAGAGGCTGCTAAAAAGGCTGAGGAAAAACGACTCGCTGAAGAGGCCGCTAAAAAGGCTGAAGAAAAACGACTCGCTGAAGAGGCCGCTAAAAAGGCTGAAGAAAAACGACTCGCTGAAGAGGCCGCTAAAAAGGCTGAAGAAAAACGACTCGCTGAAGAGGCCGCTAAAAAGGCTGAGGAAAAACGACTCGCTGAAGAGGCCGCTAAAAAGGCTGAAGAAAAACGACTCGCTGAAGAGGCCGCTAAAAAGGCTGAGGAAAAACGACTCGCTGAAGAGGCCGCTAAAAAGCTGAAAAAACGACTCGCTGAAGAGGCCGCTAAAAAGGCTGAAGAAAAACGACTCGCTGGAGAGGCCGCTAAAAAGGCTGAGGAAAAACGACTCGCTGAAGAGGCCGCTAAAAAGGCTGAAGAAAAACGACTCGCTGAAGAGGCCGCTAAAAAGGCTGAAGAAAAACGACTCGCTGAAGAGGCCGCTAAAAAGGCTGAGGAAAAACGACTCGCTGAAGAGGCCGCTAAAAAGGCTGAGGAAAAACGACTCGCTGAAGAGGCCGCTAAAAAGGCTGAAGAAAAACGACTCGCTGAAGAAGCCGCTAAAAAGGCTGAAGAAAAACGACTCGCTGAAGAGGCCGCTAAAAAGGCTGAAGAAAAACGACTCGCTGAAGAAGCCGCTAAAAAGGCTGAAGAAAAACGACTCGCTGAAGAGGCCGCTAAAAAGGCTGAAGAAAAACGACTCGCTGAAGAGGCCGCTAAAAAGGCTGAGGAAAAACGACTCGCTGAAGAGGCCGCTAAAAAGGCTGAAGAAAAACGACTCGCTGAAGAGGCCGCTAAACGGGCCATTGAGATCAAAAGGGTTATCCGGGAAATTGCAGAACAAGAGGCCGAGGAGGCTGAATCTGCTGCCAGTCAGGTCCAGGAAAGCGACAACGCTTCAGATGCCAAATCAAAACCCATTGCAGCTATTCTTGCCGGCATCGCTTTTATTGTGTTAATTTCACTGACCCTGGGTGCAAGTATCAACAACGCCAAAAAATTCTACATCAAGCAAACCAAAGCCGGCGTGGAAGTCTGGAAAGGACAATTTGCACCCATGAACACCCAAAAGGTTGTCTTTCTGAAAGGCCTGCATCTACCGGGAATCACCCACAAGATCTATTCAAAGCAGGAAGTTTTTCCCATTACCTACAACTATTACCTTGGCAAGGCAGCTACCCTGATCAAAGAACAAGCTCTTCCTGACTTTCAACCCATCATTGACCTGGTAGACAAAGCCGCTGATTTTGCAACAACCCCGAAGGAAAAAGAGGCGATCGCCCTTTATGAAAGAAACATCCATGAGGCATTGACAAACATCAAATCAACCAGGATCATCCTGCCGGTCCTGCCGTCGGCCGGAGAAACCATTCCAGTCGCTGCAGAACAAACGCGGGAAGAGAACAGTGTTTCCGCGTCAGCAGATGCACCATTAGATGCGGAAAGCGCTCCAGCCGCGGTAGAAGCAGAAGCAGCCCATGGGACGGAAAACGCTCCACCCACTGTAGACGAAGCCCATGAAAAGGAAAACGTCCCAGTCGCCACACAAGAGGCCCATGCCGCTGAAAAAACGCCAGCGGCACTAGAGCCAGCCCCTGAAAAAGAAACATCAGAAACCCATAATTAAAAAATCCAGAGGCAGCAGCCCCTGCGAGGGCTGCTGCCGCCTCAATTATCCGTTTGTATAGATTTCAAATTTTGTCTCGGCATCGGTCAATGCATCTATCTCCCCTTGAATGTCTGTCCTCTCTTTGCTCACAAGCCACCGGGTCCAGTCGTCAATGCTCTGCCAGCGACTGACAATAAGATACTCTCCAGGCGCATCAACCCGTTTTAACGTCTCACCACCAATATATCCCTTTTGGGCCATGGCAAGCCCTCTGAGCTTAACAAACAGCAGGTTCAACTCTTTGCTTTTCGATTCCTGGACGCGTCGTTTAATGAGTACTTTTATCGTCATGATTCCCCCTAAAATAATAGTGAGCATAAAATGACCTGTGTTAAAATTATCACATCCATAAATATTTACCACATTTTTAATAAATATCCTATTGACTCGAAGAGCCGCATGGGTTATAAAGCGTTCATTCAATTCATTGGGTGATCGTCCAACGGCAGGACTACGGACTCTGACTCCGTCAATTAAGGTTCGAATCCTTATCACCCAGCCAGAAAGCACAAGGCTCCCAGCGGTTAACGTTGGGAGCCTTTTTGTTTTGAATCTGTTTTGTCCATCATTATCCCATCATTTTTGTTTGCACCTCACCTTTTCCATGAATTAATGGACTTGGATCATAAATATCGCCGGCCGGCCGGCTGTCTGGTGAGACTATTTAATGAGATTCACATCCCCAATTAGACGGCCTATCCGCATCATCCATCCGGGCATTCCAATAGTGATCCCGAAAAAAGTGGTCTGGATAAGTTCCGTGATATAGCCCAATTCCTCCATGGAATCATAATAGGCAAACCGGGTAATGGCGCCTCCTTTGGTCTCAAATGTTCCGTGCTGGATTGGTTTCAGTCCTGCCGTTTCAAACAAATCCATTTTTCGGGAGATATCGGAGACCATAAACCCGATATGGTGGAATCCCTGGCCCCGGGTCTGGATCAAATCCGTATAAATATTATCTTCCCCTTTCAGAACCTGGATAAGTTCAAACTGGAGACGGCCGCTGTAGCCCACGGCAATGTCTAAATCAAGCTCAATAGGATTCTCCCGGTAGACAATCTCTTTTTTGACGATTCCGGCCCGGTACCAGGGACGAATGTTGAGCAGAGAAGAATACTGTCGGACTGCCGATTCCAGATCCTCCACAATAATTCCCAGTTGCCCCACAGAGGGCAGGTTCAATTTTTTCAATATCGACGGGTTTGAGCTTTTCATCTATTTCCTCTCCTGGATGTAAGTGTTCTCCACCCATGTTTTGATCCGGTTCATGGCCTCCTCCTGGGTCACCCTGGATTCCCATCCCAGTTCGGTTCTGGCCCGGCAGGTATCCACACTATTGTCCCGCCCCATGACCCCCACGGCCAGGCGGGTGATGGGCGGCCGGATATCCAGGGGTATTAAAAGTGTCTCGGCAATGGAGGAGCAGGCCCCGGACCCGGTGTCCCTGCCGGACCAGTTCCCGGGAGAGGTGATATCCGATAAATCCGGCTGCACCGGTGACCCGTATATTCATGTCAGCTCCTTTTCCATCAGAAATCAGAGAGGTTTTGATAAAACATGGCCGTGGCCGGACTGGTCACCCTGGGGTCGGTAACCACATTGATGCAGGCCGGTTTGCCCGAAGCCATGGCCCTTCTTATGGCCGGAATGATGTCCTCATCCTTTTCCACAAATTCTCCGCAGCCCCCCAGGCCCTCCACCACCTTCTCGTAATGCCGCATGCCAAGCTCACTGCAGGTGCAGCGATCAGCTCCTAAGCTCATCTCCTGGGAATGCTTGATCATACCCCAGGCACAGTCGTTATTGATGATACAGATCACCGGTATATTATGACGGACCATGGTGTCGAATTCCATGCTGTTCATGCCAAAAGATCCGTCGCCATGGAGGAGAATCACCGGCTTGTCCGGATGGGCAAGTTTCCCGGCCATGGCAAAGGGGATCCCGGTGCCAAGGCATCCCAGCAGGGATCCTGCCGGAGCCAGCACCCCGGCCCGGTGGTCTGACATAAACCCTGCCATGCCGTAATAACTGGTATCCCCGCCGTCACAGACATAATAGGCATCGGTCCCGATCTCGGCCATGATCTGTTCTGTCAGCCTCAGGGGTAGGATGGGGTCGGAGGCGGTATTTTTCTGCTCGGTCTCTGTCACCAGCATGGCCTGGTAGGCATTTTTAACCGTCGATCGCCAGGGACCGTGATCCGAGTTCTTTACCAACGGGGTAAGCATCTGAAAAATATCGCCGCAATCCCCTGCCAGTCCCACCTGGGAGGTTCTCATGTTGTCCAGTTCACACGGATCAATGTCAATACGGATCACCTTTGCCTGGGGAAAGAGTTTTGTGGCCTGCATGACCCAGCTGAACCGAATTCCTGCGGCTATGATGACATCGGCCTGGGGTGCCACGGCGGCCACGGCCGTAAATCCCCCGTCATTCACACAAAGGTCATGGGAGTCGGGCAATGTCCCCCGGCCGTTGTTCAACAGGGCAAAGGGAAAGCCGATCTTTTCGATAAATTGTTTAAAGGCGTCATCATTATTGCTGAACCCCACGCCGCTGCCCCCGATGAATAAGGGTTTTTTGGCGTTATCGATAAGATGGGCCGCCGCCGTAAGTTCTGACTCATGGGGCAGTACCCGTGCCCTGTGGGTCCGCTTTTCAGGAAAGACCAGATTCTTTTCATCCATGGAAACAAAGAGAATATCCGGGGGCAGTTCCAGAAAGACAGGACCGGGCCGTCCTGTAACGGCCTGCCTGAAGGCGGAGGCCAGGTATTCGGGAATCCGTGCAATATCATAGCAGGTGGCCCGCCACTTGGTGATGGGTTTGACCATATCAATCTGGTTTATCTCCTGCAGGGCCAGGGTATTGTCATCCCGCAAGGGGTGACGGCCGCACAAGACCACCAGGGGGGCACAGTCCAGAAAGGCATTGGCAATACCTGACAGGGCATTTGTAAATCCCGGACCCGCGGTCACAAGGCAGACACCAGGTTTGTTTTTATAGATGGACCATCCATGGGCCATCATGGCCGCAGCCTGCTCATGCCTGACATCCACCGCTCTGATCCCGTATTGGTTCAACCCGTCCAGCAGGTTTTCAATATGCCCGCCTGACAGGGTAAATACCGTATCCACCCCTTCCACTTCCTTCATATACTTTGCCGCAATGTGTCCGCCGAATATGTCTGCCATGGTGTTCTCCTTATAATTTTTCCACAATCTTAATATTTGTTTTTTTTATCCTTTCTTCCTGACAGCGGCCCCTAGCGAATAAGCCCGGTGACATCCTGGAACCACTGGGCATAGAAACTCATGCCCCTGATGTGAAGTGATCCGTTGGCCGCCGCATTAAATGAGGCATCTGGCTTGGAACTTATCAGGACCTTAAAACCGACACCGGCATCCTTGAAAACCAGGGCGGCATCGTAATCGCCGTGAAAGCCGCCGCAGGAAGAGACTTTCCCTCTGTTAAAGATAAAAAGCCGGGCCTGTTCCCTGTCCCGGGTGGTAATGAGGATGCGTACCCGGCTCTTCCTGACAGCGTGTTTAAACCTCTTATTCATTATTGAGGCGATTTTAAGTATCTGCGCGAGACCCAACAGCAACAGGGTGAATTTCATATTTTCTTTCTCCTTTCCAATGGGTTTAATCAAACCGGACCAGGGTCTTTACGGCCCCATGCCGGGCTTTATTCAAGTTCACCTCAATCATTTCCATATACTCTTCAAGCCTGAATCGGTGGGTCACAAGGGGGGCTGTCCGGATCTTTCCTTCATTCATGAATTCCATGGCCAGGTCAAATACATGGCGGGTTTCCCCCTGGTGTGTCACCCGGCCGTAGCCGTAGACTCCTTTGATGTTCTGCAGCTTGAGCCATAGGGGGGTCAGATCCAGTTTAACGTCACTGCCGATGCCCACAAGGCTTAAGCAACCAAAGGGTCCAAGGATTCTCAGGCCCATGTTCAGGGTGGCTGAGTTCCCAACGGTATCGTAAATCCGGTCAAATCCTCCCATGAGCACCGGCTGGCGCAGCTGGGGCTGGTACATGGTGGCGCCGGTAAATTCGGCCGCAGTCCGATATACGGCCTTAAAAGGAATAATATCAGCCTGTCCCAGCTCCTTGGCCAGATCTGCGGCATGGGCCGCAGGCTCAATCAGGGCGATGGCGGCATCAGGACAAAGGGTGCGGACCGCCTGGATCACCAGGTTGCCGATGACCCCGCCGCCGATCACAAGAACTTTGTCAGAAGGTTCAGGCATATTATCAAACACGGTCTGCAGGGCTACGGCAAGGGGTTCGGTCATAGCTGCAGCCTCCATGGCAAGCGCATACGGAACCTTAAAAAGCTGACTTTCATGGGCCAGGATAAAAGGCGCAAATCCCCCGGTAACACCAGAATTTAGCCCTGTGAACATGCCGGGCGGCAAACCGCCTTTGGTAGAATTCTCGCAATTCAGGGAACGGCCTGCTGCACAGACAGCGCATTGGTCAGACAGGCCCCGAACCGTACATCCAAGGCCCGGGTTTACGGTAACCACATCCCCGATTTCAAACTGGGTAACCTCCGGCCCTTTTTCAACGATCCTGCCAACCGCCTCATGCCCGACAATGCAGGGGAAAGAGGTAAAGGGCGATGCAGTGGGGGAGTCATGGAGCATCATGAGATTTAAATCGCTGCCGCAAAAACCGCAGAAAATGGTTTTCAGTTTGACCCATTGTCCCGTGGGAACCGCAGGTTCGGGAATTTCCACAAGACGGGTGGTTTTAAAGGGCCCCTTAAAATACACTTTGTTTCCGAAAATGGGCCTGATTGCTTTGGCTGCAATAAATTTGGAGGGAGTTACATTGAACTGCAATGCTTTCATGTCGATCTCCAGATGCTTTTTTTATATCCTGCTCTGCCATAGCAGCAACAGAGTTAACCCTGGTCTGTGATCCAATATCTTGCCTTCAACTATTTATATGAACTATAGTTCATCTTTTGTAAAGGAAGAATTTTATTTATTAATATATAGTTACACTCGATTTATGATTATTAGTTCATATTATATCTTTGGCTTGAAAAATCATCCGCAAACAGGTACAGTCTCCTCACATCTAAATAAAAGGCGGAGATTGAATGAGCATCATACGCACTCCCAAACAAAAAAGAGGGATTGATACAAAAGAGCGGATCACCAAAGCGGCCATGGCATTGTATGCTGAAAGGGGCATTCACAGTACGACTTCAAAACAGATCGCCAAAAAAGCCGGGGTTTCCATCGGCAGTTTTTATTCCTATTTTAAAAACAAGAAAAAGCTGCTTCTGGAAATGCTTGAAGAGTATGTGGAAAATCATTATGACGCGGTCTGGCAGGTCTTGGGAAGCCTTAGGGCGGAGACCCTTGACAGAAATGATTTACAGACCCTTGTTCTGGGGGTGTTCAAAGCCTATGAACTGGCACCGGAATTTCACCGTCAGACCCATTCATTAAGGTATACTGATCCTGATATAAAACGCATATATGACCGTGAGAGAGAAAGGGAAGTACGGCAAATCCAGTTTCTCATAGAGCAAAATGCCGACCACATGGTCCCGGTCAAGGACTCCAGGGCCGTTGCAATGGTCATCCATAATGCGGTTGAAAATGTGGCCCATACAGCCAAATTCTATGGCACAGATATCAGTGAAACCGCCCTGGCAGAATCCTTGGCTGATATGATTGCAGGCTTTCTTCTGGGAAATGATCTGTCCACGAAAAAATGATTATTAAATTCACTATGGGGAGTTGGTTTTGATTCTGACTGTGGCCTCTGACCTTCCTTTGGTAGGTTGTATTTGTCCAAGTCAACCATACCTGGAAGAGATCCTACTGTTCAGTATTTTAGCCGCCCCCCTAAATTAGTTATAATCAGGAGAAATATAATTTTGTAAAGCCAATACAGCCCAATATAGTAGCTGCCCAAATAGGAACCCATTATGAATATAGTCATTTATGAATAAACAAAGATTGAAAGATATTAAGGGTGTTTGCTCAACGGTGCAATTGGGGACCCGTAGGAGACCCGTAGTGGCTTAATTCACACAAATAAAGACGGGGCAATTTCCAGCTTTTTCACTGAAATTTAAAATTTTAAATCCCTGTTAAGGGTTGACAAACAAGGCTTATCAGGTATAATCGCTTTTCATCGTCGTTATGCGGAAGTGCGCGGCTCACTGGTGGGGCCCTCGGACTTCAAATCCGATGTGGGGCGCTAAAACCGTCCCGGGTGGGTTCGATTCCCATGCACTTCCGCCATCCTTATCGCATTAAGATACCATTAAATAGAGTCGTCAGCACGCTACAAGGTTGTTCTCCAACCGCCTGAAACTATTAAACGGCCAGATAGTTCCCCCCGATAATTTAAAATCAGTACCAGATGCTTCTTGCAATCAAAAGTCTTATGGTTTAATATTTCTGGTTTGTTCAATGAGAATCTTCTTTTTGTGATCTTTGAGCGGCTCACAGCTGAGGAGACTTTCTTGGTATTCCCGAAATTATCAAGATTTGGGGTCTCCCGGCAAAACCATGGAAAAACTGCCCTTTTTTAAGTTGTTTAGTTACAGGAAATCGGTTCGCAGATTTTTGTAAAGAGGAATGTATATGAATCAGAAAATAGTCGAAGAGAGCTCAGTGACCCTTTCGCAGGTCATGCAACCCCAGGATGCCAATCCAGCCGGACTAGTCCATGGCGGTGTGATTATGAAACAAATTGACAATGCAGCAGGCGTGGTTGCCGTGAGGCACACAAAAAAATCTGCGTAACCGCCTCCATTGATCGACTAGACTTTCACAACCCTGTTCAAATCGGCAACCTGGTAACCTTTAAGGCAAGTATCAACAACGTGGGAAAAACATCCATGGAAATCGGGGTCCGGGTTGAAACAGAAGACTTGCTCACAGGCCAAAAGACCCACACAGGGTCTGCCTACCTGACCTTTGTCGCCCTTGGAGAGGATTTCAAACCCGTTCCCGTGCCGGGCATTGACCTGAAGACCGAGAGCCAGAAGCGTCGAAACAGAGAAGCAATCCGACGACGGGAGGCAAGGCTTGCTGAGAAAAAAGCGAAAAGCTCTGCCAGACCAATGCCGAACACTGTCCGGACTGATGGAGCAAGAATCCATGAAGCCCCAGCGATCAAACAAGATTGTCGACCCATCTGAAATCCAGGCCATTGCTGCGGCTGAACGTGCTGAAAACAAAACCATCGTCTTCACCAATGGATGTTTTGATATTCTCCATGCCGGCCATGTCAGCTATCTTGAGGCCGCAGCCGCCCAGGGGGACATCCTGATCCTCGGGCTCAATTCAGACCGATCGGTCAAAGCGATCAAGGGAAACAGGCGACCCATCATTAACGAGCAGCAGCGGGCCGAGGTGGTTGCGGCCCTGGCCTGTGTGGACCATGTGGTAATCTTTGACGAGCCCGACCCTGAAGCCCTGATAAGGGCAGTCGTTCCCACGTTCTTGCCAAGGGCGCAGACTGGCCCGAGGACAAGATCATCGGCGGTGATTTTGTAAAACAGAACAACGGCAGGGTGGGCAAGAATAACCCTGGCGCCTGGGATCTCGACCACCATTATCATTGAAAGGATATTAAAAACCTTTGAATAAACGACCCGGCACCACCATGGTCAGGGGAAAGAAAGGAACACTTCACCTGGAGTTCAACCCCATAAGAGAACTCTCGTTTGTGACCCACGGCATTTTTACCCGAATCGGCGGAAAAAGTGCCGCCCCCTTTGGCTCTCTGAATGTCGGGTTCACCACGGGGATGAAAGGCAATTGGTGGAAGAAAACAGACAGCTCGTTGCCGACGCCCTTGGCTGCAGCACCTGCATCTACCTCAACCAGATTCACTCGGACAGGGTGCTTGTCCTTCAAGGAGCCAGGGACAAACACACCCTGGACGCCGCTGGGGTTCAGACAGCCGATGCCATGGTCACCGACATCCCCGACCTTGCCCTTGTCATCCAGGTTGCTGACTGCCAGCCGGTTCTTCTTGTGGACCCGGTTAAAAAGGTGGTGGCCAACATCCATTCCGGATGGAAGGGCAGCATCAGCAACATCATTGGCAAGTGCGTCGATGCCATGCACGACACTTTTGGATCTGATCCCGGTGACATTCTTGCGGAATCGGGCCGTCCCTGGGGCCCTGCTGTTCTGAATTTGTCAACTATACCCAGGAGATCCCGACCCACCTCTGGCCATATAAGAACGAAAAAAATTATTTTGACTTCTGGCGCATCAGCCAGGACCAACTCACGGCAAAAGGGGTCGCACCCAAAAACATCACCCTGGCCAGCATCTGTACCAGATGTTCTGCAGATGCCTTTTTTTCTTACAGGAACAACAACACCACGGGCAGGTTTGCTGCCGTCATCAAGCTCGGGTGAAAGCGTTGGGTGCCCCCTGAAGACAACCATGGAGAGAAAAACGATGAAACAACAAGATGTATGTCTGACCGAAAAGGTAAAGGCCGCCGGTTGAGGCGCCAAGATTGATCCAGGGGTTCTGGATCGCATTGTAAAAAACTTAAGGGTCAAGGGGCATCCCGACCTCATTGTGGGCCTTGAAACCGCGGATGATGCGGGCGTATTCCGCATCAACGGCACAACCGCCCTGATCCAGACCCTGGATTTTCTAACACCGGTCACCAACTCCCCCTATGAGTTCGGACAGGTGGCTGCGGCAAATTCGCTGAGCGACGTTTATGCCATGGGCGGTGTTCCCCTCACGGCCATGAATATTGTCTGCTTTCCCGAAGGAGAACTTGACGAGGCAATCCTCCAGGAGACGCTTCAGGAGGAATCGACAAGATCGAAGAAGCAGGCGCCACGCTGGTGGGAGGCCACAGCGTCAATGACCCGGAGTTCAAGTACGGACTGTCAGTCACGGGCATTGTCCACCCAGACGGGTGCTGACCAACCGGGGCGCACAAACAGGCGAGGTCCTGGTTTTAACAAAACCCGTTGGCGTGGGCATCCTTGCCACGGCGGTCAAGGGGAAGCTTGCAACTGCCATGCATATCAAAGCACTTGTGAACACCATGGTCCAGCTCAACAAAACCGCCTGCGAAATACTCCTTGACTACCCTGTCAGCGCATGCACCGATGTCACTGGGTTTGGACTTGCCGGCCACCTGCTTGAGATGGCCCGGGGATCGAAAAAAAACCATGCACCTCTTTTCCGGAAAAGTGCCCGCCATTGAGGGAGCAAAGGAGTATGCCATGATGGGAATGGTGCCTGCAGGGACCTTCAGAAACCGGTCGTTCTGCAGCAAAGACACCGCCATGGACAAAGATATTGACCCCATCATTCAGGACCTGATTTACGATCCCCAGACCTCGGGCGGCCTGCTTTTTGCCATTGGTCCAAAAAATGCTGAGACCTGCGTTGAACGTATGAATCAACAGGGGGTGGCCGCCGCCATTGTGGGCTGTGTCGGCCAGGACCATTCCTGCGGCAACCTGGTTGTGACATAATTTGTTTTTCACGTTGACTTGATAGAATTGATATGGTAATTCCTCCTAAAATGAAAAAAAGGACATCAAAGAGCATCAAGGAGCTTGCGTACTACAGCAGCCTTGGTCTTTCGGTCGCCATCTCAATATTTATCGGGCTGTTCTTTGGCGTCTGGCTGGACAATAAATTCGACACCTCCCCGGTTCTGACACTGATATTTCTTGGACTCGGGATAGCGGCAGGATTCAGGAATCTTGTCATGGCGGCAAAACGGAGCAGAAAGCTTTAGGCATTATGAACATTCAACAGCGCATGATACTTTTTATATCAAAATCAAACTGGTACATCTTCTGCGTCGTCAGTCTGCTCGCCTTTATCAACACCCCACGACATTTTGCCCTGGGCATCTTCTGCGGCGGACTCATTGTGACCCTTAACTTTCAGGCCCTTCAGTACACCATCCGCCGGGCCTTCAAAAACACCTCAGAGGTTGTTGCTGCCGGACGTTCCATTCTCCACGGCGTCATCATCAAATACTACCTTCGGTTTATACTGAGCGGGGTAATGTTATTCCTGCTTATTTCAAAAAATATTGTTGATCCGTTGGGCCTCATCGCAGGTCTTTCGGTGGTGGTTGCCAGCTTTTTTGCAGCAACTGCACTTGAATTAACAAGACTAATTATCAAGGAGGCTGTGTAAGTGGAACATCCATATCTATTCTTTGTAAAATTGTTTGAAATGATAGGATTGGGGCATTTTGCCCCACAGTAACGTCCATGTCATTTACATGTGGGTTGTCATGGCAATTCTCATCATCCTGGGCTGGCTTGCAGGAAAAACCCCCCAGATGATTCCCGGCTCTGTTCAGAATGTTTTCGAGGTTTTGATTTCAGGCCTTGAAGAATTCATGGTGGATGTAACCGGTGAAGAGGGCAGATGGCTCTTTCCCCTTGTGGCCTCGATCTTCATGTTTGTCTTTCTAGGAAACCTCGTGGGACTCGTACCTGGTTTCTTTCCCCCCACAGCCAATCTCAATACCACGGCAGCCCTTGCATTGACGGTTTTTGTATTCACCCATGTCATCGGTGTCAAATACCACGGTGCAAAGTACTACAAACATTTCATCGGCCCGGTCTGGTGGATGATTCCCATCATCCTTCCCATTGAGCTCATCGGCCACTTTGCCAGAATCCTCTCCCTCTCCTTCCGTCTTTTCGGAAACATGATGGGCCATGAGCTGGTTCTCGGCATCCTGTTCGGCCTTGCCGGTGCCTTTTTTGCTCCCCTTCCCATCATGGCACTCGGCATCTTTGTTGCACTTGTTCAGGCATTTGTGTTCTTCCTGCTGTCGGTCATGTACTTTACCGGCGCCATGGAACACGCCCATTGAAAACGAACTAGAGCGGCCAGCATGGTGTTGACCGCTGAATATAGTTATGCGGGGACCGGAAGAAGCCGCATGAACCCAATAATCTTAATGTAACAGGAGAAGAAAATGGATTTTTTTACCGCATGTGTATGGGCCGCAGGTATCGCAATTGGAATCGCAGCATTTGGTTGTGGTATTGGCCAGGGAATGGGTCTCAGTGGTGCTGTTCAGGGTATCGCTCGTAACCCCGAGTCTTCAGGAAAGGTAACCGTTACCCTTCTGATCGGTCTTGCCATGATCGAGTCCCTCTGTATCTATGCACTCGTTGTTGCCCTGATCCTCATCTACGCACATCCCCAGGCTGCTGAGTTTGCAAAGGTTGCCATGGGTCACTAGGATCCTGCGGCACAAGCCATAGTTTCAACAGCAAGGAAAGTCTCCCTCTGGGGTCAGGCTTTCCTTGTTGTCGTTTTGAGAGCCTTTTCATGTTCGGACAATGGCATCGCTCAAGAAACGTTGCAGCAAGCAGGACCTGACCGCTACCGGATAAAAGATTAACGATGAAGAGGATCATAGACAAATTTGCCTCAAAAAAAACTACGTCAAAAAAAATTGCGCAGAAAAACGACAACCTTGAATGTCATTTTTTTTTCTGAATAGCGACAAAAGTCTTTTAAAAAAGAAACAGCTGTGATATTTCACTTCAACAGAAACTAAAGAAATGAATAAAAACTTTATTTTCGACAACATCTTTTGACTAATATGGTAGGCTGTCAATATGTAATTGACCAAGCGGAGCTATATCCTTAAGATGAAAAGACATCCACCCATAGCGAATTTATTCCCACAGATCCCAGAAGAATCTGGTTAAGATGTACCACCAGAAAACACAAACTGTTTTAAGTTGTTTGCGGGCAGCGCCATGTCGCCCCACCCAGAAACATCTTAAATAAAAGCCACAAGGATCCTAAAACGGAGGAAAAAATGAAAAAAGTAGTTGTTTTGATTTTGATGCTCACGATGTTGTTCGTCGGCGCACCAGGAGTGATGGCCGCTGCAGGTGATCCAGCGACAGAAAGCAACGGTGCAGCCGCAGCTGCCACCGGTGCTTCTGCAGCCGCACTCACTGGCCTGAGCACACCCGCATTAATTGGTCTCGGTGCAGTTGCCGTTATTGCCACTGGCGCTGTCATAGCTGCTGCGACCGACGATAACAATGACGACGGCCATACGGGCCATCTGGGCGCAGAAGGCTTAGATCAACCCCAGTAGATAAAGCGTAGACACTCTACACAGGCACAAATTTAAATCCACAGGGATTAATCTTTGAAGGTTATTCTCTGTGGATTTTTTCTTGTCGACTCCAACCCAAATGGTACTGTTATGATAAAAAAAATATTGACCTTAATTTTTACGGGACTGTTCTTTTTTGCAATTTCCTCATATGCCCTTGAATATCAGGGTGTTCCTGTCTCTGTTGAGGCGGTTCAGAACCTGCCCGAAAGCATTGTCAAGCAGCTGCCACCCGACATGGAAAAACGCATCACAGACGAACAAAAAAAACAAACCACTGATTCTGCAGATACGATGGAAGAATCTGCAGATGAAACCACAGACGATGACGAGGATATCAAGGTTGAGCGACTGACCAATTCGCGATACAACCGGGTCTCTGTAATTGAAGAACAATACCGCCACGGGTACTCGTCATCCCTTGCAGGCAACCTGCGGCAGTTTGGATATGATATTTTTAAATCTGCAAAAGCCAAGCCCTCGAGTCTTGCAGTTCCAGACAACAACTATATCCTCGGCACCGGTGACAACCTTCTCATTAGACTGTGGGGAACATCGGTTGATGTTAAATATACTGCTGTGGTTGATCGAGAAGGCAGGATTAATGTGCCTAAATTAGGCCCCATTCCTGTTTCCGGGGTAAAGTACGGTGAGGTTGAATCGGTTGTCCTAAAAGAGGCTGAAAAATACATCCAGGGGATAAACATCAGTATTACGTTAATCAAACTCAGAAGCCTTGAAGTTTACGTGGTAGGCGAAGTCAACACCCCGGGGCTTCACATGGTTCCGGCATTTTCAACCATTTTTGACAGCCTGCTCCATGCCGGCGGTGTTAAAAAAACCGGATCCCTCAGAAAAATAAAGCTCGTAAGAAACGACAAGGAAATCCAGACCTTTGATCTGTATGATCTCATTCTCAAGGGCAACCGAAAATCCGACGTCACACTTCAAAACAAAGATGTCATTTTTGTATCCGAAATTGGAAAAACAGCTGCCGTTGCAGGGGCTGTGAACAACCAGGCAATTTTTGAAATATCGGGCAAAGAGAGCATAAAAGACCTGGTTAACCTGGCCGGCGGCGCATTGCCCCAGGCGTTTGCAGATCGCATCTATCTGCGCAGGTTCAACGAAAACCGGGAGTTTGTCGTCCAGGACATCAACATGCAAACCACTCCTGGCGCCTGGACCCAGCTTAAAATAAGGGACGGTGATCTCCTTGAGCTGGACTTCATGGGATCGACCCTGCCCTATGTGGTAAGGCTGTCCGGGAATGTCTGGAAACCGGATATGTACAACTATAAGCCCGGAATGAAACTTTCCCACGTGCTCACCAGTCCGGATCTGTTAATGCCCAATACCCTGACGGAATTTGCATTGATTTACCGGTATGACCGAGCAACAACAAGAACAAGCCCCATGCGATTTCCCCTTTCAAAGGTATTTTCAGGCGACTACGATGCTGCCCTCTCTCCCTATGATAAAATTGTAATTCTTTCCCGGGACAAAATAGGGATAGAAGAGAACTTCACCCTTAAGGGCGGTGTGTGGAAGCCGGGCACATACAAGTTTGAACCGGGCTTGAAACTCAAGGACGCCCTGGCCCTTGCCGGCGGAACCAAACCTGAAGCCCGGACAGATCGAATAGAGGTGGCAAGACAGGTAAAGACAGGCGAAAACTTTGAAACACAATATTTAAACCTGGATCTTCAAACGGATATAAATTTCACCCTGCAACCCAATGATTCTGTTTTTATCCCCCTGCTCAAGGATTACGCCGTAAGCCTTGAAGGCCACATCTGGAATACCAGACTATTCAAATACCATGAAGGCATGACCCTTTCAGAGGTTCTGATATCCAAGGACCTGCCCCGGCCGGAAGATCTTCTGAAACCCGGCGCGTTAATGGATTTCGGCCTGATATACCGGTATGACAGCAAAACCACCAGGACCAAACCCATTCGATTCCCCCTGTCCGAGGTGTTCAGCAGACAATACGACGCAGAACTTCAACCCCTTGATAAAATCGTTGTCCTTTCCAGGGAAACCATTGGTATCAAAGAGACGATTCACATCCAGGGCGCGGTCTGGAACAGCGGGCAATACAACTATCAGCCCGGTTTAAGGCTCAAGGACGCCCTGGCCCTTGCCGGGGGATTGAAATTCGGCGCCGGAACAAAAAGAGTCGAGATTGCACGTCAAAAAATCAAGAACGACAGCGTTGAAACCGAATATGTAATGTTAGACCTCGATAAGAACGGCGGGTTTCTTTTAGAACCCAATGACTCGATTTTAATCCCACTGATCAAGGATGCGGCCCGTGTAAGAAAAATCACCCTCACGGGTGAAGTTCAATATCCCGGCACCTACACCCTCCGGGAGAACGAAAAGGTCTCTGACCTGATCACACGGGCGGGCGGATTTACAGAAAATGCCTATTTTTACGGGGCAAAATACACCTCTGAGAGTGCGAGGATGATCCAGCAGAGAGGTGTAAATAACATGATAGAAAAACTGGAGCTAAGTCAGGTTCAGAATTCTTCTGAACTGGCCCAGACCGCAACCTCCCTGGAGGACACCAAGGCTGCCGAGGCTGCAAACACAACGGTGCAGAATTTTATCAACAAACTTCGATCCATCCGAGCTGAGGGAAGAATCGCCATCAAACTTGCTGATCTGGCTTCGTTTAAGGACAGCATGTACGACTTCAGCCTCCAGGATGGGGACACCCTTTATATACCGGAAAAGCCGGCCTTTGTTTCCGTTGTGGGAAGCGTCTATTCTCCTGGCTCGTTTCTCTATGAACCCGACAGAACCCTGGATTTTTACCTGGGAAAAAGCGGTGGCGTTTCAAAAACCGCCGACAAAAAACATGTCTACCTGTACAAGGCAAACGGCGAGATCGTTTCCATCTCCCAGAAGCTGGGCTTCTTTAAAAAATTCGAAGATATTATCCTCATGCCGGGTGACAGCATTGTGGTTCCAGAGAATCTGGACCGTGTCCCCTACCTGAAATTCATCGGACAGATCTCCGACATCATCTTTAAAATTGCAACCACGGCAGGAATTGCCTTTGCCATTTAGGACAACAAGGTAACCCTGACCCCAATGGTACATTCAATTATACTGATGATTGTTCTCTGCTTTACAATGCCGTGCATGGCAGGAGATTCAGAGCCTGAAGCCCTTGCATCCCTGCAGTCCTATACCGGGATTCTCAATATGCCCAACGCCAGGGTCAAGCCGGACTGGACCATGCGCCTTAAAATGGGCTATGCCGATCCCTGGGCCTACTATGGGGGTGCCGTGGGGTTCTTTGATCGGTTTGAGTTCCACGGTCAGTTCACCCGGACCAACACCATCCAGGCCTTTGAGGAATACGGGTATGGGGACTATAAGGACAGGAGTGCAGGCATGCGGGCCGTTCTTGTGAAGGAAAACGAATTTCTTCCCCAGCTGGCCGTGGGGTTTTACGATGCAACGGGAACAGGAAAATTCAGCTCACGATATTTCACCGCCTCAAAAATGATCAAAAATGTCGATTTCACCGTCGGCCTTGGCCAGGGAATCCTTGCAGGTGAATTCACCGGTTCTGGCAGCGACAGCGGTGAATCCTTTCTCACATCCGACCCTTTCAGGACCACACGGGTGTTTGGGGGTGCCGAATGGCACGTCAATCCCAGATTGACCCTGTCTGCAGAGTATTCAAGTATCAACAGAAAAAATATGTTTGGGTACAGAGACAACAGCGGCAACGTGGTCAAGGCGGATGATTCAGGGATAGACATCAATGTGGGGGTTAAATACAAACTATCTGAGAACGTCCATGCCACAGCCGCCTATTTAAGGGGGGACACCCTTGCCGGCAGCATTGACATTGAGTTTCCCCTTAAATCCGAGGGGTTTCTTGCCTGGAAAAAAACAGACCCCTATATTCCGGGAGAACGATTAAAGTGGGACGCCCAGGAGGCGGACAACACTGAACTTTCAATCCTCATTGCCCATACCCTCAAGGACCAGGGGTTCAGCGGGGTAACAGTTTCATGCGCCGCAGATGCCGTATGGGTCGAGTTCAACAACAATGTTCATCTCTCAAACAGCAGGGCCTTCGGCCATGTGGCAGATGTGTGCGACAGACTCATGCCCCAACGGATTACCCGGCTCTACCTGAACATCAAAAGCAATAACCATGTCATTTTAAGCCTTGAGACCACCCGGGGCGCCTATACCGCCTTCCGGGACCACAAATTAGACAAAGAAGGCTTTCTCGCCTATTCCGATCTCAACCTTTACAAGGACGAAAACCAGCAAAAATTTAATCAGAACACGACCGCATCTGATCCGGTGGATGCCCCTGAAAATAGGTTTTCATTCAGCGTCGACCCCAAGATCAGCACCTTCCTGAACAATAGAAACGGTTTTTTCAAACACAAGGGATTTCTCAGGGCAAGGGCAGGATACGCTCCTTGGCAGGGCGGTCAATTCAGTGGTGAACTTCAATGGACTCTGTTTAACCAGTTCGATGAAGTTGATTATGACGCTCTGGAAACGGACAATGCCGTTCGCACGGACTTTCTTGATTACGAGGCGGAATCAACCCTGAGGTTATCCATGCTGGCCCTTGAACAAAAAATCGCCCTGCCCTTTTCCACGGAGGCAAGATTTGCAGTTGGTGCATTTGAATCGGCCTATGCCGGTTTTGGCGCAGAAATTTTCCGATACTTCAACAACGGCAGCTGGGGATTGGGATTTGAGTCAGAACTTGTTCGGAAACGCGATCCAGACAACAATTTCAAACTAAGGGACGACCGGGACAATTGGTACACCCCGGCTTTTTTGCACATTTATTCCCAGATCATGCCTTCCCAGGGCATAGAAGGGGGCATCACCATGGGCCGTTTCCTTGCCGGAGACACGGGATTCCGAATTGATCTCCGGCGATCGTTTGATTATTTCACCCTGGGCGCATGGTACACCAAGACCGACACAGACCTGTTTGACTCTCCTAAAAACAGGGGAACCGATCAAAAAGGGGTCTATATCAGCTTTCCCTTTTCCATATTTAAAGACCACGACAAGCCCGGCAATCTGAATTACGCCATAACCAGCTTTACCCGGGACCCCGGCGCCATGGTGCGCCAGCCGGGTTCACTCTATCCCATGAACCCTTGGGCAAGTCCTGACCACACGCGAAGAACGCTCGATGATATGAGGAGATATTGATTCTGATATGGAAGACGTAAAGCCGCACCTAGAAAAAGAGTTTGTTTACATCCCCGTGCCCCAGATGGATATGGAAGAGAACGAAATAGACCTGCTGGAACTTTGGAATACCATCTGGAAAGGCAAATGGTTTATCATGGGGTTTACCCTTATCTGCACCCTTATTGCCGTGTTTGTCACCCTGTTTGTCCTGTCGGTGACCTATAAATCCGATATAGTTCTTCAGCCCACAGAAACCGGTTCACAGTCGGGTCTTTCTGCCCTTGCTGCAAGCCTGCCCATCAGCCTTCCCATGGGAAGCGGTGGAGACAAGAATGTAAACATTGTCTCTTTTCTGGAGAGTCGGACCATCAAACAGCGGCTCATTGAAAAGTATGATCTCTTGCCCAAATTTTATTCCGACCTGTGGGACCCTGAAAATAATAAATGGCAGGTCGATGACCCAGAAGACGCTCCAACGATCCTTAAAGCGGTTCAAAAACGATTCAAGGGTATATACTCGGTCAAAATGGATGACGAAACAGGACTGATAACCATCTCATGGATCGACGAAGATCCTGAATTTACTAAATTAATGCTTGATAGAACAGTTCAAGAACTTAAGTATTTTCTTGAAAATGAATATGAAAGCGATGCCAAAAGAGAGCGAATTTTTGTGGAGTCCCAGCTTAACGCATCGGAAAAAGAGCTTGAATATTGGGAAAAACAGATTCCTTCAGACAAATTGACCCTGTCAAAGATCCAGAGGGAACGTGTGGCTGCCCAGACCGTTTACACGGAACTCAGAAAGCAGCTTGAACTTTCCAAAATTTCCGAGGTTAAAGAGATCATCCGCTTTAAGGTGCTTGATCAGGCGTTTGTGCCGGAACAAAAATTTAAGCCAAAGCGTGCCTTCATCTGTGCATTAACCATTGTGGTATCGGGCTTTTTTTCCATCTTCATCATTTTTTTTATGGGAATTATTAAACGTCAGAAGGTTAATCCCATCTCAAAAAAGCCACGAGGCATGCTTTGAATCTACGTGGGATGACTTTTAGCTGGGGCTTAAAGAACTCTTGTTTTTCCCAATAATACCAGTGAGCCAAGCCTAATCTCACGGAAAGCCATGAATAATGAAAAAGTCTATTATCACATATACTTTCATTCTACTTTGATGAGTCCATGCAACATTGATGGGGCGAGTAAATTTTTCGAACGCTATTTTCGTCCAATAAAGTAAGTTTTAAGGGGTTAAGTCTTTTTTTTAAATAGATTATCGTTTTATAACAGTTGTTTATCGGGTTTGGGCCTTGGATGCACACTGGATGCCGGATACCCCCGGATACCTCAGACCCAGGATCACGGACCCAATTATAAGGAGTTTTGATGTTTAAAAATATTGTTGGTCGGAAGATTAGGGTTGGGCTTGTTGGGTGTGGACGAATTTCTGGTAAGCATATTGATGCTATTGAAACTCATTGTGATAATCTTGAGCTTGCTGCTGTTTGTGATACTGATAGGCAGAAGCTTAATGCTGTTGCTGAGAAGTATTCTGTTCAGGGGTATAGGAAATATGATGAGCTACTTGCTGATAAAGATATTGATGTTGTAGTTATCTGCACGCCGAGCGGTATTCATCCAGAGCAGACAGTGATGGCTGCAACGGCTGGAAAACACGTAATAACTGAAAAGCCCATGGCTACCAGATGGGCTGACGGATTACGCATGGTACGAGCCTGCGATGAATCACGGGTGAGGCTTTTTGTGGTGAAGCAGAACAGAAGCAATGCAACGCTCCAACTCTTGAAAAGAGCAGTTGACGAAAAAAGGTTCGGTAGAATTCATATGGTCCATTTGAATGTGTTCTGGACAAGACCCCAAGAATATTATGACCAGGGCAAATGGAGGGGAACCTGGGAGCTTGACGGCGGGGCATTGATGAACCAGGCAAGTCATTATGTCGATCTTCTTGAATGGTTGATAGGGCCGATTGCAGATGTTCAGGCTATGACGGGAACCCTTGAAAGGCTTATTGATGTTGAAGATACAGGGGTGATGAACGTGAGGTGGAGAAATAATGCTCTTGGTTCAATGGCCGTGACAATGCTTACCTACCCAAAAAACTATGAGGGGTCAATTACTATTCTTGGTGAAAAAGGATCTGTAAAAGTAGGCGGAGTTGCAGTCAATGAAATCATAACCTGGGATTTTGAAGAGGCAAAAGAGTATGACAAGGATATAAAAGATGCAAGTTATGAAACAACCTCAGTCTATGGATTCGGGCATCCTCTCTACTATAAAAATGTAATTAATGTTTTAAGAGGCGAAGCAGAACCTGAAGTAGATGGAAGAGAAGGCCTTAAATCCCTTGAAGTGTTAATTGCCGCATATCTTTCCGCAAGAGACAGAAAAACAATTTCTCTACCCCTTGAATACTGATTCAAGTTTTTCTTTTATTAAATAACAACTCACAGGTTAAATATGAAATTTGTCGATTTAAAAAAACAATATCTGAAATATAAGGTTGAGATAGACAGTGCGATCCAGAATGTTATAGAAAATACAGCTTTCATTAACGGGCCTGATGTAAAAGAGCTTGAAAAAGAGCTTTCAGAATTTTCAGGTTCAAAGAATGCAATCGGTTGCGCTTCAGGAACAGATGCCCTTGTAATTCCAATGATGGCTCTTGGGGTAAAACCGGGCGATGAAATTATTGTTCCGGCTTTTACCTTTATTGCAACTGCTGAAACTGTTGCTTTTTTGGGAGCAAAACCAGTTTTTGCAGATGTAGATCCTGGGACTTTTAATATAGATCCAAAAAGTATTGAATCAAAAATTACAAATAAAACAAAAGGAATAATTCCTGTTTCTCTTTACGGGCAATGTGCTGATTTTGATGAAATAAACAAAATAGCAGCTAAATATGATCTTTGGGTAATGGAGGATGGAGCACAGTCTTTTGGTGCGGAGTACAAAAATAAAAAATCCTGCACTATCACAAATGTTGGAACAACAAGTTTTTTCCCTGCAAAACCCCTTGGCTGCTTTGGGGATGGGGGAGCAATTTTTACAGATGATGCTGATTTGGCAGAAAAGATGAAAATTATCTTAAACCACGGCCAGGAAAAAAGATACCATCATAAATATATCGGAATAAACGGAAGGCTTGATACAGTTCAGGCAGCAGTTTTAAGGGTAAAGCTAAAGTATTTCTCAGCAGAAATAACCCATAGAAATAAAGTGGCAGATATATATTTAAAAAATTTAGCTGGAATAGTTGAAACCCCGAAAATTCAGCCCCATAACCTGTCAACTTGGGCACAGTACACAATAAGAGTTGAAAAAAGAGAAGAGCTTCAAAATTTTCTTAAATCAAAAGAGATCCCAACGGCGGTTCATTACCCTATTCCCCTTTACAGGCAGGAAGCCTTTAAAAAACTAAATAAAAGTCTTGCTATTGAGGATTTTCCCTTATCCGAAAAGCTGAGTCAAAGTGTAATGTCTCTGCCCATGCATTCATTTCTTGAAGAAAAAGATATTCTATTTGTCTGTTCGTGCATAAAGGAATTTTACAATGGGTAAAAACTATTTTGTGCACGATTCTTCATATGTAGATGACAACTGTACCATTGGTGAAAATTCCAAAGTTTGGCATTTTTGTCATATCTTGAAAGGTACAACAATTGGAGATAATACAACACTTGGTCAAAACGTTGTTGCAGGCCCGAATGTAAAAATAGGCAGCAATTGTAAAATACAGAACAATGTATCGGTTTACAATGGTGTTGAAATTGAAGACGGTGTTTTCTGCGGTCCGTCCTGTGTATTCACAAATGTGATCAATCCAAGAGCCTTTATTGAGAAAAAAGATGAGTTCAGAAAAACCTTGCTTAAAAAAGGATGTTCAATCGGGGCCAATGCAACTATTGTCTGCGGAATAACAATAGGCGAATATGCCCTTATTGCAGCAGGGGCAGTGATCAACAAAAATGTTCCTGATTTTGCTCTTATGGCGGGTGTTCCTGCCCGTCAAATCGGGTGGGTGTGTAGGTGCGGTGAAACACTAAAAATTGATACTAAGAATGACAATGAAAAGGGTAGTGATGGTGAAATAATTGCTGAATGCCCAACATGCAAAACCAGGTATTCTATGAATAACGATCGTCTGCTTTTTTACCCAAAGCACTGTAAAATCCCATGACCAGTTTAGCTATTTTTTATAAAACAAAAAATAATAGCTGCTACTGTCATATTTGTTTTAAGGATGTTCCATGGTGAAATCTATTTTGTAGATAACTCTACATTCTTACAGGAGGATTAACCATGGAGTGACTCAAGTATACAACTAATTTAATCGACAGATAATGGGAAATAATTGTACCTCTGCTGACAATACCTTCTTCAAATGCCGGGAGGCCTCGAACTCATGGTTTACAAGAGGTTATAATGCCATTTTTTACCTTGTGCATACAGGGTGTCAGTGGAGAGACTTTTGCATGATTTTTCTCCATTGCCCACTGTATATTACTATTCTTGGAAATATAAAAGAACAAATTGTGATATTTAACTCATATAGAAACCCATCGTAACTTGAGAGAGCAATCAGGAAAAAATCATGAGCCTTCTGCGGCAATGATTGACACCCCAATCAGTAAAAACATCTCAAATGGCTAAAACAATGAGGGCTTGATGGGAACAAAAAAAGTAAAAAGTCGCAAACATAACGTTGTTGTAGATACAATGGGCTTTCCACTTGTTGCAAACTTGTCTGATAGTAAAGAAGCTTATGCTATTCAAAAACTTTATTTTTCTGGTTTGGTACAATCAAAATAATATGGCCCGACGTTGGATAATAGGGGGAGATTAGCCACATTTCTGCCGCAAGTTATTTTTTTAAATAAGAAATTGCTCCTATACCTAAACCAAAAGGATTTTAAGTTGTACCCAAAAGATGAATTACCGAGAGAACATTAGGTTGGTTCTCGTGGGATAGAAGATTTATAATCGACTATGAAAGAAAAAGTTCTACTGCTGAAAATATGGTCTATATTGCATCAATCGAAAAGATGCTGAGGTAATACAAATAATATTTAAACAGGCTCTAAAGAAGTGCCTGCCATCAAATTCGGGTTGATTTTAAATGGATTCATACCAGCTGGACTCTTTAGCAGACAATGTATAGAACTTTTTTTGTATCTTTTCAGCCTCGAAATAAACAGCAGGGCAATTCCTTAACTTGACTAATCTTCATAGCAAAAATCGGGAAGCTTGCTTTCAAATAAAATGCGCAATGCTTCGCTTGCCATCATCCCATGTCTTTTGCACGTGGAGATATAGCATCGAACCCGACAGAAAATTTTCGACCCTCCTCGGAGCGGAAACCCCGGGTATCTTCTGCTGAACTTTGGCCATTCTGAGATCATTTTCACCCTGGTTATTGGTGAAGGGCACTATGGGGTCGTCCATGAATCTCAGAGTTTCCGTTTCATAGTCCACCAATCGTTCAAGAAGATTTCTTGACTTAGAGCGCTTGAGTCGGCCCCGTTGTCCTTTTTTTCTCTTGCTTTCATCTGGTGGCGAGAATTTTTCTTGGGCTGTTTCCAGCAGATTCTGATATCTTTTTCGGTAGTTTTCAGAATCTGCCGGTTTGAGTTGGCCACCGGCATCATCCACCGCAATATTGATCTCTTTCAACAAATCCCTCATGTCTCTGGCCCATATTTGATTGTCCTGTTCCCATGCCCGCTCTAACTCCCTCAAGTCGTGAGCATTGCAAAGGGAATGCTGACAATCATATTTCAAATATGGTTTCCAGTAATCGTGGCAAAGAACACCTTTGAACAGGGGAAGAATCCCTATTTCATCCCTGGCCTCTTTGCCTCTTTTCTTATGGGGGAAAAAAAAGGTCCAGAGCGTATTGGATGTGCAATACAACTAGCGCCTGATGCTGTTTATATTGATGCGGGTCTCATCAGCATGACATAATTGCGACTGAAACAGTCTGCGTTTGAAATTTTGGTTAAATTCCGCCATCCTTTCAAAGGCATCTTTGTTGAAATTATATATAGACCCTTTACTGATGGGGAGTCCTAACTAATCCCTGAAGGTTTATTCTACCCTGTCATAGTACATCAGCTGATACTGAGAAAAAAATGTGGCGTGGGCCTTCACACTGACACCATACTGAACGGCTTTGGTGACACCTTCAGGGAAAACAGCGGTATAACGTATACCATTTTCAGCCTCAAGTACTTGAGCCCGGTATTCCGTCACAACTTTTGATATGTTGATATCAATTACCTGTCAGACAACAGGTTCTATCTCCTTGTAGGTACCCTCGGGAAGGGTGGCTCTGTCAACCTTTATGGGTTCTACGAAAACAGGATCCGGGTCTCTTTCCAGAGTACTGCCGATATGCCCAACTTGACCGCCGGGCTTGTTTACCCCCGGTTCTCTCTTTGTCTTCTCTCGATTGGGATCTGAAGAGGGAGGCTTGCTGCTGCTACTGCTGCTGTTAAGGCCCAGGCGATTACACAATAAAGTGACCAACAAAAATAAAACGTCAAGTGCAGCTTTCAATGTCGGAGAAATCTGTTCCTCCTCCAACAATTTCCGGGCTGTCTTAACTGTTTCATCTACGTCGATCGAATCCACCTTTATTCCCAACAAAAAACTCCATGTACATCGTTAGTTTATGGAGGTATTATAATACTCGATTATCAAGTTTTTAGTTGTTCAAGAGAGGCAGACCTCTTCATTTTTCCATTTAAGAGATGGTGTAGGCTTCATTTTGCCTATTTTTTTGCCAGAGAGATGCTTGGATGCCGGTTTAGTTGAAAAGATTTCGTTAGTTAAAACTTCGGTTATTTTAGCCAACTGTTGATCTGGATTTTGGTCGGTGATTATATTTTGGATAAATTGTAAAAAGCATTCTATTCTTATCTGGCGCATCAGACTTCCCACAGTGCATGCGGCAAGCTTGTTATCTATGCAGGCTTTCTGGTCAGGATGAAAGAAAAGACAATGATCTACCATCAGACTCAGTATCAGGCCCCTGCCCGAACCTTCTTTGCCTGTATGTTTGGTCAATTTGCCCCAACCTTCACTGGCCTTCCAGTCTTCAAAGAAAACCTCGATTAACCATCTTAAGGTATATGCTTCCACGATATCCAAATACCGCCAACTCAAATCTTTTGCAACGAGATAACGATACTCTTTTTCACCTTCATATTTTAATGCAACTATAAATCGCTTTTGATCATGCGAACAAACATGCAATCTTGCTGCACCTACGGTTGCTTTTTGTTTTTTTCCACCTCGTATTGTTATCGTTTGTTCTATACCGGGATGGGACGTAAAATATTGCTGAACAGATTTTACTTTCCCTCGAAGCTTGATGTTTTGATTTTTTTTAATTTGGCTTACAACCTGCACGCCCTTAAATACACTGGATGCTTCATTCAAAAAAGTCTTGGTGCCATAGAGCGCATCAGCAAAAACACAATTTATCTTGATTTTGGGATGATTTTTTGAAAAATGTTTTAGTAAGGCGACTCCAATTTCTGGAACCTTGGGAAAGTTTGTGTCTGGTTCAGGTTTTTCAGGCCTGTCTTTTTTTGCGACACCTTTTTTTCTTAAGTCCTCATCTTTTTGTTTCCATTCTTTGATTTTTGGATCCGGCATATAAAAATCAAAGCCAACGGGTATCGAAATCTCTGGGGTTATCAAAATAAGAAATACCAGGCTTTGCCCCATTATGTAGCCACCACTACTTTTGTCTTTGATTTTATGTGCTTTATAAATTTTTTTGACGGATTTAGATCGTTTTTTGTCTGTCTCATCGATAGCAAGACTGCCATGGGTTATGCCATAACGTTTAATAATGATAGCCGTACTTACTACCAATAACGCATCCCATGGGATATTCGATTTTCTAAATATCCAGGAAATTGCCGGCAATGAATATGAACCAAGGCAAGCTCTTTCAAATTTTGCCCAACATACTGTGCGGGTAAGAAAGATACCCATAATACAAAAAGCAAACCATGATTTTTGTATTCTTGTTAACTTTAGCTTTGAATCGTATTTTTTCAGCCCCTGATCTATGCTTTCAATATAATTGGTTACAAATTCTAAGGGTTCAGTGAAAAACATGATGCTCCTGAATCGATATGATTTATATGACTCAAAAAATAAGACGATAAAAATCATACTTTATCTGAGCGTTCTTTAATTGTCCAGAGCTAATGTAAAATACGGCCTTTATATTTTATATTTAATGACAGAATGAATTTTTTTTAATATTATTGTTGCGGTCGGGCCAGCTTATTCTACGTTGAAGGGACTTGTAGGGACGAGGCCATGAGTATTATCTGTTGACCCGACCGACTCCCATCTATTCCCATATTTAAAAACTTGATAATCGAGTTAAAGTGAATTTTAAGGGGTGCAGTTGATTCTTTAAGGATTGATTTATCTTTAATATTAAAGAGTTACGGGGGGGGGGGGGGGGGCAAATCCCGATTCTCTACAAATCTTTCTGGGCCGTATTAGCAGGAAGAAAAGCAGAAAATTGTTGTTAAGGCAGGAATTGGAAGGATGCGATTAAATGGATAAATTGGGGGTAAAGATTGTTATTTTTGGTAGTTATAATGGAGGTTCTATCGGGGATACTGCTATTCTCATAGGTTTGCTTTCTGCAATTAGAAGAGAATATGGAGCAGATACAGACGTAACCGTTATGACGTTGGGTTATGTTGGTATACAACAAGAACTTAAAGAGATTGGTATAGATCTTTCTGTAAAAGAAGTTGGGGTTCGAAATGGTCAAGAGGGAAAGAAGATAATTGGCTGGTTCAATAAGTTTAAATGCAAATTACTCCAAAAACCGAATATTGACAAAAAGCTTGTTCGAGATTTAATAAGAAGAAGCGACCACTTGTTGATAGGTGGCGGTAATCTAATCATGGATATTTATCCTTCTTGGCCACCTCTCTTGGGCATGATATGCGATATCGCTAACAAAGAAAAGGTTAAGTATAGTTTTTTAGGCGTGGGTGCAGCCCCAATTTATTTAGATAATAGTAGGAAAATACTTAAAAAATGTCTATATGGAGCTTTTAAGGTTCATTTTAGGGATTCCTTTTCTAAGAAGTATTGTGAAAAAATTCTTTCATATCATTCATCTCATGTTGGGCCAGATTTAGCTTTTGGAATAGATTGGCAAGAGAAAAATGATCACAACAGTCAGAGCAAATCGCCTTTTTTTCTTGTCAATGTAGCTGCTCTTTACAGTGAACTGTGGCCAATAAAGAACAAGTATGCCTTTTTATCGTATGTTAAGGGAATGGTTTCCCTTGTAGATAGTTTTTGTGAGAAAAATAACGTGGAAAAAGTTTTTATTTTTAATACTAATTACCCATTAGACGATATTGGGGTTAAAGAGTTTTTTCGATTAAGCGCACGAAAGCAAAGTAAATATTCAATTGAATATGCAGAAGGGAAAAAGAGTGTTAATGATCTTTTGAAGTATTGTGCTAACGCAGATTGGGCATTAGTAACAAGGTTGCATGCTGGGATTATTGCATCATTAGCTGGGTGCAAAAAAATATTTGCAATTGCCTATCAGCCAAAAGTGAAAGATGTGTTGACTATTTCTGGTATTACCAAGTCAATAATTGACCTTGACACCCTTGAGAGCAGTTCTGTCGACTTGTTATTTGAATTAAAAAGTTCCGACTCGAAGGGGAAATTAGACCCACACGTTGTTGATGTTCTAGTTGCTGAGCATATTGGATATTTAACATGCACATCCTAATTCTCCCATCCTGGTATCCAAAATATCCTGGTGACATCGGGGGTAGCTTTTTTCGTGAACAGGCCATCGCCTTGAGTAATCATGGCTGCAAGGTTGGCGTTGTTGCTGTACAACTACGTTCATTAAGAAACTATAAAAGCATCTTTTCTGGCAATTATAAAGTTGAATTTGAGGATGATCGTGGAGTCGCTACCTATCGCCAGCATGGAGTCACCTGGTTCCCCAGGTTGCGCAGGTTGCAAGCTAAAGTTTGGGCGCACAAAGGTTGTAAATTGGTTGAGCGTTATATTGCTGAGCATGGCAAGCCGGACATTATCCATGTGCACTCAATGCTCAACGCCGGTATTGTAGCCCATCACATCATGCAGCGCTATGATATCCCCTATGTTGTCACTGAACATAGTTCGGCCTTTGCGTGCAACTTACTTTCAGCATGCCAATTGCAAGTCGCATCCAAAATTGCATCGCAGGCACAGCGGTGTTTTGCTGTGAGTTCACCTTTTGCCGATTTGTTAAATAAAAGTATAGTCGACAGTAAAAATCGTTGGGAAGTAATACCGAATATTGTGCACGATAGTTTTTTTGCCAAGCCACTGCGCACAAAGAATAGCGACCCTTTTGTATTTATCGATGTCTGTCTGCTCACTTTTAATAAGCGAATTGACCTATTAATAGAAAGTTTTGCCAAAAGTTTTAAGGGCAATAACGCCGTACATCTGCATATCGGTGGTGACGGTGAAAAGCGGCCAGCATTAGAGCGTTTAGCAAAGGATCTTGGTGTGGCTGATCAGGTTAGGTTCTTGGGAATGCTCAACCGTGAGCAAGTGGTGTACGAAGTCGCTGGAGCCGATGCCTTCGTTTTGAGCAGCCAGTATGAAACTTTTGGCGTGGCACTGATTGAGGCTTTGGCCCTGGGTAAGCCGGTTATCGCGACCCGATGCGGAGGGCCGGAAGATATAGTTACTGAGAAGGATGGGTTATTGGTTCCTGTAGATGATGTCGATGCTTTTGCTATTGCCATGCAAGAAATATATACTAATAGGGCAAGCTATCATGCTGAAAGCTTGCGGCAGTTATGTCGCGAACGCTTCAGTGAAGCAGCTATCTCGCAGCGACTGCTATATGTATACACAGAGGTTTTGTCTTCATCGAAAGAGGATTCTCAAATAGTGAGATTTGCGTGAAAGGGCTGGGTTTAAAAAAACTTGCTGGTAACGTAGCAGCCACTCTGGCGCGCCAGTTGGGTGCCGGGTTGATCCAGCTTGCAACCGTAGCTTTGATTGCGCGTGTCTACGGTGCCATAGGCAATGGTGCCTACACTGTAGCGTTACTGTTGCCTACGATGTTGGCATCCTTGCTGAATCTTGGGGTTGCCCCGGCCAATGTTTATTATCTGGGATCGCGCAGGGTGTCTCCGAGGGTTGCTTGGCGATCTACCTTAAAACTATATTGCGTTATCACCATTATCGGTTTGGGCATCGGTGTGGGAGTATTATTGCTCTATGCCCAGGAGTGGTTTCCTGGTGTACCTGAGCTTATACTCTGGTTTGCATTGTCGATCTTCCCAGTAGCGTTGTTGCTCTCCTTTGTATCGAGCATGTTTCAGGGCATGCAGCAATTCAAGCAGTTCAACGTAGTGTTGCTACTGCAGCCGCTGTTGACATTGATTGGAATCATAGCATTGATTGTTGCAGGGGTCGAAAGCATTGGCTGGCTTCTGGCAGCTTACTTAGGCGGCTCTGTTGCAACGGTGGCCGTTGCCTTAAAGGTACTGTGGCCACTTTTAAGTGACAGTGGGGATGAGCAACTTCAGTCTGACGCTTATGCCAAGGCGGCAATTAGGTATGGTTATAAAGCCCATTTAAGTAATATCCTTGCATTTATAAACTATAAAGCTGATATTTTTCTCGTGAACCTGTTCATAGGCCCTGCCGGTGCCGGGGTGTATGTCATTGCGGTACAAATATCTGAGAGACTGTGGTTGTTGTCGCAGGCTGTAAGCACTGTATTGTTGCCCCGTTTATCCGAATTGTCCATTGAGGAGGATAAGCACAACGCCTTAACTCCTCTTATTGTGCGATGGGTAATGTTCATCACATTTTTGGGCGCACTTGTCATAGCTGCAATCATCTACCCCATCATTAAACTGGTTTTTGGTATCGAATTTGTTGGGGCGGTGCTTCCTCTACTATTGTTGCTCCCCGGAATCGTTGTCGGTGCTGCATCACGAGTGTTGGCGAATGACATTTCCGCCAGAGGCAGGCCTGAGTTGAACATGTATACATCTTTAATAGTGGTAGTAGTCAATATTGTTGGAAACCTTTTGCTTATCCCTCGCTATGGCCTCACTGGCGCCGCGATAGCTACCTCCATTGCCTACACTGCAAATTTTTGTATGCGGTTGGCCATGCATCATCATTTCACAGGGGTTCCGGTTATGAGTAATTTATTGTTGGGTAAGACTGATTTGGAGTATTTGAAAAGAGCATGGGCGAAATTGATGAATTCAGACGGAATTGTTTAATTGTTTCTGTAAAAAATTCGACCTGTGCGGACGATAATCTCTTAATCTCTTAAGCTCTTAAGCAGCTAGTTTAAAATTGACTTCTTTATCTCGAAACCAACTCTCATATTCCTCGTTAATTTTCAATGCCGTTAGTGTTGCCAAATTGAGAGATCCTTCTTTAACCCAGCTCATTCCGTTCTTTTTCTGTCGATTTGAGACGACCAGGTCATTCATCTTTTCTCCTACATTACTTGAATTTCGAAGTTTTAGCCTTTTACGCACATCATAATTGGGGATGTAAGGTTGATTGCGGTTCAAATATTCGATCAGTTTCTGGATATATTCGGGGATCTTGATTTTACATGAAGGAATGTTTTCAAGATATGATATGGCCTCATTCGTAAGTCCATGCCATAACAAGGGCATAATCCCATCAATCGCCTCATTACGTAGGGTTCTCCCCTTCATGGCCATACTTAGTAGTTCCTTGAATTTCTTGCACAGATGAAACCAGTCGAGAACTATCTGCATATTTCCGTACCATTCAAAGTGCTTTAAAATAGCGGCATTTAACGCTCTATGACCGTCGGTGAAGATCTGCAGGCGTTTACCAAATAAAGAATTATTCAAGAGAAAAGCATTGAGCAGCCATAAGCAGGTTTTAGTGCAATCACCGGTTAATACGTATTTCTTCCCTCTGCACTCAATATGCGTAACGGTGTCATGCACGTATTTTCTTTTATGTTCGGTGACTTTGGGACTTTCTCGATCGTTCTTTTGTCTTTTGGGTGTTACGTCATCAATGCTTATATTTACTGCCTGGCTCGGTTCTTCAAAGATTACTGGATTACTTAGAGAATCGGAAGAATTATAGACAAAAGATGATTCAAAAAGGGCCTCCTGGATCTTTTCCGTGGAGATCGGTAGCGCATCGCCGCCCCGGGAAAGCTCTGGGTTGATACAATCACCATCTGTGTTAAAGTTGCCGCGGTTCAAATTTTCCGCTTTTTGCCTTAAATGATTGAACAATTCAGCCCCTTCTTTCTGGGTCTGGTCATGAAGCGTGCGAGATGGCGTACCATTTTTTTGGTAACGAATATGGTTGATCAACTTCGATGTTTTCCGGAATGATTCTTCCGTATTTCCCATAATCATGGCCAGTTCCTTAAACCCCGAGGTCAAATAAAATTGATTTGTTGTTAATGGGGCAAATACAGACTGGCTGCTGTCAAACAGAACACCATTGCTGTCAAAAGCACAATGGGTTTCGAATTTAAACCGCCCCACCGCACCGTCCACCAGATATGGACATTTGTTTATCTCAATTTGCTCACTTTTTGTTTGAATTTGGAGTTTTTTTTGACACTGCTTCCAAGTGCATAGATAGTGCCTTTCTTATTGCGGGAAAAGCAGTTTTAAGAACAGCCTTTTCACAGTCATCTATACTTTCACCGGAATGCCCATTTATTGTGAACTGATAGCTCCCGTCTTCCAGTTCAATAGGATTCTCATCAGTTTCCACATCAGACTCGACAAGGTTCACAGTTACATTGATTTTGTATTTGCTCATTTGGTAGCCTCCTTCTCGGGGTTTGAGATATTGATCTACCAAAACATGACATAAATTAATCTTGATGCCCAGTCATTTCTGCTTTATTCGACATCAAGTCTGGACGGGACGGCCTATAATCGTCCGCACAGGTCGAGGCACTCCCTGTGCGGAACCAATTATGGAGACACTTTCTGTTTTCTGCAACAAAGCACAAAAGAGGATGGTAACTTCGCTGGCCTTTTTTCCTTGAGTTGTACCCTTTGGCCGCTCCTTCCTGGGTGCCATACACCCCTCGAACAGATGAGTCCATATCAAGGGTGACTTTTCC
Organism: uncultured Desulfobacterium sp.; assembly: GCA_963675615.2. Taxonomy (GTDB): domain Bacteria; phylum Desulfobacterota; class Desulfobacteria; order Desulfobacterales; family Desulfobacteraceae; genus Desulforapulum. Next base: position 323,875 of record CAXXTD010000001.1, read on the forward strand.
AAACCATTTCTTGTCCCACACTTTATTCCTGGCAACCGATTCAGCATCGGATAATTCCTTGCAATGGTTCTGGGTAAAAAGTTTAAAAATACGGCCGAAGGAGGTGCTGACAGGAAATTTGTCCCATTTAAAAAGGGCACGGAGAACCTCGTCAGTCCTGAGAATTGCCATATGGCTCATATGTTTGACCCCGACCAGAACACCAAAGGCGAGCATCATCACCACTTCGCTTACCTGGTAGTCTGCGTTAGGCGCACGTTCGATGGTGAGATGGTTGGCCAATATTTTTGGAAGGCCTAACTTTTCCGCGAACCTGCCAAGATTGATCAGCCCAGCGTTGCCCGTAAGGTTTTTTTCAGTAAATTGTGTATGAAACTTCCTCATCATATCGGTGCCCTCCACAAAATCATTGCTTATAGAGCTATAGTCCTGTATTTATGACAATTATGGAAGCTTTTTACTCAAAAAAACCATGTATCGCTTGCATTGTTTAGGTAATATATTCAAACAAAGGAAGTTGATTATAGACAGGGCTATTTGTTTGGAGCATGATTTTCCCTTTTCGGTAATTAACTTTTGTATTTTTCAGCTTTATATTTTTCTACATTCTCGAAAAACGTACTAACTAATTATATCAAATTTTAGATAAAAATAAAGGGAAGTTCCAACTATCTCGTTGTTTTTTAAGGTTTTTTAAAAAAATACGAACAAATCAAGATTAAATACTAAACGAAAGTATAGTAATAAAATAGTCCTGTGGTTCGCAACGGATACAAGCTTTTCCACATGAATTGCAAGCTAACATCATGTTTCCATGGAAAAAAAGACCTTTATGCGTAGGCTCTATATGCTTGTATAAACCCAATAATGCTCAACACTCTTTTTGTTTCAAATTACGTTAAAACGGTTAAATTGTTTTTAAATGACCACTTAAAACAATGCTGGCTGGTTTTTAAACGCTGATTTTGGCTGAAGTTCTCGTCCTCGTTTCCATTTTTTCCCCTTAATGTAATCCACAACTTGAGCTACTGAATATTTCGGTGGTATTGATATCAGCAAATAAACATGATCGCACATCAGAAGCCCTTAGAAGGATCTCAGAGTCTCTTTGTAATAATAAATCTCTTAAAACTTCACCGAGATATTTTCTCAGCTGGTCGTAAATTGCTTTATTCCGGTTGGCAACCATATCACAAAGAGTTCACGACTATATCGTATAGAGCAAGAAGGTAATATCAATGGATATCGAGAAGGCTACTATTTGATGACAACTTATGCAAAGCTCTCAATAAGTAAGTTGGATGCTCAGCATCCTTTAGGGCATAATAAATTAACTATCAGTCGAATTCTTGAGCATTTGGTTCTTTTGGGATTATTCTCGAATATTATATTACCCCCGATTAGGTTAGGGAGTTATAGCTTTTATTTAACTACAGTCATTGCTACTGTTATTTTCGTAATATTTTTTTTTCATGGAATGAACTTTTCTAAATTCTCTATGCATAAAAGTACACTTTTTTTAATACTACTAGGTATTATGGTGTTTTTTTCTTCTATGAATTCTTACATAGCATTACAAGTACCTTTTAAAATTGGAGACTTTATTGAATCAGTAAAGTATATCCAATTTATACCTTATTTTCTTACCTTGCCACTAATTACAAAGAAAGGCATTTTTTCTAAATTTCATTATTATATTTTGTTGTCTGTTATTGCTTTTTTAATTGTTGGATTGATACAAGCTTTTCAAATTGATCCGTTGTGTTCAATCATTGGATCATTATATTCCAAAGCTCCACATTTAGGACATATGCTCAGTGGCGGTAGAATATTTATTACTGGTTCAGACCCAAATGTCGGAGCATCTATTGCTACTTTTTTTATTTTTTATACCGGGGTAATATTTTTAAAGGAAAAAAAATATTCTTATATCATAATGGCTTTAATTCTGTTTTTTTTATTGCTAATGACTCAAAGTCGAACAGCTCTTATCGGTTTTATATTGTCCTTGCTTACATATAGTTTAACTATATCGAACCATAATCTTTTTATAAAAAGCATTGTGCTAATGATTGTTTTTACGATGATTTATTTAATAGTTTTGGAACTTAATCTTAGATATATAATCGATGGATATCAACTTGCACTATCAGGAGAAAGTACTAGTCTTAATGTTCGCTTAGAAAATATTGAACTTGCCTATGGAAGATTTAAAGAATCTTTATTGTTTGGGTGGGGACCAGCCAAGGCAATCCACGAAACAATAATTGATTCAGAATATGCACTAATCATAGAACGATATGGTTTAGTTGGAATTTTTTTATTTGCATCATTTATATTTTATTTGTTACGAAATGCGCTTGCCTCAATAAAAAAGAATGCGTCCTTTAGTTTTTCAGGACAAATATTGTTTTTATATCTTATTTCTACAATTACTTTAATGGCAACTAATAATTTATTTTCCGGCTACCAATTAATGTCTATTCTTATCCTTTTATCTATTCTATCTTCAAAAATTAGAGAGTCAGAACTTTGGACACTGGTTTAGTTGAATGGGTAAAAAAACAATGAAATTAAGATGTTTATACGTATTGAGGTCGAAAAGTTTAGTAAGGATTTGCAACTTATAGGTATTAAAAAAGTGTCGTCAGGTAAAAGGCTATTATTGAGTCATAATACAACCTTTAAAACGTGATATGCCTATCTAACAAGAATGTATCTATTCAGCGTCGATAAAAAACGAGTCAATTTTCATTTTTTGCTTGACACGGTTTTTTTGTAAAAAATGATTTTTTAAGTTATGTTTCAGGCGTTCTCATTCTAACGAAAAGAACCCCTAAAATGGGGTATAGAACCAACAACCCTGCTACAGCTAATGGCTGGCTATATGGGAAAAAAATAAATGCAACCTGAGGCAACCTGAAGCGAAAAAATTGCCTCTGAAAACCTGTGTTATAATGCCTCCATAAATAAACGATTTACATGGAGGCTTTTGTTGGGAATAAAGGTGGATTCAATCGACGTAGATGAAACAGTTAAGACAGCCAGGAAATTGCTGGAGGAGGAACAGGTTTCTCCGGCGTTGAAAGCCACGCTTGACGTTTTATTTTTGTTGGTCACTTTATTATCTCAACAGTCTTAAGATTTTGTCAATTTAAGTAACGCGAGACATGCCATATATAGGGCCTTTCCTTCCTTTAGCCATAATTATTCGATAAATTGCGCTATTCTTGAAAAGATGAAAATTATGAAAGTACTCCTCCTGGATAATCGACTTGACGACTTCTTCGGAGGGGATTGTTGAGGATACAGTACGAAGCCACCCCAGATATTTCGTCCAAATTGTTTCATGAAATTTCAAAGAGAGGATTTGCAGAATCCCTGTGGCAATACAGCCAAAATTCATAAAGGCCTCAATTGCATCCATGGTCTGCCGGATCAATCGTTTTGAACGTAAATCTTTGATTGATGATATGTCGTTGACAGTGTTTTTGCCAATGCGTGGCCACATGGTGGACCAAAAATGATAATAAAATACACCGATCACATGTTTTAACACCTTGAAATTAAGTTCAATTTTAAATCGATAGCTGTAGCATCTTATAATATCTAATGCTGATAAGCTCAAGTCCGAGCTCATCAAAATAAACTGAGCAGAACCATCGCGAACCAAAACAAACCGTACTTTTGAACTTGCCGGTTTCCAAAACAAATCCAGGCAAAGAAATGAAAGCTCTTTGCTCTGATTGTAAATTTCAATCGTTGTTTTCTGAAAACAGCTATCCATGGCCTCAAATTGCTCCTTAAGCTTAACTTTAAGACCATAGACGCATGGACGACCAGGCTTGCCGGATTTTTCCGGGGGATCCATGAAAGCCACTACGTTGCTTTTTGCACGAGTGATCACATGAAGCAGACGTTTTCCCTGTTCATCAACAGCTTGCTCTAACATGGAGAACATCGACCCCACAGAAAAATAGGCATCAAGAATGATGATGCTTTCTTCTCCAATAGTGGACACCAGATTGACAGCCATTGCCGCCATCAATGTGGTGACGCTGACTTTTGGCTTGTCCTCTAATTTCGGTTCGGGTTTTCCCTGGAGCTCTCTAAGCTCCTTAACTCCCTCATGGAGCTCCGCATGCAGGGGAATACAAAAGATTTTTTTTTACCCTGCCGGCCAGAATCCCGATCACACCGTGGTGATGACCATAAATATACTGTGCTTTACCGGAATTGTCGGAATCCTGATGCAGCTTTTTGACTCCAGGCATTTTTTCAGCTTCCTTGCTGATTTTGATACCATCTCCTGCCAGAAGCAGGCGGCCATCAACCCTAATTATAGGGCTCTCGGCCATCACTATCTTGCACCACCGGTGTATGATATTATTCAATTCCCATGACGATGCTCTGAAAAATGCCAGAAGGGATGTGTATAGCCCTGGTTTGAGACAAAGCCATCGTATAAATGAACTTACACCGTAATGATCAAGCCGGACGTAGAACCCAACTATGATAACTACAAACCAATGAAAAGAAGCTTTTCGCCGGAAACATGATGAGAATTTATCAAGCAGGTGGTTAAGTTCATTGATCATGAATCCACCCCCTGCTTTGAGTCAGAGGATTTCACGGCAAATGTGTTGGGAGCTGTTCTGATAAAGTCCTTACCTGCTTTTACTTTTTTCAGAATTGCAGATACGATCGAATCTCTGTCCAGTTCCAGATTATAGCTGGATTTGGCCCTGTCGATGATTTCGGAGATATGCAGAGGCATACCGGCTTCTTTCAACACTCTGTGTGTAATGCTAATTTTTGACGTACGTTTTTTATCGCTTAAAGCACCTTTCTTTCTGTAGTTTTCAATTATCTTTAATTTGCTTTCAGCGACATCCTTTTGATACTGAAGATATAGATCAAACTCTTCCATGGGCATCCTCCTTAATATTGGGTTGTAATGGAGGATACAATCATATTTTAACGTATGTCAACAAAATAATTACATACAAGCAAATATACAAAAAAATATATAGAATGCTGAAATACTATGTTGCGAAGGGGGTTTAAATTGTGTACGTCAATGGAATAGTTTTACGTTGTGAGAACTTCTGACTGTTGAGTTAACCAATTGTAAATTGATATTACCCACACGGAATAGCAAATAGGAAATAAAAAATTAAGAGTCAAAAAAAATATGAAGCGTAAATTGACAATCATCGGAGCCAGCCCCTCAGTTCATTAAAGCCAGCATGGTGTCCAAAACACTTATTAAACAGGCGGGACTTGAGGAAGTTCTTGTGCATACAGGCCAGTATTTTGATACCAATCTGTCTGATATTCTTTTTAATCAACTCGGCATTCCAAAGCCGGAGTAGCAGTTGGATATCCATGGCTGCAGTCATGGCAACATGACGGGTTGTATGCTGATTGAAATTGAGAAGGTGTTATTTTTTAAAAAACCAGATCATGTGCTTGTTTATGGGGATACAAACTAAACCCTTGCAGGCGCCCTTGCCGCTTCAAAACTCCATATGCCTGTGCCCCATGTGTAAAAGCAGGACTGCATAGTCTCAATATGCAGATGCCCGAAGAAATCAACCAAATTTTGACGGATCAGATGAGTGATCTTCTGTTCTGCCCAACCGACACAGCCATGGAAAAAATCAGAAATGAAGGCTTTGAACATAAACCTGTTCGTTTTTTTAAAGTTGGTGATGTGATGCAGGATGTAGCTATTTTTTTTACCCCCCATGCAGTAAGACCGCAAGACATTGAAATAAAAGCACCCTTTATTTCTGCCAACCAGCACTGGGCAGAAAATACGGACAATCCATCCTGTCTTGCAGCGATCATCTCTTCCTTGAATGTGTTGCATCGAGATGTCGCTCCTGTGGTACTGCCCATACATCCCCGTACCCGGGGGGCCATATCAAAAGCGGGGATGGAACTGAATGTCAGTGTGTTTGATCCGGTGGTACATCTGGAAATGTTCTGGTTGCTGGATGCTTGTGGTCTGGTACTGACAGACAGCGGTGGTGTGAAGAAAGAAATATCTTTCTTTGGCAAGGCCAGTGTCACCATGCGGGATCAGACGGAATGGGTAGAGTTGATCCATATTGGAACCAATGAATTAGCTGGAACTGATACGAATGCCATTGTCAGGGCAGGTCGTACGCATTTCGGGCGTATTGTGGAAGACGGCGGACATCTTTATGGTGGAGGGCAGGCTTCGAAGAAAATTACCGATATCCTTATGGGTTTTAGGAGTTGACAATAATGACCCGACCACTGGTTTCTGTTATTATTCCCTGCTTTAACCATGAAAAATATTTACAGCAATCCATCCTTAGCGTAATTCAGCAAAGTTATAAACAAATTGAACTCATAGTCATTGATGATGGTTCAAAGGACGGATCTGCGGCTATTATTCAGGAGCTGGCTCGGGAACATAATTTTATATTTATACGTCAAGAAAATCGTGGCGTCTGCAGGACCCTGAACCGTGGTATTCAGGAAATTGCAAAGGGTGTTTATCTTGCTCTTCTGGCTTCAGATGATTACTGGCAACCAGAAAAAATTGAAAAGCAGGTGGCGCTGTTAGAAAAAAAAACGGATTCGGAGTTTTGTTTTACGCAGGCTTTTGAATTTGAGGATGACCATCCAGATGTCCCCATACGTATTTTCCCCCGGAAGCCCTTATTTGGTAGTGTGCTGCACCAGGTTTTTTTAAGGCAGCATGTACCTGCCGGCTCCATATTGTTTTCAAGAAAATTGTACGATGAAGTGGGTGGTTTTGATGAAAATTTGTTAGAAGAGGACTGGGATTTTGTGATTCGATGCGCTGCAAAAACCCATTTCTCGGCAGTTGTGGAACCTTTGTTTTACTACCGGTCCCATGCAACGAATATCATGAAGCTTCGCAGCAGGAATGACATCTTTCACCAGAAAGCTTTACTTTTATCAAAAAACTATGATTTGGTGAAACCTTCCCGCTGGCTTTTTTCACTTTCTGTACATTTTTTTTATGACCACTATCTGGTTTACATATTAAAGTTTTTTCGAAGGTTATTTAAATGAAAATCATAAAAACATATGAACAGTTCAATAGGTTGATCTGCTATGTATAGTGTTCATCATCTTGCGGATGTGCAGACAGATGCCATCGGCTCAGGTACAAGGATCTGGCAGTTTGCGGTGATCCTGAAAGGCGCGATAATCGGAAAAGATTGCAATATCTGTGCTCATTCCCTGATTGAGGGGGACGTTGTCATCGGTGACCGGGTAACTATAAAATCCGGTGTTTTTCTGTGGGATGGAACTTGTATCGAAGATGATGTCTTCATTGGACCCAACGCAACTTTCACCAACGATCTTATGCCTAGATCCAAGGTGTATCCGCCGATTTTTTTGGGGATCACCATCATGAGGGGAGCCAGTATCGGGGCCAATGCAACGATCTTGCCCGGTATTACTATTGGAGAATATGCCATGGTCGGAGCGGGTTCTGTGGTGACCAAAGATATTGTCCCCCGTGCTGTCGCTGCAGGGAATCCCGCGAGAATTATTAGGATGCTGGAGAATGATTGAATGATTAAATTTTTGGATTTGCAGGCGGTGAACGCAAGATACCGCAGTGAGTTAATTGAGGCCTGTACCAGGGTCATTGATTCTGGTTGGTACATCAGCGGTTCTGAACTGAGAGATTTTGAACAGGCCTTTGCAGCTTATTGTGGTACTACTCACTGTATTGGTGTTGCGAATGGGTTGGATGCCCTAACCTTGACCCTACGTGCCTGGAAAGAACTGGGCCGATTAAGGGAGGGGGACGAAATCATTGTTCCGGCCAATACCTATATCGCCAGCATTCTCGCCATTACGGAAAATCGTCTAAAACCAGTCTTTGTGGAACCGGATGTGCACAGTTTTAATCTGAGCCTTGGGGGTATGGAAGCTGCTATTACTTCCAAAACCCGTGCTGTTTTGCCCGTACATCTGTATGGTCGGCTGGCAGATATGCCACCGATTATGGATCTTGCACGGAAACATGAACTCCTTGTGCTGGAAGATGCAGCCCAAGCACATGGCGCAGCCTTGACGGGTCGAAAAGCTGGGAATTGGGGGCATGCTGCGGGTTTCAGCTTTTACCCGGGCAAAAATCTTGGAGCACTTGGAGATGGGGGAGCAATTACTACCAATGATAATATTCTGGCCCAAACTCTGCTGGCATTGCGTAACTATGGTTCTCATGAAAAATATAAAAATCTCTATCAGGGAGTGAACAGCCGGCTTGATGAGATGCAGGCGGCCATGCTCAGGATAAAACTTAAGTATTTGGATGAAGAGATAGAACGTCGGCGCTGCATTGCTCAGATCTATCTGGAGGGTATTTCACATCCCGAAATTGATTTGCCTTCCTGGGAAAAGCGAGAGCAGCATGTCTTTCATCTTTTTGTTATTCGGTCTCCCCAGCGTGATCTGCTTCATCAGTATCTGGCAAAAGCGGATATCCAGACGCTGATCCACTATCCCCTGCCCCCCCACAAACAAGAGGCGTATGTCAAATATAAAAGTGTCTCCCTGCCTCAGACTGAACGCATCCATGAAGAGGTTTTGAGTCTTCCCATGGGACCTACCATGACCCTTGCAGAAGCCAAACAGGTCGTAAGCCGGATAAATGGATTTAACCTGAAAGGAAAGAGTAAAGTATGAAAAAGGTATGTCATTTAAGTTCGGTTCACCAGTTGAATGATATCAGGATCTTTCACAAACAATGCGCTTCCCTTGCCGCAGATGGATATGATGTGACATTGATCGCCTGTAATGCTGCTGTTGAGCAATCTTCGAGAGTCCGACTTATTGGGCTGTCAGAGAAAAAGACCCGCCTGAAACGCATGCTGTTTGGTGCATATCAAACCTACAAACTTGCCAAGAAGCAAGAAGTAGATATTTATCACTTTCATGATCCTGAACTTTTGCCCTATGGTTTACTACTTAAAATCAAAACAGGTGCAAGAGTTGTGTATGATTCTCACGAATGTTATTCGGAATTTTTTTTGCAAAAAGAATGGCTCCCGTTATATTTAAGGAAAGTGGTCTCTTTATCTATAAAAATTTTAGAAAATTTTGTGGTAAAAAGGATTGATCTTGTTATAGCGGCGACACCTCATATCGCAAATAGGTTCCAATCCAATGCACCATGTGTGGCGACTATCAAGAATTATGCATTGAAAAATGAATTTGCTTGTTCTCATTCAGTTATGGCAGGAAAAAGAGATGGTTTTTGCTATGTCGGTGCCATAAGTAAGGTCAGAGGTATCCTTCCGCTGATGGATTCCTTAGATAATATAGAACCGGATATTAAATTCTATCTTGCAGGTACTTTCACAGAATTAGATATAGAAGTTCTTGTAAAGGAACACCGCAACTGGCATAGAGTAACCTTTGTAGGACAGGTTAGTCGAGAACAAGTGGCAGCTATATATCGGAAATCTTTTGCCGGTATTGTGACCTTGCTACCGGCTCCCAATCATTTATTTTCCCTCCCCATTAAACTCTTTGAATATATGTCGGCTGGCATTCCTGTTGTGGGCTCCAATATTCAACTTTGGGAAAATATTATAAAAAAAGGGGATTGTGGTATTTGTGTAGATCCTTCATCCCCTGAGGATATAGCGGCGGCCATCAACCGGATTCATGGAGATGTGGATCTTCAAAAAATGTTTTCTAAAAATGGACGAAGCCTGGTTCAGACAACCTATTCCTGGGATTCGGAAGCTTCTAAACTTTTAGCTTCATATCGGGAGATTGCAGGTGACATTTGATCTGAAACATGCAGAACTGCGAGACCTTAGCTCCCTTTCAAAACTGCATAAACAATTATATCCAGCTACCACTCATTTCACATCCAGATTTTCTCTTTACCTGCTGGAAGTTTACTATAAACTGTTTTTTGATAAAGGTTCCTATGTGATAAAGGTGGAGAAGGTTAGAGATGAAATCTCCAGCATACATGGTTTTCTTGTGTGCGGCGTTTCCATTCCAGCCAAAATTGCGATATTTAAAAAAAAGGCAACATATCATATATTGAAAACAGCGTTTGTACACCCAATTGCTTTCTTCAAAAAAGTTGCAGTATCTCTTTTTCATCATTTATTAGATCAGGCAACAATTTTTAAAGAATCTCCTTTTCTGGTTTTGTCCATTGTAAGTGATCGCAGCCTCCCTGGTATAGGAGAAGCATTGCTTTCCCATGCAAAAGTTCTATGCAAGGAGGATGGATCTGGGTCGATAGGCTTGTATGTTCGGGTTAATAATCTGAGGGCCATTCGTTTCTATCTGAGAAACGACTTTGCCATCCAGGGATATACGTCTGGTCAATTTTATATGGAAGCACAGGTATGAAAGTCAGTTTATACCCTTTTGTTCTTCCTGAAATAGGAGAAGAAGATGAATAACCTCTTCATGAAACAGCACTCCATACGAACAATCTATGACGCTTTTCTTGTTCATTTCCCTAAAATCCTTGATCCCCGAGGCAACCTTACTTTTATTGAGCAAGAACGGCACATTCCTTTTAAAATTTCCCGTGCATACTGGATTTATGATGTACCGGGCGGTGAACAAAGAGGTGGCCATGCGTTTCAGGAGCAGATCGAATGTATTATCGCTTTGTCCGGTAGTTTTGATGTGCTGCTTGATGATGGAAGCACACAGAAGATAGTGCATTTAAATCGAGCCTACCATGGGTTGTACATTCCCAGCATGATCTGGCGAAGAATGCAAAATTTTTCCACCAATGCAGTGGCCTATGTTTTGGCGTCTTGTCCGTATAATGAGGCTGATTATGTGCGAAATTATGAAAAATATAAAACCCTGATGAGGGATGATAAATGAAAACGACCATCCATGATTGTAAGCTCATTAAACTGCCTCGAAGGTATGACCGGAGAGGCTCTCTAACGGCCATTTCAAACCAGGAACAAATTCCATTTGACATTGTGAGAACCTATTACCTCTACGATGTTCCCGGGGGGGAGTCCCGGGGGGGACATGCCCATAAAGAACTTCAGCAGCTGATTATTTCAGTCATGGGAGCTTTTGACGTGGAGCTTGATGATGGTCAAGAGAAAAAAATAATCCGACTGGAGAGAGCCTATTATGGACTGTATGTTCCCCGGTTGATCTGGCGGGAATTGATCAATTTTTCTTCAGGTGCCAACTGTCTTGTGCTAGCCTCTCTACCATATATTGAAAATGAATACGTTCGGGATTACCAGGAATTCCTCAAGTTCAAGAATGAGAACTCTGGGGTTGATATCCCAAAACAAGTTGAAACAAACTCATAAAGGGTGTTGAAACCGGTTTTGTTTTTAACACATTATCAAGACACCTTGTCTTTTTGATCGGAATTTTTTTATTTTTTTTGCCCACGCGGATCGTAACGTGAACTATTTTTCTTCTTTTCTCCTTGCAAAAGCATTGTCAGAGTTACATTTGAAAAACATCAGACAATAGCAGGGCAAGCCAGCAAACCGGTTTAAAAATCTTTCAAATTTCCAGGTACGTGTACGAGGTTTATCCAGCAACCTTGAATAAATCCAGTTGTCCATCTTGCTTTTTGCACCTTTTCCGTCTTGTATCAGCCATTTCTATCAGTAATGTTGCGATTGTTGTAAATGTTGAACGGGCAACAACCCCATGCTGACTCCTTACCCTCGTCTGTTCAAGGCCTTCTCTTTTTTTTATAAGATTAAATGGTCGCTCACAATTTTTGCGAATATCTATTGCCCTTTGAGCCTCCTCATGAAAAGTTGGTATCGGTTGAAAACACCCATTGTCAAATGCAATGGTTCGATATTTTGGACAATTTGATTCGTATATGCATTCTCCAGGTGCGGCGGTACAGCCAAATTCATGACCGTTTCCTGAGCACCCCATAATTTTCATTGGAATATCACAAAAGTCGTTGCAAGTTACCCTCACTGGAAAATCCAAAACATTGTCAGGCAATTTTGCCTTTTCAGACGGGGGTGCTACGACATAAACCCCGGTTTTCTCAAGAACAGACCCATTACTATCGTGGTAGGCTTGGTCAGCTGTGATCAACTTCACATCAATGCCCAATGCCTGAGCAAGTTTAATCACTGGCGTTAAAAACAGGCTATCATGATGATTGGCTGCTCCGATAAGAGAAACCAATGGAAAACAGTGACCGGTTAAAGGGTTGATTGCGGAAAGCGTATGCATGCGGTAACCAATAACGTACTGTGATTTATCTCGTTTCTTTCTTCGCCTGCCGCAATCAGCGTCTATATCCGAATAAATGCGTATTTTCTTTCCCTCAACCTCAACTGTACACAGTGGATAATTGATTTCCGAGGGAAGCTCAGTAGAATCAATCGCATGTATGACTGAATTTGCCAAACAACCAGATTGATATAAATGGTGAAGGATATAAACAAGGATATTCATCAAATTTGTAAAAGATAAACGGCTCCTGAAGTGGCTCAACTCTGTATGATGAATCTGCTCTTTTGTGTTTAAAGGCAATCTCACAAATCTTCTGTTTTGTTTTCTTTCTCTGCCAAAATACTCGTCGGTACAAAACTTCCTGTAACTGATTTCGGGATATTTTATAACCTTCAAAATTTCCATACGAAAAAGCTGATATGGCTGAACATACCTATGGCAGGGAGAATAACCTTCAGGCGCTATAAGACTGTTGATAATTGCATCATCAAAAAGGTCATCAATAAATTTCAGTTCTTTATCAATTATCTCCGGAAACGGCTTTCTTTTTTTATCGAAATCAAAAAGTTTATCGTTGTGGAAGTTGCTGACATATTTGGCCATTTCCTCAATAGTTTTGATTCCTTTTGTGGGCGTTTGACCTTCAATGCCAGTAAGTTCTTCTATGGGAAGGGTCACCGTTTGAGAAAAATCATAACCATTTATTACTTCATCCATCACTTGTTTGATCAGCCTTTTTTTCGCTTTCCTTTTCATATTCTTCCAGTGAGGATGATTATATTTCAATTGCTTTTTGACCAAAGCCCTGATATTTTTTGTGTGCATAAGACCTCTGTTTTTTTGTGTTGTTTCGATGAGTGATGTTGTCGAAAACTATACTCTTAAACAGAGGTTTTTTCAATATAAATATTTGAAATAATACCATTTATATCGAAAAGCGAGGTGTCGATTTCAACACCCTTTCTTATGAATAATTACCAAAAAAAATTTGAATTTTGGCATCCCAGGATAGGATTTTTACTATGAAAGTTCCATTTGCAGTACCAGATTTAGGCAGTCAGGAAATCCAAGAAGTTATTTCAGTGATGAAGAGCGGTTGGCTTACCACAGCATCCAGATGTAAGCAGTTTGAAGAAGATTTTGCTAAATATGTTGATGCAAAACATGCACTTGCTGTTAATTCTGCAACAGCAGCTTTGCATTTAGGTGTTGAAGCAATAGGCGTGGATGCAGATAGTGCCGTTCTGGTACCTACATTTACTTTTACAGCAACGGCCGAAGTTGTGCGTTATATGGGCGCCGAGCCTGTTTTTGTAGATTGCAAACCTGATACGTTCTGTGTTTCTTCTGATTTGATAGAACAAGCCTATGACAGTTACAATGCAAACTGCTCTGCCAAAAAGATCAAAGCCATCATTCCTGTTCATTTTGGAGGACATCCTTGTGAAATAAATGATATTATTGCCTTGGCAAACAAATATGATTTGAAAGTGATAGAAGATGCAGCCCATGCCATTCCAACGAGATACGCAACCGCTGATGATTTAGAAAAGACGGGGCATCCTAAAGGAAAATTAATTGGTAATACAGGCGATATTACCTGTTTCAGCTTTTACGCAAACAAAACAATGACAACAGGCGAAGGCGGTATGCTTTGTACTGACAATGATGACATTGCAAAAAGAGTCCAAATGATGCGCCTTCATGGAATCAGCCGTGATGTCTGGGATCGGTTTGAAACAGGTGCTTCCTGGGAATATGATATTGTGGCTCCCGGATATAAATACAATATGCCGGATATCAATGCAGCCATCGGAATTCACCAGTTAAGAAAAGCGGAACTCTTCAGGGAACAACGCCAGAAAATAGCAGAAACATATTTTGCTGAGTTAAAAAATATCCCAGGCTTGATTTTACCTCAATTAAAATGCCCAAAGGAATTTCATTCCTGGTATATATTTATGGTTTTAATCAACCCTGAAGAATCAAAAAAAGGTATAAGCCGGGACGACCTGATCTCTGAACTGGCCAAACGCAATATCGGAACCAGTGTGCATTACAAACCGCTTCACCGCATGACTTATTATAAAGACCGTTATGACTTAAAACCTGAAATGTTCCCCAATGCCGAATGGGTATTTCAAAAATGTGTTAGCCTACCCATGTTTTCCGGAATGACAGAAGATCAGCTTGACTATGTGATTGGGGCAATTAAACAGATTTTGCTGTAAAATCAACTTTTTTTGATGGTGATGAATGAAGCGTTTTTTTGATTTTATGTCGTCTTTGATAGGCCTCATCGTTTTATTGCCTGTTTTTGTTGTTGTTGCATTGGTAATAAAAAAAGATGGTGGTCCTGCTTTTTTTCAGCAACAACGAGTTGGAAAATTTGGGGTGGTATTCAATGTCTACAAATTTAGAAGTATGGTCATTGATGCGGATAAGCTGGGTGCCAAGGTTACGGCCTCACATGATCCTAGGATTACCCGTGTCGGCAGGTTATTAAGAAAAACAAAAATAGATGAACTGCCACAATTGTTCAATGTCCTCATGGGAGATATCAGCCTGGTTGGCCCCCGCCCCGAAGTTCCTTATTATGTTTCAAAATGGTCTGATGACTGCAAAGAGACCGTTCTTTCAGTAAAGCCCGGGATTACCGATTATGCGACCTTGTATTATAATGATGAACAGGCGGTTCTGGCCGAAGCGAATGATCCGGAAAAAACATATCTGGAAGAAGTGATGCCCCATAAACTGAAAATGTATGGGCGTTATGTTAAGGATCAAAATTTTTGGCTTGATATCAGAATTATTTTAGCGACTTTGTTGAAAATGATCGGGATTGATTGTCATAAGTACATGTTTGATGAAATGGAATTTATGAAAAAGGTTTCTGCTCAGAAACACAACTATTCATAACGGTTTCAAAGGCCAATTTTAAAATTATGAAAAAAAATTTCCCTGTGTATAAAAATTTCCTGCTGATCCTGATTATGGATGCCCTGCTGCTGGGGGGATCATGGTACACGGCCTATCTGCTTCGTTTTAACTTTGCCGTTCCCGTGGACAGCATGGGGATGGCCGTTCGATTGCTGCCCCTGGTGGTGCTGATCAAGCTGATTGTCTTTTATTTCTTTCATCTGTACCAGGGCATGTGGCGGTATACGAGCCTGATCGATCTCTTCAACATTATAAAAGCGTCTGTGTTCAGCACTCTGGTCATCCTCTCACTTTTTATTTTCAGCCACAACCTTGAGGGTTTTTCCCGGTCTATTTTTGTAATTGACGGGGTGCTTACCATTCTGTTCGTTTCAGGTATCCGGGTTGCCCTGCGGTTCTACTTTGAGATGACCGCAGAAGAAGGGGAAAACAGGCATATGCCCGGCCGCCTGTTTGCCTTGAATAAAAAGAGAAAAGATGCCATCAATCTCTTGATCATCGGCGCAGGCGACAGTGGAGAAAAGATTCACCGGGAGATCCGGGACAATTCAAGGTTGAAATACGAGGTTGTGGCCTACCTGGATGACGATTATGCCAAACAGGGCAAGATGATCCATGGGGTACCTGTCATGGGCAGGGTCTCTGATCTGAGGGCCGTTGCGAAAAAAATGAATATCCATGAGATTCTCATTGCAGCACCCTCTTCAAGCGCGGATCAGATGCGCACCCTTGTGGAGTGCTGCAAGCAGAGCGAACTGGCCTTTAAAACCCTGCCAAGCCTTGGCGAGCTGATCAACGGGAAAATCACCCTGAACGCCATCCGTGACGTGGCCTACAGGGATTTACTGGGCAGAAGCGTTGTTTCCCTGGAGGAGGATCGTATCGGCGGATATCTTGAAAACGCCCGGGTGTTGGTTACCGGGGCCGGTGGATCCATCGGGTCTGAACTCTGTCGGCAAATCTGCCGGTTCAAACCCAGGACCCTGATTCTGTTTGAACAGGCTGAAAGCCCCCTGTACGACATAGATCTGGAGCTCAAGCGGGAATTTCCCTATGTGAAAGTGGTTCCGGTGCTGGGGGACATTCGCAACCAGGATCGGCTGTTAAGAACATTTGAGACCCACAGGCCCCAGACCGTTTACCACGCAGCCGCCTACAAGCATGTTCCCATGCTGGAAATCCAGGCGTGGGAGGCAATATTGAACAATGTTGCCGGAACGCGCAATGTTGTAAGGGTCTCAAAACAGTGCGGGGTAGAGCGGTTTGTCATGGTTTCAACGGACAAGGCGGTTCGACCGACAAACATCATGGGCACCACCAAGCGGATTGCCGAGCTCATGGTTCAGTGCCAGCATGGAGAAAAAGAAAATGGCACCCGCTTCATGACGGTGCGGTTCGGCAATGTTGTGGGCAGTGTCGGCAGTGTGGTACCCCTGTTCAAACGACAGATCGAAAGGGGAGGACCTGTCACCATAACCCACCCTGAAGTCACCCGTTTTTTCATGACCATCCCCGAGGCAAGCCAGCTGATCCTCCAGGCCGGTGCAATGGGTAAGGGCGGGGAAACCTTTATCCTGGAAATGGGCACATCGGTTAAGATTGTGGATATGGCAAGGGATCTCATACGCCTCTCAGGTTTTGAACCCGACGTGGATATCAAGATTGAATACATTGGCCTCAGACCCGGAGAAAAACTCTACGAAGAGTTGATCACCGAGGGGGAAGGCATTGTTCCCACGGACCATAAAAAAATCATGGTGCTTGCGGGTCAAGCCTGCAACCTTGAGGCGTTGAACAGGGATATAGATAAAACCATCGAGTTCGCCCGGAACCAGGACGATGCAAACATCCGGAAAATGCTGGTGCAGATTGTGCCGGAATACGTCCCCAATGGCCCGGAAAATTAAGCAATTAAACAAAAGGCAGGAACGCTAAATCATGGTACACACAAAAATTCATTTCGCGGTTGGTCTGTTAATCGGCATCATCATCACGGCCTGTTTTTTTCATTTTTTTGCCCCCAGATATGAGGTGCTAAAGTCAGATGATACACTGGTCAAGCAGGACAAATGGTCGGGAAATTCCTGGATATACAAAGACAACAAATGGGAAAAAATAATCGATGCCGTCAGGGACTGGACACCCGTTGACCAGGCATTGACAGACGCCTTGAATATTGCTTCAAACACCGGCACCCCCACGGGTTCAAACAAGCGGATCAAAGCGCTCCGGGAAAAATACCCGGTCCTTGCGGGCATATCAGACCAGGAAATCGAATCCAGAATAAAAAACATATATTCCAAAAAAATCCTGGTCGACCTCTACTTCAGCCAAATCAAATAATGGGGTCAGGCTTTCCTTGTTGTCGTTAATCAAATTATTGGATTTTAAAAGTATCGCACCATGAAAAAAACCCCCGATGCAATTTATGCAGTTCTGGCTGTTCTCATGATTTTCCTGATTGCCGGATGCGGAGCCAGTCCTCGATGGTATAAACCAGGGCACGGCCAGGTTGATTTCAATCTTGACGATCAGGAATGCCGGCGAACCGCCGAAGAGATTGCCCGCCAGGCCACCCTCACCCGGAAAAAAGTGGATCCTGAAATTTATGCAACCGTATATGAAAATTGCATCTTTTCAAAGGGGTGGACCCACACGCCCTTGCATTCTTCGGATCAAACAAGCCTCAAGCCTGTTGTCGCCCTTGCAGAAATCAATGAAAATAACATAACGGTGTTTGATCACCAGATTCAGCTGCCCCGGGATTTCAGATTAATGACAAACCAGGTGGCAGGTTCGCAAGGTCTAAGGATGCAGACGCTCTCGTTCCAGGGCAATGGCCCTGTTTTTTTAACAATGGTGGTGCAGGAGACCCTGTCCAGAAAATTTATTCCTGTTAATTACCCGGTAAACGAACCTTTTTTCATATTTGAACAGGGGGAAGAAAAAAAAGAGACCGGTCAATTAAAATGGACCCTCTTTGCAGGAGAATTCCAGGGGGAATGGATAGCAGGCATGGGCGCCTATCTGCTTGTGGACAAAAACCGGAGGATCACCTTTGTCATGACCCAAAACATCAGCTCCCAGGAAAAATCCCCGCCCCCGGGCCTGAGGCTCACCCAAAAACAAAAAAATGAAATCATTGCTATCAAACCGGGCCTGTTATCGTTCCTGAGATCCAAACCATAGCCTGAAACAGCCATTGTGCCAATTTAAAAACCCAGCCCCCAAAAGGCTGGGTTTTTTCGTTTGGGGTCAGTCGTTTGGGGTCAGGCTTTCCTTGTTGTCGTTTTTATGCCATTATGGGTGTCAGAATCTCCCACATCACTTTTATGGTAAAAAACATAAAAGGAGGCATCCATGGCACGAAAGCCACGTATCCATTATCCTGGTGCATATTACCATGTCATTCTAAGGGGTAATGCAAAGCAGCCGATTTTTCATGGCAGTGACGAGATAAGCCATTTCCAGGAAATCCTTGCCCAAGGACTTGCTGAGCACGATCATCGCCTGTTTGCATACTGCTGGATGAAAAATCATATTCACATGGCCGTGAAAACCCCAACTGCCCCCCTCGCAAAAATGATGCAAAGCCTTTCCCAGCGTTATACACGCTGGTTTAATCACCGTCATGGCCGCTGTGGCCACCTTTTCCAGGGACGGTATAAGGCGATACTTGTTGACAGCAATGCCTACCTTCATGAATTGATCAGGTACATTCACCTTAATCCTGTTCGTGCAAAGCTTGTCATGCATCCGATTCACTACAACGACAGCAGCCATGGTGCTTACATTGCCCCCGGCAAAGCGCCCGCCTGGCTCTCGATTGACCTGGCGCTGGCAAAGTTTGGGGATACAGAAGAAAAAGCCCGGGCAAACTACCTTGAATTCATGGGGCAACCCATCGATCCTGACCTTGAGGCCCTGCTCAAAAAAAGCAGCTCAAAAGGCAGAACCCTCGGCGATGATGATTTTATTCATCAAGCCATGGACAAATCCAATCCATCCCCAAAATCCAGGATATCACTTGAAGAACTCAGCAAACGGGTTGCAAAAGAACTGGGAGTTGACGGTTCAGGACTTAGGACCTCAAGCCGCAGCAGGGAACTCACAAAAGCCAGGGCCATGATTGCCCTTCTTGCCGTTGACCAGACAATGCACACCCTTGCGGAAACCGCTGTCTACTTTGGGCGTGAATTGCCAACCATGAGCAGGCAGGTCAAAAAACTGCGTACCACCATAAAAAAGAATGCGATTCTGAACCATAAAATCAAAAGAATAGCTGAGGAGATTTCCAACCAGGGTCAGGCTGAACAGGCACAAAATGATCGGAACCCGGGGCATCAGGAAAAAACCCCCGACATCATCAAAACGATACAAGAACAAAAAAAATGCCCCCGATAACGCGGCATAATTTTGCAAAACCAAGGCAAGGCAGGCCCTATTAACGCGAATAACGATAAACAAGTCCATTCTGCCCCCGATTACCCGGAAATAACGACAACAAGGAAAGCCTGACCCCGATTATTTTTTAAAGCGCTGCACCTGGGAGAGATAGTAATCCCGGCGGTCTTCGGCCTTTTCAAGGGCTTCGATGGCTGCCTTCAGGGCCTCCTGGACAAGGCCGTTGCGGAAGCACGCCTCGGCATAGGTGTCCAGCACATGGGCGGGCCGGTCAACGGCCAGAGCCCTCCGGGCAAGGCTAAGGGCCCGTTCAGGGTCCTGGAGCGAGGCATCCTGGCAGGTGAGCAGAAGCCAGGCCAGGTTGTTGAGGGCGTGGAGATTTTCGGGCGCTATTCTAAGCACATTCTCATAGGCAAGGATGGCCTTTTCAAACATCCCTTTCCCATAGTAGTAATCGCCGATCAGGGTGTAGGCATCGGCGTTTTCCGGGTCAATCTGAAGCTCCTGGAGCAGAAGCCGTTCCGTAATATAACGGTCCAGCACATCCCTGCCCCGGCCAAAATTGATAAAATAGCCTGCCAGCACCACAACCACCATGGCCATGGCATAGCCGGCAACCATGTAACGAACCTTCCGGTCATGTTTTTTCACGAGCCGTGGATCAAGCTCGCATCGTTCCATAAACGAGATACGCTGGGAAATGTTGAAATGGTGCCAGTTGGGCCGGTCCGGTGAGGTGCGGCTGAACCTTGCTATTTTGTAGAAGGTGTCGACAAGGGCTCTCCCGCTTCCCAGAAGCGAAAACACATAGGTATCGGCCTGGCGCTCAAAGTTGCGCATGAAAAACCCGAACACAAACCTGAAGTAAAGCACAAAAAGCAGAATAAGAATCAGGCTGAAGGCAAGCGTTGAGACGGTCTCCTGTTCCATGCCGACCACCGAGGCAAACCAGGACAGGGGATTCATGGCATAAACCACCACCAGCAGCGGTTCAAAAAGAGCATAGACACAGGCAATGTACCCGGCAAAGAAAAAAAGATAAAAAAGGATATGATGTTTTTTCACATGGCCGATCTCATGGGCAATGACCGCATCCACCTCTCGGGGCGTCATGAGAGAGACAAGGGCCGGGGTGACAAGAATATAGCGAAACCGTGAAACAAGCCCCATCACTCCGGCCGTTATCATCGATCCGCCAAAGAGCTCCCACTTGAGGATGTCGGCATAGCCGATGCCGGAAAACCGGCAAAGAGACTCGATCCGTTCCCTGGTTCCGCCCTTCTCCAGGGCGGAACATCCCCACAGCTTCTGGATCAGAAGGGGTCCGAAGGTGGCCACGGCAAACAGGAAAAAGATTACATACAGAATCTCTCCCGCCGGAGTTGCCAGAAAGGTTCTGGGCCCTTCAAAGGGAAGGATCTGAATGAGATCAGCCATTATCGAAAGAAGAAACCAGGGCAGAAGGGCTGGAAGGGAAAAAGAGATATTCGAGAGTACAAAGCTCTTTTTTGAAACGGTACCGGAAAAAAACTGTTTCTGCACCCCCCAGGCCGAAGTCCAGACAATGACAAGATATCCCAGAAAAACCATAAGAAATACGATGGCCTCAAGGGTGGGAAAAATCTCAAATGGCGGGAAATCCCCAAAGGCCAGCTTGAGCTTAAAAAGGTAAAGATCGGCGGCAAAGACAAAAAGGGCAAGAATGGACAGACGCGACAGAAGCTGCTCCAGCCGGGTGTCCAGCAGGGCGCCAGTGGCAGGGAGCGATCTTGCTGATAGTCGCTTGAACGAGACGTGGCAGACAAGGGCAAACACCACTGCCCCGGCAAGGGCAGACACCAGGGCGTTGTCCGGCATGACTTCGGAACCGCCCGGATGCTCGCAGGTGGTGTACAGAATCAGCGCCACCAGAAAATAGATGAAATTGGCAAACATGTCAGATTCTGCCGGCAGCTGCAAACGTGGAAACAATGATCCAGGTTTTTACGTCGAACTTAAGATCAGGTGTGTTTAAAAGCGATGCCGCATCCTCCCTTGAAAGCAGAATCACCTCAATATCCTCGGACGCCTCGTTTGCAAGGGTGCTCGGCTCGCCCTGGCACTCGGCATACACCAGGGAGACAGACTCGTCTGTCATGCCGGACGACGAGAATACAGGGGGGCTCTGCCTCAGAACATTCACCAGGGTCAGGCCCGTCTCCTCCCAGAGTTCTCTCTTGGCCGCTGCCACACTCTGTTCACCCTTGTCCACAAGCCCTGCTGGAAACCCGTACTGGTAGCCGCCAAGGGGCACTCTGAACTCCCGGATGATCACCAATCGCTGGGTTTCAAGGTGATAGGGCACCACCACCACGGCATCGGGAACGGACGTTTTTCCGGCACAGGGCCGGGGATTTTCTGATCTTGAGGCAAACACCCAGGATTTTTCCTTGTCCAGGGTGTCCCTGTATCGCATGGAAAAAAGGTTGAGATGGGCAAAATTTGTCTCTTTTTTCAACGCCAGTATATCCACAGGCAATCTCCTTCTGCTATGGTATAAAAAGCTCAAGCCTAATGGATATGGCGTTTTTTTTCAAGGCGCATGCAACAGATCTCCATCAATTTTCCCAGGGTTTTTTCTCCTGCCGGATGGCAAGGGGCGGGGCAAGGATCTCCGACCAGACAACGGCACTGCGGATCTTTTGTCTGGACGGGCAAATCGCTCCCGCCCGGGAGCAGGGTTTTTCCCGTTTTCTCTCTATCCGCGGCCTGGGCGTCGCGTGTTTAACGCGGGCAATCCCTGGCAATCCTGGGGCTGCCCCAGTCAGGGACTCGGCCGCCGGTTCATGGAGGTCAAAAATGTCCTGGCGCGGCTCCGTTTCAGGTCTCTTTGCCCGGGCCTTTTCAGCCTCGATCCGGAACTGCTGTTCAAGCTCTGCAAAAAAGGCCTTGAGCCGTTCTCCAAATCTTGAAAACAGCCCAGGAATCCTGGGGCCTGGGGCTGAAACGGCCCGGGGCGGCACCTGTTTTTTTGCTTTGGCCCCCTTCAACTTGCGCCGCTTCAGAACGAGCAGTGCCACATAAACAATCATCACAAGAACGGGAACAATATCATCCAGCTTCACAAAACCCTCCTGCCAGCCTATGGCTGGCCGGCGTCATCCTTTTCAGGTGTGGCAATGGTCTGCCTCATGTCGGTGTCTGCCACAATATTTTTCATGCGGTAATAGTCCATGATGCCAAGGTTACCCTCCCTGAAGGCCTCGGCCATGGCAAGGGGCACCTGGGCTTCGGCTTCCACAACCTTGGCCCGCATTTCCTGGACCCTGGCCCGCATCTCCTGCTCCATGGCATAGGCCATGGCCCGACGCTCCTCGGCCTTGGCCTGGGCGATCTTTTTGTCGGCCTCGGCCCTGTCCGTTTCAAGCTCGGCCCCGATGTTTTTGCCCACATCCACATCGGCAATATCAATGGAAAGAATCTCATAGGCCGTTCCGGAATCAAGCCCTTTGCTCAGAACGGTCTTGGAGATGAGATCGGGATTTTCAAGTACCATCTTGTGGGAGTTGGCCGACCCGATGGTGGTGACGATGCCCTCGCCGACCCTTGCCAGGATGGTCTCCTCGCCTGCGCCGCCCACCAGGCGGTCAATGTTTGCCCGGACCGTCACCCGGGAGATGGCCTTGAGCTGAATACCGTCCTTGGCCATGGCGGCAATAAGGGGGGTTTCGATCACCTTGGGGTTGACGCTCATCTGCACGGCCTCAAGGACATTCCGGCCGGCAAGGTCAATGGCTGCGGCCCGGTTAAAGGGCAGATCGATATTGGCCTTGTCTGCGGCAATCAAGGCCTTGACCACCCGTGAGACATCACCGCCGGCAAGATAATGGGACTCAAAATCATCGGTGTTGATCTCAAGCCCGGATTTGACCGCCATGATTTTCGAGGTGACAATCAGCTTGGGGGGCACCTTTCGAAACCGCATGAACACGATGTTCAACAGACCGACCCTTGCCCCGGATACCAGGGACTGCACCCACAGTGAAATGGATGAGCCAACGAAAAAAAGCACAACAATACAGACAATGACCAGCAAAATGACAACAATGGTGGTAAACTCCATGACAGCTCTCCTTTTGAACGGTTTTAAACAGGGACAAGCATGGTTTGTGGCAACCCGGGTTTATGATTTGACTGGTTCATCCGGTTGATCTTCCCCGTGCTTTCTGACAATGATCTGGTTGCCGGTGACCCCATGGACAACAACGGGGGTCTCTCTGGGGATATATTCCCCCCGGGTGACCACATCCACCCGTTTTCCCTCGATCACGGCAAACCCGGCCGGCCGAAGATCGGTCTTTGACCGGCCGCTTTTCCCGATATAGCCCTCTATCCCCGGCGCCTGGGAGACAACGCCTTTGGCTTTTGACAGGGTGGTGTTGAGGGTGACCGGCGATCTGGCAATCATTCTCAGCCCCACATACACAAGCACGGGGATGATGACCATGTCGGCCAGGACAAAGAGCATGCCCGTTCCCGGTGAAAATTGCGTAAACGCAACGTAGAGGGAATACCCGAACACCAGGGCCGCCAGGATGGAAATGATGCCGCCGGACGGGATGATGATCTCGGCAATGACGATGGCAACGCCCACAAGCTGGAGAACGATGGGAAGGGTCAGGCCACTCATCGTTTCTCCTCTGGCGCGACAATCAGCCGGTTGCCCTGGATCATGGCAACACAGATCAAGGTTCCCATTTCAATGAATTCCCCCTGGGACACGGCGTCAAACAGTTCGCCGTTGATCTCGACCTTGCCGGCAGGACGCAGAAAGGTGGCGGCAACGCCCCGGTCTCCGACCCTGGCCCGCCGGATCTCCATGGAGTCGGCATGGGAATCCTTGAGGGTGGCCTCAAGATAGGGTCCGTCGATAATCCTTGAAAGACGGGGCAGCAGATAACGGATAAAGGCCAGGGCCAGGAAAAGCCCGGCCAGAAACGAGGCAAGCACCTGGATCAGATTTGCCTTTAAAAGCCTGCCCTGCCAGGGAAGGGCGGGATCCGGGACAACAAAATCCTGGAGGGCCAGCACCATGCCTGCACCCATGAGAATCAGCCCGATGATCCCGGATATGCCGAAACCCGGCAGAACAAAAACTTCCACTGCGAAAAAAATCATCCCGGCAACAACCAGGAGAAACTCCGTGTAATCGGCAAGGCCCACAATGTACTGACCGGCAAACACGAATCCAAGACAGACAATGCCCACAAGGCCCGGCACGCCAAACCCCGGAGACTTGATCTCCGTGTAAAGGGCTGCAAGACCGATCATCATGAGAATGGGGGAAATTTTGGTGATGAACCGGAAAAAGGTCTCTGACCAGCTCTGTTCTAGGGAAATGATCTCATAATCGAAAATAGCCATCCGCTCGAGCATCTCCCGGACAGACCCCACGGTCATGCGGGAAAAACCGAGGCGCTCGGCCTCAACGGCATCCATGGTCAAAAGTTCGCCCTTGGCCACGATGGTCTTCCGGGAGGTGATGGCCCCTCGTTCATCGTCGGTGAGATCGTCATACGCCCTGTCATCCATGTACCGTTTCCGGCCGGCCACGACCACCTCATAAACGGCAATGTGGTCGCTGACCATGGCCTCGGCCAGGGACTCAGGATAGCTGTTCCGCTTGGCAAGGGACCTGAACTTTGCCCTCAGGGGCGACTGGAATTTTTCCCCCATCATCTTGGGGCCTTCGCTGGAGTTCATGATCGGTGCGCAGTCTCCGATGGTGGTGTGCTCCTTCATGACCAGCTCGTTACAGGCAAGGGAGATCAGGGCGCCTGCGGATATGGCCTTGTTGGCAACAAAGGCGATGGTCCTGCCTTTGGGAGTATTGACAATAATATCCACAATGGCCAGGGCAGAATCCACCCGGCCCCCGAAGGTGTCCATCTTGAGCACAAACAGGGCATCGGGAGCGTCGTCCACGGCAAGGGCTCTTTCCAGAAAGGCGGCCATGCCCGGTTCGACCGGTCCTTCGACTTTTATTTCATAGACCGTTGTCCGGTCTGTCTCGCCCCCATTGGCCCAGAGAGCTGTCCCCGGCATCACAAAAACGATAAGCATGGACAACAGCATGACCCAAGGCGTAATCCGGGTCGTGGAACTCTTTTTTTCGCTGGGGTTCATACCTCCAGATAGTACCAGAGGCAAAGGCCCTGTCAAGGAAATCTTACATGGGGGTCAGGTATCGAAACACCACCCAGAAGTGGCAGGCGCTGCCGGCAAGGACAAAGAAATGCCAGATTTCGTGGAATCCCAGGACGGCGGGCCAGGGATCGGGTCGTTTCAACCCGTAGATCACGGCACCAAGGGTGTAAAAAAGCCCGCCCAGACCAAGCCAGACCAGCCCCCCCGTTGAAAGGGTCACGGCAAGGGGATAGACGGCAACCACGCACAGCCATCCCATGGCAAGGTAGATCGCCGTTGAGACCCATCTTGGAATGTTGATGAAAAACACCTTGAGCACGATCCCGGCAAAGGCCATGCCCCACACCGTGCCAAACAGGCTCCATCCCCAGGGCCCCCGCAGGGGAACCAGGCAAAGGGGAGTGTAGGTGCCTGCAATGAGCATGAAGATCATGATGTGGTCAAGGCGCTTGAGGCGCAGCAGCCCAGTGGGGGACAGATGCAGGCTGTGGTAGAGGGCACTTGCCGTATACATGAGCACAAGGGCAAGGCCAAAAATTGAAAACGACACAATGTGCCACACCCCGGCCCTGAGGGCCGCGGTAACCACAAGGAGGGTGAGGCCGGCAACGGATGCCAGGGCGCCGACCATGTGGGAAAAGGCATTGATGGGTTCGCGGGGCATAAACATGGACCTATTATAACGCAATGATTCCACCTTACAACGGGCTAAACCCTGTTTTACATTTCTTTTACGTTCATGAACATGGCGTGGTTGGAGGTGAAAAACGGAGGATCCCGCCGCAGAATCGGGGCAATGGCAGGATGTTTTTTAAATCGCCGTTCAAGGAAATGCCTCACCTTCCTGCGATCCCAGCCAAGGGGATGGGTAAAGCTCAGGTAGAGGGAAAGGTCCCCCCCGTAGAAATCGTCGGTCTCAAGCGAGGCCGCATCCTCGCTGAACCGCGGCAGATTAAAGATTGCCGTGTTTAGAAAACCGATCTCCCGGCTGTGGTCAACCACAAACTCCAGGGTTTTTTCAGCTGCTGATGCTGTCTCAAAGCCGGTACCGAACAGCAGGTAGACATAGGTGGCGATGTTGGCCTGCCTGAGGGCCCCAAGGACCCGGGCAGCCGTTCCAAGATCGGTGCCCTTGCCCATGCGGTCAAGCACGGTCTGATCTCCGGATTCAAGGCCGAGCTTGAGCATGCGGCATCCGGAACGGTACAGGGCAGCGCAGAATTCAGGATCGGCAAGATCCCGGGTAAAGCGCACAAAGCCATACCAGGTAAAGTCAAAGGTCTGGCCGGCCATGGCTCGAAGGAACGAGGGGCTCAGGGCATCGTCAACAAAGTGAACGTGGTCGGGCCGGTACCGGGTGCCAAGGACGGCCAGATCTTCCAGGATATCCTGGTTTCGTTCAGGGCGGTACCGCCCTCCTTCAGCCCTTTCAGGGCAGAACCGGCATTTACTCCAGTAACATCCCGTGGCTGTTCTCAGGGGAAGGATGCGGCCCGGGGCAAGGTAGCCCCCCCAGTCGCAGAAGTCAAAGTCAGGGGTGTAGCGCTCCCCGACGTCGGGCCGGACGCCAAGGAGTTCAAGCAGGGCGTGTTCCCCGTTGCCCCTGACCATCAGATCCACCAGGTTTTCAAAGGGGTCGTTCCACAGGGGGCTGCTCATCCATGAAGTGACAAGGCCGCCGCCCATGATGATCCTGACACCGGAAAAGCGCGACCGGATCCATCCGGCCAGGGCAAAGGCGGTCAGGGCCTGGCTTAAAAAGCAGAGCGAAATCCCGATGAACGACGGCCGGGCCGCCTCGATCCCTGGGGCAAGACAGGCCTCAAAATACGGGAAAAAGGGGTTTTCCGAAAAGGTCCGGGCCGAGGCCAGAAGATCCCGGCTGCACACAGGGCTCAGCAGGCTGTCCCCGTAATCGGCAAGGGTCAGCCGGAACCGTGGGTCCAGGGGGGAGGAAACGGCCCGGTTGAGCTCCATGACCCGCTGGCGGTAACGATCCATGGTGGCATACAGGGCCGGATCCCGAATGTCTGCGAGGTTCCGTTCCAGATGGGAAACGGCCCTCCGGGTCCACCGGTCCGGGGGGTGATGGCGGGTTCGGGCAATCCAGAGCTGGGCTTCAAGGTTGGCATCGATGACTGTGCAGGCAATGTTGTGACGCTTGAGGGCGCCGGCAAGAAGGGCAACGCCTGCCGGGGGTTCGCAGGCTTTTCCCCAGGGGGGGTAGATCAGCAGCAAACCGCTTCCTTTGACGGCGTCTTCATTGGCAGGCGAACGATAAACCGTGCTCCCCTTCCCCGGGCCGAGTCAACGCCCAGGGTGCCGCCATGGTTTTCAACGATGATAAAATAGGAAACAGAAAGCCCCAGTCCCGTTCCGATGCCAATGGGCTTGGTGGTAAAAAAAGGTTCAAACGCCCTTTTGCGAACCGATTCGTCCATGCCCGGACCGTTGTCCTGGATCTCGACCACTCCCATGTCCTGCTCTTTGCGGATAAAAATGGAAAAACTCGGTTTTGTGCCGACATCCCTGTTTTTCACCATGGCCTGGGCACCGTTCTTGAGAATGTTGAGTATCACCTGTTGAATCTTGGTGGTGTCGCAGGGCACCCCGACCTTTTCCGTGCAATACTGCCTTTGAATTTCAATCTGCCTGAAATCGTACTTCTGTTTCAGGTCATAATCGTTGGCTGCAAGCTCCAGGGTTTCGTCCACAATGGCCCTCAGGTCAGACACCACAAACCCTGAGTTGCTCTTTCTGCTGAACGAGAGCATGTTCTCAACAATCCTTGCGGCCCTGGCGCCTGCCTCACGAATGGCGCTTAAAAGCGCAAAAATTCCCCGGTCGGTCATGTACCCCTTGATGGCAGAAACGGTAATCCCCTGCCCCTGGGCAGCCGTGACGTTTGCCGGCATGGTCTCTGACAGCAGGCGGTTTTCAATGACCTGGGCGTTCTGGAGCATTCCGGCAAGGGGGTTGTTGATCTCATGGGCCATACCTGCGGCAAGTCCTCCAACCGAGAGCATCTTTTCGGTCTGGATCATCATCTCTTCAAGGCGCACCCGTTCCGTCACATCATCAATGCGAATAACAGCCCCCTGCTTTGCGCCGGCCATCAGGGGAGCCACGGCAATGGACACATAGCCCAGTGGGGCGTCCCCCATGACCTGGAACTTTAAATCCTTTTCAATGCATCCCCTGGCAATGGCCCGGGCCACCATCTCCTGTCTGGCTTCCAGCCATGGAAACATGGCGGTAAAATGGCTGCCAATGGCCTCTTCCATGGTCTTTCCAGCCATCTGGGCCGCCCGCCGGTTCCAGTGGGTAATCTGTCCCCGGGCATCCACGCCCACAAGGATGGAATCAATGGCATTGAACAGATCTGAGATATAATTTTTGGCATTCGTGAGGCTCTGCTCGCGCTCCTGAAGGGTCTTTGCCATGTTTTCAAACCGGTCAACAATCAAAGAAAACTCTGCCTGCCGAACCCGGGTCAGCTTGTGGGCAAAATCACCGGCCGCAATTCGATCAATGCCCTGGATCAGATCTTCAAAGGGTTTTTTCAAAAAAATCCGCAGGAGAAAGCCGGTGATCAGGCTGAGGATCAGGATCAGGATGATGCCAATAACAGCATAGGAGGCAATCAGGCTTTCCAGACGCTGGCGGTAGTGCCGACGGGTGAGCCCGATTTTGATCCTGGCAATGGTCTCCCCCTGGTGAACCACCTCCCCCTGTCGAACAATGGTATCGGTCTCATCCGGATCCACTTTTTTGACGATAATCTCCATGCCCCGGCCTTCGGTGATCACAAGTTCTGAAACAGGATCGGACAGAAAATAGGCATCACATATTTTCTCCAGGGCCTCCCGGTCAAAGTTCCAGATGGGAAGCTCCACACTCTTCTGGAGGTTGGAAAGAATCTCCTCGGCCTTATGGCCCAGCGCCGTTTTTTCGTTGTGGTTGATCACAAGGCAGTGGGCTGCCACAATGGCGGCAATGACAACGGCCAGGACCAGCACAAGACTGACACTGAAATTTCTCGAAATGGATGTCGATTGCTCTGGTTTCTGGTTCAACCCATCTGCCTTTTAACGTTTAAAGATCCCCTGTAAAGGGGTTAGTCAATGCCGAAATCAGACAGTCATTATGAAAATTTTTCGTTATTCCTGTCAAGCCCTAATAACCGGTAACGGCCTGGCACATTGTTTCTATGGAAAGAAACAATGTGCTTGACACCTTAAATCCACCGTTGTATTCTGCGGGCCATAATAAAATAGAAATTAACTTCCAAAGGAAATTGACAAAACCGCTTGTACACAGAACACAAAAAGACTGCGGCAGCCATCGCGCCCCGGTCTTTTTTTATTCACCTCTTTTGCGGGGGCGGATTGAATGCCTGCCCCCGGGGAAAAAAACATGATTCTAAACCAATTCCCGAACAGGGACCGATTTACGGAACTTGCAAAGACCGGCAACGTTGTTCCCCTCTGTACCCAGATCCTTGCAGACACGGAAACCCCTGTGTCGATCCTTGAAAAATTATACCACAAGGACGCCCCGGTGTTTCTTCTGGAAAGCGTTGAAGGCGGTGAGCACTGGGCAAGGTACAGCTTTCTTGGCATTGGGGCCCACAGTGAGGTGTGCGTTTTTTCAGACCATGTGCGGGTCGATACCCGGGGAAAGGTGCAAACCATCCCCCACAACAACGCCCCCCTGACCGTGTTAAGGGAGCTGACCCGGGCCTACGCCCCCTGTGAAATGCCCGAACTGCCGCGGTTCTGGGGCGGGCTGACCGGGTACTTCACCTACGAGATGGTCAGCTTTTTTGAAAAGATTCCCGTGGCCCTCCCTTCAGACACCCCCTACGCCCGTTTCATCATTCCCGATGCCATGGTGATCTTTGACACCCTCAAGCACACCCTGACCCTGGTGAAAATCGTCTACCTTGGGGACAACCCGGAGACCCATGGGGCCTTTGAATCGGCCCGGGCAGACCTGGATGCCCTGCTGGAAACGATCAGTGCCCCGAAAACAGTCAAGGCAGAGCCCCGGATTTCAGGTCAGGCACCCGGGTTTGTCCCGCTGACCGACCCGGGCGACTACCTTGAGGGGGTGAAAACCGTCAAGGAAAAAATCGTTGAGGGCGAGATCATCCAGGCCGTCTTTTCCCAGCCCTTTGTCTGTGAGACCCCGGTTGATCCTGTGACCCTGTACCGGGCCCAGCGCTACATCAACCCCTCCCCCTACATGTTTTTCATGAACTTCAGGGGAACGACCATTGCCGGATCTTCCCCTGAAACCATGGTCCGCCTTGAGGGCGGTACGGCAACCCTGCGGCCCATTGCCGGAACCCGGCCAAGGGGCGCAACCGAACAGGCCGACCGAACCCTTGCCGATGAACTGCTCAAGGATGAAAAAGAGCGGGCCGAGCACCTCATGCTCGTTGACCTGGGCCGGAACGACCTGGGCCGGGTTGCCGAGACCGGCAGCGTCCAGGTCACGGAACTCATGGTGGTCGAACGGTACTCCCATGTCATGCACCTTGTCTCGAACATCCGGTGCGACTTGCTGGAAGACCTTGACGCCTGGGATCTTCTGCGGGCAACCTTTCCTGCCGGCACCCTTTCAGGGGCCCCCAAGGTCCGGGCCATGGAAATTCTGGCCGACCTTGAAAACCGGCCCAGGGGCATCTACGGCGGAGCGGCCGGTTATATCTCATTTTCAGGCAACATGGACCTTGCCATCACCATCCGGACCGCTGTCATCGAAAACGGCCGGGTAACGGTCCAGGCAGGGGCCGGAATTGTGGCCGATTCCGACCCCCAGACCGAGCTTGCCGAGTGCAGAAACAAGGCAAAAAGCGTTGAAAGGGCCATGGCCCTTGCCCTGAAAGGAGGTAGCCCATGCAAGTTGCCATGATCGACAACTATGATTCATTCACCTTTAACCTGGTCCACTACCTGAGGCAGACCGGTGCAACCGTGACGGTGTTCCGAAACGATGCGACCACCATTGCGGCCCTTGAAGCCATGGGGCTGGACGCCATTGTGGTCTCACCGGGGCCGGGTCGACCCGAGGGGGCCGGCATCAGCCTGGATGTGTTCCGTCATTTTTCCGGCAGGCTTCCCCTCCTTGGGGTCTGCCTGGGCCACCAGACTCTGGCCGCCTCGTTTGGCGGTACCATCGTCCCGGCCCGGGCCATCATGCACGGCAAGACATCGCCTGTCACGGCCAACGGCACCGGCCTGTTCAAGGGAATCAACAAACCCTTTGCCGCCATGCGCTACCACTCCCTTGCCGTTTCCAGGCAGGGACTGCCCGACTGCCTGGAGATAACGGCAGAAACAGCGGACGGCGAAATCATGGGGCTTGCCCACAAAACCCACCCCACCCAGGGGGTTCAGTTTCACCCTGAATCCATCATGACAACGGTGGGAAAACGGCTCATCAGAAATTTCATCAAGGGGATATGACAATGGCATTCACACATCATCTCAATCAGATCATCCGGAGAGAAAATCTCACCGCCGACGCCATGGCGTCCATGGTATCGGAAATCTTCTCAGGCAGCATCACCAACGCCCAGATCGGTGCGTTCATGGCCGCTTTGGCCACCAAACAAGAGACTGCGGACGAACTATACGGTGCAGCCCTGGCCATGCGGAAAAAGGCGGCAAAGATCCAGACCCTGGAAAAAAAATGCGTGGATACCTGCGGCACGGGCGGGGACGCCTCGGGCTCGTTCAACGTTTCCACCACCACGGCCTTTGTGGTGGCAGGGTGCGGCGTCACCGTTGCAAAGCACGGCAACCGAAGCATTTCAAGCCAGTGCGGCAGCGCCGACCTGCTTGAAGCCCTGGGTGTGGCCATTGACCTTGATCCTGAAATCGTTGAAGAGGCCGTGAACGAGGTCGGCATCGGCTTCCTGTTTGCCCCCAGGTTCCACGGGGCCATGCGCCATGCGGCAGCGGCAAGAAAAGAGGTGGCCATCAGAAGCATATTCAACATGCTCGGACCGTTGACCAACCCGGCTGCGGCAAGCTGCCAGCTCCTCGGGGTGTTTGATCCAAAGCTCACCGAAATGTTTGCCACCACACTCAAGCTTCTGGGCACCCACAGGGCCCTTGTGGTCCACGGCCACGACGGCATGGACGAAATCACCGTGTGTGCCCCCACACGGGTGAGTGAGCTCAAGGACGGTCTGATCCGCTCATACGACCTTGATCCCCTTGACTTCTTTGACCACTATGCCGACCCGTCTGAACTCAAGGGCGGGGACGCAAGGACAAACGCAGCCATCACCACCGCCATCCTCAAGGGCGAAACAGGGGCCAGGCGCAACATTGTTCTTGTCAATACGGCCGCCGCCCTCATGGCCGCAGACAGTGTTGAAGACCTGGCCCGGGGAATTAAACTGGCAGAAGCGTCCATTGATTCGGGCCGTGCCATGGACAAGCTTGAGCAGCTGGTCACCTTTACACAGGAGAACCGGTAGGATGGCCGTCACCGGATTCTTAAAACAGGTCAAAGAACTCAAGCAGCAGGAAATTGCATCCCTTGCCACCCGGACAGACATGGGCCGCCTCCGGCGGCAGGCGGAATCGGCAGCGCCCCATGGCAACTTGCTCAAGGCCCTGGGCCAAAGTACCCCGGCAAGGGTGGGCATCATTGCCGAGATAAAAAAAGCCTCCCCTTCCAAGGGCCCCATCCGGCTGGACCTTGACCCCTTTGAACTCAGCCGGCAGTACACCCGGGGAGGGGCCCGGGCCATCTCGGTCCTGACCGAATCAAATTTCTTCAAGGGCAGCCTTGCCGATCTTGAAACGGCGAGAAGGGCGACCCATCTGCCCATCCTCAGGAAAGACTTTATCTTTTCCGAATTCCAGATCTACGAGGCAAGGGCTGCAGGGGCCAACTCGGTCCTCCTGATCACCCCCCTCATGGCGCCGGGCGAGCTTGCCGACTACATTGCCCTTTCCCGGGAGCTTGGCATGGAACCCCTGGTTGAGATCAACTCGGAACGACAGTTTGAAACTGCCGCCAAGGCCGGCGCCATACTCATCGGCATCAACAACCGCAACCTTGAAACCCTTGAAACCGATTTGAACGTGGCCCAGCGCCTGGCTCCTTTTTTCACCCACGGCCTGATTCCCGTTGCGGCAAGCGGCATTTCAGCCCGAACCGACATTGAGGCAGGCATTGAAGCGGGGATCGTCAACTTCCTGGTGGGAGAAAGCATTGTACGGGCCCAGGACACCGAAGCGTTTATCGGTGAACTCCTTGGAGGAACCGGCCGAAAGACCGCTTCCAAATCGCCCCTGGTGAAAATCTGCGGATTGACCGACCCGGACGAGGCTGTCGCGTGCCGGGCCCTTGGCGCAGACGCCATCGGACTTGTGTTCCACGAAAAGAGCCCCCGCCACCTCTCCATTGACCAGGCCCGGAAAATCACCGGCGCCCTGCCCCGGGATACCATCACCGTGGGGGTCTTTGTCAATAGAGACCCTGGATATATCATGGAAAGGGTTGCCGCCTGCAACCTCAGGGCGGTACAGCTCCACGGCCAGGAGAGCCCGGAACAGGTCAAGGCCCTTGCCGCATCCGGCGTCTGGGTGATAAAGACCCTCTTTGCCCGGCAGCACCCCGGATTTGACATGGCACGGGCCTATGAAAATGTCTGGGGATTTCTTGTGGAGGACGGCAGGGGCGCCCTGCCTGGAGGCAATGCACGTCCCTGGGAGTGGAACCGGGCCGGCAGAATAGACGCTGACGCCAGGGTCAGACGGATCCTTGCCGGCGGGCTTGACCCCGACAATGTGCAGCAGGCTGTCAACAGCATCGAACCGGACATGGTGGACGTCAGCTCAGGGGTAGAGCGATCGTTTGGCAGAAAGGACCTCAAACGGGTGGCAAAATTCATCCAGGCCGTCAAGGGCACTACTTGACCACAAGATCATCCCCGGGAAAGATGGCTGCCGTGTCCGTCAGCCGGTTAAGCGTTCTGAGCTTTGCCACGGTGGTATTGTACTGCCTGCTGATGCTGTACAGAGTCTCTCCCTTTTTGACCCTGTGGACGACGGCAGCCGCTGGCGCCTTTTGGGGGGCGGGTTTTGCCACGGCCTTTTTCACGGGAGGAGGCTGGACCGTGGAAGCCTTGGGTGGGACATGGGTTTGGACCTGGGTGTCAAGGCGCCGACCAAACCCGTCCATGCGTTTCTCAAGCACCGAAAGTCGAGTTGCAACCGCGTCAAACTTCATGGACAGGGCCGCTTCGACCCGCTCCACCCTTGCCCGGTATGACTCAAGGGAAGGCGCCAGTCCGGCCGGGGTTTCCGCTTTCTTTTCCAGCCCGGCAACCAGGGTTTCCAGGCTTGCAATCCGCGATTCAAGGGATTGAATTTCAGCCCGGGAAGCGATGGCATCACTGGCCTTGTCCCTGCCTGTCATGAAAAACAGCAGAAAGACAATCACGGTGATGATGCCTGCCCCGATGAAAACAACCGACAGGTCACTCTTTTTCAAAATAGAGGTTGATTTTTCCAGCTCATCCTCCCCGGAGGTCCTCAGGTTCTGCCTTGCGCCGAAGGTGGACGGATCGTTATCTTTGGTATCCCTTGCCATGGTTTTTCTCCTCTTGTCTCAGGTGGAAATCTGTAATATGTACATACCCATGTTGCAGTGATTTATCAACCTTGAAATGATGGGGAATTCAAAAGGACAGCCAATGGTACAGCGCATACAATCCGGATGCACCCTTGTTCTGACCCTCTTCGGCCTGTTTTTTCCGGGCAATGCCGTGGGTGAGGTGGTGACCAACGCCCTTGGCATGCGGTTCATTGCCGTTCCAGCAGGCCGGTTCACCATGGGAAGCCCCGTGTCTGAACCCGGCCGCGAAAGGGTGGAAACCCTTCACACGGTGGTGATCTCAAAGGGGTTTTACATCCAGGAAACCGAAGTGACCCAGGGCCAGTGGAAACGACTTGTGGGGTTCAACCCGTCCGCCTTTCCCGAATGCGGGGACAACTGCCCGGTGGACACGGTCTCGTGGGATCAATGCATGGAGTTCATCCGGGTGCTCAACCAGTACGAACGAACAACAAAATACCGTCTGCCCACGGAGGCCGAATGGGAGTATGCCTGCAGGGCCGGCACCACAACGGCCTTTACCAGCGGCCCCCTGACGCAAACTGCCTGCAAGCCCGTTGACCCTGCCCTGGACAGCGTAGGGTGGTACTGTGCAAATTCCGGGTACAAGAACCCCCCGGACGACCTCAGGCCCCATCCAGTCAAGACAAAAAAACCCAACCGCTGGGGAATCTACGACATGCACGGCAACGTTCAGGAATGGTGCCTTGACGCCTGCAAATGGCGGGATATTCTCAGGGGACGGGTGGGAGCCACCACCGACACCTACCGGGATAACATCGTTGATCCGCTGTCAACCAGGGGGGATCGCAGAATCTTCCGGGGCGGTGGCTGGCACCAGACGCCAAGGTACTGCAGAAGCGCCCACCGGGGGTATTACAAGCCCGTTGCCAAGAGAAACAGCCTGGGATTCCGCATCGTCAAAGAAAGATGATCCCCATGACAGCCCCCACAGCGTGGATGCGGATAACGCGCTATCAAGGCAGTCTCTCCCATGGCAGGTCCTAACCAGCGGTAAAGGCGTCAAAATGGTTCCAGAAGACCCTGCGGATCTCGTCCGTCTCATGGAGGATCTCGTGGCGGGCCTTAGGAAGGCTTATAAACCGGCAGTCTGGCAAACGTCTTGCCAGGCGCTGCTGGGCCACAATTGATACCACCCGGTCCTGGCCCGCACTGACAAGCATCACCGGCGTCCTGATTTTTCCGGCATAGGATCCTGCCTTGAGCCGCTGAATCGAGTCAAAGGCAGCCTTGAGCCATGCATAGGTCACGTCTCCCAGGGCAAGGTCGGGTGTCTGGGCAATAAGCTGCCCCTCATTGCTGAACCTTACGGGGTCATGGGTCAACCGGTTGTTTTCAAAACCGATTTTATCTGGGGCGTAATTGGTGCCGCCAACCACATAGGTTTCGCCAAACCCTGCAGCACAGGCAATCTTGGCAATACGCCTTGCAGCAATCAACGGAAAGGGCCAGGTAACAATGTCGATCATGGGAGAGACAACAACGGCCCTGGAAACGGCGGAAGGGGTGTCGTGCATGAATCTCAGGCCCAGGTGACCGCCCATGGAATGGGCCAGCAGGGTGACGGGAAGCCCCAACGGGGCGACAATCTGCCGGTAAAAAATGTCAAGGTCTTCGAGATAATCGTCAAAGGTCCTGACATACCCCTTTTGCCGGTTTTCAAGCTCGCGGACAGACAACCCCTGCCCCCGCCAGTCAAAGCTTAAAACCGTATACCCCCTGAAAACAAGTTCACCTGCGACCTCGGCATACTTCTCAAGAAACTCGGACCTGCCGTTCAGGAGAAGAACAATCCCCTCTGCCCCTGCACCAGAGACTTCCCGCCGGCCAAACCGCAACCGGTGACCATGGGCGCCGTAAAACCAGTCGATGTCAAATCCGTTTCTGCCCATACCTGACAAATGTGCTCCCTTTGAAAGGGTCTGTTCCGACCCGGTTAGCGTTGATACAACAACCGGTCAACGGTATAATGCCCACATTTAAAATGCAAACCAAACCCGCACCCCAAATCCACCGCCTATTTTTGGGACATCCATCCACCGCCTTTTTTGGGGGCTTTTTTTTGAGTTGAGAGTCTGCCAGGGCATGGAGCCCGCCTTTTTTGCCGTCAACCCTCCGGTTCTGGATAATTTTGACCGTGGGTATCCCTTGGCCGACCATAAAAATAAAATTTTTTGTACGTACTTTTATCATATAGTTATCCAGATGGTGCCCATGAACCGAAAAGCATTGCAATTTTTCTACGCGCCTCAACCAAGAGGTCATAAGATGGATGCCCTTTAGATAAACGCAAAAACAGAGTGTGGGATCGTCTAACTACTCTCCCCGGGATATTGATAAGTGAGAATCTGATGGCCTTCATCCGTTTCGTCTTCATCGAAGGAGCTAAGGCCAAATTTTTCATTATCACATTCAGGTTCAAGGATAATATCATGATCCACCACCACGCTGCATTTGTACCGAAGTCTGAGGATGGCAATTTCCCACCTGCTAAGTCATCTTTCATCACTGCATGAACCTCTTCACTCTTACCGCATCGTTCATGAAGCCAATGGATAATATCCTCGCCGGTTGTCTCCTCATATTTTATGTTGGTAACCACACCAAACACCTTGTAGCGGCCTTCATCCATTTCCATTGTCGGGAAGGGAAGATTCAGCTGTTTATCTTCACTCATACCAGGCAAAGGTTGTTGTTCAACCAGGC
Organism: uncultured Desulfobacterium sp.; assembly: GCA_963675615.2. GTDB lineage: Bacteria > Desulfobacterota > Desulfobacteria > Desulfobacterales > Desulfobacteraceae > Desulforapulum. Next base: position 362,026 of record CAXXTD010000001.1, read on the forward strand.
GCTGCCGTTTGGCAAGATACCTGTATACCGGAGCATCTTTGCTGTAGCAAAGTTCGTTGGGAACAAAGCACACTTCAGCCCACTCGCTACCGGTTTTTAACTGTATACCTTTCTCCCTTTTATAAATCGGCTGCCATTGGGCATCTGGCACTTGAGCTACCGCTATTTTGAATGCCTTAGTCACATTGCAGCCGATGGCAAATTCGATTCTACCAAACCGTTTGTTTTCACCTTTTTCACAGTACCGTAAAAGATCGTGCTGGTAACCTGCAGTATCTGACCGGAGCCTCACCTTTTCCACATTGCTTGGAAGACAGTCCAAGGCTTCCTTAAAAACCCTTAACTGTTCATAACCCGCGGGCACGTTACCGTCCCGGAATTCTGTGTGAAGAATAATGCCTTGCTCAAACCACCATGTATTGAAAGGTTGGTAAGCCTTGAACCCCTTATAACAATAAGAGGCTGTCTCTTTCATGGTTTGAGCCAGGGTGGCATCCATGTCCAAGGTGGCCGTTGTCTCGACGTTTACTCTATTCAAGCCAGCGATCATATCTTTATTAATCTTTCCAAATCCCTTCAGGAAGTCATTAGCGGCGGGGATAAATGCTTTAACATCTGACTGATTTCGGGCATCCTCCTGTTCAGCATCATGAAATTTTGACAGATACCTGAAGACAGCTGACGGGGATGGCACAGAACGTTTTTTTTCCTTCCGCCACCGACTCTCTAAAGCCCGGCGAACCTTACGACTCAAACCATGCATTTCTGATTTCCGCAATATTTGGCAGAAACCTTCATCCGCCTCCAGGATCTTTAAATCATCAACACAGTCTCCTCCGGCGAGATTGAGCAGCACCAAAGATAAAACCATCTGGGAATCAGTCCAGCCTTGCGAGTTCTCTCTTACCTTCAGATGTTTTTGAATGGATTTGGACAACCCGATTACTTTGGCCAAGTCGAGATAGACGGGCAGGCCAGCCAATGCGGTCATGCCGGACTGAGTTTTTTCTTCTTCATACTTGAATGGAAGCACGCCTTGTGTCATAACTTGTTTCACCCCGTTGATGATAGTTTTTTGTTCGCACAAATACTCTATCTGCTTGAGCCATCAAGCGCAACGGGGTTTTTCTTTTTTTTAGGTGGTGGATTGGGGGCACCCGGTAACAAAAAAAGGTTGATCTCCCGTCCCTGTTGTGGGAAAAAACAAAATTTACCCCAGAGCAACATTAAAAGAGGATCATGGCACAGGATACCCACAACTTCATCCACAGCTACACAGGACTTGGCGCCTTTGGCATGGACAGAACGACCGACCAGGAGACCATCATGTTCTACCTGCAGAAATTTTCAGAAGATGCATTCATGGCAAAGTTCATCCCAAGGCTCGACCAGAACGAACTTGAAGAGATCTACCTTTTCGTAAACCAAATGCTCCGGCAGCACCTGTCCGAGGACGAGTACCACAACCTGTTCCTGAAGGACCGGTGACCGTGGGACGGCTCATTGTCACAGCCGATCTGCACGGCAGCTACAAAACCTGGCAGGCCGTCAGGTCCATGGTCGGACAGAATGACATCCTTGTGGTGGCCGGGGATCTTTTTGACACCCGCTACGGCCGTTCCACCCCTGATTTCAACCCCCGGACCATCAGGGACGAGGCGGCGGCCCTGGGCAACCGGTTTCGCTATGTATACGGCAACTGCGATGTTCCCGCCTTCTGCCCGGGCTACCGCTATGCCCTTGAGTTCACCCACAGCGGGGTCGACATTCTCCTTGTCCACGGCCACGCCCCCATCCTGAACCGACCCCGTCACACCGCCCTGGTGATCCAGGGTCACACCCATGTGCCAAAACTTGAAAAAACGGAAGAATTCGTCCTTTTCAACCCGGGTTCCCCGGCGGTTCCACGGGTTAATCTGCGCACCTACGGCATTATTGAAAACAACCGGATAACCCTCCTGGATTTTAAAACCAACACCCCCCTTGCCTGGCTTGATCTGTAATTATCTGTAGGCAGGGGTTATCCACGTCTGAAACACCCTGTAAAACCGAATTTTTCATTGACACAAGCCCCATTCAACCTTTATAGCTTCAAAAAATGAATCTATTTTACTTCCATCCATAACCAAACAATCAAGGAGCATCCAATGAAATCAGACTTTCTATCATTCAAAACCCTTATCCTCATGGTGATGATTGCCATAATCCCCCTGTCAGCCGCCACAGCCCAGGAGAAAAAGCTGATGATGGCCACCACCACAAGCACGGACAACACCGGACTTCTGGATTATCTCATGCCCGAGTTCTCAAAGGATACCCAGATTGAAATCAAGTGGACCGCCACGGGAACGGGCAAGGCCCTCAAGCTTGGTGAACGCTGCGACGTGGATGTGCTGTTGGTCCATGCCCCTGCTGCTGAAAAACGCTACATTGATGCAGGATTCGGCAAAGACAGGCGGGAAATCATGTACAACGACTTTGTCATCATCGGTCCGGCGGCAGATCCTGCCGGGGTCAAGGGGAAAAGCGTAAAACAGGCCCTTGAAATCATCCGGGAGCACAAGGCCCTGTTTCTGAGCCGGGGGGATGATTCAGGCACCAACAAAAAAGAGAAGATCCTGTGGAACCAGACCGGCAAACCCCTGCCGGAAAAAGAGGCCTGGTATATCCAGACCGGCCAGGGCATGCTGGCCACCATCAATGCCGCGGAAGAGCGCATGGGTTACACCATGACAGACAGGGGCACCTTTATCAAATACCAGTCCCAGAAAGGCGGGGCAGCGCCCCTCCAGGTACTTGTGGAGGGAGATGCCATCCTTTTGAACCAGTACAGCGTCCTGACCCTGGATCCAAAAAACTGCCCCAATGCCAGATACGACCTTGCCGTGGCGTTTTCCGACTGGATGGCCGGGGCAAGGGCCCAGGCCCTGATCCGGGAATTCAGACTCCTGGGTCAGCCGCTGTTCACCCCGAATGCCCGATAGGACGACCCTTCCCAGATGGATTTTATCCTTGCAGGACTCTTCCAGGCCCTGGGGCTTCTTGCAACCGGCGACAGTGCAACCTGGAGCGCCGTACAGGCAACCCTGAAAGTATCGACCTGCTCCATGCTCATGAGCATGGCAGCAGGTCTGCCCCTGGGTTTTTTGCTCGGCTACTTTGATTTCAAGGGCAAACGGCCCCTGCGAACGGTGCTCGACACCCTTTTAGCCCTTCCCACGGTCTTTATCGGGTTGTTGGTCTATGCCGTTATCTCAAGCCGGGGTCCCCTGGGCGATTTCCACCTGCTGTTCACCCTGGGCGGGATTGCCGTGGGCCAGACCATTCTGGCCTTTCCCATCGTAACCGCCCTTACGGCAGCCACCATTGAGGGCATGGATCCCCAGCTGAAGCTGACCCTCATCTCCCTTGGGGCCGGCCGGAAAAACATCATCGCCACCTGCCTGTGGGAAGTCCGGTTCGGCATTCTTGCCGCAGCAGTCACGGCCTATGGCAGGGTCATGACCGAAGTGGGCATCTCCATGATGGTCGGCGGCAACATCAAGTGGCACACCCGGACCATTACCACGGCCATCGCCCTGGAAACGGGCAAGGGAATGTTTGCCAACGGCATCGCCCTGGGTCTGGTCCTCATCACCATCGCCTTTGCCGTCAACCTCAGCCTGTCATTCCTGAGAAAACAATGATGCCACCCCCTGCGTATCAGTTCAAAAAGGTTGCCCACTACTATGGTGCCCACAGGGCCCTTGAGATTAAATTTCTGAACATTGCCAGGGGATCCATCACCGGCCTTGCCGGTCCCAACGGCAGCGGCAAGAGCACACTTTTAAAACTCATGACCTTTGCCGAGCCGCCCACCCGGGGCGAAATATTGTTCAATGGACACCACGAACAGCTCTTTTCCCCGAACGTGAGGTTCAAGATCAGCCTGCTGACCCAGAAACCCTATCTTCTCAAACGAACGGTTTTTGAAAACACGGCCTATGGATTGAAAATCAGGGGCACCACAGACGACCTGGCGGCGCGGGTGTCGGACGCCCTTTCAAAGGTGGGACTGCCGTTTGACCGGTTTGCCCGGCGGCGGTGGCATGAACTCTCCGGGGGAGAGGCCCAGCGGGTTGCCCTGGCGGCCCGGCTTGCCCTGTGCCCCCAGGTTCTTCTGCTGGACGAACCCACGGCTAGTGTTGACCTTGAAAGTGCACAACTGATCCGTCAGGCAGCCTTTGCAGCCCGGAACCAATGGGGAACCACCCTGGTGATTGCAAGCCACGACCGGCAGTGGCTTGACGAGATCAGCGAAACTACACTCTATCTGTACAATGGGAAAATCTTGAAACCAGGTGTGCACACCATGGTGCCCGGTCCCTGGACACGGCAGGAAAAAGGCATTTGTTCAACCCCCCTAGGAAACGACCAACTTTTTTTTGCCCCTGCACCGCCCGAACCCGATGCCCTGGCTCTCATCAACAACCGTGACATCCGTGTTGAGATGGATCCGCCCGCAAAGGCACCCCACCCGGCAAACCATTATCACTCGCGACACGGATCTGAATTCACCAACCGGCTCAACGGCGTTGTCACCCACCTGGTGCTGGATCAAAAGAACGGCCGGATCGCCGTGACCATCCAGGTGGGGGACCTTGTTTTTACGCCCCGGTTTGACCGGGAGACGGTGGCCTCACTTGCCCTTTATCCGGGAAGCCGGGTCACCCTGTGTGTCGATTCAAACCACCTGGACTGGCTCTGACACGCCAAATCCCTTACCGTCACTGATGATGAGCAGGGCAAGCTTGTGGATATAGGCCCGGCGCTCCTGGTCCGTATAGCCCGGAAAGTGGCGAAAGGTCATGACAATGCCGGCAAGGGAGGCAAAAAAGGCACGGATGTGCAACTGGGTGACGGCCTGTTCCCCGCCGGAAAGGGTCTTGACAACCTTTTCAAACATTTTCAGAAAACGAAGCTGTACGGCACCGAACTTCTCGTTGACGCCGGGGGTTTCATCTCCCCGCATGAGAAAATGACACATCATCTGAAAGGTGGGCTCGTTGTCCAGGAAATAGTCCACAACGGCAACGGACAACGCCTCAAGCCCCTCTCCCCTGACCATGCGCTCGTTGAGAAGAATTTCAATTTTGCTGATGTCAATGAGCAGCGCCTCAATAAAGAGGTCGTCCCGGCTTGGAAAATACCGGTAAAGGGATGAGGCCGACACCCCGGCCGTGCTGGCAATGTCGCGCATGCTGATGTCCCAGAAATTTTTTTCACGAAACATCTCCGTGGCTGCGGTGATGATCAGATCTTTTCTTGTTTCCCGCTCACTCTCCCTGAGCCGCTCAAACGATGATATCCTGCCCATCTATGGCATTCTCCTTTGTATTGACTGAATTGAGGTGTTTTGATTTTCCGGCAAGGTCCCTTAATGCAAGGTAAAATGCCCCCACGGCAAGTTCGGCACAATGGCTGTCATGGGCGGGCAGTGTCTTGAGAAAGGCGGCAACATCCTCATGGGTGATGTTCCATGCCTCGTCCACGGTTTTGCCCGTTGCAAGGTGAACCACGGTGTTGGCACAGGCGTTGGTGTTTTTGCACCCGTCAACGTCATAGGTGACGCTGGTGAGCACCCCGTCTTCTGCCATCAGGAAAAACTCCACCGTGTCTCCGCATTCACCGGTTCGCCGGCCATGGCCGTCGGGGTTTGCCACCCGTTCCTGGAAGTCTGTCCTGAAAGCCATTTCAAGATATTCAAGCGAGTGATCCTGCCAGAAATTTATCTGAGTTTGTTCGTTCATATCTTCTGCTCTTTTGCTCTATTGTTAATCTGTTTTATTGATCATGGTATCAGAACTTAATATTGTAACACCATCAAATCGGGTTTACAAGCGCCCAGCGCCAAAATCAATTTCCTTGAATTTATCAAAAAAAACTGCCAATAAAAAGGGCAAAGGAGAAAAACCATGGTTCAAATCTTTGCCGCACTTGCACGTTTTCTGAATCTGTTGAAACGTGAAAACATTCATCGGGTTCTTTTTTTTGCCGTTTTTGTCCTTTTTTCAGGAAGCCTGCTACTCATGTTCTTTGAAAAAAAAATCCCCTTTGTTGATGCCCTGTGGTGGTCGATCGTCACCATGACCACCGTTGGGTATGGTGACGTTTCACCGGCAACCCCTGGCGGAAGGACTGTTGCCATTTTTGTGATGCTCACCGGGATCGGCCTGCTCGGTTTTTTAACGGCAACCATTGCAGGCCTGTTCATTGAAAACAAGTTCATGGAGAAACGAGGGATGAAAACAACCAACCTGAAGGACCATTTTATCATCTGCGGATGGAACGACCGTGGACGAACCATCATCAGCGAGATGAACCAGGATGCCAAGTGTGACGCCATTCCCCTGGTGATCATTGCAGAGCTGGATGAGATCCCCCTGGTTCAGGACAACCTCTTTTTTGTTCAGGGCCAGGTTGATCCGACCACCCTTGCCATGGCAAGCGCAGACAGGGCCTCAGCCGCCCTGGTCCTGTCGGACGACACCCTTGACACCTATGCCAGGGATGCAAAAACGATCCTTACCACCATGTCGATTAAAAACCTGGTCCCGGATCTTTACACCTGCGTCGAACTCATGGATCCCAAAAACAGGGATCACCTCAAGCTTGCGCGGGCAGATGAGATCATCGTGATCGGTGAGATCTCCACCAACCTGCTTGTCCAGGCCGCCCTGGACCACGGGGTGACCCGGTTTGTCAGCGAGCTTGTGAGCAACAGATATGGAAATGAGCTTTACAAGATCACAATACCGCCTTATCTTGTGGGAAATTCTTTTTTCACTGCCATGTGCCGGCTCAAGGAAAAAGAGAACATCCTGTGCGTGGGGGTTGAAGATGGGGCCGGCAGGACAATGACTTCCAACCCCGACAGCGACTATTTATTGCAGAAGGACGATTCTCTGGTTATCATTGCAGCACAGCGGCCCGCGTTTGACTAACATGAAACGACCTTAAGGAGACAAAAATGAAAGATAAATTCAATCTGATCAAGGAATTTCTAAACGACATGGAGATCTCCATCACCAAGGAGGACGCGGCAGAAGAGCTGGTCATTGTCGAAGATGAGGAGAACGGCATTAAAAACCTGGTGATCGACTGCGAGGCACCCATTGTTGTCCTTGAGCAGGTGATCATGAAGGTTCCCCAAAACAAAGACACTCTTTACAGGCGACTTTTGCAGCTCAACCGGCAACTGGTCCACGGCGCCTTTGTGGTGGATGAAACCGAAACCTACGTTATCTTCAGGGACACCCTGCAGCTTGAGAATCTTGACAGAAACGAACTTGAGGGATCCATCCATGCATTGACCCTTGCCCTTTCAGAGTACGGGGCAGAACTTCTTGAATACGTCTGACCCCAACGGCCCAAGCCATGGACATGGCCTGGGGCAGCCGCGGCAATGATACCGCAAGGGCCAGGCTTTCAATCAATCAACACATTTTTTCCACATTTTTAAGGAGAAGCAACAATGTCATTTTTCAAACGACTGTTCAAGGTGGGCGAATCCCAGGCCCATGCCATCATAGATAAAATGGAAGACCCCATCAAACTCACGGAACAGGGCATCCGGGATCTGAAAAAGGATCTTACCGCAGCCATGACAAGCCTTGCCGAAGTCAAGGGAATTGCCATCAGAACCCGGAAAGAGGCGGATAAAAAGAAAAATATGGCCCAGGATTACGAACGAAAGGCCATGCTGCTGCTCCAGAAAATGCAGAGCGGTGCCATGGACCCGGCTGATGCAGAGCGCCTTGCAACCGAGGCTCTGAATCTCAAGGAGCAGAGCCTGTCCGAGGCCCAGCGCCTTGGCACTGAAGCCACGGCCCATGAACAAAGGGCCGCCGGACTGCAAACCCAGGTGAGTAAGCTTAAATCCACCATCACCTCCTATGACAATGACCTGATCACCCTCAAGGCCCGGGCACGAACGGCCCAGTCCACAAAAAAGATCAATGCCCAGCTTGCCAACATCGACAGTTCATCGACCATTGCCATGCTCGAAAAGATGAAGGCCAAGGTCGAAGAGGATGAATCCCTTGCCCAGGCCTATGGCGAGGTGGCGGCAGCCGATGCCGGTATTGACTCTGAGATCGACAACGCCCTGGGCAGCGCTTCAACCAGCGCTTCAACGGATCTTCTTGAACTTAAAAAAAGGATGGGGATCTCCTGATCCCGGTAAAAAAATGGGACTAGGCGATTTTTTCAAAAAAAAGTTTGCATCCAGGCAGGCCGAGGCTGTGGACCCGGTTTCAGGTCTTGACCTCAAACAGATGCGAACCGGGTATTATGTGGATTATGACATGAAAACCTGGCAGGTTGTATCCACCAACCGCTACGACTGGGGAGCGGGGGATATTACCCATGAGTGGCAGCTGGAAAGCCACGACGAGACCCTGTATCTTGAGCGTGAGCCCGATGACGAGGATTACTGGACCATCAGCCGGAAACGATTGTTCAGGGATCTGGACCCGGGGGTGAGAAAGACGATCACCCAGTCGGATGATCCCCCCGATGAAATCGAGTTTGAAGGCAGGCAGTTTCATCTGGACGAAACCGGGGGTGCGCTGTTTTTCAAGGACAACGCCCCGGGACGGGAGGTGTTCAAGTGGGACTATGCCGACGATTCAGGCAACTATTTTCTCACCATTGAACAGTGGGGGGAAACCGCCTATGAGCTCAGCATCGGTAAAAAAGCCGAAGAGTACCAGTTTTCCAACATCCTGCCCAATGTCTGACACCCCAGGGGGACGCTTCCATGGAAGCGTCCCCCTGTTCCACCAAAATCATTCGGCTGATTCTTCCGGGCCTGCCCCGGCAAGTTATAAAATTTGCGGTCCTGTGAACCTGTCCTAGTCAACGACTGAATATCCGCCCCAAACGTGCCATCCTGAACCGACCATTCAATCTCGTAGGGGTTAAACCCCCTGGCCAGGGTTGGCTTGATAATCTCAAAGTAAGGAGAGGCATCAAAATCCCTTGGCGTAAACAGGCTGTAATGTTTTATATGGAGGATCTCCCTGCAGCACTGCCTGCATCCCTTTCCTGGGAATTTCTCATTAATATTTCAGGCAGAATCGGATAATGAACGGACTGAAATGCCTGGGCAATCATTGACGAACAGATCGCCTTAGTGGGATCGCCACTGCCCAGTGCCAGCAGCTTTCGTCTCCATCGCTGGGGTACTGGTGGTGACGGGACAAGATCCCTTGCCAGATCCTGGTATCTGCTGGTTGCAACCTGCCTGTCCATCTCCTGTGGCCGGGACAGATAGGCTGCCGGTCTTTTTCCGATCCGGTTCAATGCTGCCCCGCTATGCCTGTTGCTGCATGTTTTATACCTGTTGCGGTATGTTTAATGCTGATTCCCTGCATGAGTCGCCCAAGGATATCGGCACCTGTAATAATCCGTTTGGATGCCCCCCACAGCAGAATAATGTCCTGTTCAATGACATTATCATCTGGATTTTTGCTGTGAACCTTGAACTGATTGAGGATCGTCCCAATCTCTGTTAAAGCATCATGGATCACGATGGGGCGGTGACAATAATTTAGGGGATCGGGGGGCGACGCCTTGAAAAAAGCGTGACGGAGAAAACTGTCGGCGTCCAGTACAAGCCAGGGCAGCCTATCCTTGTTGATCAGAACCACCCACTTTTTCCCGGACCGGTCAATCTGCCGGAGAAACGGGTCCGACGATTCCTGTTTGAATTCTGGAAAGATCAGCCGACCCTGTTCACAAGGAAGTTCCACCATACTCTCGAGGTCCAGGGGTTCCCCCTCCTGGGTGACCAGAAGATCGTCTATGTCCAGAAAATTCAAGGCTCCCAGCCCTTCAATTCTGTCGATATCCACCTCGTCCGCCTCAATGTGCATTTTGATCAGCTCTCGGATGTTATACTCCCTGAAATATTGAATACTCTCAGGCCCAAGCCACCAGTCCAAAAATTTTGCAGACGATTTCGTAACAGGATACAGGGCATACTGGTATATCCTGAGAACAGGAGAAAGAAGGGATGCCATTTTAAGGGCATTCCTGGAGAAATAGGCCTGGGGCAGAATTTCTCCGGCAAAGGTAATCAATATCGTTGAGAAAAGAAACGCACTGACACCTGCCAGAACGGAATTGGACAACAATGTCAGCAACACGTTGATTCCCACATTTCCCCACAAAACCGTGGTCAGAATAAAATTGGAATCCTCACGTATTTTCAGCAGCTTTGCCGCCTGTTTGTTGCCGGTCGAGGCTTCGATCTCCAGTCGTAGTCTGCCAACACTGAAAAGGGCCAGATTCATCCCGGAAAACATTGCTGACTGGCTGATGCAAAAAACGATTCCCAGCCATGTCATCAGTGAAACAAACGGTTCTGCCATAAACCATGCTCCTGTTCATTTGATGCATCACAGAGTGACGTGTCATTACGATCATTGTTATAGACAGTTCTCCAGGGAATGTCCATGATTATCCATGGACAATACCTCTGAAAGGCGTATGATGACGCCCCAGCCGGTGCCCCACCCCGGCCGTTCAACAGCCGAAAACAATCTGCGATAATTTTAATTGGACATCATGGACCGTTACTGCCATAATCCAGGTCAACGGGTCTAGACCCACGGACCTGCTGCGTATTGGAGCCAAACATCGTGAACCCATTGGTCGACAGTCTGATCTTCCGCCTCAGGGAATATTTCAATCCAGAAAGACTGGGCCCGCCCCTGGCGGAACTCATTGTTGACCTGGTGGAAATAGACAACAACTACGGCCGGGTTGACCGGATAACCCTGCGTTCCACCCGCATTATTACCAATGATGGGAGAATGCTGGCGGTACCCAACACTGAAGTGATGACCAAGACCGTTGTTTCCTATACAAATTTTCCCCACCTGCGCCTTGCCATTGATGTGACCGTGGCTGTGACAGAAGATATAGACCGTGTCCGCCGGATTCTCGTCGATCTGGTCCAACAGGATACAAATTTCATGGCAGATCCCCAGCCCGGTGTGGTGGTCACAAAACTCAACGACTACAATGTTGCACTGGAATTACGCGTATGGCTTGCCGATGAACGACAGCATGTGCAAAAGCGTTTCGAGCTGCGGGAAAAGGTGTTCAACGCACTAACTGCCGCTGGAATAGAGATGCCGTTTGAGACGATTCAGCTGGCACCCCACACAATGACCGTGGTGGAGAAAAATGACGATGAACAAAATGCAAAGGCAACAAATATTTGAAAAGTCAGATTACGGACCCTGATCGGTGAGGACAACATCAACGAAATTGATCTTTCTCTCCAGCAGCTGGGCATGACCTCGTTGATCAACGCCCGGAAACCCACGCCCTGTGATGAGGCAAAAAAAATCCGGGCAGGCGGACGCCTACGAAAAATTGTCCGGGTGTCGCTGTACGGCAATATCAATGCCAGTGGAAATTCAGCCTGAGGGATAAATGGGGTTCATTTTATCAAGACTGACTAACGATTGCTACGATTGTTGTCTTTTGGTATTTTTCAAAATCGGCTGGAAGCCTTTGTTTAAGCTGGTCGGGATGAGAGGATTTGAACCTCCGACCCCAGCGTCCCGAACGCTGTGCTCTACCAGACTGAGCCACATCCCGACAGCTGAAAAGGATTAATAGTTCTTTTTTAACTCAATGTCAACAAAATAGATTATCAAGGACAATGGTTGCCTCTCGATCAGGGCCAACCGAAACGATTTTAATATCAACCCCGGACAGTTCCCTGATGCGATCCAGATACTTTTTGGTGTTTTCCGGAAAATCCGCATAGTCCTTGATCCTGGAAATATTTTCCGTCCATCCCGGATGACTTTCGTATACGGGAGTGCACTCTTCAAGGGTCTTGATGGCCGGCGGGAATGCATCGTAGACCGTTCCACTGTGCTCGTATCCCGTGCAGATCTTGATCTCATCAAGACCGTCAAGGACATCGAGCTTTGTGATAACCAGGCCGGTCAGGCCGTTGAGGCGTGCGGCATTTTTGAGCATCACCATGTCAAGCCAGCCGCACCGCCTTCGCCTGCCGGTGGTGGCGCCGAATTCGGCCCCTTTTTTCTGGAGCCGGTCTCCGATTTCATCAAAAAGCTCGGTGGGAAACGGGCCGCTTCCAACCCGCGTGGTGTAGGCTTTGACAATACCCATGACATGGTCGAGCCTGCCCGGCCCAACCCCTGACCCACAGGCGGCATTGGCGGAAACCGTACTCGAGGAGGTGACAAAGGGATAGGTGCCGTGTTCAATATCCAGGTGCGTTCCCTGGGCACCTTCAAACAGGACCTGTTTTCCCTGGTCCATACCCTTGTTTAATGCCACGGACACGTCTGAGATATAGGGCAGGAGTCGATCCCTGAGTCCCATGAACTCTTTGATAACGGCCGCGGGATCAAGGGTGTCTGTTTTAAAATAATTTTCAAGGTAGAAATTCTTCTCCTCCATGATGGTCGTGACCTTTTCAGCAAAAAGCGCCTCGTCAAGGAGGTCTGCAAACCGGATTCCCCGCCGGGTGGCCTTGTCCTCGTAACAGGGACCGATCCCCCGGCCGGTGGTGCCGATCTTTGCATCTCCCTTTTTAAGCTCACGGGCCTGATCAATGGATTTGTGGTAGGGCATGATCATGTGCGCCCGGTCGCTGACCTTGAGCATGTCCGGGGAGACATCAATTCCCTTTGAATCCAGGTAATCGATCTCTTCGAGCAGCACCAGGGGATCAACCACGACTCCGTTGCCGATGAAGCACACCTTGTTCTGGATGATTCCAGACGGCACAAGGTGGCTGATGATCTCATTGCCGTCAACCACCATGGTGTGACCGGCGTTGTTCCCGCCCTGGAACCTCACCACATAATCGGCATGACCGCTTAAAAGATCGACAATCTTGCCCTTTCCCTCATCACCCCACTGGGTTCCCACAACAACTATGTTTGGCACTTTTTGCTCCTTTTGTTTCTAAAAAAACCTATGATGATATCCGTTGCCTCATCTTTGCACACACCCGGGACAACCTCAAGGGTGTGATTGAGTCGTGTATCAAAGGCAAAATTATACAGTGAACCGGCCGCCCCCCACTTGGGATCACAGGCGCCGTAGACAATTCGTGACAGCCTTGCATGAATGATCGCCCCCATGCACATGATACAGGGTTCGATGGTCGAATAAAGGGTTGCCCCGGTTAATCGATAGTTTCCCGATTTTTCACCCCCCCTGCGAAGGGCCAGCATCTCTGCATGGGCCGATGGATCACAAAGGGTTATCGGCTGATTGTGCGTTCTGGCAAGGATTTCACCCGCCCCATCCACCAGCACGGCCCCCACAGGCACCTCATCCATGCGGGCCGCTTTTTCAGCCTCTTCAAGGGCAATTGCCATATAAAAAAGATCATTCATTCATACCTCTATATCCATGTTTGGGCCTTCAGGTCAAATAGTTTCAACTTTTAATTGACATTTAAAATAAATTTATGTATTGTTCACAGGTTTTTGGGCGCCTGTAGCTCAGCTGGATAGAGTATCTGACTACGAATCAGGGGGTCGCAGGTTCGAATCCTGCCAGGCGCGCCATTTTAAAATCAAGGCTTTCAACGGTTTTTCGTTGAAGGCCTTTTTTGTTTGGAAAATTCTGCTAACAACCCCATAGCAACCCTGAGAATGAAAAATGAACTTTAATTTGAACTCCTGGCTCAATAATTGACAATGGGAACCACATAAAAAAGACCCCTCGGTCTCTCCTGACAGGTGAAAGGATCCATGGAAAAATCTTCAATCTTTTTATTCGACTAACGATTTAACCAAGGCATCCTGGGCGTCGGAGTAAAACTGAATGTTGACTTTGGTTGCCATATCGTCCGAAAGTTCAAAGAGCTGCTTTCTGGCCGATACCGGCATGAGAACTGTTTCTGCACCTTTTTCAATGGCCAGCTCAATGGAGGCCACGGCATTTTGGAGAGAATCAATGGAGCCGCGAAGGTTGACCAGTCCAAAATGATCGGTAAAATGTTCATTGGGGTTCGGTTTGGGAAAATCCCAGCCTGGCAGATAGGCGTGCAATCGATCCATGAAAGCCGTATCGTTGGGCATCTCCAGGGGTAAAGGAGGAAGCCGATGGCCGATGCGCTGCTGCTGATCAATGTCCATGTCAAAATTTCCCACCATGACAATACCACCAGAGGCCCGGATAGAATCCTTTCCCCGGGAAAATTCACCCGATTCCCGGCCCTCGGAAAAAAACAGCTCGTGAATTTCAATAACCCCCATGCCCTGACGGGCACAACAAAGCATGAAACACTTGATTTTTTGAGATGGTCATAACTATTCAATTTTTTTTACTCGCCAGAATAAAATCAGGAGAATAGCTATGACCCAAAAAGTAGATACCACATTTATCCAAATTGTTCACCCTGTTTGCTGTGGATTGGACGTTCATAAGAAAAAAATATCGGCATGCCTTATAATCAAAAAAATCACCGTCTAACTTTAATTCAAGATCATCAGGTGATTCAAAATAGCTTTCCCTGTAATCGATACTGGCCATCCATTGAGAAAAAACGCGGGTCAGGTCAACCTCTTTCCAATTGTGTTTTGTCTCAGCTGTCGCCAGTGCAAAAAGTTCCTTACGGTTAACCAGCCGGCGTTCACCGGTTTTGTCATATACAACGAAAATAGCGCGCTGAGCGCCGGCAAGATCTTTCTGCCAGGACAGCGACACATAACGCTTATACCGCTTAGCCAGTTTTTCAATGCGTCCCATGCAAAAGCTCCTTGTCTGAATCGGTGAGTAGCTTCGGAAAAGAAATATCAATGAGAGAACCGGACTGCTTGATGTCCAGCAATCCTAAACGCCTGGCATCGTCGGCCCTTTCCCTCGCCTCCAACTCCTCGAGATCAAACACCTTGATCCAGGAGCAGCTGAAGAGATTCTGTCCACGAACACCTTGCAGATAGCCAAGACCAAATGCATATGCCGAAGCGGAAGGAGTGGCCTGGATTGATTGACGGAATTTTCTGGCCCGTCCCTGCAAGTGCCCGGATTGGGCCCAGGAAGAGGATGCATTTCGAACGATTTTGTCCAAGGTCGAGTCATTAAAGCGGACCGGTCACAGCTTCAAGAGCGTCTGTCATATCCTGTCGGGCAAACTCCTTTCCGGCGGGTGCTTGAAGAACTGTAGCAGCGGTCATGCGCAGGAGTGGGTCACGGGCTAATGCTGTCAGCAGAGCAAGCTGTGGCTGACTTTCCGGGTATGTTCTCCATAAATCCCTCACAATACGAAATAACGGTACCGCAAGGTCAAGGGCATAAAGTTCACTGAGTCGCTGTAGCGAAAATTTTCTGGTGGAGAGAGTTTGCTTGCCAAGACAATTATCTTCAAGCACTGCATGCACATACTCCACCCGCTCCCTTTCCCCTTGAACCGCATCAAGGAGAGATTCTATTTCATTAAACATCATCGTACGGCTTGAGTGGGTGCCCTTGTCACCAAAACGAAAGCCTAAACACCCCAGGGATGAAGGCGTGTTTGATTGTAAAAGATTGGCAAACAGAATTTCCCCTAAAAAAGCACCCATGGTTATTCCGCCGGCCAGTTTGCCGGCGAATTAAAAGCATGCTGATTTAGGAGAACATGCCTGTCAAGTCAATAGAAAAAGGTAAAGTTTATAGAGCGCTTACTTTTATAAATGTTTTGCCACACTGACTGTCAGCATTTTTTACAGATTGACAGATTCTTGCATAACATTTCACACGTGTAATCGCATTTTAACAATTCCATATTCCCGAATGTGTCAGGGCAAGGCTTTAATTTATTTCCAAAAAAGCGGCATAGAAATTGCTGCAGTGGTGCGAATAAAACGTTTTAATATTAATGAAGTGTACCGATACAATCGGAAATGCTCTCATTAAATGAGATGATAATCATCGTACATCATAAGGAGATTTAAAATGTCGAAAAATGAATCCAAAGATAAAGTGAAACACCAAAAAATTGAATTTTCATTCCATGCACCCCAGGCGAAGGAGGTCCTTCTTGTTGGAGATTTCAACCAGTGGAATGGTGAAGAACACAAGATGAAAAACAAAAAGGAAGGTATCTGGAAAATCAAGATAAAGCTTACACCTGGAACCTATGAATACAAGTATGTCGTCGATGGTAGCTGGCAACAAGACCCCAAAAACGACCAAAAGTGCCTGAATTCGTTTGGGACATACAACAGTATACTGACTGTAAGAGAATAATAATGGGCAATATACCATGGCACGCGGAATAGTAAAACGGATAAACAGCTGATCCGTAACAATGGATAAATTCTTATTTTTAATGCCAAATGTAATTTTGAACAGTTGGAGCGATTATATTGTCCATCATTGTTGGGTTTCTATCCAAATCACATGCACACACCCAGAGCACGGAATCCGCATATCCAGGATTTGATCCCGGTATTCCAGGAGGCGTTTGTCACAGTTGGGTCAGCATAGGATTTCCGAATGATCTTCGCTGCGACCCAGGCATTGTATCTGACGGGACACTGGTACAGTCAGGACATTTTAAACGGATTATCCTGCAAGTTGTCCGGGTCCGGATAAATCGCTGCATTATGGGTCTGGCAAGGGTCTGTGTTGTTGCAGAATTTCTAATAAAATGGCAGCTGGATGATAAATTTTGTCCCAAAGCCAGGGGCTGACTCAACGCTCATTTTACCGCCATGATTTTCAGTAATGATAAAATAGGAAACTGAAAGCCCCAGACCGGTACCGACACCGACAGGTTTGGTAGTAAAAAAAGGTTCAAATATCCTTTTACAGGTCGCTTCATCCATCCCGGGACCATTATCTTCAATTTCAATCCGCAGCATGTTTGTTTTTATTTCCCGCATGAGTCGAAAAACAAAACGTGGACTCCCCACATGATGGGGGGCACTTCTTTCCTGCATGGCCTGGGCGCCATTTCTGAGAACATTCAGCAGGACCTGCTGTATCATAGTGCCCTCGCAGGGTACCATGGGCAAATCCGCTTCATATTCTTTGACGATTTCTATGGTTCTAAAATCATAATGCTTTTTCAAGTCATAATCCGCTCCTGCAAGTTCCAGGGTTTTGTCCAACAGATCAGCAAGGTGATAGGAGGATACATTTGCATCACTTTTTCGGGCAAAGCTGAGCATATTGTTCACAATTTCAGCCGCTCTTTTTCCCGATGCATTAATGGCGTCAATCATCGCCAGTATCCCCCTGGCCTTCATAAATTTCTGAATGGCTGCAACAGTGGTGCCGGAGGCTTCGGCCGCTTTAATATTGGCAGGGATGTCTATCCTGCCGCCAAGACGATTAGCCAAAACGTTTGCTGTCTGTATCATCCCGGCCAGGGGATTATTTATCTCATGGGCCATGCCGGCCGCAAGCCCACCCAAGGAAAGCATTTTTTCACTTTGCATGATCATCTTTTCCATACTCACTTTTTCAGTGACATCGTCCACTCGAATCACTGCACCTTCAACGCCATTGGCAGTTAAAGGGTATATGGTGACATCCTCAAAACGGGTGTTGCCTTCAAAATGATGGGGTTTCTTTAGTTCCTGTTTTATTTCACGGGTTTTAATACTTTCTGCAATTATTCCCATTTGGGACGTCAACTGGGGAAAGACCTCTGAAAGCATGTTGTTCTGTGCAGTTTCGGAAGAGATCCCGGTGGTTTGCTCGGCTTGTTTGTTCCATTGGGTGACTCGGCCATGGACATCCACACCGATCAGAACAGACGGCATGGAATCGATGATGTTGGACAGATAATTACGCAGGTGGTGAAGTTCTTTCTCCGCCCGTTTACGTTCGGTAATATCAAGATAGACAACCATCAAAAGCCGGTTTCCGGGGGTGTCAATGAAACGTCCAAATAAGGTGCAGTTACGGACAGCACCATCTTGACGACGCAGGAGGGTTTCAAAATCAGCTACGTAATTTTGCCGGTTGGCCATCTTTATCAGGCGTGTGCGATCTTCAGGATCCACCCACAATCCGATGTCATTTCCACTCCGACCCTCTGCTTGTTTTCTGGAATACCCGAAAGTTTTATGCCATGCTGAATTCCATGTCGTCCCGTTATAACCTTCGATAAACTTGGCATAGGCCATGGGGACCGGTGCAGACTCGAAGAGCTGTATAAAGCTGTTCTCACTCTCACGCAATGCCTGCTCGGCCTTTATGCGATCCGCTTTTTCATTCTCTAACTCCAGAATCCGCTTTTCCAATTCTTCATAGGTCGGTTTTCCAGCCATGGGAAAAAACTCCAAATTTAACACTGCCAGATATTGTTCACATTTTTAGACGAATCGCCGGCACAAAAAAATGATTTTTCAATTATGCCCATACTATGAATTTCAACATACAACACATATGAATAGGAAACAAATTGATTTTTTTCTTAAATTCAAGGGAGATGATCCTGGCCTGGACTGGTGTAATCTCCGGCCATGGCGGTTATTCTATCCCACGATTGACTTTCAGGGTTGACAGATCCGCCTGAAATCGCTATATTCCAATTCAACGATATAAAACAGGAATGGACAATGAAACAATTTATAAAAGTAATGAAAGCGCTTTCTGACCCCAACCGGGTGAAGATGATGAAGATTCTTCAATCCCGCCCACTTTGTGTATGTGAAATCAGGACAGCCCTTGACATTGCCCAGTCAACGGCCAGCAAACACCTTAAAATTCTTGAGGATGCAGGGCTTGTGCGAAGCATCAAGGATGGATTATGGGTCAACTATTCCCTGGCAGATGGGAATGATTCCCCCTATGCCGCCAGTATGATCGGCAATCTCAAGCACTGGCTCAATGACAAACAAGAAATACAGACTTTAAACCAGATACTGCCGAACATCAACCGCGAAGACATTGTGGGAAAATAACCGGCTGTTTTTTTTCATCAAACGATATCGACATATGGCCATATCAAATTAATATCAGGAGGCGTCATGACATCAAAATCAGCAACACAACCTTTTAACCCCCGGGACAAGGGGCACATGGGCCCTGGTATCATTTTCCCTGTGGCTGCAGTGGCCATATATCTCTGGTGGGTCGTCTACCATTTTCTGCCCGCACTGTCCTCATGGGTGACCTATTCTGTTTTGCCGTTTGAACGGGGCTCCCACCTTGGATCATCCGTGGAATTCTTCCTCTATGATACCCCCAAGGTCATGATGCTGCTCTTCCTGGTGGTTTTTGGGGTGGGCATTATCAGAAGTTTTTTCACTCCGGAAAAGACCCGGGCATTTTTGTCCGGCAAAAGTGAATTTGCCGGTAATGTTCTGGCAGCCCTTCTGGGAATCGTAACCCCTTTTTGTTCGTGCTCGGCCGTACCCCTGTTCATCGGATTTGTAACGGCAGGCGTCCCCCTGGGGGTCACCTTTTCCTTTTTAATCGCTGCCCCCATGGTCAATGAAATCGCCCTGGGACTGCTTTACGGTCTACTGGGCTGGAAAGTGGCGGTCATCTACATGGGAACCGGACTTTTCATCGCCATTATTGCCGGCTGGGTCATTGGGCGCCTCAAACTGGAAAACCAGATTGAAGACTGGGTGACCCAGACAAATACCACGGCCCTGTCCATGGAAGAAGAAAAACTTTCCATCCAGGACCGGATCATTTACGGTTGGGACGCGGTCAAAGAGATCATCGGCCGGGTCTGGATCTATGTCCTCATCGGCATTGCAGTGGGGGCCGGCATCCATGGTTTTGTACCCGAAGGGGTCATGGCCTCCATCATGGGCAAGGGCTCCTGGTGGTCGGTTCCCCTGTCTGTCCTCATCGGCGTCCCCATGTATTCCAATGCAGCAGGCATCATTCCCGTTGTGGAGGCACTCCTGGGCAAGGGGGCAGCCCTTGGAACCGTCCTGGCTTTCATGATGAGTGTCATTGCACTGTCCCTGCCTGAAATGGTAATCCTGAGAAAAGTACTCAAACCCCGTCTGATTGCGGTTTTCATCGGGGTTGTTGCCAGCGGGATTCTTTTTGTCGGGTACTTATTTAATATGATCATATAGACCATAACAATCAACCATAAAAATATGCTGAGCCAATAACAGCCAACATACATCATCAATAAAAAAAGGAGTTTGACATGGAAATCAAGGTACTGGGTCCGGGTTGTGCAAAGTGTAACAAAACAGAGAAACTGATTCAGGACGTGATCAACGAGACAGGATCGGATGCCACGGTGGAAAAAGTGACCGATATGATGCAGATCGCCTCCTATGGTGTTTTCGGTACACCGTCCGTGATCATTGACAACGAGTTGAAATGCACTGGAAAAGTGCCGAAAATAGATGAGATCAAAGCCTGGATCAACAAATAACCAAGGATCAACCCAATGGGAATTCATAGAATAAAGCTGTTCTTCTCCATCGTGGCCATTGCTTTGGTTCTTCCAGCACCCCATGTAGCTGCCGACGATTTTTCCAACATCCCGGTAAAGGACATGGTGACCATGGTGGATCTGGGAGCCAAAAAATGCGTCCCCTGCAAAATGATGGCACCGATCATGGTCAAACTTGAAAAAGCCTATGAGGGCAAGGCCGCCGTTGTCTTCATCGATGTATGGGAGAACCGAAATCAGGCAAAAAGATTCAACATCCGGTCCATACCCACCCAGATTTTCTTTGATGCCAGCGGTAAAGAGGTGTTCCGCCATGTGGGATTCTTTGACGAGCAATCCATTGTTGAACAGATGAGCAAAATGGGGGTCAAACAACCAGCCCCCGCCCCAAAGGGATAACACGATGCTGGCGTCTATTTTACTGACAGTGAACCAATGGATGACCCAGGGCATTCTGCTTGGGGCCGTGGGTTGCTTTTTATGGGGAATGATCAGCGTTCTTTTCAGCCCCTGCCATCTGGCATCCATTCCCCTGATCGTTGCCTATGTGGGCGGACAGGAGCAATTGTTAAAGCCCCGGCAGGCAAGCGTGTACGCCGTCATGTTTACCATTGGTCTTTTTTCCACCATCACCCTGATCGGGATCATCTGCGCCGTTCTTGGCCGCATGCTGGGCGATGTGGGAAATTACTGGCAGATACTGGTGGGGCTGATATTGATCTGGGTGGCACTGGCCATGCTGGGGGTTGAAAAGTGTTCCATGTCCGGCAGCCTGATGTACCGGCTCAACCTCAAGGGTCTCGTTGGGGCCTTTGTACTGGGGCTTGCCTATGGGGTGCTTTCCGGTTCTTGCACCTTCGGGTTCATCGCCCCGATCCTTGCCATTATCACGGTGCAGGAAAAAATAACCACCGGTATTATTTTAATCCTGCTCTTTGGGCTTGGCCACTGCCTGCCCATTGCTGTGGCAGGAAGCGCCTCGGCTTTTGTGAAAAGGCTGCTGGCGAACAGTGCATGGAACGGTGCAGGACTCTGGTTCAGGCGAATTGCCGGATCGGGCATTCTCCTGATGGGTATTTACTTTACCATTGCCCCTTTTTTAAGGGCAGCCTGAATTAAAGCTCTAGGGAACAGCAAGGCCCTGGCAGTCCCATGGACCCATTTATTTTACCTTGAATCGAACCCGGTGGTCGCGCCCAGGGCCGCCGGGTTTGATGACATGGGCATGGACAAGGTGGGTACCCGGCCCAAGCGGCCACAGATACCGCCCATCCTGGGTCACACCAAGGCGTTTGCCATCCAGGCGCCACTCGACCCGGTCCTGGGGACCCACACCTGACACCACAAACTCAAACGCCTCGTCCCTGTCCGGTATCCTGGGATCCATGGCCATTTCAAGGCCGTTGACAGGCGTTAAAAAACCGATGCGATCCTGGTTTTCTCCCCGATTTTCTGCCCCAACAGCTCCCCCCCCTTTTAATCCGCTGTTCCCAGCAGTTTTTATATTTCCATCCCCACTGGGTTCAGTGCCTGGAACAAACCACTCGTCAAGGGCTGCGCGGGCGCCCGGAGTGGCCGGAATAATTTTTTTTCGAACAAGATTCGGACTCAAGTAGAGCGGAGCTGTGTCACCCTTCCGGTTAAGCCGTGCAAACAGGGATCGGACCACCATGGCAGGCCCGGTGGCACCAGTAACCCCGTCCATGGGCCGTCCGTCAAGGTTTCCCACCCAGACGCCAACGGTGTAGTCGTTGTTGAACCCCACGGTCCAGGCGTCGTTGTAGTCATTGGAGGTACCCGTCTTGACAGCCGTTTCCAGGGGAAAATTGAGCAGCGATCCCCTGCCGAACTCAAGCCCCCGGGCCTCTGGGTCAGAGAGAATGTTAGCGATGATGGATGCCGTTTCCCGGGAAAAGACCCTTGTTTTTTTAGGATTCCAGCTTGGATTGCTCCTCCAAACCAGGGGAGAAAAAACACCCTGGCAGGCAAGGGTTGCATAGGCTTGAACCAGCTCATACAGGGTGACCTCCCCGTTTCCCAGGGCAAGGCCATCTCCGTAAAATTCAGGATGCCTGTCAAGGCTTGTGACGCCAAGGCTCGCAAGGGTTGACAAAAAGGCGTCAACTCCGGTGAAACCAATGGTTCTGATGGCCGGGATGTTGAGCGAATTTCCAAGGGCCTGGCGCAGGGTGACCGGACCATAGTAACGGCGGCTGTAGTTGTGATAGGTGTGAAGTCCTGTACCCACCGGATTGGCAAGGGGCGTATCCTGAATCAGGCTTGCGGCGTTCCACCCCTGTTCAAGGGCAAGGGCGTACAAAAAAGGTTTTAACGTCGACCCCGGCTGCCGGGGAACCCGCACCGAATTGATCAGCCGGGAATCATCTCCGCCCACACAAACCCAGGCAAGAATTCCCCGGGTTGTATGATCGACCACAAGACAGGCCCCGTTTGAGACCCCCCTGTTGTGAAGATCAGCAACCCTTGCCTCCAGGGTTGTCCGTACAAAATTCTGAAGGGGACCATCAAGTGTGGTCGTGATCCTTCCCTGGCCCCCGGCCGGGTCATTGCCGGACAAGGAGCCGTGTAAAGGCAATGCCTGGGACGTCAAGGCGCTAAGGGCAAATTGTGCAAAATGGCGGGCATCAAAGGTGAGACCCGAGGGGGCCAACTGGAAACTGCCCTGGCTGACCCGTGCAAGCTCAGAAGCGGTTATCATTCCCCGGTCAAATGCCGAGCGCCCGAAATGGGCAAGGGCCGGCTGAATGGCCCCGGGATTTTTGCCCAGGTCGTAGCTGGATGGTGCCCGCACCAGTACAACCAGCGCCATCATCTCCTTGAGATTCAAGGTGTCCAGGGACCGATTGAAATAAAACAGGGCCGCCTGGGCCACGCCCCGCCGGTTGCCGGCATAGGGCACCTGGTTCAGGTAGAACTCGAGAATCGACGCCTTTGAGTTGACCGTTTCAAGGGCCATGGCTTCAAACCCTTCAAGCCATCTTGCCCAGATACGCCGCTTTCTCGGATGAACCATGCGCACCACCTGTTCGGTGATGGTACTTGCCCCCCGAACCGTATGAAATGCCGCGATATTTTGAACCAGGGCGTGGAGCCTGGCTGTCCAGTCCACACCGCTGTGGCGAAAAAACCGTTTATCTTCGGACGAGAGAAAGAGTTCTTTCAAGCGGTCAGGGATCTGGTGAAGGCCTAAAGGAGCGGTATTCCACGGGTTGGTATAGGTAACGGTCAATGGATTGTTGTACCTGTCAACCAGGGCTGGCTTTGAGACCTCTTTTACGAATTCAGCCAGAGGCCGGGGCCATGGCACCATGTCCTTCCAGGTTTTGACCATGACAGCTGTTGTTCCAAGAACAACCACTGCTCCGACAAGAACAAAGATCCGTGCCCGGGTCCTTCCCCCCCTCATCTATCGGGATCCGTCACCACAAGGGTGGTTTCAACCCCCTGGCCGAATACGTCCGTGTCATACATTTCCCGGGCCCGCACCGGAAGCCAGGCAAATCGTCCGGAAGAAATGGCCTGGGCCGTGTAAGAGAGGCGGTAACTGCCCTGGGGAAGCCTTTCAGAATAGAACCTCACCCCTTTGTGGGTCAGCTCCCTGTGGTAAAACCAGCGTTGGCCGGCATCCGCTGCCGGGTCAGGGACTTCTGTCCCCAGGTCCAGGGTTGAAGCGGTTGCAAGGTCACGGTTCACCGGCTCAAGCCCGCCCGGAACAGGGTCGTCCACAACCACAAAATTCCTGTCCCCCCCCGGTGAAACCCACAGGTCCACCCGCACAAGATCCCCGGCCGTGAGGGTGACCGGATCAGTGAGGGCGACAAATTTTTTGTTGCGCTCAACCCACACCCTTCGCTGCACCGAAATGCCCGCATTGACAGGTTTTGTGGCAGACGCCTCCGAAGCGTAGGACATGAACGACTGAAC
This sequence comes from uncultured Desulfobacterium sp., assembly GCA_963675615.2. Classification (GTDB taxonomy): domain Bacteria; phylum Desulfobacterota; class Desulfobacteria; order Desulfobacterales; family Desulfobacteraceae; genus Desulforapulum. The sequence continues at coordinate 386,390 of CAXXTD010000001.1, forward strand.
GTAGAGCCGCCCCTGGCCGTTTCGTTCAACGGTCAGCAAGCGGGATCTGCCCGGATCATCGGATTGAATGGGCCGGGTCAGGCGGACGCTCCCCTGGTTTTTCCCCTGGAAATCGGCCGTTCCAAGGGGTTGGCCATCAACCCGGGCCATGACGTTCATGGCTGTTTTTTCGTCCTCAAAGGCCTGGGCATAGGCCAGTAGCCCCCTTACGGCAAAGACGCTGTCCTGGGTGCTCGCCCAGTGATCCCGTCCCCTGCGGGTGTCGGCCAGGTAGCGGACAAGACCCTGGGAAATATCCCGGGACAAGGCGTTGTTTCCTTGACCGGCATAGGCGACCAGGGCGGCAAGAACCGCACTGTTGGCCCGGATGGGTGTTGACGCAATCCGGCGGTACCCAATGTCAAGTGATTCGCTGAAGCTCACCTTTCCCCCGGTCCGGTTGGAAAGGGCCAGGATGGCATCAACGCAACTGTCAGCCATTGTCCCGGCTCCCGGGGTCACGAGGGCCGCCTCCAGCAGCATGGCCCTGCCAAAAAGGCCCATTGACTTAAGGTGGGGAAATACCCGCTCAAGCTCGCCCATCTTACCCTGGTTGCCCTGGGCAAGGGCTGCCAGGGCAACGGCCCGTACCGTTGCCTTCATACCAGGAGAATAAAATTGCGGCACCAGGTCCTGCTTTAACAGGGTGTGAACAAAGGCGTGGAGGTTTTGTTCGACAATTTTTGGCACCGCGTACCCCGCCTTTTTTAAAAGGGAAAAGGCAAAGGCTGTGTAGGCGGACAGATAGGGGTTGACACGCTCCTGATCCGGGCTGTAATAGGCCATGCCGCCGTTGGGGGCTTGGAAATTCATTGCCTGGGCCAGGGTCTGCTGCACAAAGTCATGGCTTTCATGCCAGGCAAATGTTTTGCCCGACGCCTGATTTTTATTCGAATCCATGGACTGATTGCCTGCTCCGGAAATCCAGGGGTCAAGATCGGGCAAAAGGGCGGCGACTACGGCCCGGCTGAGGCGCTGCTCCCAGCAGGTGTATGGATAGTCACGCATGTAGGCAAGGGATGGTTCAAGGGTGCCGATGACCGAAGACGAGACCATGACCCCGAGACTTCCCAGGTCTGTCCTGATCTTTTCAGGCACCGCCAGGGTCTGGGTCAGGCGATTGGTGTCAAAGGATCCATAGGCGGCAGCGGTTGTCAAATCGTTTCGGCCGTTCACCGTCAAAGAATGGATCATGGCGTCCGTGTCCAGGTCATCCCCGGCCGTTGCACTGAACCTCAGTGTTCCCTGTTTTTCAGCAGTCACCGGCATCCACACGGCCCCTCGCTTGAACGGCGGCAGACGAAGGGTCTTTTCCACAGCAGCTATGGAACGGCCAGCATCGTCCATGGCTGAAATCGATACGGTCACAGATCGTTCCTGGTCGGTTCGGTTCATGATGCTGAACCCTGGGTTGAACCTGTCGTTGACCATGACCTGATTGGGCATGACCGGCCGAACCTCGGTGGGCCGGTTCACCTTAAAGGTCTGCTCACCGGTACCCATGCGGTCCGTCGGGGTCACGGCCATGGCAAAAATCCGCCAGCCCGTGAGGTTATCGGGCACCTTAAACTCAAACGCGGCCCTGCCCTTGTGGTCAGTTAAAATCGACGGATTCCAGTAGCTCACATATTTGAAGATCGAGCGCATGGAAATGGCAGCGCCGCCGTCCCCTCCAGGTGAGGTCCCTTTTTTGGAAAAATTCTGGATGCCCACAAGTCGTTTCATGAGCGAATAGTTGACAAGGTCCAGGCCGTCAATGGTGTAAAACCCCCTGAAGGGATCAAAGGGATTACCTGCCCGGCCGATGAGATCAAACACAGCCTCGTCAAGAACGGCAACGGCAATCTCCACGGGCTCGGCCCGGTTGTCAACCTGGACGTCAACCCTGACCGTGTCTCCAGGTTTGTAGGTTTGTCGTTCCACCCCCACAGCGACCTTGATCTTCCGGGTGGGATCAACCACCTCAACCCTGTGGTATCCCATGCGGGAAACCGGCTTTCCAAGATCCAGGCCGTTGTTTCCCGGAGAAGGTTCCACCCTGGGCGAGACGATGTTCACTGAAAAGAAGAAACCAGGGGCAAACCCAGGTTCAACCAGAAACTCAATCACGGGGGTGCTGCCCTCCAGGGTCATGACCCATTGCTTAAGGACCCCGTAACGCTCGACCGTCACAAGGGCCTTGGCCCCGGGAAAGGGATTCTTGACCAGGTAACGTGCCGTGGCACCCACTTCAAGGCGATCGTTTTCAGCAATCAGGGTCAGAGCATCGGCCTCTGGCTGGTGCCACATCACCCGTTCATTGCCTGCCACCCAGAACCCCAGGGTTGTTGTGTGCACCCTTGTCCTGGTGTCTTTGACCGTTGCCGTCAGGCGATAGGCCCCGGGCCGGTCTGGAACAAAATCAACGGGCAGGGGGTGATCCCCGGACACGGCCTGGAATTGTTTCACCCCGGTCCACCCATCCACATAGATCGTCCTATAGGCGTTGCCCGCCCCCTTGACCCGGGATGCCTTTGTGGTCAGCCGTTCAACCGAGAACCGAGTATGGATGCCCGCCAGGGGTGTGCCTGTTTCATCCACCACCACAAAGGGAAAGGCCGCAGGTTTTCCCTGGTAATAGAGCCAGCTGTCCGATCGTAACCCCACATACCGGTCCCGGCCGTAAAAATCAACCGAGGTTGTGGCGGCAATGGTTCCCCCCCTGTCGTCCCTGACATTGGACTCAACAACCACACGGCCAAACGCCGTACGATCGTGGGTCAGGTTAAACCCAGTGACCAGGGCTCCCCTGTTGTCAAGGGCGGCCTGGGTGTTGAACAAGATCACCTCTTCCAGATCGTCTTGATCTGACTGGAACCAAAAATTTTTTACCAGGGCATGGGTGGATGAAAAGCACCGGGGTTCAAGGCGTGCCACCACCCGGGTTGCAGCCCGGGTGTAAGGTCCCCCGGCATGGAGCTTTGCCGTGGTTGTTACCGCAACCCTCTGGCCGGGTCGCAGGACCGGCTGGTTCACTTGGGTTGTCACCCTGAAGGCTGAAGGAACAAAATCACTGACCAGCACCTTCAAGGGATTCCACGAAATATCGGTAAAATCGGCAGAGATCTCAAAGGTATAAAGGCCCACACTGCCGGTTTGGGGGGTGGTGAACCGGCCGTCAAAGGCACCGAACCTTGAAAGGGTTATCTTGTCTTGTTCGTGCACCACCTTACCCGTGGGGTTGATGATTTTAAGGGTGTACAGCCCTTGGGGGGCCTGGACAAAGGTTCCGTTGTTCTGGTCCCGGACATAGATCTTGAAATCAATGGTTTCACCGGCACGGTAAATTCCCTGGGCCGTTGTTCCCCAGGTGTGAACATGGCTGTAGCGCTGGCTGAGATTGGATGAAAAAACAGCACCCGAAGCCCGGAAAGTATCGGTCTCAAACCTGGGACTCAAAGGGACCAGGGCCATGAGATCGTCCTTGACTACCCTGACAAACAGACGATCGTCACTGTTTTCCCAGCTCCAGTCAAACAGTTTCAATTCAGGATCAAGGGTTGAGGTGCCCGGCAGGATCAGGGTACCATCCGTGTCCGTCACGCCCTGTGCCAGGACAGGCCCGTCGCCTTTCAACCGGGTCACAGCGTCTTTGTAGACAAAGACTGCTGCATCGGCCACGGGATGCCCGGTTTCAAGATCGACCACCCACACCAGGGTGTTGAAATGACCGGTTTTCACATGGACCTCGAACGGGGTCTTCTGGACAAAAAAGCTTTTCTGCCCGTCGGATTTTTTCACCACAGGCCGGGTGGTGATTGTTCCAAAAACGGCCCCGGACCGGTTGTCAAGCATGGCGTTGACCCCCAGGGGAATTTTAACGGCCAGATCTTCAACTGCCGGAACCAATACCTGGTGTTCTAAATTTTCTTCGGTTTTGTCAACGCACATCCGCCGGTAGTTCACGGTCACCTGGTCAAGGTTGGTCACCACCAGGGGAAGATCGTTATCTATACCGTTTTCCAGAACAGCGGTATCGTAGACAAGGGTATAGTCCGGGGGCCGGTGGTCGGTGTGAAAGGAAAAGTCCAATGGATTTTCAAGCCTTCGACCGAACTGATCCCTGAGCCGTAGGGCACTCTCCTTGACCCGGTAGGGGGTATGGGCCCCAAGAGTGACCGGCAAAGAGACCCGATAGGTTTGTCCCTGTTTGTGGGGAAAACCCAGGCCGGAATAGGCATAAACATTGGCCCAGGGATTAAACCCCGGCCGGTCTTGTGCAAGGCCTGGAAAAAATTCCACGCTCTTTCTGAAATCATCCACACTTACCGGGGTGGAAAAGACAAGGGCCAGGGGGGCCAGGGGATTGGGTCTTGGCAGGGTTTCATTGTTGGAACCATGGGCTTGGATCAGCAGGGATTTATCTGCGTTGATCGGGTAGGCTTCAAGGCCTAGGAACTTGAACTCCGGAAAGGTGTGGAACACAGCAAGGCTCGGGTTTGAAACGCCGGGCACAGGTCCCAGGCCCGATCGAACACCTGCCCTGATGCCAAGGGTTGCCCGGGCATCGTGGGGCAACTCATTTTTCGGTGACACCAGCCATACCCGTCGAGCCCTGGCGGCGTGGCGGGTTTGACCGTCCCGATCTTCCGGATTTTCAACCGGGACATTGACTCCAGGTTCCAGGTCGTCTGGATCCGGGGCGACAAGGGCAGCGGTTCGCTGTCTGGCTGAATTGTCTGTCTCAAAAAAAAGATGATCTTCCAGGGAAGGTCCCAGCACCGGCTGGTTAAACACCAGACTGAGCACGGGCGTTCCAGGCGCTTTCCAGGTTTTAAAGCCTGAATATTGCATCTGGGGCCGGAGGGTGGTAAACGAATGAACATGGGTCCGGGTCAAACCTGAACCATCCTCGGCCACAATACCGGGTTGGATGGTCATGGTGTAAACCGTGGCTGGTTTGAGCCGCTCTTGTTCGTCAAGCTCAAGCCCCAGGGTAGAAGGGGTCAGCCACCGCCACTGGCCGTTTAACGGGGGATCAAAGGTAATGGGAATTTCACTCTGATCCCTTTCCATTCTTCCCAGGGGAACAACCGTCTGGTTGAACTCAATGGTGATCTGGCGCTTTGCCGGGACATCCATGCCCTGGGGAGTGATGCGCAGGATTTTAAAGGATTCACCCCCCATGGACGGCTGGGGAAAGAACACCATCAACAAGGAAAAAAGCGCCCCGGCCATCACGACCAAAAAAAGATCGATGAGATAATCCCATGGGCAATCCTGCCTTTTTAATTTTTTTTAATTATTCTATATAATCCACATGTCCTAGCGGCCACAACGAAGCATGAGACACAATGATACAGGGCAAGAAATAGCACCATTCCGCCCCCTTTGGTTTCCCTGACCGGAACGGTAAACGTCGGGGAATTTTTGCCCTTCCAGACTAAAGCGCAGGGCAAAAGGGCCGCCGACGGTCCCGGGCCGGGCCCATCGCCCGCTGGGGGCGGCATAATACCATTTTCATTATTCGTTGTGGCCAGAGCAGATACCATGCTCCGGCCGTGCCGATTATTGAAAAGCACAGCTCAAAAGAGATCCACTGTCTGAAAGCCATTTTTTCTCATTCTAAAGTGTTGACCGCATGTAATCCACACCGTTCTTGAAAATCTGAATGCCAGGGGTTACCCCCGGATCAGACTCTTTTCCTGAACGCTTCAATATCTCTTTTGTCCGGGGCCAGTCCGGGTGGTTGGACACATGGTTGAACGCTTCAGGATGGGGCATGAGACCGAAAATACGGCCCGTTGGATCGCAGATGCCGGCAATGTCGTCCATGGCGCCGTTGGGGTTCAGGGGAAAACGCCCCCTGGCCGGCTGGTTGTTCTGGTCGGCATAGCGGAAAACCACCTGGTTGTTGGCAATGAGCCGAGCAAGGGTTTTCTCGTCCGTGACAAACTTGCCCTCTCCGTGGCGGACGGGAAGTTCCACCGCTGTCATGCCCGGTGTAAACACACAGGGACTTTGTTGATTTCCCTGGAGGTTGACCCATTGATCCCTGAAGTTGCCGCAGTCGTTCCAGGTCAGGGCAACGCTTCTCTGGGTATAGTCCCCATCCAGGCCAGGCAGCAACCCCAGGTTGACAAGGGTCTGGAAACCGTTGCAGATGCCCATGACAAGCCGGCCCTTTTCAACAAACGCGAGCAGCTGGTCACCCAGGTGATTCTTAAGTTTTAACGCCTGGATCACCCCGGCACCGTGGTCGTCTCCCCAGCTGAAACCGCCGCCAAAGGCAAGGATGTGAAACCCGCCAAGATCAACACTCTGGTTGACCAGGGCGTTGATGTGAACCCGCTGGGCTGCAGCACCTGCCAGCTCAAAGGCCCGGGCCGTTTCCATGTCGCAGTTGAGCCCAAATCCGGTTAATACGAGCGCTTTTACCTGTTTCATTACATCTCTCCCAACGGTCTTTGCCACACGGTTTCAAGGGTGTCAATTTCAGTGTCCACAAGGAGCAGTCCATCCATGGCCCTGATTTTCAAACATTTATGCTGGTCGGTCACGGTTCCCACACAGGCGGCAGCCATGCCCTTAAAGAGTTTTTCAACGGTTTCCCTGTTTTCAGGGGCCACGGTGACGATGAACCGGCCCGCTGATTCGGAAAACAAGAGGGTGTCGTTTCTCACCGCGCCCCTTTGACTGCTGTTTGGAACAGCCGCAAGGTCGATCTCCATGCCAAGTCCGCCGGCCATGGCGCACAGGGGCAGATGCACCCCGAGTCCGCCCCTTGCGACGGCATGGGCCGAAGCAATGAGTCGCTTTTCAATGGCCCGGGTAAGGGCCTTGTAAACCACCTTGAATTTTTCAAAGTTGACCGCCGGCACGTTAAGGCCCGTGGACCCGCACAGCTCGTAGTACTCGGACGCCCCGAGTTCGTTCAAGGTTTCGCCCAGTACGTAGACAAGATCGCCGCTCACCTTGGGATCCATGGTCACCGTGGTTGCAATATCAGCGATCACCCCGGTGGCGGAAAACTGCATGGTGGGCAGGGCCGAGACCTTGACCGTCTCTCCGTATTTGCCGGTCAAATGGCCGTCCACGTACATGGAATCCTTGCCTGAAAGCAGGGGGATACCATAGCCCATGCACGCCTGCTTCAACGCCCGGCAGGCCCGGACCAGCTGGGCTGCCTTGAATTTTCCGTCGGGGTTCTTTACCGGATCATACCCGATGGCAGGCCAGCAGAAGTTGTCAACCCCGCCAATGTGGTCAAGGGTGCCGCCAACGGCAATAATGCGACGAACCGCCTCGTCAATGGTGCAGGTCATCATGTGAAAGGCGTCAATCTTTGAGTACCAGGGAATGACCGCCTGGGAAAAGGCCAGTCCCCTGTCTGAATCCAGCACCGGCCGGATCACCGAGGCGTCCGACGGAATGTTGCGGTGGCAGCCCACCAGGGGTTTTACCACGCTTCCCCCCTGGACTTCGTGGTCGTACTGGCGGAAAATGTACTCCTTGGAGCAGATGTTGGGCCGCTGGAGAATGTCGCACAAAAGACGTCCGTAATCCCTGGGCTCGCCCAGTACAGGCTCGCACAGCCCCCTTGTTTCGGGCGATGTCCAGACCGCGTCAAACTCCCAATGGGGGAACCCCTTGTCCAGAAGATCCATGTCCACATGGGCGCAGGTTTGATCCTTGTACTTGATGTGGAGCTTGCCTGTGTCCGTATAGGTGCCGATCACCGTGCTCTCAACGGCATGCTCGGCGGAAAGGGCCAGGAACCGGTCGATGTTTTCCGGCGGCACGGCAATGGTCATGCGCTCCTGGGACTCGGAGATCCAGATTTCCCACATGTCAAGTCCCTCGTACTTTAAGGGCACCCGGTCCAGCCAGACCTCACAGCCGTTGCTGATCATGGCAGACTCGCCCACGGACGAGGAAAGCCCCCCGCCGCCGTTGTCCGTGATGAAGCGGTACAGCCCCTCGTCCCTTGCCGCAAGGAGAAAGTCGTGCATTTTCTTCTGGGTGTAGGGGTCGCCGATCTGGACATGGCCGGCCGGGGTATGTTCCGACAGCACCTCGGACGAAGCCGTAACTCCGTGGATGCCGTCCTTGCCCACCCTGCCGCCACTCATGACAATGAGATCACCTGGGCGGGTCTCTTTTTCATGGCTGGGACTGCCGTTGACCTGGGCCGGCATGATACCGAGGGCCGTGACAAACACCAGGCTCTTTCCCAGGTATCCGCCGTTAAAGATCGTCTGGCCAAAGGTGGTGGGCACCCCGCTCTTGTTGCCGCCATCCTTGACCCCCTCCACGACCCCGTCCAGGAGCCGCCGGGGATGAAGGTTGGGTTTCAACGGCCCCGGGTAATCGAGTTCGCCCACGCAGAATCCGAAACTCCCCATGATGAGCCGGGAACCCAGCCCGGTTCCCATGGGGTCCCGGTAAACCCCCACAATGCCCGTGATGGCCCCGCCATAGGCCTCCATGTTCGACGGTGAATTGTGGGTTTCGCCCGTGATCACATAGTTACTGGTCTCATCAAAACGCCCCACACCGGCGTTGTCCCACAGCACCGAAACCACCCAGGGGGTTTTCGCCTTGAGTTCAAGGGTAGGTTCCTTGATGTACTTTTTAAACAGGTTTTCCTCAACGCAGGATTTGCCGGTGTCGGCGTCAACATAATGGAACAGCCCCTGGAAGGTGTTATGGTTGCAATGGTCGCTTCTTGCCTGGGAAATATATTCGAGCTCAAGATCCGTGGGTTGAGCAAGGCCTGCCTCGGCCCTGGATCGTTTCACATCCGGATCAAGAAAATATTCCCGGATCACCGGAATGTCCCTGGGGTTGAGGGCAAGGTTTCGCTGATCACTGATGGTCTGAAGCGCCTCGTTGGATTCGATACTGAGGATGGCAAGCTCGGGCTCGTGGTCCAGGCGAACCTTGGCCGGAGTTGTATTGACCCCCTGCTCATTGTCCCACTCGGCCCGGGAAAACACCTTCCACTGCTGAATAATCGGGTTTGACAGCAACTCCCTGGCCAGGGTTTCGATCTCTTCCCGCGTGAGCTGGTCTCCTTTGACAGCATACCGCTTGGAGGTATAGACCCCATCCTGGGGGCCAAAACGTCGATTCAAAAGGTCTTCCACCGCCTCCACGGCCGTGCTTGCCGGGTTGTCCCTCACGCCCGGGCGTAAGCCGATCCAGATGCACCAGTCAAAGGCAAGGTCAAGGGGTTTTAACGAAGAGATCTGGGTCACGGGATTGGTAAGGATCTCATCCTTGATGACACCAAGTTCGTCCCCGGTGAAATCCACCTCCAGGGTGACAAGATTGACGGTCCTGACGTCGGTCAGACGGATATTAAAATAATCCAGGGCCTTTTTTTTGAGGCTTGCGGCTTCCGCATCAAAAAGATCGGGCTTCAGGGCAATCTCTATACAGGAGATCATATTATTCACCATTAAATATTCTTAAGATATCATTATAGAAAACAAACACCATCAGGGCCAGGAGCAGCACCATGCCGAACTGATTGGCCCGCTCCCGGAGCCGGTCGCCCGCAGGTTTCCCGGTCAGGGCCTCAATGCCGAAAAACACGAGGTGGCCCCCGTCAAGGACCGGCACAGGAAAGAGGTTGATGATGCCAAGGTTGATGCTGAGCATGGCAATAAAAAAGGCCAGGTTGGCCAGGCCGGCCTCGGCCTGCTCACCTGCCATCTGGGCGATCATGATCGGCCCGCCCAGGGTCTTGGCCGACACCGTTCCCGTAAAAATCTTGCCAACGGACAGCAGTGTCAGGCGGATGATCTCCCAGGTTCGAACAAACGCCTCGCCCAGGGCCTCAAAGGGGTTGAGCCGTTCGTGGACCACGTCCCCTGCCGACGAAATGCCGATCATGGGTTTTTTGATGGTTTCACCAAAAATGTTGGTGGCGGTGGTCTGCTCCGGAACAATGGGGATGTTGAAATTCTGTCCGTTTCTCTGGATGCTAAAATCGAGCTTTTCAGCCCTGGACCTGGCGATAAGGGCAACCATGTCGTCCCAGGTTTCAACCCCGACCCCGTCAATGGCCGCAATCAGGTCGCCCGGTTGGACACCGGCGATGGCAGCCGGCGAGTCATCGGCAACCGTGCCGACCACGGGTCTGACATAGTAGCTGCCCGACACCTGGAACAGTACGTAAAAGATGAGGAGGGCCAGGACAAAATTGAATACCGGGCCGGCCGCCACAATCAGGCTCTTCTGGTAGAGCCGCTTGTGGGTAAACGACAGCGATCGATCCTGCTCGGGGATGTCTTTCGCCGGATCTTCGCCGACCATCTTGACGTAGCCGCCAAGGGGAATGATGGACAGACAGTACTCGGTCAATCCGATCTTTTTTCTGTATATTTTCGGTCCAAACCCCAGGGAAAAGGTTTCAACGCCCACGCCGAAAAATCTGGCCACGAGAAAATGCCCCAGCTCGTGGAAAAAGATCAGAACACCCAGAACCACCACAAATGCAACCAATGAATGCCCCATAATACCTTCCTTGCTAGATCAGGGCCAAAGCCGTCTGCCTTGCCCAACCGTCTGCTTCTAATATATCCGAAAGGGTGGGATCGTCAACCCTCTGGTGAAGTGCCATGGTCTTTTCAACCATGGTGAAAATGCCGGAAAAATCAATCCGGGCAGTTAAAAAGGCCTGAACCGCAATCTCGTTTGCCGCATTCATCACGGCAGGCAGGGTCCCCCTCTGGCGGCAGGCCTCAACGGCAAACCCGATTGAGGGAAACCGCTGCCTGTCCGGTGGTTCAAACACGAGGCCGCCAGGGGCCGTAAAATCAGGAAATTCAAGATCTAGGGAGAGCCGGTGGGGCCAGGAAAAGGCCAGAGAGATGGCGGTTCGCATGTCCGGAACCCCCATCTGGGCCATGACCGATCCGTCCTTGAACCCCACCATGGAATGGACAATGCTCTGGGGATGGACAATCACCTCGACCTGGTCGATGGTAAGGTCAAAAAGGTGAACCGCCTCAATGATCTCGAGCCCCTTGTTCATGAGGGTTGCAGAATCAATGGAAATCTTGTGGCCCATGTTCCAGGTGGGATGGCTCAGGGCGTGTTCGGGTTTGATGGCTGAAAACGCTTTCTGTGGCGTATGGAGAAACGGGCCGCCCGAGGCCGTTAAAAAAATCTTTTTGAGATCCCTGGCCTGATTTCCGGCAAGGCACTGGAATATGGCCGAATGTTCGCTGTCCACCGGCAGTATGGAGACCCGGTTTTTCCGAGCAAGCCCCATGATCAGTTCCCCTGCCATGACAAGGGTCTCCTTGTTGGCCAGGGCCACCTCTTTTCGTGCCTCGATCGCGGCAATGGCCGGCAGGAGACCTGCAGCACCGACCATGGCAAGGAGCACAAGGTCCACATTTTCATGGCTTGCCCCCCGGGCATAGCCTGCATCACCCGAGAGAATCTCGGGAACAGGTCCGCCGGCAAGGAGATCCTTCAGCCTTCGGGCATGGACTTCATCAATGACCACAACGGTTTCGGGTTTAAATGCCCTGACCTGCCGGGCCAGCAGCTCAATGCTGGTGGCTGCGGCCAGCACCCTTACATCAAAACGGTCCGGGTGCATCAGCACCACGTCAAGGGCGCTCGTTCCGATGGAACCGGTTGAACCCAGAATGGATAGTCGTTTTTTCATCTCAGAAGCATCACAGCAGAGACTTAAAGGCAAAGGCAAGGGGCAGGGCAAAGATCAGTCCGTCGATCCGGTCGAGGATCCCGCCATGGCCGGGAAGAATCGAACCTGAATCCTTGATCTCTCCCCGTCGCTTTAAAGCAGATTCAAAAAGGTCTCCCACCTGGCCCACGGCGGCTGCAACGGCTGAAAAACCGATGGCCTGGTACACGGAAACGCCCTCAACAAACAGCTGGTTGAACACAAGTCCCACCAGGAGTGCCGAGGCAATCCCGGCAACAGCCCCCTCAACGCTCTTGTTGGGGCTCACCTGCGGGGAGAGCTTGCGCCGGCCAAAATGGGTACCCACGTAAAAGGCTCCGGTATCGCTTGCAGCAACAATCAGAAAGGTCCAGATGACCCAGACGGCGCCCTGGTCTGAATTTCGAATCAGCACCAGAAACGACAGAAAAAGGGGAACGTAGACAATGCCCATAACCTGTTTGAATGCGCTGTCAAGAATCGTGGACCCGGGAGAAAAGGTAAAAACAACCACAAGGGCAACGATCAGCAGGTTGACCCCAACCATGGCAAGGGCCCCACCGGCCCCGCCGGCGTGTGCCCCAAAGATGATGACAACACCCATGACATGGGAGGCGATCACAAGAAGGGACGGAAATTTATCGGCACTGGAAGGGGCATTGACGATCGTGAGGTATTCTTTGAGCCCGAGCAGGGCCACCAGGGAGACCAACACGGTAAAGGCCCCGGCTGATCCCTTCAAGAGAAGAAGAAAAAGGGCTGGAACAAGAACTATTGCTGTGATCCATCGTTTGAGGTGCATGGGACCTTTCCGTACCTGCGCTCCCGGGTCTGATATTGTTTGATAATATCGAGAAATTCCTGCTGGGAAAAATCGGGCCACAGGGTATCAGTGATAAAAATTTCAGCGTAGGCAAGCTGCCAGAGCATGAAATTGCTCAGGCGCATCTCCCCGCTGGTGCGAATCAGAACGTCCGGATCGGGCTGACCACCGGTGTAAAGCCGTTCCGCCACGGCTCCTTCAGTGATATCCCGGGCTGAAAGCCCGCCTGAGGAGACCTCATCGACAATCGATCGAACGGCCCGAGTGATCTCTTCCCTTCCGCCGTAACTCAAGGCAAGGTTCAGAACCATGCCGGTATTCCCGACGGTCTGGGCCATGGACTGCTGGACCTGTGTTTGAACATCATCGGGAAGTCTGGACTGCTGGCCGATCACATTGAGGCGGATCCCCTGGCGGTCAAGCTCGTCAAGTTCCTTTGCCAGGAACCGTTTGAGAAGCGCCATGAGGGCTGTCACCTCGGCGGCCGGCCTTGACCAGTTTTCTGTCGAAAAGGCATACAGGGTGAGGAACGCTATGCCGCTCTTGCGGGCCGCAGTAACGATGGAACGGACCGTTTCCACACCCTTCTGGTGACCGTTGACCCGGTTCATGAGCCGTTTTTTTGCCCACCGGCCATTGCCGTCCATGATCACTGCAACGTGGCGTGGAATCCGGGCCGGATCAATCCCGTGCTGTTCCAAAAGGCTAGAGCTCAAGGATTTCCTTTTCTTTGGCCGCAAACACCGCTTCGATTTTCTGGATAAATTCGTCGGTGATATCCTGAACTTCCTTCTGGGCCCTGAAATTATCATCCTCGCTGATATCGCCATCCTTTTGAAGGGATTTCAAAGTGTCGTTGCTGTCCCGCCGGATGTTTCTAACGGCAACTTTGAACTCTTCACAGGAATTGTGGACCGCCTTGGCAATCTCCCTGCGCCGGTCCTCGGTCAATGGCGGAATGGTAATCCGGATGATCTTTCCGTCGCTTGAAGGGGTCAGGCCGATGTTGGCCTTGAGAATACCCTTTTCAACCTCCTTAATGGCGCTGATATCCCAGGGTTGAACCGTGATCATCCGGCTTTCCGGGATGGCAATGGAGGCCATCTGATTCAATGGGGTGAGGGTGCCGTAATAATCAACCTTGACGCCATCCAGCATGGTCATGGACGCCCGGCCCGTGCGCACCCTGGTCATCTCTTTTTCAAGGGCCTTGACAGACTTGGCCATCCGGTCCCGGGTTTCCTTGTATATCTCGTTTATCATAATCGTTTTTGCTCCATCAATGCTCAGCTGTTATAGATTCTGGTGCCGATCCCGCCTCCGCATACGGCCTTTGCAATGTTACCCGGGGTGTGGAGATCAAAGATCTGAAGGGGCAGATCATTGTCCATGGCCAGGGAAATGGCCGTCATGTCCATAACACGCAACTGACGTTCCAATACTTCCATGTAGGAGATCTTTTTGATAAAGGTTGCATCTCCATGCAGGGCCGGGTCCTTGTCATAGACCCCGTCCACCTGGGTTGCCTTGAACAGAATCTGGGCATGGAGTTCCTGGGCCCTGAGAACCGCTGCCGTGTCCGTGGTAAAATAGGGATTGCCCGTGCCTGCGGCAAAAATAACCGCCCGCCCCTTTTCCAGATGACGCTCGGCCTTTCTGCGGATAAAGGGTTCGGCCACCTGGTTCATGGGAAGGGCCGATTGAACCCGGGTGGGCACACCCTGCTTTTCAAGGGCATCGCACAGGGCAAGGCTGTTGATGACCGTTGCCAGCATCCCCATGTTATCGGCCGATGCCCTGTCCATGCCTGCCGAACTTCCGGCAACACCCCTGAAGATGTTGCCGCCGCCCACGACCATGGAGACCTGGACACCCATTTTGTGAACCTCTGCCACCTCTTTTGCAACATAGTTGATCATTTCGGGCTTGATACCAAAGCCCTGATCGCCCATCAATGCTTCGCCGCTGAGTTTGATCAGAATCCTGTTAAATTCGGGTGTCCCGTCCAAGGTTATTCTCCTATCTGAAAACGTGCAAACCGTTTGATTTGGATATTTTCCCCGATCTTGGCAATGGCCTCGGTGGTGATCTCGGCAATCGTCTTTTTGGGGTCACGGATGTAGGGTTGACTCATGAGGCAGGCGTCCTTGTAGAACTTCTGGATCTGACCGTCAACAATCTTGTCCACGATGTTTTCGGGTTTTCCCTGCTCGAGGGCCTGGGAACGGTAAATATCTCTCTCCCTGGCCACCGTCTCTGCCGGGATATCTTCGGGGTTGAGGCCGCCGGGGTTTGCCGCTGCAATGTGCATGGCTATATTTTTGGCAAAATCAAGGAACGCGTCCGTCTTTGCAACAAAATCAGACTCACAGTTGATTTCAACCAGGACCCCGAGCTTTGAACCGGTATGGATATAGGGAAAAATCACCCCTTCCGAGGTTGCCCTGCCGGCTCGTTTCTGTGCCTTGGCAAGCCCTTTTTTACGAAGATGGTCAAGGGCTTTTTCAATATCACCGTCGTTTTCAGCCAGGGCCCTTTTACAATCCATCATGCCTGATCCGGTTTTATCCCTGAGTTCTTTTACCATTGCTGCTGTTATTTCAGCCATTTCTAATGCTCCTTGTGTATCTCTTCAGCCTACTCAGCTGGTATTGTTTTTCTTCTGATCATTTCCACAACCGGACCGTCTGAACCGTCGGACTCAATGGTTCTCTCCACGGCCGCAACCGGGACAGCACCCCCAAAGGCGGCCTCATCCATCTCTTTGTCAGAGCCGGCATTCTGTTTTTCAAGATAGCGCTGGCGGCCTTCAATGGCTGCATCGGCAATCTTTGAGGCAAACAGCCGAATCGAACGGATGGCGTCGTCGTTGCCGGGGATGACGTAATCGATATCATCGGGATCACAGTTGGTATCGACAACCGCCACAATTGGAATACCCAGTCGTTTACCCTCTTTTACGGCAATGGACTCGTTCTTGGGATCAATCACAAAAATGGCACCGGGCAGGTTTTTCATCTTGGAGATACCGCCAATGCACGCCTCAAGCTTGATACGCTCCTTGGCCATCTTGACCCGCTCTTTCTTGGGGTAATCTTCGATACTGCCGTCATTTTCAATGGTGTTCAGAAACTCAAACCGGCTGATGGTCTTCTTGATGGTCTGGAAATTTGTCAGCATACCGCCAAGCCAGCGGTTCTGTACATAAAAGGTCTCAGCCCGATTGGCCTCTTCGTAGACAGAGTCCCGTGCCTGTTTTTTGGTTCCCACAAACAGAACGCTCTTGCCCTGGGCAGTCACATCGGTGATAAAATCGTAGGCATCCCGGAACATCTTGACCGTCTGCTGAAGGTCAACAATGTAAATACCGTTTCTTGCACCAAAAATGTACTTTTTCATCTTGGGATTCCAACGCCGGGTCTGGTGACCGAAATGGACGCCTGCCTCAAGAAGTTCTCTCATTGTAACGTAAGCCATAATTTTCTCCAAAATTCCTTAAATGGTTTTTTCCACCACTCCTGTCTTTTCCGACATCGACATCCCATACAGCAATGAAATGCACCCAATGCCGGATCAGGGAGTGTGTGTATTTATTGGTGATGGTTTCACCGTAAACAAATCCTTTTTTATATATCAGAAGGGGTATTTATTGGCAATCTTTTTTTCCCAGCCGGACCACCCGGTGAAGCCCGGCATAGTCGTTGAAGAATTCAACCGTAGCGAACCCCGGGCTCTGCTTGAATATTTCTTCAACCCCCTGTCGCTGGTCGGATCCTGTCTCCATCAGCAGTACCCCTCCCGGAACAAGGTGATGGCAGGCTTCGGCCATGATCAAACGGATACAGTCCAGACCGTCCGCCCCCCCGTCCAGGGCCAGCCAGGGTTCAAAACGACTCACCTCCGGCTGAAGCCCCTTGATATCGCCGGTGGGAATATAGGGCGGATTTGAAACAATAAGGTCGAACTGCGCCCTTGAGTTGAACGGCGAGAACCAGGAGCCTGCCACAAACGATACATTTTGCGCTTCCAGCTCCCGCCTGGCATTGAGAGATGCAACCACCAGGGGAACCAGGGAGACGTCACTTGCAAAACAGCGCAGCCCCGGATGGGCCTTTGCAAGACTGATGATCACCGCACCCGACCCCACACCAAGCTCGAGTACACACCCCCTGGAAACATTTTTCCGGGCAAGGATCTCAAGGGCCTGTTCAACAAGCACCTCTGTGTCCGGCCGGGGAATAAGCACACCGGGTGCCACCTTGAATTCAGACTCCCAGAACCCCCGGATGCCGGTAATATAGGCCACGGGTTCACGATCTCCCCTGCGTTCTACCAATTTACGGAAGGCGGCAAGTTCATCACGATCAAGGGGGCGGTCATGCTGGAGGTAGAGATCAAGCCGCTTGATGCCAAGGGCATGGGAGAGCAGAATCTCAGCGGCAAGGCGGGGACTGTCAATTTCTTTTTGATCAAAGTACCCTTCGGTCCAGGCAAGTATCCGCCGGATAGTCCACAAATCCCTGTCCGTGCCCACGGCCTAATTGGCCTCCTTGAGGGCCTCGGCCTGGGCATGGGTCTTGAGTTCGTCGATGATATCCTGAATATCACCACCCATGATACTGTCGAGCTTGTACAGGGTAAGACCGATCCTGTGGTCCGTCATCCGGCCCTGGGGAAAGTTGTAGGTTCGGATTCTTCCGGACCGGTCACCGGTTCCCACCTGGCCCTTGCGCTGGGCAGCCCTTTTGGCCTCCTGCTCCCTGACCATGGCGTCAAGGATTCGGGCTTTGAGAACCTTCATGGCCGCAACCTTGTTCTTGATCTGTGATTTTTCATCCTGACAGGTGGCGATGATCCCGGTGGGCAGATGGGTGATCCGAACCGCAGAATCCGTGGTGTTGACCGACTGGCCACCGGGCCCTGATGCCCTGAACACATCCACCTTGAGCTCGGAGGGTTCAATCTTGAGCTCCACATCTTCGGCTTCGGGCAGAACGGCGACCGTCACGGCCGAGGTGTGAACCCGCCCCTGGGTCTCGGTTTCAGGCACCCGCTGCACCCGGTGGGTACCACTTTCGTACTTGAACGCACTGAAGGCCCCATTACCCTTGACCATGGAGATCACCTCCTTGAAACCGCCGGCACTCGAATGACTGCTTTCAATCACCTCCACGGTCCACCCCTTGACCTCGGCGTACCGTGAGTACATGCGAAACAAATCCCCTGCAAACAGCCCTGCCTCCTCACCGCCCGTACCCGCCCGGATCTCGAGAATGACATTCTTGTCATCCCTTGGATCCCTGGGCATGAGAAGAAGCTTGAGCCTTGATTCAAGTTCTTCCCGCCGTTTGCGGAGGGCTGCCGCCTCTTCCTTGGCCATCTCTCTGATATCCGGATCCGTATCTTTGAGCAGCTCCTTTGCCTCGCCAAGCTCCTGAACCACAGTCTGATACTCGCTAAAGGCCGACATCACCTTGATGAGTTCACCATGCTCCTTGAGACAGCGCTGGTACTTTACCTGATCTGAAATAACCTCAGGATCACTGAGAAGATGCTCAAGCTTTATGTACCGATCCTTTATACCCTTTAGTTTATTTATCATGTTCTGCAAATCCAAAAGGGGAAGCCAGGCAAATGGATGCCCGACCTCCCCTGAATTTAAAAAAAATTAATTTACTTTTTCTTTGCAGCAGCTGCGGCGTCAAAACCCGCATATTTCTTTTTAAAACGGTCAATTCTTCCGGCCGTGTCAACCAGTTTCTGCTTGCCCGTAAAAAAAGGGTGGCAATTGGAACAGATTTCCACCTTGATCTCATCCTTTGTGGAACCCACCTCCAAGGTATTGCCGCACGCACAGGACGCCATTGTTCGTTTGTATTCTGGATGTAAATCTTTTTTCATACCCTTAACTCCTTGTTATATATCTTTTTTTCATTATCACTAAGAATTCATTGAATCAAGAAACTCTTTATTATCCTCTGTTCCCTGCATTTTATCAAGTAAAAAAGACATGGAATCAACCGGATTAAGACTCGACAGGAGCTTTCTCAAGATCCAGACCCGGTTCAGCACCAGGGGATCCATGAGCAGTTCTTCTTTTCTTGTACCGGATTTATTCATGTCAATGGCCGGAAAAATACGCCGGTCGGCAAGCTTTCTGTCGAGCACAAGTTCCATGTTGCCGGTCCCCTTGAACTCCTCAAAGATCACCTCATCCATGCGGCTGCCCGTATCGATCAGGGCCGTTGCAATAATGGTGAGACTTCCGCCCTCTTCGATGTTTCTTGCTGCACCAAAAAACCGCTTGGGCCGGTCCAGTGCGTTTGAATCCACACCACCGGAAAGAATTTTTCCCGAAGGCGGCATCACGGCATTGTAGGCCCGTGCAAGCCGGGTAATGCTGTCCAGAAGGATCACAACATCATGGCCCTGCTCGACCATGCGCTTGGCCTTTTCTATGACCATCTCAGCAACCTGCACATGGCGTTCGGCCGGCTCGTCAAAGGTGGAACTGATCACCTCTGCCCTGACCGACCGGGCCATGTCAGTAACCTCCTCAGGCCGCTCGTCGATCAGCAGGATCATGGGAACAATATGCTCATGGGAGGCGATCATGGAGTTGGCAATGTTTTTCAGGAGCATGGTCTTACCGGTTCTTGGCGGTGACACAATCAACCCCCGCTGTCCGAACCCGATGGGCGCCATCATATCGATCACCCGCATGGAATAGTTGTCAGGCTCCCGCTCAAGGCTCATCTTACGGTCGGGATAAAGGGGGGTGAGGTTGTCAAACAAAATGGTTTCTGCGGCAAGCTCGGGATTCTCGTAGTTGACCGCCTCAACCTTTAACAGGGCAAAATAACGCTCACTGTCCTTTGGCTGGCGCACCTGGCCTGACAGAGTGTCTCCTGTCCTCAGGTTGAACCTGCGGATCTGGGAGGGAGAGACATAGATGTCATCGGGTCCGGGGAGATAGTTGTAATCCGGAGCCCTCAGAAAACCGAATCCATCCGGAAGAATCTCAAGGGTTCCTTCACCATAGATCTGACCGCTCTCCTCAATGGCAGCCTGGAGCAGGGCAAAAATCAGTTCCTGCTTTTTGACACCGCCGACCCCCTTGATTTTATACTTCTTTGCAAGCTCGGTCAGCTCACTGATTCTCATCCTTTTCAGCTCTTCAAGATTCATGGAAATAGACTCCGTAGATATGGTTGGTTTTCATGCTGCCTTTTATGTGGATTAAATTCGAAGAACACCTTCGTTTATGGATCGAGATTCATCTGTGAAATAAGAATACTGCAGTTTGGGCGTTTTAAAATCTTGTGACGGCGCATTCTGATTTTTAGAATGTATGGAACATACAGATTTTTTTATTATACCATACCCCCCCCCATGTCAACAAAAAGCTTTATTTAATTGAAACCCGATTTCAAGGCGCAACACCCGTAAAAACGGTTTTCAAAAAAACACGGCCTCCCCATAAAATCTCTTTTCAATGCCGCAAAGCTTGACAATCATCAACCACTTTTATACTTAGAGACCAGCATCTTTTGTCAGGCGATTGAAACGAATCACACAAGAGGCAACCCCTCTTTCATCGGACAAACAGCAAATACCTTTAAAACAGCAAAAGGAGATTAAAATGAACATCATTTTTTTTGGCCCCAACGGAAGCGGCAAAGGCACCCAGGGATCCATCCTCAAGGACAAGTACAAAATCGCCCACATTGAGTCCGGTGCAATCTTCCGGGACAACATCAAGGGCGGAACCGACCTTGGCATGAAGGCCAAGGCGTACATCGACAAGGGAGACCTGGTTCCCGACGAAATCACCATCCCAATGATCCTTGACCGCCTCAAACAGGATGACTGCGCAAAGGGCTGGCTCCTTGACGGATTTCCGAGAAACAAGGTCCAGGCCGAAAAACTGGACGCATCCCTCAAACAGGAAGGCATGAAACTTGATATCGTCATTGAGATGCTCCTTGACCGCCAGATTGCCAAGGACAGGATCATGGGTCGCAGACTTTGTGAGAACGACAACAACCACCCCAACAACATCTTCATCGACGCCATCAAACCCAACGGGGACAAGTGCCGGGTCTGCGGCGGCGCCTTGACCTCCCGGGCCGACGACCAGGATGAGGCAGCCATTGATAAACGCCATTCGATCTATTACAACGAGGTCGACGGCACCCTTGCCTCTGCATATTACTTCCGTGATCTGGCAAAAAAGGATGATTCCATCAAGTACATCACCCTGGAAGGCAAAAACCCCCTTCCCGACGTCACCAAGGAACTTGTATCCAAGCTGTAGCAGACGGGCTTGATCATTTTTTACTTGCCCATTGCCATGGACTCTGGTATTAAGTTGAGTTAATTCTGATCTCAAATATCAAAAAAATAAACCATCGTTGCGGTGGGCAAGAAAGGGGCGATACATTTGAAGGATATCACAGTCAAAGTCATTGACAATGACGTTGAGCGGGCCATGAAAATTCTGAAGAAAAAAATTCAGAATGACGGGCTGTTCAAACGTCTGAAAATGAAAAAACATTTTGAAAAACCGAGCCAGTTCAGGCGGCGCAAAATGAGAGAAGCAATGAGAAGACAACGCATTGCAACCTCAAGAAGGCATTAAAGGAAGGCTGCTGAAGCAGCCGCTTCAGTGATCAACCAGAAACCCGGCAGGCTGTGACCTCACATGTCTGCCGGGTTTTTCTACTAACCGGCATGGCCGGAGCAGGTTATCTGCACTGGTTACAACGAAATTTGAAACGCCGCCACGGATGATGACGGGGTGAACGTTTCATATAACACGGACAGAGCGTCGCTAAAATGAATCAGATCTCCTATGAACAATGCCTTGAGCGCATGTACGGACTTGGGCGGTTTGGCATCAAACTCGGGCTTGACACCATTGCCCATATACTCACCAACCTGGATTCTCCGGAAAAGCGGTTCAAGAGTATCCACATTGCCGGGACCAACGGCAAAGGCTCCATTGCTTCATATATTGCCTCTATTTTAAAGGCGGCTGGATTCAAGGTCGGCCTCTACACCTCCCCCCACCTCATCAAGTTCAACGAGCGGTTTGCCATCAACGGCCAGGAAGTGTCGGACAATGACATCGTTGAAGCCTATGTGGCGGTAACCAGGGCAGATACAGCCGAACGAAAGGCTACGTTTTTTGAACTGGCAACGGCAATGGCCTTTTACCTCTTTGCAAAACAAGGGGTCGAATGGGCCGTGATCGAGACAGGCATGGGCGGCCGCCTCGACGCAACCAACATTCTTTCTCCCCGGCTGTCGGTCATCTCCAACCTTTCCATTGAACACACCGAATACCTGGGCAATACCCTTGAGGCCATCGCCATGGAAAAGGGCGGGATCATCAAGCCCGACACCCCGGTTGTCACGGGTGTCAACCAGGACAACGCACTGGCTGTTCTGACACAGATCGCCCGGGAAAAAAGGGCCCCCCTCCATCGCCTTGACAACGACTTCCACGTCAGCCAGGAACCCGATCGAACCCGATTTACCTACAGCGGGATTGAGCGAACCATCACAGGGGTAGAAACCCGGCTGCCCGGCCTTCACCAGCTGGATAACTCCGCCATTGCCATTGCCGCTGTTGAACTTCTTTTTCCAATCCGGCAGAACGGGCTATCTGCGATTTCCGATGAAATCATCCAAAGGGGGATTTCACAGACCCGTTGGCCGGGCCGTCTGGAAACCATAATGCAAGCCCCCCTTGTGGTGATAGATGGCGCCCACAACCTTGCAGCGGCCATCAACCTTGCCCGTTACTTTGAAGAAAAATTTTCCGGTAAACGGCTGACCCTGGTGCTGGGCATCCTGGATGACAAGGATTTTTCATCAATGCTCAAACAATTTTTACCCTGGGCCCACCGGATCATCTTCACCCGGGCCGACAACAAAAGAAGCATTGATCCCCATGTCCTGGAGCAGACGGCAAGGCCCTTTTTTTCCGGTGAAATCACGGTCATTGAAAAGGTCGGTAACGCCGTGGCCCATGCCATTGCGACCTCTTCCCCCCAGGATGCCGTCTGCATTGCAGGCTCCCTTTATGTTGCAGGCGAGGCCAGAAAAAAGATTTTAACGGATATTCGCCCTTGACATACCAACCCTTTAAGGAGTACAGTACGGTTTTTTCAGCGCCCGTAGCCCAGTGGATAAGGCGTCAGCCTCCGAAGCTGAAGATCGCTGGTTCGATTCCAGCCGGGCGCACCATCCCATCCCCATCATGACAAAATCACTCAAAATAGGCATCATCAGTTATCGGAGCAACCCCCATTGCGGCGGTCAGGGGGTTTATGTCCGGAACCTGAGTCGGGCACTGGCAGATCTTGGCCACAGGGTTGAAGTGATTGCAGGCCCTCCTGACCCGCTTCTGGGTCCGCCCTTAAACGGGGGACCACAGCTGACCATGCTCAAAACCCTGGACCTATACAATCCCGACGATCTTTTCAGAACACCCTCATTGGAGGAACTCAAGGACCCGATCAACCTCCTGGAATGGCTGGGCGTGTCCACCATGGGATATCCTGAACCCCTCACCTTTGGCATGCGGGCAAACACCTATCTCAAAAACAGGCTCGACCGGTACGACATCATCCACGACAACCAGAGTCTGAGCTACAGCATGCTCTGGCTGGCACGAAGGGTCCCTGTCACGGCAACGGTTCACCATCCCATCACCGTGGACCGGCGCATCGCGGTACAGAGCACAAGATCCTTTGTAAAAAAGGCCAAGCACCTGAGATGGTACTCGTTCATCGGGATGCAGAAGTTTGTGGCAAGACGGCTCAAGCACCTGATCACCGTGTCCGACTACTCAAAAAACGACATTGCCCGTGAATTTAAGGTCCCCACAGATCGATTCACAACCATTCCCATCGGCATCGACACAGGCATCTTCTACCCCCTTGAAACCGTTAAAAAAGACCCTTGCCGGCTGATTGTCACCAACTCTGCAGACACCCCTCTGAAGGGACTTTATTATCTCCTGCATGCCGTGAAAAACCTCTCCAGACGAAGACCCGTGAAGCTGACGATCATTGGCAGCCCCAAAAAGAACGGCGGTATTGAGCGGCTGGTGAAAACCCTTGCCCTTAAAGATCATGTGGAATTCACGGGCAGGATCGACAACGACCGCTTTTTAAAAGAGTATGCAAGGGCCAGCATCGCCGTTGTTCCCTCCCTATACGAAGGGTTCGGACTCCCCGTGGGAGAGGCCATGGCCTGTCGAATACCCGTGATCTCCACCACGGGCGGCGCACTTGCCGAAGTGGCAGGCGATGCCGCCAAGATGATCCCCCCCGGGGATGCCAAAGCCCTGGAAACAGCCATTGACGAACTGCTTGATGATCCCGGGCAGAGAGAGCAACTTGCTGCCAAAGGCTACGAACGGGTAATGGAAAACTTTACCTGGGAAACCACAGCCATTAAAACTGCCCAGGCCTACCGAAAAATTATCCTTGAGGAAAGTTGCAAATGATCACCCTTGATTTTAAACGCCTGGACCTGAAACCCGGGCAGAAAATCCTCGACATTGGATGCGGCGAAGGAAGGCACACGGCCCAGGGGTATGAACAGGGCAACACCTTTTGTGTGGGTGCAGACAGAAACCCCCTGGATCTTTTGACCTCAAAAACAAAGCTTGAACTCCACCAGCAGCTTTCAACGGCCAGGGGTTCCACCTGGAGCCTTGCTGCAGCGGACATCACACGGCTCCCCTTTTGTGATGCAAGCTTTGACACGGTGATCTGCTCCGAGGTCATGGAGCACATCCCGGATGAGCAAAGGGCCATCGCTGAAATCATCAGGGTGCTCAAACCCGGGGGAACCCTGGGCGTCAGTGTGCCAAGGTACTGGCCCGAGGCAATCTGCTGGTGGCTGTCCCACGACTACCACAACGCCAACCAGGGCCACATCCGCATCTACAAAAAAAATGATCTGATCACAAAAATTGTATCCCAGGGGGTAATCTACAGGGGATTTCACCACGCCCACAGCCTCCATTCCCCGTTCTGGTGGTTAAAATGCCTGGTGGGACCCACCCGAACCGATGCCTGGTGCGTTAACCTCTACCACCGTTTCCTGGTGTGGGACCTCATGGAAAAACCCGTTCTCACAAGGATTCTTGACCGATTCCTCAACCCAGTCATGGGAAAAAGCCTGGCCCTGTATTTTCAGAAAAACCAGGATTGAGCCCTCCTCGCCCCCCCTTAATTGAGGGTGGGGTAATCCACAAGAATGACAAAATATCTGAGAACCCATAAAAAGAACCATAGAATCAAGCACGCCCAGGATTCTTTAATGAATATAATAAACCGCTCAAGGAAAAAGCCGACTATTTACCCGTAAAAACAGGTGACTCAATGAACGTCAAGAATCTTATCACTAGCATTGGTTTGGAATTTGGTCTACAATAGAGTAAGTCCATATTGGAGGCAATGCACAAATAGGTGACGGCCTTGGGGGACATCAGGCCCAGGTGGGCGAAGATAGGTGAAGGAGCATTGGCAGAATGATAACCGATACCTTGCAAAGTATGGGAAAAGCGATTTCCAATTTTTTTGCCAAAATAGGTCAAATGTTTTCCCCTCGGCAAAGCCCTTTCACTGGGATGGTGAACGAATTCAGAGGCAATATAAGAGATGCGTTTGGATTCGCAGATCTGTCAATCGAAAGTTTTACAGAGGCCTCTGTACAATGCATGTGTGATGATCCCGATGTTCAGCAATCCTTGCGGGATAACCTTGACAACCCAAATTTCAGCAGCGACGGATGGTTCAAAATTCAAATCCAGGCATACAAATGCTAAAGATGTCTGCGGAAGGTCTATCCGAAAAAGACCGGGATGCCCTGTGGATGGAAATTTCCCATGATGTAGTTGGAAATACGACATTGGATCAGTTGGTGGATCGAGCGTCTATTGAATTTTGAGGCACGCATTACCAATCCTAAAATGCCTTTTCCATCAAAAAAAGGCCCTTAACCGGGAACCGTTACTTTCTTTTTTCTGTAGATTTATCATGGTCGCCCATTGTTCACACTTTTGGGAACAATGGACCGGAGGATCAAAACCAGCAGAAGAATCGCCATGGCCTTGGCCACCAGACCGTGTTCTTCCAGGGAGTCGGGCTGAACCCAGGCTGTGATGTCAACACCGATCCAGGCATAGATCGTGTTTGCCATCATTCCCATTCCAAGGGAGCAGACAATGATGGCGCCAAGATAGATGCCCGTGGCCTTTTTTCCAAGAATCTTTGTCACCACCGTAAGGGATGCGGCATTGGTTGCAGGACCGGCAAGTAGAAACACCAGGGCAGCACCCGGGGAGAGTCCTTTGAGGGCCAGGGCCGCCACAATCGGGGTGGACGCCGTGGCACACACGTACAGGGGAACGGCAACCACAAGCATGGCCACCATGGAAAAGATGCCGTGGCCAAGATAACGCTGGACGATCTCGGGCGAAAGAAATGTGGTGATCAAGCCTGCAAGAACAATTCCCCCGAGGAACCAGGGGCCAATATCAGCGAACAGATCTCCAAAGGCAAACCGCATTCCATTGAAAAGTTTCTGCCGTATACCCAGGGTGGTCGTTGTTTTGATCGTTGTGCAGCCACATCCTTTGCCGCATGAAGAAGAATCCATTAAAAATGGTGCCGTCCCGTTCTGGGCTGAAGTTTCATTCGAACCCAAGCGATGTTCTAAGGATTCTTCCAACTTTTTGTCGAACGTCGCGTTTTTTTGCTCCCATGGTTGACCTTCCCGGTCAAAAAAATTGACCAGAAGGCCTGTAGTGGTTGCCGTAAAAAAGGCCGCCAAGGGTCTCAAAACGGTCATCACAGGATCAAGCAGGGCCCAGGTCACGGCAATGGAATCAACGCCGGTTTCAGGGGTTGCAATGAGAAAGGCCGAAGCTGCCCCCTTGCTTGCCCCCTGGGTTCTCAATCCTGCCGCTGCCGGCAGCACCCCGCAGCTGCAAAGGGGAACAGGCACCCCAAAGGCTGCGGCCTTTAATACGCTCGCAGCATCCCCATTGCCAAGGTGTTTTGCCACAAGATCCCCCGGTACAAAGGCCTTTAACAGACCTGCCATGACAAAACCAAGGAGAATAAACCCCGAAGACTCCACCAGAATTCCCCAGCTTGAAACGGCTGTTTTTACGATAATTGCTTCGATCATATTCTTCTGCCCCCGCAAGGCATTACAATTGAAAACATGAATATATGTTCATATATATGTCCCAAAAAAAAGCAACCTCAACTGCCTACTCCATCACATGATCCAGCCCCTGCTCAAGCAGCAGGACAACATGGTCGTCATCCAGACTGTAGAACACGTGCCTTCCCTCTTTTCTGTACTTGACCACCTTGGCTGATCGTAACACCCTGAGCTGGTGGGACACGGCCGACTGGTTCATGTCAAGCACCTCGACAAGGTCACACACGCAAAGCTCAGCGTGCAATAGGGCGTGGAGAATTCTCACCCGGGTATGGTCCGACAGCACCTTGAACAGCTCTGCAAGGTCACGGAGAACCCCATCTTCTGTCATGCCTTTTTTTACGGCCTCAACCATTCCGGTGTGACCACAAACACCTTGTCCAACAATCTGATTTGCCATGGCGGATCAATCCCTAAACATATGTTTATCTATTCATACATTCATTTATCCCCAAGGTCAAGCATAAACATTGGCGCGCAGCAATTCAAATCATGGACACCGACTGACGCGTACCGTTTAAATCCATAATTGGAATTGTCCCGGGGCGCCTTGCCCGGTCAGCATGCCGGATCAGCGGCATTTCTTTAACACACCAAGGGTCTGGGTCATGGAAACAGGGTCATAATCGCCCGAGGCAAGGGCCTTTTCATATATTTTTCGGGGAGCCTGCCCCCCCTTGGCCGGATCAAAAAAGATGTCGTGGATCACAAGGAACCCACCGTTTATGATGTGGGGAGCCCAGAGGCGAAGATCATCGGATGCGGCCTCAAAGGTGTGGCCGCCGTCAATAAACACGAGGGACAACGGGGTGGACCACATCCGTGCCGCAGTTTTCGAGTCTGACACCACAGGGACCACCGTTGCAAGCAACCCTGCCCGATCCAGGGTATCCTGGAAAAAATAAAAGGTGTTGACACTGCCAAGCCGTGGGTCAAAAAGCTCCGGGTCAAAGTATTCTTCGCCGGGCTGCTGTTCTTCCGAGCCCCGGTGGTGGTCCACGGAAAAAAGCACCCCCTGCCGTTGTTTACAGGCAAGACCGATGAAATAGGCTGATTTTCCACAATAGGAGCCAATTTCAAGGCAGGGCCCAAGGCATGCCGCCTCAAGGGCGGTATTGTAGAGTTGTTGAGCCTCTTCATCGGCCATGAATCCCTTGATGGTCTGTGCAAATTCAAAATCAATCGTCATAACGCTTTACCAGCACCTCCCGCTGTTTGGCCCCCTCCTGGGGACCGATGATACCCTCCTGCTCCATGACCTCAATGATCCTGGCAGCCCGGTTGTAACCGATCCGCAGATGGCGCTGGACGCTTGAGATGGATGCCTGGCGTGTCTTGGTCACAAGGGCCACGGCCTCGTCATATTTTTCATCATATTCAGTCTCTTTGTCACCGTTTTTGCCATCATCGGTCCGCTCGGTGACATCCTCCACATATTCCGGGGCCTGCTGATCCTTTAAAAATCCTGTCACCCGTGCGATCTCGGCCTCTGAAATATATGCACACTGGATGCGCTGGAGTCTTCCCGTTCCCGGAGGAAGAAAAAGCATATCCCCGTTGCCAAGCAGGCGTTCAGACCCGTTGGAATCAAGAATGGTCCTTGAGTCGATGCGGGACGAGACCTGGAAAGAAATCCGGGTGGGAAAGTTGGCCTTGATAATCCCGGTGAGAACATCCACGGACGGTCGCTGGGTGGCAAGGATCAGATGAATACCGGCCGCCCTTGCCATCTGGGCAAGGCGGATCAGGGCCGATTCCACCTCCCTTGAGGCAACCATCATGAGATCGGCAAACTCATCCACGATCACCACAATATAGGGCAGTTTTTCAAACTCAGGGGTTTCATCACCATCGGTTTTTTCAGCAGCTGTCCCGCCCTTTTCAACAAGTTCGTTGTACTGAAGAATGTTTCGAACCCCGTTTTCTGCCAACAGCTCATAGCGCCGCTCCATTTCCCGAACGGCCCAGAAAAGTGCGTTGGTTGCCTTTTTCATATCCGTCACCACCGGTGAGATCAAATGGGGAATTCCGTCGTAAACCGACAATTCAATGCGCTTGGGATCTACCATGATAAACTTGACCTCCCTGGGGGATGCCTTGTAAAGCAGGCTGATGATCATGGCGTTGAGGCCCACGCTCTTGCCGGTACCTGTGGCGCCGGCAATCAGAAGATGGGGCATGCGATCCATGGCAGCAGCAATGGGAACCCCCAGGATATCCTTGCCAAGGGCAAGGGTCAGTTTGGACGCAGAGTTGATAAAGGCTGTGGAGGTGAGAATCTCCCGCAGGGTGACAAAATCACGCCGGTCATTGGGGATTTCAACGCCGACCACATCCTTTCCCGGAATGGGTGCAACAATGCGGATACTCAGGGCGCTCAGGGCAAGGGCAAGATCGTCGGTGAGGTTGACGATCTTGCTGATCTTAACCCCGGGTGCCGGTCGATACTCAAAGGTGGTGATCACAGGACCGGGAAGGATCTCGACCACCTCTCCTGAAATGCCGAAATCCGTCAGTTTTTTCTCAAGGATCTCTCCTTTTTTTCTGAGCAGCTCGATGTTCACCTTGCCTTTTACCGCCTTTTTTTCCTTGAGCAGGGAAACCATGGGAAGGGTAAAGTCAGAGGGGGTTCTCACGTCATCAATGGGGCCCAGAGGTCTTGTGGCCGACTCCCGAAAGGGCGTTTCAACCACAACTGCCCTTGACCCGTCCGCTGGGGATGCGGATTTTTCACCGTTTCCGTCCGGTTTGCCGGACAAGGGTCTCCTGGGAAAAAAGCTCAGCCGTCGAGCTGGTTTCTCCTGCCCCACGACAATGGTTTTAATCGCCTGCTTGCGTCTGCTGTGAAATCCAATAATGCCAGCCCTGCACCAGCGGACGATCACCTTTATCCCGCCGGCCAGGACACCCGCAAATCGGACGACCTGATGCTTGAAAAAACCAAATACCGTCACCATGGAAATGCCTGTGGTCAGCACGAACCCCAGGGCAAAAAACAGGACCAGGATCATCACACTGCCGACAAGGTTGGTATACCGCACCAGAAAGGCGGCAAAGGGAATCCCCACGACCCCACCCGATGAGTAGGTCTGTCCCCACAGCAGATAGCTGTGCTGAACCAGGGAGAGTGCACCTGCCGTTGACACCACCACCAGCATTCCCCCGCCAAGGGTCATGGCGATGATCCGGCCGATGTTCTGGCTGCTGCGCCTCTTGAAATACCAGAACGAGCAGAGCAGGAGCAGGAACGGGACCCAGAACGCTCCGAGTCCAAACAACGCAATAAGAAAACCCGACAGGTGGGCACCCACAAGGCCGAAACCATTGTGTATCTGCTGATGGGCCGAATAGATGCGCGTGTTAATTGAAGGATCAAGGGGGCTGTAGGAGACAAGACTGACAAAGGTCAGGGCAACCAGAAAGACAAATAAAATACCAAGGATCTCTTTTCTCATACTTCAATAATAATGGGCAGAATCAGCGGACGACGCCTTATGGTAAAGAAAAAATACTGTTTCAGGGCCTTCTGAAGCCTGGAGCGGATCACGTCCACCCGGGACTCACTGCCCACCTCCACCTCTTCCACGATCTCTAGAATGACGCACTGGGCATCATCCACCAGATAGCCTGTTTCAGCACCAAAGACAAACCCCTTGGAGACCAGCTCCGGACCGTAGAGCACAATGCCGGTCTCTTCATCAATGATCATGGAGACCACCACAAGGCCGTCCTCGGAAAGGTTGCGCCGCTCTTTTAACACGCTGCGGCCCACATCCCCGATCCCCTTGCCGTCGATGAGGACCCGGCCCGTGTAGACCTGGCCGTCGATCCTTGCCCCCTTGTCGTCAAAGCAAATCACCTTCCCGTTTTCCGCAGCAAGCACGCGATGGCGGGGAATGCCCTGTTTTTCAGCAAGCCTGGCATGGATCACAAGGTGGCGGTATTCGCCGTGGATGGGAATAAAGTATTTGGGCTTGATCAGGTTGATCATCAGCTTGAGCTCTTCCCTGCAGGCATGGCCCGACACATGCACCTTGGCGATCTTGTCATGGACCACCTCGGCGCCCCTGCGGTAAAGATTGTTGATAATATTTGAAATGGCCTTTTCATTGCCGGGAATGGATTTTGAAGAGAGGATAACCGTATCGCCCTTTTTGATGTTCAACTGCTTGTGGAACCCGGTTGCCATGCGGGCCAGGGCTGACATGGGCTCACCCTGGCTGCCCGTGGTAATCACCATGACCTGATCATCGGCAAAGGAATTCACCTTTCTCAGATCCAGGGACATGTGCTCAGGCCAGTCAAGGTAGCCAAGTTCCTTGGCAATGGCCACGGTCTGCTCGATACTCCTGCCGTTCAACACGATCTTGCGGTTGTTCTTCAGGGCGATCTCAATAATCTGGCGGATCCTGAAGACATTGGAGGCAAACAGGGCAATGATCACCCGGCCCTCACTCCTTGCAACGATCTTTGCAAGGCTTTCTTTGACAATCTGGTCCGACTCGGTATAACCGTCCTTTTCCGCATTGGTCGAATCGGAAAGAAGGGCAAGAACCCCCTCTTCCCCGCACTTGGCAAATCGGGAAATATCCGTGCAGTTGGACATGTCAAAGCAATGGTTGATTCGAAAATCGCCCGTGTGGACGATCATGCCGACGGGGGTCCGGATGGCAAGACCCACAACGTCAACGGTGCTGTGGCTCACCCGGATGAACTCGATGTCAAATGCACCGATCTCAATTCTGTCCAGGGGCATGACAACGCTGAGTTCAGCCGAATTGAGCAGGTCAAACTCCCTGAGTTTGTTTTTTACCACACTTAAGGTGAACGGCGTACCATACACGGGAACGGGAAATTCCCTCAGCAGATAGGCAATGGCCCCCACATGGTCCTCATGGGCGTGGGTCAGCACAACGGCCTTTAACCGGTCCCTGTTTTCCCTGAGATACTCCATTTCAGGTATAACGATGTCCACCCCCAGCATGTAATCCTCCGGAAACATGAGACCGGCATCAATGACAACAATGGTGTCACCATACTCAATCACCATCATGTTCAGGCCAATTTCACCCAGTCCGCCAAGGGGTATGATCTTTAACATGTTAAC
Organism: uncultured Desulfobacterium sp.; assembly: GCA_963675615.2. Taxonomy (GTDB): domain Bacteria; phylum Desulfobacterota; class Desulfobacteria; order Desulfobacterales; family Desulfobacteraceae; genus Desulforapulum. The sequence continues at coordinate 418,301 of CAXXTD010000001.1, forward strand.
GGGCCTCCTGGATTCAAACCGTTATCGCAAGGGTGTCAAGCACTCTGTCTGCAAATCCCATGAGCCAGTCCCGCTGTCCCGGGGTTGCATATCCCATACAGTCGCACTTTATACTGGTTCTTATCCTGACAAGCAACTCACAGGACAGGTAATCCCTGCCAAGCTCCAGGGCAAAAAAGTGGGGAGCACAACGGGTATGTGCTGCCTGAAGGGGGGTCAAAAAAGCCTGTTCAATCTCTATCCAGTATATTGAGCCAAGGTCACAGGGGCCGTGGTGCTCGTCCAGATATGCCTTTAGTCGTTCATGGTCCTGGGGGCTGAGCCCGTCAATTAAATACTGTTTCATAACAGAAATTTTAATACCACAGACCGCCTTCAACATGCAACCTGTATTAATTGATGACCCGGGGCAATAAATAAAATTTTCCTTGTGTATCTGGCAAATCCATTTTATAAGGGATTGGGTCTACCGTTAGGACGAACAATAAGACAAAAAAGTATAATCGATACGGATGGTCAATGGTTCAATTGATCGTCGAATTAATGCAAACTCTGCATATAAAAACCTAGGAGGATTTATGTCAACTTTAGTATTTGGTCACAAGAATCCGGATACGGACTCTGTCTGCGCAGCCATTGCCCTGGCTGATCTCAAGAAAAAACTGGGGGAGGATATCGCCCCTGCGATCCAGGGTGAACTGACACCCGAGTCAAAATTTGTACTTGAAAAATTCAAAGTTGCTGCACCCGCAGTTGTGACAGCCTATGCTGGCAAGGATGTCTACCTTGTGGATCACTCAGATCTGGCCCAGAGCCCTGACGATCTGGGTGAGGCAAACATTCTTGGTATTGTAGACCACCACAAACTCGGTGACGTCACCACCTCCCAGCCCCTGGAATGCTGGATCTGGCCCGTCGGCTGCACCTGCACCGTTATTAAGTCCATGTATGACTTCAACAAAATTGAGATCCCCAAGGACATCGCCGGCATCATGCTCTGCGCCATTCTTTCCGATACAGTTATTTTCAAGTCAGCCACCTGCACCGACGCAGACAAGAAGGCCTGTGAAGCCCTTGCCGCTGTTGCCGGCATCTCCGACGTCCAGGCCCTTGGCATGGATATGTTCAAGGTAAAATCAGCCGTGGACGGCACTCCGGTTCGCGAGCTTGTTCTCCGTGACTACAAGGATTTTGACATGAACGGCAAAAAAGTCGGCATCGGCCAGCTTGAGGTTGTCGACCTCTCGATTCTTGACAAGGTCAAGGCCGACCTTGAGAAAGACATTGCCGCACTCAAGCAGGAGGGAGGTCGCCACAGCGTTTTCCTCCTCCTGACCGACATCATCAAAGAGGGCTCCGAGGTGCTCATGGCATCCGACGATGAATCTGTTATTGAAAAAGCCTTTGGCGCCACTCCCAAAGACAGCAAAGTCTGGCTTGACGGCGTCATGAGCCGCAAGAAACAGGTTGTTCCCAACCTTGAAAAAGCCTTTGCCTAGGCATTAAACACCAAGCGCCCGAAAAAGAAATCTTTTCCGGGCGCTTGGTGGTGTCTCCTTGGTTATTTGTTCAAGACCCACGGATTCCTTCAGGACGCCCCCCTCAACCCAGGGCACGCATCCTGTTGATCTTTTCAGAAAGCAACGCCATGTTATAGGGCTTTGGAATAAAATTTTCCATTGCAGAATCAACAATTTCAGCCAGGTCTTCTACTTTGCTGTATCCGCTGGACAGCAGCACCTTGGTTTCCGGACAGATGGTTTTAATCTGCTGATAGGTTTCAAATCCGTTCATCCCGGGCATGACCATATCCAGAATCACAAGATCAATGCACTTGCCGTTTTTTTTCACAAACTCAACCGCATCCCGCCCGCTTCCAACGGCCCGAACCGAATAGCCAAGGCTTTCGATCATCTCAGAACACACCTCGAGCACGCCCACCTCATCATCAACAAGCAGCACACAGCCTCGACCATTGATGATCTGCGCCTTTTTCCCTTCAAGGCTGCGCCGGACAGACGCAAACTCTTTTGCCGGCAGATAAAAGGCAAACGAAGACCCCTCACCCTTTTTGCTTAAAACCCGGAACGTCCCCCCATGGCTCTTGATAATGCCATAGGCCGTTGCGAGCCCAAGCCCTGTGCCCCCACCCATCTCCTTGGTGGTAAAAAAGGGATCAAAAATCCGTTCCATGGTCCTGGCATCCATTCCAACACCCGTATCAACCACTGAAACCCGAACGTACTTGCCCGGTTTTTCAAGCCCCAGCTCCTTGTGTTTTGGTTCGGGAACAATCAAATTTTCAGTCTTGATATAGATTCGTCCGCCGCTGGGCATGGCCTGCCAGGCATTGACATAGAGATTCAGCAGCACCTGCTTTAACTGACCCTCGTCCACCTCGCAACTCCACAGCTTTTTTTCAAGGTTTTGATGAATGGTGATATCTTTTTTGGTTCTGCCGAACATCTTGGCAGACATTTTCAGCAGATAATTGATATTAACAAGGTTGAGCGCATGGTCGTTCTTCTGGGCAAACCCCAGAAGCTGGCGGGTCATATCAGAACCTGAATTCACATAGTCTTCAACATAGGCAAGCTTTCTATACTCTGGACTTTCAGGCTCAAGAGTCGAACGAACTAGGGAGGTATAGCCCTGAATTCCCATGAGGATATTGTTGAAATCATGGGCAATCCCACCGGCAAGGGTACCAATGGCCTCCATCTTCTGAGCCCTGTGAAGCTGCTCGTGGAGGTTTTTCCGCTCGGTCACATCCCTGGCAATGCAGTAGATCTGGCTTTTACCCTCTGGCAGCTGCATGAACGTTGTTTTGAGTTCAACCCAGATGAAATCGCTGCCCGGAACGGTCAGCCCGTTTTTTGCCCGGGCCCTTTTAAATCGGATCTGGAGGGCACCACCATCTTCAGCAGGCATGATGCCAGGAATCATGCCGGGCTCACATTTTTTAAGATCATCGGGATGGACGACATGGGAAAAATGCCTCCCCATGACCGCCATCCGACTGTAGCCCAGTACCCTTCCGAACTCATTGTTGATAAAGGTAAAACACCCCTCTGCATCAAGGGTATAGATCAGATCCGGGGAGTTGTTGACCATGTATCGGCACCTACGTTCCGAGGCCTCCAGCCTTGCTGTCATGGCCCTGTTTTCCTGCATCAGGCGCTTCTTGTTCAAGGCATTTTGCACCGTCTTGATCAGGTCGGCATGCTCAAAGGGCTTTTTCAGATAGTCGCAGGCCCCCTGCTTTAAAGCCTTTACGGCCGACTCGATCGTTGCATACCCCGTGACCATGATGACCAGCAGTTCAGGGTTGATCCCCAGCAGCTGTTCCATCACTTGAAAGCCGTCCATGCCCGGCATGCTTATATCCAGAAGAATCAGATCAAACGAACTGCCCCTGAAAAGAGAAAGGGCATCACTGCCGCAACAGGCCGTTGCCACTTCAAAGCCTTCCCGCTCAAGAAAGAACTGAATGGTTTCCACCACCCTGACTTCATCGTCAACAACCAGAATCTTTTCAGTATTCATGAATTTATCCCGAAAAAGAAACGGAAACAGAGGGCAAATTATTCAACACCCTCTTTTATTTCCTCCAGTTTGGATCGTTCATAGCAGATCAACCCGCATCTGAGGCACCGCTCTGCCTCCTTGACAGCAGTTTCATCACTGAACCCCTTGAACAACTCTTCGTTGCCCCGGTTGGAAATGTCAGCCACCGGCATGATATTCCTCGGTGAGATCTGGACCCCTTCCAGGTGATTGACCCCCTGGAGAACGCTCTGCTTGGTGATGGGATTTGAGGGATATTCAGGCATATGGCCGTAGAGCAGCGAATGAATAGAGGCGGCAGCCTTGCGCCCGCCATTGATGGCTGCAACGGCAGCACTGTAACCGCTGATGACATCTCCCTGGGAGAGAAACCCGACCTCCCGCCTGTTCACAGGCTCTTTATAGATTTCAACGCCTTCCCACCGCAGGGTTCCAGGACCGGAATCACTGGTCTCTCGGTCAGGATCAAGGGTCTCGGTGCGGACAAACACAAGCTCTGGAAAGCGCCCGGACGACAGAAAAAGGGTATCCGTCGGCAAAAGATGCTTTTTACCCGTGTCAAGCTCGGTATACTCAATGTGGGTAAGCGTGTCTTCTTCACCGTAGAGCCGGGTGATACCAGTATTGTATCTCACCGTTGCCCCCCTGGATTGAATGGCTTCCAGGGTTTTGCTGTCATAGGAGGATTTTTCAGGCGGCTTCCTTGAAATAACGGTTATGGTTTCAGCCCCGAGTTCCTTGCATATTTTGACGGCATTGGGAATCATCATACCGCCGCCGGCAATGACAACGTTGCGTCCACAGGGCATCCGATCACCCTTTTTAATGTCCGTGCGAAGCAGATCAATCAGCAGATAACCGCCGGGAAACACCGTGGCAACATCTGCCACATCACCCCTGACAAGCCGGTTGTCCCAGCCCCCCGTTGCCGTAAAAACCGCCTCAAACCCTTCCCTGAGCAGGGAGGCAACCGTAAAGTCTCGGCCTGCCTTGACACTCATCCGGGTTTTGACACCCATCTCAAGCACCCCTTCGATATCCCAGTCAAGGACGTTCTGGGGCAGACGCTCGTCTGAAATGGCAACCCGCAGCAGCCCCCCCAGGAGCGCTGTTGATTCAAGCACAACGGGCGAATGACCAAGCCTTGCCGTAAAAAAAGCAGCGGATAGACCTTCCACACCACCACCCACAACAGCCACCCGTTTTCCCGTGGCAGGGGCCTTGTAGGGCTGAACCCGTTTGCCGAGGGTCATTTCAATATCACAGGCGTATCGCTTCAGGTGGTTGATGGCCACGGGCTCATCCAGGTACTGACGCCTGCAGGCCACCTCACACAGGGCCGGACAGATTCTTCCGATAACTGTGGGAAAGGGGTTTCTCTCCTTGATCACCTGAACTGCTCCTCCCGGATCATTGTGCCGGATCAACCGCACATACTCTCGAATATCAATGCCCGTAGGGCACGCCCGCTGGCAGGGAGTCACGCACTCATCTTCGGTATATTCGCTGATAATCCTGCGGGTAACCGAGGTGAGCCGGATGATGTTTTTCGGACAGGCCCGCTCACAGGCCCCGCATCCGGTGCACTTTTCCGGATCCACCTTGGGCAGCGAATCCTTGCCCATGGTCAAGGCGCCGAACAGGCATGCCTTGACGCAGCTTCCAAGGCCAAGGCAGCCGATGTTACACACCTTCATACCCCCGGACATGAGGGCGGCAGCCCGGCAGTCTGACAGACCGTCGTAGAGGTATTTGATATCCGTATCTTCGATGCTGTAATGGCAGCCGGGCAGTGCAATTTCAGGCTCCCTGGCCTCGATGGAAACACCCAGCAGGGCAGCAATGGCCTCGGCAACATCAGGACCTGCGGCAACGCATGAATCTGGCGAGGATTTACCTTCGGCAATGGCCTGGGCATTTGGCGTACACCCGGGAAAACCGCATCCCCCGCAATTGGCTCCTGGAAGGGCATCGTCAATTGCCACGACAAGGGGGTCCACATAGACGTAAAACACCTTGGATGCAAGGGCCAGGGCTCCGCCAATGACAACTCCCAGTCCACCCATCAAAAGAACAGCTTCAAGCATGATTACCTCCGCAGATTCCAGATTATGTTTGGATTTACAAATCAGTCCACGACTTTTATAGTCAGGCAAAAGAGAAATGTCAACGATATCATCAAAAAATTAGGGGTGATCACATTGACATTGCCGGATGAATCCTGTACCTATGTAGCATTTATTTTTATCAACCTTGCAAAAACTGCTCTGGAGAGGATAGATCATGGGTAAAGATAATCAAATCATTATTGATAACAAAACCTTCGCATTTGAGCCCGGCGAGACCATCCTGGATGTAGCCCTTCGCAACAGCATTTTCATCCCGACCCTGTGTTACCTCAAGGGAGCCACCCCCACCGGTGCCTGCCGCATCTGTGTTGTCGAAGTTCAAGGGGCTCCAAACCTTGTACCCTCGTGTGCCACACCGGCAGCATCCGGCATGGTCATCCTGAGCGAATCCCAGGAGGTTATCCAGGCCAGAAGATCCATTATCCGCCTCATGCTCTCGTCCGGGCACCACAATTGTGCCATCCGCGACTTTGACACCAAGGACTGGACCCAGTTCCAGCTCAAAGTACTAGAAGAGGACGGTGAACAGGATCTGTGCCCGGTCTGGGGCGAATGCAAACTCCAGGATCTTGCCTACCGATACCAGGTCAAGGCAAGGGGACTTCCCCAGTCCCAGAGCAGATACCCCATGGAACGGGTCAACCCCTTTATCATCCGCGATTTCTCCCGTTGTATCCTTTGCGGCCGCTGCGTCCAGGCCTGCAGAGAGATCCAGGTAAACAATGCCATTGATTTTGGATACCGGGGGGCCGACACCAAGATCATTGCAGGGGCCGATGTGGCGCTCAAGGATTCCGACTGCGTTTTCTGCGGTGAATGTGTGGATGCCTGCCCGGTCGGCGCCCTTGTCACGGATCGATCCATGAAGCGCGAACGTTTTGTCAAAACCCGGAAGGTTCGCACCACCTGCTCCTACTGCGGAGTCGGCTGCCAGATCGAACTTAACGTTCAGAAAAACCGGATCGTCAACGTCAACGGTGCAGGCCATGTACCGCCCAACAACGGCAGCCTCTGCGTCAAAGGCCGATTCGGGTTTGACTTTGTGGGATCCCCGGAACGGCTCACCTCACCCCTGGTACGCAAAAACGGCCAGCTGGAAGGAGCCACCTGGGACGAGGCCCTGGACCTTGTTGCGAAACGACTGACCCAGGCCAAAAACGACCATGGCCCAGACTGTATCGGCCTTCTGACTTCGGCCCGCGTGACCAACGAGGAAAACTACATTGCCCAGAAATTCACCCGGGCCGTGCTCAAGACAAACAATGTCGACCATTGCGCCCGACTGTGACATTCCTCAACCGTAGCCGGTCTGGCTGCAGCTTTTGGTTCCGGTGCAATGACAAACACCATTGCAGACATTGAAACCGCGGACGTGATCCTTGTCACAGGATCCAACACCACGGAAAACCATCCGGTCCTGTCCACCTTTGTAAAAAGGGCCGCCCTCAAGGGGGCGACACTCATCGTCATCGACCCGAGAAAGATCCGGCTCTCCGACCATGCCAGCGTGTGGCTCAGGCCTGAACTGGGTACAGATATTGCCTGGATCAACGGGCTGATGAATGTGATCATCGCTGAAAATCTCCACGACCAGGCTTTTGTGGAAAACCGGTGCGAGGGGTTTGAAGCCCTCAAACAAACCGTGTCAACCTACACTCCGGACTATGTTGAAGCCATAACAGGCATCAATGCCGACGATCTCATCCGAACGGCAAGAATCTTTGCCAGGGCGAAGTGCGCAAGCATTCTCTACTGCATGGGCATCACCCAGCACACCACGGGAACGGACAATGTCAAATCCCTTGCCAATCTTTCCATGCTCTGCGGCTTTATTGGCATTCCCGGTGGCGGAGTCAACCCACTGCGGGGGCAGAACAACGTCCAGGGTGCCTGCGACATGGGCGGCCTGCCCAACGTGTTCACCGCCTACCAGAGCGTAGCCGATGCCACAGCCAGGGCGAAATTTGAAACTGCCTGGGGGGTAACCGATCTGCCCGCGACCCCGGGCCTGACGGCCACGGACATGATCGAAAAGGCCGGAACAGGAGACCTCAAGGCCCTGTATGTAATCGGTGAGAACCCCATGGTTTCTGATCCCGACCTCAACCATGCTGAAAAGGCCCTTGGACGGCTTGATCTGCTTGTGGTCCAGGACATCTTCCTCACTGAAACGGCCAAAATGGCCGATGTGGTCCTGCCGGCCTTCTGCTTTGCCGAAAAGGACGGCACATTTTCCAACACGGAAAGGCGGGTTCAACGGGTACGAAAGGCGGTTGAAGCCCCGGGATTTGCAAGGGAAGACTGGAAAATCATCTGCGAAATCGCCACGCGCATGGGCTACCCCATGAACTATCCCGGCAGTGAAGCCATCTTTGAGGAAATCCGGACCGTCACCCCCTCCTATGCGGGCATCACCTTTGATCGCATTGCAAAACAAGGCATTCACTGGCCCTGCCCCACGGAAGACCACCCAGGCACCCCCATACTGCACACCAAGCAGTTTACCCGGGGCAAGGGACTGTTCCACGCCATCGACCACCGGCCGCCGGCCGAACTTCCCGACAAGGCCTACCCGTTCATGCTCACCACGGGCCGGGTTCTGTACCACTACCACACCGGAACCATGACCATGAAGAGCCGGGGACTCAACACCCTGTCGCCGGAATGTTTTGTGGAAATATCGGCCAATGATGCGGCAAAACTCAACCTGGAAAACGGCACCATGGTGGATGTCCTCTCCCGCAGGGGGAAAATCACGGCAAAACTTGCCATCTCGTCCAAGGCCGTGGACGGCACCCTGTTCATCCCCTTCCACTTTGCAAAGGCAGCCGCCAACCGCCTCACCAATGCCACGGTGGATCCGGTTGCAAAGATTCCCGAGTTCAAGGTGTGCGCCATCAACATCCGAAGAGCCGCCTGAAAACGAAATTCAACGGAGTCAGGCTTTTTTTATTGCGACAATAAAGAAAGCCTGACCCCAACTGACGACACTGCACAACCTACGCCAATAAGCCAAGACCCATCTGACGCCTGATCCCTTCAGGTACATCCAACTGACACTGCCACCTGCACCCCTCTGACAACGGATCAAGGTGGCTTCTGACCTTAACCCATGAACGGGTAGCGATAATCCGTGGGGGAAACAAAGGTCTCTTTGACCGTGCGGGCGCTGATCCAGCGGTAAAGGTTCAGGGGACTGCCGGCCTTGTCGTTGGTGCCAGACGCCCTTGCACCGCCAAAGGGCTGCTGGCCGACAACCGCCCCGGTGGGCTTGTCGTTGATGTAAAAGTTGCCGGCCGCATGGGTCAGGACCGTTCTTGCCTTGACTATGGCGGCCCGGTCCGTTGCAAAGATGGCCCCGGTCAATGCGTACTCCGAAGTTGCGTCACAGATTTCAAGGGTCTTGTCATAGTCTGCGTCTTCATAGACAAAAACGGTCAGCACCGGCCCGAAGATTTCCTCCGCCATGGTTTTGAAATCATGCCTGTGGGCCACAATAACGGTGGGTTCAATGAAGTACCCCGTGGTATCGTCACACCCCCCGCCGGCAATGATCTCGGCATCATCGCTGTTCCTTGCAAAATCAATGTACGCAGAGATGGTGTCAAAGGCGTTCTGGTCAATGACAGCATTGACAAAATTTGAAAAATCTTCGGGAGATCCCATCTTGATGGTGGCCATGGTCTCCTTGAGCTTGGTTTTCAAATCTTTCCACATGGAGGCAGGAACATAGGCCCGGGAGGCCGCCGAGCACTTCTGCCCCTGGTATTCAAAGGCGCCCCGGATCAGGCCGGTGCAGACGGCATCCAGTTCTGCAGAAGCGTGGACAAAGACAAAGTCCTTACCCCCGGTCTCACCGACGATCCTGGGGTAGCAGCCGTAGAGATCAAGGTTCTTTGCCGCAGTGGTCCAGATGTTTTTAAACACCCGGGTCGAACCGGTGAAATGAACCCCTGCAAAATCAGGATGGTTCATCACCGGTGTTCCGACTTCCGATCCCGACCCTGGAATAAAGTTGATCACCCCGTCGGGAAGGCCTGCCTTTTTGAAGATTTCCATGATGAGGTGGCCGGAGTAGACCGCCGTTGAGGCAGGCTTCCACAGAACCGTGTTGCCCATCATGGCAGGTGCAGAACAGAGGTTGCCCGCTATGGCGGTAAAGTTGAACGGCGAAATGGCAAAGACAAACCCCTCAAGGGGCCGGTACTCGAGCTGGTTCCAGATCCCGGAGTCAGACACGGGCTGATCCTTGTAAATCTGGGTGGCATAGTAGGTGTTGAACCGCAGAAAATCGATGAGTTCACAGGCCGAATCAATTTCGGCCTGCATGGCATTCTTTCCCTGACCGAGCATGGTGGCGGCGTTGAGCTTCATGCGATAGGGGCCGGCCAGAAGGTCGGCCGCCTTTCTGAAGATGGCAAGCCGTTCCTGCCAGGGCATGTACAGCCACTCTTTTGCAGCACGCTTTGCCGCATCTGCAGCCATGGCCACCTCTTTTGCACCGGCCCTGTGAAAGGTGGCAAGGGTATGACCGTGGTCATGGGGGACCCGGCAGGTTCCCATGTTGCCGGTCCTGACCGCCTTACCCCCGATCACCAGGGGGATTTCCATCGGATGGGAACGCAGCGCCTTGATGGCATCCTTGAGTTGAGTCCGTTCGCTGCTCTCCGGGGCATAGGAGAGAACAGGTTCGTTTTTCGGAGTGTCGATACTGAAAATTGCATTGCTCATGGTATATTCCTTGTTCTGAAAAATAAATTTTAATCCCTATTGTACCTTTTCATGGTAAACTGGCCAAGCCGCATACTCAGCCGGCCGCCTGTCATCTAAAAAGTCTCTGCATCTGAAAATTCTGATTTGAACTTAAACATACGACATAAAAGACCAACAAAAACCAATAAAAACCGTATCAAACAATTTCACCCTATTTATTGCCTGACCGGAGTTGTGTCAAGGAAAAATCAATTCTCAAAAGGTATTGTACCCGCCAAGGTTGAAATCCCCATCTAAAAAAGGTATGCTCCGGCCCAGAAAACAGCGGGAGTCTAACCCATGGAATCAACCCCTTAAAGCAACCGGGAACATTATGAATCAGAAGGTACACGATTTTCTGAGAAAAATTAATTATATTGAAGCAGACATTGACATCCAGAGGCAGATTCTTCTTTCCATCCCATCTGCAGACCACGGGGAAATGGAAAAAACCATCAAGGTCATTGCTGAAAAGAGCGCAATGATAAAGGCGTTGAGGCAAGAGATAAAGGCCATTGATCCAGAGGCCTTTGACCGGATTCTGACCCTTGAAAAGGCGTCGGAAAAATTTAAAACCCTTGCTGCTGAAAAAAAATTCATTGAGGTCACCACACCCAATGAAAACGGAACATGCACCCTTACGCTGAAAAAAAGCGGGCAGGCCATTGACTGCCTTGTAAAGGCAAAGGATGAAGCAGGCAACTACACCATCATCAACTTTAATGGCGACATTCTTGAGTTTTCAGACCGGGAGGTCACGGCTTGAAAAAAGGCCGGGGAGTGTCCGGCCCGCCCCTCTGAAACCGGATCACTCAAGGGAAAACGGCCCCTGGTTCAGCCGTTCAAGCACGTTGACCATCTCCCCTGGAAGGGGGGCGGAAAATTCAACACGTCTTCCAGACCAGGGGTGCCTGAACCCCAGTGTTCTGGCATGGAGCATCTGGCGGGGCGCAGGTACGGGTTGTTTTCCACGAAAGCCATACACCGTATCCCCGGCAAGGGGATGCCCCATGGCGCGCAAATGCACCCGGATCTGATGGGTCCTTCCGGTTTTCAGTCCCACCTCCAAAAGGGTGCAACCCGGCAGATGCCTGACCACACGCCACAGGGTTTCAGCCGTCCTTGCCCGTTGCGTGTTGACCGCCATACGCTTTCGATGGGTTGGATGGCGACCAATGGGCAGGGTGATGCGGCCCTGTGGTTGGGTGATGGTTCCCGTTGCAAGGGCGATATACCGCTTGTCGACCCGCCGGAACCTGAACTCCTTTTGCAGGAACGCGTAGGCTTTTCGGCTCTTTGCAACAACCATGGCCCCGCTTGTATCCTTGTCCAGCCGGTGCACAATCCCCCCGCGCAGGGGGGCGTCTGCGTCATTCAGATCCGGAAGATGGTGCAGCAGGGCATTTAAAAGGGTCCCGCCCGGATTTCCAGCGCCCGGGTGAACCACCATTCCTGCAGGCTTGTTGACCACGAGGATCCAGGGATCCTCGTGGAGAAGATCAAGGCCGATGCACTCGGCAAGGGGTTTGCCCTCCCCTGATTCAGACGCAACATGCCCCGTGATCACCTCCCCCGGCTTGACCCGGTAGGCCGGCTTTTTTCGACGGCCTGAAACAAGGATCAGCCCATTTTCAATGGACCGCACCACAGCCCCACGGGTGGTGCCACTGGTGGCATCCACAACGACAAGATCCAGCCGCCGGCCCATGATCGCCTCTGAAATCTCAATTTTCACCTCCACCCCTTCCCCCTCTTTTTCCAAACCACTGGATAAAAAAAGACCGATAGACAGCGGATCGCCTATCGGTCTGAAATTGATGGCCTATTCTGTGTGGCTAACCAAACCTAGTTAAACAGTTGCTCGATCTCCGTCATCATGGCTGCTTCATCCATATTCTTTGCCATGGACAGCTCCTGAACCAGAAGGTTCTGGGCCGTATCGAGAAGTTTTCTCTCACCAAACGAGAGGTCCTTTTCAAGCTTGAGTTGAAAAAGATCGCGAAAGACCTCGGCAATGTCGTAAATGGATCCTGTCTTGATCTTGTCCATGTATTCACGGTATCTTCGGTTCCAGGTCTGCTTGTCAAGATCAGGTCCCTTTTCCTGCATGATCCTGTAGACCTCGGGGACATCCTTTTGGTTGATGACCTCCCTTAAGCCCACGGATTCGACATTGGCGGTTGGAATCATGATCACCATGCCGTTGTCAACGATCTTCATCATGTAAAAGTTCATATTTTCGCCGTTTATCTCTTTGGACTCAATGGACTCAATACATCCTACGCCATGGGCCGGATAAACTGCCATGTCACCCTTTAGAAACTCTTTTTTCCAGATTTTAACACCTGGATTCTGCTTTTCTTTTTCCCCCATACAAACCACCACTCTTTTTTTAGATTGTTTTAGAAAACAATACGGCCATGGTTGTGTAATATAGCATATACTCACACAGGAATCAAATGGAAAACCAGAAAAAGAGGCGGCCGCCGTTACTGGCCATGGAAACTAATTGCGGGTGTTGTAAAAATTCATGGCCGCAGAGACGCCCCGGTCCATGATCGCCTCACAGGCATCTGCCCCCAGCGAGACCAGCCGGTCCAGCTCCTTCGCCTCAGAAGGGGTAAAACGCCCCAGCACATGTCCCGTCACCCCCTGGTCACCCTGGGGACGCCCGACACCCACCCTGACCCGGTTAAACGCCTTGGAACCCAGGGCCTCGATAATCGACCGGATGCCATTATGCCCCCCGTGACCCCGGTTGACGGCAACGAGCAATCGACCGAAATCAAGATCAAGGTCATCGTGAACGACAATAATGTTTGACGTCTGAATTTTAAAGTATGCGGCAAGCTGCTGGAGGGGCGGTCCGCTTCGGTTCATGTAGGCCTGGGGTCTTGCAATCACAACATGGCGATTGTCGATCATACCCCTTGCATAACTTGAATTAAAACGGTTTTTTTCAGGCGGGAACCCATGGATGGAAGCAAGAAATTGTGCAACATGAAAACCGATATTGTGGCGGGTCTGGGCATAATTCCCACCGGGATTACCCAGACCCGCCACCATGAAACTCTGATTGTCAGCCATAACCTGAAGCTACTCTTCCACAGCCTCTTCTTCCTCAATGTCGTCTTCATCCTCTTCGGTCTCTTCCGCACCGCCGGCAGGCGGTACAATGGTGAGAACCGTAAAGTTGACCTCATGGGGAATTTCAATGTCCGCCCCAAGGTCGATCTCCTCGACATGGACAGAGTCGCCGACCTCAAGATCAGTTGTGTCGATCTGAATAACCTCGGGCATGTCACCGGGGCGGCAGATAATATCAAGCTCACGTCGAATCACCTGGACAAGCCCCCCGGCCTTGACACCGGCAGATTCACCCACCGCTTCCACCGGAACAGTAATGGTGATCTTTTCAGACACGTTGATTGCCTGGAAATCGGCGTGAAGATATTTGAGATCAAAGGTATCCATCTGGATATCTTTGAGCATGACGGTTCGGGAAGGAACGTCATCACCGTTGATGGCAAGATTGATAAACAATCCGGATGATCCGTTGATCCTGACCATGGTCGAAAAATCAAGGGTTGATACCGAAATGGGCATGGGGTCCATCTTGGCACCATAAACCACCGCCGGAACGGCATCATTTTTTCTAAGGTGGCGGGCGGCACTTTTGCCCCGGCCCTCTCTGAGTTCAGCTTTTAAATCGATAAGTTCCAAATTTCTAACCTCCGTATCTGCATGAAATGCAGCCTGATAACTATGTTTTTTTATACAAAAAGAGAATTTACAGAATCGCCCCTGTAACTACGTATGATGGCCTCACTCACAAGCCTTGCAATACTGACGGTATCTATCTTCTCACAAAGCCTGGCCTCTTCCGACAATGGTATTGTATCCGTCACAACCAGAGTGTCCAGAGAAGAGGTGTTGATCCTTTCAACGGCCGGTCCGGAAAGGACAGGGTGGGTGCAGCAGGCGTGAACCTCCTTTGCGCCCTTGGCCTTGATAACCCCGGCAGCCTCGGTAAGGGTGCCGGCCGTGTCAACCATGTCATCAAGAATAATAGCGGTCTTGCCCTCCACATCTCCGATGATGGCCATGGCCTTTGCCTGGTTGGGTGCACTTCTTCGTTTATCCACAATGGCAAGCCCTGCATGGAGGCGTTTTGCAAAGGCCCTGGCCCGTTCCACACCGCCCGCATCGGGAGAGACAACCACCAGATCTCCGTTGAAGTTGTTCCGGATATGCTCGAGCAGTATGGGGGCGGCATAAAGATTGTCCACGGGAATATTAAAGAAGCCCTGGATCTGGCCCGCATGCAGATCAAGGGTGATCACCCGATGGACACCACTGTTGGTCAACAGATCCGCCACCAGCTTGGCACTGATGGGAACCCTGGGTGCTACCTTTTTATCCTGGCGGGAATAGCCGAAATAGGGAATAACCGCCGTTATGGGGTTGGCAGACGACCGTTTCAGGGCATCCACCATGAGCAGCAACTCCATCAGATTGTCATTTACCGGAGCGCAGGTGGACTGAACTATAAAAACTTCCTGTTTTCTGACATTCTCATGGATCTCCACCTGAATTTCACCGTCACTGAACCGGTTCAGCTTGGTTTTTCCAAGGGGCCTTGCGAGATACTCGGAGATCTTTTGTGAAAGAGCAGGATTAGAATTTCCTGAAAAAACCGATATACCGTTCATATGAATTCTCTTTATTTAATTGTAGCTGGCTGGGGCGGGAGGATTCGAACCTCCGAATGCAGGAATCAAAATCCTGTGTCTTACCGCTTGACGACGCCCCAGAAAAATTAAGCATTACCCTGTAAAAGCCTTGCCCGTTAAAAACGATGCCATGAACACACGTCCATGGGTTCCACCTGTTGTTTCCGACAGCACATCAAAGGCATGCTGCGCCCTTGGACCATCGGAAAAAAGCGCAAAAAAAGAAGAACCACTGCCCGCCATGAGCAGACCGTCCGGATTAAAACCCGACAGTGCTTCCCTTGCCCGGGTAAGAGCCGGGTAAATTCTGCAGGCAACAGATTCAAGATCGTTGTGCAAAAGCCCTTTGACATCCAGGGGTTGGCTTTTCCCATGCGCATTTAAAACAGCATTATTATTCGTTTTTTTCTTTTTTGTCAATGCCAAATTGACATTTTCATAAACCAGCGAGGTCCGTGCGCTGAGTCCCGGAAAATATACAACCACATGGTATGGCAGCAGCGGTGGGCAGATTGAGAGCTGTTCACCCACTCCCCGGGCAAGGGCCGGCCCGCCATGGATAAAAAAAGGCACGTCTGCACCCAGCTTGAGCCCCATGGCCATGAGGGCCTGCCTGGAAAAAGGAGAACCAAACTGCCGGTTGAGCACCTGAAGGGTAACGGCAGCGTTGGAACTGCCGCCCCCCAGTCCGGCACCCACGGGGATCTCTTTATAAATGGTCACCCCAACCCCGGTCTTTTTTCTGCTGAGAGGTTCAATCCTGGACAGCGCGTCAAAAAAAAGCACGCCAGCCCTGTGAACCAGGTTGGTACCGTCTTCGGGAACATCCGGATGGGCACAGGCTACGGTCACGCCTGGACATGAAAAATCAAAC
Organism: uncultured Desulfobacterium sp.; assembly: GCA_963675615.2. GTDB lineage: Bacteria > Desulfobacterota > Desulfobacteria > Desulfobacterales > Desulfobacteraceae > Desulforapulum. The sequence continues at coordinate 434,356 of CAXXTD010000001.1, forward strand.
TCAAGACGGTCGCCAAAATCAAGGCAGGTCATCAGGGTGTAAAGCTCGTGGTATCCGTCATCTCTTTTGTGGGTCACATGGAGAAAGAGATTGATCTTTGCCGGTGAAAACGCCTGTTCTATCACCCCTTTGCCCTTACATACGCCAGCCGGACCTCATGGACGAGGCTCTTGATCAGGTTTGCCTCATCATTGTCAAGGTTGCCCCGGGTTTTCTCCTCCAGCATCACGATCATATCGATGGTCTGTCGCCCAAGATCAAGATTTTTACCCTTCTGCCCGGTGGTCGGGTCCTCGATTTCCCCCAGCTGCACCAGGGCAGAAGAGTAGAGCGAAAGAATAAAGGTGGAAAAATCCACGGTCGGCATTTTCTTGCCCTTGCCCGACACCCCCTGGCCACTTTTCATTGTAAACCCCTTTCCTTCAGACATAAATTAACTCCTTCGTGCGTACACCCCATTCTTAAACCAGGGGCTTGATCTGGATCAACACACTCCCACACAACCCCGGCCTTATTCTTTACCACCGACGCCAGATGCCCGTCCACCCCAAAAATGATCAACCGTGTAAGTCGCTGTGCCATGGTCGACAAGGGTGAGGGTTGCGTCCTCATTTCCCGGTGGGTTCAAACTTGATGATAACGTCGGCAACCGTTGTTCCCTCGCCCGCTTCATGGACAAACAGCGGGTTGATGTCAAGCTCTTTGATCACCGGATAATCGGTCACCAAGGCCCTCAGGCTGACAAGGTTTTTTTCAAGGGCCTCAATGTCCGAAGGGGCTTCCCCCCTTATTCCGGCAAGCAGGGGATACCCCTTGATGCCCTTGACCATTCTTCTTGCCACATTTCGTCCCATGGGTGCCATCCTGAAGACCACATCCTTGTAGACCTCCACAAAGATGCCGCCCAGACCGAACATCACTGCATGGCCGAACACATCGTCACGGCTCACCCCGAGAATGACCTCCCTGCCTTTTTTTGCCGACGCCTGGACCAGGACACCATCAAGCTTTGCCATGGAGTTATAGTCCTCGGCATTTGCCATGATTTGATCAAAAGCCCTGCCGGCCGCTTCCGGGGTGCTGATCCCCACCATGACCCCCTTTGCATCGGACTTGTGGAGGATCTGATCGGAAACAATCTTCATGACAACCGGGTACCCCGTGCGGTCGGCAATCGCTATTGCCTCTGCACGGTTTTTGGCCAGGGCCATGTCAAGGGTGGTAAAACCGTAGCAGGCAAGCAGTTCACTGCCGCGGAGCTCACCCAAGGTGGTCTGCCCCCTGTCCAGGCAATCCTTTATGATCTGCCCTGCCCGCTCCACATCATGGGTGATATTGTACTCGGGCAGGATCTTCCTTGAAAGCCACTGTTTGCTTCGGTAAAGAACACCCATGGCCCGGGCCGCACTTTCCGGAAACTGATATACCGGCACATGATTCTTCTGGAGAAGCTTGACCCCGTCAGATACGTCAACCACCCCCATGAACGAACAGACAATGGGCTTGATGGCGTTCCTTGCGATATTAACGATGGCCTCGGCCGTTCCCATGGCATCGGTCATTGACTGGGGCGTCAGAATGATCAGCACCCCGTCCACCCCGGGATCACTGAGCACCGTGGCCAGGGTGTTTTCATACCGATCCCTTGCCGCATCTCCGATCACGTCCACGGGATTATGAAAATTTGCCGTGGGCGGCAGGTACTTGTGCAGCTCAGCAATGGTCTCATCGGTGAAACGGGCAAGGCTCAATCCGGAATGCTCGCTCATGTCGGTGGCAATGATGCCGGGTCCGCCCGCATTGGTGACAATGGCAATCCTGTCTCCGTTGGGAATTTTTTTAGCGGCAAGGGCCTGGGCGTAATCAAACAGTTCGTTGACCGTTTTGCACCGCACAATCCCGGCCTGGAAAAAAATGGCGTCGTAGATGGCATCCGATCCTGCCAGGGCACCGGTGTGGGAGGCGGCGGCCGCAGCTCCGGCAACCGAGGTGCCGGACTTGATGGCGATCACCGGGGTGGGATTCACCCCTGAGGTCATCTCCCTGACCTCGGAGATGAACTCCTCGGCCCCCCGGGAAAGTTCCTCCATGTAAATCATGACCACATCGGTATTGGGATCTTTGTGGTAATAGCGCAACAGGTCCAGTTCATCCACGTCCGCCTTGTTTCCAATGGAGATGAACTTTGAAAACCCAAATCCCTTGTCCGCTGCAAAATCAAGCACTGCCGTGCAAAGCGCTCCGCTCTGGGAGATGAACGACACATTTCCGGCCGTTGGCATTCGGTTGGAAAAACTTGCGTTAAGGGAGACCTCGGGCGACGGATTGATCACACCAAGGCAGTTCGGACCCACCACACGAATGTTGGCAGTGCGGCACAACGCCTTGATCTGCTCTTCAATTTCAGCACCCTCTCCCCGGACCTCCTTGAATCCTGCAGAGACGATCACCACCCCTTTGACACCCTTGGCAATACAATCCTTTACCGCCTGGAGGGCAGGCCTTGGCGGAAGAATCACCATGGCAAGATCAATGGGGTCAGGAATATTGGTCACGCTGGTGTAGCATTTTACCCCGATGATTGATTTGGCCTTGGGGTTGACCGGGTAAATGGTCCCCTTGAATCCACCAAACAGGATATTGGCAAAAATATCATGGCCCACTTTTCCCTTCTGGGTCGATGCACCGATGACGGCGATGGACTCGGGTGCAAAAATAGCATCAAGCTTATCCATTGTTTCTCCTTGACTGTTAATTCACGGCCTTAAGAACAGTGTCCATCAACCCGTCCACGGCCTTGACCGCCAGGGCGTCATCGGGGAGATCCATCAAAGAGCGCCTCTCCATGTCAAAGTCCAGCAGGGCGGTATCATTGGGTATGGTACAGACGATGGGGATTCCGATCGTTTCACATTCGTCAAGGAATGCCTTGCCAAGGGTTTCAGGCGCCCGGTTCACAATCAACCCCACCTGACCGACGCTGAGTTTCAGATCCGACAGCATGGCGTTGATCCTGCCAACGGCCCTGAGCCCGCGAAGGGCATAGTCGGTCACAAGCAGCAGCATGTCCACCTTGCCGCTGGTCCTCCGGCTCAGGTGCTCCATGCCCGCCTCATTGTCCACCATGAGATATTTATAATTTTTCTCAAGCTCCTCGGTAAAGCGGTTCAGAATGTTATTGACCATGCAGTAACAGCCCTGGCCCTCCTGGCGTCCCATGACAAGCAGGTCAAAGGCCTCCTGCTCAATGATCACCTGGTTTATAAGCATTTCAAGATAGACAATTTTGTCCATGCCCGAAGGAACGCCCTGGGGATTTTTCATAAAATCTTCCCTGACATCCCCCACGGTTTTATCGACCTTGATGCCAAGGGTTTCCCCAAGGTTGCTGTTGGGGTCGGCATCAACGGCAAGCACCGGGGACGCACCATTCTTTGTCAAATGACGCACGATCAGAGCCGCCACCGTTGTTTTGCCGACACCACCCTTTCCTGCCAAAGCAATTACCTTACTCATACCATCTCCCTGGGGCCAGACCCTGTCCCCGGTTAATTGTAATTTTCCAAATCCGCTGCAAACCCCTGAAAGTCACTGTTCATAAGAAAACGTGAAATAATTTCTCCAAGCTTGTCTGCCGTATCGACCCGGTAAATCCCTCTCTCATCCTTGCCGGCAACGGCCTTGGCGTTTGCAACCACTGTTTTTAAAGCTTCAACGGTTATATCCAGATTTACCTGGACCGTCACCATATCTTTTTGTTTTTCCATCAGGTCTTATCCCCATCCTCCCTGGAACCGGTCATGTAAATCCGCAATGCCTCCTGTACGGTCCCTGCTGCAAGAAAGGCACAATGCCTGTCATCCTCAGGCATATTGCCAAGCTTTGCCAGTATCATCTCGCCTGTAATGTCGGCAAGATCTTCAGCACCCATGCCAATTGCCAGTTCAGCGGCAAAGGATCCACACACATTACTGGACCCGCAGCCGTCGGTCACATAGGACGCTTCAATCACCCGGTCCCTTTCAAATTTAAGATAAATATCCATGGAATCCCCACAGTCACCCAGGGCATGACCATGGACGTCATAATCAGCCAGGCGACCCCTGAACCTTGGATTCTGCCACCGCTCAAACCCCTGCTCACCCAGGGCATTTCTCGCCTCGTCAAAAATCTTATCCTGGAGCTCGTCAAGAAATTGATCCAATCTATCTGCCATTGTTAAATAGCTCCCCCCTGCTGTTTGAGTAGGCCCTCGTCCTTCAGCCGTTGAACAATCCTGAGAACAGACCCGGATCGATCCATGGTATAAAAATGTAAACCGTCGACCCCTTTTAACACAAGATCCCTGCACTGATCAAAGGCAAAATCAACACCGAGGTCTGCAACGGCGTCTGCATTGTGGTCGGCCAGCGAATCCAGCTGCTGCCTTAAGCCGTCCGGAAGGGACGAACCGCAAAGTTTACACAGCATGCGGGTCAGCTTGACCGTATACACCGGCATGATGCCAGGGATAATTGGAATGGTTATCCCCGACTGCCTGCAAAGATCAACATAGCGATAAAAAAGCCCATTGTCGTAGAAATACTGGGCAACCACATATTGAGCCCCGTTGTCCTGCTTTAACCTGAGATATTCAATGTCCTTTTCAAGGCTTTGGGCCTGGACATGGCCTTCGGGATAACCCGCACACCCCAGATCAAAATCGTAGCGGTCGCGGATAAACCTGATCAGATCCGAAGCATGGGCAAAGCTTTCCGGGTGGGGTTTAAAGTCAGCATTCCTGGGTTCGTCACCCCGGATCACAAAGATGGTTTCAACCCCCAGGTCCTTATACCGGTCAAGGACCTCGGTGATCTCATCGGGCCCAAGACCAAAACCGGCGATATAGGCAACCATGGGCAGATGCTTTTCAACCATCATGCGTTTAACCGCCTGAAAGGACCCCTCCCTTGTTGACCCGCCGGCCCCGAAGGTCATGGACAGGTAATCGGGATTGAGCGTCGAAAGCGCATCAACGACCTTGTAAAAGGACGGTTCAGCCCGGTCTTCCCTGGGCGGAAAGAACTCAAAGGATATAACTGGCCCGTTCTGATTTTCATATAAATTTGCAACTCTCATTTCAGCCCCCATGTAAATTATTGGTGTTTTATAAGTTATCGCTCTTAATAAGCCATCCATAAGTTAGAGCAAAATATAAAAATTGCAATGATAATCCCTAAAAAACATAAAGCCGGAAAACAGCAGGTGCTGCTTTCCGGCTCTACGATCCCTGATTCATGGGAGCCTTAAACGACAACCCCGGATTATGATGGCGCCTTGCTTATTTGCCAATAACATACTGGGCTGATTTCAAGGTATTCTTCATGAGCATGGCAATGGTCATGGGCCCGACACCGCCTGGAACCGGGGTGATCTTTCCGGCAATTTCCTTTGCCTTGTCAAAGTCCACATCGCCCTTGAGAATGGCCTTACCGGTCTTTTCGTTCATGCCGACCCGGTTGACCCCGACATCGATGACGGTTGCGCCGGGCTTGATCCACTCGGGTTTCACAAGATCAGGCACACCAGCTGCAACGATCAGGATGTCGGCACGCTTGCAATGGGCCGCAAGATCCTTGGTCCGGGTATGCACGATGGTCACTGTGGCGTTTGCCCCCACACCCTTCTGGGCCATCATCATGGCAATGGGTTTTCCAACGATGTTGGAACGACCCACCACAACCACCTCAGCACCGGATGTCTCGGTGCCCGAACGAACGATCATCTCCTGGATGCCGGCTGGGGTACACGGCAGGAATTTTGCCTCTTCCCCGCCGATCATCAGACGTCCCACATTGACCGGATGAAAGGCGTCAACATCCTTGTCTGGATCAATGGCGTTGAGCACCTTTTTATCGTCAATGTGCTTGGGAAGGGGCAACTGTACGAGGATGCCGTGAATTTCAGGATCCTTGTTATACTTGTCAATCAATGCCAGAAGATCTGCTTCGGAGATATCATCCGGCTGGTCGTCCTGGATCTCTTTAAAGCCGACACTCAGGGCGGTCTTGACCTTGAGGGTGACATAGCTGATGGAGGCGGGGCTTTTGCCCACAAGGATGGTTACAAGACCCGGCACTTTGCCGTATTTTGCCTTCATCTCTTCAACTTCCTGCTTGACCTCTGCAAGGATGGCCTTGCGTATTTCAGTTCCGCTGATCAGTTCTGCAGTCATCTTTTATCTCCTTTTAGAATACGCCTTCAACCTTTCCGGTTTCACAATCCACATCAACCCTCTTGAATGCCGGGTTGGAGCCGGTTCCAGGCATGAGGCTGATGGTTCCGGCAACCGGTACGATGAATCCTGCACCACCGTAGGTCAGCACCTCTCTGATGGTGAGTCTCCAGTTTGTGGGAACACCTTTGAGAGCGGGGTTGTCAGAAAGGGAGAGATGGGTTTTTACCATGCACATACCCAGTTTTGAAAGCTCGGGATCTGCCTGGATTCTGGCAAGGGCAGCATTTGCCTCATTGGAGTAGTCAACACCATCAGCCCCATAAACTTCCTTGGCAATAAGTTCAATCCGCTGTTTAAGCGGCATGTCCAACTCATACAGGAACTTGAACTCTGTTTTTTCTTCACAGGCCTCGATTACGGTTTTGGCGAACTCAATGGCACCGTCACCACCCTTCTCCCAATGACGGGAAAGGGCAACCCTGGCACCTTCAGCCTCGGAAAGCTCACGAACCTTGGCGATCTCAGCATCGGTATCGGTGTAGAAGGCGTTGATGCAGACCACCGGGCTGATACCCGCCTTTCTGACGTTTCTGATATGGTGAATAAGGTTGGCACAACCCTTCTCGACCCACTCAACGCTCTCGGTGTTGTACTCTTCGGGCATGGGCTTGCCAGGAACCGGAACAGGGGCGCCACCGTGGCATTTAAGGGCACGGATGGTGGCAACAACAACGGCACAGTCGGGCTTGAGGCCGGAAAAACGGCACTTGAGGTTCCAGAACTTCTCAAATCCGATGTCCGCACCGAATCCAGACTCTGTGACGTGGTAGTCGGCAAGCTTGAGACCCACACGGTCGGCAATGATCGAGCTCTGGCCGATGGCGATATTGGCAAAGGGACCGGCGTGGACAATAACCGGCTGACCTTCAAGGGTCTGCATCAATGAGGGATTAAGGGCTTCAACCATCCATGCGGTCATGGCACCTGCCACCTGAAGATCTTCAGTGGTAACGGGCTTACCTTTTTTGGTATAGGCAACAACAATCTTGCCCATTCGCTCGCGCATGTCTTTAAGATCCTTGGCAACGGCAAGAATGGCCATGACCTCGGAGGAGACGGCAATACCGAACTTGGATTTCATCATGAAACCGTCTGACTTGCCATTAACGCCGTCGATGCCGATGATGATATTTCTCAACGCCTGGCAGCAGAAATCCATGATCCAGCCCATCTCAACCCGTGTGGGATCGATGTCAATGCGCTTCATGCCGGAGAGGCGTTCAAGCTGCTCGTCCGTGTAGTTTCTCTCGTGCTGCATGCGCGATGTCAGCGCAACCATTGCAAGGTTGTGTGCGTTCATGATGGCGTTGATATCGCCGGTAAATCCAAGGGAAAAAGGAGTCAGCGGAATGCACTGGGCTAGACCACCACCTGCGGCAGACCCCTTGATGTTCATTGTGGGTCCGCCGGACGGCTGACGTATGGCGGCACAGACGTTTTTACCCAGCTTGCCAAGGCCCTGAACCAGTCCCATGGACGAGGTGGATTTTCCTTCACCAAGGGGGGTGGGGGTAATGGCGGTAACGTCAATGTACTTTCCATCGGGTTTGTCTTTAAGGCGTTCAAGGACCGCACGAAAATCAATCTTTGCAATGTAATGCCCCTGGGGAAGCAGCTCTTCCTTGGTCAGTCCAAGTTTTTCGCCAATCTCGTAAATTGTGAGCATGTTTTTTTCGGCGTCCTGCGCGATTTCCCAGTCTGCATGTTTGGTTGGATCTAGTGCCATGGTTAACTCCTTTTTAATTGTTGAGGCTCGGGAGGTGAGCCCGTTAGAACCTAAACGCATGATCTGAATAACTTCGATTTTCAACAGATCATACTCTAATAATAGACGATACGAGTCAAGCACTATTTGGGTTTTTCAGCAAAAAACAGGTTACCCGGCCTTGACTGATTAACAGCCAAAACAACGATTGTTTGCCATTTACTAAATTAAATTTATTTAATCCAGTTATCGCATATTTTTCACTCCGTTTTTTGATCTGTTTTTTTAAACCCGGCCCAAGAATTAATTGACTCCACTATTGACAAAAGACCGTCCGGGTTATAAATCATTGTACGATAGAAACATGAGCCCGACTTGGGTTTAACGAGCACAACACCTTTTCAAAGGGAAAAATGGCCGTTATTCAAACATCTATAACACCAGCTCAGTCTGCTGCCATTCCACACAGAACCACAGGTTCCGTCTTTTCAAAATTTGTATATACCATGATCTTATTTTTATTTGATCATTTTTCATATAATCAATCTGCAACCAATAACTATCACTTATGAGGAGGTTAAAGTGGGATTTGAAATCACGAAAGAATCCTATGCCGGAGCTATAAAGGCAATTACAATTGGTAAAGGGGATACGGCCATCACCGTTGGGGGACAAAAAAGCTATCCCTTTTACCAGTTTGAGGGTGAAATGCCCCACAAGCCCGTTATTGCCATGGAAATCTGGGACATGGCACCCCAGGAATGGCCTGCATCCATTGTCGAACCGTTTAAAGATGTTCTCACTGACCCTGCAGCCTGGGCCAAAAAGTGCGTAGACGAATACGGCGCAGATCTCATTGTACTTCAGCTTAAAAGCATTGACCCCAATGACAAGAATGCAACGGCAGACGAGGCAGCTGCAACGGTAAAGAAAGTACTTGCAGCCATCAAGGTTCCCCTGGTGGTATGGGGATGTGCATCACCGGCCAAGGACGAAGAGGTTCTCAAAAAGATAGCTGCTGAATGTGACGGTGAAAACCTGATCATAGGCCCGGTCGAAGAGAAGAATCACAAGGGCATTGGTGCTGCAGCCATGGGTTACAAGCACACCATCATCTCTTCTTCTCCCATTGACGTCAACCTTGCAAAACAGATTAACATTCTCCTTGAGAACCTTGGCATGCCCCTTGACAAGGTCATTGTGGATCCCACCACGGGTGGCCTTGGGTACGGCATGGAGTACTCCTATTCCGTTATGGAACGACTCACCATGGCTGCCATGACCCAGGGGGACGATAAACTTCAGCTGCCCATGATCAACAACCTCGGCAACGAAATCTGGAAGTGCAAAGAGGCAAAACAGACCGCGGAAGAGGCCCCCGAACTCGGTGATCCCGAGCGGCGAGGCATTCTCATGGAGGCAGTCGGTGCCGTATCCTACCTCATGGCCGGTTCCAGCATCCTGATCATGCGTCACCCAGAGTCCATCAAGCTTGTCAAATCATACATCAGCCTTATCTCAGACGGCGGTTCAGCAATGGACGTGGCTCCGATTGCAAAACGACTGGATGATGTTGAGATTGACTTTGCCGCCTTGGCCCCTGCTGCCGACCTTACCATAGAAGTTGAGAAAAAAGCGGCTCCGGCTGCTGCTGCACCCAAAAAAGAGGCGGCACCTGCGGCACCTGCGAAACCTGCTGCAGCACCTGCTGCTGCAACTGAAGATCCCATTGAGGCTGCAGCAAAGAGCCTTGGCATTGATCTTGCCGCACTTCTGGCAAAACGGGGATGCACAAAACAGGACATCCAGCACACGGCAGATCAGCATAAGATGACCGTGGGTCAGGTTATTGAAAAACTAAACGCTTAATTTCAGGGGGGAATCACAATGGCGATAGATCTCTTTGCGAATGAACCCAAAGACCTTTTTGGGGATGCCCCCAAGGATCTTTTTGGATCAGAACCAGCTGTAGATCCGGCAGCTGAGGCCAAGGCCAAAGCCGAGGCCGCTGCCAAGGCGGAGGCAGACGCTGCGGCAAAGGCTGCGGCGGACAAGGCTGCTAAAGAAAAAGCTGCGGCAGACGCTGCAGCCAAGGCTGCAGCTGACGCTGCGGCAGAAATCGCTGCCAAGGAAAAGGCAGTGGCAGATGCTGCGGCAAAACTTGAGGCCGAAGAGCAGGCATTAAGGGACAAAAGAGCCCGGGAAAGAGAAGAACATGCCGCGCAACGTGCCGCTCAGCCCAAAAAGAAAACGGTTTCCATGACAGCAGCCAGCCAACAGCTGTCAGAGCTTGACAAGATCCTTAAAAGCTTGAACCGAACCCACAGAAGGGAAACTGCATAGTTTCTTTAAAATGGCTGTTAAATTTTATGTATACACATGGAATTACACACAATAGGAGGAGGAACCTCTAATGGCAGAAGCAAAAAAAGCAACGGTTGCCAAAAAAGAAAAGGCAACTAAACTGGCAGATCCTAAAGAAGCAACCATTGACGTGGCATCCCAGCAGATGATCGCCCGTGCCCAGGAAATGGGGATTGATACCATCTTTGACAGGGCCGTATCCATGAAGGCCTGTAACATCGGCGTCCAAGGTATCTGCTGCAAAAACTGCTCCATGGGCCCCTGCCGGCTGCCACTGCCCAAGGACGGCATTCAAGGCAAAGACACACGAAAGGGACTCTGCGGTGCGACCCCCAATACCATTGCGGCACGTAACTTCATCAGAATGATCGCCGGCGGCGCGTCTGCCCATTCTGATCATGGCAGGGGTGTTGCCGAAGTTTTCCTGGCTGCAGCCCGCCAGGAAACCGATGCCTACAAAATCAAAGACACGGTCAAACTCATGGCCCTGGCCCCCACCCTGGGTGTGGCAACCACCGTTGAAGTTGACGGCGAAACAAAGGACAGGGACATCTATGAAATCGCCGTTGAAGTCGGCGAGACTGCCCTCAACGAATGGGGAAAAGCTGAAGGCCAGCTTCTGAATCTCAAGAGAGCTCCAGAGGCCCTCTATGAGAAATGGAAAAAACTGGGCGTACTGCCAAGAAACATCGACAGGGAAATCGTCGAGATCATGCACCGGACCCACATGGGCGTTGACCAGGATTACAAGAACCTGATGAAACAGGGAACCCGTGCCGCCATTGCCGACGGCTGGGGCGGATCCATGCTGGCAACAGACCTCCAGGATGTTCTGTTCGGCACCCCCTTTCCCATCCAGAGTGAGGCCAACCTTGGCATCATGAAAGAGGATCATGTCAACCTGATCGTCCACGGCCATGAGCCGATCCTTTCCGAGATCATCGTTGCCGTGGCCCAGAGCCAGGAGATGATTGATTATGCCAAGAGCAAGGGCGCCAAGGGTATTCAGCTGGGCGGTATCTGCTGCACAGCCAACGAGCTCCTCCAGCGCCACGGCATCCCGACAGCAGCCACCTTCCTTCAGCAGGAGCTTGCCATCATCACCGGTGCCTGTGACGCCATGGTTGTGGACATCCAGTGCATCATGGAAAATATTGCCAATGTGGCCGAATGTTTCCATACCAAAATCATCACCACCCATCCCATTGCGAGGATGGAGGAAAAAAGCGTTCTCCATATTGAATTTGATGAGCACCATGCCCTTGAAGATGCCAAGCGCATCGTCAAGATTGCCATTGACAACTTTGAGAACCGTAACCGTGAAGTAATGATTCCCCAGCAGAAGGCCACCCAGATCGCAGGATTTGGCGTGGAGTCCATCCAGTATCATCTGGGCGGAACCTTCAGGGGCACCTACTACACCTTGAACGATAATATCATCAACGGCCGGATCAGGGGTATTGCCGGCGTGGTTGGCTGCAACAATGCCAGAACCAAGCACAATGACGGCCACATCAGGGTTGTCAAAGAGCTGATCAAAAACGACGTCATTGTTCTGACCACGGGCTGCAACGCCATCGCCTGCGCCATGGAAGGCCTGCTGACGCCTGAAGCAGCTGCGGTCCACTGCGGACCCGGGCTTGCCGAGGTATGTGAAGTTGTCGGTATTCCACCGGTCCTTCACCTGGGTTCCTGCGTTGACAACTCAAGGATCCTGCTGGCTGCAACGGAAGTGGTGAAGGCGGGCGGTCTGGGCCACGATATCTGTGATCTGCCCGTTGCCGGAAGCGCCCCTGAGTGGATGAGTGAAAAAGCCATCTCCATTGGCCACTACTTTGTGGCATCCGGTGTTTATACCGTATTTGGGGTCACTCTGCCCACATCCGGTGCACCTGTTTTCCATGACTACCTGTCCAAGGGTTTTGAAGCCCTTACCGGCGGCATGTGGGATATTGAAGTTGACCCCATCAAGCACGCCCAGAAAATGATTGCCCACATCGACAAAAAGCGTAAAGAACTCGGCATTGACAAGGCAAGGGAAAGGGTCCTCATGGACATGGCTGATCGCCAGGCCCTGGAAGCATAACCCCAAAGGCTCATGGAATCAAAGCTTAATCTAATAATAATGATAAATCCTCAACGAAGGAGGAACGCATGTCAAAATTAATAGCATTTGCAGCTATTCAGGGTGGATATAAAGTAGTTTCAGAGGTCGAAGGACTCTATCAGAAGGCCCTTGACACCTTCAGTGCAGACACAAAGGTTCAGTTTCCCAATACCGCTTACTACCTTCCGGTCATCTATTCGTTGACCGGCATGAAGGTTGAAACCCTTGAAGATATCAAGAAACCCCTTGCCTTTGCCAGGGGACTGCTTCCCCCCCATGTAAAGGGCAAGAATCATCTTCCCTACCTTGGGCCACTCCTTGACGCCGGTATGGCAGGCATCATCGCCTACGAAATCAAAGAGGCATTGAGAATCGTGAACCAGCCTGATTTCTACATTGCCCAGGAAGACCCGGACATTGAGGCAGGCAAGCTCTGGACCGGTCCGGCAGACGATACCATCCTGAGGAAAAGGGGGGTTGAGTTTGTGGATGGTTCCGCCCCAGGATTTGCAGCCATTGTCGGTGCTGCCCCCAATCCTGAGATTGCCAAGATGATTGTGGAAGATTACCAGAAAAAGAGTCTTTACATCTTCTGCGCAGCCAACCACAACGGCAACACCGTGATCGAGCAGCTCCTTGAGGCAGATGTCCAGGTGGGCTGGAACACCCGTATCGTACCCTTTGGTCCGGACATCTCGTCCGCCGTATTTGCCCTGGGTTTTGCCAACAGGGCGGCCATGGCATTCGGCGGCGTACAGCCCGGTGACCACAGAAAGATTCTCATGTACAACAAGGAGAGGATCTTCGCCTTTGTCAACGCCCTGGGCGACATTGGCACCGAGTGGGGCGTTGCCGCAGCCGGCTGCGTCAACTGGGGTTTCCCGACCATTGCCGACACCGACATTCCTGAAATCCTGCCCACGGGTATCTGCACCTACGAGCATGTGGTCACCAACGTGCCCCATGACGAAATCTGCCAGAAATCCATCGAGGTCAGGGGACTCAAGGTTACCGTAGCCGACATCGACATCCCCTGCGCCTTTGGTCCGGCATTCGAGGGAGAGCGTGTCCGCGGGGCCGATCTCCATGCCCAGTGCGGCGGTGGCAAGACCCAGTGCACCGAGCTTGTCAAGATGGCACAGATGAACGAAATCGAAGACGGCAAGGTGATCATTGAAGGACCGGATGTGGGAGATCTCAAGGTTGGGGACACCTTTCCCCTCGGCATCTTTGTTCAGATTGCCGGCCGTGAATTCCAGAGCGATTTTGAGCCGATCATGGAGCGTCAGATCCATCACCTGGTCAACTACATCCAGGGCATCATGCACATCGGCCAGCGGGACATCTCCTGGGTGCGTATCTCCAAGGCGGCCATGGAAAAAGGCTTTACCCTCAAGGATATCGGTGTGGTACTCCACGCCAAATTCCACCAGGATTTTACCAAAATCGTGGACAAGGTCCAGGTCACCCTCTACACCAAGGCCGAAGATGTTGACAAGATGACGGCAACGGCCCGGGCCGAGTACAATACCCGTGATTCACGGGTGGACAACATGAAGGACGAGGATGTTGACATCTTCTACTCGTGCACCCTGTGCCAGAGTTTCGCCCCCAACCATGTCTGCTCGGTAAGCCCGGAACGGACGGGACTGTGCGGCGCCTACAACTGGATGGACTGCAAGGCCGCCTATGAGATCAACCCCACGGGCCCCAACCAGCCCATTGAAAAGGGTGAATGCCTTGATCCCAAGCTGGGACAGTGGAAGGGCGTCAACGACTTTGTATACAAGGCGTCCCGTGGTGCTGTCACCCATTACAACTTCTACTCCATGGTAACTGACCCCATGACCACCTGCGGCTGCTGCGAGTGTATCGCTGCCATGCTGCCCACCTGTAACGGTGTCATGACCGTTGGCCGTGATTATGCCGGAGAGACCCCCTGCGGAATGAAGTTTACCACCCTTGCCGGCGTCATGGGCGGTGGTGCATGCTCACCCGGATTTGTGGGCCACTCCAAGCACAATATCACCCAGGGCAAATTCATCCTTGGCGACGGCGGCCTGCTCAGAATGGTGTGGATGCCCAAGATGCTCAAGGAAGAGCTCAAGGATCGCATTGAGAAAAGGGGCGCTGAAATGGGTGTACCCGGTCTTTATGACATGATCGCCGATGAGACCGTTGGCATCACCGAAGAGGAGATTCTACCCTTCCTCCAGGAAAAGGGTCATCCAGCATTGACCATGGAATCCCTGATTGGTTAGTTGTTAATCCTAGAAAATGTGACAGACCCCGGACAGCACCAGAACCATTGTCCGCGGTCTGTCACCTTAAAAAAATAAACGAGGTGAAAAAATGGCGTTAACCGGTATACAGATATTCAAACTCCTTCCCAAGACCAACTGCAAGGAGTGTGGCGTGCCCACCTGCCTTGCCTTTGCCATGAACCTGGCATCGGGCAAAGCAGAGCTTGACGCGTGCCCCTATGTATCTGACGAAGCACGGGAGAAACTTGCTGAGGCATCAGCGCCTCCCATCCGTCCCGTGGTCCTTGGCCAGGGCGTAAGAAAATCAACCGCAGGCGGTGAGACGGTTCTCTATCGGCATGAGAAAACCTTTTTCAACCCCACCCTCCTAGCCGGCACCGTTGGTTCAGATATTGATGCGGCAACCCTTGAGAAAAACCTTAAAATCTACAATGCCTTCCAGTACGAGCGGGTCGGACTCAATCTTCGTCCTGAAATGATCGCCCTCAAAGACACCGGGGCAGGCAAAGAGGCTTTTGCCACCTGTGCCAAAACCATTGCCGAAACCTCCGAGTTCAACCTGATCCTCATGACCGAGGATGTGGATGTGATGGCGGCAGGCGCTGAAGCAGCAGGATTCAAACGCCCCCTTCTCTATGCGGCAACCGCAGCAAATGTCGACGCCATGGGCGCCCTTGCCAAGGAGAGCAACCTTCCCCTGGCCGTCAAGGCAGAATCGGTCGAAGCCCTGATGCCCCTGACTGAAAAACTCACGGCAATGGGACTCAAGGACCTTGTCATTGATTCCGGTGCAAGGGAGATCAAACAGGCCCTTGAAGATCAGGTGGCCATCCGGCGAGCAGCCCTCAAGGCCGGCAACAAGGCCCTTGGTTTTCCCACCATCACCTTCCCCAGTGAAATGGCCTCAAACCTTGACATGGAGACCCTGATCGCCAGCATGTTTGTGGCCAAGTATGGCGGAATCGTGGTCATGTCCGACTTCAAGTCGGAATCGTTGTTCCCGCTGCTGCTCGAACGCCTCAACATCTTTACCGATCCCCAGAGGCCCATGACCGTGGTCGAAGGCATCTATCCCATTGGCAACCCGGATGAAAACTCACCGGTTGTGGTCACCACAAACTTTGCCCTCACCTACTTCATCGTATCCGGTGAAATCGAGGCAAGCCGGGTTCCCACATGGCTGCTGATCAAGGATTCTGAAGGCCTTTCCGTTCTCACAGCCTGGGCAGCCGGCAAATTCGGCGGTGATGATGTGGGTCTGTTTGTTAAAAAATCCGGCATCATGGACAAGGTCAAACACACTGAGCTGATCATCCCCGGCTATGCTGCTGCCATTGCCGGTGATGTTGAAGAGGAACTCCCTGGCTGGACCATCACGGTCGGCCCAAGGGAAGCAGCCCATCTTCCTGCTTTTCTTAAAACAAAATAACGATTCGCAATGCCAGAGGAACGGAAGGCCTGTTCCCCTGGCATTACAATACATCGATAGATCAACTCAAATTTTAAAGTAAAGGGAGATGAAATGATACTTTTTGGAGAAAGCTTGAACGTTATTTCCAATGTGATTGGAAAAGAATTTAAACAAGCAGACCCTGCCAAAAGAAATCCTGAGCCGATCCAGAAAGAGGTTCTTGATCAAAAAGAAAAAGGCATGGATTACATCGATATCAACCTTGGACCTGCCAAAAAATTCGGCACAGAGCTTATGCCGTGGGTGGTTCAGGTGGTTCAGGAGGCGGTTCCGGGAATGCCGCTGCTTCTGGACTCGTCCAACATCGAAGCCATTGAGGCAGGCCTCAAGGTGGCCAAACCGGCTGACAAGCCCCATATTGTCAACTCGATCATGGCCCGTGCTGCCCGCTATGAGGCAATGGTTCCCATGACAAAAAAGTATGATGCCGATTTTGTGGCCCTGATGTGGGGACCCGAAGGTCTTCCCAGGGACGAGAACGAACGTGCAGCCCTTGCGGTTGAGCTTCTATACTTTGCCAACGAAGCCGGCATTCCCAACGAGAAGATCTGGGTGGACGGTATTGTCACACCGGTAAACATCCAGCAGCCCCAGGCCATCAGTCTGATGCTGTTCCAGGAGATGCTCCAGGATATCGCCCCGGGCGCCATGAGCACCTGCGGTCTTTCCAACATTTCCAATGGTCCCCCAAATCATCTTCGCCCGATCCTGAACCAGACCTACATGGTCATGCTCCAGAAATACGGCATGGCTTCAGTGATTTCAGATCCCCTTGACACCCAGCTCACGGCCATTGCAAAGGGCAAACGTCCGGACATTGTGGATCTCATTTACAGTATCCAGGACGGAAATCAGCCGGACATGGCAAGTCTGACCAAAGAGATGCAGGACTATGCCAAGACGGTCAACGTCATCCTCGGCAACACATTGTACTCTGATTCATGGCTTGAACTCTAGTTAAAAGAGCCAGCCCGATCTGCAACCCCTCCCCGGCCGCGGCCGTGGAGGGGTTTTTTTTGCCTGCAGGGGCGCATACGATTGCAATCGAGCCGTTCATGGATATATTAAAGTACATCTTGATTTGTTCGATTTCGATGAAACATCCGCCAAAGCATTACAAACATATGGCGTTTCATCATTCGTTGTGGCCGGATCTGTCACCCTGCTCCGGCCATGCGGCTCATCTTTTTAATCATTGTGGGGACGATGCATGGAAACCAAGGTAACGCCAGACGAAACAGTCAAAGACCAGTGGGTCTTTATTGTTGTTCAGAATCCGGGAACCGGTTCTGAACAATTCATGGGATTTAAAACTGCGGAAAACGACCGAGAGTTTATACCGGCCTTTGCCACCCGACCGGAGGCTGAGCAGTGTTTTCTTCTCATGCCAAAGGATATCATGAACAACAAGTACGAAGTCCAGGCCATTCACAGGGACGACCTTGTTTTAACGGCCCGGAACAACGGATTTGACGTTTTTTTGCTGGATGAAAAAAGCTGCGTCAGGAAAAAACTCTAACACTTGATTCAGGAGCGTAAAAAAGTGAGCTTAAAATTAGCCATTGGCGGTAAGGGCGGGGTTGGCAAAACCACCATCACCTCACTGCTTGCAAGAACCATTGCACAGATTAAAAACAACAGGGTCATTGCCATTGATGCCGATCCGGTTGCAAACCTTGCAGCAGGACTTGGGATCGATGAAACCATCCCCATCACTCCCATTGCGGAATTGTCCGATCTCATTGCCGAAAGAACCGGTGCCAAGCCCGGCACCATGGGCGGATTCTTCACCCTTAACCCAAAGGTCGACGATATTCCCGATCGATTTTCCCTTGAAAGGGACGGGGTCAAACTGCTTGTCATGGGAACGGTTCAGAGTGGAGGGTCCGGATGCATCTGCCCTGAGAGCACGATTTTAAAGGCTTTGATGAATCATCTGGTGCTAGCACGCAACGAAGTGGTCATCATGGACATGGAGGCCGGAGTCGAACACCTTGGAAGGGCCACCTCCGGGTCCGTGGACGCCCTGGTGGCCGTTGTCAACCCGGGAAAACGAAGCCGGGTGGCAGCCGAACGGATCCGAAAGCTTGGCCAGGACATCGGCATCAAGCGGATCGTTGTCCTTGGCAACCGGGTCAAAAACCAGGCCGACGAGGATCTGATCCGGGAGTCCCTGTCAGATTTTGAAATCATTGGATTTCTGCCGGAGATGGAAGAAATTATCAATTCAGACAGAAAAGGGATTCGACCGTTTGAGGATCCTTCGACCATACCCGAAGCATTCAAAACCATTGCCCAGCGCTTCCTGGATTTGAATGCAGAATAAACCTTCAATCACTGCCCTTTCAGGAGGGGTCACCCCCTCCTGAAAAGTCATCCCACCCCTTGAATTTAGGCCCATGATCGGAATAAAATCCTACGCCATGTTTTGGAAGATTTTATTCCGATCATGGGCCTTAATCTTAATTCCTGAAGCTGTTTCCCTTACGGTAAATCCAAAGGGCTCAAGGAGATGGAAGATGGGCCGCCCGAAATAGAAGAGCTCCTGTTCAACCGAAAGATGAAACACATCAATGGACCCGGCCCTGTGGTCAAGGTCTTTGTTGACCGTTCTTTCGAGTTTCTTCAGGGCCTTTTTGGGTATGTGCGACAGGGAACCCACAAGGGCCCTTAGATCGGGAAAGGGAAACAGGGCTTCATGTTCGATCAGCCGTTTGCCCAGCCGTGTTTCCGGCGCCACCAGATCAAGCCTTGACAAAAGATTTCTCCCCGACAGTTTGAGAATCGGCTTCGTGTCCCAGCATTTAAGGGTCTGACACGCCAACGGCCGATGATCGTAGATGGAACACCCCTTTTGCGGCCTGTCATAGAAAAGGCAGGTCCAGACCCCATTTGCACCGGAAATCTTCAACAACTCTGTTTTTGAGGGTCCAATGGCGTTGGTCACCGGGTCATGGACAAACTCACCCCGTCTGATGGTAATGATGCTTTTAAGCGGCAGAAAGCCATCGGTGATCAGCACCAGATCCTGGGTATGCAGCGCAGGACCGCCTTTCTCGCAGCAGATGCCGCACTGACGACAGTTTGCCTGGGCAGGGATTTGACATCCGTCCCCGGATTCACACTCCCTATGATCGGCCATGTACTCCTTATGGGACAGATTGATATGTAACAACCACCGACGCATCGTCAATGGAGGCGTTTCAAATTTCGTTGTGGCCGGGGCAGACACCCTAGTGCCCTGCTCTGGCCATGACGGTTATTGCCACAGGGGCAGATTTACGATCTGCCCGTACAGCTTAAAAAATGGCGTCAAACGGACACCGGGCATAGCAGGACATGCACTTGATGCATTTTTCCTTGTCAATAACAGCCACCTGTTTTTTCTGCCAGATGATGGCATTGGCCGGACAATCCTTGTGGCAGAGCCCGCACCGTTTACAGCGCTCCGGATCCACCTCAAACTTGACCAGATCCGGACAGATCTTAGCCGGGCACCGCTTTTCCTCGATATGGGCCTCGTACTCGTCCCGAAAATAACGAAGGGTGGAAAGCACCGGATTGGGTGCGGTTTGCCCCAGGCCGCACAGGCTGGTCCTGCGAATCACATGGGCAAGGGATTCCAGACGTTCAATATCCCCCGACTGCCCCTTGCCCTTGCAGATGGCCTCGAGAATTTCCAGCATCTGCTTGGTGCCTTCCCGGCACGGGGTGCATTTGCCGCAGGATTCATCCTGGATAAAATCCATGAAGTAACGGGCCATATCCACCATGCAGGTATGATTGTCCATGACAATGGCACCGCCTGACCCCATGATGGCGCCGACCTTGACGATCTCCTCATAGTCGATGGGCGTGTCAAGATGCTCTTCCGGCACACATCCGCCCGACGGACCGCCCAGCTGAACCGCCTTGAATTTGCGCTTGTTGGGAACCCCGCCCCCGATGTCGTACACCAGGGTTCTCAGGGTGGTTCCCATGGGAATTTCCACAAGACCGATGTTGGCCACATCACCCGACAGGGCAAATACCTTGGTTCCCTTGCTCTTTTCGGTGCCAACACCGGCATACCACTGCCCCCCCTTGAGTATGATCTGGGGGACATTGGCAAGGGTTTCAACATTGTTGAGGATGGTGGGTTTTTCCCATAGCCCCTTGTGGGCTGGAAACGGCGGGCGGGGTCTGGGCATGCCCCGTTTGCCCTCAATGGATCGCATGAGGGCCGTCTCCTCGCCACACACAAAGGCACCGGCCCCCTGGTAGACCTCTATATCAAAGCTGAATCCAGATCCCAGGATATCCTCTCCCAGAAGGCCGTAATCCTTTGCCTGGGCAATGGCAATGCCGAGTCGCTTGATGGCAAGGGGATATTCGCTCCTGCAGTAGATATAGCCCTTGTGGGCATTGATGGCCTTGGCTGCAATGGTCATTCCCTCAAGAATGGCATGGGGATCAGACTCGAGCAGACTTCGATCCATAAAGGCCCCGGGATCACCCTCGTCGGCGTTGCACAGCACATACTTGATTTCTCCTTCGGCCTGTCGGGCAAACTTCCACTTCATGCCGGCAGGAAATCCTGCCCCGCCCCTGCCCCGAAGGCCGGAGGCCATCATCTCATTGATGATGTCGTCCGCCGTCATCTCGTTCAGGGCCTTGGCAAGGGCAAAATAGCCGTCCCTTGAAATGTACTCGTCAATGACCTCTGGGTCGATGAGGCCCTTGTTTCGCATGGCCCGGAACATCTGACTTGCAAAAAAGGGAATGTCGTCCATTTTTGGAATGATGTCCTTGGAGGCGGGTTCCTTGTAAAAGAGCCGCTTCACGGGCCGACCCTTGAGAAAGTGCTCTTCCACAAGTTCGGGGGCATCTTCAGGCTGGATCTTCTGGTAAAAAATACCCTCGGGCTGGACCACCATCACCGGCCCCACGGCACAGAATCCATTACACCCGGTAACAACAATCTCAACCTCATCGCTCAGGCCCTGTCGCTCAATCTCGCTGGCTAGAGCGGCCCTTACCTTTTCGCTTCCGGTTGAATCACAACCGGTACCACCGCAGAGCATGAGCTGCATTCTGATTTTGTTCATCTGTTTCTCCCCTGTATGGACCTATTCGTATTTCTCGAGAATATCGATCACCTTATCCGAGGTCACCTGACCGTAGATATCCTTGTCAACGATCATGACCGGCGCCAGGCCACAGGCACCCAGGCACCTGACCCCCTCAAGGGAAAATTTTCGATCCTCGGTGGTCTCCCCCTCCTTGATGCCATAGGTACCGCCAATGCGTCCAATGGCCTCCTTGATGCCCTTGACGTAACAGGCTGTGCCCGTGCACACCCTGACCGTGTGGCGACCCTTTGGGGTAAGGGAAAAAAAAGAGTAAAAGGTTGCCACACCAAACACCTGGCTTGTGGGAAGAACAAGCCCCTGGCTGATGTGGTTGAGAAGTGCTTTCGGCAGATATCCCACAACCTCCTGGCTTTTACGAAGAACGGAAATCAGGGAACCGGGCCTGCCCTTGCCATCTGCAATGATCTTGTCTATTTTACCCCACATATCCTCTGAAATATCCGGATGAAGGGGATGGGTATTTTGCTGCATAATTTCTCCTGGGTTCAATACACGTCTAACCCGTCTTTTTATTTGAACTTTAATCAAATCCTGATCGTTCTATTTTCACAGTCAACACAAATTGTCAATCATCGTTTAAAACTTTTCCCGGACCCGGGTTCGATCCATGGCTGCCAGCTGGCAGAGCAGGGCATCATATTCTTTGGCCCTGTGGTTCCAGGCGTATTTTTCCATGGCAAGGGCAAGATTGACCCCAAGGGATTCATGGCTGCCAGGGGACAGAAGGAAACCCGCCAGTTTTTCCACCAGATCCCCATGGCCGGAATACAGTATGGCACCATGGTGTTCCCGGGGCATGATTTCAGGATAGGCGAGGCGGTCCGGCAGAAGCGGAATGCACCCCATGCGGACGGCCTCCACCACGGAGATGCCGAAATTTTCCTGAATGGCACAACTCACAACAATGTGCCCCTGGTTGAGCCAGTCAAAGTACGCATGTTTGGATCGGACATGGCCAAACACCACGATCTCATGTTTAAATGCCTCTTGTGCGGCAAGAAACGCCCTGGGAATCTTTGAGACGCCCTCTCCCAGAAGGGCCAGCCGGAAGGGAATCTCCTTTTTTTTGATCTCTCCCAAGGCCCTGAAAAACCGTTCCGGCCGTTTATCGTACTCCCACCGATGGTTCCAGATGATCAGGGGAGCAAGATCCTTTCTGCAGCTGGATTTAACAGGTGTTCCGGGAAAGCTGCAGCCCGGGTAAAGCACCCGCGACCTTGCGCGGATGGTGCTGCCCACCCACGAAGGGTTTAAATCGGGCATGGTTTTTATCAATTGTTCCACCCCGGCCAGAAACTGCTCCATCTGGAACCTTGAATTAAACGCAACCTGATCGGCACAAAGGGCCGTTGTCATGTTCATGAACCCGTACTGCCCTTCCGGGGGAACCCCTGGGTTGTCCGGATAGCCCAGCTGGTTTTCATGGAAATAGGCCATGACCGGTGGCGGGTTGGCACCGGCCATGGCCATGAAATCGCTCAGGTTGATCATGTCCGTTGCAATGATGCCGTCATAGGACGAAAGGGTATCGATCCTTTCATGGAAGAGAAGGGCCGCCCCCCGCATGCGCCATCGCCAGTACTGGTCAGGCAGGGAAACAATATCTATTTCATGTTCTGAGTGGGCCTTCAGCCCCAGGGCAAACGCCCTGTGGGACCCGCCAAAAAACGATTCTAAAAAAAGAAACCTCACCCACCCTCCATGCCTGACTGCCATTCCCGGCCACGGGTATCCCCATGAAAAAATTTTAACACTAACCGATTTTCCATGTAAACACCAGCCAAGATTGGCCAGCCCCTGGGCTTCAATATCTCTACAGCTCTCCAATTCCCGGATATGCTGTTTTCTGGAAACACATCCTGGGTATGGTATCAATCGGTCATCTCAGGGGTGAAAACCCATTTTTTCAGCAGCATGGGTACCCTGCAGCAGATGGACAGTTTCGACTGCCATTTGGCATCCAGAACAATACCGCCCATCATGACGGAAACGGGTGCATCGGACGAGACCACGATGGCAATGATCTTTTCATGTTTTGTCGTAAACCGGAGTGCTGAATTAAACCGGGCGCCACGGGATCGCTGTTCGCCCGGTATATGATCACCGTCCAAAAGGCAGGCAAACCCATGGAGTCGCATGTCAGCCCCGATATGCAGCGCACCGTCCACCCTGGACAGAGATTTGGCCAGTTCCAGTCCATCATCATTCCCAAGTTCAAGGGGACGCTCAACCGAATGACCCGAGATAAAAATAGGGGTTTCATTAAGGTCAATGACAATGGTGCAGCCATGGCGCTGGGTGGATGCACTGTTAACAATTTCGGCTATAATTTTAAATAGCGTCGACGCATCACCAGGATTCATGGCAGAATCGAGCAGCACTTCTTCAACCTGAACAAGTTTTGCCCTGCGGGTCGTTGACTTGAAACTGCCGTCTGAAAAAGAGCACACCTTATTTTCATTGAGTTTTAAAAAGCCGTGCCTGGCTTTAAAATCGGCAGTAATGGAGAATTCGGGATTATCCCCCTTGATGATACCGATGACCGTTTTTTCATCTGCCACAAGTTTCCGGTCAGAATTTTCAACGGACTGAAGAAGCTTTCTGATATGCTTGACATTTTCCAGTACAGGCTGTTCCGCCCTGGGAAATTTAGCAAGAAATTTCATCTGGGCAAGGGAGCGTTGTTCCACAAAAATGAGTTTTCCCTTTGGCCATTCGCCCTCTTCAGGGGTTCTGGATATTTTGAGCACGGCTTCCAGAATCGGGTATATCCGGACCCGTGTATCCCATCCAATCAGGACATTCATTTGATCCACCAGATAATCTCTGACGGCATGGGTTGCATATTCTCTTAAAAAACTGCCTGAGATCCCCGTGTAGAGTTCTTCTTCATTGGCAATATCATGGGAGAGTCTCCAGACAGCCTGCTCCAGCCACCTTTCAGTCGGACCAATGGCGCACATGTCCGGATGATGTTCGGTAAACCACATCTGGTAGGCAACAGAGCTTGACCGGCCGCCATGGGATATCAGCCCGGCAAGCTCCAGGTTTTTTTCGGGTATCAGATTGGCGTATTTTTTTTTATCATAGCTGAGGCTGCATTTTTTTCGCCAGTCATCGGTATCAATGTATAATTCTTTGAATTTTGGCTCATGGCCGGCCAGCAGATTCTGCGGATCACAAATACACATGGGATCCTGGGGCTTAACAGCGTATATCACGGCTGTCCGGCTCGGTCCGGAAAAATGGGTCAGGCCTTCGCGCAGCCCCTCAATGGTTTCAGTAATGCAACAGCGTACAAAGGTATGCTCATCCATAAAATTCCACCCGGAACAATCATAAGGATCAAAAGGTCTTTTATTCAATGTTACATAAGGCCCTTTAAAATTTCAACAAGCGTGCCCCGTTTTTTTATATTTTCAAGCCTCGATCATCGTTTCGGCCAATGAAAAAATTATCCGGAGGATCGGGCTTTTAATTGACTTGCAAGCAAGGATACCCTAATACTTATCCATGATGCTCTCAGAAATAGCCATGATACTCGAGGCCAGATTTCTATTTGGCCATGGGCTGTGCTCAAAAGAGGTCCTTAAAGTCGGTGCAAGTGACCTGATGAGCGATATCCTGGCTGCGGACTCGGCAGGGTCACTCCTCCTCACGGGCCTGACCACACAGCAGGTGGTCAGAACCGCATCCATTGCCGGGGCAAGCGCCATTGTCCTCATCCGGGGAAAAATCCCCCACCAGGACATCATTGACCTTGCAAGGGAAGAGGATCTGCCCCTTCTGACCACCCCATTGTCCATGTTTGTCGCAAGCGGGCGGCTGTACATGAATGAACTTAAAGGCCTTGACAACGGACGATAATCCGGAGGTCCCATGGGAACCTTGGTAAAAACATTTCTCATCAAGCACAGGGATTTTGTCCATGCCGGCAAGGCGTCCATTGAGATCAAAAATATACTCAAATCCCTGAACACCCCCCCCGACATTATCCGCAGGGTCGCCGTGTGCGGCTATGAGGGTGAAATGAACGTTGTCATGCACGCACAGAACGGCCGCCTTGACCTGACACTGTCTGCAGCAAGGATAAAAATATGCATCACCGACAAGGGGCCCGGCATCGCAGATATTGAGCAGGCCATGCAGGCCGGTTTTTCAACAGCCCCTGACGAATTCAGGGAGATGGGGTTTGGGGCGGGCATGGGACTGCCAAACATGAAAAAAAATGCCGACCGATTTGAAATGGCTTCCACGCCCGGAGAGGGCACCACCATTAAAATGGAATTTGAAACCCGGGGGCAGTAATGAACCCGTTCAAAAATCTGCCATGCTATGTTTCGTTTGACAGCCGGGACTGCACCGGATGCGGCGCCTGCGTCAAGGCATGCCCCACCAAGGCCATCCGGATCAAAGGCGGCAAGAGTCTTCTGCTTGTGGACAACTGCATCGGAGGCGGTGAGTGCATCAATGCCTGCCCCCAGGAATGCATCACCCCGACCACTGCCCCCTACGGGCAGTTCAGAAAGGCCCGTTTCCCCGTCGTGCTGGTACCGCCGGTTCTCTACTCCCAGTTTTCCCACATCACTCCGGACAAGGTACTCAAGGGACTCAAACGCATGGGATTTAAGCACACGGTGGACATGTCATACTTTTTAACCCTGTTCAAAAAGGCCACAGTACAGCACATCCAGAGCCTGGCCACGCCCGGTCAAGGGCGCCCGGTCATCTCTACCCTCTGCCCGGTGGTGCTGCGACTGATCGCCTTCAGGTTCCCAAGCCTCATCAACCTTCTCCACCCAGTGCTCAGGCCCGTGTCCCTCATGGTCAAGGATGTGGCAGCCTTTATTGCACGTCACCATGGCATTGATATTGGCGAAATTTCCATCTTTTACTTGAACCCCTGCCCCACCAAAATGACTCTGGAAAGCGCCACCCCCCACCATGCAACACCCTATCTTTCCAGGACCATCGGAATCAACCAGATCTACGCAGAGCTCAAACAGGCGATCAAATCCCTGGAGTACACCCCCCTGCACGATGACCCCGAATTTGAATTTGAAGAACCCCCATCCGGTGAGCGGCTGCTGTGGGGCATTTCTGGGGGAGAGACGGCCGGAACAACCATCCAGAATGCAATTGCCATATCTGGCATAAATCAAACCATCGAGTACCTTGAAAAAATTGAACTGGGACTTTTCAAGGAGTACGACTTCATTGAATTCAGAACCTGCAGGGAGGGATGCGTGGGCGGATCCCTGTGCGCCGTTGACAAATATGTGGCAAAGAACAACCTGCTTCAGCATGTTGCCAGGCTTGAG
Source organism: uncultured Desulfobacterium sp. (assembly GCA_963675615.2). GTDB lineage: Bacteria > Desulfobacterota > Desulfobacteria > Desulfobacterales > Desulfobacteraceae > Desulforapulum. The sequence goes on from CAXXTD010000001.1 coordinate 460,997, forward strand.
GTCAGGGACCGCCATCAAAAAAAACCCCTTGAGAATGTCTATGCCCAGGAGCATTTTTTTGACCGATTAACCGCTTCAAAAATGGAAAAAATTTTTGGACAGAAAAAAGAGCCCCTTTCCATTGAGGACCTCACAAAAATCAACCATATTTACGACCGCCTGCCAAAATTCAACTGTTCGGCCTGCGGTGCACCCGACTGCCTGACCTTTGCCGAAGATGTGGTCAGAAAAAGGGCCCGGTTGACCGAGTGCAGAATGTTTAAACAGGAGCGCTTTCCGTATATGAGGAGCAGAACATTGACGATATCGGATTTAAAAGAAAAATTAGGCCTTGTCCTGGCAGCCGGTGAAAAGGGGCTTGACCGGCCCCTGTCTGGCGGGTACTGCGGTGACCTGTTAAGTGATGTCATGGCAAATGCGTCTGAACACAATGTCTGGCTGACGGTCCAGGCCCACCAGAACATCATTGCCGTGGCTGTTTTAAAGGAAATCGCCTGTATTATCATCACCTGCGGCAACCAACCGGACACGGCCACCTGCCAGAAGGCCAACGACGAGAAAATTCCGTTGTTTCTGTCAGACCGGTCCGCCTTTGAACTTGCCACGGACCTTGCCCTGGTGCAAGGGGATTAACCATGGCGGTAAAGAGAGGCTTTAGGGCCGATCTGCACGTCCACACCTGCCTCTCTCCCTGTGGGGACTGGGAGATGACCCCGAAAAAAATCATCAAACAGGCCGGAGAGGTGGGACTGGACATCATCGCCATCTGCGATCACAACGCATCAGGCAATACCCCTCCCATTGTGGCCCTTGGCAAGATTGCAGGAATTCTTGTGCTGCCGGGAATCGAAGTCTGCACCCGTGAAGAGGTTCACCTGCTTGGTATCCACAAACATGTCCACCAGGCAAAGTCCGTGGCAGATGCCGTGTATCGGGGTCTGGTACAGAACAACGTTCCTGACCTTTTTGGGTTTCAAGTCATTGCCGACGAACAGGACATGGTGATTGGCCAGGAGCAGCGTCTTCTGATCCAGGCGTGTCAACTCACGATAAAAGAGGCTGTGGATCTCATCCACCAGCAGCAAGGCATTGCCATTGCCGCCCACATTGACCGACCCAGCTACAGCATCCTTGGCCAGCTGGGTTTCATCCCCCTGGATCTTGGCCTTGACGGCGTGGAAATAACGGCCAGAACAATTGCCCACGAACAAGAACGGTATTTCCTTGACAAAACTTCCCTTCCCTGCATAGTATCTTCCGATGCCCATCGCCTCATTGAAATGGGACAGGGATCGACCGTGTTCCCTATGACCGATCCAACATTTGAGGCCATGGCATCAGCACTGAAACGGGGCGATACGACCTTCACCACCAGAGGATTCTGATCGTTGAAAGAGCTGTCACTGCATATCCTGGACCTTGTGGAAAACGGTATTCAAGCAGGGGCCACCCGGATTGATATCCAGGTAGATGAGACCCATCTCCACACCCACATCAAAATCACGGTCACGGACAATGGCAGGGGCATCGCCCCCGCCATGCTGGCCGTTATTTCAGATCCCTTTGTCACCACCCGGACCACAAGAAAGGTGGGGCTGGGCATTTCGCTTTTCAAGGCGGCAGCAGAGCGATGCGACGGAGAATTCACCATTCAAAGCCTCAGGGGCAGCGGAACGACGATCTCGGCCACCTTTGCCATTGACCACCTGGACAGGGCGCCAGTGGGTGATATGGGCGCAACCATCACAACTCTTATTGCAGGTTACCCCGACATTGGTATAAGATACCATCATATTCTGTTCCAGGACAGCCTGACCATGGATACGGCCGAACTCAAAGCAGGACTTGATACCGTCGAGCTCAATGACCCGGCCATCCTGTCCCGGATAAAAGAGATGATAAATGACTTTTGCAAACAATGAGGACGTAAAATGGCAAAAATTTCAGTGGAAGACCTCAAACGAATCAAGGAAAAAACATCCCAGGAATCTTCCCTCAGGGGAGGCAAAACAACCATCAGAATAACGGTTCACATGGGCACCTGCGGCATTGCCGCCGGGGCAAGAAGCGTTATGAACACCCTTTTGGAAGAAAAAGCAGAATCCAACAGAACAGACATCAAGATTGTGGCCGCAGGCTGCCTTGGCATGTGCAGCAGTGAACCCAACATCACCGTTGAAATCCTTGGGCAGGAGCCCATTGTATACAAGGAGATGGACCCCAACAAAACCCGGCAGGTCTTCAGACGCCACGTTTTAAAAGGGGAGGTCCAGACCGATTTTGCCCTGGGCAAGGGCTAACATCAATCAACCGTTTAAAAGGAGGAAAAACCGACCATGGGTGTCAAAATCATTGAGCAGACAGATTCAGCCTATTCCTATCCGTTGCTGATCAAAAATCTTCTGACAAACTCACTTGTTCGTTCGCCTGACCAGGAGATCATTTACAGGGATGAGATGCGCTATACCTATCGGGATTTCCACCGAAGGGTGGCCCAGCTTGCCAACGGCCTTGAAGGGCTCGGGGTCAAGCAGGGCGACACGGTGGCCGTCATGGATTTTGACAGCCACCGCTATCTTGAATGTTATTTTGCCGTTCCCATGATGGGGGCCGTACTTCACACGGTGCATATCCGGCTCTCCCCCGAGCAGATTCTATACACCATCAACCATGCAGAGGATGACGTCATCCTTGTGAACTCGGAGCTTCTCCCCCTTCTGGAGCCCATCTACAGCAAAATAAAAACCGTTAAAAAGATCGTCCTTATCCGGGAGACCGATAAAACACCTGAAACCAGCGTCAAATTTGACACAGACTACGAGACCCTTGTCACCGGATCAAAACAGACCTACGATTTTCCTGATTTTGATGAAAACGCCAGGGCCACCACCTTTTACACCTCAGGCACCACGGGTGATCCCAAGGGCGTCTACTTCAGCCACCGTCAGATCGTAATGCACACCTTCGGACTCATGACAGGGCTCTGCGCCTTTCACTCCCAGGCCGTCATGAGCTCAAAGGATGTTTACATGCCCCTGACCCCCATGTTCCACGTCCATGCCTGGGGCATGCCCTATCTGTTCACCATGCTCGGCAACCGCCAGGTCTACCCGGGACGTTATGAGCCTGCCATGATCCTGAAACTTGTTGTCACGGAAAAGGTGACTTTCTCCCACTGTGTTCCCACCATTATCCACATGCTGGTCAACTCGGATGTGGTCGATACGGTGGATCTGTCGTCCTGGAAGGTGGTCATTGGCGGATCGGCTCTTCCAAGGGGCCTTTGTGAGGCAGCCATGGAAAAAAAGATCAACCTCTATTCGGCCTATGGCATGTCTGAAACCTGCCCGCTGCTCACCGTGGCCCACATCAAGCCCCACATGGAATCCTGGGACGAGGACCAACAGATAGACATCCGGTGCAAGACAGGTCTTCCCATCCCCCTGGTGGACATTGAAATCATTGATCCCATGGGAGATCCCGTGGCCCATGACGGGGTGCAGACCGGTGAAGTGGTGGCAAGAAGTCCCTGGCTTACCCAGGGATACCTCAAAAACCATGAAAAGAGTGAAGAACTCTGGCAGGGAGGGTGGCTGCATACAGGGGATGTGGCCAGCATTGACCCCGAAGGATATCTCAAGATTACCGACCGGGTTAAGGATGTGATCAAAACCGGTGGAGAGTGGGTCTCCTCCCTTGAACTTGAGGATATTGCAAGCCGCCATCCTGCCGTGAGCGAAGCGGCAGCCATCGGCGTTGCCGATGAAAAATGGGGAGAACGGCCCGTTGTCCTTGTTGTTCTCAAGGATGCTTACAAGGGCAAGGACCTTGGGGCTGAAATAAAGCAGCGCTTTGTTGATCAGCACGACCAGGGAAACCTTCCCAAGTACGGTATTCCAGACAAGATCATCATGGTCGACACCATTGCAAAAACCGGTGTCGGCAAACTGGACAAAAAAACAATTCGAAGCCAGTATAAATAGTCCGGGGTCCGGCAGGGGCAATCCAGTTTAAGCAAGAGTAAAGGGCCAGCACCCCATGAATTTAACTCGATTGCCCCCAGCCCCTGAGGATAGAAAACCATGAAGAGAAAGCTCACCCCCCTTGGCAGCATCCTTTCAAAGGCCCTTGATAACCTGCGGCCCAGTTCAGATCTTGACATGACCCGGATCTGGGATCTGTGGGACGGGGCCCTGGATCAGACCGTTGCAGCAAACGCAAAACCCGGTACGTTCAAGCAAGGGGTGTTGATTGTTCACGTCTCAAGCAGTGTCTGGCTTCAGCATTTACGGTTCATGGAAACAGACCTTAAAACCCGGCTTAACCTGGCCCTTGGCAGGCCCCTTGTCACAGAGATTCGATTCAAGATTGCAACCCTGCACAGTTGAACAATTCACCGACCTTGCCCTAAAGGTGTATCAGCCGGAAACCGGCTACCGATTCTCCATTGATCCGATTCTCCTGGCAGACCATGCCGATCCTTTGCCGGGTGATAGAATCGCAGACCTTGGCACCGGCTGCGGCATCATTCCCCTTCTGCTGTCCCGCAGACACCCTGAAACCCGCATCACCGGCATTGAAATCCAGGCAAACCTTGCAGCCATTGCACAGAAAAACATCCTCGAGAATCAACTGACCAGCCAGATCTCCATCCTCGTGTCGGACATCAGAACGCTCGTGACGGCGGATCTTGGCGGGCCTGTCGACCTGGTGGTCACCAACCCGCCCTACATCAAACGGGGCTGCGGACGCATCAATCCCCATTCCCAGAAGGCCATTGCCCGCCATGAAGTGGCACTCACCCTGGACGAGCTTGTTGAGAGTACCGCACGGATTCTCACCCCCGGGGGCCGTTTCATGATTATTTTCCCCGTGGAACGACGCACTGAACTCCTGGAACGGTCACGTTACCACGGCATGGGGCCTTGTACCATACGTTTCATACACACTCACACCCGCAGACCGGCAAAGCTGTTCATCCTCACGGCCCAGCTCAACCGCACCCCCCGGTTAACGATCCTGCCGCCCCTGTTTTTACCCCTTGACACAAAAACCAAAACAGGGTATTAACTCCGAGTCATTGTTACTGCGGAGAGATGACCGAGTGGCTGAAGGTGCACGCCTGGAAAGCGTGTGTACTGTTACAGGTACCGAGAGTTCGAATCTCTCTCTCTCCGCCATCCCTTTTTCCTTCTTGTTCAGGCAAAATGTCATACCGAGTTCTAGCGCTTAAATACCGACCCCAGACCTTTGACGAGGTTGTCGGGCAGCCCCACGTTACAACCACCCTGAAAAATGCCATTTTGTCCGGCCGTGTACCCCATGCCATGCTTTTGACCGGCCCCAGGGGAACGGGCAAGACAACCATTGCCCGCATTCTTGCCAAGGCCATGAACTGTGAAACCGGTCCGACCCCGGTCCCCTGCAATATCTGCCAGGCATGCACGGCCATCACTGCAGGCAGTGCGGTTGATGTTTTCGAGATTGACGGTGCCTCAAACAACAGCGTGGACCAGGTCCGGGAACTGAGGGAAAACGTGGCATACATGCCCTCGTCTTCCAAATTCAAGATCTACATTATCGACGAGGTCCACATGCTGAGCATGGCGGCCTTTAATGCGCTGCTCAAAACCCTGGAAGAGCCGCCCGACCACGTCCTTTTTATCTTTGCCACAACCGAAGTCCACAAAATCCCCGTGACCATCCTGTCCCGGTGCCAGCGCCACGACCTGGGAAGAATTACCCTCTCCCAGATCTCAGCCCACCTGATGGCCCTGGCCGCCAACGAAGGATTTACCATCTCCCAGCAGAGCTGCGACCTCATAGCGGGCGAGGCCGACGGCTCCATGCGCGATTCGTTGAGCCTGCTTGACCGCATACTCGGCAGCCAGACCCAGGCAGCCGAGCAAACAGCCGGTCCGAGAGAGATTGATGATGCCAAAATTTCAAGCACCCTCGGCATCATCGACAAGTCCCTTGTGTTTGACCTTGCCGATGCCATTATCCAGAGCAGGGGGGCCGACATCATCGACCTTGTGGATCGCATCCACACCCTCGGGCTTGACCTCAAACGATTTTACGCCTCGCTCATCCGGCACTTCAGAAACCTGGCAGTTGTCAAGGTATCCGGCAACGACAAAAACACCTGCGACATTTCAGCCCATGACAGGCAACGCATGGCAGTGCTCACAGCCGGGCTTTCCCAGTCGTTTTTAAACCAGATGCTCAACACCCTTCTGGTTGACGAATCCCTGGTAAAACTTTCCTCACACACCCGGACAGCCGTTGAGATGGTGCTGCTGAAACTTGTCCAGATCCGGCCGGGCATTGAAATCGATACAATGATCAAGCGACTGGATGACCTTGCCCGCCGGTTTGACAGCCCGGACTTCAAGGCTCCGGCACAACACGACGGGCCGGCCCAGCCCCGGCACGAACAGCCTGAGACGCGCCACCCGGAACAGGCGGCCCAGCCACAGCAGCAACGACCGCCCCAGACACCGCAAGAACGGCCAGCGCAGCACCGCTGCGAACCGTCTGACCCGCCCCGGCACAAACAGCCGGCCCGGCACCCGAACGAACAACAGGACCCGCAGCCGCCGTCCCAGCAAAGCATGCCGACTGCCATGGAGAGACGGCAGGTTCCAGTCAACCGTCAGACACCCGAACCTGCACCCCAGCCACAGACCGCCCCTCCCCTTGAAAATCCGGCCAACCGGTGGAACCCTTTTCTGAACGCCCTTGCAGACTCGCTGCCCTTTGCCTCGGCCATCCTTTCCAAGGGCCGGTTGCAAAAAATTTCAAATACTGATATTGTCGTTGAGCTCAACGGCACCGCCTATGACAGGTCGCGGCTTGAATCCAAACGAACGGAAATCGAGTCGGCTTGCAGCGACTTTTTTGAAAAGCCCCTGCACCTGACCCTCACGGGCGACTGTGCCCCCAAGGAATATGGCAGCGATGAAAAAAGTCCGGCCCGATTGAGGCAGGAGATACTAAACCACCCCCTGGTGGCCGATGCCATCAAGCGGTTCAACGCCACCGTCGTTGACGTAAAATTAAACCCAAGGAGTAACCCGTGAACAATATGTCCAGCATGATGAAACAGGCCCAGAAACTTCAGAAAAAAATGCTCAAGATGCAGGAAGAGCTTGCCACCAAAACCGTGGAAGCCACCGCAGGCGGCGGCATGGTAAAGGTGGTTGCCAATGGCAGCCAGAAAATCGAGACCATCACCCTTGAACGTGAGGTGGTCGACCCCGAAGATGTTGAAATGCTCCAGGACCTGATTCTTGCGGCAGTCAACGACGCCTTGAATAAATCCCAGGAGATGGTCTCCGCCCAAATGGGCAAACTCACCGGCGGTATGAACCTGCCCGGCATGATGTAACCCCCTTGGAACTCTATCCCGAATCCATCCTGAACCTGATCAAGAGCCTGTCAACGCTTCCGGGAATCGGAAGGAGAACCGCAGAGCGCCTGGCCCTCCACATTCTCCATGCCCCACGCCACGAGGCACAAACCCTTGCCAACGACATCCTTGAACTCAAACAGAAGGTGACGCTCTGCAGGATCTGCTTCTCCCTGAGCGACCAGGCAGAATGCCGGATATGCAGCAACCCGCGGCGGGATGCATCCATCATCTGCGTTGTTGAAAATCCCACAGACATTGCGGCCATTGAAAAGTCAGGCGCCTTTTCAGGCCGCTACCACGTTCTAGGGGGGGCACTTTCGCCCATGGACGGCATTGGTCCGGACGAACTGAGGATACGGGAACTGTTTGCAAGGGCCTTTTCAAAAAAGATAACCGAAGTGATCATTGCTACAGGCACCGATGTGGAGGGCGAGGCAACCGCCGCCTATATTTCGGATCAACTCCGGAAAAAAGGGGTCAATGTGACCCGGATCGCCTCGGGCGTACCCATGGGCGGCGATTTCCAATATGTTGACCAGGTCACCATGCAGCGGGCAATGGAGGGAAGACATGAATTCTAAAATCGTTTCCAGCAGCGATATCTTTAAATGCACCCAGTGCGGCCAGTGCTGTTCAGGCTTCGGGGGCACCTATGTAAACGACGGGGACATTCAGAGAATCGCCGCCTTTATCGGTTGTGAACCTGCCGCCTTTACCGGCCGGTACTGCGACCGGTCCGGCTCCCGCTGGGTCATCCGCCAGGCCGACAACGGCGCATGCATCTTTTTCGACAAAAACTGCACCATCCATCCGGTAAAGCCATACATGTGCAGGGCCTGGCCTTTTTTAAGGACCCTGATCAAAAATCCCGAAAACTGGGACGCCATGGCCCGCTCCTGCCCCGGCATGCGAACGGGTGTTCCCCAAAGCCACATCCGGCAGATTGCAGCAGAGGAGGTTGAACATCTTGATGCCTCCTATCCCTTTTCACCCCCCCAATAACCCCTGACGCCTCCCTTCACTCCCCCGGCCATCTCCTGGGCCGCAAAAAAAGCATTGTGTCCAAACTAATTATATGCTAATAACCAGACAGATAATTTGGATACAATAAAAATTTCTCCGCACGAAAAGCTTAAAGATCGCGCAATACAGAAAATTCAGTCACACTGCCCTGGAATCTAAGCTGAAAAAGAAGTTTAATGCCCTTTTAACAGAAGGAGGCTTCCATGAGATACCTACCATATACCCGCAAAAACCTGGAAAATCTTCCCCAGTTCAACCGCCTCACGCCGAAACAGATTTTCGACATTCAGGTGGTTGGAACCGTTCTGCCCTTTAAAAGCAACAACTACGTGGTCAATGAATTAATCAACTGGGACGATTTTGAAAACGACCCCATGTTTATCCTGAATTTCCCCCAGAGACAAATGCTGTCCAGGGGGCATTTCAACACCATGGCCTCCCTTTTAAGGTCCAACGCCCCCCGGCAGCAGATAACAGCAGCAGCCAACCGGATACGTCGCAGCTTAAACCCACACCCGGCAGGCCAGCTCGACAAAAACGTACCCGTGATGGACGGTCAGCGCCTCAACGGTATTCAGCACAAGTACCGGGAAACCATGCTCTTTTTCCCCACCCAGGGCCAGACCTGCCACGCCTTTTGTTCGTTCTGCTTTCGCTGGCCGCAATTTACCGGCATGGACGGTTACCGGTTTGCCATGAAGGATGCCGACCTCATGGTGCGATACATCCGCAGCCAGCCCGAACTGACCGACATTCTTTTTACAGGCGGAGACCCCCTGACAATGAGCACTAAAATCCTGTCGGTCTACCTGAATGCGATTGTTGACGCAAAACTTCCCGGAATCAAAACCATTCGAATCGGGACAAAAACACTCTCGTTCTGGCCCCACCGGTTTACAACGGACAAGGATTCAGCCGCACTGCTTGAATTGTTCAAACGGGTCACCGATGCCGGCATTCACCTTGCCATCATGTCCCACCTGAACCACCCAAGGGAGATTGCCACACCTGAATGCAAACGGGCCATTGAGGCGATCCGGGGGACCGGTGCCATCATCCGAAGCCAGTCGCCGCTTCTCAACAGAATCAATGCGTCTGCCCGGATCTGGTCAAAAATGTGGCAGGAACAGGTCAATCTTGGCATTGTTCCCTATTACATGTTTGTTGCCCGAAACACCGGAGCCCAGGACTATTTTTCCGTCCCCCTTGTGGACGCCTGGAAAATCTTCCGGGATGCCTACAGCAGTGTCAGCGGTATCGCACGGACCGTACGGGGACCAAGCATGTCAGCCTCCCCTGGCAAGGTCAAGATCGAGGGGATAACCGAGATCAACGAACAAAAGGTCATTGCCATGACCTTTGTACAGGCAAGAAACCCCAAGTGGGTCAAACGTCTGTTTTTTGCAGAATACGATGAAACTGCCGTCTGGCTGGACGATCTCAAACCCGCATTCGGGGAAAAGAAATTTTTCTTTGAGCCGCCCAGGGAAGATCTTCAGATCGAACTTTCCCTGACCGGCCATTGATTTTTCTCGTACACAGATCAAAAAAAGGTTTGGCCTGGATTGCCAACTAGGGTACAAGGAGGGGTGTTGAATCGTCTGGCCCGGTTGGTCCAATGATTTTTATATTTCTTAAAACGGTGACCCCAGAAAATTGAAAGCAATACACGAAGAACGATGCAAAGACCTCCTCACCCTGCTGAGGAAAATGATCCAGGCCGTTGATCTCTACTCAAAGGATCTCAACAAACGATGCGGTTTGACCGGCCCCCAGCTGGTGGTCCTCAAAGAGGTGACCATCCATGAGGAAATCTCTGTTTCAGAGCTTGCCAGAACCATCAGCCTGAGCCAGGGAACGGTAACCGATATCATCAACCGGCTTGAAAACAAGGGGCTCATGAAAAAAGAGCGGTCCAAGGACGACAAGCGCCGGGTAATGATCTCTCCGTCTGAAAAATGTCTCGACATCCTCAAGAACGCCCCTCCTCCCCTGGAAGAAAAATTCACCGGGGCATTCATTGATCTTGAGGAGTGGGAGCAGTTGATGATACTGAGCGCCATGAACCGCCTGGTTACCATCATGGCCGCCAGGCTCTGAGTCCTCAGCCCTGGGGCATCACATAATTGGGTCCTGCAATCAAAAGGGTGTTTGTCAGGGTGGTCTGGACCATCTCCATGGTGCTGCCGAACAGCACCTCCTTTACAAGGCCGTGGCCATAGGCTCCAAGCACGGCAAGGGCGTTGTGGGGCACATCGTAAAGGTTGTGCTCAAATTTTCCCTGATCAAAAAAATACCACGTTCTTACCGTGGCATCCACCACATCATAGAGATCCCGTTGTTTGAGGATGTCGTTGAAATGGTCCCGGGTTAATTTTCCTGCCTGGGTGAACAGGTCCAGGGGCAACCCGGTGTTTCTGCTCAAACAGAGGCCCAGCTTGAGGGCCTTTACGGCATTGTTTGATCCCCCGAAAAAAACAATGATGCTCTTCCACTCCTTGAACTGTGCGCTTGGGATGAGCACTGGAAACCGGGCAGCGTTGATGATGCGTCTCACCTTTGGGCCGATATGGCCCAGGCTGATCTTGGTTGAAAGATCGCTGATGCTCCTGGGACAGCACATGAAGTCAAAATCCACCGGCAGATCGGGCAGGGTGGATGCGGTAAAGTTCATGGGTCCGATCATTCTCGGTTCGATCCCGGCCTCCTGTGCAAGGTCACTGGCATGGGCCTCGGCCGTTTCCGGCTGGGTCAGGTACGAGGCGTCAAGGTCCACCTGGACCACATCATTATCAAAATACATGAGGAACTTTATAAATTCAGGTATATAAATGTGAATCGACGACCGGGTCTGCTTGCAGAAGTAAAGTGACTGCATGAGGATCTCCCGACCAAGGGGGGTGTTTCTGAACACATGAAAAAGCGTTGTCTCCATAAAATCTCCTAAAAAGCCTGGGACGTCTGAACGTTGAGCTCGTCCCGATATTTATCCAGAAGCGTTGCCTTGGACACCATGCCCATGAACCGGTTGCTGCTCACCACCGGCATGCTGAAGCAGCGCCGGGTATCCATGGTTTCAAGCACATCTGAAAGATTGTCTTCATAATGAACGGTGGGGGGATTTGAATCCATGATCTGCTCGACAAAAACAGTGTCATACATGACGGTGTTAAAAAGATAGGGCCGGACATGCTTAAGCTCAATCATCCCGAGAAACTGTCCGGTATCTTCGTCCTCGACCGGAAAATAGTTTCGTGTGGACTGCTTGAGCAGATAGAGAAAATCCCTGAGAAGCATGTGGGGAGAGACAGAAATGCAGTCCCGCTCGATCACCTCCCGGATGCTGATGTCGGCAAGCACACGGGAATCGGTTCCCGGCCTTAATAGCTCTCCCCTTTCCTTTAAATCCTTGTGATAAAACGAGGCCGGTTCAAAATAGTGGGTAATGGTGGTGGAGATGGCAGACACAATGATCAACGGAAGCATCACCTCATAGCTGCCTGTGATCTCCAGAATAAGAAAAATGCCGGTCAGCGGTGCCTGGAGGATGCCGCTGATCATCCCGGCCATGCCGAGCAGGGCAAAGCACCCCTCGTTGACCAGCATGGCCGATGGAAAGCCAAAAACCAGAAACCGGTGAAAGGCAAGCCCTGCAAAACTGCCGATCACAAGGCAGGGGGCAAAGACCCCTCCCGATCCCCCCCAGCCAAGGGTGAGGGATGTTGCAAAGATCTTGGCAAAAAAAGCCAGGGCGGCAATACCGATGCCACCCTTGAAAACCCCCTGGATCATGGCGTGTATCGAGTGGTACCCCTCGCCAAGAACCTCGGGCACGGCAAACCCCAGAAGCCCCACGGCACAACCGCCAATGGCGGCCCTGACCCACATGGGCACCTTGACCCTGGCTGCGACCTTGTGCATCCGCCTGAGACTGCGTGTCAGCAGCACCGAGGCAAAGGCTGCCACAACGGCCAGTCCCAGACTTGCAAACAGGTCCACCCCGGTGATGTGAAACCCGCTGCTCTCAAAGGCGATGGAATTGCCCTGGAGCAATCTTGATACCTCAGCACCTGCCACCGATGCCACGGCAATGGGAATGATGTTGACCATGGACCATTCGCCAAGGATAATCTCCATGGTAAAAATGATACCGGTCAGGGGTGCGTTAAAAATGCCTGCAATGGCCCCTGCCGCGCCACACCCCACAAGGGTGGTTCTCTGGCGGTCGTTGAGGTTGAAAAACCGGGCAATGGTGGAACCGATGGCGGCCCCACTCATGACAACGGGCGCCTCAGGTCCTGCCGAACCGCCGCTTCCAATGGTAAGGCAGCTTGAGATCAGCCTTGAAAAACTCGAACGGAACCGGAGCAGTCCCCCGTACCTTGAAACACTGTAAATCACCTCGGGAACCCCGTGTCCGGCACCTTCTTTCATTATTTTCTCAAGAAAAAGTGAGGACGCCATGGCACCTGCGGCCGGCAGAAGAAATGCCCACCACAGATGGCGCAGGTGGTGAAGCCCTTCGAGCATGAACACCAGGGAGCGGTTAAGGCCGATGGCGGCAAGGCCGGAGGAGAGCCCCACGATAACCCCGATGGAGATGAGCAGCAGCCGGTCATCCATCCGAAAAAAAGTAAGCCTTGCCGGATACCGCCATGAAATAAATCTTTTCATCTTTTTGCCCTATTTCTCCCGGCTCTCAATGGTTGTCTCGATTTTTTTAACTTTGGCAAGAAGGGCTTCATGGTCGGGAATCTTTTTCAGGAACGAGACAAAGGCCCCGTCCCGAAGGCAAAAAGAAAGCCGGGACAACAGCTTTAAATGGTCCTGAACCGTGGGGCTTAAAAGAAAAAACAGTACAAAAACAGGCAGATCATCAATGGCATCATAATCCACGGGCTGGTCAAGGAAAAAAGTCACCACCACGGGATGGTTAATTCCCAAGTCCAGGGGGTTTCTGGGATGGGGAATGGCAATCCCCTTGCCGATACCCGTTGAAATAAGGGCTTCTCTTTCCAGCAACTGGGCATAGAGGGTGTCATGGAGGTCGGGAGAAAGATCCGGCACAAGGGCGACACAGCTGTGGAGCACCGATGCCTTGTCCGAGCCTTTTACCCCTGCAAAAATACCTCCCTGGGCCATGGCCGACCGAAGCATGCCCGATCCGGTCTGGTGGTCATTTTTATCCGGCAGAGTTGAAACCCGGTAGGAACAACGCTGGGATCTGGCCCACCGTTTGAGTTCAGATTCATTGAAAATTCCCTCATTGCCCCGTTTGGTCACGGGGATCCGGCCCTGCTTGATCCAGCGCTCCAGGGTATCCATATTCAGTGCAAGCCGCCTTGCGATTTCTCCGATGGTCAACTTCATAAAGCGTTACCAATACTCCGTTGGGGACAGATAAAACACCCCTCCCCTCAATAGGTTTTCATTCCTGCAAACGACCGGGCTATGGCATCCCGCTCGTATACAATCTCAACCCGCCGATTCTGGGCCCTGCCCTTTTCCGTGTCGTTGGTGGCAACCGGCTGGTACTGGGCATAGCCTTCGGCGGAAATCAGGCGTGGATCCAGGCCGCTTGCCACAAGCAATTTGACGACGGCTGCAGCCCGGCTGGCGGAAAGTTCCCAGTTGGAGGGGTATTTTCCCGTACTGATGGGTGATGTGTCTGTGTGGCCTTTGACCTTGACATGGTAGGCAAGCTGGGCAAGAACCGCTGTCACTTTTTTCAGGATGTCGGCCCCTTTTTCAGAAAGAGCGGCTTCGCCCGGTGAAAAAAGCAGCAGGTCAGACAGGGTGATCACCACCCCGGTTTCAGATTCCGACACATTGACAAGGCCGCCGAGCTTGTTAAAGAGAATCATCTCCCTGACCTCACCTGCGATTTCCTGAACCTCTTTTTCAACCATGCCGCCAAGCTCATCGATCCGCTGATTGTCCGTGGGTTCTTCGGAAGGGACCGCATGCATGGTCAATCCCTCCCTTGTGCCGGTTTCAGGAACACTCTGGACACCCAGGGCGCTTCGCAGGGATTCCACGAGTTCCTTGAAGGTCTCCTGCTGGGTGGTGCTCATGGCAAACAAAAGTACAAAAAAACACATGAGAAGGGTTACCAGGTCCGCAAATGTGGCCATCCACTCGGGCGCACCGCCGCCCTTTTCCCCCCCATCATCATCCGCGGGGACAACAAGGGCCGGCGGAGCTTCGTCCATGCTTTCATCCGCCATTTTCACCCCCCATGCCAGCCTTGGTTAAACTGCAAGATTCCATTCTACCCCTCCTTGGGCTTTGCCGCGGTCCCAAGATAAACATTGAGTTTATCTTCCATGAGCCTTGGATGTTCACCCTCCCGTATGGAAACCACCCCCTCATAGATGATGGTCATGTTCGTGATCTCCTCGGCGCTTCTGCCCTCAAGTTTTGTTGCCATGGGAATGAAAAAGAGATTGGCCAGAACGGATCCGTAAAAGGTGGTAATCATGGCAACGGCCATCTTGGGCCCAATGGTCGAAGGATCATCCAGGTTGGCAAGCATCTGGACCAGTCCGACCAGGGTGCCGACCATGCCAAAGGCCGGTGCAAAGCTGCCCATGGTTGAATAGAGGGAATACCCGGTCTTGTGCTCTTTCTTGATCAGGGCCATCTTCTTCTGCATGATGGCGGCAATATCGCCGGTCTTGACGCCGTCCACCGTCATCTGAAGGGCCTTGGCAAGGTAGGGGTCCTGGGTGTTTGCAATATCGCTTTCAATGGACAGCAGGCCGCCTTTTCGGGCCTTGTTGGAAATCTCCACAAGATTGGCAATGATATCCTCTGTTTTCTCGATCTTGAACATAAACACCCGCATGGTCACCTTGATGATGCTTAAAAAATCAGACAGGGGATAGGCAATCATGGTTGCGGCAATGGTTCCCCCAATCACGATCATGACCGAAGGAAGGTTCCAGAACAGACCCAGCCCGCTTCCAAGAAGAATGGTGACACAGATAAACCCGATACCGGATACAATACCAATAATTGAAGCTAAATCCATTCTAATCCACCTTTATAAAAACCGTTTCCGCCAATGGGTATTCTCTGTTGTATCTCATCAATTGGGTTATGGATTCCTCGGTCAACACAACCCCTGCCGAAAAGAGCTTGGTTCCTGTTTTGGCATACACCCCTGCCCCCATGGTCATCCCGGGTTTCAGCTGATGGAACCCCACCTCTTTGATCCGGGTCGAATGGCCGTCCAGGCAGGTGACCACATAGTATTCAAGCAGATTAACGATCCTTGGATCAAGCCTTGTGCCGGAATAGGATTCGAGCATGCCGGGAATCGCTTCAGCACAAGGCCGTTTTTCTCCCGGGTCCGGCCCTGCTGCCTGCCCGCTGGCCAGATCATCCAGAAGATCCGCACCGGCAAGGATCCGTGCCGTCAACGGGATATAACGCCGTTTCAGCCCCTGGGGCCTGCCCGATCCGTCAACATTTTCATGGAGGTGACTGATGATCTGAGCGGCCCTTTCAAGTCCCGGACATCGGCTTAAAAACGCCGCACCCGTTGCCGGGGCCTGGCGGAAGAGATCCCGTTCATACGCGGTCAGTGCCTGGCTTTTTTTGTCAGCCACCGATCCGGGCAGAAACAGCAATCCGGCTTCATGGAGAAGGGCTGCCTGTTTCAAGGCCGTTTTTTCGATCCTGCTGATGCCCAGGCTGTCACCCACAAACATTGCAATGCGGGCAACCCTTCTTGCGTGGCCCTTGTTCGACTCGTTCCTGGCCTCGATCATGCTGGCCAGGATATGCTCTATTCCCTGGGTGTTTTGCCGAAGCCGTCTGCCAAGATCAAGGGTTTCCGCCTTGAGCCGCTCCCTTTCCCCGGTCATGATGGTGATCTGCTTCAGTGAATTGTGGAGAAGGTTCTTTTCCTTGGTCAGGGCTTTGCGGGTTTTCACAAGATCTGCCTTGAACTTTTCCAGCAGCTCCACGGCATTTTCAAGCTTCTTGCTGGCCCAGTCGGCTTGCTGTGCCAGCGCCTTCTGCCCCAGAAAAATTCGCGCCTTAAGCCCCAGCTCTTTGACGGAAAGGGGTTTAATGAAAAGATCGTCAACCCCCCGGCCGAGGAACTCACACCGCTGTTTCCCCCCCGGATCAACGGCCAGCACCCCAAAAACGGCAGCAATGGATGCTTCAGCGCTGCTGCGGGCCAGACGGATCACCTGTTCGGCCTGATCAACATCAATCGACTCAAGATCCACCAGCAAAAGATCAGGTCTTTTTTCCAGGGCAGACTTCAGGCAGGACAGCGCGGCACCACAACCGAAAACCCTCCAGCCCGGGAGACTGGAAAACAGACCACCCCAGCCGTCTGCCCCCTGGCAGCCGACATAAAGTAACTTAATGATTTCCCCTTGTTCCTGTTTATTCATCAGACGAGCAGGTTATACCAGTTGATGAATTTTTTCAAATCTTTTAACGCCAAAAACAGAGGTCAACCAGGGATTCAGCCGTCAATCCCCCCTCTTTCTTGACTTTCTATCCCACAAGGGTGTAAATAAAACCAGGATTGAAATCCTTTGAACACTCTCCAAGGAGACAGGGTATGCACAAGCAAGGCGTTTACAGGATATTGGCTGTTGTTTTTCTTGTCTGCTGTTTACAGGCAGAACCGGGTCGGGCCCAGGATCAAGAACCGTCCCAGCACGACCCCGGCTTCTTCTACATCATCCAGAAGGGAGACACCCTGTGGGACCTTTCCAGACGGTTCTACAACGACCAGTGGACCTGGCCGGGGCTGTGGGAAATGAATGATGACATAAAGAACCCCCACTGGATCTATCCTGGGAAAAAAATCCGCGTTTTTCTCACCGACGCCCTTGAAAAAAAGCCTCCACCTCCGCCAGTTGTGGCGGACCCAGTGCAAAAAGGGAATGTTCCTCCCAGTGCCCCGCCCTTTCTGGACTACCCTGCCATGGACAGCCTCGGATTTATCACAAAAGAACCCGTTGATGCCCTTGGAACCATCCTGGGCGCCCAGAGCAGCAACCTGATGATGGCAACGGGAGATACCGTATATATCAAACCCGCCAGGGGTGCGTCCCTTGTCCCCGGCCATGACTACCGGATTCTAGCCACTGAACCTGTGTCTACAAATTTCAACAATCAGCGATTCAGCGGAATCAAGCACACCGTTGTCGGCATTGTCAGCGTCATTGAGGTTGCCGACAACTATACAACGGCCCGCATCACACGATCGTTTGACCCTGCCGCGGCAGGGGATCTCATCGCACCCCTTGAACCTGCTTCGGACAGAATCGATGTGAAAACAAGCCGGAAAAACATCGGTGCACACATCCTCTGCTCCCTGGCCGACGACGCTGTTTTAAGCGAACATAAAATCGCCTTTATCAACCAGGGAAGCGACCATGACATCAAGCCCGGCCAGATCTATACCCTGTTTGAGCAGGGGAAAAAAATGAGCACCCCCAGCGGTATACCCGATACCATAAAGATCAAAGACCGGGCCATGGGAAAAATCATTGTGCTCCATACGGAAAAAACAGCATCCACCGTCCTTGTCCTCTCCTGCTCAAATGAATTCAGCCCTGGAACCCTGGTCAATTAGAGCCGCCGGCACACCATGTTCCGATCGAAATTTTCAACCCTGGTGAACCGATTTTTCAACTCGCCCGGCCCTGCAACGGTTTTTGGATTCCTTGCAATGATCCTTGCCGGCGCCGGCCTGCTGGTTCTGCCCCAGGCAACCACGGGAAACGCGAAGGGACTAAGCTTTGTGGATGCGTTGTTTACATCCACCTCCTCGGTCTGTGTCACAGGCCTGAGCGTTACCGACACGGGCACCTCGTTTACCCTGTTCGGCCAGACGATTATTCTCACCCTGATCCAGACCGGCGGCCTGGGCATCATGACCCTTTCCACCCTGTTTCTCATGCTGTCGGGAAAAAGGCTCAGTTTCTCCGGCCACACGGCCATAAGGGAAAGCTTTACCCCGTTCCAGGAACGGCACCCCTGGGCCATACTCAAGGATATTTTTCTGTTCACCCTGATGCTTGAAGGTATGGGCGCCATGGCGCTGTTCACCCAGTTTATCCGGACAGCCCCCCCCCCAAAGGCCTTTTTCCTTTCGATCTTTCACTCGATCAGTGCCTTTTGCAACGCAGGGTTCTGCCTTTTTCCCGACAGTTTCACCGCCTTTCGATCAAGCATTGTCATCAACCTGACCATCGGTTTGCTGATCATTCTCGGAGGGATCGGGTTCCCGGTGATGTCCGAGCTCAAGTGGCGGCTGGTCAAAACAGACAGACCCCGATCACCCATGAGCCTTCATTCAAAAATTGCCCTTTCCATGACGGCACTCCTGCTGATTTCCGGCACCCTTGTTTTCCTTGCCATGGAATCGCACATCACCCTGGGCCAGCTGCCCTGGCCCGAAAGAATTCTGGCCTCTTTTTTCATGTCGGTGAATGCAAGGACCGCAGGGTTTAACACCCTGACCCTTGGCAACATGGCCAACGAGACCCTGTTCTTCATCATTTTACTCATGTTTGTGGGGGCCTCTCCGGGGTCATGCGGGGGCGGCATCAAAACCACCTGTTTTGCCAGCCTGATCGCCCTGGGACAATCCAGACTCAAGGGGGAAAAACAGCCCAACCTCTTTGGACGATCCATCCCGGAACGGACCATTGCAAGGGCTGTAAGTATTCTCATGGTCAGCACCCTCATCGTCTGCCTGGGAACCATGACCCTGCTGATGACCGAACTTGGCGACGTGTCCCATCCCGAAAGCCGGGGAATGTTCCTGGAACTGTTGTTTGAGGTGGTCAGCGCCTTTGGTACCGTCGGCCTGTCCACCGGGGTAACAACAACCCTCTCCAATCCTGGCAAAATGCTCATCATTACCATCATGTTCATGGGCCGGCTGGGTCCGCTGCTGATCGCCATGGCGGTCAGCAGACCCGTGCGCCTGGAGTACACCCATGCAGAAGAGGATTTTATCATCGGATGAAAAATTCAATCAAGCAGTTTGTTGTCATCGGGCTGGGTAACTTTGGCCACTACCTGGCGGCAAGCCTCTACGAAAAGGGAAACGAGGTCCTTGCCATTGACGTTGATCCAGACAAGGTACAGGCCGTAAAGGACCGGGTCAGCCAGGCGGTCATTGCCGATGCAACCCAGGGCAAGATACTCCAATCCCTGGGGGTTTCCAAGGTAGATGCCGCCGTTATATCCATTGGATCCATCATGGAGGCGTCGGCCCTGGCCTGCATGAACCTCAAGGATCTTGGCGTGGAACAGATCATTGCCAAGGCCAACTCCGAGATCCACAGCCGACTGCTCTACAAGGTGGGGGCCTCCCAGGTGATTTTCCCGGAAAAGGACCAGGCCCTGGCCCTGGGTGAACGTCTCCACAACCCCAACATCCTGGAATACATGCGCTTTGTCGACGGTTACAGCATTGTCGAGTTCGCCCCGGGCCAGAGCTTTATTGGAAAGCAGCTCAAGGATCTGGATCTCATCAACCGGTACGGCATCCAGGTCATTGCCGTAAAGGGGGCTGTGGGGGAACAGCCGTCCATGATCCCAAAGGGCGATTTCGTCATCCAGCCAAGGGACATCCTGATCATGCTCGGCCCCAACGCGGCCCTGGACAAGCTTGAACGCCTCAAGGAATGAAATCATTTCCAGGAGAAACAGGCCTTGATCATTATGCTGAAGTGTACGACAATTTTCAAAGAAGAATAAAATCATGAAGCAATACGGTTTTCAGATGTTCGTCGTGGTTATGATACTAACGCATTCAGGCTGCATGTCTCCCCAGGGACGTCAGGATAACACAGCCTCCGGCACTCTGGCTGGCGGAGCCACAGGAGCCATCATCGGCAGCATGGCACGGCACCCGGGGCCTGGGGCAATTTTCGGACGGTCTATCACCTCAGCACTGCAGACATTATCAATTTAAAGAACAATGGGGTCAGTGAAAGGATCATCGACTTCATGATCAACACGCCGACTCAGATTCAGTCTACCGAAGTCGCAGGTGTGGTAGGGCCCACCCCCCCACCGCCGCCCCAGCCGAATGTCATCATTACAGCACCGGGTCCGGATTATGTCTGGGTGGGAGGGACATGGCTCTGGTTCGGAGACCGCTGGGCCTGGCAGCGCGGTTACTGGCACCGCCCACAGTATTCCCACCGGTACGGACGCCATTGGCGCTAGCACAATTTTACTCATGCCTGAGTGCATCAATGGGATTGAGACTTGCCGCCTGGAGTGCGGGAAAATATCCGAAGACAATGCCCACTGCCCCTGAAAAGCAAAAGGCGACCAGCAGACTCACTACCACGACAACCGCAAGCAGCAGGGTCAGAATCCGGGTCGCTCCGGTCATGGTGCTGACCAGTTCCCCGGATTCATGTTTGTAATTCTTTGGTCAGATATGATACCCTTAAATTGTGTTTGGCGCATGATCACAAAATTGGCCCCCCGTCAAAATGGCGTTTACCCGTAAAATGGCCCATTTTGTTCACAGACCCGGTTATTCAAACACCCAGCACCGAAGCGTAAATTCCGTGATCGAGGCTGCCCATGGCGATAAAAGATTTATTCAGACACTGGACATATCAGGTATTTTCTCCGCAAGTTGTATTAAGGGAAAAGTATCAGGCCTTTAAATCGTTACTGGCCCACGACAAAGCAGCCCACGAGCATCTGGCCGTCCTGGAAGAGATCTACTACACCGCCAAACCCTTGGATTTCCAGGCGGTTGTAAAACGTTACGGGCTGTTTTCCCACGCCGTGGGTGCCATGGTCAACGCCCTTTCAGCCATGTGTCCAGCATCCTACAGGGATCTTGCGGCCTATTATCGAAAATTTGATTTTTATGTGCAATTCATTCTGGCCCCTCCGGCCGTTGATATTGCCCCCCCCTACACGGTAAAATTCAGCCCCGGTTCGCCATGGGTTGAAGAATCCATCCTGGGCAGCAAGGCCTTTACCCTGTTCCACCTGGCACACACCCTGCATCTGCCCGTGCCCCCTGGATTTGTGATCACCACCCATGCCTTTCACTATTTTCTCTCGTTCAATAATCTTGAGCTTCCCATCAATGAAAAACTGGCGACCCTGGATATCAGTGATACCTTTTCCCTGGAAAAAACAGCATCGGAAATCCAGCAGCTTTTTACAGGTGCCGTCGTCCCCCCTGAAATCAAGAAAGCGGTCAGCGATGCCATGGCGCAGCTGGAAAAAACAGGTGGCACCCAGGTAAAGGTTGCCCTTCGAAGCAGTGCCGTAAAAGAGGATGGCAACGCCTCGTTTGCCGGGCAGTACCGAACCCTTCTCAATGTTGACGTCAACGAGGTTTTAGACGGTTACAAACGCATCCTTGCCGGAAAATATACCCCCCAGGCACTGTTTTACAGAATCAGCCGGGGCATTCTTGACAGCGAGACCCCCATGGCAGTGCTGGTCCTTGAAATGGTTGACGCCATGGCATCCGGTGTGGTGTATACCCGGGACATAACCGATCCCGGTGGGGGGCGGTTGATGATTTATGCCGTGGCAGGACAGGGAGACCGCCTGGTGGGAGGCCTGGCATCACCGGATGTGATCAAAATTTCAAGGTGCCGTCCCGACACCATTGTCCATGCCGCCCCCGGTACACCGGGTTCCAGGGATGACCCGGGCAGTTTTTGCCCCGGGCCCACCACTGCCCCTGTTCTCCTGCGCCATCGGCTCTGCCTGGATGAGGCCTCGGCACAAACCCTTGCCCGGTGGGCCATGACCCTTGAATCCCATTTTGACCACCCCCAGGACATGGAATGGTGCCAGGACCGCGCCGGCAACCTGTTTGTTCTCCAGTCCAGGCCCCTGACCCCCCCTCTGCCCGGATTTCCGACGCCGGCAGCATCCTCCCGGGCCATTGAAATCCGGAACGTTGACAACCGGTGTCTCAGCACCGGGGGAGAAACCGTCTGTCCGGGCACGGCCTCGGGACCGGTTTATCGCCTTGAACACCCGTACCTGCTGCACAGGGTTCCAGAGGGCTCGGTGCTGGTGGTCAGACACGCCCTGCCCGGGTTTGTCACTGCCATGGATCGCCTGGCAGCGGTGGTGATCGAGACCGGCAGCCGGGCCAGCCATTTTTCATCCATTGCCAGGGAATTCGGTGTACCCACCCTGGTCAATGTCCGCCAGGGGTTCAACGACCTGGTCCAGGGTCAGCAGGTCACAGTGGACGCCGTCAAAGGACGGATATATGATGGCGATGTTCGGGGGGCAGCAGTCGACCCGCCCCTGCCCCACAACGGCGGCCGGGGCATGGCGGTTGACCCGGAAAGCCAGTTCATGGAAAAAATGACCTTTGTCATGGACTTTTCAGCAAAACTTAAACTCACCGATCCCCAGTCCCGTGACTTTGCACCCCAGGGGTGCCGATCCCTCCATGACATTATCCGGTTCACCCATGAAACCGCCGTCAAAGAGATGTTTTTACAGGGACAGCGAAAGGGGGGCCGAAAAAAGGGCGCCCGGAAACTCATCGCTCCCATCCCCATGCTCTTTTACCTTCTGGATGTGGGCAGGGGCGTCAAGCCCCACCCTGGAAAAACCACCACCCTGACCCCGGATGAAATCACAAGTCCTCCCATGACCGCCGTTTTAAAGGGCTTGATGGATCCGGGCATCCACTGGTCCCAGGCCAGCCATTTTGACTGGGAGGCCCACGACCGAATCATCATGTCCGGAGGCATCATTCCTGCCGATTCACCCCGGTTTGGCAGCTATGCCGTGGTATCCCGGAGGTATGTGAACATCAATTTCAGGTTTGGCTACCATTTTGTTATCCTGGACACCTTCTGCACCCCCATTACCCAGGACAACTATATCCTGTTCCGGTTTTCAGGGGGCGGCGGCGACCACACCGGAAGGGTGCTCCGGGCCGCATTCATAGAGGGTGTTCTGGCCCGGCTGGGCTTCATGGTAACGGTGCGGTCGGATCTTGTGGATGGCGAGTACCGGCAGGGCCCCATTGAAACCATGCTGGCAACCCTTGAAAGCGTTGGACGGCTTCTGGGTGCGACAAAACTCATGGACATGTATATCAAAAATGCCGGGAACGTTGAATTAATGGTTGATGATTTCATGGCAGGCCGGTATGATTTCAGAAATCATCCCTAACGCTGCCAGCCCCGGAAGGCTGATATCAGGAGAATAAATGCACACCTACCCGGTCACATGGATCACTACCCATATTGCCCTTGGCCATGCACCCATGTCCTACGAAGAACTGGACGCCATCAGGGCCCAGGGAATCGATGCCATTGTCAACCTCTGTGCTGAATTCAGTGATCTCCATGAAATTGAAATGGCCGCAGGCTTTGAGGTCTATTATCTGCCCATATGGGATGAGGATGTCCCTGAAATGGATGCCATGGAAAAGGCCCTGGCCTGGCTGGATGAGGCCATTTATCTGGGCAAAAAAATCCTGATCCACTGCCGCCACGGCATTGGCAGAACCGGCACATTCATCACCTCCTACATGCTCCGCCGGGGCATGGACCTCAAGGCCGCCAAAAAAAAATTAAAATCCTCACGGGCCACCCCCACCAATTACGGCCAGTGGAAACTGCTCAAACGCTACACCCGGCAATCGGGTGTGCTCAAGATCAGGGAACCTTCCCTGGAACGCGAGCACCGGGTGGATCTGGGCCATTTTTTTTCAGAGTATGAATCCCTGGTCCATGGAATTGACACCCTTCTTGAAGCCCGGGCAGCCAGTGGTGCAGCAGAAAATGACGGAAAACCCTGCGGCAGGGGAGACCATGGGGGATGCCGGCGCCCGTTTGAAATGCAGATCATGGAGGTCATCTATCTCAACTCCCGGATGAATCGTCAATTTGCCTCCCGGCAACGGGATATCTTCATCGCCAGGGCCGTTGACGCCTCAAAAAAAAAGACCCCGGACTGTCCCCTAAATAACGGGTCCGGTTGCGCCATATTTGAATTCCGGCCCCTACGATGCCGGCTCTACGACACCCATGACAAAATTGTGTCCCCTTCGGCCATCCATGACCTGGTGTCTGAACTTTCCCGCACGGTCTTCCTGGCTTTGACCGGCCGGTTTCTGCCCCCCGACACCCTCTGTTTTTCCGTTGCCGACACGGTTTCCGGAAAATTTGTTCAAACCTATTTCCACCATATGATGAACCTTGAACGGTCAAAGGTATCTTCCCAATGACCCCTTACCTGGACGAACACCAGGTGTGTCAGCCTTCGAGCACGCTTTTCACCTTTTCTTCCAGCTCCTGCTTGTCAATGGGTTTTACGCAATATTCGGCCGCTCCCATCTCCAGGCACTCCCTGGCCGTCTCAATGGTGGGATACCCCGTGAGCATGATCACCCGGGTGGCAGGGGCTCTTTTTTTCATCTCATCCAGCACCTCAACCCCGCTCATTCGTTTGAGCTTCATGTCCAGGATGGCGAGATCAACGGGGTGGGAATCCACATAGGCAATGGCGTCCTCCTCTTCGGTAAAGGGCACAACCGTGTGTCCCTTTCGTTCCAGAATCCGTTTGACCAGAAGACCTGCATCCATCACATCGTCCAGCGCAACAATAATAGCCATTCAGCACTCCTTTTTATGGGCTTGATCACCCCAACGGCCATTTTATCAACGAACAGGCCGGGTTCATGGGACGTTCAAATCATATTCCTATCTGTGTCATCCAGCGGGCAGCGTAACAACAAACGAGGTGCCCTTATCCATCTTTATCCCTGACAACGGCGGCGAAAAGACCTCAATGGTGCCGTTGTGTTCCTTGATGATACCAAAGGTCACAGACAGGCCGAGCCCTGTGCCCCGGTCCGGTCCCTTGGTAGTGTAAAAGGGCTCAAACAATTTTTTCATATCTGCCTTGGCAATGCCATGTCCGGTGTCGGAAATGACGATCCTGATCTCGTTTTCTGCTGTACCCGGCCCGGTTTTGACCTGAATGGTTCCGTTTTCTTCAATGGCATCAAAGGCATTGTTCAACAGGTTTACACAGACCTGTTTGAGTTTCTCCTTGTCACCTTTGATCCACAGCTCCGGCTGATCATAGACGCGTTCCACAACCACATGGTTCAACCCAAAGGTGTGTTCCATTACATCCAGCACCTCTTCAATGGCCCCGTTCATATCAAAGGTGGTGATAATACGCTGGCTGGACCGCGAAAAGCTCAACAGGTCCGCCACAATTTTCGAACAGATGCGGGTCTGTTTCACAATGGTGGCCACATCTTTGTGGACCTGGCCCCGGGGGTCAATATCCTCCAGCAGAATCTGGGCATATCCCAGAATAATGCCAAGGGGGGTGTTGATTTCATGGGCCACCCCAGCGGCAAGGCGTCCCACCGATTCCATCTTCTGGGCATGGGTCAGCTGTTCCTGGACCTTTTTCAACTGTGTGATATCCCGGCCGCTGCACACAAGCCCCCCTACCCGGTCATGACTCTGCAAAACAGCAACCTTGACCACATGGAGCCATCTGGCATCCTGGTCATGGAAAAATCTGTTTTCCTTGACCACAACCCCCCCCGACTCAAGAATCTGACGGTCCTCCCGGTCGTACTGAAGGGCAAGGTGTTTTGAAAAAAGATCGTCATTGAACCGGCCCACAATCTCTTCCTGGTTTTTACCAAGCATGTTACAAAAGGCGCGGTTCACCGAGATATACCGGCCTTCATGGTTCTGGAGGGAAATAAAATCAGGAATGGCGTCCAGGATGGTCTGGAGCCGGACTTTCTGCTCGTTCAATACCTGCTCGGCATGTCTCAGGTCAGAGAGGTTGCCCTTTAACGACAGGGTCATGGCATCAAAACTTTCTGCCAGGCTCTGGATTTCATCACCGGAACAGTGTTTGTACACCTGGCACTGCTGACAGGAATCAATTTTCCTGGCATACTCACCCTCCACACAGGTCGGGCACAGGGTGCCGGCCAGGTACCAGCACCGGTGGTGATAATTTTTATATGCCGGACATTCGCTGCGGTGGCACTGCATGATATCCCAGCAGTTTCGCCCCAGCATGGGGGCTGTTTTCACGTCAAAATTGCCCCGCAACACCTGCTCAGAAGATTCATGGAGTTTTTTGATTCTCCGGATCACGGGCTTTAAAACAAACGCCCCCACAATTGCAGCCATGCAGATGGTGGACAGGATGGTGATGATCGCCGAAATCATGATCCTGTCCACGGCCCGTTCAGCCCGGGTACGCAACAGTCCCACCCGTAATGTGCCCAGCCGGTCCTGGTTGATGGAAATGGGCACGGCATAATCGTAAATCAACTGATCTCCGGTGTCCAGAAGCATCATGGCGCTCTGGCCATTGGCACCAACGGTGTTGACGGATTTCAGCGCCGTCGGGAATCCTTTTTTAAACGAGTGGATCAGCGGGGCGTTGCGGCTGTCCAGAACAAAGGCGTAGAAAATATCGCTTTCCAGCGCCACGGTTTCATCCACCAGCACCCGCATGCGTAGAAAATCCATGGCCAGCATGGGTTCCACCATGCGGGCAGACAGGCTTTTGCCAATGGAGATGCCGTGGTTTTTTATCTCCTTGAGCAGGGTCTGCTTCATGGTATGGCTGAACCAGAAAAAAAAGACCATGCCCTGGACCAGCAGCAGCAGGAAAAACCCCGCATATATTTTACTGCGAAATCCGGGTTTCATGGGTCACTCCCTGATGTTTGCGGCAAGAGCCCTGACCGAATCAAAGTCCGAATCTTTCCCGGGAATTACCGCCACAAAATGGGCCGCCGCCAGGATCGGGGCATGGTTCCCATCATGGATAGAAAGCCGTTCCAGGGCCTGCCCCACCGCTTTCACAATGGTCGTGTCCAGCTCTTTTCTGGCCGCATAGACCCATCCGGGATAGCGGGGGGTCATGGCAACAACACGTATCCTGTCCAGGTCGATTTTGCCGGCCACCACCGCCAGGGCCCCCTCCCGGATGGTGCCGATGTCGTACTTTCCGGCCACCACCGACAGAATCACCTTTTCCTGCTTTCCGCCAGGACCGGGGGCAAAGGCGATCTCCCTGAAATCGGATTTTGCAATGCCATGGTCCAGGAAAAGCCCCAATGGAAAGAGAAATCCCCCGGCAGACGTGGCATCCACAGCAATCCAGCGTTTGTTGCGGCAGTCGGGCAGGGCAGTGATGGCATCATTGTCCCTTCGACAGATAATCTGCCCCCGGAAGGTCTTGCAGTTGCCCTGTTCAATGATTCTGGCAAAGGCCCTGGCACCATAACGTCTGGCAATTTTGACATATACAAACGGATTGGAAAACGAGATGTCGATCTTTTTTTCACCCACCATTTTCATGTGCTGTTCAAAGGTGTCGGGAAAAACCTGCCGGATGTTCAATCCGGTCTCAGACCGCAGATAGCGGATCAGGGCATTGTGGCGGGCGTGGGAAACGGTATGGGAATACTGGGGAAGGCAGGCATAGGAGATACTGTCAGGCACCACCGACGGAAGAACCTCTTCTGTGACGCTCAGATCTACCTTTGTGGCAGTGGTTTCATCTCCGCACCCCAGGGCTGCCAACAGGCAAACCACCATGATCCATCCATATTTCACCGTGCTTCTCCCTGGTTCCGTCCAAAGGTTACGCCAGCACCGTCCTTCCGGGCAGAGGGCTGGCGTGGATTGCCGCCGGTGCCTGCCCCTGATTTTGTTTCCTGTCTGTTTTTTTATCAGCATACCACCTGTCTGGCAAGACAACCAGCTATTTTACCGGCCACCGCCTGTGAAATTTCCGCAGATCCTGCAGGTTGCCGGTCAGGATTGAAACCGTCCCTGGCCGACGGCGGATTTTCATATTAAAAAGATTGTGTTCATTGGGAAAAACCGATAAGATCGCCACCTTGGAACGGCAGAAAAAAAGCGTAACCATTATCTTTGCCAAGGTGAACCAGACAGATGAAGACAACGGCAATTATCATTTCATTGTTTTTCTTTTTACCAGGTTGTGAGCCCCGTAAATCTCCAGAACTCCAGAAGAAAAAAGAGCTGCTTATTTTTTGCGGCATCACCATGATCAAACCCATGCTGGATATTGCCAGCATCGTTGAGGCCAGGGAAGACATTAAAATTGTCATCACCAAGGGCGGTTCGGGCAATTTACTCAAATCCATTGTTTACACCCAAAGCGGTGATCTCTACCTGCCTGGATCGGACAAATATTATCAGATCATCCAGCGGGATTATCCGGGCACCATCGTGGAATCCGTTTTTGTGGGAACCAACAAGGCCGCCATCATGGTTCAAAAGGGGAATCCACGGGGGATCAGCAACGATCTTTTGAATTTTACCAGCAAACAATATGCAGTGGTGATCGGCAACGCAAACAGCGGCAGTATCGGCAGGGAGACCCGAAATATCTTTGAAAAAAAAGGCATCTATGACCGGGTACTTCAAAATGCCATGCAGCTGACAACCGACTCCAAAGACCTGGTCAAGGTGCTGGTCAGCCGTCAGTCAGACCTGGTCATCAACTGGTATGCGGCATCCACCTGGGATGAAAACAAAGCGGCCATGGATGTCCTGGAGATTGATCCTGAATTTGTAGAACCCCAGAAGCTGATACTGGGGCTGCTTAAATATTCAAAAAACAGGGAAGCGGCCCGTAAATTCATGCAGTATGCAGCCTCGGACAGGGGAAAAGCCATTTTCAAACATCACGGTTTATATTTTGATTGATCAAAAAAACTGCATTTGCGCCTGTCTGCCAGAGGTCCTTTACCAATGATGCAATCCATGAACATCAACCCCCTTGGAAGGGATGGTTTGAACAACCATTTTTTTTCTGAATTGATCATCCGCAGGCTTGCTTTTTTCATGGGGATTCTGATCCTCTACTCCACCGCCCAGATCAGTGTGTCCCATTATCTCAACACCAGGATAAAACAGCAGGATGCCATTGTCGGGAACCAGCGGGCCAAGCGGGAACTCGGCAGCCTGATCAAGGAAAAGATCATACTCATCGAACTCGATTTCCATAAAATCCTGAATTCCGACAACACCTTTGCAAGGGAGAACCTGTTTGGGCAGGCCAATGGACTTTTAACTTCCCTGGAAACCCTTCTGCCCATCCTGGAGCATGGCGGACGCTTCACCCACTCCATCGTGGTCAATCTCAACCGGGCCGATGAGGTGGTTGAAGAGATCACCTATAATCAGGACAATCTCGACGGAAAACAAACGCAACTGGTTGTAGAGGCCATTGTTACCCTGCCCAAAGTTATTGAACTCAAAACCCTGCTGTCAAAGATTCGATCCTCCCAGTTGACCATGGAAAATTTCCAGGGAACCGCACAGGAAAGGTCATCCCGCCAGAAAAGGGTTGAAACGATGCTGCAGCAATATGCCCTGGAGGCAGATACGCTCTTGCTCCGTTGCCGGGAAAACAGCAATAAAATTTTCTTTGATACCCACCAGGAACTTAAACAGCTTGTCACAGAACGGGACCGCCTGATATCCCGTTTTGACACCATCGGCAAATATTTCTACCTGGTATTCCAGATCGTGATCACCATCATGTTTCTTTTAATATTCATGGGTATTATCAAGATCCTCAAGGCCTCCACAGCAGCTGAAGATGAGAATCGGAAACTGCTGTCGGCCATCAAGCAAAGTCCCCTGAGTGTGATCATGACAGACAGCCGGAGCCACATTGAATACGTAAACCCTGCCTTTGAAACCACCACCGGGTATTCCAGCGGCGAGGTCATCGGACAAAAAACCTCGATTTTAAATTCAGGCAGGCACGACCGGGCATTCTATGAAAAGATGTGGAACGATCTTCTGGCGGGCCGGATCTGGCATGATGCAATTCAAAACCAGAAAAAGAATGGCGACCTTTTCTGGGAAAGCACCACCCTTATCCCGGTCACGGACAGCCGTCAGAAAATAACCCACTTTGTGGCCATCAAAGAGGATATGACTGAAAAAATAAATCTTCTCAAATCCTATGAAGAGTCCAATGCCATTTTTGAAGAGATCTTTGCCAATCTGCCCGTGGGTATTGTGCTGATATCAGAAGACAAACGAATTCTCAAGGTCAACCAGGAGGCAGAACGGATACTGGGATATGAGCCGGGAAAGGGCGATTTCTTTCTCAGGGGAAAAATCTGCCACAACAACTACTGTACCCTGCAGCAGGGCGAGTGTCCCATCTGTGATCTGAAACAGTCAAAAGTGGTATTAAAAGAGAGAAATGCCCTTAAACAGGACAACACCATCGTTAACATCTTAAAAAGTGTCATCCCCATCAAACTCAAAGGGCAGGCGGTCCTGCTCGAGGCTTTCATGGATCTTTCTGCCATAAAACAGGCCGAGCAGGCCACATTGGAAGCCAAGAATGCCGCAGAACTGGCCAACAGATCCAAATCCGAGTTCCTGGCCAATATGAGCCATGAAATCAGAACCCCCATGAATGCCATCATTGGGTTCTCAGATCTTCTGGTGGCCGGCCAAACAAACCCCACCACCCGGGACCAATTGAAGATCATCTCCCAGTCTGCCCATGGGCTGCTGGACCTGATCAATGAAATCCTTGATTTTTCAAAAATTGAAGCCGGAAAAATCGAAATTCAAAAGGCCCCCTTCTCAATCAAGTCCCTTTTAAATCAGCTGGCATCCATGTTTCTCATTAATGCCAGGGCCAATCATCTGACCATTGAAGTGATCATTGAACCGGGAACCCCGGAATATGCCCTGGGCGACGAACTCCGCCTGCGCCAGGTTCTTGTCAATCTCACGGGCAACGCCATAAAATTCACCCGGCAGGGCCGGGTCACCCTCCGCGCCAGCTACAAGGCCCCTGATTTCGTCCTTGAGGTCCATGACACCGGCGTTGGGATTCCAGAAACATACATCCATAGCATCTTTGATGCCTTTGAACAGGCCGACACCTCCACGGAAAGGCGCTATGGCGGCACAGGACTGGGACTTTCCATCTCCCAGTCCCTGGTGCGTCTCATGGGCGGTGGGATTAAGGTTCAGAGCCAGGAAAACAAGGGGTCCAGGTTTACCATCAGCTTGCCCATGGCGGTTCCGAAAAAACCGCCGTGCCAGACCCACCCCCTGCAGACCGGCCCGTCACAACCGATACCAGATGTATCCTCACCCCTGTCTTTCGGTTCAAAGGCTGTCAAAAAGCGGAACTGCCTTGTGGTGGAAGACAGTCCTGTGAATATCGAGCTCACCCGGGCGCATCTGCAACGCATGAACCTGGCGTGTGACGCGGCTGAAAACGGTAAAATTGCCCTGGAGATGATGGGCAGAACCCGGTACGATATCATTTTCATGGACATGCATATGCCCGTAATGAACGGGCTTGAAACCCTTGAAAAGATAAAAAGCATCCGCTCCCTGTCCCGAATTCCCGTTGTTGCCCTGACGGCCGATGCCATTAAGGGCCATGGTGAGAAATATCTCCAGGCCGGTTTTGATGCATATGTCTCCAAGCCTTTCAGCGCGACGATTCTTGAATCGACAATCGAACGCCTCCTTCCGGGTACCTTTTCAGCGACCCGTGAAGCCCCCGGAATTTCTGCAACGAAAAAGAACCATACCCCCCATGGAACGGCACCCTCCCCTTCACCATCTAACCATCCCATTGACGCACAGACAGCGCTGATCAAAAAAAGCCTGGTGATGCTCCAGAGCAACTGTGACATCTTTAATCCGGACGAATTGAGTGAGCTGTCAGTTGAGTTGAAATCAACGATAAACCATGGTGGTTTTCTGGAACTTGCCGATGAAATCAACCTTGCGGCAGAGGCCTTTGATGACGGCGCCCTGCCCGATATCCTGGCACAATTTAAAGCCCTTGCACAATCCACAGTTCAAAGACAAACAGAGGAGATTGAGAATGGATAACTACAGCACCATCGACAAAGAAATCGCAGACAAGACCACCATATTGATTGTCGATGATATAACGGAAAACCGGAAACTGCTGGCCACCTTGATCAAATCCTTGCTCCAGTGCAGGATTATCCTTGCCAAAAACGGAACCGACGCCATAGCGCTTTTTAAAAAAGAGAATGCCCTGCTTCCCTCCTTGATTCTGCTCGATGTGATGATGCCGGGAATAAATGGTTATGACACGGCAAAACAGATAAAAACCTTTCCTGCGGCCACGGACATTCCCATTATCTTCATTACCGGCTCAAACGCCTATGAGGACAAAATCCACGCCTTTGATGCCGGCGGTGTGGATTTTATCTCAAAACCCTTCCACCAGCAGGAACTTCTGGCGCGAATCAATGTGCATCTGCGTTTAAAACTGGCGAATGAGCGATTAAAAGAGCAGAACAGGCTCCTTAAAGATCGCGGCGTCCATTTACAGACCCTGGTCGATGAAAAGACCCGCAAAATTGAACACATGACCCTGTGCATGGTCAGTGCCCTTGAAAATGCCAACCGGTTCAATGACAATGACACCGGTCTTCACATCCAGAGAGTGGCCCGATATTCGGTACTGCTTGCAGACAAGGCAGACCTTGGCAGTGAAATGATCGAAAAAATAAAACTCTACTCCCCCCTGCACGACGTGGGAAAGGTGGGAATCCCCGATCATATTCTGAAAAAGCCCGGGCAATACACCCCCGAAGAGTTTGAATTGATGAAACAGCATGTGGCCATTGGCGGAGAGATGCTCAACAATGAGGGCTTTGATATCGTGGCAAGAAATATTGCCCTTTACCACCACGAAAAATGGTGCGGGAATGGATACCTCCAGGGACTGCAGGGGGAAGAAATTCCCATTGAAGCGCGCATCGTTGCCGTGGCAGATGTCTATGATGCCCTGACCACCCGTCGAAGCTATAAGGCTGCCTTTTCCGAAGAAAAGACCGCAGAAATTCTGAAAAAAGAGGCCGGCACTCATTTTGATCCCCGCCTTGTCCAACTTTTCCTGGAGAATAAAAAGCTGTTTGCAGAAATCAGAATGAGCCTTATCAACTGAAGCCATCCCGGCAGTCCCGATGGTTCCATCTGCGCCGGGTTAAAGGAGATTCCAGGGACCGGTACGGGAACAGCAACAATGGCAACAATGAAAATAGGGATTCAAGTCATCGGCCATCACCCACCATAACTGTCAGCATTGGTAACAATCTGTTTTAACAAGTAATAAAAAGGGCTTCTTTGGATTTTATTGACAAAAACCCCTCCATTATGGTTGACTGTTCAATTCATTGATAAGAATTGAATCTAACAGCAGGAGGCAAAACAAGGATGAAAGGGATAAGAATCCATCACTTTTTAGCAATTTTAGGGATATGCGCCAGCGCTTCATTGGCCTGGGCCAATGAAACAATACCAGGGGTTACAAAAGCCTATTCCCTTGGAGAAATTGTCGTAACCGACCAGATGCCGGGCAACCAGGCCATTACAACCCTGGAGATCACCGACACGGACATTGAAAACAGAAATGCAAAAACCCTGGACAGGGCCCTGGAACTTTTGCCGGGAATTGATGTGAGTAACGGTGCCCAGGGAACGCCCCGGATCAACATACGTGGATTTCGAAGCCGGCATACGGTCCTGCTGCTGAATGGTATCCCCATCAACTCCACCTATGATGGCCAGTTCGATCCCCACCTCATTCCAACGGAAAATATTTCAAAAATAAAGGTGTCCTATGGTAACAGTTCGGTTCTGTATGGCCAGGGCGGACTTGCCGGTGTGATCAACATCATCACCAAACAAGGCACCACGGGATTCCATGGCGAAATCTCAGGCGAAATGGATGAGCGGGGCAACCCCTACAGCCAAGGCAATGTATCCGGCGGAAATGAAAGGGCAGATTTCTTTGTCAGCGTTAGCAACAAGAATTCCGACGGGTTTCTGCTCTCGGATGACTTTAACGAAACCCCCTTTGAAAACGGCGGAATCCGGGAAAACAGTGATGATGAAAGAACCAGCCTTTTTGGCAATATCGGCTTTCACATGAACGATGATGTAAACCTGGGGCTGACCCTGGAAAGATCCTTCGGTGAATACGGCACCCCGCCCACCACCATTGATGGGAAAATGGATCCCCTTTTTGCTAAAAATTTAAAATATGACCGAACAGAAGATTTTGAGTATCTATTCAGCGTCGATAAAAAACGAGTCAATTTTCATTTTTTGCTTGACACGGTTTTTTTGTAAAAAATGATTTTTTAAGTTATGTTTCAGGCGTTCTCATTCTAACGAAAAGAACCCCTAAAATGGGGTATAGAACCAACAACCCTGCTACAGCTAATGGCTGGCTATATGGGAAAAAAATAAATGCAACCTGAGGCAACCTGAAGCGAAAAAATTGCCTCTGAAAATCTGTGTTATAATGCCTCCATAAATAAACGATTTACATGGAGGCTTTTGTTGGGAATAAAGGTGGATTCAATCGACGTAGATGAAACAGTTAAGACAGCAAGGAAATTGCTGGAGGAGGAACAGGTTTCTCCGGCGTTGAAAGCCACGCTTGACGTTTTATTTTTGTTGGTCACTTTATTATGTAACCGCCTGGGCCTTAACAGCAATAACAGCAGCAAACCTCCCTCTTCTGACCCCAATCGAAAAAAGTTAACTCGAGAGCCAGGGTTAAAAAGACCCGGCGGACAAGCTGGGCATACCGGTATCACTCTGGAACGAGACCCGAATCCTGATTTTGTAGAATCCATAGAGGTTGACAGAGCCACTCTACCCAAGAGTACCTACAAAGAGGTAGAACCCATTGTCAGGCTCGACATTTCAAAAATCGTGACAGAATACCGGGCTCAAGTACTTGAGGATGAAAATGGTATACGCTATACCGCTGTTTTTCCTGAAGGGTTACCAAAGCCGTTCAGTATGGTGTCAGTGTGAAGGCTTACTCCACACAGTATCAGCTGATTCCCTATTAGAAGAAACATTCAGAGACCAGCTGGGAAAAGCAAAGGGTCAATATATAAT
Source organism: uncultured Desulfobacterium sp. (assembly GCA_963675615.2). Lineage (GTDB taxonomy): Bacteria > Desulfobacterota > Desulfobacteria > Desulfobacterales > Desulfobacteraceae > Desulforapulum. The sequence continues at coordinate 496,427 of CAXXTD010000001.1, forward strand.
TTCAACAAAGAGGGCTGGAAGAGTTCGACCAGATTGTCAAACGCAGGCTGTTCCAGTCTCATTTATGTCATGCCGATGAAACCGGCATCAATATAAACAGTGTCAGGCGCTGGCTGCATTGCACATCCAATGCACTCTGGACCTACTTTTTTCCCCACGAAAAAAGAGGCAAGGAGGCCATGGATGAAATAGGAATTCTTCCCCTGTTCAAAGGCATTCTCTGCCACGACCACTGGAAACCATATTTGAAATATGATTGTCTGCATGCCCTTTGCAATGCACATCACTTAAGGACGGGCATGGGAACAGGACAATCAGACATGGGCCAGGGACATGAGGGATCTGTTGAAAGAGATTAATATTGCGGTGGATGATGCCGGTGGCCAACTCAAGCCGGCAGATTCTGAAGCATACAGAAAAAAATACCGGGATCTGCTGGAAACAGCCCAAGGGGAATGTCCGCCACCTGATGAAAGCAAGAGAAAAAAAGGGCAAAGGGGGCGACTCAAGCGTTCCAAATCAAGAAGTCTCCTTGAACGGCTGGTGGAATATGAAACCGGATTCATGGACAACCCTCTGGTACCCTTTAGTAACAACCAGGGTGAGAATGATATCAGAATGACCAGGTTCCAGAAGATATCAGGGTGTTTCCGTTCTGAGGAGGGTGCGAAAATTTTCTGCCGGGTTCGAAGCTATCTTTCCACGTGCCATGGGATGATGGCAAGCGAAGCATTGCGCATTTTGTTTGAAGGCAAGCTTCCTGATTTTTGCTAATGAAAATGAGTCAAGTTAAAGAGTTGCCCTGCTGTTTATCTCGTTAAATAGCGGGGAGGCTATGTTTAGACGCTGAATAGATACGATTTTGATACCCTTTCAGCACAGCTCGCAATCGAGTACCATCCAAAGGGCATCCTGGGCGTCAGGGCCTGGGGATTTACCAACAAACATGGGGAAGACCTTGCCCGGTACGATGACGACACCTATTCCACCCAAAACAGCAAAGGCAGTTATTCCAGCACCGACGAGACCACCATCACCGGCGGCACGGTGCAGACCAGCCTTGATTTTGAATCTTCAGGTATGGCTGTATTTTCATTTTCAGGCCAGAATGAAAAATACACCTCCGATGGACAGGAGGTGCTCAAGAAGAATACCCCGGCCGAAGCCTTTTACCTGGACAATGAGGTGGACATCTACTCCGCAGGCCTTGAATACAAGGTCCAATTGTTCTCTGCACTGGATATGGTCATGGGCTACAGTCACCACTGGCAGTCCAGGGAGGAGGGCAGTGATGACGACAAGGGCAGCTACATGATCGGTGCCAGCACGGACGTCACCGATACCACCACCCTGCGTGCCTCCTATGCCAGAAAAATCCGTTTCCCATCCCTCAAACAGCTCTACGAACCAGGCGGTGCCGGCAACAGCGAATTGGCCCCGGAACAATCCTCAAATTATGAGGCCGGTGTCACCCAGCAACTGCCCTGGCAGATGGAGATGGACCTGGCCGTATTTCAAAACAACGTGGAAGACTATATTGAAAAGGATGCATCGGATCAGAATCAAAACAACGAGGAATATGAATTCAAGGGGGTTGAAGCCCGCCTGACCAAGGCAATTCTGGACAAGGGAACCATCGGCATCGCTTACTCCTACCTGCATACCGAGGACAAATCCTCGGGTACGGAAAAAGACGAACTGCAATACCGGCCCACCCATAAAGTCACGGTTGACATGACCTACAGGTGGGATTTTGGTTTGACGGCCCACGCCGACTTCATGCGGGTGGCCAAACAGTATTATTATTCAACGGATGAAGATGTGGCCCTTGAAAAACGCCGTCTGGACGACTATTCCATCATCAATCTCAAGCTCGAACAAAAACTGTACAAAGAAAATCTATTTGTCTACCTGGGTGTTGACAATCTTTTTGACGAAGCATACGAAGAGTCCTATGGTTATCCACAATCGGGCCGGACATCCTACGCCGGACTGCGGGTAAAATTTTAGGTTCAGATGAACGAATCACGGCGGTGGCAGCGGATGCAGTTTTTTTTCCTTATTCTGGGGCCCCCCCTGGTTCTGGTGTTTGTTTCCGTTTTCCTGGGCCGGTATCCCATCTCTGTTGCAGAAATTTTCACCCTCCTGCTCTCACCGTTCACGGGCCATCATATCGACGCCACCCATCTGTCCGTCATCCTGTATGTCCGGTTGCCCCGGGTTTTGCTGGGGGCCATGGTGGGTGGCAGCCTTGCCGTGAGCGGGGCTGCATTCCAGGGACTGTTCAGAAATCCCCTGGTCAGCTCCGGCATGCTCGGTGTCAGCTCCGGTGCCGGGTTTGGGGCGGCTTTGGCCCTGATCCTGTTCAATGAATTTTTTTACGTCTATCCCTTTGCCTTTGGATTCGGACTCCTGGCCGTGTTCCTCTGTTTTTTCATCGGTCGGATGACCGCCTCCACCCAGTCCATCACCCTGGTTCTGGGCGGCGTGATTGTGGGTTCCATCTTTTCGGCCCTGATTTCCTTTTTGAAATATGTGGCCGATCCCTTTGACGAACTGCCCGCCATTGTGTTCTGGCTCATGGGAAGCCTGTCCCGGGCAGAATACAGCCAGATTCTCACGGCAGGGATTCCCATGGCCCTGGGGTCCGGGGGACTGATGGTCGTCCGATGGCGCTTGAACGTCCTGGCCATGGGAGACAGGGAGGCCCATGCCCTTGGCATACGGGTCAATATCGACCGGATCTTCATCATTGCCTGTGCCACCCTGGCAACAGCTGGGGCCGTGTGTGTCAGCGGGGTGATCGGCTGGGTCGGACTCGTGGTACCCCATATGGGCCGGATGATCATCGGCAACAACAACCGGGACCTGATCCCGGTCACCTTCTCCATGGGGGCGACCTTCCTGGTGCTGGTGGATGATATCAGCCGCCTGATCACCAGCAGTGAAATGCCCCTGGGAATTTTAACCGCCTTGATCGGCGGCCCGTTTTTTATTTACCTGTTAAAACAGACCAAGGGCCGGGAATGGTAACCTGCAAGGAACAGATATGGCCCTGCTGACCCTGGAAAACGGTAAATTTTCCTTTGGCACCACCCAGGTCTTCAAGGGGGTGAACCTGACGGTTTCAAAGGGCGAGACCCTCTGTCTGCTGGGCCCCAACGGTTGCGGGAAAACCACCCTCATTGACTGTATCCTCGGCATCCACCCCCTTACCGCGGGCGGAATAACCTTTGACGGCCGCCCGGTCAAAAACGTTTCCCCCAGGCAGATGGCGCAACGGATCGCCTATGTCCCCCAGAAGCACGTCCGCCATTTTTCCTTTTCAGTGCTGGAGGTGCTTCTCATGGGCAGGGCACCCTACACCTCTTTTTACGCATCGCCCAACGGGGCTGACGTCGCCCTGGCAGAAGAGACCCTTGCATCCATGGGCCTTTCCCACCTGCGAAACCGGGACTATACCCGTCTGAGCGGTGGTGAAACCCAGCTGGTCATGATCATGCGGGCCCTGGTCCAGGACACCCCCGTGATTGTCATGGATGAACCCACTGCCCACCTGGATTTCAAACACGAACTCATCGTGCTCGAAACCATTGTCAGGCTGGTCAAAGAGCGGAAACGAACCCTTATCATGGCCACCCATTTTCCCAACCACGCCTTTTATCTTGAAAATCAAGGCATCCCGGTTCAGGTGGCCTTCATGGACCAGCAGCGGGTTCATCTGGCAGGATCTCCGTCCCAGGCATTAACCGAAAAAAACCTTGAATCCTTTTACCGGGTCAAAACATCGGTGATCAGCCATGGCATTCCCGGCAGAGGCATGGTCAAACACATCATTCCCATTCAAACCATGGAAACGGACCAATGCGAATAAGCTTTTTTTTACACCACGCTGTTTTTTTCCTATCCATCCTGTTAAACGTCTCTTTTTCCGGTACAGTCTTCGGGTCCGATCCCGTCACGGTCACGGACGCCACCGGCAAAGTCCTGACCCTTGGGTCTCCCCCCCGCCGCATTGCCTGCCTCTATGCCTTCTGCGGCCATGTGGTCACCATGCTGGGCCGGGGAGAGGATATGGTTGCCATTGTCAACGGGTTAAAACGAGACCGGCTGCTCCACCAGCTTGTTCCGGGCATCACCCAGTTGCCCGTTCCTGCCAAGGGGGGGATTATCAACATTGAAGCACTGCTGAAAACCAGGTCGGATATCGTGTTTCTCAAACCTGAAACCGCCGCCATTACGGCCGAATTAAAAAAACTCGACCGATTCAACCTCCCCTATTTTGTAGCCGGTTATCACAGTATGGCGCAGCAGATGGACATTATTGAAAACATGGGCAAGGTTATCGGTCGTGGCGAAAAAGCCCTTGCCTATACCCGTTACTACCGGGAGATGATTCACCGGGTCCGATCAAGAACCGCCCACATTCCCAAAGACAGACGGGTCCGCCTCTACCATTCAGTCAATGAGCCCCGCCGAACCGATGCCCCGGGAACGATTGAAGCGGACTGGACAACGGCCTGCGGTGTCAACAATGTCTCTGTGGGCGCGTCACTCCAGGGAAAAGGCAATAAAAATTTTGCCGGCATTGAACAGATTCTTCTGTGGGACCCGGAGGTGATCATTGTGAATGAAGACGGAGTGGATCAATTGATCCTCAACGATAAAAAATGGTCACCCATTCAGGCCGTCCGAAACCATCGGGTGTTTGCTATTCCCGTGGGCATCTCGCGATGGGGCCATCCCGGCGGACTTGAAACCCCCCTTGCCATCCTCTGGACCGCCAAAAAAGTCTACCCCGATCTTTTCCAGGACATTGATCTGAAACAAGAAATTACGAAATTTTATCGCGGTTTTTTCAATCTATACCTGGATGAGGCCCAGATCAATAAAATCCTGGGCAATACCGGCATGCGGCAGACATCATCCTGAACCGGTTCCCAGGATGGTTCACCCTTGAACCGCCACAGGTCATAAACGCCCGGATTATCGCCACTGTCTCGTCCATTACAGAACCAGCTCCCCGTATTCGTCAAATTTCAGATGGGTTTTTTCAAGGAGATCTGCATTGTCCATGGCTTCAAGCTGGGGCAGAAGGGCCTGGCTTGCCCAGAACTCCTGGACATGGCGGGTGTTCCGGATGATGACGGCCCGGACATCTGGGGGATCCATGGGGCCCAGGGTGGAAAACGCCGCCTGGATGGCCTTTTCATCACAGGGAAGGCGGATGGGAATAAACGCCTTTCGCAGCGACATGCTGGTCATGGCATTCATGAGGGTGGCTTCATAGTCCAGCCCGTTGAACACCTTGTCCGTGATAATGTCGGCATTGCCAAGGCCGATGCCATTTCCCGCGGTTTTACGGGAAAGGTTGAGGACGGCAATGCGGCCTGCCCTGAGGTTTTCCGAAAAATCATCTTCCATCAGATCACAGGTTCTGCCCGTGACATTGGGGTCCATGCCCGAGCCGCTGATTTCTTTGCCGATCTCCCGGACAACCAGAACATCCAGTTCGTTGAACGGAAGACGGGGAAAATGACGCCTGGCCAGGGTCAGCAGCCTTCGTTCCCTTGCAAACAGCTCTGGTGCCATGATGGCCTCAACGGCCATGGTATTGTCAGACGAGTCCTCCACAAGGGCAATGCCGAAGCGAAAATTGCACTTGTCAATAATTTCATCGCCCATGGCTTTGAGCAGGGGAAAGAAACCATGTTTCAGGGCCATGTTGTGAAAAATTAGGGCACCTTCATGCTTTCCCATTCCAACACACAGCATCTTGTAAAGCCCGCTTTCCACCTCTCCCCTGAACTTTGTGTGGGGCTTTATCCGGTTGATGCATATGGTATGGTCCATTGCAAGGGCATCCCGGGAAAAACAAACCGGCACCCCGTCCATGACCGCCCCAACCCTGTCAACGGCCATGGAGGATACAACGGGGGCGCCGCAATTTGCCTGGGTGATGCCCAGTCGTTCAAGCACCCGGGTCTGGCCGGCAGCCGTGGCACCACCGTGGCTGCCCATGGCCGGCACGATAAAGGGAGCAGCACCCATTTTTCGAAGGCAGCAGCAGAGCACCTTCATCAGCAAAGAGATATTGGCGATCCCCCGGCTTCCCACGCCAATGGCAACCCGGTGGCCGGAACGTATGCCGGACTGCGGCAGTATCCGTTCGAGCTTTTCCGATAGAACCGCCCCGGGACTTTTCAGCCCCCTGGCCGGATGATTTATTTTCACACGATAAAACAGGGGAAAATCAAATTTATCTTCAAGGTATGCAGGATAGCGCATTCAAAACTCCTGAAAGGAATTAATGACTTGATATTGACAGGCAACAAACATTTGTCTGGGGCAGCCAGCAACGGGGACAGTTCCATACCACGAATCCGCCCACGAATCCGCCCACGTCCTTTGTCTTCAGCGCTGATACGCTCCAAGCTTATAGGGGGGGTTGCGATTCTGTCAATCTCCTGGAAAAACAGGCTTGAACCTGCCCATGGTAAGCCGTGTTCGTGATACCGCCGTTACCTCACCCGTTTCAGAAAGGCTGTTTTCAGAAGTTTGATCTGCATGGCATTCAAAAGGATATAGGTCGCCTGGTGGCTGTTGATGCCGGGCAATCCTGCAAACGACGCACAGGACTGCATCAGGGGGTCGTTGCCGGGCAGTCGAAATTCGGTGGCAATATAATTTTCAATGGAGATGTGATACTTCACCAGGGCTCTTTTCGACATGTTTGCAAATTTAACCTGTTCCCTGGGCGTGGCAGTTAATTTATCGATCAATATCTCGACGGCAGATGCCACGGTTTTCGGAAATTTTTCTGATATTAAATCCATGATTACCCCACCTCAACCTTGCCGATTTTTAGGAACACTTTGCGTTACCGATTTCAACTAATCAAGTTATGCACGAAAAAACAAAAAACAATCGTTTTAGAAACCCAGGTCCGTATATATCCTAGGAAAGGGTATCACTCCTTTCTGAAAAACAGACAATCCAGAATACTTGATCAGCCCATCAATTCATCCCGGATTAAATCTGACCGCCCCCAAGCACCCTGTACAGGTTGACCAGGTTGCTCAGATACGCCTGTCGCACCGTGATGGCCGACTGTTCGGCGGCAAAAAGAGATCGCTGGGAATCGAGCACCGTTAAAAAATCGTCAATCCCGTTCTGGTACCTGGCCAGGGAGAGGACATAAGCCTTTCGGGTTTGGGCGACCAGGGCATTCTGGGCCCGCATCTGCTCCCCATAGGTCTTGCGGGCGGCCAGCTGGTCGGCCACCTCCTTGAACGCGGTCTGGACGGCGGTTTCATATTCTGCTGCAGCAATTCGTTCACTGACCTCTGCCACTGCCAGGCTCGCTTTAAGGCCTTCCCGGTTGAATATGGGAATCGACATGGCAGGCGTGAAATTCCATGCATAGGCCGCCCCTGACGAGAACAGGGATGACAGATCATCACTGGCTAGACCCAAGGCACCGGTCAGGCGGATAGTGGGATACAGGGCGGCCCTGGCGGCTCCGATATCTGCATTGGCCGCCTTGAGCAGATGCTCTGCCCGGCGGATATCGGGCCGCTGCAGCAGCACCCTGGACGGCAGCCCCGTGGGAAGGGCGTCCATGAATTGGATCGGGTCTATGGTTTCCCGTTTATCCAGAATATCGGCCACCGGGGTGCCGGCCAGAAGGGTGACGGCATTTCTGGCCTGGGCCGTCAGCCGTGTGTACATCGCAATGGAAACCTTTGCGCTTTCAACGGAAGTGGCGGCCTGGGACAGATCCAGCTGGGCCGCGGACCCCACCTCAAACTTGCCTTTGATCACGGTATAGGTTTCCTGGTATGCCCTGCAGGTATCCTCTGCCAGACCGAGTAGTTTCTTGCTGGCCAGGTAGTTCAGAAAGGCATCTGCTGTTTCGGCGATCAGGGCAATGCGCGTGTTCAAGGCAGCCTCCCCGGTGGCCAGGTAGGTCTCAAGGGCCTCCTGGTTCAGGCTTTTAACCCGGCCGAAAAAATCCAGTTCATAGGCCGTAACCCCCACATTGGCGGAAAGGGTGGCACTGGTGTAGGCACTGCCCGTGGCACTGATATCATCAGGTACCCCCTGACGGGTATAGGATAATCCACCGGATACCACGGGCAGGGTGTCGGCCTTCTGGATCCGGTATGCGGCCCGGGCCTGGTCGATTCTGAGAAGGGCCACCCTCAAATTCCTGTTGTTGTCCAGGGCCCTTGAAATCAATGTCACCAGCGGCTCTGATTTAAAATAGGATTTCCAGGAGATATCCGAAGCCAGATCACCGGCCCCATCCTCATCCTGAACCTGACCGATCGCCTGGATGGGCCATTCATCTGCCACGGGCAGGTCGGGCTGTCTGTAAGCCGGTGTCATGGCGCAGCCGGCAGTCAGAATCATCATGGCAGCCAGGGCTGCCTTCAAAATGCGTCTATTGGGCATGGTTTACCTCTTCGATGGCCTGTCCGGCCTTTTTTCGTTTTTGGGTCATCTTCTCCAGGATCACAAAGAAGAGGGGAACAAAGACAATGGCCAGGGAGGTTGCCGCAGCCATACCGCCGATAACGCCGATGCCGATGGCATTCTGGCTGGCAGAGCCGGCACCGTTGGCCACGGCAAGGGGGGTGACCCCCAGGATGAATGCAAACGAAGTCATGAGAATGGGCCGCAGCCGCTGCTCGGCCGCAATCCTGGCCGCGGTCACAAGATCATCCCCCCCTTCATGGAGATCCTTGGCAAAGGCCACGATGAGAATGGCATTTTTAGCGGCAAGCCCGATGGTGGTCAAAAGGCCGATCTGAAAATAGACGTCATTGGACAGGCCGGCCCAGAGGGTGGCACCCACGGATCCAATGACCCCCAGGGGAACAACCAGCATGACGGAAAAGGGGATGGACCAGCTCTCGTACAGGGCGGCAAGGCACAAAAAGACAAAGAGAAGGGAGACCGCATACAGGAGCGTGGTCTGGGATCCTGCCATCCGTTCTTCATAGGAGATCCCCGTCCATTCCAGCCCAATGCCCGGGGGCAGGTTCCGGGCGATATCCTCTATGATCTCCATGGCTTCCCCAGAGCTGACCCCGGGTGCAGGTGCGCCCAGGATTTCCTGGGAAGAGCTGCCGTTGTAACGTTCCAGCTTGGGCGAACCATAGTCCCATCGACCTTTGGCAAACGAGGAAAAGGGAACCATTTCCCCACTTGAGTTTCTGACATGCCACAGGTTGATGTCTTCTGGAAGCATTCTGAACGGCGTATCCCCCTGCATATAGACTTTTTTTACCCGGCCCTTGTCCATGAAATCGTTGACATAGGCGGACCCCCATGCCGTGGACACCACAGAGGTGATGTCCGAGGTGGAGACCCCCAGGGCTTCGGCCTTTTCATAGTCAATGTCCAGCTTGTACTGGGGAACGTCGGCAAGACCGTTGGGCCGGACGCCCACGAGTTTGGGGTTTTGGGAAGCCATGCCCAGCATCTGGTTCCTGGCCGCAACCAGAGCGGTGTGGCCCAGGCCTGCCCGGTCCACCAGCTGGAAGTCAAACCCTGTGGCATTTCCCAGTTCGTTGATGGGCGGTGGAATAAAGGCGTACACCATGGCATCCTTGATGCCATAAAGGTTTTGCATGGCCCGCTGGGCAATGGCGGCGGACTTCTGGTCCGGCCGCTGCCGTTCTTCCCAGTCCGTTAGCTGGACAAATCCCAGGCCAACATTCTGACCGTTTCCTGCAAAGCTGAACCCTGTGACCGTAAACAGACCGTTAACATTCTCGACCTCCTGGTTGAGAAAATAATCCTCCACTTTTTTGATACTATCCAGGGTTCTTTCCATGGTGGCCCCGGGCGGGGCCGAGATCATCATCATCATGGTACCCTGGTCTTCATCGGGCAGAAATGCCGTGGGCAGTCCCTTGAACATGTATACCAGACCGCCCACAATCACAAGGTAGACAATGATGAACCGCAACCCCCTTGCAGCGGCGTATCCCACACTTTTCCCATAGAGAAACTTTCCTGCATCAAAGCTTTTGTTAAACCAGCCGAAAAAGCCCTTTTTGCCCTGGTGATGCCCTTTTTCCACAGGTTTGAGAAGGGTGGCACAAAGGGCCGGGGTCAGGACCAAGGCCACAACAACGGACAACACCATGGCCGATACAATGGTAATGGAAAACTGCCGGTAAATGGCGCCGGTGGCTCCGCTGAAAAAGGCCATGGGGATGAACACGGCGGAAAGGACCATGGCAATGCCCACCAGGGCGCCTGTAATCTGGGACATGGATTGACGGGTAGCCTCCCTGGGAGACAGCCCGGTTTCTCCCATAACCCGCTCCACGTTTTCCACCACCACAATGGCGTCGTCCACCAGCAGGCCGATGGCAAGCACCATGGCAAACATGGTGAGCACATTGATACTGAAACCGAAGGCGGACAGCACCCCAAAGGTACCCAGGAGCACCACGGGAACGGCAATGGTGGGAATCAGGGTGGCCCTGAAATTCTGCAAGAACAGGTACATGACAAAGAAAACCAGAAAAATTGCCTCGATCAGGGTTTTGACCACCTCTTCAATGGAAAGCTTGACAAAAGGGGTGGTATCATAGGGATAGGCCACCTTGAGCCCCTGGGGCATGAAGGCGGACAATTCCTTGATTTTGGCCTTGACCCGTTCGGCCGTGTCCAAAGCATTTGCACCGGTGGATAGGGTCACGGCCATGGCCGAAGCCTCCATGCCCTTGTACCTGGCGATCCGGCTGTAGGATTGAGACCCCAGTTCCACCCTTGCCAGATCCTTGAGCCTGACCTGGGATCCGTCGGTATTGACCTTGACCAGAATGTTTTGAAAATCACTTACCCTCGTGAGCTTGGACTGGACCGAGATCGAAGCGTTGATCTGCTGGCCCGCAACAGCGGGAGATCCCCCCAGCTGACCCGAGGTGACATCCACATTTCTTGCCTGGATGGCGGCCGTGATATCCGAAGGCATCAAGCTGTAGGAATGAAGTTTTTCCGGGTTGAGCCAGATCCGCATGGCATGCTGATCTCCGAACACGGTCAGGTCTCCCACGCCCTGGACCCGGCTGAGGGTTTCGGACATGTTGGACTTAATATAGTCAGAGATGTCATTACCGCTCATACGGCCGTCCTCGGAATAGACGCCGGCCACCAGAAGAAAACTTTTTGAGGCTTTTTTTACCGTAACCCCCTGGGTCTGGACCTCCTGGGGAAGCAGGCTCTTGACGGCCTGAACCTTGTTCTGGACCTGGACCTGGGCAATATCCGGATCTGCCTCGGGCTCAAAGGTCAGGGTAATGGACAGCGAACCGTTGGAGTCGCTGGACGAAGAAAAATACCTGAGGTAATCAATCCCGGTCAGGTTTTGCTCGATAACCTGGGCAACACTGTTCTCGACCACCTCTGCCGAGGCACCGGGATATGAGGTGGTGATGCTGATGCTGGGCGGAGCGATCTTGGGATACTGCTCCACCGGCAGGGTCAATACCGCAAAGAGCCCTGCCAGCATGATGACGATGGCTATCACCCATGCAAATATGGGTCGTTCTATGAAAAATTTAGACATTCTTTTTTCCTGTTTTTTTTATATGAAACACCCGCCAAAGCATTGTCAATAAAGGTGTTTCAAAATTCGTTGAGGCCGGAGCCATACCCCGCTCCGGCCGTGCCGGTTATATGAAACGGGGATCATTCCGGCGCCCAGAGGGAGGTTTTGACCTCCGCTCATTCTCGCAGCCCGTCCTGGGCTGCTCCGAGGGAAACGGCAGCTCCTTCAGCGTCCATGCTGACCGCTGCCGTTTAATCCACTACGGGCAAAACCTCCCCCCGGTCGCCTCTGCTGACGAAGGTTCAAGCTTCATGCTTCGTTGTGTCCGCCAGGACATGGGGGTATATGAAACTCCTGTCGAAACATCATTGTGAAAGTCTCGACTATAGAGCCCTCTTTGGTCGCCCTGACCGGAACATTGTAAACCAAAGGGGTTAGAATTTTTGCCCTTCCAGGCGTTAAGAAGCGCAGGCTGTTTGAGGACTCTAGCCCGCAGTTCCTGCGCTTTAGTCTGGAAGGGCAGAAATTCCCCCGACGTTTACCGTTCCGGTCAGGTCGACCAAAGGGGGCGGAATGGTACGATCGCCTGCCCTGTATTATCGTGTTTCATGCTTCGTTGAGGCCGGAGCCATCCCTCGCTCCGGCCGTGCCGGTTATCAACCATGGGTGATTTGATCGTCCACGGGAGTGACCTTTGCACTGGGACGGATCTTCTGCAGCCCTGCGGTTACTATCCGGTCTCCGGGGGCAAGGCCTTCGGTTACCAGCCATTTGTCGCCAACGGCCGTTGAAACGGTGACGCTGCGGGTATTTACGACGTTTGCGTCATCAACGGTCCATACCGCAGTGGTGCCGTCGGCATTCCGGACCAGGGACTGCTGGGGAATCATGATGGCCTTGTCCTGGCGGGACTTTTCCACCCTGGCCCTGACAAAAAGGCCGGGCAGCAGCTGGTTGTCAGGGTTGGGAAACAGGATCCGAAGCTGAACCATGGCCGTGCCCGGATCCACGGTGACATCGGAAAACATGATCTTTCCCCTGCCGGCAAAGGGATGGGTTTCATTGTCGAGGATCAAGAGGGCCTCTGGATTTCGGTCCCTGATTTTCATCTGACGGCGCAGCCCCATGAGCTCGGCACTGGACTGGTTCACATCCACGTAGATCTGATCAAGATTCTGAATGGTGGCCAGGGCCGCGGTCTGATTGGCGGTGACCAGGGCACCCTGGGTGACCGAAGATCTGCCGATCCGCCCGGAAATGGGTGCAAACACTTTTGTATAGTCCAGGTTGATCCTGGCCGCTGAAAGATTGGCCGTTGCAACGGCAACTCCAGCCCGGGCCTGGGCAAGTTCGGCCACGGCATCATCATAGGCCTGCTGGCTGACCCCGCCCATCTTGACCAGTCGTGTATACCGTTCCACTTTGGGTGATACGGCCTTGAGGTCGGCCTGTGATTTGGCAAGGTTGGCTGCGGCAGAGTCATATGCGGCCTGGTAGCTAGCCGGATCAATCTGGTACAACTGCTGCCCCTTTGCCACATGGCTTCCCTCTGCAAACAGGCGCTTGAGGATGATCCCGGTCACCTGGGGCCGAATTTCAGCAACCTGGAAGGCGGATGTCCGGCCGGGCAGGTCACGGGTAAACACCACTGATTCAGATTTCACCGTATAAACGTTAACCGCCACCGGAGGCGGCGGGGCAGACTTTTGAGTTTCAGTCCGGGCCTGTGCCGTGGAACCGTGGTCTGTGATCCACAGGTAGCCAAGCCCCACAAGAACGACTGCAACGACACCTGAAAATATTTTTAATTTCATGCTTTCTCCTGTTGGTTGAGTATCATCCTGTCAAGCAGACAAATGACATCCTGTTTTAATTTTTTCATGTTCCGGCTGTTTTCGTCCATATCCTGGAGAATCTGCATCGGGCCGATGACCGTGCCAAAAATCATTGAGGCCATCACAAACGGATCAAGATCCACAAACACCCCCTTACGGGTTCCTTCCCTGCAGAGGTTGACCAGGGGCAGAATGGCAATCTCAAACCGTTCTTTGTCGGCCTCACATGCGGTCCTCTGGCTCTGTACAAACTGGAAGTAGAGGGGGTACGCCTCATGGAAACCAAAGACTTCGTCAACAAAATCATGCAGTTTTGTTGCGGGCGAATTTTCAGACTCAAAGATGACCCGGTTGTTTTTGATCTTGGGGGTTATGATGGCATGGTGGACATAATCGATCAGCTGTTTTTTGTTCTTGAAATAGTTGTACAAGGTGCCTTTGGCCACCCCGCACTGTGCGGCGATCCCATCCATGGTAACGGGCTGATCCCGGGAAATAAGATCCAGAACCGTTGCCACGATCTCCTGCCGGATCATATTGTCCAGCAACTCTTTTTTTCTGCTGACCCTGGTCATGGCCAATCTCCTTGTTTTCAAATAACAAGGGACCCCCAGGACAGTAGCGGGACCCTTAATTCATACACATTAAACGAATAGGTCATGAAATGACCGTGAAGTCATATACATGACCAGTCGGTTCAATGTCAAACTTTTTTTTAAAAAACCATATTTTTTACGGGGCTCCGTTGAACTATTCATCCAGAGTCCCTGCAATACCTTTGCAGACATCAAAATGCTGGATTTTTTCACCCGGATTTCCACAACCGCACTTTGTGTGATCTCCGTGCTGGTCCTCCTGTCCATCATCGTCAAAAGTTTCTGGTGCCTTCCCAGGGGAGGCCGGGGCCTGATCAAAATTCGGATCCCGCAGGGAACCCGGTGTAACCCCGGGACGGACCCGCCGCTGTGAGTGAGGACGACCGCCGCAACCGGTCACTGTGCTGCAGGTTTAACGTGGTGATGGTCAGCGCCGGCACCCTCTCTGGCGAGCCGGTTGCCGCATTGTTGACATCGGTACCCGATAACTGGTGGAACCCTGGTTCCATCGGCATTCCCATGATCCTGATCTTTTCCATCGCCATCATTCCCGGCTGGATCACGGAACAGGACCCTTGGCAGAAGGTGTGGGCGGCAACGGATGAACGCTGTGCCAGAAACGGTATGTTCCTGGGAACGTTCCTGGTTGCCGTTGTGTTTGCCGGCTGCGCCCTCCTGGCCCTGGGCCTCAACACCATCTATCCCGAGATTGCCGGGGCAGGATTCCCCATGGGAATGGCCCGGGCCGAACCCGCCCTTCTCACCTTTATCATGGACCACAATTTTTCCGGGTTCACCCTGGCCCTGTGCGCCGTGGGCCTTGCCACGGCCGCCATGTCCTGCACAGACACCTTTGCCACCTCAGGGGCTTCGTGCATCTCCAGGGACATCTTCCAGCGCTACCTTCACCCCGGGGCCACCATGAAGCAGATGCTTGCGGTCAACCGGATCAGCGTAATCATCATCATCGCCCTTGCCACCCTGGGATCGTTCTTCATCAACTCGATCATCGACGCCATCCACATCGCCACCTTTATTGCCAGCGCCGCCTACTTTTTTGCCCTCATGGGCGGGCTCTACTGGCGCCGAGCCACCGGCCAGGGTGCCTTGGCCTCCCTGGCAACCGGTTTCACCCTTCAATCTGTCCTGGTGATCATGGACCTTGCAAAGACACCGCCCATGGCGCCTCCGTTCCTGGAATCGATCCACCCGGTGCTCATGGGACACGGCGTGTTGAGCAATTTTCTCCATGCCTATGGCCCGGACGAGGCAGAACAGCTCCTCCAGCGGGCCGTCTCCATGCTCAAACCCGGCGGCATGGTGGTCATCCACGACTATTTTCCGGACCGGACGGGCAGATCGCCCCAGAAAGGCGCTCTCTATGATCTCGCCATGATGCTCAACACCTTTAACGGCGCCTGCCACACCACCGCCACCATCGGGGCCTGGCTTGAACAAAAGGAACCATGGGCCCGATTCCAGGGCTTGCGGCAAAGATCGACCAGGAGATCAGGACCATCCTATACGCATAGACAATCCTTACACAGTCCGGGCTGAAACCGGCCATCCCTGCAGGATGGGAGGTCTGGAGCTCCCTTTACCAGTCAGTTCCGATCTTGTTTTCAAGACCCACCTGTGTTAACTATAGAGAAATGTTGACAATATAGAGGGTTGAACCTTTTTTATCCAACGGGACGTACCGGCAGACGGGCCGACCCTGAAAGGAATGTATGGGAATCTTGAAATTCTCTGTTCCGGAAATTTTTTTTGGATCAGGCAGCTTGAAATATACCGGAATGTGCGCCAGTCATATGGGCGCAGAAAAAATATTTCTGGTCTCTGATCCGGGTCTTGAAAAAGCCGGGTGGGTGGACCAGGTGTTTGAAATTCTTGACAAAGAACGTCTCAAATGGGTGTATTATTCCGAAATATCAGCCAATCCCCGGGACTGGCAGATAGAAAAAGGGGCGCTTTTATACAAGAAGCTTGGCTGTGACGTGGTCATTGCCCTGGGGGGTGGAAGCCCCATGGATGCAGCCAAGGGGATCGCCCTTGTTGCCAGCAACGGCGGCCGGGTCAATGACTATGAAGGGGCCAACCGCATAGAGCATCCCCTTCCGCCGATGATCTTTATTCCGTCAACGGCCAGCAGCGGGTCCGATATTTCTCAGTTTGCCATTATAACGGACATGGAACGCCAGATCAAAATGTCAATCATCAGCCGGACCCTGGTTCCCAATATTTCAATCATCGATCCAACCCTTTTGACCACAAAATCCCGGGAACTCATGATTGCCGGTGCTGTGGATGCCCTGTCCCATGCCATTGAGGCCCATGTCTCCAGAATTGCCTCTCCCATGACCGAAGTTCACTCCCTCAAAGCCATTGAGCTGATCATCAAATACCTTCCCCTGGCCCTGGAAAACAGTTCCCTTGAGCACCTGGAAAAACTGAGCATGGCCGGAACATCGGCAGCAATGGCCTTCAGCAATGCAAGCCTGGGCCTTGACCATGCCCTTGCCCACAGTCTTGGGGGCATGCTGGATGCGGTACACGGCACCATTCATCCCATACTCATTCCCCAGGTGATGCGCTATAATCTTTGTGAATGCACTGATAAAATTTCGGAAATTGGCCGGGTGATACTGGGCAGGTCAATGGCGTCACCCAGTGCAACGGCCCTTGCCGGCATTGAAAAGATTGAAACCTATTTTAAAAGCCTTGGTGTGAGCACCCGGTTGCGTGACATTGTACCAGACCGGTCTGTCCTGCCCAGGATCTGCCAGATGGCCACCTTTGATTCGTGTCTTTTGAGCAATCCCAGAACGGCTGGTGTTGAAGAGATGATGCAGATCTGTAATGAGGTGTGGTAATGACCAATCCCACAACCCTGGAAGACATCATTGGCCTTGAGTCCACCAAGCTGGGTTTTTTTGGTGAGGTGAAAAACAAAGTCGTCGAACTCCAGACAACGAACCTGAAACTTGAGCGCAAACAACGCCAGCTCCAGGCTATCCTGGACGGAATTTCCGATGTGATGGTCATTGTCTCGTTGAATTTCACCATCATATCGGTAAACCGGCTGTTCTCTGAAATTTTCAAATCCCCATCTCCTGAAGGCCGATTCTGCTACGAAATTTTTAACAACCAGCCCCGTCCCTGTCCCGACTGCCCCATCATCACCGCCCGGAAAACCACCAGGGTCTGCCGTAAAACCCTTGTCTATCAGATTGACAGCAAGAACCATCAATTTGAAGTGGCGGTATCCCCCATGCTCGACTCGAACAAACGGACATTCAGGTTCCTGCTTCTCATGCGGGATGTGACCCGGGAAAAAGAGTATCAGGAGCAATATCAATATTCCAAAAAAATGGCCACCGTAGGACTGCTCGCCGCCGGGGTTGCCCATGAGATAAACAACCCTTTGACCTCCATCAGCGGATTTTCAGAGGGACTCAGGCGTCGTCTGCCACGGCTTCGAAACTGCCTTGATCATACGCCGGAAGAGGGTGAACTCTTGGCGGATTTCAATGAATACATTGAAACCATTATTGCCGAGTGCAACCGGTGCCATGACATTGTCAAAAGTCTGTTGACATTCAGCCCCAGGAAAAAAATTGTTTTTGTTCCCGTGGATCTTAAAACCCTGGTCAGCGATGTGCTTACCCTCCTGCGTTATCGCCTGAAAAACGTTCCGCAACTGAAAATCGAGCTTGAGTTCCCCCCTGGAATTCCCATGGTTCGAGGCAATGCTGCTGAACTCAAACAGGTGATGCTCAACATCATCTGCAATGCCCTTGATGCCATTGACCCGGACGGCAGGATACAGATTTGTGCAAAAAAAGAGACCCGCTGGGTAACACTCTCGGTCCAGGACAATGGCTGTGGCATTACGCTGGAAAAGAGGGATAGAATCTTTGACCCGTTTTTCACCACAAAACCCGTGGACAAGGGAACCGGTATCGGCCTGTCCACCTGTTATAATATTATCAAGCAGCACAGGGGAAAAATCATCGTAAACAGCAAAGAAAATATCGGAAGCATTTTTAAAATAAAATTACCCAATCCAGAATGTGTGAACAATGAGTAACCCATCATGCGCCATCAATATTCTTGTGGTTGACGATGAAAAATCCATCCGCAGGCTGCTTGAAAAGGAACTGGTCTCTCCCCGTCGCTGCATCACAACGGCCGGTAATGCCGGGGAGGCCCTCATCGCCATACGAAAGGATGTATTTGACGTCATCGTTCTGGATATCAGCCTGCCCGATGCCAATGGGATTGAACTGATGTCCCGATTCCATGAAGAAATCCTGGGCGTTCAGATCATTTTAATTACCGGGTATGGCGATGTTGATGATGCGGTTGAAGCCATGAAAACAGGGGCCTGCGACTATATTACCAAGCCCTTTGACCTGGGGCGGCTGGAGCAGGTGATTGAAAAGGCCTACCAGATAGGATGTCTGCACAAAAAAAGGTTTTTAAAGCACCAGGCAGTTCAAAAAAAAAGAAATTTCCCAGACCAGATCGTGGGGCATTCAGCAGCCATGGAGGAGGTACGCTTCCTCATCGGCAAGGTTGCTCCGACCACGGTTCCGGTGCTGATCACCGGTGAAAGCGGCACCGGCAAGAATGTTGTGGCAAGGCAGCTGCACGGCCTGAGCATGCGGGCAGAACACCCGCTGATAACAAAGAACTGTGCCACCCTCCAGGAAGAGCTGATACGCAGTGAGCTGTTCGGATACTGCAAGGGGGCCTTTACAGGTGCAGATGATTCCAGGAACGGCCTCCTTGACCTGGCAGACAAAGGCACCCTGTTCCTGGACGAGATTGGAGAACTCTCGGTTGGGGTGCAGGCATCCCTGCTGCGTGTCATGGAGAATCAAACATTCCGCCCGGTGGGGGACAAACTAGAGAAAAAGGTGGACATCCGGTTTGTCTTTGCAACCAACCGGGACCTCAAGCAGGAGGTGGCAAAGGGAGAATTCAGCGAGGCGCTCTACCACAGGCTCAACGTGTTTGCCATAA
The DNA here is from genome assembly GCA_963675615.2 of uncultured Desulfobacterium sp. Lineage (GTDB taxonomy): Bacteria > Desulfobacterota > Desulfobacteria > Desulfobacterales > Desulfobacteraceae > Desulforapulum. The sequence continues at coordinate 515,458 of CAXXTD010000001.1, forward strand.
AAATACTTCCCCTGCGCAAACGCAAAGAAGAGATCCCGGTGCTGATGGAATATTTCCTGGGCCAGATGAGTGCCGGCAGCCCCCCCTGCATGGTGTCCAAAAATGCCATGAAACGCCTCATGGACTATGACTGGCCAGGCAATGTCCGGGAGCTTTACAATGTAATGGAAAGGGGGGTTATCCTGGCCAACAACAACGTCATCACCGAACGTTGCCTGCCCCTTGAGCTTCTTGAATCAACCGAAGGGCCAGACGCCAACAGTCTGCCCCTGTTTCCCACCCTTGAGGAACTGGATCGGAATTACATCATGAAGGTGCTGGACCATGTGGACGGCAACCGGTCAAAGGCCGCCGAAATCCTTGGCATCAGCCGGAAAACCCTGTACCGGAAATTATTGAACAGCGAAGAATAGGGACGAACCCACGCTCGACCCATTGTAAAAAAAGGTCACATGGCCTGGGGGACATGGCTGTTCAAATGCCATGCCCCCGGGACAGCGATCTATCTACTTCCGGATCAAGGGATCCATCCGAAACGCGGGTTACAATGCGTTGGTGTAAATCTGAATAACATCCTCAAGGCTTGGACGCCTCGGGTTGGTGGCACCACAGGCATCTTTCTGGGCATTCTCAGCCATGATCTTGAGATCCTCTTTCTTTACTCCCAGCTCTGTGAGATTTTTAGGAATACCCACATCGGCGGAAAGGGTCTGGATTGCTGTCAGTGCTCGTTCTGCAGCCTCCCTGACGGACAGTCCTGAAATGTTTTCTCCCATGGCTACGGCAATGTCAGCAAATCGCTGGAGCTTGGCGATGAGGTTGAATCTTGAAACATGGGGAAGCAGAATGGCATTACACACACCATGGGGAAGGTTGTAAAAACCACCCAGCTGATGGGCCATGGCATGGACATGCCCCAGGCTTGCATTGTTAAACGCCATGCCGGCAAGATATTCCGCATAGGCCATCTTGTCCCTTGCATCAATATCATCACCATTGGCAACGGCCTGCCTCAAATTCTGGGAAACAAGTTCAATGGCCTTGATGGCACAGGCATCGGTTATGGGGGTTGCAATGGTTGAGACATAGGCTTCAACGGAGTGGGTCAAAGCGTCCATGCCGGTTGCAGCGGTCAGTGCAGGAGGCATACCCATCATGAGAAGGGGATCATTAATGGCAATGTTGGGCGTACAGCGCCAGTCAACGATGGCCATTTTAACATGCCTGCTGGTATCGGTGATGATGCAGAAACGTGTCATCTCACTTCCGGTTCCAGCCGTGGTGTTGATGGCGATAAAGGGAGGCATGGCTTTGGTTGACTTGTCCACACCTTCCATGTCATGGATGGTTCCACCATTGGAGGCAACAAGACCAATGCCTTTTCCACAGTCATGGGAGCTTCCACCACCGAGGGTGATGATCATGTCACAGCCGCTCTTCTCGTAGATGGCAACACCTTCTGCGACATTTGTATCTGTAGGATTGGGAACGGTTTCATCGTATACAACCGCATCAACCCCCATCCCCTCTTTGATGATGTCACAAATTTTCTGGGTGAGTCCGGCAGCGGTAATGCCTTTGTCTGCAACAAGAAAAGGTTTAGAAACACCCAGGCTTTTCATCTGGTTGCAAATCTCTTTGTGGGAACCGATACCCATGAGTGACACTGTAGGAATGAAAAATCCGTAAACTGCTTCTCCGTTTGACATACTAAGCTCCTTGGTAAAGTCTGTTTTTTAAGTTTAAAACAACAACACTCGTTCGAACTCTTGCTGGGATTAATAGCAAGAAAACGACCAACGGGTTGTTTTTGCCCTGGAACCTGTTCAAATTTTTCACCCAAACCCTATAAGTACATCAAATCACAAATTAAAATTGTTTAATATAAAGTGAAATAAATTCAGCCCCGGGCAAAGAGGAATTTAAATTACGCCGGAGAGCCCGGGACAATGTGACCCATCTCCACCTGCCGGTGGGTCGATGGGTAACACAATTTTTCCCCCCTTGCAAACCGTGCCACCCTTCCCCGGCAAATCAGGATATCATTCCCGTCCTGAAGGATGACCTGGCCCTCGGGCAGGGAGGCGTCAGAAATCTCGGCCTTGGCACTTGATGTCTCGATCAACGGATTGTTTGACCGCATCTCAGAAACCCGGTTGGGAATCCATGGAACGGCGGACATGACAGATCATGCCACGCCGGACTCAATCACCCAAAATTTGCCAGGTTTGCTATTTTCCAACTGAGAATTTCAGCGCAAGCCCCGCCATCTCCACGTGGGTCCGCCACTCCGATGGGGTGATCCCCCATTTTCTGCAGTCGTCAGGGTCTGCATCCCGGTTGAATGCGGATTTCAGCCATGCAGAATCCCTGTTGTCATAGCACCAGGCGGCAAACGAATCGTCCCTGAGAAAAATCGACGGGGCGGTTCCCGGATTTTGGACAACCATGTCCCTGAGTTCATCGGCTGTTTTAGCGAACATGATATTCCTTTTATTTATGTGTTGGAAAACAGCCGCAGACTATAATTTAAAAGGGATGATATTTCAATAGCGGAAAATGATTTTCCATTGACATTCCCTCTTCAATTTTTCATACTCGCCGGACAAATTTGTATTTGGCACGGCCGCTTTAAACCTTGAAAAAATAAAAAACCTGCCCCCCGGCAACGGGCACGGATACTGGACAAACAGAAAGGACAGCCCATGAAAACCATATTAAACCCGGGGATCTACGGAATTCTGACAGAAAAATTTTCCAGGGGACGATCCAATGTCCAGGTGGCCCGCGAGATGGTCAATGCAGGCGTTACCACCCTCCAGTACCGGGAGAAACCCGCCACAAAACCCATGGGGAAGATGTACGAAGAATGCGTTGCCATCCGGCAGATCACCCGGGAGGCAGGGGTCACCTTCATTGTGAACGACCATGCCGACCTGGCCCTGATGGTGGAAGCCGACGGCATCCACACGGGCCAGGACGACCTTCCCTTAAGGCAACTCAGAAAACTTATGGGGGATATGATCATCGGCCGCTCCACCCACTCCCCGGACCAGGCCAGGCAGGCAGTCCTGGATGGTGCCGACTACATCGGTGTGGGCCCGATTTTCACCACCCGGACCAAGGAAGGTGTCTGTGATGCCGTGGGACTTGCCTACCTTGACCATGTGGTGGCAAACATCGCCATTCCCTTTGTGGCCATCGGCGGCATCAAGGCGCACAACCTGGGTCAGGTGGTAAACCACGGGGCCAGGACCGTCTGCATGATCACAGAGATCATCGGTGCCAATGATATCAAGGCAACCATCCAGGCGCTTCAAACAATTTACAAGAACAATTCAGCGAAATAGCTGACTTGTTCTTGTAACTAATTCCGATGATCCGCCGGTATGCCAGAACAAGACTGCCTAGCCTTTCTTGAATACCCCTATTCTTAGGGATAAACAACCGATCCGTCTTCCCCGGCAGTGCCGTATTGCCCGACTCCGCCCAGGGATTGAACAGTTCCTTCCCAGTGCTCCAAATCTCCAACTCGAATAGCGATTCTGCCCCCACCGCCACCGACGCCGGTGTCTCCCCCGCCGTCGGCTTCGATGGTCCCGCTACCATCCAGAACCCCCGTGTCGATGTTCACAGTTCCTCCGGAGCCGTTGCCGGCAGATCCTCCGACGCCTGGCTCACCATCTGCCCGGATGGCACCGTCCACTGTCATGTCCAGGGCTGTGATGAAAATCTGGCCCCCGCCGTCGCCGCCGTCCGTATAACCGTCGGCACCGCCACCGCTGCCAAGGTTCTCCGGATTCGTCTCGCTTCCGTAAGTTTCACTTGATATTCCACAGGAGTATCCGCCGCCTCCCAACCCGCCGTAGCTGCCGCCGGCATGGTGGGAGGAACCGTAGGCATTGTTCAGAGTCCGGCCGCTTTCATTATGCCCGGTACCCCCCACATATCCCCGACCGGTCACGTCAATGCGTCCGGTTTCGGCAATGTAGAGATCCCCAACCGTCAGATCCAGGCGCGAAACAAAGGCCGTGGTCGCATCAAAATGGGTCAGCAGACCATGTTCGTCGATCCGCATCGTGCCCTCGACCGTCAGAAGATCCCCGGTCTTCAGGTTCCCGCCCCGACGGAAGGTCACGCTGTCGTACCGATACGAACCGGCATAGGCATCACCCACCTGGGCCACATCGGCGAAGGCTACATTGTTCTCGTTGGGCGTCACCACTGTAATCCCCCCGGATGTGTTGGAAAGAATCTCGAAGGTCTCCGTCTGGGTAATATCCGGGTTGATTCGCAGACCCGCAAGCCCCCCCGCCAAAAGCGTCACCAGACCATCGGTGGTCAGGGTATCTTCCGTTACTCCGGCAATGATTCCAAATCCCATGTGCGGAAGTTCCGTGGACTCGGGTGCGGTGACACCGCTGTAATTGTCATCAATGTACAGATTGCCGTTGTCCTGGCCGTCGTACTGAATGAACACCGTCCCGGCGCTGGCGGCCCGAGTGTCGTCCCCCCCCCGGCCTCCGAAGGCAGTGATGTCGTACAGATTGCCGAAATCATCTTCAAGGTCCACATAGTCGCAATAGATCGCCACACGGCCTCCGCCACCTGCAGTACCACTTTCGTTGCCACCACCGTCGGCGCCGATGCGCCCTGCGCCGGCCAGGCGATGGGTGGTAATCCATATGGCCCCGCCGCTGCCGTCCCCGGCCGAACCACCGGCGCTCTCGCCTCCGTCGGCCCGTATGGCGCCGTTCACGACCAGGGCGTCGGTGGCCAAAATAGTCACCCGTCCGCCGCCGCGTCCGCCGTCTGTGTAACCATCAGCACCGCCGCCGCTACCCAGCTCGTCTGGTTCCCGGGGATCGCCATAGCCCAATCCCGCGCCTGCAAAGTTGTACCCTGCCCCGATACCACCGTAGCTGCCCCCGGCATGGTGGGAGGAACCATAGGCAGTGTTCAGGGTCCGGCCGCTCTCATCATGCCCGGTGCCGCCCCCATACCCCCGACCCGTCACATCAATGCTACTGCCTTCGTCCACCTGCACCACCGAAGCCTCAATAACCAGGCCGGCCTCGTTGCCATTGCTGTGGGACAGCACAGAATCTCCCGTCACCAACAAACGGCCCGTAATCACAACCCCTTCGTCCGCCAGAACCCGGGCGCTGTTCCGCAGGATAACATTGTCGTATATATACCCCCCGTCAAGGAAGGTTTTATCAAAGGATGTCGCATATCCCAGCCCGTCCACCACCAGATCGCCATACTCCTGTCCAGGCCGTTTGATAAAAACCGTCCCGTTTCCGCCGCCATCGACGTAATTCCCATCCCCGCCGAGTGCCTGAACATGGGCCTCCGACAAACTCATATCATCACGGTATCGGATGGCGATTCTGCCCCCGCCACCCCCGACGCAGGTGTCTCCCCCGCCGTCGGCTTCAATGGTCCCGCTGCCATCCAGAACCCCCGTGTCGATGTTCACAGTTCCTCCGGAGCCGTTGCCGGCAGATCCTCCGACGCCTGGCTCACCATCTGCCCGGATGGCACCGTCCACTGTCATGTCCAGGGCTGTGATGAAAATCCGGCCCCCGCCGTCGCCGCCGTCCGTATAACCGTCGGCACCGCCACCGCTGCCAAGGTTCTCCGGATTCGTCTCGCTTCCGTAAGTTTCACTTGATATTCCACCGGAGTATCCGCCTCCCAACCCGCCGTAGCTGCCGCCGGCATGGTGGGAGGAACCGTAGGCATTGTTCAGAGTCCGGCCGCTTTCATTATGCCCGGTACCCCCCACATATCCCCGACCGGTCACGTCAATGCGTCCGGTTTCGGCAATGTAGAGATCCCCAACCGTCAGATCCAGGCGCGAAACAAAGGCCGTGGTCGCATCAAAATGGGTCAGCAGACCATGTTCGTCGATCCGCATCATGCCCTCAACCGTCAGAAGATCCCCGGTCTTCAGGTTCCCGCCCCGACGGAAGGTCACGCTGTCGTACCGATACGAACCGGCATAGGCATCACCCACCTGGGCCACATCGGCGAAGGCTACATTGTTCTCGTTGGGCGTCACCACTGTAATCCCCCCGGATGTGTTGGAAAGAATCTCGAAGGTCTCCGTCTGGGTAATATCCGGGTTGATTCGCAGACCCGCAAGCCCCCCCGCCAAAAGCGTCACCAGACCATCGGTGGTCAGGGTATCTTCCGTTACTCCGGCAATGATTCCAAATCCCATGTGCGGAAGTTCCGTGGACTCGGGTGCGGTGACACCGCTGTAATTGTCATCAATGTACAGATTGCCGTTGTCCTGGCCGTCGTACTGAATGAACACCGTCCCGGCGCTGGCGGCCCGGGTGTCGTCCCCCCCCCGGCCTCCGAAGGCAGTGATGTCGTACAGATTGCCGAAATCATCTTCAAGGTCCACATAGTCGCAATAGATCGCCACACGGCCTCCGCCACCTGCAGTACCACTTTCGTTGCCACCACCGTCGGCGCCGATGCGCCCTGCGCCGGCCAGGCGATGGGTGGTAATCCATATGGCCCCGCCGCTGCCGTCCCCGGCCGAACCACCGGCGCTCTCACCTCCGTCGGCCCGTATGGCGCCGTTCACGACCAGGGCGTCGGTGGCCAAAATAGTCACCCGTCCGCCGCCGCGTCCGCCGTCTGTGTAACCATCAGCACCGCCGCCGCTACCCAGCTCGTCTGGTTCCCGGGGATCGCCATAGCCCAATCCCGCGCCTGCAAAGTTGTACCCTGCCCCGATACCACCGTAGCTGCCCCCGGCATGGTGGGAGGAACCATAGGCAGTGTTCAGGGTCCGGCCGCTCTCATCATGCCCGGTGCCGCCCCCATACCCCCGACCCGTCACATCAATGCTACTGCCTTCGTCTACCTGCACCACCGAAGCCTCAATAACCAGGCCGGCCTCGTTGCCATTGCTGTGGGACAGCACCGAATCTCCCGTCACCAATAAACGGCCCGTAATCACAACGCCTTCGTCCGCCAGAACCCGGGCGCTGTTTTGCAGGGTAACCGTATCGAAAATATATCCTTCCGGAATAGAGAGCTGGGTCCAGGCACTTCCGTCCCCCTGACCGGTAATCACAATCTGGCCATTGGGTACGGTCTCCTTTTTCAGATATACGGTTCCATTGGCACCGGAACCATAATTTCCGATCCCCCCCATTGCTGTGATAAGATTCTGATCTTTTGTCGCCATGTCTAAGTAGTCGATGGCGACGCGTCCACCGCCCCCGCCGACTCCGATATCAGCACCACCTGCATCGGCTGCAATTGCTCCCGTACCGGAAACAGTCCGGCAGATGATATGAACGGAACCACCGCTGCCGTCTCCAGCCGCTCCCCCATCACTTTCTTCACCGTTGCTCTGAATATCCCCGTCGGCAACAATATTGACAGCATCGATAACAATAATCCCGCCACCGTCGCCGCCGTCCGTGTAGCCGTCAGCTCCACCGCCGCTGCCCGGTGCTTCTGGATTCGTCAAGTCGTTGTAAAGAACGCCGGGCACTCCGCCGTAGGTACCCCCAAGTCCGCCGTGACTGCCACCTGCATGATGGGAAGACCCATAGGCATTATCCAAAGTCCGGCCACTTTCATTATGCCCAGTGCCCCCCACGTACCCACGACCTTTGGCGTCGATACAACTTGTTCCGTCTACCGTCAGGGTCCAGGCGGAGAATTTGAGGCCGTACGCCCTGCTGGTGTCTGTCTCCAAATGGGTCAATACGGCACCGTTTATAACTTCTACATTATGAAAATCATGGAAACCGTCCAGCATAACGATAACGCCGCTTCCAGAGATTCTTAGGTTTTGATCATCATATGTGTTCTCCCCTTCCGAAATCAAAACAGAAGTGGTAATCTCCTCCCACACCGTACCGGCCGCAAAAGCGACAGCGTCATCGGCCACCACGCCACCTGTGCCGTCCGTGGGCGCCGATTCGCGGTTTCCCGCCACATCGAAACCAACAGTATAGAACTCGTAATTTCCGTCGCCGCCCATTCTGGTGGCATCGAAAAAAACAGTCCCTGTTCCGCCGCTTTCCGGGAAATACTTCCCGTCCCCGGTTCCGTCCGGACCTGTATATCTGTTGAAGGTGCCGATGCTGTCTTTCCGGAAGTAAAGCGCCACATAATTCAGGTCAGACAGCCCGTCGGTCACCGCATAACTGACAATGGCTCCACTTTCCCCGGCCGGGTCACTCACCGCCATAACCTCGGTGGACGGCGGGGTAATGTCTGCATCCGTGATGATGATATCCACGGGGATTGAAGCTTCTTCGTTCCCATTCAGATCCGTGGCATATGCGGTGATGGTAACCCTTTCCGATGTCGTGTTGTAGGGAATATCGAAAGTAAAGTTCGTTGTGACGTTCAATTCTCCCGTCAGATCCGAAGATCCCGAAAAGATCAATGCACCCTCTGTTTCATACCGAATCTCCGAAAGTCCTCCGCTGTCTTGGGCGGAGACGGCAACCAGTACAGTATCGCCAAAGTTGTAGGGTGCCAGTTGCCCGGGTGCGGTAATCGTCACAGATGGGCCCTTTTCGTCCACCACCGTCAGGGTGATTGCTTCTTCTGTCGAAAGGTTGCCGCCGGTGTCTTCGGCCCACACGCGAATCGTAATCGTACCGCCAATACCAGCATCTCCGGGTATCTGCAGCGAGAAGCTTCTTGTCTCGCTCTGATCTTCCGGAACCGGTTGAATCTGAATCGTTTCGAACGCTTCGGCTTCACCCGTCGCTTCCATGTAAAGGCGTTCCAATCCGCCGAGGGCATCTTCGGCCCGAACGATGACGGAGATCGTCCCATCGCGTTCAACTGAATTCCCGTTCACAGGACTCAGAATTTCTAGGATCGGTCCCGGATCCAGGCCGAGATCCACACCAACGGTCACGGAGATGGGGGCCACGCCTGAGTGTGCGACATTGATCTGGGTCTCACCATTGCCGGTTGCAGTCACCACACCCGATGCATTTACCGTTGCCACTGCCGGATTTCCGGTGGCATAGGTCAATCCTGTTGAAAAAACGGCCTCACTGCCGTCAGAATAGATCCCCTTAACGGTGAGATTTTCCGTTTCTCCGATGAAAATCATTGAAACCGGATTCGGCGACACCTCGATACCAGTCAGGGTGACAATATTGACATCCACCGCTGTTAGGGCGCTGAAGCCCTCCACCATGGCGGTGACGACGGCATCACCGTAGGATCGGGCCACCACCCGGCCGGAGGTGCTCACCGTGGCTACCGACGCATCGCTGGTGGTGAAAGTTGCAACACCTGTCAGATCGGTGCTGTCGCCACTCTCATAATGACCGGTGACGGCAATGTCCTGCCATGCCCCCGCCGTGTCAAACACCATGGCGGCTGGGCTCACCGAAATGGCGGTAAGCACCGGGGAGGCCGGAATCACCCCAAAGGCCGCAACGCTTGGGTCGGTGGAGGCGGTCAGGTCGTAGGCCACCACGGAGATGTCGTTCCCCTCCTCCCCTGGCACCTGACCCGTAAAATTCCCGGATGAATTGGCATACACCGTCGCACTGATCCCCATATTGGTATTGGTAATCACCACCCTGGCGCCGGCGACTGTACTGCCGGTACAGGTTACAAGACCATCCTCTGAAAAACCGATGCTGATGTCTGGGGAGGCCGGCGGTAATCCAGGAGGCGGATCTACCAGTGTAAATTCAAAGGCCGCTGCCGCCATTGCCAGATCACTTTCAATGCCCAGAACGTTTTCTGCTTGAATATAGACAACATGAGCCCCGGTTTCGATCCCTGATGTGTTGAGACGAATTGATGAAAATCCGGAATAAAGGGGTGCTGACACGGTACTGTCCAGCCAGTAGGTGATACGCTCGATGCCCACCGGATCTTCGGCGGTGCCGACGATCAGAATGGAAGCTCCCGCTTCGTATACAGCGCCGTCCACCACGTTTGAAAATCCCACCACCGGCATATTAAGATTCTCCGCCAGTGTAAAACGGTATTGGGCGCTTCCCGTCTGCCCCAGGCCATCCACCGCCGTCACCGTAATGGCGTGGTCGCCCATGGAAAGCGCCAGGGTGGAAAGGATTGCCTTAAAAGGTGACAGGCTGACGGTTTTATAGGGCAAAGAAACGCCGTCGAGGTAGTATTCAACCCGTCTGACACCCCCGGTGAGAACCGGTGTAAGGGAAATCGAGATACCCTGAAGCACGGGATTCACCGGATCATCCGGCAGCGTAACTGTGGGGGGATCGGCGCTTTCCAGGAGAACCAGGGCCAGGGTGGTACTTTGGGCGTTGCCCATGCCGTCATAGGCGGTGGCCTGGGCCTGGACGGTGTGACCAGGCGTCAATTTCCCAGAGTCGACGGCAAAGATAAAGGGCGGTCGGTCCCCCTGGTACACGGTTTTCTGCCCCACCAGTTCATAGACGCCACCAACTTTGTCGAGATCCTTCAGGCGGAGTTCCACCCGTGAAATGCCGCTTCCGGCATCTGCGGCGTATGCGTTGATGTTGATGATCTGCCCGGGTAGGATAGTATTGGGGGACACCGGTGGGGCCACGGACATGGAGACCGTGGGTGCAGTGGTATCGTTCAGGCCGGTGTCCGTCGTAGTAAAAGTGCTCTCCCATCGATTTGATAGCGCGTTGCCGTTTAGATCAACAATATCCGTTGTAATGACAACGGTGTATTCAGCATTGCTTTGGAGACGGTTGGTTACTCCATTATTAACCTGCCAGATTGCCACTGTCTTTTCATTTTCCGTATTCCGAAAAAGAGTTGTAAACCGCAGTTCGCCCGTGACACGCTCACCGGAGCTATCATACACGTTGAAATCGCCGTTCTCACCGGTGGTGATGGAATTTTCATTCATTATTTCGCTGAAAAAAGCCGTGACAGCGGCGTCCTCATGAACGCCGGTGGTATTGGGTGCCGGCACCACGGTGACCGTCGGGACGCCATCTCCCACATTGACCTTCGGCGGGTAGTGCCCCACCATACATCCCTGACTGCCCATATAAACGTTGAGGGTGATATTCTGGTCCGCTGCCGCCACACAGGAGGAAATCTTTCCATTGACCAGCGGCACCACCATAAAGGTTTCCCGTACCGTCTCCCCCGGCTCGATATGCCCGAAGGACCTTATTTCTGATCCGGTGTCGTATTCGCAGTCCGGTTCTCCGGTATCGTCCAGTTTACACTTCGCCAACATCGCATCTGCCCCCACATCCAACTCCAGACTGGCATACATGGCAGTCAGTTCGCCGGTGTTGGTGATGTCCACAATCATCTCATATGGCACTCCTGATTCGACTGTATCCGGATGGGTCACCTCCACCAGAAAGGTGGGAGGCCCTTTGACCTCCACCTCAGTGACGGCACTGCCGTTAAAGGCAATGGCGTCGCCGATGCCGGGGCCCGTCACTGTGCCGCCAAAATTTACCGTCACGTCGTGCACACCGATCTCATCGCCCCTGATGATAAACTCCATCTCCTTCTGCCCGGGTGTATCTCCGTCCCCTGGCAAAATCTCACCGAAACGGTTGATACCATCGGCTGGCAGGATACTTGAAAGTGTACCTTCGGGAAGCTCTATTTCCGCAGTCACATCGGTGAGGGTAAAAATGCCCGACGTGTTCATCAGAAGCAACCGAACGCTGAAAAATTCCTTCAGGCTTCGGATATTTCCTTCGATGATGATAACGCCTGGAATTGTCATATTGTTTGCTTCGCCGCCCTCGGATGCTACGGATTGCTGAAAAACGACAATCTGAATCTGGGGCGTCCTGGGCGCATTCCCCCCGCTGTCCCCACCAGGAGGCCTTTTATAGGTTTCATACCCCGTTTCTTCGTTCAGCTTTATGGGTACGACAACCGGAACGGAAACCGTCACCGGTGCCTTGTCAATGGTGAGTACAATATCAAAAGTTGACACATTGTAGTTTTCGGGGTTTTCCAGGTCGATGACGCCGTCAGTCACCAACTGTTGCACTTCTTCAACGGAAAGTCGCTCGGAGGTGACCTTAGAGACAACGATCTGGTCCAGGGAGACCTGTGTCACGGCCAGGGTTGCGGAGACCGAATTTCCTCCGGCATCCTCCGCCGTAACGACAATATTATTTACGGCATTTCGGTTGAGCGGCAAATGGACGTCAAAATCGCCGCCATCATCCGGCACGCTCTGGCTGGCCGACCCCCCAGGTCCGGTTACCGTAACGGTAATAGCCGCATATGACGTGCTTCCCAGGAAGAGAAGAATGGACAGCAGGATAATCCCCCAACGAATGTTCATTGCCCTGGCGATTGCGCCGTTCCGTGACAAGCCGAGTCCTGATTTCATGATCATCTCCCGAATATATCGTTTCCCCCGAAGGTTCCAGTCGTTACCATTTTGCTTACTATTCCGCGGCCCGCGGCGCCACCATCACGCGCAGCGCCTGGCTATATACGCTGGCAGCTTCAAAAGGATCCGCCTGCATGCTCTCCGCAGCCAGTGCCTCCGCGGGCACCAAAACATCGTAGTATCCCGCTCTGTCGGTACGTCCCACCGCCAGGGCCGCTTCCCGCGCCTGGGATGCCGTTGCGGCAGGGGCATTGGCCTGATAAACAATAACGTCCATCCCTGGCATGGCCAGGGGCCTTTCGTCTTCAGCGGCCCGAACCGCCACCAGTCCGGTGAACGCGATGCCCTCCATCTCCACAGCCGCGCCGGCTTTCGCCTTGGTTTCCCACGTCGACACCGTCGCTCCGCCGCCGTCGCTGAGTGAATCACCGGCGCGATCGGTTGCCGGTTCCGGCGCATTGGAAAGAGATTGCCCATAAATTCCCACCGGCGTCATGGAAGCCCGGTTCGTGGGCGGCAAAAACCCGTTGTCACGATCCACCTCGGATGCCGCAGCGGTGACCGAAATAGTATTGAGTCCTTCGGCCATGGCGGCCATATCCTCTTCCGGCAACTCGAATATTCCATTGACAACATCCGCAGTTCGCGCCGTGCCGTTGATTCGAACCGACACCCGGGACGGCGCCGCTTCGGGATAGTCCTCTGGAACCAGGAGCGCCCCCTTCAGGCTGCGGCGGGATTCATAGGACGAGCCATCCGCCCGGGCCGCACGTTTCAGTCCGTTGGGATGGGACAGAAGTCGAACCGCCATGGTGTATGTTTTCTTAGAACGACTACCTGCGGAATCCCCGCCCTGACTCGGTAACCTGGGAGCGTCCGCGGCTGAAAGCGACGCCAGCGCCCGGGGTGCAATCACCGGATCCGACACCGCTGCCACGCCCAAATCAATTGCCAGATCGTCACTTATGGACACCCGCGCGGCCGGCAGAATGAAATGCCGAACAATGCTCGTTCCAAGGTCTTCCGCGGCGACGTTGATTTCGGTTTCAAAGGGTTCCGCTGCCGGATCGATCACCAGATCCCCGGTGGTGAGATAATCATCGTCATAATCAAGCGGCTCCGGTACGTCCGGCGGATCGAAAATGATATCGTTGTCAAGGACCGTGGGGCCGATGGCTTCCACATAAATCTGTTTTGAATCCGTCAGGACCTCAGTTCTTCCATCCCCAGCCTGTACGGTCACCTCAACAGGTCCGGTCTCACCCACATTGTTCAGGGTAAAATAACCATCAGCATCGGTCTGACCAGACACCATGCCATTAATGAGCAAGGTGGCACCATTCAGGGGTGCAGCATTTTCCCCATCCCAGATACGACCGGACAGGCCGAAATGAAGATGGTGGACCCCTTGGGAATCGAGCACGTAAAATTCTCTGGATCCGTATTTTACCTTCAGGTCCAGGGGCGCCGAAAGGCCCGTGGCCACCCGGTATAGTTTTCGAAACGTCTCCGCATCCCAACCAAAACCGGCGGAACCCAGAAAGACGGTGGGCACCATGAACACGTCCCCGGAAATCATATCCGCCAATACGATATTATCTGACCGGCTGCCGTGAACACCGGTCAGCCATGAGCCGCTGAAGGGATCGAAACTATCTTCAAAGGCCTTTTTAACTTCTCCGTCCCGAATGTACAGGAGCTCCGGCCCCTGGGTAAGATACAGGGTCTCGGTCATGTCGTCATGATAAAGTCGTGAGTTGCCCTGAAAGTTGAAGGCCGCCCCAGGAGTAGAGGTGATGTCGTCATGGCAGACGTTGCGGTCGTTGTTGGAAGTGATGATCGCGCCATCCCGAAGATCGAGCCGCGTGATGCGGGGAACCATACCATCGGCAATAAACAGGTATTCGGTATTGTTTTCAACGCCGTAGGTCATGGCCCGTACGTCCACAGAGTTAGCATACATCAGCAGCCAGCTGAAGTAATTGACCGTCCCCACCAGGGCACGACTGCCGTCCATGGCACTGAAACGGAAGATGCGTCCGCCGTAAAGTAGATCCGACGCACCATTGTCGCTGTATAGATTTCCCCAGATATCGGAAGCCAGTCCAATCTGGTGGGGGGCGGCGAATCCGGCAGACGCCTTCAGCTTCAAGCCGGAGGGTGTCCATTTCATAATACTGTTGATATCGGGAATGCTGATAAAGACCTCGCCGGTGAAATCAGCAGTGGCAAGGTCCATTCTCGGAAAGAGGTTTTCAACTTTGGTGCCCACATGGACCCGGGCCGCATCGGAAAAATCACTTACCTGGTAGAGGGTGCTCTGGAAAATATTAAGCATGGTATCCATGGTGGACGTAAACAGTTTCCAGGTGATGGAAACCCCCGGCCCGGCTTTTCCCATGAGAAAATCCAGGGCCATTTCCGCTTCCAGGGGGGTATAGGTTGTATTGGCCACCGTGGTTCCCCGCATGACCCGGGTCACGACGCGATACACATTAGAACCGGCCTGGGGATCTGTATCCGTAAACACCAGCTTGGTGTTGCGGCCCTCCTGGGTCAGCCTGTGTTTCATTCGGGTCCGCCCGATGAAATCATTTTTGTCCGCAAACTCCTCGTAGAATCGATAGGACGGCATCACCGTGAGCAGTTCCAATGCGTTTGCGGCGCTTTGCCGGTAAACCGCATAGTAATAGCGAAAATCCGAATTTGCTTTGGTTGCGGAGCTGACCTCCTCGTAACAGGGACGAAACGTTACCCTCACATTCGGTAGAAGTCCGGTTTCTGCATCCACGGCAACCGCCCCGTCCAGATAAGGTGCCGATGGCCGTGAGGTTTCGATGATGTTGTCGACGATTGGCCCCATGAGCAGCTTGCCTAACACCATGTCCGACACGTCTCCCACCACGCCGCCAAGCGCATCGGTTACTATGTCCGCAGCTTTGCTTGCGTGTTCGGCCAGGGCAGCAACGCTTTCGGCTGCCGCCATGGTTTCTTCGAATGCATTGAGCATATCGTCGGGATGGTTGATAAGATCGGTGGTCACGCTGGAAACATGACTTCCCTGGGGAAGGGTGTTCATAAAATCAACCCACATGCCCACGGCAGTGGTTCTGGAGTCCATGCTGAAGGTCATGGCAGGCATCACAATCCCCAGGGCATCCTCGGCATACCCCGTAACCGTCTCTTCAGCGAACGCTTGAACTTCCCCGGTGAGCGTACTGGAAACCTGTTCAAACACTTTGTCCCAGGTCACAAGGGCAACCTCATCCTGGGCCCATGCAGCAGATGGCCCGATCATTCCACAAAGACGGTCCAAAACCGCCAGAAACGAATCCTTGACGTCCAGGGCTCCTGTAGTGGTTCCCCCATCATTAAACTGACTGACATATCCGAGCAGGGTCACGGAAATCAGATAGCTCTGCAGGGGGTTAAGGGGTGTATCAGAAGATATGACCGGCGGCGCACCGGCCACCAGGGCATTTCCCGAGGCAAACATGGCGATGGTGAGGGCGTTTTCCGGATCGGTCGGATCCTGCCAGGCATCGTTCACCACCGATTGAATGGCTGCAAGAAAACCGTAAAAACTCGGTGGATCTTCGTTTTTCCACTGGAACAGCCGAATAAAGCTATAGAGCATATTCCCCAGAGGGACCGTATGCCCCTGCTGCCAACGGACCGCCATGTCGTAGGCTGCCACCTCCTTGAGGCTGGCAACACCGTTGCCCGCCACCTTCGGGTTGAGCTGGTTTCCATAGGCATCCAGAATACCGTAATTACTGCCGCCCACTGCGATAATCGTATCCTCAATGAGCTGCCGCCCCTTCTCAACATCACCTGAAAAATTCAGTCTGGCAAGGCCCCTTCCAAAAACACTGGGGAGAGTTGCACCGGGCACAACAGAGGCACTGAACACCGTAGTTTCACTCTCCAGATCCCCCACATCCACGGTTTCACCGGCAGCGGAATCCACATCCAATCGAATCAGTTTGTGATCCGGGGCATTGATAATGACCGTATATCCACCCGCAGGGATATCAAGAAAATTGAATACGCCACCGGCATTGGTGGTGGTGGTGTTAGTGGTGCCCTCGATGGAAACCAGTGCACCTGGGATGGGCTCACCGGTATCGGGATCGTTGAGGGTTCCGCGAATGATTGCATATCCGGTGGTGACGTAAAACGCGGGCACTGCCAGGGCGATTTCGTCTCCCGTACGTACAGTAACAGCCCGGGTACCGATATCAGAATCGGAATCGATGGTAATGTTGACCGTTGCCTGGGTGGGGCTGTTCACGGTGGTGCTGTTAACGGTGATGCCACGCCCGAAGTCGGCAACGCTGACACCTTGTGCGAAATGGCTCTCGAAATTCCCTGTGGACTGTCCGGTGAGCCCAACAATCAGGGTTTCCCCCTGTCGCCCGGTCGCCCCATTAAGGCCGGTAATCAGGGCTGAAGTGATTTTCGGCAGGGACCCGGCGCCGTCGGCGTTGACCGTCCCGGTAATTCTAGCAAAGGATAACAGGGTGGGGGTTTCCACGGGATTCACCGTCAATTCAAGTTCACCGCTTCCCTCGCCACCGACCATATCGCCAACGGTAATGTTGATGCTTTCGCTGTCGCTGAGGTCTCCGTCATCGGCAGTGCATTGGATCGTATACGATCCGGACTGGTCATAATCCGGCGTAAACGCAAGGGTACCGGTGGCCGCGATAAAAACGGCGTTTTCGGGAAGACCGCCGGCACCCAAAACAACACTGTCCCCGTCCGGATCGGAGGCGGTAACCTTTACGGTAAGCATCTGCCCCTCGTCCACCTCAAAGGTATTCCCCGCTTCGAGTACCGGCGCGCGATTGACGTTAACCACGGTAATGGTGGTTGTCCTTGTAACGGTGTTTCCAAGGGCGTCCCTTGCCTTGAAGGCCACCACGTGAATGCCCTGCTGGTTAAAATCAGGAGTAAAGGAAAAGCTTCCTGAAGCGGCAACCCCAGGCGATGCGGAAAAGCCGGCATTCACTATTCGGGGAGAAACCGAAAGGGTTACGGCATCGCCGTCCGGGTCATCGGCAAGCACAGTGAATTCAAGGGTATCACCCTCGCTGACCGAAAAGGACGGATCCACCAACAGGTTCGGTGGACCGCCCGCATCGGGCGCGGTTACGGTGATAGTCACCTCGTCAGGATCGCTCTGGGCACCGTCATCGTCTTTGACCACGAGGGAAAAGGTATGGGTACCGGCCGAAAGGGTCACCTGGGGTGATACCACATCCGCCGGGTCCGGATCTCCAGACCAGACATATTCTGCAATACCACCATCGGAGTCTTCCGAAGCGCCCCCGTTCAGAGTGACATTAATGGAATTCTGGCCAAAACCAAGGGTGTATACCTTGTCATCACCGGCGTCCGCAACGGGCGGTTTATTCACATCAACGCATAGGCACCGGGGTTGACCACAGAGCAACATCAGCTTTCGGGCATCAAGCACGGTGATGGTCCCGTCTCCATCAATGTCAGCTGCGGGTAACGCCGTAGCCGGCTGGTTGCGAAACGTCATCAGGAGCTGATAGTCCGTTATGCAGACCTGTCCGTCCTCGTCCAGATCACCGGTCATTTGACCCCAAGAGGCAGCCGGAGACAGCACAGCCATAAACAGCATTAAAAATATGCCGACGGTCATTCGAATCACCCGATAAGCAGCCATTTTTTCCTCCAAAGATTATTAGAGACATGCAACAGACTAAGGTTTCGCACATGAAGACTTCAAACATGCTCGTGAACTCATTCCCCCATGTTTTCGGTCGTATTGTAGGGGAATCGACCACGAAGAACACGAAGAGCACGAAAAATAACAGAGGATAAATAATTACGTCATTCAAAGATAACGAACAAAGTAATTTCCAGAAGATGCTGGAAAGCTATTCATCCGTATCGCCGGCATCCCCTGAATCATCAAACGGGTTCTATCTTTTTCCCCCGCAATCTCATCCGAGCACTCAATCCAAGAAGACCGGCTCCCAGAAGTAAAAAAGTAGTCGGCTCCGGAACGGGACTGGTGTTTCTTGTTATATTTAGCGAAAGTGATTCAGGATCTTTTAGCAATAGTGAATCACCATTAAAATCTCCAAGGTATAAAAAATCCGATAATGATATGGAAATATAGGCATTTCCGATCCCTGTGGCCTTGAAAGAGAGCGTGGCCAAGGCAAACGAGTCGGCTTGGAATCCTAAACCTCCAAATCCAATGACACCAAGCCAGGAGATTTCTGATAGATTGATCTGCCCACTGCCTAAATCGCCTCCACTCAAATCATATGCATCGGTGCCAACGGTCCCCAATTCACTCCCAAGTGCATAGCTTTCAAAATTCAGCAACGAGGAATCATAATTAGCAATAAGGTCAAAGGTGCTTAAATCATTGCCGCCACTCCCGTAATCTAATTTCAACTCATCACCTGAAATCATCAGATCCACATCAAAGATATCCCCAACCATCAGATCTGTGGTATCAGTAGAAAAACTCAACGTCACCGCGTGGGCAGTTGCAAAACTACAGGCAAATAAAAAGAGAACTACACCCAGTAAGATTCTTCGTGTTTTCATTATTCACTCCTTTCATTTTTCTATACTCCTTTCGCAGAATGCCTGAGCGCCATTACCTATCCGGCATTTTTCTGTCTCATACTTCTTTGGATGATAGGTTTAACATTTCATGATGTTCTAATGGACGCTACGAAAAATGATTTCTTGGAAAAAATATTTCCTCCTTTTCAGACGGTTAATGGATTTTGTTCCATTATCACTTTGGGATCTGAAATGTGAACTCTTTTCCAACTGTTTTTCCGACACCTGGGGACCTGAATATCGAATTGTAATTGTGTCGTTTCCGGTAACAGGATTTACCGGGATAATTTCAGAACAGTTTCCCCATCAGGCATACCTGATGATGAAACGATTTAGAAAATTATAAAATAAAAAGCAATTAATATGCCATTATTTTACGATCTTCAATCTGTTCGCTGCCTTGACTATAATAAAAACCTTGTTTTTTTGCGTCTCTATAAACTTTTTGTATATTTTTCAATTTTTTATATATTGTTATTTTTTTTCCTTCTTCGCCCATTGGGCCTGAGATAACAGGCCATATTTTATATCCGTTATAGTCATCTCCTGAATTTACATTCAAAAAAGCTTATAAGATTTCGTTTTATCGGCTAAATTTGAGAATTAAATACCACAAAGCTATGTTGTTTTTTTCCCATGATTGGCTGCTGAAGAAAGATAGTGTCACTGAAACAACGGCTGCCCATGAATAATCCCAAAAAAAGAAAGGACTTCCAATACTCTTGTCCTGGGGTAAAGGTTTTTAAGGCCCGGACAAAATCGTTTTTCAGGGTGAACATTAAATAATGATTTATGATTATAGGAGTTTACTCTTTTGGAATCTTGGTCCATAATAGCGGCCTTGAAAATTGAATAAAGGCCTTGATCATAGTTTCGGCCAATAATAAATTTATCCGGAAAGGACCAGCAGCTATCATTGTGGACAATATTATGATCAAGGCCGAATAAAACATTAAGGGCAGTTCATTTACAGGGCAGATAAACCATGCAGATAAAAGAAAAGATACCGGAACTGGACAAAATATATTCAACCTTTGCCGAAATCACCAGGGAATTTAAAAAAGACGCCGCCTGTACAAAGGGTTGCGGATTCTGCTGTAAAGAGGCCGGCAGCATCGATATTACCACCCTGGAAGGCCTGGTCATCCGGAAAGCCATGGAGGGTTTTTCAAGATCCCGCCAGAAAGATCTGACAAAAATTTTCCAGCAGGAAATTAAAAAAAGGGAAAAAGGAATCACAGTCCCCTGCCCTTTTTTAATGAAGAACAATGCATGCATGATTTACCGAGTCAGACCTTTTTCCTGCCGCAGAATCTATTCAGTCCATGCCTGCACCCAGGAAAATCTCCCAACGGTGAATCGCCAGGCCATGGAAGCCGCAGACCAATCCATTAAACAACTCCAACAACTGGACAATACGGGATATTCGGGACATATGTCCTATATCCTTTATATGCTTTCAGTTCCCGCCTTTATGGATGTATATAAAACAGGGGAATTCAAACCCGAAGAAATCATGGCGTTTGGAAAAACCCATAAAATTGCCATTAACAACATGATGGGGAATGCCACGTAAGGGCCATGGAAATATTAAAACAGGCAATGGAACGTATCATTTGTGGATGCCACCCAAACATACTGTCGAAACACCTGCTAATTTCAGAATTATCCTTCGGACGGCCCGGGTCATGAACCCAGTTGATGTGGCCATGCAAACAGCTCCGCAGATCCGCCGGTATGCCAGAACAGGACCGTCTGGCCCTTTTTAAACACCCCTTTCCGGATCAGGTCCACCAGGCCGCCCATGGCGCGGGCGGTATACACCGGACCCAGCAGAATGCCCTCACACCGTGCCAGCGCCCGGATGGCATCGAACTCCAGATCTGCCGGCACGGCATACCCCCCACCCAGGTAATCACAATTTAGGGAGAACGACGCTTCGGTCAGTTCAGTGTCAATACCCAGCCGCTGGGCCGTTGTCCTGGCGATCTCCAGGAGAACCGGGGGAAACGGGTTCTTTCCGGTTTTGAGCTGATCAATACTGATGCCCAGGACCTGTCCCTTGAACCCGGTGAGCGCTGCCCCCAGGGTCAGGCCTGCCTGGGTACCGCCGGAACTTGTGGCAAACACAATGGCATCGGGCTGGATCTTCATCTGCTTGAGCTGGGCATCCAGTTCCACCATGGCGTTCACATACCCGACAGATCCCACGCCGTTGGATCCGCCAACGGGAATGACATAGGGATTTCGCCCCTGGCTTTGAAGGGTTTCCGCCA
Source organism: uncultured Desulfobacterium sp. (assembly GCA_963675615.2). Classification (GTDB taxonomy): domain Bacteria; phylum Desulfobacterota; class Desulfobacteria; order Desulfobacterales; family Desulfobacteraceae; genus Desulforapulum. Next base: position 536,704 of record CAXXTD010000001.1, read on the forward strand.
CCTGGTAGAGTCGCTGATCCCTCTCTTTTCTGTCGCAATAATGGATCTGGGCACCGAATATTCTATCCAGCAGCAGATTGCCGCTGGCCGTTTCCGGACAAACCCCGTTCAGGACCAGATGGCACTCAAGGCCCGCTTTCCCGGCGGCAGCCGCTGTCAGACGGCAGTGGTTGGACTGCAGCCCGCCTGCGGTCACCAGGGTATCTTTGCCCTGGTCCAGGGCGTCGCCGATGAGAAATTCCAGCTTTCTTGTTTTATTGCCGCCCATGCCCAGGGATGTGAGATCATCCCGTTTCATGTAGATCCTGGGTCCGTTGTTCAATTTTGAAAACGACTCAAGCAAATCAATGGGAGTGGGAAATTCAGCCAGGGAATATCTTGGCAAACGGTACAGTTTCATGGGACGCTCCTTTCACCGTCAAGCGATCAATGGGTCAGAATCATGCTGATAAACCCCCGGGCCCGATCTGTTTTTGGATTGTCAAAAAAATCATCCGGTTTTCCGGTCTCGACAATCTGTCCTTCATCCATGAACAGCACCCGGTCGGCCACTTTTTTGGCAAACCCCATTTCATGGGTGACCACGCACATGGTCATGCCTTCAGAAGCCAGGTTGACCATAACATCCAGTACCTCACCGATCATTTCCGGGTCCAGGGCCGAGGTGGGTTCGTCAAACAGCATGATGTCCGGGGACATGGCAAGCCCCCTTGCAATGGCCACGCGCTGCTGCTGTCCGCCGGACAGCTGGGTGGGGTGTGCGCTGGCCTTTTCGGTCAATCCCACCTGGTCCAGCTTTTCCATGGCGATTTTTTCTGCCTGGGATTTACTGATTTTTTTCACATGCATGGGTGCCAGGGTGATGTTCTGCAATACCGTCATGTGGGGGTATAGATGAAACTGCTGGAACACAAAACCGATATCCGCCCTGAGCTTGGTTAAATTTGCAGACTTGTCATGGACCGGCATCTTGTTGACATGGATCTCACCCTCGTGGATATTTTCAAGGCGGTTGATGCACCGGATCAATGTGGATTTCCCAGACCCGCTGGGACCGCAGACCACCAGGACTTCTCCCCTGGCCACTTCAAGGTTGATATCTTTCAATACATGGAGCTTACCGAACCACTTGTTTACATTTTTAAATTCTATGATATTTTCCATGGGTACTTCCTTAGGGTGTTAAATCGCCATTTTACGTTCCAGATAGTTGGACAGAAGAATCAGGGGATAGGAGATGACAAAGTAGAGCAGGCCCACCAGGGAAAAAACCATCAATCCCTCGGGAATCCTGATGACCGTGATCCATCCCACCCGGGTCAGATCCATCACACCGATCACCGATACCACTGAGGTGTCTTTGATCAGCAGAACAAACTGCCCCACCAGGGGAGGAAGAATGACACGCATGGCCTGGGGCAGAATCACCAGGCGCATCTGCTGAATCCGGGTCAGGCCCGACGACGCTGCCGCCTCCCACTGCCCTTTGGCAATGGACGAGATGCCGCCGGCCACAATTTCACAGATAAATGCCGACCCCATGATGGCCATGGCCAGCAGGGCTGCCGGGAAAGCTTCCAATTGAAGTCCCCATTCGGGAAAGATAAAAAAAATAATAAACACCTGGACGACAAAGGGGGTCCCCCGAACAAAGGCCACATAGACCCCGATGATCCGCTTGAGCATCACACTTTTACCGGATCTCAATATCCCCAGGATAAATCCGAGCACCGTGCATGTCACCAGACTGATGAACGAAATCTGGGTGGTCATCCACAGGCCCTTTAGAAAAAAGGGAAAAATCTCCACAAGCCGGCTGAAATAGTATCCCATCATGATCAATACACCTCCCTGAAAATCAATTTTTTCTGGGACCAGTCGGCCAGGGTTTTAAGCAGAAAATAGATACACATATAAAAGAACGCCACAGTTAAGAACGCCTCGGTGGGCATAAAGCGTTCCGAGGTCATGGTCTGACCGCACCGGGTCAATTCCGCCACTGAAATTAATGAAAGCAGGGCTGAGTCCTTGACCAGAACAATGGCCTGGCCCAGCAGCGGCGGGACGGTCACGCCAAGGGCCTGGGGGAGGATGATAAACCGCATTCGCTGAACATAATTCAATCCCGATGATATCCCGGCTTCTATGTGGCCTTCATCCACAGAGTTGATGCCGGCCCGGATAATTTCGGCAATATAGGCCCCCGAGTTAAGCATCAGGGCAAGGATACCGGTCTGAATCTCTGGAATTCTGATGCCCAGGGTGGGTAGCCCGAAATAAAAAAAATAGATCTGAACCAGCAGGGGAGTGGACCGGATCAGCTCAATATAGGCAATGGCAGGATATTTAATAAATTTAATCTGTGAAATCCGGCATGCGCAGGCCATGATTCCGGCTGCCAATGCCAGAAAAATCGACACAATGGAAATCAAAAAAGTGGCTCCCAGCCCATGTAAAAAAAGCGGCAGGTACTCCATGATGATTCTAAAATTAAAATCGGCCAGCATATTACCATCCGTTGGTGAAATCAGTGTGCCTTCCCAACCCCCGGAAAGGCACACCGTAATTATCGGTCTAACCCATGGCCTCAACCATACCCATGGGAAGATAATTTTTCAGGTCTGTCTAGTGATCTTTTTTCCAGTCCGTGCCTTCCATCCAGTAGGCGATATTTTTATCGTATTCGCCGTTGGAACGGATGGTCTGAAAATAGAGGTTGATCCACTGCCACAGGTTCACTGACTCATGGCGGACGGCAAAGGCAAGGGGGTCTTTTCCCTGGCCCAGGCGCTTGTCCAGCAAGCGGACCGAGTTGGGGGGAAAGTCAGGAAGAACGGTAAGCACCGCAAGGTCATCATTTACCCCGGCATCCACATGGCCTGCAATAAGTGCCTGGACAACCATTCTGCCCCCGCCCTTGTAGGACTTGATCGTGGCGTTGGGCAGATACTTTTTGGCAATGTTCTCACCCGTGGAACCCAGGAGAACCCCCACAGTGGTACCCGGTTTGTTCACATCTTCCAGGGTCTGGTATGCTGTGTCGGTCCGTGTGAAAATACAGGGCTGAACATAGATCCAGGGATCGGTAAAGGTAATTTTCAACGACCGCTTCAGGGTCGGGGTCATATCAGCAGCCAGAATATCGGCCTTTCCGGAAAGAAGGGCCGGAATCAGACCGTCCCAGTCAAAATCCAGCATTTTAAGCTTCACCCCCATGGCCTCGGCCATTCCCCTGGCAAACTCGACCATGGAACCGGTGTGCTCCCCGTTCTTGTCAATAAAAGCGTAGGGTGGAGCACCGGATTGAACGGCAACTCTGAGTTCACCCCGTTTCACGATTTCCGTCAGGGTGTTTGCAAAGCCCAGTCCTGAAAAGGATAGCGCCATGAGAATTGCAAGGGTCAACGTCATCAGCTGTTTCAGTTTCATTTTTTCTCCTTATTTTAAAGTGAATGACCTTCCGCAAAATCCGGAGGCCGGTAATGTGAACCGCGCATCTATTCCAGAACTATTGTTTCCTCATTAATTTGTATGCCTCGATCTTTCAGGCCGGCCATTAATGGAACCACCGGAATATGGTGCAGCGGGGAAAGCACACCTTTTTCCTTTATTTCCCCCTTGGCGATCATCCGGGCGGTGATCGCGGCAGTATACCCGACGCCCTTGCTCATGGCAGTGATTCCCGTTTCCAGATCCCTTTCAATGAGCATGGTACTGGTGAACCGGGTCTTTTTACCCGCGATCAGCCCCTCAAAAACGTTGATCATTGAGACCAGATCCTTTTCACCTTTCTGGTATTCCAGTTGGGGCCCTAAAAACTTATCAAGGAAATCAATGGGGGAGACCGGTCCGACAAGGCCTTTCACCGGTTCGTCACTCAGGAAACCCAGTTGTTTCAAAGGCCGCCAGAAGGCACTCCAACCCGGCCACCTCAGGGAATACCGCCCGGTCTCCACAATGGTGTCCGTGACCCCCAGAAAATCGGTAAAGGCAACAGCGTCGCCGTTGGGGATGGCCTCCAGAGACCCCAGACCCGGAAAATCAATGGTGTGGAGAAATTGTTCATCATGCTGATTCATGGCCGGAATGTCAATTATTTCACCGTTCCGGATGATTCGCCCCTGGCGCATGGTTGAGTTCAGGACCCCCCTCCATATCCAGGAGAGCTTATAATTCAATGGGTTGGTACAGGCTTTTCGTTCCGGAAATCCCCCGCAGTATGAATTGATCAGATGAAGCTGGTCAAATCGTCGGGCCGCATCCCCATAGATGACCAGGTCAATGCCTGGGTCCAGTCCACATTCCGGCATAATGGCAATTCCGGCCTGCTTTGCCCGGCTGTCCAGTTTCCTTAATTCGTGGGCATAACTTGCATTGACGATATCAACCTTGGCTTCCAGGGCCGCTTCATACACTGCCCTGTTAAAAAAACTTGGCAAAAGATCAATGACAATATCCACTTTTTCGTAAAGCCCTGTCAATTGATCCTTTTGGCGCGCATCCACTGTCACCGTGGTGATTTTGGCCATGTTCACAAACGGTTTGATTTTCTCCAGTTCGTCAAACCGGATATCGGCACAGATGACCTCATCGATCTCCGGATCTGCGGCCAGATCAACCAATACGGTCCGGCCCTGAATTCCACATCCGCCAAGCACAAGAACTTTCATTTTTCCCTCTTTCATAATTCCATGGTTCTCCTGAGAAAGACTGCCCAGTGTCCGTTTACCGATCATCACCAGGACAAGCACCGCTCCATTATCATCTGTCATTCTCCTGCAAAAAAGAAATCAATGTATACATAAGAATCAATCTTCTCGTTTGTCAACAGATTTTTTATTTCAATCCTCCACGAAAAAAGGTTTTTCACCAGGGCACACCCCTAAAATTACCCCCATTAATTTTCCAACGGTTTTCTGCCTGCTCAATACCTGGCGGGGAACCGGTCCGTGGGCAGTTCCCTGATCATCTCCCCCCTGGGGCCCGGGGGGGTATGGGCCGAAAACAACGAATCCAGAATGGCCTCTTCCACACAATCAATGACGGCATTGAAAATTTCAGACATGACAGGACGGTTCTCGTTAAGATGCCGGACATCTGCAGTGTCGGTTTGAGCATTCCTGGGAATTCGGTTGGCCGTTGAAAAGGCAATGGCAATTTCACCGCTCCCGTGGCCGCAGGTTCCCCCGGTCCGGGCAATACCGAATCCTGCCCTGCCGGCCATGCGCCTCAACTGGCGGCTGGACAGGGGAATATCCGTGGCCATGATAACAATGATGGATCCGGCTGTACTTTCAAATTTGTTTTCGTCCATGGGCGGAATCTTTTGTCCCTGGATCGTCAGCTGGTCCATGGATCCGAAATTAGACTGGACCAGAACGCCAATGGTATGGTCCTTTGTGTCAACAGGGATAATCCTTGAGGCTGTGCCGATTCCCCCCTTATAGCCAAAGCAGACCGTTCCCGTACCGGCCCCGACGGATCCAGTCTCAACAGGGCCGTCGGTTGCGTTTTCCAGGGCGGCCAGCACATGGTCGACTGAGACCGGCAGGGCCGTTATATCGCTGAGCAATGAATCATTGCACTCTCCAACCACCGGGTTCACGCTTGTTAATTCAGGGCTGCCGGCCAGCGAATATCGAACCAGGGCCTCGAATGCAGACCCAACGGCCAGGGTATTGGTCAGGACAATGGGCGTTTCCAGGCATCCCAGTTCGTTGATCTGGATCAGTCCGGCGGATTTGCCATAGCCGTTGATCACAGAGCAGGCAGCCGGCAGAGGCCGGGCATAAACATTATCCATGGCCGGGACAATGGCCGTGACACCGGTGCGGATCACACGGGGGTGTTGGCGCACCAGGGTCTTGTGGCCCACCCGAACCCCGGGCACATCTGTGATGGCGTTGTGGAAGCCGGGCTTGAAGGAACCAAATAAAAATGAAAAATCTTGAATTCGTTTTCGCATGATCCAGGTACCTGCCTGTTTTATCGTCTTAAATTAAAACCGTATAAACAATTGCTCAAAGGTGGTTCTCACGTGCTGCCGCATGAGATGCTGGGCTTTTTCTTCGTTTCGGTTTTCAATGGCCGTTGCAATTTCCAGGTGCTGCCGGGGACCGGTAACCTGGCCGTCAAAGGCCAATCCACTGTAATATTTATCAAAAAAGAAAATATAGGCATTGGACCGGAAAAATGAATGCCGGCAATACTGCTCAAGGTATTTGTTTTCACAAAACCTGGCGATGCCCAGATGAAACTTCTCGTTGATGTCCACATACAGCAGTTTGGACTCATGGGTACCAGGATTCTGAACATTTTTTTCCTTTTCAATCAGGTCGTACAGGTATTGAACATCCTCATCTGTTGCGTACCGAGCAGCAGAGGCTGCGGTAAGCCCCTCAATATGCTCCCTTGCATAAAAGATATGGCGGGCATCTTCAGGTGTGGGCAGGGGGATAAAACAGCCTTTTTTCTTTTTCTTGTCAAGAAGACCTTCGGCGACAAGCTGTCCCAGGGCCAGACGAACAGGCGTTCTGCTCAGTCCAAGGGACTCTGAAAGCTCGGTTTCAAGGAGAACATCACCCGGTTTAAAACGGTTTTTAAGAATCAGATTGATAATGGCCTTATAAGCAAATTCATCCAAATTGGTTTTTGTCATTGACGCTCCTTTTAGAACAGATTAATGTACACATAAGTTAAAACATGACCCATTGTCAATTAATTTCAAGAACACTTTTAGAAGAGAAATCAAACAAGGGGACGGCAAAATGATAGGGAATAAGGATGTTGTCATCATCGGCGGGGGCGTCATTGGTCTTGCCTGTGCCCATTACCTGTCTGACAGGGGCGCAAATATAAGAATTGTTGAACGAGATGAAATCGGTATGGCAGCATCCCATGGTAACTGCGGACTGCTCTGTTTCAGTGATATTATTCCCCTCTGTTGCCCGGGAACGGTGGGCAGTGAATTGAAAAAAGTCCTGAAAGGCATATCCCCCCTTTACATAAAACCCCCATTGAACGTGGCGCTGATGTCATGGCTGTTTAAATTTGCCCTGAAATGCAACCGGGCCCATATGGATGCAGGGGCCCGGGCAAAGTATGAAATGCTAACCTATTGCATTCCTTTGCTTGAGACATTGCTTGCCCAGACCCCCATTGCCTGCGATTTTGAAAAAAAAGGGCTGCTCTCGGTGTTTAAGAACAGAGAAAATTTTGAAAACTACGGTGCCACCAACGCTTTTCTTGAAACCTTCAACATGGGATGTCAACGCATTGACAAAGATCAGCTCCGGGAACTTGAACCGGCCCTTTCCCACGACATGGCCGGTGCATGGCTCAACCCGTGGGACTGGCACCTCAGACCGGACATGCTGATGAACGCATGGCGTAATGCCCTCAAGCAAAAAGGGGTGATCCTGGAAGAGCGCTGCCGGTTTACAGGCTTTAATATCAAGGGGAAAACAATCACCGGGGTCGCAACGGAAAGGGGAAATTTCCAGGCCGATGCCGTGGTCCTGGCCGCAGGGGCCTGGTCGCCAGAAACCGTTGAACAATTAAAACTGAATCTGCCGATTCAGCCGGGAAAGGGCTACAGCATTACCATGGAACGGCCAGGATTGTGCCCGACCCACCCCTGTGCGCTTTCAGAACGTAAAGTGGTGGCCACACCCTGGAAAAGCGGTTACCGCCTGGGTGGAACCATGGAATTTTCAGGGTACAACCATTACTTGAACCCCAAACGGCTGGCCCTGCTGGTTTCCGGGGCAAAGCAGTATTTAAAAGAACCCCTGGGCCATCCAGTGGTTGAGGAATGGGCCGGGTTGCGTCCCATGACCTATGATGACCTGCCCATCATTGACCGGGCACCGGGCCATGATAACCTGGTGATCGCAACCGGTCACGGAATGCTGGGGATAACCCTGGGAACCGGAACCGGAAAAATTGTATCTGACATGATCTATGACCGGCAGCCGCAGATCAATATCAAACCATTTGGGATGGCTCGATTCAAACGATGAAACGCCTCTGATTGAAATTTTAATATTTCCCCTGCATTCCCATATGAAATGTTTGACGCGAAAACGGTATTGCACCATGAAATTCAAGAATTTTTCAAGATAATGTTTAATCTGGTCATTTCCACCTGAAAGTTGCAGCTTTCAGGTGGAAAGGCCAGGGAACTATCAATCAAGGAAATTCTGCCGCCCCTGGCGGACAGCCATCGAAACAGTGCCCATTTGGAAAACGGTCAGTTCAAAACGCCCGAATTTTTTCTTATATATTACTTGACAAAAAGCAAGTTCTTATTCTACACCACTTTAAAGCCTGTATTTCATTCCAATAAAGATTTTTCATCCGCCCCGGAACGGGTACAACATCTTGTAATAAACGATAGGTCAGGTTCAAAAATCGAACGTCCGATGTGTCTTTGATATTGATATTACATATCTAACATACAAAACCTTATAGTATTTTTTAAAATTTGCTATTCCGACATCTGATGAAAGTTGATTTAAACATTCCAGCAAAGACGTGGATGGAGTTTGCACGGTCATGGAGTTTGTATTGTCATTAAATTTTTACAAAGGAGGAAAAAAGATGAAAAAGGGCATTGGAACAAATTACGGTTTAAAGTCGTTGGTTGTTTCGTTATTGATTATCCCCCTCCTCTTGGTATTTGTCCCGCAGACAAGCCGAGCAGAGACCATTGAGGATCTGAAAATGACCATCAACCAGATGAAAGCCAACATGGAGTTGCTTCAGCAAAAGATAAACGCTCTGGAAAAAAAACAAGCCACTGCAGTAGAAAGTGCCTCCGATAGCAGCAAGAATGGCAGTTCCATGATCCTGCCAAAAGATACCACTTTTAAATTATACGGTTATACAAAGTTAGATGCTATATATACAGACAAGGACGGCGGCGGAGAAACCACTTATGTTCCTTCTGCTGTTCCACTTGATTCGGCTGATGTGGCTGACAACGCCTTTATAATGCATGCAAAACAGACGAGGCTTGGTCTTTTCACCAGCACAACAACTGATTATGGCAAATTTAATACCAAAATAGAGACTGATTTCTTTGGTTCAGGAGGAAATCAGACGGCCAGCAACTCCTACGGGCTTAGATTACGGCACGCATACGGAGAACTAGGCAACCTGCTGGTAGGTCAGACCTGGAGTACCTTCATAGATCTTGCCTCATATCCAGAAACCATCGATTTTGGTGGCCCAGCAGGCTATCTTTTTGTCAGACAGGCGCAAATCCGCTGGACCCAGCCATTTAGTTTCGGTTCTCTGCAATTTGCCCTGGAAAACCCAGAAACCAGCTATACCTCAAGGGATGGAGCGGCACCAACAAAAGGCAGTGGGGAATATCTTCCTGATGTGATCATTCGGGCAAACCTGGATACCGATTTCGGCCATTTCTCTCTAGCAGGACTGGGGAGACAACTCATTATTGACCATGGTATATACGACGATGATGCTTATGGTGGTGCCCTGAGTGTAACCGGATCTATTCCACTGTTTGACAAAGATGAGCTAGTGATGCAATTCAATTATGGCAATGCACTCGGTCGTTACATGGAGGCTGAGTTCGCCGATGCCTTTATTAATCCTGTTACCCACGAAATTGAGACAAACGTGCAGTGGGGTGGGTTGGTCAGTTACAAACATTGCTGGCTGGAAAATCTCCGTTCTACCTTGGTTTATTCCTATGCAGAACGCGATAATGACCTGGATTATGTGCCTGACACAGTGGATAATAAATATCAGTCCATTCATGCAAATCTCATGTGGAGTCCGGTGAGCCGAATCAACGTAGGTATAGAATACCTCTATGCGACTCGAGAAGTCGAGAATGGTGACGATGGCGATATTAACCGGTTTCAGTCCTGTTTTCAGTACAACTTCTAAAGATTAAGCGATCCATCCACATGCGCCTCCTCTCTTCCTATACCCGTCTGTTCATTTGCCTAAGAAGAGAGGAGATCTTTTTATCCACCGAACCGATGCGTATAAGGGTTTTCAGCTATCCGGCTGAAAACCCTTTTTGCTTGATGCTGATTTCAGGGCCGCAAATGAAATAAGTTGACCAGAAATAGCGCCGAATTTTGGTTCATATACAAGGCGCATTAAAGGTTCAATAGCATGCCTATTGGGCCTTTGATGCATGGACCAAAAGGCAAGCAATTTCGGTCAAGTTATAAAATTTGCGGTCCTTAATATTTCCCTTGCATTCCTAATCCAGGGATAGGATAAGAAACAGTGTTCTTAAGAACCCCCTAAAAATCGCAAAGGAGCAATAAATGGCCGAATGGATCGCAGATAAAAAAGAGCTCGATTTTATCCTCTATGAAATGTTCGACGCGGAATCTTTATTGCGGCATGACAAATTCAAGGATTTTTCAAAAAAAATGTTTGATATGGTCATTTCCGAAGCCAGGAAAATAGCGATCAAGGAAATCCTGCCGACCCTGGCGGACAGCGATCAAAACGGTGCCCGGTTTGAAAACGGTCAGGTCAAGGCACCCGAGTCTTTTCACCGGGCGCGCAAAGCCGTCATCGAAGCAGAATTCACCTCCCCCACCGAAGACCCGGCCTGGGGCGGTCAAGGCCTGCCCTATCTGATTTCGATTGCCATGATGGAATATGTAATCGGCGCTAATTATTCCCTGAGCAGTTATGTCAACATGGGCCACGGCACAGGAAAAATGATCGAGCTGTTTGGAACGGACCGGTTAAAGGCGCTGTTTGTGGAGAACCTTTATACATCCCACTGGTCAGGCACCATGCTGCTCACAGAGCCTCAAGCAGGTTCGGACGTGGGGGCGCTTACAACATCTGCAAAAAAGAATCCCGACGGCACCTACGCCATTACCGGCAGTAAAATTTTCATCACCGGCGGAGACCACGACCTTGCCGAAAACATCATCCACCCAGTGCTGGCAAGAGTTGAAGGGGCCCCGCCCGGAAGCAAAGGAATTTCCATTTTTATTGTTCCCAAACGATGGGTCAATGACGACAAAACCCTTGGCAAAGACAATGATGTCCAGTGCACAGGCATCGAAAAAAAAATGGGAATGCACGGGTCCGCCACCTGCTCCATGTCCCTGGGTTCAAAGGGCAGATGCCGGGGATTCCTGCTGGGCCAGGAGAACCAGGGACTGGCCATCATGTTCCACATGATGAACGAAGCGCGGCTCAATGTCGGTTTCCAGGGCAGCTCTGCTGCGTCCATGGCCTATCTCTACGCCCTTGATTATGCCAAGCACAGAATCCAGGGCAAGGCGCTCCATGAGATGAAAAACCCTGAAGCCAGATCCGTTCCCATCATTGAACACCCGGATGTCAGGCGCATGCTCACCTGGATGAAGGCCCATGTGGATGGCATGAGAAGTCTTGTTTTTTATGTGTCAAACCTGTTTGACACCCAGAGACTCTTCCCGAACACCCCAGAAGGAGAACAGGCCGGTAAACGCATCGAACTATTGACCCCTGTGGTCAAAGCCTATTGCGCCCAGCGGGGCTTTGAGGTGTGCGTCCAGGCGGTCCAGGTTTATGGGGGATACGGATATATCCGTGACTTTCCAGTCGAGCAACTGGTCCGGGATGTGAAAATTGCCTCGATCTACGAGGGCACCGACGGGATTCAGGCCATGGACCTTCTGGCCCGCAAACTCGCCATGGACGGCGGAAAGGTATTTGCCGGACTGCTTGAAGAGATGGGCACAACCATTCATCGCGCCCAGGATAAACCAACTCTTGCGCCCCTGGCAGACGGGCTTGAAAAAACGGTCAATACCCTTGGCATGACCGCCATGGCCATTGGCAGTGCAGCCCGATCGGAAAAATATGTTGCAGCCTTTGCCCATGCCTGTCCTTTCCTGGATGTGGTCGGCGATGTCTGCCTGGGCTGGATGCACCTGTGGCGGGCTGTGACAGCAGCCGATGCCCTTGAGAACAATACCAGAATAAAAAATCGCCTCTTTTATGAAGGCATTATCCACACAGCACGATTTTATATCAAAACGGTTTTACCGGTAACCAGAGGAAAAATGAGCTCCGTTCAGGCCCTTTGCGATGCCGCGTTGACCATAGATCAGACGGCCTTTTGATAAGTGTCCTTCCCCTCCCGGCAGGCTGTCCCTTTCGGGAAGGGTTCTAATGTTTTACTAAATTCATCGGATCATAACCCATGAAAACAATGAAAGCACTTGTTAAAGCAAAACCAGAACAAGGCCTGTGGCTTCAGAATGTTCCAATCCCGGAAATCAGCCATAATGAAGTATTAATTAAAATAAAAAAAACAGCCATCTGTGGAACCGATGTTCATATCTATAATTGGGACAAGTGGTCGCAACAAACCATTCCAATCCCCATGCATATTGGTCATGAATTTGTCGGCCATATTGAAAAAATTGGCTCCCACGTTGTTGATTTCAAACCGGGAGACCTTGTTTCCGGTGAAGGCCATTTGGTTTGCGGCTATTGCAGAAATTGTCTGGCTGGACGCAGGCATTTATGTATGAATACACAGGGCGTCGGTGTCAACAGACCGGGGGCGTATGCACAGTACCTGGCCATACCGGTCACCAATGTCTGGTATTGTAATAAGACCATCCCTTTGGATGTACTTGCCTGCTATGATCCCCTTGGTAACGCAACCCATACCGCCCTGTCATTTGATCTTCTAGGTGAAGATATTCTGATCACTGGCGCAGGCCCGATAGGATGCATGGCGGCTGCCATTGCCAGGCATGCAGGGGCAAGATATATCGTGGTTACCGATGTCAACCCATACCGATTGGATCTTGCTAAAAAAGCCGGAGCAACCCTTGCGATTAATGTGTCTAAGCAGAATATTGGCGAGGTCCAAAAAGAACTAGGCATGAAAGAAGGATTTGACGTTGCCATGGAAATGTCTGGAAACCCGGCCGCCCTGAATTCAATTATTGAAAATATGTGCCATGGTGGTAAGATAGCGCTTCTCGGTATCATGCCGGAAAACACTGAAATCGACTGGAATAAAGTGGTCTTCAACATGCTGACCATCAAAGGGATTTATGGCAGAGAAATGTATGAAACCTGGTATAAAATGACCAGCATGCTTCAGTCAGGACTTGATATCTCCAAGCTTATCACCCATAAGTTTCACTACACAGACTTTAAAAAAGGGTTTGATGTCATGGGATCCGGACAATCTGGAAAAGTCATACTTGACTGGGATTAATGTTCCCATCATCCAGCACCAGGAAAAATCAAATATTGGCAAGCTCACAAAGATTATGGTATCAGAAAAAGGGATTAACGTCTGAAATGATCCGAGGAATAAAACGATTAAAACTGGAGGTGTCACGTTGAAAGATGGCAATTGCCCCAAATGTGGTTCGGGTGAAGTCTACTCGGGTGTTGAGCTAATCCTGAAGGGAGGACCCTTTGCCAGTAATTCCATTCCTGTCAGCCTGACCAGCCTGGCCCCGATTGACAATTACGTCTGCGTCACCTGCGGGTATGTGGAGCACTACATCTCAGATCCGTCAAAGCTCAAAGAGATCGCTAGAAAATGGGACAAGGCAGGATCTGAAAAAGATGAAGAGCCGTCCAAGGAATGAAACTGCTTAAGCTGGGCTTGAACCTGGGGCTCCTGGGACGTTTTTTTACCATCATGGGGGTCCTGGTGTGGTTCGGCATCAAGGACATGGCCTCCCGCCTGGTCAGGCCGGTTCAACAACGCTTCAAGCCGTCGAATCAAGTCAGGCAGGGGGGTGAAACCGAGTTTCCCTCCCCCGGCATGATCCGTCTTGCCATGGAAAGACTGGGCCCCAGTTTTATCAAGCTCGGGCAGTTGCTCAGCACCCGGGATGATCTCCTTCCCCCTGAATATGTCAGCGAGTTTAAAAAACTCCAGGATCAGATCCCCCCCCTGCCCCTGGAGATAATTGCCCGGGTACTCGAGCGGGAACTGGAGCGACCCCTGGATCAGATTTTCAAAACCTTCACCCCTGAAGCGATTGCAGCAGCCTCGGTGGCCCAGGTCCACGAAGCCTGGCTGTTTTCCGGTGAAAGGGTTGCCGTAAAGGTCATCCGCCCCGATATTGCCCCGATTATCCGCAAAGACATTCGCCTGATGTACCATATGGCGGAAAAACTGGAAAAATGGCTTGAAGCCGCTCGGATACTGGGTGCGGTCAATCTGGTCAAGGAATTTGAGCGGACAATCTTCAATGAACTGGACATGTTCATTGAAGCGGGCAATATCGAAAAATTTGCCGGCAATTTCAAAAACACCCCCACGATGCATATCTGCAGGGTATACCGGGAATTTACGACACGATCCGTCCTGGTGATGGAGTTTATCGACGGGTTCAAGGTGGACCAGGTGGCCGCCATAAAAGCCCACGGGATCGACCCGGGGGAGATTGCCCGGATCGGCCTGCAGTCCTTTTCCCGCCAGCTCATGGAATTTGGTTTCTTCCATGCCGACCCCCACCCCGGCAACACCATTGTCATGTTTGACGGCCGGGTCAGTATCATCGATTTCGGACTTGTGAGCTATATAGATGATGAGATGGTGGAACATCTGGCCAATTTGTGCCTGGGTTTTGCAGACCGCGATTTTGATCTGGTGGTAAAGGCGCTCCAGGAGATGGGATTCCATGGAAAAAAGGGGGTAAACCTCAAGGCGTTCCGGTCTGACATCAAGGATATCAGTGAGCCGTTTTATGGACGGGCCCTGACCACCATTTCAGTAAGGGAAGTCTATGACAAGGTGATGGCCCTGGTTCGAAAGCACCGGATCACCATCCCCCGCAAGGTGCTTTTGATCTTGAAAACATTTGTTCAGAATGAAGCCATCGGCAAAAAACTGGGCAGCAACACCAGCATCCTGAAGGTTGCCAGACCCTATGCGGAAAAGGTTTTCCAGGAGCGGATTTCACCTGAGAGATTGTTGAAAGAGATGGGTAAGGAAGCAAAAATTGCGGCCGGCTATCTTCAGAGTATGCCCGAAAGCCTCAATAAAATCCTTGAAACCGCATCCGGGGGAAATTTTTCCATAAACGTGAGGCACAAGGCGGGAACCAGGCTTCATCAAACCCTGGAAAAAGGTCTCAACCGCATGATCGTTGGTATCATTGTTGCCGCATCAACCATTGCAGCCTCCCTGGTACTCAACTCCTCGCTGACTGTGATGGAAATCGACCTGCCTGTTTTTGGGCTCTTCGGGATCCCCCTTACATCCCTCCTTGGGGTGACCGGATATGTTATTTCCACATTCCTGGGACTCTGGCTGATCATCTCCATATTAAGATCTGGCCGGCTGTGACAGCGGGTACGGTCAAGCAAAAAAATATGTTCATTTATTAAGGCAAGTGCTATGACAACGACATCTTTCACATCACTATCAAACGGACCTGGACAAGAGAATGATCTTAAATATTGATAAATGGTATAACAGGGAAAAACGGCTCGAACAGTTTGAACGTCATGTCTCCGAAACCCGTACGGCAACATTCGGGTTTACCGCCTATGCTGAATCCGATAAACGCCACCGGGTCAACCGGCATTTTGATACCATTGCGACAAAATATGATTTTATGAACACCCTCCTGAGCGGCGGGATTCATTATGCCTGGAAACGAAGGGCCGTTGAGACATTGAGGATCAAGCCCGGAGACAAAATTCTGGATGTATGCGGCGGAACGGGTGATATCGCCCGCTTGTCCGCGTCCAGAACAGGCAAAAAAGGGATGTCCGTTGTATACGATATGAACCTGAGAATGATCAAACAGGGACAACGAAAAGCCATAAAAGGGGTAACCTTTGTCCAGGGGGATGCGGAAAGCACCTCTTTTCCCGATGGTTCATTTGATGCGGTTTCCATTGGATTCGGCATCCGAAACGTCACCCACCTTGAAACCGGTTTCAGGGAGATCTTCCGGGTGTTGAAAAAAGGCGGCACCATGTGCTGCCTGGAGTTCTCAAAACCCGACAACTCGTTTTTCAGATTTCTCTACGATCTCTATTCCTTCAGGATCATGCCGTTGATCGGGGGACTCATCACCGGTTCAACGGAAGCCTACACGGCATTCCCGGAATCCATAAGAGCCTTTCCCCTGCCCGGGGAATTGAGTCTGATCTTAAAAGATATCGGTTTTAAGGACATCCGAATCAGGAAACTGACCAACGGAATCGCCGTAATTCATTCAGCAAAAAAATAAATCAGAATCTCAACTTTCGGACTTGGGCCCATGATCGGGGTGGACCCCAATAAAAACGAAAGTTGAGTTGAGTTAGAATTACTGACAGTTGAAAACAATTGACAATTAAAAACCGTTTCTATAAATTTAAATCTACAGTTTTTGGCCAATACGTTGTCTGTTGTTGCAGACCCATGGCCCCCTCGATCCAAAACCGGTTTACTCAACGGTCCCGCTGAACTGGAAAATGTAAGAAAATTTATCCGAACCATTACCATAAAAGGACGCATAATGGATAGGCGAACATTTCTCAAGACCGCTGGAATCGGAAGCATCTCAGTTGCCTATGGCTGCAAATCAGACTATGATAAAAATATCTTTTCCCTGGTAACGGCCCCGGAAGATTTTATCACAGGGCAGGCGGTATGGTATGCCACAACCTGCATGGAATGCCCGGCAGGGTGCGGTATCCTTGCAAAAAACCGTGAAGGCCGTGTCATTAAACTGGAGGGCAATCCCGCCCACCCCGTGAGCCGGGGAAAACTGTGCATCCGGGGACAGGCGGCCCTGCAGTCGGTTTATGATCCGGACAGGCTGTTGATGCCCCAGCTCAAGACCGGCCAGACATTTCAACCCATCTCCTTTGATCAGGCCTTTGACATTCTGAAAAAGCGGATGCACGCCGCATCCCAAAAGGGAAACAACCGGATCCAACTGTTGACCGGCATTACCTCGGACCCCCTTTGTACCCTTTTTTCAACCACCCTGGAAGCATTTGGCGCAAGTCCTGCCGCCGTGTACGAACCCTTCGCCCACGACGCCTTAAGGAAAGCCCACGAGGCCGTGTTTTCAAAACCCATGCTGCCCTCGTTTCATATGGAAAAGGCAGATTTCATCCTGGGCTTTGGGGCGGATTTTATAGAAACCTGGCTGTCACCGGTTGAATATATCCGCAAATTCAAAGCCATGCACAGCCCTGGGAACGGTAAAAAAGGAATGTTCGTCCATGCCGGGCCCTACATGTCCCTGACCGCCGCCAATGCCGACAAGTTCATACCCATCACTGCGGACACGGAATATATGGTGGCCCTGGGGTTAATCCGCCAGATGATGAAAACCCGAACCTTTAATCACCTGCCTGCCCCTTTTTTAAGGGACCTTACCGCGGTTGTAAAACCATATAAGACTGACATTGTGGAAGCGTACACCGGTTTTCCGACAGCGGATCAAAAACACCTGGCCGAATCATTGCTCGCATCCCACAGCCCCCTGGTTCTGGGATCAACAGGAACCACAACGGCAGACACCTCCCTAGCCCTGGAAATGGCCGTGACCCTGCTGAATCTTCTGCTGGACAAGGATCTTTCCCTGTACGATTTCCAACAGCGGCACGCCCTTGAAAAGGTCATGACGGCAAAACAGACCGCTGATTTTTTCAGAACAGCCGTCACCACTCCCACGGATCTTTTTCTGTTCCATAACACCAACCCCCTGTTTACGTTCCCCAGAAATGCGGATTTACAAGAGATCTTCAATCGCAGGGAGATCTTCAAGGTCAGTTTTTCAAATTTCATGGACGAAACCTCCCAGAACGCAGACCTTGTCTTCCCGGTCCAGCTGCCCCTGGAGACCTGGGACAGCTATGAGAGCAACACGGCATGCATTTCAACCCTCCAGCCGGCCATGGGACGGCTCACCCAGGCGCCCTGCCTTGGCGATGTTTTCCTTGACCTGTCAGATCAGGACCGGCAATTTGAGGATTACTATCATTACCTTGCCGACCACCTGTATACGAAACTGGCAGAAAAGAGCAAAGCCCGTTTCATTCAAACAATTCAAACCGGCGGGATATTTCACTCCAACAGCACATCCGGGGCTGGCAAACCACCCCTTGATCCTGGATCAATCCAGACGCTTAAACGGGCACTGGATGCCATTGAACCCCCTGAAGCACCGGAATTAAAATTTCTGGCGGTTCCGTCAATTCGCCTCTATGACGGCCGGGGGGCCAACAAGTCCTGGCTCAATGAGATACCCGATCCCGTGACCAGTATCGCCTGGGAAACCATGGTCATGATCCATCCCGCAACCCTTGAACAACACGGCTTCGCCCACGGGGACGTTCTGACCATTGCATCCGGCGACAACGCCATTTCAGCCCCGGTCTATTCCTACCGGGGCGTTGCGCCCGGGGTGATGGTCATGCAGGCCGGCCAGGGACACAAATCCTACGGCCGGTATGCCGCAGGATTCGGCAGCAACCCCATTGATCTATTAACGGGCAGCCTTGAAACCTCTGATTTCCTCTCCTATCTAATCACCCCCAGTTCGGTGAAACAGACCGGCAGGGTTGAAGCCCTTCCCCAGACGGACGGCAGCCGGTCCCAGTACAAGAGAAAAATCGCCCTGTCCATGACCGTGGGCAACAGCCACAGCGACAAGGGCCACGGCGAATCTGACGGCCATGGAGATTCTGCCGGCCATGGTGGAACAGAGGGCGGGGGCCTGGATATGAACCAGTTCCCCTTAACCCTGCCAACCAAGGAAGGATACGATAAGAAACGGGATGTTTACGCACCCCACGACCACGACGGCTACCGGTGGGGAATGATCGTTGATCTGGACAAATGCGTGGGGTGCGGCGCCTGCGTGGCGGCCTGTTATGCGGAAAACAATATCGGGGTTGTGGGAAAAGAGCAGATCATCAAAGGCCGGGAAATGGCCTGGCTGCGAATCGAACGATACCAGGACCAGAACATTGAGGGGCGGCTGATTTTCCTTCCCATGATGTGCCAGCACTGTGATAATGCGCCCTGCGAGTCCGTATGCCCGGTGTATGCCCCCCATCATTCTAAAGAAGGGCTCAACAACCAGGTTTACAACCGCTGTATCGGCACCCGATTCTGTGCCCAGAACTGCCCGTACAAGGTGAGAAGGTTCAACTGGTTTGACTGGGAACGTCCCAACCCCTCAACCTTCAGCTCAACCCCGATGTCACGGTCAGAAGCAAAGGGATCATGGAAAAATGCTCGTTCTGCATACAGCGAATAAAAAAAGCCCACGACCATGCCAAGAACGAACACCGGGAGATCCGGGACGGAGAGATTCAGCCGGCATGCGTGCAGACCTGTCCTGCGGGGGCCCTGACATTCGGCAATTTTCTGGACAAAGACTCGGCGGTTTCCCGCCTTGCCCGGGATTTGCGGGCCTACCAGGTGCTGGGCTACCTGAATACCAAACCTGCCGTTATTTATTTGAAGAAAGTGGTGCAGGAATTATAAACCTTAAACCAGAGGTTTTAAACCTATGTCTTCTACGTCTCAATTGACCTTTGAAACAATCAACACCACGGTGCTGGACACGCTGACCCGTCCGGGAAAGGCCTACTGGTGCATCATCGTCCTGATGTTCTGCGGAGCAGTCATGGGCGCGGCGTGCTGGGCCTACCAGATCTTTGTGGGTGTGGGCGTTGCCGGCATGAACACCCCGGTTCACTGGGGCACCTATCTGATCAACTTTGTCTTCTGGGTGGGGATTGCCCATTCCGGCACCCTGATTTCAGCCATCCTGTTCCTGTTCCGGGCAGGATGGAGAAACCCCATTGCCAGGGCTGCTGAAACCATGACCGTGTTTGCCGTGTGCATTGCGGGCCTGTTTCCCTTCATCCACCTGGGCCGTGCCTGGCTGGTGTTTTATATGCTGCCCCTTCCCAACCAGCGGACGTTGTGGCCCAACTTTCAATCGCCCCTGATGTTTGATGTCATTGCCATCTCCACCTACCTCACCGTGAGCAGTCTTTTCTGGTATACCGGGCTTATCCCGGATCTGGCCATCATCCGGGACCGCTCCCAGGGCGTCCGCAAAAAGATCTTCAAGGTGCTCTCCCTTGGATGGTCCGGGAAAACCGGTCAATGGATGAACTACTCCAGGGCCTATCTGCTGTTTGCAGGCCTTGCCACCCCCCTGGTTATTTCCGTCCACAGCGTGGTCTCCTGGGATTTTGCCCTGAGCGTGATACCCGGCTGGCACACCACCATTTTTGCCCCCTACTTTGTGGCCGGGGCCATCCATTCAGGCCTTGCCATGGTGCTGACCCTGAGCATTCCCTTGAGAAAAATTCTCAAGTACGAAGCGCTGATCACCATGGAGGTACTTGAAAGCATCGCAAAAACCATTGTCTTTACCGGCATCATTGTCGGGTTTGCCTATGGAACTGAACTGTTCATTGCCTGGTACAGCCGCAACACCATTGAGATGGAAACCTTCTGGTGGCGGGCCTTTGGCCATTATGCCCCCGAATACTGGATCATGGTGATCTGCAACACCGTCATCCCCCTCCTGTATTTATCCAAAAAAATCAGAACCCACGTCATTCCTCTGTTCGTCATCTCGATTTTTGTCAATATCGGCATGTGGTTTGAGCGGTTCGTCATCATCGCCGGCAGCGTTGCCCATGACTTTCTGCCCAATGCCTGGGGCCATTACCGTCCCACATGGGTTGAGGGAGGCATCATGGTGGGGGCCTTCTGTCTCTTCTTTTTCCTGTTTCTGCTGTTTGTCAAGCACCTGCCGTCGGTTTCCATGACTGAAATGAAAGAAATGATACATCACAAAACGGAGTAATTCATGAGCGCAGATGCCATCATTGTCACAGGTCTTTATCGAAACCAGGAAGAGACCCTGGCGGCTGTGGAGAAAATACAGGCCGAAGGCTTCACGGTCACCGAAGTGCACAGCCCGATTCCCAGCAACGCCCTTGCACGGGCCCTGGGCACAAAAAAGAGCAGGATCGGGTGGTTTACCCTGACCGGCGGAATCATTGGATTTATTTCCGGATTTTCCCTTGCCGTGTTCACGGCCACCCGCTGGAGCCTCATTGTCAGTGGAAAGCCTATTATCTCCTGGATACCGTTTTTTGTCATCGCCTTTGAGCTCACCATTTTGTTTGCCGTGCTGGGCAATGTCCTGGGCATTGTGACCCAGGTGGGTCTTCCTGACCCAGACTATGAAAAAAATTATGACCCGGAATGCTCAGGTTCTCTGTATGGGATTGAAGTGGCTTCAACCCCCGAAAATGCGGACAGCCTGAAAGCGCTCCTCGTCCATACAGGGTCCATAAAAAAACAAAGGGAAAACACATGACCTCCATGGATACGGCATTAACAGAACCTTCAGCACCTTTGAAAAGAAATGTGTTCCTCATTCCGGCACTGGTTGCCGGAGGCGGATTTCTAATTTTCATTTTCCTGGCTGCAGGCAGTCACCCGGAAAAGGCCTGGCTGGCCTACCTGACAAATTTCATGTTTTTCACCATCCTCTCCTGCGGGGGGCTTTTGTTTTCCACCCTCATGCACGTTACCAAGGCCCGCTGGAGCCACACCTTTGCAGCCGTTGCAGAGGCCTTTTCCGCCTTTTTCCCGGTTTCCTTTGTGCTGTTTCTCGTTCTTTTCATTGGAGAGGACCATGTATTTCCATGGATGGGACAAAATCTCCACGGCAAGGAGGTGTGGCTGAATCCTCAGTTTTTATTTGTCCGGGACGGTGCAGCATTTCTGATTCTCTACGCGCTTGGGTTTGGTTACCTGTACCACTCACTTAAATTCAGATTAAAGACCGCCCCGAAAAATACCCGGCTGAAGACTTTTTTATTCAACCGGTTTGAACAAAGCCGCCATGACCCTGAAACCATCCGGCACCGGATGACGGTTCTGGGTGCCTGGTACATGTTTGCCTTTGCCATCTGCCTGTCGCTCGTGGGGTTTGATCTGGTCATGAGCGCGGACCCCCACTGGTATTCCACCCTGTTTGGGGCCTACACCTTTATCAAGGCCATCTATGCCGGGTTCGGCGCCATTATCCTTTTAGTATCCATTCTTCACCTGAGCCCAAGGATTCCCTTCGCCCTTACCCCGACCCAGCTGGCCGACATGAGCACGCTTTTTTTCGGCTTCAGCATTGTATGGGGAGATTTTTTCTATTCCCAGTTTGTGGTCATCTGGTACGGAAACATTCCCGAAGAAACCGCCTATATCATTAAACGGACCATGACCCTTCCATGGAGTTATCTTGCCTGGACGGTTTTTATCGGCTGCTTTATCCTGCCGTTTATCATCCTTTTGAGCCGGAAAATCAAACAATCCCCCCGACTCATGATCGTCATCAGCGCCTGCGTGCTGACCGGACTCTGGATCGAGCATTTTCTACTTCTCGGCCCCAGTTTCCTTGAACACGACCCAGGTGTATTTCCCATCGGCATCAGTGACCTCATCATTACCCTTGGATTCTTCGGACTCATGATTATTTCCATTCTAGCCTATTTCAAACAATTTCCTGAAGCATTGAAACCCGGTTCAGGGGAGGTGGTTCAATGGAAATAATACTGGCATCCCTCACCTTTCTGACCCTGGTGGTTCTGGTGGTTCTGGTGGGAACCAGGGGCCGCCCCCTGACCCTTTTTTCCCAGTTTAAGTTGTTTTCAGCCCAGGTGCGGGAGAACAAAATCCAACTGTTTGTTTTGAGCGCTTTGGTCATCCTGCTCGCCCTGTTTGCCTATTTTTATTATATCATGCCCCATGTGAATGCCGGGCCGGCCCAGCCCATTGCTTTCAGCCACAGGCTCCATGCCGGCAACAAAAAGATTGACTGCCGTTTCTGCCACTCCTATGTGGACCGGTCGCCCCATCCCGGGATTCCGCCTGTGGAAAAATGCCTGTACTGCCACAACCATATTATTCCCAACCACCCGGAAATCAGAAAAGAACATGCATATTTTGACACCAAGACGCCCACACCGTGGAAGAAGGTTTTTCATGTGCCCGAGCATGTCATGTTCAACCATGAACGCCACATAAAAAAAGATTTTCAGTGTGAGGCCTGTCACGGGGATATCCCAGGAACCGACCGGCTTAAGCACCACGAATTTAAAATGGGGTTTTGTATCCAATGTCACAGGAAGGAAAAAGCCAACCTGGACTGCTGGCTGTCCTGTCACAATTAACAGAGGAGTATTTGCTTTGCCCGAGAACCCAATCCAACCCGATACCGCCACTTACCTGACAGCCAGGGGGTTTTGTTTGACCTCTGCGGTCTGGATGATGGTGGCCACCCTGGCAGGATTTATTGCGGCCACAGAGCTTGTGGCCCCAGATCTGACCGGCAACATTGCCTGGCTTCTCTTTTCAAGACTTCGCCCCATGCATGTCAACCTGGTATTGTTCGGGTTTGTGACCCCGGGCCTTTTGGCCAGTTCGTTTTACCTGGTTCCCCGGCTGCTGCGGACCCGATTGTACAGTGAACGGCTGGGCGTCTTCACGGTTGTCCTGTGGAACATTGCCATTGTGGCCCTGGTGATCAGCCTTGCCGCAGGCTATACCCAGGGCCGGGAATACGCTGAAATGATCTGGCCCATTGATGTGGGTATTGTCATTGCCTTCTGTCTGATTTTCTTTAATTTCATGATGACGGTAAAAAACAGACAGGAAAAAATCCTCTACGTCTCGGTCTGGTATGTGCTGGCCGGAATCCTTCTCACCACCTGTACCTACTGCCTGGGAAACGTTATCTGGCAGCCGGATTCGGGAGCGCTTGTGGGCATTCCCGATGCCATTCTTCTCTGGTTTTACGGACATAATGTGTTTGGACTGCTGTTGACGCCCCTGGCTGCAGCCATAGCCTATTACATCATTCCCCAGGTCTGCCGGACACCGCTCTACAGCCACACCCTCTCCCTCCTGGGTTTCTGGGCCCTGATCGTTATCTATACCCATATCGGAACCCATCACCTTTTACAGGTGCCGGTTCCCACCTGGCTCAAGGTGGTCGCCATTGTGGACAGTATTGCCATGGTGATTCCGGTCATGGCCTTTCTCATCAATATCTGGTACACGGCCCGGGGAAAGCTCGGATTGATCAGTGAAGATATTGGTGGTAAATTTGTCTTCACCGGCACCATCATGTATTTCATCGTCAGTATCCGGGGATCCATGATGGCACTTCCCGATGTCCAGCGGGTGACCCATTTCAGCCACTGGGTGGTCGGCCACGCCCATGTGGGTGTCCTCGGGTTTGCCGGAATGATTGCCCTTGGGGGGCTGTATTTCATCCTCCCGAGAATAACGGGCAGACCGCTTTTCAGCCCCTTCCTGGCCAATTTCCAATACTGGATGGTATTGATCGGCGTGGTCGGGTTTACCATCGTGTTAACCATTTCCGGACTCATCCAGGGCAATGGCTGGCTCAACGGAGAAACCGTGTACCGCGTACTTCCTGAAATCCACATATACAATATTGTCCGGGCGTCCCTGGGGCTGTTGATTTTTCTATCTGCCCTGTCAGGGTTTTATAATATTTTCAGATCACTCTTTTCAACTCCCGGAGAAACCCCATGAAAATGACACCTGCAGCCATTGTCATCGGCAGCCTTCTTATCCTCATTGCCGTGGTATCGGTGGTCATCATTCTTCCCTATGCCAACACCAGCAAAACCCTTCCTTCGGATCTGTTCAGAAGCCGGACGGCCATGGAAGAAAAAGGCCGGGCCCTCTATATCAGCAACGGATGCGTTTACTGCCATACCCAGTCCATCCGATCGGTGGACTGGGGACTGGGCGCAGAAAGGCTGGCCCAGGCAGGAGACTACCTGAAGGATTACCCCATCCTCCTGGGCTCCCAGAGAACAGGTCCGGATCTCTCCCAGGAAGGCGGAGAGCATCCCGATGACTGGCACCAGGCCCACTTTACCAACCCCAGATTTACACGGCCGTTGTCCATCATGCCCCCGTTTCTATTTTTAAAACAGGACAATCTGGACCTGTTGATCCAGTATACCCAGAGCCTGGGGCTCAAGAATGCAGACCTGCGAATGGAGAGGCAGACGCTCTGGAAAAAACGATCAATTGACGCATACGAGGCGGGTGTAAACGAAAACGTGGCATGGATTCATGCCAATGTCCCCAGGGGCTGGCACGACATCCCCACCCCCTATCCCGCCTCGGAGGCGGGCCTTGCAAGGGGTGCAAAAATCTACCAGGATTTCTGTTTTGGCTGCCACGGACCCGTGGGAGACGGCATGGGTCCGGCCCAGCCCTATCTGTATCCGCCGCCGTTGAACTTCACCATCCTCAAAGGCCGGGGGGTCAGCGGGGGCATTATCTACTATCAGATCATGAACGGCATTACCGGAACGGCCATGCCCTATTTTAAGCGGGAACTGGAATCTGAAAAGATATGGGATGTGGGAAACTATATTGCCAAATATTTTATTGGCGAGATCGATGCCAACCAAGAACCCAGGGGAATTGACGCCGCGTATGAATAACCATTTGAATACCGATAGAGGCTGACCCATGTATTATCCGTTTTTTGTGGCTTATATTCTGACCGGACTGTTCATCGGTGTTGCCGTGTTTGTATGGGCGCTGAAAACCGGACAATTCTCCGACCAGCAGCGGGCAAGGTTTCTGGCCATGGAGGAGGACACGACACCGGCAGCAGCAACCTCGGCCAAGGCCGGACGTGATCTTTATTTTGTCTTTTACCTGGCCCTTGCAGCCATTGGGGCAAGCTTTGCCCTGGTGGGCTATGCCCTTTTCTTCAGATAGCCAGAAATTTGTCCGGGAGACAGCCGTAAAACCCGAAACAGAGGGGATTGATAAATGAGATTTTTCGAACTTTTAAATACCCAGCAGGTACTTGCCATGATAACGCTGACCCTTATCTTTGCAATCCTGTTTGGCGTGACCCTGTGGGTGCTGCCCATGTTCGGACCTCGATCCAGGGTCTTCAACTTAAAAGCCGTCCAGCAGTTTGCCGACGGCATCGAAAAGGCAGACGGCCCGTTTCCCATGATCATTGGCCTGATCGTTGGCGGTACCGTTTTATGGGCCCTGTATTATATCCTGTATTACGGCCTTACGGAGGTAATATTATAAAATGATGGACACACTTAAACCCAAAGAGTCTCTGCTGCGAACCTTTGTGTGGGTCACCACCATGGTGGCCATCATCCTCGGTGTGGGATATTTCTCTTTTGTGGTGGTGGGAGACAAGGGCATGCCCGACCTGGGACTACCGGCCCGTGAACAGCCTTCCGTCAGCATCCCCCTATGCAGAATATCAGAAAAACCCCCTGGGCCAGCATGTCAGCGGCAAGGAGGCCAAATAGATGAAAAAGGTGCTGATTCTTGCCGTTTTTGTGTCGCTGGTTTTAACCGGAGTCTATACGGTCATTACCCTGTACGATACAAACCTGAAAGCCGGGAGAATGTATCAAACCCCTGCGATCCGGCCCCATGAGGAACCCCAGCTTATAATGGACAAACGAACCATTGCCGACACAAAAAGTGAGGCCCTGATACGGGAACTCTTAAAAACCGGTTTTACCCTGACACCCATTGGGCCTGCCCAGGCAGTACTGGCCAAAGGGGAAAAGGATTACCAGGCCTTCTGTTCCCATTGCCACGGTCCCAGAATGGACGGACTTGGCACCGTGGGCCAGAGCTTTTCGCCCCTGCCAACCGACCTGACCGACGAGAAAACAGTGGCCATGAGTGACAGGGACTTGTTTGCCGCCATCAGCTATGGCAGCAAGCGGGCGCCGGCCCTGGCAAGCTCCATGTCTGTTGAAAGCCGGGAAGCAGTTATCCGGTATATCCGGCACATCCAGCAAACAACCCTTTGATCATCTCCGGTTCCAGGATGTATCCCCATCGTATGCCTTGCCTAAAAGGCAGGCAATGAAAACACGCGTTCCGTGCACCCTCTGCGGCCTGGGCGTTAAGGTTTCCAAAGCTCCGTCAAAGGCCGTCTTCTGCTGCCAGGGCTGCAAAATGGTCCATGCCATGCTCATGGAATCGGACGAGTACAAAGATACCAAAGATTTCAAGGATACCGACCTGTACAAACAATGTGTTGCAGCAGGTATCGTGCCGGACACGACAATAGAGACGTCGGAATCATGGGAAGCACGCCTTGACCCCCCTGCCCCAGAGTTGTCCGGGACAGATAGTGAGGTTCCCATGGATGCCGGCAATTTTCTGACCCTTAATCTCCAGATTCAAAACATGTGGTGCCCGGCCTGTGCATGGCTGATTGAAACCACCCTCACCCGGTCAAAGGGCGTGGTAAACGCCTCGTGCAATTTTTCCAGCGACCGGGGAAGTGTGGTGTATGATCCAGTAAAAACATCCCCGGATAAAATTTATGCCGCCATTAAAAAACTGGGATACCCTGCTGCTGATATTAATCAGAAATCCTCAAAAAGCAGAGCAGAATTTATCCGGATCTGTGTGACCCTGTTTTTAACCATGAACGTCATGATGCTCAGCTGGTCCATCTATTCGGGGTTCTTCATTGAGCTCTCCCCCCATGCCGTGCAGCTTCTGTCCTGGCCGGTTTTTCTGATGGCCACCGTGGTTGTGTTCTACGGCGGATATCCCATACACAAACGGGCCCTTAGCGGTATCACATCCGGATTTCCGGGAATGGAAACCCTGGTATCCACGGGATCCTTTTCAACCTATACCTACAGCCTGTTTCATTTTTACAGGGGAAGCATCCATCTCTATTTTGATGCCGCATCCATGCTCATCCTGCTGATCCTGACGGGAAAAATGCTCGAACAGACCGCAAAGAACAAAATTTCCGAAGGCCTGTGGAAATTTTTTTCCCTGGTTCCCCAGAAAGTCAGAATCTGTGCAGAGCAGTTTCCCAGGGGACGGTATGTTTCCATCAAGCAATTGGCCGAGGGGGACGCGTTCCTGGCCGAAGAAGGAGAGATCCTGGCGGCAGACGGCATTGTCACCCGAGGATCTGCCGTCATTGACGAGTCATCCATCACCGGAGAGGCAAAACCGGCCAATGTCCGGCCCCAGGACACGGTCAAGAGCGGCACCCGGATCATTTCCGGCAAGATCCAGATAACAGCCGTGAAAGTGGGGAAAGACTCCATTCTCGGCAGAATGCTTGCCATCATGGAAAACAGCCTGTCCGAAAAAACCGCCCAGACCCAGCGGTTTGAGGAGATCTTGAAATTTTTCGTCCCATCGGTCATCGGGTTTTCCATTGTGACCTATTTTTTCTGGATGCTCTACGGGCTGACCTCCTACGACGCCTTTAACCGGGGAATCTCCGTCATGGTCATTTCCTGCCCCTGTGCCCTTGGCATTGCCATTCCCCTTGCCCTTGTGGCCGGCGTGTCTGCCGCCGGGAAAAAAGGTATCCTGGTAAGGGATTTTGAAGCCTTTGAAAAAGTTCATGGACTGGATACCATTGTTTTTGACAAGACCGGCACACTGACCACAGGCAGACTTAAGGTGCTGGGCATGGATACGGCAAACAATTTCCCAGCCCAAAAGGCCTGGCAGATCGTCCATGCCTTGGAACAAAAATCGGACCACTACATTGCCCACACCATATCCGCCTTTGCCATGGCAAAGAAAATACCGCCCCTTGATCTGGAAGACCTCATTTACCATTCCAACGGGGTCAGCTGCCGGTTCCAGGATAAAACCTACTGCTTTGGCAGCAGGGATTTTGTGAATAAAAACAATCCGGCAGACCCCTCTTTTATCTCGTTCGCCAGGCAAGGTGCCCAGGTCATATCAACGGTTTTTTTAGCTCAGGATGATACCATTGTAGCAGCTGTCCACCTGGGGGACGCAATGAAAACCGGCGTAAAGACCCTTGTTGCAGATCTTTATAAAAGGGGACTTGCCTGTTATCTGATTTCAGGAGATGCTGAACGACCCACCCTCGCCGCCGGAGCCTTTGTACAGATCCCGGCTGAAAACACCCATGGGGGATTGCTGCCCCATGAAAAAGCCGAATTCATTAAAACCCTTAAACAATCGGGCAAAAAAGTTGCCATGGTGGGCGACGGCGTAAACGATGCGCCGGCCATGGGCCAGTCCGATATTGCCATGGCCGTTCATTCAGGCCTCAACCCGGGTGAAGGTGTTGCCGCCATTACCCTGATGCAGGAGACCCCGGTCCAGATCATCGATTTTATAGCGCTTGCCACACGCGTCAACCGGAAAGTAAAACAAAACCTCATATTTGCCCTGGTTTATAATATCATCAGCATCCCGGTGGCGGCCGGCGGATTTTTAAATCCCATCATTGCGGCAACGGCCATGCTCTTTAGCAGTCTTTCCGTGACATGCAACACCCTTCTGCTGGTAAAAAGAGAATCCAAGAACAAGCCTGTGAATTAAACATCAGGGAACTTGAATTATTTCAAAAATCGTTTGACTTGTGGCTATCGAAGCTTTACCGACTGACAAAATGAACCAGACAAGCTGGATATTTTCTTGTTCGCCCTTTTTTCAAAAACGCAAATTGACTTTTTAGTACCACATTGATACTATTTATATTATGCCAAGAAAAATCAAACAACTTATTAAAGAGCTTGAAAAAGCAGGTTTTGTAAATCGGGGTGGAAAAGGCACACATAGAAATTTGATTCATCCCAAGGGGATTGGCATAACCGTTTCTGGAAAACTTAGCGATGATGCAAAACAATATCAGGAAAAAGAAGTTCAACTTAAAATTAAAAGGTCAAAATAATGAAGAAGAGAGACCATTATTTGAAAATTGTTGAGTGGTCGGAAGAAGATCAATGCTACGTTGGTTCAATTCCTGGCTGGATTGGTAAATGCTGTCATGGTGATAACGAAGAAAATGTTTATCGCCAATTATGTCAAATATTAGATGAATGGATTGAAATCTATGAAAACGATAATATTCCATTACCTACAGGTATTTCAGGCAAAAAATATTCAGGCAAATTTCAATTGAGAGTTGATAGTGATTTGCATAAAACACTTGCTATAAAAGCAATGCAAGCCAATGAAAGTTTAAATAGTTTTTGTGGAAAAATATTAAGAAAAACAATTTTACAAACAGACTCATCACGGGCGAACAATTCTATCGAGAGGGACTGAAAAAAGCTGCTCTCGTTCCTGGCTTCGCATTTTTCAGCCCCTCATGCACACGTTACTATTTCAGCACTGAACACTGTAATGTGCAGAACAAGGCTAATTTTCCTGTACACCCACCCATAATTTTCATCTTCACTGCCTTGTACCCGGAGGCGTACTTTCAGACGACCGAACAACCTGAACATCTTCCAAGAAGAACTATCTTTTCAAAACGCGATCCCTGGTTAAAGAGTTCAAGGGGGTCTATCCTCTGACCCTTATTTTCGCAATCCTGTTTGGCGTAAACCTGTGGGTTCTGTCCCATGTTCGGGCCCAAAGCCAGGGTCACCAACTTAAAAGCCGTCCAGCTCTTTTGACGAAACCTTGGAGACCATCGAAAAAAACCACAGGTGCCCATATTCCCAAACGCCAGGTAGAAGAGCTGACACAACGAGCAGCCCTGGACTTTGACGCATTTTATGAAACACGGCAACACAACCCGGATGATGGAGCACCCACAGGACCTGTTCTGGTTATTACGGCAGATGGTAAAGGGGTGAATCTTACGACCATCGTTGATATTATCCACGTCATTGAATACCTGTGGAAAGCCGGCAGGGCCTTTCATCCCAAATCCGACCCGGAACTTGAAAAATGGGTTCAGTATTGGATGGTTAAAATACTTGAAGGCAAAGCAGGATTGATGGCGGGCGGAATGCGCAGGAGTGCCACACTTAAAAAGCTTACTGAATAAGTAATCCTGGCAAAAAATGAGGAATATTATGACTACCAAAAACTGTTATCCGCTTTGTCACAAAAGAGCCGCACCCGTCTCAATTGTTAAAAGCCAGTATCTGGGAGTCCTGTTTGCACATTCTAAAGCCGCCAGCACCATTGTTGCCGATTAAAATCAGGATGACCCCTGGGTATAATTATGATATTGAACCCAGTGAACTGATTAATCTTTCGGGACTTGGGAATTAAAAAGGACAATCATGGCACGCGTTGAAATTGAAATGACAGACAATTTTGTCTTTGTAACGGAACTTAAAGTGAGAATGGCCGATATCAACTCAGCAAATCATCTAGGGCATGATGCATTTATTTCGCTTATGAATGAAGCTCGGGTACAATTTTTGGAGACCTTGAGTTTTCCCATACCAGGCGTTGAGAAAAAGGGATTAATTGTCGCCGATCTTGCTGTTTCATACAAGTCACAGTCATTTTATAAAGACAGATTAAAGTTTGAAATCGGAGCAGGTGACTTTAACAAGTATGGCTGCGATATTTTTTACAGGGTAACCAATATTAAAACAGGCGATTTGGTTGCCCTTGCAAAAACCGGTGTTGTTTTTTTTGATTATTCAAAAAACAAGGTTACCAATATTCCAGAGAAATTTGTTTCCCATTTTATCTGATTTTTGGGGTCGTTCAAAATTCTTTGTACCTCAAGTCTGCATATGAGGCAAATTGGGTAGTAAAATTTTCGACTGAACATCAAGTCATATTTCCGTTATAAAAGGATAGCGGAAGGCAAATGGCATGCAGACAATAAAGCAACAAACTTTTTGTGATTACCAGTTCAGGGAGGGAGACAGATGAGCATGAACCAAGCTCAGACCCTTTCTATTTTTATTCAAAAGACCAATATCCTGTCGCCGGATCTGTGGGAGATCACCTTTCGGTTTGGCTCCTGATACCGGCGGCACTTTGTCGAGCAGCTAAAGCTGATGCCCGAACATACCGGCAAAGGACTCAAGACAGTTGACGGTTCCATTATTTATAAACAGGTAAATATCTTTTCCATCCACATCATCATCCATGTCAAGATCCGACTGGCAGGGGTTTACCAAGAGAGAAGGCATCGTTCATTTCATAGTGCTGGAAGATATCCAGGCCCCTTGTTAAGTGCCACGATAAATTGACCTAACGAAGGATAAAATTCTCAAAATAAGTTGACCAACTGAAAAGAATGTCAGATTAATTAGGCCATGATTATGGCCTTTTTTATGCAAAAAAATAGGCAGAAGAGAGTTGCCTCTCTCTTCTGCCTCAAACAACGGGGCAAATAGCCCTCAAAAAAACTAAATAATGATACTATTTGTTGAGGTTTTGCTCAAGACAATTTTCACTCAAGGTCGCAAGTTTGAATGGGAACGACCATCCCAATGCCCCCGGTGTTGTCATTTTAAAGTGTGGGGCCATGGATATGTCCAAGCGATTTTTGATGGATTTGACATGCCCCTTTGGTTAAAGCGTTACCGGTGCCCCAACTGCGGTTGCGTCATTCAGATTAGACCGGCAAGCCATTTCAGTCGATTCCAAACATCCAGAGACACTATCCGCTCAGCCCTTAAACATCGAATTTCCCACCAGAAATGGCCTCCAGGCGGTTCTTCAGCACGGATGCGCCATTGGATGGCCAACCTGAAACGTCATACAAAAGCCCACCTGACTGAGGCCTGGAAGGCCGGGTTGCTGGCTGCCTATGACAAGCTCATTGACATGGGACGAATCCCGGTCAGTAGATCAATTTAATTTGTTATAAAATCAGTCTTTCACTCGTGTTCGACAGTTGTAGGTACATTTTTTCTATTTTTGGCTCTGAGAGCCAGTAAATTCGGGAAAAAACATCAGTTTTGTCGCCAAACCATGTAGGCACACGCTATAGTGGCTTTTTCCTTGACTAATGTGGAAATACATGCTTTTTATATGGGCATGTATGTACGCACCATAAAACGCAAGAACAAGGATGGGTCCGAGGTTGAGTATATTCAGTTGGCCCACAACACCCGTCACCCTGAAAAAGGCTATTCCCGGGCCGAGGTCGTCTACTCGTTCGGGCGGCGGGACCAGCTTGATGTCGCCGCTCTCAAGCGCCTGGTCAGCAGTCTAAGCCGCTTCATAAGCCCTGAAGATATGCAGGCGCTGGAAAACCAGGACACAAGATTGAAGTTCATATCGAGCCAACCGGCCGGTGGGGCTCTCCTCCTTAAAGGGCTGTGGAAACGTCTCGGCATTGATACCTGCCTTGCCCAGACATTGACAGATAGGGGGTTCAAAGCCCCCATTGCAGATGCCCTGTTTGCCATGGTCGCCAACCGGGCTCTGGCACCATGTTCAAAACTTGCGGTTGAGGAATGGGCGTCCAAGGATGTGCACCTGGATATTGAGCAGCCCATCCAGGTTCAGCATTTTTACCGGGGCATGGATTTTTTGCTCAAGCATGAAGTTGAAATTCAGGAGAAGGTTTTCTGGGCAACGGCCCAGCTGTTAAACCTTACAGTGGATTTGATATTTTTTGATACCACCAACACCTATTTTGAAATGGACGACCCAGGTGATTCAGAGTTGCTGGCATTTGGTAAGTCCAAGCATAAGAGAAACGATTTGCCCCAAGTCACCATTGGCTTGGCTGTTACAAGGGAGGGTATCCCGGTTCGATGTTGGGTCCTGCCCGGCAACCAAAACGATGCCAAGTGCGTTGATCAGGTTCAAAAAGACCTGAATGACTGGAAGCTTGGGAACGTGGTTTGGGCTATGGACCGCGGCATGACGAGTGAAGATAACCGACGCAATCTGCAAAGAGCCGGAGGTCAGTACATCCTCGGTGAAAAGCTCAGAGGCACAAATATAAATGAAGAGGCCCTGAATCGGGGCGGACGTTTTAAGGTCATCAAAGAGAATCTCCATATCAAGGAGGTTTTCGTGGGTGAAGGCAGTGGCCGCCGCCGATTTATTATTGCCTATAACCCGGAACAGGCCGAACATGATAAACATGTTCGTAACAGAACTCTGGAACGGATTGAAAAAGAACTAACCGCCCTGGAAAAACAGTCCGAAAAAGCACAGCTTAAAACAAAATATGCCCTTATGGCCCATAGATCCATGGGAAGATACCTCAAGGAGCTTAAGTCCGGCAAGTTGAAGGTGGACAGGAGTAAGGTAAAGCGTGAAGCGAAGCTGGATGGCAAATATTTATTGAGTACCAGTGATAAAAGCCTGTCGGCAGAAGATGTGGCCCTTGGCTATAAACAGCTCATGGCAGTTGAGCGGGCCTTCCGCACGCTAAAGTCAACCCTGTCGCTCAGGCCGGTGTATCACACCAAGGATGATCGCATCCGGTCCCATGTCATGCTCTGCTGGCTCGCCCTGCTTCTGATCCGGATTGCGGAGCTGGAAACCGGAATGACCTGGCCCAGGGTCCGCACTGAGATGGAACGCCTTCATTTAGGAAAATTTTTGCATAAAGATGGCCATGTACTACAGTACACAGAATTGACCGTTGTTCAGCGTAAGATACTTAAAGAACTAAAAATAACTCCTCCCAAAAAGATAAAATCCATCTGAGATACCCCCTGATTTTGTAGGCACTACGCCATTATGAGTGGACAGCTGTACCCCTTGACTGGCAAGGGTTTTGAAACTTTGTGTATCTACCGCTGTCGAACACGAGTTTCAGCCTCCCTACCGAGGGCTTCCTTTGTTTTGGTTTTTCCGGTGTTATATGCAGGATGAAACCCTAATTCAAAGGAGGAAAATGAACGAAAGGCATAAAAGAGATGTCGCAGTCTTCAGGTACGGTGTTATCCAGGAGCTTGTAAGCAGTATCGGCCTGAATTATGGGGAAAAAGAGGCGATCATACGGGAGAAATGCGCCCGTAAGTGGCGTATTCCTTTTTCACAAAAAACCAGTATCAGCAAAGGGACGATTAAACGTTGGATAAAGCTTTACGAGGAAAGTAATCATAAACTTGAATCCCTGTATCCCAAAGACAGGAACGACAAGGGTAAAGGGAGGGTAATAGACCAAGAGTCCTGCCTGACCCTCAAACAGCTGAGAAAAGAAATGCCTGGTGTGACAGTCCCGCTTATCCTTGAGACTCTGAAAGATCGTGGAATCCCGCCCCCGAATGGTTCTTTATCAACGATTTACCGTTTTTTCCATCAACACGAACTTATGAGGAAACCAGAAATGAAAGAAGATCGACGTAAATTTGAAGAAAAGCACCCCAATGATAGCTGGCAAAGTGATGTCATGCACGGCCCCTCTCTTGAGATCCGCGGGAAAATGCATAAAACCTACTTGATAGCCTTTATTGATGACCATTCCAGGTTGATCGTTTACGGACAGTTTTATGCATCAGAAACCACCAACTCATTCATGCATGCTTTTGAACAGGGCATGTTGAGACGGGGTTTACCTCGCAAGCTTTATGTCGACAATGGGAGTGCTTTTCGTTCAAGGCAGCTTATGCATACTACGGCCTCCCTTGGAATTGCCCTGATCCATGCAAGGCCCTACAAACCGCAAGGAAAAGGAAAAATAGAGAGATTCTTTAAAACCGTGCGCTCGGGTTTTCTTCCCAGGTTCACAGGGACCACCCTGGAAGATATCAATCAGAGCTTTGATGAGTGGTTGGCCAAGTCTTATAATGGTCGAAAGCATTCTGCCACCGGCCAGACCCCCCTTGTACGATTCACTGACGGTCTTGAATGTGTACGATCCACCCCGGACGATGTAAAGGACCATTTTAGAAAAATCGTTTTACGCAAAGTAAACAAGGACCGGACAATTATCCTTGATAAACATCTGTATGAAGGTCCTGTGGAACTGATCGGCAAAAAAGTGGAGCTGCTCTACCATGAAGATGATTATGACAGGGTTGAACTCAAATACAAGCAGAAATCCTACGGATTCCTTCGAATGGTGGATCTGAACGTTAATTGCCGGGTAAAACGTGATAAAAACAACGACCCGGTTCTGACCAGTGAGGGAACAGCCCCTGAGACAGGTAAAATGTGGGAGACAACCTCATGAAAACAGCCCATCGTATTTTTTTTGAGCTCCAAAAAGAGCCGTTTCATACGAATATCTCCCGTAAGGAGATCCTGGTGACCCAATCCATCAAGGGGATAGAAGAGCGTATTTTATATGCCATCGGTCTGGGTGGGGTGGCTTTGATCACTGGGGACATCGGCAGCGGTAAATCAACATCCCTGAGGTATGTTACAGGAGGATTGCACCCTTCAGAATATCGGGTGGTACATGTGACAGCCTCTTCCGGTTCAATCCTGGAATTGTACCGCCAAATATTGGGAGAGCTTAATCTTACGCCTGCCGGGATCTCACGGACAGTGATGATCCGCCGGATCAAAGAAGAAGTCAGGGATACCGTACTTGGCAAGAAGATGAAAGCGGTCCTGGTTATTGATGAAGCCTCCCTGCTGCGTCTTGATGTGTTTGCAGAACTTCATACCCTTACCCAGTTTGAAAATGACTCAAAGCCCTATTTATCAATGGTCCTTGCAGGGCAGGCCAATTTGGTGGACAACCTGCGATATCGCAACTCAATGCCCCTGGCCTCAAGGGTGGTGGGAAAATGCCACCTTCAAGGGGTGGACCAAAAAGGCATGGAAGACTATCTGGCCCATCACCTGACTATTGCAGGTGTACACAAGGATCTTTTTGAACCACCGGCAGTTACGGCTATCCATCAAGGTTCCGGCGGCCTGTTCCGAAAGGCCAATCATCTGGCAA
This sequence comes from uncultured Desulfobacterium sp., assembly GCA_963675615.2. Taxonomy (GTDB): domain Bacteria; phylum Desulfobacterota; class Desulfobacteria; order Desulfobacterales; family Desulfobacteraceae; genus Desulforapulum. Next base: position 573,363 of record CAXXTD010000001.1, read on the forward strand.
GGGGTGCCCTCATCGTTGCAGCCGGCAAGAAATCTGCCCAGGTCTCTGCAGAACATGTCCGCATCGCTGCTACCGAAATATTTTAATCAGGAAATAATCATGAACGTATACGAAGATGAAATCTTTGAAAAAAAGATGGACCAAATCACTGACCAACTGGGATACCTTTTTCTGGATATGGTCTTGATGAGTGTCAAAAAAATAAATGCTGAAAATACAATCTTGAAGGAATTCCTGGAAGCCCGAATTGAGGAATCTCCTCCAGAGGTTTTTTAAACTAAATATTCTCAAATCTTCACCAACCCCAAAGGACTGAAGAGACAGGCGGTGGCACCCATCGTCTGTCTGGTTTTCCATGCGAAAACTGCTTGAAAAACTGCACCGCTTTTTTAGCGCCGATTATAGACTGGCAGTCCTGGATATGGACGTAGGTAGTCGCTGGTTTGTAAAACCTGAACCCTCCAATATTGCCTACCTTAAAGCTGAGAATGCACAGGGGCGGCATATACTTATCCAGCCTGCCCTTCAGTCGTATTATTTATTGGTAGATGATATCTCCTTTGAAACAATTGGCATCCAACACCGATTCTCTGACGGTACATGGAAGCCGGGAAGAATGGTTGTTGAAACATCTCCAAGCAATTACCAGGTGTGGGTACACGCATCCAGACCACTGCCTTTGTCTGAGAAAAGATATTGGCTCAAGAGACTTAAATCCGATCCCGGAGCCGACCCATCCAACAGGTGGGGGCGATGCCCCGGATTTAGAAACAGAAAGAAAAAACACCTCGATCCTTCAGGAGGGTATCCCTTGGCCAGGCTGGTTTGGATCGATTGGAAAAATAAAGCCCATATCCCGGAACTGAAATCAACAAAAGCAACTGTCAAAAAGCCATTCTTTTCCCCTAAACCCCTGGAGGGGGGAGTGTGCCAGAACTTAAAAATCTCCAGACTGAAATACGAACGGGGTGATGAGTCTGCAACAGATTTTGCCTATGCCGTCGCCCTGTTTAGAAAAGGTTTAGATCTCCATGCTGTTCTGGAATGTCTGATCACAGAAAGGACCAACTGGCAAAATCACGCCGACCCTAAAAGAAAAAACGCCTATCTTAAAAGGACTCTCCAACGAGCAAAACATATCGTCGAATCAACTTGGAATACAAGCAAATAAGGCATTAAAAATTTATCGAGAAACACCGTCGAAAGGAAAAGGTCAATTTAATTTGACAACTTTTTGAGTTGGTCAAAATAATCAGAGAATAGAAGTTAAATAAATGTGACAATCAACACCCCTGTCCAATAAAATTTTCCATCCATGGTCAGTTACAATATGGCGTGCATGGATAGCTTTGGTCTCATCAAATCTTTTTTCAAGTGCCTGGGTTATTTTATTCATAATTATCGGTCATCAGCTTTCAGTTGTCCATCGTAAGCCTTTCAGTTACAGGTCTGCATCGGACCGCTTTTTTATGGGGTTATTTTCCAGTGCCCGCTTTTCTTTGATCCAATACGGGATAGCCGTCCCAGATCTTTTAATCGTTGAATATTTCTCATTATGGTTGTCCGGCCTTTATTCAGAGATCCGGCCACGTCTTCATAGGATGCATTGGGGTTTGTTCGGATAAAATTTAAAATTTGGTTCTGTAACTCATTTAAAGGTTCGTTTAAAGGTCTATTTAAAGGTTTATTTTTAGCGAACAGGTGAACCTTTAAATCTTTATTTCGGGTTTGCCCCGCCTCGTTTAAAAGGTCATCCTGCCCTGATTTTTTATGAACAACAACTTTAGAAGTACATCCTTCCCGATCATCAAAAAAATCAATATCAGGCCACTCTTCCAAAGATCTTCTAATTCTGGAACCCAGCCCCCGGTAGGGAAGCAATTTTTTAGCGACAAAGGATGCCAATATGGGATTGCGAATATTTGAGTTGCCGGCCGTGATTTTTTCAATGGTCAGATTGTTTGGCAAATGGTCGGGGCCGCAAAAATCTTCGCTGTCAAGGTATTGAGAAACAGCAATATCATTGCCCGGATAGGATACCGCCTTGACCATAAACACAGACTTGATCCATTCGGGTTTTTCGGCAAACAGGAGCACGCCTGCCAGATTCAAGAACCCATTTTCGCTGGCCAGATTCATATTTTGGAGCACTTGCCACACGCGTAAACCGGAAAGTCAAACAAAACCTCATATTTGCCCTGGTCTATAATATCATCAGCATCCCGGTGGCGGCTGGCGGATTTTTAAATCCCATCATTGCGGCAACGGCCATGCTCTTTAGCAGTCTTTCCGTGACATGCAATACCCTGCTGCTGGTGAAGCGAAAATCCAGAAACAAACCGAAACTTGCCTTGAATAATAAAAACGAATCATGTTGATGTAAGTTATGTTTGAGTGTTCGTTCTGGTTAACAGTAACCATTAACGAATTAAAGAAACGCCCTTAAACAATTTGAAAAACTGAGCTTAAATATCATAAATACTCGGTCAACTATATATCAAAAATGCTTTTCTAAATGGCTTTACACGACTTTGAAATCCCGATAGTGCTGTTTATAAAGAATTATACGGGTCTGGTTAACTAACAATTTTTGCAGCGGAGCACAAAAAACTGCGTTCAGCGGATAAAAGACATCAATTGACATAGCATGGGTTCCGTGTTACCGTGAATAAATGATACGCTCGTTTGCAAATCAGGGTACTGAAGATATCTTTGATGGGAATAACAGCAAAGCTGCCCGAAAGTTATGTCCACGAGATATCTGGAAAATTACAGCCCGAAAGCTTGATCAGGTTGACTCTGCAAGAGATCTTGACGATTTAAAAGTTCCCCCGGGAAATCGCTTGGAAGCGCTGTCTGGAAATCGTGAGGGACAGCATAGTATTCGAATCAACGATCAGTATCGAGTATGTTTTGAATGGAATACGGGTAATGCAGACAATGTTCAAATTGTCGATTATCATTAATAATTTAGGAGAATAGCATGGTTAGAATTCCAAAATTTAGGGAACCGACGCATCCTGGAGAAATGTTGATGGAAGAATTTTTGATTCCAATGTCAATAACTCAGCGTGATTTGTCCAAAGCGATTCATGTTCCGTACCAGCGGATCAATGAAATTGTTAATGGACGACGGGGCATTACACCCAGTACCGCTTTGCGTTTAGCCAAATTTTTCAATATGTCAGAAGATTTTTGGATGAATTTACAGCTTCGTTGGGATCTGTTTCGTGCGAAGCGGTCAGAAGAAAAAAATTTACAAATGATAATACCCTACACCTCTTCGGAATACACAGCTCATCTATAGAGGCTGCGCCGAACGAATCACTGGTACCGACCCAAAAAAAAGGGCGGCACAGTTCAACCGTTATGTCCTAAGAGGTTATTCATATTGCGAAAAACAAAGAAAACATGAATCATTTAAGATATTAACTATATAAGAGAGATAACAATGCAGCAAACATCTCTGCCATTAAACAAAATGACCATCGCACTCAGAGATGCTCTCAACTGCCATAGAGCTTGCCAAGGAAATAGTTCATCTGCCTGAACCACCAGGGCCAGTCATGGTTAACGTCATAGCCCCAGAGATCGACCCAGGCATCTATCCCCTTGCCTTTTAGTAGTTCATCCACAGCCCTAGTGTCTGCAACCGCCTCATCCTCCCAGGAACCATGTCCCGCACAGAGGATAATGGTCTTCTGATGATATTGCTCTAAAATATTCGGATCGTGGAGATCCGGCAGATAGCTTATCGGCGAGTTAAAATAGACACCCTCAACCTGGCCGGGTGCAAGACCAAACTCGGCGCGGTCCAACCGGTACAAACCGCTTAAGGCCAGCACCCCCTGGCAGAGCTCAGGATGTTTCAGGAAGAAATTCAGGCTGTGATAAGCACCCATACTGCAACCGTTGACCATAACCTTCACATCTGCCCGGCAATCCTGTTGGATAAAGGGGAGAACCTCTGTGCAGATATACTGATCATAGGCCTCATGACGGCTGTTGCGCTCCGATGGGGAGACTGAAAAATTATACCATGACTCGCTGTCAACGCTGTCCACGGCATAGATTTTAATTTTTCCCGCCTCGATAAACGGCTTTATTGCATCGATCATTCCCATGTTCTCGTAATCGTAGAATCGCCCCATGGAACAGGGAAAAACAATAAAAGGTACTCCCCAGTGGCCGTAGACCTTAAGTTCCATATCCCTCCCCAGACGGGGACTGTGCCAACACTGATATTCTGCCTTCATGCAGTTACTCCATTCTTTTTTTCGCATTTTACATTTCATGGATAAAAGCGGTTATTTCAAATAGATCCCGCTCATGTTCAACCCTGAAGATATAACCGATATCGCCCAGGGCTGTGCTGAAGACACCCGGTACTGACAGAACTTCAAGGATACAGGAACCATAGTGCTCCATGATTTCTTCGTGGCTGTGAACATAGTTAAAGCGGTTTTTGCGGCTTGCATAGCAGCAATGGTATTTCCTGTGATAGTCCAGGGGCTCGGTTCGGCCATTCACCACTTCGGCCCACAGCTTATAAACGTCGATATCGCTTGCATAGTTGAACATATCAGTGGTGTACCCACCCGGCGGCCGCATATTGACCTCCAGGGCCACATAGTCGGTGGGGCCGGTTTTAAAGAATTCAATATGGAAGAATCTCTCTTTAACGGTAAAGGCGGATACAGCCTTGCGTCCAATCTCTTCAAGCTCTTTTGGGATACTTCTGAGTGAGTAGTAAAAGAGATGGTCCTCATTGTTGACCACATCCATGATCCCCTGGCTAAACGTATGAGCGGTACAAAAGATGATGTTACCATCCCGATCCGTCAGGCCGTCAAAGGAAAAAATGGTGCCTTTGACAAAACCTTCCATTATGTAATCATGATCCGGTTTTTTCTCAATAAATGAGAGGAGCTCTTTTTTATTGTTGATTTTGAAGGTATCGAGGGCACCGACCCCATCGTCTGGTTTGGCAACAACCGGGTAGCCTGTCTCTTTGATCACCCCTTCAGCATCAGCAAGCGTATGAACGACTTTCCCGGGTGCAACCTTGATACCGGCCCTGCGAAAGACCTCCTTCATCCCGGATTTACGTCGAATAAACTGCATATCAGCCGGCTTCAACCCCTTAATATTGAAATCCAGGCGAAGCCCGGCATCGGATGCCAGCCAATATTCATTATGGGATTCAAGACGGTCAATTTTACCGTACTGGTGGGTGAAATAGCCACAGGCCTTGACCAGGGAGTCGTAATTATGCAGGTCATCGACCATATAGTAGGCGGCCAGGGAATCGCTTATCTCCTGGCTAAGGGATTCAGCAGGTCCGTCACCGATACCAAGTATCGTTACGCCTAACGCCTTGAGGCGACTGCAAAAAGGTGAGAAATTCGGTGGAAACTGGGGACAGATGTAAACAAGGTTCATAAATTATTCCTTTGGAATCAATGATTTTTTATGGGCCGATAAACACTATCCATATTTCTTGGTTTATATAGCAGGTTTTCAGGAGTAAGACAAAAAAAGTCTATCAAAGTAACTTGGGGAAAATCGGGTCAAGCCGCCGCAACGCACTAAAATATCTGGGAATGCCTTAAACATATGCCTTTTATAGGTTCTTAGGTGAGACTTTTCGGGGGCCAAATTGAGTGCGATCACGAAAATCAAGGAATGCTCGAACAGACCCCAAAAAACAAAATTTCCGAAGGCCTGTGGAAATTCTTTTCCCTGGTTCCCCAGAAAGTCAGAATCTGTGCAGAGCAGTTTCCCAGGGGACGGTATGTTTCCATCAAGCAATTGTCCCAGGGGGACGCGTTCCTGACCGAAGAAGGAGATATCCTAACTGCAGACGGCATTGTCACCAAAGGGTCTACCGTCATTGACGAGTCATCCATCACCGGAGAGGCAAAACCGGCCAATGTCCGGCCCCAGGACATGGTCAAAAGCGGCACCCAGATTATTTCCGGCAAGATCCAGGTCAAAGCCGTGAAAGTGGGGGATGAATCCATTCTCGGCAGAATGCTTGCCATCATGGAAAACAATCTTTCGGAAAAAACCGCCCAGACCCAGCGGTTTAAGGACCTCTTAAAATTTTTTGTTCCATCGGTTATCGGATTTTCCGTGGTGACCTATTTTTTCTGGCTGTTCTACGGGCTGACCTTCTACCTCACCTATTATCTGATTTCAGGAGATGCTGAACGACCTACCCTCGCCGCCGGAACCTTTTTACAGATCCCGGCTGAACATACCCATGGCGGACTGCTGCCCCATGAAAAAGCCGAATTTATCAAAACGCTTAAACAATCGGGCAAACGAGTTGCCATGGTGGGCGACGGCGTAAACGATGCGCCGGCCATGGGCCAATCCGATATTGCCATGGCCGTTCATTCAGGCCTCAACCCGGGTGAAGGTGTTGCCGCCATTACCCTGATGCAGGAGATCCCGGTTCAGATCATCGATTTTATAGCACTTGCCATACGCGTAAACCGGAAAGTAAAACAAAACCTCATATTTGCCCTGGTCTATAATATCATCAGCATCCCGGTGGCGGCTGGCGGATTTTTAAATCCCATCATTGCGGCAACGGCCATGCTTTTAAGCTGTCTTTCCGTGACATGCAACACTCTGCTGCTGGTAAAACGAGAATCCAAGAACAAGCCTGTGAGGTAAACATTAGGGCGCTTGAATTATTTTAAATAAAGTGTGGACTAACAGGGATAGTCCACAGGATTTATTTGATTCTGAATAAACTTTTTGAAATTTGTTATTGTTATCCAGTATTATAGCGCTTTTTTATTTTTCGATATACGCAAAAAAATAGACGGCGGAACTAATGACAGATGCACTTGCAAACAAGTTTAATGCTCCACTATTAAAATAATTCGCAATATAAAAAAGGATGCAGGGAAGAATTAGAAGAAATACTATTTGTATTTTCTCAGAAATAAAATTTGCTATAGTATTATATAATAATATTACAATCAAAAAGGATACAGCTATCCAAACTAACATAAATATATCATCAATACCGAATGATGAATTGTTTTCCCATGGTTCTCGATCATCATCCCAACTGTTCATTCCCATTCTAGCCATGGCTTCATAGCTGCTAAATATTATCAAGAATAATACTCTATTTATTAGTTGTTTCATTTAAACCTTTTCACTATGATTTATTTTAGACTTCAATCTTGATGGGGCATCTTTAGAGTAATTTTTCCATTTTTTCCAATACCAATATGCAATAAAAAAATCGTATCTATTCAGCGTCTAAACATAGCCTCCCCGCTATTTAACGAGATAAACAGCAGGGCAACTCTTTAACTTGACTCATTTTCATCATAGCAAAAATCAGGAAGCTTGCCTTCAAACAAAATGCGCAATGCTTCGCTTGCCATCATCCCATGTTTTTTGCACGTGGAAAGATAGCTTCGAACCCGGCAGAAAATTTTCGCACCCCCCTCAGAACGGAAACACCCTGATATCTTCTGCTGAACCTTGGTCATTCTGATATCATTCTCACCCTGGTTGTTACTAAAGGGTACCAGAGGGTTGTCCATGAATCTTAGGGTTTCGGTTTCATATTCCACCAGCCGTTCAAGGAGACTTCTTGATTTGGAACGCTTGAGTCGCCCCCTTTGCCCTTTTTTTCTCTTGCTTTCATCAGGTGGCGGACATTCCCCTTGGGCTGTTTCCAGCAGATCCCGGTATTTCTTTCTGTATGCTTCAGAATCTGCCGGCTTGAGTTGGCCACCGGCATCATCCACCGCAATATTAATCTCTTTCAACAGATCCCTCATGTCCCTGGCCCATGTCTGATTGTCCTGTTCCCATGCCCGTTCCAACTCCCTTAAGTGATGTGCATTGCAAAGGGCATGCAGACAATCATATTTCAAATATGGTTTCCAGTGGTCGTGGCAGAGAATGCCTTTGAACAGGGGGAAGAATTCCTATTTCATCCATGGCCTCCTTGCCTCTTTTTTCGTGGGGAAAAAAGTAGGTCCAGAGTGCATTGGATGTGCAATGCAGCCAGCGCCTGACACTGTTTATATTGATGCCGGTTTCATCGGCATGACATAAATGAGACTGGAACAGCCTGCGTTTGACAATCTGGTCGAACTCTTCCAGCTTTATAAAAGCCTCTTTGTTGAAATTATATATTGACCCTTTGCTGATGGGAATTCCCAGCTGGTCTCTGAATGTTTCTTCTACCCTGTCATAGGGAATCAGCTGATACTGAGAAAAAAATGTGGAGTAAGCCTTCACACTGACACCATACTGAACGGCTTTGGTAACACCTTCAGGAAAAACAGCGGTATAGCGTATACCATTTTCATCCTCAAGTACTTGAGCCCGGTATTCCGTCACGATTTTTGAAATGTCGATATCAATAACTTGCCTGACAATGGGTTCTACCTCTTTGTAGGTACTCTTGGGTAGAGTGGCTCTGTCAACCTCTATGGATTCTACAAAATCAGGATTCGGGTCTCGTTCCAGAGTGATACCGGTATGCCCTGCTTGTCCGCCGGGTCTTTTTAACCCTGGCTCTCGAGTTAACTTTTTTCGATTGGGGTCTGAAGAGGGAGGTTTGCTGCTGTTACTGCTGTTAAGGCCCAGGCGGTTACACAATAAAGTGACCAACAAAAATAAAACGTCAAGCGTGGCTTTCAACGCCGGAGAAACCTGTTCCTCCTCCAGCAATTTCCTGGCTGTCTTAACTGTTTCATCTACGTCGATTGAATCCACCTTTATTCCCAACAAAAGCCTCCATGTAAATCGTTTATTTATGGAGGCATTATAACACAGGTTTTCAGAGGCAATTTTTTCGCTTCAGGTTACCTCAGGTTGCATTTATTTTTTTCCCATATAGCCAGCCATTAGCTGTAGCCGGATTGTTGGTTCTATACCCTATTTTAGGGGTTCTTCCCTTTAGAATGAGAACGCCTGAAACATAACTTAAAAAATCATTTTTTACAAAAAAACCGTGTCAAGCAAAAAATGAAAATTGACTCGTTTTTTATCGACGCTGAATAGATACAAAAAATCTAAAATAAAGCTGAGCCAAAATAGTATAAATGAGCATAAAATTAATTTATTGGGCGAATTTGTAGAAAAGATTGACGGAATGCTACTATTAAAGACGAGACTAACGATTAATAATATTTTAACCACGAACAATGAGTAAAAGAAAATCTGATGAAACTCTGGCATCCAAGTAAAAAAATTGTCTTTTCCGACAGGATTAAATTTTGATGGGAAAAAATTTTCAGTATTTATGTCATCAATATTCATGACACCAACTTTAACTCGAATATTGCAAGCAACAAGTTGGTCTCGCCTAAAGCTCAATGACATATTTAAAATTAATGCTACAGCAAGGGATAATAAAAACATAGATAACGCAAGAAATGAATAAATTGTTTCCGCTGTTACAATGATGTTGCTCTGTTTAACACCAACCCTTATGTATAAATATCCAAATCCAATTAAAACCGTTAATAGTACAGTCAGAACTTGTAAAAATAATTTTTGTTGGTGATTTTGATTCTGAGCAAATTGTTCATGAAATGACTTGATTAATTCGCTTGCAACAATTGTTTTATCTATTATTTCAATATGTTTTTCTGCTTTTTTTGACATAATGTATAAATTGTTTTTGAAAGTCCGACCATCTATTGTGCAGATATAGATACATGTGATTTAGAATGTTATCAGACCCGCAACGATTAAAAAATTTAATTTGTAAATAAATATCAGTGTTTCAAATTTGTGTAAAGAGATATTCAATTATCTGGGAAAGAAGCAGACTCAAAGAGACCAACCCCTCTGTAAACATAATTGGAGATAAAAGTGAAGGATATGGTGTGGACTATTATTAAAAGTCTTGGGGTTTGAAACTGTAATCAAGTACCGCATCTTTCGGTTAGTGGGAATTCCATCCATCAAACAGACAATCAACCTGATAATAGAAAAAATTGAGGGTTTGATTGCAGTTGTGACTAATTATCCCATGACTGACAATTTTAAGGCCAAAAATGTTTATGATACCAGTGCAATACAAAACCTGATATTGTCAGTTGTGGGATTAATCTTGATGAAAGGATTGTTGAGTTCAGGGGGATCAATTTAGCAAAGTATAATTTTTACAGTTGCATTGCCTTTTGAAACGTATCATAACTGATGAATCATGTAGTATGTTAGCTTATAAGATAATAGATATAGGGAGCTCTATTTTTTAATTTCAATAATTTTTCATATGATATGTGGATCTCTAAAATGAATAAAATTCTAGACGAAATTCAAGCCAAAAGAAAAGAATATATCACAGATTATTACGCTATGTCCGTTGGCGAAATAATGAATATGTACCGAGATAATGAATTAATAATAAATCCTGATTTTCAACGTTTTTTCCGATGGTCTGAAAATCAAAAATCCAATTTAATGGAATCATTTTTTCTTGGTATCCCTATCCCTTCAATTTTTGTATATCAACGAGCTGATGGCATTTGGGAGTTAGTTGATGGACTTCAGAGGGTCGGAACAGTTTTAGAGTTTTTTGGAGTTTTTAAAGACCCTCAAGGAAAAGTTTTACCCGAGTTGGTTTTGACCGAAACGGACATCATTAAAGATCTGGACGGGTTAACTAAATCAACTCTCCCCTCATCTGTTATTTTGGACTTAAAACGATCGAAATTTAAAGTTGAAATTATTCAAAAAGAATCTGATACGGATGCTAAATATGAAGTATTTATGCGTCTAAATACAGGTGGGTCTTTTCTATCTTCTCAAGAATTAAGAAATGCTTGGTTAGTTATGTTTAATAAAGAATTCTATGAGTGGCTCGTAGAGTTATCGAAAAACAAAAATTTTACTGAAACAGTTGGATTGTCTGATAAACTGAAATGGGAAAGATATGATCTTGAATTAATACTTACATTTTTAGTCTACCCTGATGATTTTAAAGAATTTATAAAATTTGATAAGAATGGAGTTTTAACAAAAGGCCTAAAAAAACTTGCTAAAAGAGCAATGGAGGGGGATCTTGATTTAGCTAAGCTTCAAAATAAATTTGAAAATACTTTTTATTATTTGAACAAAACGCTTGGAGAGGACTGCTTTAAGAAATACTATAAAGATGGGGGTCGTTTTAAAGGTGGGTTGTTAGAATCAATGTATGAATGCATTGCTATTGGCCTGTCCCAAAATATTGACTCATACTGTGAAAGCGATATCGATCTGATTGAAGAAAAGATAAAAGGCGTTTGGGATGAACCAACCTTTACAGATAATATGGGATCTGGAACCAATACCAAAAGAAGAGTTCCCGTAATGATTCCCTTTGGCCAAAGATATTTTGCAAAATGAGTAAAAAAGCGAGGACCTTAACCGACCTTTCCGAAGAACTTGATTCTGAATTCACATGGAGATTTTCTGAGATAAGAGCTATGAAACAATGTGTAAAATCAGTTTTGACGCCTTCACAGACCTCGGCGATAATTCGAGCAGGAGTTGCATTGCTTTACGCTCATTTTGAAGGTTTTGTTAAGGAAAGTGGTGGGATTTATCTACAACACATTTCAATGCAGCGTCTCAAAAATGGAAATTTAAAAACTAATTTCTTAATCAATAGTATTAATAATTCAATAAAAAAAGACGGTGTTGATTCAATCTATAAGACACGCGATTTGACACAGTTACTCGAATCTCTATTTGAAAAGTATAACGATAGATCTAACATTCAGTATAAAAACTCGGTTAATACAAAATCTAATTTATGGTTTAACGTGTTAGAAGATATTTTCAGCAATCTTCATTTGCCCATTAGAAACATCCGTCTACGAAAGGCAAAAATAAATGAGTTAGTTGATTCTCGAAATTCAATTGCTCATGGAAAATATCTTGAAATAGATAAAGAGTACTATATAGAACTAGTTGATATAATTTTGGACACAATGAAACTTATAAAGGGTCAGATTGAGACCTCTGCCTCAAACCAGGATTATATCAACAGAGAAACAATATTCGCAGAATAGATTTAGTTCTGAATGATAGAATCATGATCTTTGATTAGAAGAACTCAAGAATAATTATCCAAGTCCAGAGCATTAAGGGACTCAAATTGTTGAAGATACCAATACAATACAAAACCTGATACCGTCGGTTGAGGAATCAATCTTGATGCAAGTAGTTTTAACTCTTATTTTTCAGTCTATCATAAAATCTATTTACTAACCTGAAAATCGGATAAAGCGTACACTTTAAACAAAAAACACAACACCAAAAACTCTAATTATCTGAAAAATAATGCTTTTTCCTTGCTTTTTGAACGTGTTTGTATTATATTTATACGTACACTTTAAGGGAGATTTATGCATGGCTAAACCAATAACAGGAAAAACTCACGTCGGAGAACGCCGTGAAAAGCGTCCGAATGGCGACATTTACGTCTATGAACGGATTACGGCCTATGATGAAAAGACCAGAAAAACCTACACGGTCAGTCAAAGAATCAAGGGAAAAATAAAGTCAGGGACACAAGAAATTGTGTCGACTCGTCCGAAAAAACGCAAATGCAAAGGAGGCCTTGTCAATGCAACACGTCAGCATACCGGCCTCACGGACATTCTGGAATGGGTTGGCAAGGTTTCCGGCATTGATAATGATGTACGTGCTTCATTCAGCGAGGGTGATGCGGCAAAGATACTTTCTATCGCGCGCTACTGGATCGGTTCCGGTGGCAACACGCTGCCACGTCTTGAGAGTTGGCAGGTGATGCACCCTCTTCCATATCGTGAAGCGATCACTGAAGACGTCTATGGTAGCCTGTTTAAGGATGTTGGTCGCAATGAGGAAAGCGTTCAGTGCTATTTTTCAGCCCGGGCGGCACACCTGGGGAAGTCTCCTATGTTGGCGTTTGACTCTACCACTATTTCGACCTATTCTGAAAATCAGTCAGAGGCACGACAGGGATTCAACAAGGATGGCGACGGACTCAACACCATCAAGCTTTTGACCTTATATTCCGTCAAGGCAGGCGAACCCATAGCCTTCTCAAAGCAGCCTGGTAATATTCCGGATGTCATTTCCATTGAAAACACTTTGACACAACTCAAGTGTCTCAATCTGGAAAAGCCTCTGATCGTCACAGATAACGGCTACTACAGCCAGAAGAACATGATGGAATTCGCCTTGCGCAATGTGAAGTTTCTGACGCTGGTTGATCCAAATATTATATGGGTCCGCGAGACAATTGATACGCTCCGTGCAACAATAGCAGGTATGGCCAGCACTTGTCCGTTCGACCCGTCAATCTGCGGAGCAACTTCGCTCAGAATGCACCAGTTCAGCCGAACACGCCAGCGATCACGCAACGGGATGGTTGCAGGTGAGAAAGAAACGTTCTTGCGCCGCGTGTATGTGCATGTTTACTATTCTCCGGACAACGAAGCCAAGAAAGAACTCGCCTTCCGTAAGGATCTGCTTGAACTGAAGGCGCAAATAGAAGAAGGAGAAGCCGAGTTCACGGCATCTGCGCAAAAGAAAATAGACAAGTACCTGACCTGCTCCACAAAGGGGCGTGGGGGGCAGCTTAAGGTGGGCTTCAATGATAAAGCCATTACCGAAGCAAAGAGATACTTCGGCTATTTCGCCCTGGTCAGCAATCAGTCTATGGACACATTTACAGCACTTGAAAACTATCGGCTGCGAGAAAAAATTGAAGAACTCTTTGCCGTGCAAAAAGGGAGACTCGACGGTGCACGACCGCGCACATGGTACCCGGACAATCTGCGCGGAAGACAATTCACACAATTTGTCTCGCTGGGCTATCATTGTTTTTTGATGAAAAAAATAAAGGAAGTACAGGCCAGGCTCAGGGAAAATGAATCTGGAAAAACCAAATCACTTATCAAGCTCGAAAAAAAACTGGAAAACTGGCTTGCGCAACGCTCTCTCGCTCAGATCCTGGATTGGTTCGATTGCATTGAAACCACAAAGGTACAGACTGCCATGGGCAGCTATCGTTGGTCCACCGAATCAGTGGCGAGAGACAGACTGTTTTTGAAGTACTTGGGAGTGGATCCCGAATAGTGTACGCTTTAGCCGACTTTCAGGTTACTAAATAATCATAGATTGTTATGCCATTTCAATGTTAAACTCATTGGTATTCGTGCACGCTGTTTCTTCATCCATTTCCAGACTTTTCCAGGGTGTATTGAGAGCCATTTAACGCACAAATTGAGCTATGAAATTTCAAACTTGTTTCCAGATTAAAGTCAGCTACAATATAATAAACTATGAATTATCAATATTTTAAGCTTTGAAATTTTGTTTTTGTAATTCCGAAGTTTATATAACCAAACAGTAAGTTTTTTTCAAATTCTGTATAGGGAATAAGTACGCTAAAAAATCGGTATCATTCCGCCAGATTTCTCTTTTATGCACATTGGCTGTTTTCTCAGTTTTTGCCATTTTCATTCGTTTGTATTAAGTTAGATTGCTATTAATATCAATCACATGAATCGTTTCATGATAGCGGATTGAGGTACATCATGTTTATCAATTATCACTACCAACGATTAAAATCCAGCGATAAGTGAAGTAAAATTCACTTGAAATTTACCAAAATATAGGATACTATTTCTATATACATATAGGTGGTATTATTGGGGTGTATTGATTACTAATTAGGTATATAGATAATATGATCCTGACAGAAACTACGTTGAAATATTTTACCAAGATTCCATTCCGGGTGAGAGCTGCATTTGCCCATTCAAAATCCCCTGTAGTTTTTGAATACGAGGACGAACCCTTTTTTAGTGCCTATGAAACCCTCTATCAGATCTGGACAAAACGCAAATCCCAGCGAAGTGTCGCCGAGTCGTCCAATATGAGCAGACAGACTCTTAATAAATGGGAGGGTGCATTTTCTGAGCACGGTGCTCTCGGGCTTTTGCCCGAACTCTCCTTTATTGATGTCGACCCAAAACTTGAACAGCTGGTTATTCTGATCAAGTCCGCCCGCCCTCACGAAAGAGCCAATTACGTTCTGCGGCTAAGCAACGCCCTGGAATTACCTGAGGCAGATTTGGAGTTGGTCCGCACGATTCAAAGATGTCATGGGTACGGACAGCGTATGGGCGAAAAGGATATAGAGTACTATAAAGGACTCCAGCATATCCTCGCTTCTATTTCGAAGCAAAAACAGAAGAAGCCCTTTATGCATGATTGTAAAAACCGATCGAATACATTCCTGAACTTTCAAAAGGACCACCTGCAACATAGAATTGAATTGATGAAAACTCTGTCGTTATGCGGAAAAAAACGTCAGATTCGACCGATTTTGAAAGAGTTCGGCATAGCCCCCAACCGCTTTTATATCCTGAAGGATAGATACATACAGTATGGAGTCTGGGGACTGGTCGATCTGGTCCAAAAAGGATTGAGTGGCGAGAAAATCTCACCGGAACTTGAGCTTAAAATCATTGAAGAGAGGTTGATGTCTCCTGCCCTGTCAACTACCAAGATGATCAAAAAACTGGATTTGAAATGTTCCAAAGCCAACGTGCAAAAAATTTATTCGAAGTGGGGGTTGTCAAGATTCAAGAAGCCGGTGCCGATCCGCGGTGTAATATCCCATTCGGTGCCAGCGGAACCGGCCAAAGTATCATCCGACATCGACATAAAATCTTCAGCAAAAACACGGTTCCCCAACCTAATCGAAACAGACAGGCTCAAAGTGAATCTTTCCTTTGAACGATTTGTCAAATGCCTTTCCCACCGTAAGGTTCTCATCAGTAATCCGGGGGCCATCATAGTGGCACCATTCCTGGACCAATTGGGGGTGGTTGAATCTTTGCATACTTATGGACCAGGCAACTTCAAGACCATTGAAATTACAAACGATCTTATCGTCAACACCCTTCGCATCATTGCCGGTTTCCCAACCATTCATGATTACACCATGAATTCAGACCGATCAGTCGCAATCGCTGCGGGTCTTTCACTGAATCCGGGTAAAAGCCGTTTTTACGATTCACTTGACAAACTGCGCTTTGAACATCTTCTAAGCCTTCGAAACGACGCTTCCCGTCGGGCAAAGGAACTGGGCATTATCGAGGGTAAGGAGATAGCGATTGATTATCACTGTGATCCTTCCGACAGCCGTTTCCCCGGTGACAAATCACTTTCCAAATCACCTGACAAAAACGGGGATCTTGTTTACGCTCATAGACCACAAGTCATCTGGGATAGTATCACAAATACGATCATCAACATCGCATATTGTGAAGGGCGTTCCAGGGCACCCTCTGCTCTCTATAAATTTTGTGAGGAAAACCTGTTTAAAATAATTGATCCTGACGTTCTGTCCGAGATATATGCGGATTCTGAATACACCGGGGAAAAACAGCTCGTCTACCTCACGGTCCGCTCCGAAACCGACGTCACCATGTGCCTGAAGCAGAATCCCAAAATAAAAAGATGGAAAGAAGAGACCATTAAAAAATCCCAGTGGGAGGATTACGGTAAAGATTACCGCATTGCAAGCCGGGACTATACACTGCCGGAAACAGGAAAATCGTTCCGATTTATTGTCAAGCAAAACAAAGAAACCGATGAAACACGGTGCTTTGGAAGCACACACACAGATCGTACATCAACGAAAGTCCTTGATTCTTATCACATTCGATGGCCGGTTGAAACCGGAATAAAGGATCTGATAGAAAATTATTTTCTGAACAAACCGACCGGAACTTCACCGGAAAAAGTGGAAACCCATTATTATTGCGTGATGCTCGCCAGGTTGACAATAGATTACTTTCGTTCTGTATTATGTGTGCCTGCATGGCGAACTCCGGAAGACTGGGAGTGTGTTTTATCCACAATTCGAACCAGTATTTTCAGTAATCAAAACTCTGAATTGAGCCTTCACGAATCCGGAGATCTATTGATTACATATTTGGATGGGGATCGCCATGGCATCAAAAAAAGGCTTAAGGATATACTTGAAAAACGAAAGGAAGCCGGTTTAAATAAGGTGTCCTGGTGGGGAAACAGAGGTGTTCAGATAGCGATTAAAAACCAGTATGATTTTTGAAAAATGGCTCTCAAATCGGGGTATGTTAATGGCTCTCAGATATACCTGGAAAAGTCTGATTTCAGATCTTTTTTTGGAGAATATATGAATTGTTCAAAATGTGAAAACCTCAAAGATATTGATGATCTATCAAACCCATATGTAATCAGAAAATGTAAAAAATGTGGTAGAAAAATAAAACTAAGAGACACTTCACCTTCCGGGCATGGATTTAGAGTTGAGAAAGGGGATCGTTTTATAATACCAGAAGGATTTATAAATATAGCTGCGAATCCATTAAAATCAACAAGTAAACTAACGAAATATGGTTTGTCTTGGTACGCTCAATTGATTTTTGTCGAAGAACTCCAACAAAATCCTGATAATATATCAGAATTCTTATCTAAAAATGATGAATACAGCAGTACGATATTAAAAAAATCGAGCATCCTAAAAGATTTGGATTTGGAGAATAAAATTCAGGCTAATGAAGCTATAGAGAGATTGAAAAACCATAAAGATAAAGTCGAATGGTGGGCACTACTATTTGGGACTTTTAACAAGATGACTGAAGAGGCAATAGAAGAA
Organism: uncultured Desulfobacterium sp.; assembly: GCA_963675615.2. Taxonomy (GTDB): domain Bacteria; phylum Desulfobacterota; class Desulfobacteria; order Desulfobacterales; family Desulfobacteraceae; genus Desulforapulum. Next base: position 591,046 of record CAXXTD010000001.1, read on the forward strand.
AATGATGCGGAAAAAGCTGCATGGACCATGAGAATCGCAGAAAGATGTCGGGCAATGTGCGTATTTAAGGATTCATTAGAAGAAGTTGTATGGATGGGGCATTCGGCTGGGCGCATCATAGAAGTCATAAGAAAATGGCATTCTAATAAGGAGAATAACAATGAAGAATTTTGGCAAGTAATATTTAACGAGAATCCCTATATTTTGTCGCAAATTTTTTCGGTTCCGGTAATATTTATCAAAGATAAAGCGTATGTTGGAGGAATGAATATAGACGGACAGAATGCAAAATTTGTGGACTATTTATTTGCCAGCGAATCTTCAAATGATGCAATGCTTGTCGAAATCAAAACCCCTGAAACTCAATTGGTTGCGAAAACAAACTATAGGAAAGGCATTTATAATCCTACAAAAGATTTATCCGGTTCAATACTTCAAGCATTAAATTATAGAAGAGAACTCACAAAGAATCTTCAGTCTATAGCCACAGAAACAGAACATAAAATAGAAATGTTTAATCCAAGATGCATAGTTATTATTGGAAACGCCGAGAAAGAGCTAAAGAACGAGTTGAAAAGAAAATCATTTGAACTTTTCCGTACGAATTTAAAAGATGTCGAAATTATTACTTTTGACGAGCTATTTAGAAAAGCCGAAATCTTGGCATCCCTGTTTAATCTATCTTGGGAAGGGGGAAAGGATTAAACCGTAATGGAACCAGATAAAAAAAATTGGGAGACTTATGAGGATGTTGCTCTACATTTACTAAGTCAATTTGCTGAGAAATTTAATATTTCTCGTTTTGAGGGTAAACAAAAACTTGATGGTAAAATATCAGGAACGACTTGGAAAATAGATGCAAAAGGAATAAAAGAAAATTCAGATATTTTTTTAATTGTTGAATGTCGTAGATACAAGGCTACACGCCAATCGCAAGAAAAAGTAGGTGCTCTGGCATATCGAATACATGATACGAATGCCAACGGAGGGTTAATTGTTAGCCCATTAGGACTTCAACAAGGTGGAAAAAAAATTGCAATGGCAGAGAATATTCATGAAGTTATTCTTGATCCCAATAGCAATAATAAAGACTATTTCATGAAATACCTTAATAATTTTTTCGTTGGCATATCCGATAAAATAAGTATTACCGAAACAGTAACTGTTATAAAACGAGATCAAAACGGTAACATAATAGATTGAGAATTTTTTTACACAGTAAGGTGAGAAATAATGATTCACCGATATACAATAAATGTACAAGAATACGAACAGATTACAGTGTCAGATACTAAACCACCTATCAGCTTTAAAGGCTATAAGGTCTTTTGGTGTAGCAATTCGCAAAGAAAATTAGAAAAGATTATTATGGAGATCTCTGATCGTCCAATAAAGTTGGATAATAGAGGAATTGTGTTATCACGCTATCCAGAATTAGATGCTATCGTATTTAATTTTGCATCATTTTTATCTAACAGTATTTTCATACAAACAAGTATTGACCCGTTTGATCCATTCTCTATTTTATCGAGCTCGCCCGAGTTGATACCTCAATCGCCAGAAGAAGAAAGAATGATAAAATCATCTAAAATAACAGCACATAATAGCTTAGATGTAAAATGGAAAATTTTAGGAAGATTTGACCCCACTCCGTATGTAGGGAATTTTAAAAACTCAATAGCGGTTGCACACTTTTCGGAGGCATTGAGATCTAATAACCCATTTCAAAAATTTGAATGTTATTTCAAAGTCATAGAATCTCTATTTGAAAAAAAGAAAAATGAGAAAGCTAAATCCTTCGATTTGCGTATTAGCGAATATTCTATTCAATTTGATAAGCAGTTTACAGTAAATATAATCAAAAATCTTAGACAACTAAGGAATCGTTGTGTCCACCCTGATAATTCTTCACATCTAAGTCCGGAAGATTTGGAATCATTTTATTTGATTCGGGCTGAATTAAAAACAATACACAAGCTTGCACGATTATTATTAGATAATCCGCCAAATGCAACCTGAAAATGTAGGCTATTTTTTCAGATGTGATAGCAAATACTCTTTAAACAGATAGAAATAATAGAATGGACTCAAACTCAAGAATAATTATCCAATGGGTAACTGCCATAAGACATTCAGAGTATCAATGATATCAGTTATATCCTTGAAAGGTTTTTTGAAGCTTTGGAAAATCAAATCAAAGCCTTTGAAAAAGTTGCCATCTGGCTCTAATCATGGCCTTTCAAAAATCCTAAAACTCCACTGGCCACATCTGTTCGTCCGCAGCATTAATAAAAGATAGCAACCCAAAATATGGAGTATCCCTTTTTTTCATCCCCAGATTGTATGTCGTTTTAAAGTCTTTCGGAAATACCCCGGCATGGCGTTTGAGCAAGCCGTCTTGATCGATCTGATTTACAGAAACAAATCCATCAACACCACACACAACAAAAAAAACGGATAATAACTTGCCTTGTTGAAAAGGGCCATTGCGGCTCGATTTTCACCGGTTTTCCGAAGCTTTTGTGCCGGCAGAAGCAGCAGGAACAAAGAGCCTGTCCCAAAAACCAGATATGATAACCAAGTAAAATCAACAGGCGACAAAAGGAATACGGCTGTCATGACGCAGAAAGCGGCAACCAGCAGCCCCATGATCAGAAAACTTGCCATATCACGTCCAAACACCAGGGGGAGGGTCTTTGCATTTATCTGCCGGTCTTCCTCTATATCGGTATAATCGTTGGGGATATTCTGCCCCCCGGCTTCCCACAGGAAAAAGAAAACAAAAATTAAACATACAAACAGGGCATCTGGACTTTTGTCCACGGCAAAGACACCGGCAACAGGACCTGCGGCTTTTACAAACCCGTTGACGACAATCCTGAGATAGGTAATTTTCAACAAAAAGCAGTAAATAACTTCGAGCAGGGCGCCGCCCAGAAAGATCAGAATGCAGGCCGGGTTTAAATAATAGGCCCCCAGTACCGCCACAACAGACCAGAAACCTGCCCAAAGCGCAGCGGATTTAAGGCTGATTACGCCCTGGGCAAGGGGATGGCGGATCAGGATGGAATCCAGGTCGGTTCCTTTTTTGTCCGCAGGGTGGAGGTTTTTTTTATCGTCCCTGTATCCGGCAATATCATTGAGTGCATAAACAGCTGTATACCCGGAAAAAACAGTGATGATCCCTGCCAGGACAATCCCTGGAGCAGGAAAATGCCCAAGATAGACCAGGGCCGCAAAAACAGGTGCCATCATATCGAGCACGCCATGATGGGTCCGTGAAAGCGCAAAAAAGAATTGAAGTTTTTCCGGAATCAGTGCGTCATAAAAGGACATTACATATTTCAATCGCCACCCCGCCAAAAGGAGAACAAAACATTAAACATTAAACATTGTCTTGGAACCAGGTCTCTATCCTGTGGAACAACCGCACACCCATGCATTGATTGTTTGAGATTATTGTTGTAGATGACCCGATCTTTATAGTAAAAAGCCAAAGACAGACCATGTCTGCATCAACGTAGTGAAAGAACCGTTGCAATAATCACGCATGGAAAAAAAGTATAAACGGATCAGGTGAAAACTTCAAGAAATTATTGACCCAGGCGCCTGGCACAAAACAATAGACAGGGATTCCCAAGGAACCGGATGACAAACAATATCTCTTTGAGTGAAATTGAAAAATTCGATGATTTTGCAACGGACTGGTGGGATGCCAACGGCAGGATGAAATCCCTCCATGATATCAATCCCCTGAGGCTTGACTACATTCTGCAGCAAACCGATCTTACGGGAAAACGGGTGCTGGATGTGGGCTGCGGCGGGGGGATACTCACCGAACAGATTGCCCAGCAGGCTGCCGCCACCATCGGCATTGACGCATCCGCCGAGATGACGGCCATTGCCCGGACCCACGCCAAACAGTCAAACCTTGACATCCTGTATATTGACACGGACATCGAACATCTCACCCAGTTCACCCAGACCGGTTTTGACGTCATTCTCTGCATGGAATTGTTGGAGCATGTGCCAAGCTATGCGTCGGTCATTGCTGCATGCAAAAAGGCGCTGAATCCCGGGGGAATCGTTATTTTTGCAACCATCAACCGAAACCTGATGTCCTTTGTTCTGGCTGTGGTGTGTGCGGAATATGTCCTGGGGCTTCTGCCGAAAGGAACCCATGACTGGGGATCATTGATCAAGCCTGAAGAACTGAAACAGGCCTGTTCTGAGGCGGGATTGAAACAGAAGGATATCATGGGGTTTTCATACAACCCCATTACCCGCAATTACTATTTGTGCAAAAATACCATGGTCAACTACCTGGCAAGCTTCACCGCTGTGTGACCGCTCGGGTGCTCGGGCTGTTCGATCCTGCATCACTGTAAGAGTTCTTGAGAAATGCAACCCCCTGCCTGATAATGTCAAAATCCATCTCATGGCGCTCACATTTCTGCCCGATGCCATCGGGCATGGTAAAGGTCAACCGCCCCCCCAGGTGCAGCCGGAATTCCTCAAGCCCGTTTTCTATTTCAAGGCGGCCTGAACTGTCCGTGGTCTCCAGATAGGGGCTCCAGACCGGGAGACCGCAGTTGATCAGGGCTGTGATGATACGATCGAGTTCCGCCCGGGTGATCAGGGACAACTGCCATGCATAATAGGAATCCAGGGTAATGCCGATTGAAACGGCCTGGCCGTGCCCCATGGCAAACCCGGACAGCATTTCAAGCTTGTGGGCAGACCAATGACCATAATCAAGGGGCCGGGATGACCCTGTTTCAAATGCATCACCACTGTGGGCGATATGCTCAATGTGAAGCCGGGCGCAACGTTCAATGGTTTCTTCTATTGCCTTTGAATCCCTTTGTTTCAGGAGTGCGCTATTTTTCTCAAGAAATAAAAAAAACGACCGGTCCCGGATCAGAGCAATTTTAAAGGCTTCGGCCACCCCCCCGATAAAATGGTCAAACGGCAGGGTCGTAAGGAAGCGATAATCATTGATCACTGCCACAGGCAGATAAAAGGTGCCGAGACAATTTTTTTTGCCATATTGGTTTATCCCGTTTTTAACCCCGATGCCGGCATCGTTCTGGGCCAGGGTTGTGGTGGGAAGCCGGACCAGCTGTATGCCCCTGTGGAACATGGAAGCGCTGAACCCGACCATGTCCAGGAGGGCTCCCCCGCCCAGGGCAATGACCACGCCGTGCCGGTCTATGCCGGAATCGTCCATGGCCTTTGTTGCCCGGTGCACATGGTCCCAGGAATTTTTCACCTGTTCTCCGCCGGGAAACACCACAGGTTCCCAGGCCAGGCAGACACGGTCCCTGTGGTGTTCAAACCACAGGGATATATCATTCAAGAGCTGGGGGTTCTGGCGGGTCACCCCGTCATCGATCATCACCATTATTTTCCTGGGCTGGGCCTGGTTTTTGACGGCAAGGGTATTGATCAGCACAGGATTTGTGGTGCTGAACACATCCCGGGTAAAACAGACCGGGTAATGATACGCCTGATCAAATTTCAGGGGGACGACGGTCTCTTGGGTATGGCCTTGTGGAAACGGTATGTTATTGATCATAATTAAACCGGGAATCCATATTTTTCCATTACAGGTTTTAACGTCTCAATACTTTTCACACCGGCTTCGCAGGGCGCTTCGGTATAGGTATAAAGTTCAAGACAAACATCTTTAGTGTAGTTGAGTTCCCTGAGCCGTTTAAAAAACGCGTCATAGTCTATGGCACCCAGGCCGGGAATGAGATGGTGGTGTTTCCGTGTGGGCGCGATATCTTCAATGTGGATATGGCCGATTTTATCAAACAGGGTTTCAAGGGCAACTTCCGGTGCCTCATTCACACAGTAAAAATGCCCCACATCAAAGTTGACCCCCAGGTTTGGCGATGAAAAGTCTTTGATGAACGAACTCATCTGGCGGCTGTTTTCGATTAAAAGATCGGGTTCGGGCTCAATCAGGATGGTTACACCCAGGGACTCTGCCTTGGGAATTACCTGTTCAAGCCCCTGGCGAAACAGTTTCAAGGACGCGTCCCGGCCCATTTCAACCGGCGGCCCGCCAGGGGGTACCGAGATACACGGGCTTCCCAGGAAATGGGCGATATCCAGGCAGTTCAGTGTATGGTCAATTCTTTCCTGGCGTCTTGATTCATCCGGCTCGATCCAGGAAGGCAGCCAGGTATTGCCCACGGCAAAGAGGGTGAAACAATTGAGATTGGTAATCGTCAAGTCGAGCGTTTCGAGTAATTGCCTGAACGTTTCAAGATCCTGGGGATTGGCATCCGGGGGATAGAGATGGGGTCTGTCGCACATGATCTCCACCCCTTTAAATCCTGTCTGGGCAATCATTTTAACGGCATCTGCGAGGGAATATTTAACAAACGCATTGGTGCTGTAAGAAAATACCATGAATTTCACATCCTTTTTTTATCATTCCTTGACGACTTGTCTTTTCTAAATACGTTTCAGGCCATATCCTGTCAAGGAAATTAACCTTTTAAACGGGGTGCCATGGACGATGCCCCGGGCCTGGGTTTTCGCCCGGGGGTCCATGAAGGGTTTGACAGATTGAAATTCAAATTGTATGGTTTTCTACAATATCTCCGGTTAATTTGGTCAAGCAAAGGAAAACGTCATGATACTTCACTTGGACCCAGCCTTACTGGCAAGACTTCAGTTTGCTTTTACCATATCGTTTCACATCCTGTTTCCCGCGTTCACCATAGGGCTTGCAAGCTGGCTTGCCGTGGTGGAATGGCGCTGGCTTAAAACCGGCGATGAGACATACAGGGATGTCTACCAGATGTGGGTGAAAATATTTGCCGTGACCTTCGGCATGGGGGTTGTGTCCGGGGTGGTGCTCTCCTACCAGTTCGGCACCAACTGGTCGGTTTTTTCCGACAAGGTCGGCAATGTTCTGGGCCCCCTTCTGGGGTTTGAAGTACTGACCGCCTTTTTCCTGGAAGCCTCTTTTCTGGGAATCATGCTGTTTGGGTGGAACCGGGTCAGTCCCAGAATGCATTTTGCCGCCACGGTGACGGTGGCCACAGGCACCCTGGTCTCTGCCTTCTGGATCCTGTCAGCCAATTCCTGGATGCAGACGCCCCAGGGGTTTATGATAGGCGATGACGGCCTTTATTATCCCACCAACTGGCTGGCCATTATTTTTAATTCCTCATTTCCCTATCGCATGGTCCATATGGTCGTCGCGGCATACCTGACAACCGCCTTTGCCGTGAGCGGGGTCGGCGCCTTTTATCTGTATCGCAAAAAATTTATAACCCAGGCAAAGGTCATGTTTGGCATGGCCATGCTCATGGCCGTGTTTGTTGCACCGCTCCAGCTGCTGTTCGGCGATCTCCACGGCCTGAATACGTTCAAAGAACAGCCGGTCAAGGTGGCTGCCATGGAAGGGTTGTGGGAAACCCAGAAGGGTGCGCCCCTGGTGTTGTTTGGCTGGCCGGATGAAGGTCTGGAAACCACACGGTTTGCCATTGAAATCCCTAAAATATCCAGTCTTATTCTCACCCATAGCCTGAACGGAGAAGTCAGGGGCCTGAAGGACTGGCCCGTGGACCGTCGACCGCCGGTTGCCCCGGTTTTCTGGTCGTTCCGGATCATGGTGGGGGTGGGCATGATGATGATTCTCACCGGGGTGTTTGCCGTTTTTCTGTATTGGAAAAAGCGCCTGTTTGACACACCCTGGTTTCTTCGCTGGTGCATGGTGATGACGCCGGCCGGGTTTGTTGCGGTCCTGTCCGGATGGTTTGTAACGGAAATAGGCCGCCAGCCGTATATCGTGTTTAATTCACTTTTAACCTCTGAATCCATATCCCCGGTGGCCGGTATCCATGTGGGGCTTTCCCTGGTTGCCTTTATGATCATCTATGGTTTAGTGTTTGGTGCTGGAATTTATTATATCGTCCGCCTTGTGGCAAAAGGGCCGGTGCCTGAAGCAGACACCCCCTACGGCGGCCATGGGATTACAAAGCCCCCCATTGTTTCGGATGCTGTAAAGGCATCAGGAGGAGACCATGTTTAGTTTTCAAGGATTCATTGATCTGCCCCTTGTCTGGTATGCATTGATCGCTACGGCTGTTTTCCTGTATGTGCTGCTGGATGGATTTGACCTGGGGCTCGGCATCCTGTTTCCCTTTGCCCCGTCTGAAAAATGCCAGGACCGCATGATGACATCCATTGCACCGTTCTGGGACGGGAATGAAACCTGGCTGGTGATGGGCGGTGGCGGACTTTTTGCCGCCTTTCCCCTGGCCTATGCCATTTTAATGCCGGCGTTCTACATTCCCATCATCCTGATGCTCCTCGGTCTGATTTTAAGGGGGGTATCCTTTGAATTCAGGTTCAAGGCCCACGACCGGTCCAAAAAGCGCTGGGGCTATGTGTTCCATTTGGGATCACTGGTTGCCACCATGACCCAGGGAATGATGCTGGGTGCCTTTGTCCAGGGGATCAGCGTCACGGGAAGATCGTTCAGCGGCGGACCCTTTGACTGGCTCAATGCCTTCAGTGTCATGACAGGGGTTGCCCTGGTGGCCGGTTATGCCCTCCTGGGGGCGACCTGGCTGATCATGAAAACCGAAGATGTGACCCAGGCCTGGGCCCGCAAATGCACCGGTTACCTGTTCTGGCATGTGGCCTTTTTCATGGGACTGGTAAGCCTTTGCATGCCCATCATGGATCCGAGGATCCGGGAATTGTGGTTCAGTCTGCCCCATTTTGCTTATCTCGGGATCATGCCGATCTCGTGCATAATCCTGTTCTGGTTGCTGTGGCGGGATCTTCGCCACCAGAATGAATACCGGCCCTTCTTCCTGATCCAGGGGATTTTCCTGATGAACTACATCGGCATCGGCATCAGTACCTGGCCCTGGCTGGTGCCCTACCAGGTGACCTTCAGCCAGGCCGCGGCCGCACCGGAATCACAGTCCCTCCTGCTGGTGGGGGCGGTGATCATGCTGCCGGTTGTGCTGGCCTATACCGGCTATTGTTACTGGTTATTCCGGGGCAAGAGTTCCCATGAAAGCGCCTACTGACAAAATCAAACAATGGCTCTGGTTTGCGGCCCTCTGGTGCGGAGGTCTGCTTTCGGTTGCCCTGGTGGCCGCCATTACCCGCTGGATCGTCCGGCTGGGATAAACAACCTGAAAAAACGTCAGGGACTTGGCAATTATCTGTTTTTGAGTCCCCTGCCCTGGAGCAAAAAAACTGGAGCAAAATAAAATGAACATACTCATTACCGGCGGTACCGGATTTATCGGCTCAACCCTTTGTTCCCGGTTGCTGGAGAATCAGCATCACCTGGTGGTGGTGAGCCGGAACCCTGAACGAATAAAACCGCCTGCCCAGGGGATTGATTCCCTGGCCAACCTGGATATGGTTTTTGATGCCGTGATCAACCTGGCCGGTGAACCCATTGTAAATAAACGGTGGACCGATCAACAGAAACAGCGCATCCTCAACAGCCGCCTGGACACCACCCAGGCCCTGATTGACTATTTTACCAGGATAGAGACAAAACCCCACGTGTTCATCAGCGGCTCAGCCATTGGGTATTATGGGACGGGCAGAACCGATGAGCCCATTGACGAAACCGGGGCCGGTGACGACAGCTTTTCCAGCCAGATCTGCCGACAATGGGAAACCATTGCGCTTGAAGCCCAGGCCCTTGGCATCCGGACCTGTTTGCTGCGGACGGGTGTTGTCCTTGGAAACGGCGGGGCCTTGGCCAAGATGTTAACCCCGTTTAAGCTGGGCGCCGGGGGACGAATGGGCCAGGGAACCCAGTGGATGTCCTGGATTCATATCCGTGATTTGATCGGCATTATTCTCTATTGTATTGAACACGATGACATTCAGGGCCCGGTTAACGGCACCGCCCCCAGCCCTGTAACCAACCAGCAGTTCACAAAGGCCTTGGGCAGGGTGCTGAACCGGCCGACTATTTTCCCAATGCCGGCGGCAGCCATCAAGCTTTTGATGGGCCAGATGGGCGAAGAATTACTGCTGGCCGGGAAAAAGATCCTGCCCCGGAAAATCCAGGATGCAGGGTATGAGTTCCTGTTTGAGGACCTGGAGGAGGCCTTGGCTGATGTTGTATAACGGTTATGTCGGCCTGTTGACACAACGAATAATAAGAATGGATTAATCCCGCCCCCGACGGGCGATGGGACCGGCCCGGGACCGTCGGCGGCCCTTTTGCCCTGCCGGTCTAAAGCGCAGGAACTGCGGGCTAAAGTCCTCAAACAACCTGCGCTTCTTAACGCCCGGCAGGGCAAAAGGGCTCATCGCCTTTGGGTCCCAATGGGCCTGTCCCATCGCCCGCCGGGGGCTCCGCTGTAACGGATGGGGTCAGGCTTGGCTTATTGGCGTTATTGACCACGATCTATTCAAGGCCTGAACTCCCAACAATAATGCCAATAAGCCAAGCCTGACCCCATATAACTTTTGATAAGGATATGAAATGAAACCGATCAAACGCCGCCAGTTTTTGAAAACCATCTCTTTAACCCCCCTGTCCCTGGCCGTATTTCTCCCGGGTGTGAACGCAATGGATTGCAAGGTGACCCATCCTTTGATGCCGCCGCAAAATGAGTTCCAGGGGCAATGCCCGATTTGCGGCATGGTCCGGCCAATGTGGGCGAGAACCTGGATTACGTTCAAACCTTACCAGGGGGTGGACCAGGTCTGTTCGTTCCATTGCCTGGCCGACTGGATTATTAAAACAGGTGAAAGCCCAAGTGATGTTATGCTCTCAGTCTACCACGAACCCGGGAAGATGATACCGGCAGGCGAAGCGTTCATCGTTATGGGGTCTACGGCAGCAGGCACCATGAGCCCGGTGTCAAAAATCGTGTTTGACGACAGGGTTAAAGCGGCTGAATTTGCCGAGCAATGCGGCGGTGAGGTCCTTGATTTTCCAAGCGCCCTTTCAGCGGCTGAATCCAGCGTCTTAAAAGAGAACAAGATGGTCAAGGAACGGCAGATTAAAAAGGGTAAAATCGTTGAACCTTCGCCAACGGACCGATGCCCGGTCTGCAATATGTTTCCGGCCCGCTATCCCTATGGCAAATCCCAGCTGCAATTAAAGAACGGGAAAACCTTTCATTTCTGCTCGACCCAGTGTCTGTTCGCCTTTCTGGGCAATCAGCCACTGTATGTGGAAACGCCTGTGGAACCGTTTTTGATCTGGGTGGTGGATCGCAATTCCGGCATCTGGACCAGTGGGCGAACCGCATTTTATGTGATCGGATCTTCAAAGATCTTCGGCCCCATGGGGTATGAGGCATTTCCCTTTAACTCAATGGGTGAAGCAACACAATTTGCGGCTGAAAACGGCGGCATGGTCGCAGGCTATGGAGAGGTCACAATTGAAAAGATTGTGCCGGGGTGGCGGTATCCCCTTGAGGTCATCAAAATAGCGGAATGATTAAAAAAGGGCTTTGTATTTTGATTAACTTTAGTACTCTATCATGAAAGGTTGTCCATGAATTATCGTGATTACACTCATTTTTAGGGAGAATTAATTTAGACGTCCCGATAGGAACCCTAATAATGATACCGTCCTTGTATGAAATCAATCCTGTCATGGCTGACAACATAGACCAATCTATGTTCTTGAATGATTCGTCGTGACCAGGTTCCGGTTTTGAGAAATTTTAAAGGTTCAGGTTTGCCAATTCCCTGAAACGGGTCTTTCATTACGGCTTCAATCAACTTAAAAATTTTAAGTGCTGTACGACGGTCCGTCTTCACCCAGTAGGTTAAGTCCTCTCTAAACTCAGGCTGAAATACGGATTCTCGTTGTTCAATGTTCTGATGAGTTTTGGTAGATAATCTAGCCAAGGCCAACCTCGTTACGGAGTTCGTCAATGGTTTCAGGTGTTCCTGTCTTTTTTTCAACCCTTTCAAGTGCCTGCCGGAGTCGCTTGGCATTGGCCGGAGATCGCAGCAGATGAGCCGTCTCAAGTATGCCGGTCAATTCGTCAGCCGCTATCATGGCTACATCTTCATTCCCTCGCCGTTTGATAATTACCACTTCACTGTTTTTTGCCACTTCATCCATTAACGAAGCTAAATTTGCTCGGGCATGTGTATAGGTCGTTTGTATTGTCATTTGTGATCTCCTTATTTTATGTACAGCTTTACAGTACAGCAGGATGGTTTTTGTGTCAATGCCTTGCATGCTGAAGTCAAGACAAGAGAAAAAAATGCGGACAATGAATTTCCTGATCCGGCATCCCCCATTAGAATGATCAAAAAAGGGCTGCAATCCCGTCCAGGATGAGGGATGCGGCCATGCCGATCATGAGCATGCCCGAAAGAAGATCAAAGTGCCGACGATAGCGGCGGGCCATGACCGAGGCGCCCGTACCCAGCAGCAGCAGGCCGGGCAGTGTGCCCAGGCCAAAGGCAAAAAGAAACGCCCCGCCCTCCATTGGCCGGCTGGCAGCCAATGCCCTTGAAAAGGCGGCAAAGGAAAGGCCGCAGGGTATGAAGCCCATGAACATCCCGGTAACCACCATTAACCAGCGATCGGATCGTTTAAAGGCCGAACGGACAATAAAGCGATAACCGGGGATTATCTGGGGATTTGATATGATCAGCCATTCAGACTGACCCAGGATGCCCAGCTGGCCAAGACCAAAGATCGCCAGGAAAATGCCTGCCAGCAAAGAAAAAACCAGTTGTATGCGGGCCAGGGTTGCCAGGTAGTCAAGCCCAGTAACTGAGACAAGCTTTGCCAGTGCCAGGCCCAGACTTCCCATCACGATACCAATGCCCGTGTAGGTGATAATCCGGCCGGCGTGGTAACATAGATGGGAATCAAATTTTCCAGACTTGCCGGGAAAGGCAAGTACAAGGGGACCACACATGCCAAGGCAATGGCCTGTTCCGGACAGGCCCAGAAGAAACAGGGACAACAGGGAGGATGTTTCCATAGGCAGGGGGTTCCGTTTATCCGTCATAAATGAATTGGGTTGATTATGGCTTGGGCGTATAGTACAGATTGATTGGTATTGCGTCAACACAAGGAAGCCTCTGCCCAAAAGCGTGCAGGGTTCGAGATGATCCTACGCCCGAAAAAAAAGGAGGGGATTTGTTAAAGCGTTTCACTAAACAAGCAAAGGGTTCCACGGCACTTTTATTTGCAGCTGTCATGGTGCTGCTGTGGATGGGTGTGGGTACGGCTTCCGACGGGAAACATCCCAAAGCCGGCCTCAAGCCCCTGGACGAAAACAGACAGATGCAGGTAAGCCCCGGGGACCATTGCCCGGTTTGCGGAATGAATTCGATCCAGTACCCGAAATTTAATTGTGCCATCCAGTTGAAAAACACGGACACTTATTATTTCTGCAGTGTCGGCTGCATGATTCGGTCATGGATGCACCCTGAAATATACCTGGGAACGCCAGGGGATATGCTTGAACGACCCATTGTCAGGGAATACTTTTCCGGCCGGCAGATGGACGCCCGTGACACGATATTTGTATATGGGTCGGATGTCATTGGCCCCATGGGGCCCGCCCTTGTGCCCGTTCTGGATGAACGTCACCTCAAGGTGTTTAAAAAACGCCATGGCGGTAAAACCCAGGTGATGCTCGAAGATCTCAATGATGCCAGATGGTATGAAATGACCGGCAGGAAAATGGCTGAATAAATGAAGCGTGCATCCAGGGATCGATTGGACACAGCCGGACAGGGCCTTGTGGTGATAGCCCTGGTAAGCGTCATGGCCATGGCGGTTATTGCCATACTCAGCCTCGATATCCATGGCCATTGTCGGCAGACAACCCGGATGTGGATCACATCTTTAGCCCTCCAGACCCCTGCCGTTGTTCCATCGGGACATGTATTACGAAACAACGGTTATGCCGGTGTGGTCATCGACCGGCGTCAGAGCCCCTACCTGCCATTGATGGACTTGTCCCTGGAAAGCATGGTGGGCGGCAGCATTAAACCTGCGAGTGGAGGGATGCCATTAAAGGACTGATGTTTAATACCATGCAGATCTGGGCCTTCAGGGATCTTTTGCGCCGGCCCTTTGAGTCCCTTCTCCTTGGCATCACCTTGACATTGACGGTTGCAATCCTGGGGACCCTGCTGCTGTTTCCCCGGGCCCTGCACGACACCCTGAACACCCTGTTAACGTCCACGCCTTCCATTGTCCTGAGACGCCTTGATCCCACAGGCTTTTGTCCCCTGCCGGTTGATTCGTCGGTGCAGGCTGCAGAAAATGTTATCGGGGTTGTTTCAGTCAGACCCAGAATCTGGGGCCTGGTCAGCGGCCCCCAGGGACCGTTGACCATGGTGGGCATATTAGATGACCGACTGCCCGAAGCCCTTGCCGGCCAGGTGACCCGGCTGCCGGGCCCGGGTGAGGTGATCATCGGGTTTGGGGTTTTGGCCGGTCAATCTGCCGACACCCTTCAACTGGAAGGGAAGATCAGCCGACAATACCAGATCATTGACCGGCTGCCTCAAGGAACCAGCCTGTTTACCCACGACCTGGTATTGATGAATCCCGAAGATGCCGGGCAGCTCATCGGCCTTGACCGGGGCGATGCCTGTGATCTGGCCATTGACGTTTTCCATGAGAGTGAGCAGGGTGCCATACTGTCAGACCTGACTGCGGCCTTTGCCTGGCCCGTGGCATGTGTCACAAGGCTCCAGAGCCAGGGGCTGAGTGCCGGCCGTTTAAATCGCCTCAGAACCCTTGTGGCCATCGCAGTGATTCCTGGGGTGCTGGCCCTGTGCCTTCTGGTTGCGGTCAACACCCGGAAATCAATGGGCCGGCAATCGGACCTTGGCATTATGAAGGCAATGGGCTGGACCACCGGCGACATTGTCTGGTTTCAAATGTACCGGGAATTGTTTGTCTGCCTGCCTGCGGCCGCTGTTGGCATCTGTCTGGCCTTTGTTCTGGTTTACGGGCCCGGCGCAGGATTGCTGGCGGATTTTTTCCTTGGCTGGACCACCCTGCCCCCCTCCCTTTATCTGGAACCCACCGGAGCTGCCACCGTTGTGCTGGAAGTGACCGCCCTGATGCTGGTACCGGTGATTGTGTCTGCTTTTTTACCGGCATTAAAGGGCGCCACCGCCGATGTCCATGATATGATCAACGATGCAGGCAGCCGATGAGTTCCACAATTTCCTGCCGGGATCTATGCGTTTCTTTCCCCATGGGCAACGGAAAAAACCGCACTATCCTGGACAGGCTCAATGGCAATTTCCAGGCGGGACGAATAAACATCATCACCGGCCCAGTGGGTGCCGGAAAAACCACCCTGCTCAGCACCCTTTCAGGGCTCAGCCGCCCGACATCGGGTGAAGTGATCGTAAACGACCAGGCAATTTCCCGGTGGACCGGCCCCCACAGGGACCGATGGCGGCGGCAGGCGGGCATTGTGTTCCAGCACGATCATCTTCTCCATGACCTGACCGTGCTGGAAAATGTCATGCTGCCGTTGATTCCCCTGGGTCGCACCCTGTCCACATGCCGCAGCCAGAGCTTGGAAGCCCTTGAAAAGGTGGGCATCCTGAACCATGCCGCAAGTTTAGCCAGCTCCCTTTCCGGGGGGGAACGCCAGAAAACATCCATGGCAAGGGCCATGGTCAACCACCCGGACTTTATATTTGCCGACGAACCCTTTGCCCATCTGGATGAAGAGAGCAGCCGACAGATGATGGACCTGCTGTACCACCATGCCTGCCAGAATGCCGTTGTGATCGTTGCCGCCCATGGCTTAACCCTGGACACCCTCCCGGAACAGATCGCGGGTTACCGGCTGGAAAACGGTGTCCTGAGTCAGATGGATTCCTGAGGCCCACCATGTTCTGGCACCCCCTGCTGCTGGCCGTCATATCTGCACAGCTCATGGCACTGATTCTACTGCTGGTGGCCTGCCCCACATGGGTGAACACGGCATTGAACTGGCATCCCCTGGTGGCAGATCGTCAGCAGTTGACCCTGGAAACACAGGCGGAAGGCGCATCTATCCTGGGAAGGGCGGCTTTTTTCTTATGGTTGTTCGCCGGTGTCGTCCTTGTGTTTGGGATTGCCAATATTTTCCACGAGGATATTCCCGGCGCCATGTGTGGTACCGGTGTGTGCCAGGCAATGTCGGCCGACGGCAGCAACCGGTTGCTCTTGTATACCGGTCTTTTGCTTTTGTTGATGAAACTGTGGTATGAACTGGACAAGCTCAATCGAACGTTTCCCGAGATGCCGTTAACCCAGATTTCCGCCCGCCTGTTCCTGGTCATTCCCGTTCTGGCGGTGTTAACCTTAAAACAGACCTATGGGGCGTTTGCAGGCATCCGGCCCAGCCAGCCGGTGGACTGCTGTGCCGTTGTTTACGATCAGTTTTCAACCGTGGAACAGGCAACCACTCTTTTCGGGCTGGGGGACAATGTGTGGGTCACGGCTTTTATTGTGCTGAACATTATGCTTTTCATTCTGTCCGTGGCCCTAAGCGCTTCACGGGTTGACCGCCCCCGAACAAGATCCCTGCTGGCCCTTGTCACCGGGCTGTGGCTGCCGGTTTCGGCCCTGGTACTGGTCAATGTGCTGTCCGCCTATCACTATGAAGTGCTGCATCACCATTGCCCGTGGTGCCTGTTTCTTCCTGTGCATCACCTGGTGGGTTATCCGCTGTATGGCGCCATGGCCATCATCGGAATGGAGGGGGTTACGATCTTCATGCTTCCTGTTTTAGTAAAACACGACACCGACGTTTACCAAAAATCATTGAATCGTTGCCGGCAGGCAGCAACGAGAATCACCCTGGCACAGCTTCTTTTTCTAGTCCTGGCCGTTGTGCCGGCCATTGTGTGGCGGCTGCGCCATGGTGTGTGGATGTCCGGATAAAAACCAATAAGCATAGGAAAGGGGATCTGCTACCCCCTGTGAGGAGCCATGTTAACACACGACCCCATTAATTTGCAGATTAAACAGATCGTTGCATCCCTTGAAACCAACATCCAGCGGTTCCATGATACCTTAAACGAACTGAGGAGGCTTTCCCTTGCACTGTTCCAGGAAACCCGGGCCAGTGATTCAGACATTGAAAACTGGTTCCGGGAAGAGGGATTTGCAGTTGATCAAGACGGTTTCTGGCTCAGCATCCCGCTTTTAAAGGCATTTCGAAAAAACAAAGCCCCCAAAAATGCAATTTCCTACTCCTGGCATCCAGACCTTGTCCAGAACAGGGAGGCCTGTTCCCGTATGTACTGCCTGAGAAATATAGGGTCTTTTCTCGACGAAATTCGTTCCAGGTTGCCCGATGCCGCATGGGTTTATTACCAGGACATCACCAACACCTCAATCCAGTTTCCCTATATTGACCAGATCACAGCCATTACCCCGGATTTTGACTGGAAGACCTACCACACATTTCAATCCGTGACCCCGGAAAATAATCCAGGGGGCCGGATCCAATGGACCCGGCCGACCATTGACTATGCCGGGCAAGGCATTATCCTGTCGGTGTCCATCCCCCAGGAACTTGAAGGAAGATTTATCGGACTGTGGAGCATTGACCTTCCCATGGCAAGTCTCTACCCCGATTGTATCTTTGACACCCTTTTGCAGGGCCAGGTCAACTTTATAATCGACCAGAGGGGCCTTCTTGTGGCCCACCCTTCCATTGAAACCGGTATTGACCTGGAAAAGGGGAGCATTTTTCAACAGCATTTCCATGACTTGGGACCTGAATTCAAAGATTTGAATCCGGAGGAACTGCTGGAACAGAAAAAAGGGCAACTTTCCCTGACTTCGACCAGGGGGGGGACCGATTTAATTGGCTGTTTTGAAGTTATTCCCGGCATCCAATGGATCTTTTTTTCCACCTTTCCCCGACAATCCATGGAAGATGCCGTTAACCAGAGGATACGGATGGCCCTTGACCGGGTCAGGTCCGGAGATTTTTCCTACCGGCTTGACAACCTGTCCAGCATTGAAGAGGTCAAGTCGATCACCAATGCCTACAACGAAATGGCCCTGGCCCTTGAAAATCAGGAAAAAATCAGGGAACAGGTCCAACGGGAAAAGGAAAGGCTTGAAGCAAGACTCCAGCATTTTCAGAAAATGGAAGCCATGGGTACCCTGGCAGGGGGAATAGCCCATGATTTCAACAATATTCTCTTTCCAATCATGGGGTATTCCGAACTTTTATTGATGGATATTCCTAAGGAGAGCCCCAACCATGAAATGGTGCAGCAGATCCATCTGGCCGCATCCCGGGCAAAGGATTTAACCCGGCAGATTCTCACCTTCAGCCGCCAGGGTGAATTGAACAACCAGGTGGTGCGGTTCCAGATTATAATCAATGAGGCCCTTAAGCTTCTCCGATCGTCCATTCCCAGTGATATTGTAATTCTTAAAAATATCCAGCCTGACTGTGCCAAGGTTTTTGCCGACCCCACCAAACTTCACCAGATTCTTATGAATCTTTGCACCAATGCCTTCCATGCGGTCCAGGAGAACAGCGGAAAATTTGAAGTATGCCTGGAAGAGGTAATAATTATTGGTAAGGATGAACCGGGCATGGAGGGACTTGTCCCGGGTCGCTATGCCCGTCTCACGGTTTCTGATTCGGGCTGCGGCATGGATGCCAGGACCCTGGCGCAGATCTTTGATCCCTATTTTACAACTAAAAAGGAGGGAAAGGGTACCGGACTGGGCCTTTCGGTCACCTACGGCATCGTCAGAAAGCTCAACGGAGATATCAAGGTATATTCCGAGCCCGGCAAGGGCACAACTTTCCATGTTTTTCTGCCCACAGCAGAAACTCCGGAAGAATCGAAAAAACCCCTGGAAGCCTCGGTTGCTGAAGGAACCGAACGTATTCTTTTCATTGATGATGAGGAAAATATTGCCATGATGGGTCGGGAAATTCTCCAGAAATACGGGTACCATGTTTCGATTTACAAGGACAGTATTCAGGCCCTTAAGGCATTTAAGGAATCCCCGGAAGCCTTTGATCTTGTGGTCACTGACATGGCCATGCCGGAGATGACCGGTGACATTCTGGCAAGACATTTAAAGGCCTGTAAAAAAGATATCCCCGTCATCCTCTGCACCGGATTCAGCGAAAAAATATCACGGGAAAATTACCATGAAAGTGATATTGACGAATTTCTCATGAAGCCCTTCAGTATTGCAAAATTTACAGGCACTGTCAGAAAAGTCCTGGACAGCCGGGGCTAAACCAGCAAAGAGGAACTCAAGTTATGAAAACGATCATTGCAAAAAGCGGCAGCAGCCTAAAGAATACCTTTAAAACCGATGATATGGCCGAGCAGGGCAAACTGCTTTCAATGGTGGCAAGGCTGCTGGATGAAGGCACACTCGTGACAACCCGGCAAACAACCCTGACGGGTCTGACACCTGAAAATATCCAGGCCATGCATATTAAGCAGGAGAGCGGAACAATGATGGGCAAACAGGTCCTTAGTGTTAGACAAAGAGGATATGAATTAATGACGCCCTAGAACAGGCTCAGCTGTTTCCCCCCCATGATGTCGGCAACGCTCAGATCAAAGAAAAGGAGCACCGCATCGGCAATGGGCTTGAGCTGTTTTTCAATATAGTGGTTGTAATCCAGGTCGTCATGGGGCAGTGCCGTGGGAACAGGCCCCCTCAGGGTCATGACATAGGCGATTTCCCTGGGATTCTCCTGTCGGCCCTTGAGGAGCCGGGCCGCTTTCACGTGGGGGGGCACCATTTTAACATACTCCCGGACCGGCTTGGTCAGCCGTTTTCGATAGACCAGATCCGGGTCATGGACATGTTTTTTCAGATCCATTATCTTCTGCCGGATCCACACGGCCACCTCCTGGTCCTGGAAGACCCGGTGGAACAAATCATATTGGAATTGCCGGGCAAAGCGGGTCCAGTCGGACCGGACAAACTCCAGGCCGGTAAAAACCAGCTCCTGTTTATCCCCTTTTTGTAAAAGGCCTGCGTATCTTTTTTTAGCGCTTTTCCCGCCGCCCCTCAGGGCCGGAAGAAAAAAACGGGCAAACAGCTTTTCAAACTCAATCTCCAGGTGGGATTCAAGGTTAAATTCAGATTTCAGGATCCGGGTCAGATAGTCGTTCATCTGCCGGGCAAGGTTTTCACCGGCCTGTCTGCCGTCCCTGAATTCATTCTCCTTTAATTGAACGAACACGGAATCCGTGTCTCCATAGAGAACCGAATAGCCTTTTTGTTCGAGAAAGTCCCGGGTCATTTTCAGCAGCCACCGCCCGGACCCGGTAATGGATCGGGATAAATCCGGATTGTAAAACCGGCTCCTTGTGGTGCCCATGACCCCGTAGAAGCTGTTCATCAGAATTTTAACCGCCTGGGACAGATGGAGATCCTTTGCTTGTTTGGCCCTTTCCCGGCTTTCCATGAGGATGGTGATGAATTCGGGCAGCACATGGACATCCCGGGAAAAAGTGGTGTTGACCGGGGTGGTCAGGGGATGGACATGGGCATTGATTCGGGACAGCGGATCGATCTTAAAGGTTCGAATAATCGAAGGATACAGGCTTTTAAAATCAAACACCGCGATCTGCTCAAAAAATCCCGGTGATTTGGTGAAAACCCACCCCCCCGGGGCATTGCCGATATCCTGGATATCCTTTACATTGGGGGCCACCAGGCCGTTGCGGTGGATCTGGGGCAGCATGAAATGATCAAAGGCGGCCACAGACCGACCCACCTGGTCCATGGCAAGCCCGGAAAGCCGGGCCCGTTTCAGGATCAGGTCAATGAGGCCGGTTTTTTTGAAAATCTCCCATACCAGGGTGCAGTCCAGCAGATTGTACCGGGCCAGGCCGATTTTGTCCTGCCTGAACCGTCTTTCGATCTCAGATACCTTGTCCTGATCGTCACCGATCTCCTTGCCTCGTCCCAGGATTTCAGATGCTACGGTTTCCAGGCGAAAATTATCAAACAAATAAAAGGCGGCCCGGAGGGATGGGGGGCCGTCAATGACGATGCGTCCACAGATATCCGCGGTATAGGAGCCTTTCCGGATCTCCCGAATTTCCGGCACACGCCGGTTCCGGCCCAGGGTAAATGTTATTCCGTGTTCCCGGTATTTTTTTTCAAGGAACATCAGGTCAAACCCGATGACATGCCAGCCGATGAGAATATCCGGATCCAGGCGGGTCATGATTTCCAGAAAGGCGTTGAGGAGCTCTTTCTCACCGGGCAGGCGGATCATCCATCCGGTATCGGTCAAGGGCTCGACATTCTCCCGGAAAAGTCCCATGCCCATGGGCAGGTTTATATCGGTCAAGGCAAGGTGGGGGGCGGAACGGTCGTTCATCAGAACAATACCCAGGGTAGCGGAACCGGGGTGTTCAACTTCCCTTTTGGGATCTTTAAAATGGCAGGCAATGGAATAGAGCTCTCCTTTCTGCCCGGTTTCAATGTCCAGGGACAGCACCGAAAACCGGGGCTGCCAGTCAACCGGGCTAAGGGTCGGATCCGTAAATGTCACCAGGCCGTCCCTGGACCGCCAGGACCCCATGATTTCAACGCTTCCGTGGATAAACCGTTCCATGAGATAGCGGTCTTCGGGAAGGATGTCTGCCTCAAAGGTTGTGACGCCCAGGTCCTGCAACAGCTTTCGAGCCCGGTACAGCTGGGACTGGGTTTTGAAATACAGGGCATCCACGGATGTCCCGTCAAAGGCGGCCAGATCCACCGGCCGCCGCTGGTCAAAGGGGATATGACCGGGCAGTTGGGCATTTCGATCAATGAAAAACAGGGGCCGGTCCCGGGTGATGATGATTTCAAAGGGGCCCTGGTCTCCGGCACCGGTGTAGCGCAGCAGTTGCCGGCCCCGGTGGTCCAAGTGTTCCCGTGTGAGTATGTAGCCCCTGTATCCATCCATGGGGGTATCATCTCATATCAATCGGGCCGGGGAAAGCCTATTCCGGTTAGAACCATTTACCCGAAGGTCGATGGTGACAGCCATGCAAAGACACCGTCCTGCCGCATGGGTTTTGAGATAGAAAAAAATCATTATAAAACAGTTTCAATCTTTGGGCAGGCCTGGTACCTTGTCTCCAGCAGTTGCCCAAGACACTTATGTCAACCTTTCAGCAGGAGGGATCACCATGATCCATGTCATAGCCTCCATCACGGTCAAGGAGGACGCATTCGATGCATTCATCGATATCCTCAAAACCAATGTTCCAAAGGTGCTCAAAGAAACGGGATGCCTTGGCTACGCCCCCGCAAAAGACCTGCCCACCGGCCTGCCTGTCCAGAAAACCGACCCTGGCGTCATCACCATCATTGAAAAATGGGAAAGCCCTGAAGCGCTTCAGGCCCATCTTGCGTCAACGCATATGCTTGAATACAAGCAAAAGACCAAAGATATGGTGACAGGCCTTTCTGTAAAAATTCTGGCACCTGTTTAGACCTATTTGTCAGGACAGATCTTGTTCTGCTCGTTTAACAAGTACAACGAACCCAAGTCTGCAAACAGTGCACCGACCATGGGTTCTCCCGCGTCATCGATATGGTGATGATGGAATAAATCCACGTTTAGGATATCCTGCATAACCTGGCAGATGTCCCCGGTCAGTCACTATTTAAAAGTGCTCAGCTTTTCTTTTGAAGCATTTTTAATCACATCAAAAATTTCTTTTAGAACAGGGTTTTGCCCATACATGTCACAAAACTCCTGGGTTGTTTTATTTGCCTCGTACTCAATTTTATCTGCCATTGTCAGGATGGTTTCTTTCACGACTTTGTATTTTATTTGCGTGTTCTGGGAAAACCGTTCAAAGTGTTTGGGGGTCAGCAACTGGAAATGCCTCCCTCCCCCGATCTTCATGGCCATTTTCTTGGCATAGGGATATACATAGGTGGACAATAAATCATAGAAGGGTGCCAGGGTTGTTCCATTTCCTCCATGGATCAAAGAAATGTTTTTTGCATGGGCATCACAATTACCAATCAAACCGTTAAAAATGACAAGTTGCAAAAATCGCTTGGTATCTTTGATCTGAACAGCACTTTCATTTCTGATGAGTGAAAAGCAGGCCTCAAGCGCCGGGGTATATTTCAGCTGGGGATTGACATTCAATGCCTGGCAGAAGTCCTCCTGTATCAGTCTGGAAATCTGTCCGTTTTCTGTCTTTCTGTCGTATCTGTCAATGATGTATAAAGGCGTCTCATTAATTTTTATAAGTCTGACATCCGGTACGGTCAGGCCCATTCTTTTGGCCAGCATCATGCAGAAAGTTTCGTTTTCAACCGTGCCATGGAGATCTTTAATAGGGGTCTTTAAAATATGAGACGAGGGTGCGCCGTTCATCGAGATTCGGATTTTATTATCTTTAAGCGAAACAGGAAGTTTTTCCTGGGCACCGGCCAGAGAAAGCCTGATCCCCTTTTTGTCTGCCATAAACGGATTTTCAGACAGTTCTTCGATTATTTTCATCAAATGATCGTCAGTAAGAACCTTGTATGAATACGCTGTAGGTTTTGGCGGTAAGTCTCCATCTTCAAATAACGACACAGCACCGGCGCAATCCCCACCAATAGCCTTTAACAATTCAAACTGATTGCTGACAGGAATCTGAAGTTTTCTGGATATGACATTCAGGATTTTGCCTTCAGGCAGCAGGTTGGTAAAATACGAATATGAATCATCGGCTAAATACGGATCTTCCCGCAACGGCAGGGAAACAGACAACCGATGGCTTTCCGGTGAATTGATCCAGCTTTTATCATACTCGAAACAAAAGCGGCGCTGCTGATCCAGCCACAACTCACCCGCCTTTAGTTGGTTAACAAAAACATTGAGCTTATTCTTCACCCAAGTGGTCCTCAATATAACGGACTATTTTTTGGTTTGTCTTTGGTACGGCAAGGATCTTAAATCCAAGACCGTTCAATACATGCAGGGTTTTTTCCAACTGGACAGTCGGTTTCCCATTTTCAAGATCCGACAGGAAACGGGTGCCGACATTTAGATAACCAGCCGCTTCTGCCTGGGTTAATCCCTGGTCCTTTCGTGATTTTCTGACAAGTTTGCCAATCGTTTTTGTATTCATGCTTTCCAGTTTGCCATAATTTATTCCCGATAAGGAATATACAATATCAATTCGTGGAATGCAATATTAATATTCCCGTTGGGGAATATTTAGCAGACAGGCTCTTTTTTTATGAAAAAAATTCCCGAACGGGAACATATGGAGGACAAAGCGCCCCCATCACTGCAGTGCAGCCACAGGACCCAGTCACTACCCCCCAATGGCAGACATCCTGCCGTTAAGCCTGTGGGCATTTTTATCCCCAAGGTGGTGCCGCCTTTTTTTTGTGCGGGCCGCCTTGATAAAAAGTCCGGCCAGTTGTTCATCTGTGCAGCCATTTCTCAAAGGACCTTTCAGATCAATCTGATCATCGGACAACAGACAGGGCCGAATCTGGCCGCTGGCGGTCAACCTCAGGCGGTTACAGTCGCTGCAGAACGGGTTGCTCATGGCAGAAATCAACCCGATCTCACCGGGTGCGCCCTCGTACCGATATCGCCGGGCAGGACCGTCCATTCTTATATTTTCAACGGGGAGCAACTCACCCAGTACAGACAGGCGTTCAAGGATGCCCTCACCGGAAAGAATCCTGCCGGATTTTATCGATTCAGGGCCAATGGGCATATATTCAATAAATCTTACATAGAAGGGATACGCAAAGGTCAGGCGGGCAAGATCTTCTATTTCATCATCATTGATTCCCTTCATGACCACCACATTGAGTTTTATGGGTGAAAACCCGGCAGCATGGGCCGCCATGATGCTGTCCCAGACCCGTTTAAACATGTTCATCCGGGTGATCTGCCGATATTTCCGGGGTTGCAGGGTATCAAGACTGATGTTAATTCGGTGTATCCCGGCAGCCTTTATCCGTTCAATATTTTTTTCCAGCAGCACCCCATTGGTGGTGAGGGATATATCCAAGAGGCCTTCGATTTTTGAAAGCCGGCTTAAAAAATCACACACCCCTTTTCTCACCAGGGGTTCGCCTCCGGTTATCCGCACCTTGGTGATGCCCATTTGCGAGCCTGTTTTTACAATTCGCAGAATCTCCTCATAGGTGAGGATTTCTTCATGGGAAAGCATGGGAAAGATTCCATCTGGAACACAATATAAACATCTCAAATTACAACGATCTGTAATGGAAATTCGCAGGTAATTGAGGTGGCGATGATAACGATCCATCAGTTCTGAGTTCATTTTTTTCGCCCTGCGGGCGGCAAATCTGTTGCCGCCCCCTTTGGTCCGTTCAGCGGTGAATTCAACATTCCGGGTCTAAAACAAGAATCGTTCTTTGTCAAGGACAGATAAAAAACAACAAACGAAATGATGGGAATATGATCGCAAGTTTTCGTACTGACATCCATACACTGCACCTGATTTTGTTAGACTTTTATCCAGCTGCCTGATAATAAACTTTGAATAATTGCCGTGGCCGGGGAAGGGTATGCCCTGAACACAACAAAATTTAAAACACCCCATTGATAATGTTTCAGGGGGCGTTAGACATAAAAACGGATGCAGAAAAAAATGAAAATTTCAATCCGGTGGGCGATGGTTCTGGGTTGCCTGGGTCTCATTTGGGGCATGCAGATTCTGATCACTTCGTCCACCTACATTTCATCCCAGCGGATGTTGGCCGGGCATGCACGTGACGTGATGCAGAACATTGCGGATCTGACCATGACCCAGTCCCAGAACCATCTGCAGCTGGCCCAGAGAGCGGCCCATCTGACCAAACGCCTGCTCGCCTCAGAGGTGGTTGGCAGTGGCAACCAGCAGTATAAAATTCTGGAACAGTATTTTCTGGATCAATTATCATTATATGCACATTTTGCCGGCATTTATATCGGTATGCCCAATGGAAATTTTTATTATGTCAGCCGCAGTGATGCCCACTCTCCCAAAGGGTATCGAACCAAGGTGATCGATCATCCCGATGGTGTGCGAAGAACCCGGCTGATATGGCGGAATCATGAGGGCAGTATCATTGAAACCACTGAAGCGCCCACTGACACCTATGATCCCCGGCAGCGGCCCTGGTATCAAAAGGCCCTTGCCGACCGGGAAATTATCTGGACAGACCCCTACATTCATTTTACATCTCAAAAACCCGGTATCACGGTGGCCGGCCCCATTTTTCGGAAAGATGGCCAATTACAGAGCATCGTTGGCGTGGACATAGAAATCGATGAACTGTCCACCTTTATCAGCAAGCTGCGTATCGGCAAGCACGGCCGTGCATTTATGCTCAACAACAACGGTGATGTGGTGGCTTTCCCTGACATTTCAAAAATCAAACAGGAAGAAGGCACCCCAGATCACCGTTTCAGAATGGTAAAAATCGATGAACTCGACGATGAATTGAGCCGTGAGGCCTTTCATGCCATCCAATGGCAGCGAACAAAAACCGGGTTGCTGCAGCTCAACAGCTCCCAGTTTGCCAAGTTCTCCCATAATGGCGAGGTGTACAACACCATGTTCACCCAATTTACCGATTCACACTGGCCCTGGATGATCGGGGTTTATCTGCCGGAAAACGACTATCTCGGAGCGCTCAAGGAAAATCGTTCGTTTAATTACTGGATCACTTTGATCCTTTCGGTGATTACCACCCTGGTCGGTCTGCAATTATTTCGCAGTATCACACGCCCATTGATGGGGCTGGAAAAAGAAGCCCTTGCCATCAAGCAGCATGATTTAACCACCAACTTCAAAACCCGCTCAATCTTTAAAGAGATCGACGAAACCGCCACCGCCTTTTCACAAATGAAGGCTTCACTGCAAACCAGTGAAGAGAAGTATCGCAGGATCTTTGAAAACATTCAGGACATCTATTTTGAATGCACCGTTGAAGGTGACATCCTCGAAGTAAGCCCCTCTGCAGAAAAATTGATCCGCCTGGACCGCAAGGAGATTATCGGAACCAGACTCATGGGTTTTTTAAAAGATTCTAATGATTACGAACATTTTTTATCCAGGCTTTTGGCTGACGGTTCAGTCAGTGACCATGAGGTTACGCTGGTTAGCAAACACGGCAAGATCGGCTATGGCTCGATTACGGCCACGTTGAAACGCAATGATACCGGTGATGGAGAAAATATCATCGGTTCCCTGCGCATTATTACCCTTAGAAAACAAGCCGACCTCAAGCTGCGCCGTTACCAGGATCAGTTGGAAAATCTTGTCGAGGAACGCACAAAGGATCTGCAGAAAAGCAATGAACAACTACGCGATGAAATTGAAGTGCGCAGGGAGAAAGAAGAGGCACTCAGGCGAAGTGAGGAAAAGTACCGATCCATCATAGAGAATACCAACAACGGCTATTATGAAGTGGATCTTGACAATCGTTTGACCTTTTTCAACGATTCCCTGGCCCAGATTCTGGGATATCCGACTGAAGAACTTAAAGGTATGGATTATACCCTTCTGCTTGATGCAGATTCCGCACAGCAGATGTCTGACAAGCAATCCGCCATGTATCGATCCGGGGAACACGGGAACCTGTCCCGATTGACGACCATTTGCAAGGATGGAGGACGGCGGACCGTAGATGTTTCAACGGCGTGCATTCTTGATAAAAATGGAGGGATAATCGGCTATCGCGGTGTTGTCCTGGACATCAGCGAACGGTTAGATGCCGAGAAAGAGAAGAAAAAATTAGAAGAGCGACTGCATCAGATCCAGCGTCTCGAGGGCATCGGAACCCTTGCCGGCGGTGTGGCCCATGACTTCAACAATTTGTTGATGGGTATTCAGGGCAATATATCGTTGATGATGCTCAAGATCGATCCTTCTGATTATAGTTATAAAAAACTGAAAAGTATTGAATCCTGCGTCATTTCCGGAACCAAACTCACCCAACAGCTCCTCGGGTTTGCACGTGGCGGCAAGTACATGGCCAGGGCGCTGGATTTTAATCAGCTCGTCATGGACACCGCCCGCATGTTTGGCCGCACGCGCAAAGAGCTCCAGATCAAGGAGAACCTAGAGAATGATTTGTGGACAGTCATGGCCGATAAAAATCAGATTGAGCAGGTCCTGCTCAACATCTACATCAACGCCTGGCAGGCGATGCAAGGCGGGGGTACGGTATTGATTGATGCTAAAAACATGGTTCTGGATGTTGCTCGTTCCCAGCCTCTGGACATTAAACCGGGTCGTTATTTATGTGTTTCAATCTCCGATACCGGCACCGGTATTGATCCTGCAATTCAGACACACATATTTGAGCCGTTTTTTACAACCAAGGGAGTAGGCCGAGGCACCGGGCTGGGTCTGGCTTCCGCCTATGGGATTATCAAAAATCATGGTGGCGCCATCGATTTTGTCAGCCAACAGGGCAAAGGTACCACCTTTTATATTTATCTTCCGGCATCAGAGGATGATGCAACAGATGAATCCGCACAGTCCGCAACCATATCAAAGGGGTCCGAAACCGTGCTGCTCATCGATGATGAAGAGGTCATCCTGCAAGTCGGAGAACCCATGCTTGAATCCCTGGGGTACCATGTGATGACCGCCTCGGACGGTAAAATGGCCGTTGATATCTTTCGCCAGTTTTCCCATAAGATTGACCTGGTAATCCTGGATGCGATCATGCCGGGTATGGGTGGCGGTGATGTTTTAAGCCTGTTGAAGGCCATCAACCCCCAGTCCCGGGTGCTGTTGTCCAGTGGATACAGTATCAGCGGGCAGGTCGAGGAGATTCTGTCCCGGGGATGTGCAGGCTTCATCCAGAAACCGTTTTCTCTGGAACAACTCAGTACCCGGCTACGCTGCATATTCGACATTTGACCGCTTTTCCCCGGCTGAATCCTGTTCCCGTCCGGGGGAAGGGCCGCGGCCCATGATTTTCAATGATATCGTTATGGACGAAAGCCCAGCAGCATGGGCCGCCAGTATACGCCCTTGGGCTGTCTAAACAATCGTGGTTGACATAATTTTTTTTGTCGATATAATTAACTGAACGATCAGTTAATTAACTTTGTTACATTTCATTTTAACAACATGAATTAACGGAAAATACACCATGATTTCAAAAGAAGATATCGTAAAAAAATCCAGAGAATTGGGATTTGGTGACGTGGGATTCACCACGGCCGAACCCTTTGAGACCCATCAAAAATTTCTCGCCGATCGCCAGGAGGAATATGGCTGGGCCGAGACCGTTGGCCTGGACCTGATGAAAGGAACAGACCCCCGGGCCATCATGGCAGATGCCCAGACCGTTATCGTGCTCATGGAAGTATATTTTCGCAAGGCCTATCCCCGGCACATGGAAGGGCATTTCGGGCGGTGTTATCTGGACGATGACCGGGTGACCAAGGATGGTCTGAGCCAGCGGATCAAGGCATTCCGAAGCTTTTTGCGCGACAGCGGCATTGACTCCAAGGTGCCGTTTAATCTGCCCCACCGGGTGGCGGCAGCACGTGCCGGCATGGGCACCTTTGGCAAGAACTGCCTGTTCTATTCCAACACGGTGGCCAGGCAGGGCTCCTGGGTCCTGCCCATTGCCGTGGTCATCAACCACGCGTTTGAACCCGGGGAACCCACCGTTGAAATGGGGTGTCCGGACTGGTGTAGAAATGCCTGTATTGCCGCCTGTCCCACCCGGGCATTAAAGGGCAACGGAACCATTGATCCCAGAAAGTGTATTTCCTATCTGACCTATTTTGGGCAGGACCTGACCCCGAAAGAACTCAGGGAACCCATGGGGCTTTATGTTTACGGGTGTGACCGGTGCCAGAATGTCTGCCCGAGGAATGCGGCCTGGCTGGCCAGCGATCTTTTGCCCAACGAAAAGGTTGCGGCAAAGGCACCGGCCTTTGAACTTTCTGCCCTGCTCCACATGGACAAGCCCTATTTTGAATCCAAAATATGGCCCCACATGTTTTACATGTCTTCCGATGACCTGTGGCGATGGCGCATGAACGTCGCCCGGGCCATGGGCAACACCCGGGATCCCATGTATACGGACGACCTGATCCGGGCGTTCAGGGAAAATAAAGATGACCGGGTCCGGGCCATGTGCGCATGGGCCCTGGGTCGAATCGGACGTAAAAAAGACAAATCCGCCCTGGAAAATTTTTTAACCCACAGTTCAGGCCAGGTCCAGGGTGAAGTTCAAGAGGCCCTGGACCGGTGCATTTAACGTCACCGGAATTTCCAATTTCAACAGATCCTGGGCGCCAGGGACCATGATGAGAATCAATACACACAGAAAAAAATGAAACCAAGACTCAACGCAGACATACAAAAGCCTAAAATTGTCAAACATTTCTATAAAACCATTCTTGCCGAAGGCTTTGAAGGGGCATCCATTGCCAAGGTGGCCAGGCGCATGGAAATTCATCCCAGCCTGATTCTCTATTATTTCACCAACAAGGAAAACCTGACCCTTGCCCTGGTTGATTTTGTGATTGATGAATATGGCAGGCTGCTCAAGACGTTCCGGTCAAAGGACCTTTCGCCGGAGGATCGCCTGACGAGACTGCTTGAATCCATCTGGAACCAGGAATTTTACGAACGTATTAAGATTGCCGGATCGTTTGCCGTCCTTGCCGTCAGTTTTCGCAATCCTGTCATTCACGAAAAAATAAGGGAACTCTACCGGATGTTTAAAACCTTTCTGGTCCGGGAATTTAAATTTTTGATGGATCACCGGGTAGTTTCCATTGATGAACCGACCCATGCCGCCGAGGTGATCATGACCATGATCGAAGGATCCCGGCATTTCAGGATGTTTATCATCGATGACGATCAGATGAACCGCTACAATCAGGATATGATCGGGGCGGCCCGTCATTTTTTAACCGGCATGGCCGCAACAGGGTTTGGCCCTGAACACAACGAACGCTGAAACGCCTCTGATTACAATGCTTCAGTGGGCGTTTCATATAACCGGCATGGCCGGAGCATGGTATCTGCTCTGGCCACAACGAATGATGAAACGCCCCTGCTTGCAATGCTTCTGTGGGCGTTTCATATAACCCACATGTCCTGGCGGACACAACGAAGCATGAAACTTGAACCTTCGACAGCAGAGGCGACCGGGGGGAGATTTTGCCCGTAGCGGATTAAACGGCAGCGGTCAGCATGGACGCTGAAGGAGCTGCCGTTTCCCTCGGAGCAGCCCAGGACGGGCTGCGAGAATGAGCGGAGGGCAATACCTTCTTCCGGTCGCCGGAATGATACGAGATTTATATAAAAAGAGAAAGGATTACAAATGAACGATAGGACAAGAACCATTCCAAGTATCTGTTTTGAATGTCATTCCCGGTGTGGGGTTCTGCTTGAAGTCAAGGACGGAAAGCTCGTGGGCGTCAAAGGCGACAGGACCCATCCCTTCAGCAATGGTTATACCTGCCCCAAGGGCCGGGCAGCCATGGAAATTATTTATCACACGGACCGGATCACCCGCCCCCTTGTCAATGTCGCCAAAAAAGGCGCACCCCGGTTTGAAGAAACATCGTGGGACAATGCCCTGTCCGTGATTGCCGAAAACCTTTTGGATGCACGGGAACACTGGGGAGCCGAATCTGTGGTTCTCGGGTCGGGCACAACCCGGGGAATGGCTCCTTATCTCAATCGTTTTCTTTCGGTTTTCGGATCGCCCAATTTCATGGCGCCATCAAATATGAGCGGCGGCCCCATTGTCGTGGGCAGTTCCGCCACATGCGGTTTTGCCCTCATAGATCCGGACTACGCCGCAACCGCCTGCATGATTCTCTGGGCCCATAACCCAGAGGCCTCCTGGCCGGGTCTGTATATGCATGATATCCGCCAGGGGCTTAAAAAAGGCGCCAAACTCATTGTTATTGATCCCCGGGGTACCCCTCTTGCGAAAAAAGCCGACCACTGGCTGCAGATCAGGCCGGGAACCGATGTTGCCCTGGCCCTCTGTTTCATTAACTATATCATTGAAAACAACCTGTATAATAAGGATTTTGTGGAACAATGGACCGTTGGGTTTGAACAGCTCAAGGCCCATGTTGCACCCTTTACCATTGAAAAATGTGCTCAGATTACCTGGATCCCGCCAGAGCAGATCAAAGCGGCGGCCAACACATTTGCCTCAGCGCCACGGGCCTGCATCGGTCCCGGCATGGGCGGTGTATGCCAGGCCAACGACGCCTTTGACCTGAACCGGTCTTTGACAATTTTAAGCGCCATTACCGGGAACCTGGATACCAAAGGCGGGAATCTGAACTGCCGGCCGCCCACGGGAAAACGCAGCTGCTATGGACCCGATTACAATGCTTTCAACAATCTGCCCAAAGAGCAGGCCCGAAAGAAACTGGGCCTTGATACCTATCCCCTGCTTGAGTTCATCCCCATCCCCATCCCGCCCCAGGCAATCTGGACCGCAGTTCTCGACGAAAAGCCCTATCCGGTAAAAGCCCTGGGTTTGTTTGCCAACAACAGCGTGTGTGCATATCCAAACTCCACCCGTGTGGTCCAGGTCATGGAAAAACTCGATTTTATGTTTGCGGTGGATTACTTTCATACGCCCACCACGGCTTTAGCAGATGTAATCCTTCCGGCGGCCCACTGGACTGAAAGGGACGATGTTGAAGACCTGCTCATGAGAAATCATGTATTCTGCCAGCAAAAAGCACTGAATCCGGTTCCTGAATGCAGGGATGAAAAACAGATTTTAATAGACCTGGCCCAAAAAATGGGCCTGGATTCGTTCTGGCAGTCCATCACGGAAATCCTGGACCACCGCCTGGAACCCGTGGGCATGACGTTTGAAGCATTCAAGGTGAAAAAAAAGGTTGCAACACCAATCACCTACAAGGGCTATGAACAAAAAGGACGATTTCGCACCCCCACCGGAAAGGTGGAACTCTATGCAGATTATCTTAATTCCATGGGAATCTCCCCCCTCCCGATATTCCGGGAACCAGCGGAAAGCCCGGTTTCCCGCCCGGATTTAGGTCAGGATTACCCACTGATACTGACCACCGGGGGCCGGAACCTGGTATATTACCATTCCTCCCATCGCAATATTGAATCTTTGCATAAGAAATCTCCAGACCCCGAGCTTCAGATTTATCCGGAAACGGCTGAAAGAATGGGTATGCACGAAGGGGAATGGGTGTTTCTGGCATCTTCCAGGGGCAAAATCGAAATTAAAATCCGGTATGATCAAGATCTCCATCCCCAGGTGGTGCATTCTCCCCATGGATACTGGTATGGGGTGGACAATGGATGGCAGCGGGTGAATATCAACATGCTCACCGATGATCAGCTATTGTGTCCGGTCACGGCATCGGTGCCCATCAAGGCTTTGTTATGCCGGGTGGAAAAAATAAACCCGTTAATAAATCAGGAACAACCCATATGAAAGCGTTAAAACTCACAGGTCCCAGGCACCTGGAACTGGTGGAAATCCAGGCACCCGAGCCGGATGGCAAAAACGTTATCATACGAGTGTCCGCCTGCGGTATCTGCGGGTCAGATCTGCATTACTGGCACGCAGGTCAGGGAATGGGCGGTGTCCATGACCTGATCATGGGCCACGAATTTGCCGGCATTGTCACTGACCCCGGGAACCGGGACGACCTGGTACGAGGAGACCGGGTCACAGCATTACCGCTGGATCCATGCGGGGCCTGCGCCGCCTGCCAGGCGGGTCATGTCAATATCTGCTCAAAGGCATTGAAACGATCCATTCCCGGCAACAACAGTCCGGGCGGGTTTTCAGAATTTCTAAAGATCCGGTCGGATATGGTCAGAAAATTGCCGGACAGCATCAACGATGTCCAGGCCGCAATGATTGAACCAACGGCTGTGGCCCTTCATTGCATTCGCACGGCCGGCATCAAACCCGGGGACAAGGTCATGATCAGCGGGGGCGGTCCCATTGGCCTGCTATGCGCAGCCTGGGCAAAAATCAGCGGTGTTTCCTTTGTCGCCTTGACGGAAATCAGTCGATTCCGTCAAGACTTCGCAAGGCAGACAGGCCATGCAGACGCGGTCTTTGATCCATCCGATCCGGGTTTCTCCACTCAATTAATAAAAAAAATCCGGGGCGGGTTTGATGCGGTCATTGAAACATCCGCCTCAGATGGGGGCATCAATCTGGGTCTGAAGATGCTGCGACCCAGGGGCCGCCTGGTACTGGCCGGAATCAATGCCCATACCCAGGCTATTTTGACGATCATGGCGGCTGTCCGGGAAATCACCCAGACCTCTGTAATGGGATACCTTCCCGAAGAATTTGACACGACCATGGACTATATTGCCCGAAAAAGGATTGATGTGGAAAAACTGGTGACCGGCACAACGGATCTGGCCGGTCTGGGTTCTGCCTTTGAGGGGCTGGCATCGGGCACGTCAGAGGATATAAAGATCATTTACAGGAGCCCTTTAGTCTGTTAGACTGCCCGATCATAAAAAAATTTAAGGAGGTTGCAAATTAGCACCCCATGATAAAGCAGGTTCTAACCATTCTTGCGGTTCTTTTTTTTACCACCCCTCTCCAAGGCAGCCCATTGACAGAAACAGCACCCTCTCTTCCCCTGGAGATGGATCCAGCAACGGTCCGGCCCTTGCCGGAACTTGTGGACAGCGCCTTTCAGCAGCAGCTGGAAGATATCCTGTTCAAGCATCCCACCTGGCGCCGGATGATCCAAAACAAGAAGATGACCATTGGGCTTGTGGACCTGACAGACCCGTCCCACGCCCTTTTTGCCATGGTCAACGGCAATGAGATGATGTATGCGGCAAGCCTTCCCAAGCTGGCCATTCTGTTGACGGCATTTCACTGTTTTGAACATAAGATCATCAAGCAGACCCCTGAAGTGATGCAGGATCTCAACCTGATGATTCGAAAATCAAACAACCAGGCCGCCACCCGGATGATCGAACGTGTGACCATGAAAAGAATTCAGCAGATCCTGACCCTCAAGCGCTATGGATTCTATGATCAAACCTGCGGGGGTGGCCTCTGGGTGGGAAAAAAATATGCCCAGACCGGCAAGAAAATGCCCGAACCCCTCAAGGGACTGAGCCACGCAGCAACGGCTTCCCAGGTCTGCCGATTTTATTACCAGCTGGCTACGGGGACATTGATCAGCAAGGAAAGAAGCAGAGAAATGCTTGAAATCCTTGTCAATCCCGGGATAAATCATAAATTTGTCAATACCCTCCATCGAATCGTTCCCCGGGCAACCCTGTTCAGGAAATCTGGCACATGGAAAACCTGGCATTCGGATTCGGTTCTGGTGTGGGGCCCCCAATGGCGGCGGTATATTGCCGTTGCCCTGGTGGACAACAAAAATGGAGAAAAGATCCTGAGAAAACTGATCCCTGAACTTGAAACCGTTCTCAAACAAAATGCCACACAAACGAAACGCCGACGGGGAACCCTGGCCGCTGCTGTTCAGCCTGAAAAGGGTTCTGTCCGTTAATGTCTGCTGACCTGCCATGATTTTACCCAAAAAAAATCCGGGATGGCAGCAGCTGTGCTTTGATTTCATGGCCCGGTTCTTTGATATACGTGAAGGGGAAATCCATCGTTCCCTCATGTTGTTTACCTACCTCTTGTTGTTCATTACCGCCCTCATGATCGTCAAACCCGTAAGCAATGCCCTGTTTCTGAATCAGTTCGGTGCCCGGCAGCTTCCCTTTGCCTATATTCTCACCGCTTTTTTTGCCGCGACCTTTTCGTCCCTTTATTCCATGCTCATCAAAAAGATGCCCCTGGACCGGTTGATGAGACAGACCCTCTTGTCCGCCATTGTCCTGTTGATAATCTTCTGGACGTTTATCCGCTTTCAATGGCTTAAAGGCCTTTCCCTGTATCTCTTTTTCGTGTGGGTGGGTCTTTTTGCCCTCATCTGTGCCTCACAGTTCTGGGTGGCGGCCGGTATGTTCTTCAATGTCCGGGAGGCCAAACGGTTGTTCGGGCCCATTGGTTCCGGCGCTATCCTGGGTGGGATTATGGGGGGGTATATCACCAAGTTTCTGGCCCCTTCCTGGGGAAGCGACAACCTCATGGTGATCTCAATGGTCTGCCTGTTCGTGTGCACCCTGATCATGGACCGACTGTGGGAAACCCAGGGAGGGACGTGCTCCCAGCCGGATTTTAAAATGTTTGATTCCGTGGACCAGAAAAATCCCCTTGCCCAGATCCTCACCTCAAAACATCTGAGCCTTCTGGCCGCCATTCTCGGCATCAGTGTGATTGTTTCAAGGCTGGTGGACTTTCAGTTCAATGTCATTGCTGCGGCAAACATCACGGATCCGGATCAACTGGCGGCCTTCCTGGGATTCTGGATGTCCAATCTCAATATCATCTCCCTGCTGGTGCAGCTGTTTATCACCCGGAAGGTTGTGGAAATCCTCGGCGTCGGCGCCTCTTTGTTCTTTCTGCCAGGAGCGGTATTGACCGGGGCCCTGCTCATATTGATTCATCCAACACTCGGGTCGGCCGTGGTGATCAAGCTCAGTGAGGGGGGATTCAAGAATTCTTTGAACAAGTCGGCCATGGAACTGCTGTTTCTTCCCATCCCCCTTCAAATAAAAAATCAGGCCAAAACCTTCATTGATATCTTTGTGGACAGCGCCGCCAGCGGCATCGGCGGTCTGATTCTGTTCTGCCTCGTGTTTGGTGCAAACATTTCCCCGGCCCAGGTCAGCTGGGTGATTTTCGTACTGGTTCTGGTCTGGATTCTCCTGATCCGCCGGGTCAAAAGGGAATACATCCAGTCTTTCAGGGAAAAATTTGAAATCCAGCACCCCATGACCGGGCAGGCCTTTGGTCCGGTCATGGACAATGAACCCATCATCGAAAGGATTCTGAGAACCCTTGAAGGACCCGATGATGCAGAGCGATTGCAGATTCTTCACATGATACAGGAATTTCACAACGAAAAACTGTCTCCTGTCCTTGTAAAACTCCTGGACCATGGCGACCCCAGGATTCAGACCGAAGCACTCAAACAGCTCTATTTTTCAAAACAAACAAAGGTGCTGGACCAGGCGGAACGGTTGACCCGGTCCAACAGCATTGCCCTTAAGACCGAGGCCATCCGGTACCTGTTTCACCACTCAAAGGCCCCTGACCAGTGTTTGAAACGTTTTCTGGAAGATCCTGATTTTCGCGTCCAGGGGGCGGCATTGCTTTGCCTGGCAAGGGAAACCCGGAGAAACAATGCCCTGAAAAACCGGTTCTCGACAAACCAGTATATTGAAGAAATTCTGCTCAACGTTGAGTCCCTGAAAGACCCGGAACAGGCCGTGTTCACCAAAAAAATATGTATCCAGGCCATCAGTACAGCAGAAATTCAGCCATTGTACCCCTATCTTTACATCTTCATGGATGATTCGGAACAGTCGGTGAGGATTGAAGCCATTCAGGGGGCCGGACAAACCCAACACCCCCAGTTTGTCCGGGTGCTTCTGGCCTTTCTGGGTATGAGACCGGCCCTGCGGGAAGCCGCCGTCAAGGCCCTGACATTCCATGGCCCCCAGATTCTGGACCTGTTGAGCGATTGTATCGCCAATACCTACATGGCATACCATATCCGAAAGCATATCCCGGAAGTTCTGGCAGCCTGCGGCGGCCAGGGGGCCGTGGATATTCTCCTGGGCCATCTTAAACAAAAGAATCTGGGTCTGAGATATGAAGTCATCCGGGCCCTGAACAAATTAAGAATCAAATCAGGCAACCTGGACTTTAACAAGGCAGGGATTGTTCCAAATATCAAGAGTGAAGCCAGGGATTATATGGACATGCTCATGATTCTTTATTCACAGAAGCTATTGGAACCCATACAGAACCCCTCGGACATTTCCAAGGCCAGGGAACAACTGATCAAGGCCCTGGAGCTTCGCCTGGATGCAAGTCTGGAAAGACTGTTCAGACTCCTGGGCCTGAAATATCCACCCGTTGAGATGTACAGCGCCTACAAGGGAATCCGCAGCAAAAACAACGATATACGGCTGAACGCCATGGAATTTCTGGACAATGTGCTGGAGATTAACCTCAAGAATATTCTCATGCCCATCATTGAAATCGGCACCATTCGCGGGGAAACAACCACTTCCCTTGCCCGGGAAGATATTCCGGGGGAAGCCGAATCCTATATCGCCCTGCTCCAGGGCCAGGATGATTTTCTCAAGGAAAAAACCCTGTACCTTCTGTCATTTATGGCCGACGATCACTATATCCCCCATATGGCAACGCTTTTAAACAGCCCGGTCCGGGAGGTGAGACAGATGGCTCGATTTGCCCTTGAAAAATCAGGACGATTCCAGATCACCTCCCGGTATAGACGGAAAATCCAGGTTCATCTGCCGGCCCTGGACTGAATTGGCCCTTCTTTTCTGGGTTCAGGGACGTTTCATTAACGCCTCGATCTCGTTTGCCAGGGTCTGGTGATCCACGGCTGAATTTTTCTTGAGCACATTTGACATCAAGGCCACCATGTAGATCCTTCCATCGGGATGCTCAACAATGACAACGGAATTCATGATATTCTCCTGGTTGCCCATATATTTTCTGCAGACAAATCCCGGTTCCGGTTTACACCGGTACAGGCTGCCCGATTTAAAATAAACAGCTGCCGAGGCCAGTGCCGGAGAAGAGGCATAGCGAATCCGTCGTCCCGTGGTGTACATCAACCGTTTGATCTCAAGACTTGACCAGGCATCAACAATGTTGCCCTGCTCCATGGCCACCAGATACTTGAGAAGACCGAGGGGAGAGGCGGTGCTGTCACCTTCACCCGGAATCATTCGTTTCCCCTGGCTGGTAAAAAAACTGCCCTGATGAAATTCCTGCCGCGAAATCCCTGCCGCCACAAGGGGCTCGTTCACCACCTGGGCGGCAAGGACAGACAGTTGCTGTCGGGTTGTGGTTAAAAAAAAACGATCCTCCTCTTCATGGGACGGGGGATAGAGCCGGCCGAAATGGCGCATGAGCACCCCCTCTTTCCACAGGGTGGAGGCAGCGGCATTGGCACTGGCAGAAATCATGTGGTCAGCCCATTCATACAGGGAGAACCGGTCCCCCTGTCGGACCGGCCGACTGACAAACTGGCCGGTATCCGGAAAAAAAATCGGGATATCATGGTGATCGGTCTCAATCCACGGCCCTGCCGTCACCATGCGGTTTTTC
This sequence comes from uncultured Desulfobacterium sp., assembly GCA_963675615.2. Lineage (GTDB taxonomy): Bacteria > Desulfobacterota > Desulfobacteria > Desulfobacterales > Desulfobacteraceae > Desulforapulum. The sequence continues at coordinate 630,260 of CAXXTD010000001.1, forward strand.
AGCAGGTCATGGCGTTTTTCCGGTGCATCGGGAAAAATGCGGTGCAGCTCATTGAAAATGCCGGCAATAACCGCAAGCTTACCCACACTGCCCACGGCAAACCGTCGATCGGCCTGCCGCAGGGCAAGCCGTGCCGGCCGGCCCGGTGAGATGTCCAGCACCGCAAGGGAATAACTCTCGTCCCGGTTGGGAAAAAGGGCCGCCAGTTTCTGCCCAAGGATTTTATCCCCCAGGGCCGGGTCTGAAAGCGTCAACGCCTTGATCCCGGAATGAAGGGTGATGGCGTCCATGGCCAGGGTGGCACCCGAGGGCAGCCGGGGGCCCGTGATCGTGCCCGCCATGACCCGCTCCAGGTAATCAAGGCGCCGGATACCCGAATAGGATGCCCCATCAACGGGATAGGCCTGTGCCAATGGCATCAGGAGGGTCAGCCAACCGAAAAATGCGCCCAGCAGGGACCATGACAAATGCTTCATTTTTTTACTCCTTGGTATCGGATAATCGCGTCTGGCCGGTTAAAACCGTCCCAGGCCCGGACCTGTTTTCATCCAGTCGGATCAGGTAGTTGAGGGCGCCGGCCCGCCGGTTTTCCACAAATGGCCGCACCTGGAACAGCCGCATGGAACCGTTGATAAATCCAAGTTCAATATCAAAGGGTCCCTGCCCTTCGATGCCGGGGGTATTGGGCAGAACCTTTCGGACGGTTTTGACAAGATCCCGGATCTCCAACCGCTCCTGGCGGGTCAGAACCGGTTGGTCAAATACCAGAAACTGTTTTTCAGTCCCCCCGGTGGCCGGCAGCCGGGTACATACCGTTTCCCTTGCCGGGTAGAGCAGCAGATCCGTGTCCGGGCCTTTGAGCAGATAGGTTTCAGCGGTCTGGCCGTCCACAGCCCCGCCGGCCCCCCGGTTGAAGGCAACGGTGATGTCGTCGGGTGCGTGGGAGACAATCCCGTGGGTGATGACCACGCCGGATTTATCCACATTCACCGATGGCAGCAGCAGGATGGACGGAAAAACATTTTCAGGGTTTTCCAGGTATTTCTGACGCCATAGATAACTTCGTTCACTGTAGGGCGAGGCCCAGACATCCCGTATGCCCTTGAACAGTTTTTCCCGGTCCACCACGTTAAACAGGGTGAGATTCAAGCCTGCACCGGTAAAATTCGGGATATCTTCCATGTTGGTATCGCTTCGGATAAAGACCGGCACCCTGCCCAGGGCATTGCCAAAGGCGGCGTCAAACATATCCGCCACAGCCGCTTCAAATCCAGGTAAAAACGGCATGGTTCCAATGGCTGTCCGTAGCCTGGCAAGGCTTGCCATCAGCTGGGCATCACCGGTTGAAGGGTTTGACAACGTTTGTTTGAGAAACTGCCAGTAGGAAATCGTCAGACCGGGCATGACCTGGTCCATGTGCCGGCGGAACATGCCAAAGGGGATCACGATGCCTTCCCCGACCCGGTCCGGGAACAAAACCTTGAGTTGGCCCAGGTTTGCGGCCTTTGGACCGCAGATCCTGCCGGAATCCTGGGCCCGAATCCGGCTCAACGGGATCAGGTCGGCCTGGGTTAAATCGATCTTTTCCACGGGAACCCGAAACAGATCCTCACTTCTTTTCCGGCCCTGGACCAGGGCCCGTTCCGGGTCGGTGAGGCGGCTGTCCTGCTTGAGAACCACCGAGCCCTTCTGGGACACGGCGTAGAACATCTTCTGTCCGGAATAGGCCTTGAGGCGGTCAAGATTTTCAGATGTAATCACCGCATTGGGAATACCCAGGTTCCTTGCCAGAAGCTGGACATGGGAAACCAGATTGCCCTGGGAAACCGTCAGCATGCCGGCCACGGGTTTGAGTTCGCCTGGAACGGTTTTAAAGGCATAAATTTTTTTCGAATCCATCACCGGCAATGCCATGTCATCCGTGACCACCGCCAGGATGCCATGGGCAAGCCCTGGGTTCAACCCCCTGACCCCCTGGGGCTCAACACCCTGGGGCAACAGGTGTGACACCCCGGCTGTGGTCTGGGCAAAACGGGTCAGCCGCCCCACGGTCTCACCCATTGGCAGCAGGATTGACGACCGGATGCGGTCATCCACAAAGCCCTGGGCCAGGGGTTCAAACTGGGCGTACAATGTGATCTCAGGTTGATAGGTGGATCGGATCATCAAGGTCCCCCAGTCCACCATGCGCCGGATCTGTTCAACCTTGAGATCAAATGTTTTGAAATCCAGGGTGTTGTCCGGATTGTTCAGGCCGGCATCCTGAAACCCAAAGGCCTCGGCCGTTGACCATTCCCATTGTTCCAGATACCCGCAGCCGGCAGCCGCTTTTGTCAGAATGCGGCACTTGTCCATCAGGCCGGCCAGGGTCTGGGGGTACCAGGTTGCAATGGCCGTGAACAGCAGCTTTTCAAGTTCCAGGGAAAAATGCATCAGGCCCTGACGGGTATCCGGCCGGGCCAATGGCATCAACGAACGGATCTCAAGAAGCAGATCGGCCATGGCCCTGCAGGCATCCGGGTCTGACACGGAAGACAGGCCCCCGGATTCACGGGTCTGGTCCATGGAATGTCCCAAAATCTTGATGGATCCAGCAAGCTCGGGAATCTGGGCAATTTTACCGGACATGAACGTTTTCAGATTGACTGCGTTGGAAGCAGCGTAGATGGCTTCAAGGTTGTCCATCAACTCCTTGAAAAGAAGGACCTGGTTTTCATCCAGAATGGGTTTGTGGGCGGCCACAAAGGCCGCAACCTTTGACCGATCCCCAGAATCGGGCTGGCCGTGGAGTTTCACCCGCAGGTCCATGAATCCTGGAATCTGATCGGACAAGGTCTTGGAAACGGCCCGGATGGTCTGCAGGCGATTTTGATCGCCCCCCGGATGGGGAACGACCCTGCAGGCTTCCCGAACCAGGAAGAACTGCCGGGTTAAAGTCTCCGGGTCTGCCAGCAGCCAGGTTAAAAACCGCTTTCCCCAGGCCGTTTCATCTTCGGCCTGGATCGCCCCCCGGTAATACCGGGCATTGCGGTAAATCCACCCTTCGTCGGCCAGGAAAAGGTAGTGGATCAATGCATACTGTTTGATTCGTGAATGCTGACCGGATGCATCCCAGATTTTTTCGTGGGGAACGCCTGATAGAACCATGTCCAGATAGATCTGCCTCTCTTGTTCAAGGTTTGAAATCCTTGGTTTGAGCATCCCGTGCTGGAAACCGCCCGGGGTGGGACAACGCTCCCGGGCAGGAAGCATCTGGCCGTCTGGGCAGTACCATTTGATTGCCTGATAAGGGCCCCGGGGGTCCTTCTTGAGCGCCTGAATCAGCTGGACCATCTCTTGTTCCGGATCTGCCTGGGGTTGAACGGGGAACACAAGCCCGAGCAACAGAGCCAAAAACAAGACGCCGCCCCCTATCTTTCTATCAAAATCGTTCATTTAAGCATCTCCTGACGGTTTTTTTCATAAATTTTATAGAAACTGCCACTGAAGCATTGCAATCAAAGGAGTGTATTGTTCGTTGTGGCCAGGGCAGCGACCTCGCTCTGGCCGTGCCGGTTTTATGTGAAACTCGTGTTATTCCGGCAACCGGAGGAAGGTATTGCCCTACGCTCATTCTCGCAGCCCGTCCTGGGCTGCTCCGAGGAAAACGGCAGCTCCTTCAGCGTCCATGCTGACCGCTGCCGTTTAATCCGCTACGGGCAAAACCTCCCCCTGGTCGCCTCTGCTGTCGAAGGTTCACGTTTCATGCTTTGTTGTGTCAGGATCAGGATATCCGCTCTTGCAGCAAAAGTCCACAGGTCAGAGCAGCTTATGCTTTTGCAATTTTCTTGCAATGTTTGACTGGTTCAGGCCCAGCACCTTTGCAGCCTTTGCCTGGGTTAAATGCTCAGCCATGGTATTCTTGAGAATCTGTCGTTCAAATGCGTCCATCATTTCCCGTAAAGAGTCGCCCCTGGATTGCATATCCATGATCAGGCCGTCATGCTCGGTCGACCCCACAACGTTGCGGGGAAGGTCCGTATAATGGATGGTGGTACTTTCGTTCATCACCACCAGGCGTTCACAAATGTTGATGAGCTCCCTGACATTTCCCGGGTAGGCGTAATTTTCCAAAGTACTTTTAGCACGGCTGCCCAGGGTGATGCGGCCGTTGACCCCATGTTTCTTACAAAAATAATTCATATAATGGGAGATCAGGGGCAAAATGCAGGCCCTGCGCATCCTCAGGGGAGGCAAATGGATGGGAATGACATTCAGCCGGTAATAAAGGTCCTTTCTGAATTTCTTCTCAGACACCATCTCTTCCAGGTTCTGGTTGGTGGCGGCAATGATGCGGACATCCACCCGTTTACTGGCCGTATCTCCAATCCGGCTCAGATAACCGTCTTCAAGAAATCTCAGTATCTTTACCTGGGAGGCCAGGGGAAGCTCTCCGATTTCATCCAAAAAGAGAATGCCCTTGTCAGCCATCTCAAAACGACCGGCCTTGTTTCTGTCGGCACCTGTAAACGCTCCCTTTCTATAGCCAAAAAGCTCACTTTCCACCAGGGCATCCGGGATGGTGCCGCAGTTGAGCTTGATCATGGGGGTATTGCATTGCTTTGAATGGAAATGAATCATCTCCGCTATGACCCCCTTTCCAGTACCGGATTCACCCAGAACAAGAACATTGGAGTTCACCCTGCCGATTTTAATCGCTTTTTCAAGAACCAGTTTATAATTAAGGCTTTTGGCAATGATTCTCTTTGACTTGACCGCCTCAAGCTGCATTTTAAGCAGATCGTCTGCAAACTCCTCTTTCAGTGCCTGTTTTTCATCAATTTTCTGTTTCAGATCCTGAATTTCAGTGATGTCCCGTTCATTGACCACCACCCTGAACAGACGCCCCTCCTTGTCAAACACAGGGGTACCTGTCAATAAAAGTTTGTTCCCGCTTTTGGTGTTCTGGACAATGGTCTCTTTTTTTTTGGAGCTTAACACTTTCAGGGAGACAGACCGGTCAACGACCCCTTTGTCAACCAGTTCCTGCATGGGCATTCCGATCACATTTTCACGCTTGATACCCGACAGGTGTTCCGAGGCAGGATTTATCTGTACCACCCTTCCCTGGCCATCACAGATCCAGATACCATCATGGCTTGAGTTGATGATGGTATCAAGTTCCATGGACAACTCCTGGTAGGAGCGCATCTTCTGACTGACCTTTTCCAGAACGGTCACATTCTCAAAAACGTAGAGAAGCCCCAGGGTGAAACCGTTCCAGACAATGGGACTGATTCTTGTCTTAAATTTCTGATTGTTCCGACGGATTTCAATATCGCTCATGGTAAGGTTGTTTTTTAATACCGCTGCCGCATACCGGGTCAGTTCCTGCAGGGTGGTCTGGAGCAGCGTTCCGGTAAAGATATCCAGGTAGCCCTGGGCCTTTTCGTTTGAGAGAATCGCCTTGGAAGAGCGGTCCGTAACCACAATGGGGTTGGGCGAGGCGTTCAGAAACGCTTTGCTGAATTGTTTCCAGTTCAGCTTTGATTCGTTGATGGGAACCAGGACTTTTTCATTGAGCAGCATTTGGATCTCCAGAATTAGAGGACGGCAGTCGCAGCACACCCATGCGATTCCGCATGGATTATGCAAAAATGCATCATGATATGCAGCTATTTTTCCACTGTCAAGGAGAAAGATGGCGCAAAATGGGACTGGCATATTAGTTGCTTTAATTGCATTCACCACTAGCACAACACCACTGGATATAGAATCAATTTAAAGGTGGGGCCATGAAAGGCTGTTTTTTTAAACTATTAAAAATTGATGCAACGACAAGAACATCCCATGTTGAGGATATTGCCCCGGAAATGATGGCGACATGCCTTGGCGGGAAGGGTCTTGCCACCCAGTTGCTTCTGGATTGCAATCCTGCCGGGATTGACCCCCTGGGGCCTGATAACCACCTGATTATTGCTTCCGGCCCCCTTACTGGAAGTTCCCTGTACGGATCATCCAGGTATGGGGTCTTTGCAAAATCGCCTTTGACTGGATTTTATGGTGAATCCTATTCCGGTGGGAATTTTGCAAGACCCTTGAGCCGTACGGGGTTTGATGTTGTTATGATCAAGGGGATATCCGATACCCCCGTGTGGATCGAAATCAACTCCCACAAGGTTCTCTTCCATGACGCCTCAAACCTATGGGGCCAAAACACCTTTGAAACTGAAACGTATCTGAAACACAATGCCGGGAAAAAAGCAGCCGGTGTCATGGTAATCGGGCCGGGCGGAGAAAAACTGGTCCGTTTTGCCGTCATAAAAAATGATAGCCACCGTGTGGCCGGAAGAACGGGCATGGGCGCAGTTCTTGGCTCAAAAAAAATCAAGGGGATTGTCTGTTACGGGGATCGAAGGAAAACCTTCCATGATCCTGACGGTATTAAACAATACAACAGGGCAATGCTCGCCCGCTTCAAGGAGGACAAGGTGGCCCAGGTCTATAGCCCCATGGATACCCCCATGAAGTATTCATTTGGCGGCCTGTGCATGATTGATGAAATTGAAGAGATTGTCTACTTAAACTGGCTGTGTGACAGCCTTGGCCTTGACACCATCTCCGCAGGGAACCTGGCAGCCTTTGCCATTGAGGCGTCTAAAAAGGGACGCATCAACGAACAATTGCGCTATGGATCTGCCGAGGATGTGGCTGACATTATTAAAAAAATCGCCAGGCGGCAGGGGGTGGGAGGGATCCTGGCCGAAGGAATAGAACCCGCAGCAGATGAGCTTGGCATGCAGGAGACCTGGGTTCATGTCAAGGGAATGGAGTCCGGCGGTTATGACCCAAGGATTCTAAAGGAAATGGGCCTTGCCTATGCCGTCAAAGAAAAAAACACATGTCATATCAGAGCCCCATTTTACAAGGCTGAACGATCGGGAATGGTGCCCCCTGAAGCAATGGACAACAAGATTGAACTGTTCACGGATTTTGAAGACCACTGCACCCTTTTGGACTCTTTTATTCTCTGCCGGTTCTTGAGGGATTTATACCCCTTGGAAGAGCTGTCAACGGTTTTAACCCTTGCCACGGGTCTCGCCCATGATCCAGGGACCCTGTCGAAAATTGCAGCAAGGATTAAGGAGAACACCCGGCGTTTCAACATCAGGGAAGGCCTGACATCAGCCGATGATACCCTTTCTCCCAGGCGCTTTGACCATCATCTTGAAGGCGGTGGAGGCATGGCACGGGAAACGCTTCAAATACTTGTGTCTGAATATTATAGACTAAGGGGCTGGGATGCCAATGGGATAACCAGGAACCATTAACCATCAACGGAACAGGGGGGTATGCATTTTTGCATAGGCGGTTACCCGTTGAACCCAATTGCTGAAAACCCATTCCCCCCGGGGCGACTTATTACGAAACAGAGCTGGGCAGATGATTCAAATCAACCATAAAGGAGTTTAACAACCAATGATCGATATAGAAGAATATCATCCCGATGATTACAAGCTCAGGGATATCAGAGCGGCAAAAAAAGAGGCGGATGAAATCGTTGAGATCATCCTCAAACCCACCCGGGAAATTACCCTTAGGGCCAGGGAAGAAATTTCAAGAAAAACCGTTCGAAACTTCAGGGATCATATCAACAAGGGGTTTCTTGAATATCGAAAATCCGTTACCGAGGCAACCGGATTTGCCGTAACGGAATGGACCGGCCAGGGATCCATCCTGGTGGATGCCCTTGACAGGGAATTTCTCGATCTTCTGGGGGGGTTTGGTCTTTATTCCTATGGTATCCGCCACCCAAAAATTGTGGCGGCGGTCAAGGCCCAGCTCGACCGGTCTCCCCAGTACAGCCAGGAGATGCTGGATCCCCTTCGAGCCCAGCTTGCAAAGGTGCTGGCCCTGCTCACCCCGGGTAAAATCCAATATGGTTTCTTTGGCAATTCAGGCACAGAGGCCGTGGAAGGGGCAATGAAGCTTGCCAAGCTCTACACGGGCCGCAAGGGGTTTATCTCCATGCTCAAGGGCTTCCACGGAAAAACCCTGGGAGCTCTTTCACTCATGGGCAAAAGATCCTATCGTCAACCCTTGCTGCCCCTCCTTGACGGGGTTCGCCAGGCCCCCTTTGGGGATCTTGTGGCCCTGGAGCATGAGCTTGCATCGGCAAGGGCCGTGGGGGATGATATTGCAGCCGTTGTCATCGAACCCATCCAGGGAGAGGCCGGTGCCATTGTGCCGCCCGATGATTTCCTGCCAGGGGTTCGGGCCCTTTGCGACCGCTATGGCATCCTTTTGATTGCCGATGAAGTGCAGACCGGATTTGGCCGGACCGGGGAACTCTTTGGTGTTGACCACTGGAATGTTCAGCCGGACATCATGTGCTTTGGCAAGGCCCTGGGGGGCGGCGTCGTCCCCATGTCGGCATTCATGTCAACCCCCAAGATCTGGGAATGCATGGAGCCCAATCCGTTCATTCATACCACCACCACCGGTGGAAACCCCCTTGCCTGTGCCTCAGCCCTTGCAGCCATAACGGTACTTCTGGAAGAGGACCTGACGGGCCAGGCAAAACAAAAGGGCGAATATGTCCTTGAAAAATTAGGGGATCTCCAACAACGATACCCGGGGATCCTGGCCCATAAAAGGGGACTGGGACTGCTGCTTGGCATGGAATTTCACACGGACGGCATCGGCTACAAAGTGGCCTCCGGATTATTCTCAAGGGGGGTGATCACTGCCGGCACCCTGACCAATGCAAAAAATATCCGGTTTGAGCCGGCACTGAACGTGCCCTGGACGATCCTTGATGAATGTCTGAACCGGATCGAGGATGTCTTTAAATCCATTGAGCTTCCCAAGGGCAAACCCAATGAATACCTGTACACGGGCCAGCTCCTCCATGTGGATCTGACCCGGCGAAAGATCCAGTCAACCACCATTCCCCAGGACATTCGCAGAAAATATATCGGCGGATGGGGAATGGCCGTCAAGTATATCACCGACCTGGTTGATCCCAGGGTTGATCCCCTGTCTGCGGACAATGCCTTTGTCGTCATGACAGGCCCCCTGTGCGGCACCCTGGTTCCCACATCTTCCAGGACCTGTCTGGTCTCGAAATCGCCCAAAACCGGTACCATATTTGAATCCAACATCGGGGGGTCCTTCGGGCCTGAACTTAAATTTGCAGGGTATGACGGCATTGTGGTGACGGGAAAATCCGACACCCCTGTTTACCTTAAAATTGTAAACAGCCAGGTCACCCTGGAGGATGCGTCACCTGTCATGGGCAAGGGAATTTTTCAGACAGAAAACTGGCTGAGAAAGCAGGTGGATTATGAAGCCAAGACCCTTGCCATCGGTCCTGCCGGTGAAAACCTGGTTGAGTTTGCCTGCGTGGGTTCTGAATCATACCGGCAGATGGGCCGGGGGGGGGCCGGCGCAATTTTCGGGTCTAAGAATCTAAAGGCCATTGCCGTCCGGGGCACAGGCGGTGTTCAGGTCAACGAGATCGGATCATTCTATGAAAAAGTGGTCGAACATACCAGCGACAACCTTCTCACCGATGAAAACCTCTGGGCCTATAAACACGGCACGGCCATGCTCGTGGATGTGACCAATGAGATGGGCATCCATCCCACCCGGAACTTTTCAAAGGGGGTGAGCAACGGCCGCCAGAAGCTGAACAGCGACGCCATAGATGACATTAAAATCGGTGACAGATCCTGCGCCTCATGCCCCCTGGGGTGCGGCAAATTCACCTCCCTCAACGGCACCCAGATCGAGGGCCCTGAATATGAAACCCTCTGCCTTGGCGGATCTAACTGTGAAATCGATGACCTTGAATCGGTCATGAAGTTCAACCGGCTTTGCGATGATTACGGCCTTGACACCATGTCAACGGGAAACATCATCGGCCTTGCCATGGACATCACGGAATCAGGTCTCCATGACTACGGTATCCGGTTCGGGGACAGGGAACACTATCTTGCTCTCATCGAAGAGATTGCCACCCGTTCCACACAACGGGGGCGGGACATGGCCATGGGCGCCCGCAAACTTGGGGAAAAACATGGTGCCCAGGACAAGGCGGCCCATTCCAAGAACCTTGAAATGCCGGCCTATGATCCCCGGGGAAATTATGGAATGGCCCTGGGCTATGCCACATCCGAACGGGGAGCCTGCCATTTAAGATCCTTTACCCTGTTTGAAGATCAGCCCTTTAACGTGAAAGAGATGACCCGGGCCGTCATCAAGAATCAGAACACCAATGCCGTGAAATGGTCCATGGGACTCTGTGATTTCTGGGGAACGGTCAACACCACCATCATGGCTGATTTCATGACCAAGGGACTGGGCAGAAAAACCTCTGCCCAGGATCTTGAAAAGGCCGGGGAAAGGATATGGAACCTGACCCGGCTCTTCAACCAGAAGGCCGGATTCTCAGCCAAGGATGACGTCCTTTCCGATAAATTATTAAACAAGGCCCTTGAAAATGGCCCCTATGAAGGCAAAAAAATTGACCAGGCCGCTTTGGCCCAGATGACGAGTCTCTTGTACCATCTCAGGGGATGGAACACGGACGGGCAGCCATCCGATGAAAAACTCGAAGAACTGGAGCTTCTATAAAGAAACACACCATTTTCATGGAAAGAACACCATAAGGAGTCAGTAGATGGAAAAAGTACTTATCGCCATTCCCAACAGATGCACAGGGTGCAATCGATGCGCCTATGTCTGCTCAGCCGTTAAAGAGGGAATGTTCATTCCCTCAAAGGCCAGAATAAAAATCAATAATTTCCCCCACCAGGGATATTCGGTCCAGAGCATCTGTTTCCAGTGCCCCAATGCGGACTGCATGAACGCCTGCCCGGAAGGAGCCATCCTCAAAAACGAACGGGGCGTCATTGCCATTGATATCAACAAATGCACGGCGTGCGGAGAGTGTGTGGAGGCGTGCCCCTACGGAATGATGGAACAGTATGAATCCGGCGTTCCCTATAAATGTGACCTGTGCGGCGGAAGTCCGGCCTGCGTTGCCGAGTGTAACTTTGGGGCCCTCGTGTTCAAGGAAATCGATACCATCTCCCGGAAACAGCGCAGCCAGCAGATGAAACAGCGAAGCAAGCAGGTCTCCCCCGGAGCCAAACGCCATGAACTGGCCGGCAATATTCTTGAACTGGCCGTCAGGGTCCCACGCACACCCGGCTATCTGGGATAGGAACGAACAGATGTTGACAAACATTCTGGAAATGATTTAAACGACCGGATTTTAACCACTGGAAACGAATATGACAACAGATAAAAAGGGGCTCTACCTCCGGGGAATCAACAAAACCTATGGCCGGGTAAAAGCCGTTAACGACATTAACCTTGAAATAAAATCAGGGGAGTTCTTTACCCTGCTCGGCCCTTCGGGGTGCGGTAAAACAACCCTGCTGCGCATGATAGCAGGCCTGGCTCTCCAGGATTCGGGCAGTATCATCCTTGAGGGTGAGGATATCACACGGCTGCCTGCCATTAAACGGCAGATCAACACGGTCTTCCAGAGCTATGCCCTTTTCCCCCACCTCACTATTTTTGAGAATGTTGCCTTTGGCCTTCGTTCGAGAAAGGTGGCCGAGCAGGAGGTCATAACCCGGGTTCAGCGGGCCGTGGAGATGCTTGAAATCGGAAACATGCTCAAACGCTATCCCCATCAGCTGTCCGGCGGTCAGAACCAGCGGGTGGCCCTTGCCCGGGCCCTGGTCAACGAACCCAAGGTGCTGCTGCTGGATGAACCCATGTCAGCCCTGGACGCCAAACTAAGGGCCCAGGTTCAGGTGGAACTCAGGCGCCTGCAGCAGAAACTCGGCCAGACCTTTATCCTGGTGACCCATGACCAGGATGAGGCCCTGGTGGTGTCCGATCGAATTGCCGTGATGAAGGACGGGGAGATTGCCCAGTTCGGCACCTCTGAAGAGGTGTATGACGCACCCAGAAACAGGTTTGTTGCAGAATTTCTGGGGGCAGCCAATCTGCTCACGGGAAAATTCCATGACGGGATCTTCCATACGGATATCGGCAACCTTGAACTGGAAAAAATACCGCCCTGGGAGGAGGGGGTTGTCGCCATCCGACCGGAATGGATCAAGGTGTCCGACGCACAACCTGAAAAAAACGGCATCCGGGCAAGGGTCAGTGAGATTATCTACCGGGGAACCAACCGGGACCTGTTCTTTGAACCCGGGTCCATACGGGTCCGGAGCAGCACCTATAAATATTTCAATATCGGTGATGAACTCTGGCTGGACATGGCACCCTCGGACCTGGTGGTGCTCCATGAATAGGCTCATGGTCTGGTATGGGGAACTGGTCGTCCAGAAAAACCTGATTAAACGGGGAGCATTGTTTCTGAGCCCCGGCATGCTGTGGCTGATGATTTTCCTGGTCCTTCCCGGTTTAATTCTGGTGGTTGTCAGCTTTGCCGCAAGAGGCGGCTATGGTGAACTGGTGTGGGATTTCAGCCTGGAAAATTATCGACGGCTCATGGGGTATGGTATCTTTGGGTGGACCCCGGACTATATCCTGATTCTGCTGCGATCGGTGTGGGTGGCCATCTTTACAACGGGGCTGTCCGTGGTTCTCTCCTATCCCCTCTGTTTTTTTATTGCAAGAAAACCCGTGAGAACCCGGTACCTCTGGCTCATGGTGGTGATCATCCCCTTCTGGACCAATATGGTCATCCGAACCTACTCATGGTTTCTGATCCTGGCGCCGGAACTGCCCTTTGCAAAACTGGCAGCTTACCTGAAACTCATCTCACCAGACATGGCCCTTTACCCCAGCGCCTTTGCCGTTTATCTGGGAATGATTTCCATGTTTCTTCCCTTTGTGGCCCTGCCTCTTTTCTCAAGTGTTGAACGTCTGGACTGGACCCTGGTTGAAGCGGCACAGGATCTCTATTCATCAAACCTGCGAATCTTCATGCATGCCATTCTGCCCCAGACCCTTCCCGGGCTTTCCGTGGGAATCATCCTGACCTTTGTACCGGCCATGGGCATGTTTGTTGTGCCGGACCTGTTGGGGGGCGCCAAGTACATGCTGGTGGGCAACCTGATTCAGCAGCAGTTCGGGGCCAGCCGGGACTGGGCCTTTGGTGCGGCAATCAGCATGGGACTCATGGTATTGACCATGTTCAGCCTCTATCTCTACAGACGACAAAACAAGGGGATTGAACTATTATGAAACGAATCCATCTGCTGGTGAACTTCATGGCCCTTGGGACCATCAGTTTTCTCTATCTTCCGTTGATGGCCGTGGCATTTTTCTCGGTTAACAATACAAAATACGGACTGGCATGGAAGGGATTTACCCTTGACTGGTATCTTAAGCTCTTTCAAAACGAGGTGATCCTCCATGCCGCCTGGAACACCCTTGTCCTGGCCGTTGTGTCCACCCTTGTTTCCACCGTCCTCGGGACCGTACTGGCCATAGGCATGGATCGGTTTCCCTGGCCCCGAAGAATGAACACCTTTCTGGACCTGACCCTGCATCTGCCCGTGATCATACCCGACATCATCCTTGCCGCAGCCCTGGTGGTGGCCTTTGGCTTCCTGCGCCAGGTTTCCTCCTGGTTTGAACCGGGTCTGCTCAGCATGATCATCGGCCACATCACCTTTCAGGTGGCATTTGTTGCCCTGGTGGTCAGAAGCCGGCTGGTCAGCATTGGTAAAGACGTTGAGGAAGCGGCAAGGGACCTGTATGCAACCACGTCCTACCTGTTATGGAAAATCACCCTGCCCCTGCTGATCCCTGGAATTATTGCCGGTGCCATGCTTGCATTTACCCTTTCCCTTGACGATTTTGTCATCAGCTTTTTCACGGCAGGGCCCGATTCCGTCACCCTGCCCCTGTATATCTTTGCTGCCGTCAGACGGGTGGTCACCCCCCAGATCCACGCCCTGTCCACCCTGGTGCTGCTGGTCACCATCGTTCTGGTGGCGTTAATGGAACGATTTTCAAGAAAAACAAATCCAAAATAACGTGTAGAACATGTCGTTAACCAACAATAAAAATGAAAAAGGAGCTGCAAAAATGATGAAAAAAACGATGTTGATGGTGGCACTGGTCTTTGTGTTTCTTTCACCCCATGCCTGGTCAGGCACCAATGAGTTGAAAATCTTCACCTGGTCCGAGTACATGGATGAGGTCAATTTCCCCAAGGAATTTGAAGCCGCAACGGGCATCAAAGTCTCCCTGGACATGTATGAATCAAATGAGGAGATGATGGCAAAGCTGCAGTCAGGCGGCCTGGGACAGTACGATATTATCATTCCATCCGACTATATCGTGCCAAGTCTCGTCCATCTGAACCTGTTAACGCCCCTTGACCATTCCAAACTGCCCAATTTAAAAAACCTGGGTGAGAAATTCACCAGCCCGGACTTTGATCCCGGCAACAAATACTCGGTCGGATGGCAGTGGGGAACCGTTGGGCTGTTCTACAACAAGAAAAAAATGAGTGCAGCCGATGTTCAGTCCTGGTCCGTTATTTTTGATCCCCAAAAGAAATCCGGCACCTTTTATCTCATGGACTCGGTACGGGATATGCTGGGGATAACCCTGCTCTACCTTGGATATGACTTTAACTCCACCAACCCCAAGGAGCTGAAAGCTGCGGCAGATCTTCTTGTGAGCACAAAAAAAAGAGAGGCCTGCCTTGGGTTTAAGGGCGGTGTGGGTGGCAAGAACGATGTGATTTCAGGAACGGCTTCTGCTGCCGTGGTTTACAATGGCGATGCCATTCAGACGGTTACGGAAGACCCGGACACCTATGGATTCATTGTTCCTAAAGAGGGCAGTACCATCTGGATCGACTCCATGTGCATCCCGGCCAAGGCCCCGAACCTTGATTCTGCCCATAAATGGATCAACTGGGTCCTTGAACCCAAGGTGGGTGCCTCCCTGTCCAATTTCAACCATTATGCAACACCCAATGAGGCTGCCAAGCCCTATATTTCCAAGGAAGACCTGGACAATTCAGGCGTCTGGCCCACACCGGAAATCATCAAAACCCTTCGATTTGTAAAGGATCTCGGCAAGGACAACAAGATTGTTGACCAGGCATGGACAAGGGCAAAATCCCATTAAGCAAAGTCATCCGGCATGGGGGACAAACACATACTGGCCCCCATGCCATGCCCGTTTAAACAAAAAAATCAATACCTGGATAATCGGTCAGATCCTACTTTTTTGACGTTGTGTGTATAAACGTATGCGGGCCAGAAGACTGGTAATCTGACCCGGTGATACAAAAAAACCTGCAAATTATTCGTTCAATGGAAAAGACCTGTGCTGGAACCCGTCATACACCGGCGACATGCTGAAAAAATTGGGATCAAAGACCGGCTGGCCTTGAGCATTCATCAAAATAGTCCCGGATTCGCCCAGGGGAAACATGCTTTCAATTCTTACCGGCCCCTGGTCTCCCATTTCAACGCAATGGGCATAGGTGGACCTGGAAGCGGTGGGTAGCGCATGAACCTGTCCGATCATTTCATGGGTATAGGTAATCTGCCCCCGTTGGGCGGTTCCCCAGGGCTGGGCTCCCAGGGTGTCAAGGGTGTTGTCAAGGGCTTTGAGGATAATGCCCTGGGCGGTCTGGGGAGCTGTTTCATCGGTCTGGTTCTGGAACCAGTTGTATAGATTGTTGATACTGCTCCCATACCCGGTAAGCCCGTGGAGAAGAACATTGAACAGAACGACCCTGTTCTGACCGGTACCCAGTTCATCTTCAAAGGTCAGGTGGAGCACCTCACTGATCCACTGGTTCATGAGAATCCAGGCATCTGAACGGTCTGCGCCAAAGGCCCAGTTCTGCGTTCCCCCGTCCACAAAATGACCATCCCAGTTTTCAAGCAGGTTGATGGCCTGGTTCCTGGCAGTGGTCGACGCCGATGCCACGGCGGCCATAAAGTCTGAGCGGACATATTTCCAGGGGTTCCCCCCGTCACCATATGTATCGTTGCCCGAGGCAAGAAATTCCGACCGGATGGAGTCTGTGGTGGCAATGTAAAGGGCGAGGTCCCTGACCTGCTCAAATGTCAGATTGTCATGGGTTGACAAATAATCCTCCAGAATATGGGCCCGGTGGAACGGGCCGAAAAAATAGGAGGGGTTGTTGGCGGCGTTTTCATAGGCCGGGCTGGTTTTGCTGTTCCATCCGCTGTAGAATCCCCGGGAAGAATTGCGGTCCGTTGAAATGGCCTTATACTTGACGGGTTCGGGCCATTCTGCAGTGCCATCCCCTGCCTGGGGAAATCTTGTATCCACACCCTGGGCCCGGACAGGATCGTACCCTGACATCCAGTAGGCAATATTTCCGTCACAGTCGGCATAACAATAATGCTGGGAAAGGGTCACCCGGGCGATGCCGTCTCCGAATTCATCCATACTTTGGGCACGGGCAAGGTCCAGATAGGCCTTGATGATCTGAAACTCTTTTCCCCAGTGGGAATATTTCCATGAAATAACGGGGTCGCTATTGATAACCGGTCCATGGGGGGTCCTGTACACCGGAAGGGAAACATCGTCCTGGCCGGCGACTCGTATGGTTTCTGTTCGATGAAGTCCCACACTGGACGGATCATCCAGAAAATAATCCAGCGTATGGGCGTGGCCCACCTGCATGGACCAGGCGTGATGGGGTGTTCTGCCGATGACAATTGCCGGCATGCCCGGAATGGTCATGCCGGAAATATTCAGCCCGCCGGCCTTGATGGACCCTTCGGTCACGATGGATGGCACTGAAAAATCAAAGGCATGGTCCATCTGGGGACCTGAATAAAGAATGGGATTGCCGGATGCGGTCTTACTTCCAGACACGACCCAGGCATAACTTCCCATCTTCACATAGGCGTTAATTTTTTTCAGGTTGGCAATAATGGCGTCGTTTTTATGTCTCATTTCCCGGGATATTTTAGGAAAATCATAGGCATTTAAAACTGCATTATTTTTTAAATCCACTTTCAGGGGAAGCTTCTGTTGATAATGGGCAAGTAAGGGCAGGTTATTTTTTTTAGCCACAGCCAGGGTTGAATCACCTTGAATGTAGGTGACGGCATCGGGATCATTGGCCCAACGCAAGTCCTGAAACATCATCCCATACTGCTGGGGAAACTTTGCCGCAAGGGTCTGAAAAAGGGCAATGTTGTCGATCTGGGCCTGACCGGTTGCCTCACCATCGAAAAACCGGAGCATGTTAACGGCCCAAGCAAGGACATCCACAGCCGTCCAGTCCGCCGGAACAAAATCAATCCCAAGGGAGGCGCCCAGGGCCTTGAATTCAAAAGGAAGAAGCGTCCGGTCTGCCCTCACCTCAGCAATTCGCTGGTTGAACCCGGCCACATACCCGTTGATGGTATCCTTTGACTCCTGGTCCAGGGCATTAAATCCATCCATAAACTCCTGTTCGGAATATCCGGTGGTGCGTACCTGGATATCAAATGTCAGCTGGCTGGGTCCAAATATTTCGGACAGGGTCCCCCTTCCCATGCGTCTGTATTTTTCCGCCTGCCAGAGTCTGTCCGTGGCCACGGCATAGCCCATGGCTTTAAAAACATCGTACAGGGGTGCGGTTTCATCCCCGGTTATGAACCACACGCCCTTGTCATCGCGCTGGGTTTGAATGGGGTTCAGGGTATTCTTCACACCCACAAGCCAGTTAAAGGCAAGGGCCTGTCCAGCAGAAAAAACGAATATCAGGCCCAGGACGAATAAAATTATTGGAAAGGAAAATCGCTTGCTGTTCTGTTGAATCATGTCACTCTCCTTGTACTTATTAAACGTCACTGACGAAAAACCAGACTATAAATAGAATGAGACGCCCACTGTCAAAGGAAGGCTCCAGACGTCATCGGCATCAGAGAAGGGGCTCAACGATGAATCTGGAGAATCCATGTACCTGGCTTTTATCTCCATGAAAAATCCCAACGAACCTTTGCGGTATTCCACACCGGCACCCATATCAAACATGGGTTCCCAGGAGCTGTCCCAGTATTGCGTTGAGGTGCCAAGGTAGGAGATATCCACAGCATCAAGATGTGCCATTCCAACATCCGCCCTCAGGTAAGGGGTCCATGGGGATTTTACAGTGGTTAATTGATATTTACCCCCGATATATATCGGCATGATTTCATGATCGTCAAAGGATATGCCGTTGTAATTTTCCCCTGAATGGGATTCATACCCGATACCAATTAAAAGGCTGAAACGACTGTTCAATTGACAAACCCCTTCAAGGTTCAGTCCCAGGCCCATATCAAAGGCATCGCCATAGGACGGGGCATCGTCTCCGCCGCCTGCATCCCCTGAAAGAGGGGGTACTGCCTGACCGGATAATCGCAAGGAAAAAGAACGGTCTCCTGCATACAGCCCAGAGACCGACATTCCCATACAGACAAAAACCAACAGCAAGATACAACCCTTTGTTTTCATACCCTCTCCTTTCTGATTTAAAAAAACGTTAGAGAATAACCAACATGCAGACAAAAGACCATGCCCGGGGGGGCCTAAAAATCGACGAAAAAAAAGTATAACCATTGAATATGAAACTCTTAAAAAGGATTCAAGCTTTTTTAATTATAATGAACAAAAAAATATTTTTGACCGTTCAAGAGGCAATTCTGGATATTGTTGTTGCAGTCAAAGATACCGGTAAAACGACCAAAGAAAAAAAATCCCAATGCCTTTATGTTCATTGATGAGCCTGGCCTGCAGTTTATTTTTTCTGTGTTGTCCGGTTATGGTGATCAAAAGACAAAACAGAACCTGAACTTATTTTTCACCATGATTGACAGTTCCAGGGGAATTCACCTTTGTGAAAATCCGGATTGGGATTGATCAGATCATCACCCTCGAAATAAAATAAAATCTTAACCGAAAAAAAGTTAACCTTTTAAAATAATTTAGGTTTTATTTTTTGCGATGTCAGTTTCAGCAAACAAATCTCCCTGAAACCTGCCAGACAAGAGCGCCAGGACGGTTTCAAACAATTGCAAAGGGATAAAATAACGATTGACTTACCCACGCAACTGTTATTCTATTCAACTTTAAAAGCTGGATATTTTTAAAGCCGACTGGTTGTTTATTACGTTTTTGTAAATATCTATCCGGGGCTTTGCCAAAAAACTCCCGGCGCTCCAGGCCAGCGCCTGGTTCAGAAACTGGGAATTTGAGTGATTATGTGGTGTTATTCTTTTAACCGAGTAAAAGGAGGGCGTATGTTTGAGTTTAGAAAGCAGATTCTGGGAGCGGTATTTCTTTTTGCGGTATTGTTTTTGAGCACACTTGCCTCGGCAGATGAGCTGCCCGTTTACAAACTGGGCATTGATGCGGCATTCCCACCCTGGACCTGGGCTGAAAAAGGAGAAATCAAGGGGTTTGACTGGGAGCTTTTCCAGTACATCGGAGAGGTTGAAGGGTTCAAGGTCGAGGCGGCAGATATTCCTTGGTCAGCCATTATTGCAGCCCTTTCAAAGGGGAAAATTGATATTCTGGCAGGCGGTCTTTCCTATACCTGCAAGCGTGATGAAGTTATTGATTTTGCCCTGCCCCACTGGAAAACAGACTACTGGACACTGGTTAAATCCGATTCCAAATTAAATTGTCTCACCGCAATGGGCAAGGGCGCCAACGTGGGAGCCCAGGCCGGAACAACCGGATACCGATGGCTCAAGGAGGAACTCAAGGACAACGGGGTTGATATTAACATCAAGGCCTATGAATCCGTTGAGCTGGGCATCAAGGAACTTGAAATCGGCAGAATTGATGCCTTCCATGTGGACGCCCCAACAGCCAGAGGATTTATTGATGCCAAAAGAGGGGTGAAACCGGTGTGTACGGGATTGCATTTTGATTATAGTGCCTATGGGGTTACCCCCGGGGATCCCCACCACCTGATTGAAAAAATAAATTCCGGGATCAAAAAGGCATATGAATCGGGTAAAATTGAAGAACTGGTTCGAAAATACCTGCCTTGGGCATCCGTGGAAGCCATTCCCTACCGAGTTGACTATAAAAAGTTCTGCAGCGAATCCAACTAATGGGTTTGCCCTTGCCGGGCCTTTTTTATCTTTTAATCCCAGGGTGATTGCCGACCGGGTCCAGGCCACAAGATCTGGACCCGGATGGCAGAAAATCTGCCCCCTCCCGCGTGGTGCTCAGGAACAGGATGCATGGAAATCATTAAAATACTTATTTCAGAGCTTCCCCAGTTTGCAAAGGGAACCCTGGTTGCCCTGGAGGTGCTTGGGGGACTGTTGACAGTGGGAATGGTGCTTGGGCTTGCCATTGCCCTGGCTGAAATCTTCGGCAACGCCTGGGTGAAGTTTGCGGCAACCACCCTGCGCAAATTGTTATGGGCCATCCCCCAGCTGGTTCTTCTGTTTCTTGTCTTTTATCTGCCCTTTGATATCAATCGCATGCTGGCTGCCATCATTGCCCTGGGACTGTGCTCCTCGGCGTTTCAATCCCAGATATTCCGGGGCGCCATTCTTTCGATTCAGTCGGGACAGCTCGAGGCGGCAAAGGCAATGGGACTAAGTCTGCCCGGCACTGTTTTTCATGTTGTCATTCCCCAGATGATCCGGTTGTCCATCGGGCCCTGGACCAATGAATTCTCGTCGGAGCTCAAGGACACCTCCCTTGCCTATGTGGTGGGGGTGGTGGAAATCATGCGGAACGCAAAGTATGTGATTGCGTATACCTATGGCAATACAGCTGCCGTTTATCTGTTTGTGGGAATCCTTTATTTTACGTTGACCCGAATAGGAACATATTTCTTTTATAAACTCGAAGAAAGACTCTGGGTTCCTGGCTTTGAAAAAAGGAGCTGATACTGTCATGTCCACCATACTTGAAGTTAAAAATCTCACCAAAAAATTTGTCGATAATGAGGTGCTCAAGGATGTTTCGTTTGAATTGAAAAAGGGAGAGACTCTTGCGGTAATCGGCTCGTCAGGCTCGGGCAAGAGCACCCTGCTCAGGTGTCTGAATCATCTGTCTCCCCCGGATTCGGGACAGATCCTGCTCGAAGGCGTCGACATCACCACTCCCGGGACCGATATCAACAGCGTCCGGGCGGACATGGGGTTTGTCTTCCAGGATTTTAACCTGTTTACCCATTTAACGATTCTGGAAAATGTGATGTTCGGCCCGCTCAGGGTCCGGGGACTGCCAAAGGACGAAGCCCGCAGGATCGCCATGGAAGAGATCCGGAAAGTGGGCATGGCCGATAAAATCGGTGCCTACCCGGCCCAGCTTTCCGGTGGGCAGCAGCAGCGGATCTCCATTGCCCGGGCCCTGGCATTGCGGCCCAAGCTGATTTTGTTTGACGAACCCACCTCAGCCCTTGATCCAGAGCTGACCGGCGAGGTACTGGGTGTCATGACCGCCCTTGCAAACGAGGGGATGACCGCCATTGTGGTCACCCATGAAATGGGGTTTGCCCGGTCCGTTGCCGGCAAGGTCATCTTTATCGACCAGGGGCTTATTGTTGAGCAGGGATGTCCAAAAGAGATGTTTGCCGCGCCCCGCCACGAAAGAACCCGACTCTTTCTGAATAATTTTTCCGGCCTTGAATAGCCGCCATTTAGTGAACCGGAGGTGTGGAACAGATGGTCCGTTTTTTTAATTACGCCATTGAAATTTTACCTGACATGCTGTCGGGTGCCTGGGTCACCATTGAGCTGTCTTTTGTCTGTATCACCGTTGGCATTATCTTTGGTATGATGCTCGGTGTGGCACGGGTATATGCCAGCAAATATATTTACTGGATCGTCACCGCCTATGTGGAATTTCTGCGGGGAACCCCCTGTCTGCTGCAACTTTTTTTCATCTATTACGGCCTGGGCGACATGGGAATTCTGCTCAAGCCGGTTCTTGCCGCAGGTCTGGCCCTGGGGATCAACACCTCTGTCTACCAGGCCGAGTATTTCAGAGGAGCCATCAAATCCATCAAGCCCGGCCAGATGACCGCGGCAAGGGCCATGGGCCTTGGCAAGTGGAAGGCCATCCGGTATGTCATCCTGCCCCAGGCCCTGAGGCTTGTAATTCCGTCGTCTTCCAACGAAATCATCTATATGTTCAAATACACCTCGGTGGCCTTTGCCGTGGGGGTCCCTGAACTGCTTGCCCAGGCGGATCTCACCGGGGCCATGAACTTTCGATATTTTGAGTCCTATGTGGTGGCAGCCATCCTTTATACGATAATGGTATTTGCGGTGGCCAGAATCATGGCAATGATCGAAAAAAAGGTTTACATCCCGGGGTTGCAGCTTGCCCAGCAAAATTTATAACTTGACCGAAATTGCTTGCCTTTTGGTCCATCTACCGCGTTGCATCAAAGGCCCAATAGGCCTGCTATTGAACCTTTAATGCGCCTTGTATCTGAACCACCAGATTTTATAGATTGGTCGGCGCTATTTCTGGTCAACTTATTTCATTTGCGGTCCTAACCCGGTTTCAGCTCATCTGACTGATGATTAAACCGGGGGGAGATACCGCCCACAACCGGCTCATAGTAGCGATACCGGGTTTTCTCTCCCAGGAGTTCATCCACATTTCTCTGAATGGCCATGCGCTCTTCACTGTGCATCCATCGGTTCCAGTCTTCCAGGGTATGCCAGTTGCTGATGACCAGATATTCACCTTCACAATCCAGGCAGCTGAAGGTCTGGCTGGACAGAAATCCCGGCTGGGCAGCAGCCCGGGACCTGAGTTGAACAATGAACGGAGCCAGTCGGGCGGCCATGGCATCATCTTTTACAATGCGTTTGATAATAATGGAAACCGTCATGCAAACCTCCTCATTAAAGGGTTAAAAATCACGATGCAGGGACGATGGAACATGGGTGAAAATGCAGAATCTGCGAATCCGTCTTGACTGAGAATGAGAGGTGGTGAAATAATTGATATTATCAATTCGTGTGAATTATTGTCAAACAATAATTCATCAAAATCATAGGGGGTACAACCACAGCACCCCAATTCGGCATTGGTGGTCATTCTCCCCGGAGACGGCCAGCGCCCGGGTGATCCCCATAAACGACACCTATGCCCGACCCGCCATCGGCCCCCCCTGTTTTGACTTTGAAAAACAGACTAAAAAGTTGCGTATTTGATATTGAGATATCCAAAAATATGGTAAACAAGGGATCGTAACCTTTTATTTTTGCGAAGGAGAGCAGAGAATCATGGGAATCGCAGGGGACATCGTCATCATTGTAATGGCTGCATTTATCGGGGCGCTGTTGGCCCAGCGGCTCAGGCAGCCACTGATTCTGGGGTATATTCTGGCCGGTGTAGCCGTGGGGCCCCATACGGGCGGCGTGACCGTATCCGGCATCCATGAGATTGAAATGCTCGCTGAAATAGGGATTGCGCTGCTGCTCTTTGCCCTGGGCCTTGAATTTTCCTTCAAGGAGTTGAAACCCATTCGCAGGATTGCCCTCATCGGCACCCCGGTTCAGATCCTGCTGACCATGCTCTTTGGATTCTGCACCGGCCAGGCCTTTGGCTGGCCGTGGATGCAGTCCCTCTGGTTCGGCGCACTGATCTCGTTGTCCAGCACAATGGTGCTGCTGAAAACCCTTGAGAATCAGGGCCGCATCGGTACCCTGTCCAGCCGGGTGATGGTCGGAATGCTGATTGTCCAGGACCTGGCCATCGTGCCCATGATGATTATCCTTCCCCAGCTGAACAATCCCACGGCCGGATTGCCGCTGCTGGCCACTGCAGGGATCAAAGCCGTCTGCTTTCTGCTGGTGATGATCATCGCCGGAACCCGGATTATCCCGTTGATCATGAAACGGGTTGCCCATTGGAACTCAAGGGAGCTGTTCCTGCTGTCAACCGTTGCCATGGGGCTGGGCATCGGTTACGGCACATACCTCTTTGGCCTTTCCTTTGCCTTTGGGGCATTTGTGGCAGGGATGCTGCTCAGCGAATCCGATTACGGCTACCAGGCCCTGAGCGATATCATCCCGTTGCGGGACATCTTCAGCCTTCTGTTTTTCACCTCCGTGGGAATGCTGTTTGACCCCCGGTACCTGTTCGATCATCTGGGAACCGTTCTGCTGCTGGTGTTGATCATCATGTCCGGAAAGGGACTGATATTCGGTGTTTTAAGCAAAGCCTTTGGTTACCGGAATGTGATCCCCCTTGCAATGGCACTGGGGCTTTCCCAGGTCGGAGAGTTTTCATTTGTTCTGGCACGGGTGGGTATCACCACCCAGTCGATCTCAATGGATTTTTATTCCCTGATCCTGACCACGACCATCATAACCATGTTTTTAACGCCCTTTGTTTCCGGGTGGACAACCCCCCTTTATGCCCTTCGCAACAAATGGGGCAAGACCTACACCTTTCAAACCATGAATCTGCCCGAGCAGGGGTTGAAGGATCATCTGGTCATCGCAGGCGGTGGAAGGGTTGGCCAGTATATCGCCGAGGTGCTCAAACGGATCGGGGTCTGTTTTGTTATTCTCGAATTTGATTTCAGGCGTGTTGAGCAGTTGAAGTCCTGGGGATTTCCCATCATTTACGGAGACGCCAGTCAACCGGTTATTCTGGAAGCCGCAAACATTGAAAAAGCAAAGCTTTTACTGGTTACCACACCTGCCACCGTCGTTGCCCGGGCAATCACCCTGCAGGTGAAAAAGATGCAGCCAAACCTGCACGTGGTCACACGGGCCGCCTCCCTTGACCAGATGAAAGACTACCATGACAACGGCATATACCACATTGTGCAGCCGGAATTGGAAACCGGGCTTGAATTTACCCGTCAGGCACTGCTCCATCTGGACCTGCCCGTCGAAAAGATTCAGCAGTTTACCGATGAAGTCCGCCATGAACGCTACCGGCCGTTATATGATTCCGAAACCGAATACAACTCCATTTCCCAGCTTGAGAACAGTTCACGACTGTTCCAGCTGACCTGGATCACCACCGACACGGCCAGCCCGTTGAACGGGATGACCATCGGGCAGTCAAAAATCCGGAGCAGAACCGGGGTGACCATTGCCGGCATTTTACGAAATGGCCAGCTCCATGCCAACCCGGGTCCTGATTTTATCCTTGAAGAACAGGACATGATGGGCGTATTGGGAACCCCAGAACAGCTGGCAACCTTTCGTGAACTGTCAAAATTTCTGAATACAGCCAATGCCTGAAATAAGCGCTTTTTTAGAACCAGGGGGAGTGCCATGAAGGCCTGCCGAAATCCAACCGCCCACCCCCTTTTTTTCCCGGATTCCACCGGCCAGGGGTCGGGTGGTGAAAACGGTAACGGCCCTCCCCCCCATGCTTGATGGTTTGCCCGAAAAACCTACTGGTCTGACGTTCCATCCCCGGTGATGATAAATAGGTGAAGTTCCCTCGGGCCGTGGGCGCCATGGACCATGACAAGTTCAATGTCGCCGGTTTTGCTCGGTCCTGAAATCAACGTAAGATTACGGGTCAGCCCTTCTTTCTGCTCTGTTTCATCCCATTTTAAAAGGGTGTAGAGTTCCCGCAGGTCGGCCAGGAGCTGGTCCTCCCGAACCACCGCCACATGGATGGAGGGCACCAGGGATACGGACCGGGCATGTCCGGGGCGTGTCTTCATGGCCAGGGTGGCGGTGGCGGCAACACAATAGTCGGCAGAGGTGATGCCCATAAACGAGGCTTCCACCTGGCTGCGGATCTCTTTTTTCCGTTGGGGATCGCTACCGTCAAACCCCGTATCATAGATGGGAATCTGCCTGAGTTCAGCAACCTCGGAAAGTTTCAGCTGATTGATCAGGGGATGATCCCAGCAGACAACGCTCTTGCGGGTTCCCCATTCCGGTTCTTTTTCAAGGATCAGCTGCCCGATGTCCCGGGCTGCCTGTTCAATGCTGGGTTCAAGATGCAGATCCATGTGCAGGGCCGGAACGGTTTGACCTAATTGTTCGATCAGGACGCCCCTCTCCCTGTGGGTCCGGTTGCGGATTTTCTCAAGAAGGGCCTTCTCCTCCGGGGAGGGAGTCGTGGTGAAAAGATCGGCAGGCGGCGGGTTTCCGGGTCGGCCCAGGGCAGTTCTGATGGTGTTGATAAATTGTTTTTCCGGGTCCATTAGGATCTTCCTCCCTGGCGTTTTTTCCATTGTTCCATAAAGGTTTTTCCGGCCAGGGGCTTCATGTCCCGACCCTGGGTCCATCCGTTAAAGGGCCAGGGAAGACGCCTGATCATCCGATTACCAGCGGGCATGACCCTTTGGATCAACCGGCCCAGTTTCAGCAAAACATCGTAACGCCTGCGGTCCTGGTTGATTCGGCGCCAGGCCTGGAAGAGTAATTTTTCAGACCGGCTTTTGGGTTTTACGTCCCACCGGGGGTCTCCTTCGGAAAGTTTGGCACGAAGGGCAAGGAGCATTCTGGGCAGGTTGAGTTCCAGGGGACAGGCAACCCGGCAGGCACCGCAGAGGGTTTCTCCCTGGCAGAGGTTGCTGGCCTCGTTGATGCCGCCCAGCAAAGGGGTGATGACCGCACCCACAGGTCCGGTATAGGCAGACCCATAGGCGTGCCCGCCGATTTTACCGTAAACCGGGCACACGTTAAGGCAGGCACCGCACCGGATGCAGCAGAGCATTTCCCGGAACTCTTCGTCGGCCAGGATTCTGGATCGGCCATTGTCTACGATCACCAGGTGAAAGGCATCGGGGCCATCGGCATGGTCCGCTGCGGCCGGTCCGCCGATATAGCTCACATACCCGCCAATCTGCTGGGCGGCCGCACCCATGGACATGAGCCTTAAAATCGCCTGGTGTTCTTCCAGGTTGGCTGCGATCCGTTCCATGCCCATGAAGGCCACATGGACCCTGGGCAGGGTGGTGGCCATGCGGATGTTTCCCTCATTGGACACGGTTGTGATGTGGCCGGTTTCCGCACAGGCCAGGTTGCATCCGGAAATGCCCATGTCCGCCGCCATGAATTTCTTTCTCAGGGCCTGGCGGGCGTCCCAGGTCAGGGTCGGGGGATCATCCGTGTAGGGGGTTCCGAGTTTTTCCGTAAAGAGCTTTCCCACCTCTTTCCGGGTTTTATGAATGGCCGGGGCAACAATGTGGGAGGGTTTTTCACCGGCCAGCTGGATGATATACTCCCCAAGATCGGTTTCATTGACTTCGATCCCTCGGTCCATGAGAGCCTGGTTCAACCCGATCTCCTCGGTAACCATGGATTTTCCCTTGACCACCTGTTTGACATTGTTTTTTTCGGCAATATCCAGGCAGATGGCCACGGCCTCCGCGCCTGTGGCTGCAAAATGGACCTGTCCACCGTTTTCCCTTATCTTTTCAGCCAGGGTGACGAGCATGATGTCCAGGTTGTCCACGGCCTTTCTGCGATAGGTCCGGGCTTTGGCACGCAGATCCGGGCCTTCAGGCAGACCCTTGTAAAGGGATGCCGTGGCAGGCCCCAGGCGGCCTTGCAATCCTGAGAGGGCGGATTGCAGAACCGGGTCGGAAATGGCTTTTTTGGCTGTTCGCTTGTACGCTTTTGTTGTTAATTCCATTTTTGATACCTGCTATTTTGCCGAAAGGAGTTGGGCGATGTGCATCACCTTGATCTGGGCCTTCTTCCGGCTCAACATACCCTGGATATTCATCAGACAGCTCATATCACAGCCGGTGACCACCGTGGCACCCGAATCAACAATGTTTTGAACCTTTTCTTCAAGAATGGCCGTGGAGATATCAGCATATTTCACGGCAAAGGTCCCACCGAATCCGCAGCATTTGTCCGAATCCTTCATCTCAATAAAATCGAGCTCCCGGATGTTTGACAACAGTTTCCGGGGCTGATGGTGGATGCCGAGATAACGGTTCAGGTGGCAGGAGTCGTGGTAGGTAACCTTGGCTGGAAATCGGGCATCAAGGTTTTCAACCTGGAGGATATCCACCAGAAATTCTGTGAACTCAAAGGTTTTTGCAGCAACGGCCCGGGCCCGTTCCAGCATGGAGGGATCCGCCATGAAGAGGTCTGGATAGTGGTGCCGCACCATGTTAACGCAGGAACCCGATGGAGAGACAATAATTTCGGCATCTTCAAAAAGTTCAATGAATTTTACCGCAGCAGCCCGGGCCTCCCTGTGGTGGCCTGCGTTAAAGGCAGGCTGGCCGCAGCAGGTCTGCTCGGTGGGGCAGTCAAGTTCCAGGCCCAGACCTTCCAGCACCGACACCATTGCCTCTGCCACTTCAGGGTAGAGGGTATCCACAAGGCACTGGATAAAAAGGGTTACTCTTTTTTTCTTGTACATCATTAACCTCTGTTAGTTGATAAAATGTGACGGCAGCCAGGTGATGATCCCGGGAATCAAGACACAAAGAACAATGGTCAACACCTGGAGCCCCACAAAGGGCATGACCCCGCGGTAGATATCCGTTGTCTGTACCTCGGGCGGGGTGATCCCCTTGAGATAAAAAATCGAATAGGCAAAGGGCGGTGTGAGAAACGAGATCTGGAGATTCACCATGACCAGGACCGCAAACCAGACCGGATCAAATCCCAGTTCTGCCGCGATGGGGGTGATCAACGGCACAATGATAAAGAGAATTCCCATCCAGTCGATGAACATGCCGCACAATACCAGGAGCACCATGATGGTCGCCAGGATTCCCCATTTACCCATGGGAAGATTCAGGAAGAGCCGGGTGATCACCTCGTCTCCCCCAAGGGTGACAAATACCGTGGAAAAAAAGGTGGCACCAATGGCAATCATCATGATCATGCAGGTGATGCTCATGGTCTGCTGGCAGGCATCCCGGATGTCCCCCATTTTAAGGCGGCCATATCCTGCGGCAAGGAGAATACTGGCAAAAGCACCCACGGCAGCAGCTTCTGTTACGGCGGCAATGCCAAAAAAAATGCTGCCCAGCACGGAAAAGATGATCAGGCCCGGGGGAATCACCGACGTCAGAATAATCATCATTTTTTCCTTCAGGGTCACCTGCCTCTCCGCCAGGGGCATGGGGGGACCGTCCTGGGGATTGAAGTAACATCGTATACCGATGTAGAGCATATAGAGAAGCGTCAGCAGCAGACCCGGCACCAGGGTTCCCAGGAAGAGTTTGCCCACGGATATATTGGCAATGGGGCCGTAGACAATGATCATTACACTGGGGGGAATAAGAATTCCCAGGGTGCCGCCGGCGCAGATGGATCCGCAGGCCATGGACTTGTTATATTTTTTTTCCAGCATAATGGGTAAGGCCATGAGGCCGATGGTGATTTCAGAGGCCCCCACCACGCCGGTGGCAGCGGCAAAAACGGCAGAGATGGCAATGGTGGAGATGCCCAGCCCCCCCCGCATGCGTCCCCAGAGCAGATGCATGGCGTTGAAAAGCCGTTCAGCCATTCCTGATTTTTCCATGAACACGCCCATGAACAGAAACAGGGGAACGGCCAGGAGGGTGTAGTTTTTCATCAGGCCGAACAGCCGGGCAATGAAAAGCCCGTAAATATCGGCCCCCATTAAACTGCCGCCAAAAATGACCGACACGCCCCCCAGCACAAAGGCGGTTGGGAACCCCAGAAAGATCCCGGTTAAAAGGGCCACAAACATCAAAAAAACGGTTAACTCGGGACTCATCGGATCTCTCCTCCCCCAAAGGCGATAACAGCGCTTCGCAAAAACTCGGCAATCCCCTGGAGCAGCAGAAGAAACACCCCGACGGGCATCACTGTTTTAAATGGATAAATAATGGGTTGCCAATAGCCCTGCATGGACCGTTCGCCAAGCTCCCAGGAGAACTGGACATAGGGAATCAATGCCCACAGGAGACCTGCCCAGAGGGGGAAAAAGAAAACAAGGTAAAAAAAGATATCAATGACGGCCCTGCCACGGGGGGAAAACCGGCTGTAAAAGATATCGATTCTCACATGCTGCTGTTTCCTTAGGGTCCACGCCTCTCCCATGAGGAAAAAAGTACCGCCGATCATATAGCTCAAGTCAAAGGCCCATTTGGTGGGAGCGTTCAAAAAATAGCGGGAAAAAATTTCATAACCGATAACACCGGTCAGAACCACCACAAGCCAGATCATCACCTTTCCCGTGAATTCACTGACCGCATCTATCCCTTTTATTAGCGTCTGTATCTGTTTCATTTTTTTTGCCTGGTCTGAAATTTATTAGCCGGGTCTGAAATATAGATAAAAAGCCGCCGGTCTGTCCGGGCTGCTTTTATGAGCACAACCTTCGGACCCCGGCTTTAAAGTCAAGGGCCGGGCTTCGTTTATACCGTGGATAAACGAAGCCCGGCACCCGGGTCAAAGCAGTCAACTGCGAAAGTTGAGCGATTAAATTAAACTATTCATAGGAGGGGGTCATCAGCTTTTTATAACTGTCGTACTCTGTCCTGAATTTTTTCTGGGACGCCCACACCTCTTTGAAAAAGGGATCTTTGGCAGCCTTCGCCGCCATGAGCGCTTCGGCTTTGATGGACAGTTCCTTCTGGATTTTGGGATCAAGATACTGGATCTTCACCCCCTTTTCCCTGAAGAACTCCAGGGCAGGGACATCCCGGCTGATGCACATGGTCAAAAGTCGCATGGTGGAAGCCTCGCTGGCAACCCGGACAATTTCCTTGAGGTCTTCGGAAAGCTTGGTCCACGAGCGTTTATTGATTTTGATATCCAGGAAGGTGCTGGTCTGGTGGATACCGGGAACCAGGAGGTAGTCGGCAATTTCATAAAAGGCCAGATCCTTGTCAATGCTGGGGATGCTGAACTCACCCGCATCGAGCACATTTCTCTGGAGGGCTTCATACACTTCACCGGCAGGCAGCATCATCACCGATGCACCGGCAGCGCTCAGGATTTCGCCCCAGTACCCGGATGTCCTGAACTTAAGCCCCTTGAAATCTTCCATGGTGGTGATGGGCTTGTTGGACCATGCCAGGTCCTCGGTGGGGAGAATGCCGCAGGGAGCCACATACCCGAAATCATATTTTTCATAGAGTTTTTGAAGGAGGGCCCTGCCTTCACCTTCGTACATCCAGGTCAGATAGGGGATGGTCTCCATGCCAAAGGGAACATATCCAAAAAGAGGGGCCGCAGGCAGCTGTCCCACCGAGTAGGTGGGAGAACTGTGGGCGGCGTCAATGGTCCCCATTCGCGCCGCATCCGTCACCTCCAGGGCACCCATGAGAACGCCTGCCGGATAACTCTTGATGGTGAGTCGACCGTTGCTCATGGTTGTGACCCGGGCTGCAAAATCATCTGCAATTTCCTGGAGAACCGTTCCCTTTGGCCAGGAACTGGCCATTTTCCAGACAAATTTATCCGCCCCCAGGGCACTTCCGGCCATGGTGAGCAGAAAAAACGTTGTTACAACAAAAATCGATGTTCTAAGTCTCATTTGATCAACCCTGTTTTAAAAATTTCGATTAAAAATAAAAATCCTTATAAAAAAAACACCCTTTAGTTTGTCTGTAAAAATTTTTTTAATTTAGAATAGACGCTTGCTTTTTGTCAAGACAAGTATAAACTTTGATTAATAATATCAAATATCCCGGTGAAACCTGACATCAGAATCGTTGATCAACGGCTTTGCCCGAAACAGGTGTTCCATCACCCCTCGATAAAAAAAGATGAGATCCGATGGGACCATTCCCAGGAAAACTTTCCCAGGCAGCCTTAATATATGTCTGAGACCATAACCATACAGCAGATTCACCGTCCAGAACCCTGGGACAGTTATGTCCAGAAAAATCCCCGGGCAGACTTCTCCCACTTCTTTGGCTGGCGACGGGTGATCCAGGAGGTCTAGGGCCACAGGCCGATTTATCTTGCTGCCGTCCATACCCCGGGTGCAACAGATGCCATCTATGGTATTCTCCTGTCCAGGAATACCAGATCCTGCTTTACCCGATACCTTTACCGGGAGTGTTCAAGGGTTTATCAAACCCATAACGCGTTCCACATCAACCTGTCATGGCGGAGAACACTGCCTTGAATGCATTGAACCCCTCATTTATGGTCAGTCTAAACAAGACCTCCCCCCAGGCCCTGAAACCTGCGGAAGCACGGGTGGCATCCATTACCCGGGAGCCAGACGGACTTCTCCTCTGCCTGGTGCCTGAAGACGACCATGCTTACCTGAAACCGGGGTGACAACGCATGATGCAGGCCCCATTACTGACCCCGGCTACCGGTGGAATTCAGTTGTGCGCAAACGCCGGGATTACAGCAAATCCTGGTCCAATAAATTTTTTTCCCAATCTTTTCCCCAAAGATCCGGGACCGTTTCTTCAACCGGGAGAATAGACTCATAGTTCACATTAACCTCTTTGAAAATTTTGATTAATGTCTCTTTGTCATGCGCAAGCCAGATACAATACCGAATCCCCTGATCTTTGTTAAAGTAGGTCCGCACCCAGGTTGCCGCATCCTGATTTGCCAGTTTCTGCCAGTTGGACTGCACCACCTTGAAATCAATGCCCGGATTTTTATGGACCGTCATGAATTGTATCATCTTAGCCATGTTAAGCCTCCTTTATCGTCTCAATGGTTTATGGTGCTACCCTTAAAATATAATTACGATTTATTATTCGGCAACCATACCGGGTCTGCCTTTATTAAATCCCGCACAGGATTTCTGCTGCCCGCTCAAGGGTTTCATCCTTTTTGGCAAAACAGAACCTCAGCACCCGGTGATCCTTGTTATCATGGTAAAAGAACGAGGGGGGAATGGCAGCCACCCCGTGTTCAACCGTCATTCTCCTGGAAAAAGCAATATCATTTTCGGCTGATACCTCTGAATAATCCATCATCTGGAAATAGGTGCCGAAGCAGGCCATGGGCCTGAACCGGGACCCGGTTAACAGGCTCAGAAAATAATCGCGTTTTTTCTGGTAGAACCCAGAAAGGCCAAGGTAGAGATCCGGTTTAGCCATGATGTCGGCAAAGGCGTACTGCACCGGTGTCATGGTGGAAAAGGTCAGATATTGATGAATCCGCTGAAATTCCGTTGACAGGGGTCTGGGTGCCAGGCAATAACCGACTTTCCATCCCGTGTTATGGTAGGTCTTGCCAAAGGAACTCACCACAAACGAGCGCTCCCTGAGTTCAGGATACCGGGCCATGCTCTGGTGTTCCTTTCCGTCAAACACAATATGTTCATACACTTCATCACTCAGGATCATGATGGGGGTATCGGCAACGATATCTTCCAGGGATGCCATATCCCGGGGGCTTAAAACCGCACCTGTAGGGTTGTGGGGAGAATTTAGTATGATCAGACGGGTTTTGTCTGTCACAGCATCTTTCACCTCATCCCAGTCGATGTGGTAATCGGGAAATTTCATCTTCACAAACACGGGAATCCCCTTGTTCAGAAGGATGGCCGGGACATAGGAGTCATAGGCCGGTTCCACGACGATCACCTCATCGCCGGGATTGACCACGGCGGTAATGGCAGCAAAAAGCGCTTCTGTACCCCCGGAGGTGACCGTTATTTCACTGTCTGGATCATAGGCGGCCCCGTATAGATTGAGCACTTTCTCCTGGATTCTTTTCCTTAGCCCGGGAACCCCCTGCATGGGCGCATATTGATTCATGCCTCGGTCCATGTAGGTTTTGACAAGGGCTGTAAGTTCAGGGTTTACGTCAAAATCAGGAAACCCCTGGGACAGGTTCACGGCGCCGTGTTCCAGGGCAAGTTGTGACATCTG
Source organism: uncultured Desulfobacterium sp. (assembly GCA_963675615.2). Lineage (GTDB taxonomy): Bacteria > Desulfobacterota > Desulfobacteria > Desulfobacterales > Desulfobacteraceae > Desulforapulum. The sequence continues at coordinate 663,975 of CAXXTD010000001.1, forward strand.
GGTAAATATGGTTACCGTGACACCGGGAAGTTTTGATTCTATTTCCATGAAATCATCCTTGTTTATCCAGCTTTCTGGGTTGACTGTCCTTAAATAATACCGGCCCGTCACTATCGCCCTTTTAACACAAATCTGTGTTATGGTTGCACATATCCCAAAGATCAAGATACGTAAAATTAAAAGCCCTTCTCCGGTCAGTTCTGCCCGGCAGTGACCCTCAGGACCTCCTGAAAGGTGGTTCTGCCGGCAAGCATGGCCCGGATGGCATTCTCCTGCAGGCAGACCAGCCCCTCCATCCTGGCCCGTTTTCGCAACGAGGGGATGTTGGCGTCCTGGGCGGTCATTTTTTTCAATGCCTCTGAATAGGGAAGCACCTCAAAAACAGCCTGGCGCCCCCGGTAACCGGTCTGACGGCACTTCACACACCCCCTGCCGTACTTCAAGGCCACCTCACCCTCAAGATTGACGGGCAGGCCCATCTGTTTAAGCTCAGCAGCATCCATGGTCAGGTCACTCTTGCAATCGGGACAGATGCGCCGCAAGAGTCGCTGGGCGGCCACGCCCACCAGGGACGAATGAATCAGAAAGGGAGGGATGCCCAGGTCAAGCAGCCGGGTGACCGAAGTGACGGCATCGTTGGTATGCAGGGTGGAGAGCACCAGATGGCCCGTAAGGGCAGCCTGAACTGCACTCTGGGCCGTCTCAAGGTCCCGGATCTCACCCACCATGATGATGTCCGGATCCTGGCGGAGGATGTTTCTAAGGATTGAGTCAAAGGTGACACCAATGGCCGGCTGGACCGAAATCTGGTTAAAGTCCTCGTGGATCATCTCAATGGGTTCTTCAATGGTGACAATGTTGACCGCAGGGGTTGAGAGCATTCTCAGGGTCGAGTAGAGGGTGGTGGACTTGCCGCTTCCCGTGGGGCCGGTTACCAGTACGATGCCGTGGGGCCGGGTCACGATGGCCTTGAACCGATCAAGGTCTTCGGGGAAGAACCCAAGCATGGCAAGGTCCTGGAACAGAACGTCTGGATCCATGATCCGCATGACCACCTTTTCGCCAAATGCCACGGGAATGGTGGAGACCCGGATCTCAACCTCCCTGCCCCCTTTTTCCGTTTTAATCCGGCCATCCTGGGGTCTTCGTTTCTCAGCCATGTTAAGTCGCGACAGGGTCTTGATCCTGGAAATCACGGCATTGTGCACCTTTTTGGGAAGTTTGAATGCCGTATGGAGCATGCCGTCAATGCGCATCCTCACTAGGCTTGTCTCCCTTTTAGGTTCGATGTGGATATCGCTGGCCCGCTGGTCAAAGGCGTAGGAAAACAGGTGGTTGACCGCATTGACGATGTGCTGGTCGGTTGCCGGCAGCTCGTCCATGGACTGGAGGCGGACGTACTGCTCAAGGTTGCCAAGGTCCCCTCCCCTGCCTTCAAACTGGTGTTCTGCAGCGGTAATGGAATGGCGAAACCCGAAAAACTCGTCGATCAGCCGGAGGATGTCCGATTTTGAGCTGATAACCGGCACCACCTTGAAATCAGAAACCCGCTCGACATCGTCGATGGCCTCATGGTTGAAAAAATCCGAGGTGGCCACCACTAGCCTTCCCTCGTCCATCCCAAGGGGCAGAACAAGATGCTTCATGGCAAAGGAGCGCGGTATGGTCTTGGTCACCAGGTTGAGATCAAGGGTCAGTGGGTCGATTTTTTTGTAAACCAGGCCAAGCCCCCTGGAAATGGCCTCGTACAGGGTATCCTCATCAAGTTTCTTGTCCGGTTCATCCCTGCGGGGAATCTTGAACGCCACCAGGAGATCCACAAAACTGATGGGGGCCTCAATCACCGTTCCAGAACGGTTCTTCTTCCTTTTTTCTGCCCTTTTTGCCCCAAGGGCCGCCGTGGCCGAAGCCTCCCGGGCAACGAGGGTTGCTGCCTGCTCCGGCGTTATAAGCCCCTGGTCAACAAGTATCTTGCAGATCTGCCGGGAATTGCCTTCGGGTTCATGAGCCATCATATCTCGCCCGCCTTAAAATCCTGTTTTCAGTTGCTCCCAGTAGCGCTCGTAGACAAGAATGGCTTCGCCCACATCCGTCTGAAACTCGCCCTTTTCCACAACCGAAGGGTCTGGAAAGATCATGGGATTGTTCTTGAGTTCCGGAGCCATGAGACCCATTGCCGTTCGATTGGCCGGGGCATACCCCACATATTCGCAAATCAGTTTTGCCATTTCAGGTTTGAGAATAAAATCAATGAATTGATGGGCCGCATCCTTGTTCCTGGCGTTTTTGGGAATGCACATGGAATCAACCCAGAAGATGGCACCCTCCTTTGGATAAATATACGCGATGGCGGGAAACTCCTGGGATGCCATGTATGCCTCCCCGTTCCAGATCATGCCGGCATAGGCCTCAAGGTTCAACAGCGGCTGTTTGGGGGAATCCCCTGAAAAAACCCGGATATTGGGCATGAGGGTTTTGATGGACGCAAAGGCGGTTTGAATGTGATCGGGATCTGTGTCGTTGACGGAAAAGCCGTTGATAATCAGTCCGATGCCGAACACCTCCCTCAGGTCATCGTTCATCACCAGGCGGTTTTTAAACTCCGGTCGCCACAAATCCTTCCACGAGGTCATGTTTTCAGCATTCACATGGTCACGATTAAAGGCCATGGCCGTTGAGCCCCACACATAGGGAATGCTGTAACGATTGCCGGGATCATAGGGCTTGTCGAGTAAAAGGGGGTCAAGATGCTTGAAACGGGTCAGTTTTGACCGGTCAATGGGAGCCAGCAGACCTTCTTTTCTCATCCTGTGAACAAAATAGGTTGAGGGAAACACCAGATCATACCCCTTGCCCTTCAGAAGCTTGACCTTGGCGTACATGGATTCGTTGCTCTCATAGGTCGAGTACACCACCTTGATGCCCGTCTCCCGTTGAAAGGCCGAGATCACCTCGTCGGGCATATATTCGGTCCAGTTGTACACATATACGCTGGGCTTTGCAGCAGCCACAAGGGTTGGCACCAGAACCGCCAGCACAATAATCATCCATTTGTTCATTTTAAAATCCGCTCCTTTGTTAAAAAATGGGCCACGGCCACGGCAGCCAGCGTCATTAAAAAAAGAATGGTGCAAAGGGCATTGACTTCCGGCTTTACCCCCAGACGCACCATGGAGTATATCTTCAGGGGAAGGATTTCAAACTCAGGCCCTGTGACGAAAAAACTGATGATAACATCATCCAGGGAAAGGGTAAAGCTCAACAGCCAGCCGGCCAGAACGGCGGGCAGAATCATGGGCAGAATGATCCGAAAAAAGGTTTCAAATTCACCGGCACCCAGATCCCGGGCCGCATCAACCACAGCGGGATCAAACCCGCTGATGCGGGCATGGACTGTCACAATGACAAAGGGGAGACAAAAGGTGATATGGGCCAGCAGCAGGGTCAGAAAACCGGTCTCGACCCCCAGGAGCACAAACAGCATGAGCAACGAAATCCCCATGACAATGTCCGGGCTCATCATCACCGAATGGACCAGCCCGAAAAAGATCTTGCGGCCGGCAAACCGATAGCGGTTCACGGCAAAGGCCCCAAGGGTACCGATGCCCGTTGCAATGATGCTTGAAACCACAGCCACCGTCATTGAATTAAAAAAAGCGTCGAGCAGCTGCTGGTTTTGAAAGAGTCGAACATACCACTTGAGGGTGAACCCCTTCCAGACGGTTGTAAATTTTGCACTGTTGAACGAGTAGACCATGAGGGTGAAAAGCGGAATATAGAGAAAGGCATAAACCGCCGCCAGCCACGATACCCCCAGAAAACGCTTCACGATATCACCGAACGGTTGAGGCGCTTCATGACCAGCAGATAGATGCCGATCATAAAAATCATGACGATGATCAGAAATACGCTTGCCGCAGATCCAAAAGGCCAGTTGCCCGCCGTCAGGAACTGGTTTTTGATGAAATTCCCCACCAGCATGGATTTGGCCCCCCCCAGAAGATCGGGAATGTAAAAAAGCCCCATGGAGGGAAGGAACACCATGATGCAGCCGGCCATCACCCCGGGAAGGGAAAGGGGCAGCACCACTTGTGCAAAGGTTTGGAAATGACCGGCGCCAAGGTCATGGGCCGCTTCGATCAATCCGTGGTCAAGCTTTTCAAGCACCGCATAAAGGGGCAGGATCATGAACGGTAAAAGCGAATAGACAAGCCCCACATAAACGGCAAGGTCGGTGTAGAGAATCGAAACCGGTCCCTCGACCATGCCAAGGGCGGTCAGCAGCGAGTTGATCACGCCATTGGCCTTCATGAGAATGACAAGGGCATAGGTCCTGATCAGGGAACTGGTCCAAAAGGGAACGATCACCATCATGAGCAGGAGTGACCGCCTTTGCGACCTGACCCTGACAAGCAACCAGGCAAAGGGATAACCAATGGCAAGGGTCAGAATCGTGGTGACCGTCGAGTATTCAACGGAATTAACAAACACCCTGGCCGTTACGGGATCAAACAGGCTGCGGTAATTGGAAAGGGTCGGCACCCAACGGAAAAACGAAACCGGATCCCTCTCCACAAGGCTGATGGCAACCACCATGAGGTTGGGAATCAGTACAAACAAAAAGATCCAGAGCATGTTGACGCTGACGGCCATATGCTTGAAACGCCGGGTCTCATTCATGGGGAAGAACGACCTCCCATCCGTCGATCCACGAGACACAGACCTTTTCGCCCACATCATAAAAGATGGTCTCGGCATCTTCATTAAAGAATTCGAGGATAAATACCTTTTTACCGCCATCAAGGGCAATGATCAGATCCACGGTGGTTCCCTTGTAAATCATCTCCTCGACCCTGCCGGGAAAAAAGCCGTCCGGGCAGACCGCCTCCCATCGTTCCACGATCATGTCTTCGGGCCGGAGCAAAACCATGACGGCATCGCCCTTTCCATGATTCTTTCTATTCTTGACCGTCTTGACAATCCCCTGAACCTCGATGGCCATGGTCTGCCCGTGGGTTGCTGCCACCCGGGCTTCAAACAGGTTGCTCTCCCCGACAAATTCGGCAACAAAGCGGTTCACCGGTTCCTCATAGATCTCCTTGGGCGGTCCCTGCTGCTCAATAACCCCGTTGTTCAGCACCACCACCCGGTCGGAAAGGATCAGGGCTTCTTCCTGGTCATGGGTGACAAAGACAAAGGTGATGCCAAGCTTTCGGTGGAGTTGCCGCAATTCAAGGCGCATCTCCTTTCTGAGCTTGTAGTCAAGGGCACTCAGGGGTTCGTCCAGGAGCAGGATCAGGGGTTCGTTGACAATGGCCCGGGCAATGGCCACCCGCTGCTGCTGGCCCCCGGAGAGATTCTGAATCCTTCGTTTGCCAAGGCCTGAAAGTTTTACAAGGGCCAGGGTCTCTTCGACCCGGGCCTTGATTTCCCGGGACGGTATTTTCTTGAGTTTCAACCCAAAGGCGATATTGTCAAACACCGTCATATGGGGAAAAAGGGCATAACTCTGGAACACGGTGTTGACGTCCCGGTCACAGGCAGGCACATGGGTGTGATCCCACCCGTCAATATGAATTTCACCCTGATCGCAGGTTTCAAGACCGGCAATGAGTCTCAGAACCGTCGTTTTCCCACAGCCGGAAGGGCCGAGAAGGGTGAGAAACTCCCCTTTGACGACATCCAGGGACAGGTTGTTTAATACAACATGATCATCATAGGTTTTGGAAACATTTTGTAATGACACGACCGGCATGGCATGGGGTCCTCCCGTATGGAAATTGAAGCTGGGAAATAAACAAAACAGGCTGGAAAGTCAATCATTTTTACATCGGGCACGGATCTGGCGGCCATTGCGTCCGAAATACAAGGGCCCCTGGCCGGACCAATCCGACAAGGAGCCCTGTTCTGTTAAATTGAATTTAAATGATGGGAAGGTACTCGGGATTCCAGCACATTTTCTCAATCAGGGTGTTGAGCCGTTCAGGATCATTGTTGTGCTGATAACGGCTGTAGACACACGGGCTTGAAACACCGCCCCGGACCGCTTCGGCCCCCACATACCTTGCCACCTTAAGGGAGACGTTCCTCAGTTCCTCCAGGGGCGGGCAGAGGATGCCGGCCTCGATATCCTTTTCAGACACATACTCTGCAACGGCGTGGGCGGCAGCCGAGAAAAAGGTGGGAAGCACCTCCAAGGCACCCGAAGCCACAATACCGAGCCCCACGCCTGGAAAGATAAAGGCGTTGTTCATCTGGCCGACCCGAATTTTCCGGTCCCCCTGGGTTACCGGGTCAAAGGGGCTTCCCGTGGCAACCAGTGCCTTGCCATCGGTCCAGTCGTATACATCCTGGGGCAGGGCCTCTGCCTTGGTGGTGGGATTGCTCAAGGGAAGAATAACGGGCCGGTCGGTGTTTTCACCCACGGCCAGGACCACATCCCGGGTAAAGGTGCCGGGCTGACCCGAGGTGCCGATGAGAACGGTCACCTTTTCATTCTTAATGACATTCATAAGGGTATTGTCATCGGGAGAGGCAAGCCAGGCAAGGTGGGCCGGATTCTTTGCAAACTTCTCCTTGTAGGGCTCCAGGGTCCGGTCTGTCGTGACCACCCCCCTGCTGTCCATGGTAAAGATCCGCTTTCTTGCCTCGATCCCGTCAAGTCCCCCTTCCATAAGTTCGGTTTCGATCTGTTCGGCAATACCGATACCGCCTGCGCCTGCCCCATTGATCAGGAACACCTGGTCCACAAGCTTTTCTTTTTTCACCTTCATGGCCGCAAGAATGCCGGCAAGGGCGATTGAGCCGGTGCCCTGGATATCATCGTTGAAGGAAATCAGATCGTTGAGGTAAACGTCCCGGATGGTAAAGGCGTTCTGCTTTGAAAAGTCCTCCCACTGGCACAGGGCCTTTGGAAAAACAGCCTTGAACGCCCGGGCAAACTTTTTGAGAAAATCCAGGTAATCATCCCCCTTTAAACGGGGTTTTCGCCAGCCAAGGTAGGTGACATCGTCCAGCAGCGCCTGGTTGTCGGTCCCCACATCAAGGGAGATGGGCAGACAGTGCCAGGGCGCAATCCCGGCCCCCTGGGTATAGAGCATCAGCTTGCCCAGACAGATGGCGATTCCACCTGCACCCTGGTCCCCGATACCGAGGATTCCCTGGTTGTCGGTGACAACAGAAACCCGGATGTTCCGGTCGCTGTACCGCTTTAATATCTCCTCTGCCTGGTCGATGTTGCCCGGGTAGAGATGAACCCCGTTGGCCCTTCGGAACATGGACGAATAGTGCTGACAGGCCAGGCCCACGGTGGGTGTGTAGATGATGCTCAGAAATCTTGGAATATCGCTGGCAATCACCGCATGGGCAAGGGTGACGTTTCTGTCAAACAGGCTGCGGATATAGACGAACCGCTCAAGATCGCTCTCTTTGTCGTCAATGACCTTAAGGGACGAAGCCACCTGGTCCTTGAGGCTTTTTACCCTGGGAGGAAGGAATCCGGTCAGGTGAAGCTTTTGCCGCTCTTGTTCGGTAAAGGCTGTTCCCTTGCTGATGTTTTTGTATTGAAGCACATCGGAGCCGCTGGTGTGGATTCGTACTCCCGTGGTCTCACCATATTCGCCAAATTCAAAAGTGTAATTTGTCTCTTCCATGTTAATCTTCTAAATACCTTTCATTAAATGTTGCAAGATAATAAAAAACAATCCATTTACCGACAGAATAAAAATCATAACACACCCCTTAACCGGAAACAAAGCTAAACATGTTTTTTTTGATCATTAAAGTTCAACAATCCTGTTTTTGATGGCAAACCGGGAAAGTTCAGCATTGTTCCTCAGGTTGAGCTTTTTCAAAACCCTTGCCCGGTAGGTATCCACGGTTTTAACGCTGATGTTGTAGCTTGCCGCGATTTCATGGTTGGTCTGCCCCAGGGCCAGCTTTCGGAGCACCTGAAGTTCACGCATGGACAGTGAATCCGCCACGGACCGGAACTTATCGCCCCGGATGACCCTGAGGGCCAGGGCCTCGCTTGCCTTTTCCGTGAGATACCGTCCGCCTGAATGAAGTTTTTTAATGGCATCCACCAGCTGTTCCGGGGCAGACTGTTTGGTCACATACCCCATGGCGCCGGTTTCCACGGCCTTGATGACATACTGCTCCTCGTCGTGCATTGTCAGGATCAGCACGGGCAGGCCAGGGGCACTGCGCTTGAGGATATCGGTCACCTCGAGCCCGTCAATCCCGGGCATGGAGATATCAATGACGGCAACGTCGGGTTTTGACGACAAAGCCCCCTTTATCGCACCGTTACCGTCTTCAGCCTCAGCCACCACCTCCATCTCCCCGCTCTCTTCTATAATCCGTCGAAGACCCTCCCGCACAATTTTGTGGTCATCAGCCAGCAATACCCTGATCATGGTCTCTCCCCCTGGAGCTGAACCAGACAGCACACGCTTGTCCCCTGGTTCGGCGCAGATACGATTTCAAGAACCCCGCCAGCCAGGGTGGCCCTCTCCTGCATGCCGGCAAGTCCGAATCCCTGATTTTCGTTAATGTCGCCAAAGGCAAACCCCGCACCATTGTCCTTGATTTTCAGCCTGAGTTTTCCCTGGTCCATGGTAAGGGTGAGTGCCACAACAGACGCCCGGGAATGACGGATGGCATTGGTCAACGCTTCCTGGGCGATCCTGTAAAGGGCCGTGGCAAGGGTGGCATCAATATCCGGAAGGGTCTCGGACTGGAACAGACAGGTGATATCCGAACGTTTTTCAAAATCCCCGGTAAGGGATTCCAGGGCCTCCACGAGCCCGAGGTCATCAAGCACGCCGGGCCTCAGACGGAAGGCCATCTCCCTGACATCCCCGATGGTGTCGTCAATCAGGGACAAAATGCGACCGGCCCTTACAGCGGCATCCGGGTCCCTTTCGGCAAGGAACCGCTCGATCCACACGGCGTCAATCTTAAGGGCTGTCAGCACCTGGCCCAGGTGATCGTGGAGTTCACGGGCCAGGGCGCCCCGTTCAATCTCGTGGGCCGCCATGATACTTCCCGAAAGTCTTCGAAGTTTGTCCTGGACCTTTTTCAGCTCAGCCGTCCGTTTCTGAACCTGCTGTTCAAGGTCCATGGAGTAGGTGGACAATTTCCGGGTGGCCCGTTCAAGGGCCTTTTGCACCTCGTTCTTTTCCGTCACATCCACACTCACGGCAAGGGAACGGACCACCCGATTGCTGCCATCCCTCACCCCATGGCAGGAGAGCAGGATGTCAATTCTGCCGCCGTTCTTTTGTAGATAGGTATAGGGAACGTCCTTGCACACCCCGGTCCTGAAGAATTCGGGAAATACCACTCCAAGGGCGTAGCTCCGGGATTCCCTTGTATAGAAGCGCGTAAGATCCCGGCCGATCACCTCATCCCGGGTGTAGCCCATTTTTTCAAGCCAGTAGTCACTGACCCGGATAATCCTGCCCGTGGTGTCTATGGAGTGAAGCATGACAGGGGTCTTGTGATAAATGTCCCGGTACCGTTCCTCACTGAACCGCAACTCCCTTTCCACCCGCTTTCGCCGCAGTATCTCCTGGTGTGCGATCCGGTACAGAATCAGCACTGAAATCCCGATGAGAATGGAAACAATCAAAGCCGCCGGTCCAACCACCCTTAAAAAGGGATCTGCAAGGCGATGTCCAATCTCCCTGTAATCCCGGAGATGAATCACCTGCCACCCCGGACAGCTGTCAAGGTCAAGGGCGGAAAAAAGATAATCCACCCCACCAATGTCTGATACGTGGCCGTTTTCCATGCGCTGGAAACCCGCCCAGGGCCAGGGACCGTTACCAAACTGCTTGGTTTGTTTGATCCGTTCAACAACCTTGGGATCAAGGGGCCACAGGAACTTGAAACAAAAGTCCTCCCTGTTCGAGATAAACACCATGCCGTCGGGATTTGTCACCATGAGCAGCTCTTCCGACGCTGTAAAGAGTTTTGACTCGGCAAGCTCCACCGGGGATTTAATGACGGCCACACCGAGAATGCTGCTCGTTGCCCTGTCATAAACGGGGTGGCTGTAGTACACCCCCCGTTTGTGGGAGGTTGCGCCAAGGGCAAGATAGGTTGAAGGCCGGCCCAGGATCGCCTCCTTGAAATAGGGGCGAAACGAAAAATCCTGACCCACAAAACTGTCGGCCCGGTTCCGGTTGGAGCTGGCCACGGTTTTACCGTGGCGATCCATGAGGTAGCAGGTATCAAGGCCCAGGGAAAAGGCAAAGTTGTCCAGGATGGGATTGAGCAGGGCCATGGAGTGGTCGTCTTTCATTACAAGGGCCATCCTCAGCTCCTTGAGACCTGCCAGGGCCTTGACCGGCCGAATGTGCTCGGACAGAAAAAGGTTGACCTGCCGCCTCAAAAGTTCAAGCCGTGTCTGAGCATAATTTTCTGCGTCATGGAAGGCACTCTGCTTCAACGCATTATAGTAGAGCCACCCCCCCGTTGAAGCCGAAAGAAAGGCAAGAATGGCAAGCACCAGGATGATCAGTCTCAATTTCATCCCATATACCTATCCCCGGGTCGTTTCTTTGTCAATGGATTAGCACCCTGGTCCCCATCAGTGCCTTGACCGGCTGAATTTCTTGCAATTGATTCCAATCCGGTTTATTCTTTTTTTGAGGTTCAACACCATTGATAACCTAAGACAGTTCGGCCTTGATCATAATGGTGACATTTATTTTAAAAAAAACGATACTGGCGGTGATCTTTTTTGCAGCGATCACCTGTCCTGCCGGCGCAATGGAAAAACAGAAGGTGCAGCACCTGCCCAGTCCCAACTGGGTCCACCCGGCAAACAGGCAGACCTACCCAGGGTATGCACAACTCAAGCAAGACAAAAAAACAGGCCGCGACTGGCAATATTCAACCAACAGGCCAAAGGGCAATATCAGGGGGGGCGGCACCACTGCCTACAAGGACTATCGGCCCTTATACAGCCCTGAACGACCGCAGCAAAAAAGATAGGCCCATGGAAAAAAACGACCTTGTTTTTGCACCAGCGCCGAGTAAACCTCAGCCCCCCACACCCGCCGGGGATCCGTGGAAAATCATGATCATTGATGATGAGCCGTCGGTCCACGACATTACTGCCCGTGTACTTGAAGGCTTCACCTTTGACAGCAGGGGGCTGTTGATTTTAAACGCCACTTCAGGCCGCGAAGCCATTACCCTGCTCGACGCGCATCCGGATACGGCCCTGCTTGTTGTTGACGTGGTCATGGAAACGGAGAATGCAGGCCTTGACCTTGTCAACCATGTCCGAAACACGCTGAAGAACCATCATATCCAGATCACCATCCGCACGGGCCAGCCGGGCAAGGCACCTGAATCCTGGGTGGTTTCTGGGTATCAGATCGACACCTACACGGCTAAAACCGATATGACGGCCGCCAGACTGACCGCTCTGGTCACCATCGCCCTGAGAAGCTTTAAACTGTCAAAAACCCTTGAGCTTGAACTTGAACGTCGAAAACGCGCTGAACAGAGCCTCAGACACCTCAACCAGGAGCTGGAGAAACGGGTAGATCAGAGAACCCGGGAGCTGACAACGTCCAACCGCAATCTCAAAATCATGGCGGAAAAGGCAGAAGCCGCAACCCTTGCCAAAAGCCGTTTCCTTGCCAACATCAGCCATGAAATACGAACCCCCATGAACGGCATCATGGGCATGGTCGGCATCCTTCTCCAGGATAACCTGACCCCGGCCCAGCAAGAGTATGCCCGGATCATCTCAAATTCAGCCGATGCCCTTCTGTGCCTGGTCAACGACATCCTGGACCTGACAATGATTGAAACAGGACAGCTGACCCTTGAGCACCAGCAATTCTCACCTTCCCGGACCCTGGAGGGTATCCGTTCACTGCTAGAACCCTCGGCCGTCAAAAAGGGACTCACCCTCATGGTCAGCACCTGTGAAACCGTTCCAGCGTTTCTGGTGGGTGACCTGGGCAGGGTCCGTCAGGTTCTCGTCAATCTTGTTGAAAACGCCATAAAATTCACTCCCCGGGGCAGGGTCAGCCTCACTGCCTCCCTGGCGGAATGCCGGGACAAAACAACGGTTGTCTGCTTCGAGATCAGGGACACAGGCCCCGGTATCCCCAGTTCTTTCCAGGCAGAGCTGTTTGATATTTTTTCCCAGGCAGACGCCTCCATGACCCGGAGCTGTGGCGGGGCAGGACTTGGTCTTGCCATCTCAAAAAATCTTGCAAAGCTGATGAAGGGAAGGATAGAGGTTGAAAGCCAGCCCGGCAGGGGCTCGCTGTTCAGGGTTTTTCTTGAGTTGGGCAACGATTTAAGCAGATCCGAAAAACAGCCTGACAACCCGCACCCCATAGGGAATGCGTCCCACCCTGGGGGTCGGCAGAAGGTCGCTTCGAACCGTGGTTTTGACCCCCAAAAGGTTAAAATCCTCGTTGCCGAGGACAATCCGGTCAACCAGAAAATTACCAGGATGATGCTCAAACGCCATGGCTTTTCAGCAACGGTTGCAGGCAACGGCAACCAGGTGATCCAACACCTTAAACAGACCCCCTATGACTTGATCCTCATGGATATCCAGATGCCGGAAATGGACGGCATCCAGGCAACAGAACGCATCCGGGACCCTGGATCAAGCATCCAGTGCAAACAGATTCCCATCATCGCCATGACAGCCCACGCCACCCGGGAGGATGAACAGCGCTGCCTTGACGCCGGTATGAACGCCTATCTTGCCAAACCCGTCACGGGCAACCAGCTTATCACCATGATCATGAAGGTGCTGGCAAAGGGGTAAAGACACAGCAGCCCGAATCGCTCTATTGCCTGAGGTCCTTTTTCAGGATCTTGCCCACCGCAGATTTGGGAAGATCACCGCGCATCTCAACCTCCACCGGCCACTTGTACTTTGCAAGCCGTGTGGAACAAAAGTCAAGGATCTCCTGGCGGGTTGCGGTTTCACCGGACTTGAGCACGATGAACACCTTGGCCGCCTCCCCTCTTTTGGGATGGGGAATGCCGACGCAGCAGACCTCCTGAACCTTGGGATGTTCGTAAAGGACCTCTTCAATATCCCTTGGATATACATTGTAGCCGCCTGAGATGATCATATCCTTGATCCGGTCCACAATGTAGAAGTAACCTTCCCCGTCCATGGTCGCCACATCACCGGTGTGGAGCCAGCCATCCTCGGTCAGGGCCTTGCGGGTCTCGTCGGGTCGGTTGAGATACCCCTTCATGACCTGGGGCCCGCGGACAAACAGTTCACCGGGTTTACCGGGCTCAACATCTGTCACACCGTCCTCCATGCTGACGATCCGGCACTCCACGTCGGATAAAGGAAGACCGATGCTGCCGGGTTTCCTCGTCCCGTCAAAGGGATTGACATGTGTCACAGGAGAAGACTCGGTAAGGCCAAACCCCTCCACAATAACCGCCCCTGTCATTTTTTCAAAATCATTGATGACTTCCACGGGAAGGGGAGAACTTCCGGAAAAACAGCCCTTGATGCTGGTCAGGTCGCTGGATCCAAGGTTCGGGTGATTGAGCATGCCGATGTACATGGTCGGAACCAGGGGAGCAAAGGTGGGTCTGAACTTTGAAATGGCTTCAAGCAGGGGTTCGGGCTGGGGCTTGGGCACGAGGATGTTGGCCCAACCCATGGCAATGGCAAAGTTCATGGAGGTGGAGAGCCCGAACACATGGAAAAACGGCAGGGCGCCGAGCATGATGTCCTCGCCCGTCTTGAAGGTGGGAAACCACGCCTTGATCTGCTGAACCTGGCAGCTCAGGTTCCTGTGGGTCAGCATCACCCCCTTGGAAACCCCTGTGGTGCCACCTGTGTACTGATACATGGCAACATCGTCAAAATCAATCTCAACCTCTTTGCCGTCGGGTTTGTTGTTGTCCATCAGCTCTTTGAATGAATAAATATCCGGACCGGGCTGAACATCCGTTGCCAGTTTTCTTTTCTTTGCCACCAGGGGAAAAAGAAGACGCTTTGCAAATGGCAGGTAGTCACCAATGGATGCGTATACGATTGCTTTTATTTGGGTTTTATCCCGAAGAGCCTTCATTCTCTCGACCAGCAGGTCAAGGGTAACAACCAGAATTGATCCGGAGTCATTAAGCTGGTGGAGAAGTTCTCTGTCCGAGTAGAGGGGATTGTTCATTACAGCAACGGCCCCTGTCCTTAAAATGGCGTAGTAGGCAACCACACAGGGAATAAGATTGGGCAGAACAATGCTGACACTCTGGCCCTTATTAACGCCAAGCCCGCGTAGAACCCCTGCAAAGGTATCGACCATGCCATTGAGTTCCGCAAACGTCACCTTGTACCCCTCAAAAATCAGGGCCGTCTTATCCGGAAAATCACGGGCCGACCGTTCCAGGTATCCGGGGATCGATATCTCTTCATAATCAATGGATTCAGGCACCCCCGGCTCATAGGCGTTCACCCATACCTTTTCATTTGATTGAACCTGTTCACTCATTGATCTCTCCCTTTTATATTTTATACATAATTTTATTTGAATTCTGTATCCGTGTAAATAGTGACAAAGGGTATGGCATGTCAAGTTAAAAACCAGGCATTGACCTTTTTCAATCCCTGGCTTAATATCAGAATTTTTTCATACAAAGAAAGCGGCGCGCCGGCCTGGCAGAGACCATCTGCCAGCCTGCCCCAGGGATTCGGGATCCTGCAAGAATGAAAAATCATATTTTGATCGTCAACCTTGACCCCTCGTCTGTTCCAGATCTGAGCCTTTCAAGATTCCACGCCCAGGCAAGCTTTAAACAGCTTGATCCCTGGCAGCCGTTTACCCTTGCGCCCAACGAAATCGTGCCGGAACTCATGGTGGTGGGTATTGATCCGACAAAAAGCGGTCACCTGTCATTCCTTGCGGCCATGAGAGGCCAGATGCTCGAGACGGAAATCATTGCAGCCATTGACCAGAACCATGCCCGGCTTGGCATCATGACCCTTAGAAGCGGGGCATCCGACGTCATGATCCTGCCCGCTGATGCCGCTGCGTTTGACTTTTACATCACAAGGGCCCTTGAACGCGAATATCTGCAGCAGCACCTCTGCTTTAACGAAAGCTGCTACAAGAGCCGGTATGCAGTCTCCCAGAAAAACTACCAGCAACTCTTTGACGAGGTGCCCTGTTTTGTCTATGTCCAGGACAGGGATTACCACATTGTGGATTCCAACAGAAAATTCAACGAATATTTTGGCAGTCACATTGGCGAATACTGCTTTGGCATCTGCAAGAACCGGGATGACCCATGCAGGATCTGTCCGGTGGACAAGACCTTCAAGGACGGAA
Organism: uncultured Desulfobacterium sp.; assembly: GCA_963675615.2. GTDB lineage: Bacteria > Desulfobacterota > Desulfobacteria > Desulfobacterales > Desulfobacteraceae > Desulforapulum. Next base: position 679,322 of record CAXXTD010000001.1, read on the forward strand.
AGAACCACTCTTCAGAAACCGAGATCATCTCATCCTTCGGCCTGAAACACTCGGTGCTGCACTGGACCGCCCCCATACGGGACGATCTGGGCCGGACAACCAAGGTTCTTGTCATGCTGACCGACATCACCGAGGTGAGACGCCTCGAAGACCACCTGACCTCCCTGGGATTCATGATCGGCTCCATATCCCACGGGGTCAAAGGGCTGTTGACCGGTCTTGACAGCGGCATCTACGCCATGGAGTCAGGGCTGAGAACCAACAACATCGAACGGATCCGGGAAGGGTATGAGACCTCAAGCCAGATGGCAAAAAGAATCAAAAAACTGGTGCTGGACATTCTTTACTACACCAAAACCCGTAAGCTCAACTGGGAAAAGGTCTCTGCACAAAACTTTGTCAAGGAAACCCTAGCCATTGTTAAAGAGAACACAAAGCGCAACGGCATCACCCTGAAATCAACCATCCGGATCGATCAAGGTGAGGATCTGCTTGAGATCGATAGAACCAGCCTCCAGGCAGCCCTGGTCAGTATCCTTCAGAATGGGGTGGAGGCATGCGTTGCAGACACCTCCCGCACGGATCACACCCTGGTATTCAACGCCAGGGCAGACAATGAAACCATTACACTCCTGGTTCAGGACACGGGCCAGGGCATGAACAAGACCACCCTTAAAAACATCTTCACCATTTTTTTCTCATCCAAGGGAACCCATGGAACAGGACTTGGCCTTTACATCGCCAACAAGGTCATTGAACAGCACCGGGGAACCATAAAGGTCCGGTCAAAACCGGGCCGGGGAAGCCGATTTGTCATTACCGTCCCGCGGCGGGTTCCTGAAGTCACCAAACAGAGCAGGGGTCTCACCCCTGACTGATGCCCACCACCCCGGCCACCAGGTCAAAAATTTCCCCACGGGTAAGGACAACGGGATTTCCCTTGATGCTGCTTGCAGCCATGGCCTTTTCTGCAAGGATTCTGCAATCTGGGGCATCCAGTCCACAACCCTTTAAACCGGGGATTTTCAGGATATTGACGAGGTTCTTGATCATCTCGATCCCATCTTCGGGACGGGCCGCCCTGTTGCGGGTCAGGATCACGGCAACCTCCCGATACCGTTCAAGCAGGGCATTGCCTGAACCACCCTGGCCGAGCCGCCGGATATTAAGTGCGGACACAGGCGCCAGGAACCGGGCGCAGATCTGGCCATGGGAGATGTCAGTCATCCCGCCAAGGGGGCCTGCGATACCGTGAACTGCCCCGAGCTTTGCATTGGCAAGGGCCATACCGCCAAACAGGCTGGCAACGCACATATCCTCCCTTGGCCCGGGATCCTGACCGTCCATGACCGCCCGTTCAAGTGAGCGTGACACCCGTTCCAGTCCCTCCCTGCAAAGGGCATCGGTCACCGGAGAATTAAAAGGGGTCACAAAGGCTTCAACGAGCTGGGTCAAGGCATCCATACCCGTCTCGGCGGTGACCCGGGGCGGCAGCGACAGGGTTAGCATCGGATCGACAATGGCCAGAACCGGGTATAGGAAAGGACTTCTCAGGCTGACCTTTACCCCCTGCTCCCTTGTGCTGAGAACCGCATTGCAGGTCACCTCAGCCCCTGTCCCGGCCGTGGTCGGCAGGGCGATGAGGGGCAAAGGTTTCTGCTCCAGGGGCGCTGCCCTGCCAATCACCTCAAGGTAATCATGGATATCTCCTTTGTTGGTGATCAGGGCGGAAATGGCCTTTGCCGCATCCAGAACGCTGCCCCCGCCCATGGCAACAATAAAATCAACCCCCAGGGTCCTGGCCCTCTTTGCAGCAAGGGCGATCTCCGCCACGCGGGGCTCGGTCCACTGGGAAAAAACCGTACAGGAGATGCCGGCCTGTTTCAGGTCCGCTATCACGACATCCGCGCGCTGGGTCTGTCTGCCCGTTATGACAAGGGCAGAACCGCCCAATTGCCCGGCATGGTCGGCAATCCTTCGTGACCGTCCCTGGCCGAACACAATCTTTGTCGGTGAAAAAAAATTAAACACCATGCTAAACGATGATCCTCCTGTTTTTGGGGTAGAGAATGGAACATGTCAACGATATGGGTCTGAAAAAGTCAACAAAAGTTAACATTCCGGCCGACCCTTGGGTCTATCCGGAACCAGAGCTCCCCCGGAAAGGCCGTTAAAAGGGGCAATGGCACGCTGCCCTCCTGTTTTTAAGATATGGCACGTTCATTGCGTTAGCATTCTTATATCTGACTCAGATGCCAGGGATCGACCTGTTTGACCATCAACCCATTTTAAGGAGGCGCCCATGAAAACCTTTTTCAACCTTATCCAGGACGTACAAAAGCAGGGAAAATGCCACCATTGCGGCGGTTGTGTCACCTTTTGTTCGGCCATCAACTATGGGGCACTTAAAACCGACCCCCAGGGCAAACCGGTTTATGCGGACATTGAACGCTGCATCGAATGCGGCATCTGCTACATGATCTGTCCTGAAACCGGCGTGCTTGACCAGGAAATCGTAAAAGCGGCTGCATGGCAGCCCCCTGCCGGCAGGATCATCGGCACGTCCGTTGCAAAGGCAAGGGATCTCATCGTCCAGGAGTCAGGAACCGACGGCGGTGTGGTTACGGCCCTGCTCGTTCACCTCTTTGAAACGGGTAAAATCAACGGGGCCGTGGTCTCAAGGAACATGGAAACGGGCCGTGCCCCCTGGCTGGCCACCTCAAAAGAAGAGATCCTTGACGCTGCCGGAAGCCACTTCAACCTCTCCCAGGGCATGGAAACATTTGGTGCGCAATACGCCACCTTTTCCCCCTCCATCAAGGCCTTAGACGAAATCAGGCAGGAGGGGCTCGAGCGCATCGCCTTTGTGGGAACCCCCTGCCAGGTCAACACCATCCGGAGAATGCAGGCCCTGGGGGTTGTTCCGGCGGATTCCATTGTGCTGTGCCTGGGCCTGTTCTGCTCTGGAAACTTCACCCTGACAAAAGAAAACTTCCACGACCTTGAAACCAGGTACCAGTTCGACTACCACGACATTGAGAAAATAAACATCAAGGAAAATTTCATTCTCAGGCTTGCCACAGGGGAAATCCGTGAAATCCCCATCAGCGAACTTGAGCCCATGAAACGCACCGCATGCCGCCTTTGCAAAGATTTTTCTGCCGAATTTGCCGACATTGCCTTTGGCGGCATCGGTGCCGACGAAGGTTATACAACGGTCATCACACGTACCCCCCTGGGCCGGGCCGTTTTTGCCCAAGCCGTGGAAAAGGTCCTTGAGCAGCACAGTTACCGGGAAAATCCAACCTATGCCACCCATGCCGAAGCCATGGTTCTTGCCGCCTCCAGGGCAAAGAAACAGGCCGCTGAAAAGAATCTCAAAGCACTTGCGCCAGGCCCGGTAACCGTCATGGGATAGGCAGCACGGCGCCTAGTAACGGGAACTTTTTCGACTGCTCCCGGCAATGCGTCCGATGATCCATCCGGCAAACAAGACCCCGGCACCGGCAAGAAACCACCTGATCATGGCGGTTTTAAAAACATCGGTGCCGGCCTGGTTTGCGGTCTCAAGTTTTGAGGAGAGTGCCTGGTTCTGGATTTTCAACGACTGGTTCTCCTTGACAAGGGCAACACGATCCTTTGACATTTTTAAAAACGATTCATGGGTCTTTGTAAGGGCTTCAAGGTCTGCGGCAAGCCTTGTGTTCTCCCTGACGGCCTCGTCCAGGGACGCTTCCAGGGCCGCAAGCTTTTGTCCATTCTCCCCACCCGGATTTTCCGTGTCTGTGGGTCTTGAAGAGGGATCTGCGGCAGATGCGCTGGCGGCCTCAAGGGTTTTTATTTTTTGTTCAAGCCCTTCAATCACCAGGACTGCGGGAAGATCATCCGTGATATACCGGCCACTGACCCACCCCTCATCCCCTTCTTGGGTCCGGATCCGGTAATAGGTCTTTCCCTTTTCCAGGATCTCAACGGCCGTGTTGCTGGGCAGTGTCTTTAATACAGGATACCCGTCCCCTGGACCGCTCCTCATGGTGAGCAGCAGCATGTCTGAAACATACCCGGTTTCTGCTGAAACGGGAACGGACAAACCGGTGGCAAGCAAAACACACAGCGCGGCAAACCCCTTGCAGCAGGCCACGGCTGATATCATTCTTTCCCTTTTTTTCATGACTGAACCGTCTCCTCATTTTTTTTCTCTGTCAATATCAACACTGACACCATTTGACAACACCATTGTTGATTTACCCGGAGAGGAAAAACGAATAAGGGTTGCAAAGCGTTGAAGAGCAGTGTATCAATTTTTCATTATGATACTTTCCAACGAACGAAAAGCCATCGTCACCTTTGGCAACAAGATGCTCAACGCCGGACTCACCACGGGTTCAGGAGGCAATCTGAGCCTGTTCAACAGGGAAAAGAACCTGATTGCCATCACCCCGAGCGGAATTGAATACCCGGATCTTTCACCCAGTGACATCCTTGTGGTTGAACCCGACGGTAACGTGGTGGACGGCGCCCATACCCCCTCAAGCGAAGTCGGCTTTCACCTGGCCCTTTACCAAAAACGGTCCGGGGTCTGCGCCGTGGTCCACACCCACTCAACCTATGCCACCACCTTTGCCTGCCTTAACCGGGAAATCCCTGCCGTTCACTACCTTGTGGGCTTTTCGGGCAACAAGGTCCCCCTGGCCCCCTATGCCACCTTTGGCACACAGGCCCTTGCCGATGCGGTGACGGCGGCCATCAAGGATTACAATGCCGTGCTGCTGGCCAACCACGGACTGGTGGCCGTTGGCACTACCCTGGCCCGGGCATTTAACACGGCTGAAGAGATCGAGCTGGTGGCTCGCCTCTGCTATCAGGCCGAAACTATCGGTACGCCCGTCATCCTCTCCGACGAGGAGATGAACCGGGTTATTGAAAAATTTGCCGATTACGGCCCGAAAACCGGGGGCAGCAATGCCGTCTGAGGCATATAGAAACATCTGCCTTGTCAATATTTTCAATGGTCTGGTGGAGGGGTTGTCCCATTTTTCCCAGGCCAGCCGGGCAGCCCTGGTATATCTGCCTGAACCGGAAACCGAGGTGCTGATCTACGATCCCCAGGACCTGCTCAAGGGCCATGAACCCAGGCTCAGGGAACTTTACCTGGATAATCCGGATTTCAGAAAACAGATCTCAGACACCCTTGCACGTCAGCCACGGGGGCTTTTCATCAACCACAAAAACCTCAACCTTGCCGGGTTGATCTCCCATGGCGGAAGCACCCACGACTTTTTCTACCAGATGTGGTTTACCGAGCACCATCCGGACATGAGTTCCATCTATCCCACCGAACGGTGGATAGAGCATGCCGGATGGCTTCTGTCCCAGGAGTTTGCCGCTGAAAACATCTCCATGGGCACCTCGGGTCATGCCCTCCAGAACTATACCCTCCACGCCATCACCGATCACATCATTGATGTCAGAAACAAGCTATTGGGCCTGGACAACATGATGCTCGTCCACCCGATTCTGGACACCATTCTTAACATCTCAAAAACCAGGGAGGAAGGGTCGTGGCCCCGGGGCCGCCTCATCTTTGTGGACCCCGAAAAACTGACGGAGATCACATTCATTGCAAAAATTCAACGCCACGAGCGGCCCTACATCGGTAATGTAAAACACATCAGAAAACTGCTCCTGGCCGTTGAACATTCAAGCCGAAAGCTTGTCTCGGACGGAAAAACCATCATCGGCATCTCCAGCTCACCCACGCCGGAGTTTGCCATTTCAGCCAATTTCCAGGGAGACCACGGTTTCCTTGAACTTGCAGGCCAGACACTGTGCAGCTTTTTTGACGGCAATTTTCATTCAACAACCCGCAAGGCAAAACTTGTGGAACTCGAAGAGATCCTGCTCGATGCGTCCCTTGGAACAGAAAAACGGACAGCACTTTTCAAAACCATTGCCAGCATTGTTCACACGGCCGAAAGTCGTCAGCACGGCTGCACCCTGGTGGTTGACCTGAATCCGGAGCCGGTAAATTTATCGGGCCACATCCTTGAACCCTGTCTGAGCCTCAAGGAGATGAACCACCTTGACCTTGCCAAATCCCTTATCAAGATAGACGGCGCGCTTCACATCATGGCAGACGCCAGCCTCCGGGGATTCGGCTGCCTGCTTGACGGCAAGACCATCAAGGGAGAGAACATGGCAAGGGGAGCACGGTACAACTCTGCGCTTCGGTTTACAGCCGAGCACGACCGTGTCGTAGTGGTTGTCGTGTCTGAAGACCGGCCGGTTTCGATCATCCACCACGGGATTGAGATCAATGCCTCGTGTGAATGGAACCCCCTTCCTGGGTATCCATCCAAACCCACAACCCTGAAACAATACCTCAATGGAGTTTCTTAAATGAACCATGACCACAAACACGGCCACAGCCATGAACATGACCATACCCATGAACATGACCACAAACATGACCACAAACATGATCACACCCATGATCACGGACACGCCCACGACCATAGTCATCCCCACCCGGGCAGTGAGGCGGAACTCACCTTTGACAAAAAACTTACCATCCTCATTGGCCACTGGATAGACCACAACAAGAGCCACCAGGAGACCTATGACGCCTGGGCAGACAAGGCCGCCGGAGAAAATCAGCCGGAAACATCAGCGCTGCTCAAAGAGATATCCCAGGCATCCCAGCAGATTTCACTCAAGCTTGAAAAGGCGCTCCACGCAATCCGGCAGTAGCGGGTCTACCCCACGGAACGGGTTTCAACGCTCTCTTTTCCGGGCATCAGATAGGTGTAAAGCTGGGAGACAAGCATTCCCGACATCATGAGCACACATCCTGCCAGGGCCCGGCCGGACAGAAACTCGTTCAGGATCAACCATCCGCCAATGGCGGCAATGACCGACTCCAGACTCAAAAGAATGGCGGCATGGGCCGGGTGACTCCCCTTCTGGCCGTAGATCTGAAGGGAGTAGGCAATACCAACGGAAAAAACCCCTCCATAGAATATGGGAAAGGCCGCACGCCATATACCGGTGAGGGAGACGGTCTCAAAGACAAATGCCACGGCCATGCTGACAACCGAGCAGAGCATGCACTGGACAAACGACAGACTCACTGTATCGATCCGCTGGGAGAGCCGCCCGATAACAATGACATGGAGGGCAAAAAAAACAGCCCCCACAAGCTCAAGAACGTCACCAAAGCTGATGGTCATCTGTTCGGTCACGCTCAACAGATAAAGACCCACCGCAGCCATCACAGCCCCGATCCAGGTGCCGGTTCCTGCCCGCTGCTTCCACAGGAGCCCGATAACCGGTACAAGGATCACGTAAAGACCCGTGATAAACCCCGCTTTCCCGGCCGTTGTATAGACCAGTCCAACCTGCTGCAGGGATGAACCGCAAAACAGAATCAGCCCGGAAAGGATCCCCCCCTTTAAAATCTCACGCCAATCAGGCCCTTCAACCGCTGCCACCCTGCTCTTTTTCTTGGTCAACCCGACCAGAAGAAAAGGCACCAGGGACACACCACCAAGGGCGAACCGAACCCCGTTGTATGTAAAGGGCCCCACATGATCCATGCCCATTCTCTGGGCCACAAATGCAAGCCCCCAGATGGATGCGGTGATCAGGAGGACAAAATCTGATTTAAATGTTTTTAATTCCATGGTAGTTGTCTTTGTCTTAAGGTTTAAAGGGTAGACCATAATGACTATTATCAGCAGCAAACCAAGTCAAGGAAATTAACGACATGAACCAGAAAAGGACCACGGACAGGGAGCGTGCAGGCCAGCGGGTCGTGGCAGGTTTCAGGGGAACTGAATTTAACCGCGAGGTCGAGCACCTGATCTCAAATCTTAAAATCGGAGGACTGATTCTCTTTGCCGCAAACATTGAAACACCGGCCCAGGTCAAGCAGTTCTGCGATCAGGCCCAGGACTGCGCAAAGGCAGAGGGACTGCCTCCCCTGTTCATTGCCATCGACCAGGAGGGCGGCGTCGTGGCACGACTCAAGGCCCCCCGATTTAAAACCTTTCCCGGCAATCCCGCCATCACCACCCGGGATCAAGCCAGGGCATTTGCCCTTTCCATGGCAGCGGAACTTGCTGCTGTCGGCGTCAACCTCAACCTTGCCCCTGTCCTGGACGTGGTTCCAGATGGTTTTGACAGCATCATGGCGTCCAGGGCCCTTCCAGGGAATCCTGAACAGGTGGCAGCCGTCGGCGCCTGCATCATCGAAACCATTCAGGAAAAGGGGATCATGGCCTGTGCAAAGCACTTTCCCGGCATCGGAAGGACGGTGCTTGATTCACACTTTGAACTGCCGGTTCTCCATGCCCATCAGGCCATCCTTGAATCCAGCGATCTGGTTCCCTTTGCCCGGGCAGTAACGGCAGATGTGGCAACAATGATGCTCTCCCACATTCTCTATCCAGCCCTTGATCCGGTCTGGCCGGCAAGCCTGTCACCAACCATTGCAGACCGGCTGCTCAGAGGTAAAATCGGATTCAGGGGGGTTTCCATGACCGATGATCTTGACATGAAGGCGATCAAGCATGACATCTCAACCTGCATCACCCAGATTCTTCATGCCAACATCGATATTTCCCTGATCTGCCACACGGGACCGGACATTGAACGGGCAGTGGTTGAGATTGAGAAACAGACGGGCAGGAATGAACGCCTCTTTGCCATGGCAGGTCAATCCCTTGAACGGATCACCCTGCTCAAGGAACGGTTTTTAAAGAAAGCGGGTGCGTGAAAACACATCACTGTCGAGCTGGCACAGATCACCCTGTTGAATAAGCCTGTGTCCCCTTGCCGCAATCATTGCAGCATTGTCCCCGCAAAACGGGCGTGGCGGGAGAAAGAGTTCCATGGCGTGCGTTGTGGCCTCTTTTTTCATTCTTGATGCCAGAAACCGGTTTGCAGAGACCCCGCCGGCAACGGCAATGCGGGAACTGCCGGTTGTCCGGGCGGCATGGATGAGCTTAAAGGCAAGGACATCGGTCACAGCGGCCTGGAATCCTGCGGCAATGTGGGGCGTCATCTCCTCGAGGTTCTCCCGGTTCAGCTCGACATACCGGGCCACTGCCGATTTTAGACCACTGAAGCTGAAATCGAATCCATCCTTGTCCAGAAAGGTTCTTGGAAAGGGAATCAGGCAAGGATCCCCCTTGGCCGCAAGGGCTTCCACAACAGCACCCCCCGGATATCCGAGGCCCAGCATTTTGGCAACCTTGTCAAACGCCTCGCCTGCAGCATCGTCCCGGGTCTGGCCCAGGAGTTCAAACCGGTCCGGGGATGCCACATGGAAGATGCTGGTATGACCGCCCGACGCCAGAAGGACGGTAAAGGGAAAGGCCGGCGGACGATCGGACAGAAGCAGCGAATAGATATGGCCCTCAAGGTGGTTCACGCCGGTCCAGGGAATATTCTTCGCCCAGGCAAAGGCCTTGGCAAAGCTGAACCCCACAAGCAGAGCACCAATGAGGCCCGGCCCCCGGGTGACGGCCACACCCTCTATCTGGTCAGGGGAAAGACCGGCCTGTTCAACGGCCTGGTCAACCACCAGGGATATGGCTTCAATGTGCATTCGTGATGCAAGTTCCGGAACCACCCCGCCATACCGATGGTGGACGTCGACCTGGGACGATACAACGGACGACAGCACCGTATTCCGGTCAGATACAATGGCGGCAGCTGTATCGTCACACGAGGATTCAATACCCAGAATGATCATAACGCTTGCTTGTTCCGGCTATTTCCACTCGACCTGGGGCTCGGAATTTTCACGCCCGCAGATTTCGCCAATGAGAAAGGCGGGTTCTTCCATGGCGGAAAGCCGGTCAAGGACATCCTGGGTCGACGCCTCCGGAACAACGGCGATCATGCCGATGCCGTTGTTAAAGGTCCGGTGCATCTCATGGTCGGTTACAGAGCCCGCTTTCTGGAGAAACTGAAATACAGGGGGAATTTCCCAGCTTGATTTTTCGATCATCACCTTGCAGGCATCGGGAATGACCCGGATGATGTTTTCGTCAATGCCGCCGCCGGTGATGTGGGCAAGCCCGTGGATGGGAAGATCCCGCACCAGGTTCAGAAGGGGTTGAGAATAGATCCGGGTGGGTGTGATCAACTCCTCGCCAAGGGTTCTGCCAAACTCGGGAATGTGGGTTGACACATCATAACCGCATTTCTCAAAACAGATCTTTCTGACAAGGGAGAAGCCATTGCTGTGCAGACCAGTGGAGGCAATACCGATGAGCCGATGGCCGTTGCGAATTTCTGAACCGTCAATGATCTTGGCATTGTCCACAAGCCCCACGGAAAAACCGGCCAGGTCATACTCGCCATCAATATACATCCCGGGCATTTCAGCGGTTTCACCGCCGATCAGGGCACATTGGGCCTCGGTGCAGCCGTTGGCAATCCCCTTGATAACACTTGCCGCCACCCTGTTGTCGAGTCGCCCCATGGAAAGATAATCAAGGAAAAACAGCGGCCGGGCGCCCTGGACCGCAATGTCGTTGACCACCATGCCGACAAGGTCAATGCCGATGGTGTCGTGGGTGTCCATCATAAAGGCAATTTTGAGCTTGGTACCGACACCGTCGGTTGAACTTACGAGCACGGGGTTGGACACATTGGCCAGATTCAACGAATAGAGGCCGCCAAAGCCGCCGATTTCGCCCATGACACCGGATCTAGGTGTTCCCTTTGCAAGCTTTTTAATCGTATTCACAAGATCGTTTGCCTTGCCGATATCAACGCCAGCATCAGCATATGTCAAAGACTCACCCATTAAAACACCCCTTTTTTTAGCAACTTATAAGGTCAATTGAATCTCGAAAGATAGCCCTATTCCCGTTAAAAGTCAAAACTTTTTTGACATGGCGGCCCGTCTACTGTATTTAAGAATCTTGATTTTTTATTATCAACACTTTGGACGACCTGCCGGGTGAAACGGCACGGGGTCAGGGAGAACAACCTATAGCCATGAAAACCATAGAGATCGGCATACTCGGATGCGGGATTGTAGGCACCGGCGTCGCCAGAATTTTGATCGAAAAGCAGGCGCTTCTGGAATCACGCATCGGCGCCCGGCTGAACCTCAGATACGTTGCAGACCTGGACACCACAACGGATCGGGGTATTGCCTTTAACGAGGGGGTTTTCATCACCAATGCCGATACCGTGCTCAACGACCCGGATATTGATATTGTGGTGGAAACCATTGGCGGCAAGGGCATTGCCAAGGCGTTTATCCTCAAGGCCCTTGAGAACGGCAAACATGTGGTAACGGCCAACAAGGCGCTTCTGGCAAGCTTTGGAAATCTGCTGGTCGAAACAGCCAGGAAACATCAGGTGGAAATCGGATTTGAGGCAAGCACCGGCGGGTGCATGCCCGTCATCAAGGCGCTGCGGGAATCCCTGGTGGGAAACCGGATTGACGGCATCACCGGCATCCTCAACGGCACCTGCAACTACATCCTGACCCAAATGTCCAATGAAGGCTGCTCGTTTGACAAGGCGCTGGCAGAGGCCCAGGCCCTGGGCTTTGCCGAGGCAGATCCCTTTCTTGACGTGGAGGGGTTTGATTCGGCCCACAAGCTTGCCATCCTCAACGCCCTTGCCTATGGCATGGAAATCAACCTTGACGACATCCATGTGGAGGGCATCACCAAGATCACCCCCATGGATATTGAATTTGCAAGGGAGTTTGGCTATACCATCAAGCTGCTTGCCATCAGCAAAAACAACGCCACCACGGTGGAGGCAAGGGTCCATCCGGCCATGATCCCAGACAGCAATCCCCTCTCCCACGTGGAAGGATCCATGAATGCCGTCACCATTGACGGGGATGCCACCGGTCAGACCATGCTCTACGGCCATGGCGCAGGCATGATGCCCACGGCCAGCGCCGTTATCAGTGACATTGCCGACATTGCCAGAAACATCATGACCGGCGCCCGTCACCGGGTGCCGATCCTCGGCTATCCAGGCAGCAACATCAAACCCATTCCCATCCGACCCCTGAGCCAGATCAGCACCCCCTACTACTTCAGGTTTGAGGCAGCAGATCAGCCCGGGGTTTTATCCAAGGTTTCAGGCATTCTCGGCGAGTGCGGCATCAGCATCAAGATCGTCCACCAGAAGGGACGGCGCTCCAACGGTACGGTACCCATTGTCATGATCACCCACCTTGCAAAGGAGAAAAACGCACAAAAGGCGTTAAAGGACATTGCCGCCCTTGACTCGATCATGGACCAGCCCGTGGTGATTCGAATCGAAGAGACGGACAATTAATCATTCAAACCAACCAAAGGAAGCCCAATGGATCTCATATGCTCTGACCTTGAGGGGGTTTTTATCCCTGAAATCTGGATAAATGTTGCGGAACGAACCGGTATTGAAGCCTTAAAACTCACCACCCGGGACATTACCGACTATGATGTGCTCATGCAGAAAAGACTCAGCATCATGGACCAGCACGGTCTTAAACTCAAGGATATCACCGACGTCATCGACACCATCGACCCCATTGAAGGCGCCGCAGAAGCCCTTACATGGATCAGGGAGCGCACCCAGATCATCATCCTCTCAGACACCTTTGAGGAATTTGCTCGCCCGTTGATGAAAAAACTGGGATTCCCCGCCCTTTTCTGCCACAGCCTGGTTGTTGACGAATCGGGCAGAATCACAGACTACACCCTCAGGCAGCACAACCAGAAAAAGCATGCGGTAAAGGCGTTCAAAAGCCTCAACTACCGGGTGATTGCCTTTGGGGATTCATACAATGACACGGCAATGCTCGGCGAGGCTGACCACGGATTCTTTTTCATGCCCCCGGACAACGTGGTCAAGGAATTTCCCCAGTACAGGGTGACCCGGAACTACGGGGAACTCAAAACCATGATCGAATCCCTGATCTAAAATGCCCCCTGATCACACCACATTTGATCTCAACGCATTCAAAAAGATCCGGGTGCTGGTTCTCGGGGATCTCATGATCGATGAGTACCTCTGGGGCGAAGTTGACCGCATCTCTCCCGAGGCACCGGTGCCCATCGTGTCCGTCAAGAGCGAGACCTACACCCTGGGCGGTGCCGGCAACGTCATCAACAACCTTGTGGCCATGGGCGCAGCCGTCTGCGTTGTTGGAACAGCCGGCACCGGAACGGCCGGACGGATGATGCTTGACAAGTTCAAGGAACTCGGGGTGAACGCGGGGGGCATCATTGATGAACCCGACCGGCCCACCACCAAAAAAACCCGGGTCATCGCCTCCAATCAGCAGGTATTACGGATCGACAAGGAGACAAAGAAAGAGATCTCCGCCACCACCTTGGCGCGCCTGATATCGTTTATCAAAGAAGTGGCACCCCGGGTGGACCTGATCATCATCTCCGACTACGACAAGGGCCTTGTCACCCGTGAGCTTGTCAGACAGACCGTAACCATTGCAAAATCCCATGGCGTTCCTGTGCTTGCCGACCCCAAGGGGTTTGATTTCACAAAATACAGCCGGGTTTCCGTTTTGACGCCCAACCAGAAGGAAGCCGGCATTGCCGCAGGCATTGACATCAAAACAGACCCGGACCTGATCCAGGCCGGCATCAGAATCATGGCCTCTGCCGAACTTGAACGGCTTGTCATCACCTGCGGACGGGACGGCATGATGCTGTTTGAACAGGGCAAGCAACCCGTGAGGATCGCCTCCCAGGCCCGCCAGGTGTTTGACGTATCCGGTGCCGGAGATACAGTCATATCGATCCTGGGCCTTGCCCTTGCTGCCGGGGCAGACTTTGAACAGAGCGCCGCCATTGCCAATGCAGCGGCCGGCATTGTTGTCGGAAAAGTGGGTACGGCAACCGCCAGCCCCGGGGAACTGAAACAGGCCCTGGAAAAGCAACAGGGCATTTAAAAAATAATCCTTGACTTGTTTCCCGGGTTTATTTATATTAGTCGGGTTGTTGCGGGGTGGAGCAGTCTGGTAGCTCGTCGGGCTCATAACCCGAAGGTCGTTGGTTCGAATCCAGCCCCCGCTACCACAACAAAACATACAATTGATGCGGGGTGGAGCAGTCTGGTAGCTCGTCGGGCTCATAACCCGAAGGTCGTTGGTTCGAATCCAGCCCCCGCTACCAAGTATAGACAAGGGGCCCAGCGGTTTCGCTGGGCCCTTTTTCGTGTTAATAAATTCCCTGGCACAGCTTGTTCGCTTATGTTAAAATCTTCTTACTCTTAAGGGGTTTAGTCAAAATGCTGAGCCGCTTTCATGGTTTCAGTGTATGTTTTTAACAGGAGCAGCTTATGGTTCGCCTTGACAATCATTTTTCCGAGGTCAGCAAATCACCCCATCCCCATGCATGCATCATTTATGATGATTTAACGGCATATAGACGTGTCGCTTCGAAATACATCATCGAAGGATTAAATTGCAGCGAAAAATGTATCATGGCAGTAGACAACTACAGCCAGGCGATGATTGAGGCAGATTTCACTGACGCTGAAGTGGATTTTGCCAGCATGGTTGAAAATGGAAACCTGACAATAATCAATGTTCAAAAATCCTATGCAGACAATGGCGGATTTGACGCGATGAAAACGGTTCAAATCTGGCAGAGAGAGTCAAGCAAGGCTGTCAGCGAGGGTTATGAGGCGCTGAGGGTTGTGGGGGAGGCAACATTTTCCATAGGTAAACCAGAGTTAGCGGACAAGCTGATTTATTATGAAAACATCATCAACAGGGTGCTGTTTCCCAATTACCCTTTCAAATCACTCTGCGTCTATGACAAAAACCTGTACAACCCACAGGTCATCAAGGCAGCAATAAGTGCCCACCCGATACTCTTCTACAATGATGAACTTTACCTTGAAAACATCCACTATGTTCCTCCTGAGATACATTTCAATGCGGATAGCGATCGGAATGAAATCGATATGTGGCTTACCAATGTAAAACGTAATAATGATAATTTGCGCTTATTGCGTGACAGCGAACACAAGTTCCGCTCAATGTTTGAAAAAGCCCCCCTGAGCTATCAGTCACTGGATGAAAAAGGTAATTTTATAGAGGTAAATGAAACGTGGCTGAAGGCTCTTGGCTATGGGCGCCATGAGGTGATAGGGCGCAATTTCAGTGAATTCCTCCATCCTGACTGGAAGGACCATTTTAAAGAGAATTTTCCACGATTCAAATCTGTAGGAGAGGTACTGGGTGTTGAATTCGAAATGGTCAAGAAGAACAGGGAGTTAATCCTTGTTTCTTTTCACGGCAAAATTGGAAAAGACGAAAATGATTTTTTCAAGCAGACCCACTGTATTTTTCAGGATATTACGACAAGAAAGATATCAGATGAGGCTCTCCGGAAAAGCGAAGAAAAATATCGAAACGTGTTTGAAAATTCTGTTGTTGGAATTTTTCAAAGCACCCCGGAAGGCAGCTTTATCGAGGTGAATCGAGCTCTTGCGAAGATGATGGGATACAATTCTCCCCAGGAATTTATCACTGAGATTATAGATATGGAAACGCAGTTTTATGTAGAACCGGATTTGAGGGGTAAATTCTTAAAAATCGTCGCTGAAAACGGAAAAATCGACGATTTCGAATTCGAAGCCAAATGCAAAGACGGAACAACGAGATGGCTTTCTGAGAGCAGCCGTGCCTATTTTGATGACAAAGGAAAGACCGTCAGAATTGAGGGCATCATCAGTGATATCCATGAACGAAAAAGGGTTGAAAAAGAACTCAGATCAAGTGAGGCATGGCATAAATCGATTCTTCAAACGGCCATGGATGGTTTTTGGTTAACGGACCTGGAGGGGAAAATTCTTGAAGTGAACCAGGCGTATTGCCAAATGAGTGGATATAGCCATGAAGAACTCCTTTCCATGAAGATCCATGACCTTGATAAATTAGAAAATAAAAATGCGGTTTCCAACCGCATCTCCCAAATTATTCAAAACGGAGAAATACGGTTTGAAAGTCAGCATCGCTGTAAAGATGGTTCGATTATCGATGTTGAAGTAGCAGTACAATACCGTGAAACAGATGGCGGCAAATTTGTCTGTTTCGTTAGAGACATTACAGAAAAGAAAAATTTGTCAAAACGACTGCAGCAGGCCCAGAAAATGGAATCCATCGGCAACCTGGCAGGCGGTATCGCCCATGACTTTAACAACATCCTTTTCCCGATTATCGGTTTAGCGGAGATGCTCACGGAGGACCTGCCGCCCAACAGCCCAGAAAATGAAAATGCCAGAGAAATCCTGACAGCGGGAAAGCGGGGCAGTCAACTTGTACAGCAAATTCTTGCTTTCAGCTGTCAGCACGGGCATAAACAGATGCCAGTAAGGGTGCAGCATGTAATCAAAGAAGTTCTCAAGCTCAGCCGTTCTTCAATCCCGATGAATATCGAAATCAGCCAGGATCTGCAGCAGGACTGTGGCCTCGTGCTGGCAGACTCTACACATCTACATCAAATTGGAATGAATCTCATCACCAATGCCTATCACGCCGTTCAAGATAAGGGAGGAAAGATACATGTTGAGGTCCGGGAAATTGAAATTAAATGCGGGCTGAATGACCCGAACTTACCTCCAGGAAAATATGTAACCTTGACAGTGGTTGACACCGGGATTGGTATCGCCAAGGACCATCTGGATAAAATTTTCGAGCCCTATTTTACAACAAAAGAAAAAGGAAAAGGCACCGGTCTTGGATTATCGGTCGTTTACGGGATTGTCAAGGAGCACAAGGGTGAAATCAAGGTTCAGAGCGAGCCAGGAAAAGGCGCCTGGTTTCAGGTTTCTCTGCCGGTAATGGCTGCCGCTTCTGATAATATTGTACCGGATCGCCTGCCCCAGCCTTCAGGTTCAGGACATATCCTTCTTGTGGATGATGAGCCGCCCATCACAAAACTTGAAAAACAGATCCTTGAGCGGCTGGGATACTCGGTCGCAATAATGACCAGCAGCCTAGATGCTCTGGAAGCTTTCAAAGCCCGCCCAAATGCCTATGACCTTGTAATTTCAGACATGTCCATGCCGCACATGACCGGAGATCAACTGGCTGGGGAAATATTAAAAATTCGCCCGGATATACCGATTATCATTTGTACCGGATTCAGTGAACGGTTGAACAAAGAAACGGCAATGGCATTGGGCATCAAAGGGTTTCTCATGAAGCCGGTTGGCAAGGCTGACATTGCAAGGGAAGTGCAAAGGGTGTTGGATGGGTACGAGCCAACTATACGTTGAACCTGAAATGAAGAACGTCCCCGTCTTTGACCGTGTACTCTTTCCCTTCGATCCTGAGCTTTCCCATCTCCCGAAGCTTTTGTTCAGACTGGTAGGCAAAAAGATCCTCGCAGTGATAGGCCTCGGCCCGGATAAACCCGCGCTCAAAGTCTGTATGAATCACACCGGCCGCCTGGGGCGCCTTTGCCGCAGCCGGAAAGGTCCAGGCCCGGACCTCCTTTTCCCCTGCGGTGAAATAGGTCATCAGTCCCAGCATCTCATACCCCTTGCGGATCAGTTTGTCTAACCCGGACTCTTCCAGACCTGCGGCCTCGAGGAATTCAGATTTCTCGGCCATGGAATCAAGGGCCGCAATCTCGGACTCCAGTTTTCCGCAGATCACCACCACACCTGAACCGTCAGCTTCGGCAAAGGCTTTGACCTTTGCCACACGTTCATTTTCAATCCCAAGGTCAGCTTCACCCACATTGCAGCAGTAGAGCTGGGGCTTCATGGTGATGAGATGAAGATCCTGAACAAGCAGTTGCTGGGCCGGTTCAAGACCGATACGGCGTGCCGGCGTGCCATTCTCAAGGGCCTCAACAAGCCTGTGGAGCAAAGGTTCCACAGCCCGGGCCTTGTCCCTGACGGCCTTGTCCTGGGATTTTAAAAGCTTGACCAGGTTTTCCCGTCGTCGCTGAACGGTGTCAAGATCGGCAAAGGCGAGCTCGATCCCAATGGTTTCAATGTCGGCCAGGGGATCCACCCTGCCATCCACGTGGACCACATCGGGATCGTCAAAGCACCTGACCACATGGATGATGGCTCCGACCTGGCGAACGTGGCCCAGAAATTTATTGCCAAGCCCCTCGCCATTGGAAGCGCCCCTGACAAGCCCTGCGATGTCCACAAATTCCACCACTGCGGGAATCACCTTTTTGGGATTGACAAAACTGGTTATTTTTGCCAGCCTCGAATCTGGAACGCTCACAATGCCAACGTTGGGTTCAATGGTGCAAAACGGATAGTTGGCCACCTCGGCAGGCGCGGATGTCAGGGCCGAAAAAAGCGTTGATTTTCCCACATTGGGAAGTCCTACAATACCACAGTTGAGCTGCATACCTTGTTCTCCATGCGTAGCAATGCCCGACGGGGTTGCTGCCGGGCATCGGATATTAACAAAAGAACGACTTATACCCTATTTCTCAGATTTTACAATCTTTTTCAGGGAAAAATAAGGTCACCCAGGGTTTAATCCTGACGTTTCGCTCCCTGAAATATCGACAGATCACGGTTTGGTTTTTATGCGTAACAGGATTGATCCCCCTGGCCAATGATGATCAGGGACAATGGCCCGGCCATAAAGGAGGCACGATGATTAAATCAGGGCAGAAAAAAATGATGGGTATCTGGATCGACCGCAGGGATGCCTTTTTAATTTTGATTAAAGGCGACCGGACAACGGTGGAACGAATCGAATCAAACGCCGACAGCCACTTCCGGCCAAAGGGCGGGTGGAAGGCTTCGGGCACAGCCGTGGCCCAGTCCGTATCAAAGGAGAAAACTGCGGACGAGCGCCGAAAGCATCAGCTCCACGACTTTTATCAGACACTTGTTCAAAAAATCACCAAGGCAGACACACTCCTGATCTTTGGACCGGGTGAGGCAAAGCACGAACTGACCAAGGAGATCGAAAAAATAAAAGGGCCCCGTCCCAGAATTGCAGCGGTCAAAGCCGCCGAAAAATCGACTGAAAACCAGCTGGTTGCCGAGGTGAAAGCCTTTTTCTCCGTCGCCGAGGACCGCCAGCTGCCCTGAGCCAAGCATTCCCACGGCCGGTGCTCTGGCGTTTTATCCGGTGATTTATGGGATACACATGCCGGTTATGCCGACCGGGACTGAAGAATCACATGACTCACACCCTGTATCTGCTTGAACGAACACCCTTTGTCTATTCCCCGCTTGACAAGATCCCCATCCCGAACAACCACCCCGGCCACATAGTCAAATCCCAGGGCAAAAAGGGCCGGGGTGACCGGAGTGCTCGGCCCGATGATCAGTTTGACGGCCGAAGGTCGGCAACTGGCAAGGATGCCGGCAAGGGTGCCGTTGGAAAGGGTGGTGGCAGTGATGGCAACAATATCGGCCGACGGCAGGCGGCTGGGAATGAGATCAGCCTCAAGATCCCCTGACTGGGGATCTTTTTCAAACACCATGAGCTCCCGGAACTTTCCCTTCATGCGCTCCACAAAGGGAAAGTGGCCGATGACGGCGACACGCTTTTCTCTACCAAGTTCAAGGATCAGATCCCCAGCATTGACATCCACCATCTCCTCCGGGCGGGGATCGGGCAGAAGCGAGTTGACTGCGGCAAGGCCAAGGGATGCCTTGATGGGATCCGCATCATGGAGAAGACTGGCAAGCGCCTTTACCGAACGGGACGGCTCGACGTCAGACAGCGAATCAAGGCAGGCCGGATGCCGTCCGCAGGCCCAGGTGGCAATCCCCATGGAGCGGCTCTCCACGGCAACAATATGCGCCCCACGGGTGAGGCAGGCGACAGCCTGGTCTGGAATCGTCGCAAGCTGGTTTAAAATGTGGTCGATCACCTCTGCCTGGGTAATAGCTGTCGGGGTCATCATCTCTCTCCTTGGTGGATTATGGACTGTGAATTCATGGCCTGGTCCGCCCGTGCCTGGGGATTCCAGGTGATGGCAATAAAGCAGACCAGGGAAATGATCATGGATGCATACATGGCGAAAAAAAACGTTGTGAACCGGTTTCTGGTGATGGTCAGATTAACACCGATCTCACCCCTGTGATCCTCCTTACCGGGGATAAACCGTGTGAGGGTAATCCTGAGGCTGCCGGAGCAAAAGGGATCAAGCATCATGACCCGGCCGGTAACCGGCGGTTGGTCTCGTTCAACGATAAGAAGATCTGCGAAATTGGATGTTCGATGGAAAAGATCCCGGGTCATCACCTCCCGGCTCTTTTTGGGTCCAAGCTTGAGAAAGTCGCCATTGTCCGTAAAGGTAAGCGCACTCAACCGTATTGTAAGCGAGTCCGACGCATAAAGATCACCTGTAAACAGCTGTACATTGCTCGTCTTTTCCCCCGAAACCAGGGTAATGCCGTGGCAGAAGAGCACCATGAGGAAAAAAAGATGAATCATGAAAAATGACCATCGCCTCAGGGTTGCAACCTTGAGGGCCGTGATCAGCTGCTTTGTAACGCTGCACACAAGGGTGTTTAGAAAAAGCAGACCAGAACAAATGCAGATGGCCAGGAACCAGATCGGCAGTAGCCAATGGGTGCCCAGGACCCCAAGCAACCAGGTCTGGATGAGGGAATCATTCATCAGCCGGATACCGTCCATAAGGTCCGGGAACAGGGAGAATACCGTTCCAAGACCCAGGAGCCCCACAAGGGACAAGAGCAGAACAAAGGTGAGTCTGGGGGAGGAAAAAAAACGGACCATAACGACTCCTTAATGCTGGAACATCATGAAAAGAATGTATACCCCGGGGCTGGCAGCAAACAGGGCCTTGATCCGGTCCGACCGTGCAAGGGACTGGGGCAGATGACTTGCGGTCATGACCAGCAGAAAAATAATCCCGGCCTTGAAGAATCCCCGGCTCCACTGCCACGAATCGCCAAACCAGTTGAGGCACCACAGAGACCCGGACCATTCACTGACAAGGTACACGGCAATGCCCGTTAAAAGATAATTGCGCCCCCCGTGCATGAGCCGGTCACGGGCTTCCCGGCTAAAAGCATTTTCGTCCAAAGGGGACCATGCGCCAACCATTGAAACAATGGCGGCCCAGACAAAGAGCGCCGTGGCATTAAGGCGTAGATTAAAGAACAGGTTGACCCAGAGATTGTCATACATGAAAAAATCGGCATTAAACGCCATGGGTCTTCGAGCCTGGACAACGAGCAGCAGACAGACCACCCCATGGGTCACAATCAACAGCCTGTTTCTGCTTCCCGGCGGCACCGGGGACGATGCAAAACGTTCGACAAGGGTCAGAACAAACGAGACATAAACGATGGCCTCAAGGGAACCGTACAGGGGCAGCCGCTTTTCCGTGACCATCAGCCAGACCACGCCGGCTCCGCATGCGACCGTGCCGGCAAGGCCAACACCCCGGCTCCATCGCACCTGTTTGAACAGCCCCAGGACAAAGGCCGTTGAAAAGAGTCCCGCCATGCTCCAGTAGATTAAAAGGGGAATTTGAACATTCATTGTTGTTCCTTTACACACAGTCGTTTAAGCCGTTCAAGTGCAGCCGTATCGCTGACATGGACGATTTCCACCCGGTCAAGATGCCAGCGGCGACAAACTGCCTTGACAAGGTTTTCCCGGACAACCCAGACATGAACGGCCCGGGAAATTAAAACAAGGGATGGGAGAAATGGGGCCCATCCCCGACCCATGAGTTCAAGCCTGCCCACCTCGTCCACCATGATCATCCGGGCATGGGCACAGCCTTCGGCATCAAGGGCCCTTTTGCCTGCGGCCATTCCCTTGTCAAAAAAGTTAAACGGGGTTATGGCCGGACCCTCCTGACGGTTTACCCGCCTTGCAAGGGGAGTTGTAATCCCTGTTTTTAAATCCGTGAGGTCAAAGCCGTGGCGCAGGTTGTCCTTCCACAGCCCCGTGGCAAGAATACCTGCAATGGGCACCCCCCGATCCTTTAAAAATGATACCAGGCCGGCTGCCAGGGTTGATTTCCCACTTTGAACCCCTCCTGTTATGATGACGTGCATACTTGCTCCTGTCTATTCGTCCGTACCCGTTTCAAGGCCGACCACTGCCGATTCCGGCAGAAAAAAACGGGTTCCTTCCAGGGTGGAGACGGCCACGGTTCGGGTGTCGTACAGGCGGTCGAGGTTGGCCGTGGTCATGGTCTCGCCTATACCGCCTGCGGCAACAATCATGCCGTGCTTGAGCATGATAACCCTGTCTGCAAACAGCATGGCCATGTTGGGATCGTGCATGGAAGCGATCACACTTGTTTGCCTGGTAGCACACAGGGTTTTGATCCTTTGAAGCAGGTGGTATTGATTGTGGAAGTCAAGGTGGTTGGTGGGCTCATCCAGCAGCATGACCCTGCCTGCCTGGACAAGGGCCATGGCAAGGAGGACAATCTGGCGTTCACCCCCTGAAATCCGGTTGAAATTACACCCTGCAAGGTGCTCGGAGCCGAGCTGTCTTAGGGCATCCATGGCAAGGCTGCGGTCTAGCGCACCGGGTATTCTTGTCATCCCGAGAAACGGCGCCCTGCCCATGACCACCACATCGATCACCCTGAAGGGAAAGATGTCCATGTGCTCCTGGGGCACAAAACTGATCTGCCGGGCAATTTCCCCCTGGGAAAGATCTGCCATGTTCCGGCCCAGAATCCTGACGGTTCCGGCCGTCGGTTTCAAAATTCTATTGAGGCAGTGGAGCAGGGTTGTCTTACCCGAGCCATTTCTTCCAAGGATGGCGTAAAAAAGTCCGGGCTTGATTTCAAACGAAATGTCATCAAGGATCCGGGCGCGACCGTACCTGAACCCCAGTGAGCAGCATTCAACGGTTAAATCCATCCGCTACCTCTGTTCCTGTAGAGAAGAAATCCAAAGACCGGGGCTCCGGTGAGTGCCGTGATGATGCCCACGGGAATTTCGGCCGCCGAAGCAGATCTGGCCACATCGTCTGCCGCCAGGAGGAAAAGGGCCCCCAGAAGGGCGGTCACGGGCAGCATCCGCTCATGCTCCGGCCCTGCAATGGTTCTTGCCATGTGGGGAATGATCAGCCCGATCCAGGAGATCTGGCCGCAGGTGGCAACGGTCATGGCAACGATGAACGAGCTTGTGATGATAAATACAAATCGAAACAGCCCCGGGTTCATGCCCAGGGATTTGGACTGAACATCCCCCAGGGATAGAACATTGAGCCGGAAGCGAAGCAGCATGAACAGCACAAGCCCCAGGACAGTTACCGGGGCAATGATGAAAATGTCGTTCCAGGCAACCCGGGTGAGGCTGCCCATGATCCAGAAAACAATGCTTGGAAGTTCATCAAAGGGGTCTGAAAAATATTTAAGCACCATCAAGAGGGCGTTGAAAAACGACATGACCACCATGCCGGAAAGCACCAGCACAATGAGGGGTTTGACGGCAATGAGCCGCGCAATGGCAATGGCCAGACCAACGGCCCCCAGCCCGAACCCGAAGGAAAGCAGGTGTACCAGGGAAAAATGATATCCCGGAAGTATTAGACCGAGGGCCGCACCAAAGGTGCATCCGGCTGCAACCCCGAGGATGTCGGGAGAGACCAGGGGATTTCTGAACAATGCCTGGTAAACCGCCCCTGACACAGACAGCCCCATGCCCACCAGCACGGCCATGAGGCACCGGGGAAGACGAATCCACAAAATCACAAGCTGTTTTGAGGCAAGCTCCGGAGAAAGGGCGGTTCCCGAAAAGAATGCCATTACCATCTTCCGGACATCACTGGGAAAAATTTCAAATCGCCCCACAACAAGGGATACGAGCAAGAGAATTATCAAAACCATGCCAAGGGAAAAAACCAGGCGCCGGGTTGTTCCATGGGGTTCAACACCAGGGGTCACAGGCCGGCTCCGTCAAGGACAAGGTCGTTGAGGGTGCCGCCCATTTCGGTCATTGTTCGTCCAAAGAGCTTTGCATGGAATTGGTCAACCGCAACACCCAGATCCAGGTCCGAAAAAAGTTCTGGGTAGGCCCTGTTGGCAAGCCACAGGGTGCCAAGAACGGCCAGGGGCGATGGAAAATCCCAGGGGGCAAGGTTGGACGGTGATCGATACACATCCCGGTTGACAACGGCTGTCACCCGACTTAAAACCGGATCATTAAGCCGTCGTGCAACAGGATTGTGCAGATGCTGGGAAATGACCATCAGATCCGGGTTCCAGCGTAAAAGCTGCTCTGGCGAAACATCCTGGAAATACCCCTGAAGGTCATGGGCCACGTTGACCACCCCTGCCCGTTGAAAAATCTCATCCTGGAGCATGCTGCCCGTTGCGGTGCTGAACAGCCCCCTTGACGAGGCAAAATAGCCGGTCTTGCGCGCCGCCACACCCAGGGAAGCCACCCGTTGTTCAACCATCTGAAGCACCCCGTCCATGAGTTTCACCACCCCATGGGCCCTTTCAGGCACCCCGGCTGCCCGGGCAATGATGTTGAGGCTGATTTTAACACTTTCAAAACTTTCGGGCACAATGATGATGCTGGGAATACCCATGACTTCCAGTCTCTGGGCAAGATCAAGGCCGTCCTTCTGGGCATAGAGAATCACGAGATCCGGCTTCAGAGAGGTCACTGTTTCAAAGTTGATGCCCGTTGATTTACTCCCCACTGCCGTAAGGTCAGCCACTTCCGGCATCACAGCCAGGGTCAGGGGATCCTTTTTTGAACTGGTGTCGATTCCCACAAGTTTATCCTGGAACCCCAGGGAAAAAAGGCACAGGGTGGTGGGTTTGAATGTTGTCACAATGCGGTTTACCGGCCGGGTCAGGGTCACGGTGCGACCGATCATGTCCTGGAATGTCCGGGACTCACTCCAGGCATTGCCCGGGATAAGGGCCGCGATCACCATCAGCGTGCAAATCACAAATTTCTTCATCTTTACTCTCTCCTGTTCGAGACAGACATGACATCTGCCCCATGGCAACGGGTTATAAAAAAGGGGGAACGGGTTGTCAACCTATTCGTTAAAAACCCGAATAAATTGTCATCCATGGTTATCCATTGTCCTTCTTGGAATTGATTCATAATAAACTTGACAACAGCACGGTCAAAAAAGAAAATGCCGACCTAAAAGAAGGAGTTAGGGGCCTTATACCCATTTGGCACTATTTTTTAAAGAATAATCAAAAAAGGAGAAGATGAATGAAATTCAAACGGTATGCCATGGCAGCTTTTCTACTGCTGTTCATGGCAGCAGGAGATCTTTGGGCAGCCACCCCGGACCCGGACGATACCTTTTCCCTGGGAGACATTGTTGTCAAAGGAGAAAAAACAGATGTCGCCGACATTGGTATCTCCCAGGTGATCACAGACCTTGAGATCAAGGCCACCAACAGCACCACCCTTGCTGAAGCCCTGAAGTTTGCACCGGGCATCACCATGACCCGGGGAAGCAAAAATGAGCCCGAAGTCTCCATCCACGGGTTTGGTTCGGAAAAGACCCTGTTTCTAATCGACGGCATTCCCTACTATGAAACCTACTACGGTAAACTCAACCTGGACCAGATACCCGTAGGTATCATCAGCAAGATTGAGATCACCAAGAACGCCCCTTCGGTTCTCTACGGCGCCAATGCCCAGATTGCCGTTGTCAATGTGGTCACCAAAAAAGGGACCCAGAACCCCAGCCTCAGCCTCCAGGGAGAAATGGGAGAACACGGCACCTACTCCGGGTCACTGTCCCACGGCAATCAGATCGGGGCCGTCAACTACTGGATCAGTTACCTCCACGAGGAATCGGACGGCTGGCGGCTGTCGGACGATTTTGAACCCAAGGCAGTAAAAGGTAAAATTCTTGAAGACGGTGGTTTCCGGATCAACTCAGACTATAAAAAGGACAAATTCTGGGCAAGAATGGGCGTCTCTCCCTCAACGGATTCCGAATACTTTGTCAGTTTTCACATCATGGATTCTGAATTTGGACACCCCCTTGCCACCGATTATGCCAAGTATTTTCCAAAATCCGGAGACAAACCCGCGTTTTCATCCTATTCACGATTTGACGACTACAGGGACTGGGGTGTGGATTTCAGCGGAAAGCAAGCAATTTCAAAGACCCTGACCCTCAGGGGCAAGTTGTTTTACCATGACCACGAAGATCTCTATACCTCCTATGATGGTCCGGACTTTGACAATGTGGTTGCAGAAAGCACATACAAGGACAACTTTGTCGGTGGATCTTTGTTTGGCGATTTTCAGTTTGCCGATATGCACAAAGGTCATGTATCCCTGCACTATAAACAAGACACCCATGAGGGCAGGGATGATGACTATCTGCCCTATAACAAATACAAGGCAGACACAGGTTCCATTGGCACCGAGCATGAATTTTTCACCGATTTTGGTCTGGCCCTCTATGGCGGTGCATCCTATGACTGGTTTGACATCACCGAAGCCCAGGATTATGTTTATGAAAAATTGTCCAAAACAAACTACATTTTTCAGGGGCAAACAGACAAGGAGACACCTTCCACAATGAGTGAGTTCAACCCCATGGCTGGATTCACCTGGGAAAAGGAACAGATTAAAGTTTACGGTTCCGTGGCCAAGAAAACCCGGTTCCCAACCCTGGGACAGCTCTACTCGTCCTCCAGCGGAAATTCAGACCTGACGGCTGAAAAAAGCATCAACTACACCCTGGGGGTGACAAAGGCCTTTGGACCGCGCGTCACAGCCGATGTGTCAGGATTTTACCATGACATCTCAGACTGGATCTCCAGGGACTATGTCCAGAACCTCGTGGGTGATGATATCTACTCCAACGTGGAAGACGTCTCCATGTTGGGATTTGAGACCTCAATCAAGGTTGTTTTCTGCGACTACTTCTCCATGAATGCCAACTACACCTACAACAACGCCCAGAACGAAAGCAGCAGCCGGATCACGGACAAGGTGGCAGGGGTTCCCGAGAACAAGTATGGTGTGGGGTGCGTTATGACCATCCCAAAGGTTCTTGTCAAGGTCGACCTCCAGGGCATCTATGTGGACAACGTGTATGAGGATCTTCCAACCCCCCTGGACCCCACCAATGAAATTACCGAATCCGATGACTATTTCATCCTCAACACCCGGATTTCGAAAAAATTCCGTGACAGGATGAGCGTTTATGTAGCATTGAACAACCTGTTTGACGAAGATTATGAACAGGAAATCGGCTTTCCTGGAGAGGGAAGAAACTTCAGGGTCGGTTTCACCCTGGACCTTTAACATTTTCACCCGTGGGGACGGATGTCCATCCGTCCCCATTACCGGCCCGGAAAAGGAGCCCAAATGTTTTTCAATTCAAGGAGATGGGGTTTAAATCCCTTCCCGTCAAAACCCTTGCTGCTCCTGGTGGCATTGATCGTTACCGCGGGTTGCGCCGCAACCCACCTCAACACCCTGCCCGGGCGCCCCCTGTTGCAGCAGCCGCCAATACCCGAACGAATCATACTTAACCTCACCCAAACACCGGCCTCAAGCCAGGCCGTGACCTGGAGGACCCCTTCCATGGTCTCAACCCCCAGGGCTGAAATCGCACCGGCCACCGGATCCCCCGATTTTTCCACCCGGGCCGTAACCACACCCGCCCTCAGTGAAGCCGTGACACTGGACGACAATTCCGTTGTTTTTTCCCACTCCGCAGTGTTCAAGGGGTTGACACCGGACACCCTTTATGCCTACCGGGTCGGGGACGGCACCCTTTGGAGCGAATGGAACCAGTTCAGAACAGCCCGAAAAACATTCAAGCCCTTCACCTTTATCTATTTTGGAGATCCCCAGGAGCAGGTGAAATCCCTGTGCTCCAGAATCTTCAGGACTGCCTTTTCAACGGCCCCGGATGCTGCGTTCTGGCATTTTGTGGGAGACCTTGTGGACAACGGGGACCAGGACCGGGAGTGGGCCGAGTTCTATGACGCCCTTGGCTTTATTCCACGCGTCACCCCCATGATCCTCGTTCCGGGCAACCACGAATACCCCGACCGGCGCAAGGTCAAAGGGTCGGCCTTCCGCCTTTTTTCCCTGTGGCGGCCCCAGTTCACCCTGCCGGAAAACGGCCCCAAAGGCCTTGAAGAGACCGCCTATTTCCTGGATTACCAGGGGGTCCGGTTCATCATGCTCAACGGCAACGAACACCTTGAAGAGCAGGCACAATGGCTGGAAACCGTTCTTGCCGACAACCCCCAACCCTGGACCATTGCGGCGATTCACCAGCCCATCTACTCCACGGGCCGCAGGGGAAAGGACCACCATCGCCAGGCGCTGTTGGTACCGATTTTTGACCGTTTTTCCGTGGACCTTGTCCTCCAGGGCCATGACCACACCTATGCCCGCACCAAAAGACTGGTCAATGGCCAACCCACGGCCAGGCAGAAACGGGGAACCGTCTATGTCACCTCGGTGAGCGGTCCCAAATCCTACCCCATCAACCTTCGCTACGATCACCTCATGGCAGCCACGGCAACGGGCCACCAGCTCTTCCAGGTCATCCGGGTGGACCACGACACCCTGACCTGTGAGGCCTTTGACAGCGCCGGCAACCGCAAGGACAGATTTCAGCTCAAAAAATAGGGCCCCAGACAAAATAAAATTTACGGCCCTGAATCAGGGTTTACAAAACCCGATGGATCCATTAGGATGCCCCTGGTGTTTTAATTAGACGAACCGACTGCCGGGTTGTTGTTCCTGTGGCTGCTGACTGGTGAATGAATCGGACTGGGCGAATCAAGGGCTGGGATTGAACAAGGGCATTATCCTCAAAATCATTGTACTGGTGTTGATGGTCCTGGGCACCACCCCAGGGTTTGCGGAAAAATTCAAGGTGATCCGGGTCATCGACGGTGACACCATCGACGTTGACTACCATGGACATAGGGAACGGGTAAGACTTCTCTGCGTCAACACCCCCGAATCGGTTCATCCGGACCGATCCAGAAACACCCCCATGGGAACCACCGCCTCTTTGTATACAAAAAAGATCCTCACAGGCAAAAGCGTGGATCTTGAGTTTGAAGGCAACCGGCGGGGCCGGTTCAAACGGCTTCTGGCCTATGTGATTGTGGACAACGCCAACTTCAACCTGGATCTTGTGGAACAGGGGCTCTCCCCCTACTACACCCGCTACGGCCAGAGCAAGGCCTATGACCTCAGGTTCAGACAGGCTGAACTGAGGGCAAAGGAAAAGGGCCTCAACATCTGGAACGGAAAACAGATCGGCAAAAAAGCCCCTTCCCTTGCGGCGGCACCCCCTGGAACAATCGTCCTCCACGGCAATGTTGAATCCAGGGTCGTCCACACCCCTTCGTGCAGATATTTCAGCTGCAAGCAGTGCACCGTCATTTTTCACTCAAGGGAGGCGGCCCTGGCAGCGGGCTTCAAGCCCTGCCGCATCTGCAATCCCTGACACCTTAAACGGGAAGCGCAATCTGATTGACAAAAAGAACGGATCTATTATATTTTTATTCCAGGCACATAAAGACGAATGCCAGAGCTGATGTTTAACAACCACGGGGACATAAAGCTTTTTTAAAAACAGGGGTATCTGGTTTGCCCTGGTTCCAGAGAGAAATCACAATTTAAACTGCCTGCTCAGATTTCGCTTCATTCAAAGACCGGTATGGATACACAATCGTAAGTAAATCCTTCTCAACCACTCCCTGCAGAGATCATCACCCCCCAAAAAAACGATCTTGAAGCCGTCACGGCTTTCAAACAATCCGGACCGATCAGCGGATCCGGCAAATCAAATCGATTGTTTTGCGGGTAAAAGCATGCACAATCACCCCCGATTGACATGGGAGTTACAATACCATGACTGAAAAAGATACATACAAAGCAGAAGAACAGGTTTCCAACACCCCCCATGAACGATACGCCATGCTGCGTCAATTCAATTTGACAGCCGAAGATATTGTTGACACGATCCGAATACCGCTGCTGATACTGACGCCTGATTTAAAAGTCGCCTTTGCCAACAATTCATTCTACCAGACCTTTGCTGTAACCGCACAGGAAACCGAAGGCCGGTCTCTGTTTGACCTTGGCAATGGTCAGTGGGATATTCCAGAACTCCGTCAGAAATTGGAAACAATCGTAACCCGCAATTTTACGTTTCAAGACTTTGAAGTCGAACATGGGTTTCAATATATTGGAAAGCGGATAATGCATATCAACGCACGCGGGCTTGATCATCGAAAGAATCACAGACGATTTATCCTGCTCTCCATATCCGATGTGACCGAACAGATCCAGATGGAAAGGAATTTAAAGGAATATCGAGACCACCTTGAAGAGCTGGTCCTGCACCGGGCCCAAAAGTTTGCAGACCTGAACAAAAAACTTTCAGAAGAAAAAGAGTGGCTCAAGGTCACCCTTCGGTCCATTGGAGATGCTGTGGTTGCAACAGATATCCATGGCCGGATCACCCTGATAAACCATGCAGCCCAAACCCTTGTCGGATGCTCCCAGGAGAGCGCGTTGGGTAAACTTCTGCCCGAGGTTGTTCATATCGTGGATGAACACAGTCACACCCCGATAACCCATCTTGTTGAAAAAATCATAGAATCAAAGGGAGCAACCCATGTCGGCAGACAGCTCTGCCTTGTTTCCAGCGACGGCAGACGGCGAACCATCGCAGACAGCGGACGACCCATTCTGGACAAAAAGGGTCAAGTCATTGGAACGGTTATTGTATTCCATGATATCACAGAAGAAAAAATCATGGCCGAGAAACTCATTCAATCCCATAAAATGGAATCCATCGGGACCCTGGCAGGAGGGATTGCCCATGATTTCAACAACATCCTGTTTGCCATCATGGGGTATACCGATCTTGCAATGCTCGAAGCAGCAGACAACAACAAACTCCTGGCCTTCCTGGAAAAAACCTACCAGGCGTGCAATCGTGCAAAGGATCTGGTGCAGCAGATTTTAACCTACAGCAGCCACACACAGCAGGAGGTCAAACCGGTGGAGATCCATTCGGTCATAAACGAAGCAATTCAATTGATCCGGGCATCCCTCCCATCGACCATAAAAATCGATTTAGATATCAATTCAGATGCAAATATCCTGGCAGATGCCACTCAAATCTACCAGGTGATTTACAATTTATGCACAAATGCGGCCCATGCCATCCAGGACCCGACAGGATTGATCCAGATAAGACTGGTGACTGAGACGGTGAATGAAGACCTCTCCCTGATCCATCCGGAACTGAAACCCGGCAGGTATGTCAAACTCTCTGTGGTGGATTCAGGCCAGGGGATCTCTTCTGAAATAAAGCACAAAATTTTCGATCCTTTTTTTACGACCAAACAGCTGAGCAAAGGCACAGGAATGGGGCTGTCTGTGGTACATGGCATCATAACAAGCTATGGCGGCTCAATTTCAGTGTTCAGTGAGCCGGGCAAAGGGACAACCTTTGATGTATACTTCCCGGCCCTTGAAAAACGAGATGACACGGGAACGGAGGTGGATCAATTTGAACCGGTTCAAACCGGCGATGAAAGCATCCTGCTGGTGGACGATGAACAACAGCTGGTTGAAATGGAGCAGCAGATGCTCAAGAAACTGGGCTATACGGTGACAACCGAAACCAGCAGTAGAAAGGCGCTTGAATTATTCCGCTCGGTTCCAGACCGGTTTGACCTTGTCATTACAGACCTGACAATGCCGGAAATGAACGGCTATCTGCTGGCCCAGAAGTTAAAAGA
Source organism: uncultured Desulfobacterium sp. (assembly GCA_963675615.2). Taxonomy (GTDB): domain Bacteria; phylum Desulfobacterota; class Desulfobacteria; order Desulfobacterales; family Desulfobacteraceae; genus Desulforapulum. Next base: position 711,055 of record CAXXTD010000001.1, read on the forward strand.
GATACGACCGAATCTGCCCATTATTCTCTGCAGCGGGTATCATGAATATGGCTCAAAGAAAAAAATCCAAGAGATGGGTATCAGTGCCTTTATCCTAAAACCCGTCACCCTGATGGATCTGTCCAGAATTGCCAGAAAAATCCTGGATCGTAAAAAGATTGAACGAAGGAAAAATGAACGGTTCAAGATAAAGGGAAAGGCGGTTGCCATTGTTAAGTCAGCCCCCAGGGTAGCGTATGAAATCGCTGACATCAGCTGTGGTGGGATGGCCATCTACCTCAACTCCCTGCCGGAACCTGAAAAAAGGTTCAATGAAATTTCCATAAGGCTTGTGGACAAGGGTATTCTTCTCGATAAAATCCCCTGTAAGGTCATTTCAGATCAAGGGCGGCATTCGGGCTTATATTCAAACGACCCAAAGCGGCAGGGCCTGGAGTTTGGAAAACTGGCATTTCATCAATTGAATGTACTCGATCATTTGATTCACAGCCATACGGTTGTGCCTACTTAACGTAAACAGCAGCCAGCTGCCGCCACATCCGGGAGGGTCAAACCATTAATTATGAAAAATAGGCTACATTATGATCAAGGCCAACAATTAAAACCATACAGGGCGGCACCCAGAAGCGCGGCATCGGGGTTTAAAATCACATGAACCGGGATCCGTTCGAGCAGACGTGCCATGGCCTGTTTTTTTTTAAATGCATCCATCAAGGTTCCGTTGTTTAAAACGGAAATGATGCGGGGCAAAATTCCGCCTCCCAGGTAGACGCCGCCGGTTGCCTTGACCTTCAAGGCCAGATTTCCGGCCTCTGCACCCAGGATGGAGAGGAAAAGATCCAATGTGTCAATACATATTCGACACTGCCGGTCTTTACTTACCGCAGAATCAATGATGACCGGTACAGGATCTTTCACCTTCACCAGCTCTCTGGCAAGCCATTCCGGCTCTGCCATCTGTTCGCCCTGTTTGAGGAACCCATAGATATTCTTAATTCCCAAACCAGAACAGACCCGCTCATAGCTGACATGGGCCAGGCGGCTTGAGAGATATTGAAGAAGCCTGATCTGCAAAGAATTTGTCGGGGCAAAATCCACATGGCCGCCCTCTGTTGCACTGGGGATATATCGGTTGAACATCCGGGTGAGAAACGCCTCGCCAAGGCCAGTGCCGGGTGCAATAACGGCAATATTTCCTTCAGGATCTGCCTTGCCCCCATTAAGGGTGAACAGGTCCTTTGATTCCAGAGCCGACACTGCATATCCGATCGCTTCCAGGTCGTTCAGCAATTTGACCGAAGAAATTGCAAAGGTTTCTTCCAATTGTTTTTTATCAATTTTCCACGGAAGGTTTGTAATCAAGGCCCTGTCATCCATGACAGGGCCTGCCACGCCCAACACAGCCTTGTCGAATTTCATATCAACCGATTGTAAAAAGCGCTGCAGGATTGACTCGAAATCCGGGTATTGAGCACAGGGGAAGGTTTTTTCAATCAACAGGACCTTTTTACCCCTGTCCAGAGAATAAACCCCCATTCTGGTTTTGGTTCCGCCGATATCTCCGACCAGCAACGCCATAAAATTCTCCTGGTTTAACGATTTAGACGACTGTATTGATTACCTTGTGCGCCGTCTGTTCTTTTCCCGGTTCAGGGGATGAAGCTGTGGTTTGTATTCTTCTATAATGGTGAAATTATCAAGCTGTTTCGCCATTGCAGCCTTTAAAAAGGAGTTGAGCCAATGGTAGATGTCATATTGCCGGATTTGGTCGCGAAGGGTTTTCATCCGTTTCTCCTTTTCACAACAGGGCATGATAAATGCGCTGTGTATGGCATCGGCCACCCCCATCACATCATGGGGATTGACCAGGATGGCAGCCCCCTGCATCTGGGCGGTTGCCCCGGCAAATTCACTCAGAATCACGATGCCGTTGTTGTCAATATTTGCGGCACAATACTCTTTGGCAATCAGGTTCATGCCATCTTTCAGCGGGGTGATCAAAACCATATCAGCGGCACGGTAATGGGCCACCAGCTCCTTGCGGTCGAGACTGCGAAAAAAGTAATGAATGGGAACCCAGCCCACACGGGCGAACTGGCCGTTGATCTCACCCACCAGACGTTCGATCCTCTCCTTGAGGCTCTGGTATTCAGGAATCTGGTATCTGCTGGGTACCACCACCTGGACGAGGCTCACCTTTGACCGCAGGTCCGGATAACGGTCCAGGGCATTTTTAAAGGCCTTGAGCCTTTCCGGGATTCCCTTGGTATAGTCCATGCGGTCAATCCCGAGAATTATCTGGAGATCCGGTTTCCCGGCCTTGATCTGACGGGTTCGCGCTACAACTTCCGCGTCCAGGGCAAGGCCTGCGAATTCATCAAAATCAATACTGATGGGGAAAGCCCCCACCCTCATGGCCGTATCGCCCAGTTTCAAGGTAACCACCTGGCCCTTGCCGATGAACGAGACGCCCTTGATGAGCGCCGATGCACATTGTTTGAAATTGCAGCAATCCCGCATGGTCTGGAATCCAACAAGGTCATAGTGCAAGAAAAACTGCAGCAGCTGAAATCTCCAGGGAAGCTTCATGAAAATATCCAGTGGCGGAAAGGGGATGTGGAGGAAAAAACCGATCTTGTTTTTTACCCCCAGACCACGAAGCGCCTGGGCTGACGCGATCAGATGATAGTCCTGAATCCAGATATAATCATTGGATTTGAGATTTTCATAAATCACCCCGGCAAATTTTGAATTAACCTTTTGATAACAGGGCCAGTAGGCGGGATCAAAATTGCATCTGCCCAGGAGGTCATGGAACTGGGGCCAGATAATCTCATTGGCGAATCCGTAATAGTAATTCTCCACCTCTTCCGGGGAAAGCATCACCGGCTTGAGGGTAAAACCCGATTCCATGGATGCGGCGGCCAGGGCCTTATTCAACCCCTTTCCATGGGTCTTGTGGGTGCCGGGCCATCCGATCCATACCCCCCCGCGATTTTTAAGCACAGGCGCAAGGGCTGTCACAAGCCCCCCGGAACTGGGATCTGCACGCCATTGCCCATTGTCTTTGCCCAGAACCACGGGCAGCCGGTTAGAAACGATGACCAACCGATCTTTTTGGGGTGGGGCATGGTCGTTTTCCTGTCGTGTTGGACTCATATCGTCCCCTCCGTTGATCAACATCTCGATGATTGATCTATTTTATTCGTCTGTGGCAGCCAGCCACTGCCTTAAGAAATCCAAAAGCTCGTTCGGTGGCCGGATCCACATATCCGCGCAGGTTTGTCTGAGTTCCTTTCTCACCAGAACAGCCAGCCCCCTTCCTTTTACGGCGGCAAAGGCATCTTCATCTGTCAGGTCATCCCCCAGATAGGCAACAATCCTCTCGCCTGGCATTTCGTTCATGATCTGGTTTACGGCAAAGGCTTTGGTGATTGTCCGGGGGCGAAGTTCCAGGCCACCGTCAAAAGAATGAAGCGCCAGAATTTCCCCGTTTATCAGGCCGGGCAGTTCTGACCTGACCGTCCTGCTGATCCTGGCTGCCTCTGCCCTGTCCATGCCACGCCAGTGCAGGGCCAGGCCCAGGGGCTTTTTTTCCAGGTGGGGGCCCCACCCTTTCTGCTCCAGCCAGCCACCCGCCTGCTCGAGATTTTTCGCCAGGCCCATGGGAATTGTTTTTCTTTCATATCGGCCATCTGCCCATACCCTTTCCCCCCCATGGGAACCCCATATTTCGGGCAGATTTTCCATGCCAAGCAGGGGAATCAGGTCATGGATGCTGCGGCCGCTGATGAATACCAGGCGAGTTTTGCCGGTTTTGACAATCGCTTCCACAACCTGTAGGATGCCTGGATAGGGCCGGGCCTGGTCTCTTTCTACGGTAAAAGGGGCCAGGGTGCCGTCGTAGTCCAAAAGCAAGATCCGGTTTGGCGTTTTTTTCACCAGCGCGAAAAATAAGGACAGATTCTTTTCCGAATTGAGCAGTTTCACATCAACGCCTCCCTGGTTGACGCCGGAGATCAAGGACAGGATAACAGACACATGGGGGATTTCTGAAGATACTGACGGCCAGGGCAGAATTTCGGGCTTGGTCCTAACTTCGCCCAATTACACTCAGGAACGATAAAAAGGAGGCTCAACTTGAGATAGTGCGGGACATTTTAAGCTCGATCTGGTACGAGAAAATAGGGAAGTGCCAACTTACTTATTTTCAACAAAAAATACCAGATCGAGCCATGAATATATCATACAATGAATCAGCAGATGCAACAAGCATAAAAGAGATATGGAATCGAGCCGATGCGGCGAAACTTGTTAACGATTTTGAAACAAGGAAGAAAACTGTCAGCCAGCGTGATTTTGCAAAAACTGCGGGTGTTCCTCGATCAACACTGCGGTACTGGCTTGCCAGAAAAGATAGCATTGATGCTCACCCTGTTCTGATCGAATTTTTTGAGAGCCCTGTAGGTATTGCTTTTTTACACAGACTTGTTACCTCTGCCCATGTTTCGTTTACTAAGGATGGAACTGCCAGCATCCATAATGTCAGCGATTTCTTGGAGAAATCCGGGCTTTCTCCCTTTGTGGCATCATCCTATTCGGCTCAGCGTAGGGTGTCTGAACAACTCAATAAAAAGATCATCGAGTTTGGAAGAATCGAGGACGAAAGACTTGGACAGCAAATGCCAGCAAAAACGATTACACTTTGCGAGGATGAAACCTTTCATCCTGAAGTTTGCCTTGTCGCCATAGAGCCTGTGTCAAACTTCATCCTTGTAGAAAAATATGCCGAGAATCGCAAGACTGAAACCTGGAATGAAGCTGTAAAGAATGCACTTAAAAACCTATCGGTTAAGGTCATCCAAGTTGCCAGTGATCAAGGGCGCAGTCTTATCAGTCATGCCCTTAAAGGCCTAAAGGTTCATCATTCACCGGACTGTTTCCACGTCATCTATGAAATTGGAAAAGGGACTTGTGTGGCCCTGATGTCAAAGGTTAAAAAAGCTGAAAAAAATTGCGAAGAAGCGGTCAGACAAACCCATCAAATAGAGCATGAGCAAAAAAAGTTCGACAGTGCCGACAAGCGGCCTCGAGGACGAAGACCTCACTTTGAAAAAAGAATCAAATCTGCGAAAGAACAAGAACAACAGGCCGAGGAAAATTTGACTCAGGCCCAGTTAAATAGTGAAGCTGTACGCAAAGCAAAGGCTGAGATAGGAGAAGTTTACCATCCATACAACCTCAAAACTGGCGAACCGCAGGATTCGGAAATTATCACCTGCCTTTTGGGTGACTGTTTTGCTCGGATTCACACTGCTACAGCCGATCTTATGGATCGGTGTAAGAAGCGTGTCGATAAAGCTCAGCGAGTTGTGAGCAGCATGGTGGCGACTATTGCTTTCTTCTTTCAAATGATGGATCTTTGCCTTGAGAATATGCACCTGTCGGATTGCGACAAGCATTTGATGCACAGGTACTTGATTCCAGGACATTATTTAAAACTGGCCGCAGGGAAAGAGAGGGATCTTAAACAAAAAACGGACATCCTTCAGAAGGCTCAAGAATTGCTGTCGATTGCTGACAGCCTATACGCTTCTCGTGGCATATGTTCAGATTATAAAATAGAGGAGCTGGACAAGGTCGCCAGGTATTGCGCTCAACTTTTTCAAAGATCGAGTTCTTGCGTGGAAGGAAGAAATGCCCAATTGGCACTCCGCCATCAGGGGATACATCAATTGAGTAATGGACAATTAAAAGCGCTTACGGTTGTGCATAATTATTATATCAAAAGACGAGATGGCACGACGGCTGCTGAACGTTTTTTTGAAGCTAAACCAGCCGATCTCTTTAGTTTTCTTTTGAATAATGTGGATTATCCGGTACGGCCGAGGAAACGGCTAAAATTAGCCGCTTAGGGGTCAATGGGCGAAGTTAGAACCAAGCCCAGAATTTCAATTCGGGTCTATCTGTTGCCCAAAGGAATGGTCAGAGCTCAATTCGGTATGTGGTTCCACGGAGAATCGCCAGCATCAGGGTCAGATATTCCCGCAGATGGCGGGTAAGTAGAAAATTATCCTTTACAAATGAACGGGCTTTTTTTCCCATGGTTTCGATGAGAGTCCGGTGTTTTAACAGGTACCTGATGCGCAATGCAGCCCCTTCAGGGGTATTGACCAGGAACCCCGTGTGGTGATTGATCACCTGCAGCCGGATGCCGCCGGCATACCCTCCGATAACCGGCTTGCCCTTCCACATGGCCTCGGTCACGGTCAGGCCAAAGCCCTCTTTGATGGATTTTTGCGCAACAATGGTTGAAAGCCGCTGCAGGGCATTGATGGTACGATGGGCATCCGGGGGCAACACCAGAATATGGATGTCAGGATCATCCTGGGCGGCAGTCCTGACCTCTGCAAGCACCTCTTCTCCTTCAGGATCATCCGTTGCGCTGCCACCGGCCAGCACCAGCTGGACAGGAGGACCGAACGCTTTGGTCATGCGATATGCCTGGATGACGCCAATGGGATCTTTAAAGCGATCGAAACGGGAAACCTGAAGCAGAATAGGCCGCTCCGGATCCAGATCATATTTCCGGCATACCACTTCCATTGATTCGGGTTCCAGATCAAGATTTTTATCGCTCAACGGGTCGATGCTCGGGGGAATAATGTACAGGGGATGGGGCATGGGCTGGGCAAAGTCCGACAGGGACCAGACACTGGCATCATATCCCTGGACAAAAGGCCTGAGATATTTCCAGACCGGACGATAGGGGTGGCTGGCATCAATATGACACCGCCACACCCATTTTCCCCTGCGGTGGGAACATAAATTCAAAAGCGGCGCCGGCTGGGGATCGTGAATAAAAACCAGGTCAGCGTCTTCCAGTTGTGATCCCAGTCGCTGGTAATTTTGCTCGTTGGTGGCTTCGTACTGTTTTAAAAAACGTTCCGGGATATCAATTCGGCTGCCTTGAATGGCGTTGTGCATTTTTTTGGTGCATTGATAATACTCATTTCCGCCCGTCACCACCTCCCAGTCTGCACGGATTCCCAGTTCATTCTTGAGGGGAATCAGCCGGTACAGAATTTCTGCAACCCCCCCTCCTTCCCGGGTGGAATTGACATGTACGACCTTCAGGCCCTTGAGGGGAGCTGCCAGTTGACGAAGGCGGTCAATAACCTCACTGCCCACAACCTGTTTGTATTGATCAAGCAGACCGGTCATCTTTTCCCCCTTTCCCAAGATGGGTTTCAAAGACCGTGGAAAGATGGCTCCGTAATTCCAAAAGGGTTGTGAAATAGGGATCAATGGAGCTGATCTCTTCGGCCAGGAGGGTATACCCTTTGCCAAAGGTCAACAGCCATAGGCTGAAATCGTTCTCACGGGAAGCGTTTCTCCGGCAGGCATCGATGAAATGATAAAAGATACTGCTGGGCGAAATTTCAGGTATGAATCCAGACAGTTCTTCAGGCGTTTTAATGCGGATATGTGAATCAAAAACCACAATCTGGGAATTGATGAAAGAAAAGGGGTGGGCCACCTCGGCCACGGGAACGAAATCCTCTTCATCCATATGTTCTTCAATGACATCAATCAGTTGCTGGCGAACATCATCCATAAACGGGTAATCTGCGGGGTTGATGATTGCCAGCTTTTCGGCCAGGCAGGTGTCATGGAGCTCGTGATATGCCCATGCAGCAAAATCGTTCTGATATTCCGGGTCAACAAAGCGGGAACGTAACAGAGCATCCCAGAAATGGTAGTATATGATTCCCCGTTCCATTTCCATGAGCCGCTCTTTTAATTCCCTGAGATTATGGGCTCTTTGGCCTGCTGCAATGGCAATCAGGGCGCAGTCTTTTACGGCAAAGGGATCGGCCATGGTAAAGCTCCTTTCCACGCAAAATAAAAGAGTGGATTTACAAGGAAATTTAACAACTTATATTAAAACCAAAAATCCTTTGATGTCAACAAAATATTTTTTTAAAAAATTAGAATGGACAAAGGCTGCCCCAGGGGTTTTGTCAACTCAACAGGACCGGACTGGACAGCTAGGGCTATTTTTCAGAAGAGATCTTGTTTGTGTTGAGAAGAGAGGCTTTCTCAAACAGCTGCCGGTCCAGACTAAAGGTCTGGTCCCCCCCTTTTTTCCGGAGAATCTTTTGAAAAAATAGATTGTTCGGTATGTGTATCACCATGGACCTGCCCGTATCTGTGTCCACTGAATTAAGGCTTGTAAAAATCATGTTGATGTTCCTGACACTGCCGCTGATACCGGACGTCATGGCCGGATCAATAATTTCTATGTCATCCCCGATTCGAAACGGGTGGAAGAGAACGAGCATCAGGGTACACAAAAAATTGCTCAGCACGCTCCAGACCGCCACAAAACCAATGGCAACCATTGCCAAGAAAGCAGAGATAACCGTCCATAAATAGTCCAGCTTGATGCCCGCCTGCTGCAGGATCAACAGCAGGGCAATCACCAGAACAATCCACCGGACAACCGAATGAAAAAACCGGACAAATATTGCCGACAGGTATTGTTTGTTTTCAATAATATTAAAAACCCGGTTCAGCCCTTTTAACAAAAAAAAGCTCAGCACCAGAATAAAGAGGATGGTCAGCACACTGATCGAAAAACCAATAAAAAACTCGGGACTTACTTGAAACCAATGCGCAAGGTCAAGATGTAAATGGTCCATTTTGCCCCCGGCCCATGTTAATCCATATATTTTTCTGGTTGTGTTTCGCTTAATTTTCTGGGCATTTATCTAACTTGTCAAGGAAAAAATGCAGCCGGGCACCTCCTCGGAATCATTTCCGGCCTAAAATTTCCTGGAGATAAAGCCGGCACCCCATATACTTTGCAAGGGCTGAAACAGCCCGGTCTGAAGAACGGAACACGGGAACGCCCCCCTCGGCAAGAAGGTCGACCATGGGATCAAACCGTCGGCCGGCATCCACGATTCCGATAACAGGCTTTTCTATCGCTGCCACGGCTTTGGCCATGAGGGTGGCAATACCCCTGTCCGAAGTCAGCGATTCCCCCTTTCTCACGCCTTCAGGAAGCGACTGGATGCAGGGGGAAAGGGGATCAAGACCGACCACCACCGCGTCCACCACCGGATCATGGGCCATGGCCCGGACCACGTCAACATGGAGGCTGTCGTCGGCAGACGGGTTAATGTCCATGGGGTTTTTCACATCCACCAGGGTCTCAAGCCCGCCCTCCCGGATCAGCAGGGTCAGCCGCTCCATCGTCTGTGGGCTGAACCCGGCCATCTCCATCCCGTAATCCTCCCCCTGGATGCTGTCGGCCATTCCAACGGCTTCAAACCCTGCACCGCTCACGGCCGCCAGTCTGTTGCCGTTGACCTTTTTGCAGTGGAGCGAGACGCTCAGGGCAAACAAGTCCCCAAACTGGGTAAAGCTGTCCGCCACCATGGCCCCTGCCTGGCCGATGCAGCTGTGGCACACCATGTAGTCACCGGCAAGGGAGGCGGTGTGGCCGGAGGTGGCGCTCTTTCCTTCAGGGGTGCGCCCGGCCTTGTAAAAAATCACCTCTTTGCCGCTTTTGACCGCAGCCCGGATCGCCCGGCAAAGGGCAAGCCCGTCCAGGTCGTTGAATCCCTCCATGTAGATGGCAATCACCTCAATGTCGTCAAGGGCCCTGATGTAGTCCACAAGGTCACCTGCCGTGAGATCATTCTGGTTGCCAATGGACAGGACGTAGGCGGGATCAAAGGCCGGCACCTTGCTCATGCGGGTGATGATAAAGGCGCCGCTCTGGCTGATAAAGGCAGCCTTTTTCCTGGAACCGCCCCGTTTTTTGGGCAGCTTTTCCTCGGGGATAAAAACCGTGTCATACCGGCCCGGGTGGGAGACCACCCCCATGCAGTTGGCCCCGAGAAAAACCGGACCGCCGTTGCCCGCCAGATGGGCGTTGTTGATCTTTTCCCGAATGAGGCAGGCCCGATCTTCACCGCCCTTTTTCTCGCCAAGGCCCCCCGGGATGAGCATGACGCTGTTGGCGCAGTCAAGGTCAATGATCCGGTCAATCAGGTCGGGCAGGTGTTCTGCGGCAATGGCAACCACAAAGAGATCCACCTTTCCAGGAAGGTCAGCCAGAGAATCCACACACGGGACGCCGTCAATCTGATCTTGACCCGGCCGGATGACGGTGACCGCCGCCCGGTCAAACCCGCAGGAGAGGATGTTCCTGAGGATGATCCGTCCAAAGTTCATCTTTGTTGCAGAAACGCCGATGACGGCAATACGTTGGGGATGGAGCAGGTTATGGATCTTTTGAACCGGTCTTGCAACGGGCAGACGGCCCGGCGTTGAAAACCGGCACAGGCCGTCCAGGGGCACCATCTGGTAATCGGTAAAGGCAAAGGGGTTGATCTCAAGCTCGTCAATGACAAAGGGGGTATCGGGGTTGAACGGAGAAAAATAACGGCCCATTTCAATAAACGAGGAAAAGCACTCAAGGAGTTGACTGTCTGAAACAATCCGGCTCTGCCCCCTTGTTTTACCGGCAAGTTTTTCATAGGCAATGGTTTGCTTGAACAGTCCAAGAAAGCCGTCCCCGTCGATCATTTCAGGGGATGCCGACACCACGGCCTTGCCCTTTTTAAACCGCCGGGCATAGAGTTCGGTATCGGTACCGCCAAGCCCGGCCGTGAGAATCATGCCAAACTCCCGGGTGCGCCTTAAACTCACGATGAGTTCGTTGCCAAAGGCGTCCGAATCCGGCGGCATGAACTGGCACATGAGAACCCCCCGGATGTCGGCATCAATGGCTGCCACAAGACGGTCCGGGTCAAGGTTCCCATAGGCGGCCGGGGCGATCGTTGGGTTCTTTTCGATCCACAGGGCATAATGCTCGGGCACCTCGTCCATCATCTTGCGCCAGGTGGACCTGATTTTACCCGGCTGCTTGTCTACGATTCTGACCCCCCGAACCTCGGTCTTGTGGACAATGGTCGGCGATACAATTTTCAACACCACCCGCTGGCCGGGCATTGAATTCAACGCCTCGTTGGAGGGCCTGCTTCCCCTGGCAAGGAAATTCACCATGGGAATACTCTCGGCGCCGGAATGTTTCAAGAGCCCATAGGTTTCATGCTCGTACAGGAAATCTCTTCCATCCCCCTGTGCCCGGGTAAAAAGATCCGTGATTCTCTGGAAATCAATGTTCAGGATCATGGGTTGTTTGTTCTCCTCATTTACGAAATTTCTCGTAAGGCCGGTACAGGGGATCTCCCACCAGCACCATTTTCCACGACACAAAGGGCAGGCTCACATAGTAGCATTCCACCAGGGTGAGATAGCCGTCGCAGAGCAGTCGGAAAAAGATCTCGGCATTGGGAAAAGATTGAACATAGGGTTCACCAACAGGCCCCACGGTTGCGGCAATCCCCCTTTCAAGCATGCGTTTGCACCACACGTTGCTGTTTCCTGCCTTAAGGGTTGCACACTCGCTGCTGGCCACATGGAACCCCACGGCCCCCCGATTCCAGGCAAAGGCGTCCACATAGCGGGCAAGGCTGTACCAGCCGCAGTAAAGGGCTGCGTCCGGGCATTCACCGGGTTGAAACAACCGTCCCGTGTCATCGATCACAACTTCTTTTGCAAGTCCGCTTCGTTTAACAGCCCCTGCGGCAAGATGGATCAGCTTGTCGTTGAGGGCATAGCCGGACAGGGATTTGTCATTGCCCGGTTCAGGCCACCTTGCGTCAAAATAGCCGATGCCGGAAAGACCGTTTTTTTCCCCATAAATCGAATCAGAGATCACCCGCTTGACCGTGGCGGCATCCGGGCCGTCCAGACGACACACCATGGTGATATCCGTCTTTTTCAGGAACAGGGATTGATCTTTGACCGGATAGTAAAAGGGGTTGGCCAGCCAGAACCCGAGGGGATAGTCTCGCCTTCGTACAAGGGTGAGTTCGGAATCAAGGGCTGCCCATTTATCGTTATGCTGCTTGAACGTTTGAAGCGACTGGTTGAGCGTTTTCAACCTGGCGTTTAAGGCGGTTTTCGACTGTTCGTCGGTTTTCATGTCTGCCAGGAGTGCTTCAAGGCGCTTTTTTTCATTTTCAAACCGGTGAAGGGCAAGACGCTCTTCACCCACGGGTTCTGGCGGTGAAATTTTAAGGGGGATGCCGTACAGGGTCACAAGGCAGCGGATTTTCTTTCCTCTGTCACTCTCTAGGTATCGCCGTACCGGCGCAACCACCTTTTTAAGGTAGGACGCCCGGGTGCAGGTCTCCTGGTCTGTTATCCACAGGGTCAGAAGGTTTGCCCTGGGAATCTTCCGCTGTTCCATGTAATAGCGGGCAAGCCCCAGGCTTTCAGAGGCGTTCTTGTTGGCGAGCACAAGGATTTCGTCAGGTTCAAGGGCCATTGCCGGGCAGACCCGGGCAAACAGGGCCACAAAAAAAACAGATAAAAACACACAGACCGAAACAAACCGGTTCATAAAATCCTGCCCCCTATTCAAACGGAGAGCCGGTCTGACTTCAGGGCATAGGAAAGCACGATTCCCACCATAAAACCAACGGCAAGGTTGGATGCAAGGGTGATCCCCAGCATAATCAGAACCACAAACAGATCCTTTCTGTCGGTTATGTCAAGGAGAGTAAGGCCCAGCTGACTGCCGGCAAAGATCAGCAGAATCCCAAGAACGGAAAAGGGAATCAGGTTGATCAGTCCAAGGATATTGGGACCAAGAAAAATGGCAAGCACAAGAAAAATCAGCCCGATCATGAGGTTGGAACCGGCCGTTCTGGCGCCGAATCGATAATGGGCCGCAAGCCCCCCTGCCCCATGGCACAGGGGCATCCCCCCCACCATAAACCCCACAAGGTTGGCAAGGCCCATGGAGATGCAAAGGGCCTTGCAGGTGACCCGCTTCGAGTCGTCTCCAAAATAGTCCCGGGAAAGATCGGCATTGGCCACAACCGCGTTACCAATGGTCATGGGCAACTGGGGAAGGACAAGGGCGATCAGAACAAACGAAAAATCAGCACCGGTGGGAAACCCGAAGGGAAGAAATTCGGGTATGAAAATGCCGGGTGTAGAAAGGTTGAGACCGCCATGGATTCCCCAGGCAAGGCCCAGGACAACGCCGTACAGGATCACCAGAATGCCGGCGGGAAACCGTTTATTATCAAGGAAAAAAAGAGTTATTACGGCGCCGATGATGCCGATGACAATGCCCACTGGCATTCCAGCGATGGTCTGCAGGGTCAGATGGGGTTCAACCATTCCCTGGGCAAGCTGGTACTTGGACGTACCGACCATGAATCTCACCCCCTGGGCCACAAGAAGGGTTCCCGTGGCCATCTGAACGCCCCTGACCACCGGTTTGGGAATATATTTGACCAGACCCCCCATGGCGCCGGTTCCCCCGAGAACAAGCAGAAACAACCCGATCAAAAGTCCTGAGGCCCCAATCTGGGCGGGTGTCAGGGAGGTGGCAACGGCGTAGGCCCCGATCACCTTCATGGGCTGGACCGGAACCGTCACCCCATAGTAGACACCCGAAAAAAGATAAAAAAGGCCCACTGAAAAGAACAGGCCGTGGGGGCTGAGCCCATTGACCATTACCATGCCGATGGCAAGGGGAAGAATGGTTCCCAGATCCCCGAACGACCCGGCAAGTTCCATGCGGTTGAACGAATAACGGTTTGTCATGGGATCCTCCCGTTTAAGATTGGTATCAGGGCAATCAGCGGATGATACCAGGGTGTTCACCGGATTTCAATAGCAGATAAATTTCAAAACCACTGCCTGTGACCGTCCGTACCCCCTTCCTGCCATGCCCCGAAACAGCCTGGCACGCTATTTGAAGAGAAAACTTCCATGCAGACCCAGGAAACAACCATTTACGGCATTGTCATTCCAACGGACTGGGACGACCAGGGCAACATCCTCAAGGTTGCCATTGTCACCTATGACGAGGGAAAAGTCATCATTGCTCCGGACCACCGGGGTATTGCCCTCATGTCCTGCCTGAGAAAAGCGGTGCAGGCCAGGGGAATCCTCAGGCAAAGCAACGGCTCTCGGGAAATGGAAATCCATACATTTACCCTTGACCCCAGCCGCCACTGACTGACGCTGCCCCCTTGACTCCAGCCCGTGCCCTGCCTTGGGATTTCGATTGTCACCCTGCCCGCCATTTTTGATTGACAGTCAGGTCACAGGACTGGTATTTCTTCATCCACCATGAAAAACATCCTGGTCCTGTCAACCGACACAAATATTGTTCCCGCCATCGCTGAGGCCTTTTCCAGGGACGGCCGGATCTGCCATGCGACCGATGTTGCATCCGGGATTGCAGCCCATAACCGGCAGCCCTTTGACTACATAATTGTGGACATGGCGCTTCTTGCCTCTTCGGGGACCCAGGGGGTGACCTGGGTGACCAAGCCTTTCATGGCGACAAATCCCCTGGTTCAATTCATTGCCATGGCCCCCCGGGACCAGGTCCGGCAGGTGGTAACAGCCGTCAAAGAGTGGGCCGATGACTACATCACCACCCCGGTGGATCCAGGGGAAATCAGGCTGGTTATCCAAGCGACAAACCACGCCATGGTCAAGGACCTGGAGCTTGACTATCTCAGGGACCGATTCTGGAAAACCGAATGGCTCGAGATCGTTCAATCCCGCAACGCCGGCATGGGAAAGGTGTATGACAGCATCCGGTCCGTGGCGCCAACCATTGCTACGGTGCTGTTGCTCGGGGACACGGGTACGGGCAAGGGATTGTTTTCAAGACTCATCCACCGCCACAGCCTGAGATCTGAAAAACCGTTTATTGCGGTCCACTGCGGGGCCATCCCAGACACCCTCCTGGAAAGTGAACTCTTTGGCCATGAACGGGGCGCCTTTACCGGTGCCGACCGCAGAAAACCGGGAAAATTTGAAATGGCCCGGGGCGGCACCATTTTCCTGGATGAAATCGGAACCATCACAGGTTCGGCCCAGATCAAACTGCTCCAGGTTCTCCAGGACGGCACCTTTTCCCGGGTGGGTGGAGAACAGCTCATGGCGGCCGATGTGAGAATCATTGCCGCCACCAATGCCGATCTTGTCCAGATGGTCGAACAGGGAAAATTCCGAAAGGATCTTTATTACCGGCTCAACATTTTCCCCATTGCACTTCCGTCCCTCAAGGATCGCCTGGAAGACCTGCCCTACCTTGTGGACGTGCTCCTTGCCAAATTAAACGCCAAATATGGAAAAGGGATTTCCCGGCTCCATCCCGCCGTGCACGAGGGATTCCAGGACTATGACTGGCCGGGCAATATCCGGGAACTTGAAAACCTCCTGGAACGGGCCTATATCCTTGAAACCGGGCCGGTGCTGAGCCCCATAAATTTTCCCCAGGAGATGGTGACCCATGCCTGGCACACGGATGTGCCAACCTGTGACAGCAACGACATCACCCTTGCCGAGGCCCGCCACAGGGTCATCCATGAATTTGAACAGACCTATATCAAGAATCTTCTCAAACAGACCCACGGCAAGATCACCCAGGCGGCCCAAAAAGCCGGTATCACCCCCAGACAGCTCAACAGGCTGATCCTGCGGTACAAAATCGACAAGTCCGGTTTCAAGTCCGATAAGAAACCGTCCACTCCCCCCTGAGCCTGCCCCCGGCAAACCAGGACATGACATGTCCTGGTTTGCCGGTTCCAACCCGCAAACCGGACGCTCTGCTTCCAGTTCGCCCGACAGCATCCGGATGATCCCGGTTCCGTCGGCAATCCCCCCGGGCCACCCGTTAGATATGCCCCCTTCAGAATCAGTTTTTCATTGGCCGAAACTAGGATAAAGGCCCTTTTCGAGTAAAAACCGCCATAGAAACCCGTCCACCCGAAATCACGTCACAAATAAAATCTTCACTATAAGCAACAACAGGTATGATACTTGCTAAGGGAGCCTTTGAAAGGTCATTTTAAAAGATCCATTTACCGCCGGGGAAAGGTTTTAAATCCGTCCCCGGTACACAAGGAGAGATCATGCAGCAATCTGGTTGTGCAACCCAGGACCCCCTGATAATCGAAGACGACGAACCTCCGAGCAGAGGTCGTGGTCCTGTCCCCTCCCCGGCCACCACCCTGGCCGGCACCTTCACGCTCAAGCACACCCTTCAACTGCCTGCTGCCAGGATCCACCTGGTTCAGCAGCGCCCGAAATCCACCCCAGCCACCCGAGCCTTTCGAAAACGATTCTTTCCAAAGACCCTGGACCGGGAATGGAACGACTGGCAGTGGCAGATCGCCAACCGGGTCAGGACCCATGAACGGCTCGGCCGGATAATCAAACTGTCCGGGGATGAGTTCATGGTCAACGCCGAATCCCAGCTGCCCCTGAGCATTACCCCCTATTATCTGAGTCTGATCTCACCCAGCGATCCAGATCAGCCCCTGCGCAAATCCGTGGTACCCACGGTCCATGAATGGGTAAAGATGGGGTGTGAATCCAATGACCCACTGGGCGAAGACCACCAGAGCCCCGTGCCCGGCCTGGTACACCGGTATCCCGACAGGGTGCTGTTTCTGCTGCTCGACTTCTGCTCGACCTATTGCCGTTACTGCACCCGGTCAAGGGTTGTGGGCCACGGCGGCATACACGCCGGACGGGCCCGGTGGGAAAAGGCCATCGAATACATTGCGAAAACGCCCGCCATCCGGGACGTTCTCCTGTCCGGCGGAGACCCCTTGACCCTGAGCGACGAACGGCTGGAATGGGTTCTTTCCCGGTTACATAAAATTCCCCATGTGGAGATCATCCGCATCGGTACCAAGGTGCCCGCAGTGCTGCCCCAGCGTATTACGCCAAAACTGGTCAAAATGCTCAAACGCTACCATCCCCTGTGGATGAGCCTTCATTTTACCCACCCGGACGAATGTACGCCCGAAACCCACAGGGCCTGCACCATGCTTGCCGATGCAGGGATCCCCCTGGGTTCCCAGACGGTTCTGCTCAAGGGGATCAACGACAATGTCGAAACCATGGCCGAACTCATGCACCAGCTCATGAAAATGAGGGTCAGGCCCTACTACCTGTACCAGTGTGACCCCATCACAGGTTCAGGTCATTTTCGAACCTCCATTGACAAGGGCCTTGAGATCATCCATGGCCTCAGGGGGTTCACGTCAGGCTATGCCGTTCCAACCTATGTGGTGGATGCCCCTGGCGGCGGCGGCAAGATTCCCCTGATGCCCGATTATGTAAAGGAGCACACCCGGGATGAACTTGTGTTGACCAACTACGAGAACAAAACCTTTTGCTACCCGGACCCGATATCGGCCCCTGTATCAAGCCCCATATTC
The DNA here is from genome assembly GCA_963675615.2 of uncultured Desulfobacterium sp. Classification (GTDB taxonomy): domain Bacteria; phylum Desulfobacterota; class Desulfobacteria; order Desulfobacterales; family Desulfobacteraceae; genus Desulforapulum. The sequence goes on from CAXXTD010000001.1 coordinate 728,406, forward strand.
TAACTGGCAAGGCCGGAGCAGGATTCAGGCCCGGCCACAACAAATGATGAGCCCCCGCTGGCTGCAATGCGTCGGTGGGAGTGTCATTTATGAGGAGAAAAAAATGATCATCGGAATTACCTATGACCTGCGCCAGGACTACCTGGACATGGGATACACGGCGCTTGAAACCGCAGAATTTGACTCGGTCGAGACCATCGAAGCCATTGAAACCGCCCTTCAAGGCCTGGGCCATGAAACCCGGCGCATCGGCAACGGCATCAGACTCACAGAACGGCTGGTCCAGGGAGAACGCTGGGATCTTGTGTTCAACATTGCCGAAGGGCTCCACGGCATCGGACGGGAAGCGCAGATCCCGGCCATCCTGGATCTTTACAATATTCCCTACACCTTTTCAGACCCCATGGTCATGGCCGTAACCCTTCACAAGGGAATGACCAAACACATTGTCCGGGACGCAGGGCTTGCCACGGCCGATTTCAAAGTGGCAAACTCGGCCCTGGATGCCTGGAATGTCCCGTTTGATCCGCCGTTTTTTGTCAAACCCGTGGCCGAAGGAACGGGAATGGGGATAACGGCTAAATCCGTGGTTAAAAACGCCCTGGACCTTCCCGACGTTTGCCAGGAACTGGTTGAGCAGTTTCATCAGCCCGTGCTCATTGAAGAATTTCTCACCGGGCGTGAGTTCACCGTGGGCATTGTGGGAACGGGCGCAAGGGCCAGGGTCATGGGCACCATGGAGATCATCGTGCTTTCCAGCAGAAAAGATGAGGTGTACTCGTTTGAAAACAAGGAAGGGTGGAAGTCAAAGGTTCAGTATCTGCCCCTGAGCCCGGAGACAGACCCCCTGATCCAGGCCGTTGAAGACCTGGCCCTTTCGGCCTGGAACGTGCTGGGATGCAGGGACGGGGGCCGGATCGACATCCGGTGCGACGCCGCCGGAAAGCCCAGTTTCATCGAGGTGAATCCCCTGGCAGGGCTTCGACCTGAATATTCAGACCTTCCCATTGTGTGCCGGTTTTTCGGGACATCCTATGTCCAGCTGATTGAAATGATCCTGGAATCGGCCCTGGAAAGGGTCCCTGTCCTGGAAATGGCATGAACAAAACCATTGCCATTGTCCACAACAGGGTAAACGACAGCTCTCTGCCCGATGAGCTGGATGTCATTGTACAGGTCGAGGCCGTATCCCAGGCCCTCACCGGCCTGGGATATGAACCCGTTGCCGTTGCCTGCAGCCTTGACCTTGACGCCCTGAAACAGACCCTTACCACCATGGCACCGGCTGCTGTGTTTAACCTTGTGGAATCCCTGGATGGCCATGGACGGCTGATCCAGGTGGTTCCGGCCCTTGTGGAAGCGTTGGGGTTTGCCTGTACCGGATGCCCGGCCGAGGCAATTTATCTCACCTCCCACAAGGTCATGGCCAAGGAACGCATGCGGGGACTGAAAATTCCCACGGCAGACTGGATCAACCCCTTCCCCCTGGACATCCCCTGGCTGGGGGCAAAACAAGAACCTGGGGCAGCCGACCTGGAGGCGGCCCCTACCTGGATCATCAAATCCCTGTGGGAGCATGCCTCCCTGGGACTTGAACAGGAGAACCTGGTAACGGGCAACAGCCGGGAGGTTGCTGCCCTTCTGGCTGACAGGGCCAGTGCCCTTGGCGGGGCCTGTTTTGCCGAACAATTCATACCGGGAAGGGAGTTCAACCTCTCCCTGGTGGATACGGACAGGGGTGTGAGGGTACTTCCCCCTGCTGAAATCATTTTCAAGGAATTTGACCCTAGCCAGCCAAAAATTGTGGGCTATCGGGCCAAATGGGACCCGGATGCGGCGGAATACCAAAACACCCCGAGGAGTTTTGATTTTTCAACGGAGGATGCGCCCCTTATTGCCACCCTTGAACGTATTGCCCTTGAGTGCTGGCACGGATTTGGCCTCAGGGGTTATGCCCGGGTGGATTTCAGGGTAAACGACCTTGGCAATCCGTTCGTCCTTGAGGTGAACACCAACCCCTGCATATCACCGGATGCGGGATTCTGCGCGGCCCTTGAACGGGCCGGAATCTCCCATGGGCAAGGCATCCATATGATATTAAAACAGAGCTCCCAGCCGATTTCGGCCATGGGATGACCTGAAAGGGGGACCTTTTGATGTTCCCCATAAGAGGAAAATGTTTAGAATAAGACGAATTTTTGACGACGTGATTCCCGTGAACCGGGACGCCCTTGTCCAGGTGAGGGAAATCTTGAAGAGACGCTTTTCACAGGCATCTGAAACAGAGATTGACCATATTGGAGACAAACTTCGAAACCCCTTTACCTTAAGGTTCAGACCCATTCTCTTTGTGGCGGAAAACATGCGCCACAGGGTAATGGGCTTTGCCATGGTTCTCCATGAACCTGAAATCAACTTCTGCTATCTGGACTGGATCGCAACGGCAAACGCGAGCCTCAGGGGCGGACTTGGCAGTGCCCTTTATGAACGGGTCAGGAGCGAGTGTTCGGCCCTTGGCGTGGAAGGTCTTTTTTTCGAATGCCTGCCCGACACGGACACCACCTGTGATCAGGAGTCAACCAAGGAAAACATTGCCCGGCTTCGATTCTACGAACGTTACGGGGCGAGACCCATCGTGGGAACGGCCTATGAAACCCCAGTCAAGGCAGGCGACACCTGCATGCCGTTCCTGGTCTATGACGGCCTGGGCCGGGACAAACCCCTGGGCCGGAACCATGCCCGCCGGGTGGTCCGGGCCATCCTGGAACGTAAATACAAGGAGGTGTGTCCCCAGGAATATGTGGAACTTGTGGTGACATCCATCCGGGACAATCCCGTAAAACTTCGACCCTTTTGCCATGTCAAGCCGGCCAAGGCCCAGAATACGGTAAATCCAAGCTTTACGGAAAAAATCGCCCTGGTTATCAACGAACGCCATGAAATTCTCCACATCCACGAGCGGGGGTATGTGGAAGCGCCAGTCCGGGTGAGAAGCATTTTGAAACACCTGGACAAAAGCGGCCTGTTTGAATCCATGGCAGCCCAAGAGTTTCCCGATGCCCATATCCTTGCGGTCCATGACGCCGATTTTGTCGCCTATATGGCCCGGGCATGCGAGGAGGTCAGCCCGGGAAAATCCCTTTATCCCTATGTGTTCCCCATCCGAAACAAGACCCGGCCCCCAAGGGAATCCACCGTACTCCCGGGCTATTACTGCATCGACACCTTTACACCAATCAACCGCAATGCCTTTCCAACGGCCAGGAACGGCGTGAATGCGGCCCTGACCGCAGCCCATTCCCTTGTGGACGGCCGCAGGATCGCCTACGCCCTTGTGCGACCGCCCGGTCACCATGCGGAAAAAAGGGCCTTTGGCGGATTCTGTTATCTGAACAACACAGCCATTGCTGCCCAGTACCTGAGGGAGCACGGCCGTGTGGCCATCCTGGACATTGACTACCACCATGGAAACGGACAGCAGGATATCTTCTACAACCGGTCCGACATCCTCACCGTATCCATCCATGGTCATCCAAGCTTTGCCTATCCCTATTTCACAGGTTTTGAAGACGAGACCGGCGAAGGGGAAGGATCAGGATTCAACCTCAACCTTCCCCTTGAAGAAAAGATCAACGCAAAAGAGTACCGCACAACCCTGGCAAAGGCCCTGAGGCGGATTGCCCAGTTTGAGCCCGATTTTATAGTGGTTGCCCTTGGCCTAGATACGGCCCGCCACGACCCCACCGGCACCTGGTCGTTGACCCCGGCGGATTTTAAGGCAAACGGGCGGATGATCGGTGAAACCGGACTTCCCATCCTCGTGGTCCAGGAGGGGGGGTACCGCACCCGCAGCCTTGGCATCAATGCCCGGAATTTCTTCCAGGGAATGGCCGAAGTCGTCTTCAGGGTCACCGGCCGCAAAACCCTGTACGATTTGAGGCATAAGGGCCTGACCCTGCGGTATGAACCCCTTCCCGAAGACAGGATCCAGATTGAACAGCTGGTGGAAGCAACGGGTTTTTTCAGACCCGACGAGGTGAAAATTGCTGGCGAACTGGTGGGGGAACGTCTTGAACAGGGTGCAGCAAGCGGGTATTACTTTGTCATTGCCCTCAAGGCCGGCAAAGTCATTGGATACGGCTGTTACGGACCGATCCCCTGTACCCTCAAGAGCTACGACATATACTGGATTGCCGTGTCACCGGACCTCCAGGGCCAGGGCCTTGGAAAGATTCTCCTGCTTGAGATGGAGCGACTGATTGCCGAAGCAGGGGGGAACAAGATTTATGTGGAAACCTCCATGCAGCCGGGATATGCCACCACCCGCTCGTTTTATGAACGTTTCGGCTACACCTGTAAGGCCGTGCTTGATGATTTTTACGCACCAGGGGATGGAAAAGGAATTTATTGCAAATAAGCTTGTCAAACCGTTCTGTTGTGGTAAAAAAGACAACATGAACCTTAAGCTCTTGAAAATATTCCTGGCTCCGGTGCTGATATACCAGGGAAAACAGGTGAGGAAAAAGACACCGCGGCTTTCCGAGGCAAAGGGGATTCGCAGGGGAACCCAGGGGACCGGAAAAAAACGGATTCGCCTGTTGATCCTTGGCGACTCTGCCGCAGCAGGTGTGGGCGTGGCCCATCAGCGCCAGTCCCTTTCAGGTCAGATTCTGGCCTGCTTTGGCCCCGAATATACCGTGGATTGGGAGCTGATCGCAAGGAGCGGCGCCACGACGGCGGCAACCATTGCATATATGACGTCCCTGCCCCCGACGGTATTTGATGTTGTGGTCACCTCCCTGGGAGTCAATGATGTCAAGGCAGGCCTATCGGCAAACACATGGGTGAATCAGCAGAAAAAACTGATCGATCTGGTGCGTAAAAAGTTCAGGGTTCGTTATTTTATTCTTTCAGCCGTGCCGCCCATGGAACTGTTTCCAGCCCTGCCATGGCCGTTAAACCAATATCTTGGACGGTTCGCGGCACAGCTGAACCGGTCCGCCAAAGAATGGGTTAAGACCCAGCCGGACTGTGAATTTATGGAATTTAACCTGCCCATGGACCCGTCTCTCATGGCTGAAGACGGCTTTCATCCCGGTCCCGCCCTCCATACCATCTGGGGAAAAGAAATTTTTAACAGGATCGCACGACAAGGAGAGGCAAAATGATACTGATACTCAACATTCTATGGTTCATCTTTGGCGGAGGTTTTCTGGCTTGGCTGCTGTGGATTCTGCTGGGCAGTCTGCTGTTTATTACCGTCATTGGGATACCCTTTGCCCATGCCGCCTTCAGGATTGCCGGATTTGCAGCATTTCCCTTTGGCAAAGAGCTTGTGGACGCCCGGGTACTCGGAGAAAAAAGGATCATGGGGACCTCCCTTGCCAACTTTTTATGGATTATTCTGGCCGGTATCTGGCTTGCTGTTTCCCATATTATTGCCGGAATAAGCCTTTGCCTGACCATCATCGGCATCCCCTTCGGATTTGCCCATTTCAGGCTTGCCGGCGTCTGTTTTGCCCCCCTGGGCAAAACACCGGTCTCCAAATAGCTGTTTTTCCGGGTTGGTTTCACACCAGAACCCTGGGGCAGGACCGTCTTTCATCGCTTTTAATTAAACTTTAAAAGTTAAGGGGCAAACTTACTGGAAAATCAACAGTGGAATGCCCCTTAAAAGAAGGTCTCAAATATTTGACCCATTGCCATTTTGCCAATCAAGCCTACACCCATTCAGCAGGTTCTTCAAATTCATTGGCAACCAATGCGCGCTGTTCATTTAAGGTCAAAGCGGTCAGCATTCATAACCTTTGTCCAAGCGGCTACAAAATCCCTAACAAACTTTTCCTTATTATCATCCTGGGCATAAACTTCGGCGTAGGCGCGAAGGATTGAGTTGGACCCAAAGACCAGATCAATTCGTGTCGCGGTCCACCTTAAGTCGTCGGTTTTCCGGTCACGGATTTCATACAGGTTATTGCCGGCCGGCTTCCAGGTATAGGCCATGTCCGTTAGATTAACAAAAAAGTCGTTGGTCAGTGCGCCTGGATTCTCGGTGAATACGCCATGTTTGGTGCCGCCGTGGTTGGTGCCGATAACGCGCATGCCACCTACCAGCACCGTCATCTCATGGGCGGTAAGTCCCATCAATTGCGTGCGGTCTAGCATCATCTCTTCCGCACTAACGACATAGTCCCTCTTGAGCCAGTTACGGTAGCCGTCATGCAGGGGTTCCAGCACTTCAAAGGAGTTGACATCCGTCATCTGATCCGTTGCATCACCCCGGCCCGGTGAAAAGGGGACGGTAACATCGAACCCGGCAGCCTTTGCAGCCTGCTCAACCCCCACATTACCTGCCAGAACGATGACATCGGCCACACTTGCACCACTGCCTGCGGCAATGCCTTCAAGCACGGACAAGACCCTGGCCAGACGCTCCGGTTCATTGCCTTCCCAATCCTTTTGAGGCGCAAGGCGGATGCGGGCCCCGTTGGCACCGCCCCGTTTATCTGACCCCCGGAAGGTTCTGGCGCTATCCCATGCGGTGCAGACCATGTCACTGACACCCAGACCTGAAGCGGCGATTTTGTCTTTCAGTGCCTTGATGTCGTAATCAGTTGATCCGGCAGGAACCGGATCTTGCCAGATCAGGTCTTCCCTGGGTATATCAGGACCGAAATAACGCGTTTTCGGCCCCATGTCACGGTGGGTCAGCTTAAACCATGCCCTGGCAAACACTTGGGAGAAATATTCAGCATCCTTGTAAAACCGCTCAGCAATCTTCCGATACTCAGGGTCCATCTTCATGGCCATGTCCGCATCGGTCATGATCGGATTGTGTTGGATCGAAGGATCTTCAACATCCACGGGTTTGTCTTCTTTCTTAATATCTACGGGCTCATACTGCCAGGCCCCGGCCGGGCTTTTTTTCAGCTCCCAATCATAGTTGAGCAGCAAATGGAAATAGCCATTGTCCCATTGGGTCGGATTCGTGGTCCATGCCCCTTCAATGCCGCTGCTCACCGTGTTGCGGCCAATGCCTCGCTTGGTTTTGTTGATCCAGCCCATTCCCTGGTCTTCAATATCCGCGGCCTCTGGCTCAGGCCCAAGAAGGGCTGCATCACCATTGCCGTGGCATTTACCCACCGTGTGTCCACCGGCGGTAAGGGCAACGGTTTCCTCGTCATTCATTGCCATGCGCTCAAAGGTCACGCGAATGTCGCGGGCTGTCTTGAGGGGGTCAGGATTGCCGTCCACACCTTCAGGATTGACGTAAATCAGTCCCATCATCACAGCGGCCAAAGGATTTTCCAGATCACGTTCACCAGAATAACGGCTGTTGGAACTGCCACTTGGGGCCAGCCACTCCTTTTCTGAACCCCAGTAGGTGTCCTTTTCCGGATGCCAGATATCTTCGCGTCCAAAGGCGAACCCGAATGTCTTTAAACCCATGGATTCGTAGGCAATGGTGCCGGCGTAGGCAATTAAATCGGCCCAGCTTAATTTATTGCCGTATTTTTTCTTTATGGGCCAAAGCAGGCGGCGTGCCTTGTCAAGGTTCACATTGTCCGGCCAGGAATTAAGCGGCGCAAATCGCTGATTACCGGTGCCGGCCCCACCCCGCCCGTCGGCAATGCGGTAGGTTCCGGCGGCATGCCATGACATGCGGATCATGAGGCCACCGTAGTGTCCCCAATCCGCAGGCCACCACTCCTGGCTGTCAGTCATCAGGGCATGCAGGTCTTTCTTGAGTGCGGCCACGTCAAGTTTTTTGAGGGCTTCCCGATAGTTGTATTCCACTCCCATGGGATTGGTCTTGCAATCGTGCTGATGGAGAATGTCAAGATTCAATGCCTTGGGCCACCACTCCATGTTTGATATGCTGGTCGATGTTGCACCGCCGTGCATCACGGGGCACTTGCTTCCTTGATTGGACATTTTATCCTCCTCATTTTTATGGTTATGGATATGAAATATCAGATGATAATCGTTATCAACCAATCATAAAAAAATATATTAAACCTTTTTCTGTAAACAATTACTGCAGATACCGAAAAAGTCTAACCGGTGATTTAAAATTTTAAAATTTGTTTCTTCTGCCAGCTCTTTGGTCATATCATCCAGACTGCTCAAGTCCGGATCAACAATTTTTTTACATTTTATACAAATGAGATGGGGATGTGGGTAAGGCTTATTCCCATCGTATCGGTTACTCCCATCCGGAAAACCAAGTTCAAGAACTTCACCAAGAGATTTAATTAATACTATATTTCTGTACACGGTGGCAAGACTCATGGTCGGAAAATCAATTTTAATTTCATCATAGATATCCTCAACACTTGGATGGTTTATACTTTTAGCAATAATTCTTACAATACCAATCCTTTGGGGCGTTATCTTATGGCCATTATCCCTTAGTTTCTGGATGATCGTTTCAAATCTTTTTTTTGGTGAACTCACTTTTGGCCTCATCAGGATTTAAGGATAATGATTATTATTTAACTTTTGTTATCACTATGGTCAAGTGTTTTTTTGATCCCATCTCATATTTAGCAGTACGAATGGAATCAGCTGATTTTCAGGAAACTCTGAATTCCGGTAAAAATAATCTGGGCAGCAATGGCAGAAACAAAGAGGCCTGTAATCTTTGGCAGGATGACCAACCCCTGCTTGCCGATCAGGCGCTTTACAACTGCTGAAAGGTAAAGCATGACTCCCAGGGTCACAACAGCCAGAAAGAGCGCCCCGCCAATGATGATTTTTTCCATGACTGAGCCGGCTTCAGCCCCCATGACCAAAAGGACACCTATAACACCAGGGCCCACCGTTATGGGCATTGCCAGGGGGACAACGGCAATATCCTGGTTGTTGGGCTCGCTTGCCGTGTCGTTTTTTCCCGACAGCATGGACAGGGCGGACAGGAACAGGATGGTGCCGGCACCGATGCGGAAAGCGTCAAGGGTGATGCCGAACAATTCAAAAATATATCGCCCAAAGAGATAGATCATAAACGAACTGATCATCACAGCAATGGTTACCTTTATGGCAATGCGCTTTTTTTCAAAATCCTGTAACTCCCTTGTAAGGGAAAGAAAGGCAGACAAAACAAAGAACGGGGTGAGAATAAAAAAAATCTTCAAATAATAGTTAACAAAGGTCTCTAATTCCACTATTCATTTCCATAAATTTCAGGGTTGCTGTATATGTAAGGGGCACATATAGCCAACAACCCCTTGGGGGTCAAGGCAAAAATGATGGTAAAAAACGCCACAGACACCTTACCCCTGGAACCATTTGATTGCCCATCCAATAAGCACCAGGCACGCCCTCTGGTCCTGGTGGAATCGGATGAATATTTCCTCCAATTTTTCTAAAGGTCCCATATGAGTAAATCAATTCCCTCCTGGGAACAGCTCAGCCAGCTGATCGCTTCCCAGAACACGGCCCAGTTAACCCCCTTCATAGAAACCCTGAGCCCATCTGAGACGGCCAGGGCCATTTCCCGCCTGGATGAAAAAGAGCAGCAGGCTCTCTTCGGCCTGCTCAGCCCTGAAGATGCCGCTGACACCATCGAGGATATGCCCGATGCCCAGGCGGCAGACCTGGTGGAGGAGATGCCATCGGCCCAGGCAGCAGCCATCCTGGAAGAGCTGTCCAGCGATCACCTGGTCGATGTGCTCGGTGAAATGGATGAACAGACCAGTCACGCAATCCTTTCAAAAATGGGCAGAGAAGACGCCAAAGAAGCACGGATGATGTTGAAGTACGATCCAAACTGTGCCGGCGGATTGATGATTTCCGAATTCCTTGTCTACAGAACGGACCAGACCATCAATGATGTACTCAACGACCTTCAAACCCATCGGGATGAATATGTGGATTACCATGTGCAATATTTTTATGTTGCAGATCAAGCAGGCAAACTGGTTGGTGTACTGCGGATGCATGACATGCTTTTTCCCACCCGGGGCACCCATCTCGACCAGATCATGCTCCCTTCTCCCCTGACCGTCTCCCATAATGCTTCACTCACTGAGCTGGACGATTTTTTTGAAGAGAATAACCTGCTCGGAGCGCCCGTAGTAAATGATGAGGGACGGCTGGTCGGTGTGGTCCTGCCCAATGCCATTGAAGAGGCCATCAACAAACGAAAAACCAAAACCTTTCTGAGGCTGAGCGGAATCATCGGTGGTGAGGAATTTCGAACGATGCCCCTGTTCTCCCGGTCTGGACGTCGCCTGTCCTGGTTGAGCATGAATATTGTACTCAATATCATCGCGGCAAGCGTCATTGCCCTGTATCAAGAGACCCTTGCCGCCGTGATCACCCTGGCTGTTTTTCTGCCCATGGTCAGTGACATGAGCGGCTGTTCCGGTAATCAGGCAATAGCGGTTTCCATGCGAGAACTGTCCCTCGGCCTGGTCCGGCCCACGGAATTAATCTGGGTGCTGGCAAAGGAGGCCAAAATCGGCATCATCAATGGTCTGGTGCTGGGGGTGCTGCTGGGTGGCGTTGCCTTTTTCTGGAAGGGAAATCCATGGCTGGGCGTTGTTGTCGGTGGTGCTTTGGCAGCCAACACCCTGGTTTCAGTCACCCTTGGCGGCATGCTTCCCCTGGTGCTCAAAAAATTAAAGGTCGATCCGGCACTGGTCTCAAGCCCCCTGCTCACAACGGTCACCGACATGTGCGGCTTCTTTTTTGTGTTGAGTTTTGCCGCAGCCCTTTTGCCAAAACTTACGGGAATGTAGCAGAATTCGTGTTCAGTGCCTGCATTGGCCGGCCGGGTCACACCTTAAAGGTCTGGACAATTCGTTTCAACTCTTCGGCCATGGCACTCATTTTATCGGCACTCTCCATCACCCGATCACTGCTCTGTTTTATCCCGTTCGTGGCGGAACTGACGCCTTCAATGTCCCGTGTGATCTCCTCGGCAACCTGGGATCCCTGGCTGACATTTTCATTGGCATCCTGAATGCCCATGGACAGACTTGAAATATTGCTGACAATCTCCTGGGTGGCCGCGGACTGCTGGGTCACGGCTGCAGCAATGGTTGAAACAATTTCATTCACATCCCGAATCACATCGGAGAGCTCTTTAATGGAATTCACGGTTGCATGGGTATTGGCCTGAACGTCATCAATCTGTGCCCTGATATCCTTTGTCGCTGAAACCGTCTGATTTGCCAGCTCCTTTATCTCGTTTGCCACAACGGCAAAACCCTTGCCCGCCTCTCCCGCCCTTGCCGCCTCAATGGTGGCATTCAGCGCCAGAAGATTGGTCTGGTCTGATATCTCCGCAATGGCGTCCGTCACCCTGCCGATGGACTGGGCAGCCTTGTTCAAAACAGACATGCTCTCTTCGGCCTCAGCAGTTTTAGCGGCAGCAGCATCAGAGATTCCCCTCGCCTTTTCAGCATTGTGTGCAATCTCGTTGATGGTGGCATTCATCTCCTCGGCAGCCGAGGCCACAATGGTGGCATTGGTGGACGATTCTTCCATGGCTGCTGCAACTGAGGACAGTTTGGCACTCATCTCGTCGGCGGCCCGGGAAACATTTCCAGACATATCAGAGGTATGATTGGCATTATCGGCCAAATTTTTTGCAACGGCAACCAGTCCGGTGGAAGAGCTGTCAATATTTTCAGAATCCCCGGATAACTGCCGGATAATTTTCTGAAGTTTGTCCATGAAAAGATTGAACAGATTCCCAAGTGTGGCCAATTCATCCCTGGAAAGAATCTGGATTCTTTTGGTTAAATCGCCCTCTCCCCCGACCACATCTTTGAAATTGGCAATCATGCGGTTCAGCGATGCGCCAATGCCAAATACGATCACCAGACACAGGGCTGCGATGCCAGCAAAAACCATTCCGGAAATGATCACCATTTTATAGATAAACCCTTTGACCTGGGTGTTGATCTCATTGCTGATCGCTGTCTTTGTGGCATCTATGTTGTCGATGTAAATCCCTGTACCGATCCAGAAATCCGTTCCTGGAATCATCTGGGCATAACTGAGTTTCGGCGTATCTCCGGCTCCTGGCTTTGGCCAGACATAATTGACAAACCCGCCGCCCTGCTTTGCCTGATCCCTCATCTCCTTAACCAGATACACATCGTTTTTATCCTTCATGCCCCCCAGGTCCTTGCCCTGAAGCTCTTTTTTGGGAGGAAGCGCGATATTGGTTGTCTCCTGGTAGACAAAATAATACCCTGAATTGTCTGCCTCAAAACGGATATTGTCCACGGCCAGACGGATGGCCGCTATCCTCCCCTCATCATCCGCCATGTCTTGGATGCTGTTGCCAATGGCCAGGGCCGTTGAGTGGGTGGCAACCTTGATTTTCTGTTTCTGGTCTTCAAACATGGCCTGCCCGGTTTTCTCAATGGCCAGGTCCCTTACCCTGTTGCTGCTGGTAATGGCAAACCAGACCATGAGAAGAAAAAGGACCAGAATAGAAACGATAATAAGGTACATTCGTCCTCGAATACTGAACCGGTTTAACATAGCCCCTCCTGTTTGTTCAATTTAGAAATCAATTTACAAGTTAGACATTTTCACCCTCTGGGCAATCGATGGCCCGGCATTGAACGTAACGGCCCTGATCAGAATGTTGTCCGCTGTTCATAAAGCAGCGCCACATGTTAAAATGCATACTATCCCGGTTGTACCTCAACATCAAACAATAAACTCCGGCGGGCTGGAAATTTTCCGCCTGCCCACATGCCCTCCTTTTCCCTCGGAAGGAGAAATTCGACCCGGTCTGACAGCCGCGTTACCTGGCAGCCCCGGCCTTAAACGCACCGTCCGTTCTGTTGAATGTCACCGGGATGATTGCCGGTGGGTGGAAAGACGTCTTCGCAAAATAAAAGGGTTCCATCCCGTCTGACCCCCCCACGGAAAAGCTTCCACCATATGGAACATTCCATTACAAAAATGTCTTGTTTTCAACTAAAAAATTACATTTTTGAATTTCAATCCAGAAATCGTTCTGAATTCAAATACTGCCCAAAGAACCTGCCTGCCCTAAAAAACACATAAAACAAGTACGTTAAAAAAAACCGTCGATACCCGTCCCCTCTGGCACTGGAGATGCTATACCAGGTACAGACCGATACATCCAACCCGATAATGGGAAAAAGGAAACGAATGAACCACCGGGCAAACATCACACCCCTTAAAAAAAACCCAAAGCCCTTGACAAAGCCAGAAGGCCCAGGTAGCTATATTTGCATGATGGAACGATTTATTCCACCATGTGAAATTTTTACCCCCCCCCCCAAGATCAAGGCCAGAATCATGACAAGAACCGATTCACCGGAGAGACCGGTAAAAAACACCAGATCCCAGGGCGGCGCCCAGAGCGTCCGGCGGACCATTTCAATTCTGCGTGCCGTTTCCACATACAATGACGACGGTGCAAGGCTGTCAAAAATTGCCCGACATGTAGCACTTCCGCCCCCCACCGTCCACCGCATCCTGTCTGTGCTCATTGAAGAAAACTTTGTCTCGTTTGACCCGGTGAGCAAGCTCTATCATATGGGAGCGGAACTTTACGCCATGGGAGAGAACTCCCGGCTGTGTTCCATCCGGGACAGGTACCAGACGGCCGTCCGGCGCATCACCGAACAGACTGGGGATGCCACCTACCTGGTGATCCGGTCCGGATATGACGGGGTCTGCATTGACCGGCAACTGGGCGCCACCCGGGTTCAGGTCCTGGGATATGATATCGGAGAGAGGCGCCCCCTTGGAATGGGAGCGGCCGGCCAGGCCCTGCTCGCCTTTCTGCCCGACGCCGAAAGAGCTGCAGTTCTTGCGGCCAATGGGCCCAGGTACATGAAATATTACAATATCCACGTAGATGAGGTCAGAACATGGATTCAACAGGGCCTGGAGAAAAAATACACCTACAGCGCATGCAAGATCACCCAGGACGCCGTCGGGGTGGGTGCACCAATTTTCAACAAGGCAGGTTGCGTGGTGGCCGCCATCAGCACTGCAGGCATCAGCGCCCGGATGACACCGGACCGTTGCAAACAGAATTCGGCCATCATCATCGCTGAAATTGCAGCCATTGAGCCCCCTGATTAGAAAAGGATAAAACAATGAAACAAACAACGGGCCAGCCCCCGGATGAAACAGCGGCATTCAGACAGTGGGTGGCGGATATCAGGACCGATTTCCACCGCCACCCGGAATTGTCCGGCCAGGAAATCCGAACCACCCAAAAAATACGAGAGATTCTAACGGATCTGGGCATTCCGGTGACGGTTTTTGAAGATATGACCGGCGCCGTGGGTCTGATCCAGGGAAAAGCCCCCGGCCCCTGCCTGGCCGTCCGGGCCGATATCGATGCCCTGCCCCTGGACGAGGTTGGCGGCAGACCCCATGGGTCGACAATCCCCGGTGCCATGCATGCCTGTGGCCACGATGCCAACACGGCCATTGTTCTGGGTCTTGCCAGGAAACTGATGGATACCGGCCTGGGGCGGCAAATCAGCGGCAGTGTCAAGCTGATTTTCCAGCCCTCGGAAGAGAAACTGGGGGGAGCCCTGAACCTGATCCGCCGGGGGGTTCTGGACAATCCCAAGGTGGACCGGATCATTGCCGGCCACATGGATCCCAATTTCCCCGCCGGCCAGGTTGCCGTATTCAGCCGGGTGGGCCACGCCGCATCCCTTGCCTTTACTCTGACGATCCGGGGAAGGGGCGCCCACGGTGCCCGGCCCCACACAGGCATCAACCCAATTACCGTTGGCGCCGCCTTTGTGTCGGGCCTGGACGGCCTGATCCAGCGCCATGTTCCCCCATCCCAGACCGCCGTGATCAGCGTGGGAAGTTTTCATTCCGGCCAGGCCGGTAACGTAATCCCTGAAACCGCAGTCCTTGCGGGCAGCATTCGCACCCACAACCTGGATATTGAAAAACGAATCAGACAGGCATTGACCGACCTGGCAGAAGGTGTCGGCACCATATTTAATGCACATTGCGACCTGAAGTTCACGGAGGGGGCCCCCCTGGGCCTCAATGACCCTGGGGTCTGCAACGACCTTAAAACGGCAGCCAGCCAGGTGGTGGGACAGGCGAACGTCCATGTGCTTCCCTTTATCATGGGAAGCGAAGACTTCTATCATTTCACCCAGAAATGCCCCGGCGCCATGGTTCGGTTCGGGTGTACCCGTCAAAGTGACGGAATCATACACCCCCTCCATTCACCGGCATTTGATCTGCACACAGACGCTCTTTCCGTGGGGAGCGATGTCATGTTCCAGGCGGTAAAGACGTATTTCAAACAGACACAACAAAATCATCCGGCCCAATAGTCCGGACCTTATATATCAACCCATATCCAAAAACCCTTAACCTTTTAGGAGCACTTAGATGAAAAAAAACATTGGTAAATTTTTTGTTGTCACACTGCTGACCCTGGGCCTGGGCCTAGGGGCCCTGACCGATGCCCATGCCGGGAAAAAAGACGACACCCTTAACATTGCCTTCAGCAAGGAATTAGAGAACCTTGACCGTTATTTCAACACGGCCCGGGAAGGAGTTATCGTGGCCCGCCACGCCTTTGACAATCTTTTATACCGGGATCCTGTCACCTACGAGTACAAGGGGCTGATTGCCGAAACCTTTAAGTGGAATACTTCCACGGAGCTTGAAATCAAGATCCGCAAGGGCATCCATTTCCACAACGGCCAGGAACTGACGGCCGATGACGTGGCCTACACCCTCAACTTTGCCGCCAACCCGGACAACAAGGTCAAGACCCAGCGCTACTCTTCGTGGATCGACCATGTGGCGAAAACCGGTCCCTATGGGGTGAAAATCATGCTCAAACAGCCCTTTCCCGCTGCCTTTGAGTTCCTGTCCGGCGCCAACCCCATCTATCCCAGGGCCTACTATGAAAAGGTCGGCCCCAATGGCTTTGGCATGGCCCCCATCGGCAGCGGCCCCTATAAAATTACGGAGGTAGTGCCGGGTAAAAAAATCGTGATGGTCAAAAATGAAGATTATTTCAAGGCCAGCCCCAAGGGCCAGCCCTCCATCGGCAAAATCGTCTGGCGGACCCTGCCCGAAATCAACACCCAGATGGGTGAACTCATGACCGGGGCCCTGGACTGGATTTACCTGGTACCTCCGGACCAGGCCGAGATGCTCAAGTCCAATCCAGACCTGATCGTGACCCCGGCAGAGACCATGCGTATTGGTTTTCTCCAGTTTGACGCTGCCAACCGGTCCGGCAAGGAACACAACATGGACAACCCCTTTGACAAACTGGAAGTCCGCCAGGCCATCAACCATGCCATTAACCGGGAAGCCATCGCTAAAAACCTGGTGGGCGGTCAATCCCGGGCCATTTATTCTGCCTGCTTTCCCTCCCAGTTCGGATGTGAACAGGACCTGAAAACCTACGACTACAACCCTGAAAAGGCCAGGAAACTCCTGGCCAAGGCCGGTTTTCCCGACGGGTTTGAAACCGAGCTCTACGGATACCGGGACCGCTCCTTTGCCGAAGCCATGGTGGGCGACCTTGCCGCCGTGGGCATCAAGGCCAAACTCATGATGATGAAGTACTCCGCCCTCAGGGAAAAAGCCCGGGCCGGCAAGATCCAGATGCAGTTTCTCACCTGGGGTTCCTATTCCATCAACGACATCTCCGCCATCACCTCCCATTACTTTGAATTTGAGGCCGATGACACGGCCCGGGATGAAGTGGTCAGGGACCTGCTCGTTGAAGGAGATGCCTCCATTGACGAAACCCGGCGCAAGGCAGTCTACTCAGAAGCTCTGAAACGCATTGCAGACCAGGCCTACTGGTGCCCCATGTTCACCTATGTGTCCAACAACTGTTATTCTAAGGATCTGGACTTCACGCCCTATCCCGATGCCGTGCCCAGGTTCTTCCAGTCCAAATGGAAGTAATATAACCCGCGGACGGGGGCACAGGGGTTAGCTTCCTTTCCCCCGTCCGTATTTTTTATCGATGGGATTTAACTATGCTCGTTTACACGATGAAACGCCTGGGCCTTGCCCTGCTGGTGACCGTCACCGTTTCCCTGATCAGCTTCATGCTGCTGCGGGTGTCAGGAGATCCGGCCATCTCCCTGGCAGGGGAAGGGGCCAGCAATGAAGAAATTGAGTTTGTTCGGGCCGAATACGGGTTTGACCGCCCCATTATCATCCAGTACTTTGAATGGGCCGGCCGGGCAATCCAGGGGGATTTCGGCAAATCCCCCTACCTGAACCAGCCCGTGTCCCAGATGCTCAAGGAGCGCATGGGCGTGACCCTGATCCTGGGACTGTGTTCGCTGACCTTTGCCCTGGTATTGTCCGTCCCCCTGGGCATACTGGCAGCCACCCGGCCCAACACCTGGATCGACCGCATTGCCCTGACCATATCGGTCATGGGACAGGCCATGCCATCCTTCTGGTTCGGCCTGATCCTGATCATCTTTTTCGGCGTAAAGCTTCGCTGGCTGCCCATCTCGGGTTCTGACACCTGGCAGCACTTTGTCCTGCCCACCATTGCCCTGGGATACTATGCAACCCCGGCCATCATGCGCCTGGTCCGGTCCGGCATGCTGGAAGTCCTGGCCTCGGACCATATCCGGACCGCCCGGGCCAAGGGGCTGAAATGGCCTAAAATTTTATTCAAGCACGCCCTGAGGAACGCCATCATACCCGTGGTGGCCCTGGCCGCGGTTCAGCTGGGGTTCATGCTCGGCGGATCCATTGTCATTGAGTCGATCTTTGCCCTCAACGGCCTTGGCAACCTGGCATGGGTCTCCATTGCCCGGTCCGACCTGCCCGTGGTCCAGGCCATCGTTCTGTTTCTCGCCACCACCTATATTTTTCTTACCTTTCTGGGGGACCTGCTCAACGCATTTTTAGATCCCAGAATCAGGAGCAATTAAACCATGACAGCAGCACACACCCAAGCCCCTGTCGGGCCGGATTTCAACAAGGGCCTCGGCCTGGATGTGGTCTTTCCCTCCCCAGGCCAGATCATGCGCCAGAGAATGGCCACCCACAAGGGGTTTATCATCGGCGGCCTCATGATCCTCACGGTATTTGCAGCCGCCCTGTTTGCCCCCTATATTTCACACCATGACCCCTATCAACAGAACCTGTCCCAGCGGATGATCCCCCCGGTCTGGGCCGAGCGGGGCACCTGGGACCACCCCCTGGGCACGGATTCCATGGGCCGGGACTACCTGTGCCGCCTGGTTTACGGGGCCAGAATCTCCATTCTCATCGGCATGGCCTGCATGTCCATTGCCGCGGTCATCGGGATTTCCCTGGGCCTTGCCGCAGGCTACTTCGGCGGGACAATTGACATGGTCGTCAGCTTTATCATCACGGTCCGACTCGCCCTTCCGGCGGTGCTGGTGGCCGTGGCCGTGGTGGCCCTGGTCGGGGGCTCCATGACCGTGGTCATCATGGTCCTGGGCTGCCTGATCTGGGACCGGTTTGCCGTTGTCATGCGGGCCACCACCCAGCAGATCCGTTCCATGGACTATGTCCAGGCTGCCCGGGCTGCCGGCTGCTCGGTGCCCTGGCTGCTGGTCCGGGAAATCATTCCCAACCTGGTCAACGCCATTGTGATTGTGGCCACCCTTGAAATCGGCCGGGCCATCCTCCTCGAAGCGGCCCTGTCGTTCCTTGGCATGGGGGTCCAGCCCCCCACTCCCTCCTGGGGGCTGATGATATCCGAAGGCAAAGACATGATGCTGTTCAACCCCTATCTTGTGACCATCCCGGGCGTGGCACTGTTTTTCATGGTCCTGGGCATGAACCTGTTTGGCGACGGATTAAGGGATGTCACCTCCCCGGAGGGACGCTCATGACACCGCTGCTCGAAGTAAAAGATCTCAACGTTGACCTGAAACTGCCGGCCGGAACCCTCCATGCCGTGCGCCATGTATCGTTCAAGCTGGAAAAGGGAAAAACCCTGAGCCTGGTCGGTGAATCCGGCTGCGGCAAATCCATGACTGCCATGGCCATCATGGGTCTGCTTCCCCCATCGGCCCGGTGCACGGCTGACACGATTGCGTTTGATGGCCGAAACCTTCTGGATCTCAAGGAATCCCAGCTGGCCGCCATCCGCGGAAACCACATGGCCATGATCTTCCAGGAGCCCATGACCTCCCTGGATCCCTGCTACACCATCGGCGACCAGCTCACTGAGGCCCTGACCGAGCACCAGAATGTCTCGGCAAAAGAGGCCCGGGATCGGGCCGTGTTCCTGCTGGAAAAGGTGGGCATCACCGGGTCCGCATCAAGGCTCAAGCAATACCCCCACCAGCTGTCAGGGGGGCTTCGCCAGCGGATCATGATCGCCATGGGGCTGATGTGCGGCCCGTCCCTGATCATTGCCGACGAACCCACCACGGCCCTGGACGTCACCATCCAGGCCCAGATCATGGCCCTTTTGGCCGCCATCCAGAAGGAATTCAACATGGGCATGATCCTGATCACCCATGACCTGGGCGTGGTGGCCCGGGTGGCCGATGATGTGGCCATCATGTACTGCGGCCAGATCGTGGAAACCGGCACCATTGACGAAATTTTCACCCACCCGGTTCACCCGTACACCCGGGGGCTCATGGACTGTATCCCCGTACCGGGAAAAACCCTGCCCGGCGAGAAGCTGGGCTCCATACCGGGTATTGTGCCCACCCCCATCGGCGAACTGTGGGGCTGTTCGTTCAGAAGCCGGTGCAGCCAGGCAGTCGAAAGCTGTGCCCGCCCGGACCTTGAACCTGTCGTTCTTTCCCCCACCCGTTCATTCACCTGCGTCAACCCCGGGGTGGACATGGACATGGACATGCAACCGGCCGGACCGGCCCAGACGGAGGCGAACTAATGGCTGAGCTTGCACTGAGAACCGAAAATATTACCAAGACCTTCAGGGTCAGCGCCGGCATGTTCAGGGGCAAAAAAGACCTCAAGGCCGTGAACGGGGTAAGCCTGTCCATTCCCAAGGGGTCTATCCTGGGCCTTGTGGGAGAATCAGGCTGCGGCAAGACCACCATTGCCAAGATGATCCTGGGCCTGGAACGTCCCACGACAGGCCGGCTGTTCATTGCCGGCAAAGAGGTTTCAAGCATGCCCCACAGACAGATCGCACGGATCATCCAGCCCGTGTTCCAGGACCCATACTCTTCGTTGAACCCGAGAAAATCCATCTCCAAGATCATCTCCCTGCCCCTCAGGGCCCAGGGTTTGGTCAGCGGCCGACAGGACCTTGACCAGAAGATCGACGAAATCATGGAAATCGTGGGGCTGCCGCCAAGGCTCAAGCATAATTATCCCAACCAGCTGTCAGGCGGCCAGCGCCAGCGGGTGGCCGTGGCAAGGGCCCTGATCATGCGGCCCGAGGTGGTACTCTGCGACGAGCCCACCTCCGCCCTGGACGTTTCGGTCCAGGCCCAGATCCTGAACATGCTCATGGAATTGAGAACAGAGCTGAATCTGACCTACCTGTTCATCAGCCACGACCTGGCCGTGGTCGAGCACATCGCCTCCCACGTGGCGGTCATGTACCTGGGGCGGATCGTGGAACAGGGAGAAGCCCGGACCATATTTGACACCCCCAGCCATCCCTATACCCGGGCACTGCTGGGATCGGTTCTCACCCCGGATCCGGGCATGGGCCTGCCGGATCTTCACCTGGGAATAGAATATCCCAACCCCATTGACCCGCCGCCGGGCTGCACCTTCCACCCCCGGTGTGTCAAATGCCGGGATCTGTGCAGACAGACCCCACCGGAACCAAGGACCCGATCGGAAAAACTTGTGGCCTGCCACTATCCCGACAACTTTTAAGGAGCAGCAAATGACAAGGGAAACCGCCATAAAACGGGCCCAGGCCCAGTTTGACACCGACACCTTTTTTGACTGCCTGTCAGCCCTTGTGGCCCAGGACACGGGCTCCAGGGCCCTGGACAGAAAACCCCAGATGACGGCCTACCTGGAAAACCACATGGTTCCCTGGCTGGAACGGATGGATTTTGACTGCCGAACCGTCGAAAACCCCGTCGATGTCAATGCCCCCTTTCTCATTGCCCGGCGCATGGAAGCCAAGGACCGGCCCACCGTACTGATTTACGGCCACGGAGACACGGTTCCGGCCATGGCCGGCAAGTGGGCGTCAGGACTCGATCCCCTGACCCTGACCCGACGCAGAGCCCCTGAAACAAATGAAATTCGCTGGTACGGCCGGGGTGCCGCCGACAACAAGGGCCAGCATGCCATCAACCTTGCGGCCCTGGAATGCGTGCTCAAGGAAAGGGGTCGTCTGGGGTTCAATGCGGTTGTCCTGATAGAAACCGGCGAAGAAGCCGGCTCC
This sequence comes from uncultured Desulfobacterium sp., assembly GCA_963675615.2. Classification (GTDB taxonomy): domain Bacteria; phylum Desulfobacterota; class Desulfobacteria; order Desulfobacterales; family Desulfobacteraceae; genus Desulforapulum. The sequence goes on from CAXXTD010000001.1 coordinate 749,761, forward strand.
CCGGGACTGCACAGGATCTGTGAACAGGAAAGAGAAGCCCTGAAGGCCGATGTCCTCATTGCCTCGGACGGACCCAGGATCGACCCGGATTCCCCCACCCTTTTCGGAGGATCCCGGGCCGTGTTCAACTTTGACCTGGAGATCAACCTCAGGCAGGGCAGTCACCATTCCGGCAACTGGGGCGGACTCCTGGCCAATCCCGGCATCCTCCTTGCCCATGCCATCGCCTCCATGGTGGATGCCCGGGGGAAAATTCTGGTGGAAGCCCTTCGCCCAGAACCCGTTCCCCACGCCATCCAGGCTGCCGTGGACATTCTCACCGTGGCTGGTAAAGGCGGACCGGCCATTGATCCGGATTGGGGAGAGCCGGGTCTGACCGCCGCCCAGAAGGTCTATGCATGGAACACCCTGGATGTCCTGGCCTTTGAGTGCGGGGATCCGGCCCAGCCGATCAACGCCATTCCCCCCCGGGCCTGGGCCCGCTGCCATGTCCGTTTCATTGCCGGGGTTGACCCCGCAACCTTTATCCCGGCCCTGAGGGCCCACCTGGACGCCGGCGGGTTTCCCATGGTCACCATCACCGAAACCCCCAACAACTACGGCCTTGCCACCCGCATGGCCCCGGACAATCCCTGGGTCAAGTTTGCCAGGGCATCCATTGAACAGACACTTGGTAAAACCGTGGCCTTTCTGCCCAACCTGGGGGGCACCCTGCCCAACGACGCCTTCAGCCATGTCATCGGCATGGACACCATCTGGATTCCCCACTCCTACGGCGGCTGCTGTCAGCACGCCCCCAACGAACATGTGCTGGCATCCATCACCCGGGAGGGGCTCTGCCTCATGACCGGGCTGTTCTGGGATCTGGGAGAGAAATAGACATGGCTGCCACACTCAAACGCCAGTGGTTCCTGGTGGGAATCGTGCTCATCTTTGCCCTGGTCATCCTGGACCAGAGCGCCAGCCTGGCCCGGGCCGGAATTTTCCTCAAGGACCACCAGGGCCCCCGGTTCATGATCTTTATTATTTTCCTGTTCTCAGGCCTGATCATTGAACCCGACCAGATCCGGGCCGGCATCCGGGACGTCAGGGCCACGGCCGGCGCCATCTGGGTCATCCTCATTGTCGCCCCCCTGGTGGCAGGGCTGTTTCTCATGCTGCCCCTGGAAACCGGCACCGCCCTGGGGCTTGCCCTGGTGGCGGCCATGCCCACCACCCTGTCGTCCGGGGTGGTCATGACCGGTCAGGCCGGCGGCAGCATGGCCCATGCGTTGTTCACCACCATTTTATCCAACGGTCTGGCCGTTGTGTCCATCCCCCTGGTTCTGCCCCTGCTGCTCATCCCCCTGGACCTTGAGGCCGGCATCACCCTGGATCGCACCGACATTTTCATTAAACTGCTCGTCCTGGTCCTCGTCCCCCTGATCCTGGGGCTTGCAGCCAAACGATGGGGCCTTGCCGTATCCCAGTCCCTGAAAAAACGGCTGGGCATGGCCAATCAGTGCATTGTGCTGTGCATCGTGTTCATGTCCCTGTCCGGAGCCCGGGATGTCCTGCTGACCCAGGGCTATACCCCGTTGTTCATCGTTCCCCTGGCAGTGGGCTTTCACCTGGCCCTGCTCCTGGCATCCTTCTGGACGACCCGTGTGCTCAAGCTTGAGAGGGGCAGAAAAGAGAGCGTTATCTTCATGGGGGCCCAGAAAACCCTGCCCCTGGCCGTGATGCTCCAGATCACCTGTTTTCCGCAATTTGGCACCGCCCTTCTGGTCTGTGTGCTCCACCACATTCTCCATCTGATGATGGACGGCTACCTTGCCACCCGGATGCAGACAGATTAAAAAGGTTCCCGCTTGTTTTCATGACTGCCATTTTACGGCGAGCATCGTGATATCATCACTCTGGGGGGCATTATCGACAAAGGCAAATAAATCTGTCTTAACGGTTCTTAATAAATCGTCAACTGAACCTGCAACACCCGTGTTAATGAGATTCTCCAATCGGTTACGGGTATAAATGCCCTTTTTTTCTGACCGTGCTTCTGTTACGCCATCGGTGAAGCCAAACAAGATATCACCCGGTTCAAGCTGAATGGTTTCAATCTTGTAAACAGCGCCCTGGATGGGGCCTAACGCGGGACCCGTGGGTTTTAATGCTTTTTTTATACCCCCTTTGTTTAGGACCAGAACCGGCTCATGGCCGCCATTAATATACGCGACGCTGCCAGTGAGCCCATCGAGCACACCAAAAAACAAGGTTACAAACATGCCTTCACTGCCATGTTCTTTTGCAAGATATTCGTTGATTAACGAAACCGCCTTTAATGCCTGGCCGGGTTGGAAGGGCGTATCAATGTCCGCCAAGGTGCCCGAAACACCGTCGATGCAAAAAGAGCGGGAAAAAATACGTAAGAGACTGCGGGTCAGTGCCATGAAAAGGGCTGAGCCAATCCCTTTATCGCTGACGTCGGCAATGATAAAAGTGATGTGTTTGTTCGGCAACTCAAACACGTCATAGAAATCACCAGACAATTGCAGGGCCGAATGCAAACAGGCGGCGATATCACAGTTTTTAACTTCAGGCAGCGAATGCGGCAGAAAATCTTCTTGAATCTTTCTGCCCTTTTCCAGTTCAGCATCCAGGGCCCTGGAATATTTTTCCATGGATTGCCTGGCATTTTCCAGGGAACGGTTTAATTCTTCAAGCTTCTTATACAACTTGGCGTTTTCAAGGACAATGGCCATCTGGTCCGCAGCATACTGAACGATACCCACAGAGGTCAGGTTAAAGTGTGAGGGTTCAGGGTGCATCAACGTGATAATCCCAAACAAAGAACCGTTCCTGCGAACAGGTACAGCCAGGGCAGAGCGGACACGATAGGGTTGATTTGGAAGGGTTACCCACCTGTCATCTGTTTTTGTATCTGTTACAAGGCCAACGGAAAGAGTGTTTTTTACCCATCCGGCAAGCCCCTTGTCCAGGACTTTGCCAATCAAATTGGATCGCCTTTCTCCTTTTATCTGGTCTCGGGTAAGGATACTGTCGGTTACCCTCCCGTTTATATCCAGCAGAAACAGCCCTCCCTTTTGTGCACCAGAAAAACGGGTTATTATTTCAAGGGCTTTCTGCATGGTGACATTCAGCAATTGACTCTCATTGGATGACTGCGCCATGGTGATGAATATTTCAAACAGTTTATTTTGTGAATCGTGAATTCTTTTTGCACGCTTGAGAGCCGCAATTTTCCTTTGAAGCTGTTCTGGTTCCATTCGCGCTCCTTACCCCAAAAAAAAGCGTCCGGGTATGGGTCAAAAAACACATTGAGCATGTATATAAGCCCCAATTATTTCATGATTTTTCAAACAGATTTCTTGACACCGGCAATTTTCATATGTAAAATTTGGGGATAGTACAGCCTATGATTTCGCAAACCCTCTTTTTTTAGTTGATTCAGATCTGCATTATATTCTTTCTGGGACACAATCGTATCTTATTATTTCTTGTTTGTCTTTTGATTTCGTAATTATTGTTTTCTTTCGTTTTTTGATCCTGTCCTTAGTTGTAACGGGTATAAAAAGGGTTGAACAAAAGACAGCAGACTCGAATAACGAAAAGCATCCCTGTGTTAAAACGATATTTAAAAAAATGACAGGGGGAAAAATGTTTATTTCAAAACGCTTTGCCCACGTTTTTTCTGCCTTTAGCCTGATGTCTCTGGTTTGTCTCTCCTTTATATATCAATCCGCCGGCCATGCAGAGGTCACCCTGGATGGCACCCTTGGCCCCCAGATGACATTAGGCGGCCCAGACTTTCAAATCAAGGCTGAATACGGAAAGACCATCAATGCAAGCAACGTATTCCACAGCTTTGGAAACTTCAGTATTGATACCGGCCAGAGTGCAAATTTCACCGGTCCAGATACCATCAAAAATATTATCGGGCGGGTAACGGGCGGCACCGTGTCAACCATTGACGGGCTTGTCAGATCCGACATTTCATCAGCAAACCTTTATCTGCTGAACCCCAGCGGATTTTTATGGGGCCCCAATGCCCGCCTGGATGTCAACGGTTCTTTTCATGTGACCACATCCGATTATCTCTCCATGGGAAACAACGGAATTTTTTATGCTGACCCTTTAAAAACAAGCGTACTGACCATTGATCCGCCAACAGCGTTTGGGTTCATGGGTGGAAATCCCGGCAGCATTGTCATTGAAGGTTCCCATCTTGAAGTCCTGGAGGGCAAAACCATCTCCCTCATGGGAGGCGATATTCGGATTACGGGCGTGGATGCAGACCACCATGCAAAGATTATAGCCCCCGGTGGCAGGATTGATATGGCAGGCGTTTCATCTCCGGGTGAAATCGTTCCGGATGACGATACCGCAACACCCGGCCTTAACACAAGAGGGGTTGAAGATTTCGGAAGCATTGATCTGAATCACGCCGGCATTGATGCAGGCGGAAACGGCGGCGGAACTGTTTTTATCCGCAGCGGCAGGCTGGTTGTTGACGATGGAACGATTTGTGCCAGCAACAGGGGAACAATTGCCGCACTGCCGGGGAACGGCGTTGATATCAAGTTGTCAGGCGATTTGATTCTGGATGATTCAACCGGGTCAGGATCTTTCATTCGCACGAACGTTTTACCCGATGTTACGGGAAATTCCGGGGGAGTTCAAATCCGGGCCAATCATATCGAAATCAATAACTATTCAGGAATCGAATCCGTTGCCATGGAGGGAAGCAGCGGCCAGAGCGGAAACATTATAATCGACTGCAACGCCCTTCTATTTGACAATAGAGGGGGCATCCAGGCCGGTACGTATGGTGCCCGGGAAAGCGGGGATATTATCATTAAAACCGGCGATCTCATCAACCGGGGGGCAGGATATATTTACACCAATGCAAGTGGCGGAACAGGTGCTGCCGGCAATATTTATGTGACAGCGGATCAGGTTTTAATGGCAAATGATGATTTCCCCAGCAGCTATTCCTCTATCATGAGCTATACGTCTTACCCAGGAACAGGCCAGGCTGGTAATATCACCCTGAATGCCAGTGGATTACAAATGTTGCCCAGGACATCTATTTCATCCACGACCTATTACCTGGGCCAGGCCGGTATTGTCGATATAAACGTCACGGGCAGTATTAATATTTCAGGCACCCGGGATCTGGATTCGAACGGCTGGGAGATTTATACCGGGATTTTTGCAAATACTTTCGGGCAGGGAGACGGAGGCAGAGTTGAAATATCGGCCGAAACCTTTGATATGTCCACAAAGGCAAGTGTCCAGACCATGACATTCTCCGGGGGAAATGCAGGAAATGCGATGTTAAATGTGGGAACCCTGGATTTGTCAGACAATGCATATATCACTTCCTCGGGTCGGTTCGGGACAGGAGGAGACGGCGGCAATGTGGATTTGACAGCCGATTCAATAAGACTTTCAGGCCTTGAAACCTCAAGCGACCCCTTTGGTAATGAATTTACCGGCATATCCAGCGGCTCCAGTCCAGCCGGTGGATCAGGGGGTGATATCACTCTTGAAACCCATGATCTCACCATGACCCGACGGGCCAGTATCAGTTCTGTTTCCTACAGCCCCGATCCCGGGGGTGACATAAAAATATCAGCAGATAATATTCAAATTTTAGACGGCTCCCAGGTCAATACCGGTGGATACGGCACAGGTGACGGCGGCAGGGTGGTGGTGGATTCAAAATATCTGACACTTTCAGGAGTCCATCCGGAACAATTTATTGAACCGTATACGGGGTTACCAACCCTGGCGCCATCGGCAATTGCGTCCCAGGCAGGGCTTGATGGTGGAAAAGGCGGAAGCATTAATCTAACAGTAGGCACGCTTGAAGTGCTGGACGGCGCAAATTTGTCAACAGCCACCTTTGGAGATGGAAACAGCGGCAATATCGATATTATTTCAGATAATCTGGTCGTATCCGGAAAAAATGATGCCATGCGCAAATTTATGATCAATGCCAATGTGAATCACCTACATGCAGGCGCTTGCATCACAGCCAGTGCCAATTCCTCATTTACCCCAGATACTGGAGACGGTGGAAACATTGATATTCAAACTTCAAGCCTATTAATTGAAGACAGTGGATGGATCAATTCATTCACTGAAACAACGGGAAAAGGCGGCGACATCACTATATCCACCCAAAGAACAGACCTGACCACCGGGGCGCAGATATCCACAGAAAGCCGGGTGTCAGAAAATGCCGGAGATGCAGGTAATATAGCCGTTGCAACCGCCGGAAATATCAACATGGACAATGCATCCCTTCTGACCTCTTCAGAAAAGGCCATGGGGGGAGATATAAAAATGCGGGCAGGCCACATGATCCATCTCGTTGACAGTGAAATAACCGCCAGTGTCGGGGGAGGGGTTGCGACAACCGGAGGAAATGTCAGCGTGGATTCCCAGTATGTCATCCTTAAAAACAGCAAAGTCATTGCCAATGCATTCAAAGGAACAGGGGGAAATATCGCAATTGATTCCAATGTATTTCTTGCTGATCCAGACACTATTATTGATGCATCTTCGTCCCTTGGCATTGATGGCCAGGTGGATATCCGGTCACCCGTAACCCAGATCAACAGCCAGATATCCCCGCTGTCCAAGGATTTCAGAACTATTGTCTCGCTTCTCAGGAAACCCTGCATGGCAAGGGTGCACAAGGGAAAATACAGCAGTTTCATGGTCAAGGGCCGTGACAGCCTTCCTGCAGCGCCCGGAAGACTTCTGTCAAGCCCTTTGCCCATGCGGTAGCTGATCGATAGATTGGCAAAAAACAGTTCCCAGGGTGTATGCCGGATGAAACAATTACCTGTTTTAACCAAAGAGCGTATTCAATCAGGGTTTGAAAAGACAATCACCCTTTTTGCCCTGCAACTCCTGTTGCTGATACTTACCGGGGGTAATGCCCAGCCACGGGACATCCATGGCCTTGATCCGACAGCTCCTTCCATGGGAAGAATACTGCCATTTGCGCAATCGCCGGAATCGGAAGAATCACCGGGATTGATTCTACCGACCCGGCCCTCTTTCCTGGAACAATCTGGCCTGGCGCCCATGCCCAAAATCGTGGTGAAAAAAATCGAGGTCAAAGGCAGCACTGTTTTTTCCGATCAGGAACTCGGCCAGATAACAGCTCCATATCTCGATCAGATACTGACCAATGAGATGCTCGAAGAAATTCAGCATTTGCTGACCCTCCATTATATAAGCAAGGGGTATGTAAACTCGGGGGCAATCGTGCCCGATCAAAAAATCATTGATGGAAAAATTATTTTTAAGATCATTGAGGGCAGCATTACCCACATCGATGTAAACGGCAATAAATGGTTCACCAGGGGGTATATACAAGACAGGCTCGCCCTTGATTCAGGCCCTCCCCTGAACCTAGAGCCCCTGCAGAAGCGGCTTCAGCAATTACAGCAGGATCGGCGCATCGCCCACATCCATGCAGAACTTAAACCCGGAATGGCCCTTGGGGAGAGCCTGATGAGCGTGGAGGTGGAGGAAGAAAATCCCTGCCAGATCCAGTTTGGATTTGACAACTACCAGCCCCCCGCCATTGGCGCCCAGCGATGGCTTGCAAACATTACACATCAGAATCTAACCGGCCACGGGGATATACTCAGCTTAAACACGGTGCTGTCCAAGGAGAATGACCCCCAGGTTGACACCTGGTATTCACTGCCCATCAACGCCCATGATACGACGTTGACCTTTCGTTACAGCAACAACGATCTTCGTGTTTTTGAAGGGCCCTTTGAAGATCTTGATATTGTAAGTAAATCCGAAATGTTTCGAATTACCCTGCGCCATCCTTTTTACCGAACCCTTTCCCAGGAATTTGCCATGGCGCTCTCCGGGGAAAACAACAGGAACAAAACATTTTTACTGGATGAACCTTTTTCATTTTCACCGGGGGCCATTGATGGAGAATCCATAAACACAGTGCTGCGGTTTTCCCAGGATTGGACACACAGCACCCAGAGACAGGTCGTTGCTGCACGGTCACAATTCAGCCTTGGGATTGATGAAATGAATTCCACCATACACAGCAGCAATCTTCCTGACAGCCGTTTTTTTGCCTGGCTGGGCCAGATCCAGTGGGCCAGCATACTGTCCCCCCTGGACACCCAGCTGATATTTCGAACGGACCTGCAGCTTTCCAGTGATTCTCTGCTGGGATTTGAACAGATTCCGGTCGGAGGACGCTACAGTGTGAGGGGATACCGCGAAAACCTGATGGTCCGGGACCAGGGCCTGCTCACCTCCATCGAAGCCCGGATTCCCCTGGTGCGGGATAAAGACGGGACAGAGTATCTTCAATTGGCAACCTTTTTTGACTTGGGTGCGGCTTGGAACAAAAATGGAAAGACCCCTTTCCCAAAGAACATTTCAAGCATCGGCCTTGGGCTGAGGTGGGGCGGATTGTTAATGAAGACCCCTTTTAAGGTAAAACCAAAGTTTGAAATCTACTGGGCCCTTCCACTCAGGAATGTTGATACCGTTGAAGAAGATCTCCAGGACAAAGGAATACATTTCCAATTTGTGATCCAAAATTTTTAACCGCCTAAATAGAGGGTATGCGGATATGAACCGGATTTTATCAAAGCAAACAGGGCTTCTGTTCTGCAGGCATTTTTTGAGGCTGCCTGTGATCATGGTCATACTGATTTCCACGGCCTTTCCGTCATGCACGCCAGAAATCAAACCTGAACAAAGCTGGATATCCACTTCACCCCCACCGTCCGAGCCCCTGTCGGCAATGGAATACCATGAAAAAGGAATCGTGGCCTTTGAAAAAGGTGATTTTGAATCGGCAATTCAAGACTGGACCCAATCAGAAAAAGCGTTCAGGGCGATAAAAAACAGAGAAAAACAATGTGCCGTCCTGGTCGAACTCTCCCGGGCATATCAAGGCATCGGATTGAACAACAAGGCCATGGAGGTCCTTGGGAATGCCCTTGTCCTGGCAGAAGGATCCAGAAATTATCACCACCAGGCAATCGTAATGGCCCATCTTGGGTATTTATACACCCTGATGGGAGACAAAGGCCGGGCTGAACACTATTTAAGCCAGAGTCTCTCTGTTTCCAAAAGAACGGACGACCCGGAACTTGTGGCAGCGATTTTGAATAACCAGGGAAACCTTTATCTGCTCGAAAAAAAATATATAGATGCCGTTGCAGCATACACGCAAAGCATAGAAACGGCCAGGACCGCCGGCAGCCCGTTGCTGACAATCACCGCACTGATAAACCTTGCCCGGGCCCATTTGATAAACGACCAGGCTGAAAGGGTCAGACCGATTCTGGACCAGGCTTTGGAAAAACTGAATCGCCTTGAGGATTCCCATTTCAAGTCCTACGGACTGATCAACACCGGTCTGGCCTATCTGGATCTGGAAACGTATTTACCGGAATTTCAGAATGAATTCCGGCGCCTTTGCCATGGTATTTTCTCTCAGGCAGGAAAAGTAGCACAGCGGACAAATGATTATCGTGCCATGTCCTATGCATCTGGATATACCGGCAAATTACACGAAGACGAGCGCCGCCATGAAGAGGCCCTGGCCTTTACCCAGACGGCTGTTTTTGCTGCACAGCAGGTTTATGCGCCTGAATCCCTCTATAAATGGCAGTGGCAGGCAGGGCGCATCTTCAAACAAATGAACAAGATTGACCAGGCCGTTGCGGCCTACAGGCGAACGGTATTTACCCTTCAGTCCATTCACCAGGCAATAGACAACTGCCATGATATCCAACAGGCATCTTTCAGAAAGATTGCAGGATCGGTTTGTTTTGAACTGGTGGATCTGCTTCTGCAGCAGAGTAAATCCCTGGAAAACAGACAAGAACACCAGGACCTGCTGTTCGAGGCCAGGGATGTGGTTGAACTGCTCAGGGTGTATGAGCTGAGGAATTATTTCAAGGATGATTGCGTGGATGCAGGTGGGTTTGACACTGCAAATCTTGATTCCATCTCAAAAACAGCTGTTGTTATCTATCCGGTGCTGCTTGAAGACCGGACGGAATTGCTGGTCAGCCTGCCGTCCGGCTTGAAACAATTTTCAATTCCTGTAAACCAGGAAACAATAACCCGGGAGATCAGAGCGTTTCGCAGCAAACTCGAAAAACGCACCACATGGGAATTCCTGCCCCACGCCCAGGCACTGTATGACAATCTGATACGCCCGATTGAACCGGATCTTTCTTCCATGGGCGCAGACACACTGGTTTTTGTACCGTCTGGCCCCCTTCGAACCATTCCCATGGCCGCACTCCATGATGGCAAAAGATTCCTGATTCATAAATATGCAACCGTCATCACACCGGGCCTGAACCTCATTGATCCAACGCCCATCAAAAGAAAAGACCTTAAGATCCTAGCGGTCGGGATTACCCGGGCATCACAGGGATTTTCCCCCCTGCCCGAGGTTGTTTCGGAACTTCAGAATATCAGCAGACTCTTTTCAAGCAAATTGCTCCTGGATCAGGATTTTTCCATTTCAAACATGGAAACGGAGTTGAAAAAAGAAGAATTCAACATCGTACACATTGCCTCCCACGGGCAATTCCAGGGAGATGTTGACCAGACCTTTGTTCTGGCCTTTGATGAAAAGCTCACCATGGATACCCTGGACAAATATGCAGGGTTTCTGCAGTTTCGTAAAACCCCCCTGGACCTCCTGGCATTGAGTGCGTGCGAAAGCGCTGCCGGGGATGATCTTGCCGCCCTGGGCATGGCTGGCGTAGCGGTCAAGGCAGGGGCAAGAAGCGCGCTGGCCACCCTGTGGAGCATCGATGACATGGCCTCGTCCCGTATGATCAAACAGTTTTATCTTCAGCTCAAAGATCCAGCGGTTTCAAGGGCCATGGCACTTCAACGCGCACAATTGAGTCTGCTTGAGGACCCGCGTTATGACCACCCAGGGTACTGGTCTGCCTTTTTGCTCATCAACAACTGGCTATAGGATTGGGGATCTTTTATGGACCTACTCCGAAAACTATTCGATTTTCCTCCTGTTCCCATTGCCTGTATCTCTGTCTTGTGTTTTATCGCCATCCTGGGGTTGCGGGGTTCAGGTTTCCTTGAACACCTTGAGCTTTCGGTCTATGACTGGTTCGTGAGATCAAGACCCACACAGATTCAAGACCAATCCCGAATTCTCATTATCGAAATTTCAGAGGAGGATATCCTTGTTCAGGGCCGGTGGCCCCTCACAGATGCAACAATTTCAAAAGCCCTTAGATTGCTTTTAATTCATCACCCCCGGGCCATTGGGCTGGATATTTTCCGGGATATTTCAGTTCCGCCCGGATCCGGGGAACTGGACCTGGTATTGAGCAGTAATCCCAACATCATCTGCGTCACAAAATTCGGCAACGACGGTGTTCCGCCTCCGTCGATACTTGCAGGAACCGACCAGGCAGGATTTAACGACATGCTTGTAGACTCGGGGGGTATCATCAGGAGAGGGCTTCTTTTCCTTGATAATGGAAAGCAGTTATTTTATGCGTTCAATCTCCTGCTTGCCCTTATTTTTTTACAAAAAGAGGGTATTACCGCCGGGCCCGATGATACAAATCCAGATCATTTAAAACTGGGCCAGACAACCATCAAGCCCCTTGAACCCAGTGACGGCGGATATATTAATGCCGATGCCAGGGGGTATCAATACCTTATTGATTACAGGGATACAGCAGATTTTTATCAATCCCGATCCTTGACCCGCCTGTTATCAGGAAAGATCAGCTCCCAGGACATCCACGACAAAATTGTACTTGTCGGGGTTGTGGCCCAGAGCGTAAAAGACCATTTCTACACCCCGTTCAGCCGAGAATTCCAGGCGGACCAAAAGATGCCGGGGGTCGTTGTCCATGGCCGTCTCACAAGTCAGTTGATCCGGTTTGGATTGAATGAGGCCAGCCCCATCAAGACACTCACAGAAAACCAGGAGATGGGACTGATGCTTTTATGGAGCCTGCTGGGCGGTATTGCCGGTTTTTTCATACGATCCGTCTGGCATTTTTCCATTTTAATGGCAGCCGCACTCTCCCTTGTTTCGTTTTCCGCACATGCTGCATTTCTAAATGGGTGGTGGGTTCCCCTGGTTCCCATGGCCCTGACCGGACTCTTATCCGCCGGAATGATAACCGCCTATGTTTCCGACCGGGAAAACAAGCAGAAGGCCATTTTGATGCAGTTATTCTCAAAGCTTGTTGCCCCGAAAATAGCCAAATCAATATGGGAAAACAGGAACCAGTTTTTACTCAACGGACGGCCGCGGCCCCAAAAAATGACCGCAACCATACTTTTCTCCGATATCAGAGGGTTTACAAGCATTTGTGAAACCCTTGATCCCCAGGTTCTCATCCAGTGGCTGAACACCTATATGGCGGCCATGACCCGAACCATCATGGCCCATGGGGGAGTGGTGGACGACTATGCCGGAGACGGTATCAAGGCGAATTTCGGGGTTCCACTGCCCAGGACAAATAAAGCCGACATTGGAAGGGATGCACAAAATGCGGTGAACTGCGCCATTAAAATGGGTGTGGAGATGGAAAGGCTCAACGCCCTCTGGCAGTACCGGGGACTTCCCCAGTCTGGAACCCGCATCGGAATTTTTACAGGATCCATTGTGGCCGGTGCCCTGGGCAGCTCCACGAGAATGAAATACACCACCGTGGGAAACATCGTCAATATTGCGGCCCGCCTTGAAAGTTATGACAAGGACCTTGGCAGGAATTGCCCCTGGCGGATTCTCATCGGAGAAACCACGCTGAAGTATCTTGACGGGCAATTCAATACCCAGCTGATCGGGCAAGCCAGCCTAGAGGGAAAAAACGAGCGATTAAACATCTACCGGGTATTGTCTAAAAGATAAACCAGATAACCAGGGAGGAATCAACATGAAATTATCATTGTCTGCCCTCTGTGGCGTAATTTTAGGCTTAAGCATTGTATTCATGGCACCGGTTACGGCCTCAGACCTTGGTCAAACAAACAAAGGGGAAACGACCCAGCCCACGACCAGGGATGAGCCCCCAAAAGCGGTTCACGAAAACGAGCCAGATAAGGAAAAAATCCAGCCCCAGCAAAAAAGCCCCCGGGCAACCAATAACGTGCCCATCTACAAACCGCCCCTGCGCGGGGCACCGGCCGGTCGCGTGGCCGGCGGAACCAGGGGACCGGACCCGAAACTTCCCTATCTGTGCCTGATTGTGCCTGAACATATCGGCCTGACCGTATCCCGTCAGCCGGTTCTCTTTTTTTATCAGTCAAAAGCATCGTCCTGCCCTGTTGAGTTCACTTTGATCCAGAAACAGGGAATCCTTCCCATCGTGGAAGCCCGGATTGCCCCTCGAGGAAAGCCGGGCATCCAGCCTGTCCGCCTGGCAGACCATGGGGTCTACCTTGAGCCGAACATACAGTACAAATGGTTCATTGCCCTTGTACCGGATGCACAGCACCGCTCAAAGGATATCCTGGCCGCAGGAGGGATAGAATTCATCGAACAACAGCCAAAGATAAAACAGGCGCTGGCAAAGGCCCCAATGTCCCAGGTGCCGCATATCTATGCCGAGGCCGGCATTTGGTATGACGCCTTTAATGCCCTTTGTTCGTTGATTGAAACATCGCCGGATGATTCTGGCTTGAAACTCAAGCAGGCCGCTCTGCTCGAACAAATCGGCCTGGCCGGGATCATCGGTCATGGGATGACGGAATAAAGTTAGTTACTTTATTTGATAAAACAGATCTCCAGTACTGAAATCCCGGGCGCTTTTCACATAGTGATCAGAGATTTTTTTCAAGTACTGCTCGATTTTTTCTCTGTCTTGATAGGTCTTTTTCACCTTGCCGGGCGACCCGGTCACAAGGGAGTATGGCGGAACAATGGTATGTTCGAGCACAACAGCGCCGGCAGCGATCACCGATCCCGTCCCGACAACCGCGCCATTCATTACAATGGCGCCCATCCCGATCAGGCAATTATCCTGGATGGTGCATCCATGGACAACGCAGTGATGGCCAATGGTCACGCCGTTTCCAATATTCAAGGGGACATCTGCATCGGCATGGCACATGGTCAGGTCCTGGATATTGGTCCGCTCACCAATCGTGATCCTGTCCATATCACCTCGAACGACCGTCTGGAACCACACGGAAGAGCGTTGACCAATGCAGACGTTACCGATGATCTGAGTTGTAGGCGCTATAAAAACAGTTCGATGAATTTCAGGACGGATATTTTTGTATGCGTACAGGGTCATGGATTGCCTTTTTCAAACAAACAAATGGCTATGTTTAGAATGTGTTGATGGCTGAGTCCGCCATCAAGTCCGTTTAACAAAGGGTTTGAACAAAAGGTCCTCTTTGATTACGTGATTGATCAGCCAGTGTCTTACAAATTCAATGAACTGGTCCTTGTTCATGCCGGCTTCCTCCAAAGAATCCTGAATTGACAATTTCAATAAGTTTTTGGTGGTCATTGTCCACGTTTTCGTTGCCAACGCCCATCTCTTTCCGCCATTTAATCGCCATTTTTGATCTCCTTTAAGGCGCCCAGTCCATAAATACAGAAATCTTACTCCTCATACAAGTTAAAATCCGGATAATGTAATTTCGCACAATCCTGGCAGATGCCATGACTGAACTTTGCTTCGGAGTGGGTATCAAGATAGTCTTCAATCTGATTCCAGTACCCTTTGTCATCCCTTATTTTTTTGCAGTGTGAGCAGATCGGCAGAAGACCGCTCAGCTGTTTAACATTGGCCAGGGCACTTTGCAGTCGTTCAATCAATTCGCTTTTTTCATTTTCAACCATCTGACGTTTGTCCTGGAGGCGGGCATTTTTAAACGCAATGGCCGCAATTTCGCCAAAACCCTTTGCAATAAGGGCATCGTGGTCATTAAAATCAGACTTTTTATTGGCAAGCCCCATAACGCCCACAACTTTTTGCTCTATGACCAGGGGAGCAAACAGCACGTTTGCCATGTGCACATGGCCTCTGGGTAAAAATTTTGTCCACTCACTGTCCATGAAATTATTGCTGTACACCACCTGGCAGGTTTCATAGGCCTGTTCTCTCAATCCCCTGATGGGCATGGGCAGATCCGGGTCAACCGTGCAGGGCAGGCCGCCGTCTTCCAGGAAAAGGACTTCGTTTTCGTCCCCGTCCTTGGAGAGCATGGCAATATAGCCTGAAGTGGATCCAATGACCGAAGCGCAGATGTCAAAAATGGCTCGGGCGACCGTCTGGAACTCATCTTTTTCAAGAACCGCCCGTGCCGCCATCAACAGCGCAGAAATTTCATTTTCTTTTCGTTTAGAACTGTGAAAGGCGTCCTTAAACTGCTGCTTGGCCAGCTGGAGTTCACTGATATCAGAAACGGTTAACAATAATTCATGGGCAGACCGAGTGTCTTTTATGTGCTCAAGGTGATGCCGGCCTTCGAGGAGTACCGAAACGGGATGGGGGTCGGAGGGAATGAGCCGGGCCTGAATCTGTTTGCCTTCGGGCGCTTTGAAAAAGGCTTTATATCTTGCCCGAAATGTTTCTGCATCCGTTTCAATGAGCAGGTCGGCAAAGGCCTGTCCGGATTGTTTGAGTTTCCGGTGCTGCACCATATTTAAAAAAGTGGTATTATAATGCTTGATGATCCCCACCTGGTCGAGAACCACATACCCGACCGGGGCGTTGTCAAACAGATTCATATACCGGTACCGGCTGTTTTCAAGGGATCGCTGAATTGCAATCAATTCTTCGTTCTGCAGCTCAATCTCGATCTGGTGGATGTTGAGTTCTTCAAAAAGGGCATAGACCTCTTTTTTGTCCATGTCTTTTAATTTATCCGGCATGTCGGCCAGTTTTTTTTTGGCTTTTATGCGAAGGGTCTCTCTAAAGTTGTCAGAGGTCATGGGTAAAGGTCTTCCTTGTTTTAAATGGGATTTAGCAAACCATTGAATTGCGGTCTTCATAAATGATTGCCAGCTGGTCGTCCGGCAGTGAAAAGGCGATCAGTCTGAATATTTTTTTTTCACCGGCTGAATCACCGGTAATGTTGTCAGAGACAAAGGGGACGCCTGATTCTATGACCCCCACAAGATCTTGATAGCGGTTCTGTTGTTTGACTTCAGGCCACAGAGTATCGATTTTTCTGCCCTTCAATTTTTTTATGTCCATGCCCTTCAGATCATCCCTGCTTTTTTGGATATTTTCAAGAACAAGCTCGTTTTTATTGTTGCATTTAAAGATGAACAGACCTGAGGGCAGATGGTACGACATCTGTGATGCTGCCTGCTGGCTGAGTCGAAGATTTTTTCTGGCCAGTTCCAAATCGCTGATGTCAACAAACGTTATGATTGTGCCGGCATAGGTATCCGGACCGATGTAATAGGGCAGTATCCGTATTCTGAAATAGGTGCCGTCTTTTAATTGCTTGACCACAGACAGCAGTTGATTGGTTTTCTGGACCTGCTTGACCGACCGGGTCAGATCAAAGTCAAGGATGTGGTGGGACAGATGATTGATGGGCCTGCCAATGTCTTTGTCCATAATATTGAAAATCCTGGTCAGCAGGGGTGAACATTTCCGGATGTCATTGTTTTCGTCCAGGAGGAGGATCTCAATGCCGGATCCGGTCAACAGGTTTTCGACATCGTTGTTCATCTCGGTTAATTCAATAATTTTCTTCTGGTATTCTGAATTGACGGTGAACAATTCTTCGTTGGTGGACTGAAGCTCTTGATTGGTGCTTTGCAGTTCTTCATTGCTGGCCAGAAGCTCTTCATTGGTGGCCTGGAGTTCCTCGTTGGATGTTTCAAGCTCTTCAATGGTGGCCTGCAGATTTTCATTGGAGAACTGAAGCTCCTGTTCAAGGTCTTTGATACGCTGCCGGATGTCCTCATCAATATCATAGGTTTCAATTGGAATAGTTCTGGAAGCCTTGTTTTCAGTTTCAACACTTTTAAAAAAAACGGCCACCAGGGATTCATGATCCTTTTTATCCGGCAGGGGGATAATATTTAAATCCACATTCCGCTGTTCAGTGTTTCCCGAAACCCTGATATTGGTATACACCAGCTCTTTTTTTGATTTGAAGACCCGCTGGATGCCGGTGGCCAGGGGTATGGCCAGGTCTTTGACCGCCATCCGTGTGATATTGAATTCCATTTTACCGGACGGGACATTGAAAAAATCCTTTGCATTGCCAAAAATATGGAGAATATCCAGGCCCTCGTTCACAATAATCGACAACGGCAGATAGTGATGTTCAAGCACACTCATGTACCGGTTCATCATGTTATTGCTTTCCGTGTGGTTAAACCGGCGGTACGTCTCTCGAAATGAAAAGGGAAAGGGTTTATTTAACGGTTGCCTGGGGCTGGTCTGGGTGTCGATGGGGTGTTTGAGCATGGCCTGCTTGCCGATGCAGCGGTAGATCTTATGCTTTGGGCTGATGGTTTCAAAATAATGGGTCATGTCACCAATGGTTTCACTTTTTCCCAGGAACAGAATACCGCCCGGATTCAATGAGAAGTTGAACATTTCCATGACTTTCTGCTGAAGGATGGGCTGAAGATAGATCAATAGATTCCTGCAGGAGATCATGTCGATTTTGGTAAACGGGGGGTCCTTGACCAGATTGTGCTGGGCAAAGACGACCATTTCTCTGATATGGCGGGCAATCTGGTAATTTTCTTCTTTCCGGTAAAAATATTTGCCGAGCATTTTCGGGGTCAGGTCAGCGGCAATGCTTTCCGGATAGATGCCGTTTCCTGCATGAATGACCGCATCCCGGTCAAGATCTGTGGCAAAAATTTTAATATCTCTGGCCACCTTGAGCTTTTCCATGGCTTCCTTGGCCAGGATGGCAAGGGTGTATGCTTCCTCACCCGTTGAACAGGCGGTGACCCACAGACGGATTTCCCGGTTCCGGGCATCTTCAATCAATTGAGTCAGCCCTTTTTCCATGAGTTCTTCCATGGCATTCTGATTCCGGAAAAAGCTGGTGACGCCGATCAAAAGCTCTTTATACAGGGTCATGACTTCAACCGGATACTTCTGGATATGCAGCACATAGTCATGGAGCTGATCAATCTGATTGACCGTCATCCGACGTTCGATACGTCTGATAATGGTCGAAGGCTTGTAATAGGTAAAATCGACCTTGGTTTTTTCCCGAAGTTCAGAAAAAATCCGTGTCAATCCATTTTCATCGTTTAACAGAGCTTCCCGGGGTTGTTTACCGATGACATAGGGGTGCCCCACATAGGCCATGAGCTGGTCCGGCATCTCCTTGGGCGGCAGGATAAAATCCGCCACACCCGTGGAGATGGCCGCCCGGGGCATGCCGTTGAATTTGGCTGTGCTCTCATCCTGGACCATGACCATGCCGCCCTGTTCTTTAATGGCTCGAACGCCCCGGGTACCGTCGCTGCCGGTTCCGGACAGAACAATGGCAATGGCCCGTTCTGCCTTGTCTTCTGACAAGGATCGAAGAAAAATATCAATGGGCAGATTAATGCCCCGGGTGGTGTCTTTCTCTTTTAAAACCAGGCGGCCGTGAAAAATAGACAGATTTTTCTTGGGCGGAATCATATAGATGTTGTTGGGCTCGACTTTCATCCCGTCAACAGAACGATGAACCGGGATTTTGGTCTTCTTGGACAGCAGTTCAACCATGAGGCTTTTGTAATCCGGGGAGAGATGCTGTATCACAATAAAGGCAAGGTTGCTTTTTTCCGGCATGTGGGTAAAAAATTCTTCAATGGCTTCCAGTCCGCCGGCAGAAGCCCCGATTCCGACATAATGAACAATTCTTTCCTGATCTTGATCTATTTCCATGGGGTTTCCTTGAATTTTACGGCTGTATCTGCTTTTTATTATCGCATTTATGGGTTTTATCCAATACCTGGCGAACATTTTTTGCCAGGTTGGCATGCAGAATCGGTTTGAAAAACATGGCATCTATCCCCATGGTCTGGATCGCTTCAATGGACACACGCTTGCTGAAACCGGTGCACAGAACCACCGGAATATCAGATCGAATCTTTTTGATCTCCATGGCCAACCGGTCACCGGTTAAATTCGGCATGGTCATGTCGGTAATAATCAGGTCAAAATCATCCGGACCTGATTTAAACCGGTTCAAGGCCGCAAGGCTGTCTGTCTGGGTTGTGACAGCATACCCCAAGGTGGTGAGCATTCTGGACCCCATTTTAGCAATGGGGAGTTCGTCATCCACCAGAAGAATGTGCTCTGTCCCTCTGGGCAGATCCGGATGTGATTCATCCCCAGGAACCTGTTTTGCCGGGATGGTGGGCAGATAAACCACAAATTGAGTTCCCTGGCCGGGGCTACTTTTAAATGTAATATGCCCATTGCAGTCTTTGACAATACCATGAACTGTGGAAAGTCCAAGCCCTGTGCCTTCTTTGGAGGCTTTGGTTGTAAAATAGGGCTCAAAGACCGATGCCTGAATGGCGTCAGGGATGCCACTGCCGGTATCCGTGACGGTCAGTTTCACACATTCGTTATTGATGGCCGTTGGCAGAAACTTGAGCAGGGTTGACTCGGGCTGTTCAAGGTCGACGGAAACATGGAGCCGCCCCCCCTCTTCTTCCATGGCCTGAACGGCATTGGTACAAAGATTCATCAGCACCTGGTGAATCCGTGTGGGATCAGCCTGAATACAGGCATCCGTGGAAATGGTATGGGCGATATCAACGGTGGCGGGTACAACACTAATGACGCCTCCTGCTGGCGGGTTTTCAGGGTTTTTACCATGGGGCAGTGGGGGGGAGGAGCGTTTTCATTGTGCAGCAGTTGAAAGCATTTTTTACCGATGATCTCTGCCCGGGTCATCCCAAGCGTTTCAAGTGCCATGTCATTGGCATTCATGATCGTGTGGTTGCCATCCATGATCAGGGTCACATGACCGATGGCCTTAAAAAGCGCCTCCCAGTTTTCCGTGGCCTGCTCGAGTCTCTGTTCGGTCTGTTTTTTCTTTGTAATGTCCCTGAAGACGAGCACACCGCCGACAATGGTATTGTCTGTCCCTTTGATGGGGGCAGCACTGTCCGCAATGGACAAGATGCGTTTGTCTTTTGCCACCAGGGAGACATTGTCCTTGAGGTGAAAGATGGCTTGATGTTTCAGCGCATGACGGATCGGGCTTTCCACGGGGGTGTGGTTGTGTTCATCAATGATATTGAATACGGCTTCAAAATTTTGTCCCTGGGCATCCGCATTGCTCCATCCGGTCAAAGATTCCGCCACAGGGTTCATAAACACAATACGTTCGTTATGATCTGTGGTGATCAGGCCGTCTCCGATACTGGACAAGGTCACCTGCATCCATTTCTGCTGTTCTCGAAGTCTGTTTTCAATGGTTTTAACCCGTAAAATGGATTTGATGCGGGAGAGAAATTCAGTTGAGTTATAGGGCCTTGCAATATAATCATCGGCTCCGGCATCCAGGCCCTGGGATTTATCCAGGGGGGTATGGCTGTGATTGGACAGAAAAACAATGGAAATATCCTTTAAATGCGGCACGGACTTTATTCTCCGGCAGACCTCGAATCCGTCCGGGTCGGGCATGACCACATCCAGCAGCATCAGGTCGGGTTTGAAGATCGATGCCTTTTCAAGGGCCTCTTCACCGGAGAGAGCCTGATCGACGTCATAACCGGCCTTGTTCAGGATGCGGGCGGTCACAAACAATTGATCCGGGTCATCGTCGGTGATGAGGATGCGGCTGCCTTTTTCAGGCGGGTCGATAAGATTCATTTTCAAGCTCCACGGCCCTGTACTATGCTTGGTAGATGTTCACTCCCGGAAAATAGGTTTTCGCACAATCGGGACAGATGCTGTCTCCCAGCTGTGCATCGGAATACGCTTGAATATATTCTTCAATCTGACTCCAATACCCTTTGTCATCCCGGATTTTTTTGCAGTAGGAACAAAACGGTAAAAGCCCGTTCAGCTGTTTGACCTTTGACAGGGCCTCTTTTAATTCAACAATCAGCCGGTCCCGGTCTCTTTCCGCTTCAAGAATGCGAACCATGGCCCGCACCCGTGCTTTAAATTCTTTGTTTGAAACGGGTCGTGCAATATATCCGTCCGCGCCAAAATCAAGGCCGTCCGCCTGTTCAAACGACGAGGTTTTCATTCCCGATGTCAACACAATGAAAATGTTTGAAAGCGTCGGGTCTGATTTGATCTGTCGGCATAGTTCGGTTCCAGGGACGTCCGGCATCATCACATCCATAAGAATTAAATCCGGTGGATCGGTTTTGATCATCTGTCGGCACGCCGTTCCGCTCGAAGCAGTGGTAACGCGGTATCCCATGGACGAGGCCAACCGGCTGCCGGCCAGAAGGACATCCGGATCGTCATCCACGACCATGATGGTGATTTTAGGTTTCATGGGGCCGCCTTTTCAAGCGGAAGGGTAAAAACAATTTTTGTTCCCTCTCCAACCTGGCTGTCCGCCCAGATTTCACCATTGTGGGCTTCAATGATTTTCCGGGTGATCAGCATGCCAAGGCCGGTGCTTTTTTCACCGCCTGTTTTTTTAACACTCGTTTTTTCAAAGGGCTGAAATAATTTTGCCATCTCGTTTTCAGGTATTCCAGGCCCCTGGTCTGCGACACTGAAGGTGATCGACGTATCGTTCAGGGCCAGGCAAATCACGACCTGGGAGTCAGGTTTTGTATGTTCAATGGCATTGGAGACCAGATTGGTAATCACCTGTTCGATTTTAGAGGGATCCATCACCAGACGGGGAATATCCGGGTCCTGTTTCACCGCCAGGCCGACCCCCTTTTTAGACGCCTGGTGCACGTTTAATCTCAGGCTCTGCTCCAGAACAGTCGAAATTTCAATGGGTTTCAAATCCAGGTCAAATTTTCCGGCTTCAATGGCGCTGACATCCAGAAAATCATCCACCAGCCGTTTCATGAATGTGCAGGATTTTTGAATGATATTTAAAAATCCGACATGTTCTTTATCCAGAACAGAGGCGGCTTCATCCAATAGAAAGTCCGAGTAGGAAAGGACCAGTCCGATGGGTTTGCGTAAATCATGGGCAGCCATGCCTAAAAATTGATTTTTTTCCCGGTTCAACTGCTCAAGCTGTGCGTTTTTTTTGTGCAGCTTCCGGGTCAGATTGTTCAGCTCTTCGTTTAAAGATAAAATTTCTTTTCTCACATTTTCCAGTTCATCATTGTCCAGTTCGCCCAGAGCGTAAGTGTGTGGACCCCAGGTTTCAAACCGGAAATGGTAGGTTTGGGGCAGACCGGTCTTTCGTTTAAGATTCAGCGGATGGATGGTTTGCGGGCTTTTTTTGAGCTCAGACAGGTCAAAGGTATTGTAAAAATCTAAAATACAGGTTTCAAAGGGCCTGCCTTCAATCTGACAGCCCAGCTGCCGTTTGGCAAAGGGATTGGCAGACTGGATGGTGCCATTCGGGTCCAGTATCAGAAAAAGAGCAGAGGCATGGGTCAAAAAGCGTTCAAACAATGGGCCCAATTCAGCGGTATCAGGTGTCATCATTTATTCCTTTAATTCTTTTTCCAGTTCATCCATGGAACCAAGATAGGTCACGTTTTTAAAAGTGTTTAAAGCGGGGACCGTTCCCCAGCGAAACGCCTGACCGCCGATGAGAATATTTAAATGCGGAAAGTGTGAATTGATTGCAGTGATTTCTTGTTTCAGAGACGGCAGGTTAAAATAGATGCTCAAAGAGAGTCCCACCACATCGGGTTTTATCTCATCGATAAATGAAATCATCTGATCTGTGGGCGTGTTGGCCCCTAGAAAATAAGAATCCCAGCCGTTCATCTCAAAAATATCCGCAACCATTTTGCCGCCAATCTGGTGGTATTCATTTGCCGCACACGAGATAATGGCTTTTTGGGAAGTCTTCCTTTGTGCAAATAAAAACGGATAGACCAGATTGAGAAGGTTCTCCGTAATAGCCGTGACCAGATGCTCCTTGGCCACGGAAATCCTGTTGCTTTCCCAGAGCTCTCCCACCTGATACAGGGCTTTTTCAAACAATTGCCGGTAAAGCACCTGGATTTCAATGCCGTTGTCCAGTAACTGCTGCACCATCCTGTTGCAGTCCCGGCGGTCACCGTTTAAAAGCGCCTTAAAATAAAGGTCGTAAATTTGTGAAGAGATCATACTTCCGCCTCATTGCTGGTGAAAATTCATTTTGTGGGGCAACGGCCTGATCCATCGGCTGTCTGGATGATGGAAACCGTGTTTTCATTTTTGCCTCCTGGGTTTGAGAGGATGAACCACCGGTAAAAAAAGGCACGCTGCTTGAACTTGAGGTTTCTGCCATAAAAAAAGCAACGGCAATTGCTCCCGATACTAAAGATTTAACACATTTTACAAAACTATAAATGACAAATAATTGTCATGCTATTGACAGGTATAACCTGACAATAACAGGGGCTTAATGTGAGAGCAGACAGGAGCGTAAATTGGTTTTTTGATTGCGGATGTTGAGCTTTTTCCGGATGTTGTTACGGTGAAAAAATACGGATCGATCACTGATGTTCAGGATGGCGGAAATTTCCTTGCTGGTTTTGCCTATTTTTATCAGGTCGGCGACCTGAATTTCCATGGGCGTGAACAACCGGTACAGATCAGGCGAAGATTTGTGCAGTGGAGAAAGGCTTTCAACTGTATTTTTTTCAACAATTTTGAGCAGGGTAACGATATCCTTTCGGCTGGCCGCATGTTTTATTTTTTCATGGTAGGGGAACACCAGCCGGTCAAAATTATTCAGCACAGTGTCGGCTATTTTTTTCTTGCCCTCATCCCGGGTTTCCAGCAGAACATTCAATGCGATGTTTTTTTCTTCCAGCTTTTTGGCATGCAACTGTAATTGAACATTGCTTTTTTCCCGCTGGATAAACATGGACAGGATGGGTGCGATAAAATTGCAGATTGCTGCAAGCTGCTGCCGATCAGCATCCTTAAAGGGTTTTGAGCCGTTGGCCAACCCAATCTGTCCGGTAATCGTATCATTGACCAACAGGGGGGATGCCAGCGCATTATCAAAGACAATGCGCTGATCAAATCCATGAACAGGGCGGTTGGACAACAGAGCGGTTTTTGCTGCCATTGCCGCTGCCCATATCCCTTTCCAGTCTGACTGGCGCCAGATCTTGAAGGCCATTCCAGAATGGTTTGAAGGCCAGGTGTCGGGCGTAATGGAAGGGCTGTTCAGATCACCGTTTTGATTGATGTATCCAAAAAACCCATAGCGGCAGTCAAATGCTGAAAGAACAAGATCTAAAATGTCGGCATACACATCGTCTGCTTTTGATGTTAAAAAAACCCTGGCAATTTGATTGTTCACAGAAAAAATACGTTTCTGATCCCTCAGGCTTTTTTCTATCTCTGCCTGCCGGGCCAATTTTTTTTCAGCCGCATGGAGTCTCAGGAATGCATGAATTCGTGCCAGCAGCTCGCGATTGGCAATGGGTCTTGCAATATAATCATCTGCGCCGCTTTCAAGTCCGATGGCCTGATCGTCAGACTCCGTTTTAAAAGACGAAATAAGAATCACCGGGACAGGTGCAGTGTTCTCCCGGCTTTTTATCTGTCGGC
Source organism: uncultured Desulfobacterium sp. (assembly GCA_963675615.2). Lineage (GTDB taxonomy): Bacteria > Desulfobacterota > Desulfobacteria > Desulfobacterales > Desulfobacteraceae > Desulforapulum. The sequence goes on from CAXXTD010000001.1 coordinate 774,444, forward strand.
ACACTTCAATCCCATTGAGGTCGGGAAGCATCATATCCAGGAGAATCAGATCCGGAACATCTGTGCCGGCATATTCGATACACTGGCTGCCCGATGACCCGGTGATCACTTGATAGCCTGCTTTTTTCAACACCCTGGATGTTGCATGCAATACATCCGGGTCATCATCAATCACGAGAATTTTTATGGTGCTGTTGTCCAATCTGTCTCTTTTATGTCCCAATTTTTTTTACCCTGGGATGCTTAAGCGCAACGTTAACCGCCGGCCTCATCCAGCACTTTTCTGACGGTTCTGGCAAACGCTGATTTATCCAGAGGCTTCATGACAAATGAGCTTACACCCAGTTTCATGGCTTCTCTTTCTGATAGTTTTCCACTATACCCCGTGCATATAATCGTCGGCATATCAGGACGGACTTTCAAAATTTCAATAATCAGCTGATCACCGGTCATGTCGGGCATTGCCATGTCTGAGATCACCAGGTCAAATTGATCTGGATCTGTTTTTACCATTTCCAGTGCTTTCAGTGGATTTGTTGTTGATTCAGCCATGTAGCCCAATCTTTGCAAAAGGCGCTTGCCCAGTTTTGCAATGGAAGGTTCATCATCAACATATAGAATGCGTTCTTTTCCGGTGGGTAGAACGATTCGTTCATCGGTTTCTTGTTCGAGCAGGCCTTCATGGGCCGGGAACAAAATATTAAACATGGTTCCTTGACCTGGATGGCTGTCAGCAATAATCGAACCACCATGCTTTTCGACGATACCGTGGACTACAGCCAGCCCGATTCCGGTCCCTTTACCCATTTCTTTTGTTGTAAAGTATGGCTCAAATATTCGGTCAATTATTTTTTTCTCCATCCCAATGCCATTATCGCTGACGGACAGTTTGACATATCGTCCGGGCTTTAATGCCGGGTGCCGCTCTAGATGCTTTTCATCCACTGTTTCATTGGACAGAGCAATGGACAGAATACCTCCCATGCCCGGGACGGCATCAACGGCGTTGTTACATAGATTGATAAGCAGCTGATTGATCTGAGTGGCATTCCCCAGAACCGGAAAAACATCATCGGACAACGTTTGCTGAATCTCTATATTTGCCGGGGTGGACGACCGGATCAGTTTCATGGTTTCATGTACCACGGATCTGATGTTGAGAACCTTCCTCTCGGCGTTATCCCGCCGGCTGAAGGTCAGGAGCTGTTTGACCACATCCCGGGCGCGCAGTCCTGCAATCCGGATCTCTTCGGTACTCTGCCTGGCAAGGCTCCGTTCGGGCACCTCATCCATAACCAGCTCATTATTGCCAATGATGATGCTGAGTATATTGTTGAATTCGTGGGCAATGCCACCAGCCAGAGTCCCTATGGATTCCATCTTCTGGGATAGCCTCAACTCATGTTCCAATGTTTCTCTGTCTTGTTCTGCTATTTTTTGATCCGTGATGTCCTGAATCACACCCAAGACTTTCAACGGTGCGCCCGAGTCATCTCTTATGATTTCAGCATGGGATCGAATCGTTCTCATTTTTGAGCCGGAAACCGGATAAATATCGAATTCAAGATGATATGGTTTGTCTTTTTCAATCAAGTCGATAAGTGCCTGGTGAACTTCTTTTCTTGCCGGGATACAATTTTCTACCTCCTCGGTTGTGAATTTTCTGCTGTCTGGATCAAACCCGTAGATCTGCTTTGCCTGGTCAGACCCCCAGAATGTTTCGGTGACAAGATCATATTCCCAGTTCCCTACGTTTCCCATGCGCTGGGCACTTTTATATCGATATTCATTTTGCCTAAGGGCCTCTTCAGATTTTTTTCGGAGAATGACCTCTGTTTTAAGTCGTTTGTTCCAGATCAAAACAAATACGATTATAAAAAAAGCGCCCCCTGTGACACTCAACACCCATTTTAACACATAAATTTTATCGATCCCGTATTCATATCGGATGGAAAGCCACTTATTCCGGATGGTCAGATGTTCCGCCGGAGTCATAGATGCAAGCGTTTTATTGATAATGCTGACGAGTTCCGGCCAGTCGCTGCGTATGGCCATGGCCTGATTATGATTATCAAATGGTGTTGGAGCAGCGACCTTGACATTTGTATATCCCTTGGTCTGTATCGTATAATAGGTCGACAGGAGGTTACCGATGTATGCATCAACCACCCCCGTGGACAGGTCTCTAACCGGGATTTGAGCAAAATTTTCCCGATTGGCTGAAACCACTTTCAGTCTGATACCAGGGTAGTTTTGTTTCAATACCCGATGCATGACATAACCTTCTTCGACGGATACGGTTTTACCTTCAAGATCATCTATCGTACTTACAAAATCAGCATCCGTCCGGGTAAAGATAACCCATGGCGCAAAAATATACTCATCGGTAAAGATCATATCTTTTTGACGATTTTCAGTGATTTTTGCCGTTGGAACCATGTCCACAACTTCATGGTGTTTTATATGTTCAAGTGCTTCCGGCCAGGTCACTTCAGCATCACGGATATACTCTGTTTTAATTCCGTGGATACCAAATATATGTGTCAAATAATCTATGGCAATCCCCTGAACGTCCCCATCTGTCAGCATAAATGGCGGCGAGTTACCGACCCGGACTCGGACCGTATGATTTTCGTCGATCCAGGCTCTCTCTTCACGGCTCAGATCGATGATTGAATCACCGCCAGAACATGGCGAGACAAAAAGAGATATAACCCAAAAAAGATGAATGATTACAATGCGCATTATTTTACATTCAGACCTCTGTTAAGAGATGAACCGGCCCCAAGCATCATCAGCAGAAGCGCTTCAAATTTTGTTGCAGCCAGGCGCCAAGCTTTTGACAACACCATGTAACAATCGCAAAACTCGACAAAAATGTCCATGTATAAAAGATATGCGATTGTGATTCCTGAATTGCCGATTCAAACGCCACGGCACTCCCAGGCGCTGCAGCATCAGTCATTCGCTTCACCCAGTACCCTGCTGACGGAACTTCCAAGCTCCCATTTGGAAAAGGGTTTCTGTATGAAATGAACGCCAGCATCCAGAACCCCATGGTGGGCAATGGCATTGCTCGTGTATCCGGACATGAAGATACGTCTCATGTTGGGGCAAAAATGCTGAAGCCCGTTCATTTCAGGCAGAATAACATCTGTAACAGGAATTTGAATCCCATCGGCATATTCCTTGCCCAACGCCAGGGCCCGGTCTACTGTGGCAGCCGTTAACACTGTGTATATTGACGCATGGACCTCGATTATCAGAAAAAATGATTCCCTGCCGGATTTGAGTAATTTTTCAAGTTTGACAGGAGTTTAATGTATCAACAGGATAAAGGCTGAAAATGATTCTGTTCATCTATGCCATCATTAATCGCGAGTAAAACAAATCCAAAACACAGTTTTTTGATTTGATGGTGTTATCCTTACAGATTGCATGAATGCTCAAATTATTATAGGCTGTTGTCTGTTTTTAACCTTAAGCCTGAAATCAAATTTAAAAACAGGAGCGAATGATGAAAGAGCAGATTTTAAAAACAGCAAAAAAATTGAAGCAACCCAACGACGCTTCTGTCCGGGCATTTGATAGAAGCTGGGAAAAGCTTGCAGCAATAGGCACCCAAATTTTAATAGAACGTCCTGACCTTGAAAAATTGATCGGCAAGGACAATGGGAAAATGGCTGAGGATAACAATCGTAATTTCCCCCGATTTATGCTGTCGCTATTTTTAGATTATAAACCCGAAGTGCTTGTGGAAACAGTTCTCTGGGTCTTTCGTGCCTACCGATCCCACGGCTTTCATACCACCTATTGGGCCGCCAATTTGAACATATGGTTGGAATTGTTAAAAAAAGAACTCTCCCCAGAGGCATTTAATGAGATTTCTCCTTTTTACAGCTGGTTGATTGTGAATATACCGGCCTTTGTCAACCTTACCGATGCGGATCTGGCCGGGAACGAATTATATCCCGTCCCTTGACGTGCTCAGTAAAACTATTGCGGAGTAAATTCCATGAGAACAGATACCCATTGTCTTGAAACTCTAAACTATATCGAACAACATGCGCCTGTTTTGTTTTTTTTTCTGGATAAAAAAGGGATCATCCAAAGAATAAATTGTTTTACTGCCAGGATTTTGGGAGAACATATGGTCGGAAAAAATTTCCAGGATACCGTCCTCGATTTCCACCAGACCTTCCAGTTGAGCGATATTTCCCATTCTGATACGGGACATCTTTTAACGATTAATCAAGAAAACGGTTCTTCCCAAACCTACCATTTCCATTTCTATACTTCAGGTAGTGATATCCTTGCTTTTGGACATGTCGATGTCGATGAAATTGAGTCTTTAAGCACTGAATTGTTGGCTGTCAATCAAGAATTAAACAATCTGACCCGGCTGCTGAATACCAAAAACAGAGCGCTCACAAAAGCAAACGAAACAATAACAGAACTGACGAAAATTGACCCATTGACCCAACTTGCCAACAGACGTCATTTTAACAAACGCATCGAAGAAATGATTTCCCTGGCAGAGCGTAAATCACAACCGCTGTCTCTAATCATGACAGATATTGATAAGTTTAAAAACGTCAACGACAGCTTTGGTCATGATGCAGGTGACCGTGTCCTGCAAGGATATGCCGAACTGATGAAAAAGAATTCACGCAGGGAAGATCTGGTGGCGCGTTTCGGTGGTGAAGAATTTATACTCCTTTTGCCATTGACCGATATTAATGAAGCCTATCAATTATCTGAACGTATCCGAATTGGGTTATCCCAAAAAAATTTACTTGGAAATGGTCATATTGTCACGGCAAGTTACGGCGTCAGCCAGTTGATAAAAAATGAGGGCAGTATCCTTTTCATTAAACGCGCCGACATGGCATTATACCGGGCAAAAAAATCCGGGCGAAATCAAACAATAATAGCTGGAAATTAAAGGCTGCCATGGTAAAAACGCCAGCTCAATTGACATATCTTTTGTGGAGGGGGGGTGTCTTTTGAAAGACCACCATTGGAATATGAAACCCAATAGGGGCAAGGCCATGATGATTGCCCGTAAGCAATTGCCTGGGCTGGTTTGGGATGCTGTTAATCTTGGGGGAGATTTCGCTCAGGAGGGGTTACTATAGCCGGCACAGCATATCTGCCCCCAGAGGCGCAAAAACTGCCGGTTTTATTCAATGACATGGTCAAAGAAGCCTTGTGCCTTGTGGACATTTATGACCAGGCTATTTTTGTTTTTCTTACTCAGGAAATCAGCAAGCAATGAATTCTTTTTTACGCACCTGTCTTGATGAGCGCATTGCAAAAATAATGCTGGAAGGGTGATGGCTAAAATTGCTTCCCAGATTCATCCAAAACCCTTCTAATTTCCTTTGCCATGGCAGATTTAATAACCGGCTTTAACAGAAGCCCTTTGATGCCCATTGCCTTTGCAGTGTCCCCAGTTAAACGCTCGCTGAATCCAGTACAAATAATTATCGGCATGCCGGGTCGAACAGTGAGCATTTTCTGGGCAAGTTGTTCCCCAGTCATGTGGGGCATGGACATATCGGTAATAACGAGGTTGTAAGCATCTGGATGGGCTTTAAATGCTTCCAGCGCTTCGATGCTGCTCGTCCGTATTGAGACTGAGTATCCCAACCGTTCAAGCATATGTTTTACAAGTTTCGCTATGGGCGCTTCATCATCAACCAGCAAAATACGCTCAGTTCCGGTTTCCATAGCCATCGGTTCAGAAATTGATTCGGCAACCTCAGAAATTTTCATCAACGGCAAATATACTTGAAAGGCTGTTCCTGTTCCGGGCTCACTAACAACCTTGATTTCACCTTTATGTTCTTTTACAATCCCATAAACCACCGACAACCCGAGCCCGGTTCCTTTGTCCTGTTTCTTTGTTGTAAAATATGGATCAAATATCTTATCCAGATGCTCTTTCTGAATGCCGACGCCATTGTCCGCAACCGACAGCATGGCATAGTTACCTGGCGGTAGCGCCAGGTCGTTCAGTCCATCCTTTATCGTTATCTCCCGGACTTCAACGTCTATCTTTCCATTGATATTCTCAACAGCATGATAGGCATTGGTAATGAGGTTCATGCCAATTTGATGCAGCTGTATTGAGTCTGCCAGCACGAGACCGCAGTCCTGCTGCAGATGCGAGTTAATTTCGATATTCGTGGGGATGGAAGCGCGGATGAGTTTAAGGACTTCTTTCATCACTTGCTGGACCCTTGTGGGTATCAGTTTATGCTCATGCTGCCGACTGAAAGCGAGGATTTGTTTTACAAGGTCAGCCCCACGCTTCCCAGCATGAAGGATTTCCTGGGCATTGACCCGTTCAGGGCTACCCGGTGGCAGATCTTCTGTGAGCATTTCGGCAAGACCCATTATCGGGAACAGGATATTGTTAAAGTCGTGGGCAATACCGCCGGCAAGGTTTCCGATGGATTCCATTTTCTGGGCCTGCTGAAGTCTTGATTGCAATTTTCTGATATCGGTAATATCTCTGTACGATGTAAATTTCGATATGGAGCCATTTATATGATGGATGGGAGTACTTGTAATCTGGTAAATCTGATCGGAATTTGGTACGCCAATCTCGATTGTAACTGCCTTATCCTTCATAGCCCTGTTGTTCTGGGGGCACCATGTGCATTCTGTCTTCTGCCCCCAAATAGCCTCATAACAGAGACGGCCTGTGGCATCCAAACCGAGCCATTTTATCATTGCGGGATTCATGTATTCGATCTGCCTGTCAGCTGAGCAAATGTAGGTTGGGTCCACAAGGGATTCCATCATTGTGCGATATTTTCGTTCGCTTTCCAGCAGTTCAGCTTTATCCTTTTTCGATTCGGTTATATCCAGAACCGTGAAAGTTACGCCCTTGGAATCGTCCTTCAAATCAAGATGAGTTGAGCTCATCAGTACGTCAATAATGGTACCGTCCTTCCGTTTCCACCTTGTTTCCACGGTACCTGTTCCGTGGCGTCTTATCTGACGGTATTTTTCCTGTCCAACATGCTCAAATTCTTCGTCAGATGGATAAAGTATTCGAGCGCTTTTCCCGAACAACTCAGCTTCTGAATAGCCAGAGATCTGCTCGACACGTTTATTGATTTTAGTAAGTATTCTGTTGGAAACGACTCCTATCCCGATAGGGGCTGAACGAAAAATGCTTTCAATTTCCTGATTGCACATACGATTTTGTCCCTGAATTTCTTTACGTTCCGAAATATCCGTAAATGACAGAAGGACCTTCTTATTGCCACTGATATCCAATAGTGAAGTGGAGATGAGAAGGTCCATGGTCCTCTCTTTACCATTCAGCAGGAAGGCCATCTGCCCCTCTTCTTCAATATGGGGCTTTCCTGTTTCAAAGGTGGACAAGACACGATTACGCAAAGGGCACGCTGAACATTCTGGATTTTTACCGCATCCTCTGCCTTGGAACGAGTACTTGCAAAGCAAGACATCCCCGCAAAGCCGACCGGAAAGATTTTCCTTGCTCTTTTCAACGAGAGCGGCACCTTTTTGGTTTATCATTTCAACCCTTATCCCTTGATCGACAAGAGCAAGAACATTTGGAACACTATCAAATATTGCCTTCAAGTTTTCTGTATATTTTTCATTCTCTTTTTCTGCCTGGCGATTTTCAGTGATATCACGGAAAATACCGACAATCTTTGCGGGATTTCCCATCTCATCTCTGATGAGCTCAACATTCAAAGAACAGATATGCGGTGTATCATCTTTATCCGTAAGGCTTATTTCATAATCTTTGACATTTCCATTTTCAAGCAAACGCTCTATAAGCTTGTCCCTGTCACCAGGATTTGAATAAATTTCATAAAGTGATTTCCCGATAAGGTCTTCTTGTTTATATTGAGAATGTTTTTCGATTGAAGGACTTATTTCTGTAATGATTCCATCCAGGCTTGCTTCATAATAAACATCCAAAATATTATTGTAGATTTGCCGGAATTTATTTTCACTCTCCTTTAAAATATTTTCAGCCCGCTTACGTTCGGTAATCTCCCGTGAAACACCTTGTACGCCAACAATTGTTCCGTCTTCAGCTCTATCCCAACCAGCGACGTTTTCAAACCACAGGGTATTGCCATCCCGATGATAATATTCAAGGTCAATGGTCATGGTTCTGTTCGGGTCTACCCCAGGTTCTCTGTCCCTTGCCAGTTCATCTGCAAACAAAGCAATCACTTTTTGGTATGACGCCGGAGTCATTTGGGATTCAAGGCTTTGGGATAATCGCTCCCCAGGGGTAAATCCAATTATTCTCTCAAAGGCAGGGCTCACATAGGTAAGAGTCAGATTCAGGTCCATCTTCCAAATTATATCGTTGACCTTTTTCAGAAGCTCTTCTATTTCATGGTATGAGGGTTTAGGAAGCATATAAATCCCCTTGGTATCGCGTTAATCCAAATTTGGATGCTGGCACATTGATATTGACAACGTTGTATCTGAAAAGCAACCTTCTATCAAGAAGATACAAGGTTTAATAAGAAAATCGAGACGGTCTTCTGAGAACGAAAAAACAAAAAGTCTCACACAGATTCTCACACAGTAACGTCTAAAGCAAAAAGGCTTCCAGCGAAAACGCTGAAAGCCCTTTAAAATCTGGTGCCCAGGAACAGAATCGAACTGCTGACACGGGGATTTTCAGTCCCCTGCTCTACCGACTGAGCTACCTGGGCTCATGTGAAGCCTGTTTTATATATGTAATTTAACGGTTGATGTCAAGGCTAAGTTGGCCGTCCCCGGGGCAGGACTCATTTTTTTTCATCAAGTCCCCTTTGATACCGGCTTTGCCCGTATGCGATAATCCGGTCGATCACGCCCTTGACAATGCTGGTCTCACCGGCCTGGATCTTGATGCGGCTGAAAAACTGGCGTACCCGGTTGAGCCAGAAATCGGGGTTTTCCGGATTGACATACCCGATCTCAGCAAGCACCAGGGCAAGCCGGCCGTACATGACCTCAAGCTCGCTGACCGTTGCCAGGCGGGGGACCACCTGTTTTTCCTCCCGGAAGCCCCCCTGGTGGTGTTCCACTGCCACGAGAAGCTCATAGCAGACAATCACCACGGCCTGGGCAAGATTAAGGGAGGAGAACCCAAGGGTGGGGATGTTGATCAAGGCGTGGCAGAGGGAGATTTCCGGGTTGGTGAGCCCCCGGTCTTCGGGCCCGAACAGCAGGGCCACATGGTTGTTCTCGCAAAGGGCTGCAACCCTTTCGGCAACCGCTCGGGGCGATTCCACCAACCGCTGCCCCCCGAGGCGGGCCGTGGTGCCCACCACATACTCAAATCGGGCAAGGGCCTGCTCAAGGGTGGTGCAGACCGCCATGCGGTCCAGAATGGCTGCCGCCGAATGGGTGGCGGTTTTTGCAGCCCGGTTGCTGTCAAAATCCTCCGGCGCCACCACCACAAGATTTTCAAGGCCCATGTTCATCATGGCCCTTGCAGCCGAGCCGATGTTTTCAGACACCCGCGGCCGGTTGAGCACAACGGCAACACGGGCAGCATCCGGGAAGGGATGTATCATCCGAGGGTCCGGCAGATGCCGCAGTCCCGGCAGTCGATCATGGGGCAATCAGGAGTGATTTTTCCGGTTTTTGAGCGCTGGTACTCACGCCAGAGAAAATCACGTCTGACGCAGGTGTCAACAATTTCCCAGGGAAAGGGTTCATCCTGTTTCCGCTCGGTGTGGACAACGGCCTCACAATAGGCCTCGGCATGCTTCATGGCCCTGGACCACCCGTTGTCTGCGGCATCCTCAAGGATATCGGCCGTTGGCCGCCCTCCCCGGGAAAGCAGGGCGTTGACCCTTGCCATACGGAAGGATTCCCAGTTCAGCTGGATGTTGGGAACCCGTTTCAATCCCTCCTGAACGATCTTGAGCCGCTGTTTGAGCAGCCCGATCCCGGCCATGGGGGCCCATTGAAACGGAGTGGCAGGTTTGGGAATAAAGGGGTTGATGCTGAGGGTGATGGTTCCGATCTTCCGCTTCTTCCGGCTGGCTGCCACAAACACCTCCCTTATTTTAAGGGTCAGGCGGACAATGGCAGCCACATCTTCATCGGTTTCAAAGGGGAGCCCGATCATATAGTAGAGCTTGAGATTAATGATCCCGGCCTTTACCAGCCGATTGGCCGCCGACAAGAGTTCGGCTTCACTGATCTTTTTATTGATGATGGCCCGCATTCGTTCAGATCCTGCTTCGGGTGCAATGGTGGCCGTCTTGACCCCGGACCGCTGGAGGGTAGCGATCAATTCATCGGTCAGGGCATCGGCCCTGAGGGAGCTGAACGAGATCGAGAGATCCCCGGCGATTCCCCTGGCGCAAATGGCGTTGATGGCCGGATGGTCCGACACGGCAGCGCTCACAAGCCCGACCTTTGGGGTGAGCGTTCTTGCACCTTCAAGGGCCCGGACCACCACATCCTCGGAATAGAACCGGGGGGGGCGGTAGATGAACCCTGCACTGCAGAACCTGCAGCCGTGGTGACACCCCCTGCCCGTCTCAATCAAAAAAGTATTTTTAAAGGCGGTATCAGCGGTGAGTACCCGGGTGGTGCAGACGTCCCCGAGGGCGGTGACCCGCCGGACCCGCACCCGGTCAGGTGCCGGGCCGCTGTGTTTTTCCATGCCGAAAAAATCACCATCGCTGTTGTAAACCGGCGTGTACCATGACGGCACATAGACTCCGCCAACGGTCGAGGCCAGGTGCTCAAACAGGGCCTGCCTCGACATCAAAGGAGTGTACACATCAAAAAAGGGGGAGATCAGCAGCTCTGCCTCCCCGAGGAGCATCAGGTCCATGAATTCAGCCAGGGGCTCAGGATTGAGAAAACAGGCAACCCCACCGGCCACCACAAGGGGATGATCCCCGCTGCGGTTCTGGGCACGCAGGGGGATGCCGGCCCCCTTGAGCAGGGAAATCAGGTTCAGGTAATCATTCTCAAACGAAATCGAAAAAAAAAGAATGTCAAAACTGGAAAGCTTTTGACCACTCTCCACACTCACCGCCTCGCCCCCCGGATCGTCGGGCAGAAACACCCGCTCTGCCGCCACGTGGTCAAGGTCGTTGATCAACCCGTAAACCGTCTGAAAGCCAAGGCTGGACATGCCGGCCTGATAGGTGTTCGGATAAACCAGGGCGGTTCGAATCAGCCCCTTCTGGCCTTTGACAATACATCCCTGTTCAAGGCGAACACCCGTTTTTCTGCCGTGCCGGACCCTTTTTGCCATGTATCAGTCTGCCTGGCGCCGTAAAAACGTGGGAATCTCCAGGTTTTCACTGTCCAGGGGCATTCCCCGATAGGCGTTTCTACCGTCCTGGCCCACCACCTTTTTCGGTCTGACCCGGACCGGTTCATCCATTTCGTTCCAGTTTTCAAGCTCCTCGGCAGTGGGTTCCCTGAGTTTTCCCCGGGCAATGGGCTCTTCCTGGGCAACCGGCCTGACCCTGGGCCGGGCAGATTCAATGCTGTGGACGTTCTTTGCCTGTCGCTCGTGGTTGCCGATACCCGTTGCAATCACGGTCACGCGCATCTCATCCCCCAGGCTCTCGTCAATGGCCTGGCCCCAGATGATCTCTGCATCATCACCGACCTCCTGGTGAATGCGGTCCGACGCCTCGGTCATTTCGTCCAGGGTAAGGTCGCTTGAGCAGGTGATGTTCATGAGAACCCCCCTTGCGCCGGAGATGGAGATATCCTCCAGCAGCGGGTGGGAGATGGCCCGTTCTGCGGCTTCAACGGCCCGGTTTTCACCGGATGCGATACCAATGCCCATGAGGGCCATGCCAGCCTTGGACATGGTGGTCCTGACATCGGCAAAGTCAAGGTTTACCAGGCCGGGCAGCATGATCAGATCCGTGATCCCCTTGACCGAATGGTGGAGCACCTCGTCGGCCTTGATAAACATGTCGACCATTCTTGCCCCCTTGCCTGCGATTCCCCTGAGCCGGTCATTGGGAATGGTGATGACCGTATCGGTGATGTCCCTCAGGCGGTTGATGCCCTCTTCGGCCTGGGCCGCCCGTTTCCTGCCCTCAAACGAAAAGGGCTTGGATACAACCGCCACGGTCAGAATACCCAGCTCCTGGCAGATTTCCGCAATCACAGGCGCTGCGCCCGTGCCCGTACCGCCACCAAATCCCGCAGTGATGAACACCATGTGGCTGCCCTCAAGGGCGGCCCGGATCTCGTCAATATTCTCCTGGGCCGCCTCCCGGCCCGTGGTGGGATTGGCACCCGCCCCGAGTCCTTCGGTCAGCTGGGCACCAAGCTGGATCTTGAGTTCGGCCTTGGAAATTTCAAGGGCCTGGGCATCGGTATTGGCAACAATGAACTTCACACCCTGAAGGTTTGCGTCAATCATATTGTTCACGGCATTTCCACCGGCACCACCCACACCGATAACCTTGATCAATGCATTTTTTTCACTTTCCACATAGGAAAAATTCATACTGCCCCCCTCCTTTTTTATATTAGATAACATCCTTAAACCATTGTTTCATTCGTTTCAAAAGCCTTGAGAACAACCCTTTTTCAATGTCACCAAGCTGATCGCCGCAATGCCTGCTGCCATAAATCACAAGACCCACCCCGGTTGAAAATCCCGGGTTCTTGACCACATCCTTGAGTCCCCCAATTTTCATGGGAACCCCCATCCGGACCGGAACGGAAAAAACCCCCTCAACCACATCGGTGATCCCGTGAAGATGGGCACTTCCCCCGGTGAGCACCACGCCCGACGGAAATGCGTTCTCAAGACCGTTACTGTATATCTCACGCTTGAGGATGGAAAACATCTCCTCGACCCTGGGTTCCAGGATCTCGGCCAGGATATCCTTGGGCAGGCTCTTTGTGCCCCGCCCCCCGATTCCTGCGACATCAATGGTCTCGCCCTTGCGTATGCTTCCGGCAAGGCAGGTACCGTGGTCGATCTTGATCTTTTCAGCCTCTGCCAGGGGAGTTCTCAAACCAATGGAGATGTCGTTGGTCAGGTTATGCCCCCCCAGGGCAAGCTCAAAGGTGTGCTTGATATTGTTGCCCTTGAAAATGGCAAGGTCTGTGGTGCCGCCGCCCACATCGGCAAGGGCGCACCCGAGTTCCTTTTCCTCACGGGACAGCACAGCCTCCCCCGAAGCCAGGGATTCGAGCACAATATCACACACGTCAAGGCCGGCCTTGTTGCAGCACTTGACAATATTCCTTGCCGACGACACCGCCCCGGTGACAATGTGAATCTTTGTCTCAAGCCTCACCCCGGTCATGCCCACGGGATTCTGGATCGCCTCCTGGTCATCCACAATAAACTCCTGGGGAATAACATGGATGGTTTCCCGATCCGTTGGAATGGCAACGGCGCTTGCCGCCTCGATCACCCGTTCAACATCATCCTGGGTGATTTCCTGGCCCTTGATGGCAATGATGCCATGGCTGTTCAAGCCCCGGATGTGACCGCCTGCAATACCCACATAAACCGATGAGATCTTGCACCCGGCCATGACTTCAGCCTCTTCCACCGCCTTTTTAATCGACTCCACCGTGGACTCGATATTAACCACAGCGCCCTTTCTCAATCCCCTGGAAGGGGCTGTCCCCAAGCCGATGATATTAATTTCACCCCGGGCGACCTCACCGACAATGGCACAAATCTTTGTGGTTCCAATGTCGAGTCCTACGATAATTTTCCCCTCTTCCTGCAAATCAAACCCTCCTTAAGTCGTACCCGGCAAAATATCTTTATCTTCAAGCGTTATTGTGACGCTTCTGATGTTAAAAAAATCAATGAGACGCACTCTTTTTTCAACGGCAAAGCCGTCCATGTACTCCAGAATCTTTTCAGTACCGGCAAGTTTCTCCCTGTACCCGTCAAACCCGAGCTTCAGGGTAACGGGCACCCCTCCCACGGCCCTGTGTTCCTTGAAAAAATCCGTTGTAAAATCAAGCCCCAGGTCTCTGTCCGCTGTTATTCTCCGGACCGGGGACGGGATATCAAGGGATAGAAGCGCCATTACCCACTGGTGAAGTTCTCCCTTGAACCCGTACCGGGGTGATGGGGACGACGGGTCCAGGGACTCGAGCCTGAGTCCTTTGATCTCGGGCAGACAGACGGTCTGGGGTTCTGCTTCAGGCTCATAGAGTTTGAACGGCTGACCCAGCACATCCACCAGCACCTGGGAAGCATCGGCCATGGCCGCCCTTGCAACGGCCGTCTGTTCAAAAACAGCAATGGAAAGCGTCGACGGAATCTGTCGCTGGATGGATGCATCCCGCACCCAGGGGTGGTCAATCAGCCGGTCCCTGGCCGTTTTGAGATTAACGGCCAGAATATTATCCCCCACCTTGACCCCGGCCTGGGACAGCAGGGTGGCATCGTTCAGGGACGTTGTCCCGGAAATATGAATGGTCTTGATACCGAAATAGGGACTCTGGGTGATAAAATCATGGACAAAGATCAGCCCAAGACTTGACAGCGCCAGGACCAGCACCACCAGGATAAACTTCAGGACAAGATCAAGGCTGCCCATGAAATCGACCCCCAGGGCCGACACGCCACCATCAACCGGCCGTAGTCTGTTTTTCCTCACCTTTTTATTCGCCTTCAATTTTCACCTCGGGTTTGAGATCAACATTGAATTTCATTCTCACCTCATCCTCCACCATCTGCTTGAGGGTGAGGATCTCCATGGCTGTGGCCCCGCCGCGATTAACGATAAAATTGCCGTGGATCGTCGAAACCATGGCCCTGCCGAATTGTTTCCCCTTGAGGCCGGCCCGGTCAATGAGCTGACCTGCGGGCATGCCATTGTCCGGGTTCTTGAAAAAACAGCCGGCGCTCGCCATTGATCCGGGCTGGCTTGAACGTCTGCTTTCAAGCAGTGAGTGCCAGCGGTCTCGCAACTGCTGTTTATCGCCCGGCTTGACCCGGAACCGTGCCCCCAGGACATGCACGCAGGACCCAAGGGTGTTGAACAAGGTCCTCCGGTGGCAGAACTCAAGTTCAGACCGGTCAACCGTCATGACCCGGCCATCAGCGGCAACGAGCTCAAGGGAAACAAGGATGTCAGAGATGGTGCCATGGGTTGTTCCGGCATTCATCATGACCGCTCCGCCCACCGTTCCGGGAATGCCGGCACAAAAGGTAAACCCCTCAAATCCCCGGTCCATGGCAAACCGTGCAAGGGTTGCAAGGATAACGCCCGAGGAGGCGGTTACAAACTGCGCGCCATCTGCAGCCATGGTGGTGGCAAGGTTTTTGTTCATCTTGCGGGTTGTGACCACAAGCCCCCGGATGCCGCCGTCCCGGACCAGAAGGTTTGTGCCGCAGCCCACCAGGGTAACGGGTATGCCAAGGCTTCTGGCACGGGCAATACCACGGATGAGTTCCGCTTTTGTTTCAGGTGCGAAAAACAGGTCCGCAGGCCCACCCACCTTGAACGAGGTGTGGCAGGCCATGGGTTCGTCGGTCAGGAGGCAGAACTCCCGCTGCAACACCCCATAGGCCCCTGAACGGCCGTCAGCCATGGCCGGTTTCACGCCAGGATCTCCAAAAGTGTCTCGCCCAGGTTGTAAACATCTCCTGCCCCCAGGGTCAGCACAAGATCCCCGGGTTTCAGGATGTCGGAAAGAATGGTGAGACAGGTCTCAAAATCCTTGACACACATGACATTCTTGTGGCCGTGCTCCTCGATGCCGGTGCACAGTTTCAACGCGTCGATCCCCTCAATGGGCTGCTCACTTGCCGCATAGATGGGCAGCACAAACAGCAGGTCAGACTGGTAAAAGGCCCGGGTAAACTCGTCAAACAACGCCTGGGTTCTTGAATACCGGTGGGGCTGAAACACCACCACGACCCGTTTGTCCGGCCAGCCTTCCCTGATGGCCGCAAGGGTGGTCTTCACCTCGGTGGGGTGATGGCCGTAGTCATCCACAACGGTGATGCCGCTTTGTTCCCCCTTGATTTCAAGCCGTCGTTTAACCCCCTCTATCTGCTCCAGGGCCTTCTTGATCACGCTGAATCCGACCTTGAGCTCAAGGGCTACGGCAATGGCGGCCAGGGCATTGGAGACGTTATGCTTTCCAGAAAGATTGAGGGTGATGTCACCCAGGACCTCGTTGCGGTGCACCACGGTAAAATACCCCTTTCTGCCTTCAAATCGGATTGCCCTTGCGGCAAGGTCTGCCTGGGCGCTCAGGCCAAAGGTGGTGTACCGTGCCGTGATCCTTGGCAGGATGTCCTGGATGTGCTCGTTGTCAAGGCAGAGCACGGCAAGCCCGTAAAAGGGCACCGAGTTGATGAATTGGACAAAATTGTCCTTGATATCTTCGATGTCCCTGTAAAAATCCAGATGTTCAAGGTCGATGTTGGTGACGGCCGCAATGGCGGGCGCATACTTTAAAAACGAGCCGTCGCTCTCGTCGGCCTCGGCCACAATGTAATCACCCTTGCCGTGACGGGCATTGGTGCCGATGCTCTTTAACAGTCCTCCCACCACCACCGTGGGGTCAAGACCGGCCTGGTTCAAGATCGTTGCAACCATGGCCGTGGTGCTGGTCTTGCCATGGGCGCCGGACACGGCAATGGCGTATTTGATGCGCATGAGTTCAGCCAGCATCTCGGCCCTGGGGATGGTGCGGATGGCCCTTGCTGCCGCCTCAACCACCTCTGGATTGTCCTTTGAAATGGCCGTGGAGGTGACCAGCACATCCACATCCCTGAGCTGGTCTGCCCGGTGCCCGTTGAAAATGGTGGCCCCGAGACTGCCCAGGCGCTGGGTAATGGCCGAAAGCTTGAGGTCCGATCCGGACACCCTGTAGCCCAGGCTCAGGAGAAGCTCTGCAATGGCGCTCATGCCAATACCGCCAATACCGACAAAATATATGTGATAGTTCTTCTGGTACATCTAATTTCCTTTTTTTTCTGCCATGGACAGGCAGATATCAACAATGGCCCGGGCCGGGTCCAAAAACGCCATGGCCTTTGCGGCCCGTCCCATGGAGCGTCGGCGCTCGGGATTGTTCTGAAGACCCTCAATGGCGGTTTTGAGCCGCTCCGGGGTAAGATTCCTGTCCAGGATCAGGATGGCCCCGCCCTGATCCTGGACCGCCTGGGCGTTGAAACGCTGGTGGTCATCGGCGGCATGGGGATAGGGAACAAGAATCGACGGTTTGCCCAGATGGGTGATCTCGGAAATGGTGCCCGCCCCGGCCCTTGAAACAATGAGATCAGCCGCAGCCATTCGCTGGGGAAGATCATCAAAAAAGGCCCGGGCCACCGCATCTACCCCCAGGGCCTGGTATGCATCGGCCACCTCGGTTGCATCTGCTTTGCCCGTCTGGTGAACCAGCCGGACAGCGGCTGGCTCCTTCAGGAGGACCATTGCCCCCACCATGGCCTGGTTGAGGGAACGGGCCCCCTGGCTTCCGCCCGTGACCAGCAGGTTAAAGCGACCGCTGGCCTGGCCAGAATCGGACGGTCCAGGCCCGGAGGATTGAATGCTGGATTGACGAACCGGATTGCCCGTGTGATGGACCACGGCGTTTTTTGACAATCCCCGGGTTGACGCAAACGAGGTGAACACCACATGGCAGATTCTGGACAGAATCCGGTTGGTGATGCCGGGAATGGTGTTCTGCTCCTGGATGGCTGTCAGGATGTTTAAAAGCCTTGCCACAAGGACAACGGGGCCGGACGCGTAACCGCCCACCCCCATGACCAGATCCGGCTTGAACCTGCGGACGATGATAAAGCTCTGGATCAGGGAGACGGGCAGCCGCAGGGCCGTGGACAATTTCCCCCAAAGCCCCTTGCCCTTGATGCCGGAAATTGAAATAGCGGTATGATCAAATCCGTACCGGTCAAGGGTAGTGGTCTCAAAGACTTCCCCGGTTCCAACAAACAGGATGCGGGTCCCGGGCGCTGCCGTCAAAAACGCCTGGGCAATGGCAATTCCGGGAAAAAGATGCCCCCCGGTCTTGCCGCCGGCAATGATGATGTTCAAGGATTTATCCATTTTCCACCGTTGTGCCGATACTCATCAATATTCCCATGAAAGCCATGTTCACGATCAAAGAGGTGCCGCCATAGCTCAGAAACGGCAGGGTCAGCCCCTTGGTCGGCAGAACCCCCAGGGCCACGCCCGTGTTGATGACAACCTGCAGCCCCAGGGTGATGATGATTCCCGTGGCAGCCAGGGAACCAAACCGGTCCGGGGCATTTCTGGCAATGGTCGCCCCCCGCCACAGGACGATGCAATAGAGCACCAGGATGACAAGGACACCTGCCAGTCCCAGCTCTTCCCCGATGACCGAGAGGATAAAATCCGTGTGGGGTTCGGGCAGATAATGGAGCTTCTGCATCCCAAGGCCGATGCCCTTGCCAAAAACACCCCCCGATCCAAAGGCCTTGAGGGAATGGGTAATCTGATAGCCGGTGTTCAGGGGATCGTCCCAGGGGTTCATGAAGGCCAGGATCCGGTCCATGCGGTAATCCACCCGGTAGACCAGGAAATAGGCCACAGGGACAAGGAAAGGAATGGGCAGCATCAGATGAACCAATCTGACCCCGGCCACAAACATCATCCCCCAGGTGATGGCGCCCAGGATCATGACCGATCCAAAATCGGGCTGCATGAGGATGAGAATCGAAAGCACCACCAGCAGCATCACATGGGGCATGAACCCGACTGAAAAATCCCGGATCATCTCCTGTTCGTGCTTCTTTGAAAGGGAGTAGGCCAGAAACAGGACCAGGGCAAGCTTGGTAAATTCCGACGGCTGAAAGGTAAACCCGGCAAGGGCAATCCACCGGCAGGCCCCCCCCGCTGAATGGCCGATTCCCGGCACCTGGACGGCCACAAGCAGCACAACGGCAAGGCCCATGAAGAAATAGGCAAACACCTTGAAAATTCGATAGGGCAGAAGGGCGGTGGTGAACATCACCCCAAGGCTCAGCAGGGCAAAGGCCGCCTGGCGCTGCATATAAAAAAGATTGTTGTCAAACCGCGTCACGGCCAGGGCAGCGCTTGCGCTGTACACCATGACAATCCCCATGCCCACCAGCAGGAGCACCGGGAAAAGAATGGCTGACTCGCCGAAACAGGCATGTATTTTTTTGATGGCTCGGCTCACGGGGTATTTCCTTTGCGCTTGATCACCTGGTCCTTGAAATCACTGCCCCTCTGGGCATAATTGTCATACATGTCAAAGCTGGAACACCCCGGTGAAAGAAGGACCGTGTCCCCATGGACTGCAAGGTGTTCTGCAATGGACACGGCATCGGCCATGGACCCGGCTTCCTGGATTCGGACAGCGGAACCCAGGGCCGCCGTGATCTCCCGGGCCGCCTCGCCCATGACAATGACGGTCTTGACCCGCTGGTTGACAAGGGGTGCAAGGCAGGAAAAATCGGTTCCCTTTGACCGACCCCCCAGGATCAGAATCACCCGGTCAAACCCCCTCAGGGCTCCTGCAACGGCATGGGGGTTGGTTCCCTTGGAGTCGTTGTAATAGTCCACCCCGTTGAGGGTTGCCACATACTCGGTGCGATGGGCAAGGCCTGAAAAATCGTCCAGGGCGCTCTGGATTCCCGCCGGGGTGCCCCCGGCCAGCAGCGCTGCAAGGGCTGCGGCGGCGATGTTTTCCCGGTTGTGGGCCCCATTTAAACGGGTGACGGACAGGTCCAGGACAAAATTCTGGTCCGGGGTACTGATGGCAATGGCCCGGTTGTCAATGGCGGCGTTGCAGCCATTGCCCTTGCCAAAGGTCACAAGGGCTGACTGGATGTCCTGTTTCCGTTCAAAATCCATGGAGAGGATCTGGTTGACAACGGCAAAATCGTGTTTGGACTGGTTGCGGAAAATCCCCCATTTGGCATCGGCATAGGCGGCAAAGTCGGTGTACCGGTCCATGTGGTCCTCGGCAATGTTGAGCAGCACAGCCACCCGGGGTGCAAACAGTGTTGCCGCATCAAGCTGAAAACTGCTCACCTCGGCAACCACCACATCTTCGGTTTGCCCGGATTCCAGGAACCGAACCAGGGGGGTTCCGATATTACCGCCGGTAAACACCCCAAGGCCCGACCGTTTCAGCATCTGGCTGACAAGGGTGGTCACCGTGGTCTTGCCGTTGGTGCCGGTGATGGCCACAAGGGGTCGTTCAAGGAAACAGGCGAACAGATCCAGCTCGCCCGAAACGGTTATCCCCCTGGCCCGGGCCAGGTTAAAAAAGGACATGTCAAGGGGAATGCCGGGACTGGTCACCACCAGGGCCGCACGCTCAAAGGTTTCAACATTGTGCCCGTTAATTTCACACCTTGCGCCAAGGGCTTCCAGGGGAGCGGTCACATCCTGGCCCAGGGGCCGGCTGTCCGTTGCAATCACCGGAATGTTCTTTGACCGCAGAAACCGCACAATGGCAACCCCAGAAACCCCAAGACCTGCCACGAGTACATATCTTTCGTCCGGGTGTTTTAACAGGGATGCCATGACAGCTGAAATCGTCATTGTCGGTTTCCTAACGAATCTTGAGGGTTGAAAGGGAGATCAGGGCCAGGGTGATGGCAATGATCCAGAACCGCACGATCACCTTGGACTCGGGCCACCCCTTGAGCTCAAAATGGTGGTGCAGGGGTGCCATGCGGAACACCCTTTTCCCCTTGGAAATTTTAAAATAACCCACCTGGATGATCACGGAAAGGGCCTCGATGACAAACAGGCCGCCCACCACCAGGAGCAGAATTTCCTGTTTGGTAATCACGGCAATGGTACCCAGCAGCGCCCCCAGGGGAATGGAACCGGTGTCTCCCATGAACACCTGTGCCGGGTGGGCGTTAAACCAAAGGAACCCGAGCCCCGCCCCGGCCAGAATGCCGCAGACAATGGTGATCTCACCGCAGGAGGCAATGTGTTTCACCTGGAGGTAGGAGGCAATGGTGATGTGGCTTGCCACATAGGCAAAGAACATGTAGGTCACCCCTGCAATGATAATGGGCCCGATGGCAAGGCCGTCCAGGCCGTCGGTGAGATTCACGGCATTGGAGGTGCCCACAATCACAAGGGTTGCAAAGGGGATATACCAGACGCCGAGATCCGGAGTAATGTTCTTTAAAAAGGGAATGGACAGGCTGGTATCAAAATCGGGGCAGCAGTAAACCAGGTAGGAGATCACAAGCCCGGCCACGATCTGGACCAGGAACTTTCCCCTTGCCGTGAATCCCATGTTTCTTTTTTTCACCTGCATCAGATAGTCGTCGATAAACCCGATGGCGCCAAAAAGCCCCATGGACAACAGGGTGATCAGGATGTAGTGATTGGTCAAATCCGCCCAGAGAAGGGTTGAGACCCCAAGGGAGAAAAGGATGAGAATACCGCCCATGGTGGGTGTGCCCTCTTTTTCAAAATGGGTTTCAGGTCCGTCGTTTTGAATGAACTGACCGATCTGCATCCTTGAGAGCCGGTTGATCACCCAGGGACCGAGCAGGAAACAGATCAGAAAGGCGGTGAGCCCCCCATAGATGGTCCGGAAGGTGATATACCGGAACAGGTTGAAAAACGAGATTTCGGTGTGCAGCGGGTAAAGGTAGTGAAACAGCATATTCTAATTCCCGTCGGGGAGGTTCATCTTTTCCCCCTCGGCCATGGTTGTGGTTCGTTTGAGTTGTGTGACAATCTTTTCAAGCTGCATTCCCCTGGAACCCTTGATCAGGATCCAGGCGTGTTCAGGGGCATGCTCCCGCAGGTCAACGGCAATCGCCTCCCGGGTGCCGACCATGGCCGCCGATGCGGGGAATCCTGCCCCAACGGCCCCGTCGATCACATGGCCGGCCATGGGGCCATGGGCGTAAAGCCTGGATATTCCCGATGCCGCCGCAAGGGCGCCCATCTTTCGGTGAAATTGTTCACCCCCCGGCCCCAGCTCGAGCATGTCGCCAAGAACGGCAATGCAGGTCCCGCTTTTTCCGACCCGCCCAAGGGTTTCAAGGGCCGCAGCCACGGAGCCTGGATTTGCATTGTAGGTGTCGTCGATGAGGGTGGTGCGGTTAAAGCCCGGCACAAGGTGCATGCGTCCCGGCTCAGGCGCAAAGGCTTCAAGGCCCTGTTTGACGGTTGCCATGGGAATGCCCGCAGCAAGGGCCGCAGCAGCGGCGGCAAGGGCATTGCTGACCATGAAGCGGGCCGGCGTGTGCAGTAAGATATCACGGACGCTACCCCATGGGGAGTCAAGGGTAAAGCCGATGCCGTCCCCCCTCTCCTCGATTGCCGTGGCCCTCACGCAGTCCGCGTGCCCACGGTCCAGGGTAAAACAGACGATATTTTCAATGGCGGCATTGGCCCGGGCGGCTGTGCAAAAAAGGGAGAACCACGGGTCGTCCTGGTTCAGAATCGCACACCCACAGGCACGTACATGGGGCAGGAGTTCTGCCTTGGCCCGGGCCACACCTTCCACCGTTCCCAGTCCCTCAAGGTGGCAGTGGCTGGTGTTTGTGATCACCCCGATGTCGGGCAGGGCGATGGCCCCAAGGCGGTGGATTTCACCGGCATGGTTCATGCCCATCTCCACCACGGCCCATTCATGGTCCAGGGAGAGCCCGAGGAGGGTCAGGGGAAGTCCGATCTCGTTGTTGAGATTTCCCCGGGTTGTGAGGGTATTGAATTTACGGCCGAAAATTTCCCCGGTCATCTTCCGGGTGGAGGTCTTTCCATTGGATCCGGTGATGGCAACCACCCTGACGCCGGCCCTCAACCGCTGGAACCGGGCAAGGTCGCCCAGGGCCGTGAGGGTATTGTCCACACAGAAGAACTGACAGCCCGGGGCATGCCCGGGTATGTTCTGACCCTTTTTAATCACAAACCCCCTGACCCCCCTCTGCACAAGCTCAGGAATAAAGGCATGGCCGTCAAACCGTTCCCCCCCAAGGGCCACAAACAGGTCCTGGGCGCCAATGGTGCGTGAATCGGTGGAAACACGGGGGAAGACAAGCTCTGGGTCAGGATCGGCAGGCCCTTGTCCCAGGGCCTGAATGACGTCGGCCACATGCCAGGGTATGGGCGGGTTCATGGCGTTCCCCCCGGCCCCTGCAAACCGGCAAAGGCGCTGGCCAGAATTTCCCTGTCGTCAAAATGGATGGTGCTGCCCTTTAGAACCTGGTAGGTCTCATGGCCCTTGCCGGCGGCAACGAGGATATCACCCGGGGTGGATGCTGCAGCGGCCGTTTCAAGGGCCGTTTTTCTGTCAGCCGCCACAAAAAAACCGTTTCCGGTCGTCAGCTGGTCAGGTGTGAGCTCGGGACAACGGGCCGTGTCAATCCCCTTGAGGATCTCCTGGATGATACCATGGGGATCTTCGCTCCGTGGATTGTCCGAGGTGATGATGGCAAGATCGCTCAAGGTTGCGGCGATCTCTCCCATGATCGGCCGCTTTGAACGGTCCCGGTCCCCGCCGCAGCCGACAACGGTGATGATCCGCCTCGGGGCCTGGGCCCTGAGTGTTTCAAGGATGGAAATCAAGGCGTCCGGGGTATGGGCATAGTCGACAAACACATGGCGGCCCCCATCGGGCGTGACCCGCTCAAGGCGCCCTGGGACGCCCCTGCAAAGCTCAACCCCTTGGACAATGGTCAGAGGATCAATGCCAATGCTGTGTGCAGCCCCGGCAGCCGACAGAATATTTTCCACGTTGAACGCGCCCACAAGGGCCGATGAAAACGGGTATGGGTTTCCCTCTATTTTCAGAATACCGGTTGTGCCGGTGATGGTTTCAACCAGGTCAACGGCACAGACATCGGCCCGGGGATTCCTGCCTGTAGTCACCACCCGGGTGGCTGCGGCATCCCTCAAGGCCGGCCCCTTTGCATCATCCAGGTTGATGACGGCCGTGGCCGTCAGCGCCTTGGGACCGCTTGGCAGCATCCGTGTAAAAAATCGTCGTTTACAGGCAAAATAGCGGCCCATGGTCCGGTGGTAGTCCAGATGGTCCTGGGTGAGATTGGTGAACACGCCGGCATCAAACCAGCAGTTTCTCACACGGTGAAGGTCGATGCTGTGGGATGAGACCTCCATGACCACATGGGTGACTTCGGCGGCCTTCATCCGGGCCAGAATCCGCTGAAGGTCAATGGATTCCGGTGTGGTGACTGGGTTATCAAAGGTTTTGCCCCGGTACCGGAAGTTTACCGTTCCAATCACCCCCACCCGATGGCCGGCCTGGGCAAGAATGCTCTCAAGGATAAAAGAGGTGGTGGTCTTGCCGTTGGTCCCGGTAATCCCCACAAGACACATTGATTCCGAGGGGTTGTCATAAAAACGTGCGGAAATGGAGGCCATGGCCTTGCGGGTGTCGGCCACCTCAACCATCCGTTTTCTGCCCTGGACCCGCTCCTGGACCACAACGGCTGCTGCCCCCCGCCCAAGGGCGTCTTGAACATAGTCGTGACCGTCGATCTTGAATCCGCGGACCGCGATGAACAGCCCGCCCGGTTTTACATCCCTGGAGTCATTGTGAAGGGAGGTGATTTCAGGGTCTGACCCCGGGTCAAAGGCCGGGTCCAGGCTGCGGCGCCACAGGGGGGTACATTCTTTTAATAAATATGATAATTTCAACGGTTATGCTCCATCCGACAGCCTTGCAACCACCTGTTTTGTGCCAGTATCCGGACCAAGATCCGGGGGAATGTTAAGGTAATGAAAGGATTCTGCGACAATGCTTTTGAAAGCCGGTGCCGCCACAACACCGCCATAGTGACTTCCGTGGGGTTCATCCACCACCACCACAACGGCAAGCTCGGGATTGTTTTCCGGGGCAAATCCTGCAAAAACTGCCGTATACCGGTTTTTGGAATAGCCCCTGCCGTTCTGGGCAACCTTCTGGGCCGTTCCGGTCTTGCCGCACACGGAATAGCCCTCGATTGCGGCGCTGGTGCCGGTGCCGTCCTGTGTCACAACCGAACGCATCATCTGGCGAACGGTTTGTGCCGTCCGGGCAGAGATGACCCGGCGGACCCTTTGGGGGGCAAAGGTCTGATCAACCTCACCGGTGTTGAAAAGCGTCTTTTGAACCAGAAGCGGGCGCATGAGTACCCCGTCATTGGCAATGGCGGCAATGGCGGCCACAAGCTGAACCGCTGAGACCGACATGCCCTGGCCAAAGGATATGGCCGCAGCATCAATGGCAGCCCACCCCTGGCTGGCGGACAGGGAACCAGGACTCTCACCGGGACAGGAGATGCCTGTTCGGCTGCCGAACCCGAACCCGGAAAGGCCCTCGTAAAGGGCCTCTTCACCTGTTGTTTCTGAAATTTTCACAGCACCTATATTGCTCGAATACTTGATAATCTGTGCCAGGGTCAGCCAGCCATGTTCATGGGTATCATGGACCGTGTACGACCCGATCCTGTAACTGCCGTTCTCACAGAAAAAAATAGATTTCGGGGTACAATACCCCTTGTCCATGGCAAACGCGGCCAGAAACACCTTCATGACCGACCCCGGCTCAAAGGGATCGGTCACGGCCCGGTTTCTCCAGCGCTCCCGGGTGAATTCAGAAAAGGCATTGGGATTAAATTCAGGATAAAGTGCCATGGAAAGGATCTCACCGGTTTTCGGCCGCATGGCAATGGCCATGGCAGACTTGGCATTAAAACGGGTCACCACGTCCTTGAGCGCCCCTTCGGTGATATACTGGATGGTTCTGTCAATGGTCAGGACCAGGCCGCCGCCGCTCAGTACCTCGCTCAAATTCTTGTCTGCATCAAGCCGTCTTCCTGCGGCATCCTTGGTGATGGTGAACTTGCTCTGCTTGCCCTTCAGTACATCCTCGTAACCATACTCCAGCCCCTCGAGCCCCTTTGAATCAGACCCCGTGAACCCGATCACCTGGGCGGCAAGTGTCCTGTTGGGGTAGAAGCGGACCACATCCTTCTGAAACGACACCCCCTTAAGGTTGAGGGCCTTTAACGCCTCTGCCTCTGACGGGGAAATTCTGCGCTTGACCCAGACAAAATTCTTGCCCGAATTAATCTTTCCCCCAAGCTTGACCGGATCCACACCCACAACCGCTGCAATGGCCTGAGCATCCTTTGCCGGGTTTTCAAGACGTTTGGGAAAAACAGCAACGGAAACCGCGTCAATGGTCGTGCACAGCCGTTTCAGATTTCGATCCAGAATGTCCCCCCTTTTCCCCTGGATCTGAACGGTATCGGTATACTCGTTTTCCGCCTTTTTTGCAAGATCATCACTGTCAATGATCTGAATTTTAACGGCCTTTGCCCCGAGAAGCGCCATGAACAGAAAAAAGAACAGTTCGACCAAAATGATTCGAACCTGCATTCCGTTATCTTTCTTCCGGCCCATCCCTGCCTTCTCCCCTTTGTCTGATTAATTCATTGCGGATCCATATAAACGACCTGATCCTGCCCGGGCATCTCCAGGCCGAGTCTTGTTCTGGCAATTTTTGAAATTCTTTCGGGCGCCCCCAGCCGGTCCAGCTCAATGATCAGCTCTTTCTGGTAGGTCCGTGCCCTTTTTCCCGCCTCCTGGGCCCGGGAAATCTGGAATCGGTTCCGCGTGCAGTCCACCCGGATACCCGTGTAAATAAAAAGCTCACAGATAAAAAGGAGCAGGAGCACCAGCCAGGGACCTGGAATCTTTTTAATCTCTTGGGTTGGGGCATTGCTCCGTATTCTGTCGGCGTTGTCTCCCATGGAATCATACCCTCCTGGCAACCCTGAGCCGGGCACTCCTTGCCATGGGATTGACCTTGATCTCACCGGGTGACGGCATGATGGCCTTTCGTGTCACCGACTTGAGCCTGGGCTTAACCCCGCACACGCACTCTGGAAAATTTTTAGGACAGGTGCATCCCTGCTCAAGGGTCCTGAAACGCTGCTTGACCATCCTGTCCTCAAGGGAGTGGAACGAAATGATACAGATCCTGCCCCCTGGATTTAAAAGGTCCACAAAACCATCCAGAAACCGCTCAAGCTGCTCGAGTTCTCTGTTGACGCGAATCCGTAGCGCCTGGAACACCCGGGTGGCTGGATGAATCTTCTGCTGGTGGACAATTTTAGCAGGTATGGCAGCCCGTACAATCTCGGCAAGTTCACAGTTGCGGGTGATCCGGGCCCGCTCCCTTTGCCGGACAATGGCCCGGGCAATCTTTCTTGACATCCTCTCTTCACCATATTTGAAGAAAATATCTGCAAGCGCCCTCTCTTCAAGGGTGTTCACAAGGTCGGCGGCCGTGATGGTGGTGCGCATGTCCATGCGCATGTCCAGAGGCTCGTCTCCCATGAAGCTGAACCCCCTTTCTCCCTTCCGAAGCTGATGGAGCGACAGCCCCAGGTCGAGGAGAATGCCGTCCACCCCCTGTATGCCGAGGGAGTCGAGGATTGCAGGAAGATTAGAGAAATTGTCATGAAAGATCGATACATTGGCCAGATTGTCTGCAAAGACCCTGCGGGCATTCTCAATGGCGTCCAGGTCCTGATCGATCCCGATGAGCCGGCCCTGGGGGAGCACTGCGGCAAGGCTTGTTGCAGCATGGCCCGAACCGCCAAGGGTGCAGTCCACGCAGGTCTCTCCGGGCTTGAGGTCCAGACCGTCCCGAACCTCCCGGGGCATGACGGATCGATGTTCAAATTTCATTGGTTGAAGCCCATACTGAAAACCTAAAATTAAAGACCCAGGGATGCGATGGCTTCTCTGACTTCCTTCTTTTCCAGCTCTTTTTCCATCAAGTCGTTTTCCATGTCCCACTGCTCCCTGGACCAGATTTCAAAATGATCCAGCATCCCCGCAAGTACAATTTCCTTTTCAAGTCCGGCATAGGCCCTGAGACTCGGGGGAATCAGTATGCGCCCCTGCTTGTCACAGAGACACTCACAGGCATTCCCGAGAAAAAACCGTTTGAAACGTCTCATGGGTTCACTCTTTGCCGAAAGAATCTTTTTTTCAATAACCTGCCACTCGTTAAAGGTGTATGCGTACAATGCCCTGTCCAGAATTGAAACCATAACCCCATCCCCGCCACCGGCCCGGATATCATCCCGGAACCGTGCCGGAATAATGATTCGACCCTTGGGGTCTATGTTATGGAATGAGCTCGCTCTGAACATAACGTTCTGTACCTGTTTTTCTGGGGATCTCCCTGGACTACCTCCACCTTACTCCACTTGGACGTCATAACATTACGAAAACCAGTGTTTATGTCAAGATAAAAAAAAAAATTAAATACAAAATTAAACAATATCAGCAATATATATTTTTGTGGATAATAGTGGGAATATATCCCACATCTTGAAAATTCCTATCTTAAATCTGCCTGGGCAGTGATTTATGGTGGACCTTGCCCAGGGGATATGTTACCCCATCCTGCGTATTATGGGTACGGGTCCTGATTTGCAGGGCCAGGGGCAATGACAAACGGTCAAACAACAGGATGAAACGTGGAAAACCTTCAGAAAAAATATGGATTTTGGACAGCAACGGCAATGGGCATTGTCATTGGTTCGGGTCTATTCTTCAAGGCAGATGACGTGCCCAAGGCATCGGGGGGCAGCCTGCCCACGGCCCTTGTAACATGGCTCATCGGCGGGAGCATCATGGTGGTCACGGCCTATGTGTTTTCAAAAATTGCCACACGCATTCAGCGAGTCATCGGCCTTGCAGGCAACGCTCCCATGACGCCCGGACCAACCCGGGACAACGTTCCGGGCGTACGAAGATAACGCTCCCATGGCACCGATGCTTGCATCCTTGGAATATACCGCATCCCTGGTACTCCGCATGGGCGGAATCATGTTTATCAGCCTTTTCGGCATTGAGTTTTTCATGCAGATGGGACTGATGAAATACTTAAAGCCCCTGGGCAGGCCCATGGCAAGGCTTGCCCGCCTGCCCTCGGAGAGCGCGGTCAGCTTTCTTGCCGCCATCGGATCCATGATTGCGGCCCACACCATGGCGGCAGGGTTCCATGCAGAAAAGCGGCTCACGGACCGGGAACTGGTCCTCACGGGCGTTCTCAACACCGTACCCTTTCACTTCAAAGAGACCCTCACCTTCCAGCTCCCCGTTGTCCTGCCGCTTCTCGGCATGGAGCTCTGCCTTGTCTACATTGCGGCATTCTGGCTGACAGGATTCATCAAAATCGGATTCGTCCTCGTGGCGGGCCGTTTTTCAACCAGAAAGCCCCAGGAAACCAGCAACGCATTTGACCGTTTCGAATGCGACCCCCTGGACCCGAAATGTCTGCCGCGGCCGTGGAAGCAGCTGGTTTCAGACACCTGGAACGCCCGGAGAAAAATGTTTCTCCGCATGATGACCACCCTTGCCGCCGTGACCCTGGCCATTCAACTGCTCACCCGGTTTGGCATGCTCAGGTGGTTTGAACAGATCATCGTTCCCATGACGACCCTGTTTGATCTTCCCCCCGGGGTTGTGGGACCCATCAGCGCCTATGTGTTCAGCCCCACCGTTGGAATCACCTACATGTCGAACCTTCTGACCCAGGGAACGGTCTCCCCGTTCCAGGCCATTGTAGCACTCCTTGCCGGAAGCCTGTTGATGATCCCCATCACCCGGCTGAGACGAACCCTGCCAAGATACACCGCCATCTACGGCATCCGCCTGGGGTTTTCCATCTGCGCATGGACCACTTTTTTCAGCACGCTTTCAAGGGCACTGACCCTTGCCTGGGTCATCGGGTTCTTCTGATTCAAAGGCCGCTGCCAGAAACGCTTTCTGGAGGTTGAACGCTGCATCACGGTCAGGGGTGCCCTGCCTGGAACCGAACAAGGCGTTCAATGAAATCCGCCAGCAACTTCGGATCCTGGAGCCCTTGGGATTCCGCCACGGGAACGATCGGGAACCGCCGGGTAAAGGCCCGTGCAAAAAGTCCCCTTCCCTTGGGCGATACCCTGCCCTCCCGGTCAAACACCTTGACCCGGAACAGGCCGCAACTTGGTGATTTGTTCTTAAAGATAAATCCGCACAGGTTCTCCTGTTCAAGAACCTTTGACCGGCGCTTTGCCCAGGCATTCATCTGCGCTGTCCAATCAACCCGGGTATCCCGAGTGACCAACCCCGGGTTTTCAGGGTCCCCCATGAGGATAATGGGCTCCCGGGGAATGGTCATACCGCATTCAACCTCAGGACACACAGCAACATACTCGGCCGAGGGTCCCAGGGCCCGGGTCAAAAAGGGGGCAAGGCAGTGACCGCCGTCATAGCGCACACGGTTGCCAAGCAGACAGGCACTGATTCCAATCCGCAGGGGTTTTAGCATCCTGGTTTTCCCATTCCATGTTCCAGATCCATATTGACTTTCCATGGTTGACTATATAAACTTAATTAACCATCATTAAAAGGGAAAAACCATGTCCCCTTCAGCCCCAGGCAATCGAACCGCACCAGAGCAAAAACCCGTCCTTGTGACCGGGGCCACCGGATATGTTGCCGGCAGGCTTGTTCCGCTGCTGCTGGAATCGGGCTACACCGTCAGGGCCATGGGCCGGTCCCTTGAAAAGATGGCCTCCCGGCCCTGGGCCGACCATCCCCGGGTTCAACTGGCCAGGGGAGACATCGGCGACATCGATTCCCTGAAAAGGGCCGTCCGGGGTTGCGGCGCCGTCTACTACCTGGTTCATTCGATGATTTCACAAAAGGGAAAGTACCGCCATGCCGACATGATCGGAGCCCAAAACATGGCCGCGGCTGCGGCTGGGGAAAAGGCGGATCGCATCATCTATCTCGGGGGACTCGGGGATGTCACCCACCGAAACATAAGCCGCCATCTCATCTCCCGGGACGAGGTGGGAAAGATACTGGCCAAGGGTCCTGTTCCCGTGACCGTGCTGCGGGCAGCCATGATCCTGGGATCGGGCAGTGCCAGCTTTGAGATATTGAGATACCTTGCTGAGCGTCTGCCGGTGATGGTCACCCCCAGATGGGTGAACATGCCCACCCAGCCCATTGCCATCACCAACGTACTCGGCTATCTCAAGGGGTGCCTCGAACATCCTGAAACCCGGGGCAGAACCTTTGATATCGGGGGGCCCGACGTGGTCTCCTACCGGGATCTTTTTTACATTTTCGCCCGGACCGCCGGGCTTCCCAGGCCCCTGCTCATCCCCGTACCCGTGCTGAGCCCGAAATTTTCCGCCCTGTGGATCCATCTGATCACTCCGGTCCCGGCCGCCATTGCAGGACCGCTGACCCAGGGGCTCAGTATCCCCACCGTGTGCACGGAAAACAGCATCACAACCATCATTGACCAGGATCTCCTCACCTGCGCCCAGGCCATCACAAGGGCCCTTGACCGCATCAATCACCAGGAGGTGGCCACCTGCTGGGCAGATGCGGGGTCCATGGCCGTTCCCGAATGGACCCACTGCGGGGATTCATCCTACTCCGGTGGAACGATTTTTAAATGCGGTTTCAGGGCAACGGTCAAAGCCATTCCCCAGGCCCTGTGGTCTGCCAT
Organism: uncultured Desulfobacterium sp.; assembly: GCA_963675615.2. GTDB lineage: Bacteria > Desulfobacterota > Desulfobacteria > Desulfobacterales > Desulfobacteraceae > Desulforapulum. The sequence continues at coordinate 805,965 of CAXXTD010000001.1, forward strand.
GGAACCTCTGTTCAGGGGAAACGGTTATTACACGGCCAGCCTTCCCTGGCGATTGAGGGGACTCGTGGATCGAATTGCCGGTGGGCCGGGCCTTAAACGGGGAAAACGACCGGACAAACGCCTTCAACCCGGGGACACCCTTGACTTCTGGCGGGTGCTCAAGGTGGATCCACCTGCCACGGTCCTGCTGGTGGATGAGATGAAAATGCCGGGCCAGGCCCTGCTTGAGATCGGGATCAACCCCGTTGACGGCCAGCGATGCGAGATGACCATCCTGTCACGTTTTCGGCCCAAAGGACTTGCCGGAATCGGATACTGGTATCTGCTCTACCCGTTCCAGCAGTATGCATGCGCCCGGATGCTCAAGGATATGGTCCGGATCACGGGCCGTGAAATGGCATCAGCCCCATCACGGTTCACCCCCGTCATCCAGCGGGCCAGCGTGGTCAAGGCCAAATAAAAGCCCTAGCCCATGGCAAAGCCCCACTGAACCCCCAGAAAAACCACCATACTCACCACAATGGTCAACAGCAGGTTTTTAAACAGCCCGCCAATGGCGCAGGCGGCAAGGGCACCAATGAGATAGGGGTTGGTCAGATGCAGGTCAAGGGTCTGCCCGTCGGGCATGAGCACACAAGGAACAATGATGGCGGAAAGCACCACGGGCGGAACATACCGCAATCCGCGCTCAAGCAGATCAGGAAACCGGAATCGTCCGGAAAGGGGAAACATGATATAACGGATGCCAAAGGTCACCAGGGCCATGCCCGCAACCATGTAAACCTCAGAAAGGTCAATGCCCGTGTCAAGCATCCTGGGTTCCCTCTTTTTTTACGGAAACAAATGATTCCCACGCAAGGCCGGCCGCAATACCGGCAGTGGCGGCAACCATCAGCCCGAGCTTGTGGGGAAGTCCACCGGCCAGGATCGATACCGTTCCTGCGGTGAGCACCGACGCCCACATGGGTTTTGAGACAAGATAGGGAATGACAATGCCGATGAATGTGGCAGGCATGGCAAAATCAAGTCCCCACTGGGATATTTCAGGAAAGGCCTTGCCGGCGGTAAGTCCGATCATGGTACACAGGTTCCAGTTCAAGTACATGAACACCATGGAACCCAGATTGTAGTAATGTTTGTCCCGAGCTTCGTCCAGCCGGCTGTAGCGGCTGACAGCCACGGCAAAGGTCTCATCGGTCAAGCCAAAGGCAAGCACTATTTTCCACAGGGGATTCAGATTTTTATAGAACGGTACCATGGTGGCGCCATAGAGCATATGGCGCAGGTTGACCACAAAGGTGGTCAACACGATCATGGGCCAGGCAGTTCCCCCGGCCACAAGCCCCACACAGACAAACTGTGAGGCACCGGCAAAGACAAACATGGACAACCCCATGGTGGCGCCGAACGAGATGCCTGCCGTGGCCGCAAGGGTGCCAAAAATGATCCCAAAGGGAATGGCACCGACAATCAGGGGAAAGGTATCCTTTGCCCCTTCAAGGAACAGGGACAGATGACCTGGAAAAGATTGGAACTCTGGACGACTCATTTGCGTTTAAACGTCTCTCTTTTAGTTGTCAGGAGTCAGATTAAGTTCTCTTATCATGGTTTTCACAAAAATTAAACCCGCATTTGCAGCCGCAATCCAGAACGCCCTTATTTATAGCCACGGTTTCCCATCAAGGGCCCCTGTTGCCTTTTTGCGCAAGGTTCAGCCCGGCAAAGGGTGCCACCCGATCTCCATTGCGCCGTCCTGCCATGACGCCGTTCTGATTGATAAGATTTGCAATCACCACGCTTTTTTGTTAGGTTGAATCCATGATAAAAAAACATTGCCGTTTGCTTCTGCCCCTTTTTTCGCTGATCCTGTACAGTTGCACCGCTTTACAGCCCGGCTATGAGACACCCGTGGTCACCGTCGCTTCGTTTGAGGCCATCCCGGGCCGGGGCATGGTGCCCCGGTTTCAGATCGGACTCCACATCGTCAACCCCAATCGATCTGAGCTGGATTTAGAGGGCGTCTCCTATACCATCACCCTTGAGGGATATCAACTCATGACAGGGGTCTCCAATCAGCTGCCGAAGATTGCGCCCTATGGTGAAGGCGATGTGGTGCTCAATGCAACCGTTGACCTGTTCAACAGTGTGCTTTTTTTAAAAGAGCTTGCGGGCAATCCGCAGCGGGAACAGATCGCCTACACCCTCAAGGCAAAACTGGATGCCGGAACCCTGCACCCATTCATCCGCGTCACAAAAAAAGGCAAGCTCTCGTTTAAGCCCCCCCTGTAGCCGCCCCTCACCCCACGTATTTTTTCCGGGAGACCCTCCCCCTCTGGCGCACCTGCTCCGGGTCCAGCACCGTTGATGAATGGTGGCTCAGACACAGGGGCACCCGAACCTTGACCGGTGGGGTAAGCGCCTGGGTTGACAGATAGAAATGGCCCCTTTCAAGGATGGGGATCTCCTGGCCGCTGCCGCCACTTTGTTGAATCAGCCGTCTGACCGCTTCAATGGATGCGCTGGCATTGACCCGGCCGTAAAACCGGTTGGAACAACCGGCTATAACCCCGGGGTCAATGCGGGCAGGTTCCCGGGTGGCCAGGACAAGCCCAAGACCATATTGCCCGGCCCGGGCGCACAGCCGCAAAAGAATCTGGCTGCACAAGGATGCCCCCGCAGCCGGTAGGAATTCCTTGACCTCGTCCATGACCAGAAGTCCCCGCACAGGGACTGGATTTTTTTTTATCCAGGCAAACAGGCTGATGGCCAGCTGGTTGATGAACTGCTGCCGTTCTTCAGGGTCGGACAGGCCCGACAGGCTGACCACAGATATCCGGGTCCTGTTCCGGGGCATGTCCAGCCCAAACAGCACGGCAGGGTCAAGGGGAGTCCGCCTTTCCAGGCCAGGGGTCCACACCACCACATGGGTTCCGCCATGATACGCCGCCGCCCGGGGAGTGTCACCGGGGTCCCATCCGTCGGGGGGAGCGGGCCATGGGTCGGCAAGCCTGACAAAATCGCCGGCACCGTCAATGACAATGGCGGGAATCGCCTTGATGGCAGCCTCTTCAACCAGTCGCCGCACAAGAACGGTCTGGCCTGAACCGCTTCCGCCAAGGACCATGGTATGGGCGGTCAGCATCGGGACGGCCATGGAGATCTCCCGACGGGCACCGATGTCCGTGGCCCCAATGCCGACAGGAAGATGTTTCGTCCCTTCAGGCGGTGGATCCGGCCCGGGCTCCCGGGTCGATGGTTCTGGGGACCGGGTGCTGTCCCGGAGCCAGGCCGAGAGCTGTCGAAAATACCCCAGGGTTGACACGATCTTTTCCCGGATCAGCCAGGACTCAAAATCAGGCTCTTTTAATTTTTCCATCTCGGACAGGGCCCAAAGGGATCTGACCCCGTCCCGGGACAGCGGCGTAAGAATGCCGCCGGAGCGTTTAAACCGGCCCAGGAGTGCAAGGGTTTCACTCCCAGAAGGGATCTCTCCCCGGCGCAGGATCTCCAGATTTCTGAACCTGAACCCTGAGTCCATGCCGGACGCTGTCATGGCGGCCCGCAACCTTGCCTGGAACGCCCGGCTGTTGCGCTTTTGTATCCCCCGGACGCAGAAATGTTTTTCCCGATCATTCTGGTCCGGACAGGTCACACAGACCCTGGCGTGGAGGGTGCGATAGGCCCCGCCGCCGGGAAACTGAGTATCCACGATCACATCCAGGCGGTCAGACACGGGGGTCTCCTTGACAAGGCATCTGCAGGCCGACTGGACAAGGGTTTTCAACAGGCCATCCTCGTTCTCCGGGTTAACGATATCGCTGACAGGGGCCTGGTCATAGAGGGTTTTAAACATTTCATCGAGCCCATGGCTGTTTTCAGAAAATGGGGTGACCTCCCCCGGATCCGGGTCAGCAGCAACATCAAACGATACCAGTTCAACAATGGTTTTTGCGTTTAAACAGCGCTGCCGAAATTGGTCGCAACGCTTGAGCAGCTCCCTTGGGAAAAGTGCCCTGGCCGTGTCAAAGGCAGCCGGTTGAATGGGCCATGTGGGATAGGGCGGGATAAATCCCAGCTGTCCACAGGCATGGGCAATCCGTGAACCAATGATTTTTTCTGCAATGTCACCCCTTGTGACCGGCCCCAGCAGCATGGGGGGCCTGAACCGGTCCATGCTTGATTTCAACGCCCTGGATTGAAAAAATGCCCAGGTGGACTCCAGGCAGGCGGCAACGGTAAGGGTTCTTGAGGTCATGTCCCGCAGGGCCATGAGTCCGGCTGCGATTTTCTCGACCACGGCAAGGGATCTTTTTTCCCCGTCACTGGCCGGTCCGCCCAACGGGGTGCTGCACCAGACCGAATGCTCGGCAACAATGGCATCAAACTGATCCAGGGCCAGAACCACGGGAAATTTAAGGCCCATCAGCCAGGACAGCCCCTTGATAATGTCTGAATGCCTGCCCCGGGACTGATTGAATCCATGGACACGCCTGTCAGTCTCCTCAATGGGGTGCCCCTGGAGCCACAGATAGCCAAGGTCTCTTTCCCTGAAGTCTTCGGCATTGAACAGCAAAAAGGCACGGATGACATCCTGGAAAGGCGGTGACGCCTGTCGGGGATATCGCCTGCGCAGCAGGGTGATGATTTTATCCCGGAGCTGCTGCACCTGCTTTTTGCTCAAACCGGGCATTTTGTCAACCAGTTGTTCCCGGGTCAACCGCTGGTTATCCAGGGTCACATTGACCATGCCCAGAAGATGATGGAAAACAACCTGGCCCTGGGTGCCTGCCAGACCCCACGACTCCTGAAGGGATCCCAGGTAACCGAGCACAACCGTTTGGGCAAAATCATCCACATCGGTCATGTCAACCAGGACAAACCCGGCAGACAGATTGAAGACCGCCCTTCTGAGTTCCCCCAGAAAATGGGTTTTCCCTGCACCGGCAGGCCCCAGGATCACCCGGCCAAGCAGGGAGTTCACCTCGTTTGAATCCGTCAGCCGGCTGAACTCCTGGAGGATTTCGTCCCGGAACCCCTTGTTCAGTTTTGCAGCATTAAACCTTGCGTCTGTCCAGATCCCCTTGACGTGCATGGTCCAGTCAAAATCAATCTGCCGCAGCACATCAAGCTCGTCCATTCCTAATCCCCCATGTACACGATATGATTTTCCCGCCCCCCCGCATGGACGGCTGCAGCAGCATCCTCCGGAGTCATTTCCCGGGGATCATCATGGGGGTACAGTACAAGGGTGTGATTCCCACTGAACTGCATGCGGCAGAGCCGTGCAGTTAACGCATCCGCGTCAATGTCTGAGAGCGCCCTGCGCAGTGCGGCAATGGGTACCCGGACGTTCCACTGGTTGCCTGCAAGGTCCAGGTAGGCTGTACAGATTCGACGTTCAAGGTCGTTTATTTCCCGGGCGTCAGGCGCATCAGGGGCTCTTTTGTCAACCACGCCCCCCCCAAGGCCAGGTTGATCACCCCCGGGGCTGTTACAGCCAAGCAGATCGCCAAGCCCGACCCTGTTTTTCACCATGTAGGTTTTCAACCGCCCCAAAAGGCCTTCAAGGGATTTTGCATTGAGTTTCAACCGGGGGGAGACCGCCTGATCAAAGGCGTCAAACGCCCAGGCCCAGGCCTTGTCGGTCAGGATCACGTGGAAGGCCCTGCCCCTTTTTTCAAGCTCGATAAACCCTGCATCCACCAGTTCCCTGCGCTGCCGGACACTGAGGACTGGGGTGGTTTTTGACATGGCCGGCTCCTCACCGGTAAACAGCAGTGAAAACAGCAGGTGCCTCTGGGACACACCCGGATGATAATCCATAAATTTCCTCTTCAGTCAGTCAACACCTGCCAGGCCCCGGCCCAGCGCATCTATCTTAACCATCCCCTGTCCCGAGGTCAAGGTCACCCATTGGTTTGGTGTGAATCAATCCCCGTGGGCCGGCCCTGATTCGCATTTTTTTTGATGTTGTCTCTTTTTTTTAAAACCATTATGGTTGATATTTATAAATTGTGCGACATCTGTAACCCAATTTTCAAAGGAGGCCATTGAATGACTCAGGCGATGAATCAGGCGAATTATAAAGCACTTGTGGTAGAAGAATTGTCCCCCAAGGCCTTTACACGAACGGTCAAGACAAAATCCATTGATACACTTCCCCCCGGGGACCTCCTGATCCGGGTCAGTTACTCGTCCCTGAACTACAAGGATGCACTTTCGGCCAGCGGCAACCGGGGGGTCACACGCACCTTTCCCCACACGCCGGGAATTGATGCTGCAGGTGTTGTGGTGGAAAGCGCCACCCGGGAGTTCAAGCAGGGGGACGAGGTGATCGTCACAAGCTATGATCTTGGTATGAACACCCCCGGAGGGTTTGGCCAGTACATCCGGGTCCCGGCCCAATGGGCCGTGAAAATGCCACCGGGCCTGACCCAGCGGGAAAGCATGATCTTCGGTACGGCAGGGTTTACCGCCGGCATGTCCGTTGCCCGCATCACCGAGACCTTGACCCCTTCCATGGGCGAAATTCTGGTAACCGGTGCCTCCGGGGGGGTTGGCAGCCTGAGCGTTGCCATCCTGGCCAGGATCGGGTTTGAGGTGGTCGGCGTCACAGGCAAGAAAACCGGCAATGATTTTTTAAAGGGCCTGGGGGCAAAACGAACCATCACCCGGGAAGAGGCCACGGACACCACGGACAAACCCCTTTTAAAAACCCAGTGGGCCGGGGTCATCGACACGGTGGGCGGAGAGATCCTGGCAACGGCCATTAAATCCACACACCCCTGGGGCGTTGTCACCTGCTGCGGCAATGTGGCCTCCCCGGATCTTGCCACCACTGTTTTCCCCTTTATTTTAAGGGGAGTTACACTTGCCGGTATCGATTCCCAGAACTGCCCCATGCCCCTTCGGGAATCCGTATGGAACAGGCTTGCGGACGAATGGAAATGCCACAGCCTTGACACCCTTTGCCGGGAGGTCCCCCTTACCGGCCTAGAACGTGAAATCATCCTGATCCTGGCCGGCAAGCAGCAGGGACGGGTTCTTGTCAACCTGGACTGATTCCAGGGCGGATGTGGTTCCATACCCCCTTGAACGGTGAGCATCGAGGATTGTTCAATTCTGAAAAACCGTTGACCCTGACATTAAATGGGGGTAATACCTCCCATTACAACCATGATAATCCCAGAGAGAGGTGATATGAAATCAATCCATGAAAATGCCAGACAATTGATGAAGGGGTACTGCCGGGTCTGCCCCAGATGCGACGGCAAAGCCTGCGCAGGAGAGGTGCCGGGCATGGGCGGCGTTGGAACAGCCGCCTCGTTCAAGGCCAACCTCACGGCCCTGGACCGACTGACCTTTAACATGCGGCTCATCCACGATGTTACAGACCCCGACACCACCACCTCGCTGCTCGGCATGGACCTTGCCCTGCCCGTGCTTGCAGCCCCCATCGGTGGGGTCAGCTTTAACATGGGTGGAAAGATCACCGAACAGGCCTACATTGAGGCGATTGTCCATGGCTGCCGGGCAAAGGGGATTCTGGGCTGCACCGGCGACGGGGTGCCTGACTTTATCCATGAATCGGGATTTGAGGCCATCCGCCAGGCCCAGGGAAGGGGCATCCCCTTTATCAAGCCCTGGGAGGACCAGGAACTCTTTGACAAGCTTCAAAAGGCCGAACAGACCGGAGCCGGGATTGTGGGCATGGACATTGATGCTGCAGGACTGATCACCCTGCGGAAAATGGGCCGGCCAGTGGCACCGAAATCCCTGGACGCCCTGAAAAAAATCATCAATGCAACCCCCATGAAATTCATCCTCAAGGGGGTGATGACCCCGGACGAGGCCCTCCTGGCCGTTGAAGCCGGGGCCGACGCCATTGTGGTTTCCAACCACGGGGGAAGGGTCCTTGACCACACCCCGGGTGCGGCCCGGGTGCTGCCGGCCATCGTGGAAAGGGTCAAGGGCAGAATTGCCATTCTCGTGGACGGCGGGGTCAGAACCGGCGGGGATGTGCTCAAACTTGTGGCACTTGGGGCCGATGCCGTGATGATCGGCCGGCCCTTTTCCATTGCCGGTGTGGGCGGGCTGCAACAGGGGGTTGAAACCTATATCGACACCATCCATGGTGAGCTCAAACAGACCATGGTGCTCACCGGAACCGCCAATCTGGCCAGGGCCACCCCGGCCATACTCAACACACAGGAGACCCCATGTTAAATTCGCTGATGGCAAAACTGCTGCCCCTTTTCCCGGAAAAGCTGGTGTGGATTTTCTCTAAACGCTATATCGCAGGCATTGATATAAACGACGCCCTTGCAGCATCCAGGGATCTCAACAATCAGGGCGCCATGGTGACCCTGGATCTGCTGGGGGAGTTTATCTCCACCATGGACGAGGCAAAAAAAAACACCCAGGACTACCTGGATCTCATGGACGCCCTCCATGCATCCGGCATCAACGGCAACCTGTCGGTCAAGCCGACCATGTTCGGACTCCTCCTTGACAAAGAGGCGTGCTTCAGCCATGTCCGGGAGATCGTCCAACGGGCCGCAGGCTACAACAACTTCATCCGCATTGACATGGAAGACGCTTCTTGCACCTCCATGGAGATCGATATTTTCAGGCGGCTCAAGTCGGAATTCCCTGGCCATGTGGGGCTGGTGCTCCAGGCCTACCTGAAACGGACTCCCGGGGACCTGGCCGACCTCATGGACCTTCACACCCCGGAGGCCCCCCTGAACTTTCGACTGTGCAAGGGCATCTATGTGGAACCCGAAGCCATTGCCTTTAAGCAGTACGATCGGATCAACCAGGCCTATGTTGAAAACCTTGAGTTCATGTTCAAGAACAAAATCCATGCCGCCGTGGCCACCCACGATGTCCGGCTGGTGGAAAAAGCTTTTGAATTGATTGATCAATATAAGGTGCCAAAGACCCTGGTTGAATTCCAGATGCTCTACGGGGTAACACCCAAACTCAGGCAATCCATCATTGACCGGGGATTTCCCATGCGGGTCTACGTGCCCTTTGGCAAAGAGTGGTTCGGCTACTCCACACGGCGGCTTAAGGAAAATCCGGCCATGGTCCAGCACATCATCAAAGCCCTTTTCATGCGAGGGTAAATCCCGAGGAACAACCATGATTGATCTTAGAAGCGATACAGTAACAAAACCCTGTTCTGAAATGCGGGCCAGAATGGCTGCTGCCGAGGTGGGTGACGATGTCTATGGCGAAGACCCCACCGTCAACCGCCTGGAAGCCCTGACGGCCAAGATGATGGGCAAGGAGGCGGCCCTGTTCTGCTCGTCCGGAACCCAGTCCAATCTGCTGGCCCTGATGAGCCACTGCGACAGGGGCGATGAATACATCGTGGGCCAGCAGGCCCACACCTACAAGTATGAGGCCGGCGGCGCCGCCGTTCTGGGCAGCATCCAGCCCCAGCCCCTGGCACTTGAACCCGACGGCACCCTTGATCTCCAGGGGGTGGAACAGGCCATCAAGCCAGATGACATCCATTTTGCCAGGACCCGGCTTCTCTGCCTTGAAAACACCCAGGCCGGCAAGGTGCTGCCCATGGACTATATCAGGTCTGCCGGCGCCCTTGCCCGGGCCAGGGGGCTGAAATTCCACCTGGACGGGGCAAGGATCTTCAACGCGGCCGTCAAGCTCGGCATGGACGCCCGCACCATTGCCGAACCCTTTGACTCGGTCTCGGTCTGCCTGTCCAAGGGCCTTGGCGCCCCGGTGGGCTCCCTCCTTTGTGCCAGCCGGGGTCAAATCACCCAGGCCAGGCGATGGCGCAAAATGGTCGGCGGCGGCATGCGCCAGGCAGGCATTCTGGCGGCCGCCTGCATCTTTGCCCTGGAGAACAACATTGACCGGCTGGGCCAGGACCATGAAAATGCCGCCCGCATGGCCCAGGAGCTTGCCCGCATGGACGAACTTGAAATCGCCCCCGAATCCGGGCAGACCAACATGGTGTTTGTGCGGGTTCGGCACCGGGCAGACCAGCTTCAGCCGTTTATGGCACAGAGGAAGATCGCCGTGCCGGGCGGTGATACACTCAGGCTTGTCACCCACCTGAACATCTCATCCACCGACGTTGACACCGTGGTTTCAGCGTTCAAGGATTTTTTCCGTTGAAAAAGGGACATACCGCCATGGGGTTTTTATCCGTCGAACACGTTCAGCAAACGCTTGCCCGGGCAAACTACATCACCTCAAGGGAGATCGCCACAGTGGTGTTCCTGGCCCTTGCAACGGACAAGCCCGTTCTCATCGAGGGACCGGCAGGTGTCGGCAAAACTGAACTTGCCAAGGCCGTTGCCACAGGCCTTGAACGGCGGCTGATCCGCCTCCAGTGCTACGAGGGCCTTGATGAGGCAAAGGCCCTGTACGAATGGGAGTACGCCAAACAGCTCCTCTACACCCAGATGGTCAAGGAACGGATCAACACGGTGATCAGGGACGCCGACACCCTGTCCGAGGCGGTGGACAGGATCGCAAGCCAGGAGGATGCCTTTTTTTCCGAACGGTTCATCCAGCCCCGGCCCCTTCTCCAGGCCATCCTCTCCCCGGACCCGGTTGTGCTGCTCATTGACGAGGTGGACAAGTCCGACCCCGAGTTTGAGGCCTTTCTCCTTGAACTGCTCAGCGATTTCCAGGTCACCATTCCAGAGATCGGCACCCGAAAGCCCGTCACCATTCCCATTGTCTTTCTCACCTCCAACAACTACCGGGACATGAGCGATGCCCTGAAGCGACGGTGCATCCACCTTTACATCGACTATCCCACCCAGGAACGGGAAATGGAGATTGTCCGCATGAAACTTCCCGGCATTGACGAAAGACTCGCCCGACAGATGATTAATGCCGTCACCCGGATCCGGCGTCTTGATCTCAAGAAAAAACCCTGCATCTCGGAATCCCTGGACTGGGCCAGGGCGCTCATGGCGTTAAAGACTGCGGAACTCACCCCGGACACGGTGGCAGACACCCTCAACATCGTGCTCAAGTACCACGAGGATACAACCCTTGCCAGGCAGTCCGTCAACGAGATCGTGGGTTAGGGATGCTCACCCTTTTAACGGGATTTGCCGCCTGCTGCAGGGCCTTTGACCTCAGGGTTTCAACGGGTGAAGTGGTTGATGCCGCGCGCCACCTTGAGCTTGTCGATCCGGTTGATCCGGTTGCGTTCCGGCTCGTCATGGGGGCAAACTTTGTCAAGAGCCGCAGGGACCAGGCCCGGTTCGACTACCTGTTTGACCTTTTTTTCAACAACCTCAAGGCCCGGGACAATGACAGGCCTGACCCTGTCGCACGGCAGATTATTGATACCCTTAAACAGGATCTCAGCAACCGGTCCGATCCCCATCCCATGGCCCAGGCCCTGGTCGATTTCCTTGACAACGATCCTTTGGCCCTCATCGACCAGGTCCACCGGATGCACAACATGGAAGAGCCGCCCCAGCGGTTCTTTAAATCCAACATGGGACAGCTTTCAAGCAAGCTTGGCATCATGCTCCAGATCAACACCCTGCGGGACAGGATCAACGGCCTCGTGGACCAGACCGACCGGGACGGGGCGACAACATCCCTGAAAAAAATGTTCATGGATCGCCTGGACCGGGCAATGGCCCTGGTTATACAGGAACCCAGGGAACTCAATGATCTCCAGGGTTCCAATACGGTATCCGGCCCGGGCAACGACCTTATTTCAGACAAACCCTTTTCAAACCTCACCCCCCTTGAGGTGGCCCAGATGAAGTCTGTTATGGAACAGCTGGTGCGAAGGCTGAAGGATCAGGTTTCACGGCGGTTTGCCGCCCGGAACCGGGGCGCCGTTGACATCAAGAAAACCCTGCGCAACTCGGGAAAGTTCCAGGGAGTTCCCCTGAACATCGCCTTTAAGCACAAACCGCCCCGGAAGAGCAGGATCGTTGCCCTGTGCGATGTATCCGGTTCGGTCTGGTCCGGCGCCCGTTTCATGCTCACCCTTCTCTACTCCCTCCACGACTGCTTTGCCAGGGTCAAAAGCTTTGTGTTTGTGGCAGACCTGGTTGAGGTGACCGATCTGTTTGACCGGCTTCCCATCAACCTTGCCATTGACAAGGCCCTGGACGACACCACTATCAACCGCAGCCTTCCCACAGACTACGGAACCATGTTCCAGACCTTTGAAAACAGCCACATGAACGTCCTCAACCAGAAGACCACCCTCATCATTCTGGGAGACGGCCGATCGAATTTTCTCAACCCCCGGGCAAACCTCCTGGCACAGATGCGGGAACGCTGTCGCAGGATCATCTGGCTCACCCCGGAGCAGCCCCATACCTGGACCACCGGTGACTGCGAGATTGCCACCTACAAGGCCCACTGCCACGAGGTGAGAACCGTGATGAACCTCACCCACCTCACCGCATTCATCAAAGAGCTGGTACTGTAAAGCGATGGATGAAAAATTCAAAGATCTGCAGTCAAAAATCGCAGCCGTCTGCCGGCACCGCACAAATTTCCAGGCAACCCGTGATTTTCCCATGGAGCTGTGGCAGGACCTTGGCCGGGAAGGCCTCATGGGGATTGTCGTTCCCAAAGCATACAACGGGATGGGACATGGCCTGGACGCCCTTGCCTGCGCTGCCGAAGAGCTTGGGGTCCAGGGGGCGCCCATGGGATTTACCCTGGCGTTTGTTATCCACCACCTGGTCTGCCACCATTTCATACACACCCACGGCAGCAGACGCCTCTGGGACGACTATCTGCCAGCCATGGCCCGGGGTAAACTCACGGCCGCGATTGCCGTTTCAGAACCCGGGGTCGGGGCCCATCCAAAACACCTTACGACCCGGGCCGTTAAAGCAGGCAATGACGTTATCATTAACGGTGAAAAAAGCGTTGTCACCAACGCTCCTCTGGCGGACCTGTTTATCATTGTCGCCGTCACAGGGGTCAGAGAACAGCGCAACCTGTTTTCAGCCCTTGTGGTTCCCCGCAATACCCCGGGGCTCCTACCGGGAGCGCCCATGGAGATGAATTTTTTGCACCCCTGCCTCCACAGCACCCTGTCCCTTGAAGAGTGTCGGGTTAAAGCAAACCGGATCACGGGCAAGCCCGGCCTTGCCTATGAAACCATGGTGGTCCCCTTCCGGCGGCTGGAACAGTGCCTGGTACCGGCTATTGTTTCCGGCGCAACAGCAGGACAGACCCGGCAACTGGCCGCCCTTTCCAAAGGCGGCATGGAGAACCCGGAGATCCCAGCCCTGGACGCCATGGTCTGCCGCCTGTCGCATCTGGCCCGCAACACGGTCAACCGACATATGAACGACACCGGAAATGCCACTGTTCTTCGGGAAATCCGGGCGTTTGCCCGGGCTGCTGGGCAATACCGGGAATCGGTCCGGCAGATGATCGAACAGCAGAAAATTTTTAGGTCCAAATGCCTGGACGAATTTGACAGGGACCTTTCCGTGCTCCTGGGACTGTTTGCCGGAGATTGATTTTTACCCCGTTCAGGGGTATTATTTTTTAAATGCCTTGCTTCTTATCCCTGTTTTTTACTAAAAATGGTGGGAAAGTGTGTATCAAAGATTTTTTTACCAATGCTTGAAAGGGATCCCATAAAAAAAATGACGTCACGCGCCCTTGAGGTTAACCTGGCCGATTACCATGTAGATGTAACCATCGACCCGAGATACCAGCCGCTCCAGGAAATTATGTCAGACTACTATGGTATTTTAAAAAGGCTTAACGTCTTTTTAAAAGAGCTGTCCCACCCCTACAAAAACTGGGACTTTATTGTCAAAGAGGCCAGGAGCTTCTCCCTTGGCTATTTTCACCTGCTGCGACCCCACCCCAAGGGGCCTGAGGCTGCACAGATTTTTGCCGACATTTTCCTCAGGGCCATTGCTGAGAATGAGAACCGGGGCATCCAGGAGGATGCCGCTGAAGACCTGCTGCTCTTTGTTCACCATGTCCTGACCGATGCTGCAGACGAAACACCCAGGTTCCTGCCGGTCTTTAAAAACATTCTCGCCCAGACCCTTGACCTTTCAGGTACAGAATTTCACCTGTTTGTCACAAGCTATTTTCAACCGGACAAGCTTGCCAGGCGCTTGATTAAAATCGGAACGGAAGAGAACCGGGACAACGAAACCCTGAACCGGTTTCTGGTCCGATTTTACGATCACTCCCTCTCCTACTGGCTGGAACTCGAAGACCCCCTGGTGTGGATTCAGCAGGAGGCAAGCCAGTCGGATTACAGAAATCTGGCGGAACAACTTATCAACGACACCTCCCACCAAAAATTTTTCGCCTGGAAAGAGGCCCTTCTGTCCATGGCAAGGGAGGAACCCATCGGTTCCATTGAACTGACAAAACAGCTGGTCACCCTCCCCGGGTACAAGGATATCGTCTCCCTCTTCCGGCAGATGCCCAGAAAAATCAGCCAGACCATGCCCGACGAGATAACGAGCAGGCGCCTTGAGCTGATGTTTTTGTTTTACATCATCAACACACCCGGCCTGGCCATGATCCACAAGGACGCCCTGGGGGACATCAACCGGGCCCTGACCTGGCTCATCGGCCATGAAAATTATAAAAACAACCTGGCCATCATCGACAAAACCTTTGGGGTCCTGAGGGTCCTTGACGGCAGGTTCCCCCAAACGGTCCTCAACTGCGTGCTAAAAACAGGCGAGGCGGTCTACCGCACAGAAGAGGTTGAGGTGATCAACTACTTCATTGACCAGGTGGTTGACCTTGGATTCCACGCACCGACCATCAAGGGCATGGGCAACGACTGGCAGGTAATCGGTAACAACACCCATATCCAGAACATCCGCAACTGGCTGGAACTCATCGGACAGGAACCCAAGCGCTCGGTTCGCCTGATGTCTGCCCTGATCATCTTTCTATCCTGCGGCGGGGTTTTCATCAAGGACACAGACCTCTTTCCAAGGGATATCACGGCCTTTCTGGGCAAGGACATCGCTCCGGTCTACAATCTTGTCAAACAGCTGGCGCGACTCCTGCCCGCATTTTTCAACGAAATCGGGGCTGAAGGAAAACTCCGGGATATCTCAACGCGCCTTGACGAGGCGTGCATGCGCAAGGACACCCTGGTCCATTTCCTTCGAAAACAGAGCCATGTGGAGAGCAGCAGCCGGGTGGTGACCTTTATCGAAGAGGTAATGCAGTTCTGGCGGCGGTCGGACAAACGGGGACTGCAGCCGTTCATCCCCCCTTTGATCTATGATGAGATAGAAGAAGACGGCATTTACACCCATGGCATGACCACCATCTTTTCAGCCCTTGCAGACCAGGGGGTCTCTATTCCGGCAGATCTGCTGACAAGGGATGAAACAGCGCTCGTCAACCTGATCAACCGTGTTGACAAGGCATCTGACCTTGACCGGGAACGGGCCGTTCTGACCCTGGAGTTTTACCGGCTTCTTAACCAGAAGTACAACTTCAACAACATTGAGTTTGACAGCTACCTTGACCAGCTCAATTCCGAGGATCTTCCTGATACGGCCTCGCTCAAGCAGGCCCTGGCCCAGACCGACCTCAAGACAAAAATTGCCGGGCTGCTCGACTTTCTCGAACAGCTCAAGGCCGTTATCCTGTCGGACCAGACCTTTGAGGTGAGGGAAAACATGTACCACAAGCGGCACATTGCCGTGGACATCCCGTCGGTGTACGGCAGCTACCACGAGGCAAGATTTGACGCCCTGGGGCTGACGCTTCGCATCGAGGCCATTGTAAACGTGCTGTTCGAAGAACTCATCAACGCCATTGATCTGAGCCTCATCACCAAGGTGACCTTTTCCCAGATCCTGGAGATCCTGGAACTTTTTGCCAAGGCCCTGGGGGTGGACGGAATCTCGTCCAACAAAATGAAAATGCAGCTTGAGCTGCTGACCCACTCCATCGGCATCAGGGAATTTTCCTTTACCCAGTACATCGACATCTTCAAAGGCTTTTCACGGGCCGTTAAAAACATCATTGACGACAACTTCCACACCATCCACGGCAGGAACATCCTCCAGATCATGTCAAAAATGCCCGAAGACCAGATCCTTGAAAAATTTCTGCCCAAGGAAGAGGAGATGGAAAGGAAAAAATTCGCCCACATGGTGGCCGACCTCTTTTTCCGGGACAAGATTGTCACCTCCCTGGGTCTCCAGCAGCTGGATGTATTCCTCAACCGGATCATGAACACCCTGTTCCGCCAGAGTGAAAAGCTCTCGGAAACCATGCTCAACAAACTTTTCAACTATGATCCAGACAATGCCATGACCGAGATCGGGGGAAAAAAGCGAAACAATCACCACATCATTCACCTTGGCAACAAGGGGCTCAACCTGGTGGAACTCAAGCATATGGGATGGCCCGTACCCCCGGGATTTATCATCACCACAGAGGCGTTCCGGTGCCAGGAGTTGATCAACACCTATGAACCGGCCGAAAACAACTTCAGAAAGCATGTGGAAGCCAACCTTGCCGTTCTTGAACAGAGCACTGGAAAATGGTTTGGCAACCCCAAAAACCCGCTGCTGCTGTCGGTCAGGAGCGGCTCATCCATCTCCCAGCCCGGCATGCTCGAATCCTACATGAACGTGGGGATCAACGAAGAAATTGCCGAAAGCATTGCCAGGATATCGGGCAACGCCTGGTTTGCCTGGGACTGCTACCGCCGCTTTCTCCAGGGATACGGCATGTCCTTTGGCCTGAACCGCAACGACTTTGACTCACTCATGTACAAGTTCAAGAAAAAAAACGGTGTGCCCCTGAAACGTGAATTTACCGGCGAACAGATGAAGCTGCTCTCGATTGTCTACAAAAACATGATCCTGGATTCGGGTATCAACATTGTTGAAAGCCCCATTGATCAGCTCTATCTGGCCATCAACAAGGTGTTCAGCTCCTGGGATTCCCCACGGGCCAGGGCCTATCGAAGGATCATGGGCATCTCGGACGACTGGGGCACGGCCGTCACGGTCCAGGCCATGGTGTTCGGCAATGTCTCAAGCCAGTCGGGCTCCGGGGTGTTTTTCACCCACAGCCCAAGGCTTCCCGGTGATACCCTCAGGCTCTGGGGAGACTTCACCATCGGCAACCAGGGGGAGGACGTGGTGTCAGGGCTTGTCAGGACCCTTGCCATATCCGAGATGCAGCGGGAAATCGAACAGCGGGGCAGCGACATCAGCCTGGAATCAGGGTTCCCGGTCCTGTACAGCAACCTCAAGGCCATTGCCCATGCCATCATCTATGACAACAAGTGGGACCCCCAGGAGATCGAGTTCACCTTTGAAAGCCCCAACTACAAGGACCTTTACCTGCTCCAGACCCGGGACATGTCCGTCAGGGAGCGCAGCGTCATCCGATCCTTTGACATGGACGACCTGAACGCCATGGAATACCTTGGCAGGGGGATCGGCGTATCCGGCGGCCCCATGAGCGGACGCATCGTCTTTACCCTGGAAGAGATCAAGCAGTGGCGCAAGGATGAACCCCACATGAACCTGATCCTCATCCGGGGAGACACGGTGGCCGACGACATCCGGGAAATCTATGCGGCCGACGGCATCCTCACGGCCAGGGGCGGCGTCACCTCCCACGCCTCGGTGGTGGCCCACAGCCTTAAAAAAACCTGCGTGGTCGGCTGCGAGAACCTCATGAGCAACGAGAAAAAACGGCAATGCAAATTTGCAAATACCCTCATGAAGTCCGGTGATTTTATCAGCATGGACGGCAGAGAGGGATTAATATACAAGGGATACCTGAAGGTAAATGAGCTATAGGAGAGACAGATGAGCGAAGACAATTCAAGGGTACTTGGTATTAACGGACTGGGCAGGATCGGCAAACTCACCGTATGGCACCATGCAGGCCGGGGGTATTTTGACGAACTGGTGGTGAATATCGGCCGGGAGGCAGGCCGATCCCTTGGGGACATTGCCCATTATATTGAACGGGACACCACCTATGGACGCCTGAATGCATTCCTCAACGGCCATGATGCCCCCCCCGCCATCACTGACATTGACGAGGCAAAGGGAACCATGCAGATCAACGGTGTCAAGGTGACTCTGTTGAGAAAAAAACGCAACCCCCGTGACATCGGGTGGGCCGAGCACGGCGCACGCCTTGTGGTGGACACCACCGGCCAGTTCCTGGATCCCAACCTCCCCTTTGACGCGCCTGCAGGATCGGTCCGGGGCCACCTTGAATGCGGGGCCCAGAAGGTTGTGGTCAGTGCACCGTTCAAGGTCCAGGAAGGAGATCCCATGCCCGAAGACGCCGTTACAACGGTCATGGGCATCAACGACAAAAGCTACGATCCAAGGATTCACACCCTGATCTCCAACGCCTCGTGCACCACCAACTGCCTTGCCCACATGATCAAACCGCTGCTCGACTATTTCGGCGGAGACCGGATTCTGTCTGCATCCATGGCCACGGTCCATGCGGCCACCGGTTCCCAGCAGGTCCTGGATCGCCTGCCCAAAAACGGGGCAAAGGATCTCAGAAAGAACCGCAGTGTCATGAACAACATCATCCTCACCTCAACCGGTGCGGCAAGGGCCCTTGCCCTGGTGATCCCGGAGATGGAAACCATCGGATTTATAGCCGAATCGGTCAGAATCCCCACGGCCTCGGGATCGTTGATCATCCTTGTGCTCAACATCCAGGACGCCCCCAAGGGCTCCCCCATCAACAAAACCCTGATCAACGGGCTTTACCGTAAAACCGCCACAGAAAAGAACGACGGGTACCTGGTGTTCACGGAAAAGCAGAACGTGTCCAGCGATATTGTGGGAACCCCCAGGGCCGCCACCATCATCGAAGGCCATGAAACCCATACAAGAACGGCGGAAATCAGCATTGATCTGGGCCAGGTCAAGGGGCTTGATCCCGCCGTTCTCAAGAGCCTTGACAAGACCATTGCCCGCATTCCCGTCACCAATGCCGTGATCTACGGCTGGTACGACAACGAGATGGCAAGCTATGTCAACACCCTGGGAGACCGAACCGTCTCCATTGCCGAGACCATATAACCGCCATGGCCGAAGCAGGGGATCTGCCCCGGCCACAACGAAATTTGAAACGCCTCCACTGATGATGCCCCGGTGGACGTTTCATATAAACTTGACACCCCTCCGGGGATTGTATAAAAAAGTGTTTTAACCATTGATGTTCAGGAGAAAAATGATGGCTGACAAATTTGGAGACAACGGATCTGACAATCAGGAAGAAGCAAGCTTTGCAGAGATGTTTGCCTCCTATGACGCAGAAATTAACCACGATATCCGCCAGGGAGACAAGATAGAGGGTAAAATTATCTCCATCGGCCAGAACGCTGTTTATATCAGCACAGGTTCCAAGAGCGACGGCGTGGTGGACAAGGCCGAGCTGTTAGACAAAAACGGGGAGTTTCACCATGCCGTGGGCGATGTTATTTCCCTGTACGTGGTATCCATGAACGAGAGTGAAATCACCCTGTCAAAATCGCTTTCCGGTGCCGGCACTGCAACCCTGCTCGAAGAGGCGTCCTTTACCGGCACCCCGGTGGAGGGCAAGGTTACGGGAACCATCAAGGGCGGATTCAGCGTTACCCTCATGGGAAAAAGGGCCTTCTGCCCGGTAAGCCAGATGGACATAAAGTATGTTGAAGATACCGAATCCTATGTGGGTCAAACCCTTAACTTCATCATCACCCGGTTTGAAGAGGGCGGCCGCAACATTGTCGTCTCCCGCCGGGATCTCCTGAATCTGGAGAACAAGGACCGCCAGGAGGCGTTCTTCAAGGCGGCCAAGGAAGGCGACATCCTCACGGGCAGTGTCACCAAACTCATGCCCTATGGGGCATTCATCGAGCTTGTTCCCGGAGTTGAAGGCATGGCCCACATTTCAGAGCTCAGCTGGTCAAGGGTGGACAAGGCGGAAGAGGTGGTCAAGCAGGGAGACACGGTCAAGGTCAAGCTGCTTAAAATCGAAGCCAAGGAAGGCGCCGACATGCCCAAGATCTCACTGTCCATCAAGCAGGCCCTGTCCGAAGACCCCTGGGACTCCCAGGCCGGCACCATTGCTCCGGGGGATCAGCTCACGGGCAAGGTGGTCCGGCTTGCACCCTTTGGTGCCTTTGTTGAAATCGCTCCGGGCATGGACGGGCTGGTCCATTTGAGTGAGATGAGCCACACACGAAGAATTGTCAAAGCAGACGACGTGGTGACCCTGGGTGAGATGGTCCAGGTGGTGGTAAAGGATATTGACATTGAAAAACGGCGCATCTCCCTGAGCATCAAGGATGCCCTGGGTGACCCCTGGGCCGGCATCGCAGAAAAATACGCCCCGGGTACCCTTGTGGAAACCACGGTGGAAAAAAGAGAACCCTTTGGGGTTTTTCTCAGTCTTGAGCCGGGCGTCACAGGGCTGTTGCCCGCATCTGTCGTGTCAAAGGCCTCCAAACCGTCGGACTATGACTCACTCAAGCCCGGTGACCGGGTCACGGTAATGGTGGAATCGGCCGACGAGGAGAAACGCCGCATCTCCCTTGCTCCCCCTGAGATGAAGGATTCCGACGACTGGCGCAAATTTGCCGCCCCCCAGAAAGAGACCATGGGCAACATGGGAAGCATTCTCATGGAGGCCCTTAAAAAGAAAAAATAAAACAACAGGGGACGTTTCAATGGAAACGTCCCCCCACTCCGGCAGATGACACTGAACGGTTAAACAACGTTATCACCGGCATGGCCGGAGCAGGGGATCTGCCCTGGCCACAACGAAATCTGAAACGCCTCCACGGATGATGTTTCGGCAGACGTTTCATGTAAATGCCCCATGAATCCATGCCATGGGCGGTTTAGGCGACACTGGGATAGACCGAGACCAGACGCTCTCCGAGCATCCCTGCCACCCGTTTGAAAAAAAGCGCTTCACTTTGGGGCACCTTTGCAAGGTGGTCAAGAAAGCTTTTTTTGTCAACCTTTACCATTTTCGACGCTTCAGCGCAGGTGGCCGTGGCGGAATAGTGCTCCCTGCCGAGCAGGGTGGACCACCCAATGACCTGGCCCGGCTCCTTTGCCATGTAGACAACAGGCCCTTTGTCGCCGATGGTGAGTTTAATCCTCCCCTTGATCAGGATATAGAAATGATCTGCAACGTCTCCTGTTCGAAAAAGGACGTCACCCTCATCAACATTTTTTTTCTCGGTTTCTTCCATGACTTTTACGACAAAATCGTTGTCCATTCCCCAGAAAAGATCTCCCTGCTTAAGTTCCATAACATCCTCCCTTTTTCAAGTTAAAATCTGCCGGATGATAACAAGCGGTAAAAAGAGAATACAGGGCAAGAACGGAGGGCGGAAGCAGAAGATTGAGCAAATGCGCCTCCTTGGGTTTCATTATAAGCGAATACACCACTCTGTCAAGGATAATAGAGGGTTAGAAAGCATCACCCCCTGCAGGAGAACGGCTGCACCCATGAACCTGCCCAAAAAAAACTTGCAAAAATAGTCAATCAACGAAAACATAGGACGCCTGACACCGTGGGGGCTGACCTCCCCGGCAGGAGCCCTGGAAACCTTTAGGATAAAAAATTAAATATGAAACCGAACATCTACCTTGTTGATGGAAGCGCCTATCTCTACCGTGCCTTCCACGCCATACGAAGCCTGTCCACATCCACGGGCATCCCCACCAATGCCACCTTTGGATTTACAAGAATCCTCCTGAAACTGATCAAGGAGAAGCAGCCTGAACACGTGGCCGTGTTCTTTGATGTAAAGGGCCCCACCTTTCGCAACGCCATGTTTGATGCATACAAGGCCAACCGGCCGCCCATGCCCGATGACCTGCAGCTGCAGATCCCCTATATCAAGGAGGTTGTCAAGGCCCTGAATATTCCCATTGTGGAAAAGACCGGGTTTGAGGCCGACGACCTCATCGGAACCTATGCCCGACTGGCAGAGGAGCAGGGGTTCACCGTGGTCATGGTCACAGGGGACAAGGATTTCATGCAGCTTGTAACGGACCATGCCGTGATCTGGGATCCCATGAAAGAAGAGGTCATCGACCGAAAGGCGATCGCAGACAGGCTGGGGCTAACCCCTGTTCAGGTCATCGACATGCTGGGCCTTGCCGGAGACACCGCAGACAACATCCCGGGCGTTCCAGGGGTTGGTCCCAAGACGGCCCAGAAGCTCATTGCCGAACATGGCAGCATTCAAGGCATCTACGATAACCTGGAAACCCTGAAATCCAAAAAAAGCCTGTATGCCAAACTTACCGATAACCGGGACCAGGCATTCCTGAGCCGGGACCTGGTTGCCATTGATCGAAACGTTGCCGTTGACATTCCCCTGGACGATTTTATACTCTCACCCTTTGACCATGAACGGCTGGCGGAAATTTTCAAGGAACTTGAGTTTACAAAACTCTACCAGGAGTTCAAGCCCCAGCAGGCGCCTGCAGAAAAAATCTATACCCTTGTAACAGGGATCAAGCCGTTAAAGCAACTGGTCAAAACCCTTGAACAGGCAGAGATCCTGAGCATTGACACGGAAACCACCTCAAAGCACCCCATGCTGGCCAGACTTGTGGGTGTATCCTTTGCCATGGCGCCCCACAGGGCCTATTACATCCCCGTTGGCCACACGGGCATGGACGCCAGGAACCAGCCTGATCTATCCCGGGTCATTGACCTCATACGCCCCCTTCTTGAAAATCCCAAGGTTAAAAAGGTCGGCCAGAACATCAAGTACGACTACATTGTACTTGCACGCCACGGCATCCGGATGCAGGGCCTCGGGTTTGACACCATGATCGCCTCCCACCTGCTCAACCCCTCCCACAGGGGCCACAGCCTCGACAACATAGCCATGGAGCTTCTGGACCATAAAACCATCCGCTACGAAGAGGTGACCGGCAGGGGAAAGGCCCAGATCGGATTTAATGAAGTGCCCATCGACACGGCCCTGGACTATGCGGCAGAGGATGCCGACATCACCCTTCTCTGCCATGGCATCCTTCGAAAAAAACTCCAGGAGAGCAACCTTCTGGACTTGATGAACCAGGTGGAGATACCCCTTGTCACGGTGCTTGCCGACATGGAAATACAGGGCATCAAGGTGGATCGGGAAAAGCTCAGGGCGCTTTCAAAGGCCTTTGACCGGGAGATGATGACCCTTGAGACCCAGATTTACGCCCTTGCCGGCGAAACCTTTAACATCAACTCCTCCCAGCAGCTCGGCACCATTCTGTTCGACAAGCTGCAGCTGCCGGCCCAAAAAAAAACCAAAAAAAAGACCGGTTACTCAACGGATGTGGAGGTGCTCAACCAGCTGGCAGAGCACCATGAGCTGCCGGAAAAGATACTCAGGTACCGCTCCCTTGGCAAACTTAAATCCACCTATTCAGACGCCCTCCTCGAGCTGATCCATCCCGAAACAGGCAGAATCCACACCTCTTTCAACCAGGCCATCACGGCAACGGGAAGGCTCTCCAGTTCGGATCCCAACCTCCAGAATATCCCCATCCGCACGGACGAGGGAAAAATGATCCGGGAGGCGTTTGTTCCCGAATCGGGCCACATTCTGGTTGCGGCCGACTACTCCCAGATTGAACTCAGGCTCCTTGCCCACTTTGCCGGCGACGAAATCCTGATCCAGTCGTTTAACAACGACGAGGATATCCATACCCGAACGGCAGCCGAGGTGTTCCAGGCCTTTCCCGAATTCATCACCGAGGAGTTAAGGCGCCAGGCAAAGGCGATCAACTTTGGTATCATGTACGGCATGGGCGCCTTCAAGCTTGCAAAGGAGATCAATGTCACACGCAAAACAGCCCAGACCTATATTGATTCCTACTTTGCCAGGTATGCCGGGGTAAAACGATTCATTGACGAAACCATTGAACAGGCCAGGAAAACCGGGGAGGTGACAACCATCCTGGGCAGGAAAAGACGACTCAACGACATCAACGCCAGCAACGTGAACCTCAGAAAGCTTGCCGAAAGGGCCGCCATCAACACGCCGGTCCAGGGCAGTGCCGCAGATCTCATCAAGCTGGCCATGATCAATATGGACAAGGCCCTGAAACAGACACCCCTCAAGTCACGCATGCTCCTGTCGGTCCACGATGAGATCATCTTTGAGACGCCCCTGGCGGAAAAAGAGGTTCTCATGGATCTTGCCCGCAAGGTCATGGAAGGGGTATTTGCCCTCAAGGTGCCCTTGAAGGTCAACATTGCAGCAGGAGAGAACTGGGCCCGGGCCCACTGAAACGATTCCTACTCCTGGTCCGTCGTGTCTGAGTCCATGCCGCCCTTGACCGTTTCCCGGATGGTGGCATGGATATCCCGGATGGATTCATGCACGGTTGCAGGGGACAGCCGGCCCAGCTCGATAAACTTCACTACAATCTCTTTGGTTGCCCGCAGTATTTGTTCGTCCATTGATTTCATGGCCCAGCAGATATCACACATCCCGGTACAAGGTCAATGGGCCATGGTTTATTTTGTTGCCATTGCCCCTGGAATGATTATAATTAATGCTTTGCTGAACCATCAATCAACCTTTCAAACCAATTAAGGACACCATGGGCATATGGACAAGTTAGCAACCGCAGACCTTGAAGGGGTAGACCGCATCTTCTGCAACGGAAAAGAGATCATCCTAATCGGAACGGCCCACGTCTCCAAGGAGAGCGCCCGACTGGTCACCCAGGTTATTGAATCTGAACGTCCGGATACCGTGTGTGTGGAGCTGTGCCAGACCCGGCTTCGATCCATCAGGGACCAGGAAGCGTGGCGCAACATGGACATCATCAAGGTGATCCGGGAGAAAAAGGCCATGTTCCTTCTCATGAACCTGATGCTTGCCTCGTTCCAGAAACGGATTGCGGAAAAATTTGACATCAAACCCGGTCAGGAGATGATCAATGCCATTGAGGCGGCCGAAAGCGTTGACGCCCGGGTCTTTCCGGCGGACCGGGAAATCCAGACCACCCTCACACGGGTATGGAGAAGCATGGGATTGTGGGAACGACTCAAACTGATGTTCCAGATGGTCTTCTCCCTTGGCAACACCGACGAGATCACGGAACAGGAAATTGAACGGATGAAGCAGGAGGATATCCTGCAGACCCTGCTGGCGGACATGAAGCGCTCACACCCCATTCTTGAACGAATCCTGATTGACGAACGGGACCAGTTCCTTGCCCAGACCATCCGCACGGCCCCAGGGGACAGAATCATTGCCGTTGCCGGTGCCGGCCACGTTCCCGGCATCAAACGCTATCTGGCGGACAATGCATCGGTGGACATGGACGAGTTGACCCGGATCCCCAGGGGCGGCAACGTCGGAAAGATCATCAAATGGCTCATCCCCCTTGCCATCCTGATGCTGTTCGGCGCAGGCTTCTTCATGAAAGGCAAGGGGGGGGGCACCGACATGATCTGGATGTGGATTGCAGCCAACGGCCTGTTTGCAGGACTTGGCGCCGTTGCAGCCCTGGCCCACCCCTGGACGATCCTCACCTCCATCCTTGCGGCCCCGGTAACCTCCCTTAACCCCATGATCGCCGCAGGATGGGTGTCGGGCCTTGTGGAGGCGATCTCAAGAAAGCCCAAGGTCAAGGACCTTGAGTCCATACCCGTTGACATCCTGTCGGTACGGGGATTCTGGCGAAACAATGTCACCCGGATTCTGCTGGTGGTTGTGTTTACAAACCTTGGCAGCTCCATCGGCACCATGGCGGCCATCCCGCTGATGCTCAAGGTGATCGGATAAAACAGCTACCCCAGGATCTTTTGTGCAAACTGCTGGATACAATCGGGATAGAGTTCCCATTCCAGGGCAAGCCCCTTTTTCCTGATGGTTTCAAGGGTGTCGTCCGCGGTGATGTCAAAGGCCCGTTGGCCAAGGATGGGGCCGGTATCCTCTCCATAATCGATGAAGTGCACCGTGCATCCGCCCACCCTGCACCCATACCTGAAGGTATCGCCATACCCGTCGGTTCCGGGAAACGCCGGAAGAAGGGCCGGATGGATGTTCATGATCCGTTTTTGGTCCGTGTTGATGCGATCAATGAAATAGGGGGTCAGGGTACGCATGAAGCCTGCCAGGATCACCAGATCAACCTTGAGGGGAAGGATCTGGTCGAGCATGGCCCGTTCGGCAACGGCCCTTGATATCAGAAACTGCTCGATCTTTGCCGCGCCCGCAGAATCAGCAACAAGCCCCTGCTTTTTACGGATCTCTTCCAGGTTAAAGTCATCGGGCAGGCAAACCGTGTCAGGAGCGTTCTTTGTCTGTTTGATGATGGCCCGGTAGTCGACCACAAAGGTTTCGATGCCTGCTTTTTCAGCCCGTTCAAGCCCCTTGGCATCGGGGTTGTCCGACCCCACAAACACCAGATCCACGTCAATCTTCCCCTGGCCTGCGGCATCAATGATGGCCTGTAAATTTGTCCCGCCCCCTGAGACCAGGGCCCCTGCCTTTATTTTTCTTTTCATCGATACTTCTCCTTGTTTTTTAGATAAAACATCCAACAACGCTCTGAAAAAAGAGGCGTTTCATCATTACTTCGGCCGGTTCAGCCTCCTGCTCCAGCCATGGCGGTTGGTATGGCAATAATGGGAGACTCCCTGCTGGATGTCAAGGAAAACGAAGTTCGGATCATATTGACAAAAGGACATTAAGCACATATATTTACCAGACGTTTTTAATGACCCTGTAAACAAAGGAACACATTATGTCAGACATTTTAGAGATAGATGACGACGGATTTGAAAATGATGTATTAAACTCGAAAAAACCCGTTGTGGTTGATTTCTGGGCGCCCTGGTGCGGTCCATGCCGGGCCATCGGACCCATTGTTGAAGAGCTTGAGGCAACCTACGGCGACACGGTGAAATTTGTCAAGGTCAATGTTGACGAAAACCCCGTTACCCCGAGCAAGTACGGTATCAAGGCCATCCCCACCCTGATCTTTTTCAAGGACGGCAAAATTGCGGACCAGATCACCGGCATGGTGTCAAAATCAAAGCTTGAAGCGGCTGTCAAGGCCCTTTAACCCTTTGACAATATCTGCAAAAAGGAGAATGTGTCCATGCCAGAGACCCATACAGATTATGACATCATAATTATTGGTGCAGGGCCTGCAGGACTGACTGCGGGGATCTACGCAGCCCGGGCAAGAATGAAGGTGCTTCTTTTGGAAAAAGCGGCACCGGGTGGCCAGGTTATCATCACCGACTGGGTTGAAAACTACCCGGGCTTTCCCGAAGGAATCAGCGGATACGACCTGGCGGAAAAAATGCTCACCCAGGCAAAAAACCTGGGCCTTGAAATTGAGAGTGAAGAAGTCACGGCATTGACACTCTCCCCGGAAATCAAGACCCTCCACCTGGGCGAAAGGATCCTCACGGCAAAGTCCCTCATCATCGCCTCAGGGGCATCTCCCAGAAAGCTCAACGTGGGAGAGCAAAAATTCATGGGTAAGGGGGTTTCCTTCTGCGCCACCTGTGACGCCCCGTTCTTCAAAGAAAAAACCGTTGTTGCCGTTGGCGGCGGGGATACGGCCATCCAGGAGGCGATCTACCTGACAAAATTTGTCAACAAGGTGTACCTTGTCCACCGGCGGGATGAACTCAGGGCCGCAAAGATTCTCCAGGAACGGGCGTTCAAGAACAGCAAAATCGAGTTTGTCTGGGACTCGGTGGTCACGGGCATGGACGGTTTCTTTGGCGTTGAAAATGTTTTTGTCAAAAATGTCAAGACCCAGGAGCCAAGAACCATCAAGGCGGACGGCTGTTTTGTCTGGATCGGCATCACGCCCAACACCGGTTTTCTGGACAAGGGCATTGAACTTGACCCATGGGGATTTGTTGTTGCCGACCAGCACATGGCAACCTCTGTGCCCGGCGTTTTTGCAGCCGGAGATGTCAGGAGCACACCGCTACGGCAGATTGCCACGGCCGTTGGTGATGCCGCCATTGCTGCAGTTTCCGCCGAACACTTTATCGAGAATTTGGGCTGATGAAAAAAATTGCTCTAATTGTTTTATCCCTGTTAGTGCTCTGCGCTTCCGGCTGCGCCTGGTTCAAGGGCAAGCACGAGATGGAAAAAAGTGCGGAAACACTTGTCCGGGAAGGGTCCACTCAGTTCAGGGACCGGGACTTCAAGGATGCCATCAAATCATTTACCACCCTGAAGGACTGGTATCCCTTCAGCAAGTATGCCATCCTGGCTGAACTGAAAATCGCCGATGCCCACTTTGAGCTGGAAGAGTATGATGAGGCGATCTTTGCCTACCAGGAATTTGAAAACCTTCACCCCAAAAACGAAGCCATTCCCTATGTCATTTACCAGACCGGACGCTGCTGGTTTGACAGGATTGACACGGTGGACCGGGACCAGAGATGCGCCTTGAAGGCCCGGGCTGAATTCAATCGTCTGGTCCAGCGGTTTCCCAGCGCCCCCGAGTCGGCCAGGGCCGAACAACACATCAAGGCGTGCATCAAAAGCCTGGCAGGCCATGAGCGCTATGTTGCCGAGTTCTACTTCAAGGCAAAGCACTACCGTGCAGCCATGAAGCGGTTTGAGCATCTTTTTGCAAACTACCCCGACACCCCGGAGGGCAAAGAGGCCCTGCCCCGGATTGCCGCATGTCGGGAGATGATCAACCAGGACAACGATCAGGCTGAAACAGTGGAATAGAATGTTTTAAAACCAGGGTCAGGAACCCGGATTTGTCTTTACAAGGCATGCCATTTGATGTATGAATCCTTGTTTAATGTTTAATTGAGTTTCAGGCTTGAATTCCAGGCTTGATGATATTTTTTGTCTTTAAGGAGAATAGCGATGTCCAAGGAATGCAAGATATGCGGAAAAAAACCCATGGTCGGAAACAATGTCAGCCATGCACACAATGTTAACAAAAGAAGGTTCAACCCAAATCTTCAGCGGGTAAAGGCCCTTTTGGACGGCCAGGTCCGGCGCATCGACGTATGCACAAGCTGCATCAAGGGCGGTAAGGTGGTCAAGGCACCGACCATGACCCAGGCAAAGACAGCCAGCGCCTCCTAATCGTTGGGCACCATCCGCTTGACATCCTTGACCTGCTTTACCTTTCTGATCTCGGCCATGATTTTCCGGAGTCGGTCCGTGCTCTCCACAGAAATGGTAAAGTAGGAACTCACTGCGCTCAGTTCGGATGTGTCCGTGCTTGCGTTGATGATGTTTGCATTGTTTTTTGTAATGGCGGCAACCACGTCCGCCAGCAGTCCGAATCTGTCGGTGGAGCGCACCCTGATCAGTGCAGGGTATGACTCGGAGAAGTCATTGCTCCACTCGACATCAATCTGTCTTTCCGGGTCCATCTTCTGAACAGTGATGCAGTTTTTTCTGTGAACCGTAACCCCCTGCCCCTGGGTGATATAGCCGATAATCGAATCGCCGGGCAAGGGATTGCAGCATTTTGAGAACCGCACCAGAATATCGTCCAGCCCCTTTACAATGATTCCTTCCCTGCTTTTTTTCCGGATTTTCGACTTGATCAGCTTGTCAAAGATCGACGGTTCTTTCTGGATCTCCATATCTGGCAGGGCCCGGTTCATGATCTGCACGGGGGTGATCTTGCCATACCCCACATGGGCGATGAGGTCTTCCACCTGCTTGAACCCATAGCCCTCGGAAACCTGGGCGATCACCCCGGACTTCACAAGGGCCGTAAAGCTTTGGCCCTTTTTCCTGAACTGCTTCTCACACATTTCCCGGCCCAGGGTGATGCTTCTCTCCCGTTCCCGGGTTCTGACCCACTGGCGGATCTTTGTCTTGGCCTTTACGGTCTTGACAAAATTGAGCCAGTCCGCACTGGGATGACTTCCCTTGGTGGTGACGATTTCCACGGTATCCCCGGTGATCAGGCCATGGGTCAGGGTGACAAGCTTGCCGTTCACCCGGGCACCCGTGCACTGCTCTCCCACCTCCGTGTGGATGAGATAGGCAAAATCAACCGGGGTTGCCCCCTTGGGAAGGGTTTTGATCTCCCCGTGGGGAGTGAACACATAGATCTCGTCTGAATAAAGGTCAATGCGAACGTTTTCCAGGAACTCGTCCGGGTCGCTGAAATTCTCCTGGTTTTCCACAAGATTTCGAATCCAGGCAAAGGCTTCGCCTGTTTTTTCGTCAAAGCCCCCCCCCTGCTTGTAACTCCAGTGGGCGGCAATGCCGGACTCGGCGATTCGGTCCATCTCCCAGGTGCGGATCTGCAGCTCAACCCGGTCCCCCTTGGGACCGATGACCGTTGTGTGCAGCGACTGGTACATGTTGGGCTTTGGCACCCCGATATAATCCTTGATCTTGCCGGATATGGGTTTCCACATGGAATGAATCAGCCCCATCACCTCATAACACCGGGAAACCGAGTCAACAATGATCCTGAAGGCCACAATGTCATAAAGCTCGTCAAATTCAAGGTTCTGGGTGACCATCTTGTGGTAGATACTGTAGTGCTGCTTGTAGCGCCCCTTGACATCGGCCTTGATGTCTGCACTGTCAAGCTTTTCCCTGACCCGTTCCATGACCGTTGCAATGTAGCTCTCCCGTTCCTCCTTTGCCTTGTTCACCATCAGATCGATGGATGCATACTCTTCCGGATGGGTGTATAGAAAAGAGATATCCTCAAGCTCCTGCTTGATCCAGAAGATGCCCAGCCGCGCCGCAATGGGGGCATAAATGTCCAGGGTCTCCTGGGCGATGCGCCGCTGCTTTTCGCTGCTTTTATGGAACTTCAAGGTTCGCATGTTGTGAATACGGTCGGCAAGCTTGATAAGAACAACCCGGATGTCATCGGCCATGGCAAGGATCATCTTTCTCAGGCTCTCGGCCTGCTGGGCCGCCTTTGTGGAAAAGGTCAGCTTGGAGATCTTTGTGACACCTGCAACAATGTGAAGAATTCCCGGACCAAACATCTCCAGGATCTCCTGTTCGGTTGCATGGGTATCCTCGATGACATCATGGAGCAGCGCCGCAGCAATACTTTCAACATCCAGCTTCATGTCGGCAAGAATGGCGGCCACCTCCAGGGGATGGGAGAGATAGGGTTCTCCGGAAAGCCGCATCTGGCCGGCATGGACCCTGGCCGAATAGACATAGGCACGGTCAATAACGTCAAGATCAGCCCCGGGGTTGTACTCTGTGATCCTGTCAAGGATATCGGTTATTCTTATCATGATACGGCTTTACCCCTGGTCAATAGGCCTTTGCAAACAGCACCCGGCGTCCGCTTGCATTGCCGCAGCAGATGCAGCTGCCCTGCTCTGTTTTTGAGTCAAAGGGAATGCAGCGGATGGTAACGGAAAGCGACGCTTTGATCTTTGCCTCACACTCGGCGGCACCGCACCAGTGGGCCATGGCAAACCCGCCATGGATGCTGTTTTCGTCGGGCGCAGTGAACAGCGCCTCAAATGTTTCGGCATCATCGATCTCAACGGTATTTACCCGTTTAAAGGCAAGGGCACGGTTGAACAGGTTTTTCTGGATATCTTCAAGGATCGTGTCAATGGTATTGATGAAATCCTCCCTTCCCAGGGAAACTTTCTTGCCCGGGGCTTCATCCCTGCGGCCCAGAAAGACACAGTCGTTTTCCATATCCCGGGGCCCGATCTCGGCCCTCAGGGGAATTCCCTTCTTGATCCACTCCCAGGCCCTTGCACCGCCCGTATCCCTGTCATCAATCTCGACCCTGATCCTTGAACCGTTGTAGGTTCTGGCCGCCAGGGCATCGGCAAGGCTCTGGGTGTATTCCATCACCTTTCTCTGCTCCTCCTCCTTCCGGAATATGGGCAGCAGCACCACATGGGCCGGGGCCACCCTGGGGGGCATGATCACGCCGTCGTCATCGGCATGGGTCATGATCATGCCGCCAATCATCCGGGTGGAGGTCCCCCAGGAGGTGGTCCAGGCAAATTCCTCTTTTTTATCGGCATTCTGGAAACGGATATCGGAACTTCGTGCAAAATTCTGCCCGAGAAAATGGGAAGTCCCGGCCTGGAGGGCCTTCTTATCCTGCATCATGGCCTCAATACACACCGTGTCAACGGCCCCGGGAAATCTTTCAGAGGCGGTTTTTCTTCCCCTGACAACGGGCATGGCAAGGTACTCTTCAACAAATTTTGTATAAACATCAAGCATCATCATGGTCCGCTCCCTTGCCTCAGCCTCGTTGGCATGGGCCGTGTGCCCCTCCTGCCAGAGGAACTCGCTTGTCCGAAGAAAAATGCGGGTTCGCATCTCCCAGCGCACCACATTGGCCCACTGGTTCAAAAGAATGGGAAGATCCCGGTAGCTCGAGGTCCAGCGGGACATGGACTCACCGATGATGGTCTCGGAGGTGGGCCTGACAATCAGGGGTTCGGTCAGCTTGCCCGCCGGAACAAGCCTGCCGTCATCCCCGGCCTCAAGCCTGTGGTGGGTGACAACGGCACATTCCTTGGCAAACCCCTCCACATGCTCGGCCTCTTTTTCAAGATAACTCAGGGGAATAAACAGGGGAAAATAGGCATTTTTAACACCCGTATCCTTGAACATGCCATCCATGGTGGCCATGATGTTTTCCCACAGGGCATATCCCCAGGGTTTGATCACCATGCAGCCCCGGACCGGTGATTTTTCAGCCATTTCCGAGGCCTTTACCACCTCCTGGTACCACAATGGATAGTCTTCGTCCCGGGTGGGTGATATCGCGTTTTTTGCCTGTTTTACCATCTATTTTCCTCCAGAGTTTATTTTTAAATTTTTTATTTCCTTGAGCAGGACCCTGACAAGGTCATGCTGATCAATCTTGCGAACAACTTTTCCCTTTTTAAAGAGAATGCCGAAACCGTCACCCCCGGCAATGCCGATGTCAGCCTCCTTTGCCTCGCCGGGTCCGTTGACCACGCAACCCATGATGGCGACCTTTATGTCCAGGGGGCAGTTGAGCAGCGCGGTCTCCACCTGTTCGGCAACCGAAAAGAGATCAATTCTGCAGCGCCCGCAGGTGGGGCAGGAAATGATTTCCGGTCCCCTTGACCGAAGCCCCAGGGCCCTCAGGATCTCCCAGGCCGTTCTCACCTCTTCCACCGGGTCCCGGGTCAGCGAGACCCGTATGGTATCGCCAATGCCTTCGGCAAGGAGCATGCCGATGCCAATGGCTGATTTGGTGATGCCGGCAAAAAGCCCACCCGCTTCAGTCACCCCCACATGGAGGGGAACGTCCGTCCTTGCGGCTATCAACCGATAGGCGGCAACGGTTCGTGCCACATCCGACGCCTTGAGCGACACCTTGATCGCTTTAAAGCCAACGCCCTCAAGTATTCTGATATTTTCCATGGCGCTCTCGACCATGGCCTCGGGGGTGGGGCCAAGCCGTTCGACAATCATACGTTCCAGGGAGCCTGCGTTCACGCCGATGCGGATGGGAACACCCTTGGCCCGGGCACAGTTTGCCACTTCGCTGACCTTCCGGTGTTCACCGATATTCCCCGGATTGATCCGCAGCCCGTCTGCCCCAGACTCCATGGCTGCAATGGCAAGCCGATAATCAAAGTGAATGTCTGCGATCAGGGGGATGTTAATCTTCCGGCGGATTTGAGCCACGGCAAGGGCGGCAGCCATGTCGGGAACGGCCACCCGGATAATCTCACACCCGGCAGCCTCGAGCCTTTGGATCTGTGCAACGGTTGCGGCAACATCACCGGTCTGGGTATTGGTCATGGACTGGACCGCCACGGGCAGTCCATCTCCCACGCCAACCGATCCAACTGCGACCCTGCGGGTTTTTTTTCTCTCTTGAACCAGCGACATTCCTCAACACGCTCCCGAATCTAAAAATTCTCTCCAAAAAACAACGCCCCGTCTGTGCAGGACTTGACGTCCATGCCCTGTCACCGATGCCCATCAAACCCATATCCTTTTAAAACCGAATACCATAATAGTGATTTACTATTCAAGAGAATTGTACCAAAGAGACCTTTGCCCCTAACGCGTTTGGCGGGCAAATTGCCCTTGTACAAACTTTGATTAATTGGTAGGGTTACCCGGAATAACAACGCATACAGGGGTGGAGAGTGAAAAAACAAGGAAAAGAGGCGATCAGGGTCGAATCCCTGTACAAGGACTTTGGCCAGCTGAAGGTACTCAAGGGATTGTCCGTTGCCGCAAATGAAGGAGACGTCATCTCCCTTATCGGATCAAGCGGCTCGGGCAAAAGCACCTTTCTTCGATGCATGAACCTGCTGGAAATCCCAACGGCCGGCGAAATATATGTGGCCGGCGAGCACATCCGGCTCAAGAAAAACCGACACAACCAGGTGGTGCCCGAAGACCGTAAACAGGTGGACCGAATCAGAACCCGCCTGGCCATGGTATTCCAGCACTTTAACCTCTGGTCCCACATGACGGTCCTTGAAAACATCATGGAGGCACCGATCCATGTGCTCAAACGCCCGAAAAAAGAGGCCAGGGAGACCGCCATGGCGCTCCTGGAAAAGGTCGGCATTGCCGAGCGTTCCCACTACTTCCCCTCCCAGCTCTCCGGCGGACAGCAGCAGCGGGCAGCCATAGCCAGGGCCCTTGCCATGGAGCCGGATGTGCTCTTGTTTGATGAACCCACTTCAGCCCTTGACCCGGAACTGGTGGGTGAGGTGCTCAAGGTCATGCAGGATCTTGTCAAGGAGGGGCGCACCATGATCGTGGCCACCCATGAGATGGGGTTTGCAAGGGAGGTGTCGTCCAAGGTGATTTTCCTTGATCAGGGGGTTATCGAGGCCCAGGGCTCTCCGGCCTATATCTTTGGATCACCCGATTCAGAACGGTGCAGGCAGTTTCTTTCAAATCTGATGTAGGACAGTAGGTTCGATAATCAGGCGTAAACCGAATTAAACGTAAATTAAGGAGAAAAAAATGAAGAGATCGTTAATCGTGTCCATTGTGCTGCTGTTTTCCATGGTTGCAACCACCGCCTTTGCCGGCAACATCACCAAGGTCCGCATGGGCACCGAGGGTGCCTACCCCCCCTTCAACTACATTGACAAGGACGGCAACCTCCAGGGATTTGATGTGGACATTGCCAAGGCACTGTGCGCAGCAGCAGGCGTTGAATGCGAATTTGTCCTGCAGGACTGGGACGGCATGATCCCGGGCCTTCTTGCCAAAAAATTCGATACCATCATCGCCTCCATGTCCATTACGCAAGAGCGCCTGCAAAAGGTCAATTTCACCAAAAAATACTATCTGACCCCTGCAAAATTCATCGCTAAAAAAGGCAGCAACTTTGAGATCACCCCCGAGGGCCTCAAGGGAAAAACCGTGGGCGTTCAGCGGGGCACCATCCATGAAAACTTTGTCAGGGACAAGTTCGGCAAAACCATGGATATCAAATCCTATGCCACCCAGGACGAAGCCAACATGGACCTTGCCTCGGGCAGGGTTGACCTTGTCATTGCCGACACAGTGGTCCTTTCAGATGGTTTTCTCAACAAAAAAGAAGGCAAGGATTTTGAATTTGTGGGCCCGGGCTTCACGGACAAGAAATGGTTTGGCGAAGGCATCGGTATTGCCATCAGAAAAGAGGACAGGGAACTGCTTGACCTTATGAACACGGCCATTGACACCATCCGCGCCAACGGTGAATACCAGCGGATCAACGCAAAGTACTTTGATTTCGACGTATACGGTGAATAAACCACAAAACCGGAACCGGGAGATCGGTCAGCCGATTTCCCGGTTTCATACCCCTTAGGATACCTGACACGTGTTTACGCTTCATGGATATGGCCCCCTGCTGATCAAAGGGGCAAAACTTACCGTCACCGTCGGTGCAGGGGCCATGGTCATAACCATCCTGCTCGGACTGGGTGCGGCCCTTTTTAAATTGTCCAAAATCAGATCCCTTGGCATCATCGCTGAAACCTACACCACGGTCATCCGTGGCATCCCCGAACTGGTGCTGATTCTGCTTGTCTACTACGGCGCCCCGACCCTGATCCAGGACATGGCCGCACTGGCAGGCCTGGAGATATACGTTGAGATCAAGCCCATGGTGGCGGGCATCCTCACCATTGGGTTCATCTATGGCGCATTTGCCACCGAGGTGTTCCGGGGGGCGTTCCTGGCCGTGCCCAGGGGACAGATCGAGGCGGCCCAGGCCTGCGGCATGGGACCGCTGCTGGTCTTCCGGCGCATTCTTCTGCCCCAGATGTGGCGGTTTGCCATCCCCGGTCTCGGCAATGTGTGGATGGTTCTGATCAAGGCAACGGCACTGGTGTCGGTGATCCAGCTGCCTGAACTGATGCGCAGCACGGATATCGCTGCAAGGAATCTCCACAAACCCTTTACCTGTTACTTTGCAGCCTCGCTGATCTACCTTGCCATCACCATCCTGTCCCTGTTC
This sequence comes from uncultured Desulfobacterium sp., assembly GCA_963675615.2. Lineage (GTDB taxonomy): Bacteria > Desulfobacterota > Desulfobacteria > Desulfobacterales > Desulfobacteraceae > Desulforapulum. The sequence goes on from CAXXTD010000001.1 coordinate 842,411, forward strand.
TTCCAGCAATGGGCAGAACGAAGGGCCAACCGGGGCGTCAGGAGGGAAGCGTAACCATGGAAACCAACATCATCATCAACACCCTTCCCCGATTTCTGAACGGCACGGTTCTCACCCTTGAAATCACGACCCTTTCCGTCATCATCGGTTTCATCCTGGCCATTCCCCTGTCCATCATGCGGGTCTCTAAAAACCCCTTTATCCGGACACCAGCCTATTGTTTCAACTTTTACTTCCGGGGAACCCCGCTTCTGGTGCAGCTGTTTCTCATCTACTATGGCAGCGGGCAGTTCCAGCCGTTTTTATCCGATATCGGCCTGTGGCAGTTCTTCAGGGAGGCCTATTTCTGCGCCGTCCTCTCGTTGACGCTCAACACGGCGGCCTACAGCTCCGAAATCTTCCGGGGCGGCATTGAAGGCATCCCGTTTGGTGAGATAGAAGCGGCCCGGGCCTGCGGCATGTCAGGCACCCTGTTGTACCGGAGAATCATCATGCCGGCCGCCCTGCGCATCGCCTGGCCCGCCTACACCAATGAGGTGGTTTTTCTGCTCCAGGCCTCTTCCCTGGTCTCGATCATCACACTCATGGACATCACCGGGGTGGCAAGGGTTGTTTCGGCACGCTCCTTTGCCTTTTACGAACTCTTTATCACGGCAGCCGTCATCTATCTCATCCTGGTCTACGGCCTGATCTTTGTGTTCAAGCGCATCGAACGGAAAATCACGGCCCATTTGAGCCCGGATGTGATGATTCACTGATCAAACCAACCCGACGCCGGGGCTTGCCCCCGACACCGGCCCACGCAACGGCGAAATCAGGCAGGGGTCAACATATTGTGTCACCGACCCATGATCCGGGGCAGGAACAGGACGATTTGCGGATAAAGGGTCACAAGGATCACCACGAAAAAGATGGGGATCAGAAAAAAGAATGCCCCCTTGAACACCGTCTCCATGGGTTCGTCTGCCACCCCGGCAATCACAAAGATATTCAATCCAAGGGGCGGGGTGATGAGCCCGGCCTCCATCATCAGAACGGAAATCACGCCAAACCAGATCGGATCAAACCCGAGCTCTAAAATCGTGGGAAAAATCACCGGAAGGGTCAGTACCATCATGGAGGTGGCGTCAAGAAAACAGCCCAGGACCAGGTAGCCGGTCAATATCACAGCAAGGATAAGGTACCGTGACACCGCCATGGCGCTGAGCCACACCGACAGGTTCATGGGAATCATGGTCAAGGCCATGAAATAGGTAAACACATAGGCCCCGGCAAGGATCATGAAAATCATGACCGACACCCGGACCGTTGCCCCCAGCGCCTCAACCAGCAGGGACCAGGTCAGTTTTTTTCTCGAAAGGGTCACCACAAACAGAAAAAATGCCCCCACGGCACCGGCCTCGGTAGGGGTAAAAAAACCAAAATAGATGCCGCCCATGACAAGGAAAAAGACCAGAATCAGCTCCCACACCTCCCGGAGGGCTTTGAGCTTCTCGGCCATGCCTGCCTGCTCAAGGTTCCGGGGCGCGGCCTGGGGCCGGATCATCACCCAGAGAATCACAATGGTGACAAAGGCGACAACCAGGATCCCCCCGGGTAGAATGCCTGAAACCAGGAGTTTGCCAATGGACTGTTCGGTGAGAATGCCATAAACCACAAACCCGATGCTGGGCGGAATCAGAAAACCAAGGGTGCCGCCGGCGGCAACACTTCCCGTTGCAAGGTAGTTGTCATAGTCGTACTTTCTCATCTCGGGCAGGGCCACCCTGCCGATGGTTGCAGCCGTTGCCACGGATGACCCGCAGATGGCGGCAAAGCCTGCGCACCCGCCCAGGGTTGCAATGGCAAGACCGCCGGGCAGCCGCCTGAGCCATTTGTCGGCCAGGGTATATATCCCCTGGCTCAAACCGGAAACCGTGGCAAGCTCGCCCATGATAACAAACAGGGGAATCACGGTAAACGAATAGGTGGTAAAGGTGCCGTTAAACGAGCGGACCAGGGTGGGGAGAGCAACGCTTATATCCGTGATCAGGCCAATACCCCAGAACCCCACAAAGGCCAGGGCAAAGCCGATGGGCATGCCGATGAACAAAAGCAGAAACAGAACACCGATGCCGATAAATCCAATGGTCTGGGGATCCATGATCGTGTCGTTTACCCCTTGTCCCGAACGGTTAAGAGCCGGTAAAAAGCATCGCCAATGTTGACAAAAATCTCCAGTCCGAGAAACAGCAAGCCAAGGGCCAGGAGAAACTCAAGGGGATAAAGGGGAATGGAAAGGGCATCGGTGGTGGCGCCGGCATGGTACTCTTCCAGACCCATGATGACGGCGTACCATGCCATCATTCCAACAACCTGGAGGGTTAGGACTGCGGAAAGAATCACAAGAAGGTTGGCAAAAAACGGGGGAAGGGTTCGAATCAGCATGGTGACCCGGACATTGGCACCCCGGTGATGGGTATGGGCCATGCCCAGCATGGCAAAAGCGGCCAGCATGAACGAACTCATCTCCATGGCACCCGGCACGGGTTTTGACAAAAAATAACGACCGGCAACATCGGCCGTGGTCAGGATCATCATCACCAGGACCCACCCCATGCCAAGGGCCAGGGAACAGCGGGTGAGACCATGCACCAGTCGCTTAAACCTTGCAAACAGCAGGTGTTTAGTAAGGGCAGGCATTAAATCCAACGCCCACCCGGCCAAGCTCCTCCCTGAAGGCGGTCAGTGCCTTTTTACCGGGCAAGCCCTTTGCCTCTAGTTCTTCGGCCCATTCTGAAAGCATGGTTCTGAACCGGTCATCCCATCGCTGCTGCTCGGCCGGGGAGAGATCTTTGATCTCCATGGTGGTCTTGAACTCAGCCATGGTCGCCGCGTACCACCCTTCGTCAAAGATGCCTGCAATTTTATAGGCATCCCTGCCAACGGATTCGATAATGGGTTTAAGATCCGCGGGCACCCGTTCCCAGAACCGTTTGTTGACAAACAGTCCCTCGGAAACGCAGCCAAAGGAAGTCGGAACTCCAAAGTCTGCCACCTCGTTGAGCTTAAACGCCTTGACCAGGGCAGGACAGGTGACAACCCCGTCGATCACCCCGGTTTCCATGGACAGATACACATCCCCCAGGGGCATAAATACGGGCGTGGCCCCCAGGGCCTGGATGGCCCGGGTCTGGAGGCCGCCCGGGCTTCTGATCTTCATGCCCTGGAGATCCTCCAGCCGGGTGACGGGCCGGGTGGTCCACAGATGGGCCATGACGCAGTTGTTGATGTGGAGCACCTTGACATCGTTGAACTCCGGGCTGAGCATTCGGTCATACATGGCCATGCCCGCCTCAACCCCCTTCCACTTTGCCGGGCAGACAATGGGGGATGAAAGCACATCGGTCAGGGGAAAACGGCCCGGGGTCCAGCTAAGCGTCGCATACCCCATGTCGGAGAGCCCTGTTTTGACAATGTCAAAATGGTCCGGCCCCTTTCCAAGGGCACCACCCGAATACATGGTATAGGAGATGCGGTTGTTGCTTCTCGTTTTCATCTCCTCGAGCATGGGTATCCACAGTTTCTGAACATCGGCCCCGGAGGGCACATGCCAGGTGCTGAAACGGATGTGAATCTTTTTCTTGTCTGCAAGGGCGGACTCAGAAAAAAGAGACACCATCACCACTGCCGCCGCCATCACCGCTAAAAAAAACCTTGCCTTTCCATATTTTTGAGCCATGATTCTGCTCCCTGATGTTTGCGGTATCTGCTGCATAGTTAGATTGACATGGACCCCACTCCGCTATCCCCGGCCGGTTACGGGACCAGAAGAGTCATCGGTCACCCCGTACTCCGGTATTTTATCCGGTAGTTTAATAGATAGCAGGATCTTTGCTCAAAAGCACTATTTTTATATTGAATTACCGAAAAAAGTCTGTGATAATTTCACCCTTTAAATTGACTTTTCTTTCCCGTCAGATATCCCAAGGAGTTAAATGCCACACAAAAACTATCGGCTCATCATCATCATCAGCCTGCTGCTGCTTACGGGGTTCATCGGCACAAGCGTCACAAGCTACCTTGTATCCAGTTCCGCCCTGAACCACCACATCACCCAGACCGAGCTTCCCCTGACCGGGGACAACGTATACTCGGAAATCCAGAGGGACCTTCTGAAACCCACCTTTATTGCCTCCCTCATGGCGGCCGACACCTTTCTTCGGGACTGGGTCATCCAGGGAGAACAAGACCCCCAGAAGATTGCCCGCTACCTTGAAGAGATCAAGGTCAAGTACAACACCTTTTCCAGCTTTTTTGTCTCAGACCACACCAAACGATACTACTACTCCAAGGGCATACTGAAAACAGTCCAACCCGGCGAAAGCCGTGACCAGTGGTACTTCCGCATCTCCGGCCTTGATACGGACTACGAAATCAACCTGGACCCGGACATGGCCAACCACGACACCATGACCATTTTCATCAACCACAAGGTGTACGACTATGACGGCAACTACATTGGCGCAACCGGTGTCGGCCTTGCCATCCATGCCGTGAAAAAACTGATCAGCACGTACCAGCAGCGGTACAACCGAACCATCTTTTTTACGGACACGGCGGGCAACATCACCCTCCACGGTCAACACTTTTCAAGACCGGTTAAAAACATCTTTGAGATCAGGGACATCGCTGAACACCGCCGGGAAATCCACAAAGGCACCCCCCAGTCATTCAAATACAAAAAAGACAACCAGGCGATCTATGTGAACACCCGGTACATTCCCGAATTTGGCTGGTATCTCTTTGTCGAGCAGTTCGGTGACAAGGCCATTGAAAATGTCCGCAAAACCCTTGTCGTCAACCTTGTCTTTTCCTTTGCCATCACCTGCCTGATCCTCGTTGCCACCAACTTCACCATTGCCTCGTACCAGCGGCGTCTTACAAAAATGGCGGCAACGGACAAACTCACGGGAATTTACAACCGCAGAGCCTTTGACATCATCATTGACCAGACCCTCAAGGATATCCAGAGAAAAGAGGCGCCCCTGTCCGTCATCCTGTTTGACCTTGACGATTTCAAACGAATCAACGACACCCATGGTCATCTGTCGGGGGACAGCGTCATACAGAAAACCGTCCAAACCGCAACCCGTGCCATACGCAGCAACGATATTCTCTGCCGGTGGGGCGGTGAGGAGTTTCTCATCCTCCTCAAGGGATGCAGGCTCGGGGACGCCATGAAAACGGCGGAAAAATTACGGGCAGCGGTGGCATCCCAATCCGTTGTGCACCAGGAACAACAGATCCGCGTCACCATCAGCGCGGGCGTCACGGAACATGCCCCCAGCGACACCCGGGAGCGCCTGATCAAGCGTGCGGACAAGGCCCTCTATCTGGCAAAAAGCAACGGAAAAAACCGCTGTGAATCAGATACCGTCAATTTCGGCCCCACCCCATCCTGATGCAGGCGTTCTGTCCCCAGGGGCAGGTTGACCCGGCGCATCTGCGTGGCTCCATGGTATGGCCAGGTCCCCCTTTGCTCGTCTAACGGTTCAATCCAGGACCACAAATTCAGGCGCTGTGCCCGGCCCTTCCACGTGGGTTTGCGTCCGGTAGAGCTTACCACCTGGACCGAATTCATACTCGGGCATCAGGCTTACACCCTGGAGATGGTACTTTGTCCGATAAAATTTTCCATCTGCACCAAGTTTGTAATCAGGAGACTCGGACCACCCCATGGGATGGGCAATGGTTCGAAAAAGAAACCCATCCCTCATGGTGTAAACCGGAAAAGCGTCTGCAACAGACCCATTGCTTTCAATCTTATTGATTTTTAACACATGGTCGTGGTTCATGTTTTCCTCCTTGATCGGGGACAGACCACAAATCCGCCCCCATGGCGGGAAAATACTTCCCGTGGATTATCCCTTGAAATGGGCCATGGCCGATTTCAGGTGTCCGACCCAGATGGCAACCATATTTTCATACTCTGCCGTTCCCTTGAGCACCACCCTGCAGTCGATGCCGGCCCGTGTGAGGATGGATTTCCAGGAATCCGCCTCCGGACCTGCCATATCGTTCCTTGCGTGATCCCCGGCAACGGACATGAACGGAATCAGATAGGCACGCTTGATTTTTTTGGCCAGGAGCATCTGTTCAATATCACCAATCTCCGGGGATCCCTCGACCGTTCCCACAAAGATATTGGGATCAATTCTCTGGAGGTTGAACATCAGTGCCCCATAAAAGGCGTTGGAGGGATGGGGGGTGCCATGGCCCATGAAGACCACGGCATCAACGGGTTTGCGGTCTTGGGGAATGTTGCTGACCATGGCCTTTGCCACGGCCTCCATATCTGCCTGACTTGAAAGGAGCGGCACCCCCACGACAATGTGTCTGATACCGTTGGGCAGGCCTTCAAAGGCCCGGGCTGTTTTTGCAAGATCGTCATACTCCTCCCCCCGGATGGTATGGAGGGACTGGACCGCCACATGGGTAAACCCCTGGTCCGTCATCTTTGCAAGGGCCATGGCAACGCTGTCTGTCATGGTGCCCTGCGCGGCAAGTTTGTTTCGGATAATGGCCGAAGTATAGGCCCAGTGGACCGGCACATCCCTGAAGGCGGCCTTGACCTTGGCATCAATGGTGTCAAACGAGACCCGGGCCTCTGGTACACTCGACCCGAAGGCGACCAGGAGAATGCCCTTTTTGTCGGGACGATCATGGCCGTGGCTGAACCCCGGGGCCGGCAGAAGGAAAAGGGTCAGGAGCACAATCAGGGTCAGATTGAGAATAAACTTTTTTTTCATTTTTTACCTCTCCATACAAAGAACAATTGGTTAAAAGGGTTCAAGGCAAACAAAAAAGCCCCGAACCGATGAACATCGATTCAGGGCATCCCTTTTCTTCTCCTGAAAATCGCCGGGCACTCCCTGTCCACGGGAAGTCCGTCATTAACATCAGGCAGGTCTTCTGACTTGCGGATCATCCTAATAACTGCGTCTTCCCCTCGGCTCACATCCCGAAAGTGACATCTTGCAGCGTTCGTCCCCGGTTACAGCGGCGGGCCCGTCCCGGATTTTCACCGGATTCCCTATTATGCTCGAAAAGAGCACCTGATTGTGTTTAAATAGATGCAACCTGAATCAAATGTCAACAGAGAAATGATCTTTAACCCGAAATAAACAGAGACCCCATGGACAAAAACAAACTGTGCATCATTGATGAAACCCTGAGGGAAGGCATGCAGCACCGGGGCATGGTCTTTTCCCCGGACCAGGCCATGACCGTGCTCAACTTCCAGGAACGTCTGGGCATTGACATCTGCCAGGCAGGTTATCCCCCGGCCCATGGGTCGGAACAGGAAAAACTCAAACACCTGTCTGCGTCGGCCGCTGAACAGGGATATGCCATTCGGGTCGCCGCCATGGGCCGGGCATGCCCCGGGGATGCAGAGATTCTGTCAGCAACCGGCATTCTGGACTTCCACCTCCATGCCCATGTGGCTGAAAAAAAGTGGAACAGCCCCATGAACCAGGCTTTTCCAGACCTTGAAAAAACAGTTGAAACCATCAGGGCAGGCTGCCCCGGGGCAAGGATCTCCCTTGCCTTTCTGGACATCGGCCGCACCGATCCCGATTTCCTTTCAAGGGCGGCCCGCTACCTCATCAAACAGCTGGCCCTGGACATTCTCTCCTTGCCCGACACCTCGGGCATCATGGGCCCCAACCAGGTTTACGACGCCATTGCCCCCATTGCCAGGATGGCCAGGAACAGCGCCACCCAAATTGCCGTCCACTGCCACAACGACCTTGGCATGGCCTCGGCCAACACGGTCATGGGGGTTGTGGCCGGGGCAACCGTTGTTGAAGCCTCGGTGTTCGGCCTTGGCGAGAGGAACGGACTGGCAGACCTCTACACCACGGCAAGGGTGCTCAAGGATCAGGGGTACGACCTGGCAGTGCGCCTTGAAGATGTCGATACCTTCAGGGCCTATTACCGGTACATTGACGACCTGTGCCGTCGGCAGACCGGGGAACCGCTTCTGACCTACAACACCCCTTTTTTCGGTGCCGGGGTCAAGACCCATGTGGCAGGCACCCATGGCGGTGCAGGGTTTGGCATTGGGGGCGAGGAAAAAATCTTTCTCAATGTTCTGTGCGGCCAGAGACTTGTGGCCCAGTACCTTGACCAGGAACAGATTCCCCACGACCGGCGGACCCTTGCCCGCCTGACCCAGTCGATCAAAGAGCAGAGCGCCCGGATGCACCGACGCCTTGCGCGCAGTGAGATTACAGCCCTTGCCGCAGCACTTGCCGGAAAAAATGGGGTTGACGAAAATACCGGAGGGGAATAGAAAGGCCCTTTATCAACGTTTACTTTTTTATATGAAAACGCTGGCCGAGGCATCATCCGAAGCGGCGTCTCATCGTTCGTTGTGGCCGGGACAGACCTCCTGCTCCGGCCACGCCGGTTATATGTAAAGCCCATACAGGAGCCGCACCATGAACAGATATACGGATGAGATCATCCCCCTTTTAAAAGAACTGATTGAATTTAAGAGCACCGCCTCAAGACCCGGAGAAATTACCCGGTGTGCGGACTTTATCGAAGCCTGTGTCCAACAGACCGGCGCCGAATATACCCGAATGGACCACAACAACGTTCCCTCGATCCTTGTCACCCCCAAAGCCCGGGTGACCCCGGTGCTGCTCATGGCCCACCTTGACGTCGTAGAGGCTGAAGATGCCCTTTTTACCGCCGTTGAACATGAGGGGAATCTCTACGGCAGGGGCAGCAATGATGACAAATATGCCGTGGCTGTCTGCCTTGTGCTGTTGAAAAAATGGATGGCAACCCTGGAAAAAAATCACCAGAGCCAGGCCCAACTGCCCTTTGGCATCCTGATCACCGGCGATGAGGAAACGGGCGGTTATGACGGAGCTCAGTACGCACTCAGACAGGTAAAGGCCGATTTTGCCATTGCCCTTGACGGCGGCAACCCTGAAAAGGTGGTGCTCAAGGAAAAGGGAATTCTTCAGCTGGAACTGACGTCCCATGGCCGGGCGGCCCACGGTGCAAGGCCCTGGCTTGGGGTTAATGCCATTGACCTTCTGGTTGACGACCTTCAGAAGATCCGTCCCCTGTTCATGGACACGGCAGCGGACCACTGGCACAAAACCCTGAACCCGGGCGTCATCCGGGGGGGAAACTCGGTCAACCAGGTGTGTGACAGGGCCAGTGCGTTGCTCGACATCCGATACACGGAAAACGACGATCCGGACCAGATTGTGGCGGACATTGACAGCCTGACCAACTCAACAATAACCGTCAAGGAAAAGGAACCCCTGTTCACAGGCGGCCATTCAGGCTACCTTGACCGGCTGCTCGCCCTTGTTCCCCAGGCGGTCACGGGCAACGAACACGGTGCAAGCGATGCACGGTTCCTGGTCGATTTAAACATCCCGGGCGTCATCTGGGGTGCCAGGGGCAACAAGACCGCCCATGCAAAGGATGAACACGTGGAGATCAAAAGCGTGATCATGGTGTTTGAAACCCTGGACCGATTCATGGATTCAATCCACAGGGATCACTTTACCAACCGGTATCCGCAATAGGGTGATTGACCTTAAACGATATGAATCAACCGGTGTCCGCAGGCTGCACCGGCGTGAACCCGATTTCATTTACGAGCAATCTGTGCTATCTTTTCCTCCGGAAAATTCAGCTGTGCGGAAAGAGGTGCAAAAACGGGAGAAGAATGATCAAATCAGAGTCAGATAATGCAATTGTGCTAAAGGATGTCTCATTTTCCTACAACCGGGGTCTGGTGCTTGACCGGGTCAACCTCCACGTCAAAAAGGGAGACTTTGCAACCATTGTGGGTCCCAATGGCGGTGGAAAGACGACCCTGCTCAAGCTTTTCCTCGGGCTGTTAAAGCCGGACACCGGCACCATCGAGGTACTTGGCACCTCTCCGGAAAAGAGCCGGCTCAGGGTCGGGTACATGCCCCAGCACTCGACCCTTGACATGCATTTCCCCGTCACCGTCATGGATGTGGTGCTCATGGGCCGCCTGGGCCGCAATTTCTGGGGAAGATACTCCGCCGATGACAGGGCAAGGGCCCAAGAAGCCCTCAGGGAGGTAAACCTTGAAGAGCACACACGACACCATTTCAATCAGCTGTCAGGCGGTCAGAAACAGCGGGTGCTCATTGCAAGGGCCCTTTGCAGTGATCCGGAACTGCTGCTGCTTGACGAACCCACATCCAACATTGACGAGGAATCCGAAGAGGCATTGTTTTCAATCTTAAAGGAGCTCAACAGCCGCATGACCATCCTTCTTGTCTCCCATGACGTTGGATTCACCTCCCAGGTGGTAAAAAGCGTGATCTGCGTCAACCGCAAGGTGAACCTCCATCCGACCACCACCATGGACGGCACCCTGATCAAGGATATTTACGGGGGGGATCTCAAGATGATCCGCCATGACCACCGGTGCAGCGAAGGGGGACATTTCCATGACTGATATGCTGCGCCTGCTCATGGACCCGGACCTTGTTTTTCTGCGAAACGCCCTGGTGGTAGGCCTCCTGGCCAGCGTATCCTTCGGGGTGATCGGCACCTATGTGGTCACACGCAGAATCAGCTACCTGGCAGGGGCCATCTCCCACTCCGCCTTTGGCGGCATTGGTGCGGCCCTCTACATGAACAAGGTCCTTGGATTTTCCGCTGTTCAGCCCATCCACGGGGCCATTGTCTCGGCCCTTGGAGCGGCCGTGATCATGGGGCTTGTAAGTCTCTACGCAGGAGAAAGAGAAGACACCGTAATCGGTGCCATCTGGGCCGTTGGCATGGCGGCAGGGCTGTTGTTCATCGACATCACCCCGGGTTATTTTGAAATCTCAAGCTTTCTGTTCGGCGATATTCTGCTGATTTCATCCCAGGATATTGCCATGGTGGTGGTGCTTGACCTGGTCATCCTCCTGATCACCACGCTTTTTTTCAACAAGCTCCTTGCCGTATGTTTTGATGACGAATATGCCACCCTGCGGGGGGTCAACTCGGGCAGGTATTATATCCTTCTGCTCTGTCTCACGGCACTGACCATTGTACTGCTCGTCAGGATCGTCGGCATCGTCATGGTCATCGCACTTTTAACCCTTCCTTCGGCCATTGCCGGAAAATTCACCTCAAGCATGGGAAAGATGATGTTGCTTTCGATTTTTCTGTGCATGGTATTCAACGGTGCCGGACTCGGCATCAGCTTTTATGCCGCCCTTTCAAGCGGACCCACCATCATTATTCTTGCAGGACTGGCCTATCTTGGCGTCATTGCCATACAGCGACTCATCCGCCGGGTTCAGAACAGTTCACACTGAGAAATCGGTCGAGAATTCAGGAAAGAAAGGATGGCCCTGGCCGCAGCTGCGGCCAGGACAGGGGCAGGTCCCGTCCGTTGACGATTTTATCGGACAGAACCTGCCTTCGGTTGGTTTATGCCTGGGGCTCAACCGCTTCAAACTTAAACATGGGGCACCCCTTGCAGACATCAAGTCCGGGCCATGCCTGGGAACCCTTGCCAAGGAGGGAAGCACCTTCGCCCTTTTCCACCCGGGCCTTCTGCTGCTCGGCCATGGCATTGATCTGCCCACCCGGAATAAACACATTAACGTAGTTCATCTCTGTTTTTCCGCTGGTCTTGGAACCTGCGCACATGGTGGTCATGTTGGCGGTATTTTTGACATATGAGTAAACAGAGCCGGAACAGACGGCCGAGTTGGGGGTGTGAAAAAACTGAAGGTTGGGTTTTTTCATGGCCCCCATGTAATCGTTGAGCAGGTGGTATGCCTGGTAGGGCGTGGTCACGAAAAAGACAACGCTCGGAGCAAGATCAATCTTGTCAAAATAATCAAGGGGAGCCATATAGATGCCCACGCAGCCTTTTTCAAGCTTGACCTTTTCATTGGGTGCGGCCCAGGCAAGTTCTTCGTCCTGGAGGTACTTCATGTGACGTTTTGTGTCTGCATCCTTTTCAAGATCCCGGAAACCAAACACGGGATAGGCGTTCTGACACAACAGTTTCTTCGGCTCCATGAAAAGGGCGGATCTCTGCTGACGGGCCGCAGCAAGGAACTGGCAGTAGGTGATCTTGGCCTTTGCGCGATGGGTAACAGGCAACTTCTCAATCTCAGACGCGTCATAGACATAGCGGATGCCCACGGGATCAAAATCAAGCCTGACATTCCATATAAACTGTTTGTGCATTTCTGTATAATTCATCTTTTCTCCTTAAAGTTAATTCAACGTACATCACATAATCCCACGTTTTCACGTGGTCGATCTTAGCAATATCCATACCAACGACTCTGGGGCCTGAACAGACGTACTGCCGCCGGCCGGGTAGAGGATTCGCCGTTTCACAGCCTTCTCCAGGAAGGGCCAAACGGGCAATGACCCTTTTCAGGGACACCTCCCCCCTTAAGCTGCAATAAAAAAATTGCAGTGCAATAAAAACGACCCCACACACAACCCTTTAGAATCAAGACACATCTCCCTTCAAGGGCAGCATTGCAGTTTTTTTATTGCACCCCATGTTTGTCAAATTCCGGCCAGATCCCCTATCTTTTTGCTCCTCCGAGGGGTTAGTCAAAACAGCCAGGGGGCATTTAAAAAAAAATTGCTGCAAAAACAGAGCGTTGGGGAAATTTTTTTTTTATCCCGGGAACCGCCAACAACAAGGCACGCAGTTTGCTAAGGGTAATATTGTGAATTTTATACTGTTCTGCACCTCAGCGTTTGGGAATATCCGGCGGTAAGAGGGGCATATCAATTAATTGTTTTAAGGAGAAGATGGATGAAAAACGTTTTTGCTCGATTATCTGCTTTTACAATGGTTCTCCTGTTCTGTGCCATGCCCGCCCTGGCCCAGAACATGGGAACCCTTTCCGCATCAAGCTATAGTGTAGGTGATGTGGTCACCGTGACCGGTACCATCGAGCCCGGCGCCGATTTGTTCCTGAGCATTGCCGCCAAACAACGGTTCGCCCCCCAGGACACCACGGGCAAGACCGAAATCAAGCAACTGGCCAAGGATGCCCAGAAAAATGGTTTCACAAAAGAAACCAGCATTCCAGTCCTCTACTATATGATCACCTCCAATCCGGAAAAGTTCGGTACGGTTGTCAAGAAGAAATTCGGCGGCCCGTCGTTCTTCACCCAGAAGGGAAAAAGAGGACTCTACAGCACGACCATGTTCAAGCTCAACACCTGGAACGATCTGGACGATCAGACCCGGGCCATGCTCGGCGCTATCACCAGCGAAGCCGAGTGGAACTTTTATAAATACGCCCACGAATCAAGCTATGGTATCAACACCATCACCAAAGAGCTGACCCGGGTGGGCAAGGTGACCATTTTCTCCAGAAGCGTTCTCAACGACTTTGAGCGATCAGGTGCGTTCTGGGACAAGGGCACAAAAATCGACCTTGACAAAACCACGGGAAAATTCACCGCTTCGTTCAAGACCTACCGACACACACCGCCTGACACGGCCTTCACGGTATCGGTAAACGGCGAAACGGTGGGAGATTACACCCTTAAACCCAAAGGATTCTGGCTCACCAAGGGCGGCCGGTACATGAATCCGTTGTGGATCATCATCGGCGCCATCCTTGTGGGGGCCTATTTCTCCATGATCGGTGCTGCCGGCGGGCTGCTCATGGCCGCCTTCCAGGCAATGGTCGTTCAGACCGCAGGCCCCATAGGCATCAATGCCGCCAACGTTCTTCGTCCGTCCAACATCGCATTGACCCTGTTCTCGCCCCTGGGATCCTTTTACCGCTTTGCCGTCAAGGAACGAAGGGTCGCATGGCCCGTGGGTCTGTCCTTTGGCGTGGGTATCTTCATCGGTTCCGTATGGCTGGGTAAATACGCCATTGCATACCTGCCCATGAGCTCCTACAAGGAATGGCTTGCCGTCCTGGTGGTGCTCATGGGCATCAAGACCCTCCAGGAGCTGACCCCCAAGGCCATGGAGAAGAGAAAGAACATCAAGGCCATGGTTCAAAAGTTCAATGCAGCCGTTGCCAAGGCCAAAAAAGAGGGTTGTGCCGCAGAGATGGGATCCATCGAGCCTGTCAAGGCAAGCCTGACCGACTACCGCTTTAAATTCTGGGGTGAAGAGTTCAGGATCAACCCCCTTCTCTTTGGTATCCTGGGTGTGGGTATTGGTATTGTCTCCAGAAGTTTCGGCATCGGCGGCGGTTTTCTCCTTGTGCCCGCCATGACAAGCCTTGGCGCTTTGCCCATGTATGTTGCCGTTCCCATCGCCCTGGTCGGGACCTGCTTTTCAAGCATTGGGTCGTTCATCGGATACCTGCTCAACGGCTACCTTCCGGACCTGTGGCTTGCCATCTCCATCATCATCGGTGGTTTTGCCGGCGGTATGCTCGGCAGCCGTCTCCAGACCCTGTTCAGCGAAATTCAGCTCAAATGGGTGCTGGCCATCACCCTGTTCTTCCTGTTCTTCAGGTTTTTTAAGATTGAGATCTGGATCTAACTCTGGTAGATTAACCACATAACCAGGCAGCAGATGACAGGGGCGTTGCAATGGCAACCCCCTGTCTGGCTTTAACCGCCTGAAAAAAACCGATTTTGATAAAGGTTTAACCACCATGGACGCTCTGCTTGACACCCTCTGGGATCAGATTTTAATTCTCAGCCTCAAGACAGCAACCCTGATCGACACGCTGCTGGCCCCCCTTACCCCCCTGGGACCGGTGGCCATCATATTTTTACTGGCATTGACCGCAGCCGGGGTCTCAGCCCTTTTGGGTGCCACCTACACCACACAACGGCACCGGCGTCTTGAAAAGGAATTCAAATACTGGTTTGACCTGAGGCAGGAGGCAACCCGTCACCCTGAAACGGACAAGGGGCGGGCCATGGCCAAAAACATTGACCAGGCCAAACTCAACCGGGCCTATTACGACTACTTTTTTGAAGGGTTGATGAAGAGCCTTTTGACCACCTGGCTGCCGATCTTTTTAATCCTGGCCTATGTAAACCTCTCCTACAATCCAGGGGCCCTTGACAAAAAATTCGGTTCCCAAACCCTTTTTGTGGTCGGCACCCTGGAGGCAAGCGCTGTTTTCTGGTATGTGGTCTCCCTGGTGGTGTCGTTTGTTCTGGTCGCCCTTGCCAAACACCTGTATAAAAAATGCAAAACATCCACCCAATGACACACGCCCGATTTCCCTATGCCCTTTTCACCCTTATCGTCTGCTGGGGTATCCTTTTGCCCTGCCCTGCCCTTGCCACCCAGATGCATGCAGGCTCCGAGGGCATCATAGTCCACCAGCTCGGTCACCTTTTTTTCCTCATCTCCATGGTGACCCTCATCTTCACCATCAGCGGCCAGGGCCTTGACCGGGAACGGGGGTGGCGGCGAATCCAGTTTTCGGCCGCTTTTTTCATTGTCTGGAACCTGGACGCCCTGGCAGTCCATTTCCTGGACAACCAGATATCGGCCGTGGATGTCAAGACCCTTTCCGTGTGGGCCATCAGCATTGATCCGGTCAACGGCAGCCGGGCCCTTGCCAATTTCTACTACATTCTCAAGCTGGATCACCTGCTGTGCGTACCAGCCATCTTCCTCTTTTTTCAAGGCCTGTCGAGCCTGTTAAAAAAGGAGGAGGCATGATTTTTCCCTACATGCCCGTCCTTGCCGTGGATGTCCTGGGATCGTTTGCCATGATCATCATTGCTGCCATGTCCCTGCACAAGGCACGCCTGCTCAGGGAAAAAGTCCCGGACAACATGGTCTATCTCTACCTCATGTGGATCTGCTCGGGTTTTACCATCTTTGCCGTTTCCCGATCATTCGGCCACATCGTCAAGCAGCTTCTGATTCTCTCATCCAACAACGACGTCTGGCAGGTCATCGCTCCCTATTCAGGCACCATCAACACGGTGTCGTTCATGCTGGTGGGGCTGATCACCCTGTTTTTCAAGCAGAGCTGGAACATCAACCGAAAAATCCTCGAAAGCCGGCGGGACCTTGAAAACACCCACATCAAGCTGGTTCACCTCAACCAGAACCTTGAACACAAGGTGGTGGAACGTACGGAGATGCTCACCACAAGCGAGCACAAATGCCGAAGAATTTTCGAGCAGTCCCTGGACACCATCCTTGTAACCGACAGCCAGTGGCGGATCATCGAGATCAACCCGGCCGGCATCACCATGACCGGGTACTCCAAGGAAGAGATGGTCAAGGGCGGCATGCACGTCAAGATGCTCTTTGCCGACAAAAATGAGTGGACACGGCTTCAGGAACATATCCACGCCCACGAGTTCATCCTCAACGAAGAGACCCTTTTTGCCCGGCCCAACGGGGAGACCCTGCTGGTGATGATCACCTGCGGGGTGGACTATGGCGCCTTTGGCTGCCAGAAGACCTATCATTTCATCATCAAGAACATCAACGACAAGAAAATGATGGAAAAACAGATGGCCCAGGCAGAGAAGCTTGCGGCTTTAGGCGAACTCTCGGCCGGGGTGGCCCATGAGATCAACAATCCCCTTGGGATCATCCTCGGCTATACCCAGCTGATGCTTAAAAACGAGACCGAGGGGGCGAACAATAACCACGACGATTTAAAAATCATTGAAAAGCATGTCCATGCCTGCCGGACCGTTGTTTCAGACCTTTTAACCTTTTCCCGAAAAAGCTCCGCAGACAACGGCCAGGTCTGCATCAACCAGGTGGTTGACGATGTGGTGAAATTTCTGGGCAATCACCCGGACCTGAGGGGGGTTGACATCTTCCTGGACCATGATCCGCGCAACAAACTCATGGTGACGGGCAACGAACAGGAGCTTCGCCAGGTCATGATCAACCTGCTGATCAATGCAGGCCATGCCGTGGCAAAGCAGGGCGTCATAACCATAACGGCCCGGGAAAACGCAAACAACCAGATCCTTGTTTCGGTTTCAGACAATGGCTGCGGCATCGGGAAAGAGGATCTTCCAGACATATTCAACCCCTTTTTCACAACAAAGCCCGTGGGCGAGGGAACAGGCCTGGGCCTGTCGGTCAGTTACGGCATCATCACCAACCACGGCGGCGACATCACGGTTGAAAGTACCCCTGGAAAAGGCAGCGTGTTCACCGTGATACTTCCCCGGTCACCCGAACACAAAGAGGCATAGAAATGAAGGGAAACATTCTTGTTGTTGACGACGAAAGGGACATGGCCATGCTTCTCAAGCGCACCCTGGAACCGGAACTCGGCTGCTCTGTCACAACGGTGTTTTCCGGTGAAATGGCCCTTACCGTGCTGTCCAGGGAATCCTTTGACCTTGTTCTCTGCGACATCCGCATGCCCGGCATGGACGGATTTGAGCTCCTCGACCAGGCGGGTGACCTTTTCCCGGATCTCACCATGGTCATGATCACCGCCTTTGGCAGCATTGATGTTGCCATAAAGGCCATCAAACGGGGGGCCTATGATTTCATCTCCAAACCCTTTGACCGGGACGAGATCATCTTCAGGGTCAAAAAAGCCCTGGAGCGCAGCCTGCTTTTAAAGGAGAACCAGAAGTTCCACAACGAAAAAAAAGGGCAGTTTGGAAAGCTCATCGGGGAGAGCCCGGCCATGCACTCCGTGTTCCAGAAAATCGCCATGGTGGCGGAGAGCAATGTCACGGTTTTGATCACCGGGGAATCGGGCACGGGCAAGGACCTTACGGCCCAGTCGATCCACAGCCTGAGCCCCCGCCGGGATCACCCCTACGTTCCCATCAACTGCCCCACCGTGCCGGAGCACATCCTGGAAAGCGAGCTGTTCGGGTATAAAAAAGGGGCGTTTACCAATGCCATCCGGGACAAGAAAGGGCTGTTCCAGGAGGCGGACCAGGGCACCCTCTTTCTTGACGAGATCGGCGACATCAGCCCCACCATCCAGACCAAGCTGCTGCGGGTTCTCCAGGAACGCGAGATCAAACCCCTGGGGGACACAAAATCCATAAAAATTGATGTGAGAATCATCGCCTCAACCAACCGTAACCTCCAGCAGAAAATTGAAGATGGAGAGTTCAGGGAGGATTTCTTCTACCGCCTTAACGTGTTTACCATTGAGCTGCCCCCCCTGCGGGAAAGAGTCACCGACATTCCGAACATCGCCCAGCACCTTGTGGTCAAGCACTGCAGAAAGCTCAACCGACCGGAAAAAAAGATCTCTCCGCGGCTGATGACACAGCTGATGAAGCACGCCTGGCCCGGGAACGTCCGGGAGCTTGAAAACACCCTGATCCAGGGCATCCTCTCTGCCGACTCAGACACCATTACCGGCTCGGACATCCCCCTTGCCCCCATGGCCCCCCGCATCTACGATCCAGAGGTCATGGACCATGATACCCTCCAGGGCCTGCCCTACAAGGAGGCCAAGGAGGAAATGCTCATCCGGTTCAACCACAACTATATCGGCGCCATGCTGTCGCTGTCCGGGGGCAATGTCACCCAGGCCGCCAAAAAGTGCGGCCTGGAGCGTCAGGCCCTGCAGCAGATCATGCGACGGTTTAACATCACCGCCGATATGTACCGATAAAAAGATCAAAAGGAAAACGTTGAAGACCTGGAAACCCTGTCTTGCCGGTGTACTGGTGGTGCTCATATGGTCCGGCTGGATAACGATCTCCCGATATGGGGTGCACACCCGGCTGACACCGGCAGACATCACCCTGCTCCGTTACTGTACGGCGTTTTTACTGGTTTTGCCCTTTGCTGTTCGCTATCCATGGAAAAAGTTTACGCTGTACCAGTATCTGGTTGTTGGCCTGGGTGTTGGATTTCCCTATACCATGGTGTCGTTCTATGGCCTCATGGAAATTCGAGCAGCCCATGCCGGGGTGCTGGTCAATGGCATGTTGCCTGTGTTTGGCGCCGTTGCCGCATGGATACATTTCAAACAGCGGGTTTCAGCTGTGCGCTACGCTGCATTGCGCTTGTTTTTGCCGCAAATCTTGCCATGATCGGGAAAAATTTTTTTTCGGCCGGCCACCTGCTGGGTATTGTCCTGCTGCTCAGTGCCGCTGTGGTTTATACCTTTCACATGGTGGGTGTGCGGCTGTGGGGATTCACCTGGAAGGATGTTTTTGTGGTTGTTCCGGTTGTAAATGTTGCGCTTTTTCTGCCGCTCTGGTTTTTTTTCCCATCAACCGGCTTCAGGGTGCCTGTTTCAGAGATGGTGCTGCAGGCCACCTACCAGGGAGTTGTGGTCAACATTGTGGCCCTGTCCTGTGTTGCCTATGCCATACGCCACCTGGGAACGCTTACGGTCTCGCTGTTCATGTCGTTTGTTCCGGTAACGACCGCAATCCTTGCCTGGCTGATCCTGGGAGAGAACCTGACCGTTCAGGAGATTACAGGTATCGCCGGCTGCACCTGCGGACTGCTCATCTACAGCCGGGGATAGCTCCTTAAAGCCATGAATTAACTCAATTGCCTTTCCCCTCTTCCCCTTCAAAGACTTGAGATTTGGAAAGGGTCCATCCCCTCCGCCTGGGAAAACCACTCTTGCGGCGAATTCCATTTAATGACATTGAAGAAAAAGGCACTAAAGATAAGAGGGAAAGAGTCGATACCTATATATGATAAAAAAAACATATTTCCATTGGTAGATTAATTTTTAGGGCAGTGGTAGGATTTTTGATTTTGACAAGAGGCTGTAACGGACTTGATTCAAGGGCCTTGTACTCAGAAAAAGAGTAATCATAAGGTTCTTTTGTGTTTTACAGAATGTCTTTCGGTTGAAGTCCTGGAGTTGTATCGGATGAAATCATGGCGTTGTATGAAAATTTTTTTATGGTAAATTACTATATGGCTAAAAATTTTAAAAGAATCAAAGGGGAACAGTTTATGAAAATCAAAAAAATGTTGGTCTGGCTGGTTGCGATCTCTGTTTTCGGATTTGGAATGGTGTATGCCGATGTGGATACGCCTCAGTTTTTTATTCCCGTTCAAGCCGAAGTTGTGGAGGCTAATGTAACGGTGACGCAAAATGCGGAGGGTTTAAATTTTGGTCAAATCCTGCCGAGCTTAACCACAGATGTTTATGTTCAAATAGATCCTAGCGGGGTAGGGACTACTGACAATCCTGCAGGTGCTCAAACTGCCGCTGATACTCCAGCAACGGATGATACCTCTGACGCCATGGGTGGTGCTGCTGTGCCTGGTGTTGTGCTTGATGGCACCACCCGTACCGCGGGTGGTTTTACTCTGCTTTCAGATATTGCAGCTTCGGTTACGGTTGTCTTTGCTGATACGCTCACCTTGACAAGTGATGTTGTGCCGGCTTTTGGTGCACCAGAAACAATGGATGTTACTGAGATTCAAGCCAACTCAAATGTTACCGGACTTGTTGGCACCCCTCTCGTATTGGTCGGAGGAACTCCTCAATACATTCATATCGGCGGTATCTTGAATGTAGGAACGAGCCAGGGCGGTGGAACCTATACCAATGCGGCTGGCGGTTTGCAGGTGGATATTGCTCTCCAGTAAACGCTTGTTCATTGGTATGATCTCTCTTTTAATAGCTTTCTGGCCTTTGGGCCAGAAAGCTGTTTTTGCTGATGATCGTTTTTTTATCATAGAAAATATGGACTTTGGAACGCTTGTTGCCGCTTCTGGACCGGGTCCCGTTTCCTGTTCCATTGTTTTAAGCAAAGAGGCGCTTGAAAATCCAGCAGAGCCCTACAATGGACTTTTGAGGCTTTCGGGAGGGAAGATTGGCAAAATCCGTTATGTTCCTGAAATCGAAGGGGAATATATCATCTATATTGACTACCCCAATGACTATTATCTGGATGATGAAAAAAAAGTGCATTTAAGACATATGGATCGATATTCAACCACTGAAGTTCCCAAAGAAGAGGCAAGGCCTTTTTTTGACATTGAGATCGGTGGTGAACTGCATGTGGATTCGGGATTTCGCGGAAATGTGCAGGGTACGGTGCCAATTACGATACACATATACCATGAATAGGGGGGGGGATGCAGAGAAAAGCTTGTTTTTTTTTGCTTTTATTTTTACTTTTTTCATCGGTGACGGCTTTGGCTGCCCAGCGGCCGGTGGAAATGATTCCAGGGCGGATTATAATTGAAGGCAGAGAGCGTTCTGCTGTTTTGAGGTTGCTCAATCGGAATCCCGAGGCGATAACTTACAGAATTGAAACCATCGTGATGCGTCAGAATGTTTCAGGGGGCGTAGAGCGGGTAACGGAACCTACACCTGAAGAACAGAAAATTTTGCAAATGGTCCGTTTTTCTCCCAGGCAGGTGAGTATTCCGGCCAACAATGTGCAGACGGTGCGTATCATGGCCCGTAAACCGGCAAACCTTCCTGCCGGTGAATACAGAGCCCATATTCGTGCAACACCGATACCTGGGCCTGAAAAAGCGTCCGGGTCCAGTACGGATGTCGTTGTAAAAATTGATCTTATTATTTCGCTTTCCATACCCATTATTATCCGGCATGGGGAAACCCGTGTGGCGCTTGGTGCCGGCGGGGCTGCCCTTGAATACAAACACGACGGTACCAGGGCATTGAAAGTCCGTATCATTGCAGAGGGGAATCGTTCCGCATATATGGATGCTGAAATTTATCAAGGCAATACTTTACTGGGGGAAAATAAGGCATTTGCGGTTTATCAGCCCAACGGACAGAGGGATGTCATTTTTCCCCTTCAGGCAGAGCCGCCGCCCCCAGGTACGGCGCTTCGTCTTATATTGCGTGACAGGGAAAAGGAGGACATACCGTTGATCCGTGAAATCCCCATTGTGATGCAATAGTTCTGGACACAATAACCGTTTGCCCCAAAACTCAATCCGGTCATTTTTTGGATCCCAGGACTCCACTGGGCCTAAAAAAAGAACGCTGATCACGAAACCATGAAAAACAGCAGCTCCCTCCATGTAATTCCGTTGTATATCGACCTGGAATAAAATTGCTTCCGATTTTGGCATCCATATTGCTATCTATGTACAGTGTTCCATAAGACCTTTTAAACAAATGCAATTTAAAAGGCCGAAAAAAAAGGAAGCTTAATGTTATCTTTGATTCATGCCATTGCAGCCACAAACCCCGATCCTTCCGGAAATATTACCGGTAAGACGGAGAGACACAGCTACGCTCTGGCAGCAGCGGACAGTCTACTTCAAAAAACAGGGCAGCGGCAGAAGTGGCAGCAGATTCGTCAGACAAATGACGATCTTGCCAGAAAACTGGCACCTTTTGTTTTGGAAAGAAACGCCCTTCTGAACCAGGCCGCAGCTGGAGAAGAAATCAACTGGGATGCCTTTGATGCTCTCACAGAAAAGCTTACCAGGACAGGCATTCATCTATGGGACCAAAAAGCCCTTTTGGCTTCGGGATGGCAGTCGGGCAGAAAATCCAATGGATCCGTTTCCCCAGGATCTCATTCCAAACATCCTGTCAATACACAGAGACCGCAGACACCCCACCCGGATGGCGAATTCAATACCCTGCCCCCGCCAGCCACATCCTTGGCTTTTGCACTTAAATATAAGGAGCTAAACCTGCCTGAAAGCAATATTGATAAAACAGGCACCGTTTCCTCTGCCATAAAGCAGCCGGCATCTTTCAACATGGAAACCGGCGAACAAAGGAATTTACAATCGTCCGAAAGACCAGAAAACACAGAATTGAGACCTGCAGAGTCTTCTTTGGCTGCAGGCAGCATAGCTGGTCCGGACGCAAGCCCGCCCCCTTCCGGAGAAATTGACTTTCTAATTCTCGATGCCAGGTGGAAACGCTACTCACTGGCATCGGGCCTCGGAGCCTATGGCAACCCGGATCAGCTGTTCATGCCCCTTGGTGCTCTGGCTGCCATTCTGGAAGTGCCCCTGCACGTGGATCCCAGGGACGGCAGTGCGGAAGGTGAAGTTCAGGGTAAAGCCTTTGATCTGGATCTGAACCAGAAGACTCTCATCTTGGGAAATGAGAGCACAAAACTCCAGGAAAAGGATTTTCTTGTGGACGAGGATGACATCTATGTCAATACAGAAGTTCTCAAGGACTGGCTCCCCCTGAATTTTGATTTCAGCTTCCGGAATATGACCGTGGGCTTAAATACCAGAGAGAAACTGCCTTTTGAGGAAAGAATAGAACGGCAGCAGCGCTGGGGCAAGCTGTCTGGACCCAGCAAAAATTTTGGTCCTTCTGAACTGGAAGAAAAAACAAAACCCGCCTTTACCAGCATGCCTGTTGGGGATCTTTCCGTTTCCGCATCCCACAATAGCAGAGCCCAGGACCCCAACAAAGTTCGCTACACCTTTTCCAGTGCGGGTAATCTTGCCGGAGCAACCGGTCATTTTTATGCCACTGGCGATGATCAGCAGCCACTCAACCGACTGCAGGCAAGAGTTGAAAAGACCGATATCGATGGCAATCTTTTTGGGGGAGCAACCCGCCTAGCCGCAGGCGATGTCAATACATTAGGGGGCGGCATTGAGCAGGGGCTTTTGCTGGACACAAGGCCACTTTACAGGGAACGAGATTTTGACACCACCCGCTTTGAAGGCAATCTGGAACCGGGATGGGAAGTCGAACTTTACAGAGGCAATATTCTTCTTGATGTTTTCAAGGTGGCGGAAGATGGACTTTATGTTTTTGAAGATGTGGATCTTTATTACGGCAACAATCCTTTTCGTCTGGTATTTTACGGCCCGGAAGGCCAGAAACGTGAAGAGGACAGAAGCTTTGAGGTAGGAAGGGATATGCTTCCCAAAGACAGCCTGCATTATGCTGCCAGCATAACCCGTCAGGACACAACCACATACACAGATAACCCTTCCCAAGATGAGGATAAGGGTAACATTCGTGCTGTGGGTCTTATGGAATATGGCCTTGGCCCGAAAACCTTTGTTTTCGGCGGACTTACCACAGAAACCGATGATGGCGAACGCAGATACAGACTGAATACAGGTATAGGTCAAACGCTGAACCGGGCCTTCCCTGCGTTTCGAAGGCATACACGATATCGGGGACGGCGGCAACAGCATAGATGCCTCTTTACAGACCACCCTTGGAGATACACGCCTAAAAGTCAGCCATACTTTTGAAAACAGTCTTGATACAGATCAAATCATCAATACAAGCGAAGCATCCATATCAGGCAATCTGGGGAATAAAGAAAAAATTGACTCCCCCTACAGCTTTTCTGCAAATTACACAGACAGGGAAAACAGTTACGCATCACGCTTCAGGCTTTTTAACAGCCTCAAAACCGGGCCTTTTTACTGGAACCATTCCCTGGACCGTAACTACGACACCAGCAGAGAAGACCCTGAAACCATTGACGGACGGATCAGTGCTTTTGCAGGCATAAAAGGGATAAGTCTCAGGGCCTATGGTGACTATGCCTTTGATGATGAAAACAATGGCTTTACTGATACCGGAATTTCCGCTTCACGGACGCTGACGCCGGGCCTCATCGCCCAGGCCAGCCTTAACAGAAGTCTGACCGATGAAGACATAACAAGGATGGATGCCCAGCTCAACTGGAGGTACAAAAACTTTACCATCACCCCAAAAATTTCAGGGGCTGATGATGGCAGTTGGGAAACATCCATAAACATGAAGCTGGACACCTCATTCGGACTGGACCCCCACAGAAAAATTCCCACCACCATGCCGCGGTTTGCAAGCCACCAGGGCCATACTTCTGTGCGGGTTTTTGAAGATAAAAATTTGAATGGCATTTTTGACGACAATGAAAAAAGCCTTGAAGACATAAAGATTAAGTCCGTACAAACGGGCCGAAGTGCATTGACGGATGAACACGGCATTGCCATGCTTTCTCTTCCATCCCATATAAAAACAGATATTGTCATTGATGAAACAAGCATTGAAGACCCTGCCCTTTTTCCTGCAGGACCAGGTGAAGCTGTAACCTCGAAACCAGGGGACATACGCCCCCTTAACTTCCCTGTAATACGCACAGGCGAAATAGACGGCACCCTTTACGGTAATAATGCGGCAGGGGAATCTGTGATACTGAAACAGGTAGAAGTGCTGCTGAAGAATGAAGACGGCGAGGTGGTGGATCGCGTGCTTTCCGAGTTCGACGGTTTTTATCTGTTTGAAAAAGTCCCACCCGGCAACTACACAGTAGAGGCTGCATGGACAGGGGATAATGGTCAGGAAATCAGAAAAAGCATGGACGCTAATGTGGATGATACAGGCAGCATCGCAAGCGGCATTGACCTGGTAATAACCGATCAGGAAGACGAAACGCCGGTTGTTGATAGTAAGATACCCCTTGAATCTGAAGTTGTGCCAGCACAACCCATGAAAGAAAAAGAATCGACCCCGTTGGTACAAAAAAGTATCCCCCCCATCTTTTCCGAGCCCTCGGTACATATGGAGGCCGTTCCCCCAGCACCACCACCCCAGACCTCTGTGCCGGCGGAGGAACCACGATTGGCGGAAAAACCTGCAAAAGTTACTGATTCCCAAGAATCGGAGATGCTTAAGGTTCAAGACAAACAGGTTGTTCCGGTCAGACCGGAGATCCCGGTTACAGGAATTGAGCCTGTGGCAACGGTTCGTCCATCAACGTCTTTTGATACGCCGGCTCAAGGTAAACCCATGTACGGCCTTCACCTGACATCTTACCGAACAGCTGAAAAGGCCATTGCAGGCATACAGGACCTGTTAAATAAATATAAAGGCCTCCTTAAACAATCTGATTTCACAATAAAGAAAGTTGACCTATCTGAAGAAAAAGGGATCTGGTACCGGGTGATCGCAGGTAATTTTTCAGATCAGGAGATAGCGGGTAAACTTGGCAGGCGTATTAAAATGTCATCTCCCTATTGCAAGGTGGTTGCCCTGAATTCAGAAATTAAAGAGCAGGAGATGACCGGGGTTCATTTGACATCTTTCAGGACCCGGGCAAAAGCGCTGCTGAGTATTGAAGAATTAAAAGATCAATACCCTGCCCTGCTCAAAAATATCGATTTTACGATAAAGGATGTGAATCTGGGGCCGAAAATGGGAAAATGGAAACGGGTGATTGCCGGTAATTTTTCAACACCATCCGATGCCAAGATGTTCGCAAAAAGGATCAAGATGAAATCGCCTTACTGCAGGACGATGACAATTGCAAAAGATACAGATGTTGGCCTTCACCTGGCTTCCTATAAGACACCTGAGACGGCATCCAAAGGATTGAAAATCATCCAGAAGCAATATGGCAATTTGATAGCGAGTGACAATTTTTCCATTCGCCGTGTGGATCTGGGACCTGCCAAGGGCATCTGGTATCGAATTTTTGCCGGTGATTTTGAAGATAGGCAGACTGCGGTCTCTTTGAAAAACGCACTGAATCAGATGAAACAATATGCCGAAATCCGGCCGCTTTCTTTAAAAAGAATCCATTAAACTCAATGACCAAAGGACTGGTGATTTTGCCAAAACGATGCCTGGTTTGGATCAAGAAAGCGTTGAACATCACCTCTTCGCAACAAGGGGATTCCCCTTTTGAACCGGCTCTGATATAACCCTGGTGGTGAACATCAACGCATGGGGGGCCGGGCGGGTGACAAACGTTTGGACAGGTCTTTTTTTCAGAGGGATGATTCCAGGACTGTGCGCCTTGTTTCTCATGGCTGCCATGCCCGGAAAAAGCGTTGGCTACACCCCGTCAGACTACCGCAGATTCAAGTCAGAAATCATTGACTACCAGGCCCACCTGAATCCGAAATTCAAGAAAAAGCGCCGCAAAAAAACCCGGTATATCATCGTCCATACCTCGGAGCTTGGCCTTTCACCCACATTACGGGTGGTATCTGGAGGCAAGCAGTTTGAAAACGGGCGCACAACGCCCGGGGGGCATGCCAATTATGTGATTGCCAGAAACGGCACGACCTATCAGATCATGGACAGACAATTCCGTGCAGACCATGCCGGACTGTCCATGTGGAACGGTCAGGAGGACATCAGTTCCGTTTCTTTAGGCATTGAACTTGTGGGATACCATTATGCCCCCATGGCACCGGAACAATACCGGTCGGTTGCAATGCTGATCGACATGCTGCAGGCAGCATACCGGCTGGATGACAGGGCCGTTCTGACCCACAGCCAGATCGCCTATGGACGGCCCAACCCGTGGTTCAATAAAAATCACAGGGGGCGAAAACGGTGTGCCAAAAATTTCAACCGGACCAGTGCCGGGGTGGGCCCTGGCTGGAGCTATGATCCCGACATCCGGTCAGGGCGGCTCATGCCCGACCCCCAGCTGGCAGTTCTGTTTTATGGAAAAGAGACGCCCGTGACCACAAAAGAGACGGCAGTGGTACATCCGGTCCCGGAATCCAATGTCATAACAAGACAGAACACGGCCTGGTCCATTGCAGGGGATGAATACAACAGCCCGACCACGGCCTATGTTCTGGCCGATGGACGGGTGGTGCCGGGAGATCAGGTAGGGGAAAAAATCGGCTGGGACCGCCTGCCGGCCAACACCCGTGTGCTGCTCAACCAGGAAATCAACCCGGCCCGGATTCCAGACCTGGCCGGTCCGGTGAAAACCATTTCAGACAACTACACGGCATGGTTCCATGCCGGCCCGGCCTACCGGGATAAAACCACGATTTATTTTCTGCCTTCGGGCAGAATCGCGCCCGGCTCAGGAATATCCGACTGGGACGATCTGCCCCCGCAGACCAAACTGATCCTGGGATATAAGGGTCCGTTCAAGATCACCGATTCCCAGACCGCCTTTAAAATTGCAGGCCATCACTACAATGACGGTAAAACCGTCTATTATCTGCCCGGGGGCGGGTTGATCTGCGGGGATCAAATCACTGATTTTTCAAACCTGCCCAAAGGAACCCAGATCTACCTGCCGGCCGGTTAATCCCGGCCCTGCCCGGATTGTGTGGAAAAACGGTATCCGGTTACCGGCATGCCCCAGGATTAACAGCAATTGTGATGATGGCGTTAAATGGCAGGTACCGGCCGGTATCTGTTTGCTGAACCAGGAAAGCCGGCCTTCTTAAAAAATCCAAAAATGTAATTTTTAGCCGCAAAAAAACATCATAATTGTAATGTTTTTTTAATTCTTCCAGAAAACCAATACCGTTCCATTTAGAAAACCGTGGCAATAAAGCACCATGGGCTTTTTTAAATCTTTGGCACGAAATATGCTTTCTCCATTCTTTGTTCGGGGTTAAACTTTATTTATTGATAATTAATTGACATGATAATTTATATAATATAATTTTTTAAGTTGTAAATATCATTTTAATTAAATCAGACAGGATAACATGGAAAACAAAGAGATCGACATGATCGACCGGCAATTGATCAAACTGCTGTCTGAAGACGGCAGAATGCCGGCCAAGGAGATCGCCAAAAACCTCAAGGTCTCAGCCCCGACAATTCACTCCCGTTTGAATTCCCTGATCAAGCGGGGAATCCTCAAGGTTGCCGGAATGGTCGACACATTCAAGGTCAAGGATATGCTGGTGGCCATTATTGCCATCCGGGTGGATGACAATGGAAAAATGGGCCAGGTGATTGACCAGCTCATGGCGTTTAAAAATGTCCATTGGGCGGTTGCTGTTACAGGCCGCTACGACATCTTTGCCGAAGTGATTGTCACCAAAGGAATCGAATGGATGTTCGAATTTTATGAAGAAGAGATGAGTAAGATCGACGGTATCAGCCATGCCGAATCCTTTATGGTCACAAACACACGCAGAAAATGGACCCTTCTTCCCCCCCAGATCAACGGCTGGATCCCGGAGCAACCCTAAGGAAACCAATATGAAAATCAAAAAAATCACCATTTGGAAAGAAGACCTGGCCCTCACGCGGCCCTACACCATTGCCTATGAAACCATCAGTGCGGTTGAAAACGTGTTTGTGCTTCTTGAGGCAGAAAACGGCATGACCGGCATTGGCGCCGGATCCCCTGCTGAAGATGTAACCGGTGAGACCATCACGGCAACGGAAACCGCCCTGAACCTCAAACTTGAACCCATCCTCCAGGGCAAAGACATCAGATACTGCCGTTCACTGCTCCAGCAGTTAAAGGCAGCCCTGGCAGACACGCCGGCCGCCCTGGCTGCTGCCGACATTGCCCTCCACGATCTTGTGGCCGGGACAGTCGGTCTGCCCCTGGCAGACCTGCTGGGCCGGGTCCATGACCGTCTGCCCACATCCATCACCATCGGAATCATGCCGGTCGAAGAGACCCTGACAGAGGCCAGGGAGTACCTGGACAGGGGATTTTCCATTCTGAAGATAAAAACCGGCCTTGATGTTCAAGAGGACATTGAACGTATCATCCGGCTTGACGAGACCTTCAAGTCAAAGATCCGCATGCGTGTTGACGCCAACCAGGGCTACGGGGTTGACGAACTCTGCCGTTTTTCTGAAAAAACCGCAGGCCGGGTCGAGTTCATCGAACAACCCCTCAAGGCAGCGGATCATGGAAAAATGGGACAGCTGCCCCAGGCCCTGCGCCGGATTTCAGCGGCCGACGAGACCCTTCTCGGTCCCGGGGACGCCGTTGAGATGCTCCATTCCCCTAAACCTTTTGGTATTTTTAACATCAAACTCATGAAATGCGGCGGAATCGCCCCAGGACTGGAAATCGCAGCCATGGCCGAACATGCCGGCATTGATCTGATGTGGGGATGCATGGATGAAAGCATTGTCAGCATTGCAGGGGCCCTCCATGCGGCCTTTTCCTCACGGGCCACCCGGTATCTGGACCTTGATGGCAGCCTTGACCTGGCAAGGGATATTGTTAACGGCGGATTCATCCTGGAAAACGGATGGATGCGAACCACGGACCAACCTGGATTGGGAGTTAAAAGAATCTGATGAGCCTTGAATTGAACAATAAACGAGCAGACGCCTGCCTGGACAGGAAACCACAGACCGCCATGGGAACCGCCGTCATCCTGACCAACGGCAGGCTGGATACCATTGATGCCAAAACAGCCCACGGGCTGATCCGGGGAACCGAACGGTTTGAGATCACCGGTGTCATAGACGCAAACAGCGCCGGAAGGGATGCAGGCGAGGTGGTGGACGGAATCCACCGCAACCTGCCGGTTTTTGCCGACATGGATGACTACCTGGCCGCCACGGGCAAACACCCCGATTTTGCCATCATTGGCCTTGCCCTGTGCGGCGGCCGCCTGGATGAACAATGGCAGGCCCTGGCACTGGATATGATCAACCGGGGGATTTCCATTGTCAACGGCATGCACATGCTCCTGGGCGACATGCCCGTATTCAAACAGGCGGCCCGTGACAACCAGGTCCGGATTATCGACATTCGCAGACCCAAGCCATTTGACCAGCTCACCTACTGGTCCGGCCGCATCTTTGACATGAAAACGCCCCGCCTGGCTGTGCTGGGAACCGACTGCGCCCTGGGCAAAAGGACCACGGCCCGCTTGATTATCGAAGCCTGCGGCAGGGAGGATATCCATGCCGAAATGATATATACCGGCCAGACCGGCTGGCTCCAGGGAAGTCCCCATGGATTTATCCTGGACACCACCACCAATGATTTTGTCAGCGGAGAGATCGAGGCCGCCATTGTCCAGTGTGAACAGCAGTCCTGCCCGGATCTCATCGTTGTGGAAGGACAGTCTGCCATGAGAAACCCCCTTGGTCCCTGCGGCGCCGAAATCATTGTTTCAGGCAACATCAAGGGGGTGATTCTCCAGCATGCCCCGTTTCGCGAATTCTACGATTCTGCTGAAGCGCTGGGCTGCCTTCTGCCCGAGCTGGAGAGTGAAATCAAACTCGTTGAAATGTTCGGAACCAAGGTGGTTGCCATTGCCCTCAACGGCACCGGCGGCAGCGACGCAGACCTTGCCTCCTGGGGCCAACGCCTTGAACGACAGACCGCCATTCCCGTGGTCTGTCCCATGCTGGAATCCATGGACAAGCTCCTGCCCCTGATCAGACAATTCATGCAGGACCACGATCAGCTGCCCGACACCACGGCCCGGAAACAAAGAGCTGCCGGTCAAACGGATGGCCCCCATGACTGATCTGGTCATTAAAAATGCCCGGGTGATCGATGGAAGCGGAGCACCGGCGTTCCAGTCCGACCTTGCCGTTTCCAACGGAATCATCACCCACATGGCCCCGGAATTGACCCTGCCCTGCGCAACAACCCTTGACGCCTCCGGATGGGTTGTAAGCCCCGGTTTCATTGACATCCATACCCATTCGGATTTTTCCCTCCTCCTCGAACCCATGGCAGAAAGCCGGGTCAGGCAGGGCGTGACCACCGAGGTGACTGGAAATTGCGGCGGATCCCCGGGCCCGATGCTGGCCTCGGGCAAAGACGCGTTCATGGAATACATGACCGACCTGGGCAAGCACTATAAGCGCCATTTATCGCCCGAAGACTGGAACTGGGAAACCCTGGACGAATTCTGCACCCAATTGTGTGCCAGGGGCACGGCCGTGAATGTGGCCCCCCTGGTGGGCCACTCCACCCTGCGCGCCAATGTCATGGGATATGCGAACAGGCCCCCGGCTCCAGGAGAAATCCAGCAGATGAAACACCTTTTGAGAACCGAGCTTGAAAAGGGGGCCCTGGGTCTTTCCTCGGGTCTTATATACCATCCCGGCGCCTTTGCAAAGGCCGGTGAACTCACAGAACTTGCCAGGGTTGTCAAAGATTTCCATGGAATTTATTCAACCCACATGCGCAGTGAAGGGACCTTTCTGTTCGAGGCCGTGGACGAAGCCCTGGCCCTGGCCAGGGAATCGGGGGTCTCCCTTGAAATTTCCCATCTGAAGTGTGAAACCCCTGCCATGTGGGGGAAAAGCAGCCTAATCCTTGAAAAAATTCACCGGGCCAGGCAAGGGGGAATCGAGGTTCATTTTGATCAATACCCCTATACCGCCTATGGCACCAGCCTGATGGAAATCTTTCCCGTCTGGGCCAAGGAACAGGGCAGTTCACGCATGGTTGCCAACCTCAACAATGCCGAAACCCGGCAGAGAATCATCGAGGACATGACCTGCCCGGCCAATTACTGGGAAAACCCCATGGAGGGGCTGGGCTGGAGTGAGATACGAATCATGGGATATACACGGCCTGAAAACCTTGCACTGAACGGCCTTTCGGGCCAGGCCCTGGCAGAGGCGCGGGGGGTTGACCCCCTGGAGGCTATTTTTCAGGTCTTTTGTGAAGAAAACGGCGGCCTGTCCATGGTCGTGTTTGCCATGTCCGAACAGGACCTGATCACCATTCTCAAGGATTCCCTTGGCATGATCGGATCGGATGGACGGTCTGTGACCCCCTATGGCCCCTCGGGCAAAACCCTGGTCCACCCCAGGTATTACGGCACCTTTCCCCGGGTTCTGGGACGCTATGTCCGTGAAAAAAGAGTGATTTCCCTGGAACAGGCAATCCATAAAATGACGGGCCTTCCGGCCGAAAAACTCGGTTTAAAGGATCGAGGCCGGATCAACATCGGCATGGCAGCAGACCTGGTGGTGTTTGACCCGGATACGGTCCAGGATGTGGCAACCTTTGACACCCCCCATGAATATCCCAGGGGAATTGTCCATGTAATCGTAAATGGCAGGGCTGTTATTCTGGATGGAAAACACACGGGAGCACTTCCCGGTAAAAAGCTCTCCAGAAGCCATTAAAAACTGCCCCTAACGGTCCGTCGGGAAGGCAATGACGCCTTTAGACTGACCCCCACTTTTAAGGAGGAGCAAATGAAAAAAAGTCCCGGTTATCTCGTTTTA
Organism: uncultured Desulfobacterium sp.; assembly: GCA_963675615.2. GTDB lineage: Bacteria > Desulfobacterota > Desulfobacteria > Desulfobacterales > Desulfobacteraceae > Desulforapulum. The sequence goes on from CAXXTD010000001.1 coordinate 875,224, forward strand.
ATGCTGTTGGTGTCCCTGATGATGCTGGTTCCCCAGCAGGCAAGGGCGGAAAAAGTGCTGTATGCTGCCGGTGATCCCAACGAACTCGGGGTCACGACCTTTAACCCCATTAAAGTTGAACTGAACCACGAGGCCATGTCCCTGATCTATGACAAACTCATCGAATGGGGAATTGATGGAAAATTCTACCCGTCCCTGGCAGAATCCTGGACCATCAGCGAAGACGGACTGACCTGGGATATGAAATTAAAGCAGGGGGTTAAATTCCACGACGGCTCCCCCTTTAATTCAGAAGTGGTGAAATGGTTTCTCAAGGAAATGGGAACAGGTCCCTCCGGATACATGGTGGCCTCCATTGACACGGTTGAAATCACAGGACCCTATTCGGTTATCATCCACATGAAATACCCTGATCCGAATATGTTCTTTAACATGTCCCAGACCTTTATGGCCGTTCCCAGCATGGTTGCCTATAAAAAATATGGTGAGGAATTCGGCATCAAACATGTGGTGGGTTCCGGCCCCTATAAATTTGCGTCCTGGTCCCCGGGAAATGAACTGGTGCTGGTGAAAAATGAAGATTATACCTGGGGGCCGGCCCTGGTCCAGAACAAAGGGCCGGCTCGCATCGACAAGATCATCTACAAGGATATGAAAGAGGAATCCACACGGTTTCTGGAACTTAAAACCGGCAAACTGGATGTTGTTTTTTCCGTGCCCACCATGTTCATCGAAAAAATCGAACAGGATAAAAACCTCGGGATCATCCGTCAGCCCGGAGATTCACTGTATCACATGGTCATGAACACCCAGTCTCCCCCCCTGGACAACCTCCTGGTCAGAAAGGCAATTGCCCTGGCCGTGGACCAGAAGAGCATTACAGAAAATGTATTTGCCAATGCCGGTAAACCTGCCTACACCTATCTGATTGACTCTCTTCCCGCAAGCCATGTGGCGCCCAAGGATGAAATCCGATTTGACCTGGAAGGATCCAAGGCAGCCTTTGAAGAGGCGGGCTGGAAAATGGGCCCGGACGGAATACGGGTAGACAAGGATGGGAACAAGCTGACCTTGAAACTTCTGGCCAAAAATGAATCCTCCTACCGCCGGTCGGCAGAGGTGATCCAGGCCCAGCTGGCAAAGGCCGGTGTGGATGCAAAGATCACCTTGATGGACCCAAGTTCCATCCGGGCCTATTACAAAAAAGGCGAACACCAGCTGGCAATTCGATCCTATGAGTGGGAAAATGCCGATATCCTGGAATGGTTTTTAAACTCAACCCGCATGGGTTATCCCAACGCGGCCATGTGGCACGACAACGAGTCAGACTACCTGATGCAGAAAGCCATGACCCGGTCACGGTCCCAGGAAGAGCGGGTCGAGAATTTCAAGGAATACCACACCTATCTTCTGAATCAATATGTCTGGGCACCCATTTATCTTCCAGACACGATCTTTGCCGTTGGCAAACGCCTGGTGCATCCGGCGAACAGCCTTGACCGGCGGTTCATGGGCATGGGCGTCCTTGACTGGGATCTGAAATAATCCCTTCTTTTCCATGAAAATCCTCCTGGCCCTTTATGGCGTTCCGTCACAAAGGAAACGTTGACAAAGGGATCAGGGGGAACCTGAAAATCAAAAAAGCTGACGGAGAAGAGACCCATGTGGCAGTTTGTATTACGCCGGTCCCTGATGATGATCCCCATATTTGTTGTGGTTTCCATTATTGTTTTTTCCCTGATTCACATCGTACCGGGTACGCCCATAGACAACCTGATGGGGCCGGGAATGACCAAAGCCCATGAACAGAAACTGGTGGAAAAATACAACCTGGACAAACCCATTGCCATTCAATATATCATCTGGTTTAAAAATATGCTCCACGGGGATCTGGGGCGCTCCATCATTGAAAAAAGGCCCGTAACCGAACTGCTGCTGCACCATCTTCCCTACAGCCTGTCCCTGGGACTGACGGCCATTGTGATCTCTTTTGTCCTGGGGGTTTCCATGGGAATCATTTCCGCAGCAGCCAAAAACACCATTTTTGACCATCTGGCCATGCTCGTGGCCCTGTTTGGCGTGACCATCCCTGCATTCTGGCTGGGCCTGATCCTGATCCTGATCTTTGCCGTGTGGCTGACCTGGTTTCCCATCTCAGGATCTGGCACCCTCATGTCCCTGGTGCTTCCGGCAATAACCGTGGGACTGGGCGGTGCCGGGCTGATTGCAAGGGTGACACGGGTATCCATGCTCGAAGTGGCATCCAAGGATTTTATTGTGATGCTCCACGCCAAGGGGCTGGGTAAAAGGGTGATCCTTTTGAAACATATTTTACGCAATGCATTGATACCGGTGATTACCATCCTGGGGTTGCGCATCGGATGGGTCCTGGGGGGGACGGTGACCATTGAAATTGTTTTTGGCCGACCGGGCCTGGGGCAGCTGTTGATTACCGCCCTGTTCCGAAGGGATTATCCCGTCATCCAGGGGGCCATGCTGATCCTGGCCATGGGCATCATGATGGGCACTTTTCTGGCCGACATTCTCTACGCATTTGCAGATCCCAGGGTAAGGGACCAACACCATTGAAACAGGGGTTTATTGTTAAAACAAGCCATGGAAACCAATCAAATTCAAGATAATATCGTACCACCGGCAAACCGGTGGCTCAGGCGGGTTAAAAAATTAAAATCAAACCGGGCAGGACTCCTGGGGGTCCTGATCATCGCAGGTCTTATCCTTGTTGCCCTGTCTGCGGATTTCATTGCCCCCTACTCCTACAAGGCCCAGGACCTGAGTATCATGAACAGTCCCCCATCCACCCAGCATTTCATGGGCACGGATGAGTTTGGCAGGGATGTGTTCAGCCGCATCCTCCACGGCTCAAGGATTTCAGTCTACGTGGGTGTTGTCTCCGTGGGGCTTTCCGTGATCATCGGCGTTATTCTGGGATCACTTGCCGGATATTACGGGGGATGGCTGGATCAGGGCCTCTCCATGGTCACGGACCTGACCTGGTCTTTGCCTGAAATACTGGTGGCCCTTCTTTTGGTTGCCGTTGTGGGTGCAGGAATTGAGTGTGTCATCATTGCCATTGCCCTGACTTACTGGGCCCAGTATGCCCGGTTGATCCGGGGCCAGATCCTGATGCTCAAAAACGAGACCTACGTGGAGGCCACCCGTTCCCTGGGAGCCACGGACTTTACCATCTTGTTCAAGCACCTTTTCCCCAATGCCGTTGCACCCGTTATTGTTGCGGCAACCATTGGCATTGGACAGGCCATTGTACTGGAGGCAACCCTGGGATTCCTGGGCATGGGTGCCCAGCCCCCAACGCCCAGCTGGGGGGCCATGATGAGCAATGGAACGGCCTATCTGTTTATTTCGCCATGGGTCATTGTATTCCCGGGCCTTGCCATGATGGTCACGGTTTTTGGGTTTAACCTTTTTGGCGATGCCCTGGTGGATATCATGGACATCCGGGAGGACACCCTTAAATGAGCCTTTTAACCGTGGAAAACATGAATGTGGAATTCGACACCCGGGACGGGGTGGTAACCCCTTTAAACGGCATCAGTTTTGATATGGATGCCGGTGAAATTATAGGTCTTGTGGGAGAAACCGGCTCGGGAAAATCCGTGACGGCCCAGGCCATCATGGGACTGCTGCCCTTCCTCAACGGCAGGGTTTCCGCCGGTAAGATTCTGTTCAACGAACAGAATCTGCTCTCGTTTTCAGAAAAGGAATACCAGCAGTTGAGGGGCAATCAGATCTCTTTGATCTCCCAGAATCCCATGACCTCCCTGGACCCGGTCTACAAGGTGGGCCATCAGATTGTGGAAGGGCTGAAACTACATCTGAAGATTTCCACGGAAGAGGCCGGCAAAAGGGCCGTTGAGGTCATGACCTCCCTGGGCATTCCCAATGCAGACAAGGTGTTCCATCAATACCCCCATCAACTTTCAGGGGGCTTAAAACAGCGGATTGTCATTGCCATGGGCCTGTGCGCTGATCCCAGGCTTCTCATTGCCGATGAACCCACCACGGCCCTGGATGTCACGGTCCAGGCCCAGATTATAGAGCTTTTCAAGGAGACCACCCGAACGAGAAATATCGCCCTGATCATGATTACCCATGACCTGGGTATCATCTCCCACCTCTGCCACCGGGTGGTGGTCATGTATGCGGGAACGGTGGTGGAGGCCGGCCCCGTGGAATTGGTCTTTACCACCCCGAAACACCCCTACACCCTTGCACTGCTAAGCTGCATCCCTAAACTGGGCATGGCGGACAGATCTTTAAGTGCCATTCCCGGCAATGTTCCCAGTGTCAGGACCTTTCCCTGTGGATGCCGGTATCATCCCCGGTGCCCGGAAGCAAAGACGATCTGTGCACAAGAGTCACCCGAGACCCTTGCACTGGGCAACAAGCGCCGGGTGAAATGCCATAAATTCAACCCCGATTGGAGGACTGCACCATGACACCCCTGGTTGAAATCCGTCATCTGTCCAAATTCTTCCCTGTCACCGGCGGGCTGCTGCATCGCAAAGTGGGTGAAGTTAAAGCCGTAAACGACGTCTCGTTTGACATTTTCAAGGGAGAGTCCCTGGGGGTGGTGGGGGAATCGGGTTGCGGCAAATCCACCCTGGCAAGGCTTATTCTGGACCTGATTAAACCCACCCGGGGCGCTGTTGTCTTTGATGGTCAGGATATCAAGCAGACCGGCAAAGGTCAGCTTCGGATACTCCGGCGGAAGATGCAGATGGTTTTCCAGGACCCCCATTCGTCCCTGGACCCCCGCAACTCAATCTACCGCAGCCTGGAAGAGGTTTTCAAAATCCAAAAAGTCGACATGCCCCAGGCCGGGATCAATGACCGGATCATGGAACTGCTGGCCATGGTGGGGCTGAAACCCGAGCACTGCAGAAGCTACCCCCACCAGCTGTCAGGCGGTCAGAAACAGCGGGCCGTGATCGCCCGGGCCCTGGCCATGGTTCCTGAATTTATCATCCTGGATGAGCCCACGGCAGCCCTTGACGTGTCGGTCCAGGCACAGATCATCCTGCTGCTCCAGGAGCTGGGGATTGAGTTTAACATGACCTACCTGTTTATCTCCCATGACCTGGCCCTGGTGGATTATTTCTGCCAGCGCATCATTGTCATGTACCTGGGGCGCATCGTGGAGATAACTCCGGCGGATCTGTCCCGGCAGCAGCCCTGCCATCCCTACACAAAGGTGCTCATGGAAAGCGTATATACCGCAGACCCCCATGCAAAGCAGCAGGGCCCGAAGATCAAGGGAGAGGTGCCCAGTCCGTTCAACCTTCCCCAAGGCTGCGGCTTTGAAAATCGATGTGAATATGCCCGGGAAATCTGCAGAAAGACTACCCCTCCTCTGCGTGAAGTCATGCCGGAAAAGTTTGTGGCCTGTCATTTTCCCCTGACCTACAGTGACAACTGAAAAGCCCCGTCAAGGCCTCCCTGGCTGTTTGTTTTTTCGTTCCAGCGCTGTCAAGAATTATTTCTTGTGGTAATCTGTCGGCCAAAAGGGTAAACTTTGCCTCCCCCTATTTTGAAAAAACATTTAAAAAGGAGTTTAAAATGAAAATTTTCAGATCAGATCTTCTGGGAAGAATCCCCCTTACAGCCCTGTTCGTTGCTGTTTTGTTCTGCTGCCAGACGGCGGATGCCGAGACCCGCGTCACCTTTAAATCTGCCAAATCCTCGTCCTCCTATTTCCAGATGGCCGTTCAGATTGCCGAAGCCATTAAAAAAGGGTCCGATGGACAAATCATCGTCACCCTTGAAGAGAGCCAGGGATCGGTACAGAACGTCAAGGAATCGGGCAAACGCAAAGGCAATTACATGTTTACAACGCCCCCTTCCCTTGTCAAGACGGCCATGGCAGGAGAAAAAATGTTCAACGACAAAAATCCCAACTACCAGACCATCCGTTCCCTGTTCATCATCCCCTCCCTGACCATGCATTTTGTGGTCAGCGAACAGTCCGGGATCAAGACCTTTGCCGATTTAAAAGGCAAAAGCATCCTGATTGGAAAAGGCAGCTTCGGCGCCAGGGAAGCTGCAAAATATATTGATCTGTTTGGGCTTGCAGGCCAGGTAAAATTAATTGGGACTGAACTCAACAATGCGGTTCCGGCTTTAAAGAACGGCCAGATCGACGGGTTTGCCACCTCGGGCTCCTATCCTGCACCCAATGTGATTGAAGCGTCTGCGAGCTCGAAAATAAGGCTGTTGAGCTTTTCAGACCAGCAGATTGAACAATCCGGAAGAACAAAGCTGGTCATTCCCAAAAACACCTATTCAGGCGTTGATGGGGATACCGCCACCATGTCCCTTCCCGTTGGCACCTATACCACCACCCAGATGGATGAAGCCACAGCCTATCAACTGGTTAAAACCTTCTGGGAACAGAAGGATACCATGGGTAAAAACAATCTGTGGTGGAGTGCGGTCACACTGGATAATCTTGGTACGCTGGACACAAAGCTGCATCCAGGCGCCCTCAAATATTATGAGGAAATCCATGCCAGCGTTCCCGGCAACCTAAAGTAAACAGGAGTGACTTGATGGGTTCCATTCCTGCATCCGTGCTGGCCATAACCAGTGTTGTTTTCCACGTTTATCTGATCTTCAGCGGGTTACTGCCGAACCTGATTACCCGGCCCGCTCACCTGGCCCTGACCCTTCCCTGGGTCTTTGTATTCGGCACCCGGGATACCGGGGTAAAAAAGTGGCTCGGGTATGGGCTGTGCGGTGTCGGTCTGCTCAGCTGCGTTTATATTATCGTTAATCGAAATCAATTGAACGATCAATACGGGTCCCTTGAGGGGCCCGGACAGCTGTTCATTGCCATGGGACTCATCCTGGTCATACTGGAAATGGCCAGAAGGGCCATTAAACTGGCCCTACCCACAGTGGCAGTACTGGCCCTGGCCTATGGCTGTCTGGGCCAGTATATCCCCGGGGAGTTCGGCCATGGGGGAATCCCCCTTGACAGCTTTCTGGGCACCCTTGTCATTGCCGAGGGAGGCATCTGGGGCCAGCTCACCGGGGTTTCCGTCAATGTGGTGGCTGTTTTTGTCATACTGGGGGCCTTTGTCGGGGCCGGAGAAGGCGGAGACGCCTTCATGGCCCTGGCAACCAAGCTTGCCGGCCGATACCGGGCAGGGGCTGCAAAGGTATCGGTCATTTCATCTGCTTTTTTTGGATCCATATCAGGCTCGGCATCGGCCAATGTTGCGTCCACCGGTGCCATCACCATCCCGGCCATGAAACGGCTGGGGTACCCGTCCCATTTTGCCGCAGCCGTCGAAGCGGTGGCCTCAAGCGGCGGTCAGATTATGCCCCCGCTCATGGGCGCCGGGGCGTTCATCATGGCAGAGCTCTTGCGTATGCAGTATTCGGATATCATGGCCATTGCCATATTCCCGGCGATCCTGTTTTTCTTTGCCGCCTGGACCGGGGTGGACGTTTTTGCAAAAAAATACAAATTAACGTCAATGGCAGCGGCAGATATCCCTGAAACCCGTCAGGTCGTCCGCCTGGCTCCGTTTTTCTGTCTGCCCTTTGGCACCCTGCTGGGAATTCTTTTTTTCACAGACTATACCCCCCAGTTTGCATCGGGAATCGCAATCTTTGTGTCCGCAGCCCTGCTGGTGACCAATATCCGATATGAATTTCTCTATCTCAAGACGTTTCCAAGACTGTTGAACGCCTGCATGACAGCCGCCCGGCAGATTGCCGTCATTGCTTCGATTATCATCTGTGCCGGCCTGATCATCGGCGTGCTGAACATGACAGGGCTCGGGGTCAAAATAACCTCTATTATTTTAAGTTTCTCCAACGGCAGCCTCTGGATGGCCCTTGTCCTAACGGCCATGGCCTGCCTTGTTCTGGGAATGGAAGTCCCCACGACGGCAGCCTATGTCATCTGCATATCCGTTGCCGGACCCGCCCTCCAGGAACTGGGACTTCCCAATGTCTACGCCCATCTGTTTGTTTTCTGGTTTGCCCTTTTGTCCACCATTACCCCGCCGGTCTGCGGCACTGTTTTCATTGCAGCGGGAATGGCTGACACCCCCTGGATACCCGTTGCCCTTCATTCCATGCAGCTGGGTATCGGGCTCTATTTGATCCCCATGGCATTTATTGCCAATCCAGCCCTGTTAAACACCCTGACCCATCCGTTGACGGCTTTTGCAGCATTCGTTAAAATCGGTGCGGGTCTCTGGCTGCTGAGCCAGGGTATCATCGGCGGCAGATATTCCAGCTGGCTGCGCCTTCCTTTGATTGCCGCCGGCATTGTGATCATATTTATGTATGGCATCGGCAGCTGGTAATTTTTTGGGTTTCAGGCCTGTCCATGCCCCCATTGGGGACCATAGCGGATCGTTCAGACCCAAGGGCTTGCCAATTGACAATTGGCCCGGCCTAACCTATAAAAGCCATGAACGTTCAAATACATTTTTTTACGTGAAACGCCACTGAAGCATCATCAGAGGGAAAGTTTCAAATTTCGTTGTGGCCAGGGCAGATAGCCTGCTCCGGCCATGCCGGTTATTATGGATACGAGGCATTGAGAAAAATGGATACACAAGCAAACGGACAGCAGCGGATGGCAGTTGTGGGCGCAGGAAGCTGGGGCACGGCCCTTGCCAACCTGCTGGCACTCAAGGGCTACAGGGTGGACCTGTGGGCCTATGAGCCCGAGGTAAAAGCAGACATCATCAACCACCGTGAAAACCGGCTCTTTCTTCCCGACATTGTCCTGTCTGAAAATATCGTTCCGTCCAACGACCTGGGACAGGTGGTCAGCAGCAACACAATGATCCTCATTGTGGTTCCCTCCCACACCATGCGCCAGGTGGCCCGGGACATGGCCGACCACATGTCAAACGATACCATAGTCATCACCGCCTCCAAGGGCATCGAAGACGGAACCTATCTGACCATGTTCGGGGTGCTCGAACAGACGCTGCCCATGCTTGACCCCGATAACCTTGTGGTGCTCTCGGGGCCCAGTTTTGCAAAGGAGGTGGCCTGCAGGGTGCCCACGGCCATCAGCGTTGCCTGTAAAAACCTGGCCGTTGCCACCCGTGTTCAACACATGTTTGCCACCGACTATTTCCGGGTCTATGTGAACGATGACCCCATCGGGCTTGAGCTGGGCGGGGCCGTTAAAAACATCATTGCCATTGCCGCAGGGTTTGTGGACGGCATGGGGCTGGGACTCAACACCCGGGCGGCCGTCATCACCCGGGGGCTTGCAGAAATACGGCGGCTGGGCATGCGCCTTGGAGCCAATCCCCACACCTTTTCCGGGCTTTCCGGGGTCGGGGATCTCATCCTCACCTGCACGGGCGACCTGAGCCGGAACTACACCGTGGGCAAGGAGCTTGGCCAGGGAAAAACCATTGCCGACATCCAGGCCAAACGCAGAACCGTGGCCGAAGGGGTCAGAAACACCAAATCGGTGTACAATCTGTCAAAGAAACTGGGCATTGAACTGCCCATCATCAACGAGGTGTACAAGGCCCTCTACGAAGGCTCCACACCGGAAAATGCGGTCAGGCGGCTCATGACAAGGCCCCTTGGAAACGAAACAAGTGAGCTTATTTGACGCCCACTGCCACCTCCAGGACCCGCGGCTCGGGCAAAGGATACCGGAACTTCTGGAAAGGTGGTCCCGTCTTGGCAGGGGATACCTTGCCTGCTGCGCCACGGATGAGTCGGACTGGGCAGGGGTGGCGGCCATTGCCCGCAACCACCCCCGGGTGATTGCCAACTTCGGGGTTCACCCCTGGCAGGTCAGCACCCTGACAGACCAATGGGCAGAACGCCTTAACGGGTGGCTGTGCCGGATGCCCTCGGGCGTTGGCGAGATCGGCCTTGATTTTACAGACCCGTCTGTTGACCGCTCCCGCCAGGAAGCGGTATTCCTGGCCCAGCTCGACCTTGCAAATCAACTGGGCCGCCCGGTATCCATCCACATTCGAAGGGCCTGGGACCGGTTCATACACATCCTTAAAAGCGCGCCCCCCCTGTCCCATGGTGGACTCATTCATTCCTACTCGGGCTCGGCGGACATGATCCCCCTTTTTGAGCGCTGCAACCTTTACATCTCATTCTCCGGGTCAATCACCAACCCGCGCAACAAAAAGGCGGCAAAGGCCCTGGGGGCGGTCCGGTTTGACCGCCTCCTCATCGAAACGGACAGCCCCGACCAGATACCCATGCCCCTGGCCCTAGGGCCGGACCGGGTCAACACCCCGGACAATCTCATGGTCGTTGCACAGGCTGTTGCAGCCATTCTGGACCGGCCCCTACACGCGCTGGTAAACCAGAGCTTTGAGAACGCCATGCGCCTGTTTGAAACTATAAGAAAACCGACTTGACCCCCGGCCGGACCCGCAGGGCGTTCCGGTCAAACTTACCGATGCCGGTCTTGGGGATCTCGTCCACAAACTCCACAAATTCCGGCACCTTATAGGCGGCAAGGTTGCGCCGGCAGAACTCCCTGATTTGATACACGGTCAGTCGGGTTCCGGGTTTCAGAACCACAAACACCTTGACCGTTTCGCCGGTGATGTCGTGGGGAACCCCCACGGTGCACGATTCCTGGATGCTGGGCATCTGGTAGATCACCTCGTCGATCTCCCTGGGGTAGACGTTAAATCCGCTCCGGATGATCAGATCCTTTTTCCGGTCAACAATGAAGAAAAACCCCTCGTCGTCCATGTACCCGATATCACCGGTGTAGAGATATCCCTCATCGGTAAAGGCAGCCTCGGTTTCCTCGGGATTGTTCCAGTATTCGCCCATGACCTGGGGTCCCCGGGCAACGATTTCACCGGATTCACCGGCCGGCATTTCCATCCGGCCCGTTTCCACATCAACAATCTTAAGCACCGTGCCGGGCAGCGGCAGGCCCACGCTTCCGGGTTTTGGGTGGCCAACCGGGTTGAGGGTCAAGATGTTAGTGGTTTCAGACGAGCCATACCCCTCTATAACGGCGGCATCGGTCAGGGCCTTGAACCGTTCAACGTCCTGGTCTGACAGGGGTGCGCCCCCGCACAACAAGCCTTTGAGTCCACCGATCTTTGAATCGGCCACCCGGGGATGGTCCATGAACTCCCGGACAAACCGGGGGATGGTCGCCCACACCGTGGGCAGGTGGCGATTGATATTGTGGAGGACAAGATCCGGATCCGGCTTGGGAACCAGAATGATGGTGCCGCCACCCAGAAGGGTCATGTTGACATTGGTGTTCCACCCGAATACATGGAACAGGGGGATGACACACAGATTCCGCATCTCTTCCGGCGGGCACGCCTGTCCCATCCAGGTGCCGTGCTGTCGGCACATGGCCATGATGTTGCGGTTGGTCAGCACGCACGCCTTGGAAACACCCGTGGTGCCGCCGGTATACTGGAGCATGGCCATGTCGTCTCCGGAAAGATCGACTCCGGGCTCTTCACAAGCGGCCTTTTCAACCAGGTTATAAAAATCAAACAGATCATTGCCCTCTGTCACCTTTGCCTCGCCCCTGGGCGTTGCTACAATGACAGTCTTCAAGGTGCACTCCTCGTCCTGCTGCAGTTCAAGGGCCTTTTTAACAAGCCTTGAATAGACAATGATCGTCCGGGCGCCACTATCGTTGATCTGCTGCTTCAGCTCGGCAACCGTATAAAGGGGGTTGAGTCCCACGTTGACCGTGCCGGCCTTGTAACCGGCCTGGATGGCCACGACGTGCTCGGGGATGTTGGGCATGAGCAAGGCGATCCTGTCCCCCTTTTTGCCACCCAGGGTTTCAAGGGCATTGGCAAGCCGGCAGGCAAGCCCGTTGACTTCGGCATAGGAAAGGCTGGTTTCGTTGAAGAGCAGATAGGTTTTGTCCGGAAATTTCTCCACATTCTTTTTGAAAAAACAGCGCACCGGCTCGTCCGGGACTTCGACATCATGGGCAACCCCAGGGTCGTAACTCTTGAGCCATAATCTATTCTCGTACAATGACATAGCACTCTCCTTTAAAAATCTGATGGCAATGAAACTGCCATTGTTCCTATGCACATGCATGGTTCAAGTCAAGGAAAAAAACTTTTTCTGACCGGCACGGCCGGAACCAGATATTGGCTGTTGCACCCCATTAAACAATCAAACCCACCAGAATACAATGGGGAGACGTCGGTTTCATTTAAAAAATTTTATTGTCAGATTCCCGCCCACCTGCTAAATTTCCGGGTCTGTATTTTTAAGCAGCCGAACCTGAAATTTATAAAGGAAGAATCCGATGAACCAGAACACCCCTGTGTATGGAGAAATCGCCGCACGACTCCGGGGATTGAGGGATGCCATAGATATCACTACGACCGAAATGGCCCAGCGCGTTGACATGCCCGAACAGAACGTCATTGACTATGAATCCGGCACCGTGGATATCCCGGTGAGTTACCTGTTTTCAGTTGCCAAGGCGTTCAACCTGGACCCCACGGTCCTCATGTCCGGGGATGAATCCCGCCTCCACAGCTATTCGCTTGTCAAGAAGGACAATGTCATGGCCGTTGAGCGGCACAAGGCCTATGACTACCACAGCCTTGCCCACAGATTCTCAAACCGGACCATGGAACCCTTCAGGGTCATTGTTCCGCCCAAACCAAAGGAGGAACTCACCTTTAATGACCATCCCGGGCAGGAGTTCATCCACATGCTGTCGGGCCGGCTCGAGGTCTCCCTTGGCAAAGAGGTCCTTGTCATGGAGCCGGGGGACAGTCTCTATTTTAATTCCCATATTCCCCACGCCATGCGCGGTCTTGATGAACAAACGGCTGTTTTTCTGGATGTGCTTGCCTAACCCTTTACCGATGGAGTAACCCCTCGATGGACAAATTATCCCCTGCAACCTATGACGCGTTTGTTGAAGGCTATTCAATAGACCCGCCTGAAAATTATAATTTCGCCTTTGATTTTATCGACAGACGAGCCGTGGAAACCCCTGACATGAAGGCCATGATCCATGTGGACGACCAGGGAAACTGCCGAAACTTTGACCTTGAGTTTTTCTCAAAGCAATCCGCAAGGCTGGCCAACGGGCTTGTCGGCAAAGGCATTGCCAAAGGAGACAAGGTCATGCTGCTCCTGTATCGGCGGGTGGAATTCTGGGTGGCCATGCTTGCCCTGCACAAGATCGGTGCCGTGGCCATTCCCTCACCCTTTCTCCTGACGGAAAAGGACCTGGAATACCGGGTCAATTTTGCCGGCATAAAAGGAATCATTGCCGAAGATTCCCTCTGCCCCACCGTGGACCGGGCAAGGGAAAAATGCCCGGACCTAGAGGTATTCATCGGGGTGGGTGAAAACACGCCCGCCAAAGGATGGGAGCCCTACGCCCCCCTGGTTGCCCAGGGCTCTGATCGGTTTCCACGCCCCACGGACAGCGCCGGCGGCAACGACCCCCTGCTTATTTTTTTCTCGTCCGGCACCACGGGCGCGCCAAAAATGGTGGCCCACACCCACACCTACCCCCTTGGCCACGTTCCAACGGGCCTCTACTGGCACGACCTTGAACCCGGGGACATCCAGCTCACCCTTGCCGACACGGGCTGGGGCAAGGCCGTGTGGGGAAAATTCTACGGCCAGTGGATGGCAGGTGCCACGGTATTTGTCTATGACTTCAGGGGAAAGTTTGAACCCAAAAACCTGCTTGAAATGATCTCCCGCCACCGGGTGACCACCTTTTGCGGACCTCCCACGGTCTACAGATTCCTCATCCAGGAAGACCTTTCCCAGTACGACCTGTCCTGCCTCAAACACTGCACCACAGCCGGAGAACTGCTCAATGACAGCGTGTTCCATACCTGGAAAAAACATACCGGGCTCTCGATATTTGAAGGGTACGGCCAGACCGAAACCACCCTGCTGGTGGCCACATTTCCGTTCATGGAGCCCAAACCCGGGTCCATCGGCAAGCCCGTACCCGGCTACACCATCCACCTGCTTGACCCGGACGATGGGATCTGTCCCGCCGGGGTTGAGGGTGAAATCTGCATCAAGCTCGGAGATGGCCACCCCACGGGCCTGTTCAGCGGCTATGTAAAAGAGGCGGACAAAACAGCCAAGGCCTGCGCCAACGGCTACTACCACACAGGGGACAAGGCCTGGGCCGACGAGGACGGCTACCTCTGGTTCCTGGGACGGGTGGACGACCTGATCAAGAGTTCAGGCTACCGAATCGGACCCTTTGAGGTTGAAAGCGCCCTTGTGGCCCATGACGCCGTGCTCGAGGCTGCTGTCACCGGTGTGCCGGACGATGTCAGGGGACAGGCCGTAAAGGCCACCGTGGTGCTCAAATCGGGGTTCACGCCCTCCACCACCCTGACCCGGGAACTCCAGGATTTTGTGAAAAAGATCACGGCACCCTACAAGTACCCGAGGATCATCGATTATGTTGATGAGCTGCCCAAGACCATCAGCGGCAAGATCAAACGGGCCGAGATCCGGGCAAAGGACAACAGCTGATCCATGGATATGACCGACCTCCGGACGAGAATCCTGCCAGCAACGCCACGGCAGGCGAATCCGGAGGGAGGGTCAATCAAAGACGGTCAGGCCGGAACCCTGATCACGCGTTTTTCCGGGTTTTTGTGCTCGCGGTAGTAGATGGCAACATGGCCAATGAGGCCGGCAAGGTGGGATGCGGTTGACGTTTCAATCTCCTGGGCAAGGGCGGTCTTGACGGTTTTTTCCTTGTAGTCCACAAATTTCACCTTGATCAATTCCGAGGCGTCAAGGGCCTCATTGATCTCGTTGACCAGGGCATCGGTCAACCCCTTCTGGCCGACAAAGGCCGAAGGTTTGATGTCGTGGGCAAGCCCCCTCAGGTATTTACGCTGTGATCCTCTTAGTTCCTTCACTGTTTTCAGTTTCCTTCAAAGGGGATGTTTCACTCTCCCCCCATGGTTGGGTTTGTTTAATATTTTCTGGAAACGGTGAAACGTTTCCTTTAAAACCTGTCTAAATAGTATATTATGGCACAAAGAACAACACTATTCTGACTGAGAACCCAATAAATTTAAGGAGTAACGGCCATGGCAGGTCAAAAGAGAACACCCGCCGGCCCATTGCAACGGATTTTACCCCCTTCCCGGCCGGAGATCGATTTTTTAAGAACACCCAGGGGCCATCACCTGCGGCGTCACTTCCGGGGAGGGCTGCGCTCCCACCTGTTTGAACTGATATGCAAGCAGGATCTTGACGCAGAACACCATGGCACCCGGGTCAACAACATGCGCATATTCCCACGGGCAAAACCCGTGAAAATGCTCAGGATACTCAGAAACCGGTTCAACTCACCGGACATGGCCCTGGAAGAGATCAAGAAGTACAGAATACTCCTGGAATTCCTGGGGGCAGATCTTGTTGCCAGAAGTGAAGAGTTTATTGTGGAACACCGGGAGCAGGGCCTTTCCCAGATCCTTTTGTGCGGGCTTCAGGAATATGTGGAAGGCACCATCCTTGACCCCTGGCACCTTTCGGGCGAAGAGTGCCTGGGCCATTTCTACATCCCTTCTCCCGGGATCAGCTTAAAGGGGTTCATTCGGCAGGCCCTAGCCGACATCAGCGACTTTGTCACGGCCATCACCGCCATGATCAAAACAGACCACCTGATCCCGGACCTTGCAGGGGATGGCAACCTCATGCTCACCCCCGGGGGACGGTTAAAGCTTGTGGACATCAACAATATCATCGCAATACAACCGGGGCCGGCAATCCAGCTCGACGACAAGGGCTATCCCTGCTGTGATAAATCCGTGGAGGTGCTTTCCATTCTTGCCCACAGGATACTCCACCGCCCCCTGTTCCCTGACGACCCCTTCTACCAACGATTTCTTGTACCGGATCGAAAACAGCGGGTCAGGGAACTTGAACAGCGGTTTTACCAGAGCCTTCAATGAAAGGGTTGCTGACGCATTTCAATCACAGGAATTTGGTCATTGTTTGTCCCCAAAGCCCATACCCTGCTCCGGCCGCACCGATTAAAAGGTCATGATCGAGCACCACCTCTCGTACTCGGTTTCAACGGGAAGATGGTCCCGTTCCATGCGGGCAATCAGGGCTGGCGCATTGAACCTGACATAGGGGTTGACCCTTAACTCATCGTCCAGGGTTGAGACGACGTGGCCGGGATCATAGGCATCAAGGAAAGGATCAATATGGGGGTTTTTAGGATCAATGGACCTTGCAAAGGCCATGGCATCCCTGAAATAGTCATGCCCCGCATACACAAGGCTCTTTCCGGGAAAGGCGGTCAACAGCTTAATGGAGGTGAAGAATCCGGCCAGGTCCCCTGAAAAACAGTTGCCGACGGTTCCGTTAAACAGTGTGTCTCCGGTGATGAGATTATTGCCCGCCTTGAAGGTAAAGCTGTCGGCCGTGTGGCCGGGGGTGTGGAAGATCCGGATACGCTCGCCGTCGATTTCAATGAATTCCAGGTCATTGAGTGCTGTGCAGGACACAAATTTTGCCCGGGTCCGGTCAAGCATCTGTCTGTTTCCGGCCACATGGTCATGGTGGGTATGGGTGTTGGTCACCCATTCAATGGTTAAATTGCGTTCCCCGGCAAATTCAATCATGGGGTCTACCGCGCCGGAATCAATGGCCACGGCATGGCCGTCACCATATACAAGATAGCCAAGATTGTCCGAATCGTAAAAAAACTGCTTAACATGGAGCGTCATAACGTTTATTTACCTTTTTTGGTCCTTGATCATAGTTTCGGCCAATGGAAAATTTATCCGGGAAGGGTCACCCCAACAGCAACCACCCCCATCACCCCACCAATGATTTCAGCAGGCCGGCAACCTGTCACTCTGTTTGAGGGAACCCGTCAGAATAGTCCCATCACCCCACCAGTGATTTCAACCAGCCGAGCAACCCTTTCGTTTTCGGTGGTGAAGGCCGCCTTCCAGGCCCCTGCTGATTTCTTCCGACAGTTGCCGTTACACCAGATGCCCCTTCTTTCTCCCGGGGCAAAACACCGGTCACGCTTTCTGAGCGTTCCTTCACGGAGATCAATATTTCGTTGATTACACTGTCCCGGGTCTGCTCCCGGCAAAGGGGCAGCCCGGTCTGCCCGGCAATCCAGGTGGATTCAAAGGTCATCGGGATCCCATCCCCACTGCTTCCAATCCCGGAAAGGCCCGCGATGTAACAGGCAAACTCGATCAGTACGGCCATATCCCGGCAGGTTTCGGGTGCGGCCCCTGGATTCTGATAAAATTGAACCCCGCCGCAGATGCGGGACGGAATATTCCACACGGTCATCAGCCGGGATGCAACAAGGGCGTCTGTGGTACCAAATTCATCAAACTCGACCTGGTGCAGGGGAAGTTCTGATTCACGGGCTTTGCGCACGCATTTTGAAAATTCAGCCGGGTGATGGATGGCCAGGATCAGCTTGCCGATGCCATGGAGCAGACCGCCGATGTAGAGTTCACCTGCCAGGGCGTTCATGTTTAAATTCGGATGGCCAAGACGCCTGGCAGCCGTGGCGCAGGCCCAGGAAAACGCCCAGTAATCCCTGGTCGAGAGCCCCTGGATTTCGGGAATTTTTGGCAGCATGCGCTGGAAGAAATAGAGCGACACGGAATTGACGGCTTCCTGGAGACCCACACGGACAATGGCTGACCGCAGGCTTGAAATCTCGTTCTGCTCCCTGAAATAGATGGAATTTGCCAGCTGGAGAATCATGGAAAAAAGCCCCGGATCCGGCTCGACCAGCCGCACAAAGGCGGACAGGTCGATCTCATCCACGGGTTTTTGAACCAGAGCCATGAGTTTTGAGCCATTGGCCGGCATGGGCGGAATCTTAAAATCAGAGTTTAAAATATCCAGCACAATTGAGTTGGCAATATCTTCCCCGGCCTGTTTTTCTTTCTGCATGTTTATCTCCTTTCAGGTGAACGCCCAACCATCTAACGGAGGACCATATGACGCAGGAAATGTCAATAAAAAACCGGAGCCGGACGAATTAAACCGACAGCGAAATGCTGGAGCCGGCAGGGGAACAGACCTGCAGTCTGTTCCCCCGGCCTTCAGACAAGAAGCTTCTCGACCCTGACGGCTCCGACCTTGAACTCGGGAATTTTGGCAATGGGATCAAAGGCCGTCGAGCTGGTCAGGGTGTTTGTGGGATTTTCTCCAAAATGGATGGGGAGAAAAATATTTTCCGGCGGGACGTCGCTGGTAACCCTGGCAGGGGCCTCAATTTTTCCCCGTGGTGAGGTCAGAAGCACCATGTCACCGGTGGAGATCTTGAGCCGGCTGGCATCCGCTGGATTGATCTCCACATACCCGGTCTTCTGCTCCACATCCAGACTGTTTGAAACCCGGGTCATGGTACCGGTGTGGAAATGGGCAAACATTCTGCCCGTTGTCATGAGCATGGGGTATTTGGTGCAGGCCGACTCGGCCGGCGCCCGGTATTCAATGGCGTGGAATTTACCCAGACCCCTTGCAAAGGTGTTTTTATGCAGAAAGGGGGTGCCGGGATGCTCCGGGGTCGGGCAGGGCCACTGGAGACCATCGATACCGAGCCGGTCATAGGTCATACCCTGATAACTTTTGGTCAGCCCGGCCATCTCGTTGAAGATCTCTTCAGGACCGTCATAGGCCATGGGGTACCCCAGGGCCGTTGAAAACCGGGAAATGATCTCCCAGTCCGCACGGGCGTTGCCCACGGGTTCCACAGCCTTACGGGTGAGCATGCACCGCCGTTCGGTGTTGGTAAAGGTTCCCTCCCGCTCGCCCAGGGCTGCCGAAGAAAAAACCACATCGGCGATCTGGGCGCTCTCAGAAAGAAAGATATCCTGGACCACCAGGCAGTCAAGCTTTTTAAGGGCGTGATCCAGATGGTTTCGATCGGGATCACTGAGCTTGGGGTTCTCTCCGATGACATAGAGCCCTTTTATTTTACCCGCTTCAATACCGGCGATCATGTCGGTCATGGTCATGCCCGGGGTGCCGGAAAGCGAACAGTTCCACGCCTTGGAAAACTTGTCCCGGGCCTCTTTGTCGACCACGGGCTGGTACCCGGTAAAGACATTGGGAAGCCCGCCCATGTCGCAGGCGCCCTGGACATTGTTCTGTCCCCGCAAGGGATTGACCCCGCCGCCGGCAACGCCCAGGTTACCGCAGAGCATGGCCAGATTGCAGCAGGACTTGACATTGTCAACCCCG
Organism: uncultured Desulfobacterium sp.; assembly: GCA_963675615.2. GTDB lineage: Bacteria > Desulfobacterota > Desulfobacteria > Desulfobacterales > Desulfobacteraceae > Desulforapulum. The sequence continues at coordinate 894,481 of CAXXTD010000001.1, forward strand.
GTGGTGTGCTGGGTGATGCCCATGGCGTAGAGAAGGGCTCCGGGGGTGTTGGTGGCGTAAAGCTCAGCCATCTGTTCAATATCACGGCGGTCAATACCGGTAATCTCTTCCACCCGCTCGGGGGTATAGCCCGCAACCATGGTTTTAAGCGCCTCAAAATCCTCGCACCGCTGGTTGATATATTCTGCCTGGTGCCAGTTGTTTCGAATGATCACGTGCATCATGCCGTTCAACAGGGCAACGTCGGACCCCAGGCGCTGGTGAACCGTCAGATCTGCAAATCGTGCCAGCTGGATGTTCCTTGGATCGGCAACAATGAGTTTGGCCCCCCTCTCCTTTGCCCGGATGATCCTTGTGGCAATCAGGGGATGGCAGGCCGTGGTGTTGGACCCGATCACAAAGATCACCCTGGAGTCGTTTTCAAACTCGGCAATGGAGTTGGTCATGGCCCCACTTCCAAATGCAGCGGCAAGCCCTGCCACTGTGGAAGAGTGTCACAGCCTGGCGCAGTGATCCACGTTGTTGGTGCCAACGGCGGCCCGGGCAAGTTTCTGGGCAAGGTAGTTCTCCTCGTTGGTCACCTTGGCCGACACCAGGACCCCAATGGCGTCAGGTCCGTGGACCTCTTTGATCCGGTTGAACTTTTTGGCCGCATGGGTGACTGCCTCGTCCCAGGTCGCCTTGTGCAGGCGGTCGCCCTCCCGGACCAGGGGGGTCTTGAGGCGCATGAAACTGTTGATATATTCGTGGAGGTTCCACCCCTTGATGCACAGTTTTCCCTGGTTTACCGGATGGGACTTCAGGGGCAGGGTGGAATTGATCTTTCCATCGATCACCTCAAAAAGAACCCCACACCCTGTTCCGCAGTACGAACAGACCGATGGTACAAACTTACAATTCATTGATCGTCTCCTATTTTCTCAGGCATCCATTGGCTTGGGTTCCAATGTGACCTTGTCTCCGATGATGGTAAACGGTGATTTTTCAATGCCCTGTCCCGGGGTGTAACCAAACACCTGGTCAACAATATCGTTCATCTGGCGGTAGAGAAACCGCAGGGGAATCTCGGCCGGACAGGCATCCTCGCAAAGCCCGCAGTCGACGCAACGGCCCGCCATGTGGGTGGCACGGACCAGATGGAAAATCGGAATCTCAGGCGGCAGGGCCCCCGGGTCCACAAGGTCGGGATTTTCAAGGCTGCAGTCAGGGCAGAAACAGACCGGACAGATGTTTCTGCAGCCATAACACTTGATGCATTTGCTGAACTCGTACATCCACCGGCCAAACCGCTCGCCATTGTCATACCGTTCCATGAATGCCTGGGGATCGGCATTAAAGTCAATCCCGTTCTCCTGCTTGAAAGTCCCGGTTTCTCTGGGTTCAAGCAGGGAACAGTCTGCGTGGCGGCGCGTCCTTGAGGGACAGCAGTTGAGGTTGATGGTTTCAACGTTTTCCGGTTTAAGCTGGTTCCAGGTATACAGCACATTCAAGGCCCGTTCCGAGCAGTCCCTTGCAATGATTCCGATCTTGAGATCAGGATCTTTTTCAGCAAGGTGGGTGGCCACCTTTTCAAGGCTGTAGCGAAGGGGGCTGGTCTTGAGATCCGCAAGCTCCCCAAGATTGTCCAGGGTATACCCGTGGGGAATCAGGTGACCGCAGAACTCCCTGTAGCCCAGAAAGATATCCACTGTTTTCTGTTTTAAAAGCCGTTCAACCTGCCCTGTGATATCCATGCTCCCCCCTTGTCTCGTTACCAAGGGCCGCAATGGGACTGGGTCCAAGACCTCTTATTTTATTGGTAAAATCCGTTACCACCCGTGCAAATTTCTGGGCCTCGGCAGAAGAAATCCACTCCAGATGAAGGCGTCCCTCAAGCCCCATGAATTTGAGCATTTCCTGGACAAAGGTGATCCGCTTGATCGTCATGTTATTACCGTACAGGTAATGGCAGTCGCCGATGTGTCAACCCCCCACCATCACACCATCGGCCTTGCTCTGGAACGCCCTCAGAATATGGTGGGGACTGACGCTTGCCGAACACATCACCCGGATGATCCGCATGTTCGACGGATACTGCATGCGGCTGACACCGGCAAGATCGGCGGCCCCGTAGGTGCACCAATTGCACATAAAAGCGACTATTTTCGGTTCAAACACTTGTTCTTCCAAAACCTTTTTCAAAAGATCCACTCCTTTTTCGTTGTGGCCAGGGCAGACCCCCCGCCCCGGCCGGGCCGGTTATACTTCCATGGCACTCTTGATCTGTGCATACAGCTGGTCATTGTTAAATCCCATCAACGACGGCGCCTCCGAAGGACAGGTTGCGGCGCAGGCCCCGCACCCCTTGCAAAGGGCGTCGTTGACCACGGCCACATGGGTTGCCGGGTCCATGGTAATGGCGTTGTACGAACAGACCTCGATGCACCCGCCGCAGCCGGCACACCGTTCCGGGTTGATCTCGGCAACAATGCCGCCGATGTTGATGCTGTCCCTGGAAAGAACGGTCAAGGCCCTTGAGGCCGCCGCCCTTGCCTGGGCAATGCTTTCGTCCAGGGGCTTGGGATAATGGGCCATGCCGCAGAGAAAGACCCCGTCCGTTGCAAAATCCACGGGCCTCAGTTTCTGGTGGGCCTCGAGGAACCATCCGGCATGGTCCGAGGTCACCTTGAAGGCCTGGCCGAGCCGGGTGTTGTCCCGGGCGTCAATGCGGGCTGCAAGGCAGAGGATGTCGGCATCCACACAGAGTCTGCGTCCAAGGACATGGTCCCGGAAGGTCACGGTGACATGGTCGCCTTCGGGCTCGACCACGGGCATGTTCTCCTGGTCATACTGGAAAAAAAGGATCCCGAGATCCCTGGCCCGTTTGTAGAGAAACTCCCGCTCACCATAGGTTCTGATATCCCGGTAGAGAACGTAAACCCCCCGGTCCGGCTGACGCTCCTTCAGGGCAATGGCGCTCTTGATGGAATGGGTGCAGCACACCTTGGAGCAGTAGGGATGGTCCGCGTTCCTGGAACCCACGCATTGGATAAAGACCACATTTTCCGCCGTGTCAAGGCAGTCGGCTCCTTCCATGAATTTTGCATCCAGCTCGAGCAGGGTCATGACCGCCCTGTGGTCGCCGTGGCAGTATTCGGTGGGGGTTGATTCAACGGCTCCCGTGGCAATCACTGCGACCCCGTGGTCCACCTTCCGTTGACGACCGCCCGCAGCAATGGTTGTCGTGAAATTGCCAACAAACCCATCAACCCCATGGACCTCGGCGCCCAGGAGCACCTCGATGCGGTCATCGGCCTCGACCTCGCCCAAGAGCTTCTTCATGAACAGCGGGACTTCCTCGTTCTTGAAAGTCTTGTAAAGCCGCCGGCCATTGCCGCCCAGCACCTGATTTTTCTCAACAAGGGTCACGGGATAGCCCTGTCGGGACAGGGCAAGGGCCGCTGTCATGCCGGCGATGCCGCCGCCCACAACCAGGGCGGACTGGGTCACGGGAAGCTTGCTCTCAAACAGCGGTTCAAGGCGGAAGGCCTTGGCAACGGCCATGCGGACAAGGTCCCGGGCCTTGGTTGTTGCACGCTCGGGCTGGTCTGAATGGACCCAGGAGTCCTGGTTCCGGATGTTGGCCATCTCAACAAGGTACTTGTTGAGCCCTGCATTGACAAGGGTTTCCCGGAACAGCTCCTCATGGGTTTTGGGGGTGCAGGCGGCAATGACGATGCGGTTCAGTCCCTTGTCACGGATCACCTCAACCAGCTTGTCCTGGGTGTCCTGGGAACAGGTAAAAAGATTTTCCTCCACATAGACGACGCCGGCAAGGGTTCGGGCATAGGCGGCAACGGCAGGCACGTCCACGATCCCGCCGATGTTGGTGCCGCAGTTGCAGACAAAAACGCCGATCCTGGGGGCCTGGCCTTCCACCCGCCTTTGTTCGGGAAGGGTGATCTCCCGGGTTTTGGAGTTTCTTGCCAGGGCAAGGCCTTCGGTTGCTGCAGAGGCTGCTGCACTTGCCTCCATGACCGACTGGGGAATATCCTTGGGCCCGGTGAACACGCCACAGGCGTAAACGCCGGGCATGGACGTTGAAACCGGGTTAAAGCTGTCGGTCCGGATAAAGTTGGAACGGTTCAGCTCAATGCCCATGCTGGTTGCAAGGGCAAAGCTTTCGGCACTGATTTCCAACCCCGTGGACAGGACCACCATGTCAAAATGTTCCTGGTTCATGGCGCCGAGTTCATCGGCATAACCCATGATCAGGTCGCCTGTTTCCGTGTCCGGAAGTACTGAATGAACCCTGGACCGGACAAACCGGACTCCCTTTTGCTTTGCCTTTTCCACATAGGCGTCAAAATCCTTACCCTGGGTTCTCATGTCCATGTAAAAAATGGCGCAATCCAGGGGCTGTTTGCTGTGGTCCTTTGCCATGACCGACTGCTTGACCGCGTACATGCAGCAGACCGACGAGCAATAACCGTTGTTGCAGCGATTCTCATCCCGTGATCCCACGCACTGGAGCCAGGCGATCTTTCTGGGTTCTCGTTCATGCTTTTTGTCCGACGGCAGTACCAGGTGACCGCCCTGGGGACCGGTGGCTGAAAGCACCCGCTCAAACCCCATGGCGGTCACGATGTCGGGGTGCCGGCCAAAGGAAAGGTAATCCAGCTTTGACGGATCAAACGAGTTAAAGCCCGTTGAAAGCACCACAGACCCCACGTTGATGGTGATCTCGCTGGCCGTGTCAAGGTAATTGATGGCATGGGAGGGACAGACCTTTTCACAGGTGCCGCACCGCCCCTTTGTCAGATACAGGCAGTTTTCAGGATCAATGGTATATTTCAGCGGGACAGCCTGGGAATAAGGCACATAGATGGCCTTTCGTTTGCCAAGCCCCTCGTTGTATTCGTCGTCCACCCGTTTGGGACATTTTTCAACACAGAGTCCGCAGGCAATGCACTTGTCGGTATCCACGTACCTGGGGTGCTGGGTCAGGGTGGCGGTAATGTCGCCTTCCTGACCTGAAATGCCTGTGACTTCCGTTAGTGTAAGCAGTTCAATGTTGGTGTGCCGGCCGACCTCGACCAGTTTTGGTGAAATAATTCACATGGCACAGTCGTTGGTTGGAAAGGTCTTGTCCAGCTGGGCCATTTTTCCGCCAATGGCCGGTGAACGTTCCACAAGATAGACATAAAATCCAGAATTGGCGATGTCCAGGGCCGCCTGCATGCCTGCAACGCCGCCGCCAACAACCATCACTGCCCCGGTGACTTTGGTCCGGGCACCCTTGTTTTTCTCCATAGAACAACTCCATCTGCGTTTATTGATCTTTATTTAATAAATCGTTTACGGCTTTAATGAGTTCATGGTCGGCAAAAGGCTTTGACAGATAGTCATTGGCCCCGAGTTTCATGGCCTTTACCGTGTTTGCGATGGTCGAGTAGCCGGTAATCACAATCACATAAAGATCGGGCTTCTCCTTTTTCACCCGCTCCAGGATCTCCATGCCGTCCATGTCCTTGAGCTTCATGTCAAGAAGAAGCATGTCATAGGGTTGGTTCAGCACCCTTTCAAGCCCCTCCGGGCCTGACAGACAGTGGTCACAGGAAAATTCCTGTTCGTTTAGAACCATTTTACATGCCTTGCAGATCACATCTTCATCATCGATAATCAGAATTTTACGTTGAAACATGCCTTTGCCTTTTTCATATAAGATCGTTCTCCTCCTCCAAAACAGGCAGCGTCAGTGTGATCAAGGTACCAATGCCAAGCTCGCTGTTAATTTTGATCCTGCCCTGATGATTTGTGATAATTCCATAGCTCACGGAAAGGCCCAGGCCCGTTCCACTGGACCGGGTGGTGTAGAACGGCTCAAAAATCTTCTTTAAGTTATCCTTGTGAATGCCGCACCCGTTGTCTTCAACCTCCACCACAACGGATTTTCCATCCTCACTGGTTTTGGAGCGTATGGTGATCACACCCTTTTCATTTACCGCATGGACAGCATTGAACAAGAGGTTGACCAGTACCTGCTCCAGCTGGTCAGGGTCCAGAAAAAAACTCCTGATTTCATAATCAAGGTCACGAACCACCTTGATCCGCCGGATAAAAAGCTCATTGTCCATGAGGGCAAGTGATTTTTCGATCACCTTGTTCATGTTGGCAAGGATCTTCTGGGGTTTTTTCTCCCGTGAGAAGTCCAGCAGTCCCTGGATGATTTTCTTGCACCGCTGGGTCTCCTGCATGATGATCTCAAGTCCCTCCCTGCAGGGGCCCGGCTCCGCCTTTTTCGACAAATTTGAACTGTACAGAAGAATGCCGGTCAAGGGGTTGTTGATCTCATGGGCAATGCCTGCGGCCATGCGGCCCAGGGAGGACATGCGATCCACCTTGGTGGCAAGCTGATTGTACTGGAGGATGTGGGACTTGATCTCCTCGTCGTGGTTGATGGCGCACGACGTCTGCTCGTTCATGGCCCAGGCGAAATCCAGCTCATCGTCGGTAAATTCGCGCTTTTCTGAAAAATAAATCCGGGTAAACCCGAAAATCTGGTCCTGGACCTGGAGGGGGACATCCACCATCATTCGAATCCCCTCATCCCACGCCTGACTGGGAAATTTCACCCTGGGGGCCTTGAAAATATCGTTGATGATGTGAATCTCGTCATCGGGTTCAGGCCAGGTCAGCAGGTCTTTTTCAGCCAGGGGCTCCAGGGCCAGATAACGTTCGGCAACGCCATAGGAGGAACGCACCGTCAGACTTCCCTGGTCTTTGTCCATGACGCAAAGTGCCCCGCCATCTGCACCAATCCCCTGGACGATCCTGGAAATAACAAGGTCAAGCACCTCGTTGATATCGCTCTTGGCGTGAACGACCTTGCTGACCTCCCTGAAAAGCTGATAAAAGGTCTTGAATTTTGCTAATTCTGTCATTAATTACTCCCAAGGTTACGAAACCAACTCCAGGCAGCCAGGCTACCACACCTCCAGCTCAAGGCGTTTGTACACGTACATGAGCTGCTTCTGGGTCAACTCCCCCACATTTTTGTTGATCCACCCCAGATCCCCAGAACCGATGGCTGCCTTGGCCTCGTTTGAAAGGGTGTACTCCCACAGGGCATCCCCGCCCTTTTCCAAGAGGCTTTTTGAAAACCGCCTGTCCTCACAGGTCCGGTTCAACACCTTGAGCACCTCACGCTTCTGGATGGATATCGCCCCCTGGGACGTCTGGAAATCATTGGCCAGACTGTCCGTCTTTTTACGCGTAATGGCCAGGGCTTCATCAATGGCGGTCTTGATCTGATCTTCGGTAAAGGGCTTTGCAATAAAATCGCAGGCCCCCATCTTGAGGGCATCCACGGCAAGGGCGCTCGTGGCGTATCCGGTCATTGCAATAACGCCCGTCCCGGGGTTGGACTGCCGCACCCGCTGGATCACCTGCATGCCGTCAATGTCGGGAAGCCGCAGATCCGCCATCAAGAGGTCGTACTCATATTGACCCATGGCGTCCAGGGCGCCATAACCCGTATCCCTTAAATCCACACGATACCCCTCTTCATCCAGAACCATCTTCAACCCCCTTGCAATGTGAAGATCATCCTCCATAACAAGGATGTGGGCTGCGGTCTCTGGTTCAGCCTTGATCATTTCCGTTAATGCACCCATGTCTTGCTCCTTTTTCATATGGTTTCCATGATTGGGTCTGTCTTTACGTTACAGCTCCCTGTCTGCATAGAGCATACCAAGGCACCCATGAACCCCCATAAAAATCAGATATTCATTTTAATTCAGTCGGTTAAAACAAAAACAATAGACACAGGCCGCTCCAGCCCCGGGGCTGGACCATGGGAAATCGTATGTAAAAAAATACGGAAAAATGCACATTTGCTCAAAAAAGCAGCGAGGCTGGCGGGTCGGAGGCTGTATTAAAGTTTATACACCCCCGTATATACGATGGATGCCTGCCCGGTCAACCCAAACACAGGCAGGGTCTTCCTGGGTATCAGGCGTGGATATTGTTCTTCTTCATCATGGTGGAAAAATTGGACCGCTGCATGCCAACGGCGTTTGCGGCCCGGGTGATATTGCCATTTGCATTCTTGAGGGCGCACATGAGAAAAGATCGCTCAATGGGGCCGAAATGATCCTCAAGGAATTTTTTTCTGGCAAGCTTCAGCTCTTCAAGGGTCATGGGAATGGAGTGGGAAAGGGTGACCGGCTTGATCTCAAGGTTGTCCATGAGGGCCCGGTGGTCCAGTTGGTCCTTGTCGCACATGATCACAAGGCGTTCAACAACGTTTTTCAACTGCCGCACATTACCGGGCCAGTCAAAGTTGACCAGGGCGCTCAAGGCATCATCGGAAAATCCATGGATTTTTTTATGGGCCTTACGGCAGAACAGCCGCAGGAAATGGTAGGCAATTTTAGGAATATCGTCCCGCCGCTCCCGCAGGGGAGGAATGTTGATGGGAAACACGTTCAAGCGGTAAAACAGGTCCTGGCGAAAGGTCTCATCCTTGACCATTTGGGCAAGATCCCGGTTGGTTGCCGCAACTACCCTGGCCCGGCTCTTTCGTATCTGATTCGAGCCCACGGGTTTATACTCCCCCGTTTCAAGGACCCGCAACAGTTTTCCCTGGATGTCCAGATCAAGGTTGGCCACCTCGTCCAGAAAAAGCGTGCCGTCGCAGGCAGCGCCGAAAATGCCGTCATGGGCGGTTTCAGCACCGGTAAAGGCACCTTTGACATGGCCAAAAAGTTCACTTTCCATGACCGTGGATGAAAAGGTGCTGCAATCAACGGCCAGGAACCGGGACGACGCCCGGGTGCTTCTCACGTGGATGGCTTTGGCAAACAGCTCTTTGCCCGTGCCGCTCTCCCCGTCCAGAAGCACAATGCTGTCCATGGGAGAGACCCGCTCGATTTTTTCAAATATCCGTTTGATCTCAGAGGTCTCGCCAATGATATTGCTGAAGTCAAACTTGTCGTAAAGCTGTTTTTTCAGCGAATGATTTTCCTTTACAAGCTTGATGCTTTCAAGGGCCTTGGCAACGGTGCAGACCAGCTGTTCTTCACTGAAGGGTTTGGTGATAAAATCAAAGGCCCCGCTTTTCATGGCATCAACGGCATTGTTCACCGTACCGTTACCCGTCATGATGACCACGGCAACGTCCATGCGTTCCTGTTTCACCATCTTGAGAATATCGATGCCGCTGATGTGGGGAAACTGAATGTCCAGGAGCACAAGATCAAAGGGGGTGGCCAGGAGTTTTTTAAGCCCTTCCCGGCCCGAGGTTTCGGTCTCAACCCGGTACCCCTGTTCTGCGAGTATCAACTTACAGCCGCTGGCAATGGCAGGTTCGTCATCAACCACCAGAACCCTTGAATCAATCATTTGAACCAACCCTTTTCCACAAATCAAGCCCCATTGGAGGTCTCCCTCCCATAAACAAAAAATACACCTTACAGTCTGGCAGCAGTTTCGTCAACCCGGCTGTCCTGCCCGAGTCCATTGCCAGTTGTGGAAGAATCACCCCGCTGGGCCAGTTGACCTAGACAATCATCAAGCCCGGCTGATATCCACTTCGGTTACGGTCTTGTTCCGACCGGTATTCTTTGCAGCATACAAGGCTTTATCTGCCCGTTGAATAAGAGCTTCCATTGTGTCGTCAACTCTGTACTGGGCCACCCCCATGGAGATGGTAATGGTACCGATGTCTTTTCCAGATCCCCTCGCGACCCATTTCATCTCCTGCAGGTTTTTGCGGATTGTCTCAGACAGGCTGAATGCACCCTTCAGGGCCGTATCCGGAAGAATCAAGACAAATTCCTCCCCCCCGAACCGGGCAGCCGTGTCTTTTCCCTTGATATGTTCATTGAAAAGCCTGGAGAGCATTTTCAATACATTATCTCCGATCAGGTGGCCGTAGGTATCGTTGACTTTTTTAAAATGATCAATGTCGGCCAGGATGATCGAAAGGGGACTTTCATTTTTTCTGGACGCTTCCATGGCTTTGGAAAGAACTTCATCAAAACCCCGTCGGTTTAAAAGACCGGTGAGCATATCGGTTCTGGCCTTTTGCCTGATCCCTTCCAGTTCTTTTTTGAGGGTTTGAACTTCCGATGCAGTGGATGCCACCTGTTGTTTGAGATTCTGGCCCGTTTTAATCATGTTTCTGGTTTCTGAAACAATATGTCTTGCAAGGGTGGGAACCTCCTGCAATGAGGTGGTCTGCCCCAGTTCCCGGGCATAGGCAACCAGGGCATCACCCTGGTCTCCCAATTTTCCGCCGGAATCTATAAGAACTCTGGATAATTCCACGAGAATGGTCTGGAACTCCTTTATTTTCTCTTGTGCCAGAACGACCTGGCTGTCTGCAAGGTGCTGCCTGAATAATTTAAGAATGGGTTCAAGGGTAACGGTATCATTGTCTTTTTCCAAGGCGTTGATTTCATCCACCAGTACCTGGTTCTGCCCTGCTGCATATTCATACCACACAGAATAGGTAATGGGGTTGTAGGGAAGGCCATGTCTGGAAATCCGCTGCAATGCCAAACGCAGGTTTTTCCCAGATTGTTCGATGGATTCAGGATATAAATTATCAATCATGGTTTAGCCTGTGCAAAGGGAAATCCTGTTAATCGGAAAATTGCTGTTCAAGCAATGCTTTGATTTCATTCAGGGTAAAGGGCTTTTGAATCAATACAGCCCGGGACTTTTGAATTTTAAAGATATCATCTGGAACAATTTCGTACTCGGCATACCCGGTCATGAAAACCACCCGGATATCTGATTTTAATTCAAGCATTTCCATCACCATCTCATGGCAGCTGCCACCCGGTATGATAACGTCTGATAGTATCAAATCAATGGCTTTGTGATTGACTCGAAAAAGGTCCATGGCTTCCTGGGTGGACGCTGCTGCCAGGGTGGCATACCCCAGATTCGCAAGCATCTGGACCACCATTTTCCGGGCAGCGTCATTGTCATCCACGATGAGAATCGTTGTCCCGGCATTCCGGCAGTAATCTGCTGAATCATCATTTGCCTTTTGTTTCAGCAGGCTGTTTTCACGGCGAAGCTGATCCAGTTCGGCGATCAGTTCCTGTTTTGATTTTTCATCATCTTTCATGGTTAACCTTTTGTCAGCACGCTCTTGCTGTTAATTTTAAGATTATCTGTCAGCCCCTATCTGTAGCAGATTAATCGAAAAATTTGAATTAAATTATGCGGCCCAAGGGTTCCCTCAGCCACCGGCTGTCAGCAAAAATCAATCCGATTGGAATTTTCCAAGCGCTTTGTTTACCTCCCCATAGCTCTGCTTGAATATTTTCACATGGATGACCAGGAGATATGCGACAATAACATAGGTAAAAATCATTCGGAACGACTGGCTCATGGGGATGGTGTTCTGGGTCCAGAAGGCCGTCAGGAAATCCACAGTCAAAAGAAAGGCAAAGAGGATCAGGATATTTTTGGCACCCAGGCGCACGGCAAAGTATGCGGCAAGGAACAGCCCGGCAAGGGTCACCCCGGGTACTGCCGAATACCATAGGGCCAGGGGCACTGAATTAAAGACAAGGTTTAAAACCGTTCCCACCACAGACAGGGCCGCCATGAGGGAAATGCTTGTCACAATTGCCATGGCAGGATTGATCCTGTACCCAAAGGTTAAAAGAAAATAAAATATCGTGTCGATGCCAAACCCGATCCAGCCCGAGATAATACCACCAACAAGGGAGAAGGCAAACAGGACGACCCCATTAAAACAGTTCAAATCTATCTTGAAATTGGGATAGGTGCACTTGAAAAGAATTGAAAAGAAAATAATCTGGGTAAAGAGAAAACCGATGGAATTAAAAATCAGGGTTAATATTTCAGGGTTGTTAATGGGGACAAAAACAATGCCGATGACAATCCCAATGGTGCCGCCCAGAAAACAGAGGGGAAGCAGTTCTGCCAGGAACAGTTTTTTGTTGAACAGAAACCATTTAAAGGTGCCCAGGCCCATGCCATAGGCCTGGATGATCAGACTGAACTGAACGGCCGTTGCAGGATCAATGGCAAGCCGAGTCAAGACAGGAAAATAAACAATGCCTGCGGCGGCAGGCGTGGTGTTGGCAACGGTTGCGGCAACCACACCCAGAAAGGGCATATAGTAGAACTGCTCAAGGAAGGCTTGCCTGAAGTGGGGGAAGAAAAACAGCCACACCAGGCCCGCCACAGCGGCCACCATATAGGGCAGACGTTTCGTTCGGTTCATCCGTTACAGCTCAAGCCTCCCTATAGAGAATTATTCCATGGGCTTTTCCGGATCTCCAGAAACAACTGCTCGACTTTGGCCCTGGCCCAGGCGGTTTTGCGAAGAAATTTAAGGCTCGATTTTATCGAAGGATCGCTGTTAAAGCAACGGATATTAATCATCTGCCCCAAAGCCTCCCAACCATAGTGATCAACCAGACTTTCCACAATCTGCTTCAGGGTAACCCCATGCAATGGGTTGTTGTCCTGCTGTTCTTTCATATACAAAAAGTAGTGACCCCCATGGCGTAAAAACAATCAGGTCCCGACATAGCACATGGCCGGGCAAAAAGAAACATCAGATTCATCCAGGAACAGGGGAACAGGCGTGGGACCTGAAGGCAGTCGTATAAATTGCTGCTTGATCATTCCAGAACACACCGGGATCTGTGGTAAACACGTCATAAGCAATCTCTTCATCCCAGGAAATTTCAAAACTCAAAACCAAGACTGCAACTTTGAGGTAGTACAGTATGTACTGCACTGAACATGTGCATCAGGGTTCAACCTCTTTGTCAAAAGCAATCGTTTTTTCATGGCTCAACAGCACGTCTTTCATGCTGAAGATGAGCATTCTGCAAGCCTGGGTAAAAAGGCGATTTACAAGAAAAAGGGTGGACAGATCAAGGTTTTGCTCTTTGTTTTCCGATGATGTCCTGACAATCTGCTGAATAAATAATTTATCCGCCTGCTCCACATTGGCAAAGGCTCGAACAATCGTGGCATATCGTAACTGTTCATCGTTTAATGAGAGCACTTCATTGATCTCATGGTACAAGGTAACCAGCCGCTTCCTGAATCGGTCATACTGACGATTTAAAAATGCCGAATCAGAAGATTCAAACTCATCAAAATCCGGGCGGATACCCTTGAAATTTTTGGCAGTGTTCATGATATTTCTAGAGGCCAGAATCGCCCTTTCCAGATCCTGAGTAACGGTATCATCCAACTTCTGGGTCTGAATAAGTGAATAATAGGCAATAATACACGAATGCAGTTCCTTTATATCATTGTAAAAAGCATCAATCGACCCTTGCCTTTTTTTGCTTTTTTCAAAGGGCAGCGGTTCCTCAAACACAAGGGTTTTGTCAATATGAAGGGATCTTAAGGTATATAACTGGCATTCCTGCAGCAGGTGGATGATTTCATTTTTTAATGCAACAACAGCAGCTTCAACTTCTTCAGCAGGTGTGTCGGTGATATGCACACACAACTGGACCTTCCGCTCGGGAAATAATTTAACAAGGAAGGCGGTCATCGGTTTGACGATCGGCAGGAATATCAACACGCCGGTGATGTTGAACACGGTATGAAACAATGCCAGTCCCACAGGACCATTGACGGTAACATCAATAAAGACCTTCACGATCATAACCATTACCGGCAGTGCGGCAAAGGCAATGGTACCGGTCACAAGATTGAAAAACAGGTGGCTGCCGGCCACTCGTTTTTTTGGAGGTGATCCGCCGATGGCTCCGAGAAGTACAGTGGCGGTTGTCCCGATATTGGCACCGATAACCATGGCCGCGGCCATTTCGAATGTCATCAACTGGCTGTTTAAGGCAGCAAGCGTGATGGCGATGGTTGCAGCACTTGCCTGCATGAGAGCTGTGATCACTGTTCCGATAACCAGACACATCCACAGGGGCAAGTCTTTAAATTGTCCTGGATTAAAATTTTGTGAAAAGCTCTCCACGCTGGTTTTCATATAATCCAGGCCAAGGAACAAAAAACCGAAACCAATCAGCAACCGGTTGATATGGGACAACCGGGTTCCGGGTTTGAATAAAATCAATCCGACTGCACCCACACCGATGAACGGCAGGGCAAATGTTTCTATCTTGATTTTAAATCCCAGGGTGGCCACAATCCATGCAGTCAGTGTCGTGCCGATATTGGAGCCGAGAATCACACCAATGGCATTTTCCATGCTCATGATACCCGCCCCCACAAAGGCAAGAACCATGAGTGAAACAGCAGAACTGCTCTGCAAAAGAGCGGTGACCAACGTCCCGTTTGCAATGGCTTTCAATTGGGTATTGGTATAATCACGGATGATGCGTCGAAATGCTTTTCCAGACAAATCTTTAACTGCATTTTCAAGCAACTGCATTCCAAACAGGAAAATTCCCAATCCTGCCAAAAGTTTCCAATAGTCAAATTCGAACATTAATTTTCACCAGAATAATAGTTGTTGAAATATCTCCCATGCGTATCATACACTTCATCCAAATCAAATAGGGATTCAACAACTCACAAATAAAAATGTAAAAAATCGATAAGCCGGACCCAGTGGAAGAGCAGGGTATGGGGCAGGCCTGCTTGAACCGTTTACCATCATCCTTCCAGCATTATTTTTACAATGCGCCCATCAAGGCAGGTGCGTAAAAAAGCATTCATTGGCTGCTGTTCTCCTGATTCATAAAATGCCAGCATAATGCGATTAAACTCCAGTCGGCGTTTTCAGGAAGATTGATGGGAGGAAATCCGGCGTTCAGCAACAACCGAAAGCTCAAACGCATTGCCTTCGACCCATTAAATAACGTCCGCCATGCCTCCGCTTGATTTAACGCGATTTGCTGGTCGACAACCCTGTGCCCGCCGATGATTATTCCTTCAAGCAAGGTCTGAATCTCAGGCAAGGTGAAATTTATGCCTTCAAGATTAACAGCATCCCAGACCAACTCCGACAATTGCTTACGGGCAATCATCATGGCCTTGCCCTTATTGGGTTTCATCTTCCAATGGTTGTCTTTCAAAAAACACCCCTTCCACAAAATAAAATTTTCTCGACCGGACAGCTGTCATAATACGACCTGTTAATTTTTCAACCCTACCGACAAACAAGCAAAGGGGCAAGGGCAAATGGGGTTTTTAATGCTTAGGAATTAAATGATTAGGAATCGCTTCCCTGGATTTTTCCAATCGTTTTACGATCCGCTCCTCGTTTGAAATCGAAGGGTTTGTGCAGGATTGTGTCAAGGGGAAAAGAGTCGGCAGGACGAATCAAAAAGGCCCTGGATTTCTCCAGGGCCTTTTTTTTATCAGCAGTTGGTAAAGAGGGTCTTACCGGTTGAATCAACAATGTTGAGTCCGATCACGGGTCCGCCGTCCAGGCGGTGGGTTGCGCAGCTGACTCAGGGGTCGTAGGCGCGGACCGCCATCTCTACCTTATTTAATATGGTTTCGTCCACCTGGCCGTTTTTGATCAGCATATTGGCCGCCTGCTTTACGCTCATGGAAATGGGCGCAAGGTTGTGGGTGGTGCCGACAATGAGGTTGGCTGTTTTAATACAGCCCTTCTCGTCGGTTGTATAATCATGGATCAAGGTTCCCCTGGGCGCCTCCACATGGCCGACGCCCCTGCCTGCCCTGGGGGTCACGGTGCAGCGGGTCTCCTTGCCGGTGATGGCTGGATTGTTCAAAAGCTCCAGGGTCTTTTCACACGAGTAGACCAGCTCGATGAGCCGGGCCCAGTGGTAGAGAAGCGTATGCTGTGCAGGCCTGCCAAAGCTTTTCCTGAACTCCTCAAGCTCCTTCTGGGCAAGGGGGGTGGGAATCTGGTCGCAGCAGTTGATCCTGGCAAGGCAGTTGGAGCGGTAGATCCCCTTGGGTGCATCCAGATCCATGGAAAAACCTTCGTTCCAGGACTTGGCATAGGGATATTTTCCATAGGAGACATCCACGGTGTGCTCGGAGATATAATCCAGGTAGTCGGTGTCTTCAAAATCGTCAAACGAACCATCGGGGCGCATCAGCCGGATCTTGCCGTCGTAGAAGTTGAGACTTCCGTCTTTGTCAACGGTGCCGATGAATCCCGTGGTGATGGTTCCAAGGGTGGTGACAACGTCCAGGTACTTGGGAAAGATCTCTTCCTTGGCATGACGGATGGAAAACTTTGCAAATTCAAGCAGTTCCTTGGTATCTTCAACCAACTCCTGCCGCTGGCTTTCGTTCATGGGCTTTGAAAACCCGCCGGGAACACCGGCAATGGGATGGATCACCTTTCCGGCAAATTTTTCCATCATCATCTGCCCCTTCTGGCGCATGCGGATCACCTGGCGTGCAAGGTCAGGCGCTGCATTGGCAATGCCGATGACGTTTCGTACGGAATAATCGGCATCCGGTCCCATGACAAAATCCGGGGCCGCAAGAAAGTAGAAATGAAGAATCTTGTCGTTGATGTGGGCCATGTTCTGCATGCATTCCCGCAGCAGATGGCCGGCAGGGGCAACGTCTGCATCAAAGCAGGCGTCCACGGCCTTGACGCTTGACATGTGGTGGTGCCAGGGGCAGATGCCGCAGATCCGGGTCACGATCCGTGTGACCTCCTCGGCAGGCTTTCCCTCGACATATTTTTCAAATCCCCGGATCGAGTTGAAGTGGGTGATGGCGTCGGCCACGTTCCCGTTGTCGTCCAGCTGGATCTCGATGCTGGCATGACCCTCAATCCTTGAAAGGGGCTGTATGTTTATTG
Source organism: uncultured Desulfobacterium sp. (assembly GCA_963675615.2). Lineage (GTDB taxonomy): Bacteria > Desulfobacterota > Desulfobacteria > Desulfobacterales > Desulfobacteraceae > Desulforapulum. Next base: position 911,249 of record CAXXTD010000001.1, read on the forward strand.
TTTTTCCCATAATTATCTCCTGGTAGTTTTCCCTTGTTTGGCCACAAGCCGGTTGTGGGCCCCTGAAAATCGCAGCAGGCTGTCCCGGTCCGGCAGTTCTGACAGGTCAATGCCGTTGCTTGCAAGGGCGTTGAGCATGTCAAGGAGCTGATTGCCCTTTTGCTGAACAGGGCCATAGCAGCCCCGGCAGGGCACCCTGGCCGAAATACACTTGGGTGCTTCACCATTGGCGCCGGCGCAGCCCGCCCGTGTTACAGGTCCCATGCACAGATACCCCTGTTCGAGCAGGCAGCGCATCTCGTCAATGGGTTTTTCCGGATCAAACTCAGGGCACTCCACGGCCCGCTTGATACCCTTGACAGCCCCCTTGCCCATGCGCCGGGTCGGACAGGTGTCACAAACACTCTTAAAGGGCAGCTCAGGCGTCTCGCCGTTTAAAAGGGCAAGAATGGCTGCGGCAATATGATCGGGATGGGGCGGGCAGCCCGGCAGGTAGATATCCACCTTGATGTGCTCGTCCAGGGCATAGCACCGGTCAAGCAGGGGCGAGATGCCCTTGGTTGGCACCTGGGCGCCGGAATCTGTACTTTCCGTTGCATAGTACCGGTCAAAGAGTTCCTCGTTGGTAAAGGAATTGATGAGTGCAGGAATCCCGCCGTGGGTGGCACAGGTGCCGAGGGCGATGACAATGTCGCATTTTTTACGCATCTCCTTTGCCACTTCCAGGTGTTCCTCGTTCCGGATGCCGCCGCTCACAAGCCCGACCGTTGCCTTGGGGATATCGATGTGCTCCTTGTCGCCAAGCTGCCCCAGATGCTTGTGATCCATGAGCACGGGAATATGGACAAAGTTGATCTGGGGAAGCAGGTCCAGCAGCGTTTCTCCGAGATTCAAGATCGCAATTTCACAGCCTGAGCACGAGTTCAGCCACTCACTGGCTAGGTTAACAGCCATTATGCCACCTCCTCAAGGTTGAACCGGTTGGGGCCAAGGGCCTTTATCTTGTTGGTGAACTCGGTCACCTTTGCAGCAAATCTCGGGCCTTCCGCCCCTGAGACCCACTCAATGGCAAACCGTTCCGGATCAATTCCGGCATCCTCAAGGATCATGTTGATGACAGCTGTTCTTGCCAACGCTTTGTTATTACCATCCAGGTAATGACATTCGCCAAGGTGTCAACCCATGACAATGACGCCGTCGGCCCCTTTTTTCAAGGAATCCACCACAAGATCGGGATGGACCATTCCAGAGCACATCACCCTTACGGCCCGCATGTTGGTGGGATACTCAAACCGGGATACACCGGCCAGGTCTCCACCGGCATAGGCACACCAGTTACAGAGAAAACCGATGATGGTCGGTTCAAAATTATCTGACATTATAGTTCTCCTCTATTATATTTTTCATCAAACCGTCTCAAGAATGGCATCCACCTGGGCCCGCAGCTGGCCCGGCGTAAATCCGTCAACCACAATTCCCTCCTTCGGACAGGTGGCGGCACAGATGCCGCACCCCTTGCAAAGGGCCTTGTCCGCCTTGATCCGCCGGTGCTGTTTCCCGTTTTCCTCAAATTCCACAAGGGTTAGCGCATTGTAGGGACAGACATCCAGACACAGGGCACAGCCGTCACAATTCTGGGTCACATGGGATTTGATGGCATCAAGCCGCATGGTCTTTTTCGAAAGTACAACACTGGCCCTGGATGCTGCGGCCTTGCCCTGGGCAACGGCCTCGTTGATGGGTTTGGGATAATGACACAACCCGGCAACAAACACCCCGTCCACGGTGGAATCCACCGGTCGAAGCTTTGGGTGGGCCTCTGAAAGAAACCCGTCTGCATTGACGCCGCACTTGAAGATATCGACAAAGGATGCGGTTTCATTGGGAAGAACAGCCGTTGCAAGAACAACGCGGTCGGCGGTGATCTCCAGGTCAAGCTGTGAGATGGGATCATGGACCGTGACGGTCAGATCGGCTCCATTCCGGGCCACCCGGGGTTTTGTCTCGGGGGTATAGGAGATAAAGATCACCCCGAGTTCCCTTGCCTCTTTGTAGAGATCTTCCCGCTCCCCATAGGTTCTGATGTCCCGGTTGAGCACGTAGACATCCATTCCCGGGTTGCTCTTTTTCAGCAGCACGGCATTGGCCACAGATCCTGCACAGCAGACCCTTGAACAATAGGGACGGTCGTTGTCCCTGGACCCGACACACTGGATGAACACCGTTGCATTGGCTGCGGTCAGGGCAGCCTGGTTTGTTGACAGCTGCCGGTCAAACTCAAGGGCCGTCACCACCCTTGGATCCTCCCCATAGAGGTATTCATGGGGGGTATAGGCCTTGCCGCCGGTTGCCAGGACACAGGCACCGAACTCAAGGGTTTCCGTTTCTTCGCCCAGGATGATTTCACCGATGAAACTGCCCACGGACCCGGTAACCGATTTCAGGGTGGCATTGGTAAACACCCGGATAAGATCGTGATTTTCCACATCGGCGATCACCCGTTCAAGGGCTGGTTTGACCAGCTCACCCTTCCAGGTTTCATACAGGTCACGGGCCACACCGCCAAGCATGGATTCCTTTTCCAGCAGCACGGTCTCATACCCGTTGTCGGCAAGGCCCAGGGCTGCATTCATGCCGGCAAGACCGCCACCCACGACAAGTGCCCTTGGGGTGACATTAACGGAAACATCGGTCAATGGATAGTTGCCCAGGGCCTTGGCCACGGCCATTCTCACCTGATCCTTGGCCTTGGCTGTGGCCCGCTCCGGCTCATGGGGATGCACCCAGGAATTCTGGTTCCGGATGTTGGCCATTTCCACCATGTATTTGTTGAGCCCGACCCCCTGGAGGGTCTCCTGGAACAACGGCTCATGGGTTCTCGGGGTGCAGGCGGCAATGACCACCCGGTTAAGCCCCTTTTCCCGGATTTTTTCGGCAATCAGATCCTGGGTGTCGGTGGAACAGGTGAACATGTTGTTTTCAACATAAACAACCCCCGGAAGATCGGCGGCATACTCGGACACCGCCTTGACATCAATCACACCGGCGATGTTGGTACCGCAGGAACAGACAAACACACCGACCTTGGGATCCTGGCCGGCAATGTCGGCCTCCTCGGGCCAGGTTTTTTCCCGGGTCAGCGTGTTTTTTGACTCGGAAAGAACCGCCTCAACCTCAGCCGCCGCCGTTGATGCATAGATCACGGACTTGGGAATGGCCTTGGGAGAATGGAATGCGCCGGTGACAAACACGCCGTCACGGGTGGTGGTGACCGGGGCAAAGCTGTCGGTTTTGGCAAAATTGTACTGGGTCAGGTCAAAACCAAACTTATGGGCAAGCGCCATGGCATCTTCAGGGGCCTCAAGGCCGATGGACAGCACCACCATGTCAAAGTATTCATTGTTGTGCTGAATCCCTTTTTCATCGGTGTAGGTCATGGTGACCCCTACCCCGTGGGGCCCTGCAAGCAGGGTATGGGGGCGGGCCTTGACATAGGAGACCCCCTGGGTCTTGGATGCCTCGTAGTAGCGCTCGTACTCCTTGCCAACGGTCCGCATGTCCATGTAAAAAATCGTCTGCTCGTTGTCGTCCGACGACAGGTGGGAGCCGGTCATCACGGCCTGTTTGATGGAGTACATGCAGCAGACGCTGGAACAGTAACCGTTCTTGGCACAGTTGGTGTTCCGTGATCCCACGCACTGAATCCAGGCGATTTTTTTTGGCTCTCCCCCGTCGGAAGGCCGTGCGATATGACCGATGGTCGGTCCAGAGGCCGACAGATACCGCTCATACTCAAGGCTTGTAATCACGTCGGGGATCTCATCATACCCGTAGTAATCAATGCCCTTGGGAGAGTAGGGCTTGAATCCGGGAGCCAGCACTACGGCCCCCACGTTGATATCCACAAATTCAGGCTTCATCTCGTAATTGATGGCACCCGTGGGACAGATCTTGGCACACACCCCGCATTTGCCCTTGTTGATCATGATGCAGTTGTCAGGATCAATGGCATACTTCAACGGTACGGTCTGGCCGTACTTGATGTAGGCGGCCTTTCGCTTGTTCAGTCCCTCGTTATACTCGTCCGGGACCTTTTTGGGGCATTTTTCAGCGCACAGCCCGCAGGCAATGCACTTGTCTTCATCAACGTAACGCGGTTTTTTCTTGATGGTTACTGTAAAATTTCCCTGCTCACCTGTGACATTTTCAATCTCTGAAAGTGTCAACAACTCAATATTCAAGTGCCGACCGCACTCAACCAGTTTGGGTGAAACAATTCACATGGCGCAGTCGTTGGTGGGAAATGTCTTGTCCAGCTGGGCCATGGCCCCGCCGATTCCCGAACTCTTTTCAACAAGATAGACGTAATAACCAGAATCGGCCATATCCAGGGCCGCCTGGATACCGGAAATACCGCCTCCGGCAAGCAGTACCGAACCCACAGGCTTGTTTGTCATAAATACCTCACTTAAATTTTAGACCTAAATTTGTTAACCTATAAACAAAAACGCCGGTTTTCCATATGGCTGAAAAACCGACGTCATATCCGTCGTTAAAAACGCTATTTATCTTTAAGCAATTCCATGATCCACTGGCAGGCCCTGGGTACGGCAGCCTCAACCACAGGGGCAAGTCCTGGATTAATCTCATTGGGAATGGCATCCGTGTGCATGCCAATCACCCTCACCTCAACACCACCCCCATCCTTGAGCTCTTTGAGGAGGTTGGAAGACGGACTCTGGTGCAGCGAAAAATCACTGAGTTTCTCCCGGGGAACGTCCGACAGATCGATTTCAAAAACGTCACCCGGCTGCCGGTCAGGGACGGTCACGGCATCCACAACAATCAGCATTTCAGGCTTATCTTCCATGAGCAGCAGATCAAACATGAAATCCCGGATACCGGTTCCGGCGTCCAGGGCAAGGGTGTTGTCAGGCAGGGTGTAATTTTGGTTGAGATGCGCCACCACAGCCGGACCAAACCCGTCATTGGCGAACAGGGTGTTGCCGCACCCGAATATCAATATTTTCTTTGTATAAATATCTGTTGTCACGATTTTTCCTTTTCACGGCAGGAATACCTGCCCGAAAAAAACATTACATCAACAAAACTGTACTATCCAAACAAACTGGCGCGCCACCAGTGATTGAACTTCCATCATTTATTGTATGCCCCATATCAAAACCAAAAGAGTCATGCTTATCAGATTAAATTTTTTATGTCAAACATATTTTAGATTTGATCAAGTCTTTCGATTTAAAGGCTTTTCTTACTGTTACACCTCGGTAGAAAAACCGCTCAACCCTTGATTGTTAAAGACAAATCACACCCGGGGGAATCTTCCCGTGCCCCCACAGTAAAGGTTGACAGGAAATAATTTGGTACGCTATAGTTGCCGGCGTTGCACTTTTATTCTGTTATATGGTCTACCAACCATCAGTAAGAGGTCAAAACTTTGATATTTTACAACGGCCAAGGTTTTGATATTTTACTGCTTATCTGTAAATTGTTGTACTTCTAACAGCATCAAGGAGGTGCCATTGAAAGAAGAACAGAAGTTGTCTAACGATCAAAAAGAGGGCAGCGGCGTTTCACGAAGGGGATTTCTCAAAGCCCTGACCGGAACTGCCGCAGGTATCGGCCTTTCCCAGATGATCAACCCGGCCCTTGTTGCGGCCATGAAAAAAGGGCTTGAGAATCATCCGGTTCTCTGGATCCAGGGCCAGGGATGCACAGGGTGTTCCGTGTCTCTTTTGAACAGTGTGGAGCCCTCCATTGCAAAGGTACTGCTCGACATCATCAGTCTGCAGTACCATCCCACGGTCATGGCAAGTGAAGGCGAAACCGCCCTTCACAACCTCTACAGGATCGCCGAAGAGTACAAGGGAAAATTTTCCCTGGTGGTGGAAGGTGCCATCCCCCTGGCAGCCAATGGTAAATACTGCATTGTCGGCGAGCGCGACCACCGGGACATCACCATGGTCGAAATGACCACGGAACTGGGTGCAATGGCCGGAAGCGTCCTTGCCGTGGGCACCTGTGCAGCCTATGGCGGAATTCCTGCGGCAAGGGGAAACCTCACCCAGGCCACGGGCGTCCAGGATGTTTTCAAAAAATTCAAGATCCAGACACCCGTCGTGAACATCCCCGGCTGCCCGCCCCATCCGGACTGGATCGTTGGATCCATTGCCCATCTGCTCACCAAGGGCCTGCCGGAACTGGATGGCGATGGACGTCCGCTTCTCTTCTTTGGCGAAAACATCCATGAAAACTGCCCCTACCTTGACTACTTTGATGAAGATATCTACAGCAAGACCTTTACCGACAAAAAAGGCTGCAGAATGGAACTCGGATGCAAGGGTCCTGACACCTATGCCGACTGTTTCCGGCGTAAATGGAACTCCGGCCTCAACTGGTGCGTTGAAAATGCCGTGTGCATCGGCTGTGTCGAACCCGGCTTTCCCGACGCATCATCCCCTTTCTACGAACAAGCGTAAATCAAAGTTCTTAAATGAAGCCAAGGAGGTTTTATTATGGCAGGTTGCAAGCCTGAGGCAGTACCCGTCGGCGCTGCTGGAAAAAAAATAAAGGTTGCCATCGACCCGGTTACCCGGATTGAAGGCCACCTGAAAGTTGAAGTAGAGGTAAAGGGCGGAAAGGTCGTTGACGCCAGGTGCTTTGGCGGCATGTTCCGCGGTTTTGAAAACATTCTCACGGGAAGAGACCCAAGGGATGCCTCCCAGATCGTTCAGAGAATCTGTGGTGTCTGCCCCACGGCCCATGCCACGGCATCCAGTCTCGCCCTTGACGACGCCTTTGGTGTAAAACTCACCAACAACGGCAGAGTGGCAAGGAACCTCATCCTTGGCGCCAACTATCTCCAGTCCCATATTCTCCATTTCTACCACCTGGCCGCCCTGGATTATGTCAACGGTCCCGAGGTTGCCCCGTTTATTCCCAGGTACAAGAACAACGATGTCAGACTCGACAAGGCCACCAACCAGGTGGGCGTTGACCAGTACCTTGAAGCCCTTGAGATCAGGAAGATCTGCCATGAGATGGTGGCCCTGCTCGGCGGAAAAATGCCCCATGTCCAGGGCATCGTTGTCGGCGGCACCACAGAGATTCCCACCCGGGAAAAACTGGATGCCTACAAAGAGCGGTTCAAGGTCGTCAGAAAATTCGTTGAAGAAAAGTACCTGCCCCTGATCTATCTTTTAGCCGGCCCCTATGGCGATCTTCTCAAGACCGGCACAGGCTACAAAAACTGCATCGCCTATGGTGTGTTTCCCCTGGATGACAAGGGCAACACCCTCTTGAAATCAGGTGTTTTCACCGACGGCAAATACACGGACTTTAATTCAGACAACATCAAGGAATTTGTCAAGCATTCCTTCTTTGCAGACAATACAACGGGCCTGCACCCCAGCAAGGGCCAGACCGTTCCCGATCCTGAAAAAGCAACGGGTTACAGCTTTATCAAGTCCCCCAGGTACAATGGCAAGCCCCATGAAGTGGGTCCCCTGGCAAGGATGTGGATCACCAACCCCGAACTTTCCGCCATTGGCCAGAAGGCCCTTGGTGTCAAGCGCGTTCGGGATATTGGCGATGCCGCCTTTTCCATCCTCGGCCGCCACGTGGCAAGGGCCGAAGAGACCCTTCTTGTGGCAAAAGCCATGGAACGCTGGCTGGACGAGGCAAAACCCGGCGTCGAAACCTTTGTTGCAGCCCCGATTCCGAAAAATGCAGAAGGTCTTGGTCTTACCGAGGCACCCAGGGGTGCCCTGCTCCACTACATCGACATCAAGGATTCGGTTATCTCAAACTACCAGATCACCTCGGCCACCATCTGGAACGCCAACCCCAGGGACGACATGGAACAGCGGGGTCCCATTGAGGAAGCCCTCATCGGTGTGCCGGTTCCCGACGTTGACAATCCAGTGAATGTGGGGCGGTTGATACGATCGTTTGACCCCTGACTGGGCTGTGCCGTGCACGTGCTGCACGCAGAGACCGGCAAAACAAACGTTGTTGAGATTCCGCTCTAACAATTTGCCGTAAAGAACCAGGGGGGGATGGTCGATCCATTCCCCCTTTCATGTTTAACCCTGAACTTGGAACAAAAAATGAAGAAACTGCTGGTACTCGGTGTTGGAAACATTCTCCTGACGGACGAGGGCATCGGGGTCCATGCCGTCCACGAACTGATGAAGGAGGCGTGGCCCGAAGATGTGGAATTCATAGACGGCGGCACATTTACCCAGGACATTTTCTACCTGTTCCAGGCGTATGAAACCATCCTGGTCCTTGACATTGTCAAAGGGGGCAAAGCACCCGGCACCATCTACCGCCTTGGCGAGTCTGACCTGAGAAAGGACGAAAGCCAGACCCTCTCCCTCCACGATATTGATCTGCTCGACTCCCTGAGCATGACCGAACTTATGGGTCACAGGCCCGAACTCCATGTCCTGGGTATTGAGCCTGAGATCCTGGCCTGGAACATGGAGATGTCCCCCAGGTTCCAACAGCTGTTTCCCGATTTCCTTGAAATCGCCCGCCAGGAGATCAAACGGCTGCTGGCCTGATTGGCCTTAGGCCTCCCTGCTGCCAAGTGTCATATCGGATGCAGGATCACCCTGGGGGTTCAAAACTAATAGACCTTGGGGGTTGAAAATCCCCTGCCAAGCACATCAAAGGTATTTTCGGTAATCATGAGGGCATCGTGGTCAATGGTCAGCACCAGCTCTTCCAGTCGCTTGATCTGGTGACTGTGGATCACGGTCAAAAGGATCTTTTTGTCCTTGCCCGTGTAGGCACCCGTGCCGTTCAAAAACGTTGCCCCCCGCTTCAGGGAATTGAGAACAGCGGAGGCGATCTCGTTGTTAAAATCCGAGACGATCAGCACCATCTTGCGCTGGTTGAACATGGTCAGCACCTGATCCAGCACCTGGGAGACGACAAAACTCAGGGCCACGGAGTAGAGCACAACGTCGGTATCCAGGAATCCAAAGCTGAAGGTGAAAAGCAGCAGGTTGAAAAAAAAGAGGAAACTGCCGATCCGGATGCCGAATTTCTGATTTACAATGATGCTGACAATGTCCATGCCTCCCAGGGAACCCAGGCTGTGAAGGGCAATGCCGCCGCCGGCCCCGAAAATAGTGCCACAGGCCAGGACGGCCAGAAACGGATCCTTGATCTCTATGGTGCAATGAATCAGCTCCATGAAGATCGAGCTGACCACCATGCCAAACAGGCTGTAAAAGAAAAACCGCCTGCTGATAAAAATCCAGCCGACCAGAAAAAGGGGGATGTTGATCAACAGATACCACAGGCCCGGAGAGAGCGCCCCGCTGGTGTAGAAAAGCAGCAGACCCAGGCCTGAAATCCCGCCGGTGATAAACCCATGGGGAATGGCGATGGCCTTGAGCCCAAGGGAGAAAAAAAAGGCACCTGCAGCCAGGAGAAAAAGGTTCCACACGACCGAAGATTTCAGCCGCTGTTTTAAATAACTCATGGGGATTTTACCATTAGAAAAATCGTTACGTTAAATCAGATCAGAATCGGCCACACCGTTCTGGCAACACGAGCGTATAACCCCATTTCAAAAAGGAGTCAACCCTTTTTTCCCTGGGACAGCAATGGCCCCGTCATGGGTCAATCGACCAGGTCTTTCAGAGCCGATTCAACCGTTGGAACCCCAAATTCAAGATCGGCGTTGTCAAGACGTTCGGAAAACGGACATCAAATCCGTTCCTTGATCATAGCAACGGTTTAAGCCGGGCTTCTATATCCCCCCGGGAAAGGGCTCCCACAGTGGAATCAACAACCTTTCCTGCCTTGAAAAAAACCAGGCTCGGGAGGCTCATGATTCGATACCTGGCGGCTGTTGAACTATTTTCATCCACATTGACCTTGACGATCTTTATCCTTCCGGCATAGGCCTTTGCAAGGCCTGCCAGTACGGGCTCCATGGTTTTACAATGACCGCACCACGACGCCCAGAAATCTACGATCACCCCGCCCCTGTGGGCCAGGACCTCCTGGTCAAACGTCTGGTCCGTTGCCGTCACGGGCGTCGTATGGATCCGCTGCCTGCCAAGCGGTCGTTTACAGCGGCCGCAAAGGGGGCCCTGGTCCATTCGATCCAGGGGGATCCTGTTCTTGGTACCGCAACTGTCGCAAACAACAATCGCATTTTCCACCATTTCATCCTCCTTTAACCGGTTCAGCCCCTCCCACGGCCTTCAGGGCCCCGAGCTTCCGGACAAGATCTGCTGCCATGCGCTCAAAGGTCTCCGTCAAGATCTCCCATCGCAGCCTGCCGGCAGTTTGCACCCGGGGGCAGGGATCAACGGCCAGGGCCAGCCGCTCCTGTGTCAAGGAATCAAGGACTTCAAATTCCATCGCGGCTTTTTCCAGATTGAGGCCGGAGTTCTCGGGAATTTTCCGAACAGATGCGGTCTGCTTTCCAGGAAAGACTGTCGTTATCAAATTGGGTTCAGGTCGAAATAAAGAGACATGGGTCAAGGCCGAACGGATTCTGAGCACCCCGGGACCCGGCCGGTCCACCAGGGAAAAATCGGAGGAGAGACGATCCATCACCTGCTGGTGAAAGGCCATGGCAGCCTCATTGAGCGCGTCTGCCTCTATTCCCCGGTACGCCGCATCCGGATCCATGAACAGAATCAGATAATCCAGCATCACCTTGTCATAGGAGGACACATCCACCCCGTTTGCCACATAGGCAAACTCGGACGTCGCCCCCTGTCGGTCATAGGCGCCCATGAATTCAGAGTAGATCACATTTTTCCTGGCACACCCTGCGGCCAGGACGAGCAGACCCGTCACCAGCACCACTCCCTGTTTCGTCAATCGGTTCATCAAACACTCCTGTCGTGGTTAATAACTGTCCAGTATGAGTCGAAATCCCAGGTTGCTGCTCTTGTCTGCGGGATTGTAGCGGTCCCGCCGGGTAACACGAAGGTCGTCCTTGAAGTTGATCCAGCTTCCGCCGCGATCCACCCGGCGAAACCCCTGGCCCTGGAACAGGGGGGCGGTTCGGCTTGTTATGGTATATGCGTTCCATGCATGGATATCCCGGCACCACTCCCACACGTTGCCGCTCATGTCGTACAGGGCAAACCCATTGGGCGCCCGGGTACCGACCTCATGGGTGGTTCCCCCGCTGTTTGCATCATACCAGGCAACGGCGTCGATATCATCCCCGCCCGCATAGGGGTATTGTTTTCCGCCACAGGAGGCAGCATACTCCCATTCGGCCTCTGTTGGCAGCCGGAATCTCTGGGAAGCGGCCTGATTGAGTTTTTTTACAAAGGCATTCACCTCGTCCCAGGAAACGGTCTCCACGGGATAGGTATCACCTTTCTTGAACCTTGAGGGGTTGGAACCCATGATCGCCTGCCACTGGCCCTGGGTCACCTCATACCGCCCCATCCAGAAATCGTACACGCACACCTCATGGCGTGGCCTTTCATCGGATTCGCCCCGATCACTGCCCATCATGAAACAGCCGCCCGGAATGTGAACAAATTCCATACCCGTACTGGGCTCCACCCACAAATCCTGGGCAGCCTGGTCCTGTGCATGCGCCCGGCAGACAGAGAAAACGATCAAAACAGTGCACAAAACAACGGCCGGCCCCTGCCAATTCCTCATGGTCACCTCAATCATTGATGCGTCATGGTTAATTTCAAACCCTACCTTACACGATTTTTGTTTCAACCCAACATTTTTTTTAACCTGTCTGAAAAAAAACCGGTCAAAAAACAAGGTGGGTCCCCCCTTCCGGAACGAACCCGGGCATAAACACCCATGTTTTTTTCTTTATTTCCGGTCAAGGAAAATGTTAGGGTAATTACATAAATTCACCCTGAAACCACCCCCCGGAGCAAACCATGCCCGCCGCACAAGAGAACGTTATCCCATCCCTTATTGAAAAAACGCCGAAAAAAGAGGTAACAAATGAAACTGTCCATTGTTTTATTGATTTGCCTGGCAGCATCCGTGTGTGCTGCCGAAAATTCAACCGACCTCAACTACGGCATGGGAATACTCAACGTCCGTTCCCAGTCCATTGCCCAGAGCACCAGGCTGACACTGCCCCTGGTGATCTCTGGAGACATTAAACCCGGTTACCAGGCCGTCACCCAGGCGACCTGGACTAACATATGGGCCCAGGACGAGAGCTACCTCCTGGACTATGAGATGCTCGACACCACCCTCGGGATCGGCTACGGTTTCAACCCCGACCTGGGAATGGCTGTTTCACTGGATGCACGCACCTGTTTTGGCGGCAAGATGGACGGTTTTATCCAGGGATTCCATGATCTTTTCAGTATTGACCAGAACGGCAGGGATCATTATGCCCATGGCAGGGCCAGCATCAACAGGTATGATCCCTCCACAGGCGAACTGATCGACCAGCGCCCGGCCCGTGACCTCAACAACATCGGACTTAACCTTCTGGTCAAATACAACATCAACCACGGCAGCCCCCGTCTGCCGGGTATCAATCTCTATGGCGTTGCCCGATATCCGTTAGAAACGGCTGAACTCATCTCTCAGGAAAAGGGGGTGGATCTTGGATTCGGGCTTGGACTTTCTAAAAAATGGCAAACAAATTTCTACACCTACGCCATTTGCGGCTATACCCTCTTCAAGGACCAGAAAGGCAGCAGGAAATACCCCATCACGTTAAAGGACCGCCAGTTCACCGGGCTGTTTGCCATGGGCTACACCCTGACCCCGAACACGGCGCTGCTTGCCCAGTACCTCTCCGCCACGCCCGTGATTGAGAACATCCGCGGGCTTGACAAGGGATCCCACGAAATCCACCTGGGTCTCAAATTCAGGGTGGATAAAAAAAGTGTCATGGAAATCTCCATCATCGAGAATATCTTCACCATGGACAACAGCCCGGACTTCGGCGTTCATATCGGATGGACGCTTGAACCATGAACAACGGCCCGCCCGGATTCATTCTCCCAGGACTGGATCAGTGATTTACCGTGGCTGACGCCGGGGCGAATGCCCATGACAGCCGGTTCCTTTCAACAGTATGGATGAAGGTTTTTCTTCATCCTTCGCCTTAAAAGCCATCTGAAATCCAGAATAAAATCTAAGGAATTTTAATCGTTGACTTTTAGGGCCGTATATTATTATTTTAGCTTAAATGTACTGACATCATCCGGTTAAAAATCTCCTCGTTACCCAGGCACTGCTCTTAAAATGCAGATCAGATTGAATCAGCGTTCATTCGGCTTACAAATTTGAAAACATTGGCCGTGATCATCGTTTCGGCCAATGAAAAATTCATCCATGCTCCCGAAGGAAACTGCTGTTATGAATTACATTATTTTAATTGCATTTTTACTGGCAAGCATATCCATCCTCTTAGGATTTATCGCCCTTTTAAAACAAAAGACATACCTGGACAGCAAGACAAATCAGCCAACAGATGTGGAGGTGCCCCTCGTAGGCAGATTAAAAACAAACTATCCCGCCCTGGTCTTTGTCTTCCTGGGATTCTGCCTTGCCTTTTATGTGGTCCATAAAAGCCTGCCGCAAAAAGAAATAATCTGGAAAATCACCGGCAGTATTGTCGATCCGAAATCAGAAATCAATGACTGGCAAAGCGGTAAATTATGTTTGTTTCCAAACAAAACCACCCTCGGGATCAGCAAATCCGGAAAATTTGATATTTCAATTACGATTCCTGCCGGGAAATCATTTGAAGAACAGATCGAACAGATCGAATACGTACACCGGCTCGGTTCAATAGACATCTATCCGCCGAAAGAATACACCGCCCATCTTGCAGGAGAAGAGACCGTGATAAAAGACACAATGCCCCATATGAGGGCATATAAGCCTGTCATACTTGAGAGAATACAATAAACACGTATCCTATTTTGAAGAGGGATGATTGATCATGAAAACAACTTTATTTGCAGGATTTATCCTTTTTTTTTCATTATCCTTTCATGTCTTTGCCGGATGCACCGGGGATCAGATAGAAAAAATGATTAAAGCCGGCTTTACCAAAAGTGAAATAATGAGTCTTTGCAAGGACACGCCAACGCCAGACCCGGTCGTTCAACCGGAAAAGACATTACCGCCCGCTATATTGAAATTTAATGCATTTCAGTTCAACAACGATTTTCCCGGAGGCAGCCGGATCGTCTACACAGCAGATTTTTCAAAATGGCCCCGGAAAGCCAACCAGGACGGAATCGCACGATTCGAAGAAAATGGATATATTCTCGAAGCTGTCAGCAACACATGGGTGGGACCGGGACAACTTTTACCAATAGCGCCGGCACTGAACAGAAACTATATCTTGGATATTGCCTTCCAGGTAATTCATAAAACCAGTGCAAGCCTGAGCATTACGCTTTCAGATGCAGGCACCAACTATTCCCAGGTAGAATTCTTTTTTGATATCTGGCAAAATGGCACCCCCACATATTCCATTTATGAGAACTGGGTAAAAAACAATTTTTATGTAACCGTCAGGAGAAAATTTGCCGAACGGGTCCCGGTAAAGATAAATACCGAGCAAATAAAATGGAACAGCAGCAACACTTTAACCGTTAAAAGGGAAAACCGGCAAATCACCTTTTATTTAAACGGCTTGGAGCTGGAGAGGTTTTCCATGCCGGCCTTTACGGTAAAAAAAATAGGAACCGGCCTTGCCTTTAAATCCAAAGTCCGTCTAATATCCATAAAGGCTCGCGTGCCAAAATCATAATCTCCAAAGAACAGCCCTCTTTCTTTTATACCCTTTACCATCGGGAGGCGCATACCAATACCACCTCCATGGCCGGGACTTCCGGTTTCAGAATTCATATACCAGGGAAGATCAAACGACAGACTCCACTCCCCACGGGAGCGATGAACGATTCCGGCGCTTTTGCCGTCCAGGGAAGCGGCAGGTTCAACGAATCCGTTTAACAGATTCTGGGAAGCTGTTCTCCGGTGAGCATGTCAATGATCCTGGAGCCGCCGATGACGGTTTCCAGAAACACCCGGCCAGGGTCTTCGGCCACAACCTCTCCAATGATGGCGGCATCGGCCCCGAACTCGTCCTGGCGGATGATATCAATCACCTGCTGTGCATCCCTGGCCGGGACAATGGCCAGCAACTTTCCCTCGTTGGCAAGATAGAGGGGGTCAAACCCCAGCAGTTCACAGATTCCGGCAACCTCTTTTTTAACGGGCAGGGCCGATTCCATAATGTGCATGCCCACCCTGGACTGGGAGGCGATTTCGTTGAGGGTGGTGCCGACACCGCCCCGGGTGGGATCCCGCAGCACGTGGATGGCGGCACCCGATGCAATCATCCTTGCCACCATGTGGTTCAACGGCGCACTGTCCGTCTCAAGGCTTGAATCAAAGGTCAACCCCTCCCTTGAACTCAGGACCGTGATTCCGTGGTCGGCAAGGGTGCCGCTGATAATGATCTTGTCCCCGGGTTCTGCCATGTGGCCGGAGACGTTCACACCATGGGGGATCACCCCGATACCCGAGGTGTTGATGAAAATCTTGTCCGCCTTGCCCCTGGGAACCACCTTGGTATCCCCGGTCACAACGGTAACCCCTGCCTTCTGGGCAGCCCTGCCCATGCTGTCAAGAATCACCTTTAAATCCCGGGTGGGAAACCCCTCCTCAAGGATGAGCCCCACGCTCAGGAAAAGCGGTTTTGCCCCGCACATGGCAATGTCGTTGACCGTGCCGTTGATGGCCAGATCCCCGATGTTGCCCCCTGGAAAAAAAATGGGGTCCACCACATAGGAGTCGGTTGAAAAGGCAAGCCTGCTGCCCTGGATATCAAGTTCAGCCCCATCGTCAAGCCTTGCCAGCAGGGGATTGTCAAAGGCCGGTAAAATCATGTCAGAGACCATGGCATGGGAAATCTTTCCCCCGCTGCCATGGTCCAGTACGATCGTATCTTCTTTCATTTTTATGGAAACACCTTTTAAATGTTTTAACCCTGGTACCGGTAGTAGGCGGCACATGAGCCTTCGCTTGACACCATGCACGGTCCCACGGGGTGGGCCGGGGTGCAACTTCGCTTGTAAAGTGGACAACGCTCGGGGGTCTTGAGTCCCATGAGGATCTCGCCACAGGCACATCCTGCAGGCTCACCACTGTCCCCGACCTTGAGATCAAAACGGCCCAGGGCATCAAACGAGGAAAATGCAGCGTTCAAGGCCATACCGCTTTGGGGGATGACACCAATACCCCGCCAGGTTGCATCACAGGGTTCAAACACCTGGGCCATGATCTCTTTTGCCTTGATGTTTCCCTCTTCGGCCACGGCCCTGGCATAGGCGTTTTCAAGAACAGGCACCCCGGATTGATGCTGCCGGGCAAGCATGAGAACGGCCGTTAGAATATCCACAGGTTCAAATCCGGCAATGACCGACGGCACCCTGTAACGTTCGAACACCGATTTATAACCGCTGGTTCCTGTAATCACCGACACATGGCCAGGCAGCAGGAATCCGTCAATCTCAACCCCGGGCGTTTCCATGAGTGCCCCCAGGGCCGCAGGGGTTGTCTTGTGGGCCGAATGAATGGAGAAATTGGAAATATGCCGCTGGTCTGCCATGAGAATGGATGCGGCCACGGTGGGGGTGGTTGTTTCAAACCCCACGGCGCAGAATACCACCTCCCTGTCCGGGTTCTGTGCGGCAATCTCAACGGCATCAAACACCGAATAAACGATCCTTACATCGTGCCCCTTTGCCTTTTCCTGCTGAAGGGACGATGCCGTTCCAGGCACCCGCATGAGATCGCCAAAGGTGGTCACAATAGTGTTTTCAAGGGCGGCCAGGGCGATAAAACAGTCAATGTCGCGCTGGGAGGTGACGCACACCGGGCACCCTGGACCCGACAAAAGCGTGATCTGTGGGGGCAGCACCGAACGGATGCCATGGCGGAAGATGGACATGGTGTGGGTTCCGCACACCTCCATGAGGCGCATGTCATGGGTTGCAATCTGTTTGATGACCCTTGTAATCTGCCGTGCAAGGTCGCCGTCCCTGTATTCATGAACATGTTTGATACTCATTTAACATTCCTTTTTTTTCGTTCTATTGCACCTGCAACAACTGCCTGGCCAAGGGAGATACCCCCGTCGCCACAGGGAACCCGGGTGTGGGAATAGACGTTAAATCCAAGGGCCCTGAGGCCGTCTGTCACGCCCCCTAAAATCATCCGGTTGTTGAAAACACCGCCGCTGAGCACGGCCGTGGTGATGCGGGCCTGTTCGCCGACCCTGGCGGCTGACCGGACAAAACCGTCAACCACGGTGTTGTGGAACCTGCTGCCCAGGGCCGGGATGGCGACCCCCGACGCAAGGTCTTTGACAAGCCCCTGAATTGCCGGAGAAAAATCCAGGACGAGCATGCCGGTATCATCCGCCTGGATATCAATCCCATACCCCTTGTCACGCCCTGTCTCGGAAAGGGCCTCCAGGGCCATTGCCGCCTGGCTTTCAAAGGAGACATGACGCTCGATGCCAAGAATGGCCGCAACAGCGTCAAAGAGCCGGCCGCAGCTGGAAGTCATGGGCGAATTGACCCGTCGATCCATCATCTGAATCAGAAACGCCAATTTTGCCGGATCGGTCTCTTTGACAAGGGGGGTGTCAAGGTCCACAAGGGCCGGCCCTAGGCAGTGGTAGAGCCAGGAGATGCCCATGCGCCAGGGTTCTGTGGCGGCTTTATCTCCCCCCGGCATGGGAACCGGAACCAGGTGTGCCCGCCGCTCAAAACGGTCCAGGGTGCAGGTGAGGATCTCACCTCCCCAGATCGTGTTGTCCGTGCCCAGTCCTGTTCCGTCAAGGGTGATGGCAACCACCGGCTCGTCCAGATCGTTTTCAGCCATGCACGCTGCGGCATGGGCGTGGTGGTGCTGCACGCCCATGGTTTTCACATTCCCAAGGGAACGGGCATAGGTGGTACTCATGTACCCGGGATGAAGGTCATGGGCCACAATGCCGGGACTGATGTCAAGGATGGTTTTCAGGTGATCAATGCTCTTCGTGTAAAATTCAAAGCTCTTTTCATCGTCAAGGTCCCCGATGTGCTGGCTCAGGAACGCCCGGTTCTCCTTGACAAGACAGACCGTGCTCTTGAGCCCGCCGCCACAGGCCAGCACCTGGGGAATACGGTGTTTGAGGAATACCGGAAGGGGGGCATACCCCCGGGAGCGCCGCAGAAAGCGGGTTCCCTCCTGGTACTGGACAATGCTGTCATCGGCCCGGAAATAGATCTCCCGGTTGTGCAAAAGAAAATAGTCAGCAATGTGGGCAAAGGCGCACAGGGCATCGTCATTGTCGATGGACAGGGGCTGGCCGCTCCGGTTGCCGCTGGTCATGACAAGCATTTCCGGCCCGGTTTCAAACAGCAAATGGTGAAGGGGAGTGTAGGCAAGCATGATCCCGAGACGCTGGTTGCCCGGGGCAAGACCGGATGCAAGGGGCCGCACCCCCGGATCCAGCCATTTGCGTTTTTCAACGAGCACAATGGGCCGATGGCAGGCAGTGAGAAGCTGCTGCTCGGGCAGGGAGACCCGTACATATTTTTTTAGGGTTTCAAGGTCCCGGGCCATGAGGGCAAAGGGCTTGTGGGGCCTGTTTTTCCGAATCCGCAGGGCGTTGACACCTGCTTCGTCAAAGGCGTTTACCCCGAGGTGAAATCCGCCAAGGCCCTTGATGGCAACAATGGCGCCCTGGTTTAAACGAAGGCCTGCGCCAGGAATGGCAGCCTCGTCCGAAAGCACAGTGCCCCGGTTGTCGGTGAGCCAGACATGGGGACCGCAGACCTCGCAGGCATTGGGCTGGGCATGGAATCGCCGGTTCATGGGATCATCGTACTCTGCCTGGCAGTCGGGACACATGGTGAAACCGGCCATGGAGGTCTTGGCCCGGTCATAGGGCAGATCCTTGATAATGGTATACCGGGGGCCGCAGTTGGTACAGTTGATAAACGGATACCCAAAGCGCCGGTCTGCCGGGTCATTCATCTCGTCAAGGCAGGCCTGACACACACAGACATCCGGGGAGATCAATGCCGACCGTGGCTGGTTGGCAGATGCGCTGGTTATGATCCTGAAATCATCGTACCCCCTCACCCCGGTCGGTTCAACCCGGACATCGGCAACAATGGCCAGGGGAGGACCGTTCTCCTTGATGGCTTTGCAGCAGGGGGCAATGCTGTCCGGGTCACCCTCCAGAACCAGGGTGACACCCTGGGCGGTATTCAGCACCTCTCCCCTGAACCCGTATGCCTTTGCCAGCTGAAACAAAAAAGGCCGAAACCCAACGCCCTGGACAACCCCGCTGATTGTTACCCGTACCGCCGCCTGCCTGTCTGTCAAGATCAATCAGACCCCGTCATCCCTGGTGACCAGGCGAACCATCTCCCGCATATCCGCAAGGGTCTGCCGGGCAACGGCTTCATCAATCCGTTCAATGGCAAATCCCGCATGGACAATCACATAATCACCGACTGCCACATTATCGAGAAGCATGAGGCTTGCCTCTCGGGTCACGCCGTCCACATCAACCGTGGCAACATTTTCTTTTATCTCAACAATCCTTGATGGCACTGCAAGGCACATATCTTTTCCTGTACTTAGGGGTTCACTAAAAATAGACTGCAATTTTTAATTATACCAGCATGTCCCATATGATCAAGGCCTTTTTATTCCTCGAATTGCAAGAACTGCCCCTGACGGACAAATTGCGAATATGAATAAAAAACGCCGTCATCCATTAGCCCGACGCATGCTGGCCCGGAAAGAAGATTTTTCAACTTGATTTAACAGCAAGGTATGCTAAAAAAAGGCAGAGGACTGCCATTGCCCCGCAAGGCACAACACCACCATTCAACCCACAGGGAGAACAGAATGAAAAGGTTTCAAAAACCGGTTTTAATGCTCATGGCAGCAGCGCTGTTTGCCGTGACAACCTTGACCCCCCAGAGCTTTGCCGGAACACAGTCAGATCCCCCGTCTGCCGAGGCCATGGCGGCAGACCTGCTGGTGCTCAAACCCCTGGGACTGGTCACCACGGTCCTTGGAATTGCCCTCTACACCGTGGCCCTTCCCTTGACCTTCTGGTCTACTGAAAGGATGAACGCGACGGCACAACGGTTTATTGCCGAACCTGCTGTCTACACCTTTGTCCGCCCCCTGGGAGAATTTAACGGCAACTGACTGAATGGCTACCGGCCGACAAAAAGAAACCCATGACATTTAAGGGCCTGTCTGGTATACATTTTCCCTTAAAAATCCAAGGAGGGAGAAGATGACCAGGAAACACCGAAAAAAGTCGGCAGCGTCCGTCTTTCTGGAACCAGTAGTGGCCAATGCCAGGGGAGAAATATTTGAACTGGAAGGGTTTGGTGCCGTTGCCATGGCTGGCCAGGAACCGTTGATACTGACCCGAAACCATACCATTGACATGCCCTTTGGCAGCGAGCTCATGATGCTTCCCGACAGGCAGCCCATGGTTTTCAACCTTGAGACGGATCAGTTTGAAACCCTCCATGAGAACCCCTACGCTCCCGGAGAACCCATCTACCCGGTTGCCGTTTTCAACTCGCCCGGCAATGTAAACCAGTATTTCTGCGCCTATGACACCGGCAACACCCAGGACCTTCTGCCCCTTTTCTCCTACGGTGCCGTGGCATGGGACGGCAGTCAGTTCAGGTCGGCGGCCCTTGAAGTAGACAAGGAACCCCGCCAGGACTTGCGGCTCATGCCAAGGGAGGGCGTGGAAAAGGGGGTGGAGAAAATGCGGGCCGTCTATCCTGACAACCGGCTCATGCGCCACCTTGAACGCTGCGGCCTTGAATATGGATGCCCAGCCGCTAAAAACTTTTTCCTGGGCCGGTTTGAGGCCCCCCTGCCAACGGCAAGGACCTGCAATGCCGACTGCCTTGGCTGCATCTCGTTCCAGGCGGAAAACAACCTGGTGGCCTGCCAGGAACGAATCGCCTTTACCCCATCGCCCACCGAGATCGCCCAAGTGGCCCTGGAGCACATCAATAAAACCGACAACAGCGTGGTCAGTTTTGGCCAGGGCTGCGAAGGAGACCCCCTGACGGCATACCATGTGATCGAACCTGCCATTGAAATCATCCGCCGGGCAACGGATCGCGGCACCATCAACATGAACACCAATGCCGGCATGCCCGACCGGCTCGAGCGCCTGTTTGCGACAGGACTTGACTCCGTGCGGGTCAGCATGAATTCGGTCAGGCCCGCCTGTTACACAGCCTACTTCAGACCCAAAAGCTTTTCATTTGAGGAGGTTTTAAAAAGCATTGACACGGCAGGACGCATGGGAAAATTTGTTTCGATCAACTACCTCAACTGCCCCGGGGTAACCGATTCAGCAGCGGAATTTACCGCCTTGAAACAATTTCTTACCGTCCATCCGGTCAAGATGATCCAGTGGCGGAACATGAACTTCGACCCCAGGGCCTATTGCGCCGTCATGGAAGCGGCCGGGGGCAAGAGCCCCGCCCTTGGCATGGCCTTCATCATCTCAGAGTTGAAACAGCTGTTTCCCCATCTCATCCACGGCTATTTCAATCCCCCCAAAGAGCGGTTCACACCCGGGCAAGCGCCCTCCCCGTCCTAGCCCAGCAGCAGACTGGTGTTATTGTAAAAGGTTCCGGCAATGCATGCCGTCAGCAAACAGGCAAGCGTTGCGGCAATCAACGCCTTGAATGCCACTTTTGAAATATCCGCGGTCCGGGAAGGGGCCAGTGCGGTGACGCCCCCCACAAAAATAGCCATGGACGCCACATGGGCAAAGCCGCACAGGGCATAGGCCGTGATCACGGCCGATCGTGGATGGATCAATGACCCGGCAGCAATGGCCGCAGACAGGTCCTGGTATGCAGTGACTTCGGTCAGGATCAGACGTTCGCCAATGATTTTGGAAATCACGCCGGCATCTTCAATGGGAATTCCGATGATCAGGGTCAAGGGATAAAACAGATACCCCAGCAGGCCCTTGAGGGACCAGTCAACACTTAAATTCATCCACGGGTTGAGGTGGGCCCCCACACCACCAAGTACCATGTCCAGAAGAGCCACAAGCCCCAGTACCGCGATGAGCAGCGCCACAATGCTGAAAACCACCTTGAGGCCGGCAGTGGCCGAGTTGATAATGGCTTCAAACAGGCTGGCCTCTTTTTCATAGTGGATTTCCACGGCCCGGCCCAGGGTTTTGGGTGTGCCGGTTTCCGGGAACAGGAGTTTGGACATGACCAGGGCAGCCGGGGCCGATAGAAACGAAGCCGAGATCAGGTGGCCGGCAATGGACGGAAAGCTCGAATGCAGGGTGAACACGTAAAACGCCAGCACATTGGAAGCCACCGTTGCCATACCGGCCGTTAAAATGGTGCACAGCTCGGACCGGGTCATCCCTTCAATGTGGGGTTTGACCGTAAAGGCGGATTCAACGCCCACAAAGATATTACTTGCCGCACACAGGGCCTCAGCGCCTGAAATGCGCATCAACCGGGTAAACAGCCTTGCAAACTGCTGGACAATGAACGGCAGCACATTGTAATAGTAGAGAATGGCCACCAGACTGGAAAAAAAGATAATGGTGGGAAAGGCCTGGAACGCCAGGATAAACCCCAGGGAACCCGGGGTGCCCGGTGGTGCGGCAAGGCTGCCGAACACAAATTTTGCCCCCTCGCCGGCCGTGGACAATACCTGGACGGCCATGTCGTTTACGGCCTGGAAAAAGGTTACGCCTGCAGGGACCACAAAGATGAACAGGGCAAACACGGCCTGAAGCCCCAGGCCCCAGCCGATCAGGTGCCAGTTGGGCGATTGCCTGTTTTTAAAAAACACCCGGGAAATTGCCCAGGCAATGAACATCAGGATAAATATCCCGGCAAAACTGACCCCATTGTACAACGCCATCTGTTGCTCCCCGGCTTTTCCATTCGGCCGTTGTTAAGTTGGTTAAGAGAACGGCACACCCCTGCCGAAAATGGTGGTCCACACCCCGTCCGGGCAGGTGGTTTCGAGAATGGTTACCCCGCTCGTCCTGAGGGAATCCATCACCTTCCGGGCCTCGCTCCGCAGAAGACCGGACAGCACAAACCAGGGCTTTGCAAGAAACCCCGGGGTGGTGATCAGGTCCTTCATCACGTCGTAGTGGATATTGGCCACCACAAGGTCGGCCGCCATTTCAATATAATCTTCTCCCCTTGCCTGTATGGAAAGGATCCTGTCCTCAAAATGGTTGATCCGGACATTGTTAAGGGTCGTCCTGACCGCAAGCAGGTTGAAATCAAGGGCAAGCACCTGGCCGCACCCAAGGGCTGCCCCTCCCAGGGCAAGCAGCCCTGTTCCCGTGCCGATGTCGATCATGGATCGGATCGACTGACTGGAAAAAAGCGATTCCATGTAAACAAGGCACGCCTCGGTGGTGGGATGCCGGCCCGTTCCAAAAACCACCCCGGGATCAAGCAGGATATGACGAATCCCCGGCCGGTTCACAAAGGGAATCTTCCAGGGCGGTGAGATGCACAAACGCCCCGTGGTGTAGGACTCAATGGCCTCCCCGTGCCATTGTTCACAGCTCATCTGATAGGAATCCACCAGGGTCAGACCATCATCTCCCGCCACAAGTTCTGCCACATCCCGGTCTGCGGATGACGAGAAAAAAAGAAAAGACGACCCCTGCTCACACCAGTTACCGATAAAGCCGAGGTTGTCGAACCTGTTTGGAATCAGATCGGGGATGCCCTCAAGATAGTAGATATAGAGGTTCTCATAGGGATTGGCGGTAAAATTTTCAATATCCATCAGACAGTTAACTCCTCCTCAAGCACGGGTTTAATGGCGGTCACCCAAACACCGGCAAACAGGCCCCCGGGGCAGAACTGCCGTAAAAAGCACGGTAACGACCCGCAATGATGTTTTTAGGCAAAACCCTTTATTCATAAAAAAGATCCTGGTAGACTGAAAAAATATTTTGTTTGATACCCAAATACACCCAACAAATCAAGAGTAAGAGTAAATTGCCATGAAATGGATACATGTTAACGCCCGTTTTGAAGCCAAAGATATGGCCCTTGCCGAAGAGCTTGTCTCCCAGCTTTTTTTTGACCTTGACCTCAAGGGAGTGGTTTGCGAAGTGCCTCTTCCTGAGCCGGATGAAGGATTTGGAAGCAATGCCCTGGCACAGCCTGACACCCACTCGATATCCGGTTATCTGCCCGACATTCCGTCATCCGACGCACTTTTTGCCGACCTGAAAAAAAAGGCTGCTGCCCTGGAGGGCATAACGGTAACCCTTTCCAACCGAATGGTTGACGACCAGGACTGGGCCGAGTCATGGAAAGAATTTTTCTTTGTCACCCGGGTGACGGACACCCTGGTGATCCGACCCAGCTGGCGGGCATTTGAGCCGGAGCCCGGGGACGTTGTCATTGATCTGGATCCGGGCATGGCCTTTGGAACGGGCACCCATGAGACCACGGCCATGTGCCTTGCCCTGGTTCAGGAACAGATCACACCGGGCGCCTCGTTTCTGGACGTGGGAACTGGTTCCGGAATCCTGATGATTGCAGCGGCAAAACTTGGTGCCGGTATCCTCAGGGGCCTTGACAACGATGCGGTGGCCGTCCAGATCGCCGAAAAAAATCTGGAACACAACCGCATCCCGCCCGAATCATTCGAGATCCGATGCACCACCCTTGACCGTTATCCCCATGAAAAATTCGACCTGGTGGTGGCCAATATCCTTGCCGAGGTCATCATCACCATTCTGCCCGATATTCGCTCAAGGCTTGCCCCGGGGGGCCGGACCATCCTTTCGGGCATCATCAACGCCTGGGAGGGACAGGTACGGACCGCCCTGGCAGACAATGGGTTTACCGTGGTTAAAACCACCACACAGGGAGAATGGGTAGCCATGGTGGCAGAAGCATCGGAATAACAGCTTCCGGGGCAATCGAGACCTATCCCGGAATCACCACCAGGGCAGATGCCGGGACGATGCGTATCTTCCTTTTCAGCCTTTCCATTTCCGACTTCAGGGTCAGGTAGGTGGCCCGGTAGGGATGGCCGATGCCAATGGCTGTTCCATGGCGCTGGGCAACCGCCAGCAGCTGGGCCAGCTGCTGGCGGATATAGTCACCATCCTGAACATTGTCCAGGAACACATCCCTCTGGGCAAAGGGAATCCGCAAGAGTCTGGCCGACTGCCTGCACAGAGATTCCCTTGCCGTAAGGCTGTCGACAAAGAAGAGATTGCGCTGTTTCAGAACGGTGAAAATCTGGTTCATCTGGGGAGAAAGGGAGGTCATCCGTGATCCCATATGGTTGTTGACCCCAGCAACATGGGGTATCATGTCCAGATCCTTCCTGAGCTGGTCAAGGAGCTGGTCGGGTGTCATGGTCGACAACAGTGCCCCCGGCCCTGGATCGACCCTTGGGTACTCCATGGGCTCCATGGGCAGGTGGAGAAGAATCTCTGTCCCCTGTTGATGAAGCAAAAGGGCGATGGCCCTTGCGTGGGGAGCCCCGGGCAGGATGGAAAGGGTCAGGTGGGGATCCAGTCCTGCCAGGGCCATGGACATGTTCTTGTCAAACCCGATGTCGTCAATGATAATGGCGACCCGCGGGGTCTTATCCTGGAGCACAGGCGGTACCGCAGCAGGTTTCGGCGTCCGTTCCGCGGGTTGATGCGAATCGTCAAACACCTCAAAGACCGGGTGCTTCCGGGAGGAAGCCTCCCTTTGGTCCGCCGTTCCGGAATGATCGGGCTTTCTGGAAACACGCTTCTTCAACTGAACCGCCCCGGGTTCCGGTCGATCGGACGTTGTCCGGGCAACAGGGGCAGCCTCTCGTTTACCTGCAGGCCTGCCCATGTAAAAATCGGCAACCATTGCCAGCACGGCCACCACGCCGACAAGGAGAACGACCGCCATTAATATTTTTTTAAACTCATCGGCAATGGAGACCTTTGCGGACCCTTTGCCCCGGGGGGACGGTGCTCTTTTTTTTACCGTTTTTTCTGCCGCTTTGCCGGTGCCTTGTTTTGCTGTCTTTTTCTTTACAGCCATTGTTAATCCGTACCGGCAACACCCTGGTTCAAGGTGCTAAATATCCGTAGCTGACAAGGATGTCCAGTGCCCGCTGCACCTGGGTGTCATGGTTGAGCCGGTCAAGGCTGATCAATCCCTGGGCTGCGGTTGCCGAACCTGTTTGCCCGTTCTCTTTTCCCGCTTTTTTATCCACAGCCTCGGGCTCCAGATGATTTTTCAAATCCTTTTCCCGGATCATCCGGTCAAAGGCGGTTTCAGGCTTTTTTTCCACCTTGTCTTCCATGAGGGAGAACGGGACCTCAATGTCAGGCTTGATCCCCTCGGCCTGGATGGACCGGCCGCTTGGGGTGTAGTACCGGGCAATGGTATACTTTAAACCAAATCCGTCCTTGAGGGGTTTTACCGTCTGGACCGACCCCTTGCCAAACGAAGTGGTACCAAGAATCAAAGCCCGCCGGTGGTCCTGGAGGGCACCGGCAACGATTTCCGAGGCACTGGCGCTTCCGCCGTTGATCAGAACAACCATGGGATAGTTCCGCGGTTTTGGATTGGGATGGGCCTCAAACACCTCGGTGTGCTGCTCGAGCCGGCCCTTGATGGAAACAATAATGCCCTGGTCAAGGAAAAGATCCGACACCTCGTTGGCCTGGTTCAACAGTCCGCCCGGGTTGTTTCTCAGGTCCACGACCAGCCCCTTGAGGGGAACGTCCCCGGCCTCAAGTCTGTCCAGGGCCTTTTGTACATCCTCTGCCGTGTTGGCTCGAAAATTGGTAATCCAGACATAGCCATATCCCGGTTTGAGGGTGGTACTCCTGACACTCTCCATGGGAATAAGGTCTCGTTTTAAAACAAACTCCAGGGGTTCAGCGATCCCGTCCCTGACCACGGTGAGGGTCACTGTCTCTCCCCTTGGCCCCCGCATCATCTTGACACTCTCCCACAGTTCCATATCCCGTGTGCTCTCGCCGTCTATCTTGACGATCACATCACCGGCCATGATACCGGCCTGGTAGGCCGGGGTCCCCTCAATGGGGGATATGACCACCAGGATTCCATCCTTCATGGTGATGACAATGCCGATGCCGCCGAACTCTCCCTTTGTGTCGTCCTGGAGTTCGTCAAAGGCCTCGGGGGGCATAAAGGTCGAATGGGGGTCAAGGCTTGACACCATTCCCTTGATGGCGCTCTGGATCAACTTCTCACTGTCCACCGGGTCGACATAGTTGGCCTCGATCTCTTCCAGGACTTCGGAAAAAAGCTTTAACGACTGATAGGTTTTTTCATCCCCGGCCATGGGCGAGCTGTAAAAACCCGGTCCCAGGGTTAAAACAAAGGCAAATGCAATCACAGGCAGCCACAGCCTGGTTCTTTTTTTTACTGTCTTGAACATTTCACGCTCCTTTTTTGAGCCATTTCATTGGATCCATGGGTCGTCCATGGTGCCTCACCTCAAAGTGAAGACAGGTCCCCTTTATGGATCCAGTATCACCTGCCAATGCAATGACCTCGTCAGTATCAACCCGCTCACCCTTTTTCTTGAAAAACTCTTCCACATGGGCATACAGGGTATAAAAATTATCCCCATGGTTGATGATCATCAGATTCCCATATCCCTTGAGCCATTCGGCATAGATGACCTCACCCTTGAATACCGATCGGACCGGTTCGCCCCTGTCTGCCCTTATATCAATTCCTGCCTCAAATGTGAAGCAGGAGTCGTTACTATTCCGGGAAGGGCCATAGGGCGTGATGATCGCCCCCTGCACGGGCATTCCAAGGCGCCCCTTGCTCAGAAAAAACCCCGCCCTGTCCCCCGGGGGGGCGGCCTGGAGCGAGGCCATCTTTTTTTCAAGTGTCTCTGCAGCCGCCTTCAGGGATGCAACGGCGGCAAGCCCAAGTGTTTTTTTCTTCTGTATTTCCACAAGAATGCGTCTTCGTTGTTCCCCCTCGTTTTCCTTGACCCGCATCTGCTCAGCAAGGCTTGCCTCGAGGCGCTGTTTCTCTTTTTCCAGGGCGGAAAACTTCCTGGACTGTTCGGCCAGATCAGCCATGTCCGCCAAATGGCGGTCCATGAGTTCAAAGTCCCGGGCAAGTATTTTTTCAAGGGCGTTCTGCTGGACAAAAAAATCAAACATCGAGTCGGGCATGGCCGTAAGGCCCATACGCCCGATCATCCTCACCCGGTAAAGCGCCCTGAGCCTTGTCCCCACATAACGGCTGTTTTTATCAATGGTGGCGGCCAGGGCCTTTTTCTTGACCATGACCTCGGCCATCTGGGTTTCAACTGTTTTCAGCTCTTTTTTCACCTGGGAAATGGCCGCTCCCATGCGATTGAGGGCCTGCTCTATCTCGTTGAGCCCTTCGATCACTGCGGCCTCTTTGCGGGTGAATGCCTCAACCTCACCCTGGCGGGCTGCCATCTTCCGGCGGATCTGCCCGGCTTCGTTGCTTGAAACCGCCGTAAGGTCCGTCGCCTCTCCTTCCATGGCCGAAAAAAGCGGCACCCAAATCACAGCAAGTGCGATCAGAACAGGGACGGAATTTAATATTTTAAAAACTGCTTTAACGAAAGATAGCATCCAAGCCAACCCAGAAAGGCACTGCCGGCAATGATCAGCAGCCCGTATTTAAAGGACAGAAAGTGCACCTCGAACATCATTTTAGCGGTCACTTCACTGCCGAGGTTTGAGGATATGGCAAAAAAAATGACCCACAGGATGAAAAGTCCTGAAACCCCGCCAAGGGTGCCCTGGATGAGTCCCTCAATGTAAAAGGGGGTAACGATGAAACGATCGGTTGCCCCCACAAGGCGCATGATCTCGACCTCCTCGCGCCGGGAGTAGAGGGCAAGACGCACGGTGTTTGCCGTGATAAAAAGGGCGATCATGAAAAACAGGCTGCTCATGGCATAGCCGGTGATCTTGAAAAGATTGAAAAAGACGAGAAACCGCCCGAGCCAGCGCTGACCATATTCCACACTGTCCACATGGGGCAATGCATCAACAGCCCCTGCAAACCCGGCAATCCCGTCCCATTCAAGGGCATCTCCATTGATTCGGATCTCCAGGGCATGGGGCAGGGGATTCGTCTCAAGGGTTTCAAGAAAGGTGCTCTCTCCACCCATCTCGTTCTTGAGGGATGCAAGGGCCTCCTGTTTTGAAACAAAGCGGACCTCCCGGGTATCGTCCATGGCCTGCACACGGGCCGCAAGCGCCGGCAACATTGACGGGACAAAATCATCGTCAAGGTATGCCACAACCTTCAATCCTCTGTTCCAGGAATTGATCACCCGGTTTACATTTTCAAAAAAAAGGGCAAAGGTGGAAACCACCAGAATGGACAGGGCAATGGTCACAATGGTGATCAGGTTCAAAAACCGGTTGGAGAGGATGTCTGAAACCGCTCGCCTGAAGAAATGATTCATGGATTTTACCATTTTCAGAGCATTCTTGCCGTTCCGGCAAGCGTGCCGTCAACAAGGGAGATACTCCTTGCCCGGACCGTACTGCTGATCAGCTGGATATTGTGGCTGGCAATCAGAATGGTCGCCCCCCTGTCATGGTACTGCATCAGATAATCCAGAACCATCTGGGCAGACCGGTTGTCCAGGCTGCCCGTGGGTTCATCGGCCAGAATAATCCTGGGATTGCCCACAACGGCCCTTGCAATGGCCACCCGCTGCTGTTCGCCACCGGAGAGGGACGGGGGAAGGGCACTGGCCTTGTCTGCGATACCCATGGTTCTGAGAACCGCCATGACCCGGTTTTTAATCGCCAGGGGCCGTTCACCTGCCGCCTCCAGGACCAGGGCCACATTGGCAAACACCGATCGGTTGGGAATCAGCTTGAAATCCTGGAAAATCACGCCGATACGTCGCCGAAGAAACGGAACCCGGTCGTGGGAAATCCTGTCAAGGTTCATGCCGTCAACAAGAATTTGACCCTGTGTGGCCCTTTCGGCAAGGTAGATCATCTTCATGAGGGTCGATTTTCCGGCGCCTGACGGACCGGTCACAAAAATAAACTCGCCGGCGGAAATATCCAGGGAAATATCCTTGACCGCATGCTTTTTACCGTAACGCTTGGACACGTTGAACATTCTGATTATTGAACCTTTGTTGTCCATATCATCCTTTGTCCAGGGATTAAAAGGCTGCCAGAGCAGAATTGACTCAACTGAAATTTACTGGTATAACTCCCCTGTTGTCAAGGAGTGCTGCCAAACAGTTTTCCTTACACGGGCCTTCACTGAATCCCGCATGCCGGCTTCTTCCTTCAGTGAAGGCTTTATAATCAAAACAAGAGGATAAAATCAAATGAAAAAAAGAGTACTGGCCCTTCTCTCGGAAAAATCATTTAAATACAGCGACACCCCCATATTCACCCTTGCATCGGGAAAGACCAGCTGCTTTTACGTCAACTGCAAACCGGTCATACTCAGCCCGGAGGGGATGTTTCTCGTGGGAAATCTCATGTTTGATGCCATCAAGGACTCCCACTGCACCGCCATTGGCGGCCTGACATTCGGGGCAGACCCCATCGCCGTTGCAACATCCTTTGCCTCCCACCTCAAGGGCCATCCCGTCAAGGCCTTTTCCATCCGAAAAGAACAAAAGGATCATGGGGTGATCAAGTGGATTGAAGGGGATGTTGAGCCCGGAGAAAAGGTGGTGATCATTGACGATGTTGCCACTTCAGGCGGGTCCACCCTCAAGGCGGTGGAAAGGGCAAAAGACGAGGGACTCGACGTGATAAAGGTCATCACCCTCATTGACCGCCAGGAAGGGGGAATGGAAAGAATCCGACGGGTGGTCAAGGATGCATCAGCCATCATCACCCGGGACGACCTCATGGCCTTTTCCGGTCTGTAGGGGGACAGACCCTGCATCTGTCCCCGTCTGCCTTATTCTTCAGCGGGCAGGATATAGGTGGCACAGGCATTGGCCGATTCCCAGGCCGAAACCCTTGAAACCCTGACCGGCGGATCAATATCAGTCAAAAGGGGTTTCAGCCGGTTGGCAATGTAGACGGCGATCTGCTCGGACGAGGGCTGAACATCGGCGAACGCCTCGATCTCATTGAGGTATTTGTGATCAAGCTCTTTCATGATCTTTCTGACAAAGCCCTTTATCACCCCGAAATCCACAAGCACCCCTGCCCCATTCAGTTTTTCACCCGCCACATACACCTCAACATCCCAGTTGTGACCGTGGAGGTTTTCACATTTCTCGCCGACCATGGCAAGTTGATGGGCCGCTGCAAAATGGGTCTTCACCTTTAACTCAAACATCAAATCCCCCTGTATCCAGCAATGGCTGGAAAAGTCTAATGTCGCTTAAATACTCTTGAAAAGATTCCTCAGCCGGTTGGATATTTTCTTTGAGTTAAGTGTGTCAAACTCCTGGAGAAGGCTCTCCTGTTTCTTGGTGAGCCGTGTCGGCACCTTGATATCCACCTGAATGATCTGATCCCCCCTGCGCCCGGACCGCAGGGAGGGTATGCCCTGGCCCTTGAACCTGAAGGTTTCCCCGTACTGGGTGCCCTTGGGAATGGTCAGTGTCTGTTCGCCCTCCAGGGTTGGAATGACGATTTCTGCCCCCAGGGCCGCCTGGACAAAGGATATTTCCACCACGCACAGAACGTTGGTGTTGTCCCGCTTGAACAGCTTGTGGGGTTCTACCCTGACGAACACATACAGGTCGCCCCTGGGGCCGCCGCTGACACTGGCTTCGCCTTCACCATTGAGCCTCAGTTTGGAGCCGTTGTCCACACCGGCAGGCACCTTGACCGTGACCCGTTTAGAGACCTCCACCCGGCCTGCACCCACACACTTGGGACAGGGGTGGGGAATAGACTTGCCCTTGCCCCGGCAATAGGGGCAGGTGGTTTTCACCTTGAAAAAGCCCTGGCTCTGGATAAACTGTCCGGACCCCCGGCACTGACTGCAGGTCTCAGGCTCGGTGCCTTCCTTGCACCCTGAACCCTGGCAGAGGTCACAGACGTCCAGCTTCCGGACCTCGATCTCCCGCTCAACCCCAAAGGCGGCCTCCATGAAGTCCAGGGTCATGTCGTACCGAAGGTCTGCCCCCCGCTGAACCCGTGCTCCCCGGCCGCCCCGGTTGCCCCCAAAGCCGAAGAAATCTTCAAAGATATCCCCAAAGCTTGAAAACACATCATCGAAATTCCCAGAACCGGAAAAACCCGAATTATCGAGGCCCTGGTGACCGTACTGGTCATAGATCGAGCGCTTTTTATCGTCCGACAGAACCCCGTAGGCCTCGGACGCTTCCTTGAATTTGTCTTCTGCCTCCTTGTTCCCCGGGTTCTTGTCCGGGTGAAACTTGATGGCAAGCTTCCGGTATTTTGATTTTAATTCATCTTTCCCAGCATCCCTTGAGACGCCAAGAATCTCATAATAATCTCTTTTATCCGACATATTTCCCGCGTTCAGATGCTGCCCCTGATTGCTGACGCTTAAAGGCAACGCCTTCCATTAAAGATTGAAATTTCAACAGCAATATGCTACCCATACCTGCTTTACAAATCACCATAATTTAACTCACAAATCAGGATTGTCAACGATGAATATGGAGCTTGATTTTATCCGGGAGATGTTTGACAGCATTGCACCGAAATATGACTTTTTAAACCGCTTCCTGAGCCTGAGGCAGGACGTTTACTGGAGAAGGGAAATGGTCCAGGCAGCGAAAATCCCTTCAACTGGAATGGTTCTGGATGTTGCCTGCGGCACCTGTGACGTTGCAATGGAGGCCAGGAACCAGGCCGGGAATAGCGCCCGCATCATTGGCACGGATTTCTCACCCGGCATGCTCGCCCTTGGCCAGCTTAAACTCAAAACCAGCAGACGCTTTGCCGCCATTCCCCTGGTGTGCGCAAACGCCCTGGCTCTGCCATTTCAAGCAGCACGCTTTGATGCCGTGCTCATCGCCTTTGGTATCCGGAACATCATGGACCGCAGGGGGGCACTCAAACAATTTCATGAAGCCCTCAAACCCGGGGGAAAAGTGGTTGTCCTTGAGCTGACCGCCCCTGAACGAGGAATTTTCAGGCAGGTTTACCTCTTCTACTTCAAACGGATCCTGCCTGCCATTGGAAGCCTGTTTTCAAAAAACGCCGGTGCCTATCACTACCTCCCAGCCTCGGTGTTGAAATTCCCCTCCCAGCAGAAATTTTCCCAGATCATGGTCAGCGCTGGATTTACCGATGTAAAATGGAAGCCCATGACCTTTGGCATCGTCACTCTGTTTGCCGGGACAAAGAAATGAACCCGTGCCCAGGGCCTACAGCAGCGAGTTTCTCTTTTTCTTTCTGGCGCTCATGCCAAGGAGGATACCGGCAAAAAAAACGCCGGCACCGCTGAGGAACCACTTGACGTCCTCACTGCCAAGACTTTTTTCGAGGGCTGCAATGCGCGCCTGCTGCTCGTTGGACGCCGTTGTAACCTTTTCGTATTTCTGCCTGAGGGACAGAAAATCAGCCGCCTCTTTTTTCAAAAGGGAATAGGAGCGGTCAAGGGCTTCATACTTTTCCCGGATACCCTCAAGTTCAGCATTCTCGGCCTTGATCTTTTCAATGGCCCCGGACAGCACTGCATTTTCGGTTTTGAGCCGGTCTGCAATCAGGGTGTTGGGCACCTCAGCGGTCACATAACGGGTCAGCACCCACCCCTCTGTGCCATTGACATTGCGTACATGGGACCAGCCGTCACCACCCTCGACAACCTCAAGACTGTCCCCGGATTCCAGCATGGCAACAATCTTATGTTCAACCCCTGGCCCGGTTCGCATGGTTATTCTCATAATGCCCTTGACATAGACCGTCTCCCCAAGGGCCGTGCTGCAGATCAATGTGAAGAGGATCAGAATCAGGATTGTATGGTTCAGTGTTGATTTCACGTTTTTCTCCTCGTTTGTTGCATTTACTAAATAATCAAACGACATTTTTATTACCACTACCTGGAAGATTGATCAACACTAATCCGGGCCGCAAAAGGGGAACGGTACCACCCCAGACCTTTAGCCGGTCCTATGGCTGTTTTCCCTTTAAAGAGAATAAGTTCACAGAGATCCTCTGAAATATTGACCTCAAAGTAACCATAAAAGAGACAAAACCGATTCCTGCCCGAAGCTACTGAAAGGAAAAAAGAGGCTCAAGATTTACTCGATACCCGAAAACACAATCAACACCCTATCAGAACGTCTTTTAACGCAAATAGCGTGCAAAAATCATGAATATTGACAAGGTCATCAAAGATGAGAAAGACAAGCAAATCCAATTATTCGGCAACAAATAATTGGCAAAGATATAAAATCTATCGTATAAAAAACGTTACAGGTTGATTTTACCCATCAAGATAAGGATTCATATGATATTGCTGAAAACAGACACAAAGGGTTTTACCCTGATCGAACTGATGGTTGTGGTGGTCATTCTCGGGGTTCTGGCAAGTCTTATCGTGCCGAGGCTCATGGGAAGGACAGACGAGGCAAAGCAGGTCAAGGCCCGGGTTGACATCGCAACCATTGAGACGGCACTCAAACTTTACCGCCTGGACAACGGCAACTACCCCACCACGGAACAGGGTCTCATGGCCCTTGTGGAACAGCCCACATCCGAACCTGTTCCCGCCAAATGGAACGAGGGGGGCTACCTTGAAAAGGGAAAGATCCCCAAAGATCCCTGGAACAGGGAATACCTCTATCTGTGCCCGGGGGTCCATGGTGACTTTGACATTATCTCCTATGGCGGTGACGGAACCCCGGGCGGAGAAGGCAAGGACAGTGACATCAAGAGCTGGGAACTTGAATAACCGGCATGGCCGGAGCCGGGGAACGGCTCTGTCCGCAACGATTGGTGAAATGTCTCTGATGGCAATGCTTCCGTGTAATTTTCCGATAAAAAAGTGTTCAAAAGAGAACGGATTTTCCCTGATCGAACTGATCATTGTGATGGTCATCACCGGGGTTGTCCTCTCGTTTGTCCTCCCAAACTTCCGGGCGTTCAACCCCTTGTCCCCGGCGGACAATGTCCTTGGAAAAACCGTTCAGCTCATTGACCGGTTAAAAATACAGGCCATGACCGAGTACAGGGACTATGTCATGCATGTGGACCTTGCCCAGGGCCTGATCTGGATCTCACATGACACCATGGATGAGGACCAGACCGATGACGCAAAAAACAGCGGTATTCGATTTTCAGGAGACACCATCCTCCTGGGTGTCGAGTATCCCCAGCCCCTGCCCCATGACACGGACCAATTTTTAATCCGGTTTTACAAAAAAGGGTATTCAGACATGGCATTGATCCATTTGAAAAATGATGACGAGGATGTCACCCTTGTCATCGAACCCTTTCTCGCCAATGCCGAGCTTGAAAAAAGGATCGTCTCCTATGACCGGTGCATCTGACGTGGGAGGAAAAAACGCCGTCAACGGCTTTACCCTTCTTGAAATACTGGTGAGCCTCTCGATTGTTTCCATCGTATTTGTCTCTTTGTTCAAAATGCAATCTTCAAGCATAGTCCTTGCGGAACGCGGACGATTCAACGCAACTGCGCCACTGCTTGCACGACAGGCAATAACCATTTGCGAACGAAGCCTTGAAGAGGATACAACCCTTGAGGGTGATTTTGGAAAGGAGTTTCCGGGATATCAGTGGCGGGCCGACATCTCTGAGTATCAGACCTTTGATTCAACCCTTATTTCGGAAAATTCGGCCCGACAGCTCAAGAAAGTCACGGTTGAAATTTTGCATGGAAGAGACAACTTCACCCTCACCACCTGGAGATACCTTGATCCGAAATAACCGGCATGACTGGCGCATGGTATCTGATCCGGTCACAGCAAATGATGAAACACCTCTAATTATAATGACCGGGGGGGAGGCGGATACAAAGGGATTCACCCTCATGGAGATACTCATTGCCGTGGTGATATTCGGCGTGTTGATGATCACCCTTTTCACCGCATTCAACTCGTTCATCTCATCCACTACAGCGGTTTCCCGGACCTTAACAGAGGACGAGCGGGTAAGATCACTGTTAGAGCTCCTGGAAATGGATCTCACCGCCCTGTACATTACTCGTCCACCGAGGTACATCCGTCCAGAAACCAATTCAGACGGTGATCCGTTCAGATTCAAGGGCACGCAGGAAGACATTTCAGGCATCACAGTTTCACGGCTTGGTTTTGCCTCCCTCAATCACCTCTCCTTTGGCACCATGCACCATCCGGGTGTGGCAAGAATCGTTTACTATGCAAGGGCCAATGATGAAGAGAAGATTGACCTGTGCCGCTCAGACCGGTTAAGGCCCTTTGACGACCCGGGGGAGAGCCCCTGTGACCCCGTGCTGATCCGCAACATTCAAGGCTTTGAATTAAGCTATGTTGACGCCGAAGGCGACGAACAGACCGACTGGGACTCGGATTCAAGCACCTCTGGGTACACGGTTCCCTTGTCTGTGAAAATAAAAATCACCCTTAAGACACAGGGATCATCAAGAATCATTCAGACTGAAATCCCCCTGGTTGTTTCAAGGGAGGCCCTGGAATGACACCCATGTGCCGCCAAACAACATCCATCTTAAGCAGCAAAAGGGGGATTGCCCTCCTGGTCTGCCTTGCCATCATATCCGTTCTTTCCGCAGCAGGCCTTGAGCTGGGAAAACGGGTCAGACGGTCAACAGACCTTGCCATGGCCCTCCAAGAAAACTTCAAGGCCACGGAGATGGCCATGGCTGGCATCCATCTTGCCATGGTGATCCTTGAAGCGGATGCCAATGCAAATGACGTTGATTCCATCCAGGAGATCTGGGCCGATCCAGAAGTGATCAATGGGGCCATGGCCTCCCTGGGGTTCCCATCCGGTCAGATGACCCTCTCGATTGTGGATGAGATGGGCAAGATCCAGGTCAACGCACTGCTGGATCAATTTCCCGGAAGCACGTTCAATAACGACCAGAAAGAGCTCTGGGAGCGTCTTCTGGATCTCATGATCTCTGCTGACAAATCCCAGGACGATCGGGATCCCTCAGAGATCATCAATAGTTTAAAAGACTGGATGGATGCCGAGGATGATGATCTTGAAACCGGCACCTCCGGGGCGGAATCGGCCTACTATCAGGGTCTCGTCCCCCCCTACACCTGCGCCAACGGCCCCTTTGATCTGCTGGACGAACTTTTTCTGGTCAAGGGGTTATCCCAGGGCCTTCAGGCCACTGAAGCCCTTGAAGGATTGGAAGACCCTGCACTGGAATTTCAGGAAACCTTTACCGTCGTTGGAATGGATGATAAGGTAACGGAAAAAAATCGTTACCGTTTTCCCGGAACGATCAACATCAACACGGCCAATGCGTTGGTTATCATGGCGCTTCTTCCCCCGGGAATGGAGGATCAGGCCCAGGAACTGGTTGATTTCCGGGTTCAAAAACACGAAGAAAACGGAGATTACATGAACGCCCTTGACAAGGGATGGTACAAAGAGATACTGGGGCTGTCTGACAAAGAGGAAAAGCGGTTCGACCGCCTGATCTCTTACTCGAGCAATTTTTTCAGGGTAACGTGCTCGGTCACCATGGAAAAGAAAGAGCACAGAATGACCGCCGTTATCCAGAGAACAAAGGGAAAGGAAACCAACAGATGGGGTTGCAGAATCATCCGGATATTAAGGAACCAGTAGATGAAAAGAACGATCCTTGGACTTGACATAGGCAACAGTTCGCTTAAGGCCGTTGTCATTGAAAAACAGTTAAAAGGGGTTTCCGTATTGAAACGCCTGACCATCAATTTTGATGATGTGACGCCCCAGGAAGGTTCCCCGGAAACAGCGATGGAAATCCCCCCTTTCCAAGCCGCAGTTTCAGCCCTTGTGGAAAAAATTGATCCCAGGAAAATCGCCTCGGTTGCCATTGCCCTTCCTTCATCTTCTGTATCCTTCAGAAACATCACCCTTCCCTTCCGCTCTAAAAAGAAAATCCGCCAGGTCCTGGAATTTGAGCTTGCGGCCAATCTCCCCCTGGCTGACAAGGCCTATATTTCGGACTTCACGGCTCCTGAAAAGACTGAAAAAATCGATGAAAACGCCATTTTAACCGCATCAATTCCCGATGACATTCTCAGGGCATATTTCACCCCCCTCAGGGCGAAGGGGCTGAGACCCTCCCTGATCACCATTCAGGGTTACATTGCGGCCGATCATTTGCTGGCCCTTGAAGACAGGGAAGAGAATGACGCCCTCTGGATCGACTGTTCCGATGATCACACCACCCTCTGCCTGTCTGCCAGGGGAACGGTTGTTCAGGTGCGTTCCCTGGGTAAAGCCCTCGGCCATGACGCCCTTGTCCGGGCCATGGTTCAGACCATGGAGGGGGAAACACAGCGGTCCTGTGGTAATTTTATTGCCCGGAAATGTACGATCACATCCCAGGGCGAACCGTCCGAGGCCCTGTTTCACCACATGGAAAAGGCCCTTGACTGCCCGGTTCACATGGCAGAACTTGACGACCATCCCAATGCCCTGGCAGCAGCCCTTGCCCAAACCACATCACAACCGGTTCTGAACTTCTGCCGGGAACGCTATGCCGAGGATTCGGTTCTAAAACGCCATGCCAGGAATCTTGCCATTCTGATGGTGTTTGTCGCCATGGCATTTTCAGCCTTTATGTTCAAGCTCAACAATGATATCCATGGCCTGGAAAAAAGGTGCTCTCTTCTTGAGAATGCAAGTGTGGAACTGTTTAAAAGGAACTTCCCCCAGAAAGGCAGGATCGTCGATCCCCTGATGCAGATGAAAATAGAGTTGGAACAGTTGAGGCAGACCCCGGGGCTTGGAACCATGGAAAGCAGCGATGCTGCCATGCCCCATCTGAGCTGTATTGAAACCCTTGCTGAAATCTCAAACCGGATCCCCCCCGCCATTGACGTTGAAACCACACGATTCATTCTCAACCCGGGGCGGATTCTTTTGTCGGGATCCACGGCAAACTTCAATGACATTGACAAGATAAAGGGGTTGCTTGAAGAATCAGATCTTTTCAAACAGGTGGAGATACAGAGCGCTGCTGCAGACAAAACAGGCAACAGGGTCAGATTTAAATTTATGATTACTCAATAGGATTGCCGGGTATGACCATTTCAAAACAGGATAAAAAAGCCTTGATCGTTTGTGCCGGGTTTCTCATGGCATTTATGGTTGTTCAATTTATTCTCCTGCCAACCCTTGACCGGAAAAAAGTTCTTGAACAGCAGTTCATGTCCAGACAGGTATCACTGGCAGAGCTTTCGGCCCTTGAAAAGGAATACCAGCGACTCTCCGGGCTCAACAAAATTAAAACCAATGCAGTGTCAAACCGAGACAGAGATTTTACCCTTTTTTCCTTTCTCGACACCCTGGCGGAACAGAGCGGTGTCAAAGACAATGTGGCCTATATGAAACCCTCGTCCAAGGCATTGAGCGACAAGGCATATTCCCTTTCCATGGTAAAAATCAAGCTGGACGCCCTTTATCTCAAGGAACTCGTAGCCTTTCTCCATGGAGTTGAAAGTTTTAGGAACAATGTACACATCCGTTCCCTCTCGCTGTCAAAAACAGGCAAGGACAACACCCTGATAGACGCCATTGTGGAAACGGAAACCCTGGTCAAGGGAGATGCGGCATGATGGGGGTAAAGGCCGTTTTTCTGTATACCGGGTATGCCTTCCTGGCGTTTATATTCCTTTGCTACCTGCTCTTTCCCGGAAAAACAGCAGGCCGCATCCTGGCACAGCAGTTCAACCGCATTACCCCGGCATTCCAGGTTGAGCTCTCCCCCGTGGAACTGGTACCGCCCCTGGGATTAAAAACCACAAAGCCGGTGCTGACCCTTTCCGATGGAACGGTTATCCCCCTTGATTCACTGACCCTGTCCCTGAATCCCCTGGCCCTTTTGAGTTCAACCAAAAATCTGGATTTCAGGATAGAGGCATTTAACGGCGTGATCACCGGCACGGTTTCGGCACCTTCCGGGGCCCTCCCCTCCGGGATGACTCTCGTATCAACGTTTGCAGCGCTTGAGATTAATGCTCTCCACTATGCCAGTACCGCAATGGAGGTCCAGGCAGATTTCAAGCTGGACGGCACCCTTGGGTACACCCCCGGCTCCCCCTCGCCAGGGCTTGCCAAAGGCGTCTTCCACCTTTCAGATCTCAAGACAGAACTTTACACCCCGCTTCTTGAACAGCTCAACCTGTCTGAATTTAACTTCACCAGTGTCGACATCTCCTGCACCCTCCGGAACAGCCGTTTGGAAATTACCCGTTTAGATGCCAAGGGAGAACAGGCAACCATAGCCCTGACAGGCACCTGTTCCATCAATCCCTCCATGGTGAAAACCAGGCTGGACCTCAAGGGTGAAATTCAGCCGACGCCCTCGTTTGTTGCAGCCTTTGCAGGGTTATCCTCGGTTGCCATGCTTTTTGAAGACAAAAAGAATGGCGGCATTCCCTTTACCCTTTCAGGAACCGTGGAGAAACCAATTTTTAAATTATGAAAACAATTTTTACAGGTTTAAATCTTGTCTTGCTGACGGTTGCCCTCTATTTCTGTGTTACGATCATGTACAACCGGATAGAGACCGCAACCTTTTCCATTCCTGAACGTTCAGAGCCCGGGGTAAAAATGCCAGAGTCGATCGTCCAGGATAAGCAAGCCATCCCTGAAACCCTGTCCACAGCCATCATCCAGAGAAATCTGTTCAAGGCCGCCCTTACGCCTGAAAAACAGGAAAAGTCCCCTGAAATTCAAGATCAGGCAGTACTTGCCCCAACCTCGCTTAACCTGAAACTGTGGGGAACCGTGGTAGGAATAGGCCAGCAATCCGTTGCCGTCATCCAGGAAGAAAAGGCCAGAACACAGACACTGTTCCACGAAGGAGATACGGTGTCAAAAGCCGTCATCAAAAAGATACATCGATCGAGCGTGGTTCTGACCTACAACGGGGAAGACCAGATCCTGGAAATGGAAGCCCAGGTTCCCGGGGGCCATACTGCCGCCACCGCCCCTTCGCCCATGTTGAGCCCCCCGAATGACACATCTACCATGACCATTGAAAAATCTGTGATCGATGAGGCCATCAACGACATGGAGACCCTGACCAAACAGGTCAGGGTCAGACCCCATTTTTCCAAGGGCAAACCCGATGGATTATTGATATACGGCATAAGAAATAACACCCTTTTCAACAAACTGGGATTAAAGAACGGGGACATCCTCATGGGTGTTGACAACAAAGAGCTCAACTCCATCAGTGATGCCCTGGCCCTCTACCAGACACTGAGCCAGGCATCCGAAGCAAAACTGAAAATAAAAAGGCGAGGTAAGACAAAGGAGATCATCTACAATGTTCAGCAATAAACTCGCAGTGCTGCTTTTTTTTGCAACACTGATTATCATTCTTTTTTCCCCCCTTTTACATCAAATGCCCCCGGCCCAGTCAGCGGATGCCACCGCCGCTGAAAACCATATCTCAATTGATTTCAATAACGTTGATATTAATGTGTTCATCAAGTTTATCAGTGAACTGACCGGAAAGAACTTTGTGGTGGACCGGAGGGTCAAGGGAAATGTCACCATTATCTCTCCTTCTAAAATATCTGTAAAAGAGGCCTATGGGGTATTTGAATCCGTGCTTTCCATCCATGGGTTCACCGCTGTTGAAGCCGGTCAGGTGATCAAGATCATCCCATCTCCTGACGCAAGGTCTGAAAATATCGACACCCGGATATCCAAGGGCAATGAATCGCCCAAGGACAGGGTGGTCACCCGGATTATCCCGTTGAAATTCGCCGAGGCAGATGATCTTAAAAAACTTTTCACCCCCCTGATATCCAAGGGCAGCGTGGCCCTTTCCTATGCCGACACCAACACCCTCATTATCACGGACACCCTCTCCAATATCGAACGGCTCATGACCATCATTGAGGTCGTGGATGTCATGGGCATTGGCAAAACCATTTCAGTGATTCCCGTTGAAAATGCAGATGCCATAAAGCTTGTCAAAAACCTGTCAACCATTTTCACGGCAAGAAGCCGGGGGGAAAAGGGCAAATTAGACTCGGACATGCTGGTCAAGTTTGTGGCAGACGAACGCACCAACGCCATTGTGGCCCTGGCAAGCGATATTGAAACCGACCGGGTCAAAAAACTCGTAAGCCTTCTGGACAAAAAAATCCCCCGGGGGGACGAAAAGATCCGGGTCTACTACCTGGAGCATGCCTCTGCTGAAAACCTTGCCAAAGTGCTTCAGGAGATGCCCGTAAAAAAAAGTGCCCAGAGCAACGAAGGAAAAAAGACGGCCCCGGTCATCTCGGACATGGTGAAGATCATGGCAGACAAGGCCACCAACAGTTTGATCATCATGGCTGAAAAAGAGGATTATCCTGTTCTGGAAGAGGTGATCCAGAAACTGGATATACCCAGGGCCATGGTTTATATTGAATGCCTGATCATGGAAGTGAACGTCAACTCAGGATTTGAGCTGGGCACCCAGTGGCAGGCCGGTGACGGATATGACACAGATTCCGACGGCAATGACCAGGGGGTCTATTTTGGCAGTTTCAAGGGCAGCGACGGCGGCAGTTTTTCCAGCGCCGCCCTGGGCGCCCTGGGTTCAGGTTTTTCAGCCGGTATCATGGGCAAAAGCATCACCATCGGCGGGGTCTCCTTTCCCACCCTTGGTGCCGTAATCCAGGCATACCAGTCAGACAAGGACAGCCATATCCTGTCCACCCCCCAGATTCTCACCACGGACAATGAAGAGGCAACCCTGACCATCGGCAAGAATGTGCCCTACCAGACACGGTCGGCGGCTGAAAGCGGCACCGACACCTACAGCTCCTACGAGTACAAGGATGTGGGTATCACCCTCAAGATCACCCCCCAGATCAGCAAAGACAGACTGGTCCGGCTCAATGTATTCCAGGAGATCACCAAACTTGACAACGCCAACCAGTCCAGTACCGACCGTCCCACCACCCTGAAACGGAAAATTGAAACCACCCTGATCGTCGAGGACGGCAACACCGTTGTCATCGGCGGGCTGATTGATGAAAACCTCTCCAACTCAGAATACAAGGTGCCCTGCC
Source organism: uncultured Desulfobacterium sp. (assembly GCA_963675615.2). Taxonomy (GTDB): domain Bacteria; phylum Desulfobacterota; class Desulfobacteria; order Desulfobacterales; family Desulfobacteraceae; genus Desulforapulum. Next base: position 954,503 of record CAXXTD010000001.1, read on the forward strand.
TCGGGGATATCCCGGGCCTCTCCTATCTGTTTAAAAACACCTCCACGGGCAATGAAAAAACCAACCTCTATGTGTTCCTCACTCCCAGGGTGGTCAAAAACCCCCTTGAGGCCGGCGATCTTTACAAGGTCAAGAAAAAGGCCATTGATGAGGTGCGCCGCCAGGGAGAGGTAAAACTGTATCAGACCCCAGGGGATAAGGAATGAGCCTCCAGACCTTTATCGAACATCTTGCCCTGAAAACCTTTGTGGACGAGGATGCCACCCAGACCATCGAGGAGATCTACAGGCATCGGAACAAGGGGTTCACAGAGGCCCTTGTCGGATCAAAGCGTTTTCCGGAGCAGGCAATTCTCATGGCACTGGGGGCCACCTACGACATTCCCTTTCAACCGGAACTTGCCACGGCAAACACCCAGATCGACTTTACTGAAAAGGTATCCATCCATTTCCTCAAAAAATTCTTGATGGCTCCCCTGGTCAACCAGAACAACCGTTCGACCATTGCCATTTACGACCCTTCCGACCTCCAGGCCGTGGACGACCTTACCGCAATCCTTGCACTGAAGGACTATGACCTTGTGCTCTGCCCAAAGAGCGAAATCCTTGCCGCCATCAACGCCATGTACAACCAGAGCCCTGACAACGTCCAGCAGATGGTCGAAGACCTGGAGGGAAACAGCTCCCACATTATCATGGAGATCGAACAGACGGCAGACCTCCTTGATGACACCAGCGATGCCCCGGTCATACGGCTGGTCAACCACATCATCTCACGCTCGGTCAAGGCCAATGCCAGCGACATTCACATTGAGCCCTTTCAGGAGAGCCTTCAGGTGAGATACCGCATCGACGGCATCCTGTATGAGATGCTCTCCCCCCCCAAATGGATACAGTCGTCACTGATCTCAAGGATCAAGGTGATGGCCAAAATGAACATTGCCGAAAAACGAGCCCCCCAGGACGGCCGGCTTGAGGTAAAAATCGGGGAACAGAAAATCGACATCCGTGTCTCAACGGTGCCCACAGCCTTTGGTGAACGGCTGGTCATGAGGCTCTTAAATAAATCAGGCTCCCTTTTGAAACTCACCGAATTTGGTTTCTCAGAACAAAATCTTACCACCATCCGGGAACTGATCACCTTGAACAACGGAATTGTGCTGGTCACCGGCCCCACGGGCAGCGGCAAGACCACCACCCTTTATGCGGCCCTGTCGGTGATCAACTCCCCGGACAAGAACATCATCACCATTGAAGACCCTGTGGAGTACAACCTCATGGGCATCGGACAGATCCAGGTCAACCGGAAAACCGGTGTCACCTTTGCCGCAGGTTTAAGATCGGTGGTCCGGCAGGATCCCGATGTTATCCTCGTGGGAGAGATCCGGGACCTTGAGACGGCCGAGATCGCCATACAGTCCGCCCTGACCGGGCACCTGGTCTTTTCAACCCTCCACACCAACGACTCGGCAGGGGCCGTGACCCGGCTCACCGACCTTGGGGTGGAACCCTATCTGATCACTTCCTCGGTCAAGGCGGTAATCGCCCAGCGGCTGGTCAGAATCCTGTGTGAACAGTGCAAGGAGGCCTACCGCCTGAGCAATGAAGAACTGGCACTGCTGAAAATCACCAACCCTCCCCCGGACGGATGCAGGGCGTACAAGGCCAAGGGTTGTTCAAGCTGCTTTAATACGGGGTACACGGGCAGGCAGGCGATCCTTGAAATCATGAAGGTTGATGAAGCCCTTAAATCCATGATCCTCAAAACCTCGGACGCCAACCAGATTAAGGCCGTTGCCCTTGACCACGGCATGCAGACCCTTCGCCAGAACGGCATCTGCAAGGTGCTCAAAGGCGTGACAACCGTTGCTGAGGTGCTCCGTGTTACCCAGGAATAGCCTGCTGTTCGCCCCCATTACCCGGGTCATGAACCGATCAATAAACCGGGCCATCATCCGGGCCATGGTTCTGGCCGTCTACCTGTCCATAATGCCGGCCACTGCCCGGGGGCAGGCCGTTAAAGCCCGGCAAGAAAAACCCGGAAACCATCCCATCATTGCCTTTTACCAGCGATACATCTCGCCCGTGGACGGTGAGCGCTGCCCCATGCATCCCTCCTGTTCTGCCTATGCCCAGGAGGCAGTCGAACGCCACGGGTTGTTCATCGGCTGGATCATGGGATGCGACAGGCTTGTCCGGTGCGGAAGGGATGAGACCCGCATCTCACCTGCAATCCAAAAAGACGACGCCAGGGTAACCCTTGATCCGGTGTCGGCAAATGATTTCTGGTGGAATAAACAGCCGTGAAGCCGTTTTTCCCAGAATTCTGCAAAGGGACCGCGCGGATGGTTGTTGTCCTGCTGATGGTGACGGCCAATCCTCTGTTTGGTGCGGACAAGGGGGGGATTTACATTGATGCCGACATGCAGTACGGGTATGCCCAGCAATGCTTTGACAGCGGGGATCCTTCATCGGCCCTGGTGGAGCTCAAACGGTTCATCCATTTTTTCCCTGAAGATACAAGGGTGCGCCAGGCACTGTTTTTAACCGGCAAGGCGTACTATGCCACCCGCCAGTACGAGAATGCCCAAAAAACCTTTGACGCCTTTCTCTTTCCGTTCTCCCAGGATCCCCTGGTCATCGAAGCCTATTTCATGGCAGCCAGAACCTATGAACAAAGGGGTCATGACGGCCAGGCAGAGACGACTCTTCAGAACCTGATCCTGCTGACCGATAGCATCCCAACCAAGGATCGCGCCCATGCCGCTTTAGGATGGATGGGGCTGAAACAATCCCGGGACCTGGCGCCCCTTGCCCTTGAAAAGGCCGAAACACACATCAACAGCCTCAGCCATTCCGGAGCCCTCACCTACAATCAAGACCGGTTGAACAAGACCATTTCGGCCATCAAAGGGTCAAAAAAAAAGAGCCCCACCATTGCAGGGGTTGCGGCAATATTTCCAGGTATGGGATTCTTCTACTGTGAGCGCTACCAGGATGCCCTGGTCTCGTTTATCCTGAACACGGCCCTGATCATGGCGGCCCATACCTCCTTTGAAAGGGGCAACCCTGCCCTTGGCGGGGTCATCTCCTTTGTTGAGGCCGGTTTCTATGCCGGAAACATCTACGGCTCCATCTCCAGCGCCCACAAGCACAACCGGTTCCAGAACCAGCAGGCCCTGGAAGGCCTGGAACAGGATCTTGATCCACCCCTATAGGTAAAAATCACTTGACCAGCTGGTTCATCTCAAAGATGGGCAGACAGACCGACAGCACAATAAAACCCACCACCGCTCCCATGACAAGGATAATCAGGGGCTCAAGCAGGGCTGTCATGGCCGTCACTGACCCTTCAACCTCCCTCTCATAGAGATCGGCGGTCTTTTCAAGCATCCTTTCAAGCTGACCGCTCTTCTCCCCGATCTTGATCATCTCAACGGCAAGGGAGGGAAACACCCTTTCAGCGCCAAGGGAGACACCCAGTTCTGCACCCTGTTCCACCGCCTTGGATGCCCGGGAAATAATCGCTGCAATGACGCGGTTGCCGGCCGTGGCCCTGGAAATCCCAAGGGCGGTCATCATGGGAACGCCGTTGGCAAGCAGGGAGGACAAAATCCTTGAGAACCGCGCGGCTGACAGTTTTTTCAAGAGATCGCCAAGCTTCGGGGTCAGGAAAAGGGCCTTGTCAATCAGGTAGGCACCCCGTTCGTTTTGTGCCGCGCAAAAAAGAACGACCCCACAAAAAAAAGGTACCAGCAGAACCACCCACCAGAACCGTTTCAAGAACGAACTGACCGAGATAAGAAACAGGGTCGGCCCGGGCAGGGTCTGGTTCATGTCGGAAAAGATGGCAATGATGCCCGGCACAATATAGGCCAGAAGGAACAGAAGAACCAGGGCACCGACAACGGCCATGAGCAGGGGATAAGCCAGGGCTGCCTGTATTTTCTTTTTGGTCTCCTCCCTTTTTTCCGTGATGTCGGCCAGTCGTTCGAGCACAATTTCAAGGGTTCCGGACGATTCCCCGGCCCTGATCATATTCACATAAATCGCTGAGAACAGCGAGGGATACATGGCCAGGGCCTCGGCAAAACTTTTTCCCTCCTCAATGGAGCCTTTGATCTTTGAGAGAACCTTTTGAAGGGGTTTTGACCTTGTTTGGGCCACAAGGCTTGACACGGCTGAAATCAACGGAAATCCTGCTGAAAGAAGGGTGGCAAGCTGGCGGGTCACCATGGCAAGTTCGGCATTTTTGATACGACCGAAGAGAAATTGCCCGGCAAAAGACTCCCCAGGGGCATTTCCGTTTCCGGTCCGCTCGGAACCGACCTCGGACATGGTCGTGGGGTAAATACCCTTTTCCCTTAACTTTGATCGTGCAGAGACAAGACTTTCCCCGTCAATGATGCCAGTCTTTTTTCTCCCCCGACGGTCAAGGGCCTTGTATTCAAAAACCGGCATGGCTTGTCACTCCTGGAAAAAGGTTATTGTCTGGTGGAATCAGGAATGCCGACGGCAGCCTGGAACCCCAGATCAAAGGCGGCAAGGTTCATATCCACAAATGCCGTTTTGGTCCGGGTCTTAATGGCCTGTTCAATGCTCTTCCGGGTCAGGGGAAGGGCTTCGGTCTGAACCAAGGCCCCCACCAGGACGATGTTCATGGTCATGGGGCTTCCCGCCTGTTTTGCAAGGGCCATGGCGTCAAAGGCGATGAGGCGGGCCGTTTTCTCCTGAATCAGGGCCTTGATCGTCTCAATGTCAGGATAAACCCCCTTGCCGATGGCAACGGTAAACGGCGGAAGCGGATCAAGGTTGGTGATCACGGTGGTATCCCGGTTGCATCGGTTCATGGCCCTCAAGGTTTCAGAAGGCTCAAACCCCAGCAGCAGGTCAGCTTCGCCATCGGAGATGATGGTGCTTTGGGCATTGCCAAACACCAGGGCCGATTCCACCACTCCGCCACGCTGGGCCATACCGTGGATTTCGCTCATTTTCACTGGAACCTTGCAGGCAAGGGCCGCATCGCCAAGCACCTTTGAGGCAAGCAGATTCCCCTGACCGCCGACCGCCACCATGATTAATCGTTTTACATCCATATCAACTCTTTTCCTTATGATTTAGGGGTCATTTTTTCAGGGGAACAATGGCATTTTCCGGACAGATCTGGGCGCAAAGGGCACAACCCACACAGGTATTTGCATCGATCTTGACCCGGCCATTCTTCAATGAAAAAAGAGGGACAGGCAATGGAATCCATGCAGTCCCGGTGGTTTTTGCACCGGTCGGTAACGGTAAAGGCCCGGGGCTTGAGCAGCTTGAGACTCCGGGCATGGAGGGCGCAGGCCTCCTTTGAAATAATGACGGAAACCCCCTTGAACTCAAGGGCTGACCGGATGGCCTCAATGCTTTTTTTCACCTTGAACGGTTTGATCACGGTGATGTGCTCAACCCCAAGGGCCTTGACCACATTTTCAATGGAGATGCGGTTATACCCCTCAAGGTTCAAAAGCCCCATATCAACGCCAGGGTTAGGCTGGTGACCGGTCATGGCCGTGATGCCGTTATCAAGGATCACAAGGGTGAAGTTGTGGTTGTTGAACACGGCATTGGCAAGGCCTGTCATGCCCGAGTGAAAAAAGGTGGAATCCCCGATAAAGGCAATGACTTTTTTATCCGTTGCCTTGGAAAAACCACAGGCAGAACTCACCGAGGCTCCCATGCACAGAACAAAATCACCCGTGGAAAGAGGCGGAAGAAAGCCCAGTGTGTAGCAACCGATGTCAGACGGACAGATGGTATCCATATCCCTGGCCGCCTGTTTGACCTCGTAAAAGGTGGCCCTGTGGGAACATCCGGAACACAGGTTCGGTGGACGCTGGGGGATCTCGGGAAAAGCAGAGGTATCCACCGGAGACTTACCCGTATATTTGATTTCAAAATAACCGGCAATACTCTTTTTCACCATGGCCGGGTCAAACTCGTAGAGGCGTGAAAAAAGATCGTCCCCCTTTCCCTGGATGGGAATGGTTATTCCGGCGGTCTGGGCAATGGATCGGACAGCCTCCTCCATAAAGGGTTCACCCTCTTCAATCACCAGAACCCGTTCACACCCGGACAGAAAATCAACGATCAAACGATCGGGCATGGGGTTGGAAAAACCAATGCGCAAAATTTTGACCCGATCCTTGATGCCAAGGTCGTTCACACCATCCACGGCATAGAGATAGCTCACCCCGCTGCAGATGATTCCCAGACTGCCGCTGCCCTCGACCCGGTTGTGCTCGCTGCTGTTGGAAATCCTGCGGGCCTGTTCAAGTTTTTCGAGCAGCTTGACGTGGAGCTTCCTTGACACGGCCGGCACCGTGACAAAGCTGAAGGGATCTTTTTTAAAATCGCCCGTTGTGTTTCTCTCACCCAGGGTGCCGAGCCTGACAAAGGCACTCGAGTGGTTGATCCGTGTGGTTGTCCTTAAAATCACCGGTTCCTGGAGTGTTTCAGACAGTTCAAAGGCCGCCTTGGTCATCTCCTTTGCCTCGGCAACGGACGAGGGCTCAAGCACCGGAAGCCCGGCAAGCTTGCCATAGTAACGGTTGTCCTGTTCGTTCTGGCTTGAAAACATGAAGGGATCATCTGCTGTCAAGATGACAAGCCCGCCCCTGACGCCTACATAGGCAAGGGTCATCAGCGGATCTGCAGCAACATTCAACCCCACATGCTTCATCATGCACATGGTTCTGAGCCCGGAATTTGCTGCAGCAGCCGCCACCTCAAGGGCGACCTTCTCGTTGGTCGAGTATTCAAAGTAGAGATCGGTCTCCTGGGAGATCTGAAAGAGATTCAGCGAGAGTTCAGACGACGGGGTCCCCGGATAGGTGGTGGCAAAGGCAAGGCCCGCCTCAACAGCCCCCCTGGCAATGGATTCATTGCCCAGGAGCATGATCTCCTGTCCCGGAGCGTTCTGTAAAAGTTTGTGCATACAAGTATCCTTTCTATTTCACGGTTGTTAGGCGTACAGCTTTTCAGCCTCAGCAAGGGAAGCAGCATACCCCTTGAACCCCTCAACATCCTCACATGAATTGATGGAATGGGAGGCAAAGAAACCTTCAACCATGGTTTTTTCTCCGTGTTTCATGAGCCCCAGAAACAGAACCGGAACAAGACTTAAACCGGATTCCCCCTGGATCACCCCATGGACCATTGGCGACTCGCCCTGGTAAACAGCGTAAAAATCCTTGTGGGCAGGCATGATCTGGACGATCTCTGGCTGGTGACTATGGGTATGGGTGTGATTGTGTTCACTACAATTGTTGCACATTGACGATATCCTCTCTTGGTTTTTAAATTTACAGGTTTAACCCCTGCATTGATAATATATCTGACCTCTTTGTCAAGGAATAAAATCCCTGGGCACCCGTATTGAATCCAGGGATCTGTATCAGACAAGGCCCTGGTTCAGGGACTCGATATCCTGGCGGGTGAACCGGTAGACGGTGTTGCAGTTGTGGCACCTTAACTCCACCGGAAAAGGCCCGTTGTCAATGATGTCGGCAATATCTTTTTTGGGAAGGGTGGCAAGGTGGCCTTTCATGATCTTTTCGCTGCACCTGCAGAAAAATTCCACCCGATGATTTTCCAGAAACACAGGGTTCAGCTTCTGGAAATTATGGTTGACAAGGGTCTCAGGCTTCTGGTTGCCGGCAAAGGCCCTGCCTGGGGAACCGACGTTCTGGAGCATGGTCTGGGCCTGGGTCACCGTTCGGTCATCGGCCCCTGGCATGGCCTGTAAAAAAATCCCGCCTGCGCCGGCCACTTCACCCTTTTCATCAAAATAAACGCTCAGGTTAAATGCCGTGGGTGTCTGCTCACTCTTGAGGAAATAGTTGGCCAGATCCTCTGCAATGGTGCCGTACTCGAGCACCACCTGGCCGGAATAGGGATGTTTTGCCTCTTCCAGGTACTTTGTCACCGTCAGGAAACCGGCTCCGAACAGGGCGGAAAGAGAGGGGGTCTCTTTGTCCATGTGGCTGGAAAACCCGGGGTCCTTGAGATACCCCCTTACCTCGCCAAACACATTGGACTCCACATCAAGCCCCTTGAGGGGGCCGGAACACTGGATGGACATGCTGATCCGGTCCCGGGCCTTGAGGTTTGCCGTTAAAAGTGCGGCAGCAATATATGCCTGGCCCAAGACCAGGGTTTCAAGGCCTCCCAGCCCATGGTTTGCCCGCATCTCATTGACCATGCGGGTACTCTTGACCACCGCCCCCCGGACCATGCCGTCTGCAAGCATAAAGCGGTAAAGCCTGTCCCGGGCTGCAGCCTTGAGCTGCGCCTTGAGATTGCCCTTAAAAATATCTTTTTTTATCATTTGTCTCTCTTTGATCTATTTTATCCCGGGCCTAGAATCCCAGGGGGTCTTTTCTGTCAATACTCCTGTACTGAATCGCCTCTGCAATGTGGCGGTGCAGAATCAACGGTTCGTCCTCAACATCGGCAATGGTCCGTGCAATCTTCACCACCCGGCCATGGCCCCGTGCCGACATGCCAAAGGTGTCAACGGCCCTTGCCAGGAGTGCATTTGCCGCCTTGTCAACCTGGGAAAACTGCCGGATATGGGCTGCTCCCATCTGGGCATTGCAATGGATGGGTGCCGACTGAAACCGTTCCACCTGGTATTCCCTTGCCCGTTCCACCCGTGCTCTTACGCTGGCCGAATCTTCGGGTCGAGTTGAACCGGTCAGTTCCTTAAAAGGAACACGGGGAACATCAACATGAATGTCGATCCTGTCAAGCAGGGGGCCTGAGATCCGCCGCCGGTAACGTTGAATCTCCCCATCGGAACAGGTACACGGCTTTATACCATCCCCATGATACCCGCAGGGGCATGGATTCATGGCAGCCACCAGCATGAACCTGGCAGGATAGCTCACCCTTGAACTTGCCCTGCAGATCGCTACCACCCCATCCTCCATGGGCTGGCGCAGGGCCTCCAGAACATTTCGTCTGAATTCGGGAAACTCGTCCATGAACAGCACCCCGTTGTGGGCAAGACTCACCTCACCGGGTTCTGGCACCCTGCCGCCCCCCACAAGACCCGCATCGGAAATGGTGTGGTGGGGAGACCGGAACGGCCTGTTGAACATAAATGGCTGATCCGCCCCCAGAAGACCCGCCACCGAATAGATCCGGGTGGTCTCCAGGGCCTCGTCAAAGGTCAGACGCGGCAGAATCGAGGCAAGCCGTTTTGCCAGCATGGTCTTGCCGGAGCCCGGCGTGCCGGTCATAGCCAGATTATGACCACCGGCCGCGGCAATTTCAAGGGCCCGTTTGGCATGGTTCTGCCCCATGACCTCGTTAAAGTCCAGGACCGGGTCGGCTCCCCCGCCTTCCAGAGGCAAAAAGTCTGTTGTTGCAGGCTCAATGGGTGTTCGCCCGGAGAGAAACTCAACAACTTCAGACAGGGTCCTGGCCGGGATCACCTGCACATCCTTGACAATCGCTGCTTCGGTACTGTTTGCAAAGGGAACAATCACCCCGGCAAATCCATTATTTTTTGCAGCAAGGGCTGCGGACAGAACCCCTGGGACAGGCTTTACCCTCCCGTCCAGGGAGAGTTCCCCAACCATGAGGAACCGCCCCCCCGCCTCCAGGGGAACGATGCCTGACGCCGACAAAATCCCCATGGCAACGGGCAGATCAAGGCTTGTCCCCTCTTTTTTAATGGCCGCTGGGGCAAGATTCACAACGATGCGATCAACGGGAAACCGGTACCCGGAATTTTTAACGGCGCTCTTTACCCGCTCACGGCTCTCCCTGACGGCAGTCTCGGGCATGCCCACCATATTGAACATGGGAAGCCCAAATGAAATATCCACCTCCACCTCAACAATATAGGCATCAATTCCGGCAACGGCAGCGCTCTTGACCCTTGAAAGCAAAGTAGCTCTCCTTGAAACACCCTTTAAAAGAATTTGCGACACTATAGCATGCACCCTTTTAAAATTACAATTATACTGAGCAATGGTCCAATTATTTTGCCTTTTTGAGCAAAATAACGTATAGATGTTATCAACTGATAATTCACTGGAACGGGTTGGCAGCAGCCCGGGGCACCAGGGAGACACTTAAATTTCAACCATGGAACACCATTATCATCAGCAAACCCTTGCCCGGCCGGTCACCTGTGCAGGCATTGGGGTTCACTCCGGGAGGCACACCACCATCGCCATACAGCCCGCCCCTGAGAACCACGGCATTCGATTCAGGCGGGTGGATCTTCCCGGCACCCCAGACATCCAGGCCCTGTTTAAAACGGTCGTGGATACAAGCCTTGCAACGGTGGTCGGTCGGGACGGTGTCATTGTTTCAACCATTGAACATCTGATGGCCGCTTTTTCAGGACTCTGTATTGACAATGCCCTGGTGGAAATTGACGGATATGAGATGCCCATCATGGACGGAAGCGCTGAAACCTTTGCCCGGGAAATCACCCGGGCCGGCGTCCGGAAGCAGGATTCGCCCCGATGGTACTTTGTCATGACCCGGCCGGTCCGGTTTGAGGCAGGGGACAAATTTGTGGAAATCGTTCCGGGCCAGGGATTTACCATCAACTGCACCATTGAATTTGACCACCCCCTCATCGGCAGGCAGGAAATTTCCTTTGATCCGGTTCACGAGGATTTCCATGGGAAAATCAGCCCGGCCAGGACATTCGGATTTCTCCAGGATCTTGAATATTTGAAAAGATTCAGCCTGGGCAGGGGCGGAAGTCTGGACACGGCCGTTGTCATAGACAAGGACCGAATACTCAATCCGGGCGGGCTGAGATTCCCGGACGAATTTGTCCGCCATAAACTCCTGGACAGCCTTGGGGATTTTTCACTTCTCGGCATGCCCATCCAGGGTCATATTACCACCTACAAATCAGGCCACGCCCTGAACCATGCCTTTATCGAAGAACTTCTGGCCCAGAAGGATGCCTGGGAGACAAGAACCGTGGCCATGGAGGACATCCCCCACCCATGACCCCGCCCCTGGGAAAACATCTGACCAAAGGCGCAATCGCCATGGCAACCGCTCTTTTCATGGTCCTGTCCCCCCTTGGCGTGCTGGCGTCACAGAAGGCGTTCCTTGACAACATCATCCTGACAAATACCCGGGACGACCTGGTTGTTTACTTTGATGTTAAAAATGCATTTACACCGGAAATTGAAAAAGCCGTTCTCAACGGCATTCCCACCTCTTTCTCTTTTGTTGCCGCCATTTACAGGGCGAGAACAGCCTGGTTCGACAAAAAATTATGTGATCTTGAAATCACAAACACCCTTAAATACAACAGTCTCAAGCAGACATTTACGGTCCAACGCCCCTGGAGAACAGATTCATCGTCTGTGGTCACCTCGTTTGATGAGGCCAAAGCCCTGATGGTTGAAATCGACAATCTCCTGGTCACCCCCCTTTCAACCCTTACCAAGGGGCAGCGATACCAGATCAGGATCAAGGCGGAGCTGAGCAGGTTCACCCTGCCCCTTTACCTTCACTATGTTCTGTTTTTTGTCTCCATGTGGGACTTTGAAACCGACTGGCACACAATGGAATTTATCTACTAGCGCCACCCCATGCATTGACAATGGTAAAAGACAAGACAAACAGCAGCAATCCCGATTCCCTCCCATGGGAACGGGCCAGACGCAAGAGGGAAGGCGCCCTGATTCTGGCCATCCTCTTTGCCGTGGGGCTGCTCACCTATGCAGAGACAAGAATTACCGGGTTTGACACCGGTTTTCCCGTGTCGAGCACCGTGCTGATGTTCATCCTCATCAACACCAACCTGCTGCTGCTCCTGGCCCTGATCCTGCTTGTGTTCCGAAACCTTGCAAAACTCTACTATGAAAAAAAGAGCAAGATCCTGGGCACAAAACTCAAGACCCGTCTTGTGGCGGCATTTGTCACCCTGGCCCTTGTGCCAACCACCGTGCTTTTCTTTTTCTCGATCCACTTTATTACAACCTCCATAGCCTTCTGGTTTAATGCTCCGGTGGAGCAGGCCCTGGAGAATTCCCTGTCCGTGGGCCGTCAGCTCTACGGTTATGTTGAAGAAAAAAATCTCTTTTTTGCCAAAAGGGCCACCTTCCAGATCCATTCACAAAAGCTGCTGGTCCCCGACAACAGCAAGGAGTTGAGCCGTTATGTCCAGGTGGTCCAGCGGGCGTTCAACCTGGACGGCATCGAGATTTACACCCCGGATGCCAGAAGGACCACCCTCTCCCTTTCAAAAGAGCTGAAAAACAGCTACTTTGGCATCCTCACCGGGGATGAGCTCATGAACATCCCCCTGGGCAACACCTCAAGGACCATCTCCGGAAACGTGGAAGCGGGCGAGACCATCCGGACCATCACCACCATTCCCTTTGGCGCTGATCCCCAAACGAGCGACGCCTTTCTTGTGGTCACGGCCCTGATTTCCCAGGACCTGTCCCAGGATCTGGCCTCCATCTCACGGGGAGCTGAAGAGTACCAGCAGCTCAAGATGATCAAACGCCCGGTTCAGATCTCCAACTACATTGCCCTCTCCATCGTGGCGCTTCTGGTGGTGTTCTGCGCCGTTTGGTTTGGATTTTATCTGGCAAAATCCATCACCATTCCCCTGATGAAGTTTGCCGAAGGCACCCAGCGGGTCACCCAGGGGGACCTGAACTACCAGATCGATTTTCAATCCGATGACGAGCTTGGCACCCTGGTGGATTCGTTCAACTCCATGACAAGGGAACTGGCCATGGGCCGGGAAAAACTTGCCAGCTCCGAAAAGACCATGCGCCTGCAGAACATTGAAATCGAAAAAAGCCGCCAGTACATGGAGATTGTCCTCAAAAACATCTCAGCCGGAGTGATCTCGCTGTCCAACACCGGGGTGATCACAACCATCAACAAGGCTGCCGAGACCATGCTGGACATGGATGCGAGTGAGATACTCAACCGTAATTACAGGGAGATCATCCGGGGCGACCACCTGGTCATTGCCAAAAAAATTGCCGACACCGTCTCGTTTGCCACCGAAAGCGTGGCCTTTCCGCTGTCGGCAACCATCAACGGCAGCCCCAGACATTTTGCCGTTCACTTTAACGCCCTCAAGAGCGATGCCAATGAAAACATGGGGGTCGTCATGGTTTTTGACGATTTGACAGAGCTTGAAAAGGCCCAGCGCATGGCGGCTTGGCGGGAGGTTGCACGTAGAATCGCCCATGAGGTGAAAAATCCCCTCACCCCCATCAAACTGTCGGCCCAGCGATTAAAGCGAAGATACTCCCGCACCATCAACGAAGAGGTGTTTGACAAATGCACGGAGATGATCGTGGTCCACGTTGACCTGATCCGTAACCTGGTCAACGAATTTGCAACCTTTGCACGCTTTCCTGACACCAATGCCAGCCCCTGCAGAATCGAGGAAATCCTTGATGAAACCGTGGCTCTTTACCGGGAGGGGCTTGAAAACGTGGAGATCACGACCGCTGTATCCGGTGACCTTCCTGCCATAAGCCTTGACCGCCAGCAGATGAAACAGGCATTTATCAACCTGTTTGACAATGCGGTTGCCGCCATTAACAAGCAGGGAAAAATAGATATCGATATTTTGTTCGACCCCATCCTCTCCATTGTCAGGATCGAAATTGCCGACAATGGCAAAGGCATCTCCGACGAGGAAAAAACCCGGCTTTTTGAGCCCTATTTTTCCACCAAAAAATCGGGAATGGGACTGGGACTTGCCATTGTCAGCTCGATCATCACCGACCACAAGGGAATGATCCGGGTACAGGACAACAAACCCGCCGGAGCACGTTTCATCATTGAACTTCCGGTTTAGGGAACAGGCGTCAGACCCGTTCCCGCTGATTAAGGAGAAAAGATGTATCCAGCAATTTTGATCGTTGATGATGAGGCGTCCATCATAGAATCGTTGGAGGGAATCCTTGCCGATGACGGTTTTGAAGTCTCCCACGCCTTTAACGGGTATGAGGCCCTTAAAAAAATCGAAGCTGAATCTCCCGACATCGTCCTGCTTGACATCTGGATGCCCGGCATGGACGGCATCGATACCCTCAAGGAGATAAAAAAAAATTTTCCCAACCTGCCCGTTGTCATGATCACCGGCCACGGTACCATTGAGGCAGCTGTGGATGCCACAAAATCAGGGGCCTTTGACTTTCTTGAAAAGCCCCTTTCCATTGACAAAATCATTGTGACCATCAACAACGCCCTCAACTTCAGACGCCTTGAAGAGGAAAACCGATACCTTCGCAAAAAGACCATTGAACGGCATTCCATCAATGGATTCAGCCCGGCGGTCCAGGATCTCAACCGCCAGATCATGAATGCAGCCCCCACGGATGCCGCCATTCTCATCACTGGAGAAAACGGAACCGGCAAGGAGCTTGTGGCCAGAACCCTTCACCAGTTCAGCACCCGCCCGGAGGAGCCGTTTATTATTGTCAACTGCGCCGCCATTCCTGAAGAGACCATTGACAGTGAACTTTTCGGCCATGAACGCGGGGCCTTCCCGGGTGCCACAGCAAAGAACAAGGGTAAATTTGAACTGGCATCAGGGGGGACGCTCTTTCTTGATGAAATCGGAGACATGAACCTCAAGACCCAGGCAAAAATATTACGGGCCCTTGAATCAAAAACCTTCCAGAGAATCGGCGGCGGCCGGACCCTGAGCGTGGACGTCAGAATCATTGCAGCAACCAACAAGAACCTCACCGCTGAAATTGCAGCGGGCAATTTCAGGGAAGATCTGTTCTACCGGCTCAACGTGATCCCGGTCACCGTACCGCCCCTGCGGGAGCGCAGGGAGGATATTCCCCTGCTGGTGGATGTTTTTTTAAAGACTGCGGCCGAGAAATCGGTCAAGGGCCCCAAAAGCATGGATCCCAAGGCCATGGCCCTGCTTGTCCGGTATGAATGGCCAGGCAATGTCAGAGAGCTTAAAAACCTCATCGAAAGGCTTGCCATCATGGTCCAGGAAGAGACCATCAAGGTCAGGGAAATTCCCAGGCCCTACAACGACAGCTTGAAAAAAAGCGGGGACAGGGTGTCCGAGCTTTTGTCTGTGAACAACTGGGATCAGGCCAGGCGGCAGTTTGAGCAGGAATTTTTCAGAAAGAAAATCGAGGAGGCCAAGGGAGACCTGGGGGCCGCGGCAGCAAGGGCCGGGGTGGATCAACGCATGCTCCCCGTTGGTGGAGACAACCGGTAGATGAGAATCATCAGCGGAAAATACCGGGGGAAAAAACTGGTCACGCCCAGGGGCTTGGAGACCCGCCCCACATCGGACCGGGTCAGGGAATCCATCTTTAACATCATCTCCCACAGGATCCCAAATGCAAGGGTGCTGGACCTGTTTGCAGGAACGGGCGCTTTGGGCCTGGAGGCGCTGAGCCGAAACGCAGGGTCCGCAACCTTTGTGGATCAGAGCCCCGAGGCCTGCACCCTCATCAACAGGAACATCGCCCTTTTAACGTTTGAACATTGCACCCGGGTGATCCAGCACGACCTGACCCGACCCGGACCCCTGCCCTGGATCGGTCAGGAAAAATTTGATCTGGTATTCATGGATCCGCCCTACCGCAGGAGCCTCATTGACACAATCCTTGAGAACAGGGAATTCCCCGCCCTTCTGGCCGACAATGCCCTTGTTGTCTGCGAACATGGTGTTCAGGAAACCCCTGGGGTAAATATTTCAAAACTTGACATTACCGACCAAAGGAAATACGGAAAGACACGAATTTCCTTTTTAATGCTGAAATCATCTTGTGATAGGGACAAACAGAAATGACAACCAACGAGAAAATTGCCATCTATCCCGGCTCCTTTGACCCCCTGACCAACGGGCACATGGACATCATTGACAGGGCGTTGAAACTCTTTGACCGGGTGATCGTGTCGGTGATGCACAATCCGAAAAAGACCTCGCTCTTTTCCGTTGAAGAGCGTGTGCACATGATACAACAGTGCTTTAACAGCAAACCCAATCTCGAGGTTGATTCGTTTGACGGACTTCTGGTCGACTACACCCGGATAAAGAATGCCGTTGCCATTGTCCGGGGCATGCGGGCCATTTCTGATTTTGAAAATGAATTCCAGATGGCGCTGATGAACCGAAGACTCAACCGCGATGTTCAGACCATCTTTCTCATGACAGGACTGAGGTGGATCTTTACAAGTTCGTCGATCATCAAGGAAGTGGCCACCTTTGGCGGTGACATCACCGGCATGGTCCCCCATCCTGTCAAGCTCAAGGTGCTTGAAAAATTTCCCCTGAAGCAAGAGGAATAACCATGGACCTATGGCAGCTCAGGGTGTTTGTCAATGTGGTGGAACAGCAGAGTTTTTCCAAGGCAGGAGAGGTGATCCATCTTTCCCAGCCAACGGTGAGCAGCCACATCAAGGAACTGGAAGCGTATTTTGAATGCCGCCTCATGGACCGCATGGGCCGCAATACCGTTCCCACCAAGGCGGGAAAAATCCTCTTCTCCTATGCCAAACGGCTGCTCAGGCTCCGGGACGAGGCAGAATCGGCCATCTCCGATTTTCTTGGCAAACGCAAGGGCCATCTGGTCATCGGCGGCAGCACCATCCCGTCGGGCTATATTCTCCCCACGATGGTCGCCCCCCTTGCCCGGGCGTTTCCCGAGGTTTCCCTGTCGTTTGTGGCAGGCGACACGGCAGAGATCATCGACCAGATCATACGGGGTGATATCGAGGTCGGCATTGTGGGTGCAAGGGTTAAATCCCCCCTGGTGGCCCAGGAGAAACTGGTGGATGACGAGATGAAACTGATGGTTCCATCGTCCCACAGATGGGCCGGCACACAGTCGGTGACCCCGGCCATGCTCCTCACAGAGCCCTTTCTTGCAAGGGAGGAGGGTTCCGGAACCTGGCGGTCCATCACCCGGAGCATGGAACAGGCCGGTTTAAACACCAAGGATCTCAGGATCATCGCCACCATGGGCAACACGGCATCCATGATACAGGCCATCCTTGGCAATGCCGGAATATCCATCCTTTCAACCATAGCCGTGGCCGATCTTCTGGCCTCCGGCCGGATCAAGGCATTGACGGTGGATGGACTTGACCTCAAAAGAAGCTTTTACATTACCACCCATGGTAAACGGACCCTGTCTCCCCTGTCAAAGACCTTTATCGGATTTCTGAAAGAGCGATTCCCAAAGGTATAACCGCCGTCCCAAGCTGCAGCATACCGCCGTATTGGCGCCAGGTTCTCTGAAAGCGCATTTTCAAAGACTGCAACATCCCCGGCGTCACGGCAGTCGGGTAACGCCGGGACATTCGTCACACAACTCCTGAACACGGGTTTTAAAATATTTCCAGAAGGGAAAGGTCCGACACTGGACAGGTCTTGCCCCGTAGATCGAGCACCCCTTGCCCGGCAATAGAAACACACACGGACAGTCACTGCCCTGGGCAATCTCTGTGATGGAAAATCGGTTTCCAACCCGTTTAAAATAACGCTCAAGGCCATCGATCAGGTTGATTTCCAGCAGGTCGCAAATGGCCTGGACCTCCTGGCGCGTGGCCCATATATTTCCGGGTTCTCCCCTGCAGCAGCGGCTGTTGCAGGTTTTACACGCCCCTGGATCAAAACAGAAATCAAACCCCGGTTTTGTTAACGGTGCCATGGACCATCCAGATCAGAACAGGTATTTGACAGCCACAAACCCTGCAACAAGCAGCAGGGTAAACGCCGTGGCAAGAAGGTTGAAATAGCGGTCAATAAACCGTTTTATGCCCGGCCCAAGCCAGTAGATCAGCCCGCCCAGCAGGGCAAACCTCAGGGTTCTTGAAACGGCAGACGCAATGACAAAAACATAAAAATCCACACCAAAGGCACCGGCGGATATGGTGAAAAGCTTGTACGGCAGGGGGGTAAACCCTGCAATGGAGACGGCCCAGGCATCGTAGTGCTGGTAAAGGGCAGCAATATAGTCGACTTTGCCGTCAAGGCCGTAGAGATCAATGATCCTCGCGCCGATGGTGCCCATGAACTGCCAGCCGATCAGATAGCCTGCAATACCTCCCAGAAGAGAGCCCACACTGCACACCAGGACAAAGTAAAAGGCCCGGAACGGTGCACCCACGGCAAGGGCGATGAGCAGGATATCCGGCGGAATGGGAAAAAAAGAAGCCTCGCAAAAGGCAAGGCAAAACAGGGCCCAGACACCACCCGGTCTTTCGGCCCAGGAGAGCACCCAGTCATAAGTCCGTTTGACCATCCCTATTCCTTCCAGCCGTGCTCGCCGATCAGTTTGACAAAACGGCATCCCCCGAGATTATCCCGGATAATTTCACCGGCACGTTTCTCGATGCGAATCAGCTCCTGGCTGAACAGCCCTCCCACGGGCATCACCAGCCTGCCGCCATCGGCAAGCTGGTCGATCAGTGGCTGGGGAATCTGTATACCGCCTGCCGTCACAAGAATGGCATCAAACGGCGCCTCCTCCTTCCACCCCAGGGTGCCATCGGAATACCGGGCAACAATGTTATGGTACTTGAGTGCATCAAACAGCTTTCGGGTCCTCAAAAAAAGGGTGTTGTTGCGCTCAATGGTATAGACCCTGAAGACGATCTCGGCAAGCACAGCTGCCTGGTATCCGGACCCGGTACCGATCTCAAGTACCCTTTCATCTCCGGTAAGCTCCAGGGCCTGGGTCATTTCGGCAATGATATAGGGCTGGGATATGGTCTGGGCCTCCCCAATGGGAAGGGGGAAATCACCATAGGCACTGTCAGTAAGGGCCTCGCTCACAAAAAGGTGCCGGGGCACCTTTTCCATGGCGGCAATGACCCTGGGGTCGGTGATCCCCCTGGCCACGATCTGCCGAGCGACCATCTCCTGCCGCCATATCTCAAACTTTCGCTGTTCTGGATTCATGGCGCCGAGTTTACCAGCACCCATTGTTTCAGTCAAGCAGATAGGCAGTGGATTTCAAATATCTCCCCCTGTTTACCCCTTGCTTTTTCAATCAATGACCGCTATACGATTGTCCATATGAACAAACTAAGAGACATCCTGATTGCCACGGCAGTATCCTTGGCGGTATCCGCCCTGGGCACGGCAGGATACATGATTATTGAGGGGTGGAATTTCCTTGACTCCCTCTACATGGTCGCCCTGACCCTCAGCACAGTGGGCTACAGTGAGGTTCACCCCATCAGCCCTGCAGGCCGGGTGTTCACCATTCTCCTCATCATTTCAAGTGTCAGCCTGGTGCTGTATATGGCCGGAATCATAGTCAAATTTGTCGTTGAAGGGGAGATAAGATCAATACTTGGGAGAAGAAAATTGGACAAGCGTATTTCTAGCCTGACGAACCATTATATTGTATGCGGCTATGGTAGAATCGGAAGGATTCTGTGCAACCAGCTCACCGAGCAGACCTCGGAAGTTGTTGTCATGGAAAAAGATCCGGGACTTGCGTCGGTCCTTGTGGAGGATAAAATGCTCTACCTGATCGGCGATGCCTCTGACGAATCTTTGCTGCTCAAAGCCGGAATCAAAAGAGCATCCCACCTGATCGCTGCCCTTGCCACGGACGTTGACAATGTCTTCCTGGTGTTAACGGCCCGGCAGCTCAATCCGGAAATCAAGATCATGGCCCGGGCTGAAAAAAAAGCGGCCATGGGAAAACTCTATGCTGCCGGCGCCAACCGGGTGGAGTCGCCCTATGACATTGGTGCCGTCTCCATGGGCATCCGGCTGTTGCGGCCCAGTGTCAGCAATTTTCTTGACATTGCCCTCACCCGGAGGGAACGGGCCATCCAGATTGAAGAATCACCGGTTTCAGCCAGATCAACCCTTGTGAACATCATGCTCAAGGATTCAGGCATTCGCCAGAAGTATAACCTCATCATCATTGCCATCAAAAAATCAGACGGAGAAATGATCTTCAACCCCTCCTTTGACACCTACATGGAAGAGGGGGACACGGTCATTGCCATGGGAAAAAGCAGCAACCTCAAGCGTTTCCACTCGGCGCTGGACCCCAAATAACAGGCGGGAACGAGCGAAACGTTCCCGCCATGTCAGACTTCTTTCCCGTGGGATAGAATCAAACTCTATATTTTGTAAATAACGCGCTTGTCGGTGATGATGATGTCCAGATTATATTTCCTTGACTCCATCTGGATATGGTCAACCACCTGCTCTTCAAAGGCAATGGAGATCTTGCGGGTGGTCTCGGGAAGCTTTGCAATGAGCCGGTTGTAAAAACTTTCTCCAAACCCCAGGCGACCGCCCTTTTCGTCAAAGGCGAGTCCCGGAATCACAGCAATGTCGATCTGGTCAAGGTTGACCTTTTTGCAGATTTCAGGATCGGGCTCCAGGATTCCCTGGGAGCCTTTGATCAGGTCCTTATCGTAATCGTGAATCCTGAGCAGGTTGATGGCATGCCTTGAATCTGAAAAACTGGGGATCACAATCCCTTTTTTGATATCAAGGCTGGTTCGTATAATGTTCCCCGTTGGAATCTCATGGCTTCTCTCGATGTAGAGAAGGGAAAGCTGGGCCTCCCTGAAATTGGCAAAGTCAAGAAGATTCTGCTCTACCTGGGCCTGCTTCTCAGCCAATTCTGCCTTTGTAAATTTGGCAAGCTGTTGTGAGATTCCGGCAAGAAGATTTTTTTTACTATCTTTGCTGTCATCCATAAGTGTAATTTTCCCCCATCAATTTTTTCAAAAATATTATACACAAGCCGCCAATTGTCAACCAGCAATAATCATTGACGGATCCCATGTGTCATGATATTTTTTTTTGATGAGCAAAATATCTTATAACTCCTAATCTTCGCACACAGGGCAGGCAGGTATTTAAATGTTGGAAATCAAGTATGTTAGAGAGAACTTGGAAGCGGTAAAACAGGCATTGGCCAAACGGGCCGGCAAGGCTGATTTTGAAGGTTTTGCCAGGGCGGAAAAAAAAAGAAGAGAACTTCTTCAGCAGATAGAAGCGCTGCGGCACCAGCGGAACACTGTTTCAGACCAGATTGCCAGGATGAAACGCAACAAGGAAGATGCCGGAACCAGCATCCTTGAAATGCGAACCGTTTCAGAAAGATCAAGACACTGGACAAAACCCTTGCCGAACAGGATGATTTCATCCGGCAGTTCATGATGTCTATCCCCAACGTGCCCCACCCGGATGTTCCCCTGGGAGCCAGTGATGCGGACAACACCCTTGAGAAAAAAGTCGGAACCCCACCCCGCTTTGACTTTCCCGTCAAGGCCCACTGGGATATCGGCGAAGCCCTGGGCATACTTGATTTTCCACGGGCAGCCAAGATCACAGGGGCAAGATTCCCCCTGTACCTGGGAAGCGGCGCACGTCTTGAACGGGCGTTGATCAGCTTCATGCTGGATCTTCACACCAACGAGCACGGCTATACAGAGACCCTCCCCCCCTTTATCGTGAACAGGGAAAGCCTCCTGGGAACAGGCCAGCTGCCAAAATTTGAAGAGGACCTCTTTAAGATTGAGGGTCAGGATTACTACCTCATCCCCACATCCGAGGTTCCCATGGCCAACATTTACAGGGACGAGATTCTGAATGAATCGGACCTGCCCATTAAATTCACGGCTTACACCCCCTGCTTCAGGTCCGAGGCAGGCTCCCACGGCAAGGACACCCGGGGATTGATCCGCCAGCACCAGTTCAACAAGGTAGAGCTGGTGAAATACACGACTCCGGAGACCTCCTACGATGAACTTGAATCCCTTTTAGCCAATGCTGAAACCGTCCTCAAACGCCTGGAACTGCCCTACCAGGTCGTCACCCTGTGCAGCGGCGACCTTGGGTTCTCCGCAACAAGGACCTATGACATTGAGGTATGGATGCCGGGCCAGGACAAGTATCGGGAAATCTCATCCTGCAGCAACTGCGAGGCGTTCCAGGCAAGACGGGCCAACATCAAATTCAGGCGGTCAGGCCAGAAAAAACTTGAATTTGTTCACACCCTGAACGGATCCGGACTTGCCGTTGGCCGGACCGTGGCCGCGATACTGGAAAATTTTCAACAACCGGACGGTTCCGTGGTCATTCCGGAAGTCCTCAGACCCTACATGGGCGACAAGGAGACCATCACCAATGAGACCCGATAACTTTCCCAAAGAGATCCAGCCATTTCTTGTTCCCAAGCCCTGCGGGGATCTATGCTACCGCTGTCTTGGATGCAAGGGGGAATTTCCCATCACCAAACTCCTCTACGTCTGTCCCGACTGCGGGGAGGTTCTCCTCATTGAAGACAGGGATATCCAGCGACTCAACAAAATTTCCGGCACCACCTGGCAGCAGATCTTTGACTATCGACGGATGCTCAAGATTCCGGCCCTCAAAGGCATCTACCGCTACCATGAATTCATCGGCCCCAACATCCCCCTTGAATCCATTGTCTATCTGGGTGAGGGCCACACCCCCATTGTGGAGGCCAACCAGCGGCTCCAGGATCTTGCCGAAATTCGATTCTTCTACAAAAATGACGGACAGAACCCCAGCGCATCCTTCAAGGACCGGGGCATGGCAAGCGCCCTCTCCTACATCAAATACCTCATTGACCAGCAACTGGTATCGGACATCATTGCCGTGTGTGCCTCCACCGGGGACACCTCGGCTGCCGCAGCCCTTTACGCGTCCTATCTTCAGCCCCACATCAAATCGGCCGTGCTCCTGCCCCACAACAAGGTGACCCCCCAGCAGCTCTCCCAGCCCCTTGGCAGCGGGGCCAGGGTGTTTGAAATTCCCGGCGTGTTTGATGACTGCATGAAAATCGTGGAAAAACTGTCCGAAGAGTACAATGTTGCGCTGCTCAATTCAAAGAACGCCTGGCGGATCCTCGGCCAGGAGTCCTTCTCCTATGAGGTTGCCCAGGATTTTGAATATGAGATGAAAGACAAGGTGGTCGTGGTTCCCATCGGCAATGCCGGCAACATTTCTGCCCTGATGAGCGGTTTCATCAAATTCTTCAATGCCGGAATCATTGCGGACCTGCCAAAGATCATCGGGGTACAGAGCGAGCATGCCGACCCTGTTTTCCAGTACTATCTTGAGCCGGATCGCTCAAAGCGGCAATTCAAGCCGGTGACGGTGCGATCTAGCGTGGCCCAGGCAGCCATGATCGGCAATCCCGTTTCCATGCCCCGGGTGGTTGCCCTGACCGACCGCTACAATGCCCTTGCCGGCGAGCAACGGGTCTTTGTAACACAGGTGACTGAACAGGCCATCATGGACTGGCAGCTGGAGGCCAACCGGAACGGACACATTGCCTGCACCCAGGGTGGCGAAAGCCTTGCCGGACTGGTTGAGGCCCTCAAACAGGGTATTGTCACCAAGACCGAAACCGCCATTGTGGATGCCACGGCCCATGCCATGAAATTTTCCGGGTTCCAGGATCTCTACTTTGGTGAAACAATCCCTGAGGCGTTCAACATCCGGTCCAACCCGCGATTCATCAACCGCCCAAAACTTGTAATGCCAGCGGACAGGAAGAATATTCCCGGCCAGGGCACCCCCCTTGCCAGGGAAGATTTCAGCCGATTTGCCGAGGACGTATCCAAAACCATTGCACAGGAGCTTAACCTGACCACAAGCCTATGAAAATATGGCACAAAGCAATGGGAATCCTGACCTGCACCATCTGCTTGGGATTTATTTGTTCCCCATCCGGATCGGGCGCAACCCCTGCGATCAAGACCTCGTTCAAGCGGTATGCGGTCTATCCCTACGAGGACCGGAAGGTTCTGTGCGAACACTACCAGGTTGCAAAGGATGACTGGCTCTACAAGATTTTCAGGCAGAAAGGGGAAATCTCAGAAAAGGATTTTCCCCTTTTTCTGTCCATGTTCAAATCTTTGAATCCCGGGATAAGCAATATCGACGCCATCCATCCCGGCCAGCAGATCCTTATTCCCCTCAAGACAATCGCACACGAAGATTTCAACGAAACCGTTCCCGGGGTTGTGGATGTGCCGGTAATCGAGTTCAGCACCCTCCATGGGAAGATCTCTCCCCCATACAGAAAGCACCGGGTGAAAAGGGGGGATACCGTTTCCGAGCTCATGGACCCGGTGTTCCTCAACCGGGACGGCACCCTCACCCCCCGGGGGTCAACCCTCTTTGCCCTTGCCAATCCCGAAGTGAGCAGGCCAGATCTCATCCAGGAGGGAATGATACTGAACCTGCCCCTGCCCATGGCCCAGGAATCCACTTTTCCGACCGGTCCCATCAATTCAGAAACGTTGACCGCCCTGAAAACATACAGCCAGATGCGCCATGGACAGCTCCTGGGAAATGGGAAATATTACTTTCCGTCCAAGGGGCAAACGGATCAGGTTCTTGACCTGGCATACACCCCCCTCATAGAATTCAAGGACGGCTCCAGGGCCATCATGGTTCGTGAACGAAGTCTCTATCAGACCATGGCCGAAGCCATCAGCGCCTTCTGGCCGGAGGTGACCCTTGTTGAGATCAAAACAGCCCTGGAAGCCCTGGGGGAAACGCCTTCAGCCGGCACCCTGGCCGGGTCGGAAAATCAATCCAACAGCCATGAAGTTCCCCTGGACCACAGGCTTGTTGCAAAACAGCTGCTTGAATGTGCAGGCTTTAACTACACCGCCACCGACATCACCCTCCAGGTGGGAGCCCTGAACCTTGATATCAAGGTCGGAAAAGTTACCAGAGAGCAAAAACCCGACCTTTTCATTGAATTTGGCGACGTGTATGGTTTTGCACTGGACCGCCTGCAAGACCGGGGATATGAACTGATATCCTTGTTCCCCAGCGAAACACCCCGGCAGATCGCCGTAAAGCTCTTCACAGCCCTGGGTATGCAGGTGGTTGAGAACCCCGCCTTTATCAGTTCCCGCACCCATAGAACCGTTTCCATTCCCGGCATCTACATCCCATCTGGCACCAGGGAGATCATGCTCCTGGATGGTGATCCGGACCTGGAAACAGCGGATTTTTTACGCGAAAAAAAGATATCTCTTTTGCCCCTGGACCTTTCTGATCCAAGAGCATCGTCCTGGAAATAAGGAGCACCAATGAAACAGGCTATCATTCCCTTCCTCATCTGCCTTACCCTAGCGGGTTGTGCCGCAAACACCGTTGAACGGAAAAACATTGCCGAGGCCACCATGGCCCTGGGGGAAGCCCACCTGAATCAGGGCAATTTCACAGCCGCCCTCAAGGAGCTTCTGGCAGCAGAAAAGGCCCTTCCCAATGACCCCTACATCCACAACGACCTGGGAATTGCCTACATGGGAAAAGAGATATTTGACCTGGCAGAACACCATTTTGAACGGGCGGTGGCACTTAAACCCGACTATATCCAGGCCAGAAACAACCTGGGCGCAGCCTATCTTAAACAAAAAAAGTACGACAATGCCATTGAGTGCTACCGGCAGTTTTCAGACAACCTTCTCTACCTGACACCGCACTTTGCCTTGTCCAACCTGGGATGGGCCTATCTGGGAAAAAAGGACTACCTCCTTGCAGAAAAGAACTTTTCAAAGGCCCTGCACCTGGAACCCGATTTCATTAATGCCGTCCACGGCCTTGCATTGACCCATCTTGAATCGGGCAGCCCTTTCCAGGCGGAAGCCCTTTTGCAGAAAAAGCTGAAAAAACTGCCCCAGGCGCCGATCCTGTATGCTGATCTGGCGAAGGCCTATGAGCAGATGAACCAGCCGACCCGGGCGCAAACGGCATGGAAACAGGTGCTTGTTCTGGCCCCGGAAGGCACGCCTCTGGCCCTGGAGGCAGAGTCACGCTTGCACAACTAAAACCTCCTGAACCATTAAAGACGGACCCGGTTTACGGTATAGTGCAAACAGCAGATCCGATGACGACGGGTCCACCGGGAGAAAATCCCGAATTCCATTCTCATTTACATCAATAAAAGCTTCTGGCATATCATTGGTCTGAAAATCAAAGATATCAGCGCTGGATTCAAACGATCTCGGCCGTTGGCATCGGTGAACGATGATCCAATTTTTAAACTGGCTGATTTCTGAGAAATGCCGTCAATCCTCAAATTTTGACCACTGACCTTCAGTTGAAAAACAACAAAGACATGAACTGAGGATTTATAAAACCAAGTCACTATTTTTTTGCATCATCAAAAATTATATATACAGATTGTGAATTTTATGCTTATCTCATTGTTGTATCGTAAATCAATTTCCCCCATATGATTGAATGGGGTGATTTGATTATAAATTAAACCCATTGGGCCATTAACTGGGCCTTAGTGTGGCCAATGTTGTGATCAACCCCGAATGAGGAGAAAATGGAAAGAGCAATCAACGTCCTTAAAAAAAACAAACTCTTCAGAGGCTTTAAAAAAAAAGACCTTAACCCAATGGGAAAGGGACAGGTCCTTAAAAAAAGAGATGTCGGCTGGACATCTTCTCCAATCATGAACTTACAGAGCAGGGAAAAAGCAGGAACCCTAAGGCCTGCGCCAGCCCCAGTAAAGGCATTTTCTGAATCTGCCGTAATGGAAATTCCCGCAGAAATTTCGCCTTTTGAGAAAAAGGGCAATACTTGTTGGTTGATAAAAGGGTGATCGAATGACTATGAGATTAAAAAAATCAATGCGCTTTGAGATAGTATGTGTTTTCTGTTCTTTTTTGTTGTTTTTGCTCGCTTCTGGATGCGGCTCCTCGGGTTCTGCGGGTGATTCAGATGAGGATAAGGATTCCAACCATCTTAATTTTTCGGTAGTACTGATAAATGAGGCAACCGGCAGTCAGACCGATGCCATCAGTGAAGGCAACCCTGGCATTCTTCAGATTACCGTTACCTTTGATTCTGGTAAAGCCGCAACGGGAAAATTGGTCACGGCAACCCCCACCAAAGGAAGTTTTTCTGTTTCTGCTGATGGCACCGACAGAACCGATGGCAATGGGGTGGCTGAGATAAAACTGGTTGCGGTGAATGCGGTCGGAGAAAGTGTCACCGGGGCCGGTGAAATTTCTGTCCAATCCGGGGAATATGAGATGGAAACCCCCTTTGCATTTCAAATCGGAGTGCCGGATTCCACAAGCCTGGGGGCGTTTATTAATGACATGTTTATAGGCGGCATGCTCTCCTCAAGTCTGTCACCCGGAGAAACCCTTTCCTATGGCGGCACCGCCTTAATTATAGCAGATCTTGTTGATGGGGAGGGAAATCACTTTGACCAACCGGCAATGGTGCAGTTTACGTCACAATGCGGTGCAACCCTTACGCCATCGGTGTTGACGAAAAATGGGCAGGCCGTTTGTGTGTATACGTCCAACGGCTGCAGCAATGCCCAAGACATGGTAACGGCAACCGTGTTAAAGGGGGGAACCGATTTAACCGCGATGGTTTCCATTCCATTGGCACAGGAAGCCACCGGTTCCATTGAGTTTGTTTCTGTGGCCCCCTCCAACATTGCCGTTGCGGGTTCCGCCACTTCATCCAAACCGGAAAATTCCCTTGTCACCTTCAGAGTAAAAGATGACAAGGGAAATGTCATGGCCCGGGAACTGGTATTTTTCTCCCTGACCACCACAACAGGGGGGATTACCGTGTCTCCACTAAGTCGGGAAACCGATGAAAACGGGGAGGTAACTGCCCTTGTAAAATCGGGAACTGTGGCCACATCCGTCCGGGTAAAGGCCCTTGCCCAAGATACCAGTATCTCCACGCTATCTGGAAATATTTCCATTGAAAATACGCCTTTATCTGAATCCATCGGATCCATTTTGCTGACTTCCGGCAGTGTGATCATCCCTGCCGATGGCCAGAACCAGGTAACCTTGCGGGCCACTGTGCTGAATAAATCCGGCCTTCCCATACCCGCCGTGGATGTGAATTTTTCAACCACGCTTGGCACCTTGTCCGCAGCCACCGCATGGACCCGCAGTGATGGCATTGCAGAAGTTCAGCTACGGAGCACATCATCTGGTACTGCTGTGATAACGGCCAATGCTTATGGATTTCTCACGAACCTGGCGATCAATTTTACCTCCGGGGCGTCAAGGAATCTTTCTCTGGAGCCAGCCATTAACAATGATGGCACCATTCAAGCCGGGGAAAGTATTGATTTCCATGCTGTATTACGAGACAACAATGGGAATACCATTCCCAATGAGCAGATCAATTTTGCCTTTCTTGATACAGGCAACGCCAGTGGTGCAAGCTTGAATGCGGACTCTGTGACTACCAATGCCAGCGGGATTGCCCTGGTAAATTATACTGCAGGGGATAATCCGGGCGTTGACTGGTTCGGTGCCACATTAAACAGCAATCAAAGTATTTCCAATTCCGCCCGTATGGAGGTGATTCAGAGAACAGTGACCGTGGGTTCCATGGTTATCTCCGCCAATCCTCAAGAGATTAAAGCGGATGGCACCGGTTCATCTGCTATCACTGTGAATATAACGGATATCTCTGGTGCCCCGGTTGCTGCTGGAACCGAGATCACTTTTTCCACCACATTGGGGCTTTTTTCCAACGGTGGTACCACCTTTACTGTGAAGACCAGCGACGATTCCGGCAGTCTTACGGTTCCGTTGATATCTTCCCTGACTGCTGGAAATGCCAAGGTCACCGCCGAATCTGGAGGCATTTCCCAAAGTGTGACAGTCACTTTTTCAACCAGTGTAGAGCCCATAGTCGGCAGTATAAATCTCACCGCGACGCCCACCGTCATTCCGGCGGATGGCATCAGTTCTTCCACAATTAAAGCGGTGATCAACGATACCACGGGTACCTCCATTTCCCAAGGGCAGTCGGTGGTCTTTACCACCACCCATGGCACCTTTCCAAATGGAAGCAACCGTTATGCATTAAGCACACCGGATGATTCCGGTGTGGTCGAAACTTCCCTCATTGCTGATGTTGACCCAGGGACTGCCGACATCACGGTGACAAGTGGCGGCATAACCCAGCTAATAACTGTCATATTTGACGGCAGCAGCATCGCGGATGCCGCTTTTATATCCCTGTCCACCTCTAGTACATCTATTAAAACCGATGGGATGGATTCTGCAACTATCACAGCCCATGTACTTGGTGCTGACAAAGTTCCCATAGAGGGTACTACTGTCCTTTTTGAAACCAGCGGTGGACAAATCAGCACGGCATCAGCACTCACCGATGAAAATGGAGATGCCCAGGTTGTTCTTTCATCGGCTAATGACAAAACCAATGCCCTGGTAACCATCACGGCAAAGGTTCAGACCAAGACTGCAACGATTCCAATCCAACTTTCCGGCAGCACGGTTGAACTTGATATCAACAGCACTTCACTTCAGATAGGTGATGAAACCACCTTGACTATAACCGTAACCAATGGCGGCGGGCAACCGGTCTACAATGCATTGGTTAATACCGAATCATCCGGCACAGGCTCTATCAGCAAAGAATATCCAACAGGAGGACCTTACACCGATGTTAACGGAATGCTGGAGATAGGCGTTACTGCAAAGAATGCAGGGGATGTAGTTCTGAAGGTGACTGCCCTGGGGGATAGCAAAGAATTACGTTTGGCTGTGAGCGGAGCGCCGTTTGAAATCATTGACCCAACCGATGATTCTGTCTCAGAAAATACAGGACAGCAGATTCAAATTCGGGTAAGAAGTCCAGAAAAAAACAATATTAAATTTACCACA
The DNA here is from genome assembly GCA_963675615.2 of uncultured Desulfobacterium sp. Classification (GTDB taxonomy): domain Bacteria; phylum Desulfobacterota; class Desulfobacteria; order Desulfobacterales; family Desulfobacteraceae; genus Desulforapulum. The sequence continues at coordinate 984,211 of CAXXTD010000001.1, forward strand.
ACCATGGGTTTTTGGGATAATACTACACCCGATGAGGACGATGATAATGTGGTTTCAAAGGAGGGTGTAAGCGTTGTAATTCTTGACCCTGATGGAGCTGGAGACCCAAACCCTGAAACAGCAAATACAGCAATAGCTGTATTTAATACCGGCAATGTAGCCGGTGTGGCAACCATCCGTGTGGAAGATGCCACAAACCCTGAGATCAACGACACCCTTTATGTGGCCATTTCTGCCCCATCAAGCGAAGCGGCCAAATTGACTCTCCAGGTGGCACCATCGGTTATTGCACCGTCCACGGCCGGTGTTACCAACGTAACCACGCTGAAGGCCACCGTGAGAAATACATCCAATCAGATTGTTTCAGACGCGGCTGTGATGTTTTCTTTGTTTAATACCACGGGTGGAGGTGAGAGCATCTCCCCACCCATTGTATACACCGATTCCATAGGGCAGGCCCAGACTACCTTTACCTCGGGGGCCCGTGTTTCAGGTTCCAAGGGCATTTTTTGCTTGGGGCGCATTGCCGGGGCGTCGGTGGCTGGACCAGATGACGGCTTCTCTTTTTATAATACCAATCCAGATACTATCGTACGTGATACCGGAAGTTTTGAAACGGATGGATTTGAGGATGGTGATAAGGTGACTGTGACCGGTTCCACCAGCAACGACGGTACGTATTCCCTTGCAGGTGTAACTGCTACAACTCTGACGCTCACGGATGAAGACATATTGGTAGAGGAAGAGGCAGGGGTTTCCCTGGTCATTGCCACAACTGAGAATACAGACGTGGTTTCTGTGGTTATATCTGGAGATGCCAGCTCTGTTTCCATTGGAGGTGCCACGGTTGTTGATTCCTACGACGACAGCACGTATAAATACCCCATGTCGGTTCTTGTGTCGGACTCCAATGGCAACTCGGTGGCGGGTGCCACGGTGAATCTGAGTGTCTGGCCCACCACGTATTACACCGGTGTTAACAGCATTGACGGCCCCGTACGTGTGAAAGGATACCCCAACGAAGATCTTAACCGCAACGAGATCCTGGATATTGGAGAAGATACTTATTCTCCCAACAGTCCTCTCCCGACATCGGGTAACAGGCAACTTGATCCTGCCAAATCCACAGCGGGTTCGGTGCCAGCCACTGTAATCACCGATGAGAATGGAGTGGCCCAGTTTGATTATTTATACCTGAAAAACTATGCGGCCTGGCTTGACGTTGAAGTCAGGGCCACCACCCTGGTGTATGGCAGTGAAACCTCCTCTGTTCTGGAGTTCCCCCTTGGCTGGAGTGAATCTGAGGAAAAAAATCTTCCAAACTCACCCTGGGGGCCTTAAATTTGTTTGGATTAAAGAAATAAAAGGGTAAATAAAAAGGGGCGACTCCTTGATCGGGTGTCGCCCCTTTTTGCTTGTTTGCTTCCTTCGACTCCCAGGCCGGGGATAAATAGAATATTTGCTATTTGCCGATTTGTTTTGCAACTTTCCAGCAAAGGGCATCGCCAGCCAAGGTTTGATCCGTTTGAAGCCGGGAGCGAAACTGTTTGTACGCCTTATTGAATTCTTGCCATAATTCAGGCTTTTTTTTCAAACCACGCTGTTCGAAAAGCATCTGAACCTGTTCGTGCTTGATAATCACGCCCGTACGCCGGGATATCGTTCTGGCCAACTGCTGAACTTCAGCCTCCGGGGTTCGGATGAACTCTGCAAGCACCAACACCGCCATCTCTGCCGGCAACTGGGGCGTGTGTACTTTTGGCAAAGCCAGGCGTTGGATTGAAGCAGTTTGTTCATCCCCTGCCAGGTAAACCTACAACCTGAGCAGTTAAGAGAAGGTGCAATGTAAAAATAAAAGTAAAAAAATACATCCGTCAGCTCCCCGCATGATAAAGTATTGCATTATTGCGATGGTAACCAACTGATATTATTGCATCCACTGTTATTTGTGCTCATAGCAAAAAAGAGCCATCAATTGACCCGCTGCTCAAGCTGAACAATGGTTGGCGTGATAAATATCAACAGTTCGTTCTTGCTGTCTTCAGTGCTGTCACTGCCAAACAGCCCGCCCAGAATGGGAACGTTTGAAAGACCGGGAAAGCCGTTCTCAGACGCCGACGAGGTGTTTTTGACAATGCCGCCGATCACGATGGTATTTCCATCGTTCACCAGAAGTTCGGTTTCCGCCTCATTGGTTGAAAGGGAGGGGACCCCGTCAACCACGCTTGCCAGGTCGTTCTTGGTGATCAATACGCTCATGGCAATGCGGTGATCCGGTGTGACGTGGGGGGTGACCTCCAGCAGCAGATCGATATTCTTGAATTTGACCGATGAGCCCCCGGCGTCGTCCCGTTCCAGGTAGGCATATTCAAGGCCCTGCTTGATCTTGGCCTTTTTGTTGTCAAGGGTCAGAATTTTGGGGGAGGAGATGATTTTAACGTCCCCCTTGATCTCAGAGGCGGAAAGGGTGGCATTAAGTTCCAGGGGGGTTCCGGAAATCCGGCTGAAATCGAATCCCAGGCTTCCCTGGCTGGCCACAGGGTAATTCATTGCCACATTAAATCCATAGCTTCCGCCAAGGTCGTCCCGGTAGACATCGGCACTTGATGCCCCCCAGTTGATCCCAAGGGACTTGGAAAAGTTCTTGTTCACCTCAACCACACGGGCCGAAATCATGATCTGGGGCGTCACCTTGTCCAGCCGACGGATCAGTTCCTTTGCCTGGTCAATCTTCTCCCTGACATCGGTCAGGATGATCATGTTGGTTCTTGAATCCACGCTCAATATTCCCCGGTCCGGCGTAAGGATCTTCTCAAGGTGGGGTTTCACGTCGGCTTCTGCACTGGAATAATTGATGGGAATATACTCCGTCTCCAGGGGCTCAAGGCTCTTTCTCTGTTCAAGGGTGGCCTTGTGGGCCGTGAGGGCATCCTGATTCTGCTTCTGCTCCTGGGCCAGGGTGGCCAGGGTGGCAATGCGGACAATGGTGCCCTCCTGAATCTGGCCGAGGCGATTCATCTTCAGGACCAGATCAAGGACCTGGTCCCAGGGTACCGGCTTGTCAAGGGTCATGGTGACACTGCCGGTGACATCCCTGTCAACGGCAAAATTCTTGCCGCTCACGCTTCTCAATATTCTAAAGACATTTTTGATGTCTGTTTCAAAAAAATCCAGCCGGATCTTCTCGCCGGTATAAACCTTTTTTTCCGGAAAACCGGGGGCCTTGTCTTGTTCCGGCCCAGGGAAAGCCTCTGCTGCTGCAGTGGCAGGGTCTTTAACCGGCATTGTCCCCCCGCCCGATGCAAGGTTGCTTCGGCCAGGCTCAAAGGTCGGCGGCTCAAGGGTAGACGGCTCAAAGGTCAGAAACAGGCCCTCACCGGTCTGAGCAATATGATAGGGAACCGGTTCCCTCATTTTTACCGCCACGGTTGAAGCTGCCTGGCCTTTGGAGCGCTGGACAGGCACAATACGTTCAACGGCAGATTTGAAATAGGTGGTGACCAGGGGACGACAGCGATGGGCCGGGATATCGACGTCATAGAGTTTGAGCGTCAAATCATTCCTGCCGCCCTTTTCCATGTCATACCTGACCGGCTGGGAGGTTTTCACAAAGATTTCGGATCGGCCATCCTCTGCATTGTTAAAAAAGATGCCCGTCACCCTGGCCGGCCCCTTGGGAATAAAAACGGGGGGAACAACCGTTTCGGCTGCCGGGGCTGAGGCACTGATCGCCGCCTTTGACCGTTGGTCAATGGCGGGGGTCTTTGATTTACGAAATACCACGGTCAGGCCGGAGGCCTGGGAACTCACCTCATAATCGAGATTTTCATTTAAAAGAATATCCACCCGGGCCGTTTTCATCTCACTGTCGGCATAATTTGCAGCAATCGAGTTGATCTGGCCCATTCCGGCAAGGGGGCTCGACAGAACATTGTCAGCCAGCAAGGTCTCTGGCAGATAAACGGCAACCCCCAGGGGAAAGGACTGTTTGACCGACGTGTAGGTAAGGGTGCTGCCCGAAAGAATACTCACCACCAGTGTTTCAGGGGTCTGATTCAACTCAATGGCGGTTATGGTTCGCTGTTTACCCGTCACAGACAGGGCTGTTTCAATTCTGCTCACCTGCTTCTGCCCCGTACACCCATAGAAAAGAACCGCTGCCAGCAGCAACCAAGCCCCTTTGCCCACAAACCTTGCCAATCTGATTGCTATCACCGGATGAGACATATATTATTCCTCAATCGCCTGTTTATGAAGTTTCATTTCCCTGATACGGGCAACAGCTTTACCCCTGAAATCCTTGACCGTTTCCCTGATCACAATCCTGTCTTCAAGTATCTGCTCGACTTCACCACCATCCTTGCCGACGTAGGTGCCAATTTTCACCACATATCCCTTTCCGGACGCCTCTTCCACCATGGCGACTTTCCCGGATTCAGCCATTACAACGGCAACCAGACGAATCTGGCTCAAATCAAATTTTTCAAGGGGAGTCAGCATCCGGGTCGGTTTTTCCGGGCCGGCATCCACTGCAACCGCTGTTGTGGCCTGGGTTTCGATCAGGGGCCTGAAAGGATCAATCTTACCCTCTGATGAGTAGGGTACCAGATGGGACCGGGCAGAAAGGAAGGACGCAGGATCAGGTGCAGTCTCGGACGGCAGAGCAGGTGCAGGAACAGATTCTGCCGTTGAAACGGCTGGTTCATCGCTGACTGGTTTATCGTTGATCTTCGGCAAAACCGATTCCTGGGAAATTTTGACCGATACAACTGCGGGGCGTGGCTCAACCGTCTGCCGGGGCGGGTCCTGGCATGAGGGCAACCCCAGGGTGCCCGGTCCCATTACCATCACAAGCAGCAACAGCGTCTTTATTTTAATCCATGCATGCATGAGGAATCTCATTTCTTTTTCTTCTTGTTTTTATCGTCTTCCTTTTTTTCCACAAACATATAGGTGACGGCATTACAGGACGCTTCAAGGTCGTCCGACTTGGATTGGGATTTCATGGTGATATCATCAATGTTAACGATCCGGTACAGCCTTGCCACCTGATCAAAAAAAGCGGCAACCTCATGGTACCCCCCCTGGACCTTGATGGCCACCGGTATCTCGGCATAGAACTCTTTATCGACCTGGTCCTTGGGCTGGAACAGCAGAAACTCCAGCCCGGCATCACTGCCGGAGGTTGATATCCCGGTCAAAAGGGAAGGAATCTCCTTTTTATCGGGCAGCGCCTTCATGGCAAGGTTGAACCGGGCCTGGGCATCGGCCATCTTTTTTTCATACTTTTCAAGGGTCGCAGCCTTCTGTCTGTAGGAAACAAGTGTTTTTTTCAAGGTCGTCAGCTTGGTTTCCAGTTTTTTGAGCCGCTCCTGGGTGGGCATGTAGACAAAATAGACAAAGCTCCCTGAAATAAGAACAACGGCAACGACACACACAAGAATTCTCTGAACCATGGTGAGGTTTCCGATCTTTTCAAAAAACGGAGCGGTTTTTTTACCGATTTTAGCGCCCAGACCCTCCTTGTGTTTATTTTTCATTTTTTCACAGTTTTCTTTGTTTCTGGGTTCTCATGAACCGTTTTTGTGCAAAGCAGCTCAAACGCCTTCATCTGAATCGTCTTGTCAATCACCTTCATCTTGATATTTTTCAAATCAACCCCCGAAAACAGCGGAGAGGCTTCGATCCGGGTCATAAAGTCAGCAACCGTCTTGTTGTCAAAGGCAATCCCCGTCAGCGTCACCGTGGTGGTCTGTGTTTTGATGCTGGTAATCCACATCCTTTCCGGAATCACAAGGGTAGTCATGGCATCCAGCAAGGCAACCGGCTCCCACCTTCTTGCCTCAAGGGTCTTTACAATTTCAAATTTCTGTTCAAGGATGTCCAGATTTTTCATTATCTGCGTCACCCGGTCCGCCTTTTCCTTGTAAAGGGTAATCTGGGAGCTTACATTGGTAATATCTCCCTCGATCCGTGCCACTCGCTGGTTCATCTGTATGGTGAAATAAATCAAGGCAAGGATGAAAAAAGCAAGGGTCAGAAAAAACATGGAAACCTGCTGCCGAATATTTTCTTTACGCCGTGCAGCCCTGAAGGGTAATAGATTTATCCGTATCATTTATCATCCACTTTTCTTAGGGCAAGACCCAGGGCAATGGGAGCAAGGGGAGCCATTTGATGGACAAGCTTGCCCGGAAACATATCGCCGTTGATGATCAGGCCTGAAAAAGGGTTAAGCATGGAAATATCCGTGGGGATCTCGTTGGCTAGGGCCTCTGAAAACCCCCTGATAAAGGTTCCGCCACCACAGAGCACGATCCGGTCAATATTTCCCTCACTGGATTTGGACTGAAAGGCGTTCACGACACCATTGATTTCATCGCACCATCTTTCGATCCCCCCCGAACAGATGGCAGCAAGCTCGTCTTCCCGTTCCCCATTCTTGTTCTGTCCCGAGGCCACAGCCTCGGCAGCCCCGTGGGTACACCCGGTGGCGGCCATGATCTCTTCGATGATCTGTGCTGTTCCAAAAGAGCCCTCCCGCATCATAAGGGAAACATTACCCTTTAAAATATTGAGTGATGTTTTTGAATACCCCACATCAACCAGCATGACCACATCCTCCGGACCTCCGGTGTCAACGGTTTCATGGATGTTCTGAAGGGCAAAGGTGTCAACATCAATGATACAGGGATTCAGCCCTGATCTGCGGGTGAGTTCCATGTATGAGGCGACCAGGTCCTTCTTGACCGCCACCAGGAGAACATTCATCTGGTCCGGAGAAAAGGTACTGGTGCCAAGAATCTGAAAATCGATATTCACATCTTCAATGTCGTAGGGGATATACTGTTCCGCCTCAAAACGGATGGAATCCTGAAGTACCTTTTCAGATACCGTCGGCAGACTGATGGTCTTGATGACCACGGAGTAACCGCCCGTTGATATGGCGACATTCTTTTCTTTGATCCGGTGGGTCCTGAAAAGGGAGCGAATGGCATCGGCAACCCCTTCAACATCCTGAATAACGCCCTCAACAATGGCGCCCGGGTCGATCCTGGTGATACCGAATTTCTTGAGAACAGGGCCTTTTGCGGTTTCCCTGATTTCAGCGACCTTTACCAGGGAAGACCCGATATCGAGCCCCACAAGATGATCTCTTTTTCTAAAAAGCATATCCCCTTTTCCATCGGCCCTAAAAAACCGTAATTCGAGCAAACAGGCATGACAGGCAGAAACGATAGACCATATTTTGGTTGATAACCACGGTTATTGCTACTATACTCACACCCCTATAAACTATCTGATACTAAAGTTAAGTCAAGTACAATCATCGGTTAAATAAAAAAAACTTGACACAACCGGCCTTTCTCCAATCCAACGGAACAATTTTCGGAGTAATTTAATGGCGTTTGAGACAAATATCAAGGAACGACGACCCTTCAGACTGGTCAAATACTTCACATTCACAAGCCTTATTGTCATGTTTGCAGCCACCATCATCATCTCAGCCATCAACACCCACTGGGTGCGAAGCATCCTCCAGCACAAGAGCGAGGAGTATGCCCAGCTGCTTGTGGAGAATCTCAACCATCAGGTTTTTTTGCAGTTCATCATCCCCGTAGTCCTTAAATATGGACAGATCAAATTAAGGGAAGAGGCCCAGTACAAACGCATGGACCAGGTGGTCAAAACAACCCTGCACAGCTTTAACGTGGAGATGGTCAACCTCTACGACATGAACAACATCATCTCCTACAGTTTTGATACCACCCGCATCGGCACAAAAAATGCCGGTGGTTCAGGATATGAAAATGCCATCAACAACAAGTCAAGCTCCCGGCTGCTGCAGCATGGATCAACACTGGAACTATTCCTCGGCGTGCCTGCCGAGACCAAAATCGTCACCTTTGCCCCCCTGAAGGCGGAAAAACCCCTCTCCTCGATCTCGGGACCCGTGCTCGGGGTCGTTGAAATTGTCCAGGACATTTCCCAGGATTATAAAAAGATATTCAGAATGCAGATCCTGGTCACCATTACCTGCTGCATTGTCATGGGAACCCTCTTCGTTGTGCTCATCTTTGTGGTCCGGCAGGGAGAAAACATCATTGACAGGCGCAACCAGGAACAGCTGAAACTCGAGGAAAAACTGAGAAGGGCCGAACACCTTTCCGCCATCGGAGAGATGACCGCCGGGGTCTCCCATGAGATCCGCAACCCCCTTGGCATTATCAAAAGTTCAGCCGAGCTTTTAAAGAAAAAAATGGAAAAGCTGGGCACGTCAACCGCCATTGCAGATATCATTGTTGAAGAGTCCCTGCGGCTCAACAATATTATCAAGGATTTCCTGGATTATGCCCGCCCCAGGAGCCCGGACCTCCATCCGTGCAGAATCGAGGAAATCATAGACAAAAACATTGCGGCCCTCGGGCCGTTTATCCAGGAAAAAGACCTTAAGATTGAAAAGCGATTCAGCGATGACATCCCCAGAATAATGGCAGACGCCCCCATGCTCTATCAGGCATTTTTAAATATCCTCCTCAACGCCATCCAGGCCATGGATACCGGAGGCAGGATCACCATCAGTGTGTTTGCAGACAACAGTGACATCATCATCCTGTTTGAAGACGAGGGCAGAGGAATCAGTGAAGAGGCATTGAAAAAAATATGGAATCCCTTTTTCACCACAAAGGACATGGGCACGGGCCTCGGACTTGGCATCGTTAAAAACATCATTGAATCCCACGACGGTGAGATAGATATTTCAAACAGGTCGTCCATGGGTGTTCAGGTGGAAATTGCAATACCGGTAAAGGAGAGTGAATAATGGAAAAGATCCTGATCGTTGATGACGAGAAAAACTACCCCACCATCCTGGGAGAAGTCCTGAAGGAAGAGGGCTACACCCCGGTCACCGCATCAAGCGCCCTCATGGCCCTGGAGATTCTCAACGACGAGTGTATTGACCTTGTGCTGTCCGATGTCAACATGCCTGGAATGGACGGGATCGAACTTCTGGAAAAGATCAAGGAGGTCACCCCCCATATGCCCGTCATCGTCATGACGGCCTATGGAAGCGTTGAAAAGGCCGTGGATGCCATGCACAAGGGCGCCTACACCTATATTCTCAAGCCCTTTGAAAACGACACCCTGGTTGCCCACATTGCAAAGGCCATTTCCATCCAGAAGATTGTCCAGGAAAATTGTGTCCTGAGGGATGCCGTAACTTCAGCCTACAGCTTTGGCAAAATCATCGGCAGGAGTAAACCCATGCAGGACCTCTATGAAATCATCAAAAAAGCAGCGCCGACCCGGGCCAATATCCTTATCCAGGGAGAGAGCGGAACGGGCAAAGAGTTGGTGGCAAAATCCATTCATTACAACAGTCCCAGAAAAGGCAAGCCCCTCATTGCCGTCAACTCCTCCGCCTTTGCCGAGTCCCTTTTGGAAAGTGAACTGTTTGGACATGAGAAAGGTGCGTTTACCGGAGCCGCTGCCATGCGCAAGGGTCGGTTTGAAATGGCGGACCAGGGCACCTTGTTCCTTGATGAAATCGGAGAACTGCCCATGGGCATCCAGGTGAAACTGCTCCGGGTTCTCCAGGAGCGAACCTTTGAACGGGTCGGTGGCACCACCCCCATTGTCGTGGACTTTCGACTGATCGCAGCAACCAACAAAGACCTTGAACACGAGGTTGAGAAGGGCCGTTTCAGGGAAGATCTCTTTTACCGGCTGAACGTGGTAAAGGCTGTGATCCCTCCCCTGAGGGAACGGCAGGAGGATATCCCTTTGCTGATCAACCACTTTATTGAACGGTATGGGGATGAACGGAAATCAGACAAGCCGGTCCTGGGGGTCAACCATGAGGCGGCCCAGCTCTTTTTTGATTACCCCTGGCCCGGCAACGTCAGGGAACTTGAAAACGCCATTGAACGGGCCGTGATTCTCTCTTCAGACGATTACATCACCGCGGCCGACCTTCCGGCAAAGATGCGGCAGACCATGTCAGCCCCCCTTCACCTGGATGGCATTCCTGAAAATGCCGGACTGTCTGAAACCCTTGCCGCCGTTGAAAAACGAATGATTCAGCGGGCAATGATGCTCACCGACAACGTCCAGACAAGGGCGGCAAAGCTGCTGGGCATCGGCAAAAGCGGCCTGAATCAGAAACTTAAAAAATATGGATTGGGATAAGTTCAAAATAATAAACCGGGTAAAAAAACACCCCGTCCCCACAAAAACAGCCTTCAACGGGCATTTTACCCCCTGCCGGCCCAAAAGGGCACTGCCATGGGGTTCAAAATTTTGAACTTTCCAGACCAATGATCGGGGAGCCGCCCGGGCAGCAAAACGGTTTTAGCATAATTTATGGATCAAAAATGCTGTCCGCAAAGGACTTCCGGCAAAAAAAAGACTGAAAAAAAATGTTTGGCAGGGGATTTGCATAAATCAATATTCAAGGTTAACGAACGTTACCTTTCATCTTTTTCCTCCTTTTCTTAAAAAGGCTGCCTTGGGATCGGTTTCCAAAGGCAGCCTTTTTAAGTTTCAACCCCGAAGAAAATTACAACCGATGAACTCTCGCCCTGGCAATGGGTGCGTACATCGAGTCGCCGTGGGCTTTGACAATTTCCTCGAACATCTGCTGGCTTTCGTCTGACTTCCCCCTGTCAGCCAGGAGCAGTCCGAGATTAAACAGCGCCTCTCCCTTTAGCAGGGTGGTTTTGGTTTTAATGATCTTCCTGAAATAGGTTTCAGCCTCATCGGTTTTTCCAAGGGCAAGACAGGTACGCCCCAGGGAGCAGAGCAAAAGGTTCTCCATGGCCGGATCCGCCTTAAATTCCTTAAGCGCGTCAAGATACATGCCATGGGCCTCTTGAAACTTTCCGGCGTCAAATGCAATCTTTGCAAACTGCACCCGGGCCTGGGCCGAAGCAGCGGTATTGGGATAGGAAGATATAAACTCGGCAACATCCGCCTTTACCGTTTCATACCCCTTTACCGGATCCGCATCACTGTACCGGGAGAGGACCTGGGCCAGGAACTCGGAAGCCTTGGCCTCCGAGCGATGGATGCTGTACAGGGTTCCGGAAAAAATGGCTGCAACAGCCACAATCGCAACAGCCACAATCGCGATCTGTTTTTTATAACGGGTAGCCGCATTGGCCCATTTCTGAAGTGCCTCCAAAAAAGGATCCGGCTGTTCAAGCTCTCGTTTACGTGCATTGGATATTTTATCGACCATTCTTTCCTCTCATTCAACGTTTATGGATTATCAGCAGTTTACCACACCAGGGGTTTATATATCCAGCCCCTGTCACCATCACCATGCGCCACCTCAAGCCAGTCACCCTGATGGCTCAGCACCTTGAATGGCACTCCCCGTTCCACGGTAAAGACAACCGGATGCACAGGACCTGGCCCCGATCGGACATTACAGTTGCTCTTGACCGTTATGACCGAAGGCGTATCTCCCACCAGGGAATTGTGAATCCACCCCACATCCCCCTCAAAGTCCTTGAACCTCATCCAGCTGTCTTTTTTTTCCTCGATCAGAATCGGATAATAGGCCTCGGCCTGCCACAGGGTTTCATATTGGGTCCCGGGACCTGACCGCACATTGGCTATGTTTGCGGTAATACAGCGACGCTCCTGTGCCCAGGCATCCTGGCTGAACCACATGCCCATGCAAAAAAAGATTACCGCCACCACGGTTATGCCACGGCACAGCCCTCTGTTTTGTTTCCCCACTGCCCTGCCGAACCTGCCTGTCAACACATACAAACGAACACCTCCTTATCCAAAGCCCAATAATTTACCTCCCTGGTATACCAGAAACGAGAGACTCCATGCAACGGATGTTGTATAAAAAAGGGAAAACCATGCCCAATTCCCTGACGTCTCTTTCCAGATGGCTGAAACCGTTGCAATGCAGGGAACATAGAGAAGAACAAAGACCATGATGGCAAGGGCCGAAAGGGATGACATGCCCGAGGCATGGAGGGCGTGATCAAGGGCGTCCGTTTGATCGTCCCCGACCCCGTATAAAACACCCATGGTGGAAACCACCACCTCCTTTGCCACAAGGCCGGTGACAAGGGCCACCCCGGCACGCCAGTCAATGCCGATGGGTGCGAACACCGGGGCAAGGATTCGGCCAAAACGACCGATGAAAGAATGTTCGACAAGGGTCTTGTCCCGCTGTTTTTCAAGGGATTTCAGCCTTGAGTCAACCGACTGGACAAGCGCTTTTCGTTCCTGGGTATCGGGTTGGGCCATGATCTGCGACCGTTCAAGGGTCACTGCAGCAGCAGCCTGATTGTACTGCTCCACAACAGCCCGGTCCCTGGGAAAGGTGGAAAGGGCCCAGATGATGATCGAACCCACAAGGATCACCCCGCCCATTTTCCGTAAGAACATCTTGCTTCGATCCCACATATGAATCATCAGACTCTTGAACATGGGCACCCGGTAGGGGGGAAGCTCCATGACAAAGGGGGCGTCCTCTCCCTTGAGAAGGGTGGAACGAAACAGCCGGCCGGACAGAATGGCAACCACGATCCCCGTGGCATAGAGGCCAAAAATAACGGTCCCGGCCCTTTGGGCAAAGAACGAACCCGCCAGGACGATATAGACCGGAAGCCTTGCCGAACAGGACATGAACGGCGTGATCAGAATGGTGAGAATCCGGTCCTTTCGGTTCTCAAGGGCCCGTGTTGCCATAATGGCAGGCACACTGCACCCAAACCCCATGAGCATGGGGATAAAAGATTTTCCGTGCAGCCCCACAGTATGCATGATCCGGTCCATTAAAAAAGCCGTTCTTGCCATGTAACCGGTGTCTTCAAAAAGGGCAATGCAGAAAAAAAGAATCAAAATATTGGGCAGAAAGACAATGACACTACCAATGCCTGCCACAATCCCCTTCAGGACCAGATCCTTGAACAGCCCCGAAGGAAGAAGCACATCAAGCAGGGAAGAAAAAAGACCCACCCCTGAATCGATCCACGCCATGGGATAGACCCCGAGACTGAAGGTCAGCTGAAACATGGCCCAGATAAAAAAAATAAATATGGGAAACCCGAGGAATCGGTTGGTCAACACCCGGTCAATGCTGCGTGAAATATCTGCACGCTTCCTTGGCGACACCGTAACCACGGCCCTGACAATTCCGGCAATGAATCCGTAGCGCTCGTCGGTAAGAACGATCTCAGGATCATCCTGGAACCGCTCTCGAATCTGGGCCCGGGCCCGTTTTGCAACGGCAAGAGCCTCTTGTGCGCCCTCGGTTGCCATGGCGGCAAGGTTTTCCTTGACCACGCCGTCGTCTTCCAGAAGCTTGATGGCGGTCCACCGGCCCGGCCAGTTGTCCAGGTCAAGCCCCCCCCTGTCCAGGGCAGCCTTGACATCCTGGATAAGGGCCTCGATATCCCGGTTGTAGGTAACCTTGCGGCCAGCTTTGCCCCGGGATGCGGCCCGGGCTTCCTTGACAGCGGTTTCCACGAGCAGGTCCGTGCCCTGGTCCCGGTTACCAACGGTGAAGATCACCGGCAGGCTCAGCAGGGCCGACAGTTTTTCAGCATTGATGGTAAGCCCCTTGGATCTTGCCAGGTCGGCCATGTTCAGCACAAAGACCACGGGCCGGTCGAGCTCCATGATCTGCATGGCAAGGTAAAGGCTGCGCTCCAGGTTTGCCGCATCAATGATGTTAACCACCACATCGGGTTTTTCATTGAGGATAAAATCCCTTGCAACAATCTCCTCCAGGGAAAAGGGGGTCAGACTGTAGGTACCGGGCAGGTCCACGAATTTGAGTTCAAGCCCGTTGCGTTTGACAATCCCCTCTTTTTTTTCCACCGTCACCCCGGGCCAGTTGCCAACCTTTTGCCGGGCACCGGTGAGGTTGTTGAATATGGTGGTTTTGCCGCAGTTGGGGTTCCCCGCCAGGGCGACGGTCAGCTGGTTCATGGATTTTTCACCGTTTTAACCCCTTCAACACTGATGTGGGCCGCCTCCTCCACACGCATGGAAACGTGGTACCCCTTGACGATCAACTCAATGGGATCTTTCAGGGGAGCATACTTTTCAACATACACGGTTGCCCCCCGGTTGATCCCCATTTCAAGGATTCTCCTGCGCAGCCGGGTCTCGCCTGCCACCCTGGCAACGACCCCCTCCTGACCCTGGCGCATCTGGCTCAAAGGAATGGTCAACACCGCCGGTGGAATCGTGGCTGGATCCCCAGGTACCCCCCCTGGGACCAGCAAGGAATGACGGTCGGGACTGCGCTCGACCATCACCTTCTGGGCAAGGCCCTGCCCAATGACAAACCGGCTCTCCCCAAGGGCGATGACCAGCTGCCCCCCGGCCTGGGTGGAGACCACCTCAATGGTGTCGCCAATCCGGAGCCCCATGGAGACAAGGCGCATCTGGGCGTTCTTTCCCCCCTCAAACCCCTTGATCACGAGAAACTCACCCTGTTTTGTCCGGGAGAGCGGCACGATAAGAGACCGTTTTTCAAGGCAATCAGCACAAATGCCATAAATTTCCATCTTGTGCTGGAGCATGTGAAACCCATAGGCTGCGGCAAGGTTCACCTGCTGGCGTTCAAGGGCCTCGTCCCGGAACTCAATGATGGTGCCGCACTTGGTGCACACCATGTGATCGTGGTGAAACCCCAGATGCCTGTGTTCATACCGGGGAGGGCCGTCGTCGAATTTAAGCTTCTGGGCAAACCCAAAGCGGCACAAAAGCTCCATGGTTTCGGCAATAAACCCCGTCCCCATGGAAACACCCTCATGTTCGAGCCGTGCGGAAATGTCCCGGCAGGTTTCATGATTTTCGCTCTTCAGAAACGACTCCAGCACCTGAAAGCGTTTATCCAGTTCATCCACTCCCTCCTGGGCCAGAAGCTTCCGAAACTGTTTTTTCTCTTGTTCATGCCTCTCATTCATAATAATATTCCTGTTTTAAAATAACAGATTAAATTATTACACGCATGCTGAGATGTCAACCAGAACCAGGAACAATGGAGACAGAATTCATATCCGCCCCCAGGGAATAAAATGAAAGAAAACGAGCACAACAACGGAACCGTATCTGAAACCTGCCCCGGGAAGATCACCCAGGCAATCACCATCGGAAAAAAAAACGTCAGTAACCGCCTCTTTCTTGCCCCCATGGCAGGCCTGGGTCATGTGGCCTTCAGGGAGCTTGTGGCAGAATTTGGCGGATACGGCCTGCTGTTCACCGGTATGTGCAGCGCAAAGGCCCTCCCCCATGAAAACCCGAACTTTTCACCGGTGTTCAAATGGCGCGCACAGGAACTTGCCACCCTTGTCTGCCAGATCTTTGGCCCGGATCCCCGGTCCATGGCTGCGGCAGCACAACGGATTGAAGCCGAAGGATTCTTCGGGGTTGACCTCAACTTTGGATGCTCGGTTGCGGCCATCTGCAAACGTGGATGCGGTGCTGAGATCCTGAAAACCCCTGACCTTGCCGTGGAGATTCTTGCCCGGGTGAGGGCCTCGGTCTCCATCCCTGTTTTTGTGAAATTCCGGACGGGGTGGACCAGCGATCCCGGACCGGCAGTTGATCTGGCAAAACGGTTTGAAGACAGCGGGGCAGATGCCCTGGTGTTCCACCCCAGGGTTGCCCCGGACCGGCGGTCAAGACCCCCCAGGTGGGAGCAGATCGCCCTTGTTAAAGAGGCTGTGACCATTCCCGTGTTCGGCAACGGCAATGTCTTTGACACCAAAGACCTGTCAAACGTGGTCAGACAGACAGGCTGTGACGGTATCTCCATTGGCCGCATGGCCGTGTCAAGGCCCTGGATCTTTGCCCAGTGGACCAAAGGCTTCACACCGACCATTGACACCTACCACCACACGGCCATACGAATGGCCGAACTTCTGACCAAACACCATGGTGAGCGGTTTGCCGTTAAGCTCTACAAAAAATTTATCCCCTATTTTTCGGCAAGCTTCCGTTTCGGCCACAGCATCTGCAAGGAACTGCTCAAGGCAGACACCATGGACGAGGTAAGGAACAACATCAACGTGGTGTTTGAGCGAGATCCTGAAATCATTGCCCGGCCCAACCTCAATCTTTTTTTATAAGGTTTAAAAGCCTTGCGGCATTTCCGCCGAGCACACTCGCTTTTTCAACGTCCAGAACGCCTGACCTGTCAAGGTCCCTGAAGTAGCGGGCAGGTTTGAGCAATGGATAATCGCTGCCAAAGAGCACCCGGTCCATCACGCCGGCAGCAAGGGCCACCCGGTACACGGAGGAATCGTACAGAAACGGGGATGCAGCCGTATCGTACCAGATATTTTTAAGCACCTCCTTGGTCTCTTTTTTCATGAGGTTATAAAAAAGAATGCCGCCCCCCCAGTGGGCAAGAATGATGTTGTTTTCAGGAAACCGCTGGGCAAGGGCATAGATCTGCTCCAGGGTCACGGGCGTCTTGCCCGGGTAGTTGTGCCCCACGGGTTCGTTGGTGTGGACCATCACCGGAAGATTGCCCCGTTTCATGCAGATCTCCATGATCGGCTCAAGGCGGTCCAGGGCGGCCCCATCAATCCCGGAAAGATAAAAGGCAAGCTCCCCCACCCCCGACAGTCCCGCATCAAGGCAGCGTTCCGTCTCGTGGACCGCTCCCTCGAACAAGAGATCAAAGCAGGCAAACCCCCTGATCCGGTCAGGGTATTTGAGTGTGGCCTCAATAATATAGTCATTGTTCCGGCGCACAAGATCCGAATCATTCCAGGGGAACCCAAACACCACGGAAAGATCAACCCCCTGTTCGTCCATGGTGGCGATCAACGACTCGACACCGACCAGTTTGGATTTTGGAGAGCCATACAGCAGGTCAAAAGCCGGCTCCATTGTGCAGCATTGTTCACGTCCGGAACAGATGTTTTCCGGAAAGATATGGGTGTGACAATCAATGATCATTTTAACGCCTCCCCTTTGTCCCCGGTTTTCCATCGGGGATCTGGCCCATCAATCAGGACCTGGAAAAAGTAGATATTGATAAAATATTTATCTTTACATATAATACCTTTTTTTTGCAAACAATGAATAATTGGACGATAATCGATGAAATACTATCCGGTGGGCCTGAACATTCAGGATCGAAACTGCCTTGTGGTGGGCGGCGGCAGGGTGGGGGCCAGGAAGGCCGAAACCCTTTGCCAGTGCAGGGCCAGGGTCAAGGTGGTGAGCCCCTGTTTTGATGATGCCCTCTGGCAGCCGCTGGCCCCCAGGGTTGAACTTGTCAAACGGGCCTATGCACCCCAGGATCTCAGGGGAATGTTTCTTGTGGTCGGTGCAACGGACAATCGACAGCTCAACCAGACCATCGGGCAGCAGGCCAGACAGGCGGGGACCCTGTTCAACGGGGCCGACCTGCCTGAACTGAGCGATTTCATTGTGCCAGCCGTTGTAAAAAGGGGCGACCTTACCATTGCCGTGTCCACTTCGGGCAACAGCCCGGCCTTTGCCAAGCAGATCAAACACCAGCTCGAAGACCGGTTTGGTCCTGAATATGAACGTTTCCTCTGTCTCATGGGCCGGATCAGAAACAGTCTGCTGGCCCGGGAACACGCCCCCGACCGCCACAAAAAAATATTCAAACAGCTGATCAACAGTCAACTGTTCGACCTTATGCGGAAAAACGACCAGGAGGCGATGGAACGCCTGCTCGTGGATATTCTCGGCAAACGACACGGGATTGAAACTCTTTTCCAGGAAAATAACAAATGACACTTGCCATCTGCCAGAACCTTGTGTTCACCATTGCAACCATCACCTATTTCCTGAGCACAGCAGGTTACATTCTCTACCTTTTTGCCCAGAAAGAACGTTTCCAGCACACCGCCTTCGGGCTGGTCTGTACCGGCGCTTTCTTCCATGTCCTGGCAACGGGCCTTAACACCTTTATCATGGGCACCCTGCCGGTTCACGACCTTCACCAGAACCTGTCCATTGCCGCCCTTGCGCTCGCCCTCGCCTTTATTGTCCTGAGATTTAAATTCAATCTCAAGATTCTCGGCATCTTCACAACCCCCCTGATTCTCACCATGATGATTGCAGCCCTGTTCAGCCCCGATGTCCGGCCAGAGCCCGATTCAATCCTCAGGGGGTTCTGGCTTGTCTCCCACATTCTGCTGATCTTTGCCGGTGAGGCAGCCCTTGCCCTTGCCTGCGGGGCAGCCCTTCTCTACCTGGTCCAGGAAAGGGCCATCAAGCTCAAACGACGGGGATTCTTCTACAAGCGTCTGCCCTCCCTGGACCTGCTGGACTCCACCAGTTATTCGTGCCTGATCACCGGTTTCACCATGCTTACCATGGGACTGATCATGGGACTGGTCTATGCCAAGTCGGTATGGGGCCGATTCTGGGACTGGGATCCCAAGGAAATCTGGTCTGCCGTGGCCTGGCTGGTGTATGCAGCCATCCTCCACGGCCGGCTCACATCCGGGTGGCAGGGAAGACGATCGGCCATCATGACCATTGTGGGATTTGCCGTTCTTGTCTTTACCTTCCTTGGCGTAAACCTGTTGATCGGTGGCCACCACCAGATTTTCACCAAATAATTAGGAACACAATGCCAGAAATCATTCTCATTGGACTGAACCATAAAACAGCACCTGTCTCCCTCAGGGAATGCCTCTCCTTTCCCCCGGATCAGACCCTGGATGCCCTTGAAACACTCCTGGAAACGGTACCGGTCAAAGAGGCCCTGATCTTCTCCACCTGCAACCGAATGGAAATTCTCTTTGTACCCAGGGACGAAACGGCCACGGACCAGGTGGTCCGGTTTTTATCCGATTACAAGGCATTGCCCGTCCAGGAGTTTGAACATTCCCTCTACACCCACAGAAACGACGACGCAGTAAAACACCTTTTCAGGGTAGCGGCAAGCCTGGATTCCATGATCGTGGGTGAACCCCAGATCCTGGGCCAGATCAAGAAAGCCTATCGAAATGCCATTGCCAACAACGCCTCGGGCACCATCCTCAACCGCCTCATGCACAAGGCATTCAGTGTTGCCAAACGGGTAAGAAAAGAGACCGGCATCGGAGACAATGCCGTTTCCATAAGCTATGCCGCAGTAGAACTTGCCCACAAGATCTTCAACGACCTTGACCGGCGAAGCGTGATGCTCATGGGCGCAGGGGAGATGGCCGAGCTTGCCGTGGAACACCTTATTGCAAATGGGGTGGAACAGATCATCGTTGCCAACAGAACCTTTGCCAATGCGGTCTGCCTGGCACAAAGGTTCAAGGGTCAGGCCGTTAAATTCGAAGAGCTGGAGACCTTTTTGTGTGATGTGGATATCATCATCAGTTCCACCGGGGCAACCGAGCATGTGCTGACCAGGCAACAGGTGAAAAAGGCCATGGCCCAGCGCAAGAACCGCCCCCTTTTCTGCATCGACATTGCCGTTCCAAGGGACCTTGATCCCGACATCAACCAGATCAACAACGCCTACCTCTACGACATTGACGACCTGCAGAACCTTGTCAACGACAACCTTGAAGAACGATCCCGGGAGGCCGTCAAGGGCGAGCGGCTGGTGGAAGAGGCGGTGGTTAAATTTCGCTGGTGGCTCGACAGCCTTGCCGTTGTGCCCACCATCAAGGACTTGAAACACAAGCTTGAATCCATTGCAGACGCAGAAGCAGAAAAAACCATCACCAGACTTGCCCCACTCTCTCCGGCTCAGATCGACGCCATCAAACAGCTGACAAGATCGGTGGCACGCAAAATCATGCACGACCCCATCCTCTTTTTAAAGGACACGGGGGAACACAGAAACGACGCCCATTACCTGAGTGTAACCCGGCATCTGTTTAACCTGGACACTGGGTTTGAAGATAACGATCGATGATTTTTACGCTTTACATAAGGGGGCATTCGGCGTATAAATATCAATTTAAAACTTGACCAGAGGTTTGAGTAAATTTAATTCGACTGGCTTAGTTTGATCAGCGGAAATACCCCTAAGCAAAGGACAAAAGGACAAAAAATGAAAGACACCGACCTTGTTTTTTTTAAAAATCTTTTGGCTGACCGACTCAACGACCTGCTTTCCCATGCCGACGACACGGTAACCGGCATGACCGTTCCCAAAGAGAACTTTGCCGACCCCACAGACAGGGCATCCCATGAAGCCAACCGGAACTTTGAACTCAGAATAAGAGACAGAGAGCATAAACTGATCAAAAAAGTGAAAAAAGCATTGAAGCGAATCGAGGACGGCACCTTTGGCATGTGTGAAACCTGCGGTGAGGACATCTCCATTGCAAGGCTCAAGGCCAGGCCCGTCACCACCCAGTGCATTGAATGCAAAACAAGGGAGGAAGTCCTTGAAAAAGCCCTCGGAATATAGCAGGAACCGTTAATTGATAGATCTTCACATCCACTCTACTGCATCCGACGGAACACTGTCCCCCCAGGAGATAGTCAAAACAGCAGTCGATGCAGCCATCAACGCCATTGCCATAACAGACCATGACACCATCGACGGTGTCCGTGAGGTGGTTGAAGCGGGAATCCCCCAATCCCTTGAGCTGATAACCGGCATTGAAATCAGCGCCACACCGCCGCCGGAATTTGAAATCAACGGCAGCCTTCACATTCTGGGCTACGGCATCAGCATCTACGACCGGACACTCAACCGGACGCTTGAACAGCTCAAAAAGGCCAGGGCCGACCGAAATCCGAAAATCATCCAGCGACTTAACCAGCTTGGGTTCGAAATCACCCTTGGCGAGGTTGAACAGATCTGCGGGCCGGGCCAGACCGGCCGTCCCCACATTGCCCAGGCCATGGTCAAAAAAGGATTTGTCGAATCCTTCGACCAGGCATTTGACCAATTCCTTGCCACGGGCAGACCCGCCCATGTGGACAAGGAGCGGTTGAGCTGCCAGGCGGCCATCACCCTGATTCTTGATGCCGGAGGACTTCCCGTACTTGCCCATCCAGGCCTGATTGACCCGGGTGACAACAGATCCATCAAACCCCTTGTCACCGCACTTGCAGACATGGGGCTAAAGGGCATTGAGGTATACTACACCGATCACTCCGAAGAGCAGACCGACTATTTTGCCGCCCTTGCCGCACAGAAGGGTCTTTTTTCCACCGGCGGATCCGACTTCCACGGCACCATGAAACAGGGAACCACCATGGGTCGAGGCAAAGGCAACCTGTACGTTGCCGATGACCTCTATCGGATTCTGGTCAGGGAGATTGAAGCCCTGCAGGATGCCGACCCCAGGCTTGAAATACTTGAAAAAAACCTGGGCCACACCTTTGCCAACCGGGAACTTCTGGAAAACGCCCTGCGCCACAGTTCCTATGTCAACGAGCTCCAGACGGACCAGATCCCCGACAACCAGCGCCTTGAATTCATGGGCGATGCCGTACTGGGACTTACCATCGGCCAGATCCTCATGGACGAACACCCTGGAATGAACGAGGGAAGCCTTTCAAAGGCCAGGGCCAGCCTGGTGAGCGAACCGGCCCTGGCGTCCATGGCGCGCCAGATCGACCTGGGTCGCTTTATCCGGCTGGGAAAGGGGGAGAAACTCTCGAGGGGAGCTGAGAAGAACTCTATCCTTGCCGATGCCTTTGAGGCTGTCATGGCGGCCATCTATCTTGACTGCGGGTTCAAACAGACCTGCGCCCTTGTGAGGAACCAGTTCATATCCCAGATCAAACAGATCAGCTCAGCACCGGAAATCGAGGATTTCAAGAGCATGCTCCAGGAGTTTGTCCAGGAAAAGGGCAACACCCCCCCCTGCTACACCATCCATGGGGAGTTTGGACCGGACCATGACAAAACCTTTTCCGTTTGCGTCAAAGCGTGTGACATTGAATCCATGGGATCTGGAAAAAGCAAAAAGGCGGCCGAGCAGAATGCAGCCCAGAATGCCCTGAAAAGCCTTAAAAAACTGCCCTGCTGAGGCATGGTCATGCCCGCCGCCGCAAAAAAACCCCTTGTCATTCCCATCTTTATTCCCCACCAGGGATGCCCTCACAAATGTGCCTTCTGTGATCAGTCGATCATCACCAGCAACAGACCTGCCCTGCCCCATGGTGCTGAAATACGCCGCCAGGTTGATACCTGGCTTGCCTACAGGGGGGACCGGCGTTCGGTCGAGCTTGCCTTTTTCGGTGGAAACTTTCTGGGGCTTGCCCCGGGCGAGACACGTGCCCTGCTCCAGATCGCCCAGCAACTGATCCACACGAAAAAAATCCATGCCGTCCGCTGTTCAACCCGGCCCGACACCATCCGTGAGCAGAGTCTGGACCTGGCCAGTCAATTCACCCTTGACACCGTGGAGATCGGGGTTCAGTCCATGGACAACCAGGTGCTTTCCAGGGCCAACAGGGGGCACACGGCCCAGGACACCATACGGGCGGCAAGGCTCCTTGACGATTATAAAATTACCAAGGGGATGCAGATAATGGTCGGCCTTCCCGGTGACACCCCTGCCCGGGCCGTTGAAACCGCCCGGGCCGTTGCAGACCTTAAGCCTGCCTTTGTGCGGATCTACCCCCTCATGGTGCTCAAGAACAGCCGGGTTCACCACTGGTACACCCGGGGCAAGTACACCCCCATGGACCTTGACGACTGCGTAACCCTTGTGGCGGCTATCCATGAAATCTTTGAAGACAAAGGAATTCCCGTGATCCGCATGGGGCTCCAGGCGTCGGATCTTCTCCAGGACAGGAAAATCATGGTGGCCGGTCCCTGGCACCCGGCCTTTGGCCATCTGGTCTTTGCCAGACGCATGCTCAACCGCGTCATCGAAATCCTCGACCCGGTGGCAGACCCGGAACCCGGCCCCGGAAACATGCTCCCCATCACCCTCAAGGTCCATCCGGCCACGGTGTCACAGCTCAGGGGCGACAGGAACAGGAACCTGGAAATCCTGAAGGCCCGCTACCCCAGGGCCGAAATAAAAATAGCAGCAGACCCCCTGGTCCCTCCCGGACGGCTGACTGTGGACCGCCCAAAGCGATAAATCCTTCAGATGCCGGACTTGTAGAGATCGTCGGTATCGGTTGCCATGCCGGGCTCCGGGGTTTTCATGGTGGGAGCGGTCCCCTCTTTAAAGCATTCGAACAGCGTCTCCTGGGACGCACTACTTGGCAAAAGCCCTGTCTTGGCATCAATCTTTACAAAAACAATGCCTTCGGGAACATTAAAGGTGCGGACCGGACGTCCCTCAAGCGCACCCTTCATGTACCCCAGCCAGATGGGACTTGCCGCCCTGGAACCGGTTTCTCCCTTTCCCAGGGATCGTTCTTTGTCAAACCCCACCCACACACCCGTGGTATACCTTGGGGTATACCCCAGAAACCAGGCATCGTGTAAATTATTGGTCGTTCCGGTCTTGCCCGCGGCAGGCCGGCCCAATGCCCTTACCCGCCAGCCGGTTCCCGACTTTACAACACTTTCCAGCATGGAGGTCATCATGTAGGCCGTGGTCATGTCCATGACCTTTTCACGCTTGAGTTCCGACGATTCGATCACGTTGCCGTTCCGATCCTCAATGCGTGTGATAAATACCGGGTCAACCCGGTAGCCCAGGTTGGAAAAAACCGAATAGACATTGACGAGCTCCACAAGGGACATGCCCGAAGAGCCCAAAGAGATGGACAGATCCCGGTTGATGTTGGCCGACACGCCAAGCCGTCTGGCGTAGTTGATCACATAGTCAATGCCGATGTCCTGGAGAATTTTTACCGTGACCACATTTCGCGACTTTGTCAGGGCCTCGCGCATCAGGGTCGGACCGTAGAACTTCTCCTTGTAATTGTGGGGCTTCCAAACGAAATCACGGGTATGGTCCTTGAATACAACGGGACTGTCGATGATAACAGTGGCCGGGGTATACCCCTTGTCAAGGGCCGCGGCAAAGATCACCGGCTTAAAAGCACTTCCCGGCTGGCGCCGGGACTGGATGGCGCGATTGAACTGGCTGTCCAGAAAGTCCCGGCCCCCGATCATGGCCTTGACCTGGCCGGTTTCGGCCTCAACGCTCAAAAGGGCAGCCTCAACCAGGGGGGTCTGCTCCAGGGTGAAACGAAGGGCCTGTTCCTCATCCGGCGAGACGGCTTTAACCCACACCACATCCCCTGTATCAAGCACCTTCGTCGGCGAATCCACCTTGGCCTCCCAATAGGCGGTCTCCACGTCAGGATGCCTTGCCCAGGTGATATCCTCCACGGGAATTCTGCCCGTGATGTTGCCCACCCGGACCACGGCCTCCCGGTCGTTCACTGCCGTGACAACGGCCTGATAAACACCCCCCGGCTCCACCGAATCGCCTTCCATGGTTGCGGCCACGCCGGCACAAAAGGCTTCGACTTCAAGACCGGCAAGATGCTTTACAGGACCTCGATACCCCTGGCGGCGATCCAGCTCCCTTACCCCCCGTACCACCTCCTGACGGGCAATTTTCTGCAGCTCGATGTTCACCGCCGTGTAAATCTTCAGCCCCTGGGTGTAAAGGGCGTCCCTGCCGTATTTCTCCTCCACATAGCGCCTGACATGCTCGGTATAGCAGGGAACCCGTTCAATAAACCAGTTTTTCCTGGGTTTGATGTCAAGGACGGTGTTGATGGCGTCCGTGGCCTCAAGGTTGGTGATGTAACCATCGGCCTTCATGCGATTGAGCACATAAATCTGCCGCTGGCGGGCCAGCTCCGGGCTCCGGAACGGGGAGTAGCGGCTCGGCGCCTGGGGCAGACCGGCAAGCATGGAACATTCGGCAAGATCCATCTCCCTTGCATGCTTTCCAAAGTAGTTTTCACTGGCCGCCTCCACGCCATAGGCCCCATGGCCAAGGTAGATCTGGTTCAGATAAAGGTAGAGAATTTCATCCTTGGTAAAGGTCTGATCAATGCGATAGGCAAGAATGGCCTCCTTGAGTTTTCGCTCGTAGGTCCTTGCCGGCGTCAAAAAAAAAGATTTGGCCACCTGCTGGGTGATGGTACTGCCCCCCTGGACAATGGCCCCGGCCTTCAGGTTTTTGATAAAGGCCCTGAAGATACTGAGCAGATCAACCCCCGGGTGTTCCCTGAATCTTGAATCCTCGGCAGCAACAACGGCATTTTTAAGGTTCTCGGGCATATCGGACAGGGGGATGACAATGCGCCGCTCGTTGTAGAATTCACCGATTTTCCTGCCGTCGTCTGAAAACACACTGGTGACAATGGAAGGGGTATAATCCTTGAGTGAAATGATCTTTGGCAGATCACGGCTGATATAGGAATAGAGCCCTGCGAGTCCTGCTGCGACAATGAGTCCTGAACCACAGAGGAATGTCAGGGTCCATTTGACCAGGGTAAAGACCATGCCCCGATCTGTTTTCTTTTCCCGGCGCTTTAAAATCTGAGCCTTGCTTTGCTTTTTTGCCATGCCAACCCGTTGATAAATTAAATTATGCGTACCATTTACAGACTGCACCTTATTAGCAGATAAGCCCGCCCAAGGCAAGACATGGACTGAAAAACTGTTTGACATCCCCCATAAAAAAGGATAAGTATCTAAGTTTTAAAATAATTTAGAAAGGGACATCCCAATAATGGTTGAACTTGACTTTAACAAAACAGGCGGCCTGATTCCTGCCATAGCCCAGGATCATGGAACAGGCGAAGTCCTCATGCTTGCCTACATGAACGAGGATGCCTGGAATGAAACCCTTGCATCGGGCACGGCAACCTATTTTTCCAGATCGAGAAAAGCCCTGTGGAAAAAAGGTGAAACCTCTGGACATGTTCAGGTTGTCAAGGAGATCCGAATCGACTGCGACAACGATACGGTACTGCTCAAGGTCGAACAAAAGGGCGGCGCGGCCTGCCACCTGGGGTACAAGAGCTGTTTTTTCAGAAAAACGGTGAAAGGCGAAGATCCCGTGGTAGTTGAACAACGAATTTTTGACCCGAAAAAGGTATACAAATGAAAAAAGTATTAAAACTCGGCATCCCCAAGGGAAGCCTCCAGGATGCCACGATCGCCCTTTTCAAACGATCCGGCTGGAAAATAAACGTTAACGGGCGAAGCTATTTCCCGGACATCAATGACGACGACATCGAGTGCGCCCTGTGCCGTGCCCAGGAGATGTCCATCAATGTGGAGAGCGGGGTGATCGACGCAGGCCTCACCGGCCGGGACTGGATCGCCGAGCATCAATCAGACGTCCATGTGGTCTCAGACCTGGTCTACTCCAAGGTGAGCGCCAAACCGGCAAGGTGGGTGGTTGCCGTTGCGGGAGATTCGCCCATGAACACCCTGGAAGACCTCCAGGGAAAAACCATCTCAACCGAACTTGTCCAGTATACCCGCCGCTTTTTTAACGAACGAAACATTGACGTGAATGTTAAATTCTCCTGGGGCGCCACAGAGGCCAAGATTGTATCGGGCCTTGCCGATGCCATTGTGGAAATCACCGAGACCGAGAGCACCATCCGTGCCCACAATCTCAAGGTGATCCACGAAATCATGCAAACCAACACCCAGCTCATTGCCAACCGGGCCGCCTGGGAAATTCCGGCCAAGCGGGAAAAGATCGAGCAGATTGCCCTTCTTCTCCAGAGCGCCCTTGTGGCGGATAAGCTGGTCGGGCTCAAGATGAATGTTCCCGAAACCATCATCGAAAAAATCGTCTCCCTCTTACCCAGCCTCAACGCCCCCACGGTTGCGTCCCTGTACAAATCCACCTGGTTTTCCGTGGAGACCATTGTTGACCAGAGCGTGGTCCGTGACCTGATCCCGGTCCTGATCAAAGAGGGGGCCGAAGGCATCATTGAATACCCGCTGAACAAGGTGCTTTAATGAAAACGACCCCTCCCTTACAGAGAATGCGTCCGGCAAAAAGAACCCAGGAGATCACCCCCTTTATTGTCATGGAGATCCTTGAACGAATCCATGAAATGGAGGCCGTGGGCATTGATGTGGTTCATCTTGAAATCGGGGAGCCTGACTTTGAGATCCCCGAATGTGTCAAGACCGCCACAGTGGAGGGGTTTGAATGCAACCAGACCTGCTACACCCACAGCCTTGGCGATATCCGCCTCAGACGGGCCATTACAGCGTACTATCGTAAAAACTACAGGGTTGAAATCGATCCGGAACAGATCCTGGTAACCTCGGGAACCTCCCCTGCCATGATGCTCCTTTTTTCAGCCCTTGTTGACCCTGGCGATGAAATCATCATTTCAGACCCCCACTACGCCTGCTATCCCAACTTCATCCGCTTTGCCCAGGGCGTTCCCGTTACCGTGCCTGTTTTCGAAGACGAAGGATTTCACTACACCCCCGAAGCCATTGAGGCCAAGATCACAGATCGAACAAAGGGAATCATGATCAATTCGCCGTCCAACCCCACGGGCATTGTCATGCCCCAGGAGCGGATGAACGAGATCAAGGAACTTGCCCGGTCCTACGGCATTCCCCTGATTTCCGACGAAATATACCACGGCCTTGTCTACGGCGAAAGGGCACCGTCCATCCTGGAATTTACCCGGGACGCCTTTGTGTTTAACGGGTTTTCAAAACTGTTTGCCATGACAGGACTGCGCCTTGGCTACATCATTGCACCCAGGACATTCATGCGGCCCCTCCAGGTGCTCCAGCAGAACTTCTTTATTTCAGCCAACTCGCTCATGCAGATTGCAGGAACCGCAGCCCTTGAAGGGGCCGATGCCGAAACAGGTATCATGCGCGAAACCTATAACCGACGGCGCAGATACATGATCGAACGACTCAAACAAATGGGGCTTGGCATTGCCTGCGAACCCACTGGCGCGTTTTACGTTTTTGCCAATGCAAAAAGATTTTCAACAGACTCCTATGCCCTTGCCCTTGACATCCTTGACAAGGCCCATGTAGGAGTCACCCCTGGAATTGCCTTTGGAAAGAACGGGGAAGGATACCTGAGGTTCTCCTATGCCAATGCCATGGAAAACCTTGAAAAAGGTTTGAACCGCCTGGAACAGTACTTCAAGGCCAAAACATGATCATCAAAGACGTCACATTTATCAAGAGCGCTACAAAACCCAGCGAATACACCGAGCCCATGTTCCTGGAAGTTGCCTTTGCAGGCCGGTCAAACGTTGGAAAGTCGTCACTGATCAACACATTGATCAACCGGAAGAGCCTTGTCAAGACAAGTTCTAAACCCGGCTGCACCCAGCTCATCAACTTCTTTCTTCTTAACGGGAATCTGTCGCTTGTGGACCTTCCGGGATACGGCTATGCAAAGGTGTCCAAAAAGATCCGGGCCCAGTGGGGACCAATGATCGAACGGTATCTCACCGTCCGGGAAACCCTGAGGGCCATGGTTCTGTTGATCGACATGCGCCGGGAACCCCAACGAGAAGAGCTGGACCTCATCGCCTGGTTTACGGCCCACGCCGTCCCCTTTCGCATTGTTTTGACCAAGGCGGACAAACTGTCCAAGACAAAACAGCAAAAAAGCATCAGCACCATTGCCCGCGGCCTTGGCATGGAACAGGAGGTGCTTATCCCCTTTTCCTCCAAAACAAGACTGGGAAGGGACCGGCTCTGGAAAGAGCTTGATACCATGCTGAACCCCTAATCGCTGCATTCAGGAAAAAGAGACCCATGACCCAAGACACCCCCATAAAAACCGACTTTAAAGCCGGTTTTATCGCCATTGTCGGCGCACCCAATGCCGGGAAATCAACCCTTCTCAACACCCTCCTCGGACAGAAGATATCCATCACCAGCAAGAAACCCCAGACCACCCGGGATCGAATTCTCGGCGTGGTTGAAAGACCCGGTGCCCAGGTCATCTTTGTAGACACTCCCGGCATCCACAAGGCCCATTCCCTGCTCAACAGAAAAATCGTGGACCAGGCCCTTTCGGCGGTGGACGATGTGGATGCCATCCTTCTCATGATTGATGTCACCTCCAGGGATATTGAATCTGAAGCGATGATCATTGAGCAGCTTCAAAAAAGAGACAAGCCCGTTGTCCTGGCCCTGAACAAGATCGACCTGGTCAAGGGCAATGAGATTCTCCCCCTTATCGCCCGGTATGCATCCCTCCACGAGTTCAAGGCGGTGATTCCGGTTTCAGCCAAAACCGGCGACCAGACGGAAAAACTCCTTGCAGAGGTCGAACTTTGCCTGCCTTCGGGTCCAAGGCTGTTTCCCGAAGATACCCTGACCGATGTTTCCGAGCGCTTCATCGCCGGGGAAATAATAAGGGAAAAGGTGTTTCGACTGACGGGAATGGAGATCCCCTATTCCATTGCCGTGACCGTTGATGATTTCAAGGAAAAACCAAAGCTCACCGAGATTCACGCCACCATCCATGTGGACCGAGATTCACAAAAGGGGATCATCATCGGCAAGGGTGGGCAGATGCTCAAGCAGATCGGTGCCAAGGCCCGCATGGACATCCAGCGCATGACCGGCACAAAGGTGATGCTCAAACTCTTTGTCCGGGTCACCAGAAACTGGAGCCGGGACGAACGGATCATGAAGGAATTCGGATACTAGGATGGACCTTTTTTATATACCGGTTGACGACGAAACCCAGAAACGCCAGCGCCACAAGGCAAGGGAACTCAGAAACAGCCAGTGGTGGAAAAGACGGCGGTCCCAGGGCGTATGCCACTACTGCCACAACGTTTTCCCCCCCAGGGAACTCACCATGGACCACCTGGTCCCGGTTGCCAGGGGAGGCAAGTCTGTCAAATCCAATGTGGTTCCCTGCTGCAAGGCGTGCAATACGAAAAAACGCCAGATGCTGCCCCTGGAGTGGGACGAATACATGCAGACCCTCTCAAAAGAATAAAAAATCCCCGGGCAGCGGTATTTCGCCCCCCGGGGATTTCAAATATTACAGTGTAATATTTCCTAGTACTGATTATTTCTTGGTATTGCAGAGCCTGTGGACCGTCTGGGCATGCCACTCACCGCGTCCTGAAAAGGTCGGCTGCCCCAGTGCAACCAGGTGCTGGGCGACCTGATCAAAGGTTGCACCATTCTTGCGCATGGTGTTTACGATCTCCATGACCGCCTCCCTTGGCATGATTTCCGCCTTACCCGCTTCCGTGTCTGCTATTTTCAGTTTTTCAGCCTTTGTGCGCTTGAGCACCTTTACCTTTTTCTCTTCAGGCGCATCTGCGGCCGCTCTTTTTTCCGCAGCCGCTTTTTCCTCGGCAAGCTTCAACGCCTTTGGCTTTCGTCCCCTCCGCTTTTTAACCGGAACCACCGGATCGGATTCCTGAAACGCCTGGGGTGCAGCCTGGCGGACCGGCTGGGGAACAGGTTTTGCAAACACCTCCTCGACAGGCTCAACCGCCTGGTATTGTTCATCCTGGAAAGCGTCGTCGGTAATCGGCGGAACGGCAATCACCCTGAGATATTCGGCAATTTCCTCCAGGGAATCAGCCTTGCGCTCCTCGGCTGCAGCCCGCCGCTCATGGGCTGCGGCAAGAAATTCCTGATTTTTGACCATGGTCTCGGCAAGGACCACCAGATTTTCAACGACTTCAGACGAGAGCATGATGGCATTGGGGTCCACGGGCATATGATTCTGGGGATTGGTTCGCAGGGGCCGCTTACCATTTCCTACCCGGGGATTCTGGTAGGAACCATTTGAATGAAAATGGGAAGAAGAGTTGTAGTTCGGTTGCTGGCTATTGCTGTCAAATCCCCGACGGGTCTTTGCCGCACGGTTATCTTTCTGACCTCCTCGAAGGTTCTGAAGAAAATCGTTCATATATAAAATCTCCTAAATTTAAAGCGCCGAAAAAACTCAGCATATTGTAACGTATTGTTCCAGGCTGATACGACCATATTACTGCGAATGGGGGCGACACAGAGTGGAAACTGAAATCCGGCATGAAAGTATGCCTCTTTTCAAGATTAACCTTTATCCTGGATTTGTCGTGGGATGTCAAGGATTATCTGCGATATTTTATTGTAATTTTAAAAGCATACAATATCGCACTGCAGCATACGCCTCCGGTCGGAGAGATCACGACCACTCAAGAATCACCGTTCCCGAATGGCCGCCCCCCATGATCTTGAATCCGGTTTCAAAAGCGGTGTAGTGAAATCTTTGGGGATCAACGGCTTGCGGGTTGCCCGGCATTTCCATTGCCAGCCCCTGGGTTAAAATTGCCCGTCCAGGAGAAATTGCCTTGACAAAGGCCCTGCTTCGGGATCATATAACCAACTTAATCTAATTTTCTCAAGAAAGGAGCCCCCGATGGAATTATCCATAACTGAAAAAAAAGAAAAGGGAACCCGGCCGGAAGACACCAAACTTGCCTTTGGATCCACATTCACAGACCATATGTTCAACATGGACTACTCCATTGACAAGGGATGGCACAATCCGCGCATTGAACCCTTTGCCAACCTGTCCCTCTCCCCGGCCACCATGATGCTCCACTATGGTCAGGGCATCTTTGAGGGCCTCAAGGCCTACAAAACCGAAACCGGGGAGATCCGCCTGTACAGGGCAAGGGAGAACTTCAAACGCCTGAACAAGAGTGCAAAGGGGCTGTGCATTCCACCCATTGATATCGATTTTATCATGGAGAGCCTCAAGACCCTGCTTCGCCTTGAAAAGAACTGGATCCCCGAGACCCCGGGCACCTCGCTGTACATCCGACCGACCGTGATTGCCACCGACCCCTACCTGGGCGTCAGGGCCTCCCACACCTACCGTTTTTTCATCATTCTGTCGCCTGTGGGGGCCTATTATTCAGCAGGGTTCAATCCGGTCAACATCTGGATCTCAAAGGACCATGTCCGGGCCGTTCGGGGCGGTATCGGGGAATACAAGACCCCCGGCAACTATGCAGCCAGCCTCTTTGCCTCTGAACAGGCCAAGAACGAGGGGTATGCCCAGGTGCTGTGGCTTGATGGGGTTGAGCGCAAGTACATTGAAGAGGTCGGTGCCATGAACATTTTCTTCTGCATCAACGACGAACTTATCACCCCTGAACTCAACGGCAGCATCCTTCCCGGCATCACCCGGGATTCAGTCCTCACCCTTGCAAAACGCTGGGGCATGAAGGTATCCGAGCGAAAAATCAGCATTGACGAACTTCTCAAAGCCCATGGCGACGGCACCCTCAAGGAAGCCTTTGGATCGGGAACGGCTGCGGTCATCTCCCCTGTGGGCGAGATGCGTTATGGAGACAATGTCCTGACCATTGGCGACGGAAAAACCGGCCCCATGGCTCTGAAATTAAACAAGGCCATCACAGACATCCAGTACGGCAAGGCTGAAGACACCGAATCCTGGATCGAAAAGGTATAACAAAGCCCCTGCGTGCAAAGGGGAGGGTTCATCATGAATCTCCCCCTGGCCCAGTGGCGGTTTAAAGGGTTGCCATTGAGTTCAAATTCTTGACAACCCTTTTTTTATCTGGTTATGTATGACCGAGCGCTCGATCAATTTTTTTTGAAAGGTTGATCTGATATCCCCCCGGGTCTGCACCCATGACCTGGATTGATACAGCAGAAAAAGGAGCAGAAATGGCAAAAAAAAAGAACCCCCTTGTTCACATTGGTGAAACAATAAAAAAGGTCCGGCTGGAAAAATCCGTTGATCTTGAGTTCCTTGCCAATGAGACCGGGCTGTCCATTGACTTTTTAACGAAGGTGGAATCGGGAGAGCAGCGACCGTCCGTGGGAACACTGCTCCAGATTTCCAGGGCCCTGGGCATTGATTCCGGCTATTTTCTCAAGGATCAGGCGTCAAGTGCGGAAAAACGGGCAGAGGCCTACACCAAGCGCACGGACAACTACGCCTACACCCCCCTTACCCCGGGAGCGGAAAACAAACATTTAAAGGCCTTCCGCATCCTGGTTGAGGCAAACACATCCCATGGAGGTGTTGGATTTCGCCACGAGGGGGAAGAATTTGTCTATGTGCTCAAGGGTGCGGTTGAAATCGCCGTAGGAGACCACCTCAACCGACTTAAAGCCGGGGATTCCCTTCACTTTAATTCCAGCATCAAGCACGATCTGAAAAACCCGGGTGACACGGATGCAGAACTCATTGTGGTCGTTTACAGCCCCTAGGCCTGAAAAGGAGACAAAATGTCATTCAAATTAAGCGATGAGCAGTTGATGATCCAGAGCATGGTCAGGGAATTTTCCCGGAAAGTGGTGGCGGCAACGGCAGCCGAGCGGGACCAGACCAAGGAATTTCCCTGGAAAAATTTCAAGCAGATGGGCGAACTTGGCCTCATGGGCATGATGATTCCCACGGCATATGGCGGCGAAGGGGCAGACGCGGTATCCTATGTGCTGGCCCTGTCTGAAATTGCCTATTCATGCGCCTCCACATCGGTGGTCATGTCGGTGCAGAACTCGATTGTCTGCGAAAGTATCAACCGCTTCGGCACGGAAGAACAAAAGCAGACCTTCCTGGTTCCCCTGGCCCAGGGAGAAATCATCGGCGCCTTTGCCCTGACCGAACCCGATGCCGGTTCAGACCCGGTGAGCCAGACCACAACCGCAGTCCGTGATGGCGACCACTACGTGATCAACGGCACAAAACGGTTTATCACCTCGGGCAAAAACTGCAGTGCCGTTATCGTAACGGCAAAGACCGACGAAGCGGCCCGGCACAAAGGGATCAGCGCCTTTCTTGTGGCAAAGGAGACCCCCGGACTGATTGTCGGCCACATGGAAGACAAAATGGGCCTCAGGGCATCGGACACCACGGATCTGATCTTTGAAAACTGCCGGGTACCCGCCTCGGCCCTCCTGGGCAGCGAGGGGGACGGGTTCAAGATTGCCATGTCAGGCCTTGACAGCGGCCGCATCGGCATTGCCGCCCAATCCCTTGGCGTGGCCCAGGCCGCACTTGACGCCTCGGTCAAGTATGCCAAACAAAGAAAACAGTTTGGCAAGGCCATTGCCAACCACCAGGGCATCAGATGGCAGATCGCCGACATGGCCACCCAGATCGAGGCAGCCCGCCAGCTGGTCATGTCGGCTGCCGGCATGAAGGACAGAAAGGAAAATTACACGGCCCAGGCCTCCATGGCAAAACTGTTTGCATCGGAAATGGTCAATCAGGTCACGGCCAGGGCCATCCAGATCCATGGGGGGTATGGTTTTACAAAGGATTATCCCGTGGAGCGGTTCTACAGGGATGCCAGGGTGTTCACCATCTACGAGGGCACATCCGAGATCCAGCGCATTGTGATCTCAAACCATATTCTCAAATAGCCGGCATGGCCGGAGCGTAATATCGACAGAAGGACACCTTACTTAATTCCCTGGAATTATTGCACAGACTACGAAGTTACAAAATTAAGTAAGGTGTCCCCAGATTTCACAGATTTCTTAAAAAATCTTTGCCGCAAGGACAACATCCTCAGGAGAAAAAACAAACAGGCACTTGGAATCCGCCGGTGAGACCGATCCATAGACATAGTTGATGTTGATTCCCTCCTTGCCGAATTTGCGGGTGATCTCGGCAAGTTTTCCAGGAACATTCTCAATGTCGATGGCAATGACATCCTTGGTGTCAAAAATGTAGTCGTGTTGGTTCAACACATCCACGGCCACATCGGGTTTATTCACAACAACCCGGATCAGGGCAAAATCGGCGCTGTCCCTTCGCATGGAGCTGTAATTGGCCGACGAGGCAATGCGCTTCAGGGATTTCCCCCTTGCCTCGAACAGATTCTGCACATAGCTTGACGCATCCTGGATGGTGATGGCGTCAATATTCACCCCAGCCTCCCCGAGAAGCGAAGTAAGTGTTCCAAGTTCTCCGGGAGCATTCTTAAGAAAAAGAGATATCTCAACCCTGATCATGCAGCACCTCCTGTTATGAGTATTGATTTACATACCGGCTATTTTTAACCCCTCGTCAAAGGCTTTCATATTCAGCGGAATAAGCTTGGCCTTTTTTGAAAATTCCTTTTTAACACACTCCCTCAGAATCTCCACATCCACCATCTTGCTCTTTGCGGCAAAGGCGCTCACAGCAACGATATTGGCGCATTTGACACTGCCAAGCCTGATGGCTGCCTCGTTGGCAGGCACGATGAGCTCGTCCACATCTGTTCTGCCCGAGCGAATGGGAATCAATGAAGAGTTGATCAGCACCACTCCGCCGGGTTTTACCACCGGGGCAAACTTCTCAAGGGACGGTCGGTTCATGGCAACCAGGTGGGTAGGATTCTTGATGATGGGAGACCCGATGTGTCTGTCGCTCACCACAACGGTGCAGTAGGCTGTCCCCCCCCGCATTTCCGGACCATATGAGGGGATCCACATCACCTCGGATCCCTGCTCCATGGCGGCATGGGCAAGCAGCTTTGCACTCAAGAGAATTCCCTGGCCCCCAAAACCTGCAAACATAACTTCTTTCTGCATATACTCCTCCAAAAACAACTATATTTATAGGTTTTTTTACACTTCAGGCGTCTTGAACTCCCCAAGGGGATAATAGGGAAGAAGGGTATCTTCGGCCCATTTCAACGCATCCAGCGGGGTCATGCCCCAGTTGGTCGGACAGGTTGACACAATCTCCACAAAGCTGTAGCAGCGATTTTCCTTCTGATATTCAAAGGCCCGTTTGATCGCCTTTTTTGCCTTGTTGATATACTTGGGTTTGAGCACCGTCTCCCGGGCGATGTACCCGGGTGTGGCAAGGCTTGAAAGCAGCTCACACATGCGCATGGGCATGCCGGTCTTCTCAACGTCCCTTCCGGCGGGAGCCGTGGTGGCCCGCTGGCCGGGCATGGTGGTCGGAGCCATCTGGCCGCCGGTCATGCCGTAGATGGCGTTGTTGATGAAAATGGTGGTGAACTTCTCCCCCCTGTTGGCCGCATGGACAATCTCGCCCATGCCGATACTGGCAAGGTCACCGTCACCCTGGTAGGTAAAGGCCATGAGGTCGGGTCTCACCCGCTTGATTCCCGTTGCCATGGCAGGTGCCCGGCCATGGGCTGCCTCCTGGAAATCACAGGTAAAGTAGTTGTATGCAAGAACGGCACACCCCACAGGAGCGATCCCCACGGTCCTGCCCCTGATGCCGAGTTCGTCAATGACCTCGGCAACCAGCCGGTGCACAATCCCGTGGGTGCACCCGGGACAATAGTGGGTGTGGGCGTCGGAAAGGGCTTCTGGCCTTGAAAATGTTTTTCCCATTATAAATGTTCTCCTTGGCAGACGCTTTAATTGTTCAATAATGACTTGACATGGTCGATGATCTCTTCAGGGGTCGGAATATCGCCCCCGCACTCTCCATACCAGGTCACCGGGCGCTGCCCCTTGACGCAACGATCAACGTCCTCGACCATCTGTCCCATGTTGAGCTCGATGCTGACAACGTGGCTGCAGCTTGCCTTGACAGCCGCTTCATGGACCGCCTTTTCCGGAAAAGGAAACAGGGTCTGGGGCCGGACCATACCGACCTCGAGTCCTTCTCCCTTCATGGTATCAATGGCGGTCTTGCACACGCGGCTCATGGTGCCGTAACTCACGATGAGAATCTTATAGTCAGCGTCTGTATTGTATCCCTCGTACAGGATCTCCTCTCGTTTCATCCGTTCATAGTTGGATTTAAGCAAAAGGTTGTGGTCATTCAACGCCTTTGGATCAAGATACAAAGACTTTACTATGTTCCTTTTGTCACTCTTCCGGGTATCCATACCGCTTGTGGCCCAGTCATCATTCTTGGCAGGCGTTGTGTCAAAATTTTCCGGAAATTCCACCGGCTCCATCATCTGCCCGATGAGACCATCCCCGAGGATCATGACCGGCCCCCGGTACTTTTCAGCCAGCTTGAACGCCTTCATGGTCATTTCAACGGCCTCCTGGACCCCCTCGGGTGCCATAACCAGCAGCCGGTAGTCGCCATGCCCCCCCCCCTTGGTTGCCTGGAAGTAATCCCCCTGGGAAGGAAGGATTCCGCCCAGCCCGGGACCGCCGCGCATGATGTTGACAAAAACAGCCGGGCAACGGGCCCCTGCAATATAACTCAACGCCTCGCTCATGAGGCTGATTCCGGGACTTGAAGAGGTGGTCATCACCCGTTCGCCGCAGGCTGCGGCACCAAAGATCATGTAACCCACGGCAACTTCGCTCTCCCCCTGGACAAAGACGCCGTCAACTTCCGGCATCCGCTTGGCCAGGTATTCGGCAACCTCTGACTGGGGGGTGATGGGATAGGCAAAATAATTCTTGCACCCCGCCCGGATTGCCGCTTCACCGATCGCTTCGTTTCCCTTCATCAACACCTTGGCCATCACTTGTCCTCCATTGCTTTTTCCAGATCAGATTCAATAATTGTGATCGCCACATCCGGACACATGATACAGCACAATGTGCATTTGATGCAGTCATCCGGTCTTGCCTGAAAGGCGGGAAAGTAGCCCTTGGCGCTCACTGTGCCGGAGATTTCCAGCACGTTTTTCGGACACACGGACACACACAGGCCGCAGCCCTTACACCTTTCAGCGTCAATAATATGTTTTAATGCCATTAACCATAACTCCTTTTAGGAACCTTGCCTCTTCCACGGGGGAACAAGCCATCTTAAAATGGGCAATACAGGGGTTTCAAATCTTGCCATGTCAAGACCGGGAAGAAGATCTCCATGGGCCGTGATAAATTCCACGCCAATGCCGGTCCGTTGTGACAGCTCCTGTATCAAGTCATATCCCTTGTATATAATATCCGGCGTTGTCTCGTCCATGAGATTGGCGTTGCTCACAAAACCGGTTATCTTTAATTTTGACGAATATTCGATCTCGTCCCGGATCCGCATGCACCCTTCCACGGTGTCGGTAAAGGGCCTGAGGGGATTCACCACCTGGATCAGATTGATCTCTTGCCCGGCCAGTGAATCTGCAAGGGCGGCAAGCACGATGCTGCCCACATCATCTCCCCCGGCGTCAAGGATGGTCAGCTCGGCCGGATTTTTGATCAAACCCGCCACCTGGGGTGCCAGTATGGGCAGATCGGCGTCCATGTACTTTTCTTCGGGCAGCACCAGCCGGATCCCCTTTTCAAAGAGGATCTGTCTTGCCTCCCGGGTCCTGAAATAGGGATTGACCAGATCAAGGTCTGCCATGCCCACATCAACGCCGGCAGCGCGCCGGTTAAAGGCAAGGTTTACGGCGGTCTCCGTCTTTCCGCTGCCATAGTTGCCAACAATAATAACAATGCCTTTAAGCTTTATATCCACAGTCCCCCGCTCTAAACGCCTGAACCCAAAAATAATAATCGAAATCCAGCCCCCAGCCCTGCCATCCGCCGGAAATGTTTGACCGCTGCAACCGGCCCGGATCCTACTGATTTCACACAGCCTGTTAGTAAATCAGATTTGCAAGGGGTTTGTAAACAAAAAAACCGGGGTCAATTTCAAATATGCCCCAGATCCTTGAGCGCTGCCCTGAGGATCTCACGCTGGTCTCCCTGGATTTCAATGGTTCCTCCCTTGACCGTACCTCCGGTGCCGCACCGCAGCTTAAGACGTCTGGCAAGGGCCTTGAGGCCGTCTCCGTCCAGGGCTACGCCCGTAACAAGGGTGACCCCCTTGCCCCTGCGCCCCTTTGTGGCGTAGGAGATCTGCGCCCTGCCATCCGTCGCAACCGGCTTTACGCTTTTACGGCACTGGCACCCGTCCACGGGTTGGCCGCAGGCCGGACAGATTCTGCCGGTTTCAGTGGAATACACAAGGGTGGAATTTTTTGTCTGTTTTACCATGGTTTCTCCTGTTTTTCGAATCCAGCAGGGATCGCCCCGCCGGGTTCCATTTTCTACCCTTTGATTTGTCGGAACCAATGTGGTATTTCCTCATGTCAAAGGCGTTAAACATTAAAATCCCATTTAACCGTCATCTGGAGTTATCTACCATGCCTGAAAAGCAACAAACCATAAAAAAGAAACGTTCGTTCTTTAAAAAAAGTTTCAGCCGCCTGGTGGCTGCCGCCATCAACCGGATCAGCTTTATCAACCTGGTCGAACGGATTGCCAACAGTGACGCCGGCCGGCCGTTTCTGGATCGATACCAGAAACTGCCCCTGGACTGGCAGAACACGGACGAGATAAACCGCATCGCAGTCCGCCTGACCATGGAGCAAATCAAGCGTGAAGGGGGAACCGTTTCAAGGGATGAAATAGAAGCGCTGGTTGACGAAATTGCCATCCAGTACAATCGAAAAACCCATGTGGACACGGCA
The DNA here is from genome assembly GCA_963675615.2 of uncultured Desulfobacterium sp. GTDB lineage: Bacteria > Desulfobacterota > Desulfobacteria > Desulfobacterales > Desulfobacteraceae > Desulforapulum. The sequence goes on from CAXXTD010000001.1 coordinate 1,023,439, forward strand.
GCCACCATGGGGTTAGCCTTTGACCAGCTCTTTGACAACCAGAATCCCGACCTTCCCTTTACCTCCCCGGACAAACGCGAATTAAAGCACATTGAAACGCTCAGGGAATACAGGCGCCAGGGACTGGGAGTCGTCTATCTGGTCAACCACTCATCCCACATGGATGAATTCCTGGTGGATCTGCTGTGGCAGGATCTTGCCATGGGACTGCCTGTCTTTGCCGCAGGTCAGAACATGATGGCCATTAAAAGCGTTGAACGGCTGCTCATGACCGGCTCCTATGTGGTGCTGCGCCAGGGGGCAAGCCGCCACCAGGTGGCAGCCCTGTGCAACTACTGCAGCGCATTGAGCCGTGCCGGCGCCCAGCAGGGCATCTTTCTTGAGGCGTGGCGGGGCGGGGCAAGAACCCGGGACGGAAGCCTGCGGTACCCCAAGCGGCTTGTGACCCTCAAGGGCGCCATCGACGTTGAGGGAGACCTGGTCATTCAGCCCGTGGCGCTCTCATACTCTGCGGTTCCCGAAGACCTGATGATGTGTTCGAGAAAGAGCGGCATCAGCTGGTTGCGGGGCATGGGGCTGTTCAAGACCCTGGCAAGATTTTTCATTCATCCCAAAACCTTTCTATGGCGGTCTGCAAAGGCGCTGTACGGGCGCGCCTATGTCACGGTCCCGCCCCCCATGCTTTTAAGCGAACTCAAACAGGCCCATGCCAGGGACAAAACCGGCATCGCCCTGGATGAATTTGTCGCCCTGTCGTCCATCAAGGAGATCGCCCGGAACAAAAAGATCATGGCCAGTCAGGTAACGGCCAGGGCAATTGTAACGGCAAGAAAGCACCATCAGCGCGATCTTGCCCAGGCGGTCAAATCCGAGATTGCCGCCATAAAAGAGTACCATATGGAAACCTTTGGCGAAGCCGCGGATTTTGAAGATTTCATCATCAACAACTCAGCCGATGAAATCGTGGCAGACGGCCTCAGGACCCTGAGACGAAGGGGGGTTGTCAAGCGCTTTGGCAAGGATATCAACGGTCTTCCCGAGGTCAAGGACGACATTGCCCTCTCCTACTACGCCACCCACGGAGACCGGCGGCTCTACTCGCCCACGGCCAGCCAGAACGTCGTGATTGTTGGGGCCGGAAACTGGGGATTTGCCCTGTCTTCACTCATCGGAAACCGGCTGCTTGACGATAAACGTTACAACAACGCAAGTCTCACCATCTTTGACGCAAGAAAGGATGTGGCCGCCCAGATGGGCCTTAACCGCCAGGGACCGGGCCGGTTCAAGGACCAGCTCCTTCCCAAGAACATCTTTGTCACCTGCGATCACCCCAGTGCATTCAGAAAGGCCAGCGAAGTGATCCTGGCATCCAAACCGGAAACCTTTGAACAGGATGTCCGCAATATTCTGAAAATCTCGGAGCAGCCCCTCACCCTCATCGTTGCCACCCGGGGATTTATCCCCGGAATGAACTGCATCCCCTTCACGGCGGTACGGCGGCTTTTATCCGAATACCAGCGAAACGATGTGGAAATACTGACCATTGCAGGTCCTGTTTCGCCCAATGATGTGGTTGACCAGCGACAGATCAACGGTATCCTGGCAGGCCCTGCCCCCATCATCCGGGAGATCTCAAGCATGTTTGACCCCAATCCCGAACGCCCCATGCTGTCAAGCGACCCCCTGGGCGTTCAGGTCGCCGATATTCTGGCAAGAATTTATGCCATCTGGGTCAATTTCATGATTTCGTCCAAACGCATCACCCAGACCCCAGAGACGGGCTTTCTCATGGCTGAGATTTCAGCCGAGGCCTGTTCCCTGGCCCTGGCCCTGGGGGCAAACAAGGAAACCTTCAGTGCCGGAAGCCTTGCCTGGACAGCCACCTTTGTCACCCTCTGCCTTGAGGGGGTGTGGCGGGACTTTGGCAGACAGGCCGGCATCGCCGTAAAAAAAGGCAAAGATCCCGCCAGGGTTGTCGACAAACTCAACCGCCAGTGGATCGAAGAGGGCAAAAAACTCCAGTCCCTGATCGACATCAGGGAGGCACTGGACTGCGCCCATGGACTGGGCATCAGGCTGCCTGTCCTCGAAGAAATGAACGCCACCTTCCTGGGAAAGGATAAAGAGACCAACGAAAATTCAGCTGATTGAGACAGGAGGTTACCCCTTGAAATGGAAACCCGATCCCACCCCGATCCGTTCCCTTGACCCGGAAGAGGCACGGGCCTTTTTAGACCATTGCCCCGTGGACGGGGTTACCCTGGTGGATGTGCGTCAGCCCGGCGAATACCAGGCCGGCCACATTCCCGGGGCACGCCTGATTCCCCTTCCAGAGTTCGTGGACCGGCTGGATGAAATCCCCAGGCATCTTCCCGTGATTGTCTACTGCAGTTCAGGACCGCGAAGCCGTGCCGCCTGCCAGCTCATGGCCCAGGACGAGGCATTCACGGACATCATCAACCTTGCAGGCGGTTTCCAGTCCTGGGCGGGAGACGCGGCCCTGGGCCGGGAAAATCAGGGAATCACCTTTTTCAAGGGCGTTGAATCCCCGGAAGAGATCCTTAAAATCGCCCATGGTCTTGAGCAGGGGTTGAAAGACTTTTATCTCACCCAGGGGGAAAAGGTCAGCACCCCTGAGGTCCAGTCGCTGTTCGCCACCCTGGCCCGCATTGAAACCCTTCACCAGGAGAGCATCCTCAAGGCGTATCAGCAATTGACCGGCCATGAAATCAAAAGAGATGAATTCCAAGCTACAGCCCTGGGGGGTACCCTTGAGGGCGGCATGACCACCCAGGAGTACATTGACTACTACATGCCCCAGTGGGAAGACCCGGAAGACGTGGTTTTCCTTGCCATGGCCATCGAAGCCCAGGCCCTGGATCTTTATCTCAGGGCCGCAGCCCGGGTCACAGACACCACGGGCAGGGAAATCCTCACACGGATTGCCCACGAGGAAAAAAGCCACCTTGCCCACCTGGGAAAACTGATGGATCGTCTGGTTCCAGGCCCCGGGACCTGAAACCTAAAAGGCTGCCCGGTTGTTTTTCCGGGGCAGCCCTTCCGGGCTTGCAGATCAGCTGTTTATCAAGCGGCCTAGGCCATCATCCTTCGAATCACGCAGGGCAGAATTCCCCCGTTTTCAAAATAGTCCACATCCACCTGGGTATCAAGCCTTGAAAGCACATCAAACACGATCTCACTGCCATCCGCCTTGACCGCCTTGACCGACAGGGTCTTGCCGGGGGTCATCGTTTCCACCCCGGATATGACAAAGGTCTCCCTGCCGTCAAGGCCAAGGCTTCTGGCGTTGTCGCCATTGATAAAGACCAGGGGCAGCACGCCCATGCCCACCAGGTTGTTTCGGTGGATCCGCTCGTAGGACTCGGCAATAACAGCCTTGACTCCCAGAAGGGCGGTGCCCTTGGCAGCCCAGTCCCGGGAGGAACCTGTGCCATACTCCTTGCCCCCCAGAACCACCAGGGGCGTTCCCTCTTGGGCATAGGCCATGGCAGCGTCATAGTTGAACATCTCCCGGCCCTCGGGAAATTTAAGGGTAAAGCTGCCCTGTTTGGGCGCCACAAGCTCGTTTTTGATGCGGATGTTGCCAAAGGTTCCCCGCATCATCACCTCATGGTTGCCCCGGCGGGCACCATAGGAGTTGAACTGCGCCGGGGCGACCCCCTTTTCAATCAGGTACCTGCCGGCCGGATACACCTCAGCAATGGCGCCGGCAGGAGAGATGTGATCCGTGGTAACCGAATCACCCACAACAAGGAACGCCCTGGCATCCCGGATGTCTCCCGGAGGCTGGACATCCAGGGAAAACCCGTCAAAATAGGGCGGATTTTTAATGTAGGTGGATGCGTTGTTCCAGGCAAAGGTTGTGCTCTGGTCAATGTCAAGGGCCCCCCAGAATTGATCCCCGTCAAAGATACGGGCATACTCCTCTTCAAAGAACGACTGCTTGACATGCTGCTTGACAAGCCCGTCAATCTCATCGGATTCAGGCCAGAGATCAGCCATGTACACGGGCTCGCCATTGGGGTCAAGACCCACGGGCTCAGTGGTCAGGTCGATGTCCACCCGGCCTGCAAGGGCAAACAAGACCACCAGCATGGGCGATGCCAGAAAGTTCGACTTGATCTTCTGATGGATGCGGGCCTCAAAATTTCTGTTACCCGAAAGAACGGCAGCCACGTTCAACGCATTGGCGTCAACAGCCTTTTCAATTTCAGGATGAAGCGGCCCGCTGTTGCCGATGCAGGTGGTGCAGCCAAAGCCTGCCACATGAAAACCAAGGGCGTTGAAAAAAGGAACAAGACCTGCCGATTCAAGGTATTTCACCACCACCCTGGAGCCGGGTGCAAGGGAGGTTTTCACAAAGGGCGGCACCTTCAGCCCCCGTGCCACGGCGTTTCTGGCAATCAGCCCTGCCCCCATGAGAACGTGGGGGTTGGAGGTGTTGGTGCACGAGGTGATGGCGGCAATCACAATACTTCCGTCACCGATCCTGGAGGGCTGACCGTTTAACGTCAAGTCAACCAATGGTTTTGCTTCGGGCAGACTTTCCTGGAAACGATCTTTAAGATCGGGAAGGCAGATGCGGTCCTGGGGGCGGGCAGGGCCTGCAACGCACAATTCAACCGTTGAAAGGTCCACTTCAACAACCTGGGTGAAATCGGGAGTTGTTTCACCGGTATAGAACATGCCGGTGGCCTTTGTGTAGGCTGCCACAACCGCTGCCCGTTCACCCCTTCCGGTGAGTTCCAGGTACTCAAGGGTCTTTTCGTCCACCGGGAAGAACCCGAGGGTGGCGCCATACTCGGGGGTCATGTTGGCAATGGTTGCACGGTCGGTCACCGAGAGACTCTTCATGCCCGGCCCGAAATACTCGACAAACTTTTCCACCACATTCACCCTGCGGAGCACCTGGGTAATGGTGAGCACAAGATCGGTTGCCGTAACCCCGGGTTTGAGGCGGCCCACAAGCTTTACCCCGATCACCTCGGGGATGGACATGTAATAGGGCTGGCCCAGCATCACGGCCTCGGCTTCAATGCCGCCGACCCCCCATCCCATGACGCCGATGCCGTTGATCATGGGCGTATGGGAATCGGTTCCCACCAATGTGTCGGGATACACCACAACATCACCGTCCTGGGTGTCTGAGATCACCACCCGCCCCAGGTGCTCCAGGTTGACCTGGTGACAGATGCCTGAATTGGGCGGCACCACCTTGAAATTGGAAAAACTTTTCTGGGCCCATTTTAAAAGCTCGTACCGTTCACCGTTGCGGCTGTACTCCAGGGCCACATTCTTTTCAAGGCAATCCTGGGTGCCAAACTTGTCCACCTGAACCGAATGGTCAACGATCAGTTCGGTGGGCACCTTGGGATTAACCGATGCCGGGTCCTTGCCAAGAACCTTTACTGCATCCCGCATGGCCGCAAGATCCACCACCGCCGGCACCCCTGTGAAATCCTGCATGAGCACCCGGGCCGGATGGTAGGGAATTTCAACCGGAGCGTCATAGGATTTCTGCCAGTTGACGATGTTGAGAAGATCGCTTTCGTTCACCACCCTGTTGTCAATCTTGCGCAACAGGTTTTCCACAAGGATTTTAATGGAAAAAGGCAATTTTTCAAGGGTTACCCCCCTGTCTGCGGCAAATTGATTAAAGTCAAAATAGGTGTGACGGGTCCCATCCACCTTGAACGATTTCAAATAATCTCTGTTTTTCATGGAAAATCCTTTTTGCGGTTACGGGAACCTGGAATGTAATCATTATAAACGGTCCTGATGCCTCAATATTTAAAGAAAAACCGTCCCCAGGGCAAGCAAAAAAGATTTTTGTATAGCCGCTGCCAATAGCTGAGAACGGAAGCTCCATTTCAAGCTCGGGGACCAACAGTCCGACCCAGGCGGTAAATGTGTTGCTGTTCGGCCCGGGGAAGGCTTTATAAGTGGTTTTCCATGGATAGGCTCTTGCGGCCTTGTCAACCTTATCGATCAACTCGTCCACACCTTCTCCTTTTTTCAACTGGATCAATTCGGGTCTGCTGCCGTACCAGTATCTGTCAGGAATGTCCTCACGGATATCCAATACCGGCCTGCCATGGCGTCCCCTCCATCCCACAACGTCATAGACCGTATAAACGCTTTCACCGGTTTTCTTGGCAGCGATCCAGGTGTGTATGGCGAACCATCCACGCCAACTCCATGCATTTGCGCCCAAAACGGATAGTACTGCCTCATGGGACGTCTCTGGATCGGGAAGGATTCCGGAAGATTCACGACTCGCAGTTCGCCAGTCTGTGTCCGCACGACATCCGGCAAGCCCGAAAAGGATCAACATGACAACCAGAAAAATACCATTTTTTTTCAACCCCACCCCCTCCTTGAACTGTTCCTCTTTCAAGGGATCTGCAAATCCATACGCAGGTCACTGGAGCCTGCTGACTTTTCCATCACCTATAGCAATAAGAATAAAAATCCACTCTCAAGTCAACGGTTTTGTTGCAAATTTTGCCCGTCTGTTCCCGCAGATACCACATATGTTGCTATAATGATAAATTTCAATATGCTTGATTCATTCAAACAGAAACTTGATTCATATCGGCCTTTGCCACTGCCAAACAGAAACTTGATTCATATCGGCCTTTGCCACTGGAAATTGTCTCTAGCCTTCATAATGAAGGCATTAATCCATAACGACAAACACTCGGTCGTTTACCCAGAGGCATTTACATCAAGTCAGCGGGACCGGCTGATCCGAAAGATCTTTTCGTGATAGGTCTTGAGCATATCCTGTTCAAATTGTTCGTTCGAGTCATAACTGCGGCCAAAAACCGGCTGCCATAAATCGATGTGCTCCATGCACATATAAAAGAAGACAGAATCTTTCCAGTCATCGGGGAAGGCCTGATAGATCCTTGAAAAAAGGGCTTGTTTGATCCCAAGGGGATAGCTCAGCTTGCCGGCGCAGTCTTCCATGGGCATCTGCAAGATGGAACTGTCGGGCATTCGCTCCCGGAGCCTTTTCAGAACCGGCTTGATAAAGGTCAGGGTCCCCAGGGAGACCATGACCACCTCCTGGGGCCGGAAAACCCCAACCAGGCGGGATACCAGGGCCAGATAATCTTCTTTCCATCCCCCATACCAGACCATGGGGTGAAAATGAAACCCCACCGGAATACCTTGATCCGCCAGTTTCCGGGCACTTTCCAGCCGTTTATCCAGGGTGGCCGTTCCCTTTTCCTCATGCTGAATCACCGTCGGGGTGTTGAGGGACCAGGTAAAAACCATGTTGGCCGGCGGCCGGTTGTCCAGGAAATAATCGATCCGGCCGCTTTTGGATTTCATCTCAAGAATCACATTTGGATGGTCCGAGGCAAACCGGCAAAGGGCGTCCAGCAGTCCGAACCGGTTTCCCCACATCAAAGAATCTGAAGACTGGCCGGTTCCAATGTGATATTTTTTGTCTTTGTCCAGTTCCATGCTATCCAGGTGGGACATGAGATTCCGGATGAACCGCACCTGGTTTCCATGGTAAAAGGACTGGATGGAACAATAGCTGCAATCAAACCCGCACTGCTGTACCGCGTCCAGGGTGTTCAGGTTACAGCAGCGGGTTTTGGCGGAGGCAACCGGGCACTGGCCCATGATATTCCCCTGGAGCTGAACCTCAACCATCTGCTCTTCGGGAAATTTGCGTTCAGCGGCCGAAAACCGGCTTTCTCCGCCATACTGTTTCTGCCCGTTTTTCAGCTTTTCATACCCGTCCCGGAACTGCTGAAAGATCTTTTGGGTTGCCTGTTTCCCCTTTGCCTGCCCCACCGTTTCCGGATGGTAGAACTGCCCCAGGGATCCGGCCTTCCAGCAGATCAGGTCCGCGCTGTATTCGGTCAGCATCTTGAGCTGCTGAAAGGAAAAACCATGAATTTCGGACATGGAAATCAGCCATTGCTGCCGGTCGGCAGGAAGCTTGTGAAAGAGTGAAATTTGTGCGAGCTTGTTTGATGCCATGGCGCCCTTATACCGAAAAAAAGAGACACAGTCCAGTGCTGACAACTCCATTGTTCCTGAAATTTCCATCACAGGTCACCGTCAATGGGTTAGAACAACCCTATAACCATGTTCCGGATCACGGGCAAACATGCTATCATGCCATTGTCGATTTTCTCGACGCCAAGGAAAACAATCAAAGGGAGGAATTATGCCATTTGTAAATATTAAAACAACGGTTGTCGTCATTGAAGAAATAGAAACCGATAATTGGGGTATCGGCGGAGAATCCGTCACGGTGCTTCGCAGCAAAGCCCCCACAACGTCCGGCCAGCAGGTCCGCACCGGGCATTCATAATGAATGCCCGGCGCAAACAGACAGATCAAGCACAACGGGCCCTGGGGTCAGCGGCTTGTGTGCGGTATCAAGGTCCACTATCCATGAAACCCATGGAACTTGCAGAACACCCCGAAGGCGGCAGATACCAAGAGGTATTCAGGTCTGCCAGGATCGTCGTAACCGACCAGGGAATAGAACGATCCGGTCTAACGCATATTTATTTCTCGCTCAATTCAGGTGAAAGAAGTCGATTTCACAAGGTTACATCTGATGAGGTATGGAATCTGTACCAGGGAACAGGATTGCGTCTATATACCTGGGACGGCAGTGCAACGCCGCCTGGATGCACAACACTGTCCGCTGCGAACAACTGCTTCTGCCACGTCATACCGGCAGGCATCTGGCAGGCAGCGGAACCGATATCGGGTACGGTCCTGGTTGGCTGCACAGTGGCTCCAGGATTTGAATTCGAAGATTTCATACTCCTGGAACCCGACTCGAGTGTTGGCAGACTGCTGGCATCGACAGCACCAGAATTCGTTAAATTTGCTGTCCCCTGACAAAAAAATTTCAAACAGCCTTAAATATCATTGTATTGACAAGCAACCCGGCTTTCATGCATTGCTTTACAAAGTGTAAAAAAATTTGACAGGAATGGGTCCGGGACATAAAAGGGTTTTTCCATGGATCTGCCCATCACAGACACAAACGGCGCGCCATCCTCCATGGCACGTCGTTTGCTGTTAAAATAAACAAGTTATCCATGGCAGTGATCGCATCGCTTAACTCTGCATGCTTTGCCGGTGGCAGGGAATGCATGGAATCGCTAACCCCCAAGGAGGAGATCATGAAAGAGACAACTGAACCCATGGCCTATAAACCCGGCCAGTACAAGAAAAAACGGTTGAGCGTTTCCGAGTGGAGCAATGCTCATATCCGGCACTGGGCTGACAAACAGCAAAAAAAGGCTGCCTCCGCGCCCGAGGAGAGACAACCCGATGCCATCTGCTTTTCCCGGAAAATCGGCGCGGGCGCACTTGAAATAGCAGACCTTGTGGCCCAGAAAATCAATTTTCGGGTGGTGGATCGTGAAATCCTTGAACATATGGCAGCAGATGCCGATCTCACAGAGCAGACCGTTGCCTTTTTCGACGAAAGATACCCGGGCAGGATGAGCGATTTGATGGCCATGCTCATAAAGGAAAAATCTTTTATGAAAAACGACTATGCAAGGCAGCTGGCAAAATCGGTCATGGCCCTTGCAAACCTTGAACCCACCCTCTTTGTGGGCCGGGGAGTACACCTGATCCTGCCAAGGGAAAGGACCCTTGCTGTCCGGTTCATATGCAGCCTGGAGTTCCGGGTAAACCGGCTGGCCAAAGAGCTTGGTATTCCCAAAAAGGAGGCTGAAACCCGGCTCAAGACAATTGATGCAGAGCAGCGAAATTTCTTCAAGACCGTGTACGACAAAAAAGATGCCTCTCCCTACGAGTTTGACCTGGTGATCAACCGGGACTTCATCACGGATGCCGGGGCCGCTGCTGAAATTGTTGCCGCAGCCTGCAAACAGAAATTCAAACAAAGCTGAGCGTTGTAACCGACTGACAGGGGACACCTCGCTTGATTCACCGGCGGATTCACCGTTCAGGCGCATCAGGCAGGGTATCCCCGATCCCACGGTTGCCACCATCCGTGGGGTAACGCTTTTTTTTCCTGCAGCAGCGGGTCAGCCGGATCAAGATGAAAAGACTCACCAACCGCACGCCCCATGGCCTTGACCAGTCCCGTTTCTATTCTTTTTCCTTTTACAATCCCACAATAGTTGATAGAATGAAAAAATTTACCTGTAATTTCAATGCCAGCCGCCCGAACGGCTGCTGGAAAAAAATTGCACTTTTTAAACGCGATATTTATTTTTTTCATAAATATCCATATATAAGATTCAGGGAGAGCAACCATGACTGAAGCGATCAAGTCGGGAGATACAATAAAGGTTCACTATACGGGCAAACTTGAAACCGGCGAGGTGTTTGACAGCTCTGAAGGCCGGGACCCCCTTAAGTTCACCATTGGATCGGGCCAGCTCATCAAAGGCTTTGACCAGGCGGTCATTGACATGACCGTTGGAGACAAAAAAACCGTCACCATTCCCCCGGAAAACGGGTATGGCGAGCGCAGCGAGGACCATGTTGTTGAACTTCCCAAGGCAACCATCCCGGAGGGCATGGAACTTGCCGTGGGCATGCAGCTGCACCTGAGTGATCCCAATGGCAACCCTGTCCCTGCCGTGGTTGCCCATATCGGCGAGGAGGCCGTTAAAATGGACATAAACCACCCCCTTGCCGGCAAGACCATTGTTTTTGACATTGAAGTTGTTGAAACCGGTCTTGAGCCGGATGCGCCCCACCAGTGCGGATGCGGAAGCCACGGCACCCGGGGCGGCTGTGGAAGTGCCGGGGGATGCGGATGTGAAACCGGCGACGGATGCGACTGCTAGATTTCAGCACACAAAGGGGGAGGCAACAGCCTCCCCCCATTCATCGGTCCTGGGTGCCGCACCCTGAATCAGATCACCACCACCCGGGGAAGGGGCTTGATAAACTCCTGTCGAAGACTGAAGGTGTAGGCCCCCTGGGTGGGGATCATGAGAATATCCCCTTCCCTTATCTCTTCTCCAAAACAGGCATACCCCCACACGTCATGGGGGGTGCACAGCGATCCGAGCACATGGCAGGTTTTTTCCGTTGTGCTGCTGCGCGTCAGGTTGATCACGGGAAAGTAGTCGGTTTCAAACCGCTCCCACCCGACGGCATTTGTGCCTGCATCGGTAATCACAAGATCCGGAGCTTTTTGGTCAACAACCTGAATGATGATGTGCATGGCATCGTTACAGATCCACCGGCCGGGTTCAAAACAGATTCGGAACGCTCCCAGGGACAGGATCTCGTCCCGGATCACCTGCCCGAGGGCCTGGGCAAAGGTCTCGATGCCGGCCGCCGGAATCATTTGATGCGCAAGGGGGTTGTCCGATACCAGCCACTCCCCCTGGCTGGGCCAGTATCCCCCGCCAATATCGATGAACTCGCAATCGTCAAAAAAGGACCCGGGCATTTTTTCCAGGGTCTTGCCAAGAATCCGGACCAGTTCCACCTGCCGGTCGGGCACGAGATTCCAGGACGAGTGAAACTGAACCCCCTTGAACGCCATGAATGGATGGTCTTTGATCCGGAGGTAAAGGGGCAGAAGGGCCTCCATGGGAACACCGAATTTGCGCCACAGCCCAACCGTATGGTGATTCAGGCGAACCCCCACCCTGAGCCGCTTTTTTCTGCGCTCCAGCAGGGCCATGAGTCTCTGGCACTCGCCAGGGCTGTCCAGGAGGACCGTTACCCGGTCAGCATTTTCAACGGCAAGTTCAAGCTCGGGTTCGGTTTTTCCGGGACCGCTGAAGATGATGTCCGTGGCCCCCAGCCCCAGGGCTGCCTGCAGCTCGATCCCGCTGGACACATCCAGCCCGAACCCTTCTCCCAGCACGATTCTTGACACGTCGACAAGGTTGTTGCTCTTCATGGCATAGTAAAAAGAGGTACTGGGAAGCTGTTGTTCAAATGCGGCCCGGAACTGCCCTGCCCGCGCCTTTAACACCGCCGATTCAACCAGGTAAAGCGGTGATCCATGGGTTTTGGCGGCATTGAGATAGATCTGCCTGCGTTCAAGGAACCCCTTGACAAATTCATGGACAAAGGACGCCGGCATCATCCGGGGCCGGGAACTTTCAGGTATGGCAATATCGGTCATGGTCATTGGATCTCTACATTAATGAGCCCGGATATTTCCAGGCAGAAGTCGTCAAAATGATGGTCAACATGACCATGGGGAAGTTCAGCAATCACATGCCCGAGCATCCATGAATCATAATCTTCAGGGGGCATGGTGATCACATGACCCGGCTTGCGGGTTAAATGTACGGTTTTGATCTCCTGCCGCCCCTTGAGGCCGGTCAGATCAATCTGCCTGAGGGTCCCCCCCCTGGGGGCAAAGATCCGCACGGCCATAAAGGGTTTAAACCCTTCTGGGCCGTTGAGGACCAACGGCTTTTTCTCTGCAACGTCAAGGGTGAGGCCGATAATATCTAATTTTCCCGATTCAAGCAGCAAAAAGGGAAGGCAATCCCCTCCGGGCCGGGGGGTCATCTCAATGAGCACGGGCCGATCGCCCTGCATGATAAAATCAACCATGCAGATACCCCGTTCAATTCCCAGGGCCCCTGCCCCCTCCATCAGCAGATGTTCAAGGCGGCCACGGGCCATGCCGGGCAGAACAGCTGCCGGAATCTGGTATCCCAGGATGGTGCCAAAGGGTTGGGCAGCTGTTTTTATTTTACGGGCCATCCGCACAATGGTCACAGCCCTGTTCTCAACAATAAAGTCACAGCTGAACTCGGTTCCCAGGATCTGTTCTTCTGCAAGAACCCCACACACCTGGCCTGCAGCCTGTTTAAACAGCGGCTTTGACGCCCGTTGCACAAGCCCCTGGGCCAGGGTCTTAAAGGCCTGCTCACACGCCGCCTGTGTGGTGCAGCTGAAAACAAGCTCACTCCCGCTGCCCCAGGACGGCTTTAGCACAATCCCGGCATCCACACCGGCCATAAACCCCACGGCCTGGGCCAGGGTGGTGACCGGCATTGACCGCGGGCAGGCAACACCATTGGCCTGCCAGATTTTCTTGCACACCTGCTTGTCCCGGCTGTTGCGGATGGCCCCGGCCCCCGGATAGGCAAGGCCATGTTCGGCCGCCACCCGGGCAGCCGTTTCCATGGATTCACAATCAAAGCACGCCACGCCAGTGGGGGCCTGCCCCCATTGACGCAGATGGGCATCAAGGGCTGATAAAATGGTATCCATCCCGCCACTGTCAATGGGGCAGAGAATCTCCTCTTCCGGCCCGGGGCAGGGTTCTTCCGCCCTGCGCCTGAGCTCGGGATCGGTCAGGAAAAGCCCGCGGCCGGGGTGTCTTTTTCTGATCCATTCAATATAATCCGGGGTGGTGCCGACAACAACGACCCTGCCCCTGCTAGGCACAGGCAACCGCCATTTCGTGAAACTCCCCGTAGAAACCGATGGTCTGCTTTTCCATGTTGAGCTGGTAAAGGGGCACGGGTGTCAGGTTAAACCGTGCTTTCCAGTTGAAATCACCGCAGAGAAAATCCACGGTTTCAATTTTCTCCTTGCAAGAACGGTCCATATGGTGGAAGTTGATGAGTTTGGCAACACCGGGAAATTCAGGATTGGTGCCACCGGCCAGGAGCGTATAGCTGTTGTTCCAGAGCGCCCCCATGTCCACGGCGGCAATGGTACCATCCACGAGCACGGTGGTGATGCGCAGCATTCCCTTTTTGTGCAAAAAAGCGGACAGGTTTTCAAAGGCGTGGTAGAATCGCGGGTCCTTGAAATATGAATTTTCTCCAAAAACGGCCATGTTCATCCGCAGCATCTGGTCAAGGTCATCCAGACGGTTAAACCGGTAGGTCACCTTTCTTGCGTCAAATTTTTTGAGTTCAGCCCTGAGTTTTTTTCTCAACTTTCCTGAAAACGATTGCCAGTAACTCTCAAATGAAAAATCATAGAGCCGGGGAAAAAACAGGTATCCCAGCTCGTCCGGGGTGACCTGATCCATGAGGCAGAACAGGGGGTTCTGGACCAGATACCTGAGATGAACCGATCCGGGAACCGCGTCCACAAGCCGCTCAAACACCTCAGGGGTTCTGGCAATGAGTCTGTTCTGTTCAAGCCAGGTTTTTCCATGCCAGGTTTCACCGGGGAACTGGATGAATTTATTCTCCTCTTCGTCCCAGCAAAGGGGCAAAAAGCCCATGATTTTCTGATTCTCTTCGACCACATGAAAGCTCAAGGGTCGCAGAAAGGCATCATGGAAACACGACCGAACCTCCCACAGGTCAAAAAGGCCCTTGGCAGGCCATACTTTTTCCCATACGGTCCGGCACGCTTCAGGATCTTCATAGACTGAAATCTTCATGACGCCACCTAATGCCAGAGGGTAAGGTTGATTTTAGTTGCGAAATGGGCGGACATGCGTGTGCCCCGGGCCGGTGTTGCAACGGATGAACGATTCATGGATTTATCTCCTCTTGTCTTTTTCAAATACAGATCAGGTAAAAACAGGGCTTGGATTCTACCACTGTTCCTTTGGATTCTCTTTGGTGTTTTCCTTCCACTGTGACTTTTTACCAAGTTTTCTCCGGCGGGTCTGGATTTCCATCTCATCTTCCCAGGAAAATTCCTCGTCATAGGAGTCTTTGAATTTAGGGGTCTTGTGCTTTGGCTTTTTCTCTATTTCCTTGGTCATGTTCTCACCTTTGGGGTTTTCCTGTGGCCGTGCAGTTCAAAATCTGCAAATCGCCCGCCAGGGTGGCTAATATCTTTCAGCCCACACACAGCACATCCCGTGCCCACATGATTTTTTTTTCAAAAAAAACATAAAAGCCCATAAAATCAAAGGGTTAATTTTTTTATTAATTTGTGATGCCAAAAGATATTTTCAGTATTGTTTTACCGATTTAACAAAAACGGTAAAACAATACCTTTTACCAGAGATTAATCGGTGAAACAGCCGGTTTCAAGCCGCCGATTTATGCCATCCATATGGTTTTCACCTTGGCATTTTACAAATTATCAGTTAAGAGAGAGAGTTAACCCTGAACCCATATGGTATTTTTTTACCGATAAGGATTGATCCCCATGCTCATCCGGCTGGTGTGTGCCGTTAAAGACAAAAAACTCCATGCAGACCTTGAAAAAAGACTCTCGATTTTTGACGTTCAGCTGAAAATGATCGGCACCCAAAAAACGCCCTGGCAGGACCTGGTCCGCAGCTGTGCCGACATCTTTGTGGTCAGCAAATCGCTGATCCCAAGGCCCATTGAATCCAGCGTGGCCATGCTCAACAATCTGCCGGAAAAACCGACAACCATTATCCTCCATGACCGGGAATCCTCCGAAGAACATGCCAACCTTCTGGCATCCGGGGCAGACGTGGTGCTCTATTCAGGGATCTCAAGGGGCAGCCTCATTGAAGCCATTGAAAGCACCCTTGAATCCAGGCGGCAGTTCTACCTGGTAGACCGGTTTGACCAGCAGGGCAGAATCAAACCCAAACTCAGTGATTTTTTCTCGAACAGCAAGGAGATGCAGCTCTTCCTCGACGAGGTGCAGCAGATTGTCACAACCGATGCAACCCTCCTGATCCTGGGAGAGACCGGGGTGGGCAAAGAGCATCTCTCCAAGGCCATCCACGGGGAGAGCCACAGAGCCCAGGGGCCATTTATTGCCATCAATACGGCGGCCATCCCGGAACAGCTCATTGAAAGTGAGCTGTTCGGCCACGAACAGGGCGCCTTTACCGGGGCAGTGCGATCCAGAAGGGGCGCCTTTGAGCTTGCCCACGGGGGAACCATTTTCCTGGATGAAATCGGTGAAATGCCCATGCCCCTGCAATCCAAGCTGCTCCGGGTACTCCAGGACTTTGAATTTACCCCCGTGGGGGGTGAAACCCCCATCTGGGTCGATGTCCGGGTCATTGCCGCCACCAACAAGGACCTTGAAGTGGAAATTGCCAAGGGAAATTTCCGCCAGGACCTCTACTATCGCCTGGGGGTCATGACCATGACCCTTCCCCCCTTGAGAAAACGCCAGGAAGACATTCCTGCCATGGCCAACCACTTCCTCAACGTGTGCAACAAAAAAATCGGCCGGGAGATCAAGCAGTTTTCCGGGGTGGCCATGGAAGCGCTTTGCAACTACAGCTGGCCCGGCAACATCCGGGAGCTGATCAACGTGATCGAACGGGCCGTTCTTCTGTGCAAGTCAGAAGTCATCTCCCTGAACGACCTTCCCAGCACCTTCCAGGAAAGTTTTTCCGAAATGCCCTCCCTGCCCAATCTGCAGCATATCGACACCAGTGCCTGGACCGGCAAAACCCTTGCCCAGGTTAAAGAGGAGGTGATCAACCGCGTTGAAAAAAGATACATTGAAATGGTTCTTGGAAAAACTGCGGGCAAGGTCGGGGCCGCTGCACAAATTGCAGGAATCCATCCCAGGGGCCTGTATGGAAAAATGAAAAAACTGGGCCTTGACAAGGCAGATTTCAAGCTGGATTAAGGTGGCCTGCCAAAAGGCATCAAGGGGGAGTTGTGTTGACGTCCTGCTCCGCCGGTGTTCGTTCGTCGCGGGATACAAACCCATTTTCAATCAACAGGGCAGCCCGGGCCTGGTCTATGGGCCTGGAATAGAAATAGCCCTGGATATAATTACAGTTCAGTCCCTGGAGGGTTTCAAGCTGGTCCATGCGTTCAATACCTTCGGCGATGACCTCAAGGTTTAAATTATGGGCCAGGGTGATAATGGCCTTGGCAATGGTCATGTTTTCATGATCCCTGTTGATTTCATCCACAAAGCGCTTGTCCATTTTCAGGTAATCCAGGGGAAAAAGTCTGAGATAGGCCAGGGACGAGTACCCGGTTCCAAAATCATCAATGGCAATACGAATGCCGGTATCCTTCAACCGGTTAAGTTGACCGATCACGGATTCCGGTTTTTCCATCACCGCACTTTCCGTCAGTTCTGCAACAAGAAAACGGGGTGAAAGATCAACGGCGTCAAGGGCATTTTTTATGGTCTGTTCGAGATCATGGCGCATGAACTGACGGGATGAAAGATTCACACTCATACTCAGTTGCCGGGCTGCGGGCAGGTTTGTATGCCATTCTTTCAACTGACGACACGCCTGCTCGATCACCCAGTTGCCAATGGGAATGATCAATCCGGTTTCTTCGGCCAGGCAAATAAAGTCCATGGGCAAAACCAGTCCCCGCCGGGGATGGTTCCAGCGTAGGAGGGCTTCAAATCCGCGTATGCTTCCACTCTTTGAACAGACCTGGGGTTGATAATAAAGCACCAGTTCATTTCTCTCGACCACGCCCCTGAGATCTTTTTCAAGCTGAAGGGCATCATGGGTTATCCTGTGAAGCTTCCGACTGAACACCTTACACCTTGATTTCCCCTTGGCCTTGGCCCGGTACATGGCGATGTCGGCATCCCTTAGAATATCTTCGGGTTTCTGGTACATGGCTGTCTTGACAACAATGCCGATGCTGGAACTGATGGAAACATCATTGCCATTAATTTTAAAAACCCTTGCCGCCTGATCTCCCATGCGCTTTGCTATGCCCAGGGTCTCCCTTTCACTGGCGATATCTTCCAGAAGAACGGCAAATTCATCACCGCCAATGCGGGCCACTGTGTCCATGGACCGTACACAGGTAAGGAACCTCCGGGCTGTTTTTTCCAGAAGAATATCTCCGGCAGGATGTCCCAATGTGTCGTTCACCCACTTGAATCGATCCAGATCAATCATGAACACTGCAAAATGGAAATTTTCCTTGCGTTTCTGCCGGGACACGGCCTGGCCCAGTCGCTCCATGAAAAGAATTCTGTTGGGTACCCCCGTAAGGCTGTCATAGAATGCCTTGCGGTAGAGTTGATCCTCCAGCTCTTTTCGCTGGGTGATATCCTGGTAAACGTAAAAAAGCCCTTCCATCATCCCGTTGATAACGATGGAAAACCCCAGCAGCGACACGGGAATGGATCTGCCATGTTTATGTTTTCTCCAGGTCTCCTTGTGAACAATGCTGCCGGAAAGAATGGTCTGACGAATGCTGGTCATCTCTACCCTTCTTTCATCAGGGACAATAATGCAGCTGTTCATCCGGTGACAAACTTCATGGGCGGAATACCCGAAAAGCGTCTCAAAACCAGTGTTAACCCGGGTAATATTGCCATGGAGATCCGTGGAGATCACGGCCTGGGGCGATCCGTCAAAGAGCTGCTTGAAATAGGCTTTCTGCTTTGCTAGTTCCGCCTCCTTTTCCCTTGTGACGGTAATATCCCTGAAAATGCCAACATAAAAAGGATCTTTTACAACATCTGCTTTGGTCACCACGGCATCCATGGGAAAGGTCGTGCCACACTCTTTTTTCCCTGTGATCTCCATGCGGCACCCTGAGAGTAATTCTTTCATCCGATACGCCATGGGTCCATGGGATCCTTTGCCTGGAAGGTCTGCCCCCTTTGCCGAGCCAGCAAGACGGCTTGAATTATTTTTGATCCGGCTCCTGGACCACCATTCATCCATATCAATGAGATGTTCCATGCGCAACCCGGCCAACAGCCCTTTCCCAGCCGGGGGACCATCATACCCAAACATGGCACAGCCGCTGGGATTCATGCTGATCACGCTTAAATCATCCCCAAAAGTGACAATGGCATCCTTTGCCACGGACACAATGGCTTCGGTACTGGCAATGGCATTCTGCAGGGCCGCCATCACCTTGTTATATCTGCCGGCAATGACACCGGTATCGGTGAAAGGGTCCACCGGAACCCGCAAAGAAAGATCCCCGGTCTCTTCCTGTAGCTGCATGATCCTGAAGAAATCGGCGGTTTCTGTTTTTGCACCATGTTCTGAAATATTCAACCCCATCTCTTCACTCTCTGCCGAGACCCGCAACGGCATGATCCGGTCGATCCTGCGGATAATAAACAGGGGGATCACAAAGGCCACAACAAAGGCCCCAGCAACGCCCTCAGCCTGAACCAGCAACTGGGAATAAACGTCCAGTCCGGTGTTCAACACCTCACTCTTTCCAAAAAAAGCAACGGCAAGGGTGCCCCAGACGCCGCACCCCAGATGAACCGGAACAGCGCCCACGGCATCATCAATGCCGTAATAGAGCAGCAGTTCTTCTGCAAAAAGGCAGATGACACCGGCAACAGCACCAATGAGAATGGCCTGGGGAATCGTTACGCAGTGGCAACACGCTGTAATTGCCACAAGCCCTCCCAGGCAACCGTTTATCAGGTAAGTGACCTTGGCAATACGATTGAACGACAAACCGGCAAAGAGTGAAACAACGGACCCAGAAACTCCTGCCATCACCGTATTGACGATAATCCCCGGAACACTGCCGTTAAAGGCCAGGGTACTGCCGCCGTTGAAACCGATCCAGCCGATCCACAGCAGAAGGGTACCCAGAACGGACAGGGGCAGATCACTGCCGTGGACCTCCACCGTTTTTCCCTCCGGGGTAAATCGCCCGTTCCTTGGACCAATCACCATGAGCGTGGCAAGTGCCACCCATCCACCGACACTGTGAACCACGGTGGAACCGGCAAAATCCACAAATCCTGCTGCGCCAAGCCAGCCTGCCGGATTGCCCGAATCAATTCCGTTCCACGCCCAGTGACCAAAAACAGGATAGATCAAGACCGAGAGCAGCATCACGACAATAAGATAGGATGAAAATCGCATTCGTTCCGCCACTGCACCGGAAAAAATAGTGGTGGCCGTGCCACAGAACATGGTCTGGAAAAGAAAGAAGGAGGATTGATGGAAATTGTCTCCAAAGTCAGCCAGGAACCCTGAAGTGCCGATTATTCCGGCGTGGGATAAGCCAAACATCAGTCCAAATCCCAGGAACCAGAAACCCATGACTGAAAAGACAAAGTCCGCCAGGTTTTTGATGGCAACGTTGATGCTGTTCTTCGATCGGGTCAGGCCCGACTCCAGACACATAAACCCCGGTTGCATCAAGAAAACAAGAACGGATGAAACAATCACCCATAAATTATCCAGAACAGAACTGCCCATGAGCCTCCATTTATCGTTCCACGCGTGGAATCCAATGCATTGAGGATTCAGGCTTCCATGGTGGCATTGCCCAAGGTCCTCCCCCTAAAGATATGGGAAGTAGCTTAGCAATGAGTGTACCATGGGAACAACGGCAGCCCCTTTGTCTGTTGGAATAAACCGCTGAAATTTGCCTTTGGGGCGCTGATCAAGGCTGGGGAAGGAAATGCTGCCTTGTTCATTGGCACCTGTTTTTGAATAACAGCCCAGGTCTGTCGCACAGCACCCACGACATTATTGTGTATTTTAAGGTTTAAAATTACAATTATGTCGCAACACCCGGTTTCGGTCTTCACGATTTCTTCATAAAGGCCATGCTATGTTGTGCAGCCATGGGATCATCAACGGACCGGACAACACAGAGGACACCGATGTACAACAACGTAAACCCGTGGCAAAAGGGCCAAAGCAACGGGTTATTCACCATGGCTGTGGCGCCTTTTTTCCTGATATTAACGGCCGTTTTTTTTGAATACAGCGGATTTGACAGCTGGTGGGCCTCCCATTTTTATGACGCCAGGACCCATTCCTGGCCCTTTAAGGACCATTGGCTGTTTCAAACCGTCATCCACCGGGGTGGAAGAGATCTGGATATCGCAGCAGGCCTTTTATGGCTGGTTCTTTTTACGCTCTCCTGGTTCGTTGCCGCCCTTAAGCAACAGAGACGGCTCCTGGTTTATTTTCTGGTGGCCACCGGTGCCGGACCGCTCCTGGTGGGTGCCGGCAAACACCTGACCCACATCTATACCCCCTGGGACCTTGCTCTTTTTTCAGGCACACTGCCCCAGATCCGACTGTTTGATCCGGTTCCCCAGGGCCTTCCCGTGGGACATGCCTTTCCGGCGGGACATGCCTCGGGGGGCTACGCCTTTTTATCCCTTTATTTTGTCATGGACCACCTCGGGTCCTGCCGGAAAATCTACGGCCTGGTGGTCGGCCTGGGTCTGGGCCTTGTCTTTGGCCTGGGCCAGCAGATCCGAGGCGCCCATTTCCCGAGCCATGATCTGTTTACCCTGGTCATCTGCTGGTATTCGGCCCTTGTGTTCTATTTCATCTTTTTTCCGGAAAGGTGGACCCTGACAGCCGGTAAATTCGCCCAGGCAGCAAAGAAAACATTCAAGGAGTACTCAAATGATTAATAGGATATTCAACTGTCCCACCACCCGGTTTGCCATGGTTTTCCAGACATCGGCGGTGGCCCTTGCAGGCTTTGCCCTGATGCGGATCGTTTTCCTGGTCAGGTCATGGACCGTCATCGACCACGGCATTTCAGACCTTGTGTACATGTCGGGCAATGGCCTTGTATATGACCTGGCCTTTGTCGGCTACTGTTACATTCCCTTTGTCATTGTGCTTTCCGTCATCCCGGACAGATGGTTCAAAACGGCAGCGGCCCGTGTACTGACCCAGGCAGCTGTTTTTTCAATGGTGTACGCCCTTTGCTTTTCCATGGTTGCCGAATGGCTCTTCTGGGACGAATTCGGTGTACGGTTCAACTTTATCTCCGTGGATTATCTGGTATACCGCCGGGAAGTCACGGACAATATCCTTGAGTCCTATCCCGTGTTCTGGATTCTACCCATTCTGCTGAGTCTGACGGCGGTTGTCTTTTACCTGATGCGGCCCTCTCTTTTACGGGCAATGGCCGTGGGCGAACGATTCTCCAGAAGGGCAGGGATTGCCCTCTGCCTGCTCCTGGTTCCAGTGGCCTCGTTTTTTCTCCTGGGCCAGTCCCAGCGCAACCAGTCCAATAACAACTATGAAAATGAAATTGCCTCCAACGGCCCCTATCAGCTGTTTGCCGCCTTTCGCAACAATACCCTTGACTTTCGGCAGTTCTATACCACCGGTGATGACAAGGCCCTGTCACAAACCCTCAAGCAGGAGGTATTTGAGCAAAAAGACAGACCCTACAGTGACAACCTGTACAACATCGCACGGCACATCCGGCCGGCCGCACCGCCCAAACGCCTCAACGTCATTCTGATTTCCGTGGAAAGCCTGAGCGCAAAGTTTCTCTCCCGCTTTGGCCAGCAGGAAAACATCACCCCGTTCATGGACGACTGGTTTAAAAAAGGTCTGCTGTTTACCAACTTTTATGCCACCGGCACCCGGACCACACGGGGCCTTGAGGCCATCACCCTTTCCGTACCGCCCACACCGGGCCGCTCCATCGTGAAAAGACCGGACAATGACCACATGTACAGCCTGGGCAAGGTGTTCAAGGATCAGGGGTATGATACCGCCTTTTTCTATGGGGGACGGGGATACTTCGACAACATGAATGACTTTTTCGCAGGCAATGGCTACAGAATTGTTGACCAGACACGCCTCAGTGATGGGGAGGTCACCTTTAAAAACGCCTGGGGGGTTTCAGATGAAGATCTGTACAACCGAGCCGTTGTTGAAGCCGACAGTGCCTATGGTTCAAACATGCCGTTTTTCTTTCACATCATGACCACCAGCAATCACCGGCCCTTTACCTATCCCGAGGGGAAAATTGACCTTGTTCCGGGGGAGGGAAAAAACGGTGCAGGGCGGTCCGGCGCAGTAAAATATACCGATTATGCCCTGGGCCGGCTGATGAAAAATGCAAAGGGCAGACCCTGGTTTGACAACACCGTGTTTGTGGTACTGGCTGACCATTGCGCCTCAAGCGCCGGCCGGGTCGGCCTGCCCGTTGACAAATACCATATTCCCCTCTTCATTTACTGCCCCGGGCAGTTTCCTCCCCGGGAAATCGACCGGTTGTCCAGCCAGATGGATCTGGCACCGACCCTGCTCTCCCTCCTCGATTTTTCCTACGACAGTCTGTTCTTTGGCCGGGACATCCTGGCCCCGGATTTCCACCCCAGGGCCTTGATTGCAAATTATCAGAAACTGGGCCTGCTGACGGACAACGAACTGGTATTTCTCTCGCCGGGCAAGGAGATCAGCCTTGTCAACCGGGATTCAGAGGAACCGACCCTTAAAAAAATAAAAAAATCTTATCCCCTTGTTAAAAAATTGGTGGCATATTATCAGGGTGCGGATTATATCATCAGAAACAGGATCAACAGGTGGTCGGACAACACGATTGCCCTTGCGTCCCCCCTGGAATCCACACAGAAAGGCATGAAATGACACCATCAAAACCCACGGGCCTAGACCGCATCATCAAGGCTGGGGGATATTCCCTGGCCGGGTTAAAGGCAGCCTTTGTCCATGAAGCGGCCTTTCGACAGGAGATTCTTGCCCTGGCAATCGGATTGCCGGCGGCGCTGTTTTTCGGCAAAACCGGCATGGAGAGGGCCGTGCTGATCGCATCACTCCTGGTTGTGCTCGTCACAGAACTTTTGAATTCAGCCCTGGAGGCCACGGTGGACCGGATCGGCCTTGAGCACCATCCCCTGGCCAAGCGGGCAAAGGATCTTGGCTCTGCCGCTGTTTTTGTCAGCATTCTCCTTGTCATCATTGTGTGGGCACTGGTCCTGTGAATATTCTCATTGTTGATGACGACTCCGAACTGCTTGACCAGCTGCAAAGGGGGCTGGAAAGAAAACATTACCGCATCGAAACGGCTGAAAACGGCGAGAATGCCCTGGACAAAATATTTGAAATCACCTATGACCTGATCCTGCTCGATATCATGCTGCCCCGCATGGACGGATTGAGCGTCCTGAAACATATGCGCCAGGCAGGACTGAACACACCCGTGCTCATGCTCACGGCAAGGGGGGATGTGGAAGACAGGGTCAGGGGGTTGGATTACGGGGCGGATGACTACCTGGCAAAGCCTTTTTCCATGGCGGAACTGATGGCCCGGATACGGGCGCTCCTGAGAAGGGACGGCAAGCGGAATACGACGCTTACGGCAGGCCCCCTGAGTCTCAACACCATCAGCCGAACCGTTACCCTGGACAATGCGCCCGTCAATCTAACATCCAAGGAATTTTCCATTCTTGAATTTCTGCTGCACAACAAGGGAAGCGCCGTGTCACGGTTCAACATGGCCGAGCATGTGTGGGGTAATGAGTTTGATCCCTTTTCCATGTCAAATTTTGTGGACGTTCACATCAAGAACCTGAGGAAAAAGATAACCGCCGGCGGCGACAAGAATCCCCCCCTCATCCGAACGATCCGGGGTATTGGATTCATCATTGACGACACCCCATGAAAATACGCAAGCGAATCACCCTTTGGATTTCCGGAACAGCCCTTTTGTCGACCATTGTGTTTTCGGCCATTATCTTTATAGAGCTCACCCAGGAACCGTTCAAGTTTATCGACAAAGAGTTACAGCACATGACAGGGGCCCTTGTGGATCAGATGGCCCTTCAGGGGGCAGCCCAGGGTCCCTATGACCTCACCATGCTCCCCTACCACCCGGATCTATACTGGATAAAGGTGACCGACGCCCGGGAAAACACCCTGTACAGCTCCACGATCACCCGGTATACGGACTTCCCTCCTTCCAGGGGCAAAAAGCCATACCTGGTCGAACGCGCCATCCCAAAATCTCAAATCCGCCTCGGCCAGGATGACCATGGGGATGTCATGTTCAGGGTGATGGTCATTGAAACCCTGCTTGACGGCAGCCCTGTTTCAGTTCAGATTGCCAAGCCCATTGAAGATTTAGAGGAAGAGATTCTTGAACTGCTTCGATTTATTGCCGCAAGCCTTGCCCTTTGCACCCTGATCCTCATTGTTCTAAGCTACAATCTTGCCGGCAAGATCCTCAAACCCGTGGTTGACATCACCCGAATGGCAAAAGAGATCAGTGAAACCTCCCTGGACAAACGTATCCCCCTGGAACCAAACAAAGACGAAATGTATGAGCTTGCAGCGGCCCTGAACAAAATGTTTGACCGGCTCCAATATTCGTTTAAACGACAAAAAGAATTCATCGGCAATGCCTCCCACGAGTTGAAAAGCCCCATCACCCTCCTGATGCTTGCCCAGGAAGAGATGCTCATGGACGACAACCTGCCCCCCTCAACCAGCAACAGCCTCATGCGCCAGCTTGCCACCACCCGGCGGATGGGCCATCTGGTTAAAAACCTGCTGGATCTTTCCCGGCTGGAACAGCAGGAGACCCTCTCCCGTCGGCAGGTGGACCTGACAGCCCTGGTAAACCGCGTATTTGAGGACTATAAAGAGATGCTGGAGGCAAGGAAGATCTGCACCCGGATTCGCCTGGAAAAGGACCTCACGGTTCAAGGAGACCCGGAAAAGCTGTTCCGTCTCCTGATCAATCTTGTGGACAACGCCATCCGCTATAATCTGGAAGAACAGGGCACCATCATTGCCACGGGCAGACGGAAAAACGGGGCCATACAACTCGAAATATCCAACTCGGGAAGGCCCATTCCCAGGCAGGACCTTGGGCTGATTTTTGAACAGTTTTTTCGGGTGGAAAAATCCCGTTCCCATACCCATGGCGGCTCAGGCCTGGGGCTTGCCATCGCCAGAAAAATTGTTGACCTCCATGACGGCACCCTTGTCATTACCAACGAACCGGATGGGTTGATACGGGCAACCATTGTTTTACCGGTGTCCGCCATCTCCCCGGGCCGAACCAAGCGTTGAAAAGTGACAGGATCGGCTTTTCCAGATGCAGCTGACCCGGCTTGCGGCACAGGGAAGGATCCGCGAACTTGCCGGCAAAGCCGCAAAAGCGTTTATATGGGGGACTCAACCTCGGCCAAAACAGTTGGAAAACCCGATGGGGCTAAAGGCGTATAAAGATATAACCGCCCCGGCCAAATCCAAAGGATTTGAACATCTGGTGGTAATCTGTGGAGATCCCCCTGTAAAAGGTATCAAAATCCACCTTGTAGGGATGGGGCTGGGACGGGTCCACATCCAGAAGGGTGACCTTGGCGGTATCCGGGTCAAATCCACCCACGGGGGATATATGGGGGATATTCAGCTCCTGGACAAAACTGCCCTGGTCAAAATGGGCAATGATCAGGCAATCACCCTGATTCTCAAATTGTTTGAGCCTTGACACCAGGGCCTCCCGGATAGACCGGGACGATCTGCCAGGCCTTTTTGCCTGGACGGTCTCAACGGATCTGTAACGGATGCCATAGGCGTCAAGGCTTGCCTGGACCACCTGGGCCAGCACGGCCAGGGGAAGCCCCCTTCGGCCATGGTAACCCTTATCCCCCATGCGTTCTTTCCAATGCCCGGCCCTTACCCTGTCAAGGATTTCCCGCTGGGTAATGGGGATAAAATCCAGGGGACGCTCCTTTTCAAGAATGGCATTGATGACACCCACCACCGAGGCCACCGAACATGAGGCTTCGTGGAACTGCTTGACATGGTGGCGGAATAAAGAATCTTTCAGCAGGTTTCCGGACCCCTGATGGGGTACAGGAATAAACTCGGCCCGGCTGAACCCAAAGCTCCCGGTCCGGGTTATTTTATGGAAACAAAACCTCAGGTAAAGATAGGTGCGCATCATCAGTCTGGATATGTACATATGGATCATCTCCCCATACTCTATTTTTCCACGTGACTGCCACCCCTCATTTGAATGGAGCAGGACAAATGGAATGCAACCAACACAACTCAATAACGTATCTGGGTTCATCGGTCAATGACCTGTTTCAGCCATGCACCGGAGACACAGCCCTGTTTCCCAACAACAATCTGCTCGCATCAGCCCAGTATCTGCTGGACAATGGTGCCGACAATGTCAATGCAAAGGCAGGTTCAAAACCGATTATCATTGATAACCGTTCCGCCCAGGACTATCACCTGGGACACATCCCCGGGGCTATCAATACCCAGTGGGAAAACTTTGTTCTGCCAACACATTGGCACCGGCTGGTTTGAGTGGAGCATGGGTGAGGGTTCTGCCAATGCCGGGGCTGCCCCCGTGCTAACCCCCATCGTGGACGATGATCCCACACTCCTTGCAGCATCCGGCCATGGACGGGGTGCCCGGTTTAGGCACCCTGACCTCAAACGGCAGGGGTCATTGCCGGAAACGGATCAACCCGTGGAGATCAATCGTGACCACCACCAGGAACCCCAGGGGGAAAAGAGCGACCAGGGGAAGAGCCCCCCAGGTGCCCTGGTGCCAGGTCAGCCAGAGGGGCAAGAGGGAGTAGGCCATGATCGGCACATTAAACAGCAGTGGTGTAATCCCCCGGGACCGGGCCCCGTTGATGGCAGGTTTCAGGCTGAGGGCATCTGAAACACCGAACTTGGGCGTCCGGTCAAAAACCCCGCCTTTCTGGCACAGCCCCCGGAGCACGGCCAGTGACAGACAGGGTGCAAGGCCGATACTCACGGCAGGAAGCATAAAAAGCACCCAGGGAAACCGCCCCTGCCCGGCTCTGAAAGCATGGATCAGGTAATACACCAGGATGGCTCCGGTGGAGAGGCAGAACAGGGGCAGATCAAACCAGATCACCTGGTAGATGCCAATGTTCATGCGATAGATGAGAACAGGATAAAGGGTCATGGTCAGAACAAATCCAAATCCCCAGCATAGATTTGTCATGAGATGAACAACCCCTTCGATTTTGATCTCCGGGGCAAGGGGAGCACAGATCAGCCGGGGTAGAATTTTTCGTGCGGTCTGGATGGAGCCTTTGGCCCAACGCTCCTGCTGGGTCCTGAAATCCGACAGGGTCACGGGAAGTTCCGAGGGGACTTCAACATGGTCCAGGTAGGTAAACTTCCAGCCGGCCATCTGGGCCCGGTAACTCAAGTCAAGATCCTCGGTAACCGTATCGTCCTGCCATCCCCCGGCTGTTTCAATGGTCTGTTTCCGCCACACCCCTGCGGTGCCGTTAAAGTTAAAGAAAAGCCCCCGGGCAGACCGGATGCCATGCTCAATCCTGAAATGGGGTGCCAGGAGCAGGGCCTGGAGCCGGGTGAGCCAGGAATACCCTTCATTAAGGAATGTCCACCGTGCCTGGACCATGCCGATGCGGGGATGATCAAACCAGGGAATGGTTTTTTCAAGAAAGTCCGGGGCAGGAATGAAGTCCGCATCAAAGACCGCAATAAATTCACCCCTGCACGAAACCATGCCATTTCTGAGGGCGCCGGCCTTATACCCTGTTCTGGCCCTTCTTGTCATCCCGGAGATGGGAATCCCCCGGGACGCCCAGTAACCGACCCGGTTTTGAACGATCTTCCGGGTCTGATCCGTGGAGTCGTCAAGGATCTGGATATCCAGTCGTTCCCGGGGCCAGGCCAGGGCGGCAACCGCATCAATGATGCGGGCCGCCACCACAGGTTCGTTGTACAGGGGAACCTGAACCGTTACCCGGGGGATATGGACCAGAACAGGCAACCGGGGGGGAGTGACGGCTGACACCTGTCTTTGTCCATACCTGTACCAGCAGGTCAGAAGCCACAACCTGTGGGCGCCGTAAAGGGCAAGCCCACCCATGCTCATGAAATGAAGCACGGTCAAAATTAAAAATAATGTATCCATAATGACCCGGTCAATACCACAGGGGAAATGTTGAAATCAATGGAATTGCGGTCATTACAATTCTCAATATATGGACAGAAACAGATACGGACAATCAATTGGACAAAAAAAATCAAAACCCATATACAGGTAAAATTTATCAAAACAACGGGAGAGATGATGAAACACGGTATTAAGTGTATTTTATTGGGCCTGATCACCCTGGTGATTGCTGCAGGCCCCTGTTTTGCAGGCGCATGGACCGCATCCAAGGGGAGCATCTACAACAAGCTAAGCTTTAATTTATATGCGGCGGACGAACAGTTTGATGATTCGGGAGACCGAACAGACATTTCCGACGATGACGACTTCTCAGACACCAACCTGAACTATTACGTGGAATATGGTATCACAGACACCTTAACGGCCATTGCCTCTTTGTCCTACAAGTGGCTGGAGTCAGAAGACACCTACACTATTTCCAAGACAGCTGGTTTTTCAGATTTGGAGATGGGGTTGAAATATCGCCTTTTCTCAAACAACATCGGTGTGATGTCCGTCCAGGGCCTGGTCAAGATCCCGGAACTTTACGATACCGACGATGCTGTGGCCCTGGGCAACGGCCAATACGACACCGAATTCAGACTTCTCTACGGCCGCTCCCTGTATCCTTTGATTCCCGGCTATTTCAATCTGGAGGCAGGGTACCGGTTCAGAGCGGAAGCGCCTGCAGATGAGTTCCGTTATCTTTTGGAATTTGGTATGGATTTCACAAAAACGGTCTACGGCCGGGCAAAACTGGACGGCATTCTCGGCATGGACAATGACGACCGGTCCACCGACATCTTCAACAACCCCACAACTTCCCTGAACTATGATCTTGGAAAACTGGATCTGGCCCTGGGTGTTAAAGTTTCTTCCCAATGGTGTTTTGAACTGGGATACCGGGCTGAAATCTACGGTGAAAATACAGCGGCGGGAAAAAACATCAGCCTTGCAGTGATTTTCATGCACTGATGATCACGGCAGGTTACTTCTGGGACTTTTTTGCAAACATCCCCAGTAACAGGGATACCACCACTGCCGCTGTGGGCGCGGCCAGGACCATCAGGCAGGTGGTTGCATCTTCAACCCACTGACCCGTGGCAGCCAGGGTAATGTAAATACCGTAGGAGAGCATCAGGGACCAGGTAAAGACAAGGCTCCCGGGGGTTGGAACCAACGGCAGAAACCCTGCAAGGTAAATTGCATACCAGGGATATACGGTGGGGCTCAGAACCAGATAGGCCGCAGAAATGATCGACAGAGAAACCATGGCACTGCCAGGACTGTTTTGGGTCCGCCACTGTCTGACAAACAACGCCCCAATGATTCCGGCAAATGCCGTGGCCACCAGAATTCTGGCGTGCAGGCCCGACCCGGTTAAATCCCGCATGCGCCTGAAGATGAAACCGGAAAACTCCCAGTGCCGAAGGTAGGTCCCCAGGGTCACCATTGCGTTGATCATTTCCGGCCAAAAGGGAAGCGTCAAGGCCAGGGTTCCTGCAAGGCAGGCGGCCAGGGCAATCCATCTTCTCTCCGGCCCGACCATGAGAAACCAGGTGGGTAAAAAAATCAGGGGCACCCATTTGGTCGCCACTGAAAGCCCCATAAAAAGGCCGGCAACGACCATGGAACGGTTTTGAAGGGTCAGAACAAGGGCGGCAAGCAAAAAGAAAAGGGCTGTCCCATCAATGTGACCTGAACCTGCGATCTCCAGAATTGGCAGGGGATTCCAGGCATAGAGAATCGCCGGATAGAGGGGACGGTCCAATGATCTGAGCAGAACAAGCATCAGCATACAGGCCCCCATGTCCATGGAAACCATTACCAGCTTCATTCCCAGAATTGGTCCGGCAAAGGTCCCCAGGGCGGCACCTGCGGCAAATACCGCCTGGGCCCCAGGTGGATAGATGGTCGGGAGATGACCATGGTTGACAAGGGGAACCAGGGCCGCCATTGCCGAATTCAGCCCCTTGACATCCAGGGGGGCCAGGGCATAGGGGTTGTTGCCCTGGATCATCATCAAACCGTCAAACAGGTACCGGTAAAGATCATCGGAAAGAACCGGGGGCTGCCACACAAACATTCCCCGGAACAGGGATGCCATAGCAAGGATAAACACCGGGGAATCGGCAATCTTCCCGTGATGGCCAAGATACTGAACAAGGGCAAGGAGAACGACAATGAGACCTGAAATTTCCAGAAGCAGGGGAACTGAAACCGACAAATCCGGCTGCAGGGCAAGAAGCCCGAAAAGCATGGTAATGCCAGCCCCGATCAGGACAAGGCTGCTGGGCAGGGTGCCCAGGGTGATGTTTTTTCTGGTCATGGTATGGGCTGCTGTTATCAGAATGCCAAATCCATGTCAAGGCGCCGGTCTGGCGCCTCTGGATGTTCAAGAACTCAATGCCGACCAACGAAACTGGGTCATTCTTGATGCCCGGCCGGTCAAGTATTGGGAACAAGGACACATTCGGGGGGCCTTCCCCTTTAGCTGGGAACAATACACGACCACGGACAAGGACGGGATTGCCTATCGGGTCAAAGATCCTGAAACCCTTGGGCACGCCCTTGGCTCCCTCGGCATCACCCCTGCGTCAAAGGTGGTGGTATACGCAGATGCCGGGGAAAGCTGGGGCGGTGAAGGCTGGACCTGCTGGGTGCTTCAATGGCTGGGCCATGAAGGCCAGATTTGCCTTTTAAGGGGGGGTATTCAGGCATGGAAACGCAATGGATTTGAACTGATCAAAGGTCGGGGATCAGAACCATCACCCACCCCTGCGCTTTACACGCCAAAGCCCAATGCCGCCATGTGCATCTCAGCCCAAACCATCCAACAGGGGGAACAGAGGTTTCAGTTGGTGGATACCCGTTCCACCCGGGAATGGTTCATGGGCCATCTTCCCGGGGCGGTCCATATTCCATGGACCGATTTTTTCCAGGGACCGGACCGAGCCCCCCTGGAACCCTCCCAGGTCCGGACATTGCTGAAAGAACATCGCCTGGACCCTGACAGGCAGATCGTTTATTACTGCACCGGCGGCATCCGTTCGGGATACGCCTGGCTGGTCCATGAACTTGCAGGCTTGCCCCATGCCTTGAAT
This sequence comes from uncultured Desulfobacterium sp., assembly GCA_963675615.2. Lineage (GTDB taxonomy): Bacteria > Desulfobacterota > Desulfobacteria > Desulfobacterales > Desulfobacteraceae > Desulforapulum. The sequence continues at coordinate 1,055,111 of CAXXTD010000001.1, forward strand.
TTCGAAGGCGGAACAGCCGAGTGGAAGGTCGTTTATCCTTAGATGATATATTCCAGGAATAAAAACAGGAGGGGGGCAAGGAGATGGCATTCCAGCTGCCGGACCCTCTCGGTTGTGATTCCCGCCAAAAACGAAGCCGCTGTGCTGGGCCCGTGCATCAAGGCAATCCTTGGTGCACCCCATGTTATTGAAGCCATTGTGGTGGACGGCGGATCCCGGGATGAAACCTGTTCGATTGCCCGGGCTGCAGGGGCCCGAGTGATTGTCCATACCCCTTCCCCGGCATCTGGATGGGGACGGGGGGGACAGATCCGGACCGGCATTTATGGGGCCAGTGGGGATGTGGTGGCCATTGTCCATGCCGACGCCCGGGTTGCCCCCAGGACCTTTTCCAGGATGATTCGTGTGTTGAACGCCAGAGACACGGTTATCGGCGGATCAGCAGGGTGCCGATTCCACGGAAAGTCCAACGACTGGGCATGGCACTTCAGGCTTAAAATCATCGAATTTCTAAACCATGCCAGAACCATGGTTTCCGGCATCAGCTTTGGGGACCAGGTACAGTTCTTCCGGAGGGAGCCGGTTGTCACAAGGGATCTGTTTCCCAACATTCCCCTGATGGAGGATGTGGAATTTGCCATTCAAATGCGCTGCCTGGGCGATCTTGTTTATCTGAACGAAAAGGTCGCGGTGTCAACCCGGAGATGGGAAAAACAAGGGTCGGGAAACGCCCTTCTCATCATGGCCCTTTTCTTCGTTTACCTGCTCAGGCGTCCCTGGGGTCAACCGGATACCACCTTGTTCTATAAACGGTACTATAAAAAGCACCCAAACCCAACCCAATGATTTCAAGTGTATCTTTTAAACAACACTGCGCCATCCCAAATTTTCCAGGAGACCTCCCATGCTAATGACCTCAACTCAACCCGCGCAAATTTCCGATAATGCTTGCCAGCAGATCGCTGCCCAATGCACCCAGTGCGGCATCTGTGCGGTCAATTGCCGTTTTTTAACCGAATACGGCACCCCGGGCCAGCTGGCCCTCAACCATGATGCGGATCCTGAAACCTGCCAGGACCTGGCCTTTGAATGCAGCCTCTGCGGCCTTTGCACGGCTGTCTGCCCCAAGGATCTCGATCCCCGGGCCATGTTCCTGGACCTGCGCCGGGAAGCCATGGAAACGGGCCGGGCAGACCTGAAAAAATACAAGCGGCTCCTCAATTATGAACGAAAAGGATGCTCTAAATTATTTTCCTTCTATAATCTCCCGGATCAGTGTGACACCATTTTTTTCCCCGGCTGCACCCTGCCCGGCACCCGCCCGGGACATACCCTCAAAGCCTTTGAATACCTCAAGGCCCGTATTCCCCGGTTGGGAATAGTCCTGGACTGCTGCACCAAACCCTCCCATGACCTGGGCCGTGACGATTTTTTCAATGGGATGTTCTCGGAAATGGCCGATTTCCTCGAAGAAAACGGGATAACCACAGTTGTGGTTGCCTGCCCCAACTGCCACAATATATTTGTCACCCATGGTCAAAGATTTGAGGTGAAAACCATTTACCAGATCATGGCAGACGACCCCGACCTGGAGTTTACCCTGACACCGGACACAAACGTCGACCCGGTCACCGTCCATGACCCCTGCCCGGTCCGCAATGAACCCCAGATTCAAACGGCTGTGCGCAACCTGGTCCACCGCATGGGAATTTCCATCCAAGAGTCAAAACATACGGGAAAGCGAACCATCTGTTGCGGAGAAGGCGGGGCCGTGGCCTGTGTCAACCCTGAATTTGCCAGAACCTGGTCCGCCAAGAGAAAACAGGAGGCCGATGGACAACGAATACTGACCTATTGTGCAGGCTGTGTCAATTTTCTTTCCAGAACCAGTGGCGCCTTCCATGTGCTGGACCTGGTTTTTGACCCGGAAAAAACCCTGGCCGGCAGGGCAAAGGTGGCAAGGGCTCCCTTTACCTATATAAACCGGCTTATCCTTAAAAAAAACGTCCGGGCCATGCCGGGCAGCGTTCACAGGGAACGGACCTTTGTCCATGGAAATGAACCCGGCAATACCCCCCGTCTGAAACGCATCATGATCATGGCCTTGCTCATTGCAGCCATGGCAGGTTTCAGGGCAGCAGGTTTTACCGACAATCTGCATCCTGAGAATCTCAGGCAGACGATCGACAGCTTTGGCAACCTGGGGCCCTTGATTTATCTGATCATCTACACCCTGGCCCCTTGCCTGCTCCTGCCGGGATTGCCCCTGACCCTTCTGGGGGGAATTCTTTTCGGTCCCGTCTGGGGAGTGGTTTACAGCATTACCGGAGCCACGGCCGGAGCCGGTCTTGCCTTTTTGATTTCCCGGTATGTCTCGGCAGGCTTTATTGAAAGCCAGCTGTCCCATCCCAAATGGCAGAAACTCTACAGGGAAGTGGAAAAAAACGGATGGAAAGTGGTGGCCTTTACCCGGCTGATTCCCCTGTTCCCGTTTAACCTGCTCAATTATGCCCTGGGGCTTACCCCCATCAAGTTCACCCATTACATACTGACCACCCTGGTCTGCATGCTGCCGGCCTGTATCGCCCTGGTTGTCTTTTCAAGTTCCATCCTGGATCTGTTTAATGGAAAATTTTCAACAGAGCTCATCCTGGGGCTGATCCTCATGGTCCTGGTGTTTACCGGACCCGCCGTCTACCGCAGGATCAAACCCGAACGAAACGTCTCCGATCCAAACGGGACAATCCACCCGGGCAATGACGGGACAAGGGTCTTTTTCCACGGTCCATTACGGCGCCATTGGTAATGAAGGCACGCTCTTGCTGTACATTGGACACGGCATGTGGTTATATGGGCTGATATTGATATTTGAAATCTAAAAAGGACCGGATAAATGTTTTTTGCAGACAAACCCTATGTCTCGGAGTTCTTTAAAACCAGCGTCAAAGACAACGGCATCCCCGTGGTTGATACAGATGCAGCAAAACAAATGGACCTCTGTGACGGGACCCGACGAATCAGCGAAGCCGAGGCCGTTGAAACCATCCGAAAGTTAACAGACCCCGTTCTCTATACCACCTCGGAGAATGCCATCGGCTGGATAGCAACGCATCTTGGGTTCAGCGACCTGCCCGGAAAGATCGAATTATTCAAAAACAAGTTGAAATTCCGGGAATTGACCCAACCCCTTTTCCCGGATTTTTACTTTAAGGGTGTCGGCATCGAGGACTTGGAAACCGTAGAATTTCACCAGATGCCCCTGCCGTTTATCATCAAACCCATTGTCGGTTTTTTCAGCATGGGAGTCTATAAGGTGACAGACCGCCAGTCGTGGCACAGCACCATTGACGCCATCCGGGCAGAGATGGAACAAATCAGGGATTTATACCCTGAAGAAGTGATGGACCCGGGCGCCTTTATCATTGAACAATGCATTGATGGACAGGAATTTGCCGTTGATGCCTATTTCAACCGCCTTGGCGAACCCGTCGTCCTGAACATACTGGAGCATGTTTTTTCTTCAGACAGTGACGTCAGTGACCGAGTTTACATGACATCCAAAAAACTGATAGAGGACAATCTTGAGGCATTCACCGGATTTGCAGGCAATATCGGCCGCCTGGCAGGGGTAAAAAACTTTCCCGTCCATATTGAACTCAGAAGAGACCGATCCGGCACCCTGCTGCCCATCGAAGTCAACCCCATGCGGTTTGGGGGCTGGTGCTCCACCCCGGATCTGGCCTACCTGGCCTATGGGTTCAACCCCTACCTTTACTATTACCTGCAAAAACAACCCGACTGGCCCGAGCTCCTCAAGGGCAAACAAGGCAGGCTCTTCAGCGTCGTCGTACTGGACAATTCCACTGGCATGGACGCAGAGGAAATCGAATCCTTTGACTATGAACGTCTGCTTTCAAGGTTTGAACGGCCCATGGAGCTGAGGAAGATTGATTTTAGAAAATACCCCGTGTTTGGTTTTTTGTTCACCGATACCCGGCAGGACAATTTCAATGAGCTTAAAAACATTCTGGATTCAGACCTCACTGAATTTGTGATCGCCAGATCGACGGGGGAAAAAAAATAACAGAAGCAAGGGAGGCAACAGATGGCAGAGATCAGACGGCGACTTCGTATCTTTATTGTACTGTTTATCGGGATTACCCTCTCTGGCACCCTTGGATTCATGATTCTGGAGAACCAGCCGTTCCTGGATGCCCTCTATTACAACATCGTCACCATGTCAACGGTCGGGTATGGGGACATCCATCCCACCCATCCTGCAACACGGCTTCTGGCCATTTTTATTATTGTGCTGGGCGGCGGCACCTTTATCGGGTTTATTGCCAATGCCTCGGAAATGATGCTTTTGAAAAGAGAAGTAGCCGAACGGCTGAAAAAACAGAACATTGTGCTGGGCATTTTTTTCAGTGAAATGGGATATCACCTGCTCCAGTTTTTTTCAGCGTGTGACATTGACCGGGAAGAACTGGCGGATATGATGAACATTGATATGGGATGGACTGAAAAAGAGCTGCTGGCAATGGTCAAAACCTTTAAACAAACCGGGCTGAAGGTGGATATGCCAAAGGTTGACCTGGACGGATTGAACCAGTTCCTCCAGAAACAGCGCACCTTCATGCTCAGGCTTCTGGAAAACCCCGTCCTGGTTGAACATGAAGGATTTACCGAACTGCTTCTGGCCGTGGCCCACATGGGAGAAGAGTTGAGCAGCCGAAAGAGCCTTAGGACACTTCCGGCTGATGATTTAAATCACCTGGCCGGCGATCTCAACAGGGGGTACCATCTCCTGGTCAAAGAATGGCTTGCCTACCTGGTTCATCTTAAAAAGAATTATCCCTATCTCTATTCCCTGGCCGCCCGAAAAAACCCCTTTAACCCCGGGGCATCAACCGTCCTAGCCAGCAGCTGATCCGGAACCAGTTCCTTACTGCCGCTTTCTGACAAAAAAATGGGGGTGGGGCAAACCCAATTTGTAATAGGGTAATTCCCCATCCACCGGCTCCGGTCCCCGGGTGGTTTTCCACCCGGAAACCGGGGTAAGGTTTTTATCAGCTTTTGCCGACAGGGCAGGCCAACTCACAGTTTCTGCAGTATTTTATAATCTTGACAGGGTCATCAAACCCTTCAACGATCTCTTCCTGGGCAACCGCATTGTCCGCTTCCATCTGACCGTTGCACAGGGGGCGGCTGAAACTGCCGTCGCGGCCGGGAAGAATCTCCTGACCATAATCCCTGGAATCATAGATCTTGTCTCCAAAGGTTTTCCGGGGACACGCTTTCCTGCAAAGATCATTACAGTCTGCGCAGGGATCAAAGGCCGTTGGACCTGTTGAAGGGATGTTAACATCCAGTGTCAATGCCCTGAGCCTGACCCGGGGGCCGAACTCAGGGGTGACAAGAATATTGTTTCTGCCGATGCAGCCCAGTCCTGCCAGCACGGAGGCATCCTTCAAGTAGGTGCCGCCTTTTTCCACATGGTAGGGCATGTGAAAGGTGCCGATCCCATAGGTGTCGTTTATCCAGGCACACAACTTTTTTACGACAGATGCCAGCACCCGGTTTCCCGGAGGATCCACCCGGCCGAACCACCAGTCCATTTCAGGCTGGTCTTCAGGGTGCTCCACGGCAATGACCAGAACCGTTTTTGCATTTTCAGGCCATGCGGCTTCACCGGGTTTAAGCCCCAGGTCATTTTTCCGTGTACCTATGCCCTCTCCGGCATTTGGCATTTTAGGTGCAAAGGTAAATGACGGCGCCTTTTTAAGATCCTCGACATTTGCGAATCCACAGAGCGATGCGCCAAACGCCTTTGCCTGTTTTAAAATGGCGGATGACGCCTTTAGTAACTCTCGGTTGTCCATATGCTTCTCCTAAATACCCATAGCGCAATACGGCTGCCTATTGGGCAGATTTAATTTCATTGAACGGTTTGGCCTCAACTTTTACCTTGAGTGTTTCTCCATAGTCCTCGCGCAGCCATTTCATCAGAGAAAAAACCATGAGGATAAGCACCGGTATCAACGGAAGGGCCACCACGATTGAAGAGAGCTGAACCGCCTTTAAGGCGCCAGTGGACAAAAGTCCCAGGGCCAGAAGGCCCAGCAGAAGCCCCCAGAGGGTCCTGTTCCAGCGGGGCGGTTCCTGATCTCCAGACAACTCCCGGGTCACCTGGGAGGAAAGGGTGTAGGCCGCAGAATTCAAGGTTGTGGCAAGAAAAATCGAGCAGAGGATGGTGAAAACCGGGATAAAGATATATTTTCCCCCGGGCATTGAGTTGAGAATGGCAACAATGGTGACATCATTGGACCATCCGGACGCCTTCAGGATACTGTATACATCCAGGGAACCCGAGGTCTGCAGATTGATGGCATATCCGCCCCAGATGGCGAAAAACACCCAGCACCCGAGGCTGCCGTAGACCAGTTCGCCAAAAACAACCTGGCGGATGGTCCGCCCCCTGGAGATACGGGCAACAAAGAGTCCCATCATGGGGGCATAGGCCACCCACCATGCCCAGTAGAACACGGTCCATCCCTCGGGAAAACCGCCATTGGAGATGGGGTCTGTCCACAGACTCAATTTTACAAAATCGCTGAGCATAAGCCCGAGGCTGTTACACCAGGTGTTCAGGATAAAGGTTGTGGGGCCGATGATAAACACATAGATCAGCAGGAAATAGGCGATATAGGTATTGAGGCTGGCCAGTTTCGCAATGCCCTTTTTAAGACCTGCCCAGACAGTGACGGTAAAAAGCGCGGTCCAGATGAGGAGAATCACGACCTGAAGGGCAAAGGTCTGTTCCAGACCCGTCATCTCTGCCACCAGTGCGGTGCCCAGGGGAACGGCAAGTCCAAGGCTTGTCCCGACGCCGCCGATCATGGCAAATATGACCACGACATCAATGACCTTTCCCAGGGGGCCGTCGGCCTGATTGCCGATGATACCCCGGCAGGCAGCGCTCAGGCGAAGGGCAGGAATTTTTTTAACATGGATGGCATAGGCAATGGGAAATGTGGGCAGTGCATAAATGGCCCATGGGGTAATGCCCCAGTGGAACTGTCCGTACATGCCGGCCAATTCTCCGAGAAGGCCTTTCTGGCTCGCAGGGTCCACGTGGAGGATGCTGGTGTTCAGATAGTAGACCGGCTCGATGAACGCCCAGTAAACGATGGCGATGCCAATACCTGCGCAGAAGATCATCGAGGCCCATGCGTAGGTTGAAAATTCGGGTTCATCGTCCGGACCGCCAAGCTTGATATTGCCCCACCGGGACAGGGCAAGCCAGATCAGAAAAACCACACAGAACAGTCCGAACAAAAGGAAAAGCCATTTAAAATTGTGGGTTAAAATTGCAAAAAGCGAGTCTACCACCGCCCTCCCAGATTTGGGAAAAATGGATAACAGTGCGCCGATAACACCGATTACGATTACGCCCGGCCACATCAAGCCGTGGTCAATACTTGCCGTTTTTTCCGCCATAATTGCCTCCGTTTTAATTGTTCAATAAAAACCATTAAAAAACCATTGCGCAACAATCGAGACAATGACGGGGAGATTATGCAGCAATGTCATCATCTCACAATACCGCGACCTTTAAATGCAAGTATGGTGCCAGAACAGGCTTCAGACAAGTAAATACTTGAATAACAGGTGGTTAGAACACGAATGACCCGATACAAACTTCGAAGTATGGAAAAATTATTTGCCTTTTTGTAAAATTGATTTTACAAGCAAAATCTATTTTACATATTCCGCGGGTTCATATTCATTTTCACCGTTAAAAGATGCTGCCTCAAGTCATGCCGGTTCAGTTTATACCCCAGCAGCTGCCTGGATATTCCCAGGGATCTGGCCGCTTTTGAGATATTTCCCCGGGAGGCTTCCAGGGCCGTTATGATGGCCTTTCTTTCCAGGGCCTTTTTACTTTCATCGAGCTTCAAGTCGTTTTGCAAAGGCACCTGGATGGCATCGTCCCGGTCGGGGATTCTGCTGGAACGGGATAAGGGCGACTGCCTGGAAGCCTGTCCATGGTTTTGATTTTTACCGACAAGATTTGCAAAATAACAGTGCTCTAGTTTCAAGGTTCTATCATTCCCCCCTGTCATATTGACCGCACTCTCGATGACATGTTCCATTTCCCTGACATTTCCCGGCCAGGGATATTTGCAGAAAAAATCGATGACTTCAGGGGATATGTATCGTATTTTTCGTCCCAGCATCCGGTTATATTTCTGAAGAAAATGCCGTCCCAGCTCCTCAATATCAACCACCCGGTCCCTGAGGGCAGGAATCGGGATATAGATAACGGCAAGCCTGTAGAAAAGATCCATCCTGAAATCTCCGGATTCGATCAACTCCCCGGGACTTCGGTTGAGCGAGCTTATAATTTTCACATTCAGATGGATGGAATCAAGAGAACCCACCCGCCGGACTTTTTTTTCCTGGAGAACGCGCAGTAATTTACCCTGTAACGGCAGGGGCATGGAATTTATTTCATCGAGGAAAATGGTTCCGCCATTGGCTTTCTCAAACAGGCCGGGCCGGTCCAGGGCACCGGTATAAGCCCCCCTGGCAGTTCCAAACAGAATGCCTTCAATAAGGCTTTCAGGGATGGCCGCACAGTTGACATCCATGTAATATTCCTGTTTGGAATAATAAAAATTATGGATGGCCTGGGCAAAAAGTTCCTTGCCCGTTCCGGTTTCGCCATAGAGCATGACCGGCGAGGGTGAGTTACCGGCCATCCTGGCAGTCTTGACCGCATCCACAAATTTTGGATCTGAACCGATGATACTGGCAAAGGTAAATCGGGTGCCTTCGGCAAAATCCTCATTGTTTTTCGGGGATAAAAACGAGGGAATCGAACGTTCGAGAATATTATAATCTTTTACAAAGCAGATGGTACCGATGATTTTTCCCCGGTTGGACAGGGGAAAAACACTGTGAATGGTATTGCCGACATTGGCATTCCTCGAACTGTAGGAAAGGGCATAGTTGATGATCGGACGCCCGTGTTTCAGAACCCTCATGCAGGTGCTCGAGTCATTGTTGTACTTGTAGACATCGGTTATTTTTTTGCCCAGCACATCGGCAGGATCAAGGTTGTCAATGGTGGCCTGGACATCATTATAAAAGACAAGCACCCCTTGGTCGTCGGTCATGAGAATGCCCTGATCAAAATGGCACAGCAGGGTCATAAAATCAATCTGACTGAAATCAAATCCGTCCAGCATGAATTTTTCATTGAAAATCGTGTCTGTTGCTGCCATTTGACCGTCCTTTCACAAAAACACCTTTTTCTGTTCCAGCCAACCCCACGGATCCCCGGGATGGGGCCGGCACAGATCCCCCCTGCCCTGGAAATACGGGCTTCAAGGACAAAAAGCGGCACCGGCTGAAAATCAGTTCAGTCCCAGTCCATCAGGATAAACCCCAGGCCCACGCGGTTCACACTGTAATCATAATCCAGCAAACTCTCGCCATACCCCAGGTAATACTGGAGATAGCCGCTGATACGGCTATTCAGGGGGAAACTCCACTCAAGCTGCATGGCGCCCCGGTTCTCATCGTCGTCAAGGTTGTTTCTCACCATCATGGAATACCGGTGTTTTTTCCAAAAATAAGACGCCCAGATTTCGCCATACCCCAGGTAATCTTCGATATCCGGGTTGTCGTCACTCTCGTTGTCCTCGGGAATCCGGTACCAGGATTTAAGCTCCACAACCAACCGGTCTTGATTGGAAAAAAGGCCCTGGCGTTCAAATCCGAAATTGGCAACGATCCTGTTCCAGCTCCGGGACAATGGTTCGGCCCTTCCATTGGACTGGTGGTTTATCCCGAAGTTGATTGTTCGAAGGGTCATTCCCAGAACATTCAGATCCATGGGCAGGTTTAAAAGCAGTTCAGGCTCATAATTGGTTTCGCGAAACGGGGAGGATTGGTTAACGTTGTAGACCTGCCAGAACGATCGCTGGGTATAGCCGAGCCACAGGTCCACATTCTTTCCCCCCATATCCTCCCAGAGTTTGGTCTTAAAGCTCAGCTGAAACGCGGCTTCGGACTTTTGCACCCTCCGGCCGGGAAAGGCCTCCCGGATGGGTGCCCCATTGGGGTCAAAGTTGAAGGAAAAAGGAAGAAGATAGTTGGACCGATGCATCCGGATGGCAAATTTTCCCCGGGATTGATCCCTGTCAAGTTCCCACAACCGGGAGAGATAGGAAGGTTTTGCCACAGGAGCCATACAGGTGTCGCGCTTATTCACCGGTTCAACCTTTTCCATGGATGCTGACCCTCTGTTGGCCATCCTGTCATAGCATTCAAGGCGGAGCAGATCATCCTCAATGGCGGCACATTGGCTGAGGCACTCTTGAACTTCGGCCCGGCAAACGGCAGGCAGCAGACACGATAAAAGAACCACCACCCCCAGAAAGCGTATGAATTTTCGAAATCTAACTGCGAATATCATGATTTTCCTTTTCCCAGGATGAATCCCTCTCCAGGATAGATCGTTCTGTCCGACACGGGGACGGGTTGTTTAACTTCCGGCCACCTGCCCACCTGGGGTTCAGCGCCTTCAGCGCCCAGGGCAGAGGGCGTGGTATCGGCCATGACAGGATGTTTTCGAAGATCCACCCCGGGAACGTTACAGCTGAATTCAATGGGAATATGGTTGGGATCAAACGAGTAGATCGAACGGATAAAACCGTGGTCAACCACCTCTGACACCCAGAACCCGGCAGCTTCAAGTTTCTGCTTTAACTGCCAGAGGTCCTCCTGGGATTCAACCCCCATGGAAACATGGTCAAAGGCCAGGGGTGTTTTAACCGGGGCACCATGGTCTTTTTCAGGAATTTTTTCCACCTCCGGCCATTCAAAAAAGGCGATCATGTCATGCGCGGAGATCTCAAAAAAATAATGGCGATAACCCGGGCGGCCAAGGCCTGCCACAAGGCGCATGCCCAAAAGATCCCGCCAGAAACGGATGGTCATGTCAATATCTGCCGTGGCCATTGCCAGGTGGTTGATGCCGGTATAGTTCACCATGGTCTTGTCCCCATCAGGATTCAAAGGTTACCAGAATATCACCGGCCCGACGCCGCCATTTGGGGGGTGCCGGTTTAAAATCATCCCGTACATACCCCACGGCCAGGAGCAGGGGAACCCAGAAATTATCGGGAATATTAAATGCCTTTCTCACCCCGTCATGGTCAAACCCGTCCATGGGATGGGTTTCAAGCCCCAGATTTTTAGCGGCAAGCATCAGAGACATGGCAAAGAACCCTGTGTTTTTGCAGGCAAATGCCTGCTGTTTTTCAGGTGTTTCACCATAAAGGGAGGTGCGGGCATCGGCAAACCACTGGCGCTGTTCCTCCTGCATGGCCCCTGATTTAACCATCTCCCTGAAATTCTGCTCAACAAGGGGATGGCCCTCTTTCCAGGCGTCCCGGTCGGCCAGAACCACCAGAACCACCGGTGCTTCAGTGACCTTTGGCTGGTCCCAGGCAAGTTTTCTGAGCCGTTCCTTTTCCCCGGCGTTTCTCAACGCCACAAGACTCCAGGGCTGGAGGTTAAAGCCCGAGGGTGTCATTGCAGCAGTTTCGATCACCTGGTCCAACAGCGCCTCCGGCACCTCCTTTTGGGGATCAAAGAAATTAACCGACCGCCGCTGTTTCATTACCTCATTAAATTCCATGTCCGGTCTCCTTTGTTTTAGGGATTAATTTTCAGGGCAGAAATGATTCAGGCAGATTCTCCTGAACCAGAATTTCCCTGACTGTTTTGCCAGTTTCATGGGCCTTTTTTGCAATGGCTGAGGCCCTGTCATAGCCCAGATGGGGAACCAGGTAGGTGGCCATGGCAAGGCTTTTTTCGATGTTGGCTCCGCAGGTTTCAAGATTGGGCAAAATCCCCTGGATACATTTTTCAGCAAAGATCCCAGCGGCCGACGAGAGCAGCTCAATGGACTGGATCAGGTTATACCCGATGAGCGGCAGCATGGTGTTGAGTTCAAGATGGGCCGTCTGGGCGCCAATGGTGATGGTGGTGTCGTTGCCCACCACCTGGGCCGCCACCTGGATGACGGCCTCGGGGATGACCGGATTGACCTTGCCCGGCATGATCGACGATCCCGGCTGAAGTGCCGGAAGGGTTATTTCGCACAGACCGGCCCTGGGGCCGGACCCCAGCCATCGAATATCATTGGCGATTTTCAGCAGGCCCACGGCAACGGTTTTCAGGGTGCCACTCACCTCCAGGACCGCGTCCTGGGCCGCCTGGGCCTCAAAATGATTCTCGGCCTCATGGAAGGGATATCCGATCTCATCGGATATCGCCTGGATCACCTCCCGGGCAAAATGTTCATGGGTGTTGACCCCTGTGCCAACGGCAGTGCCACCAAGGGCAAGGGAACTCAGGTTTTGCCCTGCCGTTCGGACCCTGGCAATGGCAAGTTCAACCTGCTTTGCATACCCTGAAAACGCCTGGCCCAGGGTCATGGGCACGGCATCCTGGAGATGGGTCCTTCCGATCTTTCTGACCGCGGAAAAAGCACGGCTCTTGTCTGCCAGCGCCTTGAGCAGCAGTTCAAGGGCGGGAATCAGGGCCGTGTTGATCTTGACCAGGCCCGCCATGTGGATCATGGTGGGAATCACATCGTTGCTCGACTGCCCGAGGTTCACATGGTCGTTGGGATGGACCGGGGATTTTCCCTGTTTTTCACCCGTGAGGATCTCGTTTGCCCGGGTGGCAACGACCTCGTTCATGTTCATGTTGGTGGAGGTTCCAGAACCGGTCTGAAAAACATCCACCACAAACTGGTCGGCAAACCGGCCGTCAATGACCTCCTGGCAGGCCGCAGCAATGGCCGTTGAGAGGGTCTCATCCAGCCCCCCCAGACGGGCATTGACAAGGGCACCATGTTTCTTTACCAGGGCAAGCATGCGGACAAGCACCGGTTGAAACACCATGCCGCTGATCTTGAAATTATCAACGGCCCGCTGGGTCGATGCCCCATAATAGGCATCCATGGGCACCTCAACCATGCCCATGGCATCCTGTTCCCTTCGGTATTTCATCCGGCCCTTCCGTCATCACAGGGTTCATCGTCCTCAAGGGGCCTTGAATGTTCTGCCGTGGCGGTCTGGGTGCACACATTGTCAACGGTACTTCTTTTGCCAAGAACCGCCAGGACCGGCCCATAGTCCGGCTCTGTTTTAAGCTCCGGCACAAGCTTGGAAAAAATAACCGTTCCCTGCTCATCCACGACCACAACCGCCCTTGCCAGAAGCCCTGCCAGGGGGCCATCCACAATTCTGAGGCCATAGGCCCGGCCAAACTCCCGGTTCCTGAGTTCGGTTACCGGGATAACATTCTTCAGCCCTTCGGTTTCGCAGAACCGCAGATGGGCAAAGGGCAGATCAAGGGAAACACAGAGCACAACGGCGTGGGTATAGTGGCTGATTTCACTGTTAAAACGCCGGACCGACGCCGAACAGACCGGCGTGTCCACACTGGGAAAAATATTGAGCACCACCTTTTTTCCCGCCACATCCTTTAACGAGATGTCCGTCAAATCGGTTCGGGTCAGCAGAAAATCAGGTGCCTTGTCACCAACCCGGGGTAAATCCCCTGACGTATTTGCCGGGTTCCCGCCAATTTTAAAGTTCGCCATGGTACCCTCCTGTTTTGAATGGCCGACATGACCAAAGCAGGGGATCTGCCCTGGCCACAGCAAAATCTGAAACACCCCAACGATGATGCTTCGGTGAGCTTACATATAAAAAAAACGGCAGTAAATGCCACGCTTTCATGGATTAATCGAACTATTTGTGGAACCGTTTGTCAAGTTCAATTTAGCGGCTGATCCCCTGAACCCCGGCTGGCCGGGCATTGTTCTTTCATCCCACGGATTTTTCATGTATTCTTGAAGGGTAATAACCCATGGAAAAAATAAGGGGGTGCAAACATGTATATTGCTAAATTCATCCACCAGGGACGACCCCGGTACACCCTGCGACAAACCTGCAGCCAAAACGACGGAACACTGACCTATAGGAACCTTGCAGACCTTGGCAGGGATCCATCCCGATTCATTGAATACCCGGGAGGCAACGCCTTTTACATGGCAGCCCCCCTGCTGGACCGCCTGGAGTCACTGAATATTGACGTGGATACCGATCACCTTGAAGAGCTGTTCCTGCCGTTCCTTGATCCGGAAATTCACCGGGCTGTGGCGGTTTTTCTCAACCGGTCCCAAAGGACTGTCCGGCTGACCCCTGAACAGAAGACAACCCTTCACCATTCATTGCTCTCGTTTGACAAGCGGCGGCTCCATTATCTCAAATTCGGCACCATGGACCCGGGTCCGGTTGCCGCAATGCCGGCAGCAATCATGGGGGACCTTTATGGAAAATGCAGGGACGAGATTGAACAATACTTTATCCGCCACGAGGCAGCCCTTGGACAGACAGAACTTAAATCCTACCTGTTTGTCGCCTTTGACCTCCAGCGTTTCTTTTCCAGCATTCTGGCCAGAAAAATGCCCCAGGCCCTGGACCAGGAACGGGTGGACACCCACTTTTTAGACGAGATATGCGCCCTGCATGACCGCCTGTTCTCCAGGGATGCTGCCGGCACAGGATCAACCCTTCATCCTTACCTGGTGCGGTACCTGATCTTTTTTTACGACCATGACTATCTGGGATCCACCCTGCTGGATGATTTTGCACGGCAGTTCATGGACCGGCACCGATCCTTCCGCCCCCCTGCCCCGAGGCCGGCATTCAGCCTGGACAAGGCCTGCACCGTTTTTGGCATCCACCCGGACAAACTAAAACGGCTGACCAGAAAGGATCTCACACGAAAATACCGACGGCTTGCACGGACCTGTCATCCGGACCGTGGGGGCACGCCAGAGGCCTTTGTGGCACTCAGCAACGCCTTTGAACGCCTGATCAAAACCGTCCCCTGATCAGGGGGCGTGGGCGGTCGATCAAACGGCAACGGTCCAGAATTCGGTCCATCCGTCTAAAATTCATTGCCGGCTGTCGTTGTCCGATCGCGGAGAAACACCCGGGTTCAGCCGGGACCGCAGCCGGATGTTGAGCATCTCCACCCCCATGGAAAAGGCCATGGCAAAATAGATGTAGCCCTTGGGAATGTGGAAATCAAGGCCCTCGGCCAGCAGGGTCACCCCCACCAGGATCAGAAACGAGAGGGCCAGCATCTTGAGGGTGGGATGGCGGTCCACATACTGCGCAATGGTTCCTGCCGCCACCATCATCACAGCAATCGAGATGATGATGGCAAGGACCATGACCGGAAGATGCCGTGCAAGCCCCACGGCCGTGATCACCGAATCCAGGGAGAAAATGATGTCGATGAGCCCGATCTGGAGCAGGACCCCAATAAAACCATGCCCGGAAGCCTTGGGTTGACCGTGTTCCACCACAGGTTCCAGGCTTGCATGGATTTCATGGGTGCTTTTCCCAAGCAGAAAGAGCCCCCCACCGATAAGGATCAGATCCCTGCCCGAAATGGCATTGGCGAAGATGGAAAAAAGCGGTGCGTTGAGTTTCATCACCCAGGTGATGGTGAGAAGCAGAAGAATCCGGGTCACCATGGCAAGGGCAAGCCCCATGGTCCGGGCCTTTGCCCGCTTGTTCTCTTCCAGACGACCGACAAAAATAGTGATAAAGACAATGTTGTCGATCCCCAGAACAATCTCAAGGGCCGTGAGCGTGGCAAGGGCCATCCATGCCTCAGGGCTTGTGAGCCACTCCATGCTGCCTCCTGTTTTGAATAATAATACTTGCTCCCAGTTGTGGCTGTGGGTAATATGCCATGGATAAGCGGCAAACACAAACACAGATCCGCCATGGCAACCAAACTCAACCAGGTGACACATGAACAGACAATTCCCTCCGGGTACGGCGCGTATGGATCAGTCAATCGCGGATAAAGAAACGACAGGCAAGCTCGGCACCTTTTCAGGCGTTTTCACCCCCAGCGTTCTAACGATTCTGGGCATCATCCTGTTTTTGCGCCTGGGGTATGTGGTGGGAAATGCCGGCCTTGGCAAGGCACTGATCATCCTTGTCCTTGCCAATACCATTTCAGTCCTCACCAGCATCAGCCTCTCTGCCGTTGCCACCAACCTCAAGGTCAAGGGCGGCGGGGATTACTACCTCATCTCCCGCACCCTTGGCATGGAGTTTGGCGGCTCAATCGGCCTGGTGCTGTTTCTGGCCCAGTCGGTTTCCGTGGCCTTTTACTGCATTGGTTTTGCAGAGGCCGTGGCCGCCTTCGTCCCCGCATCCACGGCCATGACCACCCGGCTCATCGCCTTTGGCGCGGTTTCGTTTCTGTTTGTTTTTGCCTGGCTCGGCTCAGACTGGGCCACCAAGTTTCAATTTGTGGTCATGGCCCTTCTCGGGGCAGCACTGGGATCGTTCTTCTGGGGCGGGTTGGTCCATTGGGACTCGGCACTGCTGTCAGCCAACTGGGTGAACACGGACAGCACGGTTCCCTTCTGGATTCTGTTTGCCATTTTCTTTCCTGCTGTCACCGGTTTCACCCAGGGGGTGAGCATGTCCGGTGATCTGGCAGATCCCGGGAAAAGCCTGCCCCTTGGCACCTTTCTTGCCGTGGGCGTTTCCATCCTTGTCTACCTTGCCGCAACCCTGATTTTCTCCGCCACCCTGCCCAACCAGCAGCTGGCCTCGGATTACGGGGCCATGAAGTCCATTGCCAGGTACGGTTTTCTCATAGACGCCGGTGTGGTGGCGGCCACCCTGTCGTCGGCCATGGCCTCGTTCATGGGAGCTCCCAGAATCCTCCAGTCCCTTTCGGCGGACCGCATCTTCTCCCTCCTCAACCCCTTTGCCAAGGGCAGCGGCCCCACGAACAATCCGCGACGGGGCATCCTTTTGTCGGCGGCCATTGCCTTTGCCGTCATCGCCCTGGGGCAGCTGAATCTCGTTGCCCGGGTGGTTTCCATGTTTTTTCTCATCTCCTACGGACTGCTCAACTATGCCACTTTTTTCGAGGCAAGAACCGCAAGCCCTTCGTTCAGACCCCGGTTCAAATGGTTCTCGCCCCACCTGAGCCTTGCAGGCTTCCTGATCTGTGCAGGTGTGATGCTGGCCATTGATCCCCAAAGCGGGGCCGCAGCCATTGCCGTGCTGTTTGCCATCCACCAGTACCTCAAACGAACAGACAAGCCCGCAAGATGGGCGGACAGTTCCCGGGCCTTTCACATGCACCAGGCCAGAAACCATCTCCTGGCCGCAGACAGGGAACTGTCCCACGACCGGGACTGGCAGCCCCGCCTGCTGATCCTGGACCATGGTGGGGAAAAACGGGACATGCTGCTGACCTTTTCATCATGGATCGAAGGGAATGCAGGGTTTGCAACGGCCCTCCACATCCATGAGGGAGAAGGCCTGATTGCCGTCAGAGAGCGCAATGCCATGCAAAAGGAACTCACGGGATTCATCCGGGAACGAAATCTGCCCATGGTCCCCCTGGCGGTATGGGTTCCTGACTTTTCCGAAGCCCTGGGAACCGTTATCCAGTCCACGGGATTTGGTCCCATAGCGCCCAATACCGTTGTCCTCAACTGGTTTGACAAACCCGGAGATACGATCCCGGCCAGCAATCACTACGCCTATGTTCAACATCTCAGGACCCTGTTTCGTGGAGGGTTTAATATTGTGGTTCTCGAAGCCACTGCCCGGACCTGGGATCAGCTCCAGCAGATTCCCCTGGAACAGCGCACCATTGACGTATGGTGGCAGAATGATGCCACAAGCCGGCTGATGCTTTTGTTTGCCCATTTGATGACCCGGAACAAAACCTGGCAAGGGGCAGTCATTCGTGTGCTGACCCAGGGCAACGGCGACCAGGTTGAAGCTGAAAAAGAATCCCTGGGCAAACTCCTTGAAGATGTGCGCATCGATGCCCAGGCCGTGATTGTCCCCTCGTTTGCACCCGAGGTGGTGGTGGAAAACGCCAGAGACGCCGCCTTGGTCTTTCTGCCCTTTACCCTCAAGGCCGGCCGTTTGACCGACGCAACGGGTCAATCCTTTGGCACCACCCTTGGCCGATTACCCCTCACGGCCCTGGTACTTGCCGCAGAAGACATTGATCTGGATTCCGAGCCGGAAGAGGGGCCAACCGCCCTGATCACCGCGGCCAGCGATGCCCTTGAAGCGGCCAGGAAAAAGGCTGAACGGGCTGAAAAAAAGGCCCGCACCGCCCGGGAAACCGCTGAGGCCCTCAATGCAAAACTTGTAAAATTAGAAACCAGCGCTGGAAAGGCCATCGTTCTTGACGAACACAAGGAACTCAAGCAGGAACTCACCACGGCCGAGGCCGAGGCTGAAAAAGCCTTCCGCAGTGCCGCCAAGGCCAAGACAAAGGCCGTGGATGCACAAAAAACAGCCGAAGCGGTCATGGATGATGCCGCCGTCAAGAAACGGCCGGAAAAAGGATAGGGGTCAGAGCCAGTCCCTTCGTTTGAAATAGTAAAACATGATCCCCACAATGGCGACAATGAGGGCCCAGAAGGCGAAATACCCCCACCGCCACTCAAGCTCCGGGATATACTTGAAGTTCATGCCGTAGATGCCCGCAATAAAGGTGAGGGGAATGAAGATGGTTGCCGTGATGGTCAAGGTCTTCATGATTTCGTTGGTCCGGTTGTTGACGTTGTTCAAAAAGATGTCATGGAGCCCTGATATCAGCTCCCGAAAGGTGTCGATGGTCTCCAGGATCTGAACAATATGGTCATGGACATCCTTGAAAAAAATAACGTTGCGTTCATCAATGAGATCAAACGCCTCCTTTTCAATGGTATTGATCAACTCCTTCAGGGGAGTGATGGCCCGCCGCAAGGCAACAAGCTTTCGTTTCATCCCATTGATGGCGTAGAAGGTCTCTTTGGACATTGAAATCAGCAGCGCCTCATCCAGGGCCTCAATTTTATCACCCAGGATTTCAAGGAGAACGAAATAGTTGTCAACCACGGTGTCGATAAGGGCATAGGTAAGGTAATCGGCTCCTTTTTTTCTGATCCTGTTTTTGACACTTCTGATTCTGTCCCGCAGGGGATTGAACACTGTGCCCTCCCGTTCCTGGAATGAAATGACAAAATTCTGCCCCAGAATGATGCTGAACTGCTCGTCAACGATCTCATCGGTCTCTTCAACATAGTAAAGCATCTTGAACACGATAAAGGAGAAGGTATCAAACTGTTCGATTTTCGGCCGGGTCCCCACATGAACGATATCCTCCAGAATAAGGTGGTGGACATCAAAATGCCTGCCGATTTTTTCGATCAGCTCGATGTCGTGGAGGCCGTCAATATTAATCCAGGTAATGGTGGGCTCCGCCTTAAAGGGAAAGCACTCTTCAATCTGCTGGACCTCTTTCTCCTGGATCTGGCCTTCGTCGTAATCCATGATTCGGATACGGGTTTTTTCTACCTTTCTCTCACCGATATGCACCATGGTGCCTGGAGAGGCACCGGCTTTTTCAGATACGGTTCTAACAGTTTCCATTTTAACGGGCTCCATGGGTTTTCTTTTATCAATGACAGATCCAAAGGGCTGTTTCATTGAGTTCCTTGAATAAAATCGAACAGACCGGCCCTTTAAAAAGGCGCTGGAGCAAATTTCTTTTCGTTCCCGAGCGCCCCAGGGCAACGGCCGCATATTGTTCCTTTTCCACCCCATCAAGGATCGCCCCGGCCACATTGTCTGTTATGACGGTTTTATGACGGACAAGATCGGCCGGGAACCCGTAGTCCAGCAACATTGCTTTGCATTTTTCAACGGCCCGGGTAATATCAGGACTCTTTTCACACGTCAAAAGATCTAGCCGGTGCCTGTTTTCATGGCTGAGAATAAAACCCACGTGATCGGCCATGCGAAGACAGAATTCTGAGCCGTCAAGATAGAGCAGCACATTTTTCCTTTGGGGGTTGGACGCCCTGCAAAGCCAGACGGGAAAGGGTAATATCTGGTCAAACACCGCCCTGCTCACACTGTCATCAAAGGCCTCTTCGAGCATTGAAAGTCCCCTGCGTCCCAGGACAACGGCATCATATTTCCCCCGTTCTCCTTCCCGGATAATATCTGCCGCCTTGGTGAAAACCCGGGGCTGCAGTTTCACCTGAAGATTGTCCTTGAGGCATCCCAGGCTGACGCACTCCTTTATGGCATTTTCCAGCCCTTTTCTCCCCCTGGCCATGATTTTTTGCCCTTGTTCTTTTTGCAACAAATCCGCCTCAAGGCTTCGCTCGTTATCCCATACCGCCGGTGGTTTGGGTGCAGAATAAAAAAACGTGGCATTGATATGCTGCATATCTGAAAAAAAATTTGCAACAAATCTGACACCGAAAAGAGAACTTTTTTCCTCGGAAACGGCAATTAAAAAATGTCTGTTCATGGGATTCTCCTTGTATGATGATACACTTATTTTTATTTGCTGTGGCCGCATGCCATACCTTGTTCAGACCATGGGGGTTAAAGCAGCAGAACAACGGACAGGGGAACAAACGAAACCACCGTTGACACCATGATGGCGGCAGATGCAAGCTCGGTATCACTGTTCAACTGTGCCGACAACACATAAATGGCCGTGGAGGTGGGCAGGGCAAAGAAAATCATGCCCGCCTGAAACGCCACCCCTGGGACAGAAAACAGCTTTAAAAAGAAAAAGCCCACCAGGGGGAGAACAACGGTTTTCAATATGGCGGCAGTCATTGAATTGACGGTATTCTGCTTGAGTGTGGCAACGCTCAACGACCCTCCAATGGAAAGAAGGGCAAGGGGCAGGGTCACCGAGGTCATCATGCGAAGGGTATTGTCGATGTAGACGGGAAAGGTGAGCTGGAATTTAGCAAATAAAATCCCGGCCGCACATCCAAGGATCAGGGGGTTGGAGGTCAAAGCCCGCAACAGACACCCTGCGTTTTCAACGGGTGTGCCTTTTTTCCCCGAATGCCAGATCAATGTGGAAACCGCCAGCACGTTAATAAAGGGAATGGCAAACCCGATGAGGATGCCAAAATCCCGGATCCCGGGTTCGCCAAGGGTGGTCATGACAATGGCCATGCCGATGTAGGTGTTGAACCGGTAGCAGGCCTGGGAAAAAGAGCCGGCCTGGAAACTTGAGATGCGAAACATGCGGATGGCAACCAGGCTCAACAGATACACCACGATCACGGAAACAATTGCGGCCATGCATAGATTAAAACTGGCACCACCGACCGTTGATGCACCGCCGATCTTCCAGAAAAGCATGGCCGGGAAAAAGATATAATAGACCAGCCGGTCAGAGGTTGCGAGAAATTGCCCGTGGGTGACCTTGAAATGCCTGAGCATCGCGCCAAGGGCAAGCAGACAGAACAGGGGGAATATTGCATTCAGGATGATCATGCCCTAATAGATATGTAATTTTTTGACTTATTACAAATTATTTCTTTGACACCGAAACTGTAAACACTTGTAAAACGTAAGGGAATCGACTATTATTAACAATTGAAAATCCGGATGCTCATCTTTGCCATTCTTTCCATCCTGATTTCGTTCATGGTTATTTTTATCATCAGCAGGCGCATTGTTATTTCAGTCAACAATGCCGTCACAGGCCTCAAGGACATCTCAGAAGGAGAAGGTGACCTCACCCGCAGGCTTGAGATAAAAAGCAATGACGAAGTCGGCGAACTTGCCCACGGGTTCAATATCTTTATCAAAAAGATGCAGGAGACTGTAAAGGATATTACAACCAACGCCGTCACTCTTAGCGCCTCTTCAACCGAGGTTTCCGACCTTTCGGTACTGATGTCCCAGAAAGCCGATGGCATGTCCGAAAGAACTGCAATGGTGGCTGGCGCGACCAAAGAGATGAATTCCAACATGAAATCCGTGGCTGCTGCAAGCGAGCAGGCATCTTTGAACATCAACATGGTGGCAACCGCCACAGAGGAGATGACCAGCACCATCAACGAAATTGCACAGAATTCTGAAAAAGCACGTTCCATGACAGGCGATATGGTTTCCCATGCCAGGGTTGTCTCCGGCAAGGTAAACGAGCTGGGCAGAACAACGATGGACATAGGCAAAGTCACCCGTTAGCGGTCTTTGTTCCGTCCGGCAAAACAAGACCGCTTTCCTTGAAATCAATCATTGTCAAGGGCCGTTTTGATCAGTCCCACGGCTGTCTCGATCTCCCGGGCTGTGAGCTGTCCCTCTTTAAAGAACAGCACCCTGTCCCGGGCGTCAAGAATGATGACGGCACTCTGTTTTTTCTTCAAGCCCCACGCTTTCAGGGCAACCCCTCCTTCATCGGCCACATAACAGGCATAGGCAAATTCTTTTTGACTCTTTTCCAGGCGCCCCCGGCCAATGCCCCTGGTTCCCCACAGGGCATCGTCCAGGTTCAGAATGGTAATGGTTTTGTAGGGTGAGTCGGGCATACCCTCAGGAAGACGGGAGGCAATAAGGGCGTCGATATAATCCCTGTTGACCCTGTCGACCCCGTCCCGGGCCGGAAGATGGTATACAGTCCTGACCCTGCCGCTGAGTTCCCTGCTCGACCAGGGCCGGTAGGAGATCGTCCCATTTTCCTTGAAGACCATTTTGTTATCCTTTACCTCATATTCCGGCACCATGATGCCCTTTTCCTGAACGGTCAGTTCCGAAAGCACCTCGCCGACCTTGACGGTACCGGCAAAAACCATTCCAGGCCCCGCCATGAATAGCAGAAAAAAAAGCAATGCTCGCAGCATTATCATTCTCCCGTTGGTTGATGAAGCAAGCGCCGCATATCACCCACCTGCATGGGACGCCCAAAAAAATACCCCTGCATGGATTTACAGCCAAGCCCCGTCAAAAGAGCCCGCTGTTCCTCGGTTTCTATTCCCTCGGCAACGGTCTCTATGTTCAAGCTGGTTGCCATGGAGATGATGGATTTTATGATCTCCCGGTCATTGCTGTTGTTCATGGAATCCATGATAAACGAACGATCAATTTTAAGGGTGGTGATGGGAAACCGTTTCAGATAGCTCAGGGACGAGTATCCCGTTCCAAAATCATCCATGGAAAAAAGAATCCCCTTTCCCTTGAGAATGTTCATTTTTTTTACACAGGCCTCGGGGTCCTTCATCACGCTCCCCTCTGTGATCTCAAGCTTCAGACGATGGGGGGATAACCCAGAGGTGTTGACGATATCGAGCACTGTTTGCACAAGGTCAGGCTCCCGGAACTGACGGGGCGAAAGATTAACGGCAATGAAGAAATCACTGGCCCCTTTGTCCTGCCATGCCTTGGCCTGTTTACAGGCGGTTTCCAGCACCCACTTTCCAATGGCAACAATATCGCCGGTCTCCTCAGCCAGGGAGATGAATTTTACAGGAGAAACCAGACCCATTTTCGGATGGTTCCACCTCAGCAGGGCTTCGGCGCCAATCACCTGCCCTGCACAATCCACAAGGGGCTGGTAATAAAGTTCCATCTCTCCCCTTTCCACGGCAAACCTCAGATCAGCCTCCATGGCCATGCGTTCCAGGGCCTTTTTGTTGAGTTCGGCCGTAAAAAACAGATGGTCTTTTTCCCCTTCCTTGGCCGCATACATGGCCATGTCGGCATTCTTAACCAGAACCTCCACATCCCACCCATCCTCTGGATAGATGCTGATACCAATGCTTGCGGAGGTATAGATTTCAGACCCCTTGATGGAAAATGGTTTTTTAAGAATCTCTTTGATCTTTCGAGCCACATTTGAAACGTTCAAAATATCATCACAATTCATTACGATGATGGTAAACTCATCGCCACCAAGCCGGTATAGTCTGTCACTGTCCCGGATGCATCCCTTAAACCTTTTTGCCACGGCTTTCAGGAGCGCATCTCCGACATCGTGGCCCAGGGTATCGTTGACCTGCTTGAATTTATTCAAATCAATAAACATCAACGCCCATGGCATATCACCGCACCTGCGATATCCCTTTTTAATTATCTCATCCAGGTGAAGGTAAAAAGATTTCCGGTTGGGAAGCCCGGTAAGGGGATCATGGTAGGCAATCAGCTGAAGTTCCCGTTCCCTGAGTTTACGTTCCGTAATGTCCTGGAGGGTCACGACACTTCCCTCTGGTTGCCCCTGGCTGTCAAAGAGCACGGCCCCGCTGATGGAAACATCAATGGGGCTGCCATCCCGGGTGAGCCTCCGGGTCTCCAGGCCGGAGAATGATCTGCCCTGTTTGATTTTTTCCACCAGTTCAGCATTCTCGGCCATCTTGTCCCTGGGAATGAACGCCATCCGTTCCCTGTTGCACTGGTCAAGGGTCCAGTTAAAAACCCGGGTAAATGCCGGATTTACATAGATGAACTGCTGGTTGATATCCCTGACGACCACGGGGTCGGGAGAGGCTTCAAGCACGGTTCTGTGGCGGGCTTCACTCTTTCTCAAGGCCGCTTCCATGGCAATTCTTTCCGTGATATCCCTGAGCTGACCGACCATGCCGTCAAGATTACCCGTCGCATCAAACAGGGGAGATCCACTGAATGAAAAATGCCGGGGGGTGCCGTCCTTTGCCACAAGAACACCCGTAAGATCAACCACTTCGGCCCTTTCGTCCCGGATCTTTTTGTAAAGTCCGCGAAAGAGCATGATATCTTCCGGTCGCACAAAATCGATGAAATATTTTCCCAGCACCTCCCCGGGTCCATGGCCGAGCAACTTTTCCCACGCAGGATTGACATAGGAAAACGCCCCGTTCCAGTCCAAGGTATACACAATATCCGAGGCGCATTCGCTCAGCAGCTTGAACCGCTCTTCGCTCCGGCGAAGCTGCTCCCTGGAACGCTCCTCCTGGCTGATGTCCCGGATCATCCCCTGGTATCCGGCAAGGGAACCATCGTGCTGATAATACTCAACCGCCGTAACCAGGCAGGTCTTGGCCCCATTGCCCCGGGTGCGGATCCGGGTCTGAAAATCCTTGATATAGTGGTCGGACGAAAGCTGTCTGTAGATCCGCTTACCGACATGGCTGTCATGGTAGAGGTCCTGAACATTCAGGCGATTTTTCATCTCATGACCCCACCCGAACATTTCAGTGGCCGAACGGTTCCAGTCAATGATTCGTCCCTCATTGTCTGTGGTAAAAATGGCATCCCTGGATTTTTCGAGGATCATCCTGAATCGTTTTTCCATACTTTCCCTCGACAACTAATGGTCCGTTAAAAAAACATAGTTCACCATTAGTAAAAACCATCAGAATTTGCAACCTTTTTTTAAAACCCGGGACATACAGGTTAAAGGCACCGGTTTATTTTCCTGTGCAAGCGACCAGGACCTCTTTCAAAGTCCACATTTTTTTAAAAAAATGGTATAAGCCCCCATGCTCAAACAAGAAATAAAAAAGACCCTGATTTTATCCCTTCCCATTGTTGTGGGCCAGCTTGGCCAGATGTTCATGTCCATTGTGGATAATCTCATGGTCGGCCAGCTGGGGGCAACCCCCCTTGCCGCCGCATCCCTTGCCAATTCGATGTTCCTTCTGGTCATGGTGGTCGGGTTTGGCGTGTCCATGGCAGTCACCCCTTTGACAGCCATTGCCTTTGGTGCAGGACGATACGAGGAATGCGGCGTTGTCCTGAGGCAGGGACTGATCGTGAACCTTTGTTCGGGCATCCTGCTGTGCGGGGTGACCTTTGTTTTTTCCGAATCCATCCCATTTTTAAACCAGCCCCGGGAAATTGTGGAACCTGCCAGCATCTACATGAAAATATTGGGGGTGTCCATGGTGCCGGCGATGCTCTTTCAAAGCTATCGCCAGTTTGCCGAAGGGGTGGCCTTCCTCGCCCCTGCCATGTACATCACCCTTGTGGCCAATTTGGTGAACATTCTGGCAAACTGGATTTTCATATTCGGTCATCTGGGAGTTGCCCCCCTTGGCCTGACAGGTGCCGGCATTGCCACCACAAGCTCCCGTATGTTCATGGCCCTGGCATTGATGGTTGTCATCCGGAAATCCGCAAAAATGCAGCGGTTCGACCCCACCCTCAATTATCGGAAAATTGATTTCACCATGGTAAAACGCCTGCTCGCCATTGGAATTCCAACGGGATCTCAATATTTTTTTGAGGTGAGCGCATTTACGGCCTCTGCCATCATGATCGGCTGGATGGGCACGGTTGAGCTTGCGGCCCACCAGATTGCATTAAATCTTGCATCCATCTCCTTCATGGTTGCCATGGGCATCTCGTCTGCGGCAACCATCCGGGTCAGCCGGGCCGTGGGGGAAAAAAACGTTCATGGCACACGGATTGCCGGGTTTGCGGCAACCCTGCTGTGTGCCGGATTCATGGCATCGGCCGGGCTGGTCTTTATCGTGTTCAGGTTCTTTTTGCCGACCCTCTACATCTCTGAAAAGGCGGTGATTGACATGAGCGCATCATTGCTGGTCATTGTCGCCTTTTTCCAGGTGTCCGACGGAACCCAGGCTGTGGGCCTCGGCATTTTGCGGGGAATCACCGACATGAGGATCCCCACCCTGATCACCCTTGTGGCCTACTGGGTACTGGGACTGCCATCGGGATACCTTCTGGCCTTCACCTTTGATATGGGCATCCACGGTGTCTGGTATGGCCTCTTGATCAGCCTCACGGCCTCAGGACTTTTTATGATGATCCGGTTCCATACAAAAACCAGGACCGGAATCACCACCCGGCGGGACCCGCCCCACGGAACCGGGTAACAACGGTTTTTTCCAGACCTGCCAGCCAATCGAATCAACCGGCCAGGTCAACCGGCGGGTCAAAAAACCTTTTTTTCGACCGGATCCGGCCCGTCTGTTTTGTGCTTCAGGGCCGATTCGGTCGCAATCAGCTCTTTCAGCCGGTCTGCGAAATAGATGTTCAGCTGGTAGGTCGGCCGGCCCAGCTGGTCAGGAATGGTGGAAAGGATCAAGAGATCCCCGTTTTTCTCCCAGTAAAGGGCAGTTGCACCGGGCTGATGCCCATCCCAGTCGATGCGATGGGGCGTACCGTATTTCTGCGCCAGGGTTTCTCCAATACCAAGGTCGTCGTATTCAAAATGCACCCTGACGAGCAGCGGGGTCAGGTTGTATTCGGAGAACAGAAATTCAACATAGCTGAAGGCAAGCCCCCTGTCCCTTGCATAGCGGTACATCAGCTTGATGGATTTGTGCTCCACCCGTTCCCGGGGAGGGGTGTTGAGCTTGTCATTGATGGCGTGAAACTTCGGAAAATAATCGGTTAAAAACGATTCCCTGTTGACTTCCAGGTCAATCGTGTTGTTGCCCTGGATGGCATCATCCCCAAGCACACGGCCCAGACGCTGGCGCAATGCCCTGGAATAGGGTGTATTGATGCCGACGTCCATGAAACTGAAACTTTCAGGAAGGATCACCACCTGGGAATCCGGTCGCTGGCCATCGTCGCTGCAGCCAAAGGCAAACAGCCAGGCAGCCAGGGCCAGGAGAATCAACACCATGGGAAGATATTTTTCTGAGGATTTCATTCTGCTTTTCTACATCAAACAGCGCCTGAATGCAATAGGCTGAAAAAGACGGGGAAATGGGGCCAGCAACCGGCAAAAAAAGATCCTGATCCAAAACCACGGTGGCGGTGGTAATGTCAACTGTGATATAGGTAGGAATCAATGATGCCTGAAACCATATCAACCCGATGATAGGATTGGAGTAAAAACACCATGCCCATATCACTTGAAGACTACATAGATCCCGAAACCTTTGAACGAATTAAAACCTTTGCCGAGGACAAGGAAACCCCTTTTCTGGTCATTGATACGGCCACCATTGAGCGCCGTTTCGAGCAACTGGTCAATGTCTTTCCCTATGCCGGCATTTATTATGCGGTAAAGGCAAACCCGGCCATTGAAATCCTGACCATGATGCGGGATAAAAATGTCAATTTTGACATCGCCTCAATCTATGAACTGGACCGGGTCCTCTCCCTGGGCATCTCTCCCGACAGGATCAGTTTTGGCAACACCATAAAGAAAAGCAAGGACGTCAGATACTTTTATGACAAGGGTGTACGGATGTTTGCCACTGACTCAGAAGCTGACATCCGCAACATCGCAAAGGCGGCCCCGGGATCTAAAGTCTATGTCCGCATATTGACCGAAGGCACCCTTACGGCGGACTGGCCCCTGTCCAGAAAATTCGGATGCCAGTTGGACATGGCCATGGATCTGATCATCCTTGCAAAGGACCTGGGCCTGGTTCCCTACGGTATTTCGTTCCATGTGGGATCCCAGCAGCGGGAAATTGGCGCCTGGGATGCTGCCATTGGAAAGGTAAAGAGCATTTTTGACCGCCTTGAACAGGAGGATGGCATCAATCTGCAGATGATCAACCTGGGCGGTGGATTCCCGGCAAACTACCTGTCCAAAGCCAATGACCTTGAAACCTACGGCCAGGAGATCACCCGTTTTCTCACGGAAAGCTTTGGTGATCATCTGCCCCAGATCATCCTGGAACCTGGCAGGTCACTGATAGCAGACGCAGGGGTCATGGTCACCGAGGTGGTGTTGATTTCGCGAAAATCCAGAACAGCCCTGCACCGCTGGGTATATCTGGATGTGGGGAAATTTTCCGGCTTGATCGAAACCATGGAAGAGTCCATCAAATACCCCATCTTTACCGGAAAAAAAGGAGAGGTGGAAGAGGTGGTGCTTGCCGGCCCCACCTGCGACAGTGCCGACATCCTGTACGAAAATTTCAAATATAAACTGCCCCTGAATCTTGCCATCAGTGACCGGGTTTACTGGCTCTCCACCGGCGCATACACAAGCAGCTACAGCGCGGTTGAATTCAACGGGTTCCCGCCGTTGGCGGTGTATTTCATATGAGTTAACCGGCACATTAAAAGGGGCCCCCCCCATGGCGGCGCCCCCTGTTCTGTCTTGCCCTATTCGAGCTGGGAAAGAACGTCCGTTATGCTCGCATTGTCGTCAATGACATAACCTTCATGGTGGTTTCCCTTCCCAGGAAAAGGATTATCAAGGGGAGCGTTCCTGACCCCGGCAGATACCCTTTGGTTCCTGGCGGTGGTTGCGCTGCCATCCACAAGGGAAGATTTATATGTTCGCACGTTCACTGTTTCCGGTGAAGGTTTGAAACTGATACTCGGCGGGGTCAATCTTCCCCGTTTTGCAAGATACGCCTGTTCATATTTCTCCATGGTAAACATACCCTCTGCCCTTCCCGTCTGAAGGATACTTTCAATCTGGGAAAACCGATTGTCCCGTATGGTTGCCTTAACGGAGTTCGTACCCCGGAGTATGGACAGAATGGGAACCCGGAATCCCACTGTTTCAAAATACTTGAGACGCTGGACAACAAGGAGTGAAAGAACCGAAGAAACCTGGGTTCTCACCATGTCCTGGGCATCCGGGGGGAAGGAATTGCACAGTCGATAAAGGGCGTCCTCTGAGTTTGTGGCGTGGAGGGATGCGATCACCAGGTGACCGGATTCAACGGCATTGAGGGTCAATCGGATCACTTCAGGTTCCCTTAACTCACCCACCATGATAACGTCAGGGTCTTCCCGGAGAACATCCCTCAACCCCTGATCAAAGGAGTGCATGTGGGTGCCAAGTTCCCGTTGTTCGATATATGATTTCTGGGAGCTGAACCGGTATTCAACTGGGTCCTCAAGGGTGATGATATGCCGTTCCTGGTGGCGGTTGATTTCAGACAGCAGTGCGGCAATGGTGGTTGATTTTCCGCTTCCCGTGGCACCACAGACAAGAATCAGCCCACTTTCAAGAAGGCAGTAGTCCTTAAGATCAGGGTTGAGGTTAAGGTCACTGATATTTGGAATTCGTCCGGGAAGAAGCCGCAACGCCATGCTAAGCCCCCTTGTGGTGCTGAAAACATTAACCCTGACCCTGACATGGGCCACACTCCTTGCAAGGTCAACCGATAGCCGGGTTCTGAGCATCTCAAGTTCATGGGGTTCAAGAAGAACCCTACAGAGCTGGTCAATCTGTTCAGGGGTATAGATATCCTTGTGGTTGAAGTGTATTTTTCCATTTTTTCGGCTCACAATGGGATGATCGCCTGAAATGTGAATATCGGAATAACCCTCGCTCACACCGGTCGTTATAAGAGTGTTAAAACGCTTCATCTGGTCTCTCCGCATTGTAGTTAAAGAAATAGAACATAGGTTCAACTCTTATCAGCTTTCACATTTTTTTTTTATTGTCAATATTTTAAAAACAATGCTACTAATTGTTTCCATGATGAAATCATACAAGATTCCAGGTTTCCTGGCCATGATCGCAGTTGTTTTTGCCCTGTCCCAGGCAAATGCAGCCAAATCCCGATCTGACGACACCTATTCCAGCCTTGCGGCCCGGATACGCCCCTCGGTTGTGACCGTTCTTGTATATGAATACAGCGGCCAGCTCAAACACATCGGCAGCGGTTTCTTTTATAACGAAAACGGCGATATTGTCACCAACAGCCATGTATTAACCAAAAACTGCCGTGCAGAAATCAAGACCGACACAGGTAAAAAATATCCCGTTGGAGCCATTCTTGAACGAAACGAAAAGACCGATGTTGTGAAGGCCCACACCCACATACCCCCAAAAACGCCCTGGCTTTCCATTGCAAAAGATCTACCCAGGGTGGGAGATGGAATCATGGTGGCCGGAAGCCCCATGGGACTTGAACAGACCATTACCGAAGGAATCGTGTCAGCCTGGCGAAAACTTCCCACCAAGGCAAAGGTGCTCCAGATATCGGCCCCGGTGTCACCGGGTTCAAGTGGCGGCCCTGTGATGAACATGGCCGGAGAGGTGGTGGGCATTGCCACCTTTCAGATGGTTAACGGGCAGAACCTGAACTTTGCCGTCCCGGTCTCGGCCATATTTGGCATTAAAAAAGCCAGCCAGGACAAACTCAAGTTCCACAGGGATGATAAGGGTGCTATTGTCATCAGCGATTAACAGGCTTCAGGGTGCCCCTATCAATTCCACAAATTTGAATCAGCCAAATTTTGGCCTTGATCATATGTCGCCCACTTGCCATAATTAATGGTTCGACCCCTCCCGGGTAAATTTTTCATCGGCCGAAACGATGATCAAGGCCCAAAAGTTTAAACGGTATTTACAAATAGCCCAAACCTATTGAACAGGAACAAGATGCTGCCATCAATCAATATTGGAACCATAAGCACCTACTATTTGTCATATTTGATGGGAATTACCATTGGCTGGGTTATGTTTGTTGCATCGGAAGAGGATATCTACAATGTTAACAACAAATGCATCAATTTAAAAACAGTTCTCCTTTCATCCATTGCTTATTTTGTGGTGGTCTTAACCTGTATCCAGGGAGCCAACTATTTCCATTATTTTTTTGATAATATACCGGAAAGCATAAGGCAACGGCTCACATGGAAGGAAATGATCTTCACTGATCTGTTTGGAACTGTGAAGGTTCTTTATGGGGCTGTTTTTTTCTATCCTTTGGGGATTCTTATTGCCTCAAAAATTTTTTTAAAAAAAGATTTTGTTGACTACTTGGATAGAAAAGGTTTCATTCTGTTTTTTATCCTTGGGTTTGCCAGACTGGGATGTTTTGCAAACGGCTGTTGCTACGGGATCCGGTCTGATCTTTTTGGAATACGCTTCCCAATGGGTTCTGCTGCCTCGGCAGAACATATGAAAAGAGGTCTTACCTATGGATTTATACCACCACCGTCACTTCCGGTCATACCAACACAAATCATTTCGGCAGTCGTAATTTTTCTGTTATCATTTTTTTGCTGGAAAAATTATAGAAAGAATAAACCCAGGTTTATTTTTTTAAATTATGTCTTTTACTATGCTGTTTTCAGGTTTTTGATCGAATTGATAAGGGATGATATTGACAGGGCTTATTGGTGGGGGATATCGGCATCCCAATGGATGTCCTTGGTTATTATCAGTTGTTTTTTAGTTTATTTTATCAAAAGAAAAAACAAGCCCAATGAATCTTAATTTTCTTAAGGTAAAAAAACAAAAAAGTATCCTCAATTACTATCTTCTCTGGCTTCCGTTCATTATTATTTACCAGGCAACCAACAGAATTCATTTCATTGAGCCCAGAATGCTCCCCATGACATGGTTTGATAAATCCATATCCTTTCTGCCGTGGACCATTCCCGTTTACATCAGCTATCTTGTCTACACATTTATTGTAATTGCAAGGAGTCAGGATGATAATGAGGTTAAGAACATTTTTATCCTTACCCATATCCAACTTGGAATCTCTGTGATATTTTTTATTTTTTTCCCGGTAACCTATCCAAGGGGAAATTTTTACTACACTGGCACCATTACATCCATGTTCAACAATTTCTGGATCTTTTTTGACGAGCCCTACAACTGTTTTCCAAGCCTGCATACCATTTTGTGTCTGACCGCCCTAAGACATAGTAAACACAAACCAAAACAATGGATTTTTTGGACCTGGGGCCTCCTGATCATCGCAAGCACACTCACATGCAAACAGCATTATGTGGTTGATCTTGTTGCCGGATTTGTAGTTTACTGGATTTCGCTTAAACTATTTACGTTCTATTGCTCCTGGATTCCTGGAAAAAGGCCCGACTGCCCGCCCTCCCAGAGCAACCAGTAAAAATCGTCAAAATAGGCCACTTCCTGATCATTTGGATCACTGCTTTCCCCGTTTATACCAAGGGTGTGAAGTCCAAATTCTGAAACCTCGTAGGCATTAGAATTCTGAAAATAGCCTTCAGTTGTATAAGTCGAAGTATAAACGACTACGTTATCTCCTTCGCTGTCCTTTCCCTTTTCGACAATTTTAATGGTGGCATTCAATGCCCCGCAACCGTTAGCCTCTGGGTTTGACACTGTTTTGCTTGTATAGCCTGTCTCACTGTCAAATACAGGCCCCGTACTATTTCGAAGGCCTTTCCATACAACTTGTGTAAAATAATCACCCTCATTGGGCCATTTAACAGTATCTCTGGGGTAAGCACTTCTTGCCGTATCTTTGCTATACCCAAGAGACCCTGCCCCCCCATCCGGGTCAGACATGAATGCAGAAATGGCATTGACCCTCTCCTTACCATCAACATCCCCTGTGGCAGAATTACAGTCCAAATCCCCTTCCATCTCATAAACCCTTACCATTATGCTAGCCCAGGATTTTATATATATCTTATAGTTATAAGACGCCTTTCTATCCTCATTATCGATGGTCGGCACCCGAATGAAGCCTACTGGACAGGTTGCTCCGTCAAAGGTATTAACCGGCGTTCCAGGATTGTTGGTACTTACATAGGTTGCAGGATCCAATATGACAATTCCACTGGGGCCGGGTGTTCCTAAAATTGTAACACCATTCCAGATGTTGGTTTTCAAAACCCCATATCTATCCTTGAGCTTCCAACTCCAATACGTACCCTGCAAATCAGATCCGTCCAGGCTCGAATTTATGCCTTCATAAAAAAGATGCTGACCATCGATTCTATAATGGTAAATCTTAACCCGAAGTGCATCAACCAGGGGCGCATAGGCAAGCCATTCCCAGGGGGAATAATCTTCGCCGCCACCACACCCCCCCGTATTGACAGGATTTCCAGATGAATTTGTACTTACATCCTTTTGCCACAGAACGACGTAGGGAATGCCGTCCAAAGGGGGATCATCATTCCAGTTGTTTGGGGTAAAACTTGAATCAGGGCATACTTGGATCGTACCAGCAGAATTAGTACTCGTATGGTCATTAAAAAAATTATCGGTAATGTCATCTTTTTCACTATACCAATAGGTGGTACTTGAACCACAACCACTTCCAGTGCTGGTTTCATATTCTTCAACCCCAGTAATCCCCCTCATAAAAGAAAGGCCATAATAGGTTGCCTGTCCAAAATCTCCCGTTTTGGGAGACCGTATTCTGAACGAAAGCCCGGGCATATAGCAACCGGGATGATTTATGGGGTGGTTGTCCACATCGTCTTCAGTCTCAGTAAATTTAACCTTTGCCTGGAGATCATAACTTAACTTGTTGTCTGATTTTTCCCATATGTCTTTAAGAAAATCCGTTTCAAAGTTATCCCAATTGACAACGGCCAGACTCTCATTGTGGGTAACAGGTCCAGTGTGACCGTCTGAAGAGGTATAATTGGTATAGGAATAGGTCTGGTCAGTGCTCGTTACTTTAAGGGCTCCGTCTTCAACAGCATGGGTCCCGAGCTTTGATTCTATTTTATCTGTACTACCGTCGTTAAAATCAATTCCCCCTTCAATTTTCTTAAACAATTCAATCGTAGAAAGGGGCTGGTGTAATTTTATCGTCTGGTTGCTCTGAAACTCACCAGTTCCTGCAGTGCCGGTGCTGGTGATGATGGCGTGTTTCCCCAGGACCACCTGGGTATTATTGTCGATGGCTATACCCGAAGACGGAAAGGAAACCCCCTTGGGATATTGCAGACCTGTCAACTTCCCATTTTTCTTTTTTCTATAAACCAGAACATGGTCATTTCCATCAGGATCGCTGAATTGAATTATCCCGTTTATTTCCGGAAATATTTCAATATGACCTGCATTGGAGGGCGTAAGGACATGGCTGCTCAGATCAGGGTCCTCTCCCATTTCATTGGCTGTTATGGTTTGGGCGTTTGCAATCATTGCGGGAAAAACATCACCGGCTGTATAGGCGACATTTCCAGCCAGGGTGAATCTCAAAGATAATCCTGAAAAGGAGGTGTTGGTATACTGCTCAACAGAGTTCCCTCCTGAGACCGGCACCTGAACATATCCCGAAAGCCCAGCGCTAACATTAGCGGGAAAGGCTCCAAAGGCAGACACCGTAATCTGTCCTGAATTGGCGGCTGTAGTGTTGTTAAACCAGAAACTCTCAAGCTCAATGGCAAAACTGTCACTGCCAACGGGAATTGAGTTACCCAGGTTAAGGTCATTGACAAATCCAGTGTCATTGTCATCATTTTTCAGGTATCGCTGGGCTGCATATGCAAGGCCAGATTCGGCAAGGTAGTATGCCTTCTGGGAAAACTGGGGAGAAACCGTGCCGATCAGAGAACTGCTGAACATACCGAGCATGGCCGCAGAAAGAACCGACATGATGACCATTGTAATTATGACACCCAGAAGAACACTACCCCTGGCATTGCGGATAAATTCCATGGGAAGTATTTTAATACCCTGCATGTTGATCATCCTCAATAGCAGCCAGGCAATAACCGCCAGGGCCAGAAACGCCCAGGGAAAATAAAAAATCAAAAAAAGAAATCCGGTTAATGGTAAAAAAACAACTTTAAGAAAAGGCATCAAGCATGGAAATTTATCCACCAGGAGGCAGAGTCTTGGGCTAGTAATTTTATAACCCAGCACTATTTTCTCGCCCACAATGCCGCTCTGCAAGAGTTTCTGCCTTACATTTCTGTACATGTCCACAATTTTTAAATTACTGTCACCATAGAGTTTTGATTTAATGAAACAGAAATTAAACTCACTGCTCGTGGTACCCTGGGCAGTTCCTGGTGCAGCATCAGATGGAATAAAGGTATTTCTTGGGACTATATGCTCAGCAAACAGCATATTTTGGGAACCATCGCCTCCTGACAGGGTCAGATTAGTTGTTACATAGGCAAGGGTCGATATCCTGTCTCCAAGGGACCAGGAACCCGAATTCCCCGACTGGGTCTCATAGTCCAGAAAAAAAGCCTGAACATCATCCACCAGATTGTGTGGGCCACTTACAGCGCCATTGCCATCAGTAGTAGTAAGGGTCAGGGGTGCTCCTGCCATCCCGGACCAGGCGTATGTTTCGGTTACTTTTTCTCCATTACTCAATCGATCAAGGGAGATGGTGGTGGAGGTTGCTGTTGTTACCTGGGTAAGATTTGCAACGGATCTTCTGAGCCTTGTCATGGGCAATACATTTTTCTGGCCCATTTCCGAGGTATTTTGGGTAAAAAGAAATGCCTTTGTGGCCTGGACAATACCGAGACCAGCAACAGATGCAAGTATCCCCACCAGTAAAAGGACGGCAATTACCTCAATGAGTGTAAAACCTTTTTCAAGATCATACTGTTTTAAAAATATCATAATTCCATCACTCGGTCAGAAGAAACGTTGTTGTCAATCCCCCCTCACCTGAAGTTGAAGCCACGTTCACCCTCAAGATGCCCTCACTGCCATCGGCATCAGGGTTCTCGTTAAAATTGGCGTCATATTCAATGAACTGGGCTGTGACAGTTACATAGGGGTTGCTGTTATACGTGCCACCACTGTTTATAGTATCAGCAAAATCCTGTAATGCGCCAGAAAATCGGTGAAGATAATCGGCCTTGTAGTCTGCTATAATGTTATCCGCCACTTGGTTCCGTTCATAGAACCTGGCCATGCTGATGGCAGGAACAGCACTTTTTTGCAGGGCAGTCCCGGTAAAGGACACAAGCATGGACCCCATGATCGCAGCAATAATAATTGCAACTATTAATTCCAGCAAGGTAAAACCACTGTGGTTTGCCATATTTTGCATCACGGAACAAATCCAGTTATAGACGTTATTGTAATGGATTCACTGCCAAAGGACAAGGAACCCGAAACCATTGAATTTAAGCATGCAGCATCAATATAGGGTGCCCCCCACCAGTCAAATGCAATGGTTGCATTGCATGACAAAGAAGATTCCAGGGTAACAACATCAGAGTCTGCTCCAGGAAATATTTTTTTTTCAGATGCGTCAAAGGTACCGTTATTATCACCGTCCCGGTACAAGGCATAATTTGATCCTGTAAAAATGACTCCCCAGCGCCTGTTACTGTCAGCCATGGCCCTGTTCTGAGCATACCGCAAATGACTTTTCACCATTGAAAGATCGCCAATTTTATCAACATCCATTATATTTCCCCGGCTTATTACAACCGCAGAAACAATACCGATAATGATTAAAGTCGCAACAACCTCGATCAGGGTAAATCCATTTTTATCATCAACTGTCATAACTATCCCAATATGGGTTAACTGCATTATGGGGGTAGAGTAAATTTACATGATACATTCTTTTTAACATTAACAAATTAAAGTCGTATCTATTCAGCGTCTAAACATAGCCTCCCCGCTATTTAACGAGATAAACAGCAGGGCAACTCTTTAACTTGACTCATTTTCATCATATCAAAAATCAGGAAGCTTGCCTTCAAACAAAATGCGCAATGCTTCGCTTGCCATCATCCCATGTTTTTTGCACGTGGAAAGATAGCTTCGAACCCGGCAGAAAATTTTCGCACCCTCCTCAGAACGGAAACACCCTGATATCTTCTGCTGAACCTTGGTCATTCTGATATCATTCTCACCCTGGTTGTTACTAAAGGGTACCAGAGGGTTGTCCATGAATCTCAGGGTTTCGGTTTCATATTCCACCAGCCGTTCAAGGAGACTTCTTGATTTGGAACGCTTGAGTCGCCCCCTTTGCCCTTTTTTTCTCTTGCTTTCATCAGGTGGCGGACATTCCCCTTGGGCTGTTTCCAGCAGATCCCGGTATTTTTTTCTGTATGCTTCAGAATCTGCCGGCTTGAGTTGGCCACCGGCATCATCCACCGCAATATTAATCTCTTTCAACAGATCCCTCATGTCCCTGGCCCATGTCTGATTGTCCTGTTTGTTCCCATGCCCGTTCCAACTCCCTTAAGTGATGTGCATTGCAAAGGGCATGCAGACAATCATATTTCAAATATGGTTTCCAGTGGTCGTGGCAGAGAATGCCTTTGAACAGGGGAAGAATTCCTATTTCATCCATGGCCTCCTTGCCTCTTTTTTCGTGGGGAAAAAAGTAGGTCCAGAGTGCATTGGATGTGCAATGCAGCCAGCGCCTGACACTGTTTATATTGATGCCGGTTTCATCGGCATGACATAAATGAGACTGGAACAGCCTGCGTTTGACAATCTGGTCGAACTCTTCCAGCTTTATAAAAGCCTCTTTGTTGAAATTATATATTGACCCTTTGCTGATGGGAATTCCCAGCTGGTCTCTGAATGTTTCTTCTAACCTGTCAGAGGGAATCAGCTGATACTGAGAAAAAAATGTGGAGTAAGCCTTCACACTGACACCATACTGAACGGCTTTGGTAACACCTTCAGGAAAAACAGCGGTATAGCGTATACCATTTTCATCCTCAAGTACTTGAGCCCGGTATTCTGTCACGATTTTTGAAATGTCGATATCAATAACTTGCCTGACAATGGGTTCTACCTCTTTGTAGGTACTCTTGGGTAGAGTGGCTCTGTCAACCTCTATGGATTCTACAAAATCAGGATTCGGGTCTCGTTCCAGAGTGATACCGGTATGCCCTGCTTGTCCGCCGGGTCTTTTTAACCCTGGCTCTCGAGTTAACTTTTTTCGATTGGGGTCTGAAGAGGGAGGTTTGCTGCTGTTACTGCTGTTAAGGCCCAGGCGGTTACACAATAAAGTGACCAACAAAAATAAAACGTCAAGCGTGGCTTTCAACGCCGGAGAAACCTGTTCCTCCTCCAGCAATTTCCTGGCTGTCTTAACTGTTTCATCTACGTCGATTGAATCCACCTTTATTCCCAACAAAAGCCTCCATGTAAATCGTTTATTTATGGAGGCATTATAACACAGATTTTCAGAGGCAATTTTTTCGCTTCAGGTTGCCTCAGGTTGCATTTATTTTTTTCCCATATAGCCAGTTAGCTGTAGCAGGATTGTTGGTTCTATACCCCATTTTAGGGGTTCTTCCCTTTAGAATGAGAACGTCTGAAACATAACTTAAAAAGTTATTTTTTACAAAAAAACCGTGTCAAGCAAAAAATGAAAATTGACTCGTTTTTTATCGACGCTGAATAGATACTTAAAGTCAAGGGAAAAGCCGCCCCTTCTTCCTTTTTATTTTTTTCTGCGCTTGACTTTCCAGGCCCATTTATATATTAATCAAAATTTATGAAAAACACAAGTTCCAGATACGACATCAACAGAAAAATAAAGTCCTGTCTGGTCAGTCACAAGGCTGATCTTTCAGGGATTGTATTCTCTTTTTCAGGTAAGACAGCCTCATTCCACGGCAAACTTTCAAAAAGCAGCGGGGCTGAGTTCAAGGTGGAAAACATCGAAAATCTGTGCAAGGCCATTGCTGCGATTCCCGCAATAAGATTTCTAAACTTTGAGCTTGAAGATTGGACCATTTCCGCCACCATGGGCTCCTTTGTTATTTCAAAGAAAATAATCGCCTCATCTGCCGACGCTATCCTGCATACACCCCTTATTATCAAAAATGATGAAGATATTGAAGATGTCCTGATTGATCAAAAAACAACAAAATAGTTGGGTATTCCAAGCCCTCCCCCGTCAGACGCCATGGGCTACACCACCCTGTATGCGCCGGAACCAACCTGTGCCACTAAACTTGTCCGGGAACGCCTTACTTTTTCAGGTTACCCAGTAACATTTCTTGGCCAGAGCACCAATGTGTGATAGTATTTAACATATAATGACAATTTCTTTGCAAAAGCGGTTAAAGGGGGGTCCATGAATAAATCAGAATCAGTTAACAGCAAACGCTCATTGCTCGATAGACGCAGTGCTGACGATGATCGCCGGAAACATTATGATATCAATTTTATTGACAAAATAGGGCGAGATCGGCGCAGGCCTGCTTCTGAAAGAAGGAGCAGGCTGGAAAAAAGAACCGGCTGGGTCAGGGTGAGTCAATGGAGCAGTATTTGCGTTGCTTCATTATCGTCATAAATAGCTATCTGCCTTTCAATACTCATATTTTTTTCTTCTGCCCACTCCGGCAAAACCTAAAATACCAAAACCGACCAGGAGTATGGTGGAAGGTTCTGGAGTTGGGAGAGCAGTGATGGTCAAACCAAGCGTAAAAGGGCCATCAATGGTACCATTACCACCACCACCCATGGAATCAACTGCGGCTAAAGCGCCTTCAAACCCCAGCCAGGTGAGATTGCTTTCAGTAAAAGTGACATTCGCTGTCATGCCATCTGTCGACCCGTTAACATGGAGCGAACCTGCAGCATCGAAATTGCCAACGCCAAACGCCTGCAACCAAGCGGCATCTACACCATAGTCGATGGTAAAGTCAAAGGGAACATTACTGCCAAAAGCAGTTCCGAGCTGAAATGGGTAGCTCGATTGCGTCAATCCCGTGGACCCCAAATTCCCACTGTAGACTAACTGCGGATTTGTGATGGTCTGTTCGATATAACCGGGATTAGTCGAGTTCCGATCAGTCCCATAACCCAAAAACGAAACAGAACCTTGTACAAATACATCATACATACCAGATAGCAGGGTCTGGAAAGAACCGTCACCGTCAAGGTTGGTGAACGCTGCAGTAAAGATCCCATCACCCGGTACAGCAGCACCCGGTGACAAAAAATGATAGTCATTAAAGCCGGTAATACTCACATCGCCAGCGAGGTTTGAAGATTGAAATATCGTTGTTGCACCCGCACTTCCGAATATGCTGAGAACCAGCAATAGCGAGCACACTAATAGAAAAATTCTTTTCATGCATTTCTCCTTATCCGTTTAATTATTATTAACAATATTCACCAAAACGTTTTGTATAATGCAAGGATAATACCGGATCAAACATATCTTTTACTTTTATTTAATATCCCTTAAATCATTAAAAAATATCCATAAAATTTAGACGATTAGCAGGAGCAACCAATTCCAGGCAAGGATAAGGACAACGGTTTATGGAAAAGAGTTCTCCCTGTATTATGAAAAAAATTTCACAATACAGGAAATTTATTCCATGCTTTTCACTCGTGTTCGACAGCGGTAGATACACAAAGTTTCAAAACCCTTGCCAGTCAAGGGGTACAGCTGTCCACGCCATAATGGCGTAGTGCCTACAAAATCAGGGGGTATCTCAGATGGATTTTATCTTTTTGGGAGGAGTTATTTTTAGTTCTTTAAGTATCTTACGCTGAACAACGTGGAAACGGGGGCGAGAAATTCAGCCAAAAACAT
Organism: uncultured Desulfobacterium sp.; assembly: GCA_963675615.2. GTDB lineage: Bacteria > Desulfobacterota > Desulfobacteria > Desulfobacterales > Desulfobacteraceae > Desulforapulum. The sequence goes on from CAXXTD010000001.1 coordinate 1,096,188, forward strand.
CGTTTAAAAACCAGCCACAAGGTCTGGCTGACGCAAATCTGCGTATTTGACTTTAATTAAAAATCAATACTCTCTTATTTCTCTGAACTCAAAGAAAAGACCTCCTGGTTGATAAAGACTGCAGAAATTGAAATTATTACAGAGATGTACACTCTGATCATAGCGCACAAATCCAGGCGTTAGATTAGGTGCTCATCCTCTAAAAATTCTGCGCCCCTATGGCTATTTTTTACTATGATCTCTTTCGATAACTTTCTCCCTCCAGGATAAGGATTTCCGAGTTGTAAACGAGTCGGTCTGCAATCGCCGTAGCGGCGGTGGTCCCATCAAAAATGTTTCCCCATTTAGCGAAGGGCAGATTAGTCGTAATAATTGTCGACTTTTTTTCGTGCCGTGCGCTTATGACCTGGAAAAATAGATTTGATCCATCTTTGCCCAGCGGAAGATAACCAATTTCGTCGAGAACTAAAATTTCCTGTGATTGATAAAATTGTAGCTTCTTTAGCAGCGTGTGGTCAGTTTTTGCAGCCACAAGTTGATTGATCATGTCCATGGCTGTGGTAAAAAGAGTTTTAATACCTGATTGAGTTGCAGCATAGGCGATGCATTTTGATAAAAAGGACTTTCCAGTACCAGGATTTCCTATCAAGATGATATCTTTTTGTTCCCGGACAAATCCCAGGTCTACTAAACCTAAAATTAGATTTTTTTGTTTTAGCCGTGATTCATGATGTTTAAAGTCAAATTGGTCAATGGTGGTTTTCCCTCCAAGTTTGGACTGTTTGAACCGCAGAGCGACCCTTGCCTTTTCTCTGCAAGCAAGTTCTATCTCCAGCAAACGATCAATGGTTTGAAGGGGTGACAGATTGCTTCTGGAACTTTGTTCTAAAACATCAGGCAAATTCTGCGCACAGTTTTTCAATCGAAGGGATTTAAACTTATCAATCACGGCGTCCATGGTTATTTCCTCCTTCTTTTTAATGCAATGGCATCGTATTCAGCAAGGTTGGGGGATGTCAGGCGGATGTTGTTGAGGTCCTCTTTTTTCAGGTTTACCGGAGCATGATTTGTTACCGGGGTTATCCCTTGATTTAGAATATTTTCTACGTAAGAAAGGCCGTAAAGCTTATGTTTCAATGCTTTTTTGATGGCACACATAAGGGCTGGGGTACCGTTCTTATCTCCGAGCAATAACAGGTGATTCACTGTTTTTTTTATGGGCTGGGAGGCATCAGCAAGTTTTTCCAGATAATCTACCGCATCCTGGCCCAAAGACATAAAGACCATTATCTGTTTGTCCAGCAGCACTCGTTTTTTGAGCTTACGAACCTGTTCTTTGTGGGAAGCAAGCTCGACACGATCCTTTTTTTTCCAGCTGCGTTTATGCACAACCACCTGCTTGTCCTTGTGATAGATACTCAAAGTGTGCCTGTCAGCCTTAACGGCGACTGTTTTTCCAACCATTCTGGGAGGAACGGTATAAACGTTGCTATCAAAACGAATACCAAAATCCTTGTACACCTTAAGAAATTCGGTCTCCCGGAAATCCGGCAAACAACTTGGAATTGGGTTCAGGGCGCTTTTTACAAGTCGATCCACAGGTCTTTCACCCGTAGTTTGATGAACTCGTTTGTTGGCGGTGGTGGAAAGCCACACTATCACCTGATTCTGGACATCTTCAAGGTCAGTAAAACTCCTGGCTGGCCAGAAGTTGTGTCGTAGATATTTAATGCTGTTTTCAATTTTTCCTTTTTCATATGGTGCCCTGATATTACAGGCAATCGGGGTAATGCTGAAAGGTCTTAGAAAATCCAGAAACGCCTCGTTGAAGCGAACCATAGCACCAACCCGTTCAGTAACAGCCGTCAACATGTTATCTACCACAATTTCCCTGGGTGATCCCCCAAAATACTGGAAGGCTTCCATAAGGCTTTGGTGGAGGACTTCCTGGCGTTGACTATGGGTAAAAGCCACGTAAAGCATCCTGCTGTGGGACTCGATAACAGCCAGGGCGTAGAGTTTCCTTCGGGAGCCTTCATATACAAGGCTGCCGAAATGACCCCAATCAATTTGCATTTGAACTCCAGGGTCAGACTCAAAACGAATAAAGGCCTGTTTGCCTGAACGATAACGCCGGAGATTCCTTAAGTAATCACGAACAATGGTGATTTCTCCTTCAAAACCCTTATCCTCTATCTGTCTTAAAACCACCGGCGCTTTGATTTTTGGATGCTGATCAAGCAATTCTTTGATCAGGTCCCGGTAAGGATCAAGTTTTGAAGGCCTTTGGACGCTACGCACAAAAACTTTTTCAGGATTAGCGATGTATTTACTTACAGTGGCCCGGTCTATGTTTAAGGTCTCTGCAATATATCTGTTAGAAAACCCAAGGTCCTTTAACCGATGGATCTCAAAAATGGTTCGTTTGTTTTTCATCAATTATCTCCCCATGGACTGCGGTAAAGAAAGAACCTGGAACAGGGTCCCGTCATACTTGATCAGATCTTTGTTGATCAGGTTGGCCCGTGCCAAAAGGTACTCATCCTTGGTGAGGCCCAACATGGAGTAAATGGTCCTGTCACCATAGAATGAAAGCCCGGAACGATCCGAAGCCAGGGCCAGGAAAAAATAGACAAGCAGTTCCTCCTTGCTTAACGATTCCAAAAATCCACCTGTCAAAAACCGGTGGGGGATAAAGCAGAAACTTTTACCTGTGTAACGGACCCGGTCCGGGGCAAGGACTCTTTTTTTAATCATGCTTTCCTCCTTATTTTTTTGAGGGGGGGGTAAGCTCTTTATAATATAAAAAACATCCTTTGTGTCCGAGTCCATCTTTGCAATTATGGCGAATCGGGCACCAATACTGAGAGATAAACTTTTACCGGGTCCATCTTTGCAACGGTCGGAACCATCCAATATTCTCCTGAAAGCCTGTATTTCCTGGCTTTGCTCGCGTCCATCTTTGCAATACCTACGGATTCTGAGATCCTTAAGGGCTCCACAACACCCTTTCCCTTCAGGTTCCTAACCTTTTGTAGATCACGGTTTCGTTGGGCTTTTTCAGGGTTTCTTTCACGGTATTTTTTCCAGTAATTAGGATTGTCTTGAAGCCATTTGTTTTGTGCCAGCTGTTGGCCCTTTTTGTAGTCAGGGTCTGTAGCAAGTTTATTTTTTTGCCAAAGATTTTTTCTGGCTCGTTGGCAAACGGGTGTTGAGCAAAAGGTCTGATTGCAATTTCGGGGAATGAAAAACAAATTGCAGTTGAGGCAGGGGACGGGTTCCATACTCCCTCCTTGTAGTGCAAACTCCAATACGAGGCGAATTAGATAGAGGGAATTATATGGTTTTAAAATTGATTAAGGGAATAAAATCGAGGGAATGAAATCGATAACCGAGATTAATCCTTCAAATTGGCTGAAAAAAAGTCCCTAAAAACGGATGGAAATTAGATCCCCGTTCCCAAACAACGGTCAATTCTGTGTACTGTAGTACATGGCCATCTTTATGCAAAAATTTTCGACCTGTGCGGACGATAATCTCTTAAACTATTAAGCAGCTATTTTAAAATTGACTTCTTTATCTCGAAACCAACTCTCATATTCCTCGTTAATTTTCAATGCCGTTAGTGTTGCCAAATTGAGAGATCCTTCTTTAACCCAGCTCATTCCGTTCTTTTTCTGTCGATTTGAGACGACCAGGTCATTCATCTTTTCTCCTACATTACTTGAATTTCGAAGTTTTAGCCTTTTACGCACATCATAATTGGGGATGTAAGGTTGATTGCGGTTCAAATATTCGATCAGTTTCTGGATATATTCGGGGGTCTTGATTTTACATGAAGGAATGTTTTCAAGATATGATATGGCCTCATTCGTAAGTCCATGCCATAACAAGGGCATAATCCCATCAAGCGCCTCATTACGTAGGGTTCTCCCCTTCATGGCCATACTTAGTAGTTCCTTGAATTTCTTGCACAGATGAAACCAGTCGAGAACTATCTGCATATTTCCGTACCATTCAAAGTGCTTTAAAATAGCGGCATTTAACGCTCTATGACCGTCGGTGAAGATCTGCAGGCGTTTACCAAATAAAGAATTATTCAAGAGAAAAGCATTGAGCAGCCATAAGCAGGTTTTGGTGCAATCACCGGTTAATACGTATTTCTTCCCTCTGCACTCAATATGCGTAACGGTGTCATGCACGTATTTTCTTTTATGTTCGGTGACTTTGGGACTTTCTCGATCGTTCTTTTGTCTTTTGGGTGTTACGTCATCAATGCTTATATTTACTGCCTGGCTCGGTTCTTCAAAGATTACTGGATTACTTAGAGGATCGGAAGAATTATAGACAAAAGATGATTCAAAAAGGGCCTCTTGGATCTTTTCCGTGGAGATCGGTAGCGCATCGCCGCCCCGGGAAAGCTCTGGGTTGATACAATCACCATCTGTGTTAAAGTTGCCGCAGTTCAAATTTTCCGCTTTTTGCCTTAAATGATTGAACAATTCAGCCCCTTCTTTCTGGGTCTGGTCATGAAGCGTGCGAGATGGCGTACCATTTTTTTGGTAACGAATATGGTTGATCAACTTCGATGTTTTCCGGAATGATTCTTCCGTATTTCCCATAATCATGGCCAGTTCCTTAAACCCCGAGGTCAAATAAAATTGATTTGTTGTTAATGGGGCAAATACAGACTGGCTGCTGTCAAACAGAACACCATTGCTGTCAAAAGCACAATGGGTTTCGAATTTAAACCGCCCCACCGCACCGTCCACCAGATATGGACATTTGTTTATCTCAATTTGCTCACTTTTTGTTTGAATTTGGAGTTTTTTTTGACACTGCTTCCAAGTGCATAGATAGTGCCTTTCTTATTGCGGGAAAAGCAGTTTTAAGAACAGCCTTTTCACAGTCATCTATACTTTCACCGGAATGCCCATTTATTGTGAACTGATAGCTCCCGTCTTCCAGTTCAATAGGATTCTCATCAGTTTCCACATCAGACTCGACAAGGTTCACAGTTACATTGATTTTGTATTTGCTCATTTGGTAGCCTCCTTCTCGGGGTTTGAGATATTGATCTACCAAAACATGACATAAATTAATCATGATGCCCAGTCATTTCTGCTTTATTCGACATCAAGTCTGGACGGGACGGCCTATAATCGTCCGCACAGGTCGAAAAATATCAAATCCACTGTAAGGTTTAACAGCTGGGCCGTTGCCCAGAAAACCTTCTCCTGGATTTCAACTTCATGCTTGAGCAAAAAATCCATGCCCCGGTAAAAATGCTGAACCTGGATGGGCTGCTCAATATCCAGGTGCACATCCTTGGACGCCCATTCCTCAACCGCAAGTTTTGAACATGGTGCCAGAGCCCGGTTGGCGACCATGGCAAACAGGGCATCTGCAATGGGGGCTTTGAACCCCCTATCTGTCAATGCCTGGGCAAGGCAGGTATCAATGCCGAGACGTTTCCACAGCCCTTTAAGGAGGAGAGCCCCACCGGCCGGTTGGCTCGATATGAACTTCAATCCTGTGTCCTGGTTTTCCAGCGCCTGCATATCTTCAGGGCTTATGAAGCGGCTTAGACTGCTGACCAGGCGCTTGAGAGCGGCGACATCAAGCTGGTCCCGCCGCCCGAACGAGTAGACGACCTCGGCCCGGGAATAGCCTTTTTCAGGGTGACGGGTGTTGTGGGCCAACTGAATATACTCAACCTCGGACCCATCCTTGTTCTTGCGTTTTATGGTGCGTACATACATGCCCATATAAAAAGCATGTATTTCCACATTAGTCAAGGAAAAAGCCACTATAGCGTGTGCCTACATGGTTTGGCGACAAAACTGATGTTTTTTTCCGATTTTACTGGCTCTCAGAGCCAAAAATAGAAAAAATGTACCTACAACTGTCGAACACGAGTTTCAGCCACAGTTGAATATCCATTGACAGGCGAGGTGGCTGTTTTAAAAAGGGCTGAACCGGATGTGGCCCAACCCTCTATCAAGAATCCATTACCACAGGGACTAAAAACCGTCAGATCAGACAACACAGCTGATTTCACAATTAATTAAGTATGGTGTCCGCAGATCCCAAACAAAAGAAGGGCTGAGCCTGATGCGGCTCAACCCTCTTTCTTCTTTTTGTAACTCTCTTACCATGGGGACGAAACACCTAACTGATAACCTGATGACACTTACGAATAATTAAGTAAGGTGTCCCCGGATCTTCCAAGTAAGGTGTCCCCGGATCTTCCCCGGATCTTCCCCGGATCTTTTTTTAAGTAAGGTGTCCCCGGCTCTAGAAGTAAGGTGTCCCCGGATTTAATCCCGGATCTACAATCTGACCCCAGATAAGCCAGATAAGCCCCATATCTCGTAAAAGTGATTTATCGTGTTAACAACGTGATGAACCTCCTCATCCTTCATCTCAAAAAAAAGAGGGAGCCTGAGGACCCGTTCACTCAAATTATCGGTAAAATTTAGGTCTCCAGAGATTCGTCCGAACCGTTTTCCGGCAGGTGAGGAGTGCAGGGGAATATAGTGAAAGACAGCGTGGATGCCGTGTTCCTTTAAATTCTTGATCAGAGCGGTTCGCTCTTCAAGGGAGGCTGTGACTATATAGAAGATGTGGCCATTGGAAGGGCATGCACACTCCTGGGAATCTTCCACCCATGGCAGGTCGATTTTCTCTTTCAGGCGTAAGGGCTCCAGCAGGGAATAATAAAGGTCAAACAGGTGGCGGCGTACTTTGATTATGGCCTCTGCCATTTCAAGCTGGGCATGGAGAAACGCTGCAATGATTTCGCTCGGTAAAAAGGATGATCCAAGATCCACCCAGGTGTACTTGTCCACTTCTCCCCGGAAAAACTTCTTTCTGTTGGTCCCCTTTTCCCAGATTACTTCCGCCCTTTCAACAAAGCGTTCATCGTTGAGCAGCAGTGCACCGCCCTCCCCGCTTATGATGTTTTTGGTCTCGTGGAAACTCAAGGTTCCCATGTGGCCGAGAGTGCCGAGGAATCTGTCTTTGTACTTTGAAAGAAGGGCCTGGGCCGCATCCTCAATCACAAAAAGGCGATGGTCTTCAGCTATCGAATTGATTTCGTCCATGGCGCAGGGAACACCGGCATAATGCACGGGAACAATGGCCTTTGTACGCGGGGTTATGGCCTGTTCTATTCTGGTTTCATCAATGTTCAGGGTGTCCGGCCTTATATCGACGAACACCGGAACACCACCCCGGAGCACAAAGGCATTGGCCGTCGAGACAAAGGTGTAGGAAGGCATGATCACCTCATCTCCCGGTTGGATATCACAAAGAATTGCCGCCATCTCCAGAGCTGCGGTGCAGGAGTGTGTCAAAAGAGCCCTTGGGCATCCCAGAGTTTCCTGCAGCCATGCCTGGCAGCGTTTGGTAAATACGCCGTCACCTGATATATGTCCATATTTGATCACGGCCTGGGCAATATTGGAAAGTTCCTTGCCCCCGATAAATGGCCTGTTATAGGGTATCATTTAAGTCTGCCTCCTTATTAATTATAGGCTCCAATTGCAATCCCTGCCACGATCAAGGTCATCCCGGCCACCTTTGAAAAGGTAACGGGTTCATGAAAAAAAAAGGCGCTCAAGAACAGTACGATCACAAAGGGAATGCTCATGAAGGGATAGGCATAGCTTAAATCGAATTTGGTCATGGCGGCCATCCAGAATATGGAGGCCACAAAGGCAGACAAAAGGCCTGAAACGATAAAGGGGTCAAACAACACATGGGTAAAAAAGAGGAATTTGCCCTGCACTGTTTCAGGAAGCACCCCAAATGACGACATGCGCCATTTCAGGATAAGCTGGCCGTAAACGGTGAAAAATATGGTGCCTGCGATGTAAAGATGCCCCACGATCAATCCTTTCAGGGTATTAATGTGTTATAGGATAACATAATTATTTTATGATTCTTTTTTACTTTAATTAATGTTTTAGATAAACCACTATCCTTTTTATCAAGCAGGCTTGTTTCTATCACGTACTCCACCCATGGATATATGGGGCTAAAAAAGATTGAATGTTCGTCAAGACATGAAGTTCCTTTACCAGGATATTTTGTTCCGAAATTTTTAACAGCAAAAGCATTAATCAAGGCACCAAAATTTTCAACATCTTCTTTGGAAAAGGTGACCTTTTTCCTGTAAGATTTTTCAAGGCTGTATGAGAGACAGGAATTCACATGATAAGTTTCATAGGAGGCTGTTAAAAAGAATCCTTGCCGGGTCCAAACCCTCTGAACAGCATAATTTTGAATCTGGGTGGACACTCTCATTTTTGAGTATCCCTTTTCTTTAAAATAATTCAGACTGAATCTAATAAAATCAGAATAAACCCCCCTACCGGAAAAGCCCGGCAGAACACCGTAGAGTACACCCTCTGATTCCTTGGTGCTTTTGTCATAGGAACAGGTCAAAAAACCTACCACTTCAGACTCCATATGGGCGATCCAGGCGATCCTGTTTGAATTGGCCTCTGCTTTATATGAGCTTGCCCATTCAACATACCCATCTCTGATATCCTCTCGGTTAAAAAGCGGGTTTGAATAATAATGGTTTGAATAATTCTCAAATATTATACGTACAATTTTTTCGAGCACATCAATGTTGCCATAATCCACCTTTTCAAAAACAACATTATTCCTTATTTTTCCTGAATTAAGTTTTTCCAGGTTGGTTTCATAAAAAACCAGGGTATCGGCATGAAGAACATCAAACCCCACATTATTGAGTTTGCAATGTGTTGCAATTGATGCAGATGGAAGCCTTAAAATCAAAACATCCATTTCATTGATTAAAATCTGTCTTTTTATCTCTTTTATATCAATCTTCTCAAGAGTTGCCCTGTGGATATTTTTATTAAACCTTTGAGATTCTAATTTGCTGTATTCAATCATATAAAGGTTCCTGAGAAATGTCCCCCATGTTATCCTCTATTGGGGTTTTCTCTCCCACCCCCACAATATCCCTTATCACATAAAGGGGCCGTCCCTTGGTTTCATCAAAGACCTTGCCGATATAGAGCCCCAGAACTCCCATATTTGCTAGCAAAAGACCGGCCAGAAAATAAAGGGACACCATGACGCTGGTCCACCCCTGAACAGGAATGGTGAGAAAAAAGTATCGCCCCGTCAGATACAGGGCATACACCATGGAAAAGAAAGAAATGGAAAACCCCAGCTTGATAGCCAGCTTCAAGGGCTTATTGGACTGAGAGACAATACTGTCCATGGCAAGGGAGAAAGCCTTTGAAAAGGTGTAGGAGGTTACCCCAGTCGTACGTTCGCTGTGATTGATATTAACCTTGGTGGAGCTGTAGCCGAGCCAGCGCACAAACAGGGGAAAGGCCCTGTTCTGCTCCCTGAGTGAACGATAGCTTTCAATCACCTTTGCCGAATATATGCCAAAATTTGCAATCGAAGGATCACTTTCCTGATCGGTAAAGTAGTCAAACACCCGATAAAAAAGTCTTGAACTCAGCTTTTTGAAGAAGTTGTCCCGCCTGTGCTTCCTCTGCCCCCAGACAATATCATACCCATTCTTTGCCGCTGCATAAAGTTTGCCTATCTCCTCTGGTTGATCCTGAAGATCACAATCCATAACCACCACCCACCGGCCATGTGTGTGGTCAAGACCCGCTGTGATTGCATAGTGCTGGCCAAAATTCCGGGAAAGATTAATGCCCAGAACCCTGGGGTTACCATGGGCTATCTCCACGATGGTATCCCACGATCCCTGGGGGCAAGCATCGTTCACCAGGATGATCTCCCAATCTGATACAATGGCACCCAGAGCCTTATCCAGTCGCTTCACAAGATCAACCAGACACTCCCGGCAGGCATATACAGGCACAACAACAGAAACGTCCTTGAATATTTGATTGTTTTTTATCAAAAAAACCACTCTCTATTTTTATGGCGTTATAGTTTTATTGCTGCCGGGGGCTATTTTTTAAAAAAAATGGCCTCAAATCCAGAAAACACCAAATCCCGGTAAGACCAACCGTATCAAAGACAAAAGGGGCTGGCCTGTTGATGTTCAGCCATCTATCCTCTTTTTAAAACTCTGCTTGAATGGAGGCGAAACACCTGACTGATCATGCAGATAACGTGCTGACACTTCAGGACAGTCAAGTAAAATGTTCCCGGATTTTATGCCGGTTCTTATGTCGGATCTTACCCTTTTATAAATTTCAAACATATTATTTTCAAATACTTTCTCGTATTTTTTATCCTTCATCCAGTACCTGATATAGTCAAACTTTTTTAAATCTGGAACCCAGGCCTTATCTTTTTCCCGGTACTCATCATCTAATAGAGGCCAGCCCGGGTTCCTTGTCATAACCTTTGAAAAGGTTATATATTCCGGGGGTGCATCTTTACTGACACGATCAAATTCATCCTTAAAATCCCTGAATAAAACACAGCCATGCCAGGGATTATTGGTGATGCAGTTTGTTTCGGTTAAATAATACATCATGGGAATCCAGCTTAAAAAGAGTGCAGGGGTGTTATTCTTTTCATATTTTTCATTCTTAAAAAATTCCAATGCCTCGTCAATGACTTCAACCCGCTGGGGAAAGGTATGAATGCCGAAAAGCTGGGGAGATTTAAACATCTCCACAAGCACGGATCGGTCACCGATATCCCTGTGGGAGTTGTTATACCCCCATGGCTTAGCAATACCCAGAATGACGGCAAAAAGAAGGATAAAGACGTAATTATTCAAAATAAAAGCCTGTCCCCCAACCCGAATATTCTTATTAACCATGAAGGCCAGAGGAAAAGAGTAAAAGAGAAGCCCCATTCCGGATCGGTAAATCACGTTAAAAGACAGATCCGAGCCGGGAAAGGAAAAAAGAGCCACCATCAAAATCAACAGGGTCGGTTCGATTAGATGAGTTTGAAAACGAAGGCAGAATAGGATATACAAATACGCCGGGAAAATAAGGGTACTTAAAAAAATAAAATCTGAACCGTCCATATTCCAATAGGTTATATAATAAAACATAAAGGAAAAAACAGACAGAATCATCCAGCGCTTTGCCCCCTGCATCTCGCCGGTAAGCAGAAGAATCAAGACCAGAAGAACGGAAAAAAGAGTCCCGCTTTTAACAATTATCCAGAATCCATAAAAATAAACATTAAACAGCCTTCTCAGGCTGTGGGAATCCACATCGTCCTTGAGATAGGCAATCTCTTTTCTCTCGGAGGTGTTTTTCTGGCTTTCGGTCAGAAAGAAAAATTTATCTTCGCTATCTTTACTGGTTGAATCACCGGAAAAGGTTTTCTGCTTGATAAGCCCGTCCAGCTTTTCATTGTAACCCTGGTTCGTACCTTCTTCCTTGTTAATGAGGTTTTGATCAATATAATCCACATAGGTTTTAATGTTACCAGTTGCGGCAAGAAGGGATAGGCCAAGGATAAAGGACAGCCCATACCCGGCATAGACAAAAAGAGTTTTCCTCAGCCATGGTTCTTTTTTTTCATAAAGTATCCAGCCAAAGGCAAGGGGAAGGATGACAATCAAAATAAAATTAAACTTCATCCAGATGGTAAGGCCAAAAAACAGGCCGGATATAAAATAGAGCCAGGCCGATTTTTTCTCTTTTACGAGAAACCAGATGCCGAAAAGGGCTAACAGTACAGGGAGGTTGTCATAATTGATGGAAAGGTAGTAGTTGAAATGGATAAAAAAAAGAGACAGTACCAGAAAGAGGAACCAGTCGATCAGGCGATCGAAATATCTGGCAAATATTTTATATGAAACCAAAGAAATGGCAGTGACCAGCAAAACATATCCGAATCTTGCCCATAAAACATTGGGGCTTCCGATAATACTGAGCCACAAACCATTGACAAAACTTGTCCCAACGATGAAATCGACATTCTGAACCTGGCTGCCGTGGAAAAGCCCCCAGGCCTTTGTAAAGTGAAAACCCGTATCGGTCACATCAAAGGTTCTGAAGATTCGAAGCATCGCATAACAAAAATTGATACATATCAACAGGGGATACCTGAATGTGTAAATCCAGGTTTTAAGATCAGATTTTGAAAAAATGTAAAAAAGGCCCGGAAGCATGAAGAGAATCCAGACCGTAAATTCAAGGTAAAAATAATAGATCACACCTGGGTTTGATTCAGATAACCCGGATACTGAAACAAACGGAATAAAAGTTATGGGGGATTTTAAGACAAGCCAAAGCAAAACGGCTAACAGGAAGGATAATTTTGTATACTTATGGGAACAAAAGGAGTTGGGTTTGCTCATGCTCATTAAGGAATTAACCTGTTGGGAAATTAAAAAAACAAGCGACCAGAAAAAGATGTCTTCTTCGGTCGCTTGTCGATGTAATTCTTAGCTTGAAGCCAGAAAATGAACTATTTGTATGAAAAGGTATCGCTTGTCTCAGTAGCGGGAACATTACCAAACCAACCAGGCCCACTAGTGATTGTTGTTGTAACAAGACCAGCGGTAGTAGCTGAATAGCCTCCTTCGAAATCACCAAGAGGTAAGCTACTTTCTGCTGCAGACCAATTGGTATCTCCATCGTTAGCCAAGAGGTACTCTGAAAAATCCATCACAGCTTGAGAGTTAAGAGCTGCAATCGCTCCATCAACAGCTTTGTTTCTGGCCTCTTGCTGCAAATCAACAAATTTGGGTACGGCAACAGCAGCAAGAATACCAAGGATTACCAGTACGGCAATAATTTCAACCAAGGTAAAACCTTTCTGGTTCTTAAGTACGTTTTTTTTCTCCATGTTCACCTCACTAATTTAAAGTTAACTTCAAAACTACACTAAACACTAAAAGACCAAAAGACTACGCAAGATCTAAGCAATTGTTGTTCCATACCTAAAACTATCAACTTTATCAACAGTTAATTTTAACAATACCCCGCAAACACACTACATTTCAGAAAAGTTCATAACTATCTGATTTTTATTTCAACATGAATTTTCTACATATTTTGGAGATCCATCTTCATCCTCTGTTGAAGCCCCGAAGACACCTTACCTTTAGGCAGCTAAAATTCCGCGAGTTCCGGTATAATCTCCAAAATGACCATCTATGAAAAACCAATAGCGGACACCAGAGTTTCAATATATGGCGGCACTTTTTCCCTCTGGAGGCTTTCAGCTGGGCGGGTCATCCTGGCCAAGCTTGAAACCTCCCACATCTATCCCATACTTCTTGACCCGATTCCACAAACTTCGCTGGTTGATGCCAAGTCTTTCTGCGGCCCGGACCTGGACTCCGGCACTCGCCTTTAAGGCCTCACAGATCAGTCGTTTTTCAATGTCCCGGAGGGTCTGGTCCAGGGACAGGGGAACAGGGGAGGCGACATCAAGGGAAAGCCCCCCATCCCCTTTACCTGCCAGACAAAGGGCCAGGGTGCCGGGGGATTTCAACCCCTGGGGCAGGTGTTCGGCCGTAATCAATGCCTCGTGTCCGGCAACCAGGGCGGCCCGTTCAACCACATTTTCAAGCTCCCGGACATTGCCGGGCCAGCCGTATTTTTCAAGAATATCCAGGGCAGAAATGTCAAAGGATTTTTCCGGGGCCGCCATGTTCAGAAAATGGACCGCCATGGGTTCCACATCCCCGGACATCTGGCTCAGGGGGGGGAGATGGATGGGAAACACGTTGATCCGGTAATAAAGATCTTCCCTGAAATCTCCCCGGGCCACCAGGTCGTCAAGGTTTTTGTTGGTGGCGGCAATGATGCGCACATCCACACTAACGGATTTACTGCCCCCGACCCGGAAAAACGAACGCTCCTGGATCACCCGGAGGAGTTTGACCTGGAGTTCCAGGGGCATGTCCCCGATCTCGTCCAGGAACAGGGTGCCGGTGTGGGCCTGCTCAAAGCACCCCTGTTTCCGGGACAGGGCCCCGGTAAAGGCCCCCCGTTCGTGGCCAAAGAGCTCGCTCTCCATGAGGGTGGGAGTGATGGCTGCGCAGTTGATCCGGACAAAGGGGCGGTCTTTTCTGGGACTATGGGCCACGATACTCTGGGCCATGAGTTCCTTGCCCGTACCGCTCTCTCCCAGGAGAAGGACCGTGGAGCTTGCAGGGGCCACCTTGACAATCTGGGAGAGCACCTGGCGCATGGGCCGGCTCTTGCCGATGATTTCGGGAAACAGGGTTTCGGCATCCATGACATCCAGGGCCTGGGCCACCTGTTCAAAGATTTGGGTAAAGGAGGCCATCTGGTCAGAGCCCCTGTCTTTTTTCTCTCCCCCTTCTTCTGCAAATTTTACGACCGAAGAGTTTTTTGCCTTTTGAATAAAGGTTTCAGCAGGTTTGAGCACAAACCGGATAATCAGATAACCGATGAATGCGGAAACCGAGGAGAGCACCAGGGTTGCCCCGGTTAAAAGCAAATTCGGGGACTGGTTTCTGGAAAGGCAGTAATCAATGATCTGGAACGAGACAAGGCAGGTGAGAACGGAAAAAAGCCCGAATATAAAGGGCACCAGAACATAGATGCTGATGGAAAGTTTCCTCATGGCCCCCTATTTTACCATTTTGGTCAGATCCCACATGGGCAGAAAAATGGCCAGGGCAAAGAACCCCACCACGGCGGCAAGCCCCACGGTGAGCAAGGGTCCCACTGCCTCGGAAAGCCCCTTGGTCGAGTACTCCACCTCTGAATCGTAGTGCACGGCAATTTCCTGGAGCATCTCGTCCAGATTTCCCGATTCCTCGCCAATGGCCACCATATTAATCACCATGGGGGTGAAGTACTTTGCCTGGCGCAACGGCTGGGAAATTCCCCGGCCTTCGGTGAGAAGTTCCTTGACCTTGACAAACTCCCTTGTGATGGCCGCATTTGAAATGGTGTTGGTCAAAATATCCATGGATTCAAGCACGGTGACACCCGACGACTGGAGGATGGCAAAAATCGAAGCAAACCTGGACATGGCCGATTTTACAAACAGAGGACCGATCAAAGGGGTCTTCATGAAAATCCTGTCCCGGACATATTTTCCTGACTCGGTTCGAAGGATTCGGGTCATGGCAAAGGTAAAAATAAAAATAACGGCCAGCATTATATACCAGTAGTTGTGGAGGGCCTGGTACATGAACATGCAGATCTTGGTGGGCAGGGGCAGGTCAATGCCTGCCTGTTCAAAGATTCCAACAAACTTAGGGATAACAAAGGTGAGGAGCACCACAAAGGCCACACCCAGAAAGCAGCACACAATCATGGGATAGCGCATGGCCGCCTTGATATCGGATTTCACCTTGTGCTCGTGCTCGATGATGTAGATAAGCCGGTCCAGCACATCGGGCAGGGAACCCGAGGATTCGCCGGCCTGGATCATGGAACAATAGAGGGTGGAGAATACCTTTTTATGCCGGTCAAAGGCCATGGACAGGGAGGCCCCCTCCCGTATATCCTCGCTGATCCGGGCAATGATCAGCCTAAGCCGCTTGTTCTCGGTCTGGGCCTCCATGATGGACAGGATCTGGAGCATGGAGACCCCGGCCTGGATCATGGTCTTGAACTGCTTGGTAAAGAGAATGATCTCCCTTGGTTTTACAGGGGTCATGGCGCTGTTGAGCCTTACCATGAAATCGACCTGGCCCTGGGAGGCGCCGCTCTTTTTTTTCACTGTTTCCGGGATATGGCCCCGGTTTACAATGATCTCCTGGGCCTGTTCAATGGAGTCCGCATCCACCTCGCCCTTGATATCGTTACCGTTTTCGTTGATTGCCGTATAGCTGTATAGGGTCATTTTACATCATCACTGCCGAAGCAGCCTCTTCCACGGTTGTAATGCCATTGGCAACCTTTTGGGCCGCATCCATCTTAAGGGTGGTGAGCTGGCCGGAAAGGGCGCAGGTCCGGGTGATCTCCTGGGCCGAACGCCCCGTGAGGATCATCTCCCTTACATCGTCGTCAATCTGGAGCACCTCGTATAACCCGGTGCGGCCCTTGTAGCCCGTGTCCTTACACTGGTAACACCCCTTTCCCCTGACAAAATCAACCCCCTGGGCCGTTTCAAGGCCCCAGAATTTCAGGGCCTCTTCCGTGGGTTTGTAGGACTCCTTGCAGTGGGGGCAGACCCTCCGGATCAGTCGCTGGGCAATGGTCACCAGCATCACCGACGACACCAGAAAGGGCTCAATGCCCATGTCCACGAACCGGGTGATGGCGCCTGCGGCATCGTTGGTGTGAACCGTTGAAAGCACCATGTGGCCGGTCAGGGCCGCCTGGACCGCAACGCTGGCCGTTTCAGAATCCCTGATCTCACCCACCATGATGGCGTCCGGGTCCTGGCGCAGGATGGAACGAAGGCCCGAGGCAAAGGTCATGCCGGCCTTGCGGTTGAGCTGGGCCTGACGGATATGCTCCATGCGATACTCCACGGGGTCCTCCAGGGTAATGATGTTGGTGTCGGGTTTGTTGATGATCTTGAGCATGGAAAAAAGCGAGGTACTCTTGCCGCTTCCCGTGGGCCCGGTGCTTAAAATCATGCCATAGGGCATTTTAATGGCCTTTGCAATGGTGGCGATGTCCCTGGCTGAAACACCAAGGTTTTCAAGGCTGTAGATGCCGGAACTTGTGTCAAGGAGCCTTAACACCACGTTTTCCCCGTACACCGTGGGAATGGTTGACACCCGGATATTGATCTCCCGGTCGTTGATGAACACGGTAAACCTGCCGTCCTGAGGAATCCTTGACACGGAGATGTCCAGGTTTGCAAGGATCTTGAGCCGGGAGACCATGGAGAGGAAGAGTTTTTTCGGGGGAGCCGGCACGTGGTGGAGCTTGCCGTCCACCCTGAAACGGATCTCCACATACTCCTTTTCCGGACTCAAATGGATATCGCTTGCCCCTTCCCGCACCGCCTGGGTAATGACCGAGTTGACCAGGCGGATCACCGGAGCCTCTTCGGCCATGTCCGCAAGGGAGGAGGCCGAGATATCTTCGTTCCGGTTTTCGTCATCCTCCTCCACCACATCCAGCTCCTCCATCTCCTGGATCTGCTCCATCATCCCGTCTTTACCCGTATAGGTGCCAAAAATGGTGGAAACCAGGAGGTTGAAATCCTGCTCCGAGCAGATCACCGCCTCGACCTCGGAGTCGGTCCTGACCTCGATGTCGTCGATTGCCGTGATGTCCAGGGGATCGGTCATGGCCACGGTGAGTATCTGGCCCTTTTTCAGGAGGGGGATGGCCTGAAATTTTGTCACATCCCCGGCATCCATGATCTTGCCAAGGGCCGTGGTGATGGAATAATGGTTGGGATCATATTTTTTGATATTCAACTGTTGAGAGATCAGATCCACGATAAAGGCTTCACTGACCATACCCTCCCTGACCATGTACTGGCCAAGCTTAAGGCCGGAATTGCGATAGCTGAAAAGGGCCTTGTCAAGCTGACTTTTTTCTATGGCCCCGGCCTCGATGAGCATCTCTCCCAGTTTTTTACGCTTGCTCAAAATAGTATCCCCTTATGGTAATGTTTCATTGATTCCCCCGGGAAAAAGCCCAGTACACCGGGAATCGGCAAGTGTCGGCACCTGCCGTTTAAACGCCTGGGCCGCAGCCATGGTGACAAAGGGCTGGTCCAGGATGACAAGAAAGACAAAGCCCCTGTCAGGGGTCCGCACGGGGAACACCCTTGCATCCACATCCTTTGCCTTGAGGGCCCTTGCCTTGTCATAGGCGGCCCTGAAATCGACGTGGCGTGAGAACAGGAGACAGACGACATCCCGGGTCCATCCCGGGCCTGCCCCGTCAACTCCCAGCTCAACTCCCGGCTCAGCCACGGGAAATGCAATGGACATGCCGGACCGGATAAGATCCGGGTTCTGGATATCAGGGTTGGCCCTTAGAATTGATTCAAGTATCTGTTGATTAAATCTGCCATACACCGTTCCTGCCATGCTGCACAGGGTGACATCCCTTGGTACCTTAAGACTTCCATAGATTTTGGGCCTGGGCAAAACAGGACCCGAGTCCTGGCCCGGGTCCACCGGGTCCGCCCCATCTGACTGAAGTTTCACAGGACCCGGAAGCTCGGCCTTTGCAGCCACAGCCGCATAAAGGGGCAAGCCCGCCGGGCCACCCTGGGCCCTTGGGGCATCTGGCAGGGCAACCCGCTGTGATTTTTCAAGCACCCCTGCCACCCGAAGAAGAACGGCCCCGGGTCCCCCCCCGTAAAAAACCGAAAAAAAAGCTCGCAAGAACAAGCCCTGCCAGAACCGTTTTCATGCCGATCCTGGCTTTTTTTTCCGGAAAGACCTTGAAAGCGCAGGCCCTGACAAGGAACCACCCTGCCCTGGTGCGGTTCTGAATGAGAAGTGAGAGCACCACCTGGTGGCACAGGTTGATGATCTTCCTTGGATATCCCCGGGTAAACAGATAAATCCCCACATGGGCGGGAAAGGAAAAAATCGATTTCCCGGCCCCTGGCACCCGGGAGCGGTTCAGCCGGTATTGAATCATCTGCCGGGTCTCAATAAAGCCAAGGGGAGCGAGGCAATAGCGGAAGTTGATGCGGTCCTTGAAGTTGTGAAGCCCTTGAATCACGCTGTCCAGCTCCTTCTGGGCAAAGATGACCGTCTGGAGAAGCTTTTCAGAGTTGGTCTCATAGTTGAGAAGCTCCCGCAGGGCCTCAAGGCAGAACAGGGGCAGTTTCTGACCCTCATCAATGATCAAGACAGTCGTCTTTTTTTCGTCCACCCCCCGGTTAAAGAGAAGGCCCTTGATCTGTTCCTTGAGGTAGAGTTCCCCCTTTTCCAGGGGAACCTGTTTTCCCGTGAAAAGGGTGAGTAAATACCCCAGGAAATCAACCACCGTGGTAAACCCGGGATCCAGCACCAGAAAATACCCCAGCTGGGGATCCCCGGAAATCCGGGTGACCAGCTGCCGACTGATGGTGGTCTTTCCCGTTCCCACATCCCCGGTCACAACGGCAAGGCCCCGCTTCAGGCGGATGGAGATCTCCAGCTGCTGCAGGGCCTCCAAATGCTGCTTTGAATTAAAAAACAGGCCTGGGTCCGGTGAATTGGAAAAGGGCTCCTGCTCAAGTTGTAATCCCCTGTAATAATCCATAAGGATTTATCCGTTCTGTTTGGAGACTTCCGCACTTTTTTCTTTGAGGATATGGGGGGTGATAAAGATCAACAGTTCCTCCATGTCCTGGCTCTTTGATGTGCTCCTGAAAAGCATGCCAAGACCCGGGATATCCTTAAGCCAGGGAACCCCCGCCTCCCCGTCCTGGAGCTTTTCCTTGTTCAACCCACCGATCACAGTTGTCTGACCGTCGTACAAAGCCACCTTTGTTTCAGCATTTTTGGTGATAATGGTGGGATTACCCAGGACAGTGTTGGTCCAGTCGAGCTCATCCTTGTGGGTGATAATTTCAAGGCGGACCACCTCCCCGTTAATCACATGGGGAATGACCTCAAGCTTGATCACGGCCTTTTTCCATTCAATCTTGACCTCGCCGTCCTCGATGGTCTGGAAGGGCACCTCCTTGCCGCTCTCAATAATGGCTTTTCGGTGATCCATGGTGGTGATGGAAGGCTTGGACAGGATGTTGAGCTTTCCCTCCTGTTCCAGGGCCGTGAGCTGGGCATACAGGATATTCTTTCCGATATTTTCATGGAGAATCCCCAGGGTCATGCCCTCCCACCCATCTGTGCCGGCATCGGAGGACGAGGGAAAATTCATGATGTTACCAATGCCCGGCAGATGGGTGATCGGCACTTCCGGCAGGGGCGTCGTCCGTGGCGTCGTCCGAGGACTGGACCAGGGAGGTGTCAAAATTACCGGCCGTGGGACCCCCGATCCAGTTGTTGTAGCCGCCTGTGGTGTTAAGGCCAAGGCCGCCCCACTGAACCCCGAGTTCCTTTGCCGTGTCACTGTTGGCCTCGACAATGTGGGCCTCGATGAGAATTTGCTCGGTTGGCCGGTCAAGGCTTTCAATGATGGGCATGATCCGGTTGATGTCTTTTGCCGTGGCCTGGAGAATCAGGGAGTTGGAGCTTTCATCCATGAGGATGGCCCCCCTGAGTTCCACCGGGGCCTCGGCTGATTTATCGTCCGTTGCCTTCTTTTTCTCCTCAAGGTCTTTTTTGCTGGACATGAGGTATGCCTCAAGGTTGGCCCTCAGGTCCGCCAGCTTGGTATAGTCTATCTTGACAATCCGGGTGACCAGGGGATCAAGTTTTTCCTCCGCCTTTGCAATCTCAAGCATGGCAATGGAGTGCTGCTTCTTACTCTTTTCAAACTTCTGCTTTGCCTCCATCAGGGCAATATCCTTGTTAAGATCCTCCACCGTGATCACCCTCAGGATGTCACCGGCCCACTCATAGGTAAGACCGTAGGTGGAAAGAAGGCCGCTAAAGGCCTGGTCCCAGGGGATATTGGTAATGTTGATTTTGGCCTGGCCCGTGACACTCTCGTTGATCATGATGTTCAGGTCGGCGGCCCTTGCAAGGGTTCGCAGGAGAACAGGCACGGACACGTCGTACATCTTCATGGTCACGGGCATGACAGGCAGCTTCTTTGTGACCACTATCTCTTCCTTATTTTCCAGGGCCGCTGCGGCCATGGCATCTGCCCGGGCCTTTGTGTCTTTTCAACCTCAAGATCGTACTTTCTGGGATCCGGCGTGTTCCCCCGGGATTCCTCGGCAATGGCCCGCCATTTTTCAAAATGATCCGGTTCTGCCTCTTTTTTGCCCAGGGTATTGCAACCGGAAATCATGGCAAACGCCACTAAAATCACCCAAAAAACAGTCTGTCTCAACATAGTGTTTCCCCTAGCAGATTCCATTCAATTCTCTTCCAGATAAATAACAATCTTTTTGTTTGTCTCTGTTATCAGAACAACCTGTGACGGGGTGATCTCGGCCACCTTGTAACCCACCTCGTGGAGCATTTCACCGGTTCTGTATTCAATACCGTTCACCACGGCAAGGATCATTTTTCCAACCCGGAGAAAACCCGAGTAAACAAGTTCAAACGCCTTGGCATCCGGGTCCTCGTCCGTAGTATCAATCTGTACTGCCATTTCACCCCCAAAGGGATCATGGGTCCAATCGGACTCGGCCTTTGTGATCAGGTAATCCACCTTAGCCGGGTCTTTGATCTTTGAAGCAGCAAGTTTTGCCGATGCAGCTGCTGCATAGGTGTCAAGGTCAAGGGCCGCCTTTTCAATCAATTCCTGGCCCTGATCGGTTTTTCCGGAAAACAGAAAATAGTCTGCAAGCCCATAAATCCCCGCCAGGGCAGCCACAAGGACAATGATCTTTTCGCGTAGTTTCATGACCTCTACTTTTTTTCAATATTTATGAGTATTTTTGTGAAAAACTTTTTTACCTGGGCTTTATCCGTGGTGATTTTAATGGTTTCAACGGTATTGAAAAAGGGCAGGGAAATGAGCGACACCAGGCAGTTTCGATAGTCAAAAAGATCTCCTGAAAATACAAGCTCCATGGAAACCGAGTCAGACCCGTTTTTAAGGGAGTTGATATCAAGACTGTTACTGAAAAGCGTCATGTTGTTATCCATTCCCACCCTGGTGAAAATTTCCGACAGGGTCGCAATCTGATCCCGGTCAAGGGGAACCCGTTCAGGCAATTGAATCTGAGGTTCAAAGGCCATGGTTACCGTGGCCTTTGCCTGTAATAAAAGGGGATAGAGCTTTTTCTGCTGTTCAAGGGCTATGGCTGCGGATCGGCTCTCCTTCTTTACCCTTTCAATTTTATGATTCTGGGGAAAAAGAATGAAAATCGCCACCCCAGCCAGAAGAATTGCCGACGCAAGAATCAGGATCAGGGTTCCAGGGGGCAGCTTTTTTGAGGCCTTTGTCTGTTCCTTCTCTGCCATTACAGAATCTCCATATCTGCGGTAAAGTTCAACACACGTTTCTCCCCATTGGTTTCAATTGTTTTGTTCAGCAGCATGATCTCCCCGAAAATGGACGAATCACCAAGCCTGACAACATAGTCGGTCAGGGTGGCTTCAAGGGAGGTATAATCTGCCGCAACAACCCCCTTGAGCAGCACAGACCGCCGCGCCTTTTTCTCTTCTTTGCCCGCTGCTTTTTTGTCTTGCTTATCTTCTGCCAGGGTCGGCTTTAAGTCCGCCTCAAAGGAGAGAAGGGTGATGGCATCCGGGGTGATGGAGCACAGTTCATTGATCACGGCAAGGGGCAGAAGATCTGCCGCATAGGTGTTCACCTTTGTTACCCGCTCCCCGGCCTGTTTCAGGGTCTGGTCCAGAAGCGCTTTATTAACCTGGGGAATATATTTATCCACCTGGGCCAGAATCTGATTTTTGTCGGCAACCGCCCTTTGGAGCACCTGGTCCTGCCACCACCAGAACCCTGAGAAGACCAGGAGCAGGGAGAGGCACAAACCGGAAATGATGAGGTTCATCCGTTTAAATTTTGCCCTGGCGTTTCTCTGGATATAGGTATTGAGAAAATCAGGTGTCCCCTCCGGGGTTGACAGGGCAAGCCCCAGGGCAGAGATGATCCCGCATCGCTCGGATCCGCCCCTGGGAACCTTGGCGCCATGGGTAAGATGGGGAAATTGCTCATAGGGATTTAAAAGAGCTACATCTGTTGATGTCTGTTTTCTGGCATAATCGTTGAATGGCTTGCAGTTGTCCGTTTCTCCGAAAAACAGATATTGCTGAACCGGATCGTTTGCCCCATAATTGTTTGAGCAATAATCTCCAGTCCTCATCACCTTACCCACCAGACGCTCCACACCGGGTACCATGGCGGCAAAAAACCCGGTATCCGGGTCAGAGGCCTGGGACAGAATGGCCGGGATATCTCCTGATTTCAGGGCTGGATCATCCGAAGATGGATCGACCAGATCTTCCACAAGACTATGGGAACCTGTCCTGATGGTCCGGACAAACTGGAGGGTTGATCGGTGAAAACAGGTTATCTCCGTGTAATATCTTGCAACCTTGACGATGACTTCCAGGCCGTCACCCTTTCCGGCCAGGCCTGACTGGATGAAATTCTGAATAAAAAACGGTGCTGCCGTAATTCCGGCAAGGGGATACCCTGCCGAGGAAAAGAGCTGTTTCAGGGCCTTGATTTCAGTTTTTAAACCGCTGAAGACAATGGCATTCTGCTTTGTTACTCCGCTTGACTGAACCGGACCAAGGATATGAAAATCAAAAATTTCCTGGTCCCTATCAAAATCCACCTCTTTCTTGAGTCCCCAGAAAGCGGCATTGGCAAGTTTTGAAGCAGGAAGATCCGGGAGTAGGATATTTCGCAGTTTAAGATCTTTTGAATCAATACAACTCCATACATCCACCTTTCCATGCTCGCTAAGGAAATCGTCCATGGTTGATCTCAAAAACGAAACAAACCGGGTATCGCTTCGTTCAACCATGGCAGGAATGGGCACGTATGCCCATTTTACAAGTTCCCTTGCATCCCCTGAGCCACAGTCGCCGGTAAGCACCAGGGAAATATGGGCGAAATCAATAAAGACACCGGCGGTCAGCCTTTTTTTAACACGTCGCTTTATCGGCAGAGGGGGCCGGGAGACCTTGGGAACAAAACTCGTTTCTTCACTCCTGGTATCGGTGCGTCCTCCCCGAATCGTATCCAATAATTTTTCTGTTGAATTTAATTTATCATCAGAATTCAATAGTTACTCCCATCCACAAATAGTGACACTGATCAACCAGCAAACCGTTTAGACCTAAACTTAATGAGCAAAAGATACAAATTCAGTCATGATCGTTATAAAATTAAATTTTACTTGTCAATTAAAAGGTTCTAAAATAGAATAATTTTCTTTAGTCCAGCGGAGCGTCAACCCGAAGGAATTGTACTGCGAAAAATTTCTATCGCCGGGTTTTAAACCTGGTATCACCGGCTTCAAGGAGATTCAGGATCTCCAGATAGGTGGTGTACCGTTCGTTTGATATCCTGCCGCTTTCCACACCGTGTGCAACGGCACAGCCGGGTTCCGTGCGGTGCAGGCAATCCCGGAACCGGCAGACCCCATGGTCCATGGCCCGCTCAAACCCTGGAAAATACCCGGCCAGATCCCGGGGGGAGATATCGACCAGCCCAAACTCGTTAAACCCGGGGGTATCCACGAGTTCACCACCGCCTGGAAGGGAATGGAGTGTGGAAACCGTGGTGGTGTTGCATCCCCGGCGGCCCGCCTCGTAGAGTTCTCCGGTCTTGAGGTCCAGGGTGGGGCAGATGGCATTGAGCAACGAACTTTTACCAACCCCTGTGAGGCCGACAAAAAAGCTTCTCAGACCCTCATCCCTGCCCAGAAAAAGCTCAAGGTCATGGAGACCTGCCCCTGTGACCGCACTCACGACAAGGAGTTCCACAACGCCCTGGTAGATCGCCTTGATTCCGGAGATGAACCCGTCAGCCTCTTCAAGGTCACCCTTGTTGATCACCAGCACAGGCACGAGGTCGGCCTGCCTTGCCGCAACAATGGCCTGGTCCACATACCCGAAGGGAGGCACCGGCAGGCACGACACCACAATACCGAGAACATCCAGGTTTGCACCGACAATCCGGATGCCGCCACGGGAGTCCCTTCGGCAAAGTTCTGTCCGGCGGGGCAACCGTGTCAGCCCATGCCCTCCCACGGCCACGTTGTCGCCGACAACATGGCCCGAGCGTCTCTTGACCTTTACCATCCGCCGTTCTCCCGATTCAAACAAAATATCCACGGCAATTCCATGGTGGGCAACAATCACGCCCGGGCGATTATTTTCCATACGGCAAAAACCCCTTGTCCATCGGTTATGTTGAACAAAGGCTTTACATTGACAATGAAACCTTCATTCAGTAAAATGAAAAAGATTAACATATTGCGTTTCCTTTTAAAAGGTTGAAGATTTAAGTGACAAAAAGATTCCTCAAGAAAACAGCGGTTTACCTGGTGTATCTTTCTTTGGTTCTACCCGGCCTTCCCTGCCTGGAAAAAGGGATAAACCCAGCCTTCGGTGCGCAACAAAAAAGCTGGACAAACCAGACCCAGATGGTCCCCGTATCCTCGTGGCTGCTGACCATTGCCGGATTCACTGCCATGGGCATGATTGTCCTGTGGAAGCGTCGGCTCAAGGCCGAGGCAGCATCCAGAAAAGCCCTTGAACAACGCCTGCACCTGGCCCAGGCCCGCTATCGATCTCTGATGAATACCATTCCGGATCTGATCTGGTCCAAGGATCTGCAGGGGGTTTATCTGAGCTGTAACAAACCCTTTGAACGCTTTTTTGGCGCAAAGGAGTCTGACATTATCGGCAAAACAGATTACGACTTCAAATCCAGGGCAACGGCCGATTTCTTCCGGGAAAACGACCGGAAGGCCATGGCAGCAGGCGGACCCAGAATGAACGAGGAAAGCCTCACCTTTGCTGACAATGGCTACCAGGGTATTTTCGAGACCATTAAAACCCCGATGTACGACACCAATGGCACCCCTTCAGGTGTGCTTGGCATTGCAAGGGACATAACGGACCGTAAAAAAGCCGAGGCAGCGCTCAAGGAAAACGAACGCCGCTATAAAAAAGCCCAGCGCATGGGCCATGTGGGAAACTGGGAGTACGATCTGAAAACGAAAAAATTCTGGGGGTCGGACGAGGCCAAGCGCCTCTTTGGGCTTGACCTGGCGAGTCAATATTTCTCAACGGAAACCATTGAGCGCTGTATTCCGGAACGGACAAAGGTGCATCAGGCCCTTGTGGATCTTGTGGAACAAAACATCCCCTATGACATTGAATTTGAAATCCGCCCCTTGCCCGGAACCAGAACCCGAACCGTAAGGTCAAAGGCGGAAAGACTGACGGATGATTCAGGCATTTCGTACAAAATTGCCGGTGTGGTCCAGGACATCACACAGCAGAAAGCGGCCGAACGTGAAAAGAAGAAACTTGAAGCCCAGCTTCTGCGCGCCCAGAAGATAGAATCCATAGGCACCCTGGCAGGAGGAATTGCCCATGATTTTAACAACATTCTATATCCCATTATCGGGTTTACGGAATTGTCCATGGACGAGCTGGATGAAAATCATCCGGTTCAGGAAAACCTCATGGACATTCTCCAGGGTGCAAAAAGAGCCAGTGAACTGGTCAAACAGATTCTCCTGTTCAGCAGCCAGAGGGCCGTTGAAAAAAAACCGTTACAGCTTCAGCCGTTAATCCATGAGGCCCTCAAATTGTTGCGCTCGACCCTTCCGGCCAACATCGCCATCGCCCATGATCTTTATGACGGTTCAGACCTGATCCTGGCCAATCCAACGGAAATACACGAAATCATCATGAACCTTTCAACCAACGCCTATCATGCCATGGAAGAGACCGGCGGGACCCTCACCATTCATTTAGACAGATCCGTCCCAGGCCCGGAGTTGAATTTACCCCCCGGACCCTACTGCTGCTTGAGTTTCGAGGACACGGGAGCCGGTATCCCCTCCGGCATCATGGACAAGATATTTGATCCCTATTTTACCACAAAGCCCATGGGCAAGGGGTCGGGACTGGGATTGTCCGTCATCCATGGCATTGTAAAAAACCATCTGGGCGCAATCATCGCAGACAGTGCCCCGGGCAGGGGCAGTGTGTTCAAGGTATTCCTTCCCATCACCCCATTGCCGGAACCCATGGCCCCGGAGACACTCCCCCAGGCAGACTTTCAGGGCAATGAAAAAATACTGTTTGTCGATGATGAAAGGACCATTGTAAAAATCGGCACCCAACTCCTTGAACGAATGGGGTATTCAGTAACGGGCACGACAAGCTGCATGGAAGCCCTGGCCCTTTTCAATTCCGACCCTGACGAATTTGACCTTGTTATTACAGACATGTCAATGCCCGCAATGCTTGGCACTGAGTTTGCCAAAAAACTGCTGAAAACCCGCCCGGATCTTCCCATCATCGTCTGTTCCGGATTCAGCAAAGGCATTGCCCCCAAAGCAGCCATGGATATCGGTATCAAAGCCTTTCTGGAAAAACCTGTTTTAGCCCGGGACCTGTTTACAAAGATACGCGACATTCTTGACCTGAAAAAAGGAGGATAAAAAGGTTAAAATGGCACCGGAAACCCTGGTGATGGTTGACCTTACGGAAGTAGAGGAGATGCTCGTCCAGCGATTGACCCGTTCCTTTGAAATCCATGTGGTGTCGGTCAAGCCATTCAATTCCGGAACCGGCGCCCCGCTATTCCATGGCCAGGGCATCTGCCTGGTTATTCTCCATGCCGGCCCGGATCAGGCTGAAACCATTGCCAAAATCCATTCCATACGAACCGCACTGGCAAAACCGGTCCCCCTGCTGGTACTGGTATCTGAACCGCTGTTATCCCTTATAGACAAATTCGTGAAAGCCGGTGCGGATGATTATGTTGTGATGCCGCTGGATGCGGACAGTTTTGCCATGCGGTTTTATGTGCTGCTTGAATGCGGCCAGGCCATACTGCAGACCCAGCAGGACAACAAACCCGATCCGGATGCCTGGCAGGTGATCATGGGATATATCCAGGAGGGTGTCCGGTTCTTTGCCCCCAAATCCCAGCTTGCCCAAAGGGACAGGCGACCCATTTTCAATCGCTGGATACCCGAAAAAAGAATTGCCGTGGGAGGAGATGCCGAAATCTGGCTTGTTCAGGATCGGGAAACAGCGAAAAAAGCCGTCGCCAAAATCCCCCACTCCCCCGGGATGAACATCAATGCCCTGCGGGCAGCAGCGGTTCTCAAGCGACTGGTGTATCATCCCAATATTATTCATCTCATTGAGGTGGTAAAGGAGAATGACCGGTTCATACTCATCAAGGAATATGTGGACGGTATGACCCTGTCAAATCTTCTGGCAACCCGTCCTTCGGCCCGGAAAAAAGAGGCCCTTTTTCTGCAACTGCTTTCCGTGGTTGCCTATGCCCATGGCCATGGGATCATGCACAGGGACATCAAACCCGACAACATCATGATCAGGGTTGACGGCAGGTTGAAGCTGCTTGATTTCGGCAGTGCAAAAAAAACCGCCTGGAAGGATCCCGACACGTCCCCCAAGGGAACCTTGAACTTCATGCCCCCTGAACAGTTCGAAGGAAAGGCCTGCCTTGCAAGCGATGTGTGGTCCCTCGGGATCATCCTCTATCTTTTAACGGTCAATCGCCTGCCCCTTTGCCAGGACAACAGCGTTTATCCCATGGACGTTGAAATGGAAATGAACGTGGTGGCTCCCCGGAACATCATGCCGGATGTCCCGGTTCACCTGGAACAGGTGATCATGACCTGCCTTGCAAAGGAGCCGGCAAAGCGCTACAGGGATGGATCAACCCTCAGGAACGACCTCTTGAAAAGAATTCCGGATTTTGGAAACGGGCAGCAGATTCCCAGGTGGTGAATAAAGTTCAAGCCCCCCGGGAAAGGCGCAATGCCAACGCCTCGGGAAGACCTGCGGCCGTTATCCTTTTTGCCGCTCCCTCGTGGTCATAGACCACCCTGTGGAATTCAACCACCGCTGCCCGGGTGTCGTAAATCAGGTAGGAGGCCCGGGGATCGCCGTCCCTGGGCTGGCCGATGCTGCCGCAGTTAAAAATCTGACGCTTGACCCTGGCCACGGGTACCACGGCACGGTTTCCAGGTTTGCGGATATACACGCAAAGAAAGTTTTTGCGGGTAATGACGGCCGCCGAATGGGTGTGACCGGCAAAGAGGATCTTGGCCCGGGTCAGAAAAAAAGTCCGGGAAATCATGGCTTTTTCTGAGATATAATACCAGTCAGAGAGACCGCAGGGGTTGGCATGGCAGAAGAACAGATTTCCGGTTTTAATATTTTCCTTCATGCTCTTCAGAAAAACATGACTTGACGGAGACAGACGCATCCTGGTCCAGGACAAGGCCTGGGATGCAGCAGCGCCCATGCGATGGACACCCCCCGTGGCGGCACTGTCATGGTTGCCAACAATAAAACGAATTTCAGGCATGGTTTGTACCAGGCGGATGCAGGCGTTGGGACTGGCCCCGTAGCCCACAACATCGCCAAGGCAGACATAGTGGGTGATCCGCTGGCCGGCGGCATGTTCAATAAATGCCTCCAGGGCTTCCAGATTGGAATGAACATCTGAAAATACGGCAATTCTCATGGTGTTATCCCATGTTCAAAGGATTAAACATCTACCCCTGACAATAGGCTGCCGGCCGGGTTTTTGTCAAGGGAAAGCGTGTGAAAAGGCGGATTCATGGGGCCGGATCAGCGGCTGAAAAAACAGGTTGCCCAATGGCCGGCAAAATGAAATAACAGCCCTGTGAAAGATTGCGATAGAGGCCAGACCAACCCATCAAACCGAAAGGAGTACCCATGCTGAAAGTGTATGCGGCCCATTGGTGTCCCCATTGTTCAAAAACCATTGACTATTTAAAAAACAACCATATTGAATTTGAATACATCGAGATCGAAGCCCAGCCGGACCAAACCATTCAAAAGGTCATTGAGGTCAACGGGGGTGACGACTGGGTCGTTCCCACCCTTGAATTTAACGGCAAATGGCGGCCGGGCAAGGTTTACAACGAGTTTGAGCTGCACTTTGACTTGAAAGAGCTGGGCGTCACCGGCCGGGAATGACTCTTTCCATGCCCGGGCCGCCGGGCATGGTGCCCCTGGCGTTTTCCCCAGGTGCTGGACGCATTTCACTTGCATTATCTTTCGGGGTTGCCTGCTTGACAATCAAGACGACCGGTCATATATTCCGAGCCATGGAAAAAAGAGTTCAAAAAACAGACCGGACAGAAACACGGATCAAACTCATTGAGACAGGACTCGCCCTGTTTGCCCACAACGGCTACAATGGTACGGGCATCCAGGAAATTGTAAAAGGGGCAGGCGTTCCCAAGGGTTCCTTCTATAACTACTTCAAAAGCAAGGAAGCCTTTACCGTTGAAATCATCCGCCATTACTCACAAGCCCTGTCAAATTTGTGGGATGAGCTTCTTGCGTCGGGCCCGTCCGAGGCCCATGGGGCCCTGCGCAACAGTTTTGAAAGGATCATTGTCCTCCATGAAGGGGCTGGAATAAAATCCGGATGCCTGATCGGCAACCTTGCAGCAGAAATCAGCGAGGCAAGCGATCTGTGCCGCAAAGAGATGCAGCAATCAACTGCGGCCTGGAAAGAGCGAGTCTCATTTTACATCGAACAGGGTCAGACACAGGGGCACATCCGAAACGATATTTCAGCCCTTGCCCTGACAGAGTTTGTCTGGAACGCCTGGGAGGGGGCCCTGCTCAATATGAAAATCGCCAATTCAACCACCCCCCTGAAAGAGTGCATCGGCCTGCTGTTTGACTTTTTTCTCAAACCAGGAAAAAAATAACCAAAGGATAGACCTATGTTAGATTTCAATTTCCATAATCCCACGAAAATATTGTTTGGCAAGGGCAAAACAGCTGCCATCAGACAGCATATCCCTGGAAACAGCCGGGTCCTCGTCCTCTATGGCGGCGGCAGTGTTAAAACAAACGGCACCCTGGATGAGGTGATTGCGGCCCTTGACGGATACACCCGGTTTGAATTTGGCGGCATAGAGCCCAACCCCTCGTTTGAGACATTGATGAAGGCCGTTGAACTGGTGCGCAAGGAGTCCATTGATTTTCTCCTGGCCGTTGGCGGCGGGTCTGTCATTGACGGAACCAAGTTTGTTGCGGCCGCGGCCCTGTTTGAACAAGACCCCTGGTCGATTATGGAAAAGGGCGGTTCAACGGTCCAAAGGGCCTTGCCCATGGGCACTGTCTTGACCCTTCCGGCAACGGGCTCAGAGATGAATTGCGGCGGCGTGGTGACTCGCAAATCCATACAGGCGAAACTGGCCTTCCAGAGCCCCCATGTCTTTCCGGTTTTTTCCGTGCTGGACCCTGAAAAAACCTATACCCTGCCGCTGCGGCAGATCAGCAACGGTGTGGTTGACGCCTTTGTCCATGTGGTCGAGCAGTACCTCACCTATCCGGTAAAGGCAAAGGTCCAGGACCGGTTTGCCGAAGGGTTGATGCTGACCCTGATTGAAGAGGGCCCCCGTGCCCTTGACACCCCTAAGGATTACGATCTCCGGTCCAATCTCATGTGGACGGCGACCCTTGCCCTGAACGGTTTGATCGGAGCGGGTGTACCCCAGGACTGGGCCACCCACATGATCGGCCATGAACTCACGGCCATGCATGGCCTTGACCACGCCCAGACCCTTGCCGTGGTCCTGCCAAGCCTGCTGACCGTGTGCAGAAAGAACAAGCAGGAAAAACTTGTCCAGTATGCCGAACGGGTCTGGGGACTCAACCAGGGCGGCCAGGACCAGCGCATTGATGACGCCATTGATCTTACCCGGCAATTCTTTGAAAGGATGCAGGTCAAAACCCGGCTGTCTGATTACGGCATCGGCAAAGAGAGCATCCCCGCCCTTGTGGCGCAACTTGAGGCCCATAAAATGACGGGCCTGGGTGAAAGACGGGATATCACACTGGATGTGAGCAGAACGATCCTGGAACTGAGCCTGTAACCAGAAGCCGTAACATCAAACACCGCAGACGATATTGCCCTTTCACGCAAGCGGCACGCCAATGTGCCGCAAAAAAGGAGCCCCCCATGACACAGACGAAACAGCACAACCGTCAAATCCTTCTGGCAAAGCGCCCCGAGGGTGCGCCACAGCCCAAAGATTTCCGCCTGGTGACAACCCCTGTACCCGAACCGTCCCAGGGCCAGATGCGCCTGCGCACGGCCTATCTCTCCCTTGACCCCTACATGCGGGGCAGAATGAGCGCCGGGCCGTCCTATGCAGAACCGGTTAAAATCGACGAGGTGATGGTCGGCGCCACAATATGCCGGGTGGAGGCGTCCCGGCATCCTGATTACACGGATGGAGAGTGGGTGCTTGCCCATGGCGGATGGCAGGATTACGTCCTTTCCGATGGGACGGGCCTGACCCGGCTGGGCCAAAGCCCTGAAAATCCCTCCTATGCCCTGGGAATCATGGGCATGCCCGGCTTTACCGCCTACATGGGATTGCTCGATATCGGCCGACCCGTAACGGGAGAAACCCTGGTGGTGGGTGCGGCAACCGGGCCGGTGGGCGCAACGGTGGGCCAAATCGGAAAACTCAAGGGGTGCCGCGTTGTCGGGGTTGCAGGCGGCAGGGAAAAATGCAGTTACGCAAAAGAGACGCTGGGGTTTGATGAGTGTCTGGACCACAACGACCCGGATTTTGCCCGGGTCCTGGCCCGGGCCTGCCCCAGTGGAATCGACGTCTATTTTGAGAGCATCGGGGGAAAGGTGTTTGATGGGGTCCTGCCGCTTCTGAATACAAAGGCCAGAATCCCCGTGTGTGGCCTCATTTCCCAGTACAATGCCACAGCGCTTCCTGCCGGCCCGGACCGTTTGTCCAGGCTCATGGGAACCATTCTGGTCAAACGGCTGAAGGTCCAGGGTTTCATTATTTTTGACGATTACGGCGATCGGTATGACGAATTTGCACGCCAGATGTCCCAGTGGCTGGCGTCAGGAGCGATCAAATACCGTGAGCACCTGATCGACGGGCTGGAAAACGCACCCAGCGCCTTTATCGGCCTGCTGCAGGGGCAGAATTTCGGCAAACTGGTCATCCGGGTGTGATGCAACGGGGCAGTCAAATCGTCCAGCGACATGGCCAGCACGACGGGACAAGGGGCAGCAGGTGCCGGTTTATTTTTTTTCTGAAAGAATGGCCCGGCCCCGGGAGGTAAAAGAAATCCCCTGCTGGTTCTGGGTTCCGATCATAATGGCTTCAACGATGGGCGGATTCGCAGGTGTTTCAGCCGCCCATTCCACCATGAAGTTGGCACCCGATCCGCCGCTCTGATCTTTTTCAGCAATGATATACCGATAGGATTCAAGGGGTTTCAGGACAACAGCCGTGTCTAAGCATTTTTTCAGCCGCGTTCCCTGGGTCTCATAATAGTCAATCAGGTTGATCCGGATGGGATAATTTGGATCAATGTTTCGAACACTCAGCGTGATGGTCAGTAAAAAAGGGCGTTCTTTGTTTCCAATATAGATATGGGAATAGGACGGCACATAAATCATTTGCCCCTTGGAAAGCCCCAGGCACTGGTCGGCAGATATGGAAACAGACGCAAAACAGACGCTGATTAAAAACAGCATTGCCCACGTCAAAAAAACTTTTTTCACCATGAAGAATCTCCTTCCCTTCAATTCAGCAAGTATTTAATCCAATGATGCGGCCATGACCATTATCCCCTGGATTGGTAAATTTATCCACACCAATATTCTTCCAGGCCGATACACGATTATGCAGAGCAACCCCTGAACAGGATACCCCGGGCCGGGAAACACGCTATTTTCCCAAAGGGGCTATATCCGCTAGGGGTTACCCATTAAACCGACAACGACACTTGCATGCTGCTGCCGGACAGTTAAAAAAGCAAACCGTTCATTTACGATCAGAGCGTTGGGTAATCGGTATAACCCTTTGACCCGGGGGTGTAGAAGGTTGATTCATCCCAGGGGGCAATATCGGCCCGGGCGGCAAACCGTTCAACCAGGTCAGGGTTTGAAATATAGGGTTTCCCAAAGGCGACCAGGTCAGCCAGTTTTTCATCAAGAACCCCATTGCCTTTCTTTCGGTCAAAGGCCGTATTGATCATCAGCGTGCCGCGGTAAAGCGGCCGGTATCGTCGCGCAATGTTAGGTTCAGCACCAGGCACCTCTGTAACGTCATTAAAAGGTTCTGACAGATGAAGATACGCCAGGTTGTAGTCATTGAGCCTGGAAACAATGTAGTCAAAGGTGGGAATACTCTCTTTGTCCAGTGTCATGCCAAAGATGCCGTGGAGAGACGGATTCAGTCGGACACCGATCCGGTTTTCGGGCACCTGTTTTTTTACCTCATCAATCACTTCAAACAGAATCCTTGCCCGTTTTTCAATGGACCCGCCATATTCATCCTCCCTCACGTTGGAGGTGCGGCTGAAAAACTGGTGAAGCAGGTAACCGTTTGATGCGTGGATCTCAACCCCATCAAAGTCGGCCGCCATGGCATTTTGGGCCGCTTTGCCATAATCAGCGATGGTCTCTTTGATCTCGTCAAGGGTCATGGCCCTGGGGGCAACGGTGTCCTTGAAACCCTGGGGGGTATACGACTGGGCATTCGGGTTCAGTGCAGATGCGGACAATGGCAGTTCGCCATTGTGAAAATCAGGGTGGGACATGCGCCCCACATGCCAGAGCTGGACAAAGATTTTTCCACCCCTGGCATGGACTGCCTGTGTCACTTTCGTCCAGCCAGCCACCTGCTTTTCGGAATAAATCCCCGGGGTGTTGATATACCCCACGGCCCGTTTTGAAATCTGGGACCCTTCGGAAACGATAAGTCCCGCCGATGCTCTCTGGGCATAGTACTCGGCCATGAGATCCGTTGCCGCATTGTCTGGATTATCTGCCCGACTGCGGGTCATGGGAGCCATAACCACGCGATTGGCCAGTAAAAGACCATTCATCTCATAGGGTGTTAGCAGCGTCTGTTCTTTTTTCATTATTCTTTTCCTTGTTTTGCCGTAGATTCGTTTGAACCATCTGTACGATTCGTTCAACGATACACGATAGTGATTCCCTGAGCCATCAAAACGCATCATCCGCATTGAGCAGGTTTGTGCGTGTTGTTTTTCCATGGCAATAAAGATATGACCGGTCGTCTTGAGTGTCAACCGTGCAATTCAGTCGTTGAAAAGAATCTGAATTGACAAATCATTGATTTTTTTCTGCAGAAGGCAGATACTTGCAATGTGTCATGTTTGCCATAACAGTTCTGCCCCTTCGGGCGTACCATCACAATTGATGAAAATGATTGTAAAAAAACACCAACAGAAAGGAAGAATTCATGTCTATTATCACCATATCCAGGGGATCTTACAGCCGTGGCAAAGAGGTTGCGGAAAAGCTGGCCCAGCGCCTGGGGTATGGATGCATCTCCAGGGATATCCTGCTTGAAGCATCCGATGAATTCAATATTCCCGAAATAAAGCTTGTCCGGGCCCTCCACGATGCCCCCCAGGTCATCGAACGGTTCAACAACGGCAAGAAACGGTTTATCAGTTTTATCCGTTCGTCCCTGCTCCAGCACGTCAAAAAGGATAATATCGTCTACCATGGCCTGGCCGGTCACTATTTCCTGGGCAACATTCCCGGCATCCTCAAGGTCAGAATCAATGCCGACATCAACGACCGGGTGGCAGAAGAGATGAAACGGGAAAACATCTCCCGTGACCGGGCCCTATATATCCTTAAAAAAGACGATGAGGAACGCCGGAAATGGGGGCTTCAGCTCTATGGAACCGATACCTGGGACAGCAGGCTTTATGACATGGTCCTGAACATCAAGACCATTACCGTGGATGATGCCATTGATATCCTGGTTAATCTGATCAAAAAACCTGCTTTTCAGACGACCCTGGAATCCATGGAGGTGATCAATGACCTTGCCCTGGCAAGCAGTGTCGAAGCCGCCCTGGTGAAAATCGCACCAATGGTCCAGGTCACCTGCAGCAGCGGAACCGTTTACATTGGCAGGGACAAGGAATCGGGTTCTCCGGAAGAGGATGTGGCTGCCAGGATAAAGAAGACGGCCATGGGCATAGACGGCGTCAGGGAGGTGATTTTTCAGTTTAACCGGGCCCAGGAGCAGAACCACCATGTCAACCCGTTCCATAACATTGGATAGACGGTTACAGAATACCCCACCGGTCATGGGCGGCAGATTCTCCCACCACCGGAATCTGATCCCTGTGGAATCAACCGCAACAAGGACGAGGAGCGCTCCCAGCGCACCGGACAGGGCAAACAGCACAAAGGATTCGATGCCGGCCCAGAATGGCACAACCAGAATACCGGCAGCAATTCAAGCGGTCAGGCCCAGGTGAATGGACGCATTGCAGCACCCGATCACCCGTCCCTTTGCCCGTGATTGCAAATCGCCTTGACCGGTTAGACCACAACCACATCATCCGGGAAGGTGGTAAGGGATTCCAGCCCGGAGGCCGTGACAACCAGGGTGTTCTCGATGCCCACCACCCCCCTGCCCGGCAGGACCACCTTGGGCTCCATGGCAATCACCATGCCCGCTTCAAGGGCAAGGGTCTGGCCCTTTGCAATAAAGGGGAACTCGTCCAGCTCAAGCCCGATGCCGTGGCCGGTAAACCGGATTCTACGGTCTCCCACCCCCATGAAATGGGTGGCATATCCCCGATCCCCGGCAGCCGCAACCATGATATCATACAGCTCGCCTGCCCCGACACCCGGAACCCCCTGATGCCGGGCAATCTCCTGGACCTCCAGCATGGCATCGTGGGCCCTGAGCAGGTCGTCGGGAAGTGTGCCAATGGAAAAAATCCGGGTATGGTCCGACAGATAACCGTCCAGGGCAAACACATAATCCACAATGATCGGCTCGTTGCGGCCGATTTTCCGATGGCCGGCCCCCTGGCCCGTGGCAGGCGAGGTACCGCTTCCCCCGGTGGGCGAAGCCAGATAGCTTGGGACGCCGCCTGAAGGACCGCTCAACAGATGACCGTAAAAAAGCTCGCTGCCCCATAGCCGCATCTTGACCAGGCCCTGGTGTCCCAGGTGCCTGGCATAGGCTTCAATTTCTCCTGCCAGGGTGATTTCGGTCTTTCCCGGTTCAAGCAGGTCAGGCACCCGGGCTGCAAGTTTGTCGGACAATGCGGCAGCACGGCGGATCATGCCGATTTCATAGGGGGATTTCACAGCCCGGAGCATCCGGATATCAGCGGAAATGTCAACGATATCTGACGAGTCAAATATCGATCGGTACTGGAAAAAAAGATTGGTGGGAAGAACATCCAGCTCCATGCCAAGAATTTCCGGCTTTGGATAACCAAACCGCTCCAGGGCCCCGGGAATCTTCTTTGGGCTGACCAGGTCAACGATCCGTTCCAGGCCTGATTCAGCCTTTGCCCTGGCAAAATCCTTGAATATCATCAAAAGGGGCTGGCCTTGCCGCGGGACATAGAGCCAGCCCTGCTGATTGGTGCCGGTGAGATAGAAAAAATCAGACTTCTGGACAATGACTGCGGCATCCACACTCCCTTTGTCGAGCAGCATCTGGAACGCTTCGATCCTGGATTTGAGTTCAGCCGATGGAACGCCCCTTGTGTATTCTGCCATGATCATCCCCCTGGAGCCAGGGTCAGCCCCTGCCCCTGTCCGGTTAGTAGTCGTAGAATCCCTTGCCCGTCTTTCTGCCAAGCCAGCCGGCCTCCACATACTTTCTCAGCAGTGGACAGGGGCGATACTTGGAATCCTTGAATCCGTCATACAGGGTCTCCATGATGGCAAGGCAGGTGTCAAGTCCAATAAGGTCGGCCAGGGCCAGCGGTCCCATGGGATGGTTCATGCCAAGCTTCATCACCGTGTCAATATCCTCGACCTTGCCAACACTCTGGTAGACGCAGAACACCGCCTCGTTGATCATGGGCATGAGGATCCTGTTGGCAATGAACCCGGGGAAATCGTTGGCCTCGGCCGGGGTCTTGCCGAATTTTTTGGACAGCGCCCAGGTCGTCTGGAAGGTCTCTTCGGATGTGGGCAGCCCCTTGATCACCTCCACAAGCTTCATCACGGGTACAGGATTCATGAAGTGCATGCCGATCACCTTGTCCGGCCGTTTGGTCCGGGCCGCGATTCTGCCGATGGGAATGGACGAGGTATTGGTTGAAAGAATGGCGTGGGGCTTGCAGAATTGGTCAAGGTCCTCAAAAATCTTGAACTTGAGGTCTTCCCTTTCAACGGCGGCTTCGACCACAAAATCCACCGCTGCCATGGCACTCAGATCGGTCGTGGTGGTGATCCTTCCAAGGATGGCGTCACGCTCGGCCGGTTCAAGTTTTCCCTTTGACACGCTCCGGTCAAGATTCCTTGTGATGGTTGCCATGCCTTTGTCGCAGAACTCCTGCTTGATATCGCTCATGAGGACCTTAAGACCGCTTGCCGCAGCCACCTGGGCAATGCCGTTGCCCATCTGTCCTGATCCAATGACGCCAAATCCTTCTATTTCCATGATTTCTCCTTTTTTATAAAACGGTCATGTCGGCCTGCCGACACAACGAATAATGAAAATGGTATTATGCCGCCCCCGACGGGCGATGGAACCGGCCCGGGACCGTCGGCGGCCCTTTTGCCCTGCCGGTCTAAAGCGCAGGAACTGCGGGCTAAAGTCCTCAAACAGCCTGCGCTTCTTAACGCCCGGAAGGGCAAAAGGGCTCATCGCCTTTGGGTCCCAATGGGCCGCTCCCATCGCCCGCCGGAGGCTCTGCTGTCGACAATTTGAGGCTGCATTTTCTTATAAAAAACGCCGGCCGAAGCATTGCACACAGAGACGTTTCATTGTTCGCTGTGACCGGAAACCATCCCCCGCTCCGGCCGTGCCGGTTATCGGTTGACGATCATTGCCACGGCCTCTCCACCGCCAAGGCAGAGAGAAGCGAGGCCCGTCTTTAAATCCCGGCGCTGCATTTCATAGAGCAGCGTGGTCAAAACCCTTGCCCCGCTTGCGCCAATGGGGTGGCCAAGGGCCACGGATCCGCCGTTGACATTCACCTTTTCAGGATCAAGTTCAAGCACCTTGTTGATGGCAAAGGAACTGCCGCTGAACGCCTCATTGATCTCAAACAGATCCACATCCTGAAGGGTGATGCCTGCCTTGTCAAGCACCTTGGGGATGGCATAAATCGGCGCCATGAGCACATACTTCATGTCAATGCCAAAGGATGCCTGGGCACCGATCTCGGCCAGGATGGTGCAGCCAAGGGCCTTTGCCCGGTCCTGGCTCATCACCACCACTGCTGCGGCTCCGTCGCTGATGATCGAAGCGTTGCCGGCCGTTCCCATGCCGTCCTTTTTAAAGGCCGGCCGCATCCGGGAAAGGGCCTCAAAGCTGGTCTCCTGGGGGCATTCGTCCGTGTCAAAAAGCTTTGGATCGCCCTTTCTCTGGGCAACGGAAACCGGGGCAATCTGATCCACAAACCGGCCCGTTTTAACGGCCTCACACGCCCTGCGATAGGATTCTGCTGCAAACCGGTCCTGGTCCTCCCGGGAGACATTCCACCGTTCGCAGCAAAGCTCGTTGGACATGCCCATGTGGAAATCATTAACAATGTCCCAAAGCCCG
Organism: uncultured Desulfobacterium sp.; assembly: GCA_963675615.2. GTDB lineage: Bacteria > Desulfobacterota > Desulfobacteria > Desulfobacterales > Desulfobacteraceae > Desulforapulum. The sequence goes on from CAXXTD010000001.1 coordinate 1,135,419, forward strand.
TCGTGGACCATGTGATCCTGGATGGTGCCCGGTCCCATGCGATGACCCCACCGGGCCTTTTCCATGTAGTAGGGTGCCATGCTCATGGTTTCCATGCCGCCTGCAACCACCACATCCGCGTCCCCGCACTGGATGGCCTGGGCTGCAAGCATAACGGCCTTGAGGGAAGACCCGCACACCTTGTTGATGGTGATGGCTTCAACCTTCCAGGGCAGACCCGCCTTGACGGCCGCCTGCTTGCCTGGATTCTGGCCGTACCCGCAGGGCAGAACCATGCCCATGATGCACTCGTCAATGATCTCTTTATCGATACCGGCCCGTTCGATGGCTGCATTGATGGCATGGGCACCCAGATCAGTTGCACCTGTCGTGCTCAAACTGCCGCCAAAGCTGCCCAGTGGGGTCCTTACCGCACTGACGATTACTGCCTTTTTCATATTTTCTCCTTGTGTGGGTCAGGCTGATCCCATGGATTGAGGCTCAAGCCTGGCCCCGTTAATCTGCCCCAGTTTACAGTTACATGTTCCGCCGGTACTTGCCGCCCACATCGTAGAGGGCCTGGGTAATGGTCCCAAGGGAACAGTGCTTTACCGTCTCCATGAGTTCGGCAAACACGTTGCCGCCATCAAGGACCGTCTGCTGAAGTTTCACAACGGCGTCCAGGGCCTTTTGCCCGTGGGCTTCCTTAAAGGCCCCAAGGCGCCTGAGCTGATCGTCCTTCTGCTCGGTTGTGGCCCGGGAGAGCTCAAGGCAGGACATGATCTCGTCGTAGTTGGCATCCGGATCCTGGAAGGTGTTGACCCCCACAATGGGCAGATCGCCGGAATGCTTGCGAAGCTCGTAGTACATGGATTCTTCCTGGATCTTGCCCCGCTGGTAACCGGACTCCATGGCGCCGAGCACACCGCCCCGTTCTGTGATACTGTCAAAGGCCTTGAGCACGGCCTCTTCCACCAGGTCGGTGAGTTCGTCCACAATAAAACTGCCCTGGAGGGGATTTTCGTTCTTGGCAAGCCCCCACTCCCGGTTGAGGATGAGCTGGATGGCAAGGGCCCGGCGGACCGATTCCCCGGACGGCGTGGTAATGGCTTCGTCAAAGGCGTTGGTATGGAGGCTGTTGCAGTTGTCATAAACAGCGCACAGCGCCTGAAGGGTGGTCCGGATATCGTTGAACTGAATATCCTGTGCATGGAGGGACCGGCCCGAGGTCTGGATGTGGTACTTGAGTTTCTGGGAATTTTCCCTGCCTTTATAAAGGTAACGCATGGCAACGGACCAGATCCGTCTCGCCACCCGGCCCATGACCGTATATTCGGGCTCCATGCCGTTGGAAAAGAAAAACGACAGGGAAGGGGCAAAGCTGTCGATCTCCATGCCCCGGGAAAGGTAGTACTCCACATAGGTGAACCCGTTGGCCAGGGTCAGGGCAAGCTGGGTAATGGGATTGGCACCGGCCTCTGCAATGTGGTACCCCGAGATGGATACCGAGTAGAAATTTCGAACGGCATTGTCAATAAAGTACTGCTGGATATCACCCATCATCTTTAAGGCAAACTCAATGGAAAAGATGCAGGTGTTCTGACCCTGATCCTCCTTGAGGATATCGGCCTGGACCGTTCCCCTCACCGTTGAAACGGCAAACTGGCGGATCTCGGCAGCCTCGGATGCCGACGGCTCCCTGCCCTTTTCACTGCGGAATTTGTCCATCTGCTGGTCAATGGCCGTATTCATGAACATGGCCAGCATCATGGGAGCCGGGCCGTTGATGGTCATGGAAACCGAGGTGTTGGGGGCGCACAGATCAAACCCGCTGTACAGCACCTTGACGTCATCCAGGGTGCAGATGCTCACCCCGGAGGTGCCGATCTTGCCGTAGATGTCGGGCCGGGTGTCGGGATCCTGACCGTAGAGGGTCACGGAATCAAATGCCGTTGAGAGCCGTTTGGCCTCATAGTTTGACGACAGAAACCTGAACCTGCGGTTGGTGTCTGCCGGGCCGCCTTCGCCTGCAAACATTCGGGTCGGATCTTCGTCCACACGCTTCAGGGGAAATACCCCGGCCGTAAAGGGGAACCGGCCCGGCACATTCTCCTTTCGCATCCATTTGAACAGCTCTCCGGGATCCTTGTACTGGGGAATACACACCTTGGGTATTCTGGAATGGCAGAGCGACACGGTCGAAAGGGGCAGACGGATCTCCCGGTCCCGGACCGTGTAGACCAGCTCCTCCTGGTGATATGCCGATTTCACCTCATCCCACTGGGAGATAAGATCGTCTGTTTCACTGTCGATTTTCTGGCTGGCCGCCTGGATCGACTGCTTGAACGCCTCGAGCATCGCCCCGACATCGTCAGACAGGGTCGCCTTGAGCTCTTTTTCTGTTTCCGTCAGGTGCCATCGTTTTCGCAGGGCATCGGCCTGTTCATCGGTCTTTTTATGATAGGACCTCACGGTGTCGGCGATCTCGGAAAGGTAGCGGGTCCGCTCGGACGGGATGATGATGGTTTTTGAAGATGAGACCTTGCCATGGGTCTGCTTGAGACCCGAGGTATACACCACCCCTTTTTTCCGGGCAAGCAGGTCCAGAATCCCGTGGTAAAAGGCCGTGACCCCGTCGTCGTTGAACTTGGAGGCAATGGTGCCGTAAACCGGAAGGTCGACGGGATCGATATCCCACGCCTTTCTGTTCCGCTGGACCTGTTTTCTCACGTCCCGCAGGGCATCTTCACTGCCCCTTTTCTCAAACTTGTTGATCACGACAATATCGGCGTAGTCGAGCATGTCGATCTTCTCAAGCTGGGACGGGGCACCGAACTCCGCGGTCATCACGTACACGGAAAGGTCCACAAGGTCGATGATCCGTGAATCGCCCTGGCCAATGCCTGCGGTCTCGGCCAGGATGATGTCGTAGCCAGCGGCCTTGACCACCGCAATGGCTTCGGCAAGGGATGCCGGCAGCTCGGACTGGGCCTCCCTTGTGGCAAGGGAGCGCATGTAGACCCTTCCGGTCTCAATGGAATTCATGCGGATCCTGTCGCCAAGCAGGGCGCCCCCGGTCTTTCGCCTAGATGGATCGCAACTCAGGATGGCAATGTTCACATCCTTGAGATCCATGAGCATCCTGAGGATCAATTCGTCGGTCAGCGAAGATTTTCCGGCCCCGCCCGTGCCTGTAAGGCCGATGACCGGTGGATTTTTATCGTTCCGGACCCCTGCAAGCCCGGCCAGTATGGTGTCAAGGGAACCGTCGTTTCGCTCCTTGGCGTTTTGGACTGCGGTGATAAAATTTGCCGTTACATACTTCTCATCAACATTGAGTCGTCCATAGTCAAGGCGATCAAAGTCGACCGTGGAAAAATCCATTTTCTGGATCTGGTCGTTGATAATTCCCTGGAGACCGATCCTGGCGCCATCGTCCGGCGAGTAGATCCGGGTGACGCCATAGGCGTGGAGTTCCTTCATCTCCTCCGGGACGATGACACCGCCACCGCCGCCAAACACCCGGATGTGGGAGGCGTTCTTCTCCTTGAGCAGATCAACCATGTACTTGAAGAACTCGACATGCCCCCCCTGGTAGCTTGAAACCGCGATCCCCTGGGCATCCTCTTCAATGGCCGCCTCAACCACCTCCCGGGCCGACCGGTTATGACCGATGTGAATCACCTCAGCACCCGAGTCCTGAAGCATCCGTCGCATGATGTTGATGGATGCGTCGTGACCATCAAAAAGAGAGGTGGCTGTAACGACCCGCACGGCATTTTCAGCCTTGTAAATGTCTGCTGTCTGCTCCATTTTTTCTCCTTTTTGCATATCTGCGGGCTCAACCTCTTTGCCCCGTTTATTTTTTACTGTTTCCGGACCGGATCTTCAGGCAAGCAACCGTCCAAGAACAAAATCGGTCTGATAGTCGATATATTCATCTATGGTAAAATGCCGTGCAAGATCCCAGCGCCTGAAGGCCCACATGTGGCCCAGCACCGAGATATTGTGGGCAAGTATGGTAACGGTCTCCTCCTCCACCCGTGGAAAATCAACCTTGCCCGAGAGTTTATTGATCACCTGGACAAAGATATCCGTAATCCTGAGCTCATTTTCAAGGGCCCGGACCTGCCATTTCTTAGGCAGGAACTGGGTCACCTGATACATCAAAAGCACATGGTCGGACATGGTGTCGCATACGAGAAAATACTCCCGGATCACTTCGGCCAGGGTCTGCTTTCCCCGGACTTCGCCGGAAAGTGTCGCTTCCACGGCCCTTTCCACCTCGGCATGGATCGCCTCACACACAAGATAAAGCACATCCTCCTTTGACCCCACATATTCGTAGAGGCTTCCAATGGAAAACCCAGCAGCCTTTGCGATCATCCGGGTAGTGGTCTTGTGGTAGCCATGCTCCACAAAAAGATGCACGGTTGAATCCACAATCTGCCGCCGTCTTTCAACCACCAGCTTCGGATTCTTTATCTGGGTGGGTACTTCGCTCTGGTTTTTCCTTGTTTTTTTCAACTCACCTTTTCTCAAACTCCGGGTCACTCCTTTTAAAATTTACCGCCAAGATCCAGCTCAATTGATCGAGCGCTCGGTCATATGATTTCTGATACATGAGCAGACCTTTATTGTCAAGGTCTCAAAAAAACATTTGACAAATTTCAATCAACAAATATAGTATCGTTCATAAATAGACTGAGCGCTCGTTCGCCCAGGACTGAACCCTGATAATATCACACCTGGGACAGTTAGACCAAACGATTAACCACAAATTACAAGGAGGAGGCAGGGTGGATTTTGACCTTACGAAAGAGCAGCAGATGATCCGCAAGGAGGTTAGAAAATTTGCCCAGAAAGAGATTGCCCCCATCGCAGGAGAGCTGGACGAAAACGAAGCTTTTTCCGTTGAGCTGACCCGCAAGATGGGCGAAATCGGTCTTTTTGGCATGTTTGTATCCGAAGCGTACGAGGGGCAGGGCATGGATTACCTTTCCTACATCATTGCCGTTGAAGAAGTCGCACGGATCGACGGCTCCCAGGCCGCAACCATTGCTGCAGGAAATTCCCTCGGCATCGGCCCCCTCTACTATTTTGGCACGGAAGAGCAGAAAAAACGCTACCTGCCGCCCCTGTGCAGCGGGGAGCGGTTGTGGGGATTCGGTCTGACTGAACCCACGGCAGGTTCCGACGCCGGCGGTTCAAAAACAACGGCCGTACAGGACGGCGATGACTGGGTGATCAACGGATCAAAGATCTTCATCACCAATGCAGCCTGCGACATGACCCTGGGGGTCACAGTCCAGGCCAAGACCGGGGTCAGGGACAATGGAAAGCCGGAATACACCTGCTTTATCGTCGAGGCCGATACCCCGGGGTTCAAGGCCGTTCCCATGCACAAGAAAATGATGTGGCGGGCATCCAACACGGCGGAACTATACTTTGACGATGTCAGAGTGCCCAAGGAAAATATCCTGGGAAAAAGGGGGGATGGTTTTCACCAGATGCTCAAGACCCTGGACGGCGGCCGGCTCTCCATCGGTGCCATGGGACTTGGCGGGGCCCAGGGGGCCTATGACCTGGCCCTGGCCTATGCAAAGGAACGGCAGCAGTTTAACCAGCCCATCTCGAAATTCCAGGCCATTGCCTTTAAGCTTGCCGACTGCGCCATGGAAATCGAATGTGCTCGAAACCTCATGTACAAGGCGTGCTGGCTGAGAAACAACAACAGGCCCTTTGAGCGGGAAGCGGCCATGGCAAAGCTCTACTGCTCGGAACTCATGGGCAGGGTTGCCAACCATGCCGTCCAGATCCATGGAGGGTATGGCCTGATGAAAGAGTACAATGTGGAACGGTTTTACCGCGACCAGAAACTTCTGGACATTGGAGAAGGGACTTCCGAGGTCCAGCGACTGGTCATTTCAAGATACATCGGGTGTTAACCATTAAACTTTTTTGGGGGAGACAAAAAAAATGCAGAAACCTGAGATCAAGGTCGGCGAAACAACCATCGGTAATATCGTGGACATTCTGGCGGACAACTTTGGCAACAACAGCGGGCTTGAGTACAACTCCCTTGGCATAAAATACACCTTCAAGGAGTTTCGGGAAGTCTGCAACAAGGTTGCCAAGGGGCTCATGGCCCTGGGCATCCAGCGGGGCGAAAAAATCGCCATCTGGGCCAACAACATTCCCGAATGGGTTTATACCCAGTACGGCAGCGCCCGCATGGGAGCCGTTCTTGTAACGGTCAACACAAGTTACAAGAGTGCAGAACTTGAGTACCTGCTCGAACAGTCCGACGCAACCACCCTGATCCTCATGGGCGGCGTAAGAACCCCCGATGAATACCTCCAGACCATCAACAAGGTATGCCCGGAGCTCAAAGACACTGAACCGGGTAAAACCAAGTGCAAAAAACTCCCCTTCCTGAAGAACCTCATCTATCTTGGCAAGGACAAGATCCCGGGCATGTACAACTGGGACGATATCATGGAAATGGGCAAGTCTGTAACAGACGAAGATCTGAAAAAACGACTGGCAAGCCTTGAACCCGACGATGTGATCAACATGCAGTACACCTCTGGCACCACCGGCTTTCCCAAGGGGGTGATGCTCTCCCACACCAACCTCATCGGCAACGCAAAAAGCATGGCCGAATGCATGAACCTCACCCCGGACGATGCCATGTGCATTCCCGTTCCGTTTTTCCACTGTTTCGGCTGCGTCATCGGCACCCTGTGCTGCATGGTATCGGGCGCCACCATGGCCCCGGTGGTGGCCTTCAACCCCGTGGATACGCTGAAAACCGTGGAGTCATCCAAGTGTAACGCCCTCCTGGGTGTTCCCACCATGTTCATTGCAGAATTTGAAGAGATGGACAAACACAGCTATGACACCTCAAGCCTGAGAACGGGCGTCATGGCCGGCTCCACCTGCCCCATTGAGGTGATGAAACGGGTGATCAAGGACATGGGGGCAAAGGAGATGACCATTGTATACGGCCAGACCGAGGCATCCCCGGGCATCACCCAGACCCGTGACCACGACAGCCTGGAACTCAAAACCTCCACAGTGGGCTGCGCCCTTCCCAATGTTGAGGTAAAAATCGTAGATCCCGTCACCGGCGATGAAATGCCCAGGGGAGAACAGGGAGAACTGTGCACCCGTGGCTACCATGTGATGAAGGGTTACTACAAGATGGAAGAGGCGACAAAGAACACCATTGACAAGGACGGCTGGCTCCACACGGGCGATCTTGCCGAAATGGACGAGAACGGCTACTGCAAGATCACGGGCCGCATCAAGGACATGATCATCCGGGGCGGTGAAAACATCTACCCAAGGGAGATCGAAGAGTTCCTCTACACCCATCCCAAGGTAAAGGATGTCCAGGTGGTCGGCATTCCCAGCGAAAAATACGGTGAAGAAGTTGCTGCATTCATCCAGGTCAGGCCCGGTGAAAAATCAACCGCCGAAGAGATCAAGGAATTCTGCAAAGACCAGATTTCCTACCACAAAATTCCCAAGTACATCTTTTTTGTTGACGAATATCCCACCACGGCCAGTGGCAAGATCCAGAAATACAAACTGAGGGATTCGGCAACACAGGAGCTTACCAAGTCGGGGGAAGTCCTCATTTAACTGACACGGAGTAGAAAAAATACGCTTATGACTATCAACGACCTAGTATTGACACAAGAGAAACCCGGTGTTGTAATCCTCACCCTCAACCGGCCGGCGGCAATGAATTCGCTTAACTTTGCCATGCTCAACCAGGTTCGGGACGCCGTGGATGACCTCCAGTACCGGGATGATGTCCGGTGCCTGATTATCACAGGTGCAGGAGAACGGGCTTTTTGCGCAGGCGCAGACCTGAAAGAACGGGCCACCCTGTCCCAGAACGAGGTAAAACGGTTTATTTTGACCATCCGGAACCTCTTGACCTCGATCCAGAATCTGGGCAAACCCGTTATCGCCGCCGTCAACGGCATCGCCCTTGGCGGCGGAACCGAACTTGCCCTTGCAGCGGACATCAGGATTGCGGCATCAACGGCCGTCATGGGACTCACGGAAACAAGGCTTGCCATCATTCCAGGCGGCGGCGGCACCCAGCGGCTGCCACGGATCATCGGCGTGGCAAAGGCAAAGGAACTGATCTTCACGGGCCGCAGGGTCGCAGCTGACGAGGCCCTTGCGATCGGCCTGGTCAACCAGACCTGTGCGCCTGAAGACCTCCTTGAAAATTGCCTGGCCATGGCCGAAATGATCAAGGAGACCGGACCCATTGCCGTTGAGATGGCAAAGTACGCCATCAACCAGGGCATTGAAACCGACCTTGCAACGGGGCTGGCCATTGAGTCCAACGCCTACCGGGTAACCATTCCAACGGAAGACAGGATCGAAGGGCTGACCGCTTTCAGGGAAAAACGCAAGCCTGTCTATAAGGGGAGATAAGTCATGGGCGAAAACAGAACACACTGGGAGAACGAAGAACTCAAACTGGACGAACGCCTTTACGAAGCCACCTGGCCCGGAGGTCAGAAGGCCGTTGACCGGCTTGCCAAAAACAACAAGCGGCCGGTCCGCGAACTCATCAACGAACTCATTGATCCGGGCACCCAGTTTTTTGAACTCTCGATGCTGGCAGGCTTTGGCATGAATTATCCGGGAGTGCCGGATGTTCCCTGTGGCGGCATCGTCACAGGGATCGGCAAAATCCATGGCAACTGGACCATGATCATCGGCAACGATTCCAGGGTCAAGGCCGGCACCTATTTTCCCATCACCCTGAAAAAACACATGCGGGCCCAGGCCATTGCTGACACCTGCGGGCTGAACTGTGTGTACATTGCCGATTCCGGCGGGGCGTTTCTGCCCATGCAGATTGATGTCTTCCCGGATGACCAGCACTTTGGATCACTGTTCTACAACATGGCCAAAATGTCGGCCAAAGGGCTCAAACAGATCACCCTGAGCACCGGGGGCAACACGGCCGGCGGGGCCTACATCGTGTTCATGGCCTGCCAGTCCATCATGATCGACAAGCAGAGCTTTTCGTTCCTGGGCGGCCCCCCCCTGGTGAAAATGGCCCTTGGCGAAACCATTACAGCCGAAGAGCTTGGCGGCGCCAAGACCCACACCGAGATTTCCGGCGGTGCCGACCACCTGTGCCAGGATCAGTCCGAAGCCGTGGCCAGGGTCAGGGAGATTCTCTCCATGGAGAAACCCCAGACCATGCACCTCCACCAGTATCTGGCCGAGGAACCTGCCGTGGAACAGGAGAGCATCTACGACCTCATGCCCGTCACGGGCAGCCAGGGAATTGATGTCAAACGCATCATCCATACCCTTGCCGATGCAAGTTTTTTCCAGGAATACAAGGAGAACTATGCACCGGGCCGGGGAGACAATATTGTCACGGGTAAAATCCGCATCAAGGGACTGCCCGTGGGGGTCATTGCATCCAACAAGGTGGGCATCATCTTTTACGAGTCGGCCCGCAAGGCAACCGAATTCATCGTCCGATGCTCCCAGGAGAAAATTCCCCTGCTGTTTATCCAGAACGCCCCCGGATTCATGGTGGGTTCTGATTCAGAGCACATGGGCATCGGCAAGTACGGATCAGACATGGTAAGGGCGGTTTCCTGTGCCCAGGTGCCCAAGATTCAGCTGGTGATCGGCCCGGACAACGGGGCTGCCAACTACGGCATGTGCGGCAGGGCCTACAAACCCCACTTCCTCTTTTCCACCATGCGGGCCAGGACCTCGGTCATGAGCGGCAAGAGCGCAGGCGGGGTGCTTCTCTCCATTGAAGAGGCCAAGAGCAAACGTTCGGGCAAGCCCATGTCAGACGAGGACAAGGAGGCGTTCCGCCAGAAAATGATTGACAAATACGACGGCGAGGCCCACCCCTTTTACTGCGGGGCACGGCTGCTGACCGACCGGGTGCTGAAATTTTCTGAAATCCGGGACTGGCTTGCCATGGGATTTGAGGTGAGCATGCTCAAACCCGTGGGAGATCCGTCCTTTGGCAACTTCAGGTTCTAGAGGCCTTGGCCGGTTTAACCCCTTTACCTACCCCTGCGCCTTTGTGCCATTGTGCCCTGGCGGCTGAACAGCAAACAACCAATGGGAGACAACGACCATGACAGAATATGATTACTGGAAAATTTTTCCAAAAATGCCCAGAAAAGTAACCATCGGAGACATCACCGTACGCGACGGATTCCAGCATGAGGAGAAATTCATCTCAACCGAGGCGAAAAAATTCTACCTGGAAGAGCTGATCTTTGCCGGGTGCCGGCACATTGAGGTGACCAACCTTGGCAATCCCTACCTCATGCCCCAGTTCAGGGATGCCGAGACGCTCTTGACCTACTTAAAGGGGGATCTGTTCAAGAAGAAATGCGCCAAACGGGGCATCGACACCAACGACATCTCCCTGACCTGTATCACCATACGCGAACCTGCCGTTGACCGGGCCATTGAGCTTAAAAAACAGGGCATCGGACCGGACCGCATCCTCATGATGGTATCCACCGAAGAGCAGCACCACTTTGCCAATTCAGGCACCACCCTTCCCAACTACTGGAAGGAGGCCGAGCGCTGCATCAAAAAGTGCAACGATGCCGGCATCAAGATGTGCGGCACCGTGAGCACCATCTGGGGCAGTCCCATCGGCGGCGCAACAGACATGCGGGACGCCGTAAAATTTGCCAAGCGCTGGCTGGACATCGGCGCCCACGACGTGGAGCATGCTGACCACGACGGCAGCGCCTCGGCAGCCCAGGTGTACCGTTACTTCTCCATGGTGCTCGACGCCCTGCCCGATCCCAGACTCCACATTGCCCATTTCCACGAGACCAAACGCATGGCATCGGCCTCGATTCTGGCCTGCCTCCAGGCTGGCATCATCAATTTTGAGGCAACCCTTGGCGGCCTTGGCGGTCAGCCGGCGAACTTCCTTGATGACTGCCCCATCAAGGGCACAGGCGATTATTACTATGACGACCCAAGGTATGTGGGCCTTGTCTGCCTGGAGGACACCCTGGTTCAGATCGACGAGATGGGCATAGACCACGGCTGGGACGTTGACCGGGTGCTGTGGCTGGGCAAACAGCTGGAAAAAACCGTGGGCAGGCGCCTCAGAAGCGAGGCAGTCCTGAACGGCAGAACCCTCAAGGAGGGTCACATGCAGTATGCAAGACCCGGCCTTGCAAAACTCAAGGAGAAACTTGGCGAAACGCCGGACCAGCTGCTGCCCAAGGGTTGGGAATAAAACCGGTTGACCGGGGATGGTTATACCTGTAACCATCCCCTGTAAACGATCGAACAAAAGGATGAACAGACAAATCATCAACCAGACAAGGCCCAGGAGAGACCATGGAAAAAGATAAGAATTTACCCCACATAAATGTAGACTATTTTGAGAATCTCACCGGAGAGATCAAACCCGCCGCTGCAGGTGAGGTGGACGAGGTGGGGCTGCGAATTAAAAAGCTGCGGGAGAAAAAAGGACTCTCCATCGATGAGGTTGCCAACCTTACCGGCTTTGACAGCCAGCGCCTCAAGGACATCGAGAATGGCAAGATTCAACCCCAGCTGGGAACGGTGATGAAATTGTCCAGGGCCCTTGACTCGGCCCTGGGCCGGCTTGTTTCAGGCGTGGGTTCCCAGCTCTATTCCATCACCCGGAAAAACGAGAGAAAAAAGATTTCCCGGTCCACCTCCCAGAAAGAGCAGAAGAACCTATACTCATACATGAGCCTTGCCCCTGAAGTCCAGGGCCGCCACATGGAGGCCCTCATCGTTCAGCTTGAAGAAAACCCGGACAAGGAGATCTCCGTTCACAATGGAGAGGAGTTCATCTATGTCCTTGAAGGCGTGGCTGAACTTTCCATTGGTGGAAAGAGCTATGACCTGGAGCCGGGGGACTCGGTCTACTACCTTTCAACCACACCCCACCTGATCACGGGTAAAAATGGCAGGGCCACCATCCTTGCCGTGCTCTACGAATAACCGGCATGGCCGGAGCAGGATATCTGCCCTGGCCACAACGAACAATGAAACGCCTCTGATGGTGATGCCTCAGCAACTGCTTCAGACAAATAACCCAATCGGGGTCATACTTATCTTGGTATCATTATTAACAGCCCAATAGAGGTCAGGCTTGCCTTGTTCCCGTTACCCGCGGCAACAAGGCAAGCCAGGCCCCATAAACAGGAGAAAGCAATGGCAAAGCTTTTATGGACACCGTCCGAAGAACGGATCGAACAGACCAACATGTACCGGTTCATGCAGGAGGTCAACGCCTCCCAGGGGACATCGTTCAAAACCTATGACGATCTTTACCAGTGGTCCGTTGAAAATCTTGAACTGTTCTGGGAAAAGGCATGGCAGTTCCTCGGTATAAAGTCATCAGTCCCCTATGACAGGGTGATTGATGATCCTGCAAAGATGCCCGGTGCCGACTGGTTCTCCGGAGCCCGCCTCAACTTTGCCGAAAACCTGCTTCGCAACCGCAACGATCGCACGGCCCTGATCTTCCGGGGCGAAGACCGGGTTCGCCGCACCCTGACCTACAATGAGCTCTACCTTGAGACGGCCGCCGTTGCAGCCGCGCTTCGCAAGGCCGGTGTCAAGCCGGGCGACCGGGTGGTCGGGTTTATCCCCAACATGCCCGAAGCCATCATTGCCATGCTTGGCGCAACCAGCATCGGTGCCACCTGGTCCTCGTGCTCGCCGGATTTTGGCATCAAGGGGGTCCTTGACCGATTTGGCCAGACCCGGCCCAGGGTATTGTTCACGGCCGACGGCTACATTTTCAAGGGGAAACCCCTGGACAGCCTTGAGAAAATTGCCGGTATTTTAAAAGAGCTGCCCTCCATTGAAAAGGTGGTGGTCGTCCCCTATGTCAGTGAAACCCCTGACATCTCCAAGATTGGCAACGCGGTTCTGTACGATGATTTCAAGGACAAGACAGCCGTTGACATTCAGTTTGAGCAACTCCCCTTTAACCATCCGCTGTATATCATGTACTCGTCCGGCACCACGGGGCTGCCCAAGTGCATGGTTCAAAGCGCCGGCGGGGTGCTCCTACACCAGCTGAAGGAGCTTGTGCTGCACACGGATCTCAAGGCCGATGATACCATCTTTTATTTCACCACCTGTGGATGGATGATGTGGAACTGGCTTACGGCCTCCCTTGCCACGGGAGCAACCCTGGTGCTCTTTGACGGCAACCCCTTCCATCCCGGCCCCGACGCCCTGTGGCAGATGGCCCAGGACGAACGGATCACGGTTTTCGGCACCAGTGCCGGCTATATTGCAGCCCTTAAAAACGCAGGCGTGAAGCCGGGCAAGCGCTTTGATCTTTCAGCCATAAAGGCGGTGCTCTCCACCGGTTCACCCCTGTCTAAAGAAGATTTTCAGTTCATCTACGACGAGGTCAAATCAGACATCCAGCTCGCCTCGATTTCAGGCGGATCGGATCTCAACGGCTGCTTTGCCCTTGGTAACCCCATGGGACCCGTATATGCGGGTGAACTCCAGTGCCGGGGCCTTGGCATGAAGGTGTTTGCCTATGACGAAAACGGCCAGCCCGTGGTGGGCAAACAGGGCGAACTCGTATGCACAGCCCCCTTTCCCTCCATGCCCATCAGCTTCTGGAACGATGCGGACGGATCACGATACCAGGCGGCCTATTTCATGGACTATCCCGGCATCTGGGCCCATGGCGACTTTATCGAAGTCACGGAGCGGGGTGGGGTGATCATGTACGGGCGGTCCGATGCCACCTTGAATCCCGGCGGGGTCCGCATCGGCACGGCTGAAATATACCGCCGCCTCGAGCAGATGCCAGAGCTGGAAGACAGCGTGGTCATCGGCCAGAACTGGAACAATGATGTGCGGGTCATTCTGTTTGTCAAGCTGGCCCAGGGGATCGAACTGACCGAAGATCTGGTTAAAAGAATCAAAAACGACATCCGGAACAACGCCTCACCCCGCCATGTACCGGCCAAAGTCATCGCCGTTCCGGACATTCCCTACACCCTGAACATGAAAAAGGTGGAGCTTGCCGTGCGAAAGGTGGTCCACGGCCAGGAGGTAAAAAACAAAGACGCCCTGAAAAACCCGGCAGCCCTTGACTTTTTCGCCAATATAACAGAACTTCAATCCTGATCAAGCGGTATGGCCCGGGCATGCACTCCTGCATGCCCCCTGAAAAATCATAACGGTTTAAAGGAGCCCCATGACTGACAAACAATCGGTTCTCATGGAAAAGAGCGACGGAGTCGGCACGATCACCCTGAACCGACCGGAACAGAAAAACACCTTTACCCTCGGGTTTGCCACCCTTTTGAACCACCACCTCAAAGCCCTTGACGCGGACGATGATGTCAGGGTGGTGGTGATCAAATCGGCAGGCAAACACTTTTCAACCGGGATCGACCTTGCAGAATTCAAGGACAAATCACCGGCAGAACTCAGGGCCATGATAGCAAAAATGGACCAGCACAACCACACGATTGCCCGGATGAAAAAACCGGTGATCGCATCGGTCAGGGGGTATGCCATTGCCAATGGTTCCGGTCTTGTGTTTGCCTCGGACCTGGCCATTGCCTCTGATAATGCCAGATTCGGTACAACGGCCATCAATGTGGGGCTCATCTGCCTGGGGCCAGCCGTTCCCCTCTCACGGCTCGTGTCAAGGAAGAAACTCCTGGAGATGGTCCTTGGGGGTGAGATCCTCCGGGCAGACGAGGCTGAGCGACTGGGCATGGTCAACCGGGTGGTTCCCGATGATGAGCTGGAATCCGCCACCATGGCCTTTGCCCAAAAGCTTGCCCAGAAAAGCCCGCTGGCCGTGGAGTGCGGTAAAAAGGGCATCTACGGCATGTCCGACCTCCCCTATCACCAGTCCCTGGACTACATGGGCGAGATGTTCACCCAGCTTTGCACCACAAACGATGCACAGGAGGGGCTTGCGGCATTTCAGGAAAAAAGGGAACCCAAGTGGACAAGAACATAGAAAATCACTACAGCTCAGACGACCTTGAACTGAAAATTAGGGCGGCCCTTGAACTTGCAGGCAAAGACCCGGACCGCCTTGAACTCAGGGACATCTCGATCATAGACCAGCTCCACACGGGCGGTCACCTCGCCACCCAGGCCCTGGGCCAGCGATGCGGCCTTGCACCAACGGACAGGCTCCTGGATGCAGGCTGCGGCATCGGGGGATCGTCACGATTTATTGGAGAAAATTTCCACTGCTCGGTCACGGGCATTGATCTTGTGGACGCCTTTGTCCGGGTTGCCAGGACGCTCACCCGGGCCACGGGTCTGGATGAAAGCGTCACCTTTGAACAGGGCGACCTTGGCAGGCTTGCGGCTGCCGATGAATCCTTTGACGTGGTCTGGTGCCAGCACACCCTCATGAACATCCGAGACAAGGAAACAACCTTCAAGGAATTTTACAGGGTATTAAAACCCGGTGGACGCCTGGTTCTCCATGAAATTGTTCAAAAGGAGAACAAAAAGATTCATCTTCCCGTGCCCTGGGCCGACACCCACCGGATCTCGTTTCTCGAGACCCGGGAACGCCTTGCTGACATGCTCTCAAAAACAGGTTTCACCCCTGACTTTGTGGACGATGCAACCGCCCAGGCAAAAC
The DNA here is from genome assembly GCA_963675615.2 of uncultured Desulfobacterium sp. GTDB lineage: Bacteria > Desulfobacterota > Desulfobacteria > Desulfobacterales > Desulfobacteraceae > Desulforapulum. Next base: position 1,151,080 of record CAXXTD010000001.1, read on the forward strand.
AATGGTGGCAGAAGGTGCTGTCGGCAGCCCCCAGAAACGGTGTGCCGCCACGCCCCCTGGGCCCCCACATCATTTTCGGGGACAACGGCAGAAAATTCGGCCAGACCATGACGGCCAACCTGGATGAAAACCGCATCGGCCTGATGGAGGCACTGCTGGTCAAAACCTGATGAAAGGCCCATGGAAGGCCCATGGGCTCGATTCAAAGCAGCTGCAGCTGCTGTCTGAGATCCGCCATCATCCCATATGCACGGACACCGTCCCTGTCCGGCCCATGGCCTGATTCATGGGCCGTCCTGTCAAAGGCCTTCAGGTACTCGGCAAAAAGCTGATCAATGGGTTGCTGCGACATCTTTTGAATATTTTCATGGGCCTCGTCCATCAGCGCCTTGAGGCTCTCCACAAGGATTCCATTCTGGCTGGAGCCCGGGGAAGGCATCACCGGTGCAGATCCCTGGCTTCCGGTGTAGTGTTCCTGGCCAACCGCAGTTGCCAGGGTGTAGGATCTTTCCATGCTGAGGTCTGCCGAAAACGATGACACCGTATCATAGCCGGTCATGGCAAGGGCGGCTTCAACGGCCCCGTCCATGTCACCGGACGCCATTTTTTCCAGCACCCTGTCCAGGCTGGCCACAATCTGTTCAATGTCATCAAGCTCCGGGTCGCTCAGGTCACCGTTGACTGAAAAGGTGAAACGGGATCCCGTTGCAAGGGTCATGGACCGGGAACTGGATCGGGATGTGGACACGGTGCCGCCATGGGTCAATTTTCCGGTTTGATCATAGGCAAAGGCGTCCAACTCGGCAAACGAAGCCGCATTGATGGTCACCAGATCCCCCTCACGGGTTTTAAGCGCAAGATCCAGATTTTGACTCCTGGATGCGGTAACAGACGACTGCTCAAAGGTTCTTAAACCGGTCTGGCCCATGGAGCCGTTACCGTTGCCATAACCTGCCGGCGGCCTGGAATAGGTCGGTATGCTGTTCATGATAAAAATTCCCCTTTCGTCACGGATAAAAGTCCTGCAGGAATTTCGCCCTGCCATACCATCCCTATCGGCACTGTCCCATGAAAAGATTAGCTGGAGGGACTTTCATGCCCTTGGGCGACGGTTTAGGTCCTGTCAATTTCCCGGCATACAATTTCTGGAAATCCCCCGTTGGGATCGGGCACTGGTATTACCCCCCTTTGTTCTTTGAGATGGGCCGATGTCTGCCCTGGCCCTGGCCGACGGAACCACCTGCAGCAGGAATGTTTTTGGATCAACACCATTTATGGGTTGAAAAAAACCACACAATTGCATACATCTTTGTCATTTAATCAAAGCCAGAATCAGGGAGAAAATTCGATGGCAGAACATTCGTGTGAAAAATGTGGTTTCAGGGCAAAATTCGACAACAACCCATCGTCCTTCATGGGCAGATTATGGCGATGGCATACCACCTGGTGCCCTGGCTGGAAAAAGTATGTGGAATCCATGCCCGAGGACGACCGCATGGCCATTGTTGACAAATATGGCCAGAAAAAGTTCTACAACTGATCCAGGCGCTCCAGCGTCAGCGGACGCTTTGGACGTTCTTTTTTCAACCTTGATCATAGTTTCGGCCAATGAAAAGACAAGGCGCTATTTTATAAAAGCCCTTGAAATGAATCCGAACCTTAGCGGCGCAGCCATGGCCAGAAAGAGGTCCAAGTAAAATTGGCCTTGACACAGGAACAATCCAGGGGTATAAGATCCTTCACAAATCCAGGAACGGCCCAGGCCGCCTGATTGTATCCGTGCCGAAGTGGCGGAATTGGTAGACGCACCAGTTTCAGGGACTGGCGAGCGTACGCTTGTGGGAGTTCGAATCTCCCCTTCGGCACCACACAAAACCCGCCGGTGATCCCCCCATCCACTGCCTACATCAGACGTGCATTAATCAAGAGATGAACCAGGATACTGGCCCCATAGCCAAGTGCGATCACCGGCACCCATTTTAAATGGGCACCAAAGGTATAGATCCCCCGGGCGCTGCCCATCAGGGCAACACCTGCCGCAGATCCAATGGAGAGAAGACTGCCACCCACACCGGCCGTCAAAGTCACCAGGAGCCACTGGCCGTGGGACATGGCCGGATTCATCTTGAGAACGGCAAACATCACCGGAATATTGTCAACAACGGCCGACAGAACCCCCACCAGGGTGTTTGCAGCTGTGGCACCGAGATCTCCGTACATGAAGGTGGAGACCAGACCAAGATAGCCAAACTGACCCAGGCCGCCAACACAGAGGGTCACCCCGTAAAAGAAAAGCAGGGTGTCCCACTCGGCCCTGGAGATACTGGCCATGATGTCAAAAAAGACTTTTGTCTCCTGGTCCCCGTCAATGTCCTCGATGATTTCAATCACCCCTGCCACCTGGCCGTTTTCATCCTTGAGGGGGGCTGAGGCAAAATAGATCCACCTCCCGTTTTCGCCCAGGGACGGCTCAAAATCCGACACCTCATAGGCAGAGTCAAGGTATTTATTGGGCCTGTTTTTCCCATGGAAAAACCTGTTGACCAGCTTTTTTGAACCCGGCTCCAGAACCATGTCGGCAAGCAGGGGACGCTCTTTTGGATAAAAGGACTTCCACTGCTCTTTTGTTCCGATCTTATCTTTGGCAGCAACCCCGGTCAAAGCCGCCATGGCCGGGTTCCAGTGGGTGATGACATGATCCTTGTCCAGGATAAAGGCAGGGGTTGGCAGGTCGTCTATGACACCTGTGACCTCGGCATGGATTTTGCCCTGAAGCATGGACAGGGATCGCTTGACCGTGCTCTTGCTTCTGGCACCCAGGATGTTATCATAATAGAACATCCTGCCCTCTTTACGCTTGATGTGATAGCTGAAAAAGCCCAGGTACCCGAGACCCAGCATCATGCCGGCGGCAGGGGGAAGCTTGAGAAAGTTGTGAAAGCTGACGGCCGTGATAATGGTCAGAACAAAAAGTCCGATCATGACCCGGGCACCGTATTTCATTCCAACCGTTTCGTTCAGCGCCCTGGGAGAGGTTCTGTCAATGGCAAGGCTCATGCATACGGCTGGCACCAGCCAGTTGACCAGGGAGGGAACAAAAAGGGCAAAAAACTGGGTAAAATCCACTTTGCCATTCTGCCACACCATGAGGGTGGTGATATCTCCAAACGGTGAATACGCCCCGCCGGCATTGGCCCCGATGACGATGTTGATGCATGACAGGGCAACAAACTTTTTGTTGTCACCACCAACGGACATGACCACCGCGCCCATGAGAAGGGCCGTGGTCAGGTTGTCAGCCACAGGCGAGATCACAAAGGCCAGCGCCCCCGTAATCCAGAACAGAACCCGCAGGGAGAATCCCCGGGACACCAGAAAAGCCCGCAGGGCCTGGAATACCTTCCGTTCTTCCATGGCGTTGATGTAGGTCATGGCCGCCAGCAGAAAAAGGAAGAGCTCGCCATACTCGAGCAGACTGTCCTTGATGGCTTCGTGGGCCGTATGGGTATCCCCGATGCCCATATAGGCAAGGGCCACCAGAATCCAGATGATACCTGCAGCAAGGAGCACGGGCTTGCTCTTGCGAAGATGAATGATATTCTCGAGGGGGACCAGAAGATAGGCGGCCACAAAAAGTCCGATGCCCAGGTAGCCATAAATGGTTTGTGTAAAATCGACCAGTCCAGATGAACCAGGGGTTCCGTTCGATGCCAGGGCCAGAACCGGGAGGGCCAGAAGGGCAGGCAGGAGGCAGAGCACTTTTTTCATATCCAGATTTCCTTTTCAATTCCAGCTCCCCTGGTAAACCAGCAGGGAACAAAGGCCACCTCAATATCATGGACCGGGGAGGTCTGCATCCTGAACCAGGTCCAGGGGTCTGGTAATAATTATAAAAAACAGCTGTGTTTCTTAATCCCTATTTTACAAAAAAGCAATTTTTTTAGTTTAGCACCCATTTTTTCCCACCATTAAATAGGGGGCTCGAATCCACCGTCTTAAAAGAAATCCCAAGGGCCACAGGGGGTATGGGATCTGAATTACGCCACCCATGCCGGCCCTGGGTCTAGTACCCCTGGTTGAATTCGATTCTGTGGTTCAAGGATTCTTTTGTGACAAACCGATGGTAGTTGTCGATGAAGATCGGCGCGATCAATTCTGGAAAGCTCACTGCCGCGGTGTGGGAGGTGATGACGGTGTTGGGCGTCATCCACAAAGGGTGGCCCAACGGCAGGGGTTCTTCCTGGAAGACGTTCAGAACCGCCCCTGCGATGGCCCCCCGTTCCAGGGCATGGACCAGGGCCGGTTCGTCCACCACATTACCCCGGCCCACATGGACTGGACCCATTTCAACCGTGGGGCATGGGGCAGCGCCTGTTGAACAAGGGCCGGCGTACCAAAAATAATGTCGCATTCCCCCAGGTGCCTTCGGCCCTCGTTCAGGTTGCGGCCGGTTTCAATGGTCAGCCCGGGCAGTTTCGCCTGGCGGATCAGTTCCAGGTACGGGCCCGCATCCCTGGACAGGATAATCAGTTTATTTGATTTCATCAACGCTCATTTTCCGGTCGAACTCAATACCGTATTTTTTCATCCGGTTCCAGATGGTCACACGGGATACACCCAGCATGCGGGCGGCCATGGACTGATTTCCCCCGGACTGGTCCAGGGCTTCCAGGAGCTGCTGTTTCTGAACCTCCCCCTTGCGGGGCAGGGATTCGCCTGGTGCGGGGTTTGATATGGCAGGCAGCAGCACCTGCAGCGGCAGATGCTCCCTGCGGATGACCGTGCCGTGGCAGGTGACAAAGGCGTACTCAAAGGCACTCTTTAATTCCCGGACATTGCCCGGCCACGGGTAGGCCATGAGGCTTTGCATGGCCCGGTTACTGACCCCCTGAACAGCACTCCGGGTCTTGAGCCGGTTGCGCATCAAAAACGAGTCCACCAGCACGGGAATATCTTCTGTCCGTTCCCGCAGGGGCGGAACCTGGATGGGAATCACATTGATCCGGTAAAACAGATCCTCCCGAAACCTGCCGGTGCCGACATCCTTCTTGAGACAGCGGTTGGTTGCCGTGATGATGCGGGTATTCACCGGTGTAGGGGTGTTGTCGCCCACCCGTTCAATGATATTTTCCTCAAGCACCCGCAGGAGTTTGACCTGGCAGTAAAAGGGCAAATCACCGATTTCATCCAGAAACAGATCTCCGTCCCGGGCCGCTTCAAACCGACCTTCCCGGTCCCTGACAGCTCCGGTAAAGGCACCCTTGACATGCCCGAAAAGCTCGCTTTCAAGTATGGATTCGTTCAAGGCCGCACAATTAACCTTTACAAACGGCTGGTTCCGGCGGGGGCCGATATCATGGATGCACTGGGCCACCAGCTCCTTGCCCGTGCCGCTCTCCCCCTGGATCAGCACCGGGGCATCGGAACGTGCAGCGTTGCGGATCAGTTCAAAAACCTGCTGCATGGCCCGGGAGGTGCCCAGCAGGTTGTGAAAGCCATTTTCCTGCTGCAGCTGCCTTCGAAAGGCTTCAATCTGATGATCCTTTTCAACAATATCACTGATGTCTGTCAGGGTCTCCACGGCACCCACCACGTTTCCAGAACGATCCTTGAGCAGTGAGGCATTTTTAAGAACCAGCACCCTGCCCTTGTTTTTGTGGGTCAGGGTGCATCGTTTCATGTCAATACGCCCTGTCTTGAAAAGATCGCACCAGTTCTTCCCCGTAAGGCAGCGTGCTTTTTCGCAGGTGTCACATTGCAGCAGATGACAGGATCTGCCCTGGGCCTCCTGCCTGGAATAGCCTGTGATCTTTTCAAATGACCCATTCACAAAAACGATGCGCCCGTTTTTGTTGACGATCATCACCCCCTCCTGAATGGTATCCACAACTGTTTTCCAGTATTGATCCATCGTCTGTTCAAGCATATCCCCACCCCTGTTAAAATTTTTAACACCTGCTAATTTGCACATTAACATTCAGATTGACAAGTTAAAAATCCAGCGAATCAGGGCAGATTTTTTTATGGTTAGCTTTTTTAACATATTTTCAGCAAGTTACCATTCTAAAAAAATGTCTTTCTGTTTTTATGGAATAATGGCATCCCTTTTGCTTTGTGGTCTTGTCCTGGTTACAAAGAGAGACAAATAAATTTTCTGCACCCATTCAAAGGAGATGTAAAAAATGAAAAGCGACGTGGTTATTATCGGGGGGTCTGCAGCCGGACTGATGGCAGCCCTGACCTTGAAAAAAAGAGCAGCTGACAAGACCGTTACGATCATCAGAAATGTCATCAACACACCCGTTCCCTGCGGGATTCCCTATATTTATGGCATCATGGGCCAGGTTGAGAAGAATCTTATCCCGGATCAGGGCTTTATTGATCAGGGCATTGAGATCCTCCAGCGGGAGGTTGCCGACATTGATCGTGACGGCAAAGCGGTTGTTTTTTCCGATGGAGACCGGATTACCTATGGCAAGCTGATCATCAGCACGGGTTCCAAGCCGTTTGTGCCCCCGCTTTCCGGCATTGACAAAACCAATGTATTCACCGTTAAAAAAGATCCTGTTTATCTTCAAAAAGTCTATACAGCCCTGGCGCCGGCCCAGAATGTGGTGGTCATCGGCGGCGGCTTTATCGGGGTTGAAATGGCCGAACAGATTGCCCTGATGGGACAAAAGGCAGGGGTTGAAAAAAAGGTGACCGTTCTAGAGATGATGCCCCGCTGCCTGATGCTGGCCTGTGAAGAAGAATTCTGCCTTGAAATCGAGGCAGAGCTGAAAAAACTGGGGGTCACGGTCAAGACCAACTGCCAGGCAGAAGAATTGATCGGCGACGAGGAGATTAAAGGGGTGCGCCTTGCCACCGGTGAACTCATCACCGCCGATGCCGTTGTCATTGGTATCGGCGCCCAGGCCAACATCGACCTGGCCTTAAAATGCGGCCTTGAGGCCGACCCCCGCACAGGAATCAAGGTCGACAAATATATGCAGACCACTGACGCAGATATTTATGCTGCAGGAGACTGTGCCAGCAAATTTTCCTGTATCACGGGCAAACCCAGTGGTATTCGCCTGGCATCCGTGGCCTGCAGTGAAGGGATGATTGCGGCCTCAAATCTTTGCAAAGACCGCAGCCGTGTAACCATGGGCGCACTGGGTGCCTTCAGCACCAAGGTGGGGGACAGATCCGTTGCCGCCGCCGGCATGACCAGCCGGAGCGCAGCCGAGGAAGGCATCGAATTTGTTGTGGGTGAGGCCACCTCCCCAAACCGTCATCCCGGTCATCTGCCCGGCTCTGTCTCAGACATGAAGATCAAGCTTTTGTTTCGGCGGGACAACAATCAGGTAATCGGTGGTCACGTGAGCGGCGGCGATGCAGCCTCTGACATGGTCAACATCATTGCCACGGCAATTCAGGCCAACCTCACGGCCGAACAGCTGGCTGTCATGCAGTATGCCACCCACCCGCTGTTGACCGCATCCCCCTTGAGCTACCATGTCATGCTGGCCGCTGAAAACGCCGCCGTCAAACTCAGTTAAACAAGCCATCAGTCCATCGGGTCCGCCTGGCGGACCCATCAGATGAAACAAAAAAGGCCTGCTGCAGAACGGGTCTGCAGCAGGGCCCGGGCGTTGGGCAAACCGCGGGGGTACTCTTCCATCCGAAAAACTGTATTTACCGCCCGCCACCTGGACCTGAAGACGTTAAATCTCCCGGGTCAGGCAGACCAGGTCTGTCTGCTGCCATTTCAAGTGCTTGTAAAAGGCCATGGCAGGTCCATTGTTTTTATCGGCCAGAAGCTGTAGATGGGATATGGCCCTTGGTTGTGTCCATTGAGCAATTGCATGCAAAAGACTTTTTCCAATTCCCCTGCCCCGGAGATCGGCATCCACAACCAGATCCTCAAGAACAGCCGTGATGCTTCCGGTTGCCGTGGATATCCGGGTCTGGACCGTACACATGCCCACAATTTCCGTGTTGATCACGGCCACCTTAACCGCCCGGTGCTTGCCGCAGCCATCCAGCATCAGGGAAAGCCCCCTGCGGCTCTTTTCTGTATCAAAGTTGAAATCCTTTTCAATTGAAAACAATTGGTTTAAAAGACCGACAAGGGTGTCAAGATCTTCTATCCGGGCATCCCGTATCATCACCGGGGGGTTATCCATGTTCATCTCTCCTGTTACGGGTTCTGTTTGTACAAGCACTTTCCACCAGGATGCACCCCGGGCATGGCCCGGGCCACAGGTATTACACCTTCAGTTTCTGCAGACGGATTGCCCATCAAACTGCAGCGTATCCAAGAGAGACGGACACGCTCTTGATCATGGCATGCACCCGGGTTCCCGGCTTTAAATCCAGTTCCTGCCGGGCCCGGGGGGTAATGGTGGCCATGAGGGAGGTGCCGATATCCAGAAAAACGTTCACCAGTGACCCGTTGCAGGGATCGTTGACCCCGGTCACGACGCCCTGGAAAATGTTCTGAAAACTGGTTTGGGGAAAGGCCTCCAGGGAAAGGCCCACATTCCGGGGATGAATCCGGGCCCGCACCGTCCCATTGACCGGAAGATTTACCAGGGGCACGCTCAGCATCCCTCCTGGAAATTCAAGCCGGGTCAGACCGGCCCCGGGGTCGTGGGAGTGAACCCGGGTGGAAACCACCACTGCAGCCTCCGTACCCCCGGTAAGCCGTTGAAAATCCGCCCGGGCCGCAACCGTCTCCACACTGCCCACGGCCAGGGCTTTTCCGTTGGAAAGAAAAACCAGGGTGTCTGCCAGGTTCAAAATTTCATCCACGGAATGGGTGACGTAAAGGATGGGCACCTTGATTTCCCTGGGCAGCCGGGCAATAAACGGAAGCACCTCCTCTTTGCGGGCCTGGTCCAGGGAGGCCAGGGGTTCATCCATGATCAGCAGCACAGGGCTTGTTAGCAACGAACGGCCAATGGCGACCCGCTGCTTTTCACCGCCGGACAATGTGGCCGGGTGGCGTTTTAACAGATGGCTGATGCCAAGGAGATCCACCACCTGGTCAAACTCAATGTAGCGGTCCTGGGGGGGCACCCGCCGCATGCCGTAGACAAGGTTGCTGCCCACGGACAGATGGGGAAAAAGCCGCCCCTCCTGGAACACGTAACCGAAACGACGGCGTTCAGGAGGAATATGAATGTTCTTTGCCCCGTCAAACACACATCTATCATTGACCACGATATGGCCTGCATCCGGGCGGGAAAGGCCTGCGATCATGTTGATGATCGAGGTTTTACCCGCCCCTGAATGACCGAACATGGCCGTGACGCCAGCGCCCCGGGCAACAAAGGCGGCTTCGATGGTAAAATCTCCCTGTACTTTTTTAAGATCAATGTCCAGCATGGGATCTGTTCGTTCCTCGCATGCGCCGTTCCATTCGGCCGGCCAGAAGTTCCGATGCGATCAGGGCCGCCAGGGCCACGGCAACGGAAATGATACACAGGCGCAGGGCCCCGGCCTCGCCATCCGGTACCTGGGTCAGGGTATAAAGGGCCAAGGGAAGGGTCTGGGTCTGCCCCGGGATATTCGAAACAAAGGTAATGGTGGCCCCGAACTCACTCAAACTTCGGGCAAAGGCAAGGATGATGCCGGTGATGATGCCCGGGAAAATAAGGGGCAGGGTCACGGTGAAAAACAGATCAACGGGACCCGCCCCCAGGGTCCTTGCGGCCTGCTCCAGCCCCTGGTCCACGTTTTCAATGGAAAGCCGGACCGCCCTCACCAGCAGGGGGAATGCCATGACCCCCGAGGCCAGGGCTGCCCCCTTCCAGTTGAACGCAAACACAATGCCCGTGAGGTCATACAGCCAGCTGCCCACGATGCCCCGCCGGCCCATGAGCAGCAGCAGGGTGTAACCGGTGACCACCGGCGGCACCACCAGGGGCAGATGCACCAGCCCGTCCACCAGGACCTTGCCGGGAAACTGCTTTCTGGCAAGGACCCATGCCACCAGGATACCGGGTACCAGGCTGCCCAGGACAGCCCAGCCCGATGTCCACAGGCTCAGGCGGAGGGCCTCCAGCTCAACGGGTGTCAGTTCCAGAAAATCCATTAGCGCAGGGAAAAACCGTATTTTTCAAAGATGGTCCCTGCCCCGCCGGTTTTGATAAATTCCAGAAAAGCGCGGGCCCCAGGGGTCGCCTTTCCTGCGACCAGGGCCACGGGATAGATAATGGCAGGGTGGGTATTTTCAGGAAAAAGGGCCACAACCTTGACCCTTTTGGAAATGGCTGCATCCGTGGCATAGACAACACCCAGGGGCGCCTCGCCCCGTTCCACAAGCATCAGGGCTGCCCGCACGTCCTTTGAGCGCGCCACGTTGGAAGCCACGCTGTCCCATACGCCCAGGCGAGTCAGGGCCTGTTTACCATAAATGCCCGCCGGCACATGGTCCGGGTCGCCCATGGCCAGCTTTTCCTGCCCCAGGAGCCCGGCCAGGTCAAAACCGGGAGCGATGGTGACACCCATGTCGCTGTCCAGGGGGGCAATCAAGACCAGCCGATTGCCGAGCAGATCAGACCGGGTGCCGGGTTCAATCATCTGGTTCTTTTCCAGAAAATCCATCCATTTGGGGTTGGCGGACAGATACAGATCCGCCGGTGCGCCCTGGTTGATCTGTTTGGCCAGGGTGGACGAAGAGGCAAACGAAGTGGTCACCTGGCCCTTGTTCTCTGCAGTAAAAAGGGTGACAATATCGTTGATGGCGTTGGTGGTGGAGGCCGCGGCAAAAACGGTTATTCCAGGGGTGTCTCCTGCCCAGGCCCGGGGTAGCAGGGGGGCAGAAAAGGTCAATACCAGCAGGGCGGTCAAAAAATTTGTCAAACGCGGTGAATGTTTCATCTCTCCGATCCTTTTTAAATTCAGTTGTTAATTGGCAGATCATCAGGGGCACAACGGGGTCCCCCTTGCATACCGTGACCGCATGGCTCTGAATAATCTGTGCGGTTTCGATCATTCTGTGGATCACTTCAAAGGACATCTTTTTTCTCTGGTAACCGTCAAACACCGAACAGATGGTCTGGTATCTTTCAAATTCAAGGAGATCGGCAATCACTTTTTCATCAATTTTAATGACCTATGAATAAAATAAGCCCGTTGATCTTAAAACCGATTGACCATCTCCCACCACATCCTGAGTTCATTAAATTGATGGTGGTATTCCTCGGTCGGGGAGCCGGCAACTTCCCGGGTCCATGCCTCAACAAACTCTTCTGAATTAAATTTAAACCCGTTTTCCCCAAGAAGGGTTTGAATCTGTTCAGGGTTCCGGCATTGATTCAGCGCCTTCATGAGTTCCGGACGTCCGGTAATCGATTTTAAAAATCTTTTTGCATCATTGACTGGCATTGCCCTGCACCCCTTTGCCCCTTAAGACCTTTTTCTGATATGGCATGGAAAATCGGGTTCGGCCTGTTGTTCTTCCATTTTGCCGGTTGCAATCATTTTTTAACATTTTTCATGTCTTGCATGGGAAATGCCACCTGGCAACAACCAACAACAAAAAATGATAGCTATCTGGAATTAAAAGACATAAATATTTCAAACTCCATGAACAAAAAAATTTTACAAAAAATATATTACATTGCTGTGATTCAACATGGATTTAGTTACAATTATGAAACATTCAGCAGAATGTAAACAACCCTCAGCCCTGGCAACACCCCAGGCGGTCTCCCCCATATCCCCCGCCATCAACGCAGACCAGGGGTTTCAAGCAATGAAAATCGATTCCTGGTCTATTTTTTGCAGTCCGTTCAGCAGGTGACAATGGCAGCCATGGCAAAATTTCAGTGAGAAAGGAGAACGAGCGGACAGTGAAAAAGATTGCAGGACCCGGCGGTTTAAAGACCCGGCAACCCCCAGGAACAACAGACCCTCCGGGAACTGAAACCGGACAGGCGCCCGGCAATTGTCAATTCAGCCTGTGCACCGTACCCCCCTGGATCCTGGGTTCCCGTGCCTTTAATGACAACCCAATACCCCTGAGTATCCAGGGGGTCCGGGCCACCCATTCCCATTTTTTCAGCCTCCTGGATCATTCACCGACCTGGGAGCAGCGGGCCCGGATTTTCCAGGATTACATGGAGGTCGCCTTTCATCTTCACCAATGGCGGCATGCAGATGATCCCGACGGGCAGGTCAATCTGAAACACAGCTACCTGAGATTCCTCAGGGGATGGCTGTTCAATGCAAGCTCTGTTGAAGGTGCCGTGATCAAGGGATGGGTGGAGAGCAGGATGGGTCTTGCACCCACCTATCACCGCGTCCGCATCCAGGGCAAAGAGAGCAAAGCCTACCTTGCCTACCTGACGGACCGCATGGGGGGTGCCTCCAGGACCAATGCCATCTTTTCCCAGCTGGACCTTCTCTATGAATTTGTTCAGTACGAAATCCATCGCCGTGACCCCCGGATCACCCACATCACCCTGTTCAGGGGGATTTACGATTTTTCAGAGCATGAGATCCTTGACCAGGCCGACAACCACCGGGCCGTGGTCAGGCTCAACAACCTCAATTCCTTTACCCACGATTTTGAACGGGCCTGGGAATTTGGCACCTTTGTCATGGAAGTCAGGGTTCCTGTTTCAAAAATCTTTTTTGATGGTTCTTTTCTCCATGCAGGAATTTTAAGGGGAGAAGAGGAGGTCCTGGTCATTGGCGGAGAGTATGATATCACCAGGCGCCTGGTGTAAAAAAATCAACAGGGGATATTTATGAACAAGGCTCAGACACCCGATTGGCCTCAGATAAAAGACAGGTCCAGAGCAGCCTTCATGGGCGTGGCCCTGGGCGATGCCCTGGGCGCCACCACGGAATTCATGACACCCCGGGAAATCAAGGTGCAGTTCGGGGTGCACGACCAGATCATCGGGAAAGGATGGCTGTACCTGAAACCGGGCCAGGTGACCGATGACACAGAGATGTCCATCTGCATGGGCCGGGCCATTCTGAATGCCGGAGGGTGGCATCTTTGCGCCATTGCTGACAGTTTTGCAGGCTGGATGAAAAGCCGGCCCGTTGACATTGGTTCCACCTGTTCCAGGGGAATCAGGAACTATATTGTTCACAAAACCCTTGAGGCGCCGCCAAGCCGCTGGGATGCCGGCAACGGCGCCCTGATGCGCATGGTTCCGGTTGCGCTCTATACCCTGGGGGACGAAGACATCCTGGCCCATCACGCCCTGGCCCAGGCCCATATCACCCACAACAACCCCCTGTCCGACGCGGCCTGCATCCTGTTTGGCCGCCTGGTTCACAGGGCCGTCATGGGTGCCGACCTTGACGATCTTCGCATCCTGGTTGACGAATTTGTAACCCGATACCCGGTATTCGGGTATCATCCCTATCCAGGCAACAGCTCGGCCTATGTGGTGGATACGGTTCAGACCGTGTTTCATTTTTTATTTTCAACCAGCACCTTTGAAGAATGCCTTGTCAATACGGTGAACCAGGGGGGGGACGCAGACACCACCGGTGCCATAGCCGGCATGGTTGCAGGTGCCCTTTACGGTGTTTCATCACTGCCCAGACGCTGGACAAAACGGCTGAACCCAGAGGTTTACGCCCAGGTTATTGAGCTGTCAGACCACCTTGTGCAACACTCCCCCCTGGCCCATGCCTCAGAAAAATCTGGCGCACAGATGAATTGAGTTGACCCAAAAACAGCTCTGAATTCTGGTCAGATCAGGGAAACGGCAATTCCCCACATGGTCAGGCAGACAAGGCTGTCGAGGATCCGCCAGGCGATCTGCTGTCGAAAGAGCGGTGCCAGCAACCGGGCACCAAAGCTGAGTCCCAGAAACCAGAGTGTTGAGGCAGCAACGGATCCGGCCCAGAAACTCATCCGGTTCTGACCCTGGAACCGGCTGCTGATTCCGCCCAGAAGAACAACCGTATCCAGATAAAAATGGGGGTTGAGCAGCGTAACGGCCAGGGTGGTCATGACAGCGGCCTTCAGGGACAATGCCGCCTGTCCGTCGGCATCCAGGCTTCCCCCGCTGATTGCAGAGCGAAGGGAGACGGCACCGTAAAAAAACAGAAAAGCGGCGCCGCCCCATGCCACCCATTGGGAAAGCACAGGGTTTGAGGCAACGGCAGCCCCAAAACCTGCGATGCCGACTGTGATAAAAACCGCATCACACACAATGCAGGTCAATGCGACGATCAGGGGATGATTTTTCCGAACACCCTGGGAAAGAACAAAGGCATTCTGGGCGCCAATGGCCACGATCAATCCCCCCCCGGCTCCAAACCCCTGCATAAATGGCAGTATCATTTTCTTCTCCTTTTGGCATTTCAATATACCGGGTGAAGATAGCCCTGGAATGATTAAAAGTAAAATTAATCATTTTAATGAACCATAAGTCATGCTAATAATTATGCCATGCTGGATTATAAACTCATTGAAGCACTGGCCATGGTGGTCCGGGAAGGTGGATTCGAAAAGGGTGCGAACGCCCTTCACATATCCCAGTCTGCCGTTTCCCAGCGGATTCGCCTGCTCGAGGAGCAGATGGGACAGGTCCTGCTGACACGCACCACGCCGCCCCGGCCGACGTCCGGCGGTCAAACGATACTCAAACATTATCTCCAGGTCAACCATCTGGAACAGGATCTGGCGGCCTGCGCCGGAGAACGGGCAGCTCCGTTTTTTTCTACCATGGCAGTGGGTGTTAATGCGGATTCCCTTGCCACCTGGTTTTTGAACGCCATTGATTCGTTTTTGATGGAAGAAAGGGTTCTGCTGGACATCCGGGTGGATGACCAGGAACAGACCCACAGGCTTTTAAGAGACGGGGAAGTCATGGGCTGCATCACCGCCCTGGACCAACCCATGCAGGGATGTCGAATTGACCCCATCGGCCGGATGATCTACCGTATGGTGGCCACCCCCGGGTTTGTCCACCAATGGTTTCCAGACGGCATCACAATGGCGTCCGCTTCCAGGGCACCGGCAGTCATCTTCAATCGGAAGGACACCCTGCATCAACAGCTTTTGACCCAGGCCCTTGGGAAAGGTCCAACGGATATGCCCATTCACTATGTGCCGTCTGCAGAAAAATTTGCCGATTTCATTGCATCCGGCCTGGCCTACGGCATGTTGCCCGAACAGCAGATCGTGCCGCTGGCTGAATCCCGGGAAATCATTGATCTTGCGCCGGGTTACAGTGTGGCCGTGGACCTTTACTGGCACTGCTGGAATTTAAACGCCACCCTGCTGAAAAAATTATCAGAGCAACTGATCCAGCACGGCAGACGGCTGCTCGAACCAACGACACCACCAGGCAAGCATTGACGGTTCGTGCAGCGACCGCTATTGGACAGCCAAGTTCACCAGCCGGCGATAGAGACAATTTTATCCGGCACAACCGTACCGGCAACTGGATTTCAAGGACTGGTGATAAAGTTCCGCAAGCTCTACAGGGGCAAGCAACCTTTTTTGTCTGCTCGCCTTTTCCCTGACCCGGGGAATCAATCTTCTGGCCGCTGCTTTATCAATAAAAACGCCCTGTTCCCCGAGCACATGGCAGATGGCAGCCGCCCCTGAATGATACCCGATAACATATTCGCAACCTTCTTTACCCACCCTTTCGGGTTGAAACAGCTGGTATGAGGCAGCATCCCTTAAAAGGCCGGAGCAGTGAATGCCCGATTCATGGCAGAAAACGTTTTTACCGACAATGGGTTTTGATTCAGGAATTTCCCGGCCCGATGCCGCTGCAACCCGGCGGCAGAGATCGGTCATCCGGGAAAGCTCAAGGGTGCTCCCATACCCGCCCACCTCAAAAAGGGCCATGGCAACCTCTTCCAGGGGGGCATTGCCGGCCCGCTCCCCCAGTCCGTTGACCGTGACGCTCAGGGACGACGCCCCGGCATCCACGGCGGTAACGGCGTTGGCCGTGGCCATGCCAAGGTCATTATGGCCGTGGAACTCAATATCAAGGTCCGGCACCTGGCAGACAAGATCGGTCATGGTTTTCATCACCACCAGGGGACTGATCATTCCCACGGTATCTGCGATGCGCAGGCGGTCTGCCCCGGCCTCATAGGCAAGACGGGCAAACCCGTGCAAAAAATCCCGCCGGGTCCGGGTGGCATCCTGGGCCCCCACCGACACCCGGTCAAAATGTTTTCGAGCGACCCCAACAAGGGTTTCAAGGGTATTCATCACCCAGGCTTCATCCTTGTCAAAGGTTTTCAAAAGAAGGGAGGAGGTGGGAAAACTGATATGAACACCGCCAGTATTACAGGCGGCAGCCGCTTCAATATCTTCCCTGGAAGCCCGGCACCAGGAAGAGAGGACGCACGACAGATTCATCCGGGCAATCCCTCTGATATCCCGGCAGGCCCCATCCCCCATGGCCGGAATGCCCACCTCGATCTCATCGATGCCGATGCGGTCAAGGGCCCTTGCAATTTCACGTTTTTCAAGGGTATGAAACACAACCCCGGGGGCCTGTTCTCCGTCCCGTAATGTGGTGTCCACCATCCATATTTTTCTTTTATCGTTTAAATTAACCATGGCGAACTCCTTTGAAGTTTCAATCAATTTTCGGCCTTGATTATCGGTTCTGCATTTTTTGGGGAGCCCATCAATTAACGGGTGGCTGAAACGATGATCAGGTCCCAATTTCCAGATGTTAAAGTCCCCGGGTAAAAAAAATCCAGCAAAACAGTCCAGGAGAGACAAACTTGTGAATTTATTTTACCCGGGAAACGATCACGCCTCGCAGGTCGAATCGGAAATAAGATATTCCTTTGCAATGCCCCCGTCTTCCAGGGCGTCCAGGATTTCGTCAATGGCATCCTCGGAGGTTACATTGCCGTACCAGATATTTTCCGGATAAATGACCATGACCGGTCCGTCGTCACAGAGCTTCAGACAGCAGGTGGACGAAACGATCACCCCTTCAAGGCCCCGGTCTATGATCTCGTTCTCAATGTAGGGAAGAAATTCCATGGAATTTTTCCGGTGACATTTTCCCTTGGGTTCTCCATTGGGCCTGAAACTTGCGCAGACCAGTATGTGATGTTTGGGTTTTTCCATTTTTTTCCTTTTTAAGGATAGATTTCAAATCCATCCCCATGGTTTATGGTTTAGATTTTAAATCTGTCGCCATGGTTTACATGCATCCCATTCCTCCACCAGAACATTCTGCCCTGCAATCCAGGGGGGCTCTTTTAACCAGATGACCGATGTTTTGATTGTTTTTAACGGCATCTACGACCTCCTGGATCAGGCCGCTGACCACCAGGATTTCAAACCCCTCTTGTGTGAGTACCTCCCTGGGGGTTTCCCCGACACCACTGACCAGGATGAGATGGCAATCCTTGAGCTGGTCGGCCACGGCATGCCACCTGGAACTGCCACCACCGGGCCCGGGCATCTTTCTTTGTTCCAAAAGAACCATTTCTTCCTGGTGGGTGTCGTAAATGGCAAGTTCAGTGGCCTCCCCCAGGTGCTGGTTCACCAGGACCCCCTCCCGGGTGGCCACGGCAACATGGGGCCGGGCAGGCTTTTGGATCTCGATTTTCGGAACTGCTTCCAAGGATGCGCACGCCTTGAGGCTCTCCATCAGCACCTTGTCCGGTTCTTCACCCAGAATCCCCACGGCATCGGCCCGGCAACGTTTGCAGTGCCTCATCTGGGGAAGATACCGCTGGGCCGCCGCCTGGATGGCTGCGATCTCTTCCCTTGACGGCTCTTCAAGATGGGAGAAGTTGGATCCCTCATTGGGGTAATAGGGCATGCAGTTGAGCAGATCCACACCCATTTTTGCCATTTCCCTGGCAATATCGGCCACATGGTGATCATTGATACCGGGCAGTACGATGGTGTTGACCTTTACAATGATGCCCCGTTCCTTCAACCCTGCCACGGACTCCAGCTGTTTTTCCAGAAGCAGCTTGACCCCCTGGGCAGGAGCCAGGGACTTTTTGCCGAACCGCACCCAGGAATAGATTTTTTCACTGATTGCAAGATCAATGGCGTTGATGGTGAGGCTCACATGGCTGACGTTGAACTTTGCGATATCATCCAGATAATCGGGCAGGTTGAGCCCGTTGCTTGCAAGGCAGAGCATCATGTCTGGATATTCCCGGCTGATCATCTCAACGGTCGTCAAGGTCTCTTCAGGATTGGCAAAGGGATCTCCGGGGCCTGCAATGCCCACCACGGAGATATTTTTCTTCCGGGTTACAACCTGTTTTAGGTATTCCATGGCCTGGAAAGGGGAAAGAATGCTGCTGCAGACACCGGGCCGGCTCTCATTGACACAGTCAAATTTTCGGTTACAAAAATTGCACTGGATATTACACCGGGGCGCAACGGGGAGGTGGACCCGTCCCCAACTTTTACAGGCATTTGCATTAAAACAGGGGTGATTTTCAATATTCATTTTTCTATCCTTTGTCTCTCCTCGTTTCTGTGGCCTGGTTTTTCGGCCTCTCGTTTTACGGACCCATGGCTACATATAGTGCCCAACCGAAAACCCGTGTTTGGATGAAAACTTGCCCAGATGCAAGGCGCGAGCAAAGCTAAAACCGGAGCGTACTGTAGTACGTGAGGATTTTAGGTTTGTGAAGCAACGCAGCAGGTGGGTGAGTTTTCGTTCAAACACTACATATATGCGTAACCGATTTTAGATGTCTCCTGCCGATGCTCGAGCAGGGTGTTGACAATGGTATCAAACATCTCCTGGGCGCCCCTGTAACCGATGTGAAGAATGCGCTGGCCACCGATGCGGTCATGGATGGGAAACCCCACCCGGATCAGGGGAACCTGGAGGTGGCGGGACATGGTGTATCCCTTGCTGTTGCCCATCATAAAATCAGGATCAAGGGTCCTTGCAGCCTGCTCCATCTGGGTAAAATCCATACCCTGGTGAACCGTCACCTGCTTGAAAATATTCGGTGCAAGGGTTTTCTCCAGGGCTTTTTCCAGTAATCCGCTTTTCCCGCCTGAAGCACACAGCACCGGTATGATGCCCACCTCTGCCAGAAATCCTGCAATGGCAACCACAAAATCTTCTTCCCCGTAGACAACGGCCCGTTGGCCGGATACATATTTGTTTCCATCCACATAGGCGTCGATCAGCCGCCCCCGCTGCTGCCGGTATCGTTCAGGCATGGGTTTCAGGGTCAGCGCTTCCAGCCGCTCAAAGAAATGGTCCGTGGCCTTTACCCCCACGGGAAAGCCCAGGGAAGCCAGGGGGATGTCAAACCGATCGTTTAAAAGGGATCCGGCACTTTCTTCGCCCTGGTCAACCAAGGCTGCCAGGATGGTTCCAAACTCCACGCTGGCCGTGGCACGGTTCATGGCCTGGATATCCCGGATGGGGGTCCCCCCCTGTTGAATGGCCTGATATTCGTCCCAGGAAGGTCCTTCCAGGCGTTCCGAATAATCCGGCAGAATCGTAAAATCCATGTCAAGGTCCGTGAAGATTTCCTTGAGATGCCGAATATCCTCATTGGAGAGCATGCCCGGAAAAACATTTATTTTCGGCCGGGGCCCAACGGCCTGTTCCGGTTTGCAGCCCAACGGATTGCAACGCTCCACAACGGCATGGACCGCCCCGTGGAAACCATCCACATGGGTACCCGTATAACTCGGGGTTGACACATGGACCAGGAGGGTATCGCCCAGGGCCTTGTCCATGCCGTTTAAAATCATGGGCACATCGTCCCCGATGGTTTCCGAAAGGCAGGTGGTGGCAATGCCGATCATCCTGGGGGTGTATTGACGGGCGACATTTTCAATGGCCAGCATCAGGTTGGCTCCGCCGCCGAAAATGGCCGTATCCTCGGTAAAATTTGATGAGGCGATATCCACGGGCTCCCTGAAATGACTGATCAGGTATCTTCGCATATAGGTGGAACATCCCTGGGAGCCGTGCAGAAGGGGGACGGTCCCTTCGATGCCGTGGAAAACCAGGGTGGCACCCAGGGGGGTGCACATTTTACAGGCATTGCGGGTGGCTGTATAGGGCTTTTTCTCGATCTTTTTGGCTATCTTGCTGGAAATCATGGGGATATCATCCTTTGTTTGAAATGGCCCGGTTAAACGCTTTTCTCGGAACAAGGTCCCAGATGGGACTGGTCACTGTTGAATGGACTTCCCTGGCAAAATTGACCATGCCCTCAAATCCCACCAGGGGAATCTTTCGTTCATGGTTGTGGTCACAGAAACCAATTCCCAGTTTGTAGGCAATGGGTCTCTCCTTGACCCCACCGATGAAGAGGTGGGCATCCTTTTCCATGACATACTTGGCAAGCTCCAGGGGGTTGGCATCATCCAGGATCACCGTGTCCGGGTCACACATCTCCCGTAACAATGCGTAGTCATCCCTGTTTCCGGTCTGGGACCCCACAAGGACCTCGCCCATGCCCAGGTGTTTCAGGGCCTTGATCAGGGAAAAGGCCTTAAATGCCCCGCCCACGTAAATGGCGGCCCGTTTCCCCAAAAGATCTTGTTTAAATGCTGCAAGTTCAGGAAGAATGGCCTGGATCTCCTCCTGGACCAGCACCTTTGTCCGTTCCATGATCTGTGGGTCCTCGTTGAAAAACGAGGCCACATCATAGAGGGCATCCGAGGTGTCTTCGATGCCGAAATAGGACACCCGGATAAAGGGGATGCCATAGGCCTGCTCCATGTCCCGGGCAAGGTGGGTCAGCGATCCTGAACACTGGACCACGTTCAAGCAGGCCCGGTGGGCCGACTGAACATCCTTGACCCTGCCGTCGCCGGTCATCACGGAAACGACCTCGACGCCCATCCGCCGGTAATACTCTTTGATGATCCAGGTCTCGCCGCCGATATTAAACTCACCAAGGATGTTGATGCTCAGGGGAATCTGTTTTTCAGGTTTTCGATTCAGATCAATGAGTTTAAACAGGGCGTCACAGGCAGCCTTGTATCCGTCTTTTTTGGTACCCTTGAACCCCTCGGAATGGACGGGCAGCACGGGGATGCCAACCTTGGCTGCCACCTTTTTGCACACGGCATCCACATCATCGCCAATGATGCCCACAATACAGGTACAATAGACAAAGGCCGCTTTGGGTTCATATTCTGCAATGAGTTCAAGCAGGGCCTTCTCAAGCTTTTTCTCACCGCCGAAAACCACATCCGTCTCGGAAAGATCCGTGGAAAAACTCATCCGGTGAAGCTCCGGGCCCGATGACAGGGCCCCCCGGATATCCCAGGTGTAGGAGGCACAACCTATGGGTCCGTGGATGAGGTGAAGGGCATCGGCAATGGGGTAGAGAACCACCCTGGATCCGCAGAAGACGCATGCCCGCTGGCTCACGGCCCCTGCCAGGCTCTTTTTCTCACAGGCCATTTCAAAGGTGTCCCGGCCTTTCTGGTAAATCTGGTTTTTCCTGTCTTCCAATACGGATATGGTTTCCATTTTACTATTCCTTAAAATTAAGGTTTACATCACCAGTTCAAAGGTTTCTTCAAGGGAATCCCGGTCAATTCGATCCAGCAGCAGGTCCAGAATTTTTTCCAGCAGCCGCATCCCGCCCTTGTAGCAGACCGAAGGAAAGTAGGAGTGTCCCACCCGGTCCAGTATGGGAAAACCGTATCGCATGAAGGGAATATCCTCGTCCCGTGCAATATATTTCCCATAGGTGTTGGAGATGAGCAGATCCACGGGCTCGTTTTTGATCCACTGGTGGAGCAGATACATGTCAGCACCACCGCCGGCCTTGACATTGACCTTGCAGGGAAGATCGGCCGTCAGCGCCTCGATCCGGTTGATAAAATCTTTTCCCGGGGTTCCCGTGACAATGTGAACCGGCATCATGTCAATGCTGATGAGAAATTCCACCAGGGGAATCAACTGATCCGGATCCCCTGCCAGGGCCACCTTTTTCTGGTAAAAATAGGCGTGCATGTCCGTGATCATGTCCAGCAGCTGGCCCCGCTCAAGATCGATGCTCGCCGGCACGTTGACCCCGGCAACCGTTCTCAGGGTATCAATGAATCGATCCGTTGCAGCAAGCCCGATGGGCAGATCCAGCACCTGACAGGGCACCTTGCAGCGGGTATCCAGGGCCCTTGCCGCATCGGCTGAGGCTGTGTTGCCAAGGGCAATGGTGCCGATGCTGTCCCCGGTGCTGGCAAGCTCCTTGACTGTGACCCCTCCGTCGGGATACATTTTGTATTTACCGGTCTGGGGACCGTTCAGCACATTGGAGGTGTCCGGAAAAAGGATGGGGCGGATGCCCATCTCGTTGACCACCCGCTTGATCTCGGTCATGTCCGAAGGTTCCACATAGCCTGGAATAATATTGTACTTGCCGTTGGAAACTCCCGTGGACTTTGAAAAGGCCGTGGCCATGGCCTTTGTCATGTTGGAAAACCCCGTAACGTGGGACCCCACATAGCTTGGGGTGCTGGTGTGGATGACATATTTACCCTTGGGCACTTTGCCATCCTTTACCGCCTTGATGGCAATCTGGTTCACATCATCGCCAATGGTCTCGGACAGACAGGTGGTGTGAACGGCAATGACATCCGGCTCATAGGTGGTGAAAATATTATCAATGGCCTGGACCAGGTTGGCCTGGCCTCCGAACACAGAGGAGCCTTCGGTAAAAGAACTGGTGGCAGCCATGACCGGTTCCCGGAAATGGCGGGTCAGGGTGCTTCTGTGGTAGGCGCAGCAGCCCTGGGAGCCGTGACTGTGCGGCAGGCAGTTGTGAATGCCAAGGGATGCATACATGGCACCGATGGGCTGGCAGGTTTTCGCCGGATTTACGGTCAGCGATTCCCTGGGTTTTATCTCTTTGTTGGTATGTCTGAGCAACATGTGTACACGTCTCCTGTTTAAGCTTGAATTTTATCGTGGTGTGAAATCGATGAATATGGATGCTGTTTATTCCCATCCATATTTGGCAGACAGTTCAGGGCTGCCCTGCCAGGGGGCGTCAATATACCCCCAGACCTTGGAATTAACCATGCGGTCGATCTCTTTGTAAAAGTTGATCGCCCCCTTGAATCCGGCATAGGGACCGCCCGAGTCATAGGAGTGGAGCTGTTTCATGGGAATACCGCTTTTCTGTACCGCATATTTTTCTTTGATGCCGGCGCAATAGAGATCCGGCTTATAGATTTCAATGAGTTTTTCCGTCTCATACTGGCTGATATCATCAATAATCAGGGCATCGGAGTCCATGTCCGCCATCATGCCGTCGTATTCTTTGAACGGCACCCCTTTTGCCGCAAGTTCCGCCATCTCAGCCTCGGTTTTCCTCGGCTGATACCGGGTCTCATCCCTTGTGATTTCAATTTCTTCAATATTTCGAGAATCCGCATCCACCTTGATGTCATCAATGACCTTTCGGCCCTCGTAATCGTCCCTGTGGGCAAACTCGTAACCGGCTGAAATGGTCCGCATGCCGATTTCCTTGAAGATCCCCTGGTAACTGTGGGCCCTGGAACCGCCGACAAACATCATGGCAAGTTTACCTTCACATCGCTGTCTGACATCCGCCTTGACCCGTTCAATTTCAGGCAGCTCCGCTGCGATGACCGCTTCCACCCGTTCAATCAACTCAGGTTCGTCAAAATACTGGGCTATTTTTCTCAGGGATTTGGCCGTTGCCGCAGCACCGATGAAATTGACCTTGATCCAGGGGATGCCGTATTTGATTTCCAGCATGTCCGCCACATAGTTGATGGACCGATGGCACATCACGGCATTCAGATCCGCGGTATGGCAGTTGGCAAACTGGTCATAGCTGGAATTTCCGCTGAAGGTGGAAACCAGGGAAATGCCGCAGAGCTCAAGAATCCGGTCGATCTCAAAGGCGTCGCCGCCGATGTTGTACTCACCCAGCAGATTAATTTTGTAGGGCGCATCCATGATGGTATCATTCTCGCCCACCACATGGGTGAAAATCCCGTTGTTTGCGATGTGGTGACCCGCAGACTGGCTGACCCCCTTGTATCCCTCGCAGGAAAAACCAAAAACGTTAATCCCCAGCTTCTCCTTCATCTCCCTGGCAACGGAATGGACATCATCTCCGATGAGTCCCACGGGACAGGTTGAAAAAATACTGATGGCCTTGGGTTTAAAATTATCATAGGCCTCCTGGATGGCTTTCTTGAGCTTCTTTTCACCGCCAAACACAATGTCGTTGTCCTGCATGTCCGAAGAAAAGCAGTAGGTCATGTAGTTGTCATCCTGGTCTGAAGGCGGCCGGGTCTGGTTCCGCCGGGTAAGCCAGCTGTAAAATCCGCATCCGATGGGCCCGTGGGTAATATTGACGATATCCCGGGTGGGGCCCAGGATCACCCCTTTACAACCGGCATAGCAGCAACCCCTCTGGGTGATGATGCCGGGAACCGTCCTGACATTGGCACCCATAACCACGGGATTGCCGTTTTCATCGGTTTTGTTGGGCATGATCTGTTTTGATCGTTTCCTGGCCACCTTGGTGGGATATTTGGCTATCAGCTCTTTTTTCACCATCTCCGGATCCGGTATATCGGTTCGGCCAGGTGTACTCTCCATGGGGTTTTTCATCTTAAGGCTCATCTTTATCTTTCCATTCTTAAAGTTGGGTTAAAATTCGTCCAGTACCTTGTCGCCACTCTCGCCGGTCCTGACACTCAGGGATTCAATAACCGGCATCACCCAGACCACCCCGTCCCCTGATTTTCCGGTCTGATTGACCCCGATGATGGTCTTCACCGTTTTAGGGACCAGCTTGTCCGGAACCACAATGGAAATGGCTCTTTTGGGAATGAGCCGGTCGGAATCGCCCAGCTGGGCAATGGCCTCTTCATATCCCTGTTCCGCGCCCTTTAGAAGGGTCATGTCCACAAGCCCCTTTCCCCGGCCCAGGGCATCCATGGCTGTCATGGAGGAGATCCCCGCATCAATCAGGGCCAGTTTGGTCTTGTTGATTTTGTTCATGCGGATGACGGCCATGATCTCTTTCATGCCACCACCTCTTCTTTGGAAGATTCCATGATCCCGGAACTGATGGTATAGATCTCCTCCACGGGAGAAACAAAAATCTTGCCGTCTCCAAAGGCCCCTTTTTCGCTGGTTTTGGCTGTTTTCATGATGATATTGAGAACAAACTCCCTGGCCTTTTCGTCCACCACGGTGATGAGCATCTCCTTGGGGATTTCATCATAGGTGATTTCACCGATTTTGATGCCCCGCTGTTTTCCCCTGCCTGCAACGCTCATGCGGGTAACGGCGGGGAATCCTGCTTCCATAAGGGCGGCCATGACGTCATGGGTTTTTTCCGGTCGGATGATTGATCTGATCATTATTTTCATTGTTTCTGTTTTCCTTATAAAATTTAAAGAGGGTTCTAGGATGCAATGCCGTAGGTGACCAGAAGTTCTTCCAGTTCTTCAATTTCAATGGGTGTTGGAATGACATACTTCTCGTTTTCATGGATTTTCTTGGCAAGCATGCGGTACTCGTCGGCCTGGGAATGTTCCGGCTCATAATCAATCACGGTTTTCCGGTTGATTTCGGCCCGCTGCACCACATTTTCCCTGGGAATAAAATGGATCATCTGGGTGCCGAGTTTTTCGGCAAGGGCCTCTATCATATCCTTTTCAAAATCCACAGCCCTTGAGTTACAGATCAGACCGCCCAGGCGGATTCCCCCGGATTCTGCAAATTTCACGATGCCCTTGCAGATATTGTTGGCCGCATACATGGCCATCATTTCGCCGGAAACCACAATATAGATCTCCTGGGCCTTGCCTTCACGCATGGGCATGGCAAAACCGCCGCAGACCACGTCCCCCAGGACATCATAGAATACATAGTCCAGCTCTTCATTGTCATAGGCCCCAAGCTGCTCCAGGAGATTGATCGAGGTGATGATTCCCCTTCCGGCACATCCCACACCCGGCTCGGGTCCGCCGGATTCCGTACACAGGGTTCCGCCGTAACCCGCTTTCAACACATCTTCCAGGACCACATCCTCTCCCTCTTCCCTGAGGGTATCCAGTACGGTTTTCTGGGCAAGTCCGTTGAGCAGCAGTCTTGTTGAATCCGCCTTTGGGTCACAACCCACCACCATGATTTTATGCCCGGCCTCCACAAGCCCTGCCACCGTATTCTGGGTTGTTGTTGATTTGCCGATGCCGCCTTTTCCGTAAATGGCTATTTTTCTCATTCTCTGTGTCCTTTTTTCATAAATTACTGTTAAATACATTCACGCCCGATTGCTTGACAGGTTAAGTTTGCAACTAAAAGGCCACCCCATAAAAAAACGACATGATTTTTGAATATTATTTTCAACGCACTGATATTAAAAAACAAAAAAGCCCCCCAAAAACGCTGAAAAGAACGAACATAGCCCCGAAAAAAACACAATTATGTATTTTTACAAAAAACGAAATACATTTTTGTATTTTATAACAATACCATATACAGTTTTGTATTTTATTGTTTGAATCTATTTTTTAACCTATGTTCGACGGGAGGGTGCACATCAGCCGGTACGCCCGGGTTGATCTATTGGGCCAGGGTAAAGTTGCTGATTATATCCCTAAACTAAGTCAGGCAAAACGAATAAATGCCATCCTGTTTTTATCAATCACAGGGATTCATGATTCAGCCATCGAAGATCCTGGGTATTGCGATGGCATCTGTGTTATGGTAAGAGGTCAGATTCCGGTGGAGGCCATCCCAGGTGCACCAAAACCCATCCATCGGCAAGGCGTGGACCCCAGATGGGTTCATCCCCCTAAATTGTATGGAGAAACGCATGAAGCAGAACAAATTAAACAACAATGCACTGCACATCATCCTTTTACTTATAACCCTGACCGTACTGGTTCCGGCAGGATGCTATAACGGCGGTGATAAGTCAAAGCTGACCCTTAAAATCCTCCACATCAACGATGTCCACTCACACCTGGACCCGTCTGAAATTGACCTGATCCTTGGCGGCGAGGCAACCGGATGTGAAATTGGCGGCATGGCAAGGGTGGCATCCAAGATAAATGAACTTGTCGAAACGAACCATCACCTGGTGCTGCATGCCGGTGATGCAGTACAGGGAACCCTTTACTATACCCTGTTCCAGGGTCAGGCAGATGCCGATGTCATGAACGCCATGGGTTTCGACGCCATGGCCATCGGCAATCACGAATTCGACGATGGTGATCAATGGCTGGCAAATTTCATCACCATGGTTGATGCGCCCCTGGTCAGCGCCAATATCGAGGTGACACCGGGAAGTGTTCTGGATAAACTTTATTCACCCTGTGCCATCACATGGATAGGCGGCGAACAGATTGGCATCATCGGGTTGACCATTGCCGGAAAGACCAGGGATTCATCCCGGCCCAGCCCGGCGGTTTCCTTTACGGATGAGGTTGCCGCCACCCAGGCTGCAGTAAACCGGCTCAAAATCCAGGGCATCGGGCGGATCATCCTGCTCAGCCATTACGGGCATACAAAGGTAAAGACCCTGGCCCCCCTGGTAACCGATATCGATATCATTGTTGATGGTGATTCCCACACACTGCTGGGGGATTTCAGTGCCTATGGCCTGGACAGTTCTGGAGACTATCCCACCGTGGTTTTAAACCGGGACGGCAAAAAAGTATGTGTGGTCCAGGCCTGGGAATACAGCAAGGTGCTCGGGGAACTTGACGCCGTCTTCAACGGAGATGAGCTGGAAAGCTGCGCTGGAACGCCGCACCTGATCCTGGGCAGCACCTTTGTTCGTAAAGACAGCCAGGGAGAACCCCGCGTCCTGGAAGCCAGTGAACGGGCTTCAGTGCTGTCCGACATTGACGCCGACGACAAGCTCAATATCGTTGCCGATGATGAATACGTCGCAAATATTATCTCCACATATTCCGCCCGGGTGGAAGCCCTGGGTCAAACCGTCATCGGCAGGGTGGATGAAGCCCTGCCCCACAGCCGGGTGCCAGGCCATGAATACAGCGGCAGGATCCTACCACTTGGCAGCCACATTGCACCGTTGGTCGCCAAGGCGTTCTACGAGCAGGACGGCAATGCGGACATCTGCATCCAGAATGCCGGAGGAGTCCGAACCGGTATTATACCGGGGGAAATCACCTATGACACCGCCTATACCCTGCTGCCCTTCTCCAACACCCTGTATGAAATTAAAATGTATGGTTCTGAAATCAAGGCGGTGCTGGAAGATGCCATGGAAAATATCGCCCAGGGCGGATCCACAGGTTCTTTCCCCTACAGCTATCCCCTGAAATATGATGTGGATGCCAGCCAGCCATTTGGCAGCCGTATCTCCAACCTTGAGGTCAAGGACCGGCACACCCGGATCTATTCCAGCCTGCAGGACAACACCCTTTACGTGGTGGTTACCAACAACTACACGGCAACAGGCCGTGACGGTTACACCACCTTTGCCACGGTGCAGCAGCAGCGGGGTATAGGAACAAACACCTACCTCGACTATGCCCTGTCGTTTGTCAATTACGTGAAGGGGCTTGCGGCTGAAGGAGAGGACCTGAGACCGCTTCCCGGCGAAGATCACTGCATTAAAAGCTACATCGCCACCGAGGACGACACCGACAGCCTGTAAACTGCTGATCACCGGCGGTAGGGATTCCCACCGTATACGCCTGCCCATGAGCGCTTCAAGGTCCGATGGCAAAATCAGATTTTATGGTTGACAACCTTAAAACGTCATGCCTATGCTTTATAAGCATATTCTTATTACAAAAAAGCCGATGGCGACAATACAAATCGAAATCTTCCAGAAATCGTAGATGAATTTCACGCTTGAATGTAGCGAATCCCGGGTCAGAATCCCGATTTTCCCATCGCATTTTTTTATATGAAACGCCCACCAAACATTGCCAATCGCGGCGTTTCAAATTTCGTTGTGGCCCGGACAGATCCCCTGTTCCGGCCGTGCCGGCTATATCAAAACATGGGCCTTGATCGTAATGCTGCCCACTATTTATCGGTGCGGGTCCAATGGTCGGGCTTGAGTTTATTGTGTCGGCGGCTTGTCATGACATGAGTTAAAAGAATGGAATACCCTGACAACAAGAAAAAAGGAGGAAAAAATGGAATGAAAAACTTTCTGTTTTCAACAGGTTGTACGTGTTTCACATTAATCCTTTTGTGTTTCGCCGGGTGTGTTTCAAAACACTTGTCGCGGGAAACCGCCCAGGTGCCTGTCATTGAAGGCGCCAATCGCATTGGTGACGAAGCCTGTTTCGAATGCCATGGCGAAATGCAGGAAAACTTTAAAAAAACCATCCACGGACGAATTGCAGACTTTGAAGTGATCAAGGCGAAAAAGGGATGCGAATCCTGCCATGGCAAAGGCAGTGTTCATGCAGAGAGCGAAGATCCAGCCGATATCATCGTTTTCAGCGACCTCTCTAAAGCCCAGGCGGCGGCGTTATGCTTGAAATGCCATACATCCGGTTCACTCATGGACTGGTCCGGCAGCACCCATGCACAGAACGACCTGGCATGTACCGACTGTCACCGGGCGCATTCTCAAGCAACCAGTCTTCTGGCCCAGCAGCCCCCAAATCTCTGTTACAGCTGTCATCAGCGCATCCGGGCCAAAACCTTTTATCCATCGCACCATCCCATCCGGGAAAATAAGATGACATGCAATGACTGTCACCAGCCCCATGGGGGAACAGGTGCCCATTTGAAAACCGCGGAAAGAGCAAGCGATCTTTGCCTGAACTGCCATGCCGCAAAACAGGGCCCGTTTATTTTCGAACATCCGCCGGTTGTGGAGGACTGCAGCATCTGCCATGACGCCCACGGGACGGTTTCAAACAACCTCCTGATACAAAATGAACCGTTTCTCTGCCTGCAATGTCACCAGTTTCATTTTCACCCTGGAAAAATCGCCAGTGACGAAGAAGGAACCGATATATACGGCCGACCCACAACTTCCTGCACCGAAGGGATGACCATGTCATACACAACCAAGTGCACCCAGTGTCACGCACGCATCCATGGTTCGGATCTGCCTTCCCAGTCCGTTTCCGGCCAGGGGAAAGCGTTGACAAGATAAGGTTTTTTTCGAAAAAACACTCTTGACTGCCAAGGATCGCAACACATATGGCACGTTGTGATCACCTTCCGTTTTTGATTTTTTTCCCAAGAACGGTCATCACGGCAAACTCAAAAGGGGCGTAACCATGATTTACAAAAAAATATTTCCAGCAATTGTGTTCCTCACATTTGTGTGGGGACTATCCTTTTATGCCCGGGCAGAGGACAGTAATGACACGGTGTATAATTTCAAGGTCGATGTCGGCTATCATCATATCGATAATGATGGCGCTGTCGGAAAAGTCGGTGAATATAACATACTTGACCACACGTCCCCAGGACCGGACATGAATCTTTCCGGAACGGTATACAAGGACAACCTGTCCATGGATTTTATCAGCCGCTATTACCATGACAATGATTTTGACGGACGAATCAAGGGGGATTACAAACGGATCATAGAGCAAGACTTTAGCTACTCAAGTTTTGAACATTTTCTGGATCACGATGAGATGAATAATCTCTGCGGCAAAACCGGGGCCGTGGTGGTGAACCATGAAGATTTCAACGCTGGAAAAGACTATATCATCCGGCGATCCGAGGAAAAAAGCGACACCACCATCAATCTGCCGTTCAGCCCGGGCACAGATCTCCACTTCAGCTACCGCAGACAGAAACGGGAGGGATACCGCCAGGCCATGACCATCAGCCACTGCGGCACCTGCCATGTGACCAGCAATGCCAGGGAAGTGAATGAAGAGACGGAGGATTACAAGGCTGGCTTCTCCAAAAAATTCAATATATTTACCCTGGCATACGATTATTTTCACCGGGAATTCACGGAGCGGGGCACACCACCGACAAACACCTATGATGATCCGACACATCCGGGAGGCAGCGGCGATATTTTTGATGACCGTATCCAGTACGGTGACGACACCCTGGTTTATGATCTGGTTCCCAACATGAAAAAAAACATGCACACGGCCAGGCTCAATGCGTCACTTCCGGCGAATACGAATTTTTTCGCTTCATATGTATTTTCCAACACGGAAAACAACGACGCGGATCTGGAAACGGATGCCACCACGGCAAGCATCAAACTGACAAACCAGTTTTTCACGGGATGGCGGCTTTCTGCTCATTTTAAATACCAGGATATTGACAATGATAATGTATTCGTGGATGTCACAGAACCGATTTCCACACTAGGACCCAACACCGGTTATACCTGGTATCTTCATAACCCCAGCCTGGATTACGACAGCTTTGATCCGGATTATGTCCGGGAATCCGCATTGTCCCGGGAAGTCACGACCCTGGGGTTTGATACGCGGTATCAACTGCTTAAAAAAACATTCTTGAATTTCGGCTATGAACGTGAAACAGTGGATCGCGATCATTATGCAGTGACGGAGGACGGTGACACAGAAACAACTACCGACACCGTCAAACTGAGCATGATGACCCGGCCATATCGGGGTATCAAATTACGGCTGGGGTATCAGCGGTCAGACACCGACAATCCCTTCAACTTTGTGAACGGGGCCTGCGAATCCTATTTCATTGCCGATAGTGGGGGTGCTTTCAACGGCACCCAATACTGGGAAAGGCAGAAAAACCGGACCGCAGACTTGAGTAATCAGCCGACACTGGCACAGGAAGTATCCGGAGATATGACCTGGTCAACGTTCCGAAATTTATCCGTCACCGCCAATTACCGTTTTATAGATAAAGAAAACGATGCCACAGACACGTCGGACTGGCAGTCAGAATCTCATATTCCATCCATCAGTATCACTTACGTCCCGCTGCCGGTGTTAGATTTTAATATCTCCTATATCTTTGATCACACAAAAACCGAAACCCTGGTTAATATCCCCGTTTTTGACGGGTGAGCTGGCGGCATCACATCGAGCAAGGTTTGCTCATACTGCGAAAATTCGAACTATGAATCAAACACACACACGGTAATGGGCGTCATCAATTACCGCCCGATGAAACAATTAAACCTGACTCTGAGCGGTTCCTATACAACCTCCGATGGCGGCATGGATAGCCTTTCCGATTATTCCGCCTTGTGTAGTCAGCTGACGGATATGGTGAATTACAATTATGATCTGCACACCGTCCATACCTATTCGGATCTGGATATTACCCAGAAAGAAGTATCGCTCCAGGCAGCCTATAACCTGGATGACAACTTCACCCTGAGGTGTGGCCTCGGATACATGAAATACGATGATGCGGAACCCTATCTCTATGACGGAACCGGAGATGCCTATTTCATGAGTATCGGCATGTCCTACACGCCCTAACGATCAACGGGCTGGGCATCCAAAAAGGTTCCAGGGGAAGGGAGCCGGGTTAAGGTTCAGGTGATTCATCTGATTCGCCAGTAACTGATGGCATGGAGAAAACCCCCTGACCGGGTTGCCCGTGAGGACATCCTGGCAGGGGTTAATCATGCATCCCAGTCCGTTATAAAACCATCTCCATGCGCAAAAGCGGCCACCACTGTCCATTGAATTTGTGAAATTTTTTCTCGCTGGCAGTTATTTTAAAACCAAGCGACCTGTAGCACTTGATCGCGTTGAGGTTGTGCTCGAACACGGCAAGTTTTACCCGTTCTGCTGCAAGTTGGCTTTTTGCATGGTCAACCGCCAGCTTGACCAGTTTTTTCCCATACCCCCTGCCTCTGCCTGTTTCCTCGGATATCAGAACACGGCACAAACGGTAAACGCCCTCAGATTCCTTGATCAGTTCAGTGAAACCGGCTTTTTTACCTTGATATTCAAGTATGAAAGCAGTCACATCTTCACGCTGCTGATGCTGTTTAATCTGTTCTGTTGTAAGGGGCCAGTCGTACAATGGCCCTCCCCAATGGAGATTGAACACCTCGTTGGGAATCCAGCTTATCAGAAGCGGATAATCATCTTCTGTAAATGGAATCAATTTCATTTGAACTCCCTGGTTGTATCGTTTAAGAAATCGGTCCGCCCCGGTTCATTTAACGGGTTGAAATCAAGCATCGTGCTCCCGCGGTTTGAGCACCTGTCCCACCTGCTTTTTTTACCCCTCTCCTCAAAAAAACACCTTCCTGCGTTATCAGAGTAACGTTTTATTTACAAGGCATTAATCAAAACACCCGATGACAAAACAAAGTGTTTCCACCTGGGCTGGGGATTCAAACACCTGCGCGGGCAGATTGGACCTTTTTTTTGCAAAACAAAAACAGGGGACGGAACCCCCATTGAACTTTATCTTTTCATGGTGTACATATTTATAATTTATAAGGCACCATGACAATACCCCACGCCGCAAAAAACAGCGATCACGAGTCATCAAACCCTTCGATATTAAGCTATTCCACCCGTGAACTTGCGGGAATTGTGATGATATTCGGGTCCGCCATCTGCTTCTACCTGGCCACCTTCGTGATCCGGATGGCAAAAACAGAAGTCATCATCACTCCGGAAGAGTTTCTCTTTGCAAGACTGCTGATGGGTTTTGCAATCGTTATGATGATCATGGGAATGAAGAAAAAAAAACCGCGTCCCAGAAACTGGCACTTTCTTTTCGGCAGAGTCATTGCCAACCTGTTTGCGGTGCTCTTTTTTTACACCGCTGTTGAAAAAAACGGTGCCTCCACAGCCAATGTCCTGAACATGACCTACCCCATTTTCATCGCCATCATCTCATGGTTCACGATCAAGGACCAGCGGGACCCCGTGGCCATTCTCATCTCAATAGCCTCATTTGCCGGGGTCTGGATGATCCTGTCAGGCAACGGTTTCACCATTGATATCCAGAATCTGTGGGGACTGATGTCTGGGCTTTGCGCATCCGTGGCCATTATCTACCTTAATCAGCTCAGGCGGGAGCACGATTCCGACACCATCCTTTTTTTCGTATTCGGAGCCGGCGCATTATTTACCTGGGCCCTCTTCCATGGCAGCATCACCATGCCCGATACAAACCAGTTTTATTATCTTTTCCTCTGTTCTGCACTGGGGGTGGCCGGACAATATCTTCTGACCATCGGCAACAAGTACGTGACCGCATTGGAGAGCGGCATTATTTCGTCCACAAGGATCCTGATGGCAGCAGTTCTGGGAATTTTTCTCCCCTATGACCTGCCCCTGAGACCTGTGGGGTGGCTGGGGGCCCTCCTGATATTTAGTGCCAACGTTTACCTGACCATCCGCAAGGTAAAAAAGCACTAGAAACAGAAAATTAAAATGGGGCGTCCCCTTGTTATAATTTTTTAATCAACTGAATAAATGTGTCAATCTCCTGATCGTTGAAGTTGCTTAAAATGATATCTACCACCCGCTGCTCGGCAAGGTATTGCAACTGGGCGATGTTGCGGCCTTTTTCAGTGAGCTTGATATAAAAAATCCGTTTATCCCTGGGACAGCGCATTTTTTCAACACAATCCAACTTGATCAGTTTATTAACAATTTCAGTCACAGAAGGTTTGGTGACGTTTAAAATATCGGCAAACCTGCCAAACGTCATATCAACGGTTCTGTCAATGATCTTCAGATAGTGCAGTTGATTTAATTGAAGCCTGGACATTCCAAGCTTATCTGATAGTTGCAGATTGCACTCATGGCCCAGGCTGTTGAACTTTCTAACGGCCCCGTAGATTAATTCCCTTTTCAAGATAAACCCGCTTTCATCCAAAATAGTTTGTTCATTACTTACTAATTTATTTCAATTCCCTTGTCAAGAAAAAGCGCTTAGCCCCTTCTTATGGGGGTTAAACAGATATCCCGGTTTCACACCATCGCATTTTTTAAAGTCAAATCCAAATAATTGTTAGTTTATGTTGAACTAAATTAAATCATGCCTATCATATGATAATCCAAGAGAATTTGGATTAACAGCAAAGGAGAACAAAATGGAATCAACCCGTATAAGACTGGAACATATTGTCATACCGCTGACTCAAACCGTATTATTCCCGCAATCACAAGCCCAGATCAGTGTCAGCAAAAACCTGGGTAAAATATTAAGCACTCAAATGGACCAGGGAAACGACCGGGCCATAGCGCTTGCTGTACGAGAAGAATTAAAAAGGGAAACGCTGGACAAGGAAAATTTTTTTTCCTTTGGCACACTGATTCAATTAAAATCGCGCACCCCCGGGGACAATCATGATCTTTTCCATGTAAAGGTGGTTGACAGGATCGCCGTTGAATCAATCCGGATGACAGACGGCAAGGTTCTTGCTGTGCATGTTCCGGCACCGGACCACATTGATATGGACCCCAAAAGCCAGGATCAGATGATGGCGTATATCAAGAAAATCGCCTATGAATTAAGCACCCATTTTCAAGGTTCCGAACCCTATGTCAAAGAGATCAAAGCAATTGATACCGTTCCTGAGCTGATGGGATACATTCTTCCGTTTGTTACGGTTTCAATGAAGGAAAAGCAGCACCTTCTGGAAATTGACTCGTTAAAGGAGAGGGGCATTCTCTTTATGGACATGCTTTTGCAACACAAAGAGGCCATAAAATTTCAGATAGAAATGGCGCAAAAATTCTCTGATCATGCCAATAAAAACTACAGAAAAGCCTTTTTAAAAGAACAGCTGAAAAATATCCGTGAGGAATTGAATGAGGAGGCCCCCGGAGCGGCCGGAAAAAAAGATTATGCCCAGCTGATTGAAGAGGCAGACATGCCCGAAGATATCGAGCAGGTGGCCCTGGATGAGCTGTCAAAATTAAATGAACAGGGACAGGCGAGTCACGAGACCGGCATTATCAAAAATTATCTTGATCTTCTTGTGGCACTTCCATGGAGAAATACCGCTCAGAAAGAGATTGATATTGAAAAAGCGTCCCAACGGCTTGAGGCCCACCATTATGGACAGAAAAAAATAAAAGAACGGATCATTCAGCACCTGTCCGTGATGAAACTGAAAAAAGAAAAACAGGGATCCATCCTGCTGCTTGTAGGCCCTCCCGGCACAGGGAAAACCAGCCTTGGAAAGAGTATTGCAGAGGCCCTGAACAGAAAATATGTCCGGATCAGCCTTGGCGGCGTCAGGGATGAGGCTGAGATCAGAGGGCACAGAAGAACTTATATCGGGGCCCTTCCCGGAAGAATTATCCAGGGGATAAAAAAAGCAGGTGAAAAAAATCCTGTTTTTGTCCTGGATGAAGTGGACAAACTGGTTTCAGCATTCCATGGGGATCCATCCAGTGCATTACTGGAAGTTCTTGACCCGGAACAGAATCATACCTTTTCAGATCACTATCTTGAGGTTCCCTATGATCTTTCAGATGTATTTTTTGTTGCCACAGCAAACAGCCGAAGGGGCATTCCCGGGCCGTTACTCGACAGAATGGAGGTGATTGAACTTACCGGCTATACAACCCGGGAAAAATTTCATATCGCCAAGGATCACCTGATGAAACTTGTTCTTGAAGAACATGGAATTAAACGCTCCCAGCTTGAAATTGATGAGGATGCACTATCGGTAATCATAGATAAATACACGGTGGAAGCCGGCGTTCGGGGTCTTCGCAATCAACTGGCCAAGGTGGCCCGGGTGGCCTCTGAAAAAATTGTTTCCGGCACCACACAACTGCCCGTTAAAGTGACCCGGGACTCCCTTGAAACAATTCTGGGCAATCCGGTAATCAGGCATGATGCGGCACAAATGGACAACCCGCCAGGGGTTGTTACCGGGCTTGCCTGGACCCCCATGGGCGGCGAGATACTTTTCATTGAGGCAACCCACATGCCCGGGAACGGTAAGCTGACACTAACAGGTCAACTGGGTGATGTGATGAAGGAATCGGCCGCCATATCGCTGAGTCTGTTCAGGTCCAGACTGGCTTTTGCACTGCCTGATTTTGACTTTGAAAAAAAGGACCTGCACATACACATACCCGCAGGTGCAATGCCCAAAGATGGTCCATCGGCCGGTGTGGTCATGTTTACGTCCATTGCTTCGCTCATCATGGGCCGGAAAATCGATCCTAAGCTTGCCATGACAGGGGAGATTACCTTAAGGGGCCGAATCTTACCCATCGGCGGCATCAAGGAAAAAGTGCTGGCTGCCCACCGGGCCGGGATTGAAAAGATACTGCTGCCAGAAGAAAACAAGAAAGATCTCAAGGATATCCCCGAAGATGTTAAGGAACAGCTGACATTTAAAACGATCCATACGGTCGAGGACCTTATCCACGAGACCCTGGCGCTTAACCTTCCAAAACCCGAAACACTGGCAATTGGCATTTTCCCCGGAGACAAACCCCTTGACAACGCAAATTTAGGCAATTAATTAAATTTGAGACAAAGGGCATGCCGGTGCATGGCATGCCCTTCCCATCCGCAACTTTTAGGAAGGATTTCTTGAAATCTTTGCCTCGTCAAAGGAGGCCATCTCGGTCATGATTCTGCAGGCGGTCTCGGCCAGGTCAATGGCCAGGGCCGCACCGGTTCCTTCACCCAGCCCCATGCCCAGGTCCACCACCGGTTCAAGGCCCATGTGGGTCAGGGCCGCTTCCTGGGCCTTTTCCACAGACTGATGCCCGGATATGAGGTACTCCCGGATATCAGGACAGATCAGATAGGCAATGAGCCCGGCTGCCGTTGAAATCACCCCGTCCAGAACCACTGCACATCCCTCTGAGGCCGCGGCCAGGGTCGCGCCGGCGATGCCGGCAAGTTCAAATCCCCCAAGGGTTCTCAATATATCAAATCCGTTTTCAGGATCGGGATGATGGAAATCTAATACCCGTTGGATCACATCTGTTTTGTGGGACAGCCCCTTGTTGTCCACCCCGGTGCCCCGGCCGGCAGCCTGGGCCGGGCTGATGCCTGTGACGGCGGATATAATTGCCGAAGCAGACGTGGTATTGCCGATGCCCATTTCCCCAAGGCCCAGAATCTGAACCGGAGCCTTTCCGTGGATGGAAAAAAATGCCCGAATCCCGTTTTCAAGGGCCTGGACTGCCTGTGGAGCGGTCATGGCCGGTTCCAGGGCCATGTTTCGGGTACCCGGAGCCACTTTGGCCGGAATCAGGTCTGGATGGGGGGCAAAGGTTTTTTCCACGCCCATATCCACCACCTTCATCTCGATTTCATAGCGGCGGCAGAGAACGTTGATGGCGGCCCCGTGGTTGAGAAAATTGTCCACCATCTGCCCGGTGACTTCCTTGGGAAAGGCCGACACCCCTTCTTCGGTGATGCCGTGGTCCCCGGCAAAGACCAGCATGGCCTTTTGGTTTATTTCAGGATGCAGGCTTCCCTGGATCACGGCCATCTGAATTCCCAATGCCTCAAGTTTGCCCAAGGCCCCAAGGGGTTTGCCCTTGTCATCCATCTTGGCCCTGGCCTGGGAGGCCATATCCCGGGGAGGCCGGACAGCCTGGATGATCCGGGTGCATAACGGGCTTTTTGACAAATAATCTTCGAATATGCATGGGGACGCCCCAGCCCGTTTTTCGGCCGGTTTTTTCGCCAGGGGATGGTGGGAACCGGTAAAATCCAGGATGTACTTCAGGGTTTGCCCCTTGAGCACCCGGGGCAGAAGTTCCGGGGCCCGTTCCGGGACGACCACCTCTTCAATCAACCGGTTTAGAGACACCCCGTGGGAGAGAAGAAAAGGCAGGGCCTTTTCAATGTTTGATTTTTTCATCCCATAGGCCCCTGCCAAGACAGCTTCTTTGTAATGAACCAGATTCAACAGGTTGGTTTCCACGGACTCATTTTTGGTAATCCCGGAAAAAAAAGCGATATATCCACCCTTGTCCACCTTGGTAACGGCCTGGCAAAAGGCAATGTAATCCGGGCAGGCATTGATCACAATGTCAAAAAGGCTCTCATGGGTTTCCCGGGCGCAGTCCAGGCCTTCGGCTTTCAGAATGGGGCTTATTCTTTCAATTTTTGCCGCATTTTTTTCCAGGATAAAAGGAATGAGGCCCAGGTGTTTGGCATAGATGGCCGTGATAAGCCCCATGGTGCCTCCACCATAGATGAGTATCTTTTTACCCGAAGTTGCGGGCAGTTTTTCAAAGGCGTTGACCACGCACCCCACGGGCTCGGCAAAACAGGCCGCATAAAGATCCAGGTCCGAAGGAACGGGAACAAGGCTGGCCAATGGAAGAACGGCCCGATGTGCAAATCCCCCGTCATGGTGAAATCCTGTGATCTTCATCCCATCACAAAGATTTTCCCTGCCTGCCCGGCAGTAGCGGCAGGTGCCGCAGCTCTTTCCGGGCCAGACAATATACCTGTTACCCAGGTCATCCCGGACCACCATCTCATGGCCCAGAACCCGGGGAAAGATCAGGTCCCGATGACCCTGCTCCCACATTTTGGCATCGGTTCGGCATATGGCACAGGCCAAGACATGCACCAGGACTTCATCCGGTCCTGGAACCAGGGGAGGCAGGGGGCGAATTTCCAGCTGTTCCAGTCCTGTGAGCACCATTTGAATCATTATAAATCCTCTTCAGTTAATACCAATTTTTTAATTTGGACGGCTTTATATCCCCGGGTCTTTGCCCCTCGTTCAAGTTCCTCGACATGGGCCAGGCGGTCCATGGGGTATACCGAAGCCTTGTCCAGGCCGACTTCAATAAATTCATCGGATTTGATCCTGAGATACTTTGTGCCGGTTTTGATGATCAGAAGTTCCATCTCTATCTCCTTGACAAGGGTTAAACCAGGGAATAAAGCTTTGCCAGTCCCTTTTCAGGGTCTGTGTTCTGGGCGGTTACCCATTTTTCCAGGGTGTCAAAGGCCTTGCCGCTTTCAAGGAGGACCGCGGCCTTTTGTATGCCCTGGTCCAGGTTGTCCACCCTGCCTGCAGCCAGGAAGATCAGGCCGGCATTCAAGAGGGCGGCATCTTTTCTGACCCCGTTTTCCCTGTTGGCCATGAGTCCGGCAAACCGCCGGGTCTCTTTTTCTAGTTCGGGCTCGGGTTTCAGATCCCCGTGGTCTGGGGTCGCCAATCCCAGGGCTGCCGGATCAATGGTGAATTGGGATATTTCACGTTTCACCGTATCAAGGTCGGTCTGGATCCGCGCACAATGGGTGGGCCCGCAAACGGATGCCTCATCCATGCCCAGGCCTGAACCCGCCACTTCTCCGTGGAGGACAATGGCGCTGTGGTATCCGATTTGGGCCATGACCTCTGCCACGGGCAGGATCATCTGCCTGGCATAGACCCCCCTGACCCCGATGGCCGGAAGGGCGGGGTTGGCCAGGGAGGCGGCAATGTTCAGGGTGGAACCGAAAAAAATTTGGGACAGGATTCGCCCCAGGGCATTGGGGTGGATGTGGGGGCTCATGCCGTTGAATAATCCCAGGCCAGCGAACTTTATGCTTTGGGCCACGGTGTCGGCCGTACATTCCACATCAACCCCCAGGGCCTCTGCCATGTCAACGGTGCCGCAGACCGAGGTGATGGCCCGTGCCCCGTGGCGGGCCATGGGCACTTTCCCGGCTGCAGCAATAATGGCGGCTGCCGTGCTGATATTAAAGGTTTTAAATGTATCCATGCCCGTTCCTGAGTTTTCGGCAACGGCCAGGTCCAGGTTCACCTTGGTGGTGTCCCGTTCATAAATGGCCTGCCAGGCACCGGCCACTTCTTCAGCGGTTTCCCCCTTGGCGGTCAGGGCGGATAAGAATGCCCCCTGCTGGAGCTCTGTTGTGGTGTTGTTGAGAACGGTGAGAAAAGCGTCATGGGCCTGATCACGGGTGATATTTTCTTTATTTATAAGGCGGGTGATAATCGCACCAAAGGCTTTATCGGTATCAACGGACATAAGACTCCTCCTGAAAATAGTATTCAACAGGATCTTATTCCAGCGGATATCCCTTGATCTTTTGCCCAGGCAGGCTTTCCGGCTGGCGGATCATTCTCTGGCCTGCGCCTTCCCCTTTAGGTTTGGTAAGGACCCCATTTAAAGAGTGGCACCATGCAGGCCTTGTCCCCGGTCACGGCAACGGCTGGTATGCAACGGAGTTTCACCGTTTTTCCTTTTATCCCTGGCCCCCGTTTCTTAAGTTCGTTCTGGGGAGCGAAAGGCACCTTGGCAATGACGGAAAGTATACGTGGTGACAGGGGAATTTGTCAATACGCTGTTTGAATAAATGGACTTACTGAGTCAGAAATCCCGGCACCGCTCTATTGTTATTTTAAGCTTTAACACCGCTTTACACCCGGTGATCAATGAACGGCCATTCGTAATTGCATCCGCTTCAATGTCATTGACAGAATAACCAAAGCAGTAACAAATCAATTCGTTTTTATCCTGGTTGATCGGCATATTAATCGCTCGTCCTCAAAAATTTATCCAGGGCCTCTATCATTATCCCGGTCATGGTTGATCCATTTTCTTTTGCATACCGTTCAATCCTCTCAGCAAGGACACAGGGAATCTCAATGGTTAGGCTCTGGGTTGGATCTGCACAGTCTTTTACAACGGATGAATCTGCCATTCATGCTCCTTATTGACTATGATGCCTTTGCATCAGTAAAGGATCCTGGCCCAGAGGACCAGACTTTGGTGGAACCCCTAAAAGGGGTTTGTCTGCCTTGCCCCCAGAGGAGGCAAGGAAAGTTGCCCCGAATAAATTTCTTTTGCCTTAACCACCCCTCACCTGATACAGATAAGATACAATTATATCTGCATCAGGTGGGGGGTAATAGTTTGAATTTTGGAGGATTGTTTATGGATCAGTCAACAAAAAACAAATTTTTATCTGCAAAGCTACATTCCGCCCATATGTGTGGTTTCACGCGCGCCTCCTCTCCCTTTAAGCCACACAGAATTATGGCCATGATAATTATTGTGTTGACCTTACTGTGCAATCCGGCTTTTGGTTCTCCATCCCTGTATTTGACACAGGAGGAACGGGCCTGGTTAAAAGCCCATTCGGATAATCTGGTACTGTATTTCAACAGGGGACTTCCTCCGATAGAGTATATTTCAAAAGACGGTACATTTACCGGTATGGCCTCGGATATCATCAGCCTGATCGAGGACCGATTGGGTGTGTCGTTTATCAAAATTCCCTCTGAAGTCCATCAGAGCCCGTCAGCGTTTTTCGAAAAAAAAACGTCTGCCTTGGCTCCGGCTTTGGTGAAAACACCGGACCGGGATCAACACATCCATTTTACAAAACCGTATTTATCAGTGCCCTGCGTTTTAATCGTCCATCAGAACTACGGCGGCACGAAATCCCTCAAGGAATTTACCGGTCAACGGATTGCCGTTGTTTCAGGGCTTGCCAACCAGAGACTGCTTTCATCAATGATCGACAACCATTTTGACATCGTATCTGTGTCCAACCCCGTGGAGGGCCTGGCAATGGTTTCCGCAGGACAGGTGGATGCCATGATGGAAAATCTGATTGTCGCTTCCTATTATGTTGAAAAAACCGGGATAAGTAATCTTCGAGTGCTGTGTAATCTGGATTATATTTTCGACCTGCGTCTCGGGGTAAACCGGGAATACCCCCTGCTTTTTTCAGCCATTGTGAAAGTGCTGGATACAACGGACAAAACAAGGTTGGACGCCATACGATCCCGTTGGATGCCGGGAAGCCTGCAAGGGGTTTTGACCCGTGGGACGCTTCAAATGTGTAAACTTGCGGCATTCTTTACGGTTTTATTGCTGATTGTATTGGGTGCTGTCAGTTATCTTCTAAAGAGGCGCTTGAATCGTGAAATTTATAAACTGTCCCATGCTGAAAAGGAAATTAACAATCAGGCTGAGTTGCTTCGCCTTGCCATGGATGCCACCGGGGCTGGTTTGTGGGATTATTATCCCAAGGAAAAACGCGGTTCTTTCAGTGAGCATTGGGATAACATTCACGGACTTTCGTTTGGCAACCGTTCCATTTTCATCGAAGAATGGGCCGCGCTGATTCACCCTGACGATCAGGAGAAAGTGAATATCACATTTAACGATTACATTGAAACGGGCTGCAAGGGCATATTTGAAGCCGAATTCAGGATTCAAGGGTCCGACAATACCTGGTGCTGGGTGATGTCCATGGGGCAGGCCGTTTCATGGGATGACCAGGGAAAACCCGAACGGCTGATCGGTTTGTCTGTATCCATTCAGAACCTCAAGAATGCTCAGAACAACCTGGCAGCAAGTGAAGCAAAATTCAGGGCTTTATTTGAAAATGCGCCCTACGGCATCACCATCCACGATATGCAGGGCCGGTATCTGGATGCCAATAAGGCCTTTATGGAAAGCCGGGCTATAACCAAAGAGCAGTTGTTGACCACAAATTTCCAGGACATGACCAGAATGCCCTATGAAGAAGCACAGGAGGTGATGCGCACCCTGATTGATAAAGGCGTCATTAAAAACAGGGAAGTTCTGGTGGAACGGCTCGACGGAATAAAGATCAATGAGATCTACTCTTCTGCGTTGCTTGACATTAACAATCAAAAACAGATCCTGTCCATCTGCATTGACGTCACCGACAGGAAAAATGCGGAAAAAGCACTTAAGGATAGTGAAAAAAAATTCCGAACCCTGTTCAGATTTGCCCCCTTACCCATGGCCAGCATGGATTCAAATGGAAATATGATCGAAGTCAACGACAGTTTTACAAAGGTTCTGGGATATACGCTGGAAGACTTTAATCACCAGGATGATTGGTGGCTTAAATCCTATCCTGATCCAGAATACCGAAAATGGGCTATGGATAGATGGGAAAATGCCCTTGAGAAAGCTCCCGAGACCGGTAATCTCATTAAGGCCGGTGAGTTTCGGATGACCTGCAAAGACGGCATGGAACGAAGTATGCTGATCCGTGGCGCCATGATCGGAAATTTAATCCTGTGCACGTTTTTCGATATCACCGACCGTAAGAAAGCCGAAAAGGAACGGGAACAGCTCCAGGTCCAGTTAAATCAGGCCCAGAAGCTTGAAGCCCTGGGGGTTTTGGCAGGCGGTGTGGCTCATGATTTCAATAATATGATCGGCGCTATCATGGGTTATGCGGAAATGCTTCTCAGCGACATGGACCCGGACCGTAAGGAACGAACCTATGTGGGGGAAATACTCAATGCAGCAAACCGTTCCGCCGAATTAACGCGACAGCTTCTGGCCTTTGCCCGCAAGCAGGCCGTTGAACCTGT
Organism: uncultured Desulfobacterium sp.; assembly: GCA_963675615.2. Taxonomy (GTDB): domain Bacteria; phylum Desulfobacterota; class Desulfobacteria; order Desulfobacterales; family Desulfobacteraceae; genus Desulforapulum. Next base: position 1,195,261 of record CAXXTD010000001.1, read on the forward strand.
TGTCCTTGATCTCAATGCTTCTGTGAAAGACATTCTAACGATGCTAGACCGGTTGATCGGTGAAAACATCACACTGGAATGGAAACCATCAGATGCGCCTTGTGTCGTGATCATGGACCCTACACATCTTGACCAGATTCTTGCAAATCTGTGCGTGAACGCCAGTGATGCCATCGGCGATACCGGAACTATTACCATCGAAACCCGGACGATCACATTGGATGAGGACTATTGCCGATGTCATTCCGATTGTGAACCCGGAGAATTTGTGCTTCTTTCCGTGACAGACGACGGTGAAGGCATGGACAATGAGACCATGGAACACATTTTTGATCCTTTTTATACCACAAAGGGTCTTGGAGAAGGCACAGGATTGGGTTTGGCAACGGTATACGGAATCGTCCGACAGAGCGAGGGGTTTGTTCAGGTATACAGTGAGCCGGGAATGGGAACGACCTTCAAAATCTACATTCCCCATAAAAGAGATAGACCGGTTTCTGAAAAAGTGAAACTCGCCGCTGACAATCCCAAAAGCAGAGGAGAGACGATCGTTCTGGTTGAGGACGATGGGTCACTCATACGAATGGGAAAAATGATACTGGGTCGCCTCGGCTACAACGTCATTGCCTTTCAAAGCCCAACCATGGCCATTGACACGGCACGGAAAAATAACACAGGCATTGATCTTTTTATTCTCGATGTGGTGATGCCCGAAATGAACGGATGGGACCTGGCCGAACGGCTCCGGGAGATACACCCCGATGTTCCCCATCTTTTTATGTCCGGTTATACCTCCCATGCCATTTTGCGGAAAGGGTTCATCAAAAATGAACTGAATTTTATTCAGAAACCCTTCTCACTCAAGGATCTGGCAGTAAAAATACGAACGATCCTGGACTCGGAAACAGATGCCGGTTGACCTGAAATCACTTTTGTCTGTTCAGTTGTGATGCAATCCGTCAACCGATCCGGTGATGGCCGGTAATATTCGAACAGTGATTCTGTTCAATGATATTGATCAATTCAGTTTCAGCTCTGTAGCATGTCATCTTTATGGTATCCGTCAATCGCTTCTTTTCGATTTCAAGGCGTATGATTTCGTCCTCATCAAGGAGTTCTTTTATTGCGACCTTGTCCGGCAATTAGTTGTGCTGTGCCCTCAGGGCTTCAATCTTTCCTTCCAACAATTGGATTTCTGTCTTCAACCCGCAATTTGATATATTGAACCCTCTCATGGTCCGGCATTTTTTTTCATCATTGTCTACGGCTTTTGTGGCGTACTTTTCTTTCTTTTTTTTCAATAGTCTTTCTTGTTTTAAGCACTCTTTCACCAGCTTTTTTTTATGGGGGTTGGGAACCATCCGTTCAATATCTGCCTGTTCCACATCCCTTGAAACAAGATGATCAAGACCATATTCATCTCTCATATACTTGAAATAGTTCTCCTGGTTCCACCGGAAAAACATCCTCCGGGCAATCTCTTCCATGGAAAGGTCCTGTCTGGTTGAAATAACTGATGTTTGATGCCCATTGTCACACAGTCTCCGGACTTCCCTGACCCACCCTTTTTTGTTTATTTTGATACTTCGTTCTCCCAGCAGATAGGTCACAGATTCTCCTCGAACCTGGCTGGTGACCTCAACAAAACAGTCCTTGGACCATGGCTCATACTTGCCTTTACGGTAGGTCAATACATCTATGCCGGAATCCCTCCATTTTAAAAATCGATCGGGACTCCAACCTTCACGATCAAAGACCAGGGTGACCCGTTCATCCTTTGACAAGCGCTTAAATTCAGGAATGATTTCATTCTCAACGGTTGACAGCAGGCTGTTATTGGCTTCTGTCGTTACAAAAAACAGGGGCTCACAATTGGTGCCGTTTACCCAAAAATCAGTGGTGGCGGCCATGCAAAGACGCCGTCTTGCCACATGGGTTTTGGGCAGGGTATGCGTCCTGCCATGATAGGGTCTCACGTGACCATCTATGTAGGAAAACCCCAAAATATCCTTGTCTTGATCTACCCATGCACGGCTCAGGGTTTCCATGAACTTGCCTGATTTATTGCGTAAACCAAGCTCATTGAGTTTTCGTCTTAACGTCTTGACCTCGGGGCAACGGTCAAGGCCAAGTATGATTCCAAAATCTCCAGGATTTCCATTCTTTAATTGTTCCGGGTTTTTTATCCTCAAGAGAGCCATGAACGCCAGGGTTAACAAAATCGATTGTAAGCCGTAATATGCCTTTTTCAGGGAGCCATACACTTTTTTACCGGTATCAAGATAACTCAGGCCTGCCAAAAATGGTAACGCCAGAAGAACACCAGCGTAATGGACGCCTTCATTGGGTGAAAATTCAGGCAACGCCTCTGTCAAATCGCCCTTACGTGCCAGTATCCGTTCTTCCTCTCTTTTCGTTGCAATGCCGGCATTACAATGGGTGTCTTCATGGGATCGACTGGCCGGTCCTTTTAATTTTACGCTATCTTTGGTTTGATCGGGTTTGGTGACCTTCCTTACAATGAGGCCTTTTTTTATGGCCCTGCGGATGCAACCACCGCTGACACCAACTTCAGCAGCAGCAACAGCCAGTGTAGATCCTTTATCCAGAAGGCTTTTGGCAATCTGCTGTTTCTCTTTAGTTAATTTGTAGGGTCTACGATTTGGCCGATTATCAATAAAGCCCTCAGGCCCCTTCTCTTTATAAATGTTAAAATTTCTCAATACCGTCGTTTCGGTTTAGACCAAGGGCTTTTGACACTTCAGTAACGCTTGCAAGCTTTAGGGAAACAAGAATACCCTGGGCCAATCTTTTGGCGAATTTATCATTTTTTTGAAAAGCGAAAACAGGTCCGGTGGCTGAGTAAAAAACAACCTGGTCATCATCACTGTCCATTGCTATTTTTTCATTGATCGGAGTGGTGTTTTTTGAGCAATATGGGATGTAGGTTTGAAGCATCATTTTCTCCTTTTTTGATGCCTATTAATCTACCATATTTACACCCAAAAATCAAGAAGAACCCTTTAAAATAAGGCTTCTTCAAGCTTAATGTCAGGAGCTCTGAATTTAGGCACAGGATAACATCCTAAACCCAGAGGACATGATGCCCTCTGGGTTATTTCACCCTGATAATTGCACCCTTTCCGAGCCCGCCTGGAAAACGCCGACACAAATGGAAGGGATACAAAAAAACAAATTGGGTCGTTGCTCTCAAGCTATAGACAACCCGATTTCCAGGCTCGAAACTCTGACAGTTTCAGTCGGTACCTGACGATATTCCCCTCATGCAATTGACTTAAAGTTTCCATGGCCATTTTTATGAAGCTTTCTCTATCATGCCCAGGCACCAGATCCTCGGCAAGTTGCAGAATTTTTTGATCAGATGGTGCTTTGATGCCCCGGACAATCGCCTGCACAACCTGAATCAATGCATCCCGATAACGTATACGCAAAGGATCCGGCACTCCCATGCTTTTGGTAATGGCAAGATAACGCTGGCATGATCTTTCATAAGCCCAGACAAAGACATCACGAAGAAGATCAATCTTATTTAATTCGTAGACTCCCAGGGTTCCTTCAACATAGGATTTTTCAGGAACATCTATAAATGAAAGGGGGCATAGGTTGTTCCGAAAGAGAGGAATGTTTGCTCCTAAACGAGATACACGCTTGTTAACATCCTCAAACGGTTGCAGATAAGGCAATTGTACCATTATAAAAAAAGCCTGTTCAAAAGGGTCAGGAATTGCGGACGCTTTCTGCAGCAGCATGCGAAAACAATCTTCCAGGACCTGGGGCATTGCCAGCGGAAGAAAGGTTGAACCGTAAATATCAACGGGTCTGCGGCGTAACCGCCCACAAGCTTCATCGTTTGGAAGCAGGTTTTCTGAGAGTATGGCATGGAGGTTAAGAAAGGTGAACATATCGAACCCTACTTGATCAGCCTCTTCAACAAGCATCTCGATAGCTGCCTTGTGATTCAGGATCATTTGGGTTTCATGTATGTCTTTACCGACTGCCGCTTGACCGAATTCGATCAAGTTTTGGGTATCCAGACGATTATAGGTATTCCCTTCAAGACGCGAAGAAGCCCATGAAAGATCAATCAATACCCGGTCTAGAATTTCTCTTGCATAGGTGCCGGCAGGACGTTCGCCTGAGGGCGTACGTCCCATCTCATGGAACTGGGAACGTAGGGACTCGGAGAGATAAAAAGTGACTCCTGGTTTGTATTCCTCCAGAAACAAACGTTGATAACCAATCGGTCTTCTTCGAATCAGTGGTTGCGCAACGGTATCACGGATAACACCTCCCTCAGTAGACACAGGGACGTACAACTCTGCTTCACCTCGACTTGAGGAATCTATAACCTTGTCTTTGCCAATGGAGTGCTTGTAAACAAGAGCGATACTCTCGCCCTCTGTTCCAATTCGTTTTTCTTTTATTAGGGCTTTCAAACGGCGCTGCAAGGTACGACGATTGATGGGTTTGGATAAATATTGCCCCAGAGCTTTTTCAAGCGCTGAGATTCCGATCCCCTCGGTGTGCTCTGAAATCACCTGTTCGATCAGGTCCATTTCCTTTGCAGACACGATGCGTGACATGATCCTTTCCTCTATTCCTTCTGAAATACATCATTATGCGCTGTCGCGTGGTAGCGTGACACAATAGCGTGACATAATATGTCACTGTTTTGTGTCGCGCGTCAACACAAAACGATTTGTTGCCATTCTTTTTCGGAGCAAAAGAACACTTTTTATGAATGGGGGCTGGGTGGGACTGGAAGATTTTTTTATATCAAGGACAAAAAAGGCTTTCAGCCAGAAGCGCTGAAAGCCTTTATTCTCAATGGTGCCCGAGGAGAGACTTGAATTCTCAAGGGCCGAAGCCCGGAGGATTTTGAGTTCCTTTTGTACAAAATTTGAATTTCTCGTATTTTCAAACCCTTAACTGACGCGGCTCTCAGAGGCTTACTTTTGGTTTCGGTTGGTTTCTTTAGGAAATTTTTGACCTTGACGGGCACAAATTAGGCACAGCAGGCACATTCAAAGCCCAGAGGACTTTCATCCTCTGGGTTATTTTTAGAATTTTAATTTTCCAGTTATCCGGGATTAAACTGAAATAGCCCCCAGCATGATTCTCTATAATGGGCACAACCAAGCACTTTTCAACATGAAGAATAAATTTTATATATTCAATATGTTAACCATATGAATTCAAGGCATGTTTTTTACACATAGGCACAATTAAAGCTGATTCCACAACTCGTATTTTCTCCGATTTAACCCTATTTACTCCAATTTTTAAACATCAAATAAACTCTATCTCACAATGAAATTTTTGCCCTTCCCCAACACCTCATTCACCACCTGGCGAACATCCGAAATGCATCACCGGCCTTTGGGATTCTTGTCAGCGCAATTGCATCCACCTACACGTTTCTCTTCTACAATTTTTTCCAGAATCAATGACCGGCCATTCGTAATTGCATCAGCCTCAATGTCATTGGTGGAATACCCGAAGCAGTGGCAAATCAATTCGTTTTTATCCTGGCTGGTCGGCAAATTAATCAGTCGTCCGCAGAAATCCATCCAGTGCCTCTATCATCACCCCGGTCACGGTCAATCCATTTTCTTTGGCGTACCGTTCAATCCTCTCAGCAAGAGCACAGGGAATCTTTATGTCTAGGCTCTGGGTTGGATCAGTACTGTTGATTGTCACATTTATTTAACTTCTATTCTCTGATTATTTTGACCAACTCAAAAAGTTGTCAAATTAAATTGACCTTTTCCTTTCGACGGTGTTTCTCGATAAATTTTTAATGCCTTATTTGCTTGTATTCCAAGTTGATTCGACGATATGTTTTGCTCGTTGGAGAGTCCTTTTAAGATAGGCGTTTTTTCTTTTAGGGTCGGCGTGATTTTGCCAGTTGGTCCTTTCTGTGATCAGACATTCCAGAACAGCATGGAGATCTAAACCTTTTCTAAACAGGGCGACGGCATAGGCAAAATCTGTTGCAGACTCATCACCCCGTTCGTATTTCAGTCTGGAGATTTTTAAGTTCTGGCACACTCCCCCCTCCAGGGGTTTAGGGGAAAAGAATGGCTTTTTGACAGTTGCTTTTGTTGATTTCAGTTCCGGGATATGGGCTTTATTTTTCCAATCGATCCAAACCAGCCTGGCCAAGGGATACCCTCCTGAAGGATCGAGGTGTTTTTTCTTTCTGTTTCTAAATCCGGGGCATCGCCCCCACCTGTTGGATGGGTCGGCTCCGGGATCGGATTTAAGTCTCTTGAGCCAATATCTTTTCTCAGACAAAGGCAGTGGTCTGGATGCGTGTACCCACACCTGGTAATTGCTTGGAGATGTTTCAACAACCATTCTTCCCGGCTTCCATGTACCGTCAGAGAATCGGTGTTGGATGCCAATTGTTTCAAAGGAGATATCATCTACCAATAAATAATACGACTGAAGGGCAGGCTGGATAAGTATATGCCGCCCCTGTGCATTCTCAGCTTTAAGGTAGGCAATATTGGTGGGTTCAGGTTTTACAAACCAGCGACTACCTACGTCCATATCCAGGACTGCCAGGCTATAATCGGCGCTAAAAAAGCGGTGCAGTTTTTCAAGCAGTTTTCGCATGGAAAACCAGACAGACGATGGGTGCCACCGCCTGTCTCTTCAGTCCTTTGGGGTTGGTGAAGATTTGAGAATATTTAGTTTAAAAAACTTCTGGAGGGGATTCCTCAATTCGGGCTTCCAGGAATTCCTTCAAGATTGTATTTTCAGCATTTATTTTTTTGACACTCATCAAGACCATATCCAGAAAAAGGTATCCCAGTTGGTCAGTGATTTGGTCCATCTTTTTTTCAAAGATTTCATCTTCGTATACGTTCATGATTATTTCCTGATTAAAATATTTCGGTAGCAGCGATGCGGACATGTTCTGCAGAGACCTGGGCAGATTTCTTGCCGGCTGCAACGATGAGGGCACCCCTTGCCAGATGATTGGCCTTTCGGAACAGGCCGCCGGAACCTTGATGGATAGCTGTAACTGCCGGTGGTTCAAAAAGATCCTTGTGTACACCTGCAATAGTCAGGTGATGGGTCAGATAGTCTTCCATGCCTTTTTGGTCCACCCCTTGAAGGTGGCATTTTCCCACCACCCTTGAGGCCAGGGGCATTGAGTTGCGATATCGCAGGTTGTCCACCAAATTGGCCTGCCCTGCAAGAACCATTGGTAAATAGGGCTTTGAGTCATTTTCAAACTGGGTAAGGGTATGAAGTTCTGCAAACACATCAAGACGCAGCAGGGAGGCTTCATCAATAACCAGGACCGCTTTCATCTTCTTGCCAAGTACGGTATCCCTGACTTCTTCTTTGATCCGGCGGATCATCACTGTCCGTGAGATCCCGGCAGGCGTAAGATTAAGCTCTCCCAATATTTGGCGGTACAATTCCAGGATTGAACCGGAAGAGGCTGTCACATGTACCACCCGATATTCTGAAGGGTGCAATCCTCCTGTAACATACCTCAGGGATGTTGATTTACCGCTGCCGATGTCCCCAGTGATCAAAGCCACCCCACCCAGACCGATGGCATATAGAATACGCTCTTCTATCCCCTTGATGGATTGGGTCACCAGGATCTCCTTACGGGAGATATTCGTATGAAACGGCTCTTTTTGGAGCTCAAAAAAAATACGATGGGCTGTTTTCATGAGGTTGTCTCCCACATTTTACCTGTCTCAGGGGCTGTTCCCTCACTGGTCAGAACCGGGTCGTTGTTTTTATCACGTTTTACCCGGCAATTAACGTTCAGATCCACCATTCGAAGGAATCCGTAGGATTTCTGCTTGTATTTGAGTTCAACCCTGTCATAATCATCTTCATGGTAGAGCAGTTCCACTTTTTTGCCGATCAGTTCCACAGGACCTTCATACAGATGTTTATCAAGGATAATTGTCCGGTCCTTGTTTACTTTGCGTAAAACGATTTTTCTAAAATGGTCCTTTACATCGTCCGGGGTGGATCGTACACATTCAAGACCGTCAGTGAATCGTACAAGGGGGGTCTGGCCGGTGGCAGAATGCTTTCGACCATTATAAGACTTGGCCAACCACTCATCAAAGCTCTGATTGATATCTTCCAGGGTGGTCCCTGTGAACCTGGGAAGAAAACCCGAGCGCACGGTTTTAAAGAATCTCTCTATTTTTCCTTTTCCTTGCGGTTTGTAGGGCCTTGCATGGATCAGGGCAATTCCAAGGGAGGCCGTAGTATGCATAAGCTGCCTTGAACGAAAAGCACTCCCATTGTCGACATAAAGCTTGCGAGGTAAACCCCGTCTCAACATGCCCTGTTCAAAAGCATGCATGAATGAGTTGGTGGTTTCTGATGCATAAAACTGTCCGTAAACGATCAACCTGGAATGGTCATCAATAAAGGCTATCAAGTAGGTTTTATGCATTTTCCCGCGGATCTCAAGAGAGGGGCCGTGCATGACATCACTTTGCCAGCTATCATTGGGGTGCTTTTCTTCAAATTTACGTCGATCTTCTTTCATTTCTGGTTTCCTCATAAGTTCGTGTTGATGGAAAAAACGGTAAATCGTTGATAAAGAACCATTCGGGGGCGGGATTCCACGATCTTTCAGAGTCTCAAGGATAAGCGGGACTGTCACACCAGGCATTTCTTTTCTCAGCCGTTTGAGGGTCAGGCAGGACTCTTGGTCTATTACCCTCCCTTTACCCTTGTCGTTCCTGTCTTTGGGATACAGGGATTCAAGTTTATGATTACTTTCCTCGTAAAGCTTTATCCAACGTTTAATCGTCCCTTTGCTGATACTGGTTTTTTGTGAAAAAGGAATACGCCACTTACGGGCGCATTTCTCCCGTATGATCGCCTCTTTTTCCCCATAATTCAGGCCGATACTGCTTACAAGCTCCTGGATAACACCGTACCTGAAGACTGCGACATCTCTTTTATGCCTTTCGTTCATTTTCCTCCTTTGAATTAGGGTTTCATCCTGCATATAACACCGGAAAAACCAAAACAAAGGAAGCCCTCGGTAGGGAGGCTGAAAGACTGATTTTATAACAAATTAAATTGATCTACTGACCGGGATTCGTCCCATGTCAATGAGCATGTCATAGGCAGCCAGCAACCCGGCCTTCCAGGCCTCAGTCAGGTGGGCTTTTGTATGACGTTTCAGGTTGGCCATCCAATGGCGCATCCGTGCTGAAGAACCGCCTGGAGGCCATTTCTGGTGGGAAATTCGATGTTTAAGGGCTGAGCGGATAGTGTCTCTGGATGTTTGGAATCGACTGAAATGGCTTGCCGGTCTAATCTGAATGACGCAACCGCAGTTGGGGCACCGGTAACGCTTTAACCAAAGGGGCATGTCAAATCCATCAAAAATCGCTTGGACATATCCATGGCCCCACACTTTAAAATGACAACACCGGGGGCATTGGGATGGTCGTTCCCATTCAAACTTGCGACCTTGAGTGAAAATTGTCTTGAGCAAAACCTCAACAAATAGTATCATTATTTAGTTTTTTTGAGGGCTATTTGCCCCCGTTGTTTGAGGCAGAAGAGAGAGGCAACTCTCTTCTGCCTATTTTTTGCATAAAAAAGGCCATAATCATGGCCTAATTAATCTGACATTCTTTTCAGTTGGTCAACTTATTTTGAGAATTTTATCCTTCGTTAGGTCAATTTATCGTGGCACTTAACAAGTACACTCGTTTGTGGTCGACTCTTCTGTCATCATGTTCCTTCCAGTTTATTGTTAGCTGAGGGGATTGAATATTTACAACCACAATATATGGTGTTGGATCGAATCTCCAAAAAGCGGAGACCATGAATACAGGTCCTCGCTTTCTTAAGGTGCCGGGTCTAACCCCGGACTTATACCATTATTGCGGACCTTGGCTTTACTCTTTTCAGGAAAAATATGGTGTCCATTCTCAGGGCCCGGCTTCCACTTCCGCTAAGCTGTGGTTAAACTTTGGGAGCATAACCCATAACACAGAATTTTGAAAACACCATAGAAAATCGGATTCTACCCCATAAATTAGATCTGTCACCAAAAAACTGTATTTAGTTTTTTGCTTTATCGCTATCGTCCAAAACTTCTCTGATCGTTTTTACCAAATCGGATTTGATCATCGGTTTGGACAAAAATCCATTGATCCCTAACTTCTTTGCTTTTTCATCATTGATTCTTTCACTGTATCCAGTGCAGATAATAATTGGGATGTCAGGTCTGACGGATCTCATCTTAACTGATAGTTGATCCCCTGTTAGATTTGGCATTGCCATATCTGAAATTACAAGATCAAAGGATTCTGAATCGTTTTTAAATGCTTCGAACGCATCTGTACTGCTCGATTTTGATGTGACCTTATAGCCCATTGGCTCAAGTATTCGTTTTTGTACCTTAACAATCGCCTCCTCGTCATCTACCAATAAAATATGTTCATTCCCACCAACTAATTCTTCCGAATCGTCAATGTTTCTTGCTATAACATTTTTTCTTATTATAGGCAGATATACATCGAATGTCGTTCCCCTTCCCATTTCACTGCTCACTTTTATCTCGCCATTATGCCCCTTTACAATACCGTAAACTACAGCAAGACCCAGACCCGTTCCTTTCCCCTTATCTTTCGTGGTAAAATATGGATCAAAAATCTTTTTGATTAAATCGCCTGAAATACCATGACCGTCATCTGAAATTGATAGATGAATATATTCCCCAGGACTAATATCAAGGTCTCTTGCTCTGGATAATTTAATTGTTATTTGTTTCAGTATAACAGATATCTTTCCACCTGTTTTATCCACAGCATGATAAGCATTGGTAATAATGTTCATATTAATTTGATGTATCTGTGTGGGATCGGCCATGACCATTCTACAATCTTGTTGAATGTCATCGCTGATTTCTATGTATGTTGGAATAGATGATCGGCATAATTTTAATGCTTCTTTGACAACATCCTGAATGCGGGTTGGAATCATCTTGTGTTCGGATTGTCTGCTAAATGCAAGAATTTGCTTTACGAGCTCAGCTCCCCTGATCCCTGCTGAATAAATTTCATCAGCATTTTCCCTTTCAGGACTCCCTAAAGGAAGGTCTTCAAGCAATAATTCTGACATCCCAATGATTGGACAAAGTAAATTATTGAAATCATGAGCGATACCTCCGGCAAGATCTCCTATAGACTCCATTTTTTGAGCCTGTGCAAGTTTCTCCTGCAATTGAATATTTTTGGTCTCTGTAACTTTGCGGTCGGTTATATCAAGAGTACTAAGCAACGCCAATTTTCTGTCTGGGAATTTTTTATCCATAGTCAATTTTAGATGGATATGTTTTAATTCGCCCGTTACTGTACCTACCTCTCCATCTGTTTCAAATTCATCAACTCCAGATTGCAAAGCGATGAGCTCATCTCGAAAAGCAATATATGAAGTATCAATAAAAATTTTATCTAAATTCCCTAACAAATTTGCTTTGGAATCTGTACCATGCAACTTAAGAGTTTCAGCGTTTATATCAACTATTTGGACCTTCTGAGCCATTTTTTTAACTTCGTTGGGATTCTTTTGAAAAAAATCCTTAAAATTAACTACACCCTTATTTTTTAATTCTTCAAAAGATTTAAAAACTTCGGTGAAATCTTCTTCCCAAAGAGGTACTGGTGCATCATTAAAAAGTTTTTGGTAACGCTCCTTGCTCTCAAGCAATCTCTTTTCAGCCTCGTTCCGAATGTATAGATCTTTTAGTATTCTTTTTTGCATTGATTCTATAGCAAGAGTGATCTGGTCTATTTCATCCAGCTCATCCTCCATTGAAAATTCAGGTTTTATTAAAAGCTTCCTTTCTAAATTCTCAAAATCCATTTTATTTGTATGGTTCCGAATTTTCAATAAGCGTCGAGTAATCAGAAACTGAATACAAAATAGAATGAAGATTGAAACAAAAAAAGTTTTTATAGCATTTCCTACAAAAATCGTTATCGCTTTTTCTATTAGACGCTGATACACAATATCGAGGCTGCTAAAGATCTTTAATGTTCCAAGATTAACAGTCTTGCGCTTTAACTTAATGACCAAAAAAATTTCTCTATCGAGCAGATGATCAGATTTTAGTTCACCAGCAGATTTGAATTCATTTCCATCTTTATTTATTTCAATATACTCTATGCCGGGCAGACTTAATATGCCGGTAAGAATGATATTTATTTGAGTATCATTAAGTTCCCAAAGGCTGTTTGTCAGACTTGGTACATAACTAATTTCAATCATTTCAAAAGTTGTACTAATCTGCAGCATATCCTTTCTATACTCAGAATAAAGCTGAAAGCTCGTTATGATTAGCGTAATGAGAGAGCTAAACAACACAATATAAAGGACAAGCTTTTTAGCAATTTTGCTAATTTTGACTTCTTTCAAATTCATTTTAAATATTCACTTAAATTCTATATTTCGCCCTTTTGCACTTTATGACGGAAAAATATTGAAGAGTCTATTTCGAGAATTGGATGACAATCATTTTCATATCAATTTTTGTCCAAATTAAATGCTTTTTTGTGATAATGTTCAATCAGTCCTTCAGCCTTTATTGTCTTGATGGTTCTTGTAAGATCTGGAATCAAAAATTCGTTTTGTTTATGAACAAACATATACAGTGGCACTTTGGTCATGATACCGGCCTGTTGGATTTGGCCTTGATACTTGTTGCGAGTAAGTTGTAACAGAGGTGTTACGGAATTCACGTCATCTATGTAAAGATCAGTCCGTTTCAGAATAAGCCGACCCAATCCACCAGCAGTGTCTTTGATACTTGTCAACCTATCTGGCTTTATCATTTTTAATAAGTTATTTTCACATATTTTCATTCCTCGTGGATATTCAATGCGATAATCACCATTTTTTAAACTCTCCCAACCTTTCAAATCGGGAATCGTAGTATTAGATTTATATGCGGCGACAACCATCAAAATAACTGGTTCTTGAACCTGTAATAGGTTTGGAAAGGATTTATTATATGTTTTTATTCTTGCAGGTTCACCATCCACAATCCCTGAATTTGCTGCAGAACTTGCTCGTTTCAAAGGATAGTAATCCATCTCCAGAACCATGCCCATGCGATTAAAAACTTCTGAAAATACCAAATTTAGCCATTTATAATATGGAGAATCCTCTGGTCTGTTCATTGCCAGACTGAAAATCTTTTTGTTTTTTGAAACTTTAATCTCGCTGCATTCAGCAATTCCAGAAATAGCAATGTAGGCCAGTATAATTAGTGTCAAAATAATTGCCTTTGTGAGGCGAGTCCCCAATTTTATCTCTTTGAGCTTTAATACCACAAAGGTCTCCAATCGTATTTTTTTAATGAGGAGGCTATGGCCATATTCTTATGCATCAACTGTTATAATACTGTTTTTGTAAAAGCGCGCATAAACACAAATTATTGGGAATTACATTTCCCAAACTATCATCAGACTTTTCCAGGCATATCTGAGAGCCATTAACATACCCCGATTTGAGAGCCATTTTTCAAAAATCATACTGGTTTTTAATCGCTATCTGAACGCCTCTGTTTCCCCACCAGGACACCTTATTTAAACCGGCTTCCTTTCGTTTTTCAAGTATGTCCTTGAGCCTTTTTTTGATGCCATGGCGATCCCCATCCAAATATGTAATCAATAGATCTCCGAATTCGTTAAGGCTCAATTCAGAGTTTTGATTACTGAAAATACTGGTTCGAATTGTGGATAAAACACACTCCCAGTCTTCCGGAGTTCGCCATGCAGACACACATAATACAGAACGAAAGTAATCTATTGTCAACCTGGCGAGCATGACGCAATAATAATGGGTTTCCACTTTTTCCGGTGAAGTTCCGGTCGGTTTGTTCAGAAAATAATTTTCTATTAGATCCTTTATTCCGGTTTCAACCGGCCATCGAATGTGATAAGAATCAAGGATTTTCGTTGATGTACGATCTGTGTGTGTGCTTCCAAAGCACCGTGTTTCATCGGTTTCTTTGTTTTGCTTGACAATAAATCGGAACGATTTCCCTGTTTCCGGCAGTGTATAGTCCCGGCTTGCAATGCGGTAATCTTTACCGTAATCCTCCCACTGGGATTTTTTAATGGTCTCTTCTTTCCATCTTTTTATTTTGGGATTCTGCTTCAGGCACATGGTGACGTCGGTTTCGGAGCGGACCGTGAGGTAGACGAGCTGTTTTTCCCCGGTGTATTCAGAATCCGCATATATCTCGGACAGAACGTCAGGATCAATTATTTTAAACAGGTTTTCCTCACAAAATTTATAGAGAGCAGAGGGTGCCCTGGAACGCCCTTCACAATATGCGATGTTAATGATCGTATTGGTGATACTATCCCAGATGACTTGTGGTCTATGAGCGTAAACAAGATCCCCGTTTTTGTCAGGTGATTTGGAAAGTGATTTGTCACCGGGGAAACGGCTGTCGGAAGGATCACAGTGATAATCAATCGCTATCTCCTTACCCTCGATAATGCCCAGTTCCTTTGCCCGACGGGAAGCGTCGTTTCGAAGGCTTAGAAGATGTTCAAAGCGCAGTTTGTCAAGTGAATCGTAAAAACGGCTTTTACCCGGATTCAGTGAAAGACCCGCAGCGATTGCAACTGATCGGTCTGAATTCATGGTGTAATCATGAATGGTTGGGAAACCGGCAATGATGCGAAGGGTGTTGACGATAAGATCGTTTGTAATTTCAATGGTCTTGAAGTTTCCTGGCCCATAAGTATGCAAAGATTCAACCACCCCCAATTGGTCCAGGAATGGTGCCACTATGATGGCCCCCGGATTACTGATGAGAACCTTCCGGTGGGAAAGGCATTTGACAAATCGCTCAAAGGAAAGATTCACTTTGAGCCTGTCTGTTTCGATTAGGTTGGGAAACCGTGTTTTTGCTGAAGATTTTATGTCGATGTCGAATGATACTTTGGCCGGTTCCGCTGGCACCGAATGGGATATTACACCGCGGATCGGCACCGGCTTCTTGAATCTTGACAACCCCCACTTCGAATAAATTTTTTGCACGTTGGCTTTGGAACATTTCAAATCCAGTTTTTTGATCATCTTGGTAGTTGACAGGGCAGGAGACATCAACCTCTCTTCAATGATTTGAAGCTCAAGTTCCGGTGAGATTTTCTCGCCACTCAATCCTTTCTGGACCAGATCGACCAGCCCCCAGACTCCATACTGTATGTATCTATCCTTCAGGATATAAAAGCGGTTGGGGGCTATGCCGAACTCTTTCAAAATCGGTCGAATCTGACGTTTTTTCCCGCATAACGACAGGGTTTTCATCAACTCAATTCTATGTTGCAGGTGGTCCTTTTGAAAGTTCAGGAATGTATTCGATCGGTTTTTACAATCATGCATAAAGGGCTTCTTCTGTTTTTGTTTCGAAATGGAAGCGAGGATATGCTGGAGTCCTTTATAGTACTCTATATCCTTTTCGCCCATACGCTGTCCGTACCCATGACATCTTTGAATCGTGCGGACCAACTCCAAATCTGCCTCAGGTAGTTCCAGGGCGTTGCTTAGCCGCAGGACGTAATTGGCTCTTTCGTGAGGGCGGGCGGACTTGATCAGAATAACCAGCTGTTCAAGTTTTGGGTCGACATCAATAAAAGAGAGTTCGGGCAAAAGCCCGAGAGCACCGTGCTCAGAAAATGCACCCTCACATTTATTAAGAGTCTGTCTGCTCATATTGGACGACTCGGCGACACTTCGCTGGGATTTGCGTTTTGTCCAGATCTGATAGAGGGTTTCATAGGCACTAAAAAAGGGCTCGTCCTCATATTCAAAAACTACAGGGGATTTTGAGTGGGCAAATGCAGCTCTCACCCGGAATGGAATCTTGGTAAAATATTTCAACGTAGTTTCTGTCAGGACCATATTATCTATACACCTAATTAGTAATCAATATACCCCAATAACACCACTTATATGTATACAGAAATAGTATCCTATTTTTCGGTAAATTTCAAGTGAATTTCACTTCACTTATCACTGAATTTTAATCGTTGGTAGTGATGTTTTGATAAACATGATGTACCTCAAACGCTATCATGAAACGATTCATGTGGTTGATATTAATAGTAATTTAACTTAATGCAACCGAATAAAAATGGCAAAAACTGAGAAAACAGCCAATGTGCATAAAAGAGAAATCTGGCGGAATGATACCGATTTTTTAGCGTACTTATTCCCTATACAGAATTTGAAATAAACTTACTGTTTGGCTATATAAACTTCGGAATTACAAAAACAAAATTTTAAAGCTTAACATATTGATACTTCATAGTTTATTATATAGTAGCTGACTTTAATCTGGAGACAAGTTTGAAATTTCATAGCTCAATTTGTGCGTTAAATGGCTCTCAATACACCCTGGAAAAGTCTGATCATAGTTTAAAAAAAATAGTAACTGAAAGTGAGTAGATGCCGCAAAATGTATATAAAAAATAGTATAAAAATTGACCTTTCCTGATTTTTAATATGACAGGACTGGCTGAATTAGTGATCGACCAGATCAAGGTTTATCCAAAACAGATTATTTCAGAGTGACTTTGTAAAAGATACCGATCGGATTTATGATATTTTATACTCAAAAAGCAGCATGATTTTGAGGAATAACAGAGCGACACATATGTCTATAAGTCCTTTGTTCGGGCATGGTGAACACTTTAACGTGAAGTCCCCATCAGAATCAAAACCAGCCGCACACAACATATGGTATTGAAAATTTTAACAAGGAAGTACCTGCAGTATCCCTGGGGATTGTTGCAATCGGATAAACATTGGTGTTGAGTTGAATTTTTGCGACTATCTGCTATTATAAAAGAGATACATTTGCGAAAAGGAGTTCAAATGCCAGAGATAAGCCGTTTTTTTGGAATTATAATCAGAATGTTTTATGATGATCATAGCCCCCCCTCATATCCATGCAGAGTATCAGGGCAATAAAGCAACGTTTGATTTCCATGGAAATATTCATAACGGTGACCTTAACTCGAGAACAGCAATAAAGTTAGTTCGAGAATGGATCGATTTACATGTTCAAGAGCTCGAACAAGCCTGGGAGGATGCAATAAATTTCAGGAAAATTAGCAAAATCCCTCCTCTAAATTAAGGAGAATAATTATGTGGGATATGAACGAAGTCATCTCAATAAAATATTTAAAAGGATATACTTATCATATTTCCTTTGACGATCACGTTTCAGGTGAAATTGATTTTTCTGGTTATTTTGATAAAGGGCCTATTTTCTCACCATTAAAAGACATTCAGCTGTTCAAAAAAGCGTTTATAGAGGGAGGAACGATTGCTTGGCCAAATGGTGCAGACATCGCTCCAGAAACCCTATATGAAAAATGCAAAAACAATCTCTCCGTTAAAATGGGTTAAGCACTATGTTGCCTTTAGAGACATTTGACCTTGACGGGCACAATTTGGGCACAGTAGGACATAAAGCCAGAGGACATAATGCCTTCTGGGTTATAATATGCCTGGTATTTGGATAGCTGAAGACAAAACAACCCCCTTGGCCTATTTTACAATGAAATTTTTGCCCTTCCCCAACACATCATTCACCACCTGTCGAACATCCGAAATACATCACCGACCTTTGGGAGTCTTACCGGTGCAATTACATACCCTACCCTCTTTTCGGATATATTCTTTTCCAGAATCAATAAAAGATATTTATTTCTTACCGTTGGACTGTGATCCCAATAAAACTTGACCGGAGTAACCATAGGTGTTACTTTCAAATTATGATTACAACGTTTCGACATAAATGGCTTCAGAGTTTTTTTAGCGACAACGTAAATCATAAAAAAATACCTGCTTCAATCCGAGATGTCCTTTTTAGAAAGCTACAAATCATTGATGATGCAACATGTGATATGGATTTGCGGAGCCCCCCAAGCAACCATTTTGAAAAACTAACCGGGACTTTAAAAGGAAAACATTCCATACGGATTAACAAGCAATGGAGATTAATATTTAAATGGAACGACATACGGGGCGAAGCTGAACATATTTATCTGGATAACCATGATTACAAATCATGAGGTATAAAATGATTACTACAAAAAGAAAACCGGTAAGTGCAGGGGAAATCATAACCGAAGAATATCTTAAACCATTGGAAATCACCCAGGCACAACTTAGCCAGGCAATGGGGGTAAGCCGCAAAACCGTCAATGAGCTATGTACTGGGAAAAGGGCAATAACCGTTGATACCGCACTAATGCTGGCACGAGTATTTGAAAATACACCAGAATTCTGGCTGAATTTACAAAGACGTATCGACATATGGAACGTCTTACACAATCCGGAACGAAAAGCGAGAATAGAAAAAGCCCGCCCCCTCAAAAGCGCCTTTGCCTGATTTAAGACTAAAAAGGCTTCCAGCGAAAACCGCTGAAAGCCTTTATTATCAATGGTGCCGGAGGAGAGACTTGAACTCTCAAGGGCCGAAGCCCGGAGGATTTTGAGTCCTCTGCGTCTACCAATTCCACCACTCCGGCAATGCGAAGTTATATAAAGGATTGAAGATGGTTTGTCAATGACGTTTTTAGATGATTACAGGTGGAAACCGGCAGCGGTTTCAACGGCCAGTTCGAGTGTACCGAAAAATTTACCATCGGGGAACACGGATGTTTCATATTTATTGTGGGCATAGCTGTAAAAGGCAAGTCCCCACTCGTCCATACTTCCAAAATATCGGAGCCGACACAGATGGATGGGGGTGTTTCTCATACGTTCAATATGCTCTTCCCTTGTTTCTGGGAAACCAGCGGGCCAATCTTCAATCACATCGGGCTCGACATAGGCATCAACATAGCAGAATTTATCGCGAAATCGAATATCAAGGGTGTTGTATCGACCTGCAAGATTCTTTTCAGCATATTCAACGATTCGTTGTTTAATCAGATCTTTTACGCTGTCCTTAATTTTTACCCCGCCAGTATCCGGGTCTTTTCCCCAAACATATGACATTTTCAACCTTTTCCTTGTCTTGATTTTTATCGGTATTATCAGTTCCCTCTGCCCCTGCCAATTCTGCCGCCCAGGCATGAACCATGGACATCGTTTATGTAGCAGTCCCCTTTGTTTCAATAGAACCCTGCAGAACGGCATGGATATCTGCTTCCAGGATCTCGCCCTCCCTCAGGACACGGACCTGAAGGCCTGTGACATCGACCACGGTGGATCCCTTTCCGCCCTTTAGTTCGCCGGCATCCAGGACGAGATCGACCCGGTCAACCAGGGCCGGGGGCAGGTCCTGAATGCGACTGATTCCCTCTGCTCCCGAAAGATTGGCGCTGGTGCCGGTGATGGGTTTTCCCAATCCCCGGGTCAACGCCTTTGCAACCGGGTGCTGGGGCATCCGGATACCGATCTTTCCCGTATGGGCAGTAAGAATGCCCGGCAAACGATCCACGGCCTCAAACACAATGGTGACATCCCCTGGCCAGAATCGGTCCATGAGGATCCGAGCCGTTTTCGGCACCTTTTTCACCAGACCTTTCAGATCAGCCCAGTCATTGATCAGCACCAGAAGGGGGTTGTTCCGGGGACGTTGCTTTATGCCAAAAACCCGGGATATGGCTTCGGGATTAAAGGCGTCCACAGCAATTCCGTAAAGACATTTTGCCGGGAATATGACAACCCCTCCGCCCTTGAGGATATCACAGGCCGTTAAAATAAAAGCCCCTTGGGGTTCAAGGGGATCAACGGTCAGAATGGTTTGATCACAGGGCAAGATCATCGGCGGATTTATCAACCTTGGCGGCCATTCCCTTTTTATATCGCTCAAGCTTTTCGGCAATTTCAGGATCCGACACCCCGAGGATCTGGGCCGCAAGAACGGCTGCATTTACGGCGCCTGGCTTTCCGACGGCCAGGGTTGCCACGGGAACCCCCGGGGGCATCTGAACGGTTGAAAGCAGGGAGTCAAGTCCCATGAGCGCGGAAGAATCAATGGGAACCCCAAGTACGGGCAGGGTGGTATGGGCCGCCATGGCACCTGCCAGGTGGGCCGCATGGCCGGCACCGGCAATGATGACGCAGATCCCCCTCTCCCGGGCCGTTGCAGCAAACACCTCGGCCCTTGCCGGGGTCCTGTGGGCTGAAGCGATGGTCACCTCATAGGGGATCTCCAGTTTTTTCAGAACGTTGAGGGCGCCTTCCATGACAGGAAGATCAGATGCGCTGCCCATGATCAGACCCACCCTGGGCTTGATGGCAAGGCGGGCAATGGCCTTGGCCCCGATATCTTTTCGATAAAAGGCATCGTCCCATCCGATCTTTGCACAGGCGGCATAGGCGCGTTCCCGGGCCTCGTGCACGGTGGCACCAAGGGAGGTCACCCCCAGCACCCTGCCCCCGGCGGCAACAACCTCCTTTCCCTTTAGAGCGGTTCCGGCATGGAACACCTTGGTGTCGGCTGTCTCGGCCTGGTCTATGCCGGTGATCACGCCCCCTTTTCCATAATCACCGGGATACCCCTGGGCCGCCATGACAACGCAGAGGGTGCTTCTGGGATCAATCTCTGCCGTGTAACGGTCAAGACCGCCATCCACGCAGGCCTCCATCAGGGGCACCAGGTCGCTCTTGAGCCGCATGAGGATAGGCTGGGTTTCCGGATCACCCATTCTGGCATTGAACTCCAGCACCTTGATCTGATCCTTGTGGATCATGAGACCGGCGTAAAGAACCCCCTTGAACGGGCATCCTTCGGCAGCCATTCCCCGTACTGCCGGAATCATCACCTCGTCCATGGCCCGCTGTCTGAGCATGAAATCCAGCACCGGGGCCGGGGAGTAAGCCCCCATTCCGCCGGTGTTGGGACCCTCGTCATTGTCAAAGACCCGTTTATGATCCTGGGACGAGGGCAGCGCCATAACCGTCTTTCCATCGGTAAGGGCGATAAAAGAGGCCTCTTCACCCTGGAGGCACTCTTCCACAACCACAAGGGTGCCGGCATCCCCAAAGAGATTCTCGTTGATCAGCGAATCCAGGGCCTGGTAGGCATCTTCCCGGGTGGCACAGACAAACACCCCCTTGCCTGCGGCAAGCCCGTCGGCCTTGACCACCACGGGCGCGCCGATCTGCTTGACATAATTCTTTGCCTGGTCAATGTCATTGAATGACCGCCCCTGGGCCGTGGGAATCTTGTACTTGTTCATGAGGTTCTTGGCAAAAATCTTGCTGGCCTCAAGCTGGGCCGCCTTTTTATTGGGTCCAAACGCCCTGAGCCCCATGGATTCAAAATGATCCACAATGCCCATGGAAAGGGGAACTTCCGGCCCGACAACGGTGAGGTCAATCCCGTTTTCTTTTGCAAACCGACCCAGGGCCTCGATATCGTCGGCCTTGATGGCAAGGTTTTCCGCATACTGGATTGTCCCGGCATTGCCCGGAGCGCAATAGATCTTATCCACCATGGTACTCTGGGAAATTTTCCAGGTCAGTGCATGCTCCCTGCCGCCGCTTCCCACAACAAGAATCTTCATTATCGTTTATCTCTCCATTATTTCGTTATGATTGATGTTTACCGGTTCGTGTTACGATCGGTAGGGTTTATGCGGCCCTCATTTTTCCATGGCAAGCTCGACCAAACGGTCAAGCAGCTGGGAAAACGAATAGCCTGCAGCCTTTGCCGCCCGGGGAAGAAGGCTGGTCTCGGTCATCCCAGGAATGGTATTGGTCTCCAGGACCGTCACCCCCTGGTCTGACAAAATCATGTCCGTCCGGCTGTATCCCCTCAGGAAAAGGGCCCTGTGGGCCTCGATGGCATGGGCCTGCACCGTCCTGCGAACCGATTCCTCGATCCTTGCCGGGCAGATCTCCTGGGTACGGCCGGCGACATACTTGGCATCATAGTCAAAAAATTCATGACCTTCCCCGGGTAGAATCTCGATCACCGGCAGGGCTTCGACCTCCTGGTTGCCGATCACGGCACAGGTGAGTTCAAGCCCCTTGACATAGGTTTCGAGCAGAACGGCTTCGTCCTGTTCAAAGGCCTTTTCCAGTGCGGTTCCAAGATCCTTTGTCTGTTTGACAATGCTCATGCCCACGCTTGATCCGGCCGATACCGGTTTGACCACTATGGGCAGCCCCAGCTGCTGAACACAGTCATCGAGGTCCACGCTGTCCGTTTTTGAAAAGGTGAGAAACGCCGGCGTTGGAATGCCGGCCTGACGGTAGAGGCGTTTTGATGCAAGCTTGTTCATGGCAATGGCGCTGCCCAGCACGCCTGCCCCCTGGTAGGGGATATCCAGAAGATCCAGAAGCCCCTGGACCGTGCCGTCTTCGCCATAGGGGCCGTGGAGGATCAACAGCGCCACATCAATGGTTTCAGCATCGTTGACAAGGGCTGCAAGGTCTGTTGCAGGATCGTATCGAACAATATCGTATCGTTCCTTGTCCAGGGCGTCATACACCTGGAATCCGCCATTCAGGGAGACCTCACGTTCCGAGGAGATGCCGCCCGACAGCAGTGCGAGTTTTGTCTTGATCATATCTTTCCCCCTGTGTTTGGGACAGCCTGACAGCCCACCCCATGGATTAAATTGTTACAGGCAAACGCCGCCTGGGCATCACCGCCAGCGGAGTTTCGTTGTTCGTTGTGGCCGAAAGCCCTGTCCGGCTCCGGCCCTGCCGGTTAATCAGAAAGAATCCGCCGTTTGGCCATGTCAAACTCTTCCCGGGTGATGAGCTCATCCTCGTAGAGCCTGGCAAGTTCCGCAAGGCGCTGCTCGATCCCCTCTTCCGGGGCTGCAAGCCGCAATTGTCCGCCATCGCCCTGGAACCCCTCGTGGCCAAGCAGGGGGGGATTGGCGTTCCTGGGTTCACCAATGGAAAAGGTGGCCATCCCCCCCAGAAGTTTTATCTCAACGGCCCTGTCCCTGAACTCGGGAAAGGAGAGCACATCCCGGATCTCCCGGCTGCTCTTTTTCATCCTGAGATAAAAGATCCAGAACAGGGCAAGAACCAGCACGGCCAATCCAGCCATGATCCAGGGAAGGTAATGATACACCCCCCGGAACAGGACAACGGTGATGCCGGTTCCTGCAAGGAGAAATACGTGGAGGAGAAGAACAAAATAGGCGGCAAAGAGACTTTTGAAAATCCCCTCTTTATCTTTATTTTTAAATTTCATGGAATTTACGATATCCTGTTTATGATGGAATTCCTGTATTGGGCAGGAATGGAAATTGTTTTCCTGGTGGTTTGGGTCATGCCCAGCCGGGTCATGAGCAGATTGAGTTTTTTCCGGATTCGCTCTTGTTCACCACTGCCCGGTTCAACGGCATCCAGCAGCTGTTCCATGGCCGTGATATCTCGTCTGAGTTCCACCTCCGGGGGAAGAAAACCGGCATTTTTCAATATCTTGTGGGCCAGCCGGAACTCGTTTGAGAAATCGATCTCCTCGTTGGGCAATGGCCGCCCCTGCCCGGGCAGGTTGTCCATCTCCCCATTTTTCTGTGCCTGCTTGATCCTTTGCTCAACAATGGCTTCAAATCCCGGAATCATGGGTCAACCCACCTCCTCAACCTGATCTCGACTACCAGATATTAATAATCTGATAATATTATTCGACACACCGGGGTTTTGCAAGGTAAAATTCAGGGCCTCAACACCAGGAAGTACAGATTGCCCGGGTGCTTCATGTGACCGGCACCAAACTCAGCATACCTGCCGTTCCCGTAAAAAAGGTCACAGCGGCCGGGGCCCTGTATGGCCCCGCCCGTATCCTGGTTCATCACAAAACCGGAAAACGGCTGCCACGCCTCGGGCCGTTCAAGGGTATCGGGGTCAGGAATTTTTGTTTCAACAAAACAGAGGGCGCCCTTGGGGAAAAGGGTCCGGTCCGTTGCAATGGAACGTAGGGGGGTCAGTTCAACATTGATGCTGCCAAAGGGGCCCCCCTGCTCCTTCTGGAAAAAGACAAAGCTGGGGTTGTAGTTGAACAGCTCGTCCTGGCGCGAGGGATTGTTCTCTATCCAGCGCCGAATGGCCTGCATGGACATATCCTCCCTGGCAATCTCCCCCTGGTCGATGAGATAGCGGCCAACAGCCCTGTAGGGATGTCCGTTCTTGGTGCTGTAGTGGACATTCATCTCACCACCCTGCTTGAGGAAAAGCCGTCCGGATCCCTGGATTTCAAGGAAAAACCGGTCCGTACGGTCCCGTACCCAGGCAAGGGGCCGGGCCCGCAGTTCAAAATCTTTGATCCCGTTGATCTCCTGACGGGTATAATAGGGAACCACCCGGTGGTTGTCGACCCTTGCCGTCAACCTTGAAAATCCCTTGAAACGATCGGAAAAGGCCGCAAGGTCAATGGTCAACAGATCGTCGGGCACGGAGAACAGGGGGTATTGATACTCGTCATCCCGGACAAGGCTTGCCGCCATTGACGGTTCGTAGTACCCGGTGAAAAGGACCCCGTTCTCCGTGTTGGCCCTTGAGCCGTAGACCCGGTAATTGTCCCGGATGAACCGGTCCAGGGCATCCGTATCCGGTCCGGTGTCAACAAATTCAAGGAATCGCTGGACCGACTGCCTGAGACGAACGGCATCAAACACATCGGGTCCGAATTGAAAGGACCTGGAATCGGGAATCCGGTTAAAATAGACGAGGCTTGCCCGGAGAGCGTGTTCAAGGCCCTCATCTCCAAGGGTGTCGGCAAAGTCAGGATAGTCCTCGGGTGCAAGGAGTTCAAGGCTGTTGAACTGTGTTACCGGAACGGGTGGTTTGGGTCCGCACCCTTGAAACGAGACAAGCACCATGGCAAACAGGATCAACCCGGCAACCCAGCCGGGTGACCTGCCCCCCATCGGCCCGGACTGCACCATGGACTTTCCCCCTGCTGTAAACACTCCCATTTCCATTATCTCTCCTCGGTTGCCATGGCTCGGACGTCTGTAGTGACCGGCGTAACTTCGGGAATATTTCGATCCTCGGCAATGCCGAGATTTGAAAGTTTCCGGGCGGAAACCATCACCCGTCGCTCAATGGACCCCACGGTTTTGTTGTAGGTGGAAGCCGCCCGTTCAATATCCTTGCCCAAAAGGTTCATGGTTTCAGCCATCTGGGAAATCCGCTGGAAAAGCTCGTTTGCCAGCCGGGTGATCTCCTTGGCATTTTCATGGCTCTTGGCCTGGCTCCACCCGTAGGCCACCGATTTTAAAAGGGAGATCAGGGTGGCAGGCGTTGCCAGGATCACCCCCTTCTGAATGGCGGTTTCAATGAGGTCAGGCTTCTGGGCAAGCGCGGCGCTGAAAAAGTTTTCCCCCGGAATAAACAACACCACAAACTCGGGCGTGGGCGTAAACTGACGCCAGTATTCCTTGGCCGAAAGGGTGTTGATGTGGGTCATAACCTGGCGGGCATGGTTTAACAGCCCGGCCCGGCGCGCCTCCTTTGTCGTGGCTTCAAGGGCGTCAAGATAGGCCGCCAGCGGCACCTTGGAATCCACCACAATGTTTCGATCCCCGGGCAGGTGGACCACCATGTCCGGGCGAAGGGCCCCCCTGCCCGATCCCTGCTGGAGCTGCTCGGTAAAATCGCACTGGTCGGCCATGCCGGCCAGTTCAGCCACTTTCCTCAGGGTGATCTCGCCCCATCGGCCCCTGACATGGGGCAGTCGCAAGGATTTTACCAGGTTGCCCGTCTCCCGCTGGAGACTCTGCTGGGTCTTTGCCATCTCGACCAGCTGGGCCGTCAGCGAACCAAAGGCCCTTTCCCGCTCAAGCTCCATCTGACCCAGGCGGTTTTCATACCGGTCCAGGGCCTGGCGTACGGGGTCCACGCTGCGGATGATCTCATCGCCCTTGATATCAAGCTCCTTTCTGGCCTCTTTGATATACCCGGCAAAATAGTGATCCGCAAGATCAAGGAACTGGGTGGAATTGGCCTGGAGGGCCTGGGCTGAAATACTGGCCAGGCGACGGGTCACCATGGAAAACCCAAGGCGCTGGAACACCAGACAGACCACCACCCCCACAAAGAATCCGCCGGCAAGGAAAATCAGGTTCTCATGGGTGATCATACCGGTCGGCCACAAAGGTGCCACTCTTTCCCCCTGTCTTACGCTTGAGGTGAATGTCGGAGATGGTCATGCCCTTGTCATAGGATTTGCACATGTCATAGATGGTCAGGGCCGCAACGGACACTGCCGTCAGTGCCTCCATCTCCACCCCGGTTCTGCCGGCAAGAGAGGCTTCCGCCTCAATTTCAATGCGGCTGTGGGCCGGATCCGGAAAAAAATCCACACGCACATGGGTCAGGTTCAGCGGATGGCACATGGGAATAAGATCAGCCGTCCGCTTGGCCGCCATCACCCCTGCAATCCTTGCCGCCTCCAGCACATTTCCCTTTTTCACGTTTTGGCCGAAGATTCGATCCAGGGTGTCTGTGGTCATGTCGATCCGGCCCCGGGCAATGGCCACCCGTCGTGTCTCGTCCTTGCCTGCCACATCCACCATCCTGACCCTGCCCTGGTCGTCCAAATGGGTAAAGTCCGTCATCTATTTTCCTTTTTTACTTAAAAAACTGCTGTTTGCTGGTAATCTTTGTCTTGATCTGTTCCAGGGTATCGGTGAGGGTTTCGATCACCCGTTCACGGATGTCTCCGGCCACCACAATGGCCATGACATCCTCGCCCACAACAAGATCCTGGTCCGCTGCAATCTCGACCAGCACCTCTGCAATGCCCTGTTTTTGCTTCTGGGCCTTGACCAGGGAATCAAGGCCCTCCTGGTCCACGCTGACCCTCAACCCTGTCACCTCCCGGCCGTCCCGGGAGGTCCTTCGAACCACACCGTTGTGGCAGAGGATCATGCCCACCCGGTCGTAATCGGGCAGGGCTTTCACCTGTTCAATCATTTTGTTTATATCCATTGAATTCTCCTTTTGTTGCGGCAATGGCCCTTGCCCGTTCAAGGTCCTCGGGCGTATTGATGTTAAAAAACGAATCGATTCCAGGATCTATGGTCTGAATCTTGTCCATGGAAATCTTCCGGACCCGTTTCTCTCGAAAGAATCGATTGATCTTGTAGATATTATTTTCAAGGTTTGTCTCGATCAACGGCAGGCAGTGCTTTGAATAGACGGCACACAGGGGCTCAAGCCCGGCATCGGTTTCGGGAATCACAACATCAATGCCGGGGCCTGCCTGGGAGAGGATATACTCGGCCAGGCGCCTTTCAAGAAAAGGGGTGTCGCAGGCAGAGACAAACACCCGGGAAGTTGATGCGTAAAACAGGCCTGCATGGATTCCGGCAAGGGGGCAGCCACAGGGGTAGATGTCTGAGACAATGGTACCGTCCCATCCCCCAAAGGCGACCGGATCATTTGCCACAATGATCACCCGGTCAAACAGGTCGGTGAAAAGCGAATGGATCACCTCCATGATCATCCGACCCTGTATTTCACGAAAGGTTTTTTTTATTCCAGGAAGCCGCTTGTTCTTCCCCCCGGCCAGGATAACCCCGGTGCAATCATAGGTCATGGTGTCTGTTCCAGTCTGTCAGGTTAATCTATTGCCCAGTAGAAAAAAAGATGATAACAGTTTACCCGTAAATTTAAAATCAAAATCCGGCATGGGGTTGCATGGCGGAATCACGGCGGGTACACTGCACCATTGAAACAGCAGGGGTCAGACATGAAAAAACAACGAACCATTCTTAATGCCGAGGACATGGAAAGGGTGATTACCCGGATGGCCTATGAGATCATTGAAACCCACAGGGGCGTAAAAGACGTTGCCCTGGCCGGGATCATGACCCGGGGAGACTTTCTTGCCCACCGACTCCAGGAAAAAATCCTCAAAATCGAGGGGGTCAAGGTACCGGTCGGGGCCATGGACATCAACCTCTACCGGGACGACTGGACACAGATCAGCCATTACCCCGTTGTAAGGGCCTCGAAAATTTCTTTCTCCGTTGACAATCAAAATATCATCCTCGTGGATGACGTGCTATTTACCGGGCGTACCATCCGCGCCGCCATGGATGCCATCATGGATTTCGGCCGGCCGGCAAGGATCGAACTTGCCGTTCTCGTGGACCGGGGCCACAGGGAGTTGCCCCTGCAGGCAGATTACAAGGGAACCACCCTGGCCACCCTGCACTCGGACAGGGTCAACGTCTGCCTCAACGAACACGACGGCCAGGACGCTGTGTTCGTTGAACAGGAGGCCTAGCATGGGAACCTTGCTGCACAAGAGTAAAAGCCCGGGCAAGCTGAGGGTGGCCGTCATCTCGGTATCCACCACACGGAACCTCAGCCAGGATAAAAGCGGCACATGGATAAAACAACAGGCCAAAAGCGAGGGCCATGAGGTGGTTGTCCACCACGTGGTCACCGACGAGATCACGGCAATCAGGGAGATGGTCGAGCATGTGGTCACCCAGATCGCCCCCCACGCCATTCTCCTCACCGGCGGAACGGGCATCAGCCCCCGGGATGTCACCATCGAGGCCGTAACCCCGCTTTTTACCAAGGAACTTACGGCCTTTGCCACCCTGTTTGCCATGCTCAGCTTTGAGGAGATTGATTCGGCGGCTCTGCTTTCAAGGGCCCGGGCAGGCATCATCAATTCAGTGGCCGTCTTTTGCATGCCCGGCAGCCTCAAGGCGTGCAAGCTGGCCTGCAACCAGCTGATATTCCCCGAACTTGGTCACCTTGTCACCCACATGTCCGAGGCACCCTGACACCCTGCCCCGCCATGGAAAGCAATATGAATCACACCCCCCATGGGGAGGGATTTTAAAGCCCCTCCCCAAAAATAGAAAGGAGAACCATGAAAGAGATTGATGCGTTTCTTGATGACTGGAAAGACAATGACACGAAAACCAGAAAAGCCTTTGTGGAGCTCAGGGACCATATCCTGGCAATGGCAGATGTAACCGTTGAATTCGTTGCAAGACCCGGAGTGAGTTTTTCCCTTCGCCCCCGGCACAAGAACCAGACGGACCGGACCCTTTTTGCCATGGCCGACGTCATAGATGACGACCCTTCGGCCCGGTGGCTCTCGGTCTGCTTTTACGGCGACATGGTCACGGATCCCGACGAACAAGGCGACCTCATTCCCGAGGGACTTCTGGGTTCTGACGGCTACTGCTTTGACCTTGACGAATATGACGAAAATGCCGTCAATTACCTCAAGGAGCGCCTTAACGACGCCTACCGGGCTGCAAAATAACGCAGGCGTCTGGGCCGTTTACTTTTGACAAAATAGCTGTTAGAATGTGCATTCTAAAAACGATAACAAGGTTCTAAAAAGTTTATCTTCGTTCAAACATGCGCATGAAAAGGAGAGGCTATTTTGAGAAAAAAGCAACCTGTTTGTTTCACCGATGTTGAAGAATGCGTTGACAACCTTATCGGCCAGGTGGGAAAAAAGATCATCCTTGCAGCCCCCCTGGCCCTTGCCAAACCCACCCAGCTCATCAATGCCATCTACCGGCGCCTCAGGACCGACCCAGAGCTTCATTTCACACTGGTAACGGCCGTCTCCCTGGAAAAACCCACCTGGTCAAGTGAGCTGGAGCACCGGTTTCTCGGCCCCCTGGTCGAACGAATCTGGGGTGGTTTCATCGATTTTGACTATGTCCTGGATATGCGGAAGGACCAGGCACCGCCCAATTTTGAACTGGTTGAGTTTTTCAACAAGGCCGGCGGATGGATGACCAACGCCCATGCCGGCCAGAACTACCTTGGTTCAAACTACACCCATGCCGTGCGGGACGCCCTGATCAACCAATGCAACGTCATCTCCCAGCTGGTGGCCAAACGAGAAATCAACGGCAAAACCGTTTTCAGCATGAGCGCCAATCCAGACACCCACCTGGAAGGTGCAAAGGTGATGCGCGATCTGAGGGCCAGGGGCGAAAAGGTGGCCATCATTGCCCAGGTGAATACCCATCTGCCGTTCATGTACGGCAAAGCCGTGGTTGAACCAGAATTTTACGACATGGTCATTGATTCCCCGGACCTTGATTTCACCCTGTTCGGGGCACCCAAGGAACCGGTAAACAGTGTGGACTGGATGATCGGGCTCCACGCCTCCACCCTGGTCCGGGACGGGGGGACCCTCCAGGTGGGCATCGGATCCCTCGGGGATGCCATTGTGGCAGGCCTTGACATGCGCCACAGGCAAAACCAGACCTATTGCGATTTTCTCACCCAGGCAGGCATCCTTTCCAATTTTGGCCCGTTGATCCACGCCATCGGTGGAACCGATGTTTTTAAAACCGGTCTTCTGGGGTCTTCTGAAATGTTTGTGGACAGCCTTCTTGAACTGATCAAGGCAGGCATCATCAAACGCAGGGTCTATGAAGATGTCAGACTCCAGAAACTGCTCAACCAGAAGCGATTTGAAGATACCCAGATCGAGGATATTTTCAGGGAGCTTGTTGCGCAACGAATGCTTCACCCGGTGATCAAGCAAAGGGAGGTTGACTTTCTCAAACATTTTGGCATTTTTCACCCGGATGTGACCTACGTGGACCGTTCCATCCGGCTTGGCCCCACAGAATATTCCCTGAACATGGGAATTCCGGAGAATGTGGAAGCCGTGGCCCTCAACTGCCTTGGCCCCTGCCTGAAAAACGGGGTGGTATTGTATGCCAGCTTTTTCATCGGTCCCCAGGCTTTTTACAAGGAGCTCAGGGAGATGGATGACGACCAGCTCAAGCTGATTGACATGCGCGGCGTGGACTATGTGAACCAGCTCTACGGCAATGAACCGCTCAAGCGACTCCAGCGGATCCACGGCAGATTCATCAATGCCGGCATCATGGTGACCCTGTCGGGCGCCGTGTGCGCCGACGGTCTGGAGGACCACAAGATCATTTCAGGACCCGGCGGCCAGTACAACTTCGTCTCCATGGCACACGCCCTGGACGATGGCCGGGCTGTAACCATGATCCGAAGCACCCGGGAAGCCGGGGGCAGAACCACGTCTAACGTGGTGTGGCAGTATGGACACATCACCATCCCACGTCATTTACGGGATATTGTGGTCACTGAATACGGAATTGCGGACCTCCGGGGCGCCAGGGACTGGGAAGCCATGACCCGGCTGATCTGCATTGCCGATTCAAGGTTCCAGGACGAACTGCTGGACAAGGCCAAGGCCGCTGGAAAGGTGCCCGTGGACTGGCAGATTCCCGGCCCCTTCAGGAACAATACCCCCCAGGCCCTGGAGGATAAGCTTGCGGCCTTCCGTGAAAAGGGATTCTTTAAAAGATTTCCCTTTGGAACCGACTTCACCAAAGAGGAGATCGTCCTGGGCCGGGCACTCAGACAATTCAAACAAAGGGCCCAGGAGAACAAATTTGCCATCATGCACGGACTCATCGGCCAGGGTCTGTCTTCTGTTCCAGAATCTGCCAGGCCCTATCTTGAGCGCATGGACCTTGAAAATCCCGGTACCATGCAGGAAAGGATCATGCAGAAAATGGTTCTCTTTGCCCTTAAATCCTGCGATGCCATATAGGAATCCTTATCAGAATAAAGCATCCCATATGTCTTGCCTTTTAAGCCATATTCTTTGTTGCGCCACTGGGCAGATATTTCATTTCAGCCATGAATGGAAAACTGGGAGTTGAAATCTCCAGTGCCCACAACGGCCAGTGCATCGGCAACACAGAGCCAGTTTTCAACGGAATAGGTGAGATCCGGTATCCTGGAAAAAAGTTGATACCGGATCTCAAGGTATTCTTCCGCAATGGCTTTGTGGGCAGTGCGGTACTCAAAAATTGAAAATGCCCGGACGTCTTCACCTGCCTCATTGTAGACATAGGTGTCCCGTATCTTTACCTCTTTGGGTGCCTGGGGCAGACGGGTGTAGCAATCGGCAACCTGATCGGCCATCTGCTGGGGAAAACGAATCGTACCAATCTTTATCATGACATCTCCTGTTTGAATCTCAAATCATTTGAATCTCAAATCAACTGAACACCCTGTTGGATTTGCCGCCATCTTTACACAGGATCCCGGATAGGTCAACTTGAATCCAGTGACAGTTTTCCAGTCTGGAAAATCAGGCCACAGACTCGATCTGACGGATAATATCGGTAAAAATAAAATGATGAAAGGGAAGCAGCGCATACCAGTAAATTTTTCCCCAGACGCCCCTGGGATGGAAATAGGCCGTCACCGTTAAAAGATGCCCGCCCCTGGAGGGCTCGATTGTAAACTCGAGCCAGGCAAACCCCGGCACCTGCATCTCAGCCCTCAGGAGCAGGTGGGCATCATAGGTGATGCGCTCCACCCGCCAGAAGTCAATCACATCGTTGACCTTTAGGCCCATGGCATGTTTTCGCCCCCTTGCCGTTCCCACCCCGAACATCATCCTGTCTGCCATACCCCTGAGCTTCCACAGCAGGTTGCTGTTAAACCATCCCCGCTCCCCACCGATCCCGCAGACCGAACGAAATATTGCCTGGGCCGGCTTGGTACTCTCAATGCTGCAGGTGCTCGTATAAAGGGGTGGCCTGGGCAGCTGATCGAGTCGGACGGCCAGGGAGTAATCCCTTGGATAGGCATCGGACCACCGTGTGGTAACGGTGTTGAGATCCTCCATGGCAAGGGCCCTTTTCACGGACTCTTCATAGGAGAGAAGATCAAATGACAGCCACTCCCGGATGCGGTTTTCCCGGCAGACCACCTCGTTGACGATACCCTCGAAAAGCGCCCGGGTAATGGTTGCCGGCACCGGAGTGATCAGACTCACCAGATAGGCGTTCACGCTGACACTTTGAATGGGAGAAGGCAGGACCCACGGCTTTTTGTTGAGAATCCCCGCCATGGTCCGGATCATTTCGCCATAGGTCAGGATATCGGGCCCCCCGATATCAAACGAAAGACCTGCAGTATCAGGAATTTCAAGCACGCCCACCAGATATTTAATCACGTCCCGGATGGCAATGGACTGACAGCGTGTCCGACTCCATGGGGGCAGGGGAAGGAAGGGAGCGTCCTCGACAAGGGATTTGATAATCTCGTGGGCCACGGACCCCGAGCCCATTATAATGGCGGCCCTCAGTTCAGTGACCGCCACCCTGCCCTGTTTAAGGGCAACCCCCACCTGGTTCCGGTTCCGCAAATGGGGGGACAGGGAATCCCGGGAATCTCCCAGGCCGCCAAGGTAAATGATCCGCTCGACCCCCTGGTTTTCCGCCGCCTTCCTGAAATTCACGGCAGCCATGATATCCACGGCCTCAAACTCATCCTGCCCCAGGAGCATCGAATGGATCAGGTAGTAGGCCCCATGAACCCCTTTGAATGCATCCGTGAGACAGGGAAGACTCAGGGCATCGCCCACAACAATCTCGGCACCCGGCCACCGCTGCTGGTGGTCGGGTGAAGCGACCCGGACCATGATACGAACCCGATATCCCCGGGCCATGAGTTCGGTGACAAGCCGCCCGCCGATGTATCCTGTGGCGCCGGTCACAAGGATTGTGCCCAGGGAGGGATCGGGTTCAGTGGGAAGATCGTGGCAGAAAAGCCGTTTGTCATATCTGTTCACGGGTCAAATCACCAGTTCTTCAAAGGGTTTGAGCAAAACGACATCAGCCGCCGGAGCGCTTTTTGAAACAGCATTGACAAATCCATCCAGGTTAATCAGGGGCAGGGTCGGAAAGGACGACCCTCTGCCCAGGGCAAGGGTAAAGTCATCATAATGGAAGGGAATGATCAGATCCGGCTTAACCAGCCGGGGAAGCCGCTCCACATATCCCGGGAACCGCTGCCAGCCGGGAACGCACATGAACAGGACATCGCAGGTGCGGCCCTGGACGGCCTTTTCATCAAAGCCGGCACTTCCGGCATGGAGAATGGTAACTCCCTTGACCCGGATCTCGGGCATGAAGACAGCACCAAGCCCATACCCTTTTGCCCCCATGGGAAGGGGGGTGTCAATGGAGATTTCTCCTGGATAGGGCACCCGTCCCATGAATACCTTTCCATGGCAGGCGGGCAGCATGGAGACACAGACATCGGTGTCAAGGCGCAACGCCTCGTTACCACGGCAGACCTGGACCCTGTTTTCCACTCCGTGGAGCTGAAAGAGCGAATCAAGGCTTTTGCTTCCTACGATGGGTCCCTGGCAGAACGGCGCAAGGGCCACAAGGTCAAGGGCATGATCAAAGTGGGTGTGCCCGACAACCATTCCGCCAATGGGGCCTTCACAGTTTCGGGCAAACCCATGGACGGCCCTGCGGTCAGAAACAAGGGGCTTGAAAAAAATTGAAAATTTATTCACCCTAGAGGCATAGGGATCAATCAGAAACGTTTTTTCCCCGGAAAAGATGTCAAGGCCTGCGGCCCCGGTCCAACTTATTTTTACCATCCCCCACCTATATTCAACAACAGCGGAAAGAGCGCTTACCCGGTGGTCTACACCTTGAACCGGATGTTGAGGATGTCACCGTCCACCACGGGATAATCCTTTCCCTGGACGTAGAACTTCCCCGCCTTTTTAACGGCATCCTCAGACCCGAGTGCCATGAGATCGTCATACTTCATCACCTCGGCCCGGATAAACCCCCGTTCCAGGTCTGAATGAATCACGCCCGCAGCCCTGGGAGCCGCAGATCCCTTGCGCACAAGCCACTGCCTCACCTCGTCCTGGCCAACGGTGAAAAACGATATCAACCCCAGGGCGTTGAGGCAGAGCCGGGTCAACACCCCAAGGGCCGTTTCTTCAATGCCCAGATCTTCCAGAAACGCCGCTCGTTCCTCTTCGCTGTCCAGCAGGGCAATTTCGGATTCCACCTTTGCCGAAACAACCATGGCCACCATGCTCTGGGACGTACAGAGGGGGTTGAACCGGTCAAGGAAAGTATCGCCTTCCAGGTCATCCTCCCCCACGTTAATGGCGAGAATCATCTGCTTGCGGGTGATGAACGGATAGCTTCTGATGAGCGCCTCATCGTCGGGCGAAATTTCCATGAGGCGCAAAGGCTTCTCCTCCTCGAGGTGGGCAAGCATCCGCTCCATCAGGGCAAGCTCCTTGACCTGATCCTCGTCCTTGATCTTTTTGATCATCTCCCGGATGCGTGCGATCCTTTTTTCAACAAAGATCTGGTCGTGGAGAAGCAGCTCCTGATTGACCGTTTCAGCGTCCCTCAAGGGATCCACTGACCCGTCGGCATGGTAGATGGACTCGTCTTCAAATGCCCTGACCACATGGCAGATGGCGTCCATGTCAACAATATCCCGAAACAGATCACCCCTGGCGATGGTCTCCTTTTCAATCTTGGGAAGCAAAACAAGGTCCACCCTTGCCCGGGCCTCTTTTTTGGGCTGATACATGGAAACCAGCCGGTCAAACCGCTGGTCAAGAATTTCCGCCGTACCCGGCACAGGCTTTGGCGCACCGGACCGCTCTTTTAACTCGCTGCCCGTGAGAATCTGAAACAGGGTTTTTTTGCCTGTCTGGGGAAGCCCGATCACTCCTACCTTCATATTGATTTATCCTTTTCTGATTAATGTCATACGCTTGGTAAACTTGTAGCAACCCTGATCACAAAGGTCAAGAAAGGGCAAATCCTAGAACCATTATAATTATGGAAACCGCCATGGGGGGGCAGTTTAACTGCTGCAAATAGTAATTCTTTTTTTTTTAAAATCGTGGTAGGTTTCCATATTTTTTACCCAAAAACAGGAAAATAGGAGGATTTCCAGTGAAATGCCATGAAATAGACTACGAAATCTTTGGAAACGACCTGCAGGCCGTGGAGGTGGAGCTTGACCCCAATGAAACCGTTGTTGCCGAAGCCGGCGCCATGAACTGGATGGACGACGGAATTTCGTTTGAGGCAAAAATGGGTGATGGCTCCCAACCGGACAGGGGACTGTTTGGCAAACTGCTGGACAGCGGAAAAAGGATGATCACCGGTGAATCGATCTTCATCACCCACTTTACCAACATTTCCAACGCTAAAAAAAGAGTGGCTTTCGGCGCCCCCTATCCGGGCAGGATTGTTCCCCTGGATCTGGGCAACCAGGGTCAGGAACTTCTGTGCCAGAAGGACGCCTTTTTGTGTGCAGCCCTTGGGACTGAAGTCTCCATAGCCTTTACCCAGCGACTGGGCGCCGGTTTCTTTGGCGGGGAAGGATTTATTCTCCAGCGCCTCAGGGGGGATGGCATGGTCTTTGTCCACGGGGGCGGCACCATTGTCAAAAAAGAGCTCAACAACGAAACCCTCCTGGTGGATACGGGCTGCATCCTTGGATTTTCACCGGGTATTGATTACAATATTCAACGATCCGGCAACCTCAAGTCCATGTTCTTCGGCGGGGAAGGGCTGTTTCTTGCCACCCTCAAGGGAACAGGAACGGTCTATCTCCAGACCCTGCCGTTTTCACGCATGGCAGACCGCATCCTCCAGCATGCACCGGCAACCGGCGGAAAGACCAAGGGAGAAGGTTCAGTACTTGGGGGAATCGGGCGAATGTTTGACGGCAATTAGCCCACGGCATTTGTCAATTATTCTATTTTTTTCGCATAAAAACAGGCAATTTAACCACATTACAAAGGAAAAGCCCCATGGGTAAGATGGGTTTAAAGACAAAACTTCTTCTGTCAATCTGTAGCATCGTACTAGTATCGTTGACGGCCTCCATCTCGATCATAACAATAAAGACCTATGCCTCGTCAAAACAGATGGCCATGGACATCACCATGGCAATGGCCAAAACAAATGCCACCAATATTCAGGCTGAACTGGAAAAGGCTCTGAACGGGGCCCGGAGCCTGGCCAAACTCTTTACCAGCCTCAAAGACCTGAAAACCGTACCGGAACGAGAGGACCTCAGCCAGATCATGAAGCAGACCCTTGTCAAAGCCCCTGATTTTGACGGGGTGTGGACCGTGTGGGAACCCAATGCCCTTGACAACCGGGACAGTGAGTTTGCAGGTAGCGAGGGCCATGATGGAACCGGGCGGTTCATCCATTACTGGAACACAAATGGCGGCCTCCACCTTGAGCCTGCAGTGGAGTATGAAGACGGAACCACAACCGGATACTATACCAAACCAAGGGCTACAAACAAAGAGACGATCATGGAACCGGTCACCTACTCCATCGCAGGTCAACAGATAACCGTTGTCAGCGCCTGTGTGCCCATGACCTTCAAAGACCGCTTTGTCGGGGTCACGGGGTTTGACTTTTCCATGGAAAAAATGCGGGAGATGGTTTCAAAAATCAAACCCTACACCAGCGGATATGGTTTTCTGCTGTCAGACACGGGGCTTATCGTGGCCCATCCTGAAAAAACGGTGATCGGTAAAAACATCAAGGAATTTGTCTCACCAGAAACCTACAACAGCATCCTGCAGGGGAAATCGGCAGTCCAGGAGTTTGTGTCTGCCAAGACCCACAAAAAAAGTATTTTTGTATTTGCACCCATCTCCCCCGGCAAAACAGGAACCAACTGGAGCCTGGCCGTGTCCGCTCCGGTTGATGAAATCATGGCAGATGCGATCACCCTTCGCAACATCAGCATCGCCATTGCCGTGGTCACTCTGGTGATACTGTTTGCCGCCATTTATTTTATTGCCGGCGCCATTATTGTCAAACCCATCAATCTGGTACTGTCGGGCCTTTATGACATTGCCGAAGGTGAAGGGGACACCACAAAACGCCTCGAGGTGACATCCCAGGATGAAATCGGAAAACTTGCAGGGGCATTTAACCTGTTCATGGAACGACTGCAGGGTCTGATCAGAACAATCACTGGCGACGCCCGTACCGTCGATGATTCAGCATCAACCCTTGTTGAAATTGCAGGGGGCATGTCCCAGGGCGCCAGCGACACCTCTGAAAAATCAAGTACGGTTGCCGCAGCAACCGAAGAAATGAGTTCAACCATCTCATCACTGACGCGGGCAATGGAAGATGCCAGGGCCAACATCAACATGGTGGCATCTGCAACTGAAGAGATGACCGCCACCATCAATGAAATTGCCGGCAACTCTGAAAAGGCAAGGGAAATGAGTCAAAAGGCCGTGGCCAAGGCGGGAAATGCCAGCACCTCCATGGCAGAACTTGGCAGAGCAGCCCAGGAGATAGGGATGGTGACTGAAACCATAAACGACATTTCTGAACAGACCAACCTTCTGGCCTTGAATGCCACCATTGAGGCCGCAAGGGCCGGTGAGGCCGGCAAGGGGTTTGCCGTTGTCGCCTCTGAAATCAAGGAGCTTGCACGACAGACGGCCCAGGCCACCCGTCAAATTCAGGAAAAAATTGAAGGGGTACAGTCAACGGCCATGGGAACGGTCAACGAAATCAAGGATGTTTCAACGGTGATCACCGATGTAAACGACATCGTAACCACCATTGCCTCAGCCGTTGAAGAGCAGTCCATTGCCACGGCCGAAATATCGGACAACATCGGTAACGCCTCAACCGGCATCGGCGAAGTTGGAGAGAACATGAATCAGCTCAATGACGCCTCCGATGAAATCGCCAGGGATATTGCCCATGTAAACCAGGCGGCAAAAGAGATGTCAACCAGCAGCAGTGCGTTAAATGACAAGGCGCTTGGACTTGCTGAACTTTCAGGCAGGCTCAGCAAGATCATTGGAGGGTTCAAGGCTTGACCGGTAAAAGTGGACCGTCGGCATCCATCCAAAACGGAAAATTGCGTCTATATTCCTGAAGAACATCATGGGCAAGGGTCATGGTGTGGGTCACAGGTCCCGGGGTGTGGTGGAACAGCACCTCACCCCCGGGATCCACGGCCGTGGAATCGCCACAGTATACCATGTCATTGCCGTCGGATCCCACACGGTTGACACCAACAACATAGGCCTGGTTTTCAATGGCCCGGGCAACCAGCAGCGACCGCCAGTGGGCGCGCCTTGATGCCGGCCAGTTGGCCACAAACAGGGCAAGATCGTAGCAGTTGTTCACGTTGCGGGTCCAGCAGGGAAACCGCAGATCATAGCAGACGAACGGAGAGATCTTCCAACCGTCCAGCTCAACAATGATCCGCTCGGTTCCAGCGGTGAAATACCGGTCTTCGCCGGCATACCGAAAAAGATGGCGTTTGTCGTACCAGTGGATTTCGCCGGAAGCGCATGCCCAGACGAGCCGGTTAAACAGGCAACCGTTCTCGCGGATCAAAAGGGAACCGACCAGATCCGCCCCGCTTGCCTTTGCCCTCTCCACCATCCAAGAGACAGCACTGCCGTCCATGGTCTGGGCAAGGGACGGGGCGTCAAGAGAAAATCCCGTGGTGAACATCTCTGGCAGAACGATCAGGCGGGTCGGTTCAATGATGGTCTTGAGAATAGCGTCAAAATCCGAAAGATTTTGGTCAATATCCTCCCAGGCAAGGTTTGCCTGGACAAGGGTAATGACAAGGGAGTTATCCAAGATAGTCCAGAAAACGCTGCATGGCAGTGACCTCGTCCAGACTGGAAAGCTCCCTTCGGATACGGATCGTCTCCTGGTGTTCCGCATCATCGAGCAGAAGATCCTCCTTACGGGTGCCGGACTGATTGATGTTGATGGCGGGCCACACCCGCTGCTCGGCACAGGCCCTTGAAAGCACCAGGTCCATGTTGCCCGTTCCCTTGAACTCCTGGAAAATGATGTCGTCCATGCGGCTTCCCGTGTCAACAAGGATGGTGGCCAGGATTGTCAGAGAACCGCCGCTCTCAAGATTCCGGGCCGCACCAAAAATCTTTCTTGGAAAGGCCATGGCATTTGCCCCAAGCCCGCCGGTCATGGTCTTACCGTGGCTGTTGGTCTCAATGTTAAAGGCCCGGGTCATGCGGGTCAAAGAATCAATGAACACCACGGCGTTCTGCCCGGTCTCGGCACACCGGATGGCTGTATGCATGGCAAGCCGCGTCATTCGCATGTGGTGGGCGATCTGCTGATCGGCCGACGAATAAAAGACCTGGGCCTCCTTGAGGCCCCGCCTGAAATCCGTCACCTCTTCAGGCCGCTCGTCCACCAGCAGGACAAACACCTTGGCGTTCGGATGGTTGAGGATGATCGAATTTGCCATGTGCCGCAGTATGGTGGTTTTGCCCGATTTTGGCGGCGAAATAATCAATCCCCGCTGGCCCTTGCCAATGGGAACGATCAGGTCAAGGGCCCTGCCCGTAACGTCATCGGGGCCCTGGCACAGGGTGTAACGTTCCAGGGGGTTGATGCTTGTCTGGTCCTGGAGCAGGGCTATCTGGGTGTATTCGTCAAGGGAAAGGCCGTTGACCGTATGAATTTTCAACAACGCAAGGTTCTTGTTTTTGCCCCCCTTGCTTTCCCCTTCGCCCACAATAAAACTGCCCTCCCTGAGATCAAACCGGTTGATCAACGGGATAGAGACATAGGGATCTTCAGGCTCCGGCTGATAATTTTTATCAATGGAGCGTAGAAATCCAAAGCCCCTGTCCATTATTTCAAGATATCCCTGTATAGGTTCCAACATCTAACTCCCAAATAAATAATCGAATAAACAATAGAATAAACAACCGATGACGTTTTGCAATTCCCGGATGACTGCCCAGGGTGAAGAAAGACAGCTAAGCCATGAGTTTACGTAAAAAACAGTCAGATTACAAGGGGTAAACCGTTTTTTTCCGCTTTGCCCGGTCCCCGGCATCTGTTTCCCCCACCCCCCGGAGGGTAATTCCGGCCAGGCCCGAAAGAAACAACGAGACCAGGGATGTGGAAACCGGATGATCAAACACCGTGCCGTCGCCAGTGAACCCCTGGATGCGTCCATGGGCAAGAAAGCCCGCCACCAGGAGTTTTCCGGCCTCCCTGCGGTTGGAAGGATCGACCCTGGATCTGCTGCCATGGGTCGATCCTGGGTCGGGCAGATCATCCTCGTCCTTCAACGCCTTCATGAAGTTGAGCAGCCGGGCAAGCCGCAACAGGGTAGCCGCCTCGATCCGTGTGGTGGTGTCGGAAATGGGAAAGGCAGTGGACCGCATCCGTTCAAAATCCGGGGGAAGAAGCCCCCTCTGTCTGCACACCCCGAAATCATGGCTTCCCGGTGCCGGATAAAAAATGGACAGCCCCACCAGGGTCCGCCTGGCCCCGAGGTAAACCAGATCCCTGACCGACTGGCGGGGATCCTGGCCCGGTGCTGCGGCAATAAGGTAGGACACCGCCTCAAGCCCGAGGGTTTCTGCACTTTCAAGGCAACGGTCAAGGGCCCGGCCTACGTCCGGTCGCTTGAACCGGGCCAGCTGCTCCTTACAGGTGGAACCCAGCGAGAGGTTCAAGGTCCTGAATCCCGCCTGCTTCATGGCAGAGATCATCCCGTGATCCAGGGAGGGCGCATAGAGCCCGTTCATGGCCCGAAGTTCCAGCTTCCGGGAACCGTACCGGGCTGAAATTTCATCCAGGAGCGAGAGAAACCAGCCCCGGTCAAGGCTTAAATTTTCATCCTCAAAATCGATAAAACCGACATCCTGGCTGTCCATCTGAACCTCAAGCTCGGCCATGACCGAGGCCACCGACCGCCGACGAAAGGGGGCATGGGCCGATGAGGCCCCAAGACAGCAGTAGGTGCAGTGCATGGGACACCCCCTTGCCGTGACAACACTGATGCTTCCCCGTTTTTTCCGCCGGTAAAACGACTGATCCACCAGCCGGGTGGCAGGCAGGGGGGTACGGTCAAGGTCATTGATCCAGGCAGGTTCGCCCACATAAAGGGAGGCGTCGGGCCGGCGGAAAACGATCCCAGGCACCGATTCAAGGCCGCTATTTTTTTTAATGGCCAGGGCAAGCAGGGCCATGGACGCTTCCCCTTCCCCCCGGAGCACAAAATCCACGGCCTCGCACGCCATGGCTTCCCTTGGAAATACCGTGGGATGGTGACCGCCCATGACCACACGGCAATTGGGCCAGAAGCGCTTGACAGCCCGTGCCGTGGCCATGGCATCCCTGGAATAGGCCGTGAAAAGTGAAGAGATGCCCACAAGGAACGGCTGTTTGTCCCTTGCCCGGGCACCGATGTGCTCAAAGCTGTAACCGTAGTGGCGAAAGTGGTGGAACAGGGCAAAGGGTGACAGGTCTTCCCGGCCATAAAAGGCGTCAAGATCTCCCAGGGTATCGGGGGGTTCAATGATCCGGGATTTTTTAACGGCAAGGCCGTCCACAATGGAGACCGAAAACCCATTTTCATCCAGGACGGCGGCAATGCAGGCAAGACCATAGGGAACGGTCCGCTTGGCCGTAAGGTAGAACTCCTCCATGGGCGGCTGCACCAGGAGCACGTCGCACCGGGATGCCTGGACGGCAGACAGACTCAATACCAGCGCCCCCGGATGCGTTCAACCGTTTCAGCGTCGGCCGAAAAGGGAAGTGCGGGCCGCTGGGGAAGCGTGAGACCGTGGGTTTTTGCAAAGGGGGTCTGGCCCAGCTTCAGGTTATAAGCCTTGACCATGAGGGTTTCAAGGTTGACCACATCCTCAATGTTGTAGGCCAGAAGGGTTTCCAGGACCCGTCGATCCTGGTTTCCCACATAGTCGTTCCAGAGCAGAATGGCAAAATAGCCGTCCACCCCGTCAAGGTCCCCACGGTCCAGTCCCAGCATCCGCTCACACTCCTTGAGCCCGCCCGTAAACCCGAGACTCTTGAGAATGTAGCGAAGATCAATGTGCACCTGGTCAAGGCGTATGCCGAACTCATGTTCGATAAACGGTACGTCAAAACATTTTCCATTGTAGGTGACAAGGGCCTTATATCGGGCAATGTCCCCTGGAAAAAGATCAAGGTTTTCGCCCTTGACATAGTATCGGATGGCGGTGCCATCGTACAGGGCAATGGTGGTAATGCTCTCATGGTCCGGTTCAAGGCCCGTGGTCTCAATGTCCAGGTAGGCCATGGAATGGCGGAACTCGGGAAAAAACCGCCAGTGGAAGGCAGGCGGCAGCCGTTCGGCAAAATAGGCGTAATTGCCCTGTTCCATCTCACGCCTGGACTGGTCCACATGGCGGGTCAGGGTCTCCAGGCGCCGGGGAGAAAGGTTGAGCCCGGATGGGTCGTTCAGCCGGTCCCAGTGATCAAGACCGGCGTCCCAGAGCTGCTGTTCGGTCTTCAGGCCGATGCCCGGGATGTGGTGAAAGGTGCTGTTAAGCATAATTCTCCTGCTGCTGTTTTAAAAGGTCCAGGACCAGGTCGATGTCCGATGGGGTATGGGCGGCATTGATCTGAAAGCGGATGGTCTCGTCGCCCTCTGGCACCACGGGAAATGTAAGGCCCACGACCAGCACACCGTTTTGAAAAAGCGTTTCAACCAGCGCCCGGGTCCTGGGGGTATCCCGCACCATCAGGGGAACCACGGGGTGGGGACCGTCAATGGTTTCCATACCAAGGAGGGAAAGGCCCGTTCGGAACTGTTGGGTTCTTTGTCCAAGGCGTGACAATCGTTCCAGACCCTCGGCACTGTCACAGAGGTCCAGGGCCGCGGTCGCTGCGGCGCAGTCGGCAACGCTCAAGGGGTTGGTATAGATGTAGGTGTCGGCCTTCTGCCGCACGGCTTCGACCAGGGTGGCGCTGCCGGCGATAAACCCGCCGTTGACCCCAAAGGCCTTGCCAAAGGTGCCGACAATGATATCGGGCGACTGGCCGCAGAATTCAGGGGTTCCCCGGCCGCTCCTGCCATAGGCCCCGATGCCGTGGGAGTCGTCCACCACGGTGATCACCCCGTCCCTGAATCGTTCAATATAGGGATCGACAACGGCCTGGATGCGGTCAATGGGAGCATTGTCCCCCCGCATGCTGAAGATGCCGTCAAAAACCACCACCACCCGGTCCACACCCGGGTTCACCTGGTCAAGGCAGCGCCGCAGGTCGTCCATGTCATTGTGGCGGAAGATCCCCTTGTTGGCAGAGGGCACATTGGCGATGCGCATGGCCCGGATAATGCTGTTATGGTTGAGCTGGTCCCCGATCCAGTGGGTGGCCTGCGTTGAAAGGGTCAGGGCCAGCCCGCAGTTGGCCGTGTAGGCCGAATTAAAGATTTTTGCCCCGGGTTTGTCCACAAAATCGGCCACCCGGGACTCAAGTGCCCGATGGTGGACAAAGGTCCCGTCAATAAATCGCACGGCACCCGGTCCCACGCCAAAATCCCGTGTGGCCCTGTCAGCGGCCTGGATCAGTTTGGGGTGA
The DNA here is from genome assembly GCA_963675615.2 of uncultured Desulfobacterium sp. Classification (GTDB taxonomy): domain Bacteria; phylum Desulfobacterota; class Desulfobacteria; order Desulfobacterales; family Desulfobacteraceae; genus Desulforapulum. The sequence continues at coordinate 1,239,504 of CAXXTD010000001.1, forward strand.
TTTGAAAGGGAAAGATATGAGTTGGAATTCATGCGCAGAAACGGTTTGTCCATGCCTTCAAGGCAGTATCTGGGCCCGTTTTCACCCAAAGGGGGAACATAGCGTGTGATCACACGTTCGTCGGCCTTGGCCCGTCCCTGGGCCATGAGATCGCCAATCTCGACCCCAAGTGCCCTATCCAGTTTTTCAATCGACATGATTTTCTCCTTGTTCAAGGGGTCCATCCCCGGTCCTGACATTTCATCACATAATTTTCCTTGAGTTCCCGGATAAATGCCTCCATGGCCGTCCGGCACTGCTCCTGGGTGGATCCAGGATCCAGCAAAACCGTATCATACGTATTCTTGGCTGTCAGGTCATCAATGATCTCAAGCTCAATGCTCTGTTTGTCTGGAACAGGCATCTGCTTGTCCACAAGCTCGCACCCCACAAGGTGGGCCTGCCTTGCCACGGCAGACCGTGCCGTACTGGCCTGCCCCTTGTCCATGAGGGCCTGGAGCAGCATCTCATACCGGTCGATGGGGTTGCGCTGGTTACCGGAAGTCGCCGGATCGGCAGACCATCGCTCGATCTGCCGTTCACCCCGCTGGAACAGGGAGGTCAGGGTAGACTTGCCCAGGTAATGGATGCAGGCGGAAAAAAAAGCCCAGGTTTCACCGGGGGGGGTTGTCGGTTCTCGGTCCATTTCGATCCTCTCTTTTAAAATTAAACCAGAATCTCCCTCTGGGCGTCACACACAAGGTCTGCCTCATACCGGCGGATCAACGCCAGGGCCTGATCCAGGGTTTCTATCCCGGTAAGCTCCCTTCTGAAAACAGCGGCACCGGCAAACCCCTTGACAAACCAGGCCAGCCGGCTTCGCATCATCCTGCAGGCCGGTCTTTCCCCAAGGTATGCCACGTGGGATACCACCATCTCCTCCATGATTCGGAAGATCTCCCCGGGGGAAGGTTCGCTCCAGTGCTCCCCCCTGAGAAGGGCTTCAATGCCGGCAAAGAGAAAGGGGTTGCCCATGGCAGCCCGGCCGACCATGACGGCGTCGCACCCGGTCTGCTGAACCATGGCAACCCCCTGATCGGGGGTGGTGATGTCCCCGTTTCCGATCACGGGAATGGTGAGCATCTCCTTTAGACGTGCAATCACCGACCAGTCGGCCCGTCCCCTGAACCCCTGGGTTGCAGTCCTGGGATGGACGGCAATGGCGTCTACCCCGTTATCTTCTGCCATGCGGGCAATGTCAAAGGCCTGGCAAGCCGAAGGTTCCCAGCCCGAACGGATTTTGATGGTAAAGGGGATGGATACGGCCCTGCGCACAGCCCGTACAATGGCCCGGGCATTGTCCATATCCTTCATCAGGGCCACACCGGCCCCGGTCTTGGCCACCTTTTTAACGCTGCAGCCAAAATTAATGTCAATGATGTCGGCCCCGTTTCTCTCCGCGATCCAGCGGGCCGCATTGGCCATGGACAAGGCCTCGGCACCAAAAATCTGAACAGACACGGGCCGTTCACCGGGATCGGTCCGAAGCAGCTGAACCGTCTTTTCCGAATTAAATTCAAGCCCCTTGGCACTGACCATTTCAGAACAGACCAGGGCACAGCCGCAGCGCTTTGCAATGCTCCTGAAAGGAAGGTTGGTAATACCGGCAAGGGGGGCAAGGACCGTGCGCCCCTTGATCTCAAGATCGCCTATTCTCATGGGATAATTTCCTTTACAATGACCTGTCCATGGCAAGCGTTGCCCCCCGGACTCAGGGTTTTGAGCTGTTTTTATTTCTGGCACGCACATCGGCAAGGGAGATCACCTTGCCGCGGCTCTCCTGGGGGGACTGTCCGGGCGCGTCCTCCTTTTGGGGATCAACCGCTGCATCCCCGGCCGCTTCCAATGCCGTCTCTCCCGGAGCCTCGACCACCTCAATTTTCATGCGCTTTCCCCCCATGAAGAAATCGTCACCGTTGATGTAAAGATCCTTCAACGTCCAGGTCACGGTCTGGAGGGGGATCTGGAGCATGAGCAGGGTGATATGGTACCAGTCCTTTTTCACGTCCGGTTCAATGGACTCCACCCTGGCAAACGAGACAGGCGTATCCTCCAGATAAATCAAAACAACATCATTTTCCCTGGCCATTTTTTTTCCTTTTTGTAAGATTCTGCCACTGTTTTTTACCCGTTTTCTTATAGCACATTATCCCCCCTCCATAAAGGGAAAGGTGACACCCCTCCCTTCTGGGACCGCCCTGGGAGAGGCTGGACAGCCCCTACGCCATATATAAAATGCCGGGGCTGCCCGGGTTAAAGCCGACCCGTGGTTCAGGGTTTGGACTTGACAGGAGCATGCCTGTCCGGCTAAGAGGGGTCAGGAGGGTGCCCCGGGTGCCCGCTTTGATTTTCAACCGGTTTGGACTAAAAGGTTATGGACAAAATCAGCATCCTGTTTGATCTGGATGGAACGCTCACAGACCCCTTACAGGGCATCACAAGGTGCATCTGCCATGCCATGGCTGCCCTGGACCAGCCATTACCGCCCCAGACGGATTTGCGGTGGTGCATTGGACCGCCCCTGAAAGAAAGCTTTGCCATCCTGCTGGAATCCAATGATGACCACTTTACCGAAAGGGCCCTTGGGATCTACCGGGAGCGATTTGGCAGTGTCGGCCTGTTTGAAAACAAGGTCTATGAAGGTATCCCCCAGGCACTGAAAAGCCTTCAGGCTGCTGGCCACGCCCTCTTTGTTGCCACATCAAAGCCTAAAGTTTACGCCCGGCGGATAGTCGACCACTTCAACCTGCGCCAGTATTTCAATGCCGTCCATGGCAGTGAACTCGACGGCACCCGAACCGATAAAACCAGTTTGATCGCCCACATTCTCCACCGTGAATCCCTTGACTCGTCCAGGACAGTTATGATCGGGGACCGCCGGCATGATATGATCGGTGCAGCAGCCAACAAGGTGTGCGGGGTTGGCGTTCTCTGGGGGTTTGGAACAAAAAAGGAACTGACCGATTCTGGGGCATGCACCTGCGTCCAGAGCCCTCCAGGGCTGGTCACAACATTCAACCCAGAAGGGACCCCATGAATATTGCTCTGTTATACGAACATCCCACCTGGTCTGACGCCTTGATTCAAACATTTCAATCCAATGGGATTGATTTAAGACTGATCAATGTTGCAGACCTCTGTTTTGCCCCGGACCAGGAGCGCCCCGATTTTGATTTTGCCGTCAACCGCATTAATATCATGCCGTCTTCAGGAAGAAATCCATCCGTTGTTTTCCACACCCTTCACTACTTGAACTGGCTGGAAGCCATGGGGGTAACCATTGTCAACGGCAGCCATACCCACTTTACGGGCGCCTCCAAGGCCCTTCAAAACGGGCTGTTTGCCAGACTGGGACTCCATTGCCCCCGGGCGGTGGCCGTGCATCAGCTCCAGGACGTGTTAACGGCCGCCGAATCCATCGGGTTCCCGCTGATTATCAAACCCAATATCGGGGGTTCCGGAAGCGGAATTGCCCGGTATGATTCCCGTGGAGAACTGGAGACGGCAGTTGAATCGGGGAATTTCGACCTGGGGATTGACGGCACCGGCCTGGTCCAGGAATATATTCATTCCGATGGCTACGTCTACCGGGTTGAAATTCTTGGCAACCGCCTTTTTTACAGCATCCGGCAGGAAATGGTGGCCGACACCTTTAACTACTGCGCGGCCGACGGCTGCTCAATTTCCCGGCCGACCCAGGACCAGGGTGCCGCCTTTGACCATTGCGCCCTGAAGCCTGGGGCCCGCATTCAGCCCTTTGAAGCCGATGCCGCCATTGTTGCCCAGGTGGTATCCATCATACAGGGTGCCGGTGCCGACCTTGGCGGTGTGGAATACCTCATGGACACCCGAACGGGCACCCCCTGCTTCTATGATTTCAACCCCTACTCAAACTTTGTCTCCAACGGGCAGGCCCTGCTCGGATTTTCCCCGGAACAGAGATTTGTTGACTATATCCGGGAAGTCAGGCACAGGCAACGCCCCAGTTAAGCTGGTTCCCGTACAACAGGCTGTCCGTAAGGTGTCTGCCAGCCAAGGATCAGGGCAATTGATACTTTCCGATACGATCGTTGTGCAGGCTTCCAAGATAGAGGTATCCATTGTATTCCCTGGCAGATGTGATCGCCCCCAGGTGGCTGCCGGTGGGGTCATGCAGGCTCCGGGTGATGCGCCCCTGTTCATCCAGGGCCACCACCAGGCCGTAGGGCTTTGGCAGGGGCCACAGATTCTGGGGCAGTTTGGCTATCTGCGCTTTGACAAAGGGATGGGAGTGAAGCATGTCCAGGGCGTTGTTTCGGACGGTGAAAAGGGCCAGCCAGAAGGTGCCGTTGCGGTTGCTTGAAATATTATCGGGAAATCCCGGCAGATTATCAATAAAGATGTCCCATGTTCCGGCCCAGGGTCCCTTTAACCAGTATCGGAGCACCCTGTAACGGCAGGTCTCGTTGATCAAAACAAAATCTTCCTGGCTGGACAGGGCCACGCCATTGGCAAAATACAGATCCTTCAGCAGCACCTTGACCTCGCCGCTGTCTGGGTCGTATCCCATGAACCGGCCATGGGGTTTTGCTTCCAGTAGATCGTACAGATACTCATTCAGGGAATACTTTGCACTCGCATCGGTAAAATAGATGGTACCGTCACGGGCAATGTCCAGGGCATCGGTGAACTTGAAGGCTACGCCGTCGGCCGAGGTACAAAGCACGTTGATCTCTCCTGAAGGGTTGATCGACAGCAATCCCTTAAACCCATCACAGACGATCAAATTGCCCTGGGCGTCAAACTGCATCCCCAGGGGACGACCCTGGGTTTCGGCAAAGGTTTCCAGACGCCCATCGGGCAGAAGCCTCACGATTCTGCCCTCCTGGGTTCCCCCATAGACCCGGCCCTGGCTGTCCACGGCCACCTCTTCCGGTCCGTGGATGTTTCCCAGGGCCAGAAGTTCGGCCTGCTGCAAAAGCGTGTTGGGTGCAAGGGCGCCGGCAAGGGGATCCAATCGGGCAGGGAGAAAGGCCACCGGGTCAATGGGTGCGGGCTGGACCAGGAAAATTGCAATGATCACAGCCAGCGCTACACCCGTCCCGACCACTATTTTTCCCATACCCGAACCCTCCTGTGACTGGTTATCGCCTTATCCCATCGACCATGAACGATCAACCATAACCCATCTTCAAATTGTTTTGAACCCTTTATTTGGTTTGCCAATGAATCGGGCCTGCACCTGTGCCCCAGGGCGTCTGCCCCTGCATGTCCAGGCCAGAATTCTCCAGTGGATACTATCCGGATCTTCAGCTCAAGCCCCCTTGCCGGCCTGGGCCTGTATGGCCGTGATGGCTACCGTGTTGACAATGTCCGGAACCGTGCAGCCCCGGCTCAGGTCGTTGATGGGTTTGTTCAACCCCTGGAGAACGGGACCGATGGCCACGGCTTTTTCCGATGCCCGCTGCACTGCCTTGTAGGTATTGTTGCCCGTGTTCAGGTCTGGAAAGATAAACACCGTGGCCCTTCCTGCCACCATGGAATCGGGCAGTTTTGTCTTTGCAACCTCAGGATCAATGGCAGCATCGTATTGAAGGGGGCCTTCAATGGGCAGGGACGGCATCATCTGCCGGGCCAGCAGGGTCGCCTGGATCACCTTTTCCACATCCTTTCCCGTTCCTGAAGATCCCGTGGCGTAGGAAAGCATGGCAACCCTGGGATCAATACCAAAGACCGCTGCCGTCTTTGCCGACGTGACGGCAATCTCAGCCAGCTGCTCGGCCGTTGGGTTCGGGTTGATGGCGCAGTCACCAAACACCAGGACCCGATCCTTGAGACACATGAGAAACACCGACGAAACAATTGAGGCCCCCGGACAGGTCTTGATGATCTGAAACCCGGGTGTGATGGTGTGGGCCGTTGTGTTGATTGATCCGGACACCATGCCGTCGGCATCCCCCTTGTGGACCATCATGGTACCAAAATAGGTGGGATCCACCATGGTATCCCCGGCCATGTCCAGGGTGACTCCCTTGGACTTGCGTATCTCGTAAAAGGTCTTGACATAATCTTCCAGAAGGGGACTCTTGTCCGGCTGCACAATGTTCGCCCCGGACAGATCCAGGCCCAGCGCCTGGCTCTTTTGATTGACGGCATCAACCCGGCCGAGCAGGGTGATGTCACAGACGCGGCGGCGTAAAAGAATCTCGGCGGCCCGCAGGATTCTCTCTCCAACGCCCTCGGGCAGCACGATATGCTGCCGTATCTTTTTTGCCTTTTCAATAAGACCGAATTCAAACATCTGGGGGGTGATGCGCAAAGATTTCCTGGCAGCCAGTTTGTCTCGAAACTCTTCCGTATTTACATGGCTCTCAAACGTGCCAAGGGCCAGGGCTATCCGCTTGGGATTTTCCGGAGAAATCCTTCCCTGGAGCTGGTTCAGCGCCATTACCGCTGAATAGGTTGTTGCCCCTGACTGGAGAATGGGCACGGGCACCCCCTTCCACCCCTCGATAAGCCGGATGATCGTTTCCGGCATCCGGATTCCCTCGGTCACCAGGATACCTGAGATATCGGGATAGGACGTGGAATACCGGGAGGCAAGACCGGTTAAGACAATGCTTGACCGATCCCCGGAACTCACGACCAGGCTGTCCTTTTTGATGTGGTTGAGAAAGTCCGGGGCCAGCATGGCGGCAATGACGCAATCCGAAATCTGGTTGTCCATGGCCTCCTGACCGTAGAGCACCTCTGCGCCGAAATAGTTTTGAACGTCCCGGAGGGTGGGCCGGCCCAGGCCATCCAGCTCCGGAATCGTGTAGACCAGGTTGTCGGACCGGTAAAGTTTCTCTTTAAGGATCGCCCTTAACTCTTCCAGGCAAAGGGGATCCACGCGGTTGACCAGCACCCCAAGCACATCCACCCCTTTGCTTTTAAAACTCTCAATGGCAATCTGGTTGGCGCTGACCACCTCATCAATGCTCTTCTGAAAACCGTTGGACACCACCAGGGCAGGTGTACCGAGATCCGCCATGATGTCAGCGTTGATATCAAACTCAAAGGCTTCACTGCCGGCAGCGCAATCGGTGCCCTCGCACAGGACAAACCGGCACTTTTCCTCGAGCTGCTTGTACTTGTTGAGTATGGTCTCCATCATTTCAGACTGGCGGCCCGAATTGATCATTTTCCGCCTCTTCCATGGTATAGGCATAGGTTTCCTCGTACCTTAAGCCCATGTAGAAGTGGGACAGCACAAGATCAATGTCAAAATCTTTACCCTTGTTTCCAGGCGGATTGATAATCGGCCTGAAAAACCCGACAATTCGAATGTCCCTTAGCAGCAGCTGCATGATCCCGAGCACAATCAGCGATTTTCCACTCCGGGTCTGGGTGGATGTGATGTATAGACTTTTTGCCATGTTCAAATCCTTTTTTTGTTTTTTGGAGAACTCCATGGCTTTTTAGCAAAATAGATGCCACGGCAGGTGGTCTGCCGACAATGACGACCGGCCGGCCCCAAAAAGGCTGAAACTTCACCCGTGCACGGGTTTTCCACCGTCCAGACAATCCAATGGTCCCCCCCATCGCATGCCGCGACAATGGCAGGTCTGATATTTTTTTCATGGTGTAAAAAAAATTGACACCCCTGACCCCTGTGGATCAACGCTCCTTGCTACTTATATTCAGACGGTTGTATCCCGTACTTTTTCACCTTATAATGGATGGCGCGTTTGCTGATGTTCAAAAGATCGGCAGCATGTTTCTGCACCCCCCTTGATTCTTTCAACGCCCGGATGATCGTATTCTTTTCGCTTTGTTCGATGGAAAATTCCTGTTGTGCGTCAGAAACCAGGGTCGCATCTTTCCGAATATTCTCAATCTGAAGGTCCCACGGCTGTATGGTATGGTCCTGGCAGAGAATGGTTCCGGCCTCAAGGGTGTTTTTCAATTCCCTGATGTTTCCGGGCCACGGGTGCTCCATGAGAACCTTCATGGTTGCATCTGCGATCCGGGTTGAGGCAATGCCCTGGGCCCGGGTATATCTATCCACAAAAAAATGTGACAGTACCGGAATATCCTCTTTTCGTTCCCTCAGGGGGGGAATGATCAGAGTAATGCCCTTTAACCGGTAATAAAGATCCTTTCGAAAGATGCCGGATTCAATATCCGCCTTTAGGTCGGCATTGGTCGCTGCAATGATCCTGCAATCGATGATTTCGTCCCTGACCGAACCGACCTGCCGAATTTTCCCATCCTCCAGGAATCTCAACAATCGGCATTGCATGTCCTGGGAAATGTTACCGATTTCATCCAGAAAAAGCGTGCCCTGGTCTGCAGCCTGGATCAGGCCCCGTTTATCTTTGACGGCATTGGTAAACGCCCCTTTGAGATGTCCGAACAATTCACTCTCCAGGATACCGTCCGGTGTAGAGCCACAGTCAACAATCCTATACGGATGGGACTTTCTGGTGCTGTTCTGGTGGATATAGCTGGCAATGCATTCTTTGCCCACACCACTTTCCCCCAGGATCAACACGTTGACCTGGGTGGCCGAGACCTTTTGAACCATGGAATAAAGCGCTTTCATGATCCGGCTCTTACCCCAGTAATAATCACCGTCAAAGGCGATCGGACATTTTTTCTCTGCGACCTTGCGCTGGACAGCAAGGGTGTCATTGATTTTCTGGATCAGCATCCGACCATCAAAGGGTTTTGAAATATAATCAACCGCCCCCTGCCTTATGGCATCCACCGCATCCGGGATGGTTCCGTATGCGGTCAGGAAAATAACGGGAAGATCAGGAAGCTTTTTCTGAATCTGTGTGAATAATTCAATACCGCTCTTTTGGGGCATCTTTATGTCTGAGACGAGTAGATCAATGGACTGCGTCTCTAATATTTGAATGGCAGTTGCTGCATCCCTGGCCCTTAATACTGAAAAATCGGACGCTGTGAGTCTTGCATCAAGCACTTCAAGGATACTGGGGTCGTCATCAACGATTAATATTCTGGCACCGGCTGTCATTGATTTTTCCTTTTTTCCTGAAGATCCTGGTCAATGCTTTCAAGGGTTGAAATCTGGTGCTGGAGGGTTTTGACAAGGGTCTGCAATTTATGGATCTCCCTGTTTTGTTTTGCGGTTTGGGCTTTCAACCCGGCAATCAGGTTTAAGGCAGCCGCTTGTTCTGCCGTCATCAGCCGGCTGCCGTGCTCCAGCACCCTGATCAGCAATTCAGAATCTTCAGGAGGAGCAACGCCCACCCCGGCACGGTCTGCCCGGGTGCTGTTCCGGTTGTAATGCTGCAGAAATGAAACCAGAACCCTATGGAATGCCGAGGCATCTCCGGCGGTGGCCAATGCCACACAGGCAAGACCAAAACGCCCATAATTCTGATCTTCAGGATCTTCTGTCCGCTCTGACAGCGCCTCAAATTTTTCTCTGGCAAGGAGGTAATCACCACTTAAAAAGGCCTGGCGGGACTGTTTGACCATCATATTTTCCAGGATCACCGTATCCTCTCGGATCACCGGATCTTCCCTGATCGTCGTACCTTCCCGGATCATCATCTCTTCCTCAATCATCATCTCTTCCCTGTTCACCGGATACCGGCTCTGGCATTGGCATCCAATCAGGACAAATCCCAGGCATAAATATAAAACAGGTCTGTACAACCCAAAGAGCAGGTGTGCATTAAATTTCAAACTGCCATCATTCACGTATGATCCAAGCATCAGTCCAATCTCCTATACCGATATTTTTTTCTCCACAGGCAGGGTGAACGTAAAGGTACATCCTTTGTCGATATTATTTTCAACAAATATTCGACCACCGTGTGCCAGTACGATTCTCCTGGAGATATTAAGACCGAGACCGACCCCGCTCATGTGATTTCTGACTTCCTCTGCCCGATAGTATCGCTTGAAAATCAAGCCATGCTTTTCCCTTGGAATGCCCGGGCCGGTGTCTGAAATATTGAAACTCAAAAACCCATCCTCCCTGGATTTTGACAGCCAGATATCCACCTGGCTGTTTTCATCTGAAAACTTTATGGCATTGCCGATAATATTCACCAATACCTGCATAATCTCCCTGGCTTCCCCCATCACCCGGGGCGCCCCGGTCAGGGGGTGGACCTGCACATTCGTGTTCTTTATCTTTGCTGTGGCGTCAAGGGACTCAATGGCTTGAACAATAAGCGGGTTGGGATCAAGGGAGGCTGGATTTGATTTTTGAGTCCCGGCCTCGAGCATGGAAATGTCCAGCAGGTGGTTTAACAGGCTGGTGATCCGCGTAATTTCAGAACCGGCCAGTTTTAAAAACTTCTTTTGTCGTTCATTTACCGGGCCCAGAATCTCTTCGATAATCATGTTAACGGATTCCTGAACAGACGAGAGCGGGGTTCTGATTTCATGACTCAAGGTGGCAATAAAGTCAGACCGGATATCTTCATCAGCCTTGAGTTGATGGCTCATATCATTGAATGCATCTGCAAGTTCCCCGAATTCATCCCTGGATGAAACAACCACCTCGTGGGCATAATTATCCATTGAGATCTGGCTCAACCCCAGCTTTAATTTATTCAACGGGATTAACATTGATTTTGAAATAAACAAAATACCGAAAAATCCGACAACCATGGAGATACCGAATCCGATCACACCGTTACGTACAACCAGGCGGCTTTGACGATTTATCCGGATAAGGCCCTGTTTGATTTGCAAATCGTTGGCATCCCTGGCTTTTGAAATAAGATCCATCCACTCAATAATCAGGTCTTCCTGGTCCCATTGCGCAGGTAGATCCATGAAGGCATCCTTTGGACGAAATCCTGTAAACCTTTGATATGCCCCCCCAATTTTTCTCCAGGTTTTTGAGGATTCCAGGATGTCTGATTCCAGGTGGATGATTTGATCCAGGTCCCGGTTGTATGCCTTGCGGGCAGTTTCAAAAGATTCAAAGTACAATGTTTTTTTCAACAACCTGAATTTTTTATCATTGACCTCCATATCCATGAGGCTGTCCCGCAGATTCTCGGACAATTCCGCTATCTGGTTGTTTACGGTCACGATGCGGGATGATATTTTTGACATATCCCGGACCTTTATAAACATATTCACGACTGTACCGTAAAATATGAGAATAAAAAGGGAAAAGAATAGAACCAGTTTTCTTGAGATGCCTAATTTCATGGGCCTGCTGCCAATATCCACGTTTTACAGGAACCAATGGGTCAGCGTTATTCCAAAAGCGTTGAAAGACTGGTTATCCTGCTATTTTTAAAGGTTTTTAGCATTTGGGGGATCACAAGTCAAACAGGTCATAAGGCCTGACTGCAAAAGCAATCGTGCCCCCTTGGAAACAAAGGGTAAAATTCGTACCCGAGGGTGCAATTTTCGTAACTTTCAACGGATTGAGCACCATGAAAACACTTGAACACCCCCCATTTATCAACCCCATCAAACCGTGGCATGACGGTTGCTAAGGTATCAGGCAAAACAAAATGCGGATATGGCAACGGATGCCGCATAAGGCACAATTTGAGTCGTATTTTCGAAAATAAGGAAACAGGGAGATTAATAAGATGGTACCATGGGTTAATCCTGGGTTACTGGATAAACGAACGGGTAAAATGGCGGCCCTTATCTGCATAGCCATTGTTGTATTTGCAGCCTGGCAGGGTGTTATTCGTGGCGCCTCCATGGCGAATCTGCTGATCAGTACAACCTGGGGAAAGGGGTTTGTTCTATTTTGCGGAATTTTCATGATACTTACCTTTGCTGAATTTGTATGGCGGGCCGTGCTGGTATTGATGTACAAGCCCATTCAAAGCTGCGATGACAATTTTCTTCCGGAATGTACAATCATTGTTCCGGCCTACAACGAAGGCAGGCAGGTTTTTGTAACCCTTGAAAGCCTTGCGGCCAGCAATTATCCCAGGGATAAATTCAAAATAATTGCCGTGGACGACGGAAGTGTGGATGATACCTGGAAATGGATTCAAAAGGCCAAAAAAAAGCTGGGAAGCAGGATTACCACCATCAAACAGCCCTGCAACAGGGGAAAACGCCATGCGCTCTATGCCGGGTTTAAACAAAGTATCGGAGAGGTTCTGGTCACCGTTGACAGTGACTCAACCGTTGATACGGACACCCTGAGAAATATGGTAACCCCCTTTGTTGTGGATCGAAACGTAGGCGCTGTTGCCGGGAATGTAAGGGTTTTAAATATGGACAAGGGGATTATCCCCAAAATGCTGGATGTGGTATTTGTCTACAGCTTTGATTTTATCCGTGCCAGCCAGAGCATGGTCAAGGCAGTGATGTGCACCCCTGGCGCACTGTCTGCCTACCGCAGAAGTGTGGTCATGGATGTGCTGCACGAATGGCTGAACCAAAAATTCTGCGGTCAGCCGGCCAACATCGGTGAAGACCGTGCAATGACCAACCTGATCCTCAGACAGGGGCACCACGTCCTGTTTCAACAGAATGCCAGGGTCTATACCGAAGCCCCGGTTAAGTATGTGACCCTTTGCAAGATGTATTTACGATGGGCAAGGAGCAATATCCGTGAAACCATTGCCATGAGCCGCTTTATCTTCAAACCCTTCCGCAAGGGTTCAAAGCTTGGGGCAAGAATCAACCTCGTGTCAGGCTGGGTGGCGCTGACCAAGGCCCAGCTTTTTCTTGTGATCACCTGGGGATTGATTGTCTGTCATCCCATGACCTTTGGCGTGAATACAATGCTTGGGGTCGTTATCTCTTCAAGTCTGGCTGCAACGATCTATGCATGGAAATTTGGTCGTTTCTCTTGCCTGTGGGCCTTTGTTTATGGGTTTTACTTTTTTGTCTCTCTGTTCTGGATCAGACCCTATGCACTTCTGACACCCCACAAATCAGGCTGGCTGACACGTCAGGTTGAATCTCGACCAGCCCATCCTGGGAAAAATATATTTTTGCAAAAAGCCAAAACAGCGGCCTAACAGACTGAATCTGACGGTTTTTAAAAGAGCGGCCTGGAACCGGATTATCTTAACCGGTTCCAGGCCGTTTTTGCTTCCATTCTTTAGCCCATTATTGCTCCAGGATCGTTTTTGCTCAAGGGCACCATGGATAAGGCCGGAAGGTGCTGAAATTCACACTGACAGCAACAATTCGCCGGGTTCTCCCGGTCCGGTATTGTCCTATCCGCAACGACGTATTCCCGCCATCGCTCCAGTCGATCACATCGGCCAGGGGAATGTCGAGGACATTCAGGACATGGATGGCGTCGGATGCAAGCAGGCGGTAGTTCAAAGGCCTATTGCCAATTCCAGACTCACCATGCCCCCGGGTGTCCGGCAGCACAACCCGATGACCGGTTGCCACAAGCCAGGGAATCTGGGATAACCAGAAAAACCTGTTTAGGCCGGAACCTGGTTTACGACGGACATCATCGCTATTCGGTTCTCTATTGTAATCGCTTCCTTTGGTTTTTTACCAGATATGAGACCCTCTTTACATTGCCCGGGCCATGCTTATTCTTTTCTTCTTGAACAATTGTGGAAAACCATGAAAAAAGCCTCCCCCTGCAAAGGGGTTTAACATATTAGACAACGGAAACCAGCACCATGAAAAACGGCGAATCAGCAATGAAATCCATTATAAAGGATATCAAACCCGGCAAAACCATGGAACTTGACACCATCATCGTCAAGGGAGCCAGGGAGCACAACCTGAAAAATATTGATGTGACACTTCCCAAGAAACGACTCATCGTATTCACCGGGGTGTCAGGATCAGGAAAGTCAAGCCTTGCCTTTGACACCATCTTTGCCGAGGGTCAGCGCCGCTACGTGGAATCCCTCTCCTCCTATGCCCGGCAGTTCATCGGACAGATGGAAAAACCCAAGTACGACACCATACGGGGACTTTCCCCCACCATTGCCATCGAACAGAAGGCTGCCAGCAAAAACCCGAGATCCACCGTGGGGACCATCACCGAGATCTACGACTACCTCAGGGTGCTGTTTGCCAGGATCGGCACCCAGTACTGCTTTCGATGCGGCAAAAAGGTGGGCCAGGGCAATGCCGAAACCATGGTTTCCCAGATTCTCTCCCTTCCCCTGGGTTCCAAAATCCTGGTCATGGCCCCCATTGTTGAGAACCGAAAGGGCGAACACCGGGACCGGCTGGATGATCTCAAGAAAGAGGGGTTTGCCCGGGTCAGGATCAACGGCGTGGTCCAGGATCTGTCCGATGTTCAAACCCTGCCCAAGAACAAAAAACACAACATCGAGGTGGTAGTGGACCGCCTGGTCATCAAGAAAGACCCGGCGTTTACCCAGCGCCTCACCGACTCGGTGGAGACCGCCCTTAAACTTGGCAGCGGACGGCTCCTGGTACACATCCCGGGCCGGGAAGACCTCAAGATGAGCGAGGCCCGGTCCTGCTGCGGCATGGCCTATCCCGAACTTGTGCCCCAGCTCTTTTCGTTCAACTCACCCCTTGGCATGTGCTCTGAATGCAACGGCATCGGCACCCTCCTGTCCATGGATGTGAACAAGGTCGTTGCCGACCCCACCCTTTCCATCCGCCAGGGGGCGGTTATTCCCTGGAAAAATTATTTTCTGAAAAACCCCCGCTATACCAACAGCTCCTGGGGCAAAGACCAGCTCCTGGCCATGGAAGCGCAGTGGGATCTGGACTTTGACACCCCCTGGAAGGATCTGCCCCGGGACCAGCAAAAGTTGATCCTGGACGGTTCCAACGGCAGGGAGCTGACCGTCAACTGGAACTCGGCAAAGATCCAGGGCGAGGTGACCATGTCCCACGAGGGGATTCTCAACACCCTCATGCGCCGTTACCGGTCCACCCAGTCCGAAGGTTCCAAACGGTACTATTCGGGATTCATGACTGCCAAACCCTGCCCGGCCTGCCATGGACGACGACTGAAGGAAGAGGTGCTCCACGTACTGATCAACGGCTGTTCGATCATTGATCTCACCGAGATGACCATCCAGGAGGCCCATGAATTCATCTCCCGCCTTGAGCTTGAGGGCAACCAGCAACTCATTGCCGAAGAGTTATTAAAGGAGATCCAGGACCGCCTGGGATTCCTTGTAAATGTGGGGCTTGACTATCTCTCCCTGGACCGAAACGGCCCCACCCTGTCCGGCGGTGAATCCCAGAGAATACGCCTTGCCTCCCAGATCGGATCGGAACTTACCGGCGTTCTCTATATTCTGGACGAACCCTCCATCGGCCTGCACCAGCGGGACAATGGTAAACTGCTCAAAACCCTCCACCACCTCCGGGACATCGGCAATACCCTCATCGTTGTCGAGCACGACCAGGAAACCATGGAAGAGAGCGACTGGATCGTGGACATCGGCCCGGGCGCCGGCCACCTTGGTGGCCAGATCGTGGCCCAGGGAACCCCGAACCAGATCAAACACGACCCCATGTCCATCACCGGCCGGTTCCTTAGCATGTCCGAAACCATTGAAATTCCAGAAAAAAGACGAACCCCAGAGGAGATGGGCAGCCGTTTCGTCACCATCAAGGGGGCCACAGAGAACAACCTGAAAAATGTCACGGCCAGGATCCCCCTGGGTCTGGTCGTTGCCGTCACCGGGGTCTCAGGGGCCGGCAAATCCACCCTCATCAACCAGATCCTCTATCCGGCCCTGGCCGTGGCACTCAACAACGCCACCCTGGAGGTTGGCCGTCACAAAGCCATCACGGGCCTTGATCACCTGGACAAGGTCATCAACATCGACCAGAAACCCATCGGAAGGACCCCCAGGAGCAACCCTGCCACCTACACCAAGGTGTTCGATCCCATCCGGGAACTGTTTGCCAGTCTTCCAGAGGCCAGGGCCAGGGGCTACCAAAAGGGACGCTTTTCGTTCAATGTCAAGGGCGGCCGGTGTGAGGCCTGCCACGGGGACGGCTACATCAAGGTGGAGATGCATTTCCTGGCCGACGTGTTCGTTCCCTGTGAGGTATGCCATGGAAAACGGTTTAATACCGCCACCCTGGAAATCAAATACAAGGACCACTCCATTGCCGACGTGCTCGACCTTTCCGTGGTCCAGGCCATGGCGCTGTTCCAGAACCACCCCAAGATACGCACCATCCTCACCACCCTCATGGATGTGGGGTTGACCTATATTAAACTGGGCCAGGCCGCAACCACCCTGTCCGGGGGTGAGGCCCAGCGCATCAAGCTTGCCCGGGAGCTTGCCAAAAGGAACACGGGCAAAACCCTCTACATCCTGGACGAGCCCACCACGGGCCTCCATTTCCAGGACGTCAGACTTCTCCTGAAGGTGCTCCAGCGCATCTCCCTTGCCGGCAACACCGTGATCATCATCGAACATAACCTGGATGTGATCAAGACGGCCGACTGGATTATCGACCTGGGCCCCGAAGGGGGGCACAGGGGCGGAAAAATCATTGCCCAGGGGTCTCCGGAACAGGTGGCCCGTTCAAAGCAGAGTTACACAGGATACTTTCTGAAAAAAATGCTGGCATCCCGGAAAAACTAACATTAAGATACAACCCATATGGCCCAAAAAGAGAAAAACAAATGGCTGATCTTTACCTGTGTGGCCCTGGGGGTCTTCATGTCCACCCTGGACTCGAGCATTGTCAACATTGCCCTGCCCTATATCATGCAGGACATGGGAACAGGGCTTGCGACCATTCAATGGGTGGTGGTGATCTATCTGCTCACCATCTCCTCGCTGCTGCTCACCTTTGGCCGCCTGAGCGACATTCGGGGCAAACGGATGGTGTACACGGCTGGATTCCTTATATTTACAGTGGGTTCGTTCCTGTGCGCCATGGCCCGGACCCCCCTCGTTCTCATCATCTCCCGGGCCGTGCAGGCCTGCGGCGCCGCCATGCTCATGGCATGCTCGCCGGCCCTGATCGTGGACACCTTTCCGGTCAGGGAGCGGGGCAAGGCCCTGGGCATGGTGGGCGCCGTGGTGGCAGCGGGTCTCACGGCAGGTCCGGTGGCGGGCGGAATTCTCCTGGATCTGTTTTCATGGCGGTTCCTCTTCTACATCAACATCCCCATGGGCATTGGTGCAGCCCTGGCCGGTTTCCTGATCCTCAAAACCAGCCGGGCCGACCACGCCAATCTTGAACCCATGGACAAAACCGGCAGCCTCCTGCAGGGCATCAGCCTGGTCTGCCTGATCGTGGTCCTTACCCACCTCAACCAGTGGCCGTTTTTCTCGGCCAGGACCATGGGGTTCCTGCTCCTATTTGCCATGGCCAGCCTGGGATTCATCTGGAACGAAACCCGGACCCCCTATCCCCTGTTTGACCCGGCCCTGATAAAAATCCGGCTGTTTGTGCTGCCCGTCATCACCTCGGCCATCATGTTCGGGGCATTGTTTGTCATCGTATTCATGATGCCCTTTTTCCTGGTTCATCCCTGTGGCCTGTCGGCATCGGCCACGGGACTTGTAATGATCACCCCCTTTGTCCTGCTTTTCTTTATCAGCCCCCTGTCGGGCGTCCTTTACAACCGGACCGGTTCAAGACTTCCCTGCACCCTGGGAATGACAATTCTGGCCCTGGCCCTGCTTGCATTTACCCGGGTCAAGGCATCCTCGGGCATGACCGCCATTGTATGGTGCCTGGCCCTGGCCGGCACGGGCACCGCCCTTTTTATTTCACCCAACAACACTGCAGCCATGGGAGCTGTTCCAGCCAACCGCCGGGGCATTGCATCGGCTGCCGTGGCAACATCCAGGAACCTGGGAATGGTCATGGGCGTTGCCATTGCAGGATTGATCTTCACCAGCACTTTTGCCGGTCTCAACCATGGCATTCCCTTTAAAACATACTCATTGGCCGTGGAGCCGTTCTTCATGGCAGGGTTTCACAGGGCCATGGCCGCAGGGGCACTCATGGCATTCCTGGGCAGCCTCCTATCGTTTTTACGGGGGGATGACCGGCCCGGCATTCATTGATCCGCCCTTACCTTTACCGGGCAGATTTACAAAATGACATGTAAACTGACACAGATTGCATTGCTTCCCCTATCCACAAAGGGGATAGGGCCCCCCGGTTCACAACGTATTCGGAGGTGAATTTCAAATCTTTCTCCCCCTGAATTTACTTGGCATAATCTTTGCTGACATTACTTTAATGATAAAAAACCAAGGAGACGTATCTTTGACAGAAACCCTGGAATATACCTTAACCCTGACCGACACCCAGCTTGCCACCGGTTTTTTCAAAGCCCTTCCCGCTTTTGAACCCTCCCTGGAACAGGCCCTTGCCCTGCTCAATGTCCGGCCCATGGACCAGTTTCTCCACCAGCATGCCCTGGACCTCATGGCCGATTCAAACCCGGAGCAGCTGGCGGCGTTCATCACCCGGGCAAAGGCTGAAAACAACATGGTTTTAAAGGCCCTGGCCTGCGAACAGCTCCTCCTGTCCCACGCCGTTCCAAAGGTAAAACAATTTTTTTCAAGTCAGACCCTTGCTGAACTGTGCCACCACACCCCCCTGGTGGATATCCGGTCGGCCCTGATGCCCAACCACCGTCTCCACAGGGGCTGGATCAGAATATTCAGGGCCAACATGGTTGAGCATACCCCCCTTCCCCCCCTGGAAGAAACAGGCCTTCCCCCCATCTGCCAGGGGGAATGCAGGGTCAGCCACCTGCCCCCCACGACCATTGCTGAACTGGGGCCGGTCAAAGGCAGAGACACCGGCAGCAAGGAGAAATTCACCCTTGAACAGACCGCCCGGACAGCCATGGAACGGCTTGAAAAAGCCGGCGTCAGGTTCGAGGAGGAGATGCGCCACGAATCAAGCCTGAGCCCGTTTGCCCTGCTCAGGCGATGGCAGTTTTCCACAACCACCACCAACCGCCGGAACCGGTTCACCCTCCAGGGCCCCCAGACCAGCTATGGCAAGGGCCTCTCCCTTGAGCATGCCAGGGCCTCCCTTGCCATGGAGATGGTAGAACGGTGCTCGGCCTTTGCCACGATCTCGGACAAGGAGGTGGTGGGGTATGCAACACCCTATCCCCTGACCCGGGCCACATACCAGGAGCTCCTGGACCAGGGGAAAAAAGCGTTGAATCCCCAAGATTTGGCCCTTGAGGTGAACTACAATGACGAACCCCTCCACTGGATAGAGGGATCAACTCCTGGAACGAACGGCCTGAAACCGGCCATGGTACCGGTCCAGGCCCTGTTCCTCTTCTGCAACCTGGATGAAACCGCCCTGTTTTCCGGCCTTGGCTCCACGGGGCTGGCTTCGGGTAACACCATGGAACAGGCAAAGGTTTCCGCCCTCCTCGAAGTGGTGGAACGCCACCAGGAGGCAACGGTTCCCTTTACCCCGGAAACCTGCTTTAACCTCATTCCCGGCAGCAGCGGTATCGCATCCCTCATGGACGGATACCGGGCCATGGACATACATCTCCAGTTCCAGGACCTGACACCAAAGTCGGGCATTCCCTGCTGCAAGTGCTTTGTCAGGGCCAAGGACGGCACCATCCACAAGGGAACCGCAGCCCACCTCAACGCCAGGCAGGCCATTGTCTCTGCCATGACCGAGACCCCCTTTCCCTTTCCCTCGGGACCGCCGTCGGCACAGGGAATGGCCGATCTCGTGCCGGTGGGGTACGACAACCTGCCCGACTATTCCACCAGCGACCATGGCCAGGATCTATCTCTGCTGGAAAAACTGCTGCTGGCCAACGGCAAACGACCCTATTATGTTGATCTGACCCGCAGGGACATCGGCCTTCCCGTTGTAAAGGCCCTGATCCCCGGAATGGATATCCTTGGAGATTTTGACCGGTTTTCAAGGGTTCACCCTGAACTGTTCCAGAACTATCTCGACCAGTTCAGTCGCCCCAACAACCAATGACAAAGGATGCCTGACCTGAAACGATCCACGGTAATCATATGAGGCTCGACACCCTGAAGCGAGTAAAAAATGCAGCGTTTAAAATCCTTCCGGCACCCCATTTTAATCGTTATCCTGCTGACCCTGATGACAACGGGGACAGCAATCCCGGATGAGGGTGACACACAGACAGAGAAACAAGCCCAGGAACAACGCACAACCCTTGATCCAGTACTGGTGACGGCCCGGGGCAGACAGAGCCTGGCCTCTGAAACCCCTGGGGGTGTGGGTGTCGTCGACCATCAAGAAATTTCAGCATTCCATCCCCTAAGCCTTACCCATGCCGCTGTCCGCATTCCAGGCGTTGACAAATCATCGGACGCCGCCTGGGGATCGGCCATGACCATCCGGGGGCTTGGGAGAAACGCCTTGATTTTTCTGGTTGACGGGTGCCGGGTCAACACCTCAACGGACATCAATGCCCGGTTCGGCCTGATCAACCCCCTTGACATCGAGCAGATCGAGGTGCTCAAGGGGCCCATTTCAGCCCTCTACGGATCGGGCTCCACGGGCGGCGTTGTCAACGTCATCACCCGGACAGGAAAATTCACCCCAATGCCCACCTGGAGCGGAGAAATCACCAACACCATTGCCTCCAATCCCCAGGGCAATGATTCCTTTGGACGGGCCACCTACCACAGCAAAAACCTATGGGTTTCTGCATCGGCCGGTTTCCGTGATTATGCCTCCTATGAATCCGGCAGCGGTGAAAAGATCGACAACAGCCAGTTCGAGGATTTAAGTCTTAACGCAAGCCTTGGCCTGCGGGAAAATTCCCTCAACACCACCCGGTTCCAGGTCCAGCACCTCAGGGGCGAAGAGATCGGCATCCCCGGAAAGGGCCTGGCCCTGCCCGTCGGACCGGATGTGACCTATCCCGACGTAAACCGAACCCTGATCAATCTCACCCACACCCTTGCCCCGGAAACCCCTTTGATTACAGAGTCAAGCCTCAACCTCTTTTACCAGAAAATTGAGCGACGGGTGCGCCTGGACCATTTTCCACCAGGGCCAATCTTACAATTAAGACCCCAGGCCGACCATGACACCTGGGGAGTAAAATGGCAGAACACCCTCACCCCCGGAAACCACACCCTTGTTGCCGGTGTGGACATCTGGAACTGGGAAATTTCAAACTCAAACCGTTACAGGGAGTTTGCAAGCGGCCTGACCGGCGTGGACGCCTCTCTTGCCGATGTGGAGCAATTTTCCGGCGGCATGTTCATGGAAGATGAGTGGCAACTGGGTCAAACCGTCAGCCTCAACCTTGGGGCCCGCATGGACTACATCAGCGCGGACAGCCAGGATCTCTGCAACTGGATCACCCCCCCCACCCCATCCACGCCCATAACAATTGTACAGTCTGGACAAAGTTACAGCGACACCAGCTGGAACGCCCATGGGGGCGTCACCTGGAAATTCATGCCCGACTGGAACATGACCTTTATCACGGCCTCTGCCTTCAGGGCCCCGGACCTGATGGAGCGGTTCAAGTATATCAACCTTGGGGGCGGTGTCGAACTGTTCGGCAATCCAGACCTGGACCCGGAACGATCCCTGTTCCTGGAATACGGGCTCAACCATACCCGTGACAGGTTCACCGTCTCGGCCTCGGCCTATGTCAATTTTCTGGAAGATCTCATCACGGAAACCGTTGTGGACGACACCACCCATGCAATGATGAACGTGGACAGGGCAAGGATCCAGGGAGGTGAGATCGACGCAGCCTGCTTCCTCACCCCCATGCTGACCGCAACGGCCACCCTGGCCTATACCCATGGCAAGAACACCCGCACCGATGAACCCCTGCCTTTTATTGCCCCCCTGAACGGCCTTGTGGGCCTCCGGTACGACAGCATTGCCGGATTCTGGGCAACCATTGAGATGGAGTGGGCCGCAGAGCAGAACAATACCCCGGCGGCAACGCCGCCGGGAAAAGCATGGGAGAGACTCAACCTGTGCATGGGGAAAAAATTCACGGCCCTGGGAAAGAATCAGGAGGTAACGCTGGGAATTGACAACCTCCTTGACAGGGACATGACCAACTACCTTTCCACCTCCAGGAACATGATGTTAAAGGAACCTGGCATCAACTTTTTCTGCACCTGGAAAATCATCATTTAAGGAGACAAGATGAACCAACGACAACGGCCGGATTATACCGTTCTGGATCAACCGGATGTAACACGCTACCTGTTCCACCCCAGACGGGAGGATCCCCACAGACAACTCACGGAAAAGGATCTCATGATTCCCGTGGATGACACCACCCTGGTCGGGGCCTGTTTTCACCTGACCGAAAAAACCAGGCCCAGTATCCTGTTTTTCCACGGAAACGGTGAAATCGTCTCGGATTACGACGATCTGGGCGGGGTATACAACCGCATGGGCATCAACTTCATCGTGGTGGACTACCGGGGATACGGCCGGTCCAGCGGCGCCCCTTCCGCATCCACCCTCATGGCCGACTGTCACCCCATCCTTGACCGGGTAACCCGCCACCTGGACGACCTGGGGTTTAAAGGTCCCCTCACCGTCATGGGCCGATCCCTTGGCAGTGCTCCGGCCCTTGAGCTTGCTGCCTCAACCCCCGGCTCCATTGCCTCGCTGATCATTGAAAGCGGTTTTGCAAGGGCCGAACCCCTTCTTTCGACCCTGGGCATTGATCCTGTAACCATCGGTTTCAAAGAGGAGCGGGGGTTCTGCAACATTGATAAAATCCGTCAATGGACCGGACCGACCCTGATCATCCATGCCGAATTTGACCACATCATCCCCTTCAGCGATGGCGAGGCCCTGTACAATGCCTGCGGGGCTGGAAAAAAGCGTCTGCTCAAGATCAGCAACGCCAACCACAATGACATTTTCTTCCAGGACATGAACGCCTACATGGCGGCGGTCAGAACCCTGGTCGAACAAAAATAGCAAGACAGGGTCTGCCGTGGCAGACCCTGTCTTGTTTTACCAACCTGTCTTAAACCTGCAACCAGTGATCAACCGGAACACACGGCATCAGTCATGGGTATAAAAGGGCCATTTATGGAAGAACCATTCATTCCAGAGCAGTGGAATAATCCACCAGAAGTTCCACACCAGTGACTCACCATGGACAAATTTATGCTCCCAGTGGGGGTTGCCAAGGGCCCACTCGCCCCAGCCCATGTAATAAAAGATAAAGTAATTGATGGCACAGAACACCAGAACACCAGCGGTTCTGAACCAGAAGGCTGCCCAGGAGTCCTTGTCGTCCATGGGAACCATGTCGTCAAAATAGTGGTGCCAGATCAGAAATGGAATCAAGGTAAAGCCTGCGATCTCAGCTGAATGGTACCAGAGGAATCGCAGCAGTTCCGCATTTTCGGGTTTGGCCTGCTCAAGGTGATGAATCACATCGTGGGGCAGCCACAGGGGCGCAATTTTAACACAGATCAATGCCAGGATATATGCCCCGATCATGTTGATCACAAAAGAGACCAATCCCTTCCAGGGCTGGGGCAGGGGAATCAGGCTCCAGGGTTTCATCCGCCAGACATTGGCGGTCATGAAAAGGATGATAATGGCCCATTCCCACCATCCAAACACCCAGTGAAGGTGGGTAAAATCAGCAATCCCACCCCACCATGGGGTGTTCAGACCAAAGGAACTTCCAAGGGCCGTTCCATAGACAAGACCCCAGAAGGGAACGATCAGAACGGTATAAAAGAACAGGGTCCACAGGGAACACCATGCGATTTCAAGCATGCCTGCATGGGGCTGGGGAAGATCGCTGGGACGAAGGGGCCATTTGCCAAAAAGAATGGTGACAAAGGGGTAGCTGTAAAAGCCGATCAAAACAAAACAGACCACAGCACTTTCTGCAAAATGCTTGGCCTGCATGGTGGCAAGATCAAGCTTTCCGGCCTGGCCGGCAGCAGCAAGGGCATTCAGATTGTCCTGACTCAAAAAATTGAATCCCAACCCCAGTATTTTGTAAAAAACAATATGAATCATAAACCAGACCAGCCCGAGATTGACGATGGTTTCAACGATTCCCCGGGCAGGTTGAGGCAATTTTTCAAAGGGCCAGTCGCCGAGGAACATGTGCTGATACAGACCCACAAGGATCATCATTGCCAGATACATTACAAACGGGTAGGGAAACCACTGAACAATCCCCCTTGGGTCACTAAAAATAAACCACGTTATCAGTGCAATCCCCAGAAAAACAATAAAAGAGATTATTCCGGTAAGGGGTTGCCCCCAACGAGGTTTTAATTCTACTGCTGCTGACATACGCTTCTCCTTTTCAAAACAATTATTAAATAATTCTTTTTTAAACTGAGAACGAACCGTGCTTCGCAATCGACCTGCATTCCCCCATGCTTTTAAAACCGAGCGCTCGGTCACAAAAGAGCACACAACAACAATCTTCCTCAAGACAGGAAGGTTACCTCTAAATCTTTCACTTCGTTTAATGGTGATTCATTTTCTGATCAAGCGCTCAATCGTTTTTTTACTCATAATAATTCGCCACCGCTTTGTCAATCCTTATTTTAACAGAAAAGAATAAAAGACAAATTCGCGATCATCGTTTCGGCCACCCTTCAATGGTTAAAAACCTGCGAACACGGTCTGAACAATGATCAAGCTCGTAAGCGGACAGCAGGCAATAAAGTCTGCCCATTTCACAGGTTGCCATAACGCTTTAAAATCTGTTCATGTGAAAGATAGTGATCCCGGACCGGATCAAGAAGATAGTTGTGTATGGCATGGATTCTGTCAAGGATGACCGCCTCCACCATGGACCGGAGTTCTGCCTTTCGCCCCTGGATATTCCGCTTGAGATTGGGACATCGCTTTGCCCCGTGGTAATCCTCGCGCTTTATCCTGATCCCGAAGCGGATATACTCCTCGAGTTTTTTGTCGTAATCCGTCCCAAGGGATACCACCTCGGCAAGCAGATCGGCAAAATGGGTCACGCCCATGATATCCTTGTCAAGCTCCCAGTACCCCATGAGAAACTCGGGTTCAAGATCCTTGTAGTTCTGCAGCGGCATGTACATCCGTCTGAGGTGAAGCAGCACCTTTTCCGTCTTTTTCCTGTGGCCTCCGATAATCACGGATCCTCCGACCTCGTCCTTTTTCACCCCCTTGGTCCAGGGGGCGCCGGTGATGCCGAAATCGTTGCACAGGGGAATCCTGAAAAGGGCAGACAGGGTATTCAGGGCAAGGGCATATCCTGCCGAGGGCCCTCCCACATTGTAGGAGGCGCTCAACAGCTGGTGGTGAATGGCATAGGGTTTTAAAAAATCCTCGAACAGCCCGGCAATGTCAATTTCCGGCGCCAGTTCCTGGAGATAGTTCTTGACCATGGTCAGGGCCTCCCGGGCACTCTGCCGGGTCATCTGGACGGCCATGTCCATCTGGGCAGCCGTGTCTGCCGTGGATGACACCGCCCCTGTAACCAGCACCTGGGACTGGCCCAGTCGGGAGGTGAGGCTGGTGGCAATGGGAAGCAGCATGCCTGTTACATCGTTGGCCCCCACCCCGATGATGAATCCGATCTGGGGTTCCTGGCTCAATTCCGCCTCCAGGAACTCGTTGAGCTGGACCGACCCCTTTCGCACGGGGCTCTGGGAGATCTCCCGCCGTGCCGACTCCAGATGGGACTCCTTGAGGGGATACTCGGCTTCGGTTTGAACCCCCTTGACAAGGTCAAGGATGGCATCATAACGACCGCCAAAATTTACCGGATCCCCCTTGATCTCGGCCTTGAGAAGGGGGGGGGCATCCATGGCATCCAGGATGCCAAGCAGGGTCTTGAAATTAAACTTGATAAATGCCTGTTTGTCGGCCTGGGGAGCGTGTTCAAGCTCCCTGAGGCGAATGAGCACCTTGTACTCGGTGGTGCACAGGGCAATGGCCTTTTCCGTAAATGCCGTGAAATCGGCCGGGGTGTTGCAGATGCCCTGGGCCGTCTCAATGATCCTTTCGGCTGCCACCTCCCTGCCGTGGGGAATGGTGGCAAACTGCTTGGTGATAATGTCTGCGATATCCTTTTGCCGCAGATGCCCCGTCACCTCGAGCACCTTGAGGCGCTTGGACCGGATCAGTGCCGGATCCAGAATATCAAGACGGTTGGTGGTGAGTACGGTAAACACCTTGTTCAGGGGAATTTCCCCGTCAATGATGTTCAAAAACTTGTTGGTCAAGGCATCTGAGGGTGATCCGCCGGAGGGGCTGCGCCGGGGGGCGAGGGAATCTCCCTCATCAAAGAAAACAATGGCCGGGGCGATCATCTTGGCAATGTCGTAAACCCGTTCAAGATTGGCCACGGCCCCGTGGATGGGATTTGCACTATCCTGGAGGGCAGACGGGCTTGTGGCAATATCGTGGACCTTGGTGCTTTCGCCCAGCCAGGTCCGGACCAGGAAGGTTTTGCCGCTTCCCGGCGGCCCGGTGAGCACCACCCCCTTGTCTTCACTCACGCCATAGTTAAAGCAGTTGTTGGCCATTTCAGAAAATCGATCCTTGATGCTGCCCACATACTCCTCCCAGGGGGCGTTCCGGTCCATCCTGTCCACCACTTTTTTGTACAGCTCCCCATATACATTCTTGGCAACGAGCTGAAACGCGCTCCTGATCAACGTGGCATCGTCCAGGTAATCCGGGGCAAAATCGCCCTTGATCTCTATCACGGACTCCACAAGCTTTCTTACGTAGGCCGGGGTCACCTTGAGACTTCGATCCCTGAAAATCGTATAGATTCGATCCACGGACGCATTGACAGCCCCAGAATCGGCATCCATGGACAGGTTGTGTCGTTTGAGTTCCAAGACAATAATCTGCTTGAGATTTTCAGGATTTGTCCAGAACTCTGACATATCAATGATCTTTCCCCGTTCAATGAACCGGCGATAAATGGCCGAATCAAACCGGGAGGACTGGTCCGTGGTCGCAACCAGAAAACAGTCCCTTTTGCCGTTGATGATCTCGTCCAGGAGAATGTTGGCCGTGTCGATGAGGGAACGCTGCTGACCTTCCACCCCGGATTCCCTGGCATCTGCCTTGCCAAAGGCGGAATGGGCCTCTTCAATGTGGCGGATGGAGGTCACCTTGGGATACCCCATGGCCTTTCGAAAATAGTTGCCCGGTTCTCCGGCAAAGGCAGTCTGGTAATCGTTGGGGGTGATGGTTGAATAATCAACCGAGATCCCCCGCTCCTCAAAATGGGTCAGGTTTTCCATGATCCGGTGCTTGAAAATCCTGTTGACGATGGGGATCCGTGCCAGGGTATTGTAAAAAGCCCTTCGCCGGCCCAGGGCGATCTCCATGGCAAAGTCGGGAGCAACCTCCTCAAGGCTTGTGAACAACCCCTCCTTGGCCATGATCTCGTTACGCTTTTTTCGCCAGTCAATGGTCGGGATCACCCTGTTTCTGAAGATCACCTTTTCAATGGTCTCCTGGACGGTTGCGCTCTTGCCGCTACCACTGGCACCCTCGACCAGCAGGATCGGCGCCTTGGGCACGTCCTGGCCGGTGAGATACTCCTTGCGGATATGGGCCCGGTAGATTTTCGAGATGATTTCCTCGAGCTCCAGGGGTACATGGATGTCGGTCAATTCACGGTCAAGGACCGCCAGAAGATACTGTTTTTCCTGGCGGGTCAGTTCATTCTCAAGGATCCGGTTCCAGGACCGGCCGGGATTGGTCTCACCTGAATATTCAAACCGTTTTTTCCAGTCCGTCAGAATCTCGGGATCTTTAAGAACATTCATCCGCTTTTCCCTGAACTTAAAGAGAAAAACAAGGGTGGCAGCAGATTTCAGCAGGGAAAAAAACGGCGAAATCGGTCTGAACTGGTTCAGGCGGGAACGGACAAAGGCCATGGTGTCGTAGGACCATTCGCCCACGAGGTTTTCTATTCGCAGGATCTGGGATTCAGGCAGGCGGATATGGGTATTTTCCCGTGTAAAACGTTTCGGCATGGTCACCTCTTCTGGATTTAAGGCGCTTCAGATGCGGAATTGCCTGTTACGGTATGACCGGCACGCGTTTTCCGGGAATCCGGAGCGTCAGACACGGCAGGAAGGGTTATGGAGGGCTCGCTCCTTGAACCGTGGAGCACAAAGGTCTTTTGCCCGGCCTGGTTGGCATAGGCCGAGGCCCACTTCTGCTGGGTCAGAAAATTCAACAGGTCCGGCTCAACCCCTTTTCCATCCGTCCCAAGGGCCTGCTGCAGGGACGAAATACTCTCAAGATATGCCGTATAGAGCTTGCGTATCCGATCGGCCTCCTGGTCTGCTGCATAGTTTTCCGCCTCGGCCAGCAGTTCCCTGCGTTTTTTCTCCTCCGTGGCGGCAATCAGGTCATCCCCGAACCGGGTTTCGCGAAGCACAAAACTGACCACGGTTATCCCGTATTTCTCCTCCAGGGTCGGCCCGGCCTCGTTGATGGGCCTGGATTTAAGGGCCTTGAAAATATTCTCCTTGATCCCCTCCCGGTCACTGATCAGACTGTTGACCTTCTGGGCCTGGAGAATATCCTTGACGATCCCGTCAAAATCACCCTGAAGAATATCCCTGGGCGCCAGATTTTCAATGGCCCAGACCCTCAGATCATGGATTCGGTAGGTGAGCACGGCCGACGTCCACAGGGCAACGTTCTCCCTTGAGATGATCCGCATGGGTTCATGGGTGGCCCCGAGGAAAAGCCGCTGGTTCATCAGGGGAACCTCCTGTTCAAGGCGCGTAAAAAAAGGAAGTCTGGCGTGCCATCCCACATCCGTGACCGCCTCCCTTATGCCGCCGAACTGTTCGATCACCATGGCATAATTAAGCTTTACCTTGTAAATGACATGGGTGGAGTAGACCAGGGCGGCAAGGGTATAAATAATGGTAACGACAAAGAGGGTAAAGGCAATCCGCCGAATCAAGTTGCGTACCTGGGCTCTTTGCAGGAAAACCTGTGACACTTTTTCAGTCATGGCAACTCCTTCGTCTGGTGAAACTCAGGTTTTTGAAATAGATGCAGGGAATAATAATATTTTATTCTAATCAGTTCTCCGGCCCTTTTGCAACCTTTTTCCCTTGGGAACAGGATCAATATGGATTTTCACCGTCGTACCCCCCGGGACAGAAGGGAATCTGCTGGTCAAAAAAACGCCGGGTCTGGACCAGGTAGGCGTCCCGGTTTCGTGACTTGAATATCTGCTTGAACCATTTCTCACCGCCCGGAAACGAGGGCGCAAGATAGGACCAGAACCCCTTCATCCTCCCGGCAATATGGGACGGTCCGTAAAAATTGCCGTCATAGGTGGCAAAAAGATCATCGTGGAAGGCTTTGATGCGGACCAGGTCCATGGCCCTGTCCCGGACCTCTCCTTTGATGGCTGCCGGCAGAAACGGATCGGCCAGGACCCCCCTTCCGATCATGAAACTTTTGATTTCAGGGAACCGGTCAGTCAGGCCCTGGAACCCTTTTTTGTCAGTGATATCGCCGTTGTACACAAGGGCATGGCAGCTCTTGCCCAGAACCTGTGCAAAGGCATCAACGTCTGCTGTTCCGGAGTAGAGCTGCACCCCGGTTCTGGGATGGACAATGATCTCGTCCAGGGGATAGCGATCAAACACCGGCAGAAGATCAAAAATCTCATGACTGCTCTTCCGGCCCAGCCTGACCTTGACCGACAACGCACAGGGAATGGCAGGTATCACCTGCTCTAGAAAGACATCGATCAAATCCGGCCGACACAACAGACCCGATCCCCTGAGCTTTTTGGTGATTTTGGAATGGGGGCAACCCAGATTCCAGTTGACCCGGGTATAGCCCATGTCAGCAAGATACCGGGCAAGGAATATGAAATCCGCTGCCACATTGCCGAGGATCTGGGGCACCACGGGCAGGGACGGGTTGTTCTCGGGCAGCACATCCTTGATGCGTGACGGCTTGAGTCTTGCCTGCCCCATGGTTGAGATAAAAGGGGCCAGGGCCTCATCAAATCCGGTAAAATGTCTCGGGTAAACCTGCCGGAATGGTGCGTCTGTAAATCCCTGGAGGGGTGCGAGTATGAGTTTTTTTTCCATTGTTTTTCCTGTTTTATTAAAAAATCACTTGACAAGTTAATCGTTACTGCTAGAATGTCAATTCTAAAATTGAAATAGCAATGGAGAGATTGATGGCAACCATATCCCGCAAGGAACGAGACGACGAGAGACGACGCCAGGAAATACTGGATACGGCCCTGTCCATATTCGCCACCAAGGGATTTCACGGCACCACCATGGCCCAGATCAGCCAGGATTCCCAATACCCCCTGGGCACCATTTACAAGTATTTTTCAGGCAAGCAGCAGATGTACCACGACCTTGTGCTGGGCAAGGTCCAGGAACTGGGGCGTATTTTCCTTGATGTCACCAGGCAGAAATCAGATACGGCCCACAAGAAACTCAAGGACGCCCTGTTCGCCCAGGCAAGATTTTACAAGAACAACGACGAGGTGATCCGCATCTATATTTCAGAGCGGAGCACCATTGATGCCGTACTCATGCCCAAACTCAACGAACGGATTAACCGGATGCACCAGAAGATGGTGGATCTTTTTGAGACCATCTTTGATCAGGGCATCCGCAACGGTGAGTTCAGAGCCTATCCGGCCAAGGAAATCGCCATTGTCTTCAGCGATATCGCCCACTCTGCCTCCTGGGCCTCCCTGTTCCGGGATGAGGATGACACGGCCTTGAACGAAAGACTGACCATGATTTTTGAGATGTTCACCAAAGGGGTTTCCATTAATTAACCAACAGATATAAACGACTTAAGGAGAAGGAAATGGCGCAATCAATATCAGACCGAAGGGATCAGGATTTTGTCCTCCATGAAATGCTTTCAGTGGCGGACCTTGCCGAGCATGAGGCCTTTGAGGACTTCAACAAAAAAACCGTGGACATGGTCGTAACCGAGGCGCGGAACCTTGCCATCAAAGAGGTCCTCCCCACCCAGAAAGAAGGTGACGAGCACGGCTGTACCCTGAACAGCGGCAAGGTCACCATTCCGGAATGCTTTAGAAAACCCTACAGGCTTTTCTGCGAGGGCGAATGGATCGCCATGTGTGACGACCCGGAATACGGTGGTCAGGGCATGCCCAAGGTGCTCTCCATTGCAGCGGGAGAGATGTTCACCGGCGCCAACTGTGCGTTCATGATGTACCCGGGATTGACCCACGGGGCCGGCAAGATTGTTGAGGAATTCGGATCTGAGGCACAAAAGGCAAAGTACCTCAAGAACCTCTACACGGGCAAATGGGCCGGTACCATGTGTCTCACCGAGCCAGAGGCCGGTTCTGATGTCGGCGCCTTGACCACCACGGCGAAAAAAAATGAAGACGGCACCTACTCGATCACGGGCAACAAAATCTTCATCTCCGGCGGGGACCATGACCTGACCGAAAATATCATCCATCCGGTCCTGGCCAGGATTGAAGGGGCTCCGGCCGGCACCAAGGGAATTTCCCTGTTTCTTGTGCCCAAATTCAGGATCAACGCGGACGGCACATCTGGCGAATCAAACGACGTGGTCTGCACGGGTCTTGAAGAGAAGATGGGCATCCACGGCAACGCAACCGCCGCCCTGGCCTTTGGATCCAAGGGCAACTGCATTGGCGAACTCATCGGCGAAGAGAACAAGGGAATGCGGGCCATGTTCATCATGATGAACGAGGCAAGGCTCGGGGTCGGCATGCAGGGATTCGGGTTTGCCACCACCTCATATATCAATGCCGTCAACTACGCAAAGGAGCGGGTCCAGGGCGTGAACCTCATGAACATGTTCGACGCCGATCCGAAACCGGTTACCATTATCAACCACCCGGACGTCAAGCGCCAGCTTCTCTCCATGAAGGCCAACGTGGACGGCATGCGGACCCTTCTCTACTACACGGGCTTCCTCTTTGACCGGGCAAAAACAGCTGCCACGCCCGAGGAAAAGGAGAAGTGGGAAGGACTCATCGAACTGTTGACCCCCGTGGTCAAATCCTACTGCACAGACCGGTCGTTTGAGGTATGCGCCCAGGGAATCCAGATCTACGGCGGTTATGGGTTCATCCAGGAGTATCCCCAGGAGCAGCTCCTGAGGGACTGCAAGATCACCAGTATCTACGAGGGAACCAACGGCATCCAGGCCATGGATCTTCTGGGCCGCAAGCTTGGCCTGAAAAAGGGAAAACCCTTTATGGATCTCCTCGGCGAAATGAACAAGACCGTTGCTGCGGCAAAGGAGATCGAAGGCCTTGAAGCCATGGCAGACACCCTGCAGAACGCCATCAACAAACTTGGCGAAGTTGCCATGTACATGGGCGCCACGGCCATGTCTGCCAACGTTCTCCACGCCTTTGCCTCGGCCCATCCCTTCCTGGACGCCACAGGCGACGTCTGCATGGCATGGGTAGAACTGTGGCGGGCCGTTGTTGCAGCCCCCAAAATTGCCAAGGCAAAGAAAAAGGATGTTGCCTTTTACCAGGGTCAGGTCAAAACCGCCGAGTATTTCCTCAGCTTTGTCATCCCTGCAACCCTTGGAAAAATGGATGCGATAAAATCCAACATCACCGCCATCATGGAGATGCCTGACGACGCCTTCGCAGGTTGATCCTCCCGCCATAACCCAGCTCTCTCCTGCCATCGCACAGGGGAGAGCCCTGCTGAATCCCATCCAGACGCTGTACGCTCAAAAAAAATTAAAAAGTCTTTGACTTTTATATTTGGATTAATCTATACCAACTCTAGGATGTAGACTGAGCGCTCGTTAGGCGGCACTACCTCCGGGAAATACCAGTCAAAATTAGCTGTTGCAGATGATACAAGATAGACGAAACGGGACATTAACCGCAAATCAGAACTGCAAGGAGTGATTTTATGGGCATGGAAACTCTGTACAAAGAGGTCATGGATCTGAACATGATGGATGACAATGACCAGAAAGAAGCTGCGGCAAAGGCTTTTTTTGAAAAGCTGAATCAGAAAAAACTCCCAGAATACTTTAACTGGGCAGACGAAATTTTTGAACGTCTCCATGTCAAGGAAAGGGGAGGTCAGACTGCCCTGATCTGGACAGATATCGCTACCACTGAAAAACAAACCTTCACCTTCACTGAATTTGCCGCCAGGGGAAATCAATGTCTTAATCTGCTGCGCGGTTCAGGCGTGGAAAAAGGCGATAACATGTACATGATGGCACCCATTGTCCCCGAGACCTGGTTTGCCACCTATGCCTGCATCAAGGGGGGACTCATCAACGTTCCCACGGCCACCAGCATGACCATGCGTGAGCTGAAATTCAGGTTTGAAACCTATGCACCGGACATCATTGTTGCGGCCGAAGCCTTTACCGAAATGATGGACGAAGCCCTGGAACTGCTTGGGGTCAAACCCAAGATCAAGCTGGTTCTCGGAAAAAAAGAGGGGTGGATAAGCTTCAGCGACCTTGAGCAGCAGAAAGACATGGCTGAAACGGCAAAAACCCGCTCCGACGACCTTCTCTTCTGTTTTTTCACCTCCGGCACCACCGGGCTGCCCAAACGGGTGGGCCATACCGCCACCTCCTATCCCCTGGGTCACCTCTCAACTGCGGTCATGATCGGCATCCGACCGGACGATGTCCACCACAATCTGTCTGCACCCGGCTGGGCCAAATGGGCCTGGAGCAGCTTTTTCGCCCCATTGAACGTGGGCGCCACGGCCACGGGATTCAACTTTACCGTTCTGGACGGTGAACAATACCTCAAGGCCGTGGAGGATTGCGGGGTCACCACCTTCTGCGCACCACCAACAGCCTGGAGAATGTTCATCAACATGGACATGAAAAAATTTGACCTTTCAAAACTGCGTCAGTCCATTTCGGCGGGTGAGCCCCTCAACCCCGAGGTGATCACGCAATGGAAAAAATATACGGGCACGGAAATCCGGGATTTTTATGGCCAGACCGAATCCACGGCCATGATCGGCAACCCCCCGTGGATGGCCGGCAAAATGCGTTCAGGTTCGTTCGGATACCCCTCGTTCATGTACGATGTCACCCTTGCCGACGATGAAGGCAATGAGCTGACAAAACGCGACGAACCCGGCCACATCGTTGTCCGCCTCAACCGCTGGCGGGCCATCGGCCTTTTCACCGAATACATTGGAAGCCCTGAAAAAATGGCCAGCGTGTTCATCAACGATTTCTACTACACCGGCGATCGGGCCTCCATTGACGAAGACGGTTACTGGTGGTTTGTGGGACGGGCCGACGATGTGATCAAATCCTCGGATTTCCGCATCGGGCCGTTTGAGGTAGAGAGCGCCCTGGTCGAACATCCCGCCGTTGGAGAGGCGGCTGTGGTCGGTGTTCCCGATCCCAAACGCCACCAGCTGGTCAAGGCCTATGTCATTTTAAACAAAGGGTTTCAGCCCTCAAGGGAGCTTGCCCTGGAGCTGTTCCAGAAAAGCATTGAAATTTTGGCCAAGTTCAAGATCCCCAGAATCATCGAATTTGTCACGGAAGTTCCCAAGACCATCAGCGGAAAAATCCGCAGAATCGAACTTAGGGAAAACGAGGTGGCCCGCAAGGAGAGCGGTGGCGCAGCCCAGGCCAACGAATACTTTTACTGGGATTTCCCGGAACTGAAATCTAAAAAATAAACAGGCGGGGACGTTTCTCTCCAACGAATGAAACGTCCCTGTTTTAAATCAGAAGTTCATTCAAACGGCATCTCAATCTCGATCTCCCCCCCGCCGGATCGGACCAGCTTTGAATTGGGATACCGATTCTGAAACACCCGCACCATCTTCCGGTTCTCCGCAAGGACAGTGGCCACAAAGGTGGTATAGCGGTTCTTTCTTGCAATCCCCTCCAGCACCTCCAGAAGATAGGTACCAATGCCCATGCCGTGGAGCTCTTCCTTGACCAGGAAAGCCACCTCAGCCTGGGTCTCCCCGGCCTCTGCATAGGAGCC
Source organism: uncultured Desulfobacterium sp. (assembly GCA_963675615.2). Classification (GTDB taxonomy): domain Bacteria; phylum Desulfobacterota; class Desulfobacteria; order Desulfobacterales; family Desulfobacteraceae; genus Desulforapulum. The sequence goes on from CAXXTD010000001.1 coordinate 1,274,413, forward strand.
AATGGCCACAATCTGCTTGCGCTTGCCCTTTTGCATGACACCGATGATGGTCATGTTTCGCATGTAGTCCACATCGGCCCACTGGCGCTGGAGCATCTCCCTTGAAAACACCTTCCGCTTGTTAAAAAACCGGTAGTAGATGGTCGTTTCCTGGAGGGAATAGAAAAACTGCCGTGACTCAAACTCATCCGAAGGCATGACCGGACGGAAATCCACGTGCTTGCCCATGGGAAGCGCCATGGAGTAATGGTAATTGTCCAGGAACAACAGATCCTGAGTGGTCGGCGGTAGCTGATCGGGAAAGATATACCTTCGCTTCTTTGCCTCGTCAATGAGCTGCTTTCTGAACTTGGGATGGGCAATCTGGGCAAGCTCCATGACCCGCTGGTAAATGCTCTTTCGCCTCAGTTCAGCAATACCGTACTCGGTCACCACAATATCGATATCCCCCCGGGTTGTGGCAACGCCAGCCCCCTCACTCAGATGGGGAACGATTCTTGAAACGGCATCGTCCTGGGCTGTGGACGGAATGACAATGATGGAAAATCCGCCCTTTGACATACACGATCCCCGGATAAAGTCGACCTGATCACCAATGCCGGAATAAAAGAGATATCCCTTGGAATCGGTGCAGATCTGACCGGTGAGATCCACCTCCAGGGCCGAACTGATGGAAATGAAATTGTCGTTTCTTGCAATGACATTGGGATCATTGACAAATTCCGACGACCGGAAGTAGAACATGGGATTGTTGTCCACATAGTCGTAGAGCTGTTTGGAGCCCATGCACAACGAGGCCACCACCCGGCCCTGAAGGTAGCTCTTGTTCCGGTTGGTCACCACCTTTTTTTCGAAAAGGGGCAGCAGACCGTCGGTGATGACCTGGGTGTGTATGCCGAGATCTTTTTTCCCGTCAAGGTACGAGACCACGGCATCGGGAAGGTGGCCGAACCCCACCTGGATGGTTGCCCCGTCGTCCACCAGCTGATTCACGTAATGTCCGATCCGCTGGACCACCTTGGTATTCTTGGCCTTGTGAATGGCCTCTACCAGGGGTTCATCCTGAACCACAAGATAGTCGATCTCGTCCACATGGACCAGGCTGTCCCCCCAGGTTCTGGGCATGTCATGGTTGACCTGGGCGATCACCACCCCAGCGTTCTGCATGCCCGAAAGGGTGATATCAACGGAGATGCCAAGACTGCAGAATCCAAACCGGTCCGGAGGGCTGACCTGAACCAGGGCCACATCCAGGCCGATCTCCTGGCTGGAGAAAATTTCCGGAATCTGGGAAAGGTAAACCGGAACATAATCGATCTTTCCCTCAAAGGCCGCCTGGCGCATATCAGGACTGATGAAAAAAAGCTTCAGGGAGAATCGATAGAGGAAATCCTCATGATTCATGTACTTTGCAAAGGTGGAGCTGAGCATCTGGTATACAACAATATCCTGGATGGACCGATCTTCAACCATGGCCCGGATCAAGGCCTGGGGCTCACCGCAGCCGGTGCCGATAAAAACCCGGCTGCCGTTCTCTATTTTTTTAACACCCTGTGCTGCTGTGAGGAGCTTTTCAGGGCAGTATTCCTCAAGGTTCATAGTCAATTCCCTCGTAAAGTTTAATCCCTGTCAGCCCTTTCGGCCAGAATCCGCTTTGCCGGTATCAGCCCGGTGGCGGCGGCAGAGACAATGTTTCCGGCGACCCCTGGACCGTCACCTGCAACAAACAACCCCTGGATGGCGGTCTCAAGATCCTTGTCCGTTTCGATCTGGGTGGCGAAAAACTTGATTTCAGGTGCATAGAGAAGGGTTTCGTCGTTGGCGACACCCGGAACCACCTGATTAAGCGCTTCAAGCCCTTCAATGAGGTTGGAAAGAATCCGCTCGGGAAGGGCCATGGCAATATCGCCGCACACCACATTGGTCATGGTCGGCTCGATATACCCCTTATTGATCCGGTTCCAGGTCGACCTGCGGCCCCTTTTGAGATCACCAAACCGCTGGAGTATGGCCTTGCCCCCGCCGATGATGGTGGCAAGGCGTCCAATGGACTCCCCATAGGCCTGATTGTCCGTGACCGGTTCGGTCAGAATCACCTTGGAGAGAAAGGCAAAATTGGTATTCTGTGATTTTTTATCCGAATAGGCGTGGCCATTGACACAGACAAAATCCTTGTAATTTTCCAGGGAGATGAAACCGCCGAGGTTGGTACAGAAGGTTCGGGTCTGGTCGTCATAGGTCGGCGTCTGGATGAAAAAGGTGGGATCATAGATCACCTTGCACAGATCCGCCATGATATCGTTATGGACCTCCACCCGGACCCCCACCTCAATGCCACGCTGGGAAACGTTGAGACCGTGCCGCTGGGCAAGGGTCGACACCCAGTTGGCCCCGATCCGGCCCGGCGCCAGGATCACGCTGGAAGCGGTGTAGCGGCCCTTGTCCGTCACCACCCCGGTGACCCTGCCATCCGCTGCCACGATATCAACAACGGTTTCACGGGTTTTGATGGTAAGGCCTTTCTCCTCAATATACCCGGCCATTTGCGCAATATAACCGGGCAGATGGTCACTGCCGAGATGTTTCTGTTTGATCAGTAACAGGTCGATGCCATATCGCTTTGCCTCTTTTCGTATCTGCTTTGCCTCGTCCATGTTGGTCGGATAAACAGGACCGTCCATGGAAAACCGGGAAAATATCTTTTCGGTCTCGTCAATGAGATCCTGGGCACGGCCAAGGGACATGAACTGGGTGAGGTCGGTCTTGCCCAGGCGGGGAATGAAGTTGAGTTTTCCATCGGAAAAAAGTCCGGCACCACCTACGCCTGCCATGATGTTGCACGGGTCACACCCGAGGCATTTCTGGAGATTGTGGTTGGGGCAGATTCGCGACAGGGGTTTTCTCCCCTTTTCAATCATGAGGACCCTTAAATCCGAATTCTCCACCAAATGAAATGCCGAAAAAAGCCCGGCTGGCCCCCCCCCTACAATAATTACATCGTAATCCATTCTATTCTCTTTTATCTGTATTTTTGTTTTAGCTGTAATAACCCTTCAGGTTATACAGGACCTGGCAACTTAATCAAGCTTTTTATAACCAGGCGGAAAGCATAGGGCGGATTCGCCGATGCTGAAAATGGCTGTTTGATCTTGACAAACCCGCCGAACCCGATTAAAGAGACATCATGAAACCTGCAACCACATACAGAATTTGCGTCATTGATGGCCAGGGGGGAGGCATCGGGTCGACCATTATCCGGAAGATCAAGGAGCGCTTTGGCGAAACCGTTGAAGTGCTGGCACTCGGCACCAATGCCATTGCAACGGCCCAGATGCTGAAATCCCGTGCCAACCGGGGTGCCTCGGGTGTCAATGCCATTGTTCAGACCGTGAAAACGGCCGATCTCATCATCGGCACGGTGGGAATCATCATGCCCCACGCCATGATGGGCGAACTCACCCCGAAAATGGCCGAAGCCATCGCCCTTTCACCGGCCAGAAAAATACTCATCCCCCTGACCCAGGAGCACATCGAAATCGTCGGCCTGTCATCCACACCTTTACCCCAGCTCGTGGATGAACTCATCGATGCACACCTGGCAAATTTCAACAACACAACCAAGGAGTCGATCAATGTGTGAAGCAAATGCATATATTCGGGACAAGGAGGGAGAGACCCTCGTCATGGAGGCCGTAGACCTGGTAACCCCGGAAGAGGGAGGCATCCGACTGATCAGCATCTTTGGCGACCAGAAGTTCATCAAAGGCCACATTGATGCCCTCTCCCTGGTCGATCATAAGATCTATATCCAGGAAGATTAACCCCGGCAAAAGGAACAGGGAGAAAGAGAGGGAAAAGAACCGAAAGACGGCAAGTCTTTAATTAATATTCGGCTCTTATCCCCCATAAAAACAGACCGGGAGCTACCAGCCCCGGGTCAGATAATCGTGCATGGAATCAGCTGCTTCCCTGCCGGCCCCCATGGCAAGAATAACCGTGGCCATGCCCGTGACAATATCACCACCAGCCCAGACGCCCTTTTGGGTTGTCTTGCCTGTAACCGGATCGGCAATGATGTTGCCCCAGCGGTTCAGGGAAATTCCAGGGGTTGAGTTGGTCAGCAGCGGATTGGCCTTTGCGCCTACCGAGACCACCACAAGATCGCAGTCGATCCGGTACTCAGACCCTTCAATGGGAACAGGTCGCCTTCTACCCGACGCATCGGGTTCCCCAAGGGCCATCTTAAGACACTCCATGCCCACGAGACGGCCGGCATCGTCCCCAAAAAACTGGGTGGGGTTGGTCAGAAGAACAAACTCGATCCCCTCCTCTTCTGCATGGTGGAGCTCTTCAGCCCTGGCGGGCATCTCCTCCCTGGAACGCCGATAAACGATTTTGACCGATTCAGCACCCAGACGCATGGAGGTTCTTGCCGCATCCATGGCAACATTGCCGGCCCCGAGGACCACGACATTTTTCCCCCTGGCAATGGGGGTGTCATATTCGGGAAAAAGATAGGCCTTCATGAGATTGGCCCGGGTGAGATACTCGTTGGCGGAAAACACCCCAATGAGATTCTCGCCGGGAAGATCCATGAACCGGGGAAGCCCGGCCCCAACGCCCACGTAAACGGCATCAAATCCCTCTTCAAAAAGCTCTTCAATGGTAACCGTGGTTCCCACAACGCTGTTCAGCTCTATTTTCACCCCAAGTTTTTCAAGGGTGGAAACTTCCGATGCCACAATTTCCTTGGGAAGCCTGAACTCCGGAATGCCATAGACAAGAACGCCGCCGGGCTTATGAAACGCTTCAAAGATAGTCACTTCGTGACCCTTGACCACAAGGTCTCCTGCCACGGTAAGACCCGAGGGCCCGGAACCGATGACGGCAACCCGTTTCCCTGTTTTCACAGCCACCTCGGGAAGGGCTCCACCACCCTTTTCCCTTGCCCGGTCTGCGGCAAACCGCTCAAGATAACCGATGGCAACGGACGATCCTTTTTTACCGAGGATGCAGTTGCCCTCACACTGGATCTCCTGGGGGCAGACCCTGCCGCATACGGCGGGAAGGGCATTTTTCTGCCACAGTCTTTCGGCGGCACCTGCAAAATCGCCCTGGGCAATGAGATTGATAAAACCAGGAATATCCACCGAAACCGGGCACCCCTCAACGCAGGCCGGTTTCTTGCATTGGAGACAGCGAGACGCTTCGGTCATGGCCATCTCATCGGTCAACCCCAGGGGAACTTCCTTGAAATTTCGCCGCCGGACCTCGGGTGCCTGCTCGGGCATTTTCACCCTTGGCACAGCCTTCTTTTTTTCTTTAACTGCCATCATATCCTCCGTATATCCGAACTACGCATTTTTTTGGAATTGTTCTAAACTCTTTTTTTCATCTTCCTGGTAGGCCCGGAGACGATTGGAGAGTTCATCATAATCGACCTTATGGCCGTCAAACTCAGGGCCGTCAACACAGGCAAATTTGGTTTCACCGCCAACAGATACACGGCAACCGCCGCACATACCCGTTCCGTCCACCATGATGGGATTAAGGCTGACCAGGGTTTCGATCCCCTTCTCCTTGGTAATGGACGAAACAAATTTCATCATGGGAACCGGTCCGATGGCTACCACCAGACTGATATCCTCCTTTGCAAGGACATCCTTTAAAACGTCGGTTACAAATCCGTGGTGACCCTTAGATCCGTCGTCGGTGCAGATGTGGAGCACATCGGACGCCTTTGCCATCTTGTCCTCAAGGATAAGCAGATCCTTGTTCCTGGAACCAAGAATGGTGGTCACATGGTTGCCTGCCTCTTTCAAGGCCCGGGTAATGGGATGGAGAACCGCAATGCCGGTTCCGCCGCCCACACAGACCACCTTGCCCCTTTTTTCGATATGGGTGGCCTTGCCCAGGGGACCAATCACGGCAAAATATTCAGCGCCGACAGCCATTTTGCCAAAAGCGGCCGTGGATTTACCGACCACCATATAAATGATGGTGATGGTACCTTTTCCAGGGTCCACATCAGCCATGGTCAGGGGAATTCTTTCACCCTTTTCCGTGGATTGGATAATGACAAATTGACCTGGTTTTGCCTTTCGGGCGATACGCGGTGCCTCAATCTCGTTAAGTATGATGGTGCCCTGGGCCATCTCTTCCCGATTCACTATCTTAAACATTCGAACCTCCTGACATGAATACCTGCATATAAATCAGATACCGTTATGTAACCAATTCAATCAAAAAAACAGCCCTTTTCTAACCTATCCCTGTTTTTAGTAAATGACAATAACCAGAAAAAATCAACAAAATCAAGGAGAAAATATTGATACTTCATCCCCGGCAGGAAGCATTTTTTCAAAAAAACAGCTGGGACAAAAGATATTAAATCTGATGCAATATCAAAATTAAAGATATTTTTCAACAAATGGAAACAATAAATCTGAAGTTTAATCTTTGATCAGCCAAAGTATGCCCTGGGGATTGATCCACCAGCCCCCGCGAGAATGATCCCACAGTTATTTAACCACATCCTGACAAAAAACTAACATGGGCGGCCTATATTCTGTCCAGATTCGAACTGCGGGCCTGCTTTTTTAATTGACAGCCACATAGGAATCAGTTACCAAGGCCGCTTTAATCAACCAGCCAGATCTTAATTCATATTCACGTTATTAAAAATACAAATTTAAAGTCAGGACAGAAATGATACAAAAAAAGCCATATTCAACTTTCTTAAACATCGACACGGTCATCTTTGATTTTGACGGCACCCTTGCCGACACCCAGAAGGCAACAATGATGACGTTTATCCAGGTCCTGGAAAAACTTGGCGTGGCCGTGGATGAAGATCTTCTGTGCGAAGAGATGACATCCCTGTCCGTGGCCGATATGTTCAGGAGTGTTGGACTTCAAAGGGACCTTGTTCCCACGGCATGTGAGCAGTACAGGCAGATATACCGAATATTGTCCCCCCAGTGGGCTGCTTTATTTCCCGACGTCAAACAGACCCTTGAGACCCTGGGTTCCTGGGGATTAAATCTTGCCATTGCAACCAACGAAAGCCGCGACAACCTGGACAACCTGCTTTCAGCCTTTGGAATTGCAGACCTTTTCAGGACATCCTGCTGCGCAGACGAGGTGACACGCCCCAAACCCTTCCCTGACATGGGCAGAAAGGTTCTTGAATTCCTCAACACCCCCCCTTCCCGGGCACTCATGGTCGGAGACTCTGTCTTTGACATGGCCATGGGCAACACTCTGGGTATGCACACCTGCGCTGCCGGGTATGGTGCCTTCACGGTTGACCAGCTGCTGGCAAAGCACCCGGACCATATCGTCCATAACTTTAATGAACTTGAAGCCCTGATGATCCGATCCCGATTGATCGATCAACCACGCCCTGGTGTGCTTGATGCAGCCCTTTGATCATAGATTCCATCCGTGGGCAGGGGATTACCTGCCCGAAGGCAGCGGTAAAGACCTTTAAAAACCCTTTTTTTTGACCCGGTACCGCAACACCAGAGACTGGTCAGAAATAATCTGGGTTCCGAGAAGCTCAAGCGGGTTATCCATCACACAGTCAAACAGGGAAAGCCCCCTGCCAAAGAAAATCGGAACCACGGTAACATAAACCTCGTCAATGAGATTTGCCCGGGCAAACAGCGTGTTGACAATGCTCCCTCCGATCAGGGCGACCTCCTGAAATCCTTCCTGGGCAAGTTCTTTTAAAAGTAAGTCCGGAGCCTTGTCTGTGAAGATCAGATTCCCGTCACTCTTTCTTGCCTTGTTCCGGGTCATGACAATATTTTTTCGACCCGGCAGGGCCCTGCCAATGGTGTCAAAGGTTTTAGACCCCATGATCATGGCCCCGGCCCTTTTGGTTATCTCGACAAACTTTTTCTTATCGTCCTTCCCGGTCCAGTCGGCAGGATGATTGGAATCCCTTGCTATTTTTCCGTCAAGGGACATTGCCATGACCAAGATTACCTTCATCACGCCTCCTTTCGATTAAGGTCAGGTCTGCACCTCTGACAATCTGATCAAGAGTGTAAACCTGACGCCGTTTTATTGTCAAGGGTTCAGCTCCGGGACAGCAAAAGGCCCGGCACGATCATATTTTGCGACTCTTTTGTGACCAGGGGATGCTCCAGTATGGTTTTTACATGGGCACCATGGCATTTGCTGGCCTGTCCATGGGCCATTGTCCACCCAATCCGAAAGTTCTGAAACCTTGAAACATATGCAAACTGACGAATCCCGACGCATTGAGCCACGCCAGTCAATGGTGGTAATTTAAGATCAAATGCCCCTTGACATTGGATTTTAAAACTGAAACAGTTTTTTTGAAGTTCTTCAGGATTTATCCCAAACCACCCCCCATAAAGGAGGCACCCATGCAAGTACCCATGACACCCGCCCGTATTCTCAAGAGAGCCGTCAAGCTTTATGCAGACAAGACTGCCGTTGTGGATGGTGAAATTCGCCTGACCTACAGGGAGGTTCAACAGCGGGTCAACCGTGTGGTCCATGCCATTCAGGACCTGAACCTTGAACCAGACGCCCGGATCGCAGTAATTGATTACAACACCCATCGCTACATGGAACTCTATTTTGGCGGCAGCCTGTCCGGGCGAATTCTTTCACCCCTGAACATCAGGCTTTCCGAAGATGAGTATGTCTATATCCTTGAAAATTCCAGGGCTGAAGCCGTTATCTTTCACCGGGATTTCAAACCCGTGATGGAACGGGTCTGCAGCCGTGTTTCAACGGTAAAGCACTGGTTGATCGCCGAAGGGGAGGCTTCTGAACCCTGGATCACCAATACCTATGAATTCCTCATGGATTCGGCAGGCACTGACCCTGTAAACGTTGATATTGTAGATGAAAACGCCACACTTAATCTTTATTACACCAGCGGTACCACGGGCCGGCCCAAAGGGGTTGAACTGACCCACAGGAACATCTACGCCAATGCCCTGACCACCATTATCAGTTTTAAAATTGACGATGCCACCACCTGGCACCATATTGCTCCCCTGTTTCACCTTGCAGATGCTTTTTTTATCTGGTCCGTTACCTTCCAGGGAGGATGCCACGTGATGCAGCGAGCCTTTGTTCCCCGTGAGGTGCTTGCCACCATGGCAAAAGAACGGGTGGTGGCGGCCATGATGGTTCCCACCATGATCAATTTTCTTCTGGATGTGCCTGATATCGAGAGTTATGACCTTTCAGCCCTTGAATGGATCATGGTCGGCGGCGCCCCCATGTCTCCGGCCAATGCAGAACGGATGATGGAAAAACTCGGGTGCCGTTATGTTTCAGGGTATGGGCTCACGGAAACCACACCCCTTCTCACCGTGGGAAATTTGAAGTCCACCTTGACCGGTGAACCCCAAAAAAAACGTCTGGGATTCATCACAAGAACGGGCCTTGAAGTGGTTGGGGTCGATATCCGGGTGGTTGATGAAAACAGACGGGATGTTCCCTGGGACAGTGTCAGTGTGGGAGAGATCATCGTGAGGGGAGACAATGTGATGAAAGGGTACTGGGAAATGCCCCTTGAAACCGAGCAGGCCATTCAGGACGGCTATTTTTTCACTGGAGATCTTGCCTGTGTGGACAGTGAGGGCTATATCCTGATTGTGGACAGGGCAAAGGATATCATCATTTCAGGGGGTGAAAATATCGGCTCTGTGGAGGTGGAAAATGCCATATACACCCATCCAGATGTCCTGGAGTGTGCCGTGATCAGCATGGCTGACGAACGCTGGGGAGAGGTTCCCAAGGCCGTGGTCGTCCTCCGCGAGAATGCCCGAGTCTCTGAACAGGACCTGATGGATCACACCCGCAGACACCTGGCAGGTTTCAAGGTTCCCAAAAAGATAGTGTTTGTAAATGAACTCCCCAAAACGGGCTCTGGGAAGATTCTGAAGGTTAAACTTCGGGAAAGGAACTGACGCCCCAAAAAACCTGAATTCTCCAGCCCTCCCCCTTTGACAGGGATTTCATTCTAGCTCAGACCGGAAAGGGTCCCGCGGACAGTGTCGATCGCCGGGATACCAGGCCCAGGGGCCCCGGTCCTGAGCCTTATTTTTCAAATTTAACGCCAGAAAGCACCAGATCCCCCTTGAAAAGCATGAGATTGATATGTTCGCCGGCTTTTTTCATTTTATCATAGGTGTCGGATGTTGAATCTGCGTCAAAGGATAAAATCACCTGGGTGATCATCGAGGTCAAGTCTAAAATCACCTGGTCGAACACCTCATTTTTTGTGGTCGCCCCCAATGATGTCAGTATGTTTTTTGAGTCCTCCAGCAATTTTCTTGATTTTTCAATCTTGCTCAATTTGAAATACCTTTCAGCATCGTATATTTTCTGCCTGACGGTCGTAAGCGGCACATAGTAGTCTTTTATTTCAAGCAGCCTCATTTTTGCCTGAACCAGTTTTTCCTGAATATCATACTGCCGGGTTTCTCCGGCTTGAGAATACGCCTCATCCATCAATGCTAACGACCGATCAATTCCCAGGCTGATATAATCGAAACGGGTATCCTCGAAGATGGGATTCCACAACGTTTGATCCTGCCGGCACCCAGGCAGAACCAGCAAGAGAAAAAACAATAGAAAAACTTTTTTAAACATATGATTCACCTTTTAAAACAGATCAAGGTACCTGCCATACCCTTCGGCTTCAAGATTTTCCCTGGGTATAAACCGCAGGGCAGCAGAATTAATGCAATACCTCAGTCCCGTGGGGTTCGGTCCATCATCAAACAGATGCCCCAGATGGGAATCCCCATACCTGCTTCGGACTTCCGTGCGAACCATGAACAGGCTTTTATCTTTCACCTCTTTAACATGTTCAGGTTCTAGGGGTTTTGTGAAACTTGGCCACCCGGTTCCTGAAGCAAACTTGTCCGTGGAGCTGAAAAGGGGCTCTCCTGACACAACGTCCACATAAATCCCCTGGCGTTTATTATCCCAGTATTCATTGTAAAAAGGCCGTTCCGTTCCGCTCTCCTGGGTAACCTTGTACTGCAGCGGGGTCAGTCTCTCCTTGATTTCAGCATCACCGGGTTTTGACCAGGCGGCCGTTTCCATGGTGGCCGTTTCTTCGATCATCATTGTTTTTTTCTCCATATCCTTGTTCGCCCACGCCTTTTCTAAGAACGAATCCCGGCCCGAACCCCAGCGGTAATACTTATACCGGTATGGATTTTTCTTATAATAATCCTGGTGATAATCTTCTGCTGGATAAAATTTTTCAAATTTCGTAATGGCTGTGGCAATGGGTTTGTCAAACACCATGGACGCCTCCAGGGCATTTTTTGACGCCATGGCCTGTTCTTTCTGGTTGTCATTATGATAAAAAATTTCCGGCCGGTACTGGGACCCCCTGTCCGCAAACTGTCCCCCGGCATCTGTGGGGTTGATGTGCCGCCAGAATACCGCTAAAAGTTCGTTATAAGTTACGATCCCGGGGTCATAATAAACCTGTATGGCCTCTGTATGGCCGGTGGTTCCCCCGGACACTTCCCTGTAGGTCGGATCTGTTTTATGCCCCCCGGTATATCCGGACACCACTTCCTTGACCCCTTTGACTTGCTCAAAATCAGACTCTGTGCACCAGAAGCACCCGCCGGCAAAGGTGGCAACGTTCAATTTTTCCCTATCGGATTTCGTGTCTGTTTTCATAGTCGCTTCCTTTGTCTCCTGTTTCTCAGCAAACGAAAGACATCCAAAAATAAATACCGCGGTAAAAATTATCATGGACATCATCATCATTCTTGTTTTCATGATAGATCTCCTTGTTTAAGGCGCCTTAACCAATAAAATCAAATCCAAAAGATCAGGCATTCCTTTTAAAATAATCACAGGTTTATGACAAAGCAAAAAAAAAGACCGGTCTGGACTATAAAATTGATTAAAAATCTTCCACCGCCACAGTCCTTTGTCAACACTCGGCCAGGCCGTTGATGATACGCTCAACAAGATAAAGGGCACCCTGGCTCCCCATATATGCCTTGGGAATCACATGGTGGTAACCGCTGGTGGGCAACGAAAGTTCAATTCCGGTAAACGGCCGACCCGTCAGCCGGTACCGGGCAACCAAGGCCCCGCTGCCCAAGACCACATCGGGTGCCCCCTGGGTGGGGTCAACCTGCCACGCCCCGGGACAATGGATCTCATCAAGCAAGGTTTTGATTTTTTGTTGAAAGTCAGACAGCCCATGGCCCACCCGGACACAAACCGGCACCATGCCAAGATATCTGTACAGCCATGTCACCAGGGGCAATGCCAGCGAAGCATCGGCATCCACGGCAAAGGTGGCCCCCTTGGGCAATCCCGTCAAGGCATTGAACCGGTTTAACGCGGCATGGCTTTTCTGCCGGGCGTCTTTGATCAGCCCAAGGGCCGGTGCGGGGCTCACACCAAGGCGTTCACACACTGCCATGAGCCACGATTCCGTGGCCTCGAATCCCACGGGTGCGCCCATGGGCGGGGCAAGGCTTTCCATGCCAAACCGTTGAGCCATAAAGGGCATGAGGTCCCGGGCAAACTCTTCATGGACAACCACGTTCAGTTCGGCACTGGCAAGGTGCTCAAGGTCAGACAGGTTGCAACCGACACAGACACAGGTGTTCACCCTGATGCCACAGGCTCCTAAAAGGGTGGTTATTTCCGCAATATTTCCCTGCCAGTGATGGTGAAAAATAGAGATCCCCATCAAATTGACCGCCCCTTTGTTTTTCTCCGGCAGATTCCGGGGCACAATGGCGTCCAGAACGGCCATGACCGCCTGTTGAAACCCCCAGGCCAGGGGCTGGGAAAACCCTGTATTTTCAATGGCAACGCAGGGCACAGACAGGCCAGCGTTCTTGATGAACCGAAGCAGGTCATCACCGATCAGGGCCGCCCCCGGAGAATTGATCACCCCAATAAGACCATGGCCTTTGCCGGCCACCACGGGCAGAATTTTCTCAAGCTTTTCGGTTGCCCCAAACACATAATCATGATCGTCCAGAAAGGTTACCGGCACCCGGGGTTGGCCAAAGTAGAACGCCTCTGAATAATAAATGGGATCCAGAAAATCCGCCCGGGGCATCTGATTTTCCGACAGGGCACCGTGGTAAAATTTACATCCCGTGGGTCCGTTGAGCAATACAGCCCCATTGCGGATGCCCTCAATGGCCACAATGGCCCCTGTAAAGCTGTCGGGGGAAAACTCAAAACAGTCAGACGCCATCATGTTTCCATCCTTCAACAACCGGTGCTTTGATCAAGGTGGCCCAGCGATGGGCAAAGGTTATTCCGCCGTAAAACCCCACGTCCGGGCACATGGGGATGACGTCCACGTGCAGGGACAGGGGCAGGTTTCCGGGCGTATAGTTTCCCAGGAGCAGGTCCGGTTTCAACTGCGTCACATCCGTGTTCCGTCTGGCTGGATCATAATCAGTCTCCACTTCAAAACGGCCCGGATACCGGGTGATGAAAAGGTTGTCCTGGGAATAGTCGAGGATACACACCTTGACCACCACCATGTCAAGATCAAAGGCAGTCTCCACAATCCAGTCCACATTATGCACATAGGTGATGATCATGAGCCTGCGCCCCCCGAGAGCGGGCTTATCTTCTTTGATCATTGCCTTGTACTGCTCTTGATAGTCCCTGATCAGTTTTTCACCGGCAGCCTGTTCACCAAAAAACGCGGCAATCTCCCTGACCCAGGCAGCCGTTTCGGTAAACCCCACGGGAAAGGGCAGGCTTGCCGTTGGCACTCCCAGGCGTTCCTCAATAAAATCAGCCATGAGTCGGCCCAAATAGTCGGTATAGGCCGCCAGGTTCAACGGTGCTTTTAGAAAATGATTCAATTGCGTCACCGAGGTGTTTCTCACAAACCGGCAATTGACGTGAATGCCCATACCACCGAGAAGATCCACGATGGTGTTGAAATTGCTCTCCGCATTAAAGGCGATATTTTTTTCCGCCAGGATATTCACACAATGGGGGTCGGGTGTGACGGTTATATCCACCAATGCCCCAGCCCCCTCCATGCAGGCATTGAGCACCCCCTGCATGTAATCCCCCCGAAGGTTGCCGTCCGAGGTTATGGGAATCACTGGCACATCCGGGTAACGATTCCGGATTTCGTTGACGGCGGCAACGGGATCATCCCCAATAACGCCGGAAGGACAGGTGGTCACCAGAAACACGGCCCTGGGACCTCGTTCCATGGCCTGTTCAAGGGTTTTGATCAGCCGGTCCCGGCCCCCGTAGATCACCATGGATTCATCCATATCCGAAGAGACCACGGCCGGGGCCACCTGGTTTTCCAGCAGAATTCCTTTCTGGTTGAAAAGCCTGAAACCTGCGGACACGATGGCCTGGCCGGCAATATGGGTACAACTTCGGGGGCCGTGGACCACGGTGATGCTGTCCTTGATCTGGGTGGTGGTGGCAAGGGCCCCGGCAAAGGCGCATCCGTGCAGGGGTTCCCGGCTCAGCATACTTTTGGATAAAAAAACCGTGGATTTGCCCCTGGGGAAAATAAATGGTTTTGTTGGCAGTTTGACGCCATCAAGGCTTTCACATGGATCGTCCAGGCAAGGGCCCTGCCCCTGGCCGTTACTGTCCGGGGACCCTGGCGACCCCCGGTCGGCACCAGGGCCCCCGGACAATGGAGACTTGTCCTGTATAATCAACCGTTCAAGGGAATCTTCATCAAGGAACCGGGCCGGATAAACGGTCTTATTTTCCAGAACATCCCGGGCAAGCCCAAAGAAAACCCCGGCCTCAAAAGAGTCGGGGAACGCCGCCACCAAGGTTTTTTCAACCATTTCCGCCCACCTGAACCGCTCGCTTCTGGGGACCACCAGTTTCACGGGAAGGTCAACATTTCGGGCAAACCCCTCCACAGGAAGTCGATCTTCTCCCTTGCCCCTGCTGTTGAGGATCAATCCGGCCAGGCGATGGCCCCCTTCATCAAAATGCTTAACGCCCTTGAGAATATTATTGGCCGCATAGATGGACATGAATTCTTCCGAGGTCACCACATAGACCCTGTCGGCGAACCCCCTTCTCAGGGGAACGGCAAATCCACCGCACACCACATCCCCGAGGACATCATAGAGCACCACATCAAAGGACCCCATATCAAGCCCAAGACGGTCAAACATGGCAAAGGTACTTAATATCCCCCGGCCGGCACACCCCACACCAGGCTCCGGCCCCCCCGCTTCAACACAGACAATGCCCCCATACCCAACATGGAGCACCTGATCCAGGCGTTGCAGGGCCACGGGGGTGGTCTTCATGTAATCCAGGGCCGTGACAATCCGCTTGCCACCCAGAAGAAGCCGGGTGGAATCGTGCTTGGGATCGCATCCAATCTGCAGCACCTTTTTACCGCAAAGGGCAAGGGCTGCTGAAAGATTGGCTGAAATGGTGGATTTACCAATACCGCCTTTTCCGTAGATGGCTATTTTCATGATTTCCCTTGATTTACGTCAGACTGATTTTTAAATTCTATCCGGTACGGAAACGAATGAACGGCCCGATCAGGGCATTTCGTGGTGGCGGTCGAGCACCTGGAGTTTAAAATTAAACCCCTCATGGGCTGCGAGCATCCTGCCGAACTGGTTCCAGGTGAGTTCTTTTCCGTCGATGATGATCATCGGAAGCGGCGCTTCGCTCGAAGATGCAGGGTCACAGCCGATGTGTCCCCGCACTGTTTTCTGATCTGCGATGAGCCAGGTGTCATAGGTTTTATTCCTATAGATATGTTTGGTCCCGAGGGCTTTGAGCATGCGCTCGTACAATTTTGAAAACAGAACAAACAGACCCGATGCAACCGGCTCTCCCATGCTGAACTGATATCCTGCCGGCTGGTTGTCAACCACTTCAAATGCGTCCATGATCTGCATTGTCCCCATCAACCGGACGGTCAGGTGAAAGGTGTGGTCAATCCCGTCGGTATCCTGGATGATGATTGGATGAAGGGCCATATAGTCGTATTCAACGCCAAAGGAATCAGCGACCCGCCGGTTATAACATTTAAGGCAGATAAGGGTGTCGCCATCGGCCGATGGCATCCGGATGGATTCATAGGGTGCGACCAGGGCACCGCACTTGCTGCAGCTGTTTTTTTTATCACTCGTCATTTTACAGCCCCCCTTGGGTTAACAATAAACTTTCGTTAAATGCTCCGGCCTGCAACCCGGAGCGCTCCCCCGTTCAAGGAGAATACCCGTATACCGACGGCAGCAGTCTGTGCTCAATTTTCAAAACGCCTGCTTTTTCAAATGGGTCGGACCGTGAAAAGACCTGATTCCTTCCGTTAAAGCAGACCCTCAAATTTGAGGTTACTACCAAAACAAACGAAATTCAAGCAAATCGACCCGTTCCAAGAACCGGCATGGCCGGCTTGATAAAGGTCAGCGTCCCCAGGGAAACCATGACCACCTCTACTGCTGAAAGGACAAGGGTATGGGTTTCGGACATGGCGAGCAACCACTGCTGTTGATCCCCAGGAAGAATGTGAAAAAGCGTAATCTGTAAAAGTTTATTTGATGCCATGGCGTCCTTATACTGGAAAAAACACCCCCGTCCAGTTTGAAGGTTGGAGGCATACCCTGCAAGCCCTGTTTCCGAAAAACAGGGTCTACATTCGTTGCAAACAGAATCTCCTTTTTTATTGACAGAGCATTAATTACAGTTTAGGCAAACGTCAACTGCAATTAATTTTTCAGGAGAGTCAATGAACCGAGAAAAACAAATCAACCCCAAGAAATAGCCAGATGGCGATAGTGTTGAACATACGATAAAAGGGGCTTGGTCCTTGTTTCGGCCAATGCAATGCTTATCCGGGTGACCCCGTATAACCATCAATTATGATAAGTGGGCGAAGTTAGAACCAAGCCCGATAAAGGACATGAATTTTGACATCCACCGCTACATGCCCCAAATGTGGTTTTACTGAAAGTACTCTATTTTCTGAATGCCCCAGATGCGGGATCATTGTTGCTAAATTTTTGGCACTCAAGGAAAAAGAAGCGCAAAAAAAGGCAGATATTGATCTGATCAACCAAAGTTATGAGCTGGCCGGGCTTTCGAACAGCCGTAAACTCTTTATTAAGCAGTGGCTGGAGAAAGCGGAAGTGTGGCTGGGGTTTGAAACCCGAAACCGCTATTCCATTAATAACGGTCTGTTTTATGCGGCAGAGATGAGTACCTCCATGGGAACGATTTTATCCAGGTTGTTTATGGCCAACTGGCGGCCGTTTACAATGGAGATTCAGAACCAGGCAGGCAATACCGCTCTTACACTGGAACGGCCATTCAGATTTTATTTCCATGAACTGGAAATTTTCCACGCCAATGGAGAGCTCATGGGAACCGTCAAGCGACAGTTCGGAATTCTAAAACGCCGCTATGTGATTTACGATGCCCATGAGCGGGAGGTGTTTACCCTGCTCGGGCCCCTACTGCATCCCTGGACGTTTAAAATTTCCCAAAACGGCCGGGAATTGGGTAAAATTACCAAACAATGGAGCGGCCTGTTCAAGGAAGTGTTCAGCAAGGCCGACAATTTTGGTGTTGAATTCCCTGGTGATGCAGATACCACCCAGAAAGTCCTCTTGATGGGGGCAGTTTTTCTGATTGATTTTGTTCATTTTGAAAAACCCTAGATTTAACGATCTCTTCCAATAGCCCGGAAGAACAGTAGACCTTCCGGGCAGGTCTTGCAAAAGACTACTCCCTTGAAGCACCTTCCGGACTGTACTTTTCCGCCGTTGCTCCGGGAAGAAAAAGCCAGATGCCCAGTATGATCCCGCCAGCCATTGTCCCCAGCGCACCAATGGTGTGAACCTTGTCGCTCCACTCCAGGGAGATCAGCCACATGGCAAAGGCACCCAGCATGAAGTAAATGAAAATCAGGAGCGAGGAGGCAGCCCCGGCATATTGATCCACCTGCTCGAGCACCAGGTTATTGCTTGGGGGGCGGCTGAGACCAAAGGAAAAGGAAAGAAGAGCCATGGGCAGGGCCAGGCCCCAGGGACCGGGGAAAAGATGGGCCATCATTCCCAGCCCTCCCATCAGAATTCCGGCAAATCCCGCGGTCAGGATCCGCCTTGGGCCTATCCGGTGCAGCAGGCGTGTGCACAGGAAGGCACCGGCCATGATGGCCGCGGCGTTAAGGGCAAAGAAATAGCTGAACACCTGCTCTGACAGGCCAAAACGGGTGATATAGATGTCCGCCGATCCCCCGATGAAGGCAAAATGGGGCAGCACCACCAGGGACATCATCAGGGAAAAACCCAGATAACGACGATTCCGAAGCAGCTGCAGATAGATTCCGGCGGTCTGCAAGACCCCCCTGGCCGAGGGAGTCTTCAGGGTTTCGGCCATGCGAAATACGCCGATCCCCGCCACCAGGCCAATGCCGGCCTGGATCATAAATATCCACCGCCAGGAAAACCGGGTCAGCATCCATCCGCCAAACACCGGGGCCAGCATGGGCGCCAGGGCCATGATCACGCCGATATAGGCCAGGATGCGTCCCCGTTCATCGGCCTTGTAGACATCCTTGGTAATGGCCATTGAAAGGGTCGAAGCCGAAGCCGCCCCCGCACCCTGGATCACCCGGGAAACGATCAGGACCACCACCTGGTCTGAAACGGCGCACAAGAGGCTTCCCAGAATAAAGATGGTAATCCCCGCCAGCAGCAGCGGCCGCCGGCCAAACCGATCGGAAAGGGGACCATAAAACAGCAGGGCCACACAGTAGCTGATGAAAAAACAGACCAGGGTCAGGTTGAGCATGGCCAGGGGCTGGTTCCAGGTCTTCTGGAGCAAAGGTATGGCCGCCAGGTACATGTCCGTTGAAAGGGGAGGAAACGCCGCCAGCAAGGCCAGCAGCAATAACAATTTATTGTTCTTGATCATACGTTACGCCTGTTTTTGAATACTCAAATTGTTTGCCCCATATTAATTTGTTTAATCTGAACCGTTTGAATAGACGGATACGATACCATGGAGACATAATGAATTAAACTACAAAGAATTGAATTTTCAACAGACGCCCCTCGAAGATCTGATGCTGTGGCGACGCCGCTTGCTGCAACTCGGAGGACCCAGTATCCCCGGTGCTGACTGATTCATGCAGACTTTTTTGCCCTGTTCCAAGACGTGTCAAAAAGCTTTGACCCGTCACCGGGAAGGCGTGTTTGTAACGACTGACTCCCACACCATTCGATTTGAGAACCCAATAACGGGCGGTTCGTCCGTGGGTGCCGTTTTTGAGGGTGTCACAGGCAGATATGAACTACTCTTTTAACTCTTTAATACGGTTTGTTCTTACAAATCTGGCAATTCCAATCAAACCGACACCAAAAAGAAGCAGTGTGGCAGGCTCCGGATTGGGTATGGTCGCCCGATTATCAAAAAAAACATTCTGAATCTGAATGTTTGCATCATAGCCTTGGGCAGGCGCATATTTGTCGTTTTTC
The DNA here is from genome assembly GCA_963675615.2 of uncultured Desulfobacterium sp. Classification (GTDB taxonomy): domain Bacteria; phylum Desulfobacterota; class Desulfobacteria; order Desulfobacterales; family Desulfobacteraceae; genus Desulforapulum. Next base: position 1,293,927 of record CAXXTD010000001.1, read on the forward strand.
CATGTGTATCTTATGGTGTATGAACCGGCGCTGGAGATAGCAATATTTACATAGTCTGAATTAATAATGGTGTCGCTTGCCTCAATGCTGATATTGTTTTTGGGAGCCGATGTCTGGAGGATGAAATAAGGATACCATTCAGGGGTAATATGGCCATGGTTAATAACATTCAAACCCAAATTCCATTCTCCAGGTTCAAGTTCCACTGTGTATTCCACCCATTGGTTTGCCCACGCCGTCCAGATCGCTGAGTCATCAGTAAACCATCTGCCGGAACTATTCGAGTAACTGCTAGCGTCAAGAACAATGTCTGCGTGTGAATAGGGGGTAGCCATGGCCATCCCCATGCCAAGCGTTCCCAAGTAAAAAATCACTGTAAGGGCTAAGAGTTTATTTTTGATCATTATTAAATTCCTTTTAAAAGTTCCATTCCTGTCAATGGCAATAATATGGGGCCACTCCATTGATGCTCGCGACATGATACTCACCTTAAGCACATGCCATGCCAAGCAGTAAAGAAATCTATTAAAACGCTATAATTATTAATTTAATGTATTTTTATACCATAAACATATGGTGAAAAAATCAAAATATATTACATAAAATCAACAATAACGCATCGTTTACGGGGTTATTATGTACAAAAGGTTATAAAAAAACAAAGTACCCCCTGCAAATTCCGGAATAGCCTTTCCGGCGTCCTGAAAAGTTTCCCCCCAGGAAATTTATCTTAGACATTCCTAATTTTTCGCCCTCCCAGAGCGACAAGGGACTGAATTAAGTTGACAAATGGAAAACATTTGGGTACTCAGAAAGACTTTTTGTTCCTATGCACCCATACGGGCATCTATACTTTTTAAGGAGTCTTTGAAATGATAAAACCTTGTTTCGTAAAACGCGTCTGATCATATCCCTGGCTGCCCTGATGACCGCAGCCTTCTGCCTGAACCGTGAACCGTTACGGCATTGTCATGGTCCTGAACATCCAGATGGGCATGCTGCCCCCGCCCTTCGGGCTCAATCTGTTTGTGGCATCGGATATCACCAAAGCCCCGCTGCTCACCATTGCCAGGGGCGTTGCCCCCTTTCTTGCCATCATGCTTGCCTGCCTGATGCTGGTCACCTACATTCCCTGGATCGCCCTGGCCCTGCCCGGGTGGATCCTTCGTTAAGGAGTACCCATGATCACCGATTCCATCAAACAGGAATTCGTCGCCATTGTTACGGCAAAGCGCTACCTGGACCGCCCGGAAGAGCTGGCCTGCTATGCCTATGACGCCTTTCTCGAAGAAGCCATGCCCCATGCCGTTATTTTTCCTGTAACCACGGACGAGGTTTCCCAAATATTAAAAGTGGCCTCAAGCCACAACATACCCGTCACCGCCCGGGGGGCCGGCACCTCGGTGTGCGGAGCACCCGTTCCGATTCTCCATGGCATTGTGGTCTGCTTTTCCAAGATGGACAAGATCATCGAGGTCAATACAAGGGACCGGTATGTCATTGTCCAGCCCGGGGTGATCAATGCCGATGTGCAAAAAGCCCTGCAACCCTTTGGGTTTTTCTATCCGCCAGATCCCGGATCCATCAATACCTCCACCATCGGCGGCAACATCGCCCAGAATGCCGGTGGCCCCCGCTGCCTCAAGTACGGGGTGACCATGGACTATGTTCTCGGCATGGAGGCGGTACTGGCCGACGGCAAAATTGTCCAGTTCGGTTCCAGGAACGTCAAGGATGTCACGGGTTACAAAATGGCCGCCCTGTTCTGTGGGTCCGAAGGCACCCTGGGCCTTGTGACCCAGGCCATTTTAAAGGTGGTCCCCCTGCCCGAAACCACCAGAACTCTGATGGTCAACTTCAATGACCTGGATGACACGGCCAATGCGGTCAGCGATATCATCGGATCGGGCATCCTGCCGGCGGCCATGGAATTGATGGACAAGTTCACCCTCAACGCCATTGAGGACAGTGCCGGGCTCGGGCTGGACCGGGAGGCTGCAGGGTCTTTGCTCATTGAAATTGACGGAACAGCAGAAAGCTGTGAAAAAGAGATGGGCCGGATCGTTGAGCGACTCAAGGCCAACAATGCCGCCAGGATCCAGGAGGCCACAAGCCCAGCGGAACAGGCCCAGATCTGGACAGCCCGTCGATCGGCCTACGGGGTCTTTGCCAGGCTGGCACCGAATCTGATTTCCGAGGATGTCACCGTTCCCGTAAGCCAGGTGCCTGAAATGATCCGCCGGATCGTAAAAATTACCCAAGACCATGGCCTCAGGGTCGGTGTCCTGGCCCATGCCGGGGACGGCAACATGCACCCCATGATACCGGCGGACAGAAACAACAAGGAAGAATGGGCCCGGGTTGAACGAGCCTTTGATGAAATCTTTGAGGCCGCCGCAGATCTCGGTGGCACCCTGTCCGGGGAACACGGTATCGGCCTTGCCAAAGTCAAGTACCTGCCCCTGGTGATGAACCAGGATTCCATCAATCTCATGACCCGGATCAAACAGGCCATTGATCCCCAGGGCATTCTCAACCCGGGAAAATTTGTATGAAACAGACGAACAAGCCCCTCCAGAACTGCGTAAAATGCGGTCTATGCCTGGCCACCTGCCCGGTTTACCGGGTGTTAAAAGAAGAACAGGCCTCGCCCAGGGCAAGGCTTCAATTGATCAACGCCTTTGAGGACAATACCCTTGGGGCATCCCCCCTGTTAAAAGAGCTGATCTCCAAATGCCTGATGTGCGGTTCCTGTGCCGTTACCTGCCCTTCGGGCATCAACCACTATGAAAAATTCATGGACATGCGCCAGAAAATGGTGGCGGATCTGGGGGACACCCCGGCCATAAAAGGGCTGATCTATCTGTTGTCCAGGGAATACCGGATACGCATGGGGGCGGGCATGGCAAAGATCGGCCAGCGGCTGACTCCGGATTTTCTGGCCCGCAAGTATAAGCTGGGCAATATCCCGGTCAAACAATTTCTCCAGTTCAATGAAATGCCCCTGCGAAGGGCGTTGCCCGAAACCATTACCCCTGTTGGCGAAAAAAAAGGCCGGGTGGTCTATTTTACGGGCTGCGCCACCAATTACATGTATGGGGATACCGGACGATCGGTGACCGGCGTACTTGCCCTTCTGGGGTATGAGGTGATCATTCCCCGGGACCAGACCTGCTGTGCCATCCCCCTGATGTTCCATGGTGCCCAGGACCAGGCTTTTGCGAACATCCAGACCAACGTCACGGCCCTTGCCGCCCAGGACTGCGATGCCGTTATTGTGGACTGCACCACCTGCGGGGCAGCCCTGAAGGACGAGTACCCGAGACTCATCAACCGACTGCTTGACCAGGCGGAGGGTCAGGCCGTTGACCCGCCCGTTGACCCGCCGGTTAAAGGGAACCTTCCCAGGGCAGCGGAAAAAAAAGACCCGGCCCCGGCGTCAGTGTCAGCGTTAAAAACCCTGGCAGCAGATGCCCGGAAAATTGCAGATAAAACCATTGATATCCTCTCTTTCCTGGCCGATCACATTGCCGAACTTGAATTCACCCCCCAGGATGACCAACCGGAACGTGCCGCCTACCATGCCCCCTGTCATTCCCGGAACAGTTTTCACACCCATGACCGGGTCCGGGAACTCCTAAAGACGGTGCCGACCATTGACTACGTTCCCACCCCGGGTGAAGCCGACTGCTGCGGCGGCGGCGGCACCTTTTTTTATGAGCACCCGGACATTGCAGAGGTGATGATCCATAAAAAAGTTGACCAGGTCCGATCGGCCCGGGTTGATTTATGGCTCACGGACTGCCCGGTCTGCCGGATCAACCTGGCAGGCAACCTCAATGAAAAAGATCCCATCAGGGTGCTCCATCCCGTAATCATCATTCACAGGGCATTGAAACATCCATGCGAATAGCACTGGAACAGGGCCGGAAACACCTGAATTTTGAAATTCCTGATGAGAAAGTCATTGACGTTCTCACAGGCCGGGATGTGCCAGCCCTTGACCATGGAACGATCCAGGAGATCATTGACCAGGGCATCAGGCAATGTTCCCCGGCCGATATAAATCAGAAGACCATTGCCGTTATTATCCCGGACGATACCCGTCTCTGGGCCCGGGGCGATCTTTTTGTTCCGGTCATTATAGATACCCTGGCTGCCCTGGAGGTTCCGTTTGACCGGATGCGCATCATCATTGCCCTTGGCACCCATCCAGAAAGTCACCACCCTTCTGTCCCAGGGGATTGAGCCCCCTGAGAATGTCCGACTCTGCCTTTCAAGGAAAGCCCAGCGCACCTTGATTCCCGGAACCGAACAGTTTCCAGGATATGACTATGAGGTCCTGGCAGAAGAAAAGCCCGGCAAAAACATGGAGCACTTTATCATACATGCACCCTTTGAAGCGGAAAGGACCTATTCCCACGAGGGAGAGGAATTCATCTATGTCATGGACGGCCGGCTTGAGTTCTTTTACGGGGACGACACCTATCTCCTGAATCCCGGAGATAATGTTTATTTTGATTCGGTGATCCCCCATGTGGGCAAAAGCATGGGGCATGAAAAATCAAGACTGCTGGTGGTCATCTATTTTTACAAGCGCAATCATCAGTAAACCGAAATCAGATAAAATCCGGCCATTCTCCTGGGCTGCATTAGGAACTTAGGATCTCTCCCAGTTTCTTGATTCCCCTTTCTGTCTTGTCTGTATAGGGGAACCCGCACCCCAGTCTCACATAATGGTTGAAATTCCTGGACACGGAAAAAAACATTCCCGGAGTGATTGAGATATCATGTTTTCTTGCTTCATAATAAAGGTCCAGGGCATTCACCCGTTTATTGAGTTCGACCCAGAGCAGTGCCCCTCCCCCGGGAAGGGCCAGTCTCGTGTCACCCGGAAAATGGCTCTGGATGGCCATGGCGGTCTGCATCACCTGTTTTTTCATCCCCGCCCTGAGCCCCCTCATAAACCGCTCGTAGGACCCACTGGAAAGAAATTTGGCCAGCACATACTGATCCAGTGTTGAGGTCGCCAGGGAAGTTCCGGACTTTAGATTAAGAATGGAATTATAATACCTCGTTCCTGGAATCATCCACCCAATGCGAAGGCCCGGAGCCAGGGTCTTTGAAAATGACGAACATGCAACCACCAGCTCTTTTCTGTCAAACATTTTCAGAGATATTGGCCGGTGGGTTCCAAAGTACAGCTCGCTGAACACATTATCCTCGATCACGGGGACCCCATACCTGTTGGTCATGGTTACCAGCTTTTTCCTGTTTTCAACGGGCATCAAAGCCCCGGTGGGGTTCTGAAAACTGGACACCAGCACGCAGGCTTTCACACCCCCTTGTTTCAAGACCTGTTCCAGCCCAGCGATGTCCGTGCCGAACCTGGGGTCGGAAGGCACCTCCATGGCCATCAGTCCCAGCTCTTGAAGGAGCTGAAGAAAGCCAAAATGGGTGGGCGAATCAATCACAACCGTATCCCCGGGGCGGGTGATGGCCATAAGGGCCAGGGTGACGGCATCCATGCATCCGTTGGTGACGATGATATCCTCCGGGCCGATCCCCTTCATCACCCCAAGGGAATGACGGGCAATCTGCCGTCTCAGCTCCAGATCTCCTGCCGCAAGGGAGTAGTCCATAAGCTTTTTCATCCCATTGGGCCCGATTCCCTTGAGGATCCTTGCAAAATGCTTGTAGGGCAGAAGATCTGGAGAAATGGTGGAAGAACCCATTTGAAGCATGCCCGGGTTGTTCATGTCGTTCAAAACGGCGATCACCATGGTGGAGAGGGAAACCGGCCTGGGACGACTGTCCGGTTTTTTTATTTGCGGAACCCCAAGGGTACTTGTCACCTTGACAAAATAACCGGACCTGGGTCTGGCTTCCACCATTCCCAGCCGTTCAAGCTCCGTGTAAACCTTATAAATGGTGCTGATGCTGACGTGAAGCCCGCTTTTCATGGACCTGATGGAGGGAAGTCGTTCTCCGGGCTTGTAGCTGCCGTTTTTTATTTTGCATTCGAATTCCCGGACGATCTTTTGATATAAATAGGTCTGGTCTTTTTTTTCCATGGGTTTGCCGTTTTTGCCCATCTGTTATGGTGTAATTTCTAAATAACTGTATCTGTTTTTTTCCCATGGGTAACATATATTGAAACAAAGCCAAACGGAAAGATTTCTGTACCATGGGGAAAAAAGCTTTTCGGCAAACAAGTCAGCAATTATGGAATTGCCGACTTTAACTTCAAGGAGAAGAAAAATGGGTTTTGATCATCTGTTGGCCGAACGAACCGGTAATATGGGTGCCAATGCAATCAGGGAAATCCTCAAGGTCGTTTCAAAACCGGGTATGGTTTCCCTGGCCGGCGGGATTCCTGCCCCGGAGAGCTTTCCCATGGAAATTATTGAGGCCCTCACGGAAACCGTGATGGAAAAATATGGCAGCAGCGCCTTTCAGTATGACCCCACCGAAGGGTTTCTCCCCCTGAGGCGTGCACTCGTGCCGCTTCTCATGGATCGGGGAATTGTGGCAGACGAACATGAAATCAATATTTCAAGCGGTTCCCAGGGGTACTGGATGCCGTGGGCAAGATCCTGATCTCCAAGGGGGACAAGATTGCCGTGGAAGCCCCCACCTATCTTGGGGCGATCTCCGCGTTCAATCCTTACCAGCCCGAGTATGTGCGCCTGGAGACCGACGATGAAGGCCTGATTCCCGAATCCCTGGAACAGGCTTTTAAGAATCATCCCATCAAGTTTGTCTACCTGGTTCCCACCTTTCAAAACCCGACGGGACGAACGATTCCCCTGGAGCGACGGAAAAAGATTGCAGAACTGATCATCAAATACAACGGTCTTCTTGTGGAGGATGATCCCTACAGTACCCTTCGCTACCAGGGTCAGCCCCAGCCGCCCATCAAAAGCATGGCGCCGAATCATGTGGTTTATATCAGCACCCTGTCCAAGATTTTTGCGCCAGGGCTGCGCATTGGGTTCTATGTGGCGCCCGAGTTGATCAGAAAATGGCTTGTGCTGGTCAAGCAGGGGGTGGATCTGCACACCAGCACCTTTAACCAGGCCCTTGCTGCGGAATATCTGACCGGCGGGCATCTGAAAAGACATCTTCCCACAATTTTAAATCTGTACAAGCCGAAACAGGCAGCCATGCTCCAAAGCATCCAGCGTTATTTTCCGCCGGAATTTTCATGTGCAAGGTCTGAGGGTGGCATGTTTTTATGGGTCCAGGGCCCCAGGGGGTTTGACATGGTGAAACTTTATCACCGGGCAGTAAACAACAATGTGGCCTTTGTTCCAGGGACCTTCTTTTATGCCCATGCCGGGGAAGGAATCGAGACCATGCGTCTGAACTACACCATGGCCGATGAACGGACCATTCAAGGGGCCATCGGGAAACTGGGTGAGATGATGGGCGCATCGATTGCCGGCGACGTTCGATAATGATTTAAAAAAGAGGGCCTTCCTGGATAATCACCCGTTTTTTTGTGCATGTTGCCTGTTGCGGGTTGTTCATATTCGGCCTGGCACAAATGCCTGAAACCCCCTTGTCGTTGACTTTCCCTGTGCATAATCCTGATGCCATCCCGGGGAAACCGGGATTTCGTCGTAGAGGGTTTTTCGTTCAGCCTCGAGCAGGCGACGGGGTGCACCCATGAAATCAGCCCCGCATACGACCCGGCGGCCGGTTTCTGAAAAAAGCCTGTCCAGCCACTTCAGTCCTTCAAGACTTCGCATCAAATGGTGGTCAAGGATCAGGGTGTCCACGGAACCGGCCAGGCGCAGGGCGTTCTGCCAGGCCCGGGTGCGCAAATCCGGACCGAGCTGTTCGAGGTAGAGGGGTGGTCCCCCGGCCAGCAGGATATCCGGCTGCCACCCAATCAAAAGATCAACGGTTTCGTCATCCAGAAGCTGGATGTCCGAGGCGTGGACAAACACCGTGTCGTCCTGGATCCGGGTCATCATTACCCGATCGCTGCGTTCTGTTTCCACGCCATGGGGCACGGGCAGGGAAAAATGCAATCCATCAGCGCCCGGTGTCCCCTCGTGCCAACGGCCGTCCAGCCGTTGTTTGAGGGCTGCGGCTCTTTTTTGTTCCCTGGCAGATAGAAATTCAGATGATTTTGTCCAGATCCGGACCCCGGGATTCAAACCCGCCACCCGGGCGGCATCCAGCTGATAGGGGTTTGCATCTGCCAGGGGAACATGGTCACCGTGGAAATGGCTGAAGACAATGTCCGTGGCAAGCGTCCAGGCCTGTAGGATCTTTTCCCTGACGACCTCGGCCACCGCCACCTGAACCGGGTGGGGCGCCAGGCCGTGGCGAACAAACCCCAGGCCATGCCGGGGTCAATGAGAATCCGTTGTTCGCCAGCAGCAACAAAACAGCACAGGCCACGTACACCCAGTGATTCAGCACCGATAATTTCTACTTCCATGGCAAAAGCACCTCTGTCCCAAAGGATAAAGACCGTCTTTATTGATCTTTGCGGTACAGATCCATATCCGGATTCTACCTTTCATAATAGGGGCGAACATCAATGCTGGGAATGCCCGCGGCTTCAGCCGCTGCAAACCCCTGGGCGCCATCCTCGAAAACAAGGCAGGATTCAGGGGCACACCCCATTCTCCTGGCTGATTCCAGAAAGAGGTCCGGGTTAGGCTTGGGCAGAATCGGATCATCCGAGGTCAGTACAGATTCAAACCGGCCGGACAGTCCAATGGCCCCAAGAATGATATCCACATTGCGCCGTGTTCCACCCGATGCCACGGTCATGGGCAGCATGCCGCTATATTTTCGAACCACATCACACACGGCCACCACCTGCCGGGTCTCTTTCAACTTGTCAACCACCAACCCCTGTTTGTACCCAGCCACGGTTTCCGGATCCAGATCCGTACCAAAGCTGCTGTTGTAGGCGCGGACAATATTCAGTCCGGTCGTGCCACAGAGCGAATCCAGGTATTCCACCGAGCAGGGGCTGCCAAAATAAGCAAAGGCATCGACCCAGGCCTTCCAATGTACTTCCATGGTGTAGGCCAGGGTGCCGTCGCAATCAAATATAAGTCCCTTTACTGCAGGTTCTATCGGTATCATGATACGCCTCATTTTCCACTGTTTTTATTATGTATTTTATCCCAAAATTTCCGGGTTATCTCTTTTCCAGTAAAGCCGGCATTCAATCCCGATTTCATCACCACCTCATGGCCTCCGGCCCTTTATCAGTGATTCCCAGGTATATAAAAAAACACCCGCCCAGATGCATGCAAAGGTAATCAGGTTGTGGCGAGTAAAAGGTTCCATGTAGACAAATACTCCCAGCATGAAAGCAATGGAAGGGGCAAGGTATTGCAGGATACCGATGGTGGACAGACTGAGCCGTTTGGCCGCCTCAGCAAACCAGAGCAAGGGCAGGCTGGTGACTACACCGGCACCGATCATCCAGAGGGTCAGTTGAAAATCCTTCAGAAACAAACTGTCCATGGAGACCTGCCTGAAAATGATATATGCCATGGCTGGAACAAACAGAACCATGGTCTCGATCAAAAGGCCGGGCAGGGGCGCCGCCGCTATTTTCTTGCGGGCATAACCGTAAAACGCAAACAGAAATGCCAGGGCCAGGGCGAACAGGGGCAACTCCCCGTAGGACCCGATCGAATAAACAACCCCGGCCAGGGCAAAGAGCACGGCAATATACTGAAGGGGGCTGAACCGCTCACCCAGCAGGAGATACCCGATCAGAACGTTGATCATGGGATTGATATAATACCCGAGGCTGGTTTCCACCACCCGGCCCGAATTCACCGCCCAGATATAGACAAACCAGTTTGCCCCGATGATGAGACCACTCACGACAAGGCCTTTGAGTTTTGCCGGTGTTCTTGCGACCCCCGCCACTTCCCCCCATCTTTTCTGCAGGGAGATGATGATGCCAAGGAAAATGCACGACCAGACAATTCGATGGCAAAGGATTTCAAACGGACCGACCGCCTGCATCTGTTTCCAGTAGACCGGCAGAAATCCCCATGCGGTAAAGGCCGCAAGTCCGAACAGAACTCCGTAGGTTTGTTGATTCATGTTGTTTCCCAGATAAAAAGCGTAGAGTCTAACATGATGGGATTTATTTGCATAGAAAGATCAGGGTGTTTTTTTATCAACTGCTTTCATTGCCAAATTCCAATGCAAGGGTGATGGTTGTCTCAAAAAATCAAACACCGTGTCCTGAAATTTTTCCCACAACAACACTGAAGCACCCTTGAGGGGATCCTTCGGCCAGAAAAAATCAAAATCCACCCGATTTCGTCACACGGCATATTCCGGCCGGCAACACAACCGACCCATTATAACAGATGAACATCCCCAGGTACAGGTTTTGGGTGGCAAATTGATTTTCAGCTGCCGATTTGAACCATGAATCCTCTGTGCTTGAAAAGTCGGGCCACGGCCGCCATCCGTTCATCGTCTGGCACTTGAAAATCAGCTATGGGAAAATCCCTGCCCAGCCGCCTGTACTTTTCCGTTGCCGATTTATGCAGCGGCAGCAGTGAAATGAATTGGATACCGTGGATCTTTGTCAGGAAGGCACAAAGCCTTTCCACGATTTCAGGGGCGTCATTAACCCCGGGGACGACAACCATCCGGATGATAATCTCCTTGCCCATGGCGGAAAGGGTCTGAAGGTTTTCAAGGATGCGCTCGTTGCCCATACCACAATATTTTTCATGTACGGCAGAATCAATGTGTTTCAGATCGTATAGAAACAGATCCACGTGGGGGGCAATCTCCTGGATGACGTCCTGGCGGACGCACCCGGAGGTCTCCATGGCAATGTGAATGCCCCGTTGTTTTAAAAGCTGTGAACATTCCTTGACAAACGCCCACTGGGCAAGGGGTTCTCCGCCTGAAAAGGTCACCCCGCCTCCGGATTCATCATAGAAGGTGACATCCTTGAGCACAACGTCGGCCACCTGCCTTGACGACATTGTGCCGCCGACCATCTCAATGGCATTTGCACAGCAGATGTCCACACATTTGCCGCAGGCAATACATTTTTGGTCATCAACGACAATACCATGGGACGTTGACATCCCAAGGGCACCCTGGGGGCATCCCTTGACACATTCTCCACAGCCGATGCACCGTTTGTCATACCGTATCATGTGCCGTTTACCCGACAATCCCTCGGGGTTATGGCACCAGATGCAGGCCATGGGACAACCCTTTAAAAAAACGGTTGTCCGTATGCCCGGCCCGTCATGTATGGCAAAGTGTTCAATATTGAAAATATTGCCTTCCATCACTTTTCACGCCCTATATTTCGTGTGCATAACGTTGTATGATCTCATCCTGGAGATCCTCACCAATGGCATTGAAATAATCACTGTATCCTGCCACACGGACGATGAGGTCGTTGTAATCATCGGGGGCCTGCTGGGCCATGACAAGGGTTTTTGCGTCACAGACATTGAACTGGATGTGGTGGCCGCCGTATGTGAAGTAGGTCCTGATGAGGCTTGCAAGTTTTTGTATGCCAATGTCTCCCTTGAGCACATCGGGTAAAAACTTCATGTTGAGCAGGGTGCCGCAGGTTCTGGCATGGTCCATTTTTGCAGCCGATTTCAGGGAGGCCGTGGGACCGCTCAGGTCAGCGCCCTGAACCGGGGAAATCCCCTCTGACAGGGGTTTTCCCGCCCTTCGTCCGTCACAGGTGGCCCCGGTTACCTCGCCAAAGTACATGTGACAGGTGGTGGGAAGCATGTTCATGCGATAGGTCCCGCCCCGGCTGTCCTTTATGCCATCAACCGTGTCGATGAAAAAATCTGACACCGCTTTCATGATGGCATCGGCATCGTCATCGTCATTTCCATACCTTGGGGTTTTATTGGCAAAGGTTAACCGCATCTCCTCATTGTTCTGCCAGTCAGCATCAAGGGCATCAATGACCGCTGCCATGGAATAGGTGCCGTTGTCAAACACATGCTTTTTAATGGCGGACAAACTGTCTGTAACAGTGCCAATGCCCACCCCGGGAAGGATGGAGATATTATATGTCGGACCGCCACCGTTGTAATCCCTGCCGCTTTCAACACAGCCTTCAATGAGCACGGACAGAAATGGCTGGGGCGCATATTTTGCAAACATCTGGATCAGGTACTGGGACCCTTTGATCTTTGTATCTATGATGTAAAGAGCCTGCTGTTTCTCCATGAGGGATAGCTTTTGAAATCCCTGGATCCCCTGTTTTCGGGCCCACCTGCTTGTTCATCCGCCTGTCATACCCATTTTGAAGGGTCAGCTCGAGGATCTTTGCGATGTTGATATAGCCGATCAGCGGGGCTGCCTCTTTTCCATAGCAGGTTGTTTCAACACAGCCGCATGCCGCCGCCCCTGGCATCGGACATGGTCTTTGCAGCTGCTGCGCTATGATGGCTTCGGCATTGAACATGGCAGGAAACCCCCTGCCCTTTCGAATCACCCGGCACGCCTCTTTAAGGAAATGTTCAGGGTTCATGCGGCTTAAAAGCACATGGACCTGGGGCTGGATGAACTCAATCTCATCAAGAATCTCAAGGAAGATATAGGACAGATCATTTACAGCGTCCCGGCCATCCTTTGTGACGCCGCCAAGGCTGATATTGACAAAGTCATTGTAGGTCAGCGATGGTTGTTGGCTGGCAGCCTCGGTCTTGCCATAGCAGGTTGTTTCAACACAGCCGCAGATGCCACCGCCCCTTGCATCGTGACAAGGTCTGCGGCAGTTGTTTCCGTCAAGGTCATTGAAAAAATCCAGATTTTCAATGGCCGCTGCAATCTCCTGCTTTGCCGCCCTGAGGCCCAGGGCAAACATGCGCTCGTCAAGGCCCATGGAACCGGGTGCCCGTTGCTCCATGGTTTCTGTGATAAGGCCGCAGTTGTAGATGGTCTGCCATTCATCGCTCAACTGGTCAAACATCTTGTCACGCAGGGCTGCGCCGTCCCAGTATGGAATCACCTCTCGTTCATAGATCTCCATGGTTTCAGGAGAAACATGGTATGGAATTCTGTTCTGGGAATTTAACGCCTTCAGGTCTTCGACAGAATGGGATGCGATCTCGGGAAATGTGGGTATACGTTTGGGAGCCCTGCCACGCTCGCCAACGATGAGCTCTTCTTCGCCCAGGTACAGCTCTTTTTTCTCCATGATATTTTTAAAAGAGCGGGCCCGTAAAACAGGGATGCTGTATTTTCCGGCATTCTCTGCATAGAATTTTGTGACGATCTGTGCCCGTTCAGGATCAATCCATACCTCGGCACTGCGGCTTTGTTCTTTGAGTCTTAAGTTCCAAACTGCTCAAGCCTTGCCCCGAGAACCGCAAAATCAATCGTTGTTCCGACCTGGGACATGCACACCCGCATTCCCTCATCATAGTCGCTGCCTGTTCCCGAAAGGGCAATGGCGCTGATGCCATAGTATAAAAGCCGTTCCACAAGCTCGGCCCCCGTCATCCCCGGAAAACAGACGGTAAAATAAAAGCCGTCGCCAAGGGGCTGGTCCAGGTCCATGCTGTACACGATCTCAAACCCTGATTTTTCAAACAGCGCCTTGATGGCCACTGCCCTTTCCCCATACACCCTGACACTTTCCACAAAGTTAAAGTCCCCGTCATTTGCGGCCTTGAGCATTGCGGCAAGGCCATACTGGGCGGAATGGGAGGTGCCCGAAGAAAACGAATACAGAATCTTGTAAATCAGGGTATATCCGAATTTATCGCTGCCGAACCGGGTTTTCAGACGGGGATATTGCCCCTCATACACGGCCGGGGAGATGGCAAGCAGCCCGACCCGTTGTCCGGCATAGCTGAACGCCTTGGAGCTTGAGATCAGCAGGATATAATTCTGGGTATACTTTGCAATGGTCGGCTGAAAAGGCGCCTTGCCCGGCCGGGACAGGTCCTTTCTGAAATCCATGGCAAAGTAGGCCAGATCCTCAATGACAATCACCCCGTATTTATCGGCAACCTTTGCAATGGTTTTCAGCTCGTCATCGTTAAAGCAGATCCATGACGGGTTGTTGGGATTGGAGTAGATGATTCCCGAAATATTGCCCCTGGAACAATAGGATTCAAGCTTTGCTTCCAGCTTGTCCCCCCTGTGATTGTAGACATCAAAGGCCTCATACTTCTGGCCCAGCACGTTCATCTGCTGTTTTTGAACCGGAAAACCCGGATCCAGGAAAAGCAGGGTGTCCTTTTCAGCGTCCATGTTCCCAAGAATCATGAAGGTTGCGTACCCGCCCTGCATGGACCCCACCGTTGGAATGCAGCAGGTTTCAGGCAGGTCCACATCCATGAACATCTTGATAAACCGGGACGCTTCCTTTTTAAGGGGCAGAATCCCTTCAAGCATGGGGTACTTTGAGGCAACACCGCTTTTAAGGGCCTCAATCTCGCCATTTATACCGACCGCCGGCGGGGCAAGGCCGGGGACGCCCATTTCCATGCGGATGTATTTTTCACCCGATGCCTGCTGAATTTCATTGGCGACTTTAACGATCTCACGAATGGTTCCATTCCCAATGGACGGAACCCCGGATGCTTGAATTTTTTCCTTGACAATCTCAAAATCAATGGGAGTACGCTGGTTCTTAAAATCCGTTATCATGACAAAAACGACCCTTTACATAAAAAATGGTTGATCCTGAACCGTTCAGATCAGGGGGATGGCCAATACTGGTCCCGCTTACTACTACGTTTTGCCGGTGGGGGCAATTCTTTATTCGGGTCAGAGGATTCCGGCACCCGGGACAACCTGCCGGGGGCACAGCCGGTTATGACGCTGTACCGTAAAGGGAAAGCGACATGTTCCATTGCACAAAGCTGCAGTATGGGCGTTGATCTGATTTCAGCGATGCGTTTTCATAAACTCAGGCGTTGCCAGTACATGGATCAGGGTTCCCATGGTGCCGGTTGTCATTCCGTTTGTACCGGTGGCAATAATTTTATGATCGCCGATGGAGAGATGAACAGACAGTGATTTCCCGGTTCCGAGCTCACCGTCAATGCTGCTCTTCCAGATGATATCATCGGAGAAATCACCGTTCAGGGACAGGGCGCTGCCCTCAAGGCGGATGGGAAAATCGGACGGATAAAAATATTGGCCGTACCGGGGTGTGCGGATAAACACCTGGGTCGAGGTATCTTTTTCGATGCCCTCTTCTTTCAAAAAATTCAGATAGGCCTGTACGTTGACCTTTGGAATAAAATCAAACTTTTCCTTCAGGTGCAGCCTGCGGATCTCTACTTTAATATCGGGCAGATCCCTGTAATCTGATTTCCCGAACGTGTCAAACACCTCGATGGCATCCAGGACCCTATCATATTCCTGGTCCTGGTATAATTTTTTCAGCTGCCGGTACTGGTCGTCCATGGTGGCAACAAACGCTGCCCGCCTCGTTTCCTGTTCAATCTGTGCAGCCTGTTTCTTTTGGGCTTCGGTCTCCAGGTCACCGACAAACTTAAAGATCAGGCCTGATAGAACAATAAAAAACACGATCAGCATCAGGGCGACCTGGATGGCATATTTCACCTTGTCTGAAATCATGTTGTAATGCGCCCCCTCTTTTAAGGCTGATGCCAAACGGCATTTTTGAAAATCACCGTGGAATACCGGTTCAGTATATCCCCTTGACAACGCCTTTGCACGGTTTTACTTATTGTCACGACAATGATTTAATTGTCAACAATGAATCGCCTGCACCATGGGATACACGATACCCCTTTGTGGGGTCACATCCGGGAAAAGGGCATTGAGGCAGGATAATGGTAGAAAAAGTGGAACCATCCCTTTCCCCGGGTC
Organism: uncultured Desulfobacterium sp.; assembly: GCA_963675615.2. Taxonomy (GTDB): domain Bacteria; phylum Desulfobacterota; class Desulfobacteria; order Desulfobacterales; family Desulfobacteraceae; genus Desulforapulum. The sequence continues at coordinate 1,309,779 of CAXXTD010000001.1, forward strand.
TGACCATATTTGTGGTGTCGACAGTACAATTTCTGGCCCCCTTTATGATGTCCGCCGTGGGGGTGGCCCTGCCCGCCATCGGCCACGAGTTTTCCGCAGGAGCTGTGCTGCTGGGCCTTGTGGAGATGGTCTACATCCTGGCCGTGGCCCTGATCATGCTGCCGGCCGGCCGCCTGGCCGACATCCACGGCCGCAAGAAAATATTCATAGCCGGTGCCACCCTCCTGACCCTTGCCACGCTGCTCCTGGGTCTTTCCCCCACCATCCAGACCTTTATTCTCTTCCGCTTTCTCCAGGGGGCCGGTGCCGCCATGGTTACCGCCACCAGTGTGGCCATCCTCTCCTCGGTGATCCCTCCGGCCAGGCGGGGCAGAGCCATGGGCATTGTTGTGGCGGCCGTTTATACCGGGCTGTCGGCCGGCCCCACCCTGGCAGGGTTCATGGTGACCTACATGGGATGGCGGTGGATCTTTTTCATGGCCCTGCCCATGGAAATTGCCGCCCTGATTCTCACCCTCACCCATCTTAAGGGCGAATGGAAAGGGGCCGAAGGCAAGTGCTTTGACTGGATTGGCAGCCTCATCTACATGGCCGCCCTCTTTGCCGTGATCTTCGGCGTCACCCACCTCAAGGCGGGCAGTGTATATGCCGGCCTTGCGGCCATGGGGATTGTGGGGATGATTTTTTTCTTTGTATGGGAATCGAAAATTGCCTCGCCCATCCTGAACGTGCAGCTGATCCTCAAAAACCGAGTCTTTGCCATGAGCAACGCCGCCACCCTCATCAATTACGCAGCCTCCTTCGGCGTCACCTTTTTCTTCAGCCTTTACCTCCAGCAGGTCAAGGGGTTCACGGCCCAGACCGCAGGGTTTATTCTCATTGTTCAACCCCTGCTCCAGGCCTTTTTATCCCCCATCTCCGGAAGACTTGCCGACGTTTTTCCACCGGCCCGCATTGCCACCTTTGGCATGGGGCTCTGCACAGCGGCCCTGGCCATGTGCACCACCATCGGCATGGAGACCCCCGTCTACCAGATACTGATCATCCTCACCCTTCTGGGCATCGGGTTTGCCCTTTTCTCTTCCCCCAACATGACCACGGTCATGGGCAGTGTTGACCCCAAAGACTATGGCATCGCCTCCAGTCTCATTGCCACCATGCGCACGGTGGGCATGCTCACCGCCATGACCCTTATCACCATCATTCTCACCATTTTCATGGGCGACGCCCCGGTGACCTCCGTCACTGCCGAGGCGTTTGTCGATGCCATGGGCACCGGCTTTTTGATCTTCAGCGGCCTGGCCGTCCTGGGCATCCTCTGTTCCATGGGGCGTATGGACAAAAAAAAGACCCACGGCATCATGCGTAATTCAGGGGATGGTTGATGCTGCAAAATCCAGCCCAGACAAAGGGGAATTGAATGACATGGGCCCAGTGCCGGTTTGCCCTGTTCAAAAACCCCCCGCTTTCCTGGTTCAACAAAAAAGCATTGACTGATAAGGCGATGCCATCAAATTCCGAAAGTAGAGTTATGTTTTTATTGACTCTTGTTTAATAATTGTTTAATAATTTTTTCAGTTGGATTATTCTGCTTTCTCCCGATCCCATTCTGCTTTCATTCTGATCCCATTATAGTCTAATTCAAAAAATTCTTTCTTTAAACAAGCGGAATATCCGTTTTGTGAGAAAAAGCCGGTAGCAGAGTCCCCAAATCTCTGTCCGTCCCCCCCATAGGAAAAGGTATAATGCCATTTTCATATTTGTTGTGCCAGGATTGAAGAGGCATTTATTAAGTCATCGGCAGAAGCGTTATCTTTTTTATAACTTAAGTAAAAAGGAAAATACAATGAAACTTAAAATTTTTTATCTCAACATTGTCATTCTGCTATTTTTTTCAGTCTCCTACGCTCAGAACAACGGGCCTGTTGTGTTGACAAATGAATCCACACCGTTAACACTATCATCTGGAGACGATGTAACAGTCTATGGCTCATCAGGTCAAAATACCATCATTGTTGAGGCTGGTGCCCATGTCAGATGTATTAACTTTATCGGCCCGAATCAGATTGAAATGGAAGAGGCTTCTTCACAATTTACGGTATTCCGCTCAGGAGCAATGGTATATTTGAGCAGCAGCGCCGGCACCTTGATAAAAATCCCCGCAACCCAGACAACACAGAAATTGCAATTTGCTGAAGTCAGCGCTGATTTGGTCATTTCCGGTGGAGATATCATACTGGGAGATCAAATTGTGGATCGCACGGAATGCGGAGTTGATATTGGCAATAATGACATTGCCAATATGACGGGAAATCAGGACTTTTCAATTGAAGATGCGCAGGATGCAGATCCTTTGTTTGGTTTTAGGTTTGGTAGTTCAGGCAGTAACCTTTTACCATCAAGCGTGGACTATTCATCGAAAATGCCGAATGTCAAAAGCCAAGGATATACCGGCTCATGCACTGCATGGGCGACTGCGTATTACTATAAAACCTATCAAGAAGCGGTCGAGGAAGGGTGGGATATAAATCAAAATGCATATAGTCCAATGTACCTCTTTGCGATGCAATGCAAAAAATACACTGAACCACACAACTTTATCGCATCAAGTAAAATAATTCAGGAATATGGATGTGCCAAATGGAATACATTGCCATTTCAAGATTATAATACAGGAATGGAGAGTCCTCTTGAACGAGACACCTATGCCGCTACGAATATTAGCGAGGCCATTCATAGCGAGGCAAGACAATATCGAAATGGCGAAATAACTGTACTAAACAGCATTGGGGATGTCAAAAACGCATTGACATCTGGTCCTGTCATTCTAGGGATCAATAAATATAAAACCTTTGATCAAAGCCCTTCGCCTGAAAACAATTATATGGGTTATGACCCATCAAACAGCAACGCCGGTCATGCCATTCTCTGTGTTGGCTACGATGATTCGAAATTCGGCACAGGGGCAATCAAACTGATCAATAGTTGGGGCAGTCAATGGGCAATTAACGGATATTCATGGATCAGATACACCGATTATTCAAATATTGTTATGTGCGCAATGACGATTAAAGATCTACCCAACCCCAATAACAACGATAATTATAACCAGAAGCCATCACCTCCGACCAATGTTTCAGCATCGGACAATATCGGGCCTTATGTCGATATCGTATGGAGTAAATCAACAACTGCATTCTATTACAGGATATTTAGAATGCAAATTGGGAATTCAGCAACATACGCTGAAATTGCAACAACATTTGGCAACACTTATAGAGATTACCCTGAACCTGGTGTTAATTTTTACTATTCAGTTGTTGCTGTAAATGATATGGGAGAATCGGATCACTTTGCATCGGATACAGAATCCAAAAATTATGTAGACATCGGATTGGCAAAAGGAACAATACTGCAAAAAGTCAAATTGTCATGGACACATAATGATTATACGGATGTTAGTTCTCACTTTAAAGTATACGATATTGATCCAGCGGCAGAAACAATGGAGATTTTTGTTTCCGAAAACACTAGTGAAGGGCCATGGCACTCTCTGGGATGGATCTCTCCCGATGATTTTTATATTACATGGGGCGAAAATTCAGAGTATGTGGGAAAACGTCCCTTTGTTAAAGTCATTGTAAGTAATTCAAACGCTTATAGTGAAGCGTCAGATCCCATACAGGTGGCCGAAGTGATCACCGGCACAATAACTGTTGCAAACATTCAATCATTGAGTGGAGAATATGATGCAGGAAACAATCATATTTACCTTAACTGGAGTACAAACAACGAAAATTACCAATATTTCAATATATTTCGCTACAAAGCCGCAAGTGATGTAGGCAATGAATGGATATTCATCGGATCAACAGCCGACACATATTATAACGATAACGTCTTGCCTGGAGTTTCGTATTATTATGCGGTAAATGCCATGTACCAAGGAAATTCCGGAGAATTTGCAATCATGGATGATCCCGTATCCATTCCGATATCACAACCGAATCTCTATCTTTATCAGGTAAACTATAAATCTGGAGCCATTACTAACCCAGCACATTTTGATTTAACTGTTTGGAATACCGGAGATACAGCCATCTATGACTACAGTGTTAAAATTCATGTTTACGACTGGAGTGACGGTCAATATTACACCCCATTTGATGTATTTTATGCATCGGATTTTGCCGGATCATTGCAGTTACCTTTGCAAGCTGGCTCGGAACATACGCTATCATTATCTTTAGATATTCCATCTGCCTATGCAGATGGTCACTACTACTCGTGGATTGTCAGCGTGGATTATTATGATGAAATTATAGAAGAATATGAGGATGACAATCGGCTGCAGTGCAGTGACTCCTGGTGGTCATCGAACCTGAATCCCAAGCCCAATCTGAAACTTAATAACGTAACCTATGACTATGGAATTGTAACTAATCCAGTTCATTTTGATCTTGAGGTATGGAATGACGGCAGTATCACAATTGATGATTATAAAATTTCAATCAGTGTGTATGACTGGGATGAACAAGAAAGCTATTTTCCCTTCAGCGATTTCAATGCTTCCGATAAAGCTCAATTCTGGCAGCTTCCACTTGCATCAGGCTATAAGCACACATTGTCTTTTGATCTGAATATTCCAAGTGCTTATGGAGATGGACACGATTATTATTGGTTTGTCAACATTGACCCCTACGATAATATTGATGAATCCAATGAAGAAGATAATTATCTCTGGAGTGATTATACCTGGACATCTTCCTTTATATACCTGAGCAGCTTAAGCCAGAGTAACCTGAAAATAAAAGTAGCGGATAGTGAAGCTAAAAACTCAATTACCATGCCATCATTTCAAAAAAGCTATGTTGAGCAACTTTTGATGAAGGTAAAAGGAAAAACCATACCTGTAAAATATACGTTATCAGGCAGGGAAAGTGTGGCATTGTCTTTAGATTCAGCTGGTTCAAAAACCAGTAACACACGTCCTTTCAGCAAAAGAGCCATGAACAATGAATTGTCAAAGACAACATGTATCAGTACAACTGAAAACAAAAGTGAAAGCTATATCGGTCCAATCCGGTATAAAAAACCTTCTTTCTGCATTGACCGCAGAAAGTAACAATCCTGGTATTTTTCTTTAACTTTTATAACGCAGATGGATTTTCCATCTGCGTTATTATTGGAGTATTTTGATGAATCGCATATATTTATTGATATTTTATATGGTTGTTGCCTTGTTTTATGTTGATACCCAGTCATCAGCTATGGCTGCACCTTTAATACAGCAGGAGACATTGTGCTATAAACTGACATCACCATTGGAAAAGGAACGCTATTCAGTTCTACAACAGGCCATGAATCAGGCCAGTCTCACTGAATCAAAGGATCTTAAAGAATGTTTAACATCATTGCGTGAGAAAAATTTCAGTACATTGATCTACGTCTTAATGGAAGTCAAAAATCCTGTTTTATATGAAATAGACTCTTTGGCTAAAAAAGCGCTGGAACATTCCAATGGGAGCTTTCCTAATATTGCCTATTATTATGGAAGGGTAAATTGTGAAAAAGGCATAAAAGAGCTATTTCGTCTCTATAAAATTTTTGACAATCAAAAATTGTTTATCTGTAAGGCTCTCGGTGAGACTAAGACAGATGAAGCAATTAATTTTTTAATTTCAGAAGCCAAATTTCAAAAAAAAGCGGGCGAAGATATCTTATCGTTTTTAGCTGGCCTGAGAGACTCAAAATCGGTAATTGATAAGGCGGTAATTGAATATTTTTTATCCACTCAGATAAATAGAGAAGAATTGATTGCTCTATCCTGTCTACAGACTAACTTAACAGAAGAAGATATCCTGCATTTTTACAATAACGAAGGGAACAAAAATAAATATGTGATTCAATATTTATTCAGCAAACCGGTTAAACATTTTAAATGTATTCAGCGGATTGTTAAACAAGAGCTTGATTCAAAAAATTATGAAAAGATTTTGCAGTGGATGAAATCAGACAGTTTCCGTTTGATCAAGAATGACGAAATTCAAGATTATAGAAAAAAAATTATAACATTTATTTCTGAATCCCCTTAAACTCCCCCTGAGACAGGAGTTCAAAGCCCCGATTGCAGACGCACTGTTTGCCATGATCACCAACCGGGCTCTGGCACCGTGTTCAAAAACGTTCGGTTAAGGAATGAGCGGCCAAGGATGTTCACCTGGATATTGAGCATCCCATCCAGGTTCAGCATTTTTATCGGGGCATGGATTTCTTGCCATAGCATGAAGAAAAACTGGAAACCGGCATAACCTGACCCAGGACCCGCACTGAAATGAACACAAGATAAAATCACTGAACGGTTTACCGGAAACGCACAAGGCCGACCCGGTTACCGGGAATTACCCCATGCTTTCATAATCCTTCCGGATATAGGCGGCAAGGTCCCGGGCTGCCGGGTCATGGAGAACGACTTCATCCCAGGCAGGCGGTCGGGGCAGTTTCTGCATGATCAATCCGTCCGTACCAAACCAGAGGGGCAGCAAACCGCCGAAGAAATACCCGTTTTCACGCAACTTCCCGATGGCCCCGGGTGCTGCCGGGTCCCCCAGATTCATATAGATCTGCACCAATCCACCCGGGCCTGCACTGGATTCGGCCTTTGCCACCACATCCTGGAAATCCATGCCGGTCTTCTGAACTGTGATCCGGGCAAAACCGGCCTGGGGCAATAGAAACCCATCAGATTCCGTGGTGCCTGCAGGATCGTTTCCCTGACCGATCCGCCGGTCCAGCCCAAGGCTTCCGTACATTTTTACAATAAGATCCCCATGGGCTTCGGGCAGATAGACATCATGACTCTGATCTTTTCGAACATCAAAGGTGAGCAGCAGTGAAACATTCCGGCTGCCCGACCGTTCCCTGGCATAGGCCGTGGCAGGCATGCACTCAAGCTCCAGTCCGGTTGGCAGATGACCATATTCATGGGTCAGGCGCTGGGAAACCGTGTGGTTGCACACAGCCTCACCAAAAACCACAGGCAGGCCAAGAGACTGGGGCAGCAATTCGAAAATATGCCGGGCAATCGCTGATGAAATCCACCCCCTGCGATAGGGTTTGAGCAGCATAAGCTGACCGACCTCGTAAACATCCGGATTGGGGGCATGGCGGAAAAGCCCTCCCAGTCCGACAATTTCCCCCCTGGGTGTGCGGGCCACAATGGTGTACTGGTCATCACCGGCATTGCGGTGAATCACCTCGTCCGGGTCATGGACATGATCAATGGGAAATTCTCCCCCGTACACCTCAAAATAGCAGAGGGATACCCCCAGGGCGTCCCCGGGTTCAAACAGTCCCACCTCAATCTCCTGGTCGGAGGCAATCTTTGTCCAGGCGGCTTTCAGTCGTTCCATCAACTGGATTCGGTCCATAGGGTTAATTTTCCTTGTTTAAAAGCCGGGATGCCAGCAGTTCATCATACAGGGCCCGGGCAAAAGCCCCGTGGCCCTTTTCACTGAAGTGAACCAGATCCAGAAACAGGTGAAACCGGTCGGGGTGCTGCCAGATGTGTTTTGAAACCGCTAGAACCGGCAGCCCCAGTGGAGCAGCCACCTGTTGGGCAATGAGCTCCATGGATTGAAACTGATAATCGCCCCATGCGTTGACCAGGCTTTCCCAGTTGGCCTGGATGGAAGCCAGTTTTTTCCGGTCATGGGGGTGGATTTCAGGCGAGTAACTGAATGCCAGGTCAAAAAAACCGACCCTGGCCCCCCGGGTCCGGACATACTCAATGATTTGTTCCAAACAATCCTTCTGGTGGGCCACCACCGGTTCGAGCCGGAATCCCGGTTTGGGGGTAAAGGCGTTGGTTATATTCTTCTCCTTGAAAAACCTTCGCCTCAGGCCCATGCCCAGGCAGCTCATTTCCGCCAGCTTGAAAAACCAAGGCTTGTGCCGTTCAAGTTGGTGGATAAACGCCATGGGCCAGGGCGTGGCCGGCTTCCACTCACTGCCCTGCATATAGGCGATGGAGATATCATTAACGTTGGGCCGGACCAGGACAAGATCGTCCTTTGCAATGGGAAGCTGTGTCACTGCCGCCATGGTCTGATGGCTGTTGTAGCCGATAACAGAGGCGTTCATCACCTGGATGTCGTGATCGGCCCGGTCCAGAAGGCCCTGAAGGGCCTTGAACCAGATCTTTTCTTCATGGACGAGTTTGGCCCCGAAAAGATCGGATTCCCCCACCACCCACAGGTGGCGGCAACCCTTTTGCCGCTCGAAAGATCTCAGTCCCAGGCTGTTGATATGAACCTCTTTGTCACCCTGGCCGGGTTTGAGGCGCCAGTGCAGGGGCGGGCCACACTCTTCGACAAATCGGTTGTAGCGATACTCGCCAACCCGTTTGGGTATAAATTTCAAGCCGTGTTTCTTCCGATAAACGAATCGGGCACTGATTTCAGCTGCCCCGGCCAACATAATAAAAACAAGGAGATAGATCATAATGCCTTCTTTGTCTAGGGGTCTATCCGCAGAGGACGATTTCCCGGTTTTTGCCACAGACCGTATCCGTCAGATCCAGGAGCCGGCGTATAATGTACAAACTGGCAACGCCGGTAACCACCAAGGAGACGGTATGGCTGATATAGGCCCCCTGCCCGCCCCATAGATGACCAAAGACAAAGGCCAGGGGCAGCCTGAGGCAGAGCAGGCGCAAAAGGTTTATGGCCAGTGAATACTGGGGTTTTTTAATGCCCTGGGCAAGCCCGGTCATGATCAGTTCCGCCGGTACCAGAAAATAGCCGATCAGGGCAACCCTCAGGGCAAAGCAGGACAATTCCAGCACCTCACCGCCGGGGTTGAACAGCCCGATGATATCAGGGGCAAAGATCCAGAGCAAAAACCCGGTGGGCACGAGGATCCCATAGCAGGCGGCAAAACAGATCCGGACCGCTTCCCGAATGCGGTCTGAATTCCCGGCCCCCAGGTTGAACCCGGCAAAGGGGATCAGTGAGCAGGACAGTCCGTAGAGGGGAAGCACGATCATCTGCTCCATTCGGGACGACAGGTTCCAGGCCCCCACAAAGGCCGGGCCAAAGGGTGCCAGCACATAATTTAATCCCACCAGGGAAAAGGGAATAATCATCATGGCCAGGGCAACCGGGCCACCGGCCCAGGCAATGGGTTTCCAGAACTTCAAGTGGCCCGGGCTGACCCCCAGGGCAGGCCGGTCCTTTCCCCGGCGTTTAAGGGCGGTCCACATGATGATACCCGACAGGGTCCAGCCGAGAAAAGAGGAAAGAGAGGCCCCGGCAATCCCCATCCTGCAGGCAAAGATCAAAACCGGGTCCAGGACCATGTTCATGAGGTTGCCGGCAATCATGGCAATCATGGGGGTTTTGGCATCGCCATAGCTTAAAAAAACGCCCTCGCAAAGCATGGTGAATCCCATGGCCGGAAAAAGCCATGCCAGCCAGAACACAAACCTGTCGATCTCGGGCAGCACCCTGGGATCCACCCTGAACAATCCAAACAGCCACTGGTTGACCGGTGTAAAGGCGATCAGGCACAAAGGAGCGATCGCCACCAGGGCCAGGGGCAGGGACGACGCAATGATCTTTTTGGCCCGGCCGTCCTGATTGCCCCCCCGGGCATGGCTGACAAGGGCTGTGGTCCCCACGGCCAGCCCCTTTGCCACGGACATGGCAAAATAAAGCAGGGGAATGGACAGGGAAAGGGCAGCCAGCTCCACCGTGCCCAGCCAGGACACGAACACCGTATCCACAAGACTGTACAGGTTCTGGAAAAACATGGAAACCATGGCGGGCAGCCCCAGCGTTAACAACACAGAAAGCACACGACCCTGTCCCATGTGCGTACTTGTTCCTTTGATCATCTGGCCTGCACCTCCCCTATGGCCTGCCTGAAAACCCGGCAGAACACTTCCATGACCGGCTGCTGGACCAGGCTGACACGGATCCAGTTGGGCAGCCGGAAACCGGTCATGGTTCGGACCATTATCCCCTGGGTCATGAGCTTGCGATACATCAGGGTATCTGAAACAGGCACCCGGACCATGAGATAATTGCCCTGGCCGCACACATGGGGCAATCCCAGTTCGTCAAAAACAGGACAAAGCAGCGCCTTGGCCTCCCGGACCATTTTCCGGGTCGCCCGGACGAACGAACCGTCATTGGTCAGGGCCGCGGCAGCAGCCCGCTGGGCCAGGGTATTCACCGAATAGACAATATGGGTCCGCCGTATCAACCCAACGATTTCAGCACCGGCACACAGGTATCCGATGCGCAGGGATGCCAGGGCATACATCTTGGAGAAGGTCCTGAAGACCACCACATTGGGGTACTGCTCAACCAGGGCCATGCTGTCCGGAAAATCCTCATTTTCCACATACTCGCAATAGGCTTCGTCAAGGACCACAATGGCACGATTGTCCACGGCATCCAGAAATCCTTTCATGGTTTTTTTGTCCCAATAGGTGCCCGTGGGATTGTTGGGATTGCAGACAAACAATATCTTGGTCCGCCGGTCCATGGCATCGAGCATGGCCTGGGGATCAAACCCGTTGTCCCGAAGGGGAATCAACCGTGCTTCAAACCCGGAAAACTCCGCCACCCACTCATACACGGCAAAGGTCTTGTCCGCCGTGATGATGTTATCTCCCTGTTCACAAAAGGCCTTGATCACCGAGGCAATGACCTCGCAGGATCCGTTGCCCACCAGAAACTGCTCCGGCGACTTGTCAAACCGTTCTGCCAGTGACTGGCGAAGATCAAAACAATCTCCGTTGGGATAGACCGGCACGACCGCGGGGGCAAACCCCTCCACCACCTTTGCCACTTCAGGGGGCGGCCCCAGGGCATTTTCATTGTTGTTGAGCCGGTGAAGGTGATTCACCCCATACAGGCGCATGAGTTCCGAATCGGGTTTACTGGGATAATAGGCCTCAAAGGCCTGGATATAACCGGGCACCAGCTGGTTGACATCAAAGTTATGCATGCTGAAACACCAGAACATCGGATTTTCCGCCATAGGGCAGTACCAGCTTAGGCACAAAGCCATTGTCAGCAATGGCGCCGCCCATGGCCGCCTGCCATCCATGGGCCAGGTCGATGCGGATAAAGATATTGGGAAACTTCTCCCGAACCAGCATTTCAACATGGCGGGCAATGCATTCAAAAGCGTCGGCACCGGTCACCATGGGAAAAAGGGTGGCCTGTCCGATATCCGGCCTGAGCTCGACTGAAAAAACAGAGCGGTCCGGCAGCCGTTCCCCCTGCCCTTCAATGATTTTCAGATCTCGCATGAGGATCTGTCGTTTGTATGCCGTTTCAAGGAATTCAGCAAAGGTCCTGTGGGCCCAGATAGACGCCCCCATATCCTCCCGGAGATGGCGGTACCAGACATCCTGGACAGATGTCCGGCCATCCTTGCCGGCCAGCTCCAGACAGCCCAGGGACTCAAAGTCCAATGTGGACAGGCTGGCGGTGGCCAGCTCACTGAACAGGCCCATGGCCCTTGTCCTGGCCACAGTGTTGATCAGGTGATTGGTCAGAAAATCGCCTGCCTGATCGTCCCCGGAAAACACATAGGGCCCGAAAAAACGGATTCCCTGTTCAGAAGGGGCCTGCCAGCAGATCATCCCGGCCAGGGTTCCTGCCCGATCCACTGCCACGGCAACCGCCATATCCCTTTGCCCGACCATGTCAACCACCTTGCCCGGGGTAAAAAACGACCGGGGCACGGCATCGGCAGGATAGCGCCCCAGGGCTTTGACACAGGCAGCTTTAATCAGTTCAGGTTCCGGATCCCGGACAATGGTCAACGGCCCCCGGGTCTTAACCGGCTGAATCGCCTCAGGTGTGACAACCGGATAATCCCGGTCCTTTCGCAGGGACAGATTCAGGGTATCGCCTTCAGTGGCGATGGTAAATCCATCCACGGCCCTGGACGCCACCAGCAGCCCCAGGTGATCAATCTCCTCCTGGGTGTCTGTTGTGGTCACAAGATTCATGGCCCACAGGTCAGACGGATCGGCCTTAAAAGAGAAATCAACCCGCACATGCCACCCCCCCGGTTCCAGGCGAAAACACACCTGTGTTCCCGGCGCCATTCTGGCCAGGTGAACCACGATTTCTTCCACGGCAACGGCCAGCATCATGGCCCTGGACTCATCCAGCCCGTACACTGGTGCTCCTTTTTCAACAACAGACTGCACCAGGGGAACCCAGGTAATATCGGCCGCAAGCGAAATTGAAACTGGTTGATCAAGCCCCTTCATAGCTATCCCTCTATTTTATTATGAATAAAAACAAACCTATAAAACTACAGGTTAAAGGTATCAGTGTCAAGCATTTGATCAGGATGACTGTTTTCGCATGTATGCCTTGAAAAATCGAATTTTGACCTTCAGTCGCCAGGCGGAACTCAAAATTCAGCCGGTCCAGTTTCAGACCACTATTAAATTTCCTTTATAGCTTTTTCCAATCCATTGCCCGTGTGTTACTCATATTTCGAATTTGATTCTCCCCACCATTCCGACTACAGATAGGCAGGTTTAATCATGGGGATTTTAAACTGAAAAACCATCCTGTGGAGGAAATCATATGAATATTGAACCGTTGATGAATGACGGGTTTGATGGAGAACCGGCCAAAAGAGTATTGCATTACATGGAGGGCCATAGGGAAAAGGGCCATCCCATTGTCGGCATCTATTGCGGGTATGCACCCATTGAGCTGATTTATGCCATGGGCATCGTTCCCACCGTTTTATGCGCCTTTTCCGGGACACCCATTCCCAGCGCAGAAACCATTCTCCCGGCCAATCTCTGCCCCCTCATTAAATCCAGCTATGGATTTATCCTGGAGGGGACCTGTCCGTTCTTTTCCATGTCCACTGCCGTGATCGCAGAAACCACCTGTGATGGAAAAAAGAAAATGTTTGAACTGGCAGCCCAGGTAAAGCCCCTGCACGTCATGGATCTTCCCCAGCTTCCAGATGAAGAGGAAGCCCTGGATAATTGGACGGTGATGATTCGAAAACTCCAGGGGTTTCTCGAAAAAACCTACCAAAAAAAAGCCACGGATCAAACAATTGAGGTGGCCATTCAAAAAACCAACCGCAAGAACTGCATGATGAGAAAATTTTATGATTTCGCCGCCCTCCACCCGCCCGTCATCAGTTGGCAGGAGATGTATGATGTGGGATTTCTCGCTTTGCCCTCCACTGGTGATGAGATGATTCCCCTTTTGGAAACCCTGCTGGAAAAACTGGAAAAAAGAGTGGAACAGGGGTTGCACTATGGATCACCAGAATCCCCCCGGGTGCTTGTGACCGGTTGTCCCGTGGGGGGAGATGCCCTTAAAATATTCAAGATCATCGAAGCTGCCGGCGGACTGGTGGTGGCACCGGATGCCTGCACCGGCATCAAGGCCTTCATGGGCGAAATCGAAGAAAACACCCCGGATCCTGTCCAGGCCATTGCCAGGAGATATCTTGAAATTCCCTGCGCCTGCATGACACCCAATGATCGCCGGCTATCATCACTTTCTGAAATGATTGAGAAATTCAAGCCCGATGCCGTGGTTGATTTTGTGCTGACGGCTTGCCACTCCTATAATGTGGAAGCCTATAAGGTCGGTGAATATGTGGGAGACCGGCATGGATTGCCCTACTTGAAAATCGAATCCGACTATTCAGACAATGATGAGGGGCAGATTCGCACCAGGATTGAAGCCCTGTTTGAAATTCTCGGATAAAAAACGGTTTCAACAGGGTCCTGGAATGGAAAAACAAACTGGGTGGGAAATCAACAATAAAAAAATATGGTAAAACAATGAAAGTATATGCAGGTATTGATATCGGTTCCAGAACCATTGAGCTGGTCGTGGTGGATATTCAGGGGAATATCATGGATTTTATTCAAACAGATACCGGGTTTGATCCCATTGCCGAAGCCACCCGGATTCTTGCGGGAGTCCCCCATGATCAGATCATGGCCACGGGATATGGGAGGGGACTCTTTGAAACGGCCTTTGATGATGCCCAAACCATCACGGAAATCAAGGCCCATGCAAGGGGAGTGGTTTCAATTTTCCCCGGGGCAACTACCATTTTAGACATTGGCGGCCAGGACTCAAAGGCCATTGCACTCAATGAAGGAGGACGGGTTAAAAAATTTGAGATGAATGACCGCTGTGCCGCAGGTACGGGCAAATTCCTGGAAATCATGGCCAAAAATCTGGGATTTTCCATTGATGAGTTTGGACTGGCAGCCCTCGGTGCCCAGAATGATCTGAGTATCAACAGCATGTGCACGGTTTTTGCCGAATCCGAGGTCACCTCCCTGATCGCCAGGGGAGCTGACCGCAAAGAGATTGCCAGGGGCCTGCACTTGAGCGTGGTCAAGCGGGCCGCCGGCATGATCAACCGAGTCTCTTCCATGGGCCCCATCGTTTTCTCAGGCGGGGTCGCAAACAATCCCTGCATAGAGGCGCTGATTTCTCAAAAAATGGGCAGACAGGTGCTGGTTCCAGAAATGCCCCAGAGAATGGGAGCTTTGGGGGCCGCCTTGATTCTGGCGGAAAAAACATCTGAAATGGCCTCCGGGAAAGCATAATTTCGACGGATATAAAGCTTGATGAATCGGGCTGGACGAATCAGACTGTGGCTGCGGTTTCAGGCTCTTTTACGAGCGTTTCCAGATCAAGACTGTATTTTTTCGGCCATCTGTTCAAGTGCTTCAAAGGCATTAATTATCAACGGTGAAACTGCGTTAAAAAAAATTGACTACCCAGAAGAATTTTGGTAGGAACCTTCCTTATAATTGCGGCTGAAGCCGCTGGCATAGCTGCCGAATTTCAGAAAAAATTCATGGGTATTCCCCCGTTTTGATAGCACCAAATGACACTCGACATAAACCGGGTGAAATTTGACGTTACCGAAAAGCAGGGAAAGTCCTCGGCAAGGCGACCTATGATATGTCGCCCGGATCCGATATATCGTTTGCAGCACTGTATTACGACCATGAAACCGGAAAGGGGCGAGCGTTTTTTTATTCGGAGCAGATGGCAGGCAGCGCTTTATCTCGCCTTTTGCAAATTTTGATTTTCGTTTCTTTGATGAGAATCTGATTGTGAATCTGGGAGGGTGGTACGACTGGATCGAAACCCTGGACGGTGCCAACTGGGACAGCCAGGGCAGCGCGGGAAAATCCGCCTATGACAATACCTTTGAGTCCAGCTCGGAGGACAGCTTTTCCCCCAAGCTGGGTGTTGCCTGGCATCCCGATGACAAAACAACATTTCGGGCCTCCGGCGGAAAAGGGTTCCGGACCCCCAGTCTGCTTGAGCTCTACAAAGTCCATATCCGCAGCCGCGGCACCTATTACCGTGAAGCAAATCCCGATTTGGACCCTGAAGAAATATGGGCCTACGATGTGAGGGTAGAGCGCTTCCTGACCGATAGCCTCTGGGGCAGGCTGACCTTTTACCAGCCCTTTGCCAAAGATTACATCGGAAATCGCCCATGATCCCGGCAAAACTCATTAAGGGGGCAAAACAACATGACGCCCTTTTCTGCGCCATGACGGCCGGAAACATCATCTCGTTTTACCGCAACGGCACGCCTCCCACCTGCGTCAATCCGGAAGTGCTTGATGCCGATAAAACGACGGCCTGAAGTCCGAAAGTTGAGTCCCCCCTTAATTCTGTTTCAGGTATGCCTGCACCCGCCGGGCCGCATTGGTTTCCAGGTTGCGGTAAAAAAAACTGTAATCATAGGCATGATACACCCCCAGGGGGAAGAACGACGCCGGACCATGGAAATCTTCCGGTACCGGCTCCGGAGCGATCAACGCCCCGCTGTCTGCGATATATGCCGAGGTATACCCGGGCACTTCCCTGCTGATACCGTGAGTCTCATCAAAGAAAACCGCCCCTTGATTCAAGGCGGCGGCACCGGGTTCATTGCGGGTGGACCAGGTCAAGGGATTCACGCACATGGCACCGGGCAGCAGCACGGGAGACCCCGTGGCATTTTTAGACTGGGTGTTGTACGTTATGAATACACCGGTGTCTGTTTCCGTGCGGGCAATTTTCATCCAGGGTGCTTTTTCCAGGTCTGCCGGCGTCACCGAGTACCCGATGATATAGGCCGCCACCAGTTGATCCATCAGTGATTCGTTCCCGAACAACTCCTTCATCAACTCCATAATCATCAGACTGCCCTGGCTGTGCCCCGCAAGAATAAAGGGACGTCCCTGGTTCTGATGGGCCAGATAGTACAGAAACGCGTTTTTTACATCCCCATATGCCTTGGAAAAATACAGGTCAAATTCCTCTGGAGGCAAGGAGAGCACTGCGATGGATACCTGACGATAAAAAGGCGCAAACACATTGGCCGTCTTTTTAAAAACCCCGGTATGCTCCATGACAACACCCTTGGCGGCATCACTCAGACGCGCATCCGTGATGTCCATATTTTCAGGGACATCGGCAAAATTCACCGTGGGATACACATAAAACACATCCACCGCATGGGCCGAGGTCTGTTCCGGTGCGGAAATCCAATGGCCTGGAGCGCCATAATCAAAGGAAGACGCCTCAGACGCCTGGATACCTGTCGGGCAATAGGCAATTTTTAAACATAAACATAAACACAGTAACCCTTTTCGACTCAAAATACTCATTTCCATCTCCTGTTTTATCTCCACAAGGCAAACTCCGTTACAATGACCGTCGTCTCCCTGAAATTGAGATGCCTTTAAAAAAGCACCGTTGTGCAAAACGCGCCAATCGTTTAAAAACAATCCATATCGCTATTTCTCATCATTTTCAACACACAAGGGTCCGGTCGTTAAAGTTTTCACCCAAAAACTTTCACATGCCTGGTTCATCCCCGCATTAATTTTATACCCCGCTGCTTTAATGTCGATTTTTCCCCTTTTTCAGCAACGACACCTCAACCGGGAACAGCCACAACATGTTGTGGCTGTTCCTGGTTGAGATCATATTTCAGATAAGCTAAACATGATATTTTACCGAATATAGTGGATGCCCACAGCGCCATGGTCATGGCGCAGGGATTTACCCAGGAACAGGTTCAGGCAATTCTTGAGGACATAGACGGTTCGACACTGATTGATGAAAAAACAAAAAAGCTGCTGGGCCTTGCAAAGACGACAACAGAAAATTCCTATAAAATTAATCACCACACGATCCAAGAATTAAAAGACCAGGGATGCTCCGACGAAGAAATTTTCGAAGCCATCTCTGTCACGTCTCTTTTCAATTTCATGGACCGAATGGCTGATGCAACCG
The DNA here is from genome assembly GCA_963675615.2 of uncultured Desulfobacterium sp. Taxonomy (GTDB): domain Bacteria; phylum Desulfobacterota; class Desulfobacteria; order Desulfobacterales; family Desulfobacteraceae; genus Desulforapulum. The sequence continues at coordinate 1,327,118 of CAXXTD010000001.1, forward strand.
GAGCACCCGTTCAAGGCATGCAGGAGAGGCCTTGGTCAGGCAGACGCAGAATCTATAAGTATCTGTCCGAATGAGGGCCTGTTCCGGTTGGCCGCCACTTTTGAAATTTTTATCAGCCGGACGCCTTTAATGTGAGGAGTAGCCGTCCGGCTTATGCCCATCTACCGGGATTCAGATGACGCCGAATCGATCCGGAATTGGATTATTATTCATTTCGTCTTCTTTTTTTTATGGCTTTGGTTAACAAAGCCACGTCTTTCCATCGCTCCTTTTCCACCCGGTCGGCGCTTTTGTGCCGTCTTTGGGATAGATATGCCAGTTCCCGTTTCATTTTCAGATAGCTTTCCAGTCTTCCACGGGAAATCTCACCAGCGGTTACCGCCTGGAGGACGCGGCAACCCGGTTCGTGCATATGGCTGCAATTGGAAAACCGGCATTGCCCGGCTGCATTTTCGATTTCCGGAAAGGCGACCCCGATTCCGCCGCCATCGTCCCAGAAGGCAATTTCACGGATGCCGGGGTTGTCGATCACCATACCTCCCTGGGGCATCATGACCAGGTCCCGGGTTGTAGTGGTGTGCTTACCTTTTCCCAAGCTGGCACTTACAGACCCGATTGCCTGAATGGTCTTGCCGCATAACCGATTCACCAGGGTGGATTTGCCAGCGCCGGAAGAGCCGACCATGGTTGTGGTTTGTCCGAAAGACAAATATTGCTCCAAAGGAGTCAGTCCTTTGTCATCCAGCGCCGAAACCAGGTGGAGGGGAACCCCGAAGGCGACGGTCTCGACCGCGGCTGCACAATCCTCCGGGTTCTGGTGAAGGTCCGCCTTCGTCAGAACGATGACGGGATTCAGGCCGCAATTATAGACCAGGGTCAAGTACCTCTCCAAACGGCGGAGGTTATAATCGCGGTCCAGTCCGCATACGATAAAGACCGTATCGAGATTCGCCGCAAACACCTGTTCTCTCTGTGGTTGCGAATCTTCTTTGCCATGGGTGCCGGCGGCTCCCCGGGAGAGGGCATTTTTTCGCGTCAGCACCTCGGAAATCACCGTATCCTTTACGAGCACCCAGTCCCCTGTTACCGGATAAATCAGTCCTGCGCAATGCTTGATCCTTCCGGCTACCGTGGCAAGCCATTCTTTTTTTCCGTTGCTGATACCAAGGTAATTCTTTCTTACCCCGATCACTCTGGCCGGGATAACTGCATTGCTGCATAGGCTATCCAGCTGAGCCTGAAAATGGGAAGACCATCCCAACGCTAAAAGGTTCCGGGTGTTGTCGTTGCTATATTTGCTGTCAGTATTTTCTTTGTTGAACATTGGTTGACTCCACGTATTGCTGCATTTTGTCTTGACCGGCATATCTGTAAACGTGTGGTACTATGGACGGCACACGCAGGTTGCCGGTGAACTCGAATAATCACTTGATATTTCAGAGTGTTGATCGTTGCTGACAGAGGGTACAACTATAGCGGCGGAATCTTGAACAAGGGTCTGCTGCGGAACAGGCCGAAAAAAACGGACTGTTTATGAAGGAACAGCCTGTGTTACATCTTGCAGAAAAATGATCAATCCGCCGCCGGGGAGTTATTCCCGTTGCCGGCAACGATTGACACAATATCCGTTGATTTTCTAAACAAAAAGACCTCTTTTATAAAATATTAAATGCAATAATGCATATTCCATATCTCAAGTTGTTGTCAAGTTTTTTAAACGGAAAACGGGCCTGGTCACCCCTCACCCTGGCTCCGGTGTAATGGAAAATTTCCCGATCAATGTGGCTGTTACATCATTGAAAAATAGAGCCCCGAGGTTTAAATCTTTATCAAAAATCATGCGGACGTCAATACTTGTGATTCCCTGAAAAAGTCAATTAATGGGGCTATAACTCCACAGTGGTCTCCTGAAGCATCAGACCCACCCCCCGTACCGAAGAAATTTTTTCCGGCATTTCCTTTATTAATAGGGCAGTTTCACGATTTTTTCTTATTTTCACATGGTAGGCATAATCCAGTCGCTCTCCCTGCTGCATCTCCCTTAATGTGATCAGCACAAAGGTTTTGCAATATTTTCTCAACAGCCCTTCAAGCTCGTGCCTGCTCTCATCACTGCTGTTGATGTTGAAACGCAGCATACCGTCAAAGGTGCTGGGCTGCCCCAGGGGGGTAACGTGAAGCACCAATGCCGTCAGAACAAATCCCAGCGTTCCGATAACAGCAACGTTGTATGCACCAACCCCGCAACCGATTCCGGCGGCCAGGGCGGAAAACATGAACAGGATATCCCTTGGGTCCTTGAAACTTGTCCGGAACCTTATGATGGCAAGGGCACCGATCATCCCAAGCCCGCGGGCAAGGCTGTCACCAATGGCATGAACAACGGTGGCCGCCACTATGGAACTTAAGATCACCGCCTGGACATAGGTTCTTGAGTAGGAAAGTCCCCGAAAGGTTTTAACGTAGGTTATCCCCAGGGTTACCGACAGGAGGAATGCCACAAACATGGTATAGATGATAATCAGCACACCGGAATTGGATGTGGCGGTTTGAAGTGTCAGTGTATCTAACATTTTATTCTCCGTATTTCATGATCAGACTGGTAAAACGTGTAACAGTAAAACCCTTGGTTACACGTTGTTTTTTTATAAAACTGCCGAAACCCTTGAATCGTCATCATGGCGATGGAGCACCATCAGTTCCGATGCCCCTGTCAGGTATTTTGAAAAACTCCGTCGTTCCAGATTAAAAAATCGAATGAGGTCAATCATCCACAGGGGAACCCGGGAGGTATAGCATTTCAACTCCAGCACCACCGCGCATCCCGGATCAAAGGCCAGGGTATGATCGCATGACACCATATCTGTATGGCCCGGAACGGGTCGGTATTGAGTTTCCTGCCGGAATCTTAAATCAACGTCAAATGTGATCCGTGCATATTCGTCCACATCGCTGATCCATGCCTTCCTTAAATATTGCGTAAGGATTTTAGGGGCGGCGTTGTAGGTGTATACCATCCGTTCAAATAATTTTTTATTTTTTTCCCCTTTTCCGCCGCCCCCATCACTTTTAAGTTCAAAGCCAGGTTCGGTGTACACCTTGTACCACTCCTTATCCGTCACTTGTGCCCGGTATTTTCTGGCCACCCCGCCTGTTTTCTGCTTTATTTCAAGAAAATAGGGCAGTTCCGGATGGTCACCATAGGAACGCACCCGCATGTTGAATCGGTTCTGCACCCCCTCAAGGCGCCTTCTCAGAAACAGATATTCCGGTGAATCAAGATAGATACTGTTTACCCTGTAATAGCCATTGGGCGCATCCAACGCGTATTTATCCAGGGAACAGTATACCGATGCAAAACTTGAGATGGGATCTATCATCTCAATGGGAATTAAAAATTTCAGCTCATACCGCTCGAGTAAAGCAGGAATGGCCTTTTGTTCGTGGCTGCCCAAGATAGCGTTTCCTTATAAGACAATGTAATTATAAAACAATGTAATTTTTAAAAGGCTTTTCAGGAAGTTTTCCCATAATATCCATCAATTCGATGAACTTCCCGCGTATATTAAAAGATGTTTTTTCAAGCTGGATATCACTTTTGATGATGGACTCCTTTATTTTCAGAAGGTTCAGGGGATCCATGCTGTCCATTTTCAAATAAGCTTTAAAGGAAACTTCAGCATTACTGTTCTTTTTGTTTGCTTCGAGCAAGGTGTATTGCTGAATCAACCGGTCCAGTACCCGGATCAGAGTTATCTTTTTTTCAGCCAGGTCTCTCATCTTTTCATTGTATTGCAGCCGCTCTTTCATGTAGCTCACTTTTCTGCGGTTCACCCCATCCCGGTCGGAATTGATAAACGGCAGCTTGATTGCCACTTCAATGGAACAGGCCTTTTGCGCATCATCGTAATCATCGCTGTCGTAGGCGAACTCGAAATAACTTAAATAATCCCGGCTTTTTGCCTGCTCAAGCATGTACTTGCTGTTGGCAAGGTCCATCTTATTCTTCTGGTCCTCCAGCTTGACATTGTTAACCGTTGTCTCCATCGGGATTTCATTTATCTTTTTTTCAATGGCACTGATATCGATCAGCCTTCTCCTGTCAAAGGCAACGGGCATTTGTGAATCTGCCGCAACCGATATTTGATGATTGAGTCCGGTCATTTTATTTTCAAGACCCACAAGTTCCAGTCGAAGGTCAGTCAGCAGCTCCTCTGCCGCAATCAGCTCACTGATATCAAAGGAGAGACTTCCGGCACTTTTTTTATTAAGCACATGGGTCCTGTCCTCACACACGGTGGCCAGCTGCCTTTTCAGGTCGATCATGGAACGTGTTTCAAGATAATCGAGCACCAGATCATAGCGCATCTTCAGGGCGGTGTTGTAGTAATTGAGCTGCTCGGTACGGCAGGACTGGCTGGCAAGCTCGGTCACCTGCCTTGTATACTGGGTCTCGCCCCACCCCTTGGGGTAAAATCGCAGAGAATACTTCTGTTTTTCCAGATCAAATTCTTCGGTTTCTGTCCTGAACTCCATGCGATCGATGTAGGGGGTACTGGAGGGCGCATCTTTCAGATAGCGGGTGAGTTCCCGCTGATTTTGAAGTTTCAGATCACTTTGTGCTGTCATGATAAAACTGTCAATGGTCAGTTTTTCCTTATTTTCAAGGGCATGAACACTGCAGAAACCTGTCAATGTTGAAAAAACAACGGCCAGGAGGATACACATTTTTTTCATTATTTCACCTTTACGACGCATATTTTTGATTTTGTCTTGTGTCCCTGATCAAAACAGACCATCAGGGTGTTTTTTTCTTTTCCAACGGCGATCCCCTCGGGCTGAAGGTCGTCAAAGTGGGTGATACAGATGGGTGTTTTGCTGGAGTCATCAATCTTCCAGAGGCTTCCGGATCGTGAGCCCTCTTTTTTCATCAAAGGGGTCCCAGTAATATAAAGGTCCCCATCAAAATAGAGCAGGTCTGAAATACCTTCCTGCAATTGATCTCCTCCACGCTGCAGCCGGACCGTTCGCCAAATGGAAATCTGACCGGGCATAAGTTTCTCTGTTTTGATGACCTGGTCTATTTCATTGATCCTCAGGATCACCGATTTCTGGTTCATCAGAGGGGCTTTAAAACCCAGGAAAATCGCCCCATCTCCATACATAACACCCTCCATATCAAGGGTTTTTTCCACAACGGCACCACGGATAAAGTCTGCCCATGGCGCACCTGCCGCAGCCTGGGCCTGGGTCATGAGAAGGGAATAGAGATCTATCTTTCCCACTAGTGAGAAAGAACTTCCCTGTCGCTGGACCGAAACGAGATGTTTTCTCGCCGCTTTAATCGTGCCTTGTTTGCCGGCACCAAGGGATGAAGAGATGTAGAGAACGCCTTTTTCCCCTTCAGCCACCGATTCCATGTCGTCTATTCGATCCAGTCCGGCAATGGGTGTTTCCCCGGTAATTCTGCCATGGGAATCCATAAGCATAATAAGCGGGGCATTACCGGGTGTGTCATCACTTAACACCATGTATCTGTCAATATCCTCAAGATACAGAATCGCTGAAGCTTCAATCCCCTCTGTCTCCAGGGGAATGATGGGCAGGATATTTTCCTGAAAAAAAAAGTTTTTACAGGTCTGCATGACATCTGCCATGCTTTCCGAAGGGGCAGACAATCGCTTTAACTGTTCCGCAAATCCCGGCTTTTTCACCGAAGAGGTGATCAATACCTTTTCACCCAGAATAAAATGATTGTTTTCAGGGATCTGGATGACCATCTCCCTTCCCCACATCTGAAGGTCAGGATGTTTTCTCAACCGTTCCGGATAGGCCACAATTCGTGCTCCTATTCCCACCACGACACCTGTAATATTTCTGTCTGCAATGGCAAGGGATGCCACGTTTACATTTTCCCCCATACCGATGTCGGCATAGGCTTTCTCATAGATATAGCCCTTTATAAATGAAGGGGTCCTTGTATGGAGTGTCAGAATGGGGGCAAAAGGAGAGACCGTTGCCCCGGGCTTGAAATTCACCGAACCAATTATTCCTGAAATCTGCGCATAAATATTTAATTTGCTGTTTTCTTCCCGGAGCAGGGTCAACTCTTTTTCAAGTCGTTCCACCTGAATTTTTACGGGATCCTTGGCGTTGGCAAGGGTTTTCTGGTAAAGCTCAATCTGAATCGCAATGGGGTTAACGCACAGTCGCAGCTCCTCTTTTAAACTTCTGATCTTCAAGGCCATGGGGCTGCTGCCTTCGTCACTGTCATACCCGCTGCCACCGGGAATACTTTTTAAACCGGAAAGCAATGACTTGTTGATTTTATACTGATTCTCCAGTTGTGCAATCTGGTTTTCAAGCTCATTTTCTTTGGCAGCCTTTTCTGCCTTTAACTGTCTGAGTTTTGACTGGATTTCTGATTTATCCACCCCTTTCTGGGCCTTTAATTGATCCAGCTGATGTGAGATGTGATTGATCTTCAACATCAGATCCGGACTGCTGAGCTCAACCAGTAACATTCCCTGTTCAACGGATTGCCCTTCTGTTACATTGATTTTCCTGATTTCAACAGCACCTTCAAAATTAACCACAATTTCGCGTGTTTCGGCAATTCCATAAAAGTTTGAGCTCTCCGTACCATAGAAACGGGTGATGGCAACGGTTGCAACTAGAATAAGGAGCCATACCCCATAAAGCACCCCGTTCCCTCTCTTTTGTCTGCGCAATTTCATCTCTCCTGAAATATGATCCTGTTTGCTGAATATGGCCTGGATTCCACTTGAAAATCAGGGATTAAGAAAGGTGGTCACCGCATCCTCTCTGTTTTCAACATGGGTATTGAGATAGTCAAGGCTGTCAATGAAAGCCTGGGAACTGCTGAGCAGGGTATACCCCTCCTGTTCACCTTCATCCCCCACAACATAATTATAAATAAGATTATGGGCGTCGTCATAAAGGGCCTGCATGTTTTCCGTATTAAAATAATCGGTCACTGTGGTCTCACAGTATTGCTTATAGATATTTTTATATTCCGTCAGTTCAAGCAGGCGGCTGATCAATGGCCAGGAGCCCAGGGAAGCTTCATCCAGCCCCAGGGAGAGGGGGGCCTGGATGGCAGCCTCTGTATCCTTGAGCGCTTCATTGTTATCCCAGGGAATCCATGTCAACACGCCCCCATCGTTGTAAAGGTAGTAGTTGTGGGTCATTTTGCCATAGGTATCCCAGTTCTGGACAACCGTATTCACCGCAAGCCAGTTGAGGAAACCATCCACATCAAAAACAGACTCCAATGTGCTCTTCCAGGTTTCTTCGTCGGTTGTGGTATCGTTGATGGCGGTGTACAATGCGTTGACATCGCTGTAGTCGGCCTCATCCTTATTGGTCTCCTTGTCAAAGTCTTCTTCTGAAGGGGAACCGGCCCCAAAACTTGCCGTGGTACCATCGGGCTTGTAAAGGTTCCCGTCTGAGGTTGAGAACTGTGCCTCCAGCATGGGATCAGCAGGGACTTCCACCATGGTATAAAGACCGAAATATCTGCTGCCTTCTCCATCTCCGCAATCGATAAAGAGTCGATAAAAGGCGGTTCTTGGGGCAGGAACGCCAAGCCCCCTGAAGATATCGGCCACAACCTTTTCCCTTATCAGGCTGTCATCCTTGTATCCGCTGGAAAGGGTGAGCTTTTTAAATCCATAGAATCGTTGATCATCAATTTCCGGGTAGGTATCCTCAAATTCATCAAAATCGAACCTGAACGGCATTTTATAGATACCGGCGGTCCAGGCATCCTTTAAAGATGAATTCCCTTTGAAACGAACCCCCACATAATTCCATGCAATTCCGTTGAATGTGAATGTGCAGGGAACCCAGATGGGATTTTCTGTCAGTTCAACCACTTCTGCGTTGACTCCATCTGCCGGTGCCATGCCATCTGCCGGTGCCATGCCATCGGCCGGCGCCATCCCATCGGCCGGCGCCATCCCATCGGCCGGTACCATCCCATCGGCTGGTCGCATCCCATCGGCTGGTCGCATTTCATCGGCTGGTCGCATTGCCATATCCGATTGTGATCCAAACGAACCATAGGCTGTTACAAGGGTTTCATCACTCATCATGGCTTCCCAGTCGGAGGCTGTTATGGTGAGGTCAATACGTCCCACCTCATCATCTTTAAATACCACTTCATAATTTGCAGACACATCATCTCCATGGGTTTCCGCAGTCCACCCTTCGGGCCGTATGGTGTCGTCTTCGCTGGTTGTGGCATCAGTGGTTGCAGAGGTGGTTGTCGTAGAATCACCACTGCTTGAAGAATTGCAGCCGATAACAGGCATCAATGTCAATGCCATCAGACTCAACCCGATTAAAATTCCTGCACTTCTTTTCATTGGTATCTCCCTTTTCCTTGAATCTTGATTCATTTGGAACAAATTGGGTATTGATCATAAGATCGGCCACTCTGGGATGGGGTGGCCGATTCTGTGATCAATCCCATAAATTGTTATGCAGTGATATCAAAATCATCCGTCCGGGATGACAGATAGTCCACCAGCTGTGCCAGCATATCCTGATTATCACCAGAATTTTTTGATGCTTGCCCGGATTGAGCTTCATAGGCTGCCGCCACCTGACCTGAGGGGGGGGGTGGGGGCTGAAAACCTGCTTTATCAAGAACGGATCTTAATTCTGCGCCATTGAGCGAACCATCACCATCCACATCAAAGTCCTCAAAACTGCTGGTTAACTCATTACCCGTTACCTCTTTGATCCCTTCGAGCAGCGCATCATATTCAGACGATGAAATGGCACTGTCGGTATCAGAATCCACTGCGGAAAAAAGGCCAAGGGGGTCTTGAACGGACGAGGTTGCAGCCCCCTGGTCTGACGGAGGTGGCGGGGGTGGTGCACCCTGGGCTTGTTGAGTTCCCCGGGAGGTGCTGGCTCCATTTTGATAACTTACAGAAATCATGTTAACAAGATTACTCGAACTTCCAATACTACCAACCATGTCTTGTCTCCTTTTTTATTTTTTTTACCGTTGGTTTTAGAAAACCGGATCAGATCTTCCTCAGATCACCCGGAATTATTCATTGTCCGTATCTGCTGAATCCCTCTCTCCAGACCGATTCCGGGGCGGATTATCCGGACGAAGCACCAGGCGATCGCCTTCCATTTCGCAGGTACCCGTAACAATATCCCCGTGGGGACTTTCAAACTGAGCCGTGTCTCCGGCTTCTTTGCACTCACACGCCGTGTATGCCTCGGGGGGCGGACCTTGGTGCCTGCCCCGGGGCCGCTGGGTTTGAGAATCCGATCCAGATGCAACAACAACACAGATGCCAAGCACAACCATGGTCATGATGATTTTTTTAATGGTTTTCATAGGATATTCTCCTGTTTTTAGTTTATATTTCTTCTGTTGTGTTCTGAATATATCCCCGGCATGTAAAGATAATTTGTTGTTCATGGACAAAATTGTTAAGATTTTGTAAAGTTGGAATTTAAATGACCCAACGTTCCCGGGCTGGACCGCTCGTCCGTCGTGGGCACTATCTTGCCATCCATGTTATGAAAGAAGGGGTGAAGGGAATATGAATCCAGGGGAAACCATTTCCACAAACATCCAGATTTTAATTGTGGATGATGACAAAAAACTGTGCCGACTTGTGATGGACTACCTGTCCCCCATGGGCTATGAGGTCGCTGCTGCCCACGACGGTATAAAAGGCCTTGAAATGCTTCTCAACGGCGACTTCCAGGCGGTGATCCTGGATGTCATGATGCCGAAAATGGACGGGTTTGAGATGCTCAAACAATTGCGCAAACAATCCGAAATCCCCGTTTTAATGCTCACGGCAAGGGCTGAAGAAACCGACAGAATCGTCGGGCTTGAAATGGGGGCTGATGATTATCTTCCCAAAACCTTTTCCTCCCGGGAACTCCTGGCAAGACTTCGGGCTGTCACCCGAAGATATCGCCCGTCGCTCAACAGCACAACAAAAACCCGGAACCAGGACAATCGCCTGAAAATGGGAGATCTGGAAATTCACCTGGACGCCCGAACGGCATACCTGTCTGGAAAACCACTGCCTTTGACCCCGCTGGAGTATGATCTGTTGATCACCCTTGCAAAATCACCGGCCCGGGTTTTATCAAGGGACCAACTGCTCGATGCCGTGGCCGGCAGAAACTATGATGTGTTTGATCGATCCGTGGATGTCCACATCTCATCCCTGCGCCGTAAGCTCGGAGAAGGCCCCCGCAATCCCAGGTTTATTCAAACGGTGCGCACCGTGGGGTACATGTTCAATGACCCAGGGTAGCGCACTCCTTTATTCAACCCCACCATCAAAGGACGCCGGTAAAAGCAGTGGGGTTGATTTGTCATCCACATCCCCATCTCCCGTGGTACTGGTATTACCCGAAATAATCGTGTCCCTGGTATCATAGCTGCCCTGGTAATCCAGGGCGATCCCGCCCCCACCGGTTTCCGCACTGTTATCGGTGAGGGTTGAACTGGAAAGATGCACATTTCCCTCATAAACGGCAAAGGCCCCCCCACGATTCCAGCTGATGTTATATTGGAACTGGCAATCATCAAACCAGGTGTTGATGACAGACAGCTGGGAAGAATTGTTGTCCACATAAACCGCCCCGCCATTACCCACCGCCGTGTTCAGGGAGAAATCACAACTGCTGAAACTGGGCCAGGCCCCGTAGTCAATGTAAACAGCACCTCCCCGATCACTGGCAGCATTCCCCTTAAAAATACTTCCCGCCACCCAGGCACCGGTTTCCCGGGTATCCGGGCCGGAACGGAAAAGAATCCCGGCAGCCCGCTGGGCCGTATTGGATTCAATGGTGCAGTTGTTAATAATGGGGGCACTGGCATTAAAGGCTGCAATGGCACCGCCTTCCACGGCATAATTGCCCGTAAAAACACAGTGGTTGATTATGGGTGAGCTGCCGTCGTAGCACAGTAATCCGCCCCCCCGGCTGTTGAACCACGCCCCATCGGCACGGCCATCCTGGATGGTAACTCCGTCTATGACGGCATCGGACCCCGCAAACAGAACATGATAGGAATTATCCGCCGGATCGTCGGGCACCCCGATATCACCGGAAAGAATGGTGATATGATTCACCGGATCACGGTCATCCAGTGCATCGTCTGCAACACCATCAAAACCGCCATAAATTTCAACCCCCTCTTTAATGACAAAGGTTGTTTCACGGTCCGTGCCCTGTGTGGGCAGATAGGTTCCGGCGGCGATCCAGATCTGGGAACCAGGAGAAGCAAGGCCCAGGGCATCTTGCAGGTCGCTGTAAGCCGTTGCCCAGGACGCGCCATCTCCGCCCTTGTCTGCGGCACCATTGACGTAAAAAATGGTGCTGTAACCGGCAGTAATTGAAGTATCATAGGAATGGTTCATATAAGTGGCATTGGCATCTACGCCAAAGATGGCAACCCAGGCATCGGCATTCACCTCCCGGTCCGGGTGCCAGCCCCGGGTGGTATCCAGGGTGGCGTAGGTGGTCATATCCACATGGGCTGACACTACATGGGTACCATCCTCGGTTTCAATGGTGGAAGTATCGTCAAAGGTGGCGCTGTCATCATGCCAGTTACTGATGGAACTTGAAGACGACTCACTGCTGTTTCCCACAACCAGGCTGTTGTACAGATGTACTTCATTACCACGGAACTCAAATCCCGTTTCCATCTCCCCCATGTATGTGCCCTGATACAGGGCTGCACCCAGGTCATAGGCAATATTATTGACAAAGGTGCAGTAAACCAGGCGGTGGGAGGAGCTGCCGTCGGCCACCAGAGCTGCCCCGCGTTCAGCACTGTTTTCCGCAAAAAGAACGTTGATAAAATAAGACGGCGATCCCATGTCATTGTAAACGGCCCCGCCCTTTGCATCGCAATGGTTGTTTTTAAACTGACAATTTAGGTAGGTGGGGGTGGTGAAAAAATCCGAGTTCACTGCGCCGCCTCGACCGATGGCGGCGTTTTCTTCAAACACACAATTTTCAAACCGGGGAGAATCGCCAATAACGCTTTCTTCTCCGGGATTCCAGGTCTGGGTGACCATGTTGTATACGGCTCCGCCTTTAAGGGCTGCATTGTTTCTGAAAGTGCAGTTCCGGGTGACAGTGGAGGCATGAACATTCAACAACCCGCCTCCGGCACTGGATTTTATGTCCGTCACGATTCTCAGGATCTCTGCATCGGTGTCATCGGTTTCAACGAGACAGCCGGAACCGTCGTTGGGCAAATCTGCATTTCCGTCCACAATGGTAAATCCATCCAGGATCGCCCCGTCTGCCCCCACCACCACATGATAAACATTGTCCGAGGGTTCATTCAAGACCCCGATATCACCGGAGAGAATGGTTTCATTAACCTGCCAGTCACGATCCTGAAATGCAGATTCCGTTCCATTGAACCCGCCGTAAACAGCCACCCCGGGCACCAGATTAAAACTGATATCCCGGTTACTCTCTGTGGTGGGATAATAGGTACCCTGGGCCACCCAGATATCCTCACCGGACTGGACCCCCTGCAATGCGGCTGTCAGGCTGGTGTAGGCCCCGGCCCAGGATTGACCATCTTCCACCCCGGAATCATTGCTGGCATTGACGTAAACAACCCCTGCCAGGCCCTCTGTGGTTTCCCCATTGGCGGTATCATTATCGCCGTTACAGCCAAGGAAAATGAAACCGCTTAAGGTAAGACTTACCAGCACCAAGGTGCAAAGAATCAACTTGTCCGGCCATTGTTTCACCTTTTTTAATTTTATCATGTGACCTGTGTCCTTATGTTCAATGATCATGCCTCCGGGGTTACCCACAGCATCTCCTGATAATTGTCAGGAGGGCCAGAATTTTTTTCTCAATTTTTATCCGTTTCTCTTTGGAATTTACCCTGGATGAATCAGGATATAGCTGAAAAATGTAAAGGAAGTTTGTTGAGGAAAGACTGAAGTGTAAAGACTTTGTAAAGTAGATTGCTCCGGTGGACGGGATGTTATAAAACCCACATATCCTGACGGACACAATGAAGCATGGAAATGGCATGATGCCCGTTGGGGGCTATGCTGTCGACATTTTCATATAACCGGCACGGCCGGAGCAAGGGATGGCATCCGGCCACAACGAATATTGAACGCCGCCAATGGCAATACTTCGGAACGAGTTTCTTATAACAAAAATCACCCAACCCATGAACCCATACAGGCCTGGGATCCACAATGATAAAACCATTCTCATCATTATTCACCAAAATACTGGCCTGGTTCTTTTTGAACCTGATCCTGTCTGCAGCCCTGGTGACGCTGTTTTTTTCCTTTCAGCCCCAGGTAAACTTTTACACGATCTTTGGACAGCAGATTTCCCAGCGACTGCGGGCCGCGGGTATGTTGATTTCCCATGATCTGAACAAAACCCCCCGGGAAAAGTGGTCTCAGATTCTCACCCGGCACCAGGAAACCCAGCAGGTGAATTTTGCAGTGGTACTGGCAGACGGCGCTTGTTTCAGCGACATCAGTGGTCAACCGCCCAAAGAAGTCATCATGAACGCAAGGCAAACCCTGGAACTCCCCCCCCCCAGGGGAGAAGCACCCCCCCATGTTTTTTTTGATCCCCAGCGCATGGGGCAAAACCACGGCATTGACAATAACAATGATACCCACAGAAAAAATTCCCCCCATCCCCCCAGGGGAAAAGGCCCGCCACCGGAGCTGGAACCCCTGGTTGCAAAGCCACATCTGATAATGAGAACCCGGAATCCCAAGCGTTATTGGACCGGCATTAAAATTCCATTGTCACTGGACGCTTCGTCCCGTCCAAAACCCGGCCTGCTTCTGGTTTCTTCTGATTCCATAACGGGCAACGGGTTCTTTTTTGATCCCCTGCCCTGGATGCTGGTTGCAGGGACAGTATTGTTGATTTCGATGTTATTATGGGTTCCTCTGGTCAGAAATATCACAAACCCCTTACGTCGCATGACCCTTGCCGCCGAGGAAATTGCCCGGGGACGATTTGATGTCACCATCCATGAACCCCGCACCGATGAAATCGGGCGGCTTGCAAAGGCCATCAATCACATGACCTCACGCCTGTCGGCATTTGTAACGGGCCAAAGGCGATTCCTGGGGGATGTCTCCCATGAGCTGGGCTCACCCATCTCACGCATTCAGATGGGACTGGCCATCCTGGAACAGCGGACCACCGGGGAAAACCAGATCCGGGTAAAGGACGTTCTGGAGGATGTTGACCATCTGGGCCAACTGGTCAACGAGCTGCTTGCCTTTTCCCGGGCGGAAATAAATGCAAAAAGCGTTAAACTGAACATCGTAAAGTTGTACCCCCTGGTTGAGGAGGTGATCAAACGCGAAGAGATCGGAATCACAACCATTATTAATGAAATCCCCCCGGACATCCGGGTAAAGGCGGCTCCAGAACTTTTAACCCGGGCCATTGCCAATTTGATCCGAAATGCCGTAAAGTATGCCGGGCATGCCGGGCCTGTTCATATTTCTGCAGAAAGGAAAAAAGACAAAATTATCCTGATGGTCCAGGATGCCGGTCCCGGTGTTCCTGAAACCATGCTGGATCAACTGTTTGAGCCGTTCTTTCGTCCTGAAGCATCAAGAACTCGGGATTCCGGTGGGGTTGGCCTGGGACTTGCCATTGTCAAAACCTGCATTGAAACCTGCCAGGGAACGGTATTTGCCTGCAATGAAAAGCCCACTGGGTTTACCGTTACGATCACGTTAAAAAATAGTGCCGCCATGGGCCATTTCAAATCAACCGATACGGTTTCGAGCACTTGAAAGTAAGTGAGCGTTCACCAAAAAACGTTAGAACGCCTTGTAAATCCGGGCCAGGGGGTGGCCCTTTGCCTGGATCGACAGATCTAGGAAGTAGCCGTAGGGGGTCTGGATGGTGTCGTAACCGGCGGTTTCCAGCCGTACCTGTGCATTGTTCAGCACGGCCTGGGCCACGTCCGGATCTGCCTTTTCCTCCCCAAGATGGGTAAACGAATGGAGAACGATCTGGTTGACCGACCACTTTCTTGCCAGCCATTTTGCGTTCTTCACCAGTTTAGTTTCAGCGGAACTTGCCGGTTCAAGATCCTTTGGCTCCACATGGACAAAGGCGACAACGGCGTTGGTGCAGCCAAAGGGTCTGGCGTCGGGAACCTCGTCAATGGTCTTGATGGCGGGATTCCAGTCAAAGTTATCGCAATACCAGAACAAAACTCTCATGAACGTCTGCCCCCTTCCTTGATTGTCCGGGTCGGCAATACAGTCTGCCCCCAAGGATAGAACTTGTACCAGACTCAGACGGATATGCCAAGGGCTGCCACCAGAATCCCCTTGCCGTGGTCCACAGGGCCAAAGGGGTTTTTGATGATTCGCTCATCGACTACGGTCCTGTCCTTGAGACGGACGGTGATCAACCTTAAACAGGGCGCCTCACCAAAATGGCTGGAGATGTACCCATGGTCGGATTCTGCCACGGGCAGAGCGTAAACAGAGGTTTCCTTCTGGGTCGGCTCATAGAAGATGAGGGCCCGGTCCACAGGTTTTATCTCTTTTCGGATATTTTTCTCAATTTGCCGGGCAACAAAACAGGCCCTGTCAAGGTCATGGGTTTTCAGGATGATTCTGGCCTCGATGAATTTGTACCGCCCTGAACAATCAAACAGAACCTTAGATTAAAGCTCTGCCACTCAGCTTGCGGATGTCGCTATCAAACAGGCGAATGATTAATAACCAATTGCATTTCACCGGCATCTCCTGTAGTTATACTAGCTTTACAGCTGGTGTAAATTTTTTGAGGACGTAACATGGTTGTGCAGAGTCAAATATCGGGGTCCCTCAGGATCCTGACTCCGTTGTATGGAACCTGTCTTTTATTTGCGTTATCCATCTTCCTGATCTTCATTCCGCAGCAGGAACAGCAATTGCTGAATCAAAAAAAAGAGACCACACGTCAGCTGACTGACAATGTGCTGAATTTCTTGCGTGATATTGATGACAAAATCAAAAAAGGCGAATTATCCCCTGACCTGGCACGTAAACGCGCCGCAGACCATATTCGGAATCTCAGATACGGGCCGGAAGGTAAGGATTATTTCTGGATCATTGACATGCACGGCTCAATGATCGTGCACCCCTTTCGTCCGGACCTTGAGGGAAAAAAGGTTACACGGTTTAAAGATACACAGGGAAATCATCCCTTTGCCGACATGGTTAAAATTGTGGCGCAAAATAACGCCGGCTATGTCAACTATCGCTGGCAGTGGAAAGATGACCCCGGAAGGATGGCGGTGAAAACCGCCTATGTAAAGGGATTTCCTGCCTGGGGGTGGATCGTCGGGACCGGTATCTACCTGGATGATATCCATGAAGAAATTTCAGCGGTCACCCGCAACTTTGTTCAGATGTTTGTGGGAATCCTGCTCTTTATTGTCCTTTTATCGCTCTACATTACCCGCCATGTACTCCGCATCGAACAAAGAAAAAACCAGGCAGAAACCGCAAGGGATCTGGATGAATTGCGGCTCAAGAAACTTCTAGAGCTGAGCCGGATGACTGACAGGCCCACCAGCGAACTCAAAGAATTTGCCCTGGAACAAGCCATCCAGCTGACCCGGAGTGACATTGGATATCTTGCCTTTTTAAATGAAGATGAGTCATTATTGACCATGCATACCTGGTCAAAAAAGACCATGAAAGAGTGTGAAATTGCAGACAAACGATTGATCTATGCGGTGGAACACGCGGGTTTATGGGCAGAGGCTGCCCGCACCCGGAAAACCCAGATTATCAATGACTATGAAAATTACAGTTCGGAAAGGAAGAAGGGAATTCCCCGAGGGCATGTGCCCATCACCCGTGTATTGAATGTCCCGGTGTTTGACGGCAGCACCCTGGTCGTGCTGGCAGGGGTCGGCAACAAAAACGACCATTATGACGATTCTGATGTCCGCCAGTTAAAACTGCTGATGGACGGCATGTACAAGATCCTTCAACGTAAAAAAGCTGAAGATGATCTGCGGGAAAGCGAGCGACGCTACCGGTTTCTGGCCGATAATGCAACGGACACCATCTGGATTCTGGCACTTTCCGACTTCAGTTTTTCCTATGTCACCCCTTCGATCAAACAGCTTCTGGGATATTCTCCTGAACAGTATAAAGCGATGAATATGGGTGCGAACATGACCCGGGAAGGTGTAGAACTGGTCCACTCCATCATATCAGAAGAGCTGAAACAGGATGACAGAGACAGCTTTGATGCAGGCCGTCAGCGCCAGATTGAGGCCCAGGTGCGCAAAAAGGACGGCACATGGATCTGGGTTGAAGTCAGTGCCCGGTTCTTACGGGATGAAAATGGCACCCCGGACAGGATATTGGGCATTACAAGGGACATCTCCCAGCGCAAGGCCCTGGAACAGCAGCTGCTGCAGACCAATGCGGATCTGCGCCTTGCCCAACAGCTGGCAAGCATCGGTAACTGGTCCCTGGCCCCGGATCAAGAGGTTCCGTTCTGGTCGGATGAGCTTTATCGAATCTTCGAACGTGACCCGTCACTGGGGCCCCTGCCCATTGCTGAACACCAGGCCGTTTTTACCGGAAAATGGCGGACGCTCTTTGAAACCGCCATCAAGGAGGCCTTGGAAAGGGGCATCGGGTTTGACCATGAAAATAAAATGGCACTGCCCTCGGGACAGGTCAAATGGATTCACGCCATTTGTGAACCCGAATGGGTGGCATCCGGACAGCACTATATTCTCAGGGGCACGGTCCAGGATATTACCCAGCGCAAAACCATGGAATCACGCATTCAACAGGCCCAGAAGATGGAAGCCCTGGGGACCCTTGCCGGTGGGATTGCCCATGATTTCAACAACATTCTCTCTTCGATCATCGGTTTTACGGAACTTGCCAAACTTGGCGCAGCTGAGAACAAACCGTTAAAAAACAATCTTGATACTGTGCTGACGGCAGGATTGAGAGCCAGGGAACTGGTGAAACACATACTGACCTTCTCCCGCAAGGCCGACGTTCAGAACGATATCATTCAAATTGTGCCATTGATCAACGAGAGTTTAAAGTTTTTAAGGGCTTCGACTCCAGCCAATATTGACATCCATACCCGGTTCATGGTCACAGATGCCTCAATCCTGGCCGACCAGACACAGATCCACCAGGTGCTGATGAACCTGTTCAGCAATGCCACCCATGCCATGAAAGAAAGGGGCGGCGTCCTTGCTGTGGTCCTTGACGATTTTGATCTGGGCGCTGAAAACAGGCTTGAATTCCCCAGGTTGAAGCCCGGCAGCTATGTCCGGCTGAGCATTTCCGATACCGGAACCGGGATTGAAAAACATGTGATCGAACGAATTTTTGAACCGTTTTTTACAACAAAGGTCCGGGGCGAAGGAACCGGCATGGGACTTTCCCTGGCCTATGGCATCATCAAGGCCATGAAGGGTCATATTTCGGTATCCAGTGAACCCGGTATGGGCACGAAGTTTCAGGTCCTTGTTCCGAAACAGGAAAATGGATTTGCACCAGCATCCGAAGAACTGCCCCCAGCAGAATTATCAAAGGGTAATGGAAAAATCCTGCTGATCGATGATGAACCCACCATCATCGGGTGGACATCCAATGCCCTCTCACAAATGGGATATCAGGTGGTCGGAATGACCAGCCCCGTGGAAGCCGTTGAGGCGGTTAAAAACGATCCTGAAAATTTTGATCTGGTCATCACCGATCTCACCATGCCCGGAATGACCGGGCTTGAATTGTCCAGCGTGGTCATGGCAGAACGGCCCGGCATCCCCATAATCCTGTGCACGGGGTTCAGTGAGGGGTTGAGTCCTGACAGGATGAAACGCCATGGCATTTCCAGGGTACTGATGAAGCCCATGATCGTGGACGAATTGTGCAAGGCCATTGCCGAAATCCTGGCCGGCACAAGGCTGCGGGAATAATCGATGATACAGGTACTGATCGTTGATGATGATCCGAACATCTGTCTTTTTTTCAGCAAACTGCTCGAGCAGATGGGTCATGGCTTTGAAGTTGCCACCACCGCTGTTGATGCACAATTATTGTTCAGCAACCACCCCTTTGACCTGGTTCTGCTGGACCTGGAACTTCCCGACGGTAATGGGTTGGACCTGCTGCCGCAATTCACGGGCGCATCTCAACCGCCCGAGGTGATCATCATTTCCGGAACCGGTGATGCCAGGGGAGCGGAAATGGCCTTCAAGTATGGGGCATGGGACTATGTACAAAAGCCTTTTCTACTGGATGAGGTCGCCCTGCCCATCACAAGGGCGCTTCAATACCGAAAGGAAAAGCTGGACACGCACCAGCGGATTCCCCTGATTCGAGCCGGCATCATCGGAGAGTCGGATGCGATCCAGAAATGCCTGATGGAGGTTGCAAAGGCTGCAACATCCGATGCCAGCGTGCTCGTCACCGGAGAGACCGGAACCGGCAAAGAACTGTTTTCAAGGGCGATTCATGCAAACAGCCGAAGGGCATCCCGCCCCTTTGTTGCCGTAGATTGCGGGGCGTTGCCGGAAAACCTGCTGGAAAGCACCCTGTTCGGGCATGAGAAGGGGTCGTTTACAGGTGCTGCCAGGCAGCAGGAGGGATTACTGATTCAGGCCCATGGCGGCACGCTGATGCTCGACGAAATCGGGGAACTGCCCATGGGCGCACAGACGTCATTTTTGCGCACCCTCCAGGAACGATGTGTACGTCCCATCGGCGGAACAAGGGAAATTCCCGTTGATATCCGGCTGGTCGCAGCCACAAACCTGGACCTGGATCAACGGGTAAAGAAGGGTTTGTTCCGTCAGGATCTGCTGTACCGGGTCCGGGCCATGGAAATAAAACTGCCGCCCCTCAGGGAGCGCAGGCAGGATATTGAAGAGATCACCCTTAAAAAGATCCATGGGCTTTCACACCGCTACAAAATCGAAAACAAGGCTGTTTCATCTGAATTATTGACCGTTTTAACCTCCCATGACTGGCCCGGCAATATCCGTGAGTTGATCAATGTGCTTGATTATGTTCTGGCCTCGGCAGGCAATGACCCCACCCTTTTTCCCAAACATCTGCCACCGGAATACCGGTTGTCCATACTTGACTTTAAACCGGTTTCCCGGAAAAAATCAGACCCTGAATCTGAAACAGGGTTTGACAGGGAAGGGGAGCTGCCAACCCTGGATGAATATAAAAAAAGGCTTGAACGAGATTATTTAAAGGAGCTGCTGAGCCGGGCAGAATCGGACCGGAAAAAAGCCTGCCGGATCTCGGGCATCTCCCAGTCCCGCCTGTACGGATTGCTCAACAAACACGGTCTTCCAGGGTTTGGTTCAAAAAAATGATCTCCCGCAGTTGTTTTTCACCAGCCTTCTGAACCCCGGCCATTCCCTGTTCCCATAAACAGGAATCAATGCGTTCCTGTTTATGGGAATCTACCCCCCACGGTATGCTCAAACCCACCTGAAAGAGGGTTAACTATCTGTAATTGTTGAACTATGACAGACTTGCTTTTCTGGCACAGTTCCTGCTTTAATTTCTGCAGTAGTTACAGAAAAGCACCGTACCGATTTACCCAAAAGGATCTGTTGAGCCCCATGAACATCATTTTATTTACAGACGCCCCGCAGGGAATGGGAACGACCCTTGAGCAGCGGATTCAAAACCAGCTCCCGCGAATGCAGGTTGAAATTGTCGATTCCATCGGCCTTATCGCACAGAGGCTTTGCCGTCCCTTGAACGGGATATCGGTGATCATTCTTTTTATTGCTTCTGAAAGCCAGATAGAGCAGCTGCTCGCAATACAACCCTTTTTTGACGACATCCGATTGATCCTGATTTTTCCTGATACGAACAGAACAATGATGGCAAAAGGATTACAGCTTGATCCGTGCTTTATCAGTTACTTACATAGTGATCTCAATGATATCACCTCGGTTCTGGAAAAAATCGAGACGCTGACGAACGAGACGCAGCCAATGAAATAAAGCTGGAAATTTATACCAAACGGATCACAACCCGACACAATGGGATACCCCTGGTGAACAACGATGAATCGACAACGATATTCCATGGAGGTGGAAAACATGAAGAAACGGTCTCTTAAATTCAAACTTATTGTGGGTGGAGTTCTTGCGGCAATCATACCGCTGACGGTTGTCGGACTTTTTGCCATCAGCAAATCGTCCAGCGCGCTCTTTTCAATTGCCAGCGGACAGGCTGAAATGGTCGCCGGCAGCCTTGCGACCCTTGCAAATTCAGCCATGGAACAGGAAATTACCATGGCCCAGGCAATGGCCGTTGACCCCATTGTTGTGAATGCGGCCTCAACCGTACTGGAAACCGGGATTGACAATGCCGAAAATGAGTTGACGGCCCTGGACAATTATTTTGCTGCTGTTCACAAAGAGATCGGTGGGGGATATGAAAGTTTTTTTGCCATCGACACCAATGGCCGGGCCATCGCAGACAGCATGGGCGGTTCTTTCCGGGCAAAGCAACTCTCCCTTACGGACAGGGATTATTTCCAGGAGGCTAAAACCGGAAAGACCTTTATCGGTTCTCCTATTTTCTCCAAAATAACCGGCAAACCCGTTGTAGTGGTAGCCGTTCCCATACGAACTCCTGAAGGAAAAATTGCCGGGGTCTTTACCTCCGTGGGAAAAATCGATGCGTTGTCTGATAAAATCTCCCAGCTGAAAGTGGGCGAAACAGGCTACCCATTCATGCTCAACAGCAAGGGGGTGGTCATTGCCCATCCCAACAAAGATTTCATACTTAAACTGGACCTCACTACACTTCCAGGCATGGAGAACATTACCAGCGCCATGCTGTCCCAAAAGTCAGGAACGGATCAGTATACGTTCAAAGGGGTCGACAAGATCGCCGGGTTTGCGCCCGTGAAACTAACCGGCTGGAGCATCAGTGTCACCCAGGACAAATCCGAGTTCCTCAAGCCGGTCCGTGCCATCCAGACCATGGTCCTGACCGTGGGAACTGTTTTTCTGATCATCACGCTGGCAGGGGTTCTCTGGTTTGTCCGGGGCATCATGGCCATGCTTGGCAACGACCCCTCTGAAATTGCAAAGATTGCTGCCAGTATTGCCCAGGGGGATCTCACCGTTGACTTTGATACAAAGGGTAAGTCCATCACCGGCGTGTATGCCAACATGAAGGAGATGACCGACAACCTGACAGCCATGTTCAAGGATATTTCACACGGGGTTCAAACACTGACCTCGTCTTCAACCGAACTTTCAGCCATCTCCCAGCAGATGGCCTCCGGCGCCGAACAGACATCCGAACGGTCCGGCAATGTCGCATCTGCCGCCGAAGAGATGACCGCCAGCATGAACAGTGTGGCCGCGGCAACCGAACAGACCTCCACCAACATTCAGATGATTGTGGCTGCGGCTGAAGAGATGTCGTCCACCATCAGCGAAATTGCCGGAAATACCGCTAAGGGAAGCCAGACAACCTCCGAGGCAGTGAAAAGAGCCGAAGAGGTCTCCCAGAAAGTCAACGAACTGGGCAGGGCCGCTTCTGAAATCAGCAAGGTGACAGAAACCATCGCCGATATTTCCGCCCAGACCAATCTTCTGGCCCTGAACGCCACCATCGAAGCTGCCAGGGCAGGTGAAGCCGGTAAGGGATTTGCCGTGGTTGCCGGTGAAATCAAGGCCCTGGCCCAGCAGACCGCCGATGCCACCAGTGAAATCGGTTCACGCATTGGCGACGTTCAGAAAACAACCCAGGAATCGGTCTCGGCAATTAAATCCATTGTGGAAATCATCAACGAAATCAACACCATTGTAACGACGGTTGCTGCGGCCATCGAAGAGCAGTCTGCCACCACCCAGGAGATATCCAGCAATGTGAGCCAGGCAGGCGCCGGTGTTGAGGAGGTCAATCAGAATGTCAACCAGACATCGGTTGTGGCCAGTGAGGTGGCCCAGGACATCAACCTGGTCAGCCAGGCCGCAAATGAGATGAGTTCAGGCAGCCTCCAGGTCAATGAAAGCGCAGGCGAGCTGTCGAAACTGGCCGAGAAGCTCAACGAGATGATCAGCAGGTTCAAGCTGCGTTAACCGTTGCGGGTCTGCCGGTTGAAACTGACCGGCAGACCCAATGAAAAAAAAATTGAAATGGTGACTGATTCTTAACGGGCAGACCACGCTTCTGGTGAAGCCGACTTGACAGGGCCAGAATGCTCAAACCCGAATGGTTTGCTGATTAGGCGGTTTTATTTCAGGTGAAGGCATTAAAAACCATAAAAAAAGCGGCAGCCCAATTGGTATAGGCAAAAAGCGTTTTCAGGCTTTTCGGTTTTGCCTCCAGGGCAAACTTACCACCGATTACCCCTCCCAGAATTGTAAAAAACGCCAGCGGGATGGCCCAGGAAGGATTAAAATCTCCCTGGACAGCATGGCCGGCAAAACCCATCAAGGCTGTGGCGGCAATCAGTGTAGATGCCGTTCCAACGGCCATGTGCATTGAAACACCGCAGGCAAGAACCATCAGCGGGACGAGGAAAGACCCCCCTGACACCCCCACCATCCCGGAACCAAAGCCCGTTAAAACAGCTACCGGTATGGCGACCCACAGATTGACGCTGTATTTTTTCCCGTTGGACTGAAGGATCATGGACCCGAAACGCTTTCTATTGTCTACACTTATTTTCTCTGTGACCGGAATGAGCATTAATGCTCCTGCCACAAACAGCATGGCAGCAAAAATCATCTTGAGTGAAAAGCCACTGAACAGATGAGAAAAATAACCGCCTCCAAGTGCGGCCACAGCGGTAAAACCTCCGATCAGAAACGCCAGAGACCAGGATACTGATTTGTTCTTTTGAAAAATGATCATCGCGGCAACGGATGCTGCAAAAAGGATAAACTGTCCGGTTGCCGCAGCCTGGTGCATGGGGATATTAGCCATGGTCAGAATCACAACATAAAAATTGCCACCGCCCTTACCCACCATGGTCATGAGAACAGCCACAATAAAAATCAATCCGCTGACAATGAGCAGGTTCATCATAGTTAAACCTCAAGATCTTTTCCCGCCAGAACAGCCTGGAGGACTTTACCCGGTTTCAGGGCCTCTGTCAGGGCAGGATACCCTCCCATGATAATGCGTACATCAGAAAACCCCTTTGAAAGCAGATACGCATAAACAACACTGGACCTGACACTTCCGGGACAAAAAACACCTATGAATTTTTCCTTTGAAAGTTTGTCAATTTCACCGGGAATTTTGTCTACGGGGATATTTATACTTTCTATATTCGAGTGGTTTTTAAGTTTAATATCAAGGGTGTCTGCTTCTTCCTTTGAGCGAACATCCAGAAAAATTGCATTTTTCTTTTCAAAAAAACGTTCTGGTGAAATTTTATGTTTTCCCCTGCCAAAAAAATCCAGACTGAGCTTCCCAAGCACTTGTTCCATGATAATCTCCTTTAATTTGAATAATACGACAACAGCCGAAGGGGCTAAAATTTTTTATCCTTTTTTACCGTATGAGCCGTCATATTTGAAACGAATAGCGTATAATGGCTTCCTTAGATTTTACAATTCGCCAAACAACGATATATTTAAACCCAGCAAACATCCCCCACAGACGGTTTTCATGGGGTGTTCGGACAAGAGGCCATTATCATCTGCATCTTGACATCACTACCAAGCCTTTAAACCGGGATGTCCAGCAAACTAAACACCATGATCCCGTTGGGGTCAGACAGGGTCTTCATAACTTTAATGAACCTCATCACACCCCCAATAAATCGTCGGATTGGAATATAAAGGTTTGAAGGGGTCCTGTCAAGAATAAAGACACGGACGTTCAGGCCATGGCAACGATTCATTTGCGTCATGGAAAATGGGTCATATATTAAACATGCCATGCTGGAATAACGAAAAATCCACGGTAAAATTGTACCGGAAGGGTTTTGATCATAAAAACAGAAAAAACAAGGAGAAAAAAATTGAAAGTTATTGGATTCAATGGCAGCGCCAGAAAGAAAGGAAATACCGCCTGTTGTTTGAACACGGTTTTTGCCGAATTGGAAAAGGCCGGCATAGAGACGGAGATGATACAGGTGGGCAAGGAAAAGATCCAGGGCTGCATCGCCTGTCACGGCTGTGTAAAAAACCAGGATGAAGCCTGCACCCTCAAGGACGATCCGGTGAATGAATGGATTCAGAAGATGAAAGCGGCCGACGGCATTCTGTTTGGTTCTCCGGTCCATTTTTCCGGTGTGGCAGGAACCATGAAGTCTTTTCTGGACCGGGCCTTTTTCGTCTCTTCGGTTAACGGCGGCCTGTTCCGCCACAAGGTCGGGGCAGCTGTTGCGGCGGTCAGAAGATCCGGGGGCATTCCCACGGTTAACGCCCTGAATCAATATATCAACTACTCCGAGATGATCATGCCGTCGTCAAACTACTGGAATGTGGCCCATGGTCTCATCCCGGGTGAAATGGAACAGGACGGTGAAGGCAAACAGATCATGGCGGTGCTCGGCCGGAACATGGCATGGATCATGGGGGTGATCGAGCAGGGGAAAGAACGATTTCCCGCCCCGGAACCGGTGGCTAAAACAATGACCAATTTTATCCGTTAGTGCCATAGACTCATTTTTCATTGGGTCAGCCGGGGGGGGAGGGAAATGCCACCCCCGGCCAAGGCACACCAGATAAATTTCAAAATCATGTGGGTCCATTGAGAATTCAGCCACTTTCAGACAACCGATCGAACCGCCCGTTCAGCACTGGCCAACGCACCTTCAAGGTAACCGCCCAGATGGTCTGCGGTTTCGGTGCCGGCAAAGTGAAAGGTGTTGTCCCAGATGCTTTTTTTCCCCGAAGGCGGATGGTATTCGGGATGGTTGTGGGCAGACAGCTGGTCGTATTGCGTGGCGGTGAATTCTTCCCTGGCCCAGTCCTGGTAATAGACGCTGACGGGCCGTCCGGCCGACGGCCCGTAAAGGCGGGCAAGCTGGCTGAGGATGGCCGGAACCATGGCGTCCCTGTCCTTTCGCCGCAATGCCGGGATGCCGACAAATCCGGTCAGCCCATAGGGCCTGTCTGCCTTGCTGGATCCGTCATGGATCTCTCCCAGGGGGCCGCACAGGCTGAACCCCTGGCCGCAAAGGCCCATGTTCCGCCACTCCGCCCCATCATACAGGGCAAAAAATTTAGCATGGCCTGCCATCCAGGTGCTGGCTTTCAGCATTGCCTGGGTCAGATTGTGGGACAAATCCGGGGTAAACAAAATCGAACCGGCTGCAAGCCGGGGCGGCAGGGCAAGAATGATGCTGGATGCCTCCAGCCGGCACTGGGGCTCCTGGTCAAGACGCCCCACAATGACCCCCACCCCACTGTCCAGCCGCTGGATTTCACAGACGGGATGATTCAGCCGGATGACATCCCCGGGAATCAGGGCGCAAAGCCCGTTGACAAGGGAGATCATCCCCCCTGTAAGCCGCCACCCGGGCGGATTCATGGGATAGCCCTCAATGGTTTCAACATGGCCGTCCTTGGCCTGGAACCGGCCCAGGCCGGTTTCAAACTGGGGATATCCTTTGAGCCCCAGTGCCTGCACCAGCGCTGTGACCCTGGGGTTGACCATGGGCCAATACCAGGAGGGTCCAAGATCAGCAAAAAAACCCTGTTGCTCCGGGCTTAAAATTCTGCCCCCCACCCGGGATCGGGCTTCGAGCAGCACCAGGGATCTTTTCTTTGCCGCCAGCAGAAAGGCCGCATAAACCCCGCTGAGGCCGCCCCCAATGATGATGGTATCAACTTTTTCCCTATGCATAACCTGCCTGTTCCTCGCTTTTTCAGCTCTCCATCAAACCCTCAGCTCATTTCATAAAAGAGTTATGCACCTGTAAAAATAAAAAATCAATGTTTTGACCGGGCAACAACCCGTCCCCGGCTTTTTGGGTTCAGCCACCGGACACCGACGGGCGCATACCGCTTAAATCCAAAATTAAAATTACAGGCAGAGGTTTGGGGGAGATGGAACGTCTTGACAGTGGGACCATAATCATTTAGATATACATCGCCTGTGGAAATTTTGTCTGGAGAGGTGGCCGAGTGGCTGAAGGCCCTGCTCTCGAAAAGCAGTATCCTGGCTAAACCGGGATCGTGGGTTCGAATCCCACCCTCTCCGCCAAAAAATAAATTTCTACCCCTTTTTCGAACAAACACTCAGCAGCGGAACAGAACAGTGGCGGAAAAATTTTTCCGCATTGGATCCCAGAAAAATGCCGGCAATATTTGGAACGGCCCTTGGAGCCGACCACCATGAGATCGAGCTGTTCCCATAGATCATCGAGTAGATCATCCAGGCGAACTTCGGTTTGACCGATTCCATCCAGAAATCTTCCAGCCCCCGGGGACACTCCCTGATGGGAGGGTTCAGCCGGTAATTGCTCTGCCATATTTCCGGGTGATCCGGTCTTTCCATCAAAAGGATGTACTGGGGGTACGTCACCGGAACGGACCCTTCTGCACCGGCTTTGGCAGAGACTCACCAGGTGGACGATGTTGTGATGACGCCCGGATTATGGTATGGTTCTCCTGTCCGGGGTCAAAAGATGGAAAAAACCATCCGCAGCAGCACATCTGACCCATGTCTGCCCAGACCCCCAATGGACAAAGTCAGCGCCCGGCACCGGCAAACACCATCACCCCATGATGAAACAGCCCATGACCCCATACAAGGAGTTGCCATGAAATTTACAAACTACGATACCGAGGGATTTTATGATGAACTGTTCGATGCAGACAATCATCCCCGCCCGGGGGCAAAGCTGCTGGTTGACAAAATTGAATCCCTGCCACCCGATGACCTGATGCACAAACAGCGTGCCGCTGAAACAGCCCTGCTCCAGACGGGCAACACCTTTGCCGTGTATAACAGTGACGAGGGAACCGAAAAAATACTGCCCTTTGACGTGATTCCCCGTATCATCAACAACCAGGACTGGCAAAAGATCGAGCTGGGGCTGCAGCAGCGCATCTATGCCATGAATCAATTTATCAACGACATTTACCATGACCGGAAAATCCTGAAGGACAAGGTGGTTCCGGAGGATTTGATCATGACCTGTGCGGCCTACCGGAAGCAGTGTGAAGGGCTGACGCCGCCCAAATCCATCTGGTGCCATGTAACAGGGACGGACCTGGTCCGGGACAGGGATGGCCGGTTTTATGTCCTGGAAGACAACATGCGGTGCCCATCGGGGGTCTCCTATGTGCTGGAGAATCGCCAGGTGCTCAAACGCACCTTTCCCGGGGTGTTTTCCGACTCGAGTGTCCGGCCCGTGGATGAGTATCCCAACAAGCTTCTGGCCACCCTGGAAAACCTGGCCCCGGAGAGTATTTCCCAACCCAAAATCGGGGTACTGACCCCTGGCATGTACAACTCGGCCTATTTCGAACATTCATTCCTGGCCCAGCAGATGGGGGTGGAACTGGTGGAGGGTCAGGACCTGGTGGTTTCCGACGGATTTGTCTACATGCACACGACCAAGGGCCCCCAGCGCATCGATGTGATCTACCGCCGCCTGGACGATGATTTCATGGACCCCAGAGCCTTCAGGGCCGATTCCCTGCTGGGGGTGCCTGGAATCATGGACGTCTATCGATCCGGGCGGGTGGCCATGGCCAATGCCCCGGGCACGGGCATTGCCGATGACAAGGCCGTGTATGCCTATGTTCCACGAATCATAAAATATTATATGGATGAAGACGCCATTCTGCCCAATGTGCCCACCTTTATCTGCCGGGAGGACAAGGCAAGGGCCCATGTCCTTGAGAACCTCGACAAACTGGTGGTAAAGGCGGCCAATGAATCCGGCGGTTACGGCATGATGATCGGTCCCCATGCCGACAGGGCGGAACGGGAAAAATTTGCAGCACTCATCCAGAAAAACCCCAGAAACTATATTGCCCAGCCCACCCTTTCCCTCTCCCGGGTGCCCACCATTGTGGACGACCATTTTGAAGGCCGCCATGTGGATCTGAGGCCCTATATCCTCTATGGTGAGGATATCTATGTGATGCCTGGGGGGCTCACCCGGGTGGCGCTGAAAAAGGGATCCCTGGTGGTGAATTCCTCCCAGGGAGGCGGGACCAAAGACACCTGGGTCACGGGAGCAAGTGCGCCCCCCTCCCAGTCACAGCAGCAGGCACCAGGCTTTCAATCACAAACCCAGACGTTAACTGGGAGTAACACCACAGGAGGTTCCCATGCTTAGTCGCGTTGCAAGCGCCATATACTGGATGACACGGTACATTGAACGGGCCGAAAACATTGCCCGGTTCATCACGGTCAACCTGAACCTGAACCTGGATTTCCCCACAGAAGCCACCCGGCAGTGGCAGCCCATCATCATGGCCACCGGGGATCACCTGCTGTTTGAAAAAAAATACGGCAGTGAGTATTCGGCAAACAACGTGATCCATTTTCTGGCCCTGGACCAGGAGTATGCCAACTCGATTATTTCTTCGCTCAGGGCGGCACGGGAAAATGCCCGGTCCGTGCGGGAGATCATCTCGTCTGAAATGTGGGAACAGGTCAACCGCTTTTACCTTGAACTGAAAGAGGCCGGCACCACGGATTATGCCAGCCGCAATCCCCATAAATTTTTCAAGATCATCACCATGCGCGGCCACATGTTCACCGGGCTTTTATATTCCACCATGTCCCACGGGGAAGCCTTTCATTTTGCCCTGACCGGCCTGCTCCTTGAACGGGCAGACAAGACCTCACGGATTCTGGATGTGAAATATTTCATGCTGCTGCCCCGGGCCGGGGAGGTCAATACCCCCTATGATTCCATTCAATGGGCAGCGGTTCTTAAATCCGCCAGTGCACTGGAGATGTACCGCAAGCGGTTTCACAGAATCACTCCCAGACAGGTGTGTGATTTCCTGATTTTTGACAGTGAATTTCCCCGGTCCATCCGCTATTGCCTCAAAAAAGGGGAACAGGCCCTGCACAAGATTTCCGGCACCCCCGTGGGAACGGTTTCCAACCCCGCAGAAAAGAGCCTGGGGCGGCTGTGTGCCGACCTGGACTACACGGACATTGATGAAACCATTGCCATGGGCATGCACGAATATCTGGACGACCTCCAGACCAAGGTCAACACCGTGGGAAGCCATATCCACGAGGCATTTTTCAAAACCTTTGCCCCCACCGCCAATGGTGGAGCATCCCAGTAATTCATTGTTTCTGCCGGCATTTTCATAACATTGACAGATCAAACATGGAGACCCCCTATGGCCATTAAAGTGGCGCTGCACCATAAAACCGACTACAGTTATGACCGGAAAATCCAGCTGGGCCCCCAGGTGGTCCGGCTGAGGCCGGCCCCCCACTGCCGTACCCCCATTTTGAGTTATTCCCAGACCATCAAACCCGGGGGACATTTCATCAACTGGCAGCAGGATCCCTTCAGCAATTACCTTGCCCGGTTGAATTTTCCGGAAAAAACCGACCATTTTTCCATTGAGGTGGATCTGGTGGCGGAAATGGTCATCATCAATCCCTTTGACTTTTTCCTGGAACCCCATGCTGAAAAATGTCCCTTTACCTATAAATCTGAGCTTGCCAAAGATCTGAAACCCTTTCTGGAGGTGGCTCCCCCCGGGGAAAAGCTCAAGGAATACCTTGCCACCATCGACCGCAGCAAAATGGACACCAACGATTTTCTGGTCATGGTCAACCAGGGCCTGCAAAAGCTGATCAAATACAATATCCGCATGGAGCCCAACGTTCAGAGCAGCGAGGAGACCCTGACAAAACGCAGCGGTTCCTGCCGGGATTCAGCCTGGCTCCTGGTGGAGATTCTCCGCCACATGGGGCTTGCGGCCCGGTTTGTGTCGGGGTACCTGATTCAGCTGACCACGGACGTGAAATCCCTGGAAGGACCCTCCGGACCGGAACAGGATTTCACCGATCTCCATGCCTGGACCGAAGTATACCTGCCCGGCGCCGGGTGGATCGGCCTGGACGCCACATCGGGCCTGCTGACCGGTGAGGGGCATATTCCCCTGGCCTGCACCCCGAACCCCAGGGGGGCTGCCCCGGTGACAGGCGGCCTGGAAAAATGCGAGGTACAATTCAGCCACACCATGGATGTCACCCGGATACACGAAGATCCACGCTCGACCAAACCCTATCCAGAGGAGATCTGGACAGAGATTGAAACCCTGGGGCATCGGGTGGACGAGGAGATTGCCCGGGAAAACATCACCCTGACCATGGGCGGAGAACCCACCTTTGTCTCTGCAAAGGATATGGAGGCAGATGAGTGGAACACCGGGGCCGTGGGCCCCACCAAAAAGCCCCTGTCCGTGGCGCTGCTCAAACGGCTGCGGGCCCAGTGGGCCCCTGGCAGCCTGCTCCATTTCGGCCAGGGCAAGTGGTACCCCGGCGAATCCCTTCCCCGGTGGTCCTTGAACTGCCTGTGGCGAAAGGATGGAAAACCGGTGTGGCGGGAGGATGCCCTGCTTGCCGACGAGGAGAAGAACTATGGATTCGGCCCGGACCAGGCCCGGAAGCTGATGACCACCATTGCCGGAATTCTGGGGGTAAACACAAAATACATCATGCCGGCCTACGAGGATATCTTTCACTGGCTGTGGAAGGAACAGCGCCTGCCCGTCAATGTAAAACCCACGGACCCGAAACTGAAAAACGCCGAAGATCGTGCCCGCATGGCCCAGGTGTTTGAAAAGGGCATTGGCGAAATCACAGGCTTTGTCCTGCCGCTGCAGAAAGGCTCATGGAAGAGCGGCCCCTGGCATCTGAAAAACAAAACCCTGTTTCTGGTTCCCGGCGATTCTCCCATGGGGCTGCGCCTGCCCCTGGATTCCCTGCCCTGGGTCACTCAAGAGGAGTATCCCCATGTGGTGGAAGAAGATCCCATGGGAACAAAAGAGCCCCTGCCGGACCCCCTGACATCCGCGGCGGACAAAGAGCGTATAAAGGCCCTGGAGCAGGAGAAATCATCCCAGCACCACCTTGAAGGCAGGCCGGAAGAACAGATACGGTCAGACCTTATGCCCCAGCCCCGTCCCTTTGCCCGGCCGGCCCCGGCCGTGGGCGAGTCGGCCGCCTGGGTCATCCGGACGGCCCTGTGCATCCAGCCCCGGAACGGACGGCTCTATGTGTTCATGCCCCCCATGGAGCGGGCCGTGGACTATTTTGAACTGATCACCGCCGTTGAGGATGCCGCGGCCATCACACAGACCCCCGTGATCATCGAAGGGTATACCCCGCCCTTTGACCATCGCTTCAACCGCTTCAGCATCACCCCGGACCCCGGTGTGATGGAGGTGAACATCCATCCGGCCCACACCTGGAAGGAGATGGTCAAGACCACAACGGAACTCTACGAATCGGCCCGGCTGACAGGGCTTGGCACGGAAAAGTTCATGCTGGACGGCCGTCACAGCGGCACCGGCGGCGGCAATCACATCATCATGGGCGGTGCCACCCCCGATCAGAGTCCCTGGCTGAAACGACCGGACCTGCTCAGGAGTTTTCTCACCTACTGGAACAATCATCCCAGTCTTTCCTTTCTTTTTTCAGGCCTGTTCATGGGACCCACCAGCCAGGCGCCCCGCATTGATGAGGCCCGCCATGACACCCTGTATGAACTGGAGATTGCCTTTGATGAGCTCAAGAACCAGGCTGGAAACTCAAACCTGCCATGTCCGCCCTGGCTGGTGGACCGGCTGTTCCGGCATTTGCTCACCGACCTTACCGGTAACACCCACCGGGCCGAGTTCTGCATTGACAAGCTGTACTCACCCGACAGTGCCACCGGCCGGCTGGGGCTGGTGGAATTCCGATCGTTTGAGATGCCCCCCCATGCCCGCATGAGCCTTGCCCAACAACTTCTGCTGCGTATCTTCATGGTAAAATTCTGGAAGAAACCCTATGAGGAAAAGCTGGTGCACTGGGGCACCACCCTCCACGACCGGTTCATGCTGCCCCACTATGTGTGGCAGGATTTCTGTGATGTGCTCGAAGAACTCACCCGGGACGGATATCCCATGACGCCGGAACATTTTCATCCCCATTTTGAGTTCCGGTTTCCCTTTGTGGGCCAGGTGACCCATGCCGGCATGGAAATGGAATTAAGGGTTGCCATGGAGCCCTGGCATGTACTCGGAGAAGAACCCGGCGGCGGCGGAACGGCCCGGTATGTGGATTCTTCCCTGGAAAAAATGCAGGTGCGGGTTAAAAACATGACCGGCTCCCGGTACCGGGTGCTGTGCAACGGCCGTCAGGTCCCCCTCCACCCCACGGGTACAAGGGGGGAATTTGTGGCCGGGGTGAGGTACCGGGCCTGGCAGCCGCCGTCGTGCCTGCACCCCACCATCGGCAGCCATTCACCCCTCATCTTTGACCTGGTGGATACCTGGAGCCGGCGATCCATGGGTGGGTGCACTTACCACGTGGCCCATCCCGGAGGCCGCAGCTATGAGGTGTTTCCCGTTAACGCCTATGAGGCCGAAGGCAGGCGGATCTCACGGTTTTTCAGTTTCGGCCATACCCCGGGTCTCCTGGACCGGATTCCTGCGGAAAACGTGAACCCGGACTTTCCCCATACCCTGGATCTAAGGACAAAGCAGACCCCTTGAATCCGGCCTGAGGATGTCTGATTCCAGCGTTGTCCATCCGGTGCAGACCTGGACCGGATGGACAATCGGGGATGGCCACGGTCCTGCAAAGATAACTTGCCCTGGCGCCCCTTATTTGTTAACATTTCCGACTTACATTCAAGGGGCTTCTTTTCAACCCATTGTGTGATCCATAGATTTCATTGCTGGCCCGCAAACCTATATAAAGGCCAGTGTTGTGATCAAACCCCATTTACCCATGGCACCACCAAGTTGTAACCATGACATCAGACACCCCCAACGGCTTTTTAAAAACATTCCCACTGGGACCTTCCATGCTTCAGCAGCAGGGCAGCATACCGTTATCCCCGCCTGGGAAAAACGATGACGCCACCACTGTCGACCCGGTGTTTCCAGCAGATTTTTCCTTTGCAGACCGCTGCAGCGGCATGCTCACCCCGGAGGGCACACCCGCCCCCCACTGGCAGGGGCTTGTCACCTATTTAAACAGCCTTGGCCGCCGGGAACTGGAACGCCGCTGGCAAAAAGCCAGCCAGATCATGCACGAACACGGGGCAGCCTATAACGTGTTCAGCGACGGCAAGGACAGGGAACGTCCCTGGGAACTGGACCCCATTCCCCTTCCCATTCCTGTGAAAACCTGGAATTTTCTGGAAAAGGGCATTGCCCAGCGAACCCGCCTGCTCGCAGCGATCCATGCCGACATCCATGGCGCCCAGAGTCTGATCCACCAGAACCAGCTGCCACCGGAACTTTTTTTTGCCAACCCGAAATTTCTACGCCAGTGCCACGGCCTTTACGGGGAGGATACTCCGGCCTTTCATTTCCATGCAACAGACCTGTGCCGGTTTTCCGATGGCGGATGGCGGGTGGTGGGCAACCGGACCCAGGCCCCTTCGGGCGCAGGATACGCCCTTGAAAACCGCATTATTCTCTCGCGGATTCTGCCCCGGATGTTTCATTCGGGAAAAGTGATGCGCCTGGCCCCTTTTTTTAAAGACTTCAACCACGCGCTCATGGAAATATCGGACATGAGAAAGCGGGAACCCAGCATTGTCATGCTGTCCCCCGGGCCGTCCTGTCCCACCTATTTCGAGCACGTCTTTCTCTCCCGGTACATGGGATTCACCCTGGTGGAAAGCAGTGATCTTACCGTGCGCAATGATTCTGTATTTTTAAAGACCCTGAAGGGTCTGCAGCCAGTGGATGTGATTCTGCGGCGTCTGCAGGACACGGCCTGTGACCCCCTGGTGTTCGGCAATGCCTCTCTGACCGGGGTTCCAGGCCTGGTGCAGGCCGTTCGATCCGGAAACGTGGCCGTGGCCAATCCACTGGGCAGCGGAATATTAGAAACACCGGGCCTGGTTCCGTTTCTGCCGGGTCTGTGCCGCCTGCTGCTCAACGAAGACCTCCTGCTCGAGGATGTACCAACGGTGTGGTGCGGCCAGCCCGAAGCCCTGAACACGGTGATCTCCCGCATAGCAGATCCTGCCCGTCCCATGATCATATCTTCGGCCTTTGCATCGGCCGGGCAGCCGGTGGCAGACACCCGGGCAATGCCTCCGGAAAAAATTCAGGCACTTGTGGCAGAAATAAAGGCCATGCCCCACGCCTATGTGGCCCGGGAACCCGTGACGACCTGCACCCTTCCGGTGTGGGATCAAGGCGATTTAACCCAAGGAAGCTTTACCATGAGATTGTTTTCCAGCCTGGTCACCCGGGGTGCGGAAACGGTCACCGCCGGTGAAGTACTGCCTCCCCTGGATGAACGGGTCTCGGTGATGCCTGGTGCCCTTACACGGGTCTCACATGACACCGGACTGTTTTCTGATCAGGACATGCGGGCACAGGGGGGAAGCAAGGACACCTGGTGCTTTACCAATGAAATTGTGGAACATCAGACCATGATGACCCAACTTATGGCCCCCCTTGAGATCCACCGGGAAAGCGACCTGCCGAGCCGTGTGGCGGACAACATGCTGTGGCTGGGACGCTATGTGGAGCGCACCGAGGGCACGCTCCGGGTGATCCGAAGTGTATTGACGCGGTTGAACAGTGAAACCCGGCTGGATATCATGGCTGAATTCCCCTTTCTGCTCAGGGCCATGGCCGCCCTTGGGATCACGGCCCCGGGCTTTTCTCCTCCGGGCGACATCTATTCCATGGCCATCATTGAAACGGAAATTCTGGCCTGCCTGTTTGATGGCGATCGCAGCGGCAGCATCATAAGTGCCCTTTACAATGTCAGACGGGTGGCCGCCAGTGTCCGGGACAGACTCTCCATTGATTCCTGGCATATTCTGGGACGCATGGAAAAAGAGATGGCGCAGTTTGCGCCCCACCGCCACAGCCGCATCAGTGAGGCCCAGGAGCTGGTCAATGAAATGATTCTCACCATGTCCGCCTTTGCCGGGCTGGCACTGGAAAGCATGACTCGGGCCATGGGATGGTGTTTCATGGACATGGGACGGCGTCTTGAGCGGGCCACCTATATGATCTCTCTGCTCCAGAGCCTTTTTGCGTCGGATAGGGCCCCCATCAATCAGGAACTGGAAACCCTGCTGGAAGTGGCAGACAGCACCATCACCTACCACACCCGGTATCGCACCACCCTCCAGGTGGAACCCCTCGTGGATCTTCTTTTGCTGGATGAGCTGAATCCCCGGGCCGTTGGATTTCAGCTGGCAGCCCTTTTTGATCATGTGGGCACCCTTCCGGAAAGCAACATCAGGGCCTTCAAGACCCGGGAGGAGAAGATCACCCTGGATCTGACCACCCAGCTGCGCCTTGCCGATATCAGAGAGCTCATGGAAAAAACCGAACAGGGGGAACTGCCCCGGCTGACCCGGCTGCTGGATCATCTGGACAAGGGCATCATCGACCTTGCCAACCACATTACCCAGCACTATTTAAGCCGTATTGAAACGGAAAAACAGCTGGGAATTTCCGGGGCCCCTTCTGCTCTGAAAAATGATCTTTCACCCTCCGGAGTGCCCTATGCAGTATGACATTTCCCATATCACCCGGTATCAGCATGGCGATGTGGCATCTTTATCCCACAATGAGTTGTTTCTAACCCCCCGTCAGACTCCGGTCCAGAACTGCGTCAAAAGCCGCATCACCCTCTCACCGGAGCCGTCCACGTTTTCCCAGCGGGTGGATTTCTTTGGCAACACCGTCACCATCACCACCATCCAGGGACCCCACACGACTCTGGCAATCACCGCCCAAAGCCAGGTCGTCCTGACACCCAAGCCCCCCATCCCCCCGGAACAGACCCCGCCCTGGGACCAGGTAAAGACAATGATCTGGCAGCATGCCACCCCCGAAGCCATGGAGGCCTTTCAATTCATGTTTGCCTCGCCAATGATTCCGGTGGATAAAAAATTTGCCGCATGGGTACAAGATCTTTTTCAACCCGGGGTTCCCGTTTTAAAGGCGGCCATGGCAGTGACGGACAGAATTTTCACCCAGTTCAAATATGATCCCGCAGCCACCACCACCACCACCACAGTGGATGCCGCCTTTGACATGAAACGGGGGGTGTGCCAGGATTTTGCCCACATTGAGATTGCCTGCCTGCGCGCCATGGGGCTTGCGGCCCGTTATGTCAGCGGGTACCTTCACACGCTTCCTCCCCCGGGCAAGGAAAAACTCGTTGGCGCGGATGCCTCCCACGCCTGGCTCTCCATCTATATTCCGGGCATGGGATGGGTGGATCTGGATCCCACCAACAACCTGATTCCAACGGACCAGCACCTGACCCTGGCCTGGGGGCGCGATTACAGCGATGTGACCCCGGTCAAAGGAACTGTGCTGGGGGGGGGGAAGCATCAGTTGAGCGTTTCCGTGGATGTCCGACAGCAGGCCACCTGACCCCAAAATTTTTTCTTGACATCCCCCCTTTGAATAAGTAATTATTACTCACCATAACAATCAGCACGGACAAAAAAACAAAAAAAACTTGCAACACACTATTATAATAAGATAAAAAACAAACAACAGGACAGGTAAATAAAACATACCTGAAAGACCCATGGAACAGAGAGGCAATCCATTTCCACCGGGAAAAAGAAAAATCCTCAAGGCCCTGCGGCACCTTCTGGAAGAGAGAACCTTTGCCTCGATCACCATTGCAGAGATTGCCAGAACCGCCGGGGTTACCGAAGGGTTGATCTACAAGTATTTCAAGGATAAACGCGATATCCTTCACCAGGTGCTGTCCGTCCACTACGAAGGGTTTCTCGTCCAGATCCAGCGGGATCTCAAGGGCATTGACGGTGCACTGAACCGCCTCCAAAAGGTGATCTGGTCGTGCATCGACCGCTATGCCAACCACCGGGTCTTTGCACGCATCATTCTCCTGGAGGTGAGAAACAGTGACGACTACTTTGAAAGCCAGGCCTACCAGCAGGTCCGGGTCCTCAACACCATCATCATGACCATCATCGAACAGGGGGTAACGGCAGGTGAAATACGTCGGGAAATTCCCGCCGCCTATATCCGGAACACCATCTTTGGCGCCATCGAACATTCGTGCATGAACCGGGCCATTTTCAACAAAGCCATTTCAACGGACGATACGGCCCGGCACATAACTGATCTGATTTTCAACGGCATCAAATTATAACAACACAGGGGGGCAGAAAAACGCATGGCAGAACAGATTGCAGACCAGCGGGATGTTGAATTTGTACTATACGAACAGCTGGACACAAAGGGCATCCTTGCATCGAAAAAATTCAGCAGCATCAACAAGACCATGGCAGACATGGTCGTCAAGGAGGCAAGAAACCTTGCCATCAAAGAGATTCTCCCCACCTTTACCGAATGCGACCGCCAGGGCGTGACCCTTGACCGGGGATGCGTGACTGTTCCCAAATGCTTTAAAAGGGGACTGGACCTGCTTCGAAGGGGGGAATGGGGTGCCCTTACGGCCGATCCTGAATTCGGGGGTCAGGGGCTGCCCCACACCGTTGCCCAGGCTGCCCTGGATTATCTCATTGGTGCCAACTACACCCTGATGGTCTATGTGATCCTGGGGCATGGTGCCGGCAAAATGATCGATTATTTCGGCACCCCGGCCCAGAAGGCGCTCTTCCTTGAAAAGCTCTACACCCTTGAGTGGGGCGGATCCATGCTTTTGACCGAACCCTCTGCCGGCTCTGATCTAGGGGCGCTGACCACCACGGCCACGAAAAACGACGACGGTACCTATTCGATCACGGGCAACAAAATCTTTATCACCAACGGCGAGCAGAACCTCACGGACAACATCATCCATCCGGTCCTT
Source organism: uncultured Desulfobacterium sp. (assembly GCA_963675615.2). GTDB lineage: Bacteria > Desulfobacterota > Desulfobacteria > Desulfobacterales > Desulfobacteraceae > Desulforapulum. The sequence goes on from CAXXTD010000001.1 coordinate 1,366,156, forward strand.
GCCAGAATCGAAGGCGCGCCTGCCGGTACCCGGGGCATCTCCATCTTCATTGTTCCCAAGATCTGGGTCAACGAGGACGGCAGCCTTGGCGACCCCAATGATGTGGTGTGCACGGGCGTTGAAGAAAAGATGGGGCTCCACGGAAGCCCCACGTGCAGTCTCTCCCTTGGCAGCAAGGGCCGATGCCGGGGGCTTCTGCTGGGCAGGGAGAACCAGGGCATGGAGATCATGTTCCATATGATGAACGAGGTGCGTCTGGAGGTGGGAACCCAGGCAGCCACCCACGCCTCGTGCGCCTACCTTTACGCCCTTGACTATGCCCGCACCCGGTGCCAGGGCCGTGCCCTTGAGGCAGGCCGGGACAGTTCGGCCCCCCAGGTGCCCATTATCCAGCACCCGGACGTCCGTCGCATGCTCACCCGAATGAAAGCCCATGTGGAAGGCATGCGAAGCCTGCTCTATTACACGGCCTTCTGCATCGACAAGAGCCATTGCGCAGACACCCAGACGGAAAAGGATCACTACCAGGGGCTCACTGAAATCCTCACCCCCATTGTCAAGGCCTACTGCAGCGAGCGGGGCTTTGATGTATGCGTGGAAGCCATGCAGGTGTTTGGCGGCTACGGTTATACCCGGGAATACCCCATGGAACAGCTGGTCAGGGACTGCAAAATCTGCTCGATCTACGAGGGAGCAAACGGCATCCAGGCCATGGACTTCCTGGGCAGAAAACTGACCATGGCCAAGGGCGCCTTTCTCGCATCCCTGGTCGAAGAAATCAAAAAAACGGCCCAGCACTCAATGGAGACCGAAGGCCTGGAGGTGATGGGAGAAAAGGTGATGGTGGCGGCAACACTGCTTGAAACCACCTGCACCCGAACGGCCCGGGAGATCAAGGGCAACCAGTTCAAGTCCGCCTTTGCCTTTGCCCACCCACTGCTCGAGGCCACAGGGGATGTGATCATGGCGTGGATGCTGCTGTGGCGGGCAAACGCTGCCCAGTCCCCCCTGGATGATATCTTGAACAGATCAAATGCCAATTCCCTTGATGAAATTCTATCCAGCAACAAGAACGCCGCCTTTTACCACGGCAAAATCACAACGGCCGAATTTTTCATCAACACCCTTTTACCGGCAACCATGGGAAAACTCAACGCCATCATGCAGGAAAAGAACCCGGCGGTCACCATGCATGCCAACTCATTTTAAAACCACAAGGAGAGAGCGAAATGAAGGAAGTTGTTATCGTTTCAGGATGCAGGACCGCCATCGGCAGCTTTGGCGGAACACTCAAGGACATGAGCGCGGCACACCTTGCCGCCGTCACCATGAAGGAGGCTATTAAGCGGGCCGGAATCGATCCGGCAATCATCGACGATGTGCGGTACGGCACCTGCATTGAATCCTGCGACACCCTTAACACGGCAAGGGTTGCGGCCCTGCTGGCCGGCATTCCGGACACGGTAACGGCCGCCACCATCAACCGGGTGTGCATCTCGGGCATGGAGGCCATGATCTCGGGCATGGCCATGATCCAGGCAGGCATGGCCGACGTCATCCTGGCCGGCGGCACCGAGCACATGTCCAGTGCCCCCTATGCCGTTCCCGGGGCCAGGTGGGGATGCCGTCTCCAGGACAGCACCCTGGTGGACACCATGATCCACGCCCTGCACTGCGGCTCCCACGTGATTCCCCATCCCGAAGACGGACCCGTTGACGAGACAAAGGCACCCTTGAGCATGTTTGTGGGCAAACCCTACATCATGGGCCACACGGCCGAGTTCATAGCCCAGCATCTGGGCATCACCCGGGAAGAGGCCGACGAGGTGGCACTGAGAAGCCATAATTCAGCTGAACGCGCCACCAACGACGGCTCGTTTGCCGAAGAGATCGTGCCCGTCAGCGTTCCCCAGCGAAAAAAAGATCCTCTTATCTTTGACAAGGACGAACACTTCAGGCCCGGCATGACCATGGAAAAACTTGCCAAGCTGCCCCCGGCCTTTGTGCCCAAAATCGGTACCGTCACGGCCGGCAACGCCTCGGGCCTTAACGATGGGTCAACGGGCATGGTCATCATGTCCCTTGACCGGGCAAAGGAACTGGGCCTCAAACCCATGGCCAGGATCAAGGCGGTCTCAAGGGGTGCCTGTCACCCCTCGGTCATGGGGCTCTCGCCTGTTCCTGCAGTTCAGAACCTGATCAAAAACAGCACCCTTTCCCTCAAAGACTTTGAACTCATGGAGGTCAACGAAGCCTTTGCCGCCCAGTACCTGGGATGCGAAAAGGAACTGGGGCTCAACCGGGAGATCACCAATGTCAATGGATCGGGCATCGGCCTTGGCCATCCTGTGGGGTCAACGGGGGCAAGAATCGTTGTCACCCTCATGCATGCCCTGAAAAACAGAAACAAAACCCTTGGCATGGCCACCCTGTGCGGCGGCGGCGGCGTGTCCATGGCCTGCGCCATTGAAATGATCTAAGGTCATCCGGCTCGCACACCAGGCTGCGCATCTGGATGAACGCCATGCATGGCCGGGGCAGATTGTCTGCCCTGGCCACAGCGAAACACGAAACCTAACTGCTCGACATCAGAGGCGACGGGGGGGCTACCCCTAGATTAAACGGCATGGCCGACTCGGTTCTGCTCGTTGACCACGGCATCGGGCTTACAGATGAAGGATCTCGATCTCAGTATCAACAATCTGGGCAAGTCCGATTTCATCGGCCATATTCAACACCTTGTCCAACTTTGAATTGATCTTTCTGGAATCGTTGCCCGTCATTGAGAATCCGATTTCAGCCCACAGCAGGCTGTCATTATGGTCGGTCTCAGCAATGGAGATATTAAACGCGTTCTTGATCCGGCCGACGATGGCCTTGACGATTCTGCGTTTTTCCTTTAACGACCCCACACCATACAGTTTGAATTTTATTTTGCCCGTTCCAACCTTCATGACTATTTCCTTGACCCGGGTTAAATATTCAGACAATAACTACCTGTCTAGGTTTTAACATAAATCAAACCGATTTTCCCTTGTTATTCGTAAGGGATCGCCCATGAAAAAAGGCAACAGATATATTAACCCTGCCATACAGGAGGACGTATCATGGTTCAACCACCCGCACCCCTCTCTGCACAGGACAAGGAGCGGTACGCAAAGATCAATCAGGAGAACATCGAGTTCATCATGAACCGGAACAACCGGATCAGCCGCTGGGTCATTGCCGACATGATCCGGAGATCCGCCTACCACTTTCCTGACAAAATTGCCCTGATTTTCAAGGAAATGTGCCTCAGCTACACCGAACTTGAGCGCCAGTGCAACCAGACAGCCAACGCCCTGTCAGCCCTGGGGGTCCGAAAGTATGACCGGGTTGCCATCCTGGCACACAATACCCATCACCATGTGCTCACCTGGATGGGATGCGCCAAGATCGGGGCCATCTATCTTGCCGTCAATTACCTCTTGAAGGACGATGACATCGCCTATTGCATCAACCATTCGGAAAGCACGGTTTTTATCGTCGAGGACAGCCTTTACGATCAGGTGAAAACCGTTGCTGACAAGCTGCCCACGGTTAAAACCATGGTGTGGTCCGACCAGGGTGAAGGCCAAGAAGCCCCCGACGGATTTGTCAACTTCGACGACTGGTACAAGGCCCAGGACGACACAGAGCCCGATGTAATCCTGAGGATCGAAGACCCGGCCCAGATGACCTACACCAGTGGTACGGAATCCCTTCCCAAGGGGGTAATCATCTCCAACCAGGCCCTCATTGCCCAGTACATGGGATGCATCATTGACGGCAACTACAAGGCAACGGACATCAATCTCAACGCCCTCCCCATCTACCACTGCGCCCAGCGGGACGTATTTTTAAACCCCATCTTCTGGATTGGTGGCACCAACATCCTCATGGGACCGGATCTCCCGAAAATCCTGGAGAACATCGCAACCCACAAAGCAACCACCTTTTTTGCCCCGCCCACGGTGTGGATCGGCATGCTGCGCCATCCCGACTTTAAAAAACACGACCTGTCAAGCCTCGTAAAATGCTACTATGGGGCCTCCATCATGCCCAGGGAGATCCTGAGGGAAATGCTCGACTGCTTTCCCGGGGCCGGGATCTACAACTACTACGGCCAGACCGAACTTGCCCCCTACCACACCATCCTCAAGGCCGGGGACGCCCTGGACAAAATCGGATCCGCCGGCATGGGGGGCCTGCACATGGAGACCCGCATCGAGGATGCTGACGGCCGGGAGATTATCCGCACTGACATTGCCGGCGAAATCTGCGGCAGGGGGCCCCATGTCATGACCATGTACTTCAAGGAACCGGACAAAACCGAAGCAGCCATGCAGGGCGGCTGGTTTCATTCGGGGGACCTGGGCATCCTGGACCAGGACCGCTACATCACCGTTGTGGACCGCAAAAAAGACATGATCAAAACCGGCGGCGAAAACGTTGCCTCCAGGGAGGTTGAAGAGGCGGTATACCTTCATCCTGCCGTGGAAGAGGTGGCGGTTGTGGGCGTATATCATCCCAAATGGGTGGAGGCGGTCACGGCCGTTATCAAGCTCAAGGCCGGTAAAACCGCTTCCGAGGATGAGCTCATGGCCCACTGCAAACAGCACCTTTCAGCGTTCAAGACGCCCAAACGGGTTATCATTGTGGACGAACTGCCCAAAACGCCCACGGGCAAGATCCTGAAGCGCAACATGCGTGAAAGCTACAAAAACTTGTTTGGATAAACGGCATGGCCGGAGCAGGACGTCTGCCCCGGCCACAACGAAATTCATGGGGTGCGATCCAATTCCAATCATCTATTTTTTTCTTGACCGCTCAAATTAACATCCTCTGGAAAAGCCCCCCTTGACCAGAAAAAACCACCCTGCAACTGTCAAATACCAGTTGACACTCTGCAAAAGATCCCGACACCTTTTCCATTTCCTCCCAAAGCACCTTGATTCGTTAACAGCACCTGCAGAAACAGCCTCTGATATTAAACGGCTGTTTTCTTTCAAAACAACCCAGCGGTCTCCATGGAATTGCCGATGCCTGAAGCCCTTGGCATAGTAATTGTTTTACTTTAAGGAAGACCACCGGTGTTATAAGAGTTCTGTTGCTGTACGCTGACACGAAACAACCATTGAAAGGAGGCCCCATGTCCAGTCAAAAAATAAAAATGATGAGTCCCGTTGTGGTTCTGCTTCTGTTCTGGTTTATCCCCCTGCCCGAAGGATTAACAAAAGAGGCATGGCATTTTATGGCTATTTTCATGGCCGTTGTCATTGGCCTGATTGTTGAGCCGGTTCCTGCGGCATTGGTTGGTTTTGCCGGGGTATCGCTGGTGGCCATTCTTGGCCTGATGGGATCAGCAGGCAACAACATCAAATGGGCGCTTTCAGGTTTTTCAAACAGCGTGATCTGGCTCATTTTTGCTGCATTCATGTTTGCCTTGGGTACAAAAAGACAGGCCTTGGTAAAAGAATCTCACTGGTGATGATCAAGTATCTGGGCAAAAGTTCCCTTGGTCTGGGATACGCAGTTGCCTTTTCAGATCTAATCCTGGCCCCGTTCATGCCTTCAAATACAGCCAGGAGTGCAGGGACCATCTATCCTGTGGCATCCAATATCCCCCTTGTTTTTAACTCCACGCCGGAAAACGAGCCCAGAAAACTCGGAGCCTATATCTCCTGGGTAGCCATTGCCGCCACCAGTGTGACAAGCTCAATGTTTCTGACAGCACTGGCACCAAACCTGCTGGCCGTGGACATGATCAGCCAGGGCACTGGGCATGTGATTTCCTGGTCAAAATGGGCCAGCATCATGATTCCCCTGATGCTGCCGCTGTTTCTGATCACCCCCTGGCTGATCTATCTCATCTATCCCCCGACCCAGAAGACATCTCCGGAAGCACCGGCATGGGCAGCCAGGGAATTAGAGAAGCTAGGGTCAATAACCGGCAAAGAAATCACAATGGCACTGCTTGCCATTGTCGCACTCTTCCTCTGGATCTTTGGCAAGAAATTCAACATTCACGCAACAACTGCAGCCATTGCAGTTGTTTCCGTCATGGTCCTGTCAGCCGTCATCACCTGGGATGATGTTATTTCAAACAAGACCGCATTCAACGTGCTGATCTGGTTTGCCTCCCTTGTGGCAATGGCTTCAGGACTCAAGGAAATCGGTATTTTAAAATGGATCGGGGCAAGTGCAGAAGTTTATTTAGCCCAGATGTCTCCCACGATGCTGATGATTTCCATGCTGATCATGTTCTTTTTATTACATTACTTTTTTGCAAGCACAACAGCCCATACAACGGCCCTGATGCCCATCTTTCTTGCAATTGCGGTAAAGCTTGTCGGCCCTGAACAGATGGTTCCCTTCAGTATTCTGCTGGCAGGCAGTCTAGGCGTGATGGGCATCATCACACCCTATGCAACGGGTCCTTCGCCCATGTGGTATGGGGCCGGTTATATCTCACAGGGCAGGTGGTGGGGCCTTGGCGCTATATTTGGTGCAATTTTCCTGGCATTTATCATTGCCGGCTGTTTTATCTTTGTGTAATTCAGGGTCAGGGGAGGTTCGTGGAACCTCCCCTGGACACCTACCCTTCAAGCTCCATGGCCCGGGTATAGCTGCCCGACCGGGCGGCACCATTGCACCTGGCCCTGTGGTAAAACACCTTTTGTGCCCTGGCCTTGTTGTCCGTTTGTCCTGCCCAGGCTTTAAGGGTCTCTGCCTGGAGGGCGCGGCCATAGGAAAAGCTCAATTCCCAGGGAGCCGGCCCCATGCGGTTCATGGCGTTGAGATGTCTGGTGGCAAGCTCGGAGCTCTGGCCCCCGGAAAGAAAAACAATGCCCGGAACGGCCGCAGGCACGGATCGCCTGAAACACCGAAGGGTAGCCGCTGCCACGGCCTCCACCCCGGCCGGGTCCGAACAGGCCTCCCCTGAAGTGACCATGCTGGGTTTCAAAATAATACCCTCAAGAAACACCCTGTGATGGTCAAGGGCAGTGAACAGGGCCTTGAGGGTGGCTTCGATGGTCCGCTCGCATCGATCAATATCGTGGCCGCCGTCCATGAGCACCTCGGGTTCCACAATGGGAACAATCCCTGAACGCTGGCACAGGGCAGCGTATCTGGCCAGAAGGTGGGCGTTGATATCAATGGCAAGGGGTGTGGGCTTATGATCTCCAATGGCAATAACGGCCCGCCATTTGGCAAACCGTGCACCCAGCTTTCGGTATTCATGGAGCCTGGCATCCAGACCGTCAATCCCCTGGGTCGCGGTTTCGTTGTCCGTCCCCGGAATAATCGTAAGTCCCATGTCCACCTTGATGCCCGGGATGATGCCCCTCTCCTTGAGAATGCGGACAAAGGGAACATTGTCCGAGGTTGACTGCCTGAGGGTTTCGTCAAACAGGATAACTCCGCTGATGAACGTCTCAACCTCCGGGGTGGTGAACAACAGCTCCCGGTAAAATCGTCGGGTCTCTTCATTGGATTCCACCCCGATGGCTTGAAATCGTTTGGCAATGGTTGCATTGCTTTCATCTGCTGCAAGGATCCCCTTGCCCTTGGCCACCATGGCCCTTGCCGTTGATTCAAGTTCATTTCGCAATCCATCAGCCATAATGGAATGATGTATCATGGTATGCCTCCTTTGTGTGCGTGCAATTAATTCAACGCAAGTCCTGTTTCAACCTCTTTTCTTGTTTGGGCGTTAAACAGCGTTTCCACAAGTGTCAGGGCAAAGGCTATGGCCGTTCCAGCCCCCCTGCCCGTGATCAGGTTGCCGTCCCTGACAACGGGTAACCCCGTATGGTTTCTGTTTGCCAGCCTGTCCTTGAAGGCTGGGTGGCAGGTGACGCTATGGCTGCCAACCAGCCCGTGGCTCTCCAGCACCACGGCCGGTGCGGCACAGATCCCTCCATACAGGCGTTTTTGACCCGCCTGCTGTTTGAGAATCTCCACCAATGGCTGTGAATCCCTGAGATGATCAACCCCGGGAACGCCGCCGGGCAGGACCACCAGATCGTAGATTTCTTCCATGCACCCCTCAATCAGGCAGTCGGCCGTAAGTTGAATGCCATGGGCACAGGCCACCAGCGTGCCCCCTGACACCGATGCAACGGTCACCATGGCCTTTGCCCGCCTCAGGATATCAATAACTGCAACGGCCTCAAGGGCCTCTGTTCCGTGGGCCACGGGGACCAGCACTTTTTTTATCATGGAAACCTCCCTGCCATGGACAAGGCATGCCGCCCGTCATGGCAATATTCATGTTCTTCCAAACAGAAAACGGACCATCCCGAAAGTTGCGTCAAAGATTATCCTGTTTTCCAATGGGGGTCAATGGTTTACAAAACGGCAGCAAACAGCGGCGAAAAACAATCCCTATCTTTTGGACCACCAATGGTGTAGGGTGAAATGATTGGGGAATTTCCCCCTCTAAAATCAACAGCAGGCTGTATGCTCTGACATCTTCTGCCGCACCGGGCAGTCCCTTTCTCTGTCATACATGGACGTTCAGGAGAAACCGTGGAAACAGAAACGAAAAAGGCAGCCCATGCCCTGGGAAAACTCTTTTCCCAGATTACAACATCCCATTTAGAACCTCACTTTTCCCGGGAAGGAATAAACGCCGCCCTGGTTCAGATCTCAGCCCTTGCCCAGGACATTGTGAAAAGCATTGATGAATCACAGGCCTGTGCCCCGGTGGAGTGCGGACCCGGTTGCAGCTATTGCTGCTACACCCAGGTCAAACTCACCCCTGCCGAGGCATTGTTCGCCTTTTCCTGGATTGTCCGGGAATTTTCAAACCAGGACCAGAGGCTTTTGTGGCAGCGCGTTGACAACAACCGGCGCTTGACCGAGGGCCGGTCCCTGTCGGCCCGGGTCAGGATAAAAGAGAGCACCCCGTGTATTTTCCTCAAGAAAAATGCGTGCAGCATCTATCCGGTTCGACCGTTCATCTGCCGGTCATGGTCATCCTACAGCCGCAGGGCGTGCATGGACGCCTTTCATACGGGCAACCACACCTCTGAAATCGAAACATCCGCCTCAAGCAACTTTGTCTTTTCACTTGCCAGGCAGAGCGTTCAAGAGGCATGCCTCAGCCATGGCCTTGAGTCCTGCCCCCTGGAACTGCCCAGGGCCATGGACTGCTGCCACACCATGGCAACCCCCTTCAGCCTCTGGCTCCAGGGAGGGCATGTGTTCGAGCCGATTGCCCCCCGCCCTTGAACGCCAGGGCAGGTTCCTCCTCTTTCCTGGTTCAGCCAGCAATCACCGGCTGACCTCCCATGGAAACCTCCACAGTTTGAACTGCTGTAATTTTGACTTTTGATTAGAATTTGGGTATGCTCCGGTCAACAGTGGTGAAACAGCGGGGATTGACTCTTACCGGGCATGGTGAACAGGAATATGGACAAGGCGTTTGACAGCGAAATAATCAACTTAAGAAACAATATTGACGGGATTGACCAGCAGATCCTGGAACTGATCTCCCAGAGACTGGACCAAGTCCGGCAGGTGGTCGCCCTGAAAAAGAGCCACAACATCCCCGTGTACCACCCGGCAAGGGAGGAGGACCTGATTTCAAAGCTGCGCAACCAGGCGTCAGCAGCAGCGGTTAACCCCGATTTCATTGAAGAACTCTACCGGGTTGTCCTGAGAAATTCCAGGATCGAACAGACCGGACAGATGAAGCAGCAGTCTGTCAAGGCCGGCGCCAATGTCCTCATCGTAGGTGGGGCGGGCCAGATGGGGCAGTTCTTTGCCACCATGTTCCGTTCATCGGGCTATGGGGTCAGAATCCTGACGGAAAACAACTGGCACGAGGTCGAAGACCTGTGCCGCGACACCAACCTGGTGATCATCTCTGTTCCCATCAACGTCACCCTTGAAACCATTCAGCGCATCACCCCCTTTGTCCCGGCCACGGCCGTCCTTGCCGACCTCACCAGCATCAAGCAGGCGCCCGTGGACGAAATGGTCAAATGGTTCAAGGGCCCGGTCATCGGCCTTCACCCCCTGTTCGGCCCCTCCTGCTCGACCCTTGACAAGCAGATCATTGCCGTGGTCCCGGGAAGGGACACCCCGGCCTGCCAATGGCTCGTGGACCAGCTGACCCTGTGGGGAGCCATCCTTGTGAGCTCCACGGCCCGGGAGCACGATGAAATCATGGACATGGTCCAGGCCCTGCGCCACTTTGCCGCCTTCTGCTTTGGCCAGTTCCTCTGCCGGCAGAAAATAGACCTGGCACGAACCCTGGAATTTTCAAGCCCCATCTACCGCCTGGAGCTTGGCATGGTCGGCAGGCTGTTTGCCCAGAGCGGCAGCCTTTACTCGGAGATCATCTTTGCCACGGCCGAACGAAGAGACATGTTAAAGGCGTACGTCTCGTCGGTCAACGAACAGATTGCCCTGGTAGACAACAACGACAAGGCCCTGTTTGAACAGCGATTTTCTGAAATTGCCGACTGGTTCGGATCGTTCAGCGAACAGGCCATGCGAGAGAGTGACTTTATCATCAATAAAATCATTGAGAGGTTTTAGACTGACGGCTATTCGACCATTTTTACCCTGTCCTGTTTTCCTCCTCCTCTTTTTTCTGCCCCTCCTGACCCTGGCCCCAGACCTTAATGCTGCCGGCAATACCCAGCAGGTGGTGCTTCAACTGGCATGGAAGCATCAGTTCCAGTTTGCGGGATATTATGCCGCTCTGGAAAAGGGATATTATCGCGACGCCGGGCTTGCGGTCACCCTTGTCCAGGGAGGAGAGGGCCATTTTGCAAGGGAAGAACTCCTTGCCGGCAGGGCCCAGTATGGTGTGGCAGGTGCAGAACTGATTCTTCACCGGGCAGCGGGGGATCCCTTTGTGGTCCTGGCCCCCATTTTCCAGCACTCTCCCTCGATCCTTCTGACCCGGGCCGATTCACCCGCTTCAAGTTTTCAGGACCTGGTGGGCAAACGGGTGATGCTCCTGCCCGGAACCAAGGATGCAGACATCCTGGCGGCCTTTCAAAACGAGGGCATCGACCAGAGTGAATTTATCCGCCTGGATCAGTCCTATGACCTGAACGATCTCATTGCCGGCCGTACAGATGCTGTCTCTGCCTATTCGACCAATGAACCGTGGCTTCTGGAACGGGCGGGCATCAAACCGGGTATACTTTCACCCCGGACCTATGGGGTGGACTTTTACAGTGACTGTCTGTTTACAACAGGCAGAGAGATCGCCGAACACCCCCATCGTGTCGCCCGTTTTATAGGGGCAAGCCTTCAGGGGTGGGAATACGCCATGGCCAACCAGGAAGAAATCATTGACCTGATCGTCAACAGGTATGGTGTCAAGAAATCCAAAGATCATCTACGCCATGAAGCCATGGCCATGGAAAGACTCATGCTGCCCGATCTTGTTGAAGTCGGGCACATGAACCCCGGGCGGTGGCGTCACATTGCAAACACCTATGCCACACTTGGCATGCTTGACCCTGATTTTTCCCTGCAGGGCTTTCTCTACACCCCGAATCCAACCAAAAACCATTCAAGGCTTCGCTGGGTTTTTTTTCTCCTTTTGATGGTCAGCCTGGCAACAACCCTCATCGCCATAGCCCTTTCCTTCTTCAACAAAAAGCTGATGAACGAATCCCTCGAACGAAAGCGCGCGGTCATGGCCCTTCAGGAGAGTGAGACAAAATTCAGGGAATTCATGACCCACTTTCCCGGATACGCCTTTATAAAAGACGGTAAAGGCAGGTATGTCTATGTCAACAAGACCGTTGACTTTGGGGCAAGCTCAAGCCCTGAAAAAAGGCTTGGTAAAACCGATGATGAGGTTTTCAGCCCTGGGGTGGCAAGGCTGCTGAGGGCCAACGACGCCAAGGTGCTGGCCACCCTTGAATCCATTGAAGTCCATGAAAGGGTGACGGATGAAACAGGTCAGTACCGGACAACCCTGGTGGTCAAGTTTCCCATCCTCAGGGAGGGAAGCGATCCCCTGATCGGCGGAATTGCCCTTGATGTGACCGAAGGCCAGAAGATGCAGAAACTGCTGGTTCAGTCTGAAAAAATGCTCTCGGTCGGCGGCCTTGCCGCCGGCATGGCCCATGAACTCAACAACCCCCTGGGCGGCATCGTTCAAGGGGTACAGGTAATTCAGAACCGCTTTACCCAGGACCTTCCAGCCAACCGCAGGGCTGCCGAGGCACTCGGGCTTTCCATGGAGGCGATCAAGGCCTACATGGAAAAAAGGGAGATCCTTAAACTGCTTGCATCCATACGGGCGGCCGGGGCAAGGGCGGCCCAAATCATCGAAAACATGCTGTCATTCAGCCAGAAACCAGGCGGTCATTTTGCCACCCACAACCTGAACCACCTGCTTGACAATACGGTTGAGCTTGCCGCAAGCGATTACAACCTGAAAAAACGGTATGATTTCAAAAACATTGAAATCATACGGCAATATGACCCCACCATGCCCGGCGTGCCCTGCGAGGGCAGCACCATTCAGCAGGTGTTTCTGAACATCCTCCGGAACGGAGCTGAAGCCATGGCAGAAACAGGGGAAGAGCGAACAAAGCAACAGGAATCAGACCCCGGTATCCCAAAAAACAGGTTCATCCTTCGAACCCGACAAGCTGCCGGCATGGCCTGCGTTGAAATAGCGGACAACGGACCTGGCATGGATGAACAGACGAGACAGCGCATCTTTGACCCCTTCTTTACCACCAAACCCATTGGTAAGGGCACAGGCCTCGGGCTTTCAGTCTCATACTTTATTGTCAGGGAAAACCACGGCGGTGAAATAGAGGTGCAATCTGAGCCCGGCAGGGGAACCACCTTTGTCATCCGCCTGCCATATCAATCGCCTTCCTCCGGAATGACCGGTTAAACCAATGAAATTTCTCTGCATTGCCCGGGTCAGGTTCACCGCCAGGCAATGCCGCGTCAAAAACGGACGTCAAGATCTGTAAATCCTGAAACCGTGTCAGAAATGTTCGGCAGGTTTACTCGAGGATACGCCCAAAGGGCCGGGAAAGTCAACTCGCAGCCCGGGGTCACCTGCAATTCCAACTGCGGACAGGAACATGGGGTCACAGCCGCCGGGAATCCGGCAGGGGTCAGCAAAAACGCCGGAATCCCTGCCGGCAGTTGGCTGTTAAAGCAGCCCGACCCGTTCGTTGAACTCGGTGATCAGCCCGTCAATGGCCGTAACCTGATCAAAGGTATCATTCCAGTAGTTATCATGGTCATACCACTGACGATTCAGCTCTTCCACGGATTTGCCCTGCTGTTCAATCCAGGTATAATATTTCAAGTTGTGGATGGCCTTTTTATCATAATAGGTCAACTCCTTCATATGGTCCATGGTGATGGAGTCCATCAGTTGAATGTCCCGCTGGACATCGTCAGGGCAATAGATCCCCCGATCACGGCTCAGTTCATCAATCCTGGAACCATAAAGCTGCATGGAATCCGTGGCAATACTCACCACATAATCATCTTCGGTAAGCTCGTTGTATTTTGCAAATTTAATGGCTGCAACCATGTTGCCAATGCCGGAAATCCCCAGAAGATCCAGGCGGTCAACAAGTTCAGGGTCAACGCCTCTGCCCACAAGCCCTTCCCGTCCCTTTTTCTCGTTGAACAGCCGGAGAAGCCTCATGGGCACTTCATCGTCCACGGCAATAACGAAATCGGTATCTTTACAGTCGTGGACCCAGGGAATGTGCTTGTCTCCAATGCCCTCGATCCGGTGCCCGCCAAACCCGTTCTGGAGAAGGGTCGGACACTGAAGGGCTTCTGCAGCGGCAATTTTCATGCCTGGATATCTTGTTTTCAGATAATACCCTGCGGCCAGAGTTCCCCCGGATCCAGACGATGAGATATAACCCGCCAGCCGTTTACTGCCGGTCAGATAGGCACCCAGGGTCTCTTCAATGGCATTTCCCGTAACCGCATAGTGCCACATGGGATTGCCCAGTTCGTCGAACTGGTTGAATATCTGGAGATTTTCACCCGATTTCCTCAACTCCCAGCATTTGTCAAAAATCTCTTTGACGTTGGATTCGCATCCGGGTGTGGCAATCACCTCACCGGCAATCTTATTGAGCCATTCAAAGCGTTCCTGTGACATCTCCTCGGGAAGGATGGCAATGGCATTGCATGCCAGAAGGGCTGAGATATAGGCACCGCCCCGGCAGTAGTTGCCGGTGGAGGGCCATACGGCCTTTGTCTTCTGGGGATCAAACTGTCCGGTGACAAGCCCCGGCACAATACAGCCATAGGTTGCACCCACCTTGTGGGCCCCCGTGGGAAACCAGCGGCCTGACATCATGATAATATTGGCCCTGCAGCCTGTCAGTTCCGGGGGAAGGATAAAATGATTGGCCCCCTGGAACAGCCCGCCGGTATCCTTTTGCTCATTGTTCCAGGTGATTCTGAACAGGTTGGCCGAATGAAGATCCCACAACCCGATATGTTTCAGCTGCGCCTTGATCCTGGACGGGATGGTTTCAGGGTGCTTCATCATTTCATAGGTGGGAAGGGAAATTTTCTTTTCCCGGCAATAGGCGATATTTTTTTCCAGAACATCTGGATGGATGGTTAAATCAATCATGATACTTTCCTTAAATTCTCAACTTTAGGACATAGGCTTTGGTGGACAGGGTCGGACTTTTTTATTGCGATTTTTATCATAAATTCAGTGCTAAATCAGCAATAAGGGCAATAAGGAAAGCCTGACCCCAGAAATAAAAAATTGTGATATACCCCCATGTGCAGCCGGCGGCCAGAAACAGGCGCAGCCGAAACCTGTGCTGCCCTGCCCGCTGGTGAACGCAATGGCATGGCGGTTATTCTTGCTTCAGCGGAACGCCTGGTGCCCCGCCACTATTATGCATAAGCCGTTTAAGGCTGTTCTGCCAGTTTGATCGGATGATGTTTGTCGCCAGTGGGGTATCTTCATGTTTAAATGCCGTTATAATCCGGGCATGATCTTCAAGGGACGCTGTAATTTTGGCATCTTTCTCAAAATAGTTGATCTCCATACGACGGTATTTTATTTTCAAATCCTGGAGAATATTAATCAGATGCCCATTATAAGATCGCTGGATATATACATCATGGAATCGGGCATCTGCAGCGGATGCCGCAACGGGGTCACCCTTTTCCAATGCGGACTTCAACGCTGCATTGGCTTTTTCCATTCGTTTATAATCATTTTCTGTAAGATGGAATATGGCCATTTCAGCGGCGAGCGCTTCCAGTGTCCAGATGATGGGATAGATCATTCCAGGATCATCATGGGAAATTTCAGACACCCGGGTCCAGCGACTGGCGGACGACTCAACAAGCCCCTTGTCCTCAAGCCTTCGCAATGCTTCCCGTACGGGGGTTCGACTGACCCCCAGGGTGTCCGCAAGCTCCTTGTCCAGCAATTTCTCACCTGGACGGAGGGTCCCTTCCATGATCCATGTCAACAGTTTGTCATACACCTCTTCCCGCATGGAAAGACGATTGATTTGATGTTCCGCTTCCGGCAAGGGCATGGCCGCTCTCCTCCTGATCTACGATTCCAGGCCAATGTTGAGGGCCCTGGCTGCAATGGCCCGATACCCTGTCCGGGCTTTTTTCAGTTGATCGATCTCCACATACTCGTCCACCACATGGGCAAGGTTCTCCCTGGACGGCCCGAAACCCAGGGTGGGAATCCCCCGGGTACCTGCGCTCTGGCTGCCATCGGTGCAAAAACTGTAATGGGAGATTTCCCTGGCAAGACCGGCGTCCCCCAGGGCAACCAGGGCCTCGTTGACAAAATCCTCATCCCTGGAAAACCGCCAGGCAGGAAAAAAACGCTTGGCTTGAATGGTCTCGCCGGTGTAGCAGACCTGCAGCGCTTCGGCCAGTGACACCTCGGCTGAAAACTCCGGGTCTGTGGCAGCCAGCTGCTGGATGATCTCCTGGATCGGCGCCAGGATGGACGCCTCCGTTTCCCCGGGAAGCAACCGCCGGTCAAGGGTGGCCCGGCACAGAGAGGGAATTACGGAAGACCCTGGATAGGGCTCGGACCGGATATCGGTCACCTCGATAATGGCTGGCCCCAGGAATTCGTCCCGGGGAAGCGCCATGGCTTCGATCTCCAGAAGCAGGCGGTTCATTTTCTTGACGGCATTGATGCCTGCGCCGGGATTTGACGAATGGGCGCTCCTGCCGTGGGTCACCACAACCACTTCCGCCCGTCCCCGCTGGCCGATTTTAACCGTGAGTTCGCTTGCCTCCCCAATGATCACAAGGTCCGGGTTTATCTGATCAAGAATTATCCCCTGGGCCACCCCTTCAAACTCCTCCTCACACACGACACCGGCCACAACTATGTCTCCACACAGTTCATGCTTCTGGGCGATGAGATCTGCAGCGCCGTAAATCATGGCCATGAGGGCACATTTCATGTCCGACGTTCCCCGGCCGTAGATGCGGCCGTCCCTGACCTCTGCCCCATGGGGATCAAACTGCCAGTCAGCCCTGTTGCCGACACCCACCGTATCCAGATGCCCCTCGAGCAGCACGGTCTTTGGGCCGTTTCCCTGGATCCGGCCCAGTACATTGCCCACTTTATCGATCCAGACCCGGTCGTAGCCAAGCCGTTCCATCACCGTTCTGACAAAATCAGCAGCAGCCTTCTCGTTGCCCGATTCACTGGGACATTTGATCATCCCACGGCAGTCCTCTATAAATATTTCGCTCATATCAAATTCCTATCTATCAAATTAATCCGAACAACCTGGGTATGGACATGGAAACAGCCGGCAGAAAGGTAATCAGAAACAGCACAATCACCTCCATGAGGATAAAGGGTAAAATCTCTTTGCTGACCTGCTCAATGGTTAAATCGGTAATACCGCAGACCACAAAAAGGCAGGCCCCCAGGGGCGGCGTCATCAGCCCCAGGTTCAGTGTCACCACCATGATAATGGCAAAGTGAAGGGGGTGGACCCCCATGCCCACGGCAATGGGGTGAAAAATGGGGGCAAGGATAAGCAGTGCCGCCGTAATATCCATGAACATTCCCACAATCAGCAGGATAATGTTTATAAGAAACAAAATAATCAGGGGATTTTTAGAAACCCCCAGCATGGCCGATGCGAGCAGTTCCGGGATTCGTTCACTGGCCAGGAAAAAGCTGAGAATGGATGCCGTGGACATGAGCAGAAAAATGATGCCCGTGCTTTTGGCACAATTTAAAAAAATGTCGGGCAAATCCGAAAGGCAAAGGGTGCGGGTCACAAAAAAACCGATGAAAAAAGCATAAAAGACAGCCACAGCCGCAGCCTCTGTGGGGGTAAAAAATCCCCCCAGGATCCCGCCCAGAATAATAATGGGCAGAATCAATGCCAGCAGACTTTTTCTAAACACCTGCCAGATTTCGCCAAAACTTGCACGGGTTGCCCGTTTGGGATAGTTGCGCTTGACCGAAATGACATAGGTCATGGCCATGAGAAACAGGCCGATGAGAATTCCGGGAATGATGCCTGCTGCAAAAAGGCCTGCAATGGAAACCCCCATGATGGATCCGTAGATGACCATGATGGTACTGGGGGGGATGATGGGACCGATGACCGACGATGCGGCCGTGATGGCGGCGCTGAAGTCTTCGTCATACCCATCTTTTTTCATGGCCGGAATCAGGGTGGACCCAAGGGCCGCAGAATCAGCCACGGCAGCACCGGTAATTCCGGCAAAAAAAATGCTGGCCAGGATATTGGAATGGGCAAGCCCCCCACGGATATGCCCCACAAGCACATTGGAGAATTCAATCAGGCTCTCGGTAATTCTGCATCGGTTCATCAGGTCACCGGCGATCATGAAAAAGGGCATGGCCATGATGGGGAACATGTCGATACCGGCAAAAAACCGCTGGGGCAGAATATTGAGAAGTACGGGCATATTGGACTTGTAAATGGCCAAAAGCGAGGTCACGCCCAGGGAAAAGCCGATGGGAACCCCGACAACGAGTAACACAGCAAATGAAACGCCAATAAATAACGGCACTATTCCCCCTTTCCGGTCAGGTCAATGACGGTTATAAGCACAAGCTGCACCAGGGAGACCATTGCGGAAAAAGGCACGGCAATCAATACACACCCCATGGGAATCTGCAGGGCCGGCATGGTCTGGTGAAACCCGTTCATGGCCATTTTTGTTCCGTAAACCATCAGGACATAGAGAAAAATGCCGATAAGAATCCGGGTGATCATTTTCAACCCTGCCTGAACCACACCCGGCAAAAGATCCACAATGATGTTAAGGCCCAGGTGGGTTTCCCGACGGACCCCCATACTGACGGCCAGAAGCCCCATCCAGATCATTGTGTACCGGGCCAGTTCTTCGGTCCAGGGAAGTGGATTGGTCATCACGTATCTGAAAACAATACCCACCAGGGTGCTGATGGTCATGACCATGCCAAAGGTAATGCAGGCGTATCCCATGGCCTTGTCAATGACAAGGCTCAGGGTTTCGGGAATTGAACAGGTTTTCATCTCGAATAGGTCTCTTTGATATCCTTGAGTGCAAAACAGCACATTCAGGAAAATACACAATTATCGATTCCTTCCCGGGCAGGCATTGCCCCGGAAGGAACCGATGTCGTATCACCGGCATGGATCATTCAACAGCACTAGATTGCTTCAGCCTCTGAAACAGCTTTCATGAACTTATCGATCCAGGCAGGATCGACTTCCTTGCCCAGCCAGTCGATATAGCTCTGCTGGACCTTTGTCTTAAACATCTCCCGCTCCTGGGGCGTCGGGGTATAGATCTCCAGCCCGGCAGCCTTGAGCTGTCCGATGGCCATTGCGTCAAGCAGGCGCTGGGCGCCGCGGTCGGCAATGTTGGCGATTTCAGCGGCATCCCTGACATTCTGCTGAAGATCTTCAGGCAGGGATTTAAACCACTGTTCGTTGACCATGAACCAGTCTGTACCATAGAGATGGTTGGTGACGGTCACATATTTCTGAACCTCCTGCAGTTTTGCAATGAGGATGGTGGGTAACGGATTCATCTGCCCGTCAATGACCCCGGTCTGGAGGGAGGTGTACAGCTCAAGCCAGGCAATGGGTACGGCCGACCCGCCCAACAGTGAAATCATTTTGATATGCCCTGGATTTTCCATGGTCCTGAACTTGAGGCCAGCCATGTCCGCCGGGGTTTTAACGGGCTTCTTGCTGTTGGTAAAGGCAAAAAAGCCGCCGGTTTCAGTGGTTTCCAGGCAGCGGATGCCGGTCTTGGCAAGGATGTCGGCCCGGATTTCATCACCAAACCAGCCATCATAGACGCGCCAGGCCACATTGTGATTCTTGAATGCAAAGGGAATATCCACCACGGAAATGGTCTTGTAGAACTGGGCAATACCACCCACGGAAGAAAGCGTTGCCTGGATCACATTGTTCTGAACATTAACAAAATTTTCCCGCTCCTTGCCAAGCACGCCACCGGGATAGAGTTCAACCTTGATGCGGCCATTGGAGGTGGATTCAAGATGGGTCTTAAAGGCATTGGCAAAACTGGCCTCATTTGCCTCATAGATCTTATCCGGAAACTGGAAGGCAAATTTCATGGTATAGGAATCCTTGGCAGTTGCCGCACCTGCCAGACACAAGCCAACCAACGATAAAAACAAAATCTTTACAAAATTCTTCATCTGATCATCCTCATGGGTTAAAGTGTAAAAAAAGGTTATACGCTGCGGACCGAATCCCTTGACCGGTCACCCTGTAAAGGAAAAAACCTATGCCCGCGGGTTCATCCGGAGAACCCTGCCGGGTAGATTTCCCGTGGGTCTGCCGTTTTCAAGAACAATGCTGCCATTGACCATCACCATGGAGATACCGTCGGGAAACTGGTCCGGAACCGCATAGGTGCCCCGGTCACAGATGGTTTCCGGATCAAAAATCAGGATGTCGGCCCGATTGCCCGGTTTCAGAATTCCCCGGTCACCAAGGTTAAAAACCTCGGCCGGTTTCCCCGTCATTTTATGAACGGCCGTCTCCATGGTCAGTATGGGCCGTTTTTTAACATATTCCGAGATCACCCGTGGAAAGGCGCCGTAAACCCTTGGATGGGGTTTGCCTCCCAGAAGTCCATCCGTGCAGACGTTCTGCTCGGGGCGCTGCAGGAAGGCCGTGACATGATCTTCCTGACCGTAAAAATCCACCATTCCCACGGCATTTTCCTCTTCCAGAAGCAGGTCAAGGGCCGCCTCAAGGGGATCCTTTCCAGTGATCTCCGCAATTTCCACCAGGTTTTTACCGATAAACGACTTGTTTTTATCGGTTTTTGTACTGGTGATAAAAATTCCGCCAACCCCTGCAAACGAGACAAAATTATCCCAGTCTCCGACCTCTGCTTTGATATCCTGGAGGATCAAGCTCCGCTGGGCCGGACTGGCCAGCCGTTCAAGGAGCTGATCGGTTCCCCCGTCATGGGCCCAGGGCGGAAGAATGGCACCAAGCATGGTGCTGCCGGCCACATAGGGGTACTGGTCAAACGAGATACGAACCCCTTTCCGGGCTGCGCTATCCAGCATTTCAAAGATCACCGGGAGTTTGTCCCAGTTGTTCTTCCCGCACACCTTCATATGGGAAAAATGAACCTTGACCCCGGATTCCAGTCCAATGCGGATCACCTCCTCCATGGACGGGATAATCTTGTCGGCCTCACTGCGCTGGTGAATGACAAAAACACCGTCACGCCGGGCAATCACCCGGCACAGCTCGACCAGTTCGTGGGTGTCGGCATAGGCACAGGGGATATAGATCAGCCCCGTTGACAACCCCAGGGCGCCCGCATCCATCTCCCGGGTGAGCACCGCTCGCATGGCCGCCAGATCCCGCTGGGTAGCCGTTTTGTTCGCAAGCCCCATGGCCTCCATGCGGATGTTGCCATGGGGAACCAGATATCCGGCATTGGGGGCAAGGCCCCGTTTCTCCATCAGTTCAAGATATCCGGCCGTGGTGCCATAGGTCCAGTCGATGGCATCGGATTCTCCACTGAGTCCGGCCAGGTTTTTACGCCATGTCTCAATGTATTTCAATGGCAGAGGAGCCATGGAGATACCATCCTGGCCCAGGATTTCCGTGGTAATGCCCTGATGAATCTTGGGCGCCACCCGGGGATCCAGAAGAATTTGAAGATCTGAATGGCTGTGGGTATCGATGAATCCGGGGCAGACTATTTTTCCCCGGGCATCGATGACCCTGTCAAACCCTGCCGGATCAATGGCGCCCATGGTCTCGATTCTTGTCCCGGAAACGGCAAGATCTGCCCCCACGCCCGGAGCGCCGGTGCCATCCACCAGGGTTCCATTTCTGATGAGCAGTTTCATTCTATTCCCCCTTTAACCCTTTGATCACCTGATCCGGATCCGGATCCACCACCCCGGGCAGCTGCGTGACCTTGAAGGCTGAATCAATGTCCTTGAGACCAGTACCGGTAACAACCAGAACCACCTGGTCAGACGGGGAGAGGTCTCCGTGGTCGCGCAGCACCGTAATGGCACCGACACATGCGGCTCCCGAAGGTTCGGCAAAAACACCCTCGGTCTGTGCAAGGGTTCTGATGCTTTCAAGGATGAGGTCATCTGAAAGGGTCACAAAGGTTCCCCCGGATTGATTCACCCCGGCCAGGGCCGCCTCTCCGTCGCTTGGAAAAGCGGCGGAAATCGAATCCGCAACGGTTGTTGCATTCACCCTGCGGATAATGCCGTCATTGTGGAACGCATTGGAAATGGCCGCGCTCTTTTCTGCCTGAACCCCGATGATCCTGGGAATTTTGTCGATGAGCCCGGCCTGGAACAGGTCGTAGAACCCCTTGTAAATCCCGCTGATGATGTTGCCGTCACCCACTGAAACAACCACTGCATCCGGGCAGGCATATCCCAGCTGTTCCCATATTTCATAAGAAACCGTTTTTTTGCCTTCCCGGGTATAGGGATTTGTGCCGGTGTTTCGATTGAACCAGCCAAGTCGGCTTGAGACCGCCTCACACAGGGCAAATGCCTGGCCATAGTCTCCCCTGACCAGAAAAACCCGGGCACCATAAATCATGAGTTGAACAATCTTGGCCCGGGGAGCGGATTCAGGAACAAAAACAACGGCCCTGCGGCCTGCAGCAGCCGCCAGGCAAGCCATGGAGGTTCCCGCGTTTCCCGTTGAAGCCGCAGAAATGATGGGGATATCGTTTTCCACACAATGGGCAAGAACGACCAGGCTGGCACGATCCTTGAGTGACCCCGACGGGTTAAGGGTATCGTTTTTGATCCACAGATGGTCCATACCCGTCTGCTGCCCCAGCCGCGGGGCCGTTGTCAATGGTGTCATGCCAACGGGAAGACCGATGGGACTCGAGTCAAGACCCGTGGGCAGCAAAGGGGCATACCGCCATATGGACGACACAGAATCACGGCGGAGCCGGTCCGGTGTTAAAAGGGTCCCGATGGTGTCATAATCATAGCGGGCATCCAGATTCCCCCCGCAGGTCGGGCAGGTATAGCGTTCCGCCCCGGGGGCATATACTGCCTGGCAATGCAGACAGGCAAAATGGTCAAGAAAATTTTCAGCGGTTGTCGGCCTGGCGGTTCCAGGTGTGGGCATCTCCCTGCTCCTTAAATATTGCATCCAATATATTGCATACTGATTTCAGCGCCGAACAGCAAGAAAAAAATAGATTCCCGCTGATTTATTGTTCAAAAAGGACAAAGCGGCCTGTCTGGAGGCTGTCCAACGGGGCAAACAAACCAATGAGATCAGCGGCAGTCACCACACCGGGCATGGCGGAAATCAAGGAAGGAAGCGCAGAGTATACACGGGACATGTACCTCAAACACACCTTAAACCCGGTGAGACCAGGGTTTTCCAAGGTTGGCTTCAGATTGATGGCCATGGGAATATCTCGTCCTCTGGATAGACAAAATCACCCCCGCACCCGACAAAGAAACCGACCCGGTATTCAGGACGGGAGACCTGCTGGACTATGCTTCCAGCTCTCCCCAGACCATCACTGTCCGGCTGGTATTCCTGTGACATGCACCACCATTCCAACCTTCTGGACGGCGTAACCCCTCCTGAATATGTTGTAAGATCCCAGCTTGCCGGGGGCCTTGATTTTACACTGATAAATGCATGGGGCGCGTGACAGTCCGCAAACATGTCTTATCTTAACAAGGATGGCAGGATTTGACGATCAGCCCGGGCTGCACATTGACGGACCGTTCTTGATCGTCCGCTGTTTGGCCCCCCGTATACCCGTGCCCTATGCCCCCAAAAACCGCAGAGACCCAGAAAAATGAACCAACAGTCAAATAATGAACAGGCAAAAAAAACAGCCGTATTGTTTTCCGTGCAAACCCATGGCATTTCCGATCTAGAGAACGACGCGTCCCTCCTGGAACTTGGCCGCCTGGTTCAAACCATGGGTCTTGACGTGGTGGCAACGCTGACCCAGCGCCGCCCGAAACCCGAGACAGCCACCCTGCTGGGCGCAGGAAAATTAAAAGAACTCGCCAGCTATACCGGTGGCACCGGTATTGTTGAAGGATTCAGCCGAAAATCAGAAGACGACGACTGGGGCAACCCTGACCCTGCGTATCCCTCCGGCAGCCCGGCCGGTTCAGATCAAGGCCTTTCAAGCAATGCCCCCATGGCAGCGAACAGCGTGCACGCCAATGTGGTGGTGTATGATGGTGAAATTACCACAAAACAGCTGCAAAACCTTGAGAAAGCCACGGGGGTTGAAGTATTGGACCGCACCGGTGTCATCCTCGAGATTTTCAGCCGCCATGCCAAAAGCCGGGAGGCCCTCATTCAGGTGGAGATAGCCAAGCTGACCTACCTGGCACCCCGGCTGCGGGCATCCCGCATTGGCGGGGATCGTCAAGGCGGCGGGATTGGTTCCAAGGGTGCCGGCGAGACTTCCCACGAACTTGACAAACGTCGTATCCGGGACCGCATTTCTGAATTAAAGGCCCGCCTTGTCACCATTCGAGACGAGCAAACTCGACGGCGCAGCCGCAGGCAAGAAAATTTCCAGGTCTCCCTGGTCGGTTATACCAATGCGGGCAAGTCGTCCCTGATGCGCAAACTTACCGGCACTGATGTACTGGTGGAGGACAAATTATTTGCCACCCTTGACACCCGTGTGAAAGCGCTGCAACCCGAGTCTTTTCCACCGGTGCTGGTCTCGGACACCGTCGGGTTCATAAAGAAACTACCCCACGATCTGGTTGCCTCTTTTCAATCAACCCTTGATGAGGCCCTGGCCGCTTCGCTGCTGCTGTTTACCGTTGATGCCTCTGATCCAAATTTTCGATCCCAGCTGGCAGTGACCCAATCGGTGCTCCAAGAGATCGGCGGGGAAAAGATCCCAGGCCTGCTGATCCTGAACAAAATTGACAAACTCACAACCCGGGAGCTTGACGCCCTGGGCCGTGAATTTCCCCATGGCATCTTTATCTCGGCCCACAGTCCAGGGGATGTTGATCTGCTGCGGAAAAAAATCCTTGAACATTTCCAGGAAAAAATGATTGAAACAACCCGGATAATTCCCTACAGCAAGGGGCAGGTTCTAGGCCAGTTGAGAACCCGGGCCGGCATCATCCATGAATCCTACGACGAAACAGGCACCTCCGTGACATTCAAAACCTTCCCGGAGACTTTAAACTGGCTGGACAACCAAATGGCCTGATCCGTTAAGGACTTGCCCTGAAACTTACGAAGTTGATCCGCTTGTGTGCCCCCAGATTTTTTTTGTATTATATTCTTATATGATGTAACATTCATTAAGATTATCCTGTAACAAAGGATCCGCCATGAAGCTATTACTTACATCCGTATTTGGCCCCTCGAAAAGAAAACATGGAACTTTTCCATAATCAAATAACAAGGGAGCAGGGACTTTTTTCCCTCAGGTTTAATCATCAAAGTTTTGGATTATATTTTCTTGCTGAAAATATCGATATGCCGGCAACTGTGCTTGATTTTCCATCAAAAGAAAGGTTCATAAAAGAGATAAAAAAAGGGTATGATTACATTGGAATCTCATTTATTTTGCCAAATTTCATTAAAGCAAAGTATATGGCAGAACAAATCAGAAAATATGCACCCGGCACCAAAATATTACTTGGCGGCCATGGAACTGCTATTCCAGGAATCGAAACACTCGTAGAAAACGATCATATCTGCCGTGGTGAAGGGGTAAAATGGTTAAGAGAGCTGCTGGGTGAAGACACAAAAAAAGCGATTAACCATCCCATAATGAAGTCTGTTTCTTCAAAACGGATCCTGGGGATGAAACTCAAGGCAGATGCCGCAGTTTTAATTCCCGGAGTTGGCTGCACAAATGGATGTCGATTTTGTGCAACAACCCATTTCTTTGATAAAAAATACACACCTTTTTTTAATACAGGCAAAGAACTCTTTAATGTTTGTCAAAAGATTGAGCAGAAACTGGGGTGTGATGAATTTTTTATCATGGATGAAAATTTTTTAAAAGTACCCCAACGCGCGATTGAACTTGTTGAGTTGATGAAAAAAAACAATAAGCTTTATCGCTTTGGGATTTTCAGCTCTGCTGAAACGATCAAACAAATGGGTCCGGAATTCCTGGCACGTCTGGGCGTAACTTTCCTTTGGGTTGGCGTTGAGTCAAAACAGGAAATTTATGAAAAAAATCGCAACATTGATATCAAACAAATGATCAAAGAGTTGAGAGACTATGGAATAAGCGTCCTGGCTTCTGGAATTTTATTTTCCGAACATCATGACCAGCAGACAATCATGGATGATATAAAATTCATGGTCGAGTTGGAATCTGATTTTGTTCAATTCATGGGGTTAGGACCTTTGCCTGGAACAAGGCTTTATAAGGACTATGATGGACAGGGAAAATTAAGCAAAGATATCCCCTTTGAAGAGTGGCATGGACAGCATCAAATTTGGTTTAAACATCCACATTTTAACTTGGAAGAATCTGCGCTTTTTTTAAAAAATGCATTTCAGTACGATTATGACCACCAGGGATCGTCATTGCTGCGAATGTGTGACACGGTACTTAGAGGCTATATAACCACTTCAAAGTACAATGATTTATTCATGCAGAAAAGAAGCATGCAATTAAAAAGCTGGGCCCGGTATTATCGGATGATTTTACAGGCATTAAAGCGATTTGCCCATAATGATATCGTAGGAAATAAAACCCAGAAAATAATTGAAAAATATGACCATGAATTAGGTCCAAAATCCTTAAAGCACAGGATTGGAACACGGTTTGCTTCCTATCATGCAAAGAGAGAGGCAATAAAAATTCTCCTGGGTAAAAACAATTATCAGCCTGAAACAATAATAACCCAATACCGTATGTCCGTAAAAGATATTGCGGTTGAGGCCCTAAAGGGTAAATCATTAGCAAACATGTTAAATATTGATTTAAACTGGAGTCAGGAACCCATACTGGTTGAAATGGCCGGCACCCTTGACAAGGTCAATGCAAAGGCCTTTGCCAAAAAGCTTTTGGGCAGATTAAAAAAAGAAGATTGTATTGTGAGACTGAATTTAAATCATTTGGTTGCAATTGAAGATGAATCATTGAAACAATTATTAATAAAATTAAGGAGATACAACCAAAGGGTTCAAATTGTATTTAATGATGGTGTAAAGGTTGTTGATGACGCCTTTACCGAACTTCCTGAAAGGCTTAAATCCATGTTCCGGAAAGAAGAATTTATGTTGTCACTGCATTAGCCCAACAGGTAACTCTTTCAGAGTAGTTGCATTCCTGATTATTTTTCAACGAATAGAGTATCATATCATTCAGTTATGATGCGTTGTTCCAGGTTTACCACTCACCCCAATCTATAAAATTAACTTGAAAGTTAAGCCTTGACAAGGTGCAGGGAATTCATCCATGTCCGGGGAAATAAGATCCATATACAGGAACCTGGGAAGCCTTCTGAATTACGCGGGTGTATCCAAATGCCTTGATCTGATCCGGCCCAAGGATTTTTCTCAATCAATGCGGGTTGATCTTGAACCTAAAACGTTTAGGTTCAAGTTTTAATGCAGGCAACCGGGTTGACATCGGGCCCCTGGCCATCTAGCCGGATTCCTTTGTGGATGTCCCGGCAACGTTTTTACTTTTTTATATAATTGCTTAACTTTATTGATCATTTTGTGCCGAGAATAATTATATATCATTTGCATAAAACAAGATTCAAATGCTATGTAGGCTTCTGTTTTTAAGACAGGATAAAATCACACAAGGCATCAAAATCAGGGACAACAGAATTTTCAAGAACATGACGTTTTTCACTATCAAAAAATATAAAGAGATTCTCAGGATAAGTCTGCCCCTGGTATTGAGCATGGGGGCCACCACTGTGATGGAATTTACGGACCGGGTTTTTCTGGGCCAATATTCTCTGGATGCCCTGGCAGCTTCCCTGCCCGCGGGTATCACTTCCTTTTTGTTCACCTCTTTTTTCATGGGCACGGCAGGATATGTAAATGTGTTCATTGCCCAGTATATGGGGGCCAATGACAGCAAAGGGGTTGGCGCATCCCTGTGGCAGGGGATCTATTTTTCGATGATAAGTGCTGTTGTCATGGCACTCATCGCATTTACCGCTGTCCGGTTGTTTGCGTTTATCGGCCATTTGCCCGAGATTCAGCAGCTTGAAGTGATTTACTTTCAGATCCTTTGCTATGGCACAGGGATCAGCATCCTGGGAACCACCCTGTCCTGTTTTTATTCGGGAAGGGGGCTGACCCGAAACGTGATGCTGGTCCATATCCTGGGAACACTGGTTAATATCCCCCTGGATTATGCCATCATCAACGGGGTCTGGGGATTTCCCGAACTTGGTATCCGGGGAGCGGCACTTGCAACTGTGACGGCATGGACACTGATTGCCGGTATTTTCATGGTTTTGATTTTTAACAAAAAGTACAATGAGCGCTACCACGTCTGGGATGCCCGGAAGTTCAATCCAAAGCTGTTCCTGCGGCTGATGAGATTCGGGATACCGGGAGGTGTTCAATTTTTTCTGGATATTCTTGCCTTTGCCTTTTTTATTCTCATTGTGGGAAGGCTGGGCAAACAGGAGCTGGCAATCACCAACATCGTCATGTCCATCAATGCCCTGTCCTACATGCCCATGTTTGGTTTTTCCATTGGTGTCTCGAGCCTGGTCGGTCGGGCCATGGGCGGTGGAAAACCCAATCAGGCGCTTATTGCGGGTAACGCCACCGCCCACATTGCCCTGTCCTATGTTTTTTGTCTGGTCCTGCTGTTTGTCTTTTTTCCCGTTCCGCTCATCAACGTTTTTTTATCGGCAGATCTGTCACCAGCAGATCTGAAAAATATTTTGGACATGGGTATCATCCTTTTAAGATTTGTGGCAGCCTATCTTTTCTTTGATTCCATTAATATTATTTATATGGGGGTTTTAAAAGGTGCCGGAGATTCCCGGTTTATCATGTGGAGCATGGGGATTGCCTCTGTTTTATTTCTTTTCATACCGGTGTGGGTGGGCGTCATCCATTTTGGGATGAAGCTCTATTATGCATGGACCTGCATCACTGTTTACCTGTTTATGCTCTGCCTGATGATTTTTACACGGTTTTACAAAGGTAAATGGAAAACCATCCGGATGATACAGCAGGACAGGATAGATCTCACGTAAAATGGCAACCCACCTTGAAGGGTTTCCCTCTGACCCAAGGCAATGGACAGATATCCATATCGGAAAATATCTGCTATGCAACGGCGATGATCTGCCCGGGAAATTCACCCTTGGAGAACAGTCCATCTGCGTTTGGCCCGCCGACCTTATGGGCAACGGAGAAAGTATATCCAAAGGTGGCAGAAGGTGTCCTGGAAGGAGAAATTCCTGTCGATAGCGTATAGGCAAACAACTGTCAAATCTTCACCATGGATTGGATTCGCTCTCAACTCTCCATGTTGAAAGTTCTATTATAATAGAATCGGCTCCGAATGATTTTTATGGCCTGACCATTTGGGCAGACCATCACGTATGTCGATGACTCTTGAGCCGTAGAAAATATGGCAGGTCGGCATAAAGGCTTTCGGCACTTTAGGCGGCAAACCAAAATCAAAGAGCGATGGGAAAGCAAGCCACATCCGACGTCCTTCATCAGCTATGGGCGTCCCGCATATTCGGCAGCTCACCTTACAGGGAAGAATTCTTTCATTGACGGATTGTTCACTGCTATAGAATTTTAAGCAGTCCATTCCCCTGGTTATCCTGACATCTTGCTTGTTGAAGATAGCTGCCCACTGCATTGGAGCCCCATGCAGGCTCTGGCATGTCCGGCAATGGCAAATTTTTGCGTCTACCGGATCCGCACACACTTCAATCTGAACAGCCTTGCAGTAACAGTTTGCCTGGTATTTGGTTATAAAGCCCGGATCCGAGATAGACGCATATTCCGGTCCCAAATCGTTAATAAGTTTATTTTCCAAAAAGTTCACCTAATTTCATCAACAAATTTATATCAACGTCAACAATGTATTTTTGTGCCATAAACATTTCAGCCCGTCTGCTTTTTCCGGATTAAATCTTTATCCGTTCAATTTTTTAATAAAATATACCCGTTCAATGATGTGGCAATTATCAACCAAATGAAATATGGAAGAATTAGGGCGGATTTTAGTTTCAATTCAGGCCAATAAAAGAACAGGAAGAATCCAATAAGCGCAGTAAGCCCCATTATTAGAAATAGTCCGGCGAAAACATTATGGTAATAGAAAAAAATGGGATTCCATCCTACATTTAATATCCATTGAACGGCATATAGGCGAATAAGGATATTTTTGTCCTCAATAACTGGCCATAGATATGCCATATAAAAACCAAAACAAATCATGATTAAAGTCCATGCGGCTCCAAAGACCCAACCAGGAGGGGTCCAAGGGGCTTTAACAATACCAGCATACCAATCAGAAGGAACCCCGTTGCTTGTAAATAATCCTCCTATTGCAAGTGCCGCAAAATTGAGTGCCATGAATATGATAACCCTGTAAATCATTTTTTTATCCCCCCATCAATGATTTTCACATCAAAACACCTACCAGCCACGTAAATTTAAGATTGTAACCAAAATTCTAGGTTTGCAGTCATCGGGTGATAATAAATTCTATTCAGGCAGAAATCAAATTTTAAAAACAAGCCGGGAGAACATCTCTTTGAGTGTCAGACTTTGGCATGAACGCCAGCTTTTCCTTTGTGTGACGAAGCTGTTTGACCAGAGAGCTCCCATTCGCCTCAAACAACGGAATGCCGACAAGGGTTGCCACTTCGAAAAAGATCCCGATTTCACATTTGAGGTTGCCTTTTTCCGCCTGGGTCATCGTTTCGGCCAATGAAAAATTTATCCGGGAGAGGTCAGGCTTGTTTGATTGACACTATAGAAAACACATATAAAAATCCAGTTGCCCATTGCGATTAACAATTGGATTTCTGATTTTTTTTATACGAGACTCGCGGGCAAAACACAAAGCAATTTCAAAGTTGTTTTTTTGCAGGCCGGGCGGGCTTTAATGCCCAATCCGTCCGTGACGGTTTCAATGATTTTAAAAAAGGAGAAAACATGGAAAAGATGATGGGCGGGGTTGTTGCGGCATTTTACAGTCTGGCAATTTTACTTGGCATTACAGGAAACCTGGATCATGCCGTTGCCGGGAATGAAAACCTGCTGGAAAAAATCGAGAAATCCGGTGAAGTTCACATGGGATTCCGGGAGGGCTCCGTGCCCTTTGGTTTTATCGATAAGGACGGTTCCTGGGGCGGTTTCGGTATTGATCTGGGAGCTGAAGTGGTCAAAGACCTGGAAAAAAAGTTTAACAGGCCGATCAAGCTGATCAAGCATCCCATGAATCCCAAAACCCGGATTACCATGGTAACCAACGGCATGGTAGCCATGGGCATCGGCTCCACCACCATTACCCTGGCCCGGGAAGAGGTGGTGGATTTCAGCCTGCCCTATTTTCTGACGGGAACCCGGCTTCTTGTGCCCAAGGACAGTCCCATTTCCTCTTTTGTCGATATCGGGGGCAAACGGGTGGGCATGGGCTCCGGCTCCACAGCCAATATAAAAGGAATGGACCGGGCCATTGAACAGGGGCTTGTCAAGCCGGCCTGCCAGAAAGTCCTGTTTGAGGAACACAATAAGGGGTTTCTTGCCCTTCAGCAGGGCAAGATTGATGCCTATTTCACCGATGCCAGCCAACTGGCCGGGATGCGGGCCAAGGCCAAGAATCCCCAGGACTGGAAAATCGTCGGCAAATACCTGACCTATGAACCCTATGGATTTATCCTGCCCGAAGGCCAGGGAGAATGGCGGGACTTTGTCAATGCGTCGTTGATCCACATGATCAAGGACGGTCGATTCGAGGCCCTGTACACCAAATGGTTCGGTCCCGACGGGGTGGTCCCCCTGCCCATGACCGACGAATACAAGGTGCTTCTCAAATCCTTGAGTTATCCTGAATAGCCGTTTTCCAGAACAAAAGGATCAACCCAAAGCCGGGGCCGGCCACGGATGACCGCCCCCGGCACAGGAGTATTTTGCTAAACTATACCTTTGACTGGTCCGTGCTCTGGCGGCAGCCCTACGGCGCCATGATGCTCAAGGGAATCTCAACGACCCTAAGTCTTTCCCTGGCTGCCTGGTGCCTGGCCGTGGTCCTGGGCATCGGGGTGGCTGCCTGCCGGGTGTTTCCCGGCAAATGGCTTCGGGCCCTGGGGCTTGGATACGTCCTGGTGTTCAGAAACATTCCGTTTCTGGTTCAGTTGTTTTTCTGGTATTTTGCGGCCCCGCTGCTCCTGCCCCGTTCTGTCCAGGCGTGGATGTATGACACCGTTCCGGAGTATGCCTTCTGGTGCGGGGTCGCAGGGCTTGGCATGTACACGGCCTCAAGGGTGGCCGAGCAATTCCGGGCAGGATTTCTTGCCATTCCAGAGGATCAGTACCGGGCTGCCTATGCCACGGGCTTAAGGCCGGCCCAGGTATATGGCTACGTGATTTTGCCCTATGCTTTCAGGATAATCATCCCGGCGTTTACCACAGAATTCCTCACCTGTTTTAAAAATTCCGCCCTGACCATGACCATCGGTGTCATGGAGATCACCCATACGGCTTATATCATTGATTCCTTTACCTGGCACGGTCTGGAAACCACAACGGCCGCCAGCCTTTGTTACCTGACCATTGCCCAGGGCGTGGCCCTGGTGATGTGGCGCATCGAAAAATGGACAACGGTTCCCGGCCTGATCCGGCGGGGGGGATGATATGGACTTTTCCGTTATTTCCGACAACCTGGGGTATATGGTCGGTGGGCTGTGGTTGACCTTTGAAATAGCGATCATGGCCATCACAGGCGGCCTTGTCTGGGGAATCATTTTGGGCCTTGGCCGGCTTTCCCCCATCCGGCTGATCTATTATCCGGCCAGTATCTATATTCATTTTTTCCGGGGTATCCCCTTGATCCTGGTGATTTTCTGGATCTATTTCCTGCTCCCGGTGTTCCTGGGTCGATCCCTGGGCGAGATGCCCGCAGTGGTCCTCTCGTTTATCCTGTACGAAGCCGCCTATTTTGCCGAAATCGTCCGGGCGGGCATTCAGGCGGTCCCAGTTGGCCAGAAAAGGGCAGGCCTTGCAACGGGGCTTGGGCCCTGGGACCTGAGTGTTCATGTGATCCTGCCCCAGGCTTTGAGCAAAATGGTTCCGGCCCTCATCACCCACTGCGTGGTTATTTTCCAGGATACGTCCCTGGCCTATGTCATCGGGCTTCGGGAGTTCCTGCGCCGGGTCAACCTGGTGGATGCCCGGGAAGCCCGATCCGTTGAGCTCTACCTGTTTGCGGCATCCCTTTATTTTATCCTATGCACCCTGGGCAACTTCCTGGGGTATTACCTGGAACACCGGTCCAGGTGTAAAGGAAGCGTCCTATGATTGAAATCAAAGATCTTGGCCTGACCTACGGCAGCTACCAGGCCCTTGCCCAGGTGACTGTCACCATTAAAACAGGCAAAACCCTGGTCATCTGCGGCCCAAGCGGATCGGGCAAATCCTCGTTGCTTCGGTGTATTAACGGCCTGGAACGATACCAGTCCGGTGAAATCTTTGTGGACAAGATCCCGGTCCAGGGCAGGGACACGGATATCTATGCCTTGCGCTCGCGCATCGGCATGGTGTTCCAGCATTTTGAGCTCTATCCCCACAAAACCGTACTGGACAACCTCACCCTTGCCCCTGTGAAGGTAAAAAAAATGTCCCGGGTCAAGGCCCGGGAAAAGGCACTGGCCCTGCTCGACCAGGTGGGCATCGCCGATCAGGCCCTTAAATACCCGTCCACACTTTCAGGCGGCCAGCAACAGCGGGCCGCCATTGCCCGGGCCCTGGCCATGGAACCTGAAGTCATGCTCTTTGACGAACCTACCTCGGCCCTGGATCCGGAAATGATCAAAGAAGTCCTTGAAGTCATGGCCGGTCTGTCCCGGTCCGGCATGACCATGGTGGTGGTCACCCATGAAATGGGGTTTGCGCGCAGGGCCGCAGATGAGATTGTATTTATGGACCAGGGCCGGGTTGTGGAAAAAAACAACGCCCGGGACTTTTTTTCCCGGCCGGTCCATGAACGGACCCGGCAGTTCCTGGGCAGGGTGATGGACGAACCGTTTAATGGAGCCGGATAAACGAAAATCGCCAATGGGGCCTCACTATCCAGCCCGATACAGGGCCTGTCCACAGCAGAGATTGAAATCTTAACCATAGATGATGATCGGAGCAAACAATGAAACCAAAACTTGAGATCAGCGTATTGTGTGAAGACCAGGTGATGATGGGATTCAAAGACCTTATTTTCAAAGGAGCCCATGGCCTATCCCTGTTCATCCGGGCTGAGCAGAACATCCTTTTTGATACCGGTCCCTCGGATCTATTCATTGACAATGCCGCCCTCCTGGGTCTGGACCTTGATGCCCTGGAATGGATCGCCTTAAGCCACGGTCACTGGGACCATGCCGACGGTCTTGCCTTTCTGGCAGGTCGGATCAAAAAAACAAAGTTGATCGCCCACCCGGCCGTATTTACGGACCGGCACAAGCCCACGGGGGAATTCAACGGCATCTCCCTTTCCCAAGGGGCAATTGAGGCCTCCTTTGACCTGGAACTGTCTGAGGGCCCGCGGCAGTTGACCCCCACCGTTTATTTCCTGGGCCGGATTCCCCGGTCCAATGGGTTTGAATCGATGTCCACCCCATTTTACCGGCTTGTGAACGGGGAACAGACGGCAGATTTCCTTGAAGATGATACCGCCCTGGCCGTTACAACCGATCGGGGCTGCGTGGTCATTGCCGGCTGCGCCCATGCCGGAATATGCAATATCTGTGAACATGCCAAAGCCGTGACCGGGCAGGACCGGATTCACATGGTCATGGGCGGGTTCCATCTCCTGGCGCCCGGGAATCAGCTGAGTCGGACCGTTGAATATTTCAAGGCCCATCCTGTGGACCGTCTGCTGCCCATGCACTGTACAGGTTTTGACGCCCTGTGCCGGTTTCATCGGGAACTGGGCGCTGAAAAAATCGCTACGGGCCAGACCATACGCCTGGGATAAATTGGATTTACCGATGCTGATGCTGGTTGATATCTCCGCCAAATTTCTTGAAAAAACAAATTTTTCATAATGGGATCAAATAAAAACAAAAGACGATATGATGGAAAATCACCATGCCTTCGTGCCTTACCCCATCATATTATTAATGACAATTTTATGGGATTTTCCAAACGCCATGACCTCTTGGGGTTTGAAACCGCCTGTTTCATAGACCGCCATTATGGCGCAATATTCCAAAAGAGTAAGCCTCAAGAATAGAAATTAGGTCCATGATCGGAATAGACTCTTCCAAAACATGGTTTTGATCATGGGCCTTAAAACAAGACATTACCTGATGCATCATATATCAGCAGTAGATGCCGGAAACTCAACGAACGCTACCCGATAAGACTCCCAAGATAAATCCATTTTTTCTCAAGGTGAAGTTCACTCAAATTTCATCTGCAGTTCCATTTCCATGCCGTCATCTTTGGTTTTGACAAGTTCAGGATAATGTTTTTTGAACACATTGATCATGCCGCGGTTCTCTTTGAGTACCACAGCTTTAAAACCGATAAAATCGTTTTCCTTTGCAATGTTTTCCAACTGTTTCAACATAAAAGAGGCGAGTCCCATCCGTTGATAGTTCTCTCCCACCACAAAGGCGACTTCTGCGTACTCATCCTTAATTTCTTCGGCATAGGAGGCGACCGCCACAATTTCTTTATGGCCACCGATTGGTATTAAACCGATCAGGGTCATGTTTTTGCGATAATCTACATTGACCCGAAGGTTTTGGATTTCTCGACGGGGAAGCACCCGTTTTTTATAGAAAAAACGGTGATAGATAGTCTCCTCATGAAGGGAGTAGAAAAAATTTCTAAAGTCAAACTCGTCTGCAGACATGAGGGGTCTAAATCCAATGGTTCGGCCGTCTCTTAAATTGAAGACTGTTTTATAATCTTCAAGAAAAAGCAGGTCATCCTCACTGGGAGGGAGTTGGTCGGCAAAAATGAAGTGCTGTTTCTTTGCATGTTGAATCAATTCATCCCTGAATTTCGGGTGAGCGATCTGGGCAAGCTCCATGACTCTTTGATAAATACTTTTTCCCTGAAGTTCGGCAATGCCGTACTCCGTCACCACAAAATTGACATCTCCCCGGGTGGTTGCCGTACCGGCGCCTTCACTCAAGTGTGAGACAATCCTGGACAAACGACCCTTTTGAGCTGTGGAGGGGAGGGCTATGATGGAAAATCCATTTTTTGACATGGCACTGCCCCTGATAAAATCCACCTGATCGCCGATACCGCTGTAAAATTTATATCCCACCGAGTCCGAGTTTATTTGACCGGTTAAATCCACTTCCAAAGCGGAACTAATGGAGATCAGGTTGTTGTTCATGGCGATCACATTGGGATCATTCACATATTCGGATGGAAGCAGAGTAATCAAAGAATTATCATCCACGTAATCGTACAGTTTTCGGGAGCCCATGCACAAAGAGGCCACCACCCTTCCCGGCATGTGATTTTTCTTTTTGCAGGTCACCACTTTTTGTTCCAATAATGGCAAAAAGGCATCGGTAATAACCTGTGTATGGATTCCGAGATTACGTTTATCCTTTAAATAGAGCAGTATTTCATTGGGCAGCGTTCCGAATCCCACCTGGATGGTTGCGTTGTCACTGATCAGTTGAGAAACATAATGGCCAATTCTTCGGGCCACATTATTATCGGGATAAATTGTAGGGAGAAATTCCAGTATTGGTTCATCATGGAAAACGAAATAATCGATTTCGTCGATGTGGACACTGCTGTCTCCACGGGTTCGGGGCATTTGTGCATTCACTTGGGCGATAACAAGGGTGGAATTGGCCATACCGGCGCGGGTGATATCCACCGAAACCCCCAGGCTGCAAAATCCATGTTTATCCGGAGGACTCACCTGAATCAGTGCCACATCAAGTCCGATTCGTTTGCTGTAAAACAATCTCGGAATTTGGGACAGATAGGCGGGAATATAATCAATTTTTCCCTCAAAGGCCGCCTTTCTCATCTCCCGGCTGATAAAGAAAAGTTTGAGGGAAAATCGTTCTAAAAATGAGGGTTCATCCACATACCGGGCCAATGAAAATGACAGCATCTGATAGATCAGGATGTCCTCAAGCGCTTTATGGGAAACCATGGCGTGAATCAGATGCTGCGGTTCTCCGCAGCCGGTCCCGATGAAGATCCGACTACCGATTTTAATTTTAGAAATGGCAGATTCTGCCGTCATTATTTTATCAGGGCAGTAGGAATGAAGGTTCACGGCATGCCTCCTTGTCCGTAATTTATTTCATAAAAAAATCGGGCTTGGTCCTAACTTCGCCCACTTGTCATCTTTGATGCTTCGACGGGGTCAGGCTTGTGTTCTTGTGCTTTTGACAACAAACTGTAATAGCTGAAAAATTCAGCAAAAGTGTCAATAACGCAAGCCTGACCCTCCTGGATAAATTTCTCATTGGCCGAAACGATGACCAAGCCCGTTTGTTTTTTAACGGACCCTTGTTGAAATGATTGGAGTTCAGAGGGCCACCGAGCGAAGTCGAGTTTACTTGGCAAACATTTCTTGCAGAAGCTCTAAGACTTTATTTTGAGATTTGCTGTCGATTGAACCGAGTTTTTTAATAAGCCTTCTTTTATCAATTGTTCGAATTTGATCAAGAACGACTTGGCCTTTCTTGTCTTGAAAAGAAACTATGACCCTTGTTGGGTAGTTTCGTCCTTTAGTTGTCATCGGGGCAACAATTACTGTGCCTATATTTAGATTCATTTCATTTGGAGAAACGATTAAACAGGGCCGAGTCTTTTTGATTTCATGACCGATGGTTGGGTCAAGATTGATAAGATAAACTTGAAACCGTTTTATTTCCATTCCCATTCACTCTCGTCCCATTCAGTTGCGGAAATATGTTCTGGATCCAATAGTTGGTCATCGCCATTTTTAGCCATTTTTTTAAAGGCAGAATCCCAATTATGACGAGAAGATTTTATGGACTTGACAATAAGTTGATTGTTTTGGACTAAAAATTCCACTTCTCCTTCAAATCCGCATTGGGCGATTATCGGTTTTGGAATTCGGATGCCTTGTGAATTGCCAATTTTGATTAGTGATGCTTTCATATTTGATACCTCATATTGATTTTTTATACCTACATTGTAGGTACAATACTGGGAAGTGTCAAGCCTTTTTTAGCTTACCTGTACGACAACGAAGGCGTGCACCAGGATGTCCTGGCCGAGGCCCTTCAGTTTGACAAGAGCTCAGCTGCACGAGCCGTGGCCCGCTTGGAAAAGGAAGGTTATATCACAAAAAAAACGGATCTATCCAACCGGCGGCGAAACATTGTCCGGACCACTAAAAAAGCGCGTACAGCCAAACAGGAGATTTTTCACATTCTCAAGCGCATCACTGAACAGCTGTTTACCGGCTTCAGTGAGGATGAGATTACTCAATATTTTGAATTGAACCAAAAAATCCATAATAATGCCGCCCTCATGCTAAAGGACATTTAATGATTCGAATTTCCGTGCTTTCCCTCTCATTGCTCACGGTAATGTCTGGTGCGGCCGTGGCTCCTGCCGTGGCAGACATCATTGCCTTTTTCCCGGATGCTTCAGCGATGTTGGGCAAGATTCTCAAGCGCATCACTGAACAGCTGTTTGGAACCAAAAAATCCATAATAATGCCGCCCTCATGCTAAAGGACATTTAATGATTCGAATTTCCGTGCTTTCCCTCTCATTGCTCACGGTAATGTCTGGTGCGGCCGTGGCTCCTGCCGTGGCAGACATCATTGCCTTTTTCCCGGATGCTTCAGCGATGTTGGGCAAGATGGTGCTCACCACACCGGCCTTGAGCATTATCCCGGTGGCCCTGCTCACCGGCATGTTCAGTAGTCGGGTACTCCGAAAACGGTTGATCTACACCGGCATCTTCTTCTATATCGTCGGCGGGTTCGGCGGTGGCTTAGCCGATTCCATTCCGTTCCTGCTGTCCATGCGCGCCGTTCTCGGGATCGGGGTGGGGATTCTCATGCCGCTGTCCACCGGGATCATCGCGGATCTGTGGTCAGGATATGAAAAAACCAAAACCATGGGGTATGCTTCGGCAGCCACCAATCTTGGCGGCATCATCGCCACCTTGCTGTCAGGACTCTTGGCTGCCATCAGCTGGCGGGCTTCGTTTTCAATTTATCTGCTTGGGGTGCCGGTCTTGCTGCTGGTTTTTTTCTTTTTGCCCGAACAGCATCCCAGACAAGCAAAGGAAAAACAGCCGGGAAACGCCACAGGCAATCTTGGCTTCTATGCCCTTTGGGGAATGGGGATGTTTCTGCTCATGGCCGCTTTTTACACCATTCCGGTAAACATTGCACTGTATATCCAGGAAAATGGACTTGGGGACTCCCGGATGGCAGGATTTGCAATGGCCGTTATGACGGGCTCCTCGTTTTTAACCGGTCTTGTCTTTGGCCGCCTGAATAAAATTATCGGCCCATGGCTTCCTATATTAAGCCTAGGCGGATTTGCCATCTCATTTTATGGCCTGTCGGCATATCCTTCCACTGTTCCACTGTTCTGTTTTCTGATTTTAAATGGTATTGCTTTTGGCACTCTGGTGCCGTTGATCATGAATGGCGTAACCCGGAAGGCTGCGGAGTCCTCGGGTACGGTGGGCACTTCCGTGGTCACAAGTTTTCTGTTTGCCGGCCAGTTTTCAAGTCCCCTGCTTACCGACGGGGCCGCCTTATCCATTTTTGGCCCGGGTATCGCCAACATCTTCTTAACTTTGGCTTTCGGGACCGGCCTGGCTGCGGTCCTGGCCCTGTTGTCAAAACTGATTTCACCGAACCAGTTCCAATCACCCACCCAATCATAATGTTCAGACAACCCATACAGGAGGAAAACCAATGGA
Source organism: uncultured Desulfobacterium sp. (assembly GCA_963675615.2). GTDB lineage: Bacteria > Desulfobacterota > Desulfobacteria > Desulfobacterales > Desulfobacteraceae > Desulforapulum. Next base: position 1,405,797 of record CAXXTD010000001.1, read on the forward strand.
AAAAAATACCCCCCCATCCCGGACATCTCAAGACTGTTTATCGGTGCCGGCAATGAATTTGAAGTGGAAACAGTTTTTGCAAAAAAAGGCGCGGTTTCACCGGACGAGTCCCACCCTTTTGACGAGATCATGGTCCTGTTGGAAGGCGAACTGGACCTGGAACTGGATACTGGCGTCGAAACCCTTTCCGGATTGACCCTTAAAGAGTTGCCCGCCGGTACCCGCCATATGATTCGGGTGAAACAAACCCCGACCAAAGTCGTGATCATTCATCCGGATCGCAGGGAAAAACAATAATCCTTTCGGGTGGGGTTGATGGCTACCTCCCCTATTCCTTGATTAACGGCTGCTGCTCCAATACCGGACAATCCGGAATAAGGCTTGATTCACAGGTGTTGGAACACCATGTGCCTTGCCCAGTTCAACGACATTATCTCCAAAGATTTCAATTTCGGTTTTACGCCCCGCTTCAATATCCTGGAGCATTGAGGTTTTCCCCTGGGGGGCCAGGATCTTGAAAAATGAATACCACTCTTCAATATCGCGTTCTGTCAAATCCACATCCATCACTTTGGCCACGGAAAACCGCGATTTTATCGACGTCTGGTCAAGCGTCCTTTTATCCGCTTTTTATCCTGCGGTAAGTGATTCAGATGTAATTACGTTGCAAAACTCTCCATTGAGGCTGGCGATGTGAACAGCATGAATGTCTTCAGCAATATATTCTTTTCCGTCAGGGCCTTTCCTATCAAATGTTGCAGTTGCATCTGAAACAAGCAACACGTTAAAGCCTAAATTGCCGGCCATCCGAGTAGTTGTTGAAACACAATGATCTGTCGTCAGGCCAACAATCACGATATGTTCTATACCACTATTTCTGAGATGTGATTCGAGTTCAGTACCGATAAAAGCACTGTTTACTGTTTTCTTAAAAACAGCCTCACCCTCAATCGGCGAAGCTTCCGGTTTGAATTGACATCCGGGCAACCCAGGTCGCAACGGTGAATCAGGCTCAACAGAACAATGCTGAATATGTATTACCGGCCTTTTCTCACTTCGCCATAAATTAATTAATCGAGATATATTCGCTTCGGCATTAGGATTGTTCCTTCGTCCCCACTTAGGGTCGTCAAAGCCTTGCTGAACATCGATGATTAATAATGCGGTATTTTTCAAGATTGTAACTTTCATTTTTTCCTTTCAGGATAACAAGTACATGAACAAACCTGGGTATCATACATGATATCCATAATTTGGTGGAGATATACAGGTGAAATTTGGAAAACCCTAACCTGGACGAGCCAGAACCAAAGAGTTTTCCAATTCTCTTGCCAAAACAACACGAAAATCAGAGATAAGGATCTAACAGGCTGCCAGGAGCTAAATCAGGTGAAGTTCACTCAAATTTCATCTGCAGTTCCATTTCCATGCCGTCATCTTTGATTTTGACAAGTTCAGGATAATGTTTTTTGAACACATTGATCATGCCGCGGTTCTCTTTGAGTACCACAGCTTTAAAACCGATAAAATCGTTTTCCTTTGCAATGTTTTCCAACTGTTTCAACATAAAAGAGGCGAGTCCCATCCGTTGATAGTTCTCTCCCACCACAAAGGCGACTTCTGCGTACTCATCCTTAATTTCTTCGGCATAGGAGGCGACCGCCACAATCTCTTTATGGCCACCGATTGGTATTAAACCGATTAAGGTCATGTTTTTGCGATAATCTACATTGACCCGAAGGTTTTGGATTTCTCGACGGGGAAGCACCCGTTTTTTATAGAAAAAACGGTGATAGATAGTCTCCTCATGAAGGGAGTAGAAAAAATTTCTAAAGTCAAACTCGTCTGCAGACATGAGGGGTCTAAATCCAATGGTTCGGCCGTCTCTTAAATTGAAGACTGTTTTATAATCTTCAAGAAAAAGCAGGTCATCCTCACTGGGAGGGAGTTGGTCGGCAAAAATGAAGTGCTGTTTCTTTGCATGTTGAATCAATTCATCCCTGAATTTCGGGTGAGCGATCTGGGCAAGCTCCATGACTCTTTGATAAATGCTTTTTCCCTGAAGTTCGGCGATGCCGTACTCCGTCACCACAAAATTGACATCTCCCCGGGTGGTTGCCATACCGGCGCCTTCACTCAAGTGTGAGACAATCCTGGACAAACGACCCTTTTGAGCTGTGGAGGGGAGGGCTATGATGGAAAATCCATTTTTTGACATGGCACTGCCCCTTATAAAATCCACCTGATCGCCGATACCGCTGTAAAATTTATATCCCACTGAGTCCGAGTTTATTTGACCTGTTAAATCCACTTCCAAAGCGGAACTAATGGAGATCAGGTTGTTGTTCATGGCGATCACATTGGGATCATTCACATATTCGGATGGAAGCAGAGTAATCAAAGAATTATCATCCACGTAATCGTACAGTTTTCGGGAGCCCATGCACAAAGAGGCCACCACCCTTCCCGGCATGTGATTTTTCTTTTTGCAGGTCACCACTTTTTGTTCCAATAATGGCAAAAAGGCATCCGTAATAACCTGTGTATGGATTCCGAGATTACGTTTATCCTTTAAATAGAGCAGTATTTCATTGGGCAGCGTTCCGAATCCCACCTTTTTGGGACTTGGTCCTAGCTTCACCCAATTATACGCAGGAACAATAGAAAGGAGGCTCAACTTGATGCCGTAAAAAAATGGAGACTATCAATTCGACAAAGGCGCTTTACACGACCCAGGAATCATACTATGTTCCGGAACAAATGCCTGGAGGCCAAATGAACGCTCTTCCCTTTGAAATAGGCCCCATCAGACCGGTTGATGAGGCAGACAGCCTGCTGATCAGAACCACCCGGGGCTGCCCGTGGAACCGGTGCACCTTCTGCACCCTGTATGACAACATGAAATTTTCCCTGAGGCCCGTGGCTGAAATCAAGCAGGACATTCTTGCGGCAAAAGCCTATTATAACGGCCACCCCTTTGAAACCTGTTTTCTCCAGGACGGGGACAGCTTTGTCATGCAGACCAGCGATTTGATCGAGATCCTGGAAGCCCTGAAAGCAGCCTTTCCCTCGTTAAAACAGATCAGCTCCTATGGCAGGGCCCAGACCATGGCGAAAAAAACGTTGCCTGCCATGCAGACGATTTACAAGGCCGGGCTGACCAAGCTCTACTGCGGCATGGAATCAGGATCCGCCCAGGTGCTTGAACAGGTCAAGAAGGGCATCACCCCGGAAACCATCATCCGGTCGGCCCTCATGGCCAGGGAGGCAGGCATGGATACCACCCAGTTCATCATCCTGGGGCTTGGCGGAAAAGAACGGTCCGAAATCCATGCCGTTGAAACGGCAAGGGTGCTCAACACGATCAACCCCCACCACATTCGGGTGCTGACCCTGGGCGTCAAACCCGGTTCAGGCCTGGACCTGCAGATAAAAAAAGGCGAATTCACCCTGGCTTCGGAATCTGAAATGATCCAGGAACAGCGGCTGCTCATGGCCCACCTTGACGGCATTACCAGCCATTATGCCAACCACCACAGCGTTGACCTGCTCATGGAAATCCGGGGCCGATTGCCCGTGGACAAGACCAGAATGATCGGCATCCTGGATCAATTCCTCGCCCTGGGTGAAGCGGATCAGATCCACTTTATTCTGGGCCGCCGCCTGGGATATTACAGACGGTTGTCAGATATGGACCATGAACTCACCCATGGGTTTGTGGATCAGCAGGTGCAAAAGATAAAACAGAGTGACCCTGAATCCTTTGAGGCAGTTTTCCACAACCTTCGGCGGCAGGCCATTTAAATCCACGGCCCAAGGTTGTGGAAAAAAAAGCAAATTTGCAGTAGTTCATACTTCACTTCAGCAATAACCATTTAACAAAAGACGATATGATGGAAAACCAACAAAGATTAAAACTGGAAGAGAATATCAAAGAGAAACTGGAAACGATAAAAAAGACTATCGAGTCCTATGAACTACTCGTAAAGCCGGTTGCCCCGGATAACGCCATTGGTCGGCTCACCCGCATGGAAGCAATCAACAGTAAAAGTATGAATGAAGCCTCTTTGAAAAGAGCCAAAATCACACTGTCAAAACTGGAACGCGCGCTTGCCAGTATTGGGACGCCTGATTTCGGCTTGTGCAGGGCATGCGAAGAGCCGATTCCATTTGCACGATTAATGATCCTGCCTGAAACCGAGCTGTGCGTTAAGTGCGCTGAGAATATGGGTAGTTGATCACCATGCCTTCGTGCCTTAGGGGCTCGGAAATTTTAAAATACACCAGTAGGACGCTGGATTTTTGCTTGTCTTCAAGGCGCATCAATTGAAGCATATTGGAATATGTGCCCTTTGATGCAACGAAGAAGACGAGGAAAAAGACAAGCTATATGGTGGATTTTAATTTTTCCGAGTCCCTTATCCCATCATATTATTAATGACAATTTTATGGGATTTTCCAAACGCCATGACCTCTTGGGGTTTGAAACCGCCTGTTTCATAGACCGCCATAAAGGCGGGAATCGAAAGCATATAGAGGATATAGGAGAGATGTCCGGAATATCCGGTATTATCAAGTTGCTGTAGCGCTTTAATGGATTGGTCAGCGGCTTCCATGGCCTGGCGATTCACTGCCGGGGGATTTTCCTGGGTGCATACATGGATGGAATAGATCCTGCGGCAGGAAAAAGGTCTGACCTCGTAAATCATGCAGGCGTTGTTCTTCATCAAAAAGGGACAGGGAACCGTGAACCCTTTTTCCCTTTTTTTAATTTCCTGCTGAAACATTTTGGTCAAACTTTTCAGGCGGGATCTTGAAAAGTCCTTCATGGCCTGGCGGATGACAAGGCCTTCTAAGGTGGTAATATCGATGCTGCCGGCCTCTGTACAGCAAAACCCGCAACCCTTTGAACAGGAGGCATCTTTTTTAAATTTCCCGGTGTTTTCAACAAAGGCTGAATATATTTTGCCAAGCCCCGGTATTTTTTCTTTCATATCCATGGTCTGTGTGCCCTGTAAATGGACGCCCCCCTAAATATTTCCATTGGTTTTCAAGGCCGCCATTATGGAGCAATATTCCAAAAGAGTAAACCTCAAGAATTAAAATTAAAGGAAGACAGTACCTGAGAACACCTGATATCAACGTTTCTGTAATATTTTTCTTCGGAAACTCATTTTTATTTTTCGGGACTTATGACGAATTCCAACATGCCGGTTAGGACGACATCGATGCATTCGGCCCGTACTTTTGCCAGATCATATTCAGAATTGTTGGTTTTGCGGCAATTTACATACATGTCAATAAACCTGTTTAACACCTTCTCCCCCTCTTCCGGCGCCATAGCGACCAGCGCCTCGACAAAAGAGCGGGGACCAACCTGAAAATGCTGATAGTCAACCGGATAGTTCCAATATCCGCCCCATACAAAAAATCCGTGCTCCGCAAACAAATCAACAACATCCTCAGCCATGCCCTGCCGTCTTGGTTTACCCGGACGATGATTCAGACGATTAACCGAATAATGCGCACTTTTCAACGGGCTGATCAGCGCTGATCCATCTTCAGATATGTCAATGAACGGGTTTTCCACAGGGTTAATATCTATTGCAGATCCGTATGCGTGAAGTGACCAGCGTGAACCGCCCGTGACAGCTCTTCCGTTGAACGCGGAACTGTTATTGTCTGCCATTGAAGCCTGATCGTCGCCGAGATAAGCTTCCATGGGGCGGGCTTTTGCAATTACAAAGTTCTGCTGCAGCAGATCCTGCATCAATACTTCAACCTTGGGGGCCAGGATATCAAGAACAACCAGTGTTCCGTCATTACAGATGACACCGTGTTCATCCAGATAGCTGAAACGGACTTGGCTCAGTCGTTCACAGGGCACAGGATTGCCATCTGTGATTACCTTCTTTGCTACTAGTTGAGCACAATCGATTTTGCTTAAAGAAGCAATTTCAATCGGCCGCCTGCTCTGCATGGCAATGCACGCTGTGTGACTACTTATGATCAGTACAAAAAAACAGAGCCGTACCCAAAAATTGTCTGATAATCCTACCCGCATTATTCTCGCCTTTTAAATTTAGAAAAATAATATTTAACTCACTGGCGTTTACATGTGAAGTGATTTTTTGATAACCCGGTAAGGGACTCAGATGTAAATTGTCACTGCCGCTGGAGCGAATCTTGTGTTTCATATAAAAAACTGCGGACACTGCTGTAGTCAGAACATTGACTATTTGACAATGGGTAAAATTTTTCGAAACTCATCGGTGTTCGCCCTTAAAGCCCATTGAAAAATAACAATCTCAGTGGAACTGATCACAGCCCCCGCCTGTTTCAGCAGATCAATTGCGATATCTCGGTTCTGATCTACACGGGATGCCACGGCATCTGCCACTAAATGTACTTGGAAACCCGACTTCATGAGATCCAGGCAGGTTTGCAGGACGCATACATGGGCCTCCATTCCGACCACCACGATCTTTTTAATATTGTACGATTGAACCGTGGGAATGAAGTTTTTTTCCAGACAAGCACTGAAGTGTTCCTTTTGAAATATCTGTGGCGAGTTGATTTCCTGGAGCAGTTCAGGCAAGGTTTCACCGAGTCCTTTTTTGTACTGTTCCGTCAGTAAAATTGGAATACCAAGAGCATTGGAGGACCTGATGAGTTGACCCACCTTACGGGCGATTTCCTCCCACGAATTAATGGCCTTGAGCATCGACTGCTGGAAATCAATAATCAGAAGCAAACTATTTTCACGGGTAGCCACATATTCGGAACGTAACATACATCAACCTCCACAGTAAAAATTAAAAGGTTTTGCAGCCAATTTTCAGCATTTGTTTGAGCCTGTCCATTCTCTGCAATGGACAGATTAAAATTGAAGTTGCCTTATGCTACGGGCCTCCTTCTTCAGTTAGAAGAAAATTGTGCACGGGACATACTCTGTAGGTGACTGTTGAAAATCCAGCGCACCAATTCGATCTGACCCAGACTCGAGCAGGTACGTCAATTCATCTAAATCGGCTGTATCCGTGCCAGCCGGCGCCTTTCAGTCCTAATTTTTTGTTGATAATCATAGGTCTTCCCCAGGCATCAGGTGCCGCATCCCTGATACAGCCGGGCATCGTCAAACCCTCGAGCAAAGGCAATAATCCGGTTCTTAGCGGCAATTCGGGTTCGTAAACTGCAATGGCTGGCTGGCCGGCATTGACCCGCTCCAGGTAGCTTTTACCGTAGTTAAACATGACATACAATATTTAAAAAAAATCCATAGGGTACGAACTGTAATGTCAGGTTTAATCTGATTCGACCAAACCCAATTTATTTATGCCCCAAGCGTGCATCATTTCAAGGATGGGGTAGCTTTCGTATTGCCCACATGTCAACGGGCGACAAGATCGGGGTTGAAGTTTTTGAATTTAAAAACGCTGAACAGCGAGAAAACAATTTTGAGTATTGGAAAACAGATGTTTTTCATTTCTGTGTTCAGGACCCTGATGTCGAAGGCCTGGCAGCAAAAATTGTTGAACATGGTGGAAAACAAAGAATGCCGGTACGTGAATATTATCCTGGGGAAAAACCCTATCGCATGGTCTATTGTGAGGATCCCTTTGGAAATCTCATCGAGATTTACTCCCATAGCTATGAACTGACGTATGCAGCTGGTGCCTACCAGGATAAAATCTAATCTAATTTAAAAAGTTATACCGAGATGGGGTCCACGGACCCCATCCACACACCCTCCAAAACCCACCAAGCGCATTCCCCAACAGGGTGGAAAGAATCACCTGGCCGGCAGTTTGAGAAAACAGGCCACACCTGTTCCACAAAGGATCAGCCCGCCGGTCAGCGCCATGCCCAGGGAAAATTTTCCCATATCACCTAAAAATCCGATTACCGCAGGAAAAATACCGGCGCCGATGAAAAAGGCAAGGGGGATTGTCATGGAGACGGCAACGTTTCGGGTTTCAGGCGGTCCAATGGCGGACAGGGCCGCAAAACCTGCCGGAAAAAAGCACACCGCCACCATGGGCTGCAGAAAGACAAACACGATCACCCCGTCGCCCTTTGCCATTCCCAATGCCAGGGTCGTCGCCCCGGTTAAAAGAAACACCCCTATCATGGTCGCCCGGGCGCCGAATCGATCCGATACAAACCCGCTTAAAAAGGCCATGCCCACACAGGAAATTCGGGAAAGCCCGATGAGGGTGTTTGCCCAGCCCTGGTCGATGCCCCTTTCGACAACCAGATAAAGGGGCAGCATGGTATAGATGCCCATGGTACTGCCAATGGCCAGACCGAATAAAACCATCAGGATCCAGAAACCCGGCTCCGCCCCAAGCCGTCTCATGGAATTTGGATCCGGGGCCTGGCCCGCAAATCGCCCGCCGCGGCCCCAGCGTGCATAGGCAATACCCAGGCAGAGCGCACTTACGCCCAGAACCGCCAGGACACCGCGCCATGAAAACCATATTAATATAACTTCGGCCAGTATGGGGGCCAGCATAAAACCGGAATTGGGTGCCAGTTCATGAATTGCCAGGGCCTTTCCCCAATGCTTGGAATCGATGATATGGGTAATTGAGGCAATGCCCGACGGCAGGTAAAGGCCGGCGGCAAGCCCCAAAAGCACCAGGGCCAGACGAATCGTCCACAGATCCTGGCTGACACTGATACAAAGCAGTGCCAGGCCCACGGCCTCGCAAGATAAAATAATGGTCTTCCGGTGGGTCAAACGGGAACTGACAAACCCGGATCCGGCCAGGGAAACAAAGTATCCAGCGGAAATAAAAAGGAAAAAAGAACCCGCAACACTGTGGCTGATCTGCATGTCCTTTTCAATGGAGGGCAGTAATGGTGCCGGAATCACCCGGGCAATAAAATTCAAGAAAAAAATAGCCGCCAAAAAGACGATGGCACCAAGATGGCTCACGAACGGCTTTTGCTGATCATCGGTGGGGTGGGCATGGTTTTTCATTGCAGACTCGATCTATGTTTCTCCCTGTTGTGTTCCTAAAACCCCTCGGTCCGATGACAATATCGCTTTCCAGGTCCATTTAACGGTGGTATTTTCGGAGAAGATTGATCTTCGCTGTCATGTTTTTGAATCGTCAATTTGGTTTAGTCTCCATGCGCAAAAAATTACAAAAATAACATAGAATCGGGCGATTGTCCATTCCCGCTCTCCCCCCAAATCCACCGCCTAAAAAAAAGAAAACCCCCGTTGCGCCTGATGGTTCAAGCAGATAGAGTCTTTGGTGCTGCTCAATCTCGCCGGATGAGACTGTGTTGATGATTTAAAGATACTGGAGGCAGATGAAGGGTTCTGCCAAATATTGCGGAAATCAGAAACGCATGGTTTGAGTCCTAGGGTTACCGCGTTTTAGAGAGTAGGTGGCGGAAGGAAAAAAAACTTTATTCTTCCATTATTCTGGATATCATTTCCTCTCGTTCTCGACCCGAAATATATGGTTTCAACTTTACATCGAGAATTTTTGCCTCACGCTTTCTCTTTCTTGAAAAAGCTTTGTTTGCCTTGGAAAGGAGATCATTCAAATCACATGGTTTTAACAAATAATCGAAAGCGCCAAACTTCATTGCGTTGACTGCCGACTGAATTGTAGCGTGTCCGGTAAGCATGATGACTTCAATCAGGGGATACTTTGCTTTGAGCATTTCCAAGATACCCATTCCATCCAGATCAGGCATTTTAATATCAAGGACAACGATATCTATGGTGTCGTTTTTTTCCAATTGATAAAACGCTTCCTTTCCAGACAAAGCGCAATCAACAACGACCCCTTTTAATCGAAGGCGCTCAGCAATAGTTTCAATAAGAACATCCTCATCATCAATCAAAAGAAAGTGCATTGAGGACACAGGTCCCTCCATAAATATTAGCTTTTGTAGATACAGACTGTCTCATAAGCCCAGATAAGCGGTTTGTCCGCTTCATTTTTGTTCGTTGAAATCCATGTTAAAATTCTTAAATTGCTGTTTTGGGCGTCTCAAAGATGCTTTTAAGAGCATAAAACGCCTCTTTTTTTTAACTAACCTATTGAATTTAAATACATCTGATTGGTCCGACCCCAAATTTACAATTTACTTTTTTAAGATTCTCCTTTTTCCCGGCAAAGTTCCAGCCGGGAATCAGGGGCAGGATCGTCGATCTGCTTCAAAATTTGCCCCAGGGCTGACCTTAAGGCCTCCTCGGGAACGGGGTGGTAAAAGGGCATGGTCAGCGCCCGGGCCGCAGTCAGCCCTGCGCCCACGGCCCAGGATAAAAGATGGGCCATGTGCTCGCCGGCCGGAGCCATCAATTCTGCCCCCAAAAGCCTGCCGTCCTTTTTATCGGCGTAGATCCGGGCGATTCCTGCGGCCTTGCCCAGGATCATCCTGGCCCGTCCAAGTTTCTCCCATGAAGCCTTGCCCGTCACAAATTCCATTCCCCGGGTTGTCAGCTCCTTGTGGGAAAGGCCTGCGATGGCAATATCCGGGGATGAGAAGGTGATGGCCAAAGGGGTGCGTTTTTTAAAGCAGGAGATACGCTTGGCTGTGGTGTTGTACCCGGCAATGGTTCCGTCATCAGCGGCTTCGTGGAGGATGGGCTTTTGGCCGTTGACATCTCCTGCCAGGAATACGGGCAAATCCTTGATCTGAAGGGTGCCGGAATCAAAGGGTGGCATGCCTCTGTCATCCAGTTCAACCCCCAGATTTTCCAGGCCAAGGTCCTGGACCACGGGGCGGCGTCCAGTGGCCAGCAATATCCGGTCAACCGTCCATTCACCGCTTTCACATCCCACAACAACCTTGTTTCCCGACCTGCGGCGGATGTCGGCCGTACCCAGCTTGATGTTCATCTCCTTTGAAAAATGCTCAAAGGCATAGGTCTGAAGGTCAGGGTCGGTCAGACCGCCTGCGGTTTTGCGCCGGCTGAAGGCGATGATCTCCACACCCAGACGGTGCAGGGCTTGTCCCAGTTCGATACCAATGGGGCCCAGGCCAAACACCGCCAGCGATCCGGGCAAATCCGCAAGTTCAAAAAACTGATCCGTGTCAATGATAAGGTCCTTGTAGGGCTGCCAGAGTTCCGGGATCCACGGTTTTGAACCTGTGGCAATGATGATACGCCTGGCTCGGATTCTCTCGTCTCCCAGGTCCAGGGTATTGGCATCGATAAACCTGGCACGCTTTCGGATCAGCTTATCTGTGAAGGTTGACATCTCCTGGATGACACCGCCGGTAAACTCGTCCCTGAGCATCCGCACCCTGGCCATGATCCGGGAATAGTCCGGCCGGAGGGCGTTTGCCCCTGAGATGCCGTATTCGTCAAAAAAGAGACACTTGTGAAAATCGTTGGCCACGGCAATGAGCGCCTTGGACGGCATGCATCCTACCCGGGCGCAAGTCGTACCCAGGGGACCGTCATCAATGATCACGTAGTTGTCGGTTTTCTCAGCAACAAACTCCTGGGCGGTCAAACCGGCAGTACCTGCCCCGATAATAGCCACATCAACTTCTCTGGTCATGAATTTTCTCCAATATTAATCGTAAAAACGTTCAACATCTCCTATATACTGGCCACTGCCCGGATTGGAGATCCGTCTGCCTGCTGAAAGTACAGAGGAAAACAACTGAATTCAAAAGCCCGCCCATGAAGCTGATCCAGGTTTGTCAGGTTTTCAACAATCACCATATCCGATCCAAACAGAATTTTATGGATGGGATAGGTCCGAGTATCAGCACTGTCCGCAGAGATGGCATCAAACCCGATGCCTTTTAACCCTATCCCTGCTACCCACTCAGCAGCCTCCGGGGTGAGTACCGGAAAGTTGGAAAAATAGTGGTTCGTTCCCCAATAACGACTCCAGCCTGTATGAATCAGCAGGAAATCAATGTTTTTCAATTGATTCTCAACAGACTTGAGGACCCCAAGATTTATGGAATTATCCCCTTTGGATTCAAGGTGTACAACAATAGCGTTACCGTGGAAATGACCGACATCATACTGGTCCAGAAATTTTCCACCCTTTATCATATGGGCCGGAGCATCCATATGGGTGCCTGTATGCGAGTAAAATGTGATCTTTTTTTCAAGGAAACCATTCTGCTCAATAGAACAGCCAATGCTGGTTACCGGCTGTTCAGTGCCCGGATAAACAGGCATATTTTCATGGATGGGATGGGTAAGGTCAATGAGTGTGGTCATAATAATTTTTAAGATCCTTCACAGCGTCTTTCAAAATCTCCAATACATTGCCGCCGGTTTTTTTTGCTATAGTGTGGGCATCATCAACAATTTTTACAGCATGGGCGGATATAGTATTCTTATCTGGTAAAGCGATACCCGCTTTCTCATATTTCCAGGCAAGAAGTTTTTTCGTAAAAGCAACCTCTTGCTTTCGAACCAATCCATTCTTTCCAAAAATGGCCATGGGCTAAATCCTTTTGATGACATCAGAGACAAAGGCTTTGATGGCCTTTTTTTCCGATTAATAGAAACTGTTTACATGGATAGATCCCGAATTCACCCATATTTTATGACCCTCTTCAATGGCAGGTTTAAGTTTTTCCATGTGCCTTAGTGTAGCAATTTCCCTCTGTAAGTCACTCATTTTTTTAATCCAATCAGTCTTTTTTTATCAAAAAAGTTAGGGCTGTGCACCAACAAACCTGTCCATTCCCATGGGAAACCGCAATAAATTGCGATTCTGAAATATCTCAAAATACAACGGCTTGTATCCTGGAATAGTATGAGCCAGTGCCGTTATCCAGAAGATGAGACGAAAGGGTTGCTTCCGGGATTTATGGCGTAATTTTTGTTGGGCCATGAGAGCACCGGGCCATCCGCCAATGAGTGATAGAAGATGCAGCGTATTTTCCGAGGTTCGCCAGGCCCCTTTTCGGGCAGCTGATTTATCCAATGCTTAAGTAAAAATGTTAATATTATGATGGTGTGATCAGGTCTAACGAAAATCACCGGTGAAATCCGGTGCATTTTTAAGTTGGGGTGGACATTTTATTCTTTCAGGTATGGGTTCCAATTGAGTTTAGTAAAATCGGCTTTAGAAAAATCAAGCGCCAGGATCAAATGTCTTAACCTCCCTTTCCAATCTGTCTCCTAATTGCATTTTGGCTATTTCAGTATCATAGTGAACCTGAATTCCCGTCCAGAAATCAACAGGCATTCCAAAATAATGCGCCAATCTTAAAGCAGTATCCGCACTGATTCCTCTTTCACACCGAACAATTTTATTTATCCGCATGGCAGGAACGCCGATATCCTTAGCAATCCGATATTGGCTTATACCCATTGGTTTTAAGAATTCTTCAAGTAATATTTCACCAGGGTGTGTAGGGGGAAAATCTCTCATATTAGTACCTCCTTAATGATAATCAACGATCTCAACACTATGTACGCCATCCTCTTTCCATTCAAAACAAATTCGCCATTTTTTATTTATACGCATGCTGTGTTGTCCCATCCGATTGCCACTGAGCGTTTCCAGCCGATTTGCAGGCGGCACTCTAAGATCATTTATTTCTGTTGCTCTATGAAGCATGATTAACTTCCTTTCAGCCAGCCTTTGTATATCCTGTGGCAATTTTTTAGAAAAAAGGCCATTAAATATAGATTTGGTTTCTTTGTATTTAAAATCCGATATAATCAGAAAAAAGTTGATTTGCCGGATAACGACTGTCAACGTCTGCTCGGGAAACCAAAACTTCACTGGAAGAAGGGGCGGTCTGCTATGTCCGCAGCAGCTTGCTGGGAAAAAAACCAGCCTCAGCTTCCCTCTGAGATCTAATTTCGGTTCGGGTTTTCCCTGGACAAGTTCTCGAAGGAAGTAGGGAACAGTATTCGTTATCAGCTCTTGCACAGAACTATTTCTGCACTATTGAATTGTCTGTGCATCTAAAGAACCCGGTCCCCGGCAAGAAGGCTGGCAAATTCTTCGTGGTTGACAGGGGGAGAAAACAAAAAGCCCTGAGCCTCATCTGCTCCGTATTCCTTGATGAGTTGAAATTGTTGTTCGGTTTCAATACCTTCTGCAACGATCTTGCTTCCCAGGCTGTGTCCCATTGCTATGATTGCTTTAATGATCACACGGCTATTTTCGAGCATCGTGCAGCCCATAACAAAAGAACGGTCAATTTTTATAACGTCCACAGGAAAAGTAGTTAAATAACTCAGGGAAGAATACCCCGTTCCAAAATCATCCAGGGCTATTCTCAGCTTTAAGTCTTTCATCTGTTTGAGTATCCCTATGGTATCTTTCGTCTCCTGCATAAAAACATTTTCGGTGATTTCAATCTCAAGGTTGCCGACATCAAGATCGGCATCTAAAAGAGATTCCTTGATGATCGATATAATATTCTGGCTGGAAAACTGATACCCAGAGAGATTAACTGCAATCCTGATCGGTTGCAAACCTGCCCGTCGCCATTGCTGATTTTGCCGGCAGGCAGTTTGTATCACCCACTTGTTAATATCGATGATTAGCCCAGTCTCCTCGGCTATGGGAATAAACTTATCGGGTGGAATCATGCCTTTTTGCGGATGGAACCAGCGTATCAAGGCTTCCGCACCAACAATCCGACGAGTTGAAAGATCAATTTGAGGTTGGTAGTAGAGGACGAACTCCCCTTTTACCAGCGCACTCTTCATACTTTGTTCAAGGACGTAACGCTCTGAAACAAGGTCATTTAATGATCTTTTGTAAAACTGATAATTGTTTCTTCCTTTTTTCTTTGCATGGTACATGGCCGAATCGGCGTTTTTTAGCAAGAGTTCAAGCTCCTCACCGTCTGCGGGGAAGATACTGATACCAACACTTGTGGTGATCGAGATTTCATGGCCTTCCAGAGTATATACGGTTGGTATGGCCTGGATAATTTTTCTGGCAACGATTGCTGCATTTTCCGGCTTTTGAATATCTGAGAGTAAAATAATGAATTCATCCCCACCAAGCCTGGCAATCAAAGTATCAGAGTCGCCAATGGCTATCGGTCCTGTCACGGTATCACTGTTACGGATACATTTTCGAAGAGTTTCCGACACATTCTTTAATAAAAGATCGCCAACATGGTGTCCAAAACTATCATTAACCCGTTTAAATTGGTCAAGATCAAGAAACAAAAGAGCAAAAGTTCTCCCATGCCGTTTGGACAAAGAAATTTCATGGCCAAGGCGATCCGTAAAAAGCGTTCGATTCGCCAGACCTGTCAGGCTATCAAAAAAGGCGAGTAGGCGTATTTCTTCTTCAGCATTTTTAAGTTGCGTCACGTCCTGTACTGCACCTAACATCATTTCGGACACACCATTTTCACCAAAGACGATTTCACATCTATTCAAGATGTGCAGCTGTGTGCCATCCGGAAGAATAACCCTGTAATTTGTGCTGAAAGGCCTCTTGAATTTGATGGCAGTGTCAATTTTTTCCTTGACCCTCTCAAATTCCGGAGTCGCTACAGAGGCTAAAAAATCCTTGTAACTGATCCCTTGATCGCCTTCAACCAATCCCAAAAGACGGCGGGCTTCAGGAGAGCAATGAAACGAATTGTTGATGAGGTCAATTTCCCAGTTGCCAAGTCGGGCAAGTTCCTGAGTCTTAGCCAGTCGGCGCTTGCTTTTGTTGAGTTCCGCCACGGCCCGACCGGCACGGAGCATGTATTTACCCCGGTGCCCCAGCATGGTCCAGTTGATGGGTTTTGTTACAAAATCATTGGCACCGACTTCAAACGCACGCTCAATGGATTTTGTATCATCAAGCCCGGTCACCATCAAAATCTGGGTATACTTACCTTTTGGCAGATTGCGCAGAGCAGTGCATGTCTCAAAGCCATCCATCTCCGGCATCACCACATCGAGTAAGACTATATCTGGTGAATCGGATTGAAAAATTTCAATCGCCCCACGACCATTTTCTACTTCAACGGTATCAAAACCGGCTTTTTCCAAAGCAGCACACATGGACAGACGCAATGAAAGGTCATCATCGACCACCAAAGCCAGGGGTTTTTCGCGTAGAGGCATGTTGTGTAGCATGCTGAAGAGGTCTCCTTATTTAACGCCTCACAAGGGGGTATAAAAACTTTGTCGGTCGTTCCAACCACATAATCTCAAATTCCATTTATGGGTTTCTTGTTTTCATGACAGGGTTTCAGCAGTAAGGTCCCAATGCGGCTTTCACCCGAACAAATTCTGCTTCAATAGCTGAAACAAGATCCGATACAAATGCAACCGTACTATTGTTGTTGCACATCTCAAGTTCTTTGCTTAAGGCTGAAAGAGCCAGAGCCCCCACATTCGCGCTGCTCGATTTGAGGCTGTGGGCTGCCTTTCTCGCCACATCAAGTTCGCTTGCGGCCAGTGATTCGCGTAATGTTGCCACAAGGGACTCGGCGCTCTTAAGGTATGCGGTGATAATCCTGACAAGAATATCGGGTTTCCCTTCAATTTGCAAATCCCTGAGAGTATTCAGTACACTTCGATCAATTGGCGGAGTATTCATTTCCATGTTTATTGCACGATGTTCTTCCTGCATTTCTTCCATGGAAGTGCTTTCTGCTGATTCTGGTCGTTTTTCATGGGAATAACGTTCAAGAATTTCGAGAATATCATCGAGGCTAAAAGGCTTGCTCAGGTATTCATCCATGCCTGCTAAGAGGCATTTTTCCCGATCTCCTTCTAACGCATTCCCCGTCAAGGCTATGATCGGAATATGGCTTTCCCTGCCTTTGTTTTCTTCCATACGGCGAATTGCATTTGAGGCCTGATAGCCGTCCATTACCGGCATCTGACAGTCCATAAAAATAAGTCGATACTCGTTTTTGGTTGCAGCCTCAACAGCCTCTTTGCCGTTTGAGCAAAGCGTTACCCTGCAGCCAAATGATTGGAGCATGCTAAGGATGACTTCCTGATTGGTTTCATTATCCTCAGCGACAAGGATACGCATGTCCAATTGCCGGTTTTTTCTATTCATCGCCTGGAGGGTGACAGGTTGAGGCGTTTCACCCCTTGCACTATTGTTCATGACGGCAAGCAGGCGGGCACATAGCTCTGATGGCCGGACCGGTTTAGTCAGATAGGCAGATATCCCCCTCTTTTGGGCCTTTTCAGCTTCCCCACGGAATCCCACGGAAGTCAACATTACCATCCGTACATCGGCGATGACCGGATCAGACTTTATTTTTTCTGCGACTTCCAAACCATCCATACCCGGCATCAGCATATCAAGGATGACGAGATCAAAAGGTTGCCCCTGTTGTTGTGCAATCCTCAATTTTGACAACCCTTCAGGTCCACTGTCGACACTCTCATGTCTCATTTTCCATGATGCGGTCTGCCGCTCGAGTATTTCACGATTCGTAGCATTGTCATCTATTATTAGAACCCGAGAGCCTTCCAACGCAGACGTATCAGGCAAAGGTCCTTTTTTTTCCGCTTCGGCAACCCATTCAAGCCGCAAGTCGAAAAAGAAACGTGACCCTTTTCCAGGCTCACTTTCACAGGCCAAAACACCGCCCATATGCGACACAAGTTCACTGGATATGGCCAGACCAAGGCCGGTCCCACCATATTTTCGAGTTGTGGAACCATCCGCCTGTGAAAAAGGCTTAAAAAGAAGAGACTGGGCTTCTCGACTAATACCAATGCCGGTATCAGCAACAGAGACCTGCAGTAAGACACGATGGTCATCCTGCCTGATCGTTGTCGCCTGAACAACAACTTCACCCTTTTTGGTGAATTTGATCGCATTCGCAATAAGATTAGTGAGAACCTGTCGCAAACGGTTAGGGTCTCCTCTCAAGTTGACAAAGGCTTCGGAGGATACTGCAACAGCAAGCTCCAGTCCCTTGACCTGGGCTCGTGCGGCAAGCAGCTGGGCCGTATCTTCGATCAACAGTTGCAGATCAAAGGGAATGGACTCCAGTTTCAATTTGCCTGCTTCAATCTTCGAAAAATCAAGGATATCATTGATAATTGCCAACAACGCTTCACCTGAACTCTGAATAACCCCTGAAAAATGGCGCTGCTCATCGCTCAGTTCTGTTTCCTGCAAGAGTTCATTCATGCCGAGCACACCATTCATGGGGGTGCGGATCTCGTGGCTCATATTGGCCAGGAACTGGCTCTTGGCTTTACTGGCGGCTTCTGCAACCTCTTTTGCTTGCTGCAAATCCTGCGTCCGCTCTGCCACCTGTTCTTCAAGGTGTTCATCGCGCATCTGGATCGTGGTCAGCATATCATTAAAACCTATGGCCAGTTGTCCCAGCTCATCCTGTGCCATAACCGGGGTGCGGATATTATAATTTTTCTCCAGGGAAATCTGTTGCATGGTTGCAAGCAAGCTGAACATTGGTTCAACAAAAACCTTCAGTAAACGGGTAGAAAGCAACATGGAAATGAGCAGGCCCAGGATGAGCGCCCCAAGCATCAGAATAACTATAAGCATCTGGTTACGTTTCAGATCATTCAAACTTACCGCTAACTGCAGATATCCGATGGTTTCCCCATCCAGAATAACCGGCTCTATTACGTCGACATATTTGGCTTGAAAAATAATTTTTCTGTCAGCAAGGGTGCCGATGTTTAAAGCTCTGGGCATAACCTCCATGGGAGACGGATTACGGTACTCGGCATACAAATTTCCATTCGTATCAATGATACGCCCAGAAACAATTGTCGGTTTGGCTGCCAGAGATTGTAAAATACTGCCCAGAGCTAATTTGTCTTTGAAGGCAATTCCTGCCCTGCAATTTTCTGCAATAACGGTTGAAAGCGTCTGCAATTCTCCTGTGAGCTGGGTACGAACAATATACCGTTGACTCAAGAGTGAAAGTGAAGAGGTGAGCAGCAGAGCGACAAAACAGGACAGTAAAACAATAACATAGAGTTTATGGTGAATAGGGAGTTGAGAGAACCAGTTTTTCATGGCAAATCTATAGCACCTCAGCAGCCAGGTTCAGTAATGAGGCATTTATCTGCAGCCTGTTATGAATCGCCTGCTGGTTGTTGATGATAAAGGATAATCTCCCCGCTTTGATAATAAATTCAAAAATTCCCCCATGCTGACTGAATTCATCAATATCACTGACAGTGATAATCGGCTGATCCCCAATTTTTTGCTTCAACTGTTCCAGGTTGTTTTGTTCCGATTTGCTTATGAACATTACATGGCAAGTCTCGGCCTCGGAAATTGATCGGGCATAATGCAGTTGGATTGTCCTTCCACCTATTTTTTTTGATTCCAGTCCTTCCAGGGCTGTTCCAAATGGATTCTTACCGACAATACAAAAATCAAAGGTCTGGCCGGACTCTGCAAAAGATTCCTTTGGCCAGGTGGTAAATTTTGAGAAATTAAGCAAAAAAGCCGCTTTTAGCTTATATTCCCGTTCCTGATCTTCTGTATTTGCTGCCATTGCACCCACTCCGCAGAGGAGTGCCAGCATTGCCAGCAGAACAGCTGTGAAGAATTTATATGGTTTCATTCATACTCTGTTGTGTTGTCCATTAAAATCGATAGGTCAGTTTTGCATATACGCTGCGTTCAATCTCGGTGGCAGGTGTAATCAGTTCAGAAACATATTCCAGTTGTTTGTCGTTAAATAAATTTTGCACAGCAAGCATGACTTCAATGCTTTCCACTGGCTTCCAAATCAGATTCGCATCAAAAGTCCAATAATCATCCAACGGAAGTTGACCCGAGATCAAGTTGGCACTATCACGGTTAATAATCTCATCAGTATAGCGCAACCAGAGATTGGTCTGCCAGTTCGCTGCAAAATCTATAGAGGAGCGCACTGAACCCTGATGTTTTGGACTTGTTTGCGCTACCACACTCTCAGAAAGGGTTTGTCCGGTGAGTGGATTTTTGCCCGATAAGTTCATATCCAGATAGGAATAAGTGAACACCAGGGACAACCAGGAAACCGGTTTGCAGTCGGCCACAAACTCAAGCCCATAGCTCTCGCCGTCCGATCCATTGCCAAAGGTAAAATCCAGCCCGGTTGGGCTGGCTACCGGCTGAAGGTCATACAATTTATCATAGTCATTATAGAAGACTGCAACATCGAATGAAAGCTTGGCGTTCGCCTGCCAGCGATAGCCAGCCTCATAGGCAATAACCACTTCCGAATCGAAATTATTGTTGCCTTTGATATAGGTTGTACCGGTACCAAAACCATTGAAATATGAGGCTGCGAGGACACTGCCTTTTTGCTCAACGATTGAGGGCGTCCGCACAGCACGGGCAACGGAGGTCCAGATAGAGTGATTTACCATGGGTTTCCAGAGAAGGCGGACGCTGGGTTGCCACTCAGAACCGGTAAAATCATTGCGTTCCCATTTAATGCCGAGGGTAAACCAAAGTTTGTCATTGATCAGTGTAATCTGATCCTGCATAAAAGCATTGTAGAGGTCATTGGAGGTATCTGCAGCAGATAACTGGATCTGAAAACTATTATCATATTCCCCATCTATCCGTCGGTACCCTCCACCTACAGTGAGGCTATTCCGCTCACCAAGCTCTGTTTCGTATTGGATATCAAAATCCATGGTTCGAAATGTCTGTCTGTAATAATCCTCTTCCCGGTCATTGTAGTCGTAATAGACCTGGACTGTCAGGGCATCATCACCAGAAAATTGTTGCCGGTAACGGCCAAGGATATTAGCTCCGCCTGAATCTATCCCACTGTAGTTTTCTGTAAGATAAGGGAGGGTTGCAATCCAGAAGGGATAGAGGATCTGGTCTCCACGATTCTGGTAGAGATCTCCCTGCAGGGTCCACTCGGACCTGGAGTCCAGTTCACTGTCCAGACGAAAACCACCCTGAAAACTCTGCCAGCTATCATTGGCATCACCATTATCGTTTGCTAACGTATTATTGTCACGATCATTATAGGTCAGATAGACGCGACCATCGGTGGAAGCATTCAATTTTGCACCGTAGCGAACACCGCCCTGGTAACTTTCCTGATCGCCGGTGCCAACGCGCACAAGGCCACCAAGGGTATCGCTGGATTTTTTGGTAATGATATTGATAACCCCATTGACTGCATTTGCACCCCAAAGCGTTCCGCCTGGCCCACGAATGACCTCGATTCTGTCAATATCCTCCAGCAGCGTGTTCTGCATATCCCACATTGTTCCGCTGTAGGCTGGTGTATACACACTCCGGCCATCAATCAATACCAGCAATTTGTTGGAGGTGTTCCCAGCAAAACCACGGGAGGAGACTGACCATTTGCTGGCGCTGATCCTGGCTACCTGAAGACCGGGTGCCATGGCCAGTGCCTCGGCAATATGTGTTACTCCTGAGCGCCGAATATCATCCTGGGTGATAACAAAAACTGCAGCTGCCGCATCGGAAAGGAGTTGTTCTTTTTTTGACAAAGAGGTGATGGTTATATTCATCAGCTGGGATATGTCCATCTCCAGAAATTCATTCCCAGATTCACCAGTTGCAAAGGCATCTCCATGGGTCATATTTAAACATAGGAACAGAGACACTGCAGCGAGATATTTCTTACCAATTATGTTCATTTTCAACTCTCCGGAAACACACAAAATATTTGTTAAACTTTATCCTTGTTTTTATAATCGAGAAGGAGCAGTACTCCACCAGATTTTGACTTCCATGCTCACAAAGGAAAAGATCATATTTTCAATTTCTCTGTTTACTTATGGAATTGTATGTTGCATCAAGTTAATAACGATAATAAGGATCGAAAGTCAACCTGTTTCCCAATTGTCTATAGAAAATCCATTTGAGACTCCTAAAAGATTTGAAATAGGATCTCCCATTATGTACCACTGGGCAACTTTATCCATGATAGTGCGAAAAGAACAGTGTTGAGCATGATTAGGGAAGGGTTATGTTTGGAACAGAATAAAAAAACCGTGTCAAGCAAAAAATGAAAATTGACTCGTTTTTTATCGACGCTGAATAGATACCTATTTTTTTGTAGATACATAACAACGTTCCGGCTGTACGGCGCCGGCATAAAGATGTTTCTTTCAAATAAATGCGTTGCTCCCGGCGTCCGACACCAGCCGGTGGTCAGCCCGCTGTTTTTAGAATTGAGTCTCTATCTTTATTTTATGACACTTGAACCCTATAAATAGGGTAGACAGGTGCCAATCAAGCGCTTCCAGAGGACTGTGACAGCAGCTTTGCTATCCCTTATTGAGGGTGAATTGCGTGTGAGGATATCCGGGTCCTCGCTGATTTTCCAGGAGAAAATATACTGCCATTCTTCTGATGGGGCGTTTACTCTTGAGCGAAATTCTCCAAATCTAATATCAGAGAGTGTAACAACATCGTTTTGCATTTGGGCCACCCAAAATCCCTTTGAAAACCATTTAACAGCTTTAACATTGCGTTGGTCTTTAAATGGCGCGAGTAGAGAGTCATTCCTTTTAACAAGATCGAAAGTAATCTCTTCACAAGGATGGTTTCCGATAATGGAAAAATAGCCGATCAGGATTCCCTCATCGGTTCTTGCAATATGTCTCCACAGCAGTGTGTTCATGGGGCTAGCACCTGTAATTGAATCGAACACCTCAACCTTATTTTCTTCAAGTTGTTGTTTGAAAGTGTAATCAGCGTATGTGTGAGATACTATTGAAAAAAGCGCATACAGACTGCTTATGATCAGACCAACAGTATTCCCCTTCCAGCCGAATTTTCCAGTGTCGATTCCTGCTAAAAATATTCCCGCAAGCAGAGGCAATGTATACAAAGGGTCGATGATGAACATATTGCCATGTGCGAATCCGTATCGTGAGAAAGGCGCCAGTAATTGAGTTCCATAGACGTTAAAGTAGTCAATTGTGATATGTGTGGCAATGACGAGAAATACCCCTGTAATGACACGATAAAAGGTTATCTTGTCCTTCCACCTTCTTTTCCAGAGCAGCCAACTTATTAAAAAACTGCCAATAATTGTAAAGGCTAAAGAATGTGACTCGCCGCGGTGCCAGTAAAGCCTTTGGATATCATCCAAGAAGGGATACAAAAGGACATCCAGATCTGGAATGGTTCCTATCGCAGCCCCCCAAAGCAAAGCCGGTTTACCCAATTGACGATGCCAACTGGCATAGGCTACCGCAGCTCCCAGTGAAGCTTGTGTTATAGAATCCATAGCATTGCTTTATAACAATGATGACATTTTTGGAAAGAAATGTCCGGTGATGGAGTCAAGTGGACCAATTGCATTTCAAGTATTTTATATAAACTCAAAAATTTATTCAATGGTTTTAAACTTTTCCCTGGGTGCGCCACAGACCGGACATTCTTTGGGAGCTTTTTTGTGGGTCACATAACCGCAGACCTGACAAACATGGTAAGCGTTAACCTTGTCCTTAATAACATCCATCATGGCCCGTTCATACAGCTTAGCATGATAGCTTTCCGCGTCCCGGGCAAAACTGAAAACTTTTACTGCTGCGGTTTCGCCCTCATCTTCGGCGTCCTTGATAAAGTCCGGGTAAACATTTTCACTGACGGTTTTTTCGCTCTGGAAGGATTTTTCCAGGTTGGTATCCGTATCTTTGACAATGAGGTCTTTAATCAATCCCAACTGACGGGTGGCATGAATGCGTTCCGCATCGGCAATTGCTCGAAACAGCATAGCAACCTGTGGCAGCTCTTCTTCTTCAGCTTTTTCGGCAAAGGCAAGCAGTCGGAAATAAGCTTTGGCTTCACCGATAAATGCAGTATCAATATTTTTCCTTGTTTTTTCTTTCATCAGTATCCCTCCTTTATTAATTCTTAGAATGCTGTTTTGGGGGTCGAAAACAATAACCCAAGACAATTTTCAGGGTGTTTTCGATCTATATATTTTATATTATCAGATACTTAGTTTTGTCCGACAAGAATTACATCTTTGCTTAAGTTGCTGCCTTCATTTTATCGAATGCCGTTATGGCGGTAGTCACCATACCGGCCAAATCTCCCACATTACTGGGAATGACCAATGTATTTGAGTTTTTTGCCAAATTTCCAAATTCCGATATATACTGTTCGGCAACGCGGAGATTTGCAGCGCCTTGTCCACCATTTGTTTGAAGCTGCTCTGCGATAAGCCGTATACCCTCCGCAGTGGCTTCTGCTACTGCCAGGATTTCTCGGGCCTGGCCTTCTGCCTCGTTGATCCTTTTTTGCTTTTCTCCTTCAGACCGTAGGATGGCATCCTGGCGCTCACCCTCTGCCCGGTTGATTGTGGACTGTCGATCACCTTCTGACTTTGCGATTGCCGCGCGTTTTTCCCGTTCTGCAGTCATCTGGGCTTCCATGGCGTTTTTCACTGATTCTGGCGGTAGAATGTCTTTAACTTCATATCGAAGGACCTTAACACCCCATGCCTGGGCTGCCTGATCAATAGAGTCCACCACCTGGGCATTAATCGTTTCACGCTCTTCAAACGTTTTATCCAGATCAATTTTACCAATGCAGGACCGTAAAGTGGTTTGGGCCAGCTGCGAAGCTGCCATCCGATAATCATTAATACCGTATGCAGCCAGTTTGCTGTCCATAACCTGAAGATATAAAAGGCCGTCTACTTCAACAGTTACGTTGTCTTTTGTGATACATGTCTGACTGGGGATGTCTGAAACTTCCTCTTTCAATGTGAATTTATAAGCCACCTTGTCTAAAAATGGAATCAAAATGTGGAAACCCGCAGCCAGTGAATTATTATATTTACCCAGCCTTTCGATGATGTATTCACTTTTTTGTGGGACAATGACAGCTGTTTTGACCAAGACAACAATAACAAGAATAGCAACTGCAATTGCTGCAACAAGTGTTGGGGTCATGATTATCTCCTTGTTCAGTTATATTTTTTTACAAAAAAAATCTGGTGTGAATTACCCGCATATTTTAAAAGTTCAACTATTTCACCCTCATCAATCACTTCATCTGAGGCAGCATCCCACAATGTGCCTCGGAATTTGATCCTGCCGTTTTCTTGAGGGCTGATGGCTTTAACCACCTCAACTTTGGCCCCTTTGGGAAAATCATCATAATCTGCTTCAGTTTTATCTGATGACACACCCTTAAAAATTTTTATAAACCATTTTCGTAAGAAGACAATAGATAATATTGATGCCACTATAAAGAGAAAAATCTGCTGCGAAAGTGTAATGGAAAATATTAACAGAACAGCCGCCACGATCCAGCAACCGATTCCAAAAAAGATGATTATGATACCGGGTGCCATCAACTCCACAAAAGCCAATACAACGCCGGACACAAACCAGATGAGCCACGGTGCAAAAATTGATTCCATCAATACTTAATCTCCCCTTATTTTATTGATAACTCTTAAGCTGTATCGAACACCAACATCACCGGTGGCACCCGGTGCATGTTGATTGTTGGATTTGCACCAAGGATACTTTTCTGACTCTGTCCATCAATGCGTCTTATCTCAAATTTCGTTGCTGAAGTATTTCCGGGATATCCTGCCTGCCGTCAAGGATACAATGGATAAAAACATCTGATTCGATGATCTGGTAGATAATGCGGTATACTTTTACATGAATTTCGCGATATTCATGTACGTCAATTCGTTGTAGCTCTGGAAGATAGTGACCTTTTTTCGGGCTAAATGACAGATTTTGGCAAGCTGTTTCAATCTCTGAAAAAATTTTTCCTGCGTTTTGCGGGTATCCGGATTTTTTTATATAATCATAAATTTCAAAAAGATCTTTTTCCGCATCAGAAATGACATAAACGTTGTATTTCATTCAAATTGGTTTCCCAGAGTTTTTTTAAAGTCGCTGAAAACATCGTTAACAGGCCTGTAATCTCCCTTTCTAAGGCTATTTTGGCTTTGGGCTAGCATTTTCAACATGGCGAGGCTTTCCTGGGTCTGTTCATACTGGACAAGATCCTGAAGAATCGCTTTGGCTTCCCCATTTTGGGTGATAACCATGGGCTGTCGGCGATTCGCAATTTGTCGGACGATTTCCGAAGCGTGTGCTTTAAAATAACTGATGGGTTTAACAGATTCACTGAGTTTCATGTTGTTCTCCATAATTAATTTGATCTTAATTTAGTCCATATTGAGGTCTATGTCAAGATAAAGCCATGAAACTGGCTGCTGAAATTGTTGAAATTATGTGGGGCGGTTTGCAATTGAATTGCTCACGCATCTTCAATATTCCAGACTCTAATTTGAAACATAGCAAAAATAATCGTATTGGGCTTGGTCCTTGTTTCGGCCAATGCAATGCTTATCCGGGTGGGGTCAGGCTTGCGTTATTGGCGCTTTTGTTGAATTTATTCGCAATTACAGTCTGTTGTCAAAAGCACAATAACACAAGCCTGACCCCGTATAACCATCAATTATGATAAGTGGGCGAAGTTAGAACCAAGCCCATCGTATTCATATTTTTTTGATTCGAACAGGGCATCTTCTTCGACAATAACTTCCGTTAATAGCCTTACAGCAACAAAGGTCCTGGGTTTTGACCACCCTGAGCATTTATATTCGAATTGAGTGCTTTCATATCCTGGTCTACGTGCAATCTTTCGCCAGGACTGCTTTTCCAGGAGGGTGGTGAGTCCTCTGAGATTGACCTTGATTAAATATTGGCAGCTTTTTGATTCAAGCAGGTCCAGAAGTGCTCCATCAAAAAAAGCGCTATCAACTCGAACAAATACTCCCAAAAAGATAAAATCCATCTGAGATACCCCCTGATTTTGTAGGCACTACGCCATTATGAGTGGATAGCTGTACCCCTTGACTGGCAAGGGTTTTAAAACTTTGTGTATCTACCGCTGTCGAACACGAGATTAACCACCCGACAAATCCCATATGCCACACCAGCCTTTGTCATTAAGTCGGAAAAATAGGTGTCCGTGTTCTTCTCTATATATTTAGCAATTTGAGCACAGGCAGCATGAATAAAACAACAGCTGCGACTATAAGTAAAACGGATTTTGTGGTAGTTGGATTTATTTTCATTTTTTCATGCCGGTGCACCTCAAATCCCCGCCGTTAGGGGAAAAATATTTTTTAGGGTTTCTTTAAATTATAGGCCTTGATCATCGTTTCGGCCTTTTGGGGATGGAGTCAGGGTGTTGCAAAAGCACAATAACACAAGCCTGAACCTGAGCTTTATGATCTTTGTCCCCTGATCTTTTGTGATCATAAATCTGATCTGCCTAATTTTTTTTCAATTCTTTTTCAATCACTTCGGACATGCCTTTAATAGAAGGGCTTTTAATTAATCTGCCGTTGATATAGATGGCTGGAACGCCTCTGACTTTCATCGTTCTGGCCAGCTGAACATCGGAATTGATCTGACTGAAAATCAATGGATCTTTTATGTCATTTTCAAACCGCGCCATATCAAGTCCCGCATTTTCAGCAACTTCCCTGATTCTTTCATCGTTCAGCCGGTTGTATTCTTTATAAAGTGCTTTGGACACTTCTGGATACTTTCCCTGTCTGGCTGCGGCAATGGATGCGGCAGCGGCCTTTCTGGCAAATTCATGACTTCTCAGAGGATAATTTTTGTTCACAAGGTTGACCTGGTCTGGAAATTTCTCGAGCAGCTGCTCAAGTACAGGATAAATCCTGGCACAATACGGACACTGATAATCTGAAAAAACAACGATACTCACTTTTGCATCTGCCTTCCCAATCACCTGGGAATGACCGATTTTTATATCAAAAACCGGCGTCACTTTGGCGATGGAAACCTTTTTGTTAGCCGCATCGGTTAAAAACAGGGTTTCATCATCAGGCCCGATGGTAACCTGAGAAAAATGCCCCTGCAGAGGAATACTTTCAACCAGCTCTTTTTTTGGCATTGAATAGAATTTTATGCTCTCACGGCACAGGACATAAACCGTGGTGCCGTCCATTGAAATGGCAATATCAACCGGTGTGTCATCCAGCTGGATACCGTCCAGAACCCGCCACTCGATTTTGGCCGAAACGGACCCGGAATACAAAACGGCCACTGCAATTGCTGCAACGATAATAAATAAAACTTTTTTCATAAAGCTTACCTCTTCTTGTCTTTTTAATTGTCAACACCCGACTTCTGGAGAGCCCGATTAAATAGCTGCTTCCGGTTCATTCAAAATTGTGCTACCTGTGCCTATCCATAGCCCTTACAAGCAACACTCAGACGCACGTGTCCATTGACGTTTCCTCCTTCTATGTTTTTTTGTGCTGGTGGATCTGTCAGTCAAAATCCAATTGCATTATGGATTTTTCTAACTGCTGCCATCAGTCCTTGTAAAAATAGTTCTTTGACAATCGCACGATCCACTGCCAGCTCCGGGTCATTAATCGCGCCGGAACATGGATCAGGCACATTCGAATGGTGTTTGGTTCTTCATTGAAACCATCTTCATTATTCAGCCACATCATCCAGACCAACAAATTGAATGCTTTCATATCCTGGTCTATGTGCAATTTTTCGCCAGGACTGCTTTTCCAGGAGGGTGGTGAGTCCCCTGAGACTGACCTTGATTAAATATTGGCAGCTTTTTGATTCAAGCAGGTCCAGAAGAGCCCCATCAAAAAAAGCGCTATCAGCTCGAACAAATACTTTCCAAACCCGCTTGGGCAGCTTGGCAAAACATTCTTTCATGAATTCAACACTGCCATTGGCGGAATAGGCACTCCCTGTGCGGAACCAATTATGGAGACACTCTCTATTTTCTGCAACAAAGCACAAAAGAGGATGGTAACTTCGCTGGCCTTTTTTCCTTGAGTTGTACCCTTTGGCCGCTCCTTCCTGGGTGCCATACACCCCTCGAACAGATGAGTCCATATCAAGGGTGACTTTTCCAAACCATTTCTTGTCCCACACTTTATTCCTGGCAACCGATTCAGCATCGGATAATTCTTGCAATGGTTCTGGGTAAAAAGTTTAAAAATACGGCCGAATGAGGTGCTGACAGGAAATTTGTCCCATTTAAAAAGGGCACGGAGAACCTCGTCAGTCCTGAGAATTGCCATATGGCTCATATGTTTGACCCCGACCAGAACACCAAAGGCGAGCATCATCACCACTTCGCTTACCTGGTAGTCTGCGTTAGGCGCACGTTCGATGGTGAGATGGTTGGCTAATATTTTTGGAAGGCCTAACTTTTCCGCGAACCTGCCAAGATTGATCAGCCCAGCGTTGCCCGTAAGGTTTTTTTCAGTAAATTGTGTATGAAACTTCCTCATCATATCGGTGCCCTCCACAAAGTTATTACTTCTATGGCCATAGTACTGTATTTATGACAATTATTGAAGCTTTTTACTCAAAAAAAACCATGTATCGCTTGCATTGTTTAGGTAATATGCTATCTAATCTCTTGGTCATGCTTATCCTTTCGTATTTTATTTGGAGAATAAAAAAATAGATAAGTATGACCATTTTTCAAATCTTGCAAGTGTTTCATTCTTCGTTGTGTCCGCTAGGACATGTGGGTTATACAAAACCAAGACTGATTTTACAATATATCCTGGAACAAAATTTTATGAATCAATACCATGTATAAAAGGACAAAGGGGACCCCTAAAATTTGCTTGAACTTTATGTCTTTTGCAACTTGTGATTTCGATGGTTTTTATGGTACAAGGTGTCATGGCAAAATCTTTGATTTTAATTCTGTTTAAGGGCTTGAATTATATTATATTTCCAAAGGTTTTTGCCTCTTTTTTATGGCGTTTCGAGATTTTTTTTAGTGTGGCCTGAATTGAAGTTGACGGCGGACATAAATTTGCCGTCTTTAAAGTAAGGTACTCAACTTTCGGGATTGGCTGTTTACATAGTGTTTACATAGTGTCAGGCTTGCATTATTGCAACTTTTGTTCAACTTAGAAAGGGGACAAGAT
The DNA here is from genome assembly GCA_963675615.2 of uncultured Desulfobacterium sp. Classification (GTDB taxonomy): domain Bacteria; phylum Desulfobacterota; class Desulfobacteria; order Desulfobacterales; family Desulfobacteraceae; genus Desulforapulum. The sequence continues at coordinate 1,435,665 of CAXXTD010000001.1, forward strand.
ATTGTCAAAAGCACAATAATACAAGGTGACCCCGACCATCAAAATTGAAGTCCAGTTGAGTAAGGTATATCACATACAATAAAAGGGAAAAAACAGATGACACATCACCATGCCAATATGCAGGCCGGTTCTTTTCCATTAACTGAATGTGATATATTTAAATCGGTGAAACGTTGAAATGCTGATTTCGAAATTCATCTTCAACAGCCTGCGGTACAGCCTATTGTTGAAATCCTCCGCATGGCTGGTGCCACTGTTGCTGGTAACCCTTTCAGTGGGAGCGGGTATTCGGTTGTGGGAAATCCCTGACTGGAATCGGCCTGGACTGACGGTTACCGACGAGGTGCTCCTTTCAAAACATGACGGCTACGGCTGGCTGGCAGGTGCCAAGCGTATCAATCAACACAGCGCCACTCCATTTTCTACATGCATTCGCATATTGCATGAGGCAACCGATATTCCACTTAACCGTATTGCTTTCTGGCTTCCTGCTGTGTTGGCACCCCTGGCTACAATTCCTGCCTGCTTGCTTGCTCTTTGGTGGGAAATACCTGAAGCTGGCCTAGTTGCAGGTATCATGGCGGGCTCGTCCATAGGGTATTTCATTCGTACCCGCATTGCCTGCCTGGATACCGATCTGGTAACCCTCTTATTTCCATTGTGCCTGGCTGCAGGGCTGATCATGTGGATTGAATCCCTGGCCCCGCTGCCCAATGGCCGAGGGTGGACACCCTCATCCACAGTCATTCTGTTACAGGCACTCCTGCTGGGACTCCTGTACCGCTGCTATATCGCCTTTTATCCCAGCGGCGAACCAGTGGGTTTATGCATTATAGTACTGGCCTTGATTACCGGTATGGTTCTCTCGGAGGTTCGATTCCGCCTGCTGATTGTCAACGGCATTCTTCTCGTGCTCTTTGTGGGCGATGGGCTCCGGCAGGGGACAGCCCTTGCAGCCGGAGTGGTGAGTCTCACTTTTTTGCGGCCTGGCCTTTTTGCCAGCAGGAAATCCGGCTATATGCTGCTTCTTTTTTTGTTAGCCGCTTTGTTGTTTTTATCTGATTTTGGTACAAAAGCTTCTGACATCTGGTTTCACCTCAGCCGTTATGGCCGTGTGATTGACAGTGCAACCACAGCTGCGTTGCCGCCGGTTATCGAGACCGTTCCCGAGGCCTGGCCGGTCAGCCTCGACGGGGCTGTTTTTTTTATAGCCGGCAATTGGCCTCTTTTCATTGCCGGTATTGCGGGGTTGGCCATTGTTATGTGGAAGCGTCCCAGCGCGATGCTGCTGCTCCCACTACTGGCACTTGGCCTGGGAAGCATTCGGCTGGGTATCCGGTTCACAATGTACGGTGGTGCGGTACTGGGGATCGGGCTTGGCTGCGGAACAGCCCTGTTGTTACGAATGGTGCATGTACCGCGCTGGGTATACATCCTAGCTCAGCTAGGGTTGGTCATTGCCGTATGCTGGCCACTTGTCAGAACTGCTGATGCAATTGATCCAGAACCGGTTATCTCTGAGCCACTGGTAAATGCCCTGTCTGAACTTAAACAGCGATCGGCGACTGATGCGCAGGTGTGGGTGTGGTGGGATAAGGGATACGAGGCCCAGTATTATGGTGAACGGATGACCTTGGCTGACGGCTATCGCAACTCGGCCGAAGAAATTTTTCCTCTTGCCTATGTACACACGGCTCCATCTCCTCTCATCGCCTATCAGATGATCGTACGCTGTTTACTGTTGCAGCAGTCCACTGGCCCTGTAGCAGACCTGGGATCACGACTCCCCATATATCCAAATCCATTTCCAGATATGATACAAAAGATGACACCTGAAGAAATCCAACTTTTCCTGCACATACTCAAACAGCCAAAGGCTGCCTGGTCGCATGATCTGCCGGAACAGTATCTGGTGCTTACCTGGGACGGCCTGGAAAGGGCTCATAACATCCTGTCCTACGGCACTTGGAATTTTATACAAGGGAAGTCTGGTCCGGGAAATTTCAAGATGATCCGGGAACGAGCCGAGTTTGATATGTACAACGGCATTATGAAAGTAAGAAACAGAACCTATCACCTGAGTTCAAAAGACATGATTACCGACCGCAAAAGAAAGCATTTTATATGGCCGAAGGAGAATGGCTGGCATGCTGTTTTACGGACAGCTGACAGGAAAGTCATATTCCTGATGGATGATGCTGCCTACAATACGATGATGGTGCAGATGCTACTATCCGAGCCGCAAAACTTTGCTCCCTATTTTGAACTGCTTGTTGACCGTTTTCCGTTTGTCCGCATCTACCGGGTCAGCCCCATTCTCACCAGACTAACCCCGGGCGTCTTCCCTGCAGGGACAGGTTATGCAAGATAAAGGAGCCATTCGCCTGCTTTTAACCGGGGGGGAAACCGGTGGCCACCTATATCCGGCGCTGGCAGTTGCCGAGGTGCTGGCCGAAACGGTTCCGGGATCCGAATCCGTTTATGTGGGGGCAGCAGGCCGCATCGATATGAAAAAAAACATCGGTGCAAAGTACACCACCCATTCGCTTTGCATGACCGCCTATGACCGGAAGCGTCCCTTTGGAAACATGGTCCTTCCCTGGAACCTCCTGAAAAGTTTTTTTCAGACATTGCGCATTCTGCGGCAATACCGCCCGCATGCAGTGATGGGTGTGGGCGCCTTTCCCAGCGTGCCGGTCATTCTGGCAGCATGGATGAAAAGAATTCCCACTCTGCTGCTTGAGCCCAATGCACAGCCTGGTATGGCAAACAGCCTCCTTGCAAAATTGGCACAGTGTATCTGTGTTTCGCATGTGGGGATGGAAGCCTTTTTCCCCCGTACTAAAGTCTTGACCACCGGCACACCCGTGAGAAGCAGATTGTTTAAAGAAGCGTCTGACCGGCAGGGTGGTTGCACATTATTTGGCATTCCCATCGGCGTCCGGACGGTGTTGATCACTGGCGGCAGCACTGGATCCGTCACCATCAACAGCATGGTTCTGGAAAATCTGGATCTCCTTACCGGCGGCATCGGTCATCTGCTCTGGCAAACCGGGGAACGGGATGAAAAGCGCATCCGCACGGCACTGGGCAATCACCTGCCCGAAAACTGTACCATTCTGCCCTACATTGACAGGATGGGCTTTGCATATGCCGTCGCTGACCTGGTGGTCTCCTCAGCCGGTGCCGTCAGTCTCTCGGAATTGGCGCTGATAGGCAAGCCTGCTGTGATCATTCCGGATCCGGACGTCACGGAAAATCACCAAATGAAAAATGCAAAAGACTTGTATAAAAAAGACGCCTGTGTTCTGGTCGGCGCAGGCATCCCTTCCCACCAGACAGCAGCACTTATTATCAAATTAATAAACACCCCCCCAAAGCTTGAACAGTTGAAAAACAATATTCTGCAACATGCTGAACCGAAGGCGGCCCGTTTTATTGTTGAGCAAATTCTGCAAATTGTGGGTTGGGTAAATTTATCAGACTGTCGTGGTTGAAAAATTTACAATAGAGTACGCAATAGATCTGAGTTAAGCTTCTTGTTATTCAGCTGACAACAGACCGCTGAATAACAAGAATATACATTTTACAAGTACAGCAAACCCCAGCAACCTTACATGGCGAGGGGCGGGCATTGCTTATCAGTCAACCCAGAACAGGCCTGTTCTTCGAACCATGTACCGCCCATGGACGTACACTGGTCTTGTGTTCTTAAGTCCATACACCCTGCCGGTAGAATAGAAAAATCCTTGGAAATTGTAGGTAAACAACACGCTCCAACGGATGGGGGGGATACCGGGCATTGTTTTTCAGTAAGATCGGAACATTGCAGATCCGCATAAAATTTTCCCTCTAATTTCTTGCAATTCCTTTCCAGCATCCAATTGTTACACTTAGCAACGCCATCTTCTTCATAACAACATGCGCCAAAGGGCGCACACTGGGTTTCTGTGAGGTCCTCACATGCCTGATCTTCGTACCAGCTGCCCTGGAGCAGGTTGCATTTATACTCGGTCAAACTATTGAGGCATTGAACCGGAAACACACCGCTTTCATTCACATATGAAATTTTCGGATGGCAGCAGGCGCCTGTAGGGGCGGGAACCGGACATTCTTCCAAGGTAAGATCGGAACACTGGCGGTCGGCAAAGAAAGATCCGCCGCTATCAGCACATTTTGTGTCGGTCACATTATCATTACAAACCGCAGTGGTTGAGCCGTCTTTCAACACCGTGGTCTGACAGCAGGCCCCTGTTGTCTCAGGAAGCGGCGGGCATTGCGTATCAGTCAACTCAGAGCAGGCCTGTTTTTCATACCAGTTACCGCCAACGGCCTTACACTGAGCTTGTGTTCTGGCGTCAATACACCGTATCGGTGAGGAAGCATTTTCACTCAGGCAACACGCCCCAACGGATGGGGTAACTATCGGGCATTGTTCTGCAGTAAGCTCGGAACATTTCTGATCCACAAAGAATGTTCCCGATAATTTCTTGCAATTGCTTTCCAGCATCCAATTGGCACATTTTGCTGTTCCGTCGGCATCTTCATAGCAGCATGCACCAAAGGGCGGACACTCAGACTCTGAGAGATTTGCACATTTCTGAGCCTCGGACCAGGTGCCCTGGAGTATCTTGCATTTATACTCGGTCAGACTATCGAGGCATTGAACCGGAAACACACCACTTTCATTCACATAGGAAATTTTCGGGTGGCAGCAGGATCCAGTGGGAGTTGGAACCGGACACTCTTCCGATGTCAGATCGGAACACTGACGGCCGGAGAAGAACGACCCTCCAGCGTCGGCACATTCACTGTTGCTCACATTATCATTACAAACCGCAGATGTTGAGCCATCTCCCGATACCATGGTCTGGCAGCAGGCACCTGTAGGAACAGAAATCGCCGGGCATTGCTCAAAGGTCAAGCTGGCACAGGTCTGCTCCTCATACCACGAGCCGCCCATTGCATTGCACTGGGTTTGTGTTCGTGAATCCACACACCTGACTGGTAAAACAGAGCCATCGGTGTTGGTTGCAGTCAGGCAACACGCCCCTAGGGACGGGTGAATTACCGGGCATTCTTCTTCAGTAAGCTCGTCACATTTCCGATTTGCAGAAAAGGTTCCCGATAATTTATTACAATTGCTCTCCAGCATCCAATTGGCACATTTCTTTGTTCCAGTGCTGTCATCATAACAACATGCACCAAAGGGTGGGCACTCTGTTTCTGAAAGATCGGCACACGACTGATTTTTAGACCAGGTGCCCTGGAGCAGCTTGCATTTATACTCGGTCAGACTATCGAGGCATTGAACCGGAAACACACCGCTTTCATTCACATAGGAAATTTTCGGGTGGCAGCAGGATCCAGTGGGAGTTGGAACCGGACACTCTTCCGATGTCAGATCGGAACACTGGCGGCCGGAGAAGAATGACCCACCAGCGTCGGCACATTCACTGTTGCTCACATTATCATTACAAACCGCAGATGTTGAGCCATCTCCCGATACCATGGTCTGGCAGCAGGCACCTGTAGGAACAGAAATCGCCGGGCATTGCTCAAAGGTCAAGCTGGCACAGGTCTGCTCCTCATACCACGAGCCGCCCATTGCATTGCACTGGGTTTGTGTTCGTGAATCCACACACCTGACTGGTACAACAGAGCCATCGGTGTTGGTTGCAGTCAGGCAACACGCCCCTAGGGACGGGTGAATTACCGGGCATTCTTCTTCAGTAAGCTCGTCACATTTCCGATTTGCAGAAAAGGTTCCCGATAGTTTGTTGCAATTGCTTTCCAGCATCCAATTGGCACATTTCTTTGTTCCGGTGGTGCTGTCATCATAACAACATGCACCAAAGGGTGGGCACTCTGTTTCTGAAAGATCGGCACACGACTGATTTTTAGACCAGGTGCCCTGGAGCAACTTGCATTTATACTCAGTCAGACTATCGAGGCATTGAACCGGAAACACACCGCTTTCATTCACATAGGAAATTTTCGGGTGGCAGCAGGATCCAGTGGGAGTTGGAACCGGACACTCTTCCGATGTCAGATCGGAACACTGGCGGCCGGAGAAGAATGACCCACCAGCGTCGGCACATTCACTGTTGCTCATATTATCATTACAAACCGCAGATGTTGAGCCATCTCCCGATACCATGGTCTGGCAGCAGGCACCTGCAGGAACAGAAATCGCCGGGCATTGCTCAAAGGTCAAGCTGGCACAGGTCTGCTCCTCATACCACGAGCCGCCCATTGCATTGCACTGGGTTTGTGTTCGTGAATCCACACACCTGACTGGTAAAACAGAGCCATCGGTGTTGGTTGCAGTCAGGCAACACGCCCCTAGGGACGGGTGAATTACCGGGCATTCTTCTTCAGTAAGCTCGTCACATTTCCGATTTGCAGAAAAGGTTCCCGATAGTTTGTTGCAATTGCTTTCCAGCATCCAATTGGCACATTTCTTTGTTCCGGTGGTGCTGTCATCATAACAACATGCACCAAAGGGCGGACACTCAGATTCTGAGAGGTCTTTACATTTCTGAGCCTCAGACCAGCTGCCCTGGAGCAACTTGCATTTATACTCAGTCAGACTATCGAGGCATTGAACCGGAAACACACCGCTTTCATTCACATAGGAAATTTTCGGGTGGCAGCAGGATCCAGTGGGAGTTGGAACCGGACACTCTTCCGATGTCAGATCGGAACACTGGCGGCCGGAGAAGAATGACCCACCAGCGTCGGCACATTCACTGTTGCTCATATTATCATTACAAACCGCAGATGTTGAGCCATCTCCCGATACCATGGTCTGGCAGCAGGCACCTGTAGGAACAGAAATCGCCGGGCATTGCTCAAAGGTCAAGCTGGCACAGGTCTGCTCCTCATACCACGAGCCGCCCATTGCATTGCACTGGGTTTGTGTTCGTGAATCCACACACCTGACTGGTAAAACAGAGCCATCGGTGTTGGTTGCAGTCAGGCAACACGCCCCTAGGGACGGGTGAATTACCGGGCATTCTTCTTCAGTAAGCTCGTCACATTTCCGATTTGCAGAAAAGGTTCCCGATAATTTATTACAATTGCTCTCCAGCATCCAATTGGCACATTTCTTTGTTCCGGTGGTGCTGTCATCATAACAACATGCACCAAAGGGCGGACACTCAGATTCTGAGAGGTCTTTACATTTCTGAGCCTCAGACCAGCTGCCCTGGAGCAACTTGCATTTATACTCAGTCAGACTATCGAGGCATTGAACCGGAAACACACCACTTTCATTCACATATGAAATTTTCGGATGGCAGCAGGCGCCCGTAGGAGTCGAAACAGGGCATTCTTCAGGAGTAAGTTCGGAACACTGTCTGTTGGCAAAGAAAGATCCACCTTTGTCAGCACATTCAGAGGTGGTCACATCATTATTACAAATTGCGTAGGATGTTGAGCCGTCTGATGACAACATGGTCTGACAGCAGGCTCCTAAGCCATTGTCCACAGGGCATTCATCAGGGGAAAGGTCTGAACATTGGGTACTTTTATGAAATGTACCGTTCAGTTCAGTTATGCATATAAGTTCAGATACATTATCATCGCATCGGACAACCGGACTACAGTTTTCCTCTACTGTATAACAGCAACCACCAAATGGTGGGCACTGTGTACCGGTTGCGTCTGGGTTTACCGCCAGATTTAAATCATCACAATCGCCGGAAATCCCTTTTAGCTCTGCCTTGCTGTAGTATTGATTATCCGGTCGATCCTGACTCCACCTGCTCGATCCGTCGGAATAGCCATCTCCATCCCGATCCCTGTACCAGCGAATTTTTCCAATGCTTTCTGAAAAAAAACTGAGATCTTCTCCATCTATATCATCGTCTGAGGTAATATCCAGACCTTGGATAGGGTTGTACAGTAATTCAATCTCTGTTTGGGATAACGCCCTGTCATATATTCGAACGTCATCCATTTCACCGGAAAAAAAACTGACCGGGGATGCCCCGTCCCATGCAGCCCCGATGGTGATCGGCAGTGCACCTGCATCTTCAACCGGATTAAAATGGTTTTTCGACCACAGGAGCCTACTGTTTTTATATAACAGGACTCTATGATACTGGGTGCCGGTTTTTTCCACCACAACTGCAAGGTGCTGCCAACCGGTGGTCTTCTCGCCGTCGGCATAGAAAACAGTGCCGATCCCGACACCGTAACCGTCTTTGAAAAAACCAACGACAAACAATGGATCCGTGCCAGCGGATTGTTTTCCCAGGAACATCTGACCATCTTTAATGGTCTGCGGGTTGATCCATAAGGACAGTGAAAAAACCGAGGGAAGTTCAAAGTTTCCGGCTGCGATATAATCATCCTTACCGTCAAAAGAGTAAGCGCGGTCGGGTTTTCCAAATCGGTCATCGGTCAAGAGAACCCCATTGTTTGCGATGCCATTATACTCATTCGATCCAACATCCATAGGATTGCCGTTAAATGGATAGTTGGCGATCAAACCATCCCCCAGTCCTGCATACGCCGTAATTGAATGCCAAAAAACGCTTGCCAACAAAATATTCATCCAATAAACACCCAGGATGATGGAACGCCCCGTGCGGATTCTTTTCATTTTCTGTCGCTCTCCCCTTTTACTATTTCGAAGGTCTATTGGATGATCCCAAAATTACAGGAGACTCAAGTTATTGGTATGCCAAGTATTGAGCACAAATTTTCCAGTGATTAAAATAACATACACCTGTCATAACCATTTTGTGATCAAGCGCTTTCTGGTATCCCCTGCATTATTGTTTGCCGCCATTTTTGAACTGTCTCAGAAATGGTTCCGGACTCCATCGGCCATATTGTTCAGTTGCCTATTTATCAGTGCACATTCTGCCATAGCAAGTAAATCGGATCTTCAATACCGATTTTTCCATTTTCTGAGATATCGTCAGGTGCAACTCTTGCCGGTTCATTTGACACTGTGCCGCTTAGCACCTGTAAATCGCGGATAACTCCCTGCATTTCCAGGCTGTCAGCCGAACGAAATTCAGCAACATTGTATGAAATCAATGTGTCAATGACTGTGCCTTTGGTGGTAACAAAATCTGCAAAAGATCCCGGATGGCCGTCGGCCAGCCCAAGATCGGCAGCCGTAGGACTTGATCCCGAATAGTCAAAAAGGACACTCCCAAGGAGAACGCGATAACCTGATGTACCTTGTCCCGGGTATTTTTCATCAAGTTTCCCCAGCAGGAAGACTACTTCCCCGTCCCGGGTAGTGCTCGGCTCTATATATGTGTTGCGATCAGTTGGATTACCAAAATACCAGTCAACAATATTTTTCTCCGCCACCGGATTGGTTAAGCCACCACCATAGCTGAGTATGAAACCTGCACTGAGAAGAGGCCCATCTGTGGTGACATCGGTTATATCGGCAAAGACTCTAACCCGCAGCTGGTTCCGACTGGACACTAAACCACTTTCAGTGAAGAGAGAAACCTCTGTTGCGCTTGCTAAACTACCAAATATAACAAGCACGAAGGCAGTAAAAAAAAACACTTTCCATCTTTTCATAACAGACCCCATCTCGTTGGGCAACACAAGGAATAAGCCATTATTTTACATGATTTAACGTATCTCAAAAACCATTTTGTATGTCAAGTCCTAACCAAGCCCGAAACATGAAAAAAGAGTTGATATTCAAACATCTACCCATCATCCAAAGTTTAAAACCTGATTTCTGGGTGGGGGATTTTCATGTGGCCATCGGGGTTGAGCTTGAAAACGAATGTAAACGCAGTGACTTATGCACTATAAAAATTACATGCGTCAGCGCTGATCACAAACCAATGAGACCTCTCATTGCCAAAGTGGCAAAAATGCAAATAACAGATTTTGCCAAAAAACCACTTCCTCCTCTTAACTCTCCCATCAATACTTCATACCCAAAAAAAATAACAAGGACTTTTGCCAGAGTAATGCCGGCATCGAATTCCAATAATTGCATAGAAGGAAGGTTAGGAAAAACCAAGATAATAATAAATACAAGAATACCCACAGGAGAGATTTTAAACCCCTTCGTCCTGCGGGTTAAACGTAAAGTAAGAAAAACAAGAAAGATCAAAAAGATAAAACCAAAATTATTTATCTTCAACCAGTAATCAGGTATCCAACCTGCAGGATTACTTTCTGTCATATAAAGCAATAATGGTGTTACCAAATAAATTGAAAATCTCAAAATTTTCTCTTTAACCTTTAGCACTTTAAAATAATAGCTTCCTGCAACCAAAATAATTAAACCAATAGCCAAATCAGAAAAACATAAAGGTATCTGGGCGGGAATTGTTACCTGAATTGCAAAAAGCAAGGAATATCCATATCTCAACCCACCAAAACTGAATCTGATAAAAATATTTTTTTCTCTTACAATTTTTAAACGACTTTTAAATGCTGTATCAAAACTGCCATCTCTTCTAAATTTCCAATTATTAATCCTAGCAAAAAATGAGAAAAAAAGAATGACAGATGAAACAAGTGTAAATCCCAGGATATGAACCCAATCCGAATAAAACCTAAACACAAGAGCTATGGAAATGTAACAAGCTTGGATCAAATAGATAATCAAAACAGCTTCTGTATGGTAAAAGCCAAATCGCAGCAATCTATGATGAAAATGGTTTTTATCTGCAGCAAAAGGAGATCTCTTCTTGATAATTCGTTCGATCATCACAGCCAAGGTATCCAAAATCGGAAATCCAATGAGTGGTAATGAAAGCACTTTGCTATAGGGTGTATTGCTCTGTGTTAAAACAATGGCAAAAACAATGGATAAAAAACCAAGCAATTGACTGCCCGCATCCCCCATAAATAAAATTGCAGGGTAAGAATTATATCTTAAAAAACCAGTGATTGCTCCAACAATTGCCAAAGCCATTATTGTCAATTGGTTATTCCCTGTATTATAGGCAAGCAAAGCAATAATAACAAAGGTGAGTATTGAAATACCGCCAGCAAGACCATCCAGACCATCAGCCAAATTTATCGCATTTGTTACTCCTAAAATAACAAACAAAGTCAGAGGAATACATATAAACCAGGGCAAAACGCTGTTTGAAGGTACTAAAGCTCCCAGACATGTAATCTTCACACCACCATAAAGTATGACGACCAATGCTGCAGCAATTTGTGGAAAAATTTTTTGTTTTGCGCTTAAAATCCTGATGTCATCAATCAATCCAGAAACAACGATGAGAATAGAGCCAATAACAACAGATCTGACAAAATCATCCTTCGGCACCCATATAAGTATAGGAATGAACACCCCTAATGCCATCGAGATACCACCGGTTCTTGGCATGGGTGTCACATGTACTTTTCTGGCATCAGGCACATCCACAAGATTCATCCTGAAAGCCATCCGTTTAAACACCGGTACCAAGACAATCGTCAAAAACAAGGATAATATGAAAACAGTAAATAAATTCATTTCACATCTTTTAGTTTACTTTCACTTTTTCTTCAAACTGATTTTCTTTTAAGGGGCACAGAAATACACTGATCCGGAAGATCATCATTTCACGCCTAAACAAGTCCATTCGCTGTCTGGCGATATCAATTGAGGGAGCAATCGAGTGGGCAAAATCGAATCACTATTTCAATGCACTGCAAAAATGGTGACATGGTGCATGTAAGAAAAAGCACTCGGCCGGAGCCAAGACAACAGGAAATTTATTCTGCTTTGGAGATCTGTTCACTCCCTGGTACGACGACCAAGAGAGTTATAAACAAAAGTAGTGCCATAACAGACATTTCAAAAATGGAATAGACTGTAATCATGGAGTATTTTAACCCTTAGTCGAAAAGATGGGTTAGAGGATGGTGGAACGATTACTGCCTGTCTGAAGCACGGCACATATTCAAGTCCTTGAACGGCTGGATTATTCGCGGCCTGAGATGTGTTGTCTGGAAACAATGGAAAAATCCCAGAACAAAAGTCCGTAACCTGCTTAAAAGAGGCATACCGTTTCGATATGCGGTTACTTGCGGGAATTCTCGCAAGAAACACTGGCGCATGAGCAGGGTAAAATGGGTCATCATGGCCCTGCCAAACAAGCATTTCCTTTCCCTTGGATTATTCCTGCCCGGGAACTGACCTGCCTGATCAGCCGAACCGCCTTGGTCGCGATCCGTAAGCCGGGTGGTGTGGGAGGGCTCCTCAGTGATGGGGAGTCCTATCCCGATGGCTGAATATTTTTTTTAACTTATTGAGTTTTCAACCTTTCGTTTCCCGATAATCAACGAAATTTGATGAAGAGTATCTGGGTGAGACAATTCTTTCCATGTCTTAAACAAAAAATGGTCTATGGAAAAACCCTCTTTTCTTCGTTGAAATATCCACAGGCCACGCCTTGCAGCTAAGGCTAAGATTTTCGATTGAAGCCGTAAAGCATAGGATTTTGCTTGTACAAAGGCTTCTTTCATCTCTTTTTTCGTTTCTATATCCAATTTGCATTCAATCAAAGCAAATGCGCGCTCATCACCGGGGATTGGATTCCCTCCAAGAATATAATCAGGATAGTAACACCCCCCACGACCCATCCTTAAGGGAAATTGTCGAATCCAATCATTTTCGATGAATCCAAGATTCTGCAAAAGAGGTTCTACCAGCATTTGCTCAACCTCACGTTCGTTATGAAGAACAACATCATTAATGAACTGCGATTCAGGAGGAGAGGGCAAGATGGAAACATCAAAATTTTTTTCCTGCAACACTTCTATAATTGCTGCATAATCCTCAATGGAAAACGCTGTTCCACTTCGACCCTGAAAGCGGGATCGAATCGCTGGTCTATTGCCAAGAAAAGGATGCTTGGAAAATTCAGCGAAAGAAATAGGAGATATTTTAATCGGTCTTCCAATGCGGATCAATGAGTAAAAATAAAAGAAAGGATCGTTAAAACCATCATCCAGAGCACGCCAAACCGAATGCAAATAGCTTCTCGGTGAAGCGCACCACATAAGAATAATATCACCCTTCCGGGTTTCTATATTCCCTTGCCAAAAGCTTATTGATTCATCATTTACCGAATCCAAATATTCAAAATCTCCGTTTTCCCCAACACCTCCAATCACAAACCATACACGAGATGCAGGAGGAGGGGAAATTTCCGTTTTTGAATTGGGTGCAATACTCTTTGGAGCAAAATCGTACAAAAAAGCGATGAGATCTTGTGCTGAAAGGTTGTGCTGTTGTCGAAAATCATAAAGAGTTCGATTAATATGGAGATAGTACATGGCTCGCTCTCGTTTTTTCAACTTGCCCGGAATTTCAGAAAGTTGAATAGAAAAAGCTTGGCAGATTTTCTCCAATTGGTCGAAACGTTTAGCAAAAAGATACGGGACAAAGAATTCTGGGTGTGCATCATGAAGACCAGCTGATATCCCTTCAATAGATGAAAAAATATCTTCATAGAAAGAGACATGGAAATTCCCACCACCAAAACATAAGACAAAATTATTCCTTTCATTTTTAAAGGCCCATTCAATCCCTTCATCAACAAGCTGGACAAAAAGTTGTTCAGCCTCGTCAATATTGGCAACCTTGAGTTCTGATGCGTAATTTTGAATAGCTTCTCGAAGATTAATTCTTTCAGTCCCTTGTTTCCCATCCTCGATAATATTGCCATCACTTACTTCAAAGTACTGACATTCAGCATCAAATACATTCTCATCAGCCCTCCCGCAAGACTGAGCGTATGTCTCGAGGTCTTGTAGAATAGCTGCATCCCCTTTTTTCGAATTTCGATATAACGACCAAATGTAATTACTAAAATTCATCTATGTATCCCAAAGGCCAACACTGAACTACCCAGCAAGTTTTTCTGGTCGAGTAGGCCAAAGGAACCTCCCCTTTGGCCTCTCACAGAACCGTACGTGAAACTCTCGCTTCATACGGCTCTTCCTGTCCAACGTTTCAAACATCCTTCATGACCGCCTGCATCAGCCGGTCATGATCTATCTCTTCAAAGAAGCCTTTGATGTCCATATCCAGAATCCACCCACGGTTTTCACATCGCTGTTTGGCTGCTCGTAACGCTTGATGCGCCGATTTGCCGGGGCGATATCCGTAGGAGTCCGGATGAAATTGGCTCTCAAGCTCCGGTTCGATGTGGATCTTGACGACCATTTGCGCTATCCGATCCGAGACTGTGGGTATACCCAACGGTCGGATTCCTCCGTCCGGCTTTTCAATCTCAACATGCATAACCGGCGGGGGATGATAGCTGCCCGATGCCATTCTGTTCCAAAGCTTATACAGGTTGTCGTCGAGATGTTTCTCAAAATCGTTAATACTCTGAGAATCGATCCCGTAACCACCCTTGTTCACTTTGACCCGTTGGAATGCATCATAGAAAACACTTCTTGGGATGTTGAAAGGTTTCGTCTCAATCCGAAGATTCCTCCCATCATATGGTTGACCCTCGTCTCTCGACCGGACAGGCTGTCCCCTTCGCTCCATTTCCATTACAGAAACTTCGTCACTACTACGAGACAGTCCGCCCCTGTGCCCTGCTTTGGTACTCTCACTCTGCAACATACACAAAGCTTCTCCCTTTACATCAGGACGACAGGTTCCCATGTTCCGTACAAAAGCCTGTCTTGAAGTCATGCCACCTCCACACCGGCTGCCGCTTCGCCCGGAACCGGACTCCGTCGAAACTTGTCCCGGGGATACGCTCGGTCCCCGGTTTTGACAGCATTTTTCCATATCGATGCCTCATCAATGGTTCATTTGCATTCATCTCTTCAAAACTTACCTGACAGATTTCTTCTGCCTTTTCCCTTGTCGCTCACGACAAACACTCTTAATGAATGCCGCACAGGGCGGTTTGATCCCAATGTCCGATCACCGAGACCGAGGGGCCTGCCCTCATCTTCAATACAGCATGAAAGACCCAAGTCTTTCGTCATGGCACACGAGCATAACGGAAGAAAAACTTATTCGGTTGTGAGACGAGTTAGCCAACTATCTATTTCTCAGTTTCATTAATCAGTTTATGTATTTTTGCTATTGCATTCCAGTTGTGATGTTTTGAGTAAAGACTTAGCACATTTTTCTCTTTCATTGTAATTAATGCTTCATTCCAGTATGCAATTAACGCTCTTCGTACACCTTCTAAAGTTAGAAATTCACTTAAAGATTCAAATGTTCCTTCAAATATAATTGATACTGCTCTTGGTAATGCCGTTGCATAATGAGAAGCTTCAATTTCACCACCATGTTGATTTACCCAATAAATAACCTTTTCAAAATCAAATATTAATCGGTCAACAAGAATCATATTTATTTGCGGTCTACCTTTTTTAGATAAGGTACTAAATGCGACTTCATGCCCACCAATATTTATTGTAAAATAGCGTCCTCCATTGGTTGATGGGAATAAAACGAATGTCCAGGCACCTTGACTATCGAGCCAATGCGATAATCCTGTAAATTTGAACAGATTTATTATGTACGATAGAAAATATTGATCTTGAAACATTCTGTCTATTTTGGGTTTGTTAATTATTTTTTCTGGCTTTATTGAATCAATTACTATCGATACTTCTTGATGTGATACTGAAAATAATTCCTTTTGTTGTTTTATTGAAGTATTTAATTTGCTTCTAAATATGTAATGAAGATTCGATTCTATCGAACGCCAATTCTTTACTTGTCTAAAATCTGCTAACGACCAAGGTCCAAGACTTTTATAAGGTTCTGTAGAGTTTATCTCTTTTATTCTTTTCAACGGGGGATAATCTGTCCCTCCAATCTTAATATATTCAGTTTTAGGCGAAGTTAATATGTAAACATATCCGTATCTATTCAGCGTCTAAACATAGCCTCCCCGCTATTTAACGAGATAAACAGCAGGGCAACTCTTTAACTTGACTCATTTTCATCATAGCAAAAATCAGGAAGCTTGCCTTCAAACAAAATGCGCAATGCTTCGCTTGCCATCATCCCATGTTTTTTGCACGTGGAAAGATAGCTTCGAACCCGGCAGAAAATTTTCGCACCCTCCTCAGAACGGAAACACCCTGATATCTTCTGCTGAACCTTGGTCATTCTGATATCATTCTCACCCTGGTTGTTACTAAAGGGTACCAGAGGGTTGTCCATGAATCTTAGGGTTTCGGTTTCATATTCCACCAGCCGTTCAAGGAGACTTCTTGATTTGGAACGCTTGAGTCGCCCCCTTTGCCCTTTTTTTCTCTTGCTTTCATCAGGTGGCGGACATTCCCCTTGAGCTGTTTCCAGCAGATCCCGGTATTTCTTTCTGTATGCTTCAGAATCTGCCGGCTTGAGTTGGCCACCGGCATCATCCACCGCAATATTAATCTCTTTCAACAGATCCCTCATGTCCCTGGCCCATGTCTGATTGTCCTGTTCCCATGCCCGTTCCAACTCCCTTAAGTGATGTGCATTGCAAAGGGCATGCAGACAATCATATTTCAAATATGGTTTCCAGTGGTCGTGGCAGAGAATGCCTTTGAACAGGGGAAGAATTCCTATTTCATCCATGGCCTCCTTGCCTCTTTTTTCGTGGGGAAAAAAGTAGGTCCAGAGTGCATTGGATGTGCAATGCAGCCAGCGCCTGACACTGTTTATATTGATGCCGGTTTCATCGGCATGACATAAATGAGACTGGAACAGCCTGCGTTTGACAATCTGGTCGAACTCTTCCAGCTTTATAAAAGCCTCTTTGTTGAAATTATATATTGACCCTTTGCTGATGGGAATTCCCAGCTGGTCTCTGAATGTTTCTTCTACCCTGTCATAGGGAATCAGCTGATACTGAGAAAAAAATGTGGAGTAAGCCTTCACACTGACACCATACTGAACGGCTTTGGTAACACCTTCAGGAAAAACAGCGGTATAGCGTATACCATTTTCATCCTCAAGTACTTGAGCCCGGTATTCTGTCACGATTTTTGAAATGTCGATATCAATGACTTGCCTGACAATGGGTTCTACCTCTTTGTAGGTACTCTTGGGTAGAGTGGCTCTGTCAACCTCTATGGATTCTACAAAATCAGGATTCGGGTCTCGTTCCAGAGTGATACCGGTATGCCCTGCTTGTCCGCCGGGTCTTTTTAACCCTGGCTCTCGAGTTAACTTTTTTCGATTGGGGTCTGAAGAGGGAGGTTTGCTGCTGTTATTGCTGTTAAGGCCCAGGCGGTTACATAATAAAGTGACCAACAAAAATAAAACGTCAAGCGTGGCTTTCAACGCCGGAGAAACCTGTTCCTCCTCCAGCAATTTCCTGGCTGTCTTAACTGTTTCATCTACGTCGATTGAATCCACCTTTATTCCCAACAAAAGCCTCCATGTAAATCGTTTATTTATGGAGGCATTATAACACAGGTTTTCAGAGGCAATTTTTTCGCTTCAGGTTGCCTCAGGTTGCATTTATTTTTTCCCCATATAGCCAGCCATTAGCTGTAGCAGGGTTGTTGGTTCTATACCCCATTTTAGGGGTTCTTCTCGTTAGAATGAGAACGCCTGAAACATAACTCAAAAAATCATTTTTTACAAAAAAACCGTGTCAAGCAAAAAATGAAAATTGACTCGTTTTTTATCGACGCTGAATAGATACACATATCCTTCATTTTTATCCATTTTACTTCCTTCAATGCCTGTATTGCTGGCAACGCTAAGCTAACCGGCGCAAAAGGGTGGAGGGAGCGATAGCGACCGGAACCCTTTTGCGTCCGAGTTCAGCGCCGGGTTATGTGGCGCTGGGTTTGTAAATACTGTGTTTATTGCCCTGATGTCACTTTCAGGGCGTTTATTGCTTCCTCCAGTCCGATTTTTCCATTATTGTCAAAATCACCTTTTATTGGAGGCTTGTTTGTTTCATTAAATATAATTGATTTGGAATATGTCCTATTGAAATTATCGTTGGTTCTTAAATGCAAGCCTATTTTAAAACTGTTTCCCGCATTTTCCAAGTTCTGATATACTGAAACGGGAATAAACAAATGTCCCATATGTGTCGGAACTTTAACAAAAATTTCGCCCTCACCGAAGTCAACCCCGTCAGTCAAAGCTGTTACCCAGACTCTAACGGAGGTGCTGAGTCCAGATGCTATATCTTTGGGAACATCCCATGAACAGTGAAAATTACCTAATTCGTCTTTATAAGCATAAATAGAATCAGACGGAATTATCGGTAAATTCGTTACAGGACCGTTAAAATCTTTATAAGAATCATATATTTTCCCATTTATATCTGTCAGTCTCATATGATATGTTCCGATTTTCAAAGATTCATCAAATTCAACACGGTAGTAACTTTCCAGATTGAAAGTCTCACCGTATTGCCACTGCCCGATATCGCAGTTATATTTTCCAGAAAGATTTTTATATACAGCATCGAATCCGGTATTGTCAGATAGTTGCACGCTGTTTCCATCAGGATCAAACAATTCGATTTTCTCAATGACATCATCCGACACATAGTTATCATTTAAGTCCTTTATTGCAAAATGAGAAACATTGAATTCCCTTCCATCTTCATTTTTTCTGTGCTGTACATACCACCATTCGATACTGTAAGGCTTATCGGTAGTTTTTAAAACACAATTAGCTGAATCGACATAATTACCATTTCTGTATGATGTACCTGTTATATTATAAGTCCCTGGTGCTAAAGAGCCGGTGCAATGATATGAGTTGATTTCCCAAAATCCTTCTCCGTTATATTCAATAACTGTATCACCATCCATAGGTAGTGTGCTACCGTTCATCGTAACATCAAGTACAATATTGGGTTTGTCAGCTATTGCTTCAGCTTCACTGTTAAAACCGATAGACATACGTATCCAGTATTCTCCTCCGGCCAGAACATCGAAACCATTATTAAATTGACAGGCAAATACGTTTTTACTGTTACCAAGATTCTTATCGCCACATTCTGCAAATATATTTTTTTGAATAACTAAAGCAGCAAAAATTGAGATTATCACTATACCAATTTTTCTCATAGAATTTCCTCCTTTTTATTAAATTCATTATATATTTTAGCAACGTTAAGTTGAGCAGCCAATACACAGTCAAAAAAATGCCGCAGCAGGTCTGCTCCAACGATTTGTTAGATTAACCGGGTCGAAGCCTCGGTGTTTATTCCTTGGATAAAAGTAGAGAAACCTGCTTTCCATAGCCTGGATTTGGCTGTCACGGTTTTAAAATTTGCCTGGAAGATTTGAATGTTCATCTGGATTCACCCTGTTGATTTATCCGGCCAGGTTTAAAAATGGATCAAAAAACCTGCCGACCGGTATCGATTGACGATAAGAGCCCCTGGAAATGCTCAGATTACTTTTGATATCTGCAAATCCCTTTAAAGTAAAGGCTTTTATGGTGATTCTGCAGCCATCAGAGCCCGTTCTGCGCCAGCATCCATCTCAGTCTCTTTCACGACATTCCTGAAGCCGTCCAGCACCAGGATGGTCATCATGGTTCCGTTGCCACAGGCCGGGCATTGGCAAGCCTGGTCAACGGGTGACTCCGTTTCAGGGCTTGATGCGATCTGATCGTTTAAAGCCTGACGTATGGATGAAATTTGTTTTCCTGCCTTGCCGTTTGCCAGGAACCCGTAATACCGGATCCGGTGAAAGTGCTTGGGCAGGACATGGACCAGGAAACGATGAATGAATTCGATCACGGGCAGGGATGTTGTTTCCCACCTGGATTTTTTACGCGTGTTCTTGAACCAGAACCTGACCATATCATCGTCAACAGATATGATCCGGTTGTTGCTGATGGCCGTTGAGTGGGTATACCTGCCGATGTACTTGACCACATCTTCAGGCACTGAAAACGGCGGTTTGGAATAGACAACCCACTCCCTGGGGACGGTATTGCCTGAACGCGTCCGGCCGGGAAAACCGGGCCAGGTCACCGGGCAGTTTCAATTGCCCCTTGGCGTGGGCTGCGATCAGGCCGCTTAAAAATTTGACCCGGAATACGTTGGAAAGCGCCCGAACAGGAAACAGGAAGGCTGAGCTCTATTTGGGCTCTACCCACTCCCCCCGGGTATTGAGGCCGCCTGCCGTGACAATGAAATGGATGTGGGGATGCAGCCACATCTTGCCGCCCCAGGTATGAAAAATGCCGTAAAACCCTATCCTGGCCCCCAGGCGCTTGGGATTCTCCCCGAACTGCAGCAGGGTCTGGGAGGCGTTTTCGAACAACAGATCATACATCACCCGCCGGTTGAACCGGCACAATGGGTTGAAGATATCGGGCAGGGTGAAAACGCAGTGATGATAGGACACCGGCAGCAGTTCTTCGATTCTGGCCGCCACCCATCTGCGGCGGGCGATATTGTTTCAGCCAGGGCAGTGGCGGTTCCGGCAGGAGTTGTATCCTTTTTCCAGGTGCCCGCAGGTATCGCAGATCTCCCAGTGGGTGCCGAAGTCACCGCGCCGGCAGTGTTCGATGTCGTACATGACCTTGTACTGCCGGGGATGCAGGCGGTGTGCGGCCCTGAAGGCAGGGCCGTATTTTCTAAAGATATCGCCGACAGTCAGACCGTTTGCCGGTTTGTCCGGAAGCTGAGTATGTCTGCAAAGTGGCTTCATGGGTTATCGAAGCCTTTGGCGCAGGAGATAAGGGGGCGCAGGCTGCAAGGATTTATGACAGGCGGGTCATTTGCGCTGTTTGCAAATGACATGACTGGCGGAAATCTTGCGCCAAGACGCGCCCCCTTATCTCCGGAACAGTCTGCACCATGGTTTGGGAACTCCTTATTTTACAGGCGTTTTGAGTTCTACGGTCGGTTTGAAATTACCACATCCACCGTCCAAGTTTAATGTAACGACAAGCTCAGGGGCGTCGCCAACAGCTTCTGCGGAATTCGGCAATCGTTCACGGCGTCCCCTGCAGCGCCATGTTATTTCGCCCATTTTGGACGAACACTCTCAAAGTAGTCGAAATGATCTAATATCATCCGCATTTTAGCTTCAATCTCTATCCAAGTATGGGGATGGAATTTCAACGTCCAGACAATTGTAGACAGTATGCTCATAGCGATGTACACGGATATCTGAAGGCAATCCTTGTCATCAATTTGTCTCTTTCCAAAATAGCCCTCGATCTGTCCACGTGCAAACACCTCGCTCACAGGCCATGTAAACCATTCCAGCTTGACAAATTCATGAAGAGGGTCTCCCCAATCATATCTATTAAAATCAAGAACGCCAACATATCCTTGATTATTGAAAATAATGTTTCCCAAGTGGAAGTCATCATGCTGAAGCTGATCTTTTGCAGCTTCAGATGTGTCGTAATGCATCTCTATAAACTTTAAGACTTTCTTATCATTGTCAAATCTATAATTTTGCTCGAAATACCGACTCACATAGTATTCATGCTTTTTCCATTTTCGGTTTTTCCAGTCAGTTGTTTCGCAGCTTAGACTGTTAATTCTCTTTAAATCCGCACCAGCTTCAATACCACTTTTGTATTGGAGTTCTTCAGACATAGTGGCGATGTTGTCTTCAGCATCAATGCCAGGTAGAAAGCTATAGACTGCGTATACAGATTCCTGATTATCGTTCCTGAGCATCATTATTGGATTATTGCATCTCACGCCAATTTTATGCAACTTCCGCATTAGTTCAAATTCTTGTGTCTTGCTGTCTAAGGTTTTCATTGAAGACATACGCAATAGATAGTCCCCCATATCGGTGGTTATCTTAAACTTCTTTTCAATGGAGAAACCCTTTTCGATCAGGGTGATACTTTGTATGGGGGCGATGTGTTTTTCAATTTCTTTTCGAAAATAGTCCTCAATCATGGGATTATCCTTACATGGTAAATATATGCGGCATAACGTTCAAAATCACCGAGTGCAAAAGGCTGCCACAAAACTATACAAAAGCCTCGGGCGCATTCCCATTTTCCCGGTCGGAGGCTTCATTAGTCGTGGTGGTCAGGCTTGCATTATTGGCATTATCTGTGATTTTGGCGTTTGCACAGGCTGTGGTCGAGAACGCCAATAACACAAGCCCCATTGGCCTGAAAATCAGATTCATAGAATGCTATGATGATGCCGGGAAAATGGGAATGCGCCCAAAGCCTCAGCCGGTGGGAAACTACTTACTGTGCCAATAAAAAAGCCACAGCCTTTTGCATCCGTTGCATTTGCTGGTTGGGCCTTTCTGTCATCTGTCATACACCTCCTATTCGTGGTTCAAAGGAAATGGTTTTCCAAACGTCATTTCATATACTTCCTTTTTGTTTTCCTTCTCGGCCATCGTTAGCTTTTTGCAGTCCCAAAAGTCAGTCAAAGCGAAGTGCTCTATGGCTTTTTCAAAAGTAGTCACCTTATAACCTGCCTTTTTTAATCTAGTTACATTGGACAAGGTTCTTGCTGCAGGGGCAAAAATTATTGCGAATTTAGCAGTTTTCGCCTGTGATTTGAAATATCTTCCTTTCTTTTCCTGACATATTCTTGCTATCCGTTCTTCAACTTTTTTAAATTTATCCCACGTTCCTATTTGGTCGCACATGCCGGTTTTATTTGCGATGAAACATTTATATATATCCTCATTTATTACGGAATACTTAGCAGGTGAGGTAACATCTCTCCATATTTCTTGTTGTATCTATTCAGCGTCTAAACATAGCCTCCCCGCTATTTAACGAGATAAACAGCAGGGCAACTCTTTAACTTGACTCATTTTCATCATAGCAAAAATCAGGAAGCTTGCCTTCAAACAAAATGCGCAATGCTTCGCTTGCCATCATCCCATGTTTTTTGCACGTGGAAAGATAGCTTCGAACCCGGCAGAAAATTTTCGCACCCTCCTCAGAACGGAAACACCCTGATATCTTCTGCTGAACCTTGGTCATTCTGATATCATTCTCACCCTGGTTGTTACTAAAGGGTACCAGAGGGTTGTCCATGAATCTCAGGGTTTCGGTTTCATATTCCACCAGCCGTTCAAGGAGACTTCTTGATTTGGAACGCTTGAGTCGACCCCGTTGCCCTTTTTTTCTCTTGCTTTCATCAGGTGGCGGACATTCCCCTTGGGCTGTTTCCAGCAGATCCCGGTATTTTTTTCTGTATGCTTCAGAATCTGCCGGCTTGAGTTGGCCACCGGCATCATCCACCGCAATATTAATCTCTTTCAACAGATCCCTCATGTCCCTGGCCCATGTCTGATTGTCCTGTTCCCATGCCCGTTCCAACTCCCTTAAGTGATGTGCATTGCAAAGGGCATGCAGACAATCATATTTCAAATATGGTTTCCAGTGGTCGTGGCAGAGAATGCCTTTGAACAGGGGAAGAATTCCTATTTCATCCATGGCCTCCTTGCCTCTTTTTTCGTGGGGAAAAAAGTAGGTCCAGAGTGCATTGGATGTGCAATGCAGCCAGCGCCTGACACTGTTTATATTGATGCCGGTTTCATCGGCATGACATAAATGAGACTGGAACAGCCTGCGTTTGACAATCTGGTCGAACTCTTCCAGCTTTATAAAAGCCTCTTTGTTGAAATTATATATTGACCCTTTGCTGATGGGAATTCCCAGCTGGTCTCTGAATGTTTCTTCTACCCTGTCATAGGGAATCAGCTGATACTGAGAAAAAAATGTAGAGTAAGCCTTCACACTGACACCATACTGAACGGCTTTGGTAACACCTTCAGGAAAAACAGCGGTATAGCGTATACCATTTTCATCCTCAAGTACTTGAGCCCGGTATTCTGTCACGATTTTTGAAATGTCGATATCAATGACTTGCCTGACAATGGGTTCTACCTCTTTGTAGGTACTCTTGGGTAGAGTGGCTCTGTCAACCTCTATGGATTCTACAAAATCAGGATTCGGGTCTCGTTCCAGAGTGATACCGGTATGCCCTGCTTGGAAACCTGTTCCTCCTCCAGCAATTTCCTGGCTGTCTTAACTGTTTCATCTACGTCGATTGAATCCACCTTTATTCCCAACAAAAGCCTCCATGTAAATCGTTTATTTATGGAGGCATTATAACACAGGTTTTCAGAGGCAATTTTTTCGCTTCAGGTTGCCTCAGGTTGCATTTATTTTTTTCCCATATAGCCAGCTAGCCAGCCATTAGCTGTAGCAGGATTGTTGGTTCTATACCCCATTTTAGGGGTTCTTCCCTTTAGAATGAGAACGCCTGAAACATAACTTAAAAAATCATTTTTTACAAAAAAACCGTGTCAAGCAAAAAATGAAAATTGACTCGTTTTTTATCGACGCTGAATAGATACATTTTTCTTTTCATAGCCTAACCTCACGTATTTGCTGTGTAAAGCAGGAAGATTTATGCACGATTTAACTATTTACATGAACAAACCTGTGTATCATCCAATTTGATGGTGATATACAGGTGAAAGTTGGAAAACCCTAACTGTATATCATTACAATATTCATGATATATGACTCGGATATCATTCAAAGACCCCAGAAAGCCGTTTAAAAATGAACACTCACTCATTTTTTACTAAGAAACCTTTCGCACAAACGAATTTT
The DNA here is from genome assembly GCA_963675615.2 of uncultured Desulfobacterium sp. Taxonomy (GTDB): domain Bacteria; phylum Desulfobacterota; class Desulfobacteria; order Desulfobacterales; family Desulfobacteraceae; genus Desulforapulum. Next base: position 1,460,200 of record CAXXTD010000001.1, read on the forward strand.
TTATTCAAGAAGTATTATTGATACGCCAATCCTAAAAATCCTTTTACAGCTTGGGTCTCCCACCTGCCAGGCTTGGCAGCAGGCCAGGGTCCATAAAGACGTTAAAGGCTCCGGAAACAACCAGCCCGGCAGCTGCGGCAATGTCCGGCGCAAAGTAACGGTCCTGATCATAAAAGGAAACCCGCTGGCGCACCAGGGCCTTTGCCTGCTCAAGGGTTGGGGATGTTTTAAACGGCGCTCTGAAATCCACCCCCTGGCAGGCTGCCAGGAGCTCAATGGCGATGATATTGGCTGTGTTTTCCGTCATTTCAGCCAGCCTGCGGCCGGCAAAGGTCGCCATGGAGACATGATCCTCCTGGTTGGCCGAGGTGGGCATGCTGTCCACCGATGCCGGGTGGGCAAGGGATTTGTTTTCACTGGCAAGGGCCGCAGCCGTGACCTGGGCCATCATGAACCCGGAGTTAAGCCCCCCCTTTTCAACAAGAAACGGCGGCAGTTTACTCATGTGGGTGTCGATCAAAAGGGCCGTGCGCCGCTCGGACAGGGCCCCCATTTCGGCAAAGGCCAGGGCCAGGTTGTCTGCGGCCATGGCAACGGGTTCTGCGTGGAAATTACCCCCTGAAATGATGTCGCAGGAATCGGCAAACACCAGGGGGTTGTCGGACACGGCATTGGCCTCGACCAGGAGTGTCTCTGCTGTATTGCGGATCTGGGAAAGGCAGGCCCCCATGACCTGGGGCTGACATCGAAGAGAATAGGGATCCTGAACAGACTCACAGTTTTTATGGGAGTCTTCGATTTCACTGTGATCAAGAAGCATGCGAAAAGCCGCAGCCGTGTCCGTCTGGCTCCTGTGGCCCCGGACTTCATGGATGAGCGGGTCAAAGGGCCTTCGGCTGGCAAGGGCCGCCTCCACGCTGAGGGACCCGCTGACCAGGGCTGCGGCAAAAAGATCCTCGGCGGCAAACAGCCCCTGGAGGGCAAAGGCCGTCGACGCCTGGGTCCCGTTGAGCAGGGCAAGCCCCTCCTTGGGACCGAGCACGATCGGGTCAAGGCCTGCAAGCGCAAGCCCCTCTTTTCCAGACAGGACCCGGTCCTGGTACCGGACCTCGCCCTCGCCAAGGAGAACCGTCGCCATGTGGGCCAGGGGGGCAAGATCTCCGGATGCCCCCACCGACCCCTTTTCAGGGATACAGGGATAAACCTGGGCATTGACAAGGCCGACAAGGGCATCAATCACACGGGCACGGATTCCGGAATGCCCCCGGGCAAGGCTGTTGATCTTCAGGGCCATGGTCAGCCGAACGGTTGAATCCTGCATGGGTTTGCCAACCCCTGCCGCATGGGACAGCACAATCGAATGCTGGAGATGCTCGAGTTCATTCCTGGGAATGACCGTTCTTGCCAGCAGCCCGAAACCGGTATTGATGCCGTAGATCACCCGGCCCTGGTCGATCACCCTTCGGACCGTGGCAACGGATTTTTCGATCTGGCCGAGACATTGGGGTGACAGCTTAAGATGAACCGGACCGGAATGAATGGTCCGCATTTGACCCAGGGTGAGTTTACCAGGCTCTATTTCCATGTGATGCATGTGCACCCCCCATTTATTTTTTTCGCTGTTTTGCGACGAAACCCACACTTTCATTTACATATTTTATTAAAATATATACAAATAATTACAGAGTCAAACATTTCCGCACCAGGGCAGGGGATTTGCATTCCTGCCAGGGTCAACACCTTTTTTATCAAGGAGGGAATATGCTCACCAACGATCAGGTCAAGGCATCCATGGCGATACATCTTGACGAAGACCTGCCCGAAGAAACCGCTTTCCAGGAGGGAATCCGCAGGGCACCGGACAGGGGATTTCGCCTGACCCGGTCCCAGACCCAAATCGCCCTCAAGAACGCCCTGCGCTATATTCCCCAGGCCCACCATGGGGTGCTCATCCCGGAATTTCTCAAAGAGCTGACCACCCGGGGCCGCATCTATGGTTACAGATACCGGCCCAAACGATTGCTCAAGGCAAAACCCGTTGATCAGTACCGGGGAAACTGCCTTGCCGGCAAAACCTTTCAGCTCCAGATCGACAATAACCTTGATTTTGAGGTGGCCCTCTACCCCTACGAGCTTGTCACCTATGGGGAAACGGGCAGCGTCTGCCAGAACTGGATGCAGTACGCCCTGATCAAACGCTACCTGGAAGAGATGCACGAAAATCAGACCCTTGTGGTCCAGTCGGGCCACCCCCTGGGGCTGTTCAAGTCAAGCCCGGACAATCCCCGGGTAATCATCACCAACGGGCTCATGGTCGGTCTCTACGACAATCTTCTTGACTGGGAAATTGCCGCCCAGATGGGGGTCTCTTCCTACGGCCAGATGACGGCCGGCGGCTGGATGTACATCGGTCCCCAGGGCATTGTCCACGGCACCTACAACACCCTACTCAATGCCGGTCGAAAAATGTGCGGGGTTGCAGACCATGGAAACCTTGCAGGCCTGCTGTTTGTGTCGTCCGGGCTTGGCGGGATGAGCGGTGCCCAGCCCAAGGCCGCTAAAATAACCGGGGCCGCATCGATCACGGCAGAGGTGGATTACTCAAGGATTGAGACCCGTCACCGCCAGGGATGGGTGGATCTTGTGACCGACAGCCTGGAACAGGCCGTTGCCATGGCCCAGGCGGCCGTAAAAGAAAAGAAGAACACCTCCATCGCCTTCCACGGCAATGTGGTGGATCTGCTGGAATACATGGCCGCCAAAAAAGTCCGGGTGGACCTTCTCACCGACCAGACCTCCTGCCATGTGGTCCATGACGGGGGATACTGCCCCCAGGGAATTGATTTTGACGAGCGTACCCGTCTGCTTGCAACCAACCGAAACCGATTCATCAGCCTTGTGGACAAGAGTCTCAAACGCCATATCGAGGCCATCGGCCGACTGGTTGACCAGGGTGCCTTTTTCTTTGACTATGGCAACGCCTTTCTCAAGGCCGTATTTGATGCAGGCGTGACCGAAGTGTCCAGAAACGGCATTGATGCCAAGGACGGCTTTGTCTATCCCTCGTATTTTGAAGATATCATGGGACCAATCTTTGATTACGGGTACGGCCCCTTTCGCTGGGTCTGCCTGAGCTGTGACCCCACCGACCTTGATCGAACCGACCAGGCAGCCATGGAATGCATCGACCCTGCCCGCTGCCCCCAGGACAGGGACAACCACATCTGGATCCGGGATGCCAAGAAAAACCGCCTGGTTGTGGGCAGCCAGGCCAGGATTCTCTATTCCGATGCCCAGGGCCGTGTCGCCATTGCCCTGAAGTTCAATGCGCTGGTGAGAAACCGAGAGATCGGCCCCGTGCTCCTGGGTCGGGACCACCATGACCCGGGCGGTACGGACTCACCCTTCCGTGAAACCGCCAACATCAGGGACGGCAGCAATGTGTGTGCGGATATGGCCACCCACTGCTTTGCCGGAAATGCGGCCCGGGGCATGTCCCTTGTGGCCCTGCACAACGGCGGAGGAACCGGCATCGGCAAGGCCATCAACGGCGGATTTGGACTGGTGCTCGACGGCTCAAGGCGTGTGGACGAAATCATAGAATCTGCCATGACCTGGGATGTCATGGGCGGGGTTGCCCGTCGAAACTGGAGCCGTAACCCCAATGCCATGGCAGTGGCGGCTCGATACAACCTGGAAAACACGAACAACGACCAGATCACCCTGCCCTTTCAGGTGGAAGAAGCCTTAGTAGTCGAATCAATGAAAGATTTTTTAATATAGAACTCGTGTCATTCCGGCAACCGGAAGAAGGTATTCCCCTCCGCTCAGTCTCGCAGCCCGTCCTGGGCTGCTCCGAGGGAAACGGCAGCTCCTTCAGCGTCCATGCTGACCGCTGCCGTTTAATCCGCTACGGGCAAAACCTTCCCCCGGTTGCCTCTGCTGTCGAAGGTTCAAATTTCGTTGCAGCTGGGACAGATACCCTGGGCCGGGCGTGCCGGTTATTTTGTGATTGATATCAACGGGTCAAAATGATATGTTTCCTTCTTCACCGGGGAGGCAACTCCCCCCGATATTAGGGACTATTTTTAAACCTGTCCCCCTGACCCGGCGGTCACAGCTCCCGCCTTAACAAAACTGGAGGCCCCCATCAACGAACTCCTCTGGCTTGCCATGCTTGCCGTCAACTTCACCTTTATCATTCTCATCTACCGTTTGTTTGGAAAGACAGGCCTCTACGCCTGGATACCCATAGCCGCCATTGTCGCCAACATCCAGGTGGTCAAACTGGTGGAGATCGTCGGCATTTCAGCAACCCTTGGCAACATCGTCTATGCCTCCTCGTTTCTGGTGACCGACATCCTGTCTGAACTCTATGGCAAACGAGAGGCAAAAAAGGCTGTGTACCTGGGCCTTTTTTCCCTGGTGGCCATGACGGTTCTCATGAACATGGCACTGCTGTTTGCCCCGGCACCTGATGATTTTTCCCAGGCAAGCCTGAAGAACATCTTTTCGTTCATGCCCAGGATTGCCGGAGCAAGCCTGGTTGCCTATTTCATATCCCAGTCCCACGACGTGTGGGCCTTTGAATTCTGGAAGAATCGATTTCCCTCCCCAGGGCACCTGTGGCTGAGAAACAACGCCAGCACCATGGCCAGCCAGTTCATTGATTCCAGCCTGTTCACCCTGCTGGCCTTCTGGGGCGTGTTTCCCACCCAGGCCCTGATTGAAATCTTCTGGACAACCTATCTTTTAAAATGGGTGGTGGGTGTGGCAGACACACCGTTTCTCTACCTTGCCAGGGGATGGCACTCGGGAAAAAAGATCAGAGAGGCCTAGAACCATAGCTGAAATCAGTTGGGCCGTCCAGGGTCGTTAACGGCCGAGCCTTGCACTCAGATACCCGTCAATCATGAGGTGAACAATGTGGTGGATGACGCACACCAGAAGGGCGATTCCGAATTCACTGAAATAGGTCACCTGGATCATGACCGACAGGGCCAGGGTCTTTTGGGAGCCCATAAAGACAACACTTTCATAGCGGCCCTTTTTCAGTTTAAACCATTTGACCAGCAGGAACGAGGCCCCCAGGAGCATGGCATGGAACACGGCCGCCAGCACGGCAATGGACCAGAAGGCGGCCCCCTGGCCCAGAAGCACCGCCTTGGCCCCGCCAAGGGAGATGAACACAATCCCGAGGATCATGAACTGGTTGACCTTTTGGAATCCGCCCATATTCCTTGTCTTGAATACCCGGGCCTTTAAAACCATTCCAACAATCAGGGGAACGAGAACAAGCACCAGCAGCTTGAAAATAATGGCCCCCTGGTCAATACTGAGGACCTTTTCCTGGTTCAGCACAGGCAGAAGCAGCGAAAGGGTAAAGGGAATGGAAAAAATGGCGACAAAATTCGAAAGGATGGTCACAAAAAGGGCATGGGCCATGTTTCCGCCGGCGGCTCCGGTCATCACAATACCCGAAGAAAGGGTGGTTGGCATGACCGCCACGATAAAAAGCCCGATGACCACACCGGTATCAACGGGCAGGTATGAAAGGGCCAGGGCGGCCAGGGGTGCGATCACAACAATGACCGCAAGGGCCAGAAGGGTCGAAGGGACATCCCTGATTCCGGCCCTGACCTGATGGCTTTCGATCAACAGACCTGAAAAGATGAAAATCAGAAAAATCATCACATCCGGGCCATGGTTGTCCTTTAACACCATTCCCATTTCCGACAAAAGGTTGGACTTGTCAAAAACAACCGCAACAAACACAACCACGAGACTGATCAGGAACCACTGCTTTTTTATCATAATTGGAGCCACATAATTGGTAATTGGGGTCAGTGGTAATTGGGGTCAGGCTTTCTTTATTGTCGTTTTTTACGACAACACACGATAAGTTGCAACCCAAACCTGTGCCCCAGGCGGCCTGTTGAATGTATACCCCCTTAAAAAGAACAAGTCAAAACCAGCGCTTGTACAGGGTGGTTTTGACTTGTATCGTTTCAGGGCAAGGGTTTGGTCAGGGGCTGGGCAGACTCTGTGGTGGGCAGGGCAACGGTAAATGTGGTTCCCTTGTCTTTGCTGCTGACCAAACGGATATAGCCGCCAAGTTTTTTGACGATGCCCCTGGAAACGGACAATCCCAGTCCCGTGCCCTTGTTCTGGGTCTTGGTGGTGAAAAACGGCTCAAATATCCTGCCCTGGATATGCTCGGGAATGCCGGGGCCGTTGTCCTGGACCGTCACAAGCACATATCCGGGAGTGTCATCTTTTTTCACGTGAATCTTGATTTTTCCCCCCGGCGACAGGGCATCCACGGCATTGAGAATCAGGTTGACAAACACCTGTTTGAGCTTCTGATCATCCCCGTGGATCAGGGGAAGATGCGCGTCACAGGCAAGCTGCAGATCCACCTTGGCAAACTTTACCTGATTGACAACAAGGTTGGTCGAATCCCTGACAATCTTGCAAAGATCAAGGGCCATGATCTCGGTCTCGCCTTCCCTGGCAAAATCCAGCAGGTTTTTCACCACCTTCTGGGCCCGTTCGGTTTCATTGATCACATCATGGACCATCTCCATCTTTTCTTCATCCGGAAGGATCTGGAAATCCTCAATGAGCATGGATGCCGTGAGCAGGGTGTTGTTCAACGGGTTGTTGAGTTCATGGGCCACCCCTGCCACAAGGGTGCCGATGGCCCTGAGCTTGTGGGACTCGAGCAGGACATTGTGCTTGTGGTCCAGTTCCTTGGTCATGTGGTTGAACGCTTCGGCCAGCTTGGTAAACTCATCCTTGTATTTTCTGGCCGGCATGATCGGTGTAAAGTCCCCCTCTCCGATGCGCTTGGTGTATGCCATGAATCGGTTCAGGGTCAGCAGCAGCTGTCGGGTTAAAAAGGTCAGGACAAAAACCATTAAAACAAACAGGGCAGACATGAAATAGATGGGAACGCGCTTGGCCAGCAAAAACATCCGCTTGGCCGAGTGCTGCTCTTTTTGAACAAACTCCTCGGCAAAGGAAACCATCTGGCTGCCAAAATTTCGAAGCATGGGCACAGTGGCCTCCCGTTCCTTGTCATCCTTTGCCGAGCTCAGCAGAATCAGCTGGTCGTGGTATTTTGACATGAACGATACCATGGTTTTAAAATGGGCTTTACCAAGTATTTTTTCAATTTTCCCGCTGTTCTGGGTTAAAATATCATCGGCTCTTTGAAGCGGATCCAGGGCCTCTTTGAGATCGGTTTTGTAGAGCAGATAATTCTTTTCAAACCGCCGGGCCTGCTGAATCTCAACAAGATAGTTGTCGGCTATTTCGAGGAACTCAATCTTGGTCTCCACCTTTGTCAGTATCCAGTAGGACCACCCGGTCACGGTAAACGACAAAAGGAAAAACAGCGAAAAAGAAACCGCAACCTTGGCCCGGATGCTTATGGAGGGGCGCTGGTGAAGGGGAATATTTTCCGGGTCGCTGCTGTAATTGACGTCCGAGTTATTGATCTCTGTGATATGTGTGTCCATTAAAGATGATTTTCCTCCTGCTGTTTTTGGATCTATTGTTCCGATCGAACCGGGCCTGACCCCTTTTCAGGAAAAGGTGGAGCGCCTTCATTGAAACGACTGGATCACTAAAGGAACATCTTAAACTCCCCGTTGGCAAAATAGTCCGCATACCGCTTGATGTCTCCATCGCTTTTAAGGACGGCGTCCAGCTGGCGGGCGCAGACCATGAGGAGCCCGAGGCGTTCAAGGGCATTTTCAGAATCCTTCCGGGGATAACGCCTGAACCAGGCCGTGACAAGATCCTTGCTGCGGTCCACGCCAAACCCCTCCTGGCGAAGCACCCGTTCCAGGAACCTGGCCCGTCGGGCTCTGTTCTCATCGCTTGCCCCGCCGCCCCTGAACCTGAAATGAACATGGTTGTGTTCCGTGCCCGGCCCCACCATGGCATCCACCATGGCGTAGTGATAATCAAACCGGGCATTGAGGTTCATGTAGTCCCGGGCAAGGATGGCGTAATTTTTTTCTGAAGTACGACGGGGACCGCGGTTTCCGCCAAGAACAGACTCCTTGAAATCCGACGGCATTCCCCGCATCTGTTTTTCCCACCGCTCGGGCCATGCAAGGCGTTTGTCCATGATTCCTTGCCACAGGGCCTTGAACGGCACGGATGCCACACTTTCCGGCGTCACTTTTTTCAGCTGCTCGGGAATGGTGCCGTCAAGGTCGATGAGTTGGAATTTGATGGGTAAATCCGTGACCAGTTTTTTGCTCTTCTTGTTCCAGCCCCGGTCCTGCCTGTCGCCAAAACCAAACATGGTGCGAACGGCCATTTCGTGCATGAAGCGTAGGGTATCATGGACGGACCGGCATGCGCCAGCCTTGAATGATGGGGCATCCGGATCCAGCAGGTTGAGGGCGAGGATCAAATCATACAGGGGGCCGGATTTTTTCTGCTGACGGTTTTTCCTGGCAATTCTTGCCAGCACCCTTTCCCGGATGCCGGGCCATCTCACCCCATCGTAAACGGTTCTTTCGGTTGCATTGACGCTCAGGATGTTTTTGTTCAGAAGAATGTGTGCATTTTCTCCCATCCTGAAGATGGAGGGCACGGAGAATTCCCGGACAAGGGTTGCCAGATGGCCCACGGGGCTTCCCTCCATGACCAGCAACGCCGCTATTTTGGGAAGCACAGTCCCAAGTTCGGGCCGGGGATGGGCAACCAGGACAATGGCCCCTTCGGGAATCTGTGACAGTTTATCCCCGGGTGCCCAGAAGACCAATGGACCCTCAGCCCGTCCGGGAAATATGGTTATACCCTTTGCAAGGAGGGGCAGGCTCTCTTTTTGAACGGTCGGCCTTGGAGATGCCGGGGTTGCGCCCCCGGTGATGTTCAGGGGCCGGGCCTGTAAAAAACGGATTTTACCGGTTTTATCAATGGCCCATTCAATATCAAGCTCATGGCCGAATCGCGCGACCACATCCATGGCAATCCGGGCAATTTCAAGCACTTTTTCGTGGGAGATATACCCTGCGGTGCCTGGGCTTTCCCCCTTCGTTGCCGCCTTGACTTCTTTTGCCCCCATGACCTGGGTGACCAGAGGTTCCTTCCCCTTTTCAACCATGAAGGTATCGGCCTGCTCCTCACCGGTTACCATGCGGTTGGCAAGGCCTTGAACGGTGCTGACCACCAGGGTATTGCTGTCTGGATTCCGGGTATCACAGGTGTGCACCACACCGGCCGATGCGGCATCCACCATGGGCATGAACAGAACCGCCATGGGCGTATCAACTTCCCGGAAATGATGGTGAATTCGATATCGAACGGCCCGGTCGGTAAATCTGCCGGCCAGAACATTGAGGTAGGCATTGATGCAGTTCGCTTTTTTAATCTGCAACTCACTGTCAAACTGACCGGCAAAGGAATGAATCGAGTCTTCACACACAGCCGAGGACCTGACAGCCCACAGCTGGGTGGAAAACCGCTGCTCAAAAAGTTCGATCTGCTCGACCATGGCGGTTTCGATCTCTTTGCACACGGTTGATTCCCGGATCAGCCGCCGGATGGTTTCTGTCCGGGATTGAAAGAGGTCCTGGTCCTCGATTACATCCAGGTCGGTCAGGAGTAATCGGATGCGGTCATGGAGATGGTTATCCTGGATGATACGATTGTATGCCGCGGTTGTGACCACAAATCCCGGGGGAGTCAGATCCTCAAATTCACGACCAAGCTGCCAGATCCCGAAGGCCTTGCCGCCGATGACTGCAGGGTCCGGTGGCAACTCGGAGGCAGAAGCCGTGGTTGCCATGGGATCAAGGGACACCACAAAGGGCTTATGGGCCGTTGACCGTTCTGCATCCGCATCCAGGGTATCGTCGAGAAACAGCCCATCGGCCTGGTACCGCAGTCTGAAAAGGACCTCATACAGGTCTGAATAGTCGTTTCCAGTCATGAGGTTGAGTTCCTGGGCCATGAGCAGGGCCTTGGTGATCAACATCTGGATCGGCAGTTTGATCCTTGGGTCGTAGTGTCGCATATGGTTCAGGTCGGCCTCAAGATCGCTCAGAATTTGAAGGGCATTGCCGTTTTTTTCGAGCAGGGACCTGAGGGTCTCATATTTAAATCTGAAATCATAATCCATCGCATAAACCTCTTTTTTTTGGGGCTGAACAGACATGTCGATCCTCCTTCATCAATTAAGATGTAACCTCAGCATCCCAGTTCCCTGGATGCACGTTTGATGATTTCCCGGAGATCCGCGGGTTTGAACGGTTTGGCAATAAAATCAAAGGCGCCCTTTGACAGGGCTTCCCTGGCAATCTCAACGGTGGCATACCCGGTGATAATAATAACCTTTGTGGTGCTTGATCGGGCAAGGACCTTTTCTAAAATTTCAATTCCATCCATTTTTTCCATGCGGATGTCCGTCACAACAATATCAAAGGGCATTTCATTAAATCGAGCCAGCGCCTGTTCACCATCTTGAAAGGTTTCAACCAGGTCCCCTGTTTTTTCCAGGGCAGGTTTAAGCCGTTTACCAACGATATTTTCATCATCTACGAGCATGATTTTCAGCGGTTTGTTTGGCATTTGTATTTCCCCGTTAGGAATAAAAGGTTGATAATTCATCTCAACGTTAAAGCAGCCCACCCCGGAGGACAGGTCGTTTTGTTGCTCCGGCCGTGCCGGTTACTTGAAAAGGGTGTGCCCGATCACCATGAGCTCCTCTTCAAGGGCATCCGTTGAAATGTTCAGGCGCCATGCAAACTGACCATAATCGGTTCGTTCAACATGGAACCCCGGCGATAGAAGGTTGTCAAGCCCCATGGATTTATCTGCGAAGATAAAAATAAAATCAGATTTCGCCTCTCCGCAGGCAAAACTTTCCAGACGAAATTTAAAATCGGGTTTCATCCGGTTCAGGCTCAACTGATGCTCGCTCACCCCTGCAATCCACTCGGGGGGGTTGTGGGTCTTATCCTCTGTTTTTAAGGTCTCTCCTGCCTTTGCATCCTTGAGCAGGTAGGTCAGAGGCAGGCTGATCCCATAACGGGTCGGACGCGCTTGTTTGGGCTCAACAGCCCCGTCTTTCCATAAATCAACCAGGTAAATCCCCAGATCCCCTGCCCTGCCGGGCCGGGCTTTTAATCCGGTCAGTCGTTCCATGGCTGCCATGGATTCAACCCCCTGAATCTCTGCAAGGCCGCTGTCCATGGATTGAATCACCTTGAAGAAAATCTGCTCCATAAAGGCCATTACCGTCGGATCCTGGATCGCCTCTTTTCCATTGAACCAGTTAAGGGCGTCAAACAGCAGTTGGTATTCCGGATCCGTTGACGCTGTTGTTTCAGGAGCTTTGGTATTTCTGCCAGAAGGATCCAGGGTTAAAAGGCGCCTTGCCCTGAGTTTATGTGCGTCATAGGATGCATACAGCGCCTCGCCGCTCGCCGGTGCAAGCACACAGGCATCGTAGACCATCATCCCCAGGCGTTCCACCACGGCGTCAATAAGGGTGGTCACATAATGACGGTCAAAGATATATTCACCCAGGGATTTTTCCCGGCCGTCGTCAAAAAGGGCAAACAACGCCCTTGCATTTTGAAGAAATTGTTTAAACCGAATGGTCTGGAGACAAAACTGCCTGATCTCCGGTTCCTTTTGTCCCATTTTTTTCAGTCGTTCCAAGATGCGCATCACACTTCCTCCTCTGGTATTCCGGCTGGGCCGGTAAACAAAGACTGGGGACCGGTGGATCTAGTGCTCAACCGGCCCGCTGCCCGATGAAGACGATTCCATGGAAATGCCAAGGGCCTTGGCAGCCTTATGAATGATCTTCCTCAGATCGTCCGGCCTGAACGGCTTGGCAATAAAATCAAACACCCCTTTGCCCATGGCTTCACGGGCAAGGTCGATTTTTGCATACCCCGTGATCATGATCACCTTGGTGCGGGGCCATCGTTTCTGCACATGGGCCATCACCTGGAGCCCGTCCATTCCCTCCATACGGATATCGGTCACCACGATGTCAAACTCTTTTTCATCAATTCTTGCCACGGCTCGTTCAGGGTCTTCAAACACCTCCACACAACAGCCAATCTTATCAAGGGCAGGTCTGAGACGCCTGCCGACAATGGGTTCATCATCCAGCAGCAGGACTTCCAGTGGTTTTGACATTTTAATCGTTCTCCTGAATCTCGTTTAAATATTTTATTTCACATGAACTTCCACATACCGGACGCCTTCAACCTTACCGGCCGCCTCTTTGATCAATGCAATCCGCTCTCTTTTCTGGCGGTTGGATGCCTTTGCCGTCACCACTACGGATCCGTCAAGGGACTGGACGCTGATATCGGTCATTGAATCTAAAAGTACGACATTGACCCTGGCGGCAAGGGCCAGGTCTGTCAGGCATTTCATGGAATAGGTCATCACTTGAAATTTCCGGTATGCTGCTGCGCCCACAATGGTTTTGACCGCTTCCTCCGGATCAATCTGGTCAAGGTTGATCACCAGATCATACTGGGAAAGGTCAGTTTCATCAAACCCATAGGCAGCCTTGGACCATTTTTTCCGCTGTTCGAGTTCAGCAGCGCAGCACCGTTCTGTTTTTTCAAGGGAGAGCCCCCTTTGTTGAACAATCTCCTTGATCACCCGGTTCTTTCCCGTAAGGATTCGCACCTTCATGGCATGGGAGACACCGTTAACATAGAGATGGGCAGCCACGCCATGGCAGACAATATTGTCTTGCAAGAGCCGGTCAAGGACCTCTGCCTCCAGGCAGGAAAGGGCATAGCGCCACTGTTTGGCCGTCAATTTTTTAAACAGCGAAGGGGTTGTCGTGAGGGACTCACCCAGCTGGTCAGAATCAATGCCATGGGCGGATGCGACCTCGGCCAGGATGTGGCGGTCAAGGGTCGCAAAGCCCATGGCTTCAGCGACTTTCTGGGCAATAATTTCTTCTATTTCCCCTGTATCCGCGGAAATAATAATGATGGACATGATCTTCTCCTTTGAGGTTCCACTCTTTTATCAATGGGACGTTCCACATCAGACCACTATATGGCATCCTGTGGAAATTCGACGCAGGCATGGGTTTCAAGATGATGGATTCCGCTGATGCTGTTCCGGATATGGTTGAGCTTTTTGACAAGCTTGCCCGAAGCCGAATCCCTGCCTTTCATGTAGATCAGCACATTGCCATACTCGCAGGCCACACCCAGGCTTGGAAACTCATCCACCAGGGCGGCCTTGACCCGACAGGCCACAGCCAGATCCGCTATTTCCTGCCTGCCCCGCTCCGTGGTCTGAAAGCCCCTGGTGCCGGCAGCCTGACAGATAAAATCCACGGCATTGTCAATGGACAATTTGTCGATGCAGATGCTTAAATCGTAAAGTGCGGTATCCCGGGTGTCTTCGCCATAGAGGGAACGGGTCCATTTGCGGCGCTGGCTGTCATCCTCCTGGATCAGGGTGCGGGCCTCCTGGGGGGAAATTTTATCCCTTTTTACCATGTTGGCGATGCGGCCCTCAAGATTTTCCGTGATCCTGACCTTAAGGACATGGGAAATTCCCTTGAGCAGCAAATGGCCGGCCAGCCCATGGTAGACCAGATTATCATTCAGGGCCCGTTCCACCAGGGAAGAGCGGATGTAAGCAATATACGACTGTTTGTCGTGGCGATACCGCTCGAGAATCCCGGGTGCATCATGGATGGCCTGGACGAGTTTGATTTCAGTCACGTTAAAATGGTTGGAGGCATCCAGGAGTACATCCCTGCTGATGATATCAAAGTTGAGCCGCTGGGCCACTTTTTCAGCAACGGTTTTCCCCATGGAATATGAGCCGCGGGAGATCGTAATGATGGACATAATAGAGGTTCCTTTCCTGGGTTAGCGGTTAAATACCATAGATCAAACTGATCATGGCGATCATGACAACCAGAAAAACCACACTGACCAAGGCGCCTGCCTTGATGAAATCAACGGTTCGGTAATGCCCCGGGCCCATGTAAAGGGCGTTGACCTGGTGGGTGGGCAGCATGAACGAATTACTGGTGGCAAGGCCGACCACCAGGGCCGCCATTCGAGGATCGGTGTGGGCCGCAATGGCCATGTTGACAACCAGGGGCACGAGCAGAACCGTTGCCCCGACGTTCGAAATCACCAGGGTGAACATGGTCGACAAAAGGCCGATGACGGTCAACAGAACAATGGGGGAAACATCCCCGATGACACTCAGGATGGTATGGGCGATCCAGGCGGCAGCACCGGTTTTTTCCGTGGCAATGCCAAGGGGGATCAGACCCGCCAGGAGGAAAATGGTCCGCCAGTCAACGGACTGATAGGCCTCGTCAATGGTCAGCACCCGGGTAAGGATCATGCCCAGGGCGCCGGTCATCAACGCCACGGACAGCTGAATTTTAAACCCCATGATCATGACCAGGGCCGTGATGAGCCATAGACCGGCCCATAGCGCCTTTTCCGGCCGCATCTCCTCTAAATCCGTGGGAAGACTGAAAAGCAGCCCGCCTTCCTTCTGCAATGCCCCAAGACGCTTCCATGTTCCATGGAGGGTGACCACATCACCGATCTGGATGACAATGTCATCGATCTTGGCACGATAGGTCTCTTCCTGGCGGTAGACACTCAAGGGCGTCACCCGGAACCGATCCTGGAAGTTAATCTCCCTTAGCGATCTTCCGGCAAAGGGGGAACGGGGTGCAACCACCGCCTCCACGGCACCGGCGGCATCGCAGCCAAGGCGTGTCCGATAGGTTTCCAACTCTTCTTTCAGATGCAGCCCCTGGTCTGCGGCCATCCGCAGCACATTTTTTTTCTCACCGCAGACCACCAGATCAATGCCCGACCGGATCTCCATGTCCGGCAAAGGAGAGATCACGTGGTAATCGGGCGGTTCGGTAATGGCCACAACATTGAGCAGATACCGCCGTCTCAGATCTTCCACAACAATGGGATCCCGGTAATCGGTGAAATCCTCCGGGGTTCTCAACTCATAGATTTCAGTTGTGGCAACATCATTCTCGGATTCCCCATCTTCGGAGATTTCAGAAGGGGCAAAACAGACCTGGGGCTCATCCTTGACTTCACCCTGGGGCAGGATGAACCGGCCCAGGACAACAAAACAGGTGATGCCGCTTGCCACAAGGGCAAAACCAATGGGGGTGACATCAAACAGACCAAAGGGTTCCAGATGAAACGGCGCCAGAAGATCATTGAGCAGAATCAGGGGACTGCAGCCCACAAGGGTAATGGTGCCGCCAAGGATGGCGCTGAAACCCACGGGCATGAGCAGCCGGCTCAGGGGGATCTTCTGCATCTTGCTGATTCGCTGGATGGCCGGCAGGAAAAGTGCGGCAGCACCGATATTCTGCATAAAGCTTGAGATCACGGCCACGGTCACCGATATGGCAATGATGATCCTGGAGGCACTGTTACCGGCAATGCGCAGCACCGGTGCCACCAGTTTGTTGATCATGCCCGTTCGGTCCAGGCCCGCTCCGATGATGATAACGGCGATAATCGATACCACGGCATTACTGCTCAGCCCCACAAAGGCTTCCTTGGGCGTCACCAGATGAAGCAGGGGAAGGGTGACCATCATCAGGATGGCCACCACATCCACCCGCACCCACTCAACGATAAAAAGAAAGATGGCAAGTCCGATCATGGCCATTACAAGGATCATATCAAGGGTTAAAGGTTCCATACGCACTCCGCTTTGAGATTAATAGTTCCACTGCTATAGTTTATGTTTATTCTGTCTCTTTTCTGCTCACGGTTAAAAGCGGACATTCAAGGCTTCCCATCACCTTGGATATCCAGTGTCGCCGGTTTCCCCGCCCCTTGTCCGGCAGGTCATGGCCGCTGCCCCAGATGATTGACTGAAACGGGGGGCGATCTGCCAGAAATTTCATCATCTCCTGGGCAGGATCTCCAATGCGAAGGGCTAAATTGACTTCGATTCCCTCCTGGATAAAGGGCTGGAGGCATTCTGACAGGCGTTTTCCCACCCGCAGCTCGATGTTCCGGATGGT
Organism: uncultured Desulfobacterium sp.; assembly: GCA_963675615.2. Lineage (GTDB taxonomy): Bacteria > Desulfobacterota > Desulfobacteria > Desulfobacterales > Desulfobacteraceae > Desulforapulum. Next base: position 1,476,257 of record CAXXTD010000001.1, read on the forward strand.
GATTCGTTTGGGTGTAATGGCCGTGCGGCTCGCAAAGGACATGGGGACGATGATCAAAAGCGTGACCGTTGCATCAATGCGCATGGCAAACCTGCGGGCATAAACCAGGGCCTCGGGAAGAATTTTTTCATTTTCAAACACAAGCAAAATTTGACGAAACATGGTTTGCCTCCTGGAGGGGAACGAATGCAAAAGGCTTGCCAGACCCAGAACAATATCTAACCTTCTGATTTAAAAGACATTTTTTTCATTATTCAATCAACGTTCCGGACAGAAATGTTTCAAGATGCAACACGCATCCTGAAAAAAGGGGAAAAATGGCGGACCAGGGTCTGGGGATTAATTTGTTGCAGAACCGAACAGCCCCGTTGCAAAAACGCTAGGACTGGCCGTATTTTTTCATTTTCCGCCACAGGGAGGCACGGTCAATGCCGAGGATTTCAGCTGTTTTGGTGCGGACGCCACCGGTTATTTTCAGCAGGTGGGCAATGTAATCCTGTTCCAGTTCAGCCAGGGTCATCAAGGTTTCATCGGGCAGTTTATAGGACTGAAGTTCAAGCTCTATCAGGTCCGGGGGCAGGTCACACACCCGGATCACGTCTGCCTTGCACAGTGCCGTAGCCCGTTCCAGGATATTTTCCAGCTCCCGCACATTGCCGGGAAAGGCGTAATCTTGCAGCAGGGCCATGGCCTTTTCGGAGATGGCCTTGATTTCCCGGCCACTGTGGCGGTTTAGACGGGTGAGGATGTGGTAGGCCAGGAGGGGGATATCCTCTTTTCTCTCACTCAGCCCGGGCAGCTTGATATTCACCACATTGATGCGGAAATAGAGATCCTTTCGAAACCCGCCCTGGTTGACCGCAGCCTTTACATCAACGGCCGTGGCAGAAACGATGCGCACATCAATGGCAACCGGGCGAGTCCCCCCCACCCGCAGCAGTTCGCCCTCCTGGAGGACCCGGAGGAGCTTGACCTGCATGGATTGGGGCATTTCCCCTATTTCGTCGATGAAAAGCGTGCCCCCGCTGGCGGTTTCCAGCAATCCGCAGCTTTGGGTATCAGCACCGGTGAACGCCCCTTTTTCATGGCCGAACAGTTCATTGTCCATGAGGGTTTCGGTCAGCGCTCCGCAGTTAAAGGCCACAAACGGCCCTTTACTGCGGTTGCTTGCCTCATGGATGGCCCGTGCCACAAGCTCTTTGCCGCTTCCGGAATCACCGGTGATCATCACATTACAGTCGGTGGGTCCAATCTGATTGATGATGGATACAATCTCCCGTATTCGACTGCTCTCTCCAATGATAACCGGCATTTGACCGGATTTACTGGCAAGGTCCCGGCATTGGCGAAGATCAAGGGCCTGATTGACCCGATCCCGGACCTGGGCCGGGGTAAAGGGCTTTTCAAGGTAATGGAAGGCTCCCTCCTTGGTGGCCTCGACGGCACCATCTAAAGAGGCATAACCGGTGATGAGAATCACCTCGGTATCCGGAAAACGGGCCTTAACCCGGGTCATGAGATCCATCCCGTTCAACAGCGGCATCTGAACATCACTGATCACAAGCTGACAGGGCACCTGTTCGATATGCTGCAGGGCACGCTGGGGATTGGAAAAGGCGGCAACCCCGTATCCCTCTTTTTCAAGGATCCGCCGCAGCTGCTTGAGGGTGATCGCCTCATCATCAATAATAACAATATGGGGTTTCATCCATTTCCTGCCAACGTTAAAAGGGCAAAGTCAATACCATTGACCTTGCCCTTTTTATTATTTTATTTCAATGAATTTGTTGAGGGGTGTTGAAATGCCACCTCTTTTTCTCGGTTTTACATCCCGGCCAATCAGGCCACTTCCTGAAATTCAGCATCAATAACATCCTCATCGGCTGCACCGGAACCGCCTGCCCTGGAATTGCCGGCCTGGGACCGATTCTTCCCGGGTTCAGGCTGCTGCTGGTACATCTGCTGGGTCAGTTTATGGGCGGCCTGGGTCAAACCTTCGGTTGCCTGGCGGATGGAAGAGGCATCCTCATTTTTGACAACCTGTTTCAGGGTATTGATAGCCGCTTCCACCTCTTTTCGAAGCCCGGGATCTGCCGGGTCCCCCATTTCTGCCAGGCTCTTTTCAGTGGCGTGGATCAAGGCTTCTCCCGTGTTTCTGGCCTCGACCAGTTCTTTCTTGATCCGGTCTTCTTCGGCGTGGAGCTCTGCATCCTTGACCAGCCGGTCGATCTCTTCCCCCGTGAGCCCGGACGAGGCCGTGATCCTTATGGACTGCTCCTTGCCCGTGGCCCGGTCCTTTGCCGAGACATTGACAATCCCGTTGGCATCAATGTCAAAGGTGACCTCGATCTGGGGAACGCCCCGGGGCGCCGGCTGAATGCCCACCAGGTCAAACCGGCCCAGGGGTTTGTTGCCCGAGGCAACCTCCCGCTCTCCCTGGAGAACCTGGATGGAAACCGCAGGCTGGTTGTCTTCAGCCGTGGAAAAGACCTCGCTCTTTCGAACCGGAATGGTAGTATTCTTTTCGATCAACCGGGTCATCATGCCGCCCAGGGTTTCGATTCCCAGGGAGAGGGGGGTAACATCAAGCAGCAGCACATCGTTGAGGTCGCCCTTGAGCACCCCTCCCTGGATGGCTGCTCCCAGGGCCACCACCTCATCGGGATTCACCCCCTTGCTGGGCGCCTTGCCAAATATCTTGTGCACCCGGTCCTGTACGGCTGGCATGCGGGTCATGCCGCCAACCAGAATAATCTCATCAATCTGGTTGGCATCAAGGCCTGCATCCTTGAGTGCCACCCGGCAGGGCCTTTCAAGCCTGTCCAGCAGTTCAGCAACCAGGGCTTCGAGGCGGGCCCGGGTGAGTTTAATGTCCAGGTGTCTGGGACCCGAGGCATCGGCCGTGATAAACGGCAGATTGATGGTCGTCTCCATGGCGGTGGACAGCTCCATTTTGGCCTTTTCCGCGGCTTCCTTCAAGCGCTGGAGGGCCATTTTATCGTTTCTCAGGTCAATGCCCTGTTCTTTGCGAAACGTATCGGCCAGGAAATCAACGATCCTGAAATCAAAATCCTCTCCGCCCAGGTGGGTGTCGCCGTTGGTTGCCTTGACCTCGAACACGCCATCCCCGATTTCCAGGATGGAGACGTCAAAGGTGCCCCCGCCCAGGTCAAACACCGCAATTTTTTCCTCGTTTTTTTTGTCCAGCCCGTATGCCAGGGATGCCGCCGTGGGCTCATTGATGATTCTCAGCACATTCAGGCCGGCAATTTTTCCGGCATCCCGGGTGGCCTGTCTCTGGTTGTCATCAAAATAGGCCGGCACGGTAATGACGGCATCGTTCACCGGTTCCCCCAGGTAGGCCTCTGCAGACCGGCGGATATCCGCCAGTATGTGGGATGAAATTTCGGCCGGGCTGTAGCGCCTGCCCCTCAGATTGATATGAACGTCCCCGTTGCCTGATCGTTCAAGGGCATAGGGCAGGTTGGAAATATCCTTCTGGACCTCAGGCGAATCAAACTTACGCCCGATCAGTCGTTTTACCCCAAAAACCGTATTGCCCGGGTTGGTGATGGCCTGGCGCTTGGCAATCTGCCCCACCAGCCGTTCTCCCTGTTCAGACATTGCCACCACCGAAGGGGTGGTCCGTCCGCCCTCCTGGTTCATGATGACTTTTGCCTCGCCGGCTTCCAATACAGATACGCATGAGTTGGTGGTGCCAAGGTCGATTCCGATTATTTTACCCATTTTTGATTCTCCTCGCTGGTATGATTTTTGTCTTTTATGACTTGTATCCTTTTCTGAATGACGCTGTTTTCCATGCATCAAAGATATGCACAACCGGTTTTATGTCAAATTAATTTTATTACTTTTTATTTTTAAATTAAAAAGTAATAGGCTTTTTCCATTGCAGATTGCAATTAAATCGACAAAATTGAAATGGACTGCCCCCTGAACAGCAAATCAAGTTAAAACGAACAGGCTGTTTTGGATTGCATTTATGGTTGCTATTGGTTATTTTTTTCTAAAAAACAGATTGTTTTATAAATAATTGACAATTGGCAACTATAAGACTTAATATCAAACGTTGTCTTCTGCACCGGGTCGGGCGCAGAAAAAAAGGGGGACCGCGTGTTAAGGGGCATGGAAAAAATAAAGTCCACCATACATCTTGTCTTTTTAAAGAAATAAAGGAAAAAGCATGAAAACCGTTCCCGTACAGGAAGCCGTCGGTATGGTGTTGTGCCATGATCTGACACGCATCGTACCCGGAGAATTTAAAGGGCGTGCATTTAAAAAAGGCCATGTGGTCCAGGCCGAAGACGTTCAGACCCTTCTCAACATTGGCAAGGAACACCTCTACGTCTGGGAGATGACCGAAGGACGTATCCATGAAGATGAGGCGGCCAGCCGAATAGCCACAGCCGCTGCCGGCAGCGGTATCCGGCTCACCCCTGCAAGTGAAGGCCGGATCAACCTCATTGCCGACAGGAACGGTCTTTTAAAAATAGATGTCCAGGCCCTGAACCGCATCAACAGCATTGACGAGGTGGTATTCGGCACCCTCCACACCAATCAACAGGTCACAAAGGGCAGGAGTGTTGCCGGTACAAGGGTTGTCCCCCTGACCATCAAGCAGGACAAAATCGAACGGGTGGAAATGATCTGCCACCAGGCATTCCCCCTGGTTGAGGTTAAGCCTTTTCTTGCCCGGCACATCGGTATGGTGACCACGGGTAGTGAAATATTCAAGGGCCTTATCAAAGACAAATTCGGACCGGTTCTTGAGGAGAAATTCAAACATCTGAACGGCTCGATCATGCGCCAGATTCTCACATCGGACGACCGGGAAATGACCACAAGGGCCATCCAGGACCTGGTCAAAAAAGGCGCTGACATGGTGGTGGTCACCGGCGGCATGTCCGTTGATCCCGATGATCAGACCCCTGCGGCCATCCGGGCAACCGGGGCCCGGATTGAGACCTATGGGTCTCCGGTTTTCCCGGGGGCCATGTTCATGCTCGCCTACCTGGGTGATGTGCCCATTGTGGGGCTGCCCGGCTGTGTCATGTACTACCGGGCAACCATATTTGAACTGGTCATCCCAAGACTGATGGCAGGCGAACGGGTCACCCGGGAGGAAATCGTCTCTTTGGGTCACGGCGGGTTCTGTGAGAACTGTCCGGTCTGCCACTATCCGGCCTGCCCCTTTGGAAAAAGTTAACGAACAACCCGTTGATATTAAACTAAAATTCAAAAACGAGGAGAAACAATAATGGTTAAAAAAACACTCATCGTCAATGGAATTCCCAGAACAATTCTCCATGACCCCAAAGCGACCCTGTCCACTGTCCTGAGAAAACAGCTGCTGATTCTCGGCGTCAAGGTCGGATGCGATGAAGGCCAGTGCGGCGCCTGCAATGTGATCATGGACGGCAAACTGATCCGGTCGTGCATTACCAGGATGAGCCGGGTCCCCGAAAATGCGGCCATCACCACCATTGAAGGCATCGGCACACCGGACAATCTGCATCCCATCCAGCTGGCCTGGATACGCCATGGCGGAGCCCAGTGCGGGTTCTGCACACCTGGATTCATTGTTTCAACCAAGGCATTACTTGACAGCAACCCCAATCCCAGCCGTGAAGACATCCGGGACTGGTTTCAGAAGTATAAAAACGCCTGCCGGTGCACCGGCTATAAACAGCTTGTGGACTCGGTCATGGATGCGGCAAGGGTGATCAACGGAGAAATGACCAGGGAAGAGCTTGCCTTTAAAATTCCTGCCGACGGCCGCATCTGGGGAAGCAGCATGCCCCGCCCGACGGCCGTTGCCAAGGTCACCGGTACCTGGATGTTCGGCGCGGATCAGGGCGTTCTCATGCCCGAAGGATCCCTGCACCTGGCCCTGGTTCAGGCCGAGATCTCCCATGGTAAAATCATCTCCATCGACACCTCGGAAGCGGAAACAATGCCCGGGGTAGAAAGGGTCCTGACCCATCGGGATGTCAAGGGCAAGAACCGCATCTCAGGACTGATCACCTTTCCCTCCAACAAGGGAGACGGCTGGGATCGGCCGATTCTCTGCGATGAAAAGGTGTTCCAGTATGGGGATGCCATTGCCATTGTGTGTGCAGACACCAAAAAAAATGCCGAGGCTGCCGCAGCCAGGGTCAAGGTTGACCTTGAGCAGCTTCCCGAATACATGAGCGCGCCTGCAGCCATGGCCGAAGACGCCATTGAGATCCATCCGGGCACGCCCAATGTCTACTACATCCAGAAAATTGCCAAGGGTGAAGAGACCGCCCCGATTTTTGGCACGGCCGATTTTGTCATGGAGGGCGACTACTATGTGGGCCGCCAGCCCCACCTGCCCATTGAGCCGGACGTGGGGTTTGCCTATACCAACGAGGAGGGCAAACTGGTCATCCATTCAAAATCCATTGGCCTTCACCTGCACATGTACATGATCGCTCCGGGACTGGGCATGGATCCTGAAAACATGATCATGGTCCAGAACCCCACGGGCGGCACCTTTGGCTATAAATTCAGCCCCACCATGGAAGCATTGCTGGGTGTGGCAGCCATGGCCACGGGCAAACCCGTGCATCTGGAGTACTCCTACCGGCAGCAGCAGCAGTATACGGGCAAGCGTTCTCCGTTCTTCACCAATGTTCGCATGGCAACGGACAAGCAGGGCAAAATCCTGGCCATGGAGACCGACTGGACCGTTGACCATGGTCCCTACTCTGAGTTCGGCGATCTTCTGACCCTCAGGGGCGCCCAGTTCATCGGGGCGGGCTACGACATTCCCAGCATCCGTGGTGAGGGCCGCACCGTATGTACCAACCACTGCTGGGGTGCCGCCTTCCGGGGGTATGGTGCGCCTGAAAGCCAATTCGCCTCGGAGGTGCTCATGGATGAGCTTGCCGAAAAAATCGGCATGGACCCCCTGGAGCTCCGCTATAAGAACGTCTATCGCAAGGGGGCGACCACCCCCACGGGATGCGCACCCGACGCCTATTCCCTGCCCGATCTCATCGACCTGATCCGTCCGAAATACAAGGCTGCCAAGGAAAAGGCCGTTGCCGGTTCCACCGACGAGATCAAGCGCGGCGTCGGCGTCTCCGTCGGCGTGTATGGCTGCGGCCTGGACGGACCGGACACGGCTGAAATTGATGTCGAGCTCAACCCGGACAACACGGTCACTGTATTTGCCACCTGGCACGACCACGGACAGGGAGCTGACAGCGGGGTTCTGGGATCGGCCCACGAGGCCCTTCGGCCCATGAACATCCGTCCCGATCAGATCCGCCTGGTGTTGAACGACACGAGCCTCTGCCCCAATGCCGGTCCTGCCGGCGGCAGCCGTTCCCAGATGGTGGTCGGCCAGGCCATCCTCAACGGATGCCAGGCCCTGGTTGCCGCAGCCCAGAAGGGGGACGGAACCTTCCGCAACTATGACGAAATGAAGGCGGACAAGATTGCAACCAAGTGCCACGGCAAGTGGTCCGCACCCTGTGCCAATGGGGACGAAAATGCCCAGGGCGATCCCCTTGCCGGTTACATGTACGGGGTGTTCCTGGCCGAGGTGGCCGTTGAAAAAGCCACGGGTAAAACCACGGTCGAGGCCATGACCATTGGGGCCGATGTCGGGGTTATCAACAACCGCCTCACCGTGGACGGCCAGATATACGGCGGGGTGGCCCAGGGAATCGGTCTTGCTTTGACCGAGGACTACGAGGATATCAAACGCCACGCAACCCTTGCCGGCGCCGGATTTCCCTATATCAAACAGATCCCGGACAACCTTGAAATCATGTACATTGAGACCCCCCGTGAGCGTGGCCCCTTTGGTGCGGCAGGTGTGGGAGAGATGCCCCTGACAAGTCCCCATGCCGCCATCATCAATGCCATCTACAGCGCCTGCGGCGCAAGGGTCAGAGACCTGCCCGCCCGCCCGGAAAAGGTGCTGGCGGCAATGCCCCGATAACCAACCTGGTCGACCCATGGCACATGGGCCGACCACAACATGAATTACGATCCCGCCAGAGGGTATACCCTGGCGGGATGATTCAGAATACGGAAGAGAATGGACCAGAAAAAACTGCGCCAGGTGGAAGGACAGTGCATCCAGGAAGAGGCCCCGGCCTGCCAATCGGCCTGTCCCCTGCATGTGGATGTACGCACCTTTGTCGTTCAGATCAGCCGTGGCAGATACGATGATGCCTGGAAGACACTGGCAAGAACTCTGCCCTTTCCAGGCATCCTTGCACGGATCTGTGACCATCCCTGTGAAGCCCATTGTTTAAGAAAAACACTCGGCGGCGCAATTTCCATCGGCGCCCTTGAACGGAACTGCGTGAACCAGCCCCGCCCCAGAATCCGCACCATCCCCATGCCGAAGAAAAGTCACACCATGGCCATTGTGGGGGTTAATTTAACGGCCCTGGTGACGGCCCTGGAACTCTTGAAAAAAGGGTATGGGGTCACCCTTTTTACCGGTGGTAATCGACTGGGGGGCGCACTTTGGGAAATGGGCCAAGGGCTTCTTCCCGGGTCGGTCGTCCAGGAAGAGCTTGCCACACTGGCCGCCCTGGGTCTCAAGGTTGAAGATCAAGCCATTGACAACACGATTTCAGAATTTTTCCAGGCCGGTTTTTCGGCCGTTTACATCGACCTTGACAGCCCGGACGCAACCCGCCTTGCCCCGGAAAAAAAACCGGCTGAAAAGACCTTTGCCCTGGCACAGGCCGGGGTGTTTGCAGGTCCGGTTCCAGACCCGGGGGGCCGGAACCGGATATCCCCCGTTGTCCAGGCATTCCAGGCAAGGGCTGCAGCCCTTTCCATGGAAAGATATGTGCAGGGGGTAAGCCTCACCGAGGGCCGGGAAGATGAAGGTCCCTACCCCAGCCGACTGTTTACCCGCCTCGAGGGCATCGCCCCCCTGGCCCGAACCCTGCCGGCCAACCCAGCAGCAGGTTACACCCCGGCGGAGGCAAAGGTCGAGGCCGACCGCTGCATCCAGTGCCAATGCCTTGAATGCGTCAAGGTCTGCCCCTATCTTGCCCATTTCAACGGCTATCCCAGACAATATGCCCGGGAAATTTACAACAATGCCACCATTGTCCTTGGCAACCATGCCGCCAACCTCATGGTCAACTCGTGCAGCCTGTGCGGTCTGTGCACCGAGGTGTGTCCGGAAAACTTTTCCATGGCAGATCTCTGCCTTGAAGCCCGCAGGGACCTGGTCGAACGAAATAAAATGCCCGTGTCGGCCCACTGGTTTGCCCTGGAGGATATGGCCTTCAGCAATTCAGAGCGGTTCATGCTCACCAGGCATGGGCCGGGCAGGGAAACGAGCGATTTTGTTTTTTTCCCGGGTTGCCAGCTTGCCGGGGCAAACCCGGAACAGGTAATCCAGGTCTATGAATTTCTTTGCAGCAACCATTCCCGGAACACGGGGCTGATGCTCCAGTGCTGTGCTGCCCCTGCCCACTGGGCGGGGGACCAGCCCAAAACCCAGGCGGCCATCGCCCTTATTGAACAAAACTGGCAGCAGCTGGACCGACCCGAAATGATCCTGGCCTGCTCGTCGTGCATGGAGATGTTCACGCAATACCTGCCCCAGATAAAGATCACCTCCCTTTGGGAGATCATGGACCAGGGGGACCTTCCAGCCGGGGCGCCGGCAGCCCCGGTGCAAACCGACCCGGCACCGGAGAACGCTGTCCCCGGCAGGGCGCCTGGCGCAGTACCGGCCATGGCCCTCCACGACCCGTGCACCACCCGCCATCTGCCCCGGATTCATGCCGCTGTGCGGAGCCTTGCAGCAAAGCTTGCCATACACATCAGGGAGCTTGAGCTGAGCCGGACGAACACCGAATGCTGCGGATTCGGGGGCCTCATGGAAAACGCAAACCCGGGGATTGCAAACAAACAGATCCATCAGAGATGCTCGGAAAGCGACCTTGATTTTATGACCTATTGCGCCATGTGCCGGAACCAGCTCAGGGGGGGCGGCAAACCCACCGTCCATCTTCTGGATTATCTTTTCCCGGGCAAAGGATTGGCTGCAGACCCGGCCGCACGCCCCCGGACAGGGTTGTCGGAAAGCCGGGAAAACAGGGAAAGGCTCAAAATCGATCTGGTTGACAGGCTGTGGCACGAAACCGAAAAACAGGCCGACCGACCGATCCTGCACATGACGCCCGAAGTTGCTGCAAAACTTGAACAGCGGCGGATTCTGCACCAGGACATCAGAGCAGCCATTGCCCATGGCCAGGAGAGCGGGAAAAAGATGCAGCATCTTGAAAACGGCCATTTTATGGTGGCCCACCGCCCGTCCATGGTCACCTTCTGGGTTGAATACAGCGTTGCCGACACCGGATACCAGATCCACAACAGCTATTGCCACCGCATGCTGGTGGTCCGGGAGAAAAGATGATATGATCACCACCCTTGGCATCCAGGAGAACCGAGATTGGAAATGTTTGACCTGTGATCAGCTGCTCAAGCTGGACAGGGTCAGCATCGAATACATGAACGGCAGTTTCACGGTGGAACTGCCCTGCTGCCCCTGCTGCGGCATGGTTTTTGTGCCTGAAGAGATTGCCGTGGGCAAAATGCTCGAAGTTGAAAAATTGCTGGAGGATAAATAACCCCATGGTTCGGATGGTCGCTGATCCCCTGTACAAAAAACCTGCCCTTAAAAGATTGACCGGACCGGTTCTCCGGCCCGGGGGGCTTGAACTGACCCGGGCGTCGGCCCGGGCCTGCGCTCTTCAACCCGGAGACCAGGTCCTTGACGTGGGGTGCGGGTCTGGATCTGCCGTACAAATGCTGACCAGGGAATTTTCGGTCAACGCCTGGGGAATTGACCCGGACTTGACGCTGCTCCTATCCCATGGCCCCATACCGGCCGCCCAGGCCCTGGCCCAGGCCCTGCCCTTCCGATCCTGCAGTTTCAAAGCCCTGTTCTGTGAGTGCGTGCTGTCGCTGACGCCCGACATGGACAAGGCCCTGGCCGAGTTTTACCGGGTGCTTGAGCCCGGGGGAACATTGGTGCTGTGCGACCTCCATGTGCGGGAACAAAGATACAGTGAGGCATTAAAACAGATTCCCCTGGCCTGCGGGTTCAGGCAGGCAGTGGAGCAGGAAACCATGGAGAACAAGGTCGCATCAGCAGGCTTTGACGAGCACCAATGGGAGGACCTGTCGTTTCTGCTGACCCGGCTTGCAGGTGAGATCATTTTCGAGCATGGCTCGCTGTTGAACTTCTGGGCCAAAATTTTTGGCGGCCCCTGCAGATCCTCACGCCACACCTGCGAAACCATCCGGGCAAGCCGCCCGGGATATTTCAGAATCATTGCCAGAAAAAAACAAATCCGTCCAAACAGGAAAAAACATGAGTGATACCATGATGCGCATGATCCCCTTGCAGGCAGAGGGGTATCCGTGCAGCCAGATGATGATGATCATGGCCCTGGAGGAACAGGGTCAGGCCAACCCCGGCCTGGTCCGGGCCATGGCCGGCCTTGCAAAGGGGCTGGGTTTCAGCTCCGGCACCTGTGGTGCCCTGACCGCAGGCGCCTGCATCCTGGCCCTTTACGCGGCAAAGGCAGACCCTGGCGAACACCCCCTGGAATGCTTTAAACCCATGCTGTCCCAATTGAACGAATGGTTTGAACAACAGGTCCGTGATTACGGGGGTAGCCGATGCTTTCAGATCACCGAGGAAAAGGCCGGCTCCATGGAAATGAACGTCCGCTGCGGCAGCATCATCGCCGCCACCTATGACCAGGTCATGGCGATTCTGGTGGAAAACGGGATAGACCCGTCTGTTCCAAGGGATGAACCCTGACAATGATCCCTGAACAACCCCGGGTAATTGCCCATACCCAGAGCCTCTGCCCCCATTGCCTGAAAAAAATCAAGGCCCAGCGGGTAGAGCGGGGAGACTCGGTATTTCTGGTCAAGGTCTGCCCGGACCACGGCCCCATGGAAACCCTCATCTGGGAGGGAACACCGAAAATCCATCAGTGGGTGAGGAACAAGACCCAGGCAGGTCCGGAACAACATGCGACCCACACACGCAGGGGATGCCCCTTTGACTGCGGCATCTGCCCCCAGCACCGCCAGCGCACCTGCACGACCCTGGTCGAGGTCACCCAGCGGTGCAACCTCAACTGCCCGGTCTGCTTTGCCGACAGCAGCGACCGTATTCCCGATCCCGATCTTGACGAAATTCAGAGCTGGTTTCAACGGATAAAAGACCTGACCAACGCCCAGTGCAACATCCAGATCTCCGGCGGAGAGCCGACCGTCCGGGACGATCTTCCCGAAATCATCCGCATGGGCAAATCCATGGGGTTTAATTTCATCCAGGTCAATACCAACGGGCTGCGCATTGCAGACGATGAATCTTTCCTGCAGGCGCTCAAGCAGGCCGGACTCGACAGCCTCTTTCTCCAGTTTGACGGCATGGATGACAGGGTTCACCGGGCCCTCAGGGGCCGCCCCCTCCAGGCGGTCAAAGAACGGGCCATTGCCCATTGCCAGGAGCACAACCTTGGCGTAGTCCTGGTGCCCACCCTGGTTCCCGGAATCAACGACGCCCAGGTGGGCGACATCATCCGCTTTGGCCTGGACCGGTCTCCCCATGTCCGGGGGGTTCATTTCCAGCCCATCAGCTATTTTGGACGTTTTCCCGATCCCACTGAACCCAGGCCACGCATCACCCTGCCCCGGGTGATCCAGCATATTGAATCCCAGGCCGGACTGGACCCGTCCTGGTTTCGACCGCCGGGCTGAGAAAACGCCCTGTGCTCGTTCCACGGCAATCTGGTCATCATGCCCCATGGACAACTGATCCCCCTGACCCGCCACCGGCCGACATCCGCAGTTGAGGACGGCTGCAAAGGGGCATCGAGCACCATCGGTTTTATTGCCAGGCAATGGGCCTCTCCTTCGGCGAAGGAGCAGGCGTATCAACGGGGGATCTCCCCTGGGTTTATGGAAAACAACCCCATGGATCTTGGCATTTTTTTGAGCCGGTTGAAAACCCACATGTTTTCAATCTCGTGCATGGTGTTCCAGGATAGCTGGAACCTGGATCTTGAGCGGGTGCAGGATTGCTGCATCCATGTATTTTCACCCGACGGCCGCCTGATCCCCTTTTGCATGTACAACCTCACCGACGTCAATGGCAGGAGCATTTATCGAAACAATGGGCGTTGATATCACCCCCCTGGACCACTGGATCTTCCAAAGGACGGCCGTCCGGCAACCGGGACAATCTGGCCCTGTGTCGTCCCGGGATCTTGCGGCCTATCAGCTCGACATGGTGAAAAAGACCCTGGTTCTGGCCAGGAAAAACAGTCCCTTTTACCGGCACCATTTAAAGGGGATCCACCTGGAGGCCCTCCAATCCATTCAAGACATCCAACATCTGCCCTTCGTCTTTCCCCGGGATCTGGCAGACCACGGCCTGCAGATGCTGTGCGTCTCCCAGGGAGAGATTGCACGGGTGACCACCCTTCAGACCTCGGGCACCACGGCCCCTCCCAAACGCATTTTTTTTACGCGTCAGGACATGGACGCCACGGCCGATTTCTTTCGCTGTGGCATGGCCACCCTTGTCAACCCGGGTCAACGGGTGATGGTGCTCATGCCCGGCCCCGGGTTCGGGTCTGTTGGCGAACGGGTAAAAACGGGGCTTGACCGGATGGGGTGTGCCACCATTGTCAACGGGTTTGTGGATGACCCGGCCAGGGTGATTGAAAAAATTGAAACCCTCGGAGTGGACGCCATCATCGGCCTGCCGGTCCAGGTGCTCAGCCTGGCCCGATCCTGGCTGGTCCGGTCCCGGGGGCGGACCCGTTCCGGCAACAGGATTAAAAGCGTGCTTTTAACCGGGGATCATGTGCCCCTGTCCATCATCCGGGCCATAAAACAGATCTGGCACTGTCCTGTTTTCATCCATTATGGCATGACCGAGACCGGGCTTGGCGGCGGGGTGGAATGCTGTGCCCAACACGGATGTCACCTGCGGGAAGCGGACCTGGTGTACGAAATCGTTAATAACAACGGCCGGCCCCTGCCATTGGGTCAGGAGGGAGAGATCACCGTCACCACCCTCACACGAAGGGGGATGCCCCTGATCCGGTACCGCACCGGGGACCGGGCCCGTTTTCTCAAAGACCCCTGCCCCTGCGGATCACACCTCAAGCGCCTGGACCGGGTCAGGGGAAGAAGCGTGGTCCGGATTGGCAGCCAGAAAATCCGTCTGGACGAGATGGACGAGGCCATTTTCAGCCTGGACACCCTGGTGGATTTTACGGCCACCCTGAAGGAAACAAGGAATGGGGCAGCCCGGATCCACCTGCTGAATGTGGCGTTCTGGTCGATCCCGGGACCTGGTCGGGGCCTGGAACAGAAAATCGAGCAGGCCCTCTACGGCGTTCCTGCCATCAAGCATCTTGTGGATCAGGGTGAGTTAAGGATCAACCCCATCCTGGCTTCCACTGCAAAACGTTTTTCACCCCCCATGAAACGAAGACTAAACAGAGAAAGGATAAAGAGAGAAAAAAATGTCTGAAAACCATAAGGCAGTCTGGGAAAGTTTAAACCAGGGCAACGGTGTTGTCATGGCCACCATATTGAGCAAACAGGGATCGGCACCCCGGTCTGCCGGAACAAAAATGATCGTCCACGGGGACGGTCGCATCAGCGGCACCATTGGCGGCGGGTGGATCGAAGCAAGGGTACAGGAACTTGCCAGGGAGTTGTTCAAGACCCGGACAGGGGCATTGATCCAGGAGTTCACCCTGGATGCCAGGGCCTATGCAGACATGGACATGGTCTGCGGCGGTGACATCACCCTGCTCCTGGAATACCTGGCGGCATCAGCCCAGAACCTTGAATTTTTCCAGAAACGCCTGGACCTTGCAACCGAAAATCACAACGACTTCATGGTAAGCCGGCTGAATAACCAACCCGATGGAAGCTATACCGTGGATCGTTTCCTCGTCTCAGGCCGGGATCAGATCGGGCCTTATCCACTCGATGAAAAAATCATGACCCGGCTGTCGGACCATGCAGAGATGATGCGATCCCCCGGCCTGGTCCACCTTGACGAGGGGACCTTTTTCATCGAGCCCGCCCGGTTCAACGGCGTCCTCTACATCCTCGGGGCAGGCCACCTTGCCATGGAAACGGCCCGTCTGGCTGCCCGCACAGGGTTTAAACCCATTGTCATGGACGATAGACAAGCGTTTGCCAATCAAGACCGGTTCCCCATGGCAGAAACCCATGTTCTTGACAATTTTGACCGCTGCTTTGACCGGTTCACCATTGGAGCGGGCAGCTACATTGTCATCATGACCCGGGGCCATCTCTACGACCGGACCCTCCTTGAACAGGCCCTTGAAACCCGGGCCACCTATATCGGCATGATCGGCAGCAGATCCAAGCGAAGGGCCATCTACGACTACCTGTTAGGCCAGGGCGTGCCCCAGTCACGGCTGGACACGGTCCACGCTCCCATCGGCCTTGCCATCAACGCCCAGACCCCACAGGAGATCGCCGTGAGCATTGTTGCAGAACTGATCCAGGAAAGGTTCAACGCCATATGAAATTTTCAGCCCTGATTCTGGCCGCAGGCTTTTCATCCCGCATGGGCAGGTTCAAACCCCTCCTGCCCCTTGGAACGACCCCGGTTCTGCAGCGGGTGATATCGACATTCCAGTCGGCCGGGGTGGACGACATCCGGGTGGTCACCGGCCACAGGGCAGGCGAAATCGAATCGGTGGCAACGGCCATGGGGGTAAAAACAGTGTTCAATTCCGATTATGACAGGGGGATGTTTTCGTCGGTAACAGCAGGCGTCCGATCACTTGCCCCGGACAGCTCCGCTTTTTTCGTCATGCCCGTGGACATTCCCCTGGTCGTTCCAGACACCGTCAAGGCACTGATTGCCCTCTGGCAGGAGAAACAACCCGCCGTTGTCTATCCCGTGTTTAAGGGGCACCGGGGGCACCCGCCCCTGGTCTCCATGGCCACCAGGGACCATATCCTCAACTGGCCGGGTCGCCAGGGATTAAGGGGCGCCCTTGAAGAGCTTGAAAACCTTGCCGTTGAAATCAAAACAGACGACCGGTACATCCTCATGGACATGGACCGGCCCGTAGATTACGAACGGATACTGCACCAGGCCCTGGGTCTGGACCGTCCAGCCCGCTGATGATGTTCAGGCACCCATAGGCCTGATCAATGGTAAACAGATCCCCAGGGTCTTTGCCCAGGAGATGGCACAGGATCATCCGGTTGACCCCGGCATGGGCCACGATCAGGCTGTTGCCGCTGTCATGGTGGACCAGGTTCTGGAACGCGGGCACCACCCGGTCAAAGAGATCGGCAAAGGATTCCCCCCCGGGGGGCCGGTAGTGGACCAGATCGTTGCCCCTGGCCGCCCAGGCCCGGGGGTAAAGGGCCTTGACCTGTGCAAAGGGCTGCCCATCCCACGCTCCAAGGTCGATCTCCCTTAATTCATGGACCCGGATGATTCCATCGTCAGCCAGGCCGGTCACAATCCGGGCGGTATCAATACACCGCGACAGGGGACTTGAAAAAACCCGGTCAAGTTTGATCCCATTAAAATACCCCTGCCAGAACCGGGCCTGGTCGCCCCCTTTGGGGCTGAGCCCCACGTCAGTCTGCCCGATAAATCGCCGGGTTTCACTGCCTTTAATTTCACCGTGTCTGAGCAGATAGATCATCGGGCAAGGGCCGCCATGATGTCCCGGTTTAAGCATCGGGAAAGCTTTGCCCGGATGGTGCAAACGGTCTCAAGCCTGCGCCCTATGGCCGCAACTGCCCCGGGATCATGGCTGAAGCGGGCCAATTTTTCGTTGAATCGGCCTTCAACATCCAGGCAGCGTCGATCATGGACGGTAAGCTTGTCGGCAAAATAAACAATCTCCGGTTCAGTGGGGGGATCCTCTGGAACGCTGGTTAAGTCCATGTGAACGGCGACAATGTCGGCAACCTCAAAAAAACCAAGGTCCCTGATCATTCTGGCACCCCTGGCGGCATGGTCCGGCTGTTTTCTTGCAATGTCATGGACCAGGGCACCGGCACGCACAAGATCAGCATTCAGCCGGCAGGGCGACTGCTCGAGCAGAGCACAGATCCGGACGGCTGTCCGGGCAACCTGAACACAGTGGCCGACGATCTTTTCATCTGTATAAGGGCTGTTTTCAAGCAGTGCCATGCATTCTGAACATTCCGGGATCTTCATCCTGCCAGCGGCTAGAACTTATCGTAAAAAATCATCTCATCCTCTACACCAAAATCGTAGAGGGCCTGGATGATGGCATCGATCATGGGCGGCGGGCCGCAAAGGTAGTATTCAATCTCGGTGGGGTCTTCATGGGTTGACAGGTAGTCGTCACAGAGAAAGTTGTGGATAAACCCCGTGGGACCGGTCCAGTTGTCCTCGGGATCGGGGCTGGAAAGGGCAATGTGGTAGGTGAAATTTTCATGGCGCTGTTCAAGGTCTTTAAAAGTCTCGTCGTAGAACATCTCTTTTTTGGACCTTGCCCCGTACCAGAACGAGATCCTGCGCTGGGTGTGAATGCCCTCAAGCTGCTGGAGAATATGGCTTCGAAGGGGTGCCATGCCGGCACCTCCGCCGATAAAACACATCTCATTGTCGGTCTGCTTTGCCATGAAATCCCCGTAGGGGCCGCTCACCTGGACCGTATCTCCGGGCTTGAGGCTGAACACGTAGGACGATCCAAATCCCGGGGGAATGCCCTGGGTGCCCGGCGGCGGGGTGGCAATCCGGACGTTCATCATGATGGTCTGATTGTCATAGGGAGGGTTGGCCAGGGAATAGGCCCTGAAACCCGGCTTGATTCCCTTTGCCCTGAGCTCCATGAGGTTGTATTTTTTCCATTCACTCACATATTTGCTTTCAATGTTAAACTCTTTGAAATTCAAATCATACTCGGGCACGTCGATCTGGAAATAGGCCCCGGCCTTGAAATCAATGGGGGTTTCCGGCTTGAGCACCAGTTCCTTGATAAAGGTAGCCACATTGTGGTTTGAAACCACGGTGGCATTGACCTTTTTAATGCCGAAGATCGATTCGGGCAGCCGGATTTCAAGATCGTTCTTGACCTTGAGCTGGCAGGAGAGGCGTTTGCCTGCAAGCTTTTCTTTGCGGCTCAAATGGCCGAACTCGGTGGGCAGGATGCTGCCGCCGCCCTTGACCACCTCGCATTTGCACATGCCGCAGGAGCCGGAACCGCCGCAGGCCGAGGGCAGAAAAATCTCCTGACTGGAAAGGGCCGACAACAGGGTGGGAGTCCCGGCAACCTTTATTGGATTCTCACCGTCGTTGTTGATGACAATATCGTGCTCGCCCTTGACTGTCACCTTGGCTTCCACAAAGAGCAACACCATGACAAGGGCCAGGATGACGCCCGAGAAGACCAGTATGCTGATGAGGTAGATCAATTGCTGTCTCCTTGATTTTTTAAGAAAAACTCCGGCCGACGCTGTGCCGTCAGTGAAGTTTCATGGTTCGCGGCGGGCAAACGCCCATACCGCCCTACGGCCGTGCCAGTTTACAGGGTAATGCCCGAAAACATCATAAAGGTCATGGCCATGAGCCCTGCAACGATCATGGTGATGCCGAATCCCTGGAGCCCCGCCGGAACATCAGCATACTGGATCTTCCGTCTGATGGCAGCCATGGAGACAATGGCAAGCATCCAGCCCGTGCCCGAGCCTGCGCCAAAAACCATGGATTCCACCAGGGTGTAGTTCCGCTCCACCATGAACAGTGAGGTGCCCAGAATGGCGCAGTTCACGGCAATCAGGGGCAGAAAAACCCCCAGGGCCGCATAGAGCAGTGGCGAATACTTGTCGATCACCATCTCAAGGGCCTGGACAATGGCGGCAATGACCGCAATAAAGGTGATGTACTTTAAGAAACTCAGGTCCACATTGGGTAATCCTGCCCAGGCCAGGGCCCCGGGTGCCAGCAGGCCGTGGTAGACCACCCAGTTGACAGGGCTTGTAACGGTGAGGACAAAGATCACGGCAAATCCCAGGCCCGTTGCCGTTTCAATGTTTTTGGATACGGCAATAAACGAGCACATGCCCAGAAAATAGGCCAGCAGGATGTTTCCAATAAAAACCGAATTGATAAAAAGACTGAACAGGTCACCCATTGCCTACTCCTTTCTGTTTTCATGGGAGATGCCCGGCAGGCTGTTTTTCAGCCAGACCAGCAGCCCGATGATGAAAAAAGCCCCCGGTGCCAGCACCATGAGCCCCATGTTCTGGTACCCGGCATCGATCATGAACCCGGGAACGACTGGAATACCGAAAATGTTACCCGATCCCAGCAGTTCCCTGACAAAGGCCACGGTCACCAGGATGAGCCCGTACCCCATGCCGTTGGCAATGCCGTCCACAAACGAGTCCACCGGGGTGTTGGCAAGGGCAAAGGCCTCTGCCCGGCCGAGGACAATGCAGTTGGTGATGATCAGCCCCACAAAGATCGACAGCTGCTTTGAGGTGTCGTAGAAAAAGGCCTTGAGCACCTCGTCCGTGACAATGACCAGGGAGGCGATGATGGCAAGCTCCACAATGATCCGGATATTTGACGGGATCTGCTTGCGCAGCAGGGAAATGATGAAACTCGAACAGGCCGTGACAACGGTGAGGGCAACGGCCATGACAAGGGCCGTTGACATTTTCACGGTAACGGCAAGGGCCGAACAGATGCCGAGCACCTGGAAGGCCACAGGGTTCTCCCGCCAGATGCCCCGGACCATTATGTCCAGTCGGTTTGCTTTATCTTTTGCCATGGGAATCCTTTTATCCTTAAATGGGTGTTATCCTTATTTTTTTGCTGGCACAGCCCCTGGACTGTCCGTCTTGACCGGGATCAGCTCGTGCTGCCGGAAGGTGATGGAAACCGCATCATATTTGACCAGGGTGGATTTAATGCCCTCGGAGAGGTACTTTCCGGTCAGGGTGGCTCCACTGATACCGTCCACATAGTTTTCCTGTTCCGATGCCGGCAGGTTGGCCACCTTGCCCTTGGCAATGCCCACCGATACAAACTGATTCTGGGCGTTGACGATCTTTTTACCCTTGAAGTTCTTCTGAAACCAGGCGCTTTCAATCTCACCGCCCAGCCCCGGGGTCTCTGAATGGTTGAATATTGAGAACCCGGACACGGTCTCGCCGTCATCTTCAAAGGCAAGATATCCCTGGATCTTGCCCCACAACCCCCGGCTGTTGATGGGCAGGATATACCCCTTGATCCGGCCGTCATCCTTGTACAGGTAGAGATGAAGGGCATTGGGGTCCTCTCGTTCAAGGATTTTTCCCTGGCTGTCCACAATGGCCGCCTCGATATGGGCGTCATACAGGCGGTTGACCTCTTCTTTTGCAGGCTTCGTTCCGGCCTCGATGAGGTTGGCTGCCCTCAAGAGATTGATCCGTTTGTCAAGGGCAATGTTCTCCTGCTGAAGCCCCTTTAAACCACTTGCAGCACCACTGATGAGCAGGCTGCAGACAAATGAAACCACCAGGGCAAAACGAACAACATTTTTCCGGCTGTTTTTATCCGGTCGGGTTTCAGACATTGGGAATCCTCTTTGATGTTTTGTATTTGACCACCCCATGGTCGAGCAGGGGGGAGAATACGTTCATGAAAAGAATGGCAAGCATGGCCCCTTCGACAAAGGCGGGGTTGACCACCCGAATCACCACCGTAAGAAAACCGATGAGAAAGCCATACACCCATCGCCCGGGATCGGTGCCAGGTGCCGACACAGGGTCGGTGGCCATAAAGCAGATGCCGAACAAAAAACCGCCGGCACACAGATGGTAGAGAGGACCGGCATGGACCCAGGCGCTGTCATTGCCCGGGGCAAGATAGAATACAAGGGCCGTTGTCACAAGGCCAATGAGGCCGCCGGCAATGATGCGGAAATTGCCGATCCGGGTGATCACAAGCAGCCCGCCGCCCAGCAGACAGCACAGGGCAGATGTCTCGCCGATGCTGCCCGGCACGAACCCCATGAAGAGATTGGTCAGGGAAAAACCGGCCTGGGAAAGGGCCTGGGTGATCGTCCCGCCGTCAACGCCCGTGACGGAAAGGGCCGTGGCACCGGAAACCGCATCCACGGCGTTTGTGCCGGCAACCCAGACGTTCCCGGACATGGAAACCGGATACGAGAAAAAAACAAAGGCCCGGGCGGTCAGGGCAGGATTGAGAATATTCCGGCCGGTGCCGCCAAAAACCTCTTTACCGATCACAACGCCAAAGGAAATACCAAGGGCCACCTGCCACAGCGGAATAGTGGCCGGCAGGGTCAGGGGAAACAACATGCCCGTAACAAAGAACCCCTCGCTGATCTTGTGTTTGCGCACAACGGCAAAGAGAATTTCCCAGAAAAACCCCACCCCGTAGGAAACCAGGATGATGGGCAGGACATAACGGGCGCCCAGGGCAACGCTGGCTGCCACGCCCAGGTGCCGGCCGCCGGCAAGTCCGGACTGGAACCCGGTATTGTACATGCCGAACAGAATCACGGGCAGCAGAGAGACAAGCACCACACTCATGTAGCGCTTGAGGTCCAGGTTATCACGGACAAAGGGCATCACCCGGTTCACCGGTGAGGGGTGAAAGAAAACGGTCTTTGCCGCATCAAACAGGGGTTCAAGTCTGCTGAAACGTCCAGCCCCTGTAAAATGGGGCTCACTCAGGTCAAATATTTTTTTCACGGGGTTCATTGTTTATCCTTATGAAGGGCATCCATTCCCTTGCCCAGAATCTGGGCAAGCTCAATCTTGGACGGACAGGCATAGGAACACAGACCGCATTGACAGCAGTCCAGAAGGCCGTAGGCCAGGGCGTTTTCGATCTCATCGCTCAACAGGGCCTTCATGATAAAGCTGGGCATGAGATCGTTGGGGCAGATGTTCTCGCAATAACTGCAGTTGATGCAGGCCCGCAACTCTCCGTGGAGGGTGGCGTCCACCTCCTTGGGTTCGTCAAAGAGACAGGAGAGAAAGGTCTTTGAGACGGTGGCCTTGGTCTTTCCCGGGCGCATGAACCCGAGCAGTTCTTCTTCGTCCGGGGTGTCGATGATGTTGAGGGTGTTTTCAAAGAATCCCAGATGGTTGTCCGGTGCCACGATCCGGCCGTTGAACCGGCCCGTGGTGATGAGGCCATTGTCCGGGAAACCGCCGATGAGATCACGCACCGGGGCACCCTGTCGGGTCAGGACATGGGGACGGTGGTCCCTTCCCCGGGTGACAGTGACGATCTTCTGGGTAGGGTAGCGGCCGGTCATCAGAAATTTTGCCATCATGACCAGATGATCTGCGGCAATGCACCAGGAACTGTTTTCCGCTGGATCTTTCTTGAGGTGATAGAGAACCACCCCGGGGTTCCAGGCCGGATAGATGTCCGGCACCGTGTGGGTAACCAGGGATTTCACCTCTCCCAGCCGGTCCAGGCTGCCCTGCTTTACCGTGACAACAACCCTGTTGGACAGACGTTTCAACACTTCAAGGCCAAAATGAAACGCAGTCTGTTCCCGTCCAAACACAACACCCGGGTCAGGCGAGAACAGATCGTTGCCCGAAAGGGAAACAATGATCATGGAGGGGGTCTGCCCGGCGTCTGCCGTGTCCTTTGCCGGAAATTGCCGCAGGGCCTGCCACAGTCCGCCCTTTTTGAGCCGGTCCACAAGTTCCTGACGGGGCAGCCCGGCAAGGGACGGCAGGGAGAGGGATTCAAACTCAACAAACGCCTCCTCACCTTCAAGGCCGATCACGACCTCGTTCAATCGCCTGCGTTCGCCGTACACGATTTTCTCGACCACGCCCGTGCCCGGTGAGACATACTGAACGGATTGGTCCCGTTTGTCAAGAAACAGCGGAGTCCCGGTCTGGACCCTGTCACCCTCCTTGACCAGGAGTCTGGCCCGGATATGGGGAACATCCATGGCGGAGAGACCAAGGGTTCTGGGATCGGAAAGCTCAATGATGCCGATATCCGGCATGCCGGCAAGGGGAGTGGTAAATCCTTTGGAAATCTTGATCTTTTCCATCAATTCAATTCCATTCGTTAAATATATTTACAACCTGAGTCGGACTTTGGACTATGGGACACTTTACTTAATTCCGCAATCCTGATGAATGAACGGTGAATCAGTTAAGGTGTCTCCGGAGTTATCTGTTTTGATCATCCTCGCCAGTTTATCAAAAATATCGTTAATATCAACCCTATTGTTCTATACCGCGTCAATGAAAAGATCGGTACTCAGGTAGCGTTCGCCCGTGTCGGGCAGGATAACCACCATGAGCTTGTCCCTGTTCTCCTCCTTTGAGGCAACATCAACAGCAGCCTGGATGGCGGCCCCCGACGAGATCCCGCACAGGATACCCTCTTCCCGGGCAATCTGTTTGGCCCGTTTCAGGGCATCGGCGGACGTCACCTGGACGATCTCGTCCACAAGGGAAAGATCAAGCACCCGGGGAACAAATCCGGCCCCGATGCCCTGGATCTTGTGGGGACCCGGAGTGCCGCCGGACAGGACCGGAGACTCGGCAGGCTCCACGGCAACGGCCCTGAACGATTGCCGCCGCTGCTTGATGACCCCGGAGACACCGGTAATGGTGCCGCCGGTACCCACACCTGCCACCAGGATGTCGATTTTTCCGTCGGTGTCGATCCAGATTTCTTCGGCCGTGGTCCTGCCATGGACGGCCGGGTTGGCAGGATTGGAAAACTGGTCGGGCATGAACGCGTTGTCGGTTTCAGCCACAATGGCCCTGGCCTTTTCAACGGCACCCTTCATGCCAAGGGGGCCCGGAGTCAACACCAGGGTTGCCCCCAGGTGTTTCAACAGCTTGCGTCGCTCCACGCTCATGGTTTCAGGCATGGTGAGAATCAGCTTCAACCCCTTGACCGCCGCTGTAAAGGCAAGGGCAATACCGGTATTCCCGCTGGTCGGCTCCACAATGACCGTGTTCCGGGTGATGCGCCCCTCTTGTTCAGCCGCCTCGATCATGGCCACACCGATGCGATCCTTGATACTGCCCATGGGGTTGTACGCCTCGACCTTTCCCAGAATCGTTGCATGGCATCGCGCACTCAGGGCCTTTAAATGGACAAGGGGCGTACACCCCCAGCCCTTTGTCATATCAGATAGAATATTCATTTTCCCTCTCCTTGTACCGGTAAATGAGCCGGGGTGTTTCAATAAAGACCTTGGTATCGGCGGGGATGGATTCGGTGATCCAGACATTTCCACCGATGACCGACCCCCTGCCAATGGTTGTCTGTCCCCCGAGGATGGTGGCACCGGAATAGACGATCACATCGTCCTCGATGGTGGGGTGGCGCTTCTTGCCCTTGAGGCTCTTACCCGAACCCGGCGGCAGGGAAAGGGCACCAATGGTGACGTTCTGATAGACCCTGACGTTGTCGCCGATGATGCTGGTCTCGCCAATGACAATGCCCGTGCCGTGGTCGATGACAAAACGCCGCCCGATGCGGGCCCCGGGGTGGATATCAATACCGGTCAGGCTGTGGGCATGCTCGGACATGATCCGCGGCAGCTGGGGAATCTGAAGCTGATACAGGATATGGGCGATCCGGTATACCGTGATGGCAAAGAGCCCGGGATAGCTGAAGATCACCTCGTCATGGCTTTTGGCTGCCGGATCACCGTCATAGGCCCCCCTGACATCCTCGGCAAGGGCCTGTCTGAGTTCGGGCACCCTTTTAATGACGGCCAGGGCCGCCTCCTGCCCACTTTTCTCACATTCAGAGCAGGCCTGTCCATACCGCAGGCAGTCATGGCGCATGACGTGCACAATCTGCTCGGAAAGGATGTCGTGGAGCTCTGAAATGTTCTGGCCCATGCAGTAGGCAAGATTGGCGGCATCGAGCTTTTTTTTCGAAAAATAACCGGGAAACAGAACCTCCCTGAACGTGTCCACCATGGCCTTGACCGAGGTGGAAAAATGGATGGGCTCATCCCCGATGTGGGCAAAGCAGGTTTCATCATCCATGGTGGCAAGGATGGATTCAATCACATGGGGAAGTTTTTCCCTGTGCTCGGATATGAGCAGATTTCCACTCTTGCACGCTGCGTCGTTTGGGTTGAGGATCTCCATTGTCGGCTCCTTTAAAATTGGCATAATAGAAAATTACTATACCACAATGTAGTCATTGTCAAGCCGGACAGGAAAGCGTCCCGGGTCAGTCCTCCATATCCTTTTCCATAAAATTGAACCAGTGCCCGCTGCCGGTGGCATGATCCAGCTGAACCTGAACCACTTCCACATGGCGCTGCTCGATCTCATAAAATTTCTTGAGCACCTCCCGGATCCGGCCCTGGGAATTTTCACAGGCTTTTTTGTAAAAGCGGCTGGTTTCAATCTCAAGCCCCAGGGCAGCGTTGAGGACCCGCTTGACATCACCGAGCATCCGTTCCGGGATCTGCGCCTTCATTTGCCTGCCTCCCCCTTCAACCGGTGGCGGGATGACAAATTTCAGGCTTTCAATGTCAATCTCCCTTTCCCGGGCCAACAGATCCAGCCCGTGTTCCAGAAAATCGATGTGGGACTGCTCATCATCGGCCAGGGCCTTGAAAATGGATTTTCCCCTGTCATCGTCAATGGTGCCTACTGCTGACAAATAAAGGTCCCGAATTTTTCTTTCATGGGTCAACGCATTTTTAAAAATGTCCTGGGAATTCATATTGCCTCCTTGTTCGGACCATTCCGGCCATTGCCCACGGTCCGATTAACAATATCCTGGCTATTTGACATCAACTCAACGGACCAACTGCTTTAAATGGCGCGAACCCATGGAACTCGCGATACAGACATGGGAGAGTCGCCATCCCATGTATATAGCACGGATCCGGACTCTTCACACCTTTATTATAATCAGGCTCCATATCCATGTTGGCCTTGATCTTGGCAGTGTTCTCCTGTAAGAATAAATGCTTTACCGTTTATATGAGGAGAACTAAACCATGCGGCTATTTGACAGCCATTGCCATATTAACGACCCCTGTTTTGACGAAGATTTTGACCCGATGCTCGAACGTGCCGACACGGCCGGGGTCAAGGCCATGATGATAGCCGGCGTCAGTGTTGAAACCGCCCAAAAGGCCATCGGCCTTGCCCGAATCCACAACCACATCTATACCGCCGTGGGCATCCATCCCCATGATGCTGAAGCGTGCACCCCCCGGACCATGGAGACCCTCAAGGGTCTGGCCCAAAACGACTGTGTCAGGGCCTGGGGGGAAATCGGCCTGGACTTCAACCGCATGCACTCGCCGGCCAGGGTCCAGGAGCTCTGGTTTGAAACCCAGATGGCCGCAGCCGACGAACTCGGCCTGCCAATGATCTTCCATGAACGCGACTCCATGGGGCGATTCCAGGAGATGGTACAGGGCTTTGGCTTCAAGAATCCCCGGGGCGTTGTCCACTGCTTTTCCGGAACAAAACAAGAGATGTTCAGCTATCTTGACCTGGGTCTGCACATCGGCATCACCGGCATCCTTACCATCCAGCAGCGGGGGGCCGAACTTCGCAGACTGGCCCCCATGATCCCAGAGGATCGCATCCTCATCGAGACCGACGCCCCCTACCTCACCCCTGCCCCCCCGAAGAACAAGGTGCGTCGAAACGAACCCGCCTTTGTGAAATTTGTCATGGAACGGCTGGCCGGGGTAAGAGGTGAGGAAATTGAAACCCTGTCTGAAACCGTGTGGAACAACACCTGCAGACTCTACGGGGTTGACGGCGCTATCGGGTCATGAGACGGGTGACCGCCTTTTCAAGCCCGTCCAGGGAAAGCTCGAACATGGGAAAAACCGAGGAAATGGCCATGATGGAATGGGTATACCCCCACATGGACTCCTGCACGGGATTGAGCCACACCGAATGGGCAAAGGTTTCAGCGATAAAACGCAGCCGTTCGATGCTGGGTTTGCCGCTCCTGCCGCCGATGTGGATGGAACCGTCGGCAGCCATGAGCTCATAGGGTGCCATGCTGGCATCCCCGACAACAATGAACCGGGTCTCGGGATCCCGCCGGGTAAAGTCATCGATCCTCAAGGGCTTCCGGTACCGCTGGGGGTCTTCCCACACATGATCGTAAATGGTGTTGTGGAAAAACACCGTCTTGACCTCCTTGAACTGGGCCCTGGCATAGTCAAACAGGGTCTGAACCACGGTGATGTAGGGATCCATGGACCAGCCCCCGTTGTCAATGGCAAGGATGATCTTGAGGCGATCCCTCATGGAGCGGTCAAATACGAGCTCAATCTCACCGGCGTTCTTCATGGTCCGGTAGATGGTGTCGTCGATGTTGATCTCGTCCCTGGGACCGGTGGGCACCATGTTGCGAAGCCGTTTTAAAGCTTCCCCCACCATGGCCTGGGTCAGCGGCCCCCTGGCGGAGTAGTCCCTGTAGCGACGCTCGTTGGCAACCTTTACGGCCGACCGGTTCCGGGACTCTCCCCCGACCCGCATGCCGCCGGGGTGGTAGCCAGAATGGCCCACCGGGGAAGTACCGCCTGTACCGATCCATTTGTTTCCGCCCTCATGGCGGCCCTCCTGGTCCTTGAGGCGCTGCTTGAAATAGTCGATGAGTTCGTCCGGGGTGAGATCGGCAAGCTTGGACGGGTCCACCCCAAGGGCGCTGGCCAGCTGTTTGGGATTTTTCAGCCATTCGTCGAGCATGGCCCTTGCCACCTCGTCAATCTCAAACCCACTGCTGTCGGGAAGTGCTACCCCTTCAAAACAGAAGGCGAACACCTGGTCGTAAAGGTCAAAATAGCGTTCGCTCTTGACCAGAACGGCCCGGGCCGTGGTGTAAAAATCGTCCAGTGTTGCGACAAGCCCCCTGTCCAGGGCCTTTTGAAGGGTTAAAAAAGCCGTGGGCGATACAGGAACCCCCACCTCCTTGAGCTTGTAGAAAAACGATATGAACATGGTCCAGCCCCTCCATCCTTGAATCGGAAACCCCCACCAGGGTGTCGCCATTTGCCGAGCTTGATAATTTACTGTGGCCGGAACAAGACAGCCTGGACCGGCCATGGCAGTCAGAAAAGCCGTCTCCTCGGGGTGATGCTTCTCGCCCGGTCATAGTCCGGGCTCTTCTTGAACAATACCCCGAGAAAGGGCAGCTCTCCCTTGACAAGGTCCCTGGACTTGAAGTCCGGGTCGGCATTTAAAGCACGGATCCAGTTGATCAGTTCCCGGGTCGCCGGCTTTTTTTCGACCCCGTCCAGCTCCCGCATGGTGAAAAATGCATTGATGGCGTTTTCAGCAAGATTTTTGTCGATTTCGGGAAAATGGATGTCAATGATCTTTCTCATCATCTTTGGATCGGGAAAGGCAATGTGGTGGAAATTGCACCGCCCCAGGAACGGATCGGACAGGTCCTTTTTGGCGTTTGATGTGATGATGATCACCGGCCGGTTCACGGCCTTGATGGTCTGGTCGGTCTCAATGATGTCAAACTGCATCTGGTCGAGCACATCCAGCATGTCATCCTGGAAATCGGTATCGGCCTTGTCGATCTCGTCGATCAGGAGAACGCAGCGCATGGGCGAGGTAAAGGCCTGGCCGATCTTGCCCATCTTGATGTAATCATCAATGTTGCTTACCTCCCGCATGGAATCGCCAAAGCGGCTGTCGTTGAGACGGGTCAGGGTGTCGTACTGGTAAAGGGCCTCAATGAGCTTCATGCTGGATTTCACATTGAGCACGATCAGGGGCATGTCCAGGCTTTCGGCAATGGCATGGGCCAGCATGGTCTTGCCCGTTCCAGGCTCGCCCTTGAGAAGAAGCGGCATCTCAAGGGCCATGGAAACGTTGACGATTCCTGCAAGTTCGCTGTCAAGCACATATTTGGTGGCACCGGAAAATCGCGTATTTGACGGGCTGTTGTGTGTCATGGGAACTCCTGTTAAAGGTTGCACAAGAATATGATGTTTTGAATTCATATACCCTGCATTCCATAATTTTTCAATCCCTGCAGGATAACAACACGTCCGGACTTGAACCTGAACCTTGATGCCAGGACCATCCCAAGTGACGGGTCTGGCCTCTAAAAGAGCTGCCCCGGCAGAAAAGCCGGGCATGGATCCCAAGGGCACAAAAAAGCCGGACCCGGACCGGGAACGATTCTAAAACATTGACACGTCACAAACACAATGGTATTTATTTCATTTGATTTTATGCAACAGGCAACAAAATATCATAATAACAGGAGTAGGTGATGATTGGTGGACTTGGAATGCCCGAACTGATAATTATCCTTGTAATTATCCTCATCATATTTGGAGCGGGAAAACTTCCTGAGATCGGCTCCGGTATAGGAAAGGGGATCAAGAACTTTAAAAAAGCAACCCGGGAAGCTGAACTTAACGAGGGCGACAAGGAAAAAGAACAGGAAAAACTGGACAAGTTGGACAAATAGCATCCCGTCAAGCCTGCCTCACTGGGTCTCAACCTGCAGCCGCCGGCACCAAGCGGCTCCAGGTTGCTCTGTTTTTTATTTATTACGTTTTTGTAAAATTGATACCTTTAATGTAATTTTTTTTAAAGAGATCAACCCCCCAGATGCAGCGCCAACGCACACCTGACACCGGGCACAGAAATTGCTTGTACATCCTCAAGTCGTGCAGTTATGAATCTATCGGCTCAACCATAATTGTTACCAGAACTTCCAGGAGACCATGGAAAAACTTGATTCCCAGCAATTAATAGAACGGCGCAATGCCCTGGTAGAGCAGTTTCTGAAAAAAAGACAGCCCGAATTCCTGGTTGCCTTTACCCAAATCATTGATGAATACTTTCAGACGGTCTTTACTAAAAGTGATGCGGCCCGGACCATGGTGGGCAGGGGCAATCCCGTTGCACTGGTTGCCCTTGGGGGGTATGGCCGCCAGGAGCAGTGCATCCATTCGGACGTGGACCTGCTTGTCCTGTTTGAAAAAAAAATCCCTGAAAACGCCGACGATTTGATCAAAGAACTGGTCTACCCCCTGTGGGATGCCCGCCTTGAAACCGGCTATGCCGTCCGGACCATCAAGGAGTGTCTCTCCATGGCCTGGGACCAGTTTGACGTGATGACCACCCTCCTTGACGCGCGGTTCATCTGCGGTGCTTCCCACGTCTACCTCATGCTCATGGAGCGGTTTAAAAAAGAACTTAACCGGCGCCACCTGACCAAAAGCCTCACCCGTCTGGTGGAAAACGGTGAAAAACGCCACACCGATTTCGGGGACGCCACCTACCTGCTCGAACCCAATCTTAAATCCGGCCACGGCGGGTTAAGGGATTACCACACCCTGCTCTGGTACGGGCGTATCAAGGCGGACATCAAAACCAGAAAAGAGCTTGAACACCATGGATTTCTCTCCCATGACGAGTTCGAGACCCTTGAAGAAGCCCTCCATTTCATCTGGCAGATCCGAAACATGCTCCACTATCTGACGGGCAGAAAATGTGACCAGCTCCACTTTGACCACCAGGTGGAGGTGGCAGAACGCCTTGGCTACCGGAACAAACGGGGGCTGGCAGCGGTGGAGATCTTCCTTGGCGACCTTCACACCCGCACCGACTTCATCAAACAGATCAACCAGGTGGTAACCGAGGACATCCTGTTTAACCGGTCCCCGCGATTTGGAAAAAACCGGGTCAAACCGACCAAACATCCGGGCATTGTCATCAGGCAGCGACGGCTTTATTTTTCGTCGGTCGAGAACATCCCCGCCCACCCGGAACTTCTGCTCAAAATCTTTGTGGAGAGCGGACGCCTCAAGATTCCCCTCTCGATTGAGTCAAGACGGATTGTTGCCGATTTCGCCCATCTGATCGACAAAAACTTCAGGGAATCCCCGGCCAACACCCGGGATTTTGAAAAGATTCTTGCCTCGTCCCTTTGGGAATTCAACGTTTTGTTTGTCATGCTGGCAACCGGGCTGCTCGAGCAATATATCCCGGAAATGTCGGCCATCGCCAACAAGATCCAGTACAACCAGTATCACCTTTTTCCCGTGGACAAACACTCGATACGCTGCGTCCAGGTCATCAACGGATTCAAGCGCCGGAAAAAAGATACGGAAACCAATTTGTACTCGGCGGTTTTTAATGAGGTCAGGAACAGAAAGATTCTGCTCCTTGCGGCGCTGTTCCATGACATCGGCAAGGGGGATCCTGCCTCGGAACACTCGACAAAGGGCGCTCAAATGACAGCCGTGATTTTGAAACGGCTGGGGTACACCCCTGGGGAAATCCAGGAGGCCGTGTTCCTGGTCCAGAACCATTTGTTTCTCGTAAAAACAGCCACCCGGAGGGATATCAGCGACGAAGAAACGGCCGTATTCTGTGCAAGCCGGATCGAAACGGTCAGCAGGCTGCGCAAGCTCTACCTCCTGAGCGTGGCCGATTCCATGGCAACCGGTTCCAAGGCGTGGAACGACTGGACCGAAAACCTGCTGCGGGATCTGTTTTTAAAAACCCTCAATATTTTGAAAAAAGGGGAACTGGCGTCAAAGAAAGCAACCCGGATCATTGAGGCGAAAAAAGCCGAAGTCCTGGCCCTCAGGCGCGACGGATGGAGTGAAAGTGACCTGCTCCGGGAGCTTGATTCCATGGCCAACCGCTACCTTCTCCACATGGCACCCGGGGTGATTGTTGAACATCTGGAGCTGTTCAAGAAACTAGGCAAAAAGAATTTCACCTGGAAAATCACACGCCAGGCCGACTCGGAGGTCAGAACCGTATCCATCTGCGGCAGGGACAAGCCCGGATTCTACTCCAAACTTGCCGGCGTCTTTTTCCTGAACAACCTCAACATCCTGGGTTCCCAGGCCTTTTCCTGGGGCGGGGAAATCGTGCTTGACATCTTCAAGGTGACCCCTCCGGCCGATCGCATATTCGAGTCAGAAAAATGGGAAAAGGCCGAGCAGCAGCTTCAAAAAGCCCTTGATGACGACACCTTTCTCCAGCGGCTCGAGTCAAAGATTCCAAAAACCCTTACCCCCCCCATGGGGAATATTCTCAGACCCAACCTTGTCAAGATAGACAACGCCACCTCCAGCTTTTTCACCATCATTGAAGTCTTTACCTATGACTTCCCGGGACTGCTCTTTGCCGTCACCAACGCGCTGTACCGCCAGGGACTGGATGTCCGCATGGCCATGGTGGCCACCAAGGTGGACCAGGTGGTGGATGTGTTTTACGTGCGCTCCATGGAGGATGACAAAATTCACTCAGACGAACGGGTTGAACAGATCAAACAGGCCATTTTAAAGGCACTGCCGAAAATAACCATGGGCACGGAGCAAATCCCTGCCCGATAACAAGGAGATTCTTGATGAAAAAAATCGAAGCAATCATAAAACCGTTTAAACTCGATGACGTCAAGGAGTCGTTAAACGAGATCGGAATCCATGGAATGACCATCACCGAGGTCAAGGGATACGGCCGACAGAAGGGCCACAAGGAGATCTATCGCGGGGCCGAGTATGTAGTGGATTTTGTGCCCAAGATCAAACTTGAGATCATTGTTGACAAGGACAGAGCCCAGGAAGTTGTGGACACCATATGCAAGGCAGCCAACACAGGCAAAATCGGCGACGGCAAAATCTTTGTCATGCCCGTTGAACAGGTCATCCGGGTCAGGACAGGTGAAAAGGGAAGCGAAGCGCTATAGCATCCAAATCCAACACACTAAACGCGGAGGCAAGAGATGAAAGCAAACGACGTTGTTGCAATGATCAAAGAAAAAAACATTCGAGTGATCGACATCCGTTACATGGATTTTCCAGGCACCTGGCAGCATTTCACCGTCCCTGCCTGCGAATTCACCGAATCCTCGTTTGAGGACGGCTTTGGCTTTGACGGTTCAAGCATGCGGGCCTGGCAGAATATTGACAACAGCGACATGATCGTTGTGCCGGATCCTTCCACGGCCGTAATGGATCCCTTTTTTGAAGTTCCCACCCTGGCGGTGATCGGGGATATTCTGGATCCCATCACCCATGAGCCCTATTCCAGGGATCCCAGGTACATCGCAAAAAAAGTCGAGCAGTACATCAAGAGCACGGGCCTTGCCGACACCATCTATGTGGGGCCTGAACCTGAGTTCTTCATCTTTGACAATGTGCGATATGCCTCGGAAAACAACGCCAGTTTCTACGAAATCGACTCCAAGGAAGCCATCTGGAACTCGGACCGTGACGAGATGCCCAACCTGGGCTACAAGATCCGCCACAAACACGGCTACTTTCCCCTGCCCCCTTCAGATCAGTACCAGGACATGAGAACCGAAATGATGCTCACCCTGGAGGATCTTGGCATTGCCATGGAGTGCCAGCACCATGAGGTGGCAACGGCCGGCCAGGCTGAGATCGACCTGAGGTTCACCAGCCTTGTCAAGATGGGTGATCAACTGGCTTGGTTCAAGTATGTGCTTAAAAATGTGGCCGCAAAGTACAACCACTCGGTCACCTTCATGCCCAAACCGTTGTTTGAGGACAATGGGTCGGGCATGCACACCCATCTCTCCCTGTGGAAAGAGGGGAAACCGCTGTTTGCCGGCAACAAGTATGGCGGTGTATCTGAGATGGCGCTGTTTGCCATCGGCGGCATCATGCACCACTGCAAGGCATTGTGCGCCATCACCAACCCCACCACCAACTCCTACAAGCGTCTGGTGCCCGGGTTTGAGGCACCCATCAACCTTGCCTACTCAAGCCGCAACCGAAGCGCAGCCATACGCATTCCCATGTACTCCCAGAGCCCCAAGGCGAAACGCATCGAATTCAGAACGCCCGACCCCTCGTGCAACGGTTATCTGGCCTTTTCCGCCATGGCCATGGCCATGATCGACGGCATCCAGAACAAGATGGACCCGGGCGACCCCATGGACAAGAACATCTACGACCTGCCGCCCGAGGAACTGGCCGAAATGGGGTCTGCACCGGCATCCCTTGAAGAGGCCCTGGATGCCCTTGAAGTCGACCATGGCTTCCTGCTCAAGGGCGGCGTCTTTACCAAGGACGCGATCGAGCGCTGGATCAAGTACAAGCGTGAAAACGAGGCAAAGGAGGTGAGCCGACGGCCCCACCCCCATGAATTCTTTCTCTACTACGATATATAAACAGTCCCCAGCGTTCATATAGAAGGGCCGGGAACCGGCACCCGGCCCTTTTTACCCTTCTTTATCCCGACCCAGCGGCCATGCCGGCATCATGCGACATTTGAACAGCGCTCAGTCCTTTCATTGTCTTCCGGGGTAAGGCTCAGGGTGTCATCCCAATCGGAAATCAGTTTTTCAATGCCGATGGCCTTTTCCTTGGCATCATCGTCTTTGAGCTGCAGGTTACACTCGGCACAATTGCGGTCGCAATAATTGCAGTCATAGGATTCAGGCTCGGTGTAGGTGGTAATCACGCCCTCGTAATTCCGGAGAACAACCTTGTTGCTGGTCCATGAAACAATATAGTTGGGCATCACCGGAATCTTACCGCCGCCCCCCGGCGCATCCACCACATATGTCGGTACGGCAAAACCGCTGGTATGCCCGCGAAGGCTTTCAAGAATCTCAATCCCCTTGCCCACGGGTGTGCGGAAATGACTCAACCCTTCGGAAAGGTCGCACTGGTACAGATAATAGGGACGGACCCTGTTTTTAACCAGCTTCTGGTTCAGGCTTTTGATCAAGCGCGGGCAGTCGTTGATACCGGCCAGCAGCACACTCTGATTGCCCAGGGGAATTCCCGCATCCGCCAGCTTGCCAAGCGCTCGCCTGGAGGATTCTGTAACTTCACGCGGATGGTTAAAATGGGTATTGATCCAGAGCGGATGATGCTTCTTGAGCATATTCACCAGGTCGTCGGTAATACGATAGGGCAGCACAACCGGCATGCGCGTCCCGATGCGCACAACCTCCACATGCTCGATCTCGCCAATTTTGGTCAATATCCAGTCCAGCTTTTCATCGGAGAGCATCAACGGATCACCGCCCGAAAGAAGCACATCACGCACCTGGGGAGTGTTACGGATATACGCTATGCCCTGCTCAAGCTGCGAGCGGGAAGGAATCGAGTCCTGATCCCCGACCTTGCGTTTGCGGGTGCAATGCCTGCAATACATCGAACAAAGGTTACTGATATGGAAGAGCACCCGGTCCGGGTAGCGGTGGGTAATTCCGGGTACGGGACTGTCTTTGTCCTCGTGCAGGGGATCTGTCATGTCGCAACGCTCGATTTTGAGTTCTTCAGGGCTGGGAAAAGACTGCAGAAACACCGGGTCAGTTTCATAATCAGCCACATCAATCAGCGAAAGATAATAGGGATTAATGGCCAGAGGAAACTTTCTCAGGGTCATTTCATGTTTTTTTCTTTCATTGTCACTGAATGTGATTCCCAGGGCCTTCTCAAAACCCGAAACCGTCCTGATGGTGTTGCGAATATGCCATTTCCAATCAGTCCAATCCGACTTTGAGGATTCGTCATCAATCACACCTGCCAATGTTTCTTGCCGTTTTGTGTAAACAGTCATAATCTTTTATGCCTTTTTATTATAAAATTTGATAGTAATGTCGGGATTATACGCTTTTGTATACTTTCACAAAGAACGTGGACGTGGTGCCTTGAATTCCACTAGGATGTGAAGTGTCTGGAGGGCGGGGGGTGGGGCATCAGGATTCGATCGTTGTGCGCCAGATTGACAAAACCTGCAATCCAAAGGCCGTCAGACCCAACGCCCCTATCGAAAACATCGTTGGTTTTGTGTTTGGTGACCGACCGGGTCATCCACCGGCCGTTTAGATCCATAAAAAACAAAGCGGTACAATCAACTTCGCTGGTGGAACTGTATAGAGCGTCCATGGTCTCCTTTCTGGTTCTTCTATCAAATGCGCCGTAAATTTCACGACTGCGCCCGTTGCCAAACCCAAAAACGCGACAACGTTAACATAAAATTACATCCGACACAATATGTTTATTTCAATAATAAGATTAATTTTTATTAATAATATTAACATATAAACCTTTTTTTCAAAAAAATAATGTTTTGAACCATATACATTTAACAATCGGCGTCCCGAACTCAAAAGCGGCAACCAGTGGCGTTGCTGATTTTTTATCGTTTTCTTGACTAAACACCCCTGCCTATCTATTATAATTTCTCCTGTTATGATATCAAAGGGTTCAACCTTCGGACGTAAACTCAGATCAGGAGGGATCACAGGTTTTATGAAACGCCCACCCAAGCATCATCCGTGGCGGCATTTCAAATTTCGCTGTGGCCAGGGCAGACGTCATGCTCCGGTCATGCCGGTTAGAGAAAAAGGGGCAAAAAACAAGAGTGGCGGCCCTTTTTACCATATTTTTACCCAGGTTTTACCAAAGGCCCCATGGAAAAAAGACCCTTCCAAACCACCAGCGTTGTTCTTCTCTCGTTTTCACACTTTGTCCATGATATCTACACAAGCTTTCTTGCCCCCCTTCTGCCCCTGATCATTGACAAGCTCGGCATCAGCCTCGGCCAGGCAGGTGTGCTGTCGACCATGCTCCAGATTCCCGCCCTGTTCAACCCCCTCATCGGCACCCTTGTGGACAAAAAACAACTGGCCCGCTGGCTGGTCATCCTGGCCCCCAGCCTCACGGCCGTTCCCATGAGCCTGGTGGGAAATGTGGACTCCTATGCCCTTCTCCTGTTCCTGTTTGCCCTTGCAGGCACCAGCGTGGCCCTGTTCCACGTACCGGCCCCGGTTCTGGTCAGCCAGGTATCGGGCAGCCGCGTGGGCCGGGGAATGAGTTTCTACATGGCCGGCGGCGAGGGGGCACGGATGCTCGGACCGCTGATTGGCGTGGGGTTTGTCAGCCTGTTCGGCCTGGATCACTTTTACCCGGTCATGGTTTTTGCCATTGCCACTTCGCTCCTGCTCTACCTGAAACTCGGCACGATCGAGCCAAGGCCCCGGCCTGCAAAAGCGGCAACCTTTTTCTCTGCATTCACCGTTCTTGGACCGGTCCTCGTTCCCCTGGCCGGCATCCTTTCGGCCAGGGCATTCATGCATTCGGCCATGGCCGTGTTTCTTCCCGTGTTTATCGAAAGACAGACCGGAAACCTCTGGCTTGCCGGATCCGCCCTTGCCTGCTACGAGGCCATGGGTGTGGCAGGGGTGCTTGCCAGTGGCACCTTGAGCGACCGCATGGGTAAACGACGCATTCTTTTCATCGCCCTTGCCGCAGCCCCCCTCACCCTTCTGGGCTTTGTAATGTCAACGGGCGTTGTCCGGTTTACCATGCTCCTATTGACCGGCTTCTTCATCCTCTCAACAATGCCGGTGATGCTGGCCATCGTGCAAAGGGCAGGCAAGGAGAGTCCGGCTGCCGCAAACGGTCTGTTCATGATGGTTTCCTTTGTGGTTAGATCAATCACCATCGTGGCCGTGGGCTTCATCGGCGACCACACGGGCCTTGAGACCATGTATGTGATCTCGGCCCTGGCAGGATTCTGTGCCCTGCCTTTTCTTGTTAAACTTAAGGTTTGAATACCATGTACAACGCCTTTTTCGGTTTCAAGGAAAAGCCCTTTAAACTCGTCCCCAACCCGGAATTTCTCTTTCTCGGCAAGAGCCACGAAGAGGCCCTGGCCCACCTCACCTATGCCACCACCCAGGGGGATGGGTTTGTGCAGATCACAGGTGAGGTCGGCACGGGCAAGACCACCCTGTGCCGTGTGTTCCTGGAAAACCTTGATCCAAGTGTGGATGCGGCGTTTATCTTCAACACAAACCTCGATGCCCTGGGGCTCTTGAGGGCCGTCAACAGAGAGCTCGCCATTGACGCCACAGCCGACACCCCCACCGGCCTTGTCGAAACCCTGAACCATTTCCTCGTCGAAAACAGCCGCCAGGGCCGGTCGGTAATCCTGCTCATTGATGAAGCCCAGAATCTCAGCGTCGAAACCCTGGAACAGCTCAGGATGCTCTCCAACCTGGAGACCACAAAGAACAAGCTGATTCAGATCATCCTGGTCGGCCAGCCTGAACTGGAAACGCTTCTGGGCTCCCATGCCCTTCGCCAGCTGGGCCAGCGCATCAACCTGAGCTGCCGTTTGCTGCCCATGACCCTCCGTGAGACCCGTGCCTATATCAACCACCGCATCCATGTGGCATCCAGAAGAGAGGCGAACCTATTTACCCCGGCAGCCCAGAGGGCGGTCTACCGCTATTCCGGTGGGATACCGCGCCTGGTCAACATTGCCTGCGACCGGGCCCTGGTTGTGGCTTACAGCCAGAACCGCCCCAGGGTCACACGGTCCACGGCAAAACTTGCCATCCACGAGCTTTCAGCCCGCAGGCAGGGACGACGGCCATCCCCGTCAGCGGCTGGAAAATTTTTACTCCCGGGACTGATCGTCCTGGTGATCGGTCTCGTGATCTTCCTCAGACAGACTTTGTTTCTCCCTTTTGCGTCCCCCCCTCTGTCAATCCAGAGCCCCCAGCAAAGCACAGGGACAGACGCTCCAACCAGCCTCCCTTTTTCAACGCCGTCCCCCCCCATGGATGCCCTTCAACCGGTTGTCCCCGAAATCAAAAAAAAGGATACCGAAAGACTGACCCAGATGCAGGAAACCCTTCGGCACTACCTTGCTGAAAACAGCCCCACTGCCACCCGGGAGACCGCCCTGGGTCGTGTCATCTCAATCTGGAAGCAGCAAATCCCCACCACCATCACCCCCATGGTCAGCCAAATCCAGGCAGACCATGACTTTTTCAAGATAGGGGCCATGGAACAGGGATTGGAGGTGATCCGCCTGGAAAAGGATTTTTCCACGATAAAAACACTCAACCTGCCCGTTATCCTTCCCTTTATCCTCCCGGACCAGAACACGAAGGGTTACCTGCTCGTTTCAGCCATAACAGACCGGAACGAATGGATCATCACGGCAGGAGAGGCCCCGGGCGACTGCAGAATCCTGCCCGAAGTGCTTGTCCCCTTTTTAACTGGGATGGTCTATATCCCGTTCCGGGAGAGCCCCGGGCTGGGCGGGATCATATCAAAGCGTTCCCCTGACTCCCAGATCATCAACCTCAAGCTTCTCCTGAGGGCCACAGGTTTTCAAAACATCAACCTGACCGCGGATTATGACGACAGGGTCAGACAGGCCGTCATTGAAATCCAGTCAGAAAACGGCATCACCGTCGACGGTCTTGCCGGCCCCATCACTCGAATCCTTCTTTACAACCGGGTAAGCTCATTTTCAACACCCCATTTAAGGAACCCAGATAAACCGTGAGCAGTATATTAAAGGCCCTTAAAAAACTTGAACAGGAAACCCTGGAAAAACAGGCAGAACCCTTGCCTTCCATGGGCCTGCATATCCGGCCGGAACGAAACCGCCGGGAGGAAAAAGCCCGCCGGACAACAAACGAAACAACCCGGTGGGCCTGGATCCTTTGCCTGGGCCTGCTTTTCATTGGAACAGGCGCATTTGTGATCTTTTTTCCCCATGAGCCTGGAACGGTGACGCCCCTCCCCCAAAAAACAGTCCAAGCCCAAAAACCTGTTCCCTTTAAAGCAGCGGCAAAACCAACACCCGACATTGCCATTGCCATTGCCGAACGGCCAAAGCCTTCTGTCCCGGCAAACCATGCAGAACCATCACAACCCCCTGCTCCAGAACCCCATGCCGCCGCACCACCCCAACGGCCCGGGCCCACACACCAGGGCACTTCACCCCAGCTCCCCGGGGCCGTTCCCCCCAGCGCACCTTCTGCCCCGGCCCCGGAGACCCAGAACACTTCACCACAACTGTCTGCCCCGGAAATCCAGGACACGTCACCCCAACCGCCTGACCCGGAAACCCTGGACGCTGCCGGCACTGAAATTCCAGTCCTGGAAGACGCAAGTCTGACAATCAACGCCATATCCTGGTCAACGGTTCCTGAAAAACGCCTTGCCGTCATCAACAGCACCCTTGTCCGTCAAGGACAGACCGTGGGAGAATTTCGCCTGGTTGAAATTGAAGAGGATCAGGTGATTGTACAGCGATCCCAGGAAAAATGGCGGGTGATGTTCAGGCTTCGATAAACACGATAATGGAAGCGCGCCATGTGTCATAGCTTGTCTTCCAATCTTCTTATTTGATTGGAAGCCCTTCTTAAATAATCACTAATCTCAAGCGCAATATTCCTAAACAGTTTATTTGCGAGTTCAGGCATTTTTTTACGCAAATCTTCAAACTCGGTGAACGGAAGACAATAAACTTCCGACTGCTCATTAACCCATACACAGGCAGACCTTGGACGGCCGTCAAGAAATGACATTTCGCCGAAAACAGTACCGTGGGTATAGGTAATCAAACGATTATACTGATCTTTTTCTGGTTATAACAAATTTAGGGGAGGGTGACTTATCTGCGGTACAGTTGAACACCTTTTATGTATAGATTTAGCATAAAAAAGGAAGGGGATATGCAACAGTCAGAACCTAATTCACATGAACACCCGGAAGAATCGTACAATCATAGTGGATTTTATTCAAGCGGAATATGAACGTTAGCCACGGCATCAAATTTAAATCGTCCATAACGCCTATAATGTTGACACGGCCCTGGATTTAATGATAGGAATTTTCAAAATTTGTTTTCCATAACGGTTGCCCCAACGGGCATTCAAGGGAACCCGGTGAGACTCCGGGACGGTCCCGCCGCTGTAAGCGAGTACCGGTTTTTGCACAAGGCCACTGAAGTATGTTTTAAAATGCTTTGGGAAGGCGCATGAATCGGGTTGATCCGCAAGTCAGAAGACCTGCTGTATGGAAAAATAACCTTACCCCAGGAGAGATGGTAAATCCCAGGGCTGACACCTGTCGGTTCCGGGATTTTTTTTGCCGGGCCCCTCGGGAAAAGGAGCTGTTCATGAAAACACAAATCGAACTTGCCAGGGACGGGATCATCTCCAGGCAAATGGAACAAGTGGCCGCAGACGAACATTTCAACCCTGAAATCATTCGCACCCGGGTGGCCGCAGGCGAAATCGTCATCCCGTGCAATCCCAACAGGCCCCTTCAAAGGGTGGTCGGTATCGGCACCGGTCTCAGGACAAAGATCAACGCCTCCATCGGCACCTCTTCGGATATCTGCAGCATCGAAAACGAGGTAAAGAAGGCCATTGCCATTGAAGAGGAAGGAGCAGACACCCTGATGGAGCTGTCCGCCGGCGGCAACCTGGACCGGGTCCGCCAGGAGGTGCTCAAGGCCGTTAGCCTTCCCGTCGGCAACGTCCCCCTCTACCAGGCCTTCAAGGAGACGGGCAGACGATACAAGGATCCCTCAAAGCTTGACCCAGAATTTCTGTTTGACCTGATCGAACGTCAGCTCAGCGACGGGTTGAGCTTCATGGCCATACACTGCGGCATTAACCAGTACACCATCGAACGTCTCAGGAAACAGGGCTTCCGGTACGGGGGGCTGGCCTCCAAGGGCGGCACCTTCATGGTGGCGTGGATGGATGCAACCGGCCGAGAAAACCCCCTTTACGAACAGTTTGACCGGGTCTGCGCATTGATGAAAAAATACGATGCCGTCCTCTCCCTTGGCAACGGCATCCGGGCCGGCGCCATCCACGACAGCCACGACCGGGCACAGATGGCTGAAATGATCATCAACTGCGAGCTTGCTGAGCTTGGCCGGGAGCAGGGATGCCAGATGATGGTTGAAGGTCCGGGCCATGTCCCCCTGGACGAAATCCAGGCCAACATCATCCTTGAAAAACGCATGAGCGGCAACGCCCCCTACTATGTCCTCGGCCCCATTCCGGCAGATACGGGTGCCGGATACGACCACATCACTTCGGCCATCGGCGCGGCCTCATCCACCTGGCACGGGGCCGATCTCATCTGTTACATCACCCCTGCCGAGCATCTGGCCCTTCCCACCGAGGCCGACGTCCGGGAAGGGGTCCGGGCCACCAAGCTTGCCGTCCGCATCGGAGACATTGCCAAATATCCCGACCGCCGGGAAAACGAACGTCTGGCATCCATGGCCAGGCGGGACATGCGGTGGGACGACCTTGAACAGCACCTGCTCTTCCCTGATATTGCAAAAACGACAAGGGCCGGCCGTGCACCTGAGGACGGGGCCACCTGCACCATGTGCGGTGACTTCTGCGCCATGAAAAAGGGAAACGATATTTTCAAAGCCGACATTAAAAACGATAAGATAGCCCCTGGAGCATAATTCAATGAAAACACTAGAACTTGCCATGGCAGCCATCCAGCCGCCCGATACCGAAATCCATGAACAGGCCCTTCAACGCCTCGCCCAGCAGGCCAGACCCGCCGGAAGCCTTGGGGTTCTGGAAGCCACATCGGCACGGCTTGCAGCCATCGCAGGCACCCTTGACGTCCGCCTTGACAAAAAAATGATCATCACCTGCGCCGGCGACCACGGGGTGGTGGACGAAGGGGTCAGCCTCTTTCCCCGGGAGGTGACCCCCCAGATGGTCATGAACTTTGTCAACGACGGTGCGTCCATCAACGTGCTGGCCCGCCATGCAGGTGCCACCATCAAGGCGGCGGACCTGGGCGTGGATTTTGATTTTGATCCGGATCTTCCCATCTTTCACAAAAAGGTGAGAAAGGGGACGTCAAACTTCACCAGGGGTTCCGCCATGACCCGCAAGGAAGCAATTGCCGCCATCAATGCCGGCGTTGCCATCGTGGACGAGTTGTTCGAGCAGGGGGGAGTGGATCTCCTTGGCACAGGGGACATGGGCATCGGGAACACAACGCCGTCAACCGCCGTCATTGCGGCCTTTTCAGGCATTGACCCTGAAAAGCTCACAGGCCGGGGAACGGGCATTGACGATGCCATGCTCACCAACAAGATCCGGGTCATCCGCAAAGGAATTGAGGTCAATCAGCCCAATCCCCGCGACGCCATTGATGTTCTTGCCAAGGTGGGCGGA
The DNA here is from genome assembly GCA_963675615.2 of uncultured Desulfobacterium sp. Classification (GTDB taxonomy): domain Bacteria; phylum Desulfobacterota; class Desulfobacteria; order Desulfobacterales; family Desulfobacteraceae; genus Desulforapulum. The sequence continues at coordinate 1,519,326 of CAXXTD010000001.1, forward strand.
TTTGAGATCGGCGGCCTTGCCGGCCTTGTGATCGGAGCAGCAAGCCACGGCATCCCCGTGGTGTGCGACGGCTTGATCTCCACGGCAGGCGCCCTGATCGCCTGCGAACTTGCACCTGCTGCCAGGCCGTACCTGTTTGCCAGCCACCGTTCCATTGAAAAGGGCCATGTTTACATGCACGACCGCCTGAACCTGACCCCCCTGCTCGACATCGGCTTCAGGCTCGGGGAAGGCACAGGTGCTGCCCTTGCCTTTAACCTGCTGAGTGCCTCAACCCGGATCCTGGCCGAGATCAAGACCTTTGAAGAGGTTGCCATCATCAACGCCAACCGCTAAAACCCGCCTGCCCCTGGCCATGGCCGGGGGCAGGCTTATTCGCCCATGAGATCCCGGCAGTCAATACCGCATTTTTCCTCAAGGCGCTCGACCCGCAACTCAAGCTTGAGCAGGTAGGTTTCCATAAGCTCCATATACTGGGAAAAGGTGTAGGAAATCCCAAGTTCCCGGGTCCTGGCCTCCAGCCGGTCCCTTAACTCTTCTGCCGTTTCCGTTTTCCGTTCTTCAAGTGTTGGCATGATGTCCCCCTGTTAAAAATTGATAGCTCCCGGTGTCCTTGGGAACGGCACAACATCGCGGATGTTGGTGATGCCGGTGATGAGCATGAGAAAGCGCTCAAATCCCATGCCAAATCCGGCATGGGGAACCGTTCCAAACCGCCTCGAATCAAGGTACCACCAGTAATCGGCCTTGGATAGCCCCATCTCATCCATTCTGCGCTCAAGATGGTCAAGGCGCTCTTCCCGCTGGCTGCCGCCGATGAGCTCTCCGATCCTGGGCACCAGAAGATCAACGGCCGCAACGGTTCTTCCGTCGTCGTTCTGGCGCATGTAAAAGGGTTTGATCCCCTTGGGATAATTGGTCAGAAACAACGGTTTTTTAAAATACTCTTCGGCCAGAAAACGCTCGTGTTCGGACTGAAGATCGACGCCGTTCTCCACGGGAAACTCGAATTTTCTGCCCGACTTCTGGAGAATCTCGACCCCTTCGTCATAGGAGACCCTGGCATAGGGCTGGCCCACCAGGGTATCGAGCACACCCTGGAGATTTTTGTCCACAAACCTGGAAAACAGCGCAAGGTCTTCGGCACAGTGGTCCATCACGTGGCGGGTGAGGGTCTTGATCAACTCCTCACCGTGGTCCATGCTGCCCTCAAGGTCACAAAAGGCCATCTCAGGTTCGAGCATCCAGAATTCGGCCACATGGCGGCTCGTATTGGAATTTTCAGCCCTGAAGGTGGGTCCAAAGGTATAGACATCCCCCAGGGAAAGGGCAAACATCTCGGCAGACAGCTGGCCTGAAACGGTCAGGTTTGCCTCGGTGCCGAAAAAATCCTGTTTAAAGTTCATCCGCCCCTGCCGGGCCACCTCGGCAGGATCAAGGCTGGTCACCCGGAACATATCCCCGGCCCCCTCACAGTCGGAACCCGTTATCACGGGGGCTGAGAGACAATAGAACCCCCTGTCCCGGTAGAATTTATGGATGGCCTGGATCACCTCGGAGCGAATGCGAAAAATAGCACCGAACTTGTTTGTCCGCGGCCGAAGATGGGCGATGGTGCGGAGGAATTCGTCCGTGTGCCGTTTTTTCTGAAGGGGATAATCCTCAGGCGCAAGGCTGATGATTTCAACCTCCCGGGCCTGGACCTCCCAGCTCTGGCCTTTGCCCGGGGATGCCACAAGGGGGCCTGTGACGCTCAGAGCCGATCCCGTGGTTATCCGTTCAATCTCAGGGTAATTGCCAAGGTCCGATCCTGCAATGATCTGGATATTTTTCAGGCAGGAGCCATCGTTGACCTCCATGAACGAAAAATCCTTTGCGTTGCGTTTTGTTCTGACCCACCCCTTTACCACCACGCTGTCCATGGCTGTTTCTGATCCAAGCAGCCGGTTTATCTTTACTCTCTGCATCATCCACCCTTGTCGTTATTGATATTGATCAGGAGAACAGATCAAAGGATCCTTTCCCCAAGTTATCGTTGCTTTCTCTTCGTTAAAATGAGATAGTAACATCTTTGTCAAAAACTCACTAAAATCATACAATTATAAAAGTTTATTACCATGAACAAAACAAATATTCAAGACATCCTGCCCCTTGTGGAAATGCCCAGCCGTTACCTTGGCAATGAGTCCAATTCCGTCAAGAAAGACCTGTCAACCGTTGATCTCACCTTTGCCCTGGCCTTTCCGGATTTATATGAAATCGGCACCTCCCATTTTGGCATGCAGATCCTGTACACCATCCTGAATCAGGAGCCGAAGATTGCCGCAGAACGGGTCTTTACCCCGGCCCCGGACATGGAGGCCCTGCTGAGGGATCAACAGGTCCCCCTTTGTTCCCTTGAATCCAGAAAGTCCCTGGACACCTTTGACATCATCGGCTTCAGCCTGCTCTACGAGCTTAATTTCACCAACATCCTCACCATGCTCGACCTGGCCCGGATCCCCTTTTACGCGGACCAGCGGCCCGACACCTTTCCCCTAGTCATTGCCGGCGGCCCCTGTGCCTTCAATCCCGAACCCCTGGCCGATTTTTTTGACCTTTTTGTGATCGGTGACGGTGAGGAAGCCATTGTTGAGATTTCAAACAGGGTGATGGAATGGAAGACGGATCAAAAAAATTCTGTAGACGCACCAGGGGCCAAACAGGCGCTGCTCAAGCGCCTTGCAGCCATCCAGGGGGTCTATGTCCCCTCGTTTTACCGGGCAGACTTCAACGACCAGGGGTTCCAGACCCTTGAACCCCTGTTTGCCGAGCATGCCACGGTCAAACGGGCCATCCTGTCCGACCTTGCAAAGGTCCCGTTTCCCACGGAACCCATTGTCCCGTTTGGAAAACCGGTCCACGACCGTTTACGGCTTGAAATTGCCCGGGGATGCTCCAGGGGCTGCCGGTTCTGCCAGGCCGGCATGATCTACCGACCGGTCAGGGAAAGGTCGGTCCCGGACCTTGTGGAGATCACCCGGACAGCCATGGCCGCCACCGGCTACAGCGACGTCTCGCTCCTGTCTCTGAGCACGGGGGACTACAGCGACCTTGCACGCCTCATGGAGGCCCTGCTTACCATTAATTCTGACCACTGCACAGCCATATCCCTGCCGTCCATCCGGGCGGGCCGGCTCACGCCCGAACTGATGAGAATCATCAAGCGGGTGAAAAAAACCGGGTTCACCATTGCACCCGAGGCCGGGACCCAGAGGCTCAGGGACGCCATCAACAAAAACATCACCGAACAGGACATTGTCGAGACAGTGACCAATGCCTTTGACCTTGGATGGCGCATCATCAAGCTTTACTTCATGAACGGGCTGCCCACCGAAACCCAGGCGGATATCCAGGGAATCTGCGACCTGGCCTTGCGGCTTGCGGCCATCAAAGCCCCTGGCAAGGGCAAGACCCGGGGCAAGGCAAAGGCCAACATCAACCTGAGCTTTGCCACATTTATTCCCAAGGCCCACACCCCTTTCCAGCGGTCGGCCCAGATTTCCACCCAGCAGTCCGTTGACAACCTCAACTTTCTCAAAAAGAACCTCCGGCATCCGGGTATCAACCTGAAATGGCAGAACCCTGAAATGAGTCTTTTAGAAGGGGTCTGGGCCAGGGGAGACCGGCGTCTGGGCCGGGTGCTCGTGGCAGCCTGGCAAAAGGGATGCCGTCTGGACGGATGGTCGGACAGGTTCAACTTTGACCTGTGGCAGGAGGCCTTTGTCGAAACCGGGGTTGACCCCGCCTTTTTCACCACACGGCAGCGATCTGCGGACGAACCCCTTCCCTGGGACCACATTGACTGCGGGGTATCGGCCCGGTTCATGGAAGAGGAATTTCAAAAGGCCCTGGCACCCGAAACCACGGCAGACTGCAGGGAGCACGGGTGCATGGGATGCGGCATCTGCGATTTTGAAACCATTGAACCCGTTGTCCACCCCAGCGCGGATTCATCAGCCGACGCACCCTCGCCAGATGTGCCCATGGCGCGGCCCGGAGACAGCATCAACCTTGCCAAGTACCGAGTTTTTTACTCAAGGCTTGGCGACGCCCGCCACTTCGGCCACCTTGAGCTTGCCAAAATCATCCGCAGGGCCATCCGCAGGGCAGGCATAAAAGTGGCCTACTCCAAGGGATTCAACCCGAGCATGCGGCTGTCCTTTGACGATCCCCTGCCCATCGGCATGGAGAGCCAGGAGGAATTCTTCAACATCACCGCCGAAAACACCACAACCCCGAGGCAGATTGTCACAGAGCTCAACAAGGTTCTGCCCACCACCCTCTCGATCACTGGATGCGCCCCCCTTGCCGCCATCCGGAACAGTCAAAAGGCCGGCGAAGCCACAACATACAGCATCCGACTCAACAGCGGTGCCTTTGACAGAAACGAAATTGACCAGTTCATGGCCCTGTCTGAATTCCAGGTGGAGAAAACAAGTTTCAAGGGCAAAACACGCGCCTATGACCTTCGAAAGGTGACCCGCAGGATAGATTTTCTTGATTCATCACACATTGAAATGGTATTGATCAAGGATGGGGACCGGACCATCCGACCAGCCGAAATTCTCACCACGGTCCTGGATCTGTCTGAAAAAGCTGTCCAGACGGCAACCATTGTGAAACTCAAACAGGGGAACTCCATATGCTGAAAGAGCTTGTTGTAAATGCCGCGGAACATGAAACCCGGGTCGCCCTCCTTGAAAACGGCACCATTGCCGAACTCTTCATCGAACAGGATGACGAGTCCAACATCACGGGCAACATATACAAGGGAAAAATCCAGCGGGTGCTACCGGGAATGCAGGCGGCATTCGTGGACATCGGGCTTGCCCAGGCAGCCTTTCTGTATGTTGACGACATTTACGACGAGACCAGCCAGGAGCTTGCCCGTCGGTTTGAACAGGAAAATGACGCTGACCCCAACGATCCGGACACCAATGATACGGACATCAAGCCCGTGGACACCCCACCGGTTCCCATTGACTGGAAGCCATCGTTCTCCAACGAGGCCAGCATCGAAGACCTTGTGACCGAAGGCCAGGAGATCCTGGTGCAGATCTCAAAATCGCCCATCGGCACCAAGGGACCACGGGTGACGGCCCACATCTCCCTTCCCGGTCGATTCATGGTACTCATGCCCACGGTGGACCATGTGGGCATATCCAAGCGGATCACCGCAGATTCAGAACGGACAAGGCTCAAAGAGCTTTTGACCAGCGTTCGCCAGGACAACTTCGGCTACATCTTCAGGACCGCAGCCCAGGGCATTGATGGGGAGCGCCTGAAAAAAGAGATCGCCTTTCTCACAAAAAGCTGGGAAAGCATCCAGAAAAAAAACAAGACCTCGGCTGCCCCGGCCCTGCTCTACCGGGATCTCACCGTAACCTTCAGGGCGGTCCGGGATCTTTTGACCGACGAGGCAGACAAGCTGATCATTGACTCAAAGATCGGCTATGACAGCGTGCTGTCGTTCCTGGACAAACTCATGCCCGACCTGAACGTTTCCGTGGAACTCTACCAGGGCCGGGAACCCATATTTGACGCCTACAACATCGAGGGGGACATTGCCCGGGCGTTAAAGAAAAAGGTGTGGCTCAAATCCGGAGGTTACATCATCATCGACCCCACCGAAGCCCTGGTGGCCATTGATGTCAACACGGGCCGGTATGTGGGCAAGCACAACTTTGACGAAACCATCCTCAAGACCAACCTTGAAGCGGTCAAGGAGATTGCCTACCAGATCCGGCTGAGAAACATCGGCGGCATTATCATCATCGACTTTATTGACATGAAAAAATCCCAGCACAAGGAAAAGGTGATGAACCTTCTCATCGAAACCCTGAAGCGGGACAAAGCCCAGACCAATGTGCTGCCGCTGAGCGAACTGGGCCTGGTTCAGATGACCCGGAAGCGGGTAAGAAAAAACCTCACCCGCACCCTTTGTGAACCCTGCTTCTACTGCGGCGGGGACGGCATGCTCCTGTCCAAGCGATCCATCTGCCACAAGATCCACCGGGATCTTTTGAGCGAGGCCAACGACATCATGGGCAGCATGTTCACCGTCAAGGTTCATCCGGAAATCGCCCAGATGTTCCATGGTGAGGAAGAGCACCTGATCATCTCCCTTGAGCGGGAGATCCGACGGCCCATCACCATCTACCCCGACCCCCAATACCACATTGAGGAGTACCACATTTTTGAGACCCTGGTAAAGTAATCCATGGATCCAGACATGCAACAATTGTCAATGAAATCTTGACACCTCTTGAATAATGCATTAAGATTTGATGTTTATTATGGCAGTTTAGTACGGTGGAAAAACCGCCGATCGTTATTTTGTTTTTTTAAACCTGTAAGGATTTATACCTCATGAAAAGAACATTTCAGCCCAGCAAGATCAAACGCGCAAGAAGACACGGTTTCAGGAAAAGAATGTCCACGGCAGCGGGCAGGCGTATTGTAAACAGCAGAAGAGCCAAGGGAAGAAAAAAGCTTACCGCTTAGAAAAGGCTTGAACATTGGGCAGCTATTCGTTCCCTAAATCTGAACGGCTCTTGAAAAGGGCCGACTTTTTAAAATTATCCAGATCTGGAAGAAAAAAACAGACGCGGTATTTCATTGCAGCCATGCTCGGGTCAGAGACAGACACAACCCGCCTGGGCATTACTGTATCCAAAAGAGTGGGAAAAGCAGTCGAGAGAAACAGAATAAAGCGGATTGTCAGAGACTATTACAGAATAAACCGAGACACGATCTCAGGAAACCGGGACATCAACATTATAGCAAGAAAATACGTGGCCTCCCTCACCAACCGGGAGGTTAGAGATGAACTTGGCAAACTCTTCAAAAAGATTGTGACGTCTGATGGTTAAGCGGTCAATACTGTTGCTCATCAAGGTATACCAATACGTTCTTTCCCCCTTGACAGGGCCGAGATGCCGCTTCTATCCATCGTGTTCCCAATATGCATTTGAGGCTGTCATGACCCATGGCAGCCTTAAAGGCTCTTGTCTTGCAGTAAGGCGCATCTTAAAATGCCACCCGTTCCATCCCGGCGGTTATGACCCTGTTCCCTGACCCGGTACCTCTGATGAACACCCTCTCTTGTTTTTTCCATTTAATCCATTTGATCTGGATTGAACAACATTTTATTCATCACATTCATCACTGGGAGACAAGATGGACGAGCAGAAACGGCTATTCACTGCCATTATCCTATCAATCGTAGTAATTGTAGGGTGGAACTTTTTCTTTGTAGATTCAACACCGGTACCGGAAAAACCGGGCCAGGAGATCGTATCCGATGACCAGCCCATGGCCGGCAGGGACAACGCAACCGCCATTACCGATCCGGCACCGGCCCAGCAGATACAGACAGACCCCACACTCCCCCCTGCAGCGGTGATTCCGACTCGAAACGCAAGAACCATCCATGTATCAAACCCGTTTTACAATATTACCATCTCAGAGAACGGCGCAAAGGTCAACAGCCTGACCCTGAACAACTATCGGGAAACGGTTGACCAGGACTCCCCGTTAAAGGAGATGGTCTCCCCAAACCTTTCCGGGGGCCTGTTTGGCGTCTCCCTTGACGGCAAAAGCATCCCGGGACTTGAAACGGCTCTGTTTACGGCCCAGACCCCGTCGGACCAGCTCAATCTGGACCAGGGGAAAAAAAGCCTTACCTTTTCCTGGACCTCGGCCCAGGGCATTGTTGTTGAAAAAATCTTTACCTTTTCGGCAGACAGTTACCTCATCGGGTTTGACCTTGTGCTCAAAAACAACTCGGGCATGCCCATGAAAGACGCCCTCATGGTCGATATTCCCGGCATTATTGATGAAAAAAATGCCCGGTTCTCGTTTGAGGGCCCCACCACGCTCATTAACGGAGCATTAGAAGAGATCAAAACCAAAAAGATCGCGGAAAAAGATACCTACGAAGGACTTGTCCAGTGGGCGGGCTATACCGACCGCTACTTCATGTCCTGTTTGATTTCCCAGACCCCCACAGAGGCCAAGGTCAAACTGTCGTTTGACTCTCCCGTGGTAACCACCCGGTATGTTCAGTCCATGGAACGCCTTGACCCCGGCAAGCAGATCAGCTATTCATTCACCATCTTCATGGGTCCCAAGAGCCTTAATCTATTGAGCAATTATGGAAACAACCTCAAAAAAGCCATTAATTTCGGATGGTTCGACGTCCTGGCCAAACCCTGCCTCATGGGAATGAACCTCATCCACGGTATCATTCCCAACTACGGCATCGCCATCATGCTGCTGACCCTGCTCATCAAGCTGATCTTCTGGCCCCTTGGCACAAAGAGCTACCGCTCCATGAACGACATGAAAAAGCTCCAGCCGCTGATGATGGAGATGCGGGAAAAATACAAGAACGACAAGCAGCGCATGAACCAGGAAGTCATGGGGCTCTACAAGACCTACAAGGTCAACCCCATGAGCGGCTGCCTGCCCATGATCGTCCAGATGCCCATCTTTTTTGCCCTGTACCGCATGCTGTACCAGGCCATTGAACTGCGCCACGCACCGTTCATGGGATGGATCAACGACCTTTCAGCCCCGGACCGGCTCTTTCATTTTGACTTTGCCATTCCCTTTATGCAGGCACCCTACGGTATACCCGTACTGACCATCATCATGGGTGCAACCATGTTCCTCCAGCAGAAGATGTCTCCATCCACCGGCGATCCCACCCAGGCAAAAATGATGATGCTCATGCCCCTGTTCATGACCTTCATCTTCATCAACTTTCCTGCCGGGCTTGTGCTTTACTGGCTTGTCAATAACGTGCTCTCGATCGGACAGCAGTATTACATTCAAAAGAAATTTGCGTAACCCCTTGGAGGTACAATGAAACAGACCCAGGAATTTGAAGGAAAAAATGTTGAACAGGCCATTGAGAATGCCTGCAAATCCTTGAATGTGACCAAGAAAAAATTATCCTATGACGTCATCTCCTCAGGCTCCACCGGTATCTTCGGCATCGTGGGTGTCAAAAAAGCCAAAATCCGCGTCACCCTGCCGGACAAAAAAGGGGGCACCGGCGGTGGGGTTGGTTGGGATTCATTTGAAGGTGACGACCTTGAGGGCGTGATGTCCATTGTGGATGAAGCCTTTGGTGAAGCACACCCGCAGCACCGGCTGAAGCACCGGCCGAAAAGCCCAAGAGCCCCCCCCGGAAAAAACAGCAAAAGAACCGGCCTGTGAAAGCCGTTCCCGCGGAAGAAAAAGAACAAACGCAGCCCCAGCCAGAAAAAGAGGAACAGCCTCGGCCTGAAGCATCCGATGCTGCTGAAGCAGCTACGCCAGTCGAGGAACCGGTCCAGCCCCCTAAAAAGGCAAAAGCCCGCCCCCAGAAGCCCCGGAAACCCAAGCCGGCCAGGCCGGCCACGGAAGCGCTGCCCGAGGGAGCCTCCCAGGCGGAAGCGGATGAACCGGAAACCGATGACAACGATTTTAATGAAGATTTCGACGAGGAAATCGACGACCGGGACGAGGGGTATCCCCCGAAATACAAGGATGAAATCCCGGTTGACGTGTCAGAAGCGGCGATCGCACTGGGCGTTGAGACCCTCCAGCGCATGGTTGATCTCATCACCAGTGATTCAAAAGTTGTTGCCTCCACCGACCAGGACCGGCTGCTGTTGAGGGTTGAAGGCGGCAATTCAGGTGTTCTCATCGGCAGAAGGGGCCAGACCCTCGAAGCCATGCAGTTCCTCACGGACAAGATCATCAACCGCAAAAGCGAATCCAGGGTAAGACTCAAGGTTGACATTGAAGGATATATGGAGACCCGCAAGGCCAATCTCCAGAGCCTTGCCCACAAAATGGCGGACAAGGCCAAAAAGACGGGAAAACCCGCGACCATCAACCAGATGACGGCCCAGGACCGGCGTATTGTTCACATTGCCCTCAAGGACGACACCCGGGTCAGAACCCAGAGCATGGGGGATGGCTATTACCGACGGCTGGTGATCTTCCCGAAGAAAGGGACCTTTAAGAAACGGCGGCCCCCCAGAAAACAGCCATGACACCCGACACCATAGCCGCCATTGCGACCCCGCCGGGAAAGGGCGGGATCGGCATCATCAGAATATCGGGGCCGGAAGCTGTAGAACTTGTGTCACAGCTTTTCGGAACCACCCCGGGGGGCCCGTCACCAGATCTCACCCTGGTCTCCCACACCATGGTTCACGGCTATATTTTTGACATCAAGACCGGCCAGGTCATTGACGAGGTGCTCGTGGTGGCCATGCGGGCACCCCGGTCCTACACGGCCGAGGATGTGGTTGAAATCCAGGCCCATTCAGGCCCCCTGGCCATGGCCACCATACTTGACCAGGTGGTGTCCGCCGGCGCCAGGATTGCCGACCCCGGTGAGTTCACAAAACGCGCCTTTCTGAACGGCCGCATCGACCTGACCCAGGCCGAAGCCGTGGCCGACATCATTGATGCCAGGACTGCAGGCGCCCTTAAAATTGCCGCTGCCCAGGGAACAGGGGAACTAAAGGATGCCATCCATGGGGCAAGGGAGCAGCTCATTGAACTCCTCGCCCTTCTGGAAGCCGCCATTGACTTTCCCGATGAAACCCAGGATCTGATTCCCAGGGATCAGGGGCGTGACCGGGTACGCCAGGTGCTGACGGCCTGCAAAAAATTCATCCAGACCTACGAGGCGGCCCACTTTCTGAGAGACGGCATCAAGCTGGCCATCTGCGGACCGCCCAACGTGGGAAAATCGAGTCTCATGAACCGGCTTCTTCAAAAAGAGCGGTCCATTGTCACGGAGCTTCCCGGAACCACCCGGGATCTCATTGAAGAACCCCTCAACATCAGCGGGATCACCTTTCTTGTATCGGACACGGCAGGCATGCACCAGACCGATGACCTGGTGGAAAGAATCGGCATTGAACGGGCCAGAAAGCACATTGCCGCCTCGGACCTGATTCTTTTCATGAAGGGTGCAGACAAGGAGATTTCCGAAAGTGAACTCCAGGCCATTCTTCCCAGGGATAAAAAGGTGATCCTGGTCATCAACAAGATCGATCTGGTGGATGAAAAAACAGCCGGCAGTGCCGGTGGCGGTAAACCCCTTCCCCCGACCCTTGCCCCGCTTCCCCAGGTAAGAATTTCCGCACTTAAGAACACGGGGATTGATCATCTTCGCAGGACCATCACCCGACTCTCCATGGAAAACATGGGCGATACCTCCTCGGTGGTGCCCAACCTGAGACACAGAAAGGCCCTTGAACAGGCCATCAAAAGCCTGAAAACCGCAGAAGCAGGCTTTTTGAACCGCCAGGATGAAGAGACCCTCGCCCTTGACATCAGAAGGGCTGCCGATCTCCTGGGTGAGATCACCGGCAACACTGCGGGCATCGACATCCTTGACACCATCTTCAGCAACTTCTGCATAGGAAAATAGAGGAACATACCATGGCTATTGATTTTAAAGACCATTTTGAAAAATATGAAGCACTGGTCGCAACCGTTGACCAGATTTTTGCACAGGTCAAAGCACAGTTTCCCAAGGAAGTGTTTTGCAGGGAGCGATGCAGCGACTGCTGCTACGCCATGTTCGACCTGTCGATCATCGAGGCGATCTACCTGAACCACAAGTTCAGGGAACGATTCAAGGGAACCGAAAAAAGCGCCCTGATCGATGAAGCGGCCAAGACAGACCGGGCCATCGTAAAGCTCAAAAGAGACGCCTACAAGGAGTTCAAGGCCGGAAAAAACGAGGTGGACATCCTGGGCAGAATGTCCATGGAACGGGTGCGCTGCCCCCTTCTTGGAGCCAACAACATGTGCATCCTCTACGAATCAAGGCCCATTACCTGCCGGCTCTACGGCATTCCCACCTCAAGCGCCGGCATGAGCCACATCTGCGGCCGGACCAACTTCAAGGAAGGGGAAAAATATCCCACCGTGAACATGGACGCCATCTATTCCAAACTCCAGCTCATTTCAGCGGAGATGACCCGGGCCATCAAATCAGAAAACATCAAGATGTGTGAAATGCTGATTCCCGTTTCCATGGCCCTGATCACTGATTTTGATGAAACCTACCTGGGAGTCAGAAACAATGGATAACTTTACCTCTGAAGAGATAGCGGCAAGAAAAAAAGCCATCTACGACGCCATGGGCAAACGGGGCAAACGGCAGATCGACAAGATCGGCTATGAGAACTGGGACCCCACCCAGACCCCCAAGGACCCCATTGAGATCCGCAGGGACGGCACCAAGCGCACCTCCCAGCAGCTCATCCAGGAGTTCCTCCAGCAGGCGAGCCACGACGACTATTCCAACTCATTTGCCCAGGGCGCCTTTGAGATGTGCCTGGGCATCATCAACAAGGAGGAAAAAATCCGGGGCATGTACGAGTTTGCCCAGTGGTATACCGAACTGCTGAAAAAAGAGGGCCATGACCCGCTCTTTTGACTCCTGGAATGACCCCTGTGTCATGCAAAAGGCAAAACAGCTGGTATTTGAATCAGAAGTCAAGATTACCCCCAGGGATTTTGCCCACCGCCTTGCAGAGACTGCAGCCATTTCCCCCGGGCAGGCCAGAAAGGTGCTCAAACACCTGATTGACACCAATGAGTTGATTTACACCTACGACCTGGGGGCCACCCATGTGGAACCCTCGTTTGCAAAGCCCGTACAGGTCACCGACCACTTTGTCTTGAGCCCGTGGAAGACTCAAAACAAGGAGACAATGGAGCGATCCACCCTCAAGGAAATCGTGATTGCCCCGGGCATCTCGTTTGGCTCAGGCCGGCACCCCACAACCCGGCTCTGCCTTGAAGCCATTGACCATGCGCTTTTAGCCACGCCTGGGGATATTCCCCCCGGCAGGGCGGCAGACGTGGGAACCGGTTCAGGGGTACTGGCCCTGGCCCTGGTCAAGGCGGGATGTTCCTTCTGCCTTGCCCTTGACACGGATTTAAACTGCGTGTCCGAAGCCCTGAACAACGTAATTCTGAACCACCTGGAGAATAAAATAACCGTGATTCCGGAGCTGCTGAACCGCTCCCACGGCCCCTTCAACACGATTGCCGCCAACCTGAGATTTCCCACCCTGAAAAACCTCGCCCCCCTTTTTTCGGCCATCACCGCCCCCCGTGCCCGCCTGATCCTGTCGGGCGTCAGGACCTGGGAGCTTGACGGTCTCAAGGCCCATTTTCTTGACCACGGTTTCACTGCCGCCTGGACCCGCAGCGAAAAAAACTGGTCGGCCGCTCTCTTTAACAAAACATGGAATTTTTAACCCAGTACGGCCTTGCAGGGCTTTTTACGGCTTCATTTCTGGCAGCCACCATTTTACCCATGGGGTCTGAGGTTGTGCTGGGACTGCTCATTGCCGGCGGCCAGGACCCGGGCCTCTGCCTGGCCGCTGCCACCTCGGGCAATGTGCTGGGCGCTGTGGTCAACTACCTCATGGGATTCTGGGGCGGCAGGTTTGCCATGGAAAAAATCTTTTCCACCCCGGCCCCGGTCCTTGACAGGGCAATCCGCCGATTCAAACGCTACGGTACCGCGGCCCTGCTCTTTGCCTGGGTACCTGTTGTCGGCGACCCCCTGACCGTAGCCGCAGGGGTTCTCAAGGTCAATTTCACCCTGTTTCTCGTCCTGGTGACCACGGGAAAGGCCCTTCGCTATCTTGCCATTGCCCTCGCCCTTACCGCCCCATTTAAATAAGCGTTGACATGAATGAATACCAATGTTAACAGAATCAATCCCCCTCAGCCGTGGAAAAAAAAGGAACGCCGTGGAATTTCAGCAAAATGATTTAAGGGATCTAAAACGGGCAAAGGCCCTGCTTGAAAATCCCGGCATTGCTGCAAAGCTTACCCATCTGATCGGCATCCCAATTGAAAAGGGATTCAAAATGCTGCCTGACAACTGGCATGCAAAAATTGGAGAAATCACCCAGGCTGCATTAACCAGGGCCGTCCATGCAGCTGTTTTCACGATGAAAAACTTACCGGGCGAAGCGTCTTCAAATGTCTGGCATAAAATTGCTGTCGCAGCAACAGGTGGTTTTGGCGGTTTTTTCGGATTACCGGCCATGTCCATGGAATTACCTGTTTCAACAACAATAATGCTGCGATCCATAGCAGATATTGCCCGAAGTGAACAGGAAGACATCGCCACAGACGCGGCCAAACTTGCATGCATAGAAGTTTTTGCCCTGGGTGGCCCAACCGCAAAAGACAACGCATCTGAATCAGGTTATTTTGCCGTTCGAGGCGCCCTGGCTCAATCTGTCACAAAAGCTGCGGAATATATAGCGGAAAAGGGGATGGTTGAAGAAGGGTCGCCGGCCCTGGTCCGGCTCATCATCCAGGTGGCCCAGCGTTTCAGCATCCAGGTTTCGGAAAAAGCCGCCGCCCAGGCGATCCCGGCCATCGGTGCAGCCGGCGGCTCCATTATCAATACCTTGTTCATTGACCATTTCCAAGACATGGCCCGTGGCCATTTCATCGTACGAAGGCTTGAACGAAAATACGGAGCTGAAATGGTGGCGACCACCTATAGCAACATTTAACGCTCTCCCCTTTTGTAGGGTTCGCCAAGCATCTCAGGGGCGTTGAGTTTCTTGTTGCCCGTAAGGCTCATGACCAGCAGGATCAAAAGGGTAGCAAGGTAGGGCAGCATGGCCAGAAAGTTGGGCGATATCCCAAGGGGCTGGAGCAGGTACTGGAGCACAAAGATACCGCCGAACAAAAAGGCGCCCAGGATGGCCCGGCCCGGATTCCACAGGGAAAAGATGGTCAGGGCAATGACGATCCAGCCCCGGCCGGCCGTCATCCCCTCGATCCAGGATTTCGAGTAGGAGGTGGACAGATGGGCACCTGCCATGGCTGAAAAACCACCGCCGATGATGACGCTCATGTATCGTACCAGGGTGACGTTCACCCCCTGGGTTTCCGTTGCCCGGGGATTTTCCCCGGTGGATCTCACCTTGATGCCGAGGCTGGTTCTTTCAAGGAAAAACCAGGCCCCAAACGCAAGGAGAACGGCCATATAGAAAAACGGGGTCTGGTCAAAGAATATGGGGCCGATCACTGGAATGTCAGACAGATAGGGGATGGCAACATCAACCATCTTGGTCTCAAGGGGTTTGCCCACATAGGGCTTGCCCAGCATGCCTGAAAGGCCAAGGCCAATCATGGTCAGGGCAAGGCCCGACACCACCTGGTTGGCCTGGAGGGTGACCGAGGCAAAGGCGTGGATCAGTGACACCAGCATACCGGCAGCAATGGCGGCCATGAGTCCCAGCCAGGGGTTCCCCGTTGTATAGGTGACAATAAAGGCGACCACCGCTCCCACGCTCATCACCCCCTCAACACCGAGGTTGAGAATCCCCGAACGTTCGCAGATCACCTCTCCGACCGTCCCCAGAAGCAGCGGGGTTCCGGCAACCATGGTTCGCTCGACCACTGATATGATTACATCTTGCATCTATCTATCCCATTTTATGGTAATTTTGTTCTTGAAAAAAAAGTCGCCCATGATCAGGCAAACCAGAAGAATGCCGTTGACAATCTGAACGGTTGCCCCGGGCAGGCCAAGGGAAATCTGTATGGCGTCCCCCCCCACCAGGATTCCGGCAAAGAAAAGCCCGGACACAATGGCATAGAGCGGGTTGAGCTTGGCAAGCCAGGCCACAATAATGGCGGTGAATCCATAGCCCGATGAAATCGAGGCCGGGTAGGTGAGATAGTGGTGGATACCGGCCACCTCTCCGACCCCGGCAAGCCCTGCCATGCCGCCGCTCACGACCATGACAGCCAGTGAGGTCTTGAAAAAATTGATCCCGGCATACCGGCCGGCATCGGGATTCTCTCCAATCACCCTCACCTCATAGCCGAACCGCGTCTTGAAAACAGCGACCCACAGGACCACGGCAAAAACCAGGGCCAGGGTCAGGGTGACATAGTGGATTCTCGAGCCGGGAATCACCCCGAGCATGGCCGATTCCGGCAGGTTGTCCGTGCCGGGAAACCCAAATCTTGATTTCCCCTTCCAGGGCCCCACAATGAGCAGGGTGACAAGCTCGGCACAGATGTAGTTGAGCATCAGGGTAGAGATCACCTCGTTGATGGAGAACCTTATTTTCAGGATGGCCGGAATCAGCCCCCACAATCCACCGCCGATAAACCCGGCCGCAAACATCAGGGGAATGATCACAAACGAAGGCAGGTGGGGCCCCCAGGCAAGGCCGACCCAGGTACTGAGAATTGCACCCATGAGGAGCTGGCCTTCGGCCCCGATATTCCAGAATCTCGCCCTGAAGGCAAGGGTCAGCCCCCCGCCGATGATGATCAGGGGAATCGCCTTGGTAACCGTCTCCTTGAACCCGTACAGGGAACCAAACGAGCCGATAAAAATCTTTGAAATGGCATAAAAGGGGTTGACCCCGCAAACAACAAACACAAGGCCGATGGCACAGAGTCCTGCCCCCAGGGAGGCGATGTTGGTCAACAAGGACCTCAGCCCGGTGGTGGTTTCCCTGTCACTGACTTTTATTCTTAGCATAAAATTTTATCCTGGATGCTTAAATTGGCGCTGACCTGGCAAAGGTTGATCAAATTCTCATGGATCCGGCCATCATGAGACCGATGTCGGCAAGCCGCGGATCGCCTGAATCAAGAACCGCCGTAAATTCACCGTCAAAAATAACGGCGATCCTGTCGCACAGCTTCATGACCTCCTCAAGGTCTTCGGAAAAAAGAAGAATGGCACCGCCCTCCCGCCGGCGAGTCAACAGCTCTTCCCGGAGGTACTCGGTGGCGCCCACGTCCAGACCGTAGGTGGGATGGGACGCCACAAGCAGCGGCGGTTTTTCACTGATCTCACGGCCCAGAATCAGCTTCTGAATGTTGCCGCCGGAAAGGTTCTTGGTCTGGACATCAATGGAATGGGTGGAGACCCGGTAGCTTTCCACCAGGGACCGGGCGTGGTCTCGGATCTGGCGGTATTCGAGAAAGAGCCGTGTGGAGAATTTGTCCAGGTGGTGCTGCTTGAGGATGGCGTTGTCGTAGACAAAAAGTCCCGGGGCAATGCCGAATCGAATCCGCTCTTCGGGAATGTGGGCAAGGCCGGCATCGTAGATATGCCGTGGGGACATGTTGGTGATATCCACCCCTTTGACCAGCACCCGGCCCGACGTAATGGTCCGGATACCGGTGATGGCCTCGGCAAGCTCCCGCTGGCCGTTTCCGGCAACCCCTGCCACCCCGAATATCTCGTTGGCATACACCTCAAAGTCCATGTTCTTGACAACAAGGGGGCCCTTGTCCCCCCTGACGCAGATATTTTCCACCTTGAGGATGGTGTCGCCCCTGGGCAGGGGTTCTCGTTCCACATGGAAAAAAACCTCCCTGCCAATCATCATCCTGGCCAGGGACCGTTTGTCGGTTTCGGCCGTGTCCGCGCTGCCCACCACCCGGCCCTTCTGGATCACCGTGACCCGGTCACAGATCTCCATGATCTCGTCAAGCTTGTGGGAGATAATGATCACCATGTGACCCTGGGCCTTCATGTCGTTCAAGAACTGGAAAAGATCTTCGATCTCCTGGGGGGTGAGCACCGAGGTGGGTTCGTCCAGAATCAACAGATCTGCCCCGTTTAAAAGCGCCTTGATGATCTCCACCCGCTGCTGTTCGCCAGCGGAAAGCTGCCAGATTTTCTTGGTGGGATCAATGGAAAAATTAAACTTTTCGGCAAAGGCAACCACCTCTTCTCGGATTCTGATCTTTGGAAAGAAAAACGGGGTTTTCTCATATCCAAGGGCAATGTTTTCAAGCACCGAGTGATTCTGGACCAGCATGAAATGCTGGTGCACCATGCCGATTCCCTGGTGGATGGAATCAAGGGGCGAATTGAGTTTCACCACCCTGTCGTTGATCAGGATCTCCCCCTTGTCCGGCTGGTACAATCCGTAGAGAATGTTCATCAACGTGGTTTTTCCAGCACCGTTCTCACCAAGCAGCCCGAGAATCTCGCCCGTCTCCACGGTGAGATTGACATCCTGATTGGCTGGAACACCTTGAAATGATTTAAATATCCCCCTCATCTCAAGTTTTTTTATCTTTCTCATATGACTCCTGGAACAAAGGGGCTGAACCCTGGGATTCAGCCCCTCGGGTGTGATCCTCTATTTGGGAATGGCACTCTTGATGTTGTCCACAAAATACATGATGCTCAGGATATCGTCCTTGGAGGCACGTTCATTGGCCTTGACCTTGAGCACGCCGGTATTGTCCGTGATGGGCCCCTCATAGGGATCAAACACATCCACACCCTGTTTCATCTGGGCGTACCGTTTCAGCACAAGATCGTACACGGAAAGTTTGCCAAGATCCGGGGTGGTCACCTGGATCTTTTTGAGTTCATTCACAAATTTGGGGTTGATCATCTCAGTCTTGCTGCCCCCGAGGATGGCAGCATCTTCACCGGCAAGCCACCAGACATCCTGGTTGGTCCAGGTACCGTTGTAAAGATCCTTGAGGATCTTCACATACATGCCGCCCCAGTTCATGAGCTGGCCGGACACAACAGAATCCTTTCCATAGGGCTGCATGGGGCTGTAGTGGCTGAAGGTGTATATCTGCTGCCCCTTTTCCGTATGCTCCTGACCCACTTCGATCACAGCCGGAGTGTCCTCGGTAAAGGCCAGGGTGTCACACCCCTCACCGATAAGGGATTCAGCCGCCTCCTTGGCCTTGTCCGGTCCATACCAGGCATAGGTCCAGCGAACATCCACCTGGGCCTTGGGGTTCACCGCCTTGATACCCAGGGCATAGGCATTGATGTGGCGAACCAGCTCGGGAATGGGAAAGGCCCCCACATAACCGATCTTGTTGGTCTTGGTCAGGGCGCCGGCCATGAGGCCGTTGAGATAATAAATCTGGTATAGATCGCCGAAATAGGTGCCCACATTATCCGACCGCTTGAACCCGGAACAGTGCATGAAGGTCTTGTTGGGATATTTTTTACCGGCCTTGATTGTGTCGTCCATGTAACCAAAACTTGTGGTGAACACCACATCACACTTTTCTTCCTGAATCAACCGGTCAATGATCCTGGCCGAATCCGATTCGGACACAGACTCGATATAGGTGGTCTCAAGCCAGGGAAGCTCTTGCTCGGCAAACCGGCGCCCCTCGTCATGGCCGTAGGTAAATCCATAATCCCCAACGGGTCCGACATAGACGAAACCGGCCTTGATCTTCTTTTCGCTGGCAGCTGCAGCCCCGGAAAGAAGGGCAATAGCGCAGCACAACACCAGCAAACGCTTGGCTAAATGCATTTTGTACACTCCTTATCTTTAGTTTAGGTATAATAAATTTCCTTTAATACGATATTATAACGGTTTCCGTCAACCATAATGATCTGCAACAGCCACAACAAGGCAAGCCGGCCACCCATCCCCGTCCGGCCCAATGTGCGGAAGGTCCATAAAAACCCATCATTTTTTCTATCGACAAATCCGACAATGTATGATTAATAGATAACTTCGCTGTGCAAAAATCTTTCAAAAAAATGGGGAAACAATGTCTCAAGAATTGGAACTTCTGAAAAAAAGCACTATTTTCAGCTCCCTTGAACCCGCCGATCTTAAACATCTGGGATCACTCATGGAGCCCCTGGACATCCACGAGGGTGAAACCCTTGCAACCAAAGGCGAGCAAGCGGCCCGGGTCTTCATCCTGGCGTCGGGTACCCTGCTTGTTGCCATGGACGGGGGCAAGGCCCTTGTCATGGAGCATCCCGGAGATTTCATCGGTATGGAAATTCTGTCATCCAGGGGACAGTACACAAGCACCGTGACGGCCCTGTGCCAGGGCCGGGTGTTTGCCATACAACGAGCCGATTTCATTGCCCTGATCCAGGAAGATTCCCCCATGGCCGAGACGATCATGCACCAGTGGGGCCTCTTTCTGGAAGAGACCGCGCCGTTTGTGGAGCAGACAGAGGCAACCGGATTTGAGTATCACTACTAAACGGAGGTAACATCTTGTACGGTTTAGACGCAATTTCGGCAAACAACGGATGGGCCATTTCGGTGGTGGGCGTATCCATCGTCTTCACAGGCCTTGTGCTCCTCTCCCTGTCCATATCCCGTATTCATAAACTCCTGGATCTCTGGGACAACCGGAGCAACATCCAGCTGTTCAAAAAAAATCCGCCCCCATCCACGGAACCATTACCCCCGCCCTTTACGGAACGGGAAAAGGCGTTGGCACGCCAGTTCCACCTCCTGATCCAGACCATGGACGATCATTTCTCCCTTCAGCGGCTTCTGCGCCTGGCAGAAATCAGCGGTCTTGAACGTCCCCATTCAAGCCTGAACCGGCTGATCAAAACCAGAATCATCATGCCTGACCTTCACGGTCTTTATCTTTTAGACAAAGAGGCATTCAACAGGTTCGTACGCTGATCCAAACACCCACAGACAGGAGCAAATAGAGGGATACATATGGAAACTCTTTTTTTAGACTTTTTTCAGAACACAGGTTTCTTTTTGTGTGACTACCGCAATCTGATCATGATCATTGTGGGCATGATTTTTATCTATCTTGGCATTGCAAAGGATTATGAACCCCTGCTGCTGGTTCCCATCGGGTTCGGCATGCT
Source organism: uncultured Desulfobacterium sp. (assembly GCA_963675615.2). Classification (GTDB taxonomy): domain Bacteria; phylum Desulfobacterota; class Desulfobacteria; order Desulfobacterales; family Desulfobacteraceae; genus Desulforapulum. The sequence continues at coordinate 1,540,036 of CAXXTD010000001.1, forward strand.
CATGGGAAACATCCCGGTGTTCAAAGGGCTCGGCCTTGGCATCTACGAAACAAACAGCGTGCTTCACTACCTCTACTTTGGCGTCACCCAGGGGGTCTACCCGCCCCTGATCTTCCTGGGCATCGGTGCCATGACCGATTTTTCAACCTTGCTGGCACGGCCGGTGCTCATGCTGCTTGGGGCTGCTGCCCAGGCGGGTATATTCATCACCTTTCTCGGGGCGCTGGCCCTGGGATTTGAGCCCCACGAAGCCGCGTCCATTGGCATCATCGGCGGTGCAGACGGACCCACGGCCATCTTTCTCACGGCAAAACTGGCCCCCACACTCATCGGACCCATTGCCGTTGCAGCCTACTCCTACATGGCCCTTGTTCCGGTGATCCAGCCGCCGATCATGCGGCTTCTGACCACCAGACGAGAGCGGCTCATCCGCATGGAAGAGCCCCGGGAAGTGACCAAACGTGAACGGATTCTCTTTCCCATTATCGCCTTTCTGCTCTGCTGCTTTCTGGCACCTGCGGCCCTGCCCCTCCTGGGCATGCTCTGTTTCGGCAACCTGCTCAAAGAGGCGGTTGTGACCGAAAGGCTGGCCGTGGCCGCCAGGACATCCATCATTGACTCGGTGACCATCCTGCTCGGCGTGACCGTGGGTGCCAGCACCCAGGGCGACGTCTTTCTCACCACCAAATCCGTTGGCATCTTTTTCCTTGGCGCCCTTTCTTTCTGTATTGCCACGGCCAGCGGGGTGCTGTTTGCAAAGCTGATGAACCTGTTTCTCAAGGAGAAAATAAACCCCCTCCTGGGCGCCGCAGGCGTTTCAGCCGTGCCCGATTCAGCAAGGGTGGTTCAGATCGTGGGGCAGCGGGAAGATCCCACAAACTTTCTGCTCATGCACGCCATGGCACCAAACATCTCAGGGGTCATCGGGTCTGCCATTGCCGCAGGCGTTCTCTGGAGCTTCATGTCCTGATACAAACTTACACGGAGGATTACCATGCTTGAAACGCGAATTGAAGACCAGACGCTCATCGCAACCCTGGTCAACGGCAAAACCAACGCCATCACCCGGGAAACCCTGGACCGGCTCAAGGCCGCCGTCGATCAGGTCAAAACCGAACAGGAGATCAAGGGCCTGGTTCTCACGGGCAGCGGGCGGTTCTTTTCCAGCGGATTTGATCTCCACACCTTCATGGGATTTGAGACCCTGGACCAGGCCGTGGCGTTCATCACCTATGCCGACGAGGTGCTTCTGGATCTGTTTCTCTGCCCCAAGCCCGTGGTGTGCGCCATGAACGGCCATGCCGCTGCAGGTGGGTTGATCCTGGCCATGGCTTCGGATTACAGAATCATCACCGACCATCCCAAAATCAAGGTCGGCATGTCGGAAATCAAAATCGGAGTCCCGCTTTCCCCGGCCCAGAGTGCTGTCATGCGGTTTGGACTGGACAGCGACAAACGGTTCCGGGACGTCATGTACTTTGGCGAAATGGTCGATGTAAAAACCGCCCTGGAACGGGAGATGGTTGACCGGCTGACCCCGGCGGACGAACTGATCAAGGCAGCCAAGTCCATTGTCTCGCTGTGGATCGATACCCCGGCACGCCCCTTCTGCCGCCTCAAGGAAGAACTGAGGATGGAAACGGGCCTGCATATCCGCAAGAGGCTTAAGGACACAGGCTGGCACCATGCCCTGGACTGCTTTTCCCGAAAAGAGGTCCGGGACACCCTGGCCTTTGTCCAGTCAACCATGGAATAACCGGCATGGCCGGAGCATGATATCTACTCCGGCCAAACCGTCTGCCCCCCAGCGTTGCCCCCTGTGCAAAAAATCCTTCCTTGCCATATCCAGGATCGGACCTATAATAATGGGTACTGTTTCCTGGATACCGATGGCCGGTTTCCAGCGGAAAAAACCAGAAACCAGACTGGAACCCTTGGAGAATGCCACATTTAATGTCAGACAACGATATAACGTCCAGATTTCACACAGACAAAGAGCTGTTTGCCCTTGGCCGCCAGCTCACCATTGAATATTATGATTGTGCCCCCGGCGCGCTGCTGGACCCCGTTGAAGTTGAAGCCGACTTTTTAAAGGCTGCCGATGAGAGCCATGCCACGGTGATCACCTCCTCGTTTCACAATTTTGAACCCCAGGGCGTCAGCGGGGTTGTCATCATTGCTGAGTCCCACTTCACGGTCCATGCCTGGCCGGAACACAACTATGCCGCCGTTGACATCTTTACCTGCGGCGACAGCATTGATATCAAACGAGCCGTGGACTCCCTTACCCTCTCCCTGGGTTCGACCCATGTGGTTGTCTCGTCCGACCGGAACCGGGGGCTGATCCCCTATGGGTCCAGAAAAAAAACCGTGGACGAGATGATTGACACACCGGGTCTCTACCCCATATCTTGGAAGCGAGAGGTCGAACAAAAGTCCCCCTGGGGGGTTCTCACCTCGGTGGATCTTTACGGATGTGACCCGGACCTGCTCGAAGATCAAACCCGCATCACCCGGTTTGTCCACGAAATGTGCAACCTCATGGAAGCAGAGCGTTCAGACGATGACTGCCCCATCACTTTTTTCGGCAAAGGGACCGATGCCCCAGGGTTCACCATGACCCTTCCCCGGTCAACAGCCCTGGTTTCAGGCATCGTTTCCAGGGCGTCCAGTGCAGCCTATATAGACCTTTTCTCCTGCAACTTCTATGAGCCCCGCCAGGTGGCCGAAGCGGCGCTTGACTGGTTCAAGGCATCCAACTACAAGCTGCACCTTGCCCTGCGGCAATAATTCTTCTTCCTGGAGCATGATGCCATGAATACGATAATGAACGGGTGGTTTTCCGAAATCTGTCCCATGTGGCCGGGCATGGCCCTGTCCGTTGAAATTGAAAAGACCCTGTACTCGGCCGCCAGCGATTTCCAGCAGATCGACCTGTACATGACCCGAAGCTATGGAAAGATGCTGGTCCTGGACAACATCATCCAGCTTACGGAAAGGGACGAGTTTGCCTACCACGAGATGATGGCCCATGTTCCCCTGTTTGCCCATCCCAACCCGGAAAAGGTGCTCGTGATCGGGGGCGGTGACGGCGGCATCCTCAGGGAAGTGGCCCGCCATGAATGTGTAAGGCAGATTGACTTCTGCGAAATTGATCCAGAGGTGATAGCCGTTGCCAAACGGTTTTTACCGACCACGGCAAAGGGATTTGACGACCCGCGGGTGACGGTTCACATTGAAGACGGCAACACCTTTATCAGCGCCCGCAAAAAGAGCTACGATGTCATCATTGTCGACTCTTCAGACCCCATTGGTCCGGGAAAGGCCCTGTTTGAACTGCCCTTTTACCGGGCGCTCCAGGCATCGCTCAAGGACAACGGCGTTGTTGCCACCCAGGGGGAATCCTTTTTTATTCACACCGCCTGTGTGGACAATCTTACGAACATCACCCGGCAGCTCTTCCCGGTCCAGGCCTATGCCTACATGCTGGTCCCCTCCTATCCAGGTGGCCATCTCGGCATCTGCCTCGCCTCCCTTGGGCCGGAATTGACCACACCGGCAAGGCCTGTTCCACAGCAGATGCAGCAGGCCCTTGACTACTACAGCCCCCGGATTCACGAGGCGGCATTTGTTCTGCCCCACTTCATGACCAAACGATCCAGACCGGCAGTCTCCCGTTCCCGGTCAGAAAAAATTCCTGGCACGGCCCAGTCCCCGGTTGAGGTCCGCATCGTCCAGAGCGCCAGCCCCCTGGAGATCATGGCCCTTTACAAGGATGCCGGATGGTGGAAACCCGCCTATGACAACGACACCTCTTTTCTGGACACCCTTGTGAAAGGTTCGGCCTGTTTTGCCGCAGCCTTTGACCGGGGCGTCATGGTCGCCATGGGCCGTGCCCTTTCCGACGGGATGAGCGATGCCTATATCCAGGATGTGGCGGTGCTCAAGACGTATCAACGCCAGGGCATCGGACAGCGCATTGTCCGTGCCATCCTCGATGACCTGACGGGAAAAGGGGTGGACTGGATCGGCCTGATCGCCACCCCGGGCAACCAGGATTTTTACAAAGGCATGGGATTTAAACCCATGGACAACCACACCCCCTTTGAGTTCAAAGGGTAACCGGACCGAATCGACCATGGCACAACATCACTACCAGACACAGCGCCTGCCCCTGTTCAAACCCGTTGAACTCGACGACAGGGAAACCATAGCCGGCTTTACCCATGCCTTCAGCCCCATGAGCTGTGAATACAGCTTTGCCAACCTGTTTGCCTGGAGAAACATCTATGACACCTCCTGGACCATCCACCACGACCGCCTGGTCATCCACGACGGGGTCGAGGGATACACCCTCATGCCCATTGGCCCGCCCATGGATTCTGGTGAGCTTGTCGACCTCTCTTTCTCCCTTGTTGCCGCCGGAATGCCCGGCGATATTGCCCTGGTGCCGGCAGAGTACGTCATGGCCCATCCCGAATTAAGCCACGACTACGACCTGGTCGAAGACCGCGATTTTGATGACTACCTCTACGACACAACCGCCCTGGCCGAACTCAAGGGGAGGAAACTGCACAAAAAGCGCAACCTGGTATCCCAGTTCAACCGGCAGTATCCCGACGCCGACATCCAGGTGCTGACACCCTCGGTGCGACCTCTCTGCCTGGACCTTGCCACCCATCTTTACCAGACGAACGGCACCATCACCCGCACCACTTCAGAAGAACACCTGGCGCTGACCGAGGCGTTCAACTATTTTGACCCCCTTGGCCTTGAGGGAATTGCCATTCTTGTCCAGGGGGCTGTCAGGGCCTTTGCCGTGTTCAGCCCCCTGAACGACTTTACCTACGACATTCACTTTGAAAAATCAGACCATGGGTTCAAGGGCATATCCCAGGCCATCAACCATGCAACCGCCGTCCATCTCACGGACAAATGCCGTTTGATCAACCGGGAGCAGGATATGGGCATTCCCGGACTCCGGCGGGCAAAGCTCTCCTATGGACCCCAAAGGCTTGTCACAACCTTTGCCCTGAAACTCAAACCAAACGGTGACCACCCGGCAATCAGACCCTGCACCCGTTAAACGCTGATCCCCGTTGCTGCAGGCCGAGACTGGTCCTTGTCAACGCCCCCCGTTAAAAATAGTCGAAAAGCCCGGGCCTGAAGTGCTCATAGGCCCCGGGGCCTGCCAGGGAATCCTGTCTGCCCAGGGGGGTGTCCATGGTGGTCTCGTTGATGAATCGATCAAAAAACGGTTTGATCAACCCCTGGCTGAGGATCACCTCCCCGGGTTCCATCTGCCGCTCGATGAACACCTTGTGTCGGGGGTTGAGCCGGACCTCCTGAAAGGGGTGGCGGTAGGAGATGTTCTGCCTGAGCCGGGTGTCAATGTACCGCACCCCAAGGCTCAAACCGGTAAAATCCAGGTGTTCCCACAGGGCTTGCGAAAACCACAGCCGATCCCGGTTCTGGGAGATTTGCCATCGCCCGGGGTCACATCCGGCCAGGGTCAGCCCTTGCGCCATGCCTGCCAGGGCCTCGGTACTCCCTGCAAGATACATGGACCGGATATACCCTGTCCGGGTCACATCCTCATACCCCTTTTTAACCATCAAGGCGCTTCGCCTGCGGCTGCCCGCGCCCTGGAACTGGTGGCGGTAGATGAACGAGCAGTAGTTCACGGGCAGGCAGATCCGATGTTCAAGGGTGTAGGCCATGATCTCGAGCGCAGCAAGCTCGGTTTCAAGCACGGCCACCCCGGGCCCGTGGACAAAGGTGTAGTTTCTGTGGATGAACTTCTCTCGATTAAAACCGGTGCAGCGCAGCTGGTGGAGGTTGATAAAATTAACCCCCATGGCGTCAAGATCCCTGACCACCTGTTTCAGGATTTCAACGTCTTCGGGCACTGCCGGGATCTCCACAGTCACCCGGGGAATGATGCCAACGGCCATTCTCACCTTGTCAAGGTTGTAGCCCACAGCGCCAATGTCAAAACGGATCTCGTCAAGCCCCTCATCCCTCAAGGTTTTCAGCTTCTCCTCGGTGATGAGAATGCCGTTGGTGTACATCCAGATGTAAAGGGGGGTCTGGATGCGGCGGCGCAGGGTTTTTAAAAAACGAACCACCCGGTCAAACGAGAGGGTGGGTTCTCCGCCACTGAAACTGACCCCCCGGATGCCAAAGGCGTCCACGTAATCCGCATAGGATTCAGGCGCGTTAAATTCAAGGTTGCCCGTGCCGGGAACAGACCGCTCCTTCTGGGCCGTTGGGCAGTAAAAGCAGCTGGCATTGCACAGGTTGTTGACGAAAAGGCAGGACCATGCGCCTTCACCACACAGTTGGCACCCGGGGGAAAGCTCGCCGGTAAAGGGCTTTGTCTGTGCAAACCGCCATTGGGCACGGCTGCCGGCACTGAAGATTGAATCAACGAGACGCTTCCGCCGCTGTTCTGCAGCAAGGGCCTGGTCCCGGGTCAGCCAGCCCATGGCGTCATAGGTCTCCTGGAACGCCTGGCGGTTTTTTTCTATGAACATGGATGGGTCAAATTTCATGGTGTACCCTGTGGATTAAAGATTGGGGCAAAAGTGCATGGGTCAGATCATACAACCTGCAACCTGAAGAATATCGGGTACAAGTGCGCCCTGCTAACAGTTCCCCGGAAAAAACGCAATAAAAATCAGAGGGGCGCAGCTTCCTGCCCAACACTTGTGTTGTAAAATCAATCCATGGAGGATATGATCATGGAAAAACAACCCTCCAAAAAACAGGACCCCCCCTATGGAAACGCTGAAAACCGGCAGGTTTGAATTCCTGGCCGCCCCCTGGCCCATGGATACCGACAGACAGACCCTCATCCTTGTCCACGGGGCCGGCATGAACTGCCACGCCTGGGAACCCCAGGTTGCAGCCCTCTCACCCCATATCAACACCCTGGCCCTGAACCTTCCCGGCCGTGGCGCCTCCCCTGAAAAGGCCAATGCATCCATTGAGCAGAATGCAGACTTTCTTGTTGAATTCATTGATGAAAACCAAATCAAGATGCCCATTGTCTGCGGTCTCTCCATGGGCGGTGCCGTGGTGCTCTGCCTGCTTGCCCGAGACCCAGGCAACATCCGGGCCGGTATTGTCATCAATTCCGGGGCAAGGCTGCGGGTCAACCCCATGCTCTTGAAATCCATCCCAAAGGATTACCCCCGGTTCCTGGGGTCCCTGGGGCAGTTTGCCCTGTCACCGAAAAACAACCGGCCTGAACTCATTGACGCCCTGGGGCCGACCATGGTCCAGGCCCCTGAAACCACCCTGACGGATTTCATGGCCTGCAACCGATTTGACCTGGTGGACGACCTTGGCCGCATCAAGCTGCCGGTGCTGATTTTAACGGCATCCGACGATGTTCTCACCCCGGCAAAATATGGCGAACAGTTAAGGACAGCCATTCCCAATGCCCGGCTCAGCTGCATTGCGGATGCAGGGCATCTTTCACCCATGGAACGCCCCGACGCCGTAAACCAGGAAATTAAAAGGTTCATCAACCACCCATGAAAAAATTCGATAAAACCAAACTTCTGGTAGTGGCGGCCATGGCGGCAATGGTGGTCTGTTTTTATCTCTTTGATTTAAAGACATATGTTTCCCTGGGTTTCATGCGCGACAGCCTGGATCTCCTCCAGGCCTATTACGCCAGCCACCGGATGGCTGCCATAGCGGCCTACATGGCCGCCTACATGGCCATGGCAGCCCTGTCCCTGCCCGGGGCCACCATGCTCACCCTGCTGGGTGGGGCCTTGTTCGGTACCCTCCTGGGAACGGTCCTGGTCTCGTTTGCCAGCACCATCGGCGCAACCCTTGCGTTTCTGGTATCACGGTTTCTGTTCCGGGAGGCCGTGCAGCGACGGTTCAGGGATAAACTTGCCACCATCAACAGGGGGGTGGAGCGGGACGGGGGGTTTTATCTGTTCACCCTTCGCCTGGTGCCGATTTTTCCCTTTTTCATCATCAATCTGGTCATGGGCGTAACACCCATCCCACTGTCCCGGTATTACGCGGCAAGCCAGATCGGGATGCTGCCGGCCACCCTTGTCTATGTCAATGCCGGCACCCAGCTTGCCGGACTTGAATCCATCCAGGGCATCCTGTCGTTCAAGCTCATGGCAGCCTTTGCCCTGCTCGGCCTCTTCCCCCTGGCAGCCAGAAAAGCCGCAGCCATGATCCAGACAAAAAAACAGCTGGCCCCCTACCCGCGACCCCGTCAGTTCATGTACAACCTTGTGGTGATCGGGGCAGGATCTGCAGGGCTTGTATCCTCGTACATTGCCGCCACGGTCAGGGCCAGGGTGGCCCTTGTCGAGGCGGACAAAATGGGAGGCGACTGCCTGAACACAGGTTGTGTGCCCAGCAAAGCGCTCATCCGAAGTGCAAAAATCGTGGCCCAGGCCGCAAAGGCCCAGGCCTATGGGCTTGAACGGGCAGAGCTGACCGTTGATTTTCCCAGGGTCATGGCGCGGGTCCATAACATCATCCGGACCGTTGCGCCCCACGATTCCGTGGAGCGCTACACCCGGCTTGGGGTGGAGTGCATCAAGGGAAGGGCAGAAATTGTTTCCCCCTGGGAGGTGGAGGTCAACGGCAGGCGTCTCACCACACGAAACATCATCATTGCCACCGGCGCCCGCCCCATGGTACCCGACCTCCCCGGACTTTCAACCGTTGATTACCTCACGTCGGACACGGTCTGGCAGCTGACAACCCTTCCCGGACGGCTCCTGGTTCTTGGCGGCGGCCCCATTGGATGCGAGCTCTCCCAGGCATTTGCCCGGCTGGGTTCAAAGGTGACCCTGGTCCAGCGGGGACCACGGATATTGAAACGGGAAGATCCCGAGGTGTCTGAACTGATCCGGGAAACCTTCCAGAACGAAGGCGTTCAGGTGCTCACCGACCACTCCGCCAGAGAAATCATTCACACGGACCCGGGACCGGTCCTGGTGTGCGACCATGGGGGCGTGGACAGACACATCGGCTTTGACACCCTCCTCATTGCCCTGGGACGGGTTGCCAACACCCGGGGGATGGGACTTGAAACCCTTGGGGTGAAGATATCGGACCAGGGGAAAATCCGGGCCGGTCGTTTCATGGAGACCAATTTCCCCAACATATTCTGTGCCGGCGACGTGGCAGGGCCCTACCAGTTTACCCATGTTGCGGCCCATCAGTCCTGGTATGCCACCGTGAACGCCCTGTTTGGGATGTTCAAGCGGTTCCGGGTGGATTACAGCGTTATCCCCTGGGCCACCTACACCGACCCTGAGGTGGCCCGGGTGGGCTTGAGTGAGAGTGAGGCAAAACAACGGGGAATCGACCATGAGGTCACGGTTTACAACATCGAAGATCTGGACAGGGCCATCACCGATTCCGAAGCCCGGGGATTTGTAAAGGTCATCACCCCACCCGGCAAGGACCGGATACTGGGCGTCACCATCGTGGGCAGCCATGCCGGTGACACCATTGCCGAGTTTGTTCTGGCCATGGGCCACGGTCTCGGACTCAACAAGATCCTCGGCACCATCCATATCTACCCGACCCTGGCCGAGGCCAACAAATACGCGGCAGGCCAGTGGAAAAAGGCCCATGCCCCGGAACGACTCCTTGCCTGGGTCGCACGGTTCCACAGGTTCATGCGCAGGTGAGTCAGCGGCACAGCTCCCAGAGGGACCAATCAATCTGCTGTTTTTCGAACACGGATTTGAATGATAATTTTAATATTAATGTTTGACGAATTAAACTTTCGCAGATACAAATAGAAAGAATGTTAGCAATCGTGTTTTATCAACCTGGATGTGTCTTTAACGTATGACAAAAGGAGACGATCAATGAAAGTGAAGGTTACTGAACAGTGCATGGGCGACAGACACTGCAACGAACTGTGTGCAGAGGTGTTTGAGTATGATGAGGATCAGCTTCGTTCCACGGTTAAATTTGACGTAATCCCGAAACATCTGGAGGGTATTGTTCGCCAGGCAGCCGCAGAATGCGGTGCCGACGCCATTGAAATCATAGAAGATTAAATCGGAGACACCCATGGTTGCATTTCGGGAGAGCAAAACGGCAAAAAATCTGCTGATCTCCTACTCGCTGGAAACCCAGGCCCGGACCCGGTACAATTTCTTTGCCGACCGGGCCCGGAGTGACGGGTACATCCAGATTGCCCGGATATTTGACGAAACCGCCGAGCAGGAGTGCGAGCACGCCCTGCGGTTTTTCAAGTTTTTCAACGGCGGAGACCTGGAGATCTCCTGGACCTTTCCGGCAGGGGTGATCCAGGATACCCGTTCCAACCTTTTGTCTGCCGCAGATCTGGAACACCTTGTTCACACGAAAACCTATCCGGGATTTGCAAAGATCGCATTGGACGAAGGATTTCAACGGGCGGCAGAGACCCTGAACGCCATCAGTGTGGCTGAACGCCACCATGAAACGATCTACCGGCAGCTTGCGGGAAATCTTGCCCGTGACCGGGCGTTCAGGCGCTCGGAAGAAAAACAGTGGCGCTGTCTGGGATGTGGTTACATCCACACGGGAGAAGGGGCTCCGGAAAAATGTCCTGCCTGCGTCAAGCCTGTTGGGTATTTTGAGTTATTGTGCGAGAACTGGTAAAACAAACACAGGAGAACAGATGAAAACAGTCAAGATAGCGATCATGGGTCTTGCCATGGTGGTATCCGTTGCCGTGGTCGGAGTTGCTGCAAACAGCATGGGAGCAGAAAAATTTTCCCTGGACGGCGGCGGCAAGGGGGCGATTGATTTCCCCCACAAGCTTCACCAGAAAACCCTGGGCGACTGCAAGGCCTGCCATGACATCTTTCCCAAGGAGATCGGGGCCATAAAAGAGATGAAGGCCCAGAAGACTCTGAAACGCAAGCAGGTTATGAACGGCACATGCATCGCCTGCCACAAGGCATACAAGGCTGAAGGCAAAAAATTCGGGCCGATACGCTGCAACGAATGCCATAAACGATGATCTGATACCCCAAGGGGACAGATACCGGGTCTGTCCCTGATCAGTTAAACCCAACCATGTCCCGGCCCTCCTCATCCCAGAGTTTCACCCGGAGGCAGCCAAGGCTTTCCCCCATGGTTATTGGCTCTTTGGCCTGCAGGGCCGGAATGGCACCATAGCATCGCTTGAGATTATAGTTCGGAATTCGAGGGCTCAGATGATGGACGTGGTGAAAACCGATGCTGCCTGACAGCCAGTCAAAAACGGCCGGCAGCTGATAAAACGAACTTCCCCGCATGGCCGCATCCAGGGGAGTCCATTCCCCTTGCCTTGCCCAGTAGTTCCCCTTGAACTGGTGCTGAACATAGAAAAGCCAGACGCCAGCCATTGCGGCCATCCACAGCACGGGAATCTGAATCATGAGATAGGTTTTCCAGCCCATCACCCCCCATGCCCCCCCAGCCACGGCAAGGATGAGAATGTCGGTCAGGAGAACGCTCCTGAGGGCCCTGGGACCTGCTCCCCGGGTCGGGAACCGGTTGCCCACAAGAAAACTGAACAGGGAACCTATGCCCATCAGCACAAGGGGATTGCGGTAAATCCGGTACTGCAGCCGGACAAGGAGCGGTGCAGACTCATATTCCTTGAGGGTCATGGTCCAGATGTCGCCCACCCCCCGGGCATCCAGGTTGGAACAGGTCCCGTGGTGGCGGATGTGGCTGTAACGCCAGTCCTCATAGGCGGTGAACACCAGCACCCCCAGAAAATGGCCCCAGAAGGTGTTGGCACCCCTGGAGACAAAAAAAGAACCATGGACACAGTCGTGGAACAGGATAAACATCCTCACCATGAACCCTGCTGCAGCAACGGCCAAGGCCAGGATCAGGGCATACCCATAGCCGCGCTGAACGGTTTGAATCATCAGAAACCACAGGAAAAAATAGGGAACAAGCGTGGTGCTCAGCTGCCATGCCGCCCGTTTGGTGTCACCGTTTCGAAACGCCTTGAGCTGGGGATACCAGTCGGGCCAGACCCGGCCGGGGCGTTCTGGGTTCCCACGGCTGTTGTTAATCCCAGAAACAACCATGTCAAATTCCTCCGTTTTACCTTGTCTGAACGATCAGGCAATGCATTTAACGGACCATGCATTACCCCGGTCACGACGGTATCAGGGAAAATGCCGTTTCCAGATCGGCCATGATATCATCGGGATGTTCCAGCCCGATGCTGAGTCGGACCAGCCCCGGGTCAATACCGGCTGCCTTGAGTTCTTCCCCGGTATAGGTGGCATGGGTCATTGTGGCTGGATGCTGGATCAGGGTTTCACAGTCCCCCAGGCTCACGGCCAGGGTGCAAAGCTGCACGTTGTCCATAACAATCTTTCCCGCCCCAAGTCCCCCCTTTAGATCAAATCCCAGGACGCCGCTGAACTGTTTCATCTGCTTTCTGGCAAGCAGATGCTCGGGGTGGGAGGATAGCCCAGGATAGTGAACCCGTTTGACCCTGGGATGGGTTTCAAGCCAGGACGCCACCTTCAGGGCCGAACTGCTGTGACGATCCATGCGAAGAGCAAGGGTTTTCAACCCCCTTAAAATCAGCCAGGCATTAAACGGGCTCATGCTCGGACCAAAATGATCCATGTAGTCTGTTTTGATCTGCTGGATCCTCTTTTTTTTCCCCACAACAATCCCGCCAATAATATCGCCGTGGCCTCCAAGATATTTGGTGGCCGAATGAACCACAATCTCGGCCCCCAGGGCAAGGGGCTTCTGGAGATAGGCGCTTGCAAAGGTATTGTCCACCACAAGGGGGATCCCATGCTGGCCGGCCAGATAGGCCCACAGCTCAATATTGATCACATCAAGGGTGGGGTTTGCCGGTGTCTCCATGAACATGAAACGAGTGTTTTTATCAATCAGGGCATCCACCCGCTCCAGGGTGTTGGCGTTGCAGGGCGCGATAAATCTTGGCTCAATATGGTAGGTTCGCAGATGATTGTTGAAAAGGGCAAAGGTGCCGCCGTATACGGCGTTGCAGGCGACAAAATTATCACCCGGGCCTGCCAGGGACAAGGCGGTTCCTGCAATGGCGGCCATGCCCGACGCCGTTGCAACGGCGGCCTCGCCCCCCTCTAAAAGGGCCAGTTTTTCCTGGAAAAGATCCACGGTGGGGTTGGATATCCGGGTATAGACGTATCCCCCGGCACTTCCGTCAAACACCCCTGCCCCATGGTCTGAATCCTTGAACCTGAAGGTGGATGTCATGTGGATGGGCGGCACCAGATCCATGGTTGGGGTGTGGGAGTGTTCAATGCCGTGGACAATGTGGGTCTCTTCTGAATAAAGATGCTTTTTCTTTGACATAAGTCTCTCCTTTAACGTTGGTTTAATGGAGACGTTACATCTTCTATTACTATCCGGAATTTCCAACCCCCATGTCAATAAAAATTTTCAGGTTGATATGACATCTCCAACAGTGATAAGATCCATGGGCCATCCAGAAAGACCAGGACTTTCTCGACAGGGTCTCCCATCCGGGAGGAGGTCCGGCTTGCTTTATTGGCACTTTTAACAGAAAATATTCCCGGACAAAGGAAATCCAATGAGTGAATGCTTCCAGGGCAACGTGCTCGACGAACTTTTGACCCTGCTCGATCTCGAGCCCATTGAACAAAACATCTTTCGCGGCCAGAGCCAGGATCTCGGGTTTGGCAATGTCTTTGGGGGCCAGGTGCTCGGGCAGTCCCTTTCAGCGGCCTCAAAAACCGTGAATTCCCTATTCCAGGCCCACAGCATGCACGGATATTTCATGCGGCCGGGGGATGCCACAAAACCCATTGTATATACCGTGGACTGCATCAGGGACGGCAGAAGCTTCACCACAAGACGGGTGGTGGCCGTTCAAAACGGCCGGGCCATTTTCTCCATGTCCGCCTCTTTTCACAGGGAAGAAACAGGCTTTGACCACCAGGAAGAGAAGCCCGAAATTCCAGGACCCGACGGAATTGAGCCTGAGCTTGAAATGGCCAAACGGCTGGCCAGACAATCGCCTCCCGGGCTTTTCGACAAACTGCTCTGTAAAAAACCCATTGAGATCCGGGTGGTCAATCCCGTGAACCCCTTTGATCCCAAAATCATGCCCCCGGAAAAATTTGTCTGGTTCCGGGCCATCTCGACCATGCCCGACGACATTGCAACCCACCGGTATATGCTGGCCTATGCCTCGGATTTTCACCTGGTATCAACATCGCTCTATCCCCATGGAAAAAGCTTCTGGGTACCGGACATGCAGGTGGCCAGCCTGGATCATGCCATCTGGTTCCACAGACCCTTCAGGATGGACCAATGGCTCCTTTCGGTGATGAAAAGCCCCAGTGCCTGCAAGGGTCGAGGCATGAACATCAGCAAGGTGTTCACCCGGGACGGTCAACTTGTTGCCACGGTTGCCCAGGAGGGCCTGATACGACAGATCAAACCCTGAACCGGCTTATCATCTCCTTGAGACCGGCTGCGAAATCGGTGAGTTTCATTGCATTGTCACTGACCTGACGACTGCTGTTGGTGACATCCTGCACATTCTTGCTTACGCCGGCAACATCCGCTGCCATCCGGGCAGAAGCCCGGGAAGAGTCTGTAATGGTTCGGTTGGTTTCATTGACGCTCTGGACAGCCTCGTCAATATTCTGTGCAATCTGGCTTGAGGTGACGGTCTGCTCCTCAATGGCAGCGGAAATCGCCAATACAATCTCATCCACCTCCCTGATCACATTGGAGATTGCGCCTATTTCCGTGACCCCTCCCCTTGTGGATTGTTGAATTCCGGCGATTTTTCTTGCAATGTCCCGGGCCGCCCCATCCGTCTGCCCGGCCAGGGCCTTTATCTCGGTCGCCACCACGGCAAAGCCCCTGCCGGCAGTCCCTGCACGGGCCGCCTCAATGGCAGCATTCAGGGCCAAAAGGTTGGTCTGGGCCGAGATCTCGGAAATCACCTCGGTTACCTGCCCGATTTCTTCGGCCTCACTGCCAAGGGCATGGATCTTCAGGGATGCTTTTTCAGCCGCGTCCACGGCGGACCGGGTAATCGTTCTTGCCTTACCAGTATTTTTCGCAATCTCATTGACCGTGGCACCCATCTCCGCCATGGCGGCTGTGAGGATGGAAAGGTTGGTGGCAGACTGTGCTGCACACGATGAAATGGATGAAATACCATCGTTCATTATTCTTGATCCAGCGGCCACGGACTCGGATCGTTTGGATAGATCTTCCGCACCCACCTTGAGTTTATCGGAAATCATGGAAAGATTTGAAACGGTTTCATTAAGGGTGAATACCCCCGTTGAAATATCCTTGAAAATACCGGAAAGGCCCGCCACCATCTGGTTCATGGCAGCGGCCATGGCGCCGATCTCATCTTTCTGCCTGATTTCAAGAACAGTTGTAAGGTCCCCCCCGGCAATGGTCTGGGTAAACTGAGCCGCTTTTTTCACGGGGCCTGATACCTTTCCTGAAATGATAAGGCCAAGGAAAAAAGCAACGGCGATCCCCCCAAGGGTTGCGGCCAGCAGCAGCCTTGCGGCCCGGGTTCTTTCTTTTTCAGCCCCCTCTTCAGCCTTGACAATCACCTTCCGGGCCGTGGCAATGACCTGGTCCAGCTGCCCGGTAAGTGTCCCTCCCATGGCGATAATTCGGTCGTCAATGGTATCGAGCAGTTCATAATCATAGGGCTCTGCCGATAACTGCTTCGTCATCTGCCCGTGGGCCACCTTAAACCCGGGGCGAAGGCTTTGTTCATGGAATGCCCCTGCCTCTTCCACAATGGTGCGCAACCCCGTATCCGTTGCCGGAAAAATGGTCCCTGTTTTTAATCGGGCCCCCTGAAGAATGGCGTTTTTATACAAATCAAACCGAGTGAGATTGACCTCATGCTCCTTCCATATGGCGTCAAGTTCGTCGGTATCAAGGGCTGCCATCATTTTCATGACAACGATGGTATCCTGGGCAACGGTGAGCTTCATGTTAAGGCAGGACGCTATGAGGGGTGAGGATTCAATGACAACCCTGAATTTGTCTCCCAGGTTTTTCATGCCGCTGTAACTGACAATGCTGACAAAGGCTGTAATGAATGCAATCACCATGAATCCTGCCATCTGTTTGGCCCTGATCGTATTGAATCTCTGCATCTACCCTCCTTAATATTGTCAATCCATTCCAGGTCGCCCCCTGATGGTGTTGACAAATACCTACCCATAACATTCCTGGAAAGTCAAGGGAATGGGCGATTTCCGATCTGGCAGGACAACGAAGGGGGTCGAAATATTACAAAAGAGGGGCAAACAGCCGGGCCAGGGAGTTTCTCAGCTGTTTAGGCCGGCTGATCCTGTCGTAATCGGCCCGGGTGAACTCCCGGCAGAAATCAAGATCATGGTGGAACATTGCAACAATCTTGCCCGCCAATTGTTCATCATAGATCAGGGCATTGATCTCATAGTTGAGCTGGAAACTGCGGATGTCCATATTGGCCGTGCCAACCGAACAGCACTTGTCGTCCACCACAATGGTCTTGGCGTGCATGAACCCCCGGGTATAGTAGAAAAACCGGACCCCGGCCGCAAGAAGATCCCCGATAAAGGTCAGGGCCGCCCAGTAGGGCAGCCGCTTATCAAGCAGGCCCGTCAAAATGATCCTCACATCAACGCCGCCCAGGGCCGCTGTTTTAAGGGCCATGACAATGCTGGCATCTGGAATGAAATAGGGGGTATGGATATAAATAGAATGGTCGGCCGAAGAGATGAGCAGGAAATAGAGCTGCTGGATCGACTCCCAGGCGGAATCCGGCCCTGAGGTAGTAATCTGAACATGAACCGGTTCCCCTTCCCTGGGATCGGCAGTGTCGCTCTCCATGGTCCCAATGGCAGTGTCGCTCACCATGGTGAGCTCTTCCCGGGTCGTGTTAAACCAGCTGACCTTGAACACCTCCTGGAGGACCGCCACGGCCTCCCCCTGGATCCGCAGGTGGGTATCCCGCCAGTGGGGAAACCGTCTGCCCCCGTCAATATACTCCTCACCCATGTTCATCCCGCCAAGATAGCCGGTTGTGCCATCAATGACCACGATCTTTCGGTGGTTCCGGTAATTCAGCGTATGAATCTTCAACGGAGATGCGAAATTGTAATAGGGATAAATCCTTATCCCCATTTCCCTGAGTTTCCGACGGTATCTTCCGGTAAGATAATTGCCGATAACGTCATAGAGGATACGCACCTCAACCCCCTGGGCGGCCCGCTCCTGGAGTATCCTGACCACCTTCTGGGATAGAGGGTCGTTCTCCCAGATAAAGTATTCCATGTGGATATACTTCTGGGCCGTTTCCAGGTCATCCATGAGCTGATCGAATTTATCCCGGCCGTTGAAAAACACCTGAACCTGATTTTTTGACGACAGGATCGAATCGGAGTTCCTGTACATCAGGCGGATCAGTTTTTTTTCTGCAGGCGAGACATACCGGCCGAACAGCACATCCATCACCCGTTTCTGGCGCTCGACCATGGCCCGCCCCCCTCCGGCAAGACGGCCTTCAAGGTTCTGGCGTAACAGGGTTTTACGGACCTTCTTGCGCATGCCTCGTCCGAACAGGAAATAGAACACAATCCCCACAAAGGGAAAAACCAGGAACACCAGCAGCCAGGACAGGGTGGTTGCCGTCTCCCGGTTGTCCAGCAGCAGATAAAAGATGGTGACAAAAATATAGACGTACAGCAGGATAATCAGCACCGCTCTCCAGTCGGCCATGGGTCTATGCCCGATCCTTCAGGGAAAAATCGCAGATCAGCGGCAGGTGATCCGACAGCCTGACCTGGGGCACCGCAAGGTCATGGATGACGATCCCGGGGCTGTGGAGAATGAAATCAAGCTCCATGCGCGGCACCCGGCTGGGAAAGGTTCTGAGCCTGCCGGTATTGGCGCTTTTAAGACGGGTGGTCTCAAGAAAGGGGGCAAGCTCCCTCAGCCCCAGAAAACTGTTAAAATCACCGGCAACAATCACGGGCTTTTGCTGGCCCTGGATGAGCCTTTCAAGCTCCCGGAGCTGATTCTGCCGATGGCCGTACTTGATGGAAAGATGAACCAGAAATACCACACAGGTGTCCAGCTCCACCTCAATGACGAGGCGCTTCACGCCTTGGTCAAAGTACCGGAACTTCCGGCTCAGGATGCCATTCTTTGCAAGAAAGGCATTGCCCTGCCATCTCACAATGGGCAGGTGCTTTGAAAAAAGGGGACGGGTATACTTGCTCTCGAACAAGAAGGAATGGCCAAGGACACTGGCAAGCTGGCTGGCCTGGTTGACTCCCCGGGACCGCATGGAGCCTCCGTCCACCTCAATGAGCCCCACAATGTCCGGATCAAGGGATTCTATGAAATCGGTGATTGAATCAAAATGGCGGTCGGTCCTGCGGGTGTACCCCCTGTAGGGAAACGGGGTGTGAAACCGCCACCCCGTGCCGGTGCCATACCGGATATTGTACAGTACAAATCTATATTTTTTCGACATATCTCCCGGGTGTTCCTATAAATCGGTTCAATCAGGCGGATCAAATATCATGGGAGAGCCCCCCTGTCTTTGCCTGACCCAGTTTAATGCCTTTCGCAGGCCCTGCACCATCAAGAGTCGGCGCTGAAGATGCATTTTTCCTGGAAAACTCATGATAAGAAGCCCCACAAGGATTGTCAACAGGCCCTGGCCCGGGGTAACCAGCATGACCATGCCTGCCGCCACAAAAACAAGCCCCAGGACGTTCCTGACGATCAGCATCAATGGCCTGACCCGGCGTTGTCTGCCCCGGACGAAATAATCGGACGGCATCCTGCCGATGATCCAGGGCACAGCCACAAGGGATCCTAAAAAAGTCACAAGGGAAACCCCTGACATGACCATGAACAGGATTGAATGCCCTGCCATGGCCGCTATCACCTGGTCCATGAACATCTATTAATGGTTCCCCGCCTAGCCGATAATGGCATGAAGCACTTCATAATGGTTAAAAGGCGGCATGATGCAGGCGCCTGCAAAGAACTCCCGGGCAATGGCAAGCATCTCAGCGGCATTGGAAGCCCCCTCGGCCACGGTGTCCCCGGCTTCGGCCATGGCCGAACGAACCGATTCCGGCACGGCAATGCCTGCCACCCGGTCATGGAGGAAAATGGCGTGTTTCAGTGTCCTCAACGGCAGAATGCCCAGGATAACCGGGATGCCCAGTTCCCGGGTTGCAACGGCGATACGTTCGGCAGAAACCCTGTCGTACACCGGCTGGGTCACCACAAATTCGGCACCTGCGTCAACCTTTTTCCTCAGTCTTTCAACGGCCAGGTCAAACCCGTTGATTTCCGGGTGACTGTCAAACACCACCCCGGTATCCATGCCCGAAGCAACGGCCATGGCCGTCAGTCCAAACACGTTGAGGTCGGAAACCGTGGAGGTTATGTTCCGCTCTTTTCTGGCAACCATGTCTCCGGTGGCAACGAGCACGGTATCAATGCCAAGGGCCTTTGCCCCCCACAGCTGTCCCTGGAGGCTCAAACGGTTGTGATCCCTTGTGGTGCAATGGAGAATGCTGGGCTTGCCCGTGCGCGCCTGGATGAGGGAACAAAGGGCCATGGCGCACATGCACGGCTTTGCAACGGGATTGGTGGCAACGCTGAACCCGTCAAATGCAAGACTGGAAACAGCGGCCAGCTGCTCGAGCAGGGGCCCTGGATCTGAGCCTGCCGGGGGAACCACCTCCACTGTCATCTTGAACCCATCTTTAGCTGTCATGAAGTGTTTTTCCATGCTATCCTCCTGATATTGAGAAACTGCAACTCACCATTCACCCTGGATAAAGCACTATCATATTGTGGGCCATGGAAAAATACAACTCCTATGAGAAATTAAGCCGGCACCAGGCAGAAGGCATTGATTACCGCATCCGTATCCACCATGGAAGAACCCACACTGCCGTCATGGCGCCCCATGGCGGGGGAATTGAACCGGGCACCACTGAAATAGCCGAGGCAATTGCCGGAGGCGACCATACCTTTTACACTTTCAGCGGCATTAAACCCAGCGGAAACCAGGTGCTGCACATCACAAGCCGCAATTTTGACGAACCCCGGGCCGTCGCCATTGCACAACAGGCCCGGACCCTTATAACCATCCACGGGTGCCGGGAAAATGAAAAATCAATCTTACTGGGTGGCCGGGACAATCTCCTTTTAACGGCCCTGGTTCGAGAATTCCTCAAGGCAGGTTTTAACGCAAGGCGATCCAGCCGCTTTCCCGCCACCAACCCCTTGAACATCTGCAACCGAAATCCCCTGGGCAGGGGGGTACAGCTTGAAATCACCCTGGGGTTGCGCAGGACCATGTTTAAAAAAATCACGCGTCTTTTCCGCAAAGAGACAACCCCGGTCTTTGACCGGTTTGTCAAAACGGTAAGGACCTGTCTGGATCACCACCAGGACATTTCCACGACTCACCGCCCGGACCACCGGAATGCAGCAAATTCAGGCACTGAAACATGCCGTTCAGCAAAGGCCAAGCCGGTCCATTGAGTGTTCCAGCGCCTCAATGGTGATGGGTTCAACCACGGCCTTGCCGATCCCTTCAAGCAGGACAAAATGGATGGACTCGCCCTGCCTTTTCTTGTCCCGCCGCATGGCGTCCATCACCCTGCCCCGGTCAAGGTCGAACCGGGTGGGAAGGTGCAGGCTTTCGATCAGGGCTTCAATACGCCGGGCCGCCTGGGCGGTCAAACACCCCTGCTCAACCGAAAGGGCTGCAGCCGCCACCATGCCCGCCGCCACAGCCTCGCCATGGGGAATCTTGAGAATCTTCTCAAAGGCGTGGCCAAAGGTATGGCCGAAATTAAGCTTTCTGCGCTCCCCCAGCTCATGTTCGTCCCGGTTGACAATGACAGACTTGATCACGACGGAATCATGCACCATGCGCTCCACTGCAGCAGGCTCAAGCCCCAGAACACGGTCGCGGTCAGTCTCGAGGAATTCAAACAACGCCCTGTCCTCAATGCAGGCATGCTTGATGATTTCGGCCAGTCCGGAACAGATCTCCTCCTGGGGAAGGGTTTTCAACAAAGCCATGTCACAGATGACAAATTCAGGTTGGTTAAACACCCCGACCATGTTTTTATATCCTGAAAAGTTGACCCCGTTTTTACCGCCCACGCTGGCATCCACCTGGGAGAGCAGGGTAGTCGACACAAAGCCGAACCCAATGCCCCTCAAATAGGTTGAGGCCACAAAGCCCGTGATGTCACAGACAATCCCACCACCAATGCCCACAATGAATCCTGAACGGTCCACCTCAAGGTCCACCAGGCGTTGAAAAATCGTCTGGACGGTTTCAAGGGTTTTTATGGTCTCACCCTGGCCGATCTCGATCACCGGGCAGGCGGGAAACTGATCGCCATACAGGGAGCGGACCCGGGAATCGGTGATAATGACGGCTTGTTCAGGGATATAGGTCCCAAGGTTTTCAAGGCGCTCGCCAATGGCAAGACAGGAACTTCCGTTGCGCCCCGTGATATCAAGTTTTTTCATCAAAGGTCTCCAAAAGGGTTGAAGGTTGTGCCCCCCACGAATCAGCCGTTCTTCTGTTTCAGCTGGTCATGGGCAAACAGGATCAGCTCTTCGGTGGTCTCCCAGGAGATGCACTCGTCGGTCACGGACACACCATATTCAAGCGCTTCCGGATCAGCCGCACAGCTCTGGCTGCCCTCCTTGAGATTGCTTTCAAGCATCATGCCCACCAGCGCTTTGTTGCCGCCCAGGCGCTGGTGAAGCACATCCTTCCACACCACGGCCTGGCCTTCAAATTTTTTCCGGGAATTGGCGTGGGAGCAGTCCACCACGATGGCCTCGGGCAGATGTCTTGCTTTAAGATGGGTCAGGGCCTCGCCAATGCTGACACAGTCGTAGTTGGGCCGTTCCCCTCCCCTGAGCACCACATGGACCCCGGGGTTGCCCCGTGTTTTAATAATGCTGGCCCGGCCCTCGGGATCAATACCGAGAAAACTCTGGGGCGATCTGGCCGCCACCATGGCGTTAAAGGCATTGACCAGGCCGCCATCCGTGCAGTTCTTGAATCCAACGGGCATGGAAAGTCCGGAAGCCATCTCCCGGTGGGTCTGGGATTCAGTGGTTCTTGCACCAATGGCGGCCCAGCTGACAAGGCCTGCCACATACTGGGGGGTAATGTGATCCAGCATCTCAGTGCCTGCGGGCATCCCCATGCCAGTGATGTCCAGGAGCAGTTTTCGGGCCCTTCTCAGCCCGGTTGCCATGTCGCAGGATCCGTCCATGTTGGGATCATTGATCAACCCCTTCCAGCCCACCGTGGTTCTGGGTTTTTCAAAGTAGACCCGCATGACAAGGTAGATCTGGTCTGACACCTTCTGGCTCAAACGCTTGAGCTTGTCAGCGTACTCCAGGGCCGCAGCCTCATCGTGGATCGAACAGGGTCCTGTCACCACCAGCAGCCGGGGATCTTCCCGGTTGAGAATCCTGTTGATGATTGCGCGGCTGTCCACCACCGTAGCCGTGGAGGCATCGGTCATGGGCAGTTCATCTTTAAGATGGTTGGGAGAAATCAGGGTTTCAAAGGATAAAACGTTTACATCATAGGTCTGTGTCATGACACGGTCTCCTGTCAAAGGTTAAATTAAAAAGGGCCGTGGAGCAGGAGCTTCTCCACGGCCTGAAACAAAAAAGCCGTGGGAGTTATGCCCACGGCTTTGATCGCTTTGTTCAATTAAAAGAGTTCAGCGCACCCCGGGCAGACCTGAGCTATAAAAATAAAACCAATAATAGTCCACAAAAGATCGGGCCACGATATTCTTCCTGCTGTTGAGATTAATGTCTGTAATCGGGGTTTGTCCAAAGTTCTATCATGATCCCTACACGAGGCGTTTGATGATGTCAAGGTCTTTTTTTCATGCCATAGCAGACACTACGAAGCATGGAACGGGAACCTTGGCCAGCAGAGGCGACCCGGGGGAGGTTTTGCACGACTTCGGAACGAGATTCATATAGCCGGCACTGCCGGAGCGAGGGATGGCCACAACGAATAATGAAAAGGGTATTATGCCGCCCCCGCCGGGCCATGGGACCGGCCCTGTAGGGGCCAAAAGAAACCATTGAGATTACAGATGGTTTTATGATATATTTCTACTCTTTATTTTACAGGCAACCATTGCCGGCCGTATTCAGCAACGGATGGGCCGGTTTAATCGCTATATTCAGGAGAACAAGTGCATGGGCCGTTTTGAGGAATTTGAGCTCCCCATCAGAAAAATCCGCAATTACCCAATAACCTTTGAGACGCTCATCCCAAGGGACTGCAGCCTTTTCCAGGATGTGCGGCGTTACCAGAGCGTCACATCACACCTGGACGTCCGAGTCATCAATGTTGACGGTATCATCACCCTGGAACCGGACATGGTACCCGTTCCCATGTCCAAACTCACCCCGGCTGAAAAAAAAGAGTTCATCGACTACCTCAAGATCCGGGTGACCCGGGGGGACAACATTGGCTCTTCCTGGGCCTTTTTCAGGTCCCAGGACAAAAAAAAGCCGGTCATTGCCTATGGCGCAAACATCGTCCACAGGGATGCGGGAACTGGCCAGGAGCGGGCCAGGGCACTTTTGACCCTGCTCCAGGGAAGTAAAATCAAAACCCGGAACCTCAAAAAGCTCCTGACCGCCCTTGCAGTGGTGGCCGTTGTGGCGGCAGCCGGACTGGGCGTGTACAAATACCTCTATCTTGAAAAAAGGTTTCCCTTTAAACCCACGGAGTGGTCCCAGGACTCGCCTGAAATGAGATTTTACCGGACCGTGTTCCCCCAGGTGTCTGAGTGGAAAAACGATGAGCGGCCCTTTACCCGAAAAATAGCCGACGACCTGCTGCGCCCCGAGTATGTGACCCATCTTCTGGCATCCATGGATCAGAAATTCTACCAGGAGGACAAGGCCGATGACAGTAACAGGGCCTACCGCCTTGCCCTGTTTGCCTATTTTAATTACAACCGGGACGTGGCAGCGGCCATGGAACGGTATGAACTGAAGCTCAGGGGCACCCAGTTTGAAAGGCTCGCGCGCATTTATTCATGCAAACAGTCTGGATACGCGAGCAATATTTTCTACTTCAAGGTGGGAGATCTTGATCTCAAACACGCGGAGATCTCTAAATTCCTGACAACGAACATGGTCACCTACCGGGACTACATCAAGCTGAGGGACAGCAATGAATTTTCAGATCTCCTGGAAAAAGACGGCATAAGCTACAAACTCAAAAATTTCCTTGAGGACGTCTACACCTTTACCCCCCTGAGGATCGCAACCCCCCTCAAGGAGATCAACTGGTATCTTCTGACCCGGACAGAAAGTGGTGACAACCTTGATTTTGCAGCATTTTTCAGACAGGACAAGGCCACCATGATTCCCCGACAGCTCGGGGAAATGCTCCTCAACGGCAAGGTGCCAAAGGAGATCACCTGGTTCGGCCTTACCGACGCCCAGGCTGCCGCGCTCAATCTGTCCGACGCCTCCCTGACCTATTTCACAAAAACCATGGGCCAGACCCTGAAACTTGAAGTGCTCAAAGACAAAATCACCAGCCTGGGACTCAAGCCCGCCCCAAAACCCATGCCCGTTACCGTCCACCGGGAACTGCTCATGGGCGACTCAAAGGGGAAATACGGCATCCAGTGCTATGACCCCATCACCAGCCTGGTCCTTTCCAACCTGATCTCCAAATCCTCGTTTGAACGGGACAACAACCTGTCACTCAAGCGCGACCCCATCCAGGTCAACACCACCCTGGTCCAGCTTTCCAAGGATGACAGCTTCTCAACCCAGTCCATCAACATCACACCCGGAAAGTATGGGATCATCAAGCTGTTCGAACCCCAGGACAGCTTCCGGGGAAAACTCAACGACGGCCAGGCCGTTACCTTTGAAAAGGCCACGGTCAATCTGTTCAATCCCTTTTCGTTTATGGTATTTAAAGACAGCATTACCTTCAGCTTTAAACACGATATCACGGACATGGAAATCGATCTGGGCAAGGACCGCCTCAAGATCATCAAATCCGGTGACGGAAATTATCAGATTGTCCAAATACAATAGCAGAATCAAGGAGTACCCAACAAATATCATGAATGCCGATCAAGATCGTTTAAAGGAACTATACCAGCAAATCGAGTCACTGGTGCACAAACTGTCCAGGGTGCCGGAAAACCACCTGGAAAAAACCAGGGAGGTCGTGGCGCTGTGCAACGAGACCCTCAAGGCCGTTCCATCGGTGGATACACCCGTGTACATCCATGTTACCGGCACAGACAAATCCTTTAAAACAAGCTACCTTCTGGACCTTTTTGACAATGATGAACTCCGAAAACTCTTTTCCGTCAAGATGCGCAACACCTCGGAGAACACGGCCGTTCCCTGCCTGGTGACCCCCTCGTCCCAGGTGGATGCCGTGGTCATCAGCCAGATATGCATCTCAACCGGTGCGGTCATGCGCCAGAACCTCAACCAGAAACAGTTTAACCGGCTCTATGATCTCTCCAACGGGGCCGAACCCGACGACTACCTGCTCCAGGTCGAGGTGCCGGCCCAGGCAACCCCCATGACCATTCCCGTGATCGAATACCCGGGCATCAAAGAGGGTGCCGATGCCATGGACCGGCAGAAAAAGCTTCACCAGACCTTCCAGGCCAACATGCTGGGAACCCTGGTGAAATTTCCCGGCATTCTTGTTGCCTGTTTTCAGCACAAGATCGCCATTCCCCCGGGCCACCCCATGGACGCTATTCTGAAAAAATACGGAGCGGTACTCAAGACCAGCTACGCCCACCACAAGCTCCCACTGGTGCTCTCCATGCAGGGCGAAAGCGCCATTGCCAGCTATTGCGGCAATACCAATGTGGAAAACGATATTGCCAGCGACTTCAAGAGCTACAGGGATTTTGAAACCATTGTCCAGCTGGTCAACCCCTGCAACCAGGACTACCCGGTCACCTTTGGCGAACGCGGCCCCCATGTGGAGGCCTGGATACGAAACCTCTCCCGGTACCAGGACCTGGAAGAGATCCAGGAGCAGATATCCGTTGACGGCGGGATTGCCTGGTCCAGGCGGACGCTCAAGGCGCTGTGCACCTCACCCAACATCCAGGAAGCCCTGAACAACCTGTTCCTCAGGCCCTGGATGGTTGAGGCTTCGGCCGTCCGTGCCAGGGCCATGGACTGCTTCCATGACATCTCAAACTATGACGAGGTCGAAGAGATCAAGGAACGGATGCGCCAGGCCGTTCTCAATGACACCTACCAGAGCCTGCGGCAATTTTTCAAGTCTGAGCTTGGCTATGCCCATGAAGGCATCATTTCAAACCATGGCGAATTCTGGACCACCATCTTCTCCCAGTACCTGGAGCAGTTTTTCCGTGAATCGGACCGGAGCAAGGCCATTGCCGAAATCATCTGGGAAACCCTGCGCCAGCGCCTTGACCCCGACGACAAGGGGTTTCTGGGCACACGGGAGGCAGACCTTCCCCATATCATCATGAACATGGCAGAGCTCTACGTGCCCAATGCATTGCTCAGGGGGGACTATACCCTCATGGAAAGAAACATGGAAGAAAAGACCATGGAACAAGAAACCATGGCGGAGGTAACCCATGCTGTTTAATTTGTTCAAACGAAAAAAACCCGTGATTGACCCGTTCAACATTGAACTTGAAGACGATGACAAGCTGTACTACGAAACCATTGCCGGCAGAACCCCGAGGGACATCAAAAACCACGAAGAGTATATCCTGTTCATCGATTTCGGCTCCTACCGCACCTCGGTGCTCTGCTGGCCGTGCAGCTTTGGCCGGGACAAGATCACCGACTCCTGGCAATACGTGGTCCACTGCAACAACGGGCTCCACGAGGGATTTCCATCGGCGTTCATCAATCCGCCTTCGGGTGACGAACGGGATTTTGCCTTTGTCTCGGACATGGGCGAGGAGAACGTCAGTTCCAGCCAGATCGTTAAAAGCGCCAAGTATGTGTTTGCCAGCAAGTTTGCCGCCTACAAGGGCAACGTGCCCCAGTTCAAGCTCTACATCCGCAAGGTCCTGGAAGAAAGCTTCCGGTACATCACCGAGCCCAGGGAGGGAAGACCCTGGAATGGACCTGCCGTGCCCATTATCACGGAAATCCGTGTCACGGTACCGGATCTGTTCATTGAAAACCTCAGAACCGGCTACCGGGAAAACATCTATTCGGTATGCATGGACCTTGCCAACCATAAAAAGTGGAACCAGCTCTTTCCCGGCAACCTGCGCAATCTCAGAAAAACCTTTGTCAACATCTCGGCCGATGAAAACGGCGCCTGCGAGCTGTACTTTCTCAACCTCATCAAACACATGCCCTTCTGGGAGCTGTCCAGCGACAAGGACCGCATACCGGACCTGAAAGAGGTGGAATTCCTCTTTTCCCAGGACCGCCTGAGGCACCAGGACAAAAAAAATCTCAACTTTGTGGTATGCCACATTGACATCGGCGGGCTCACAACCGACGCCAGCATCCTTTTGATCAACTCCTACCAGGACTCAGACCTCGGCATCACAACGGCCCTGAAGCGCAAGGAGTCTTTTTCAGAGAAAAAGGCCGGTGAGTACTTTGCAGAACTCTACAACGCAACACGGCAGCCCGAGGACGAGACCCCGTGGTGGGAATCCGAGCGGTTCATTGCAAAGGATTTTTCACGGTTTCTTGAAATTCTGTTTGGCAAGCAGGCTGCCCTGCTGACCGAATGGCGGCGGGAAAAGAAACTCGACGGCATCTATTTTCTCATTTCCGGGCGGCCCACCAAGGCCAGACTGTTGCAAACCACCATCCAGCGGCACATTCTCAAGGAGTTCAACAAGAACGAGCTGCTCCTTCTGCCCGAACACTGCCTGTTCATGGCAGACTACCACCATGTGGGCAAAAACCCGGACGGTGAGCGCTACGCCAAAAAAATCGACCATTTTGAAAAGCTCATCACCCTTCTGGGCAATGTCTACACCCTGTACGACGGGTATGAAATCGACTTTGAGGACCATAAATACTATATTTCCCTGGATGTGGACACCCGTTCCACCAGCCAGATGGAGGTGGTGCCGGGGAAAATCTACAACATGGAAGAATTCGAGAACTACAAAAAGGCGGCCCAGCGCAACAACGTGAACCACCTCGCCTTTACCCGCATTCCGGCCGGGGAGAACAGCACCCGGTTCCTGACGGTCAAAAAAATCGCAAGGCAGACCGCCTTTCCCGTAATCAAGGTGGCGGAAGCCAGGGATTACGACGCCCAGTCCTGGATCATGCCCTCCCTTGTGATCACCAACCTTGAGCAGAACGAACAGGCCTTTGACCTGGCCTGGTCGTCCCATGTGTAACATGTTAATCTAAAAGGAGCAGACCCCTATGGCTGACCTATCTGAAACCGGCACATCGAAAGAAACAGACGCTGACAACCTCCTGCAGATCCTGAACAGCACCCTGGGTGGATTCAACCTGGCCATGGGGCTTTATTTCACCGAGGCGAGCCTGACCAGGCTCGTGGCCAAGGTGCCGGTTACGGACACCCTTTACCAGCCCTACGGGCTTGTCCACGGCGGGGTGTACGCCGCCATGATCGAATCCTTGTGCAGTTCCGGAGCTGCCATCAATGTCTTTGACCAGGGTAAAAGTGCGGTGGGCATTGAAAATTCCACCTCGTTTCTCAGGGCCGTGCGATCGGGCTTGCTGACCTGTACGGCCACCCCCCTGGTCATGGGGCGGCGCTCCCATGTGTGGGAGGCGTCGGTCTGCGACGACCAGGGACGGCTTGCAGCAACCGGCCGCGTCCGCCTGATGATCCTTGAAAAAGGGTCCGAGGCCGCCGGCGCAAAGGTCGAGCTCGCACCCCAGCCGGCGGCCACCTGACATTCACCGGGTATTGATAACCCCGAAGACAGGCCCGGCGCCATTGAAGCGCCGTTGCAGCCCGATGGGAGTCACGGCACGGTCACACCGACATTAAAAGCCAGATGCCGGCCACGGCAACCAGGGCACCGGCAAAGGCCCGCAGCGAGACCCGCTCCTTGTGCAGATAGATGGAAAAGGGGATGATGCACACCGGGGTCATGGATAAAAAGGTTGACGCCACACCGGTTGACAGATAGTGAAGGGTCATGAGGGAAAGGGAGACCCCGAGGAAGGGGCCTACCAATGCCCCCGTGGCGGTGTAGGCAAGGGCACGGGTGTTTTTTACCGCCTCAAAAACCCGGCCCCACTGCCCCCTCAGGGTAAAGAACACAATAAAACAGGCAAATGCGGCAAGGGCCCGGATCTGGGTGGCGGCAAAGGCATCCAGGTATCCGGTATCGGTCTGCATGCCGGTTTTGCTCATGACATACCCGCAGGCCTGGCCGAGCATTCCGCCGACCCCGAACATGACTCCCTTAAGGGTTACCGCCCTGGAACGCAGAGATTTACCGGTCATGACCGTTGGTTGCTTCTCAAGGATAACCAGGCTCACTCCCGACAGAGTGATGACCATGCCCACCCATTGGTGGATTACATAGGTTTCATCCAGGAAGGCCCAACCGATCAGGGCTGCCACCGGGGCGGCAAGGCTGAAGATGAGCATGGACATCCGGGGGCCGATTTCAACCAGGGCCTTGAACAGAAAAATATCACCGATGAAGAAACCGATAATGCCGGACAGACCCAGAAACAACCAGGCCCTCAGGGGAAAATCAAGGGGAACCAGCGTGTTGCTTTTAAAAAGCAGGAACAGGCTGAAAAGCACCAGGGCCGTGGCAATCCGGATGATATTCACCGGTGTGGCCCCCACCCGTTTGGATGCCGCTTCAAAAAACTGGACACTGATGGTCCAGCACAATACAGTACTGATGGCAATAAGCTCTCCGGTATAGGGCATGGGCTTTTCCTGTGGTATATAACCGGCATGGCCGGTGCATGGTATCTGCCCTGGCCACAACGAAATTTGAAACATCACCCCTGGCAATGCGTTGGTGGGTGTTTCATTAAAAAGGCATAGGTAGATGAGATACCGCCAAATTACAAGGAAAAAATAATGACCCCCACGAACCAGGGTATGGAACCGCTGCTGATCAAAACCGATATTGAACTCTATGCAGGCCGGGAAAAACTCAGGGGCCAGCGCCTGGACATGGCATCAGCCCTGCCCCAGGCACCGACCCTGGTGTTTCTCCATGAGGGCCTTGGCAGCATTGCCCAGTGGAAAAGCTTTCCTGCGGCCCTGTGCAAGGCAACAGGTTGCCCCGGTTTTTTATACGAACGGCGGGGCTACGGCATTGGGGCCCCACCCCCAGACCCGGGTTCGCACCAGTGGCCCATGGATTACCTTGAACAGGAGACCCGTATCCTTGATGAGATCCTGGAACAGTGCCAGGTGGAACATCCCGTATTGATCGGCCACAGCGACGGTGGCACCATTGCCCTTCTCTATGCTGCAGCCTATTCCACAAAACCCAGGGGCGTTATTACAGAGGCGGCCCACATCTTTGTTGAAGACGTGACCGTCAAGGGGATCCAGCGGGTGGTACAGATCTATGAAGACACAAACCTGAAGGACAAACTGTCCAGGTACCATGGACAGAGAACCGACTTTGTCTTCCGGCGCTGGGCTGACCGGTGGCTTGATCCCCTGTTCAGGTCCTGGAATGTGGAAAAATACCTTGCCGCCATCACCTGCCCCCTTCTTGTGATCCAGGGCCGAGGGGATGAATATGCAACCCTTGCCCAGGTGGACGGTATCAGAAACGGTGTTTCAGGACCGGTGGAGGCATGTATCGTTGAAGAGTGCATGCATGTTCCCCACCTCCAGGCAACCCAAAAGGTGTTCAAAGTGATGACTCGATTTATCACATCCCTGGAGCCTGACCGGGTCTAACCTATTTTTTCTTGAATCGGGTTCTCCATCCGCCGATGGGGGTGTTGATGGGCTTTAACACATGGCTCATATCCCGTGCCGGTTCCACAATGTAAAATACATGCTCGTCTATTTTTTTTGCCTCGGATAAAATCCATTTTAAATCCCTTCGGCTGCATGCCAGGTAAAGTTCACTGATGGGCCCCTTCATGCCCTCCCCCACATACACGGTGACGGGCTGCCCCTTGGCCCTCAGAAATTCCGCCATGGTATGGCCGGCGGTTCGTGTGAGCAACTTCAAGATAACCATCCCAAGGGCCAGCTTACGTTCAACAAGAATGCCGAGCACATTGCCCGTTGCATACCCAAAGGCATAAAACGCAATCAGGATCGGTCGATCATTGAGCTGGTTGATCACGGTGCTTGCCACCAGGAGCCAGATGGTAATTTCAAACAACGCCAGCACAAACGAGATGGCCGTTCTTCCCTGGACGGTCATGATTGTTCGAACGGTGCCGATCGAAACATCACAGATTCTTGCTAAGAACACGAACAACCCTGTCAAAAGGATATTGGATTCCATATTTATTTCCATAAGTTACAATAAAACTCCATGGGCCGGGCGGCTATAACCGGTCACAAAATAGTCGTTTGCCGCATAAAAGGCAATTGAAATATCCCCCCGGCTCCGGAACCGTGCCATCGCCCCCCTGGATACCGGCATGGAAAGGCCCTGGGCCAAGCAATATTTTTTCTGTTATCTTTTTCCTACAATTGGGTATTTTTTTACATAATTTATAAATTCAACCAGATGAAAACTTCAACGGCCAACAGACGCGAACGCACAACAATGCCCTTTAATTTCAAATAAATACAGGCACTAATAAAATACAAACAAAGACTTGCACGCTTTATGCACTGGATAAGGTTTAAGTGATGTAGACAAAGGAGACAGATACAATGATAACCGGATTAAAACATACGCTAATACGAATAGTGACCATATTGTTGATCGCTCCGGTAATGGCCGGCGTTTCCCAGGCGGCCCAGACAGAACGACCAGTTACATCCCTGGCTGCGGCAGCCGTTCCAGACAAGGCAGAAACGTCTGCCGCCATGATCATTACCGGTATCAGCCTGATTCTTGTTGCAGGCCTATTGAGAAAAAGAGTAAAACAAAACACAACTTCAAACCGCGCCACAGCCGGCCCAAAACATTGGCCAGGCTATGTCAGGCCCCTTTTATCCCGTTTAAACGCTATTTTCTTCCTTTAAGTCAAGCATACCAGCCATCCGCCTTTATAGCCATCCGGCCTGTTAAAGGCGGATGGCTGCGTTTCCCCCCGCCCCGTTCCCGGAATTTAATTTGACTTTCTAAAAACCAGATTTTATGGTTCATCCAAACCAATTATTCGTTCACCATCGCGAAGGCGAAAACCCGGACGCTGCGGCCATTATCATGCTGATCCCAAAGCACAAAAAGGAGCCCCATGTACCCTTCTCTGTTTTCACCCATTAAAATCAACCGCCTTGAAATCAAGAACAGAATCGCCTACCCCTCCCTTGGCCTGCTCTTCTCCTATGACAGAAAGCTCAACGACCGTTATCACTTTTTTTTCAGGGAGATCGCAAAGGGGGGTGCCGGCATTGTAACCGTGGGCCCTGTGGGGGTTGACCTGGTCGGGTCGGGCCTTGCGGCCCTTGCCATTGACACGGATGAGGCCATCCCGGAATTCCAGCGCCTGACCCGGTCCATCCGGGAAAACGGGGCCAGCCCATGGATTCAGCTCTTCCATGCCGGGGCATACAGCCATCCCTTTCTCATTGACAATGAAACGCCCCTGGCCCCTTCTGCCGTATTTTCCAACTATTCGAAAACCATGCCCAGGGAGATGACCCAGACCGACATTGAAACGGTTCAGGAAAATTTCACCAGGGCTGCGGCAAGGGCCAGGGAGGCCGGGTTTGACGGTGTTGAGATCATTGGGTCGGCTGGCTATCTCATCACCCAGTTTTTATCGCCCCTCAAGAACCGGCGCACGGACCAGTATGGCGGCAGCTTTGAAAACCGAACCCGATTTCCACGGCAGATCATAGAAAAAACCCGGAAATGCCTTGGCAACGACTTTCCCCTGGGCATCAGAATGGCGGGCAACGACTTTGTCCTGGGAAGCAACACCGACCTTGAAACCCCTGAAATCGCCCGGGTATACCAGGAGGCCGGGGTCGACGTGATCAACGTCACCGGTGGCTGGCATGAATCCAGGGTTCCCCAGCTGCCCATGGAATTGCCAAGGACAGGGTTTGCCTTTCTGGCCAGAAACATTCGCGCAAGCGTTACCGTTCCGGTCATGGCCTCAAACCGCATCTCAACCCCGGCAGAAGCAGAAACCCTTCTCATCGACGGTTATGCCGACATGGTCAATCTGGGCCGGGTGCTCATTGCCGACCCCTTCTGGCCCAGGAAAGCCCAGGCCGGCAAAAGCGACGAGATCCGGCCCTGCGTTGCCTGCTCCCAGGGATGCACGGACCAGATTTTTGCCGGCAAGCCCGTCTTCTGCGTCGGCAACCCCAGGGCGGGTTTTGAAGGGACAAGAAGGGTTAAAAAAAGTACCGATCCCAAGAGAGTCATGGTGGCCGGTGCCGGTGTGGCCGGGCTCGAGGCTGCCGTTACCGCAGCCCGGGCAGGCCATCGGGTGGAGGTGTTCGAGCAGCAGGGCGACATTGGCGGCCAGATACCCCTTGCCGCAACCCCGCCCCACAAACAGGAGCTCAACCAGTTTATCCGCTATTACCGGGCCATGCTAAAAAAATATGCCATACCCGTCCACCTGAACACCGAGGTGAACCTGGACCTGATTCAAAAATCAGGATTTGACCATGTCATTGTGGCCCAGGGGGCCGCCCCCCTGGTGCCCGAGATTGACGGCAGGGATTCCCCCGGGGTGCTCACCTCCTGGGAGGTGCTGAAAAACAACCCGAGCCTCGGCAAACGGGTGGCCGTCATCGGCGGCGGGGCCGTGGGTCTTGAGACCGCACTTTTTGCAGCAACCAAGGGAACCCTGGCCCCTGAAATGCTCCATTTTCTTGTCACCTACGATGCCATGGATCTTGACCGGCTGCGCCACCACATGTTCACGGGATCCTCCCGGGTGACCGTGTTTGAAATGCTTGACCGGGCCGGACGAGACGTGGGCAAATCCACCCGGTGGGTACTGTTTGGCAACCTGGGCCGCTATGGGGTGACCGTTCGGACAAATACCCGGGTGGCATCCGTTGCAAACCGGAGCGTCTGCTTTCAAACCAACGGACAAAACATGGAGGAGAATTTTGACACAGTGATCCTGGCCCTTGGCTCCCGGCCCGTCAAAACCCTTGAAACAATGCTCGATCTGGCAAAGGTTCAATTCACAACCGTGGGAGACTGCGTGACCCCGGGCAAAATCGACCAGGCCATCCACGGCGGATTTCTAGCGGCCTGCCAGCTGTAATGTTAACGAGGTATCATGGCATTCCTGATTCTGAGTCAGCCCTGGGAATAGATGATGCGGTCGGCTGAAAAATGCTTCTCGATCCGTTTGGCCTGCTCAAGGTAATGCAGGTGGGAGATGGCCTCGCCCGTGGCAAACCACTTCTGGGCAATGGGAAAATCCTCCCAGGAGGCGGCCCGGATCTCCCAGGTCATCTGGGAGGCCGTGCCATAGGCGTCAAACCCGCCCTTTGCGATGATGGTTTCCACCTCTTCAAGGCGTCGCTGGTGATGGGCCTTGAGCTCGTCGATCCTCTTTTTGAGATTGGTGAAAAGCGTTCTGTGGCCAGGGACCACAAGATCCACCGGCAGGTGGTACACCTTGTCCAGGCTGTTGAGATAATCCTTCAGCAGATTTTCATCCTCCTCCCAGCACTGGATGTTGGGGGTGATGTCCCCCAGGACATGGTCACCTGCAATGAAAATTTTATTTTTCGGTTCATACAGACAGATGTGTCCTAGGGTGTGGCCCGGGGTTTCAATCGAACGAAGGGTGTAATCGCCCACACGGATCTCATAACCGTCGTGGATCACCCGCATGGCTGGCTTCCACATGGAGCCGTGCTTGAACCCGGGGTGATTTTCCAGGGCGGCACGCAGCTGATCTGCCGGAAACCCGTTGACCCTTGCGGCCTCGAGCATGGGTTCCCACCCCTCCCAGGATTCCATGAGTTCCGCCTCGGGTCGGTTGAAATAGATCCGGGAGTCAGGGGTGATCAAACGGTGGAGCAGACCAAAATGGTCGGCATGGAAATGGGTGATGAAATAATCGGTCTGATTCAGGTCAATGCCAAGCTCGGCCAACCCGCTGGTCATGGCGGCAAAACAGCTGTCATGGTTCAGGCCCGTGTCAATGACAAGGTTTCTATCCCTGCCCTTGAAAACAACGGAGTTAAGGGTTTTCAGCGGGGTTTCAGGCAAAGGGATCTTGATGCAGAAGATATTGTTTGCAAGCCTCTCTATCATTTTAATCGTCCCGTTTGTTCTGGCAGTTGAATTTCAATAACCGGCATGGCCGGAGCAGGGTGTCTGCCCGGGCCACAACGAAATTTAAAACGCCCCCACGGGTAATGCTTCAGCGGGCGTTACACATAAAAAGATCCAGGGCTTTCTTTTCTTGTTGACAAAGCCTGATCACTGATACTATCTATATGGATTATGTATAATTATCAAACAGAAAATATGAATTTTACGGCGTTCAGGTGGTGGTGGCCTTGTTTTACAAGGGATGTCCACGCACCTTTTTCTGTCTGACGATTGACAAAAAATTGATATGAACAAGAGGTTGTGGGCCCAAAGCCCCAGCCTCTTTTTAATTTCCGGGTTGGGGTTTTAACCACACACTTTTTAATTGCCAGCATCAATGTTTACAGGCAGACAAACAAACCAGGGAGGACAACATGCTGATCGTAATGAAAAAAGGGGTTGCCGACAAAGAGGTCCAGGCCGTTGTGGCTGCAGCAGAACGACGTGGATTCACGGCACGGCCCATCCCGGGAGGGGACAGGGTCTCCATTGGTATTCTCTATAACAAGGGATCCGTGGATGCCGCCCATTTCATGGGACTTGCAGGGGTAAAGGAGGTTATTCCCGTGACAAAACCCTATAAACTTGTGAGCCGGGAAATCAAGCAGACAGACACGGTGGTACAGATCGGTGATGCCTGTTTTGGCGGCGACGCCCTGCCCGTGATTGCGGGCCCCTGCGCCATTGAAAGTCTGGACCAGGCCATGACCATTGCACGGGCAGTCAAAAAGGCCGGAGCCGCCGTGTTCAGGGGCGGGGCATTCAAGCCGAGAACCTCACCCTACTCGTTCCAGGGACTGGGAGAGGAGGGGCTCAAGATCCTTGCCGCGGTGAGGGACGACACCGGCCTTCCCGTTGTGACCGAGGTGATGGACGTTGAAAACTTCGACCTTGTGGAAGCCTATGCCGATGCCGTACAGATCGGCACCCGGAACATGCAGAACTATTCGCTACTCAAACGGGCCGGACGCTCCAAACGACCGGTCATCCTCAAGCGGGGTATGTCGGCAACCCTCCAGGAATGGCTCATGGCAGCGGAATACATCATGGAAGAGGGCAACGATCAGGTCATCCTGTGCGAACGCGGCGTCAGAACCTTTGTAAAGCATTCAAGAAACACCCTGGACCTGTCCGTGATTCCGGCCGCTAAAAAAGAGAGTCACCTGCCCTTGATTGTCGACCCCAGCCATGCTGCAGGCGTCAGGGACCAAGTCATCCCCCTTGCCCTTGCAGCGGCGGCCGTCGGGGCCCACGGCATCATGATCGAGGTTCATCATAAACCCGAAGATGCCCTCAGTGACGGGGCCCAGTCCCTCTATCCCGATCAGTTTGAACAACTCATGGAAAAGATTTCCGCCATCCATGGCATTATCGGGTGAATTCAACCAGCACCGGAAAATGATCCGAAGGGAAAAGGCCTGAAAACCTTTCCCTGACGATTTTTCGGTTCAACGGGGTGATGCCGCCCCGGAACAGGATCCAGTCAATATGCCCTCCCCTGTCCCTGCCGGTAAAGCCGTGGAAGGTATAGGTGTGGGCATTTTCAAAGGCATCCTCAAATCCGTTGTCCACAAAGGCCCTGTGGGCGCCCCCCCCGGGAAGCGAGTTAAAATCACCTGTAACGACCGTGGGTAGATCCGTTGAAGATTCCGGGGAAAATTTTGACAAAAAATCAACCACCAGGCCGGCACTCCGGACCTGCACCGCCTCTGAAAAGTCAAAGTGGGTGTTTGCCATGACAACGGTCATCTTCCCCTGCTCAAACAGCCCCAGGGTACATTGCCTAGGCCAGCGGCTGCCGTCCAGCCGGCTCTCGACCCGGGGCGTGCTGCTCAGAAACAGGTGACGAGCCGCCCTGCAGGTCCACTGTTTTCTGTAAAAGATCAGATTGTTCTGCCATGAACGAGAAGAGGATTCCCTGCGGCCGATAAAGTCATACCCGTCAAGCAGCCGGCAGAGAAAGTCGGCCTGGAAATTGTTCACCTCCTGGAACCCGATAAAATCAGGCTGATACGCCTCAAACAAAGGGGGATAAACCCTTTTCCGGTTTTCCCAGCAATTGGGACCATCGTCGGCCAGGCCAAAGCGAAGGTTAAAGGTCATCACAGAAAAAGTGCCGGGATTGGCCATGTCTGCCTCCTTGGATTAACGTCACAGGGTTTTTTCCTACAAACTTGACAAACTGCCCCTTTTCTCCCTATTCTATACACATTTACAACCAAAGGCACACAGCAAAGGCCGGGGAATGAAATTAATCGACATGGGCTCAATCGGTAAAAAGCTATCCCTGCTGGTACTGATAGCCGTCCTGCCGCCCCTGGCAATTATTCTGTACACGGGTGTTGAACTTCGACAGCGCGCCATTGCAAGTGCCAGGCAACATGCAATGATGGTCACCCAGACCATGGCCGAAATACAGACCGACATTGCCCGGTCTGCGCAGCAGATCCTTTCCACCCTGGCCCTGCTTCCCGAGGTCAAAAGCCATGAAACCACGGCCTGCAATGCCATTTTCAAATCAGTGCTCGGACAGAACCCGATCCTTCAGAACATCGCCTTGGCCGACCTCCAGGGCGAAGTCCTGGCATCGGGCCTTGGGTTCACCAACACGAACCTGAAGGATCGCAAACATTTCCAAAGGGCCCTGGAACAAAAAACCTTCAGCATGGGTGAATATATCGTCACCCGGGTGGGTTGGAAAAAACCGGCCTTTGCCTTTGCCTGCCCGGTATTAGACTCCGGGGGGAGTCCCACGGCCGTCTTGACCACGGTCATCTCCCTGGACCGTTTTTCCAGCTACTATGCCGATCTTGAACTGGATGAAAATGCCTTTATTTCCATAACCGACCACCGGGGAATCAGACTGCTCTACTACCCCCCCAGGGAGGAGACAAACCCCGTGGGCGAGCCAATCCAGGCAAAGGCCTGGGAAAAATGCAGCCAGGCCCAGGAACCCGGCATATTCATGGACAGGGGATCAGACGGCATACCCCGAATTTTTGCCTACCGCCAGGTTCAGCTTTCGCCCGGCACCACACCCGATTTCTACATGTGGGCGGGCATCCCCCAAGCCAAAGTGCTTGGGCCGGCCAACGCCGTTCTGGCAAGGAACCTGCTGCTGATGCTGGTGGTTGCGGCAAACGCATTTCTGGTTTCCTGGATCATCGGCAGAAAGACCCTGATCCTGCCCATCAGGGAGCTGGTCTCCGTGGCCGGAAAATTTGCCCGGGGAGACCTTGAAGCGCCTGAAAAGCCAGCCTTTGATTCCGGTGAAATCGGCACATTGGCACGGGCCTTCCACGATATGGCAGCAAGCCTGGCTGCGAACCAGAAAAGCCTGGAACAGAATGAAACCCGACTGCGCCTTTTAATGGACAGCCTGGACGCCGTTGTGTATGTCAAGGACATGGACACCCATGAAATTCTGTTCATCAACAAACACGGAAAAAAACAGTTCAACGACATTACTGGCACAATCTGCTGGCAGACCATGCAGCAAGGCCAGAAAGGCCCCTGCGATTTCTGCAGCGACAAATACCTTTTAGACGACCAGGGCCAGCCCCGGGGAATCCATACCTGGGAATTTCAAAACACACGCTCAAAACGCTGGTATTACATTCAGGACCGGGCCATCAAATGGGTTGACGGCCGACTGGTACGACTGGAAATCGCAACGGACATCACAGAAAAAAAACAGGGTGAGGCCAAGCTGGCCGAAGAAAAAGAACGGCTGGCAGTGACCCTGGAAAGCATTGGCGACGGGGTTATTACCACAGACACCCAGGGCCGGGTCTGCCTCATGAACATGGTTGCAGAAACCCTGACCGGCTGGAGCGCCGGCCGGGCTGCCGGACAGTCACTGACCGAAGTTTTCAACATTGTCGACATGACCACCCAGCAGCCCTGCAAAAACCCCGTTGAAATGGTTCTGGCCTCCGGGCAGAAAATAGAACTGACAACCCCCATGACCCTGGTTTCCCCGACAGGGGAAAGGCGAAGTATTGCCGACAGTGCTTCGCCAATCCGGGACCGCCAGGGCAATGTCACTGGTGTTGTTCTTGTTTTCAGGGATGTCACCGAGCAACTTCGCACGGAAAAGGAACTGCAAAAAAACAAAAAGCTTGAATCCATCGGCATTCTTGCCGGTGGCATCGCCCATGATTACAACAATATTCTGTCGGCCATCATCGGCAATATCCAGCTTGCCCTCATGGATTCAAACCTGACGGACAGGACCCAGAACTTTATCCAGCAAGCCCTGGAGGCGTCCGTGCGTGCAAAGGATTTGACCCGCCAGCTGCTCACCTTTGCAAAGGGCGGTCATCCCGTCAAAGAAACGGCATCCCTTGCCCAAGTGATCAAGGACTACATTGATTCGAACGGCCGCAACAGCAGCTTTGTCTGCAATTGCACCTTTCCAGAGGAGATCTGGCCCGTGGACATTGACAGGAGCCAGATGGACCAGGTGATCCAGCACCTGATTCAGAATGCCTGCAATGCCATGCCCCAGGGCGGCACCATCGAGGTGTCATGCCGGAATGTCAAGTCCGATTCAACCACGCACCTGGACGCTGCCACAGCCCACGACTGGGTTGAAATGCGCATCAAAGATACCGGCGTGGGAATTTCTGAAAATCTGCTCGACAGAATATTTGATCCCTATTTTTCAACAAATCAAAAGGGCAACGGACTTGGACTGGCCATCTGCCATTCCATCGTGACCCGCCACGGCGGAAAGATCGCCGTTGAATCCACCCTGGGCAAAGGATCCACCTTTACCGTTCGTCTTCCCGCCTCTGCAAAGAGGTCAGAACCCACCCCCCAAAAACGTAAAAACGTTCTGGAGGCAAAAAAATTGCGAATATTGATAATGGACGATGAAGAGATGCTGCTGGATCTCACCAAGGCGATGCTTTCCGACCTGGGCCATGAAACCTTTCTTGCACGGGACGGTGGGGAAGCCATTGAAGTTTACAAACAAGCCATGGACAACAACACCCCCATTGATCTGACCATCATGGACCTGACCGTACCCGGAGGCATGGGGGGGAAAGAAGCGGTGCAAAAGCTGCTGGAGATCAACCCCAAGGCAAAGGTCATTGTTTCCAGCGGCTATTCAAACGACCCGGTAATGGCTGACTTCAAGGCCTATGGCTTTTGCGCAACCCTTGCAAAACCATGCCGGATGGCAGAATTCACAGATCTCATCAACCGGTTCAAGGATCAGGTTTGAACCCTTTGAGCCATAGCACCCCAATGACTTTCCGGCCTTGATCATGTGCAGAAGGGCCACTGCCAGACCCGTTGGCCCACCCGCTCTGACAGCTGACCCAAACAATGATCCAGGCCATTTTTCTAGAATGCCGGCGCTGACATTTTTCCTGGATAGCGTTTTATGCCATGGATTTTACCCCGTTAATAAGGTCGCTGGCCGTTGCTGAGGCATCCCCCAGCAGCATGATGGTCCTGGGATTTTGATACAGGCTGTTCTCAACCCCGGAGTATCCCGGTTTTTCGTCAAAATTACAGATAATAATCTGTCTGGCATCCTGGGCCATGAGTATGGGCATTCCAGAGATGGGCGTACCTTCGACGGTCATGGCCATGGGGTTCACCACGTCACAGGCACCAAACACAAGGACCACGTCTGTCTGTGAAAATTCAGGATTGATTTCATCCATTTCAAAAAGCTTGTCATAATCGACCTCGGCCTCGGCCAGGAGCACATTCATGTGACCGGGCATTCGACCGGCCACGGGATGAATGGCAAACTTTACCGCCTTGCCCAACCCTTCAAGCATAGCTGCAAGCTCAATCACTTTGAACTGGGCCTGGGCCAGGGCCATGCCATACCCGGGAATCACAATGATTTTTTCGGCTGACAGCAGCGCCTTCAACGCTTTGTCCAGACGGTTCCCCGGATCATCCGGGGCCGGAACCGGATCTGCCCCGGGAAAAAGAGCCGTGCCGGGAACCGGAGAGCCGCCCACGGCCATGGCCGCAACCGCCGCTCCGGGTTCAGCTCCGGATTCAACCAAAAAATCGGGCACAAGTTCCGGCAACGGTTCAGCCCGGGGCCTGGACAACGAATCAAACCCTTTGCCTTCAGCCGGGATAAAAACCCTGAACAGGCTGCGATTCATGGCCCGGCACATGACATGGGTCAAAATCGACCCCGAAGCCGCCACGGTAGCCCCGCAGGAAATCAACAGTTTATTTTCAATAATCATACCGCAAAAGGCCGCTGCCACGCCTGCTGTTGCATTTAAAAATGAAATAAGAACAGGCATGTCAGCCCCGCCGATCCGGATGGAAAAAAGAACACCCAGGAGAATCGACAGCAGAATAATGGATGCATAAAAAGTCTTCTGCCATGCCCCGGGCCCGTAAAGGGCCACAACCACCAACAGGACAATGGCAGCAAAATTGACCACCACAAGCCGGGTATGCCGGGGCAGGACCCGCGGGGTCTGGGCCAGGGTGGCGGACAGTTTCCCGCCGGCAACCATGCTGGCGCTGAAGGTGACGGTACCAATGGCAAGCCCCAAAAGACCGGAGACCTCATTGATCATTCCAAGGTGATCGCCCCCCCGCAGAAGTTCGGCAAGGGAAAGACAGAAGGCGGCCACCCCTCCGGCGCCATGCTGAAACGCAACCATGGCAGGAATCTGGGTCATGGTAATTCGCCTTGCCACCCAGTATCCGGCACCGGAGCCCACCACAAGGGCTGCCGTCACAAGCAGGGGATGATAAAGACCGTTTCGAAAAAGCACCAGACCTGCCCCGCCGGCAAGGGCAAGGGCTGCCGTGAGGTTACCAGACTTTGCCCTCTGGGGCCGGCGGAAAAGCCAGATGCCCAGGATAAGGGTGGCAATAACGCAGAAATCAAGGAACAGGTTCAGGCCCTGGTATGTTTCATTCATGCTGGTCAACCCTCCCCTCTTTTTTTCTGAACAGCTTTAACATCCGGTCAGTAATGGCAAAACCGCCCACAAGGTTGAAGGCCGCCATGACCAGGGCAACACCGCCGATAACCTGCTCCGTAGCCGTTGATTGAACGGAAAAAAGAATCAAAACCCCCAGGATGGTTACGGCGGAAATGGCGTTTGTCATGGACATGAGGGGGGTGTGGAGCAGTGTGGGAATTCTCGAAATAAGAAAATAACCGACCACAAAGGAAAACATAAAAACCCCCAGCATCAATAAAAGATGGGTCATTGGTTTGATCTCCACAAGCAGTTGAGGGTTAATTCAGCCCCATGGCCTTGAGGGTCCCTTCGTGAACGAGGTTGCCTTCATGGGTCACCAGGGCGCCCTTGACGATCTCATCGGTCATGTCAAAACCTGCATCACCCGCCTTGAACAGATTTTCGACAAAGTAGTAGAGATTATTGGCGTAGAGCCAAGACGAATGAACGGGCAAAGAGCCCGGTATGTTCTTGATGCCGCAGATGTAGACCCCGTTATGGAACGATTCTCGTCCCGGAACGGTTACGGCACAATTGCCCCCCTG
Source organism: uncultured Desulfobacterium sp. (assembly GCA_963675615.2). GTDB lineage: Bacteria > Desulfobacterota > Desulfobacteria > Desulfobacterales > Desulfobacteraceae > Desulforapulum. The sequence goes on from CAXXTD010000001.1 coordinate 1,583,083, forward strand.
GTCAATCGAGACATCAACGATAACAGACCCCGGCTTCATGGATTCAACCATTTCCCGGGTAATGATATGCTGGGCAACCTCACCGGGAACAAGGGCGCTTAAAATGATGATGTCTGATGCTGCCACCAGGGGCGCCAGGGCGCTGCGCTCCTTTTCAAGCCACTCCTGGGGCAGCGCCTTTGCATACCCGCCCCGACCGATGGCAAGTTCGGGGGGTGCATCAAACCCCACCGCATCAAACCCCACCGCCTTGACGCCGAGGCTCTCGGCCTCTTGTCTGGCATCCGGACGGATATCAACGGCCTTGACCACGCCCCCCAGTCTTTTTCCCGTGGCAATGGCCTGGAGACCGACAACACCAGTGCCGATCACCAGAATATTGGCCGGTTTGATCATGCCAATGGAGGTGCCGACCATGGGAATGAATTTTGGAAAATTGGCTGCGGCAATGATGATGGCCTTGTAACCTGTGATGGCGCTCATGGATGTCAACGGGTCCATCCGCTGGGCCCTTGAAATCCTGGGGATGCCGTCCATTGTAAATGCGGTGACCTTCCGGGCCTGGAGTTTTTTTACATCTTCGTGGTTTGAAGGGGCGGCCGGATGCAGAAAGGTGATCAGGATCTGGTTCGCTCTGAGCATGTCGATTTCATGTTTGTTAAACCGTTCGTTGAACAGCGGTTCTTTGACCTTTAAAATAACGTCTGCCCTGTCAAACACCTCGGCTGCATCAGCGGCAATCTCGGCCCCGGCCTTGTGGTAGGCGTCATCTGGTGCAAATGCGCCCATGCCGGCCTTTGTTTCCACAAGCATGTCAAATCCAAGTTTCCTGAATTTACCAATGGTTTCCGGAAGTGCCGCCACCCTGTTTTCCTTGGCCATTATCTCTTTTGGTATTCCGATCAGCATCTTGTACCTCCCTGTCATTTTTTTTAACCCCTGCCCACGGACTGCTTGATCCCGGCCACTGATTTCTGCAAGGCTTGGTGAAACTTCGGCGGTTCCGGAAAGGCAAGCAAAACCTCCATTTCAGCGATGATTTCCCGAACAAACTGCTGTAAAATATCCTGGTCAAACTGCCTGCTATCAATGATTTTCGGTATCAGCTGTTCAATTGCGTCTGCAGCAAGGATCCGGACATCATAGTAAAGGTCATTGCGTTTGATTAACAAAAGAATCTCCCGGGCCAGATCAAGACCGGGATTTTTCACAAAGCCCAGGGACTCGATGGCGGCTTCGCGCAGACGCCAGTTCTGGTCAAACCTGAGCAGGCGAATCAATTGCTCCTGCCATTGATCAAGCATCCCGCTTTGTGACAGCCGGTCAAGTTGTTCCAGAACTACCCCCCAATCGTTTAAGTTTCCAAAACCATTGCTTTTCATTGTTTTCTCCAACTTGTTATGGCGTTAACAATCCGTCCCGGGCCCTTTCCCCACCTGGACCCGGAAACGATTAACAGCAAGGGGGATGCCAGGGAGGCAACAAAACGTAACCAACTTAATTTAAAAGGAATATAACAAACAAGAAGATCCATCGAACCTAAAGAAAACGATGCAGAGTGCAACGGGTGTTGCACTCTGCATCGAAAAAAGAGAAAGGGGATTTTGAAACCCTGGGCTAATTTAACGTTAAACGATTCATGATGCACCACAGGGTCGATTGATCAAGATATATCCTGGGGGGCTATCCCAGGGCCACGCAGACAAGCCCCAGGGAGATGACGGAGATCCCCACAAGCTTGGGCATGGCCCGTTGTTCCTTGAGCACCAGCACCCCGAGGACGGTACCAAGGGGGATGCTCAGCTGGCGAAAGGCCACCACATAGGTGACATTATCGGCAAGGGTCATTGCCATCAACACAAGACTGTAGGTGGCAGTGACCCCGATACCGGCGATGACTGTATTCCTCAGCCGGTGGCGCCAGATCGTCTTGATCCGTTTGCGTCCTTTTCCATGGGGAAGGGTCATGAGCATGAGAAAGAGAATAGCAAAACAGTTCTGAAAAAAGAGATAGAGCAGAGAAATGTTGCAGAACCTGAGATCTCCCTCCAGGGCGGGCACCAGAATGGAGAGAGCAACATCGTCCACAACGGAGTAGCCCGCCGTGGTGCAGGCCACCACCAGGGCCATCATGGAGGAGACGTTGGCGTAGGCCTTAAACCGGACATCCCGGAACCGTACCATGGGCAGTAAAACGCTTCCCCCGACAATGGCTGCCACCCCCACAAGACAGAGGCCGGAGATCTCTGCGCCCTTGCCCAGGATCAGGGACACCAGCACCACCAGGACCAAGGGAAATGAGCGGGAAATGGGATAGGCCACGGACATCTCGCCATGGCGATAGGCAAAGGCCAGGGTGACGTAATAAAGCGCCTGGAACAAGCCTCCCAGGGCAGTGAGCAACCAGGCACAGGGGGATATTTTGGAAACAGAGGGAAACCAGAAAATCACCCCGGGAACCAGCATGACACTGCCAAAGCAGGTAGCGACAAGGAAAAAAGCGGCATCCGGGTTCTCATGCTTGCCAAGGAGATTCCAGCCGGCATGCATCACGGCGGAGAGGGTGATCAAAACAAGGGCAACTAGGGTCAAAACCACTCTCCTGGGTTGGGTTCAATTGGCATGCTGACGATATGGACTTCTATACAACCCAACTCCGAGTGTCAAGCAAACAAGTTCTTTGAATTCTTCCTTGATTTTGAAATTACAATCTGGCTGTTCCCTTGTTGGTGATGGCGTTGACGATTAATAATGGTTTTATCCTATCATTAAAACCCTATTTTCCCTGTATTGAAATAGACATATTCCGTTCATACTATTGTTCTAACTGAGGAGGAAAACAAAAGTCCTTCAAAACAAAAAAATTCATCAAAACAGATGAGGTGATATAATGACAAGCCATAGAGAAGAAAACTACATTGAAAATGACGAGGAAAGAAGTGAAGGCCACGTAGACACCAGGCATGCAAATTTTGAATGTGAAAATCCCGACAGAAATCTCGGGTGTGATCCTGGAATTGATGTTGCAGGCTGATGGTTTAAAGAAAACGGCAGAGCTTTAAAGACAAAGGCAATAATACGAAAATGAACCGACGAGGTGATACCATGACAAACGCAAAAATAGACGATTTTGTTGAAAATGAAGACGAACGAAACGAAGGTCATGTAGATACCAGACACAAGAACTTTGAGTGTGAAGCACCTGATAAAAACCTTGGTTGTGACCCTGGAATTGATGTTGCCGGATGATCGTGAGTAAAAGCAGAGCCTCTTTGAGGCTCTGCCATCCTTCTGAAGGGCCTGTTTTGAGACCTGACCTCTGCCCGAAAATCCCCACTGACGGATGATCACCCACGACCGGATAAATATAGGAAGGCAGAAACGCAAGGCCATTAAAAAACCGGATTACAATGACAGGCAGAATTTCAGAGTTAAGGCAATCGAACAAAATTGACTGCTAGGCGTAAAATGGACGATAAAAATTCAAACCACCTGAACAGACGGGAGGTGTAACATGATAGGAATCATTGTTTCGATTCTCATTATAGGATATTATGCAAATTCCTGCACCGGAAAACATGCAGAGTGCAGATTGTAACAGAATTCCATTAACGAATAGAGGTGAAACAAAGGGCAGGGTTCCGGCTTTGCCCTTTGTCTATGAATCGGGTTGAGATATCCATTGGAACTGATTGATATTAGCGAAATTTTTAAAAAAACGACCCTTAATAAAAACACCAATCACTGACAATGCATGGAGACACATTATGACCTTAAAGGATTATTTCACTGTAACAGACGGCGTGGGGATTCTTTCCACCGCAGATCAAAAAGGCGTTGTTGATGCAGCACTTTATTCCAAACCCCATTGCATGGAAGACGGCACCCTGGCATTTATCATGCGGGATCGTCTCACCCACGCCAATATCGAGTCGAATCCCCATGCCACCTACCTGTTTATTGAAGACGGGCCGGGGAAAAGCGGCAAACGACTCTACCTGACAAAAATTCGTCAGGAGAAGAACTCGGAACTGCTCTTTTCACTCAGAAGGAGAAGTCAGCCGCTGAAGGAAAACGAGGATCTTTTTCTGGTCTATTTTACCCTTGACAGGGAACGACCCCTGGTCGGAGATTGATGACGACTTCCCCCAGGGGAAATTCCAAAGCGGGTTGGGGTCCGGCCATTGATGATGCCGGATGTACTGGATCATGGCAGAGTCTCTTAGAGGCTCTGCCGTTGTTTGATTGTCTTTATCTGATCGCCCCTCACACAAAAAACCATACTTTCAAAAATCCCTCATTTTCGCTGTTCACAAAAAACTTTCCCTACAGCTGTTTCCCATAGATTCGTTTTCGATTTAAACCCTTTATTAATTTTATCTTGATTTAAGTTTGTCCCTCCTGATACAAGCACAATATGTTGTGCTTGTATCAGGAGGGACTGAAAATTTTTAACTATGAGAATTTTCGATACTCTTTTTAACAAAAAGCAAGTTCCTATCCCTCGGAAAGCTACGGGCCATCAAAAGATAGCCGAGTCGCAATTAAGAATAATCTGTTTTTTTAAGTGCGGAGGGATCTATGAAAAAGGTATTTAGTTTTATAAATGTTTTTGTTTTTTTCTTGATTATTCCGATAACGGCAACAGCCAATTTTGAAGTTAACCATATCTCAAATTTTAATGATTGGGTTAGCTGGAAATCTCCCGCAAATAATAATTCTGAATACTATGCGCAAGGGGATAAAATAGACGTTACTGGTGATGGTTATAGCGGCGAAGTTTGGAACCAATTTACAAAAGTCTATGGGGGCTCTATTGGTATCTCAGGAACTTTAAACATTGAGTCCATGTCAGGTTGTTCTCAAATAGGCTTCAGACAATTTTACGAGTCCGAAGATGGTGGCAATTACCAATACCATTTTAATGTAAGTTCTTGTTACGATGTTCCAATAATAACTATATTTTATCAGAAAAACGATTCGAATTACAATCAAATTCAACGAGAAGATTTTAGGTACTGTGGATTTGAAACAATAGGAAAAGATATCAAATTATCATTGTTTCTATACGAAAACAAACTATGGTTTTATTGTAATGATACCCCTTTAAAAACTATTAAAATGCCAGCTGATGCAATTCTATCCAATGAAAGAAGGGATTTGAAGTTATGGATTCAAGATGGATCAGATTCCTTTGTTGAAGCGCAATGGAAATCTATTGATATTATAACAAATTGTACTGAAAATGAAGACACCGTATTGAGATATGATGATGGACATGCGGATCTTTCGCTTAGCCCCTGGTCCAACGAAATTGGAAGCGAAGTTGCAGTAAAATTTACGCCAACGAATTATCCTGTTGAACTAAAAGATGTACGATTTTTCATTTTGGGGGATTCAGATACATCCGCAAGTACCCAATTTGAAATAAAAATTTATAATGATGAGAACGGATACCCTGGCACCCTTTTGAACACATCTACTATAACAGGAAATGTCACCCAAGCTAATCAATGGGCAATTATCGATATTTCAGATGAAAATATTATCATTGATGATGGTGATTTCTTTGTAAGTATGTACTGGCTTAAAGCTCCAGGAGCGTCTGGGCAAAATGGTTCTCAAACAATAGGAGCAGATAAAACAACGCCGATTGATGGTCGATCTTACATAAAATGGGGGGCCAGTGGCAGTTGGGAAAGGATGTCGACGATTCCAAGTGGAGACCACGATGCTATGATTCATGCAAATGCTGAGAATCTAATTCAGCCCCAAGTTCAAGTTGCGCACATTGTTCTTACAAACACATCACCACATACCACTATTTCAGCAGGCAGTACAGTTCAAGTGTATGGCACAAATGGAGTAAACCACGTTACGCTTGAAAGCGGCGCAGTTGCAATTTTGAAGAATTTTCCAGGCAATAACACAATAACAATCCAGTCTGATTCAAGTCTGTTCACCGTATATCGTTCGGGGGCTTATGTTACCTTTAAGGGAACAGATGATACTATTTTAGAAATCCCTGCAACTACCACATTGCAATCTATCATATTTAATGACCGAACCTATTCTCTGAGCATAAATTCAAATCGTATAATGCTAGGCGAGCAGGAAATTGATTTAACGGCAGCGGCATTTTCGATGACACTGTAATTGTACTGAAACCCATTATTTAGCTTTATCCAGAAACTGTACAAAAAATAAGTGTACAATTTAAAAACCCCGAATCAATATTGCTGCCTACATGCTTTGGCGGCAAAACTGATGTTTTTTCCCGATTTTAATGGCTCTCAGAGCCAAAACAGAAAAAATGTACCTACAACTGTCGAACACGAGCTTACGTTCAAAACGGACAATTCAATTCCAGTTTACCCATGATTAAAGAGAATGAACGCTGAAAACTCACCATGCATATCTTTTTAATTTAACTTTAAACGATTCATGATGCGCCACAGGGTTGATCGATCAATACCCAGGAGTTTTGACGCCTGTGTCTTGTTGTGATCGGTCATTTCAAGCACCCGGACGATATGTTTTTTGCTCACCGCCTCCAGGGAGGTGGTATCCCTGGAAAATGGCGACAGGTCCATCGCTGTGCAGGGTTCTGTCAACACCTGGGGAAGGCTGTCAGGGGTAATTTCATGGGTAGTTTCAAAAAGAGTGGCCCGTTCGATTATGTTTTCAAGCTCCCTGACATTGCCCGGCCAGCAGTAATTTTCCAGCAGCCGAAGCGCTCCGGGGGCAATCCCGCGGATGTTCTTATTGTTCTGGGCCGCATACTTCGTTAAAAAATGAGCGGCCAGCAGGCCAATATCCTCCCTACGCTGGCGCAGGGGCGGCAAATCGATCGTAACCACATTTAACCGATAGTAAAGATCCTTGCGAAAACCACCCTGTTCTACCATGGCCTCAAGATTTTTATTTGTTGCGGCAAGAATCCTTACGGAAACGATTTTCCGCTGAAAAGAACCCACCGGCTGAATCTCCCCCTTTTCCAGAGCCCTGAGAAAGGTCTGCTGAAGCCCCTGCCCCACATCCCCGATCTCGTCAAGGAAAAGGGTTCCTCCGTCTGCCGCCTCAAACAGCCCTCTCTTGTCTGCCACAGCACCGGTAAACGCCCCTTTCACATGACCGAACAGCTCACTTGCCATAAGGTCTTCATTGAGTGCCGCACAGTTGACCGGCAGATAGGGCTTTGACGCCCGGGAACTGTTAAAATGAATGGCCCGGGCAACCAGTTCCTTGCCCGTGCCCGTCTCTCCCCGGATCAGCACAGTGGTTTTTGACTCCTTGACCCGGTTGATGGTTTTAAAAACCCCCATCATGGATTCACTGGTGCCGACGATATTCTCAAAGGTGTATTTTTTCTCAAGCTGCTGCTGCAACCGAAGGTTGTCCAGAAACAATCTTCGTTTTTCCAGGGTTTTTTCCACCACAAGCCGGAGTTCCTCCATGTCAAAGGGCTTCAAGATATAATCTTCGGCACCCTGCTTCATGGCTGAGACAGCCGTATCAACCGTACCGTATGCCGTAATGATGACAAAAAGGATGGTGCGGTCATACTGCTTGATGGCCTTTAAAACCTCCATGCCGTCCATGCCCGGAAGTTTCAGGTCAGATACGACCAGATCAAACCGGGTCTGCCGGATCCGTTCCAGGGCTTTTTCCCCGGAATCAACACTTTCAACACCATACCCTTTTTTGGATAGAATATGGCACAAGGCCTGATTCATCCGCTGATCATCTTCAACAATCAAGATTTTATACCCACCCATGGTGTCTCCTGTTTTACACTGCCTGTTCAGTGGGAAATTCCACTGTAAAAACCGTTCCAGGGGAGCTGGATTCATTCCCTGTTGAACTGATCACCCGAATGTTACCCCCCAGCTTTCTGACCATTTCATGGCTGACAAAAAGCCCGAGACCGGTTCCCTTGCCCTGCTTCTTGGTGGTAAAAAAGGGGTTGAACACCTTGGCTCGCTCATCCATTGGAATTCCAGGGCCGGAATCTGCAATTTCAATCTTTATGATCCCCAGAACCTTTACATGGCGGGTTTTTAACTTTAACATGCCGCCCTGGGGCATGGCTTCAATGGCATTTGCAACAAGATTTGTCAATATGGCCTGGAGGGTGCTGGCATCGACCCTGGCAGCCGGCATTTCCTCTTCCAGGGCCATTTGAACCTCAATTTTACCGGATAGACAATGGGGGCCTGCGATGCCCATGAGTTTGGTCAGGGTCTCATTGACATCGGCAGTCTGGGCGTCATTCTGGGAATGGCGGGAGAAATCAAGCAGGTTTCTTATGATTTTGCTGCCCTGGTGGATCTCCTCAACCACCGTTGAAAGCCGTGCCTGGACAACCTGAGTCTGGCTCCCCGCCTCATCAAGCTCCTCCTTGGCTATCTGGGTGTAAAGCAGTGCATTGGCCAGGGGGGTGTTCAGCTCGTGGGCAAGCCCGGATGTCAAAAGGCCGAGGGAGGCGAGCTTTTCCTTTTGCACAACCTCAAACTCCAGCTCTTTTTCGTACTGGTACTTGGATTTTAAAATATTGACGATAAGGGTTGAGACAATAAAGGCCAGGCCAAACACAATCAATGCCGTGAACAAACCATAACCAACGGCCTCCCGGCCAAGGGCCTTGATGCGGTTGAGGATTTCCGCCATATCCTGGTCGGCAATGACATACCAGGCAAACCCGTCGACCTTCTGAAATGCCTGCAATACCCGTTCCCCCCGATAATCGGTTGTTTCATAAAGCCCCGATGGCTCCTGACCGGTGATGGCGGCCATGGAGATGGTATCCCTGAGGGCCACGGCCCCAAATCGAGATGACGACAAAAACCTGCCACGCTCATCCACCAGATAAACTTCCCCGGTCACCTCGATATTGCTTTTTCTCAACAGCGCCCCCATGGGCCTGAAATCAACAAAGGCGCACAAATGGCCGCAATCCTCCCTTGGTCTGGCGCTCAAGGAGGTACAGATCCTCAACACGGGAATCTTTTCCCGGCCAATGGAAATCATGGCGACCTTGCCAAGGGTTGTTCCCGGCCCTGGGCTGCAATGTTCTTCAACGGCACCCACCGACCCAAAATCAAACAAAGAATCAAGGCTTGAGAACATCCTTTGTCCGGACAGGTCCAGCCCTGAAAAGGCAAGAAAGGGGCTATAGTCGTCGGCCATCTGTTCAAAATGGTCCTGGAGCATGGTTGCGTTAAAGCCAAAGACGCAGACAATATTGGAAAGGATATTCATGTCCTTGACCCTTTCCACCATGAATCCATCTATTGCCTCTGCATTTCTTTTGGCAAACCCTTTTAAATAAGCGGACGATTTTTCTTTGATCATGGTTTCGCCCTGGGAGATCATTTTGTACCCAAGGACAGCCATGGGTACCAGGGAAACAAGCATAAATGCCGCGATCAGGAGTATTCTGAGTCTTTCAAAATTCATTGCGCATCGCCTTTCTCCCGTTGTCAGGTGATCGGGTATGAGTTCAACCCATTGTCACACGCAATACCATATGCACGTTTTAAATGGCAAATTTTGCTGGGACATGCTGCCGTAGAAGAGGCACACCGGGCAAGGAGGTGGTCCACCCTTGTCTGTCCCCAGAACGCGATCCTTGCCGCAGTCGTTGAACAGGAGCCCCAGAGGGCATCGGGTTCTGAAAATTGATCGTATCTCCTGGAAACTTTTGATCCTGTTTCTTGAAGAGTCTTTGAAACATGCTGTCAACCCTGATTTTTTAGACTCAATATTAAATATGACTCTCCGGAAATATTTTACCTGTCAAGTATCTCTCTCATCTTTCGCAAAAGCTCCACAGAACCGCTCATGGCCTGGAGTATATTGTTGAAATCATGGGCAATGCCGCTGGCAAGGGTGCCGACAGCTGCTATCTTGCTTGCCTGCTGGAGCTGTGCTGTTAATTTTTCCTTTTCAGCCTCGGCCTGCCTGATGGCTGTTAAATCCACATCAATACAGAACATCTCTTTGCCTTGGGGGGGACTCATACATCATATGGGAAGAGAAGACGGGCACATCCCTGTCAGCCTTATCAAAAAGAGCAAGTTCTCACGAAAGAATCTTCTCTCCGAAGTAAATCCATCTGTGATGAAACCGCTTGACATCCTCCTGTATGGCAAACGGTATGATTAGTTCTTCAAGCTTTTGTCCCAATGCCTCCTGCTCGGTCCAGCCGTAAATTGTTTGGCTGGCCTTGTTCCAAAAGATAACCCTTCTTTCTTCGTCATATCCCTGTATGGAGATACTATCGATATCTTCAATGCGTTTACGAAATCTTCGTTCGCTCTCTGGAAAAATTCCGGCTATCTTTTCCTCCAGATATTAAACCCTGGCTTGAAGCGCTTCATACTTTGGTTTCTCAGACATGGGGGTATGCTCTTTTTTTGGGGGTAAAAATAGCATTTATAATGGGGGAAAAACCGAGGGGGAAATGACAGGCATTCCATTTTCCAGGAGAGATCTCTTTCAACCCGGGTTTTTCCCGTGTGCAGATGTCTTGTTTATATCTGCAGCGTGGGTTAAAGGCGCATCCAGCAGGCGGATTTAAGGGGCTTGGCATTTCACCGGTTAAAAGGATATGCCTGGTTTTCTTTCCAGGATCCGTGCTGGGGATTGCCGAAAGTAAGGCTTCAGTATAGGGATGGGAAGGCGTTTTATACAAGTCATCCCTTGGGGCCATCTCCACAATATTTCCGAGATACATCACGGCCACCCGGTCACATAAATGCCGGACAACACTTAAATCATGGGAAATAAATAAATATGTCAGATCAAACGCTTTCTGCAGGGTAACCATCAGGTTCAATATTTGGGCCTGAATGGACACATCCAGTGCAGATACCGGCTCATCGGCAATGATGAGTTTTGGATTCAGCGCAAGAGCCCTTGCGATACAGATCCTCTGGCGCTGGCCACCGGAAAATTCATGAGGATAACGATCCAGATGCTCGGGAAGCATTCCCACCACTTTCATGAGGTGCCGAGCCTGAGCCTCTATTGCCGGGTGGTCCAGGATGCCCTGTATTTTCAAAGGTTCTCCCACAATGGTTCGAATCGTATGCCTGGGGTTCTGGGATGAATAGGGATCTTGAAAAATAATCTGCATATTCTGCCGGATCCGGCGCATTCTTTGCCCGGTGCATTCAAGAATATTTTCATTTTCAAAAAAAACATCCCCGGATGTCGGTTCTTCAAGGCGAAGAAGGCATCTTCCAAGGGTGGACTTGCCACACCCGGATTCTCCCACCAGGCCGAAGGTCTCACCACGGAAAAGTGCCAGGTCAATTCCATCAATTGCCTTGACCTGGCCCGTTTTTTTACCAAACCATTTTTTCCCGGTCACGGGATAATATTTTTTTAATTGCCTTACCGTTAATATGACATCATTTTTCATAGAGAAAACACCTTACAGAATGATTTGATCCGGTATCGTCAAGCGTGGGAGGGGCCTCAAGGCATTTGGGCAGCACATGGGCACACCGGTCTTGAAATGCACACCCCCTGGGCAGGTCATAAAGGCTTGGCACCGTCCCCGGGATGGCAGTCAAGAGTTTGTCCCGGGGCACAGGACTGTCAATCTGGGGAATAGATGCCATAAGCCCCCTGGTATAAGGATGCAGCGGGTTGGCAAAAAGTGTTTCCACATCTGCAGACTCGATCACTGATCCGGCATACATGACAGCCACCTGGTCAGCGGTTTCGGCCACCACCCCCAGATCATGTGTGATCAGCATAATGGCGGTACCAAACGACTGCTTTAAGTCGTTCATCAAGGAAAGGATCTGGGCCTGGATCGTCACATCCAGTGCGGTCGTCGGTTCATCAGCAATCAACAGCTTTGGCGCACAGGCAAGGGCCATGGCAATCATGACCCGCTGGCGCATGCCGCCGCTCAATTGATGGGGGAACTCCCTTGCCCTTCGTTTTGGATCAGATATGCGAACTTTTTCCAGCATATCCACTGCCATGGCCGAGACATCCCGACGCCTGCTTCTTTTGTGCAGCAGAAGGACTTCTTCAATCTGTCTGCCGATCCTGTGTAATGGATTTAAAGAGGTCATGGGCTCTTGAAAAATCATTGAAATCAGGTTCCCGCGGACTTGCTGCATCTGTTTTTCTGTCTGTTCCAGCAACTCGATATCCTGAAAACGGATGTGTCCTTGTTCCACTTTTCCCGGTGGTTGGGGAATCAAGCCCATGACAGCAAGGGATGTCACACTTTTACCACACCCTGATTCACCCACGATTCCAAGGGTTTCGCCTGCCTTGACAGACAGGCTGACACCGTTTACAGCCTTTACCAGGCCGTCTTCCGTGTTAAAATTCACATGGAGATCTGTAATCTCGAGTAAGTTGTCATCTTGCATCAGGTCACCTTCATCTTTGGATCCAGGGCATCCCTTAACCCGTCCCCAAGAAGGTTAAAACCCAGTACTGCCACCATGATAGCAAACCCTGGGATGGTGGAAACGTGGGGGGCAACCATCAAAAGGTTTCTTCCTGAACTGATCATTTCTCCCCAGGAAGGTGTGGGGGGCTGTACCCCTAATCCCAGGAAAGAAAGAGCGGCTTCCATCATGATGGCATTGGCCATAAAAAGGGTGGCATATACAATGACCGGAGATATGAAATTAGGAACGATATGAAAGAAGATAATCCGGGCCGAAGATGCGCCCACGGCCATTGCCGATGTGACATATTCCCTTGATTTCAGCGACAGTACCGACACTCTGACCATGCGGGCAAAGGTGGGCAGAGCCCAGATCCCGATGGCCAGTGTGGTATTGAATACCCCGCTGCCAAAGGCGGAAACCAGCACAATAGCCAGAAGCAGGTAGGGAAACGACAATAACAGGTCCATGATCCGCATTAAAACCGCGTCAAGGACACCACCGGCATAACCGGCAAGGATGCCGACAAGGCAGCCGCCTGAAAGCGCGATCAATATGGAGCCCACCGAAACAATCAGGCTGACCCTGGCACCATGAATCAGCCGGGACAGAATATCCCGTCCAAACTGGTCCGCTCCAAGGGTATATTTGTCAAAGGGCTTTGACCGCTTGTCAAAAAGATGCTGTTCCGCAGGATCATGGGGTGCGATAACCGGAGCAAAAACCGCACAGGCGGTTATGGTCAAAACCAGTACCAGGCCGATGACGGAAAGGGGATTTTTAAAAAACCGTTTCATGGCTTTATGTCTGTTCGTTTTATTCGTCGTCATATCAGGATTCAACTATTCTGGGATCAATTAACCCGTAGGACAGATCCACTAGAAGATTAATAAAAATATATGCCGAAGAGAACACAAGTATGGTTCCCTGGAGCAACAGATAGTCTCGATCCATGATGGCGCCGATCATCAGTCGTCCTAATCCCGGCCATGAAAAAACCGTTTCCGTAAGGATGGCACCGCCCATGAGATTTCCCACCTGCATTCCAAATACGGTAATAATGGGAACCAGGGCATTTCTGAAGCCATGACGCCACACCACCAGCCAATATGCCAGGCCCTTGGCCCTGGCAGTCCTGACATAATCTTCGGCCAGAACTTCCATGAGACTGGACCGTGTCATTCTGGCAATGGATGCCGTTGTATAGGCCGCAAGGGTAACAGACGGCAGGACAAGATGCGCAAAAGATCCCGTGCCGCCCACGGGAAACCATCCCAGTCTGAAACTGAACAGATAAATCAGTATCAGCCCGATCCAGAAGACCGGCATACACAGGCCTAAAAGTGAGGTTATCCTTGACAGGTGATCAATCCAGGATCCTGATTTTGCACCGGACACAAGCCCCAGGGGCACCCCGACAATCAAGGTTAAAAACATGCCGGCTGCCGTGAGGATAAGGGTATTTGGCAATGTATCCCCAATGAGTTTGGATACCGATGCCATCTCTCGTACGGAACGGCCCAGGTCACCGTGGGCCACGTTCCAGATATAATTGACATACCGAAGTAAAAGGGGCTGGTCCAGGCCCATCTGGTGACGAAGTTCCTGGACCATCTCCGGTGTTGCATTTTCGCCCAGCATCATGGCGGCAGGATCCCCTGGAATAATATCCATAATCAGCATCACAAGAAATGCCATGCTCAGGATCACTGCCAGTGATGCCATGATACGTTTTATAACGAAATAAATCATCTAGTTGCTTGCTCTCATCTGTTTATTCTACCCACACATCTTTGAGCGGTAAGAGATATTCACTGGGATTTGGCTCAAACCCCTTGACCCGTTTGCTCAACACAAAGATCTCTTTGGTATTGTAGACAGGAATCCAGGTTGCTGACTCACCAATGATATCCTGGGCTTCATGGTAGGCTTTTTCTCTGACCATGCGGTCCTGGGAGGATCTGGCATTATCCAGTAGTTCATCGACCCTGGCATCTTTAAACCGGTTGTTGTTCCAGCCCTTGGGAGAAAACTGGCTGGAATGAAACATGGCGTAGAGTGAATAATCCGCATCTGCATTGGTGGTAAGCCACCCCAGGGTGAAAAGGTTGTATTCCAGGTCTGGTTTTCTCAGCGCGGTAAAGGTGGTGGCCCATTCAAAAAAATCAAGCTTTGCATCAACCCCAATGGCTTTGAACATGGCCTGGGCAGCTTCACATATTTCTGCATCCATCAGGTAACGGCCCTTGGCACCCAGGAAGTTGATGACCAGTTTTTTTCCGTTTTTGTCCAGGATACCGTCATTGTCCGTATCTTTCCATCCGGCCTCGGCCAGCAGGGCCTTAGCTTTTAGCGGGTCATAGGGGAATCGTTTGTCAAGCGCCATGTCCTTGAATCCAAAGACTGCCGGCGCAAGGTAGCCCTTGGGAGGCACGGCAGCCCCTTCCAGAATATTGTCCACGATACCTTTTACATTAACGGCCATGGATAATGCCTGGCGTACTTTGGGATCATCTGTGGGGAAAAGCGCATTGTTGAACCCAAGAAAAAACACCCTGAGTCCCATGGTTTCAGCCACATCAAATTTTTTATCTGAACGGAACATATCCAGTTCGGCAGGTGTTGGCTGCATGGCAATATCAATATCGCCTGTACGCAAAGACATCATCCTGGATCCAGCCTCTGGGATGACCTTAAAAATAACCTCGTTCAGGCGCGCTTTTTTTCCCCAGTAGGCATCATTTCTCACCAGGGTAATATGGTCTTTTGTCTTCCATTCCTTGAAAACAAACGGGCCGGTTCCCACGGGATTTCTTCCATAATTATCCCCGTACTTTTTTACGGCATCCGGGCTGACAATCCCGGTATAGACCATGGCCATGGAGGCCATTAACGGTCCATAGGGAACACTGGTAACAATATCAACCGTAAAATCATCCACAATCTCAGCCGCTTTAATGGGCCCAAAAAGTGCTTTCCACCTTGCCGGCATTGTAATCGCCCTGTCGAATGTAAATTTTACAGCCTGGGCATTCAAATCGGTTCCATCATGAAATTTTATCCCTTTTCGAATAAAAAACCGGACCCGGTCAGGCGCAACAACTTCAAATTTATGGGCAAGATTAGGCTGGACCTGACCATTCTTGTCAATGACGATAAGGGGCTCGATGATGTTACCATAGACAATTGCTCCGGGTGCAGTTGTCTCTGTGTTGGAATCCAGGGAAATGGCATCCGACGGCCGGCCGATGACCAATGTGCCCTGTGCGGCAAACGCCATGGGTGCCAAAAGAGCTGCAATGCTTACCGACAGCAGCAGGCCTGTCAATAATTTTTTCATTTTTTTCTCCTTTAATAATTTATGATTAAACACATGAACGGCATTAAACAAAGGTTAAAAACCGGATTTCCTGATTTGTTAAAGGGGAAAGTGTCATTCCCATATTTTGACAATAGCGTCACCGGGGGCTGTCTGATATCCCCGGAACATGCCGGGTGTATTATACAGCAGGGAAAAATTACCCCTGGCGTCCACAGCGATAAGCCCGCCCGTCCCCGGGTCAAGGTGTTCAAAAACCACTTTTTGGGCGGCCGCATCCAATGACAGGCCGCTGTAGATCATTCGTGAATGAAGATCATATGCCGCCAGTTTTTTCATGAATTCTTCCCCGAAACCTGTACAGGAGACCGCACAGGTCCGGTTGTCGGCATAATTTCCGGCACCGGGTACCGGTGTGTCCCCCACCCGTCCGCAAAATTTATTGGTTGTTCCACCCGTGGAAGTGGCAGCCGCCAGGTTGCCGTGAACATCCAGGGCCACGGCACCAAACGTTCCCATGGGCTTTGCTGCCATATCCAAATCGTGATCCCGGACAATGGAACCCATCTGCCTGGCCTTTAACAGTTGCTGAAAACGAATCTCGTCATCAAAAAAGGAATTTTCAACAAAATCCATATCATGCTGTCTGGCAAAGGCTTCTGCTCCGTCACCGGACAACAGCCGGTGAGGACTTTGTTCCATAATTTTTCTGGCAAGTTTTATCGGGTGCCGGATATGCCGGACGGTGCAGGCAGCGCCTGAATTAAGATTTTTCCCATCCATGATGGCAGCATCCATTTCATGGGTTTCATCGGCGGTATAGACCGCTCCCCGGCCAGCGTTGAACAATGGATTTTTTTCAAACTCAATCACGGATGCCATGGTTGCATCAAGGGCCGTTCCCCCTTTTTTCAATAAGGCGTATCCTTTTTTCAAGGCAATTTTCATTCCCTGCTCATACTTTTCAACCATGTCCCCAGGCGTATCCCGGGGAATCACTCCGGCACCCCCATGGATCACGAGAACAGGCTTTGATGCCACTTTTTTGGTCTGTTTGTGTTCATGCATTCTTATTTTTCCCTTTGGTGCAGGTAACCATTGTGTTCCATGTTCCTGACAGATTTAACGCTCTTGATGCTCTCTTCTTTACAATATAAAAAATACATGTCGGCAATAACCTGGGTGACGCCGGTAATGGCCACATAAGAATTGGCCAGGGTCAAAGAATTGCTTTCACAAAGCAACACAGCATCCGCCAGGTTGTATAGGGGGCACTCCGGAGAATCAATCAGCAGGCACAAGATCCCCTGCTTTTTTTTAACATATTTTGCCAGATGAAAGTTTTCTGCAGAATAGGTCGGGAGCGTGAGGATGAACACCAGATCATTTTTTGCAAGGGATGACAGGGCCGGGGAAAAGTCTGATACGGCACCGGTAATCGCTTCAATCCGCTTGTCCGTGATAATCTTCAGGGAATGAATAAACTTTTTAGCCACAGGGCCGTTGCCACCGAACCCACTCACAAATATTTTATCTGCGGCCTGCATATGTTTGATTATTTTCATGACCATCTGAACATCCAGGCTGTTGAGTGTCTTGCCCAGGTTCACCAGCTCGTTGGCAACCAGTTTTTTAAGCTGTTTTTCCTTTGAAAGCAGCTCAAGATCATTAAAAAGAATGTTGGAATAGGGACTTAATTGTTTTTTAAGCTCTTCCTGGATGGCCTGCTTGAACTGGATAAACCCATGGAACCCAAGGGCCTGGGCAAACCGGACAATGGAGGCCTTGCTGACATTGACTTTTTCACTGAGTGTCAGGACAGAGGCAAAGCCGATATCCTGCTTGTTGTTGATCACAAAGCTTGCGATTTTCTGATTAACAGGAGAAAACGTATTCATCTGGGATGCAATTTTATCTATGATCATGGCCGTTTCTTCTATTTTCAAGTTCAATGGGACAGGTATCCCCAAAAAAAGATTGTGGTCAGCATTATTGAATCATTTGTTTCAGATACTTTACTTTTAAGAATCTAAGATTTCAAGATTTTTTTTATTTTGCCAGGACTTCAGCAATACGGTCCAGGTGATGATCTCCTTGAACATCCCGGCCCTCTTCAATCTGGTGAATCGCCTCAATCACCTGGATCGAAATCGGAATGGCAATACCATGCTTTCTGGCAATGGGCAGTACAGCCCCCATAATGGTATCCACTTCGGTTTTCCGATGGTGAACCGCAAGGTCCCGCCACACCCCGCTATGGGTTTTGGTGTGCGGACGGTTGTGTTCAGCAAGATCCAGCAATGATTTTACCCCGGCAGCATCACCGGCCCCCTGGCTGAATGCCCGGGGGTCAAACCCGTTAAAGGGAAGAAGGCTGATCCCTTCCGCCTGGGCAACCGACACAATTTCCCGGCCAAGGCCGATGAGCAATCTATGCCATTTTTCCATCTCAAACATTTCTGTTATTCCGCGCATGGTAGCCGCCTCGGCAAACAGCATGGCACCGTATCCGATTTTGCTCCACAGGTAACCGAAAATATTGTCTGTCAGCACAGAGTCCCTGTTGAAAACCTGCATCTGGTGATGGATCTTCTGGATACGGGGCGTTATTTCACCATCCAGTTCTCCGACAACAGTGGCCCCTTTGCCGCCATAATTGATAATCCCGGGTTCCAGAAGGTCTCCGCTGAAATTCAAGAAGGCCCCAATAGTCCGTTCTCTGCCGATGACCGATGCCATTTCATGTTCATTCAATCCATTTTGCCAGGAAACCACATATCCGTCGTCGGCAAGCATCGGTTCAATCTGGCGAATCGCTTCTGCCGTGTGAATTGATTTGGTGGCCAGGTAGACTTTTTTAAGTTTGCCCCTGATCTGGTTTGGATGAAGAATATGGATGGGCTGGGTAAATTCTTCGATGGGACCAATAATTTTCAAACCGTTTGCCGCAACAGCATCCACATGGTCCTGATTTTTTTCAACACAGGTGACCGGTATTCCTTTTCGGGCCCAGAAGGCGGCAATAATGCCGCCCATTGTTCCTGTACCCCAGATCACATGTTCGTTCGCCTTTGTCATGATGCCGTCCTCTTTTATGTGACCCACAATCCTGTGGGTAAATTGATGATTGTTTTTGACACCTCCCATCCAATTGGAATATCTGGAATTTCCCTTGGATTGGGGTGGCAGGGCGTTTGAAACCAGACCCCGGCTTCCATGCTCAGATCATTTTCAATCCATGCGGTATCCTGTTTTTTATGTTCAGGCACGATCACAGGATACCTGAGCCATGTGCAATTGCTTCCGTCTATGGGCGTTGCGACCTGATAGCCCTGTGACAGGGCCCATTGCCGCCACATGTCAGCGGCCTTCTGCCGCTGGGGGATAAACGTTTCAAATTTTTTCAACTGGTTCAGGGCCAGTTCTCCGATGGCACCCGGCATTTTACAGGCGTACAAAGGCTCAAATTCACCGACAAACTCTAAAGGCGTCATCTGGGGAATCAGGTTCCGGCCATATTGTTTGTATACCGTTTCAGGGTACTGAAGTCTGTCTTGACCCACTTTTGTATAATAACAATACAACAGGGTATGAAGGATCTGCTCGATCTTGTCCATGCCGGGCGGACTGGCTTGTCGATAAATTTTTTCAAGGGCCTTGAGAATGACGGCATCTGAAGAAGCAGCAAAACCACCATGAATGGTGTTGATCATCTTTGTTCGTTCAGAACTGAAAAATGACACATCGCCAAATGTTCCCAGCTTTTTGCCTTTTAAACTGCCCCCGAGACCATGGGCGGTATCTTCAATGATCAGAATGCCGTGTTTTCTGGCAAGGGACACAATGGCCAGCGTGTCTCTTGCCGGAACACCAAAGGTATGCTGCAAAAGGACGGCTTTGGTCCTGTCCGTAATTTTGTCAGCAAACCGGCCGACATCCATATTAAAGGTCTCCCGTTCAATATCGGCATGAACACAGGTCGCCCCATTGTATTCAAACGCGTTCACAACCACCTGACATGTCAGTCCGGGAACAATGACTTCATCCCCCCTGGCAATACCCAATGCCTTGGCAATACTGTAAAGCGCTGCACGGCCCCCCATAAATCCAAAGGCTTTTTTTACCCCCAGCCAGTCGGCAAGCCATTGTTCCGACAGATGAACCAGGGCCGGCTCCAACCACCTTTTCTTGTTTTCAAGCAGGGCAAGTGCGATGTGAACATCATCTTTTCCAAGCGTGCTGCACATTATGGGGGTTATCTTCCGGGGGGGTGTCATCGGCTCATTCTCCATCCATGACCATAGTTCATCAGGATTCCAGGTATGGGTCTGCCCAGCCTTGTTCAAGCAGGGACCGGGTCTCTTTCACTGCAATATCCCATATTTCTTTCATTAATTTTGAATCCCTTTTTTCCTGACCACCAAAATTACCGTTGCCGATAAGCTTTCTGACTCCTTTGGGGTTTAATTGTCTGAGCATCTCCATATCAACAGGTGACTTGGAATTTTCAGTGTCATATTCAATGCCTTGAACCTCAGTCCAGGGAAAATTTTCCATCCAGGAAGCGTGGGAGGATCCTTTTTCCGTCTTCTGGACGATGGCCCATGTCTTGGGAGCAGACCACCAATTGTGCAATTTCACCAGCGCATCCCCATGGGTCATCAGCCATTCCTGGGCAAATCCTGAAACAAATGAATTCCCTCCATGACCGTTGACTATCAATATTTTTCTATGTCCCGACCGATACATGCTGTTTAAAATATCTTCAACCACTCTAAGATAACTTTCCATCCGAAGGGAAATGGTTCCCGGATACGCGGTAAAATAGGGTGCGATGCCATATGCCAGGACAGGATAAACTGGAACCCCAAGCGGCTGAGCAGCATCAACAGAAACTTTATGGGATAAAATCATATCAACCCCAAGGCTGAGCCTGGCATGCTGTTCCACACTGCCTAACGGCAGAACAGCCCTTTTTTCAGTCTTGACAAGTTCTTCAACCTGGGACCAGGTCATCTCTTCAATCCTCATTGTTTTTTCCTTTAATTTGAGGTTTGTCGTCCTTCAAATGCCTGCGTTGCAAAACATGAATCACTTGTTTCAAATACATTAGTTTGATGAACTAAAAAACTCAAGAAAAATTATCATTTTGTATCCAAGAACAGCCATGGGCACCATGGAAAAGAATCAGGAATGGGGCGATCAAGAGCATCCTGAGTTTTTCAAAATTCACTTTCCATCCCCTTTGATGCGACATCCCCATCCTCATCTCATTTATCAACCCGCTCCTTCAACTCTTTCCCTGCTTTAAAGAAAGGTAATTTCTTGCCGGGTATCAGGGCTCGCTCTCCAGTTTTGGGGTTCCCGTCGGTGTAGGATTCATATAACTTCAAATAAAGTTAGAACCTTTTGATTCAGGTTTGGTTCTGCTCCTTGGCTTCATCCAGCACCCTCCTCATTTCCTTTGCCATCTCTGCCATAACGACCGGTTTCATCAAAAACCCCCGAACACCGATATCTTTGGCGATATCTTCACTTATGCGCTCACTAAAACCAGTACAGATGATAATTGGTATGTCAGGTCTTATCGTCAGCATTTCTTTTGCAAGCTGAACGCCCGTCATATTGGGCATGTTCATATCTGAAATAACGAGGTCGTAAGCATCTGGATGGGCTTTGAATGCTTCCAGCGCATCAATACTGCTGGTTCGCTCAACTACGGAGTAGCCTTTTCTCTCAAGAACTTTTTTTTCAAGAGCTACTATGGAAATTTCGTCGTCAACCAACAGAATCCTTTCAGTACCGGTTGCTATTGATTGAGTTTTTTTCGTTTTTTCAGATTCCACGCTTTGTTTATTTAATGGCAGATACACTTTGAAAGTTGTTCCTTCACCCACTTCACTATAAACTGTAATTTCTCCTTGATGGTCTTTTACAAGTCCATAAACCACTGATAGTCCAAGTCCAGTCCCTTTGCCCTTTTCTTTGGTCGTAAAATAGGGGTCGAATATCTTTTGTAAATGAACAGAAGGGATACCAATTCCGTTATCTGAAACAGAGAGCATCACATATTTGCCTGGTTTTTCAATGTTGCCAATCAAATGACTTTCATTCAGTGTTATTTCTTTAACCTTAATGTCTATTTTACCCCCACTATCCTCGATGGCATGAAAAGCGTTGGTAATAAGGTTCATGGCAATTTGGTGTAATTGGGTCGGGTCAGCCAGAATTAATCCACAATCTGGCTGAAGACAATTCGTAATTTCTATGTCTGCTGGAATAGTCGACCGGCTTAATTTAATAACTTCTTTAACGATTTGCTGAACTCTAACTGGAATTTTTCGATGCTCATCTTGACGGCTGAAAGAAAGGATTTGTTTAACAAGGTCTCCCCCTCTTTTACCTGCTTTCAATATTTCCTGGACACTGTCATAGTGAGAACTTCCAGGCGGTAAATCTTCCAAGAGCAATTCAGACATGCCTATAATTGGAAATAACAGGTTATTAAAATCATGGGCAATGCCGCCAGCCAGGTTTCCTATGGATTCCATTTTTTGGTTTTGTTGTAGGCGCTCTTCAAGTTGCTTTTTATCCGAAATATCTCTAACGACAGAAATCCAACCATTCCTTTGTCCAGCATCATCCAACAATTCAACAACCATATGTTCTGTTGGAAAAATGCTTCCGTCCTTTTTTTTCATGGAGAATTCGAAATCATTTAGAAACCCTTTTGTTTCGAAAGCCGAAATTAGCGACGTCCGAAATGACAGCAAATGGTTTTTACTCACATGAAAAATGTCGGTTATTTTCCCTTTCATCTCTAAGGGTTCGTACCCAAACATAGCCGACCCAGCCCTATTGACTTCGATTACTTCCGGTGGGCTTTGGTTATCCAAGACAAAAATAGCATCTAATTGGCTATTGAAGATTTTTTGAAACATCTCCGTGGTTAGTCTTAATTCTCTTTCAACTAGTTTCCTTTCCGAAATATCGATGTGTGTTCCTACAATGCGGATTCGCCCAGTGCTATCATCCTTATAAATGCTTGCCCTGGAAAGGATATAGACCCAATGTCCATCCTTGTGGCGCATTTTGAATTCCTTCTCAAAGCGTTTTCGTTTCCCTTCTACCACTTCGTTTAACATGTTCCAAGAGACCTTAACGTCATCTGGATGTGTTAGCGTCTCCCAGACAGAAAAATCATCGGGAAGTTCTTCTGGGGCATAGCCAAGCATGCGTTTCCAGCCTGGCGAGTAATAGATGGTTTTTTCATCGAGGTCCCAGTCATAAATTCCATCCTGACTCGCGTTCATAGCCAATTTGAAACGCTCTTCGCTCCGTTGCAAATCAACTGCAGCTTTTTTACGGTCTGTAATATCTGTCAAAGAAAGCAGCACATTTCTTGTATCATTCAACTCTAAACGGTTCGTTGATATTAAAATGTCGAGCGGTGTTTCAATGTTGTTTAACAGGAACGTCATTTGTCCCTCTTCTTCAACATGGGGCCGTCCAGTATCAAAGGTATCTACAACTCGGGTACGTATCGGGCATTCGGAACAATTGTGATGACGACCACACCCTTCTCCCTTAAAAGCGTTCAAACAATCAAGAACTTCTCCTCCCGTGAGCCCAAACAAATCTTCTTTGACTTTTCCTACAAATTCAACCCCTTTATGGTTAATGTTCTCAACTCGTCCTTCCTCATTTATCAGAATAAGGATATTGGGCATG
Organism: uncultured Desulfobacterium sp.; assembly: GCA_963675615.2. Lineage (GTDB taxonomy): Bacteria > Desulfobacterota > Desulfobacteria > Desulfobacterales > Desulfobacteraceae > Desulforapulum. The sequence continues at coordinate 1,606,558 of CAXXTD010000001.1, forward strand.
CTGTTGAATATCGTTTCTAAATTGTCTGCGTAAGCTGTTAACTTTTTTTGGTGTTTTCTGTGAATGCGAATATTGAAAAGTGCTATAAATAGAGCAAAAAACAGAAGCAAAAAACCAGATACGAGCGACCAAAACAAGAATTTATTAGCTTGGTAAAATGTATAAGGCTCATTTAAAATGATACTTCCTTTCGGGAGCAATGCCTTTGAAATACTTTTGGAGTTTAAGTTCCTTAAAATCAAAAACATGTCTGTTTGGGCTTTCCGATACGACCTTAATTTCATGAACAGGTTTTCCTGTTAAAATTTCAACTACAATATTACCCGCAGTTTTTCCCTGCTCATAGTGACTGATGACTTTGCCCCCTAAGACACCATCCCCTATTCCGTGATACCAGAGATGATATAATGGAATTGAGAGGTTCTTTTTGATAAGGGCAAGGCTGTCTCTAAATGGCAGAGATATATCGTTTTTATCATTGTAGGCAGAAAGCAACGATTCAAACTGAACTCTCGTGACCAATATCATTTAATTTTGTTTCAAGCTCTTTCCACGACAAATCAGCTAAGGATAAATGTAAAAAAGCAACATCTTCAAACAGTTGTTTTGAACGGTAGAAAGGCCTTCGAAATCCCATTTGATGCGTTACTTGGTAGGTACGGCCATCATTACCAAAGTTATGGCATAACCCATGGCAGTCTTTTTGAGTTGAGACAGACAAAAAAGATCTTCCGTCAAAATGAGTTGTAGCGTCATAAAATCAATGACAAAAGTAGTGACGGCTTCATAACAACAGCCAGTTATATTCTGGATTTTGATCAGAGATTTCGATACCTGTTGGCTAATTCGACATTTTATATGCCGGATCCAAGGATCAAACAATAGGCAAACTGAAATAGCCCAGGACTTAAGCTCTTTAAGGTGTCGCAAAAGAAAGACAGGCATTGTCATCTGAACCACACACAATGACTTTCCCATAGGTTCCAGCTTTTCAAGTCGCCTTGAGCTAAAACATTTTTCGAAAAATCATCCCAAAATCAAGATAAATTGTGTTTTTGCTGATGCGCTCTATGGCACCAAGACTTTTTTGAATGAAGCATCCAGTGTATTTAAGGGCGTCCAGGTTGTAAGCCAAATTAAAAAAAATCAAAACATCAAGCTTCGAGGGAAAGTAAAATCTGTTCAGCAATATTTTACGTCCCATCCCGGTATAGAACAAACGATAACAATACGAGGTGAAAAACTCCAAAAGCAACCGTAGGTGCAGCAAGATTGCATGTTTGTTCGCATGATCAAAAGCGATTTATAGTTGCATTAAAATATGAAGGTGAAAAAGAGTATCGTTATCTCGTTGCAAAAGATTTGAGTTGGCGGTATTTGGATATCGTGGAAGCATATACCTTAAGATGGTTAATCGAGGTTTTCTTTGAAGACTGGAAGGCCAGTGAAGGTTGGGGCAAATTGACCAAACATACAGGCAAAGAAGGTTCGGGCAGGGGCCTGATACTGAGTCTGATGGTAGATCATTGTCTTTTCTTTCATCCTGACCAGAAAGCCTGCATAGATAACAAGCTTGCCGCATGCACTGTGGGAAGTCTGATGCGCCAGATAAGAATAGAATGCTTTTTACAATTTATCCAAAATATAATCACCGACCAAAATCCAGATCAACAGTTGGCTAAAATAACCGAAGTTTTAACTAACGAAATCTTTTCAACTAAACCGGCATCCAAGCATCTCTCTGGCAAAAAAATAGGCAAAATGAAGCCTACACCATCTCTTAAATGGAAAAATGAAGAGGTCTGCCTCTCTTGAACAACTAAAAACTTGATAATCGAGTATAAGGCTCATTTAAAATGATACTTCCTTTCGGGAGCAATGCCTTTGAAATATTTTGGAGTTTAAGTTCCTTAAAATCAAAAACATGTCTGTTTGGGCTTTCCGATACGACCTTAATTTCATGAACAGGTTTTCCTGTTAAAATTTCAACTACAATATTACCCGCAGTTTTTCCCTGCTCATAGTGACTGATGACTTTGCCCCCTAAGACACCATCCCCTATTCCGTGATACCAGAGATGATATAATGGAATTGAGAGGTTCTTTTTGATAAGGGCAAGGCTGTCTCTAAATGGCAGAGATATATCGTTTTTATCATTGTAGGCAGAAAGCAACAAAACTGAACTCTCGTGACCAATATCATTTAATTTTGTTTCAAGCTCTTTCCACGACAAATCAGCTAAGGATAAATGTAAAAAAGCAACATCTTCAAACAGTTGTTTTGAACGGTAAAAGGCCTTCAAATCATTTTGTCCACTCGGGGTCCCATCAACCAAAGCAATAATATTTTTTGAGTTGGGGTTTAGCTTCCGCATGAGTTGTAGCGTCTCAATCATGGAGACGGCTTCAACAACACCAGTTATATTTGGATTTTCATTTTGTCTGTTTGCTAATTCGACATTATTAACCCCAAGGAAAACAATAGGCAAATTCTGAAATAGCCCAGACTGCTCTTTAAGGGCAAAAGAAAACGCATTGTCATCTCCCACAACAATGACATCATAGGCGGTCAGCTTTTCAAGTTTTTGAGATAGAACCTTTCGAAAAGTATCCCTGTTAGTTTTAGCAGGAAATCTTTTGGTGTCCATGAACTCAACATCCAACAAAATTTTTTTGTCTAAAAACGCATCTTTTAGTCCATTTACTTGTTGAAAAAACGTTGGAAATCCAGGGTGGTAGGAGCTGACGAACAATACTTTTTGTTGGGAATCATTCGCCAAAACAGGTTGCAAAATAAAAAATGAAAAACTCCAAAATATTGTAATAATTTTGAAGTTTTTGGCGAAAAGACCGTTATTCGTTTTTGATTTAAAAAAAGCCATGGATTTATCCAATCTAAAAAAGAACCAAACAAAAATAATATCAGCAGTACCTGTTTTTATGAACTTTATCAAGTTCAATAACTTTCTATACCGTCTGTATATAGACGATTCGAACTTTCCGTATATGGAAACGACATCCTGCCAGCAAGCCGAATGCGTACTCTGATGTTTTAAATTTTTCAATCAATCTTCCAGTTTCAATCCACGCTCCCGCAGGGGGAGCGACTGGTCCCGGCACACCCTTGACAAAACGCCAGGATGTTTCAATCCACGCTCCCGCAGGGGGAGCGACACGAGCTTTTGTTTCAGATTCATGCGACCCTCCTTGTTTCAATCCACGCTCCCGCAGGGGGAGCGACTTGGCTGCCGCAATTAAGCGGATGCGGACCCCTGTTTCAATCCACGCTCCCGCAGGGGGAGCGACAGCCCCCACCTGTCACAGTATATCGGCAATGATGGGGTTTCAATCCACGCTCCCGCAGGGGGAGCGACAGGGTGGAAAACTGCTATTGCGTAACGGTACAGGTTTCAATCCACGCTCCCGCAGGGGGAGCGACGGCTTATAAATCAAGAAAGATATCAACTCATCAGTTTCAATCCACGCTCCCGCAGGGGGAGCGACCTAGAACTCGCACTGTTGGTTTGCACCCGGTCGCCGGTTTCAATCCACGCTCCCGCAGGGGGAGCGACTGCAACCCTGGCGGAGCTGTTACATGGAAAATCGTTTCAATCCACGCTCCCGCAGGGGGAGCGACTACAATACGCCGTCGGCAAACTCGCCGGTATCAAAGTTTCAATCCACGCTCCCGCAGGGGGAGCGACACGTTGGATGATCTTGAGCCGTTAATTGAAGCCGGTTTCAATCCACGCTCCCGCAGGGGGAGCGACGGCAAGGGCTTTGTGCTGCCTGCCATAATTCAGTGTTTCAATCCACGCTCCCGCAGGGGGAGCGACTTTAATAGACCCTGCATCCCCGCACCTTCAAACTGTTTCAATCCACGCTCCCGCAGGGGGAGCGACCTGCTGTTGCTGTTGCTGCCATTTTCTATCTCCTTGTTTCAATCCACGCTCCCGCAGGGGGAGCGACGCATCGGTTCGGCAGCAGGGACGATAGTAGGCTCTGTTTCAATCCACGCTCCCGCAGGGGGAGCGACAAGACTTTACTGCACCCACTCACAAGGCAAACAAGTTTCAATCCACGCTCCCGCAGGGGGAGCGACGTTTATAGAATTTTTTGTCTATCCACACTTCAAAGTTTCAATCCACGCTCCCGCAGGGGGAGCGACCCACCCCTGTTTATTTGGCTGGCGGTCACCACTGGTTTCAATCCACGCTCCCGCAGGGGGAGCGACTCATGCAATCAAATCCACAAGCTCCATCAAGGTGGGTGTTTCAATCCACGCTCCCGCAGGGGGAGCGACATGCAACCGGCTGGATCATTACCCGCAAGGTCGGTTTCAATCCACGCTCCCGCAGGGGGAGCGACAGCGCCATCGGGCGCAACACAACAACCCAAAGAGGTTTCAATCCACGCTCCCGCAGGGGGAGCGACCCTACTTTTGGATATGTAGCGGATTGTATACCCTAGTTTCAATCCACGCTCCCGCAGGGGGAGCGACTATTTATTTTGTGCACCGCTTGAAACTGTTATTGTTTCAATCCACGCTCCCGCAGGGGGAGCGACTCATTTTTTTTGGATCCTTTGGACCTTTTTTTATGGTTTCAATCCACGCTCCCGCAGGGGGAGCGACGTCCAGACCCAATATGCCGTCCGCCTTTTCCCCGGTTTCAATCCACGCTCCCGCAGGGGGAGCGACTGATAGATTTAATCTGTTGCCACATATCCGGTGTTGTTTCAATCCACGCTCCCGCAGGGGGAGCGACTTGGTATGTTTTTTTAATGATAGGGGGATCGGGGGTTTCAATCCACGCTCCCGCAGGGGGAGCGACAATGGTCCGTATGGTCCGGGAGGAGGTGGTGGCATGTTTCAATCCACGCTCCCGCAGGGGGAGCGACGACCTGGCAGACCAGGGCCCGGCGTTTGGTTGACGTTTCAATCCACGCTCCCGCAGGGGGAGCGACCCTGGTGACAGAACTCGTTGTCCAGGATATGACGGTTTCAATCCACGCTCCCGCAGGGGGAGCGACGTCTCCTTATTAAAGATGACTACCCGAGGACTGGTGGCAAACAGCGACGGGCGGGTTTCAATCCACGCTCCCGCAGGGGGAGCGACGTGGTTGATGCCACCACCACGCCGGTCATCCTGTGGTTTCAATCCACGCTCCCGCAGGGGGAGCGACGCTCCAGGCAACCTGCACAACGGAACCGTGTATTGTTTCAATCCACGCTCCCGCAGGGGGAGCGACCGTCCGGCGGCGGATCTGAAACAGGATCGGGATGTGTTTCAATCCACGCTCCCGCAGGGGGAGCGACATAATGATAAAAAAAACACATCCCCCAAAACACAGTTTCAATCCACGCTCCCGCAGGGGGAGCGACTTAAAGGAGGCTTTTCTTTTTAGGTTTTGGATGGCTGTTTCAATCCACGCTCCCGCAGGGGGAGCGACTAAACCGTTTTTACGAATGATGCAGATGCAGCAGGTTTCAATCCACGCTCCCGCAGGGGGAGCGACAAAACCCCCGCCTGAACCCGATTCTGAGGAAATAGTTTCAATCCACGCTCCCGCAGGGGGAGCGACAAACCCCTCCTTAAAACGGTCAACGGCAACACTAGTTTCAATCCACGCTCCCGCAGGGGGAGCGACTTTGCAGGCACAGGATGTCTTAGGAGGGTGTCATGTTTCAATCCACGCTCCCGCAGGGGGAGCGACATTGACCCTACTTTCACAGATAAACCTTTTCTGGTTTCAATCCACGCTCCCGCAGGGGGAGCGACAGGATCCGGGCCACATCACACTCCTTGGATTCCCAGTTTCAATCCACGCTCCCGCAGGGGGAGCGACGCCAGCCAGCGACGCTCGGACAGCACGTATTTCCAGTTTCAATCCACGCTCCCGCAGGGGGAGCGACAAAGTCAAAAAGGCCAAACGGCCAATGAAAGATAGTTTCAATCCACGCTCCCGCAGGGGGAGCGACGGACGCTTCCGCAGCACCTTGTGCTCGGCCGGCGTGTTTCAATCCACGCTCCCGCAGGGGGAGCGACGTCCCGGACCCGGACACCAGCAGCTTTTCACAGGGGTTTCAATCCACGCTCCCGCAGGGGGAGCGACAGCAGATGGTTGTCCCGGCGGATGGCCACCCAGGTGGTTTCAATCCACGCTCCCGCAGGGGGAGCGACGCATAATTCCAAATGGATTGATTTTCTTAACCCTGTTTCAATCCACGCTCCCGCAGGGGGAGCGACTCCTCATGCGTATATCCGTGCAAGTTTCTTAATCGTTTCAATCCACGCTCCCGCAGGGGGAGCGACTGGGGCGTATTTTCGCCCCTACATGGGACCTTGTGTTTCAATCCACGCTCCCGCAGGGGGAGCGACCGGCAATGGCAAGGCGGATTTTGTGAAGGAAGTAGTTTCAATCCACGCTCCCGCAGGGGGAGCGACTTGAGCCTGAGTCTTTCAATTCAAGATACTGTGTTGTTTCAATCCACGCTCCCGCAGGGGGAGCGACTAGACATCAATGCCGGGGCCAGTTCGATCTAAATGTTTCAATCCACGCTCCCGCAGGGGGAGCGACCTGAGTTGGTGGCAACACTATCAAGCGTTTCAGGACAACAAGGCCCGATTGCAGTACGCCACCATCAATCCACGCTCCCGCAGGGGGAGCGACAACCTGGAATGAGTGGGTGTCCGCAGTTGGAAATGTTTCAATCCACGCTCCCGCAGGGGGAGCGACCGTCTACAATGGTTCGGTCTGTGATGATGATATTGTTTCAATCCACGCTCCCGCAGGGGGAGCGACAAATTAGCAGATTCAGGTGTCTCCCCCCATTGAGGTTTCAATCCACGCTCCCGCAGGGGGAGCGACGCCAGACAACGGTAATCTGTGCCCCGGCCTGGCGGTTTCAATCCACGCTCCCGCAGGGGGAGCGACCTAAAGACTTGACCGCACGCCTCCTGCCTACCGAGTTTCAATCCACGCTCCCGCAGGGGGAGCGACACCATAGAATCACTAAAGCCGCACCCGATAAATGTTTCAATCCACGCTCCCGCAGGGGGAGCGACCATTGTCACCAAAACAATGCCTGAGCTTTGGCTTGTTTCAATCCACGCTCCCGCAGGGGGAGCGACTGAGGTTTTCAAGGAGATTGAGGGGCGACGACAAGTTTCAATCCACGCTCCCGCAGGGGGAGCGACTCAAATCAGCAGAAGATTAGCAGGAGATTTAGATGTTTCAATCCACGCTCCCGCAGGGGGAGCGACTTGCACTAACATAACTTCTTATAATTTAAACGAAATAAATTGTCAAAGAGCGATCCTCTTTGATTTCAATCCACGTTCCCCCAAAGAGCGACTGATACTATAACAACCAAAACAAAAAAACTTTATGATTACAAGATATTCGCAAAGTTGCGAACCACATGTTGTTCAAATAGGAAACAAGCCAGACAGTGCAACAACATTTTTGATTTTTTAAAGTTCAAGCTTAGGGTTCGCGGGCTTCCTATAGGATTAACGGTTCATCGAAATCAATTGATTTTTTGGCACCAACATGTTCGATTCGGCGTTTCCAGTTGGACCCAAGAAAATAAAACCGAAGGCTGTCCAGTTCCAGTTCGATTTCATCTATCAACTTTTGCCTTAAATCGGTCCATTGCGCCGGATCCACAACGCATTCAAAAACTGAATATTGAACCCGCTGTCCATAATTCTGGCAAATTTTTGCAACATGTCTCATCCGTTTTTGCCCCTTGTTCTCGATTGATACATCATAACTTATCAGAACCAGCAAAGCATTTCTCCTGTTCTATTTCCAGATAAAGGGGGGATATCCGTCCAAATCCCCCCGGATAAATCTTGCCAGAAGCAGGGCCTGAATAAAAAAGAGGTTACCTATCTGAATTTTCTCGTTTAAGAACGGGTGAGTCAGACTTTCCTGTTTTCTTTTCTGGTATGTTGTCAAAACTGTTTTGCGGGTTTCATCATCCATATGGACTGCGCCGGATTCCTTAATGGTAAACCCATCCGATTTGACTTGGCCCCTGTTGATCATGGATAATACCAGTCTGTCGGCGAGAAAGGGCCTGAACTCTTCCATTATATCAAGCGCCAGGCTCGGCCTACCCGGGCGATCCCGGTGAAGAAAGCCTACTGCAGGGTCAAGCCCCACTGATTCCAGAGCGGATCGGACATCATGAACAATAAGGGTATAAACAAATGAAAGCAGGCAGTTCACCCGGTCAGTCGGGGGGCGCCGATTCCGTCCCGAAAAGACAAAAGATTTTTCCTGTTGAAAAATAAGCTCATCAAAAACGCTGAAATATTGATGGGCCGAGTCCCCCTCAATTCCCCTCAGCCTTTCCAGATCGTCCTTTTGCATTTCTTTATTAATGTACACCAAAAGCCGGTTTGACACTTTCTTTACCGCCTCCTGGTTTATTTTTTCCCGATGGTCCCGGAGGGATCGTTCAAGTACTGTCCGGCAATTTGCAATTTTTCCGGTAAGGATAAAGCCTGCAACCTGTGCTGAAACGACCGCACTGTCTGCCATTCGGAACTGTTTTCTTCTCAACAGGACGTTGCCGGATACCGGTCCTTTTACCATGGCAAGGAAACGGCCATATTCGGTTAAAAAACTTATGGTAACATCACGTTCTGCGCAAAATCCCATCAGGTAAGGACTGCACCCAATCGAACCAAAGCATACGATTCCGTCCAGGGTGTGGATGGGAATCCGCAATACTGTTTTTTGCTCTATCCTGACTGCAACAGTTTCACCGTCTTTTGCCAGATAGGCCCCCTGGGTGGTGACAAAGAGGGTGTTCAAATATTTTTTCATTCAGGTTTAATCCTTTTGGATCATCCTTTTTACCCAGGATGAAACCGTTCTTTTCTTTTCAATAACCTTGGGCAGGCACAATGATATAAACGAACAGGTATCACATTTTTTTGAATATTTGGGCGGCGGAGTTATACCGGATGAAATCATTCCATGAAGCTCCCTGGCTGTCTTTATGGTTTTCTCCCGCAAATCATTATCAAACATCACATCCAAACGGCGCCTTGTCTTTCCATAAAAAAGAGCGCCTGTTTCAATTGAAACATCCAGCATTTCCTCAAGGCACATGGCCTGGGCACAGAGCTGAACCTTGTCAGACAAATTTTTCTTGGGTTTCCCTCTTTTGTACTCCACCGGGAAAGGCATCCATTCTTCGCTCTCTAAATCCTGCCTGTGAAATTCCACCGCATCTGCTTTTCCGGAAACACCCAGAAGTCTTGATTTCAAGGGAAGGCTGTATTCAATCCTGACCCTTCCCCTATCTATTTGATCGCCTCTGTCCACCCTTTCATGCATGACCCTGCCTTCGGCCGTATATCTGTTTTCAACCCACAGCTGTTCAATATGAATCAAGGCGCATTGCCGTTTGCAGAAAAGGATATGCTGGAGTGCTGACAACGAAAGATATTCTTTTTCCAGATAAGTTTTCATTTTTCCTTATTATTTCTTGCCAGCTGCTTTTGGTGAACTTCATCCACAAGGCAAAGAGACTTTTTCCAGGCCTGTTCACAAAAGGATGCTAATGACTTTAACTCATTCCGTTTAGGCAATAGTTCATCCTTTTTCTTGAGCTGCCCGGCAGCATAATGGTATTTGGACCGGACATCAATGTATGCTTTTCACTGTTCCTTTGGAATAATGATCAGGGGCAGGCCTGCTTTTAAAACCGGCATATTAGAAACCAGTCTGGCCAGCCCGCCTGCCGTTTCCGTCAAAAAAGGGATGAATCCTCATAACGGAAACATGAAGGGCTACATAGGCCGCTAAAGCCCGATTTCTATCCCATGACTCACGTCACTCGTCACCTCTTGAAAGAGTTTAAACCAACTTTTCATTAAAAAAGAACACCACCCGAAGATGGCGTTCACAAAGACTATCGGTTTTTCATCCACCATCCGCACCGCTGAATTATGCTCTCTTAACCAGGCACCTACAGGTTTGCAAACGTCAATGATCACAAGTGTTTGAGCGGCCTGTGAAGCCTGAATAACTCTTCTTCCCCAAAGAGAGACTCTTTTCCCATCAAATCATAAACCAAGATCAATAGTCCTGACATGCCACACCCCCTCCTCATTATCTTTTAACGGTTTACCCGAAACGGTCAGTCCCTCCTCCAGCACAATGGCGGTTTCTCCCAGGGTCAGAGTATTGTCCTCAATGTCCGTTGAGGTGAGGGGCCAGAGTTTACGCAGCTGGGTTTTCACTGCTCTTAGCAGGTCTTTGTCAAAGTCCTTTAAGAAAACATGCATAGGTTAACCTAACGTATTGGTTAAAAAAAATAATATATATTTAGATCAATTCTTCCAATGTTACGCCACCAGGTATATTGTCTTTATTTATGCTGATTGAGTAATCATCGAATTGTCGGGCGGGTTTGGTTTTATCTATTCTTTCAACTCTCACCAGATCGAAAAGCTTATGAGCTGGAGCGTTACCTAATTCGCTGTCGTGTTTGAAAATAATCAACTTACGACTACTCATGACCCCCCTGGCAGCGGAACGATCATGCTCAAACATGTTGATCAAGGAATCCCAAAGCACTTTCAAATCTTCATCTGTGAATCCGGTCTTGGCTGCCAAGGGTGCAGAGATGAAGCCCTTTGCCATATACAACCCGTAAGGTACAATATGCTTACGCCCCATAGTTCTTTCTTTTTCCAAATCTTTAATATTTGTCACTGCCATACGGGTAATGCTGATTTCCTGAGAGAAGATAGGTTCTACACTTTTAGCAAAAGCTATCTGGATAGGCCCCCTGACCTGGCCGCAATTCACTTCAGTAGTCATTACAGCGCCAAAAGCCCGCACATCAAAAAAATTACTGCACATCCAGCCGGTAACATTTTTTGCATCTTCTACCTTTTTCGGAAGCTTTTTTTTTTGCGGTTCAAGGTTATACTCTTTATATGCCAATTTATTGGTTTCATTGAGTACGGCCTTTTCCTGAATATAAATATTAAACCCTTCCTTACCGTCCATTAGAATAGACACATGATTGCGTATTTTACGTTTAAGACAAACATCGGTTACCAGCCCATATCCGGTTTCAGGATCAAAACGGGGCATGTTCCCAGCATCCGGGTCTCCATTTGGGTTTCCATTTTCAACATCAAACAATAATACAAATTCATAGCGGTTGGCAATTGCAGTCATAACCTACTCCTTCACAGTTTTTTTGGTAAAAAAATCTTTGCGCTGATGATAGTAGCCAATCATGAAAAGACCCTGCTCCTCGGCGGGAAGCGTTGACGGAAAATCATTAAATTTATCCATAATTTCCTGAATGAGAATTTCAAGATATTTTGCCCTTCCAGCTTTTTCAGGGTCTTTTCTAAGCTTGGCAATATGGTTTGTCGAGTTTTTTAAAATCATATGGAAAACAAGTCCCGGCGTTGCCGATGCAGATGAAAGATAACGATCTTTCATGGTCGCATTGGTACCGGGGATGGCCTCTTCCTGTGCTTTTTCCAAAACGGAAAAAAGACGTCCCAGAAGATAGGGACTATCGGTTCTATCTAAATCCAGTGCCATAGACACCTCCTTTATTTTTGTGGCGGATGAATTGCGAATAAGAAACGCTTTAAGTAAAGCGGCACGAAAATAGGTTACAGTATGCTCACTGCGGATACGCTGAAGAACAAGGGGCAACAAGTTCTGTGGATAACGCGAATCAGTCAGCATTGCCCTTGCCATGCCTCCGGCCAATACAGGTGAAACGTTTTCGTTTTTTCCCAAGGGAGCCGTTTGGCAAAGTAGACGCCAAAGGGGCGGGTATTCCGGTTCGCTGTCAAACTGTCTGACAATCGAAAGTTGAGTAAAATACCTGCCAATTCGTTTCAACAAATTGCCAAAACTGTCAACCTCCCAAAAACGAATGGAGAGCCGGGCTGCATTAGGCGATAATCCGAGGATATAAAAACGAACTGAAGCATCCAGGTCCGGCATAATATCAGTCACCCGCCGGCCGTCCCGCACCGCCTGGAGCAAACCACGTATTTTTTCGGCTGTCTGTTGATCGGCCTGGCTGTCTTGGGAGACATCTGAAGCTTCTGCCGGCGGTTCAAAAAGATCGGCAAAAAATTCCTCAGCCGGGCTGGGCTTTTCTGCCCAAAACACCAAGGTCATATCACCGATAACAATCTTTTGGCGGCTATTTGATGATAACAACGCATTTAAAGCCGTTGTGTAAGCAAACGCCGACATTTCACTCACGGCAGCTTTTTCTTGTCTGTAAGAAACAAAAGCCGTTGCATTGTATGAAACGATGTAACCTCCTGATGTCTGCCCCCCCCGGACTCCTTTTATAGGGGTATGAACCCTTGCCTGGGGAGTATCCTTTTCTCCGTTGACCATACATTGGATAAGAGGCGCATCGTTTGACAATTGAGCATATTTGAGCCAGGCATTGCGGACAGATTCCCGGTCATGAATGTAGCCAGGTGTCCCATCAAGCCGAAAAACAAAATTGGCATTGCACAAATCTTCCCAAGAATGGTAGTGCCCCAGCACTGATTCAAAAGCTTCGCGATTCCAGTTTTTAAAAAAAATCAGAGCAGCATTGACTCCTACATCTTCTATTCCTTCACAAACATTCTGGAGTAAAGTCTGAAAAGCTTCAAATCGTTGTTTATTATCCTCTGTGGTACCGGCAGCATCGGCACCAAACACATAGGCGGCTTTATCCCACAGAAAATTTGCTTTTACCCCAGAAGTCCTGGTAACGGCTGCGGGAACAGGCATCTTTCTCGGGTTCAACTTATTACCATTCTTTTCCCTTAGATCTTCAATATCCTTAAGAGAACCTGCGCCATCCAAAATCAACGCAAAAGATACGTTTTCAATACTGGTTCCAAAAGGCGGCATTCCAGAATCTGACTCTGCGGCCAGTCTGAGATAATAGCTGTTCAGGGCCTGAAGAATCATGATCTCACCTCCAAAGATAAAGGCGAAGGCGTCTGGATGATGCCGTCTTCCATGACTGCTTTAAAAAACAATGGGGTTTTGTTATTGGCAAAATCGATATCCAGCAACATGTACCCCAATTCCTTGACATGGCCTTTATAATACGAATCAGGGATGTCCCCTTCCACCAGTTCAAAGGAAGCAGGAAATTCTCTGCATCCCAGGCAGGGCTGATTAAAAACCTGACCATTTTGAACGCGTCGTCTGAAAATGCTCAAATGTTTGCCTTCGTTGTCATCGGGCCCGGCCTCATCGGTCATTTCGAAATGGGCCTCAATGATATATGCAACATCCCGAAGCAATGTGGACGCCCGCTGTTGCCTATTCTTGCCATCATCGACAAGATAGTAGAGACGTTTTTGATTGCGCATAGCTGTGACGGGATTGGGTTTGGGTATTTTGGACGCTACTTCATTGCGACGGATATTATCGAACTTGATGGGGTGCAAAACATGTATTCTGTCAATCACCCAGCAGATGGAAGGTTTCCAATGAATCGCTTCAAGAATCCCACGAGCCGCTGAAGGCGTCATGACATCGTAGGATACCCGCTCTACCTTCATCTCCGGTCTGGTAAAGCAGGCATAGTCTCCCCAGACTTTCAGCTTAACTCCAAATGTCATAAGCTCCTCCTTTTAGGGTTGGCGGGCCATCGAAAAAATAGCCCGCATTCCCCATAGCTAACCATTTTTAATGTTTCAATCCACGTTCTCAATATGGAGAACGGCAAAGTCCCCTATAGGGGTCCTAACGCAATTTCTATGTTAAGGCACTCCTTCTCCCAAAATTTTTATTTTAAAATTTATCCGCATATCTTCCCCCTATTAAGGAGGATCCTTAGGTTCAAAATAAAAGGAATTAAATGACCTGCCAATAAAATATTTTATTAAAAATGGATAGTTAAATTTTATCGTTTAACAGATAAAATCATCTACCTCCCAAACATCACTATCTTCGACGGTTAATCCAACATTATCATTATATGCTGCTTTATTTTGAAGAATTGCTATTTCTCCATCCAGCATTTCCAATGCTCCTGCTGATTCCATTTTCGCAAAATCTCTCGCACGTACAGCAACAAGGTATGGTTGCAATTTCCTAAGCACTGGACCGGGAAATTCAGTATATCGCAATTGTTGAACAAGTTGCTGAGCTTCCGGTTCTCTATGAATTACTACACCGATAGTATCTTCTTCAATAAATTGAAATGCCCGGGCAACCTCTTTGAAAGGAAACAACAGGTCTTTATCCAGTACCTTTGGATTCAAAAGCCTCATGATCTGCTTTTTGTCCAAGTCTTCTATGTCATAGAGCAGTTCAAAATAGCGTCGTATCACATCTATGCTCATGGGATCGGAATCCGGCATACTGCGCATGGCTTCCCCCGCTTTCGAAATGCACCGATTGAGCCACGGCATTTTCGGTTTCTTTTCCGGTTCAAAGATAAAAACCTGGCCCATTTGCTCCATTTTCCCTTCACGGTTGCAACGACCGGCGGCCTGTGCGATTGAGTCCAGACCTGCCATGGCCCGAAAAACAACCGGGAAATCAAGGTCAACGCCCGCTTCTACAAGGGAGGTTGAAACCACTATGCACTTCTTCCTATTTTTTTTATCTTTGAGGCGTTTCTTTATCTCATTAAGCACCCGCTTTCGGTGCTGTGGGTACATATTGGTGGAAAGGTGAAAAACGCCTATTTCGTTTTTTAACTGCTTAAAAATAGACTTGGCCTGGGGCTTTGTCGCAGCAATACATAACGCCTGTTTCTCTCCATCAAGGAGTTTAGCAAGTTCAGCATCCGTTTTTTTGCCGATAAAGGATACATTGGTGCGTTTTAATTTTGAAAAAATCAGGGCTGGATCATTGATTATCTCTTTGACCTGAGGCAAAGCTGAACGTAGACTGCTCTTATCATCCAAGGCTGGCTGAGTTGCGGTACACAAGACAACAGTGCAATAATAATGATCAACCAGTTCCCGGAGAGCAGCAAGGCAGGGTTCAAGATAGTCAGTTGGGATCGCCTGGGCTTCATCCAGCACAATGACGGTGCGAGCAATATTGTGTAGCTTACGGCACTTGGAAGGTTTGTTGCTGAAAAGGGATTCGAAAAATTGTACGTTCGTGGTGACTATTATTGGCGAGTCCCAATTCTCAGAAGCGAATCCTCGCCGCCGGTTGTAAACTGCTTCTTCAGGCTCGTCCAGTTCTTTATAGTTGCAATGATGCTCAAGTACATACTCACGGCCAAAGATATTTTGGAAAACCCCAGCGTTTTGTTCAATGATTGAAGTAAACGGGATTGCATAAATTATCCTGTTCAATCTATGCTTGACAGCATGATCCAACGCAAAATTCATAGAAGACAGTGTCTTTCCCCCTCCTGTCGGCACTGTAAGTGAGAAAATTTGCTGTTGTAATTTTGCGTTATCTTTGCATTGTTCAAGTATACTTTTTCGCAAATTGTTCACATCTGTAGGCTCTGCGTCTGTGAGGATTTCGTCCATATGTGTTTTCATTTTTTGCTGAAGGCGCTTCAGTACATCTCCTTGCTGAGTATCGGGCCTTTCTTTGGCAATATCTGGAGCACAAAATTTCTCTGTATCTAAAAAATCCGCATCAACCAGACAGGCAAAAAGCATCCGGGTAAAAAAGGATAGAGAGAATCCGCCCATTTCCATTTTCATTTTAAACGGGAATGCTATGTTTGTCTGGCTGAAATTTAGCATATCAAATTTTACGGTATTTGATGGATTGCCATGTTTCAAACGAAAATGCAATTGGGTTTCCTGTTCTCCGCCATCTGGGATCCCTCCATGGTGTCCGGCAATCGTATAAGATAGAAGCAGGCCAAGCCTTCCCCCTATTTTCTGTGCCAACCGTGCGCCATGGGTCGAATGGTCTACACGCTCGGGGCTGCCTTCTAACCTTCGTTGAAAAGCCATTGTTGCTTTGCCTGCATCATGCATCAATCCTGCACAACGCCCCCATTCTTTGGCACCAAAAGCATCGGCGAAACAACCGGATTTTTCTGCAACATTTTCAAGGTGTTCCTCCAATGTCTGCCATTCATCTTTTGATTTTTCTGGTAAACTATGGGCGTAATATTTCATCTCATTTCCAAAATTTTTATTTTTTATTTCACCACACGATTTTCTAATCGCTTCAGCAAGCAAAAACTGGGCTACCGCCTGTCAGAACATTCGTTGAAACTCTCCAAAAACAACACATTCAAAGCCTTCACCGGACACGGCTGTACTGTCGTTCATCCCCCTGTCAGCCATAGACTCCAGTTAGTTTTCCACGAATGCACTGAACACTGTATCCCGGTGACCCATATCCAGTTCGTCTCCGGCCATTACATCTTTACAAGTTTATATTCCTTTACCAAGGCCTCAATCTCTTTTATCTCCTCCCCTGCCGAATCAATCCCCTGGGCCGTCATCAGCAGATCAAAGAACCGGCCATTGGGACTGAGAATCCGGCGGGAGGCATCCGGCTCGGCAAAACCGTTGCTGTCATAGTGTTGTTCTATTTTTGCTTTCAAGGTTTCCCCCAGGGGCTTGGTGATCAGGCCCAGGGCCAGGAGACGGTATAGAAAGGCCTCAGCTGAGATGCCGAACCTGTGTTTGATGCGAAGGAGCAGTTCCCAGGTCCAGCCGTCCGGGAGAATGCCCAGCTGTGCTACGGTGGTCCGGACCGCTGTGTCAGGCAGAAGAAAGGTGGCTGCAAATTTTCTGGCGGCCCGGGCTGGATTGATGGGCCTGGGCCCGTCTTCCTTGCCAGGCGGGGGGAAAAGGGGATCTTTGCGGGTTCTTATTTTGTTGAAAATCAGAATCTTGCCCAACTCTCTGACCAGAGAAAACAGCTGTTTTTCCGTATTTTTCCGGGAATTGATGAAAAAAAAGGCGTTCTGGTGAAGGGGCTCAAAAAATGAAAGCCCGTCAAAGGCATCTGCGGTTTTCATGAAGGGAAAAAGAATAATTCGCAGACCGAAATTTTCAAACAGTTCCAGGTAGTCAAAAACGACGGCATCGCCGATGCCCAGATAGTTCCTAACCCGGATGGACAGCTGTTCCATGCCGGCATAGTCTGGCTCAAAGGGAATGCACAGCGGAAAATAGGCATGTTTCTGGACCTTGAGAATGTCTTCCAGGGCGTGGAAGGCGGTCATGATTTCCTGGCAGGCAACCAGGAGTTTTTTAGGGGGAAGCAGGGATTCGGGGTCAATGGTGACAAACATGGCATCGGTTTCGACGGCAGCGGCCCGGGCCTGGGTGAGCTCTGGGGCAAACAGGGCATTGGCCGGAACGTCCAGGGCCTGGGTAAGCTTGTAGATTACAGTGGCAGAGGGCAGGTTTAAACCCCGCTCAATGCGACCCAGGGGTCCTTCCTGGATGCCGATTTTGGCGGCCAGTCTGGCCAGGGTCCAGTTTCTTGACCTGCGAAAAAACCGGATATTTTTTCCAATAAAGTTGAGATTAAACTCCATGAAATTTTAAAATCATATCATTCTATTTATGTCAATAATAAGTTAAATAAAAATAAAAAAAGAATATATTCATTCTTTAAGTTGGGTTTTCAGGATTGATTTCGGAAAGGCTAAAGATACCCCCAGAGGGACATCATCCGGTTTGGAAAAATCAATATCCATGGGACTCATTTAAAATTAGGATAGAGCGGGCTTGGTCATCGTTTCGGCCAATGAGAGATTTATCCAGGAGGGTCAGGCTTGCGTTATTGACACTTTTGCTGAAATTTTTCAGCTATTATAGTTTGTTGTCAAAAGCACAATAACACAAGTCTGACCCCGTCGAACCATCAAAGATGACAAATGGGCGAAGTTAGGACCAAGCCCGATAGAGCCATCCGCAAACGGACAGCCCGATCATCAAGAAAAGAAATTATGGTCTGAAGGCCGCACAATTTTCCCTTACTAACCTGCGATAAATAGCGCAACCTTTATTTTAAAAAGGCAGGGTCTGTCCGGCGCTAAAAACAGCGTTCCCTGGGTCAAACCGCTTGACACAGGGGCTTTTAACTGCAATAACGATTAGAATACATACAGTAGTACTTAATCAAGGAAATATTGAATTCAAAGGGGTCGGTTTAAAACAATTAACCGGTTTTATTTACAATAACAGATCGATTAAGGAGGAAGGTTTAATGAAATCAGCTAAATTTGTTGGCGTCGTACTGATGGCAGCCCTGTTCTTAACTGCAGGCATGGCAACAGCAGGCACCCTGGAAGATGTCAAGGCAAAGGGGTTTATCCAGGCAGGTGTTAACGGGGATCTGTTCGGATTTGGAAAGCCGGACGAAAAAGGGGTCTGGCGAGGCCTTGATGTTGATACGGCCCGGGCCGTTGCTGCAGCCGTTTTTGGAGATGCCAACAAGGTCAAATTCACCCCGCTGACAGCCAAGACAAGGTTTACGGCCCTTCAGTCCGGTGAGATTGACGTGCTTACCCGTAACTGTACCCAGACCCTCACCCGCGACACCGACCTTGGCCTTGATTTTGCCCAGGTAAATTACTACGACGGCCAGGGATTTCTTGTTTCCAAGAAACTCGGTGTCAAGGATGCCAAGGAACTTGACGGTGCAACCGTGTGCGTTCTTCCCGGAACCACCACAGAACAGAATGTTGCCGATTATTTTCGCGCCAATGGCTTGAAGATGAACCCTGTTGTGATTGAAAACACGGCAGAACTTGCCAAGGCCTTTTTTGCAGGCCGGTGCGACTGCCTCACATCGGATGCCTCCCAGCTTGCCGGCACAAGGGCCGTAGCGCCCAACCCCGATGATTACATCATTCTTCCCACCATCATCTCCAAAGAGCCACTGGCGCCTGCCGTCCGCCACGGTGACAACCAGTGGAAAGACATTGTCAGCTACTCGGTTTATGCCATGATCAATGCTGAAGAACTCGGCATCACCTCCAAAAACGTTGATGAGAAGCTCAAAAGCACGGATCCCAAGGTTCAGCGGTTCCTGGGTGTTTCTCCAGGCAATGGAAAGGCCCTTGGACTTGATGAAAAGTTTGCCTACAACATCGTCAAGCAGGTGGGCAACTACGGCGAAATGTTTGAAAGGAACGTGGGCAAGGACACCCCGTTGAGAATAGAGCGTGGACTCAACGCCCTGTGGACAAACGGTGGTCTCATGTACTCACCGCCTTTTAAGTAATCCATGCACCAGGAATAAAACTAATGTATGATCGCAGTGCCCGGGAGCAGCAGCCTGCCGGTCCCGGGCATGGCGTATAGAAAGGTCCCCATGGAAGCAAAGACCCCAGAAAAAATTCCGTTTTTCCGAGATCCGGAAAAACTTTCGATTTTATACCAGTTTCTCAGTATTGTAGCCGTTGGACTTGTGAGCTATTATCTGGTATCCAACACCCTTGCCAACCTTGAACGACAATCCATCTCAACCGGCTTTGGATTCTTTGAAAAAGAGGCATCGTTTGAGATTGGCGAATCCCTGATCAAATATTCGGCCGCAGACTCCTATGCACGGGCCCTGTCTGTCGGGTTTCTCAATACCCTGATTGTATCGTTCATCGGTATTATTCTGACGGTGATCCTCGGCACCATCCTCGGCATTGCGCGGCTTTCTTCAAACTGGCTGGTTTCAAAACTGTCGGCCATTTATATTGAGGTATTCCAGGACGTCCCCATCCTGCTTCAGCTTTTTTTCTGGTATGCCTTTTTCTATGAGATGCTGCCCTCTCCACGCCAGGCCCTGAATCCTTTCTCAGGCCTGTTTCTCTGCAACCGGGGTCTTGTTTTCGGCATTCCGGAATGGCACCCGGCCTTTCAGTTCATGGGGGCAGCCCTGGTTGTCGGCATTATCATCTCCCTTGTCCTTAAACGATGGGCAAAGGCAAGACAGGCGCGCACCGGTGAAATTTTCCCCATTGTCAAGGTATCCGCCCTCCTCGTCATCGGACTGCCCCTGGTGGTCTGGCTCGTGGCCGGCATGCCCGCCAAAATGAATGTTCCCACCCTCCAGGGATTTAACTTCAAGGGCGGCCTGAGCATCAGCCCGGAATTTACAGCCCTGCTCCTGGGTCTTGTCCTCTACACGGCAGCCTTTGTTGCCGAGGTTGTCCGGGCCGGAATCCAGTCGGTAAGCAAAGGCCAGACCGAGGCGGCCCTGTCCATCGGGCTCAAACCGACCCACGTGCTGAACCTGGTCATCCTTCCCCAGGCCCTGAGGGTCATCATTCCGCCCCTGACAAGCCAGCTGCTTAACCTGACAAAGAACTCTTCCCTGGCCGTTGCCATCGGGTATCCGGACTTTGTCTCTGTTGCGGGAACAACCATCAACCAGACCGGGCAGGCCATTGAAGGGGTTGCCCTGATCATGATCGTATACCTGATATTCAGCCTGTCAACATCGGCGTTCATGAACTGGTATAACAAGCGAATAGCGCTTGTGGAGCGATAATTGAGGACGGATAAATAGGGCTAAAATCAAATGAATGATATCAATACCAAATCACCTGCTTCCACCGTCAAGCCCCCCATCGTCAATATCGGGGTCATCGGATGGATTCGGGAAAATCTTTTTAACGGGGCGTTCAACTCCATTTTAACCCTGGTGGTCCTTGCCCTGCTGTGGTTCACCATACCGCCTTTTGTCAAATGGGCATTTATTGACAGCCTCTGGACATCAACGGGCGCCGAATGCCAGGCCATTGACGGGGCCTGCTGGTCGATCATCCCGGCAAACCTGAGGTTTATTATTTTCGGGTTTTACCCCCATGACCTTCAGTGGCGGCCCCTTGCCGCAATGGTTATTCTGGTTGCCCTCCTTTTTTACAGCCAGGAGCGACAGCACTGGAAAAAACACCTGGTTTACGCCTGGATCATCGGGCTGTTCACCATGGGATTGCTGTTAAAGGGAGGCATCCTGGGGTTTGAGGCCGTTGAAAGCAACAAGTGGGGAGGCCTTCCCCTGACACTGCTCCTGTCCGTGTTCGGACTGACCGCGGCCTATCCCTTTGGGATTATTCTGGCCCTTGGACGCCAGTCAAGGATGCCGGTTATTAAGGCCTTTTGCGTGGTCTACATCGAACTGATCCGGGGGGTGCCCCTGATCAGCCTGCTGTTCATGTCGTCCGTGGTTTTCCCCCTGCTGCTGCCCGAAGGGGTGACCCTGAACAAAATCCTGCGGGCCCAGGTGGCCATCATTCTGTTCACCGCCGCCTACATTGCAGAGGTGGTCCGCGGCGGCCTCCAGGGCATGAACCGGGGGCAGTATGAGGCAGCCGAATCCCTGGGGTTGAACTATTTTCAGACCATGCGCCTGATCATCCTGCCCCAGGCCCTCAAGATTGTGATACCGCCGTCGGTGAGCATACTGATCTCGGCCTTCAAGGACACCTCACTGGTTGTGATCATTGCCCTTTACGATCTGTTGAAGACCACCCAGACCACCCTGTCCCATCCCCAGTGGATGGGCTTTTCCGCAGAGGCCTATATTTTCGTGGCCCTGATCTATTTTGTCTGCTGTTTTTTCATGTCAAACTACAGCCGACGTCTTGAGCGGGAGTTGGACACGGGACTGTAATCCTGTAATCCATTTGCCATGGACCAAACAACCAATCCAGGAAAGATTTAAGATGAATACGATCCATACAACAGATCCGGAAACGGATGACACACCCATCATTACAATCAAAAACATGCACAAATGGTATGGCGAGTTCCATGTGCTCAAGGATATCAACCTGACGGTCCGGAAAAAAGAGCGGATTGTCATCTGCGGCCCCTCGGGATCGGGAAAATCAACCCTGATCCGGTGCATCAACCGCCTTGAAGAGCACCAGAAGGGAACCATTGAAGTCGACGGCATGCTGCTGACCAATGACATCAAAAACATTGAAAAGATCCGGGCGGAAGTGGGCATGGTGTTCCAGCACTTTAATCTTTTTCCCCACCTGACCATCCTTGAGAACCTGACCCTTGGGCCCATCTGGGTGCGAAAGACCCCCAAGAAAGAGGCTGAAGAGACGGCCATGTTCTACCTGGAAAAGGTAAGGATCGCCGAACAGGCAAAAAAATTCCCGGGCCAGCTCTCCGGGGGCCAGCAGCAGCGGGTGGCCATTGCCCGAAGCCTGTGCATGAAGCCCAATGTCATGCTGTTTGACGAACCCACCTCGGCCCTTGACCCTGAAATGGTCAAGGAGGTTCTCGATGTCATGATCAGCCTTGCCAATGACGGCATGACCATGATCGTTGTCAGCCATGAAATGGGCTTTGCCAGGAGTGTGGCCCACCGGGTGCTGTTCATGGACTCCGGCCAGATCCTGGAACAGAACAACCCTGAAGAATTTTTCAACAATCCCCAGAACGAACGGACCAAACTCTTTCTGAGCCAGATCCTCGACTGATTTTAGGGGATCAGAACCATCGAAGCGTCCACGGCAACGGGCAAACCATCCATGGGAATCAGGGGATTGATGTCAATCTCCCTGATTCTCCTGTTTTCAAGCCCCAGCTGACCCACCCGGACCAGCACCCGGGCAAGGGCCGTCCGGTCAACACCAGCTCCGCCCCGGAACCCGTCGAGCAGTCTGCAGGATTTCATGCGGTTGATCATGGCCAGGGCCTCGGCTTCGGAAAGGGGAGCCACCCCGAAAACCGTATCTTTCAGCACCTCGGCAAGTACCCCGCCCATGCCGCACATCACGCACACCCCGAACTGGGGATCCCGGATCATGCCGACAATCAGTTCAAGCGCCTGGGGAACCTGCTGCTGCACAAGAACCCTCCCCCCATCTTCCATGGCGGCTAACAGTTCAGCATACACGGCCCGAACCTCGTCGCCAGACCCTATGCCCAGGCGGACCAGGCCCGCCTCTGTCTTGTGAACCATTCCCCGGGCAATCCCCTTGATCACTACAGGATACCCAAAGGACTCGGCTGCCGCCACAGCCTCTGTTTCGTTCAGGGCCATTTTCTCGTTGACCACGGGAATCCCCCGGGCCTGGAGAATTGCCTTGGACTGGTTTTCGTCGAGCACCCCGGTCTGGCCCTCCAGTAAAAGGGGGATGGACGCCGGCTGCGGGTCCGGCTGCAGAGGTTCCAGGACGTTGCTGACACGGGCGCCTGAGCCGTGTCCCATGAATGCCGCCAGGCATTCCACGGCACGATGAATTTCACGAAAGACCGGAAGCCCCGACGCCTGGGCCCTGATCTGAAACTGATGAACAGCGTGGCGCTCTCCGGTCAGCCAGCAGACAAGGGGCTTGCCGGCCGACCTGGCCGTTGCGACCATGGAATCCATATCCGGCTCAAGGCCGAATCCGCCCACAAAATTATGGACAAAGACCGCATCCACCTGGGAATCCCGGCACACGGCTTCAAGGCAGGCGCTGTAGACAGGCTTGGCCCCGTTGATGATCACCCCGGGCCACAGGTCAACGGGATTGGCTGCGGGCATCCACTCGGGAAAGACCTGCTGAATCCGTTCACGGCTCTCCGGGGATAGGTCGGCCAGCTCAAGGCCTGCATCTTCAAAAAAATCCGTTGAAACAATGCCGGCTCCTCCGCTGTAGGTCAGGACGGCCAGCCGTTTGTTCCGGGGCGGTGCCAGGGCGGAAAACGCACCAAAGGTCCGGCAGATGTCCATCATCTGGTTAAAATCAGTGGCGGCCACAACATTGCACTGGGCAAGGGCACCCTTTACCACAGCACCGTTTCCGGCAAGGCTTGCCGTGTGGCTCATGGCGGCCCGGGCCCCCTTTTCACTCCTGCCGCCCTTGAGCAGCACAATGGGTTTGGTTGATTTGCGGCATAGATCCATGAATCTCGGGCCATTGACGATCGACTCCACGTAAAGACCGATGACAGCGGTATCTTCGTCGTCCATGAGGTATTCTAAGAGGTCGCTCTCGTCCACATCCATCTTATTGCCGATGGAACAGGATTTGCTGATCCCGATACCGCCCCGGGTCATGATATCAATGAGAAAGGCACCTGCCAGCATCCCGCTCTGCACGATCAAAGAGACGTTTCCAGGCGTCATCCCGGCGTCCCAGATAACGGTTTCCACCGTTGAAAAGACCCGTTTGTTAACGGCATCCACAAGCCCCATGCAGTTGGGACCCCACAGGCGGATCCCTGTTTCAGACGCGATTCCGGCAAGTTGATCCTGAAGCTGCTGCCCGGCTTTGCCGGCCTCTGAAAACCCGGCCGACTGGATCATGGCTCCGGCAATACCGCGACGGGCACAGGCCTGAATGGCCGGCACAACCAGGCTTGACGACACAAACACAACGGCAAGATCAACCGGGTCGGGTACCTCGGAGACATCCCTGTAGCAGGTCAGCCCCTCGATCTGTTCATACCGGGGATTAACCGGATAAATTTTTCCGTCATACCCGTTGAGCATATTTTTAATGATGAGATTGCCGCCCTTGCCTGGGGAAGGTGTTGCCCCAACCACGGCAATTCCCCTGGGCCTGAAGAAAAATTCCATGCAAAGCCTCCTTGAAGTGAGCTCGTTTCACCGATCAGATTCAGGATATAACCGCCATGGCCCGAGCAGGGTAGCTGCCCTGGTCACAACAAAATTTGAAACATCCCCACAGATGATGATGGGGTGGGCGTTTCATATAACAGTGCATATCGTGTTTTGGGCCGGGGCACAACTTAAAAAGGCCGGCCCAAGGGTTTTGGCCGGCCTTTTTAAGAAAAGGAGAAAAAAGATGAAATTAACTGTTTTGTTAATCTGATTTTCTATTAATGCAAGGGGCTTGCCAAGTCATAAATTATTTTCACAAAATCCCCTTAAAAAGAGTACAAATACCTGAAATAAAACAATATTTTCTTGTTTACCCTGTTCCATGGCACAAAACGACCGGGCCATACAGACCGGGTCAGCCCCCTTGAAAGTTTATTTTTTTGAACCGATGCCCAGCTTTTTTGGATCAAAAAAAACCATAATAGACTATAATAAAAGGGAAAAATATTAAACACCCCCGGGTTTAAAATTATGAATCACCGGCTTTCACTTTACAAACCAGACCCGGGTTGATAAAAAAATTGAATTTAACCGCAAAAAAGGAGATTCCGCAAAAAATGACCCCGGGTATCAAAAGCGCCCAAAAGGCCGGGATTCCGTATGAAATCCTCACCTACGAACACGACCCCGGCACCACGGCCTATGGGGAGGAAGCCGCTGAGAAACTGGGACTGGCCCCGGAAAAGGTCTTTAAGACCCTGGTGGCCGAGGTGGATGGATCAACCCTTGTGGTCTGCGTGGTTCCTGTTTCACGCATGCTTGACCTGAAAATGGCGGCCAGGGCACTGGGGGCCAAACGGGCCGTGATGGCCGACAAAAACAAGGTCCAGCGTACCACGGGTTATGTTCTGGGGGGGGTCAGTCCCCTGGGACAGAAAAAACGGCTTCAAACCCTTGTGGACCGATCGGCCCTTGACCATGAAACCATCCTTGTCAGTGCCGGCCGCCGGGGCATGGACATTGCCCTTGCCCCCCGGGATCTGGCCGGCCTCACTGCCGCAACCTTTGTTGACATTGCAAGATGAAGACGGTTGAACAACGCTATTGCCGTTTTTTTCTGAGCCCCAGGCGCCGCATGCGAGACGCAAAGGTCGACCGGTTCAATCCCGAATTCCTGGCCGCCCAGGTGACGTTCCAGGCGTTTCTTTCAAGCAGGTAAAGGGCATAGGCCCGCTCCACTTCAACCCAGGTGCTGTCCCCGAAATCAATCCCCGTTGTCCGGGACCCGTCACCGGGCAAACCTGCCGGAAAAACCGGTGACGCCTCGGCCGGACCGTTGGCAGATGCCCTGTCAAGATCCAGGGGAATGGCATCGGGATCAATGGTGTCGTCGTCGGTGACCACCATCAGGTATTTGATCAGGTTTTCAAGCTCCCGGATGTTGCCCGGCCAGGACCAGGCCGTGAGCCTGCGCATGGCGGCGGCCCCGACCCGTTTGGGCGTAACCTTGGCCTTTACAGCCTCCCTTGCAAGAAAATGTTTGACCAGCAGGGGAATATCCTCCCTGCGGCTGCGCAGGGGCGGCAGATCAATGGGCAGAACAGCCAGGCGGTAGAAAAGATCCTGGCGAAAGGTGTTTTCGGCAACCATTTTCTTGATGTCCCTGTGGGTGGCTGAAACGATCCTGACATCCACATGAATCACCCCGGTGGACCCCAGGGGTTTGACCTCATTGTTCTGGAGAACCCTTAGAATACTTGCCTGGATGTTCATGGGCATGTCCCCGATCTCGTCCAGAAAAACCGTTCCCCCGTCGGCCGCCTCAAACAGCCCCTTTTTGTCCCGGACAGCACCGGAAAAAGCCCCTTTTTTATACCCGAAAAGCTCGCTTTCAAGCAGGGTTTCGGGGATTGAACTGCAGTTTTGAACCAGAAAGGGCATGTCCCTTCGAAGTCCCGTGCGGTGGAGCTGTTCAGCCACAAGTTCCTTGCCCGTGCCGCTCTCCCCCGTGATCAGCACATGGAAATCAGATGCGGCATAGCTTTTTACCAGGGCCATGACCTCGGCCAGGGCCCGGCTCTGACCGATAATGGGTGTCGCTTCCTGGTATTCCTTG
The DNA here is from genome assembly GCA_963675615.2 of uncultured Desulfobacterium sp. GTDB lineage: Bacteria > Desulfobacterota > Desulfobacteria > Desulfobacterales > Desulfobacteraceae > Desulforapulum. Next base: position 1,633,165 of record CAXXTD010000001.1, read on the forward strand.
AGGGCGGTTTTAAGGCTTTCTGCCTCTTCCGTCTTTTCCCGGTACAGGACGGCATTGCCCAGGGCCATGGATCCGATATCCACCAGGTTCTGGAGATGATCCAGATACTCCCTGTCAAGGTTGATCAGGTGCTTGTCCGGGGTGGTGTCGATCACCTGAACAGCCCCGTACACAGAACGGTCCTTCAGAAACAGGGGAAAGCAGAGGATCAGACTGCTCTTTACCCTGAGATTCTCTTCCAGGTCCTTGAAATGGCGGTCATCGTTTCTGGGGTCTGAAACCGCCATCTGCCGGTTCTCGATCACCCAGCCCACAATGCTCGGATGGCGGGCGCTGATGGAAATGCCCTTGATGCGCTCCTGTTCCGCCCCCATGGCCTCAATACAATGGTAACGGTCCTCCTGTTTGATCCAGATGGATCCCCGGTGGACATTTTGAAGCTTTAACAGGGCTTTGAGAAACTTTTCCTGGAGAATCCCAGGGTCCAGTTCCCCGGCAAACGACTTGAACAGATCAAATGACGCTGTTTCCATTTTTTCACCGCAACAAACATGTTAAATATAATCAAAAAGACAGAATAAAACACCTGATCGCCAGATAAAAACACTTACCGGCCCGCTGAGACAGGGTTTCAATGGTTATACTAATTAAAATATCACGATATATCAACCCATTTGTCCATCTGGCACAAATAGTGAAAGAAAACCAGTTACGGGGGACACCCGAAAAGAGAAACAAGGAAAACCTGCCCCCCATTGAAAGGAGTATCCCCATGGAACATAAAATAATCATCGACAGCCTTGATACGGCAACCGTTACCTGCCCCAGGTGCCAACGAAAAAAAACCCTGCTGCTCACCCAGTACAGGATAGACAAACCCGTCACCCGCATCCGGTACCGGTGCAGCTGCAAAGAGACCTTTTGTGCCGTGCTGGAACGCCGGGGCCGGGGCGCCAGGGAGATGCGCCTTGCAGGGACCTGCACCAGCAGGGGAGAAAAAAAATGGAGCGGCCGGATGACCGTCAAACGGCTCAACGCCAGGGGGGTGACCCTCATGCTCAGCACCCGGCAGAAGGTCATGACGGGAAACAGACTCGATTTAGAATTTGTCCTGGACGACGCCAAGCAGTCCATCGTGAAAAAGCAGGTGGTGGTCACCGCCATGGACGGGCCCTATGTGAGCGCTGTTTTCCTGTCCCAGGAGCACTTTGACAACCTGGGCCCCTATCTTTTTTTCAACAAACTGCTAGGCTGAGGCAAGGAAATTTTCAATCAGCAGATGGCCGTGGTCCGTCAGAAAACTCTCGGGATGGAACTGAACGCCAAACAGGGCCGCCCCTTTGAGTTCAACCCCCATGATAATCCCCTCGTGATTCCAGGCCGTGGTAACCAGGTCATGGCAGCTCTTGTCAATGACCAGTGAATGGTATCGGGCTGCGGCAAAGGGCCGGGGCATGCCCCTGAAGATCCCCTGGCCGTCATGATCGATCAGGTCTTTTTTACCGTGGACGGGCACAGGCGCCCGCACGGTTCTGCCGCCAAACACCTCGTTGATGCACTGCATGCCAAGGCATACCCCCAGGACCGGCCGCTGGCCGCAGAAATGACGGATAATGGCCATGGACACGCCCGCATGGGCCGGATCCTTTGGCCCGGGGCTCACCAGCACATAGGCGGGATCAAGGGTTGCAGCTTCCGTTACCGAAATCTGGTCCGACCGGCGGACAATGATCTCAAGATCAAAACCGGTAAACATCTGCACAAGGTTATAGGTAAAGCTGTCATAATTATCAATGACCAGAAGCCTGGGTTGGGCTCTTTTGACAGGGGCTTGCATAAACGACTCCTAACTCATGGAATAGGGATCCACATCAATTCCAACAGACACCTCCCTGTTGGCAAAGGCCTTTTTATCGGCCAGCATGTCCCGGACAATCCTGTTCAACAGGTTTGCCCGGGGACTTTTCAGCAGGATCTGCCACCGGTAGCGCATGGCGATCTTTGGAATGCCCGCCTCAATGGGGCCGAGGATCTGAACCAGGTGGCCGTTTTCACTGTCCCCGTCAACCAGGCGTCTGCACTCTTGCCCAACAAGCAGCGCATGGTCTTTGACCTTGTCCTTGTCCGGTCCTGAGATTTTCAGCTGGATGATCCGGGAGACCGGGGGATAGCCAAGCCCCTTTCGAAAGGGAATCTCCTTGTGGTAGAACTCGACAAAATCCTGGTTTTTGGACGCCTCAATGCTGAAGTGTTCCGGGTTAAAGGTCTGCATGATCACCCGTCCCTTTCGATCCCCCCGCCCGGCCCTTCCCGCCACCTGGGCCAGGAGCTGGAAAGTCCGCTCACCGGCCCTGAAATCGGGAAAGTTCAGCGAAAGATCTGCACAGACCACCCCCACCAGGGTGATGAACGGAAAGTCATGGCCCTTGGCAAGCATCTGGGTGCCGACGATAATATCCACGGTGCGGTGCTTCACCTTTTTCAGAATGGAAACCATGGCCCCTTTTTTAGCACCGGTATCCTGGTCAAGCCTTGCCACCCTTGCATCGGGAAAAAGCACCTGGAGCATGCTTTCAATGCGCTCGGTGCCAAACCCCAGGGGTTTGATTTTCCGGGCGTTACAGCTGGGGCAGGGCTGGTTCATGGACATGGTAAATCCACACAGATGGCAGCGGAACTCGTTTCGGTCCATGTGCAGGGTCATGGTCAGATCACAGAACCTGCACTTGACCGGTTCGTTACACGCCTGGCAGACCGGATAGGTGGCAAACCCCCGGCGGTTCAGAAAGATCAGGGCCTGTTCTCCCTGCCCAAGGCAGTGACCGATTCCCTTTGCCAGTTCAGGGGTGATGATCCGATCGATGCCCCGGAAGTCCCTGTAGCGCTTGAGATCCACCAGCTCGATCTCGGGCAGGGGATGGCGGTTGACCCGCCGGGTCAGCTTGAGCTCCTTGAACCGTCCCTCGCACACATTGTAATAGGACTGAACGGACGGGGTTGCCGACCCCAGCACCACGGGGATGTTCTCGATTTTGGCCCGGACCACGGCAATGTCCCGGGCGTTGTAGCGAAGCCCGGTCTCCTGCTTGTAGGAGGTGTCGTGCTCCTCGTCCACAATGATGATACCCAGGCGGTCGATGGGGGCAAACACCGACGAACGGACCCCGATCACAATGACGGCATCACCGGCCATGATCCGGTTCCACTGGTCCAGGCGTTCGCCCATGGTCAGGGCGCTGTGGAGCACGGCAATCTTTTTGCCGAACCTTGCCCTGAAGCGCCGCTCGGTCTGGGAAATCAGGGAAATTTCGGGCACAAGCACCAGGGCCCCCTGCCCCCGGTCCATGGCCTCGGTCACCAGGCGCATGTACACCTCGGTCTTGCCGCTGCCCGTGACGCCTGCGAGCAGGTACCGGGCAAAACCGTTGTCCATCTCTGAAATCACCTGGTTGACAACCGCTGCCTGCTCGTCCATGAGCGCGGGCGGTACATCCGGATCCACCGGGTCGCCCAGGGGATCCCGGAACACCTGGCGTTCAATAATCTCAAGATAACCTGCCGCGGCCATCAGTTTCACCAGGTTCGGGGCCGTGGGCACCGACTGCCGAAGCAGGGTCAGGGAGATCTCGCCCTTTTCCCGCACCAGCTCCAGAATCTGTCTGCGCTTGGCAGACATCCGCTCCGTGGGCTCGCCCTGCCCGCCAGGCAGAATAAATTTTTCGGTCTTCATCTGGATCTGATCTTTTTTCAGCTGTGCCTTCTGCCGGATCACACCCTTGTGAATCAACCGCCGGACAAGGGCCGAAGCGGACGGATTTTTCCCCCTTCCCACGATTGTCTTGACCGGGACGGTTCCCTTTTTTTTCAACAGATCCACAACCGCCTGCTCGCTGGGTGAGAGCCCGGAAAGATCCGGCGGGTCGGTCAGATCCCCGGGCGTTTCAACTAGGGAGATGAACGAAACGTCATAACGGTTGAGGCCCTTGGGTAGGGCGGCCTTGATCACCTCACCCAGGGGGTGGATATAGTAGTCTGACACCCATCTGAACAGTTGGATCATGGCCGGGGGAAAAAGAGGGGCACCATCCATGACCTCGTGGATGGACTTTGCCTTGAATTCGGTTGATTCATGGCCCGGCCCCAGGACATAGCCCGTGACCCTGCGGTTTCCAAAGGGAACCAGCACCCGCATGCCCGGTACTGCTTCGGCAGCAAGGTCCTGGGGAAGGGTATAGGTAAAGGTGCCGTGGACCGGAAGGGCAACGGCGACCTCAATGCAGTTCTGATTTTTCATTCACCCCTTTCACCACAAAACCATGAAAATATCAACAGCGCACTCATTTTTCTTGACTATCTGGATAGTTTTTTCATATGTTTAAGGGATTTATCGATCAAGCGCCAACAAACGCCTATAATCTAAAAAACAAGGAGGAGACATGCCTGTTTACGTGGAAGACCACCCACTCATAAAGCACAAGCTCGGACTGATGCGCCAGAAGGACATTACCACAAAGGATTTCAGGGATCTTGCGTCCGAGGTGGCTCGGCTGCTCACCTACGAGGCAACCCAGGACATGGAAACCGAGGTCGAAACCATTGAGGGCTGGGCAGGACCGGTCCAGGTCGAACGGATCAAGGGCAAAAAGATCACCATTGTCCCCATCCTCAGGGCAGGCCTGGGCATGATGGACGGCGTGATTGACCTGATTCCGTCGGCAAAGGTGAGTGTTGTGGGATTTTACAGAAACGAGGAGACCCTTCAGCCGGTTCAGTATTATGTCAAGACGGCCAGCGCCATGGACGAACGTATCGCCCTGATCCTGGACCCCATGCTGGCAACCGGCGGCACCCTGCTTGCCACCATTGAACTGCTCAAGGCATCCGGATGCACCAGAATCAAGGGCCTCTTCCTGGTTGCGGCGCCCGAAGGCCTTGCACGGATCGAAAAAGCCCACCCCGATGTGGATATCCATGTGGCGGCCGTTGATGAATGCCTCAACGAAGTCGGATACATCCTTCCCGGACTGGGTGATGCCGGGGACAAAATCTTTGGCACCAAATAGCTGTTTTATTTAACCATCAAACCATAAGGAAGGACAAAAAAAGACATGTCGGAAAGCAGCCATTCATCAACAGAGTACAGTTTCCATTTCAAGGACGCCCTGCTGGGGGCCCAGATGCTTTTTGTGGCATTTGGCGCCCTGGTACTGGTCCCTCTTCTCACCGGCCTCAATCCCAATGTGGCACTTTTCACCGCAGGTGCGGGCACCCTGATCTTTCAGGTGACCACCCGTGGAAAGGTCCCGATCTTTCTGGCCTCGTCCTTTGCCTTTATCCCGCCGATCATGTACGGGGTCAAAACCTGGGGAATCCCCGGCACCATGTGCGGGCTCTGTGCAGCCGGTGTGGTTTATATCCTGCTGAGTTTTCTCATCCGATGGCAGGGCAGCGGCATCATCAAACGGGTGCTGCCCCCCATTGTCACCGGTCCCGTCATCATGGTCATCGGCCTCATCCTTGCCCCCGTGGCTGTAAACATGGCCATGGGCAAGACCGGCGACGGCTCATTTGTGCTCTTTCCGGAAAAAACAGCCATGATCATCTCGCTGTCGGCCCTTGGGGCAACGGTCCTGGCGTCCCTGTTTGGCAGGGGATTTATCAAGCTCATCCCCATTCTCTGCGGAATTGTGGTGGGCTACACCCTGTCATTGATCTTCGGGATCGTTGATTTTTCAACTGTTTCTGCTGCACCCTGGATTGCCATGCCCAGTTTCACCCTGCCCGAATGGAACCTCCAGGCCATTTTCTACATCGTTCCCATTGCCATTGCCCCGGCCATTGAACATTTTGGCGATGTGCTTGCCATCGGCAGCGTCACGGGCAAGGATTATGTCAAGGATCCCGGCATCCAGAACACCATGCTCGGCGACGGCATTGCAACCAGCCTGGCCTCGTTTCTGGGCGGACCGCCCAACACCACCTATTCCGAGGTAACCGGCGCCATTGCCCTGACCCGGGTTTTCAACCCCGCCATCATGACCTGGGCCGCCATTGCCGCCATCCTGCTGGCATTTGTCAACAAATTCGGCACCCTGCTCCAGACCATCCCGGCGCCGGTCATGGGCGGTATCATGCTGCTGCTCTTTGGTGCCATCATGGTGGTCGGACTCAACACCCTGGTAAAATCGGGTCAGGACCTCACCGAGGCAAGAAACCTCACCATCGTAGGCCTGATCCTTGTGTTCGGCATCGGTGGAATGAGCTTTTCCGCAGGCGAGTTCACCCTCCAGGGCATCGGCCTTGCCGGTATCATCGGCGTTGCCATGAACCTCATACTGCCCGAATAGAACTGATTGGGGTCATGATTGGGGTCAGGCTTGGCTTATTGGCGTTGTTTTTTGAAACAACGCCAATAAGCCAAGCCTGACCCCATTTTTTATTTCCGGTAGCGCAGGGCAAGCCCCTTGAGAAAATTTCTCAGAAACTGATCCCCGCACTCCTTGTAGTTCTTGTGGCCGGATTTGCGGAACAGGGCCGAAAGCATGGACTTTGAGACCTCCTTGCCGGCAAGTCTGAACACCTCCATCATCTCTTGTTCCTTGAAGTTAAGGGCAATCCGCAATTTCTTCAGAATCAGATTATTGGTCAGGGGCTCGTGAAGCGGCGGCGCCACCGCCCCTTGGGTGCCGCTTTGCTCACCCCTCTCATGAATGATCAGCCCGTTGAGAAATGCTGCCATGGATTGGTCGTCAAGGGGGGCAAACCCGGGCTCATCCTCTTTTTTAAGCATTGCACCGACCTGATCCCGGTCAACCGTCACGCCTGCCAGCCCAAAAATCCCCGTCAGCTTTGCGTCGCTGATGTCCATGGCGTACCGGAACATCCGCAGTATATCGTTGTTTGTCATCTGTTTATCCTTGAATAAAAATTCATAAATCCAGCGCACTCTTCCAGGACATATCAAAATTCGCCGGGGAGCTCCAGGAATTATAAAAACGGCTCCGGGCCGCCAGGGGAAAAACAACCGGCTGACACGCGCCATTTGAGTTCATAACCAGATTTTCGGTCACCTCCTAATTAGAATTGCTGTTGACACCGACGGCAATTTGTTTAAAAAGAGGAGGACCATTTAATTGATACCCCTAACCCAGAGAGACAACCGTGACAGACCCCAACGCCCCCCCTTCCCTGGGTGAAATAGCCCTCAGGTACGGCACCATCAACAGGCAGCAGATGGACCGGCTCATGGAACTGCAGGGCAAAACAGGACATTCACCTGCTGCACTCATGCACCAGGAACGAATGGCCACACCGTCCCAGATAAGCCTCATTCAGCTGATACAGGAATTTCTGGTTCTCAAGCAGCAGGGGGAAAGGTTCGGCCAGATTGCAGTCAAACGAGGGTTTGCCACAAGACAGCAGGTGAATGATGCCCTGAAACAGCAGCTCAGACAGTTCAGACAGGAAAAACGCAAACGGATGATCGGGGATATTCTGGTTGAATCAGGCGTCATCACACAGGAACAAAGACAGGCCATCTCCAGGGAGCAGCAACAGATCCAGGGGGATACGCCAATGGCTGAACCCGGCAGCGACAGCCCCGGGGAACTGGCCCTGACCCCTGAAGAGCGCCGTTTTCTCGTGATCCGGAACCAGGACAGAACCTTTGCCGCCGCTGTTATCCAAAAGGGGCTGGCCACACAGCAGCAGGTGGACAGGGCCATGGACGACCAGATCAAGTCGTTCAAACGCCACAGGGCCGTGGGCCGCCTGGGGGACATCATGGTGGCTGAAGGCGTTTTGACCCCTGACCAGTGCAACCGCATCCTGGCCGACCAGGAGCAAACGAAACTGCCGGAAAAACCCGCAGAGCCCGTGGAGCAGGCGGCAGACAACATCAATATCTCCCTGTCCCAGGATGCCATGGAGGCCTGGGCCGAGCTGTCGGACCCAGGAACATCACCTGCCTCCCTGGCCATGCTCAAGGGGGCCTTGGCGGCAAAAGGGGTGGTCCACGGGATTCTCAGGGACGAATTTCTCCAGTGCTGCCTGGACCGGGGCCTGCCGCGTTTCATCCTGGCAAGGGGAGACCTGCCGGTGGTTCCAGGCCAGCCAAGGGTGAAATACCTCTTTGATCCGGATGCAAGAGAACCCATCCGGGTGGAACGGGGCGACCCCCTGGCAAAGCTGGAACAGGTTCATCAGGCCGCCCCGGGCCTTGATGTCCTTGGCAGCACCCTGGACAAGGCCCTTGCCCACAGAACCGAACCCGCTGTCTTCAACTGCGGCAAGGGGGCAAGGATGGCAAAGGATGGCACCCGGGTCTTTGCAGCCAGCAGCGGCACGCCGTTTGTATCGGTGCTGGGCCGTCTCCATGTACTGCCGGCCGTCAATGTCCTGGACGATGCAGACATGCGGTTCGGCGCCATCGAACCCTGTGCGGCCCTGTCTGTTTCAGGGACGCTCACCGGAGCCTACCCCGTAAAGGCCGGAACGGTAAAGGCACGGGAAATCAGGGATACCCGCCTGGAGAGCCTCGGCGACATCACGGTTTCCATCGGCATCACCAATGCCGTCATCAAGACCCAGGGCAGTGTCCGTGCAAGGTACATACACAACACCACCATTGAAGCCTTTGGCGACGTGATTGTGGACCATGAAATCCTGGATTCCACCATCACCATCAGCGGGCGCTGCCTGGCTCAGAAAAGCCGGATCATCGCCTCCACGGTATCGGCAAGGGGCGGGGTGTCAGCCCTGGGCGTGGGAAGCGATGTAACGGAACCCTGCCATATCAGTGTTGCCAGGGAAACCCACCTGATCCTGGCCCTAGAAGGGATTGAAAAAGAGGTTGACCTGGCCCGGCAGGAACTCAACCGCCTTGAAAAAAATATCAGCGACCTGGGCGACAGCATTGACCGGGTCTTTGAAAAGATGGTCCGCCTCAAGCGGCTCTATGACACGGCAAAGCGGGAAAGAGCCCGGCATCAGACCGGACCACCGAACACAGAACCCCGTACAGCCGCCCTGCTCACGGCCCTTGACAAAAAAATGGCGTCGGCATTTAATGGCCTGAAACACCTCAACCATCGCAAACAAACCATGGCACAGGCCCTGGAAAATCTCAAACAAACCAGGGTCGCCACAAGGCAGACATGTGAATCCAGGGTCCAGGCCCTTGGGCGAAAACGGTTTCAACTCCTGGCATGGAGCCGGCAAAGCCAGGGCCTGGCACAATTCACGGTCAACGGCCCCGTGGCCCAGGGCACCCGGATTTCAGGCCCCTTCAGTTCGACCATCGTCCAGCAGTCCTGCTGCCAGGCAACATTCATGGAAACCTGCAGGCCCGGGACCCTGGACGAATTTGAGATGGTCTGCAATAAAATCAAACCCTTCAGAACCTGATCACGGTTTGAAATCTGCCCGGACAACCCGGGTGTGAACCGCTCCGGAAGACTTGAGAACGCTTTGAACAAGATCAATGTAACGGCACTCAAAGAAATCTGACCGGTGGGTTTCCAATGCATCCATCACGTCCGCAATCGACTTATGGTCCACGGCTTTCCTGAAGCGGGCCAGGGTAAAATGGGGGGCAAACCGCTTTTTTGACCGGGCAATACCGGCCCGGGCCAGGTTTAATTCAAGCGCCTGGTGGAGCCCTGGCAGCTCCTGATTTTCCCAGCCCACCCCTGCCCAGAAAACCCTTGCCCTCTGAATTGAGGGAAAGACCCCCACCCCCTGCACCCTCAATTTAAACCAATGACGGTCAGCCGCCGTTTTTTGAACCGCCTGGATGATGGATGCCAGGCTTTCCTCAGGCGTCTCGCCAATGAATTTCAACGTCAGGTGCATGGTCTCCATTCTGGACCAGGAAGCCCTGAGTCCCCTGGCCTTCATGGATTTCTGAAGTTGTTCAAGAAAAGCGACCACCGCCCCCGGCAGGGGCAGGGCAACGAACAAACGCCGGGTTGTGTAGTTATCCATGGTATTCACAGGTTATTCCCTTGCACATTGCCCCTTGTTTTTTATCGATGACAAGGTTAATATCAAATTGTTAAAAACGAATTTAACCAACCCTGCAATGGAAAAGCAATGGGGAAAAGAAACCGCATCAAACAGTCCGCCCCCTATGAGATCTGGGGAAAGGACATTGAACTCGATGCCATACGGCAGATGGACAACGCCTGTTCACTCCCCATATCCATCCGGGGTGCGCTCATGCCCGATGCCCACATGGGCTATGGACTGCCCATTGGCGGTGTCCTGGCCGTAAAGAATGCCGTGATTCCCTATGCCGTAGGCGTGGACATCGCCTGCCGGGTCAAAATGAGCATCCTGGATCTTTCATTTGACAGATTTGAGGCCAGCCAGGAACCCTTCAGGGCAGCCCTGGTTCACGGGACCACATTCGGGGTGGGAGAATCGTTTAAACGGCTTAAAAATCACAGGGTCATGGATGAAGACTGGGGGTTCTGCCACACGGTCAAAGCACTCAAGGACAAGGCCTGGCAGCAGCTTGGCACCAGCGGTTCGGGAAACCATTTTGCCGAATTCGGACTGCTGACCCTTGCCACGGCACAGATGGGGATAGCACCCGGCAGATACCTGGGCTTTTTGACCCACAGCGGAAGCCGGGGGGCGGGGGCGGCCATTGCCCGACACTACAGCACGCTTGCCCGCCGCCTCCATCCCGAACTTCCCAGACATCTGAATGATCTGGCCTGGCTCGACCTCAACCGGTCAGAAGGGCTTGAATACTGGAAGGCTATGGAACTCATGGGCAGATACGCGTCTGCAAACCATGATATCATCCATCAAAGTGTGTTGAGCCATCTGGGGGCAGTTTCGGTCCTGACCCTGGAAAACCACCACAACTTTGCATGGAAAATGCAGTGTGGGGATGAGGAGGTGATTGTTCACCGAAAAGGAGCAACTCCCGCCGACAGGGGAGTCCTAGGCGTTATTCCGGGATCCATGGCCACCCCTGGATTTGTTGTCAGGGGACTTGGAAACTCCCGGGCCTTAAATTCCGCAGCCCATGGGGCAGGAAGACGAATGAGCCGCAATGCGGCACTCAAGCAGTTTGACAGGCAGCACCTGAACCGATTCCTGGAGGAAAAAGGCGTCACCCTGGTTTCAGCAGGACTGGATGAAGTGCCCATGGCATACAAGGATATCCTGGATGTCATGGCCCAGCAGAAGGATCTTGTGGAAACCATTGCCCGGTTTGATCCAAAGCTTGTCAAGATGGCCGAGCCCGACAGAAGAAGACGGAGAAGACAAAAACGGTAATATTCAGTTAAAAAAGATTCAGAGAATAAAGATTTAAGGAGAGATCATGTCAAAGATATTGAGAATAAACACAACAGACAAAACATATACATTTGAAGAAACACCCGCCGACCTGGCCGGCCTCGGGGGCCGGGCCCTGACGTCAAGAATGGTGCTCAACGAGGTGCCTGCCACCTGCCATGCCCTGGGAAAGGCCAACAAGCTTGTGATTGCCCCGGGCCTTTTGTCAGGGTCTCCGGCAGCCAACTCGGGCAGACTTTCAGCCGGTGCCAAATCCCCCCTCACGGGCGGTATCAAGGAGAGCAATGCAGGCGGCCTGGTCTCCCAGAAACTGGCAAAGCTCGGCATCAGTGCGGTTGTACTCGAGGGCAAACCCGAAGACAAAAAATTCTCGATGGTCATCATTAAAAATGACGGTGTTGAGATTGTCCCGGCCGACGAGTACGTGGGGTTCGGCAACTACGACACCATGGACAAGCTCTGGGAACGATTCGGCAAGCGGACCGGCGTCATGTGCATCGGCCAGGCCGGTGAACAGCGCCTCCAGGCCGCCAGCATCCATGTGGCCGACCCCCAGGGAAAACCGGGCCGGGCACTGGGCCGAGGCGGTCTGGGTGCGGTCATGGGCTCCAAGGGAATCAAGGCCATCATCGTGGATGACAAGGGCGCTCCCCGGCTGACCATGGCCGATCCAGAGGCGTTCAAGGCGGCCAACAAGCACTGGGTCGAAATGCTCACCAACCACCCCGTGTGCGGCCAGGGCCTGCCGGCCCTGGGCACGGCTGTGCTGGTAAATGTCATCAACGAAGCCGGCGCCCTGCCCACAAAGAACTTCAGGACCGGCCGGTTCGATCATGCCCAGGACATCAGCGGCGAACGGATGGCTGAAAACATCGAGGCCAGGGGCGGCGTCATCTCCGAAGGCTGCCACCCGGGCTGTGTCATGAAATGCTCCCAGTCCTACAACGACAAGGACGGAAACTACCTCACCTCCGGGTTTGAGTACGAGACCCTCTGGGCCTTTGGTGCCCATACCATGATCAAAGACCTTGACGACATCGCCATGATGGACCGGCTCTGCGACGACTATGGCATTGACACCATTGACACGGGCGTTGCCATTGGCATGGCCATGGAAGGCGGCCTCCTTGAGTGGGGAGACGGCAAGGCAGCCATCGAGCTGATCAAAGAGGTGGGCAAGGGAACGCCCATGGGCAAGATTCTTGGTAATGGAACCGCCTTTACAGCCGATGCCCTGGGCGTTGACAGGATTCCCGTTGTCAAGCGCCAGGCCTTTCCCGCCTATGACCCACGGTCGGTCAAGGGCGTTGGCGTCACCTATGCCACCACCCCCATGGGCGCAGACCACACCGCAGGCTATGGCGTCACGGCAAACATCCTGGCCGTTGGCGGCACCGTGGACCCCCTGAAAAAAGAGGGCAACATTGCACTCTCCCAGAACCTCCAGATTGCCACGGCCGCCATTGATGCCGCAGGCCTGTGCCTGTTTGTGGCCTTTGCGGTCCTTGACAATGAGGACGGGGTTCAGACCATTGTGAACCTGCTCAACGCCCAGTACGGTCTCGCCCTCACCCCCGACGACGTGGTCAGCCTCGGCAAATCCATCCTCAACGATGAAAAGGAGTTCAACCGCAGGGCCGGCTTTACAAAGGCCGATGACCAGCTTCCTGAAATGTTCAAGGAGAGCTTCCCGCCCCATAACACCACCTGGGATTTTTCCACGGAAGAACTCCAGGAAACCCTAAACTTCTAGTATGAAAAACACCTGAATCACGGGGACGGATTTCATATCTGTCCCCGTGATTCCGGGCCACAACTTTTATACCGTTGAAGCATCATTGTGAAAGTCTCGACTTTCGAGCCCTCTCTGGTCGCCCTGGCCGGAACATCGTAAACCAAAGGGGTTAGGATTTTTGCCCTTCCAGGCGTTAAGAAGCGCAGGCTGTTTGAGGACTTTAGCCCGCAGTTCCTGCCTTTAGCCTGGAAGGGCAAAAATTCCCCCGACGTTTACCGTTCCGGTCAGGGCGACCAGAGAGGGCGGAATGGTACGATCGCCTGCTCCCTATCATCGTGTTTCAAAATTCGTTGGGACCGGAACCACACCCCGCTCCGGCCGTGCCGGTTATAAGAAAATGCAGCCTCAAATTGTCGACAGCAGCCCCCCCGGCGAGCGGTATAATACCATTTTCATGCTTGGTTGTTTCGGCGGGCCGACATTATACCCTGAACTGACCGACCAGAACATCCAGCTGCCTGGAAAGATTGAACAGGTCCGCAACACTGTCCGTGACCAGGGAGCAGTTGTCCAACATTCCGTTGGCTGACTGGTCCACCGCCACAATCTCTTGCCCCAGATTCTCCACCACACCAGAGGTTTGCTGCATGTTGGTATTGATCTCCTCCACCCCCAGGGAAACCTCGGCGATATTCCCGGCAATCTCCCTTGCGGCCTCAGATTGCTGAGTCACTACCCCGGCAATGCTGGATACAATGTCGTTGATATCATCAATAACGCCAGTAACCACTTTGATGGCATCCACAGTCTTCCGGGTCGTTGTCTGGATACCTGTAACCTTCTCCTTGATGTCATTGGTGGCATCCTTGGTCTGCCGGGCAAGATCTTTGATCTCATTGGCCACCACAGCAAACCCCTTACCGGCATCTCCGGCCCTTGCAGCTTCAATGGTGGCGTTCAGGGCCAGCAGGTTAACCTGCTCTGATATTTCCGATATGGTCCCGATCACGGTCCCTATTTCCAGGGCAAAATCGCCCAGTCGATCAACACTCCGAGACGCCTCTGACGCCTGTTCCACTGCATTTGCGGTGATATCACTGGCCCTGGCAGAACTGCCCGCCACCTGGTCGATGGTGGCATGCATCGCTTCGGTGGCGGCAGATACGGATGTAATGCTCCCGGCAGCCTCGCCTGTGGCTGCAACCACGGAGCTTATGGCCTGCCTCATCTCATGGCCTGCTGCCGTCATGTTACCGGATTGTTCAACGCTTTTCCGGGCGTCCTGGTCAATATCCCGGGCAATTTTGGTCAGCGCTTCTGCTGATTTATTCAATGACCCGGAATTAACGTTCACGTCAGAAATAATGGCCTGCAGTTTTTCAATGAATCGATTGAACCAGGTGGCAAGCTCGCCCATCTCGTCATTGCTGGTAACCTGGATACGCTTGGTTAAATCCCCCTCGCCCTTGACAATATCCTTGAGTCCCTCAATTATCAGTCCCAGGGGTCTGAGTACAGACCGGCAGATGAGAAAAATAAGCAGGGCTGCAGAAATAGAAATAACCAGGGTGGATACAAGACTGGTCCTTGCCAGCGCCGTCACCGGCAAAAAGATTTCATCATTGATGGCCGCAACACTGATGGTGCAGCCCAGGGATTTGACCTGTTTGAATCCCACCACCTTTTTTCTGCCGTCAAAACTGAAGCGAACCATGCCCCTTTCCTCTGCCTGTAAGGTCTTCCACGCCTTGTGTTTGGAGGCATCCAGCTTATAAATCTTGGCAGTATCAGGATAGGACACCACCATGCCGGCCCTGTCGAGCACATAGGCAAATCCGCCTTTTCCGACCTGGACGGAGTTAATGAACTGCTGGGCAAAAACGGTGAAATCCACCAGGGCAAACAGGGTCCCAATGGTTCGTCCATCCATGATAACCGGGGCTGAGACGGCAAATACCGGAAGGCCGGAACTGGGACTGGGAAAGATGAAACCTGTAAAAAGCTTACCCTCCATGGCTTTTTTGAAAAATGGGAACTCGCCTGCCGAGAATTTACCGATGAGATCCGGATCGGATGAGGCAACCACGTTCCCGCTGGGTTCGGTCAAACTCAGGCTTTCATACCCCCCGTAGTCCTCCCTCAGGGTTTCCAGCCGGCTGCTGGACCGTTTCCTTGCACCATTGTCCACCCAGGAGTCATCCACGGCCAGGGGAAAATCCTTTTCCACAGTCCAGTTCTTGACATTGAGTTGACGCTCCTTTACCCAGGAGTCAAGCATGAGACCGATGGAGTTGGCCTGCTGGGTCACCTGGTTGATGATGCTGCTTTCCAGTGCCTGTTTTGATCGGGTAAAAGAGATCATGGACAGAACGCCCATGCCCAGCACAATCAAGGTTATTGTTGGAATTAAAAATTTTTTCCGAAGGCTTATTTTCATTTAGAATTTCCTTTTATATAGATGAATATCTGTCTTGCCCATTGTCAGACCCGGCAAATCTATCCGGGTAGGCCACGCCCAGGGCTTCCAGGGCCGCCTTCCCCCTTACCGTGAGATCCGTTATGAACCTGAACTGATCCCGGGGATCCACGGGATAGGCCTTGAGCCGGTACTGGGTTGCCCATGGTTTTTCCAGGGCAACCACACTTATCGGCTTTGCCATCTGGAGATAGGAGCTGGTCAGCGCCGTATCCTGGAGGGCCTGGATCACAGTTTTCGGATCATGGCGGGGATTGAGATAAAAACCGGCTGCACACTGAAGGTTGCGCGAGCCGCCATTGCCGTTAAACAATTTCTTGTCCCAGAGCTTCAGGTGGGGAACGACCACCACCGTGTCGTCCGGGGTGACAATTTTAAAGGTGCGCATGCCGATGGCGCTCACCTCACCCTCGACCTCCTCAATGGACACCCAGTCCCCAAGGCGGTAGGGAGCCTCATAAAGGGTCACAATCCCGGCAATAAGACTGCTGACATAGTCTTTAAAGGCAAATCCCAGGGCCAGGCCAAAGGCACCCAGGAGGGCAAAAATATTCTCGGCCGTGGGTTCAACGGCCATGGAAATGATCATCCACACGCTCAGCACAATGACGATCAATCGCACAACAGGAACCGAGGCAAGGATATATAAACGATAGCGGCCGGAAAATCTTCCGGCCAGCCATGGCACGATTCGCTGGGACAGGAAGATGACGAGGAAGGCGCCCCCGATAACCATGCCTGCCCTGATGAAAACCATGCCGTTCAAATGGGTGAATACATTCATATCCGGATTCCCTTAAAATGAGTCGGTCAGATACCCCTCGCCGTGGAGATACCTTCTCACCACGGGGTACCCGGCAGGAGAGACGTTCCACAGGCCGTTATCCTTCTCGACCAGACCCGCATCCTTCAGCGCCCAGACAGCCCTTGTGACCCCATGGATGGGGAAAGGCAGAATTTCGGCCAGGACCCCCTGGTCAAGGCCGTTGTGGAGCAGCAGGGTGTGAAGAATAATCGATGCCTCGGAACTGATGGGAGAAGGCAGGGACGGGGGCGTCAATTTATCCCACGGCAACACCCACAGGGTGGTTTCCAGGCTTTGGCTGGAATCTACCGATGCCTGTTCAGCCGCATCCCTGTCCGGTTCCCGGCGCAGGGCCTTTCGCCACAGACTGAGGGCGATTCCGGGAATTCCAAAGCTGTGGGCCGCCAGCTGATTCATGAAGGCACCGGCCTGGTTCCCTTCCCCTTCTGCGGGAAAAACAGGTTCACCATTATGGGTATGGCAGAAAGCAACCGGTCGATTGCACCCGGCCAGGGCCAGTTGATAAAACCACCTGGAGAGCCGCTGGTCGTCAAAGGGCTGGGCCACCAGCGCCGGGGGAAGGCTGCCGGGCAGTACATATTTCAAGTAGGCAAGGGCCCAGCTGTCACACCCGATAACGCCGGGACCCATGGCTCGTGTGTTGATCATTTCAAACAGCCGACGCACAAGGGCCAGACCATGGACATGGCGCAGGTAGCACCTTTCCAGGGCTGGAATAACCCAGGGAGTATCGCAGATTTCAATCTGTTTGAGCCATCTGTTGTCCTGGAAGAGGATCTGTTCCGTGGTGGGTGGATCAATGATCTGCCAATGGGCGAATTCGGCAAGCATCGTCATGATCTGTTCGTTGCCCCCATGGGGAAGACCGACCACCAGAAAACTGGTGGTTTGATCGAATTTTTTGTCAAACAGTTCATCCGAAACCAACAGTTCGTCCAGTTGATTCTTTAAAACTGCGGCCGGCAATTGCCAGTCCGGATCAGGCGCTATCTTCTCAGCCAGCGCCCCAGGGATCTGCTCAAGGGCTAACTCTTTTTTTCCGGCCGCATCATCTTTTGGTCTATTTCCCCGAAGCCGTTGCCATAGCCCCCTGATGCCGCCCTTGATGGAACTCGACACGGTTGCCTGGGGCAGTGCAAGGTCCGACAGCTGCACATAACGCCAGAGTTGCTCTCCCGGGTCTATGGTTTCCATGGCGTCTCCTGAACAGGCAATCGCCCCCCTTTTTCACTCAACCACACGATAAAAGAACAGATCTGAGATTGACTTTTTTATTGTTGATTCCAAGCTTTTTTCTGATGTTCTCCCGGTGAAACCCCACGGTTCTCGGGGCAATGGTAAGGAGGCGGGCAATTTCCTTGTTGGTCCGGCCCTCCCTCACCAGGTGGGCAATCTGAATCTCCATGGGTGTAAAGCTTCCATCCATGGCGTTCAGGCCTGCCACAAAGGGTCTTACAATTTCAAGGAGGTTTGACTCCAGAAGATCGACCAGGATTTTCTGGTCCTGCTGCAGCGGACCCTGTTTCAATTTATCGACATAGGGAAGGATCAACCGTTTTATCGAGGCGTGAACTGTATTTTCAACCTCGTTCCTGATCTGGTTCATCTTTTCCAGGAGGGTTGTCACGGCACCATTGGCCTGGACCAGTTCCTGCTGGGCGCAATGCAGGGCTTCGTTTTGCCGTGCCACCGCCTTCTGGAGCGTTCGAAGTTCATTGATCAGGCAGAACCCCGCTTCAACCACCGAGGACCCGGAGGGAAAATCCCGGGCATTGATCAACGCTTCAGCCTGACTGCACAATTGATCAAATTTTTCCAGTGCAATTTGTTTGGAATCCATGTTTCCACCCCGTCTGTCGTCCCGGAATACAGGAACGGATGCTGGATATGGAATCAATCAAAAACCAAATACGGGTCCATGTCAAGGAGGTTATGACGGTCTGCTTGTATTAAGCAGTGCCGCTGCCGTGTCAAGCATCCGGTTGGCATAGCCCCACTCGTTGTCAAACCAGGTCAGGATTTTAACCAGCACACCACCGCTGACCCGGGTCTGGCAGCCATCCACCACCGAAGATCTTGGGTCGTGGTTGAAATCGCATGAGGCAAGGGGCTCTTCCGTATAACCGAGAATTCCCGACAGCCGGCCCGATGTTGCCTGGTTCAAAATCTGATTCACCTCAGCCACACAGGTCTGTCTCGACATGACCATGGTGATGTCAAGGGCCGACACATTGATGGTCGGCACCCGCATGGATACCGCTTCAAATCGCCCTGAAAGCTCGGGCAAAATACGATCGATCCCCCTGGCAAGCCCGGTATCAACGGGAATGATCGACTGCCCGGCACACCGGGTGCGCCGAAGGTCGTGGTGGTGATAGGCATCGATCACGGGCTGGTCGTTCATGACCGAATGGATAGTGGTGATGATTCCCGATTCAATGCCAATGGCCTGATTCAGTACCTGGAGCACGGGCACACCGGCGTTGGTGGTGCAGGAGGCATTGGAGATTACCCGGTGATGGGGTTCCAGGGTGTGGTCGTTGATGCCGTAGACAACGGTGGCATCCACATCCTCCTCGGCGGGCTGGGAAAAGACAACATGCTTTGCGCCGGACCTTAAATGTCCCTCTGCCCGATGCCTTTCGGTAAAGGAGCCGGTACACTCGAGCACCACGTCCACCCCAAAGCCCCCCCAGGCCAGACGCTCGATATCAGGTTCGTGGGTCAGACGGACAAGGGTATTGTTCACATGGAGGTCGCTGCCTGAAATACCGACCTCGCCTGGAAACCGACCATGGGTGGTGTCGTACTTTGTCAGGTGGGCCATGGTCCCGGCATCTGCGAGTTCATTGATGGCCACAATCTCAAGGGACCGGAAGTGATGGGACTCGTAAAGGGCCCGAAGAACGGAGCGTCCGATCCGCCCATACCCGTTGATAGCAACTCTGTAACCCATATGCCTTGTTCGTTCTCCCAACCGATCGTTAAATTGGGTCAAATACCACACATTCGGGAAATTGTCACGGCGCAGGTGTAAAATATCCGTCTTTGCTTTACAAGGGATCAACCTTCAGAGTATACACCCTTGTTATGGAGACCCTCAAAACAGCAGCCAGGATCTGTAACGCCGGAGACACCCGGGCGGGCGATGCCCCCCTGGGGGTTTTTGATTCGGGTGTGGGCGGCGTGTCCGTCCTGAAATGGATCCGCCAGCTGCTTCCCTTTGAGGACCTCATCTACGTGGCGGACAAGGGATATGCCCCCTATGGGAACAGGAGTGCGGACTATGTTCAGGACAGGGCCGTGCGCCTCACCCGTTTTCTGCTGGAAAAACAGGTCAAGGCCGTTGTGGTGGCCTGCAACACGGCAACGGTGACGGCCATTGCCACCCTGAGATCCATGTTCAAGGTTCCGTTTATCGGTATCGAGCCCGGTGTACGTCCGGCCCTTAACGCCACCCGGTCGGGGGTGATCGGCGTTCTTGCCACCACAGAGACCCTGAAAAGCCCTTCGTTCAACACCCTGATCCACCGCTTCTGCCAGAATACCAAGGTGGAGGTCCAGGCGTGTCCGGGACTCATGGAGCAGGTGGAATCCATGGCCTTTGCCGCCCCGGAAACCCGGAATCTTCTGGGGCGTTACCTGATGCCCCTGCTTGAAAAAGGCGCGGACACCATCGTCCTGGGGTGCACCCACTATCCCTTTCTGGCTCCCCTTGTCCGGGAAATGGCAGGCCAGGAAATCAGGGTCATCGAAACCGGCGAAGCCGTCTCCCGCCAGGTGAGGCATATTCTCACCACCATGGATCTTCTCACCAGCAGAACCGGAACGGGTACCACCGCATTCTGGACCAGCGGAGACCCCTGCATCGAAACGGTCATCTCCCACCTGTGGGGTGAACCTGTCACCGTGGCACCCCTGCCCGACGGGAGAATCAACGCACAGAATCAATCCCATGAAAATTCATTGTGGGAATGAAAACTTGCCTATGACCCTGGAGGAGGGTATAAGAGACCCTTTGGAAAAGATCGGATAAGCGCAAACAAGGAAAAGGACTGCCGGGGTGGGTCTGAAAACGATTGCCCCTTTGAAGAACATCAGACAAAAGGAAACCCTGCCATGACCTACCTGAAACTAATGTTGACAGCCATCTTCTGGGGCGGCACCTTTGTTGCCGGAAAATTCCTTGCAGGCGATGTCAACCCCCTGGATGCGGCCTTTGTCCGGTTTACCATTGCCTCAATCTTCCTTGTTGTGATCACAAGACAGCTCGAAGGACGGCTTCCCAGAATACAGACAAGGCAGATCCTTCCCCTGATTCTTCTGGGCGCCACAGGGGTGTTTGCCTACAATGTCCTGTTTTTCACGGCCTTCCACCACATAAATGCAGGCAAGGCCGCCCTGATCATCGCCACCAATCCCATCCTCATCAGCCTGCTGTCGGCCGTTTTGTTCAAGGAATCCCTGGACCTGATCAAGGGCGCCGGGATCATCATGTCCGTCACCGGCGCCATGGTTGTCATCTCCAACGGCCACCTCACCGACGTTGTCAGCTATGAAATCGGCAGGGGCGAACTCTTGATCTGCGGCTGCGTGGCCAGCTGGGTGGCCTATTCGCTGATCGGTAAATCGGTCATGGGAAGTCTCTCCCCCCTTGCCGCCGTGTGTTATTCGTCTGTCATCGGCACCGTTTTCCTGGGGCTTGCCTCAATCTTCAGGGGAGACCTTGGCACCATGGGCACCTGGTCAACCATCGACTGGTTCAGCCTCTTCTACCTGGGGTTCTTCGGCACCGTCCTCGGTTTTCTGTGGTACTACGAGGGAATCCGGGAGATCGGTGCCATGAAGGCCAGCGTATTCATCAACTTTGTGCCCATATCGGCCATTGTTTTTGCCTGGCTCATCCTGGACGAACCCGTAACGGTGTCACTGCTCGTGGGAGCCGTGCTGGTGGTCTCGGGCGTCTATTCCACCAACGCCTCCGGGATAATCAAGCGGTACCTCACGGCCAGAAAATAGGCAGAATCAGTCCCCCTCAAATTCCACAATGGAAAAAATACTGTGGCCGTTGAGCCGGGATCGGCCGTTGAGGTCTGGAAGCTCAACAACAAAGGCACACTCGACAATATGGCCGCCGATCTTCTCCACCAGCTTGACCGTGGCCCCGATGGTGCCGCCCGTGGCGATGAGATCGTCCATGATCACCACCCGCTCGCCCTTTTTAATGGCATCCTCGTGGATCTCCAGGGTGTCTTTGCCATACTCAAGGCTGTAGGATTCGCTGATGGTCCTGTGGGGAAGCTTGCCCTTTTTTCTGACCGGCACAAACCCCACGTGGAGCTGGTGGGCCAGGATGGCACCAAAGACAAACCCCCTGGCGTCGATGCCCACCACCTTGTCGATGGCCATGTTCCTGTAACGTTCAAAAAAAATATCCGTGGTTTTCCGGTTGATGTCCGGATCCTGCATGAGGGTCGTAATGTCCCTGAAGGTCACGCCCTGGATGGGCCATCCCGGAATTGACCGTATGCTGTTCTTTATGATATCCATTTTTCCACCTGGTTGTTCTTGGTTAAACGGTTATTTTAACGCTGAAACAGCTGCAATCAGCAACGCCTTGACCCGCTCTGCATTCGTGTTGAACACCTTCATGACCGCTTCCCAGGAAACAGGCGCCTCATCCTCCTTCCAGCAGTCATAGTCCGTTGACATGGCCACCGCCCCGTAGGGAATGGCCGCCTCACGGGCAAGGGCCGCCTCCGGCGCAATGGACATGTTGATCACATCCCCGCCCCACAGCCGGAACATCCTAGACTCGGCCCTGGTGGAGAAGCGGGGGCCTTCAATGGTCACCACCGTTCCCCGCGGGTGGACCCTGGCCTGCTGGGCAACGGCGGTATCCAACAGCAGCTGCCTCAAATCCGGATCAAAGGGATCGGCCATGGGGGCGTGGACCATGCCGTTTTCAAACGAATCATGGAAGGTGTTTTTCCGCAGCCGGGTAAAGTCGATGAACTGATCCAGGATCACAAAATCCCCCCGGTGAATCTCCTGTTTCAGACTGCCGCAGGCCGTGGTGGCAAGGATGGCCGTCACCCCCTGGTCCTTGAGGGCCGTTATGTTTGCCCGGTTGTTGACCTGGCTTGGACTGATGCAGTGGCCAAGGCCGTGGCGTGCCAGGATCACCACATCCACCCCCCGTATCTTTCCGCAGGTCAGGGGAGACGAGGGTTCACCATAGGGGGTTTCCACCGTTATCCTTGCTGCGTCATCAACGATTTCAGGGTCGTCCATTCCAGACCCGCCAATGATTCCAACCTTTACCATAAACCCTTCTCCCGCCATGCAGTTGGTGTTGAGCCCCCTTTGTTCTTTCAAACAGGGACTGTGATTTTCCCGTCCTCTTTTCTATAGAAAGGGCATTCCCCTGTCAAGGCAAGAGTGGTGCAACATTATCGTTGACCATGGGCGCCACCATGGTATGATGATCGGCAAATTTCAGCCCGTGGAGGAGATGACAATGCTTGTGGACAACCAACAGATGCGACCCATATGGTTTGATGGGGAAAAGAAAATTGCAAGGGTGATCGACCAGCGGATGCTGCCCCACAAACTGGTCATCGCCGATCTCAACACCGTGGACGATGTGATCCACGCCATCCAGGAGATGTTTGTCCGGGGAGCGCCCCTGATCGGCGCCACAGGCGCCTTTGGCGTGTACACGGCGCTGTTCCAGAACCCGGACTGCACCAGCGGGCATCTGAGCCTTGAATGCAGCCGCCTCAAGGCGTCCCGGCCCACGGCCGTAAACCTGGCATGGGGGGTTGACCGCGTCCTTGGGGCCTGCCTTAGTGTCAACGACCCGTCTGACCGCCTTGAAGCCGCCCGAAAAGAGGCCCTGGCCATTGTCGAAGAGGAGGCGGAGAACTGCAGACTGATTGGACTGTACGGCCTTCCCATCATCCAGGAGATCAGCCGGAAAAAAGGGGGTGCACCGGTCAACATCCTGACCCACTGCAATGCAGGCTGGCTGGCCTGCATCGAATATGGGACCGCCACTGCCCCCATGTACACGGCCTTTGATCAGAAAATCGACATCCATGTCTGGGTCGACGAAACCCGGCCCCTGAACCAGGGATCAAGACTTACGGCCTGGGAGCTTGGCAAACACGGCATCAACCACACCCTTATCACGGACAATGCCGGCGGCCACCTCATGCAGCATGGCATGGTGGACCTTGTGATCGTGGGCACGGACCGCACCACCCGCAGCGGGGATGTGGCCAACAAAATCGGCACCTACCTCAAGGCCCTTGCGGCAAAGGACAATAACATCCCCTTCTATGTGGCCCTGCCATCGTCCACCATCGACTGGGAGATTGACAACGGCATCACCGACATTCCCATTGAAGAGCGGGATCCTCAAGAGATCCAGTACGTCCAGGGCCTTGACCCCAGGGGCAACCTTGTAAAGGTGCTGGTGCCGCCGTTATCAAGCCCTGCCGCCAACCACGCCTTTGACGTGACACCGGCACGCCTTGTCACGGGGTTGATCACGGAGCGGGGCGTCTGCCGGGCCACCCGGGAGGATATCCTGACCCTTTTTCCGGAAAAAAGCCGGACAGAATAGGAAATGGGCGGCCGGTCAAGTCCGGACAAAGCGTGCCGATTCATTTTATCCTTGACATATCCGGGCAAAAATCGTTTAAATCTCCCATGTTAAGTGAAACAGAAAAAAAGGTTGTTTCGGCCCTCCAGGGAAACATTCCCGTGTGTGAACGCCCCTACCTGGCCCTTGCCCAGACCCTTGGCATGTCCGAGGAGGAGGTGATCGCAACGGCAAGGGCCCTCCATGACCGGGGCGTGATCCGCCGGTTCGGTGCTACCCTCAAACACCAGAAATCCGGCTACAAGGCCAATGCCATGGTGGCATGGAAGGTGGCTGAAGACCGGGTGGAAGAGGTGGGGCCTGCCATGGCCGGCTTTGACGAGGTGACCCACTGCTATCGAAGAGACCCGTCGGGCACCTGGCCCTACAACCTGTACACCATGGTCCACGCCTCGGATGAAGCGGCCTGCCACGCCATTGCCAGGAAGATTTCCGCAGCCATCGGGGTGACCGAGTACTCCCTGCTGTTCAGCAAGCAGGAACTGAAAAAAACCTCCATGCGTTACTTTGACTGAGCCCGAACCCAATCCCCCCCACGTCCTGTGCGTCAATCCATGGATCCACGACTTTGCCGCCTTTGATTTCTGGGCAAAGCCCCTGGGGCTTCTCACCCTTGCCGCCATCCTGAGGCAGAACCATGTCCGGGTGACCTTCATGGACTGCCTGGACCGTTTCCACCCCATGGCAGGATCCAAAATAAGGGTTTATCCGGACGGACGGGGACCCTACCGAAAAACCGAAATTCCAAAGCCTGCTGCCCTCGCCCCCCCCCCCTCGGGAAGATACTCCCGGTACGGCATTGATCCCGAATGGTTCAAGGCGGATCTAAGACAGATGGACCGGCCGGATCTTGTTTTTGTCACCTCCCTGATGACCTACTGGGCCAGCGGCGTCCGGGAAACCATTGCAGCCATCAAGGAAATTTTTCCCGGCATCCCGGTGGTTCTCGGGGGCATCTACGCCACCCTCATGACCGACCACGCCGTCAACCATTCCCTTGCCGATGAGGTGGTACCGGGCAGCGGTGAGGACAAGATCCAGGAAATCGTTCACCGCCATACGGGTTTTTCATTTACATCCCGCCCGGATCCGGAAGACCTTGACTCCCTTCCCCTGCCGGCCCTGGACCTTATCCCGAACCTGACCCATGCACCGATCCTCACCACCCGGGGGTGTCCGTTTGCCTGCGAATACTGCGCCTCGTCCTACCTTGAGCCCCGGTTCCGGAGAAGGTCTCCCGGATCGGTGTTCCAGGAAATCCGCCACTGGCACACCCGGCGGGGAGTTAAAAATTTTGCCTTTTACGACGATGCCCTGCTCATAGATGCCGAAAATCATGCAGTTCCCCTTTTTAAAGCCATCATCAGGGCAAACCTGAACCTTGCCTTTCACACCCCCAATGCCCTGCACATCCGTGAAATCACAGAACAGACGGCAACACTGATGTTCAGGGCAGGCTTCAAGACCATCCGCCTGGGACTTGAGACCACCGATTTTTCCCGGGCAGGCCGCCTTGACCACAAGGTCAGTTCCCATGAGTTCCACCATGCCGTCAGCCTGCTCAAGGCGGCCGGATTCAGCCGAAACCAGATCGGGGCCTATCTGCTGTGCGGACTACCCGGCCAGGAGATTCAAGCCGTTGAACGTTCGATCCTTGCGGTTAAAGAGAGCGGAATCATACCCGTTCTTGCCTACTACACTCCCATCCCCCATACCCCCATGTGGGAGCGCGCCAAAAGTGCATCCCGGTTTGACCTGGACCAGGATCCGATTTTCTCGAACAACGCCCTGTTTCCATGCCTGGACCGAACCATTTCCATGGAAACCATTTCGCAATTGAAAAAAATGACAAAATAAACTATAGATGACCCAATTTGATTGAACGGACATCCCACGGCTAGTTTACGCTAAAACGGAAAAGGTGACATCTTGGATCTATTGGATATTTTCACTCAGACCATCGGTGGCCTTGGACTTTTCATCCTCGGCATGAAAATGATGACCGAAGGGCTTGAAATGACGGCAGGTCCCAGGATCAAACGAATCCTGGGTGCGATTTCGTCCAACCGGTTCATGGGTTGCGCCACCGGCGCCGGGGTCACGGCAGTGATCCAGTCCTCATCGGCCACCACAGTGATGCTCATCGGTTTTGTCGGGGCCGGCATCATGACCCTGGAACAGGCTGTGGGTGTCATCCTCGGTGCCAATGTGGGCACCACGGTCACGGCCCAGATGATCGCCTTTAAACTCACCAGCCTGGCCCTTCCGGCCATTGCCATCGGCGTTCCCATGAAGTTTTTCTCCAAACGACGGCGATACCGGCACATTGGTGACATCATCCTGGGTTTTGGACTTCTTTTCTATGGCATGACCGTAATGAAACACGGCCTTGCCCCCATCAAGAACGACCCGGAGTTCATCGCCTTTTTCACAAAATTCTCCACAGACACCTACGGGGGCATTCTCCTGTGCGTTGCCATGGGCGCCCTGGTGACCATCATGGTCCAGTCCTCATCGGCCACGGTCGGCCTGACCATGACCCTGGCCGTCCAGGGGCTGATCTCGTTTCCAACGGCCATGGCCCTGGTCCTGGGTGAAAACATCGGAACCACCATAACGGCGGAAATTGCGACCATCGGCTCCACAAGCCAGAGCGCCCATCGAACGGCCCGGGCACACACCCTGTTCAACGTGCTGGGCGTCTCCATGATCGTCTTGATCTTTCCCTGGTTTGTCAAAATCGTTACAAGCCTCACCCTGATGATGGGGGCTGATCCGGTCGCGGATACGGTCAACGGAGAATTTATCAATGTCGGCCGGTACATTGCCAACGGCCATACCATCTTTAATGTGATGAACGCCCTGTTTTTCCTTGTCTTTCTTCCCCAGCTCATCCAGGTGGCCATTCTTCTGTCGCCCAAGGAAAAGAAAAAAAACCGCTATCAGATGCCCTCGTTTGACACCCGGTTTATTGACAGCACCATCGGCGCCCTTGCCAAGGTAAGGGGAGAGGTGGTCCGCATGGCAGAATTCACCCACCAAAGCCTTAAAAACACCTGCGAGTGCCTCACCGTCCGGGACGATGACAGGCTTGCCGAAAGGGAAGCCATAGAGGATCACATTGATGACATGCAAAAGGAGATCATCAAGTACCTCACCTCCATCTACCAGGGCGAAGTCAACGAGTCTGAAGCCAACGAGATCTCTGAGATGATGCGCATCACCAACAACATCGAACGAATCGGCGACTCCATGGAAAACGTTTCCAAAATCCTTGAAAGAATCTATGAAAACAACTATGGTATCAGTACAGAAGCGGTCAGCAACCTTGTGACCATCTCAACCGAGGTGGACCATTTTTTTGATCTTGTCATCCGGGAAATGGGCGAACGGACCCCGGGATTCATGGCCCAGGCAAAGGCCCTGGAAGATCGTATTGACAGCTTGAGGGAGCGTATGCGCAAGGAACACATTGACCGCCTCAGAACCGATTCCTGCTCGGTTGACGTGGGCGTGCTGTTCATTGCCCTGCTCTCCAACTTTGAAAAAATGGGTGATTACTGTTACAATATCGCCCGTGGGATAGACCACATTCAATAGAGACAATAACACGGACACCCTGAAACATGATCGTTTTTGACCTTCAATGCATTAACGGCCACACCTTTGAAGGATGGTTTGACGACGGGCAGGCATTTGAGCTTCAGCAGACCCAGGGAGAAATCCTCTGTCCGGTCTGTGCAACGGATGCGGTTACCCGTAAACTTTCCCCCATAGCCGTGCGAACCTCCCAGGGAACCGCTGCCCAGTCAAGGGCCAGGGAGGAGGCAGCCGTGGATTTTGCGTCCAGGGTCTCGGCATTCATAGAAAAAAACTTTGAAAACGTGGGCCCGAACTTTACCCGGGAGGCCCTCAAGATGCACTATGGTGCGGCAGAACCCAAAAACATCATGGGCACCACAACGGCCGAGGACGACAAGATTCTTGAAAAAGAAGGCATTGACGTCGTCAAACTCCCCCTGCCGCCCAAAATCGAAAACCTCAACTGACCGGAATGCTGTAAAAGAAACGGACGCATGGCTGTTGTTTGCCATAACCGGAGAAAACCTTACCCGAACCACAAGGAGGAGCGTCATGGGACCTTTTCAACGCGTCACCCTCGCCCTAGTTTCATCGCTATTGATCATGGGATGCAACACCCTTGACCTGACTATCAACTTCAAGGACCTCCAGGGCCTTGCGCCGGGAGCCCCTGTGATCCTGGACCATACCACCATTGGCCACGTCAGGGAGATCCTGCCCCAGGAGAACGGGGTCTATCCCGCAGCCGTTGAAATCGACGCCGACTTCAAGGCCCTGCTGACCGAGCATTCAACCTTTACCCTGGTGCCGGAATACACGGACAAAACCTCTGGTGCCGCCCCCCGGACCGTTGTCATGGTGGCCAAGAGCGCCGCCGGCGGGTCTCCCCTGCGAAACAATACCGTCATGGAGGGTTCAGAGCCCCCGGTCATGCCGGAAATATCAAACCTGTTCAAGCAATTTTCCGCAGGGGTTGAATCCCTTAAAGAGCGAATCGGTAAAATCCCCGAAAGTCCTGAATTTAAAGCGTTTGAACAGTCGATCGACGCCCTGGCCCAGCGCATGAAGGCGTCGGGCAAAGCGGCCCGGGAGCGCCTCAAAAACGATATTCTCCCAAAACTTGAACAGGAGTTTGAGCAACTGAAAAAAAAGTTCGAGGATCAGGGAACAAACGCCCCGGACCCCCGACAGGAACTCGAACCCCTGGAGAAAAAACTCAACACCCTCAGGGAAATATAGCTTTATTTTTCCTTTTCGATCAATCCCTTAACAAACCACCGCTGCATGAAAAGAACAACCAGCACGGGGGGGAGCATGACCAGGATGGCAGCCCCGAGGGCCACATTCCACTCGGGAAGATCGTCGGCCTGGGGAATAAGATTCTGAAGGCCGATGACCGCCGTTGTCATCTTGGGGTTTGTGGTGATCAGCAACGGCCACAGGTACTGATTGTAGCCGTAGACAAATTCGATGACCACCAGGGCGGCAATGTTGGTCTTGGACAGGGGAAAGAGAATCTTTCGGAAAAAGGTCATGGGAGAGGCCCCGTCCATCTTGGCCGCCTCGCACAATTCCTCGGGAACGGTCAAAAAGAACTGGCGGAACAGAAAGGTGCAGGTGGCCGATGCCACCAGGGGAAGGATAAGCCCCTGGTAACTGTCCAGGAGCGACCAGTTGAGCAGCACCTCCACCTCATGGCCGGAAATCCAGGACAGAAGGCCGTCCATGTGCATAAAATCCCACACCGGCTGGAGGGGACCGAGAACGTTGGCCGCAACCTCGTAGGTGGGCATGATCCTGACCTCAACGGGCAGCATGAGCGTACAGAAGACCGAGGCAAAGGCAGCCGCCCTGAAGCGGTAATCAAAGTAAACAATGGAAAAGGCGCCGATCATGGAGATGGCAATCTTTCCAACGGTGATCCCCGATGCCATGACAAACGAGTTGAAGATCTGGTTGCCAAGATCCCCCCGGGTCCAGGCCTGGTGCATGTTGACAAAGAACTGATCCCCGGGAACCAGCGGCATGGGCACCTGGGAGACGACATCCAGGGGCAGGGTTGCGGCAATCAGGCTGTATAGGATGGGAAATCCCACAATAAAGATGCCCACCATGAGGAAGACATAGGTAAAAATATCCAAAAGGGGTGTTTTTTCAACCATAATAGTTATCCGGTATATTGTACTTTCTTTTCAACAAATCGAAACTGGAGAAAGGTGATCAAAACAATCAGGGACATGAGCACCACACTCTGGGCCGATGACGAACCAAGATTCAAGCCGACAAATCCGTCCTGGTAGACCTTATAGACCAGGATATTGGTCGATCCGCCGGGTCCGCCCTGGGTCACGGTGTGAATGACACCAAAGGTCTCAAAGAACGAATAGATGATGTTCATGACCGATAAGAAGAAAAAGGTGGGGGAAAGCAGGGGAAAGGTGATGGTCCAGAACCGTCGAAACGGGCTTGCACCGTCAATGGCCGCCGCTTCAATCAAAGATTTTGGAATGGCCTGCATGCCTGCCATGAAAAAGACAAAGTTGTAGGAGATCTGCTTCCAGGCCGCAGCCATGGTGATCATGACCATGGCGTCAGCTCCGTGGAGAACCGGGTTCCACTCAATGCCCAGCCAGCGCTTGATGCCAAGGGCCACCACCCCATAGGAGGGATGAAGCAGGAACAGCCACATGATGCCCGAAATGGCCGGTGCCACGGCATAGGGCCAGATGAGCATGGTCCGCACCAGGGCCTTTGCCTTGAGGGCACGGCTGGCCATGGTGGCAATAAACAGGCCCAGGGTGATGGAAACCGTTGCCACCATCAGGCTGAAGGTAAATGTAATGAAAATGGATCGAAGGTAAAGGGGATCGGTGAACAGCTCAATATAATTATAAAACCATACAAACCGGCTCTGCATGCCAAAGGGGTCACTCAGGTGGAACGACTGAATCAGTCCCTGGAGTGCCGGCCAGTAGAAAAAGGTCAGCGTGATGATCAACTGGGGAAAGATCAGGAGGTAGGGCAGATAGGTTGATTTAAAAAAAGATCGTTTAATCATGGGTGACGACAACCCAAAAGCACCTGTCACCCGGTCGGGGCGTAACAAGGTGCTTTGGGCTGATCCTTATTTTCTCTATTTATAGGTTTTTTCAAAGGTTCTCAGCTGTTCATTACCCCGTACCACAGCATCGTCCATGGCCTGCTGGGGAGTCTTGTCGCCGTTCCACACCTTTTCAAGCTCCTCGTTGATGATGTTGCGGATCTGAACAAAGTAACCGATGCGAAGTCCCCTGGAAATTTCCGTGGGAATGGCCCGGTTGAGCTGGGTGATACCCACCTCCTGGAGGGGGTTCTCCTTGTAGAAACCCTTGGTCTTAAGGTCGTTGTAGGCGTCAAGGGTGATGGGGAAATACCCGGTTTCCTTGTGCCAGTACTCCTGCATATCGTTGGCGGCAAGGAACTTCAGGAAGGCTGCAACACCCTTGTACTCTTTTTTAGAATGGCCCTTGAGCACCCACAGGGAGGCGCCGCCGATGATGCTGTTCTGGGGATTTTCCATCCATGCTTCCACGGGAAGGGGCGCTGCATCCCAGCGGAAATCCTTGATCGAAGATTGAAGTTTGGCAATGCCTGAAATGCTGTCCATGTAAATGGCGGCATTCTGGGCAAGGAACTCGGACTTGGGTCCCTGGTATTTCTGTCCGCCGTACATGAAACGTTTGTCGGCAGCCCAGCCCTTGAGGCGTTCGATGTGGTGAACCACTTTGGGATTGTTGATCAAAAGCTCACAGTCGAGCCCCTTGTAGCCATTGGCCTGGCTGGCAAAGGCAAGGTTGTGGATGGCGCTGTAGTTCTCCACCTGGATCCAGGACTGCCATGCGGTTACCATTCCGGCAGGGGAAATGCCTGAATCTACGAGCTTTTTGGTGATCGCCCCAAGTTCGTCCCAGGAAATGGGCTTTGTCTTGGACAGGACCGGGATACCGGCCTTTTCAAACATATCCACATTGTAATACATGATGGGTGTGGACGAATTAAAGGGCATGGACATGAGCTTTCCGTCGGCGTTCATGTAATAGGAGAGCACGGCCTGGAGGTAATTTGACCAGTCAATGTCGTAGCCGGTTTCCTTCATCAGCTTGTAAACCGGATAGACCGCGCCTGAGAGCATCATGGTCTGGGTTCCCACCTCAAACACCTGGAGAATGTGGGGCTGTTTTTTGGCCCTGAAGGCAGCAACGCCTGCGTTCATGGTCTCGTCATAGTTGCCCTTGTTGGTTCCAACAACCCGGTACTCGGTCTGGGACGCATTGAACTTCTCGATCATGGTATCAACGGTCTTGCCCCTGGCGCTTCTCATG
Source organism: uncultured Desulfobacterium sp. (assembly GCA_963675615.2). GTDB lineage: Bacteria > Desulfobacterota > Desulfobacteria > Desulfobacterales > Desulfobacteraceae > Desulforapulum. The sequence goes on from CAXXTD010000001.1 coordinate 1,665,127, forward strand.
GCGTGCCACCAGTTGATGGTGACAGGTTCTGCAAACACGCCGGCCGGCAGAGCCAGCCCCAGAGCAACAATAGTGCAGGTCAACAATCTATGCAGCTTCATAGTTTTTCCCTCCTCGTTAATTTAAGTTTCATGTTCTTGTGCAGGATCTTAAAAGCCGTAATTTAAAGCGGACGGACAGCACACGCCTGCCGAAAAACACGCGTTGACGGTTATGACAGAATTAATCGGTAATTACAATAGAGTCAAGTTAAACTTGTATAAAATTATTGTTGTAAAATTTGCGTTTTTTGTGATTTTGTGGTTTTTAGAACAAATCGTAACCTAAAAGACAAACAAACCATCATGACAGGATGTGGAATGGCTCAACTAAAATTTGACAATGTTATAAAACGTTATGGAAAAACAGAGGTGGTCCACGGCATCAGCCTGGATGTCATGGACAAGGAATTTCTTGTGCTGGTGGGCCCGTCGGGTTGCGGAAAATCAACCCTGCTCAGGATGATTGCAGGTCTTGAAGAGATCAGTGAGGGCACCATTTCCATGGACGACCGGGTGATCAACGATGTTGCTCCCAAGGACAGGGGGCTTGCCATGGTGTTCCAGAACTATGCCCTTTACCCCCACATGGATGTGTTCAATAATATGTGCTTCGGCCTCAAAATCGCCAAAACCCCCAAGACCGAAATTCAGCAGCGGGTGGAAGAGGTGGCCGCAATCCTGGGTCTTGGAGAGCTGCTGCACAGAAAGCCCCACGAGCTGTCCGGAGGCCAGCGTCAGCGGGTGGCCATGGGAAGGGCCATGATCAGAAAGCCTGCCATGTTCCTGTTCGACGAACCCCTGTCCAATCTGGACGCCAAGCTCAGAATCCAGATGCGGGCCGAGATCAAACTGCTGCACCAGCGGGTGGACTCGACCATCGTCTATGTGACCCATGACCAGGTTGAAGCCATGACCCTGGCCGACCGGATCGTTGTACTGAAAAACGGGTATATCGAGCAGGTGGGAACGCCGATCGAGCTGTTCACCAACCCGGTCAACACCTTTGTGGCCGGTTTCATCGGCACCCCCCCCATGAACCTCATCAACTGCACCATCAGAAAACAGGACGACCTGACATTCCTGAACTTTTCAGGGGGCCTTGAAATTCCTGTTCCCCCTAAAAACGGAACCGACCTCAGGGACGGCCAGGCCGTTGTCATGGGCCTCAGGACCGAAGAGATGATGCCGGCGGACATGAACGAATCCCTGCCGGATGCATGGAAGTTCGACGGGATTGTTCAGGTGGTCGAACCCCTTGGCAATGAAACCCACCTCCACATGGAACTAAAGGGCGTCCAGGTCATTGCCAGAAGCGAGGGCCGACGGATTCACCGCCCAAAGGAGGCGCTCAAGCTGGCCCTGAACCTGAACCAGCTCCACATCTTTGATGCCGAAACCACCCAGGTGGTATATTAGGGAGTGCAGATTTTACAACTGAAACGAAACAGCCTGCCTTCCGGCCCATGGACCGCGTTGCACCAAAGGCCCGGCAGGCCGGATCAGAACAATGGGCAGCCTTGCCCCCGTACTGAACCACGGGGGCATGGACACTCAATTCGCCTGGTTGGCCTCAAGGATCGGCAAAATCTCATGGATGACCCGGTCCGCATCCCCGGCGGCAAGACTGCATCCGCCGGCCCCTGCATGGCCCCCTCCCCCGTACTTTGAAAGAAGCTTTCCAACGTTCACCCGGCATCGGGGATTAAAGATCGAATGGCCAATGCTGACAAGAACAATATTTTTGTCATGGTCGGCATACCGGATCTTTACGCTTGCATGGGTTTCAGGGAAAAGCGTGTAGGTTAAAAACCGGTTGCCCGACGGCACCGTTTCCATGGATCGAAAGTCTGCAACGCTGATGGCATTGCCATGGACAACCGTGTACTGTTTCAGGATCTCCCCGTAGCGACGATTCTCCTCAACAACGGCGTCGCACCGCTCCTTGACCGTCTTGTCCGCCATCACCGATTGAATGGTGCGGGTTCTTAAAAGGTCAACCAGCCTTTCCCAGAACGGGGGATCGGTCTGGTCCCGATTTTTCACGGCCATGGACAGCAGAATATAGGGGTAAGCCTCGGGCCGGAGCACCTGATCCTCGTTAAGGTCTGCCGCATCAATGATATCGGTCCAATGGATCAGTTCGTCAAAATCCTTTGCCAGACGGTTGGACGCTTTGTAGTATTTGTAGGCAACCCCTGCAGCGGACGGGGCGATTTCAAAGGCCCCCTCTATTTTTTCCCCCGTTTGATTGCCTTTGCCGGGCACATTGGAAAAATGGTGATCAAACCAGACCGAACATCGGGGATCATAGGGAAGATTTGCCATGATGTCCCCCTCCCGGATCTCAGCCTTCCCGTTCTGAACCTGGCTGGGCTCGATCCACAGGGTCGGGCGGTCAATGGCTTCAGCCTCGTGGATCAGCACGGCACAGACAATTCCATCAAAATCGGGTCTTGTTACTATTCTCATGGGTATTTACACTTTTATGATAAGGGTTTTAAGCAAGGTCTCAACAGGCCGTGACAGCCCTGCAGAAAATATAATTTTTACCATACCTGCCCGGGTTTAACAAGCAGAACCCGCGGCTTAGCTCCCCCCTGGAAAGCCCCCATCCCTGGAAACGCTCCCGGCCTGACCCGTCCAGGGCTCCCGGCAATTCCAGTTTTGGAATTGCCGGCGTCCATATCGGGTTGACCATCACCCAGGGAAGGATTATGATGGGCCCCAGGCCATGGTAGGCGGGTTAAGAACAGGAACGTTAATTTGCCCGATCAGCAGAAAACCTCTAAATTACCAGGTAAAACAGCCCAATGTCCCCCAGCCTTCCCAGAGACTCTTTTTCAGACAACGTCCGCCGGACCCTTGACGCCCATGGCATGGTGACCCCGGGCGACCGCATCCTCGTCGGGGTCTCTGGCGGACCCGATTCCGTGGCCCTGACCCGGGTCCTTGCCCGGCTCGGCAAAGCGCTGGGAATCACCCTTGGCATTGCCCATATCAACCACCGCTTAAGGGGCAGGGAGTCTGACAGGGACGAAGCCTTTGTCAAGGATCTTGCCAGGGAGCTTGACCTTGCCTTTCACCCCCTCAGGATTGACGTGGCAGCCCTTGCCACGGAACAGCGAAAATCCCTTGAAGAGACGGCAAGGGAAGTTCGATACGCTTTTTTCACCGACCTGTGCCGGCACAAGGGGTATACCCGGACAGCGGTCGGCCACACCCTTGACGACAATGCCGAACTGGTGCTGATGAACCTGTTAAGGGGCAGCGGGGCCAGGGGACTCGCCGGGATTCCCCCGGTCCGGGACCGCTGGATCATCCGGCCCCTCATCGACCGGTCCAAGACGGAGGTCCTTGCCTTTCTCCGGGAAACGGGCCAGGCCCATGTTGTTGACTCAACCAACCTTGAAACCGTGTTCTTGAGAAACCGGATCAGAAACGAGCTCATCCCCCTTCTCAAACAGGCGTACAACCCCGGGATCACTGAAAATCTCAACCGGGTCAGCCAGATCATGGGTGAGGAAGAACGGTGGATGGACAACCAGGCAGGGGCGGTATTCAACTCGATTTGCTTGGGGGGGACAGCTTCCGGGATTCGCCTCTGCCTGGCCGGATTCAATGCGATTGCCCTGGCGCTCAAGCGCCGGGTCGTACGAAAGGCAGTCCAGGCGGTCAAGGGGGATTTGAGACGGATCACCCTGACCCACGTTGATGCCATTGCAGCCCTTGCCGCGGCAACCACCCCGGGCAGGAGTCTGGATCTTCCCGGCCGGGTCCGTATCTCCAAGCAGGACGAGACCCTTTGCTTCAAAAAAGAAACCCTCCCCCTGCGGGAAATCGGACAAGCCATGAAAGTGGAAAAACGCTCGAAAAACAGGAAGAAAGTTTTTCTTGCCTAATCACAATTCATGGTTAATATTTGGACTATGTACCTTAAAAAAAATTTAATCTATCAGAAAGGAAAAGACCTTGAATCAGTTTTATAAGAACCTCTCCCTGTGGCTGGTCATCGTGCTGATGATGGTGATGCTCTACAATATCTTTAATCAGCAGAACATGGTTGATACCACCATTGATTATTCAGAATTCCTCAGCATGGTTGAAAATGGTCGGGTAAAAAATGTCGTGATCCAGGGACAGGATATCTATCTCACGGACAGCAACGGCGCAAGGTTTTCCACCTTTGCCCCCAGGGACAACGATCTCATCACCACCCTGAGAAAAAGTGGAACAGCCATCAAGGTCAAACCGCCCACGGAATCCTCCTGGTTCATGTCCATTATCATTTCCTGGCTTCCCATGATCGTTCTCATTGGCGTGTGGATCTTTTTCATGCGCCAGATGCAGGGCGGCGGCGGGGGCGGCAAAGCCATGTCCTTTGGCAAGAGCCGGGCCAGGCTCATGTCGGACAAGGGAGAAAAGGTCACGTTTGAAAATGTGGCGGGAATTGACGAGGCAAAGGAAGAACTCACCGAGGTGGTTGATTTTCTGAAAGAACCGAGCAAGTACACCAGGCTTGGCGGCCGCATCCCCAAGGGTGTGCTGCTTGTGGGCGCCCCAGGAACGGGCAAGACCCTTCTCTCCCGGGCCGTTGCAGGCGAGGCCGGTGTTCCGTTCTACACCATTTCAGGATCTGATTTTGTCGAAATGTTCGTGGGTGTCGGTGCCTCAAGGGTGAGGGATCTGTTTGCCCAGGGCAAGAAAAACGCACCCTGCATCATATTCATCGACGAAATCGATGCCGTGGGCCGCCAGAGGGGCGCCGGCATGGGCGGGGGCCACGACGAGAGGGAACAGACCCTGAACCAGCTCCTGGTCGAGATGGACGGATTTGAATCCAACGAAGGGGTTATCCTCATGGCCGCAACCAACCGTGCCGACGTGCTTGACCCGGCCCTGCTCAGGCCCGGCCGGTTTGACCGCCAGGTCTATGTGGACCTGCCCGACATCAAGGGCCGGGAAGGGATTCTCAAGGTTCACATGAAAAAAACGCCCCTTGCCGATGAGGTCAACCCCCTTATCCTTGCCAAGGGCACCCCGGGATTTTCTGGGGCCGACCTTGAAAACCTGGTCAACGAGGCAGCCCTGCTTGCCGCCAAAAGGGACCACGACAAACTGGACATGATGGATTTTGAAGATGCCAAGGACAAGGTGTACATGGGGCTTGAACGAAAATCCAAGGTCATCCGGGAGGACGAGAAAAAAACAACCGCCTACCACGAGGCCGGTCATGCCCTGGTGGCCAGGCTCCTGCCCGGCACCGATGCCGTGAACAAGGTAACCATCATTCCCAGGGGCCGGGCTGCAGGCGTCACCTGGTTTCTGCCCGAAGAGAGGGACTTCAAGTACAAGGACCAGCTGGAGAGTGAACTTGCCGTGGCCTTTGGCGGAAGGGTCGCCGAAGAGATCATCTTCAAGCGCATCTCAACCGGAGCATCCAACGACATCAAACAGGCCACCACCCTTGCCAACAAAATGGTGAGGACCTGGGGCATGAGCGACTCGCTTGCCCCCCTTGCCTATGACAAGGGCGATGAACACATCTTCATCGGCCGTGACATGGGCCAGGCAAGGGAATATTCCGAGGAAACAGCAAGAAAGATCGACGCGGAAGTGGCGACCATTATCCAGAGAAGCTATGACAGGGCACGGGAGGTGCTTGTGGAAAACATCGAGCTGCTCCACAAATTGACCGAGCTGCTCCTGGACAAGGAAACCGTCATGGGCGAGGAACTCGATGAACTGATCCATTCCATGAAACCGGATTTCAAACCCTCCTCAAGGAAATCCACGACTCCGGCGGCTGAAACAGTTCAGGCGGATTCACAGACCCCCCCCGCACAGCCCAGCGACCAGGGCCAGGCATCCGACAGTGACAACGAACCGAGCGAGGATCTTTCTGAAACGGACGCACCCGAACCATCCTCCCCTGAAATCGTACCTGACCAGGCGTCTGAAAAGGACATGAAAAACAATGACTAGCGCCATGGCATGGAAGGGATTCACACTTGATTTCAACGACAACCCCTGCATCATGGGCATCCTCAACACCACGCCGGATTCGTTTTCCGACGGAGGCCGTTACCTCAGGTTTGACAGGGCTGTTGACCAGGGCATGGCCCTGGTCGAGGCCGGGGCAGACATCCTGGACATCGGGGGGGAGTCCTCCCGACCGTTTGCCTCGCCTGTGACGGCCCAGGAGGAGATGGACCGGGTCATTCCCGTGATCGAAGCCCTTTCAAAAAGAATATCAGTCCCCATCTCCGTGGATACGGTCAAGGCCCAGGTGGCACAGGAGGCTGTCCGGGCCGGCGCGGCCATCATCAATGACATCTCGGCCATGGAACACGACCCGGACATGGCCGGTGTGGTTTCCGACGCTCAGGTTCCCGTTGTTCTCATGCACATGCGGGGCACCCCTGAAACCATGCAGATCAACACCGCCTATGGGGATCTTTTGGGGGAGATCACCACCTATCTTGAATCCAGGGTCAAGGTTGCCCTTGACGCCGGCATCCGCCCGGACCGGATCATTCTTGATCCGGGCATCGGGTTTGGAAAAACCGTGGACCACAACCTTGTGCTCATCCGGCACATTGATAAAATCAAGGCACTTGGCTATCCCGTACTCATGGGCCCCTCCAGAAAATCCTTTGTTCAGAAGATCCTTTCAAACGAACTGGGCAGGACCATCCGGGCCGACGGCCTTGAGGCGGAACAGGGGACCATGGCGGCATCCATTGCCTGCCTCATGAACGGGGCCCAGATCGTCCGGGTCCATGATGTCAGAACCTTTGCCCCCATGGCCCGGATTACTGCCGCCATCATGGGACACGACCGTTGGCACAAGCGTTGAGGAGCACCTGCCGTGCTGCCAGGGGATGGATTTTAAATCTCTCCCCGGTGGTTGCCCTGGCAGCGCTCCTGGTGCTGCTCCCGGGCTGCACCCAGGAGCCTGTGGAAACCACCCTGCTCCTGCCCCTGGGTTTTTCCTCCCTTCCCGCCGATCTTGTCAAGATCCCCTCCCATGTCACCAACCTTGAAATCAGGATCAAGGGACCGGCCCGGCTGGTCAAAATGGCCACCCAGGAGGAGATGAGCTATCTTGTGGACCTGTACACCGATCTTGCCATGGATCCAGCAGGAACGGATGCCACCATCAAACCGGGATTTTACGCCATCCCCGTCATGGAAGAAAGAATCCCCCTGAACCCCCACATTACCATCCTTAAATTCACACCCACCTTTGTCACGGTCCAGCTGGAGAAGAAAATGGTCAAACGGCTGCCGGTCCATGTCCCCTACACAGGTGAGGCCGCACCGGGATTTACAGCCCTGGATGCAACCACCGAACCCGTTGTGGTCGAGGTGACCGGCCCGCAATCCACCCTTGCACCACGGATGTTCATCATGACAAAACCCGTTGACATCACCAACGCAAAGGAAGGATTTAAAAAGAACCTGCCCCTGGACCTTTTTCCATCCTCCAGCGTTGATCCATCAACCGCCATTGTGGTTGCCGACATCCCCATTGTTGAAACCATCACCACCCGGGACTTTAAAGGTCTCACGATTACCACGGTCAACAGTACAAGCCCCACCCGCGTGGTTCCACCGGCCATGGATATAAAGGTCAAGGGCCCGGTCAATACCCTTAAAAAAGATGGCATAAAAGAGGCGTTTAAGATATACATTGATCTGGAAGGACTGGCTCCCGGGGTTTACGTACGGCGGGCCGCCATAACCCTTCCCGTGGGCCTGATACTTGCCGACACAAAACCTGAACTTTTCACCGTAACCATCAAGTAAGGAAGAACCATGCTGCTGGTAATAGATGTGGGAAACACCAATACGGTCCTGGGCGTTTTCAATGGTAACACCCTGATCCAGGACTGGCGGATCAGGACCATCCGTGAGTCCACGGTTGATGAATTCAACCTGCTTGCAAAGGCCCTTTTTGCGGACAAAAAAATCAACCTTTCAACCATCAAACGGACGGTGATCTCGTCCGTTGTTCCGCCCATCAACAGCATCCTGGACACCTTCTGCACCCGCTACCTCAACCAGAAACCCCTGTGGATTGATCCAGATTCCGTAAAACGCCTCATGCCCATCTGCTACAGCAACCCGGCCGAAGTGGGAGCCGACAGGATCGTCAATGCCGTGGCAGCCTTTGAGCGCTATCGCACCAGCATGATCATCATTGACTTTGGAACGGCCACCACCTTTGACGCCATTTCAGAAAAGGGGGAGTACCTGGGCGGTGCCATCACACCGGGTGTGATGATCTCGGCAGAGGCCCTTTTCCAGCGGGCATCCAAGCTGCCGCGGGTGGAAATATTCAGGCGTCCCCACAGCGTAATCGGCAAGAACACCATTGACAGCATCAAGTCGGGAATCATCTATGGCAATGGGGCGCTGGTGGACGGCATGGTCAAACGAATGTCAAAGGAGATGGGCACAACCCCCAAGGTCATAGCCACGGGCGGGCTGGCCGTCCTTATTGCAGACGCCTCTGAAACCATTGAAATCGTAGACAATGCCCTGACCCTGGAGGGGCTGAGGATCATTGCAGACCAGCCGGTCGCTGCCGGTTGATGGGCTTTTGACCGTTACCGGTCCTTGATCTGTGCCCGAAACCCCTTTTCCCGGAGTCACCCGCAGCTTACCTGGAGGAGAAATAGATATCCCCGTAAAGGGCAGTCACCTCTTGCTGGGTGTTGTCTGTGTCGCTCATCACCACGACCGCATCAATATGCCGGATTTCGCTGCCGAACAGGGCTTTAAAATCTTTGCGGATGTTTCTCTTCTCCTGCTGCCAGACTGAAACCGGCGCCTGTGCGGACCTCAGGCAGATCATCATGGCATTGTTTCCTGCAAAGGCGTTGGGCCAGGTCTCTCCCACAGGAGAGTGCCGGGCCCATACATAGTTCAGGGCCCGGGTATTCCAGATGACAAGGCCCCCTGAAACCACCACATAAATCCTGGCGGCATAGTCATCCCCGGATTTCTGCTGTTCATCAAACGTACCGGCAAGCCGGTTTTCAATCCGCCATCGCCAGTTGAGAAAGGGATACCTCTCCAGATCCACCCGGATCTTTTTGATCAATCCCGAGGCACTGCCCCGGCTGACCGCCTTTAACACCACCGCTCCATCCAGAGGCGTCAGGTCGTACCGGGTTTCACCCACGAATTTCCTGGGACGCCAATCCTCGAGTTGATGCTGGGAAAAGCCCCCCACAGAAAGGATCTCCTGTTCTTGTGCACGGACCGGCGCCCCTGGAAACAGGCAGCCTGCCACCATGAAAAAAAACGCAGCACCCAACACCCGGAGCCCGGATCCCATGGGCTGGCTGCTGCTGAAAAGCGTTTTTAGGAATGCAGATTCAGGGTTACGACGGGAACGGTCCTGTTCAGAAAAGAAAACCGGACCGTTTTCCCTCATTGCTGTCCGGCCCGGTAGGCGTTGAAAAATTCGCGTTCGTAATAGGTGTCACACCTGGAATCGTACACCGCCTCTTTCTCGTGGACGAGCCTGCTGCCCCCGCCTTTCCATGCGCCGCAGGCCACCACCACGGTCTCTCCCAGGTTGAATTTTCCGCCGCAGGCACCGCACCCGGACGCATTGTGGGTGTTCAATATATTTAAATCCACGATAAAACGGTTTCGTTCTCTGCCGGTATCTGACATGGTAAGCCTCCTTGTATGGACCCCTTGTTTTTTACACTGATCCATGAACAAAGGTAGCGCTGTTTGGCTGAAAGTCAACTCTGCTTACCGCTGATCGTCGGAATCAAACGGGATATAAAGGGAATGGGCCCCGTCTTCAAACCGGGACTGCACGGGATATTTTCCCTTTTCAAACACCTTTAACATGGACTGGTTGGAGGCAAGGACATCCGCCGTCATCCCCCGGGCTCCCCGCTGCCGTGCAAGCCTTGCCAGCATGCCGTAAAGGTGGGTGGCGATGCCCAGGCCCTGGTACTTTTCATCCACGACAAAGGCCACGTCCACCAGGGGTTTGTCCTTGTGGCGGGCATACCTTGCCTCGGCAATGATCTGGCCCTGGCCGGGGGGACCGACCAGCCCCACAATGGAAAGAACGTTGCGGTAGTCCACGTTGAGGTACTCCTGGGTCTTTTCGTGGGGCATGGTCTTGATGGGGGTGAAGTAGCGGTAATAGATGGCCCGGTCTGAAAACCGGTAGAACAGCCGCCGCATGCCCTCCTCGTCCGACGGTTTGATGGCCCGGAATCTCACCTCGGTATTGTTCTTAAAGGTGTGGCGTTCGGCAATGTGGTCAGGATAGAGCCGGGAACTCTCATGGATAAAGATCTGGTCCGGGTAGAGGAGATTGATCCGCTTTGCCCCTGCAACAAGGGCTTCGCGGTCATCGGGGTGGGCGATCTCAATCAGGGCCTGGGCCCGCTCACGCATGGTGCGTCCGGACAGGGCTGCGATGCCGTACTCGGTTGCCACCATGCCCACAGAATCGGGAAAATTGATCTGATTGGCAACCCCCTGGATACTGATGCGGATGTTGGCCTCGCCCGCAAGATTGCGGCTGGGCAGGGCAAAGATGTTGAACCCGCCCCTGGAAATCTCAGCCCCGTTGAAAAAATCCATGACCTGCCCCGGACCCGAGGTGACGTTTCCCTTGCCCATGTGCATGGCAATCCGGCTTGAAAGGTCCACCTTTCTTGCCGGTATGATGGCGATAAACCGCCGGTTGCGGCCGATCTCCATGGGGTTGAACACCTGGCCCACGCCCTGGAACTCGATCAGTGGATTTCGATCGAGCCAAGCCATGAGCGCCTTTGATCCCATGGCGTAGGAGGCAAGGGTCTTGCCCCGGTAACTCTCCTTGTAGCGGTTGGTCACGGACCCGCTGTTCATCAGTTCCATCACGGCATCCGTGACAAAGGGGGTGTGAAGCCCGAGGTTGCGTTTTGAGGATAGATGCCGGGGCAGGGCCTGGAACAGCGGCCCAAAGCTGAAGGCAAGGCAGGATCCGTCTTCAATAACCGACGCCACATTGGCGGCAACCCTGTCATGGACCTCGTCCACGGGCCAGCTGGGAAAATAAAACATGGGCTCGCGGCTCTCCACAAAAAAATCAAACTCGTCAACCGAAACAAAGGTGTCACCAAAGGTACAGGGCACATCCGGGTTGATCTCACCGATGACAAGGGTTGCCTGGGCCATGGCCTGGCGGGCCACATCAACGGCAATGCCAAGGGAGCATCGACCGTTCTCATCGGGCGGCGTGACCTGGATCAGGGCGGCATCCACGGGAATCTGATAATCGTTGATCAACGAGGGAATGTTTGAGAACCGGCTGGGAATAAGGTCCACCCGTCCCGCATTGATCGCCTCGCTTGCCACCCATCCGGAAAAAAAGGTTTTCAGCCTCGAGCGGTTCGAGCGAAGGCCCTCAATGGAGATGGCGTCTCCAAAACTGACGATCTGAATCAGGGTGAGGTCGGCAAGATTTCCCCCGCTGGATCCCATCAGGGTCTTGACAAGGGTTCTTGGCTCTGCCGCCCCGGTTCCAAGAAAGACATTCATGCCCGGTTCGATCTTTGACAGGGCCCGCTCCGCAGAGACCAGCTTGCCGTTCCACACGGGTGTCATGGTTCAGGCCTTTCCTGTTTTCTTGAGGGAATCGTTGAAAACAGCGTAGAACCGTTCATGCTCCTTGATTGCCCGCTCGAGTATCTTATCCACCTCGTTGAGGCTCGACGGGTTGACCACGAGGTTGACGCTCTCATGGAATGCAGCCATGCTGTCCATGGTGCGATAACTCTGGGTGATCAGGACCCCAAAGATCTGTCTGCGGGAAACCATCTCAAGCATGCGCAGGGCCTCCAGAACTCCGGTTCCGCCCGGACGGTCAAATTCATCATCGACCACCACAACATCAAACAGGTGATACCGCATGTTCAACAGGGCATCTGCCACATCCGCTGCCTGTTTGACCACATGACCCCGGGCCGTCAATGCCCTGTTGACAACATCCGCCCCTTTGGCCATGCATACCAGGGCGGTCTGCCTGCCGTCATCCACAAAATCAAACGGCTTGTCCGCCGCATCATAGGCCGCCAGGGACGACCCGATCCCTTCATCTACCGGAGATATCTGGACCCGATGCTGGCACTTGGGACAGCGGAACGACGCCCGCTTGCCCCGGGGCACCTTGTGGTCGGGAATGGACAATTTTGCTTTACAGTTGGTGCAGACAATATCCATCATGCCCCCTCGTATCCGTGGTCGATCTCCAGGGATTCGATCTCGGTCGTTGCCTCGCCCCTCGAGCTTTTAATGGTGTCAAGTCCCCGGCCCACGGTATCCTTTCTTGAAGAATAGGCCATGGCCACATCTTCGGTGATCTTTCCCTGTTCGTACAGGGCGATGATGTATTCGTCAAATGTGGTCATGCCAAAGGCCTTTCCCGCCTTCATGATCTCGTAAAAGGTCTTTCCTTCGGATTCACCATGGAGAATGGAATCCTTGACCCTTAAATTGGAACCCATGATCTCAAATGCGGCCACACGGCCGCCCCCGGTCTTGGGCAGCAGCCGCTGACAAACCACCCAGCGGATGGTATCGGCCAGGCGGATGCGGACCTGTTTTTCCTCTTCGGTCGAAAACATGCCGATGATACGGTTGATGGTCTGCCCGGCATCCACCGTGTGCAGAGTGGAAAGAACCAGATGGCCGGTTTCAGCCGCTGAAAGTCCGATCTCCACGGTTTCTCTGTCCCGCATCTCACCCACCAGAATTACCTTGGGCGCCTGGCGCAGGGCCGCCCTGAGGCCCGAAGCAAACGAGTCAAAGTCGGCCCCGAGTTCACGCTGATTAAAGGTCGACCGCTTCTGGCTGTGCTGATATTCGACCGGATCCTCCAGGGTGATTACATGGACGGATTTGGTCTCGTTGATCTCGTCAAGCAGGGCGGCAAGGGAAGTGGACTTTCCACTGCCCGTGGCGCCCGTGACAAAGATGATGCCGTTTTTTTCAAGGGCCATTTTATGAAAGGGCCGGGGCAGGTTCAGATCATTGATGGTGGGAATGGTCGTCTCAAGCTTTCTAAGGACAATGGCATAATTGCCCGACCGGGAAAAAATATTTACCCTGAACCTGGCCCGGTCCCCCAGGGCATAGGAGAGATCGCACGCCCCCTCCCGCAGGAGGGTTTCAGTAAGCCTGCGGTCCTGGTTGATGAGATTAAGGGCAAAGGTTTCGGTCTGAAACGGGGTGAGCACCGTGATGTCAGGCACCATTTTTACCGGCACTAGCTCCCCCGAGCTTTCCACCTGGAGCGGTTTTCCAGGGGTGAGATTCAGATCCGACACATTTTCATAACTTTCCAGCATCCGTTCAAGGATGTGATCGATCTCCTGCTTGTGCATACCCCCTCCTTAACAGGGTCCCATTGATCAGGCTTCGGTAAAATCTGCAGGCGGTGTTTTAAGGAAGGGCCTGAACAGCGATTTGTTGTTGGCCTTTCCATAGGCCTCGTCCGGGCTGATCCACCCCTTTTTGTAGAGTTGCATGATGGCGTCGTCTAAAAGCTGCATGCCGTACTGTTTGCCCGTCTGGATCATCGAGGGAATCTGGTGGGTCTTTGCCTCCCGGATCAGATTCCGGACCGCAGGGGTTGCCACAAGGATCTCCATGGCGGCGCACCGACCCTTTTTATCAATCCGCTTGAACAGGGTCTGGGCAACAACGGCCCGGATGCCGTCGGCAAGGGTGGATCGAATCTGGGCCTGCTGGCTGGCCGGAAACACCTCGATGACCCGGTCAACGGTCTTTGCTGCACTCGAGGTGTGAAGGGTGCCAAACACAAGATGGCCCGTGGAAGCGGCCTCAATGGCAAGAGAGATGGTTTCAAGGTCCCTTAATTCACCGACCAGGATGATATCGGGATCCTCACGAAGCGCCCCCCTTAAAGCCGCACTGAAGGTCTGGGTATGAAGTCCCACCTCCCGGTGGTTGACAATGCATCCCTGGCTTTTGTGGACAAACTCAATGGGATCTTCCACCGTGATGATGTGATCCCTCCGGGTCCGGTTTGCCTGGTCAATGATGGCCGCAAGGGTGGTGGACTTTCCACTGCCCGTAGGGCCTGTGACCAGTACCAGCCCCCTTGGCAGGGAGGCAAGCTTGGAAATGACCGGCGGCAGTCCGAGCTTTTCGGCCGTAAGAATTTCAGAGGGAATCTCCCGGAACACCGCCCCGATACCGTACTTCTGCATGAAATAGTTGGCCCTGTAACGGGCAAGACCGGGAATTTCATAACCAAAGTCCACATCCCCGGACTCCTCAAACTCCTTGACCTTTTCCTCGGGGGTAATCTCGTAAAGAAGACTTCTCAACTCATCGTTGGTCAAAAGGTTGTACTTGATCCGTTCAATATCACCGTGGAGCCTCAGGGCAGGCGGCTGACCCGCCACAAGGTGAAGGTCGGAAGCGCCCTGTTCGTGCATGAGCTTGAAAAACGCATCGATTTTTGCCATGAATCACATTCCTATTTATATGAAACTCGTATCATTCCGGCGACCGGGGGGTCAAGATTCATGCTTTGTTGTGGTTAGAGTCAATTACCCGCTCCGGCCGTGCCGGTTGGTCTGTCCCAGCTTGCGGCCTGTTTCATGCCTGCTTGATGAACCGAAGGTTCACATCCGTGGCTTCCGACGCCTTGTTCTCCTGTTTGCTCATCTCCAGAAGTTTGGCGTGGGATTCAATCACCGATCCGATCTGAACCTCAATCTGCATGCGCTGACGTTTGAGTTCGGTGATGTCGCTGTGGAGCTGTGACAGGCGCTGGTGGGCACGGTTGAGTATCTTTTCCGCCTCGACCTCGGCATTGGCAATGACAAGCTCTGCGGATTTTCTGGCGTTGAGCTTCATCTGCTCGAGCACCTTCTGGGACTGGATCATCACCCGTTTCAGGGACATTTCACGTTTCTGGTATCCCTGATTCTCAAGATCCAGTCGGTGCCGCTCTTCTTTAATGGCGGAAATTTCCCGGTTGAGCCGGGTCACTTCATGGGCCACCTCCTCTAGGAAACCATCCACCTCGTGAACATCAAACCCCCTGAACCGGGTGCTGAACTCTTTCTGTTTTATGACGGCCGGCGTTATCCCCATTCAACCACCTCTCTTGATTGATTCAACCACCTCTTGTGATTTCAGGACAAGTTGATGGCCAGTGTATTCAGGCTTCCAACAACAAAGGTCTGAAGAAAAATGACAATCAGGATGGCAATGATCGGTGAGATATCAAGGCCGCCCAGATCAAAGGGAATTCTTCTTCGAATCTGGTAAAGTACGGGTTCCGTGGCATTGGTGATGAATCTGACGATGTTGTTGTAGGGGTCTGGATTGACCCAGGAAAGCACTGCCCTGGCAATGATGATCCACATGAAAAGGCTCAGCCCCCAGTCAAGGACCACAGCGATTGCCCTGAAAAAATTACCCATAATAAACATTTATATCGCAATCTCCTAAAAAACCTAGGTTTAAAATTAACAATTCTGAAAAATATGGGGCCTGCAGGGCTAAAAGTCAAGATGTTTTGTCCGTTGACAGGGGTACCGGCCCCAAAAAAGAGCTTGACAAACGCAAATTGTTACCATACCAATGGTTTAACCATTACAATAAAATATCGGACCTTGGAAAGAAAATGACACCCAGAAAAAGGCCTGATTTTCAAAAGGCAAAAAAAAACAGGGTCTTCCAGGATGTGGTGAATCAGATCCAGGAGGCAATCCTTGACCGACGGCTGGCCCCGGGCGACGTACTGCCGCCGGAACGGCAGCTCAGGGAAACCTTTAATGTCAGCCGGGGAACCCTGAGGGAGGCGCTGCGGGTCCTTGAGCAAAAGGGGCTCATCGAGATCCGGGTGGGCACGGCAGGCGGGTCCATTGTTCGCCAGGCAGGCATGGAACAGCTTACAGAAACCTTTGTCCTGCTCATCCGGTCGGGCAGCCTGTCTGTGATGGATGTGGGCCAGTTCCGGAAAGGGGTGGAGGGAAAAACAGCCGCCCTTGCCGCCCAGAATGCCTCGGCCCGGGAAATCAGAGACCTTGAAGCCCTGCTCAAACAGGCGGAACAGTTGAATGCCAGGGGCGACATCGGCTGGGAGGATTTTCTCGACATTGACCAGGAGATCCACAAAGAGCTTGCAAAAATATCAAAAAACTCATTATACATTCTTGTGAGTGAAATGATCCACGACAATATCCGCCAGTACTACGACAAATTCCTGGAAAACACCCCGGGCAGGATGGCGGAAAACCTAAAGGACCTTGAGGAGATGATCGCCGCCGTGAGAAACCATCTGCCCCATGAGGCAGAAAGAATTGCGGAAAATCATGTTCACAAATTTATCGTTCTCATGGAGAAAAAAGAGGCTTTGCTTGCGAATCGCCAGCCAAAGGCGACCGCTGAACCATAACTTGACTTTTAACAGGAGAAAAAAGATGAACAAAGTTTTCAGATTATTTTTTGCCGTATTGTTCGGTTTTGCCCTTTCAGCTGCCCAGGCCGGTGCATCTGACACCATCCGGATCGGTGTCCAGGCGCCCACAACGGGCCAGTACGCCAACGAGGGCCAGGGGATTGACCAGGGCGTCCGCCTCATTGCCGAGCAGGTCAATGCCAAGGGCGGCCTGCTTGGAAAAAAGATTGAGATCTTCACCTGCGACGATGAAGGCACCGCCATGAAGGCTGCCATCTGCGCCAAGGACCTGGTCAACAAAAAGGTCATCGCGGTCATTGGCTCCTACACATCCACCTGCGCCGAGGCGGCCCAGGCCACCTATTTCCGGGAAGGTGTTCTCCAGACAACCGACGGGACGAGCGACACCCTTACCGAGCATGGCTACTGGACCTTTTTCCGAAATTCCTTTCCCAACTCAGCCGAGGCAACCTACACGGCCAACTACTTTGTCAATGTAAAGAAATACAAGAAAATCGCCATTGTATCCGACTTCTCCTCCTACTCAACGGGCCTTGGTGACTCCGTGGTTGCCGAGATCAAGAAACTTGGCGGCAACATCGTATACCAGGGCAAGATCAAGGCCGGGGAACAGAACTATACACCCGTCCTCACCAACATCAAATCCACCCAGCCGGATGTCATCTATTTCAGCGGTTACTACAACGAGGCAGGACTGCTAAGGGCCCAGCAGATGCAGCTTGGGGTCATGGCCGACTTCTACGGCTCCAACGCCTGTGACAACCCCGACTACATCAAGCTTGCCGGAAAATATGTCGAAGGATCCTTTCTGATCAACGTGCCCTCCCCTGAACTGCTTCCCTATGACCTTGCCATCAATTTTCTCAAGGATTACAAGGCCCGGTACAAAATGGATCCCCCGAGCATCTGGACCCTTTTGAACATTGACGGCATGCGTGCCATACTCCACGCCATTGAACAGACCGGCACCACCGACACCAAAAAACTTGCCGAATACCTCCATACCCTCAAGGGATTTCCCGGCATCACCGGACCCATTGAGTGGGCACCCGACGGCAACAGGGTGGGCAGCGCCCACCAGACCTACGAGTACCAGGCAGACGGTTCCAAAAAAGTGATCTATCCGGTTGTCAAGTAAGCGTTAACCATCCAGCACAGGCCGGCCCAGCGCTCTTCCGGGCCGGCCCCGATCAACTTTTTTTGATCGATTCATAGGGGTCAATAATATGGACATATTTTTTCAACAGCTGGTCAATGGTCTAACCATTGGCTCTATCTTTGCCCTGGTGGCCCTGGGATACACCATGGTGTACGGCATCATGAAGCTGATCAACTTTGCCCACGGCGACCTGGTGGCCATGGCCGCCTTTGTGGGGCTGACCGTGTACGACCAGTTTCTGGGCAAAACCACCAACTCCATCCTGGCGGTCATCACTATCTTTGCCATCACCGGTGCCATCATCGCAATGGCGGGTATCGTGCTTGAGCGGGTGGCCTACCGACCCCTTAGAAAGGCGCCGCGCCTGTCGGCCGTTGTCTCTGCCCTGGGGGCAAGCCTGGTGATTCAGAACGGTATCATGCTCATGTGGGGACCCAGGATGCGGTTTTTTCCGGCCGACATCCTGCCGGCCACCACCTGGAACATCGGCGGGGTTTACATCAGCTTTATCCAGGTGGTGATCCTGGCGCTCTCGCTGCTGATCATGTCAGGGCTCATTTTTTTCATTGACAAGACCAGGGTCGGGGCGGCCATCCGCGCCACCTCCATTGACCATGATGCCTCACGGCTCATGGGCATCGATGTCAACCGCATCATCACCCTCATCTTTGTCATCGGCACCTTTCTGGGCGCCGTGGGCGGGCTGTTCATCGGTCTCTACTACCGGGGCATCAACTTTAACATGGGCTGGAACTACGGCCTTTACGCCTTTGTTGCGGCCATCATCGGCGGTATCGGCAATATCCCGGGGGCCATGGTCGGCGGCATGCTTCTGGGCATCTTCAAGGCCTTTATCGCAGGTTATGTGTCCAGTACCTGGGCCGATGCCTTTACATTTACCCTTTTGATCGCCATCCTTGTTGTGAAACCCACGGGTATCATGGGTGAACGCGTAGCGGAGAAGGTATGATGAAATTTAACAGCAAAACCATCGGATACTTTATTTTCATTGCTGCCATGCTGCTCTTTCCCGCCCTTGCCGACTCCAAGTGGCTGGCAATCGGATCCACCTTTCTCATCTTCTCGGTGGTCGGACTGAGCGAAGACATCATCCTGGGCAAAGGCGGGATGTTCAACATGGGCCATGCCCTGTTCTTCGGCATCGGCGCCTACACGGCAGCCATTGCCAACAAGACCTTCGGCATCCCCATCCTCTACGCGATTCCCCTGGCCATTATCATCCCGGCCCTGTGCGGCATCGTGCTTGCCGGACCCATCATCCACCTCAGGGGAGACTACCTGCTGGTGGCCACCATTGGATTCAACATCGTCTTTCTCCAGCTTGTGGAAAACAACATCTTCGGCATCACCGGCGGACCCAACGGCATATTCGGTCTGGACACCCCCTCTTTTCTCGGCATTGACCTGGCGTCTCCCACGGCCATCTACTACCTGGGCGTGGGGGTTCTGGTGCTCACCTTTTTCATCATGGCAAACCTGGACCGAAGCAAGGCCGGCAGGGCCCTGCACTACCTGAGACTTGATGATCTGGCCGCCAACAGCATCGGCATCAACACCCGGGGATACAAGCTGTTTGCCTTTGGACTGGGTGCCGGCATTGCAGGCCTTGCAGGGGTACTCCTGGCCATCCAGTACTCGGCCGTAAGTCCGGAGGCATTCAACTTCATGCAGTCGGTTCTCTTTTTCTCCATTGTCCTTGTGGGGGGCTCCTCGCTGCCCGGGATTCTCATGGGAACCTTTGTGATGTTTGTCCTTCCCGAAATTTTCCGGGATTTTGCCACCTGGAGATACTTCATATTTGGCTTTGCCATGATCTTTGCCATGATCCTGAGACCCGAGGGAATGTTTCCGGCCCGGTTTGGCAAGATACCCGAATACTTCAAACGAGGATGAGAAATGGCGCTTCTTGAATTAAAAAACATGACCAAACGGTTCGGGGGCCTCACTGCCGTTGACAACCTCAACCTGGCGGTCAAAAAAAATCAGATCTACGGCATCATCGGACCCAACGGGGCGGGCAAGACAACGGCCTTTAACTGCATCACCGGCATCCATCCCCCTGAAGAGGGGGATGTGTTCTGGCAGGGAAAAAAAATCACGGGCGCGCCGCCCCACAAGGTCGCGGCCATGGGAATTGTCAGAACCTTCCAGACCATCCGGCTTTTTTCGGAAATGAGCGTGGCTGAAAACGTCATGTCCGGCCGCCACTTCAGGAGCACCCAGGGCTTCTGGCACGGCATCTGCCATACCCCCGGATCACTCAAGGACGAGCGGTCTAACTGGCTCAAGGTCAAGGAGGCCCTCGAATTTTTCAAAATCGACAATCTTGCCGCAGAATCCGTGGGCAGCCTTGCCTACGGCATCCAGAGAAAGGTGGAAATGGCAAGGGCCCTTGTGAGTGAACCTGAACTTCTCATCCTGGACGAGCCGGCAGCCGGACTCAACGACAGCGAAACCATGGAGCTTGTGGACACCATTTATACGATCAGAAACCAGGGTGTCACCATTCTTTTAATCGAGCACAACATGGACCTGGTCATGACCCTGACCGACTATATTACCGTGATCAACTTTGGCAGCCCCATTGCAGAAGGCATTCCCGAAGAGATACAGTCGAACCCCCTGGTAATTGAAGCCTACCTTGGCAGCGAGGATGACGACGATGAATGATATCATGTTTGAAGTAAAGGACCTCAGGGTCTCCTACGGCAGCATTGCCGCCATCAAGGGAATCTCCCTGAAGGTAAGAAAAGGTGAGATTGTCACCATCCTGGGGGCCAATGGTGCGGGCAAAACCACCACCCTCAGAACCATCAGCCGCCTCCACGATCCAACGGCCGGATCAATCCTGTTCAAGGGCGGCGATATCACCCGGACCCCGGCCCATGACATTGTCTCCATGGGCATCAGCCATTCTCCCGAAGGCCGGCGGATATTCGGCATCCTCACCGTCGAAGAAAACCTCATCCTGGGCAGTTACTCCCGGCGCACCACCGACAAGAAAATCCTGGCCTGGGTCTATGAACTCTTCCCACGGCTTGCCGAACGAAAACGGCAGCTTGCCGGCACCCTTTCCGGGGGTGAGCAGCAGATGCTGGCCATTGCAAGGGCCCTGATGTCCAAACCTGAGATGCTGCTCCTGGACGAACCGAGCCTGGGCCTTGCCCCCATTCTGGTCAAGGCGATCTTCAAGACCATCCGGGAGATCAGCCAGAGCGGGGTCACCGTGCTCCTGGTCGAACAGAACGCCAAGGCAGCCCTCAAGCTTGCCAACCGGGCCTATGTGCTTGAAGTCGGCAACCTGGTGCTCAGCGGCACATCCGAGGAGCTGCTGGCATCTGAAAAAATCCAGGAGGCCTACCTGGGCAAGAAAAAATAGATCCGAGCAGACAGCTGGCGTACAACCGGGGAGGCAACTCCCCGTTATAAAGGCATATGTCACAAAAGGTCGAACCATTGACCTTCATTCAACCACAACCGGCAGGTAAAACAATGACACAACGAAGAATCACCAGCCATCCTGTTCTGGACATCCCCCAGGCACAGGAGGTGACGTTCCATTGGAACGGCAGGCCCCTTACGGGCAAACAGGGGGAAATGATCTCATCGGCCCTTTTTGCCAACAACATCCAGACCTTTGGTCACCACCCCAAGGACAAGAGTCCCCAGGGCATGTACTGTGCCAACGGCCAGTGCTCCCAGTGCCTGGTCATGGTTGACGGGCTTCCGGTAAAATCGTGCATGACCCCCCTTGAACAGGGCATGGACGTTAAAAGCGTTGAAGGGCTTCCAGAACTTCCAGGGGATGACACCCCCCAGGGATTTGAAGACCCTGAAACCCTGAGTGTTGACGTGCTGATCATCGGCGGAGGCCCTGCAGGGCTTTCAGCCGCCATTGAGCTTGGCCGACTCGGGATCGAGACCCTGGTCATTGACGATAAGGACCGGCTGGGGGGCAAACTGGTTCTCCAGACCCACAAATTCTTTGGGTCTGTGGAAGATTCATGGGCCGGGACCCGGGGCTTTGAAATCGGCCATATCCTCGAGCAGGAGCTCAAGGCCTTCCCCACGGTAGAGACAAGACTTGAAACCACGGCGGTGGGAGTCTTTTCCGACGGCATTGTGGGTGCTGTTCAGAAAAACCGCTACATCAAGATCAAACCCCAAAAACTGTTGGTGGCCACCGGTGCCAGGGAGAGAATGCTGGCATTTCCCGGTAACACCCTGCCCGGTGTGTATGGGGCAGGCGCCTTCCAGACCCTTGTAAACCGGGACCTTGTCAAGGCATCGGACCGGATTCTCATCATCGGCGGCGGCAATGTGGGCATCATCGCAGGATACCATGCCATCCAGGCGGGCATTGAGGTGGCTGCCGTGGTTGAAGGGCTTGACCAGGTGGGCGGGTACAAGGTCCATGCTGACAAGCTCATTCGCCTGGGGGTCCCCATCTACACCACCCACACCGTTGTATCGGCCAATGGCAGGGATCGGGTGGAAACCGTCACCATTGCCCAACGCGACGAACAATGGCGCCCGATTCCGGGAACGGAAAAGACCTTTAAGGTGGACACGGTGCTCGTTGCCGTAGGACTTGCCAAGGTCGACGAGTTCTTGTTAAAGGCCAGGGCCTGGGGCATGGACGTGTTTGCCGCAGGAGACGCCGAAGAAATTGCTGAGGCATCGGCCGCCATGTTCACGGGAAAAATCCAGGGGGTAAAAATCGCACAGTCCCTTGGAAAATTTGACCGGGAAATTCCAGACGAGTGGATCCAGAAGGCCCAGGTTTTGAAATCAAGGCCTGGGAAATCCATAGAACGGCCTGTCCCGACCGTTGAAACAGGGGTGCTGCCCATTTTCCACTGCACCCAGGAAATTCCCTGCAACCCCTGCACCTCGGTGTGCAGCGAAAACATCATTCAAACGGAAAACAATCTCATCACGGGCCTTCCAACCCTTACGGACCCCTCCCTTTGCAAGGGATGCATGAAATGCGTTGCCGTCTGCCCCGGACTTGCCGCAACCCTGGTGGACTATCGAAAAGATCCGGAGCATCCCCTGGTCACCCTGCCCTATGAGATATCAAGGGACCTTGTCAAAAAGGGAAATACCGTCATTATCACCGATGTTGCCGGCAACGCCCTTACCCGGGTGGCGGTGCATCGGGTGCTGACCAAAAAAGAGTTTCCCGGCACCCTGCTGGTCCAGGTGAAACTCGACCGGACGACAGCCAAACAAGCCGTGGGCATCGTGGTTCAGGAAAAACGTATCGAACCCGAAGCGGTGCCCGACACCACGGGCATTCCGGACGATGCCGTCATCTGCCGGTGCGAACGGGTGACGGCAGGAGAAATACGATCGGCCATCCGAGACGGCGTAAGGGACATGAACGAACTCAAGGCAATCAACCGGACCGGCATGGGGGCCTGCGGTTCCAAAACCTGCAGGCCCCTGGTGTGGGGCATCTTCAGGGACGAGGGCGTGGATCTCAAACAGACTACGGACAGAATCGACCGGCCCCTTTTTGTGGAGGTTCCCCTGGGCACATTTGCCGGGGTAAAAGGAGGTAATGATGACTAAATCCTATGATGCCATTGTGGTGGGCGCAGGCTCGGCAGGTGTTCCAACGGCCCTTGCCCTTGGCCGAAAAGGGGTCAAGACCCTTGTGATCGACAGTCATCCCTCCCCGGGGCAGGGGCAGAACAAGCATGCCATCGGCGGCATCCGGGCAACCCACTCGGATCCGGGCAAAATCATCGTCGGCATGCGATCATTAAAGATTTTTTCCACCTGGCAGGAGACCCATGGAGATGACATTGAATGGCTCCAGGGCGGTTATCTTTTCCCCGTCTACAGAAAAGAAGAAGAGACAATCCTCAAGGGGTTTCTGCCCATCCAGAAGCAGTACGGCCTTGAGATCGACTATGTGGATGCAGACACCATCGTCAAAACCGTTCCGGGAATCACAAGGCAGGGCCTCATGGGCGGCACCTTTTCACCCAACGACGGCTCTGCCTCGCCCCTTCTGGCCATCAACGCCTTTTACCGCCATGCCCTTGAAACACGAAAGGTGGATTTTCTTTTCAAGGAACGGGTGACCGGCATTACAGCGGACAATGGAAAGGTCACGGGCGTCACAACGGACAGGGAGACCTATTCGGCATCCGTGATCATTGATGCGGCAGGCCCTTTTTCAAGGGATCTTGGCAAACTTGCCGGGGTTGATATCCCCGTGTTCCCCGACTGCCACGAAGGGGCCATCACCGAGCCTGTGGCCTCATTTTTCGAGGCCATGGTGGTGGATCTGCGGCCCGCACCCGGCTCGAGAAACTACTACTTTTACCAGAGCCGCCACGGCCAGATCGTGTTCTGCATCACCCCTGACCCGCCGATACTGGGCACAGACACGAGGGAGACATCCGTGTTTCTTCCCCAGGTGGCAAAGCGAATGGTCGAACTCATGCCAAGGCTTAAAAACATCCGGGTGCGTCGGGTGTGGCGGGGACTGTATCCCATGACCCCGGACGGATCCCCCCTTGCCGGGTGGAACCGGGAGGTCGAGGGCCTTGCCCATGTCACAGGCATGTGCGGCCAGGGTTTCATGCTCGGACCCGGCCTGGGTGAAATCATGGCAAGGCTTGTCACAGACGAATCAACGGACAATGACGCCCTTGTGCTGGATGAATTTTCCCTGTATCGTGGATTTAGCGGTACAGAAGGACTGCAATGACATTTAAGGAGAAAAATATGAATTCTTTTACCCTGAAAGAGATCGCAGCGGTTCCCTATAAAAGGGCAGACGTTGTTTGCGGCTACACGGAGAAATCCCTTCACATCAATGTATCGAACAACACCATTGCCATCAACGACATTGCAGCAAAAACCAAACAGACCTTTATCGGCGGTAAGGGCTACGACCTGTGGCTCATGTGGAACGCCGTAAAAGGCACGACAAAATGGAACGACCCGGAAAATGCCATCTGCATCGCCTCAGGCCCCCTTGGGGGAACGCCCGGATACCCTGGGGGCGGCAAGAGCATTGTCACCACAATCTCCCCGACGACCGGGGCACCCATGGATTCCAACGTGGGCGGCTACTTTGGCCCCTACAAGAAGTTTTCAGGCTTTGACGTTGTTGAAATCACGGGCAAGGCCGACTGTGAAACCGTTGTCCTGATCGACGGCATTGAAGAAAAAATTAAAATATTTGAGGTCCAGGGACTCACCGACGACTCCTATGCACTGTCCGAGGCCCTGACCACCTACTTTGATCCGGACAAGCCCGTTAACATCTCCGTGGTTTCGACGGGAACGGCTGCAAAGCACAGCCTGCTGGGCTGCCTCAACTTCACCTGGTTTGACGCCAAACGAAAACGGGTCCGTTACAAGCAGGCCGGAAGGGGCGGCATTGGCACCGTCCTTGCCGACAAAAAGGTCAAGGCCATCGTGGCCCGATGGGGAACGATCTCGCTGTCCAGCAACCAGCCCGCCGACAAGGAGGCCCTGAAAAAGGTGACCAAACTCCATGCCCGGGAGATTGCCACCCTTGATCCCAAGCAAAACCGCATGGCCCTGGTGGGCACCACCCACCTGGTGCCCATCATGAACGACCACGACTGTCTGCCCGTTAGAAACTTCAGATACGGGTTCCATCCTGAGGGAAAAAATATCGGTGAAGAGGTGTACGAGCACATCTTTGACAAGGGATTTGACGGCTGCTGGCGGGGCTGTACCGTGGCCTGTGCCCACGGGGTCAAGGATTTTACTCCGTTTACCGGACCCTACCGGGGGCAGAAGGTGTTTGTGGACGGCCCGGAGTATGAAACCATTGCAGGGTGCGGGTCAAACCTTGGCATCTTTGATCCTTTTTTCATCCTGGAGATGAACTTCTACTGCGACACCTACGGCCTTGACACCATCTCCATCGGAACGGGCATTGCCTTTGTCATGGAGTGCTTTGAAATGGGACTGATCAATGCGACCCACACCGGCGGCATGGATTTAAGCTTTGGCAACCGGCTCAACGCCCTTGAACTGCTCCACCAGATGGCAAGGGGAGAAGGGTTCGGCGTCATTGTCGGCCAGGGCATCCGCAGGATGAAGACGATCTTTGCCCGGGACTTTGGGGCTGACATGGCCACCATGCAGGACATCGGCATGGAATCCAAGGGGCTCGAGTTCTCCGAATACATGACCAAAGAATCCCTGGCCCAGCAGGGCGGGTACGGCCTGGCCCTCAAGGGTCCCCAGCACGACGAGGCCTGGCTCATCTTCCTTGACATGGTGCACAACTTCATGCCCACCTTTGAGAACAAGGCCGAGGCGCTCCACTGGTTTCCCATGTTCCGCACCTGGTTCGCCCTTTGCGGCCTGTGCAAGCTGCCCTGGAACGACATTGTTCCCGAAGACAACAAGAGCACCAAGGAGCCGGCCAAGGTGATCAAGCACGTGGGATGGTACGCCGATTTCTTCTCGGCCGTCACAGGCAGACGCTCAACCCCCGAGGACCTCATCTCCATGAGTGAAGGCGTGTACAACTTCCAGCGGATCTTCAACCTCAAGATGGGTTACGGCACCCGGGAACACGACAGCCTGCCCTACCGATCCATGGGACCGGTCACCCGGGACGAGTATGAATCCAGGGCCGAACGGTATGACAAGGATCTTGTGGACAACTACAAGATTGACATATCCGCCATGACGGTTGAACAGAAGATGGCAGCCCTCAGGCAGAAACGCGAGGCAAACTACGAAAAATTGATCGACGCCGTGTATCAGCGACGGGGCTGGACCGAAAACGGCATCCCCACCCTTGCCACGGTGAAACGTCTGGGAATCGACTTTCCCGAGGTGGTTGACCTGCTGGCCGCCAACGGGGTCAAAAGTTGATCACAGTGGATGACAACAAGATCGAGTGGTTCGAGGGCATGACCGTTGCCGATATGCTTGCGGGTCTGGAGCATACCGAGTTCTGTGCAGCGGTCCGGCTCAACAGCCGCATTGTTTCAAGCCCCAGCTTTGGGGCAACCCAGATACCGGACCACTCGATCATCCAGACGCTGCCGCTGATTGCCGGCGGCTGAACCGGCTTTTGCCTCTTGCACATGAACAACCTTTCGCCCAGACACGGGTTTGTGGTCAGCCACTAATTATGGCCACATCCCCAGGCAGCAATCCCTGATTTCATAGCGGCCAACGAACAACAAAAATGGTATAATACCGCCCCCGACGGGCGATGGGACCGGCCCGGGACCGTCGGCGGCCCTTTTGCCCTGCCGGTCTAAAGCGCAGGAACTGCGGGCAGGTTTGTCCTCAAACAGCCTGCGCTTCTTAACGCCCGGCAGGGCAAAAGGGCTCATCGCCTTTGGGTCCCAATGGGCCGGTCCCATCGCCCGCCGGGGGCTCTGCTGTCGACAATTTAAGGCTGCATTTTCTTATAAAACGGCATGGCCGGAGCATGATATCTGCTCTGGACACAACGAAGCATGAAACTTGAACCTTCGTCAGCAGAGGCGACCGGGGGGAGGTTTTGCCCGTAGCGGATTAAACGGCAGCGGTCAGCATGGACGCTGAAGGAGCTGCCGTTTCCCTCGGAGCAGCCCAGGACGGGCTGCGAGAATGAGCGGAGGGCAATACCTTCCTCTGGTCGCCGGAATGATGCGAGTTTCATATAAAAAGAACAATAATTCTAATTGTGGACGTCCACAATTAGAATTGCTGAATAATTTCAAATCAAGTTTACCCTTTGGATAGAGATGTGTTATAAACTTGAGGTTGTCTTCCTAACAATTCTGGATTGCACACAGGCGGAAACATGTTGACATATTCTGACCAGACACTCTGCTTTGAGGCCCTTTCAAGGGCCGTCATCGAATCTGAACATCCCCCACGCCCCCGGGACGAGAATTTCAAACCCGCCAGCGTCATGGCCCTGATGGCGTTTGAAACGACCCCGAATCTGATCTTCATCCAGAAGGCCGACAACAAGGGGTACCCCTGGCGCAACCAGATGGCCCTGCCAGGGGGTCACTGGGATCCGGGGGATCGAGACAGAAAAGAGACCGCCCTCAGGGAACTCAAAGAAGAGATGGGCATCTCAAAGCGCCATGTGTCAACCATTGGTTCCCTGGGACATTTCCAGACCATCAACAACCGGGATATTGAGGCATTTGTGGGAGTGTGGGACCAGGAGCAGGAGATCTCGTTTGACCGTGCCGAGATCCAGCGGGTGTTTCACATTCCCCTTGACCATCTCTTTACCGTGCACATGGAAAAGGGATTCTTCAAAAGAATGCCCGGCATAGAAGAACTGACCTATCCCTTTGAAGATGTGGTCATATGGGGGGTGACGGCAAAGATCATCCACCACTTCATGGAAATCATCAGAAGAACGGTGAATCCTCTCTATTTCGATGAACCAGCCTGAAACCTGTCTTGACCATGACAAAGGCGGCAAGGCCTGCAAGGGTTACGGGAAACCAGACATAGGGCTCACAGTTGCTGTCGGTCAATGCAACCCAGATACCGACCCCGGCAAAAAGGATCACCAGAACCAGAAAAAAGAGCATGGCATGACAGGCGGCGTTGGAATCATACCAGGGGGTGATGACGCTTCTGTAGATGGAATTCTGGTCAAGCTTCACAGGCAACCCCCTCTATTTTCTCCACCCCGGCCACCAGGGCCTTCCAGCCCAGAGCACAACATATTGAACTAATCACTTGACACACTCCCCTATATTGGGTAGAGTCCCGGCATTCTTACAGGGACGACGTTTTTCATTTCCCATAAAATATTCGATAATAAATATTACATAAAGATATCAATTTCAAGGGGCTATTCATGTTTGAAAAGATAAAAAAACGGGACGGACGGGTTGCGCAATTTGATTCTTCAAAGATCGTAGACGCCATTGCAAAGGCCGGTAAAGCCACGGGCGAATTTGATGAACGGGAGGCAAAAAAGCTCACCCTCAAGGTGATCACCCTTGCCAGGGATCTCCGCCTGGGAGAATGCCCCGAGGTTGAAGAAATCCAGGACATCGTTGAAAGAATCCTTCTGGATTCCCCGTTTTACAAAACAGCCAAGGCCTACATCATCTACCGGGAACAGCGCAACCAGATCCGGAAGATCACCATCAAGGAAAATGTGGGACTGATGGACGCCTACATCGAACGGATGGACTGGAAGGTCAAGGAGAATTCAAACATGAGCTACTCTCTCCAGGGCCTGAACAACTTTATCTCGTCGGACATCACTGCCGAATACTGGCTTAACCGCATCTATCCGCCAGAGGTGAGAAACGCCCACAACAACGGTGACATCCACATCCACGACCTGAGTCTTTTATCGGTCTACTGCGTGGGCTGGGATCTCCAGGATCTGCTCATGGAGGGCTTCAAGGGCGTGGCCGGCAAGGTGGAAAGCTCACCGCCCAAACATTTCAGGACAGCCCTGGGCCAGATGGTCAATTTCTTCTACACCCTCCAGGGTGAGGCGGCTGGCGCCCAGGCCATGAGTAATTTTGATACCCTGCTGGCCCCCTTTGTTCGGGCCGACAAACTGGGCTACAAAGAGGTAAAACAGGCCCTCCAGGAGTTTGTGTTCAACATCAACATCCCCACCCGGGTGGGATTCCAGACCCCGTTCACAAACATCACCATGGACCTTGTGGTGCCGGCCATTCTCAAGGATTCACCGGTCATCATCGGCGGGCAGTACCAGCAGGAGACCTATGCCGATTACCAGAATGAAATGGACACCATCAACAACGCCTTTGCCGAGGTGATGATGGAGGGGGATGCCAAGGGCAGGGTCTTTACCTTTCCCATTCCCACCTACAACATCACCGAAGATTTCAGCTGGGACAACCCCAACCTGGAGAATGTCTGGAAGATGACCGGCAAATACGGCATTCCCTACTTTTCAAACTTTGTCAACTCAGACATGAGCCCGGACGATGCCCGATCCATGTGCTGCCGCCTGAGGCTGGACAACAGGGAGCTTAAAAAACGCGGCGGCGGCCTGTTCGGGGCAAACCCCCTGACCGGTTCCATCGGCGTTGTCACCCTGAACCTGCCCCGGGTCGGGTATGTTGCACAAGGCGAGGCTGACTTTTTCAACCGGATTGACAGCCTGATCGCCACTGCCGGCCAGTCCCTCACCATCAAGCGCAAGGTGCTCGAACGGTTCACCAGCGGCAACCTCTACCCCTACTCCAAGTTCTACCTGAGAAAGATCAAAGAGAACGCCGGCTGTTACTGGCAGAACCATTTCTCCACCATCGGCATCCTTGGCATGCACGAGGCGTGCATCAACTTCCTGGGCCAGGGGATTGCATCGGAACAGGGCCAGGCCTTTGCCATCCGGGTGATGGACCATATCAGAACCCGCATCGAAGAACTCCAGACAGAGACCGGGGAGATCTTCAACCTTGAAGCCACCCCTGCCGAGGGAACCACCTACCGGTTTGCCATGAAAGACAAGCAGCGGTTCCCGGACATCCTCTGCGCCAACGAAACCGAGTTCAGCCAGGGCAAAGACCCCTTTTACACCAACTCGACCCAACTGCCCGTGAATTTCACCGACGATCTTTTTGAAGCCCTGGACCTCCAGGATGAACTCCAGACCCGCTACACCGGCGGTACCGTTCTCCACCTGTTCCTGGGCGAAGAGGTGACCGACATCGAGGTGGTCAAGGCCATGGTAAAAAAGGTTTCAGGCAACTATCGCCTGCCCTACTTCACCCTGACGCCGACCTTCAGCGTCTGTCCCGCCCACGGTTATATTGCCGGCGAACACCCCACCTGCGAACACTGCGGGGATGAGACCGAGGTCTATTCCCGGGTGGTGGGTTATCTCAGGCCCGTCAAGCAGTGGAACAACGGCAAACAGACCGAATTCTGCATGCGCAAGAACTTTAAGGTGGCCTAGACCATGGAGATCGGCGGGTTCCAGAAAAATTCCATGATCGATTTTCCAGCCCTTGTCTCGTCGGTGGTATTTACGGCCGGGTGCAACTTTGTCTGCCCCTATTGCCACAACCCTGACCTTGTCAGCCGGTCAGGGTCCAGCCAGATTGAACCCATTGACGAGCATGAGGTGTTCCGTTTTCTTGAAAAACGCCAGGGGCTCATCGACGGGGTTGTGATCACCGGCGGCGAACCGACCCTCCAGCCGGATCTTGTACAATTCACTGCCAGGATCAAGGGTCTTGGATTTTGTGTCAAGCTTGACACCAACGGCAGCCATCCAGAAACCATCCAGGCCCTTCTTGACCAGGGGCTTGTGGATTATATTGCCATGGACATCAAGAGCAACCTTGACGGATACTGCCTTGCCGCAGGCAGACGATTTGATTCAAAGACCGTTGCCGCAGCCATCGAAATCATCATGGCCCAGGCCCCGGCCTATGAGTTCAGAACCACCTGCGTGAAACCGCTGATCGACCCCCAGAAAATGGGCGATATCGGCGCCATGATCAAGGGTGCCCAGCGCTATGTGCTCCAGCCCTGCTCAAGGGATGTGGCCATGCTCAACCCCCCCTTTTTTGAACAGGAAGACCGTTTCTTTTCCAACGAGGAAATGCTCGTCCTCAAGGCTGCGGTTGAACCCTGGGTCAACAACTGTTCCATAGGACACTGAGAGAACAAGATGCCGACACGAACCAATCCCCCCTGCCTGGTATGGCGGCAGATCGACCTGGATGCCATTGCCCACAATCTCAAGAAACTCAAGACCCTGACCCGGCCGGGCACTGCCATCATGGCCGTTGTAAAGGCCGATGCCTATGGCCATGGTGCGGTAAGGGTGGCGAAAACGGCCCTGGAGAGCGGGGCCACCCGCCTGGCCGTTGCCAGGCTCCACGAGGCCCTTGAACTCAGACAGGCCGGCATCAGCGCCCCCATCCTCGTCTTTGGCTACATCCTGGAAAGGAATGTGGACCCGATCATGGCCCTGGACATCACCCCCACGGTGTTTGACCTTGAAACCGCCGGCAGGCTCTCTGAACGAGCGGTGACCAGGGGGACCCGCATCGGCATTCACCTGAAAGTAGACACGGGCATGGGCCGGCTCGGAATTTTACCCGATTCAAGAAGACCGAAATCCGTCAAGGGCGATGCCCTTGACGAGGTTTCAACCATCGCAGCCCTTCCCGGCATTAAACTCGAGGGCATTTACACCCACTTTGCAGCGGCAGACGCCCGGGACAAGGGCTATGCCGATTACCAGCACCAGACCTTCCTGGACTTCATTGAAGAACTCGAACACAGGGGCATCGAATTTCCACTGGTGCACTCGGCAAACAGCGCCGCCCTCATCGATCTGCCCAAGACCCACTTCAACATGGTCAGGGCCGGAGTCGCCATGTACGGGCTTGCCCCGTCGGGAGAGATCGACATCAGCGCCCTGGGCCTCAGGCCCGCCATGGAAATCCGCAGCATCATCACCTCGGTCAAGGCCGTGCCTGAATCGTTCAAGGTGAGTTACGGCATGACCTATGAAACCCCCAGGGAAAGCGTCATTGCAGCAGTCCCCATCGGTTATGCCGACGGGTTTTCAAGGCGGTTCTCGTCCAGGGGAGAAATGCTTGTCAGGGGAAAAAAAGCCCCCATTGCCGGAAGGGTCTGCATGGACCAGACCCTCATTGACGTGGGAGGGATTCCCGGCGTCCGGCCCGGGGACGAGGTGACGATCCTCGGCACCCAGGCAGACCAGTCGATCACGGCCGATGAAATGGCTGAAACCATCGGCACCATCAACTATGAGGTGGTTTCCTCGCTCACGGCAAGGGTGCCAAAAATTTATTCCGAATAAACCATGCGGCCGGACATGGAAAGGTCATACCCCCCGAGGTTTGCGGCGGCATCCTTGAAAAACGGCTCTTTGAGGGTACCCAGGAAAAGCTGAACCCCCTGGTCAAAGAACCGTTCCTTGGTGATCAGCAGATCAAACCGCTCCCAGCAGATGGGAACAAATCCGAGGCCCAGGCGGTTGGCCACGGGCCGAATCCCGGGGCCGGCATCGGCAATACCCTCGAGGATGGCCAGCCCGATGTCCATGTGCTTGGCAAGGACATTGTCATATCCTTTGATCGTTTCGGGGCGGATACCGGCCTTTTTCAACTCCCGGTCAAAAAGTGTCCGGGTGCCTGTGCCAAGGATGCGGTTCACCACGGTGGCATCCCGTCCGGCCAGGTCCTGGACACTCTGAATGTCAAGGGGGTTGCCCCTGGCCACGAGAATGCCCTGTTCACGCATGCAGAAGTTGACCACCGCAGGCATGCGCTCCATCTCCTTGAGGATATAGGGAAAGTTGTACTCGTCCCCCTCTCCTGAGATCAGATGACTGGATGCAATGTGGCACAGGTTCTGGCGAAGGGCCCGAAGGCCGCCCATGCTGCCGGTGAACCCGAACATGGCCATGTGATCGGGGAACCGGGTGTTGAACGTTGAAATGGTCCGGTCAAGGAGCAGGTCATTGCTGCCGGCAATCAGCACCAGGCCATGGTAGGGGGGAAGCTTTGTGGCCGGTTCAGGATAGTTGACCGTGCCGGCTTCGATCCACTGCTTCAC
This sequence comes from uncultured Desulfobacterium sp., assembly GCA_963675615.2. Lineage (GTDB taxonomy): Bacteria > Desulfobacterota > Desulfobacteria > Desulfobacterales > Desulfobacteraceae > Desulforapulum. Next base: position 1,698,407 of record CAXXTD010000001.1, read on the forward strand.
AAGGTCCAGGGGAAACAGCCACTTGCCCGTCACCTTGGTGGCAGGAAGCCCCTTGTCCGATATCAGGGTGTACACCATTTTCTCGTTGACGTTGAGAAATTTTGCCACCTCTTTTGTTGAAAGCAGATCACCCATTCTCCTCCTCCTTAACCTTTGGCAATTTGTTTGATGTTCATCAGGGCGCTCAGCACCTGATCCGGCGTCATGGAACCGCAGGGGACAGTGGCGTCGGCATATTTCTGGTACAGCGGTATGCGTTCATGAAAGAGATCGGCAATGCTTTGACCCCTGGATCGAATCACCCCCCTTGAATCCAGGGAGGAGAGACGCTTTTCCAAGGCGTCAAGTTCGGTTTCAAGGTAAACAATGACACCGTTTTTTCCAAGGGCCGCCATGGCCCGGCCCGAATAAACGGCGCTGCCCCCCGTTGCAATGACCGAATCCGTCACCCCAAGGGAACAAAGGCAGTGCTCTTCGAGTTCCAGGAAATGGTCAATGCCCCTCTGGGCAATGATTTCCGACAGAAGTTTTTTCTCCCGAGCCTGGATCACAAGGTCGGTATCCATGAATGAAAGCCCCAGTTTTTTTGCCAGAAGCACCCCGATGGTGCTTTTACCTGCGGCCGGCATGCCGATAAGAACAATGTTTGTTTTTTTCTTCATATCCATTTACAAAAATCCTATTGTTGTTTAGCCTGCATATCATACTTGAACGTAAATCACCATGCTATGGTGTTGTGCCTTGACTTTATCGCCCATGAAAACTATTAGTAAAGATCAAATACAAACAGGAAGCCAGGATGAAACCCCTAACAATTGCAATTGCAGGAAAATCAGGATCAGGCAAGACAACCCTGCTTGAAAAAATAATCCCCATACTCAAGAGCCGGGGCCACAGGATCGGCATTGTCAAACATGCCCACAGGGGGTTTGACATGGACCAAACAGGCAAAGACTCCTGGCGCCATAAAAAAGCCGGGGCCGCTGCCACCCTGGTGGTGTCCAGCCAGACCGTTGCCCTTGTCAAGGACGAACCCACCCCCTCCCTCGAGAAAACCCTTCATTATCTTGCAGACATGGACCTTATCATTGTTGAGGGGTTCAAACACGAACGAATACCGAAGATAGAGATCTTCAGAACAGCCGGGGGCCACGAGCGCCCTCTTTTTCTGAATGACCCCAACCTTGTGGCCTTTGTCACCGACACAGACATCAGGCCCCCGGTGCCGACCTTTGGCATCAACGATGCCGGAGCCATTGCCCTGTTTATCGAAACCACCTTTATCCTGGGCCCATCCCCAGCACCCGGTGATGGCCGATGAACACCAGCGCCCTTGACACCCTGAAGCAGCAGTTTTCCGACTATGCCACCACTTTTATTGATCCGGGAACAGACACCGGCCCCCATGTGCTCAAAAGGGACCACACCTTCCGGGTCTGCGGGGAGATCGTCGGCATCGGGGAGGCACTCGGACTCTCCGAACCCGATCTCATCCTTGCCCAGGCCATTGCCCTGCTCCACGACATCGGGCGGTTCGAGCAGTTCAAGCGCTACGGCACCTTTCTGGATGCTGCCTCAGCAAACCATGCACTCCTGGGGGTTGAGGTAATCAAGGCCCAGCACCTCCTCGCCCCCCTCCCACCTGAAGAACGAAGACTTATCATTGACGCCGTAAGGTTTCACAATGCAGCGGATCTTCCCGGGGACAGGGATGACAGAACCCTTTTTTTCATGGCCCTGATCAGGGATGCAGACAAGCTTGACATCTGGCAGGTGGTCATTGACCACTACCTGGACCATGGAAAAAAGAGCGGCAAATTCATCGAACTCGGACTTGAAGACAGGGGCGGGTACTCTCCCGGGGCGTTCCAGGCCCTGTTCCAGAGGCGCTTTGTCAGAAGTGCGGCCATTGAACAGCTCAACGATTTCAAGCTGATGCAGATTTCCTGGGTATTTGACCTTAACTTTGCACCAACCTTTGAAAGGGTAAAAGCCAGGCAGTATATCGAAAAAATCGCCTCAACCATGCCCCAGTGCCCTGAGCTTTCAACGGCCCTTGACCACGTTTTTGACCACATGGATACCCATACCCATGACACTTACACGCCATGTTAGCACAGCGGTTTTTCTTGTTCTCCTTGTCTTTACCCTTCTGGCACCGGCCCGGGCAATTGAGGGAAACGGCTGCATAACGGTTTACAAAAACGGCAGTGTCAATTGGGCCACAGGCGCAATTCAAGCAACGGGCAAAGCCTCGCCCGCTGAAAACACCCTGAATGAGCCCCCGGATGCCATCCTCATACGGGCAACCCTTGATGCACGGCAGAACCTGATTCAAATACTCATGGAAATTGCCTTTGACTCGGCAGACAGGGACACGCGTCCCCCCGGAGATCCGGTCATTGCAGGCATTGAAAAACAGGCCATGGATGCCATCCTGTCACACCAGCACTATACCTCGGACCGGGCCATGGCTGTAACCATTGAAACCAATATGTTTGGCGGATTCCTCCAGCTGGTACTGCCCGACGAGATCCGGGAAATCATCGGCCTGAAAATCATCCCCAAGCGGGACAGGCCCGATGCCGGGGTCGGGACCTACACAGGTCTGATCCTGGACGCCAGGGGAATCGATTTCAAGCCCACAATCACCCCTGCCATTGTCAGTGAGCAGGGGGATGAGATATACAGCGCCAGGTTCATCAGCCGGGAATATGCGGTTCAGGCAGGGGTGTGTCAGTTTTCCTGCACCCCGAACCCTGTCCTGAACAGCAAACGGACCGGTCCCAACCCCCTTGTCATCCGCGGCCTGAGAAAAGGGGGCAAGACAAACCACGCCATCGTCATATCCAGATCCGATGCTGCCACCATTGAACGTACAGCCGAGCGGCATCTTTTCATGCGAAAATGCCAGGTCGTCATTGTTCTGGATCAATGACCCGGTTGTCAATCAGCCGGGTAGCACCAACCTTGACGGCCAGGGCCAGAAGTACCGGTGTTGTGATGGTGTCAACCGGCTCCAGGGTCACAGGGTCGCACAGGCAGACATAGTCAACCTGGGTCCCCTGGTGGCCCAGGATCAGTTCTTCAACCGCAGCGATGATTGACTGGCTGCGGGTTTCACCCGCCTTGACCATCCCAGCGGCCAGGGCAAGGGAGCGGGAAAGACTCAGGGCAGATTTTCGTTCATCGGGCGAGAGATAGACGTTTCTTGAGCTCATGGCAAGACCGTCCGCCTCCCTGACAATGGGGCAGCCCACGATTTTGATATTGAAATTAAGATCCCTGACCAGCTGTCGAATCACCTGAAGCTGCTGGAAGTCCTTGGACCCGAAAATGGCAACATCCGGTCCGACAATGTTGAACAGCTTGGTCACAACGGTTGCAACCCCCTGGAAATGAACCGGCCGGCTGAGGCCGCAGAGGTGAAGGGGAAGGCGGCTGAGGGTTACAGCGGTCTGAAAGCCCGGGGGATAGATTTCATCTGGCCCGGGGGCAAACACCACGGCAGCCCCCTTTGACCCGGCCAGTTTGAAGTCCCTGTCATGATCCGTTGGATAGGCACCGAGATCCTCGTTGGCACCAAACTGGATCGGGTTGACAAACAGGCTGACCACCAGACAATCCGCCTGGGTCATCCCCGCATCCATGAGACTTAAATGACCCTCGTGGAAATATCCCATGGTGGGAACCAGGCTGATGGTTTTGCCCTGCTGGTGGACTTTTTCAGACCACTGCTGCATCTGGGCCGTTGTTTTTATTATCTCCATTATTCTGCGCTTCCTTTGCTGGCTGTCCCCCATCAACGATCCGTCAGGGCCTTTTCCACAACCCGGTTCCATTGTTCTGGACGCGCCATTGCATATTTTAACAAAATAGATTTGACACAATTACCGATTATCGATATTGAATCCTCATTGCACAAACCGATTAAAAACTCAAGGAGTTTCAATGGAGACAGCACTGCCGACAAGACAAGATGCCTTTGCGCTTTTAAAAGAATACAACACATCCGACAGTCTCATCCGCCATGGGCTCGCCGTGGAAGGCGTCATGGGGCATTTTGCAGACAAATTCGGCAAAGACAGGGAAGAGTGGCAGATCATCGGCCTGGTCCACGATCTTGATTACGAACGCTACCCGGACCAGCACTGCACAAAGGCAAGGGAGATCCTCATGGCCCGCAACTGGCCTGAAGCATATATCCGGGCCGTCGAAAGCCACGGCTGGGGGCTGTGCTCGGATGTGAAACCCGAATCCCTCCTTGAAAAAACCCTCTATGCCGTTGATGAACTCACCGGTCTCATCTCAAGCACCTGCCTTGTGAGACCGTCAAAGAGCGTCCTTGACCTCAAGGTCAAATCGGTCACCAAAAAATGGAAGGACAAGAGCTTTGCCGCAGGCGTTGACCGGACGGTCATCCAGAAAGGCGCTGAAATGCTCCAGATGGACCGAAGCGAGCTGATCTCAGAAACCATCCTGGGCATGCAGGCGGTGGCCGAGGCCATTGGACTGAAGGGCAATCTATAGCAGCGTCATAAATCTGTCACGGGTCCGGCAAGTTTTACCGGTCTGTCCGGACCATGCTCTCTCCTGAAAAAGCACAAACCCGTTGATTTAACTTAACAAAGCGACACCTAACCACCCTTGGCATTGTTATTGCTTTATTCTCCTTTCAATGTTCACTCACTTTGAAAGGATTTAAGATGAAAGGTTCTTTAAACAGGCTTTCCCAAAAGGTTTCAACCGTTTTTTCAGCGCTTTTCAGTGCAGCGGGCAGACAATCCGACCACAGGCGGCTGACCCGGTACATTGTGACACTGAACCAGAAAAAAAATCCCAGGGAAATCATCTCTGAGGTATCCCTCTGTTTCAAGGATATCCTGAACTACCGACTGTTTGCCTTTGTCATCAAAACAGACAGGGGCATTGATGTGTGGCTCGATCCCAGGATGTACCGAAAGTCCCTTGAATCGGTGATCATCAATGATTTTGCCATCACGGACATCTCCAACATCAACTATTTGAACCATGCGTTCCACCCGGACGACAAGGAGTCGGAGTACAGCCTCAAAAACCTTATCGCCTATGATTTGATTGAGGAAAACTGCCAGGCAAAGATCTACATGCTTCCCAACCGAACCCTGCTCAACTACCACGACGAAATCGTCAACATCATCCTCAAGAGTACGGGCATTGCCATTTCACGCCAGATGAACATTGCCAGACTCACCGATGCCGCAAGCCTTGACCCGCTGACGGGCTGTTACAACAGGCGCGAATTTCAAAACCAGATCCAGCGCAGCGTTGCCGATGCCACCCGCCACAAAAAACCCCTGAGCCTGTTCATGTTTGACATTGATCACTTCAAGGCGGTCAACGACACCCATGGCCATCCCGCAGGAGACGACGTATTAAAGGAAATCTCCCGTCTGGTGGCTGCGAACATGCGGCGGGGCGACACCCTTGCCCGCTATGGCGGTGAGGAATTTATTGCCATCCTGCCGGAAACAGAAAAACACAAGGCCATTGAACTTGCCGACAGGCTCAGGCTGAAGATCCAGTCAAAAGAGATCACAACAGACAGCGGCACGATCAGGGTAACGGCAAGTTTCGGCATTGCGGAACTTTCTCCCCAGGCCGACAGCTCAAGGCTGATCAAGGATGCAGATGAAATGCTCTACAAGGCAAAGCTGAGCGGTAGAAACAGGGTCATGCCGGGCCTGATCAAAATCTCTGCTCCGCAGAAGGCTGCAGACATCAAAAAATAGGCAAAATTTGCCGGGTCAGTGGTTCGGGTCACATGCCCAAGGGTCTTTTGGCACTCCCCGCCTATATCCGGGTCATCTCCTCAAGCAGGGGACGAATTCGCTGCCTGTGCTCCGGAGGCACCATGAACCCCTTTGCCGTCTGGTTTCCAATGGTGACCCAGTGACCGTTTGCCCTCTTTCCGGACAGGGCAAGAATCATGTCGGAAAGATTGCCAGACACGCCGGTGCAATCAATATGTTCGATGTACTGCATGAAAACATTGTTGACGGTCAGGGTAAAATCAGAAAGGACGGCTGCCCCGCAACGGGAGCAATCGTCCGTGGAAACAAGACTCCGACAGCCAAAAGGCCTTACCGGATAGATGGTGCACACCTTTTCCCGCAGCAGCGGACAGACGCCCCATCGGGGATCATTTTCCTCGTCCGGGATCTGACTGCCCGCCATGCAGGCCATGGCAAAACCGTTCAGGGTCGTTTTCGGCTGAAACCGTCTTGGGGAAAGGTTGTCTGTAACCCGCTCCACAATGGCCCTTGTGCCTGCCGACCCCAGGTGTTGCCGGATATGGTCCATTTCCAGGGTCGTTAGGGTGACATTGCAGGTGCAGCAGGCAGAGCACCCCCTGTGACAGAAAAATTCGGTACGGGCCATGAACCGGTCATAAAGGGCATAAAGCCGGCTCAACCGCCCCAGACGGTCATCAGTGCTGTTCATTGTTCCTCCTCGGGATTACAGGTATCTGCCCTGGCTTTTACCACAACGGCTGGAAAAGAAAAAGCCATGTGCTTTTAGATTGACACCGTCCTCAATTTTTTATACGAGTGGAAAGGGCTGTTTGTCTGCCCATGGCCAGAACCACAGGCAAAGGAGTTGGCTGTTTTCAGCCGGAACGCAATGAACAAGACAGCAGAACACGTGCCCTTCAGGGAAAAGAGAAAATCCCCCCGTCAATACCTTGACACATTCCACAGTGTTGAGATTTCCATCAAAGACCTGCCCTTCTGCTATCAGTTCAAACTCAGGGACCTCACAGAAGCGGGGATGTGCATTCTGGTCCAGGAGAACTCTGAAATCATGAACCACCTCCACCAGGGGGACGTGCTGGAAATCAGGTACTGCCCCAGCGACAGATCAGACCCTGCCGTAAAACTCAGCACCCGTATCATGCACATCACAAAAAACCCGAAAGGCACTTCAACCGGCCATTACCATGTGGGACTCATGGTAGTGGACACCCCCCCCTGCTGAACCTGCAATATCCACGCTTGTTTGCTGACGTTGAATCAGGCTTTTCGCACAGGGTATCACAGGAGAAAAACATGGCACAGCAACAGGTTGTAGAGTACCCCGGCGCCCGTTTTTCCAATGACCTTTGGGAATATATTGACGACGCCTGGCAGCGATGGGTCCTGTTCATGGACACCTTGAGAAAAAGGGGAAATATTTACAACGAACACCTGGCACAGGGAAACCCGCCGGTGCTCACCTTTGACTATAAAATCGTCATGGATGGACGCGATTTTGACAAGCCCGTCAATTTCGCCCTGGCCAGGATCATCAACCGCAGACACCAGCCGGTTTTCCAGGAGGACCACGAAAAAGAACGAAGGGCGGTTCAAATTGACCAGGAGACGCGGACCTCAACCTCCAGACGCCGGCCCATTGTCATTATAGACCCCAGGGCCGGACACGGGCCCGGTATCGGCGGTTCCAAGCGGGACTCGGAGATCGGCATCGGACTGACCCTGGGCCATCCCGTCTATTTCATCCTTTTTTTCCCCGATCCCCAGCCGGGGCAGACCCTGGCCGATGTCCAGCGCGCCCAGGTCAGCTTCATCCGGGAAATCAACCGGCTTCACCCGGATGCGGAAAAACCGGCCCTGATCGGCAACTGCCAGGGCGGGTGGGCCGCGGCGCTCGTTGGCGCCGATCGACCCGACCTCACAGGCCCCCTTGTGCTCAACGGGTCTCCCCTCTCCTACTGGGCGGGGGTTGAAGGCAAAAACCCCATGCGCTACAAGGGAGGACTCACCGGCGGCACCTGGATGGCGTCCTTTTTCAGCGACCTCGGAAACGGGCGATTTGACGGGGCAAACCTTGTGTCAGGATTTGAAGACCTGAACCCGGCCAACACCCTGTGGACAAAGCAATACAATGTCTATGCCAAAATCGACACCGAAGAGAGCCGCTACCTTGAATTTGAGCGGTGGTGGAACGGTTACTACTATATGACAGCCGAAGAGATCCACTTTATCGTATCCAACCTGTTTGTGGGCAACCGGCTGGAACAGGGACTGCTCGAGCTGGATGAACAGACGCGCATCGATCTTAAAAACATTGAAGATCCGGTTCTGGTATTTGCATCCAGCGGAGACAATATCACCCCTCCCCAGCAGGCCCTGAACTGGATCATCAAGGTGTGGGGGTCGGTGGACGGGCTCAAGGCCCATGGACAGGTGGTGGTCTACCTCCTCCACAAGACCATCGGCCACCTGGGTATCTTTGTTTCAGGCAAGGTTTCCAAAAAAGAGCACCGGCAAATCATCACCAGCATCGACCTCATGGCGTATCTTTCACCCGGACTCTACGAGATGGTCATCAACGACGAGGCGGACACCGGCCAGACGGACCCGTACACGGTCAAGTTTGAAGAGCGCACCATGGACGACATTCTTGCCCTGGATGACGGCGAGCTGGACGAAGGGGATTTCCGGGCCGTATCAGCCGTTTCCGATTTTAACGACAACCTGTACAGGGCCTTTGTGAGCCCCTGGGTCAAGGCCTGGACAACCCCCTTTTCTGCGGAGCTGATCCGCCAGGCCAACCCCCTTCGCTGGTCCCGCTACGCCTTTTCAGACAGCAACGCCTGGATGCTCCCGTTCAACATTCTGGCACCGGTGGTCATGCAAAACCGCAGGCAGGCCGCCCCGGACAACCCGTTCACCGCCTTGGAAAAGAACAATGCCAGGACAGTGGCTGACCTTTTAGACACCTGGCGGGACTTCCGGGACAGCGCACAGGAACTGAGTTTCCGCATGATTTACGGCAATCGCCTGATCCAGGATTCGTTTAAATACCAAATCGACGAAATCACTGAACGGGAAAAGAACCTCAAGCGAACCATGGAACGAAAGCAGCAGGCTGAAACGGAAAAGAGAATGAACGATGCCATGGAGAGCGGCGGGTTCATCAAGGGGCTGTTTCGAATGATGGCGGCTCTGATGGGGGCAGACCATGCCATAGACCAGGAAGAGCTTAAGTATATCAGGCAGCTGGTTACCATCCACAACATCATGACCCGGACCACGGAAGCCGAACTCCAGAAAAAGATGCACGAGCAGACAAGACTGCTTCAGTTTGACGAGCAAAGGGCCATTGCCGCCATCCCCAAACTGATCCGGGGGGCTGAAAACCGGCTGACCGCCATTCAGATCGCCGAAGCCCTGGTCCATGCAGATCCCGTTGCCACAGCCAGGGAGACCCGGTTTATGGAAAAAATACGGGCGATGCTCGACGATAAAAAAACTCTGTTCTAGGGGGATCAGGCGCTGACAATGGATCCCGGCATATCCGGCCTTGCCACATCAACCGTCACGTTTGAGGCGTCCAGAGCCTGGCACATGGCCTCCAGGGCCCGTTCAGGCGTGTTGTTCTGCTCGCTCAGATGGGCCAGGATAACATGGCTGAGGACCCGGGTTCTGACTTCAGCCACAAGGGCTGCCGCCTCCTGGTTGGACAGATGTCCGGTGCGGCCCTTTACCCGCTGTTTCAGGTACCAGGGGTAGGGACCCTGATCGAGCATTCCGGGATCATGGTTTGACTCCACATAGAGGAGGGCACAGTCAGACAGATGCTGCTTGACAAGATGGGTGGCAATGCCCAGATCTGTTGCAATGCCGAGCTTCACACTGCCAAACCCCACGGTCATTCCCATGGGGTCAACGGCGTCGTGGGAGATGGAAAAGGGAGTGATCTCAAGATCGTTGATGTGGAATGTGCTTCCGCACTCAAACAGGTTGACACGGTCCACCCGGCCGAGTTTATCGGACGCTGCTGCGTAGGTTTTTGCGTTGATGTAAATGGGCAGGTTGTAGCGGCGGCTCAACACGCCTGCAGCCTGGATATGATCCGTGTGTTCGTGGGTGACCACCACGGCTGAAAGGTCGCCAGGACTAAGCTTCCTGGATCCCATGCGGCGTTCAAGCTCAACGCCTGAAAGACCTGCATCCACAAGGATGGAGGTGGATCCGCCCGAAACAAAAACAGAGTTCCCCCTGCTGCCGCTTGCCAGGGGACAGATGGACAGGCAGGGGGAATCCACTATTTTTCTTGTTCCTCAAGGGCTTTGCACGACAGACGAATCTTTCCGTCCCGGGTGATTTCCAGCACCTTGACGCGGATGACCTCGCCTTCCTTGACCACGTCGGTCACCTTCTTGACCCTGCGGTTGGCAAGCTCGGAAATATGAACCAGGCCGTCCGTGCCGGTCTTGATTCTCACAAAGGCACCAAAATCCGTGGTTTTCACCACCTCTCCCTCATAGATACCGCCGATTTCAGGATCCATGCCGATATCGGAGACAATCTTGGCCGCAGCCTCACCATCTTCCTGATTTTCGGCAGCAATCTTGACCAGGCCGGAGTCATCCACCTCGATGTTGGTGTTGGTATCGGCCTGGATGGACCGGATCATCTTGCCGCCAGGGCCGATGATCTCCCTGATCTTGTCCGGGTTGATCTTGACGGTAATGATTTTCGGGGCATAGGGAGACATTTTGTCCCTGTGGATCTCAAGGGTGTCAAGCATCCGCTTGAGAATGTGAAGCCTTCCGATCCTGGCCTGGTCAAGGGCCTTGACAAGAATCTCCTTGGACAGTTCCCGAATCTTGATGTCCATCTGAAGGGCCGTGATGCCCTGCTCGGTTCCAGCCACTTTGAAATCCATGTCGCCGAAGTGATCCTCATCCCCGAGGATATCGGTGAGAACCACCGTGTTGTCGGCATCGGAAACAAGTCCCATGGCAATACCGGAAACAGGGGCCGCAATGGGCACGCCGCCGTCCATGAGGGCCAGGGTGCCTGCGCACACGGTTCCCATGGAGGAACTGCCGTTGGACTCCATCACCTCGCCCACAAGCCGTATGGTATACTCAAAATCAGCCGGATCCGGCAACACCCGTTCAAGGGCGCGGTGGGCAAGGTTGCCGTGTCCCACATCCCTGCGGCTCGGTCCGCCGGCACGACGGCACTCGCCAACGGAAAAGGGCGGAAAGTTGTAGTGAAGCATGAAGTTCCGGGTTTCGTTGCCGTTCAGGGTCTCGATTCTCTGCTCGTCGGGGCCGGAACCCAGGGTAAGCACTCCGAGGACCTGGGTCTCGCCCCTTGTGAACAGGGCAGAACCGTGGGGTCTTGGCAGAACGCCCACCTCACAGGTGATATCCCTGACCTCGTCAAAGGCGCGACCGTCAATCCGCTTGTTTTCGGTCAGGACAATTTTCCGTGAAACCTTTTTGACCAGATCCCCGTACAGGGATTTTACCTCTTCAACCCGGTCGGCAAACCCTTCTCCAAGGGTCTGGATCAGATCGGCCCGGACATCGTCAAGGGCCTTGACCCGCTCAAACTTGCCGGAAGTCTGCACGGCCGCATGGACCTTGTCCTGGGCCAGCTCGACAATCCGGGCCATCAGCGATTCATCGGCCACAGGAGGGGTATAGGCCCGTTTTTCCCTGCCAAGGGCCTCCTTGAGCGCCTCCTGGAGTTCGATCAGGGGCTGCATGGTCTTGTGGGCAAAGAAAATCGCCTCAAGCATATCTGCCTCTGAAACAACGTCGGCACCACCTTCAACCATAACAACACCGGTCTTTGACCCGGCAACCACCAGCTCGATATCGCTGTTTTCCATCTCCTTGACCGTGGGATTGGCCACAAGCTGGCCATCGATGCGGCCGACCCTGAGGCCTGCAATCGGCCCAGCAAAGGGAATGTCTGACATCCCAAGTGCAGCCGAAGCGCCCACCAGGGCAAGCACGTCTGGATCATTTTCCTTGTCCGTGGAGATGACCGTTGCAATCACCTGGATTTCGCTTGCCCAGCCTTTCTCAAACAGGGGGCGGATGGGTCGGTCGATGAGCCTTGCGGTCAAGGTCTCCTTTTCACTGGGTCTTCCGATCTCGCGCCGGAAGTAGTTGCCTGGGATTCTTCCGGCAGCATAGATTTTTTCCTGGTACTCCACGGTAAGGGGGAGAAAAGAAACACTGTCCCTTGCCTCTTTTGCCGCAACAGCGGTGACCAGTACAATGGTTTCTCCATACTGGACAAGAACCGATCCAGATGCCTGTTTTGCTATTTTGCCGGCACGGAGGCTGAACTCTTTGCCGTTAAGTTCGGTTTTAAATACCTGTTCCATAATTTTTCCTGTAATAAAGGCGGTTCAAAAAGCATCTTCATAACAGAATAAACCCGCACCTCCAGCATAAAAATCAAATCGGTTTTTATGCTGCATATGCGAACTTATTCAGGTATCTGCCAAAGAGTTGCCGCCTGTGGGTTAAATGGAACCGGCACCCCGGAATGGGGCACCGGCCCGTTGAATCTATCGCCTCAAACCAAGTCTTTCGATGAGTGAACGATATCTTTCGATGTCTTTTTTTCTGAGGTAGTCAAGCAGGCTGCGACGCCTGCCAACAAGGATAAGCAGGCCCCTTCTTGAATGGTGGTCTTTCTTATGCACCTTGACGTGCTCAGTAAGATAACTGATTCGATGGGTTAAGAGCGCAACCTGGACTTCAGGGGATCCTGTGTCTGAGTCGTGGAGCTTAAAGTTTGCAATCATCTCGTCTTTGTTTTCTGCCAGTAAAACCACGGTAATACTCCTTTTTTGGAATAAATAAATAAAAACCCCCTGTTCCAAGGGGCGTTAGACATAATGGTTATCCAATATTCCATTCAGACAACCCGGTGCATGGAGGGCAGGCAGAGAACATAAGGCATGCACCCCAAACGCTGCTATGTTAAATGCTAACGATTAAAAACGCAACAATAATTATATTTATCAAGGGCGGAATCATACTCGACCACGGCGGCAAGGGCACCATCAGGCCCAACGATTCTGACAAACGGTGATTGGGAATCCCCAGGCGGGGCAATCCGTTTTTCAAGGCCGAGGTCCTGACCAAAACCGATCTTTTTGACCATCTGCCGGTCTGCATCAAAAAAGGGCATGAACGAGAGTACTTCATTCATGGGAGTAATCCGTGACAATGCCTCTGCCCGGTCCATGGTTTCAAAGGCGGACAGGGAAACAGACCGGTCCAGGGAAACCCCGCAGGATTCGGTTCGTCTGAGTTCGGCAAGGTGGGCCCCGCAGCCAAGGGCGGTTCCGATATCCCGGGCAAGGCTTCTGATGTAGGTGCCTGTGGAAGAATGGACCTTGATGGTGACATGGGGAAGGTCGACCGCTTCAATGGTGATAGAAAAAATCTCAATCTGCCTCAGGGGCTTTTCCACGGGCCTGCCCTGACGCGCCAGTCGGTAAAGGGGCTGTCCTTCATGCTTGAGGGCCGAGTATACAGGGGGCTGCTGCATCTGGGCACCCACAAAGGTGTCCACCACCCTGACAAGCTGATCCTGTGTAATCCCGGCAACCATGGCGGGGTCGGCCGTCTGCTCGCGGATCCCGGTCCGGTCCAGGGTGTCGGTCTCAACCCCCAGGCAGAGGGTGGCCGTATATCGCTTTGGACCGCCCAGCAGAAACCTTGAGATTCTTGTGCCGCTGTTGATGCCGCACAGCATCAGGCCGGTTGCAAAGGGGTCCAGGGTTCCGGTATGCCCGACTTTCTTTACGTTCAAGCACCGCTTGACCCGTGAAACCAGCCTGGCCGAGGAGATGCCCTCGGGTTTATCAACGGCAAGAATTCCGCTGTTCATTGTTCCGGATCGCCGTCCTTTAAAACAGATTTAAGCAGTTGGTCCATGCGGGTGCCATGGTCAAAGGACTGGTCATGGAGGAACTTGAGCTCGGGCATGTAACGAAGGCCAAGCTGAGATGCCACCTGGCGCTTGATGAATCCATGGGAACTTTTAAGTCCCTGGGTGGCCTCGGCCACCCGTTCCTCATCGCCGAACACGGAAAAGTAGACATATGCAATCCTCAGATCCGAGGTCAACCGCACACTGCTGATGGTGACAAGCTCGATCCTTGGATCCTGGACCTTTTTCTTGATTAAGTCCGAAAGAATCTCCTGGATTCTTGCAGCGACTCGTTCGGATCTTGGATATGGCTTCATTCCTTTATCTGCTCCACCTGGGCCTTTCTTTCTTCAATCTCATAGCACTCGAAAATATCACCGATCTTGATGTCGTTGTAGCGCTCGATACCGATACCGCACTCGTACCCGTGGGTCACCTCCTTGACATCGTCCTTGAAGCGCCTGAGGGAAGACAGGGTTGAGTCACACTTGACCACACCATCCCGGAGAAGGCGGACCTTGAAGCCCCTGGAGATCTTGCCTTCAAGGACAAAACAGCCGCCAATGGTCAGCCCCTTGTGGGGAATGACAAAGGTGTCGCGGACTTCGGCCCTTCCAATGATGATTTCATGGAAGGTCGAAGGCATAAGTCCGGTGATGGCGGCCTTGATATCGTTGATCACGTTGTAGATGATATCATAGAAACGCATGTCCACGTTCTCATCCTTGGCCATGCTGCGGACCTTGGGGGTCGGCCGCACGTTAAACCCGATAATGATGGCGTCGGAAACAGCCGCAAGGGAAACATCAGACTCGTTGATGGCGCCGGTACCTGAATGGACAATGGTGATATCCACCTCGTCCTGGGCAAGCTTGATGATCGACTCGTTCAGGGCCTCGAGGCTGCCATGGACATCGGCCTTGATAATGAGTTTAAGCTCTTTTATCTCGTCTGCGCCCATGCTCTCGAACAGCTTTTCAAGGTTTGCCCGACTCCTTTTTGCAAGCACCTTGGCCCGCTGCTTCTGCATCCTTGAATCACTGACCTGCTTGGCATCCTTTTCAGACTCAAGGGCCACAAACTCGTCGCCGGCCTCGGGAACACCGCTCAACCCGACAATCTCAACCGGGGTGCTGGGCCCTGCAGACTCGACCTCATCGCCCAGGTCGTCAATCATCACGCGGATCTTGCCCGAGTAGAGACCGCACACAACCGGCTGACCCGCCCTCAGGGTTCCCTGGTTAACCAGGATGGTGGCAACCGGGCCCCTTCCGGCATCCAGCCGGGCTTCGACCACATGGCCTGTGGCCGGGCTGTCCGGATTGGCCTTGAGTTCCAGCACTTCCGACTGGAGCAGAATCATTTCAAGCAGGCTGTCAATGCCTTCGCCGGTCTTTGCAGACACCTTGGCAAAAATGACATCCCCACCCCAATCCTCGGCCAGAAGTCCGTGCTCGGACAATTCGCGCATGACCCTGTCTGGATCAGCGCCGGGTTTGTCCATCTTGTTTACGGCAACCACCACGGGAACATTTGCCGCCTTTGAATGGTTGATGGCCTCAATCGTCTGGGGCATGACTCCGTCATCGGCCGCAACCACAAGCACCACGAGATCCGTGACCTGGGCTCCCCTGGAACGCATGGAGGTAAAAGCCGCATGGCCGGGAGTATCAAGAAAGGTGATGGTGCCGCTTTTTGTCTTGACCCGGTAGGCACCGATGTGCTGGGTAATGCCGCCGGCTTCGCCGGTCGCCACCTTGGACTTTCGGATGACATCCAGAAGGGAGGTCTTGCCATGGTCAACATGGCCCATGATGGTCACAACCGGCGGCCTGGAAACCATTTTCTCCGGATCAACCTCCGCCTCCTGGACCTGGAGGACAATATCCTCCTCAACCGAAGCCTTTTCCACCTCATAATCAAACTCGGCAGCCACAAGGCTTGCCGTGTCAAAATCAATGGTCTGGTTGACCGTTGCCATGACACCCATGCCCATGAGCTTTACGATCATCTCATTGGCCTTGATGCCCATTCGCTTTGCAAGCTCTGAAAGTTCAATGACCTCATCGATTTTGATGCGCCGTTTGATGGCCTTTGGAACCGTAATCTGGGTCTTCATGGTCTTGACCTTTTTGACCCTGCCGTCCTTTCTGCGACCCTTCTTGCCTGACCGGCCCTTTTCGTAAAGGTCCTTTCCCTCAACTACGGATTTTCTCTTCCTGGGGGCACCCTTGGGGGCAAACTCAACCCCCGGTCCTGCCGCGCCCTTCTTTTTCCACTCTTTTTTCTTGCTCCGTTTGACCTCACCATCTCCTGCGCCGGCGCCGGGCAGTTGAACGGCATCCCTTCCCGTTTCCGGCTTCGGCCTGTGGGCCTGGGGCCGGCCTGGAGACTGGTCTGCCGGTCTGGACGGGCCATTGGGCCGCTGGGAAGCGGCAGGCGTCTGGGCCGTTTCGTTTCTGGATTTGTTTCGTGAAAGAACGGAAATGGGCACAGCCATTTTAATTATCTTTGCCGGTTCAGAACGTTTCTGGACCTTTTTCTTTTTCCGTTTTTTATCCTTTGACTCGGCCGGATCCAGGTTGTTTTCGTCATCATTGGCTTCAACGGACCGGGCCTCTTTGCGGGCATGATTATCTTCCAGGACAGTTTCCTCTTGTTGGGTTGGGGATTCTTTTTCTAAAGCCTTTTCCTCTGTTTCAGGTTTTTCTTCCACGGCCCTGTCGGGCTTGGAATCCCCAGGTTTCGGCTCTGTTTTCTCTGCCTGGAGTGGTTTTGCCTCAGCCTCGGGCACTTTTGCAGTCCCGGGCGTTTTTTTGACTGGGGGTGTTTCCTTAACCGTGGATGGGTCCTTAGCCGTGGGGGTTTCCGTGGCTTTAGGGGCTTCAGTGACCGGTGGATCGGGTCTCATGATAACCCGTGCAGGGGAACTCTTGGGCCTGGCTGTTTTTTTCACCTTGGTTTCTGGCCCATCGGAGTCCTTCACGTCAGGGGGCTGGGGAGGAGTCAAATCAGTCTGTGCCTTGGGGGGGCGTTTTGATTCCACAGCTGCAGGGGGGGACGCATCACGCGTTGTATCTTCAGGCGCCGCCATTTTGGTTTTGATTTTTTTCCCAGCATCGGCGCTGCCACTGCAAGCTTCACCAGCAACCGGGACTTCAATGGAAGCGGGCTCGGTTTTCTGGGGTTTGCGCCTCCGGATAACCGAGGATTTCACCCGGGTATCCGCTGATTTGTTCTTCCTGCCGTACAGGCTCTCACGAACCTTCGCCTCGGTATCGTCTTCCAGAGAACTCATATGGCTTTTTGCTTCTATGTTCATAGCCTTAAGCTTTGTCAACAGTGCTTTGTTCGTCATATTAAGCTTTTTGGCCAGCTCATAAACCCTGATTTTTGCCATTGGTTCCCCCCAAATATTGATCATATTCTGTTTGTTAAAAGCCATCGTTCAGCGGACCGGACCGTCAAAACGGACGATCCACGAAAAACGCCGGCATTAAAAAGTTATCGTATCATAATATCTACTCGCCCGGTTCCGGATCTTCGTCAGGGGCTTTTCCCTGGGCTTCAGACGATTCTTCCTGAGCAGACAATGCCTCGGCTGACACATCCCGGTCCGTTTCCGATACCGGCTCGCCATCAAGGGACATGCCTTGATCCGCTTCAGTCTCCTGGGCTCCAGGCAAGTTCTCCTGGGCGTCAGCGCCATTCGCCGGCACTTCAGGTGCCTGATCCGCTTCGACCATTTTTCTTGCGTTGAGAACAAGCGCCTCAACCTCTGGCTCGGAAAGATCTGCCACAGAAACCAAATCCCTCGGGTTGGCCAGGGACACATCCTTGAACGAACTGAATCCGCCCTTGAACAGCTTTTCAGCAAGGGCAAGGGAAACACCTGGAATCGACATCAGTGAATCATACCCCTGCTTGAGTTCGCTGCTGTACTCATCCTCGCTCATCACCTCAAGGTGCCAGCCCGTTAAACGGCAGGCCAGTCGAACGTTCTGACCATTTTTTCCGATGGCAATGGAAAGAAAATCATCCGGAACAATCACCTCCATGCTCCGGTTATCCTCGTCAATGATCACCCTTGCAATTTCAGCCGGCGCCAGGGCGTTGCACACAAACTTGGCCACATCGGGATTCCAGGGGACAATATCAACCTTCTCGCCCCGAAGCTCCTGGACAATACTCTGGACCCGGTTGCCCTTCATGCCCACACAGGCGCCCACGGGATCAACATCCGAATCCGTGGAGCTGACCGCAATCTTGGATCGAACCCCTGCCTCCCGGGCGGTGCCCCGGATGGTGACAATACCCTCTGCGATTTCCGGCACCTCTGTTGCAAAGAGCTTTGCAACAAATTCCGGATGGGTTCTCGAAAGAATCACCTGGGCGCCCCTGGCCTCTTCAAGGACATCCAGAATATAGGCCCGTATCCGGTCTCCCCGCCGGTAGCTCTCCCGGGGCATCTGCTCCCTGGAAGTCAGGACAGCTTCGGCCTGCCCCAGGTTGACAATGATGTTACCCCGGTCGATGCGCTGAACAATCCCGTTGATGATCTCACCCTTTTTGTGGATAAAGTTCTCGTACACGGCATTTCGTTCAGCCTCTTTCATCTTCTGGATGATGACCTGCTTGGCGCTCTGGGCTGCAATCCTGCCGAACTCGGCAGTTTCGACCTTGATTCCCAGGCTGTCTCCTATCTCACAGGCCGGATCATACCGCTGTCCATCTTCCAGGGTCAGCTCAACATCCGGATCATTGACCTCTGGCACAACCTCCTTGAACTGGAAAACCTCAACCTCACCACTTTTTTCATCATAGTGAACTTCAATGTCAGCCCGGGTTCCCAGCTTTTTCTTGGCAGCCGATTCAACAGCCTCCTTGATGGTCGCGATAAGGACCTCTATATTTATACCTTTTTCCCGGCTTACCTGCTCAATAACCCGTTTAATATCTGTAATAAGCATCCGTGTTCTCCATGTGGCTAAGCAAGTCTTGATTTGCTGATCTGTTCAAGGTGAAAGACAACAGGTTCGTTGTTAACGACAACTTCCACACACCCGTCCTGGACTTTGCTCAGGATTCCCGTAAATTTCAGGCGATCCCCAATGGGCTCGACCGCCTCAATCTTCACCCGGCTTCCCAGGAACCTTTCAAAATCAGCCAGTTTTTTCAACGGCCTTTTTGCACCTGGAGAGGAAATTTCAAGGCGATAGGCACTGATGTCTTCAAGTTCAACGTCAATGATGTCCCCCAGCTGCCGGGTCATATGGACACAGTCATCAAGGGTGATGCCGCCGGGTTTGTCCAGATAGATCCGAACAATCATCCCGCTCCGGTCAGACACACACTCCACATGGACAAGTTCAAACCCCTCTGCAACGCACAGTGGTTCTGCAATCGATTCTACTGCAGCGACAATCGAATTTGTTTGTTTCTTGTGTGTTTTCATGAAACCCCTGTTGCCAACCCCCCCGGCAAGGCAGATTAAAAACCTGCCCCTAAAAAATAGAAAAACGGGCAAATGCCCGTTCCCTGATGCAAAACAAACTCTTAAGTCCTTACCCGATACTGCGTTAAAAGGCTTGGATCTAAAAACTCATCAATTAGATAAAATGGAACGTAAAGGTCGCCCTTCATCTGCCCAAAAAGTATTGCCAAAACATTAATGGAGCGGGCAACGAGGTTCGAACTCGCGACCCCAAGCTTGGGAAGCTTGTACTCTACCAACTGAGCTATACCCGCACATTAATTTAAGAATGTAACATAAAGCGGACCCCATGTCAACCCAAAACCATCAGAACCCGTAATTCAACCATGGATTTAAGCAGACTGTGTCAGGACGGAAGGTCCGCCTTGAACGTCTCGATCAAGTGTTTTGAAATGCGGTCGTGGAGACCCTTGATTTTCTTCTCTTTCAAGGTCTTTTCCCATGACCGGTACACAATTCTCAAGGAAATCGATCGTTTGCCATCGGCAAGGGGTTTACCCTCATAGACATCAAACAGAAACGCATCTTCAACCAGGGACTCACGTTCGACAAAAACGGCCGCTTCGGCCATGATGTCTGCAGCTGCCGAATCAACATCAACAATCAAGGTGATATCCCTTGAGATGGCCGGAAATTTTGGCAGCGGCGTTGAAACAACGGCACCGGGAACCAATGCAAGGAGCCCTTCCAGGTCCAGTTCAAAGACAAAGGCCGTCTGTTTGAGCCCGAAGTTTTTCAACACACCCGGGTCCACCTCGCCCACAACACCCAGGGGTTGCCCCCCCGCCTCAATACAGGCTCCGTTACCCGCCTTCAGATACGGCTGGTCCTGCCGGGATGCCCGCAAAAAACGGACCGCTTTGATGCCCAGGTGGGACAGAAGTCCTTCGACAGCCCCCTTGATATCAAAAAAATCAACCCCGATGGCCTTGGTGTGCCAGGATGGAACAACCCTTGATCCCGTCAAAATGGCCGCCAGATGCTCTGTCTCCCGGGGCTGAACCCCATGCCCCTTTGCAAGAAAGGTGTTGCCCACCTCAAACAGACGCAGGGTCTCGACCTGCTGGGCGTGATTACGCCGCATGTTTTCAAACAGCCCGGGCAAAAGGGTGGAACGCATGACCGCCATCTCTTCAGAGATGGGATTGAGCAGACGTTCCACCGAGCGTCTGGCATCGTTGCCGTCAAGCTTAAGGCGGTCTGCGGATTCGGCACTGGTAAAGCTGTAATTGACGGCTTCGCTGAACCCGAATCCAACCATGCAATCCCGGACCGTTGACCGGAAGGCAAGCTTTGGCGACAGTTTGCGGCCCGAGGGCGCCACAGCGGGAAAGCTGGTCTGGATATTGTCGTAGCCCCAGAGCCGAGCCACCTCTTCGGAAAGATCTTCGGGTCTTGTGACATCCACCCTGAAGGATGGAACCCCAACGGTCAGCACCCCTCCGGCCTGTTGTTCGACCCTGAATTCAACGGACTCAAGAAGCTTCGTGATTTGCTGGGCATCAAGATCCGTGCCCAGCCGCCGGTTGAGCTGTTCAACGTTCAGGGGAATCTGGACAGGAGGCTTTATCAGGGGATTGGCGTCTATGGTTCCCTCTGCCAGCGCCCCCCCCGAAACTGAC
Organism: uncultured Desulfobacterium sp.; assembly: GCA_963675615.2. GTDB lineage: Bacteria > Desulfobacterota > Desulfobacteria > Desulfobacterales > Desulfobacteraceae > Desulforapulum. The sequence continues at coordinate 1,719,262 of CAXXTD010000001.1, forward strand.
GCCATAAGGGTTGCGGCCCGCCCAAGGACCTCCCGGGTGGCAGCTGGATCCACCCCCCTCTCAAACCTGTGGGAGGCGTCGGTGGCAATACCCGTCCGCTTGGCAGTTTTTCTTATGGACACGGGATTAAAATAGGCGCTCTCCAGCAGCACCCGGGTGGTTGTGGGCAGAATCTCAGAGTTTTGACCGCCCATAACGCCTGCCAGGGCCACGGGGCCTTTTCCATCGCAGATCATCAGCATGTCCGGATCCAGAAGATGTTCCTTGCCATCCAGGGTGGTGAATCGTGTCGATTCCCCGGCCGCCCTCACCTCGATGCGCCCCTGGGCCAGAAAATCAAAGTCAAAGGCGTGGAGGGGTTGACCGGTCTCCATCATCACGTAGTTGGTGACATCCACAATGTTGTTGATGGGGGTCAGCCCCACGGCCTCCAGACGCTGCTGAAGCCAGAAGGGAGACGGTGCCACACTCACATCAACCAGAAGTGCTGCACAATAGCGGGGACAGAGCTCGGGATCAAGGATGTCAACCCGTGTCAGTGCATCGATTGAGACCGAAGCCTGTTTTGGTTTATCAGTCCCAGGAACAATTACACCCGGAACACTCAAACGGACCGGCGGGTCCTGGAAAGCTGCGGCCTCCCTGGCCACCCCGATCACACTGAGACAGTCAGGCCTGTTGGGCGTAAGATCGATCTCGAACACGGCATCGGCAAGGGACAGGGCATCGACCAGGGGAATTCCCGGTGCCAGGGACGCATCAAGCTCCATCAGTCCGGATGCGTCCGAGGCAAGCTTGAGCTCGGATGCACTGCAGAGCATGCCCTCGGAGATCTCTCCCCTGAGTTTGCCCTTCTTGATTTTAAAATCGCCTGGCAGAACTGCGCCGATCATGGCACAGGGAACAACCATGCCTTCCCTGACATTGGGGGCTCCACAGACGATGTTCAACAGGGTGTCGCCCACATTGACCCGGCAGCAGTGGAGATGATCCGACCCGGGATGCTCGACTACCGCTTCGACCCGAGCCGTGACAACCCTGTCCAGGTAATCAAATCTGCTGGCAACCGACTCCACTTCAAGGCCTGCCATCGTTAGCTTTGCCGCCATCTCTTCGGGAGAAGAGTCTATTGCCGCATATTCTTTTAACCAGCTTAAACTGACTTTCATATTAAAACTGCCTTAAAAAGCGCATATCATTTTCAAAAAACTTCCTGAGATCATCAATACCGTATTTCAGCATTGCAATCCGCTCAATCCCCATTCCAAAGGCAAAACCCGTGTAGACATCGGTATCATAGCCCACATTTTCAAACACGGCAGGGTGAACCATCCCGGCCCCGAGAACCTCAAGCCAGCCGGTTCTGGAGCAGATGCGACACCCCTTGCCCCTGCACATGACACAGCGGATGTCCACCTCGGCGCTGGGCTCGGTAAACGGAAAAAAGCTGGGCCTGAACCGGAGGGAGGTCTCCGGGTCAAAGATCTGGTGAATCAGGGTGGAAAGCGTTCCCTTGAGGTCGCCAAACGAAATGTTTTTATCAACCATCAACCCTTCCACCTGGTGAAACATGGGGGTGTGGGTCAGATCTGAATCGCACCGGTAGACCTTGCCCGGTGCAATCATCCGAACGGGGGGATCAATCTTTTCCATGACCCGCGGCTGATTCGGAGATGTGTGGGTCCGAAGAAGGATCGAATCGGACACATAAAAGGTGTCCTGCATGTCCCGTGCAGGGTGGTACTTCGGGATATTGAGGGCCTCAAAATTATAGTAATCGGTCTCGACTTCGGGCCCCTCTACAATGTCGAACCCCAACCGCAGAAAGACATCTGAAATCTCTTGGGTGATCCGGGTGACCGGATGAATCGTCCCCCTTGCCTGGGGCCTGCCGGGCAGGGTAATGTCGATGGACGCCTGGGTGCCGTCGTCCCGGGACAGACGTTCCATGGCCTGCTTAAAGGCAGCATCAAGCTTTGTCTTGAGAATGTTGGCTGCCTTGCCTGCCATGGGCCGCTCATCATCGTCAAGTCTTGAAATATTTCTTAAAAAGGTGGTCAACTCACCCTTTCGACCCAGATAGCGGGTGGAGAGGGCCTCCACCTCGGCTATTTCCAACGCCTTTTCCAGCGCTTCAAAGGCGTTGTCTTCAATCTCTTGTATTGTTTTTCCCACAGCTGTCTCCACCTTTTTACCCCAGACTAAAGCTGGGCTGCGGCCTTTAAGGCGATCTGAGAGAACCCTGCAGGATCAGACACTGCAAGCTCAGCCAGGACCTTTCGATCAAGCTCAACCTTTGCAAGCTTCAGGCCGTGGATAAGCTTGCTGTAGGAGATGTTGTTCATCTTTGACGCTGCATTGATCCTTGCGATCCACAGCTTGCGGAAATCACGCTTTTTAGCCCTGCGGTCCCGGTAGGCATACCCCAGGGCCTTGTCAACGGCATCTGCTGCCGTACGGTAGAGCTTGCTGCGGCTTCCCCTGAAACCCTTGGCCAGTTTCAGTACCTTGTTCCTGCGCCTTCTTGCCTTAAAACCTCTTTTTACTCTCATTTCTAAATACTCCTTGAATCCGTGGTCTAGCCGTTGGGCAGCAGACGTTTAACTTCCTTTAAGTCACTGGCACCGATGATCTGGTCCAGCCTGAGAGACCGTTTTCTCTTGGTCGTCTTTTTGGTCAGAATGTGGCTTGCGTTTGCTTTTCTGAACTTGTACTTTCCAGAACCGGTCTTTTTAAATCGCTTTGCAGCGGCTCTGTTTGTCTTTATTTTCGGCATTCCTATCTCTCCTGGTTTTGTATTACTCCAAAAAAACACAATGGTACAGCCTGCCCGTAAAGGGGCGGATGCACCACCTGTCATATCTTTTCAGCAGCGCCATAGCGGGGGCACCACAGGGTCCCGGCTTGTCAGCATCCCGGATCAAACAGATCATACCCGCCCGACCATGGGGCAGTGGAAGATCTGACCCCGGCTTACTTGGGTGACAGCACCATTGTCATGGTCCGGCCTTCAAACTTGGGAAACTGCTCAACCTGGGCAAACTCTGAAGTCATCTCTGCAACCCGCTCCAGGACTTCCCTTGCCTGCTGGGAAAGGGTAATTTCCCGCCCCCTGAAGACCAGGGTGACCTTGACCTTGTCCCTGTTGCCAATGAACTTTCGAATATGTTTGACCTTGGTTTCAAGGTCATGGGCGTCGGTTCCCGGCCTGACCTTTATCTCCTTGACCTGGAAGCCCTTCTGTTTTTTCCTGGCCTCCTGGTGTTTTTTGGTCAACTCGTATTTGTATCGACCATAGTCCATTATTTTGCAGACAGGCGGTTGTGCATTGGGGGACACTTCAACAAGGTCCATATGACTTTCCCTTGCCTTTTGAAGTGCTTCCTCGATGGGCATGACGCCGATCTGTTCACCATCAGCGCCCACAACCCTGACTTCCGGAGCCCTGATATCCCTGTTTACACTTGTCCTGTCCTGGCTTCTCTGTCTAGCTATTCCGCACCTCCTGCGATTTAATTTACCTTGCCCAGCACCGCTAAAACCATACAGCAACTTGCGATATTATCCATACTCGCTTAGAATTGCAAGCTTTATTTAACCCTGCCTTTCTGCCTGCGAAAGGGTATACCGCTCAAGAAGACTGTTCTTCCAGTACAAATTATTCTCTTTTTGAAAAAATTTAACAAAAAGGTCAAGGCTTTTTTTTCTGAGCACCCCTGGAAAAACCTGGATCCCAGCGGCCCTGTAGAGCGGGGGCAGCTGTTCAAGGTTGCAGCAGGTTCCGCCCCCCATGGGATCCTCATAGGCATATACAATCTTTTTTATTCCGGATAGGATGATGGCTGAAAAGCACATCAGACAGGGTTCCATGGTGGAAAAAATAACAGCCCCGGCCGGATCAAACCCGGAGGGCAGCGCCTCCAGCTCTTTCAGCGCCCGCATTTCAGCATGGTCGATCTCACTGGGGCGGCCAGCCACCGACCGTGTTCCGACCCTGTGCCCCTCGGCCACCACCCGGCCGCCACTGACAATGACCGCTCCCACGGGAAACTCCCCCTGGTCAAAGGCCCGCCGGGCAGACGCCAGGGCCAGCTCCATATAATGCACATCACTTGACGTTTTGATCATTCCCTCCCGGTTGAGTTCTGGTTCCAGACCGCTTCCACGGAAAAATACCTTTACAAAATTTAGACAATATGCACAATTGTTTTATTGAATGCACAACCTGTTTTTAAATGAAACAACCACTCAAGCATCATCAGTGGAGGCGTTTCAAATTTCGGTGTGGCCAGGGCAGCCCCCCCCCCCTGCTCCGGCCATGACGGTTATTTAAACCATCTGTGAAGGATACATGAGAGCTGCAACAACGCCCAGGGCGGAAAACCTGAAAACTGCCGGAAGCCCGGCCAGAAAAACCCGCGTTTCCATTCGGGAAAAGTTTGAAATCAGGGAGCAGGCGTTTCTTTCAGACTTTGCCTGTTCAAGTCTGAATTCCAAGGGCCGCATCGGGACAGAAGCGCCCTGCGACATCAGGACCCCTTTTCAACTTGATCGGGACAGAATTGTCTACTCAAACGCCTTTCGCCGCCTCAAGCACAAGACCCAGGTATTTCTCTCCCCCATGGGAGACCACTACCGGACCCGGCTGACCCACACCCTTGAGGTGTCGGAAATAGCCAGAAACATCGCCCGTGCCATGCGGCTGAACGAAGATCTGACCGAAGCCATTGCCCTGGGGCACGACCTGGGCCATCCCCCGTTTGGCCACGGCGGAGAGGCCGCCCTGAAGGAAATTTTCTCTTCCGGTTTCTCCCATCAGCAGCAGGGACTCCGTGTGGTTGATGTCCTGGACAACCGGGGAAAGGGGCTGAACCTGACCTGGGAGGTCAGGGACGGCATCCTCAAACACTCCAAGGGATTTGGCAAAATCATGCCCACAACCCCCGGTGAAGTGGCCGCAACCTCAGAGGGCAAAATTGTCAGAATTGCAGACATCATGGCCTACTTGAACCACGACCTGGACGATGCTCTGAGAAGCCGGGTCGTCAGCCCGGACGAGGTGCCCAGGATCTGTATCCAACGGCTGGGGGACACGCACTCCAAGCGGGCAAAAACCATGATCGAAGAGATCGTCTACAGCAGCGGACCTGAAAATGGAGAACTGAGACTCACCATGGGCGATGAGATCTTTTCGGCCATGACCGTTCTGCGCCAGTTCCTCTACCACAACGTCTACCGGTCCCCATCTGTACACAGAGAATTCATCAAGGCCAAAAAAGTGATCAAAGAGCTTTACAACCATTTCATAAACAGCGTTGACGACCTCCAGCAGGAACTCGCAAAGATGGAGATGGCCCCCTGGGACCCCGACAGCGCCCCCCTGGAACGCTCGGTGTGTGACCTCATTGCCAGCATGACCGACCGATACGCCCTGAACCTTTACGCAAAGCTCTTCTTTCCCAAGGCCCTGTTTTGACCCATACAGACCCGCCACTCCACAGGAACAGACCATGACCGATCCAATTGACGCCCCCTTTTTTCAACGCCTGTCACGCCTCTACGCCCGCATGGACAAAGCCTGGTCAACGGCTGCCGACCATTATGGATTTGTCTGCAGGGGATGCCCGGAAAATTGCTGCGAGACCGAATTTTACCACCACACCTACATTGAACGTGATTACCTGCTTGCGGGCATGGCAGCCCTTGACCCGGCAACGACCAAAACCATCCAGGCAAAGGCTGTGGACGTCTGCGAGACAAGGGCTGAACCGTCCCGGGATCTCCTCCGGGTCATGTGCCCCATCAACAGCAGCGGTCTGTGCCGGCTCTACGCGTTCCGCCCCATGATCTGCAGGCTCCACGGTATCCCCCATGAGCTTGCAGCACCCGGGGGGAGCCCTCGACGGCAGCAGGGTTGCCAGGCCGGGGCCCGCCTTTTTAACGCTGCAACCTATTTTAAATTTGATCGAACCCCATTTTACACGGAAATGGCACAGATTGAAATGGACTACCGGCGGGCAACGAACAACACGGCGCGGCTCAGGCTGACCGTTGCCGAGATGGTGCTACCCGTTTAAACCCAGACCATTAGCACCCCGGCCTGCTCCCCCGGGAAAGAACCTGTATCACACCACCCCCTGGGGCATGGGTGGAACAGGGTCGCCGCCAATCACAAACCCCCCATCCAGGCGAATCACAGATCCGGTCATGTAGGGTGCATCCCGGACGACGAACAGCAGTGCCTTGACCGCATCGGCAATGCGGCCGGTCCGACCCACCAGGGTGCGGGCGACAATGGCCCGCTTTTCATCCGCGGTCAGCACCTGTTCCCACCCCCGGGTCCCCTCTCCATGGCGGGTTTCGAACACGCCCAGCATGATTTCGTTGACCCGAACATTGGGCGCACCCATGCGGGCCCAGGTCTCGGTCAGCAGGGAAACCCCCCGGTTGGCGGCCGCATACCCGTCATTGAAAAGGGGTGCAGCGCACCCGGACCTTCCCACGATCCCGGCAATGGAAGAGAAATTAACAACCACTCCGTCACCGGACCGCTTGAGCAGCGGAAACACCGCATCAAACACCCAGCGCTTGGCCCTGAGGGTGGTTGCCATTTCAAGATCCCACTGCTCCGGGACATAGGCCCCGTGAACGGCAGGCCACCCCCCGCGCTCGATATTGTTCACCAGAATATCCAGGCGCCCGAACCGCTCGTCCACCCGACGGGCAAGGCCTGCAACTGCCGTTGGATCGAGCAGGTCCACATCAACGATCTCAAATTCCGCACCGGTTTCCCGGAACTGCTGCTCCATCTCTTCAAAGCTGTCCTGCCAGTCATGGCGGGTCAGCACCAGGCGAACCCCCTCCCCTGCCAGGGCAAGCCCGATCCCCCGGCCAAGCCCCTTGACAGCGCCCAGCACCAGGGCAACCTTTGATTTCAACACCATGGTTTTCGACGGCATCCTACCCCCCCTGTGTTTCCATGACAGCTTATCGTCCCAGTTTCATGTCAGCACCGAAAAGGACGTGCCCAATCCAGGCAAGACCAAAGTCAAGCAGGGCAAGGTCATCGACCTTCAAGCGTTCAAGGTCCCCTTCCGGAACCACTAGGCCGGCCAGGAGATCGCCCTCAAGAATGCGTCCGCGAAAGGTATCAAGGTCGTAACAGGCCAGATAGAATCTGTCGGCATCCCCGGGATCGAGGCGCCCCGGCATGATTCTGTTTTTAAGACTCATGATCTCCATGAGGCGGTCGTTCATTTGATTATGGCGGGCGACATCCTGTCCTGCCAGCCACTGGCGGACCGTCTGGTTGTTCCTGCGGCCAAACCCCTTGCAGTGGGGCTCCTCGATCAGGGCAAAAAACTCGGTGATCTGGCCGGTCTGCCTGGACCGGGACACGGCACGGGCCAGGGGGTACATCCGGCACGATGCCGGCCTGTCCGCGTAAACAGAACAACCGTCCCGGGTGACCAGGGGACAGGCGTGACCCGTTGCAGGATCAGGCTTGAACGTCACCACGGGCAGCCCCGATTCCGGACCCATGTGATATGCGGTATACCTTCGCAGAAAAACGTCGGAGGATAGGTTGAGGCTGTTTTTCAACCGCAGAACATCATAGGGGGTCAAGGCCTGGTTAAGATCCCTGCAGCACTCGTTGAAACAGGAAACCCCGGGCGAGCATTCAAAGGTCATTTCATCATCCAGATCAACCGGAATCATCTCTTCGCTCATGGTCAAACATCCTTGTAAATTTTCTTGTTGGTTTTCAGACAAACCGTATTTTTACTATATATTGTAGAGATCTGCAAGCCAATAGGGCATATATTGACAATTTCTTCGGGTTTAAAATCCCTGATCTGTCCCATAAAAATCCTGTGGCAAAAACTCTTGACAAGGAGCATTAACGGGTGCTACCTTCCAAACATTTAACAAGACCTGGGCAGACCCTCATGACCTTCAGCGCTATTTCGCTTTCCCCCGGGCATAGACAAACAGGATGACCGAGGTCGAAGTATAGCGACCTATTTTTTATGTATTATAGGGCGGCACTGTAAAAGATGTCGCAGTTTCATTAACAGCAGTTGCTGGAGTTCAAGAAAATTTCAGCACATAATGTAAGGGAGGTATTATAAATGCCATCTTTTGTAATCGCAGAAAAGTGCGACGGCTGCAAGGGTGGGGACAAGACAGCATGCATGTACATCTGTCCCAATGACCTGATGGTCCTTGATCCCAACGCAATGAAAGCATACAACCAGGAGCCGGATCAGTGCTGGGAGTGCTACTCCTGCGTAAAGATCTGTCCGTCCCAGGCAATCGAAGTCAGGGGTTATTCTGACTTTGTACCCATGGGAGCCAGTGTTGTTCCCATGATGGGCACAGAGGACATCATGTGGACCTGCAAATTCAGAAACGGCGTTGTAAAACGCTTCAAGTTCCCGATCAGAACCACCCCCGAAGGCCAGGCTAACGCCTATGCAGATCTTAAGGGTAAAGATCTTAACAGTGGGCTTCTCTCCACACAGGAAGCAGACGGCATGGTACTTGCGACTCCCCAGGAGCTTGCATAGTCAACCTGTTATCCATTTTGAACTAGATTAAATCACTATTACTTTGGAGGTATATAATGGCATTACCTAACAAGCCTGTTGGAGAGCTAAAGGCAGTAAGGGATCCGGAAGTTGACAAGAGAGATGTTGACGTTCTGATCATCGGCGGCGGTATGGCTGCCTGCGGAACAGCATTTGAGATCAAAAAGTGGGCATCTGACGACACAAAGATCCTTCTTTGCGATAAAGCTGCCCTTGAGAGATCTGGCGCTGTCGCCCAGGGTCTTTCTGCAATCAACACCTACATCGGCGAGAACAAGATCGAAGACTATGTCCGTATGGTCAGAAACGACCTCATGGGAATCGTACGTGAGGATCTGATCTACGACCTCGGCCGTCATGTTGATGACTCTGTTCATCTTTTCGAGGAGTGGGGACTTCCCGTCTGGAAAAAGACTGAGGACAACAAGAACCTTGACGGTAAAAAAGGCCAGAAACTCGGAACCCTCAAGGGCGGTGCCACTCCTGTACGTACAGGTAAATGGCAGATCATGATCAATGGTGAGTCCTACAAGAGAATCGTTGCCGAGGCAGGCAAGCTTGCCCTGGGCGAAGACAACATCCTTGAAAGATGCTTCATCGTTGAAATTCTCAACGACAAAGACGATCCCACAAGGGTCGCCGGCGCCGTTGGTTTCTCCCTCCGTGAGAACAAGGTCTACATCATCAACGCCAAGGTTATCATGTGTGCCTGCGGTGGTGCTGTAAACGTTTACCAGCCCCGTTCAGTTGGCGAGGGTAAAGGTCGTGCCTGGTATCCCGTATGGAACGCAGGTTCCACTTACACCATGGCCCTTCGCGCCGGTGCTGAGCTTTCCATGATGGAAAACCGTTTCACCCCAGCCCGTTTCAAGGATGGATACGGACCGGTTGGTGCATGGTTCCTTCTTTTCAAGGCCCAGACAGTCAATGGTCTTGGTGAGAACTATGCTGCAAGCGACGCGGCAAAGGAAGAGCTTGCCAAATACGCACCCTATGGAACGGCTGCCATTACACCGACCTGTCTGCGTAACCATCTGATGATGAAAGAGTACAAAGAAGGCCGTGGCCCCATCATCATGAAGACCTCCGACGCCCTTGCAAAACTTGGCGAGACCATGAGCAAGAAAGAACTCAAGCACCTTGAGTCAGAAGCTTGGGAAGATTTCCTTGACATGTCCGTTGGCCAGGCAGGCCTGTGGTGTGCAACCGATACAGAGCCTGAGAAAAAAGACTCTGAGATCATGCCCACCGAGCCCTACCTCCTCGGATCCCATTCTGGTTGCTGCGGCATCTGGTGTTCAGGTCCGGAAGAGGACTGGGTCCCTGCAGATTACAAATGGGGCTACAACAGAATGACCACCGCAAGGGGTCTGTTTACCGCCGGTGATGGCGTTGGCTGCTCAGGTCACAAATTCTCCTCAGGTTCCCATGCCGAGGGCCGTATTGTTGCCAAGTCCATGCTCCAGTACCTTGCTGCTGAAGGCGACAAGGTAACCGGTTTCAAAGAGACGGATCAGGAACTTGTGGACTTTGTTTACAAACCTGTCTACAACTATCTGGACCACTGCGCATATTCAACGGCACAGGATGTTAACCCCAACTACTGCAAACCTGCCGGCATGGCCATGCGTCTCATGAAGATGACCAATGAGTACGGTGGCGGAACAGGTACATACTACATGACAGGCGGCAAATCCCTTGAGATCCTCATGCAGAACTTCGAGTACTTCCGTGAAGATCTTGAGAAGATCGCAGCAGGCGACCTCCATGAGCTCCTCAGGGCTTGGGAGATCAACCACCGTCTCTACACCGTTCAGGCCCATACCCGTCACATCCAGTTCCGTGAGGAATCAAGGTATCCTGGTTTCTACTACAGGGGTGACTTCATGGGTCAGAATGACGAAGAGTGGTTCTGCTTTGTCAACTCGACCTACAACAAAGAGACCAACGAGTGGTCTTTGAAAAAGGTTCCGTACCACAAGATCATTGCTGACTAGTATCAGAAACTGATCGTTTCAGGTATGTTATTCTGAAAAGCTGACCTCCAGGTGCGATTTGTGTGCCTGGAGGTTTTTTCAGATTCTGGTGCGCGGGAATTTTTACACCTCCTGTCTCCTTATTACTTGACCCAAGAAAAAGAGACTGGAAAACTCAAACTGGAGGCAAGGATCGAGTTTCAGGTTTCGAGTTTCAATTTTCGAGGAGGCAGGATGCCGGATTCCCGGCATCCTAAACTGTTTATAATATAAGTAATGTACTAAATGCACGGAGGGACAGCATGACAACAGATAATTCAGCCCCGACCAGTGGAAGCATCATGGTAGTTGGCGGCGGCATCAGCGGCCTGACCACTGCCCTGGAAGCTGCCGAAGTGGGGTATGAGGTCTTTATTGTTGAGAAGGAACCTTCCCTTGGCGGAAGGGTTTCCCAGCTCAAACAGTATTTCCCCAAACTCTGCCCGCCCACATGCGGACTTGAGATCAACTACAAACGCATCAAGGACAACCCAAAGATCACGGTCATGACCATGGCCGAGGTCGACAAGGTTGACGGCAAACCCGGTGACTACACGGTCAAGGTCAAGATCAGCCCCAGGTACGTGAACGAAAACTGCACAGCCTGCGGAGAGTGTGCAAAGGTTTGCGAATCAGAGATTTCCAATGAGTACAACTTTGGCATGGACCGCTGTAAGGCCGCCTATCTTCCCCACAACATGGCCTTTCCCCAGCGCTATGTCATGGCACCCTCCATGGCCCAGGATGACCGGGAGCGCTGCAAGGAAGCCTGCAAATTTGACGCCATTGATTTTGACATGGCAGAAAAGAGCCTGGATCTCAAGGTCGGCGCCATTGTCTGGGCAACCGGATGGCGGCCCTATGACGCAGCCCGCATCGACAACCTGGGATTCGGCCGCTACCAGAACATCATTACCAACATGATGCTTGAACGGCTTGCCGCTCCCAACGGACCCACCCGGGGCAAGATCGTCAGACCATCGGATGACAAGGCGCCTGAGACCATCGGATTTGTCCAGTGTGCAGGATCCAGGGACGAGAATCACCTGCCCTACTGCTCTTACATCTGCTGCATGGCATCCCTCAAGCACGCCACCTACCTTCGGGCCCAGTATCCCGAGGCAAAGATCTACATCTACTATATCGACCTTCGAACCCCGGGCAGAAAGTACGAGAACTTCTACAAGAAACTCAAGGAAGATGAGAACGTCTTTTTCGTAAAGGGAAAGGTTGCGGAAGTTGCGGAAGAAGCAGGCACCGGGAACATCACTCTGGTTGCCGAGGATACCATGTCCGGAGACAAGGTCCGGCAGACCGTTGACATGCTGGTCCTTGCAACGGGGATGCAGCCCAATTCTGCCGTTGAGCGGCCAAATGCCGATCTGACGTTCAATTCAGACGGTTTTATCGTGAATGACTTCAAAAAGGGCGGCATGTTTGCAGCAGGCTGCGCCAACAAGCCTGCCGATGTTGTAACATCCAACCAGAATGCCACCGGCATGGCCCTTAAAGCTATTCAAACGCTGGTGAGGAGGTAGACAACCATGGATAAAAAATACGGAGTATATATCTGCACAGGGTGTGGCATCGGTGATGTCCTGGACATGGAAGCCCTTGTTGACGTACCCGATGAAGAGGGTGTGTACAATAAAACCCATCCCTTTCTCTGCGGAAAGGAAGGCCTTGCCATGATCCAGAAGGACGTGGACGAGGGCAAGGTCAACGCCATGGTGATCGGAGCGTGTTCCCGCCGGGTCAACTTTGACGTGTTCAAGTTTGACAACTGCATTGTTGAACGGGTAAACCTCAGGGAAGGCGTGGTATGGCCCCACTCCAGGGAAAAATACCCGGCCCTCACCGAAGAGCAAAAGGATGATGAAGAGCATTTTGACCGCATCCAGATGAAGGCCGAGGATTACATCAAGATGGGCATGATCCGTGTTGAAAAAGTAACCCTGCCAACCCCCTACAAAACCGAAACCTTTTCAAGAAAAATCCTGGTCCTGGGCGGCGGCATTACCGGTATTTCAGCAGCCCTTGATGCGGCCAAGGCCGGATTTGAGGTGACCATTGTTGAGAAACAGGCTAAACTCGGCGGTTATGCTGCCTGCATGCGAAGCCAGATGCCGGTGGTCGAACCCTTTGAACAGCTGATTCCCACGGTAATTGCAGACAAGCTTGCCGAGCTTGAGCAGTACCCCAACATTGAGGTGAGGACCGCAACCGAAGTGGCCCGTATTGCCGGTCAGCCCGGTGAATTTACCGTCACGTTCAAGAAGCCCGGTGAAAAGATTCCCTTTGATGTACCCTTTCCCCTTCCCGAAGAGATGACCAAGGACGAAAAAGGCGAGGATCTGGACGCTGAAACGCTCCACGCCAAGTTTCTCGAATACAACGAAGGTCGGGTGGACATACTCAAGCTTGACCCCAAGGGCGAACTCTACGGTGCCGTGGTTCTGGCGGCCGGCTGGCGTGCAGACAAACTCCAGGGTGAGGCATATGCCCACCTGGGCGTTGATCTTCCCGATGTCATCACCAACGACGCGTTTGAACGACTTGCCGCAAAGGGCAAGGTGGTCAGGCCCTCGGACGGCAAAGAGGCAAAATCCGTTGTTTTTATCCAGAGTCCTGGAAAGGATGAGGATGATGCCGACTTCCCCTACTGCGGTTCCGTCACCAGCCAGGTGGCCCTGAAACAGGCCAAATACGTCAGGGACGACTACGCCGACGGCAAGGCCTACATCATCTACCAGCACATGAGGACCCCGGGACTCCAGGAAAATTTCTACAAGAGCATCCAGCAGGACAACGGAATTTTCATGACCAAGGGGGCTGTAACCGGCGTCAGCCAGAAGGGAGACTCCCTGGTGGTGGAAGCCGGCAATACCCTGCTTGGCAAAGAGATCGCCATCGAAGCCGACCTTGTGGTTCTTTCCGCCGGCATGGTGCCGGCCACGGTGGATGATCCCGTCGTCAATCTGGCCTACCGCCAGGGTCCGGGTTTCCGGGACAACGACATCTTTGGCGGGTATGCCGACTCAAACTATATCTGCTTTCCCTATGAAACCCAGAGAACAGGGGTCTATGCCGCAGGCACCATCCGACGTGCCATGACCATCGAAGAGAGCATGGAAGATGCAACCGGTGCCGCCCTCAAGGCGATCCAGTGCATCGAGTCCGCCTACAGAGGCGTTGCGGTTCATCCCCGTTCCGGCGACATGACCTTTCCGGAGTTTTTCATGCAGCGCTGCACCCAGTGCAAACGGTGCACGGTTGAATGCCCCTTTGGTGCCCTGGATGACGATGAAAAGGGTACGCCCAAGGTCAATCCCACCCGGTGCCGCCGTTGCGGAACCTGCATGGGCGCCTGTCCCGAGCGTATCATCAGCTTTGCCGACTACAGCATTGACAGCATCGGCTCCCAGATCAAAGCCATTGGTGTTCCCTCCGAGGACGACTATGATGAGCCACCATTCAGAATTCTTGCCCTGGTGTGTGAAAACGATGCCTATCCGGCCCTTGACATGGTCGGCATGAACCGCATTGATTACTCGCCCGACGTTCGCATCATCCCGGTCCGCTGTCTGGGTTCGGTCAACTCCATCTGGATCAAGGACGCCCTGGCCCAGGGAATGGACGGTGTTATCCTCATCGGCTGCAAGCACGGTGATGATTACCAGTGCCACTTCATGAAGGGCAGCGAGCTGGCTGAAATCCGTGCCAACAAGATGGGCGACGCCCTTGCCAGCCTTGCCCTTGAAGAAGAACGGGTGAGATTTGAGGAGATCGCCATTGATGAATATGACAAGCTTCCAGGACTTTTGAGTGATTTTGTTGAAGAGATCGAAGGCCTTGGTCCCAACCCGTTCAAGGGTTTCTAAGTTAACCTTTATAAGAACCTAGGAGGTATCGCAGTATGAGTGATAAATACCTTGTTCAACCGGATCTGGCCTATATCAATGAGCTGGAAGTGCTCGGTGCAGACACGCTGAAGAAATGCTTTCAGTGTGCCACCTGCTCCGTTGCCTGCCCGATTGCACCGGAAAACAGCCCCTTCCCCAGAAAAGAGATGATTGCAGCATCCTGGGGCCTCAAGGACAAGCTGGTCTCCAACGGCGACATCTGGCTCTGCCATGAGTGCGGGGACTGTTCCGATCTCTGCCCCAGGGGCGCAAGACCGGGGGACGTGCTCTCGGCCATTCGTTACACGGCCATCAAAGAGTATGCACAACCCAAATTTCTTGCCAATGCAGTGGAAGATCCCAAAAAACTGCCGTTTCTCATTGCCATTCCAGGGCTGTGGTTTGCCCTTCTTGCCTTTATCACCATGACGGCAGGAGATACAATGACCCGGATTTTCCACACCTTTGGCATTGAATGGTCCCATGCCGCCCATGGTACCCATGGCGAAATAGCCCATGCAAATTTTGTCTCCACCTGGTTTGTGGACATGACCTTTGTGCCCCTTGCCGCCTTTGTGGTGATCATCTTTGCCCTGAGCCTGAAACGGTTTGTCACAGACATTCATCAAAATGCCATTGATGAAGGCAAAACCGACAAAACGAAAATAGACATCAAGGCCCTTTTAATGTCCCTTGGCAAGGTGGTGCCCGTTGTGTTGAAGCATGACAAATTCAACCAGTGCGAAGCCAACCAGGACAGGGCAACGGCCCATATGATGGTTCTCTACTCGTTCATCGGTCTTTTTATTGTAACCAACATCTTCTTTGTTGTTCTTTATGTGTTCAGCATTCCCGGACCCTACTCACAGCTCAACCCCGTAAAATGGCTTGCCAACATCTCGGGTGTTGCCCTGGTGATCGGTGCGACTTTGATGATCAAGAACCGGCTTTCAAAGAAAGATCAGGTTTCAGCCTACAAGGACTGGTATATCCTTGGCATCGTACTTGCCCTGGGTGTTACCGGTCTTCTCACCGAGATGATCCGTCTTGCCGGATATGCCAATGCATCCTATTTCGTGTACTGGCTTCACCTGATTGCCATCTTTAACCTGTTTGCATTTCTGCCCTTCTCCAAGATGGCCCACCTGGTCTATCGGACAACAGCAATGGCCTATGCGGAATACGCCAACAGAAAATAACGTTTGACAATGTATCATGCCAGGGGGTTGCGGTTTTTTACCGCAACCCCTTTTTTTTCCCTTGCAATTTTTGTTTCAGAGGATATAGTCATTTTATTGCTTGCCGTATCGGTTGCTCTGATCTTTTTCAGAACAGCTTTTATAGAGTCAAATGTTGACATTTAAGGAGGGTAAGGTTTTGGCACAAGGAACAGTAAAGTGGTTTAGTGACAAGAAGGGTTTTGGTTTTATCGAACAAGACGAGGGAAACGATGTATTTGTGCACCATACGGCAATAGACATGCCCGGATTCAAGACCTTGTCCGAGGGCGAAAGGGTCAACTTTGACATTGAAGACAACGAGCGGGGGCCTGCTGCCAGAAATGTTGTAAAGCAGTAGCTTCTTTTTACATAATTTACGGCACAAAGGCAGAAGAAGCCCTCTTCTGCCTTTTTATGTTTTCCCCGCCTGATTTTCTAACGCTCAATCCCGTCCCTTGCCAGTACCCCCTTTGAATAATAGTGCTTGACCTCTTTCATTTCAGTCACAAGGTCGGCAAGGTCCAGCAGTTGTGGAGGCGCCTGTCTGCCGGTGAGAACCAGCTCAACCCCATCGGGCCGGTTCAAAACCACCGCCCTCACCTCATCCGTTGAGACCAGGCCAAACCAGATGGCCACGAGAATCTCGTCCATGATGATCAGCGAACAAACGTTTTCAGCCATGACCTGGGCAATCCTGTCGAGCCCGGCCTTTGCATGCTCTTTGTGAACCGCTGTCACCTCATGGCGCCGGATACACCCTTCATCGCCAAACTGTTCGATCCTGATACCGGGAATATGCTCAAGCGAAGAGAGCTCACCATAGTACTGGCCTTTCATGAACTGCCCGATAAAGACCTTAAATCCGTGGCCGGCAGCCCGCAGGGCTAGCCCCAGGGCCGCTGTGGTCTTGCCCTTGCCGTCTCCGGTGTAGATGTGCACGTAACCTTTTTCCATGGAAAAACACCCCCTAAACGTTATTGTGATGAAGCAGTTCATACATTTTCAAGCGGACAATGGCACTCGTCCTGTCCCTGTCTCCCGGCAGCAGCGACAGCGCCTCTTGTTCGAGCAGGACACGCTCACTCGAAAACAGGGCATCCAGGGCGTTTTTAACCTCATTCTGGGCGTCAAAAATTGAATCGGCATTCCCATTGAGCTTGAATACAAAGGGCAGTTCAGGCTCGATAAAAAGCGTAAATGCCCTGCACCGTTTCCGGTGGGAGCACTGCCTGCAATGGTCTGGATTAAAAATTGTCCGGTGCTTTCTGATGCAATATATCGTCAACGCTGCGTCCCGTCCCTGACTGCCGTCCTGCGGCACTGGTTAAAATTTCATAGCTGAACTTAGGCCCACACCCTAGCAGTTGTCAAGTCCCTTTCCAACAAAAGCCCCAGTTCTTTGTTGACATTCGGTGAAATGCCTTTATAACTTTTAACCATGCCAATCGTTCGTTTAACTAACCGCTCTTTCAGCAGATAAAGGTAAAATCCATGGACTATGAAGCCATTGTTTTTAAAACAACCAATGCCACAGCCATTGTTAGCCTGAACCGCCCCCATGTGCTCAATGCCATGAACCAGCAGCTCTGGCTTGAAATGATGGACGCCCTGGAGAAAATCAGGCAGAATCCCGGATTAAAGGCACTGATCATCACTGGAGAGGGACGCGCCTTTTCAACCGGGGCGGACCTCAAGGAGTCGGCCAAGAGAACTGTGGAAGCGTACCGGCGCTACCTTGAATCCCTTCAGGAGGCAACAAGAACCCTCATCCGATTTGAAAAACCTACCATTGCCGCCATCAACGGCTATGCCCTCGGGTCAGGTTACGAGCTTGCCCTTGCCTGCGATATCCGGATTGCAGCAGACGATGCCCTCATCGGATCACCCGAAGCTCGGGTCACCTCTTCGGTCACCGGTGGGGCCTTCCGCCTGATCCAGGACCTTGTGGGGCCCGGCAAGGCAAGGGAACTGCTGTTTACTGCAGAAAACATCACCGGCAAGGAAGCGGCACGCATCGGGCTTGTCAACCGTAGCGTCCCCCTTGACACCCTCATGGACGAAGCCATGGCCATGGCCGCTGCCATTACCGCAAATTCCTCGTTTTCCATTGCCAGAATCAAGCGGGGGCTGCTCATGGCGAGCGGCGAAGCAAGCCTTGAGTCGCTCATGGATTATGAAATCGAAGCCTGCCTTGCCTGTGTCTCCACCAAGGAGCGGGAAGCCTCGTTAAAAACTTTTGACAACCGCAAACGCACAGCACGGGAGCCGGAGTAATGCTTGACAAGATATTGAATGCACGATCCGTCGCCATCATCGGTGCTTCCAAGAATCCAACCAAACGGGGCTATCAAGCCATCAAAACCCTGCTGGAAGATGGGTATGAGGGAAAAATATTCCCGGTCAATCCCAGGGAAGATACGGTCCTTGGCATCCCCTGCCATGCCAGTATCACAGCCATTGACCAGCCCGTGGACCTGGCCCTGATCACCACACCGGCCAGAACCATCCCGGCCCTGCTAAAGGAATGTGGTGAAAAAAAAGTGGCAGGCGCCGTGATTGTGGCAGGCGGTTTCCGGGAACTGGGCAAGGAAGGCAAGGCCCTTGAAACCCTTGTGGTTGAAACAGCCAAAGCCTCGAACGTTCGCATCATCGGACCGAACACCTCGGGCATGATCAACATGAAGAGCAACATGAACCTTGTGGGGATCAAAAACGCACCCAGGGGCGGAATTGCCCTGATCTGCCAGAGCGGCAACATGGCCCTGACCCTGATCACCGAGGCCATGATCCGTAAGCACGAAGGCTTTACCTATTATATAGGCGTGGGCAACGAGGCAGACATCAAATTCCATGAATACCTGGAATTTCTGAGGGATGACCCTCAAACCAAATCCATTCTCATGTATGTGGAGGGAATGAGCCAGGGACGAAAATTCCTTCAGCAGGCCTATGAAACAACCAAAAAGAAGCCCATCGTTCTCCTGAAAAGCGGTCGTTCCATCACCGGCAAACGGTCGGCAGGATCCCATACAGGATCCCTTGCCGGCATGAGCGAAGTTGCCAACGCCGCCTATGGCAGGGCCGGGATAACGGTGATTGAAAATTCCGACGAACTCTTTCCCGTGGCCCAGACCCTGTCGAGCCAGCCGCCGATTAAAAACAACCAGGTGGCTATTCTGGCCGACGGAGGCGGCCATGCCACCATAGGCGCAGACCTTCTGTCCGACTACGGCATCGGCCTTCCAGAACTTTCCGAAACCACCCAGGCGAAACTCAGGGCCATCCTGCCGGATGCGGCATCGGTGGTCAACCCCGTGGATGTGGCCGGCGGCACAGACTCCAACCCGGCTGTTTTTGCTGACTGCGCCAATATCATCCTCCGGGACCCCAGTGTGGGCGGCCTTCTCATTGTCGGCCTCTTTGGCGGTTACGGCATCCGGTTTGCCGAAAGCCTGGCCATCCCTGAAGAGGATGCGGCCCACAGGCTCGGAAAAATGGTCAAACAGAAAAACAAGCCCATTGTGGTCCACAGCCTGTACAGTTCCTACAACTCCCACCCCATCGAGCTGCTGCGCCACTATAATATTCCGGTCCACGACTCCCTTGATATCACCTGCAAATGCATTGCCTCCCTGTGTCAGTATGGCGATTACCTGAAATCCTACCATGCCAAGACCAACTTTGTCTTTAACTGGGGCTCCCGGGCCAAAAAGGCTGGCATTGACATCATTGAAAGGGCTAAAGCCCAGGGCCGCAAGGTGCTGCTCGAGCATGAGGCAAAACAGCTGATCAAACTCCACGGGGCATCCACTGCCGAGGACAAGATGGCCCAGACAGAGGACCAGGCCGTGGAACTGGCAAGGCAGATGAATGGCGCGGTGGTGCTCAAAATCGTATCACCGGACATTCTGCACAAGAGCGATGCCGGCGGTGTCAAGATCAACCTCAAGACCGAGGGGCAGATCCGCATTGCCTACAACGAAATCCTCCTCAATGCGAAAAACTACAATCCAGATGCCGACATCCATGGGGTATTGGTGACTCCCATGGCCAATAGCGGCCTGGAGGTCATTGTGGGGACCAAGATCGACGACCAGTTCGGGCCGGTCATCATGTATGGCCTGGGGGGAATCATGGTGGAAATCATGAAGGATGTCACCTTCTGGGTGCTGCCCATATCCCCGACATCGGCAAAAAAAATGATCGGAGAGACCCGGTCATCGGCCATCCTCGACGGAGTACGCGGTCAGAAGGGGTATGACAAAAAGGCCCTGAAACGAATTTTACTCCTGTGTTCAGAACTCATTGAATCCTACCCTGACATCAGGGAGATGGATCTCAATCCGGTGATCCTCCACCACGAGGGCCTTGACATCGTGGATGCCAGGATCATTCTCAAATAACCGGCACGACCGGGGCAGGAGGTCTGCCCTGGCCACAACGAAATTTGAAACGCCCCCACCGATAATGCATCGGTCAAAGTTTCATTCAACCCAGTAACAGACGCAAGCAAAGGATACTCATTTGAATTACAAAATAGCGCTGCTCCCGGGCGACGGGATTGGCCCTGAAGTCATGGCAGAGGCGGTAAAGATCATTGAACGGGTTAAAACCATTTATGGATTTGGCATTGAGTTTATCCGGGCCGACGTGGGCGGATGCGCCATAGACAGCTCGGGAACGGCCCTTCCCCCTGAAACCCTTGAAGTTTGCGAACAGAGCCAGGCGATCCTCTTTGGCTCGGTGGGCGGCCCCAAATGGGAACACCTTCCCCCGGAACAGCAGCCGGAACGGGGGGCGCTGCTCCCCCTGCGCAAACATTTCAACCTTTACTGCAATCTGAGGCCGGCAAGAATATTCAAATCCCTTGCAGGGGCATCCCCGCTCAAGCCGTCCATCGTCAAAGACGGGTTTGACATCCTCTGCGTCCGGGAACTCACCGGGGGGATCTACTTTGGACAGCCCAAAGGCCGGGATGGAACCGGCCCGGATGAAAAGGCCTGGGACACCCTTGTCTACTCGAGGATGGAGATTGAAAGAATTGCCCGCCACGCCTTTGAGGCGGCGGCAAACCGGCGTAAAATTGTCACATCGGTGGACAAGGCCAATGTGCTGACCTCCATGGTGCTGTGGCGGGAAACCGTCATTGAAGTGGCAAAGCAATACCCGGAAATCACCTTGAACCACATCTATGTGGACAACGCCACCATGCAGCTGGTCAGAAATCCCCACCAGTTTGACGTGCTGCTCTGTCCGAACATGTTCGGCGACATCATTTCCGACGAGTGTGCCATGATCACCGGCTCCATGGGACTTCTGGCATCTGCCAGCCTTAACGAGAAAAACTTCGGGCTTTTTGAACCGGCCGGCGGGTCTGCACCGGACATTGCCGGCAAGGGCATTGCAAACCCCATTGCCCAGATCCTGTCGGCGGCAATGATGCTCAGGTACAGCCTGGGGCAGCACCAGGCTGCCGACGCCATTGTGGCGGCGGTTTCAAAGGTGCTGGACCAGGGAATCCTCACGGCCGACCTTGCACCGGACAGCCGGTCAGCCGTTTCAACGATCGAAATGGGCGACGCCATCCTAGCGGCCATAGGGAACCTTACTTAATTCCTTTTTTTATAAAAAACTCGTGTTATTCCGGCAACCGGAGGAAGGTATTGCCCTCCGCTCATTCTCGCAGCCCGTCCTGGGCTGCTCCGAGGGAAACGGCAGCTCCTTCAGCGTCCATGCTGACCGCTGCCGTTTAATCCGCTACGGGCAAAACCTCCCCCCGGTCGCCTCTGCTGTCGCGCATCTAAGTTTCATGCTTTGTTGTGTCCGCCAGGGCATTGGACTTATTAAAAAAAGGACCAAAGTTACTGGAAGAATTAAGTAAGGTGTCCCCCCAATAGCAAATAAGAAGGGCCTTTAATCTGATTCAGATTAAAGGCCCTTCTTAAATGGCGGGAGCGACCGGGCTCGAACCGGCGACCTCCTGCGTGACAGGCAGGCGTTCTAACCAAACTGAACTACGCCCCCGCAATTTATGTTGTGCTGTTGATGGTGGGCGAAACAGGGCTCGAACCTGTGACTTCAACCTTGTAAGGGTTGCACTCTACCAGCTGAGTTATTCGCCCTCTTGCCCTCAACAACGGGATACTATTTACCAGCATCCGCTATGGGTGTCAAGCATAAAAAATCTTTCACCCATCTTTTTTTTCAGCAAGGGCCAGTTCAAGCACTTCACCCATCTCTTCGACCAGGCAGATCTTCAGCTGCTTCTGGATCGAAGCCGGAATTTCAGTGATGTCCTTCTCGTTCTCCCTGGAGATGATGACCCGTGTAATGCCGGTTGCATGGGCGGCAATGAGTTTCTCCTTGAGCCCGCCCACGGGCAGCACGCGGCCCCTCAGGGTGATCTCTCCGGTCATGGCCGTCTTTCTGTCCACGGGCCGGCCTGTCAACGCAGAAACAACGGCCGTGCACATGGATATCCCGGCTGAAGGTCCATCCTTTGGAATGGCGCCCTCTGGCACATGGATATGGATATCAAGCTTTCGGTAGAAATCATCGGGAATATGGAGCTCACTGCTCCTGGAGCGGACATAGCTGACGGCGGCAGAGGCCGACTCTTTCATGACATCCCCGAGTTTGCCCGTCACCGAAACATTTCCCTTGCCCGGCATGGTAACCGTTTCAATGGTTAACAGCTCTCCGCCGGCCTGGGTCCAGGCAAGCCCGTTCACGATACCGATCTGATCCCTTGCCTCGAGCATGGAATCCCGGAACCGGGGCTGGCCCAGGTGCTTGTGGATGGATTTGACAGAAAGGGAGTGCCGCTTTCGCTTGCCTGTCTCAACAATATTTTTGACAATCTTACGGCAGACCGACGAGATTTCCCGTTCAAGGTTTCTCACCCCGGCCTCCCGGGTGTAATGCCGGATGACGGTCAGCACCGCCTTTTTTGAAAACACGGCATCGTCCGGGGAAAGACCATTGGCCGCCAGCTGTTTCGGGACCAGAAATCCGTGGGCGATGCGTTCCTTCTCATACTCGGTATACCCGGGGATCTGGATCACCTCCATCCTGTCCCTCAGGGGAGCCGGGATGCTGTGGAGGGTATTGGCCGTGGTCACAAACAAAATATCGGAGAGGTCGTAATCCACGTCAAGGTAATGGTCATTGAAACTCTGGTTCTGTTCAGGATCAAGCACCTCCAGAAGGGCTGATGAGGGATCTCCCCTGAAATCGGTACTCATCTTGTCCACCTCGTCAAGGCAGAACACCGGATTGCTGTAACCGGTCTTTTTCAGGGTCTGGATGATCTTCCCGGGCATGGCCCCGATATAGGTCCGCCTGTGGCCCCGGATCTCAGCCTCGTCCCGGACACCGCCCAGGGAAATTCTGGCAAAGGCCCTGCCCGTTGAGCGTGCAATGGATCTTGCAAGGGAGGTCTTGCCCACACCGGGCGGCCCCACCAAGCAGAGAATCGGCCCCCGGATCTTTTTGACCAGCATCTGAACCGCCAGGTATTCCAGGATCCTCTCCTTGGGCTTTTCAAGTCCGTAATGATCCTTGTCCAGGATCTGCCGGGCATCTGCGAGGTCCATCTTTATCCGGCTCTTTCGATACCAGGGAAGGGAGAGCAGCCACTCGATGTAATTTCTGACCACCGTTGCCTCGGACGACATGGGCGACATCTGCACAAGCTTTTCAAACTCCCTTCGAACGGCAGCTGCCGCCTCCTTGGGCATGCGCTTGCGCTTGATCTTGTTCTCAAGCTCCTGGAATTCATGGGAGGCTTCACCATCCTCACCCATTTCCCGCTTGATGGCCGTCATCTGCTCGTTGAGATAGTGCTTTTTCTGGAGCTTCTCCATCTGCTCTTTTACCCGGCCCTTGATCTTCTGGGACATGGCAAAAACCTCGGTCTCCTCCTGGATGAGCTTTACGATCAAAAAAAGCCGCTCTTCAATGTCGAGGCATTTGAGAAGCAGCTTTTTATCGCTCATTTTGAACGGCATGTGGGCGGCAATCGAGTCGGCAAGCTTACCTGGATCATCTGCAAGCTCTCCAAGGGCCTGGATCAGGCCCTTGGAAATGCTGCCCGAAAGCTTTGCATAGGCGTCAAAGGCTTCGGTGGCCGTGCGAACCGCCGCCTTGGCCTCTGGGCCGTAAATACCTGTTTCCTCGACCACGGCAAACTGGGCCGAAACAAAGTTTTCGACTTCCCTCACCCTTGTGAGCCGCCCCCGGCATTCGCCTTCCACCAGGGCCTTGACCGTTCCATCGGGAAGCCTGAGCATCTGGGTAATCCTTGCCTGGGTTCCCATGGGAAAGAGGTCGCCGGCCATGGGTTTGATCGTATCCGGATCATTCTGGGTAACAAGAAAAATCCGCTTGTCCTTTTCCATGGCGGCAGACAGGGCCTTGATGGAACGGGACCGGCCCATGAATACCGGCGTTATCATGTGGGGGAAAAGAACCATGTCCCTCAGGGGCACCAGGGGCAGTTCCCTTGTTTCAGCTTCAGGTCCGTCAAAGTTGATGTTCTTCAAATTATTTGTCATCCGTTTGTCATTTCCCTGACCCGGCGTGTTCCGGCCCCTGGATTTTATGGCCTTGGGTTGTGATTAGGCCTGTTTCTTGGCCTGTTCAAACAGGAGAATCGGCGGTTCATGCTTGAGAACAACCTCTTCGCCCACGATGCACTCCCGGACGTTTTCCGTTGAAGGCAGTTCATACATGATGTCGAGCATGGTCTCCTCCATGATTGCCCTGAGGCCCCTTGCACCCGATCTTCGGGTCACAGCCTCCTTGGCCATGGCAGCAAGGGCCTCCTCGGTAAAGGTGAGCTTGACATTCTCAAACTCAAACAACCGCTGATACTGCTTTAACAGGGCATTTTTCGGCTCTGTGAGAATCTTGACCAGCGAAGCTTCGTTGAGCTCGGACAGGGATGTGACCACAGGAAGCCGTCCCAGAAACTCGGGAATCAGGCCGAACTTGATGAGATCCTCCGGCTTTAACTGCTCCAGGAGTTCTCCCACGTTCTTTTCCTTGCGGCTCTTGACCTCAGCCCCGAACCCCATGGATTTCTTGCTGATTCTGCGTTCAATCACCTTCTCAAGACCGGTAAACGTCCCCCCGCATACAAACAGGATATTGGAGGTGTCCACCTTGACAAAATCCTGCTGGGGGTGCTTTCGACCGCCCTTGGGCGGAATGCTTGCAGTGGTTCCCTCAATGATCTTTAAAAGGGCCTGCTGAACCCCTTCACCCGAGACATCCCGGGTGATGGAGGGATTGTCTCCCCGCTGGGAGATCTTGTCCACCTCATCGATGTAGATGATTCCCCGCTGGGCCTTTTCAATATCATAATCGGCATTCTGGACCAGGGAAAGAATGATGTTCTCCACATCCTCGCCAACATAACCGGCCTCGGTAAGGGTAGTTGCATCGGCCAGGGCAAAGGGGACGTCCAGAAATCTTGCCAGGGTCTGTGCCAGCAGGGTCTTTCCGCAACCCGTGGGGCCGATCAGCAGAATATTGCTCTTCTGGATCTCCACATCGTCATCATTTTTCACCTCTGCATCCAGACGCTTGTAATGATTGTACACGGCAACAGAAAGCACCTTCTTGGCCCTGTCCTGCTCGATCACATAGGTATCAAGAACATCCTTGATCTCCTTTGGGGTAAGCTTTTTATCGCTGGCCTCGGCCGGAGCAAGGCTCTCCTTGTCCTCATCTTCAATGATCTCTTCACACAGATTGACACACTCGTTACAAATGTAAACGCTGGGTCCTGCAATGAGTTTCTTGACCTCTTTCTGGTTCTTTCCACAAAATGAGCAAAAGAACTGATCACTCTCATCATCTTTCCGGGTCATATTATTTCTCCTTTGCTGCTTCTGCCTTTTCCAGCTCGTCCCGGCTTGAAACCACATGGTCCACAAGACCATATTCCTTGGCCTGGGCGCCTGACATGAAAAAATCCCTGTCAGTATCTACCGATATTTTTTCAAAATCCTGACCCGTGTGCTTTGCCAGGATTCCACTCAACACCTCTTTCATGCGCAGAATCTCGTTGGCCTGGATCTTGATATCAGAGGCCTGGCCCTGGGCGCCGCCAAGGGGCTGATGAATCATTATTCTGGAGTTGGGAAGGCTGTAGCGTTTCCCCTTTGCACCGGCAGCAAGGAGCAGGGCTCCCATACTGGCTGCCTGACCGATGCAAACCGTTGCCACATCGGGTTTAATGTACTGCATGGTGTCATACACAGCCATTCCGGCAGTGACCACACCGCCGGGGGAATTGATATAAAAATTGATATCCTTTTCCGGATCTTCAGACTCTAGGAACAAGAGTTGCGCCACGATGAGGTTGGCAACCTCATCGTCCATGGCAGACCCCAGAAATATGATTCTGTCCTTTAACAGCCGTGAATAGATATCATAGGCACGCTCGCCCCTGTTACTCTGTTCAACGACCATGGGAATTAAGGGCACGGTTATCTCCTTTAATTATTCTGTTTTCCATCCACAAAGGCCGGACGGAAAAAATTATTGATCTGTCTTGTCCTCAACGTCCGCCCCGGACTCAGAGACCTCTGTCTCAACCTCTGGGGCGACCTCAGTGACATCGCCTTGTTCTATTATAAGACGGACAGCCTTTTTTTCAAGCTGGGTGTGCTTATAATACTCAAGCTGCCGTCCATCCATCTTGAAAAAGTTTTTCACGGCATCCACAGAGGCGTTCATCCCAAGGGCCATTTCAGCATAACCGGCTTCAAGCTCATTGTCGGTCAGCTCAAGCTTCTCCTGATCGATAATCTTGCCCAGGAGAATGTGCCGGCGGGCCTGTTTCTCAGCCACATCCCGGTACTGGGACTTGAGGAAATCCTTGCTCAGTCCCACATCTTCAAGCGAGATATTGTTCTGGGCATAGGCCTGCTCAGCCTCGGCAATAATGCCCTGGAGCTCTGCATCGACCATTGTGTCGGGCACTTCAAACTCGTTTTTCTCAAGAAGGGCGGTAAAGATCTGCTCACTCAGCTCATGATGGGTCCGCTGCTCATACCCCTTTTTAAGGTTGTCAAGAATGGCTGCCTTGAGGTCTGCAAGATCCTTGTACTGGCCCAGATTTTCCACCAGGGTGTCATCCACCGGCGGCAGGATCTGCTCCTGGATCTCCTTGAGGGTCACCTTGTAGGTCACGGTCTTGCCGGCCAGGGCCGCATCCTTGTCATCGTCTGCATAAACAACATCAATCTCCATCTCCTTCACAGGGATGGCGCCCATCAGCTTGTCTGAAAACGCTGCCGGAAGGGTGTTGCCGCCAATGGCCATGACATAATTTTCAACCATCGGGGCTGCATCACAAGGCTCCCCATCGACAAATCCCTGGTAATCGATTAGGACAAAATCATCGGCCTTGACCGGTCGTTCCTCGGTCACCTTCTCCTTGGTTGCCATGGTTTTGCGGATCATCTGAATCTGGGCATCAACTTCCTCATCCGTTGCTTCATACATGGTTTTCTTCAGGGCGATCCCCTTGAAATCCACAGGCTCAAGCTCCGGCATCACCTCGATTGAGATATCAAAGCTGAAGGCCTCTCCGGGGGTCAGTTCCGGCGGATCCACCTGGGGCCCCCCCACCAGATTGAACTTATGCTCTTCAAGGGCTTCGGAAAAAGCGTTCTGAATCAGATGGGGCACAAGGTCGGCATGCACATCCTTTGAAAACCGGGTCTCCAATATTTTCCGGGGAATCTTTCCCTTTCTGAAACCCTTTACTGTGGCCGTTTTTTTCAGCTCATTGTAAGCTGCGTTCAGCTCCTTTGCCACATCTTCCTTAGGAATTTCAATGTGGAGGACTTTTTTTACCGCGCTTTTTTCTTCAACGTTTAATTGCATTGTTCCCCTTCCTGTACCAAAAGGCTCTAAACACGGGGTCCCCTGGGGAACCTGCAGCGCATCAAGCCATCTCTTATTGATATTATTGTCATGTTGTTGTCATGGTTTCAACCACCAGGGCCATTCAATATGTGTGCCCCAAGTAAAAATGTATTAAGTTAATCTTTAAATGTGCAGGTGTCAAGAAAATTGAAAAAAAGAATGCATTTCAGTACTTTGCGACACCATGCAAACAAAAAAGCACCGTTACAAACCAAAAGTACCATCCACCTAAATGCAGGGCCGGCTAGCCGGATATTTTTCATGGGCCGGCCGTGATTGCACTTGCATAATCCGGGAAACAGTGTTAAAAGCTTTGACTGTATTTTCGGGGCGTAGCGCAGCCTGGTAGCGCGCCTGCTTTGGGAGCAGGATGTCGGAGGTTCGAATCCTCTCGCCCCGACCATTGTAGACAAAGGGGGTCCTGGCCGCTCGGGCAGAACCCCTTTTTTATGTCAAACGCCCACCAGAGCATCATCAGTTGCGGCCGGGACAGATCCCCTGCTCCGGCCATTCAGGTTCTCTCCAGGTACAGATTGCCAGCCCGCTTTCTGTTGAAAGCGCCTGGTGGCATGAGGCCCGGTTCATCCCAACGCCCCATCCCCCGGTTGGAGATTAAAGGGGTGCTGCCTGTTGTCCTTTGAACATTCGGGTGCGTTTTAAAAAATGGAATACAGAACTTCTCGCCGGGGTCTCACCGACTTGAGGGACAGACTGAACGAATCTGCCGGCTACTTTTTTCGAATCCGGATGGTTATAATTTTCCCCTCCCCATCCATATAGGCCGTTCCTTTGCCCAGAATCTTGCCCGAAGAGGCGCTCACAACATTGACAGCCTCTTCAACCACAACGTCATCTGATGATTTAACACCCGTTGAGGCGGATGGCAATGAATTGCCCGGTGGTGTCGGCTGCAGATTGTTTCCGCTCTGTATAAACCGGGCACGATTTCTCTCGGCCACCAGGCGCCCGACCCCCTCATACCCCCCGTCGTCATCATTACCACATCCTGCTACAGAAAAAAACATGGCCGCTGCGAGGAAAAGGGCGGAAAACCATCTTTTTTTCATCGGGGCCACACCCACTATGCTTTGCTCTCTATTGTAAAACGTCTGTTAAGACGCATGGTGCTGAAAAGCCCGAACACATCCTTTGAAACATTGATGACCTTGAGGCTTCTTCCGCTCTGTTCCAGGGTGTTGTGGGTTGCAATGATCACGCCAATTCCTACGGAATCAACCATTTCAACGCCTGAAAGATCAATGACAAAGTCTCCCGGGTGATCATTGATCGCTGAAAGAAGTTCGCGTTTGAAATCCTCTGCCATGGAGGCAACGATATCAATGCCCGGCCTCACCACGGTTGTATCACCTTCCCTGACAATCTCACTCATAGTTCTCTCCCGTAAAAATTATGATATTCCCTGTTTTGTAAATTTATCACAAATAGTTTAAAACAACAATCCATGAGTATCATCTAGGTTACCACTTATCAAGTTCCACAACCGAATTATTCACCTTTCCCCTGGTTTTCCGCCCTCATTTGTCAGGTCTCACCCACTTCCCTGCCAGCACCACGTCCCGTTTTTCATGGGCCCGCAGCTGCTTTACCCGATACTCCAGCTGAAACGCCCCCTGCTTGGTCAGATCAGGACTGACGGCAACCAGGATCACGGGCAGCCGGGACCGGGTATATTTAGCCCCCCTGCCGGCATTATGTGTGGCCACACGGGCCGCAACATCCTTTGCAACACCACAGTACAACGAGCCGTCACGACACATCAGCAGATAAACCCTCCAGACCATGCAACCTCCCTGAAATAGTAAAACCCTACCATACCACCCCGGTTTTTTCCGTCAACCAGGGAACACAGGTTTGACAGGCATCAGCCAGTCGTGCTAACGTGCCCCCAATTATTGCGACGTCAATGGAAGGCTGGGGGAGTCGAAGGTATTCGGCTGAGAGGAAACACAGAGTAGTCCTTGTTTCGACCCCTGGAACCTGATCCGGCTCATACCGGCGAAGGAAAGCCCCTTTCCCCCATCCCACCTGCGGTCGTACGCATTTCAAGAATAAATTTCAAGGAAACGACCATGTTTGAGGTCTTTGGTGCCACCAAATCCTTTGGCAGCCGGATGATTTTTTCAGAATTAACCCTCACGGTCAAACCAGGGCAGTTCATGGTGCTGGTGGGGCCGTCGGGATGCGGAAAGTCTACCCTGTTTGACGGGCTGACCGGGGTGACCCCCCTGGACCGGGGCCGGATCACCTGGAGGGGAAAACACCTGCCCCACCTCCAGAAGCACGGGGCCTATATGCAGCAAAAAGACCTGCTGCTGCCCTGGTTCACCCTCATGGAAAACAGCCTGCTGCCGGCCAGGACCGGACGAACCCGGCCGGACCCGGCAAAGGCCCGGCAAAAGGCCGGCCGCCTGTTCCAGCGCCTGGGACTCAACGGATTTGAAACCTACTATCCCGACCAGGTTTCCGGTGGCATGCGACAGCGCTGTGCCCTGGTCCGGACCCTCATGTTTGAAAGAAATCTCATCCTTCTGGACGAACCCCTGTCTGCCCTGGATGCCATTACCCGCCGGGAACTTCAATCCCTGCTGCGCATGCTCCAGTCCGAATTCAAAAAGACCATCCTCATGATCACCCATGACATTGAAGAGGCATTGATTCTCGGGGACGAAATCTGCCTGCTCAGCCCCTGCCCCATGGTTGTCATTGAACGGTTTATTCCCCAGTCACCCAAACCCAGGACCTTCAGCGATCCGGAACTGCTGGACATCAAGACCTGTGTTCTGGAACGGCTCAGACAAGGCATGCCCCATGGCCACGGATAATTTCAAGACCAACGGCCTGGCAGCGGTTCTTGCCCTGGGCCTTGTGGCCATGTGGGAGCTGGGGGTGGGGATAATGGATGTCCCGGCCTTCATCCTGCCCCGGCCCTCGGATATTGCAGCAACGGCCCTGTTCAAGGCCCCTGTGATCTGGCCCCACGCCCTGGCCACCTTTGCCGAAATCCTGGCCGGCATCGGCCTTGCCCTGGCCACGGCCATTCCCCTGGCCATTTTCATGTTCGCCAATCCCGGACTTGAACGGGGGTTGACCCCCTTTCTGGTGGCCTCCCAGGCCGTGCCGGTGTTTGCCCTGGCTCCGCTGCTGGTGGTCTGGCTGGGATATGGCATGGCATCCAAGGTATTCATGGCCTGGGTGATTATATTTTTCCCCATTACCGTCAGCCTGCTGTCAGGGTTAAAAAGCTGCGATCCGGAATTCAGGGTGCTGTTCTGCCTCATGGGGGCCAGTTTCTTCCAGAAGCTGTGCCTGCTCTACTGGCCCTGGGCCCTGCCCCGGTTTTTTTCCGGCCTGCGGGTGGGCGTCACCGTGGCCACCATCGGCGCCGTAATCGGGGAATGGGTCGGGGCCCAGCAGGGCCTGGGGTATCTCATGATCCAGGCCAATGCACGCCTCCAGACCGACCTGGTATTTGCCGCCATTCTCTGGCTGACCGCCATGGGCCTGGGCCTCTGGATCGTGGTCGGTCAAATCGAAAAAAACATCGTAAAATGGAAGTAACTTACCCCCCATCTATGCAAAGGAAAACCCAATGAAACAACGAATTATCCTGGTCCTTTCAACCCTCCTCCTCCTGGCCGCAGCACCGGTCACCGGGGCAGAACAGCTGAAACTCATGCTTGACTGGTTTCCCAATGTGGACCACCTGCCCATTTATCTGGCCCGTGAATCGGGACACTTTAAGGATCTGGGGCTTGCAGTGGAGATCATCGCCCCGTCGGAAACTGCCGACGGCCTGAAACTTGCCGCCGCAGGACAGGTGGATCTGGCCGTTTCCTACCAGCCCCAGACCATCATTGCAGCCGACCAGGGCCTGGATCTCAAAGCCGTGGCCCCCCTGGTCGTCCACCCCCTGACCACCCTGCTGTACCTGGACAGCACCATAAAATCACCTGCCGACCTGTCTGGCAGGCGCATCGGGTACACCGTTCCCGGACTCATGGATGTGCTGCTCCACGCCTTTGCCGACCTCAACGGCATCAAGGATTACACCCCGGTTAATGTGGGATTTACCATTTTACCCGCCCTGGTCTCGGGCAAGGTGGACGCCGTCATGGGGCCGTTCAAGACCTATGAAACCGTGGCCATGGCACAACAGGGATATACGGCCGGATTTTTTGAGCTGGAAAACAACGGAATCCCTGATTATGAAGAGCTGATCTTTGTGGCCGGATCAAAAACCCTGACCCAGAAAGAGGCCGCCATCCACAAATTTGTAAAGGCCATACAGCTTGCCATGGCCGAGCTTGTCAAAGACCCGGCGACCGCCCTTAAGCGTTACCTCAAGGCCGTTCCCGAAGCCGATGCTGACGTTGAAACCGCGGCCTTTGAACTGACCCGGCCCTATTTTGCAGGCCAGAACGGTCATGACGCTGCTAAATGGCAGGCCTTTGCCGATTTTGCCCTGGACTACGGGCTTATTAAAAACCGTGTGGATACCGCCTCCCTGATCCACACCTGGAAAGAGTAAGGAGAAAAAGCAATGACATCCTATTTCCGTGCACTGACCATTGCCGGATCTGACAGTGGCGGGGGTGCCGGCATCCAGGCAGACTTGAAAACCTTTTCCGCCCTGGGCGTTTTCGGCATGTCTGCCGTTACCGCCCTCACGGCCCAGAACACCCGGCAGGTCACGGGGATTTTCCCGGTGCCGCCCGAATTCATCGGCCAGCAGATTGATGCGGTCATGGAAGATATCGGCTGCGATGCGGTCAAGATCGGCATGCTCCACTCCCCGGAGGTCATCGAGATGGTGGCATCAAAACTGGTACAGTGGCGCTGCCCCAATGTGGTGTTGGACCCGGTGATGATCTCCAAAAGCGGGGACAAACTGCTTGTTGATGATGCCGTGGCCGCCTTGCGGGAACGGCTTTTACCCCTGGCCACCCTCATCACCCCCAATCTTCCCGAGGCGTCGGTGCTGCTCGGGCATTCGGTTGAAACGGCCGGACAGATGCCTGAAGCCGCCAGGGCTCTGGCCCTGCTTGGCCCGGCCAATGTTCTGGTCAAGGGCGGTCACCTGACCGGACCGACCAGCCACGATCTTTTACATGAACGAACCCGGAAAACCATGGTCACCTTTCCCTGTGACCGGGTAGAGACCCCCAATTCCCACGGCACCGGGTGCACCCTTTCTTCGGCCATTGCCGCAGGCCTGGCCAGGGGCCTGGGTCTGCCCCAGGCAGTGGCCCAGGCAAAAACTTACATCACAGGGGCGCTTACGGCAGGGGCCAGGTATCAAACCGGCAGGGGCCACGGCCCGGTTCACCATTTTTACAATTTATGGAACAGGACCGGATAGTCCCGTGGACGGCAGAACAGACCCGGTCTTCACCACCGGTCCTGCACAATTGTTCGCTGAATCTGATTCTGCCAGGCCATGGGGGGATGAACCTTCATGATATTGTCCAGCCGATTCTGGGCTTTCAAACGGTTAAAAATGTCGATCCAGGCACAGGGAATGGTATTGTCCACTTCACACATCCCTCCCCTGGTGCCGCCGCAGGGACCATTGAAAATGCCCTTGGCGCACCGGGTCACAGGACATACGCCTCCGGTATACCCCACCACACATTCGCCGCAGGCCCGGCACCGTTCTTCATAAACGCCGATCTCCCGGTCAATGCCGATGGCAACGGTGTTGACTGCCGGGAAAACAGGCGTTTCAGGATATGCCTCGGCCACATACTGGGCTCCGGCACCGCATGCCATGGAAAGCACGACATCAAAATTGCCCATGGTGGATGCCAGCTCTTCAAGATACGCCATGTTGCACTGGCGCTCAATGGTGTATCCCCTGGCGTCTTGCTGGTGGTTTTGGGTTTTAAACACCATATTCAGATCCAGGCACAGATGATCCACTTCCCGCTGACCACCGCCCAGACACACCGATGCACAGCCGCCGCAGCCCAGCACCAGCAAACGATCATAGCCCTGGACGGCATCCACGATTTCCCCGAGGGATTTTTGTTTTACCTTGACCATACGCGACCTCTGAAGGGCGGAACAGCAGACGCCGCACCGCCGTTATACTCATGAAAAAGACCCTGGGACCGGCAGATCCGTCGTCCCAGGCTGATCAGATCAGGAATATTGATACCAAGGGGACAATAACACCGGGTACACAACACACATTTTTTCCACAAAATCTCCTGCATCTCTTGAAGCTGTTCAAGACTGACCTGACCCTTTTTTCTATAAATGACCCCCAGGGAGTTGATAAACTTATGGGAGGGCATGTATTCTGGTTTCTGTTCCCGGCAGCGATAAAGAAAACAGCTGTCGGCGCAGAGCGCACAATGGGCACAGACCTTGAGGGCCATTGAAATCCGGGCACTGTTTTCCCTGAGAATGGTTTGAATTTCCTTTACATTAACGGATTGACTTGTCTGCATCGGTTAAATTCCTGTCTTTACTTGATGTAAAAGGGGGCCACACTGAGTTTCCACCCCCTGTTTGCCCAGATGCCGAGGGTGTACTGGTGAACCAGGGAAAACCGGTTGAGGAAAAAATAGACCATATGAATCATCCGGGTAAACGGGATCAATAGGAGCATCAACTCCCCGGAAACCATGTGCAGAAGGATCATGGTCTGATAGTCATAAAACTGATGATAGGCCATGAACCCCGTAATAATGGGGGCAGCAGCAAGGACCAGCAGGGCAATGTCGGAAAAGGTGGTGATGGAACGTACCTCCCGTACGCAGAGCCGTCTTGCCAGGAAAACAGGCACGCACAAGATCGTCAGCAGGGTCAATAGATCCACAACAGGGTCGGGCAGGGACGGAAAATGGATCCCGGAGAAAAATCCCATCATCATGGTATGGCCCTGGACAAAAAAGGGCAGTATCACAAGATTCAGATGAAAAAAGGTGGTCATCAAGGTAAAAAAGGGTCTCTGGCCCGGCAGTGTCAGCTTTAAACGGGACAGACGATACTTGAAGGATCGAAAATCAATGGTCCCGCTCCTGTCCCGGGCTGGATAATTCTGGCGAACCCCCCCTCTGCCCTGGCGCGGAAATTGTTTCCGGGTAAACCGGTAGAATTGCAAAACATGCCACACCGTACCGGAAACAAACACCCCCATGGCCACCCACATCATGGGCCCGGTTAAAAAAAGATAAAGGTCCGTCATTGTCATTGAAAAATCATCCATTCCCATTTCCCCTTGAAAAAGGCCCGGAATTCAGCGTATCCGCCGGGCTCAGTGCCAGAGCCATCCTGTAAATGAATCCGGCGCTGCAGATCCGGTACTTTACCACAATGTGGTATCCTACGATTATACAACACTTGTCCGATTTTTCAAGGATAGACTAACAATTATTGTATTTCCACAGCCATGAAGAAAAAGACCAGGCCCGTTTTGACAGGGATCAGGGGCTTGATCCGTGGCCATGGGGTTTTTTCATTGCCTTTTTGTCAACATCCCATTACAAAATGGCTGAACAGCCATGAAACAGCGCCTGGCATCGCAGAACGAAAAACAACAGTGCAAGCCGATCCCATGGGGCGCTGGGAGGGGTGGCGCACACAGGGCAAAGGGAGATGACGCTGGATTATTCCACGTTAACGACATTGAGAAAGAGCCACCCGGCATGGAAACTGCTGGTGGCCGACCACAGCCCCCTTATTGCCGGTTTTATTCACAAAACCTTTATTACGCCCAACCGCAGGCGTATGGGCCGGGCGGATCTGGCATCGGCATTGGAGGATTATCTGTTTGCCCTTCGGGAGATCGAAGGTCGGGACGCCTTCCCCCGGCGGGCCGAGGCCTACCTGGACGAGTGGGCGGGAGAGGAAAAAGGGTGGCTGAGAAAATTTTACCCCCGGGGATCGGATGAGGTGCATTACGACCTGATGCCCTGGGTGGAAAAAGCCCTGGCCTGGCTTGAAAGCCTGGTTCAAAGGCCGTTTATCGGCACGGAATCCCGGTTGATGACCATCTTTGATCTCTTGAACCAGATGGTCCAGGGCACTGAGGTGGATGCACAATCCAGAATTGACGCCCTTGAACAGCAAAAGGCGGAGATTGACGCCCAGCTGGCCCGGGTTCGAGAAGGCCATCTGGATGTCCTGGACGACACGGCCCTCAAGGACCGGTTTCTCCAGATCAACAAGACCGCACGGGAGCTGCTCGGCGATTTTCGTGAGGTCGAATACAATTTCAGACGTCTGGATCAGAAAACCCGCGAGCAGATTGCCCTGTGGGAAGGCAGCAAAGGAACCCTTCTTGAAGATTTTTTTGGTGAACGGGACGTTATCGCCGAATCAGACCAGGGAAAAAGTTTCAATGCCTTCTGGGATCTGCTGATGTCACCGGCCAGGCAGGAAGCGTTGTCCGCCCTGCTCCACAAGGTGTTTGAACTTGAGGCCGTCAAAGCGCTGGCTCCGGACATGCGTCTGAAACGGATTCACTATGACTGGCTTGAAGCCGGCGAGCAGACCCAGCGAACCGTGGCCAAGCTGTCCGGACAGTTGCGGCGCTACCTGGACGACCAGGCGTTTCTTGAAAACAGACGGATCATGCAGGTGATTCAAAGCATCGAAAGTCATGGGGTTCAGATCAAAGACAACCTTCCAGGCAACGATTTCATGGCCATTGACGAATCCGCTCCGGCCCTGGCCCTGCCCATGGAACGTCCCCTGTACACCTTTCCCGTAAAAACGGTGATCGAGGAAACCGTGTCCCTTGGGGATGGATCAGACATTCCCGCGGACATTCTCCACCACACCGTGTTTGTCGACCGGCTCAAATTAAAGGGGATTATCCGCAGCTGTCTTCAAACCCGGAATCAGGTGACCCTTGAACAGATTATAGTAGCCCACCCCCTGGAACAGGGCCTGGCAGAACTGGTCACCTACCTGAGCCTTGCCGGAGACGACGACAAGGCACTGTTTGACGATTCCCAGACCCACCGGGTGTCATGGACCGATGAACATGGGGTGACCCGTCAGGCACAATTTTGTGCGGTTATTTTTAACAGGTAGACCATGGATACAATGAAAAACACTCCCACAAACATATCAGCCCCCCTGATCGCATTGATCAAGGGGGTGGTGTTCCGGGAAAGGGATGAAACCCTCTGGCAGCAGCTTGAAGACAGCCAGATCGCCCTCAGGGATTATGTGCAGGTTCTGGGCCTGGAACTGATGGTTGACGTCTCAGAAGGCTATGCCTGGTTGAAAACCCGGGAACCCCTGGAAGGCGAAGACCCCCTTCCCCGGCTGGTGGGTCGCAGAAAACTGTCCTATCCCGTGAGCCTGATCATTGCCCTTTTGCGCAAAAAAATGGCCGAGAACGATGCCTCGGGGGAGGATACCCGCCTCATCCTGTCTGTGGAGGAGATTACAGACATGGTCAAGGTGTTTTTCCCTGCCAGCGCCAACGAGGCCCGCTTCCTGGACAGGATCAACAGCCACCTGAACAAGATCGCTGAACTGGGATTTATCCGCCGCCTCAAGGGCCGCAAGGACAAGGTTGAGGTGATCCGCATCCTCAAAGCCTTTGTGGATGCCCAATGGCTCCATGACTTTGATGACCGGCTCAGGCAGTACCGTGAAACGGCCTTGGCCGATTCAAACGCCCAGGGGGACGAACTTTGATGGACCAGGGACTGCTTGATTTTTCAACGGACGACGCCCTGGCCGGATTCCGCCTCCACACCCTGGAAGTATACAACTGGGGCACCTTTCACAAAAAGGTATGGCGCCTGGACCTCAACAGCCGCAACGGGTTGCTCACCGGCGACATTGGTTCTGGCAAATCCACCCTGGTGGATGCGGTGACCACACTGCTGGTCCCGGCCCACCGGGTTGCCTACAACAAAGCGGCCGGGGCCGATACCCGGGAACGCAGTCTGCGATCCTATGTGCAGGGGTTCTACAAGTCCGAACGAAGCGATGTCGGCCATTCAGCAAAACCCGTGGTGCTGAGGGGAAACAACAGTTTTTCCGTGATCCTGGGCGTGTTCAAAAACCAGGGATTTGTCCAGGAGGTGACCCTGGCCCAGGTATTCTGGATCAAGGACAACCAGGGCCAGCCGGAACGGTTTTACCTGGTCGCGGACCGCCCCCTGTCCATCGCCGGTGATTTCAGTGACTTTGGGCCGGATATCGGACGGTTGAAAAAACGGCTGAAAAAACGGTCCAAGATAGAAATCTTTGACACTTTTCCCAAGTATGGTGCCGCATTCAGGAGGCGTTTCGGCATTGAAAACGAACAGGCCCTGGACCTGTTTCACCAGACCGTCTCCATGAAATCCGTGGGCAACCTCACGGATTTTGTCCGGGAGCACATGCTCGAAGCCTTTGATGTGGCCCCCCGCATTGAGGCCCTGGTTCATCATTTTGACGACCTGAATCGCGCCCATGATGCCGTTCTCAGGGCAAAGACCCAGATCCAGCGGTTAACGCCTCTGGTGGCCGACTGCAAACAGCAGACCCTCCTGCTGGAGGAAAAGAAAATACTTCGGCAGAGCCGGGAGGCCCTGACCCCCTTTTTTGCCTTCCACAAACGAACCCTGCTCAAAAAAAGGATGCGCAACCTGGCCCAGGACCAGGAACGGCTGGACCATAAAATCCAGACCCTGGTTGTCCGACACCAGGAACAGATGGGCCAACGGGATCGATTAAAGCAGAACATTGCAGACAACGGGGGAGACCGCCTGGAACGGATCCGCTCGGACATGGCGCGCCTGGAACTGGACAAAGAAAAACGCCGGCACCAGGCAGACCGGTACGCCCGTCTGATCCGGGATCTGCCCCTCAAACAGGTCGCCACCCCGGATGATTTCTACGATAATGCCCGACAGATCCAGGACCAGCACCAGGCCCTGGAAAAAAAAGAGGCAGACATCCAGAACCAGCGCACGGACGCCGAGGTTGAATTAAGAACACTCACGTCGGCTCACCAGGAACTGGCAGTGGAACTTGAATCCCTGTCGCGGCGCAAAAGCAATATCCATGTCCGGCAGATTCAAATCCGGAACGAGCTGTGCGCCCACCTTGACATCCAAGAAAAAAACCTTCCCTTTGCCGGAGAGCTGATCCAGGTCAGGGCAGAGGAAAAGGCCTGGGAAGGTGCTGCCGAACGCCTGCTTCACAATTTCGGGCTCTCTTTGCTGGTCCCGGATGACATTTACAAAGCCGTGGCCGCCTGGGTCGATGCCACCCACCTGAGAGGCCGGCTGGTGTATTACCTGGTGCGCATGGACAGCAAAAGCAGAGAAACCCATCGCCATCCGGAATCCCTGGCCAGAAAACTGTCCGTCAAACCCGATTCCATGTTTTATCCATGGCTGGAGCAGGAACTGGCCAGCCGGTTTGATTATGCCTGCTGCACCGACATGGCCCAGTTTCACCGGGAGCCCATGGCCGTGACCGAGGCAGGACAGATCAAATCGGGCGGCAAACGCCATGAAAAAGACGACCGCAAAAACATCACGGACCGTTCAAATTATATCCTGGGCTGGACCAACACGGCCAAGATCAGGACCCTGAAGCAACGTTGCCAGGATCTCGAACAAACGCTGCAGGCCCTGGCAGACAGGGTTTCAGACCTGGACACCCGGAGAAAAGGGGTCCAGGAGAACCTTAACGATCTGATCCGCCTGGGTGAGTTCAGGGCGTTCTGTGATCTTGACTGGCAATCGGTGGCCCTGGATATCTCGCACCTTGACCAGGAGAAACGAGACCTGGAGGCTGCCTCCAATCTGCTCAAGACCCTGGACCGTCAGCTTGAGACCCTTCAGACGAAAATGGATGCCACGGAGCAGGCCCTGACCCAGACCCGGGATCTGCGGTCTAAAAATGAAGAAAAACAACAGCAGGCTCACCTGGCCATCCAGACCTGTGAGGCTGACATGAAGCCTGCCCGGGACATGGCAGCCGACCAGAGATCGTCGATATTCAAGCACCTTGAGCAGATGCGGCGCAAGACCCTTGAAAAGCATACCCTGACCATTGAATCCTGTGCCGGCCGGGAAAAGCAGCTGCGGCAGGTCATCCAGAACAGGATCGACAACCTGGAAAACCGGATCAAAACCCTGGAAGGCCGGATCATAAAAACCATGCACGGCTTTCGCCACGATTTCCCCCTTGAAACCCGGGAGGTGGACGATTCAGTCTCTTCGGGACCGGAATATGAAGAGATGCTGACCCGGCTTGAGACCGACAACCTGCCCCGGTTTGAAGACCGCTTCAAGGAACTGCTCAACGAAAACACCATCCGTGAGGTGGCAAACTTCCAGTCCCAGCTGATGCGCGAGAGGGAAACCATCCGGGAGCGCATTGAACGGATCAACCTGTCCCTGTCAGACATTGAATACAATCCCGGGCGGTACATTGTTCTTGAAGATCAGTTTAATCTGGATGTCGATATCCGCGATTTCCAACAGCAGCTCAAGGCCTGCACCGAAGGCGCCCTGACCGGATCCGACGAAGCGCACTATTCCGAGGGCAAGTTTCTCCAGGTCAGGGCCTTGATCCAGCGGTTCAAGGGGCGGGAAGGCACCAGCGACCTGGACAAACGGTGGCGTACAAAGGTCACGGACGTCCGCAACTGGTTCGTGTTTGCCGCATCCGAACGCTGGCAGACAGATCACAGTGAATATGAGCATTACACGGATTCAGGGGGGAAATCGGGCGGACAGAAAGAAAAACTGGCCTACACGGTTCTGGCGGCAAGTCTGGCCTATCAGTTCGGTCTGGAATGGGGCGCGGTGCGCTCCAGAACCTTCAGGTTTGTGGCCATTGATGAAGCCTTTGGCAGGGGATCGGATGAATCCACCCGGTACAGCCTGGAATTGTTCAAGCGACTCAATCTCCAGCTGCTCATCATCACCCCCCTGCAGAAAATCCACATCATTGAGCCCTATGTGTCGGCCGTGGGGCTGGTGTACAGCCGGGACGGCCGCGTTTCCCGCCTTAGAAATATGAGCATTGAAGCGTATCGAAAAAACCAGGGGAACCAGACGTCATGACCGTCTGGACCCGGAGCAGTGATATCAGGCAGCGGCTTGAAAAAAAATGGCACAGGGGAGAATTGCTGGCCCAATGTGTCACCCCCGGGCCCTTTGAGCCCCTGCGCATCCCCTTGAAGCACCCCACCGCAAGACAGTTGACCCATGAATTTGATGCGGCCCGTACCTGGGTCAAACACCTGGTCGACCATGCCGGAAAGCAGGACAATACAAGGTTTGCCATCGAGTGGCAGACGGTAAACCACCGGACCCTGGGCAAAAACAGGATGCCCAGGGCGATCATCTTTCACACCCTTGAAGCGATCCTCGCCTACCTTGGCAAAACAGCCGCAGCAAAACAGTACCAGTATCTTTTCAAAAAGATCGCCACCCCCCTGCCTGAGCTTGCATCCCTTTTGACGGAAAAGCCCCTGGACGTCCTGGCCCATGCCACCGTTTGGAATGAGCTTTTGGCCATTGTTTTGTTCCTCAAGCAGACGCCCGGCCCTGGGATCTATCTTCGCCAGCTCGAGATCCCGGGCGTGGACACCAAATTCATTGAAACCCACAAGGCCTGGCTGACACGGCTTTTAACCCGGGTTCTTCCCCGGGATGCCATCAACGAACAGGCCAGGGGACCGGCCAGCTTTGAGCACCGTTTCGGTTTTCTATCCAAGCCTTCCCGTATCCGGTTCCGCACCCTTGATCCGGATTTCACCCTCATGGGGCTGTCTGATCTGGAAATCCCTGAACAGGACTTCAGCCACCTGCCCATAATGCCCGAAACCATATTTATTGTGGAAAATGACATCAACGGCCTTGCCTTTCCCTTTTTCCCCAGGGCCATCGTGATATTCGGCCTGGGGTATGGCCTGTCCACCCTTTCCAAGGCCCGCTGGATCACAGACAGACCCGTGTGGTACTGGGGGGATATCGACACCCACGGGTTTGCCATGCTCGACCAGGTCCGCCACCATTTCCCCCAGACCCGCTCGTTTCTGATGAACCATGCCACCCTGCTGTCCCATAAGCCCCTGTGGGGCCGGGAAACCGCCCCTGTCAACCGGGACCTGCCCCTTTTGACCGCAGACGAAGCCGGGGTGTATGACCTGTTAAGAAACAACACCCTTGCCCCACGGCTGCGCCTGGAGCAGGAACGGATCTCTTTTGCACAGGTCCGTGGGGTGGTCGCTGCCATTGGGAAAAACGGCTGATCCCCCGCTTGAACTATTTCAACAGGGCATCACGTTTTTTCTTGAATCTGTCTGGCGTTTAAGGTATAGAATGAAGTTCCCGGCTGTACCGTGGAGCGTGTCGATGTGACACCCTGACCGGTCGCTGCGTAACAGAAGGTCATGAACCTCGTCAGATCCGGAAGGAAGCAGCGATAAGTGATATCATCTGTGTCGCGGATCGATCCCGGTCATGGCGTGTCCAGCACACCACGGTCAGCCGGGTTTCTTTTTTCCCCTGCCCCATTTCTCCCCCCTTGTGTTTTACCATTTATTTATATCTTGACATGGGACCAAACGGTCTTATTTTTCCTCTGAATTTAATCAGGGCTTTATTCAATTTATTAAACACTTATGTAGAGAAAAGTATTTCACCGGGAGATAGCATTGGCTGACAAAGACGAACCTGCAAAAAAAACAAACTCTGAAGAACCCAGCAAAGAGGCACCCAAAGCAGAAGAGAGCAGTGTAAAGGAGAGTCCGGAAACCAACTCCTGCAAACAGGAAAAATCTGAGATCGAAGCGTGCCAGGACCAGCTTACTGCTGAACGAGACCGTGTACTGAGGCTTTCGGCAGAATTTGAAAATTACAAGAAGCGGTCGTCCAAGGAGTTGAGTGAATTCAAAAAATTCGCCAACGAGACCTTGTTGAAACAGTTGCTCACCGTGGTTGACAATCTCGAGCGGGCCATCAGTGCTGCCAGGGAAAACGAGAACGACGGTTCAGCCCTTCTCGAAGGTGTGGAGATGACCTACAAGGAGATGCTGAGAATCCTGGCAGCCTTCAGCGTCACACCTGTTGACGCCCAGGGCAAAAGTTTTGACCCGGTCTTTCACCAGGCAGTGACCCAGCAGGAATCAGTCGATCATCCCGAAAACACCGTGGTTGCAGAGCTTCAGAAGGGCTACCTGTTCCATGACAGACTCATCAGGCCGTCCATGGTTGTGGTTTCAAAAGCAATGACAGAAAACGAAACAGAAAAAAAATAGATATCGGAGGAAAAAAAATGGGTAAAATCATCGGAATCGACCTTGGCACAACCAACTCATGCGTTGCAGTCATGGAAGCAGGCGAACCAAAGGTCATCACAAACTCTGAGGGAAACAGAACCACTCCCTCCGTTGTGGCACTGACAGAGGGTGGAGACAGGCTTGTGGGCCAGACAGCCAAGCGCCAGGCCATCACCAACCCGGAAAACACCGTGTTCGGCGTCAAGCGCCTTATTGGAAGAAAATTTGATTCGCCCCAGGTCCAGGGAGACAAGAAAGTCCTGCCTTACAAGATCGAGGCTGCCGCCAACGGTGACACTCGAATCAACCTCAGGGGCAAGCAGCACAGCCCGGCAGAGATCTCTTCCTTTATACTGGCCAACATCAAGAAGACTGCAGAGGACTACCTTGGCGAAGAGGTCACCGAGGCGGTTATCACGGTCCCGGCCTACTTTAACGACAGCCAGCGCCAGGCAACCAAGGATGCAGGAAAAATTGCAGGCCTGACCGTAAAACGAATCATCAACGAGCCCACGGCCGCCTCCCTTGCCTATGGCCTGGACAAAAAAGGCGAAGAGAAGATCGTTGTATTCGACCTTGGCGGCGGAACCTTTGACGTGTCTGTCCTTGAAATCGGAGACGGCGTGTTCGAAGTAAAATCAACCAACGGCGACACCCACCTGGGCGGCGAGGATTTTGACCTCAGGATCATCGACTACATTGCCGACGAGTTTAAAAAAAGCCAGGGCATCGACATCCGGGGAGACAAGATGGCCCTCCAGCGTCTCAAAGAGGCTGCTGAAAAAGCAAAGATGGAACTCTCTTCGGCCGTTGAGACCGACATCAACCTGCCGTTTATCACGGCCGATGCAAGCGGACCCAAGCACCTTGACGTCAAACTCAGCCGGGCGAAACTTGAATCCCTGGTGGCCGATCTCCTTGACAACCTGGTGGCGCCCTGCAAAACAGCCCTCAAGGATGCAGGCCTTACCTCGGGCGACATCAACGAGGTGGTACTGGTCGGCGGCATGACCCGAATGCCGGCGGTTCAGGAGCGGGTGGAAAAAATATTCGGCAAAAAACCCCACAAGGGTGTCAACCCGGACGAGGTCGTT
The DNA here is from genome assembly GCA_963675615.2 of uncultured Desulfobacterium sp. Classification (GTDB taxonomy): domain Bacteria; phylum Desulfobacterota; class Desulfobacteria; order Desulfobacterales; family Desulfobacteraceae; genus Desulforapulum. The sequence goes on from CAXXTD010000001.1 coordinate 1,763,307, forward strand.
GCCATGGGTGCCGCCATCCAGGCAGGTGTTCTCCAGGGGGATGTCCACGATGTTCTTCTCCTTGACGTTACCCCCCTGAGCCTTGGCATTGAAACCCTTGGCGGGGTCATGACCAAGCTCATTGACAAGAACACCACCATCCCGACCAAGAAGAGCCAGGTCTTTTCAACCGCGGCAGACAACCAGCCGGCCGTATCCATCCACGTTCTCCAGGGAGAGCGGGAAATGGCTGCGGGCAACAAGACCCTTGGACAGTTTGAACTCTCCGACATTCCGCCCGCGCCCAGGGGTGTTCCCCAGATCGAGGTCACCTTTGACATTGACGCCAACGGTATCGTCCACGTTGCAGCCAAGGACAAGGCAACGGGCAAGGAGCAGTCCATCCGCATCACGGCGGCAAGCGGACTGTCCGAGGAAGAGATCAAGAAAATGGTCAACGATGCCGAACTCCACGCCGACGAGGACAGGAAAAAGCACCAGCTGGTTGACGCAAAGAATACGGCCGAGTCCCTGATCCACCAGACGGAAAAAACCCTGAAGGAGCATGGCGACAAGGTAGATGCCGCAACCAAGACCGCCATTGAAGCGGCCTGCGAGGAGCTCAAAAAGGTCAAGGACGGCACAGACGCTGAAATCATCAAGGAAAAGAGCGATGCCCTGACCCAGGCATCCCACAAGCTTGCCGAAGCCATGTACCAGCAGGCGGCCCAGGAGAGCGGTCAGGCCGAAGGCCCCGCCCAGGAAGGAAAGGGTGCGGCTCAGGACGATGATGTGGTAGACGCCGATTTTGAAGAGGTCAAAGACCACAAGAAATAAATAAAAAACGGCCTTGAAATAAAATCCCACTGTGCATTATACTGCCCAGTGGGATTTTTATTAGCGCAACCTTCATGGAATCTGGACGGCAGGAATGATAATAACAGAGATTTTGGCAAGAAACAGCCGGATGTACCCCACCGACATCGCCCTTGTGGAACGCGTTCCGGAACGGAACCTGCGAAGGCAGATCACCTGGAACGAATTTTACCAGGACGCCAACCGCATGGCCAACGCCCTTGCCCAGCGGGGGATCAAAAAAGGGGACCGGGTCGTCCAGTTGATGACCAACGCCATTGAATGGCTGCCCATCTACTTTGGCATCCTCAGCACCGGGGCCTGGGCCGTGCCCCTGAACTTCCGGTTTGAATCCGACAAAATCCGGTTGTGCACCGAGGTTGCCGAGGCCAAGGTGTTTGTCTTTGGCGAGGAGTTCATCCAGCGCATCGAACAGGTCAAAATCTTTCTTGACACCTCTGTTCACCTCTGGATCTTCACCGGCCCCGTTGAACAATGCCCGGACTGGGCCGTCCAGTATGAAACATTCATTGCTGGCCAGGACGGTCAGTCACCGCCCGATGTGCCGATCTCCATTGAAGACGATGCCGCCCTCTACTTCACCTCCGGCACCACAGGCACCCCCAAGGCCGTACTGCTTTCCCATCGCAACCTTGAGCACGCCTGCTACGTGGAAAACCGCCACCACAGTCAGACCCACGAGGACACTTTTTTGTGCATCCCGCCCCTGTACCACACGGGCGCCAAAATGCACTGGATGGGCAGCTTTGTGGTGGGCGGCCGCTGTGTCATTCTCAAGGGGGTCAAGCCCAGGTGGATCCTTGAAGCCGTGTCTGAGGAACAGGCCACCATTGTATGGCTCCTGGTGCCCTGGGCCCATGACATCCTGATCGCCATTGAAAGCGGCAAGGTGGATTTGTCCCACTACAGCCTTGACCAGTGGCGGCTCATGCACATCGGTGCCCAGCCCGTGCCGCCAAGCCTGATCAACGAGTGGAAGCAGTACTTTCCCGACCACGACTACGACACCAACTACGGCCTCACCGAAACCACAGGCCCCGGCTGCGTTCACCTCGGCGTTCAAAACCAGCACCATGTCGGTGCCATCGGCGTTCCAGGTTTTGACTGGGAGTGCGCTATTGTGGATGGTGCGGGCAACAAGCTTCCGGGGGGCGAAAGCGGCGAGCTCATCGTCCGGGGACCGGGCGTCATGAAAGAGTACTACAAAAACCCGGAAGCCACGGCCAAAACCATTGTCAACGGCTGGCTCCATACGGGCGACATTGCCCGCTATGACCATTCGGGTTTCATCTGGCTGGTGGACAGAAAAAAAGATGTCATCATCTGCGGCGGCGAAAACATCTTTCCCGTGGAGATCGAACATTTTTACATGCAGCATAAAAAAATCCAGGACATTGCCGTGATTGGCATTCCCGATGAACGCCTCGGCGAGGTCCCGGCCGGCATATTTGCCGTAAAGCCAGGGGCGAAGCTGACCAAAAAAGAGATTGTGGAGTTTGGTGAAGCCCTTGCCCGTTACAAACGACTGAGAAAAATCATCTTTGGGGATGTCCCCAGAAACGCCACCGGCAAAATTGAGAAACCCAAACTCAGACGCCTCTATGGCAAGGACACGAGGAAAGACATTGCAAAACTCATCAGATAGCAACGGGCAAAAACCGGGACCAACACTCCTCCGGCACTGGAAGCGTTTCTGCCTGGCTACGGCCCTTTTAATGGTGCTCGTTTCCTTTGCAAACGCCCTGGCCGACACCCCCCCCCCTGATCTTGAAACCGTTCTCACGGGCATCGAGCACCGGTATTCAGGCCAGGATTTCACGGCCGATTTTTACCAGTCCTCCCGCCTTGCCGCCATCGACATCACGGAAAAGGCAAGCGGAAGGGCGTTTTTCAGCCATCCGGGCAGGATGCGGTGGGAGTACCAGGAGCCGGAGCGCCAGGAGATCGTCACCAACGGAAAAACCCTGTGGATATACCGCACCGAGGAAAACCAGGTGGTCAAAGGCGATGCCGCAGCGTTTTTTAAAACCGGCGGCGGCGGCGCATTTCTCGCGGACATTACCCTTGTCAGGGCGGACTACACCATCACCATAGACCGGGTTGATACCGGTTTTGTAAGCCTTGTCCTGGTTCCCAAACGCCAAAACCCTGAAATAACCACCATTGAGATCAGGGTCTCGCGAACCACCTTTGACGTTGACCGGGTGGAAACCACCAACACCTATGGTGACACCACTGTCCTTGAATTCAGAAAAATAGCCTTTCACCGGCTGGAAAAGGCCCTGTTTGAATTTACGCCCCCCGAGGGGACCGATCTTTTGTTCATGACCCCCAATGGGGGCTGAACCACGGTTGATCGACATTTCAACCGTGGTCTAAAGAGAGGGGCAGACGCCTACATGGCGTCAAAGACGTCGTCGGGAATATCTGCGTTGGAATAAAATTTCTGGATGTCGTCACAGTCATCCAGGGCGTCCATGAATCGGATCATCTGCTCGGCCTCTTTTCCCTCAAGCCGTGTCTGGGTCTGGGGAATCATGGTCACCTCGGCCATTTCAATCTTGATACCTGCGGCTTCCACCGCCTCTTTGACCACATCAAAATCAGCCGGGTCAGTGATGATCTCAAAGCAGTCGCCCTCGTCCTTTACATCCTCGGCGCCGGCCTCAAGCCCGACCTCCATGAGGGTATCCTCATCCGACGCTTCCTTTGCAATGGTGATCAGCCCCTTTTTATCAAACATCCAGGCAACGCAGCCGTCGGTGCCAATATTGCCCCCGGCCTTGCTGAAGATATAGCGGACATCGGCAATGGTCCGGTTCTTGTTGTCGGTCAGACACTCCACAAGCACGGCGACCCCGCCGGGCCCATACCCCTCGTACAGAATCTCCTCGTAATCAACGCCCTCCAGGTCCCCCGTACCTTTCTTAATGGCCCGTTCAAGGTTGTCCTTGGGCATGTTCTGGGCCTTGGCCGCAGCAACGGCACTTCTCAACCGGGGGTTGCTGTCAACATCCCCGCCGCCCATCCTTGCGGCAACGGTAATCTCCTTGATCAGTTTGGTGAAGATCTTGCCCCGCTTGGCATCTGCGGCGCCTTTCTTATGTTTAATGGTCGACCATTTACTATGTCCTGACATTGTACCTCCTCGTTATTTTTTACCTAATCCGATAATATATATCTCTTTGCTCGATTTTCTGCAACTGTCCGGCTTGAAAACCTTATGGCTGCCAAACCTTGATTTTACCTGATTTTCAAGCTGTTTAAACTCTGCCCCCTGGAAGATCTTGCACACGAAATTGCCGCCGTCGGCCAGAAGCTCGCACGCCACCCTCAGGGCTGCCTCACAAAGGGCAAAGGAGCGTGCCGCATCAATATCTTTCCGGCCGGTGGTGGCCGGCGCCATGTCACTGATGACCGCATCATAGTCCTGACCCACGGCCTCACCAAGGGTCGGTTCCATCTCAAAAATATCCCCGACATGGGCAACCGCATTGGCAGGAAGCGCTGCATCCACAGGCTTGAGATCAATGCCCACGGCCCTTCCGGCAGGGCCTGCCAGTTCGGCCCCATGGATCAGCCAGGACCCGGGAGCACACCCCAAATCCAGAACCCTGGCACCCTTTCTGATCACCTGGAACCGCTTCTGGATCTCCTTGAGCTTGTAAACCGAACGGGCAGGATAGTTCTCGTCCCTGGCCTTTTTTGTATAATGGTCGGCCCACTGATTTTTCTTTGGTTTTGTCCGGCCTCTGTTTTTCATCTGTTCCTTTGTATAGTTGCATGATCGCCCTAGAAAACAAGGGCCATGATCTGTTTCAGGGAACCCACGCCATCAATCCGGGTCCCCGCTATTTCTGGTATCTGTTTGAGGGAATTTGCCGGCACAAGGCAACGGGTAAATCCCATCTTGACCGCCTCTTTAATCCGCTGTTCCGCATGGCTCACCGCCCGGATCTCACCTGTCAGCCCCACCTCCCCGAGCACGGTGGTGCCTTCGGGAACGGGTCGGTCCAGAAAACTTGAGGCCAGGGCAATGGCAACACCCAGATCTGCAGCAGGTTCGGTCACCTTTACCCCGCCGGCCACATTCATGAAAATATCCAGTCCGGAGAGGTTCATGCCCAGTCGTTTTTCCATGATTGCGGCAATCAGGGCCACCCGGTTGGGATCCAGTCCAAGCACGGTCCGCCGGGGCGTGCCAAAACTCGAGCTTGAGGCAAGCCCCTGGATTTCGACCAGAATCGGCCGTGTTCCCTCCATACTGGCCGTGACCACGGACCCGGGGGTGTTGACCGGTCGTTCAGAAAGAAACACGGCCGAAGGGTTTGGTACCTCTTCAAGGCCCTGGCCCTTCATCTCAAACACGCCGATCTCGTTGGTGGATCCAAACCGGTTTTTCACGGCCCTCAGAATCCTGAACACATGGCTCCGGTCCCCTTCAAAGTAGAGAACGGTATCCACCATGTGCTCCATGATCCGAGGCCCTGCAATGGCACCGCCCTTGGTCACATGGCCCACAAGGAAAAGGGGGATGCCGGTCTTTTTGGCCATGGACATCAGGCGCATGGACGCCTCCCGGATCTGGGTGACGCTGCCCGGGGTTGATGAAATTTCCGGGCTGTACACCGTCTGGATGGAATCCACCACCATGGCGGCGGGCATTTCATGCTCGGCCATGGCCAGGATGTCATCGAGGTCTGTTTCTGCGGCAACCAGCATGGAAATGGTCTCGGAGGCAAGGCGTTTTCCCCTCATCTTAAGCTGGCGGATCGACTCTTCGCCCGAGACATAGAGGGTCTTTTTCCCGGCATTTGACAGCATGGCAAGGACCTGGAGCATGAGGGTTGATTTGCCGATGCCCGGATCACCGCCGATGAGCACCAGGGTTCCGGGAACGATGCCGCCCCCTAAGACCCGGTCAAACTCGCCGATCCCCGTTTGGATGCGGGGCTCCTCTTCAAACTCGATGGTGTCCATGGACACGGGTCTTGTATAGTCGGAAGAAAGCTTCCCCCCGGCCCCCCTTACCGGACGCTGTCGCTCGGACGTAAGGGTGTCCCACCCGCCGCAGTCGGGACATTTTCCCATCCACTGGGGGCTCTGAAACCCGCAGTTCTGGCACTTGAATATCGATTTTTCCTTTTTGGTCACAGCCGGTTGATCCTGTTGTGTATCGGGTTTATTCTGCCTGCATCGCCGGTGAAATTTCGATCCGTTTATAACACTTTGTTTTTACAGTATCAAGCTCGGGATAGCGTCACCATTTTTTTTTAATGCAATCAAAGATAAAATAGGCTATAAAAACCGCACAGACAACTTCGACCAAGGAGAACCCATTTTTATGAAAATCCACATTCCAAGAGTCCATGATTCTTTTTTTACCGTGCTGATCGTTCTTCTCCTGCTGATTGCTTCGGTCCTGCCCAGCCGGGTGCAGGCCCAGGAGGCTGTACCCAGACCAGAATTTAAAAACCTGATGCAGCGCCTTGTAAACGACGGATTTTCCCAGGAGAGCATCCAGAAAATATTTGAAAATCCCAAGGTAGCCTTTGATCCCAAGGGCGTTTCCCTGTTTTTCGTCCATTCGGAATCAAGCCTGGACTACGACCAGTTTCTGTCAAAGGAATCCATCACCAACGCCCAGGCCTACATGGAAAAGCACCGGGGAGATCTTGACAAGGCACAGGAAGAGTACGGGGTAGACAAGACCATCATCACGGCCATCATCCTTGTGGAAACACGGCTTGGCACCTATGTGGGTAACCGGCCCATCCTCAACACCCTTTCCACCATGGCCGCCCTTGCCGACAGCACCGAAAGAGAGAACCTGTGGAACGCCATTTCCGACTCAAGGCGCCTTACAAAGGACAAATTCGAACAAAAAGCGGACAAAAAATCCAAGTGGGCCTATGGTGAACTCAAGGCCCTGCTGAAATTTTCAGCAAAGGAATCCATTGACCCGTCCACCATAACCGGCTCCTATGCCGGTGCCATGGGCATCAGCCAGTTCATGCCAAGCAATGCCCTGACCCTGGCCAAGGATGGCAACCGGGACGGGCGTGTCGACCTGTTCACCCATGCCGACGCCATCCACAGCATTGCAAACTACCTGAACCATTATGGGTGGGAACCTGCCGTCACCCGACAGCGCGCCCATAAAATTCTCTACAAATACAACCACAGCAACTATTATGTGGATACGCTTTTAAAAATATCCGACCAGCTGAAAGGATAACCCGTACACCATGGATACATTTGCAGTCGTAGCCGGTATTGCCGCCATTTTCTGGGCACTGACCATACTTGCCGTTGTCGATGTTCTGCTAAAGGACTTCGGATCGACCCGAACCAAGGCCATCTGGGGGTTTACAGCCCTTCTCCCCTTTGTGGGATGGCTCATCTACCTTTTATTCGGATTCCGCAAGGGTGTCAAAAAAAACGACCCTGATCCAAAATAAGGGTTGACAACAGCTCGCTATTGAGATAAATAATATTCGTTTTTATGTGGTCCCATCGTCTAGCGGTTAGGACGCTGGCCTCTCACGCCGGAAACTCGGGTTCGATTCCCGGTGGGATCACCATTTAACAAATTCAAGGGGTTAGGATGAAAATCTTAATCCCTTTTTTTATTGGCTTTTCCCCGTCCCCCACACTATCCCCCACAAACTCAACACTTTTGACAGTCCCCCCCGCTTATTTCAATGATCCAGATCCTTCTTGTTTATAGGGGAACGGCCCAAGCCTCAACGAAAAAAACCAGCCCCGGTTAAGAAGCTGGCCTTGATTGTTCAAAATGATCCTTGCAGGGAAAGAACCCTGATCACATTTTCTGCATTGTCTTGTTCAGGTGCTCAGCCATGTATTGAATATCCAGCCCTACACCGTCCAGAAGCCGGGAAAGACCCCTCATTGAATCTGAATCCAAGAACTCTTCATCTTCATGACCCACCCTTGTCGCAGATGATAGGAAAAAAACCTTTTGCCGGATACTATCTATCCAATTGGACAATGTTAGCAAATCCTTTTTTATATCACCCATGGTTCACCTCACCGGAAAATGTGTTGTGGTTCAGTTCCCTTAACCATGCTATTTGGTCTTTAAGCCCCCGGACTTGCTTATCAGCCTTCCAAGAAAGCCAATCAATGGTATTGGCTACCCCCACATAAAGCTCCTGGGTTGTGCTTAACCGGGAAAGGGCGTCCCGGCACTGCTGCTGATATGATCCGGGCAGGGGGTCAAGGACCTTATGCTCGTTCAGGCTAATCAATTGATCAATCGTCCATTCTGTGTTAATGTTTTTCATACTCCATACCTCCCATCATAAGGTGTTGAGTTAGGCCCTGCCGGGTGTTCATAGCACCCGGTGGGGCTGTTTATTGGTCCTGTCGTTTCTTGGCGTGTCTGTAATTGTCCATAACCTTCTTGGCATCCCATGGGGCTTTACCTTTCCCACAAGGGACCCCAGCTTGGTTAAGAACATCAGCCCTTTTCTGTGCATTCTCCCTGCCGGGGTATAGATCCAGCACCTTGATAAGAATGGAATCTTTTTCAGCCTGGGAAAGGTCCTTGCCGTGACAGTCTGGTATCCCTGGTTCATCTTCTCCCCGGTCAAGCTCAGGTTCAGGGATAGGTTCAGGCGCTTGCGGTAAATCCAAGGGGCCAGGCTCACCATAAGCAATCTTAATAGCTGATTCAACAACCTGCACCACTGTGGCTCCGGTCCTTTCCCTTTGCCGGGCAATGATATCAAATACCTCTTGACTGATAAGGGCGGTAAGGTGGCGCTTGCCCTGGTCCCGTTGTGACTGCTGATATTTTTTTGCCCTGGCGCTTGCTGCTGCCCGGAGTTCTTCAAGTGTTTTTTGGGGTTTGACCATAGATAGATACCTTGCGTTACAGTTTCATGTTATAGCTTTATACGTTGCAGTTTCATGATATGGTTTAACAGTTAAACTGTATGAGTTATGGTGTCAAGCGCTATTTATTATAGTTTTACGTTACAGTTTGCGGCATCTTTGGAAAGGTTATAGCATTCCCATATCAAATAAACCATTGTTCCTGTTAAACATCTTTTTCACCTTATTGATATTATTGTTTCCTGCTTATGTTTTCCATCCCCTTTTTGGAGTATAGAAATCAACCATTAAACCCATCAAAAACACCATTGCTGCTGTCTCTGTGATTTGGATAACCCAAAACCTGAATCAAGATATCCTTGACCGTTCCATAAATCCCTGGTGTCTTGCTTTCCCTGGACCCTGCCACGTTCAAGATCTGGATATCCCATTGATCAATCCAATCTTTGATTTGATGAATGAAATTCCCACCAACCGAAAGATGCGGTACTTGGTTACAATTTCAAATCCCCAGACTTTTAATAATAGTCGGGGCTCCGAATGGAAAATATTTCTTTGACATTAGTTTTAAATTGAAAAAATGTTCGGGCTGCCCCCAATTCTCTTTTCGCCATTACTGAAAGTAAAGACTTATCGAATGAAAACCGCCATAGGACATCTCTTTGATGTGGAAATTTTTTGTCAACATTTGGGGCATAATAATATCCATTCTTTATTTCTCCAATATATACTTGACGTTTAAAATGAGAAGGAAGCAGGACCATATCATCTATCAGTACATCATGAACAAACCGAAAGTATTTACCCCCAATTCCTCTGATACCCGTAGGGGTATTATTGGGATCACATTGTTCATAAGCTTTATAAAAAGCTTGTCTGCTCTTTTGTATTTTTCTCAAATCCCCTAAATCACAATCAATTAATGCAATGACTTTTGATTTAAGAAACATGTTTTGGGCTTCACTCTTTTTGCCCGCTCGCATTACCCAAATTTTTCTATTATCGATATCCTCTACCAATGGCTTATCCTATATTATATACCTTATGTCATTTGGAGATGACTTACTCTCAGCCCTTTAATTAATGTTTTGTCATGCTAAAGGTTCTTTCAGTTTGATCCTCTCCCGACAAACAATCAATAGCTAACATCTGTAACTTTTAGATAAAATTCGACCCTCAATTGAAAACCGGAGTTCACCATTTTCTTCGATGAAAGAGATCGACTTGCCAGCATAACGACGGTAAAGCTGATACGTTTTTCCTTTATAAGACACAGAACCATCATCCGATACTCTGTCGCTGGTTACTACATCTGCTGACGGTATGGTTTCAGCGAAAACAGGGTCTGAAGTGACAAAAAGCGAGTTTGTCTGTGGTTTCTGTTGGGAAAGGAGGTTCATCAATCCATCTGATTGTTTAACAGATTTATTTGTAGCCTTTGTTTCTACTTTCTTTTGAGGCTCTTGTTGTGCATATTCAAGCCTACGTTGAGTTCCTTCTGGATCGCGGAGCACATTCAGCCATGATCTGGCTTTGCTGTTGTCAGGCTCAATATCGATAATTTTTTCAATCAATCGGCAGGCTTTGCCGAGAGTGTTCTGGGCATCATTCCAGAGGTCCTGTATCTCATCTTGTTCAGACGTGGTTTCCTGCTGCCCGGCATCATCGATCAGAATACCTGTATCAAGGGAGCCTTCCAGCGGAGTTACACCTTTGGCCTTGAAACGTTTCAGTTGCTCTGGGCTTAACGTGCAATGGTAAGAAAGCAACCAACGTTCCTTAACAAAAAGGACATCTCCTTCTTTGTTTAAGACCATAAATTCACCAGTCTTGGGACGGGCCAGTTTTTTGGTCAGGTCCGCAGGTGAAAATTCGGTATCCGTTAAACCCTCACGAACCTTGTCACGGTCACGTTTGGTCTGGAGTTTCCCCACAATCCAAGTGGCGCAGTTTGAAAGACCCTTGTAATCAATGTCCCCGGGGTTCTGAGTTGCCAAAATGCAACCGACTCCGAAGGCACGCGCTTGTTTCACAAGAAGGTTTAATGCTGGCTTACAGGTTGAGGTGTATGGGTAAGTCGGATAAAAGGCTGTTTTTCCACCACCACCTCCGATCTCATCCAAAAAGAACAGCAGGCGGGGGCGATTCCCGCCCGGAGCGCTACCTTGCTGGCGCATCCATGCATTGATAGCAAAGGCCACCTGAGCCACAACGAAGCTTTGGTCTTCAAAGTCAGTAATATGCGCCAGGTTGATGACGCTGATTTGAGTCTTTCCATCCAGTCGATTAGCTCCGACCAGTTTATCGATACTCATCTCTTCGCCACGAACCCAGTTGGCCGCAGCACCCACCAGTTGTCCATTTACGGCTTGAGCTAACTTCTGGCGACGCTTATCGGGAATGTGATCATCAATACTTAGGACACCGATGGTTGAAAACGGCGGTTCCAGAATCAAGGATACAAGCTGTCCGAGGCCGTTCTCGCCAGTCAGGTCAGTGCCATTTCGCCACGCATGTTCAATAATCGCGGTTACAAAGTCGGTTTCACGATCCCTTTGCCCGGATGGAATAACACGCCTTACCAGCGCTTCAGCCATACTGGTTACCATCACGGACGCGGTATCCGGGTCCTCAGCAAAAAGTGCATCAATGTCCGGTGGCGGTGATGAGATAAGCGGGATGGCGACTCGACGACCAAGCTCACTGCGTGGCGTGAAAACCTCAACGGCGATCTTTTCAGAGAACTCCCGCATGTTGGATTCTGCCAAGCCCCAGTCCCAAAGCCGTTTTCTCAGGGAATTTGCCTCAGCAAGGGCTGCCCGCCCCAATGTTGATTTGTCTTCGACCTCAAGCCAAGGTGCAAGAGCATTGGGGGATATTTCCGGGAAAGACAAGGCCAACGAAGAAAGATCACCCTTTAGATCAATCATGATGGCAGGAACGCCACGAAGCGCGGCTTCCTCAATGATTGCTTTTCCCATAACAGTCTTGCCTGAACCTGATCCACCGCAAATAAACGTGTGGGTGATCAAGTCGCTGATACGGTGGTGATACAATTCACCGGGCTGACCGTTGGGGTCTATTAGTTTTCCCAGATAGAGTTCGCTCACTATTTATCCTCCTCCGGCATTTGCAATGTTCCGGATTGCCATTCACGGAATTTTTCCAGAATGAATGGAAGGTCATTTTCCTTTAGAGGCTCGCCATTTCCTCGACGGCCGACGTAATCAGCCCGGGCCATGAAAATGTCACTTTGGACATCCCCCGGCTTTTTCTTCTGGAGGTAAACCACGTTGGTCGGAATACTTGTACCAGTCGACGCAAAAGTCTCACTTGGCAGAGAGATCACAGCCTTGATCAGCGCATTCTCTCTGATGTAATCGCGAACTGGTTTAGCCGTTGCATTTGAAAGCACACCATCCGGCAGGACGATCAACAGCTTGCCTCCGGGCTTCAACACTCGCAGGTAATGCTCAATAAACAGAACTTCACTGTCCTGACTGTTTCTCGGACGTTTCTCTGGTGGGCGGCCTTTGGTTTTGAAGACCTTTACTTCGTGACCAAATTGATAATCCAGAAGGATATCCTTGCTCTTCACGGATTTACCAAACGGCGGATTGGTCAGGATAAGATCAATGCTGTTCGGTCCGATTTGCTGTTTTTGTTTTCCAGCCCCGAAGTCAACTTCATATTCAATCTGGGGTTTCAGCCCACCATATTGCTTGTTAAAAAGATAATTTTGGTGAAGCCAATTGGCGTTCCGCTGATCCACCGCATGGATGATCATGTTCAACTTACCAAGACGGGCGGCTTTCTCTTCAATTTCAGAAGCAAAGAAGGTGCTCTGACCGAGACGTTTAAGCAGTTCCTCTTTCTTAGCTTGTTGAATTCCGTTGGACAGCGTGTGTTTGTACACATCTTCATATGTGGCTATCAGAAAACCACCTGATCCTGCGCAGGCATCCAAGAAACGTTGGTTGCTTTCAATATCAAGAACTGCTGCTTCCGGCGTTTCCCTTGCCAGATCCAACATGAAGGCAACGATCTCTCTCGGGGTAAAGAACTGTCCCAGGTCCTTACCTTTAAAGGTATCAGACAGCATAATTTCAAAAGCCCTGCCGAGAACATCGCCTTGAGTATCTTTTAAATTAATGTTCTCAAGGCGTTTAATAACTCTCTCGATTGTCATTGATGAACTTTCAACTTGCTCACTTTCTTTAGTAAAGACTTCGGAATGTTTGCCTTTCAGATCGTCGAATAAATTGTTGATGAACTTTTGTGCGGCCTGGTCACCCATGTGTTTATTTTCAGCACAATAGGACTTAAGCTTGGCAGTGGTGAATGCACCATTAGGCTTTGCATCCTCATTAAGCTTGATAAATAGAAAACGTGAAAATTCATCAAAAATCCAGTCGTTTCGTTCATTTTCAATATCCCAGATATCCTGCCAACACCCCTTCATCAACTGAACAAAGCGGGAAAGACTGTTTTCCGTATGCAATGTCTTTCGAGCCCATTGCTCAAGACTGGTCACGATATCCGGTTTGAGTTCCTTAACCATGTCTTCTGCATCACGGACCGCGTCCCACTTTTCAACGGGGTCATGCAGCTCGTTGCCTTTTCCGACATAAAAGAGACGCAGGTTTTCTCCGGTCTGAACGACACAATATGCGGCCGGACCATTGGGCATCAGAATGCTTAACGCCTTATAGCGGTTTGCTTCGGCTTCGCTCAGCGTTGCGCCATTGTGTGTAAAGGCCGCATAGCAGTTACCCACAGTCGTTGTAACAAGAAATTCCGCTTTATCGTCAAGTCCTTCAACAGTGGAAGCGATGCCAGCACCTTCACCGGTATTGATCTGGTGATCTTTAAAGCTGAGTGTCTTTACCAGAATGCCCTTAAATTGTTCTAATGTTGCCATATCTATCAAACTCCTCTTGTTACATAAATTGCTACCGGTACGACGGTCTCTTCCGGGGTCAGTCCACCGTGATCACTTCCTTGAACGTTGTGAGGATTGCCGGAAGAATTCTGAACTTTGCCCGGCCAACCATAACTGTCATATCCAAAAGGAACCTCCACGGCATCCAATGCAGAAGGGAGTCCATAATCCGTTGCAGGTGAAATCACTTTGACGTCGGCCGGTCCTACAGATGTGCGTGCTGCCGTTTTGTATTCCAGACAGCGGTTATGTATAAACACTTCCCGGTCATATCCTGCAGCAGATTTCAGATCATCAATCACATACTGCTTGTTGTAATAAGCAAAGCCGTGGTCCGCCGTAATAACCACTGCTGTTTTCTTCTGTCCGGCAATGCGACGCAGATGAGGCAAAGCAACTTCTTTCACATAGGCCAGCATGATTTCCTGCAGACTGGACATCCCCTTTTGCAAAAGGCGGTCCTGCAGGTTGAAAACAATCGCCTTGAATCGGCTGTTGCCATCCACAAGATCCCGCACCTTCCTGTTCAGAGTATCCGGATTATTTTCTTTTTCGTTGTAGCAGAGATACTGTTTCTGTTTATCCCACCCTGCCGGAAGGACGCTATTGTTCTGAAGGCACTGTTCAAGCAGATCCGGTTCACTTTTACCATTCGGCCATGTTCTGAACTCACCGGGATGAGCTCCGGCAAAAATAGCCTGCCTGCAATACTCGGTAATGCTTGGGAGGTAGGTGCAGGCGCGATACTCTTTATCTAACCCTTCATAGGAGCGGAACAATTCCCGACCCGGAACCATAAGAAAGCGATCCCGCAGCAAAGACCAGTTGGCCACACTCATTCCGTCGAACACGACAAGATAGACCTGATCGATGCCGGAATCCTGCAGCAGTGGTTTAACCGTAGCTTCCACTACATCGCTGTTCAGCCATGGACGGCAAGTGCCAGCGGCATAACTCCGTTCGTTTATCCATTTGGGAAGACCACGGGTCGGATTTGAATAGAAATCGGCCCATGCCACCCGAATTTTGTCACAGGCTTTTTTGGCCCGCTGGGTAATTCGAAATACATTTACCTTTTCAGGCAGCTGCGCAGAACGCCGCTCAGCTTCAAAGGCCATTGCAGAAAGCGGTAAATACACGTTATCGATCAGATTAAGCCATTTTTTCCAATCCAGATTTGTTAGATTGATTCCGGCTGTTTCGGCTCGATCCGTCAAACGGTGGATCGTCACCATGGCTTCAAGCAGAGTGACATGATCTTCGTATTTTTCACGGGCCTGATGCTTCTGAACAGCTTCGAGCAGACTTTCCCACTGGTGAGAGTCCGGGACATCAAGTGTGTCAGTCAGTTTGCAAGACGCTTTTTCAAGAGGAAGGCTATCGGCACGCTCTCCATTAACAACCACATCAAGCAAGGCATGGAGTGTCACCGCCAGTCCCTGAGCGAGAATTCCACCATCAGCTTCCAGAAGCCGAATCAGCTGATTCAATAAACGCTCTGCACCAACACCATCTACCGCCTTTACTACAACGGCCAAAGATTCCGTAACAGCACTTGGATGTTTGGGGAACACCTCCAGTTGCAGATAGTTCAACGCCTGTTCGCAAGGAATACTGTCTTTTAGGGTGATCCTGCGACCCCATTCAGCCAGTCCATTCAAGTCCGCACCATCCTCAAAGATATCGACAAAAAGGTCGCCCAGCTCGCTGCCTTCAAGGAAAGAACACATCCGTTGCGAAGAGAGCATATTCCAACCATCCAAGATCGAGGCAAGAAGACATAGTGGCAGAACCGGCGGCGGTTCTTTTTCAATAACAGCGGCTTCAACCAAAGCAAAACGCGGCGCATCCAGCCAGGTTTTGACAACATTCAGGAACTCATTTTCCAGCTGTTTCCGTTCTTCCGCTTCAACGGCATTCAACACTTCACGAACACGGGGAAGAGCATCCTCATACCACAACTTATCCAGAATCCGGTCTGCGCTCCATCCGGATGAGAGTATCTCTGTGTCGCCCAGCAATGAGGCCAGTATGACTCGCTCAAGACTGTAGGCTTCCAGTTGCGGCAAATAAGGCGCGAGGTTCCAGAATGCAGTTACAGGGAGGCGATCCAGTAATGCTCGTGGGTTTGTAACACCCAGGGATTTTGCCACATCACAACCGGTTACGGTGCGGGCAGACATACTGGAACGGGTCTGAAGATCCGGCAGATGGTCCGGCTGTAGCTGTTTTCTGGATACTATAATTTTCTGTGTGTTGTGCCCATTGTCCCTGTCATCTTCAGAACAAAGCCGGAGAGCGAATTCGTTGACGCAGACATGCACAGGTATGGATGAGCCATTAATGGAAATTTCTGCGGGGGCCTCGGCAAAATAGCCACGCACATCGTTAATCAGCAGATAGGGCCGCTCTGATTTTTCCCGATTGCGCCACAAACCGGTCAATGCTTGTTTTATTGCCATCATTGCAGCGCCTCCTTGGCTTCAGAAACCAAATCATTAAACCAGCTATCATCCAATAGGTTGAAGATATTGGATTTTGCTTTTTTAAGAAGATTGTCTGCTATTTCTTTATAGTCATTTTCCTGAGTTTCAAACTCATGAGATTTTTCAATAGTGTCTCGAATAGCAGCTGCCACTCTCTTGATCTGATCATCGTTAAAATTCGGAAAAGGCAACATCCCAAGCGCTTTGTCGCTGACATCCTTCTGGCTTTCACTTTTGCCGGTACATTTATTTGCCAAATGCCTTTTGATAGGCCCGATTTTCAAATACGCCCAAATTATTGTTCTTAGGTCTTCAGGTACCTTAGAGGTGTTTAACTTAAGGAAGTGATGCGAGCCCCAGCATTCATCATGTATGAGATATGCCTTACCTTTAAGAATTGAAGGTTTAAGGTGTGCCCAAGCGATATCACCGGAAAAAAAATGTGTTCGACCTGTTTGGTTTTCAATTTCCATTTCAGGGAGGTCAATGTCACCCCAATAATTTCCTGGCAAACTATCAATAGAGATATATCGCTGAGTCCCTAAAGGGATTTGCTCATTTGAACCATCTACCTCACAAACATCAGACAAGGGAACAAATTTTCCTGACCTCCAGCATTCATCTTCAAACTGAGGATTTGCTCCAAGAACATCCAGACGATCAATTTCCGCTTCAGCCTTTAGAAAATATAAACGACCAAACCAAGGACGAGGGAATTTGGATAGACCTATTTCAGTACTAATTGAATCAACTATTGTATCTAAAAAATCAGCCCGTTTAATTGACAGACGTCCAGCCTTACCATGGGTTAAACTACTTAATTGCTTTATTTTATCGTATCTTGATACGATTAAATCTTGTTGAGTTACTTCAAGCTTCGGAATAGAAAACGAGTTAATATGACTTATCGAAATATTGTATTGGTTGGCAGAGCCACAACTTCTTCTGTCAATTTCATTGCGGCCTAATCGTGAAGATAAAAATAGGACCAAGAAATCTGGCCGCAGCCTTTCCGTGTCTGTCCTCAATCGGATAATATATGAAGCAAAGGAATAATCAGAATCACCTTTGAATACAGCACACTTCCCGACAAGTTCCTTACTGTTTGTTCGGTTAATGAGAATATCTTTTTTTTTCAATAATATAGAGGAAACTTCACTCAATGGGGCATAAACCAAATCTTCAAAATTAAGAATACCATTTTTGATGTTATTCATTCGCAAGACTGGCACATACGATTCTTCCTGTGTCTTGCTACTTTTAGCTGATGTTCCATAACAAGCCTCCACTAAATATTTTTCAAGACGGTCTACTGTTTTGAAATTATCAAAAGGATTCACAAGAAGAGGGTTACTAAAACAAAAATCAAGTCGTGAATCCTCCTCGGCCGCAGGCGTTAAGAAAACCAAAGGTTTTTCGCATATTATAGTCATATTGTTCATCACTCCACCTTCCATGGTTTTTCTTTACCATTCTCATCAGAACCATAGGAGGCGAGTTCCTCATGGACAGCAGATACGAATTTTTGCTCTAACTCACCCTGACCAGTTCTGTAATAACCGAGCAAATGGGGTTTCAGTTTGCTAAGCAAATCATCCACTTTGATCTTAGCTGCAGATGCATCAACCAATGCCTCGGCAAGGTGAGTTCGAAGATTCTCCTCCGACAAAGCCGCTTTGGCATCTTCTGTAACGGGGGGTTCCAAAAGCCCCAGCAAAGCAGCTGCATCCGAATGATCAGCAACATAATCTCTGATGTCATCCGCACACCCGGCAAGATGATCCAGATATTCCTTGATCCCACGCTGTATCAGCTTGAGGAATTTTTCAGCTTTAAAGTCCAGCGTTTTACCGGGCTTGTAGCCACATTCAGTACATACCCAGCCATTTTCTAGATCTGTCTGAACCTCGCTTAGCTCACGCTGGCAAACCTGTGATACCTGAACTTTCTCAAGTAGTTGTTTCAACTGCCATTCGATCTCGACAGGGCTGTAATGGGCGCTCAATCCATTTACCTTGGCTATATTCTGCAGGAAGACATAATCATCGGAGTTCAATACGGCGTCTCTGAACTCGTTGAGGCTTTTATGCAGCCCCGTGTGTTCGCTGATATACTGGTTGACATACTGTTCCTGCAGGTCTTTCCACTCGGCAATGATGGAGCTCAACTCCCCGTCACTGCCTGCAGACAGAACATAGCTATCAATCTTTTCCAGCAGTGTTCGACAGGTTGAATCGATTGTTTTCGGTAAACCCAATGCCCCCAATTCCCGCAGACGGGAGGTGATTGAGCTCAACTCTCCAATACGGTGAACAAAGTCACGTGCTTCCCGCAGTCGGGTGGCGAATTCCTCAACACAGGTATAGCGATTCGGTGCTTCTATATCGTCATCATCAGCAAGCCCGAGCATATCCTTCATGGCATCTCGAACCGCATTGAAACAGGCAATTCGGCTCTCACGGGCATCTTCTGGAAGTGCAAACAGATCGGTCCACTCTTCAAGGGCTTCAGGGACATCTGCTTTGGGCCATGCAGAAAGAGCCTGTTTTGTCGCATCAAACTCCCGGCTGGTATCCGACTCGATCTGTTTCAATGTATCCAACAGCCTTTCCGCAGATGCTGGAGTGTATCCGTTGCCCTCTTTCCAGAGCCCCAACACATGAAGCGACTGGGTCAAATCATGCCACAGAGTTTCATCAGGTCTGGTTCCCGGACGAAGTTCATCCAGTTTCTGTAACCAGTCATTAGGACTCCCGACCGAGCTTCGGTCATCCTGAGAAACGACTTTGCCATCAATTGTATAACCGCTGATTTCACCAATACTGATCAGTAGGGTGATCAGTATATCTCCCCATGTGTCGGTGAGGCCAAGATCAGTGGTTTTTAAGCGTTTACGGGTCTCGGCCATGGAGGTGGATTGGCTTCCCGATTTACGGATATTATCCTTGATTCGGTCTTTGGCTTTTCTAAAGGCTTCCACGCTTCCTGCAGAAAGGGTCACCGAGGCTTCACCTGACACTGAAGTATTCAATAGTCCAAGAGGCGCAAGGAATCTTTCAAGGTCAGCTTTCCCGGTGCCGTCGGCATCTGTTACGAGGCCTTTCCATGTTGCCTCAAGAACTCGTTTTCTCATGGCTCCCGAGAGGTCTGCAGTAAACGAATAGAGATTCCTGAAGTCCGGATGCAGATCAAATGCGATAGAAAGCGCCATGCCTCCAATTTTCTCCATCAGGGTGCTTAAGGCACGCTCATTTTGTGGGATGCTATTGTAGAAAGATAGGATTTCAGCCGGTTCACAAAGAATAGACCATACCTGATCCTTGGCATCCCACTGCCGGATATCTCCCTCAATAAAAGAGGCCTGAAGACGTTCTATTACGGACTTCTTCGGTTGAACCTCTGTCTGGCCTGCCGGAATATCCAGCATCTCTTTCAGCACATCGAATTTTCTGCGGGTAGATTGCGTTGCGCCACCGGCATTTATCTGTGCCTGATAATCTCCATAAAGCTTAACCAACGCCATACTGTGTTTTATTTCATCAATATCCTGAGCCGGGAGCGTGGCAGGAAGCCAAATTAAAGTGCGACCATTGCCATGCTTTATTTGATCCATCTCAACATCAAGGGGAGATGCCGATGGAAACAGTATAAGCGTATGAAGTGCTTTTACCGGGGGAACGTCTTTTATAAACCCGGCGATTTGATGATCATTTGTAAGCGTCTTGACGGACTCAAGGCGATAATCGACTGAACGACGGGTTCTCTGCCAGTCAATTTCAACCTGAGAGGCAAAGCCGTGCCCCGGTGGAATGGTGCCACCCAGCGGACTTCCCGGGAATCTGAAAAACAGTTCCAGATGGGAGCGGTAGGCACTTTCGGTTTGGATATTGTTACCAAAACCATTCCGAACCCTATCAATTTCAACAAGAAGCTCTTCACGCTCGCCGCCATCGCCTTCCATTGAAAGAAAGAAGGTCGGATTGTCGTCCGCCCCTTTCCTGCGGAGGGAGCTGAATGAGGTGGTAATTTTATCCAGCAGATTAATGGTTTCCGTATCACTGCCAGCCGGATTGGATTCGTGCCCGGGCCACCTGAGCAGAAGTGCATCATTCAGTCTGGATATATCCAGTTCCTCTTTGACCATTGAGAGGACAATCATTGCCTTTATCAACCGTTCACTGGCAACTTTGGCAAACTCCTTCTGCTTGTCATCCCATCTTCTGTAAGGGGCACGGGCAATCACCTCATCACGGGCGTCACTGCAGAACCGTTCGAACAATGCATAGTATTTCTGCATTTCAGGGTCATCACTGATGATTTTGTTGCGGAGATCTTCATAGTTGAAAACATCGTCCAATACAGCGACTCTCTTCCAATCCGTATCCGCCGAAGTGTTTCGTTCAATGAATTCCTGAACAAATCCCAATGCTCCGCGTGATCGTCCACCCCTGTTGGTAATGACGGTAAGACAATAGAGGGCAAACGGGTGCATCGGATATACATCCGCAAAGTGTTTTGACTCATCTGTTACCGGCTCCCTTTCGCGGAAGTAGCGCTTAAAGAAATCAGTGAATGTACCCCGATAATGAGGCTGCAGTTCAGCTTTGAATAAATCGGCTAATTTGTGAACACACTTGGAATTATCCCGAAATAGCCTGTGGTTGTAGATGCGATGAAACTGGGTCACCGGTATATTGATGGATTGGAATCTGCCGGATTGCCCTGACAGTTTTCCCATCAATTCTGCATCATAGGTCCTACCTGCTTGTCGGGCGATATTCTGGATTTCTTCCTGCACGGCTCCAAAAACCCAGAAAGGTTGATCTCCGGCCAATCCAGCTTCGGCTAATTGCCCAAGAAATGCGGTGCCACGGTTAAAGTGTTCGTCGCTTTGAATGAGGTGGAGGTACAACTCATCAATAAAAACAATAACGCCTTCATACCCTTGCTTTTTGGCAATATCGACAAGCTTCTTAACCTTTTCCACAATAGTCGTTTGTGCGTCGTCAACAGATATCCCCAAAGCTGCAACAGCTTCCTCGATTATGCCTTTCTGGTAATTAGCATCATATCCCTCTAACTGGGCCAATGAAGTAGAGCGATTGTCTTCCAACCAGATATTAACATCACTTTTTATCCCAGTCGAAAGAAGGCTAAACTGTTCCAAATAGGCTTCGGTGTTCGAGAGTGTGTCATTGACGGGAGGCTGTAATGAACGGAGTTTTTTGGTCACTGACTGCCAGAGGGCTTCTTCTAAAGTAAGGTCTTGGTTCTCAATTGCGGTAAGATTGATTGTCAGAAATTTCCGTGGAGCAAGTGCATCCATGCCCCATTCAGGCTTCCCATCTAACAGCTTTTTTCTCAGCGTGGGCTCAGTAAGGATTGCGGACAGCCATGCCATAAAAATTGTTTTACCCGAACCGTAAAGTCCGGTAATAAAAAATCCTCGACCCTGCTTCCGGTGAATCCTGTCCAAAATAATTCGTGATGACTCTTCTACCTCCGGAAGCATGATAAAGCTTTTAAAAATTCGCGTCCGGCTGGATTCGTCTTGGGTTGATTCATTGAAGTTTTCAACCCAGCTGCTCACCGGCGTAAAATCAAACATATCTTTAATTAATGGCATATCAAGCCTCCAGTTCCACGATTGGTTGATCACCCCGGGTTAATGTGTGCTCACCGCACCTGCACAGCTGGCCAGCCATACGCCCGGTTAAGACCATCAAAATTCTTTTATTTCCGACAGCATCGTTGTACCACGTCGTTACCGGGTCCATCCCCAATGCAAAGACAAGCTCCATATGATCAAGAACTGTTAGCCCATCGGGTTGAAACTGCTCTGCGATGCGATCATGCACGGCCTGTCGAACGCGACTCCCAAAACGCTTCAAATCGGCATTTAAAGTATCCGAGCTGAACTCATATATTTCCTTCAGCAGCGGGTCTTCATTGATAAGATCAAGGATAATTCTATTAACAGCAATGTAACAGGCTGAACCAAATTCGGATGATTCAGAGATATGCTTAGCCAACCATGTTTTGCCGGAAGCTTGTTGCCCAACCAAACAACACAGAGTTCGTCCGCCGGTATTGCTTGAATTAATCAATCCTTTTAATTGTTCTAAGGCTCTATTTTGAGATGGAGTTGGCGTATCATATCCAGGCATCGACATATTCCTCCAAAGTTTGATAAGTCAGCTGTATCTGATCTGTTTGCCCATGGCGGTGATATTCACAATGCCCTTTGACTGAGAGCTTGTTTACCCCGGCTATTATAAGAGACCTGTTACATAAAAAGACTGGTGCTATAACACCCTGATTCATCAGAGTTGCCGTAGATGGAGCTCGCCACCCATTGCGAAGGGAATCAAAATAGATTGCATATCCAAGGATGGACTCCGTTGGCAGGTATGTTTTTACCTTATAATTTGATTTTGATAGCTTCAGCTTTCCTGACTTAACCAGTATTGACCTCACACGGTCTCGGGTCGATTGAGGCATCCGCTCGTATTTTTTCTCTAAAAGTTGATCAAGGTGGTATTTGGAAAAGACCGCTTCGCCTGTATTGAGAAAGCTGTCCGTAACAAGAAGAGAAAGGGTTTCATAGAGAATAGGAGTCGTCATGCAAAGCTGGAAAAAGATCAAATCCTGAACGGCATCGTTCTCATTTCTCACCTTCTTAAACATTCTCAGGAATGGTGTGTCGACAATGGTGCTGTTCTCAATTTCCAAAAATCTAAACTTCATGTGTTGCCAGAGCTTTTCTTTATTGGACTCTGACTTTTGCGGCCAACTCTGGATACAGGAATTGCGCACCGCCTGCTGATCTTTGCTCTTCAAAGCAAAGTCAAGGAGGGTCAATGTTTCCTCTAAAAGAAGACCATATCCAATTGTTGAAAATTTTTTATCCATTCACTCTTTGCTGCCCCCCCCCCCAAAAAAATATTTAGATATATCGTTTAGCAATAGCCAGTGTTTTCTAAATTATTCAATGAGTTAACTTTTTTAACGCTTGTTTTTGTTAATAGGATGACTGAATAGTACGAGTTCGATTATTCAGAAATTTAAATCTCATGATTCAATATAAAAGGTGTATACAGATGTCAAACGGTCTTGATTGATTATGTAACCATGAAAGATTAATTTTTTATCCTTCCACCGCCTTCTTTTACAGCGTCTTGCAAAATAGTCCTGATCTCTTTGACGAATTCGCTTGACTGTGAGTCGGGCACTTCTCCTGGGATAGGGGCTGCATCGTTATAGATATCTCTAACATCATAGGCCCGAACTCTTGTTGATCCGGTTCCTCTGTGACTATACGCATGATGCCAATTTTTAATCTGATCAGTAAAAAGTCTTTCTGAAAAAAACTCATGGAGCCTGGAATCGAGACTTTGGTTGATATTATCAATTGCAGTCTGCTTCATCTCATCAGGAGCATGATAAGGGGCCCATGACAAAGGATTCTCAACAAAAAGATAAAGGTGATTACGAAACCTTGTTATAAGATCAGCTACAGGCTGAAGCCCATTATATTCATCCTGGAACATTTCACCCAAACGCCGGGTCAGAGCTTTGATCTTTGTCCAGTGTTCTGGTCGGATCTCAGGATCACGCTTCAAATTAAGTTTTGCCTCCCAAGGTTTATGAAATTCCATGGCTGCTTTTTGAATATTTAAGACCAAGTTAGAATCATCATAAATAGGGGTGACCTCAGTTGGGATAGGCGGTTCAATTATTTTACCTATCGCCTGTAACATTTTTTTAAACTCATGAAAAATCAAGCTTCTTTTATGAGGCTTGAAAACATCCTGTGTATTGGAAAGAAAAAATATTCGATCAGGTTTACATTCTTTTAAAACTCTTTCTGCTCTCTGCCCTAAAATCTTTCCAACAGAAATAACAGAATTATCAAACGAACCGTAAACATGTTCTTTTCTTACATCAATATTCGGGAGATTAATCCCTTTTACCTGATCAAAATGTGTAAAACAAACTATTAATTTTCTATGATGACCGCTTGATACTAAACTCTGAAGAACAGCTGTTGGGGCCGCTTGCATAGGCTGAGCAGCATTATCTACAAGCACAATTGCATCCGAGATCTGAAATCGTTTGGTTATGCTGGTTGATATGCTGGAGGCAGAATCTGGAGTATGGCCAAGACCCTCTCCATCCATTAATACGAGCTTTACCTCATTTTCAGTAGGCCAGGTTGGTTTGAAAGGCCCTGCAACCCTTATACCTTCTACCAAAGGAGTGAGAAGGCAGCCAAAATTAGGGGCATAATTACTTGAAAAACGGTTTATGGTCTTAATAAACTCTTCTCTATCTTTGGTCTCATAAGTCCAATGAGAAGGCCATCGGCTTTTATCTTTTAAAAGAGAACCAGTTGTCAGATAATCAAACTTACGTTCAACTTCATCAAATATATCATCTATTAAAGACTGGAAATTCTCCTGCTTGTATATTTTCTCTTCAATGAGTTCCTGGAGGGTCTCTATATCGTCTTTATTTGCTGTATTCAGATCAATCTCAAACTCTTCTGCTAAAGCTTGATATGACCTTCCGGCAATGATCCTGATCATTTCTGTATATTTTTTCAGAGTTGTTAAAAGAATCTCTCGATCTTCATTTGAAATTTCTGAAGCTTCCATTTCAACATCAAGCTCTTCATCAAATTCTTCTTCATCGGTGAACTCATCGGTCAGTTCATCTTCATCAGCAAGGGTCAATGATTTTGTAGTTCCTAACAAATAACTTAACCTAAACCTCTGCTCACTATGAGCCAGAAACTTGCGCTCAACCTCACTTTTATCATCAGTCTCAAGATGAGCCATGATCGCCGCCATCACACATTCCTCAATATGCCGTCGAACGTATGTTTTATCAAAAAATGATACTACGGCCTTAAAGACTGAATCATTTGTGGTGATCAACTCAATATTGCTGATGGTGGTTTTTGCAGCAGAAGTTGAAGGGAACCTCTCCTTATCTGGGTCCGTTCCAATGAGCTGCCTAACGACGGTTGTCTTTCCTGTCCCTGTTGTCCCTACCATTAAAGTTTTTACATATCCGTCTTCTTTTGAAGGTAATGGAAGGATCTTTTCTCTAATTTCCCAGGGATCACGATGCTCGGGAGTGAGATTATCATAGAAAGCCGAAATCACTTTAGGATGGAACCTCTGCTCTGCACGCTTCTTTTCAGTTGGATTCCACATTTTCTGATCGTTAAGAATCTCATTCAACTGATCAACAAGACTTTGAGCTTCTGACTGATCGTCCGTCCCAAGGCCTCTCCTCACACGCAAACCGGGTTTTCCATCTCTTGTAGATCGCAGGGGATGCTTGAAAAGCACACACCATCCGCCTCTGCCTTGGCTTCTTGAAAGTGCTGCTTTATAATTTTTTTCGTTCATTGTCGCCTCCTATTCTAATCCCCTATTTTAGTTGTTCCGTGTTGTTCTCGCGGTCAATAATAAACCCATGAATTTAGTTGTCAAGATATTTCTTTGAACAACCATGGACAACCATTTTTTGGAAACATTGTTTCAATCCGGGATAATTATGTTATGTTGCGAGTAGGTCTATCTGATTGAAATTAAAGTGAATTTTAACATCATCACTGTAAGTTTGTATTTTTTTTAAATTCAGTTAGTTAGGTGATCTTCTACAAAAACGTAATAAAACAAGCAACATAATAATGCCTTCAAACACCCCTTGTTTTACACCTTCAATCAGCTTTACCATCCTTTTGATTGAGGCTGAGCGTGGAGGTGTTAAAATGAATAATACGAATCAGATAAATTTATAAAATTTGGGGTTCAGAATAAAATGGAATTACACCTGAAACGAACAACATAATAAAACCCGCTACATAAATTATTCAATGGCTAAGCGCAAAATACAGTTCAAACCGAATGGATAAAATTGAGGCGAGGACTATCCGCAAAACGAAGTCTGATTTTCGGATGAATGAGAACCCCGGACTTTCCCTGTCACTCCTCGTGCCAGGGGAGTATTAGAATTTTGAAATTAGAAACGGCTTTTACCCCACAATGCTTTCGTTATTCCTTTCTGTTCGGGAGCTGGTTGAATTTGACTATTTTTTCTAACGCATCGTCCCAATTGGCTTTGTTCCCCCAATAAATATGGCCTTGGGGTTTTATTGGCACATCGCAGTCGAGACTCCCAGCAGGGACAACCAACAATCCTCCATCCATCTGCATATTTGGAAGAGCTGAGCCACAATTAGAGCAAAAACTTTTTATGTGCCCCTCTGATTTAAAATCAAAGATTTTGGCCTTATCTTTTCCCGACAGCCATATCAACCTTGCCGAGGAGGAAAATAGATTAGCGGCATGGGCGGAACCAGTGTCTTTGCGACAACGTTCGCAGTGGCAGAGAAAAAAGCTTTCAAACTCTCCGACTATTTCAAAAGTAATTTCACCACAAAGGCAAGATCCTCTATATTTCATGCACATTCTCCTAAATTTCAATTAATTTATTGCGTTACTATAAAATCAGTTTTGAAGCGTTTTTCATTTATCCTCTAAACAGCGGGAGAATATCCTGACTGCCACCAGAGGGCAATGGAGAATTTGAATGTCCGAATTCAGATTTGACCAATCGCCATTTTGAGTTGTGGCGAGGACTATTCGTCGGAGAAACTAAGCATTTCAGACGAATAAACACAATAGCCTTTCCCTGTTAGTCCACACTTCCCTTAATGGAGACCAGAAATCAACCATTAAGCCCAGCAACATAATCCAACCCGGCCTTGGTCAAACGATGCCCGGAACTGAAACACCTTTCCATCAATCCCCTTTGGCATAGTCGTCCTATGGATCTGGAAACTGATACTGTCCGTTTTCGGTATTCCTTACGCCCGATCATTCGGACATCAAATGACTGACCACCTGAATAGTCCGGTGTCCTGGCAGGTTTCCAGCCAAAGAGCTTGATCATGATCTCCCTGGTTGTGAGCTGGCGATAATCCCCCGGCCCGGTACCGGCAAGATCCAGAATAGCCCGTTGAAGTTTGGATAATCCTTTTGCCTTCAATACCCCTTCGGAACTCCACTTTTCCTTCACCTTTTTGGCCTGCACATTTCCCATCAAAAAATCTCCCAGATACCTTATTTTTGTCCTATTTTTTACCCTGATTTTTTTCTCGTTTTCTCCCGTAAAAGTATAGTTTTGTGAAGTTCTCATGGGGTCCGTGTCAACCTATGGCTTTGCCCCCTGGTGAAACCCTTTCTGAATCAATCGAATTTGGAACCGAGGTTTTCATAGGTTCCCATGGGGTTTGTTTCTTGAATCCGTTCCTTGCTGACCGTGCCTTCCCTTCCACTGATATTGGTCCTGTACTCAGGCCCCCGTGGAGCCGTCAACGTCCATTCTCGTATATGTCTCTCCTCTTGCAGGGAGTGCCAGCCCTGGTTCTGGCCTGACAAGTCTCTCGTTCTAAAAGTTGTTCACGTGTAAATTTCATTTTTAAGCATCCTCCTGAATCGATGATTTCAACCTTAACATTTCTTAACGTCACATGATTAATTCCTTAATACATCATGTGGTTTATGATCTCAGCTTTTCTCAGCGTCTCATGGGGTCCGTGACTACCCTTATTTAAGTAGGTCCTTTTCCCCGGTTTAAAACGTGACTTTTCGTGAGTGGTAGAAGCCAGACTTTTGCCCCCCGCCCCCTATTCGGCATCATAAGACAATTACCCGGCAAAGCCCTTCAGGGGTATCATGGGAGATGATACCCTTTTTATCACAAATCCCTTACCCGGCAGGTTGCCTTCCTTGCCCCTAGCGGTCCCCCTGAAAAATTGCCGACAAAAGCGCCATACATGGCCGTGAAAATTCCTTTGCTTCTGTGCCGTCCCTTGGCATTGCCGAATAGTCAAACTCTCTTTCACATCCGGTGCAGGTGAAACTGACGCCATCACCTCCGCTAGCGGTGGCGGCATCCAGGCAGTTTGAATAATTGGGACATCATACGTTCCTTGTGCCTTTTCTGCTGGTGCCCCTGTTTTTCATGCCGCCTTGATCCCCTCGTTCTGGTAGACGCTGGCCCTTGCCCTAGCTGAATGGTCAAGCACCCCCACAAGGTTGTCTGAATAATCATGGATAATGGCCCTGTCCTTTCCAGGTGACGGCCTCAGCACTCGGCCTACATACTGAATCAATCGGCCACTAAATTTGATAGGCGTTGTCAAGAACAGGGTTTCCAGTGCTGGCAGGTCGTACCCCTCCCCCACGAGCTGGCCCGTGCAGATCAAAATCTTAACCGTGCTGTTGTTGATCTCTTCTGCCGCTGCCGCCCGTTCCTTTGCTGACATGCCCCCGGTCAAAACCGTTGAATCAAGGCCATGACCCTCTTTCAAGATGCGCTGTAGCTCCTGGCAATGGTCCCGGCGGTCACTCAGCACCAGCTTAATGCCCTGACAGTCATCCCCGGCAACGTCATTGCAGATCTGGCGGTTTCTCTCCCGGTCCTGTGTCAGCTCGGATAAGACTTTTGAGTATTCTGTGGACGCATCGAGCACGGTGTCAAAGGCAGTTTCATGCCAAATCACTTGGGCCTGGCAAAGGTGTCCCCGGTCAAGGAGCGCTGCCTTATCCACCTGGTGCCTGCAATCGCCCAGGTGAAAATATATTGCCCTGGTCAATCCATCCCGGCGGTACGGAGTAGCAGATAATCCAAGGAGATAACGGGCATCAAAGGCAGTAACCACATCAAGAAAGGTTTTGCTCGGGCAACGATGACATTCATCAACGATGATATGACCGAACTTGTTTGTGACATCATCAACCCTCTTGCAAAGAGTCTGCACCATGCCCACAGTGATCTTGTCCCCTAAGGTGAATTTCCCCGCTCCGATCATCCCCACCTCGGTTGCCGGTATCCCAAGGAAAGATTCTATTCTTTCAATCCACTGATTCAAAAGCTCTTTGGTATGGACGATGATAAGCGTGGGTTGCTCCCGTTCAAAAATCAAATAAAGGCCCATAACGGTCTTGCCTGATCCGGTGCCGGACGATAACACACCTGAGTCATGTCGTAGCATATCCTTGACCGCATCAGCTTGAAACGGCTTTAAATAGCCGTTGAACTGGAAGGAAACAGGAGGCAGTGTCCGGCGGTCGTCAATTACAGTGATTTGTTCCCCGTGCTCCTGGCAAATCTGGTAGGCCCTGGTTGCAAATCCCCGTGGTATAACAAGGCCCTGATCCGTGGATTCATAAAAAGAGATCCGCTGTGGTGTGTTTCCCTTATACCTGCCCATTCTCTCCAGGTCTCTGAATTTAGGGTTGTCCATGGTGAGGCTGTTCTTGATATGCTGCTCAGCCGCATACCCAATACCTGATAGAATGACCTTGCTGTTCAATGTAAATTTCAATATATTGGCTCCAAATTGTTTTGGTACATGGCCGGTCGAGGGGTGCAACCCTTTTCCGGCCGGTTTTCAAAAGTATGACAAGTCAGACATTCAGCTCGACAAGTAATTTTTCTGCATATGCTTTCAATTTTTCATTGAACGAATTGATTTTTTCGTCATCGTCTTTTTCCATGGCTACCTGCTCAATAGCTTTCACCATGTCAAGCTCCCCGTGTACTGCCTCGGTTGCAATCCGTTTTAACTCTTTGGGGTGTAAGGCATCCAGTTCAACGGCATACTCCCCATACTGGTCAACAAACTTCTGATACCGACAATCTGTTTTTTTAACGGCATCAGGATTATTGGGCAGGTTGTAGGCGTGAATGTCATCTTTGTTTAGGAGTATCCGTTCATACCTGGCCCCTTGGATATCAAAATCATTTCTGAGGCTGTTTTGTGCGGCCTCAAACATTTGCACACCCGATGGATCAAAGTCTCCGAAATAGAGAACAACCGGCTCCTGACCATTCATTATGGCCCGCTCCGCTCTTTCAGCATATGCCTTTAGGAACGATATTGACTGATAACCCTTGCAGGTAACGCACCTCAAGCAATGTTCCCACGCTACATCCTCAAACACCCTGGAAAGGGCATCCTTTTCAACCCACAGCTCAATATATTTTAACTGCCCCTGAACCATGCACCTCGAATAACCGGAATAATTCAAACTTTCAACACGTCCACGGAGGTAATCTCCTGCATTGGAATACCCCCTTTTTGATGAAACTCTCCGGGTTCGATCTTCGATGACATCCCACGGCAACATTTCATCAATCCGCATTTGCTTTATGACATTTGAAAGGTCTTGATATCTGGACTTTTTATTTTCAAGCACCCCGGCCGCCACCAGTCGGTAATAGACTTGGCGCAATGTCAGCGGGAAATAATCCTTGAGGTCGTCTACAACCTCAAGTATCTTATCAGCCTGTTGCTTTCGGTTCTTTGTCCATGAAATTGGTCTTGTCATTTAATCACTCTCCAAAAAACCCGGATCATCTCCAGGCAATAAAAAATCATCCCGGCCATTGGCATCAGCATCAATACCGCCACCTGGCAATCAGGGCTTGTGATAATCTCAAGCTCGTTCATTTGAACCTCCAGTGTCTTTAACTTTGAACCATTTCCCGATGGGGCAGGCATCCAGGTCAAAGATAGGCTGCTGGTTCCTGCTGCACATTTGCCGGTGATCCTTCACAAAGATGAACCGGCATGGGAGACCATGAAGGCATTTTGACATCTTGCTGATTTCTGAGATATGCCTACCCTCGGTACTGTCTTTACTGTCAAAAGCCCTTTTGGCAGTTTTGGCAGTACCGTTGATAAGGGTGTTTTCATCTTTTGGCAGTTTTGGCAGTACCTGAAGTACCCGCTTTTTCATTTTTAGTTTTTCAAGATATCCGACCACTATGCCACCTCGTTTAGATGATAAAGCATCTTTGGCCTGCCATTAGTATTCACCCGTTCAATATAAATGTGCCGATAGTCTTCAAGCATCCGAAGCCCACCCACAACCTGATCCCGGTCAGACAATTTGCTCCATCCAGGCCGCCAAACATCACGGGTTGAAAATGGTGGTTTCAAGTCTCCTTTTTTGATCCTTCGCAAAATGGCCTTAGCT
This sequence comes from uncultured Desulfobacterium sp., assembly GCA_963675615.2. Taxonomy (GTDB): domain Bacteria; phylum Desulfobacterota; class Desulfobacteria; order Desulfobacterales; family Desulfobacteraceae; genus Desulforapulum. Next base: position 1,794,515 of record CAXXTD010000001.1, read on the forward strand.
GTGGATGCATCAGCGTTGGACACTGAGGAATATGCCCGCTCCGCGTGGGTTTCCAGGTACTCTCCCCAGGCCAAGGCCCGTAGGGTTGCGCCCTCTGAAACAGGACCGTTCCCACCATCAGCAAGATGAATAATTAAAGCCAATGATGGTATTAATTTACGGTATTTTGCAAAATGGGACTCCAGGGCGGGGTGTAAGTCAGATCTCAATTTAGCTTCCAATGTGGTACGCCATTCTGAAAACAACTCAAGAGAGGGAGGATCAAACCTCAGATATGGAATACCCTCTGGCTGTCCTTCAAAATCGGTGTCCTGTTCTGCGCCTATCTCTGCTGGGTTCAGCCTGTCCAGATCTTCGAACACTTGAAAGGCTCTATTTTTGGCCGCAGTATCCGGATGCCTGTCAACGTTTTTCCATGTTCCATTAAGGTCTGGCCAAATTAACAAACCAAACCGTTGGATTAATCCATCATCAGCAGAACCACCTTTAACGGCCTGGTGGATATATTCTGACAACCTCCCCGGTTGTGTTCCACCCAAAAGAGATATACACAATGCCGGAATGTGAAGGTTTAACCCTCTCCCAATCCGGTCAAAAGTATAGGGTGAGTCTCCATTCCAGGCTGTTAGATAAAATCCCCTACCTTCCTCTTGTCCTTCACGGTCAAGGCTTTTAAGTAAACTCACCACCTCATCCCGAAAAACCAACAGTCCGTTTGGGTTCTGTCGTAACAATTCTCCCAGACTGGCAGGTGTACTATCATTGGCCTGATATCTTTTTAAAACTGGGGAGGCGGGATCTTCACCTACTGCCAAAACTGTTTTAATGTCGGCAGATGGGTCTTTTTGTAAAACTTTACGGGCCTTTTTCTCCGCGGCCTCTTTCCGCAGCTTTGCCGCAATGGCGTCAGTTTTGTGGGTTTCAAGGTCTTGATTGTATCGCTCGTTTGCCGATGCAATCAACCTTTTTAGTGGAGACAACCCTGCCTCTTGCGATGGGCTTTTTAATACCCCAGGGCGCCCCACCACCAGCGCCCACAAATTACAAACAACAGTCCAATCTGTTTTCGCCTGTGGTCGAATACCCACTTTACGGCCTATCACGGCTGCCATGGCTGCCATGGCTGACGCTGCCACAAAGTCAGGGGGACATTGCATCCGTTCCGCAATATCTTTAACCCATGGCCGCAACCTATCGGGCAAAAGTTCATAATCAAACGGCATCACGGGTGTAAGCTCATCCGGTAGGGGAATCGGCAATGATTGAGATTTTTTAGCCTGCCCATCCCCCTGCAAGGGAGCAGTAACCAAACCAGCTTCATTCACCAGGTCAATAATTCTCTGTTTCTGCCCGGCCTTGAGTAAATCATTGATATCGTAACCCTCGGGATCATCGTGTGAAAAGGATATTGCAAACAGGCGGTTTATCCCTGCACCTGAAACAAGCTCTCTGTAAATGGCTTGAATCATCTTTTCGCTGGCATCGTCCTTGTCGCCGCAAATGACAATCCTTTCAAAGCTGTCATAATACGGTTTTAAAGCCTTCACCTTTGCAACGTTCGTGCTACCCCCCAGGGCAAGGCAACAAGCATCAGGAAAACATTTATAAGCTGTTATGGCATTGATTGCAGACTCACATATAATAAGCTGTTTCGCTGTCTGGATATCCCCGGCAAGAAAAAAGCACTCTGCCCCGGCTTTATGTCCTCCCCCAAAAACTTTGTTAGCAGGCTTTCCGCCATTCAGTGTGAAGGGATACGGCTGGCCGTCTGATGTCAAATACTGAATAGCATAGATTTTACCATCTGCAAGGGATCTATAGGCCATAGCTATTGATTTGACATTGCAATGGGTTTTAAACCGGAGACAGTCGGCCCTGATCAAATTATCAACCACTGCCGGATCAATCTTGCGGAGACCACAAAGCAGGTCATATATAACGCCAACTTGCTTTTCTGTTCGCTGGGTAAAACATCTGTTGTCCCATTCGTCTTGTTGATCCGGTGGTGGTTCAGGTGGCGGTGCTGGCATCAGTGACGTTACCGGTTGCGCAGGTAGGATAATGTCTCCCCCTGGCAGATAGATATCTTTCAGCCTCCACCATTCGGATTCAGGGAATCCATTTTTCTTACAGTGAAAATCAATCTTGCTGTAGTTGGTTATCGTCCCTGGTGTGCATTGACGACAATGACCTTTCCCGTCTGCTGAAATCCAGAAACGATCAGTGCCACCACAAAAGGGACAAGTTCCTTTTGGTTCTGATCCACAAGCCTTTAAATCCGTTTCATCTTGGATGCTTGGCAGGATAGAGTTAAGCTGTTCAAGCATGGCGGCTTTATCAAAACAAACCTTGCAATCACGGTAGGTTGTGCTATTATTCATTTAGATGCGCTCCACCTTTAGCCCGTCCCTGATCGTCCAGGCGACGGGCTTTATTTTTATCCATTGAGAACAACTTTGTTATCTTCAACAAATCGCTCAAGCTCGGACAACTCATATTTGATGGCTCGCCCCACTTTTATATAGTTGAGTTTTTGTCGTGTGTGTCGCCAATTGGCCAAAGTTTGGGGTTTAATGCGGAGAAATTTTGCTGCTTCATTCGAATTTAAAAGTTGTGTCATAACTTTCAATGTATCCTTGCTATATTCGATGATAGCGCCTCAATATAGATATGCCTATGCAATATTAGGATAGACTTTTAAGGTCTATTAGAGGCTACTTTTATGTGGGAGAGTATGATTAATCAGGTGGGATAAAATACGTGAATTCAACTGATTAAAAGTCTATAACAACTCTTCCTTATACGATAGTTGACTGTCTTTCTGGAAAATGAACTGTCCCTATTGAATATGAAAAAAATTACATTGTTGCTTGACTTTTAAGGCTTACTTACATTAATACTTTTTGCTTCCTGTGTCAATAATTTGATTGATACAGGGCTTTTATAATATCCTACTTTTTATCGCTATGGCGTTTTTTTACATTCACAATCTGTTGGCGTTGGTTGGTTTGTTTCATGATCTCGTCAATCTGTCCTGCTCCATTCTTCAATGATTCATCTCGCAAATGTGCATATCTCTGTGTCATTTTTGGGGTTTTGTGGGTCATAAGTTTTTGCAAAACATACATATCTACCTCCCCCGAACTGGCAAGCAATGAGGCAAAAACATGCCTTAAACCATGTAATGGCCGAAACCCTTTGGGTAATCCGGCCCTCTCTCTAATCCGCCGCCCCCCGGAACCTATGGTGACACGCTGTTTACCTTCCTTTCCAGGGAAAACGAACGTTCCTTTCCTTGAGCGCCCCTGCAATATTTCCAAAGCATTTTGATTCATAGGAATCTTTTGATTAATGCCACCCTTTGGATCACGGATGGTGATAAATCCAGTTTCAAAATTAACGTCCCTCCATTCCATTTTAAAAATTTCGCCACGCCTCATACCTGTGAACAATGCCATCTTCATGATTTGTGCAACTTCGGAATTCCCGTCATCTTCAATGGCCTGTAAAAGCCTGTTTAATTCGTCTTGGGTCAAATCCTCGGTTTTATCATTGTTGACTTGGGGTTTCTGGACATGGAAATCGATTCCCCGGCAAAGGTTATTTTTTTTTCCGTAATTAATTATCCATGTAAAAAGGTTTAAAACATGCTTCACTGATTGAGGGGATAGGGTTTTTGAAATCTTGATCCGCAAGCGGTCCACATCTAGCTTGATAATTTCTTTAGGCTCTTTATCCCCAAAGGTAGATTTCAGATATTTTAAGTATCTTCCTTCATCGGTATCAAGACTCTTTCCTGGTGTTCTGTTTATTTTATATTCATTCCACAACCTATCGATGGTGTACCTATTCGACTCAGCCTTTAGTTTAAGCTGTTCTGCCTCACGCTGCTCAGCGTTTGACAGTTCACCCTCAATTCGCCTTGCCCGGACACCTGAAGCCCTGGCAGGCGTCATATCATCTTGAAATTGTCTGCCCGCCTTTTCCTCAATCGTTTTTCCATTTTTCCGGTATCGGATGTAATAAATCTTTTCCGTTTTTCCCTGTGCTGATTGACCAATGACAAAATAAACGCCTGCATATTTTGTCTTAACCCGTTTTTGTTTTGCCATGATCTCCCCCTTTTTACCCTTTTGCTACTTTTGCGGATATTGCTCTTAGGTTTCAAAAGTTAAAAACATTTTTTATCTGAAACGATCAAAAATCTTTTGTCCCCCACACTATCCCCCACACTTAGGTACAATATATAGGTATTAAAAAGTATGTCAATAAAAATCAACATATCGTTAATGGCTGAAATTAAAAGGTAAAAGTATATACAGGTATTTTGAGGATTGTGTGGAGCTCCGGCCTCTCACGCCGGAAACTCGGGTTCGATTCCCGGTGGGATCACCATTAGAAATCAAGGGTTTAGCAGAGATGCTGAGCCCTTTTTGTTTCCCGGACACCAGACGTGGACACCAGATTCTTTTCATTCACTGTTTATTGCCATTAAATTTTAAATCCCATACCAATCTAAACAATACTATTCTTGCGCCATGTTCCTATTGAAACACTTGCTCAAGACCACCTCTTACAAACTCAGCCCCTATACTTTTTAGGTATCTATTAGTTGTCGTAGGAGACTTATGCCTTAGTAAGGTTTGAATAACACTCACCTGAACCCCTTTATGGTACAACATTGAAGCTGTTAAATGGCGTATGGCATGGAATCCAAATTTTTTTACCTCCGCCATTTCGCATAACTTCTTCATAAAATGCTGTCTAACTGTAAAGGGCTTGCCATAATATGGTTCACCAAAAAATCCTGAATCAAGACAGACAAACACATAAGGCGTCTCCTTTATCGGGCAATCGTCTTTCCAATTTTTCAATTTAGCAGACAGATCCGCAACCATTGGCAACCAGTCCGATTCTCGTGTACCGCCCTGTCTCTTTTGGGTCCACAATCTGACTTGATTATTTTCAAAATCAATATCAGACCATTGCAGATTAAAAACTTCCTTTCTACGGGCTGCAAGATAAACAAATGCGGACAACATAACATTGTCCTGCCCTTCTGTAATGTTGTATACCTTCCAAAAATCTTCTGCGGGTGGTACGTACCTGGGCATCCTCTCCTCTCTGAAACGCAAAACTTCATGGAACGGATTGATAGTAGTCTCAGGAAACCCTTCTATGTATCTATGGCCATATGTCCAAGCAGCTGACAAATTTTTCCTGTCTTTATTTGCAGCGTTGCCTGACCTGGTTTCAAACTCCCCTTGAAGGAACTGTGACGCTTTGGCGGTACTGATCGACTCAACGGGGACATCACCCAAAGATTTCATAAGGCATTTAAAGGCTGCCACCTTCTCCTTGTACGTCTTTGTTACAAAACTTTGCCGTGCATACGTCAAATAGGCATTCGCCCATTCAAGACTCGTCAAACAAGCCATGGGGGTCGGATTTGACAAGAGCTCTTCTAATTTGTCCTGTTCCCACCGATGAGCTGCCCGTTCTGACTTTTTTGTCCCGTCTGGGTATAGTTGCTGATACGTCACGCCGTTTTTCGTTACACTTGCACGCCATCTCTTTTTGCCACGTTTTGTTATTAGTCCTGGCATTGTTTAACCTCTCTTTCACATCTCGGTGAAAGAACCTGTAATGTCCAGGAAAGACTTCCACACCTCCCCAGGAATCATGATACTTGACGAGTGTTCGCTGGTCAATGCCCAAAAAAATAGATAGTTCTTTGGCGCTGATCATTTTCCCGAATTCCGCTTCTAAATCCTCTGCGGTTAGATCCATTTTAGGTGGAATATCTTTCATACGACAATCAGGATTCTCAAATCAAAAATTTTATTATGCCTTTTACAGCCCCTTATCTATTAAGTATATGTAACGATTCTGGGAAAAGTTAAGTGATTGGGGTTCATTTTTTTATTTTATTGATATCCTATAACAGATAAAAGCGCCCTTTTAGCCAGATATAGAGGGCGTTTGAGGTGTATCAAAATTAGCACTATTTAATTTCTAAGCTGCCTGTACAGCAGTGACGGCCGGTTTATTCACCAATCTATGAAAAGCTAAGCTGCCTGTACGGCAGTGAACTTTTTATAATCAGCGAATAAACCCACCAGTGTATTTTTCGTGCATAAAAAGATTCAGATCAGGTACAAAAGTGAAAACCGGTGCGTGGTTTGGATACGAGCCACTGGCCGAACAAGTCTATGGCCACGAAGTAGTTGCCGTCTGTCGGTGGAGTGTTACTGTGGGACATGCCTTGTAATCTTGATGACAAAATAACATGCTTGGCACACTGTGTCTTATTACAACCTTCTACCCAGATTTATGTTCTCCTATGGGCTTTGACAAACACCACAGAAAGGCCAGCAGCATCCCGCATAAAGACCTAGGACCGGAACAGGTGGGAGATTCAGACTCTTGAGGAGGAAGGCTTTAAGGTGATAGGGCTCAGCTTGGGACTGAAGGGGTATTGATGACAAGTGGTCTATCCAAATTACAACGTCCAATTCTGGGGCTTGACGGGGCCGGGCCAAATGTGACAGACAGCTCACAACCCGGGAGATCATGGTCAAGCTCTTTGGCTGAGTCCCTGCCAGGACGCCGGACTATTCCGGGGGCATTTCCTTTGATGTCCGCATGATCAGCCACCGGGAGTACAGGAAAAGGACGGTGTCCGTCTCCCGGTCCCTGGGGCGGCTATGTAAATGGGGATTAATTATTTTGCGATTAATACGATTATTTATTGACGACTTGATTTCAATATGAATAGATAAATTACTTATCTTGAGCAACACAATATCGGCTCTGCTATTAATGATTCCGGTCAAGTTGTGGGGAGGTCAGGAGGGCCATACCTTTTTGTGGGAAATGGCACTATGGCAGACATCTCTGCCTTGATTGATCCACAGTTAGGTTGGGAATTAGTTGCCGCAGAGGCAATCAATAATAACGGTCAAATCGTCGGTTTTGGTACTTTCGAAGGTGAAGAATATCATGGATATCTTCGAATACCATCCCCCGTACCCGGACCAGCAACAATGCTTCTTTTCGGTCTTGGGCTTTTAGGAATGGCAGGAAATGTCCAGAAGAAAACTGACATAGGGTAATACTCATACCGACAAATAAAGGGTTCTCATAATGAAAAAACCATCGATATTTTTATCCAAGTTTTTTTATTATTGGTCTCTGTTCAACAACGTTTTATCACTAATCCCGCTCGCCGGAATGCCCGGTTTTATTTTACAGAAAGATCGCATCAAATTTAAACGTAATGGACTCGTCATAGGCGGGACTATTGATAAAACGCTTTTATGTGACTTTAAAGAACCTATTCAAACAGAAAAGTGATTAACTCACTGAGAACAAATGTTGTAGGAAATATTCTTTACGATGATTTTTCAGGGGAAAGTCTCGATGCTGAAAAGTGGTCGGGTTATTCCAACAACGAAAATCCCGTCATAGTTAACGGGGCACTTGAACTTGCGATCAGTGGCAATGATACCAAACTCACAAACAATCTTAATTTTCCCAAAAACCAGGGAATCATTTCCATCCAAACCAAGGTGAAGATCGCCAATGAAAGTTATGTTTCTTCAGGGGCAAGTGGAAAATTCAGAATCGGAGCTACTTGGTATAATGACAACCGTGGACCTGGAAGCGGAAAGTCCCATAATCTCAGGGAAGGGGATGTCTGGGCTGAGTTCAGGCTGGCACTGGATGATAGCCACACACTAAAAGCCATTGCAGAAATTTTAAGAATAGATAACGCAGAAGATACCAGTGAGACCACGCTTTTTTATCAGGAATTTAATACCAGCATTAATTTTGACACTGAATACACCACATCCATGGGGGTTGAAAATGGTGTGTTTGTATTAACCCTGGATGATGAAACCTATTCTTATCCCATTGAAACACCCATGTACATCCCTTACAATGGAGAGCAGGTGCTGACTTCCAGGCTTTACCTTGACCAGGGAGAACATGGACTTTTCAAGGCTATTCTGGATGATGTCTATGTTTCCAAAAATACACCCAGTTATGATGCTTCAGGCTATTGGTTGTTTGATGTAAAATTCTACTCTACAGAAAATCTTGATAATCCTGATTGGAATGAAGAAACCACTTGGCAATCCGCTATGCAGGGACGTAATGAAATAAAACAGGACAATTCTACCTTTTCTATAGAGAACTGGTTTTATGGAAATGTTTATAATTCATCAACTTATCAACATTATGCAGTTATAAGTGATGCTGGAGGTTCTACTGAGTTAACGTTGGCAGAGAATGATCCAATGTTAGGTTGGATTTATAGTGAGTTCCATACAATTTGGTTTAATATCGACAGTAATTCTCAAGAGTTAGAAGGAGAATATATATTCACTTTTTGGAAAATACTTCCTGGGAGTGCTCCGGGTAACATCCTGATAGACGAAGAAAATCCAACGTATGCAAAAGGTGTTTTTACTGGAATAAGATTAAATCCAGAGCCTGTTGTTCTGACTGCATTAAATCCCAATTTTACAGTAACCAATGACAATAGCCCAGCTTTGATATATGGAACCAACCAGGCAAACAATATAACCCTTGAAAGCGGTGTTTACGCACAACTGATCAATTTTACAGGGTCAAACACAGTTACAATACAGTCTGATTCAGGCATCTTTTCCGTCTCTCGCTCCGGTGCAACTGTAACTTTTGAGGGTACATACGGAACAATGTTAAAAATGCCAGCGACAAAGACTGCACAAACAATTGTTTTTGACGATAAGAGTCTCACGTTGAAAATTGACGCAGGATCTGTGATGCTTGACAGTCAAGTGGTAGGGACAACAAGAACCTCTCTGTAAAAAAACTTCAGAACTAAACCACAAAGCAGGGCCAGCAATGGCTCTGCCTTTTTTATCCCCAACACATCCTGCCTAATAAATTCAAGTGTTTTCCAGGCCCATGGGAAGATTGTGGCAACAGGGATTAAATGAAAGGGGTTTCAGTTCCGGGCACCGTTTGACCAGCGCGGGCCGGGAGCATGTGATTAATCAACAGAATGGTTGATTTATTTACACCGTAAAAGGGGACAGGAATACCGGGTCCTTCCGGGTATATCCCCAATATGGTTGCAGCCAAATAAATATAATTCGCCTTGACGATTTAATTCAAATATGAACAGATGAAATATCTACAAAAGCCAAACCTGTTGAGAAACAGGGACGGAAAGCTACGGGTCATAAATGATAACGGGTAGCAGTTTGTCACGAGTGTATGCTTTAGGATGCACGTAACTATTTAAAAATTCAGCGTTGCCCCTCGGAACTGTCATGCAGGTGGAGGCTTCAAACCACTTTATACTGCTGTGGTCAAAAGCCAATGGCAATACCTACAGGGCTCTCAAAAAATTCGATCAGAACAGGGTGAGCATCAATGCTATCTTTTCTGGCAAGCCAGTACCGCAGTGTTGATCGAGGAACACCCGCAGTTTTTGCAAAATCACGCTGGCTGACAGTTTTCTTCCTTGTTTCAAAATCGTTAACAAGTTTCGCCGCATCGGCTCGATTCCATATCTCTTTTATGCTTGTTGCATCTGCTGATTCATTGTATGATATATTCATGGCTCGATCTGGTATTTTTTGTTGAAAATAAGTAAGTTGGCACTTCCCTATTTTCTCGTACCAGATCGAGCTTAAAATGTCCCGCACTATCTCAAGTTGAGCCTCCTTTTTATCGTTCCTGAGTGTAATTAGTTAGGACCAAGCCCTGATTAATCAACAGAAGGATTTATTTACACCGTAAAAGGGGACAGGAATACCGGGTCCTTCCGGGTATATCCCCAATATGGTTGCAGCCAAATAAATATAATTCGCCTTGTGAACAGATGAAATATCTACAAAAGCCAAACCTGTTGAGAAACAGGGACGGAAAGCTACGGGTCATAAATGATAACGGGTAGCAGTTTGTCAAGTGTATGCTTTAGGATGCACGTAACTATTTAAAAATTCAGCGTTGCCCCTCGGAACTGTCATGCAGGTGGAGGCTTCAAACCACTTTATACTGCTGTGGTCAAAAGCCATGGTGGTGAGAGGCGTTAAGAAAAAGGTTCTGCTGGACAGAATAAGGTCTAATTCACGAAGACGGGCGTAGACGAGCCTTGGATAAGGTGTCAAAGGCTAAGATTGATGTCAAAACCTGGGGCCTGCAACTGCCCCAGGGATAAATATGGAGGAAACCGACGTAGTGTCCATGTGACGTTCGGCATATAGATGGCGTGATCCTGTTTCAGGCTTTTGCATAGAACGTGGGAACTCTGCATGTGATGATAAGAGAAAACCCTATAAGTGAAGCCCACGAAAGGGGAAAGTATTGATGCACATAGAGGGGGCGGATCATCCTGTAGTAGTGTTGAATGCCTTTTAATGAGGTTGGAGCGAAGGGGATGAGCTAGCTCACAGGCGATAGCAGCTAACCAAATTATTGGGAGAAGCTGGGTTATTTACTGTGTCGGCTTGAAATTGAGAGATTTCAAGCGGATGGCTGGCAGGAGCCGTATGAATCGAGAGGTTCACGTAGGGAACTGTGGGGGACTGGAGGTGAAATTCCTCTGGTCTACCCGACATTAGGTGACTCAGTTTTTTGGTTTTAAGGGGGGAAAGGATGAAAAGGAGAAAAATTATGAAAAAAAAAACAATATTTAGTATTATAGCTGCAATCAGTTTTTTCTTTATCGTAAACGAAGTATTCGCCAACTTTGACACTTTTGATAATTCGCCATTAGACAATTCAAAATGGCAAGAACCTGAAGAATATATTGAAATCTCTAATGGAAAACTGTGTGTGGGTGTTCAGAATGATAAAAATATCAGAAAAACGAATTTAGAATTAGCTCTTATCAATAATACTACAAATTATAATCAGGTTGACGTTCTAATAGACAGTTCAAGCTACAATTCATCTGGAGCTACAATTGCCACAGTATTTGGGGGTCGTTATTATAACGACAGCCGGGGATCAGGAAGCGGTCTTGCCTATAATGAAAAGGAAGGTGATGTTTGGGCCGGAATATATATTTGGTTTGACAATCAAAATAACAGATTGGTTTCTAATGCCTATATCAGCCGGTCAGATAACGCCGATTCTTCTGTTGAAACAGAATTGTTGAAAGAGAATTTTTCAACACCTTTGTCTTTTGATACTGAATATACTATTTCGATTGAATATTTAAACTATTCTCAAATTGTTTTCAAACTTAACAATGAAACCTTGACTTACCAAATAACGACCCCCGTTTACCCTTCATGCACGAAATGGCGATCTATAATCTGTAGGGCAATTGCAGACCCTGGAGAAAATAGCTATTTAAAAGCCCAATTTGATAATGTTTACGTTGGGAATACAGTTTCTCCATATGATGATTTCAATAACGCTGAGATTGATACATCAAAATGGACTATCGCAGAAGGGAGTAGATTTGAAAGAAAAAGAGCAGTAATAGACGGTAAACTTCAATTAGATGTAAGAGGTTTAGATCAACAAACTTCTATTAATTCTTTTGTAGTTTATAAAGATATAAACTATTTCCAATCCAGTGTTACTTTTCAAAGTGGTAGCCAGGTTTCTCAAGGGGCAGTTGCGGCAGCACGAATAACCGGATATCTTTATAATGACAGTCGGGGATCTGGCAGCGGCCAAGATTATAATGGTCTTCAAGGTGATGTTTGGGTTGAAAATCGTATAGGCCTTGATGGTAGTGGCATTTTAAAAGGGAACTGTGCAGTATATAATTGTGGGTATTGGTTGAATGGAAATTATTTTCCAGATATTCTCCTTTTCAGTCAGGATTTTGCGTCTCCAATCACTTTTGATACGCCATGTACTCTTTCATATAATCATTCTGGTTCTTCGATCATTTTTAAATGCAACGATGAATCCATAATATATAACATAACAACTCCGATGTATAAGCCTGCTGGTGAAGAACAAGGTATAAAGAACAGACTTTACCTTGATCAAGGAGAATCAGGTTATATAAAAACCCAATATGATGATATAGTCATTAGAGTAAGAACAAAAAATTATCGTGATTCTGACAACGACGGCTATGGAGATCCCAATAGCCCTATTGAAGATCCTTCGTGTCCGGACGGATACGTAACAAACAACTTAGACTGCAACGACTATGATCCAACTATTCATCCAGGAACCATCGAAATCAGAGGGGACGGAATTGACCAAGACTGTACTGGCAGTGATTTGCCAGGCCTGGATGAACCAACAACCTTCTCAATATTATCAACAAATCTCTCTTCGGTGACGGTAACACCAGAAGAGGTAGCCCACATCTATGGTTGTTCAGAGGTGAATAATATTACCATAAAGCCTGGAGCTGCTGCAAAACTGATAAACATGCCGGGAAACAATGTTATAACCATTCAAGCTGATTCAAACATATTTTCAGTATATAGATCAGGTGCCACTGTTACTTTTGAGGGTACTGATGGAACAATGCTAAAAATGCCAGCGACCACCACGACACAATCAATTGTTTTTAATGATGGTGTAAGATCATTAATTATTGATTCAGGTAGTGTGTTGTTGGGAAGTCAGGTGATTAATTCTATTCCAGCTGCAATTTTACCATTATCCCCAGATGATGCAACCACCAATTCCCTCGGCATGAGCTTTGTTAGAATTCAACCTGGCACTTTTATGATGGGGTCTCCGGAGGATGAACTGGGCAGGCGGGACAACGAAACCCAACATCAGGTAACCCTGACCCGGGAATATTTTATGCTGACCACCGAGGTAACCCAGGGACAATGGGAAGCGGTGATGGGGAACAACCCCTCAGAATTTTCAAACTGCGGGGATGACTGCCCGGTGGAGAAAGTTTCCTGGGAAGATGTACAGGAGTTTATAACGCAAATGAATCTGCGTGGAGAAGGCACCTACGCCCTTCCCACAGAGGCCCAGTGGGAATACGCTGCCCGTGCCGGTTCTACAACCGCCTTTGCCAATGGAGATATCACAGAAACAGAATGCGGTTATGATCCCAATCTGGAGAGCATGGGATGGTACTGCTATAACAGTGCCGGTGAGACTCATCCGGTAGCCCAGAAGCAGGCCAATACCTGGGGGTTGTATGATATGCACGGGAATGTATATGAATGGTGTCAGGATTGGTATGGTATCTGTTCATCTGATGCTGTGACAGATCCTGAAGGCCCATCATCGGGCTCGGACCGTGTGCTACGGGGTGGAAGCTGGTTCACCCCCGCCCGTGGCTGCCGCTCGGCGTATCGCTACGACCCCTCGCCTGACTTCAGGAGCTACAGCATTGGCTTTCGCCTTATCCTCTCCCCAGGTCAGCCGTCAATATAGACGAAGATGGAGATGGATACGGAGATTCATCCGGGTGCAACGTAAATCAGTGAGGGTGGCATTGATAAGGATTGCGACGGCAGTGATCTATCGGTATCAAGTTCATAAAAGAATATGAAAATCAAATCCCGAGTGATCTATGGGGTATAATTTTCGGATACCCCTTGCCTGAAGTGCATCAGTTCACATATGACTGGGAAACCTGGGAAAAAGGAAAGAAGAAGAAAAGACGATAGAATTAAAATTTCGTTGGCCACTTCATGGAAGAGTGTATGACCCTTAAAATATAAATGGTACCTTCCTTTTCGATATAAGGAAGGATGAACGGCAGACCGGGGATAACTAATTCACGAGTTCCAGGGACCCTGCCAGGTCTTCCTGCCCCAGGATGATCGGCCAGTATTTTTACACTGTCCCATATTTTTTGACCCACTGCCTTTGCTGCCATGGGCCTATCTGCGGTTATGTATTCTATGGCACTGTCGAGGTTGGATAGCGCAGTCCGAGTCCATTTAACGCGCATCCACACCCCACTTACCAAATGCTTCCGTGACTTCCCGGTCTGTCGCTATTTTGCCTTGCTCTACTTCTTGCAGACCTGATTTAACTTCCCGAACGAACCATTCTTCATACTCTACAAAGCGCTCAATGGCCTGTTTGATCACCCATGATCTCGGACGGCTTAGTGTTTCTGCCAGGCTATCGATCCTTTCCAGCATATTATCTTCGATACGAACTGTTGTGGCTTTCATGCATCCCTCCTTTTTGTACTCTTATAGAATACACTAGGATACAAAATAATCAATCTATATCTTCCAAATGCCACTTCGCTACATCATCCATCCTGATATTTTTTCTCTATCCACGCCTGAACCTCCGCGAGTGCCCTTGGAGGAGTTGGGATGGTTCCATCCAGCCAAGCTTTACAAGCTTTTTTTTTATTCTATTCCAAGCATAACCTTCCCACCAGAATCATGCTCAACACTATTTTTTTTCGAACGACCATGAGAAAGTTGCTCAAGGGCTTCCCTGACATTTTCAAGCCCAAGACTTTTCAGGTATCGATTCGTGGTGGTCGGGCTTTTATCAATTAGATTGACGCCGCATCGAATTTACTTTAGAAAAAGGTAATTATCTTCAACCTGATGAGCTGCACTCTTACTCAATTAAGGAGTCCATTTATGGAAAAAGAATTCAAAATTCTGTTGTTGCTTTGTATTGTTTTAATTGTCCCTGTTTTGTGTAACGCCGAGATAATCACCTTAACGAACTCTTCTCCAAATTTTACCGTCACGGCAGACTCTGATGACAATATATATGGTACAACATCATCTAATGCAATTACCCTTGAAAGCGGCGGTCAAGCAAAGTTGTTGAATTTTCAGGGCAGCAACACAGTAATCATCCAGTCAGACTCCAGTTTATTTACAGTATACCGCTCTGGTGCAACAGTTACGTTTCAAGGTTCAGACGGAACTGTTTTGACTATACCGGCTACAGTTTCCATTCAAACCATTTCTTTTAACGGCCGTATTTTTACACTCACCATTGATAGTAATCAGGTGATGTTGGATGATCAGGTCGTCGGGCTGAGCAGCGCTCCCGTTTCATCATCGGTAATTCCTAACGCGGTAACTCTAATAAGCCCTTCAGGAACAGTCTCCACGGCCACACCCACATACACATGGAATGCCACATCCAATGCCACCCACTACCATCTATTTCCAGGTAATGCAGCGGGCCCTGTCCTCTATTCAGCCGATGATGCAGGTTGTGGTGACGGAATGGGAACCTGCTCTGTTACCACAGATATTGCCCTTTCCAACGATGACTATACCTGGTATGTGCAGCCAGAAAATAGTTCTGGGGCCGGGCCGTTAAGCAGCGATATGAATTTCACTGTTGCGGTTTTAGAGGACAGTTGGCAGCAGGTTTCAAAACTTAAGGCTGATGATGGTAGTCATGAGGATTATTTCGGAAACTCTGTATCGATCTCAGGAGATTATGCCATAGTTGGAGCATCCCATAATGATTACTATAATGATTACTATTCTAATGATAATTTCGGATCGGCATACATTTACAAGGGGGATGGTAACAATTGGCAGCAAGTCGTAAAACTGACGGCTGATGATGGTGCGTATGAGGGCTATTTCGGTAAATCGGTATCCATTTCAGGAGACTATGCCATTGTAGGTGCGTATGGGGATGATGACAATGGGAATTATTCCGGCTCTGCATACATTTTTAAACGAAGCGGTAACACTTGGCAACAGGATGTAAAATTATTGCCTGATGATGGAGCTTCTTACGACCAGTTCGGCACTTCCGTTTCCATCTCAGGTGATTACGCTATCGTGGGGGCTGAAGGAGATGATGACAATGGGAGCTATTCCGGTTCCGCATACATTTTCAGTCAAGAAGGTGATACCTGGAAGCAGGTAGCAAAATTAAGGGCTGATGATGGCAACTCTGACGATTCTTTCGGTAAATCTGTTTCTATCTCAGGTGACTATGCCATCGTGGGAGCGTACCGCGCTTTTAGCGGCGTTTTTGAAAATGGTTCAGCATACATTTTTAAACAAAATAACGGCATCTGGCAGCAAGTTGCGGTATTGAACTCTACTGGGTGCACTCGGAAAGGGTCTTTTGGAGAATCTGTTTCTATTTCAGGTGATTACGCCGTAGTCGGGATGAAATACGATGATACAAATGGTAGAGGAGCTGGATCCGCATATATTTTCAAGCGGGAAAGCGAAACCTGGCAAAAGGTAGCAAAACTGTCACCCGATGATAATCAGCATGGTGATAATTTTGGTTCCTCGGTATCTATCTCCGGAGATTATGTTATCGTAGGGGTAAAAGGAGATGATGACAATGGGTCCGAGTCCGGCTCTGCATATATTTACAAACGAGACGGTAATACTTGGGAGCAGGTTAAAAAACTGCTACCCAATGATGGTGCTTCTGAGGACTATTTTGGAGAATCGGTATCCATATCCGGGAATCGTGCTATTGTAGGTGCCTTTGAAGATGATGACAATGGGACAGATTCCGGCTCCGCATACATTTTCGGATTATAAAGGATTCAGGAGACAGCGTCGGAGACGCGTCCATCAAATTCAAGATGAAAATCTTACCCCCTTTTTTTTATTGGATGGGGTCACTGTCTAACCCGATCACCTGGTCATCCAACATCACCTGGTTATTATAAATCGTAAGCGTCAAAGTCTGGTCGGTGAAGGCAATGGTTTGGACAGAAGCCGTAGCCGGTATTTTCAGAACCGCTCCATCAGCCCCTTCAAAAGTGACATAGGCCCCCGAACGGGATACTTTAAAGAGGTTTGAATCTGACTGAATTGTTACTATGTTGTTTCCTGGAAAATTGATCAATTCGGCTTTAGCTCCGCTTGCAAGGGTAATTTGATTGGATGATGCTGTACCATATACACGGGCCTCAGTGCCTTCGTTGATGGTAAGGTTCGGAGACGTGCTCGTCAAGACAGAAGTTATTTTTGTAGGCTCGTGAATGGCTGAATCCTGAATCATAAGCTGAGTATCTGCGATAGCATAATTGTTGTCTTCATCCTTGACAACGACCCGAATCCCCACAGGAGACGGCAATGTATAATGTTGATACCAAGTATTCCAAGCATCATCTCCATCTCGGCTATTTTTTCGTGTAGCAATGCTGTCAAAAGAATATATGCCATCTCCTGATACGGCATCTCCATGTGTTCCATCATCATACAACTGTGTACTTCCTGGATCTCCACTGGGAAAAGCTAATGGAGCTCGCGCCATATACCATGAAGGTTTTTCCTGGCCTTCGACAAGAGGCAATAATTTTACCCACTCAATGGTACCAACACCTTGAGGATCGCTTATATTCACTTGGACACCTATGGTGACCCCCTCGTAATCAAAAAGAGCCGGTGAATCAAACTGGATACTATGAACATATGGTGCTTTCTCATCACCAGTCGTACTCATATCAATCCGATACAACCCCACATCGGCTTCGGTATTTGGATAACCGTCAATTGAATGGAAATAATACCGATCATCTGCCGTAATGTTGCTGGTATAATAACCGTAAGGCGGAAGATAATAAGACCATGTGTCGCGTGATTTTCCGGTTGTCAGATCTATCATGGTTTTATAATAGGTGCCTCGATCACCATATTCCCCGTTTACGAGGATGTATCTACCGCTTCGCGACATATGAGAATCAAAACCGTTAAGGCCACTAGTCCACCCGACTATTGTTTCTGTTTGATCTGCCACCGATACGACTGCCAGTGTGCTTGGATCTCCCGAAGCATGTTGGTATCGATAAATGACTTTGGTTCCTTCAGCATCACATACACCTCTCCAGTCACCAGTATCTATCCAGTAATGTTCCTCGGTGATTAGCGTCGGGACACCGCTCAACCCTGTGTACCACAGCCCGGTGTGTTGGTTGGAACCGTCCGTCTGACTATAATCACTGTTCCATGTGATAAACGCCAAATCATTCTGTGAAGATACCCCCAACACATGGAACAAATTAAAATTACCACACTCTGAGGCGCACGGGAAATCATCTATATCAGAATACCATAGGTTACTTCCTCCGGTTTCAGCATAAAAAAGACCTTTTTTATGTTTTAAAAGTGTGGCGTCATATCCAGCGTCATATTTATCAAGGTAAACTCTGCTACCATCTGTGTTAATTCGAAAGCGCCAATCACTTTGCAAAAAACCCATTTCCTGATTTACCGCAAGTGCTCTGCTTGAAGAAGAGACGTCATACACATAAAGATACTCATCAGAATAATAACCCGCTACAACACTCGCTCGAAAAAAAACCTTTGAAGCATCATCATTCATTATCAAATTCCTCCACCCAGACCAGCGATTGGTTATATCAGAAGGTAACATTCCTGAAATATCCTGAACTCCTGACCCATCGGGGTTAACCAAGAAAGGGCGAACTTCTGGTTGGTCACAGAATTCACAATTCCCGGTAAAAAGTACTTTTGTACCTCCTGCACTCGCAATGACGCCACCAAACCGATAATAGCTGTCAGACTTATCCCCCCAAGAAATGTCACCACGCTTGAGTATCTTGGTTATGGCTTGTTGATAGTCAATTGTAGCCGTATACCATTCCGCGTGTACCTCTAAATTGCCTGTTGACAATAGGATCGTAATAGCAAAAAAAAGAATTGAAGAATGTCTCATGTTCATTTCCTCCTCTTATTTTAGCGGTAAAATTTCTTATTGGAGATAAAAGCACCCTCCTTAAAATTCTTATACCATATCCACGATCACCCTTTTCGCTTTTTGAATTTTTTTTAGACTAACTGCTGTCCGTTGATCAAACTGAGGGGGGACGTCCCCGTCCATGTTGAGTCTGAAAGTATTTATCCTTTTCCTGGATGCAGGGCTGAACATCTTCAGTAGCCTGGGCCAGTCGTGCTTCCGCTTTTTCCTTTTTGCTGGCCAGAACAGCGCTTGTCCCTTTGACGATCTCGTGTTGAACATGAAACACATCTGGAGCATGGTGAACCCTCAAATCATTTTTGACATGGCTGAGAATTCTTTTGCCAGGAAATCAGCTATTTCATGCCTTGATCTTCTGCTATGCGCAGGGCAGTTAGAGTTACACTTCCAGTATATAGAATAATTGTTTGTAAATGTCTATAGATATTACATATTTTTGCGGATTAATTTTTGCTATAATTTCAATCAATTACAGTTACAGGATTCGAGGCCTTTACAAAGTTGGCCGAAACGATGGTCAAGGCCAAAAAACTGTATTTTTATTGCTTTGGAAACATTTTGTGCTTATTCTTCCATTTATAGAATAGAGTCGCGCGTATTCCACCCATATTTTTCTGCCGGGGATTCCAGGACGGTTCCCATATCACCACCATCGACACGAACAAAATCATACCGCACACCCTGACTCTTAAGGAGGTAACAATGAAGGCGACAACCATCCATCATCCGGTCCTCGGATTGTTCATCCTGATTTCCCTTGTTTTCTGTTTGGTCTTGCCCCTGGGGCCGGTTCACGCCCAGGACAACGACTATCCAGAGTCGTCTGAACGATACAGCCAGGAGGAAATTGCACAGATGCTGGCACCCATCGCCCTGTATCCCGATGCGCTCCTGTCCCAGATCCTGATGGCATCAACCTATCCCATTGAAGTAATTGAGGCCAGCCGCTGGATCAGGAAGAATCCAGGGTTGAAGAGGGCATCCCTTGATACAGCGCTTTTAGACAAGGACTGGGACCCCAGCATCAAGGCGGTCTGCCACTTCCCGTCAATTTTATCCCTGATGAGCGAGCGGATCACTGAGACCACCACCCTCGGTAACGCCTTTCTTGCCCAGGAGGATGAGGTGATGGACATGGTTCAGCAACTGCGGACCGAGGCCTATGACCAAGGCAACCTCACCACCAACGACCGGCAGAAGGTCATTGTCGAAGGAAAGACGATCATTATCAACCCGGCAGATACCCGGATCATCCATGTGCCATACTATGACCCCATCTATGTCTACGGTCCGTGGCGGTATACCGCCTATCGACCCCGTTACTGGGGCCCCCCGGGAGTCAACATTGGCATTGGCATCGCATACTGGCCCGGCTTTTATTTTGGTGCCGCCTTTGGCTCCTGGAGCTATTTCGATTGGAACCATCGCTATATTTATATTGATGGGCATAAACGACCACGATTTGTCAGGAACGACCGGTGGAGGGCAAGTCCCGGCCGCTGGCAGCACGCCCCCATTCACCGGCGGGGCGTAACCTACCGTGACAGGTTTACCGCAAAGAGATACGGCCAAGACCCCAACCGCTCCCGAAATTTCAAGGGCAAGAGCCGTGATGTTATTGAATCCAAGCCCAGGAACCTTGATCGACGCGGTGACGACCGGACAAAGATCAATCAGGACAGGCGGCTCCAGCAACGGGTCAAGCCGGAAAGGCAAAGGCCGGTAGAACAACAGCAACGGGCAAATCCGGAAAGGCAAAGGCAGCAACAGGCAGACGAACAGCAACAAAGGCGCCCCGACAAGGTCTACAACCGGGGCGGAAATGGCAAGCAGGACGGTCAATCGAGCAAGGGCGGCCGGGTCAGACGACAAGGCGCGGCCGATGACTACCTCGAAAAAAACAGTTCAGGCGATAGTGACCGACGCGACAGCAGTGACGGCAGCAAATACCACCGATAATCCCAATGACAGATGTGCTGAAAATTTTAAAACGCTCCTGGTTAAAGCGCTGGGAGACCAAACCCCATGCTTCGGCCATGCAGATCCGTTTTCGCCACCGGTTCAGCCCGTTGAGTTGTCGGCTGAGAGCCTTTTGAGGTATTTCCCTGGTGATCGTGTAAGATTCATCCGTCTTTGCGTCAAATGATTTTTAAACCGTCCTTTGACAAAAAACAACGATCAATCTACTATGGTAGACATTTAAATGGTTGTTCCCCGGTTGAACCAACTCTTTTGGTACCCCACGTTTTTGTTTTTAAAAAAAGGCTTTATTCGTGCAGAAATCATTTTTGGACATTTTCAACAGTATCCTGGATTCAATTCGTGAACCGCTTCTGGTGCTTGATGCCAACCTGAGGGTGGTGGATGCCAATTCGTCTTTCTATAAAATATTCTGCGTCAAGCCCCAGGAAACTGTGGGGACATTGATATATAATCTTGGC
Source organism: uncultured Desulfobacterium sp. (assembly GCA_963675615.2). Lineage (GTDB taxonomy): Bacteria > Desulfobacterota > Desulfobacteria > Desulfobacterales > Desulfobacteraceae > Desulforapulum. The sequence continues at coordinate 1,815,604 of CAXXTD010000001.1, forward strand.
AATGGACAGTGGAATATCCCGAAACTCAAAGAACTGCTCGAGCAGGCCCTGCCGGAAAATACCGTATACAATGATTTTGAGGTAGAGCATGCGTTTGAAACCATCGGACCCAAAATCATGCATCTGAACGCCCGGAGAATCTACCGGGAGCCAAACCATGCACCATTGATCCTTCTGGCCATTGAAGATGTGACCGAGCGCGAATATTACAAACGGCATCTGGAGAAAATTGTTGAGACCCGGACTGCAGAACTGGTCACCGCAAGGCAGGAGGCTGAAAAAAGAAAACAGACCGCAGAGACTTCCCTTTCCGAAATAAAAAGGCTGAAAGAACAGTTGGAAGAGGAAAGGGCCTATCTGAAAGAAGAAATCAAGCTGGATCATAACCATGAGAACATCATTGGAAACAGTGATGCATTAAAATATGTACTGTATAAAGTGGAGCAGATCGCTGCAAGCGATACCACTGTTCTGATCCTGGGCGAGACAGGAACCGGCAAGGAACTTGTGGCCCGGGCCGTTCATGGATTCAGTAAGCGCAAAAAACGGGCTCTGGTCAAAGTCAACTGTGCAGCATTGCCGTCAAACCTCATTGAAAGCGAATTGTTCGGCCATGAAAAAGGCGCGTTCACAGGGTCCAATACCAGGCAGCTGGGACGGTTTGAGGTTGCCGATGAAGCTACGCTTTTTCTGGATGAAATCGGTGAGTTGCCCCTGGAATTACAGTCAAAACTGCTGCGCGTAATCCAGGATGGAGAATTTGAGCGCCTGGGCAGTTCCCGTACCATCAAGGTAAATGCAAGGATTATTGCCGCGACAAACCGGAATCTTGAACAAGAAGTCAGTCAGGGCCGTTTCCGGGATGATCTCTGGTACCGAGTGCCCGGCTCAATGTTTTTCCCATAACCATGCCCCCCCTGAGGGACCGGATAGAGGATATTCCACTGCTGGTGGATTTTTATGTTAAAAAAATCTCCAAACGAATGGGTAGGTACACAGGCATTATTCCCAGAAGCATGATGAACACCTTACAAAATTATCATTGGCCCGGGAATGTGAGAGAGTTGGAGAATGTTCTTGAACGCGCCGTGATCAACTCATCGGGTCCCAAATTACACCTGGCCGATGACCTGAACAAGCCTTTTGCATATTTAAGCAAAAGCCAGCAAACATTGGAGACGGTCGAGCGCGATTATATTGTCCGTATGCTGGAGCAGACCCATTGGAAAGTCAGCGGCAAAAACAGCGCAGCCGAGATTCTCGGTCTCAACCGCAGTACCCTGCGTGCACGCATGCGAAAGCTTAATATCAAAAAACCATAGCCCCCCCCTTCCGATACCCACCACAACGACTGAGGTTGAATGTCATTTAACCTTAACCTGTAAAAATGTCAGATATGACCCATTGGCCAAATAAGACTCTTTTTATATCCTGTAGACGCCTGCCCCAACCATCCTTTTTATATTGTTAATCCCTTTAAAATCAAATTGATAGGCGAAAAGAATCTTCGAATCGAAATTCTGGCATAATGATTGCGGTACAATAAAGATGAATAAAGACTTCAAATACTCTTAAAGTAGAGAAAACGAGCCCCAATGATCATTGTCAGAATTATCCTGAATGGACTTGAGGAAAAACAGCTGGAACTTAAGCAAACCCTGCTTTCGCTCATCAAACCCGTGGGCAGTGAAACCGGCTGTAAAAGCTATTCTGTTTTTTGTGATGTCCATGACAAGAACCGTTTTTGTCTGATTGAGGAGTGGGAAACCCGTGAAGACTTGAATCGTCACATAAAATCCCATCGGTTCGGCGTGTTGCTGGGAACTAAAACCCTTTTACGAAAACCGCTGAATGTCGACATATATTCAATTTCCCAACTCCAGGGAATGGAGGCCATTGAAGCCGTCAGAACTAAAGGAGTTTTCATATGATGAACATATTGTTAATTTACTAAATTATTTAATATGAAGGACAAAAAACCATCGGAAAGGAGACATTATGTCAAAAGAGTTAGAGACCAAGGATTTCAAACAATTAATGGCCGAGGCTGATGAACTTGTCGGACAGATTAATTCCGAAATTTTAAAGGATATGGAAGAAGATCTTCGTATTCAGTTTGAAAAACATGCTCAGAATCTGGAAAAGATTAAATCTACAATTCAGGGCAACATCGAAAATAAAGAGGAACCGGAATTAAATTCCGGAGCCAGTGGTATGCACGAGGCCATCCTTGACATTGTAAAAGCCATGAAAAACTTTCAAAAAAAGCTTTTCTGATTTTCCATGCATCCACTGTCTGCAGAATACGGTAATCACCGCCACGATCAAGGTTCTCCAGGTCAAGGTGGAATCTTTCAAAAAAAGACATGTACGACAGTTTTATGGATGTCGGAATACAAATAAACCGGAAGCATCATTATAGGGGCTGGTATCCCCGGTTCCAAAAAAGGGAGAATGTCATGAAAATCAAGAAAATGATTGTGTTGATATCAGTTGTATTTGCACTTTTACTGGCAGGTTGTGAAAAGAACGGTTCCGCTGAAAATGCGGGCAAGAAGATCGATAATGCTGTTGAAAGTGCAGGTGATAAAATCAAGGACATGGGCGACAGCATAAAAGATAGCACGAACTAAAACAGGAGAAAACACCCCTTTCCATTCGCAAAGGGATTATGGAAAACAATGAAGCTCCCCAGATACCTGCCCACACCCGCTATGCCCTGACCATAATCGTAAACCCGCGGGTCTCATTCGATAAATCCCATGCCTCTTTGCCGGGTTTTTGTCTGACAATCGAGGTCTTTGACAAAGCAGGTCATATATGACCTTATTTTACCTGATTTCATCGGCGTCCACTTAAAAGTTTCTATAGCCGTCATCTTTAAAAAAGGAGGATTCACCATGACACTAGGCACTGTTTTACTCATTATACTGGTACTGTCGCTGGTGGGCGTAATCCCTGCCTGGCCGCACAGCCGATCCTGGGGGTATAGGCCCAGCGGAGGAGTCGGGCTGATCTTGCTGATCCTTTTGATCCTGGTCTTGCTGGGCAGAATATAATTTACAGAAATTGCGAAGGTGAAGGCACAGATATTTGATGACCCGATACTCAAGGTGCTCCAGATCAAGGTTGAAACTTTCAAGGGAGAGGTGCAGTTAAGCGGTTTTGTAAATTCTGGCGCAGCCTCTGCCAGAGCTGTGGAAGTGACCAGATCAGTCAAGGGTGTTCAATCTGTTAAGAACACCCTTATCGTCAAAAAATCGACGCCCATCATTGCTGAAGAACGACCCCTTCGCGCAGAACTATTCGGCAGTGACCAGATGAAACAGCATGACAGAATCCTGGCCAATGCACATGAACTGAGTGACAGGCAACTGCCGGACAAACTTCTGTCCCGCCTGTCGGATAATGAGGCCGTACTCGTTGATGTGTGCAGGCCCCTGGCCGAAGCCATTGTGACAAACCGCCTGATTGTTCCGGCTGAAGAATGGCTGCTCGACAATTTCTATTTGATCGAGGAGCAGGTCCGTACAGCAAAACGGCATCTGCCAAAGGGCTACAGCCTTGAGCTGCCACGGCTGTCAAAAGGGCCGTCAGCCGGGAGGCCGAGGGTGTATGACATTGCCCTTGAGACCATCTCCCACGGTGATGGGCGGGTGGGTCCGGAAGGTCTCATAAGTTTTGTTGCTGCCTATCAGCGTGTCACCTTTCTGAAACTGGGTGAACTCTGGGCAGATCAGATGATCAAGACCGCAGCAGAAGGCCCCAATGGGTTGATTATGGTGATCGCCGATATGGCACGATCCAACCCGCCCATGGTGGGTTCTTTTGTGGCCGAGCTGGCCCGGCGTTTACAGGGACAGGGTCCGGCCCTGGCCTTGCCCCTCACCTGTATTGAACAACGATTGGCAGGGTCGGGTCTGGCCATCGAGCATCTGGTGCGTATAGAGACCCGTCAGCAGGCGGCGGATCAGGTGTCGGTCAGCAACAGTATCGGAAGTCTCAGGTTTCTTTCCGCCATGGACTGGCGCGAGTTTGTCGAGACCATGAGTGTTGTTAATCAGCATCTGAGTGAAGATCCGGCAGATGTCTATGGCAGGATGGATTTTACCACCCGGGATGCCATCGGAATGGCGGACCTTGTTGTGGTTCCGACCCTGCTGACCAGCATCCATGCCATTGACGACCTGATGGAGGCTATGGAAGTCCGATTCCTGGCAAACCGGGATCGCCATTTTCATTTTGGCCTGCCCACCGATTTTCCCGATGCTGCCGCAAAGAGGCCGCAACCCTTCAGATCAATATAGAATCCCATGGCTGGGACGGGAACTGGTATCGGCGGGCATATTTTGATGACGGCACACCGCTTGGGTCATCCATCAACCCGGAATGCCGGATTGATTCCATTGCCCAGAGCTGGTCCGTGCTGTCCGGGGTGGCTGGGCATGGAAGTCATACCGCCATTCAGCAGATGTTCAAGCTGGCCAATGGTAATCAGACCCAGACGGTTAAACGTTTAAGTTTATCAAGGCGAATCCTGTATAGCAAGATAGCGTTTTAGGATATGGCATGACACGAGGGTGCAGCATATTTTTCCGGTCTCCCTTGTGGTATTTGAAATAATCCGCACAAAGCACCGTCCCCCTTCCAACCCATTCAATTGCAATATAGAGGTGCATGACAAACTTGTTTGACACGTGCAGCAATAGTACATAGTTTGTGAACCATAGCTGCCGTATGGATAAGATAAGCCCTATAGGAGCCGTTCACATGGCACAGGTGGTTTAAAAAATCAGCCCATTCAGGAACGGGGGTTGACCTTTTCTGATCCACCGCCAAAAAGACAATTTTTCTCGTTCATAGATTAAGCAAGGAAGTTTTCGCCATGATCAAAGGAATATTATTCGATAAAGATGGAACACTGATTGAGTTTCATTCAACGATGCACCATATTTACACCACTATTTTCAAGGGCCTTGAAAACAGGTATCATGTCCCGGAAGTATTACTGCAGCAACTGAAAAAAACACTGGGCCACCTGCCTGATCATCTCGAATCCGACAGCCTGCTGCAAATCTCCACAAACCCCCAAATCGTGGAGGCATTACTTGAGACAGCAAGAGGGTATGCATCAAAAACCCAGTGGCATATGCCTTTTACCCAAGCAGATCTGCTGACATTGATTGAGGAGTATTCTTCGAGCGAGGAAATTCCATACACGGCATTGCCTGGCGTTGTGGAGACACTCGATTATTTAAAAAAGAACGGGTATAAAATCGGCCTGGCCACGGCAGATACCTATTCCTCAACCATCGTCGGCCTGAAAAAAGTGGGAATCCTCGATTATTTTGATTACCTTGGAACAGACAGTGACGAGGGACGGCCAAAACCGGATACCTACCTGGCAGACAGATTCTGCACCCAATGCCGTGTTGCCCCGAACGAACTGCTCATCGTTGGGGACAGCAAAAAAGATATGCTTTTTGCCAAAAATGTCGGTGCGGATTTCCTCGGGGTTGAGGCTCCCTGCAATGAAACACCTATTTTCCAGGGTACGGGCTTCAAGTCAATTTATAGTATGAATGAACTTGTTGCTTTATACCAGTTTTAGTTCAAGCATTGGTTTATCGTGCCCCTGCAGTATGTTGCCATCCATTCAAGGCGCCTCGCAGTCTGGGACACGGTGATCATCGAAATTGTCGTCTTAACAACAACCTCTTGATTAAGTTCTGACATTGTCATAGGATATCAACTCGCCACCATGCAGTGAATGACATTTATTTAACATTCAATGGGGCTTTATATGGCTGACAAACTGACCTCGGAAGCGTTGGAATTAAAACTCAGGCGACTTGGGCAGAAAATATTTGAGATAGAGCAATCCCAGGCCCTGATAGAGAAAAGCAGCGCCAAATTTCGGCTGCTCTACGAAAACTTTCCCCTGCCATCCCAGTCGCTGGATTCAGATGGATATTTTATTGAGGTAAATCCTGCCTGGCTCGACCTTCTTTTCCCCATTTTCGGCTATACACAAATGATATTAGACGATCTTCCCGAAGACAGTCCATTTCGAAGCAGCCCTGATGAAATTTTTGCTGCAGGCATAAGGGTTCTTGATGAAAAACAAGCCGCCCCCATTCCCGGGGCTCTATTTAAGGGACACAGATGATTGGTTCTCTATTATTTACAATCGCGCTTGCGGGTTTATACCTGACTACGTTTGTCAATTACCTTTTATTTCATACCCTTGCCGAATTTTTCAGTATCGTTGTCGCATCTTCTGTTTTCATGATAACCTGGAACTCAAAAAACTATATAAAGAACCAGTACCTTTTGTTTATTGGCATTGCCTATTTCTTCATCGCATTTTTAGATCTCCTTCATACCTTGGCATACAAGGGGATGCCCATATTCACCGACTATGATTATTATGCCAATCAGCTTTGGATTGCAGCCAGATACATGGAAAGCATAACACTTATGTTTGCTTTTTATTTTCTGGGCTCTGAGGATTCATCCAGGTTCAAGCCCGAAGTCATTTTCACCATTTATCTGTTGTTAACCGCCTTTTCTGTGCTGTGCATTTTTACCTGGAAAATTTTCCCGGTTTGCTTTGATGATGGCACAGGACTCACCCCTTTTAAAAAAAACAGTGAATACATTATTTGCCTGATTCTCTCGATTGGTTTGCTGCTTTTACACAAAAACAAGGAACGATTCGACAAAGACATTTACCTGCTTCTGTTTTTATCAATTCTTTGCACGATGGTGTCAGAACTGGCATTTACCTTCTATATAAGCAACTATGGCATTTCAAACCTGGTGGGCCACTATTTTAAAATATTCTCATTTTATCTCATCTACAAAGCCATCGTTGAAACCGGCATCCGAGAGCCATATAACATTATTTTCAAAGAACTTGATGCGTCCAATAAAAGCCTTAAAAAGGAAATATCTGCCCGGATTAAAATTGAAAAAGAACGTGAAAAACTGGTTCATGACCTTCAAAAAGCCTCTTCTGAAGTAAAAATATTAAGCGGACTGCTTCCCATCTGCTCCCACTGTAAAAAAATCAGGGATGACAAAGGGTATTGGAACTCGATAGAGGCATATATCCACGAGCATTCTGAGGCAAAATTCAGCCATGGTATCTGCCAGGAGTGTATTAAAAAGTATTATTAAGAGCATGATGATGAGACGGATCAAGGATAATCAGGGGATCGACAATATTCCACCCGGTTTTGCTGAACACGCCGTTTTCCAGCGTGCGTTCAAGCGCTGGTTCGGCGTCAACCCTGATGAATAAAGAAAATCAATGTCCCGAGGATACAAGGCACCGCTATGCGTGCCATCATGTATGAGAATTTTTCAGAAGAACCCCAACTGGTAATCCTGCCCCTGCAAACGGCAGCGTTGTCGCAAAGGTCCTATCCACGGTATAAGCATCATTGATCCTGCCTTGAGCTGATTTCCAGTTCGACCCGTCAATATTGCGTTGATAGAATCTACCCGAAAATCGGATTCCGGTGGATTTGGGGGGTGGTCTTTATTTGCAAAATTATATAAATACGTGTAACCTGTCATTTATCATTTTTGCGCGGCAAATACGATTCGGGATAGCAGGCTGTGCACCACCCTATAATTAGGCTTTTTATGGCTTCACTACGCGTCCGCTACCAGACGATAGAATTTGGTGATGTGGACATCCATGTAAGAACATTACGAGACAATCTTCAATACCTTGACGTCGGCAGTGTCGCGGAAAAATTAGGAATTTCATCGGCCGCATGGCCTCTATTCGGAGTGATCTGGGCCTCCAGCGAGGTTCTGGCCCACCACATGCTCGATTACAAGATTGCAGGCAAACGGATACTGGAAGTGGGGTGCGGCATCGCATTGACCAGTCTGCTGCTCAATCATCGTTTGGCAGATATTACCGCCACGGACTATCATCCGGAAGTTGAACCCTTTCTTCTGCAGAATACGCAGTTAAATCAAGGCAGGGCCATTCCCTTTGTTCGTACAGGATGGGAGGACACGGACAGCGGTCTGGGAAAATTCGACCTGGTGATCGGCAGTGACCTTTTGTACGAAAGATGTCATACCAGCCTGCTGTCCGGGTTCATAGAGCAGCATGCAAAACCAAAATGCGACGTGATCCTGGTTGACCCGGGACGCGGCCATCATGCCAACTTCAGTAAAAAAATGGTGGGGTTGGGATTTTCACACACCCAGTGCAAACCCGCCAATTCAGATTATCTGGACCAGCCGTTCAAGGGGCAGATTCTAAGTTATCATCGATAAGGGAGGGAACGCATGTATCGTCACCTGTTTTCTGAAATGACCATAAGGGGCCTGACCTTGAAAAATCGTCTGACCATGGCACCGCTTTATCTGGGCTATGCCGGTGAGGGCGGCACCTATGAATCCTTTTCCCTGCCTGAAGTTCTGGAAAAATCCAGGACGGCCGGAAGGCGGACATTGTTCATTGTGATCCAGATTGTGTTGAAGACGATGCCTGCATGCAGATGGTCATGAAGGGCCAGCCTGCTTTCTGTGTGGCCTGGCCCGGGGAGAAGATAAAGGCGTGGAAGGCAAAATTTGTTTGACAGGCCGTCAATAGCGGTTCGTCAAAAAAGGGGTATCACGCCAATGCGTTACAATCCCTGCTCATTTATTATTTCCCAAACCGCCCGGGTTCCTGTATCCTTTTACTGGGGAATCATACGTGAAAGACCCCAAAGCCAGTATATAGAAGAAAAGGGAATCAAACGTTTTGGCCATGAATTATGAAGAACTCGATTTTCAGGAAACCCCCATTGGTGATCTAATGCTTCGCCGCCGCCGATTGATCCAGTTGAAAGGGCTGGAAATCTACGAGATAAAACTTGGCGAATCATTTTTAATGAGCAGCCTGTTCCATGAAGCAGAACACATGCTTTCCAAACTGGTGCTGAAACAATTGAACAAGGAGCACCTTGAGATCGTTGTGGGCGGCCTGGGACTGGGATACACGGCGGTATCTGCACTGGAAGACCCACGGATCTTTTCGCTCACGGTGATTGAATACCTCCAGGCAGTGATTGGCTGGCATGAAAAATCCATGGTTCCCCTGGGACTGAAATTGACTAAGGACCCGAGATGTCAGCTGGTTCAGGGGGATTTTTTCGCCCTGTCCCGAAACCTGACCCGGGGATTTGACCCAGGAGTCCCCGGAAAAAAATATGATGCGGTATTACTGGATATTGACCATGCCCCGACCCGTGTGCTCGACCAGACCAATACCCGGTTTTACACGGAAACCGGCCTGAAAGAACTATCCGGTCATTTAAAACCCGGCGGCGTGTTCGGCCTCTGGGCCGATGGATTTCCTGAAGATGAATTCACATCGCGCCTGGAAAAGGTCTTTGGCAAGGCAGTGGCCCACACCATCAAATTTGAGAACCCCCTCACAGGGGGAATGTCCGAAGGGGCTGTTTATGTGGCACAGGTGGTTTAATGCCCCCACTCCATCCATGACAAATACCAGCCACAAGGGTTTTGGGCAAAAAGGGATAGCAACAATTGTATTGACACCCGGCTTGTGCAACGGATATCGTGACGTTCATGCCATGGTACATGGCAGGTTTTATAAAATTAAAAAACCAACTCATTTTTAAAGGCAGCTTAGTACCGTGGGGCTGCCAAGGGAATAAATATAACAATGAACATGGATGTAGGCAATTTAAAAGCACCGGTATTCAGACCGCCTTCGGAGTGGGACGCATTACTAATAAGTGTTACCAACGGATGCACCCACAGATGTACGTTTTGCTCGATGTATCTGACAAAAAAATTCTCCGTGCGTAAGGATATCGAAGATATCAAAAACGATATCCGCAAGGCCGGGAAAATGTTTGGAAACCGCATTGAAAAGATATTTTTTGAAGACGGGAATGCCTTTGTTGTCAAACCCGAGGTGCTCATCGAATTGACAAAATTCAGTTATCAGCAGTGTCCGGATTTAAGAAAGGTCAGTTCCTATGCCCATGTCAAGGATATCCTCATGAAGTCGGATGATGATTTAAAACAGCTTGCCGACGCCGGGTTTACAATGGTTTATGTGGGGATTGAAAGCGGGGACGACCAGGTCCTCAAAGACTGTAACAAAGGGGCAACCCAGGACGATTACGCCCTGGCCGCCCAGAAATGTCACCAGGCAGGAATTGACTGGTCCGGAATTTTTCTGCTGGGCCTTGCCGGTAATGACCCGGAAAAAAGCCACAGGCACGCGGTTGCGTCAGCAAAATTGATAAATCGCATGGCGCCCCCCATGCCAAGAAAGTGGTATATCTCCCCCCTCACACTCGAGATGACCCCGGGGTCAGAGATACTTGCACAGAATTTAGCCAAAAAGTTCCAGCCATGTACTTCAACCCAGATTTTAGAGGAATTGTATACCCTGATAGATCATACAGACGATGACCTGACCGGCTGCATATTCAACACAAATCATGCGTCCAATTATCTGAGTTTGAAAGGTGAACTGGGCAAAGATAAAAAAGACTTTTTACGCAGGGTTGAAGCCGGTATCAAAAATCCTGCGGTCAGGCGTCCTGAATACATGCGTGGTCTGTAAACAAAGTGGAAACCGATAAAAAAGACAATTTCAAGCATCGTCAGCGGGCCGCTGAATTCGTTGTGAATGTTGGCCTGTCGTTTAATATCCTCCTCGCCTTTGTGAAAGTTTCAGCAGGCATTATAGGACATAGTCAAGGGCTGCTTGCAGATGGTATCAACTCGGTATCTGATGTTATTTACTTCGTTGTGGTGAAGATCTTTGTTCGACTGTCGGGCAAACCCGCTGACACTGAACACCCCTATGGCCATCATCAACTCGAGAGTATTGCAGCTTTAGTTGTGGGTGCATTCGTGATTACCACCGGTACCGCCATATTCTGGGATTCTGTCAATTCAGCATTTGACCTTTTTACAGGAACCGCCCCCCAGTTCAAGGTTCGACTGTTTGTACTGGTTGTGGCACTGTTTACGATTGTTTCCAAAATTTTTCTTACGCTCCATGCCAACCGCATCAGTCAGACAACCGGGAATCTTGCAATCAGCGCTCTGGCCAGGGATCACCGGAATGACATTTTTGCCTCCCTGGGCGCAGCCATGGGTATTTTTCTCAACATGAGGGGAGTCGCCTGGGGCGACCCGGTGGCAGGTGCTGTTGTGGCAATCATCGTGGCAAAAACGGGCCTGGATATTCTTCGTGAAGCATCATCGGACCTCATGGACAATGTTCCCAGCAAGGAAATTGCCGACCGGATACATGAACTTCTCAATGACATGGCAGAAATAGAATCCATCGATGACATCCATGCACACAGGTTCGGTCCCTACCTGGTGATGAACCTTACCATTGGCATTGACGGAAATCTGAGTGTAACGGATGGTGACAAGATTGCCGACGATGTGGAAAATCATCTCATCTCAGGCATAGAAATGCTTCGTAAGGTTTATGTGCATTATCACCCGGCACAGATCAAGGCCCTCAACGATTGAGCCGGCTTGTATTGACGTTTAATATCAAGAAGTTTATTCTCTTTGCCATCTAAAATTCCATGTCATCTTCGATGGCAGGTGACAGACGAAACAGACAAAGGGATAATAAACCATGGAAATAAGCCTGGCAGACACAATTGAAACAGACGAAGTGATAGAACTCTACAGATCAAACGGCTGGTCTTCGGCAGAGAAACCCGACCAGCTCATGCCGGCGCTCAGGAATTCAGACGCCCTGGTGACGGCAAGGATTTCAGGAAAACTGATCGGGCTTGGCAATGCCATATCCGACGGCAGCCTGGTGGTTTATTATCCCCACCTGCTGGTCCATCCAGACCACAAGGCAAAAGGGGTTGGCCGGGCCATGATGGAAGCCCTGCAGAAAAAATACCGTTCGTTTCACCAGCAGATGCTGACCGCAGACGGGGATGCCATCGGGTTTTATATGGCCATGGGGTTTGAGCGGGCAGGCCGCACAGAACCCATGTGGATTTATGCCGGCAGCGAACACTGACGCCATGACGCAAAAACACTGGAAACGCTGCTCGAAATTCCGACTGCCGCCCCTTCAAGCAGTCTGTCGGCCATGGCGGTTCAATACCGAATACGCACCCGGGTGCCCCTGCCGGGCTGGCTGGAGATCTCCATGTCCCAGCCAAACCGGGTGCACAACCGTTTGACAATGTTGAGCCCCAGGCCGAACCCCGAGCTTGTCGCCCCCTTGACATGGGCGTGGGTCACCGATTGAATCCGGTCCGGGTCAATGCCCATGCCCGTGTCGGACACCTCAAAAAAATCCAGGACAGCCACAAGGGTCACTTTGCCCTCCCGGGTATAGTTCAGGGCGTTTTTAAGCAGATTTCCCACAACGATATGAAGGATCTCCGCCTTGACAGCAATCTCCAACTGCTGATCCACCCGGATCTCGATTTCAACGTTTTTGCCGTACAGCAGGTGGCGATTGCCCTCAACAACACGGGCCACCACCTCGCCTGCCCGGCATCGGCCCCTGGGATCCACATCCTCCCTTGCCAGCCACAAAAAGGTCTCGATGGTTTGCTCCATTTCCAGGACAGACCGTTTGATCCTGGCAAGGGGACGTCTGATCAGGCCGTTGGTTTCAGCCTCGGGCTGACTTTCAATGATCTCGACCGCCCCCCTGGCAATGGTCAGGGGGGTTCGAAGCTCATGGCTTGCGTCCCTTGTGAACTCTTTTTCCCGGTCGATGAACTCCCGGATTCTTGACATGGTCTGCTCCAGGGTGGTGGAAAGGACACCGATCTCGTTGGCCTCGGGTTTATCTGAAAAATTGGCCGGTAAATTCTCGGGTTTCAAGGCCCGGACTCGCTCCATGAGCCGCCCCATGGGCGCAAGGATGGCCCTTGAGGTGAACATTCCCAGAAGAATGCCTGGAACCAGCAGCACGGCAAGGGAAATCAGCATGATCTGGCCGGGCCGTATGATGTTGTTCTCCTCCATGAACTGCCGGCCGTGGAAAAACAGGTAAAACCGTTCTTTTGTATCGGGAAAGGCCATCACGGCAATGTGAAGGGGATGCTCCCCGTGAATGCTGTGAACGCCCAGGGACAAATCCCTGACCCGCTCTCTGAAACGTTCGGGCACCTGGCTGATCCCTTTGAACACCCGGATGTATTTTGAATGGGGAAGGAGGATGGTCCTGTCCTGGCCATAGCGGTACTCAAAATATTCCACCTCCGTGGCAAGCAGATTTTTCACAAGCCCGGTCATGCCCTTGCCCACGAAAAAAAAGGTGATGCCCGAATTGAGCAGAATCAGCACAAAACCGAACAGCAGGATGGTGGCAATGATCCTGAAACGGATGCTCCCGAGAAAGTTAATGGACCCACCACCGGCCTGCCCCCCTGCCCGTGAACCCTGTCCACCACTGCCCTTGATACCCTTCATGGCCTTGCCTTCAACCGGAACCCCTTTCCGTGGATCGTTTCCACAAGGGCGATATCAAAGGGTTTGTCTATCTTTTTCCTGAGGGTGTACATGTGGCTGCGAAGCGCATCACTGTCCGGTGGATCGTCCCCCCAGAGTTCATGCTCCAGGCGGCCGCGTGTCACAACTTCCGGGGATGCCTCCATGAGAATCTTGAGTATGGATGTACAGGTGTTGTTGAGTTCCACCAGGGTTTCGCCCCGGCAAACCTCCAGGGTTCCCAGATCCATGACCAGATCGGCCACCTGGAGAGTCCTTGTCCCCCGATTTCTCCGTCCGGACAGGGCCTGGATTCTTGCTGCAAGTTCCTGGAGGGCAAAGGGCTTGACAAGATAATCATCAGCCCCCGAATCAAAACCAACAAGCTTGTCCTCCAGGGTATCCCGGGCCGTGAGCATGAGGACAGGGGTCATGTTCTTCACATCCTGCCTCAATTTCCGGCAAAGGGTAATGCCGTCCATGCCCGGCAGCATGATGTCAAGAACGATCACCTCATAGGCGTTGGTAATGGCAAGGTGAAGGCCCCCGATGCCGTCCATTGCAAAATCCAGTACAAACCCCTTTGTCTCGAGGAAATCCGCCATGTTCTCCACAATATCCTGATTGTCTTCGACAATCAGTACCCTTATTTTTTCCATAACCGTCCCATTTCCTGTTTAGTATTTCCCGCGTAACACCCCGGCAGCTCCCCTGTTGAAACCGTTATTGCCATGGAAGCCCTGGTATCAGACATAGCATCTATCCCGAATTTTTTCAGTTCTTTCTCCTGTTTTTTCCAGACGATGCTTTAATGTAAGTTTCAGATTCAATCTAAAGCAGGGCGGGTGAAACCCGGGTGAAATTTATGTGAAAAATTCGTGAACCCATGGAACGGTTGACGTTTTTCAAAAACGACCCTTTTGGCAATCCCGCCCATGGGCAACGGCCCCATTCCCATGGGGCGGGCAGAGCGTAAATTTTTCTGGGGCGTTTCGCCAATTATGGTTGACAAAGCGATTTCTGCAGAATAGACAGGGAATACATATTCACAAGTGGTTCACGGGCCCATGCCCTGAACCTGAAAAGGGAAAACAGTGAAAATCTGTTGCGGTCCCGCCGCCGTAAAAGGAGACCGGTTCTGGAGTATGCCACTGCGGTAACGCGGGAAGGCCCGGAACCAGGGATGACCCCGAGCCGGAAGACCTGCTTGTGATGGGAATGCTGTTTCAGCGCAGCGAGGTACTGTGCTGAAAACAAATTACACGGGATGCTGAAAACGGAAGATCCCGGGGCAATACGCCCCGGGATCTTTTTTGTTTTTAGCACCACAATAAAAAAGGATTGAAGAATGGGAAGATTAACGCAGGGTTTTATGGGAATGATGGTTGTACTGACTGTATGCGCAACCGGTTTTGCACAGGATTCAGTGCCCCAGGCACCAACCGGGTATCAAATGGATGAAATGGTTGTGACCGCAGACAGGACCCGGGAAAGCCTGCGCAATGTCAGTCAGAACATTACGGTTTTCACTGAACAAGACATTGAAATGTCTGGTGCAGCGTCAATAACCGACATGCTCAAAAAAGCTGGCATTCAGGTGTACAGCGACGGTGCTGAAGGCTATGGCAATGAAGGCGTGGTCATTCGCGGCGGCCGCAGTTCCATGCACGGTTTTGATATTGCCGGTGATATCCTGGTGCTGGTGGACGGGCATCGCACTGGATCGGATTTTCTGGGAAATATCGGCCTGGGAAACACAGCCCGGATTGAGGTCATCCGGGGGCCCGGGGCGGTTCAGTATGGTGCAGCTGCCATGGGCGGTGTCATCAATGTGATCACCAAAAAAGGGGGAAAGACCCCAACGGCAACCCTGACGGCGGGGGTTGGAAGCTGGAACGAACAACGATACAGCGCCGGGGTATCTGGTCAACAGGGACAGATGGACGTGGCCATGTCCGCATCCTATTATTCCCGGGACGATTATGACCTGGGCAATGGGCAGACCTACGAAAACAGCGATGTAAAAGATCGCATCCGCTACAACCTGAACATGGGATGGAACGTCAATGACAACAACCGTCTGGGCGTGATTGTCCAGGGATCTGACACAAACGATGCCGGCAAGGGAGAGGACGGTTCTTCCAGGTACAATTATTACACCCGCCAGGGCCGGGATAATCACACCCTGGACCTGTCCTGGGAGGGCAAAAATGAGCCCGGTTCCACCACCTGGCTTGCCCGGTACTTCCAGGGCCAGGTCAATTACGACCTGGAACGGTTTACCCGTTCCAGTTCAACCCAGCTTCCCTTGTCAACCAACGACAATGACTTTCAGGGATCCCAGGTGCAGGCCAGCCATGACTTTGGCCTGTTTCATACCGTTGCCGGCGTGGACTGGATCTCCTACGAATTTGATCAGCGCCAGGAGGGTGAGGCCGCAAGTACTGCCACCCAGAATGCCGCACAAAGTGATTTTGACAACATTGGCGCCTTTTTGATGGGGGAAGTCCGGTTGCTGGGCAATGAAAACCTGACCCTGTCCGCAGGCATCCGGTACGATGATTTTGATATTTCCGTTGATGCCCGTAAAACAAGCAGCAATCTGAGCACCTCCAGAACGGTGGCCAAGGAGAGCTGGACCCCCTCCCTTGGCATAGCGTACAGCCCCATGGAGAAGATCAAACTGCGGGCCAATTATGCCAGGGCGTTCAAAATGCCGTTGCCTCGGCAGTTAACCGGATACACCATTATGATGTCAACCCCCTTTGTCGGGAACCCGGACCTGGAACCGGAAAAAAGCGATAATTTTGATCTGGGATTTGACCTTGACTGGAACGGGCTGTTTGCCTCGGTCACATGGTTCTACAGTGATTACAAGGATATGATCGGGTACGAGACCCATGCCAATGCCGATGCCCACTACGCGGACAAGCATTACTGGTACTATAATGTTGATTCAGCTGAAATCCAGGGCCTTGAGCTGGGTCTGACAGTCGATGCGGCCCGGTTCCTGGGGTGGGCCTTCCACCTGGAACCCTATGTGTACTGGACCCATCTGCTTGTTTTTGAAGATCATAATGGCTGGAACCTGCCAGACCGGTCCAGGGACAGCCTCTCTGCAGGCGTGGTCTTTGAATATGAAAAAATCGGCCTGACAGCAAGCCTGGACACCACCTACTATGGCACCCAGTATACGGTCGAACGTGCGTCGGGCACGAGCACCACAATTTCCCAGGAGAAACTGACGGATGTGGGCGATGCCTGGATCGTCGATTTCAACTGCAGCCAGCGTGTTTTTAGATATAAAAATTCAGGGTATCTCAAGGTTGAAGCTGGGGTTCATAATCTGTTTGACAAAAAATACTCCAGCAACGATGGAAGCTGGATGCCGGGTCAGTCCTTTTATCTGGGATTGAAGTATCACTACTGACCAGTCGAACAGCCTGCCACCCGTGTAAAACCAACTGCCCGCAGGTGCGGAGAGGGTGTCAGCCCCATTTGTGCAAAAAATGCCCGGACGAATAAAAAGGTTGATTTTTAACGTTTCGTCCTGTAATTGATTCTACACATAGAAACATGAATCAACCTTTCATAAAAGAGGAATCCCGGAATGACCAACTCCATCCAAGACTACAGACTCCCGGACAGCAACGGTTACTTTGGCCCCTACGGCGGCAGCTTTGTTCCACCCCAGCTCCAGGAGGTGCTTGATGAAATCACAAAGCATTATGAAGCCATAAGGTCCGATGACTCGTTTATCAGGGAACTTGCCAGCCTCAACCAGCACTTCACCGGCCGGCCCTCGCCCATCTTCCATGCAGAAAATCTCTCCCGCCAAACCGGGGGGGCCGATATCTTCCTCAAACGCGAGGACCTCAACCACACGGGTGCCCACAAGATCAACCACTGCCTGGGTGAAGCCCTTGTGGCCAAACGAATGGGCAAGACCAAGCTCATTGCCGAAACCGGTGCAGGCCAGCACGGCGTGGCCCTTGCAACAGCAGCAACCATTGTGGGACTGAAATGCGACATCTACATGGGTGAAATCGACATTAAAAAAGAGTATCCCAATGTGGTGAGAATGAAAATCCTGGGCGCCAGGGTCGTGCCGGTGGACAGGGGAACAAAAACCCTCAAGGATGCCGTGGATGCAGCCTTTGAGGCCTATCTTGAAGACCCCGTGAACCAGTTCTACGCCATTGGCTCGGTGGTTGGCCCCCACCCCTTTCCCATGATGGTCCGGGACTTCCAGAAAATCGTGGGCATTGAGGCGGAACAGCAGTTCAGGGAAATGACCGGTAAAGATCCCGACAACCTGGTTGCCTGTGTGGGCGGCGGTTCCAATGCCATTGGCCTGTTTTCCGCCTTTCTTGAAAAACCCAACGTCAACATCTACGGGGTCGAGCCTGCCGGCATCGGCTTCAAGGTGGGGGAGCATGCGGCCACCCTGAGCCTGGGCAAGCCCGGAACACTCCACGGCTTCCATTCCTACCTGCTCCAGGATGAGGCGGGAGATCCCCTTCCGGTCTATTCCGTGGCAAGCGGACTCGACTATCCAGGTGTGGGTCCCCAGCACTCGCTGCTCAAGGATATCGGCAGAGTCAACTACGTAACGGCCAACGACAAGGATGCCATTGACGCCTTTTTCGCCCTTTCAAGGAGCGACGGCATCATTCCGGCCATTGAGAGCGCCCATGCCGTTGCCCATGCCATCAAACTCGCCAGGGACGAGGACAAGGGCAGAACCATCCTTGTCAACCTGTCGGGACGGGGAGACAAGGATATCGACTTTGTCATTGACACCTATGGAAAGGCGTATGGAATTTAGCATCCATCATCGCTGATTTTACCGGGGCATTGATTCTTCCATGGACATCAATGCCCCGGATAGCGAAGATTAAAGTCTCTTTCTCAATATTTTACCCACAGAGCTTTTGGGCAGTTCGTCCATATACTCGAAAATCGTCGGGACCTTGTGGGGGTCAAGGTGATTTTTGCAATAGGTACAAAGGTCCGCTTCATCCAGGACTTCGCCTGGTTTTATGACCACAAAGGCCTTGACCGCCTCCCCGAGTGTGGCATCGGGTACGCCCTTGACACAGGCTTCCACGATCTTGGGATGGGAGAAAAGGACCTCATCGATCTCCCTTGGATAAACCGTCTGACCGCCGGTCACGATGCGATTCTGAATACGATCAACAATGGTGATATAGCCCTCCTCGTCCATGGTGGCAACATCCCCGGTGCGAAGCCATCCCTTTCTAAAGGTCCGGACGGTCTCCTCGGCAAGGTTGTGGTACCCCTGTGCCACCTGGGGCCCCTTGACTGTCAGTTCCCCTAATTCACCAATGCCCATCTCCCGGTCTGGGTTCTCAACATCGGTAATCTTCACCACGGTGTCGGGAAAGGGCAGCCCCACGGTACCCGGCTTGTTCTTGCCGTTCACGGGATTCATGGCAACCACGGGGCTTGCTTCGGAAAGTCCATACCCCTCAAGGATGGGGGCGCCGGTGAGTTGTTCAAACCGGCCCAGCACATCAAGGGGACAGGGAGCCGCCCCTGAAATGCACAGCTCAAGGGATGAGAGATCATATTGCTTTAACCGGGGGTGATTCAGAATATCCATGAACAGGGTGGCACCCGCCGGAAAGAGGTTCACACCAGTCCGTGGAATGGCCTTGATCACCTCCTCGGTTGTTGCCAGGGGCAGCATCACCATTTCCACCCCCATCCTCACGCAAAGGTTCAGCACAAACAGTCCGAACGAATGGAAAATCGGCAGAGAGCCAAGAACAACCGTTTTCTGGGTCTTCAAAAGGGTCAGCCAGGCAATGCCCTGCTGGCAGTTTTTGGAGAGGTTGTCATGGCTCAGCACCAGCCCCTTTGCCGGGCCGGTTGTCCCCACGGTATATTGGATCGCCGCGATATCCTGGCAACTGACCTGGGCAAAGGGCGGTTTTTTCGAGTAACTTTTGAGCAGGGTTGACCATTCAATGAGTTCAGGCTGGGGAGGAAAATCCATGTGCTGGTCACTGGACATGAGCTTGAAAAACTGCTTTTTGGGAAAGCCGATGTAACTCCGGGTGTGGGCCACGATGATGCTTTTCAACCCGGTTTTCGGCTTGAGGGCCAGCATCCTTGGCACAAGCATATCAAGGGTTACCAGCAGGGTTGCGCCGGAATCATTGAACTGATGGATGAGTTCGGCATCCTTGTAAAGGGGGTTGTTCATCACGACCACAGCGCCGATCCGCCATGCCGCATAGGTTGCAATGGCAATCTGGGGAATGTTAGGCAGCAGCAGCGCCACCCGGTCTCCCTTGCCCACCCCAAGGGCAATAAAGCCGTTGGCCACCTGGTTCACCTCATCTTCAAACGCCTTGAATGTTATCCGGGTGCCTGCAAATTCAATGATTTTTGCCTTGGGAAGGTTGGCTGCGTTTCGCATCAGCACATCGGGCATGGTGATTGATTCATAATCAAGGTTCCCTGGAACGCCGTCACCATAGGAACTCATCCACACATTTTCCATATCGCCTCCATTTTTGGGGTCAGGACTACACGCTTGTGAAATACAGTAGAGCCGGCAACGAATCATACCTTTAAATCCACTAACACACGAACAGTCTGATTGCAATTCCAGATGAAAAATTTTTTTCATTTAATGAATCCACGGTATATTTTCAATCCCGGCAACTCTTCGGGTGAATGGCATGGATTTTTATGTCCTTTTTTCACCATCTCAGTTACAATTGCCGCGGATCGAGCCCAGAACACAAATCTATGGATTGGAGAAAAATGAACAAGAAAGACGCGCTTCACCGAATGCTGACACCCATCGTTGCCCGGTATTACCTTCCAGGCGGAACCAAGCCCATTGATCTGGAACTCATCCAGGAAGAACCCCTGGCCATCAACATCCAGGGCAGGACCTACGCCACGGTCATGCGGACCCCGGGGGATGAAAGGGCCCATGCCGCAGGATTCTGCCTTGCCGAAGGCATCGTTGACCATCCCCGTGAAATCCGGGACATTGCCCTTTGTGACGGTGAATATTCCAATGTTGCGGCAATCATGCTCACCCCGGAACGATACGAAAAAATCACTGCCATTCTGGGAAACAAGAGCCGTGTGAGTCAGACAAGCTGTGGTATCTGCGGGCGGGAAATCATTGATGACCTGGGGAAACTGCTGACGCCGGTAGCATCAACCATAACCATCTCCTTTGCCGAGGCAATGGCAGCCGCATCCCAGTTAAAGAGCATCCAGCGGTTGAGGAGAAGATGCTTTTCCTCCCATGCCGTGGCCATTCTCAACCATCACCTTGAACAGATCGCCACGGCCGAAGATGCAGGCCGACACAACGCCCTTGACAAGGCCATTGGCAGGCTGTTTCTTGAGCAGCGACTGCCTGAGGCAGCGGTTGCAGTTCTCTCGTCACGGTCAAGTTATGAGATGATCCAGAAATCCGCCCGGGCCGGCATTGAGATCGTCATCAGCATGTCACGGCCAACGGCCCTGGCCCTTGACCTTGCCAACAGGCTGGGCATGACCCTGGCATCGGTCCGGGACGAGGGTCTCTACGTTTACTCGGGCCGGCAGCGTGTGGGCACAAAAGGATAACACCCATGGCCTGCTCCGGCTGTGCCGGTTTTTTTATATAAAAAAATAGAGCCTCAAATTGTCGACAGCAGAGCCCCCGGCGGGCGGTATTATACCATTTTCATTATTCGTTGTGGCCGAAAGCAAATACCTCGCTCCGGCCGTGCCGGTTATCCGAAACCCGGCACATGGAGGGCCTTCTCGGCCTTCCTGAGTATAATCTTGGCCACAGATACCAGCACGAGGTAGTAGCACCCGATGACGAGAAACACCTCTGTGAATCGAAAATACTCGGTTGCAATGGTCTTGCCCTCTCCGGTCAGCTCCATGAAGGTGACCACATAGGCAAGGGACGAATACTTGATCAGGTAGATGATCTCGTTGCCGCAGCCGGGAAGCGCCCGGCGCATGGCCTGGGGAATGATGACCCAGACCAGGGTCTGAACCCTTGTGAACCCCAGGGCCTCGGCGGCAAGGTACTGATTTCTCCGGATGGAAAGAAGGGCCCCCCTCACATATTCAGACTGGTATGCACCGCTGCACAGGATAAAGCCCGTGACAGCAGCCCAGTAGGGAGAAAAATAGACGCCGATGTTGGGCAGACCGAAGTAGAGCACAAAAAGCTGAACCACCAGGGGGGTACCCC
Source organism: uncultured Desulfobacterium sp. (assembly GCA_963675615.2). Classification (GTDB taxonomy): domain Bacteria; phylum Desulfobacterota; class Desulfobacteria; order Desulfobacterales; family Desulfobacteraceae; genus Desulforapulum. The sequence continues at coordinate 1,837,343 of CAXXTD010000001.1, forward strand.
GGAAAAGGGCCGCATACCCGTCCCCGATCCTTGCCAGTGCACTGCTGCCAAAGGCCCTTACGGCCCCGGCAAGAATACCGATGACTACGCCGCCCAGGGCCGAGGGAATAATGAGCAGGAGACTCATTGCAAGGCCCCGGTTGAGCCCGGTGAAAAGTTCCTGAAAAAAGGTCAAATCCCCCACGATCAACCTTCCTCTCCGGCAAGTTCATTGAGCCGGTCGCAGAACCCCTGGCTGAAGCTTGAACATTCCGCACCCAGAAGCTCGTCCGGGGTGCCCTGCTCCACGATAACACCGTCCTTCATGAAGAGGATCTCATCGGCAAGGTTGCGGATCAGGCTGATCTGGTGGGTCGCCATGATCATGGTCATGCCCTTCTGGGCAAGGGAACGGATCACCGCCACCACCTCCCCCACAAGCTCGGGGTCAAGGGCCGAGGTGGGCTCGTCCAGGAGCAGCACCCTGGGATCCATGGCAAGGGCCCTGGCAATGGCCACCCGCTGTTTCTGGCCCCCGGAAAGTTCGGCAGGATAGAGGTGGGCCTTGTCTGCCAGCCCCACCTGGTCAAGTTCGACCATGGCCCGCTCCAGGGCGGCCGGCTTTTTCATTCGTTTGACCTTGCAAAGGGCAATGATGATGTTGTCAACCGCAGGCAGATGGTCAAAGAGATTAAAATCCTGGAAAATCATGCCCATCTTCTGGCGAAAGGCGTAGAGCTCTTTTTTCTTGTGGATATCCACCACCCGGCCGTTGAACCGGATGGTTCCGGTGTCCGGAGTGACCAGGCAGTTCAGGCATTGCAGAAGGGTGCTTTTGCCGCCTCCGGAAGGGCCGATGAGAATCTTGATGGCGCCCTTGGAGACGGTCAGATCAATCCCCTTGAGAATCTGGGTATCCCCAAAGGATTTGGTGAGATTTTCAACGTTCAGGATGGGTTCTAAAGGACGCATGGTTAATTTCCCTGGTGCGAATAGCCCGGAATCCGGACCTTGTTTTCCAGTGCCCGCAACCCCTTGACGCCGGACCAGGTCAGGACAAAATAGAGAAGACCGGCCGTGATGTACAGGGGGAGGTGCTGGTAGGTTCTTGAAGCGACAAACTGGGTCCTTGCCATGATTTCAGGTGCGCCGATGACAAAGGCCAGGGCCGAATCCTTGAGGATGATGGAAAACTCGTTGGACCAGGCCGGGATAGAGATACGAAGCACCTGGGGCAGCACAATGTACACAATGGCCTGGACATTACCCATGCCAAGGGCATTGGCCGCCCGGAACTGACCGGTGGGAATCGAGAGAATCGCACCCCTGAAGATGTTTGCCTGGTAGGCGGCCGTGGTCATGCCAAGGACAAGGGTGACGGCAACAACGGCCGGAAAGGTGAGACCCATGAAGTTGAACAGGCCGAAATAAAAGAGGAATAAAAGAACCAGCACGGGCACGCCCTGGAAAAACCAGACGTAGAACCCCACGGTCCGGCGAATCCATTTGCGGCCATAGACCATGCCGCAGGCCATTGTAAGCCCCATGGCAAGCCCGATAAACATGGCGCCCACGACAATGGCACCGGTGGTAAGTGATCCTCGGATTAAAAAAGGGAGGGCATCTTTGATGACAATAAGACTTTCAAGCATGGATCAAACCAGACACAAAAAGGGCGGGGATACCCACGGCATCCCCGCCTTTTTCATTTATTTCAGGTTATACTTTACGGCAAGCTCGTCCCAGTAGGGGGTTGCCATGAGTTTTTTAAGGCTTGCATTGACCTTTTCAAGCAGATCGGTCTCATCCTTTCTCACGGCATAACCAAAGTCTTCGGCTTCCATGCCGAAGTTGCCGAGAATCTTGACATCCTTCTTGGAAACGGCATCGTGGGCCGGGGCATCGTCCATGGCAGCGGCAGCAATCCTTCCGTTCAGGACATCTTCCACGGCAAGGGGAGACGAACTGTAGTAGCTGAGCTTGAAATTCCAGGCCCTTGGCTCGGCCTCGGCCTTGAGCCATTTTGCCTCACTGGTTCCCTGCTGAACGCCGATTTTTTTGCCCCCCTTCATCAGGTCGTTCATGGTCAGGGTCGAATCCTTCTTGACCACCATGACCTGGTCTATTTTCCAGTAGGGAATGGTAAAGTTGACCTTTTCAGCCCGGTCCGGGGTGATGCTCATGCCGGAAGCGATGATGTCGATCTTCCGGGTCAGAAGACTGGTGATGATCCCGTCCCAGTCAATGGGCATGTGCTCGACTTCAAGCCCCAGGTCCTTAGCGATCCATTCCATGGCCTCGACATCAAACCCCGCAGGCTTTCCGGTCTTGTCAATATAGGCAAAGGGCGGAAAATTTGCATCAATTCCGTTGATGATCTTTTTACCGGCAAAGGCAGTCGTGGTACCGGCCGCAATCAAACTGACAGCAGCCACAAGCAAAATCAGGTTTCTCTTTAGCATGGTCCATTTCCTTTCATTCGTTTTTGGGTTGACTTACAAAACTTACCTTAAAACGATATAATAGAAACTTTTTTGTTCAGAATGTCAAGAAAGTTGTTTTTTTAGCCTTGATAAACCAGACAAAATAAACTAACACTGGACCATCAACCTTCAACATCATGAACAACGGGAGCAATAAATGGATGACTGTATTTTCTGTAAAATCGTCAGGGGCGAAATTCCAAGCATCAAGGTGTACGAGGATGATCAGGTGTTTGCCTTTGAGGACATCAACCCCATCACGCCGGGCCACACCCTGGTGATTCCCAGGAACCACGCTGAAAACATCTGGGAGATTGATGAAAACGACCTGATTGCGGTGCAGCGTGCCTCTAAAAAAATCGCCGTTGCCATCAAAAAAGCCCTGGGGGCTGACGGCATTGCCTGCATGCAGCTCAACGGCCGGGCCGCCCACCAGGAGGTGATGCACTACCACCTTCATCTGGTGCCGAGAAAGGCGGATGGACCGCCCCTTCCCATTGTCAGCTGGGAAATCAAACCCGGAAACATGGAAGAGATCAAGGCCCGGGCCGAACGAATCAAGGCCGCCCTTTAAAAAATCGATCTCCGAGCCCCAGGTGGTTTATGATCCGTCTGAGGACATGATAATTCCAAGGACCTTTAACATATCAGCCATTGAAAACCGAGTTTTGTTTTTTACGGCATAGGGCCCGACATCTACTCCCTGGGAAACCGATTCCGTAAGGATCTGGAGGCCAAGAATCACATCCTTCAAATCATAGATCCCATCCCCGTATACATCCCAGGGAATGACGGAAACAATGTTAAAATAGCTCTCCTCGGCATGGGTGTTACCAAAGGGATCACTACCCACAACCCTGAGCGTATAGTTGCCCGGGGAAAGCGGTCCCATGGTATCACCCGGTTTATAGGCAGTCAGCACTTCGTTCAGATAGACCGAGATCTGATCACCGGGTTCAACCCCCATAAGTTCAACCTCAAGCTTGGGAGAATCATCCTCCATCTCTCCCCAGGGACCCATGACATAAAAATAAGGGGCCATGGTGTCCACAAGAACAACGGAACGGATCTCCTGGTTCGTGGCACCAGAGGTCCCGGTAATAATGATATCGTTGTTGCCGTCAGCCATCCAGTTGACCTGGCAGGACCATGTATGCTCATCCGGGTATACCACCTCTTGGACCGAAAGATAGCCGTTTTCAACCCCAACCGTCACAGTGGCACCAGCCACACGGGTGCCGGTCAACAGGGGGGTGGCATTGTTTGTGGGGGTGGTTACGGGATCAAGGGTTAAAACAGTTCCGGGATTCAGCCACTCATAATAATCGGAAAAGCCGTTCCCATCAGTGTCGTTTTCAAAGGGGTCTGTCCCTAATGCCATTTCCAGGTGGTTGGCCAATCCGTCATTGTCGTTGTCAGGATCACACCCATCGCCCAGACCATCCCCATCGCTGTCCTCCTGGTTTGGATTGTAACATGTGGGGCAGTTATCCATGGCATCACTCAGGCCGTCCTCGTCCGTGTCAACCATAAAAAGGTTTGAATCCAGTGCCCACAGGTCGGTTCTGGAAACTTCCTGCCCGTTGGTCAGTTCATCCCCGTCAAGGTCGTTATCCTTATCCAGGATATTACAAATATCAAATACAGAATCATTCAAATAGCCGTATGTGTATTGCGTTAATAGAGCGGCATAATATTTGCCTGATCCTGCCTGAACAAGTCGGCTGATCTGCCCTTCCATATCCACAGCACCGGCCCGGTAAAGGGTATCCACCTCATTTTCAAACGTGACGCAATCGTTTGAACCAAGACGTTGAAAGTCTTCCATCAGGTCCGCCACAACCCTTGGCTGCTGTTGTTCGCTTTTACCTGGAAATGGAAGCGTTCGAGGGGTAGCAAGGTAATCTTCAAGGTCCGCCAGATCGCCTGGACTAGGCCTGTGTCCAAATTTTCCAAACGAAATATAACTCTTGTCATTGTTTTCAGACGCCATGAAAACAGCGTGTTCGAGGAGCGCAACCCGGGCAAGGTCAGCCGTGGTAACGGTAAAATCATTAACCGTGATCTCAAGTGCCCCTGCAAGATATTTTTTCCACGCCGCAAACCATTCGTCCGGGTCATTCTTCCCATCGTAATTCATATCCAGGGGATGGGGTTCGGGTATGGCCGGGATATACCGCTTAATCACATAATCGAGCGTTCCGGGCAAGGAAGTTTGACTGAACACAGCACGGATAACCGCATCTCGTCCACGGGGTAAAGATCCAACGGTGAAGTGACCCGCTCCATCCGTATCTGCCTGGGCAAGCAATTCTCCTGCAAGGGTTTCAATCACAAAATGACGGTTGGCAGCCCCATCCATGCCATCAAACAGGATCCCGCTGAACGTTTTTGCCTCCACCTCGTACAGGGATAACACATTGGGATGGTCTTTGTCATTCTCAGGCGCATACCCCCTCAAAATCTCATCGGCATCTGAAAAACCGTCTCCATCCGAATCCTTACCCTCATCCTTGCTCATGAATGCAGGATTGTAACCCCGCAACAATTCATCAAGATCCGAATACCCATCTCCGTCCGAATCCCTGTCCATATCCTGTTTAAAGGGATTGAATCCATATTTTATTTCCCAGGCATCAGGGTATCCGTCATTGTCGGAATCCACAAAATAAGGCTGATTTATGGTGTAGGAAAAGGTCTGGGTGGTTGTACCGTTTTCATCGGTTGCGGCAACAATGATCTCCATCGTTTCAAAGACATAAACAATCGCAGGGACAGACTGTTTTTTTCCGTTAATGGTCAGGGAGATGTCCTTATTCTTGGCGTTTGAGTAAACATTCACCTCAACGGCCAGGGTGTGATCATAGGCCCCCGGTGCTATGCTTATGCTGATAACAGGAGGCGTAGCTATGCCTGAAGCATTGTCTGTGGCAATATCAAAGCTGTAAAAGGAAACCGAAGGAATACCGCCTGCTGTCCCCACACCAGGGGGAAGGGAGCTTCCGGAAACCATATTGGTGATCCCGTAAAAAGAACTTCCCGGGTTTACGAAATGATCCGTTATGGCTCCTGCCACGATGGATTCGTCCAAAGCCTTTTCCCATAGGATTGATTTAACGTTCAAAGGTGAAGTTCCGGAAGCGTTCAGGGTCCATTCAGGTAGATGAAAGGACGAAACAAACGTACCATTCTTATCAAAAATCAAAAAATTTGCGTTGGTATTCTGATCCCAGGCAAAACTTGTTCCAGAGCTAAGAAAAACCAGTAAGAATCCGGCCACTGTCAATGTTTTGTTAAATATCGAAGTCATAAAGCCCCTTTTAGCAACTGCAGTAAAAGCTGTTTTGTATGAAACGTCCCCTTTAAGGCAGATCCACCCAATTTGTGGTATATATTGTTTCAGGCTCCCCTGATATCGAATCTACAGCAACAACCTTATATCGGATCCTTGCTCCGCCGGGATGGGGATAGCGGTCCAGGTAAACAAGGCGGGTGCCTTGGCAATCTTCAAGGGAAACCTCATCTCCGCCGCCAATGCTGGCTGAATTAAAGTTTCTCAAAAAGATATAAGGGTCGTGCATTGTGGTGTTACAGCTTTTTTCAATTCTGACGCTTGTACTATGAACCTTCTGGATGAGGGGACCGGCCTGAACATAATCCTTTCCCTGTTCCTGAACATAGACGATGAAACTGTCAAACATGAGGCTGCGTTGTAAATAGTTGGACAAACATTGTGAATGGCCGTAACTGGTGACGGCCACGGGACCGTCCAAGAGGCATCCCATCTCATTGTTACCGTTACAGACAAGGGCGTCGTTAAGGTTAAAATCCCTGTCGTTGGGGTTAAGCGCGTCGCTTACCACAATAAGGGGAAGGTTATAATAGACCGATTCAGGATCACCGCCCAGAAGGACGAAAGCGGACAGCGATCCGCCGGTTCCGGGTTTTTCAACCCTGGGCCAGGCAAGATTTTCCGGTGTTTCAAGTTCCCAGATATTGCATCGTTCAAGGGACCATTCACTCTTTTGCAGGGCCGAATCCAGGGCCTGGATCTGAAAACACCATTTTTTATCAAGATCCGGGTCGTCGAGTTTAAGGAGATACATGAATTTTCCCTGATCGTTTTTTTCCATGGCCCAGTCCGTGATATACCGTTGTTCTCCACCCGATGCCATGGAGATCAGAAAGGCAGACAATCCGTCACTCTGGCATCCCCAGGTGATCATAAAGGATCGTTGTCCCCATCTGTTTTCCGGTTTTACATCCTCGATAATGGGGGTTGCCGGCGGGTCTCCGCCGGCATTGGTCTGCACGCAGGGAAGATAATGCATGGATGATCCCACATGGTTTTGGCTGAAAATTCGTACCCCCAGGCAAAGATCCGAGGGAACGATGGTATCCAGGTCGTTGAGTTCATGGCAAAAGGTACCATCTGCCTGGGCCGTTTCCATGGTTGCCACGGGACTCATGCCCTTATCTGTTCTGTGATAAATTCGCGCCATTTCACCCTTGCTGAGATTCACACAAACCTTTATGGGCCACTCCGTAATCACTAACCCGGGAGAATAACGGTCCCTGAAAGTGCAATTTCCAACAAGTTCAACGCATCCCCCGCCCCCGGAACAAAAGCTTTCAATACCAAACGGGGCTGACTGGGTAATCAAATTCTTGTTGCCGTCATAAAACCGAACAATATACCCCTGCTCCTTGATCTGATCATCGCCACATTGAACAGGGGCAATATCATGGCAGGCCAGGGCCCTGGGACTGATAGCCTTATAATCAACGCAGGTAAAGATTCCGGTTGTTTTGCCCCTGGCCATGGAGGTATAGGTCTGGTTGTCCGTACCGTCACTGCAATACCTGATAAATTCATAATAGGCGGCTTTACTGTTTTTATCCACCAGGGTCAAAAATGCCCCTGATTGATCTTCGCCCGCACAGTTTTCCTGTTCGTTACAGTTAAAACTGTGGGTTGCACCATAGGTGCACGAACGGGTTTGGATGGAAATACTGTCTGCCGAAGGCTGGGTTCTATCAAATAAAACACCACGTATGGGCGCGGAAAGGGGGCTCTGGTTGCCGCTCTTATCCACGGCCAGGATCCTGTACCAGTAGACATTATTGTCGGGCAGAATGGTTTTATCCGTGTAGATCATCTGGATGTGATCGTTGTCATTGTTGAGTTTACGCTGGAAAAGAGCATCATTCTGGACAATGGAGATAAGATACTCGGCAGGGTTTCCCCCGGGATGGCTTGCTTTATCGCAGGGGTCGGTGCCAGCCTCCCGTTCCTGAAGGTCGGGCCACAGATCGCCGTCCATATCAAGGCCCCACCTGGAGGCGGCCTCGGGGGTCTCAAACCGGAAGACCCTGTAATGACTCACATCCATATCCTTAACACGACTGATCGCTGCACTCTTCTGATAGGTGTAGGTGACCGAGGTGTCATCATAGCCTGTGATCTCTTTCACACCACCATAGTACCTGGCATAATTTCTGCCGTTGATCTGGTCCCACACAAGGGCCAGTCGCGGTGTTGTCTTTGCCACCAGGGAAAGGCTCCCCTTCATCTCTTCTGTATGAAGGTTAAAAGGCGTTACCGGTGGAGTTCTGTCCACAACAACGGCCTTGACAGGGGACGTTTCTGAACAATAATGCCCCCCGATATCCCGGGAAAATATATAGTAGTAGTAGGGTTGTCCCCTTTTCCAGGCAGGACCGTTTACGTGGGTGGCACCGTCATCCTTTGCAAGAAAGCTGTCCGGCCCTTGGGCAGCGGGCGCTCCAGCAGCGATGATGGGAACCGAATTTAATCGTGTGAGCTTTTGAAGCTGTTCAGAATCCAGGGGATTGATTTCCCCAAGGTCGGTGTCGCTCCAATAGATGTCATAGCCGTAAATCAGGACTTTAAATCCCAGTTCATTGGGATTGTCGTGGGTGTTCCAGGAAAAATGAATCAGGTTGTCGTCCAGGCTTTTCCTCAATTCTGAACATCCAGACACAAACACCTGACGAAACCCTTCCACTGCGGGCAAAGTGGTCGGCTGTGATGGGGTTATCTCCCCGGTCTGCCCAATGGGGCTGGTTTCGGTTTTATCCTGTTTAACTGCAGTCAGCAGATAGGTATATTTTTTTGCCCCGAAAACAGTGGTATCCACATACCCAAGGCCCGTTGCCACGGCAACTTCGGGAAAGCGCCGGATCAGAAACATCCGCTTCATGGGATCATACTGGGCCGAACCCTGGTTTAAAATATTGTAAAGGAAAACGTGGAAATTGGCTGGGGTTATCGACGAATCAAGGTCATTGAGCACCTGTGTCAGTTCCTTGAATCGCCTTTCAATTCGCCGGTTCTGATGGATTAAATTGTTCAGGTCGGCTGCACTTGCCGGTGTTCCATAAACAACCGGCTGGGTGGCAAGCAATGTGTAAGGACCACCGTTTTCAGACCGGTAAATCCTGAACCTGACAATGTCGTCGGGTATGCCGCCTTCAAGGGGTCCCCACTCAAGCAGCACCTGATGGCTGCCCATATCGTTTTTTTCCACCAGGCCCGTAAAATATAGCTTTTCCTGGCTTGCAGCTGCAAGGGGCAGGACAAAAAGAAGAATAAGAACCCAGGAAATGATTTTTACCCGTTTTTTCATATCAAAAAGAAATCCTGGCATGGGCATTGATATACTCCCGATTATTGCGTTTTATTTTCTAATCACAGCAGTTAATATCCAGATCTTCCGTATGCCATGACCCGTCATACACTGCCTTAAAGGTTGCATCGGCGGTTGTACACCAGCTGTCTCTTCTGGCGTCACTGACACTGTCCCAGCTGCCCGGGCTGCACCATCCAACGCCTGCAGCACCCCAGCCGCTGCCCTGGAACTTGTAATCAGCACCTGATTTTTGTCCAAGGCAGGAGACCGCGCCTTTTAAGGAGGCAAGACAGGCAAGGCGGCCGTAGGCAGACCCTCCCATGATGCCGCCATAGGTACCGGGGGAGGGTTTGGTAAAATACCATGCACCGATATCAGCCCCCACCCCGACCCTGAACGAACACCCCATATTGAAAATGGGCACCTCTGCTGCCCCCCGCACAAAGGCGCCGGTCAGGGGTTCTATTTTGCCGATAAACTCAGCCACCTCACTGTCCAGCCGTTCAAGCACTGAAAACGAACAGCTTTTTCCAAGAAAGAAGGCCGCCTTTGTGATCCTGTACTCTTCAAAACGACCGGCCCCGGTACCACCGAAATATACCTCGTATAACCCAAAACCCGACTCAAGTCCGAGATCCTCAAGGGTCAACACTTGAAAGTCCAGCTCGCCGGCAAGGTAGACACGGCCAAACACCCCAACGGGCACAAGCTCGGCCATGGTAAATCCCAGGGCCGCCTCCTTAAGTCCCACATCCATCCCAAGCATATCTGCCGTGACATCGTGGGTTGAAATCATCACATCCACATTGCCCGACCCGCCGTCGGGCGCACAGGCACCTTTGCCATCCTCGGCATTCCAGGTTGTGATGTCCAAAGCCGCATTGTACGACGTATCCTCCGGCTCACTTTCAAATGTAAATTGCGCTTCCACATGAATCCGTTCCACCTCATCCTGGCTGACAACGGCATACCCGTCAACACCGGTTGATTTAATACCGCTCCATCCCTGGCTTTCTCCGATTCCAGCGGTGACATCTTTAAGGCTGGTGCTGAGCGCCTCATCGACCACGGCAATGGCCTGCTTGATCAATCCGTTGATCTGACTGGTGAGCTGTGTGGTAACATTATCCACCACGTCCGTGATAAATCCCATCTGCTCATACACAAGCCTGTTAATATTTTCAACGGCATTGGTGTTGAGTATGAGGTTTTTGATCATGGTCCTGATATCCGCCTGGGTGGGAGCGGCAAGAACAGAAGTGGCCGTCGTTTCCAGATCTTTCACTATTCCTGCCAGGGTTCCCTGGGCGCCGGCATCCAGAAGAATAGCCATTGGGATGTCAAGGATTTGAGAAAATTTTGCCTGGAATATAAATTCAAAAGAGGCATCCGGCAGCACCAGGCTGTCCAGGTATTGGGAAAGGGGATCTGCATTGACCTTTAACCTTACAATCTCATCGGCTATTTTCAAGTTGAGTTCGTTTTGGGCGTAGGTCATGGTTTCGACCCAGTTTCCGGGGGGATTATCGATATCCATATCGTTCGCAAACACCGTCTCAAGCATTGAAATAGTTGCGGCAATGCCCGCCTGAACATGGTCAAGGGAGGTCATGATCAACGGATCTTTCAGCTGTTCAAGGTTTCCCCGTATTTGGGCCAGGGTCACGCTGATGACGCCGCCGGGCTTCAGGATGTTTTCAACAGGGAGTAGCATATCGGCAACGCCGGATTGAGCAAACAGGTCCGACATGTTCTGCTCTGCTGCGTTAACCTGTTCGTTCAACTGATCGATGGCCGTTTTGATGGTATTTTTTGCTGAAGTTATCATTGAGGTGTCAATGGATGCGCCGGAAAGCGAGGCAGCCGTTTCAAGGGCCTGTGCAATGGCGACAATATCCACCCGGTTCACAGCTGTCTGGACCTTTTTGACCGACTGGACCACCTTTTTGATGCCGTCAACGCTGTTAAAAATGGGATTTACATCGATGCTGGAATCGGTATAGTCCGACAGTTCATCAAGGGCGCCATAAAGATTGCCCCGTTTATTGTCGGCCAGGTCCACCGCCCCGATCAGGGCGTCGATGTTACCGGCTGCGACGTCAAGGTAGGCTTTACCCGCATTCACCGCATCCAGGGCCGATTCAAGGGTGGCAATGGTGTCGTTCACATGGATTTTAATCTTTTCATAATAGGCAAGGTCATCATTAAATCTGCCCAGATCATACCCTGGAATGTCTTTTATCATCTCCGGGTTATAAAAGGCAAAGGGTGCCAGGGAATTGAACAGAACACCAAATGATTCATAAAGGTCTGCGCTCAACTCGAGGCTTATTTTTTCCCGGACCGCAAAAACAGGATCTATGATTGCATCACGGATGCCGTAGGAGACATGGTGGGCAATGTTCAGGTGATCTGCGGTTTCTTTTATGGCATGGGCAATGGGCCAGGTTTCCAGGGATGCGTCGATCAGGTCGCCCAAAAGCCCGGTAAGGTCACCACCAGTAAGGGAAAGCATGGTCCCTTCGGCATCCACAAGTTCTGAAAGCATGGTTTCAAGCTTCAGGGACGGATTCACCCCCAGGGTGTTTTCAAGGAAACTGTCGAGATTTCCCGACAGGTTTGAAACATCCACAAGAACGCTGGAAAGGGCTGAAAGGTCTGCACTTGCGCCAAACGAAAATTTCGTTCTGTCCGGCGTGATAAAATCTGGAACAGAAGTGATGGTAAGAACGTCGGCAAGGTTGGTCGCCCTTTTTCTACCTATAAATTTTGGGCCCTGGCCCGGTGTTGACTGTTCAAACACCCCGTGGTAATTCAGGTCGATCATGCCACTTGACGGCCATTGGTATTCAAAAACTGGCATGGCCGTCTGGATGGTATCACTCTTTAAAAGGTCTCTGTAGGCGTCCACACCACCGTAGGATAACCCATTGGGAACGCCGTCTGCATCCGGGTCTACATCTGTTTCATCTTTAAAAAGGTACAGGGAATAATCTTTAAAATCCGTGGCCGTTCGATTGACAAAATGGCCGGAAAGGCGGGCGTCATCAAACAGGGGAACATCAGTTATGCCCGAAAGAACCGTAAATCCTTCCCATTCGGGCAGGTCCGGGGAGACTTGGTTGAGGTAGGCTTTTTTCAATCTCAGGGAAAACCCTCTTTCCTTGCCCGTGGCCGGTCCGTCAAAGACGGTATCCACCCGGCCCGTGATTTTCTGACTTGAAAGGGTGCCCTGGGGGCTGTAATTGGCTGACATGGTGAGGGGGGAGTCAAGACCGTCAATTTTATTCTTTGTGAGCATGTTCAGCAGACGCGGGTTGGAATTACACTCTCCATTGCCCGAATCGGCCGGGGCATTGACAAAGGCCATTCCAAGATACAGGATGGGAACATTCCAGTAATTGAGCACCTGACACCCTTCGTCCACCCGGGAATCACCGTCGCCGTCAAATCCGTCACCACATACGGGGGAACCGTTCTGTTCCGCCCCCATGGGCCATTGGGTCTCGCTTTCAGAATCAACCATGCCCGCGCCCAGGTTGCCCTTACAGGTGAGGTTCAGATTTGTAAAACCCACCCGCATGCCATCATTTCCCCCCACGGGTCCATTGAGTGTCAGCTCACCGTCGATAAAGGTTTCATCGTCCAGCAGATTTCTGTCCTGGCGAAAGGCAAAACGGTAAAATTCCAGATTATAATCATAGATGGTTACAGGGCCTGAAAAACGGGTATTAAAAAGACCAATGATGCCGGAGGGCCTTAGCACATACTTCACAGCCTCCCTGTCGTCCATGGCCGTATAGCTGCTGTTTGCGTTAAAACGAATATGGGTTTGGCCGTTTAAAAACCGCCCCCGGCCTTCTGCCGGAAGATTCTCCTGACCCACAAGGGTTTCAGGCCCCATGGTCAATCCGGCGAAGAAACCGTTTCCGCTGTCGGCATTGTCATCACCTGGATCACCCAGGAGATGGAGCGCCTCTATTCCATTTTCATCAAAGGTAAATGACCCCAAAAGAGTGTCGTGTACATCCGCAGGGGTTCCCTGGATTCCCGTTTCAGGCATTAAAAAACCTGGAACGACAATGGTCCCGGGTTTGCCTGTGTCATACCGTTTATAGGTGGTGCCTTTGCTGTTATAGCCTCCCCAGGCAAGGCTTGCACCTTCAACGTCAAGGCCGGCCGGATTAAATAATTTTTCAAACCTAAACCCCAGGGCACCATTGGAAAGAAGCGTGGCCCGCCCTGACTGTGCGTAAAGGGAATCAGCCAGAGTATCGCCGCAAAAACCATCCGCACAGTTCTGGTTCAGATAAAAGCGGAAACCCGAAATATCAATCGTGCCTTCCGGTATAAGGGTTCCGTTTTCCACACGGACCGTCCAGGCATCGTATATCATGGAGGCCCGGGGGAAAAAAGTTGGCCGCGATGTTTGGGTTGCATTGGCTGTGGATTTTCCGCTGTTGTAAAAAAAAATATCTGCGGACACGCCTGAACGCGTTATGGTAAAGTTTTCAAAGGCACTGGGGTAGGAGAAAAAAATATCGTTGGAGGGGAACCCCTCGACCCTTCGTTGGTCTTTTTTGGATACGATGGGGACTTCTTGCTGGCCGCCCTGCCCGTCGGATATGAAAAAACTTTTCTCCTGATACCCATGAACGTATTCCACTTCACCTGTGGGATTGAGTAACAACCCGGTGTCTGAAGAAAGTTTGATTGGAAATGAAAACCCTGAAATGCCCATATAAAAGGGCAGTCCATAGGAATGCACATAATAGGCATCCGAAAAACCAACGGTAACATCACCCAATGTGTTGGTGTTAAACGTTTCGCCCTTGCACAGGACTTTGCTCAACCCCCTTGGATTTATGATTGAGTTAATTTTTTTATGAAAGCTGATATTTTCCGGCAGAAACAGGGTGACACTGGTGAAACGGCCGCCCGTGGCGTTGAGTTGAATGTTGTTAAACTCAAGGCCGAATTCGTCGGACAAGGTTTTAAGGGGAGCGTCGAGGGTAAGAGTCCCGGCCGTCAGGGTCAAATCCAAAAGCCCCTTTTGATTGGCGACAGAGGCGCTGTAACCGAAAAACAGGTTTGTCCCTGAAAAGTTTTTTTCCGTATCCACAAGTTCAATATGGCCTTCCATGGACGAAATCTTTACAGGGAGATAGGAACCGTCTTCATCCGGGCAGAGGCAGTTAAAGTCGGACGAAAAGGTCCCCTTTGCAAATTGCAGAGAATCCAGCTGTGCCCGGACCTTTCCAAAATTGATCTTTCCAGAAAAGACGCTGTAACAAAACGATTTTTCAATACGGTCCTGTTCAACATAGAGCCGGGTGGAACCCTGGACAGAGACAACAGCCAAAAGCGTATAAACCCCTGTTGATGGGGATGCCGGCATTGGAATACTCTGTTCCGCGATGAGACCATCTTGAACCGAACAGCGATCAACAGGCCCGGGGGCGAAATCATACAGGCATAATTCCCAGACAAGGTTCTCCGAGGGTATCACCTGGGTTGCTGTGACGGGATTATCAATGCCAGGACCGTTCAGGGTGTATTCAATTTTTATACTTTTATTCGGCTGGCCAATGTCTGCAAGATATGAACAACTAACGCCTGCCTTAACGATCAGGGGTTCAGGCGTTTCCCCCTGAACAATATATTTATTTCCATCAATCTTTAAAATATCAATGAAATAGTCCGGATATGTCGTTTCGCCCTGTGCTGCCTGAACTGTAGATAAAAGAACCCCCGTGATAATAAAAAAGACGCTTTTTCTGATCCACAAAAACAGACTCTTCATTTATTCCCCCGTAAGCACATCCATGGACATATTTTTCGTTTAGGGTTGATTTTTTACCTGAACATCAAAAACAACAGATATTCTTAAAAAACAACTGCAACCCTGCGAAAGACTTTAAATATGCCAGGGGGCGTTTTTTTTCAAGCCAAATTTACACTCTGTGAGCCCATGGCCGGCGGATGGGGGGAAGCATCTGCCGACTCATTGGGTCCAATGAGATCAATGACAGCCTTGAGGAACGCTTCCATGGTAAAGGGCTTACAGAGCACGGCATCAAAGGGACTGTCCTTAAAAAGCCATGGCATTCCTGATATTCCAAGTACCGGGGTATGGCGATACCTTCCGTTTTTTACATGTTCGACGATCTGATTTCCAGTTAGTCCGGGCATGGCAAGGTCGGTTATGATCAGGTCATAGAACTCGGATTCAATTCTTTTGAGCCCCTCTATGCCATTACCCGCAGTCTCCACCCAATAAGCCCCCTGGGAAAGGTAAAGTTTCAATATATCCAGGATCATGGGTTCATCGTCGATGACGAGAATCCGGTACGAATCAGTATCAGCCATGCATCAAGCCAACAACTCTGCCGGGAACTGCATTTGCAGATGCGTTTAACATCATTGGCGCTATTCCACTGTTAATACGTTGTTATAGGTTCCAAACGGGTTCAGGCGACTGTGGTGGTTTGTGGGATCCTCCTGCCATTTACCGTCAACACGGTACTTGTACTCATAGGTTCCGGGCGCAAGGACCAGGATCTTTTTCCAGAGCCCGGCCCCCCCCTGTTTCATGGAATGTTTTTTGCCTTTCCATTTGTTGAAATCCCCAAAGATAACGACTTCAGACGCCCCGGGGGCGTGCAAAGTAAATTCAATCCTTTTCCGCCCGGTTTTTTTTCGGGCCTTTTTATCGCGCATTTCAGATCACCTCACTTAAAAAAGGTTGCCTCGGAAGTGGTTTTCACTTTTCCATGGCCAAAAGATGAGAGTAACTTCTCTTTTCAAAAATTCGCAGAAATTAATTATTGAGTTTATCCAGGCAAAGGTCAACCGCGTAAATGACCAAAAAATTACCTGTAAAATGCCAGGCAAAACCTGTCACTCATGCCAGATGCACCGGGCAGACCCCTTGGGAGTTACCAGGCAAAGGAGTTTGCGCTGCCCTGCCATGGCATTCCGCCAGGCAAGGCAGATTTCCATGGCAGGTTCAAAGTCAAGCGTCTGTGTCTGCCGCGTGGTGAAGGGTCACCTGGGTAAAGGGAATCTCCCACCCAAATTCGTTGCAGGCGTCCACGGAAAACCGCTGAATCTCCCGGATCAGCCGGCCATAGATCGGGGCGGAACGTCCGTTGAAATCGGCGACAATTTCAAAATCCAGGGACGATGCCGCAGCCGTTTTGAAATCCACCCTCAGACAAATGAGATCGTCGCCAAATCCATTTTCCACAAGCTTTTTAGCGACGGTTTTTCCCAGCTGTTCCGGAATTTTTCCAGTGCAGTCGGCCTGGTGTTTGTAGTCAATGCCAAAGACCACGTTCAGCCGGAAGTTGTGGGAAAGGTTCAGGGGAGCCAGCCCCAGAAAATCCGGGGTGGAATAGGTCTTAAAGGCACCGCCCCTCAAGCCCAGCCTCACCATTTCGTGGGTCTGGCTTAAAACCTCTCCCCGGGTGCCGTCCGACAGAATCACCCACTCTTTTTCCCGGCAGGGAAACCAGGGCTCATCCCCATGGCAGGGGTAGGAGGTAAGCTCCATAAACGCTGCCAGGGGAAGCCTGAGCCGGTTCTTCAAGGCCGGGTTCTCAAGCTCGCTGTAGATGTTCAGGGACACCACCTTCCAGGGAACCCCATGATAGATCAGCCGTTCATTCTCCCGCACCGCCCCAAGGTTGAGCAGGAGTTTGATCTCCTTCCAGAATTGCATGATGTTTCGCTTGGCAGCCCAGATAAATCCAAGAAGAAACAGCGAAACCAGGGTGATCAGCACCCAGTCGCCAAAGGCATAAAGCACCAGGATAAAGGCAAGGGTTGATCCCAGCCCCGTGCCCAGATGGTAAAGGACATCAAAGATACGGATGTAAACCGGGCGGTTCCGGTGGATGGGGCTGACCCGGTAGATGAACCGATGCATCAGGCGAAGCAGAAAAAAAACGCCGAAAAAGGCAGCTGCGGCAAGCAGCAGGTTTCTGCCCCGGCTTTTAAAGAACAGTTCAAACAGCTCGCTTAACGAGTCAATGGCAGATTTTTTTTCCCGGGTCAGCTCCTCCAGTTTGAGTTTTGCCGTGCCCATCTGGTTCATGGTCTGCTCAAGGCGGTCCGACCAGACTTTTTTCAACTCCACAAACTCTTTTTTAAGGGTAGGGTCCGTGGCCCGGGCCATGAGATGATCGATGTTTTCAGTCGCCTTTTGAAGCATGGGAAGCCGGACGTCATAATAGGCAATGTCGTTGCGCAGTTTTTCGATCTGTCGCGGTTTTGCCGTCATTTTTTTGGCTTCCAGGATGATGGGCCGCAAAAGATCCAGCACCTCATCCTCCCATTTGAAGGTCTTCTGGGGCTTTTCATCGAATATGGCAAGGTCAATTCCCGTTGCCACCTGGTCAAAATCCCGCTCCAGGGCATGGAGGCGGCCTGCGATTTTATTGATCTCTTCTGAAATGCTGGTCTTGTCAACCTGGAGCTGGGCCCGTGCAAGGGCCTTTTCCTTGGCGGCAATCTGCCTTCGCAGATTCTGCATATCCTCGATCATGGTTTTCAAGGTAAGGATATACTTTTCTTGTTTGGTTATTGTTACCTCGTCAACGGCGCCGCCCTGGTTTTCTTCCTGGGCAGTACAGGAACAAGGAGGAAAAGCCACAGACAAGGCGACCACGATACAGACCATCAGGGGCAGAATTTTTGATTTCAATTGCGATTTCCTCATTTTGACACCAGTTAAAAAATTTACTTTAGCATTGACGGGTCCTTGAACACAACTATTTTAACATTTCTGGCAGTTTTCATTCCAGGGGTCATTTGAGCAGGACCAGGCAGTGTTCAAGACGGCCGGGAAACGCCTGCTGCAGAATGAATGCGATGTTTTTTTACGCATTGTTCTTGTATTTTTGTCGCATTGCCTAAACGTTTAAAGTAGAATAGAAAGACGGGACGTTAATGCGTAGACGGTCTATCGCATTTTTATTGTGGTACAACCCTGCAACAGGGCCATGAACTTTAAGCAGCAGTCAAAGGCAAACCACCATGGAACAAGACAATCAAAGACCCGACCCCCTGATCCATGTCAAGCCTGAAATCTTCAGGGAGCTCATGCCCCTTCAGATTCGGGAAATCCTTCTGGTTTCAAGCCTGTACAACATTTACAGCATGGAGGAGGACGGCAGCCTCACCTCCAAGATCGTCAACGAATACCGGGGGCTCAACCTCTCCCACCCCCCCCGGATCACGGGGGTATCGTCCGTGAACCGGGCCCTCGCCCTGGTCAAGGAAAAAAAATTCGACCTGGTTTTCATTGTTCCCCACCTGGACGGCATGGACCCAATGACCCTGGGCGCCAGAATCAAATCCATCCACCCCGAGCTTCCAATCATTCTTTTGTCGCCCAGCACCCGGGGCATTTATCCCGAGTTCAAGTGTCAGAAGATTGAAGGCGTCGACCGGGTCTTTATCTGGTCGGGCAACCCGGACATGCTCCTGGCCATGGTCAAAAATACCGAAGATCACCTCAATGTGTCCCACGATACCGCGCTTGCCAATGTCCGGGTGGTCATCCTGGTCGAAGACTCGCCGGAGTATGCCTCGTATTTCCTGCCGGTCATTTATAAGGAAATTGTCTCCCAGACCCAGGCCCTGCTCGAGGTCGGATGCAACGACAGCCTCAAACTCATGACCATGCGGGCCAGACCCAAGATTCTCCTGGCAACCACCCATGGGGAGGCCATGGCCTTCTATGAAAAATACCGAAACTTTCTTCTGTGCGTCATCTCCGATACGCGGCTGCCAAGGGATGGCAGCGATGATCCTGCGGCCGGCATCTCCATCCTTTCCAGGATACGCAGGGACATCCCTGAAATCCCCTTGCTGCTCATGAGCAACGAACATGAAAACCGCGAAAAGGCCCGGCAGATACCGGCGGCTTTCCTGGATAAAAACGCCCGGGACCTTTACCATGAGATCCACCATTTTTTCCTCAATCACCTGGGGTTTGGGGATTTTATATTCTGCACGGCCGACGGCCAGGAGATCGACCGGGCTGCAAATCTGTTGAAACTGGAATTAAAACTTGCCACGGTCCCGGATGAAGCCATCATGTACCATGCAAACCGGGACCACTTTTCAAACTGGCTCATGGCGCGCTCGGAGATTGCCATGGGACTGAAGTTAAGGGCGGTGAAAAGCGCTGATTTCAAGGATGTGGACGAACTGCGGCAATACCTTCTCTCCCACATCCACCAGCTGAGAAAAGAACGTCAGCGGGGCATTATTCTTCAGTTTGACCGGGAACTCTTTGACGCAGAGGTGATGGAATTTGTGAAAATCGGCCGGGGATCTCTGGGGGGCAAAGCCAGGGGACTGGCCTTCATGGCAACCCTGCTGGGACGTCATCCCGACATCCAGCAGCGTTATCCAGACATCAACGTCAAGATCCCCAAGACCCTGGTCATCTGCACGGATATCTTTGACTCCTTTGTGGCCGTCAACAACCTCCAGACCTTTGCCAACGAAGGTTACAGTGTCAGACAGATTGTCCAGGCATTCCTGGACGCCCCCCTGCCCGACCACCTCATCCGGAAACTTGCCATTTTTCTTGATCAAGTGCGGGTCCCTTTGGCCGTTCGCTCTTCAAGCCAGCTGGAAGACGCCCATTTCCAGCCCTATGCCGGACTCTACAAGACCTACAAGATCCCCAACAATCACCCGGACAAAGCGGTCCGGCTGGATCATCTGGTCACGGCGGTCAAGCTGGTCTATGCATCCACCTATTACGAGGATGCCAAGTCCTTTTACCGGAACACCTCAAACCAGCCCTTTGATGACTCCATGGCTGTAATCATCCAGGAGGTATGCGGAGAACAGTACAACGACTATTTTTATCCGAGCATCTCCGGCGTGGCCCAGTCCTATAACTTCTATCCCTTCGCCCACATCAAGGCCGAAGACGGCGTGGTCCACATGGCCCTGGGACTGGGCAGAACCGTTGTCGAAGGCGAACAAAGTTTCAGATTTTCGCCCAGACACCCCCACATCACCCCCCAGTTTCCCACGGTCAACGAGTTCCTGAACCACACCCAGCGATCGTTTTACGCATTAAGGACAAAGGGCTACCCTGAAGCGCTTCACTTTCCAACCCTTTCCAACCTGGAACGAAGACAGGTTACCGATGCCCAGGAGGAATTTCCCGTAAAAGCGTTGAGCAGCACCTATGTAGCCGGCGAAGACCGCATCAGGGACACCTGGTACTGCCCCGGGCCCAAGGTTTTGACCTTTGCCCAGATTCTGAAATTCAATACGCCACCCATCACCGATCTTATCAACGACCTGCTGGCGCTGGGACGAAAGGGAATCGGGGCTGCCGTGGAGATCGAGTTTTCAGCCAACCTTTATGAGGACAGAAAAAAACCCTGCGATTTCTTTTTTCTCCAGATCCGGCCCATGGTCACGGGCCAGGAACGGACCGGTGTGACCCTCTCTTCCCGGGAGATCGCCAGGTCGGTATGCTTTTCCTCAAAGGCCCTGGGCAACGGCATTATCGATACCATCCAGGACATCGTCTATGTCAAGCCGGCTGATTTCAAGGCCGATAAAACCCGGGAGATGGCCCGGGAGGTCGATAGCCTGAATACCCGGCTTGTGGAAGAAAAGCGGCGGTTTCTTCTGGCAGGCCCGGGCCGGTGGGGGGCCTCGGACCCCTGGCTTGGCATTCCCGTGAAATGGCGCAGCATCTCGGGCGTGGGCGCCATCATCGAAACCAGAAGCAGGGCCATCAACGCCGATCCCTCCCAGGGTTCCCATTTTTTCCATAACATCACCTCCCTGGGCATCCCCTACATCACTGTTAACGAGACCCTGAAGCCATCGTCCCATGAAACAGGCAACCATGTCAAAGGGGATCACCTGGACTGGCAATGGCTTGAAAGTCTGGAAACCATCACTGAAACTGTTTTTCTACGCCATGTGCGGCTCAAGCGGCCCCTCACCATAAAAATAGACGGCAAACGCTCGTGGTGCATCATTCAAAAAGGAGAATAACCCATGTCACAAGAATTCAACCGAATCATAAACAAAGACCCGGAACAGAAAGAATTTCACCAGGCGGTTCAGGAGGTGGTGGAGACGGTTCAGCCGGTTCTGGACCGGAATCCCGAATACCGCCAGGCCAGAATCCTTGAACGTATTGCAGAACCCGAACGTACCATCATTTTCAGGGTGCCCTGGATGGACGATGCCGGCAATGTTCAGGTCAACCGGGGGTTCAGGATCGAGATGAACAGCGCCATAGGTCCCTACAAGGGCGGGCTGAGGTTTCACCCCTCGGTCAATCTGAGCATCCTCAAGTTCCTGGCCTTTGAGCAGGTGTTCAAGAACGCATTGACCACCCTGCCCATGGGCGGCGGAAAGGGAGGGTCTGATTTTGATCCCAAGGGCAAGTCCGATGCCGAAGTGATGCGCTTCTGCCAGGGCTTCATGGCGGAACTGTTCCGACACATCGGTCCGAATACAGACGTTCCTGCCGGCGACATCGGCGTGGGCGGCCGGGAAATCGGATTCCTCTTTGGCATGTTCAAGAAACTGACCAACGAGTTTTCAGGGGTTTTAACGGGCAAGGGCCTGGGATGGGGCGGCAGCCTGATCCGGCCCGAGGCAACCGGTTATGGCAGTGTCTACTTTGCCGCTGAAATGCTTGCCACCCGGAACGACTCCCTGGAAGGCAAAACCTGCCTGGTGTCCGGGTCGGGCAATGTTGCCCAGTACACCGTTGAAAAAATCCTTGACCTTGGCGGCCGGGTTATCACCCTGTCCGATTCAACGGGTTTCATCCATGACGAACAGGGAATCGACCGGGAAAAACTCGCCCATGTGATGACCCTCAAGAACATCAAACGCGGCAGGATCAAGGAGTATATTGACGCCTATCCCGATGCCGTCTACACCGCGTTTGATCCGGCCCTGGACCACAACCCCCTGTGGGACATCAAGGCTGACTGCGCCTTTCCCAGTGCCACCCAGAACGAAATCAACCCCAAGGATGCCGCCAACCTGATCAAGAATGGGGTGACCCTGGTGTGCGAGGGCGCCAATATGCCCTCCACCCCCGAAGCCGTTGACACCTTTGTGGACCACAAGCTTCTCTATGCCCCGGGCAAGGCCGCCAATGCCGGCGGCGTGGCTGTGTCGGGCCTGGAAATGTCCCAGAACAGCATGCGCATCAACTGGCCACGGGCAGAGGTTGACAAGCGGCTGCAGCACATCATGAAAAGCATTCACACCTCGTGCACGGATGCAGCAGCCGAGTACGGCCAGCCCGGAAACTACGTTGTCGGAGCCAACATTGCAGGCTTTGTCAAGGTGGTCAACGCCATGCTCGACCAGGGGCTTGTTTAGGCGTCTGATCTTCGATAAAACCGCCCCCGATTGCGGAGGACAATGGAGACATGGGAAAAACGCAACCGCCAGACGACCTTAAGCTTGAGACCCTGCTCAGACGCAACCAGGAACTTGAACGGCTCACCCAGGCCCACACCCGCATGGAACAGGCCCTCAAGACCCAGGCCCACGACCTCAAGGAACGCATCAAGGAGATCAACTGCCTCTACGGCATTTCAAAAATCGTGGAGCGGACCGAGCTCTCCCTGGAGGTGGTCTTTCAACAGGTGATCGATCTGATTCCGGCCTCCTGGCAGTACCCCGAAATCACCTGCGCCCAGCTGTTGATCAACGACCAGGGGTACCGGACTGCCAACTACAGCAATACCTTCTGGCACCAGCGGGCCGACATTATTGCCTATGGCCGGACCCTGGGGGTGATCACGGTGTGCTATCTTGAAAAAAGGCCGGAACGGGACGAGGGACCCTTTTTAAAAGAAGAGCGGTCCCTTCTCAACGCCATTGCCGAACGGATCGGCAGGACATGCGAGCACAAACAGGCGGAGCAGGCCCTGGGCCAGAGCGAACAGAAGCTCAAAGAGCAGAACCTGTTGTTAAAGGATAAAAACATCGCCCTGAGGGAGGTGATGAACCAGGTGATCACGGAAAAGGAGACCCTTGAAAAAAACGTTTTGGCCAACGTGGATCAACTCCTGCTTCCCCTGGTGAAAAAACTGAGAAACAAGGGATCCGCCATTGACCAGGAATATCTAAACCTGCTCGAAGAGAATATCCGTCACCTCACCTCATCGTTTGGCACCCAGATTTCAAGGAAGAACCCCAGGCTCACCCCCAGGGAACAGGAAATCTGCAACATGGTGCGGAGCGGACTGAGCTCCAAGGAGGTGGCCAGGTTGCTGAACATCTCCTACCGGAGCGTTGAAACCTACCGAAACTACATCCGGAAAAAGCTAGGGATCACCAACAAAAAGATCAACCTGGCCACCTATCTCACAACCCTTTAGCAAACAGGGCAGATCCTGGATCGGCCCTGTTTGTCCTCCTGTCAAATAACGGCAGCCAGGCGGGTGGCCTGGTCAATGGCCCGTTTGGCGTCAAGTTCAGATGCCACATCCGCACCGCCCACAACATGCAGCTCAAGACCGGTAATCCCATCGGCAAGGCTTCGGTTTGACACCTGGCCTGCGCAGATCACCACGGTATCCACGGCAAGGGTTCTGGGCTCGCCTGCTACCCGAAGGTGTAACCCCTGGTCGTCGATGCGCTGGTAGTCACAGGCCGCAAGCATGGTCACCCCTTTTTTGACAAGGTCCATGCGATGGATCCAGCCCGTGGTTTTGCCCAACCCTCCGCCCACCTTTGTGGGTTTTCGCTGCAGCAGATAGACCGTTCTAGGGGAAGGCTCAACCCGGGGGATCACGTTTTCAACCCCTCCCCGGGCCGTCAGGGTCATGTCAACCCCCCACTCGGCCATGAAAGCCGGGATATCCCGGCTCGTGGACCGTCCCTGGTGAACCAGCATTTCACACACGTCAAACCCGATCCCGCCGGCGCCGATGACGGCCACTGCGGCACCAACTTCAGAACCGGTGATGGCCTCAATATAGGTCATCACCTTTGGATGATCAATGCCCGGGATATCGGGTTTCCTCGGCACAATGCCCGTGGCCACCACCACCGCGTCAAAAGCGCCCTGCTCGATGGTCGCCGGGGTGACAACGGTGTTGAGCCTGACATCCACCCCCTCAAGTTCAAGCCGGCGGCCAAAATAGCGGAGGGTTTCATGGAACTCCTCTTTTCCCGGGACCTGTTTGGCAAGGTTAAACTGCCCGCCGATTTCCGGCGCCCCATCAAACAGAACAATTCCATGCCCCCGCTCTGCAGCGGTCACGGCAAAGGCAAGGCCGGCAGGACCGGCACCCACAACGGCGATCTTCCGGGGCTTTGAAGCAGCGGTTATCAACAGTTCTGTTTCGTGGCAGGCCCGGGGATTGACAAGGCAGGAGGTCAGTTTCCCCGCAAAAATATGGTCCAGGCAGGCCTGGTTGCACCCGATGCAGGTGTTGATTTCATCGATCCGCCCCTGTTGGGTCTTTGCAACAAATTCAGGATCGGCCAGAAACGGCCGGGCCATGGAGACCATGTCGGCATCCTTGCGTGCCAGCACGGCTTCGGCCACCTCCGGGGTGTTGATGCGGTTGGAGGTAATGGTGGGCAGGTTGAGTTCCGCCCGAATCCGTGCCGTGACCCAGGTAAAGGCTGCCCTTGGCACCCTTGTGGCAATGGTGGGAATCCGGGCCTCATGCCAGCCGATGCCCGTGTTGATGAGTGTGGCACCGGCAAGCCCCACCTCCCTGCCAAGGGTCACGACCTCTTCAAAGGTGCTCCCCCCGTCCACCAGATCGAGCATGGACAGTCGATATATGATAATAAATTCTGGTCCCACGGCGTCGCGCACCCGGCCCACGATCTCCAGGGGAAACCGGATCCGGTTGTGATAGTCACCGCCCCAGCGATCGGTTCTCCGGTTGGTGCGGGCCGCAATAAACTGGTTGATCAGGTACCCTTCAGACCCCATGATCTCAACACCGTCGTAACCGGCCTGCTTTGCAAGGGATGCGCAGCGGACAAAATCGCTGATCTGCTGCTCAATCTCATCTTCGGTCAACGGTCTGGGATCAAAGGGGGTGATGGGCGATTTCACCGGCGAGGGCGCCACCAGATCCGGATTAAAGGCGTAACGGCCCGTGTGCAGGATCTGCATGCAGATCATGCCGCCGGCCTTGTGTACGCCATGGGTGAGGATCCCATGGTTGGCCACATCCGCGGGTGTGGCCATCACTGCCGCCTCCCCATGGACGCCGCCCACACGGTTGGGGCCGATGCCGCCGGTGACAATGAGGCCGACACCGCCACGGGCGCGCTCGGCATAAAATGCGGCCATTCGCTGGAAACCGCCGGGCATCTCTTCGAGGCCAAGGTGCATGGATCCCATGAGCACCCGGTTTTTAAGTGTGGTAAACCCCAGATCCAGGGGTTCAAGCAGATGGGGGAACGGGGAATGGGAAGGTTTTTTTCCATGGAAAGCTCTCCTTAAAAATAGATGTAAAACACGCTTCAGGCCGGCGGGCGGGAGATGTGGATCTTGACAAACATTTCCAGATGTTGAAAAAAGATAGGCAATTGGGTGAAAATAGTCAATACTATTCTAAAACGGAGGAGCCCGTGGACATTTTGCTTGATGCGGTAAAAATCGTTGTGTTCCTGGCCGCAGCATTGGTGGCGCTCGTCTATTTTTTCCAGTCAAGGCTCATCTTTTTCCCCCAGAAAACCCCGTCCGGCATGGACCGGCGTTTAAAGCCCCATGAGGTCACGTTGACCAGCCATGGATGCGACCTTTACGGCTGGTTTGTGGACAACACCGTTTCCGATGACGCCCCCCTGGTCGTCTATTATGGCGGAAATGCCGAAGCGATCGCAGAATCCCTTGAACAGGCCCGGAAAAACCTTGACGCTTCGTTTCTGTTCATGAACTATCGGGGCTACGGGCGAAGCAATGGCCGGCCTTCGGAACGATGGCTTCTGGCCGATGCCCTTGTTGTTCTTGACTGGATCGTTGAAAATCAGGGCATTAACCCGTCCCGGGTGATCCTTTTGGGACGAAGCCTTGGCACCGGGGTAGCCGTCCATGTGGCGGCCAAAAGGCAGGTGGGGGGCCTTGTCCTGGTGACCCCCTTTGACAGCCTTGTGAGTGTGGCAAAGGGGATCTATCCCTTTTTGCCGATAACAATGCTTCTGCGCCACCGGTTCGACTCCTTGGCCGCTGCCCCGGGTATTCAAACGCCCCTGCTGGCTGTTCTGGCAGAACACGACGAGATCATTCCCACCGTTAACAGCCTCAACCTTGTCAATGCCTGGGGCGGTCCGGTCGACACCCTTGTGGTCAAAGGTGCCACCCACAACGACATCTCGAACCATCCCCCCTATTGGAACGGCATAAAAGAGTTCGTCCGCACCCGGGCCAGGGGCGGTTCAAGCCGTGCAATTGTTTCCCCGTCTATACAGTAACGCGGCAGGGGCGTCAGCGCCCAGGGCGGATATTTTACAGATCAGACACCACCCGATTTTAATCTCCTAAAAATTCAGTACAATAGGGTTGCAGCAAAACAGCCGGTGCCCGCTTTGGGGTCAGGTGTATTTTTTTGTTGACAAAAGGTTCAACTCAGTTTAGTTCTGTATAGAACTCTATACTTTATAAGGATGTTTAAAGGCACGATTTATATCTGATCCATTTTAAAGCTTGGACTCAGATACTTTTTGCCGGTGGTCTTTGACTGGCGTGGCTGGGAAACAATTTATTACCAATTAAAAGAAGGGTATTAGAGAAATGGAAAGCGTTAAGGAAAGTGTTAAGATTGAAGAGTCGATCCCCCAGGAGCATGTGGATCAGATTTACACCATGATCGGCAAGGTGCCCCAGTATGAAGGCAAACAGATTGAGAGCATTGAAAAACTGCCTGGCGGGCTGACCAATGAGAACTTCAAGGTGGTTCTCAGCGGTGAGGCCTATGCAGTCCGGGTTGCAGGGAAGGGTACTGCTGCAATGATCGACCGGCCGGCCGAGGACAACAATGCCCACATCATGGCCAGTGCCGGAATCAACCCTGAGCTTTCCTACTATGATCCCACCACCGGCGACAAGATCGATGCCTATATCGATGGAAAAACCCTGCATATCCCGGATTTTTCAACGGATGAAGCCGATACCTATATCACCATGATTGCAAAGACACTCCACCAGGTCCACAACACCAAAGAAGCGTTTATGGGCAAGTTTGACTTTTTCGAAGAGGTCCACAGCTACCTTGACCTCATGAAGAAAAACAGCATTGATGTTTACGAGGGCCATGATGCCGTCATGGCGCGGTTCCGTGAAATCGAGGCCATACTTGAAAAGAATCCCAGAATGCAGGCCCCGACCCACAACGACCCCCTTCCAGAAAACTGGATCGTCCGGGACGGGGAAATCTTTTTTATTGACTGGGAGTACGGTGGCATCGGCGATCCCCTCATGGATCTGGCTGCTTTTTCCCTTGAGGTGGGTCTCACCAAAGAGCAGGAAGCCCTTCTTCTCACCCAGTACTTTGGCAGGCAGGTCACCCAGCGAGAGTACGCCTTTATCCTGATTAATAAATTTGTAAATGATCTGCTCTGGTACCTCTGGGCGCCGATTCAGATTTTCAACGGAAAAGACAGGGATTGGTACTGGGAATATGGAAAGAACCGGTTTAACCGATGTGTTGATCTGATGAACAGCGAGACCTTCAACAGCCACCTTGATCTTTTAAGGTAATTTCATCGACCGTCTCAAGGTCGTTTGATTTTCACCTGCTCCACCTTCATGTCCCAGTGACGATTCCGGGTTAAACAACCGGAATCGTCACTGGGACTTTTTTTTGGCCATTGCATTGATTTCCACAAGCGAGAGAACCCAGATGGCAAGCCCCCCTGAAATGCGTCCGGTAAAGTGGATCTGGTCGCAGGTCAGCTGGAAGGTGATGTATCCAAAGGCAAACAGCCAGGCCATCATCATCAGTCCCCGGACCGGCCTGCCCAGGAAAACATAGCCTGAGCAGGGAACCACGAACGAGGAGACGAGTATGGCCCAGTAAGCGGCCTGTTTTTTCATGGTCAATATCCCTGGGGTCTTGGCCAGGTATCGACATTTGCAGACATGAAGGTGTCAACATCAAGGAATTTCGAACGGTGGAGGACAAACCACAATGAGGCGACAAAGTAAAAGACAAACCCTGACACCAGGTTGATCCAGTACCCGAAGTACATGCCGGCCAGGGTGACAAGGGTAAGCCCCATGACCAGGATGGCGGGAAGGGGATGAAGGGGGGCGATATATCCGCGTTCAATGGTGCCAAGGGGGTAAAGACGCCTGAATTTGAACATCATATAGGCCGTGAGGATATAAACCAGGAGGGCTGAAAGAATGGAAAAGGTCACCACCTGGTCGAGCAGTCCGGTAAATCCAAAGGCAATGGCAATGGGCAGCAGAAAGAGAATGGCCCGATAGGGGGTGTTGTATTTGGGGTGAAGTACGGCAAAGGTATCGGGAATAAGGGTATCCCGGGCCATGGAGTACCAGGCACGGCTCGCATCGGTGATACACCCGTTGGCACTGGCAAGGCAGGCAAGAACGGTTCCCAGAAACAACACATGGGCAACAAAGGGAATCTTTGTGGCAACGGCCGCATCAAACAGCGGATAGAGCGATTGAGCCAGTTCCCCTGCCGCCATGAGGCCGGAACAGACAAACCAGGTGGCCGTGGCACCGATCATCAGGGTGATCAATCCCACAACAGCACCGATGGGAAGGGCGCGGCCCGTTGACCGGCACTCTTCTGCGGCAAGCACGGTTCCTTCAATACCCAGGTAGAACCAGCAGCCGAACTGAAAGGCGCCAAGGATACCGATCCAGCCGTAGGGAAGGCCGTTGGTCAGGCGGGGAATGTCCAGCAGAGATTGCGTTGTTGAATAAAATTTCGTGCTGAACAGCAGAACCAGAATGGTTAAAAAAGCAATCCCGGTCAGAAAGATGTTGATGTTCAAGGTGGCGTGGGTGCCCCTGTAGTTCAGGTAGGTCAGCGCCAGAAGGCTCAGCAGGATATAGGGCAGCGCCTGAACATCGGGACTTATGGTCTTGAGGATTTCGCCCACCACCAGGGCATCGGCCGCCTCGAGCATGACATATTCAAACACCAGCATGAGACCGATGTTGAAAGCGGCCAGGGGGCCCAGCAGATATTTTGCCATGGCATACTGCCCACCGGCTTCGGGCATGACCGAGCCCATTTCCGTATTGATCATGATCAGGCAGACGTAGAGAATCCCGATCACCCAGCAGGCAATGATGGCACCCAGGGAGCCGCCCTTGACAATGCCCAGGTTCCATCCCATGAACTGTCCCACAAGTACGACACCAACTCCCAGGGCCCAGATGTGCAAGGGTCCGAGAACCTTTTTCAATCCAGAACGCTCACTCTTCTCTTTTATCTGTTCAAAGCTCTCCACCACGGCGTTTACGTATCCTTATTGTTTTGGTTGTCTGATTATCGTATTAAAGTGTTGTGTCAGCGATCCTGCCCTGACTTGAGACGTTGTTTTTCAACCTTGATGACATCGGTTACCAAAAGGCCGAGGATCAATGCACACAATCCCCAGGCCACATAATTCATGATGCTCCAGAAACCCATTGGCTGTCCTTTCCTGTATCGCGTAGATTTAGATGTAAAAGGGGTTATTTCTTGCCGTAGATGTGCAGGACCATGGATCTGAGGCCCTTTTCTGACTGGTTCAGCAGGTAATAGAGATAGATGATCAATCCGCACACCGTGGCCACCACGCTAATCGTGTGGATCGAATAGCTGATACCGCTTCCGGCGCCCTTGTTCATGACCATTGCACTCAAAAGGGTGGCAAAGCAGAGCAGCATGACAAACAGGGAATCCACGATCTGCAGCCACAGGGTGCTGGTCTGTTTCCCGGCAGGTGTTGCGCTGAGTTCCTTCGTGTACAGGGTGACCCTGTTTCGCTTGAGATGGGCGATAACGGCAATCAGGGAGGCCGCACCAAAAAGGCAGACGAGCACCCCGGCACCGACGATCAAAAGTCGGATTGAGGGGGTGGGGGCAAGATCTGCAACAACAGACATGACATAGGGAATAAAGGTCAGGAATCCGACCAGACTGATGATGATCACCAATGAATCCCGGGCATACATTTTTTTAATTTTTGTTTCCATTGATCAAAACCTTAGCAGATAGCGTACGTTTAACAAGAGAAAGGCCCTCGCAATCCCTACATAAGCTTTTTCTTGAGTTCCTGGCTGGGGGAGGCAATCACCACATGGCTGGCCACGGGCCCGGAATCGCCCACACCCTCTACCCCTGCGGCAACGGACGCCTCAACAGAGCCCACGTCGCCGGTCATGGTGACAAATGCCTTGCCGCCAAGACCGGCTGCCGACCGGATCTCGATGATATCCACCTGTCCTGACTTGGCCGCGGCGTCTGCCGCAATGATGCACGAGGCGGTGGTATAGGTTTCAATGACCCCCAGGGCTGAAATATCCTGAATCATGGCCGCACCGTTGAGGGCCGGAATGATCGAGGGGTGGACGCTGGGCAGGACAAACCAGTCGATCACCATATCCCTGCCGATCTCTTTGCCAACATCCACGGCGGTCACAACAGATCCCGTGTCTCCGCAGACCATGATGAGATAGCGTCCCGGGCAGGTTGGACGGGCAATGATAAGGTCGACATTGGCAGACTTGACCATCTCATCTGCAACGTGGATGCCGACGGCAATGCTGGTAAGTTCCACAGAGCCGATTGTTCGTAAATTCATGGATTCAACCTTGTTTACTGGTGTGTTATTGTAACATCCCTGGGGGTGACCCGTGTAACAATGCCGTTGATGCTGGCATGGATCCTGGCACCCAGGGCATTTTCAGGAATTTCCGCCACAAGATCTCCCAGGGCCACCACGTCCCCCTGCTTGACAACCGCCCTGGCGGGAGCGCCAATGTGCTGGCCCAGCAGAAGCGTCACCTTTTTCGGAACAAGTTCAGCCGGGTTAAACCGGGGATGGGTATCATACTGGGCCACATCAAGACGCAGCATCAATCGCCTGGTGGGAATCTGACGCGCCTTCATGAACGGGTTGTTTTCAGGCTCAAGCGCCGTGGGCTGCCAACGGATTCCCTCTGCCGCAAGCTCCTTTTTAATCAGGGCATTGACCTCCCTTGGGCTGATCCCCATGGGACAGGCGAATTTTTCACAGATGCCGCACTCTGAACAGAGCAGGGCCTCTTTGCGTGTTTCAGGCGGAATCATATCCGTTGAAAAGAGCCGCAAAAGCTTGTGGGGATGGAGGGTGTGACCCAGCAGATTTCTCGGGCAAAGATCGGTACACAGGCTGCACTGGCAGCAAACCGTTGTGGTAATTCTGCGCAGCACCCTCGGATCCTTGATCTTTCCGGCAACCACGTTGTGGGTTTCCGGCAGAACAATCAACCCGCTGGTCATCTTGGTGACAGGAGCGTCAATGGAATCAAGCACCCTGCCCATCATGGGGCCGCCGTCCACCACCCTGAAGTTCGGAATCAGGGGTCCGCCTGCAAAATCCAGTACTTCCGCCACAGCGGTTCCCACCGGCACCCGGATCACCATGGGATTGCGAACCTCCCCTGCCAGGGTCAGATAGCGGTGTGTCACAGGAATGCCCTCAAGGGCCAGGGCCAGGTTGTACAATGATTCAACATTTGTCACCACGGCGCCCACACTCAGGGGAATCCCGGCCTGGGGCACCCGTCGTCCCAGCACTTCATGGACCAGTACGTGCTCATCTCCTGCAGGGTAGAAATCTTCAAGTTCAAACAGCTGGATACGCGGATCGTTTTCACCCCCAACAGCCTGCCTTACGGCGGCCATGGCCCGGGTGTGTTTTCCCTTGAGGCAGATGATTCCCCGTTGGGCCCGGGTGCAGTCCAGCACCGCCTTCAACCCGGTCATGATGGTGTCAATTTCCTGTTCCAGAAGATAGGGATCACCCATGAGAAGCGGTTCACAGGATGCGCCGTTCACAAGAACGCTGTCAACGCCGGCATTGATCTTAACATGGGTGGGAAATCCTGCTCCACCGGCACCGACAACCCCTGCCTGCCTTACTTTTTCTATGATTTTCTGGCTCATTGTGTTTCCTGTTTATTGCTCACTCCAGTTGGCAGGATAGGTCACGTACATGAATCGGGTGGCATCCGGGGTACTGAAGGTGACGGAAGTATTCATGGGAATAAACAGAATTTCACCCTTGGAGGCCGTACTCTTGACGCCATTCACCGTGATCTCAAGGGTGCCGTCGATGATATAGTCCACCTCGTCATACCCGAGGGTCCAGTCAAAGGCAGACCCCTCTTTCATTTCCATGATGCCGAACATGAGGCGGGGGCTCTCTTCAAGGGTGACGGCATCCTTTAAAAAAACCTGATCGCCGGGTTTGCCCGTATCAAATCGTTCCGTCTGAACCGCCGGCGCCTTGACCGTAATAACCCCGCTGCCAGGGTCAATGTTTTTGACCCTGTCCCTGTTCAGGTTTCCAAGTTGTTCAGCAATCACCTTGCGAATGAGATTTTCAAGTACTTTTTCATCGATTTCCATTTTTCAACTTCGCCTTTACCATTAAAACATTTTTATGGGAACCGCCCACCAGGGCAATGAAAACAGAGGCGTTTCATCATTTGCTGTGGCCTGGGCAGATGTCCTGCTCCGGCCATGCCGGTTATGGGGCGGACATGGCATTTTCAAGGTCTGACCATGAACAACCATCCAGTGGTCAGACCCTGCACGGCCATTGCCTTACTCAGCTGAACAGGAGGGCAGAATGGCTTCAACATCACTGTGGGGACGCGGAATAACATGGACGCTCACCAGTTCTCCCACACGGTCTGCGGCTGCAGCGCCGGCATCTGTAGCTGCCTTGACAGCACCCACATCCCCCCGGACCATTACCGTTACCAGACCGCTGCCAACCTGCTCCCGGCCGATGAGTTTTACATTTGCTGCCTTTACCATGGCATCTGCTGCTTCAATGGCGCCGACAAGTCCTCTTGTTTCGATCATTCCAAGTGCATTCATGATTCATTACTCCTTATTTTTGATTTGAGTTGATTTGGGTTATTATTTTCAAACTGAGATCTTTTAATTTTTCCATATCCGTTATCTGGTGGTCGTTTTTCAGGATGGTGATGATTGCCTGCATGAGTTTTTCCATTTCATGGCAGTCACCCTCGTGACCACAGCATTGATTCTTTTGGGGTCCCATGCTCCTTTCCGGTAGCCGGGATTTCAGGGGCCGGGGTTTCGGGTTGTTCACCGTAGACAATCGCCACCCCTTTGTTCCTGAGATAATCCTTGGCACCACAGGTCAGGATCATGGATCTGTTCAAGTAAATGGTATTTTCATCTTTGCAGATGTGCTGTTCCACACGATCACATCCAACGAGTATCTTACCCATAATTTTACCTTTCAACCTTTATAAGAGCGTTCATGACCGATTCATCCGGGGAGGGGATGACCACGGCATTGATGAGATTTTTCTGAAGCGTTTCCCTTGCGGCGGCTGTGCCGGCCTCAACGGCTGTAAGTTCGCCGGCCAGCACAAAGTAGGATTTTCCCATGATGCCCTGGCCCGTTACAAGCTTTGCCAGAACCGTCCCGGACGCCTTGATTGCGGCATCGGCAGCGGCAATACCCGAGGTGGCTGTTCTGCACTCCACCACGCAGAGGGCAGCGTTCCGATTCACAACCGTGGTGGTGTTTTTCAGGGCCATGAGCACCTCGGGCGTGACGTTTGAAATCACAAAGATGCCGGCAATGATCGCATCCGATTCCCTGGCCGCATCCATGGCGGTTTTAACGGCTTCACGGTCGCCTGAAATCTGGATCATGTAACGCCCGGAGCAGATGGTGGCGGCCCGGACAAGTTCTACGGTGGCGCGCTTCATCATCAGGTCCGCCACAAGAACACCGGCTGCAATGCTTTTGGTCTCCACAAGGCCCAGGGTGCTCATTTAATGATCCGCCTTTGTTTCCAGTTCATCGATGATGCCGACGATGGTGGCGTCAATGGGGGAATCGGGATTCTGGCAGGCGTTTCTGGCAGAGCTGCCTGTTGCCACAAGCACCCGTTCTCCAATGCCTGCACCCACAAAATCTGCCGCCACAAAACTTTCCGGGCAGGTGTTGTTCATGGCATCCATCCGTGTCACGATCATCAGCTTGACGCCGTTCAGGGACTCATCCTTGCGGGTCGCCCACACGCTGCCGATTACCTTGCAAATAATCATTTAACCAACCCCTGTTGTTTCAGAATTTCAATTGAATTCTCCCTGGCAGCTTCGGCTGCAAGGAGGGTGATACAGGCTTTCTGTGGCACCTTGAGCACCTTGATTTTCCGTTCCATGGCGGCCTGAACATCCCTTTGCGTCACCACCTGCTTGTCCAGGCGAAGCGCTCTGGTATCGGCGGCCTCAAAGGGCTTGATGCCGAATCCCTGGAGAATCTGTTTCTGGGCGTCGTAGAGTGCCACCAGGGCGGGCGGCGCGGTTTCACGGAAACGGGTGTAGGCATACTCCACCACCTCAACGGTTTTGCCCTTTAAAACCGTTCCCAGCACCTGGCCTGCAATCCGGCCCCTTGCCATGCCCTGTGAAAGGTCCCCCATCTGGTTGATGGTGAGCTGGGGCAGGATATGGCGGTCAATTGTCCTGTTTTCAAGGTCGTCATCAAGGAAAAAGACGCGGTATGGGCTGTTCACCAACGCGGCAATGGGCTCGCCAAAGGTATCGTCCCGGTTCCCAAAGACAAGCAGGTTCTCCCTGGAAGCCTCAGCATCCAGGGATTCCAGGACCTGGCGGGTGATGGTCTTGATCAGCTGCTCTATTTCCATGGCGTTTCTCCAGTTCCGCAGTTAAGGGCAATGCCAAGGGGCGTCACCAGAAACGGGTTGGCCGGCTTGTGCACATCCAGCCCGAGTTCCGCCCCGAAAACCCTTTCCATGTTTTTAAGGCAGCAGGTGCCCCCAACAAGAAAGATGCCATTGACCTTTCTCTCTTTTATGTGATTTCTAACGATGGAGGCCATTTTCTGAATCACAGGGGTTACCACCACCAGGATCTCCTCCTGGCGGTCAACCTG
Organism: uncultured Desulfobacterium sp.; assembly: GCA_963675615.2. GTDB lineage: Bacteria > Desulfobacterota > Desulfobacteria > Desulfobacterales > Desulfobacteraceae > Desulforapulum. The sequence continues at coordinate 1,872,630 of CAXXTD010000001.1, forward strand.
CTTTTTCAGTTGTTCGGCGGCTTCAAACTTGATCTGATAATTTCCAGCCACCACCAGGGTCAAATGGGTTCCACCGGTGGCTTCGTCCGCCGTGTATACCACGTTACCCTGTTCAAAGATGGAAAGTCCGGTGGTGCCGCCGCCAATGTCCACCACCACGCCGTCCCGGATTCCAAGCACTGCATTTGCCGCCGTGGGCTCATCCAGGACGGCCGTGACCTCAAGGCCGGCCCCTTCCACCACATGGGTGTGGGTTCCTGCATCCCGTTCTCCGGTGCCCGGCGGGACGGCAATGGCTGTGGTTTCAAGGCGCCGGCCAAGCTTTGCCTCAAGCTGATGGACAAGCTTTTTCACAATCCGGGTGGCACCCGTGTAGTCGACCACCAAGCCGTCCCGGATCACCTGGGCAAATTCCATGGCACAGGCCACGGGTTCTTTTTTCTCGTTCAACACCACCACCACAATATAGGCGGTTCCAAGATCCACCCCCACGAACAGGGGTTCGTCATGGCCCACGCCCAGGGGAGCGGAAATGGTGTTTTCAAGGGCCAGGATCTGGCGGTCGATGGCTTCAAAGTTCAATGGTTTTGTCCCTGGGTGGAAACAATGGTGCCGGGCACTCCCTGTTTCCAGCCGCATGCGTTCCCCTCGTCAACGTCCATGTGCATGGCAAGGTTGAAGTCATCGTCGACCCGGACCAGGACATCCTCCATGATCACGGGCCTCGCACTGTTCATGCGCACCTTGATCGTCTCCCGGTCTTTGAGATTGAACCGCTGTGCATCCTCTTTTTTCATGTGAACATGGCGCCCGGCCACAATGACGCCCCGGTCAAGTCCCACAATGCCGTTGTGGGAAGAAAGGACAAGGCCGGGGGTGTTGTCAAGATCTCCTGACTGACGGATGGGCGCTTCAACCCCGAGAATTCGTGCATCGGTCAGGGAAATTTCCACCTGGGACTCTTTTCTTGCAGGTCCCAGCACGGCAACGTTATCGATGACGCCCTTGGGACCGATGAGCCGGACCCGTTCCTTGCTCACAAACTGTTTGGGCTGGGACAACGGCTTTTCCGGGGTCAGTTTCCCCTTGAAAAGCGCATCAATGTGTTCCTGACTAAGGTGGACATGCCTGGCAGAGAGTTCCACCGGGATGGCAGCGGAAGCCGCATTGATTTCTGCCAGAACCTGGCTGACAATTCTATCTATGATGGTTTTGTCCATGGAAAAGCTCCGCTATTTATAAATTCCTGCAGAAAATTTGAGCATCATGATGTACACGGCGCTGCTCATTCGGTTCAGCGCCTGGATGAGATCCATCCGGTCCACCTTGAATTCTTCGGTAAAGGCGCTGACGGCCGCAAGTTCCACTTCCCTGACCTCGCTTCTGAGCTTGTTGAGCCTCAGGAGCATCAGATCCATTCCAAGTGCCGGAAGAATGTGCCCGGTTTTGAAAAACTTCTTCGGGTTATGGGAGCGCTCCCGGAGTTCGGCATCGGTAAGCCCCAGGAGGGTTGACTCCGTGAACGGCTGGTCCAGAACCTCGGCCTTTAAAACCTCGCGCTCCCAGACAAGTATCTGGCCCAGGTCCTCGACCAGACCGGTGTTTTTCGCCATGGCAGCACCGTGCTGGAGAACCAGGGTAAAACTCTGGAGGGAATCGAGCTTGCCCCTGAACAAAATCCTGGGATGATTCTTCGGCACAAGCAGCCTTCCGTGGAGCTGGGTCATGTGTTCAGGCTTTTTTGCAAAGGCGCCCCCGTCCCGGGCCGATTGGTAGCTGGTCCGGGATTCATAGCCTGGCAGCGCGGCTTCCGGATCAACGGTGGAAGGGGCGGGCCGGTTTTCACCCCTGGATTTCTTTCCAGGAGCGCCGGCGTTTTTCCCGCCAGAGCCGGTATCTTCTTTTCCGGTTTTCACCAGGGCCACCCGTTTTTCTTTCAAGTACTGGGCCGCCGATGGGGTAAGGATCTGACCCTTTCCAAGAACAAACGATTCAGGGACTTCGCTCCGGAAACTCTCCCTTAGAAACGATTCAGTGATGGCTCGCATGGTCTGTTAGCCCTTTGGCGTAAGGATTGATTCCACATCCTGATGGGGCCTTGGGATGACATGGACGCTGACAAGTTCTCCCACCCTTTCGGCAGCGGCGGCACCGGCGTCGGTTGCGGCCTTGACCGCCCCCACATCCCCTCTGACCATGACCGTCACAAGACCAGCCCCGATCTGCTGCTTTCCGATGAGTGTTACATTGGCGGCCTTTACCATGGCGTCTGCCGCCTCTACTGCTCCAACCAGTCCCTTTGTCTCGATCATTCCCAATGCGCTTGATGACATGTTATTTTTCCTTTAAAAATAAATGGATTGTTGATGACAAACTCTTTTCAGCCCCAGGGCCCAATACGCCCGTCTGCTTTAAGGCCGGGTCAGACAATTGCCTTGAGCCGCTCCATGATCATCTCGGTGATCTTCTGGACATCTATTGCAGATTCACAGACAGGCTGTGGCGCCTCAACACCATTGCTGTTCACCCCAAAGGCGACCCTTCTGATGTTAAAAAGGTGAAGGGTGTCCACGTTGTCCGAGGTGGCACCTCCCCCGACGGTACCGCAGCCAAGGGTGAGGGAGGGTGTCAGGTGGGTGGTCAGTCCCACGGCGCCGTGGGTGGACGGGGTGTTGACAAGTATCCTGGAAACCGGTTTTTTAAGGGCAAACTCCCGGATAACGGCATCGTTTTTGGAATGGATGGCAAGGGAATGGCCCAGTCCGCCGTTCTTGAGCAGTTTAAACGAGAGCTCACACGCCTCCTGCCAGTTTTCAACCGTATAAAACCCCATGAGTGCCGTGAGTTTCTCCTTGGAAAAGGGAAACTTGGGACCCACCCCTTTTTCTTCGCACACAAGGATCTTTGTGCCGGCTGGAATGTCTATCCCTGCCATTGCTGCGATGGCCCCGGCGTCCTTGCCCACAATGGCGGGGTTCATGCTGCCGTTGGCGCGCTCCATCACACCCACGACCCGTTCAAGCTTCTCCCCTGTAAGAAAATGGCCGCCCTTGGCAATCAGGCACGCCTTGACCCGGTCATAAATGATCTTTTCCGTAATCAGGGCCTGCTCCGAGGCGCAGACCGTGCCGTTGTCAAAGGTCTTGCTGGCAATGATCTTGGTGATGGCATCTTCAATGTCTGCACTTCGCTCCACAAACACCGGCACATTGCCGGAACCGACACCCAGGGCCGGGGTACCTGAACTGTACGCGGCCTTGACCATGCCCGGGCCTCCGGTGGCCAGAATAAGGTCTGACACCTTCATCAGTTCGGCTGTGCCTTCGATGGTGGGGTAGCTCATCACACTGACCAGGTTTTCTGAGACCCCCTTTTCCCTGAGCACATCCTGGATCATGGTGACGGTGGCAGTGATGCATTTCAAGGCGCTGGGATGGGGGCTGAAAACAATGGCGTTCCCGGCTTTAAGGGAGATCATGGCTTTGTAAATGGCCGTGGAGGTGGGATTGGTGGATGGAATCAGCCCTGCAATCACCCCTGCGGGGGTGGCAATCTCCAGGATTTTCCTTTCGGTGTCCTCGTTGAGAATACCGATGGTCCGGATGGATTTGATGTGCTTCCACACCACCTCACTGGCAAGGAGGTTTTTCTGCCGCTTGTCCTGCCATTTTCCAAATCCGGTCTCGTCCACGGCCATTTTAGCCAGGACTTCAGCCTGGGATGCAGCCCGCAGGGCAATGGCTTTTACAATATCGTCCACCTTGTCCTGGTCAGCCCCGGCAAATTCTGCCAAAGCCGTCTGTGCACACCGGACAAGTGATCGCGCTTCCTGAATGGATAATAGGTCCGTATCTACCATTTTTTAATCCTCTTGTTGTCCGTAAAAGGCGGAGATTGCGTTGACAAGCTCATCCTTTCGGGCAAATTTTATCTTTTTTCTTGCAATGGAAAAGGGTTCCAGGGTCCTTGCAAGATTTCTCAGCCGTTTGACACTCATGGCTTCCAGGGCCGGGACATCCAGGGGCGGGGAGTCTTTTTTTACCCCGGTCGATTCCGGTGAACAGACCCTGGATGCAGGCCTGACACCCGGGGCGACAGCCGTTCGTGGACTGGGCGACCCAGTCGGTTTTTCATCCGGGCTCTCCTGGACCAGGGGTTCCGGGTGGTTACGGCCGTCAACGAGAACCGTTTCAAGTCCCTGGGCCGTGCGACCGATCACGGTGGCGGAAATCACCCTGCCCAGGCGTTCGGCACTCGTTTTCCCGGCATCCACCGCAACCTTGACCGAACTGATATCCCCGGTCAGGAGAACAGAAACCAGCCCTGCCCCTGAATACCTGACCCCGAGGAGCGCCACAGACGCCGTTTTTACGGCAGTGTCGCAGGCTTCCACGGCTGGAATAAATCCAAAGGTTTCTATGATTCCCAGGGCCGTCTCTCGCATCCTAGTACCTCATGGGGTTTTCTGCCACAAACTTGACGCCGTCGGCAAAGGCATCACAGGCTGCCTTGCAGGCAGACTGGCTGCCGGTGAGAAGCCCGCCGCCAAAGTTGGTCTCGGAGGGCGGCCCGAAAAATGCCGCCATCTCCACATCGGCGGCCTTCATGGCCACATCCAGGGCATACATGGCCTCAATGGGCGGAGCGATCAGGTAGGCCAGAGAGTTGCCTTCGGCAATGCCTGCGGTCTGGGACAGATAGGTGCCGGTTCTTGAGATACAATGGGCATAGTAGCAGATGGTGTCGTCATCGTTGGCCGAATAAAAGGCGGCATCGTTTTCAATGAAATCCACGGCCGCATTGAGCCCGCTCTTGACCTCAGCCGGGGTGGGACCTGACAGAATGCCGATGAACTCGCCCGCAAGTTTTGAATTGGCATTTACAGCACCGCCATAGAAGGACTTGGCATAGGCAACCGAAACCATGGCCTTTTTGGTGGCGTCATCCAGGGCCGTATAGGCCACATCATCGATGTTGGCCGTAAAGATGCCGATGCTTCGGTGGCCTGGCTCAATGTTGAGCTGCTTTGCCATGGCGGAATTGACATTGGGGATGAGCTTTATGCTGAGTACCTGTGCGCGTAATGCGTCGCCTTTCATTTGTGTTGGCCTCCATTTAAAGATTCCGTCAGTTCATGCCGGAACCCGATTGTTATATCTGTTTTGTCTCAAATATCAGAGATTTTATGATCACGGGAACCACGGTTCCCCTGGCCAGGGATTTTCCGATGTCAATATAGTCACCCTCCCCCACCACCACCTGGTCAATGCAGACAATGTCCACGGTTTTGTTCATGGTCCGCAGGGTCTGGCCCAGCACCTTTCCAATATCAGGCTCAAGCACGATGATGACGGGAAGCTTTCGGGCAATCAGCGGCTCCAGCCCTTTCAAGAGACCCTTTGCAAGGGTCTGTACATCCTTGAACGAAAAGTACTGATTTCCCAGAAGACCCATGGCTATTTTTTCAAGGCAGTCGGCTTCAAAAAAATTGTTGATGCTCTGGGCAACCGCCCTGGCAATGACCGTTTCATCCATGGGGATGGTACCGGCAAAGGGAATGGCCACAGGAATGTTCTTAAAGGGAAGGATCCTGTCATCGGCCAGGATGGTGCTGCCACTCACATCCAGGGTCTGGGCGCCGGCACCAATGACGGTGGCCCGGATGGTTTCCATGGGTTTGACCAGGGGCACCTTTCTTGCCTGGAACAGGCGGGCCAGTTCCCTGCCAAAAAGCGGGCCAACATCATTGTACCGGGTGGCCTGGGCAAAGGTCATGTTGTCACAGGGATCGTAGACATGGTCTGCAACCCCACCCGAGACCATGATGGTATCGATGTCATAGTCCAGGCGCAGGGGCTCGGTCATCAAAAGGGCCCGGGCAAGGTCGCTGGGTTCACCAGTGCCAAGGCACTCCAGGATCACCATGGTCATGCGCCGGCAGATCCGGCCCAGCACCTCGAAGGTGACCTTCTCCCCCACCGCCAGTGGGATATTCAGATCCTCAAGGATCAATGCCATGGGACTGGCAATGGCAATGACCCGGCCTGTGGATTGATCCACCTGGAGAAGCCTGCCTCCCACGTTGATGCAGCTGGAATCCAGGGCCTTGCCGTTCTTGAAAACCCCCACATTGGAGGTGCCGCCGCCAATGTCGATATTGGCCACGGTGCTCGAGGCTTTTCGGGAAAGATCCGAAGCACCTGACCCTTTGCCGGCAATGATGGATTCAAGCTTGCCCCCGGCCGTTGCCACCACAAAATCACCGGAAAACGCCGCAACCTTTGCAGAGATATTTTTTGCATTTTCCTTTTTGGCGGTCTCTCCGGTGATGATCACCGCCCCGGTGTCGATCTCCTTCGGGCTTACCCCGGCCCGCTCAAACTCTGAACGAATCAGGGCAAAGAGCCGATCGGCATCCACCCGGTTGCTGCTGTCAATGGGGGTAAAATGGATGTCACTCTTATAGCGGACCTCCTTGTCCGTGATGGCAAATTTGGGAACCAGGCTTCCGGGTGCAATATTCTTGACCGTAAGCCGGCTCACCACAAACTGGGTGGTGGAGGTACCGATGTCGATGCCAACACTTTGTATGATCTCGGGGGTAGAAGTTCCCAAAGGTTTTCCCGCCTATTTCAACAGTTCGGCAAGCTTCATGCCGCTGGCTTTGTTGTCGATCATTTTTTTCACCACCGTTGCAAGATGGGCACCGGCTTCAGCCGGAGGGGTGCCGCCCCTGTGGATATTCGAGATCACGGTTCTGTCAGCCTCAACCGTGGTATGGTCGGGGCGGTAAGCCATGTAGGCGCTCATGCTGTCGGCCGTGATCAGTCCCGGACGTTCGCCAATGAACTCGACAATCACATCACAGGCCAGCAGCGGTGCCACTTCATCCATGACGCCCACCCGGCCGTACTTGATGAAAAAGGGTCGTCCCACGGTAAGCCCCTGGGATTCCAGCCCCTGGATCAGGGCCGGCATCACATCGGCAATGTTGGCCTCAATGGAGGTGGAACTCAGCCCGTCCACCACGATGATCTGGACCTGTTTGCCACGCTCACCCTTTTCAAGGATCTCCTTTTTCGTCTCCTCGCTGAGCTTCTTGCCAAGATCGGGCTTCATGAGGTATTCGTCCTTGTCCACAACAACGGTCGATACCTTGAACAGGTTCTGCGCCTCAAGAAACGGGTCTGACACATCCATGAAAACCGCATCAATGGCAGCGGCGTGGTCTGCCATGAAGTTGAGCAGGGATGCCGTCCGCTGCCTTGCACCACAGCGGCCCATGAGAATTCTGGCAGGTGTCGATTTTCGCATCATCTTCAGGGCTTCCAGGTTATGGGGATTCTCAACGCCGATGAAATCCATGGACTCCAGGGTGACCGGCTCAGTCTCAAGGTCCGTGGCGGCTGAACCGGGGGATGTTTCACCGGCCGCCCGGGCCGGGACGGCCGGGCCTTCCTTGCCCAGGATACCCTGCTCCATGAGTTTTTTCAAAACGCTCTCTACAATATCCTTCTCTATTTGTCTGTCCACTTTTTTAACTCTCCTTCCATGCCCCTGGTTGAAATACCCGCAAAGGCATCACAATGTGAGCAATTTCAGATTTTATTGCGGCCAGGGCAAAGACCATGCTCCGGCCATGCCGGTTATTTGTCAAATATTGAAGGATCACCGGCCTTGTCGGTCAGCCTGCCGTTTTCCATGATACCGAATTTCTCAAGCCATCGCTCAAATTCAGGCGCAGGTCTGAGGTTCAGTATTTCACGTGTGCTTGCATCGTCATGGAAACTGGTGTCCTGGTAGTTGAGCATGCAGTCATCACCGCCGCTGACGCCCATGAAAAAGTTGGCCCCTGCCATGGCGCAGAGCATGGTGCCGGTTTCCTGGTCGTCCTGGTCCATCTTCATGTGGTTGGTATAGCAGGGGGCGATACCCATGGGAAGCCCGTGGAGTTTGCCCATGAACAGGTCTTCAAGGTCTGCCCGGACCACCTCTTTGCCCGTGTATATGGTCTCGGGTCCGATGAAGCCGGAGACGTTGTTGACCATGAACGGATTGAAATGCCGGGCCACGCCATAGGTTCTGGCCTCCAGGGTCATCTCGTCCACGCCATGGTGGCAGTCCAGACTGAGTTCCGACCCCTGACCGGTTTCAAAATACATGACATTGGGGCCGGTGGAAGTACCGAGCTTGAGGGCCAGTTCCTTTGCTTTGGACAGCATTGAAGCCGTGATCCCAAAGGCCTTGTTGGCACTTTCGGTTCCGGCAATGCTCTGGAAAACCAGATCCACGGGAACGCCTTTTTCAAGGGCCTGCATCTGGGTGGTGACATGGGCCAGGATGCAGCACTGGGTCGGAATCTCATAGACCTCCTTGACTTCCACCAGGGCCCGCATCACCCGCTCAAAGTTGTCCACATTGTCCTCCACGGGATTGACGCCAAGCACGGCATCACCGCTTCCAAACGACAGGCCCTCCTTGAGGGAAGCCAGAATGCCTTCCACATGGTCCGTGGGATGGTTGGGCTGGTTGCGGAAAGAGAGAGTGCCGGGAAGGCCGATGGTGGTGTTGCAGTGGGCAGCCACCTTGATCTTCTTGGATGCATAGACCAGATCCATGGTGGACATCAGCTTGGCCACAGCTGCAATCATTTCACTGGTCAATCCCCGGGAAATGTTGAGCAGGTCGTTCTGGCAGGAGTTGCTGCTGAGGATATACTCCCTGAGTTCCGACAGGGTCCAGTTGCTGATCCGTTTGTAGATGGTGGTATTCACATCATCGTAAATAAGCCGGGTGACCTCGTCCTTTTCATAGGGAATGACGGGATTTTCAAAGATGTCCTTGAGTTGGAGGTTTGCCAGACAAAGCTTAGCCGCAACCCGTTCGGTTGCAGAGCCTGCCGCAAGTCCCACCAGGCCATCACCCGACTTTTCGTTGTTTGCCCTGGCAAGCACGTCCGTCACAGACTCGAATGTGAATATCTGGTTGTTGATCTTACTTCGTAGGTTCACTTAAATAGCTCCTTGAATTTGGGTTGACCCGATATTGAAATTTTAAATCTGTATATTTTCAATCTGTTATCTCAAGAAAGGCGACCATGGACTGGATGCCGATATTTTCAACTGAACTGGTGTGAAATATTTTTTCGGCCCCTGCCCATTTGAGAAATTTCTCAGCCCGGACAGCGTCGCTGTCTGCAAGGTCTGTTTTAGAAACCACTCCGATAACAGGCTTGTTGAACATGGATCCGAACTTTGGGGGATAGATGCTGTTAACAGCCGTTGCATCCTGGACCAGCCCGACAATGTCACAGGGCGCGGCCGTTGCCATGAGGGCTGAATAAAAACGTCTGTTCTCAACAAATTCACCCGGGGTGTCAATAATGGTGTCACAGAAACTCACAGCCTGGGTCTTTCGATAGGTGATGGTTCGTCCCTGGATTGCCTGGATCAATGTTGTTTTGCCGCTGCCGGTCCGGCCCACGAGCATGGTCTTTTTCATCTTTGATTTCCCTAGGATTGCGTCATCTCGACAACACTGAACTTTAAAACGTTGCTGAACATGGTCAACACCTGTCCCATGGCGGCTTCAACGCTTGAGACATCCCCTGTAATGACCAACGCCCCGCCAAACCGGTCCAGAAAACCAATCCCCACATCCGCCGACTTGGTGGCGACATCCGCTGCAATGATCACGGCTTCGCCCGGGGTGATGGTCAGTATGCCAATGGCATTTCCACAGGTGTCATCAAGCCCGAGGCTCTTGTAAATGGTCTGTTGGGGATTTGCGATGATGTGGAGAAGGGTGACCTGTTTTCCAGGCACATATTCCTGGATCATTCGCTGTTTTGTTTCCAAGGTTTCTCCTTTTCCATGGGTGATCCATCAAAAAAAACATAAAAACACCTTGATTGTTTAGGTCTAGAGTTCTATACAGACATAGATGGCTATGGAATTTTTGTCAATAAAAAAAAAGAGGATGGTTCAAAGGCCATCAAAAAAGGTGTACCCATAATGGACGTTGTTAATCTTGAAAATCCCGTACCGAAATACCTTCAGATCAGTCAGTGGCTCAAAGAGCTCATCGACCAGGGGAAATTCAAGGGGGGGGAAAAACTTCCCTCTGAGGTTGAGCTCGCAAAAATGTGCAATGTAAACAGAAATACCCTGAGGCAGGCCATCGGAGAACTGGTGACCCAGGGTCTGCTCAGAAAAGTCAAAGGCGTTGGCTCGTTTGTCCGGAAAACCCCCAATGTGGAACTCCACCATGACATCAGCAGAATCGCCAGCTTTAAAGACTACTTCGGAAACGCCAACCTCGAGGAAAAGACCATTGTTCTGATGATGGAACCCATGGTTGCGGACAAGGAGATTGCCAAAGAGCTGCTCCTGGGTTCAGAGCGCCGGGTCATTCTTTTGAAACGGCTGCGCACCGGCAACGGGGCACCCTTTATCTATGAGGAGAGCTATCTGCCCTACACCCTATTCAAGGACCTAACGGTTGAAGATGCCTCGGGATCCCTTTATAAGGTGCTGACCGAAAAATTCAATGTCACGCTTTTCCGCTCCCACCAGGTGATCAAGGCGGTCAATCTCTCCCGAAAGATCGCAACCATGTTCAGCATCCCCCAGAAATCCGCCGGGCTGCTCATGAAAAACATCACCTACAATGAAAACAACATCCCCGTGGAGCTGCTGTTTTCCTACTCCAGGGGGGACAAATATTTACTCGAGCTTGAACTGGGTGAATACCGGCCCAAAAAATAATGTTTTTTGGGGTTGACAAGCCGCTTTTTTTTGTGGATAGTCTGTATAGACATGTACACTGTTAATCGTTAACCCATCCAAACTGAGGATTGAAAAATGAAAGTTTTTGTTTGTGTGAAGCATGTTCCGGATACGGCAGCAAATATCAAGGTTGTTGGGAACAAGGGGTTTGATGAGTCTGTAAAGTTTATCGTAAACCCCTATGATGAGTATGCCGTTGAAGAGGCAGGCAAGCTTGTCAAACAGGAAGGCGGAGAGGTTGTCATTGTCTCCCTCGGCAAGCCGGGCGCCATGACAACCATACGGGCCGCCCTTGCCATTGGCGGGGACAGGGGGATCCTGATCAAGACAGATCAACAGTTTGTGGACAGCGAGACCACGGCCCTGATGCTTCAAAAGGCCATTGAAGAGGATGGCGGGGCAGATATGATCTTTGCCGGAAAACAGGCCGTTGATTCCGAAGGCATGCAGACCTGCTATCGCCTTGCCGCAAACATGGGGATTGCCGTGGCAACCGAGGTGGTCGGCTTTTCCTACAGCAACGCAAAAGCTGTGGTGGAAAGGGAGATCGGCGGTGGTGAGCGCGAAATTATTGAAATGACTGCTCCCTGTGTCATTGGTGCCGCCAAGGGCCTTAACGAACCCAGGTATCCCAAACTTCCAGATATCATGAAGGCCAAGAAAAAACCGGTCAAAGAGATGGATGCCGATTCCCTTGGCGTAGCGAAAAACGACCAGGTCGAACTTGTCTCCCTGGTCCAGGTTCCAGAACGATCCAATGCCAGGATGATCCAGGGTTCTGTGACAGAGGCGGTTGATACACTTGTGAAACTTCTCAGGGAAGAGGCCAAGGTCCTGGACTAGACAGCACCCTTTTCTTTGATATTAAAAAATTCCAGGTCACCAAGACCGAATGAGGAGAAAACAATGGCTAAAATCGGTGTACTGATTGAAACAAACGTGAATAGTGTAAAACCTGCCAATTTTGGTGTTCTAACGGCAGCCAGGGGCCAGGGCAACGAAATCTGCGCCTTTGTTTTGGGCGCAGACGCAGACGGATTTCAGGACGAGTTAAAGGCATACGGTGTGTCAACCCTGGTGAGCATCACCGCAGCGGATGCTGATTTCTCCATGAAGCCCGACCTCCAGGCTGCAGCCCTTGTGGCAGCCATGAAAAACTTTGAAATCAAATCTCTGCTGACCCTGAGCAGCAACCGGGGAAAGGATCTTCTGGCCCGCATGGCAGCAGCAACAAAATCGCCTGTGGCCCTGGACTGCATAGCGGTGGACCTTGATGCCGGTACCTGCGTCAAACCCATTTTTTCAGGCAAGACAGAGGCAACCTTAAAGCTTTCCGGTGACCTGTTTCTCTGCGCCATTCGACCCAATGCCATCGAAGAGAGCCAGGCGCCCTGCGAGATCAAGGTGGAATCTTTTGCAGCAGATGTTGCTGACGATGGAAAACTGGTGGTCAAGGAAGTAAAGGCCAGTGATTCCGGAAAAATCGACCTTTCCGAGGCAAACGTCATCATCACCGGTGGCAGGCCCATTGGCTCCAAGGAAAATTTTTCCATCCTCCAGGCGTGTGCAGACACCCTGAACGCCGCCGTTGGCGCCTCCCGGGTGGCCGTGGATTCAGGGTTTGCCCCCCACTCCATGCAGGTGGGGCAGACCGGCAAGATTGTAAGCCCCAAACTCTACATCGGGTGCGGACTTTCAGGTTCGGTCCAGCACTTTGCCGGCATGAAGACCTCCAAGGTCATCGTAGCCATTAACAATGACAAGGATGCACCGATCTTCACCAAGTGCGATTACGGTATTGTGGGAGATCTTTTTGAGGTGGTTCCTGCCCTGACAGCAGCCCTGAAAAAATAGTGCCCGAAATCTGAATCCCCAGGGAGCAGCCTTCTGGCTGTTCCCGAACGCCTATTCCCTTTGACTTAATTTTAGGAAATGTGATGGAAACCTATACCATTGTGAAAGCCATTCTCATGGCGTGCTTTTTGTCGGTCGGCTTTGGCTATTTTTATGTCCGCGTAAAAAAACTGATCCAGCTCATGCAGTCCGTAAAGGGCCAGAAGGAATTTAAACCCGACCGCCTGGGCGAGCGCATATCGCTGATGTTCACCGACATCCTGGGCCAGTCCAATGTCAGAAGAAAACTGATGCCCGGCCTTGCCCACACCCTTATTTTTTTCGGATTCCTGGCCGTCCAGCCCCACTCCCTTGAACTCATGATCCAGGGGGTGTTCCACAATTTCAGTGTGGCCCATCTCTTTCCCGGACTTTTCACCCTGTATCTCACCGTTGCGGATGTGCTTGCCTTTTTCGTGCTCATCGGGCTGGGATACGGCCTGTACCGGCGGCTGATCGTCAAGCCGGCCTACCTGACCAACGGCATGGATGCAAAGCTGATCATCCTTTTTACCTCGGTCATCATCATCACCTTTCATTTTTACAACGCCTTTCACATGGTGCTGCCCAGCGACGGGTTTGATTACGGTGCCTGTTTCTCTGTTTCAGCAGCCCTCTCTTCCCTGCTCGGGCTCTCCCATCTGTCCCTGTCTGCAAAGTTGACCGGACTTGAAGTCTCCTACTGGATACACATTCTCACCATCCTCGGTTTCATGATCTACATTCCCGGATCCAAACACCTTCACCTGCTTGCCGGTATTCCCAATGTTTTCCTAAAGCCCCTGGACGTTGAAAAACCCATGATCAAGACCGACATCGAAGATGAGGATGCCGAAACCTTTGGTCTTGGCAAGGTGTCTGAACTGCACTGGAAAAACGTGCTTGACCTTTACTCATGCACCGAATGCGGAAGATGTGAAGAGCGCTGCCCGGCAAGCTTTACAGGCAAGCCCCTGTCCCCCAAGGCCATCATCCATGAGATCAAGGTCGGACTGTTTGAACAGGCCGACACCCTGATGAACGACGGGGATCTGGAGACCGTTCCGCCCCTTGTGGGCGACGAAGAAAACAGCATCTCCAAGGATGCCCTCTGGGCCTGCACCACCTGCCGGGGATGTGAGGATATCTGTCCGGTGAACATCCAGCACCTTGATATCATCCTTGAGGCCAGAAAATTCCAGGTGCTCATGGAGGCGGATTTCCCGCCGGAACTCCAGGACACCTTTACCAATCTTGAAAACCAGTCCAACCCCTGGGGATTCAGCGCCGACACCCGGGCCAACTGGTGCAAGGACCTTGACGTTCCCCTGATGCGGAATAACCCCGATGCTGACATACTCTATTTTGTCGGCTGTTCCGGCTCCTACGACGACCGGGGCATCAAGATCTCCCGTGCCATCGTGAGTATCCTCAAAAAGGCCGGAGTCAACTTTGCCATCCTCGGCGATGAGGAGCGGTGCAACGGCGACATGGCACGGCGGTGCGGAAACGAATACCTGGCCCAGATGATGATCCAGGAAAACGTGGAGACCCTCAATCAGTACAAGCCCAAGAAAATCCTCACGGGCTGCCCCCACTGCTTTAACACGATCAAGAACGAGTACCCCCAGTTCGGTGCCGCCTATGAAGTGGTGCACCACACCGATTTCATCCTCGAACTTCTGAACCAGGGACGGCTCAAAACCAGCGGCAAGGATTTCGGAAGCATCACCTTCCACGACTCCTGCTACCTGGGTCGGTGGAACAATATCTATGAGTCCCCAAGGCAGGTCCTTTCCAAGGTGAACTACGCCACCAAGGTGGTCGAGATGGAAAAACACGGGGACAGCGGCATGTGCTGCGGTGCCGGCGGCGGGCGCATGTTCATGGAAGAGACCATCGGCAAGCGCATCAACAACGAGCGCGCCCTTGAAGCCATTGAAACCGGTGCCGACATTGTTGCCGCAGCCTGCCCCTTCTGCATCACCATGCTCACCGACGGCATCAAGGACAGCGGCAGGAACAGCACCATGGCGGTCAGGGATCTGGCTGAAATTGTTGACGAGGCAACCCTTTGACGCTGTAAAAAAAGATGCTGTAAAACCAGAATCATCCGGCTGACGTTGCATGCCGGTTCAAAGGCCGGGAAAGAGCATCTCTTTACCGGCCTTTTGAGTTTTGCCGGTTGAACAGAAACAGCCTGGGATCTGGGTCCATATACAAGGCGCATCAAAGGTTGAATACGCGAAGTATCCGGCCTTTGGTGCAACGCAGCAGATGGGCAAAAGACAAGCGATGTCGTTCAGGTTATAAAATTTGCGGTCCTAAGTTGACGATGGGTTTGCACCGTCCTGGCCGATTTCATTTTCTTTCAGATCCAGTTCCCAGTATACAACACCCGGAAGTGGATTTTCATAGTACGGCGCTATTGTCCGAAAACCGAGCGTTTCATAAAGGTGCATGGCCCCTTTGAGACGGTCAAGTGTGTCGAGTCGCATAATCGAATAGCCGAGTTCTCCTGCTACTCCAATAACCGCTTGAGCAAGCTGCCTCCCCATGCCCCTACCTCTTGTCTCAGGTTTGACAAAGAGGCGCTTCATCTCGCATATCCCATCGTCCAGTTTGCGAACCGCAACACACCCGATTATTCTCTCCCCATCAAGACCCATGAGGAGACCGCCACCTGGATGCGAATATTTCCCGGGCAAACTGGCAAGCTCATCCTCAAAGCTTTGAAAGCACAGATCGACATCCAGGAATGCCTCGTACTCCCGGAATAGCTTGCGGACTTCCTCAATCTCTGTTTTCGTTTTTGCTTGCTTTATTCTCATCTTCTCCAGAACCCAAAGCGTTTTATCAATAGACCCGCCCATGGCGAGCCCATAATATTTATACTTGATGCAGTCTTTCTGCAAAACTCAACCAGCCGTTCCGTGAAGCGGGATCAATCAGGGCCACACCGGTCAAGAGGGCCCGAACGATGGCGGAAAAATAAGCCGCCATTCCGACAACAGCGAAAACTGCCGGCTCCGTCACAATGGACGGTGCAGCATACTGAAAGGCACAGCCCACCGCAAAACCCAAAAGCGCTCCAAGAGACAAGAGGGGAGAAAAGATGCGGAAAAAAGACCGGCCCCAACCCGACAAAGGCTGCAAGGGGAAACAGATTTCTGCTCTGGAGTTCCTCTTTAATTTCGGAACGGGCTGCCTCCAGTTCCGCGGATGATGTAGAGCAATCGTTGATGACTGTCAGAGGCATTAGAATTATGTGTCAGTCCAGTTTAAATATATTCTATTTTCCTATGGTGATCGTCACTTTTGAGCCTATGGCCACACGCTGATCGACCGTCCAGCGCTGCGGTTCAGCAGCTGCGGCTTTTTATGGTCTGCTGGAACCTTTGTTCGGTAGTCATTTAAGACAGTATTTCCTTTGCAAGCTGATCTCCGGTCATGATTGGCATGGACATGTCCGTAACGACCAGATCAAAATTAGTCCGGCGGTAAGGAACTCCTCCCTTTGAACGTTTTCATGGGGCTGTGGTCATCCCTTGACCTTCCTGTTGATTTGAGCAATACGGTATAACATCGGCGATAGCATGTGCAAGAAGAATCGGGCCCTATCGGGTCAGGGCGCCGTAGATCGAGAGCAGTTTGTCCGGCAGTTGCCTGAGGTCCTGGATGACGTTGTGGCGGAACGCCCCGTAGAGGTCGTCAAATCCAATGACCGTTGAGATATTGACCGTGACAGCCCTGAGCACGATATTTTTGGCATGGGCCTCGGATATGGCCTTGCGGGTGTCTTCCACGGCATAGGCGTGCTTGTAGTCCACATCATTTGGGAAGCCGTCGCCCAAGAGAAGGATAAGCTTGATCTTTGCAGCCACAGGATCAAGCCGGCTTACGGCATGGCGGATGGCGGCACCGGTTCGGGTACTGGACTGTGCCGTGATCATGTCCACCCTGTTTTTGATCTTTCGATCAAGGGGTTCGTCAAATCCCTTGATGGTATGGTACATGACCCCATGCCTTCCAGATCCGGAATAACCTGCAACGCTGAAGCAATCGCCCACCACCTCCAGGGCTTCACAGAATAGAACAACGGCCTCTTTTTCCATGTCAAGCACCGTTTTTTCACTGCCATCCACCGGGTTGGTTGTGGATCTTGACTGGTCGATGAGCAGTGTAACCGCAACATTTCGATCCTGTTTAAGTCGCCGGATGTAGATGTTTTCGTTGGGGGTGAGGCGTGCCTTCCTGTCCACGGCAAAATCCACCAGGGCCCGGTAATCAAAGGCATCGCCCTCGGGGCTCTGTCGAAGGATCTTCATATTTTCAGGCTTGAGCAGCTCAAAGGTATGCCGGATTTTTTTGACAAGCCCCTGGTGTGCATTCAGGGTCTGCCGGTAAAAATCATTGTTTACACAGGGCATTCTGATTTCCTGGACCCACACATGGTCGTTGCGATATTCTTTGGTGCTGTAATCCCACTCTCGGTATACGGAGACGTTTTCACCATACCCGGCGGGTAAAACGGTAAAACCTTGTTTTTTTGTCAGCAGTTCTGAAAGCCCGGGGATCATGCGGACAGGCCCCATCCCCTGGTTTTCCCGGTGGTCAAGCACAAGTTCTTTGATGTCGTCCATGGAGATGGCGTTGTTGTTCTGGATCAGTTTCTGGTGGATATCAGAGCGGTACACCTTGAGGTTTCGCCTGTCCAGGATCTCCTTGATCTGTGCTGCCCGAGTATGGGAATCCTGGCTGCCCTTGAAATAGAGGGTTTCGTCAATATCCCTGTAAAAGGGGACTGTAAAGTTCAAGGCGGACAGACAACTTTGTTCTACCAGGGGATAGGCTTCGACCACAAAGGCGCCGCTGGCCTCAACCGGGCAGCAATCGTTTAAAAGTCGTGCGGCCAGGGATTCAATCCTGTTGAAAAGCCCGTGATCATTGACACGTTTTTCCGAAGCCTTTGCCATCTCCGGCCAAAGACAGGCCGACACCCCACGGCCCATGGTAAGGGTTGAGTAGAGTAAGAGCCATGCACGCGTCCCCTTTTCTCGGTCTGCCATTCTGTTTGTTTCGTCCTCAACAAACGAAGCGACCTGTTTGACCATGCCGGGATAAAAGCGTCTGGCCCGGTGCATTATCCGTGTGTGCTCGGCCAGGGTAAAGAGATTCCTGGCAAGAGCCGGATCGCTGAAACAGCTGAAAAACAGGGTAAGATCATTGTCCCCTGATGCGTTCTGCACCTGCCTTTTTGCCTCCAGGAACAGACCCTGCAACGGTGTGACAGCCCTGGCATCGACATAACGATCAATGAATTTTTCCAGGTCAAACAAAAAGGTGCCCCACTCATGGTAGCCGGCTTCAAGCCTCACAAGGCAGGTGGCAAGGGACCTGTTTCTCTCTTTGTCGGGGTAACGGTCAAACTCCCGGGGCAGAAAGACCTCCCCGCCATTGGAACTGACACGTATTTTCCCTGAATTCTGATCAAAGGGCCTGATGGTAAAAGCGACTGAGGTTCGAAGGGTGATGTAGCGTTGAAGCTTTGCCTGGATGGTATCGAGCATCACCAGTGTCCTGAGTTCATTGAGCAGGTCCGTTGCCACCCTTGATTCAAGGGCAAGGAAGCGCTCTCCTCGTATCTGATCGTGTTCAAGCATGTCAAGGGCCCTTGCCATGAACAGTTCAAAGCCGGATTCCGACAGATGACACAGCCCCCTTCCAAATCCTGTGATCAGGTGGTCAAAGGCCTCGGGAATGATAAGGGCCAGGCGTCTGAGGCGCCCCAGCTGCCAGGACCGCTTGCCACGGGACAGGGGGAAAATGGCCCTTGGGATCTCGTGGATCAGGTGCTGATGAACGGCAAAGGACATGGGGGCTGAAAAAACGTCAATGAGCAGGTCCAGGAGCAGGCGCGATGCCTGGATATCGTTTTCCCCAACCAGGCGGACAACCAGGGCAAAGGCGTCATGGATTGAATGAAAGGAGCTCCGCAGTTTGATTTTGCCAAGGGCAAGGTCGAATTTTTCCGCAAGTTCCCTTTGCCTGCAGGCAAGGACCGGCCCGAAAAACCGGGCGATGATATCGGCCTCCAGGGGATTGCGGTCTGCAGCGATTTTGATCCTGCCGGAGAACTGCTTTATCGTCTCAACGTCGGCCTTTTGCCTGACAAGGCACAGGTGGGCATTGAAAATGGTCTTGCCCAGCGCGTCACTGTGGGCAAGTCCCAGGATCGTATCATCAACGATCATCGGCAGCTCATCCTGCCCTGGAGCCAGGCAAAGGGCCTCAAACTGGCGAAAGGCAAAGGCCGCAATTCCGGGAGAAACAGCGGCAAGCCGGGCAAGTCCTTTTTCCATGGACATCAAAACAGATCGTCAATAAGGTCGTTCATTGTCTCCTGGAGACGGTCGTCATCGGTAAGGGGAAGGAAGATGGCGGTCTGTGCGGCTGTTTTCGGGCAGACCCCCTGGCGGAGAAGGGCCGCGGCATAGATGAGCAGCCGGGTGCTTGCCCCTTCAACAAACCCATGCTCTTTGATGGCACGGATCTTGACGGCAAGATTGACCAGTTTCAGGGCGGTCTCCCTGTCGATGCCCCCCTCCCTGGCAACGATGATCGACTCATCCTCCGGATCTGGATAATTAAATGCCATGGAGACAAATCGCTGGCGGGTGCTCTGTTTCAGATCCTTTAACACGGATTGGTATCCGGGGTTGTACGAGACGACAAGCAGAAAATCCGGGTGGGCCGTGATGACCTCGCCGGTCTTATCGATGGGCAAAATTCGACGGTTGTCGGTCAGGGGATGGATCACCACGGTGGTGTCTTTTCTTGCCTCGACAACTTCGTCCAGGTAGCAGATCGCCCCCATTCTGACGGCCCGGGTGAGCGGTCCGTCAGACCAGACGGTTTCGTCGTTTTTGAGCAGAAACCGCCCCACAAGATCCGAGGCAAACAGATCTTCATGGCAGGAGATGGTGATCAGGGGAAGGTCAAGGTCAAAGGCCATCCGCTCAACAAATCGTGATTTCCCGCACCCGGTCGGCCCCTTGAGCATCACGGGAAGCCTTGCCTGGTAGGCGGCCCTGAAAATGGCGCTGTTGTTTTGTCTGTCCAGGAAATAGGGCTGTTCACTGATTTTAAATTCCTGGGCGCAGCTTTCCTGGAAAAGGTTCATGGAATTCCTGATTTTTGACAAGGGTTAACCCGGCATGGAAAATGATTTTTGTTTTAAGGCACGACCATTTTTTTAGTTTTCAAATACGGTCAGCAGCGCCTCAGGTTCGTCCACCAAGTGATCCGGGGATTCAGCAGCCAGCAGCTCTCGCGCCTGGACGCCCCAGGTCACGGCCACGGTTTTGACCTTTGCCAGTTTTCCCTGGCGGATGTCGCTCATGGCATCCCCGATCATGGCGGTACGTTCCGACGGATGATCAAACTGGGCCTGGGCCATGGCAATCCGTTTGGCCTTGGAGAGGCCGAGCTCTCCTCCCATCACCCCTGAAACGCTTTCCATAAGCCCGTTCTTTTCAAGGATGCCTTTGACTAGATCCGATGAAGAGGCGGTGATCACAACGATCTGGTGATTCTGCGCAAGGCGGTTCATCACCGGTACAATTCCCGGATAAACTTCCGGGGTGCCCTGGACCTCTTTTTCAAAACGGTGAACCGCCTCGATAAAGTCCGGAATCCGGCCTGCTGGAATTTCAATGACCCGGGCCAGCTCCTCAAAGGTCATGTCCTGGAGGGTTGCAAAATCGTTTTTGGATGGTCTTCTTCCAACGTTCAGGAAGGCCTGGCTCTTGATGGTCAATCCCAGGAGATTGTCCAGTGAGTCTACGATGACACCATCATAATCAAAATTAAGCAGCATGTTTTTCCTCTTGAAACTGTTGTTCTGACTTCTATCGGCCACCAATCATCTACACGATCACCACCTGCAGGGCTCCTGCGGCAAGACAAAACCGCAAAAAAGAGGTCTCCTTTTCCACGGTTCTGTCAACATGATCTTTTGCCGCAAGCTGTCAGATTCTACTTTTCAGGTAGAACGCCCCTGGCCTGTGCATCTTTGGCCCAGTCCTCAAAGGCTGAAATGTTGGCGGTGGTATGGTAATCCACATGGTAATCGCCGCTGCCGATGCGCTGGATAACGTCAAAGGCTTTGTCATCCCTTGGGGTATAAAGCGGCTTGAGAACATATTTCTTGTCCCTGTTGGCCTTGACATACTGGCGCTGGGCCTCGCAATCCTTGAGAAAGGCCTCTTCACTGAAAAAGTTGAGGTTGTCAAGCACCCCGAAGCAGTGGCGGGAATTGTGCACGCCAAAATCACACTGAAGGGTTCTGCCCCGGATTCCTTCCTTGACAGCGGCTTCGTTGGGCACCTTCTGCTCGCTGCTGCCGCCGGACTGAACGGTGGGAAGTCCTGTGACCCACATGTTGGCCCTGGCAATGGCGGTGTTGAGCATGTTCATGCCGTCGCTTGCACAGGACAGCTCACCGTCGGGCCGGGTGGGACAGGGCATGCCGCCAAACAGACAGAGCATACCGGGATTGATGGTCTGGGCCACGGCCAGCATGAACATTACCTCGGCCTGGTTGACAACCATGATTCCCTCGGGTGTCTGGGGAGCGGTTCTTCCTGCCAGGGCCATGGTGGTCATCCTCAGATTGTTGCCCACCCTGGCACAGGTGATCAGGGCATCCATCATGTCATCCATGCAGCTCAGGGGAGATTTGAGGCCGCACACAGAGTCGTGCCAGTCGTCCCGGCCTTTGAACCACTCAGCCGCATCCTTGCCCTTCATATAGCAGCTGGCCGTGACTTTGATGCAATTGTCAAGCTGATCCATGATCTGGTTGCATTTAAGGGCGTCTCCCTTGTGAACCTTGACCGGCTGGCTCAGAAACCGGACCACATCCAGGTTCTCGCCAACGCTCTTGATCACCCGGTCTAGATCTTCGTAGGTGGCAGGCATGGGGAACTCATCGCTCTCCCTGTATAGAAAGGGGGGGATGCCACCGATGCCGAGGGTGTTCATCCCCTCGTCTCCGGAAAATGTCTTGGGCGCAGAATCAAGGGCCATGTCAATGAGGTCCGGCAGCAGGTGAATTCTTGAAGTCGACTCATCATATCCGGCAAGACCCGTGCCCTCTAGAATCTCAATGACCTCTTTGTTTCTTGTTTCAATACCCACCTCAGACAGGACTGCCTTGGTGGTTTCCTGGACCCGTTTGTAGGTCTCAAGTTCTTCAATCAAAGCATTCCTGTCTTGGGCAGGGGCTTCCTGGATTAGTTTGTCGATGTTGATGAGCATTTTTTTTCCTATAATAATCTAAAAATGTTTAAACCTTCAGGCGGGCCTGACACCCAGGCCCGCCTGAAGCAGTCTATACATCAGGCGTTTAATCTACTCCACGCCTTGGGCAGGTATGCCAGGCGGCTCTGACCATATTCTGTGATCTTGACCCGCTGTATCAGTTCGTTTGAACCATTAACAATTATTTTTGTATCTTCGATCATGCCAACGGCCCGCATGGATGCAAGGTGGTTCTCAACGATGGATTTTTTCAGCTGTCCTTCGTTTCCATACTCCGGCTTGAGAGCCGTCATGAGCTCCTGGGTGTCTATATCTTCGGTTTTGGAAATAAGATGGAGAATCCTGAATCTCATTGGAAGTGTGTATGCCATGGTTTATTCCTTTCATGCCCTGTGGGGCATTTTTTGCTTTAAGGTTAGTTGGCTCTCAGGTTGAGAAGTTCCTTGGGGTTTGCCACAACAAGAATGGTTCCAAAGGTGATCACGCAGGCACCAATGATCA
Source organism: uncultured Desulfobacterium sp. (assembly GCA_963675615.2). GTDB lineage: Bacteria > Desulfobacterota > Desulfobacteria > Desulfobacterales > Desulfobacteraceae > Desulforapulum. The sequence goes on from CAXXTD010000001.1 coordinate 1,895,114, forward strand.
GGTTGGCCGTCAGCTGAAGATCTGTGAGAAAGTAACCAAAAACAATGGCCCACAATGCATAGGTCACGTTCAGGGCCATGGCCCGGCCGACACCGGTTGTGTTAAGGGCCCGGTACCACATGACATAGGAGAATCCACCGGCAAGACCGGCTGCTGCCATGTACCAAACAACGTTCTGGACAAAGGCACCCCAGAACATGGTCAGGCCGGCTGCAAAGGGAAGGATGGCAACCAGGTATACCACAAAAGAGGTCGCCTCACGGATACCAATGGCAATGTCCGGATCGGCCATGTCCATGCCGTAGGTGGAAAGCACGCCTTCCATGCCCCAGCCAAAGGTGGCCAGCAGGGAAAGACCCAGTCCCAGGTAGAAATGGGGATAGGCCGCAGAATCAGGGGGTGTCCATCCAACGATGATGGCACCGCCGATGCAGGTGATAATACCCATCCAGACCCGGGGAGTGATTTTTTCCTTGAGAATAACGACCGCCAGAATGGCACCGACCGCCGGATACATGGCCGTTATGGCCAGGGAATAGGACGCGCCTGCCATGTTGATACCAATCAGGTATCCGGTCATTGCAATGGGACCGCCAAACAGGGCACCGATGCAGACAATCATTCCCGGACGGGTTCTCAGGGTTCTGCCGTACTCTTTCCATCGGCCGGTAAAAAGGTTATAAAAAAAGATCCATAGTCCTGCAAATCCATCGTGCATGCAGGCGCCTGCCATTGCGCCTGCATAGAGGCTGGTGCCATCGGTAAAGGGTGCCATGGCAAGGGCAATTCCGAGGATAACACCGTCAAGCCCCCAGCTTGCTCCAGAAAGAACTCCATACAATAGTCCTTTTTTAGCATGGGAAAGTTCCTGGGCCATTTGCATCTGTTCTGCTACTGCTTGTGACATCAACTGCTCCTTCGTGTAAAATGGTTATGGGGTGTAAGGTTAAAGGGAACCGGCAATGGTTGCAAATTCCCCCTTGTTCGCTTCGATCCATTCCAACAGTCTTACATTGTGTTTAAGGTAGGCCAGATATTCATAGTCGTTCAGATTTTCTTCAGCATAATATGCAGTGATGTCCCAGTTCAGCAGATAGAAATTGGCCATGGCCATCATGGTCGGCAGATGCCTGAGTTCTGTTGGATTCATGGGTGGCAGACCACCCAGTTCAGTCATGGTCTTCTGGTAGGAAACCAGAAAGATACTACATTTATCCAGCAGCATGGTGCCGTCGTTCTGCTCGTCCCAGCGGCTGGTGCAGTAAACCAGGGCAAGGCAGACGTCAAAAAGGCGCAGGTCAAACTTTGACCAGTCAAAATCAAAGATACCAACCACCTTGTTATTCATAAATTTAAGGTTGCCCGGATGAAAATCACAGTGAATGGGATTGACGGGCATTTTTGCCACATCCTCGGCAGGGATCGTGTTTTCCTTGATGGTGGTGATGATGGTATCGATCTTTCCTCTGTAGTATTCGTGGAACTTGGTGTGGCGTTCCTGGCCGGCACATTCGACAAAGGTGGTGACGAATCCCGGTATCATCTCAAGGATCCCGGGTTCTGCCCGCACCCGGCCCTGGGGATCAAAATCCTTTGCCGCATTGTGGAAGGTGGCAAGCACTGAAGCGGCACTGGCATACTCTCCATCTTCCATGATGGGGTTGTCCCAGGTATACTTGTCTTCGCCCTTGAGAAAGGTATAGACGGCAAACTTGCTTCGGCTGATTTTGGGTGCCACAAAGGTCGTGCCCTGTCGTGTTGGCACCACACCGGCACAGATCGTGAGTCCGTTCTCAATGGAATGGGTGATCATGGCATGTTCGAAAAGCACCTCATCTTCGGTGATGGTCCGTTTATATTTTCTGAGGAAATAGTCTTTGCTTACCCCCTCCTTTTCAACGACAATCCCAAAACTGCGGTTGATGTAACCGCCAAATATTTCATATATTTCCAGAACCGTGCCAAGATCATAATACCCTTCGACCACTTCAATGATCTGCTCACGCAAAAACGTCTTTTCAAGCCTGTGTTTAAGCTCTTCTGCAACCTTGCCAAGATTGTGGGCCACCTCAAGCAGTTCATAGGTCTTGGCTGAGTCCATTTTGTCAAGACATATCATTTTACTGGTGTCCATTTCTAACCCCTCGGGTTTAAAGGTGAAATTGGAGTGCAGGGGCAGACAGGCCGCCTGCCCCTGCAGGATATCAGAAGTTCAGATTATTTTCTGAGCGCCTCTCCCTTTGGATCGTAGAGGACCCTGGCGGAAACAACCGCCGGAATCATCTCTCCAAAAATTTCAACATTAACCGCTGTGCCTTCTTTGGCAAGGGCCTTGGGCAGGTAAACATTACCGATGTTCTTTTTCACGGTATGGCCGTAATCGGTGCCCCGGAGACGGCTGATCACCTTGCCGTCCACAAGGACTGCCTCGCCGCCGTAGATGGGAAGCCAGTCTTCGCCGCCAATGGTGACGGTGCAAAGCTTCTGGGCGGCCCCGTCCTGCCTTGCCTTGGCAAGGGCCTCGCTGCCAATGAAGGATTTTGTCTTGCTCACGGTAAACCCGATGCCGGCCTCAAAGGGGTTTTCAAGGGTGGTGATATCATCGCTGTAGTAGAGGTAACCCTTTTCCATGCGCAGCGAGTTCAGGGATTTATAACCGCAAACGGCAATGTCGAACTCCTGGCCTGCTTCCCACAGATTATCCCACACAATGATGGACTTGTCGATGCGGGTGTAGAGCTCCCACCCGAGTTCACCGGCATAGGAGACCCGCTGTGCCATGGTTTCAACACCGTTGATGGTGATGAACTTGGACATCATGTAGGGAAGGCCCTCGTTGGAGACATCCGAATCCGTGACCTTCTCAAGGGCAAGGCGGGCCTTGGGACCCCAGAAGCCGATGACGGAATACTCGTCGGTGACGTCACGAATCTCAACTTCAGGATCATCCTTGCGGACCTGACCCTTGATGTGGCCAAGGTCATTGTCGATAAAACCGGAACCGGTGACCAGACGGTAGTACGCCTCGCCCAGGCGGGTGATGGTGACGTCGGCAAGGATGCCGCCCTCTTTGGTGCAGAACTGGGTATAAATGACCGATCCGACGGGTTTGTCCATCTCGGAGATGGCGATGCGGTTGAGCAGCGGAAGCGCGCCGGGACCCTTGAACTCGATCTTGCCAAAGGCGGTCATGTCCACCATGCCGACTCTCTCGCGGAAGGCCTTGCACTCTTCAGCAACCGTGTCAAAATGGGCAGCCTTGACCCATCCACCGTTTGCGCGCTGGTCTTCGCCGGCACGGCGCCAGGGCATTCCCTTGGCCACGTAGTTGACCCGCTCCCAGCCGTTTTTCTTGCCAAACACAGCCCCAAGGTCCTGGAGCCGGTAATGGAAGGGAGAGAGGCGTCTGGGACGCATTTCCGTGTCTTCATCCCCGGGGTACCGGGTGTAGTAGTAGTATCGATAGCATTCCCTGCCGCAGGAGGCGGCATAGTACGGATCCATGAAGTTTTTGCCGAACCGCCATGCATGGAAGCCAAAAAGATCCACTTCAGGTTTGCCGTCAATGATCCATTCGGAAAGGGCCTTGCCCAGACCACCGGCGGCACCGAATCCCTCCATGGAGAGACTGCAGGCCATCCAGAACCCCTTGACCGTGGGCCAGGGGCCGACAAGGGGCTTTGAATCCGGGGTAAATGCATCCGGGTGGGCCACGAGGCGTTCGATGCCGGCGTTCTCAAGAAAGGGAAAGCGCTTGATGGCATTGACCAGCAGGTGTTCGTACCGGTCAAAATCAGACTGAACCTCGGTGGCACTGTGGCTCCAGGGCACCCCATCCTCCCAGATGGAAGGCGGGTTGAGCTCCCAGCCGCCAAAAAGAATACCCCCGTGCTCGGGGCGACCGTAGATCAGCCGGTCTGTGTCACGGAAGCAGGGACCGCCGTCGGGCACCTCAGATCCTGGAACGGCCTGGAGGGCAAGGTGCTGATGAACCACGGGAGTTGACGGCACCGCAATGCCGACCATGGCGGCAACCTGTTTTCCCCAGAGACCTGCAGCGTTGACAACGATGTTGGTTTTGATGTCGCCCTTGTCGGTTTTGACCTTGCTCACTTCGCCGTCCGGCGTCAGTTCGATGCCGGTCACCCGGGTATTGATATAGATCTCAGCACCCAGCGCCTTTGCCGCCTTGGCAACGGCATAGGTGGTGCCGTGGGGATCAAGGTGACCGTCGTTGGGAAGATGTACCGCACTGTAGAGATTTTCCCCACTGGCCCAGGGCATGATTTTCAAGGCCTCTTCAGGAGTGATCATTTCAACGTCCAGACCCACACCCTTTGCAGTACTGACAGCCCGCTGAAGCGTCATGTGCTGCTCTTTGCTGGCAGCCATCCGCAGACTACCGACTTTTTCATAGGCACCCAGTTCATAATAGAGCTCAGAGCTGTACTTTCTCATGCGCATCAATGAGGGAGAAGAATTGAACTGGGTCAAAAGGCCGGCTGCCATGCAGGTGGCGCCGCTTGTGACCTCATTCTTTTCAACCATGACAACGTCTTTCCATCCAGCCTTTGCCAGGTGGTACAGGATGGAGCAACCAACAATACCCCCTCCGATAACGACTACTCGTGCTTGATCTTTCATTGAATCTACTACTCCTTCAGCAAAGTTACTTTTCAGTTATCAGCCCTGGGTTGCAAAAAAAAACACATGGACTGGTTTTAAACCTGCGGATGTCATGCCCCGCGGGGGTGTGGCATGCCGTTCAAGTTTGTAATTAAAAAAGATCATCTCTGATGCTGTCTAAAAAGCATACAAAGTATAGAGTTCTATACAGACATAGATCGTCAAGGGGCTTTTGTCAATAAAAAAAATCTCCCATGTCGGCCGGACAATGTGCATTAATACGCCAGACCGTGGAAAGCGCTCTATTGACCTATAATTTTATGTATTGTATAGCTTGAACGGCTACCATGGCATCAAACAGGTACAGGCGCGGCAAATCAATCCAATTGAGGGTGACAACATGAATGTGGTTAATCTTGACAATCCAGTTCCAAAGTACCTTCAGATCAGTCAATGGGTGAAAGACCTCATTGATACCGGCAGATTCAAGGCCGGTGAAAAACTTCCCTCCGAGGTCGAACTCTCCAAGATGTGCGGGGTGAACCGAAATACCCTGCGGCAGGCAATTTCTGAGCTGGTTGCCCAGGGGATGGTAAAAAAAGTCAAGGGTGTCGGTTCGTTTGTGACCGAAGCACCCCATGTTGAGCTTCGCCATGATATCAATAAGATTGCAAGTTTCAAAGACTATTTTGGCACGGCAAACCTTGAGGAAAAAACCATTGTCCTTGAATTTGAAACTGGGGTGGCAGACAAGAAAGTTGCCGACAGGCTGCTCCTTGGCGCTGACAGAAAGGTGATCCAGATGAAACGGCTCAGAACCGGGGATGGCGCACCATTTATCTATGAAGAGGGATATCTGCCCTACAACCTGTTCAAGGATCTCACCGTGGAGGATGCGTCGGGGTCCCTTTACCGGGTCCTTACTGAAAAATTCAAGGTAAGACTGACCAGCTCCCACCAGGTCATCCGGGCGGTCAACCTCACCAAGAAAATATCAACCATGTTCAACCTTGCCCCGAACTCGGCCGGCCTCCTCATGGAGAACCTCACCTATGACCACAACAGAAGCCCGGTTGAACTGCTCTACTCCTACTGCAGGGGAGATAAATACGTCCTCGAACTCGAGCTTGGCGAATACAAACCCGCAAATTCACCGCCAGCCTGAACCACATTCTTTGTATAGACATACATACCGGCAGAGACAAATTCAAAGGGCTCCAGGTGATCCCCGTCAACTTGCCTGGCAAACACAAAGGGGAGGGATGGGTACGGCGATTTGCGGACATCACCCCCCATCCCTCCCCTTATCAACCATCAAGCCATGGCTTCGAACGAACCATGGGTCGGGCGGTTATTTGAGCAGCGGCCCCATATATTCAAAGATACCCAGCCCGCTGCCATGCTCCCGTTTGTTGTCCATGTCTGAAATCCGATCAAAGTGATCCCGGATCTCCTCAACGCTGATCCTTCGCTGTGCATCGCCGATGCAGACCCCATCCCCTGAAACAATGGCCGTCCGGCCATACCAGCCGGCACCCATGGCATAGATGTTTCCGCTGACCTGATTCTCCTGGGAACACAGATAAAGCACCATGGGTTCGTTGAACTGGGGGTTCATCTTCTGTTCAAATTCAGGCGGAAAAAGATCCGATGTCATGCGGGACCAGGCCGTGGGTGCAATGGTGTTGACCTTGATGTCAAGCTTTGCCACCTCAAGCTTCAAGGTGTTCATGATGCCCACCAGTCCCATTTTGGCAGCCCCGTAGTTGGTCTGGCCGAAATTGCCGTAAAGGCCGGATGTGGATGCCGTAAAGATGATCCGGCCGTAGTTGTTCTCCTTCATCACCTTGACGGCCGGCTGGGTGACGCAGAACGCCCCCTTCAGGTGAACGTTGATGACCAGGTCCCACTCCTGCTCGGTCATTTTCATGAAGGATTTATCCCTGAGAATTCCGGCGTTGTTGATAAGGATATCAACCCTGCCATAGGCGTCCAGGGCGGTTTGTACAATATTTTCTCCCCCGGCCATGGTGGCCACGGAATCATGGTTTGCAACGGCCCTGCCGCCGGCGGCAGCGATTTCGTCAACCACCCTGTCTGCGGCCGAGGTGTCGGCCCCGGCACCGTCCCGGCTCGCCCCCAGATCGTTCACAACGACCCGGGCCCCCCTGCGGGCAAGTTCCAGGGCATACATTCTGCCGATGCCCTGTCCTGCACCTGTAACAATTGCCACCCTGTTGTCAAAGCGTATTTCGTTCATCTGTTTCTCCCCATTCCTTTCAAGGCCATCAGGTTTATATGAGTTTTTGGATGCTGCATCACTGTTGTGTCTCAAACATGGTCAGCATTTCAGCATACACAGCCGGTTTTTCCTGCCCTTCAATCTCAACGGTGTGGGAGGTGGTTACCACGATCCGGCCATTGGGTTTTTCATCCACCCCAGTCAGCAAAATCCGGTCCCGGATTCTCGAACCCACCACCACCGGGGACATCATCCGGACTTTGTTCAGCCCGTAATTAATGGCGATCAAGGCCCCCTGGGGAACCGTCATATGGTTTTCTGAAAAATAGGACAGCAACGACAGGGTCAGGTACCCATGGGCAATGGTTTTCCCAAAGGGCCCCTTGGCTGCCGCCGCCTGATCAACATGGATCCACTGGTGATCCATTGTGCAGTCTGCAAACGCGTCAACCCGGTTCTGGTCGATAAGCAGCCAGTCCGAGACCCCGAGTTCTGTGTCGATGCGTTGCTTGATCGCTTCCAGGGAAAGAATTTCAACCGCCATTTTATCACCGCCTGTGTTGTGGGGGCCAGGCTCGACACCTGGTCCGTCCAGTGAAAAATCCGCCCCAATCGGGCCAGCGGATCTGATTCGGTTACTTCCAGGTGATCCCGGGCCGGTTCCGCGGGGGAATCCGCTTGTAGGCATAGGTGGGATGACCGACCATCATGCTAGCAAAACTGACATGGTTGTCCGGCAGCTCAAGGGCCTCCTGGAGCGGGGGCCAGAAGGCTGCGGCCGTATTGAAATAACCGCACCAGCATCCGCCGAGTTCAAGGGAGGGCAGGACAATATCCAGCCAGGTCATGGCAATGGTGCAGGCCGTCTGGGCCGTTGGATCTTTCCGATGGCCGTGGGCAATGACCAGGTGGGGCGCATTGCGGGTGATGGTATCGATGCCCGCCTGCCAGCCGGCAACAACCATATCCAGGTGCAGGGGACCTGCAAACTCGGGTTTCTCCTTGATCATCCAGCCCATCCAGTCGATCACCTTTTCGTTGAGCGCCCTGAGGTGGTCGGTGTCGTGGATCACATGCCAGTTGACCGGCTGGCGGTTGTGGCCCGACGGGGCATGGCCTGCCAGGGTGATGGCACGCTCGAGAAGCGCTTTTTCCACGGGTTTCTTCTTGTAGGTCCGGATGGATCTTCGTCGGCGAAGAAAGATCTCTGCCTGCTCCGGGGTAATGGCTGGTGTATCTTCAAGGGGGATGCAGTCTGCCGGTTTCAGGTTCTTGTGGACAAAGGCCTGGGTGGGACAGACCGCCACGCAGTGGCCGCAGTTGATGCACAGGGCTTCCGCCTGTTTCACCGGCTGGGGCAACCCGTCAACCATGGTGATGATCCGAACCGGGCACTCTGCCGCACAGATGGCATCCTGGTTGCAAAGTTCCGGGTCGATGGTGAATAGCGTCATTATGATTTTCCTTGTATTGGGGCCGGTGTTAAAAAATCGCCCTAGTCGTTAAAGTGTTCCCGGGTCGCCTCCATGGTGATGGGATCCTTGTCCATGAGCCGTTGTGCAAGCCCCAGGGTTTTGGGTAATTCATACCTGAAAAAATACCGGAAGGTCAACAGCTTGCCCTGGTAAAAGACCCTGTCCTTTGGTTTGCACTTCTTTTCAAGGGCCAGGCAAGCCCCGTTGGCCTGAATCAGCCACTGCCAGGCAATGGCGATGATCCCGGTCATCTCAAGGAAAAGGGTGGCGTCGGCCAGGAATGTTTCCGGTCCCTTTTCACCGGCCAGGCCGAACAAATGGCTGGTCACCTGCTCGAGGCGTTCAAGGGCCTGGCCCAGCAGCCCTGCATAGGGGGCTGTTTCATCACGGTCCGTGGCCGCTGCAATGGCCCGGTTCACCTCTTCCACAAACAGCTGTGCGGCCCGTCCCTGGTGCATCACCATTTTCCGCCCCAGCAGATCCATGCCCTGCATGCCCGTAGTGCCCTCGTGGATGGGATGAATCCGTGAATCCCGGAAATACTGCTCAACCGGAAAATCCTCGCAATAGCCGTACCCGCCAAAGCACTGGATGGCCTGGCTGGTGGAGAGGATGCCCATTTCGCTGGGATAGCTCTTGGCAATGGGGGTGAGCAGGTCCAGCAGCAGCAGGTTCCGCTCCTGTTCATCCCCCTGGGTGATTTTAGCCAGGTCCGTATAGAGACAGCACTGAAGACAGAGACTCAACGAGCCTTCCACAACGGCCCGCTGGAACAGGAGCATGCGTTTGACATCGGGATGTTCGATGATCGCCACCTGGGGGGTGGCCGGATTCTTTTCTGCCAGCCTGCGTCCCTGGGGACGCTCCATGGCATAGTCAAGGGCCGAATAATAGGCGGCCGTGGCAATGGCCGTGGCCCCCAGCCCCACACCCAGCCTGGCCTCGTTCATCATCTGGAACATCGAGGCAAGCCCTCGGTTTTTTTCACCCACCAGAAACCCCCGGCAGTTGTTCTTTTCGCCAATGGAAAGTTCCGTAATCGGTGCCCCCCTGTAGCCGAGCTTGTGGTAGACACCGGCCACCACAACATCGTTGGGCACCAGGCCACCCCCGGTTTCCGGGCGCAGTTTTGGCACCACAAACAGGGAAATCCCCTTGGAGCCGGCAGGCTCTCCTTCGATCCGTGCCAGCATGAGATGAACCACGTTGTCCACCCCGTTGTGGTCCCCGGCAGAGATAAAGGTCTTCTGCCCCTTGAGGGTGTAGTACCCGTCGTCGGTGGGACAGGCCGTGGTGGTGATGTCGGAAAGGGAACTGCCCGCCTGGGGCTCGGTCAGGGCCATGGTTCCCTGCCATCGTCCGGCCAGCATGGGCGGCAGATAGGTGGCGATGAGCTCTTTGCTGCCAAAGGTGAGAATCAGCTCGGCAGCCCCGGCCGTGAGTTCGGGAAAGACCGAGGCTGAATAGTTGGCCGCGGCAAAGATGAACCGGCAGGCGTTGGCAACGATGGTTGGCAGCCCCTCCCCGTCGTGGTCTTCAGGAAAGCTTGACCCGATCCAGCCCCCCTCTCCATAGGCCGCCATGAGGCCGCGGACCTGGGGGTGGACCACAACCTGTCCATCCACCAGGGCCGGCCCGTTTTTGTCCATTTCGTCCAGGATGGGATAGAGTTTTGACCGGGCAAGGGTTGCGGCGGCGTCCACCACCATGGTGAAGATTTTCCTGTTGTGCTGGCCATAGCGGTCCGACCGGGTCAGGCGTTCAACATCAAAAATGTCATAAAGCAGAAAGTTGAGATTCTTTTCGCTGATAAATTTTGCGCCCATCTTGATTCCTCAATTTAAAGGGTTCATCTCAGGCCAGCATGCCGCCGTCACAGGTGATGGTTGATCCCGTGGTAAACGATGCGGCAGACGATGCCAGATAGAGCACGGCCCCGGTCATCTCGTCGGGCCGGGCGATCCGGCCCAGGGGAATCTGCTGCATCACCATGCCCTTGATCTCCTCGTTGGTGGTGATGGCCGAGGCAAACTTTGTGTCGGTCAATCCCGGCAGCAGGGCATTGACCCGGATGTTGAAGGGTGCCAGTTCCTTTGCATAGGCCCGGGTCATGGAGATGAGGCCTGCCTTGGTGATGGAATAGATCCCCTGGAAGGGTGCCGGAACAACACCGTTGATGGACGAGACATTGATGATGCTGGCCTGGCCGCTCTCTTTCAGCAGGGGAACGGCCTTCTGGATCATGAAAAAAGGACCCTTGAGGTTGACATCATGGGTCTTGTCCCAGGCCCATTCCTCTGCTGCGGCCATTTCGCCGAAATAGGGGTTGGCTCCGGCGTTGTTGACCAGGATGTCCAGACGGCCGTGGGTCTCCTTGATACCCTTGATCAGACCCTCAATCTGCACGAGATCTCCGAGATGGCAGGCGGCCGATTCCGCCCTGCCGCCCCTTGCAACGATTTTTTGTTCAACGGCTTTAACCCCCTCTATTTTTCTGCTGACCAGGATGCAAAGGGCACCCTTTTCGGCCAGACGCATGGCAATGGCCTCGCCAATGCCCCGGCTGGCGCCGGTGATCAGGGCGATTTTATTGTCAAGATTGAATGGATCCATTCGATTATCTCCTTTGCATGGTCATGAAATCGGGTCGTGAGAAAACAGGGTCAGGGTAGGTGTAAAACCCCTGTCCGGTTTTGATGCCACACCAGTTCTTGTCAAGATAGCCCTTGAGAAAGGCGGCATTTGCCTTTGCCTGGGGATCATTGCGTTTTTCTGCCCAATAGCTGGTCACCTTCCAGCAGGTGTCCAGCCCGATGCTGTCCATGATGCCAAAGGGTCCCACCGGGGTGTGCATCACCCCCATCCAGGACCGGTCGATTTCCTGGATGCTCGTCACCCCCCTGGATGCCAGGGAAAGGGCCGACCCGATGAACGCCATGAGCATGTTGTTGAACACATACCCGTTGTTCTCCCTTGCCAGGACAATGGGGATCTGGCCCATGGATTCTGCAAACGCCTTGACAAGGTCCATGGTCTGGGTGGATGTACCCGGATGGGGCATGACATCCACGATTTTTGACAGGGTCACATCGTGGAAGTGGAGGGCGCACAGCTTGTCCGGCCGGCCGGTCTTGTCGGCAAACATGGACGGCACAAGGGACGAGGTGTTGGTGGTAAATATCGTTTCGGGCCTGCAGTGACGGTGGATCGCACCGAAAAATTCGCCCTTGAGGACCGGGTCTTCGGGTATGCTCTCCATGACAAGGTCGGCATCGGCGGAGGCGGCCTGAAGATCAGAGGCGGTGGTAATCCGTTCTTTGGCAAGGCCGCAGGCATCGCTGGTGCATGCCCCCATCCTGACCATGCGGTCACCATTTTTTCTGATACCCGCAACGCCCCGGGTCAGGATCTCGTCTGAGATGTCATACACCACGACACGATAGCCGCTGATGGCGGCAAGGAGAGCGGTCTGCTGCCCCATGGTTCCGGCCCCTGCAACCAGTACGGTTTTTATGTCTGTCAGTTTCATGGTTATGGTTTACTCCTTCCTATAATTTTGAATTGTCCATGAGGCGCAGGGCGGCTCTTTCCAGAATCTGAACCGCACCAATGAGCATGGCAAACCGGGGGTCCCGGGTGATGCCCTTATGATAGCGCTGGTAAATCTGCTGGGCAATGACGGCCAGGCGGAACATGCCGAAGCACAGATAAAAATCAAAGGCGGCCATGGACCGGCCCGTGGTTTGTGCATAAAGATCAATGATCTCCCTCCGGGTCAAGGCCCCCTTGATGTGGGAGGGACTCTGGCGCAGCAGCTGGCACTCTTCAGGATCGGTGCGGTCGATCCAGTAGGCAAGGGAGTTGCCAAGATCCATCAAGGGATCACCATAGGTGGCCATCTCCCAGTCGAGCACGCCGATGATCTCCATGGGCCGTTCGGGGTTGAGCACCACATTGTCCAGCTTGTAGTCGTTGTGCACCAGGGTGGGACATTCCGTGTCCGGCTGCATCTTCTCGTTCAGCCAGGCCATGACCCGTTCAAAGTCGGGGGCATCCGGGGTTCTGGCATTCCGGTAACGTCCTGTCCAGCCCGTGACCTGACGCGCCACATATCCCTCGGGTTTTCCCAGGAATTCCAGCCCGGCCGACCGGACATCAATGGCGTGCAGATCCGCCTGGAGACCGACCAGGCGGGTGCAGAGGGTGCGGGCCTGGTCCGGGGTGAACGACAGGCCGTCGGGCAGATCCTTTCGGAGGATGATGCCCTTGATTTTTTCCATGATGTAAAAGGGGCATCCCATGGTTGCAGGGTCCTCTGAAAAGGCAAGGGGCTTGGGACAAAGGGGGAAAACGGGATGCAACGCCGTCAGGATCCGGTATTCCCGGCCCATGTCATGGGCGGATTTTATTTTGGCACCCACGGGCGGCCGCCGCAGGACCAGTTCGTGGTTACCCACCGTAATCTGGTAGGTGAGATTTGAAAACCCGCTGGGGAACTGGCGGATGGTTAACTCTCCGGTCAAGTCGGGCAGAGCCTGGTGCAAAAAGAGCCGAACCTTTTTCGGATCAAGGGCCTCACCCTCTCTGACGCCGACGGCCTGGTCTGTCACTTGCATGGGCGTTCTCCTTTGTCTGGTGAATCGATGTTTTTTTTGATGCAGAAATTGTCTACAATCTCAAGCACATAGTCTGAATAGTCATCAACGGAAATGCTGCGCTTGCTGTACTTCCACCGTTTCAGATACCAGTCCTGCTGCATGGCTTTGATGATGCTGGCCGTGAGCCGGTGGTCCCGTGGCACAAAAACCCCCTGGCGCTCCCCCTGTTCCAGGATGGCCACCAGGATCTCTTCGGTGTACTCTTCAAGGCGGATCACCGATTCCAGGGCGTCTTCGGTCAGGTTTCTGGCCTCCATAAAGGTGAAGTAAAACCAGGGCCGGGCCTTTTCGCTCAAAAACAGATGGGCTTTGATCACGTTCCTCAGGCGCGTGACAGGGTCATCCGGTCGGGTGGCATAGGGTTCAAGCACCCGTTCGATCATGGTGCGGCCCTGGCGCTGGATAATGGCAAGCAGTTCCTCCTTGCCCTTGAAATAACCGTAGAGCGATCCCATGCTCATCTGGGTTCGGGCACTTAGATCCCGCATGCTCATGGCCTGAAATCCCTTTTCATAGGTGATCTGGAACACAGCGTCAAAGATCTTTTTAAAATTCTTTACAGCGGTCTTTTCTTTTTTGATGCGGATGGCATCCTGGTTCTCCTCAAACACCTCCTTGCAGATGGTGTCCCCGAAGCGGTTCATGCTTTTTTCAAATTCATGGTAATTCATGTCACCCAATAGATCTCCTGCGCGAATGCGGAATTACAGAAAATTTTCCGTTCCAGGTCCCGGCACCCGTCACTATTTGATGGTTCTGCCCTCATAGGATCGAAGGATCCGCTTGGCAAGACTCATCTTGTGAACCTCATCGGCCCCGTCGTAGATCCTTGCGGCCCGTTCGTGGCGATAGAAAAAGGCCAGGATGGTGTCGTCGGTCATGCCCAGACCGCCATGGATCTGGAGGGCCCGGTCCACCACCCGGTTCATGGTGTTGGCAACCACAAACTTGATGGTCGATATGGCTTCTCGGGAGGCAGCCGCACCATTCTGGTCAATCTGCCAGGCCGCATTCAGGGTCATGAGCCTTGCCGCATCAATCTCGGCCTTTGATTCGGCAATCCAGTTCTGAACGGTCTGCTGGGTGGCAAGGGTCTTGCCACCCGGGGTGATGACCCGTTGGTTGGCCCGGTGGCACATGAGGTCAAACGACCGGCTGCAGATGCCCAGCCACCGCATGCAGTGGTGAATACGCCCGGGTCCGAGGCGTTCCTGGGCAATGACAAAGCCCTGGCCCTCAGGTCCCAGAAGGTTCTCCAGGGGGACCCTGCAGCTCTGGTAAAGAATTTCAGCATGGCTGAGGTAGTCATTGCCCTCGTGGCCCATGACGGGAATGTTTCTCACCAGGTTGAATCCCGGGGTGCTGGTGGGCACGATGATCATGCTGGCCCTGAGATAGGGGGGCGCCTCGGGGTTGGTAACGGCCATGACAATGGCAAAATCCGACCCGTCGGCCGAGGATGTGTACCACTTGTGGCCGTTGATCACATAGTCGGTCCCGTCCTTTACAGCGGTGGTTTCAAGCATCACGGGATTGGAGCCGGGCATGTCCACCTCGGTCATGGAAAAACACGACCGGATATCACCCCGGACCAGGGGATTGAGGTAGCGCTGTTTCTGCTCCTCCGTGCCGAACATGTGCAGAATTTCAACGTTCCCGGCATCGGGCGCCTGGCACCAGAACACAAAGTGGCCCAGGGGAGACCGGCCAAGGGCCTCTGAAACAAGCCCGTGCTCCAGCAGGGACAACCCCATTCCACCGCACTCCACGGGAAAATTGGGGGCCCAGAGCTCCATTTTTTTGACCATGGCCTGTTTTTCTTTTAATACGGGCAGCATGCTCCTGAAATCCTTGACCAGAAACTCCGGCTCCAGGGGGATAAGCTCCCTGTCCACAAACTCATTGATCATCGCCACAATGGTTTCTATCTTTTTTGACACGGAAAAGTCCATTCGGTTCTCCTTGCATAAACGGTTATCGGTCTGTGATCAGATCCTGGAGATCTCCCTGCATCGTCTGTTCGATTGTTGACCTGGCATCACCTTAGCGCCTTGGGGTGGCAAGTCAACAAAAAATAGAACGAACGTTCGTTTTTAAAAAAGCTTTATTTTACGCAGGTGACGGGCCCGGCATCAAACCGATAACGGGGTTACATTCCCCGCTCAAGCACCTTGATGCAGTGGGCCAGTTCCTCGCTGTCACCCGTGTGTTTGCCCGGATCATCCGAAAGCTTGATGGCGTTGTGCCAGTCCTTTTCAGGGGCGGTCCGGCACTTTGCAAGCTTGATCACCATATTAAGGGGGGTGACGCCCACGTCGTTGGTGAGGTTGGTACCGATGCCGTAGGAATCGCGTATTCTGTTGATGCAGTGGTTGTGGATGTGGACGGCCTTGTCAATGTCAAGGCCGTCTGAAAAGACGATGGTCTTTGTGATGGGATCAATGTGCAATTTTTTGTAGTGGTCCACAATCTTGTCGATAAAGACGATGGGGTCTCCCGAGTCGTGGCGGACCCCGTCAAAAAGTTTGGCATGGAGGGTGTCAAAGGTGGAAAGAAAGATATCCGTTGTAAAGGTGTCGGTCAGGGCAATGCCCAGGTGGCCGTGGAATGCCGTTGCCCAGGCCGCAACGGCCGTGGGGTTTGCCATTCGGTAGCCGTTGAGCACACCGTGGAACATGATCCACTCGTGGGCCATGGTGCCGATGGGTTTGATGTTGAAAAGTCTGGCCAGATTGACGTTGCTGGTGCCGATGAGGGTGTTGTTTTCAAGTGCCAGGATGTCCCGGATCAATGCCCCATGACCCGAGGATGAAAACCGCCGCCGGGTGCCGAAATCGGCAAACCGGATGTTGTTCCGGCTCAATATTCTGGCCTTGTTGAGGTTGATCTCCCGGATCTGTTCGTCGGGCAGGGGCCGGGCATTGGTCATGACAAAGTAAAGCTCACTGATGATGGCCATGAGCGGCACTTCCCAGAGAATGGTTCTGTACCAGGGGCCCTTGATGGAGACCGACAGTTCGCTGCCGGTCTGGGAAACGGTGACTTCATCTGGATCAAAGGTATAGTGCTCAAGAAAATCCAGGTACACAGGGGTCATGAAGTAACAGGTTCGATCAAGGTAACCCTTCTCCTCCGGGGTCAGCCGGAAGGTTCGCATTTGCTGGACTTCAATCTTGAGCCGATGGGCAAAATTCTCGGGAAAAGGCGTATTGGAGCGGTTGATAAATTCATATGCCACATCCACCCGGGGATACAGCATATGCACGGCCTGTTGCATGGTAAATTTGTACAGGTCATTATCAAGAATGCTCTGGATCATTTTTAAATTCCTCTGTCGGATGCAATATTTCATTGTCAATGGACGGACCGCTTTTTTTGTAAGTACATTTTTTAGACGATATTGGCAACGTCAATTTTTTTTGACTCCCATCGGGTTGACGATTTGACCTGACCCGGGCCCGGGTTTTCGTTCACTTCCGGGCCGATCCAGGGTCAAATCAACGGTCAGACAAAAAATAGAACAAACGTTCGTTTTTTGTCTTGATCCGGACGGCATTCTATGCCTATAACCCTGGGTATGAATATTCTTGTATGCATCAAACAGGTGACAGCGACCCCGGACGGCAGCACCTTTGCCATGAACCGCTTTGACGAGTATGCCCTTGAGGCGGCCATTCAGATCAAAGAACAGCTTGCAGGCCAGGGCCAGGTTACGGTTGTGGATGTGGTGACCGTGGGCCGTGAAAAGGCCCAGGAAGTGATCAAACGGGCCTTTGGCATTGGCGCGGACAACGGCTGCCACATTGTTGTGGAACAAAACCTGACCGCAGGTGTCACGGCAGAACTGATCCACAGGCATCTGGGGCAGCTCCGGGAGCTGTCCCATCCCACCGACCCAGGCGGCCATGCCTACGACCTTGTGCTCACGGGCATGATCTCCCAGGACACAATGGAGGGGATGACCGGCCCCATCCTTGCTGAATTGATGGGCATTGCCTGCGCCACGGGCGCTGTAAAAATCGCCCTGGATCCAGGCCTCCCGGGCATCATCACCGTTGAACGGGAACTGGACCGGGGAGAACACGAATGCCTTGCAGTGAAACTTCCGGCCCTTTTAACGGTTCAGGCGGGCATCAATACCCCCCGTTATCCCACCCTTTCCAGGCTGCTCAAGGCCGGATCAAAAGCCATCACAGCGCTTAGCACTGCCCAGGGCGACATCCCCGGGCAGAGCCAGACCATTGTGGGGCTCCAGGATCCCACCAAAAGCCGTTCCGGAGCCCGGCTTGGGGGAACCGACCCGGAAAAGGCCCAAGCGCTCTTTGATATTTTAAGAAAAAGGGGGGTCATATGAAGCCCATCGCGGTTGTTGTCGAGCATGACGGCAGAAAAGTCCTTGCCGTTACCCACGAGCTGATACACCTGGCAACCCTTCTGGCAGACGGGCTCCATGCCCCGGTTGTGCTGGTGGTTCCGGGCGCAGGTCACCCAGACATGGCAGCAGCGCTTGCCCGCCTGGGCATGCAAACCATTGATCTTGCCATAACAGGTATTGACGGATACAACAGCGGTGCCTACAAAACTGCCCTTGCCCGGCTGTTTACCACGCTGTCTCCCTCCCACATCCTTGTGGCCCATACGGCAACGGGAAGGGATTTTGCACCCGGCCTTGCCGTGCGTTTGAACGGCACCGCCATTGCCGGGGTGAACAACCTGTTGTGGAGGGATGGCGAGCCTCTTTTTTCACGGCCCCTCTTTAATGGTGCAAAAAACGCCCTGGTACGGGCAGACAGAACCCCCTGCCTAGCCATGGTACAGCCCAGCGCCTTTTCACCGCCAGACGCCCCGGCCCCGGCCCCGGCGTCCGGCCCGGTAAAAACCATGGTAATCCGATGTTCAGACCCGGAAATTAAACGACTGGGCACCAGGGGTGCCGACAAAAGAGGAGATGATCTTGAACGGGCAGCGGTGATTGTTTCTGCGGGAAGGGGACTGGGCACAAGGGAGAACCTCAATGCCATTGAGGCGTTTACCGCTCTTTTTCCCAGTGCCGCCATGGGGGTCTCCCGTCCGCTGGTGGATGATGGATGGGTGCCCTACCGTTTCCAGGTGGGCATTACCGGCGCCACGGTTTGCCCCGAGGTATACATTGCCTGCGGCATCTCAGGTTCTTCCCAGCATCTTGCCGGCATCATGGGATCAAAAACCATTGTCAGCATCAATTCAGATCCCAATGCCGCCATATTCAACCACTCGGACTACTGCATTGTCGCCGATCTCCTCGACTTTATCCGCGCCTTTGAGGCCGTTGCCGCATCAGTTGACAATCCAGACCGTTGAGTTAGCAGCAAGCTGGACAACCTTTTTGCTCACCCGGCCGATGAAAAACTCCTCCACACGGCTCAATCCCCGCCGGCCCACGGCAATGGTGCCAAACCCGTTTGCCTCTGCATCCTGGACAATGGCCCTGGCCCTGGAGTATTCGTTCTCCTTGATTTCCCAGCAGATGTTTTCCCGTTTAACCCCCGCATCCACAAGCTGTTCAACGGCCCGTTTGATCATGGGTTCGACAACCCTGCGGGTCTGTTTGAACATCTCGTCTTCAGCAATGTGAATATCCTGGATGGCCGAAGTGTAAACATCGCAGATCGTTCGGATCACGTAGCAAATTTTGATGCTGCTGGCCGCCTTGTTCATCATCTGGCAGATGCAGTCCACAATCCGCTGGGCGCTCTCAGAACCATCAAAGGCAATCATCACCTTTTTAGGAATGGTACAGGCACCCACAACAATCAGGGGCATGCCCGTGATCTTGCCCACAAGCTTTGTTGCAATGTTACCCAGGATGAAATCCTTGAAACGGCTGACACCCGTGCGTCCCACAACAACGGCATGGAAACCCTTTCCCGACGCGTCAATGATATCCCTTGCAACGTCCTTGACGGCATCCTGGTATTTAAGGGTTATGGATTTGTAGGGAAACCCGAGTTCCAGAAGAATGACCCTTGCCGCTTCCATCTGGTTTTTCATGGCCTTTTCATGCTCCAGGGTCCAGGACTTGATCGAAGCCATCCGCTGCTGGAACCCGGAACCCATATTCATGTCCCAGAACGATTCAGGGATGTGGGTATCCACATGGAAAAGTTCTATTTCCGTGCACTCGGGTGAAAAAAAATCTCCGGCATACTGAACAGCCTCAAGGGCGTGGGGTGAAGCATCCATGGCGATGAGGATTTTTTTGCTGTTTTCCATGACCTTCTCCATCTTTTATTGTGACAGGCATCTGAGCGACTGTCTGCATACTGTATCAGCCGGAAAACAGGTTGTCAAAAATCAATCCGGGACGTTTTATTTTTGAACATTTCCAGGACCGCGGTGTCATACCTTTAGACGAAACATCCCCAGGGGTGATTCAATCAAAGGCAAAAACAGCGGTTCAAGCAGGAGGTGTACAATGAAAAAAATAATTGGTATGACATTGATGACCCTGTTGATGGTATCGAGCTATGCGGCCCCGGGTCATGCAGGTTCAGGCAATCGACACCTGGTCCAGGGGATCGTGATCGGCACGGGTGCCGTTCTCGTTGGCGCTGCCCTGGTCAATGGTTTTCACCATGACAACCGGGTCCGTGTTAAGGTCGCAAGCCGCCGGGATTACCGGCCCCGCCACACACGCGGACTCAATGTCCGGGGTCAGCGGACCTGGGCCCCTCCCCGGCATGCAAAACAGTGGCATCCCGGTCACCACGACCGCCGGCAACACGGGATCAATGGGCAGCAGGGACGGGTTCTTGTAATCCCGGGATGCCCCAGACACCGCTAACCCCGGGGTCAATTTTTAATCCTTGAAACAGGGTGCTGTGGAAAACCAAACCACCAAACCACCGGTCGGGCTGGACCTGGATGAAAAACATCTCATCCGGGAACTCAAGCTCGGCCGGGAAAGGGCCTTCAGGGTTCTTGTTGATCGATATCAGAGACGCCTGCTCAAGGTCGCCTATGGTATTGTGCTGGAAGAAGAAGAAAGCCTTGAGATCGTTCAGGATGTTTTTATCACGGTCTTTCGGCGAATTGACAGTTTCAGGGGGGATTCAAGGCTTTTCACCTGGCTTGTAAAAATTACCATCAATCTCAGCCTCAACTGGAAACGGCGCTGGAAACGACGGTTCAGGTGGTCCCACCGTTCGTTTGAGACCCATGATGCCCCGCCGGCAGGGGGTACCGGACAATGGATTGAAACCCCTGAAACACAATACCGGCAAAGGGAGCTTGAGGCAGATATCATGGCAGCAGTGGAAAAACTGCCTGAAAAAGCACGGATTGTTTTTGTGCTCAACACCCTTGAAGAGCTCTCCTACGGGGAAATTGCCCAGGCCCTTGGCTTAAAAATCGGCACGGTCAAGTCAAGGCTGTTCCAGGCAAGAAAACTGCTGACCAGGCTCTTGGCACAGGAGGGATAAATGAAAAAATGCACGATCTATGCCCCTGAAACCCTGGGGTTGTACGTAGACGGGGAGCTTCCCCCCCATGCCATGGAAACGGTTGAACGCCACCTTGCCATATGCCGCCATTGCAGGTCGGTTGTTGAAAATTATGAGCTGCTCGCCACAGCCTTTAAACAGGGGGTTGAGCGGCGCGCGCCATGGGAATCCCAGGCACTGTCACAAGCAACGGTTTTTGCCCGGACCCCCCCCCGGCAGCCGTCCTTTTGGACGGGCATGACCGATTTTCTAAAAGCAAAAAAATATATCTTGCAGCTCGCCTCCATTGCTGCAATACTCGTTGCAGGCGTATTCTACTACCAGGCCCTCCCTGTTCTGCAGGACGGCCCGAGCGCCATTGTCAATTTCGTGGAGGGAGATATGGCATCTGTCATGATTTTTGAAACACACCCGTCAAATCACACCATCATCTGGTACACGGAGGGCTGAACGTGCTGAAACGAGCCTTCCCCGCCATCACCCCCCTTGCATTGTTTGTTGCGGCCCTGATCCTGATGCCCTGGGACCTCTGGGCGGCCGACAGCATACGAACCCATATCAGGGTGATCCATGCATCAACGGGCCCGGCCCACCTGGACCCGGGATTAAGGGATGTTGGACCAGAACTCGCATCGGTGTTTAAATACGCCTCCTACCGACTGATCAATGAAAAAACCATGAATCTTTCACCGGGAAAGCAGGGACGTATTTCTCTTCCCGGGGCAAGGGTGTTAGAGGTGGTTCCCCTGGGTCTCAAGGGCAGAAGAATCAAATACCGGGTGGAAATTTTCAAACAGGGCCGCCCGGTGTTCAACACCGAAATCCTGTTGAGAAACCGCAGCAGCATTACCATTGGCGGTCCTGAATTTGAAAAGGGCTACCTGCTCTTTAATATTTCTGGCGAGATCAACTGATCCATAATCAATTAATTCTCAAGCCGCGCATACTGACTATAGTAGGCGGCATTCTCTCCCATATCCGTGACCCGGGGCTCAACCAGGGGGTTGACACAACGCCCATGGGTTATCCATCCGCCCCGGCGGATGATCAGGGTCAGCCGGATGCAGATCCCCTGTAAAACAGACCTTGACGGCCATGCGTCCAAGGATGGTGGCAAGGAACACGGGCCGGGACCGGTCAAGCCCTGGCAGCACCGGGGATTCAGGGTTGATCCACACCCTGGGCAGCCCTTTTTGAGCGGACTCCGGAATCTGGGAATGGATGAAATCCCGGTTCACCAGTGAAAGCAGATGCAGGGGAAATCCCGGGGGGGCCGGGGGTTCAGGGTTGAGTTTCGCCGGCAGCCGGTACCGGCCGTCCGGGTGGGCAAAGTTCAGGTCCTTCCATGCAATATCGGGGTGATCGGTTTCAAGGAATCCGGTTTGCTTTAATTGTGCCAGCAGGGAACCATGGTCCCTGGATCTGTCGACAAAGGGCGTGTCCAGGCAAGTGGCAAGAATCTCCTCCCTCTGGGGGAAATCTATCCCCAGGCGGTTTGCAAGATCCCCCATGATATGAAAATCAGATCGGGCCTCACCCGCAGGGGAAAACACAGCCCCTGAGTAATTGATCATGTTGTGAAAGCAGGAACCTAGGATTTCTTCCCGCTCATGGTCAAGGGCACAGGGCAGGATAACGTCGGCAAGGCGTGCCGTATCTGTCATGAATGCATCCACGACCACCTTGAAATCAACGGTTTCCAGTGCCCGCTCAATGGTTTGACTGTCCGGAGCCTGGTTGACAAAATTGGTGCCGTCGGCCAGCAGGAAGCGAATAGGCGGGTCTGCGGTCAGGATCTCCTGACCGATCCTCGGCAGGGAAAGGGTCCGGCAGGGGCTGCCTCCCCTGGCGGCCCATCCGGTATTGATGTTCCGGCCCGACGAGACGTTAAAATAGGACCCGCCCCCCGGTATGCCCAGTTGGCCGGATAAAAAGGCAAGGGCATTAATATACCGCACATTTTCGCCCCCGAACAGATACCGCTGAATCCCCCACCCCATGAGGGTGGCCGCAGGCCGGTGCCGGGGATCTGAATAGATGTTCACGAGCCGGTCCAGATCGGACCGGCTGCAGTCGCAGGCCGTTAAGAGCGACGCCAGATCCTGGTTTCGGAGAATTCTTAAAAAAGGGGCCATCCCCGTTGCCCGGGCCGCTGCCCGATCCAGGATCAGCCCCCGGGCATCCAGTTGTTTGATAACCGCAGCCGCAAGAAACCGGTCTGTTCCCGGCCGGATGCAGATGGTATGGTCCGTGAAGGGCCTGTTCCCGTCACCGCCCGGAGAGATGGTGGTCACACCGCTTCCCCGTTTTCTTGCCCGGCTGATTAATGCGCCAAGGTGCAGGGACGACCGTGAAAGATCCTTGCCCCAGTTGACAATCTGGCCGGCATTGAGCAGCTCTTCAGGTGCATTCATTTCAAGGGCGCCAAAGTCGGCAACGAATGCCGCACAACCGGCATTATCACACAGGGCACCATGGGTTGAAGCGGCCCCAAGCCGGTCGAACAGATAGTTGCTCCCTTCGGAAAAAACACCCCGGAACCCGTAATAGCGCACATGGAGCATGGTGGCAGGTTCCCGGCAGAGGGCCCTTATCTTTTCTGCCACAAGGTCCAGGGCCCTGTCCCAGGATGCGGGCTGTAATGTTGTGCCCGATTTGCCCCCTGTCCGGATCAGGGGGGTGGTTATGCGAAGGGGGCTCGTGATTCTTTCCAGTGCCCGCCGGCCTTTAGGGCAGATGAATCCCCGGGTAAACGGGTGGTCTGGATTCCCCGTGGGAAAGAACTTGCCCCGGGTGTTTTTTTGAACAACAATCGAACAGGTGTCCTGGCAGTCCAGGGTGCATGATGAAATAGGTGCCATGGTCACTGTATAGAGCAATTCTCATCCAATGTAAACAGACCGGAGGGGCCGAAGGTTTCATCCGCCCAGCATATTCTGGTACACGAAAATCAGGTAGCTGAAGGCCAGGGTGGCTCCCATGATCCGAGGAAGCCTTCCCAGGGCCGCGGTAAACAAGAACAAAAGCCCGCCGGCACAGGTGATGATGGCAACCCCCACCCCAAAGGCCGGAGGGACGGTAATGGGAGAGAAGATGGCAAAGAGTCCGATGCACAGGGGGATGCAGATGTGACAGTCACCGATCTGAGACGAGAAGGCAATGTCAGAACGGCCCTTTGCCGAATAATAAACGGCAAGCAGGGCATTGGGCACCACCATGAGCAAACCGCTCAGAAATCCCAGGTTCCGCCTCGAGATAAACCCGCTTTCCCCCCGGGCGGTCACCCACGCCACAAGACCGTCAATGGTGTGGAACGTGGCCCAGGCACACAGGCCCACCAGGATAAAATCCATGAAAATGGCCGGCGAAGGGGTGCGCTTTTTCCGGACATTGTTCTTCATCAGATCCACCAGATGGAACACCTGCCAGAACAGGAACAGGCCGGTCAGGACCATGCCGTCCGGACCGTCCAGGATTCCATCCCGTGAAAGCAGCCACACGGCCAGGGTGAAAAAAACCATGGCCACCAGGGAGAGCAGAAGGGACAGCTGGCTGATGGTTGATTCAGGCGTTGTTTTCTTACCGCCCGGGCTCCGGGTGATGTTGAGCCCCCAGAAGATGGCGGGGATACCGATGACAAGGGTCAGGTTGGTGACGTTGTTGACCATGCAGTTCTCAATGACCAGACGGCCGTCCCCGTGACCGGCAGCCATGACAGCAGCAAAGGAAAGATTGGCAAACCCCGAGCAGAAGGGCATGACCAGGGTGCCGACCAGGGTACCCTCAAACCCCTTTCGCTCAATGGCATTGAGTCGCCATATCATTAAAAACGATGCCGCCATGAACAGGGCAAGCAGCCCTGCTGGGCCGGGACTGACTGCCAGGGATTTCACCTGGTCCCATGGGGGCAGACCAATGGTCAGCCGGACAACGACCTTTTCCACGCCTTCAAACAGGCCTGTCATCTGCTGAATCAGCCTCACACCTTCCATCCTTATTTCCATTGCCCGGCGAACGGGGTTGGTCAGTAAATAATGCAAATATCATTGTCCTGCAACCCAAAACCGTTGATTCGGATCTGTTCAGTTTGGGGAGGTCCTGAAATTTTCCTTGACAGAGACGAAAGCTATTAGGTAAGTAAGTAATACTCACTTTGCGCCTGTCCCTGTAAACAGCCTGACCCATAAAAAAGAGATGGACGAAAAATCCCATGGTTGCCCCGAAATCAAACACTGTCAAAAAACGATGCCCCCCCGGCCGAATCAAAATCATGAAGGCCCTGACAATACTATTGGAAAAAAAAGATTTTCACTCGATTACAACTGCAGGAATTGCCGCCCAGGCAGGCGTAACCGAAGGGCTGATATACAAATATTTCAAGGACAAGAAAGGCCTGCTCTACGAGGTGTTAAAAGACCACTTTGCGTCGTTTCTCACGGGAATAGAACAGAGCCTCAAGACTGAGGATTCAAGCCTTAAAAAACTTTCCATCATCATTGAAAACACAATTGAAAGCTATGCCGGCAACCGGGTATTTGCCAGAATCCTTCTCCTGGAGGTCCGCAACAGCCCGGATTATTTCGACTGTGCCGCCTATGGCCTGGTAAAAATTTATGCAGCCACCATTCTCGAAATTATCCGCCAGGGCCAGGCCCGGGGGGAGATCGACACGGATGTGGATCCCCATGTGTTCCGCCAGGTGATTCTGGGCGCCATCGAGCATGCCTGCCTGGGCGAGGTCCTTTTCGGCTCCTCCATGGATACCAAACAGGTTTCAGAACGAATCAGCAGAATACTATTCAAAGGAGTGCAAGGTTCATGAAAGAGGTTGAAAAAGCAAGTCAGATGATCGATGCGACACTGGCCTCAGGGAGGAATGCGCTGCTTGAGGATGATGCAAAAACGTTACTCAAGGGCTTTGACATACCCGTTGTGGACGAACGCCGGGTTTCCAGTGCAGACGAGGCGGTCAGGGCCGCATGTGACCTGGGTTTTCCCGTGGTTCTCAAGGCCATGGGCACCACCTTGACCCACAAGACCGAAAAGGGGCTGGTGCGCCTGGGCCTTGCCGATGAATCCGGTGTAAGGAAGGCGGTTGCACTCCTCAGGGATCTTGCCGGCGAGGCCCTTGAATTTTTCCTTGTTCAGCCCCAGATCACGGGAAAGAGGGAATTTGTGGCAGGAATTTTCCGGGACCCCCAGTTTGGACCGGTGGTCATGTTCGGGCTTGGCGGGATCTTTACCGAGGCCCTGGACGACGTGGTGTTCAGGCTGGCCCCCCTTGGGTCCTTTGACATGGACCAGATGCTTGATTCGCTCTGCTCACGGCAGATGCTGGGACCGTTCAGGGGTGAGGCCCCAGCAGACCGAAGGGCCCTGGGGGCGGTTCTCAAGGGACTGTCCGATATTGCCCAGGGCCTCCCCCGGATCCGGGAAATCGATATCAACCCGTTGATCGTCACCCCCGAGGGCCGTGTTGTTGCCGTGGACGCTCTTGTGGTGGCGGGTGAGACGCCCAGAGCCACCTATGCCCGGCCAAGGGTGGATCCCAAAGCCCTGGGGGCGGTTTTTTATCCAGATTCAGTTGCCTTTGTCGGGGCCTCGTCAACCCTTGGCAAATGGGGTCACATGCTGCTGACAAACGCACTGGGCGGCAATTTCCAGGGCAAAATCCATCTGGTCAACCCCAGGGGCGGCACCATCACCGGCAGAAAGGCCTGCAGGTCCGTGACCGAGATAGAAGGTAAGGTCGACCTTGCCGTTGTCACCATTCCAGCCAGCCAGGTCATGGGGCTGATTCCCCAGTTCAGGGACAAGGGGATCAAGAGCATGCTGCTCATCACCTCCGGATTCGGCGAAACCGGTCCCCGCGGGCTGGCCCTTGAGCGGGAACTGGTTGATGCGGCCGCCAGGGCCGGCATCATTGTTCTTGGCCCCAACACCATGGGCATCTGCAACCCCCACAGGGGATTCTTCTGCAGCGGCGCCCATGTGCACCCCATGCCCGGCTCAACGGCCCTGGTCTGCCAGTCGGGCAACATGGGCACCCAGCTGCTGGCCTTTGCCACCCAGCAGGACATTGGTATCCGGGCCTTTTCAGGCTCGGGCAACGAGGCCATGGTCACCATCGAAGATTATATGGAAGCCTTTGAAATTGATGCACTGACATCCACCGTGGTGCTCTACCTTGAGAGTGTAAAGGATGGACGGCGATTTTTTGAGAGTGCCACCCGGGTATCGTGCAAAAAACCCGTGGTGGTTCTCAACGGCGGCCGTACCCGGGCCGGCGGCAAGGCAGCCGCAAGCCATACCGGCGCCATGGCGTCCGATGCCAGGGTAATGCGGGCCGCCCTGAAACAGGCCGGAGTCATCCAGGTCGAACAGCCCATGGAACTCCTTGATCTTTCCGCCGTGTTTTCATCCCTGCCCCTGCCCAGGGGCAATCGGGTAGCCATCCTGACCCTCGGGGGCGGCTGGGGGGTTGTGACGGCCGACCTGTGCATGGACAGCGATCTTGTGGTTCCAGACCTTTCACCCGAGATTATCCAGCGGCTCGACACCCTGCTGCCCGACTACTGGAGCCGGGCCAACCCCGTGGATATTGTGGGGGAAAATGATCCAAACATTCCGAGCGTGGCCATTGAAGAACTTTTAAAGTGGGACGGCTGTGATGCCGTCATCCACCTTGGCATCCATGGCAAACGCATCTTTGTGGAAAAAATGGTCGACTCCATTGCCCAGGTGGACCCGGACTACTCGCGACAGTCCCTGGAAACCATCCGGGACGCCCTTGTCCAGGCCGAAGCCGCGTATGTCAACCATGTGATTCAATTGACGCAAAAGTATGAAAAACCGGTCTTTGGGGTGAGCCTTCTCACCGACGAGCAGAGCCGCACCCTTTACCGGGTGGAGGACGGCAAATACCAGGGGGTGTTTTTCCCCTCACCCGAACGGGCCGTCAAGGCCATGGCCGGCATGTACCGGTATGCTGACTGGCTGTCGGCCCACTAACGGCATTCAATGCGGTTCCTGCGAAAGCACCGGCCATGTTCCCCTTGACAGGTTCCTCCGGTGCCGGTACATAGAGGAGAAACCCCATCAAAAGGAGCAAGGCCCATGATTATCATTTCAAATGTCACCTACCCGCCTGAAAGCGCCAAGGAGGTTGCCCGTCGATTTCTCACAGCCCCTGTGCTGCCGGATTTTTTGACCAAAAAAGGCCCCTACATCTCGGCGGATGTAAAAAAAGGGGTGCATTCCATCACCTTTTACGAGCTTGACAATGCCCATCTTGCCCAGGGTCTGGTGGCCGTGGGGGAGAGCATGGCGGTCTACATTGGCGTACCCGGGTATAATTATGAGATCAAAACCTACCTGGAAATCGAAGAGGGGCTTGGAATGATCGGGATGTAGTTACCATTACGGGGCAGGCAGGGGTGCCGGACTCTCTTCGGGCAGTTCTTCCAGACCTTCAATTTTCTCCAGGGGTTCTTCCTCCAGCCCCTCTTCCTCTGTCCAGGCCCTATCTTCCATGCCTTCACCATCCTGGGGCTGGGAAAGGATGGTGTCCTCTTCCAGGGAGTCCATGGATTCAAGGAACGGAGCGTCGTTCTGCTCAAACGTTTCCCCAAGCTCCTGGACCTGGTCTGCTGCCTCATCCTGGCTGCCTGCGGTTGTGTAGGGTGATGCCTGGGCCGACGATATAAAAAAAGCGGGCCCTGCCGCCACAACACCCAGGATGGTGCAAACAGACACCATCCGGCCATACAAACTTTTCTGTTTCATTTTAAACCTTTCAAACCGTTGGTTGGGTTCATGTCCTAACGGAAACAATCCAGAAGGATCACGCAGCATTCGTACGCTGGTCTGCACTGCCCCGGGTAATATGAACCTGCTCGCTGTCCTTCCTATAGCTGCCCTGGTAGAGGATCAACTCGGGATGGAGATCCAGAGAGGCGTAATTCAGCTGGCGCATGCCCACCTCTTTGAGATCACGGGTGTCCACAATTCGAATCTCAAACATCCCGGGTTGATCAGCTATTTTCCGGTAAACACACCTGAGGCTCCAGACCCAGTCCGGGTCAAGCTCCATTTTGACCACCATGTGCCGTCCGACGCGATCGGGCAGTTCCCTGGGTTTTTGAAGTTTATCGTTTTTTGCACCATTGGGGTCAATGGGCGGGGGGACTTTTTGCCAAAATTTCCAGTTGATCGTCATGGCGTATGCTCCTTGCAGGGGATGGGTTGAAATGGGGAATCGATTTCAAATCGGCCCGTGTGACAACAAATCGTACACAAGCCTCACAAGCAAGAGATATGCCAGGACAAAAATCCAGGTCGAACACCGACGATGCGAATTGTGGACCTTGACAGGGGCGTCCGTCGGTATCCGCTGGCCGGACATTATGCAGCAGAGGATCAGGGTGTCGGCCCTGAACAGGGACATGGCAGGTCCCGCTCCAGGCCATGGGGGACCCCTGGGGTCCCATTCCCGGGTCCATGGTTTACTTAAAAATCAAATACCTGACACAAGGCCTCCCAGGACAAACCAGACAAGGGGAAGGAAAACGGCCGGAAGCATGCTTCCAATGCGGATCTTTGCTGCGCCAAGCAGGTTGAAACCAATGGCCATGATGAGAACGCCGCCCACGGAACTCATCTGGGCCACCACCTGGGGCGTTAGAAAGGGTTTGACAAGGAAAGCCGCCATGGTGATGAATCCCTGGTAGACAAAGACGGGCCCCGCTGAAAACGCAGCCCCGAGACCAAAGGTGGAACCCAGGATGATTGAGGTGATACCGTCCAGGGCCGATTTTGCAAACAGGGTCTGGTGATTCCCGGTCAGACCGCTCTCAAGGGAGCCCACAATGGCCATGGAACCCACGCAGAAAAGAAGGGTGGCGGTGATGAATCCCTGGTAAAAGCCCTTGTCGTTCTTTGCAAAGCGCTGCTCAAGGCGTTTGCCCAGGGACGCCAGGCGCTCCTCTATCCCCATCCACTCGCCTGCCAGGCTGCCAAGGGCCAGACTGAAGATCACCACCAGAAGGTCATCGGATTTCATGGCCCCCTTGATGCCGATGACCAGAACCGCCAGGCTGATGGCATGCATGATCGTTCGATTGTATTTTTCAGGGATGCCGCCCCTGAAAAGCAGGCCCACAAGGCCACCTGCAATGATGGCAATGGCATTGACAATGGTTCCGAGCACGTTATCTGAAATCCTTGTAGTTGATGCCAAGCTTTTCCGCCTTGTACGACACTTTTCGCACCGTGGTCTTGAGGAGCTTGGCTGCATTTTTAACATTTCCCCGGGTATTTTTCATGGCGTCCAGGATCATCTCCCGTTCAAGGTTGAGCTTTGCCTCTTCCAGGGAGAGGCTGGGAAGGGTCCTGGAAGTCTGACCGGTCTGGAGGCTGGGGGGCAGATGATAGGAGTGAATGGCACCTTCATTGCACATGAGGACTGCCCGCTCTATGCAGTTCTCAAGCTCCCGGACATTTCCAGGCCAGTGGTACTCCATCATCATGTCAATGGCCGGCGTTGAAAACCGTTTGATATCCTTGAAGTTTTCCCGGGCGTATTTTTCAAGAAAATGGTCGGCAAGCAAAATAATATCGGTCCTGCGCATGCGAAGGCTGGGCATATAGATGGGAAAAACATTAAGTCGGAAGTAGAGGTCATCCCTGAAGGTTCCCTCTTCCACCATGGTTTCAAGGTTGGCGTTGGTGGCGGTAATGATTCTCACATCGCTCTTGATAGTTTTATGGCCCCCGACCCGTTCAAACTCCTTTTCCTGGAGTACCCTGAGCAGCTTGACCTGGACGCTCATGTCCATGGTTCCAATCTCATCCAGAAAAATCGTTCCCCTGTGGGCCAGTTCAAACTTGCCCTTTTTCTGATGGAGTGCACCGGTAAAGGCGCCCTGTTCGTGGCCGAACAGTTCGCTCTCGATGAGGTTCTCCGGAAGGGCCGCGCAGTTGATCTTGACAAAGGGGTGGTTGTTTCGAAGGCTGTTGTAGTGGATGGAATTGGCCACAAGCTCCTTACCGGTACCGCTCTCTCCCCGGATAAGGACCGTTGCATTGCTCCTTGACACCTGGGAGATCATCTGGAACACCTCCCGCATCTTGTTTGAATTGCCGATGATGTTGGTAAAGCTATATCGATTCTCAAGCTCGCTCTTGAGCCTTGAGTTCTCTTTTTTAAGATTCTCCCGCTCCAGCTGGAGGGCTTCCAGATTGATCACGTGCCGGGCGATCATGGTGGCGACCACACCCATGATCTTCTCTCCCTTTTTCAGCCCATCTTCACCGTCGTAGTGGCGGTCTGCGCTCAGGGCCCCGACCACGGTATTTCCCTTTTTAACGGGAACACATATGAATGAATACTCCTTGATCTCGGCTGGTGCCCTTGAGTCGGTCCGGTGAAGAAACGCTGGATCATCGCTGATCCTGGGAATCACCGCCGGCGTTCCCGTCTGGATCACCCGCCCTGTGATGCCCTCACCGAGTTTGTACCGGACCCGTTTTTTTGCCTTTTCCGAGATGCCGTGGGCCACCTCGATCCGGATCTCCTGGGTGGCGGGATCAAGCAGGGTAACGGTTCCCTTGATCAGGTCCAGGCAGTCCGCAAGGATGCCAAGTACCTTGTATAGGGATTTTTTCATGTCCATATGCTCATTCAATGCTTCGCTAATTTCATAAAGCAGGGAAATTTCCTCAATGGATCGCATGGGGGGTCTCCTTGACTTTAGTATATTTTTCCATGGATGCTCCTTTATCATAAATCTTGATTTAAAGCAGCATTAATGCAATATTAATCAAAATTCAGGATAAACCGGTATAACCGGCGGATTGTGTCTTTTCGCCTGAAAGTATGGGGAGAAATTATGGGAGACAACAGGGGATGACAACCATGGCATATTCCAGAGATGCCGGAACGACCATTGATGTGCTGTTTGAAATTTCAGAGGCCGTGAGCAGAACCTTTGACCTGAATGAACTCTTTAATGTCATCCACAGATCCCTTGGCAGAATCCTCAATGTGGACAATTTTTTCATTGCCACCCACAACCAGGAAAAGGATTCCATCCGTTTTGACTACTGGGTGAGTGAAATCGATGAATGCCCCGGTGAGATCACCCATTTCAGCAACACCAGCTCGATTACCGGTGAAGTGATCAACGCAAAAAAACCGTTGATTTTTTACAGGGAGGATGTGCTCAACTTTGCAAAAACAAAAAAAGCCCCCCCCATTGGCAGCCCCAGTGAAATCTGGCTGGGCGCCCCCCTTGAGATCAGGGGCCGGGTCATCGGCGCCATCGCGGTCCAGAGTTTTACCTCAAGGACCATGTACCAGCCGTCGGACTTGGACCTCCTCAACTCGGTCTCCCAGCACATTGCCCTTGCCATTGAACGTAAACAGGCTGAAAAGGCCATCCGGAACCAGCAGATCATTCTGGAAAAAATCCTGGCTCTCTCGCCCGTGGGCATCACCCTGGTGGAAGACCAGGTGTTCAAGTGGGTCAACAACGAAATGGTCCACCTCCTCGGATACACCAGCAAGGAAGATTTTACGAACAAGGCGTTCAGCACGCTGTTTGCCTCCGGGGACGATTACAACCGGGCAAAAACCGTCATTTACGACACCCTTGCTGAAAAGGGCCGGGCCTCCCTGGATCTGGATCTTGTAAAAAAAAACGGTACGGTTTTACACGCCCATGTCCAGTTCAGTTCGGCAGAAAGTGCAACCCCCCTGGCATGGCTCATTGCCACCATCAGTGATATCTCCATCAGAAAACAGATGGAGAACGAAAAAATCCAGCATGAAAAACTCCAGGCCGTGCTTGAAATGGCAGGTGCCGTCTGCCATGAACTCAATCAGCCCCTCCAGGCGATCCTGGGGTATTCGGAACTGGTCATGATGGACCAGGATCCGGACGCTCCCCTGTTTCGGGACCTTGATATCATCCGAAGCCAGACCGCACGGATTGGAACCATCACCAAAAGACTTTCAGAGATAACCAAGTACAAAACCCTGGATTATCCCGGACAGACAAAAATCGTAGATATCTGGGGGTCTTCAACCTCCCCGGAGTAACCGTTCAACACCGTAAAACGCCTGGCGGTTTGCCGTCAGACCTTTGAGTCGTCAATAATCCACGGACAACAATGAACTATTCCATCAAAGACATTTTAAGACTTGAAGTTGCTCCGGCCCTGGGGTGCACTGAACCCACGGCCATCGCCCTGGGGGCCGCAGCTGCAGCCGCGCTTCTTCCCGGAAGAAAAGCCATCGAAACCATTGATATCTGGCTGGATCCCAACCTGTTCAAGAACGGTCTGGCCGTATCCATCCCCCGGACCCGTGGACGCTCGGGCCTTGATCTTGCCGCAGCCCTGGGGGCCCTGGCAGGAGATGCCCGCCTCAGGATGGAGGTGCTCACCCCCATCACGGACAGGGATGTGGATGCCGCCCTGGCCCTGGTTGCCGGCAACCAGGTCAAGGTGACCCTGCTTGACCGCCACCGGGGACTGCTGGTCCACACCCGCATCACGGCAGGCGACCAGATTGCCGAGTCCGTGATTGAACGGCTCCATGACAACATCACCTCCCTCAGCCTGAACGGCAAAAACGTTGCATCCGCCGAATTTTTTCCCAGATCCCAGGAAGGGGGGGGCAATCAGACCGCCGGCCTTGAACGCTGGCTCAGGGATATTTCCATGGAGACCATGATCGCCATGGTCGACGATCTGGATAAATCGGATCTTGCCTTTCTCCAGAAGGGCATTGACATGAACATGGCCCTTGCCCGCCACGGGCTTGACAATGCCGTGGGCCTTGCCGTGGGCACCACCCTGGAAGCCCTGGCCCAGAAAGGGCTGGTGGCAAGGGACATGATCCACAGGGCAAGGGTTTTGACGGCGGCGGCGGCCGACGCCAGGATGTCGGGAGCCCCCCTTCCAGCCATGAGTTCGGCAGGAAGCGGCAACCATGGTCTGACGGCCATCCTCCCGGTCAAGGCCGTTGCCGAGCATCAGAAATCAAGTGCAGCAGACCTGTGCCGGGCCGTGGGGTTGAGCCATGTGGTCACGGCCTGCGTCAAGGCCCACACCGGAAGGCTTGCCGCCATCTGTGCCTGTTCGGTTGCCGCGGGTGCCGGGGCCGCGGCTGCCATTGCCTGGCTCCTCGGGGGAACACCCGGACAGATCGGGGGGGCGGTTGAAAATATCATCGAAGACCTGGCCGGGGTCATCTGTGACGGAGCAAAGAATTCCTGCGCCCTCAAGCTTGACACTGCCGCCGGAACCGCGGTCCAGGCGGCACTCTTTGCTTTGAACGGCCTTGTCGTCCAGGTCACCGACGGCATTGTGGGGGGATCGGCCGAAAAAACCATCCGGAACATGGGCATTTTAAGCTCCCAGGGGATGATCGAGACAGACCGGACCATCCTCAGGATAATGATGGACAAATTGATTGATTCAAGATCGGAGTCATGATTTGAGGAACCCGAACGTTTCAGGAATCATTCCCCATGTGGCCCTCATGGTTTCAAGCCTTTTGTGGGCAAGTTCGTTCATTGCCCTCAAGCTTGCCTTTGCAAACTACCATCCCATGGTGGTGATTGCGGGACGGATGATGGTCGGCAGCCTCTGTTTTCTTTTTATCCCCCGGGTGTTCAGGGGGGTGAAAATTCTCAGGCAGGACATCCGGCCCATTCTTCTCATGGTACTCATGGAGCCCTGCCTCTATTTTGTGTTTGAGGCCAAGGCCCTTGTGCTGACCACTGCATCCCAGGCAGGGATGATTACAGCCCTGTGTCCGCTCATGGTATCATTCGGGGCTTTTTTTGTGCTGGGCGAACGGCTGACCCCCAAAACCATCACCGGCATGGTCATCTCCGTTGCCGGGGCCTGCTGGCTCAGCACGAGCGGCCAGGCGTCTGCGGCCAGCCCCAATCCGGCCCTGGGCAATTTTTTCGAATTCATGGCCATGGTGTGCGGCGCAGGCTACGGCATCGTGTTAAAGCAGCTGACCAACCGGGGATTCAACCCCTTTTTCCTGACCGCCCTCCAGGCCTTTGCCGGAAGCATCTTCTTTGTTCCGGCCCTGTTTTTTCCCGCAACAGTGCTGCCCTCAAGCCTTGAACCGGTATCAGCCATTGCCGTTCTCTACCTTGGATCCGTGGTCACCCTGGGGGCCTACGGGTGTTACAGCTATGGGGTCAGCCGGATTCCGGCAGGCCTGGCCACCTCCTATATCAACCTGATTCCGGTGTTTACCCTGATCATGGGCATGGCCATTCTCGACGAGACCCTGGGCTTTCAGCAGACGATCGCCTGCATCCTTGTATTTGGGGGCATTTTCCTGAGCCAGCACAGGGCACACAGGCGCGTTCCGGCACGGGGAGAAATCTGATCCGGGGCCTATCCCCTGCCGCCGGACCACATGAGTCTGGCCTTGAGCACCTTGAAATAGTTCTGGTCGGACAACGAGATCATGCGGACCGGGTTGTCGCTCTTTTTGACAATGATCCGGTCCCGGCCCGTGATATCCATGCCCTCCTGGCCGTCAAAGGTAAGGACAATGTCCGTGGGATCACCGTCAAGCCCGAGGACCACCTCGGAACCGTCCGGGATGATCAGGGGGCGGTTGGTCAGGGTAAACGGACAGATGGGGGTGAGGATGATGCCTGGAACCGCCGGGTGGATCACCGGACCGCCGGCGGCAAGGGAGTAGGCCGTAGAGCCCGTGGGGGTGGCGACGATGAGTCCGTCTGCCTTGTAGGTGGTCAGATAGTTGCCGTTGATCTCGACCCCGCAAAAGGCGAGCCTTGAAAGGGCGCCCTTGGTCAGTACAAGGTCGTTGAGCACGTCCACACATGCAATCACCTGACCGTCCCTTTCAACCGTGACGTTGAGGCGCATGCGCTCTTCAATGGCAAACCGGCTGTCCAGCACCGCCAGCACGGCTTCAAACAGATGGTCTTCAACGGTTTCGGCAAGGAATCCGACTTCACCGAACTTGACGCCCATGAGGGGTACCCTGTTGCTGCCCACAAGCCTTGCCGCACTCAGAAAGGTGCCGTCACCGCCAAGGACAATCAGGCTCAGGAGGCTGGTCAAGCGCTCCGGCGGCGTGGCATCGTTTACAAACACCACATCCACGCCCCTGTTGACCAGCCACCGTTCAAGCTCCCGGGCCTTCGCCTGTGCCCGGTCGTCCCTTTTCACCACAAGCCCAATGCATAATTTCATAACCGATACTCATCATCTCTTTTTAAGTGTCACGGGCCGCTTTTTTGCCCCCTTGCGCTGTTGTCCTTTTACCGAACCCAGCGGCAAATAAGCAAGATTTATTTGAGAATCCCGCCTTTTCCAGGCAACGATTTTTTGCCTAATGCCCTGATTTCCATTGACTCTTGTCCCCTGTCTGAGTATAGATGATAGGTTGATTCAGGTTTTTTTGTTAAACTAATTTAAACAAGGAGAGTACCATGAAAAAGATGGGAAAAGTAACGGCCATTTTATCAATACTGCTGTTTACATGCGTTGCCCTGACCGGGAACCTGTTTGCCGCAGACACCATCAAGCTCGGTGTGGCAGGAGCACACAGCGGGGACCTTGCATCCTACGGTCTGCCGTCGGTAAAAGCGGCCGAACTGGTGGTTAAAAAAATCAATGCCAAGGGCGGTATTCTGGGCAAGCAGGTGGAACTTCTGGTCGAAGACGATGTTTGCAAACCGGAAGTTGCCGGCAATACGGCAACCAAACTGGTTTCAGACGGTGCCAATGTCGTTATGGGTCATATCTGCTCGGGTGCCACAAAGGCTGCCCTCGGATTCTACAAGGATGCCGGTATCGTTGCCATGTCTCCGTCCGCCACCACCCCGGATCTGACCCTGAGCGGAGAGTATCCCAACTTTTTCAGAACCATTGCCCATGATGCGGTCCAGGCCCAGCTCCAGGTCAAGTATGCCACCCAGGTGCTCAAGGTGAAAAAAATCGCCATTCTCCATGACAAGGGCGATTACGGCAAGGGCCAGGCCGAGCTTGCCCAGAAATACTTTACCGAAGCCGGTGTTGAAGTGGCCCTGTTTGAAGGGGTAACCCCGGGCGCCATGGACTATTCAGCCATTGTCACCAAGCTCAGCCGCACCAAACCGGACCTTGTCATCTGGGGCGGTTACCACCCAGAGGCCTCAAAAATTGTTGCCCAGATGAGAAAGAAAAGAATGAAAACCGAATTCATGGGCGGTGACGGCGTAAAGGACGACACCTTTATCAAGGTTGCCGGAAAATACGCAGAGGGCGTCTATGCCACAGGCCCCATGGATATTTCCAGCAATCCCCTTGCCATCCAGGCCAAAAAAGAACACCAGGATGCCTATGGGTCAGATCCCGGCGCCTTCTTTGATGCGGCCTATGCCGCAACCCTTGCCCTTTTGAACGCCATCGAAAAGGCCGGTTCCACGGATTATGACGCCATTGTCAAGGTCCTTCACACCGATCTTGTGGACACCCCCCTTGGCAAGATTAAATTTGACGAGCACGGCGATGCAACGGGCATCGGTTTTTCCGTGTACAAGGTTGAAAACGGCAAATTTGTCGAGCAGAAATAGCCAGCAGTCCTTGTGTTAAAATGAATCACATGGGGGGCGGCACGGGCCCAGGCCCTTAGCCCGCCCCCTTTGTGTCCATAACCGTCACTGAACAGCGCCTTGGGGCCAACAAAGCAGGTTTTTATGGATTTTGAATATTTTATGCAGCTCTTTTTCGGCGGGCTTACCCGGGGGAGCATTTACGCCCTCATCGCCCTTGGCTACACAATGGTCTACGGCATCATTCAGTTGATCAACTTTGCCCATGGCGAGATTTACATGATCGGCGCCTTTACCGGACTCATCGTCTCGAGCGTTCTCACCATGGCGGGCATGCCCGCCCTGGGGGTGGTGATCATGGCGGGCATGGCGGCGGTTATCTATTCCAGCGCCTATGGGTATACCATGGAAAAAATCGCCTACAAGCCCCTCAGGAACGCCCCCAGACTGTCGGCCCTGATCTCGGCCATCGGCATGTCACTGTTTCTCCAGAACTATGTTTTGCTTGCCCAGACCTCGGACTTTCTTCCCTTTCCCTCGCTGATACCCGATTTTGACTTCTGGGAACCCTACGCCCACATCATCAGTTCCCCCGAGCTGGTTATCCTCGCCACCACCTTTGTGGTGATGATGCTGCTGACCGTCCTGATCAAGTTTACCCGCATCGGCAAGGCCATGCGGGCCACCTCCCAGGACAAGATCATGGCGGCACTCCTCGGGATTAACGTGGACAGAATCATCTCGGTCACCTTTGTGGTGGGCTCTGCCACGGCAGCCATCGGCGGCCTGCTCATCGCCTCCCACATTGGGCAGATCAACTTCTACATGGGATTCATCGCAGGCATCAAGGCGTTTGTGGCAGCCGTCCTCGGCGGCATCGGCAGCATTCCCGGAGCCGTTCTCGGATCCTTTGTCCTTGGCTGGACAGAAAGTTTTTTTACCGGCTACATCTCCAGCGACTACGAGGATGTGTTCGCCTTTATCATCCTGGTGGTCATCCTTATTTTCAGGCCCTCTGGCATCCTTGGAAAATCTGAAACACAGAAAGTATAAAAAGACAAATTATTATGACAGCTAACAATGAAATAAAACGGTCGCTGGCAGCATCGGTCTGGTTCATGTTCCTCACCTTTCCCATCATGGTAATCAAGGTGAACACGGTCACCCGTACGGTGGAGTGGCGGTGGGCAAACATGCTCTGGGTGGGCATTGGCGCATTTTTCCTCTCGATGCTCTGGCGCTATCTCCTGGTGAGAAAAGATATGGGCACCAAGCAAGAGGCCCCGGACAAGCCGGGCCTGGTGCAGACCATCACGGCAAACCGCAGGTTTTCCATTCCGGCCCTGGTGGGCCTGGGCGTGTTTGTCCTTGCATTCCCCCATCTTTTTTCCATGTACCAGACCAGCATCATGATTTCAGCCCTCATCTATGTGATGCTCGGTCTGGGGCTCAACATTGTGGTGGGACTTGCCGGCCTGCTGGATCTGGGATATGTGGCCTTCTTTGCCGTGGGTGCCTATTCCTACGCCCTTCTCAACCTGACCTACGGGGTCACCTTCTGGGTTGCCCTGCCCCTGGGCGGGCTGCTGGCCGGATGTTTCGGAATTCTGCTCGGCTACCCGGTGCTGCGCCTCCGGGGGGATTATCTTGCCATCGTGACCCTGGGATTTGGTGAAATCATCCGGCTGGTGCTGGAAAACTGGAACGAATTTTCCCACGGGCCGAGCGGGATTGCCAACATTCCCAAGCCCTCCCTGTTCGGCCTTGACCTCACCCTGGACCAGAAAACCATCTACCTGTTCTACATCCTGGTGCTCCTGGTGGTGTTCACCATCTTTGTGATCAACCGGCTCCAGGACTCGAGGATCGGCCGTGCCTGGGTTGCCCTGAAGGACGATGAGATCGCCTGCCAGGCCATGGGCATCGACAAGGCAAAGACCAAGCTGAGGGCCTTTGCCCTGGGGGCCACCTGGGCCGGCATGGGCGGTGTCATCTTTGCAGCCAAGACCACCTTTATCAACCCCGCAAGCTTTACCATCTGGGAATCGGTGATCATCCTGTGCACGGTGGTTCTCGGCGGCATGGGGTCCATACTGGGTGTCATCTCCGGTGCGCTGCTGCTCATCCTGCTGCCCGAGTACCTCAGGGATTTTGGACAGTTCAGAATGATCACCTTCGGCATTGTCCTGGTTCTCATGATGGTGTTTCGACCCGGAGGCATCATTGAAAACGTCAGAAAAACCTATACGTTCAAGGGAAAGATGGAAAATTGATGAAACCAATTCTTGAAGTCAACAATCTGACCATGGATTTCGGGGGCCTCAGGGCCATTGACAACCTGAACATCTCGATCCAGAAGGGGGAGATCGCTGCCCTGATCGGACCCAACGGTGCCGGCAAGACCACCTTTTTCAACTGTGTGACCGGCATCTACACCCCCACCGGAGGTGACATCTTTATTGCCCGGGATGGCATCAAGTCCCGGCGCATCAACGGGCTCAAGCCCAATGTGGTTACAAAACACGGCCTGGCCAGGACCTTCCAGAACATCCGGCTGTTCAGCTCCATGAGCGTTCTTGAAAATGTCATGATCGGCTGCCACCCCGTAACAAAAGCAGGGGTGATCGGGGCCATCTTCAGGGGAGCGGCCACCCGGGCCGAGGAAAAGCTCATTGCGGAAAAAAGCTATGCCATTCTCAAAAAAATCGGCCTGGAACGGTTTGTCAACGAGCTTGCCGTAAACCTTTCCTATGGGGCCCAGCGAAGGCTTGAAATTGCACGGGCCATGGCAACAGACCCCTTTCTGCTGCTCCTTGACGAACCTGCTGCAGGCATGAATCCCCAGGAGACCCGGGACCTGGATGACCTGATCATCCGCATCCGGGACGAGGACAACATCTCCATCCTCCTGATCGAGCACGACATGAAGCTTGTCATGAGCCTTTCAGACAACATTCATGTGGTGGACTATGGAAAAAAGATCGCCGAAGGCACCCCTGAAGAGATCAGAAACAACGATGTTGTCATCAAAGCCTACCTTGGGGAGGAAATCAATGCTTAAACTCAGAAATGTTCAATCATTTTACGGCAACATCCAGGCCCTCAAAAAGGTCTCCCTGGATGTGGAGGAGGGGGAAATCATCACCCTGATCGGTGCCAACGGGGCCGGAAAATCCACCACCCTCATGACCCTTTGCGGGATTGTCCCCGCCCGCCACGGAACGATCTCCTTCGAGGGTCAGGAGATAACGGCCATGGCACCTGAAAAGATCGTGGCACTGGGCATCAGCCAGGTCCCCGAAGGCCGCCGGATCTTTCCCTATCTCACGGTCACGGAAAACCTGGACATGGGGAGCTTTTTAAGAAACGACACCCAGAACATCAAAAAAGAGATGGATCACATATTTGAACTTTTTCCCATCCTTGCCGAAAGGCGCAACCAGCCGGGGGGAACCCTTTCCGGCGGCGAGCAGCAGATGCTGGCCATCTCAAGGGCCCTGATGTCAAACCCCAAGCTGCTGCTCCTGGACGAACCCTCCCTGGGACTTGCCCCTTTGATCACCCAGCGGATATTTGAGATCATACGGCGGATCAACCAGGAGAGCAAAACCACCATCCTGCTGGTCGAGCAGAACGCAAACCTGGCCCTCCAGGTGGCAGACCGGGCCTATGTCATGGAGACCGGCACCATCACAATGACCGACACAGGCAAAAACCTTCTGGCCAACGAGGATGTGAAAAAGGCCTACCTGGGAATATGATAACGGCCCGGCTGACAGCGGCGGTCCGGGCTGGCCTTGCCCGGGGAGGGTCCGGCTATCTCTGGCTGTTGAAGATCCTCATTCCCATATCCTTTACAACGGTTCTGCTGGTCTGGTCGGGCTGGCTCTACAGGATTGATTTTCTGATTCAGCCGGCCATGGGGATTCTATCCCTTCCGGCATCGGCGGCCCTTCCACTGATCATCGGACTGTTTACGGGCATTTACGGGGCTGTGGCAGCCATGGCAGCCATGGCCCTGACCCTGGATCAAATGACCCTCATCGCCATTTTCCTGCTCATCTCCCACAACATTGTCCAGGAGAGCATCGTCCAGGGGCGCTCCGGGCTCAACGCCTTTGCTGCGGGAGGGTTCAGGATCCTTGTCTCGTTTGCCGTCACCTTTGCCGTGGCCCGGCTCATGGACGTGGCCGATCCCATTGCACTCACAGGCCCGGCCGTTGTTTCGGCAAAAGATCTCGCCCTTGCGCCCATGCTGCGGCAATGGGCCGTTGACATGACCTTTCTGTGCATCAAGATCTTTGCCATTATCATGACCCTCATGGTTGCCCTTGAGACCATGAAGGCGTTTAACATCATCGACCATACCGTCCGCATCGCAGGCCCTGTTTTCCGGATCCTGGGTCTGAGCCGGGCAACGGGAATGCTCTGGCTCACCGCAGCTGTTTTCGGTCTCTCCTATGGTGCGGCCGTGATTGTGGAAGAAACCAAGGCAAACGATTTCTCCAGGGAGGAACTGACCCGGCTCCAGCTTTCCATCGGTATCAACCATGCCATGATCGAGGATCCGGCCCTGTTCCTTTCCCTGGGCATAGCGCCCCTGTGGCTATGGGCACCCAGGCTTGTGGCGGCCATTATCGCCATTTATATGTTCCATTTTGCAACCTTTGTCAGGAGAGTCAATGCTCAGCGAACTTGCCATAAAAAATTTTGCGATCATCGATGATATCCGCATCTCATTTTCCAAGGGGTTTTCGGTGCTCACCGGTGAAACCGGTGCAGGCAAATCCATCATCATCGAGGCGGTCAACCTCCTTCTCGGGGGACGGGCGGCATCGGACCTGGTACGAACCGGGGAGAAGAGCGCAGAGCTTGAGGCAACCTTTGAGATCCCACCGGGGTCGCCTGCGGCCCTGATCATGGCCGAACAGGACATGGACCCGGCAGAAGGGCTCATGATCCGGAGAATCATTGCCGCCAGCGGCAAGCACAAGGTATACATCAACTCAAGACAGTCGACCATGCAGCTGCTCAAGCAGGTGACCCGGAATCTTGCCGGCATATCCAGCCAGCACGCCCACCAGAGCCTTTTCAACGAGGAAAACCACCTGTCGATCCTGGACCGTTTTGCCGGAACCCAGACCCTGGCAGTCGAGGCAAGAAACCTTTACAATGACCTTAATCCCCTGGTACGGCAGATCCATGAACTCCGGACAGGTGCCGATCACATGGAACAGGAAAACGATTTTTTACGATTCCAGATCGAAGAAATCAAGGCAGCCAGCATCCGGGCGGGCGAGGATGAACATCTCCAGAACGAACGGCTTCGCCTGAAAAACGGGACCGAAATCCTCGCCTGTGTGACTGCAGCCGTTGATGAGCTCTTTGCCCGGGAAAATGCCATCCTAGAGCGCCTCGGCCGCATCCGCAACGACCTTGAAAAGCGATCAGCCCTGGACCCTGCCCTTGCCCGGATTGCCGGCAAGGCCTCCCAGGCCCTGTTCGATCTGGAAGACCTGGCCGAAGAGCTCAGGATTTACACCTCCAAAATCGACCTTGATCCAGAACTGCTGGACCAGACCGAGGAGCGCCTTGACCTGATCCAGCGACTCAAACGAAAGTATGGCGGCACCCTTGAGCAGCTGTTCCAACGATATGCGGACATGCAGTCACGCCTGGAACAGACGGACAATGTGGATCAGCGGATTACCCGCCTGGAAAAAAAAGCCGAACAGCTTGCCGCAGCCCTCAGGGAAAAGGTCCTGATCCTTTCTGAAAAACGCCGGGCCGGGGCCGAACGCCTGGGTCATCTTGCGGAAAAAGAGCTTGGCGAGCTTGAGATGGGCAACACCCGCTTTGTGGTTTTCATGGATCACACCCCGGCACCGGCAACCGGTTATTTCTCTGTGGATGAACGGCTGATCTCCCCCAACGGCATTGACCGGGTATCGTTCCTCATCTCACCCAACCCCGGTGAAGAGCCAAGGCCCCTGAGCCGCATCGCTTCGGGTGGAGAACTCTCCAGGGTGGTCCTGGCCCTCAAGGCCATTCTTTCCCG
This sequence comes from uncultured Desulfobacterium sp., assembly GCA_963675615.2. Taxonomy (GTDB): domain Bacteria; phylum Desulfobacterota; class Desulfobacteria; order Desulfobacterales; family Desulfobacteraceae; genus Desulforapulum. The sequence goes on from CAXXTD010000001.1 coordinate 1,938,255, forward strand.
GACAGAGGCCCTTGGCACCCTTGTATTTGACGAGGTGGATTCCGGCGTGGGAGGCAGAACCTCGGACAAGGTCGGCAAAAAGCTCAGGGCGCTTGCCGACACCTACCAGGTGATCTGCATCACCCACCTTGCCCAGATTGCAAGGTTTGGCACCAGCCATTTTCGAATCGAAAAAAACGTACACAACGGCAGAACCGCCACCGCCATCACCCCCCTGGCAGACATGGAAAGCCGGGTCGCCGAGATTGCACGAATGATCGGCGGTGAAAAGATCACCAGCGCCACCCTGGCCCATGCCAGGGAGATGCTGTCCAATGATTTAACCTATTGACATATTCATCTTCGTCACTAATTTAAATTATTGTTACCCGATAACCCGTGTCTCAACACCCAAACAAACAAAGAGGACTGCACCATGCCCATATATGAGTTTAAATGTTCGGAATGTGAAACGTTTTTTGAAATCCTTGTCATGAAAAGTGACGAAGAGCACGAGATCAAATGTACCCAATGCGGCTCCAGCGCGGTTGAACGGGTTGTGAGCGCCACCAACTACGCCATGGCACCCTCTGGGTCCGGCGGTCAGACCAGGGGGGCCTCCAAGCAGGAAAGAACCTGTTCAAGCGGTTCATGCACCACCTATACCGTTCCCGGGGAGAGCCGAAGCTGATTCTGTTCCGAGGTCTTTTTCCCGTTATATAGCTGTCCGATTCCTGATTCTAATTAAGAGGAGATTTCCATGCCCCCGTATGCCACACTCACCATTGATGGAAAAACCTTTGACCTGCCTGTTATCACGGGAAGTGAAGGCGAAAGAGCCATAGACATCAGATCCCTGAGAAACGACACAGGACTGATCACCTTTGACCCCGGCTTTGGCAATACGGGAAGTTGCGCCAGCGCCATTACCTTCATGGACGGTGAACAGGGAATCCTTCGCTACCGGGGGATTCCCATTGAACAGCTTGCCGAACGATCAACCTTTGTGGAGACCGCCTACCTGCTGATCACGGGCAAACTTCCCAACCGTGAAGAACTCACACGCACCAGTGTGATGCTCAACGATTTTTCCCTTCTCCACGAGGACATGAAATTCTTTTACCAGAACTACCCGAGCAAAGCCCACCCCATGGGCATCCTCTCGGCCATGGTCAATGCCATGCGAAGCTTCTACCCGGAGCTCATGGATCTTGAGGAGGATATCAGCAACACCTTTCTCCGGCTCATCTCCAAAGTCAGGACCATGGCCGCCATGGCCTACAAAATCTCCAGGGGGCACAAGACCGTCTATCCCAGGCCCGATTATTCCTACGCGGCAAATTTTCTCCACATGATGTTTGACAACCCCGTGATTCCCTATGAAATGGACTACGACATGGTCCAGGCCCTCAACGTGTTCTGGATTCTCCATGCCGACCACGAACAGAACTGCTCCACGGCAGCCGTGAGGGTGGTGGGCAGCGGCCAGGTAAACGTCTATGCCGCCATTTCAGCCGGCATTTCCGCCCTGTGGGGTCCCCTCCACGGCGGCGCCAACCAGGCGGTGATCAGCATGCTCGAACAGATCCACAACGAGGGGCTGACCATTGACAGGGCCATTGAGAGAGCCAAGGACAAGGATGACCCCTTCAGGCTCATGGGCTTTGGCCACAGGGTGTACAAGACCTATGATCCCAGGGCAAAGATCATGAAAAAAATGTGCGACCTTGTCCTCAAGAGGAGCCGCCCCCCGGGCAAAGACTGCAGTGACCCCCTTCTGGACATTGCCCTGGCCCTGGAGGATGCCGCCCTTTCAGATCCCTATTTCCAGGACAAGAACCTCTACCCCAATGTGGATTTCTATTCAGGACTCGTCCTAAGGGCCATGGGCATCCCCACCAATATGTTCACCGTCATGTTTGCCATTGGACGGCTGCCCGGCTGGCTTGCCCAGTGGCAGGAGGATGCCCTGGATCCCATGAGAAAAATTTCACGTCCCCGGCAGATCTATACGGGTGAAAACCGGATCGACTATATTCCCATGGACGAACGGTAAAAGGTGCAATGCGCCGGGTGACGGGCATAAGATAATTCCCGGAATTTCAAGAATCTTTCCCAGGGATGACCGTGTGGAATTTATGGATCGCTGCCACGGTATGTTCCATGGCCGCCTGGATATCATAAACCTGGCGTTTGATATCCAGGTTTGCCACCGGACCTCCGGGAACGGTTTCATGGTCTCACTGACGCTATCCTTCAAGTAATATTTCACCGGTCTTTTCAGTGCCATATCCCCCAAGGGCCTGAACCCGGTGTTTAAAGGCATCGGTCCGGATGGTTTCAATCAGCGTCTGGACCCTGTTTGTGTTGAAGAATCGGTCCGGGATGATCAGATCATACTCTTCGGTGACAACGGGGATAAAGTCAAGCCCCAGGGCCCTGGCTGCTGCATGGATGCCGAGCCCTGCGTCCGCCCTGCCCGACAGAACCGCTGCGGCAACGGACATGTGGGTGTACTCTTCAGCAGCATACCCCTTGATGTCCTGGGGGCTGAGCCCCAGGACCGAAAGCTTGTAATCAAACAGTATCCGGGTGCCGGATCCGGCCTGGCGGTTGATGAACATCAGCTCCTTTACCTTGAGATCCTCCAGCCCCCGAATCCCCCCGGGATTTCCCCGGGGCACCATGAGCCCCTGGTCCCGCATGACAAGGTTGACCACCCACACGGATTCCCCGGGCAGATACCGCCGTATGTACGAGAGGTTGTAGGAGCCGTCCTCAGGATCAAGCAGGTGGGCGCCGGCCATGTGGCAGGTCCCTTTCTTGATGGCCATGATGCCGCCCATGCTGCCCACGTGGCTTGAGGAGATGCTGACCCCGCTGGCGGTGCGTCGAATCTGATCGGCCAGCACATCCAGGGTGTTGTCGTGGGAACCGGTGATGACGATGGTCTTTTCAATGGCCGTCCGGGGTCGGATCAGTTCCGCCTCAACCGGTACCCCCTCCTGGATCCCCTCGGTGTCTGCAGGAATCCGGATGATGCCGTCGGCCCGGGTCAGGGTGGTGATGCTCCCCGATCCCCTGGGAAGCTGGGAGGCGATGAGCCGGCCGTCCACAGATCCGATCTTTACCCGGACAAACTCCTCCTGCCCGAGCTTTGAAGCCATCTTTCTGCCGGGAGTCACCAAGGCCTTTTCCCGGTCAGGCCGGTACAGGCCCTGCATGGACACGAGCAGGGGGCCTGCAAACTGCTCAAAGGCGACAATGGCCGACACGGGGTAACCGGGAATGCCGAACACGGGCTTGCCCTGGATGGTTCCGAAAAGCACGGGTTTACCCGGCATCATGGTGACCCCGTGGACAAGGACCTCGCCAAGGGCTGCGACAATGGGTTTTGCAAAATCCTCTGATCCGGCCGACGATCCGCCGATGATCAGGATCATGTCAACCCCCCCGGTGACCGCCTCTTTTACGGCAGCCGTCATGGTTTCAAGATTATCCTTTAAAAGGGTGTGGCAATGGCAGGTGGCCCCGTGGTCCCGGCACAGGGCCGAAAGCACGTGGGAATTTGAGTCAATCACCTCCCCGGGCACCATTCCCCGCTGTTGGATCTCTTCCCACTGCCTGAGTTCATTGCCCGTGGGAATGATGAGCACATTGGGTCGTTTTCTGACGCAGACAGAAAAAACCCCCCCGGAGACCAGTGCCCCAATCGAGTAAGCCGTGACCGTGTGGCCCCTGGCAAACAACAGCTCGGTCGCCACAATGTCCTCGCCCATTTTTCTGACATTCTGCCAGGGAAATACCGGCGCCTCGATCTCAACCCCCCGTTCATCAAGGATATTCAGGTTCTCGATCATGATCACGGCATTGGTGCCTTCGGGCATGACATGGCCGGTATTGACCCAGAAGGCGTCCGTCCCCGGGTGCAGAACAATGGGGGTGTCCGGGCCTGCCCCATAGGTGACGGCCGCATCCACGGCAATGCCGTCCATGGCTGCCGCATGGAAGTTTGGAGACGACAGGGCCGCCACGGCTGGCTCAGCCAGGACCCGTCCCTGGGCCTCCACCGAAGGAATGGCCTCAGAATCCATGATTGCCAGGGTGGAAAATTTGTCAAAGAGGATCTTTTTTGCCTCTTCAATACTCTTCATTTTAAGGTATATATTTCGTTTAGATGTCATGGGTTTTTCCCCGTATTTTTTTTATAAGAAACGCCTGTCGAAACATCATTGTGAAAGTCTCAACTTTCGAGCCCTCTTTGGTTTCCCTGACCGGAACATTGTAAACCAAAGGGGGTAGGATTTTTGCCCTTCCAGGCGTTAAGAAGCGCAGGCTGTTTGAGGACTTTAGCCCGCAGTTCCTGCGCTTTAGTCTGGAAGGGCAAAAAGCCCCCCGACGTTTACCGTTCCGGTCAGGGGAACCAAAGGGGGCGCAATGGTACGATTGCCTCCCCTGTATCATCGAGTTTCATGCTTCGTTGTGTCCGCCAGGACATGTGGGTTATATAAAACTCGTATCATTCCGGCGACCGGAGGGAGGTTTTACCCTCCGCTCATTCTCGCAGCCCGTCCTGGGCTGCTCCGAGGGAAACGGCAGCTCCTTCAGCGTCCATGCTGATCGCTGCCGTTTAATCCGCTGCAGGTAAAACCTCCCCCCGGTCGCCTCTGTTGTCGAAAGTTCAAGTTTCATGCTTCGTTGTGGCCGGGAGCCCATACCCCGCTCCGGCCGTCCGGTTTAGTGGATAAGGGTCGAGCAACGGCCCATCAAAAATAATTGCCCAAGGGCATGATCTGAACCATTGTGTTTTTTTCAACACCCTCGACATTTTCTCCGATCTCCAGCAGCCCGTCGGCCAGGACCATGGTCCGGATCAGGCCAGATTTGCCGAGCACGGGGTCTGCCACAAGGCCCTGCCCGTCGGTTTTAAGACAGACCCTGACAAAATCGCTTCTGCCCTGGGCAGAGGCAATGTTTCTCGAGAGCCGTGCCGGCAGGGTGAAGGCCGGTCCATGGGGGCTGGAAAGCCCCTGGAGGCGGTTGAGAAAAGGCCGCACCACCACCTGGAAAACCACCATGGCCGACACCACATGGCCGGGAAGTCCCCACACGGGTTTGATGCCCGACCGCGCCAGGATCGTCGGTTTTCCAGGGCTGATGGAGATGCCATGGACCAGGAGCCGGGTGCCGGCAAGCCGTGAAAGAATCTCCACGGTAAAGTCCCTGACGCCCACCGAGCTGCCCCCGGAGATCAGCACCATGTCACAGTCGTCAACGGCCTGCTGACACACGCTGTAAAGGGCCGCCTCATTGTCCTTGACAATGCCGTAGCAGCGGGCAACGGCCCCTGCCTGCCTGACAAGGCCCGCAAGGGTGTAGGTGTTGATGTCCCGGATCTGACCCAGGACCGGCGTCTGTGTCACAGCGACCACCTCGTCGCCGGTGGAGATGATGCCCACCACCGGCCGTTTGAACACCTTGAGCCGATTCAGGCCAAGGGCTGCGGCAAGACCGGCTTCCTGGGGTCTCACCCTTGTGCCGGTCCCAAGAATCGTCTCGTTTTTCTTGAAATCCTCGTTCCGGTCAATGACGTTGGCCATGGGCGCAACGCTCTTGTACACCTCAATGGCGGTTTCATCCACCGCATCCGTGTGCTCGATCATCACCACGCTGTCCGCACCGTCGGGCAGCATGCCGCCGGTGGATATCCTTGCCGCCTCACCCGGTGCAAGGGTGAAGTCCGGCACCTGCCCCATGGGAATGGTATGGGTCAGGGTGAGCCAGGCCGGATTGGATTCCGACGCCCCAAAGGTTGCGTCAGCCTTGACGGCATACCCGTCCATGGTCGATCGCCTGAAGCCGGGAAGGTCGTGGTCGGCAGCGATCTCCTCGCCCAGGACCCTGGAAAAGGCTTCGTCAATGGAAACGGTCTCCTGCTCGACCGGTTCAAAGGTGCTCACCAGGGCCATGACCTCTTTGAGTGTTTTGACCTTGAAAAAGTTCTTCATGACCCCAGGGCGTCCTTGATACGAGCCATGGCCGTATCAACGTTTGCACGGCTGTTAAAGGCGCTGAGCCGGATATACCCCTCACCGCATTGCCCAAAACCCGTGCCAGGGGTGCAGACCACCCCGGCCTGTTTAAGGAGCAGGTCAAAGAACGACCAGGAGTCCCGGCCCCTGCCGTTGATCCAGACATAGGGGGAGTCGATTCCGCCCACACAGTCGAACGCCATGGTTTCCATGGCCCTGCGAATAATGCCGGCGTTTTCAAGATAACCGTCGGCAAGGGCCTTGACCTGGCCCTTGCCCTCGGTTGAATAGACCGCCTCGGCGGCCCGCTGGACCGGATAGGAGACCCCGTTGAACTTGGTTGTATGGCGACGGTTCCAGAGGGGATGGAGGGCCGTGGCGCCGCCCTTGCGGTCAAACACTCTGCACGCCTTGGGCACCACGGTATAGGCGCACCGGGTGCCGGTAAAGCCTGCGGTCTTGGAAAAACTCCTGAACTCCACGGCCACCTCCTTTGCACCCTCAATTTCATAGATCGAACGGGGAAGGGCATCGTCCCGGATAAAGGCCTCATATGCCGCGTCAAACAGGATCAGCGCCTGAGTCTCGTGGGCATAATCCACCCACTGTTTGAGTTCGGGTTTTGTGATGGTCGTTCCCGTGGGATTGTTGGGAAAACACAGGTAGATGAGATCCACTGGCTCTTCTGGAAGCTCCGGTACAAAATTGTTCTCTGCCGTGCAGTCCATGTAGCAGACCCCGCCGTACCGGCCGTCCTTAAACTCGCCGGTCCGACCGGCCATGACGTTGGTGTCAAGGTAGACCGGGTAGACAGGATCAGGAATGGCGATGCGGGTGTCCGTGCTGAAAAGCTCCTGGAAGTTTCCGGTGTCGCATTTGGCCCCGTCACTCACAAAGATTTCGTCACTTTCGATGTCGGCGCCCCGGGCCTTGAAATCCTCGGCCGCGATCTTCTCCCGAAGGAAGGGGTATCCCTGCTCGGGTCCATAGCCCCGGAAGGTGGCGTCGCTGGCCATTTCATCAACCCCCCGGTGAAAGGCCCGAACACAGGCATCGGGCAGGGCATGGGTCACGTCGCCGATGCCCAGACGAATGATGTCGACCCCAGGATGGCTCTCCTGGTGGGCGGCCACCCGTTTTGCAATGTCTGAAAACAGGTAAGAGGCCTTGAGTTTCTCATAGTGCGGGTTGGATCGTATCATGGAATATCCTTTTTGTATTATTTTCTATTGTGCTGTTCTAGGCTGAAGGTAGGGGGGAAGACGGTCGAAAACCTCCAGGGGCGTCTTGACGCTTCTCCGGCTGTCTACCTTTAAATCTTCGCGGATGTTTTTGTCACCCATGTCCATGGGCTCGGGTTTGGATGCGAGGGTGTTGCCCTGAATATCGGTAAAGGCGATCACCAGAGGGCCTTGACTCTCAAGCACGTAGGCCAGCTGGCCGTTTCTGAGAAAAACAATGCTTCCCGGAGGATAGATGCCGATGCTCTTGACAAAGGCATGGAGCACATACTGGAGAATCGGATCTTTTTTGGCGTATTTTCTGAAAATCTCCGTGACCACGTTAATCTGGTTGAACGCCTCCTTGTAGCAGCGCTTGGAGGTCATGGCATCATAGATATCGGCAAGTTTGGCGATCTTGACATGGATGGGAATATCCCTGGGATGACCACCTTCGGGATAGCAACGCTCTTCCCCGGAAAAAATCGATGCATGGTGATTTTTTACGATACTGCGGATATATGAATTCCTCAACCGGTTCTTTTCCAGCAGCTCGGCGCCAAAATCATAGGAATGGCGTTTGACCAGTTCAAATTCATCGCTGGTGAGCCGGCCCGATTTGTTGAGAACCTTCTCGGGCAACATGATCTTGCCGATGTCATGGAGGAAAAACCCCATGGAAATCTCTTCGAGTTCCTCTGCATGGTAGCACCGGTATGCGTTTGTTTTGCCGCTGTTTTTCTTTGCAAAGGGATCATAGGCTTCAGCCTCTCCCACATTGAGAAAATCATTGATTGCAGCACTGAAACCCTTATTGAACCGGTTCAACACGGCGGTTCCAATGGCGCAGACATTGACCGAGTGATTGTACAGGTAGTCGTCATAGGAAAAAATCTCCTTGGTCAGGTAGGAAAAGGGGTTGTCCGTGACGGTAAGAAATTCCACCAGGTCTGAAACATGGGTCTGAACCTCGTCAAAGTCAAACTGGCCGCCGGTATCCTGGATCTGGCCAAGTACGCGCTTGATGCTCTCCTTTGCATCATCGTATTTCTTGGCGGCAACGGTTTTAAGCTCCTCGATCTCCTGGAGGCGCCGTTCAATGGTGCCGGCCCGGGCAATGGGGGCAGGGTGGTCGGCCGTTGTCTGTTCAACCCCCATGGTGCCGTCCCGCTCAATTTTGATCTCATTGCCCTGGGCATCCCACACCCCGCCCTCCCGCTCCGAGGTGGGCAGGGCATTGATCCCCTTTTCCATGAGAATCTCAAGGGTTCTGACCTTGTCCACGACCACGTCCTTGTCCAGGAGCAGAACCCCCCGGTCATTGTAGACGTCCACCCCTGTTTTCACCCGGCCGCCCCGGGCAACGATGTGAATGAGATTTTCAATCTTGATCTGACGATTGATCATGTTTCCTCCCGACCCCTGGCCCACAGGACGTCTGACAGCCTTGAATACTCTTTGACATCAAGGGTTTCCGCTCTGCGGACCGGGTCTATTCCGGCTGTTTCAAGGATCTGTGCCGTTATCTTTGTATCGATACCAAGCTCACCGCCGGCAAGGGAATTCCTCAGGGTTTTTCTTCTTTTTGAAAACGCCGCCTTGATGACCTTAAACAAAAACCGCTCCCGCTCACCAGAATAGGGGGTGGTCTCAAAGAAACGCACCTCGATCACCCTGGAGTCCACGGCCGGTTTCGGAAAAAAAAGATGGGCCGACAGATCTGCAACCTTTTTGACCGTCGAGCAGTACTGCATCACAACGGACAGCCGCCCATAGTCCCGGCCGCCTGGGGATGCAGAGATTCTTTCGGCAAGCTCCTTCTGGAACATGAGAACGGCCCGCTGGATCAGGTGACGGTTTTCCACCAGCATGAACAGCACCTGGGATGAGATGTTATAGGGAAGGTTTCCGATAACGATCATCCTTTCCCCCCGGCTGAGGGCGTTCAAATCCTGGTGCAGAATATCGTTGTTGATCAGCTCAACGTTCTTGACCCCTTCTCTTTCAAGCTCTCCAAGGAGAATCTCGGTCAGCCGTGTGTCCTTTTCAACGGCGACCAGGTCCCGGGCCTGTTTTGCCGCAGGTATGGTCAACGCCCCCAGGCCCGGCCCGATTTCAAGGACCCGGTCCTGGTCTGAGATACCTGCCCGGGTGACGATCATTCGGGCCGCATTGGGGTCACTGAGAAAATTTTGACCGAGCTCTTTTCGTGCCATGAGTTGCTGTTTTTTCAGCAGTGTTCCAGGATAGGTCATAGGGTCCCTTGGGGTTTGATCTGTTTTTTACGGTGGAGTTGTCTCACAAAGTTTTTTGTCATAAAATAGGTGATGATTCCGCATGGAATACCGAGAATGACTCCCCCTGCAATCATTGCAAAAAACAGCTGCAAGCGGGTGTGAAAAAAATCGGCAAAAATATGGATCTGATCTTGCAGCGGGGTGCCGCTCTCCATGGCTGTCACCAGGGATCTGACCGTCTCAACATCCCCGAGGCTGTTTCCAAACAGTACTATTCCCAGTTTGTAACAGGCAATATACAAAAAAACAACGGTAAAGGGGTTACTCGCCCAGACCCCGATGATGGCCGCAGGGCGGCTCGCCTTGAGCAGGTAGGCCATTCCAACTGCGATCACGGTGTGAAAGGGAATGGTGGGGGTGATGGAGACAAACACACCGATGGCCATGCCAAGGGCAACACAATGGGGTTTTCCCTGGAGCTCCCGGATCCGGATCACCATCTGGTCGACCTGGAGGGCAAGTTTTCCCCTTCCCTTTTTTTTCTGGCTGTTTTCCACGTTTTCTGCCTGTTTTTTAAAAAATTACCACTTGACTTTCATTTTTACTGCAAGTAGGTGTAATTAAATATAGTATACCCTAGGGTATCTTTGACTATTATTTTTAATGCATATGTGCAGAATTTGCAAATGCGATTTTTTTTATTCTTGGGCATTCCGGTCTGATTCAAAAGCGTTGTTCAAGTGGCAAACCACGGATTGGTACCATTGGATTACCATCAGGTTCACGATCAAGGAGGCGCATCATGACTCACTGGAAGACACAGGGGGGGACCTGGGAAGGGCTGTTAAAGCTGTTTCTCGAAGGGTTTGAGATTCCGTCAACATCGCAAATCAAGGGGTTAATGCAACGGATGGATCGATTGGAGGCCATGGTCAAGGCCATGGCCGGAAATGACAAGCCCCCCCCTGGTTTCCCCGAGAATGAACAAACAACCCGGGAACCGGCGGGCAGTCTGTCCCGGGAACAAGCAGCCATCGCCAGAAAGCCCGGCGGGCTGACCGCCAAGACAGGACGAGGTGCTGCCGGGGAAGTGGTTCTCCGGATTATTGCAGATCATCCAAAGGGGACAAATTTTAAAACCATAAGGGCGGCAACAGATTTTGATGACAAGAAATTGCGCAATATCATATTCCGACTGGACAAAACAGGTAAAATAAAAAGGGTAAAACGTGGTATCTACAAAAAAATTTAACATTGACAGCCAAGGCCTGAAACCGGGGGACACCGTCGGCAATTACACGGTAGCCGGCATAGACCCCCTGAAAGAGATCGACAGCACCCTGTTTCAGCTTGTCCATGGGCCAACCGGGGCAAGGCATGTTCACATCGGCAACCATGACAGGGAAAACACCTTTGGTGTGGCCTTCAGGACCGTCCCTGAAGATTCCACGGGCGTTGCCCATATTCTGGAACATACGGTGCTGTGCGGCTCTGAGACGTATGATGTCCGGGACCCTTTTTTTTCCATGCTCAAACGGGGACTTCCGACTTTCATGAACGCCTTTACGGCCTCCGACTGGACCATGTACCCCTTTTCCACCCAGAACCGCAAGGATTTCTACAACCTCATGGAGGTGTACCTGGACGCGGCTTTTTTTCCCAGGCTGGATCCCCTGAGCTTCAAGCAGGAGGGCCACCGTTTGGAAGTCAAACCGGGCCAGACGCCTGGCGAGCCAGTGGAACTGATCTACAAGGGGGTTGTGTACAACGAAATGAAGGGGGCCATGTCCTCCCCCAACCAGATCATGGGCAGATCCCTGGTTGCGGCCCTTTATCCCGATACCACCTACAGCAACAATTCCGGCGGAGAGCCCAGGGAGATTCCTAGCCTGACCCATGAAGCCCTGCGCGCATTCCATGCAAGATTTTATCATCCCTCCAACGCCTTTTTTTACACCTATGGCAACCTTCCCCTGGCCGATCACCTCAGGGTTATTGAACAAAAGGTGCTGACCCGGTTTAAGCGGATCGATCCGGATTCTGCCGTTCCGGCCCAGCCCCGGTGGAACCGTCCGAAAACGGCCCAGGCCCGTTATCCCCTTGCCGGGGACGAAGACCCCTCAAACAAGTTCCAGGCCTGTGTGGCATGGCTTGCCACCGACGTGAAAGACTCATTCGAAATCCTGGTCCTGAGTGTGCTCGAGCAGGTACTGCTTGGCAATGCCGCCTCTCCCCTTCGCAAGGCATTGATTGATTCCAATCTCGGTTCGGCCCTGAGCGACGGCTCAGGCTTTGACCCGGACATGCGTGACACCATGTTTGCCTGCGGCCTCAAGGACGTTGCATCGGACGCCGCCCCCCGGGTTGAGCAGTTGATCTTTGACACCCTTGGGCAGATGGTTGAAAAAGGTGTTGACCGAACCCTGGTGGACTCAGCCATTCATCAGATTGAGTTTCAGAAAAAAGAGATCACCAACACCCCCTATCCCTTTGGCATCAAACTGCTGCTGTCGCTTACCGGCCCGTGGATACACGAGGGTAACCTCCTCTCCTGCCTGAATTTTGACCAGGATCTTGAACGGTTAAACCGGGAAATGGCCAACAACGGTTTTTTTGAAGGCAGAATCAGGCGTTACTTTCTGGACAATCCCCACCGGGTCCTTTTTACCCTTGTGCCGGACCAGGAGATGGAAAAGGCCGGAGACGAATTGACCCGAAAAGAACTTGCAGCCACCCTTGCCGCCCTTTCTCCTGAGGACCTTGCCCGCATCGAAGCGGATGCCGCAACCCTTGCCAGCCTCCAGGATGCCAGGGAGGATCTTTCAGTACTTCCCACCCTGGAGATTTCTGATGTACCACCGGAGATCGAGATCATAAGGCCTGACCGGGTAGAGGGGGTCTCCCGTTCAACAGCCTATGACAAGGCCACATCGGGAATTTTATACTTCTCCTGCCCCACGGGCCTTGGCGACCTGCCCCAACGGCTGATTCCCCTGGTGCCTTTTTTCTGCCAGGCATTCACAGGGGCTGGAACAGCTGTAAGGGACTATGCCGAGATGGCCGAACGTATGGACCTCTACACCGGCGGCATTGGCCTCACCCCTGTCAGCGGTACAGGTTTTGGCAAGGTCGGGGAGTGCCTCCCCTTTGTGACCCTCCAGGGAAAGGCCCTGGACCGGAATGTTTCAAAACTGTTTGAGATCATCACCGAGTTTGTATCCCGGTATCAATTTGCCGACCATACCCGGCTGAAGAATCTCCTGCTGCAGTACAAGTCGACACTGGAAAGTTCGATTGTGGCGAGCGGCCACAGCTATGCCATCTCCCTTGCATCCAGGACCCTGTCCCTTGCAAGCCACCTTTCGGAAATCTGGCACGGCATCCACCAGTACCGCTACATCAAGGGGCTCTGTGAACAGCTGGCAAATCCTGCAACAGAAAAAAAATGCCTTGCCGACCTTGAGAATGATCTTTCCACCATGGCGGAACTGCTGTTCAAAAGGGAAAACCTGAGGCCTGCCATTGTGGGCACCACAGATTCCCTGGTTGTTGCGGACCGGATGATCTCGGACATGATCAATGCCCTGCCTGTAAACCACGGGGACCAACTCCGGCCGCCCCAGATCCCCCTTACCGGGGATCTTCCCTTTGAGGGGTGGATCACAAGCACCCAAGTGTCGTTTGTAGCCCAGGCATTTACCACGGTACGCATGGGGCATGCCGACGCACCGGCCCTGGCCGTGATTGCCAAAATGCTGCGCTCGCTCTATCTCCACCGGGAGATCCGGGAAAAGGGCGGGGCCTACGGCGGATTTGCCATGTACTCCACCCAGGAGGGAATCTTTTCCTTTGGCTCCTACCGCGACCCCAACATCCGGCGGACCATCAAGGTATACCAGGACGCCTGTGGCTTTATTCTGGGCGGGGACTACACCGAAGACGACATCAAGGAGGCGATTCTCCAGGTGTGTGCAGAAATCGACAAACCCGAGACCCCTGGACCGGCTGCCATCAAGGCATTTTACCGGGATGTCCTCATGCTGACCGACGAAAGAAGAAAACAGTTTAAATCGGCCCTTCTGCTCCTTGACAAGGCAATGATCCAGGCCTGTGCTGAACGGTATTTCAAGACAGCAGAAGCCGGCAAGGGAACGGCTGTTATTTCGGGAAAAGATCCCCTCATGGCGGCCAATGAGCGCCTTGAACCCGGCCTTCGTACATTTATAATCCACAGGATCTGACCCCCATGCCCCCCCGCATCCTCATAGCAGATGACCATGCCATCGTGCGGGAGGGACTCAAGGTTCTCCTGGAAAAAAAAGGGCTTGAAGTTCCCTGGATGGCTGAAAACGGACGCCAGGCCGTCCGTTTTGCAGTGAAATTCAAGCCCGACATTGTAATAATGGACGTTACCATGCCCGAAATGAACGGCTCAACTGCAACCGAAAGGATCATGCAGGCGCTTCCCCAGACCCGGGTAATCGCCCTTTCCATGCACGCCGACCGGCGCTGTGTGGACAGAATGTTCAGGGCCGGGGCCATTGCCTATGTGCTCAAGGATTGTGCCTTTGCAGAACTCCATGATGCCATCCAGACCGTTGGCAGGGGCAATTATTACATCAGCCCATCCATTGCAGAAACCGTTGCCGACCTGTGCTCCCCTGCCCCGGAAACCCGCCACAGGCATTTCTCCGGGCGGCTCACCCCGCGGGAACAGGAGGTGCTCCAGCTCATTGCCGAAGGCGTTAAAACACGGCAGATTGCACAACGGCTGTTTGTCAGCATCAAAACGGTGGAGGCCCATCGCAGCAACATCATGAACAAACTTATGATCAACAGCGTGGCAGGCTTGACAAGGTTTGCCATTCAGGAAGGCCTGGTTTCAGAAAAAAAATCATCGGACGTTTGAACAACAGCCCAGAACAGGAGACACCCATGACAATGAGGCGTATGAAAGAGGGAGAAATTGTTGAGATCACAACGCTGACCGAAGGTATTGCCCACGAATTCAACAATCTTCTCATGGCCATACAGGGCCGGGCCAGCCTTGTTATCAAGGACCTGCAACCCTCCCACCCCTTTTACGACCATTTGTCCCAGATACTGCAAACCGTTCATAAGGGAGCGGTGTTCACCAGTCAGCTGCTGGGATATGCCAGGGCCGGAAAATACCAGATATCGCCCACTGATATTAACGCCCTTGTTCTCTCGTGTTTAAAAAAGATCCCCCTGTCCGACCATGGCATCCATCCCCAGACAAACCTGAACTGCGCCAAGCTGCTGTGCAACGTGGACAAGCGCCAGATGCGGCTGGTACTGATGAACGTCCTTGAAAATGCCGTTAAGGCCATGCCCGACGGGGGTCAACTTACCGTTTCCACAAAATCGGAATTCCTCCTTGATGAATCAGCCCAGCGCCACGATCTCATTCCCGGCAAATTTGTCAGGACAACCATCACGGATACGGGTGTGGGCATGGATGAGGCCACCCTCCATCAGGTGTTTGACCCGTTTTTTGCCACCGAGACCCGAAAGGGCTACCATGAAAATAGACTTGGACTTGCCGCCTGCCACGGCATCATCCTCAACCACAAGGGTGCCATTGACGTGTGGAGCACCCGGTACGAGGGTACCTCGTTCTCGATTTTGCTGCCCCTGTTCGAGGGCCCCGAGGACTTTGACCTGGAAGAGGGGGTCAGAAACCTGCCCATGGGGTTTGAAACCATTCTGTTTGTGGACGACGACGAACTCATCCTGGAAATGGGACGTCATATGCTCGAAGACCTGGGATACAGGGTGATCACATCAAACAGCGGTGCCGGCGCCATTGAAATTTTCACCGCTGGTGAAAACGTTGACCTGGTGGTTCTGGACATGATCATGGACGATATGGACGGGCCTGAAACCTTCCGGCGTCTCCAGGCCGTTGACCCGGATGTCAAGGTGCTCATCTCAACGGGTCATTCCATTGGCGTGCCTGCCGAGGTCATGCTTGCCTCAGGCTGCAGGGGATACATTCTCAAGCCCTTTACCATGGCCGCCTTTTCCCGAAAGCTCAGGGAAATTCTTGACCCAGGTTAGATGCCCGCCCAAACCACCCGGGGCAGGTTTTATATTACTTGACACCTTATCCCTCTTTTTTTATAGTCTTTTCCACACTGTTTCACGCTGCTGCTCCGACCATGGGCCAGGAAATATAAAATTAGGGTTAACAATGGGATCAATTCATGGTAGTTGAGGACAATCCTCCAGTCAAACTAAAGGGCGTAGGGGATGGATTCTGGATCACCCTGGATCCGTCAATGCCGGAATCGCTTTTAAAAGATGACCTTAGCAAGCTGTTTGAACGCCTCAGACACCTGGCCATAAATGCCAGGGTGGTCATTGACGTTGGCGGGGCAAAGGGATACGACGACCTGGTCAAGGAACTGGGCGTTTTTTTAAAAACCCGGTTTGACGTCGGGATTGTAACAACCCCTCCGGAAAAGCGGTCCGTCCCTGTGGAGCGTATCCGCCAGAGGGATCTGACCCGGGGGTGGACCCGCCACAGGAGTGAGGTGCTCATGCTCAGGGGCAGGGTGAGATCCGGTCAGAAAATCGAGGCCAAAAATCATGTGCTCATCGCGGGTGATGTCAACCCCGGTGCCCAGATTACAGCCGGCGGCGACATTCTGATCATGGGCAGACTGCTCGGCCATGTCCATGCCGGATACCCGGACAACGCCTCCGCCATTATCCTGGCCCTGGATTTCAGACCCTCCCAGGTTCAGATCGGTGAATATGTGGTATCCGACCTTGACGCACAAAAAGCGGACAGGGTTGAATTTGCATCGGTGGTCGACGAGGGTATCCTTGTTCAGGATTACCTGGGTGTCAACCCATTTGGACGACTTCCCTGGCCCGAAGTGGTCTAGACATAAAAAACAAGGCCTCTGCCAGCTGCAGCGGCAGACAATCACAAGAGGTGTGACGTGGAAGGTAGAATCATCGTAGTAACATCGGGAAAGGGCGGCGTGGGTAAAACCACCGCCACCGCTTCCATTGGGGCCGCCCTTGCCCTGGAGGGAAACCGGGTCGCCGTCATTGACATGGATATCGGGCTCAGGAACCTGGATGTGGTCCTTGGGCTTGAGAACAGGATCGTCTTTAACATCGTGGATGTTGTCAATGGGCGCTGCAACATCCGGCAGGCAGCCATCAGGGACCGTAGAATTGAAAACCTTTTTCTCATCCCGGCCTCCCAGAGCGACAACAAGGATGTGCTGACCGCAGCCGGTGTCGAACGGGTCGCAGGGACAGCTCAGGCAGGAGTTTGACTATATCATCATGGATTCTCCGGCCGGGATTGAACGCGGATTTGAAAATTCCGTTACAGCCGCGGACGAGGCCCTTGTGGTGTGTACGCCCGATGTTTCTGCGGTCAGGGATGCGGATCGGGTCATCGGACTGCTCTACGCCCGTTCCATTACGCCCAAACTGATTGTCAACCGCATCGTGCCTGCCATGGTGGCCCGGGGAGACATGCTCAGCCATGAGGATGTCATGGAGATCCTTTCCATCGAACTTGCAGGGCTTGTGCCCATGGACGACCAGGTGGTGATATCAACCAACACAGGCGTCCCCCTCGTGATGCGCAACGAGTCCAAGGCCGGCCAGGCCTTTCGAAGGATTGCAAGAAGACTCAACGGAGAAGCAGACCTTCCTGTGGAGGTGCCAGGGGTTAAGACGGGAATATGGAACAGATTTACCCATAAATTTGGGTTGAGAAAATAAGGAACACTCCATGCTGAACGCATTGATCAGAAAATTCACCGGCCATAAACCCAGCAAGGATGCTGCCAAAAAACGGCTTCAATTCGCCCTTGTTTACGATCAACTTGAGGTGAACGACGACACCTTGAACAACCTTCAAAACGATATCGTGGAGGTTATTTCAAAATATTTTGAAATTGACCGCGCGTCCCTGCAGCTTGAGGTGAAAAAAGGTTCGGACACCTCAGCCCTGGTGTTTAACACCCCCATCCTCTGCGTCAGAAGGCACAGGGCCTGACCCCCCTGTCAGGGAAAAAGGTCTGAGTGGTCGTTCTTCAGGTGGACTGCCAGCCGCTTTCCCGTCTCAAGCCCCACATCAATAAAGCCGGGGCCGTAGGTTTTTCCGGTCTCCGTCCTGAAGGTGTTCCGGATCTGGGCAAGTTTTTTCATACCCCCTGGAAAATGCCTTAAAAAATCAGCCAGCGGAATATTGGCAAAAATGACCATGTCCCAGACCGTGTGGGTAAAGTTGTCCGGCCCCCACCGAAACTTGTCTGCATCGTACAGGGCATCGGAGATCAATCGGGAAATCGACCCGGTCCCAGACCCAGGCCTCAAATCGGATGCATGGCCCCTGGATTTAGCGGATTGGCCATGGCCGGTGCCTTTGTCCTGAAAGGCCTCATGGTTGCCGATGGCGTTGCACACGATTTCAATCTCCGGGTCCGTAAGATCAAATTTTCCGGTGCCCAGAAGGTTTTGAGCAAACAGCGCCCCTTTTTCTGCGTGCTTTTTCTCCTTGCGTTTGATGTCATGGAGCAGTCCCGCCACCTGGGCAAGCACCATGGCCCTCACCATTTCCGGCGCCCCCGGGCTGAGCCCCATCTCGATCTGGACAATGGCACCCGCATCAATTGCCACAAGCGCTGAATGGCGCACACCGTGACCGAAATCATCGTCCAGCAAGGGGAAAACCTGCTTCTTCAGCCCCGCAAGCATGGGGTGGGTCAGCAACAGCCGCTCGGACCGCTCAATTTCTGCCTGGAACAGGGTGCAGAAGGCCGGACGGGGAAGGGTCGCCACAATTTTCCTGGCCATGGTGCGCAGGTCTGTGTAGGTGGCTTTCATATGGTTTTACAATACCGCAAAAGACCGGCCCGAGTCAACAAGATCCACCCTGGCAAGTGCCATGACCGGCACATTGAACCGGTCAAGGCGTGATCTGCCGTTTTCAAACACCTTTTCGATGATGCAGCCGATGGCCATGAGTTCAGCACCGCTTTTGCCCACGATGGCGCACAGGGCCTCCAGGGTGGATGCCGTTGCAAGGAAATCATCCACAATAATCACCCGGTCCCCCGGTTCAAGGTATCTCGACGAGATGTAGAGGGTAACGTCCTCTCCCTTGGTACGGCTTCTGGCAGACGCCTCAAAAAGGGACTCGTTCATGAAGGCGGGCCGTTTTTTACGTGCAAAAACCATGGGGATGTCCATGGCCTGGGCCGTTACCAGGGCCGGGGCAATACCGCTCACCTCGGCCGTGACAATTTTAGTTGCCCCGGCCGCCCCCAGGGCCCTGAAACCCTCGGCAAAGGCCTGGCCCATTCGGGTGGAAAACCCCGGCAAAAGCTGGTGATTGATAAAGCTGTCTGCCTTGAGTATCCCGTCGCCAAGATACTCGGCCTTGGATGTGATAAGATCCTTGAGTTCTTTCATTCGTCCAGGGTCACAACCCGGATGGACAGCTCCTGGAGCTGGGCAGGAGCGGCCTTGGACGGCGCCTCGGTCAGCAGGCAGGTGGCCCGCTGGGTCTTGGGAAAGGCAATGACATCCCGGATTGACTCCTCCTGGCACAGCAGCATGACAAGGCGGTCAAACCCAAAGGCAAGGCCCCCATGGGGGGGAGTGCCCGAGCCCAGGGCATTGAGAAGGAAACCGAATTTATCGTCTGCCTCCTCTTTGCCGATGCCAAGGGTCTTGAGTACCCGTTCCTGGAGTTCCGAGGAATGGATACGAATGGATCCGCCACCGATCTCAATGCCGTTGAGCACCATGTCGTAGGCCCGTGACCGGACATTCAGGGGATCTGTGTCGAGTTTTCCAAGATCCTCTTCCAGGGGGGCGGTAAACGGATGGTGAAGGGCCTGGTACCGTTTTTCCGTCTCGTCGTACTCCAGAAGGGGAAAGTGGGTAACCCACACAAACCGGTAGGAGTTGCTGTCGATGAGCCCAAGGCGGCGTGCCAGCTCATTTCTGAGCTGACCCAGGGCCTCATTGGTGATTTTCGGGTTGTCAGCCACAAAAAAGACAATGTCACCCGGTTCCATGTCAAGACGGGCTTCAATGGCCTTTTTTTCATCTTCGGTAAAAAACTTTGCAATGGGCGACTGCCAGGTGCCGTCGGCTTTGACCTTGACCCAGGCAAGCCCCTTGGCCTTGTATATGGCGGCAAAGTCGGTCAGCTCATCAATCTGTTTCCGGGTAAAGGTAGCGCACCCCTTGGCGTTGATGGCCTTGACCAGTCCCCCACCCTTGACCACGCTGGCAAACACCTTGAATCCAGTATTTTCCACAAGGTCGGACACATTGTTGAGCTCGAGCCCAAACCGCATGTCCGGCCGGTCAATACCGAACCGGTCGATGGATTCGGCATAGGTGATCCGTTGAAAGGGGGTTTCAAGATCAATATCACGAACCCGTTTAAAGACTGTCTTGATCAACCCCTCGGTGATCTCCATGATCTCGTCCTCACCCACAAAGGACATCTCCATGTCGATCTGGGTGAATTCTGGCTGGCGGTCGGCCCGCAGATCCTCGTCCCTGAAGCAGCGGACTATCTGATAGTACCGGTCAAACCCGCTGATCATGAGCATCTGCTTGAACAGCTGGGGACTCTGGGGCAGGGCATAGAACTGGCCGTGGTTGACCCGGCTCGGCACCAGGTAGTCCCTGGCGCCCTCGGGGGTGCTCCGGGTGAGAAAGGGGGTTTCAATGTCCAGAAATCCAAGATCGTTGAGATAATCCCGGACAGCCCTTGACGCCACGTGTCTTGCAATGATGTTCTGCTGGAGTTTGGGCCGCCTCAGGTCCAGGTGCCGGTACTTCAGGCGAACGGTTTCCGATGCCTCGATGCGGTCTTCAATCTGAAAGGCCGGGGTCTCTGCCCGGCTTAAAATTTTCAGCTCATGGACCAGGACCTCGATCCTGCCCGTGTCCATCTTGGGGTTGACCATGTCGTCGGGCCGGTTGACCACCCTTCCTTTGACCCCGAGCACATACTCGCTCCGGATGATCTGGGCTTTGTCATGGACCCCGGGATTAATCTCGGGATTGAACACGATCTGGGTGATGCCGGTCTTGTCCCTGAAATCGATGAATATCACGCCACCGTGGTCCCTGCGGCGCTGGACCCATCCCATGAGGGTCACCTCGGTGTCAACATCCCTGTCCCTTAACTCCCCACAGGTGTGGGTCCTTCTCATATCTCCAAGTAAATCAGTCACGTGGTGTTCCCTCATTTGTTAAAATTTTAATGATCTCATCCGTGGGGTCTTCCAGGGAAAGCGTCACCTGCTCCCTGGTGTTCATGTTCCTCATTACCGGGGCGTTCTGGTCCGTCTGCCTGTGGTCCAGAATGAGGGCATAACCAGCGTTGAGTTTGTCTGCCCGCTTCATGAGGCTCTTGAGACTTTTTCCATTGTAGTCGGTTTCGCTCCTTACACCCGCCAGATTCAGGCGGGACGAACACAGGTAAGCCTTTTCCATGGCGGTCTGACCAAGGGGAATGATGAACAGATCCGGTCCACTGGACGCCGGCCCCTCCTTCAGCTGAGCCATCACCTCGGCAAGGCGGTCAAGGCCGATGGCAAACCCGATGGCCGGTATCTCGGGCCCCCCGAGCTCATTGATCAAGGCGTCGTAGCGACCACCGCCGGCAACGGCGCTCTGGGCGCCCAGGGCCGTGGTCTGGATTTCAAAGGCGGTTCTTGAGTAATAATCCAGGCCCCGGACCAGGGTTTTGTCAACCAGGAACGGTACCCCCTGGGCTGTAAGGGTGCGCTTGACCGTCTCAAAGTGGTCCGAACAGTCGCTGCACAGATGGTCCAGGGTGGTGGGGGCATCCTGCATGGCCTCCCTGCACCCGGACACCTTGCAGTCAAGGGTCCTGAGGGGGTTCTTGTCCATGCGCCGCCGGCAGTCACTGCACAGGCACTCATGCTTTGATGCCAGAAATTCAGTCAAGGCCTTGTGAAACAGGGGACGGCATTCCGGGCACCCCAGAGAATTCAGGTGGGCCCTGAGGTCGGTCAGCCCCAGTCGACCGAACAGCTCGTTGAGCAGCAGGACCAGCTGGGCGTCAATGTAGGGCGATGCAATCCCGAACACCTCGGCATTGATCTGGAAAAACTGTCGGTACCGGCCCTTCTGGGGACGTTCGCGCCGGAACATGGGCCCCATGGTGTAGAGCTTCTGGATGGGGTCGGCCGCATACATTTTATGCTGAATATAGGATCGCACCACCGAAGCCGTGGCTTCGGGTCGAAGGGTGATGTTCTCTCCCTTGCGGTCGGGAAAGGTGTACATCTCCTTTTCAACAATGTCGGTAACCTCGCCGATGCTCCTGGCAAACAGCTCTGTTCGTTCAACAAGGGGAAGCCGGATCTCCTGGAAACCGAAATCTTCAAACAGTTGTGACGCCGCCCGTTCAATGGTCTGCCACAGGGGGGTCTCCCCCGGCAGTATATCTCTAAAGCCTCTGATCGTCTGTATCATTATCTTGTCTGTAGTCTGCCTAAAAAATTAAGTTCAAATATATCCAATGAAAATAAACCTTTTGTATACTCAAACAGGGCGCTGTTCGTCAACAGTTAATTGGAATAGGGGTTGAACCCGGCCGGTATTAATGGTATCAGAAATCATCAGACGTTAACCACTTAAAGCCAGGTTGAAAGGAGACGAAATGCAGCCCAGGGTAACCACCACCACCTTGTTCAAGATGAAGCAGGAAGGCAGGAAGATAACGGCGTTGACCGCCTATGACCATCCGTTCGCAACCCTTGTTGACGCAGCCGGCATTGACATCATCCTTGTGGGTGATTCCCTGGGCATGGTGGTCCAGGGCAAACAGACCACGCTGCCCGTGACCATGGACGAAATTCTCTACCACACCGCCATGGTGACAAGGGCCTGCCACCGTGCCATGGTTGTCGGCGACATGCCCTTCATGTCCTACCAGAGTTCCATTGACCAGGCCGTTGACAATGCCGGCCGCTTTCTCAAGGAGGCCGATGCCTCGGCCGTAAAGCTTGAAGGCGGGGCCGATGTGTGCCGGGTGATCCAGGCCATTGCACGGGCCGGCATACCGGTCCAGGCCCACATCGGTCTCACCCCCCAGAGTGTTCACCAGATGGGTGGCTTCAAGGTTCAGCGGGACGAGGAACGACTGGTATCCGATGCCCTCAAGGTCCAGGATGCCGGCGCTTTTTCCGTTGTACTCGAAGGCATTCCCTCGGACATCGCAGGAATCATTACAGCCAAGCTGGAAATTCCCACCATCGGCATCGGCGCCGGTCCTGACTGCGACGGACAGATCCTGGTTCTCCACGACATGCTCGGTCTCCATGACAGACATCTGCCAAAGTTTGTGCGTCAGTTTGCAGATCTTCAAACCCAGGCCGCCAAAGGCCTTGAGGCTTACAGGGACGCGGTCAGAAACGGGTCTTTTCCGGCAAAGGAGCACGGGTACAAATGAAACCCGGAATCTCAATCATCGGCTGCGGGCGGGTGGGGACGGCCCTTGCCGTTTTCCTTGCCCGGGCGGGATATCCCCTTGCAGGCCTTGCCAGCAAACGCATTTCCTCCGCCGGCAACGCAGCCGCCCTTGCCGGTACGGGCCAGGTGTTTGCCCATGGGACAGACGCGGCCCAACGGGGAAAAATTATTTTCATCACCACCCCGGACGATGCCATTCAGGGTGTTTTTGACACCCTTGTTGCCGAAAAAGCCCTGCTGCCGGATACCCGGGTCTTTCACTGCAGCGGCGCATTGTCCTCCGGCATCTTTTCCACGGTCCCGGGTGTTGCCAGGGGCTCCATCCATCCCCTCCAGAGCTTTGCTGCCCATGAGCCCGGGCAGCCCTCCCCATTCAAGGGCATCAACATTTCCGTTGAGGGTGACGACCCGGCCGTTGCCGAGGGAACACAGATAATTGCGGACCTTGGCGGAACCTCGTTTACCATTCCCACCCGGTCAAAGACCCTTTACCATGCCGCAGCCGTGGTTGCCTCCAACTACCTTGTCACGGTCGAGCACTTTGCCGTGGAACTGTTGAAACAGACCGGACTGTCCGACACCCGGGCCTATGAAATTCTTGAACCCCTCATCCTCGGCACCCTGGCCAATATCAGCCGCAGGGGCACCCGGGCGGCCCTGACCGGTCCGGTGGCAAGGGGGGATGTTGACATTGTCGCGGCCCACATCCAAGCCCTGGAGAACAGCAGCCCCGGTGACCTGGAACTGTACCGGACCCTTGGCCGGTACACCCTCAAACTCGCAGAACAGGCCACCTCCCCTGACCCTGAAACCCGGGCCCGGCTGGCCGCCCTTTTCCGGCAGTTCGAATTGTAAAGGCTGCTTTTTAGACGGGACGCTTGACTTTCCAGGCCTGATATCGATAAAATAACCTGTTTTTGTTCTGTTTCGTATGAATCCACTTTCACCGGGGGCACGCATGGATTTTAAGGCAATGGCATCAAAGCTTGGCTTTGATGAAGCGGATTTCATTGAACTGGCACAGCTCCTGGTCACGACCTCCCGGTCACAAGTTTCAACCATTGAACAGGGCGCCGCCACAGGATGCAGCAGTACGGTGACCAAGGCGGCACACTCGATCAAGGGGGCTGCCGGCAACCTGGGATTTACCCATATCGCAGCCATGGCCAGGCAGGTGGAAATCCTGGCCGGTCAAAAAAAATTCCTTGAAATCAGGACAACGGCAGCCGATCTGGCAACAGGTCTTGATGGGATTCAAAAGGTTGTGGAGGAACACTGAATCACCATGGAAATAAAATCGGTGTTTACCATTCTTGTTGTTGACGACAACCTTGTAAACCTCAAGTTCATGGAAAAAACCCTGTCAAAAGAAGGCTACCGGGTGATCACGGCAGACAACGGCACCAGTGCGCGAACCATTGCCGTGGCAGAAAAACCCGACCTCATCCTTCTGGATATCCAGATGCCCGGCGGAGACGGATTTGAGGTCATTCGATTTTTAAAGGAAAACCCCGGCACCGGCGCGATCCCGGTTATTTTTCTCACCGGCATGACCGATGTGGATTCCAAACTCAAGGGGTTTGAGCTGGGGGCCGTGGATTATGTCACCAAACCCTTCCATCCCCTAGAAGTCCTTGCCAGGGTGGCGATCCACCTCAAGCTCTCCATTGCAACCAATTCCCTGGTTGCCAACCAGGCCAGACG
The DNA here is from genome assembly GCA_963675615.2 of uncultured Desulfobacterium sp. Classification (GTDB taxonomy): domain Bacteria; phylum Desulfobacterota; class Desulfobacteria; order Desulfobacterales; family Desulfobacteraceae; genus Desulforapulum. The sequence continues at coordinate 1,962,951 of CAXXTD010000001.1, forward strand.
ACTCAGGGAGATCACCGAGGCCCAGAACGAAATGCTTCCCCTGCCCCAGGATTTTCCCAGTGCCAAATTCGGGGTTTACTACCGGGCACTCCACGAGGCCGGGGGTGATTTCTACGATATCCTCAACATTTCAGACCATATCACCGGTTATTTTGTGGCCGATTTTTCCGGCCATGACATCAAGTCAAGCTATATGACCGCCTCGATCAAAGCCCTGCTGGCCCAGAACAGCAACCTGGTCTACTCCCCCCTTGAAACCATGAAGATGATCAACGACGTTCTCGTTGAAATCCTTCCGGAGAACAAATATCTCACCGCCTGCTATGCCCGCCTGAACCGCACCACGGGCAACCTCTGCATCATCAGTGCCGGACACCCGCCCGTGGTCCATGTTCCTGCAGCCGGGGAACCTGAACTGATCCATGTGGACGGCGATATCCTCGGGATGTTCAAGGACGCAAGATTCGGGGTCCACCGCAGGCGGCTCTCACCCGGAGACAGATTCTTTGTCTATTCCGACGGTCTTGTGGAGTCGGTCCGGCAGAAGATCACCTGGACCACGGGGGCCGAAGGCCTCCTGGCAAAATTCAAGGAAATCCGCAAGGTTCCCCTCCTGGAGGCGCCGCTGGCAATCGTCCAGAGTCTTTTTCCGGATGGCGCAGATCCTGAAGACGATATTGTGGTCCTTGGCGTGGAGGTGTGACAATGGCCTGCATTCTTCACCGGGCAATTACGGACCACAGTATTTCCATCACCTTCAGTTCCACCCTGGAAAACATTGACCGGATCTGTGAGGAGGTGGCCCGGTTTCTCAACCAGGGCTTTAAAGAACTGGCCGAACATTTTTTCGCCATCGACCTTGTCATGCGTGAGGCCCTGACCAATGCAGTCCGCCACGGCAACGACCTTGACCCTGCAAAGGAGGTAAAATTCCTTCTGAAAATCGACCAGAAAAAGCACATCCAGATCATTGTTGAAGACCAGGGGGATGGATTTGACTGGCAAACGGCCAAAAAATTTCCGCCGGGTGACGACGATGACCACGGCAGGGGTCTTGCCATCATGACCACCTATTTTTCCTCGTGCGGCTACAACCCAAAAGGCAACCGCCTGATTCTGAAAAAAAAACTTTCCCCTATTTTTAACACCCCACCAACACGTTCCTAATCATTTCCTAACACGATCCGGGTAGTATCCATGCCCAGTGGCATCACTGAAGCCTAACCTGAAATAAAAGGAGTAAAAATGAAACCCGGTATTAAATCTATTGTTATTGGTGTTTGCATGGCCATGGTGGCGGCAATGCCGGCCTTTGCAGAAGAGCTTGTACTCAAAGGATCCACAACGGTTCTGCCCATTGCCCAGAAGGTGGCCGAAGCCTACATGAAGCTCCATCCGGACGTCAAGATTTCCCTTTCCGGCGGCGGTTCGAGCAACGGAATCAAGGCTATTCTTGACGGTACCGCCGATATTGGAAACGCATCGCGATTTATCAAGTCCAAAGAGGTCAAGCTTGCTGCGGCCAAGGGTATCTACCCGGTTCCCCACAGAATCGCCCTGGACTGCATTGTACCGGTGGTCCATTCCCAGAATCCGGTCATGGACCTCACAACCGAACAGCTAAAAAACATATATCTGGGCAAAATCAAAAACTGGCAGGAGGTGGGTGGAAAGGACATGAAGATCGTTGTCATTTCAAGGGACACCTCGTCCGGCACCTTTGAAGTCTGGGAACAGCTGGTCATGAACAAGGAAAGGGTCATTCCCAATGCCCTGACCGTTCCCTCCAACGGGGGACTCGTCCAGGCCGTCGCATCCACTCCGGGTGCCATCGGCTACATCGCCCTGGGATATATCAACCAGGAGATCAAGGCGTTGTCGGTAAACACCATTCCCGGAACGCCTGAAACCACACGGAACGGCCAGTACTCAATCTCACGGCCATTGTTCATGTTTACCAACGACTGGCCCAAAGGAAGAACTGCTGATTTTCTAAACTATCTGCTGTCGGCCCGGGGTCAGACGCTGGTTGAAGATGCGGGAAGCATACCGGTATACTGATGCTGAAACAACAAACCGCCGAGAAAACAGTGCAGCGCGCCTTCATGGGGGTTGCACTGTTTTCCATCACAGCACTGTTTCTGATCATGCTCTTTCTTGTCCTTGAGGGGCTTCCCATTTTCAAGGACGTCTCGTTTAAAGAGTTTATTTTTGGTCTTTACTGGTATCCCACCTCGGACCCTGCTGATTTTGGTATTTTCCCACTGATTGTGGCGTCGTTCCTGGTGACCGTTCTCTCGGGTGTGGTCTCAATTCCCCTGGGGGTGATGACGGCGATTTACCTTGCGGAAATTGCCCCTGTACGAACGGCGGAAATTGTCAAACCGGTGGTGGAACTCATGGCCTCCATGCCCTCGGTGGTGATCGGATTTTTCGGCATGGTGGTGGTGGCTCCTTTTATACAGCGACTCTTTGACATTCCCGTGGGACTTAACCTTTTTAATGCCTCGCTCATGCTGGCCTTCATGTCCGTCCCCACCATCTGCAGCATTTCCGAAGATGCCATTTTCAGTGTGCCCCAGGCGTTGAAAGAGGCCTCGTTTGCCCTGGGGGCCACCCATTTTGAAACCATTCACCGGGTAACGCTCCCGGCGTCTCTGTCCGGCATCTGCACGGCCATCATCCTGGGCATGTCCAGGGCCATTGGTGAAACCATGGTGGTTCTGATGGTGGCGGGCGGGGCTGCCATGGTACCGGGCTCCCTGTTTGATCCGGTTCGGCCCATGCCGGCCAGTATTGCCGCTGAAATGGCCGAGGCTCCCTTTGGCAGCGAGCACTACCATGCCCTTTTTGCAACGGGCCTGGTGCTGTTTGTGTTTACCTTTATTTTCAACCTGATTGCCGATTATATCTCGTCCCGGTACCGTCAGGTCGGGGAGGCATCTCTGTAAATGCGTACAAGAAAAATCGTTCAAGGCATTGGTTTTTTCGGCCTGAGGCTTGCGGCCCTGATCAACGGGGGGGCTCTGGCAATTATCGTATGGTTCATGGTCTCCCGGGGATGGCGGTCCATTTCATGGTCTTTTCTGACAAACCCTCCTACAGATTCCATGACCCGGGGGGGAATTCTACCCTGCATCATCGGTACCTTCTGCCTCATGGGGGTCGCCCTGGTGGTGGCCTTGCCCGTGGGGGTGATTTCGGCCATTTATCTCAACGAATATGCCGCCCAAGGCAAATTTGTGCGGATCATCCGCCTGGGTATCAACAACCTTGCAGGTGTGCCATCCGTGGTCTTTGGCCTGTTCGGTCTGGCCTTTTTCTGCATTGTTCTCAAAATGGGGGTCTCGGTCCTGGCCGGCGGGCTGACCCTGGGACTCATGACGCTTCCCGTGATCATAGGCACTTCGGAAGAGGCTCTGAAATCGGTTCCCAACACCTATCGGGAGGCCTCCCTGGGGCTGGGTGCGACAAAGTGGCAGACCATATACCGGGTTGTTCTGCCATCTGCCTTTCCCGGCATCATTACCGGCGGGATCCTGGGTCTGAGCCGGGCCGCAGGGGAAACGGCCCCCATCATGTACACGGGGGCTGTTTTTTTCACACCGGAGATGCCCGGATCTCTCTTTGACGAGGTCATGGCCCTTCCCTACCACATCTATGTGCTTGCAACGGCAGGGACAAACATTGCCACCACTCGGCCCCTTCAATACGGCACCGCCCTGGTGCTCATTGCCCTGATTTTTGGAATGAACCTCGGGGCCATCCTCCTTCGCACAAGAATCAGAAAGAAAATGAGGTTATAATGGATCAACCGGTTAAAATGTACGCAAAAGACCTGGATTTCTTCTACAGCGGTTCCCAGGCCCTTTTCAACATATCCCTTGCGTTTCCCGAAAAAAGGGTCACGGCCCTGATCGGGCCTTCGGGGTGCGGCAAGAGTACCTTTCTCCGTTGCCTTAACCGGATGAACGACCTCATCCCGGGAACCCAGAGCCGGGGAGAAATCCGGCTCGATGGCATGAACGTCTCTGATCCGGCCCTGGATGTGGTCTCCCTCCGGCGGAGGGTGGGCATGGTGTTCCAGAAACCCAATCCCTTTCCCAAGACCATCTTTGAAAATATTGCCTACGGCATGCGGGTCAACGGAATCAGGGACAAGGCCCTGATCGCACAACGGGTGGAAACCAGCTTGAAACAGGCGGCCATCTGGGACGAAGTCAAAGAACGACTCAACACGTCCGCCCTGGGCCTTTCAGGCGGCCAGCAGCAACGACTGTGCATTGCCCGGGCCCTTGCCGTCAAGCCCGAGGTGCTGCTCATGGACGAACCGGCTTCGGCCCTTGACCCCATTGCCACACAGAAGATCGAAGAACTCATCATCAGCCTGTCCAAGCAGCTGACCATTATTATTGTGACCCACAACATGCAGCAGGCCGCAAGGGTGTCTGACATCACGGCTTTTTTCTACATGGGAAAGCTCATCGAGGCGAACAGCACAGACACCCTTTTTACCAAACCAGAATTAAAACAGACCGAAGCATACATCACCGGCCGTTTCGGTTAGAGGAGAGATCATGGCAGGCAATTTACAAAAAGAGATAGAAAAGATAAAACGGGAAATCCTCTCACTGGGCGCCATGGTTGAGGACCGATTCAAAAAAGCAGTCCATGCCGTCAGGACAAACGATACCGCCCTTGCCAGGGAGATCATTGCCTCTGACATTGAGATCGATGAGCTTGAGGTGGAGGTCGAAGAGGAGTGTCTCAAAATCCTGGCCCTGTACCAGCCCGTTGCCATTGACCTTCGATTCCTCATCGCCGTTGTCAAGATCAACAATGACCTTGAACGGGTGGCCGATCTTGCCGCAAATATTGCCCAGCGGATCAAGACCGTTTCAAGGGCAACCCCCGGACCCTTTCGCTATGATTACTCGCCCATGGCTGAAAAAACAGGACAGATGCTCAAAATGAGTTTGGACGCCCTGGTGGGAATGGACTCAGACATGGCAGACCAGGTCATCTGCATGGACGAAGACGTCAATGCCATGCGCAACAAGGCCTATGGCGCCATGAAAACGGCCATTACAGAGGCACCCGATCAGGTGGGTCAGACCATCAACCGCTATCTGATTTCACGTCACCTCGAGCGGATCGGGGACCACGCAACCAACATTGCCGAAGAGGTGATCCATCTGGTGGAAGGGAAAATCGTACGCCATGGGGTATGATCCCCCACCGGGAACCATACCGTTGTCTGAAAGACACCCCTGACTTAATGCCGAAAGCTATTTGCAAACCGATGGATCAGAAGGTATGGTAACGTATGGATCAGAAGATTTGGTGAAAAGCCGACCGCCGATAAAAAGGAATAAAAATGCCCAGAGAGAGAATACTGATCGTTGATGATGAACGTGATATTGTCGAGCTTGTCCGGTTCAACCTGAAAAGGGAGGGGTATCAGACTCTGGTGGCCTTTTCCGGGGAGGAGGCGCTGTCCATGGCAAGCAAAGATCTGCCCGACCTTGTGGTGCTCGACCTCATGCTTCCAGGGATCGACGGCCTTGAGGTCACCCGGAGGCTTCGGGCCAGCACGTCAACCATTGACATTCCCATTGTCATGCTCACGGCAAAGGGAGAGGAGAGCGATGTTGTGACGGGCCTGGAACTCGGGGCCAACGATTATATTTCAAAACCCTTCAGCCCCAGGGAACTTGTGGCAAGAATCCGGGGAATTCTCAGGAGACGGGCAGGGGCTGAAAAACCGGCAGCCCAGGCCACGGTTGCTGCAGGCCCCCTGTCCATTGACGCTGGCCGCCATCGGGTGACGGTAAATCAAACCCCCCTGGACCTTACCCATTCAGAATTTCAGGTTCTATGGTTCCTTTTGGCCAAAAAGGGGTGGGTCTTTACCCGGGGACAGATCATGGATGCTGTGCACGGTGAAAACTATGCCGTCACCGAAAGAAGCGTTGACGTGACCATCGCCGGATTACGAAAAAAACTGGGGTCATGTGCCGATCTCATCGAGACCGTCCGCGGGGTGGGTTACCGATTCAGGGAGGACGCAGATGACCGATAAAAAAACACGACTCCTGTGGCGGATCTTTCCTTCGTTTTTCATCATAACCGTGATTTCCCTGACCGCAGTGACCTACTATTCCACGGAATTTTTCAAACAGTACTTTCTGGCCAGCAGCGAAGAGCAGCTGACCACCCAGGCCCGTTTGATCCGGCGGGAGATCTCGGGGCAGTCCCTGGACAGGATCAATGACATCTGCCTTGCCATTGGCAGGACAACCGGCACAAGGGTCACCATTATTCTTTCCTCGGGCCGGGTCATCGGCGATTCCCTCGGGGACGTCCAGGAGATGGAAAATCACAGAATCAGACCTGAAATCGTTTCAGCCCTGCGCGCAGAAAAGGGCGTCTCCGTGAGATACAGCAGCACCCTGGACCAGAACATGATGTATGTGGCTTTGCCCCTTGAAACCAAGGGTGCCGTCACCACCGCAGTCCGAACCGCTCTGTCGGTTTCGGCCATGGACGTTGAAATCAAACGGGTTCAAATCAATCTCATCATGGCCCTGATGCTCACCGTCCTTGCCGCTGCCGGTGCAAGCCTGTTTGTTTCAAGGCGGATCACCCGCCCCCTTGAGCAGATGAAGGCCGGCGCCGGTGGTCTGGCAAGGGGGGATTTGACCTTGAGACTGGCCGTGCCCGATACCGAAGAGCTCTCTGAACTTGCCCTGACCATCAATCATATGGCAGAACGGCTTGACGAGAAGATAAAAAGTGCAGAAGACCGCACCATGGAACTTGAAGCTGTTCTTTCCAGCATGGGGGAAGGGGTGATCGCCGTTGACCTCAACGAACGGGTCCTCATGGTCAACCGGGCGGTTGCAGCCATATTCGGCCATGCCGCTGAAACCATGACCAACCGGAACATCCTTGAAATCGCCCGGAACTATGATCTGCATGCCTTTATCAAACGGGCCCTGGCCTCAACGGGTTCCATCGAGGAGAACATCACCCTCACGGGCAGGGGCAAGCACCTGTTCAATGTTCATTCCAGCACCCTCTCCAACGTCCAGGGTGAGCGCATGGGCACCCTGATCATTTTCCTCGACATCACACGGATGCACCGGCTTGAAACCATGCACAAGGATTTTGCCGCAAACGTCTCCCATGAACTCAAGACACCCCTGACTGCCATCAAGGGATTCATCGAGACCCTCCAGGACCTTGACGAGTCCGAGGCACAACCCAGAAGGGTCGAATTTCTGACCATCATCGAAAAAAACGTCAACCGGCTCATTGACCTGGTGGACGATCTCATGGCCCTTTCAAAGCTTGAACGCCAGGAAGGGGGCCGGACCGTTTTTGAACCCCAAGATCTTTACGGGGTAGTCCAGGCCGCCCTGGCTGCCTGCAGGCCCCTGTCTGAATCAAGGGGAGTGACGATCAAGACAGATCTTTCCAGCCCCCTGTTCATCCCCATGGACACCCTTCTGGTCGAGCAGGCCCTGGTCAACCTTCTTGACAACGCATTAAAGTACAGTGAACCCGGAGGAGAGGTCTTGATTCTGGTGGCCCAGGAAAAGTGCAATGCCCTGATCCGGGTCATGGATTCAGGGCCTGGCATCGATCAAGAGCACCTCCCCCGTATTTTTGAGCGGTTTTACAGGGTAGACCGCGCCCGAAGCACCGACATGGGCGGCACCGGCCTGGGGCTTGCCATTGTCAAACACATTGTTCAATACCACAACGGCACCATCCGGGTGGAAAGCAGCCCGGACAAGGGCGCCATGTTTGAAATCGGCCTCCCCCTTGCCTGAACGGCTCACTACGGCCAGGACGGCTTTCACAGCAGGGTGGCATAGTTCAGGTAGACCAGCCTGACAATGGTGAGAAACACCACCCCGAGAAAGATCGGGCGGATAAAACCGGCTCCTTTTTGGATGGCAAGGCCCGACCCCAGCCTTGCCCCGAGAATCTGGCCCAGGGCCATGGTTATGCCGACACTGTACACAACATTTTTTCCAGCCACAAACACGGCAAGGGCGACCACGTTGCTCACCAGGTTCATGATACGGGTGAAACCTGCAGCCCGTGTCATGCTGAACCCCATGACCACCATGAATGCCGTCATCCAGAAGTTCCCCGTCCCAGGACCAAAGAACCCGTCATAAAATCCCAGCCCCAGCCCGAAAATAACGAAGAACAGGTTCAACGGCATCCTCGCCCGGGTGGTACTCTTTCCCAGGTCCCTTGAAACCAGGGTATAAACAAAAACACCCGCCAGCAGCAGGGGAATGATATAGTTCAAAAACCACGGGTCAAGCCGCTGGATTGCCCAGGCGCCTGCCAGGGCGCCGATCAGGGTAAAGCACACCCCCACCCGGGTCTTTTTGAGGGTCACTGCTCCCTTGTGCGTGTAGTTGCATGCGGCAATAAAGGTGCCAAAGCTTCCCTGGAGCTTGTTGGTGCCCAGGGCCATCTGGGGCGGCATGCCCGTTGACATGAGAATGGGCAGGGAAATCAATCCACCCCCGCCGGCAATGGAATCCACAAATCCTGCAAAAAACCCCGTGGCGAACAGCAGGGCAAACAACTGGGGGGAGAGCTCGATTGGGGTCATGGCACTTGTCCATCCTGAAATTTTGGGTTAAAACAGTCAACAAATATCCCGGCGGGACGTAAAAATCCAGAACTATATCTTTTGACTGGACTTTTTTCAGTGTAAGATAGTATGGGAATGGACCTGGAAGCGTTCAGTGAAATTCAAGGCCAATGAAAGATAAGGACAACCGTTGAGAAGACTGTTTGAATGAAAAAACAAACCATTATGATTCCGGCCCTTGCAGCATTGATATTCCTGTTCCCTGGCTGTTTCAGGACAGGGCCGCTGCCCAGTTCCCCTGTTCTGGATACGCTTCCGAAAACCTTCCTGGCAGGCCCGGGGCCCCCTGGGGACAAACCCGGTACAGGAGATACCATGGCGGTTGGCGAACCATGGTGGCAAAGCTTTGGCAGCAGCGAACTCAATCGAATCGTTGACCAGGCCCTTGGCAGCAACTTTACCATCCGGGAAGCCCTGGCAAGGCTTGACCAGGCAAGGGCCATGTCCATGGAAACGCGTTCCCTGCTCTTGCCCGTCATCACCCTTGAGGCAGGCGCTTCCCACAGACGAAACCGGGACCAGGGCCAGACGTCGACCCTGGATACCATTGCCCTGGGGCCGGCAGCAAGCTATGAAATGGATCTCTGGGGAACGATCAGGTCCCGGACAAAGGCAGGAGAGCTTTCAGCCAGGGCCAGCCATTCAGATCTTGAAACCGCAGCCATAACCCTGGCCGCAGAGATCTCAACTACCTGGGTGGACCAGCTGGCAGCCGTCCAGGCCCTGGACCTTGTCAAACAGCAGCTGGCAACCAACACCTTGCTCCTTGAGCTGCTGGAACTCAGGTTTGAAAACGCCCTTTCAACTTCCCTGGACGTCCTGCAGCAGCAGGAGGCGGTGGCCCATGTCACGGCCCAGATCCCCCCCCTTGAACACGAGATCAAACGCCTGTCCAACCGGCTCTGCCTGCTCCAGGGCAAGCCGCCCACCAATGCCCTGGCTGTCATAGATACCGATTTCCCGATCCTTGCCCCTTTGCCTGCCATGGGGATTCCCGCAGATCTTTTATCAAAACGGCCGGACATCCGGGCTGCAGGCTTCAGGCTCATGGCCGACCAGTGGGAGAGCCTCGCTGCACAGGCCGAAAGGCTCCCGTCGCTGAATCTGACCGGCACCCTGGGGCTCCAGAGTTCCGGCCTGGATACCCTGTTTAACTCGTGGATCCTCTCCCTTGGGGCCAACATGGCCGCAACTGTTTTTGACGGTGGGAAAAAAGCGGCTGCCCGTGACCGGGCCGATGCCGTGGTGGCCGAGGGACTTGCATCCTATGAACGAACAGTTTTCACTGCCCTGGTGGAGGTGGAAGATGCCCTGTCCCAAGAGATTCACCAGCGGGCGTGGCTGGCCGCCCTCCACCATGAACTGGGTGCCGCCCGGCTGGCCCTGGGCGAGGCCACCCGCAGATATCAAAGGGGGCTCATCACCTTCCTGCCCCTGATTTCCGAGCAGCTCAATGTCCAGAAACTTGAAAAGGGCATGATTCTTCAGCAGGCGGAACTGATCAAGTCAAGGATTGCCCTGTACCGCTCCCTTGGAGGGAGCTTCACACAAACCAAGAACCTTGGAAAACAAAAGTGACCAGACATACAAACCCGGACGGGATGATAACAACCGGTCAGAACGCCAAAACACCCTGGGGGATCAAAGTCATCAAAATTGTACTTCCCCTTTTCATCATTTCAGCGGGCATTGCCATTGGTGTTTTTCTTTACCAGACCAAACCTGCGGCAAAACGGGGCACCCCGCCTGCAAAGGTCCCCCTGGTGGAAATAACAACGGCTGTTCTGTCCGACCATGGGGTGGTCATCTCTGCAATGGGAGCAGTAAAAGCATCCCGGGAGCTGGCTCTTAAATCAAGGGTCTCCGGGTTTGTACTCGAGACATCCGACCGGTTCGTCCCCGGCGGTACCTTTAAAAAGGGAGAGATCCTGCTCAGGCTGGATCCCCGGGATTTTGAACTTGCACTGAAAAAAAAAAAGGCCCTTGTTCTCAAGACCGAGGCCGAACTGAACCTTGAACGGGGTCGACAGGCGGTGGCAAAGGCCGAGCTCCGCCTCATGGAGCGTTCATCTGGCAAGCGCCTGGACGACCCGGGGCTTGCCCTTCGAAAACCCCAGTTGGCACAGGTCCAGGCGGATCTTGAGACCGTGAAGGTGGATGTTGAACAGGCCAGGATTGACCTTGAGCGGACGGTGATAAGGGCACCCTTCAACTGCATGGTCATGGCCAAACAGGTGGAACAGGGGTCCCAGGTCACGGCCCAGGAGAGCCTTGCCCTCCTTGCCGGAACCGATACCTACTGGGTAACGGCCACCATTGCCATGGATCAACTCCAGTGGATTCGGTTTCCCGGACCGGGAACGGACAAAGGCAGCCCGGTTCAGGTGTTGATCCGGGACAATCAACGCTACCAGGGAGAGGTTTTCAGACTTCTGGGGGATGTTGCGGACAAGAGCCGCCTTGCCAGGGTCCTTGTCTCCATAACCGATCCCCTGGGGCAGGATCCGGAAAAAACGTCCCCTTTGCTCATAAACGCCTATGTCACCCTGTCCATTCAAGGTCAAACCATCAACAACGCCATTGCGTTGCCCAGGCGGTGTGCCAGGGATGGAAACACGGTCTGGATCGCCAGGGACGGCCGCCTTGTGGTGGTCCCCCTTGATATCCTGTGGAAAAACGAAAAAACGCTATTTGTAAGATCAGGGGTCAAGCCCGGAGACCAGATCATTGTCTCGGAACTCTCGTCGGCCGTTGAGGGCATGGCCATTCGGGTGGAGGAATCCAACTGCAATGGAAATTAAGCAGGAGTCTACAACCCCGGGGGGAGCCGTGACCTGGATGGCCGGCAACAGCGTTGCCGCCAATCTGCTCATGCTGGTGCTGCTGGTGGGCGGTTTGTTCATGGCCACCAAGATCAAGCAGGAGGTGTTTCCCGAGTATGAGCTGGGCATTGTCAACGTTTCCGTGGCCTATCCCGGTGCAAGCCCGGAAGAGGTGGAGCGGGGGGTTGTTCTTGCCATCGAAGAGGCGGTCCAGGGACTGGACGGGCTTGACGAAATCCGTTCCACCGCCCTTGAAGGCAGGGCCGCAATCAACCTTGAGGTGATCGAGGGAGTTGATGTGCGAAGCTTTGCCCAGGAGGTGGAAAGCCAGATCAATTCCATCACCTCTTTTCCCGACGAGGCCGAAGATCCCATGGTATCCGTTGTCACCCGGCGTCGCAGGGTCATCTCGTTTGCCGTGTTCGGCACTGTCGCTGAAACCGTTCTCAGACAGGAAGCCGAGGCATTGCGGGAAATGCTGCTCCAGGACCCGGCCATCACCCAGGTGGAACTTGACGGGGTGAGGGACTACGAAATTCACATTGAAGTGCCCCAGGCAAATCTCAGGCGGTACGACCTGACCCTGGCCGAAATTGCGACAATTATTTCCAAGGCCTCGGTGGACCTTCCAGGCGGCAGCCTCAAGACCGACGGCGGGGAGATCCTGGTGCGCATGAAAGAGCGGCGGGAGAGTGCCCCGGCCTATGGTAAGCTTGCCGTGATCACCCTGGATGACGGCACCCGGGTGCTTCTGGAAGATATTGCCTTCATCACCGAAGGGTTTGAAGATACCAACACCTATGCCACATTCAACGGCCAGCCGGCCATCATGCTCGAGATCTACCGGGTTGGGGATCAGAAACCCGTTGAGGTGGCAGAGGCATCACTGCAGGCCGTGGCAGCGTTCAACCAGACCCTGTTGCCCGGTCTCGGGGTTGCCATGGTCAGTGACATGTCACAGACCTTCAAGGAAAGGGGCGCCCTTTTACTCAAGAACGGTTACATGGGGCTTGGGCTCGTGTTTGTCCTTCTGGCCCTTTTCCTGGACATCCGGCTGGCCTTCTGGGTCTCCCTGGGCATTCCCATCTCCCTGCTGGGTGCCTTTATCCTGCTGCCCCTGACCGATTTTTCCATCAACCTGGTTTCCATGTTTGCCTTTATCGTTACCATCGGTATTGTGGTGGATGATGCCATTGTGGTGGGAGAAAACGTTTACCATTACCGACAGATGGGCTTTGATTTTCTTGAGTCTTCGATCCGGGGAACCCGGGAAGTGGCAATGCCCGTGGTGTTCAGTATTCTCACCAATGTGGTGGCCTTTTTGCCCATCATGTTTGTTCCCGGCACCATGGGGAAATTCTTCAAGATCATCCCCGTGGTGGTGATCACGGTGTTTATGGTCTCCCTTGCCGAGAGTATTTTTATTCTTCCGGCCCATCTTGCCCATGGAGATTCAATCCCAAAGGGAAGATTCATGGGATGGATTGTCTCCCGGCAGCAGTGGGTAAGCAACGCCCTTGTCCGGTTTGTAAAGGCGGTATATACCCCCCTGCTTGAGCGGGTGCTTGACCATCGTTACACCACCCTTGCCATTGGCCTGGCCATCCTTGTCATTGTCGGTGCCTACGTCAAGAGCGGCAGAATACCCACCACCCTCATGCCCAGGGTGGAATCCGACTACGCCTTTGTCACGGCAACGCTTCCCTACGGCAGTGCGGCGAACAGCGTCGCTGGAGTGGTTGCCCAGATTTCCAGGGCAGCCGAGTCCGTCATCAAAGACAACGGAGGCCAGACCCTTTCCAGGGGATTTTACGCCCAGGTGGACGAGAACGTCATCACCTCAAGAATTCTTCTCACCCCCAGCCACGTCAGACCCATCAACACCACCCGGGTAACGGAACTCTGGCGATCAACCCTTGGCCCCCTTGCCGGTCTTGAATCCCTCACCTTTCAGGCCGACCGAGGAGGCCCGGCGTCGGGCAGTTCGTTGACCATTGAACTCAGCCACCAGGAGATCGGAACCCTGTCGTCGGCCAGCGAAGCCCTGGCCCGGGAGCTTGGCGATTTTCCATCCTCACGGGACATTGACGATGGTTCTGCCAGGGGAAAACAACAATTTGACTTTACCATGCTCGCCCTTGGCGAAATGATGGGTTTCACGGCACGGGACGTGGCCCTCCAGGTCCGCCATGCCTTTTACGGGGCCCAGGCCCTGAAACTCCAGCGGGGAAGAAACGAGATCACCGTGAGGGTCCGCCTGCCAGAGGCCGAGCGGTCCTTTGAGCAGAACATCGAGACCCTCATGGTGCGAAACTCCCGGGGAGAGGAGGCACTCCTGCGCGAAGTGGTGGCCATGGACCGGGGAAGGGCCTATACCGCCATTGAACGACGTGGCGGTCGCAGGATCTCCACGGTTTCGGCCAATGTGATTCCCAGGGACGAGACCAACCAGCTCATCACGGTTCTCAAGGACGAAATTCTTCCCCGCCTGGAACAGGATTATCCTGGATTGACCAGCAAATTCCAGGGTCGTCAGGCAGACATGCGTGACAGCACCACAAGTCTGATCTCAGGGCTCTTCATGGCCCTGTTTGCCATCTATGCCCTTCTTGCAGTGCCCTTCAGAAGTTATGTCCAGCCCTTTGTCATCATGGCAGCCATTCCATTTGGGCTTGTGGGGGCCGTCATCGGCCATATCCTCCTGGGCTATTCCCTCTCGCTGATGAGCCTTTTCGGCCTTGTGGCCCTGTCCGGGGTGGTGGTCAATGATTCGCTGGTGCTCATTGACTTTGCCAACCGTTCCAGGCGAAACGGTCTTTCGGCCCACGGGGCCATTGTTGCGGCAGGGACCCAGCGTTTCCGGCCCATCATGCTGACCACCCTCACCACCTTTGGCGGTCTTGCCCCCATGATTTTTGAAACCTCCCGCCAGGCAAGGTTCATGATCCCCATGGCCATCTCCCTGGGGTTCGGCATCCTGTTTGCCACCCTCATCACCCTGGGTCTGGTACCCACCTTTTACCTGGTGGTGGAGGACCTCAAGGATCTGTTGACCGGACCGTCCCGGCCCGGCCAACCATCAAATCAGGGCAAAACAACACCGGTATTATAAATTTCTATGGCCCGCTAAAAGGCCATCAATTTAATCGCTTTGACATCAAGATCTCCACGCCTATAATTGACTGTATTGTAAATCAGCCAATGAAGGTAAATATGAGAGCCGAGCACATTCTGGAAAAAGGATCGGGCAGGATCAACGAAGATGCCCTTGTGATCGAAGAATCCCTTTTCGGGGTTTTTGACGGGGCAACAAGCCTTGACAAGGCCCTGTTTGACGGCTGTAAAACCGGCGGAAAAATTGCCTCGTCAACGGCCTGTGATGTGTTTAAAAAAAACGGGGACTCCTTGGCAGCCCTTGCAGGAAAGGCCAACGAGATGATCTGGGAGACCATGATCCGCCATGGCGTGAATCTTTCGGCACGTCAGAATCTGTGGAGCACCAGCGCTGCCGTGGCAAGGGTAGACGGCCGGTCCCTTGAGTGGGTTCAGGCCGGGGACGCCTGCATCGTCCTTGTCCATGGGGACGGTTCCCACCGGGTGCTCGGGGAAAAACCGGACCACGACTTTGAGACCCTTTTCCTGTGGAAACAGATGGCCGACACCAGTCCGGTTACCATCGGCCAGGCCCTGGCCCATCAAATTGCCGAGACTCGGCAGAAGATGAACCGCACCTATGGTGTGCTCAACGGAGAAAGGGCAGCTGAGGATTTCATCCTTTCCGGGGTTGAAGCCCTGGAGGATGTCGCCCATATTCTCCTGTTCACCGACGGACTTCAGCTGCCGACACCCGACCCGGAACCATTAAAACGGTTTGACCGTCTGGTGGCGACCTACCTCAGGCTCGGGCTCCATGGTCTCAGGGACCGCATTCGGACCATTGAAGGCAAGGATCCCCTGTGCAGACAATTTCCCCGGTTCAAGTGCCACGACGATATTGCCGCCATTGCCATTACCCTTTAAGGGCATCTCGATAGACAGATTCAATTCTTTCAAACACCCGCTCCCATGTGAAAGTTCCTGCCATGGGATCACACGCCTGGGTATCCGCTACCCCTTGTTCAAGACAAGCCCCAATGGTCCTGGCCAGAATCTGTGTCAGGGCCTGTTCCAGACGGGGAAGATCCGACTTATGGGGGGCGTCCACCGTTGCCAGGGGCGGAAGATTCAAAAGGTTCACCCGGCCAGGGGCTGCCCCGCTGAGCACCTCACAGGTGCCGGGCAGGGCCGTGGTCACAAGGGTGCAACCCGAGGCAAGGGCCTCCATGAGCACCAGGGGAAGCCCTTCAAAAAAAGACGGCAGAACAAACAGGTGGGCACGCCCCATGAGACGGGCAAGTTCAGGGTGGGTCAAGGTCCCATGGAGACAAACCTGATCTCCGAACGGTGCTGCAAGGGCCTCACAAACCCTTTGTTCCTCCCCGCTTCCGCTGCCGGCCAGGTGCAGCCGCCAGGGCAGTGAACCCAGGGGTTTAAGGGCCTTGAGAAGCCAGGGAACGCCCTTTGCCCGGCACAGTTTGCCTGCATACAGGATTTCCACTGGCGGCGGGGCAGGTTTTACTGCCGGGAAAAAAAGATGCCGGTCAAACCCTGCACCCACCACATGGATTTTTCCCCGGGCAGCCGGATAAGTGGAACTGATCTCCTGGGCCTGGGCCTGGCTCAGGGCCAGGATACCGGAGACCTTTTGGGAAAGTTCGAGGGGTTTTTCCTGTAAATGGGGGCACAGGGCCAATTGCCTCAGACAGGTCCCGTGGCAGGAAACAATCGTGGGTAAGGCCGGTGCAACCTCTGTGGCAAAGGCAGACACCTGCCACAGATGGTGGCTGTGAATCAGGTCCGGCTTGAACTGATCAACAGCTGCGGCAATTCTTTCTTTGAATGCCGCCCCATAACGTCGAAGCTCTGCCGGTGAAAGGGTTGAAAACACCCGGCTGGGATAGGGCATGACATCGCTCATTCCAGGAATGGGGAAGTCGAGGGCAGGGGTGTTGAATTCCACCTGCAGACAGCAGTCAGGGTCAATCAGGCAGGGATCCAGGGTGAAACCGTCCTGAACGCCCGCCACCAGGAAGTTGTCATGGCCATTCTGCCGGGCGCAGCGGATTACGGCCTGGATGTATTTCCCACTTCCGGTCATATCCGGCATCTGGCTGATCAGGTGCAAAATTTTCATGGACAACAGATAACATGGATTTATTGAAATAGGCAAATATTTCCATTGACTTTTTAACAGCAGCGTCCTATTGTCATTGAAAATTCAGGTGTTAGCGTCAGAAAAAGGGAATCCTGTGAAAATCAGGAACGGACCCGCCGCTGTAACCGGGAATGAACGCTGCCCAATGTCACTGTCCTTGATGTCAAGGGGATGGGAAGACGCAGCAAGTAAGATGATCCGGAAGTCAGAAAACCTGCCTGATATGAAAAAAATGATCCTGTGTGCCTGCGCGGTTGGGCTGGGTCAATGAAATTTACGGATGAGGATAAATACGGAATCCCATGTCGACAGAATGTCGATGTGGGATTTTTTGTTTAATATGTTTCACATGGAACAATGGAGACCCGATCTCCATCATATTTGATAGGAATATGGCACGCAAGTGAGTCTACCGGTTATCGCCATATGGAAGAAGGGAACAGGGTTTCTGGTGCTCCTGTTCTCTTTTCTTCTTGTCGGGATGGTTATTATCTCCACCTCCATGGGGTATGTCGACATCGGGCCGGCAGACCTTACGGCCCTTTTCAAGGCAGAACTTTTCAACGGTCCAGGCCCCGTTGATGCCACAGTCAAGACCATTGTCATGGATGTCCGGCTGCCACGGATACTGGTGTGTGCCGCCGTTGGGGGCTGCCTTGCCCTGTCGGGTGTGCTGTTCCAGGGCATTCTCCTCAACCCCCTTGCCGATCCCTACACCCTGGGTGTTTCAGCCGGAGCCGCCTTTGGCGCCTGTATTGCCATCCTCCTGAGCCTTGGGGCCACCCTGGTCTCTGTGCCGCTTTCGGCCTTTACCGGGGCCTGCCTCACCCTTTTTGCCGTCATGTTTCTCTCGTTTTCCGGCAGCAGTCGGGGAGGGGGATTCTCCTCGAACAGCCTGATCCTGTCGGGCATCATCGTTGCCGCCATCCTGTCTGCCGGCATCAGTTTCATGAAATACCTTGCCGACGACCAGGTCTCTGCCATTATTTTCTGGCTCATGGGCAGCTTTGCATCCAAAACCTGGAACGAGGCGGCCCTGACCTGGTTGGTCCTGGTTGCAGGACTGTGCATTTCGCTGTTCTTTGCAAGGGACCTCAACCTGGTCTGTCTGGGGGACCGCTCGGCCGCAAGCCTCGGGGTGGATACCCAGCGGGTCACCCTGATTCTGCTTGTCACAGGCTCCCTGCTTGCGGCCGTATCCGTTTCTGTTTCGGGCATCATCGGTTTTGTTGGACTGCTGGTACCCCACATGGTGCGGATTATCACCGGTCCGGACCATGGCCGGCTCATTCCGGTTTCCATGCTTACCGGTGCCCTGCTTCTGCTCGGTGCCGATACCATTACCCGGGCCGTTCTTCCCCATGAAATTCCCATTGGTGTGCTCACGGCCCTGATCGGTGGGCCAGTTTTCTGCTGGATCTTCAAAAAAAGTCAGGAGATATAGCGACCACCATGGAAATGACGGTTCAAAACCTGGGCTTTGCCTATGACCGCAAGCCCGTTCTCCAGGCCATCGACCTTGAATTCAAGGCCGGATGTTTTTATTCCATTCTGGGCCCCAACGGCTGTGGCAAGACCACCCTGCTGGATCTGCTCATCCGCCACCGCAGGGCCGACACCGGCACCATCATGCTCGGAAAAAGGTCCCTCCACAATTTCACACACAAACAGATTGCGCGGGCCATTGCCCTGGTCAGCCAGGGGTATGACATCAATTTTCCGTTCACCGTCAAAGAGATCGTGATGATGGGCCGTCATCCCCATCTGCCCCGATTTGCACGACCCGGCAGCGAGGACGTCCGGATCGTTGACAAAATCATGGAACGAACCGGCATCAAGCCACTCATGAACCGAAGGATCAACCGCCTGAGCGGCGGCGAGCGCCAGCGCTGTGTGGTGGCCCGGGCCCTTTGCCAGACGACCCCGCTGCTGTTTCTGGACGAGGCCTTTTCCAGCATGGACATCAACCACACCCTGCGTCTGCTCAACATTGTGAAAGCTGAGGTGTTAACATCCAACCGAACCGTTGTATCGGTATTCCATGACATCAACCTTGCTGCGGCCTGGTCTGATTGCCTGGTGTTTATGAAACACGGCCGCATCATTGCCGCCGGTCAAACCGATGATGTCCTTGACGAAGAGATTGTGCGCCAGGTGTTTGAGGTGGAATCCAGGGTTGAGTTCAACCCCTATTCCAGGGCAAGACAGACCAGCTTCAAGGCAGGACACCATGGATAGACCGGCCGGCAGATCAAAACCCGTTGCAACGGCTGCCGTGCACGGACCAGGGGCACCCGCCACTGAAAAGAGGCAGACCAGCATCTTGAAAACCGTCCTCTGGCTGGGTTTTTTCCTGGTCCTGTCAAGCCTGTCACCGGTCTGTAACGCACACCAGATCGTTGACCGGAACGGCCGAACCCTGACCTTTGAACACCCCTTTTCACGGATCATCTCCCTGTATGGGGCGCACACGGAAAACCTGTCTTTTCTGGGCCTTGACCGGCAGATCATCGGGGTGTCGCGCAGCGACATCCATGATCCGAGGTTTTCAGCCACCCCCTGGTTTTCCGCCCATGACGGTCCTGAAAAATTCCTCGGGGCCAGACCCGACCTTGTGCTGATCCGACCCATGATCGAACGTGGCTGCCCCAGGCTCATCCAGCAGCTTGAGCGCTCGGGCATCACCGTGGTATCCCTGCAGCCCGGTGACGTAAACGAGATGTACAACTACTGGCTCACCCTTGGCCAACTCACCGGCAAGGCCAGCCAGGCCTCGGCCATGGTAAGGGATTTCAAATGCCAGATCAACAGATACCGGGCCCTGACCCGGGAAATCACACCCAGAAAACGGGTCTACTTTGAAGCCATTCATTCAAAGATGAAAACCTTTACCCCCGGTTCCATGGCCCTTTTTGCCCTGGAGGTGGCAGGAGGCATCAATGTTGCGGAAGATGCCAAAGCATCCAGGGGAACAAACATCGGCAACTACGGCAAAGAGCGAATCCTTGCCCATGGCGGCGGGATTGACGTGTTCCTTGCACAGCAGGGGGAGATGAACCCTGTTTCCCGTGAAACCATCAAGAACGAACCCGGCTTTGCCATGATCAAGGCCGTACAGGACAACGCCATTTTTCTCATCGACGAGCAGATTGTATCACGGCCTGGATTCAGGCTGTTACAGGGAATTGAAACCATAGGAAAGATCCTCTACCCCGACATCTTTGGCACCCCTGACGCCAGGAATTCGGCTGCCTCTGCCCAGGGGATGGGGACAACCCTCTGCAACCCGGGAAGTGACTGACCCGGCCGGGTTTGTGCCTCCCATGTTAAACAAGGAAAAAAACACATGAGTACAGCGGGAAAACTTTTCGGCATAGGTGTCGGCCCCGGGGACCCGGAGCTTTTGACCCTCAAAGCCGTACGGACCATCAATGAGGCCGATGTCATCTTTACGGCGGCATCCACCAAAAACAGCTACAGCCTGGCCGTGGAGATCGCCCGGCCCCATATCACCGAGGGGGCGACGATCTGCTCCCTCTCCTTTCCCATGATAAAGGACAAGGTCGAATCCAAAGCTGCCTGGGACGACAATGCCCGCAAAATTGCCGCTGTTCTCGAACAGGGCAAAAACGCAGCCTTTCTCACCCTGGGTGACCCCATGACCTACTCAACCTACGGATATGTGCTCAAAAGCCTTAAAACCGTGATGCCCCATGCCGTGGTGGAGACCATTCCCGGCATTACCTCGTTCCATGCGGCTGCGGCAAGGCTCAACCGGACCCTGGTTGAAGCCGAAGAGTCGCTGCTCATCACCTCGGGCGCCTATGGGGGAGAACCATTGAGACGAAGCATGGACGGGGTTGAAAACGTGGTGCTGCTCAAGGCATATAAAAACACCGCAGACATCAACACGGTTCTTCGGGATGCAGGTATGATGGAAAAAGCCGTGGCCGTTACCCGGTGCAGCCGGGACGGAGAAAAAATCATCCATGACCTCACTGACCTTGAGGCAAGGGAACCTGACTACTGGACCCTGATCCTGGCTGGAAAATGAAAAAAAAGAAGAATCAGAAAAAACAGCTGGTTGTCTCACTGGCAATCACGCTTATGCTCGTGGGCGGAGGTCTGTCCACAGGCCACCCTGTGGACACAGCCACCCTTGTGAACAGACTTTTCTTTCCCCTTTTTCGGCTCATGGTCTTCATCACCCTGGGGCTTGCCGCAGGCCAGATCATCGAGGCAACCGGATGGACCCGGCAGCTGTCTGTGGTGGCCCGGCCCTTTTTCAAATTCTCCAACCTGGGCAACCGGTGCAGTGCGGCCTTTACCGCAGCATTTGTCTCGGGGGTCGCCGCCAACGCCATGCTGCTGGAATTTTTCAAACAAAAAAAAATTACCCGGGCACAGCTGTTTCTCACCAACTACGTCAACCAGCTGCCGGCCTTTTTTCTCCACCTGCCCACCACCTTTTTCATTGTGGTGCCGCTGACCGGAAGGGCCGGGATTCTCTATTTCCTGCTCACCTTTGGCGCCACCATGCTGAGGACCCTCTGCTTTCTTGTCTTTGGCCACTGGTACAAGCCCCTTGCGTCCAGATCCGATACCCGGCCTGAACAGCCCCCCGGCCAGGAATCAGGCACCCGGGCGGCAAAAAAAAAGATCCTCAGACAAATCAGATCAAAACTTCCCGGCCGCGTCATGGGTATTGCCGTGTATGTGCTGCCCATTTACACCCTGGTCTTTGTGCTCAACATCAACGGGTTCTTTGAATTTTTGAACCAGACGGTTTCCCAATCCCTGACCCTGGCATTCATGCCCGTGGAATCCCTTTCGGTTGTGGTGCTGAGCTTTGCCGCCGAGTTTACCTCCGGGTTTGCCGCGGCAGGCGCCCTGATGAACGCCGGTGTGCTGACCACCAAGCAGACCGTGATCGCCCTGCTCATGGGCAACGTGATCGCCTTTCCCCTGCGGGCCCTACGCCACCAGATTCCCCGCTATATGGGCATCTTCTCCCCGAAAATGGGTCTTTCACTGCTGGTGAGCGGGCAGTTTTTCCGGATAATCAGCATTATCATTGTTGGGTTGATCTACTATGGGGTGGCATGATGGGTGTTGAGATCATCGGCATGGGCATGGGCGAACAGGATCTGACCCCGGTCCATCGAACCACCATTGAACAGGCCGACCTCCTGGTGGGCGGCAGGCGGCACCTTGACATGTTCCTCTCCCTGGGCAAACCCTGCCTGCCCATCACAGGCAAAATAGACGATCTGGTGGCCGTCATCAAACACCGCATGGCCCACGAGCGCATTGTGGTCCTGGCCTCGGGCGACCCCCTGTTTTTCGGCATCGGATCAACCCTGGTGGCGGCCCTTGGGCACCAGAGCGTCACCATCTACCCGAACATTTCATCCCTGGGGGCCGCCTTCAGCGCCATCAGGGAACCCTGGCACGACGCCCGTTTGATCAGCCTCCACGGCAGAGAACCCCGGAACCTGGCGGCCCTTTTCGCAAACTGCAACAAGATCGGCATCCTCACAGACCCCGTGCACACCCCGGGGTGGATCGCAGCGTTTCTCATTAAAAACAGGATTGCGGGCTTCAGGCTCTGCGTCCTGGAACGTCTGGGTGCCAGAGACCAGACCATCTCCTGGCACGACGACATGGCTGCCGTTGCCGCTGTTGAATTTGACATGCCCAATGTGGTAATCCTCATGGGCAAAAAGGGGATCGGCCCTGGCCGGCCAGAGCAGCGGTCGTGTCCGCCCCTATGGCCGGGCATGCCTGACGCCCTGTTTGTCCACCAGCGGGGGCTGATCACCAAATCCGAAATCCGGAGCATCTCGATTTCAAAGCTGCGCCTTGTGTCAAAGAATCATGTGGTATGGGACCTGGGTGCCGGATCCGGATCCGTGGGCATTGAGGCTTCACTGTTTGTGCCCATGGGACGGGTGATTGCCGTGGAAAAAAACGAATCCAGAATTTCAGACATCCGGGCAAACCGACAGCAGTTCCAGGCAGACAACCTGACCGTGATCCAGGGCAACACCCTTGACGTCATGGCCGACCTGCCTGACCCAAACCGCATTTTCATCGGCGGCGGTGGCCCGGACCTTTTAGAGATCATTGCCCGGGCCGGAACCAGACTTGAACCAGGAGGAGTGATGGTCGTCAACACGGTGCTGATTCAGCACACAACGCCGGTGCTTGACCTGCTCAGACAGATGGGATTCACAGCCGATCTGGTCCAGATCCAGGTATCCAAATCAAAACCCATGCCCGTTGGCGAACGACTGGCGGCGTTAAACCCGGTGTGGATCATTACAGGTGAAAAAACAAAAGGAAACCATCAACCATGACCATGGAAACCAACCCCGTCATTTTTGCCGGTGCTGGCCCGGGAGACCCGGACCTCATCACCGTCAAGGGCCAGACCGCCCTTGCCGGGGCAGACCTTATCATCTATGCAGGCTCCCTTGTGCCAGAGGCCCTGCTCAAGTGGAAACGGGCCGATGCACAGGCCGTCAACAGCGCTGCCATGACCCTTGGCGATATCGTGGAGATGATACAGCAGGCCCAGGGCCAGGGTCGAAAAGTCGTTCGGCTCCACACGGGCGATCCCTCCCTATATGGCGCCATTTTCGAGCAGATGCGGGAACTCGACCACCGGGATATTCCCTATGAGGTGATCCCCGGGGTCACGGCGGCCTTTGCCGCTGCCGCGGCCATGGGCATGGAATATACCCTGCCCGAGGTGACCCAGACCTTAATTTTAACCCGGATTTCAGGCCGGACCCCGGTGCCGGAGCCAGAAGACCTTGATCTTCTGGCGGCCCACCACAGCTCCATGGCCATCTACCTTTCCATTGCCCACGTGGAACGAGTCCAGACGATCCTTGCCCGGCACTATGGCGCCGAGGGCGTGTGCGCCATCGCCTACAAGGTCGGCCATCCCCAGGAGCGGATTGTCTACACCACGGTGGGCCAGCTCAGCCATACCGTTGAAACACAGCGCATCCAAAGCCAGGCCCTGATCATTGTTGGCCGGGCCGTGGCCGTAGCCAGGGACAAAGGAGAAGTCATCGCCTCAAAACTCTATGATGCCGGGTTCGCCCACGGTTTCAGGGGAAAAAAGTGACCCGGGAGGGAAAAAAGTTGCAGGCCGGCCCCCACGGCAATGTTGCCATCTGGGCCATCACGCCTGGGGGCGTCAAACTGGCCGGCCGCCTTGCCCAGGCCTTTACAGCAGAACACCCCGTTGCGCTGCCAACGCCCATTGGCGGGCCCTGCACCAGCAGGGGTCAGGGGCATAACCAGGCGGTCGATCTTTTTGTAACCGCAAAGCTTGCCGCACTTCCCGGTTGTCCAGACACGGCCAATAAAGTTCACACCCTGGCCAGGGCTGTCCAGGAGCAGTTCCATGGGTATGATTCCCACATTTTTATTTTTTCAACGGGCATTGCCGTTCGGATTATCGCACCGCTGTTACAGTCAAAGTGCCATGATCCTGCCGTTGTGGTGGTGGACGACAGGGGCATCCATGCCATCAGCCTGGTTTCTGGCCACCTGGGGGGGGCCAACGCCCTGGCCCATGCCGTGGGGGCCATGATCCAGGCAAGGCCGGTCATCACCACGGCCACGGATGTCAACCAATTACCGGCCATTGATCTTGTGGCAAAGACCGGCCACCTTGCCATTGAAAACCCAGAAGCCATCAAGACCGTCAACATGGCGATTCTACAAAAAAAACCCATTGACATCCACGACCCATACGGCCTTGTAACCCTCCACCTTCCCCATGGGCTGGCCATGTTAACCCCTGGCATTCCCGGGGGAGACAGGCCGTCGGTTGTGTGCACGGACACGACGGAAAACGTTCCACGTGGAACCCTTGTGCTCCGACCCCGGACCCTGGCCCTGGGCATCGGGTGCAACAGGGGCACCTCCCTGGGCGAAATCCAGGCATTTCTGGAACAGATGTTAGCACAGAGGGGGCTATCCCGGTCATCGATCTTCACCCTTGGCACCACCGTGGTCAAGCAGGATGAACCGGGCATTCTGTCCCTTGCCCGCGTTATGGGCCTGGGCATTGAATTTTATGACAAACCCAGTCTTAACTCGGTAACCACGATTGAAAATCCATCAAAAATGGTGGAAAAACATTTGGGAGTAAAAAGCGTATGCGAAGCTGCAGCGATTCTGGCGTCGAACAACGGGAATCTCATTGTGCCGAAGATGAAACAGGGAAACGTGACCCTGGCCGTGGCACGAAAACCAATCGACTGTTTGTCATCGGGACCGGTCCCGGGGATATAAATTACATGGCAGGCAGAGCCCTGGACCTTTTAAAGCAGGCCGATGCCGTTGCCGGCTACACCACCTATATGGACCTGATCCGGCCGTTGATCAAGGACAAAAAGACCATTGCAACGGGCATGACCAGGGAGGTGGACCGGGTCGAACAGGCCATTGCCGAGGCCCTTACCGGTAAAGCCTGTGCCCTGATATCCGGCGGAGATGCCGGCATCTATGCCATGGCAGGCCTGGTATTTGAAATGTGCCAGAAAAAGGGACTCCACCTGATCCGCCACAGGTCTCCACAGAAAAAAACCTACACCGGAAACGTCCTCGAAATCGAGGTGGTCCCGGGAATTCCGGCCCTTGCAGCAGGAGCCTCCCTGGTGGGAGCTCCCCTGACCCACGATTTTTGCGCCATCAGCCTGAGCGATCTTCTCACCCCGTGGGAGACCATTGAACGGCGGATAACCGCAGCAGCGTCGGCGGATTTTGTCATTGCCATCTACAACCCCAAGAGCAAAAAAAGAGACTGGCAACTCAACCGGGCAAGGGACCTGATTCTTGAACACAGGGATGAAAACACCCCGGTGGGGGTGGTGACGGCGGCCATGCGCGACGGCCAGAAGGTTTCCGTGGTTCGTCTCAAGGATCTGGACCGGGCCGAGGTTGGCATGCAGACCGTCCTTTTTGTTGGCAACAAGGCGTCGGTTGAATACCTTGACTTCATGTATACGCCCAGGGGATACTCGGGCAAGTATGAACTCTAACAAGGGAGACGAAAAATGAAGGGATATGTTCAGGTGTACACGGGCAACGGCAAGGGAAAAACCACGGCATCACTGGGGCTGAGCGTCAGGGCCGCAGGCGCAGGCCTCAAGGTTTTTATCGTTCAGTTCCTCAAACAGGGCGACTATTCTGAAATCAAGGCCCTGGAACGATTTTCAGAACTGATCACCGTCGAACAATACGGTCTGGGCCGATTTGTCAAGGGCAAGCCCTCACCCGAGGACATTGAAGCCGGCAAAAAGGGCTATGCCCGTTTGATTGAGGTTCTAACCCAGGGCTTGCATGATGTGGTGGTGGTGGAAGAGGGCAATGTTGCGGTCATGTGCGGACTGTTTTCCGAAAACGATCTTTTAGCGCTCATGGATCTCAAACCCGACCACGTGGAACTTGTGATCACGGGGCGGGGGGCCACCCCCGGGGTCATTGAGCGGGCCGACCTGGTGACCGAGATGCGGGAAATCAAGCATTACTACCAGAACGGCGTCACGGCAAGGACTGGCATCGAAAAATGAAAAAAACAGATGCCATTGCCGTTTTTGGAACCGGTTCAGACGTGGGTAAAAGCATTGTCAATGCCGCAATTTGCCGATCCCTGGCCGACCGGGGAGTCCGCGTAGCACCCTTCAAGTCCCAGAACATGTCCAACAACTCGGGCATCACTCCCGAGGGTCTTGAGATGGGCAGGGCCCAGATCGTCCAGGCCCAGGCCGCAAGGATCGCTCCCCATGTGGACATGAACCCGGTGCTGCTCAAACCCACGGGCGAGATGGGCTCCCAGGTGGTACTCAACGGAAAGGCCTTTGCCAATGCAACGGCCCTTGACTACCACCGGAAAAAAGAGCACTACTTCAACGAGGCCTGCCTGGCCTATGATCGGCTGAAGAGCCGTTACGACCTTGTGGTCATGGAGGGAGCCGGATCCTGTGCCGAGGTGAACCTCATGGCGTCGGACATTGTCAATTTTCCCATGGCAGCCCATGCAAAGGCCCCGGTAATCCTTGTGGCAGACATCCACAGAGGAGGGGTCTTCGGCCAGATTGTCGGCACCCTGGCCTGCCTTCCAGCGGCCTGCCGGGACATGGTCAAGGGGTTTATCATCAACCGGTTCCGGGGAGATATCTCCCTGTTCAACGCGGGGGTCGACTGGATCGAGCAGACAACGGGAAAACCCGTATTTGGCGTGCTCCCCTGGTACACCCACTTCAGGGTTGATGCCGAGGATTCCGTGGAGATCGAATGCTGCCCGTCAATCTCCCGCCTGGACAGAACGAAACCAGCCATTGGCGTGGTCCGCCTGCCCCACATCTCCAATTTCACCGACTTCCACACCCTGGCCGGTATCAACGGGGTTGAGCTCGCCTTTGTGGACAGGCCCGGGGACCTTTCCGTGTTCAAAGCCGTGATCATCCCCGGATCCAAAAACACCCGTGCCGACATGGGCTGGCTCAGACACAGCGGCTGGGACAAACACCTCCAGGCCCATGTTCAAGACCACGGCTGCCTGCTCGGCATCTGCGGCGGCTACCAGATTATGGGCAGGACCATCCAGGATCCCCATGGGCTTGAGGGCCCCCCCGGCACCACCCGGGGGCTGGGTCTGCTGCCCGTGGATACCATTCTCCAGGCACCCAAGACCACCACCTTGAGCCGCTTTGCGTGGGAAGGCATTCCGGCAGAGGGGTATGAGATCCACATGGGAGAAACCACAAGGGATACAGGTTCACCGTTTTTCGAGGTAATCTCCAGGAATCAGCGGCCGTGCAACGATTTTGACGGATGCATTGCTGACAGTGCCGGGTGGCAGGCACATACATGCACGGCCTGTTCGACACCCCGGCCATTCTTGAAAAATGGTTTGCCATGGCCGGCATCAGGGATATTGACCTGTCTGGCATCCCGTCACGGGACGAGAATTACGCCCGGCTCAAGGACCATTTTGAACGCCACATCAACCTTGGACAACTCCTGGATGCCACGGGCATCGGGACGGACCGGCAGATTTCAGCATAACCGAACAAAGGCAGGACAAAAAACAATGATAACTTTGGTAATTGGCGGATGCCGCAGCGGGAAAAGCAGCCATGCCCTTGGGCTGGCAAACGCCCTTCCCGGTACAAGAAAACTTTTCATTGCCACCTCGGTTCCCTCGGACCCAGAAATGGAAGACCGGGTGGTCAAGCACAGACAGGAAAGGGGAGACAGCTGGACAACGGCAGAGGAACCCCTGGAGATTGCAGGAATCATTGACAAAAGGTCAGGGTCGCAGGATGTGATCCTGGTCGACTGCCTCACCCTGTGGACCGCAAACCTGATGTTCAAAAACATGGATCCGCCCGCCATTGATCTCAAACTCCGGGGCCTTGCATCAAGCCTTGGCCGTGCCGGCTGCCCCGTGATCCTGGTCTCCAATGAGGTAGGGGCAGGAATTGTTCCGGAAAACGCCCTGGCCCGGCAGTTCAGGGATATGGCCGGATTTGTCAACCAGCGCATCGCTTCCGCAGCCGACCGGGTGGTCTGGATGGTGGCCGGCATCCCAGTCAACGTCAAACCCGGCGCCACAGCCTGACCGCGTCCAGGCAGTGGTCATCCCCCCCATGGGGTGCCCCCACTGCCCAAGGGGCAGACACGGGCAAAAGCGCTCTGACCAAAACAGTTTCCCGTTTTCGACCAGCCCGTGGCGCTCACCGGACTTCAACCGAACCATGGATTCTGCAGCCTGCAATTCTCCGGGCGATCTCCGCTTCCACCAGGGCATACTCCCTGCTGTTGAGGTCATGGTATCTGCGTTTGAACTCAAGTTCCATGATCCCTTCGGGCAGATGATCAATGGCGGGCATGAAATCCGATTCATGGCGAACTCGGGCCATGGTGCCCTGAAGACCGCGGGCCAGGTCGGTGTTCTCCACGGCCAGTCGGGCAAAGGCGATCCCGGCCCTGTCTGCGGCAAGGTCTGCAAAGCTGAATCCGGTCCCCCCCCTTGAATCCTCCATCTCCTTGAATACCCCCACAATGGACGACAACCCGCTGTTTGTGCCGGCTGCAATGGCGGCTGAAATTAAAAAATGCTGGGCGAGATCTTTTCGGCCCATCAGGGTCAGGGTCTGCCTTGCCGCCTTTGGCAGGGCAGCAGCTCCCGGATCTCCTGTGAAAACTTTCTCGGACCAGTTCATGACATAGAGGGTCAGGCTGAACACCAGGGCACGATTTTCCGGCCCCGGAGGTTCGCCTACCCGGCTTCGCTCCAGAGCCGTTGCAAAAAGGGGCTTAAAATAGGCAGACAGGGAGATTGCGGGTTTGTTGAATGATCGGGAAAGGCGGGCAATTTCCATGGAATAGAATCGAATTCGATTCCTGTCCGATGGCGA
Source organism: uncultured Desulfobacterium sp. (assembly GCA_963675615.2). GTDB lineage: Bacteria > Desulfobacterota > Desulfobacteria > Desulfobacterales > Desulfobacteraceae > Desulforapulum. The sequence goes on from CAXXTD010000001.1 coordinate 1,992,159, forward strand.
AAGAATCAGATCCCTGGCCTGATTCTGGAACCGTTTTGCAACGCCACGATCCCACTGAAATTCCAGACTTACCTGTCGATTCCCCAGTTCAATGAACCGGATGGAATCAAGGACTTCGCCCACGGTCTTAAACCAGGCAGTGGATTTAAAAAAATGATACCCCAGGGCCAGAGCCGGGTTGACCAGAAAAACCGGAACAGGCAATTTCCCCAACTTCATGCGGGTTATGGCTGCGCGTCTGCCGGTGAACGACAGTTGCGCCGAGAGGTTCAGGTATTTACCTGAAAGCGCTCCTGGAAGCGCTGCGCATACCTGAACTTCGGCCGATTCACTCTCCAGGGCAACCCGAGCCCCCACCCGGGTGGCGTCCAGGGACACAAGGGCATAGTCCAGGGCAAGATTCAGCTCATCCTGGTGAATGGTCATTTTTTTAACCTGACCGTTCTTTAGCCTGCGGGGGTCACTCTGCTGGATAATTTTTTTTATTCTCCCGATGTCCTCCTGTTTCAGTTCCCGTTCAAGGGTGACAAGGGGGGTGGATTCCAGACCCAGAGCCATCAGCCCCATGGCAAGGGAAATGGCAGACACAAGCGTCAGAACGATCAGAGATCCAGCGAAGAATTTAAGGGTACCCATGGTGCATCAACCTTTTTTGCTTTGACCAGTGGTCGGTGTGTAAAACAATTATTCTTGACAAATCTGTACACTTCAGTATGTTTTGACATCAATACCACGCCAATGGGCTGTTGTGGCAACAATAAATTTAAATTATTAAGGATCTCCCCCTATCATGTTTTTTTCCAAAATAGACATCGCCCCCCGGGAGTGGATGCCATGAAAGCATCAACCTTCAAGCATCTCATGAACCTCTATCCGCCCTATTGGGGCACGGGAATCCGTGTCAGAACCGTTACCAGCGATTACCGTCACATCAAGGTTGAGATGCAAGGCCGATGGTACAACCGGAACTACGTCAACACCCATTTTGGCGGCTCCCTCTACGCCATGGTGGACCCCTTTTACATGCTGATGCTGATTCCTATCCTGGGCCCCGGCTATGTGGTGTGGGACAAGGCCGCCACCATTGATTTCATCAAACCGGGCCGGGGAACCATGACCGCCGAATTCTTCATCACCGACGCCATGATCTCCGATATCATTGAAAAAACAGCCGGCGGTGAAAAATACATGCCCCAATATCCCGTCGAGATCAAGGATCAATACGGGGGGGTTGTTGCCAGGGTCGACAAGATGATGTATATCAGAAAAAAAAACTGAAGCCCTTCTATTACCTGAAACCTGAGGGCCACGGAAATGGAGGGTACCCGGCGTTAAAACGGTCATCCCCCTTGACAGGCCCTTCTGGCCCTGCTGCCGAAATTTCAGACAGCGAAAAGGGATTCGTATTCTTGCAGACCCTTTTTATGGATAGGGCTGTCAATATCGGACAATGTCAATCAACAACCATTCAGATCTCCCCCTGTGCAACAACCGATATATGAAAATGTTAAAAACAAAGTATAATCTCTTTTATCGTGTGCCCAGGTAAAACAAACCCATGATCGTCCCATTCAAGATATGGGCCGCCCGGCAGCAGGAGGACCCGTGTTTCCATGACAATCAGGACAGCAAACACAATTTTATACTGCACCCGCTGGACCGACACCGTGGCATTCTACGCATCGGGGTTAAACCTTGATCGGCTCACCACCCGGGAATGGTTTGTGGAATTTGCCCTGACCGATTCGGCCCGGCTGAGCCTTGCCGATGAAACACAGTGTTCCATCAAGGGAGCCGGGGGTGCGGGCGTCACCATCAGTCTTTGTGTGGACGATCTTGAAGCGGCACACGAAACATTCAAATCTAAACGACTCAACCCGACACCGGTCAAATCTCTCTGGGGCGCCAGCGTCTTTTACCTCCATGACCCCGAGGGGAATCGCCTTGAATTCTGGACCGTCACCAACAAGGAGAAAAGACCATGAACCCGAGAAAAATCCAAGATAACATCTACTGGATGGACGCAGTTGACTGGAATGCAGGACTGTTTGACGCTTTGATTCCCCTGCCCGATGGCACCAGCCAGGGAAGAACCATAGAATCAATGCCGTTAAAAAACCATGAACTGGCCCTTGCCAGGGATTTTGTTCAATACACTGACAGCCATATTTTCTTGACAGGCAAGGCGGGCACAGGCAAAACCACCTTTCTCCATGATCTCAAGGCAGACACGGCCAAACGCATGGTCGTAACCGCCCCCACGGGCGTTGCGGCCATCAACGCCGGCGGGGTCACCCTCCACTCTTTTTTTCAGCTGCCCTTTGGCCCGTTCATTCCCGGATCTGAAACCAGTGAACACAACCGGCAGCGCATGTTCCGGTTCAGCAGGGAGAAACAGCAGATTATCAGAAGCCTTGATCTGCTGGTGATCGATGAGATCAGCATGGTCCGGGCCGATCTGCTCGATTCCGTGGATGCCGTGCTGCGCCGGCAGCGCCGCAATGACAAGCCCTTTGGCGGGGTGCAGCTGCTGTTGATCGGAGATCTTCACCAGCTCTCCCCCGTGGCAAAAAACGCAGAGTGGCAGTTGCTGCAGCAGCACTATGGGTCGGTCTATTTTTTCAGCAGCCACGCCCTTGCCCGGACCGAGTTGCTGACCATTGAATTAAACCATATTTACCGCCAGACCGACGACCGGTTCATCCGGCTGCTCAACGGAATTCGCAGCAACCGGCTTGACCCGGCAGCCATTGGCGAACTCAACCAGCGCTATGTTGAAAATTTCATCCCGGAACAGGACCAGGGCTATATTACCCTCACCACCCACAACAACAGTGCAGATGCCACCAACCGCGACCGACTCGACAGACTGCCCGGAAAATACCACAGGTTCAGCGCAACCGTCACCGGGGATTTCCCCGACCATACCCATCCCGCCCCTGGCACCCTGGTGTTTAAAATCGGGGCCCAGGTGATGTTTCTTCGAAACGACCCCTCCCCCCAGCGGCGCTATTACAACGGAAAGATCGGCAGAATAACGGCCGTCACCGACCGGGAGATCCGCATCGGCTGTCCGGGTGAAACCGAAGAGATCACGGTTGAACCCGTTGAATGGCAGAACATCCGGTACACGGTCCACCCGGAAACCCGGGAGATCAGCCAGGAGACCATCGGCACATTCAGGCAGTTTCCCCTGAACCTTGCCTGGGCCATCACCATCCACAAGAGCCAGGGGCTCACCTTTGAAAAGGCCATCATTGACGCTGGATCCGCCTTTACCCACGGCCAGGTCTATGTGGCCTTGAGCCGGTGCAAGAGCCTTGAAGGCATGGTGCTGAGCGCTCCCCTGCCCTGCCAGGGCATTGAACCGGACAGTGCCGTGGTCGACTACCTTGAGACCGCCCGGCAAAACCCGCCCTCTTCCCGCAGGCTGGAAAAAGCCAAAATCGCCTTCCAGCAGCGGCTGATTGTCGAGTGCTTTGACCTTCAACGCCTCAGCAACAGCCTGAACTTCCTTGCCCGGCTCCTGTGGGACAACCGCAACCGGATCCAGGTGTCCGGGGGAATCGACATTCAGGGGCTCCAGGACCGGGCCGCACAAACCATCTTTACGGTCAGTGAAAATTTCAAACACCAGCTGTACTCGCTGTTCAAGGACGATGTGCTGCCTGAATCAGACGCCCACACCATGGAAAGGACCGCCAAGGCATCTGCATGGTTCCAGGACAAATTCGCCGCAATCTTTGACGACCTTGTCGAACGGTTCCAGGTGGAGACGGACAACAGGGAACTGGGTAAAAGAATCGGCAACCTCCTGAACAACATCAGGCAGGAGATTTCGGTCAAGCGTGCCGGCATCGGGTCCTGTGCTGCCGGATTTTCCCCGGCCCGCTATCTGAATGCCATTGCAAGGGCTGAAATTGATTTCACGCCTGAAAAGAAGAAAAAGAGCCCGCCTCCGGATTATGGCGAGTCGGACATTGAACATCCGGAGCTGTTCCAGACGCTCCGGGCATGGCGCACGGCCCGGGCGGGCCAGGACGGGGTGCCGCCGTTCATGATTCTCCATCAACGAGTGCTGATCCAGATTGCCGTCAACCTGCCCGACACCACCAGGGATCTGAAAGCGATCAAGGGCCTGGGCGACAAGACCCTTGAAAAATACGGCCAGGAGATCCTGGCAATGGTGACGGCCTATCGAAAAGAAAACAACATTGAAGCCGTGGTGCTGCCCCCCCTTCCGAACCATCCCCCACCCAAGCCCAGACAGGTCAGGTCGTCAACAGGTTCATCCCCTTCAGCCACCATGCAGGCAAGCTTTGATCTGTTCAACAAGGGGCTCACCATTGCAGACATTGCAAGGGAACGGGGGCTTGTGGAGAACACCATCCAGACCCACCTTTGTTTCTTTGTGGAAAATGGCCTTGTGGACATCAGCCGACTGATCTCCCCCGAACGGCAGAAACCCATAAATGCCATGCTGGGCAAGATGGGCAAGGCGTCGTTAAAAGAGATCAAGCTGGCCCTGGGCGACGATTTTTCCTATGGGGAAATCCGCCTGATGATGGCCCATGGAACGTACCTGTCCGCCATAGAAAAACCTGCTTGATCGCTGTTTTCAGGTTGATTCGCCCCGCTGACATACCCTTGCTGAGCGCCGGGCGACCGCCCACGGGATCAAAGCCCTTTGATCATGGGACAACAAGGGACCATTCTCCGGGCGATCCGGCTTGAACGCCTCAATTTCCTTACGGCGCTTTTCAGCCTCTTGGGCCAGCAGACGGATCTCCTGTTCAAGGGCTTTGATCCCCGTCAGCCAGGTGATGGCACTGCGTGTCGCCGCGGCCTGGGTGGCAAGCTCGGTTTCCTGCTTTTGCCCGGCTTCAAGGTCCTGATGAATCTGTTGTTCCTGGGCCGGGTCAAGAATCGCAGTACCCGAGGTCTCAGCCTGGAGAAGGGTCAGCTTTTCCCGCTCCTCCCGCTGGCGTTCATGGACACGGCGGGAGATTTCAGAATAAATACTTGTGCCGGTTATCTGTTCGAGTATTCTGGATTTCTGCTCCACATCGGCCTTGAGAAAGGTATCAAAGCCGCCCTGGGCCAGCAGAATCGACCGGGTAAAACGGTCAAAATCCATGCCGGTTTTTTCTTCGATAATACCGGCGACCAGACTTCTTCGGGTCATCAATGGTCTCGCCCGGTTCAACACTGCGGACATCCTTATCCCGCAGGTAAGGAACCGCGCACACAATGGCGGTGTGGTCCAGGTCAGGCATTCCAGACTCCGGAGGGATATCCCGGGCTGAACCTTCTGTCCGGCCGGAAATGACAATCACCCCATCGGCCGGGTCGTCTGTCCGATGGTACATCCCCTACCCTTTGCGGTTTCCTGGCACTGAAAACAAAACATGTTCATTCCTCCCCTGGTTTGCGTTTGTTGTTGATCCTGGAGAACAACCTGCACCATGGAAAGCATTTTTTCCTTGACCCGGGTCAAGAAACAGCAAACACAATTCTAATTGTGGAAATCACCGGCTGCCACTGACAGATACAGACACAATTGGAATTGCAAAAACAAACCCTTTATTTTTTTTCCAGGGACCGGACCCAGAGCAGCACATCCGCCACCTGGCGCACAAGGTCCCCGGGAATATAGGTGTTTTCCCGGGCATCGGTAAAAAGCGCCCGTGCCAGGGGTACATTCTGCATGATGGGAATGCCTGCCTCTTTGGCTGCTGCCACCATGCGCCGGGCAAGTTCACCCTCGCCCTTGGCAAGGACCACGGGCAGGGGGGTTTCGCCCTCCTCATAGTAGAGGGCAATGGCAAGCCTTGTGGGATTGGTGACCAGCACGGTGGCCTTGCGGGTATTCTGGGTCGCTCCCTGGGCCATCATCTCCTGGTGAAGCTGTTTACGCTTGCTCTTGATCTGGCCGTCTCCTTCCATCTCCTTATACTCCCTTTTCACCTCATCTTTTGACATCATCAGTTTTTTCGTATGCTGCCAGCGCTGGAACAGATAGTCCAAGGCCGCAACAACGATCATCACACCGCTGACATAGGCGGCAAGTTCGAACAAGATCGTACCAAGGGACGAATAAACTGCCCCGATTCCGATCCTTGGAATCAACTGCAGGGACATGATATGTTTTTCGACCACAAGTATGGCCACATACCCGATCACCACCACCTTGATACTGCTTTTGATAAACTCCACCAGATTTTTAATGGAAAATGTCTTTTGAAACCACTGTTTGGGATTCATGTTGGACAATTTAGGCATAGCCGCTTTCATGGAAACAAGAACACCCACCTGAATGAGATTTGCAATCGTACCCATGAGCATCACCGAAAGAACAACCGGTAAAACGATTTTGGCAATGCACATCAACACGGACAAAAGCGTGGGATAAAAAACCTCGTCAAAGGGCTGGTTCATGATTTTTATGGGAAGGTCGAACAGTTCGGCCAATACGTTGAAAAAATATTCCCTGAACATGAAGATAATGGCAAAGAGGGTTACGGTGGTTGCAGTTGCAGGAAGCTCCTGGCTTTTTGCTATCTGGCCCTCCTGCCTTGAATCCCTGAGCTTCTTGGCAGTGGGCTGTTCGGTTTTGTCGCTCAAAGCGCCCCACTGAGGGTCATATGCACCCTGGCAAGCTTTGCCATCATTTCCATGAAAATGTGGCAGAGGGGATAGAGATAGATGAAAATCAAAAAGGCCGTGGCCCCACTCTTGACTCCCATGGAGAGAATAAAAACATTGAGCTGCTGGGCAAAACGATTGATAAGACCCAGACAGAAATCACTCAAAAAACAGGCGATGACCACCGGGGCTGAGAGGAGCAGCATGTAAAGGGCAAGCCAGGCCACCTGCTCCATGAACAGAATCGGCAGCTTCATGGTCGAAGGCCAGGGAATGAGTTGTCCCACGGGCCAGATCAGGTAGCTTGTAAAGCACATGGCAAGAAAACCGGTGAAGGCCGCACTTGAAAAGAACATATAGACCAGCACCTGGAACAAAAATGAGCCTAAAGGAGATGTGCTCTCCTGGGAGAGGGGGTCGCTGGTCTCGGACTGGGAGGAACCCCTCTGATTGTCCATGAGAAAGCCCGCACTCTGGACCGTCCAGAACAAAATACTCACAAGGAATCCCAGGGCAAAGCCTATGAACACTTCCTTGACCATCAGGGCCATGACATGGAGTACGGCCTCGGTGTTGTTGAGACCGGCCGTAAGGGCTGTGGTTTCCGGCAGGGTGGGATAGATAAACAGCATCAGGGGAAGAACGATGGTCATTCTCAGGGGACCTGTGATGATACTGCCCCCCAGAAAAGGGGTGACGGTAAAAAGGGCAAACAGCCTTGGCAAGCCAAGGACCATGGCAAAGATCAGCCGTTCGATACCAATGGCCTTAAGCCACTCTAAGGTCTCCATTTAGCTTAGAATCTGGTTAAAGTTGGTAAAGATCTCCTCTCCGTAAGCGATAAGCATCCCCCCAAGCCAGCCCGCCGTGGCAAGAATGGTCAGGGAAACGGCAATGAGCTTGATTCCAAAACTCAAGGTCTGCTCCTGGAGCTGGGTGATGGCCTGAAAAAGGCTGAACAAAAGCCCCACCACCGATCCCACCACAATGGGGGGCATGGAAAGGATCAATACAAGATACATTGCCTTTGACGCATAGCCTATAGCAGCCTGTTCTACCATATTATTTTCCTTTAGGTTCGTATTCTGCCGATGGGGTGTACCGACACCTCGGGGGTCAGCTCCTGGTAGGATACAACGGCTATGTCATAGTAACTTTTTTCAATAAGTTTCCTGACATACCGCCTTATGTCCATGGAGGCAAGAACCACGGGTAGCTGTTTGCGCTTCTTATAATCCCCCAGATTTTTTCCAAGCTCTTCCACTATCTTTTTTGCGGTGTCAGGGGCAAGGGCCAGAAAGGCCCCGGCCGAGGTCTGGCGGATGGATTTTCGGATCTCCTCTTCCGTATCCGGATCAATCAAAATTACAGCCAGAACATTGAGACCGCCGGTGTATTTAAAGCTGATCTGACGTCTCAGGGCAGATCTCACATATTCGGTGAGCTGGACAGTATCCTTTTCCTTGGGGGCCCACTCCACAAGGGCCTCAAAGATCGCCCTGAGATTTCGGATGGAGACCCTTTCCTGGACCAGGCGCTGGAGAATCTCCCCGACCTTTTGAACGGGCAAAAGGCGGCTTGCCTCCTTGACAAGCTCAGGCGATCGCTCTTCCATCCTGTCCATGAGATACTTTGTCTCCTGGAGACCGATGAACTCGGAGGCGTTTCTGGCAAGAAGAATGGATGCATGATAGGTGAGAATCCGGGCATGGGTCATGTAGCTGAACCCCGCCTGTTCAAGCTTTGGGATATCCTTTTCACCCACCCAAATGGAAGGATGATCGGGCAGGAAATCGTCCCTCTTTTCAGACGCTATGTTGAGCATGCTGAGGGTTGTCGCCTTTTCCTTCACCAGCACCTTGCTAGGCACAAGCGTTCCTGTTGTGATGGGAATCTCATGGAGAAGCAGGGTGTAGGAAAAACTTGACTGGGAATCGGTGGGCCGAATGGATATGCCGGGAAAGGGGACCCCCATCTCGTAGTAGAGAACCCTTCTGAGGGTTATGATCTCGTTGTTTAAGGTGTCAAAGGTGAGGGATGTCCCAAGGTCCGATGCCACATCCAGCAAAAGCGGTACTGTCGGTGCAAACTCTTCCTTCTGGGAGGTCGGCTTCTTTCGCCGGGACTTGACGGTGGGGGAGAGGGTCTTCTGGAGTTCTTCCCCGTGGTCCATGAGGATGGGCTGATTTTGCGCCCTTGAAACCACCACACCCACCCCCACCAGAACCACAGAAAGGGCGATGATCTGGGGTTTTGGAAATCCAGGTATCAGAGCCATGAGAAAGAGAAGACCCCCTCCCATGATAAGTGCCTTTGGGCGTTCCAGTATCTGATCGCCCATCTGACCGCCAAGGTGTTCAGTGTCTTCGTCCGAGGTCCTTGTAATAAGTATGCCCGCCCCGATGGAGATGAGCAACGATGGAATCTGGGAGACAAGCCCGTCTCCGATGGTCAGGATGCCGTACTTCTGGAGGGCATCCCCCGCCTTCATCCCGTGTTGAAGGCTACCGATGACAATGCCGCCAACGATGTTGACCACCGTGATGATCATGCCGGCGATGCTGTCGCCCTTGACAAACTTCATGGCGCCGTCCATGTTGCCGTACATCTGGCTTTCGCTGGTGATGCGGTGCCTTCTTGACTGGGCCTCAGACTGGTCAATGGCCCCGGCTCTTAAATCGGCATCGATACTCATCTGCTTGCCGGGCATGGCGTCCAGGGTAAATCTTGCCCCCACCTCGGCCACCCTTTCAGATCCCTTGGCAATGACCAGAAACTGGACGATGGTGAGGATCAAAAAGATCACGGCACCCACTACAAAGTTACCCTGTACAACAAAATTGCCAAAGGTATAGACGATCATACCCGCATCCCCCTCCAGGAGAATGAGGCGGGTGGTTGTGATGTTAAGGGCCAGCCGAAACAGGGTAGTAAAAAGAAGAACCGTTGGAAAAACCGAAAAATCAAGGGCCGTTGCCACGTACATGGACATCATCAGTACCACAAAAGAGATCCCAAGGTTCATGCCGATCAGGGTATCCACAAGGGGTGTGGGCAACGGAATGATCATGAGTCCGATGATCGCCACCAGGAAAAAGGCAAGGGTGATATCGTTGTGGCGGCTCATGTAACTAACGGCGCTGTTGGCCATTGTGTTGAAACTCATGTTCAGGCTCCTGTCATGGTCAGATATTCTGACAAAATGGTCTGGCTCTCATCCACAAGCCCCTGGAGCCAGAGGGCCTTTGCCTGCATCAGCAGCAGGGGGGCATCCTGACTCTTGATCTCGCTTCGGTCAAGATACCTGGTAAGGTGCTCCATGGCCCTTTGTCCATCCTCCTGTTCAAGGGCAATGGCGGCGAGGTACTTGCCGGTTCTTTTTTCTTCCGGGCAGACCCGTTCCATGGTTTCCAGGATCAGCCCTGCCCCGTCTATCTTTCCGATGCGCATGTACAGATAGACCAGGAACATGAGGCTGTCACGCTCGTTCAGGGTTAGTGTAACGGTCGTCATCCTTGAACCACCAGTGAGCTGAACATGTTGATCATGCTGGTGTTCTCTGCGATGTCGGCATTCAGGGCCGTCAAATCAGGGTTGTCACCCAGGCTGCCAAGCTTGCCAAGGGCGCTTGCAACCGTATGTTCAAATACCTGGGGAGACATGAGGTCCGGGTCCTGGCTTTTTGGTTGAAGATAGGCGTCCACAATGGAGTCAAGGTTTTTACCATTGTAGGCCTCGAGCCCCTGTTCGTTGCCGGTGACAGCGAGGGCCGGCGATACACCGCCCTTTTGCCGGGCTATTGAGATATTTTCGGCTTGGGGGGTGGAAATGCCGTTGATGCCCACCCCCGGGTTAAACATTGATATGCCGTTGCTCACGGTTTCACCTCCTGTTATTTATAGTATCATTGGGGAGCGGCTGAGTTCATCACCTCAAACAGGTAGGGCAGGATCTGTTCGGTCATACCCGCATCCATGTGATGGCGTTCGAGTTTTGATGTGGCCACAAGGGTGTTCTCCCTGAAAAGGGAGATGCGCAATCCATGGCGGGGCTCGTTTTTCAAATGGCAGAGTTCAAGCCCCCTTTCAAGGCAGGAGATCAGATCCTTGTCCACCCTTCTTGCGAGGCTTATGGCGAGAACGTCGTCCCTTCTCTCTAAAAAGAGGGAATCTGTATCTCCTATGTTCAGAGTGCATACACCGTCGGGGTTGAGCTTGAGGTCAATGCCCATCTGCCGCCCCAGGTCTGCCACTGCTTTTATTATGTGCATGTATTCACCTGTTTCACTGTTTGTTTATTCATACATCTCCTCCTCAACGGCAATGGCATCATCAAGGGCCGTCTGTATGGCCTGGATAATGTTAAGGCGCCCCCCTGAATCGGGAAAGAGATTTTCGGAAAAATCCCTTGCGGTGCTGCTTAAATCCTGGAAAAAGGTAATCCGGTCTTCAATCTCCCTGACCCCGACCCTGTCGGCAATTCCTTCGATGTCAAAGGCCCCCACAAAGTGTGAATCCCTGAGTTTCAGGATCTCCTTGACCATTTCGGTGCTCGTCAAATGGGAGGGTTGCCCCCCCTTTTCAAGTCTCGCATTAAGGGCCTTGCACTGGGCGTTGAGACCGTGGAGCAGGCTGACCGTGCCAAGATCCCGTGAGATTCCCTCAAGCTGTACCCGGTCCGTGTTGATGGTGGTGGATGCCATTTCATTGCCAAGGCTTCGGGTTAAAAAGGCCAGGGCCTCTTCAAATCGAGCTTCTCCATACTCATTGATCACCCGGTCATAGACGTTCACGGGAGATCCAAGGTCGGCCAAGGTTGCGCCGTAGAGTTGCTTCAGGCCCTCTGCATCCCCAAGGGCAGCATGGTCAAGGGCCGCAACGCCTGCAGCAAGCTCTGTCCGGATATTACCTCCTGCAATATCCTCAAGCTGATCCATGGCCTCTGAAAAAAGAGCAGCGTCAAAGGTGTCTGAAAGTTCCTTTTTGGCATATTGAAGGGCAGCATAGGCGTCGGCCGTGTTGCCGAAAAACTTTGCGGCCTCCTGCATGGCCTGCCTGGGACTGAGATCTTTTTTCTGGGACAGGGACTTAATAAAGGAATCCAGAGTCTGGCCCTTGCCCTGACGGTCCATGAGTTCGGTATATTTTTCAACCTGTTCCACCCGTTCGGTGTTTGGACCCGCCGCTTTCATCTTTGTTTCATCAAGGCGGGATTTTTCCCGTTCCGACATGGCAAAACTCGCCTCTTCGGCCGAGTTCAATACAAGGGAGAGGGGGTCTGATACCGTTATCTTCTGGCCTGCAAAATTGCCGGCAATGCCACCAGCCTGGCCCTGATTACCCACCTGGTGCTGGAACTGATTTCCAATATTTCCAATATCCATGCCGTCTCCTATTCAGCTATAGCTCAACATCAATCCCTGGCAGATTTTTAACCAACCGTCCAAGGTGACAAACAACAACAACTTGAACGGCAGTGAGATGGTCATGGGAGAGACCATCATCATGCCCATGGCAAGCAAAATATTCGAGATGATAAGATCTATGGCCACAAAGGGCAGGTAGAGCAGAAAACCGATTTGAAACGCCTTGGTCAACTCGGAGATGGTAAACGACGGGATGATGATCATCAGATTATCGGATCTTATTTTGTCCTGCTGATCCTGGGGCCAGATGCGCCTTGCCGTTCGTTCAAACAAAACCTTGACCCTTTTTTCCGAGTTGCTGGAAAGAAAATTTATCAGGGGGCCGGACGAGTTTTTAACGATCCTGATCAGCTCGGTGGGGGTGGCATTTTCCGGAAACGGCTGTGCTCCCATGAGATTCGAGGTGGCAACAGCGGTGGGTGCCATGATAAAGAGGCTCAATACAATGGCAAGCCCGTTTAAAACCGTTGACGGCGGAACCTGCTGAACGCCAAGGGCGTTTCTCACAAGGGAAACAACAACAACGATCTTGACATAGGAGGTGACCATCATCAGGGCAAAGGGGGCAATGCCCACCGATACCATCAAAAAGATCATGGTGACCGGACTTAGATCAAACATGGTTTACGCCTGGGCCTGCTGTGTAATTTGAACGCCAAGTCTCTCCCCGATTCCCACTATCTTACCCCGGGCGATAACCTGATCGTTGACCTTGATGTCAACCAGAACACCCTCCTGGATCTCTCCGGGCAATTCGATCACAGCCCCTTGGGTCAATTGATTAATCTGGGCAAGGGTCCTGCTGATTCTGCCCACCTCAAAAACAAGGGTGAGGTCTAAATTTCCCACATCCTTCACCCCGTTTCCACCGGTAATTTCAACGTCTATGTTCTCTTGTGTCATCTTTTCTTTTCCCAATTTGTCATTTTGATTGGTCAGGGGGTCGCTTGTCAGGCAGGAATACCAGTCAGTCACAAGCTCTGGATGGCCGTCACTCATCTTCACGGTAGCAGTCAGGGTTTCCCGGTCAAATTTACCCAGGAACCTGTTCGGGGGAATACAGACAACCATGGTGCCCTCGTCTGGATACCATAGATTCGGGATCAGCACATCCCCCACCTCCATGGCTTTCACCTCTTTAAGGGGCAGCACCAGGCTTCCCACCTCAAAGAAAACCCCGGTTTTCAGCCCGGCAATGGCCTCTTCTCCAAGGTTGTCCAGGGGAAAACCTGCAAACATGGTTTCTAGGATTTCCACACAGCTCTGGTTAAGGGGAACCTGAAAATAACCATGGGTCCGGCCCTCGTCTGTGTCACCAAACACCAGATCAAACGGAATACTAAAGCAATCCACCGGTGATGGTTTAACAGGAGCAACGATCTTCACAGGTGATTGCAGGGTCTGTTCCACCCGGCTCACTCCCTTTCCGATAAAAGCCTCGACAACAGCCCACAGCACCTCCCGGGGCAGGGATTCGGGCGGTGTATCCTTGAAAAACCCGGAATCGTCGCCCCGTTCAATCAGCTCATACAGGCACCGTGTCTTTTCAAACCAGACCTGCCACACCTGGTCTTGAGCCTCAAAGGCAAGGTCGGAATCGGTTAGAGGGGCCATTCCCCTGTAGGGCAAGCTTTGGCCATCAAAGGTCAGGCAAAGCAACGCCTCCAGCGTTCCCACATTCAGGTTCAATTGAATCTTTTTTCTGGCGATCAAATTAAAAATTCGACACTCCAGGCGGCTGTATTTCCGGGGTTTGTAGGTGGATATGGGAAGATCTTGATTCATCTTGTCCTTTTCAGGCCTCTGCTCCCGATTTCAGGTGAACAATACTTATTCGGATCAGGCCCTTATGGTTCTTTTCCAGTTGTTTTTCAAGGGAGTCCCGGGCTTCTATCAGTGTCTGAACCGATAGTTCATCCGAGCTGATCAACTTTACTTCAAGACAGGCATGCCTGTTGACCATATGTACATGGGCATCCTTGAGAATGGTTTCCTTTATTTTGATGCGCACCTCCTGGTCTGAACCAAAATCCATATGGGCCTTGTCCGACACAAGAATATGTTCGGCGACCGCCTGGGCCAGTTGATCCAGGGGGTCCTGGTCCCGGTGTTCACTACCCTGGGGTTGTCCCTGTCCATGGCCCTCCCGGGAATTTTCTCCACCCGATTTTTTGCATATAAGGTCCGTGGCAGCCGTGTATTGTTTTAGTCTCTGCTCAAGGTCCATGTCTGCATTCGGGCCCTTTAGATTCGTTGCTGCCTGACGGGTCTGGGTCGAAAAAAGGGACGAAAGGTCGCTGTTTTCCCCCTTCCCCTTCGGGTCTGATTTCAAAAGCACGCGCATGGCATGGGCGTCACCATCCCGGGCCTTTGAGTTCTGGGATGGGGCGGCATTCTGCCCTTTTTCCATTCCCGGTAGTTTTGGCGGGGTGATCACAAATTCGCCTCCGATGCAAACTCACCATTCTTTCTAGGGGTAAAGTCTTCCATCTCAAGCTCTTCGGCCCTTTCCGCCTCAAGCGCCACAACCTCGAGCCATTTTTCCCTGTGGGCCTCGATCTTCAGGGTTCCCTTCTGGGCCGTAAGCAACCCTTGTTTCGCCTTTGTCACTGCCTGTTTGGCGAGATCCTTCGCCTGTCTTGCCTTGAGGATATTTTCAAGGTAGAGGCTTTCCCTTGCCCGGATGGCCAAAAGACCCGCCTTGAACTCATCCACCTCGTCCAGGGTCATTTCCTTTCCCATGATCCTCTGGTAGCGGCTATCCTCCTCCCGGGCCAGCCATGCCAGGAAGGATTCATGCTCCTTAACCGCCTTTTTAACGAAATTACGGGCCCTGGTTAGCTCCCGCTCACAGGTCTGCAAGTGTCGCATGGCCTTGTCCTGGCGAAAGACCCTCAGGTTCAGCAGGGTGGCCAGGGGGTAAACGATCATGACACCACCTGCCTGAGGGCGTCGAGGGTCTGATCAAAGGTCGAGTGATCATCAAGACCCTGGCGGAGAAAACGGTTGACATTGTCAATGCGTGCAAGGGCGTCGTCGGCCTCCTTGTCTGCCCCCTTTTCATACTCGCCTATCTGCACCAGGATTTCGAGCTCGCCATACTTGGCAAGGACCTTTCTCAGCCGCTGGGCATGATCCTTGTGCTCCTTGTCGACAATATTGTTCATGACCCGACTGATGGATGCCTGGACATCGATGGCCGGATAGTGGTTGGCCGAGGCAAGCTTACGGGAGAGTACAATATGTCCGTCTAGGATCGACCGGGTCTCGTCGGCAATGGGCTCGGTCATGTCGTCGCCCTCCACAAGGACGGTATAAAAGGCCGTTATCGAGCCCTTGTTCGAGTTCCCGGCCCTCTCCATGAGTTTTGGCAGGCTCGAGAATACCGAAGGTGGGAACCCCCTTCGGGTGGGGGGCTCTCCCGCTGCAAGGCCGATTTCCCTGAGGGCCCTTCCAAAACGGGTGACCGAATCCATCAGCAAAAGCACCTGCTTGCCCTGATCCCTGAAATACTCGGCCACGGCTGTGGCCACATAGGCTGCCTTGAGGCGCTCCATGGACGACCGGTCCGAAGTGGAACAGACAATGACGGCCCGCTTCATTCCCTCCTTGCCAAGGTCTTTTTCCAAAAATTCTTTCACCTCACGGCCCCTCTCACCGATCAGGGCAAGCACCGAAATGTCGGCCTCAGACCCCTTGATCAAACACGAGAGAAGGGTGCTCTTTCCGCCGCCTGCTGCCGCAAAGATCCCCATTCTCTGACCCTCACCACAGGTAAGAATCCCGTCGATCACCCTCAGGCCAAGGGAAATGGGTCTGTCTATGATCCTCCGATCCATGGGGCTCGGGGCGTCGGCATACACCGGATAATAGGCTGCGGGGCGAAGGGGCGGACCACCGTCCATGGGTTCTCCAAGGCCGTTGAGCACCCTGCCCAGAAGATCATCCCCCACGGGAACCGAATGGATCTCGCCGGTGGGAATCACCTCGGTTGCGTGGGAAATGCCCTGGAGATCCCCCAGGGGGGTCAAAAGTGCCACCCGCTTTGCAAACCCAACCACCTCAGCCTTTAACTCCCACTCTTCCCAGGGATTTTTCAAGAGACAGAGTTCGCCTATCTTGACTCCAGGAACCACGGCATGAATAATCGTTCCCACCACCTTTTCCACCCGGCCTCTGATTTCAATGGTTTTGATGTCCCGGACGGCGTCTTCAATGATATTTACCATATATTCAAATGCCATGAGATCCTATATCCTCTTTGCAATTGCCCGTTTGATGGCTGCAAGCTGGGTCTCAAGACTTGCGTCAACCACCCCAAGCTCACTTTCAACAATACAGGCCCCCCGCTTGAGTCGTGGATCTTCAGTAATGTCGAGCACGCTGATGCCGGGATAGGCCTGGAGCAGGGCTGAATTTGCGTCTTGAACAGCCTTGAGTTCTTCCGGGCAGACCCTGACCACAACCCGCTGTTCGTTTCTTGCAATGGCAAGGCCCGATCGTACGATCCGCAGGATCAAATCATGATCGTCCATCTCGCCCAGCACCTTTTCAAGGCACTGGGTCACAAGGGCCGCAATGGATTTTTCCATGGATTCAAAATAGTCGATGGCCTTCATGGAGGTGTCCATTATCTTTTCAAGGTGCTCCATTCGACCCTCTTCAAGGCCGTCCTCATACCCCTGTTTTTTCCTGGCCTCATAGATTTCACGGGCCTGGGCAATGGTTTCAGCAGCCTTTTCATGGGCGGCTTCCAGAATTTTACCGGCCTCGATCATCTGACCATAATCACCTGCCTTGATGAGTCGTCGACCGGCAGGCGGCAGCACGCTCTGCTTTTTCAGGAAAAGCATGGAGTCCATTCGGGTGCCACCTCCTTTAATAAAATTTTTTTCATGCTGAACCACACAGCCCGGAAATGTGGAGGGTCAACCTTTTCAGGTTCAAACCGATTATTAAAAAGCTCGGGCAGTTCCTGCTCAAGCCGATTCTCTGTAATGATCTTAAGCGGGACGGGCCAGGTGGCACAACAGATACCATGGGCCTTCATACCATACATCACAATCAAGGAACGTATTTTTTCGGGGTTCACCGATCGGTCGGTCAGGGAAATAATCCCGCTCAGATCCCCCAGGTTCAACCGTCCCCGCCCCCTTGCAAAATCAACAAGGGGTTTTCCGATCTCCCGATCCACGATTTCCAGCTCTCTCCTGAGGATGATCCGGTTGAGAATCGGGGCACAAAAGGCAGATCCCCATTTCAGGATAAGATCGTTCAACATGGGGGGCGGCAGCAGGGCCATCCGCCTTGATTCTTCTTTAAAATCCCAGAAACCGACACCGTCTCCCGGGAAAAGTCTTGCCTTTGCACGGTTTGAGGTTTTGGAAAGCCAGGTCAAATTCTTTGGAGAAAAGTTGTGGAGCCCAGATAAAAGATCATCGGACAAACCTTCCCTGGCTGGATCTGGATCTGAACCTGACTTTGAATCCTGATTACTGTTCCGGTTAAAGGCGATAATGGCCGCAAGCAGACCGGGCCTCTCCCCTGCAAGGGTTCTGTAAAAAAGACGGTTGGCCTGGGATGGGTTTTCATGGGCGGTTTCAGTGCCGGAATCAACCTTCATTTTCATCCTCGTCCCCGGATTCAGACTCCATTTTTTTTGCCTTGTACCGCTGGAAAAAAATAACGCCGAAGATACCGACCCCGAGACCGGTACAAAGGACGGTAAACAGGCTGAGCATAAAGGTTCTGAGGGCATAGGGAGCAAGATCCACACCCATGAAGTGACGGTACTTGGGTGGCGCAGGCATGATGATGGTGTCGGATGCGGGAAACAGAAACACGTAGGTGTTGTCGTATTTTAAATTGGGTACGGCATTGGCGGCAAGGTTTCGGATGTGGGGTACATACTGCTCCACGGATGATCCGGGTAGATAGCGGATAAAGACGGAGGCTGTTGCCGGAGTGATCACCTCGGTAACCGGGTCCTGCTTCTGCATCACCACATGGGCCCTGGTACTCAAAACCCCGTCCAGCTGGGAATAGGTACCTGCCAGCTCCTGGGCAATGGCAAAGGCAAGCCTTGCATCCTCCTCCAGGGGGGAACTCATCATCCCCTCCTTTGGGAAAGTGGATCCAAGGGTGGCATAATCTTCAGGGGGAAGGCTCTGCCTGCGTAAAATTTCAAGGGAACTCACCACCTGGGAATCATCAACGTATAGGGTAAAGAGTCCCTTGCCCTGGTCTTTTTTTGTTGCATAGATGCCCCGTTTCAAAAGGGCCGCAAGCATGTCATTGGTATCTTTCTGGTTAAGATCGTTGAACAGCTCCTGCTGACAACCGGTAAGCATAAAGCAGACGGCAGCAACCATAATAATTTTTACAGTCTGCCTTAAAAAATCAGGTTTTAATTTTTGATTGACTGGCAACTTACACTCCCGTCTTAGTTTTTAGCTATCTTAATTCATGTGTTTTTTATCAGGGTTTTAAGACTGTCGTCCATTGTTTTTGCCACCGAACTGTTTCTTGTGGTCTCTATCTGGGCCATGCCCGCCAGGACCTGAACCCTGTATAGATCCGGAACAGACAGGGTTTGACGGTCAAAGATGTCGGTTATGGTGTTCAGCCATTGTTTGGTGGTGTCGGTTTCAGTGTGAACCATTTCTGAGACTCGACCGGGGTTTGATCTGGCTGCCTCTAATTTTTCCCCGATAGTCATGGGGCTGACATAACCTGTTTCGGTGAGGGGGGGTACCATGGGGGCGTCAGTAGATGTAATGGTGTCTCCGGTTATCTGTAAATTATCTGCAGACGGGTTCATGAGCTTTGAAAACTCAGCCACAGCCCCGGGATCGGCCGCAGACCTGGGTGTAGGAATGGCCTGGGAGGTGTCCATGGCTGGACCCGCCTCTGCCCGGGAAAGATTGGTCATTAACTTTAATATCGTATCCATGCCCATTTCAATACCGTCCTGTTCCACCTGAAAATATTATTTAATAATATTGTTCCATAAGGGTGGCAGCAAATTTTTGTGCATCTGCATCCTTATTCTGGGCCGCTACCTGGTCAAGGGTCTTTTTTGCATCAATGGTTTCACCCATGAGAATGTCAACCAGTGCCGTGTGGGTCTTGACCATCTGATCGTCGGGGAAACGCTCCAGGGCAGCGCCCAATATTTCCTTTGCCTCGTCAAACTGATCCACGGTGTAATATCCCATTGCCCGGCAGATTTCAAGTTCAGCACTCTTTTCAAGCAGCTGGTCAAGCCCCTCGACCACATCCCTTGCAAGGGCTGTATGGCCCGTCTGGCATCCCAGAAGGGCAATGTCCAGCAGGCGCTGGGTCTGTTTTCGTTCAAGCATTCTGTCATTTCCTTTAAAAAGCGTTTTTACTGTACAGTTAAATTTTAAAACTGCATGACCAAAGCGTCTCCTGAAGGGGCATGGCCTTGAAAACCATTTCCATGCCCCCTGGAAAAAGAGAGAGAATCATCCACCTGCACGCTGGGCGAGGGTCTTGGCAGTATCGGTCAAGCCCTTGGTTACGGAAGAGGTTGCCTCGACCATTGCATTGAATTTTCCCATTTGAAACTGAAGCTGGAGCATCTGCATGGGATCAAGATCGTCACTGCCCAGTGCGTTGGTAATTTCAGTGTTAAGTGCATCGGCTGAAGTGCCGACCTTTGTGTTTAAATCTTCAAAAGCGCCTCTAATTGTTGGTGTTACCATGGTAAATCTCCTTTTTAAAAGTTATTTGTTCAGGCTTTTCTTATTTTAATTAGACAATCAGTTATACCTGGCGTTCCAAATTTTATCTATTATCATCCGGGATGATTCAATTGCCCGTCTGATAATTTCAATTTTTTTGGCGTCCTCCGGGGTAACCCCCCGGTCCATTTTCTGTTTCAGGGTGGTCTCCATCTCAAAAAGTTCATCAAAAAGCCGTGACCTTCCAGCGGCATGGGCGTCATTGTCCAGGATATCCACGGTAAAGTCCATCAAAGTTTGATTCATCAGTCATGCCTCATTTTTAATGTTTTTGTCTTGCCCTGTCTCTCCAGTACCAGGTGGTCAGTGGCTATGGACTTTATCACGTAACCGCCGGGCAATTTTCCTCCTGTGAAAAATTTCTGCCCGTCCTTCATGCTTACAAAGGGAATGGGTTTAAGGGTTATGCTGACAATGGAAAGTCCGCCAAGGGGGTCAACTTCTTTTTCTTGATTCAACTTATCTGCAACCACCGTGCCAGATCCAAAAATATTTTTATCCGAAGAAAACTGGCCGTTGGTCCGGCCCTCACTTACACCCGACGGCATGTTTGATCCTTCGCTGCCAAGCTGTGTATCTCCAGACTGAACGCCAACGTTATTATCGGTACCGTCGGGAGGCAAGCGAACATTGTTGGCATCTTGATCCAGAATGAGGTTGCCATTCCTGTCTAATACTGCTTTTCCATCGGCACCGGCAATGACCCTGGGTGCCACAGGCTTGCCCTTCTCGTCGCGCAGGAGTCTGCCATCCCTGTCAAGGATTGCCGGAACGAGAAGGGGATTGCCGCCCTTATCCCGGACCACTCTGTTCTCTGAATCCCTGGCAATGGTCAGGGGAACCACCCTGCCGTCTACGTCAAGTAAGGGTTTGCCCTTTTCATCCAAGGCCACACCGAGAACCACAGGGTTTCCGTCTGCATCGGTGACAATTTTTCCATCCCTGTCAAGGGCGACCCGGCCCATTATGGGTTTGCCATCCTTGTCATAGACCAGATTCCCCTTACCATCCATAACAGGTCCTGTCATGATGGGCACCTGTGTCTTGGGAAAAGCAGAATCGTCCTTTGCAACCCCTTCTCCCAAGGGCGTTGCCGGAACAATTTCACCCTTTTCATTTTTGACCAGTATTCTGCCCTGGTCGTCCCGCTGAATGGTGCCGTCTTCGTTTCTGAGGACTTCACCGATGATTGGCCTTCCCTGGTCGTCGACAAGGACACGTCCCAGATCATCCTTTGCCACCCCTTGTGGCAGGGGATTTACCGGAACAATCTCGCCCCTGTCATCTTTAACCAGGATTCTGCCCTGGTTGTCCCGCTGTAGGGTGCCGTCTTCATTCCTCAGCAGTTCGCCCATTACCGGTCTTCCCTGGTCGTCGACAAGGACACGTCCCTGGTCATCCTTTACCACCCCTTGTGGCAGGGGCTTTACCGGAACAATCCCGCCCCTGTCATCTTTAACCAGGATTCTGCCCTGGTCGTCCCGCTGGACGGTGCCGTCTTCACCCCTGAGCAGTTCGCCCGTTACGGCTCTTCCCTGGTCGTCGACAAGAACACGCCCCTGGTCATCCTTTGCCACCCCTTGTGGCAGGGGCGTTACCGGAACAATCTCACCCTTTTCATTTTTGACCAGGATTCTGCCCTGGTTGTCCCGCTGTAGGGTGCCGTCTTCATTCCTCAGCAGTTCGCCCGTTACGGCTCTTCCCTGGTCGTCGACAAGAACACCTCCCAGATCATCCTTTGCCACCCCTTGTGGCAGGGGATTTACCGGAACAATCTCGCCCCTGTCATCTTTAACCAGGATTCTGCCCTGGTTGTCCCGCTGTAGGGTGCCGTCTTCATTCCTCAGCAGTTCGCCCATTACCGGTCTTCCCTGGTCGTCGACAAGGACACCTCCCTGGTCATCCTTTGCCACCCCTTGTGGCAGGGGGGTTGCCGGAACAATTCCACCCTTTTCATTTTTGACCAGGATTCTGCCCTGGTTGTCCCGCTGTACGGTGCCGTCTTCATTCCTGAGCAGTTCGCCCATTACCGGTCTTCCCTGGTCGTCGACAAGGACACGTCCCTGGTCATCCTTTGCCACCCCTTGTGGCAGGGGGGTTGCCGGAACAATTCCACCCTTTTCATTTTTGACCAGGATTCTGCCCTGGTCGTCCCGCTGTACGGTGCCGTCTTCACCCCTGAGCAGTTCGCCCGTTACGGCTCTTCCCTGGTCGTCGACAAGAACACCTCCCAGATCATCCTTTGCCACCCCTTGTGGCAGGGGCTTTACCGGAACAATCTCACCCTTTTCATTTTTGACCAGGATTCTGCCCTGGTTGTCCCGCTGTACGGTGCCGTCTTCATTCCTCAGCAGTTCGCCCATGACGGCTCTTCCCTGGTCGTCGACAAGAACACGTCCCTGGTCATCCTTTGCCACCCCTTGTGGCAGGGGCTTTACCGGAACAATCTCACCCTTTTCATTTTTGACCAGGATTCTGCCCTGGTCGTCCCGCTGTAGGGTGCCGTCTTCATTCCTGAGCAGTTCGCCCATTACCGGTCTTCCCTGGTCGTCGACAAGGACACCTCCCAGATCATCCTTTGCCACCCCTTGTGGCAGGGGCTTTACCGGAACAATCTCGCCCCTGTCATCTTTAACCAGGATTCTGCCCTGGTTGTCCCGCTGTACGGTGCCGTCTTCATTCCTGAGCACTTCACCGATGATTGGCCTTCCCTGTTCATCCACGAGGACACGTCCCAGATCATCCCTTGCAATACCCATCTTATCCCTGAGCAGGATATTGCCCTTATCGTCCCTCAGGGGTTCGGCAAAAATAAGGTTGCCCTTTTTGTCCCTCAGCAATTTACCGTCTTTATCCCTTATCACCGGTAACAGAAGCGGTTCTCCTGAGGGGGTACGTTCAAAACCGCCCTGGCCGTCAGGTATCAGGGCACCCAGGACCTTGCCATCCTTGTCTTGAATCACGGCCAGTTGGTCGCCCCTGGCGTCTTTTATCAACTTTGCATCCTTGACCATCTCATCCAATTGTTCTTTTGAAAAACGAGGGGCAGAGGAGGAAACCGGGGTCTGGGGTGTTGAAGTTCCGGGGTGTAAGGAGATCTGTTTCATCCCCGTCTCCTGATCCTGGCCAGCCCTTAGAGCAGGTGTTGATGCAACAAAGGCCGGGATCCCCTTTGCCGATTGAGAATCGAGAAAAAGCTGGGCAAGGGCGGGATCCGGTGAAAATTTCGACCGCATACCCGAGTTGAGACTCGAATTCCATTCAGCGGAAAAACCAGGTGCCGTAAGGGTGTCCCAGAAGGCAATCGGCGAACTGAGGCGCTCACACACCTCGCCCTTTACCGTCTCCAGAGTCTGGCGCTGGTCAAAATCAAGCTCTCCCTCCACCTGGACAAGGCCCGGGTGAAACCTGATGGTTACGAGATTTTCAAGCCTGTGGCTGATCAACCTGTCCTTGAGTACCGGCCAGACCTGAAAGGCATAGACCATGGCGGAATCAATTTGATCCACCTCGAAAATATCGTTGCGTATCCAGATTTTAGAGGCACCCTCAATGAGTTTATCCCGCATATACCCCTTGATCAGAACGTTTTTTTCATCGAGTTCAACCTCTGGAAACAATCCCCGCACGGACAGAGCCACCTTTACGGCAAAGGCCCGCTCCTCGTTGACCCTGATATTCATAAAGACAGGGTAATCCATACCGCCGGCAATCTTCCACAGATGGCCTCTTTCTTCCTGGGTGGCTACCACTCCAGACACCGTTACTCCGATATTTGTCTGGGTCACGGCCAGGTATTCAAAGCCTTGTTTTTTAAGGACATGCGTCATATTCCTTGCAAGCTTTGTATCGTTTGTGCCCATGCAGGGACCAAAAATCAACAGAAAAAGAAATAAAATTCCCACATATTTTAGAATTTTGGCAAAAACGGGCGGTAAAATAACCTTTTGGACAGATGTTGTCTGTTGACCTGCAACCGTTGCATCCGGACTCTTTTCAGCATCTGATCCCGGGACAGGTGTCTGTTTTTCCCGGAGAAACGCTTTGCCGGAAAAGCCGGTTGAAGGGGCAAACTCCCCCCAGGTCTGTTCATCAAGTTTCCAGGCCAGGCAGGTGGTGCCGAGCATCAGGGGGGTCAAGGACTTCCAGAAAGCTTCACCTTCAACCCTTTGTTCATTGGGTTGTTGATCCTGATCCGTGGCGAGGTTCGGGTCTTTTCCCTGGTCTACAATTTGATCTGTGTTCCGGCCTGACCCTGCCGTGGTGTCGCCATCCCGTTCCCGGACAAACAGTGTCACCGGGGCATCAATGGTTTTTATCGTAATCTCTTTAATTGCATCCGTAACGTCTGGAACCACAAGGCAAAGGTGACGTTCGGCAACCGAGCTATCCTGTATGACAAGATCGCAACTTCTGCTGCTTCCCAATGTGATGGTACCGGGGGTAAGGGGAACTTCCGCACCAAGGTGGGGACCTGAAAAAATTTTTAGTAAAATGCCCATTATTTCATCTGCTCCCCGGGGCCCATGAACCTTTTTGACGAACAGCCACCCCCTTGCCGGGGAGGGGGGGTCAGGGATTGAACATCTCCGGATTCCGTGCTGTAGGGAGATCTATAAAATTTATTTGCGTCGATGGTCGAACCGTTGCCCTGTATTTCACCAGGTTTTATAATCCTTGGGCTGATCAGAATCAGACGCTCCATTCGCTGCACGTTGTTGGTTGCGGTTTTAAACAGAGAACCGATGCCCGGCAGATTCATTAAAACAGGAATTCCGCTGTCGGATGTTTTTGCGGTTTCATAGTAGTACCCACCGATGAGAAGGCTCTGGCCGGGGGAAATATAGCCCTGGGTTTCAATGTTGGTTTTCTTGACCACGGCCGGGATGTCGTTTTCAACAGAACCCGTGCTTGGCGCCTGACCATCCTCAATGCTGACAGTAAGCTTTATCTGGGGCTCTTTATCCTCATACCGGATGATATGGGGGGTAACCGTGAGGTTGGTTCCGGAGGAAACCTCCTTTAGTTCCACCACCTGTTCGCCAACGACTCGAATATAAAAGGTGGTCGATGTTTCAATGGAGGCTGAGGTGTTGTCAATGGTCAGAACCGAGGGTCTGCCAAGCACCCGGGCGTCCCCCTGGGTTTCAAGGGCGTCCACCTTGGCCAGAAAATAGTCTGATCCATGGCTGTATACCGTGGAAAAGTTGAATCCATCACCAATGATGGATGCAGCGCCTTCTCCTCCCCCAAGGATATCCAGGGGCTGCAAAATATCGGTGATGCCGCTGCCGGCTCCGATTCCACCATCGCTTACAATACCTGCACCGCCCAGGCCAACCCCGAGGGTCCGGGAAAAATCCGTGTCCACATCCACAATGGCCGCATGGATCTCCACAAGATCCAGGGGTTTATCCAGCTCCTCAATGGCCTTCGCGTAATAGGGTATTCGATAGGCCGCATCCCGGACAATCACAGAGTTGCTTCTTGAATCGGCCAGGATTCTAGGTTCAATTCTTTTATCAGCGACCTGGGGCAGCCCCCTTGATTCGGTGTACATGGGAGACGCCACCATGCGGTCCAGCTCCATCTGCTCCTTGGCCTCCCGCTTAAGCTCTTTAAGGGTGATTTCCGTGGCCGCTCGATTGGGAGCGTCCATGGGCGGGATGGTGCTGCGCACGGCAGCGCCTTTGCCGGTTCCAACGGCAAGCTGGGTGCTCTCCAACCTTGCCTCAAGCACCATGGCGGTAAGGATCGAAGCCACCCCTGGAATGACCTTTTTCTCCTTTTCAGGTCCTATTGAGGTATCCGCGGCCCAGGCATGCTTTAAAAAAAAGACCTTTACCTCCTGCTCGTTTCGATAGGCATCCTCGTAGGACTTGATGGCCGCAGCCACACCGTCCGCATAGGCCGACGGACCCGAAAAAACAATGACCCGCCTCTCATCGTTAAAGGTGCAGGGGAGCTGGACCGAGAGCAGGTTGGCTTCAACCAGAATTTTTTTCATCATCGAAGGTTTTGCCGCAGACAGATAAATCAACCTTCGTCCAAGATCTCTTTTCACATAAAAATGGAGAATGTCGTCGAGCACATACCACTCAATGCCAAAGGCAGTATAAATTCCGGCCAGAAAATATTCAGGTTTAAGATCCTTAAAGTCGCCGCTCACCTCACCCTTGACATTTTCCGTAAAGGCGGCCCTCAACCCCTGGCTTCTGGCAAAGGTTTCCAAAAGATTCACAAGGGGTTCGCCTTCGGAATAGTGGGAAAAGTTGTTGTGAAAGATGCTTGATATCGGCGGGTTGTATTGGCCGACCACACTGTTGGCAAAGGATTTTTTTTCGAGCAGTTCCCCGGCATTTGAAGGAATGGTGAAAAGAATCACAGAAAATCCAAAGAGAATAAGCATTCCCAGGCGGAAGAAATCACCCGACAGTTTGGCCTTGTTTTCATTTCCCAAGTTACAGACTCCACTCAAAATCCTGGCAGATTCAATGCACCGGATATTTTTACAAAAACACATTAAAGGTTTCGACCCTTTCATAGGGCCTTGTAAAAAGCAAGGTCATTTATAAAATCTTCCATGACATCTGGAAACTCAGAGGCACGCAAAGCACCCAGTAAAACCACCCTGTGCAGACGCAAACTGAGGTTCTCCATATCCAGGCTCAGGGTTGCCGTGTCCGTAAAGGTCCTGGGAAGAACAGCGGTTGCGGCTCGTTTGATAGCCTGATCCCGGTCGGCCCTGGATAATTTTTTTATTTCAGCCTCGAGCACAAGGGTTCTCTGGTCAGGGCTAGCGGCATCAATGATCATATCCCTGTCAAGGCGAAACCGGTACCGGTCGTTGCTGTTTATGCTGGGAACGCTCCAGCCTGCTTTGGCACAGACGGCCTCCATCCATGGTTTGATCATGGTCTACACCCTGCCTATGGCGGTCATGGTCTGGTAATCTGCCTGGCTCATGGACTGGAGCATGCTGATGCAGTTCTGAATGAGCTCGCTCGCCTTTTGTTTGAGCTTATCCGAAGTTTCCTTGTTGATGTTTGCCACCTGGCTTTCACCGTCCTTGATGGCAATATCGGCATCGTACATTCCGGTGATTAAACCGCCAAGGGCGCTGCAGGCACTGGAACCTGCCTGGCCCAGGCCTGCAATGGCCTGGGACTTGCCACCATAGGCGCCTGCAAGAGCGCCATCGCCGGCTTTTGCAGCGTTTAACCCCTTGGAGGCGTTTGACATGGCCGAGGCCGAAGCACCGATCTGAATGGCTGCGCTGGCAAGCCCAACCACCAGATTGACAATGGCCTTTGCCATGATGTCCTTGGCCTTTTCCCTGGCAATGGCCATGATTTCATCCCGCTGGGCAAACCCCTCGAGCAGCTGGTTGGCCGACTCTTCACCGGCGATCTCCACCATAAGAAGCATGAGCATCGCCATGGTGTTCTTGATGGTTTTTTCAGTGATCTCCGGGTTCCCCAGTACATATTCAGCCGGGTTGGTAAGAATCTTACCGATATCGTCGGTGGAGAGGCTGGAGATCCCGGTAAACTCCTGCCAGCTGGTTCTGATCTGATTGATCTTCTCGGTATCGCAACCCGGATTCAACTCTCGAACGGCCGCCTCAAACACCTGATCCATTGTCCAGCTGGGATTGGCCGTTTTTATCCTGTCAATGGCTTCTCCCACCTCTTCAGGGGTTGAATCGGGGATGGCAGCCAATATATCCTGATTTAATTTTTCAATGGCCTGGTCATCCTGCTCGGTTCCCGTCATTTCAGCGTAAAGCTGAAGAGTGTCAAAATTTGTCCCGCCGATGTCACTTATTGTCATTTATTTTCTCCTAGGCCTTGTTAAGGTTCATGCTTACGATCAGTTCAAGATCCTGCAAAATGGTGTCCATGGAGTCGGCAACGTTTCCCCGCATGGCCTCGAATATTTTACTGAGTATGGCTCCCATCAGTTCCTGCTCCATGTTTCTTGTTTCCGCAAGTTTTTCCAGCAACGCCTTGATTTCAAGAAGCTCTGCCTGGAATTTGCTCAGGGAATAGTTTGCAACGGCCGATCCCCCCTGGATAACCCCGGTTGCTATCCCAAGACCCGCACTCAGCAGTCTCAGGGCATTGGTGGCTCCATTCATGGTGTTGGTAAGGGTAGACGTTGTCGAGGCTGCGGTTGATGCCGCTGCCGCAGCACCCGATGAGGCGGCCGCAGCACCCGATGAGGCCGCAGATGCGCCGGACGAGGCGGCCGAGGCGCCCGACGAGGCAGCGCTCGCACCGGTTGAACCTGCCGAAGCCACGGCCCCCGGTGCCGTAACCAGCCCCGCTCCAAGGGTGCAGGCAATGGCCACAACGGTAAGGGCCATCTGAACCCCAAAGGCGAACCATTTAGCAAAATTTTCTTCGTCCACATCCCCGCCAAGGGCGTTGATAAGCTTCGCAATTCCCTTGCCAAGGCCCTGGCCCAGGGACCACTCTACACCCGCCTCACTCAAGCCGGCCGAAACCGCACCGGAAACGGCAAGGGTGACAAGTATTGCGGCTCCGGCGATCAAAAGCGCCCCTGCCGCTGCCCCCACACCCGTTGCAATGGCTGCGGCGGCCACCACACAGGCCACAGCAGCCGCCACCACAGAAGCCACCACTCCGACCCATTTCAAAAGCTTATTCCAGAAGTTGGTTCTCCCTATTTTTTCCATCTCCTTGGCTTTTTTCTCAACAAACTCATTAAATTCCTTTTGCTGAAGTTCCTTGTTCGAATTTGCCACGGTCGTGCTTTCGTCCAGGAAAGCGTCTTCAATCTCTCCCTGGAGCATCTGCCAGAGAAGCACCAGGTACTCCCGGTCTGTCTGATCAATGCCGTCCGGGGAATAATCGGTGAGAATCGATGCAAGTTCCGACACATCGATATCCTGGTGGGCCGTTAACTTTTCCAATTCGGTCTTGATCTCATTGGCGGCCCGGGTGGAAATCTCAGCGTTGAACGTCTTGCTGATATGGTCGATCATGGCCTGGCTGTCGATGGCTGAGCTGTCCTTTTTCTCGACTGTTTCCAGGTAGGTGACCACGGCCTGCTGGATCTCAAGTTCGCTCTTGTCGGGAAAGGCCCTTTTAAGGGAGAGTTCCACATCTTCATATTCAGAATAAATCTGACTTGAAACATTGTCCGACGGGGTGGTTCCTATACCTTCAACCATTTGTGCCTACCTCCCTGTTTCAGCCGTTTAAAAGTCCAAAAATTTTTTTTGATTGTTCAATGGATACAAGGCGATCAACACTGTTTTCCCGGGAAGTATTCTGGTCAGTTATGCCGGATTCAGCGGCAAGCTCAAACACGATCCTGGCCTCGTCCCTTCGATGGGTTGCCAGGAGGCAGCGTCCTGTTCGAAAGAGAAGTTGGGGGGATCTGCCGTTTTTCATCATGGCAAGGGTGTACATGGAAATGGCGTTGTCGAATTTCTCCTGGGCCTCATAGGCGGCCCCAAGACCTGTCTGAAAGTTGTGGTCGTTTGAGTCAAGAAGAAAAAGAATGAAAAAAAGGTTTTCTGCCTGGGTGTAATCCTCCGCCTCAAATGCCCTGTGGGCGTTTTGGTAGATCTTCCCCAGCCCTTTTTTGTCAAGATCCATACGGGTACAGAGGGATAATTGACCGTCCATATGCTGGGCAACCCCCTTTTTTGTATTCTCCCACTGGTCAAGAAAGCTTTCCCTTGTTATTTGTTCAGCCATTTTTCCTCCGTTTTTTTATATAAAACACCCACAGAAAGCTTTTAGCTAACAGCTATCGTGTTTCATCGTTCGTTGTATCCGCCAATGTCTTGAGCATCCCCTTTGCCCGGTCCACATATATCTGCTTTTTTGTGTTCTTTGCCTCTTTAGCGCAATCTGCTGCAAGGCCGAAAAGTTTTATTGCCTCCGCCTTTTTCCCGAGGTGAATGAGACAGACACCGGCCCTGAAGGGTGCCACAGGATCATAGGGGGTGGTGGCCAGCACCATGAAGTAAAGGGGCATGGCAAACTCGTACTTTGCCTGACCCTCCAAAGCCCCTGCCAGCCCCATGATGGCCCGGGTATCCCTGTTGTTCAGCACAAGAAGGGTGGTGAAGAGTTCCTCAGCCCCTGGATAATCTTCCACCTGTAGCGCTGTCTGAGCCCGTTTGAACATCTCGTCCATGTCCTGATCCTGGACATTTGCGGCCTGGGCAATGGTGGTCTTGCCGCTCAACACCTGATCCACATACGTTGATGCTTTGTCAAATTCAGCCATCAACATTTTTTTGTCATATGTCTCTTGCAATTTAACCTCCCGAAGTTTTTCCCTGGGTGGACATGAGTTCCACCGCCTTTTTGATTGCATTTGCCGCCATCTGCTCGGCCTCGCTGGAATCCTTGACCGCCATGTCCATCTCGGTTGAAAGCTTGTTCAAGTCGGTGGAGAGCATATCCTTTTGTTCGTTCAGCACATCGGCAAAGGATTGCCACTCGTCCTTGTTGTGATTACTGTCATTTTTCTTGTCCATTTTGTCCGAGTACGCGTTATTGGTGATATTGTCCATATAGGTGTCAAAACCAGCTGAAGAGCCCGTACAGCCGTCTTTTGCAGCGGCTCCGGCCTTTCCCTCATGGGCCTCCTTTGAATACCCAAGACACTCTTTGTATGCGTTAAACGCTGTCTCATACTCGGCAAGCTTTTGGCTCATCTTGTTTTCTTCCTGGCCTGCAAAATAGGCGGCAAGACAGGCAAAAGCCTCGATGGGGTTGGTGCAGCTGTTTATGCTACTGCCTAAGCCGCTGATATCGCCACTCTCACCCTGGGCATAGGAGGATAAGATTATCGACGGTGTTGCTGATGCGTCTACCACTTCTGCCATGAATTTTCCCCTTAAAGTCTTATTTTAAACCTTTTTTTCTTTTTCACCGTTTCTGCGGGTGCAGAGCCAAGGTCAAGATTTTGGCCGGAATCTCCACCACTTATGGACGAATCCATTCCTTGAAGAAATTCAGGAAGAACTCTTTCCTTTTCAGCCATGGCTGTCCTGAACATATCCATGCCCCCGGGATGAACTCCCCGGGCCTTGATCATCCCTTCAAGGTCCCGGGTTGATTCAAGGCCCATATCTTCAAGATTGGCCCTGTTCTTGGACTGGATTTCAGCCATGGTCTGTTTGAATCGTTTCAGCCGCCTTTCAGCCACGGCCAACTCCCTCTCAATCTCTCTTATCTCTTTATCTGCCCCTTCCATATGCATATCTCCCAGTATTCGGTAGTTAACCCCACTGCCCACTCTCCCTATTCATCAACAACGGCCAGAAGAGTAACCCCGGAATCCGTGGCACCGAGCAAAAACTTCTTATCCTTGTAACGCACAACACACACGTCCCGTTTGGGGCCAAGGGAGAGGTGGGCCTCGATGGTCAACTCCCTGTGCTGCTTTAAGTTACTTAGTCCAAACTTAACTCCATACCGTTTAATCCCCCATAGTACAAGGATCAAAAAACCCAGGATGACAAAGATAACTGTCAATGACTGTAAGTAGCTGCCTGGTTCCATAATAGCCCCCATGGGTCATACCCGGATAAAATGATCGGTCCCGGTAACAACGGTGTCGCTTTGTTTGCCGGCTTTGGACAGAATATCCTTCCAGTATTCAGCCGCCCCCAGAAGGTTAGCAAAAAACGGACCAGCCTCTCCAATTTCTTGAAGGGGCAGCTCCAGCCGGTGGTGCAGACAGAGGTGGCCTGTCTCCCTGTCAATGGAAAGGGACCCGCCGCCTGTAAGCTCCCAAAGGTGGTTGCCGCAGAGAATCGAGTAGAGAAGGGTGGCATCGTCAAGGTCGGGCTGGCCGATGTAGATCGCCGTTACAAGGGTCTTTTCCTCTTCCAGGGCGTAAAAGAGAAAGCTCAGGTGGTTTGCGTTGAAAAAGGCCCTTCCCTCCGGGTCAAAGGTAAAGGGATCAATTCCCGCCTGGTCTGATATATGGTCAAGTACGGCCTGGGCCTGGTCTGAAAAATTCATGTCAACTCCTTATTGGTTAATCGTTGCTGGTGAATATCATTGCCACCTGGACATCGTCCACCCGGACATCCCCGGTAAGGGAGCTCAATTTTATGCCCAACTCCGAGTTGCAGGTCACCTGGTCCATGCCCCCCATGCTGTGCTTGAGGCTGATCACAGCGCTGCCGTCATCGCCCACGGTGATGGATCGTGATGATCCTGTGGGAATAATTACGCCCACCTGGTCTGCCACCTGCATCTGCACCTTGAGCGTGCCTTCTGAAAGGGCCATGCCCGTTGCCGGATCCGTATCCATAAAATGAGCCTCCCGGGTAACATTGTCCGTTGCCTGGAAAACCAGCTTTGATGCGGTCACTGCCTGATCTGGCCCACCAAGGGCGTCCACAAATCGTTGAAGCTCCTGATCAATGGTTTCCTGGCTCACATTGCTGCCGATCGCCCCGATCCTTGTGCCGTTGACCACCACACCACCGCGTTTAAAATCTTCCATAAAATCACGGGAAATACCAAGGTCTTTGGCCAGACCCTCCTCGGCCGCTGGCCGGGGATGGGACAGAATGTCTTCCACCCTTTCTCTAGCTCCTGCATTGACAAGGCTTTGATCCACCGCTGGAGGGCCGTCGGGAAACATGGCACTGGCACTGGTTCCCATAACCCTGGTTCCCTTGCCTGCAAGGTGCTGCAACTCCAGGCCCGAGCGGTTCTCTATCCGAGTTTTTGCAAGATAGCCATGGATATCTTCCTGGGCTTTGGGCTGGGCAAGACCTTCTGCAAGATCAAAAATGGTGTCTGTCAACCCATCAACCTGGCTTTGGGAGTACTCCCCGTCCATTCTGGGCTCTGCACCGGTCTCCCGGGTCATGAGCATGATGGTTTCCATGGCATCGGCCATCAACCCCCTGACATGCAACCCCTGCTCGTGGGAGAGATTATGGCCCGGCATTTTAAGCCTCATTCCCATGGATCGATCCTGGAGCTCATTGGCCAGATCCTGGACCCGATCAGAGGTCAGAATTTCTCTTAAATGGGTTTTGTGCTCCGGATTGAGCCCGGTAATGGCCTTTTCAATGGAGCTGCTTTTTTGTACGCCCCGGTCGTCCTTGCCCTCACCGTCAAGGGTCGATGCCAGGGCATACATGGTGGTGAGCAAGCCTTTGATCGTATCCGGTGTCAAAGCAGTGGCATCTTTAACGCCCATGAGCTGGGTTACAAGGCTCCTTGCCTGGCCGTCCCTGTTCTGTTCCTTGGCATTGCCCGTACCGTCAAGTTCATCCTCATTGAACACAACTTCATTGCCGATCCTATATGGAATGTTATCATATCTTGCCTCCAGCTCATTTTTAAACGAGGTGAGCTGTGCCTTTAGGTCCGGAGGAAGGGTACTGACTTTTACCCTCATTCCTGTCTCAAGATGGGTGGTGTATTCCGTTCCAAGTAGCCTGTTGACATTGTCCATCATGGTGCGCACCCCCTGCCCGGTTCTTGTGCCGGCAGGGTTGTCACGGTTTAAAATCTCCACAAGGCCCTTTTTACCCGACGCCTTTGCCAGCTCCACCAGGGCTTTGAAATCCCTCTCAACACCCTTGTCCACCCGTTCCTTGCGGGTGCCCTCTGTGTTTTGAAGGCCCAGCAGGGTCTTAAGACCTCCCCAGCCATGTTTAACGGCACTTAGCAGGTCGGCGAAGAATCGTTTGGGCCGACTCTGGGGGCCCTGGACATCCACCTTATCCTGGGATAGGGTGGAAATCCTGCATCCATGATGCTCCATCTTTAAAAAGAGGCGGTCCCCCCTGGTTCCCATTACCCCGTCGTTCATGGCCCCATAGAGAAGGGTTCCCATGCCGTGGGGCAGTTTA
Source organism: uncultured Desulfobacterium sp. (assembly GCA_963675615.2). Taxonomy (GTDB): domain Bacteria; phylum Desulfobacterota; class Desulfobacteria; order Desulfobacterales; family Desulfobacteraceae; genus Desulforapulum. The sequence goes on from CAXXTD010000001.1 coordinate 2,025,868, forward strand.
AGGTCAATCCCCCGGTGACCGCAGCCAGGGTTATCGCTGAAGCCTTCAATATGGGTGGAGCTTCGCTGGTACACCTCTCGAGACGAGTCAAAAAAATCACGGATCCTGTTGCCCGGATCGGGCAGATTAAAAGCACCGCTGGAAAAACTGGCTGTTTTCTGGCTGGCCCTGGCCGTGAGAAAGGTCATGAAATCCCTGATATCAGACTTCGATGCCGGGGTTGCGGTTGTTCCGTTCTGGATGCTCTGGTACACCTTAAAGCCGTTGTTGACCCTCTGCTGAAGGGTTTTTCCGGCATTGGCCATGGCCTCTGAACGCTGACCCCTTGGGAGACTTTGAATCTCAGCTGCCATCATCCGGCTGTCAAGCATGACCGGGCTTGACCCGGGTGGAACGGTGATGCCGATCTGTTCGGGCAGACCCGCCCTTGCCATGTTCTGTGCGGCTGCCAACCTTGTTGGCGCCACTGCAACCCCGACCTGGGCAGTTCCCCTGAGTGCGGTCAGGGGGACCGCCGGGACTGTCTGTTGAGCCCTTACACTTGCTGCAAGGGGTGTTGTGGGCTGATTGCCAAGGCTCTGTTCCACCTGGGCTGTTATACCTGTCTGCTGGGTTGGGGTATCCCCCTGGATCTGTGGGGGTTGGGGTGCCACAACTGGCTGACCAGCACCTGAAATACCATTTGGCATAATCCGATCTCCTGTTACTTATTCAAATCTTTAAATGATTAAATTGCCTGACGATCATTTGTCCACAAACTTAAGGGTTACCCCGGGACCGCCATCCTTAAACTGAATAAGTTCAGCCAGATCCGCTTCGGTTATGTTTTCCCCAACACCGTCCAAGTTAATATCGTAGGTGTAGTTGAGCGCCAGCTCAAAGGTCTGATCCTCACCCGCTTCAATCATCTGGATCGGTATATTCTCCATGTCGGTCATGGATCCGCCTGTCACCATCTCAGTCCGTATCCGGGCTGAATACGCAACCGTGTACTGGCCCTGCCCCCGGTTTGTCACATTAAAAGAACCATGATCTACTCCAGCACCAACAACAACGCCGCCCCCGCCTGTGGTCGGCATTGATTCATTCCGGGTAAAACCAACTGCAACGGAACCGGCAAAGGCCTGGTTGAGCAGTATGGAGAGGGCATGGGCCTGGTTTTTATTTCCCCCGCAAACCTGTATGAATTTTGATTCCAGGATTTCGTGTGCCGGGGTCCGCCTCTTGCTCCGAAAGTCCGCAGCACTTGCACCGTCCTTTTCCGAACCGCCAATTTTAGGGTTATCCACGTCCTTTTCCGAACCGCCAATTTTAGGGTTCTCCACGTCCTCTTCCGAACCGCCAATTTTAGGGTTCTCCACGTCCTCTTCCGAACCGCCAATTTTAACGTTCTCCACATTCTTTTCCAAAAGTTCGATTTTCGCATCATTGGCTTCCCGGGGGGAAAACAAGACTTCATGATCCCCCTCGTTAAAGGTAATGGGCGCCCTTGCAAGATCCTCAACAAACTGCTGGACCAAAACCGTCTTTCCAAAGGGTTGGCTGCTCACGGTTGTGGTTTGTCCAAATTCATCTGCAAATGATTGTGGATCAACCAGAACAGTTGAATCAAAAGAAAGCACAGGTTTTGGATGTTCAGGATCGGTTCTGTCGATCACCACCCTTGTACCAACGGGAAGGCCGTTTGGGGGTGAGGTATGTTCTTTTACCAGGTTCAATGCGTCCTGCTGGAGGGTGTTGCCCTTGGTGTAGGGGATATTGACAAAGATATCCTGAATCATATCCTTTGCCCCTGGAGGGATACCAGGATTTTGCTTTAAAAAATTTTCTGTCTCTATCTGGGGCTTGAGATCTGCCGCCATGCCCATGAAACCCGACAGGGTCTCCATTTTAATGGCAATGGATGTGTCTTCCTGGCGGGCTGCGGCATCGATACAGGCATCATAAAATCCCTTGGCCTGTACCTGTCCCTGGCCCTGGTCAAGGCCGTTTGCCTTCATTGCAATGGCGCACAGGCCAAATCGAACCGTTGCAAAGGAATAACCGTCAATGCCGCTGCGCGTGACCTGGGTATCCGGATCTTTACAGGCCCTTTCCATGGCACCAGAGACCTGTCTGGAAAAATCCACCAGGGTGGCTTCGGAAAGGTCTCCCCCTGTAACGGCCTCTGCAATTTGGGCACAGAGGCCCTCTTTGTATCCCTGGATCACTGAAAGGGAAATATCCCGGGTCAGCATAATCTCATCAGCGGCAAGACTCTCCTTCAGGATCTGTTTCACATCTTCAGGCACCCCTTCGGCCTCAGAGATACAGGTAAAGGCCTCGACCAGGGTATCCATGACCCTTGTTTTTGTCTGTTCGATGGCAGGATCATGGGTGTCATACAATCGGTGATCCTCCTGGCCTGCAATGGCTAATTTACTGGATATCTTACCTTTCATGTTTTTAATAATGGCATCGGACAAGACAAACCCATCCTCTCCGTTTTCTTTTAACCGGGCCGCTATTGCTTCGCCAAGATCTGCCACCACCTCTTCAATTTTCGCCTCATTGAAATTCATTATTTTGATTCGGCAGTGGTCCCTGGCAATTGCGGTGAACTGATTTTTCATTTCAGCTTCCGAAGGCGAATTTTGTGTAAATCTTGACTTGAGTCGCTGTGTCGCCTCCCCTTTGATGGAATCTTTATCCTCCTGGGTCATCAGGCCTGCCCCGATACCACCTTGCTCCTCGTCAAAGGCCGCATCCATAAGTCCATCAATTTCCACACCATGGTCGGCAACATAAGTGTCTATGTTGATACCAATATTGGCACTCCTTGCAAGATCTTCACTCCTGGCAATTTTCACCTCGGATAAAACCTGGGCTGCCACTCTTCCGGTAAGGGGTTTGCCACGGCCAACAAGGGCTGTAAGCTTTGCCTGGGCAAGATTGGCATACCTGTCTCCAAATTCGGGTTTTTCCCTTATATCTGCAATCAGATTTGAAACGGCCCTATTGCTCGAATCTTTTGAAAAAATCTGGCTTAATGCCCTTCCAACAAAGTTGGTGGTTTTCTGCAAAAGATCCTTTCCAAGGTGATCCTCCCCGATGTTTTCGTACAGGGCAATCTTCTGATCAATGCTCCCCTGATAAACGCCTTGAACCATAATAGACCCCCTTTAAATTCTAATCATATTCTGAAATTCATCCGGTCTGATCTCTTTTCCGGTTCCCCTGTCTGAATTGGGCTGGGAGTGTGGTGAAATATCTGATCGATCAAGGGTTTCAACAAAATTTTCCGCAGCATTGATAAAATTTTCTACTCTGCCTAGAAAATCATTTCCTGAAATGGCGGAGACATTGAACTTTACGGCATAGGTCACCTTGTTCAATCCGGTATCAATGCCGAGTATTCCGCCCATGGTGTCCCGGTAAAAACAGTTTTTTTCAAGCAGCGTCTCAAAAAGAGCTGCCTTTTCCGTCGCATTTCCAGGCAAGGGGAACAGAGCCGAGAAAAAATAGCATTGCTCCTCCTCCTCAATGAAGTGCATATTGATGATAATGTCATCAAGCTTTATGGCACAGACTCCCCCTTGTTCGAGTTTGAGAACGATTCCTGCGGCTTTACCCACCTCATCGAGCAGCATTTGATATTTTTCCATTTTATTCTCTCCCATCCTTTTTCTCTGGTTCTGTTAAGGCAACAAAGTTGTCCATGTATTTTTATTGGCGGCAACCTTACTAACCCGAATATTGACTACGGTTTTGAGCATTCTTTTTAAATTTCAGCAACTTTTTTCTCGACCCCTCCCGGGTAACGCCAAGGAGAGATGCAGCCTTTGTTTTGTTGCCCGATGTGCTGGCAAGCGCCTTGAAAACCGTCTCCTGCTCCATGACCGACAGGTTGAACTCTGCCCTGTCTTCCTCCGATGGAGATTCTTTGATATTCTTCCTGTTTCAACTCCCTGGCCTCAAGTTTAACCAGTATCAGGACAAAGGATTCGGCAAGGCTTGAAATTTTGTCGGCACTGCTGGCCTGGTCGGTCAGGGTAAAGAGCTGGGCAATGATCTCTTCCTTTTTTTTAAGGTATGCTCCAGGAGCGTCTGTCTTTGCCCCGGTTTCAAAGGCAATGGCGTGGCACAGCCGGACCATCACATTCATAAAGATCAGCTTGGGAATCATTTTTCAGGACCATGGAGCTCCTCTGTTTTGACGTGGACAACATATCGACCCCGACCGGCTTTTTTAGCCTCATACATGGCAAGGTCTGCCGCCTTTAGGAGTTCTCGAGACCCGTGTGTCTCTTTTTCAAGAAAACTGATCCCTATTGATGAATCAATGAAAACGGTTGTTGACCCCAGGTCAAATGGCTGTTGAAGGGTTGACAGTATTTTCCGGGCCATGGTGCAGGCCTCTTCATGGGCCGTCAAATCAGGCAGCAGTGCGACAAATTCATCCCCGCCAAGGCGGGCCGTAATACCCGGGGCTTTGATGACACCCTTGATTCTCAAAGCGACCTGTTGTAAAAGAAGATCACCAACATCATGGCCATGGGTGTCGTTGACCGGTTTAAAATTGTCAAGGTCAAGAAGAATAAGGGCCAGACTGTTTTTTTCTCTTTTTGAACGCTCAAATAGTCGATCCAGTGATTCATAAAACAGCCCTCGATTGGGCAACCCGGTTAATGGATCAAGCTTTGCCTTTTGAAGGGCTTTGCCCATCTTTGCCAGGTCGAAATCCATAAATTCCAGGTGAAGCTCCCGGCACTCCTTCTGGACCATGAGCATGGCAATATTTTCGGCAAGGTCACGCAATGGCCCATAAATTTCAGGCTGGATTGAATAGTTGAACAATTGCTGGCCCGCCGCCACCTGGGCTCCATGGGAACGGGCAGAAATGATGTCCGACACGATTCTGTTGAGTGCTCTGACTTGATCCATTTGATCCATTATGCCCCCTGGTATTATTTTTCCCATGAAAGAACAATAAACTTTTAATCTAGAATGGTCACCAGCCTTTTGTCAAGCAAGGGATTTATTAAAAGCGCTTCCCTGGAAACGAATTTCAAATTGTCTCCGTGAAAAGGGATTGATTTTAAAATCATATTCCCATACTATCCGTTTCAATTGTCAGGAAAACAGATAGATTCAGCCCTGTGGGCTGTCTTTATTCTTAAATAGTTGAACATAACATACGGGCCATGGCATGAATCGTTATGGATTCTTTGCCACCCATCCATAACCACTTAAACGGAGAGTGAACGGTGGAGCTTAAGGTAGAAAAGAGAGAAGACCGTGTTGTCCTTTTCATCGAAGGACGTCTGGACGCCGTAACCGCAGGCGAACTCGAGGCAAAATTCACAGATCTTATACAGAACGGAAAGGAGAATATCATCGTCTCCATGGAAGCCCTTGAATATATCAGCAGTGCAGGACTCAGGGTGATTCTTCTGGCTGCCAAAAAACTCCATGCCCTTGGACGAAAAATTGGATTTGCAGCCCTGTCCGGAAATGTCAAGGATGTCTTTGACATCTCAGGGTTTTATGCGTTGTTCGAAATCCACGACACCCTGGACGACACTTTTTTCGCCTGAATAAATGAACCGAACCGGTTGGAATTTTTCAACGGCCATACCTTGACGGGCATAGCAACCGACGAAACTCGACAACAAACTTGGGTTGGTGCGGGTTCTATATTAAAAAGTGGAGGCTTTTTCAATTGAAACACGCATCATGGCCTGCAGAGCTCACATCCCTTCCGCTTCTCCAGGCCCATGTGGAAAACCTGGCACAGCAATCGGGGATCGGTCCGAAACGTTTGATTCAGCTCTCCATTGCCCTGGAAGAGGTGGTGATGAACATTATCAACCACGCCTATGGGGCAGCAGCAACAGGCGATCTCACCATCGGGTTCGAGGACCAGGGAGACCAGGTCGCCATTTCCATTTCTGACACGGGTATCGCCTTTGATCCCCTTGGGATGGCTGCCCCCGATGTTGAGAGCGACCTCATGGATCGACCCATCGGTGGCCTCGGAGTGATGATGGTACGAAAATTCATGGACAGGGTCACCTATGAACGCTGCAGCAATAAGAATATCCTCCACCTGACCTTCAATAAAACCGAATAGGACCCCCCATGTTTTTTTCCATTAAATTTAAGATTCTGATCTCCATTGCCCTGATCATGACCCTGACGGCCGGGGCAAATATCTACTTCACCCACCGGGATGTGGGCCAGGCCATGCTCTCCACCCAGAGGGAGGCGGCTGAAAAAATGCTGGCCTATGTCCGCCTGAACACCGAGGACGAGTATCGTTCCCTGTTGCAGGCCAAAATGGAAATGACCTTGGAAAAAAGGGGGCAGATCAAGGAGGCGGCGCTTCTGGCATTGTCCGTACTCACCTCCCTTGACGAATTTGAACAGGAAGCCGGAAAAATAGAGGCAGAAAAATGGATAAAATCCATACCGTTCAAGAACATTCACTACCTTTTGTTAGACTCCGAGACCCAGGTAATTTCAACCTCCACCCCCAGGTTCACATCCGAAGCCATCCACGCCCTCACCGACGTCAAGGGTAGAAACCTTGCCAGGACCATGGCCTGGGACAAACTTTCAGCCCGGGGGGACTATGCCGTGGTCAAACTCGAACAGAACCGGATCCTGGCCTATTTTGTTCCTTTTCCCGCCTGGCAGTGCACCCTTGCCACAATCCTTGATATCGACGACATCGAAGCCGAAGCCGAAAAAAAACTTGACGAGATCATCAAAGCCCTTGAGGCCACCTCCAGGGAGCTGGTGATGATCAAGGGGGGTTACGCCTTTATGTTCACCGGAACCAAAACCTTTATCATCTCTCCGGCACAAGCCCTGGCCCAGGGCCTTGCAAACGGGGTCAACACCCTGACGGGCCGACCGATCCTGGACGATATGATGGCTGCGGCAACCCAGAAATCAGACCCGGGTAAAAATGGCGAAAATCAAAAATTAATCCACGTCTCTTCACTTGATCCCCACGGGAAAGAGATGGCAACCAGCATCAGCCACTTTAAGCCCCTGGACTGGTATATCGGGGTCACCGTCCCGGTTCGGGAAATCCAGCGCCCTGCCCGGGATCTGGTGATTCGCCAGAGCACCCTCATTGCCGGAATGCTGGGCCTGGGACTCTTGATCGTGGGATTTATGGTATCGAGAATTGCCTCTCCCCTGCGCTGCCTTGCGGCCTATGCCAAACAATTACCAGACCAGGATTTTACCGTTGAGTCTGCAAACGAAATTTCCATTAAAGATCGAGTCCTCCGTTCCAGGGACGAGGTGGGCGAACTTGCCCGATCCTTTGGATTCATGGAGTCGGAACTGAAAAAAAACATCAACAACCTGGTTGAAATTACAGCTGCACGGGAGAGGATCCAGGGGGAACTGGATGTGGCAAGGGAAATCCAGATGGGCATCATCCCCAAAACCTTTCCCACCTTTCCCGACCACAGCCAGTTTGACCTGTTTGCCACCATCAAGCCGGCCAAGGAGGTGGGCGGTGACCTTTACGATTTTTTCCTGCTTGATCCCGACCATGTCTGCTTTACCCTGGGTGATGTGTCGGACAAAGGGGTACCGGCGGCCCTGTTCATGGTGATCACCCGGACCCTGATCAAAACCACGGCCGAACTTGAACCCTCTCCAGCCAGAATCATGTCCCGCATCAACACCATCCTGGAGGCGGACAACCCCCGGGCCATGTTCGTCACCCTGATCATCGGCGTGTTGAACATCCGCACGGGCGTTCTGACCTATTCCAGCGGTGGGCATAACCACCCCATCCTTGTGGAAAAGAACGGCAGCATTAACTATAAAACAGACAAGAGCGGCCCCATGGTGGGAGTCATTGCCGATTTTGATTACAGAGAGATATCCGTGGACCTGTTGCCGGGGGACGGCTTTTTTCTCTACACCGACGGGGTCACCGAAGCCATGGACAAAGATCAGAATCTTTTTTCCGATGAAAAACTACTGGAAACAGTTCAAAACGGCCCCCTGGACCGCCTTGAAGCGACCATTGGAAATGTCATGGAAAAGGTCGCCGACCATGCAGGCAATGCCCCCCAGTCCGATGACATTGCCATGCTCATGATACGCTACAACGGCTAACCCCTTGGACGAAACAATGGAAAAAACGACCCTCTCCCCAGCATTTAAATGCAAACTCATCTTTGCAACCACCGTGATGATACTTGCGGCCCTTTCATTCAACGCCTTTCTCACCTCAGCCACCCTGGAAAAATTATATGTAAAAACCCTTGCCTCAACCTATGGGATCATTGGCAGGGATCTTCAGATAAGCATAGAAAAAGCCGTAAGGTACGGAAAAAAAATCGATAAATTCGTGGGAATGGATCGCCTGCTGCAGAAGACCCACCAGCAGATGAACAGGGACGGGAATACCGCCTTTCAAATGGAAAACCATGTCTCGATTGCCCTCGTTGACGGCAGTATCAAATATTCGTCTACCCTTGACCTTGTTGGCAGCAACGCCATGCTGGACCCCGGCAAATCCACCTTGTCCGACAACGAAGCGTTTATCGTTCAAAAACAGGCTGAACGCTATGTGATTCCCCTTTCCATCAAGGACAAACACCAGCAAACAGCCGGTTTTGTCATCATTGACTTCAGCCGAAGCAGCGTGGACCGACTCATGCATTTGGTTCACCTGAAATACCTTAAAACCGGAGGAATCATTCTGTTTGGCGGGTTTGTTCTGCTCGCCATAGCCTTTAATGTGATCCCGCTGAACCGACAAAAAAAGGATTCAAGGCAATCGGGAAAACGAATGATGATGGCCGCCCTTGCCATTATCATCCTTTGCCAGATCGCATTTTCAGTGTATGGCAGAAACGCTTTTTACACCTACTATCTGAAGATGAACAGGGAAAAGGTCGTTCTTCTCAACCATACACTCAAAGGTAAAATCGAATTTCTCCTGAACAAGGGATTAAAGATCAACGGGCTTTTTAAGGTTGAAGACCTGCTCCATGGCATGATCAAACAATCCCCGGAAATTGAAAAAATTGAGCTTCAGACCCCGGACAACAAGCCCCTTTATACGGCCGTGAACACCCCCGAAAAAGGTTCGGACACAAATATCAGCGATATCACCGGCACGGAAGCCAGGGCAGATTCAGACAACTTTTATACCATCACAACCCCCCTTGTTAAAAATGGTGAAGTCAAGGGCCGGCTCATGACCACCATTTCCAGGGACAAGGCCCTGGAACAGATCAAAGCCATTGGCCTTGATGCCATAACCGTGCTGGTCATCGCCATCCTGTTTTCATTTGAGCTTTTGGTCATTATTTTTCAAATGGTCGATAAAACCATTGAAAAAACAACGGTCCACTACATGGATATGCGACCGGCGGCGTTTATCTTCTCCTTTGGCATTGATATCTGTGTCTCGTTTTTACCCCTGTATATGGACCGGCTCTATGTCCCCAATGCCTGGATTCCCAAAGATATCTTCATTGCCCTGCCCATTTCAATGGAGATGCTGTGTGAAGGGGTGGCCATATTCATGGCCGGCACATGGCTGGATCGAAGGGGATGGCATGAACCCTTTTTGTGGGGCATTGTGCTGACCGGCGCCGGGCTGATTTATTCGTGGCTTGCCCCCAACGCCTTCCACCTCATCGCATCACGGGCGATGTCAGGCCTTGGCTATGGTTTTGTGATCATGGCGGCCCAGGGGTTTGCCATTTCATATTCCTGTGCCGACGAGAAATCACACTCCCTCACCCAGCTCTATGCAGGGCTCTACGCAGGCAGTATCTGCGGCGGAGCCGCAGGGGCCATGCTGGCCGAACGGCTGGGATTTAAACCGATCTTTTTGATCGGCGGCCTGCTCATACTTTCCATCCTGGTCTATGTTTTCATCTTTATGTCAGATGCCGTCAAAAAGAGTACACAGCATGGAACTGAAAACCGGCCAGCCCCGGCCCCATGGCTGGATCTATTTAAATTTTGTTCAAACCGGAATGTCCTGGGACTGATCATCCTCATCGCCATCCCCGCATCTGTTTCATTGATCGGTTTCCTATACTACTGCATTCCCATCTATCTGAACCAGCACCAGGTGTCACAGTCAAACATCGGCCGGGTATTCATGCTCCACGGCATCTGCCTTGTGTACATTGCGCCGCTGATCAGCCGCTTTGTGGACCGTTCTCAAAACAAACGACGATTTCTCATGTTAAGCTCGGTTTTGACGGGCATTGCATTTTTAGCCTACTACGATTTCCAGGGATTGGCTGTCACCCTGTTTTCGGTTGTGGTGCTGGGGGTGGCCGGTGGCCTGATGTATGCGGCTCAGAACCCCTATCTGTTGAAACTTCCCATCACCCAGACCCTGGGCGAAGGAAAGGCGTTGAGCATCATCTCTGCAACCAGCCGGATCGGACAGATCCTCGGCCCCTTTATCTTTGGCTGGATGTTTATTTTCGGCATTGACCGCTGCCTGCCCCTGGTGGGCGCGCTCTACCTGGCTGCCACCCTGGGTTTTGTCCTGATCACCCAGAAAGAGCTCCCTGACGGCACCCATGGGCTGTCAGGCACCACACGGGCCCAGGGGTAAACCACAGCCCCAGCGCCCGCTGACCCAGAATCTAGTGCCCGCAAATCTCAGATACGATATCATCCACACTCTCATGGTAGGGTACCCGGGTGAGGATATTGTACCGGGACTGGATCTGCCTGGCCTTTTTCAAGGCCTGGTCCCGGTCCATATCCTTGGTGTACAGGGTGATGGCCATGGGTTTTTTACCGTCAAACGCCTCGATGATCTTGAGCTCCCGGTCGAGCGAGGGCATCTCAAAATCGGGAAAAAGCGCATAGGTTTTACGCTCTGGTGCATACTGGAGGATCACATATTCCGGTTTTGCCGCAGCCAGCAGTTCAAACCCGCCGGGGTCTGAGGGGTGGAGCATGGCACCCTCCCCGTGGGTGACGATGACCTCTGGATCATCCTGCTTCCACGCCTTCCACACGGCATCCTCGATGGCACCGGTCAGAAAATCAAGCACAATGGCGTCAATGACAATGGCGTGCTTAAACCCCTGCATCCAGCCGGTCTGGCCCATGGCCACAAACGAGGTTTTGACCCTTCTTTTTTCAAGGCACTCGAAGATGTCAATGGCCGTGGTTCTTTTGCCGATGATGCCGTCGGTTCCAATCACCGCCACCTTTTTTGCCGTCACATCCCGGATTTTACCTGAAAAAGAGACCCTGAGGTTGTTGAAAATTTTTCTCACATCAATCAGTTGAACCCCGTATCTGAAGGCAAGCTCCGCAATTTCAGGGTCGTCGGATAAAAACATGTGCAGGCCGTTGACGATGTCCATCCCCTTGAGGATGGCCCCACAGATCAACGGATAATAGTCCCGGGGAAGCCGTCCCCCGGCATTGGCAACCCCGATGATCAGGGTTTTAATGCCCGGGGTGGTGTCCAGGGCCTGGCCAAGGGAGGAAAAGAAAGGAATGCCCCTGTGAATTCCATCAAGAACCTCTCCGGCATCCCTGCCCACCTGGGTGGAATCGATCACCCCTGCAATCTCGTATCGGTTGGAAAATTTTACCAGACCGTGGGCTGTTTTTCCGTAAAAGGAATCATACCGATCCTGGGCTAGAATAACCGCTTTTGTTTTCATTACAAATTTGCTCATTTTGATGGGGTCTCTATTTCCTGGTAAATTTCATCTGCGGCAACCAGCACATCCACGGGAAGATCAAATCCGATGATTTCAGCCGTCTTAAGGTTGATTGCAATTTTAGGCGGTGCTTCAAACAGCTGATTGAGCTCACCGGGTTTTGCGCCGTTGAATATCCGGGCAATGGTGTTTGCATTGAATTCACCCACATACCGAAACTCCGACTGGGAGATGCTCATGAAAAACCCCTGCCGGACCTCTTCGGACCCGGATTGGGAAAAGGTGGGGATGCGGCCCTGGTTGGTGATCTCCACCAGACCGGCAATACTTTCGGAGGAAATGCCGTTGGGCGCCACGGGGATATAGATGGCATCCGAGGTGCTGATCAGTTGTTTTAAAGCATTTTTAACGCTTTCCACGGCAATCTCTTTTGAACTGACGTTTGTCTCCCGGGTAAAGGCACTGACAATCTCAAAATCGAGCTCCCCAGCAAGTCGTTCTATGACATTGATGGCAGCGTAGCTCCGGCCTTCAACGGAATCCTCATAGGGAATCCCCAGTTTTTTAAACCCCACAATATCGTGGAATATTCGAATCTGCTGCTCGTCCCGTGTGGGATCGACCCGGGCGGTAAAATAGTCATTGCCGGAATCTTCGACACTTTTGATAATTCCCGATGCAATGGGATCACTGATGGAAATCCCGATGCCGGCAACCTTTATCCGGGCCTTGGAAATATCCTGGCCCGCCCAGGTGCCCACGGCAAGGATAAGGTCAATATCTTTTCTGGTCTCAACCCTTGAGACGAGCTCTTTTTTTAAACTGCCCCTCAGGGCCTCGTCCCAGTCGGCGCTGTAAAATCCGTCCTTGATGAATTCGATGTATTCGCTCTTGACCTCGTTTGAAAGCCATGACCAGATTTTTGCCGTACTTTCCGTATTCGGCCCGGGCATCTCGCAGGTTTCAATCCATCCCTGGGCCATGAGTCCCTTGACCGTGGCCAGCAGAATTTTAGCGTAATCACCATAATCACCGCCCTGGTAAAGGGCCACCCGCCAGCGAGCCCCATTGTTTTTTACAGGATTTACACCGACTTCACCGGCCAGGCAAACCGGTGGCACCAGAGTAAACAAAAACCAGCACATGAACATACCGACCAACGATCGCTGCAGTCTCTTATCCATAAATCTCTCCTCATAGTCAAGTTGCAGAATACCTGGAGTTTTTTATAGCACACCATCAACCCTTTATGTAAAAAATAAACGGCCTTGCCAGGGTGGCCCTATTTTTCCTCCTTAAAGGCAATAACAGCCGGCTCAGCCATGGCCTGGTTGAACGCCTGAATCCGGGATCCGGGAATATGCAGCTTCAGCTGATTGCCGTCCATGGACATCCCCGGATCAAAGGGCGGTTTCTGGCCTGCAAAAAAGGCTTCAAGGCGTTCCATGACGGATTTGCCGGCTGTGGCATGGAGAAGGTACCCGTCGCCCTCAAGGTCCCGGGCAACGTGCCACTCCACCCGGGCGCCCTTTACCTGGAGATGGTTGAGCCTTACCCGCCCTGAAGGGGAGGTGAGGCGGGTCTCAGAGCTCAGTTTTTCCAGGCAGTCCAGGCTTTCCAGGACACCGGGCGGGTCATCGGCCACCTGAAGCCGTTCGCCGAAAACATCGTCCAGGATATAGTCCCGCCTTGAAATCCAGGCATCCTTCATCTTCAGCAATTCAGATTTCATGGATTGAAAATCTTCCAGAACCTGGTCTGCATTTTTATCCCTGGGGTTGACTGCGGCCATCTCACTGTCCAGCCATGCCCCATAATTTTCAAACACCTCAAGATCCGACCCCGTCTGCCGCATGGTCTGAAGCTGACGGACCCCTTCAAATTTTTCAGAATAGGTGGAATCGTCAAAAACCGAAAAGTTTTTAAACTTTGCAAACCGTCCGTTTTCAAAGGAAAAATCAGAATTGATATTCCTGAACCCCATGAGGCCCTCAAGGGAGTGACCCGGATCAATGGCGGCAAAGGTATTACCGATACGGCCCTTGTTGTCCCCCCTTGAGCCGATGGCATCCCGGTCGGCCAGGGCCAGCATGAATATCTTGTTGCGGCCCAGGGTGGCCATGCTGGTATCCGAGGTAAACGAGTCCCGTTTCTGGATGGCCTGGCCGGGCGTTCCCAGCTCCTGATCGGTCTCTACGATGAAACCGTCGACCAGCCTGCCGCTGAAGTCACTGAAACGCTGGACCTGTCCTGAATCTGAAACCATCTGCATGTGGGGGGCTTCCACCAGCAGCTTTGTCGACCCGTCACTGTAACTTGCCCGCAGCAGATGGGCCTTCTGGGTTTCGATCCCCATGGCCCGCATCAGGTCGCTGGCCATCACCTCTTTCATGGCATTGGTGTTGGCAGCCAGCTTGGTTTTTGCCGTAAAGAACCGATGCAGAGTGCCCTTGGAACGCTCCCGGGTGATCTGGACCAGGCTGCGGCCGAAAAGCCCCTTTCTCATGTCGGATTCAGCATAGTCGAGTTTGATATAGTGCTTCTGGCTGAGCTCCGGGGTCCTTTGGCGGACCGCCTCCCGGACGGTTCCGGCACAATTTGCGTCTGCCATGATGTGGGTCCGGGCACGCCCGGCAATTCCGGTGGTATCTGTCCTGAGTATGGGGCCCAGGTCCGAATGGGTAAGCGCGGTATTACCGGTCTCGTCCTTTAAAAAACGGAGCAGGCTGTCCCTGATTTCCGGTTCCATGGATTCCGGCCCAAGGGCCATCTGTTCGTCCACAAAGGCCAGGGCGGTTCTGTTCAACCCGGTTTGGGGGGTGTTCATCTCTGCGGTATGATCCCGGGTCCAGGCCACCCTTCCCATGAATCCAGGTTCCACACCCTTGTCCTTGAGTTTGAGGAACTCAAACCCGCCCACAAGGGTTCCAGGTGCTCCGGTTCTTCTGTCAGGCCCGTGGATTTCTCCTTTGGCCACCCGGTCCACCACATCATAAACGCCCTTCTGGGCGTGCTGCCCGCTGATCATGCGAAGGCCTTCGGAAAGGGCTGGAGAGAGGCCACCCTGCCTTGAACCGGAAGCAGTCAGGGTGGAAACCCGTTGTTTGTTGTTGGCAATCAATGCCCGGTCCAGAATGGTCGATATTTTCCTGGAGGACAATGAACTGAAGCGAAAACTGCCCTTCATGGCCTGGCCGGCCACCTGGGATCCGAATTTCTGGGTCAGGGCCTGTTTAAATGCCGTGTGAAGGGTGTTGTTCTGGGCGAACCTGTCAAAAAACCCGGTCTTATTGCCGGCCTGTTCCAGTCCTTGATGGTCTTGGTTGACCCTTACCCGGGCAATGTCTGTTCGTGCAATATTGGCAAACGAGGAAACAGAGATATCAGCCACGTTTAGATCCTTTTAAAAAAAGCTGCCTGGGAATCAGAATTCCCCGTAACAGGAATAAATGCCGCTATCCTCGGATATGGGTAAATTGGTGATGGTCCAGGATCTTGTTCTCGTCTTGGTCCTTGATCATTCTGGCCAGATTCTCCTTCCACAGCTCCATGTAATTAACGCAATTTTCAAGGATCTGCTCAAACCGGGATGGGTCAATATTTTCAAGGGAGGTGTGATAGCCGAAAATCAGCTGCCGGCTCTGTTTTTCCAGGGCAAGGGTTCCCCCGCCCGTCTCAATGCCGAACAGGTTGGCGCTGAGAAATTCCTGGGCCAGTTTGCCCATCAAACGGGCCGGGATTTGCCCCAGCTCCCCAAAGATATAAAGGGCATGGGTGTCAAAGATGTACTGCATGTTGCAGACAATACTGTCCGCGTCAATGGCGCAGAATCCCGAATCATCCGCCCTTAATTCCCCAAGGCCGGCCCTGGTTCCCATTTCTGCCAATAGGTGTTGAAACTTGTCGACTCCCATTTTTTTATTCCCCGTTCCATGGTTGATTCATACCTGAGATCATTTTTTAAAATTCTTCTCTTAACAGCCTGCGGGCAAACAATCAAGGAATCAAGTACCTGGCTGACGGACTATGAACAATGTTTTTAAAGAGATAACACCCATCTCTGTTTTGACTTGACATTGAACAATAATATTTCTAACCTGCAGACTGCTGTCCGACCCACCGGGCCTTGCCTTGGTGCGGTATCACAACCTATATTGATGGAAACAGGAGGCAGTCATGGAGGATTTTGTCGAGATCAAGCCCGGGGGCGCCCCCCTCAAACGAATCTATCTGAACCTGATGCTCTGGTTTGTCGGCAGGGCGGTCCAGGCATCGGCACGGGTCGATCCTGCCGTCAAGCAGGAATTTCAAACCATGCCCGCTGGATTCACCTTCAGCCTGGGCGCATTTCCCAACGGGCCGTGGATGGTTGTGGGCAAAGACGATGCCGACCGGATTCGATACCTGGGACGATCAATAAAGGGCCGGACCATTGACCTTCAGATGACCCTCAAGAGCATGGACGCCCTGTTTCTTCTTTTTACCTTCCAGGAGAGCACCCCGGTTTCAAATGCACGAAGCCGGCTGTTTGTGGAGGGCGACGTCCCCCAGGCCTGTTCCGTGGTCCGGATCCTGGACATGGTCCAGGTCTACCTGCTGCCCAAATTTATCGCAAAGCTGGCCATCAAGCGATATCCCCGCTGGTCCCTTAAACGGCATATTCTGGATCGCATCCGGGTCAATGTCCGCACCCTGATTGGCTGTTAACCTGACCGGTCATCGGCCGGGCCGGTTATTATCCCCTTTGGTGGAGAACCGGCCCGACTTTAACAAGGAACCATTGAAAAATGAACCCATTGAATGCCCAATTTTTGTGCCGGTCCATGACCGGCTGTGGAAAACATGCCCTGGAACACCTCCCGGTGGAACTTGCGGCCGTGGGAGCAAAAAAACCCCTGGTGATCACCAGCAAATCCGTGGCCGCAGCAAAGGCAACCACCCCTGTGGTCAATGCCTTCAAGTCGTCGGGCATGACCATCGGTATGGTGGATTCGGTCAATACCCTGTCCGGGATCGACACCGTGGAGAGGCTGTCCATTCTTTACCAGGACAAGGGGTTTGATGCCATCCTTGCCCTGGGCGGCGCAAGTGTCGCCAATGTGTCCAAGGTCTTGAACATTGCCGTGTCCATCACCCAGGGCAACCTGAAAACCCTTGCCGGCCACAACAGGATCAGCCGCCCTCTGAATCCCCTGTTCTATCTGCCTTCAGGCCCGGGCTCAGGCTTTGAAACCGCCGGGGAGGCCCGGGTGGAATCCCTGGAATTTTCATCCATGTTTCTCATGCCCGACAAGGTGATCATCGATCCCCGGCTGATGTCCGCAGACACGGTTTCAGCCCTTGCCGGCCAGGCCATGGCAGCCCTTGCCTGCTGTGGCGAGGCCCATTGCACAACGACCAATCCCCTGGTGCGGGCCTATGCGGCCACGGGCATCTCCCTGGTCATGTCAGAATCTGGAACCCGCCCTTGATCTGCTGTTCAACCCGGTTGAAACCAAAGCCGTTTTTTTTCAAGGCCCCGGGACCGGAAAAAACAGCTGACCGCCCTTGCCACGGCAGGGGCCATCTGCGGATACCTCTGGTCCAACTGCCCCGGCCTGATGACAGTACACCTGGGCCGTGCCCTGGCCAGGACTCTGTTCCGCACACCCGGGCCTGATCATGGGGATGCTCCTGCCTGCGGTCATCGAGTTCCACGCCATGGAAAAAGGGTGGGGCAGGTGCCATGGACCGGCTCCTGCTTGCCCTGGAAGGGGTTGACCGCTACTGTGCAACCCCTGGACGGCCAGCGGTTTGATCTTGCCCTGGCCCGGCTCCGGCAACTGACAAACGCCCTGTTCCTCGATTCCGGGGGCACCCTGCCCCGGACCCTTGACGACCTGGACATTCCTTCCTGGAAACCCTTGAACAGCGTGGCAGAAAAATGGTCTCAGGAACAAGCCCCCGGCCTGGACGGCCCTGCCGTAAAGACCATCCTGGAACATGCCCATGCCGGACAACCCATCAAACAAGGAGGCAGCCATGTACCTGCCTGATTACTATGAATTCTGCTGCGGGGTGAAAACCGTTGCCGGCCACCAGGCCCTGGAAACCATCCCCTCCCTTCTTTCGGACATGGGTGCCCAAAGAGCCCATGATCATAACCGACAGGGGCGTCAGCGGTGCCGGTCTTGTGGATACCGTCATGGCGGCCATGGCCGGCAACATCACCCCGGGACCCGGTGGCCGACGATGTGCCTCCGGATTCAGACCTCAAGGATGGTCAACGGCCTGGCCTCGGTATACCGGGAACATGGCTGCGATGCCATCATCGCCATTGGCGGCGGTTCCGTGCTTGACACGGCCAAGGCTGATCAATATCCTGGTGTCTGAAGGGTCTGACGATCTCATGGCCTTTACCGGTGCCAATGCCCTCAAGCGGAGGCTCAGACCCCCTGATCGCGGTTCCCACCACGGCAGGCACCGGTTCCGAGGTGACCATAGTGGCCGTGATCGCAGACCCGGACAAACAACGGAAAATGCTGTTCACCTCGCCGTTCCTCCTGCCGGATGCGGCGGTCATTGATTCCAGAATGACCCTCACCCTGCCACCCCACATCACTGCCCCCACGGCCATGGATGCCTTGTCCCATGCCGTTGAGGCCTACACCTGCCTGGCAAAGAATCCCCTTGAGCGACGCCCATGCCCTGGAGGCCATCGAGCTGATCTCAACCCACCTTGTCAACACCGTCCGAAATCCCGGGGACCGGGACGGCCGCCTGGCCCTGGCAACGGCAGCCACCCTTGCTGGCATCGCCTTTTCCAACGCCATGGTGGGCATGGTTCACACCCTGGGCCATTCGGTGGGCTCGGTCTGCCACGTGCCCCACGGCACCTGCATGGCCATTCTGCTGCCCTATGGCCTGGAGTACAACATGCACAAGGTTGAAGACCGC
Source organism: uncultured Desulfobacterium sp. (assembly GCA_963675615.2). Lineage (GTDB taxonomy): Bacteria > Desulfobacterota > Desulfobacteria > Desulfobacterales > Desulfobacteraceae > Desulforapulum. Next base: position 2,044,479 of record CAXXTD010000001.1, read on the forward strand.
ATCGCAGAACTGCTGTTTCCCCTGGCTGGAAGCCGGGTGTATGCCGCCACCCGGCCCAGGGACCGGGCAAAGGCCGCCATTGCCTGGATCCGGAAATTGAACCAGGATCTTTATGATACCACCAGACGGACGTCATAGTACGGCCTTTAAACAGGTCAAGGACCCCCGAGGGGCGCCCTGCCGTGTGCGGCCGGGATCTGGAAGCCATTGCCCGGACCGCCCTTGGCGACGGCTCCATCTTTTACAACCCGGAAGATCTTGATTTTGACGACTGCATGCTGGTGCTGTCCGCAGCCTGGGACGGCACCCCCCTGGACCGGTCCAGGGTGAAACAGGGATAGCCAAACAACAGATCAGGTGCCAGCCAAGGAGGTAACGGCCATGAAAAAAGGGTATATGGGAAAGGTGCTGGTGGTTGACCTTTCAACCAGACAGATACATGAAGAATCGGTTTCCGATGGGATTTACCACTCCTTTCTGTCGGGCATGGGGCTTGGGGCGTGGATGCTGTACCACCGCATACCGGCCCATGCCGATCCCCTGGGGCCGGACAACATGCTCGGCTTCATGTCAGGGCTGCTCACGGGAACCGGCAGCCTGTTTACCGGCCGCTGGATGGTGGTGGGAAAATCTCCCCTCACCGGCGGATGGGGAGAGGCCAACTGCGGGGGCAGTTTTTCGCCGGCCATCAAGCGCTGCGGGTTTGACGCCATTTTCATCACGGGCCAGAGCGATACCCCCGTTTACCTTTATGTGGACGACCATGCCCGGGAGATCCGGGACGCTTCCCATCTGTGGGGAAAGGATACGGTGGAGACGGAAAACCATCTGGTTGGGGCCAGTGACCGGCCCAACACCCGGGTGGCCTGCATCGGGCCGGCCGGGGAAAACCGCTCTTTGATTTCAGGCATCTCAACGGACAGGGGCAGAATGGCGGCCCGGAGCGGCCTGGGCGCTGTCATGGGGTCCAAGCGCCTCAAGGCCGTTGTCCTGGCCGGCACCCGCCGCATCAACGTCCACAACCGGGACGAGATCAAGCGCCTCAGCCAGATCTGCAACCGCTGGGTACAGTTCCAGCCCCCCTTTGTTCCAGGGCCCCTGACAGCCCCTTTGGGAGCGCTCATGCGTATACTGCCCACCGTCCTGACCCAGGACGGGCTGCTCTACAAAATCCTGCTTAAAAAATGGGGCACGGTCTCCATGAATCAGATGTCACCCGAAATGGGGGACGCGCCCATCAAAAACTGGAAGGGCACGAGCCGGGACTGGGGGTTTTTCAAGAGCTACTCGTCCAACCCGGATGTGTTCACCAGGAGCGAACGGGTCAAGTACCACTGTTATTCCTGCCCCCTTGGCTGCGGGGGCATCTGCCTGACCAACGGAAAATACAAGGAGACCCACAAGCCCGAATACGAGACCGTACTGGCCCTTGGGGGGTTGTGCATGAACCAGGACGTGGAGAGCATCTTTTACCTGAACGAACTGCTCAACCGAATGGGTATGGACAGCATTTCGGCCGGCCATACCGTGGCCTTTGCCATGGAATGCTTTGAACAGGGCATCATCACCCCGGGTGATACCGAAGGTGTGGCCCTGCATTGGGGAAACCCCGAAGCCGTCACCTTTCTGGTGGAAAAAATGGCCGCACGGGAGGGAATCGGCAATCTTCTGGCCGACGGGGTCAAACGGGCTGCTGAAACCCTTGGCAACCAGTCACAGGCCTTTGCCATCCACGCCGGCGGTCAGGAGCCGGGCATGCACGATTCCAGGAATGATCCCGGGTTTGCCCTGCACTACAGTGTGGAGCCCGCTCCAGGCAGACACACAAACGGCTCAGGCCTTTACTATGAGATGTTCCAGCTCTGGAAGGTGGTCAAAGGTCTGCCTAAAATCCCCCCCATGTACCTAAAGTCGAGCAAATACAAGGCAAGCCCCAGGCACGCTGAAATCGGGGCCATCAACAGCAAGTTCATGAACGTCCTCAACGGAGCCGGAGTGTGCCTGTTCGGCGCCTTTCTCGGGGCAAAGCGCATCCGGATTTTTGACTGGCTCAACGCGGCAACCGGCTGGAGCCTCAGCCCCGGGGATTACCTTGAAGTCGGGGCAAGGGTGCAGACCGTGAAGCAGGCCTTTAACGTGCGCCACGGCATCGAGCCGAAATCGAACCGGATAAGCGACAGGGCCCTTGGCATTCCGCCCCAGGAGCAGGGGGCCAACCGGGGCCGGACCGTGGATGTGGAGACCATGATGGCCGATTACTGGGAGCAGTTCGGCTGGGAGCGGTCAACGGGAAAACCCTCCCCTGCGATGGCCGCAGACGCTGCTGAAACCTTCAACCCATAACCGGCACGGAGAAGAAAAATGTCATTCATCATCACTGAATCCTGCATCGGCTGCGGAGCGTGCGTGAAAATTTGTCCGTCCCGGGCCGTAACAGGAGAGAAAAAAAAGCTGCACACCATTGACACCGACCTGTGCATCCAGTGCCGGGCCTGCGGCACGGTCTGCCCCACCGGATCTGTGGAGGACCATTTCGGCCGGGTGATCCAGCGGGTAAAACCCAGCCGGCGGCAGCACCCGCTCTTTGACCGGAATAGCTGCATGGCCTGCACCATCTGCGTGGAGGCCTGCCCCACGGGTGCCATTTGTCTGGACGCCCCATCGTCAAAGGATCCCCACGCCTACCCGGTCCTGGGTAATGAAAAGCGCTGCATCGCCTGCGGCTTCTGCGAGAGGGAATGTCCGGTGGGGGCCATCACCATGGCAGCTCCGGTTGAAATTCTGGAGCCATAGATAAGTAAGGTGTCCCCAGATTACACAGGGGGGAAAATCGAGTGCCGGGCAATGTCTGAAATGGCAACCACTGCCGGGTGCTTTAAAATCCGTTCCACGGATATGGCGTAGAACCGCTCTTTGATGGCAGGGCAGCGCCCGATAATTTCAACCTGGTACTGGGTTTTTATCTCAGACTCGATCACCGTGGGTGCCACAAACACACCGTCTCCTGCCTGGCCAAACACCTTTAAAAGGGCGTTGTCTTCAAATTCAGCAACAATCAAAGGCTGGATGGAAAGGGTGTCAAACCATTGATCCAGGGCGGACCGGAGCATGGTCATGGCCATGGGCATGAGCATGGGGACCTTGTCCAGGGAACGGGGAAAGTTTTCCGTTACCGTGCGGGCGATATTCTCCACTGCAAAAAAAGTGATCCCGCTCTGGCCCAGGAAATGGTTGTAGGCCCTGATGCTCAGGTCCGAACGGATGGGGGCGTCGGCCAGCACCAGATCCAGCCGGTGGATGGCCAGCTCACTCAGGAGATCCGCCTCTTTTCCCTCGTGGCAGGTCAGACGCACCTTTTTCTGGAGGCCCAGGGCAGGGGCCAGAAGTTTTCTGGCCATGAGCTTGGGGATCTGGTCCACGATGCCGACCTTGAGGGACAGGGGACCGACCACGGGCCGGTTGTGGGACCTGGTCCATGAGTTCGCGCCCCCAGGGGGAAAATCCTGTCTGCATATTGAAACACCATCAGTCCAAGATCGGTGGCTTCGATGGAACGGCCCTGGCGTTTGAACAATTTCCCGCCCAGGGACTGCTCCAGCTTGCCCAGCTGGGCACTCACCGTTGACTGGGCCAGGGTGAGTTTTTCACAGGCAGCAGTAATACTTCCCTCCCGCATGACGGTCCAGAAATAGAACAGATGGTGATAGTTGAGCCACTCCATGGAGTTATATTCGCTTTTTTCGAATGGTTTTGACGATATTATCTATTTGACCGAAATGATCCCTGCCATTACTATCGGCCTTCATATGCCGATTCCCTGATCGTACTTTTTTCTGGAAACCCTACCATGAAACCGGTCAAAGGGTCCACGGTTTTTCCACCGTATCGACCCGGGGCCCAGGCTGAAAACGGCCGACCGAAAATGATGGCAGAACGGTCCATACGGCCTTTGGATAATCCATCGAAAAACACAAGGAAAATTGACAGACCCATGACCATTGATCTTACCGCCACCCTGTACGGCTACCTGGGTGTTATCATCTTTGTCGGGGCCTATGCCCTGGTACCCCTGGAAAACAGCATCCACCTGAGAAAGAGCAAACCCGTACTGTTTGCCGCAGGCGCCATCTGGCTGCTGGTGGCAATGGCCTATGCTGCCATCGGGGACGTTCACACGGCCCATGATGCCATCAAGGAGAGCCTGCTGGAATATGCAGAGCTGTTTCTGTTTCTCCTTGCCGCCATGACCTATATCAACGCCATGGAAGAAAGAAACGTCTTCCAGCGCCTGAGATCGTTCCTGGTCTCCAGGGGATTTTCCCTCAGGAAAATATTCTGGATCACCGGCGGCCTTGCCTTTGTCATCTCACCCCGTGGCAGACAACCTGACCACGGCCCTTTTAATGGGGGCAGTTGCCATGGCCGTTGGTGGCAGGAACAAGGGATTCATCGCCATTGCCTGCATCAACATCGTTGTTGCCGCCAATGCCGGCGGGGCTTTTTCTCCGTTCGGCGACATTACCACCCTCATGGTATGGCAGAAGGGAAAAATCGCCTTTACCGAATTTTTTGCCATCCTTGTTCCCTCGGTGGTCAACTGGCTGGTACCGGCAATCATCATGAATTTCTTTGTGGACAGAGGGGTGCCGGCCCCCCTCAAGCAGAATGTCACCATGAAATACGGGGCCTGGACCATCATGGGACTCTTCCTGGCCACCATTGTGACGGCCGTGGCCTTTCATAACTTTTACCACCTCCCCCCTGCCGCGGGCATGATGTTCGGGTTGAGCTTCCTGGGACTTTTTTCCTACCACATCAAACGCCATGAGAACCGATCCCTAAAGTATGACGGGATTCTCGGCGTTCGGGACGGTGACTGCAACGGCAACGACGATTTTTCTCCCTTTGATATCATGAAGAAAATCTCACGGGCGGAATGGGACACCCTGCTGTTCTTTTACGGGGTGATTCTCTGTGTGGGCGGACTTTCCCAGTTTGGTTACCTGGCAAAAATTTCCCAATTCATGTACACCGACCTTGGCGCCACCTGGGCCAATGCCCTGGTGGGCGTGCTGTCGGCCATTGTGGACAATATCCCGGTCATGTACGCGGTTTTAACCATGGATCCCACCATGCCCCACGGCCAGTGGCTCCTTGTGACCCTGACCGCAGGAACCGGCGGAAGCATGCTGGCCATTGGATCGGCTGCAGGAGTGGCCCTCATGGGAACGGCCCGGGGGGTCTACACCTTTGGCGCCCATCTCAAGTGGACCCCGGTGATTGCCCTTGGATACGGGGCAAGCATTCTGTGCCACCTGGTGATCAACCGGGCACTCATGTAGCTCAGATCCTCACCGGGCCGGCAGACAGGAACGGGACAGTCCCGTCCTGTTATGCCCAATGTTGAATTACTCTTTTTTCTGCCGTTCCCGCTCGTCCATTACGCAATGGACCCCCTTGCCGGCCATGGCCGGCCTGAAGCAGAGGTTGTCGGACTTGCAGGTTGCCGGCCGGGTATCACCGGATTTCCACCGGTTGACAAGGCCGGGTTCCCGGATCAATGGCCGGCACATGGAGAGATAGTCGGCTATTTTTTCGGCCACAAGTTTTTCTGCCACGTCAAGGGATCGAATCCCTCCCACCAGAATCAACGGAATGTCCATGGCCCGTTTCACGGCTGCGGCTCCTGTTGGAAATAGGCCTCTTTCCCGGGTGAATTGATGCCCACCCGGCTGGAGAGAGCTTTCCGGCGGTGAGCGTCCCGCCGCTCAGCTCAATGGCGTCCATGCCGTTGGCGGCAAGCTGTTTGCACACCCACACAGTGTCCTCAAGAATCAGTCCATTGTCCTGGAAATCCCGGCAGTTGATCTTGATCATCACGGGAAAGTCGCTGCCACGGATTTCCGGATGGCTTTCAGGATCTCCATATGGATGCGGGACCGATTCTCAATACTGCCGCCGTAGGCGTCGGTGCGGCGGTTGAATTCCGGAGAGAGGAACTGGCTCAGCAGGTAACCGTGGGCCGAATGGATCTGAACACCGTCAAACCCGCCTGCCTGGCCCTTAACGCCGCAGCAGCAAAGGCCTGAACCAGGTCTCTGATTTCCGCCACGGTCAGTTCATGGCGGGGCGTTTTTCCAAGGCCCCCATGGGCGGACGGCACACAGGGAACCATTCTGGTGAGGTTTTCCGCAGCAAAATTACCGGCATGGGCCAGCTGGGCAACAATCCTGCCGCCGGCACTGTGCACAGCGTCGGTCATGGTTTTGAGTCCGCTGATATGATCGTCGCTGTAGATGCCCAGCTGCCAGGGTCCGGCCTGGCCCTGGACCACCACATTGGCGTGGCCCGTAATGATCAGGCCCACGCCGCCCAAGGCAAGGTCTTCCATGGTTTTGACCAGCCGGGGGGTGACAGACCCGTCGTCGGCTGCCATCCCCTCCCAGGTGGCCGACCGGACAAACCGGTTGGCCAGGGTCATTGAATTGATGGTGGTTGTTTCAAAAACAGTCATCTTACCCCCTTAAACAGCTACAGCCGCCTCAAATCCCTGGTGAACGGCGTCAAATGCCATGCCGATCTGCCGGGCATCACCGATGGTGGCAAAGGGGATGCCGGTCTCCTGGATCTTAGCGGCAAGTTCGGCGTTGGACTTTGCCCCTGCCGCAACCACCACCGTGTCGGCAGCAATGGTTTCAATGCCCTGGGCGGTTTCAATCCTGACGCCCTCGGCCGTGATTTCAAGGGCCTTGGCCCCGGTTCTGGATTCAATGCCGAACCGCTTCAGATCCTGGAGCATGGTCCATTTGGTGCTCTTGCCAAAATCCTTGCCCACCTTGTCGAGCATCTCGAGTATGGTGATCTCCTTGGTTCCCCGGATGCACATTTCCGCAAGGTCCCTCGGCGGTTTCCGCCTTGTTGATCAAAAGAAACTTCAGGGCTTCAGGGGCAAGGGTTCCCTTTTCAGCAAGGAACAGGGCCGTTTCAACCCCCCACGGCACCGCCGCCGATCACCACCACCCTTTGTCCGGCATGGGCCTTTTTCAGCAGCAGATCCCAGGCGTCAATCACGTGGGCAAGCTCAATCCCGGGGATGGGCGGGGTCACGGGCGAGGCACCCGTTGCAAGAATGATATGGTCCGGGGCAACGGCTTCGATCAAAGCCTTGTCAACCACAGTGTTGAGATGAACCTCAATGTCCCGAATCTCTACCTGCACGGCCAGATCCCCGGGCAAGGGCGGCAAACTCCTCCCTTCCCGGAGGGGCTGCAGCCAGATAGAGCTGGCCTCCAAGGCGGTCAAAGCGGTCATAGAGCGCCACGGCATGGCCCCGGTCACAGGCCGTGATGGCTGCATTCATGCCGGCGGCCCCCCCGCCGATGACCATCACCTTTTTCGCGGCATCGGTTTTTTTTGATGGAATGGGTCAGCTCATGGCCGGCCCTGGGGTTGCACAGGCACTCCACATGTTTGAGCTTGAACAGGTTGTCAAAGCAGCCCTGGGCGCAGGCAATGCAGTGGATGATCTGGTTCTCCTCGGCCCTGTTTGATCTTCATGGGCAGCATGCGGATCTGCAATCAGGCTCCGACCCATGGCCACCATGTCACACATGCCGTCGCTGATGGCCTCCCTTGCGGTTTCAGGGTCATTGATGCGATGGCTTGAGATCACAGGCACGTTGACCTTCTCCTTGATGCCCCGGGAGAGATAGGCAAAGGTGCCCCGGGGGCACCTGGGCCGTGATCTGGGGAATCCTTGCCTCGTGCCATCCCACGTTGATGCACAGGGCGTCCACCCCGGCCTGGTCAACCAGGGCCTTTGCATACTGCTGGAGCTCTTTTCGTCCCTGGCCCTGGGGCATGAAATCGTTGCCGTTCATGCGCACGATCACGGGATAGTCCGGACCCACCTCGGCCCGGATGGCCGCCATGATCTCAAGGCCGAACCGCATGCGGTTTTCAAGGCTGCCGCCGTATTCATCCTCCCGCTTGTTGGTCAACGGCGAAAGGAATTCACTGATCAGATATCCCGTGCCGCTCAGAATCTCCACGGCGTCAAAGCCTGCGGCCTTGACACGGCCGGCAGCCGCGGCAAAGCTTGCAACGATCTCCTTGATCTCGTCGATCTCCAGGGCCTTGGGCACCTCCCGGGTGAGGTTGGAGGCAATGGCCGACGGTGCCACGGGCTGTTTTCCGTCAATGAAAAACGAAAAGTTGTAACGGCCGGAATGGTTGATCTGGCAGCAGGACCGGGCGCCGTTTTCGTTGATGGCCCCAGCCAGGCGCTTCAACCCGGGAAGATGCTCGTCCCTGTGGGCGCCGATGTTCAGGGTGGATCCGGGACCGGTCATCCACGGTTGCGTATCCCACACAAGATCATGCCGGCCCCGCCTGCGGCCCGTTCCCTGTAAAACGCCACAAGCTGATCCGTTACCTGGTAATTGTCCGCCATGCCAAGGTGCATGGCCGGCATGTAGATTCTGTTCGTAATTTCAAGCTGGTTGATCTTGATGGGTGTCAACAGGGGATCTCTCATGTTGTTCTCCTTGGGTGTAAGTCATTGTGAGCCGTTGCCGTGGTATGTTTAGACCTGGAGAGGATCAGGGTTCGGATCTGCTCCAGGGAATCGGTCATGTAACGATCCTGCCCGGTCACCTTGGCGAGCATGCTTCCCCCCTCGATCAGGGCCAGGATGATGTGGGCCACGGTTTCCGGATCGGTCTCCTTGTCCAGGGCCCCCTCCCGGATCCCCATGGCCGCGATGGACGCGATGCGATCCTTGAGGCGCTCAATGGCCTCAACCGTGAGTCGGCACAGGGCCTCGTGGGTGTCGTCGACCTCTGTGGCCGTGTTGAGGATGGGGCACCCCCCATAGTCGAGGATCTGGCGGTAGCGCTTGCCATAGGCCCGGGGCAGGGCCAGCAGCTTTGCCACGGGCGAAGTTTCCCTGTCCATCTCCTTGAACAGCGAATTGATCAGCCGCTCCACATTGTACTGGAATACGCACACGGCCACCTCGTCCTTGTCCTTGAAGTTGCCGTAGATGCTGCCCTTGGTCAGGCCCGTTGCCCGGGTCAAATCAGACAGGGAAGTGCCGGACACCCCCTTTTTATTGAAAACAGGCGCTGCCTTGTCAATGATGAACTGCCTTGTCTGGCGGGCTTTGGTGGTTTCTCGGAGTTTCATGAATTGGTGGAATACCAATCGGTATATTTTATGTCAAGGACAATTTAAATCCTTGATGAAAACCCCGGATTGGCTTAAAACCCTTTCCATGGAAACCATAAAAAGCGTTAAAGAAATCAACTGGGAAGAATGGGTACCGGGTGTCCGGGCCGTGATCGTCTACATCTGCCACAACGGCCAGGTGCTGTTGATCCACAAAAAAAGGGGGCTTGGGGCCGGCAAGGTCAATGCGCCCGGGGGGCACATCGAAACAGGGTGAAACCCCGGAGCAGGCTGCGGTCAGGGAATGCCAGGAAGAGGTGGGGCTCACACCCGAGGGACTTGCACTCCGGGGCAAGCTGTACTTTCAGTTTCTGGACGGCCTTTGCCTCGAAGGGTTTGTCTACACGGCAACGGCCTTCACCGGCACCATGGTCGAGACCGACGAGGCAGACCCCTTCTGGTGCCCGGTGGACAAGATTCCCCTTGACCGCATGTGGGAGGACGATTTCTACTGGCTTCCCCAGGTGCTCCGGGGCAAACAGATGGACGGCCGGTTCATCTTTGACGATGACACCATGGTGAGCCTGGATGTGGCCATCCGGGACCCGGAATAGTGCAACGTTCCTGATTCAGTAAACGCTCCAGAGGTGGTTGACTCATGGGATCAAAGGCCCATTAAATCTTAATCCTGCCGTAATAATGTCCTAATTCATACCAGCTAAATTATCATCCCATAAATCGCTGAAGAAACGGGTTAACCGTTTTCGATCTTCAGCCAACAGACAACTGGAGGTGACTTATGCTGTGTGAAAAGGTGGAACATTATACCCCTTCTGACAAAGAGGTCTATATGAACCAAAGGCAACTGCAGTATTTCAGGGAACGTCTACTCATGGAACTTGAAGATCTGAACATGGTAACAGCCCATCACAGGGCAGGGGTGCAGAGTATCCATTCTGGGACATCGGATCCCGGTGATTTAAGTTTAGTGGAGACCAAGATGGCCATGCAGCTGAATAAACTGAACCATTACCACAAGAAACTCAAACAGGTTATGCTGGCCCTGGAACGTATTGATAAGGGAAATTTCGGGTATTGTCTCCTCACCGGCAACAGAATCGGCTTAAACAGGTTGAAAGTATTGCCCTGGGCAACTCTTGCTGTAGAGACCCAGGAAATGCTCGAACGCTCACAACACCCAACTCCCTGTTCGGATTATAGATTCAATTTATCCAGCCAATTCAATGGGTTGTCGGCCGATGGAATATGTATCAAAAATTTCAGCTACGAAAAGAACAAAACCATTCTGTCCGGGGACATTGGAACAACTTGCATATAACCAGCACGGCCGGAGCGGGGTATGGCTCCGGCCACAACGAATGATGAAACGCATCTGTTGCAATGCTTTGGTGGGCGAGAGACACTCCCCTATAGCTGAAACGTATCGTTCATGGGGGAGTGACTATCCTGACAATTTGGTGCGCCATAATTTTTGCAACTGACCGACCAGGATGACAATCAGGATCATAATCAAAATAAACCACACCTGTTTTGAATGGGACTGTCGTCCGGCCCAGGCGGCATAAAGATAGGGGAGCGTACTTGACACAAAGGTAACGACGCTCCATTTTAAAACGGTGCGAAACCCCTGGTTTTTTTCTCCCATTAAAGCAATCAGACGGCTCCAGCCAATGATGTAGGTCGGCACAGTCACCGTATCCAGAAATAAAAATATCCAAGGGTTGATACCATATGCCCGGAGTACATTAAAGCCAACCAGAAATTTAAAAACGGCATATGTCCAGAGAAATGCCACGGCAGGGATGCATGTTTTTGAACCAAGGGGCAGATTCATCAGATCTTGCCTTTTTCAACATGGAATAAAATTTGTGCACCGGTAACAGAACTTCTCCCGGTATAAAGAAAGGTCAGAACCCAGATAACCTCCACAAAAATCATCACCCAGGGGGACCAGAGTTCTCTAAAGCCCGCTTCAATGTGAACCAGGGTTTCCCCGGCCGGAGAGAAAAAAAGAAGAACGATCAGGATATAGGCCAGGGAACCTGCCGCCATGACCTGATAGGGGGTAATCTTGAAGCAGCCCCTGAAATCCGCCCGGAAAAATTCAGAAAGGATTCTCCAAACCTGTGTCACCACCATGGTTTCCATGAGGGCTGCGACAAAATAGCCGTTCATGTACAACCATGTTCCCACAAGGGCTGCCGTGGAATAAAGAATCGCAGTGATGATCTGGATCGGAATGACTTTTTCCCCTTCCAATCCAGAGGCATAGGCTATTTTTTTTGTTTTGCCGAAAAAAACCAGATAAAAATGACCGAACAGCTTTTGCACCCAGGGGCGGCATTGATCGACGGGTTTTCCATAGCAGCAGCCGAAACTGATGCATGCCAGGCGGCCAAGCCCTTCGCCATAGGCATAGGCGATACAAATTGCCGACAAAATAACGGTGACATTCAGATTCAACCCATCTGTCCGGCCTGGGACCAGGCCGGGAATCAAATTGATCAGGAATATCAGCCATGGAGCCACAAGGGACCCGGCAAATACCGCCCCCCCCACCGTCAAGGTGCCGCTCTTTTTTTCCACAATTTTCGCAATGATTTTCGCCGCAGGCATACACACCCCAAGCAGTGCAAGGATGAAAATACAAATTCCCTGAACAGGGATGCCGGCAGAAACGGTCAGTAAAAGGAAGATGACCACGGCAAAGGTATAGGCATTGGCGCTGAAAAGACCATAATAGGTCAGATTCAACCCCCTCCATCTACCGTTCTCATCCTTTTCCAGGGGAAGGGTCGCCAATATTTGCCATCGCTCCCGGGGAAGGATTTTACCTCCCCAGGCAATGGTCAAAAAGATTAAAACAGCCAAAATACCGATAAAAATAATCTGGTCCATTAAATCGCCCTTCCTATTGTTTCCCTTACGTTAAGATCGGTTTCCACCAAAGGCCTTCCAAAGCCCTGGGCAAAACGGCTTTTGACATCTGTTCTGTTCTGGTTTTCCAAAAGATCACGGGAAAATTGAATCCTGTTTTTTTCAAACATCAGCACAGTTGTGGAACTGCCCGGGGCAAACAGGCTTTTGGGCTGTCCTTTCTCAATAAAATCACCCTTTTTCAAGGGTAGGGGAGACTCATAGCGATGGGCACTGTAGCACTGATTAATTCTGCCGATCATCAACGCCACAATTTCCACCATGGCCACCCGTCCCACCCCGGTTCCCTTGTCCACATCCGTGTCAATAACCGTTACGCTTCGTCTGTTTTTGGAAAAAGGAGTGACGGACTGCACCACGGCATTGGGGTTGCAGGAATGGTAGAGGCCGTCAATTTCGTAGGTGTCTGCAACCCTGCCTGAAACGGGTGAATGATTGTAATGGTATTTGTCGGGTGTCAGCCGGAAAATGGCATAATCGCCCTGGGAAAAAACCTTTAACCATTTAAGCTTATCCGATCCGATCAACTCGTTATAGGAGAAAAAAGTCTCCTTGATAAACACCATTTTCTGGGCGGAAAAAGAACCGGTCAATATCCTTGAATCCGCCGGGGAGACCACAGCGGATGGAGAGCGTTGGAGAGGTCTGCACTCCCAGTAACGGATCTTACGTTCAAATATTTTTCGATGGGTGTCAAGGGCTTCGATTCGGCCCCAGATTTCATCCGGGTTGATTTTCAGATCGTTGAGAATTCGTTCAATGGGAGGATTTTTGTCCGTCAATCCCAGGTTGGACAGAAAAAAACGCCAGCAATCAAGATCATAATTTAGAAAGCCCAGCAATGAAGATGTGCGTTTTGACACAAACTGCTTAAAGAGAAAAGGCGCATTTTCCCGAATACGGGAATAAAGAAGGGAAATAATTGGATCACCCACAAGACGTTCGGTCTCGATGGATGCGGTTTTTCTTCGAATATACTGGTGGGTGGAAAGTTTCATTTCAGCCCGTCTTAAATTTTAGATTTAGTTGTTGCCAAATGCTCTGGTTTCTTTGTTCACATGGAGAATAATCAAAAACAGCATTTTTTTTGCCAATTCAGGAGGGAGTCGATCTTCAAAAAAAAGCTGTTTAACCTCTGCTATAAACGAATTGAGCGGCTGTTCCCCGAGAATGTCTCCCATGGCCTTTCCATGGCCGGATTGATTGAAACCTGCCCAGAGATCCATCTGCCGGAGTTCCTGCTCAAGAACAGCAAATCCCTCTTTGATCTGTTTTTTTCTCAGCCCGTCAATATAATAACCCTCGGCTTTTTTATTAAAGACCTCGCCCTTGAATTCCATGGGATTTTTTTTCTTGTCTGCTTTAAGTATCCCCTGGGTGAGTCGTCCACCGGCTGAAAAAACCTCCGGATAAAGAATTCTTGATTCAAGATCCTGAAGCATCCCTTTTACCGACGCTCCCTGGATGAGTTCCTGTCCATCTTTTTTCAACATTTGAATAAGGGCTTTCTTATAATCAATCAACCGGATGCGCGTATAGCCGGGATACCTTTTACTCGCCCTGGTTTTTGTTATTTTTGAAACAATATGTCGCAGGAATAGATTTTTCGTTCGGGTTTTGACATAACAGGTGGGTAAATTGATTGCCGTGCAGAAAAAAATCTGCCGTCGCTCACTTTCAACATCCGGAGTGTCTGGAATTGTGGAATGGGTTATCTCTCCGGTAAAGATATAGTAGTAGGCCAAAACGGTTATCAGGTTTTGCAGATCCAAGGCACCGGCCATATCCGACATCAGGTTTTCAAAGATGCTGAAATACCGGTGCTCAAATCCGCTGTATCCCATTTCAGCGTATTGCCTGTTTCTGACAAGCTGATACATGGGCATTTGTTCATCAAAAACCCCCATCTGGGCCAGATCTTTTTTTAATTGTTCTCCATTGCCCTGAATTCCGTTCAGGGCGGGGCTCTGGTCCGTACTCATGAGGGAAGCAAAATAGTCAATCAGTCTGGCATCTGGAATACAATCGCCCTTAAGCCCAAAGCTGCGGCCGATCATCCGATCCAGCCATACCGGTCCGAAGGGGGTGACTGCACGGCCCAGGATGTTGATATCGGCCTTGCGTTTCCACCGTCTCCAGATCATTCGAAGGTGTGTATAATCGACCTCGTGGGGTAAAAAGCCCAGGGCCTTTTCCGGATGAAAATCCTCAAAATCAAGCCGCAGTGGCGAAGCGCTGTAGGTGCCGGGGAAAAGACAAAGAAAATGCTCTGTAATTTTTATGACAAGGTCTCCCAGGTGCTTTTCATGGAACGCTGAAAAACCCGAGGCAGGGTCCTTTAACAAACGTCCAAGCTTAAGACTTCCCATGCTGATATGGGTGCCGTTGTTGGCAAGACTGATGTTGGAATTGCTGGGCAGCACCACCAGGTTTGAAGTGATGATACCTGCCTCCTTGAGCTTTGATATCGCATTGATCTGACTTCTGGAGAGAACCTTATGACACAGCTTCATGTAATCATGCTTTTCCTGGCCCCTGGCCCACCCCGACAGACAGGGGCTCATGAAAAGGGATCGATAAAAAGCGTCTGAAATGCTGTCGTTGAGTTTTTTCTGCATTAATGGCGGTGACGAAGAAAAGAAAATCCGAATCTGCTGACCATGTTCCTTCAGGCAAAAGGTGTCTTGGGCATAGGCGACCAGAATCTGGGTAAACAAAAACCGGATCAGAGTCTCCTTGGCCATTTCGCAGCCAATGGATTCTGAACCATTGGTTCGTACCGGGTAAAAGGAAAAAATTTCAGGAGAGGTGTTGTCATTTAAAAAATGAGCCATCATTTTTTCACCGGTAATTCGCACCATGGGATGACAGGTTTTATCCGAGCCAATGGCATTTGCAAGGGCAAGCTTCAATACATAGCTGACGGGAATACGAATAAATTCCTCGGCATCTTTCATGAACGTAAAATCTGCGGCATCGGATCTATTCCCAGAATCCGGCATTGTCTTGTCCGATTTAAGATCTGCATTAAAGATATGATTTGCAAAGGTATTGAGGGTACGTCTCGGGAACCGGACCCAGCTGTTTTCCCAGACGTCATCAGTCTTCTGATTCAGGTAACGTTCAAGGCCAAGCTTTTTTTTCCGGGACATATCCCCGGAGGCAGCCCTTCGAACGATATTTTTATAGTAGTTGGATTCTTCGATGGTGATGGCAAGATCCAGATCCTTCCTCTTTCCAACAACCACGGCCTGGAATTCGTTTTCCGTACCGGCAGTGACATCCCTTGCTGAAAAGGGTAATGATGCGGCAAATGCATCGGTTGACCCGGTATCTATTTCCATCGTTTCCAGAAGATAGCCAAGGTCCTTACGAGGATCTGAACTGCCGACCATGTTGTCAACAAGTTTTAATTGAGCTGTCATTTTATGAACTAACCTCTTCCTTATTTTTAAGGTGATTGATCCGACAGTCCAACTATCCCATGGAAATATTTTTAAAATATTATCCGGGTGCTAAATCTTTGTTTGATTTGATGGAAAGGTTTAATCTCGACCAAGGTTCTAACCTGAATATGTTCAAGCTCAAATCCTATCCTAATATGTTCTGGGTACTATCCAAGATCCAAGATACTATCGAACAAATGCTTCAGGGAAAGCTGGCGATAGTATCCAAAACATCATAAGAGAAGGAGATTAATAATGCAAAAAATCGTTTTAATTAACCGGAACAAATACTATTTTGCCGTGGCCTTGATCTTATCCTGCCTGCTGTTTGTAAAAATGTCCTTTGCAGATACATCAAATCATTATACGGGAAAACCGGCTAAATATGTCTTTTTCCTGGTGGGAGACGGACTTGGTATTCCCCAGAGAATGGCAACCCAGGCCTATCTTGGGAAAAAACTGCTTATGGACACCTTTCCCGCCCAGGGAATTACCACCACCCATGCCAATAACCGCTTTATCACCGGTTCTGCCGCATCGGCCACAGCCCTTGCCACAGGGGTGAAAACCAATATCAATTATATCGGGGTGGATGCAGAGTTGAAAGAATTGTCCACCATTGCGGAAATGGCAAAGCAGAGGGGGAAAAAGGTCGGCATCATCTCAAGCGTGTCCATTGACCATGCAACGCCTGCTGCATTTTATAGCCATGTGAAGCATCGGAAGATGGCCCACGAGATAGACGTGGCCCTTGCCAAAAGCGGGTTTGACTTTTTCGGCGGTGGAGGTTTAATGGACCCGACCGGAAAGAAATCTGAACAACCCCTGGGAGATGCCTTAAAAATGGCAAGGGAAAACGGCTATACCATTATTGACAACAAAGATGATTTTCTCGGCCTGAATAAGAGCAGCGGTAAAATCATCGCCTATAATGAATGGCTCCAGGACGGCGGTGCCCTGCCATATGCCATGGATATGGGTGAGAAGGACATCACTCTTGCCCAGTTTACTCAGAAAGCTGTGGAGCTTCTAGACAACCCAAACGGTTTTTTTCTCATGGTAGAGGGCGGCAAAATTGACTGGGCCTGCCATGCCAATGATGCCACAGCCTCTATCACCAATAATATTGCCTTTGACAACGCAGTACAGGTTGCCTTTGATTTTTATCAAACCCATAAACAAGAGACCCTTATTGTGATCACCGGCGATCACGAGTGCGGCGGTTTGACCCTTGGATTTGCCGGCACTCAATATGCCTCTCACTTTGACGTGCTGAAAAATCAAAAAGTATCCTTCCAGAAATTTTCCGATGACATGGTCAAAACATATAAAGCTCAAAGCGGTGCCTCACCTGACTTTGACTCCTTTCAACCCATCATTGAAAAATATTTCGGCCTGAAATTTTCCCCGGTCCAGGGATCCGACATCATGGCTGTCAAGCCCCATGAACTTGAAAAAATCAAAACAGCCTTCCACATGACCATGTCAGGGACAAAAGAAAGTCTTAATAAACCGGACAATTATATTCTTTACGGTGGATATGATCCATTGACGGTTACCCTGACCCATATCATGAGCCAGAAAGCAGGACTTGGATGGACCTCGTACAAGCACACCGGCGTTCCGGTCAGCACATCCGCCGTCGGGGTCGGATCTAATCTGTTTAACGGTGCCTATGACAACACCGATATTGCAAAAAAGATCATGTCGGTCATGGGTATTGATTTTAAAAAACAGATTGCCGGAATTTAGCTCCGTTAATTTAAAATTGGCCTTGATCATAATGTTGCCCACTATTTATGTTGTTGGTCCAGTGGGTCAGGCTTGAGCTTATTGTGCTTTTGACAACCCCTTGTAATGACCGCAAATTTAAACAAAAGCGTCAATAAGGCAAGCCTGACCCTGCCGAATATATTTTTCATTGGCCGAAACCATGATCAAGGCCTTAAAATTCATGGTTCTTTTACGGCAGCCGATATCCGCTCTTTTTGTGGAGATTGGCTGCATAATTATTTATACGAAACTCCCTCCGAAGCCTTGTCATTGGGGGATTTTCAATGTTCGTTGTGGCCGGATGCCATCCCTCGCTCCGGCCGTGCCGGTTATAGAAAAAAGGGCTGCAAATCATGCTTAACAAACTTGGCTTTAAAGAAAATATCCCAATTTTACTCGTCCTGATGATTATCTGCACTATTTTGTCGTTTCTTCCCAACCCTTATTACAAAACGGGTGAAAAAGCGATTCGATGCAAAGGAAAAATCGTGGATGCAGACAATTCAGATGTTCTTCAATACGGAATGGTCAAAAAGGGGACCCAAACCGTTGTTCTTCAATTGATTTCAGGAAAATTCAAGGGCAGAACGCTTAAAGCCGGGAACCAGCTCATGGGGCAGATGGACAGGGACAAGCTGTTCAAAAAAGGAGATACTGCCCTTGTAATCCTGTCCCTGGATGAAAATGAAAATATTGTATTTGTCAACCCCCAGGCCCATTACCGCATCAACAGCCTGATTTTTTTATTTGCGATTTTTACAGCCGGTCTGATCCTTTTCGGCGGCTGGACCGGGGCCCGTTCGTTTTTTTCTTTTATCATTTCAGCCTTGATCATCTGGAAACTGCTTGTCCCGGCTTTCTTAAACGGCTATCCGCCTGTCAGTACCGCATTTGCAGTTATTATCCTGCTCTGTTCAATCATTATTTTCCTGGTCGCCGGCGTCAACGCAAAAGGCTTTACTGCTTTTGCCGGCGCAATCCTGGGAGTTCTGACATCCTGCTTTCTCTCCCTTTATTTTACCCCGGAATTAAACCTTCACGGTGCCATCATGCCGTTTGCCGAGACACTTCTATATTCAGGCTACGGTCATCTGGATATGACCGGCGTTTTCATTGCCGGTATTTTTATCTGCGCTTCGGGTGCGGTCATGGACCTTGCCATGGATGTGGCCGCCAGCATGGATGAGCTGATCAAAAAAAAACCAACTTTAGGTAGAAAAGACCTGTTTTTTTCTGGCCTCCGGATTTCCAGAACGGTTGTAGGCACCATGACGACCACGCTTTTGTTTGCCTATTCCGGCGGCTACGTAACCCTTTTAATGGCGTTTATGGCCCAGGGAGTACCTGTCCTCAGCATGTTCAACCTGATTTATGTAGCTGCTGAAATCATGAAAACCCTTATCGGCAGTATCGGACTTGTCATGGTGGGGCCGTTCACCGCACTGGTAGGTTCTTTTGTCCTGACACCGTCTGCGGTCCGGAAAAGAATCAATGCTTCTCAATACCCCCCATGTCGTCCTGAATAAGAGCTGCGGTAAAATCATCGCCTATAAGCGCACCCTGGGTGGGCCTGGTGGCCAGGAGTCTGAGCAGGGTGCTTTTACCACAGCCGGAAGGCCCCACAAAAACGATGGGTCAGGGACAAGTAAATTTCTCGGTGGGACGTTCGATTCGGATGGGTGCGCCTTGTAAACAATTTTGGTGCACAGGGTGAAAAAGCGGTGGGGATTTAAATTACGCCGAGATACATTGCCAGAGCACCGAGCAGGGAATGGGAGAGTGTGATCCCCCAGATATTGTGGCATTTTGTGAATATGACTCCCCATGCCAATCCGCTTATCAAATATGTATCCTCAAAGGTATGAAAGATGATGTGGTTCGGCTACTGAAAGAATTTATTACTCTAAAAAACAAACGATAATGGATAAAAACGATTTACAAAAGCCCGTCATCAGCATGACCGGAACTTCTTAAATATTCTGCCTTGACAGCAACCCCACCTTATCCGGTCGGCATGGGGATAAAGTTAGGATCGCATTTAAATCAAACAAAAACAGGACGAGCGGATCACCCAGCTCCTGTTTATATGAAACTCCGTCCAAAACCTTGTCATTGGGGGATTTTCAATGTTCGTTGTGGCCGGATGCCATCCCTCGCTCCGGCCGTGCCGGTTATTCGGTCTTCTATTCATCCAGTTTCATCATGATCTGTTTTAAATTATTCTGTCCGGTGGCAATATAGTAGATATCCTCAACAATATTGGTGATGTGGTCGCCGATGCGCTCAATGCACCGGGCCATCAAAACGATCTGGGTCCCGTCCTCAAAACAGTCCACGCATGGGCCCTTTGTCTGATCAAACACCAGCCCCATGATCCGTTTAAAGCTCTCATCAATCCCTTCGTCCCGTTTCCACACGGCAGAGGCTTTATCTGCATCCATTGCCAAAAACGCCTCAACGGCCTCCTGGAGCATGCTCCTGCAGTCAGCAGTCATGTCCACGATACGTTTTACAATACCCTGGTCCGGTCTTTTCTTTAAAAAAATAACACCCTTGGCAATATTTTCAGCATTATCCCCGATCCGCTCCAGTTCATAGGCGATCTTCATGGCAGCGAGAAAAAAACGCAGGTCAACAGCCATGGGTTGGCGCTTTGCCAGAAAGCGGACGGCATGATCTTCAATCAATCGTTCCAGGACATTGACCTTCTCATCGTCCTTGGCCACCTTGCCGGCCAGGTCTTTGTCCATCAGATCAAGGGCAGTGGCAGCCTTTTCCAGCTGGTTTGAACAGGCCATGGCCAGCCGGTTGATTTCGTCTGAAAGATGCGCTATCTCTTTATCAAATGATTTCACGGTATGATTCAGCATATCCATCCTTAAATTATCCAAATCGTCCAGTAATATAGTCATGGGTTAACTGGTGCAGGGGATTCATAAAGATCTGATTCGTGGTCCCGATCTCAATCAGATCGCCCATGTGAAAGTAAGCGGTCCGCTGGGAAATACGGGACGCCTGCTGCATGGAATGGGTGACAATGGCGATCGAGTAATCCTTGACCAGCTCATCAATCAGGTCTTCAATGATGGCCGTGGCAATGGGATCTAGGGCCGAGCAGGGTTCATCCATCAGTATCACTTCCGGACCCACCGCAATGGTCCGGGCAATACAAAGCCGCTGCTGCTGTCCTCCGGAAAGACCGGTGCCCGGCTGTTCTAGGCGGTCCTTGACCTCATTCCACAATCCTGCCCGCTTCAGGGAGGTCTCCACCAGTTCATCGGTTTCGGTTTTGTTCTGGACCAGGCCATGGATTTTGGCACCGTAGGCCACATTATCATAAATGGATTTTGGAAAAGGGTTGGGCTTTTGAAAGACCATACCCACCTGGGCCCTCAACGGTACGACATCCACATCCCTATCATAGATATTTTTGCCGTCCAGGGTAATCTGCCCTTCGACCCGGCAGCCGTCAATGGTGTCGTTCATCCGGTTAAGCGTTCGCAAAAAGGTGGATTTGCCGCATCCGGATGGCCCGATCATGGCGATCACCTCGTTACGGCCAATATCCAGGGTGATATCGTTAATGGCCTTTTTTTCTCCGTTATTATAATACACATTGACATGCTCACACCGCATTCTTGGATGGTCCACCGTCTTTTGCCCCACGGTTCTGCGATCGTCTTTAGGAACGAGCCTTGTATTGCCCCGGGAAGGCGTAGCCGAATTTCGTTTTGAATCAGGGGATTTTTTTTCCGCCCCAGGGCGCCGGGGTAAAACCATTGTTGATTGGTTGTTCATGATTTAAACTCATATTTCGATTAAGATAATGAAGTGGCTGCCGTCAGGCCTTAAAGGCATCCAGCAGCCACATTATACGAACAGAAACTGATTTTGTTCAACTTATTTCATCTGCGGTCCTTAGAAATCAGCAGCCGTCATGGGGACGAGATCAGCAACCGCTTTTACAAACCGGGCTCTTTCTTCCTTTGGCATGGGAATCAGGCCCTTGTCCGTCAGGTATCCTTCATTGCCCCAGGCTTTTTCGCTGGTGAACTCTTTGAGAAATTCACGGATGCCCGGGATTTTATCGACATGCTCTTTTTTCACATAAAAAAACAGCGGACGGGAAACCGGATATGAACTGTCGGCAATGGCATCAAAAGTCGGCTGCACACCATCAATGAAAGAGCCCTGGATTTTATCGGTGTTCTGGTCCAAAAACGAGAACCCAAAAATCCCCAGTGCATCGGGATTGGCTTCGAGTTTCTGAACAATCAGGTTGTCGTTTTCACCGGCTTCGATGTAGGCACCATCTTCACGAACCGTATGACAGAGTGCTTTGTACGCCTTTTTGTCTGTTTTAGCCATGGCTTTAATCCAACCGAATTCATCAGCACCGGCTTCCATGACCAGCTCAACAAAGGCATCCCGGGTACCGGATGTGGGCGGAGGACCCAAGACTTCGATTTTAACATCAGGCAGAGTGGGGTTTACATCTTTCCATGTTTTGTAGGGGTTGGGCTGGGTGTTGCCGGCAATATTGTCCGTTGAGGGAACCGTTTTGGCCAGGGCCAGGAACAGGTCCCTGCGGGTCAGTTTAAACGGGGCGGCTTGCTTGGAGTTGGCCACAACAATACCGTCATAACCGATTTTTACCTCTACAATTCTGATGCCGTTTTTCGTCGCTTTTTCAAACTCGGATTTTTTAATTCTTCTGGAAGAATTCGTGATGTCCGGATGCTGGACCCCGACACCTGCACCGAACAGTTTGTGTCCTCCGCCGGATCCGGTGGATTCAATTTTCGGGGTTTTAAACTTGGTGGATTTACCAAATCTTTCGGCAACAACCGTCGCAAACGGATAAACGGTTGAAGAGCCGACAATCGAGATATAATCCCTGGAAGCGTCGGCAAATGACGGACCTGCAACCCCGGCAACAAAGGCCAGGGCAAAAATAACGAGCAATGCTTTTTTCATTTTTTCTCCTGTTTTTTTTGTAACTTACAATTAATTATACTTACCAGCGTCTTTCAAATTTCTTTCTTAATATGACAGCAGCGGCATTCATGGTAATCAAAAATAGCAGCAACACCATGATGGCAGCTGATGTCCGCTCCAGAAACGCCCGTTCCGGGCTGTCTGCCCACAGGAAGATCTGAACCGGTAAAACCGTAGATGGATCGGAAAATCCGCCCGGTATATCTACAATAAACGCGACCATGCCGATCATCAGCAACGGTGCGGTTTCTCCAAGGGCCTGGGCCATACCGATAATGGTACCGGTCAACATTCCGGGCATGGCAAGGGGCAGCACATGGTGGGTTACCATCTGGATTTTGGAGGCTCCCACCCCCAATGCAGCCTCACGAATCGACGGTGGTACCGATTTCAACGAAGCCCGACCGGCGATAATAATGGTCGGCAACGTCATGAGCGTCAGAACAAATCCACCCACCATGGGAGACGATCTGGGCAGTCCGAAAAAATTCAGGAATACGGCCAGGCCCAGAAGGCCGAAAACAATGGAAGGAACGGCTGCGAGATTATTGATGTTGACCTCAATGAAATCCGTCCATCTGTTTGTCGGGGCAAACTCTTCAAGGTAGACCGCTGATGCCACACCAATGGGAAAGGAGAGGATCAGGGTGACCAGGAGGGTAAAAAAAGAACCGCAGGCTGCCCCCCAGATTCCGGCAAGCTCGGGCTCCCTTGAATCACCTGCCGTGAAGAATGTTTTATTGAAACGCTTTTTGATCCGGTTCTTTTCAACGAGGGTGTCGATCCAGGTGATCTGGGCATCATTCAACCTGCGTTCACCCTCCGGCACATCCCGCCGGATGTGGCCCTTCATGAACATGTCCGTATCATCATCGGCCGGTACCCACAAAGAGATGGTGCCGCCGATCCCTTCAGGATGTTTTCTGACATAATTGAGCAGATGATAGGAGGCGCCGGAGCTGACCATTGAGTAGAGTTCTTTCTTTTCCCTCCGATCGTTGACCTGGGGAAACATTTCCCGCAATGACTTCTTGACCATGCCCTGATAATCGGCCGTGGCCAGGTTTGATTCGTCAATTTCCCCAGGATCCAGAAAGACATCAATGTTGATGTAGGTCTGCTGAAAAGCCGTATATCCATTGGCAACGATACTGACAAATAGAACCCCCAGGCAGAGCAGGCTGATGATGATGGCACAGAGGCCGTATCGACGGAACCGTTTTTCCGCCCCATATCTTTTTTTAAGCCCCTGATTGACAATATCAATGGTTCTTTTGCTGTTATTGTTGTTATTCATATTGCTCCCTGTATTTTCGAACCACATAAAGTGCAATCACGTTGAGAATCAGTGTGACAACAAACAGCATCAGACCCAGGGCAAATGCTGCAAGGGTTTTGGGACTGTCAAATTCCTGGTCTCCCACCAGCAGGGTCACAATCTGAACGGTGACGGTGGTCACGGTTTTCAAAGGATTGACGGTCAGGTTGGCCGAAAGTCCGGCTGCCATGACCACGATCATGGTTTCGCCGATGGCCCGGGAAACCGCCAGCAGCACCCCGCCGACAATACCGGGCAGTGCAGCCGGCATGATCACCTGGCGGATGGTTTCCGACCGGGTGGATCCAAGGGCGTAGGCCCCGTCCCTCAGACTCTGGGGGACCGCATTGATGACGTCATCGGACAGGGAAGAGACAAAGGGTATGATCATCACACCCATGACAAGACCCGCTGCCAGGGCGCTTTCACTGGAAACATCCAGGCCGATCATTGCCCCGGTATTTCGTATGAATGGTGCCACCACAAGCGCTGCAAAAAAACCGTAAACAACGGTTGGAATTCCGGCCAGTATTTCAAGCATGGGTTTGGCCACTGCCCTGAACGTCTTGTTGGCATATTCTGAAAGATAGATGGCGGACATCAGCCCCACAGGTACAGCCACAGACATTGCAATGGCGGAGATGAGCATCGTTCCCGCGAATACAGGAATGACGCCGAACGCACCCGAAGAACCGACCTGGTCCGCCCGGATGGCCATCTGGGGGCTCCACTCAAGGCCGAACAGAAATTCCGTCAGCGGGATTATCTTGAAAAACCGAATGGCCTCGTAAAGTACGGACAGGACAATCCCGATGGTGGTAAAAATGGCAATGGTGGAACAGGCGATCAGGAAATACTTTATAATCCGTTCAACCTGATTCCTGGCCCTCAGGGACGGTTTGATCATCCGCCGGACCACGAGGCCTCCCCCAATTGCGAACACAACGGCAATCACGGTCAATGCCATGTGGCTGATACTGACCAGCCGTCTGTAATGATCTGCAGCAGCCTGAATATCGGCGCTCACCTTTCCGGAAACGATATTCCCGTAGACCAGGTTCTTGATGTCGTTAACGATCAGATTCAACCGGTCCAGGGGAAGGTCTTGAAAGGTTTCAGGAAGGCTGGTCAACACCATGTCTGTTATGATGCTGGATTCAAACCCCAACCAGAAGGCAAACACCAGTACAGCCGGCAGGCCGCACCACAATGCGGCCAGGATGCCGTAGTATCCGGGTCTTGAATGGAGCATCCGGGGACCGCCTGCTGTCTTTACAACGGCAAAGGCGCGTTTTTTGCCCAGCCAGAATGCCATGGTTGAAAGCAACAGTAAAAAGATCAATAGATTTGCGGGTGTCAAATTAACCTCTTGAGTCATTTAAATTCATTGTTTATC
The DNA here is from genome assembly GCA_963675615.2 of uncultured Desulfobacterium sp. GTDB lineage: Bacteria > Desulfobacterota > Desulfobacteria > Desulfobacterales > Desulfobacteraceae > Desulforapulum. The sequence continues at coordinate 2,069,536 of CAXXTD010000001.1, forward strand.
AGCGAGTCCCCTCTCCGACCCTTTCCAACCTGTTGTTCAAGCTGCATCCGGACAGCTTTTCAGCACGGTGTTCCCACTGAATTGTACCGGTTCCTGGACCGGATCTTCACCGGAATGTCCGGCCCTGTCCGCCTGGTCGAACCGGGCCAGTTTACTGCTGGTATCCATGAGCAGGCTTTCCAGCTCCAGGGCAATGGTTTCAGACTGGGACTGAACGTCAGCGGCAAATCGACTGGTGGCCTGGGCCGTGTCCCGGATTTCTGAAATCCTGTCGGACACATCCTTGATCTCCACGGAGGTGGCCTGGGCGTTTCCGGCGATTTCTTCGGTAACAGCTCCCTGCTCCTCCACAGAGGCGGAAATCTGGTGGCTGGCCCCCATGAGCAGCACGATCCCTTCCTCAATTCGAGTCGTATAGCCCACCATCGTCTGGGTGGCCGACTGAATCGAATCGATCTTGCGGGCAATGTCCTGGTTGGCCGCTTCGGTCTGCTCGCTGAGTGCTCTGACTTCCTTTGCCACCACGGCAAACCCTTTTCCTGCCTCCCCGGCCCTGGCGGCCTCGATGCGGGCATTCAATGCCAGCAGCTTGGTTTTCCCGGCAATATGCCGGACAATATTCACAATCTCATTGATTTCATTGGATGCCTGGGCCAAGCGGTTGATATCATCCCGGGTGATCTGAACCATATCATTGATACCGTTGACCTGATCGTTCTGCATGTTCACCTGCTGACCGATCTCCCTGACCACCTGGCTGAGCTGCCCGGTGGATTCCGACACCGAATCGGTCTGCTGGACTGTTTTGACAACGGATTTTATTGCAATGAGGATCTGCTGCTCGGTGTCCTCTGCCAGGGCCGAAAGTTCGGACGCTTCGTCTTTCATGGTATCTGCTTTCCTGCGCAGGGAGAATATCAGCCCGGACATGCGGTTGATCAATTCAGAGATGATCTGCCGGTCTTGTTTTTTGCGTTCATCTTCAAGCCGCAGGTTGACCAGGGCACCCTGAAAACCGACCAGGGCACCGGCCAGCTTGCCGATGCGGTCTTTTCGATTCCCATAGGGGATGGATACGGTCTCACCTTTATTGATCCGGTCAATGGCCTTTGTCAGCTTGCGCAACGGAATTTCAACAATATACCAGGCCAGGGCATAGAGCAGCATAATATTGGCCAGAATGGCGGCACCGGCGATCCGACGATTGGTCGCCTGACGTTCGTTCTGATATTCGCTCAGCTGCTGTCGCTTTTTTTCAATCTCCTCCACCTTGTAAAGGATCTCGTTCCGTGCGGTTTCAGCTGCAATGGCTTCATCCGCCAAAAGACTTTTCAGTGCGAGGATCTTGTTTCTAAGGGCATCCCCGTCATCCGAAATATTGATGGCCTCCCGGATAAACCCATTGATGGCTTCATAATCCTTAACAGGATCAGCTGTTTTAATGTCAATGCGCTGAACAGCATCGGAAAATTCTTTGTCCGCCTTTAAAAGGCCTCTAAAGACCACCACAGAATCATCCAGGTTTTGAACCACAAATTTCCCCTTTGAAATATCCCGCCGCTGGGACCGGTTGAAAAACGGTTTGTAATTGTTTCGCCCCTCAATGACCCCATCGGCTGCCACGGTATAATGTTCCTGAATCCATTCCATGATTGAATTTGCAGAATCGACCTCAAGCCGTTTCGGGATTTCAAGGTATTTTCCCTGCAGATCAAAGATGGTGCTCCTCAGGTGTTGATTCATGTCCGAATTGATCTCCAGCAGCAGATTTGTTTGTTCACCGATCTGGAAAAACATTCTGTAGTTCGTGTATACGAGCAGGCCGATACACAGATTTGAAATCAGCCCGACCCCTATCATTAATTTCACCCCCACCGTCAGCCATGTGCCCTTTTCAGCCGTAACGCCGGGTTGGACGAATTCATTTTCAGAATCAACCGTTGAGACCAGATTCATTGTTTTATCCTTATGATTCATTCCAAAAGGTCTTCCATCCTATTAGGTTCAATACTAACAAGGAATAATTAGAGTGGTGTTAGGATATGATTAAACTGAAGTTAGCCGGCCTTTAATAAAATGGATTCCTGCTCAAGAAAGCCCATAAAATCTTCATAGGGCATGGGCCGGGCATATAAAAAACCCTGGACCATGTCACACCCCTGGGCCACAAGGAAATCCATCTGGGCAGGGGTTTCCACCCCTTCGGCAATGGTCTTCAGGGACATGGCCTTTGCCATGGCAAGGGCAGCCTTGACAATGGCCCTGTTTGAATTCTGGTTTTCAATGCCGCTGATCAGGGAACGGTCCAGCTTCAAGGTGGTCAGAGGCAGATCTTTAATGGAGTTAAGCGAGGAATACCCGGTACCGAAATCATCCAGTTCCACGCTCACCCCCATCAGCCTTAACTCGTTTAAAATCATTCTTCCCCTTTCCATGTCCTGCATCAAACAGGTTTCGGTAAGTTCGAACTTCAGGCGCCTGGGATCAATACCGGCCCGGTTCAGAATCCCTTTCATTTTATCAAGGAAACGCTCATCCACAAACTGCCTGGCACTGATGTTTACGCCAATGGCAAATTCTTTGGGAAGGTCATAACGGCCCAGGTCTTTTATGTACTGGCATGCCTTTTCCATCACCCATTCCCCCAGGAGAAAAATAAGGTCCGTACTCTCTGCAATGGGGATAAATAATTCCGGTGAAACAGGGGGCTTCCCCCGGGGCATCCAGCGCAAAAGGGCCTCGGCACCGCAGATTTTCCCGTTGTTCAGGAACTGGGGTTGAAGAAAAAGGAAAAACTCTCCCTTGCCCAGGCCGGTCTGCATATCAAGTGCCATGGCGGCTCTGGTGTCCACCATGGTCTGGCGGGCCTCGCTATAGAAGCAGACCCGGTTCCGTCCCCTGTCCTTTGCCTCGTACATGGCCACATCTGCCCGTTTAAGCACTTCGCCCTCGCTGGCATCCCCGGACTGAAAAAGGGAAACACCAATGGAGGCGCTGCTGTGGTGTAAATGGTGTTCACAACCAAGAATATATGCCTGGTTCAGCAGACCCTTGATCTTCACGGCAATGGCCATGGCCTTTTCATGCCCGGCCTTTTCATCCTGTCCCAGCCATTCCAGCAGCACAACGAATTCGTCACCACCCAGACGGGCCACCGTATCTGTTTCCCTGACACAGGCCTGGAGCCGTTTGGCCACCTCCACAAGCAGGGCATCACCCACATTGTGCCCCTTGGTATCGTTCAGGCTTTTGAAATTATCCATATCAAGCATGAGTACGGCGCCGCAGTTCTGTTTTCTGCGGGATATGGCAATGGCATGGGCCAGGCGGTCCATGAGCAGCCGCCGGTTGGCCAGGCCGGTCAGGGCATCGTACAGGGCAAGCTTTTTGATCTGGTCTTCCGAGGCTTTACGCTCGGTGACATCCCAGATATACCCGTACCACAGGGTTCCGCCGTCTGACATCCGCTCGGGTGTGGCATGGCCTTCCAGCCAGATCAGCCCCCGTTCAGGATGAAGGATTCGAAACTGGGATTTCCAGGTTTCAAGGGTTTGGGCTGACTGATTAACACGCTCCGTTACCCGTTCAACGTCCTGTTCATGGATGCGATCCAGCAGGACACCTGCCTCCTGTTCCATTGCCTTGGACATTATTCCGCAGGCCTGGTAAACCCCGCTGCTGACATAGGAAAAATGATAACGGCCCCGGGTATCCAGTCGACACTGGAAAATAAACCCCGGGATATGCCCGGACAATTTTTCAAGTTTGGCGGAAAGTTCCTTGCGCTCGGTGATATCCTGGACCGCACCGGACACTTTTTCAACCCGGCCATCCCTGTCCTTTACCGATGCGGCATGCTGATAAACCAGGCGTTCAACACCGTCCTGACCTTTAATCCGGTATTCAAGACTTAACGCCCCTTGTTTTTCCACAAGGGAGCCAAGGCTCTTAGCCACCATGCCCCGATCTTCAGGATGAACCTGTTTGAGCACCGCCTTCAAGGTCAGCTCAACATCGTTCCGGCACATCCCGCAGATCTCGTATACCTGGTCGGAGCAGGTAAACGTACCGGTCCTTGTGTCCAGTTCCCAGTCCCCAACCAGGGCAAGTTTCTGGGCAGCCAGCAGCCGTTTACGGGTTTTGGTCATTTCTTTTACTGAGGATTCAAGGAAAAACAATGCACTTTGAACCTGGCCCTCCAGGGGGCGGAAGATAAACCCCAATTCAAACAAAAGAGCGGCAATGGCTGCCAGCCATATAATCAGTTCAAATCTCTCTATTTTGACAATGGCATCCCGGCTGATGTTTTCATATTCATCAACCGCAGCGTCCAGAAGGGGTTCCAGCACATGGGGACCGTAGGTGATCAGAAAAAGATAAGGGGCGGATCCCGTATGAAGCGCCTCCATATCCATATCATACACCTGGCGGGCACGCTCCAGGAAACTGCCCAGGGCCGGATCCAGTCCGACCATGGGATCATCATAAATAATCAGCAGTTTATCATTGACCAGCTTGGGGATATTATTTTCTGGATCTCCCTGCCTCAGTGTCTTGTGTGCGGCTTGCATCTTATTTATGCTCCTGCCCACCTGTGCCTGGGCCTGTTCGAACTCCTCCTCATCTTCAGTAGTGGCCATCAGGCTTGCAAAATAAGCGATTCGGTTGGTCAGCCCGGCCTGGTGCCCGGCAAGACCGACAATCTTTGAAAAATCCCGCTGTTTTGATACCACCTGCTGCATGGTTACAAAAGAGGCGGTGACAAGAAGAGCGATGGCGCTAAGGCCGATCAGATAACGCAGGCGCAGGTTTTGGACCGTACTCAGGTTCATCATGATATCCCGATCCTTTAATTCATCAACATTAAGCCCGATATGTTCAGGCAGTGTTTCCCAAAACAACGGGTAAACCGCTTTGTCTTGGAGACAGGACCGTTAGTACCATCGAATTGTTAGGCGATTATGAATCCAAAAAATTAATTGTTTTTAATAAAGTACAAATGAACTTCGTGCACTCTTGTACCGTTAAGTCATGGTTATTTTGATACAAACCGTTAAAATGCTGGAGGGAATATGAATAAAGTACTGTTCATCTGTGGTAAGAACAGTGGGAGAAGTCAGATGGCGGAAGCCTATCTGAATCAACTGGCCGTTTCCCGATCCTGAACATGTAACCGGGTCCGACGGGGTGAAACTGGAGCAGGTAAGGACCATCAGGGATCGAATCAAAGCGTCAATTATCGAATTTATCGCCTGCGCCTGAACGATTTTTGGTTCATCCGCCACAACGCAAATAAGACGATTCAGACAATCCGACCGGGTTTATTCGACAAGGCGCTTTATGGCCCGAAGATACTCCTGGTACCCCATGAGATAGAACGACAGCGGCTTAGAAAAGTTCCGGCCCAGGATGCCGTCCACAAACAGCCGGCTGATGTGCTGCTCCTGCTCCAGGATCTTCTGGGAGAGCACGAAAATCCGGCGCTCCTCCGGGGTGAACCTTGAGATCATCTCCCGGGCCGTGATCCTTGCCCTTGGCTGGTACATCCAGAAGTAGAGCATGTCAAGGGCGTTGATCATAAGCACGTTGACCAGATCCCGCACTTCGCCGTTGGTCGAGTGGATCAGTTTTTCAGGCTCCTGGAGAATGGTCAGCTCGCAGGTATCCGGAAACAGCAGTTCCAGCCGGGAGTAGGAGTCAAACAGTTCCCTGAACTTCTTTTTGTAGTCCCGGGTTCGCAGGGCCACGTTGTGGAACCGGTCTGCACCGCCTTCGATGAGCCCTGCCACAATATCGGATGCCGCCTTGGAGATGATGGCGGCCCACTTCTGGAGCACCGCGTCAATGCCCGCAACCCCGGCAGCCCCGAGGATGCCGCCGGTTGCGGCACTCAAAACAATGGCAATGGGTATGGAGAAAATACTCCTGAAGAAATTGCCCATGATCGCCGCCCTGGGCAGCCCGCGAAAGGCGTTGTGGGTGGAAAGGTAGATGCCGTTGGCAAGGGCCATGATGCTGTAAAGCGCCATGGGATTGCTGGCCACATTAATGCCAAACCCCTTGTTGAGCAGGAGCGTCTTTACAAGGTAGTCCAGAAGGGGCACGGAAAAACCGGTGAACAGCAACGAATCGGTCATCCGGTCCCAGCTCACATAGTCGTTCCAGCGAAGCAGGTGGGAGCGGTTGATGCCGCCGCCGCCCAGCACCGACTGGATGATGTTCCTCAGCCCTGTGATGCCGAACCAGATAAAGGCCCCGAAATAGGCCAGAAACCACCAGTCCTTGGTCAGGGCAAAGCAGGCAAAGGCCGGGACAAATCCGATGAGCACCTTGAGGCTGTTCTTGAGCCTGGAATTCAGATTTTCCCAGGACCGGTCGTAGGGCTTTTCTTCTTGTGTGGCCTCAACGTCAAGGCTCAGGCCGTTGGAGATCTCCCGTTGAATGCCTCCCAGGGTGACAATGTTGCCATCGGGCGTCATGCGGGCAGAATACTCCTCCACAACCCAGTCCGATTTTTTCCTTGTCCCCAGGCGCTCCAGGCCCGGGAGCCGCCTGAGCCACTTTACAAAGCTGCCGGCCGTTGCCGAGGGCACCGTGGTGACCCTGAGGAAGGTCTGCATATAGAAGGGAATAATCAGCCGCGAACACCCTTTCCGGCCGACCTCACGCCTGGCCTGGCGGGGAAGGGTATCAATGATGCCAAGGCCCATGCCATAGGCCTGGAGGGAACGGCCTGTGGAATCGCTGCCGATCCTTGATCGCAGGCGGGTGGTTCGGTACATGGTCCTGAACGTATAGATATCGTGGAGAATGGCAACAAGCTTCCGGGTTCTATCGCTCTCATCCTTGTATCCACGGCTCTTCATCTGGCCGATGATCTGGCGGACAATTCTTTTGAGCTTCAGGAGACTGGCCTCGTTAATGGCCTGCTGGAGCTCGCTGATGGCCGGGATCTGGTCAGTTTTTCCAGTGGTGTAGGCCTTGAGGTTGAAAATCTCAAGGCGGGTGATGAGCCCGTCGCTGTCGTAGAGAAGTTCCAGCACATCTTCAACATTCAGATTGTCAAGGTTCAGGGTAATTCTGAAGCTCGGGTGAAGGGCGGCGATCTCGTCAAGCAGTCTGTTAAATCCCAGTTTGAGCCGGGACGGTATCTCCTCATCATCCACGTCGTCATGGACGGTCATGGGATCGGGAATTTCTGGAAAATTTTCAGGCTGCAGATAGCCATCCACAATGTCGCCCGTGGAGAGCCGGTCCATGGTCTTGACAAGGGCCTTTATTTCCTGCTTTGCTTTGTCGTCGGCCGTTGCATAGGTACTGCTGATCTCCTTGATCCGCAACTTCATCAAACGGGTCAGGTGGAGATGGATATACTCACCCAGGTGGAGGATCGATGCCTGGCCCGGTGCCACAAACTTGAGAAATTTTTCAGCATCCAGGGGCGCCATCTCAATGCCGAAGGTCTGGTTCAGGGTGATGCGCTGTCTGTCATTGAATGCGGCAAGGACCTTGAGGATATAGGCGGTCTTGTACTTGAGCACCTCTTTACCCTGGTCCATGAATTCAATCACATGGGGCTCGGCCAGAAAACAGAGAAACGACTGGATATCGGGCAGCCCCCTGGAAACCCATATAAACGAGATGTAGCGATCCCTGAACCTTGCGGCAAACTCAATACCGATGCGAAGGTCGATGTCCATGATCTCTGCAGCCTCAATGAGCTCGGCCGCAAACCGGGGTTCAATGTAGTGGTAGTAGATTACCCGCAGCCGTCGTATTCCCTTGATCCATGCGTCCATGATCAAATGGGTAGGCGATTTTCGTCCCTTTGTGTTGGCGTCGTGGACATGGTCGTCAAAGGTGACCTGGTTCCACTCTTCGGGCATTTCAAGGAGGTGGTGGGCCTTGAGCTGACGCCGGATCAGCCTTGGTTTTCCCGAGGCGGCCGTTCGAAAGGCATGGGCCAGTTCAAGCTGCTTGAACTTGTCCCCCCTGGCCCGGACCAGATCCTTCATGATCTGGAGAAGCACCCGGGCCGTGTTTTTGGGAAGGGAACCTTCTGCCGTGTTGAGGATCTCGTCCTTCAAGCCCCTCAGGGCCTGGAGCCGGTACTCCTCATCGCCGCGCTCCATGGATTCCAGGAGATGGACAACCGAGTTTGCAATACGAAGCCCCTTGGACTCGGCCAGCTCCTTGATACCAAAGGGATGAAAGAACGGGTAATAGAGCTTTTCCGTGTACCCAAGGGCATTGCCCTCATCGTAAACCGCATTGACGATCTTGATAAGGTCCTGATCCCTCTTATCAAAAAAAAACCGCTTTGTGTCAAACCCCATTGTCAGAGCATATCTCCTAACACTATCCAAACATTATCCTAACATCAAACTAACAATCGACAAGCTTCATGGGTACTTGAGTCTTCCTGGATTGTCAAGGGGATGTGGATTTTGCCGTCCATTTCAATGATGATTTTAGCTTGGGCGGGATTCAGTATTAAAGGGTGAATTCAACTTTATTGTATATGGATGGCCTTTCGCTATATCGCTTTACACGACGGATAAATGCTGTTAAGCCATTTATCGGACAACCCAAACGTGCAAACTCGGGTATCATTTAAATTTGCATGGTATGCGGTTGACTGCCGGTTCATGGATGGCAAACGAATCCGTCAAACACCTGACAGGGGTAAATCTATGATTAAATTTATTCACACGGCAGACATACACCTCGACAGCCCCTTAAAAGGCCTTGAAGTACATGAAGATGCACCGGTTGAGGAGATACGAGGGGCAACCAGGCGGGCGTTTGATAACCTGATCAGCCGCTCCATCGAGGAGGATGTCGATTTTATACTCATTGCCGGTGATCTTTATGATGGTGATTGGAAGGACTACAATACCGGTCTATTTTTTTCAGACCGGATGGGTCGATTGTCCAAAGCCGGAATAAAGGTCTTTATCGTTTCAGGCAATCACGATGCGGCAAGTCAGCTCACCAAGACGATGCCGTTGCCTGACAACGTGACGTTTTTTTCCCATAAAAAAGTCCAATCCGTAAAACTTGATGACCTGGGGGTCATCATCCATGGTCAGAGCTACGCCCACAGGGCTGTCACTGAAAATCTTGCATCCCGGTATCCACAATATGATTCAAACTATTTTAACATCGGCCTGCTCCACACATCCCTCATGGGATATGAAGGCCATGAAGATTATGCACCGTGCAATCTTGATGATCTGACATCCAAAGGATATGAATATTGGGCTCTGGGGCATGTCCACCAGCGGAAAATCATTTCCCAAGACCCCTGGATTGTCTTTCCAGGTAATATTCAGGGTCGTCACATCAGAGAAACCGGTGCAAAGGGTGCCACACTCGTGACCGTGGCGGATGATCACAATATAAAAGTCGAATCAATTGAACTTGATGTGTTGCGCTGGGCAGTCTGCCAGGTGGATCTCTCCGAGTGCGAAACATCCCAGCTCGTTTATGACGGGGTTCGACAAGCCCTGGAAAAGGCGCATGCCCAACTCGACGGCAAACCCCTTGCCGTGAGGATGGTCTTGACGGGTTCATCTCCTGTTCACGGCGAATTTCTTGACCGCACGACCCAGTGGACCCAAAATTTTCGAAGTATTGCCGTCCAGCTTGGCGACACCTGGCTGGAGAAAGTAGAATTTCATACGACCCGAAAAAAAAGCCTTGGGGAGATGTTTGGACAGGACACCCCCATTGCCGGCTTGCTCAACTCCGTTCAGCAGATAGAACTGGATGCGGACACCATTTTCAGGCTGGTACCGGATTTGTCGACGTTGAAAAACAAATTGCCGGCTGAAACCCAAACCGATGATGACCCCTTCATAGATCCTTCTCCCGATAAGATAGAAGATCTGCGCAATGAAATTCAGGAACTCTTAATTGCGAACCTTCTTCAGCATGGAGGTGCTCAATGAGATTAAAACGCCTTGATTTAAAAGCCTTTGGTCCCTTTACCGAAAGGCCGCCTTTAGATTTCAGCTCAAACGCGCCTGGCCTCCATATCATTTTTGGTGCAAACGAAGCAGGAAAAAGCAGCGCCCTCAGAGCCCTCAAGGCCCTTTTGTACGGTTTTGATCAGCAGACGCCTGATAATTTTATTCACAGCTATGACCAGCTGCTTGTGGGCGGATGCCTTGAAAACAGTGCAGGACAAGAGATTGTTTTTCAACGCCGCAAAAAACGTATCAATGATCTGATCGATGAGGCTGGAGACCCCCTTGACCCGGGTGTTTTAGCCCCGTTTCTCAACGGTGTTGAATCGAAAATCTTCGAATCTTTTTACGGAATCAACCATGAGAGTCTGGTACAGGGGGGCGAAGAAATTCTTGCCCAGAAGGGTGAGGTTGGCCAGGCCCTGTTTGCTGCCGGTGCCGGCATCTCTTCCTTAAAAGAGGTCATTGATAAACTTGAGAAGGAAGCCCTGGAACTGTTCAAGCCGGCAGGTCAATTACCCGAAATCAACAGGTCTATTAAAAAATTCAGGGAACTTCAAAAAAAACTCAAGGAGTTCTCTCTGTCTTCCAAAATATGGAAGGATCATCAAAAAGCCCTGAAACGAGCCAGGGAAGAGCGGATTGATTTGGAAAAAGAGAGGGATCAGCACAACAGGGAGATACAGCGCCTTGATCGATTGTTCAAAGCCATTCCTGAACTTGCCTCTTTGAAATCCTGGAAGGAACAGCGGACGGCCCTGGGAGAAATTATTCCGTTACCCCCGGATTTTAACCTGAGATTCCAGCAGACCGGCGCCGAAAAGCGTGACGCCGACCATCAGCTGCAAAAAGATACCGAACGGCTTGAAAACCTTGAAAAAAAACGTAAAACCGTCTTGTTTAACAAGGACCTTCTCTCCCAGGCAGACAAGGTGGATGATTTTCATCAACGTCTTGGCGAATACCGCAAGGGTCAAAAGGATATTCCCGAAAGAAACGGCATGAGAATCACTCTTCGCAGGGAGGCTGCGAATCTCCTGAAACAGGTGAGACCGGATTTGGATCTTGACCGGGTTGAACAATTAAGACCGGTACTTTCAAAAAAAAAGACCATTCAGGCCTTGAGTTCACGATACGAGGCAATAAGCCAGCAGCTTGCACTTGCAAAAAAGCAACTCAAGGCTGCAGAGCAGGAAATCAAAACCGCAAAACATCGTATGGCTGATTTTTCAGAGATGAAGGCCCCTCTTACACTTGCTCAAAAGGTAAAATTAGCCCAAAAGGCCGGAGATATTGATGGGCAGCTGAAAAAGACCCAAACCGATGTTGAAATCAATAAAAAAGAATCCCTTGCTGAGCTCCGGCGAATGGGTCTCTGGTCCGGAGACTTGGACGCTCTTATGGGACTTGCGCTTCCACTTGCCGGTACAATACAGGGATTTGAAAAAAGTTACAGTGAAATTTCCGACCAGAGACGTGAGATCCAGAAAGAGCTGAAAACGGCTGAAAAAGAACTTAAAAAGATTCAGGTTGAGATCAATAAAATAGTGTATGCAGGAGAGGTGCCTTCAGAAAAAGAGTTGACGCTTACCCGGGAAAAACGAGAACAGGGGTGGCAACTGGTTCGACGGGAGTGGCTGAATCAGGAGGACGTAAAACAAGAGAGCAAATCCTATGATCCTGAACGATCACTTGCCGAAGCCTATGAGAGTTATGTAGACCATGCGGATACGCTTGCAGACCGACTTCGCAGAGAGGCGGACAGGGTTGCAAATACTGCGTCATTAAGGGCCCAGGAAGAAGGGCTTCAAGCAATTGTAGTAGAAAAGAACAGAGCCCTTGCGGCATTGGAACTCAAAGAACAGGAGATCCATGACGCCTGGGTCGGTGCATGGCAATCTTCGGCAGTTGCCCCCCTCTCCCCCCGGGAAATGATCGGCTGGCTGGCTGAAATAGAGAAACTTCGCTTCAAAGTCGGTGATATTTTAAAAAAAGAGCAGGCAATTGAAATCGATGACCAGCACCGAAGAGATCTTAAACAGGCCTTGCGCGAAGCGCTCACATCCATGGATTCCATGGGGTCCATGGGGTCCATGAAAAAAGAGGCCTTGCCTGACAGTGAAGAACTGGGGCCAATTTTAACCTTTGCAGAAGCTGTACTGGAGAAGATGGCCGATCAAAAGGCAAGGTTTGAAAAAACCCAAGAGAAACAGGCACAGGCGCAAAAGGCGTATTCCCAGTCAGAGGAGGCGCTCAAAATTGCCCGGGAGGCCTTGGCCGACTGGCAGGAACAATGGCGAAAGGCTTTTCTGGATTTGGGATTGGAACGCGACGTTTCCACCTTAGAAGCCATTGATCTGATAGACAATCTTCAGGGTTGCTTTGACAAACTTAAAGAGGCGGATGATCTTAAAAAACGGATTAAAGGGATTGAACGCGATGCAAATGCGCTGGAGACAGCCGTAGTTGAACTGCTCAAAAACCTAGCTCCCGAAATGGTTGACCTGCCTTTGGACCAGGCAATTTTGAAGTTGAGAACCATGCTCAACCAGTCTCAAAAAGAGAGCACGCTATATGACAAGCTTTCCGAGGAGATAGACGCCCTGCACCAGGAAATCGCCGCCACCCAAAAGGGTTTTCAAAGTGCAAACAAACAGATGGATGAACTGCTGGGTATCGCTAAATGTGAAAAACCCGAAGAATTGTCAACGGTAATAACCAGGTTCACTGAATATCAACGCCTGCAGGAAAAAATTTCTGAAACCGAGGCGGTCCTGGCCAGGATCGGTGCCGGCACCAACCTTGACACTCTTGTCCAACAAGCCGCAGATACGGATGTGGATGAACTGCCGGGTAAAATTGACGGTCTGCAACGGGATATCGAAAAAAGAATAAACCCTGAAATCAATAAAATCTCCCAGATAATCGGCGAGGAAAAGACCAGGCTTGCCGCCATGGATGGAAGTGGTAAGGCTGCTGAGATTGCAGAAGAGATGGAACAAGAGCTGACAGCAATAAGACGACTATCAAAAAGGTATTCGTTGTTAAAGCTTTCCTCAAAAATTCTACAGCAGGAAATAGAAAAATACCGGGAAGCGCATCAGGATCCTGTTTTGAAAATTGCCTCCGGATACTTCAGCGAATTAACCAGGGGGTCGTTTACAGGGTTACGTACAGATGTGGATGATAAGGGCGGACCGATTCTTGTTGGTTTGCGGCCGAACAATTTACGCCTGACAGTGGAAAAGATGAGCTCGGGTACCCGTGACCAGCTTTTTCTTGCCCTCCGCCTTGCCACCCTGGAATGGCGCCTTGAAAAGAATGAACCCATGCCCTTTATTGTGGACGATATTCTGATAAACTTCGACGATAACCGGTCAAAGGCAACGCTCAAGGTTCTGGCTGATTTGTCCAGAAAAAATCAGGTTATTCTTTTTACACACCACAGGCAGATCGTTGAAGCGGTGAAAAACATTAAAGGGGATCGTGTGATTAAAATCCATGAGCTATGACTGAACAGTTAAATTACCGATAAGGATAGATCTCTGGCCCCGGATCAAGGGGTATGGTAAAAGCAAAGGCAATAACGGACAAAGAGTTTGAACCGAAAACTTGGAAATATGCAGAAATAAAAAATTATAATCAACAGGAAACAAATGAATCACGCTGTACACAATAAGATCGTATCCTTTATCTGGTCCATTGCCGATGACTGCTTAAGAGACATTTATGTGAGGGGAAAATACCGGGATGTGATTTTGCCCATGGTTGTCCTCAGACGTCTGGACAGCCTGCTGGAACCGTCCAAAGAAAAGGTGCTCCAGGAAATAGCCTTCCAGAAAAATGAGATGAAACTGGTTGAGCTCGATGATCGAGGGCTTCAAGATGCGGCAGGCTATGTATTTTACAACACCAGTAAATGGACCCTGAAATCCCTTTTTCATACCGCCACCAACAACCAGCAGATTCTTCAGGCCAATGTGGAAGATTATCTTTCAGGATTTTCCGCAAATGTCAAAGAGATCGTTGAGAAATTCAACCTGAAAGCCCAGATCCGCCACATGGCGTCCAAGGATGTGCTGCTGGATGTCCTGGAGAAATTCACCTCTCCCCATCTGAATTTAACCCCCCATGAAAAGGAAGATCCGGACGGAAATCTTATGCCCGCCTTGAGCAATCTTGGCATGGGGTATGTGTTTGAAGAGCTGATCCGCAAATTCAACGAAGATAACAATGAAGAGGCAGGCGAGCATTTCACCCCCAGGGAAGTGATTGAACTGATGACCCGCCTTGTGTTTGAACCGGTAAAGGAGCGGATGCCGCCCGTTATCACCATTTATGATCCGGCCTGCGGGTCCGGCGGCATGCTCACCGAATCCCAGGAGTTTATCAAGAACCAAACCGGGCGAAAGACAGATGACGGATATATCTATCTCTACGGCAAAGAGATCAATGATGAGACCTATGCCATCTGCAAATCAGACATGATGATCAAGGGAAATGATCCCGGCTTTATCCGTCCCCACTCAACCCTTTCCACGGATGAATTTGCAGGCACAAGTTTTGATTTCATGCTCTCCAACCCGCCCTATGGAAAAAGCTGGGCCAGTGAGCAGAAATTTATCAAGGACGGTGCCACTGTCATTGATCCACGGTTTAAGGTGACGCTCAAGGATTATTGGGGCCAGCCCCAGGCTTTGGATGCCACCCCCAGATCCAGCGACGGCCAGCTGTTGTTTTTAATGGAAATGGTCAGCAAGATGAAGTCGCCTGACACGAGCCTTTTTGGATCGCGCATCGCCTCGGTCCATAACGGGTCCAGCCTGTTCACCGGGGATGCAGGAAGCGGTGAGAGCAATATCCGCCGCCACATCATTGAAAATGATCTGTTGGAAGCCATTATCCAACTGCCCAACAATCTGTTTTACAACACCGGCATCACCACCTATATCTGGCTTTTGTCCAACAATAAGGCGGACAACAAAAAAGGGAAGGTCTTGCTTTTAGATGCCTCCCGGTGTTTTAAAAAACTAAGAAAAAACCTGGGCAATAAAAACTGCGAGTTCTCCCGAACCCATATCCGTGACATTGCCGCCGCCTGCACAGGGATGCAACCCATTGAACCTGAAAGGGACGCAAAGGACGAGGATATCGGCATCGCTTCCAAAATTTTTGATAACAGCGATTTCGGATACTATAAGGTGGCCATTGAACGGCCGGACCGAAGATCGGCCCAGTTTACCGAAAACCGCATTGCGCCGCTGCGGTTTGACAAGGCCCTGGCCGTCCCCATGGAATGGATTTACGGACAATTGGGGGATGCCGTTTACACGCCCGGCACCCTTGCTGAACATGAACCGCAGATTCTGGCCTTTTGTGAAGACAATGGGATCGCCTTAAATGCAAAAAGCCGCAAAAAACTTCTGAATCCTGAAACCTGGAAAAAGCATAAAACCCTGGTTGAAGCAGCCCAAAGCCTGATGACCGCCATTGGCAAGGATGAATTTAACGATTTCAACCGGTTTCAGTCCCTGGTAGCCAAAACCCTGAAAACCATGACGTTAAAACTGTCTGCCACAGAGAAAAAGGCCATTTTAAATGCTGTCTCCTGGTATGATGAAACGGCCCGTAAAGTCATCAATAAAAAGGTCAAGCTGAGCCGCGATAAACACGACAAACTCCTGGATCACCTGGAGTGCGAAGAAACAGACCTGCCCCATTTCGGGTTTTACCCCATAGACGGTAAAAAAGGGGAATACCTGACCTTTGAACCCTGTTCAGACCTTCGGGACCATGAATCCGTCCCCCTGAACGACGATATCCACGGGTTTTTCAAAAGGGAAGTGCTGCCCCACGTTCCCGAAGCCTGGATCAACCTGGATTCGGTGAAGATCGGATATGAAATCAGTTTTAATCGATATTTCTACCGCCACAAGCCGTTGCGGAGCATGGAATCGGTGGCCAAAGATATCCTGGACCTGGAACATCAGGCCGAAGGATTAATTGCCGAGATTTTAGGAGTTGGTGTTGCGGCCGTGTCAGGTGCGGGCCATGAGTGATCTTGTGTCTATGATGCCGAGATATGAGGCGTATAAGGATTCAGGGGTGGAGTGGATTGGGAAGATTCCGGTGCATTGGGAGATACTTAGGTTAAAAAATTTAGCACATCTAAACCCTTCATTAAGCGCAAAAGATAAAAAACAAAACCAGATCGCTATTTTTTTGCCTATGGAAAAAGTGTCTTCTGATGGAAAAGTTGATTTTTCAAACAAGAAGTATTCCCATGATCTTATTAACGGTTTTACCCACTTTAAAAAAAATGACATAATTGTTGCTAAAATAACGCCATGCTTTGAAAACAAAAAAGGAGCATGCCTTAACAATATGCCTACCCTATTGGGTTTCGGCTCTACAGAATTTCATGTGTTAAGAAAAAAATCATGCTCTGATTCAAAATTCATATATTACCTTACAAAATCACATTTGTTTATGAATTTGGGAGAAAGATTAATGACAGGATCTGCAGGGCAAAAACGTGTACCGTCTGAATTTGTGAATACTTTTCCAGTTGCTGCCCCCTCTCTTTTAGAACAAAAAACAATCGCCAACTTCCTCGACTGCAAAACCGCAAAAATTGACCAGGCCGTTGCCATCAAGGAACAGCAGATCCAACTCCTCAAAGAACGCAAACAGATTCTGATTCAGACGGCTGTGACAAAAGGCCTTGATCCCGATGTTCCCATGCGGGATTCTGGTGTGGAATGGATTGGGGAGATACCCGAGCATTGGCAGGCGAAGAGGTTAAAATATCTTTTCACAGAATATAATAAACGTACTGAAACTGGTAGCGAGACATTGTTCTCCCTCAGAATGGAAAAAGGACTAATTCCACATAATGATGTCTCAGATAAACACATTGCTGATGAAAATTTGATAAATTATAAAGTTGTGAATCCAGGACAACTGGTCATGAATCGAATGCGGGCGGCTATCGGCATTTTTGGTTTAGCACATAATTACGGTTTGGTTAGTCCTGATTATTCGGTGTTCAATATATATCATCAAGTTTGTGCAGATTACTACCTGCTAATGTTCAAAACAAGTTTGTTGGGAACACAATTTAGACTAAATTCGAGAGGAATGGGAACAGGATCTTCAGGTTTTATGCGACTTTATACAGAAAACTTTGGAGATATAAAAATTCCATATCCTTCGTTAGATGAGCAAAAGATCATCGTCAATCATATTCAGATCCAATCCGACAAAATCGACAAAACTATAGCCATACAGAAACAGATGATAGACAAACTCAAAGAATACAAAGCCACCCTGATCAACTCCGCCGTGACCGGGAAGATAAAAGTGCCGCAAATCGTAGAGGCAAAGGCCGTGGAATGAACGAGGAATAAAAAGATGACAGACGACAGCCGCATTCAGATATACCAGAGTCCGGACGGGGAAACCTGTGTGGATGTCCGGTTTGAACAAGAGACGGTCTGGCTGACCCAGCGCCAGATGGTAGCGTTGTTTCACCGGGATGTATCTGTTATTTCACGTCATATCAAAAATGCCGTCCAGGAAGGGGAAATCAGTGAAAAAAGCAATTTGCAAAAAATGCAAATTGCCCATTCCGACAAACCGGTTACCCTTTATGACCTGGACGTGGTGATTTCCGTGGGATACCGGGTGAAATCCCCACAGGGTGTGCAATTTCGCAGGTGGGCTACCCAGCGGTTACGAGATTATTTAATCCAGGGCTATGCCATTAACCGGCAGCGCTTTGAAGAAAATGCAGCAGAATTAAAGCAGGCCCTTGCCCTGATCCAAACGGCGGCAAAATCACCAACCCTTGCCACGGACATGGGGCGGGGTCTGGTGGATATCATGGGCCGGTATACCACAACCTTTCTGTGGCTCCAGCAGTATGACGAGGGCTTGCTCAACGAACCCGGAGGGGTTCCCGGCGGCATCCTTCCCACACCGAAAGCTGCCATGGCAGCCATCCTGGAACTGAAAAAGCAATTGATGGCAAAAGGCGAAGCCTCGGACCTTTTTGCCAATATGTCCCGGCCCAACAGTATTGAGGCGATTTTCGGGAATCTCGACCAGACCATATTCGGAGAGCCTGCCTATCCGACCATTGAAAGCAAGGCGGCCCATCTGTTGTACTTTGTGGTGAAAAACCATCCGTTTATCGACGGCAACAAGCGCAGCGGTGCATTTTTGTTTGTTGATTTTCTTCACCGCAACGGCCGCCTGATAAGACAGAATGATCTGCCTGTGATCAATGATACCGGGCTTGCAGCCCTGACGCTGCTGGTGGCGGAATCTGATCCAAAGCAAAAAGAGACCCTGATCAAACTGATAATGAACCTGTTGTGTGAAAACGGCGTTTAACACCGTCTAAAGGAGTCCCATGGTCAGCCAAACCAATGAACAGGCCCTGGAGGCCGCCATTGAAAAGAAATTGACCGGCACCTGCCTGGAAGAATTAGCACCGGGAAAATCAGGGGCAAAAGCCTCGGATAGCAACAAAATCAAAGAGAACCAGGCGCCCTTTGATACCCACCATGGGTATCAACTGGGTTATCACCAGGATTTCAACCCCAGGTTTGCCATAGATGAGAAAAAATTCTGGGCCTTTCTTGAAAATACCCAGACGAAAGAGGTTGAAAAACTGCGGCGAAAAAGCCGCGGAACCGATGAGTGGCAGCGGAAAATCCTTGAGCGCCTGGACCGGATGATCAGAACAAAGGGGCTTTTGCACCTGCTGAAAAAAGGGTTGGGCGTGGATGATGCCTCGTTCACCCTGATGTATCCGGCCCCCCTTGCAAGCTCAGCAGACCGGGTAAAACAGCAGTTTATGAGCAATATATTCAGCGCCACCCGGCAGGTGCATTATTCCCTGGACAACCCCAATGAAGCGATTGACCTGGTGCTGTTTATCAACGGGCTTGCCTTTGCCACCCTGGAATTGAAAAATCCCTGGACCGGCCAGACCGCCAGGTTCCATGGTCAGAAACAGTACCGAACAGCAAGGGACATCCATCAGCCCCTGCTTCAGTTCGGCCGGTGCCTGGTCCACATGGCCGTGGATACGGATGAGGTGTATATGACCACCAAACTTTCGGGAAAATCCACCTTTTTTCTGCCGTTCAACAAGGGGCATAACTCAGGTGCCGGCAATCCCCCCAATAAGGGCGGCCATAAATCCGCCTATCTCTGGGAGGCGGTTTTCAGCAAAGCGAGCATTGCCGATATTATCGAGCATTTTGTACGGCTTTCCGGCAGGGTCAAAGATCCATTAAAGAAGCGGACGTTGTTTTTCCCGCGGTATCACCAGATGGATGTGGTCCGGAAACTGATCACCCACGCCGCCCGAAACGGAGTGGGCGTCACCTATCTGATCCAGCATTCGGCAGGATCCGGCAAATCCAACTCCATCACCTGGGCTGCCTTTCAGCTGATTGAGACCTATCCTGAAAACCTGACAATTCACGGGGCAAAGGGGTTGGAGCAGCCGTTGTTTGATTCGGTGATTGTGGTGACGGACCGTCGCCTTTTAGATCGGCAGTTAAGAGAAACCATCAGGGAATTTTCAGAAGTCAAAAACATCATTGCCCCGGCCTACAGGTCCTGTGATTTAAAAACCGCCCTGGAACAGGGGAAAAAGATCATCATCACAACCATACAGAAATTTCCCCTTATCCTTGACGGTATCGGTGATTTAAGCCAGAAAAACTTTGCCGTGATTATTGACGAGGCCCACAGTTCCCAGAGCGGGTCTGCCCATGACAACATGAACCGGGCCATGGGAGCAACAGACAATGAAGACGAAGAGGTCATGGATGCCCAGGATAAAATCATCAAAGCCATGGCCGAGCGTAAAATGCGGACAAACGCCTCTTATTTCGCCTTCACAGCCACACCCAAAAACACCACGCTTGAAAAATTCGGGACAAAAAACGAGGACGGCGGGTTTAAGCCCTTTCACCTCTATTCCATGAAACAGGCCATAGAAGAGGGGTTCATCCTGGATGTCCTGGCCAACTACACGACCTATAAAAGCTATTATGAGATCCAGAAATCGGTCCAGGACAACCCCCTGTTTGACAATAAAAAAGCCCAGAAGAAACTCAGGGCCTATGTCGAACGTCACCAGCAGACCATCAACATCAAAGCTGAAATTATCCTGGAGCACTTTATTCCCCAGGTGGTGAACCCCAAAAAACTCAAGGGGAAAGCCAAGGGCATGGTGATCACCCAGAATATTGAAACCGCAATCCGGTATTATAAGGCCATCACCCAACTGGTGAATCAAAAGGGAAACCCCTTCAAAATTCTGATAGCCTTTTCCGGCCACAAAGCGGTGGATGGCATTGAATATACGGAAAGTCTGATGAATGGGTTTAGCGAAAACGACACCAGGGAACGGTTCGATGCAGACGAATACCGTTTGCTGGTGGTGGCCAACAAGTATCTGACCGGGTTTGACCAGCCCAAGCTGACGGCCATGTATGTGGATAAAAAACTGCAAAACGTATTGGCGGTCCAGGCATTGTCCCGTTTAAACCGGTCCGCGCCTGACCTTGGCAAAAAAACCGAAGATCTGTTCATTCTTGATTTTTTCAACAGTGTGGATGACATCAAGACGGGGTTCGACGTTTTTTACACCGCCACCAGTCTGTCCCAGGCCACGGATGTAAATGTCCTGCATGAACTCAAAGAATCCCTGGATGCGGAAGGGGTGTATGAGTGGCAGGAGGTTGAAGATTTTGTTGAGCGCTATTTTAATAATGCGGATGCCCAGGAGTTAAGTCCTATGATTGATACCGCAGCAGCCAGATTTAATGCGGGGCTTGAACTTGAGGATGAAGACAAGGCAGACTTTAAGATCAAGGCCAAGCAGTTTGTCAAGATATACGGACAGATGGCATCGATTATGCCCTATGAAATTGTGATCTGGGAAAAGCTGTTCTGGTTTTTAAAATTCCTGATCCCCAAATTGATCGTCAAAGACCCCAAAGCGGACGAAATCGATGCATTGCTGAATTCGGTTGACCTTTCTTCCTATGGATTGCAGCGGATGAAACTGAATCACAGCATCCAGCTGGATGAAGCAGAAACCGAAGTGGAGCCCCAAAATCCAAATCCACGTAGCGCCCATGGTGGTGAAACAGATCATGACCCCCTGGATGAAATTATCCGCCATTTCAATGAGCACTGGTTCCAGGGCTGGAGTGCAACCCCCCAGGAGCAGCGGGTTAAATTTTTAAACATAGCAGACAGTATCAAGGCGCATCCGGATTTTGATGCAAAGTATAAAAACAATCAGGATACCCAAACCCGAATCCTGGCATTCCAGAAAATATTTGAGGATGTCATGCTTAATAATCGCCGTAATGAATTAGACCTTTACAAGCTTTTAGCAAGCGACGCTGCGTTCAAGTCGGCCATGCAACAAAGTTTAAGACAAATGGTTGCCATATAAA
Organism: uncultured Desulfobacterium sp.; assembly: GCA_963675615.2. Taxonomy (GTDB): domain Bacteria; phylum Desulfobacterota; class Desulfobacteria; order Desulfobacterales; family Desulfobacteraceae; genus Desulforapulum. The sequence continues at coordinate 2,090,999 of CAXXTD010000001.1, forward strand.
CGATCGCGTTGTACTGCTTGACCTGGCCGGCCATGGCCACTCAGGTTCGACACGTACTCGGTACAGCATGGAGGCTTTTGGCGAGGATGTTCAGGCCGTCGTGGAAGCAACCGGCAGCCGTCGGGTCATTCTGATCGGCCATTCCATGGGCGGCTCGGTCATTGCTCAAGCGGCCAGACTCATGCCGGATCGTGTTGTTGGGCTGATCGGTATCGATACCCTCGAAAATATAGAATATCCCCTGACCCCAAAAGCGCTTGATCAGATGATGGCACCTTTGAAAAATGATTTTAGAACCGGATGTCAGCAGTTCGTTGGGAAAATGATCTCACCCCGTACAGACCCACTTGTTCGCGATTGGATTCTTTCGGATATGTCGGCTGCCCCGCCTGCCGTTGCCCTAAGCGCCATGAAGGAAATGATGTCACAGTATATTACCGGGGACGCGGCCAGAATATTTGATGAGATCAAAATCCCTGTTGTTACGGTCAATGGAGATCTGTGGCCCATCAACCATGAAGCAAACCAACGGCATATGGTGTCATTTAATGCAATTGCTCTAAAGAACGCGGACCATTTTTTAATGATGGATCGTGCAGATGAGTTCAATAACGCATTGGAAAAAGCAATAAATATGATGATTCAAAATAAGGTCGAATAAAATTGAAATTATAAAAAGAATATGGCCCACAACCCGAAGAGGTGTTTATGAGCAATGACAGAATTGCAGGTTGTGAGAAAAAACAAGATTGCCGTGGTAACCATGAGCCGTGCCAGGAGAAAAAATGCATTTGATGAAGCGATGTTTGCGGCCCTGGAAACTGCGACAGAGGAATTAAAACAAAATCTTCCCAGGGCGATCGTCATTACCGGGCATGGTAAAGAAGCATTTTGTACAGGATTTGATGTTAATCCTGACAATCCCCTGGTTGCACAGTTCCTGAAAGTGCTGGGTACAGGGGATATAGAACCGGCCAGGCAGTTGGTGAACCGGATTCGACAAGCCGTTGATGGGTTTGTTTCTTTGCCTGTTCCGATAATTGCAGCAATAAATGGCCTGGCCTATGGAGGGGGGATGGAGCTGGCAACAAGGTGTGATCTGCGGGTCATGGATCCCACGGCTCAACTCTGTTTTTCAGAAGTGCGGCTGGGTTTGATGCCGGACTGGGGAGGCGGTCCCTGTTTAACAAAACTGGTTGGAAAAGCCGTTGCTTCAGACCTCATATTAACCGCCCGTGCCATAGATGCAGGGGAGGCATTGACGCTGGGGTTGGTTAACCGTGTAAGCGGCAAAGGACAGTCCGTTAGCGAGGCGTTAAAACTGGCAAAACAAATCGCAGGAAATGGACCCAAAGCGGTTCGTCAGGCATTGGCTGTTATTCGGCAAAGCCAGGGACTTTCTTTGGAACGAGCCCTTGAACTGGAGGCCACCGCAGCTGCCGAACTCATTGCATCCGGCGAATGCATCCATGGCATTACAGCGTTCATGGATAAAAAACACCCTGAATTTCCGGATTGAATGACCCGTGGTCCGGGTTTCACGGGTGATGTTGATGGATGCATGACAATTATGAACGAGGTACAAGTTCATAGGTCTTGTGCTGCAATTAGAGCTGTGGTTTAAAATACACTACTTGAAATAACGCCTTGCCTGGTGCTGGAGAAGGCAATCTGCAATAACAAGGGCTGCCATGCTTTCCACAATGGGAACCGCCCGCGCCACCACGCAGGGATCATGGCGCCCCTTAGCCTCAAGAACGGCAGGGTTCCCATTAAAGTCCACCGTCGGCTGGGGCAGCCCGATGGTTGCCGGCGGCTTAAAGGCGACCCGGAAGACAATGGGCTCCCCATTGGAAATCCCGCCCTGGATACCGCCGCTGAAATTCGTTCGGGTGCCCAGCCGGTCTCCCTTTAAAACAAAGGGATCATTATGATCCGATCCTTTCATCCTGGCTCCTGTAAAGCCGGATCCGATATCAAACCCCTTGGTGGCCGGAATGGAGAGCATGGCCCTGGCCAGCATGGCTTCAAGCTTATCAAAGACCGGCTCTCCAAGGCCTGGGGGAACATTTCTGCACACACAGCTGACAATGCCACCCACGGAATCCTTTTCATTTTTGGCCTGGATGATTCTTTTTTCCATGGACGCGGCAACATCAGGATCTGAGCAACGGACAATGCTCTGGTCCACTTGTTTTCTATCAATGGTGAGCAGATCGGGGGTTTTGGCGTCCAGGTCGGCCACAGAGCTGACCCAGGCGACAATCTCAACTCCGGGACCGGTCAGTAAAAATTTTTCAGCGATGGCCCCGCCGCAGATCCGTCCGATGGTTTCCCTGGCCGAGGATCGGCCACCACCGCTGGATGCCCGGATGCCGTATTTCATCTGGTAGGTATAGTCTGCATGGGAGGGCCGCGGAATATCCACCATGCCGGCATAGTCGCCGGGCCGCTGGTCCTGGTTTGGAACAAAGAGGGAAATCGGGGTGCCCAGGGTTTTTCCAAGTTCTGTACCCGACTGGATGGTGACCTGGTCTAGTTCATTTCGCTCGGTTGCCACACTGCTCTGACCTGGTCTTCTCCGGTCCAGCTGGGTCTGGATGTCTGATTCAGTAAGATCCATGCCCGGAGGGCATCCGTCGACAATGGCGCCAACCCCCCTGCAATGTGATTCACCAAAGGTTGATACCCTGAACAGTTTTCCAAAGGTACTGGCCATATCTCTCTCCTGAATAGGTTAGATTTTAGATTTTGTTTCTTCTATTGTTTCTTCTATTGGATGACTGGTAAATCGTCCATAACTTATTTTTTTCCCAAATTTTCCAAAATCAACTTCCTTAACAATAGCATTACAGCATGTCTGCCCTTGATCAGTGGCATGGCCATGGGATTGTTCCACAAAAGAAAGGGGCTGAGCCTGGTTCATACGCACCCGTCGCCCTCCCTGAGCTGGCGAACTGCGTTCTTTACCAGCGGATATACCAGAATGGTCTTTACCTCGGCCCCATGGCGCTTATTTTCCCTGTCCATTCGGCCACGACCGGTGGTTTCGCCCAATTTGATCCAGTTTGAGGCGCGATAGCAGCCACCGTGAAAACGCTTCGGATCCACCAGTGTCTCCACAAGCAACGGTTTAACCGCATATTGACGCTCCCAATCGTCTTTGAGTTCCCCAAGGGTTTGAGACAGTATCATGCTCGCTAAATTCCGGATGGGTGCCAGAACCAGAAACCGGCTGTTGTTCACCACCTGCTGTAAGGCTGCTTTACGACGTTCATCTGTCCAGCCGATCCATTCGTCCCGGGCACGCATGCGCCAGGCAGGACTGGAAAATTGAACACAGCCCACAACCTCTCGATGGGGCCGGTTTACATAGACCAGGTACTGCAGTCTTGCGCCAAAGGGCATGGCGTACCCCAGATAGTGATAGCGGCCCATGAGTTCCTTGAACAGGTTTCTCTGATCTTGATCTTGAACCAGGCGAACCTCAAGGGGGGTGAATTCTTCCACGCTGCCACTGAGGGTGCTACCGGGTTGCCTGCATGGAGTTTCAGGAACGATCTTCTGGGAATGGGATGGCCCTTTTCGTTTCTTCTCCGGAAGGATCAGCACACCCTTGGACTCCAAAAGTTCCAGAAGATCGCCACACTCCCGGGCTTTTAGCCGGTCGTTGGGTCGTTTCCATTCAAGCAGTTCACATACGGTGTGCGCCAACTCAAGTCGACTGATACCGCCACAGGTGTCAACGACTTCCTGGATTAATAAAATGTCTTCGCCGGTGAAGACTCGACCACAAAAGATTTGTTGCTCGATTGTCTGCATATCATCTACCTCCCGCTATTCTTCTATAGCAGAAATATGGCTTGCTGTCCAGCTAAAAATTTATGGGAGTCACGAAAAGGCACCCGCAGTATCTGACCGGAGCCTCACCTTTTCCAGACAGCTGGCGGGGATGGCACAGAACGTTTTTTTCCTTCCGCCACCGACTCTCTAAGCCCGGCGAACCTTACGACTCAAACCATGCGTTTCTGATTTCCGCAATATCTGGCAGAAACCTTCATCCGCCTCCAGGATCTTTAAATCATCAACACAGTCTCCTCCGGCGAGATTGAGCAGCACCAAAGATAAAACCATCTGGGAATCAGTCCAGCCTTGCGAGTTCTCTCTTACCTTCAGATGTTTTTGGATGGATTTGGACAACCCGATTACTTTGGCCAAGTCGAGATAGACGGGCAGGCCAGCCAATGCGGTCATGCCGGTCTGAGTTTTTTCTTCTTCATACTTGAATGGAAGCACGCCTTGTGTCATAACTTGTTTCACCCCGTTGATGATAGTTTTTTGTTCGCACAAAGACTCTATCTGCTTGAGCCATCAAGCGCAACGGGGTTTTTCTTTTTTTTAGGTGGTGGATTGGGGGAAAATGGATACATGACAACTATGAATGGGTTTAAGGAGTCTGAATGAAGAAAACGTTACTGATCATACTGGTTTGTTTCGCTGTTTACGGTTTTCTCAAATCTCCATTATTTTTATCTGTCAAATCAGCCATCGTCACAGAAGCGTCAAACACAGAAGCGTCAAACAGTGATCAATTCCTGGCACTGGCCTTTAAAAACAATCTAAGTGACGTACAAGTTGGTGGATCCGGTCAGGTCGTCAAGATATTACCCGATGATACACAAGGCAGTCAGCACCAGAAATTTATTGTAAAACTCAAATCAGGCCAGACAATACTGATTGCCCATAATATCGATATTGCGCCGAGAATTAATGCCCTCAAGGCAGGCGATCATATTAACTTTTATGGGGAATACGAATGGAGCGCCAAAGGCGGCGTGGTCCATTGGACTCACCATGACCCGGGCGGCAGGCATGAAAATGGGTGGTTAAATCATGGCGGAAAGATGTATGAATAGCAAAGAACCGCACAAGTCCGGACAATGGATTAAAAACAATCACCCCTCCGGTAGAACCTGGAGAAAGCCGCGCCGCGGCAGGGCAGGACAGGTGAGCGTTCAGCTTTGGTATCCGAGGGGCTTCAGGAGGCAAAAACAAAGTCTTTGGGTACGACAACAATTCCTTTTTCAGAAACGGTAAATCGATTTCGGTCTTTCACCAGGTCGTAACCAATCTGCTCTCCGGGGGGAATGCTCACGTTTTGATCAATAATACAGTTCTGCAATCTGGCACCTGTACCAACATGAACGCCACCAAACAGAATTGATTTTTCAATGATGGCGTTATCATCAATAAAAATATCTTGAAACAATATGGAATGTCTGACACTGCCACCGGAAATTACAACGCCACCGGCCAATATTGAATTAACGAATACACTTTCAGCGCCAGAATTTCCGTTAATCGTTCTGGCAGGCGGAGACTGTGGCTGATATGTCCGGATAGGCCAGTCGCGCTGATACAGATTTAACGGCGGAAAGGGCTTCAGCAGATCCATATTGGCCTGGTAGTAAGCATCTAATGTGCCCACATCCCGCCAGTAGCGATCTGGGGTGACCCTGCCCCGTGCTCCGCCGAATTTATAGGCCTGCACTTTATGGTGTTGCACCAGTCGAGGCAGAATGTCTTTGCCAAAATCATGAGTTGAAGCATCATTCTGCTGATCTTCCACCAATGCGCGGCTTAACAGTTCTGTAGAAAACACATACAACCCCATGGAAACCAGGGCTTTTTCCGGATTTTCAGGTAGGGGCGTAGGCTGGCCGGGTTTTTCCTCAAAATCAATTATTTTGAGCTCCCCATTGGTAACAACCACACCAAACGCCTTTGCTTCCTCAACAGGAACTTCCATACAGGCGATGGTGACATCCGCGCCCTGTTCTTGATGGGAGCTGAGCATTGCGGCGTAGTCCATCCGATAAATATGATCCCCGGAAAGGATTAAGGTATACTCGGCATTGCTGCGATCCAGTAAATTCAGATTTTGAAAAATAGCATCGGCGGTTCCCTGATACCAATGTTCTCCACTATTCATCTGGGCGGGAACAGGCGTGATATATTCCCCTAACTCTGGATTAAATATTGACCAGCCATCTCGAAGATGCTTGTTCAAGGAGTGGGACTTATACTGTGTTAAAACTAATATTCGACGCAATCCCGAATGCAGGCAGTTGGCCAGGGTAAAATCAATAATCCGGTACTTGCCGCCAAAAGGAACTGAAGGCTTGGAGCGACTCGAAGTCAAAGGGTGTAAGCGGGAGCCTACGCCTCCAGCCAAAAGGAACGTTAATGTCTGATTTTGCATGGTGATATCCCTTTGCCTGTTAAATATTGATTATTTATTGTTACTATGAAATTAATGTCAATTTCACCGTTCAAACATAACAACACGCGGGTCAAAGATGCAACGTTATAAAATTATTCATCGGACTTACTACAACTATTCTTGTGAGGTTACCCTTGGACCCCATACTCTGCTTCTGCGGCCAAGGGAAGACCATGAACTGCGCATAGAATATTCTTCTCTAAAAACCACACCCCGGTCAACCCTGTATTGGCATCGGGATGTGGAGGGAAATTCAGTTGCGATTGCAAATTTCGATTCACCCGCGACCCAGCTGGTGATTGAGAGCGAAGTGATCATCCAGCAGTTCAATGAAACGCCCCTCGACTTTCTGGTTGCTGATTACGCAATTGGTTACCCCTTTACTTATCAAACGGATGACAAGGTTTTGCTGTCTCCCTATATGGCATTACCTGGGCGGGAAACAATCGATGTGGTGAATAAATGGATTACCACTTTCTGGCAACCCAGCGAACCGATTCAGACCTACACCCTCTTACAGCGACTTGCCGCCCACATTTATAAAACATTGTCATACCAGGTGAGGGAGGAACCTGGCGTACAAACGGCCCTGCATACATTGTCCTGCGGAACTGGATCTTGCCGTGATTTTGCTGTCCTCTTTATGGAAGCAGCCAGGTGCCTGGGACTGGCCTCGCGCTTTGTGAGTGGATATCTCCACGCGCCACTAATGTCCCATATAATTGGCACGACCCATGCCTGGGCCGAGGTCTACCTGCCCGGCGCAGGATGGAAGGGTTTCGATCCAACGATTGGTGAAATGGCCGGAATCGACCATATCGCCGTAGCCGTAGCAAGGTTGCCCGAATCGGTGCCACCTGTCACGGGATCATTCGCTGGCGCCTCGGATTCTGTTCTTGATGTGGGCGTATGGGTCAGCAAGTATTAATCAGAATAATAATACAAACCGGCATGGCCGGAGCAAGACGTCTGCTCTGGCCACAACGAAGGGTGAAACGCCTCTGTTTGCAATGCTTCGGTGGGTGTTTCATATTTCAAAGCAGAAGGATTTAAATGGACAATTTTAAGAGAATTGTTGAAACGTTAAAACTGGATGTAAATCTGAATAAATCTGCTGATGGACTTGAAAAGCTGGCTGAAAAAGCTCACCTTGAGCGTTTTGATAAGGGAAGTTATGTTTTTACATCCGGTGACAATTCAAAGTATGTCCACATAGTGGATAGCGGAAAAGTGGTTCTGTCAAGGGAAGCTGTTTCGGGGAAGGCTTTTACATTTTTAATCGCTACCCGAGGTATGCCTCTCAATGCAGTGAACTGCTTCATGTCTGAGCCTAGATCTTTTTCCGCACGTGTGACTGAAGCAGCAACCCTTGTTGCTATTCCATCATTTTTTTTCAAACAATGGGTATTCAATCATCCTGAAGTTACTGCCGGGATTCTGGATACAATCGGTAAACTTCTGGACGATACCTTTACAAGAATTCTGGATATCATTGATCAGAGTGCTGAAAACCGAATCTTAAACGCATTAAATATGCTTTCCCGCAGAATCGGTGAGACACTTCCCCTGACCAATAAGGATGTTGCTGAGATGACAGGAGTATCAAGGGAAACAGCAGCACGGGTTATTTCCAATCTTCAAACAATGAAGCTGATTTCCAAGTCCAGAGGCGCCATAGTCATTATCGACAGAAAACAGCTTCAGAAACTTTCAACCAGCCCTTTTTTTACAATTTAAGAACGTTAAAATTTCTTCAGTGATCCAGGTCATTGTTCTTTTCTCCATATGTATTAGTCTCTTTCAAAGGTTAAAATCTCCGCCCCAGGCGAATAGAGTTACCACTGCTTGATTCAGGCCCATAATCGGAATAAAATCTTCCAAAATATGGTGTAGGATTTTAAGTCGTATTCAAGGCGCATTAATGGGAGCATATTGAAATATGTGCCCATTAATGCAACGAAGAAGACGGCTTAAAAAGCACACCAAGTGGGAGGTTTTATTTTAATCATGGGCCTTAAACAACCCACCGGCTTTTAGTCTGTGGGTTGTTTGGTTAAAATCCCATTAATTTTTAAGCAAAGGACAGACAGATGGAAGGATATCTTGTAACATTTTATACCCAGCAAAAAAGAGAATACAATGGTATCTCCCTTGCCAAATGGATCGTAGAAGAAGCGATGAAGCTTGGTGTAAGCGGAGCGACTCTTTTTACAGGCAGGGAAGGATTCGGACATGATGGAAGATTTCATTCTTATAATTTTTTTGATTGTGAAGACCCTCCTGTCCAGGTCGCTTTGGCCCTGACCTCCGATGACTGCAACAGATTAATGAACTGTCTTGAGGAAAACAAAGTCAGGGTTTTTTACACAAAATCAAAGGTAACGTTTGGATTTACCTATGAAAACAGATAGCCGAATCCATACTTCAAAAAGCGTTACGAACAGTAAGGGGCACAGAAATAAATAAGCCTTAAATTTTCACAGGAAGGAAAGAAGAAGGAAACAATATGATTGGTCCATACGTTAACGGAGCAGCACTTTTAGTCGGGAGTGTTGCAGGTGCCCTAATAGGCCCGAAACTCAATCCGAATCTCAGGGTTAAAATGCCTATGGTATTTGGATGTGCATCAATGGGGCTTGGAATAACAATGATTGTAAAAGTAAAATTCCTTGCTCCGGTTGTACTGGCTCTTATAGTGGGTACTATTTTTGGAGAGCTGATTCAGCTTGAATTAAGAATTCAGAAAATTGCAAAATCTGCAAGAAACTGGATCGATAAACTCACCAAACCGCCTGAAAATATAAGCCAGGAGGAATTTTTCGATAAATATGTTGCACTTCTGGTTCTGTTCTCAATGAGTGGAACGGGTATTTATGGCGCATTAAGCGAAGGTATGACAGGGGACCCCACCCTTCTTATTGTAAAAGCGATACTTGATCTGTTTACTGCTCCTGTTTTTGCCGCAACCATGGGATTTTCCGTGGGGCTACTCCTTATCCCCCAGTTTCTGGTCCAGTTGGCTCTCTACCTTGCAGCATCAATGATAATGCCCCTTACCACACCAAATATGCTGGCGGACTTTTCCGCATGCGGAGGACTTATTATGCTTGCCACAGGTTTTCGTATCTGCGGGATTAAAGAGTTCCCGGTTGCCGGGATGATTCCGGCTCTGTTTGCAGTTATGCCCCTTTCCCAGCTATGGTCTCACTATATTGCATAATACGTTTAAACACACAAAATTCTAACGAGAGTTACGCCCCCCGATTCTTGAATATAATTGAATCAAGGTAGAGTTATGACTGAACCGGTCAGGATCGGCTGCAGTGATGACACCGGCATAATAAAAGGGAACACTCCAACTTTCTTCAGGCGGCTGCACCCAGTTAAACATATAGAAACAGATTCAAAATCTATAGAAGATTTTTAGTGTCATTCTGTGCTATATTTTCCCTCAAAAACAGGAAGAAGAACCACAGACCCGAAAAGAGAGAAAAGATGGCCAGACACAAAAAACATTCATATGATCAGGGGGGTGCCTTCACGATCTGTTTTGACAGACAGATCCTGAAGGGCAATTTCAATGGTTGTCCGTTTTCAATGAATGAACCCACATGGATTGAGGGCCGGCATGAACGAATCCAATAGCCGCCCCATTTCAAGACCCAAACCTGATGTTTCAATGCCTGGAATCTTCACCCGTTCGATGATTATGGCCATTCCGCTGCTTGTCCTGGCAATCGGTCTCCTGTATTGGATTTTCACCCAGCAGGTAAAAACCCAGCTTCATTCTCTGATCGAGCAGGAACAGGCTGGAATTGATGTTGTCGAACGCGTTATCAAGCGTGATTTCCGATCTGCCATTGATGATTTAATCCAGGTTTCAGAAAACAGCAATTCAATTGACTCGATCCGTGACAGAGCACCCAGGGCGATTGCTGCAATGCAATCGTATTTCACTTCTATTATTTCCCTCAGAGAGATATATGATCAGGCACGACTGATTGATCTTGAAGGCCAGGAGATCGTTCGGGTCAACCGAGCGGGAAGAACTGCTGCCGTGGTCCCAGACAACCGCTTGCAGGACAAAAAAAATCGCCCCTATTTCCAAGAGACAATGCGTTTGAAAAAGGGAGAGGTATACATTTCTGTCCTTGATTTGAACGTTGAGAACGGGAAGGTAGAACGGCCTTTCAAGCCGGTGATTCGCATCGCCACCCCGGTTTGCAACCCGGCTGGAGAACCAACGGGTATCATAGTCCTGAACTATCTTGGACAAAACATCCTGGAAGAGTTGGAAAGGGAATCGCAAATCAGAAAGGGTACTTACCTGCTTCTGAATTCTGGGGGATACTATTTAAAGGGATTTAAAGATAAAGAAGAATGGGGGTTCCAGTTCCAGGAGCGCAGTCAATTTACATTTCAAAACAGGTATGGAAGCGTATGGCAGGCTATAACCAGAGACCACAGCGGAAATATTCATAATGATGACGGATTGTTTATATTCCATACGATTCATCCCCAGAAAGAGGCCAGATACACGTTAAGCGGCATGGGGGCTGTCAGCAATTACAATATCATTGACGACTGTCTGGATGATTGGATTCTTATTTCATTTGTTCCGGCGACACTTCTTGAGAAAATCATAAATACCGGTTTGCAGAATCTATCGACCTACATGATTCTTTTGGGATGTGGAATTGCTGTGGTTCTGCTGGCCGGTGCTTTCAGGCTCTCATACCTGCGCGTCCATCAACTAAAGGCGTTTTCTATCGCCAGGCAGATGTCGGCCTTCCCTGTCTATAATCCAGGTCCAGCAGTACGACTTGAACCCGACGGGAAGGTTGCGCTGGCAAACCCTGTTGCCAGGTCGATCTTTGACATTGATCCCACAGGCAGGGCCTGGTCTGATCTTCAAAGCCGTTATTTCTCCGGCAACGGTAACCCCCAGCCGGACGAAAAGGGTGTCTGGCAGGAAGAATGGGACATTGGAGAACGAACGTTTTTATTTACCTATAAATCCGACCAGGAGACCGGCGACATATACATATACGGCATCGATTACACGGAAAGAAAGGCAAATTACAAGCAACTGAAGGAAAATGAAAAGCGTATTCTTGCCGATACCGATCGACGCAGACAGGCTGAAGCGCTTTACCGAAATCTGGTTCAAACCATACCCGACCTTGTCTGGCTGAAAGATACAGATGGCGTTTATTTGAGTTGCAATACAGCTTTTGAACGTTTTTTCGGGGCCACGCAAAAACAGATCGTGGGAAAAACCGATTATGACTTTGTTGATAAAGATCTTGCCGATTTTTTTCGGAACCATGATTCCATTGCAATTCAGTCGAATGCGCCCACGACAAATGAAGAGGAACTGGTTTTTGCCGACGGCAGCTACAACGGTTATTTCGAGACAATCAAGACCCCGCTGAGAAATCTTCAGGGGCAGGTTATCGGTATCCTGGGAATCTCCCGTGACATCACCCAGCGTAAACAATTGGAGCTGGATCTGCGCAAACTTTCCAGAGCCATTGAAAACTCTCCCACGTCTATTGTCATTACAGACGTTGATGGAAAGATTGAATTTGTCAACCCCAAATTTTGCAAAGTGACCGGCTACAGCGCAGACGAAGTCCTTGGACAGAACCCGAGAGCCCTTAAATCAGGGCTGCAATCTGCTGGCTTTTATCAGCAGATGTGGAATCAATTGACAGCCGGAAAAGAATGGCGCGGCGAGTTTCACAATAAAAAGAAAAACGGTGAGCTCTACTGGGAATTCGCCTCCATAGCCCCTGTCAAGAACGATAGGGGAGAAACCGAGAGTTACGTGGCTGTCAAGGAAGATATCACCGAACGTAAGGAGTCCGAAAAACTCGTGATGCGGCTTGGACGCATCCTTGACATAAGCCTGAACGAAATTTATGTGGTTGAAACCACAACCATGCACTTTACCCAGGTAAGCCGCGGGGCGCTTGAAAATCTCGGTTATACACTGGAGGAAATGCTGACCCTCACGCCCATGGACATTGTACCCAGCCACAGGTCGCCCATTACAATGGAAAACATTCGCCCCCTGATTACGGGTGAAAAGAAATTCATTCATTTGGAAGGCTTCCATGAACGCAAGGATGGGACAGGATATCCTGTGAGCATCAACCTGCAATACAGCGATGTGGAAGACCCGCCGGTTATTATCGCCATTGTACAGGATATTTCCAAAAGTGTTGAAGCCCAAAACAAATTAAGAGAGAGCGAAGAGCGCTTTCGAGGCATTGTTGAAAATGTAAACGATATTATCTATACGCTGTCGAAGGACGGTTTTTTTGTTTATATTTCACCCAATTGGAAGACCTTGCTGGGACATACCCCAGGGGATATCCTTGGACGTCATTTTGCTGAATTCGTGCATCCCGAGGATCTGAACATCTGTCAGGATTTTCTTGCTGAGGTCCTCAAGGATGAGAAGACCCAGACGCTGGTGTCGTTCAGGGTCCGCCACCTTGATGGCCAGTGGCGGTGGTATGAGAGCAGCGGCGTTGCATTTGAAGACGTTGAAGGCAAAGCAGCCTATCTGGGAACGGCCCGGGACATCACAGACAAAAAGAGAGCTGAACAAGCGCTTCTGGAGGCAGAGGAAAAGAGCCGCCTTCTTCTCGAATCCGTGGGTGAAGGCGTTTATGGATTGGACCTGAATGGTCAAACGACGTTTATTAACCCTGCTGCGCAAAAGATGCTCGGCTACACGGAAGATGAGGTGGTCGGCCGGGTCATGCACGGGCTGGTTCATCACAGCTATCCGGACGGCTCGACATATCCCATGGATAAATGTTCCACGGATGCCGCTTTTTCTGACGGTACCGTGCACCACGCAGATGACGAAATCCTTTGGCGAAAGGATGGCAGTTTTTTTGAGGTGGAATACGTCAGAACCCCGGTCAAACGGGATGGCTTTCTGATTGGTGCAGTGGTTATATTCAAGGATATTTCGGCCCGGAAACGAGCAGATGAGGCATTGCGCGCAAGCCAAAAGTGGTTTGCAACAACGCTGAACAGTATTGGCGACGCTGTTATTGCAACGGACGTTCACCAGCGCGTCACCTATATGAACCAAATTGCCAGAGACCTGACCGGATGCGATATTCATGATTCCGATCGGGTTAAAATTGAAGATGTAATGGATCTTGCGGATGGTTCGGATCACTCGGTTGTGAGCAGTCCCATCATAACGGCACTGGAAAAAATGGAGGTTGTTGACCTTCAGGACAATACCCTGCTCGTCCGAAAAGATGGATTGGAGGTTCCCATTGATGACAGCGCCGCTCCGATCATTTCAGAAGAGGGTGAACTTCTCGGGGCGGTGATGGTGTTCCGGGATATAACCCATCGCAAGGAAGCTGAAGCAGAGTTGATCAAGGCCAAGGAAGCCGCAGAAGCCGGCAGTCGCGCCAAGAGCTCTTTTCTGGCCAACATGTCCCACGAGCTCCGCACCCCCCTGAACGCCATCATTGGTTTTTCCCAGGTGCTCCAGGAGAATTATTTTGGCCCGCTCACGGAAAAACAGGCCGAGTATGTGGCCCATATTCTTTCCAGCGGCCAGCATCTGCTGAGCCTGATCAACGACATCCTGGATTTGTCGAAAATCGAAGCAGGCGCCACAGATCTGGATCTCGCCTGGATCAATGCCTGCATGACTATAGAAAGCAGCCTGACCATCATCAGCCATAAGGCATCAAAGCACAACATTCAACTGCGCTTTTTTGCTGAACCGGAATTGAAAAATTTGACCATTGAAGCGGATGAAACAAAATTCAAACAGATTCTTTACAACCTGCTCTCCAACGCTGCCAAATTCACGCCTGACAACGGCTTGATAACAGTCTCCCTGGTGAAAAAAAACGGCAGCATCCAGATATCCGTTGCAGACACGGGCATGGGAATCGAGCCTGAGCACCAGGAAAAAATATTCGAACCCTTCTATCAGGTAAAGGGCGAACATCAAAATAAGGTGGCCGGCACGGGTCTCGGGATGAGCCTGAGCCGTCAACTGGTCGAACTGCATGGTGGTGAAATCTGGTTGGAAAGCGACGGCAAGGGCAAGGGAAGCACCTTTATATTCTCCCTGCCGGTCAGTCAGAGGTTAAAGGAATCGTATTCGCCACTGACCATTGCATCGGATGACTCCGCCATGGGCCTGCCTGTCAACAGAAAAAATCTGGACGAATTTGTCGAGTTGATAACGGCCAAGGCAAGACGTTGCCAACATCCACTTGCACTTTTTATCCTGGGAACCATTCCTCCATTGGATTCAAAGCAGGCCATGATTCTTGCAGAATCGCTCAAAGAGAGCAAACGGGATCACGATCTGATCAAGGTGGATGAAAACGGCCTGGTTTACTTCATCTTGATCGATATTGCACCGGAGCATGTCGGGGCAGTGCAAAACAGATTCCGTTCAAAAATCGAGTCCGCCATCGAGGAAAATCAACGGATATGCGCTTTTGTTTTACTGGATGTTGAACCAGAAACCAGGTCTGAGGATCTCTTGCAGGCGTTGCTCAAAGAACTTGAAACGGTTGAGGCCGACTGTATTGAATGACCGGCATGGCCGGAGCATGGTATCTGCTCTGGCCACAACGAATGATGAAACGCCCCTGTTCGCAATGCTTCTGTGGGTGTTTCTTATAAAATTTAATCCGTTCGTGCAAGGAGAGATAACGATGAGAGAAACACCCTTGATCCAGATTGTCGATGATGAACCCCAGAACCTGATGGTGCTGGAGGCAATGTTGATCAGCCAGGGCTACAGGGTCACAATGGCAAACAATGGAAAGCAGGCCATCGAAAAAGCCCTGGCAGACCCACCGGATCTTGTGCTGCTGGATATCATGATGCCCGTGATGGATGGGTATGAAACAGTTCAGGCTCTGAAAAAGAATGAGAAAACCCGGCATATTCCCGTGGTGATGGTGACGGCACTGACCCAGGTGGAGGATCGCGTGAAGGCACTGGAGTGTGGCGCCGACGACTTTATGACCAAACCCGTCGACAAGACCGAAGTTCGTGCGCGTGTGCGTTCTTTGCTGAAGGTGAAGGCCTACAACGACCACATGATAAACCACCAGCAAGAGCTGGAAACCGAGGTTGCCAGACAGACCGAGGAACTCCGCAAGGCATTCAACCAGCTGAAAGAGGCTAGCCTTGAAACCATCATCCGACTGTCAAGGGCCGCGGAATACAAGGACGATGATACGGGTGCCCACGTGCTGCGCATGAGCCATTATGCCGCTGCCATTGCCTGCAAGATGGGCTGTGAACCAGACATGTGCAGCCTTATTCTTGAAGCCGCACCCATGCATGATGTGGGTAAAATCGGTATCCCTGACAGTGTCCTGCTGAAACCGGGTCCGTTGGATGAGGATGAATGGGGCGTCATGCGCCGCCATCCTTTTATGGGCAAAAAAATACTCGAAGGATCCCACAGCCCGATCATTCAACTGGCGGAAACCATCGCCTACACCCACCATGAAAAATGGGATGGTACAGGCTATCCCAATAAATTGAAGGGAACGGACATTCCCCAGGTGGGCCGTATCGTGGCGTTGGCCGACGTTTTTGATGCCCTGACGACCAAACGCCCCTATAAGGAACCGTTTTCATTGAAAAAGTCATTTGCCATTATCAGGGAAGAACGCGACAGGCATTTCGATCCTGGGGTGGTGGATGCATTTTTCAAAGCAGAGGACGAAATCCTTTTGATCAAGGAAAAATACCTGAACAAGGATATCAGCAAACTTCATGAAGCAATGAAAGCGGTGGACAAATAGAGCAATGGCGGGCATCCTCCTGCAACCATTAACGGTTATCCCTGGCATGCCCCCTTAAAAGCAGCGCCAACCCTGAAAAAGCGGTCAACCCCATGGTGGCAAAGGTCAGTCCCCAGGAAAAGGGGCTGTTCCCGCCCCCTGTCAGATCCAGAACCACCCCGACCACAATGGGGGAAAGCGAGGCGGCCGCAAATCCTGCCAGGGACTGAAGCGCCATTGTGGCCCCCCGCCGGTCCGGATCGGCTGCCGTGATAACACCGGCATGGATGGCAGCAGAATCCCCCTGGAAGAAAAACGTATAGACAATGCAAAGGCAGACAAGCGCGGGAAATGGCAGGTCTGCCATAAATCCAATGCCCAGGCTGAGCAGGCCTGAAACCGTCATGACAATGGATACGATCCTGGGGCGGCCAAATTTTACGGCAAGTTCACCAAACAAAATGCTGGCAAACATGCCTGATATTCCAGCAACCGCCATGACCGTGGTTGGCGCCATGAACGGTTTGGGACCGGCGTGAATTGTCATGGAAAAAGTCAGGAAAGCCACCATCCAGGAACGGGCGGCAAACATTTCCCACATATGACACATATAGGCAATGATATAGGTTCTTGCCCTGGAATTCTGCCATACCGGCCGGAAATCCAGGACGCTCAGTATTCCGGGGGATGAACTTCCTTTTTTTTCCATGGGCATGGGAACCAGAACCATCAGGCAGAGCAGCAGGACAAATCCGGAACATGCCCCTGCAATGAAAAATACCGGTTTCCATCCGAACCATTCAAAAGTAACACCGGCATAATAAAAGGAAGCACTCAAGCCCAGCCCGAAACAGGCCGTATAAAAAGAAATCGCCCGGGGCAGAAACGGTGCTTCAAGTCTGTCGATAAGGGTTCTCAAGCCCGGAATAAAGGTGCCGGCAAGGCCAATGCCGCACAGGGCCCTGAATACAACGGCGGTCCAGAACCCCTGGCTGAAGATTCCAAATCCCAGATTGGCAATCATGCTCACAAAACAAGAGGCAAGGTAGATTTTCCGGGAATCAATACGGTCCGTCAAACTGGTCAGAACAGGGACGGCAATGGAATATCCGGCAAAATAGATGCCACTGATCCATCCGGCCTGGCTGTTTGTCAATGCCCACATATCCATGAAATGGGGGAGTATGGCCGGAAAGGCAAACACGCCAAGCATTCCGAGCACCTGTGCCATGCACATAACGGCGACAAGGGCAGCAGCTTTTGCCGGTGTTGAACCGGTTGAAGATGTTTGAGTCATAGATCCCAATACACCATAAAAGCATCACAAAACAATCACAATGTCCCAGCAAAAAGTTTACGGAAGAATACTGCTTCTGCCGGTGCTGAAACGGTTTGTGATATTTTGATGCGAAATCATGGACAGCAGTACCCTTCCTGACCGCATTTAAATCGCCCGGGCATATAATTCATCAGACGCCGGATGCGTTCACCGGTTGATGGATGGGTATTGAGCCATACCGGTCCCTGGTCCGGAACCAGCCGGAAAAACCGCTTTAATCCATGCTGCCTGTAAACTTCAAGCTTATTCAATGCCGATGCCAGCATCAACGGATTTCCAGTCAGAAACGCGCTGCCCAGGTCGGCATTAAACTCCCGGGTTCTTGACAGGGTAAACTGCAGCACCGTGCTCAATGCCGGCGCAAATATCAACAGGGCCAGTGCGACCAAAGAAATCTGTACATCACTCAGCAGTATCAGTGGAAGGGAAAAGAGCAGAAGCAACTGCCCGGCAAGCGAGGCAAACTGGGTCAGTCGCCCGAAAAGCGCAGCAAACCCCATGACCTTCATGTCATTGTTACGGATATGGGAGATCTCGTGCCCCAGCACTCCGGCAATTTCATCCAGATTCAGAACAGACAGAAGCCCCCTGGAAACACAGATGGCCGCGTCTTCAGGTGTTCCCGCAGCAAAGGCGTTGAGACGGGCTGAAGGATGATAGTACAGCCGGGGCATGGTTGCCAGGCCTGCACGCTGGGACAGTGTGCCAGCGATTCGATGCAGCTGCGGCAGTGAGCCATGGGAAACCGGTCTTGCACCGGAAGCCCGCATGATGAGATGGGCCGGCACACGGGGAGTTAGAAAATATGACGCCACACTCACCACAAGGGCAAACTGAAGACCTGCAGTGCCGGCGATGGTCCAGCCCAGTCCGCCTAAAAGCGCTGCCAATATCAATAGAATCAAGATGGTATGCATCTGATTTTTATATTTTTGATTTACCAGAAATCGCTCGTTCATTATATCACCTGCCTTTTGAACATTGTTTTAAACCAAAATAAGTTTAAAACATTACCAAGTCAATATTACGCCGGCAGAGTAATGCAGCATTTAGCCGGTAAGCCATGATCCGGGAAATCGCCATTGTATTTTTTTTGTTCAACTGTATGATGGAGGTTGCATTGATATTTTTTTTTCTGTAAAAACGGGGCTCCGAAAATTTAATTGTTTTTTTTAATGGCGGTGGGGCCGCTTTTCAAGGGAAGGATCATGAATCAAAAAGACAAGCTGGAAAGGTGGACCATTGAGGATTCTGCCGATCTATACCACATCCGGGAATGGGGAGTGGGATACTTTGATATCTCGGACAGCGGGGATGTGGTGGTTACCCCACTTCGCAACAACAAGGAGATTTCAGTCAACCTGCCTGAAATCATCGCCGGCATCCAGGCCCGGGGCTATGACATGCCCGTCCTGCTGCGCATCGAAGACATCCTGGACTCCCAGATCACCCACATGCACGAGAGCTTTCGCGCCGCCATCAGAACCTTTGACTACAAGGGAGAGTTCAAGGGGGTTTTCCCCATCAAGGTCAACCAGCAGAAGCAGGTGATCGAGGCCATCACCAATATCGGCACCCAGTACCACCACGGCCTTGAGGCAGGCAGCAAGGCGGAACTCATTGCAGCCCTCTCGTTTCTCAAGGACAAGGAGGCCTGCCTGGTCTGCAACGGTTACAAGGATCGGGAATTCATCGATCTTGGCCTCTATGCCTGCAAAATGGGCTACAAATGCTTTTTTGTCCTGGAGATGCCAAGCGAACTGGACCTGATACTCGAACGCTCCAGGGTGCTGGGAATCCGGCCCCTCATCGGGGTCCGCTTTAAACTCTCCACCCAGGCCGGAGGCCACTGGACCGAGTCCGCCGGGGACCGGAGCATCTTTGGCCTGTCCACCTCACAGATCATCGAGGTGATAGAGAAACTCAAATCCCTGGAGATGCTCGACTGCCTCCAGCTGCTCCACTACCACCTGGGGTCCCAGATATCCAACATCCGGGATATCCGCGCCTCAGTACAGGAGGCCTGCCAGGTCTATGCCGGACTGGTCAAAGAGGGGGCCGCCATGGGGTATTTCGATCTGGGGGGAGGGCTGGCCGTGGATTACGACGGCTCCCACACCAATTACATGAATTCCCGGAATTACTCGTTGGAAGAGTACTGCGCTGACGTCATCGAGGCGATCATGGAGATCCTGGACGTTGACAAGATTGCCCATCCCAACATTATCACGGAATCGGGACGGGCCACGGTGGCCTACTACTCGATACTCCTGTTCAACATCTTTGACACCAACACCTTTGATGCCGAGCCCCTGCCCGAGGTCCTTGCCCAGGGGACTCCGGAAATCGTTGAAAACATGATGGAGGTCCTGAACTCCCTGAGCCTGAGAAACATCCAGGAGTGCTACAACGATGCCCTGTACTACCGGGACCAGGTCCGCCAGATGTTCAAGCTGGGGAAAATTTCCCTGAGGGAGCGCTCCCTGGGGGAAAAGATCTTCTGGAACATCATCCAGGCCGTAAGCGACAACATCAAGCACCTTAAATTCGTGCCCAATGATCTCACGGACATCGACATTGCCCTGTGTGACACCTATTACGCCAATTTCAGCGTATTCCAGTCCCTGCCCGACTCCTGGGCCATCGGGCACATTTTTCCCGTGATGCCCATCAGCCGGCTCAACGAAATGCCCACCCGGAACGCGATCCTGGCGGACATCACCTGCGACTGCGACGGAAGGATCGACCGGTTTATCGACCGCCAGGGAATTCGCCGGGCCCTGCGCCTCCACGAACCCAGAAAGGATGAGGATTACATCCTGGGCGTCTTTCTCGTGGGGGCCTACCAGGAAACCCTGGGGGATCTGCACAACCTGCTGGGGGACACCAACGTGGTGAGCATCCGGGTCAACCCGGACGGCAGCTACACCTTTGTCCGGGAGATCGAAGGCGATTCCGTGGCAGATGTCCTGTCCTACGTGGAGTACAGCCCCAAGCGGATGACCCGCAGATTCAGGGCCACGGCCGAAGAGGCGGTCCGGGAGGACCTGATCTCCCCCCAGGAACGGCGGATGATCATGACCATGTACGAAGAGGGTCTCAGGGGCTACCCCTACTTTGAGAAATAAGGAAGGCCTCTGCGCTCAAGAGGTGAATACCAACCCATTAATTTTTACAGGAGGAAGCCATGGCCAGGGTAATGATAATCGGCGCCGGCGGCGTCGGTCAGGTGGTCGCCCATAAATGCGCCCAGGTTCCGGAGGTGTTTACCGACATCATGTTGGCCAGCCGGACCCGATCAAAATGTGACAGGATAGCCGCCGGGATCGACCGGCACATCGAGACGGCCCAGGTGGATGCGGACAATGTGCCCGAACTTGTGGTCCTGATCAACCGCTTTAAGCCGGACCTGATCATCAACGTGGCACTGCCCTACCAGGATCTCCATATCATGGACGCCTGCCTGGAAACCGGGGTGCACTACCTGGATACGGCCAACTATGAGCCCCTGGACGAAGCCCGGTTCTGCTACAAGTGGCAGTGGGACTACCATGAGAGATTCAAGGCAAAGGGACTCATGGCACTGCTGGGCAGCGGATTTGATCCCGGGGTGACCAATGTGTTCACGGCCTGGGCCAAAAAGCACCACTTTGACCGCATCGACACCCTTGATATCATCGACTGCAACGCCGGGGACCATGGCCAGCCCTTTGCCACCAACTTCAACCCGGAGATCAACATCCGGGAGATCACCCAGAAGGGCCGGTATTACGAAGCAGGCAAATGGGTTGAAACCGAACCCATGGCCATCTCAAAGGAGTTTGACTTCCCCGAGGGGATCGGACCCAAGAAAATATTTCTCCTCTACCACGAAGAGCTGGAATCCTTGACCCATCATTTGCCCGAAATCAAGCAGGCCCGGTTCTGGATGACCTTTTCAGAGGCCTACCTGACCCACCTCAAGGTGCTGGAAAACGTGGGCATGACCCGGATCGATCCTGTGCTCTTCGAGGGACGAGAGATCGTGCCCCTGCAGTTCCTCAAGGCCCTCCTGCCCGACCCTGCCTCCCTGGGCCCCCTCACCAAGGGCCGCACCTGCATCGGATGCCTGGTCAAGGGGGAAAAGGACGGGGCAGAAAAAACCTACTACATCTACAACATCTGCGACCATGAGGAGGTGTTCAAGGAGGTGGGATCCCAGGGCGTCTCCTACACCACCGGGGTGCCGGCCATGATCGGCGCCCTGATGATGCTCACGAAAAAATGGACAGGGGAGGGGGTTTTCAATATGGAACAATTTGATCCCGATCCCTTTATGGAACGACTCAACATTCACGGACTGCCATGGAAAGAAACGATCCTTTAAAATTTGACCCCTCCCGGGTGACCACCCCGGGCTTTGTTGTGGACGCAGGCTGCCTGCGCCACAACCTCGCAATCCTGTCCCGGGTCAAACAGGCGACCGGATGCAGGATCCTGCTGGCCCTCAAGGGATTTGCCATGTTCCGGGTCTTTCCCCTTTTGAGACAGACCCTGGACGGCGTCTGTGCAAGTTCACCGGACGAGGCCCGCCTGGGCAGGGAAGAATTCGGACGGGAGGTGCACACCTTTGCCGCAGCCTACAGTGACGAGCACATGGACGAAATACTCACCCTTTCCGACCATATTGTCTTCAACTCCTTTGGCCAGTGGAAACGGTTCAGGTCCAGGGTCCGGGCGGCCGGCCGTTCGATCTCCTGCGGCATCCGGGTTAACCCCGAGCATTCGGAAGGAACGGTGCCCCTGTACGATCCCTGCGCCCCTGGCTCACGCCTCGGGGTAAGGCGTGGCGATTTTGAGGCGGCGGAACTTGACGGAATTTCAGGGCTCCATTTCCACACCCTGTGCGAGCAGGATGCCGATGCCCTTGAAAGGACTGTAACGGCCTTTGAACGCGGATTTGGCCCATTTCTGAAAGGCCTCTCCTGGGTGAACTTCGGCGGGGGCCACCACATCACCCGGCCGGGCTATGACCTGGAACGGCTCTGCCGGGTCATCCGCCGCATACAGACCGATTACAACGTGACCGTCTATCTTGAGCCCGGGGAGGCCGTGGCCCTCAATGCAGGGGTTCTGGTGGCATCGGTGCTGGATATCATCAGCAGCGACATGCCCATCGCCATCCTGGACACCTCGGCCGCCGCCCACATGCCCGACGTCCTGGAGATGCCCTACCGACCCCATGTGACGGGCAGCGGAGAACCCGGAGAGAAACAGCACACCTATCGCCTGGCCGGGCTTTCCTGCCTGGCCGGGGATGTGATCGGAGCGTACAGCTTTGACCGCCCCCTTGAAATCGGGTCCCGCCTGGTGTTCACGGACATGGCCATCTACTCCATGGTCAAGACCAACACCTTCAACGGGATAAGGCTTCCCGCCATCTCCCTTTACGAGCCCGACACGGACCATCTGGAAAGGGTCCGGACCTTCGGGTACCATGATTTCAAGATGCGGTTGTCATGACAACGAACCGGGCAGGGGGGGCAGCCTGGAAACAAAGGACTGTGCCCGCCTGCCAGACAGGATACAAACAGAATGAACCATACACCATTGCCGGGTTTCCTGGCATCTGAACTGGGCGAAACCCGCCCGGAAGCGTGCCTGTTCCACGTGATTCCCGCCTGCTACGAAAAAAGCGTCTCCTACGGCAAAGGGGCAGGCCAGGGTCCCCTGGCAATCCTGGACGCCTCCCAGCAGCTGGAACTCTATGACGGCAGAGGCATCCCGGCCCAACGGGGCATCTTTACCCATCCCGTGCTCGACTGCGAAGGGACCCCGGAAAAAGAGCTCGAGAAAATTGCAGACACAGTCAAAGGTACCATGGCCGCCGGCAAGATCCCGGTTCTCCTGGGGGGAGAGCACACCGTGACCGTGGGCGCCCTCAAGGCGCTCGAGGCATCGAAAAAATCCGTGGGCATTGTCCAGTTCGACGCCCACGCCGACTTGAGGGACAGCTATGAAGGCTCGAGCCTGAGCCATGCCTGCGTAATGCACCGGGCCCTGGACATGGGATTTTACATCTACCAGATCGGCGTTCGAAGCCTCTCACCAGGCGAGGTGGAGCTTCGCAGCCAAAGGGGAATCCGTCACCTGGATGCGGCCGAGATCGCGGACAAAGGCATTCCAGACACCATCCTGCCCGATGATTTCCCGGAACAGGTCTACATCACCTTTGACGTGGACGGTCTTGACCCCTCTGTGATCCAGGCCACGGGCACCCCGGAACCCGGGGGCCTCTTGTGGTACGATGCCATGAAAATCCTTGAAAAAGTTGCCACCGAACGCGAGATCATCGGCTTTGACGTGGTGGAACTTGCGCCCATCCCGGGTTTTCACGCCTCTGACTTTGCATCGGCCCGGCTGGTCTACAACATCATGGGGATGATCGACCGGAAAACCCCTTAATCCCAAGGACAGAAAATCATGGCAAAATTACGCACCGGCAGACAGAAATATTATAATATCTTCGCCCATTTCTATGATCTGTTCATAAAAATGCATTCCCATAATTACGGGGAAGAGACACGTAAATTCCTGGTGGATTCAGCGCATTTGGAAGACAAGAGACACCCCAGGGTCCTGGACATCTGCTCCGGTACAGGATCGGTTGTGCTGGCGTTTTCCAGAAGTTTGCCCGGTATCACGGCCATTGGATATGATTTTGCCCTGGGCATGCTGTACAAGGCAAAGGAAAAGGATTTGGCAGGAAAAACGCAATTTATCAACGGGGACGCCGCAAGGCTGCCCTTTGGGGATGATTGTTTTGATGTTGTGTGCTGCTCCCATGCTTTATATGAATTAAAAAACCAGGTGAGAACTGAGGCGCTTCTGGAAATGAAACGGGTGGTCAAGCCGGACGGACGGGTATTGATCATGGAGCATGAAGTCCCGAAAAAACGATTGATAAAAATGCTGTTCTACATCCGCATGCTGTCAATGGGACCCGCGGATTCCCGGGAGTTTGTAAAACAGGGCACCGCGCCATTTGAAAAGATTTTTGCCCGTGTCACCCTGTCACACACCCCGTCGGGAAAAAGCAAATTGATCACCTGCCGCAAACGATAGTCCTTGGGGGGCTTGCTCATTTAGGATCTGGTAAAGGTCAAGGATTGGATCAATTTATCATAACTCCAGACAGATTCAAAATTGATATTCGGAATTTAAACGTTTGATGACGACAAGAAAATCCTCGCATACCAGATCTTGTGGTATTATGGTCAATATCCGATCCTTCGTTATTGTCCACTGCACTGGCGAACATATTCTTCTCCACATATGGGATCTTTTAAATTGAATGACGTTCCGGTACACTATTTAAAAATTCATCATCCAGCTTTTCGATGGCATCATCCACCATTTTAATTGCTTTTTCCCTTTCCCTTGGAAGCATTGCATCAAACGTAACCGTGTTAATCCCATGGATACCCAGATAAATGGTATCAACATCTATAAGTTCAATCATTTTTTTCTGTTCTTCAAGCACCTCCAGTTCAGTTGCAGGAACAAATTTTCCGCTTTCAACATCTTTTGTCACCTGGCTGTCACCGAAGGTGCCCATGGTTGTTACGGATACCCCCATGGGCTTTGATGCATTGACCAATTTTGCGTTGGCCATTGCATTTTCCATCCCTTTCCCTCTGCCGGCACCACCGAATATCAGGATGTCAATGTGTCTTATTCCTGCCCTGTTCAATCTTTCCAAAGGTACATTTGTTGTGTGTGCAACCGACGGTCACCTGAAGCAGCAAACTGTTGGCTTCATAGGGCGGCCGGTATGTAGGGCCTGTATATTTCATGGTTTCTCTCTTTATTTAAATCAGATTCTGAGTTGTCTGGATGAGTTGGGCTATTTTTATTTCACTGTATGCTTCCGGATGGGCCTGGGCAAAATCACCTTGATCATTGTCAAAATATTTACCCGTGATCCCTTTATAACGTTCTGAAACTGCCAGATCATACAAGATATTCGCCCCTTTATCAGCAGGCGACCAGGATCGACCATAGGCTTCTGCCACCATTTTGGTATTGAGCAGTGATCCTGGGTTGACAGCTATGACAGTGACATCCGGCAGTATTTCAGCCAGGTGGAAACTCCACATGGTTAATGCCAGTTTGCTCTGTGCATATGCCTCCTGCTCGGACAAATTTACACGACCGCATAATGCGTCAATGGATACGGCAGATTGAGCTGCCGAGCTCAGATTGATAATCCGGGGATCGGTTCCTTTTTTGATCAAATGTATCAATTTTTCAGTAAGCAGATAAGGCGCCAGGTAGTTCACCGCAAAGCGGACATCCAGCCCGCTTGGATTATGGGATGCCGCGCTCTTAAAAATTCCTGCATTATTAATAAGTATGTCTATTTTCGGCAAATCATTATTGATCTGATCTACCAGTTTTTTCACCGCGTTCAAATCGGACAAATCCGAAACAAACCCACTGATTCTTTCATTCTGAGTGATTGATTTTATCTCGGATATGGTTGAATCCAATTTTTGACGATTCCGGCCGTGCAGATAAATCCCATGCCCGTCACCAGCAAGTTTTATGGCAGCCAGTTTTCCGATACCGTCCGTACTTCCTGTAATTAAAATGATTTTTTGCATATTTTGAATTCTCATTATTATTTAATGCCTGGATTAATGGCCCCCGAACGATATCTTCGATATCGGAAGCCATATCCAAGGTCATGGGTTCTTTTGGGTCAGCATTCATTTTTGCCTATTCTATATTTCAACGACCACTTTGCCCATGGCCTGACCGCTTGTCAGACGGGCATAGGCGTTTCCAACCTCTGCAAGGCCATAACGGTTTTCATCAAGCAGAGGTTTAAGCGCACCTGAATCAACAATCTTTGCAAGGTCGGATAAAATTTTGCCATGTTCATCCCGTTTGTAATCATGGAGCATGGGGATCAGCATAAAGACAATATGGATGGACAGGCCTTTAAAGTGAGCCGGTGTCAGATCCAGCTCCAACAGGGAAACCGTTGTGGCAATGTTGGCGTTCAATGCCGCTGCTTCAAAGGATTTTATCATATTGGCACCACCGACTGAATCGAAAATGACTTGGAAACCTTCTCCACCGGTATGTTTTGCCACATATTCCGAAACTTTCTCTGTTCGGTAATTAATGACCGAGGCACCATATTGTTCAATAATACCGACCTGCTTCCCGCCGCTGCATGTCGCATAAACCTGAGCACCAAAGTGCCTGGCCAATTGTACGGCAACATGTCCCACGCCGCCCGTACCACCGTGAACCAGAACCTTCTGGTCCGGTTGAATATTCGTCCTTTGCAACCCTTCATAGGCGGTAATGCCTACCAGCGGCAGTGCCGCCGCCTGGCGCATCGAAAGAGACCTGGGTTTGTGGGCAATCAATCTGGCATCGGCCAGCATGTATTCTGCAAGTGTGCCTTGCAAACCTGCGAGACCACCGGCGCAGCCATAGATTTCATCTCCCGGGGTAAAGTTGGTTACGCCCTCGCCTAAGGCTTCTACGGTACCGGCAAAATCCATCCCGAGCACTGCGGGCAGGTCCGGTGAAATTGGCAGGTTTTCCTGTCCCAGTTGCCGGATCATTGTGTCAACTGTGTTCACACTGGTTGCGGCAACCTTTACGACCACATGTCCAGGCTTTACAGAGGGCTTGGGTAGCTCGGTTAATTGAAATTGAGCCTTTTCACCATACTCATTAAGAATCATTGCTTTCATTTATTTATCTCCCGTTTAATTGCTCAGTTGTTGCAACTCTTATGTCCATAATGCATCATACCGTCTTTAATGTTGACAGCATGGAATATAAATCGTACTGTCAAACATATCAAGTAGGCACTATTTAATTACGTAGTATCTAAAAGTATACTAATAAGGAAAATCAATGCGTCACGACAGATATAATTGTAATTTTGGTTGTCCAGTAGAGGCAACATTAGAATTGATCGGTGGAAAATGGAAAGGGGTTATCCTGTATCACCTGCTTGAAAAAACATACCGGTTCGGAGAACTGAAAAAACTCATGCCGGGAGTCACACAGCGCATGCTGACAAAACAACTCCGTGAACTGGAAAGCGATGGAATTATCAATCGTAAAGTATATGCTGAAGTACCCCCCAAAGTGGAATACTCGCTTACAGAAGTTGGAGAAGGCTTAAGGGACATAGTGATGATGATGCGTGACTGGGGGAAAAAACATTTTGGAATGTGAGGGCTTTTCCTCTTTCATCCCAGGAGATTTTGACCTACGAGACTGCAAAGGAAACCTCAAGGGCAGAACTTTTGTCGGGTTTAGCCCCTTGGCTTTTGTTATTTCGATGAATTCAAGTGGATATCCACGTCGCAAATCAATCGGGCGGGCCAATCATACAGATCGCTGGATCCCGGCTGTAAAAATCCCGGCCCCGATCAATGCTGCACCACCGCAACGATTGAACCATTTGCGTACACTTGTCTTTTTTATCGCTTCCCGCAGTTGACTTGCAAATAACGCATATAGAGCCGCATTAACCAAAGCTAAAAACAAGAAAGTCCCCCCCAACAGGAGTAGTTGGTTGAATACGGGTTCATTGGGGCTGATGAACTGTGGCAAAAATGCCACAAAAAAGGCTATCCCTTTGGGGTTGAGGGCCGTTACAATGAAAGATCTTTTAAAAAGTGAGCGCGGTGAAACACCTTGCTCCTCATTCTGATTAGAATCGCTTTTCGGATTTGCTCTCCACAGATTGGCCCCCAGATAAATCAAGTACAGTACGCCAATCCATTTAAACAATGTGAAAAGAGTGGCAGAAGCGCTCATGATTGCACCAAGTCCCAAAAGGGAGAGTGTCATTGCGGTAAAATCCCCAAACACAACGCCTGCTGCGAGGGGCACAACTGATTTACGCCCATGTGTCACGGCTTGACTTATAACCAGAATTATTGTCGGCCCCGGTATTATCAAAATAAGCGTTGTAGCAAAAACGTAGGTAATATAAATTTCCAGCCCCATTATTGTCTCCCATTTCGTGGTTAACGTTATAATTAATAATTTTTAATACCTTTTAAATTTCTTTATTGTGACAATCCTATGGCCGGTAGCTTGGATGCCGCCAACGTTCCAGGCCCATTCTGTTTCTTGTTTGCAGGAATTGATAACAAAAGGAATTGAAAAGCCTGCAGTGGTTTTTATCACGCCTTTACTGTCAAAAGAGATAAATCTGTCGCTGCACTTTACGGTTTTAACCGAAGGCCCCCAATCAGGCCAGAGGTGTGTGTCCGTAATAATCCTCCAGACAATACAAGGGGGGGCTTTCAGGGTCCTGCTCACTGAAAAAAGCCTGGATTTAGGGCAAAGTTTTAACATGTCGTTTTGGGATCGCCTTAATGGGTTCAATCGGTCTGATATCTGAGGAGTATATGGGATGCGCTGCAATTACTCAAATGAATAAAAAGAGTTGACAGAATTTACATCCCCCCATAATCTTTTACAGATAAAACAATGGTGTCCTTTTCTCGTCAGACTGTGAGCCAGCAATAACAAGAAGTTTTCTAAATTTATTATCGTTGTAAACACGGATAAAGGTGGATCGTTGAAAAAAGAATTTGACGAAAATAAAGGTGGAATTACCCAACCAATTCTTGTGACGGGTGCCACAGGTTACATTGCGGCCCGTCTTATCCCAATACTTCTTCGTTCTGGCTACAGGGTCAGGGCCATGGGCAGATCAATCAAAAAAATGGCTGACCGTTCCTGGGGAACCCATCCAGATATTGAATTGGTAAAAGGTGACATCCTTGATAGAGATTCCCTGGAAAAAGCTGTCCATGGATGCGGTACTGTTTACTACCTTGTTCACTCAATGATTTCAAAACAGGGGGAATACAAAACTGCGGACAGGATCGGCGCTGAAAATATGGCGGCAGCTGCTGAAGCTGAAAATGCCGAACACATCATTTATCTTGGCGGTTTAGGTGACATTACAGACAAAAATGCCAGCAGGCATTTAATATCAAGAAATGAAGTCGGGGAAATACTGAAAAAAGGCAGTGTGCCGGTTACGATTCTCAGGGCTGCGATGATCCTGGGCTCCGGAAGCGCAAGTTTTGAAATATTAAGATACCTTGCTGAAAGATTGCCGGTGATGATAACTCCCAAATGGGTCAGCATGCCGACCCAGCCGATTGCGGTAAGCAACGTTTTGGGATACCTTACTGGATGTATTGATCATCCTGAAATCCGAGGGATGACCTTTGATATCGGAGGCCCGGATGTGTATTCCTACAGGGAACTCTTCAAAATTTTCGCAGAAGAGGCGGATCTCACAAAACCTGTTATGATACCTGTTCCAGTGTTAACCCCAAGGTTGTCATCGCTATGGATCCACCTTGTGACACCGGTACCCGCATCTATTGCACAACCCCTTGCAGAAGGCCTCAGTATACCGACCATTTGCACTGAAAACAGAATCACAAATATGATTCCACAAAAATTGGTCAATTGCCGAGAAGCTATCCGGCGGGCTCTTCAAAGAACCCTGGTGGAACAGATTGATGATTGCCGGGAGAGCAGTCTGTTAAACGTCTATCCTGAATGGAGTGTAAATGGTGATGCCGGCTACTCAGGAGGCACATTATTCAAAATGGGATACCGGACCCGGGTAAAAGGCTCCCGTGATAATCTCTGGGAAATCGTTGAAAGAATAGGCGGGGAACAGGGCTATTATGGTGGGAACACACTCTGGAAAATTCGTGGTGCAATTGACAGGCTTTCAGGTGGTGTTGGTTTGCTTCCCGGCAGGGGTTCAAACAACCGACTTAAAGCCGGAGACATCGTTGATTTCTGGCAGGTTCTTGAGGTTGTACCTTCAAACAGCCTCATACTTGAAGCCAAGATGAAATCCCCGGGTGAGGCTTTTTTTCAAATACGGTTAGAGCCCTGTTTAAACCAGGAGATAGAGTTGGTGATTCTATCATTTTTTAAGCCAAAAGGTATTGCTGGTATCCTTTACTGGTATCTGCTTTATCCGTTTCATCAATGGGTTTTCAACCAGATGTCAAAAGGCATGACAGAAAAATCCGGCCTGAAGCAAATCACCTGGCCACAACAGTTTGAGCCCGTACTGGCAACATCCTGCATACTGGACCATGACAAGCCTGCGGCAAAGCCGTCATGAAAAAACTAAACGATCAGCAGGTTTCTTTGACACCGTCTGATAATTCCGGGAGGTAACCCTTCCATGTTTCAAACCCAGAAGGCTACTTTCGATTTCTATGCCCGATCTGTTCCGAGTTCACGACGGCAATCAAAGACTTAGCCCCTATAAGAACTAACCCGAATATTTACTCTTTGGGTTAAATTGTTTAAAATAATCCAGCGACTTAAGAACCCAACGAGCCCGCTTGATTATTTTCTTTTCTATCAACGTGATGTCGGACTGCACAGGAGCCTTGACAATAACGCTACCGTCTGGATGCAAGCAATTTCCATCGTTTTTCTGTCACACCACAACAGACTGAAATAGATGGTCTTCCGCCCGTAAACGACCGAGTGTTTGTTGCTATGGATTAATGCCTTCAATATTTATAGCCCCTGTGTTTTGCCACCTGCATCACCCGCTCGATGATGTCATCCATCTGATCAAGCGACAATTCGATGCCTCTTTCCGTCTTGAGTTCATCATAAAAATAATCATCGATTTCGTTAACAGTCTGTTTCTGAGCATCTTCATCATCCCAGAAATGAACTTTCTTGTGCTTTTCAAAAATACCATGAATAGCAATTGCCGTATCAGCCGCAGCGGTTTCAAGGTTTTCTTCATCTATTTTGTGTTTTCCAAGGAAAGGCATAAGCACCCCAAAATAGGCAATGGCATCTTCCCGGCCGGCAAGCTTATCGGGTATATCATCATGCACCTTGCCGACAACCTTGTTACGGATATCCACGACTTTGTTCAGATAATCCAGATCAGATATTCTTTTAGCCCGAAAATCTTCAATCGCCTGCTGGATCAGCTTTGAGAACTTCTCGTAAAAGGCGGGGTCTTCATCCATCCGTTCGGTAAGCACTTTCTTTGTGGCATGTGCAATTGTATCAGCCTTTGAAGCTGTGGTTTTTGGCGTTGTGCCATAGATCGCCTGTTCCTCTTTCACAGCCATGAATGCTTCATCGTCGAATATATTAACCGGCTTATTCAGTTGAATAACTTCATTGGCTTGAATATGGGTATCCAAAAGTTTTTTGATTTTTGGCTCGTAATCCCGGTAATCAATGGCCTCTGCATATCGAAGCTTGACCGACGCCTTGAGCGACTGAAACTTCCGCAGATCGGCCTTGTATCTGGACAAGATTTTCTCATCGACTTCGGTCAGAAATTTTTCACAAGAGAGTGCAATGCCAAGCGTTTTTCCAAAGTCCGAAAGGCGGTCGTAAAACTCTTCACGTAAGCTCTCATCGGCAAGCAGCAATTCATAGGCTTCCTCGTCGTAGAAATGCTTAACCGTTTTAAATAGATCCCAGAGATCGGAATATCGGCCCGGAAGCTTTTCGATTTCACTGTTAATGGCTGTCAGGGTGCCGACAAGGTCGGATTCATCAAACCCTTCAAATGCGCTGTACATTGTGAGCGCTTTGTCCAGTTCACCAAGGACGTTTGCATAGTCGACAATAAAGCCGAACTCCTTGCCTTCATGAAGACGATTGACCCGTGCAATTGCCTGAAGCAGCGTGTGCTCCTTTAAGTTTTTGCATAAGTATAAAACTGCGTTCCGAGGCGCATCAAAACCGGTCAATAATTTGCTAACTACAATTAAAATTTCCGGTTCGCTCCCATGTTTAAACTGATTGATAAGCTGCTTGGTATATTCTTCTTCGCTTCCATAGCGTTTCATCATTTTCTGCCAGAAACGGACAACTTCATCAGTCGCCTCATCGTCGGTTTCTTCAAAACTTTCTCTCATATCCGGAGGGGAAATAACGACTTCAGAGTGCACAAAACCGATTGCATTTAAGAAATTGTAATACTTAAGTGCCGAAGGCTTGTTTGGAGCCACCAACTGTGCTTTAAATCCTGTTCCCTGCCAGCCTGCGCGAAAGTGCTCGCTGATATCAAAGGCTCTCATGTAAATGACCTGGTCCGCCTTGTTCAGCATTTCCGCTCGTGCATACTTGCGTTTAAGGTCTGCCTGCTGTTCCCTGGTCAACCCTTGTGTGTGCCGATCAAACCACAGATCAACAGCTTCTCTGTTTTGGGTCATCTCCACGTGCCGTCCTTCATACAGCAGCGGAACAACGGCACCGTCTTCAACGGCCTGTGTGATGGAATAATGGGGCTCCACCAGTTCTCCGAATTTTGTAAAGTTATTCTTTTCCTTCTTTAAAAGCGGCGTACCGGTAAATCCTAAATAGCAGGCATGGGGGAACATCTGTCTCATTCGTGCTGAAAAGGAACCGAACTGGGTACGGTGGCTCTCATCCACCAGAATAAAAATATCGGGAGACTCATCCTTATATTTTTTAACTGCATACGCCTTGTCGAACTTATGAACGAGGGTGGTGATAATTCCCGATTTTTTTTCAGCGACCAGTTCCAGCAGGTTTCTGCCTGATGTTGCCCGATTCGCCTCAAGGCCACAGGCCGCAAAGGTGTTCCCCAGTTGCCTGTCCAAGTCGTCACGGTCTGTCACAAGAACAATTAACGGATTTAAAATTTCAGGGTCTAAGACCAGGTTTCGGGCCAGCATCACCATTGTCAGGGATTTTCCGGAACCCTGAGTGTGCCAGATCACACCGCCTTTGCGAGAATCCGTCGCGTCAAAGTGCTTTACCCGGTTCAGTGTAGATTTGATGACGAAATATTGCTGATAACGGGCAACCTTTTTGGTGCCACCATCAAACACCGTAAACTTCCAGGCCAACTCTAAAAGCCTTTCCGGACGGCACAGCGAAAACAACGCCTCATCCTGAGTCGTTATTATTCGCCCATGGTTCAATGAACAATTTTCAATGTTTAATGATTTGCAAATCTTGCTCTCAACATCATCCGGCAAAGGTTTGTTCACCAAGTCATTGATCTTTGATTTTTGAACATTGGAAAATGATTCTTTCCATACACCCCAGAATTTTGCAGCAGTCCCCGTTGTTGCGTACATGGCGCTATTTTTATTCAGGCCCATCACCAACTGGCTGTAGATGAAGAGTTTCGGGATATAGTCATCATTCTGATTTCTGATCGATTGCGAAACTGCCTGTTCCACCTCAACCTGCGGCGCTTTACATTCAATCACACAAAACGGAATACCATTGACGAAAAGAACAATGTCCGGCCGGGCAGTTTCCGTTGATCTTGAGCGTTCAACACTGTATTCGGCCGTGACGTGAAACCTGTTGCGGCTGGGATTGCGCCAATCGATATAGTTCATGTTGAAGCTTTTTGAGTCCCCCTCAATGGCCTGCTCCAAGGCCGTTCCGAGAGTGATCAGATCATAAATGGCCTCGTTTGTCTTGAGCAGTCCGTCGTATTTGATGTTTTTCAGCTTCTGGATAGCCGACTGAACATTTTCCTCGCTAAAGAGATACTCACTTCCTTTGTAACGAATGCGGTTTATTTTTTTGAGCTGGTTGCGCAGAATCGTTTCCAATAAAACATTGGATGCTCTGCCCTGCCTTTCGCAGAGAGCATCTGCAGGTGTCAAAAATTCAAAGCCCAGGCCAATCAAAAGCTGCAAAGCCGGGATTTGAGAAAGATGCTTTTCATTCGTCTGAAAGGGTTTCATGGGGTGACCCCCAAGACATGCCAGTAAGGTCTGAATCCCGATTCCACAATATTTGCAATAAGCATCAAAAACGGCTCATAATCGTTTTTCGTATGGGCTGTATCCAGAGTCTCGTAATATTCCAACCGATTTTCCACAGGCAAAATAACCGGCGGGAACCCGCTTTTCATCAATTCCAGATTCATCAACAGTCGTGATGTTCTGCCATTGCCGTCCACAAAAGGATGGATTTTCACAAAATCGGCATGAACACGGGCAGCCAGTTCCACCGGATGGAGAGATGCCCTCGGCCCCCTCGGTTTGATACCAGCTGATAAATCGATGCATTTCACTTTCTACACGCAGGGCATCGGGCGGCACATGATCGGCACCTGAGATGATTACATTTGTT
Source organism: uncultured Desulfobacterium sp. (assembly GCA_963675615.2). Taxonomy (GTDB): domain Bacteria; phylum Desulfobacterota; class Desulfobacteria; order Desulfobacterales; family Desulfobacteraceae; genus Desulforapulum. The sequence continues at coordinate 2,125,608 of CAXXTD010000001.1, forward strand.
TTTCTATAAACACCCGCATTCCTGTCATCAATGTTTTTCAGGATCAATTGATGAATCGATTTAATCTGCCATTCAGACAAAGGCTCATTTTTATTGACCAGATCCTCAACAAAAAAAATGGCTTCCCTGTGGTTGATCGCTTCAAAGTGCTCCCGCATGGTTTTCCCACCAATGGTGATCCCTTCCAGGGCAACCTTGGTTTCTTTCAGTGTCAGCGTATTGCCTTCGATAGCGTTTGAATGGTAGGTCCAGCGAAGCACCAGATCCTCATGAAGATTAGAGACAATCTCTGGTGGCAATGGACGGAAGGAATCCAGTTTCTGTTTGAGTGAATCAAGCGTATTAAAATTTATCATTTTCAGCGTCTCCTATTTTAAACCACGAAAAACACGTAATGGCACGGATGGGATTATAGCTGACCTGTTTTCTCCTTAGCCTCTTTTAGGAGATCCCTGCCAAATTGCACAACGGCTTATCTCTCCACCTTCGCACATCAGTAAGTCACCTTTTTGAAGGCTGTACTTAGCTTTTTCCCGATCAGAAAAGTTCATCTCGTTTAGCTTGCTTAAATCGAATGTTCCCCAGCGGACATTGAAATTGGTAAAATATGGGACTTGTGGACCAGCCTTGACCTTCTCGCTCAGCATTTTCCCAAACTGAACATCAAACAGATGGCCAATTGTCTTTTTTTTCCAACCGAATTTCATCGCTGAATCTCCATAAGCTTTTCGGCCATCTTCGCCCGTACCTCGGCCAGCTCGTTTTCCAGATCATCGATTTCCTTCTGCACCGCATCCATGTCAATTTCCTCTTCTTCTTCAAAGGTATCCACATACCGGGGGATATTGAGATTAAAATCGTTTTCCCTGATTTCGGCGAACTCGGCCACATGGGCGTATTTTTCTTGTTCAACTCGGGCGGTGTAAGTCTCCATGATCTTGGCCAAATGTGCTTCCGAGAGGGTGTTCTGGTTCTTATTCGAGACAAACTCACGGCTGGCATCGACAAATACGACGTTTTTGCACTCTTCCCGATTGCCGCCTTTTTCACGGGAGCGGTCAAAGACCAGAATCGCCACCGGAATGTTGGTGGTCGGGAACAGGTTGCCCGGCAGGCCGATGACGGCATCCAGCAGATTTTCTTCGATCATTTTCTGGCGGATACGCCCTTCGGCTGCGCCTCGAAATAATACGCCATGGGGAACCACCACGGCAACCCGGCCCTGCTTTTCAAGGGCGATTTCCACCATATGGCTGATAAAAGCCCAGTCTCCCTTGCTCCTGGGTGGGACCCCGCGCCAGAAGCGATTGTACTGATCTTTTTCAGCATTTTCAGCACCCCATTTGTCCAGCGAGAACGGCGGATTGGCCACCACACAGTTGAATTTCATGAGCCGGTCATTCTCCACCAGCAGCGGGCTGTTCAGGGTGTCGCACCACTCCACCCGGGCGCTGTCAAAGCTGTGCAGGAACATGTTCATGCGGCAGAGCGCCCAGGTGCTGCCGTTGGACTCCTGTCCAAAGAGGGCAAAGTTGCGCGTTTCCTGAGCGCTGCACGCGCTGCGGGCCACCTCGTGGGCTGCCTGAATCAAAAGGCCGCCCGAACCGCACGCAGGATCACAGATGCGATCCCCCGGCTTGGGTCCGGATAGCTTGGCCACAAGCTCTGTCACCTTCAGCGGGGTAAAGAACTCTCCGGCCTTCTTGCCGGAGTCGGAGGCGAAGCGCTCAATCAGGTAGATGTAGGTATTACCGATCACATCCTCGGAAACAAGGCTGGGCTTCATGTTGAGCTGTGGCTTGTGGAAATCCTCCAGCAGTTGTTTCAGACGGTGATTCCTGTCCTTGGTTTTGCCGAGGTTGGCTTCGCTGTTGAAGTCGATATTCCGGAAGACCCCTTCGAGCTTGCCCTTGTTGCTCTCTTCAATATGGTCGAGCACGATGTTGATCAGCTCGCCGATATTGGCGGCGGACCGGCGCTCATACAGGCTGTAATAGGTGGCGGGGAACTCGTCCAGAACGGTTTCTTGGCCGGTTTTATCATCCGTTTCTGTGAGTTTCACCTTCGGGAGAACAAAACGTTCACGCTCGAGCTTGCGGCGGATACGAACATCGTCATCGCCATACTGTTGACTGTACGCTTCGTAGTGGTCCTGCCATACATCGGAGATGTACTTCACAAACTGCATCACAAGGATGTAGTCCTTGTACTGCGCCGGATCAACAACGCCCCGGAAGGTGTCACACGCCGCCCATGCCGCGTTGTTGATGTCTTTCTGATCAATCTTACTGCTCATGTTTTATTCTCCCTTTGCAAACTGCATGAGCATAGTTGAAATGTATTGTTCCCGCTTATCGGCAAGCCTATGAAGCAGGGTTTGTTCACGAGCAGACAGCGTGGCCAGCGCCAGGATGTGTTTCTGTTTTTCCAGACTTGGCAGCACCACCTCCAGACCTTCAATCGCCTGCTTGCTGATCATTTTCTGAACCGTGCCCTTGGCCCTGCTGGTCAAAAAAACCTGCGCATCCCGCTGGCGGATATACCAGTTCAGATACGCGGGTAAAACCAGATCCTTCTTCGTTACCCTTATCCTTAATAAAGGAGCGGCAACAACTGCCTTGCACGGATCTTCAAGAAGAACCGCTGCCGTGGTCAGAGACCCTCGAGACCTGAACACCAGATCGCCTCTTTGCGCGAAATGATGCTCTTTCATGGCAACAAAATCAATCTTGACCAGATCATCACAGCCGACCGTATTGTCATCCAGAAGATCCTTCATCTGAATAACCGAAATTCCGCCACCTTCCGAGGCTTCGAGACGGGACCGAAATGAGTACCCCATCTGTACGGATGCTATTTCTTTTACTTTTTTTTTCATTCCGCCTCTTAATTACTGTAATAACGTTACTGCACATTACGCCCCCAAACGATTGGCTGTCAATCCAGTTTTACAAAAATATCGTTACTGTGATTTTATGCAGTTATAAGGGTGAGAACTTCAAATAGGATCAATCGCATTTTTTTCTTGGATAGAAACCCAGCAATGATAGACAACGTCCGGGGTTTCTTTTCCTTGAAAAAATTTACCGAAAATCAAATTTATACTCTTTTTTACCAGTTCATGATGTGTTCATTTTTAAATGACAAACAAAAACAATTGTTTCGCAATCTGGCCGAGGAGCAGGTTCCCCAGCTTGAGACACTGGCCGAAATGCGGTTGCCTTTAATCAAAAGCTTTCACAGACAATTGGACGGTAAGATACCCAATGGCAGCGACGGGCTGAACAAGCAGGCAGTTATAAATTATGTGGGTGATATTTTTGCGCAGGATGCAACGTTAAGCATCCGCCGTGCAGAGGTGATGGCTGCCGTGGCTGCTTCGTTGACGGATGATCAGAAATCATCCTTTGGAAAAATGAAATTCGGCGATTTTAATTCCTGGTCGGATAAAACAGAAACGGCCCATCTTGAAAAAGGCAAATCCAAGCTCTTTAATGTGGCTTACATGACCTATGCCAGCGAATTTTTCAGTTGGTATGCCGGATCTATCGAAGCGGATACCTACATATGCCCGGAAAGACAAGCTACATATTTTGGCGGGTTTTACATGAAGGATATACCTGCGATGAGCAAAAAAGATTATGATATCAGCACTTCTATTACCGGGGACAAAGGGGAAGCGTTTTTAAATGATGTCCTGAACGACAGGCAGCGGAAATCCATTATTGGGATACTTGACAAACAGTGCAAGCTGTTAGAAGAAATCATTGATGTCCGCCGTGCATTCAGTACAGAACTGCGAAAACTGCTGGCAGGAAAACAGCTGAACAAAAAAAAGCTGATCGACCTGGGCTACCGTTACGGAGAACTTGATGGGGAACTGTCATGGAATTACGCCATGGCATTTGCCGGGGTAAACCGGACGCTTACGGACAAACAAAGGCTTGCGCTGGTAAAATTACGCAATCTGGAAGGGTACAAGAGCGCGCCATATTACCTCTATTCCAGCCCTGTAGAAAAGTTGCCAAAAATGCCCTCTACAGATCGTTTCTTTTTCGCTCCAAAGCAGCAATCATGATTAATCCAATACTCGACCATACGGGGTTTTGCATTGTTTTGGTATCATGTCATCTTTGGGCCTCTGAAGACTTAGGCCCATGATCAATTGTGTCATTCAAACAACCAGCTGTATTCAGATCCTGGCCCAACACATTTCCAACCATCATCAAGCAATGAGATGCCTGTCGATTTGAAACTAATATCAGTTTGACGATCAACAATATTAACATTTTCATTCTGATCTAATTGAAAGGCGACAGCTTTTCCATTTTTGTGCAATAACAAAAAATTATTGACACCTTTTTGAAAGAGCCTTTGTAGGCCCGCTTTTGAATAATTATCCTCCATGATATCCTTATTTTTTTGGTAAGATACATATGAAATTTGCAACTCATGGGATCAATATCGTACTGACTGTTTCAAACTTGGACACTGATTAACAATCAACGCTCAATGCGTACCTTCACCCGGCGTCTGCCCCACCGTAGAGCGTCCTTGTGGGAATCGAAATAGAGATCGAGCCGTTCCGGACCTTTGATGGCACCACCGCGATCACTTATTACCCCCCAGCCATATCCGGGAATCTTCATGCGGGTGCCAAAAGGATAATATTTGGTATCAGCGGCAATAGTACCATCTTCGGGTAACCATAGCCAGGGTAGCGCCACACGGTGGGGAATCTTCCAAGGATGGGTAACGGTATCCACCGACAAAAAACCATCATAGACCTCCTGCGGGGCCTTACCGCTGGCTGTCTTACCCGTATATTTCTTGCCCTTGTTCTCACCCTTGGTAATATAGCGATCCCAAAAATTGAGTTTCAAAACGGCCCAACTGCCTCGCTGCCATTCACAACACTTTTTACAGCCGCAATAACCGGTGGTCTCCATCACCCGCGTCTCATACCGAGCACAACCGGAGGAGAGCCCCATCAGGAAGACAAGGGCACAAACTGTTAAAAAAAAACCGAAAAAACTGCGACGAATGATATCACCTCACAACATATAAATTCGTATTAAATAAATATATAGTCGAGAATCACCGAAAGGACAAGAGGGGGGCCAATATGGTGGGACAAGAACCTGCGATGCAAATGGCCTGTCTCTGAATAGGTTGTTAGGCCCATGGCTTTGAGATGGAGCGGTTCAGGATCGCCCTTGTCCAGATGGACGCCACCCAGCGGAAAAAAAAGAACCTGGAAAAGACGGCAGCATTCGCCACCCGAGCCGCCCAAGATAGGGCTGAAATCATCTGCTTTCCGGAATTGTCTATCCCAGGATATGAGCGACTCAATCCCGCCCCCCTGGCCGAAACCATCCCCGGGGCTTCGTCAACAGTTGTTTCACGGCTCTCTCAAACCCTTCAGATCATCATCCTTGCAGCCTCATCGAAACAGCAGACAACCACCTCTACATCACCCATATTGCGGCCTTTCCCGATGGCCGGGTGGAAACCTACAGAAAAACCCATCCGGGCCGCAACGAAAGAGAGGTTTTTGCCAAAGGCAACTCCCTTCCTGTCTTCCAGGCACAAGACAACCGGGGCAACAAGGTGACCTTTGCCCTGGGCATCTGCTATGACATGCATTTTCCTGAGATAGCGGCCCTCTATTCCCTGAAGGATGCCCAGATACTTGAAGACCAGACCCCCTGAAAATGGCCCTAGGTATCGCTGATCCTTTTGAACCAGGGGCGGACGGTCTATAGTTCCCGGGTCTGGACAATGGGTTCTGTGCATCGATCCACCAGATAGAGAATGGATTTGCAGGAGATCCCCCATGGAGCAAGAGACCCATTTCGCAAGTCTGGCTGGTGGAGAAGCCTTCGCTGCACCCTGCCACCTTGTCCATAAAACCTCGGTAGCGGTGGTCCACCTCTTCCTGCTCCTCAAAGGCCTGGGTAAACACGAAGTGCAGGTTGCCCTCCAGGGCATGGCCGAAAATGATGGCTTCGGTGTAGTCATACTTTTTAAACAGATTCTGCAGATCCAGTGCTGCCTTGGCAAAATCTTCCATGGCGGTTTATTCAAAAATCTTTTCGTCAATGGCTTCGGCTTCGGCAGCATCTGTTTCGATATCCCGGATCTTACCGAGCTGTTTATCCTGCCAGTATTGTTTGTACCATTCATTGGCAATGATCATGGACATCACCTCGTTGGTTCCGGTCCAAATGGAGGCAAGTCTTAAGTCTCTTACGATTCTCTCCACCGGGTAGATATTGGTGTATCCAATGCCGCCCATGACCTGCATGGCATTGTTCGCCGCTTTCTGGCAGGATTCGGTTACAAATTTTTTGCTTTGGGAAACCAGGCGCCGGATCTGTTTGTCATTGATTTGTTCATCCACCGCTCTGGCCGTTGTATAGATCATGGCACGGGCAGCATCCAGGAGTGTGACGGCTTCAGCCACCTGGAAGGAGACCCCCTGAAACTGGGCCACGGGCTGTCCGAATGCCTTTCTTTTTGAGGTGTAGCCTGTGGCCACATCAACTGCCGGGGCCGCCGCCCCAATGGTCATGGCGGCTGTCCCCAGCCGTTCGGGAATCATCATGGTGTTAAAAATTTTCACCCCCTGGTGTAGCTCACCCAGCAGGTTTTCTTTGGGGACCCGCACATCATCGAACACCATCCTTGCGGCGCCTCCCCCCCGGCAGCCCATAAGACCGTAGAGATATTCGCTTCTGACGCCCTGGGTTTTGTCCACAATAAAGCAGGAGATGCCCTCATGGGGCTTGGCATCCGGATCTGTCCTGGCATAGACCAGAAAGTAATCAGCCCCTTCTCCGCCGACAATGAATCGTTTCTGGCCGTTCAACAGGAAATGATCCCCACGATCTGCGGCCGTGGTGGTGGTGCCGAAAAAATCAGACCCGCCCCTTGGCTCGGTCAGGCATTCAGCGGCAAAGAGCTCTCCTGCCAGAAGCGGTTTGACATATTTTTTTTTCTGGGCGTCCGTGCCATGGAGGATAATGGCATCACAGACAAGTTCTGCCCCCACACCAAAGGTGCAGGCAAAAATATAGCCCAGCATTCCGACCTCTTCCATGACCATGCAGGTGGAAACCCAGTCCATTCCCCTGCCACCCCATTTTTTTGGATAGCGGCATCCCATGAGGTTTCGTCGTCCGGCTTCCTGGAGAAATTCCTTGGGGAACTGAATTTTATCGGCATCCATGTCCAGTATCATTTTTCTTGGAATTGATTTTACAAACGCCCGGATTTCGTCCCGGAGTTTTTTCTGGTCTTGGTTTAAAAGATAATCAAACATAGGGGGATTCCTTATTCGCTTTTAAAAGGTAGATTCTGTTTCCATGTCACATGGGGCAAGCTTGTCAGGGTGACACTCACCATTGGAATCAACACGTTTTACGATTGTCATTTTTTTTCCCTCACGGTCTTGTTCGTTGGTTTGCTGTTTTTTCCCTCCTGATCTTGTTCATTGCTCTGCTTTCCCATATGAGGTCATTACCTCTTTATTCATACCTGTCCCTTTGAAATATACCATTGGAATCAACACGTTTTCGATTGTCATTTTTTTTCCCTCACGGTCTTGTTCGTTGGTTTGCTGTTTTTTCCCTCCTGATCTTGTTCATTGCTCTGCTTTCCCATATGAGGTCATTACCTCTTTATTCATACCTGTCCCTTTGCGGTCTTCGATTGTGGCGTAGTTTTTACAGAATTCATTTTTGAAGTCAATAGTCAATAATTTGAATTCTACGATCATATACAATCATCGTTTTCCATATGATATTAAGACACGATCGGGGCAGGTATCACTTTGGAAAAATATGCCCTGATCATCAACCCGGGGTCGAATTTATAATACGATACCTATTTTCATAAGGATTTCCATGAAAAAAATGACTGTAATCCTATCAATTCTATTGGCCGCAACGACTATCGGTTGTGTTAAAAAAATTCCATATGCCCCGGATGCAGATAAATATGGGCACACTGCACCAACCCCGATTACCCGGGAAATGAATGCCAGGGTTCTTGAGGAACTGCCTTTTTCTGATCAGCAGGATTTCATGGAGTGTCGGAAAGGTTTGATTGCCAGTCCCCCGGACCTGCGGGTAACGGCCGATGATGGAGAAATCATATGGGATCAGCCGGCTTACAACTTCATTCAGGGTGAGGCACCTTCAAGTGTGAATCCCAGTCTTTGGCGCCAGGCCAAACTGAATAATATACACGGCCTGTTCAAGGTGACCGAAGGCATATATCAGCTCAGGGGATTTTGCCTTGCCAACATGACAATTATTGAAGGCAAAACCGGATGGATTATCGTTGACCCCCTGACCACCCGGGAAACTGCGGCCACTGCCATCACCTTTGCCCGGAAACATTGGCCCCCAGGCCGGTGACGGCGATCATTTTTACCCACAGTCATCTCGATCATTTCGGGGGTGTACTGGGGGTGATCACCCCTGAAGAGGCGGTAACGAACAAGGTCAGGATTATCGCACCCCGTGGATTCATGGAAGAAGCCACAAGTGAAAATGTCATAGCAGGTATGGGAATGGCAAGAAGGGCTGCCTATCAGTTCGGCAGGCAGCTTGCCCCATCCATCAGAGGTCATGTGGACACGGGGCTTGGCAAAACAGTGCCGTTCGGGACCTATGGTATTTTTCCGCCAACCGAGCTTGTGGACAGGACACCCCAGGAAAAGGTGATAGACGGGGTTCGTTTTGTATTCCAATACACCCCGGAATCTGAAGCACCGGCGGAGTTGACATTCTATCTGCCCGATGCAAAGACCTATTGCGGCGCTGAAATTGTATCACGAAATATGCACAACCTATATACATTACGCGGATCAAAGGTCCGTGATGCCTTGAAGTGGAGCCGCTACATTGATGAGGCCATGACCCTTTTCGCAGATGCCGACATTTACTTTGGATGCCATCATTGGCCCATATGGGGCAACGACCGGATTCTCAATTTTTTAGAAAAACAACGGGATTTATATAAATACATACATGACCAGACCATACGGCTGGCAAATGACGGGTATACCCCTCGTGAGATTTCCGAGATGATTACCCTGCCGGAATCACTGGACACCTTTTTTTCCAACAGGGGATATTACGGCACCCTGCAACACAATTCAAAGGCGGTTTATCAGGCTTACTTTGGCTGGTATGACGCCAACCCTGCCAATCTGAACCCGCTGCCTCCGGAAGCGTCGGCGATTCGGTATGTGAAACTGATGGGCGGCGCAGACAAGATGCTGGAAAACGCCCAGGCGGCCTTTGACACCGGTGATTACCGATGGGTCGCAGAGCTACTCAACCATCTGATCTTTGCTGAACCTGACAATGTTCAGGCAAAATTCCTGCTGGCCGCAACCTATGACCAGCTTGGCTATCAATCGGAATCCGGGGTCTGGAGAAACGTATATCTTACCGGCGCCGATGAACTGCGCCATGGGACACCGCAAAAGGGCACCGACATTACCGGGATGTATGAGGTTTTAAAGCAGACCCCGCTATCCCGCTTTTTTGACAGCATGGCCGTTCGACTGAATGGACCCGATGCCGAAGGGAAAAAGATGGTTGTGAACATTCTCTTCACGGATCTTGATGAAAGCTATGTATTGACCCTGGAAAATTCAGTACTGCATCACCGCAGATCAGATCCGAATCCAAAGGCCAATGCCGGCTTGAAGCTGACCCATGATCTTTTTTTGAAAATGGCCATTGGCAAGGCCGGGATTAAGGATACGCTTTTTTCCGACGACCTTGAAACCAGCGGCAGCCTGATTGACCTGGCAAAGTTTTTCCTTTTGTTTGACAAGCCCAGGGGCAACTTTAATATTGTGACACCTTGATCAAATATCAGCGATTAAATGCAGACGGGTTCCACCCCTCAATGCCAGGGGCAGCTGATTTTTTCCAGGAAATTGCTGCCCTCATTCAATATCACCCCCAGAAGACTCATGCCGAAAATCCCCACAAACATGGCGTTGAAATCCATTTGCCCCCAGGCGTCCATGATCAGATAGCCCAGCCCTTCGGTGGTGGCAAAGGATTCCACAAAGAACAAGACCGCCACACTGACCCCTGAGTTCAGGCGAAGGGCGGTAAAGCCGTGGGGCAGGGCGGCCGGCAGGTAGCCCTCCCAGAAGAGCTGCCACCTGCCGGCCCCAAGGGACCGGATTGAATCCAGGTGCTTGGGGTGAATGCCCCGGACCCCGTCCCGGGTGGCCACCAATACCTGGTACCCGAGGATCAGGCTGATGATGATGATCTTGGAAAAATCCCCCAGCCCGAACAGCAGCAGCACCACGGGCAGCAATACCACCTTGGGAACGGGATAGGTCATGGTTACAAAGGGGGACAAAAATTTATCAAACTGACGGGCGCTGCCCATGAGAATACCGATTGGAAAGGCGATGGCCCAGCCAATGACCATGGCCGTCACAGCCCGGAAGGTACTGGCTGAAAAATGGTGCCAGAATTCAGACGTCATAAGCGCCCTGAGGAATGCAAGGACAGCGTCTTCAGGGCAGGGCAGAACATTTCGGGACACCAGGACGGCCATGGCTTTCCAGATCAGACAAACCACCAGGATCGTAATGGCGTATGGAACAGCAATGCGTCGGATAAATTTCACCAGTATTCCCCTATTCGATGCCGGATGGATTGGATCAGTTCGTAATATTCATTGGACCTGCGGTAGGCAATGTCCCCGAACCCGGGGTTGTCAAATATTTCGTGGATGGTTGCCGGAGATCCGGAAAGAATCAGGATACGCTTGCCCAGGAAAACCGCCTCTTCCACACTGTGGGTGACCAGAAGATAGGGAACCGAGGTGGAAAGCCAGGTGGCAAGCAGGGTGTCCTGGAGGTTTTCCCGGGTGATGGCATCCAGGGAGGAGAAGGGTTCGTCCATGAGCAGCAGCCGGGGTTTGGACACATAGGCCCTGGCAATGGCCACCCGCTGCTGTTCACCGCCGCTCATCACCTGGGGAAAGTCGTTTTCCCGGCCCGCCAGTCCCAGTTCTGCCAGAATTTTCCGGGCCCTGGCATTTCGCTCTGTTCTGGAAACGCCCTGGATTTTTAATCCCAGGGCCACATTCTGCAGGTTGGTTTTCCAGGGCAGCAGCCCATAGTTCTGCAGGATCAGGGCGACATCCGGCACCGGTTTGGATATGGCACGGCCGTCCATGAGAATCTGGCCGGTTTCGATCTTTTCAAGCCCGCTGATCAGGTGGAGCAGGGTGGTCTTGCCGCACCCGGAAGGCCCCAGAATCACCATGGTTTCCCGGGCATCCAGATGAAAGGAAATATCCTTTAAAATCGCCTTTGCATTAAACCCCTTGCATATATGACTGACCTTTAACATGGGAATCTTTCAGTCTATTGAATCAAGCGCTGGTAGGGTATGGCCTGGCTCAACAGCCTTTTTTTCAGCATCCAGTCCTGGACCTGCTGCACTTCGGCCTGGGTGGGTATCCGGGGGGCCGGATACCGGTACATGGGCAAGCGATCCACCAGGTCCCCGGGAATCCGGCAGGTCTTGATCATGAGGGCCCGGTATTTTTCCGGTGACTGGTTGATGGCGTCGACCGATCGGGAATAGGCCCGGAGAAAAGCGTCTGCCAGATGGCCTTTGTCACTGTGTATGTTCAGGACGGTCAGGGGCATATCCAGTGCCTGGTCGGTCACAACCGGTCTGGCGCCCCGGCTCTGGGCAAGGGATGCCATGGGTTCGGGCAGCAGGGCCGCATCAATCCTGCCAGACAGCAGCATCTGCACGCGAAGGGGCATTTGCTTGATTTCAACGGGTTCCAGTTGCATCATCTCCGTTTCCGGGGCCTGCTTTAAAATATCCAGCAGATATTCAACAATGGACGCCTTGGAAATGGCCACCGTGATTCTGCCCTTTTCCCGGGCCGCCGGCAGTTCAGGCGATAACATCAGCCCGAACATCCGCTGATCCGCATCCGTTGCATAGGAAATGGTTAAAAAACGCACCGGGATGTTATTTCTGACCAGGAGCAGGGTTGCGGGCATGTCACCGAAAAAGCCGTCCAGCTGACCGCTCTGCATGGCCGTGTTTCGCTCCATGGCACTGGAAAAAGAGACCAGTTGAACGTCAAGATTCTCTGATTTGAAATAGCCTTCGGCCACACCCACCTGCAGGGGCAATGTATCAATTACCGGCAGAATACCCATGCGAAGGGGTTCTGCACAAACGATTCCGGCGGCCAGTGAAAAAAGAACCACAAGCCTGCAGACAAGGCTGACCCTCATTTTTTTACCATGGTTCTCTTTGGATATTGTTTCGGTGCAGGCCGATTCCCTTTTAATTTTTCCCATTGGCATTTCCTTTCCATAATTGTCGTCAAACTCACTATCATAGGCCTATCCAAGGATGAATTCAAGCAGGAATCTTGATGTGGGCGGGGTTTGCCGGTGGGTTGTTCCAGGAACCATATTCAACGGTTCCGGTCATGCCGGGAACCGGGTCGGCAGAAATACTGCTTGAATAAACTTGCCCGGTATGCAAAGATTTTTCTACTGTAAAAGGCGTAATGGTTCATTTTTACGAAAGTGTCTGACCCCTCAGCATGATATCTGATTCGGGTAACATGGAAAATTATCAACCGGTGTGGAGCCAAAATGGTAAATGTACATCTGCCGACGCAGCACCCGTCAAAAAATTTGATTCTGGAAAACCCCACAGCTGACGATTTTGAAGAGACCCTCAGAAATGCGGCGTCAGCCCACAGGCAGGGCAGACTTGATCAAGCAGAAAAAGGCTATCTGCGAGTATTAAAACAAAGGCCTGACTGGGGACCGCTGCTGAATGCCCTTGGTACACTCTACCTGGACCAGTCCCGGCCGGACAGGGCCATGACCCTGTTTGAACAGGCAGCCGGGCTCAGCCCGCCCCATCTGCCCGCATGCTATAACCTGGGCCGGATGAAACAGCAGGAGAATGATCACAGGGGCGCCATAGCGATTTACAGGGCCATGCTGGACAGGCGGCCGGATATGGGTGACGCATGGAATAACCTGGGGGTTGCGTACCGGGAAACCGGGCAACCCCATGAGGCCCTGGCCAGTTTCCGCAAGGCCGTGGTGTACGCCCCTGGAATGGCAGCGGCATGGAACAACCTGGGCGTGGCTCAGGACGAGCTTTATCTGACTGAAAACGCTGCAGATGCTTACAGAAAGGCCATTGCGATCCAGCCCGATTATGCATCCGCCCACCTGAACCTCGGCATCTCTCTGCAGAACTCCGGACAATTCAACGAAGCCTGCGAACACTTCACCCGGGTGCTGGGGCTCCAGCCGGACAACCAGGCGGCAAAATTCATGCTCCAGAGCATCGGGGGCTCGGAAACACCCGATGCCGCACCCGTGGAACATGTGCGCAGTATCTTTGACCGGTGCGCCGAAAATTTTGAGGATATCCTGGTAAAACAACTGGCCTACAAGACCCCCGAGCGCCTGTTTGACCTTGTGCGGCCCCACTTGACCGGGCAGCTCAACATTCTGGACATTGGCTGCGGTACGGGTCTGGGCGCAGCGCTCTACCAGCCGTTTGCGAAAACCCTGACCGGCGTTGACCTATCGCCAAAGATGCTCGAAAAAGCCGCTGAAAAGAAAATCTACACCCGACTTGAAATTTTTGACATCCTCCAGGAGTGGTCGTTTGCCCAGAAATTTGACCTGATATACAGCTCCGATGTCTTTGTATATTTCGGGGACCTGGATACCATCATCGGGTCTGCATCGTCATACCTTGCGAACAGAGGGATAATCGCATTTTCAGTGGAACGGCTGGCTGACAACAACCTGGACTACCAGCTTTTTCCCAGCGGCCGCTATGCACATTCACAAGCCTATGTTCAGGATTGCCTGGACCGCCATGGATTGCAGTTAATAGAAAAAACCCAGGCCGATATCCGGAAACAGTCGGGAAAACCGGTCCCTGGCTTGCTGGTTGCAGCAACAAAAAACGTATAAAATGTTGCCTTGGGTTCCCAGATTCAGTTAATATGAAAATTCGCCGATCAAGCATATCTCCAAATTGTAATTTCGTCTACCACCGTACAGAGAAAAAGGAGAACAGGTTATGAAAGAGTTGATCCTTCGCATTGCAAAATCGCTGGTTGATTATCCAGATCTGGTTGTTGTCAAGGAAATTGCGGCCCAGCAGACCCTGGTGCTGGAATTAAGCGTGGCCAAAGAAGATCTGGGTAAAATCATTGGCAAAAAGGGCAGGACGGTCATGGCCATGCGGTCTATTTTATCGTGTGCGGCTGCAAGGGAAAAAAGAAGGGCTGTTCTGGAAATAATTGAATAACGACTGTTGAACAGCGGTTAAAAAAAAGCAGCAACGAGGTCTTTTTCAGCATGAATGAAAGCTTAAAAGTGTTTTCAAGCGGTGCCAACACCCCCCTTGCCTGGGAAATCTGTAATCACATCGGCATTCGCCTGAGTCCGATAGAGATATCCCGGTTTTCAAACGACAACCTTTTTGTCCAGGTTCAGGAAAGTGTCAGGGAAAAGGACGTGTTCGTGGTTCAATCCCTGACCCATCCTGCCAGCGACCATATCATGGCCCTCCTGCTGACCCTGGACGCCCTTCGCAGCGCATCGGCCAGGCGGATCACGGCCGTGATTCCCTATTATTCCTATGCCCGGTCAGACAAAAAGGATTCCCCCAGGATATCCATTGCCGGGCGGCTGATTGCCGACCTGCTGAAAACAGCCGGTGCTGACCGGGTGCTGACCATGGACCTGCACGCAGATTCGGTTCATGGTTTCTTCAGTATGCCCGTGGACCACCTGACGGCGGTTCCGACCATCTGCGATTATTTTGCCCGCAGTCTGGACCTGTCCCGGGTGGTGGTGGTGGCCACCGATGCAGGAGGGGCCAAAAGGGCCGGCCGATTTGCCGAACGCCTGAAAACATCCATGGCCATTATCGACAAACGGCGTACCAGTGATTCCGATGTCAAGCAGGGACTTGTCGTGGGCAATGTCCAAGGCAGGGATGCCATCGTATTTGATGATGAAATCTCCACGGGCAGCACCCTTGTGGCCACGATTCAAACCCTTGAAAAAGCCGGTGTAAAAAAAATCTATGTGGGGGCCACCCACCCGGTCCTGTGCGGCAATGCCGTGGAGAACCTGAAAAATTCACACGTTACAGAAATCGTTGTTTCAAATACCGTTGCGATTCCACAGGACAAACAGTTCCCGAAACTGACGGTTCTTTCCATGGGGGACCTGTTCGCCCAGGCCATTTTGAGGATCCACACCGGAGAAAGCGTGAGTGCCCTGTTTCAATAACGTTATTTTGACCGAAACGTGACCAGGTAGTTATATTTGCCAAGATCGGCCGCGTTTTCCCGTTCAAATCCATGCCCAGCGACCATTTTTTCGACCTCACCTTCAGACAGCCGGATCTTCATGGGCGGGCCGGGAGGTCCTTCAACTTTCTTAAACTCAACAACAGCAAGAGATCCACCGGGTTTTAAGATGCGATGGATTTGTTTTAAAACAGCACCTGCCTTGTTGATCTCTTGAAAATCGTGGAGCACTGTGGCCATCAGGCAGACATCAACGCTGCCATCATCAACGTCCATCTCCTGGGTCACATCCAGCAAAAGGGTTTTGATATTGGTGATGTTCCTGCGTTCAATCTCCTGGCCTAAAAGACCAATGCCCTCCTGCCAGAGGTCCACGGCATAAACCAGTCCCTGATCACCGATGATTCCGGACAGGAACAGAGAATAAATCCCCCTGCCGCAGGCCAGATCAAGGACAACGGATCCAGGTTTCACCGGCAGAATGTCTGCCAGGATCTTTGAGTTTATTAATTCAAAACTACTCTTGCCTGCGCCCTTGGGCTGTTTTTGTGTATCATTCATGGTGATGCTCCCATCACGGCCGGCCAGGGCCGTTTCTTGTTTTTATTTACGCCTGGGTTTGTTTCAAGCTCACCCCCTGTGAGTTTTATATGAAACTCGTATCATTCCGGCGACCAGAGGAAGGTATTTCACTCCGGTCGCCTCTGCTGACGAAGGTTCAAACTTCATGCTTCGTTGTGGCCAGGGCAAATACACTGCTCCGGCCATTCCGGTTATATAGCGTATCCGGGATGGATTGTATATTGACCACTGCAATTTAAACGATCAGGCTGATATAAAGTTTGTAAATTTCACACCTTTTTCACATTCTTTTCACGGCCCATTCACACCCCTGACGCTATAGTCCCCACAGAAACAACAAACAGAGCGAATCCGTATCCGTTAACAGAGGAACAGCAAATGACTATTCAATCAATCAAAGGGTGTATCGGTTGCGGGACCTGCGTCAAAACCTGTCCTACAGATGTGATCCGACAGGATCCCGAAACAAACAAGGCGTTTATCAAATACCCGGCGGATTGCCAGATATGCCACCTGTGCAGAATGTACTGCCCGGTGGATGCCATTACCATTTCACCGGAAAAATCCATTCCGGTCGTGGTTTCATGGGGGTAAATAAAATGTCTTTATCTCAAGATCCAAAAGGAATGTCCCGACGCAATTTCATGACCCTTGCCAGTGGTGCCGCAGGGCTTGCAGCAATGGCTGCCATGGGGCTTGCCCCGTCCCGGGGAGAGTGCAGCGTCAATATCCCTGCGATCGATCCGGATAAAATAACGGTCGTCGAAAACGAAACCGACCTGCTGGTGGTGGGTAGCGGCATCGCAGGACTTTTTGCCGCGGTCAAGGGCCATGATGCCGGCGCCAGGGTCTTGATGGTATCCAAGGGGCGCCTGGGCGCATCCGGGATGACCCCCTTTGCCAAGGGCATCTTTGCCTATGATCCTGCCAAGGAGAAATTGAGCATTGATGCCTTTGTGGACACGGTTTCCCGCTCTGCCCTGGGCACAAACAATCCCGTCTTCACCCGGCAGATGGCCGAGCACTCCCTGGCCCGGGTCAAGGAGCTGAAGCAGTGGGGATTTTTTGATTCCCCTCTCTATAACAAAGCATTCAGCAAACCCATACAGGAACGCAATATCCCGGTCATGGAAAGGGTTATGATCACCCATCTGATCAAGGATAACGGCCGCATCGCCGGCGCTGCCGGTTTCAGCATGGATGAACCCTTCGTGCATATCTTCAAGGCCAAAAGTGTAATCCTCTGCTCGGGTGCCGGTGGGTTTAAACCCAATGGATTTCCCATCTGTGACCTCACCCACGACGGAACGGTCATGGCCTATCATATCGGCGCCAGGGTAACGGGCAAGGAGTGGAACGACGGACATCCCGGTCAGGCGACAAACGCTGCAGCCTGTTATGACGGATGGCATGGCATGTTTGACAGAAAACCCGGACTCACCGGTGTTGAAGTCCACCATGATCTGGGTGTGGATCTCAATTACCAGGCATACATGGCCGGGAATCCAGCAAAAATGGGGCCTCCGGGCAGGGACAACGGCAACACCCTGGAAGGCGGACCCCATGTTCCCGATGAATTTAAACGAAGCGGTCCCCCCCAGGGCGCAGGACCAAAGAACGGTGCCCCCCCGAAGGGCGATGGCCCCCAAAAAGAAAGGGGAGCACCTCCGGGAATGATGGGAACACTCGTGGGCGGTTCGTCTGCAGGCATGGCAATTCATAAATCCGAAGGGCTGGTCCCAATCAACGACAGGGGCGCATCAAACATTCCCGGGCTCTACGCCGCAGGCGATGCTCTGGGGTCCTATATGGCCGGCGCCATCTATACCCAGATGGGGTCTTCACTGGCAGGCTCAGCCGTCCAGGGGGCCATTGCCGCCGAGGCTGCGGCTGCCCATAGTCAAAAGGTTGAGGGCACCGGCATCTCCCCGGCCAGAATCAAGGCCATACAGGGGGAAATACTTGCGCCCCTGAAGAGAAAGCAGGGATACAGTCCGGCATGGGTGACCCAGACTCTCCAGGGTATCATGATCCCCAATTTCGTTCTCTACATAAAAAAGGAAAGCCTTCTCAAGGCGGCACTGGCCTATGTCGAAGAGTTGCGGGACCATCATATGCCCATGCTCCGGGCAGCGGATCTCCATGAACTGCGGCTGGCCCACGAAACAGCCAACATGATCATCAGCGCTGAAATGAAACTCAAGGCATCGATCCTGCGCAAAGAGAGCCGGTGCAGCCATTTTCGGCTGGATTATCCTGAAATGGACACCCAAAACTGGAATGCCTGGATCAATATTTACAAGGGCAGCGACGGGGAAATGAAGTTCGAAAAACAGCCCTTTAACAGCTGGCCGGCCTGATGAAAAAACAGGGGGAGACAAGATGACCATCCCGTGCAATCATTCATGCAACACCGCGCCAAATCCGTCGACACGGCCGTGGGTTAGAAACCTGGTGCTCGTGGTGGTGGGGGCCCTGATCTCAGGTTGCAGTGTGGCCGCCCACCCTCCCGGGATGCCCCTTGAAGTTCCGGCCCGGTTCTCCCAGTCCGGCGAATCGACCCTGCCCGATCAGTGGTGGCTCTCCTTTGGGGATCCGGTGATCAACACCCTCATGGACCAGGCCCTGGCAAACAACTTCGACCTCAAGACCGCCTGGGATCGACTTCGCCAGGCCGAAGCCCTGGCCCGGAAAGCCGGGGCAGATCTTGTTCCCACCCTTGATGGCCAGGCTGAAAACTCACGCAGCCGGTATCGCGAAGACGGACAGACCACCGAGGGCCACAGCTACACCCTGGGCCTGTCCGCCGGCTACGAGCTTGACCTGTGGGGCCGCATCCGATCCAGTCGCAATGGGGCCGCATTTGAGGCACAGGCCAGTGCCCAGGACCTCCAGGCCGCAGCCCTGACCCTTTCTGCACAGGTGGCCGGCACCTGGTATCAGCTGGTTGAGCAGTACGGGCAACTGGAAATACTCAACGCCCAGATCACGAACAATGAAAAGGTGCTCGAACTGGTGACACTCCAGGTCCGCACCGGCCAGGTGGGCATTGCGGATATGCTGCAGCAGCAGCAGCTCGTCGAGTCCAACCAGGGCGAAAAGGCCCGGGTTCTGGCCCAGGTCGAAGTTTTAAAGCACCAGCTGGCCATCCTTCTCGGACAGCCTCCCCGGCAGAATGTGGCACCCCGGGTGGCCACACTGATCGATCTGCCACCCATGCCGCAATCGGGCCTGCCGGCCCGATTGATCGAACATCGTCCGGATATCCGCAGCGCCTACGCCAGGGTTCAGGCGGCAGACAGCGACCTGGGTGCTGCCATTGCCAACCGCTTTCCCCAGTTGAGCCTTTCGGCGAACCTCAATACCTCGGGTGTATATACCCGTGACCTGTTCAACAACTGGCTGGCAAGCCTGGCCGCCAACCTGGTGGCCCCCATCGTTGACGGGGGCCTGCGCAAGGCCGAGGTCGACCGGACCCGGGCCGCTTCCTCCCAGGCGTTGCATACCTACGGCCAGACCATTCTTGATGCCCTGAAAGAGGTGGAAGACGCCATGGTCCAGGAACAACGTCAGAGGGAATTCATCACCAGCATCGACAAGCAGCTCACCCTGGCCGGGCAGGTGATCCAACGGGTGCGGGACAGGTACCTCCAGGGCACAATGGATTACCAGCGGGTGCTGGATGCACTGCTCTCCCAGCAGACCCTGGAGCGCAGCCTTTTGACCGCCAGACAGACTCTGGTGCAGAATCGGATTGATCTGTGCCTGGCCCTGGGTTCGGGATGGACACTGGAACAGCCGGAACACCTCCCCTCCCATGATTTAAAACCCTAGACATGACCGACATTGCCCTTGACGAAAAAATATAAGGTGAAACCCATGCTGCCAAAAAAAGAAATTTCAAGCGCCAACAACCCAAAAACATCCGAGGCCGGGACTGACAATCACCATCCAAGGCCCTGGACCGCCATTGTTTTTCGTGGTCTGCTGCCCCTGGCAGTCATCGCGGCAGGTGCGGGCGCTGCCCTCTGGCTGATGGAAACCGGCCCCCAGGCCAAACCGCGGCCCCGGACGCGCAACACCACGCTGGTGGAATACACCACCGTGGATTACGGTCCCCAGCAGACCATGATCTCCGGCATGGGCACGGTGACGGCAGCCCGCACCGTGGAGCTGAAACCCCAGGTCAGCGGTGAAATCATTGAACTGAACAGTAATCTGGTACCCGGCGGTCATTTTCGCCAGGGTGAGACCCTGGTGAAAATTGATCCCACGGACTATCGTCTGGCCGTCAAGCAGTTGACCACGGACGTAGCCAAAGCCGAGGCGGATCTTCAGCTTGAGCAGGGCAACCAGCTGGTCGCCCAGAAAGAGTACACCCTGTTGAACCAAACGGTGAGCGATGTGGAAAAAGCGTTGATGCTGCGCCAGCCCCAGCTTGCGAACCTGCGCGCCACCCTTGAAGCGGCCCAGGCCCGCCTCGAACAGGCCCGGGTCGACCTGGCACGCACCCGGATCAAAGCGCCGTTCAATGCGGTGGTATTGTCCCGTGCCGTGGACCTGGGTACCCGGGCCAGCGAATCCACGGTACTGGCCACCCTGGTGGGCACCGATGCCTGCTGGGTGGCTGTATCTGTACCGGTCAGTCAGCTGCGCTGGATCACGGTTCCCCAGACCCATGGAGACCAGGGATCCCTGGTCCGGGTTTACGACCCGGCCGCCTGGGGCGAAGGCGTTTTTCGCCAGGGCCGGGTGATCCGCCTGGAACCGGGCCTGGAAGAGCAGGGACGCATGGCGCGGCTGCTGGTCCAGGTGGAAGATCCCCTGGGCCTCAAGACGGGCAGGGAAGGCCAACCCCGGATGCTGATCAACGCGTACGTGCGTGTGGAGATCCAGGGGCAGGGCATGGCTGCGGCTGCGGCCATTGATCGCGAATTCATTCGTGACGGCAACAGCGTATGGATCATGGATGCCCATGGCAAACTTTCAATCCGACCTGTGGAGATCGCCTTCCGGGGAGCAGATCAAGTGCTGGTCACCCAGGGAATTGCACCAGGGGAACGACTGATCACCACGGACCTGGGTACGCCCGTGCAGGGAATGCCCCTTGGCACGGCCGATGCCCCGGCCAGCGGCTCCACAGCCGAACGTAACGTCACCCGGGAGGAACGGTCATGAGCGGCACCTTTGTTCCCCAGGCCCGTGGCCCCATCTCCTGGATGGTCCACAACCGGGTCACACCCAACCTGCTCATGATCTTCCTGGTACTGGGTGGCCTGTTCATGACCTCCCGCATCAAACAGGAGGTCTTTCCCGAGTTCGATCTGGACATGGTCACGGTCAGGGTCCCCTATTCCGGGGCCAGTCCCGAGGAAGTCGAGCAGGGAATCATCCTGGTCGTGGAGGAGGCCATCCGCGCCATTGACGGGGTCAAAGAAGTGACGGCCACGGCCGCCGAGGGCAGTGGAACCGTCAATGCCGAACTGGAAGAAGGCACTGACCATCAGAAGGTCTACCAGGAGATTAAACAGGAGATTGATCGGATCACCACGTTTCCCGAAGATGCCGACGTGCCTGAAGTCTCCCTTGCCACCCACCTCCGGGAAGTGCTGGCCATGGAAATATCCGGCGACGTGCCGGAAATGGTTCTGCGCAAAACCGTGGATCAGGTACGGGACCGGCTGCTGCAGAGCCCGGAGATCACCCAGGTCGAGCTGGCAGGGGCCCGGGATTATGAAATTCTGGTTGAAGTGCCCCAGGAACGGTTGCGGGCCCATGGTCTGACCCTGGCCGAAATTGCCCAGGCCATTGACAACGCCTCCACGGAAATTCCCGGCGGATCCGTGGATACGACGGGCGGGGATATCCTGCTGCGCATCAAGGACCGCCGCAACTGGGCCCCTGAATTCGCCCGGATTCCCATCGTAACCACCGCCAACGGCAGCGTGGTCTACCTCGAAGACATCGCCACCGTAAAAGAGGGTTTCGAGGACAGCGACCGGTCCGCCGCCTATGACGGACAGCGCTGCATTGGTATTGATGTATACCGGGTGGGGGACCAGACCCCCATGGGGGTCGCCAATGCCGTGCGTGCAGCCATGGCTGACATTGAAAAGGATCTGCCCTCCGGTGTCGAATGGCACATCAACCGCGACGATTCTGAAGTCTACCAGCAGCGCCTGGAACTGCTGCTCAAGAACGCCTTCATGGGGCTTGCACTGGTGCTGGGCGTTCTCGGGCTGTTCCTCGAATTCAGACTGGCCTTCTGGGTCACCATGGGTATTCCCACGGCCTTTCTCGGCAGCCTGCTCTTTTTACCGGTCATGGGGGTGTCCATCAACATGATCTCCATGTTTGCCTTTATCGTGGCCCTGGGAATCGTGGTGGACGATGCCATTGTTGCGGGTGAGAATATCTTCGAGTACCAGCAGCAGGGAATGGGATTTAGCCGGGCCGCCATCCTCGGGGCCCGGGATGTGGCAACCCCCATCGCCTTTTCCATCCTGACCAACGTGGTGGCCTTTCTGCCCCTTTCGTTTATTCCCGGGCAGATGGGAAAGGTGTGGCAGGTCATTCCCATGGTGGTGATCACGGTTTTTCTCATTTCATGGGTTGAATCCCTGGTGATCCTGCCAGGCCACCTGGCCCACATCAAGGGCCAATCCGCCAACCGAGCACCCAACTGGCTGCAACGCCGGCAACAGGGGTTCACCCGCCAGGTAAACCGATTCATCAGCACGATATATGGCCCGTTTCTAGACCGGTGCATCCGATGGCGGACCCTGACCGTGGCCCTGTGCATAACAATCCTGGTCGTGGTGGTCGGCTATGCCCTGAGCGGCCGCATCGGTTTGATCATGATGCCCCGGGTCGAATCAGACTCAGCCAAGGTAACCGCCACCCTGCCCGTGGGCAGTCCCATGGACAAGGTTAAGGCCGTCGAGGACCGCCTCACCGATGCCGTGGCAGAACTGGCTGCGGGAAACGGCGGCGATCGTCTGCTCAAGGGTATCTTTTCCAAAATCGACGAAAACCAAGTCCAGGTAAGGGCCTATCTCACCGAAGCCGGGGTCCGTCCCCTGAACACGGGCGAGGTGGCCCGGTTGTGGCGGGAAAAACTCGGCCCGATCCCTGGCCTGGAATCCTTGCTGTTTGAGTCGGACGGGGGCGGGCCCGGTTCCGGGGCGGCATTGACCGTGGAGCTTTCCCATTCCGATATCCAGGTCCTTGACCAGGCCAGTGCGGCCCTGGCCGATCGCCTGGCCGAATTTCCCAATGTCAAGGATATCAATGACGGTTATATTCCGGGCAAGCAGCAGCTCGATTTTTCCATCAAACCCGAAGGCCGGAGCCTGGGGCTGACCTCTGCCGAGGTCGCCCGCCAGGTGCGCAATGCCTTTTCCGGGGCCGAGGCCCTCAGCCAGCAGCGGGGCCGCAACGAGGTGACGGTCCGCGTGCGCCTGCCCCAAGGCGAGCGCGTCAGCGAATACAACGTTGAAAATTTCATGGTCAGCACACCGGTCGGCACCTTTGTGCCGCTGATGGAAATCGCCGATATCCAGCGGGGAAGGGCCTACACCACCATCAGCCGCAGGGACGCCCGGCGAACGGTGTCCGTGACCGCCAATGTCGAGCCCATGGGCGAGACCGGCCAGGTCCAGGCCGCCCTCAACGCCACCATTCTGCCGGAACTCGCCCGGATTTACCCCGGCCTTGTCTATGGATACCAGGGTCGCCAGGCCGACATGAAAGAGAGCATGCAGACCCTGATCGGCGGATTCGCCCTTGGCATCATGGCTATCTATTTTCTGCTGGCCATTCCCTTTCGCAGCTACTCCCAGCCGATCATCGTCATGATCGCCATCCCCTTCGGCATTGTCGGGGCGGTCCTCGGCCATCTGATAATGGGGTACAATCTCAGCCTCATGAGCATGATGGGAATTGTGGCATTGTCCGGGGTGGTGGTCAACGACTCCCTGGTGCTCATTGATTATGCCAACCGCCGGCAGCGTGAAGGAACCCCTCCCATGGCGGCCATCCGCATCGCCGGCCTGCGCCGCTTCCGGCCCATCATCCTGACCACCCTGACCACCTTTGGGGGACTTGCCCCCATGATGTTTGAAACCTCACGCCAGGCACGGTTCATGATTCCCATGGCCCTGTCCCTGGGTTTCGGCATCCTCTTTGCCACGATCATCACCCTGGTCCTGGTGCCGTGTCTGTATCTGCTCATCGAAGACGTGCACCAATGGCTGGGTGGCAAAGGTCTGTCCGCCCATGGCACTGGCATGCAGGAAAAACAGGAGGTCCTGACATCTGCTGAATGAGAGATCCAGGGCGATTTGACCATCATGGATCAACGATCAATCTCGTTTTTAGCAGAAACCGAATAAGGGAAAATACTGGCCAGGCCTCTTTTAATCATTCAACAGTCAATGTCTGTTTCTTTGGGTCTGCCATATAGAATTTCCCTGACCATTCGGACGAGTTCCCTGTTGTCCACAGGTTTTAGAGCATATCGACTAATCCCCATTTCACAGGCTTTTTCTTCTGTAATCGATTCACTGTAGCCTGTGCACAGGATAATGGGGAAATCCGGCCGAAGCGTCAATACCTTTTCAGCCAGTTCAGCCCCCGTCATTCCGGGCATGGTCATGTCTGTAATCATCAGGTCAAACCGGTCCGGATCAACTTCAAAGGCCTCAAAGGCCTTGATGGCATTTTCAAATATCGACACCTGGTATCCGAAACTGGCAAAATACTGTTGAATGATCTGCCGGATCTCTATTTCATCGTCAACGACCATTATATTTCCCACACCTTCCATGGGCAATGTTTCTAAAAATTTTGTTTCAGGGGGTAACACTTTGTCGACCACAACTGGCAAAAAGATATAAAAACGTGTCCCGATTCCGGGAGTGCTTTTTGCTTTGATGTATCCGTCATGTTCTTCGACTATGGCAGATACCAATGCCAGTCCAAAACCCGTGCCTTTACCCACCGGCTTTGTTGAAAAATAGGGATCAAAAGCCTTTAACAGGATCTCTTTTTCCATGCCACGCCCGGTATCTTCGATTAAAAGTGTTACATATTTACCCGGCGTTTTTTTCTGCCCAAAAAAATCCCTTTGTTCGGGCACGAACCCATGGGTCAGATGAACGGTAAGGCATCCGCCTTTTTCTTCCATGGCATGGTAGGCATTGGTGCAGAGGTTTATGATCACCTGGAGCATCTGTGTCGGGTCCGCCAGAACCTTTTCCCTTGAAATGATTCGTTCACTGATCTCTATGGTAACCGGGATTGAAGATCTCAAAAGTTTCAGCGCTTCTTTCACCACCAGGTATAATTTTAACGGCCTTTTTTTATATTCGGCCCGGTGACTGAAGGTCAGAATCTGCTGGGTCAGTTCCCCAGCCCTCTGGGCGCCCTTGGTTATCTGACGGATATGGTTCTTTGCCTTTACAGGACTGTCCAGTGTCATTTCGGCCAGTTGTGCATGCCCCATAATACCGGACAGAATATTGTTAAAATCATGGGCAATCCCCCCGGCAAGCGTTCCGATTGCCTCCATTTTCTGTGATTTTTCCAATTGGACGGCCAGGTTTTTCCTTTCCACTGCCGCCTGCTTGATTTCTGTAATATCCCTGGCTTCCGTAATGATAAATACCACTTCACCCAAAGAATTGAGTACGGGTTTTATTGAAATATCAATATCCCTGATCTCGTTGCTTCTGGAGATGCCTGTGGTTTCATACCGGACGAGGTTGCCCTCTGTCGCCTTTTGAATGGCCGTTTTCAATTGTTCCCGGACCGCTGCATCGTGCCGCCAGAAAGGTAGATCCCAATAAAATTTATTCATCACCTCAGCATCGGGGACACCGGCAAAATCAAGCCCGCTCTGGTTCAGTTTTTCAATTATCCCGGAGGGAGACAAAATTCCGGTATATTGGAAAGACTGATTAAAAAGGCTGCGAAGTTTGAGATCATTTTCCACCAGGGCCGCACGGGTCTCAACATTGATCTGAATTTCCGTTTCAATCTGGGTCATGAAATAATTGAAATGCCGGCTCAGCCGTCCAAACTCATCCGATGTATAATTGTTCATTCGAACTGAGAAATCTCCCTTTGCACCTTTTTCAAGCTTTTCCATGAGAGAGGTAAACGGCCGGGTTACTGCCGTGCTGATCAGGTAGGTAATTCCAATGGAACAAAAAAGCAGGAGAATACTGTCCAGCATCAGAAACCGCCAGAATTTTCTCAATGGCGCATAGACCTTGTCAACATAGCTTGCGGAGGCAACAATCCATTTAAATTCTGGCATGTGCTTAAAAATAACGATTTTTTCACGGGCGCTGGCATCCCTGGGATTTCTCCAGAAATACCTGATTTTTCCGTTTCTCTTCTCCAGGATCGGCCCTATGGGGTTAGGGAATTCTCCGGTTGACTCCAAAAGGTTTTCATTTTCAAACTCGGGATGGACAATAATGTTGCCTGATTCGTCGATGATATAGGCATAGCCCGACGCTTCCAGGGCATTGGAAAGAATGGCATCCCTGAAATCCTCAACGTCCACCAGGTAGCTGAACTCCTCACGATAGGAGGAAACTGAAATAATCCAGTCCAGGGGTTTGAAATAGACCATGTAAAGCGCTTTGGGACGCGCTTTTTTATCCTCGGGATTTTTCCATTCATATTCCAGATAACCATCTTTGATTTGAAGCTGCTGCCTGACGAATTCAAAATCAGATACATTTGTGTTTTTGACCCCGTCATTGGGATGAATAATCACCCGTCCGCTGCTGTTAAGGCAATAGATATAACCGCTGATACCGATATGCTGATTTAAGAAAATTTCTTCTATTCGTTTAATGGCCTCGGGCCGGGTTAAAAGTCCCGAGCGGTGTTTATTGTAGTAATACTCAGCAATATCCAGGTTTTTTTCGGCAATGGCACGCAGTCTGTTTTTAACCGAAACAGAGGCCGCTGTCTGGATCAGTTTGACAAGGGAATCGGTGGTATCCACCAGTTGCTTTTCAATGCCGGTTTCAATGATTTTCTTTACCTGGTGGTAGGCAATGGTGCTGCCGATGACGATGAGGGGGATAAAAACGATCAGAAATGTCAGAATGATTTTGTTTCTGAACTTTAATTTTGTGCAAATCATATGGTTATTCAGTTGGTTATGGAGTCAATACCGGAGTTAAGGCCAATTGTATATTCAAAAATCAGCCTCATACTATCATTATCATCTAAGGCCCAGTATCTCATTTATTACAAAATAAAGCGATGTATTAAAGGGGTCTTTCATCCACCCCATGAAATGGTGCAGGGAAAACGGTAATCCTTGCGCCCACCTATGGCTATCCTTATCCTGCTTGGCCGGCAGGTGCGACACCGTATGAACCGGAATCTGCTGATTTTGTGGGTGGTATGGTACGTGTTGATATTTACACAGGCGGCTGATTATAGTCAATGGTACGGATGCCCGGCCCGGGCGGATCCTGGGCAACGCCGGCAAAGGCCTGGGCAATGGAAAGCCATTGCCCGGCATGCTCGCCCTGGAAGTGCAGCCGGGTGTCGGCCACATTGCGCCGCTGGGTAACCACCAGGCAGAATTGCGCTGCATCCCCCCAGACCCGGTTTTCCCCATGGGGTTCTCCCCATTCCCAGTGTTCGCCGGATGGCCCGGACAGCTCAACATGGGGCCTGACGTCAGGGGCGACCAGCCCCCGAATTCTGAAGCTCCATCCAAACGTGGCTACCCCCAGGTGGGCCACGTGCTTGAGGCTGGCGCCATTGATCCGTTTGATCCGGAAGGTGTCAAAAATATCCTGACCATGGGCCCAGGTTTCCATCAGGCGGGCCGTGGCAAAGGAACGCGCCGTCATATCCGGGCCATACCAGGGCAGGCGATCCCCAGGGGCCATCACCCGCAGCCGGTCGAGCAGGCGGATACGGATATTACGCCAGCGGGACAATAGCCGGGCTGGATCGTCCAGGCCCAGGAGGAGGTTCAGCGGCTCCGGCCAATGAACTTCTGAGCGGATGATGTATAGAATCCTCTGTGCACGCTCCCGGAAACGGATCGGCTCCTCTATGGCCATCAGGGCTTCATGGTCAAACAGGGCAATATGGGCCACCTGGTCCATGACGGTCCAGTGATCAAACGGCGTTTCCACGCGCCACCGGTCCGGGTCCAGCAGGGTGACCCGGTCATCCATCTCCTGATAAAGGGCTTCCAGGTCTGAGCATACAATTTTCATCATAATTTCCTTTCTGGTTCCCCTGTCATACCTGTCTTGTCTGCCAGGTGTCAATACTTCCGAATAACCGGCATGGCCGGAGCATGGTATCTGCCCTGGCCACAATGAAGTTTGAAACGCCTTATTTTGGAAAAAAATTGCCTGTTTTAAAAAAACATCGTATTAAAAAATGAGCAAACAGGAGACTCCAACACCTTTGGCGTCTGTTTGACACAAATGCAAACCGCTTACTATGGACATGAAACAAATAAAACTCTCAACCACAAAATAAGCCTGAGCATACGGCTTCAAGGGATGGCCCCATGCAGTGTTTCCACAACTTGACCCTTTGGCACAAATGGTTCAGCGTATGCCTGGCAGCCGTCTGTTTATGGTGCTCTCCAGGCAGAGTCAAACCAGTGGAAGCCGTTGAAAACATATCGTCAGAACCGGTGGTTCTTACCGTTGACCTAACCCGTGACAGGCGGCCCATCAGCCCCTACCTGTACGGTGTCAATATTGCCAACTGGTCGGCCGGGTATTACCTGGAGCGTGTCACCCAGCAGCTTAAAGAGGCGGATGTGACCGTGGTGCGCCTGGGTGCAACCAATATGGAACGGTATAATTTCAAAACAAACCGCATGTACAATGTCATTTCCAGGCAGAACGACTATGTTCCGTTGAGCTGGGAGAGTTTTGTCGAATGGGCCAGGAATTCTCTGGGTGCAGAACCCTTTCTCCAGGCGTCTGTGTATGGAAATGTGGCAGGACCCGGTGCCGGGATCACGGCCCCGGACTATTCCCTTGGCCAGAGCAGCAGTGAGGTCACCCAATGGGCTGGCCTGGCCGGCAAAGATCTGGGCTTCTGGGGGGTGGGCAATGAACCCTGGATCGCCTGGAAAAGGGACGACTATCCCGACATTTACAGGGACGCTGCCCATGGAGACCAGGTGCTCAACGCCCATACTGCCTATGATTACTACTTTGACCGGTTCGCCTCGGTTGCAGGTGCCATCAAGGCCGCAAACCCGGACGCCAGAATACTGGGGCCGACACCGGCCAACTGGTGGCTGTACTGGACCAATGACTATTCTCCCCTGTGCCCGGTAACTGAACCCGGAGGGGCTGCCATGGCCGACTCTCCCCTGTGGCAAATCATGATGGATCCGGTATCAACCTGGGACACCAGCATCTTCCCGGACCGGGGGGCCGACCCGTATACATACGGCTGGGAATCCGACCCAAGAAGGGGCGTTTGCCAGTACCTGTCACGGATGAAGATTCATGAAGACCAAACCGGGGTTCGACTGGCAGATTACCTGGATGTTCACCGGTATATCCGAGCCATCACCGATCGGGACGCCATCCAGGAGCCCCGGGGGCTTTTCCAGGAGGATTTTGAATCCTGGGATATGGAAACCCAAGCCATCGGGATCCGGACCAATATCCTGAACCGACTCAGGTCTGCCGTGGACGCCTATTATCCCGGCACCCGGCTGTCGTTTTCCGAATATGGCTATTTTTATTGGAACGGCTATCCCAGCCTGGCACAGATAACGGCCGTGGGAACCGTGGATTACCTGGGGTTCTTTGCCAGGGCAGGGGTCGACCTTGCCTGCAACTGGTACGTGGGGGAACCCAACCAGTCTGGAACCGATTTTGCCCATGCCGTAGACAGTGCCAAGCAGGCCATGTTTGATGAAACAGGACAACCCAATCCCAAGTACTGGGCCTTTTATCTCATGAGCCACTGGTTCCGGGGTACGGTTGTGGATGCCCAGGCCAGTGACTGGGAAAAATTTTCCATCCATGCCTGCCAGAGGGATTCGGGAGACATTGTGATTGTTGTGGCATACAAAGGTATGGTTGATGGAACCACCGGTGATTTCATCCAGAACCAGTCACCTGTTGCGGCAACCATCCACGGGCTGCCCGACGATGGTGACCTGGTCCTTTCCAGGCTGATGCGGTTTGGCCTGAATGATCCCGGGATCATCGACATGGACACCCGGGATATTGCCCTGGACAAGGGCAGCCTGACCTATACATTTCATCCCCTTGCCCTGTATGCTTTTGTGTTTTCACCAATGCCGGACCAGGATCAGACCCCAGGCCAACCCCTTGTGACCCCGTCCCTGATCCAATTCGGCCCCTATGACACAGGCGTGGAAACCACGGAAACCAACACCCGGTTCACCCGGTATATCAGTATCACCAACACCTCTGCAGGCAGCACATCCTGGTCAATATCAGAAAATGCACCCTGGCTTCTGGTCCTGGGCGATGCATCGGGATCGGCCCGGGTTACCGACCGGGTTTACCTGGGTGTTGACCGGTCGGGGCTTGCCCCCGGCACCTATGAAACCGATGTATGGGTCAAGACCGGTACAGAAACAACACCATGTCACGTATCCATGGAGGTGATTCCAGGTGAAGCCGACGGTGAAAAACGGTTCAGCGATTTTGAAACCGGATCCCTGGCCCATTCCTGGAACATCGAACCGCCCTATGCCGTGGGGTGGTGGGATGGCCATGGCGGGCCAGGGGACAGAAGCACCCCTTACATTTACGACTTCAGCCTGGACACCCAGGGCCTGAACCGGCTTGGCGGTGTTTATACCATGACCGTTGATTTTGACAGGTCAAACGGTGACACCGACAGCGGGCGGTTGTTTCAGTCCTTTGGAACCTACGGCCACGAGACCCGGATCGTATCTGAAACCACCGGCGAAACCGTCACTTACACGGCTTCCGGCAACTGGGACGGATATGATGCCTTTGCGTTTGACATCCGCACCGAGACCTTGAATTCAGATACAACCGACCTGCTGCTGGTTCTGTCCGATGCATCGGGCAATAAGGGCAAACCGGTTCTGGGAACATCCTCCCATACCGATCTGTTAACGGTTGAAGACGGACCCTGGCAGACCATCACCATCCCCCTGGACAACAGCTTTTATGACTGGCGGTATCCCGAGGCCCAGGACGGTACCCTGACCCAACTCGATTTCAAAGCCATCACCCAGATTGAACTGATTCCCTGGGCCGGGGGCCAGACCCAGAAGGGAAGGATTCTTCTGGACAATCTCCGGGTGATCCGGGCAATTCCCGGCAAGAACCGGTTTCCCGTGGCCCTGGCTTCGGCCATCACCCCCAGGGTAAAACCCGGAGAATCCATCACCCTGGATGGCAGTTCCAGCTATGACCCGGATGGGTCCATTGTCCGGTATGCCTGGAATCCAGGGGAGCATCTTTCCGACCCGGAAAGCCCACAGCCCGTGTTTTCGACCGATACACCCGGAACCTATGCCTTGGATCTGGTGGTCACGGACGACCAGGGTGTTGAAAGCCGCAACATTGTCCAGGTTATGGTCAAGGTGGGCGATACCAGTGATGAAACAGATATCATCAGTGTGGGCGACGGCGCCTCGGGTCAGGGCTGCTTTATCAGTGTCCTGGAAACGCCCCACCCCCCCGGGTGGATCGGGTGGTCAGGCATCTTCCTGGGAGGCATGGTCTCTGTCATCCGGATATTAACCCGGTCCAGGCACGACAAAGGCGGGGTACCTGCCCCATGACAGCACACCCCATAAAACGATCGCCCCTGGCTTACCCGGCGTTCATCCTAACCCTGGTGCTGGTTCTGGTCTATCTGGGCGGAGCAACGGCATATCTTTCCCTTAACAATCAACTGGTGCTGGGGGTTGGGCTGCTCATTGCCATCCTTGTGGCTGACAAGGCCGGTCCATGGCTGGGTCATGGCGGACGAATTTTCATCATGACGGCCTGCTGTTTCCTGAGCCTGCGTTACTGGATATTCAGGACCACCGTCACCCTTTCCTATGAAGGATTTCCCGATTTTGTATTTGCCGTTCTTCTGTACCTGGCAGAAACCTACGGCATACTGATCTATCTCCTGGGTATGTTTGTCAATGTCTGGCCCATTGCACGGATTTCACCCAGGCTCCCGGCCGACCCCGACCTTCTTCCCACCATGGACGTTTACATCCCGACCTACAGCGAACCGGAAGAGATCATCCAGATTACCGCCATAGCCGCCACCCAGATGTTCTATCCGCCGGACAAGCTGAACATCTACATCCTTGACGATGGGGGAACCCGGCAGAAACTCAGTGATCCGGATCCGGTGAAGGCGGCCAGGGCCCGGGAACGTTCAGACGCCCTGAAGACACTTGCACACTCCCTGGGAATCAACTACGCCACCCGGGACGAGAACCTGAGCGCAAAGGCCGGCAATATCAACGAGGCCCTGATGAGCTGTGAATGCCATCTTGACGAGGATGCCTTTGACAAGATCTCCTGCATCAATGAAGGAATCGAACAGGGCTGCGGCGAGTTGATCCTGATTCTGGACTGCGACCACGTTCCGGCCCGGGATTTCCTGGAAAAAACCGTGGGTTTTTTTATCCAGGATCCCAACCTGTTCCTGGTCCAGACCCCCCATTTTTTCATCAACCCGGACCCGGTGGAAAAAAATCTCCAGATATTCCAGAAGAGCCCCTCCGAGAATGAGATGTTTTACGGCGCCATCCACCTGGGGCTTGATTTCTGGAACGCATCATTCTTCTGCGGTTCCGCAGCGGTTCTGCGCAGAAAATACCTGATGGAAGTGGGCGGTATTGCCGGGAACACCATCACCGAAGACGCTGAAACCGCACTGGGCCTCCACGCACAGGGCCGCAACAGCGCCTACCTGAACAAACCCCTTATCATCGGACTCACCCCCGAAACCTTTGACGACTTTATTCTCCAGCGCAGCCGCTGGGCCCAGGGGATGATCCAGATCTTTATCCTCAAAAACCCGCTTTTCCAGAAGGGTCTGACCCTGTTCCAGAAAATCTGCTATTTCAACGCCAGCTTTTTCTGGTTCTTTGGCATCGCCCGGGTCATCTTTTTCTTTTCACCCCTTATATTGCTGTTTTTCGGGCTTCGGATATACAATGCGTCCCTGTACCAGGTTGTCTGCTTTGCCCTTCCCCACCTGGTGGCAGCCTACTTTCTGTCCAATTACCTGTTTGGCCGGTTCCGACACCCGTTTTTTTCAGAACTCTACGAAACCATCCAGAGCATTTATCTGTTGCCGGCCATCCTGTCAGTGATTGCCAGGCCCAGGTCCCCGGTATTCAAGGTCACTCCCAAAGCCGTGTCCCTGAAACAGGATTTTCTAAGTCACCTGGCAATACCCTTTTACCTCATGCTCCTGGTGTCGATCATCGCATACGGATTCGGCATCTATCAATGGATACGGGTACCCGGCGCACTGGATTCCATTCTCATTTGTATGGTCTGGAACACGTTTAACATCGTCATTGTCCTGTCCTGCCTGGGGGTGGTGTGGGAACGCCGCCAGGTACGCAAAATGCATCGCTACACCACCCATGAGTCTGTAGAACTGGAATTTGAAGAGTCAGCGGACTTCATCCCGGCTGAACTGTTTGACCTGTCCATCTCCGGAGCCGGAATCCGTGTGCCACCCCCTGGCACCGGCATGGGGGGAAAAAGGCTGAAACTCCACGCCAGGGACAGCTACGGCAACGCCTTTATTCTGCCCATGACCATTCAACATCGCCATCTCCAGGGGCAGCGCATGGTCCTGGGCTGCTCGTTTGAGGCGGATGACCCCAAAACCCTGACATCCGTCATCAACTTTGTTTATGGTGACAGCAGCCGCTGGAAATTCTACGGCCAGACCCACAAAGACAAGCCTGTGAGCAACCTGGTGGGTCTGTTAAGACTACTGGGAACCGGAATCAGGGGTTCGGCCTCCAATTTCAAAGGGGTCTTGTCCATTGTCCGTATGAACTGCATGGATTATTATTCTCGAATTACCCCGTTTAAACCCAAACCCAAAGAGGAAAAATCATGAAACGTTGTACTTCTTTCCTTGTGAGTCTTTTGTTGTTCACTCTCTTCGGGACTTCAGCAGGCGCCGCAACCGTGTCCCTGGCCCTGAAGGACGTCCTTTCTGTGGAAAATATCCGTTTGCAGGGAATCAGCGACAACACCGACGCCTACGATTTCAAGCTCTCCATACCCCAGCGGTGGACCGCGGACCGGGCAACCCTGACCTTCTCCTATGCCAATTCTTCGGCCCTGATCAAAGACCGATCCCGCCTGATCTTTTCCTTTGACGGAGAACCCCTGTCCCAGATTGCCCTGGACCCCTTGTCCACAAAAGGAACGGTCAGTGTTTCCATTCCCGGACGTTTGCTGGCACCAGGATACCACTCGTTCAGGTTCGAGGTATCCCAGCATTCCGTTCCCCAGGGCTGCGAAGACCCTTCGGCCCCGGAACTGTGGACCTGGGTTGAACTCAACAACGCCACCCTGGACTATGAGTTCCGACTTAACCCGGTCCCCCTGCAAATATCCGCTGTCACGGATTTTTTGTTTGATGCAAAAAACCCCAATCCCCCTCCGGTCAACCTGGTGTTTCCAGCCATGGAGACCCCTGTGCTCAAGCCGGTGGGGCTCTGTGCATCCGGGGTTGCCCTGCGGTATGGGTACAGAAGGGTTTCTTTTGTCAGCCGGGAAGGTTTGAAGCCCGGCATGGACACCCTGGTGATCGGCCCCCAGGCCTTTGTCAAAACAGTCCTGGCTGGAACCGGTGTGATCAAAGACAACTGGCAGGTCAACGGCCCCTCCCTGAGCCTCCATGACCTGCCCCTGGAAAAACAGATTGTGTCGGGCACCCCGGAATGGACCCGGGATCCAGACCATGGTCTGATTCTGGTTACCGGCAGGACCTGGGAAGAGGTTGAGACTGCTGCAAAAACCCTGTCCATTCTCTCCCTGCCCCTTCCAGACGCCCGGTCCATAACTGTCAATTCCGTCCTGGTCCCAGAAATCAATCCATACACCTTTAAAGGCGGACTGGAACCGGCCAAGACCTATACCCTGTCCAGCCTGGGCTTCAAGACCACCACCTTCAAGGGCATCTTTCCCGTTCCCAGGGGATTTGATTTCAGGATTCCCTCGGACACCCATCTGTCCCCCAACAACCAGGCGATTCTGGCCCTGGATA
The DNA here is from genome assembly GCA_963675615.2 of uncultured Desulfobacterium sp. GTDB lineage: Bacteria > Desulfobacterota > Desulfobacteria > Desulfobacterales > Desulfobacteraceae > Desulforapulum. The sequence continues at coordinate 2,160,867 of CAXXTD010000001.1, forward strand.
TGGCCTACGGCTCGACCATGCGCAAGGATTCGGTACTCAACATCCAGCTCAACAACAAATTCATAGCCGCCATTCCCTGCAGTGACCCCCAGGGCGGTATCTACCGTAACTACCAGGTACGCATCCCCCTGTCCTCCATGAATCCCGGATTCAACAAACTGACCTTTTCCCCCCAGCTTACCCCCATGGTGACGGACCAGTGCACCATGATCCAGACCGGAAACCTGAGAATGACCATTTCGGAAAATTCCACCTTTACCCTTCCTGACCTGGATCACTGGATCGAGATGCCCCACCTGGGGGCCTTTATGACCGATGCGTTTCCCTTTGGCAGAAAACCAGACATGGCTGAAACCCTGATTGTTATTCCAGACAAAACCCGTTCTTCCTTTGTTGCCGCCGTAAACCTGGTCGCCTTGGCCTCCCAGAAAACCGGATTTGCACCCCTGGAAGCCGACTGGCAGTTTGCTATGCCCGACAAAACCGCCAGGGATATTATCCTGGTATCGGGCCCGTCGGCCATTCCCGAGACCTTGAGGGACAGGGCCCCGCTGAACCTGACAACCCCGGGACCCCTTGCCTATCCCCATCTTCCCCGGCCCAAGGGGGACCCAGAGCCCCAGGGCCTGTGGTCAAAGCTGATTCCTTCCCCCCGGTCCAAGGTGGTGGACATCTCCCTGGTCGACGCCCAGCTGGTGATCACCCATCTTGATCCAGTGCTCATGGAGAACCGGCTGGCCCTGATCCAGTTTCAATCCCCCTTTGACCGCACCCGCACCGTCCTGGTGATGACCGCCCAGTCTCCAGAGGAGATGGACAGGGGCGGTCTGGCCATCTGGGATACGGGTTTCCAGGCAACGTGCAAGGGGGATATCGCCCTGGTCAACCTTTCCGGCAAAGAGATCCAGAGCCTTTCCCTGAAACTCGGCCCAAGCTATTACCTGGGTAAATTAACATCTCTGCCCTTTGTCGAATATTATGCCAACACCTATTCCAAATGGTTTATTCTGGGCATAATCGGCGTCTGCGTTCTGCTCACCCTCCTGATTTATGCCGGGCTGAAACGCAGGTTTTCCCGGAGGACAGGAGATGCCTGAAGCCTTGTGGCGGTTAATCCTGATTTTTGCCATGGCGGCATCAGCATCCTCGGCACTGGCCGAGCCGGGCACCTGGGATCACTACAAAAACCGTTTCATCTCCCAGGATGGACGCGTCATCGACATTTACCAGAACAGGATCAGCCATTCCGAAGGACAGGGGTACGGCCTGCTGTTGTCCGTCCAGAACAATGACCCATCCACATTCAACCGTATCCTGTCCTGGACCCAGGACAACCTCATGGTTCGGAAAGATTCCCTGACAGCATGGTCCTGGGGACGCCTGTTCTCGGGCGAGTGGAATGTCATTGATTACAACAATGCCACGGACGGAGACCTGCTCATTGCCTGGTCCCTGATCCTGGCCGGAGAACGGTGGGAACGACCGGACCTGAAGGCCTTTGGCCGGAAAATCGCCGAAGCCATCCGGTCCAGGCTCGTGGTCCGGTGGAACAACCAGCAGATGTTGATGCCCGGCTATTTCAGCTTTATCACCACGGAGAGCCTGACGATCAACCCCAGCTATTTTATTTTTCCAGCCTTTGACCAATTTGCCAGGCTTGATGCTGGCGGATTCTGGAAAGACCTGTCCGGCCAATGCATGGCCCTTACAAAACGGTCAACCCAGGGCCGTTTAAAGCTTCCACCGGATTGGGTCATCCTGGACCCAGGCGGAAAAATTTCCATCGATACCCAGAAGAGTCGTTATTTCGGATTCGATGCCGTCCGCATCCCCCTGTACCTGGCCATGGCCGGCATGACAACCCAGTTGGAAATTTTCACCGAGTATCTATCCCTGTTCCACCAGATGGGCTATCTTCCGCAACGCGTTGAGCTGGTCAACAATCTGGTTTCCCTGGACGAAGCGCCTGCAGGTTTTTACGCTGTTTTTGCCAGATGCGCCCAGCTTACCGGCGACATGAAAACCGGCCGGAAACTCATGGACACAGCCAACCGAAAAATCAAGGAAGAGCCCGACGACTATTATTCCAACACACTCTACCTGCTGGCAATGACCGTGGAGGTGCCATGAAACGAGTCCTTTTTTTAATGATTCTGGGAATTACCGTGATGGCTGGACCCGCCAGGGACGGGTACCCGGTAGGCCGATGCTGGGCAGCCGCCACAACCACAGGTATGGCCTGGGATCTGTACAACGCCGGACAATTGGAAAAAGCTGAAAAAGCTTTTACCCGGTTAACCCGATCCAAAGATCCGATATTGACCAGGGAAGCACTGCTGGGGCTGGGGTACACACGGCTGAAACAGGGCCGTCTTGCTGGAGCCAGGGAATGTTTTTCAACCCTTGTCCACGAACAGTACAAAACAGCGGAAACCCTTCCTGTACTCCTGGACCTATTGATCCGGCTCAATGAATTTGAGGCAATGGACCACTACCTGCCCATGCTTGACGCTCGGGAACGCCAGGCATGGACTGCCAAACGATCCGAGGCCCGTGGACTGAACGTTTCCCATGACGATATCCTGAACCAGGGCCTTACCCCGCCATTGGAAACCGTGGAATCGTATAAACGCCTTCTCCATACCCGGTTGGCCAATTTGCCGGAAGCGTCGGAAGAGCGCCCGGCCCTTGCCCAGAAAATCCTTTCCCTGGATCCCACGGACCTGTTTGCCAACACAATAATGGCCTGGCATGCTCTCAATTCCGGGGAGTATCCAGCAGCAGAGCAACGTTTTTCAAACCTGGCGGCCCAGAAACCCGATGACATGGATCTGGTACTGGGACTTGGATACAGCCTGTACCACCAGGATAAGCTGGGCCAGGCGGTAAGCCTGCTGGAATCCAGCGCCGTCCGGGATACTCCCAAGATCAGGGAACTCAAAGGCTTTTTGTTTCAGAGGAGGATCAACCTCGCCCTGGCAACCGGAGGTTGGGACAGGGCCTGGGCCTTGACCCAGACCATGAACGCCTCCGGGGACAACGCCCTTATCCAGATTGCCGCCCAATGGCTTGCTGACCATAACAGCCCCATCATTGCCTCCCAGATGCTCAACTCTCCAGAGGCCTGTTATTTCAATGCGGATAAAGCCCGACTGGAAAGCGCCCTGTATCATCGCCACAAAAATGGGGACACAGGCACCTCTCAACTGGATGAAACCGGCCTGTCCGCTGGGTTCATCAATCCCTATGGACAGGGACGGCAATGGTCGCTGACCCTGTCAGACAATTATCTGTCCAGCGGGGACAACGGCAAAACCACCGGGGGCAGTTATTACCGGTATCTCAATGGGCAAAAGCCCCTGGCATCGCCTGACGGAACCTTGAACGTCCAGCGTGTTGCCCTTGGCTGGGCCGCTGAAGGTCCTTTCAGGATCCAGGCCTGCCTGGGGACATCCCCCGTGAATGGTCCAGTGGGGGTGACGCCAACCTTCTTTGTTTCCGGAGAATACAATACCTGGCGGTTCCATGTGCACCGTTCAAGCATCAATGACTCGATCCTCTCCTATGCGGGCCTGGAAGATCCCTATGGTGAAACCGCCTGGGGGCAGGTTGTGAAGAATGGCGTTACTGTGGGAAAGACATTTAATCTTGGCGAAAAATGGTGGTTTAGCGCCGATGCAGGGGCAGATGCCTATCGCGGAAACAATGTATGGAAAAACAATGCCTGGCACCTTAATGCTGCCGTCGGGAAAACGATCATGACCCGTGACAGCCATGAGATCACCGGGGGATTGTATGCCGGCGGCATGGGATTTGACCACAACACCAATTTTTATACCTTTGGCCATGGAGGATATTACAGCCCGGAACTCATGGTTGTGGCCGGACCCTTTGTAAGGTTTCGGACGGCCCAGTGCCGTAATTTCTGGATTGACACCCAGATATCCCTGGGCTGGATGATGGAAGAGACTGAAGACAGCCCCTATTACCCAATCCATTATGAGAGCATCAAAGACTTTACGCCGGAAGCCCTGGAGGAACTCCATGGCATTTATCCCGGCGAACGGGAAAATCGACTTGCCTACACTGTCCGGCTGGAAGCGTGGAAACGCCTGTCCAACCATCTATCCATTGGCGGACTGACCTGGGTGGAGCAATCGTCAAACTCCCTTGAGTGGCGAATAGGCATGGGGATAGACTATTATTTTGGCCGTCAGAATCGTTTCTGGAAACGCGATAGCCTGGCATCACGATTTCCCCCCTGCTCTAGGTAAGTTCCTCTGGGTAATTAACCCAATGCAAGCACCCGGAATTGCCCTCCGCTATCGCCCTGGGGGCTGTAGATGATGCTGGTGTTGGAATAAAACCAAAAACCGATCCGGTCATAAAATATCACATTGGAACCGGCCAGTCTTCCGATTCCCTGATGTGGGGAAACCGATTTGGCTTCTGGACGCTCTTTACCGGTTTGCCTCGGAACATCCCAACGTGGTTCTTGAGATGAAATCCCAAAGCGGCCGAATCGATGATTTCCTGGAAAACCCGCCGCCTGCCAAAATGGTTTCGACTTAGATGAAACCCCGTCATGTTGCCGGATTACGGCCGGTCAATCGTCAAAAATAAATTCAGACAGGTATGTTTCCAAAGCCGTTTTCGACGCGCCCTCCAAATACGGGCAGGCATCCATACTTTTGGCACCTTCGGCAAGTCGCAGGGCAAAAACCAGGCAGGTTGGTTCCCGGCATTCCCGGCAATTGGTTTTGGGCAGATATTTTAAAATTTCAACCACAACAGGCTTCCTAGGGTTTTTATAACTCGGCGTGATCTCCCCACGATTGTCCCAGGTCTCGTTGATTTCACGGCGAATCCATTCAACGATTTTCAACGCCTGTTCCCGGTCCTTTACCGCGTTGACCGTGATCCGGTCTGCCTGAACCGAAATCAAGCGGCCCTCGGTCTGAAAGGTGACGGCCGGGGGATCTTTTATGTACTGACTCCCCCCAAGTGCCGTATTCAAATAAGGAATGACGCACCCCACATCCTGGTCCAGACGGGCAATGCCGTTGACGCTCATGGCGCCGGGAATACAGTGGTTGTTGACGATTTCAAGGTGGAACGACTTTAAGAGCATTTTTTGGCCCTCAACGGGAAAAGGTTTAATGTCAAAGGATGATGATGCAGATGTATCCATTGGGTTTGCCCGTCCTTTGTTAAGGACCGCAAATTTTACTATTGATTCAGGTAAATATATCACTTTTAGACATATATCAAAAATTAAATTTAAAAAGGTTCATCAAACCCGCCATCGGCCCACATATCCAGCCATTCTAAGGGTTTATACTCCTATCTTGCCCCTAGCGGCCGGAGCGTGGGACAGGAACGGAGGGGCATTACACATTGGATTCAACCCTTTTCTTGACTGATTTTCCCCATCCACGTATATTGCAGAGCAATAACCTGGATACATAAACCGCGCCCGAAACGGGTGTATGGAAAATAACGACAATAAGCCAAGCCTGACCCCATGGAGAGACGGACGATTTCAACAGCCATTGAACATATTATCCTGGAAAACGGCTGGCTGGAGCGGGTGGACCGGGTAGCGTTCCTGGCTGCCGGGGAGTACAATGAAAACCACCTGGTGGTGTCCGGCCGGAAAAAATACCTGTTTCGCATCAACCACGGCAGCCAGATCAATCAGCCGGACCAGATCCGGTATGAGTACACGGTTCTAAGGGCCGTTGAACCGTCGGGCGTGACCCCCCGACCCTTTTTTGTGGCATCCAACTCGCCCCTTGGCGGGGTGATGCTCATGGAATTCATCCCGGGCAGACCCTTTGACTTTGCCAGGGATCTCGACCAGGTCCCCCGGATTTTTGCCGCCATCCATGATCTGCCCCCGAGCCGGGACCTGGTGGTTCAGAGCACCCCCATCCAGGATATCGCAGACGAAAGCCTGCAGCTGATCGAACGATTTCCCGACCACCCGATGGCAGACAAGCGACGTCGCCTCCTCGACTACCATGAAAAAATCCTAGGACTCAACCAGGAACATGGGGCCCTGTTTGCCAGCGAGCCTTTGTCCATGGTCAACACAGAGGTCAATTCAGGCAACTTCATCATCCAGGAGAACAAAGGGTTCCTGGTGGACTGGGAAAAGGCCGTTGTTTCCTGCAGGTACCAGGATCTGGCCCATTTCACCATTCCCACCACCACCCTGTGGAAGTCTGATTTCAGGTTCACCCCGGAACAGCGCCTGGATTTTCTCAGGGCCTATTACCGCCTGATCTCACCTGATTTTTCCTTTGACGAGCTTGCGTTTAAAACCGCCCTCCTTGAACGGACCATCCTGCTCAGGGCCTTGAGCTGGTGTTTCATGGCCTACTATGAATACACAGCCCCTGGGCGGACCCTCAAGGACAGGGTCACCTTTGATAAAATCTTAACCTACCTGGACGACATTGAATGTTTTTTAAATTAAACAATGTCAACAAATGGTTTCACGGGAAACAGACCCTTAAAAACATCAGTTTTACGGCGGACAGGGGAGAAATCATCTCGTTCATCGGACCGTCGGGTGTGGGCAAAACCACCCTTTTAAAGATCATTGCAGGTCTGGAACCCCCCGATTCCGGGGACATTGTCTTTAACACAGATGCCGGAGATCGAAATCCTGCGGTCATGGTGTTCCAGGATTTCCTGCTCTTTCCCAATATGACGGTCTTTGATAATGTGGCATTCGGGCTCAGGGCTTCCAAAACAGACCGGCGGATGATCCAGACCAGGGTGATGGAAATGCTCGACTGCTTCCAGGTCCGGGAACAGTCCGGTCAATACCCCAGACAGCTGAGTGCCGGCCAGCAGCAGCGGGTGGCCATTGCAAGGGCCATGGTAATCAATCCGGGGGTGCTGCTCCTCGACGAGCCCTTTGCCAACCTTGACAAGAACCTCAAGGCGGACACGGCTCTTTTTATCCGCAGCACACAGAAACGGTTCAACACGACCACCATCTGTGTGATGCACGACCAGGAGGAGGCCTTCAGCATGTCCGACCGCATCGGCATCATGCTCGACGGACAGCTGGTCCAGTTTGACCGGGTGGACCGGGTTTTTCATGAACCCATATCCATCAAGGCCGCGGCCTTTCTGGGCCATGTGAACCCGTTGACACCGGAAACGGCCGGAAAGGTAAAGATCCGCGACAACAGGGCAGGGCAGGGCCTGGATTTCTCCACGGGAGAGTATTACTTCAGGGCTGAAGCAGCAACGATTTCTGCCAACCGCCAGGGCCACTGGACCATCATGCAGGTGGTTTTCCTTGGGACAAACATCAGCTACCATCTGCAATGGGGCACAGCCCTGTTCCATGTTCACACGCTTTACAACGGGTTTCAAACAGGGGACCGGGTTGATCTAACCATCCACCGGATTTTACGAGGAAAAAACCATGAAAAAAACGCTTTTACTGCTGGGTCTGATTCTCCTGCTCGTGTCATGCCAGAATGACGCCCCCCTGCAGGGGCCGCTGACCCATGATCAGGCATTGGCAAAGGCCCGGGGAACTCGGGTAAACTTTTACATGTGGGGCGGTTCCGCCACCATCAACGCCTGGATTGACGATTATGTGGCCCAACAGGTCAAGGAACGATTCGACATTGACCTCAACCGGGTTCCCATGGACGCAGAGGTATTTGTCAACAAGCTGCTCACGGAAAAACAGGCCGGAAAAAACGCCGGCACCATTGATCTTGTGTGGATCAATGGCGAAAATTTCAAGAATGCCCGCCAGGCCGACCTTCTTTATGGACCCATTGCAGACCGCCTGCCCAATTTCAACGCATACATTGATCCTGAAAGCGTTGAATTTGATTTTGGATACCCCGTTGAGCGCTATGAAGTCCCCTATGGCAAAGCCCAGTTTGTCTTTGTCTACGACAGTGCAAAGATGGAAAAACCCTTTGACAGTGTCGCATCCCTTGAGGAATGGGTGATCCAGCATCCCGGCAGGTTCACCTATGCCCAGCCGCCGGACTTTACCGGATCTGCCTTTGTCCGCCAGATCTTTTACGCCACCACGGGCGGGCATGAACAATATATGAAGGGATTTGACGAAGATCTCTACCTTGAGAAATCCCCCCTGGTCTGGGCCTGTCTCAACCGGCTCAAGCCCTATCTGTGGCACCAGGGAACCGCATATCCCAAGGGCAGCACAGCCCTTGAGCTTCTTTTCCAGCGGGGTGAGGTGGACATCAACATGTCCTACTATCAGGCCCATGCCGCCAACAAGATCATGGAAGGCAAATACCCCCCAACCGTCCGGACCTTTGTAATGGACCACGGCAGCATCTACAACAACCACTTTACCGCCATACCCTTCAACGCCCCCAACATCAGCGGCGCCATGGTGATAGCCAATTTTCTCGTATCACCCGAGGCCCAGCTGTCAAAAAATACCCCCCGGAACTGGGGCGATTTTACCGTGCTGGATATGGAGAGACTGCCGCCGGCGTTCAAGCAGGCGTTTGACAACCTTGACCTTGGCAAGGCCACCCTTGACATTGACCTTCTCAACCGCAACGCGGTTCCGGAAATCCCGTCGGACTACCTGACAAGGCTGGAAACAGACTGGCGGCGGTTTGTCCTGGAAAAATAAGCCATGGCGCCCTACCTGAAACTGCTGCCGGCACTGCTGCCCTTTGTGGTGTTCTTTGCCGGCGGCATTGCTGTGACCCTTGTCCAGTCGTTTGGAATGATGAACCCCCTGGTTCACTACGATTCCATCTGGACGGCCTATACCACCGTCCTCACCCAGGGGCGGTTCACCCTGTCCATCCTGTTCTCGCTGTATGTGGCCCTGGTCTCGTCTGTTCTGGCCATCGTGCTCGGAACCCTGCTTGCCTGCACCATATGGAAGCTGCCGCCGGCCATGCAGGTCAAAACCATGGTGTATAAAATCCCCATCATTCTACCCCACATTGCCGTGGCCTTTATTACCATGATTTTTCTGAGCCGGTCAGGTATCATTTCATCCATCTGCCACAGCCTTGGCATCATTTCCACCCTCCAGGAATTCCCCAACCTGATTTTCAGCCGATACGGGGTGGGCGAAATTGTGGCCTACACGGCAAAGGAGAGTTCGTTTGTCACCCTCATGGCCATGTCCGTCCTGGTCAAATTTGACCGGCGCTACCTGGATACGGCCCGGCAGCTGGGGGGTGGCAGGATGCGTATTTTTTTCACCGTGGTGCTGCCACAGCTCAGGGAAATTCTGGTCACCACCTTTCTGATTCTCTTTATTTACAGCTTCGGGGCCTTTGAAATCCCCTATATTCTGGGCACGGTCACCCCCGGAATGCTCAGCCTCCAGGTGTACAACTTTTATTTCATGCACGACCTGGCACAACGGCCCGTTGCAATGGCCCTGCTGATGATCATGTTTGCGGTGTGTGCCCTGGTGTCTGTTGTCTATTTCAAGCTCAGCGGCAAACGGGGCAATCACCCCACCGGAGGCCGGGTGTGACCAGGGATAAAACCAAGGTGCTGTTCGTGTGGGCTCTGTTTGTCTTTCCCCTGGCGGTCCTGGTTCTGTACAGCTTTGCAGGCCGCTGGGCCTTTCCCTCCCTGCTGCCCGACACCATGGATCTGAGAACCCTGGTTTATCTGAAAAAAAACAGCGCCAGTATCCTCACCACCATGGGCTCGTCGTTTCTGTACTCGATTGCTGCGGTTGTGCTGTCCATTGTCTATTCCCTCCTGCCGGCGGCCGTGTTGAGCCGGTCGGATTTTCCCGGGCAGCGCCTGATTGAAAGCCTGTTGCTGGCGCCGGCCGTACTGCCGGTCATGACCTTTTCCATTGGCGTCCACATGATCTTTATCCGCCTGGGGCTGGCCGACACCCATTTCGGGGTGGCCCTGATCCTTTCGATCTACAGCTATCCCTATATGCTCAGGGCCCTGATGGCAGGGTATGCCACCATGGATCCCAACGCCATTGTGTGCGCCCGGAACCTGGGGGCCGGGTTCCGGCAGATTCTGTGGGAAATTGAAATTCCCCTGCTGCTTCCGGCCATGGTGGCCGGAGGGTCCATCGTTTTCCTGGTGGCATTTTCAGACTATTTCCTGGTGTTTCTCATTGGCGGCGGCAGTGTACCCTCCTACTCCGGGTATCTGTTTCCCTTTCTCAACTCAACCGACTGGTCCCTTGCCTCGGCACTCACCCTGCTCTCCCTGGTGCCGCCCCTGCTGCTGTTTCTGGTACTGGACCTGACCCTGGCAAGGCTTTATCGAAAATGGCTCTGACAAAGCAGAAACCCGCTGCCGTCTCGGTGATTATCCCGGTGCTCCACGAAACCGGGATAGACGGGTTCATCCGTGATCTTGTGGAGAAAACCAAAAACAGGGAAATGGAGATCATTGTGGTTGACGGCGACCCAGCCGGGTCCACCATCGAACAGATCTCCAGCCCGTCCATCCGGACGATGACGGCTCCCAGGGGCCGGGCCCTGCAGCAGAATGCCGGGGCGGACCGGGCCAGGGGAGCGGTGCTGCTTTTTCTCCATGCCGATACCCGCCTGCCCCGTGATTTTTACGATTTGATCATGGAGGCCCTGGACCAGGGATTCTCAGGCGGAGCCTTTAATCTTCACATTGATTCGACACATCCCGTGATACAGCTCGTTTCAGCCGTTGCCGCGTTCCGGTCAAGGATCACGAAAATCCCCTACGGGGACCAGGCCATTTTCCTTAAAAAAGCGCTGTTCCACCGCATCCATGGATTTGACGAAATCCCTTTGATGGAAGACATTGCCCTGATGCAGAAGATCAAAAAATCCCGATCCCCCTTCAAAATCCTGCCCCAGACCGCATCAACCTCTGCCCGGCGATGGGTCCAGCAGGGCATCGTCTTTACCATGATCCGGAACCCGGTGCTGGCGCTGCTCTATTACCTGGGTGTTTCCCCCCGGATTCTGGCCAGATTCTACTGATAAAAAAGGGAAAACCATGGATAATTTACTGATTCTTTTTATTAAATACCCGATCCCAGGCCGGGTGAAAACCAGGCTGGGCAGCGAGATCGGATACCAGCAGGCGGCCCTGCTGTACGAGGAGCTGGTCAAACAGCAGATTCAGGACCTGACCTGTGACGCCTATGACCTGGCATGTTACGTGGATGACAGCCGGCCCATTGACCTGTACCGATCAAAATTCGGCACCTGCCTCACCTTTTTCCCTCAACAGGGCAATGATCTGGGCGAACGCATGGCACAGGCCATTGAAGAATCCTTCCACCGTCAATATGCAAGGGTTGTGTTGATGGGCAGTGACATCCCACTTGTAACAGGCTCGGATGTCACCGTTTTTTTCAACCACCTGTTAACCGCCCCCATGGTGATCGGCCCTGCACGGGACGGCGGCTATTACATGATCGGCTTTCAAGGGGGAATACCTGTTCGCCCCCTGTTTGAAAATATGTCCTGGAGCACCCCGGATGTGTTCAGGACCACCCTTGAAAGGGCGTCGGGCCTGACGGTCAGGATTGAACACCCCTGGTTTGACATTGATACCCGGGAAGATCTCAACCTGTACCGCCGCCTTGTGCAAACAGGCAAAAAGTTCCCCGGAATGGCGTTTGGAACAGATTAAATCAGTGATCCCGAGAGCCAAATTTCCCTTGATTTTCAAGGTAATTCCCGAGATCTGGCTGACAGGGCAGAAAACAAGGATCACATAATCTTTCGAGGCCTTGACCATCGTTTCGGCCAATGAAGAATTGATCCGAGAGGGATCAACCAGGGCCGGGTCAAACCAGATTGAAATCTGCCCGTTTGACATTACATGCCCGCTAATTTATTCTGGATCTCTGGTGGTTAAACAGACAACTTCAGTTCAGCACAGGGGAAAATTGTGGTTAAAAAGCTTGGAGTGTTCTTGGTTTTCATGATCATGCTCGGCTGCGACAGGGGAGAGAATGCCCTGTCTCCCCTGGAAAACCGGAACGGCATCACAACCGATGAAATCTGCATCGGATCCTCCCTGGCCCTTGGTGGGCATGCCGGTTATCTGGGCACCCACATGCTCCACGGGGCCATGGCCTATATCAACCACATCAACGAGGACGGCGGAATCCACGGCCGCAGGATCCGCCTCATCGCCCTGGACGACGGGTATGACCCGGCACGCTGCCTTTACAATACCCAGCAGCTCATTGCTGAACACAGGGTTTTTTCCCTGTTCTGCTACGTGGGAACCCCCACAACCGTACGGATCATTCCCCTGGTCAATGAGGCAAAGATACCGCTCCTGGGCATGCTCAGCGGCGCCAATCGGCTCCGGGAACCGGTCAACCGACTGCTGATCAACAGCCGGGCCTCCTATTACCAGGAGATCAAGGCGGCCGTGGATCTGATGGTCGAGGAAAAAGGATTTGACCGGGTGGCCGTGTTTTACCAGTATGACGAGTATGGGTTTGACGGGCTCAGGGGGGCCGAGATTGCCCTGAAACAGTATGACCTGATTCCCGTGGCCAAGGGCACCTATGTCCGGGGCACCATTGATGTGGAATCAGGCCTGGAACAGATTGCCGCATCCAGGGCCCAGGCCGTGGTCATGATCGGTACCTATGACTCGTGTGCCCGGTTCATCCAGCTTGCCAGGGCCCAGCAGTTTTCGCCGCTGTTTTACAATGTTTCGTTTGTGGGCTCCAAAGAGCTTGCCAGGCGCCTCGGCCCCCTGGGCGAAGGGGTCCTGGTAACCCAGGTGGTGCCGCCCCCCCATCCCTCTGAAGATGGCGTGACCCTGCCCGGTGTCACCGACTATATCAAGATGCTCAAAAAATACTATCCGTCCAGTCTGCCCAGTTTTGTGGGACTCGAAGGGTACATCAACGCAAGAATCCTGGTCCGGGGCCTGAAACTTGCCGGAAGGCAGATTACCCGGGGGAAATTCATCCATGCCATCGAGTCCATCCATGACGTTGATCTGGGTATACAAAATCCCCTCTCGTTTGCCAGGGATGATCACCAGGGGCTGGACCGGGTCTATTTTACACAGATAAAACAGGGCAGGCTGGTGCTGATCCCATGAATTTTTTCAATGGCCTGACACTCAAGAACAAGATTTTCGTCTCATGCCTGGGATTTACCCTGATTGTCAGCATACTCATCGCCCTGTTTACCCGCTCGCTTTTGATCACAAGTTTGACCAATGAGTTGCAAAAAAGGGGGGTGGGCATTGCCCAGAGTGTTGCAGACAGCTCCCGGGGATTTATCCTGACCAGAAACAGGGCCGAATTAACGGCCCTTGCCTATGATGCCCGCCTGGGCAACCGCAAAGACATCGCCCTTTATCTTTTAATCTGCGACAAGACCGGCCAGATCCTTGCCCACACCTTTACCACAGGCCTGCCCGACACGTTCAAGCACCCCATGGAAAAAAAGGAACATTCAGCTGAAAGCATTGTTCGAATGCGGGTGGGCCGCCATTGGGTTTTCCACGTCACCGTACCGGTCAAAGAGGGAATCTACACCATCGGTTCCGTTCAGATGGGGCTGAACCAGCAGCACATCGACAGCCTCATCGCCCGGCTTCGCCTCCTGTTTCTAAGCTTTCTGTCCGTGGTGTCCATCATTTTCTTCTTTTTAAGCCACCGCCTTTCCCTCCACATAACCCAACCCATATCCTCCCTGATACGGTACACGGACCAGCTGACAAATGGCGATTTCAATATCGTATCAGCCCGGAACACGAACACCGCCACGGCCATGCCCGTGGATCCGGGTGCCGGGGATGATGAAATTTCCATTCTCACCAATTCATTCATCAACATGGCGGCAAAACTCAAGGTCTCCACGGACAACCTCAGGGAGTCCCGAAAAAAATATCTTTCCCTGTTCCAGAGCGGCCCCAACCCCATATTTGTCATCCACAAGCCCAGCTTTGAAATCCTGGACGCCAATCCCAAGGCCACCGAGCTGTTCGGATATGGGGGCGATGAACTCGTGGGAATGAATCTGCTGACCCTGGGTCACCTTAAAAACGATGAATTTGCCAGGCATTACCCCGTGGGGCAATCCATTGTCATCTCTTCCAAGGTGCTGTTTTTTAAAAAAAACGGGGAATCCCTGTTTGTCAATATCCATGCAAGCCAGGCAGAATACCCTGACAAGGATGTGATCATTGTTGCGGCCACAGACATCACCGAGCTTGTTGAAAAGGACTCCCAGCTGATCCAGGCTTCGAAAATGACCAACCTTGAAAAAATGTCCGCAGGCATTGCCCATGAAATCAACCAGCCCCTGAACGCCATTAAAATGGGCAGTGAATATCTGTGCATGATGAACGAGCAGAACAGAAAAGTAACTCCCCGTGATCTCACCACGGTGCTCACGGAAATAAGTACCCAGGTCACCCGGGCAGCGGAAATCGTGGGCCGGCTGAAAACCTTTTCCAGAAAGGCCGATTTTTCCAGGGATCCCATTGATTTAAACCAGTGTGTCCGGTCCGTACACAAGATCATCGGCCGGCAGATCGCCCTGCAGAATATCAGCATAACCCTCAGCCTGGATCCATCCCTTCCAAAAATCCTGGCCCATAACAACCGCATGGAGCAGGTAATTTTCAACCTGATCACCAATGCCCGTGACGCCGTCAACGAACGGGTGGAAACCCTCATGGACGTCCAACAGGGAAAAATTGAAATCACCTCTTTTTCCAATGGGCACACGGTGGCGCTGACGGTTACAGACAACGGTATCGGCATCAAACCCGGACAGATGGACAATATTTTTGACTCTTTTTTTACCACCAAGGAGATGGGTGAGGGCCTGGGCCTGGGCCTGCCCATTATCCAGGGTATTATCAGGGATTACAACGGAACCATCAGCGTTGAAAGCACCCCCCTGAACAGCACATGCTTTAAGATACAATTCCCTGCCCAACCCCTAAACAGCCCCCAAAGGACGCCCCAACCATGAAAATACTGGTCATTGACGATGAAAAACCCACCCTTTCCATGTTTAAACTGTTTCTGACCGCCTATGGATATGATGTCCATACGGCTGAAAACGGAGAACAGGGCCTGACGGTATTTAAAACTTTTTTTCCTGAAATTGTCTTTACCGATCTGAAAATGCCCGGCATGGACGGCATTGAAGTGCTAAGGCAGATTCGTCAGCTTGCCCCAAGATCCCAGGTGATCATCATCACCGGACACGGGGACATGGAAAAAGCCCTGGAGGCCCTGGACCTTGACGCCTCTGATTTCATCAACAAACCCGTGGAACGAAAGGCTCTGAATTCGGCCCTTGAACGGGCCGAAAAACGGGCACTGCAGCCCGGTGAACAGGCGTTTGAGTTCAGCCATGTGCAATCGGAAACCCACATTGATGTCCACCTCCAGGGCAAATTGTCCGCATCCGCAGGAAAAACCTTTGTCGAATCCTGCCAATCCGTCCCCCGGGATGCCATCACCCGGGTCAATTTCTGGTTTGACGACCTGTTTTCGATCGACAGGGCCGGAATCGCCCTTTTCATGGAGAGTGCACAGCAGATCAGGCAGAGGGGAACAAAGATTTACATGAAGGGCCTTTCCTATAATTACATGCGGTTTTTTCAGATGGCCGGCATGGAAAGAATGGCCACCCTTGAAACCAGTTCGACAGAGGAGTCAGGGGTTTGACACCGGTCAACTGCCGCATCCCCCAGGTATCTGACCTTGTTCCGAGAACAAGGCTCCTTGACCTTCTTGCCGGCCAGGCCCATTGCCCCATCTTTCTTGTGACCGGCCAGGCAGCCCAGGGTAAATCCACCCTGGTGGCCTCGTTCCTGGACCGGGAACAACAGGCCTGCCTCTGGTGCCATCTCACACCCGAGGCCTCCGACCACACGACCCTGTTTGATATTTTCATCAACGGCATCCATCAACTTTTTAAACAACGGCAGAATCAGCAGACCGGCAAGACCTCCGGGATGGAAAACATCCATATACCCCAGACCACCCTTGGCACCCGCCAGGACCTTTTCCGGCAGATCGAAACCCTTACCCTTATTTTCGAACAGATCGATTTCCCCCTGAATCTGGTCCTCGACGATATGGAAGCCCTGGATCCTGGCGGGTCGGCCTTTGCCCTGATTGAACAGCTGATCCAGGCCCCCCCCCGGGGAATCCGGTTTTTTCTTGTGTCCAGGACCCTGCCGCCGTTAAACCTTCCCCAGCTTAAAATAAACCAGACCCTCTTTGCCCTCAACAATGAGGATCTTGCTTTTACCCTGGACGAAACCCTGGCTTTTTTCCGGCGGAAAAACTCCATGGGACCCGAAGATATTGAAAAAATTTGCACCATTACCGACGGCTGGGCAGGAGGGCTTGTCCTGGTATCTGAATCCCTCCGGCGGACCCAGAACCTTGAAAATCTGCCGGGTCACCTTTCGTCCGAGGCGTTCTCATACTTCTCCCGGGAAATCTACAACACCCTGCCCCCTGAAACCCGACGATTTCTGATGCAGACCTCGATATTTGACCTCCTGGAGACCCGGATACTCAAGGAATTTTTCATTGACGTGGATGCCCTGTCCATTTTAAGGCAGCTTGAACAACGCAATCTGTTTATCCAGAAGATCGACCCGGACAACCGCTGGCCCGTGTTCAAGTACAACCCTCTGTTCCGGGATTTTCTCAAGGCCGACCTTTTAAAGACCCTGGGGCCCGGTGAATATGAAAATTTGAACAAAAAGGCCGGTCAAATTTTCTGGGACCATAAATCCCATGAGACGGCCCTGGGGGCTTTTATCGCGGCCAAGGACTTTTCACAGGTTGCAAAGATCATCCGCATCAAGGGAACCGACTATGTGATCACCGGCAGAACAACCGGGCTTGGCGAAGCCATACATGCACTGCCAGCGGAGATGGTGGACCGTGATCCCTGGCTGATTTTTTTCAAAACCCTGACCCAGCGCATCAAGGGCGGCAAAAAAAACATCCAGGACTTTGGACGGGCACTCGACCTGTTCAACAGCACAGCAGACACCCGGGGAACGCTTCTGTGCACGGCCTACCTCATCGAAGCCGCCGTGTTTGTCAGGGAACCCTCGCCCGTGATTTTAAAATGGATCCGCCAGGGGGAAGCCTGCCTTAAATCAAGGCAGGGAGAACACCGGTATACCTGGGCCAGAACCCTTTTATGGCAGCAGATAGGTCTTGGGTATATTGCCGGAAACGGAGACATCCCCAGGGGCATATCCGCCTGCCGCAACGCCATCCTCCTTGCCCAGCGGATCAGAAACCCGGACCTGCTGCTCAATGCGTCGGTGGTCCTGACCCTGGGATTTGTCCAGTCCGGGGATTTTTCCAGGGCAAGAAAGATGCTGGAAAAAATCCAGGCCATGACCCAGGAAGACCGCCATCCTGAATATCGGGCCCTTAAAAACATCACCAATATCGACTATGCCCTTAAAAGGGGAGAATTTGAACCGGCACAGACCCTTCTGGAAAAAACCGAGACAGACGTTGAAAAGTTCGGCCTGATTTTTTTATACCCGGGCCTTGTGGAAGCCCGGGCCATCTATTTTGTCTCCACCGGACAATTTACCCAGGCCCTTCAGACGGCAGATCATCTGTCGGATTTTTCCATCCTGGAAGGCAATGATTTTTACCTGGGCATTGCCCACCGCATCCGGGCCATGAACTTTTTAAGGTGCGAACAGTATGACCCGTGCCAAAGGCAGGCAGACCTGGCGGTCAAAGCCCTTGGCGAATCCAGAAGGGGGGATATCCATCTGTTCATGGCCCGCCAGATCCGTGGATTTGCCCTGTTTTACCTGGAAAAATTTTCTGCTGCCAAGGACGAACTTGAACCCGCACTTGACTATTTCCACCGCATTACATCGGATCTTCTGTTCTGCGAAACCAGTTTTATCCTGGGCCTTACGGCCCTTTCACTCAACCAGGCCCAGCAGGGCCAGGCCCATCTCATGGCAGGACTTCAAAAGGCCGTGGAAAACAGCTACAGCTATTTCCCCCTGGTTGACTTGAAAACCCTGGCACAGGTGCTTGTCCATGCAAGCATGATCCAGCCTGTTCCAGCCTTTCCATCCGCCCTGATTTCAGCACAGCTGCCGGGCCACCTTCAGCAGGCCATGGTCCGCTACCTTGACCGTGTTGAAAAAAAGGATAAACTGAAAACAATCGAACAATTAAGACCCCTGTACCGGCTGACCCTGCCCAAAATCAGGATCAACACCCTGGGCGAGTTCAAGGTCCTTGTCAACAATGAACCCATGGACAAATCCATGTTTGAGGGAACAAAACCCCTTTCGCTTTTAAAGGCCATTGTCCTGAACGGTTCCCGGGACATCCACAAGGAAATCCTCATCGATGCCCTGTGGCCCGATGCCGATGGGACTGCCGGCAATAAAAACTTCAAAATCAACCTGCACCGGCTGAGAAAAGCCCTTGAGCCGGATCCAATCAAGGCCTTTGGATACACCTGTGTGATCCAGAAGGCGGCCAGGGTCTCCCTGGACTTGGAACTTATCTCCCTGGACACGGATGAATTTCTGGCCCTTGGGGCAAAGGCCACGGGTCTGGAATTTGTCAACACCCGGGAGGAAACCCTGGTGTGCTACACCCGGGCCGCCAGGCTTTACAGGGGCGACTACTTTGCCGAAGATCCCTACATGGACTGGATCGCCCACAGGCGTGAACTGTTCCGGTCAAAATATATCATGATCCTTCAGAAAAAAGCCATGCTCCACGAGGACATGAACCAGTGGGAGGAAGCCATGGACACCTGGCGGAAACTGCTTCAGACCGATCCCACCTTTGAAGAGGCCTACCAGAACATGATGATCCTTTATGCGGATGCAGGTCGTAAAAACGAGGCCATGCAGGTGTTCAACAAATGCAGGAACATCCTGAGAACAGAGCTGGACACGGCTCCCGATCCCCAGACCCTTGACCTCTATGAAAAAATCAAAAAACTCTAGCCCGACCGCTTAAATCCGTCATTAATAATCGCTCATTTTAATCAGCCCTGGGTTTTAATTTTCTCGGTTTTGCCCCTTTTTTGGGGCACAAGGCTTCCAGCACACAGACATCACACAGGGAGCCCACCGGCCGGCAGGTGCCCTGACCAAAGGCCACCAGAATCGCGTTAACCCGCTGCCACAGCCTCTTGGGCAGTTTTTTCCTCAGGGCCATCTCGGTTTCAAGGGGATTTTTGGTGTTTACATATTCCCAGATGTTCATGATCCTGTGCACATGGGTATCCACACAGATGGCGTCCTCGTTAAAGGCAACACCCATGACCAGGTTTGCCGTTTTCCGGCCGACCCCGGGCAGGGTCACCAGGGCATCCATATCCCGGGGAACCTGGTTGTCAAAGGCGGCCAGGGCCCCGGGAAGGCGCTCAAGATAACCCGCCTTGGAGGTGTAAAACCCCACCGGATAAATCAGGTCACTGATCTCCTGCCGGGACAGCCCGGCCAGGGCCTGGACATCCGGAGCCCTTTCAAAGAGCCGTGCACAGGCAGCCGCCGTGGTTTCGTCCTTGGTTCGTGCCGATAGAATGGTGGCCACAAGTATCCGGAAGGGGTCCTCGGTCTGGGCCCCCATGAGGTCAATAATGGGCACCTTGTAGTCGGCCACCTCTTTGGTTAAGATCTCCATGAACTGCGTGATATCGATGCCCATCTTCATACCTTTGGAGTGTCTGAATCAAATACAACTTCACCGTTAAAATCAAAAATAACGGCCCGGATCAATAGTTTTCCATGGGAAAATCCAAGGGCCGAGCGCTGGATGTTCTCTCCCACCCGGCGGATCAGGTCCGGGTAATCCGGAAGAATAAAGGTCAATGCATGGCGGGCCGTGTTGGAACGGGCGATGTTTTCGGCCAGGGCTTCACCGGGGTAGCATTCCAGGGCCCACCGGGACAGCGTCTTCATGGTCAGTTCTGACCTGGCCGCATGGGTGTGGGCAAACCCCATGGCCATTTTCACGGCCTTTCCAAAAAAAACCGTGATGATCACCTCGTTTATATCGGCTGCCGCCTCTGCCGCGTCAAGGGAGGCCTTGAAAAAATCGCCGATCTGGACAAAGGCCTCTTCTGAAAAGCCGGGAAAACAGTCCATGGCAAACCGCTCGCTGCGACGCCCCGTGGTAAACACAAGGGTGTGACAGCCCATGGCCCCGGCCACGCTGATTCCGGAACGGATGGTGGCAATATAGGCCTCGTGGGACATGGGCCGGACAATACCCGTGGTTCCCAGGATGGAAATCCCGCCCAGAATGCCAAGGCGGGCATTCAATGTTTTTTTTGCCAGTGCTTCACCTTCGGGCACCACAATCTCAACCTTTACCTCCATATGACTGAGATTAAATGCCCCAAGCACCTCGTTGACCGCCTCACAGATCATCGTTCGGGGTCCGGAATTGATGGCGGGTTGACCCACTGCCACCTCAAGTCCCGGTTTTGTGACAACGCCCACCCCTTTGCCGCCTGTGATGGTGACGGTGGAATCGCCCCTGTCCCGGCGTTTTATCGAAACCCTGGCACCGATTTCAGCCCTGTGGGTGACATCCGGATCATCGCCTGCATCCTTTTCTACAACACTTTCAGCCATGGAAGGGGAAAGGATTTTGCTGTTATGAATCGGGATAAGGCAATGTTCATCGTTCAAAAATCTTATACCAACATGCGCCTGGGCCTTGCCCGAAACAAGCAGTATAAGGGCCGCCCTGGCGGCAGCCGCTGCCGCTGCCCCCGTTGTAAATCCGGGTTTTAGCCGCTTTTCTGTCATGGTCGGCAATCCCCATCCTTAAATTGCCGGCACCTTTCCACAAATGAAGGCCCAGCCGTGGAGAGGCTGCCAAAGTGGATGTGAAGGTAACTGCCCAGGGTGTTGTTCGTCTGGAAACCCTGGGTTGAGGTTCGGGTGCCGTCCCGGCGGCAGGTACCGTACACTCGGCTGATATCTTCAGGCACAGGGGTGTCCGCATCCATGGCCGAATAATGGAACTCATGGCCCTTGAGAATATCCCCCTTTTTCCCCACCAGGGTATCGTCGGACAAAACAATTTTCCGATACCCCAGGGATCGAAGCCTTGTGGACATGGACACCTTAAAGGGAAAACAGCCCACCATTTTAAATTTTTTAGCTGAATCCATGGCAGTCAGATCGCTGCAAAGATACATGAACCCGCCGCACTCCCCGTAAACAGGCATACCTGCAAGGCTATGCTGGCTGATTTCATCCATGAGGGTGGTGTTTTCAGAAAGCGTTTCGGCAAAGAGTTCAGGATAGCCACCCCCGAAATAGATACCGTGGATATTCCGGGGAAGACCCTTGTCTTCAAGGGGGGAAAAGGTGACAATCTCAGCGCCTGCAGCTTCCAGGGCTTCTATATTTTCAGGATAATAAAAACAAAAGGCACGGTCCCTGGCAACGGCGATCCTTACCTTTTTCTGGGAACTGTTTTTTATGCCCTTATCTTTAAGCCGACAAAGACGGATGTCCGGAAGGGTCTTGATCATCTCCCCAAGGCGGGTGTGTTCATGGATCATCCGAACAAGCTCAGACACCACGTCCGCCTGGATTCCGTGGTCGTCCGAGGTCACAAGGCCCAGGTGCCGCTCGGGAATTGCAATTTTGCCGTTCCTTGGCATAAACCCCAGGCACGGCATGGAACAGTTGGCCTCAACCGCCTCCTTAAGATAATCGTAATGGCGCTCGCTGCCGGTTTTGCTGAAAATCACCCCGGCAAAGGCAAGGTCCCGGTCAAAATTTTCAAACCCCTGGACAATGGCGGCAACGCTTCTGGCCATGCTCCTTGAATCCACCACCAGGACCACGGGAAGGTTGAGCCACTTGGCCATCTGGGCCGTGGACCCTGCCTCGTCAACGCCGCTGTAGCCGTCAAACAGCCCCATGACCCCTTCAACAAGGGCAATGTCCGCCCCCTGGCATCCCCTGGCAAACACCTGCTGGTTGTACTCCTTTGAGAGCATCCAAGAATCAAGGTTTCGTGACTGATGGCCGGTCAGCGCGGTGTGGTGACCGGGATCAATGAAATCGGGCCCCACCTTGAACGGGGCCACCTTGAGTCCCAGACCCTGGAAATAGGCCATCACGGCAAGACTGATGGTGGTTTTCCCGC
Organism: uncultured Desulfobacterium sp.; assembly: GCA_963675615.2. GTDB lineage: Bacteria > Desulfobacterota > Desulfobacteria > Desulfobacterales > Desulfobacteraceae > Desulforapulum. The sequence goes on from CAXXTD010000001.1 coordinate 2,183,020, forward strand.
TGCCGCTGCCGGTTCCTGCGATTACAAACCCTTTGATAACCACCTCCTCATGATTCAGCCGCCATGATGGCAAGGGCGTTGATAACGCTTGCGGCAACATTGGAGCCGCCCTTTCTGCCCACATTGGAGATAAAGGGGATGTCGAGGTCCACAAGTTCCGCCTTGGATTCTGCTGCATTGACAAACCCCACGGGCAGACCGACCACCAGGGCCGGTGTCAGCATTTTATCCTTGACAAGCGCCATCAGCCGCAGCAGGGCCGTGGGGGCATTGCCGATCACATAAATGCCGCCGTCGTAGAGTTCGGCAGCCTTGTCCATGGCGGCAAGGGCCCGGGTCACCCCGGTTGACTTTGCCCGTTCAGACACGTCCGGGTCTGCAATCAGGCAGTGAACCTCTCCGCCGAACAGGGCGAGCTCCCCCTTTCGGATGCCCACCCTTGCCATGTTGGTATCGGTCACGATGGGACATCCATCCTGTATGGCCTTGATGCCGGCAGCAACGGCCGCCGGATGAAATCGGACACTCTCCATATACTCAAAATCGGCCGAGGTGTGAATCATCCTTCGGACGATGTTCCACTCCTGGGACGAAAAGCTGTGGCTGCCGGCCTCACTGTCGATGATCCTGAAGCTCAAACCTTCTATTTCCCCGGGTTTCATTTGGCTTTCTCCTCATATTTATTAACGGAGCCAATGGCTTGTTTTTACAATTATTATCCCAACGGCCCTGGTTATACTCTCTGCTTTCGGTCATCCTGTCTGACGTTACAGCGTATTGTTTTTTACCAGATAAACGGTAAAACTTCTTTATTTTTTTCATGGGTTGGTCAATGGGGTTGGTCAACCCTCCTGGCGTAAAAGCCCGAGCAGATCTTCGGCCGAAATTTTACCGGCCATATCACTGCCGCTGAGCAGACCTTCTGCCAGGTCCCGTTTCTCCCTGTGGAGATCAATAATCCGTTCTTCGATGGATCCTTTGACCACCAGGCGGTAGACGGTTACCGGACGGGTCTGGCCGATGCGGTGGGCACGGTCGGACGCCTGATCCTCCACCGCCGGATTCCACCAGGGATCCATGTGAATGACATAATCGGCTGCCGTGAGATTCAGGCCAACCCCCCCCGCCTTGAGACTGATCAGAAAAAATTCCCCCTGCCCGTTCTGAAATGCGTTGATCCGCTCCCGGCGCTGACCGGCCCGTGTCGATCCGTCCAGGTACTGGTAGCTGATTTTTCTGGCGTCCAGGAATTGTCTCAGGATGGCAAGGTGGCCCACAAACTGGCTGAAAACAAGGGCCTTATGATTGTTCTCAACCAGCTCATCCACCATATCGCCAAAAACCTTGAGCTTGGCGCTTGTAATTTTTGTGCCTGGAAGGACCAGGGCGGGATTGCAGCAGAGCTGCCTGAGTTTGGTCAATTCCGCCAGGATCCGCAGGTGTTTCTGCCCGGGAGTATCATCGGCCGCTTCAATATTCTCAATGGCCTTGAGTCGATGGGCCTCGTAGAGCAGTTGTTCATCCGGGTTCATCTCCACCTGGAGGGTGATTTCCGTCTTTTCCGGAAGTTCCTTGAGAACATGGGTTTTCATGCGGCGCAGAATAAACGGCTGGATCAGTTTTTTCAATCTTGCCGAGGCTTGTTTGTCCTGATCCCGTTCAATGGGTATGGCAAAGGCGGCCTTAAAATGATTAAAACTGCCCAGAAGACCGGGGTTGAGAAAATGAAACAGGGTCCACAGCTCGTCCAGGTGGTTTTCCACAGGGGTTCCTGTAGTGATCATCCTGAACCCGGCATTGAGTTTCATGGCCGCTCTAGACCGTTTTGTCCGCATGTTTTTAATGGCCTGGGCCTCATCGAGTACAACGGTCTGCCAGGCCACACCGGCCAGTTGTTCCGCCTCGACCTGGAGAAGACCGTAACTGGATATCAGAAGATCAAAGGGACCCAGGTCGTCCAGCATTTTTTGCCGGTCTCCCGGGCCAAATATAATGGGGTTGAGGGTGGGGGCAAAACGATGGCACTCCTCCTGCCAGTTGGCCATGACCGACAGGGGGGCCGTCACAAGGGTCGGGCCGTCACCGGCATGGAGGAGAATGGCGGCAAGGGCCTGAACCGTCTTACCCAGTCCCATGTCATCGGCCAGACAGGCACCCACCTGCCAGTGAACCAGCTGGGCCAGCCAGTTAAAACCGTCCACCTGGTAATCCCTGAGGCGGGCCTGGAGGGTGCCGGGAAGTTCAGGATCGATAATCTCCTTGAGTTTTCTGCAATGGGTCGTCCAGGCCTTGTCACTCTTCAAGGATCCTACCTGGCCGGTGAGTTCTTCAATGGCCGGGGCTGCCAGGGGCGCGAACCGGAATCCCTTTCCATGGGGAGTGGAATAGGCCTTCAACTCCTCAAGCCGCTCTTTCAAGGCATGGGTGATGGCCAGAAAGGTGCCGTCATCCATGGGGACAAACCGGCCGCAGGGGTTATCCAGCATTTCCATCAGCCGGACCAGGTCCAGTGTCAGGTTTTCGTCAAGGGTTAATGTGCCCGTGATCTTGAACCATTCCCGGTCTTTTTTAACACCCAGCTTGAAGTCATCAAACCCTGCCTGGCGGGAGTTGACCCGCATCTTTTCTCCCTGGGGCCATTCAATGACCATCTCTTGTCTGTTGTTTTTAAGCTCAAAAAGCAGCTCAAGGGCCTCTTCAGGATCTCCCACCAGCCACTGGCCGCCCACCGCCTCAAGGCGATCCAGGGTGGGGCATTGGGCAATCACGCTGCGGGATCGTTGTTTCTCAAGTTCCAGATTGCGTATGGCCTGTACTTTTTCTCCTTTGACATCGGCAAAAACGTTGATTCCCCCACGACCGGGTTTAAAGTAGGAACCCGTAAGGGTAAAGGGTCTGACCAGAAATTCAACCTTGATGCCTTCCTGGCAGGGCATTATATGGACATGGGGTGTAGAATCCGCAGCCACCTCCCTGACCTGCCCGCCTGTACCGGTTGCAAAGTCCGAGTTGACTGTAACCAGGGACGAAATGGCGGCAATGGCCCGGGTTGCCATCTCCTCTGCCTGTTCAGGCAGGTCCATTCCTTTTCTACCCAGAATCTCAGCGATTCTTAAATGCTCGGCAGAGAACCGAACCACTTTAAAACGGGACGGCGTTTCCCGGACCACAAGAACAGTGTAAATTTCATCGGCAGGCAGGGGCTTCATCCGGACCTTGATCGTTCCATCCTGGATGCGAAAACTGACTTCTGGGGATCCCATGACAAGCTCCACCGGGCTTCCCAGACCATCTTCAAGGAAAACAAGGGGGTGACCCACCAGTGCCGGCAGCGCCTTGTCCCCGTCAAATCGATAGTCAATCTGACGGTAACCATACCGGGAGCCTGTCCTGAAGGACTCTTCAACAATGGCGCTGGCCACCCGTCTGTCCTGGTCCGTCAACCCCTCCATGGTGGGGTAATCCTCATAGAGTTTTTTTAAGGCCACAGGTCTCCCCTTTGTCCAGGTATTGTCCTTTGACCGTTTCTGGAGACGGGGGGTGATATGGCAGGTATTGTATTTTTCGCTGTGCTGGACAAGCCAGACAAGGCGGAATTCCTGGTGGCCTGCTTCCCCTTCCGGCCTCTGGGTGACGTTTTCTCCCATTTGAATCAGGGAATTGAGATTCTTTTCCCAGAGGGGAACAGGTTTCACAAGTGTGGCAAGGGTCTGGGTACCACAGGCCCGGTGGATCCTTTCCGAACGTTGAGCGTTGGTTTCACCCTCCCGGCCCAGCTCGGCAAGCAAAGCAGCGGCCTCGGCTTCTATCCAGTCAAGGCCTGAGCCGGCGGCTCGTTCTCTGATGCCCTCCAGGGTTGATATATGGGACCTGGCCCTTTTTTTGTCTGTCCAGGTCATGACAAGGATGCTTAAAAAAGAGAGCACCGCGTGGTTCTGTTCAATGCAGTGGTCAAGGCAATCCTGCACCGGGGCAATCCGTCCCAGCTTTTCCAGGAACAGGGATTTCATGGCCTCCATCACCGGCAAACAGGGATTTTTCTCTTTGTCTGCAATATCAATATATGCCAGGGCAGCCCTGTGGTCGTTTTCCGATTTACTTTTCAACAGGGCAAACAGAAAAAAAAGCCCTTGATATCCGGGCAGAAACACCTTTCTTTTGTGGGTATTTTTTTTTATGGCGGCAAGGGCGGCGTTAAAACAGGTCAAGGCCCCATCATTGTCGCCATAGATCATTTTAGCCCATCCCAAGCCGGCTGAAACGGAGGGCGACGCTTTCAACCGGCCGGCAAGGGCCTCAATACGGGGGATCTCCCCCCGGAACAACAGCCGGCTCAATATCCCAGGGCCTGTTTCCAGCCCGGACGTTTTTGACACCAGCGCCACACCATATTCAAGGGCATCCCCCACGGGTTCCAGGTTTCGTTCTGCCGCCTCCAGAAGATATTCAAGGGTTTTTAATCTTGTTTCCGGGGCCATACCGTCAAAAATAAGGGACTGAAACGGGCGGTTAAACAAAACCAGGACAGGCGGGTTTTCCCGAAACGCCATGGGAAAATAAAAGCTGCCGGAACAATAAACAACGTCCAGGTCAACAAGGGTATTTCCCCCATAAACCGCCATTTGAAATGCCCTGTAAAAATCTTCAAGCCTCCGGAAAAAAAAACCGTTGGGTGTTCTTTGAATCGGCATCGCGTCCAGGAGGGTTAAGGCGATCTTGCAGAACTGACCTGCCGTTACGGCATCCTCAACCGCTGTTGCCCATACGGATTCAGGGCAGGTGATCCCCTTGGTTTTTTTAATCAAAAGCCCCTGGTGCTCAAGCGTCTTTACAAGGGGTTGAATATTTTTCTGCACAAAGGGCATATTGTCTTGATCCCTGAGTCCCAGGGCATTCAAACAGGCCCCCGTCTGTTTCTGGGTCAATTCAGACACCTGAACTGCCAGAATCCGGACCATTGTTTTCAATACAGGAGAGAGCTGCCGGTAAGCCTTGACAGATTTAGTGTTCTTTTTTTCCATATATTTTATTTACCGATCTTTGTTTCCTGTGATATTCATAAATTTGATTTTAAAATGGCAGCCCTTGTCAGCACTTCAATCATCACCACGGCAAAGAGAAAATAATGGCACGATTTCAAGAAGATTACAAGACGCTGGAACAGGCATTGAACGGCAACTACATGGTGGATCAACTCAAATCCCTGGCCAGTCAGATCAGTAAAAACAATCCCACACGCAAGGCTGAACTGGCGGCGCACATCGCATCAACGGTTTTCAAAAATCTTGACACCATTCTTGGCAATTTGGATCCCATGGCCATGAATGCACTGGCTGAAGCCGTCCACAACTGGAACGGCTGTTTTAAAAGCAAGCCGTTTTTTGCCAAGTACGGGGCACTTCCCCAGACCGAGTCCCCAGGGGGCAGGAGAACCCTGCACCTGCTGTACCTGTTTTTTATCAATGGAAAAATTCCCCCGGACCTGATGGCCCGCCTGGAAAAGAAAATCAAGCAGCCCGCTCCTGAAAAACTCGACTATGAAGACCTGGATGATGACCCGGAGATGACAGTCAGGGAGACCGCCCATGCCGCCTGCATGAACCTGAACGCTTTGCTCACCATGGTCGAAGAAAAACAGATCCGGGTCAGCCCAAAGACAGGCCGGGCAACCGCCGCAACCGTTAAAAAAATTTCAGCCCGTCTGTGTGACGGTGATTTTTATGATGCCGAAGACCTTGACCCCATTCAGGCCTTTGCCTGGCCCCTGCTGATCCAGGGGGGGGGACTTGCATCCATTGACGGAAACTTTCTCAAATTAACCCGGGCCGGCACCCAGGCATTGAAAAAAGACCTGGCCCGGGGAATTAAAACCATCTGGAAAAAATGGGAAAAATCAAAAATAATTGATGAGTTCTCCCAGGTGACAGCCATCAAAGGTCAACGGTCAGCCAAGGGACGGACCATGACCTCACCCGCCCGCAGACGGCCTGTGATCAATGGGGTGCTCACCAGCCTTGAACCCGGCAGATGGATTGCAGTGGATGAGGTGGAAAGGTTCATGCAATCTGAATCCCATACCTTTGAAATGACCAACTACGACTGGAAACTCTATTTTGGCGATCCCCATTATGGTCTTCTCGACTATGGTGACACCTGGTCGCTTTTACAGCTGCGATATCTGCTGATCTATCTGTTTCAATACGCCGCCACCCTGGGCCTTGTGGACGTTTCCTACAAGCATCCCGACAACGCCAGGCCTGAATTCCAATCCTGCTGGGGTGCAGATGATGAACCTTTTCTGAGCCAGTGTGACGGGTTGATGCATATCCGGGTCAACGACCTGGGAGCCTATGTGCTCGGACTTTCGACCGATTACAATGCCGTGGATCCCCACGATTTTGAAATTCATGACACGGATATCCTGTATACAGGCAAAGGCGCCCCCAATCCGGATCACAGCCTTTACCTTGACAAAATGGCAGTTCAAACAGAGGCCGGCCGCTGGCAGGTCTCCCTTGTTTCCCTGCTCAATGCCCTGAAGGCCGGGGAGACCCTAAAGGCAATTAAAGCCTTTATCGGTCAGATCACCCTGGAAAAACCGGGAAAACCCCTTGAAAAGCTGCTTGAAAAGGCCGAAGAGCGAAGTTCGGCAGTTGTGAACAGGGGAAAGGCAACCCTGCTCGAGTGCCATGGGGACATCCACAAACAGATATTGACCGACAAAGAGATGAGCCGGCTCTGCCTGCCTGCCGGGGATCGCCATCTGGTAATTCTTCCGGAAAAAGAAGAGCTCTTTGCCAGATATCTGGAGGCCCTGGGCATCATTATTGGATAATCCTATTTTCTCCTCCCCAACCGGTTTATTCTGTGGTAGGAATTGAGGTTTAATTTAAAATCAAACTTTGGCCCGTGATGGGTCACAATTTTGGAGGATGTGGAGATGGCCGAGGATAAAATCATACGTTTTGCCGGCAGAATGGAACAGCTGCCCCCCTATCTTTTTGGCATGATCAATGCCATGAAGATGGAAAAACGCCGCAACGGGGACGATGTCATTGATCTTGGCATGGGCAACCCCATGGACCCGACCCCTGAAAGCGTTGTGGAAAAACTGGTTGAAGTGGCCCAGAACCCCAAGACCCACGGTTACCCGACCGCCTCTTCAGGGATGAAAAACCTGAAAAGGGAGATCTCACTCTACTACAAACGCCACTATAACATCGGGCTTGACGCCCAGTCTGAAACCATCTTCACCATCGGTTCCAAGGAAGGTATTTCCCATTTGAGTCTTGCCCTGCTCGGTCCCGGGGATTCGGTCCTGGTGCCGGGCCCTGCCTTTCCCATCCATATCTATGCGGCCGTCATTGCCGGGGCCAATGTGGTGAGGATTCCCATTGCGCCGGCTGAATCCTTTCTCAAACGCATCGTCAATATCTGTGAGTCGTTTTATCCGGGACCCAAGGTGCTGATGATCAACTATCCCCACAACCCCACGGGCGAGCTGGGCAGCCTGGAGCTGTTCAAGGAGATCGTGGTCCTGGCCAAGCGGTTCAAGTTCATGGTCATCCACGATTTTGCCTATTCCATGATCACCTTTGACGGATACAAGGCCCCGAGTTTTCTTGAAGCACCCGGGGCAAAGGATGTGGGAGTGGAGTTCGGTTCCTTTTCAAAATCCTATAACATGGCTGGATGGCGCATGGGATATTGCGTGGGAAATGCTGAAATCATCTCTGCCCTGGCAAAAATAAAGGGATATTTTGATTACGGCATTTTCTCGGCCATCCAGATTGCCGGCATCATCGCCCTGAGGGACTGCGATGACACCATACCCAAACAGGTGGAGATCTACCAGTCCAGGCGGGACACCCTGTGCAGCGGCCTTGAGCGCATGGGATGGGATGTCAAACGGCCGGGGGCAGGCATGTTTGTATGGGTGAAAATCCCCGAACCCTACGCCCGGATGGGCTCCATGCAGTTTGCCATCGAGATGATGAACCGGGCCAATGTGGCCGTGGCGCCGGGTGTGGGGTTCAGTGAAGAGGGCGAAGGATTTCTAAGACTGGCCCTTGTGGAAAACGAGGAACGCCTGCGCCAGGCCATCCGTCAGATGAGAAAGGCCCTCCAGGATATGGAAAAAGAGGGCCTTTTCTAGGAAACGGCTGATTTTATCTTCCCTCCTGAACCTGGGAGGAAAGCTGGCCGCAACCGGCCATGAGGTTCTGACCCTTGCTCCAGCGCCTGATGACAAACAGCCCAGAACCTTCAAGCCAGGCGGCAAATTGATTGATGGCCCCGTCATCCACCCCCTGGAACGAAGCATCCGGGTCCCGGCCCGGATTGTAGGCAATGAGGTTCACCCTCACCTTGAGGGGGGCAAGATAATCGGCAAGGGCTTCGGCGGCCTGCCGGGAATCGTTGACCCCCTTTATCAAAACATACTCGACAAGAATGTAGCGGCGCTTGTGAAGGGGATACGCCTTGAGGGCATCCCGTAACGCTTCCAGGGGATAGCGCCGGTTGACGGGCATGAGCCGGGATCTTACCCGTTCGACGGCCGAATGGATTGAAACGGCAAGACTCAACTGGTCAAAACCCAGCCCGGCAAGGGCCCGTATGCCCGGGACCAGTCCACAGGTGGAAACGGTCATGTGGCGAAGGGCCACATCAAACCCCTTCTGGTCGTTGAATACCCGAATCGCCTGCACCAGGTTATCAAAATTGTCAAAGGGCTCTCCCATACCCATGAATACGATGTTGCTGATTTTTTTTCCCAGGGTGATCCGGGCGGAAAAGAGCTGACCCGTGATCTCGTGCACCCCAAGGTTCCGCTTGAAACCCGATCGTGCCGTCTCACAGAACCTGCATCCCATGCGACACCCTGCCTGGGTCGATACGCACAGGGTGTTATACTGCTTCATGGGAATAATCACCGATTCTATGGAACAGCCGTCGTGGAGGCGGGTGACAAACTTGACGGTATTTTCCGCTTCCACCCGATCCACAACGGTAAAATCCGGCAACTGGAAACCAGCGGCCAGTTCCCGGGCCATCCCCTGCGACCGTTCAAATTCCGGGGCCATGGCAAAATCAAAATTTCCCCTTTTGATCACCTCCCGGAGCAGGGCACCGGCATGGAAATCCCCCCGACCGAATCGCTGATTCAAGAGTTGGGACACCTCTTTAAATGTCATTTCAAGTAAGTTCATGGCCCATACAATAACCACTAAACCGATTCGTGCAAAAAAAAACCGCCCCCAGGGTTCACCTAAATTTTTCTTGCATTTTTTTTATCGGAAAACTATAGCTGTTGGCAACTTTAAATTAGTGAACTGGAGAAACATTTTGGTTAAACATTCAACACAATGGGTTTTGATGGCACTCATGGTTTTTTCCATGGCGACAGGGGCGTCTGCTGCAGACAACCCTGCAGAACGAGCCCTGGATTCAGTAAAACAGGGAATAAATATCCGCCAGGAAACCCAGACGAACGAAACCCGCTGGTTCGAGGACAAAAAAAAACTTGTGGCCGAATATAGTGCCCTTGAAGCTGAATCCCAGAGTCTTGCCGACGAAGAGGCTGAACTATTACACACCATCAGCGAACTAGAAACGGGCATCAGCGACCTGGAAACCGCCCTCAAAGACATTGAGGAAATCGCATCAGACCTTGATCCGTTTTTACAGGCAACCGTGGACGAAATTGACGCCCTTGTTGAAAATGATTTCCCCATGCTCATGGACGAAAGGCAAAACCGCATCAAAGCCCTTGAAAAAATCGTTCGATCAACCGATGTGACTGTCAGTGAAAAATTCAGAAAAACAATGGAAACCCTGTTTGTAGAAGCAAGCTACGGCAACACCGTTGAGGTTTACCAGGAAAAGGTCGCCCTGGGAGGTGATACCATACTGGTTGACATCTTCCGCCTGGGACGGATTTCACTGTTCTGCATCACCCCCGACGGCAACCTTACCGGCTTTTACGACCGGGCAAAGGGGTCATGGCAGCCCCTGCCGGTCTCGTACAACAGTGAAATCGCAACGGCCATTGAAATGGGCACCAAACGCCGGGCCATGGATTTTCTGACCCTGCCCCTGGGAAGGGTGGTGACCCAGTGAAACCGTCAGGTATGATACTCGTTGCCATGATCGTGTCCATGGCCGTTGCGGTTCAATCGTCCGCAGCCCAGCAACAGACCCGCGACATGCGGGCCACGGCCATTGAAGCCCGGCTGCAGCAGGAAAAATTGATGCACCAGGCCGAACAGGAACGCAAGACCGCAGCAGCAGAGGCAGACCAGAGCCGGCAGAAAATTTTACAGGATAAAACCCGCCTGACCCGGGCCATTGACCAGCAGAAAAACAAGAACCAGGAGCAGAGACAGAAAAACAGCCGGCTACAGGCAAAAATAAAAACCCTCAGGGCGACCCGGGAAAAAACAGAGGCAAGGCTTGCCGAAATGGATGCCGTGGTCAAGGAACTTGCAGGCTTCGTAAAGGTCACGGCAAAGGATATTGACACCCTGATCACCCACAGTCTCCAGAGCGCCCTTATCCCGGATCGGGAGGCGGCGATCACCCCGCTGATCAGGTCCTCAAAATTTCCGGCCATGAAGGATATCCGGGCCATGAAGGATATATTAATGGATGAGATCCTGGGTTCGGGCCAGGTGAGAATTCAGCCCGGAACCATCATCGACCAGACAGGCAAGCAGGTCAAGGCCGATATTCTCGTGCTGGGCAACTTTACCGCTGCCTACCGAATTGACAAAACAGCGGGGTTTCTGCTGTTTTCCGATGAGAGCCAGCAGCTGTTTGCCCTTTCAAAGGAACCGTCCCGGGCCATGCAAAAGGCCATCACACAGTATATGAACGGTAAATCCGACGCCGTTCCCATTGATATTTCCAAGGGCAATGCCATGCGCCAGCTTACCCACCGGTTGAGCCTTTTAGAACAGATTCCCAAGGGAGGACCTGTTGTATGGCCGATTCTTGCCCTGGCTGTGCTGGCCGTCCTCATCATCCTGGAAAGGACGCTTTTTCTGGCAAGAAAGCATCTCAATGCTGCCCCGTTCATGGCAGACTTGAAAAAACAGATGGCCCACCAGGACTGGGAGGGATGCAGCCAACTGCTGGCCCGCCATGGAAAAAAACCCCTTGCCCGGGCCCTTGCCGCAGGCATGGATTTCAGAACAAAAACAAGGACCGACATGGAAAATGCGCTCCAGGAGGCGATCCTCAGGGAAATCCCCCCCCTGGAACGCTTTTTATCCACCCTTGGCATGCTGGCCGCCATTGCACCGCTCATGGGACTTCTCGGCACAGTCACGGGCATGATCAACACCTTTCACACCATCACCTTTTACGGCACCAGCGATCCCAGAATGATGTCAGGGGGCATATCAGAAGCCCTGGTCACCACCATGCTCGGCCTGTGCGTGGCCATTCCCATCATGCTGTGCCACACCCTGTTGAGCCGGTGGGTGGAAACCATGATCGCCACCATGGAAGAAAAGGCCGTGGCCATGGTCAATGCCGTTTTTATCATTGGAAACAGCGAATGTTGAACCCGATGGCAAACCAGATCGCAAACCAGGTCCTGAACCATTTCTGGGCCATGGAAGCCTACCTCAGGACCGGCAGCATTGTCATGGTTCCCCTGGTGGCGGTATCGGTTGTCATGTGGACGTTGATCATCAACCGCATCCTGTTTTTCCACCGCCTCCGCCGAAAAAACATGCCAAGGGAAAAGGCCGGCGAGTTTGTTAGAAACAATCAACTGCCGCCTGTGCAGCTTTACCGGGGAGCGGTCTCGCTCCTGGTGACCCAGTTTTTAAACAACCGGACCCAAAAGCCTGAGGTGGACCTTTACATCCTTGACGAGACGGTCATGGACATCATAGCGGTCCTTGAACGCCACCTTGCCCTGATCGGGGTGCTGGCCGCAGTGGCGCCCCTTCTCGGTCTCCTGGGAACGGTGACCGGAATGATGGCCACCTTTGACATCATATCCACCTTTGGAACGGGAAATGCCAGGGCCATGGCAGGCGGCATATCCGAAGCGTTGATCACCACCCAGACGGGCCTGCTTGTGGCCATTCCCGGACTCTACATGCACGGGTTCCTTGTCAAGCGTGCCGAAGGGTTAAAGGGACGGATTGCATCAACCGGCATATATCTTCAAAGATTTATATAACGGAAAATAAACCACAATGATCAACATCACTGCAGCCCGAAAATCCAAACGACAGAGCCTGACACTGGATATTGCCCCCCTGATTGACATGGTATTTATCCTGCTGATCTTTTTTCTGGTGACCACCTCATTTGTCAGGGAAACAGGGGTGGAGGTCAATCGGCCCACCGCTTCAACGGCCATTACCCGGGAGAATGTCACCATCCTGGTGGGCATCACGGCCCAGGATAAGATATACATGGACAACCGGGAGATCGACATCCGGGCAGTACGACTGAACGTGGAAAGAGCCCTTGCGGAAAAACCGGACGGAAGCGTGGTCATCGTGGCGGACAGAAATTCCAACACCGGGACGGCCATTGCCGCCATGGACCAGTGCCGCCTGGCAGGCGCCCAGGAGGTAAGCCTTGCAGCAAGCCTTGAGGGCGGGGAAAATTAATTGAAAAGGATACGGCCATGGCTGGGTGCAGCCCTTGCTTCGATTGTGCTGAACCTTGTCTTTTTCAGCCTCATGCCGCTGATGACCCGTCAGGAAAAAAATATTGCCGTTAAAACCATCCGGCTGAACAGCCAGGTCAATATCGTGCGCCTCAAGGAACCGGAACCGGATCCGGAGATCGTTAAAAAGGAAAATAGACAACCGGAAAACAGACAACCCGATTCTGAACAGAAAAATAGGGTTCAAAACATGGAACAGCCCCCCAGGCCTGCCCCGAAAAGGCAATTCCATGATTTTCCCGCCCTTGACTTCACGGTCAACCCGGATTTACCGGCAACGCCCCGGGCCCCGGTTTTTCCCATGGAACGGGTGGTATTTTCGCCCCGGGTCATGGACAAAATCTATACCGGCGCCGACATTGACAACGCCATTGTCCCCCGGGTCCATATGCCTCCGGTCTATCCGTTCCAGGCAAAAAGAAGGGGGATAGAGGGATGGGTAAGGGTGAGATTCCTGGTCAACACCCACGGGGAGGTGGAAGATATTTCCATTCTTGAGTCATCGCCCCGGGGCGTCTTTGACCAGAGCGTACTCAGCGCCCTTCCCCGGTGGAAGTTCGCTCCTGGTACCATCCAGGGAGTGGCCGTTAAAACCCGGGTGGAAACAACCATAAGGTTTGAACTTGAAAAATAGACGATCCATCGATAAAAAAAAATGGCTGCTGCTGTTTTTTTTACTCCTTGCCCCGCCCCGGTTGACCCTGGGATCAGAATCGATCCAGCAGGACATTCCCTTTTCCACGGCCATCGCCCTGGAACGTGCCCAGCACCTGGTCCAGGCAGATCAACGTTCCCAGGCCATAGATCTTCTGGAAACCTTCACTAAAAAACAGACGGCTGACAACAGGCAGCTCCACCCTTTTCTCCTGTTCACCCTGGGCAACTACCACATGGAAGACAATCACCCGGACAAGGCGGTCGTGTACTACGAGGCCTGTGTTGAAAGCCGTCAGGATTTTCCACCGGCATGGCTGAACCTTGCAAAGGCATATTATGACCTGGGACGGTTTCACAGGGCAGGCCAGTGTTTTGTCAAGGGATACGCCCTTGAGGAAAATAAAAGGGCTGTTCTTCTCTACTATGGGTCCAGCGCTTTTTTTTCAGCCAAAGACTATGCCGAAGCGCTGGCGGTTTTCAGCCGTTTGACAACCGATCACAAAAACGAAATTCAACCCGGTTGGCACGAGCTTGCCGTTCATATTTTACTGGCCCTTGAACAGCCGGAAAAAGCCCTGCCCCATATGGAGTTTCTTGCAGAACATCTGGAGGGCACCGCCAGAACCACCTGGCAGGAGGCCCTGCTTTACCAGTACATGACCCTTGGCATGGATCAAAAGGCCCTCGCCCTGGTGACCTTTCTGACCCGGGAATATCCCCTGGAGTCCCGGTGGTGGAAAGGACTTGCCCGGTTGAGCCTGGACAGAAATGAACTGGAAAACGCCCTTGGCGCCATGACTCTGTACGGTTTTTTAACCCCGCTGACCGACAATGAAAAAAAACTTGTGGCCGATCTTTACCTGGCCGTCGGCATTCCGGCAAGGGCCGTTGACCTGTACCAGGGAATGTCAACCAGGGAAAAAAACATGGAAAACGCACAGAATACGGTCGTTGCCCTCCAGCAGATGCACCTTGACCAGAAAGCCCTTGAACTGCTGGACCAGGTGCTGGCAGCCGGAAAAGCCTCCATTGAATTAGAGATACTCAAGGGCAACCTGCTGTTCTCCCAGGAACGCTTCCAGGAGGCTGAAACCCTGTTTGAAACCCTGGCACCCAGAGACCGTTCAGGACGATCCTGGCTCATGCTGGGATACAGCCGCTGGAACCTTGGCAAAATTCAATCCGCCCGGACAGCAATGGCCCGGGCCGCCACCTTTAAAAGTCAGAAAAAGGCAGCAGCCCGGGCCATTCAATCCCTTGCCCAATACGACTAAGGATCGTAAATTTTATAACTTGACCGAAATTACTTGCCTTTTGGTTCATCTACCGCGTTGCATCAAAGGCCCAATAGGCCAGCTATTGAACCTTTAATGCGCCTTGTATATGAACCAGAATTCGGCGCTATTTCTGGTCAACTTATTTCATTTGCGGTCCTAAAAATCTAAAGACGAAACTTCGAGGGCATTGGTCTGAATAAAGTTTCTCCGGGGTTCGACCTCTTCACCCATGAGCAGGGTGAAAATCTCGTCCGCCTTTTCAGCATCATCAATACTGACCTGGAGCATCACCCTTTTTTCAGGATCCATGGTGGTTTCCCACAGCTGATCCGGGTTCATCTCACCCAGACCCTTGTACCGCTGAATGGATATTCCTTTTTTGGCCTCGGCCATCATGTAGTTGAAAAATTCGGTTCTGTCGTCAAAGGAGACCATCCTGTCACTGGAAGATCTGGCACTCACATTAAACGGCGGCAGATCCATGGGTTCAATCTTGCTGAGCACCTTGTGCATGATCGTGTAATCACCCATGGCAATCAGGCTGCGGCCAACCGTGACAAGGCCGTGTTTCACTCCTTTTTCCCGGTCGCTCTTCCTGCCAAGGATATCCATTTCATGCAGGTTTCTTTCCTGGTCAAATGCAATATCCCGGGTGATGTATCCTTTGGCGGTAAGGGTCTCCTTGAGGGAGGTCATCTGTTCAAGGCTCTCGAGGAAAAATTTATCCTTGACCCCCTCATTGATCAACAGCGTTAAAAGCCCTGTATCCAGTTCCCGCATGGTGAGCCGGTCAATGGCATTGTGAAATGAGATCAGATCCTTTAAAAAGGCAAACAGGTTCTCTTCAGACAGGGGTTCCTCACTGCCTGCCAGGCAAACCTCCTTTTGCTCACACACCCTTTTCAGAAGATAATCCCGGTATTCCGGCTCATCCTTGAGATAAATGCCGCTCTTGCCCTTGCCGATGCGAAAAAGGGGCGGCTGGGCAATGTACAGATAGCCGTTGCTGATCAGATCGGGCATCTGGCGGAAGAAAAAGGTGAGCAACAGGGTTCGGATATGGGACCCGTCCACATCGGCATCGGTCATGATGACGATCTTGTGGTAACGGATCTTTTCAATATCATACTCTTCTTTTCCAGCCCCGGTGCCCAGGACGGTAAAGACGTTTTTAATTTCATCGCTTCTCAGGATTTTGTCAAAACGCGCCTTTTCAACGTTCAGTATTTTTCCCTTGAGGGGAAGGATGGCCTGAAACCGTCTGTCCCTTCCCTGTTTTGCACTGCCGCCGGCGGAATCACCCTCCACAAGAAAGAGTTCCCTCTCCCGGGGATCGGCATACTGGCATTCGGCAAGTTTTCCCGGAAGGGTGGAATCGAGCAGGGTGCCTTTTTTACGGGCAAGCTCCCGTGCCCTTTTGGCCGCATCCCTTGCCCTTGCCGCATCAACGGCCTTCATGATGATTTTTTTGGCCGTGTTGGGGTTTTCCTCCAGAAACATGGCAAGGCGTTCATTGATCAAAGACTCGACAATCCCCTTGACTTCACTGTTGCCCAGCTTTGTCTTGGTCTGGCCTTCAAACTGGGGATCCATCACCTTGACACTGACAACGGCCGTAAGTCCTTCCCTCACATCGTCACCGCCGATCTTGATGTTCTGCATGTTCTTGGGAAGGTTACCGGAGCCTGCATAGTTGTTCAGCGTACGGGTCAGGGCGCCCTTGAACCCGGACAGATGGGATCCGCCCTCGATGGTGTTGATGTTGTTGGCAAACGAGTATATTTTTTCCTTGAAGGTGTCGTTGTACTGGATGGCAACATCCACGCTGACGTCGCTCTTTTCCCCTTCAATATGGATGGGGTCATGCATGGCGGTGAAATTTCGGTTCAGGTATTCAACAAACGAGATCAGTCCGCCCTCGTAGTGAAAATCATCCTTGTCCGCGGAAAGTTCATCCTCGATGATGATGCGGATTCCCTTGTTCAGAAATGCCAGCTCCCTCATTCTTCTGGACAGCTTTTCATACTCAAACTCATTTTCGTTCATGATCTCGAAATCAGGTTTGAACAGAATCCGGGTGCCGGTTTTGTCTGTTTCGCCGATGATCTCAAGTTCGGTCTGCTTGACTCCCCTGGAATAGCGCTGGAAGTAAATCTTGCCGTCCTTGAACACCTCCATCTCCAGATTGATGGAAAGGGCGTTCACAACGGAGATTCCCACCCCGTGGAGACCGCCGGACACCTTGTAGGAATCCTTGTCAAATTTACCGCCGGCATGGAGTTTTGTCATGACCACTTCAGCCGCCGGCATATTTTCCTTTTCGTGCATGCCTACGGGGATTCCGCGGCCATTGTCCTCGACACTGACGCTCTGGTCCGGATGGATGATGACGGTGATGGTATCACAGTGGCCTGCCATGGCCTCATCAATACTGTTGTCCACCACCTCGTAAACCAGGTGATGCAACCCTTCGATTCCTACGTTTCCGATATACATGGAAGGTCTTTTTCTGACCGCTTCAAGACCTTCAAGGATTTTTATATTGTTTGCACCATAATCTGCTACATTGTCATTGTTTTTCATTGCTTATCCTAATTTATACGGACATTGCCATTATTGCACAAACGAGTCGATCATCATCCATTCCCTTGATGATGCAGGGATGTTTTGCCCCCTTAACATTCAGAATAACGGTATCATTGTTCATGGAATTTAATGCATCGATGAAATATTTGGGGTTAAACGCACTTTCAAACGCCTCGTCTCCATATCCCATGGTGATTTTTTCCTTGGATTCGCCGATTTCAGGATTGGTGATGGTCACGACAAGTTCGTTTTCATTAAAATTAAACATCACGCTCTTGTAATCGTCGGACGAGAGAATGGACATTCTTTTCATCACCATGAGCAGCATGCTTCGGCTCATCTCAATCCGGGTCATCTGATCGGTGTTGAGAACTCTTCTGTAATCGGGATAATCCCCTTCCAAAAGCTTGATCATCATGGTTTCATTCTGCTTCTGAACAATCAGGTGATCGTCCTTGATGCCGATGTTGACGCTGCCTTCCCTGTCCAGAAACCGGCCAAGCTCCGACAACCCTTTTTTAGGAATGATCACGTTTTCATCGGGCAGTACCAGCTCACCCTCGTAGGATGCGTCAAACGAGTTCAACCGCCGTGAATCCGTGGAAACCATTCGCAGACGTTCGCCTGCCTCGTCGGCAATCTTTTCAAACAGGGCGCCCAGAACATAGGTTCTTTTTTCATCGGCAGAGCCTGTTATTGCTGCTGAAACCTCAACCATTTTTTTAAAGGCTGCAGAATCGATTTCCACAAACGGGATGTCTTCGATCAGGGGCGTTTCCGGAAAGTTATCATAATCGGATGAAACAATGTGATACTGGATATTATCCTTTCCGATTTCAACCCATCGGTTTTCAATCTCATTCAGAGGCACCTGTGCATCGGGATATTCCCGGATAATTTCATAGAGTTTTTTGGCATTGATGGCAATGATGCCGTCGGATTCAATCTCTGCCTCGTATTTTCCCTGGAAGACGGTTTCAAGGTCATTGGCCGTGATGGTCACTTCGGACCCGGATACCTTGATAAGAACATCCGATGTAATGGCAAGATTGGTCTTTTTGCCGCAAATACCCTGTACCTGTGCAAGCACTTCTGAAAGGCTTTTTCTGTCAGCTGAAAATTTCATTTAAATACCTAAGATTGGTTTATATATAAAACTTTTTTCAATGCTTTGCCAAATGCATAATCTATATCTTTTAAAGGTTTTTTTCAATGAAATAAAAAGAAAGAACCCCCGTTTAAAAACAGGGACATGTATTTGTTTCCAGACGGTCATCTATATGAATTTTTCCAAGTGACCGGTACTGTCTGGTGATGTGGGTGGTATTGTTTTTTTAATATTCTATTTAAGTAATAACAATTAATAAGCTGTATTTAAAAGTTTAAAACTCGGTTAACCTGTTTAATTTACATCGTTATCTGTCTGATACTTTTATGGACAAGGTTTGTGTGGTCTGGTTTAAAACCCGCTGTTTCTGTTGAATCTTAAAAAATGTGTCTATTAGTCCAGGTTTACTGACAATTTACTGACAATTCTGAACATCAGAACAGATTCGTTTTTTTGTTTTTTTATATCAGTTGGTTATGATCCATAACCAACGTGTTTTATCCGCGGGTTATCGACACCGGTGTTGATAACTTTTGTGTTGATAAGTTTGGGGTTATCAACATGTTTTGAACATTTTTTTAAACAAAAAAGGCATGACGGTCCATTGAACCGCCATGCCTTGTGATTGTGTTGATTAAGCCAGGGTTTTGAACATTTTTTGAACAGGGGAAGGTTACAGTTGAATCCACTCCCGCATGGCCGCAAGGTCCCGGGCTGTCCATGTGTCTGATATCCGCCGTTTGATGTAGGCTGAATACAGGGCATCGATGATTTCAAAAGCAGTGCTGCACAAAAAGAGCTTTTCAAGAACCGCGCCTTCAACCTCATCGGGACCTTCTATTTTTCCGGAAGAGGGGGTTTTAAGGCCGGTGATGTTCATACTCTCGCCTTTGATGGTGAACCGGTACTCTGCCTCATCAATATTCAGGTTCAGGTTCATCTCGGTGACGACACCGCCTTTTTTAAGGGCCATGGTACCCTCTTCAAGACCGGCGTCATCTCCCTTGATGGATATTTTTTCCTTGGCGTCATCTCCAAGGGCGTTTTCCAGTACAATGCTGTTTCCGACCTTGATGCTGATCCGCTTGTCGGTTATTCCGGTCAGTTCATTGATGCTTACTTCATTTTCAATGACGTACCACAGCCAGGTCAAAAATTCGTTACCCAGGAACTTATACTTGTTGTATGCAACTGCAATGTCTAACATGATATTTACCTCGAATATTTGACGGGAACAAGGGTGGCAATTTTATCCCTGTCATGGTCTGAAAAGCCTTTATCTCCCTCTGCCATGGTAAAGGGAAAAAGTCGGATGAGTTTGAGTTTGAACGAAGTTTTAAACAAGGTTTCAAGCTCTTCGTTGGCAGCCTTCTGGGTGGTAAAAAACAGCAGGCTGTGATCTTCGGGTATCCAGAGCACATCGTACATGTTTGGAATCGACGGCATCTGGCGCATGAGTTTTTCCGTGATCATGTCCTTGATGTCGGTTTTTTCGTTTTTTGACAGAAATTCGCGGCCGCTCTCCTTGAGCCGTTTTGCCACTTCCATGGCCACCTGTTTCTGGACAATTTTTGACGGAACACTTTTTTTGTCAATTCTCAAGGTAAAGAGAAAACAGGTGCCAAAGGTGAATGAAAATTTTTCAAAATCAGGGTCAAAAGGACTTTCAAAGGGCGTCCATCCGACGGCAATTTCAGCATATTCGTCTTCTATTTCACTGACGGCATTTTTTTTAAGCCCCTGTTTTACCGTTTCAACCAGGGCGTCTTCAATTTCTCCTTCAACCCGGTATCTTGCAACGGACACACTTGATGATAATAAACCCATAGATACTCCGATACTGTTAATTAATGGTTGCGCTTCATATTTTTCAAGCAACGGATTAATTTAACACATTCTGCACATTTAAAACAGCCTGGGTTCACATTCCCACGGATATCCCTCACCCTGATTCAACTGCCTTGATTTGCCCTATAAACATGGAAATAAGGTTGTTTCGCCCCTGGCAGCTAAACCATGTTTAGCATTTACATATATTAAGGGCTGTTGTATAAATATCAGCTTTAAAGGGCAGTGTTATGGATTATAATTACTTCAAAAGGTGGTTCTATGAAAAAAAATATGCAGACGATTGACGGGAATACAGCGGCGACCCATGTGGCCTATGCCATGAGTGAAGTTGCCGCTATTTACCCGATCACCCCTTCAAGTCCCCTTGGCGAAATAGCAGACTCCTGGGCTGCAAAAAACAGAAAGAACATATTCGGTCAGGTGCTTAACATCAAGCAGATGCAATCTGAAGCCGGGGCTGCCGGTGCCGTACATGGATCCCTTGCCGCAGGTGCTTTGACAACGACCTTTACCGCCTCCCAGGGCCTTTTGTTGAAAATTCCGAACATGTACAAGATCTCAGGAGAGCTACTGCCCTGTGTTTTCCATGTTACGGCAAGGGCCATTTCAGCCCATGCCCTCTCTATTTTTGGCGATCATCAGGACGTAATGGCCGCCCGGCAGACTGGATTTGCCATGCTGGCATCGGCCTCTGTCCAGGAGGCCATGGATCTTGCTCTGGTGGCCCACCTTGCAACCCTTGAGGGCCGGGTGCCGTTCATACATTTTTACGACGGGTTCAGAACTTCCCACGAGATTCAGAAGATCGAAGTGATTGACTATGACGATATGCGGTCCCTGATGAACTGGGATGCCTACCGGGCATTCAAGGCCCTGGCCATGGACCCTGAAAATCCCAACACCCGGGGAACGGCCCAGAACCCGGATATTTACTTCCAGGGAAGAGAGGCGGTCAACGTCTATTACAACCGGATTCCTTCGATCGTAAAACGCTATATGGAAAAGGTTGAAAAACTGACTGGCAGGAGCTACAGGCTGTTTGACTATGTGGGAGATCCAGAGGCGGACCGGATCATCATCAGCATGGGTTCAAGCTGTGAAGCCATTGAAGAGACGGTGAACCGGCTCAATGACGATGGTGAACGGGTCGGTCTGGTCAAGGTTCGCCTGTTCCGGCCCTTTGACATCAAGGCCATGATGGCGGTCATTCCGGCAACGGTTGAGACCATTACGGTGCTTGACAGAACAAAGGAGCCTGGAAGCATTGGCGATCCCCTTTACATGGATGTGTGCACGGCCTTCATGGAAAAGGGTGAGGGACCCAGGATCATCGGTGGTCGTTACGGGCTTGGCTCCAAGGAGTTTAACGCGCCCATGATCAAGGCTGTGTTTGACAATATGAAGAGTGCCGGACCCAAGAATCACTTTACCGTGGGCATCAAGGACGATGTGACCGATTCCTCCCTTGAGGTTGTTCCAGGATTCAACCCGGCGCCCGAAGGTACGGTGGGGGCAAAGTTCTGGGGCCTTGGATCCGACGGTACGGTGGGTGCGAACCAGAGCGCCATCAAGATCATCGGCGATAACACGGACAAGTATGCCCAGGGCTATTTTGCCTATGATTCAAAAAAATCGGGCGGCATCACCATCTCCCATCTTCGGTTCGGCGATGTGCCCATCCAGTCCACCTATCTGATCAACCGGGCCGATTTCGTCGCCTGCCACAAGTCCAACTATGTTCAGATTTACGATGTTCTCGAAGGGTTAAGGGAGGGGGGGACTTTTCTGCTGAACTCTGCCTGGTCGGTTGAGGATATGGAAAAAACCATTCCAGGTGATGTTAAAAAGACCCTTTTTGACAGAAAGATCAAATTCTTTAATGTGGATGCCGTGAAGATCGCAGGCGAAGTGGGCCTGGGCAACCGCATCAACATGATCATGCAGACCTGTTTCTTCAAACTGGCCAATGTTATTCCCTTTGAACGGGCCATCGAGCTTCTCAAGGCTGATATTAAAAAGACCTATGGCAAAAAGGGCGACAAGATCGTTCAGATGAACATCGACGCCGTTGACAGAACCCTGGCCAACCTGGTCGAAATCAACGTTCCGGATTCCTGGGGAGCAGCTGCCGGCAGCATGGACCCGGAGGATACGGCCAATGACTACGTTGACAAGGTCATGCGGCCCATTCTCTCCCAGAAGGGAGACGAACTTCCCGTGAGTTCATTTACCCCGGACGGCGTGTTTCCCAATTCAACCAGTAAATACGAAAAACGGGGCGTGGCCATCAATGTTCCCGAGTGGATCGCTGAAAACTGCATCCAGTGCAACCAGTGCTCGTTTGTCTGTCCCCATGCGGCCATCATTCCCATTGTCGCAACCGAAGACGAGCTCAAAAACGCCCCTGCAACCTTTGAGACGGTTGCCGGCAAGGGTAAGGATCTCAAGGATTACAAGTTCAGGGTGCAGGTTAATCCCCTGGACTGCCAGGGATGCGGCAACTGTGCCGACATCTGTCCGGCCAAGGTACCGGCCCTGGTCATGAAACCCCTGGCCAGCCAGACCGAGCGGGAGATTCCAAACCACCAGTTTTCCCTGACCATTCCCTTTAAAGAGGGTCTTTCCAAGCGTGAAACCGTCAAGGGAAGTCAGTTTTTCAAACCGCTTCTTGAGTTCTCGGGTGCCTGTTCAGGATGCGGTGAAACCCCCTATGTCAAGGTGTTGACCCAGTTGTTTGGCGAGCGCATGACCGTTGCCAATGCAACGGGCTGCTCGTCCATCTGGGGCGGTTCCGCACCCACGGCCCCATACTGCACAAACAGCGACGGGGCAGGTCCGGCATGGGCAAGTTCACTGTTTGAAGATGCGGCCGAGTACGGCTACGGCATGATGCTCGCGTTCAACAACCGGCGGCGCACCCTTGCCGCCAGGGTCAAAGAGGCCCTTGATTCCGATATTACGCCGGAGATCAAAGAAAATCTCCAGGGATGGCTCAGCGGCATGGACAATGCTGCTGAATCCCAGGTTTATGCTGAGAAAATCAAGGCGCAGCTGGCTGCTGGAACAGGCAATGCCGTGCTTGACAGCATCTTTGAAGATGCCTCGCTGCTGGTGAAAAAGTCCCACTGGATTTTTGGCGGCGACGGCTGGGCCTATGACATTGGGTATGGCGGACTCGACCATGTGCTGGCATCGGGTGACGACATCAACATCCTTGTAATGGATACGGAAGTTTATTCCAATACCGGGGGCCAGTCATCCAAGGCAACACCCACCGGGGCCATTGCAAAGTATGCGGCATCGGGCAAGAAGATCGGCAAAAAGGACCTTGGTGGAATAATGATGCACTACGGGTATATTTATGTGGCCTCCATTGCCATGGGTGCCAGCAAACAGCAGACAATGAAGGCCCTTGTGGAGGCTGAAAGCTATCCTGGACCTTCACTGGTCATCTGCTATGCGCCGTGCATCAACCAGGGTATCCGAAAGGGCATGGGCAAGACCCAGCAGGAGTCAAAGCTTGCGGTTGAATGTGGTTACTGGCCCCTTTACCGGTTTAATCCGCTGCTGGCTCAAGAGGGGAAAAACCCGTTTATTCTGGATTCAAAGGAGCCCGACGGAACCCTTCAGGCGTTCCTTGGCGGAGAGAACCGTTTTGCGGCCCTTGAAAAGAGCTTTCCCGACGAATCCACCCGTTTGAGGACCAAGATTGAACAAGAGGTCAACGACCGTTACCAGGCGTTGAAAAAACTCGCAGAGTAAGCTGGTTTTGAAATAATCTGTCCAGGGCCGGGGGATTTTCTCCCGGCCCTTTTTCGTTTGACCTGTGGAGCTCAATGGAAAGAGATAACGGCATTATCAGAATCATTGCACCGGCGTTTGTGTCAAGATCAATTATCAACACTGCCAACCGGTTTATATATCCCTTTGCACCGGCCATCAGCCGGGGACTCGGGGTGCCCCTTACGGCGGTCACCTCCGTAATTGCCCTGAACCAGGCCACCAACCTTCTGGGGCTGTTTACCTCTCCCCTGGGCGACAGAACCGGGTATCGGCGAATGATGGTGACAGGCCTCGTCGCCCTCATCGCAGGCATGCTCATGGCCGGCACCTTTCCCTTGTACGGCACCCTAGTCATGGCCCTT
Source organism: uncultured Desulfobacterium sp. (assembly GCA_963675615.2). Lineage (GTDB taxonomy): Bacteria > Desulfobacterota > Desulfobacteria > Desulfobacterales > Desulfobacteraceae > Desulforapulum. Next base: position 2,207,338 of record CAXXTD010000001.1, read on the forward strand.
TTTTTGAGCGGGTTGTGCAAGAGCCTGTTTGATCCAGCCATCCAGGCCTATGTCGGGAAAAGGGTTTCGTACCGGCGCCGGGGAATGGTGGTGGGCATCCTTGAAATCAGCTGGTCCGTGGCCACCCTTGTGGGTATTCCCGGCATCGGCATCCTGATCAACAGTTTTGGATGGCGATCCCCTTTTTTTGCCCTTGCAGGGGCGGCCGTTGTTGCCCTGGGGCTTGTTTTAAACTGCGTCCAGGACGACTTTAACTGCGAATCAGACAATGGTGGAAAACGGCTGGTGTTCCTGGAAGGGGTCAGGCATCTTCTGAAGATGAAAAGGGCTCGGGGGGCCATGGGGGTGGGGTTCTGCATGGGGTTTGCCAATGACAACCTGTTTGTGATTTATGGTGCCTGGCTTGAAAACGCCTTTGATTTAAGTGTGGTGGCCCTGGGTATCGGCACAGGGGTAATCGGAATTGCCGAACTCATGGGATCAAGCTTTACCGCGGCCTTCGCAGACCGGATCGGCATCAAATCATCGGTTGCCTGGGGCATTGCCCTGTGCTCGGCAGCCTACCTTTTAATTCCCCTGGCTGCAGGTTCCCTGGTGTTTGCCCTGGCGGCCCTGTTTGTTGTTTTTTTCTTTTATGAACAGTCGATTGTGGCGTTCATTTCCCTGTGTACTGAGCTGGTACCTGGTTCAAGGGCAACCATGATATCCCTGCTGCTTGCCGCTTCAGGCCTTGGCAGGGTGATGGGTGCCTTTTCAGGCGGGATGGTGTGGGAGCACTTTGGCATGGGAACGGTCTGCCTGGCATCCACCCTGTTAACCCTTGCGTCCCTTGTGTTTCTGATGTGGGGAACCCGGGGATGGGCGCCTGAATAGTGCTTTACAAGCACCGGGTCGAATGGTATTTTACAGGATTAACTGCCTGTTCTTCATGGCAGTATCGAAGGAAATAGACCTCAGCATCAGGAGTCTCTTATAATGATGGAACAAATTAAAATTCAGGTAGGCGACAATTTTGAAAGACAGTGTAAAATAGACAAACCCCTTGAAGAGATGTTTCAGTCCATGAACCCCATGTTCTGTCTTTCCCAGCGGGTCTGGAAACCCCAGATGGATATTTATGAAACCCGGAATCATATCATTATCCATGCAGAGATTGCCGGTGTTGAAAAGGATGACATCAGCATTGAGGTCAACTCCAAAGCCGTTAAGATTGCCGGTGTAAGATCCATAAAACCCCCGGAAGAGTCTGCCAATTACAGGCTTGCCGAAATACAGTTCGGCCGTTTTGAAAGGGTGCTCTATCTGCCGAACCCCATTGATATTGAAAAAGTGTCCGCCTGTTTTTTCAATGGGTTTCTTGAAATCAAGCTTGCCAAATTTCCCATGGACAGATCCCAGAGGATAAAGCTCGCCTACAGATGATACAGTCACAGGCATAGGAAATTCCATGAACAATATAAAGACTTCCGTTGACATCGGCCCGGATCACATCCCTGAAATTCTTCCCATTCTTCCCATTGTGGATACCAATCTTTTTCCAAAAATGGTTATGCCCCTGGTTCTCATGCAGGAGGAGGCCATTGCGCTTATTGATGAGACCATGGCAGGTTCCAGGATTCTGGGGCTGCTGCTTTCCCGGCGTTCGGATATTAATTCGCGCCATTCCATAAAAGACCTGCACAAGATAGGGACGATTGCCATCATTCTCAAGATGGCAAAGATGGATGACAACAAGGCCCAGCTGCTGATCCAGGGTATCAGCCGGTTCAAGGTGGCCGAATATGTTGAGGGAAAATCCTACATGCAGGCAAAGGTGAATCTGCTCGAGAGCCGTAACGTCATACGGGACAAGGAAACCCGGGCATTGATGTCCAATATTGTCGAGCAGTACGAGAAAATAGTGGCCCTTTCCCCGGGACTGCCGGCCGAGATCGGCGGCATGGTTAAATCCATACAGGAGCCCGATATCCTGGCCGACATGGTTGCTTCGACCATTAATGCCCCCATCATTGACAAGCAGTCGATCCTTGAACTTCTGGATGTAAAAAAACGGCTGAAAAAGGTGACCCGGCTGGTAAATGATCAGCTTGAAATCCTTGAAATGGGGTCCAAGATTCAGACCCAGGTCAAAGAGGACATGGACAAGCGTCAGCGGGAATACTATCTTCGACAGCAGCTCAAGGCGATTCGGGAGGAACTTGGAGAGACGGACAATGAGCGGGTCGAGATCGAAGAGTACCGAAGCAAGATAGCCACCAGGGGCCTTCCGGAAGCGGCTGTGAAAGAGGCGGAACGTGAGCTTCAGCGTCTTTCGCGGATGCACCCCTCATCGTCGGAATACATTGTGGCATCAACCTATCTCGACTGGCTCACGGCCCTTCCCTGGCAGACTAAATCCAGTGACAGGCTTGACATTGCCGAGGCAAGAAATGTCCTTAACCAGGATCACTACGGCCTTGAAAAGCCCAAGAAACGAATCCTGGAATACCTGGCCGTTCGCAAGCTTAAAAAAGACAGCAAGGGTCCCATCCTCTGTTTTGCAGGACCCCCCGGCACGGGCAAGACCTCCCTGGGCAAGTCCATTGCCCGGGCCCTGGGCAGAAAATTTGTCAGGATTGCCCTGGGCGGCATGCGGGACGAGGCCGAGATCCGAGGCCACCGGCGAACCTATGTGGGCGCCCTTCCCGGAAGAATCATCCAGGAGATACGTCGGGCCGGAACCAACAACCCGGTGTTCATGCTCGACGAGATCGACAAGGTGGATTCCTCCTACCACGGTGATCCGTCGTCAGCCCTTCTGGAGGTGCTGGACCCTGAGCAGAATTTTTCCTTTACCGACCATTACATGGACGTTCCCTTTGACCTTTCCGATGTGATCTTTCTGACCACGGCCAATGTGCTTCACACCATACCCGCCCCCCTGCGGGACCGCATGGAGGTGCTGGAACTGTCGGGTTATACCGAGGACGAAAAATTGAAAATTGCCACCCGTTACCTGATTCCAAGGCAGCGGACGGCCAATGGACTTGCCCGGTCAAACATCAGCATTACCCAGGGCGCAGTCAAGGATATCATATTCGGCTACACCCGGGAAGCGGGCCTCAGAAACCTTGAACGGGAGATCGGGTCCGTGTGCCGGGGGGTTGCAGCAAGGGTGGCTGAAAACGAGGTCGAAACGGTCAGGGTCGGTAAAAAGGATCTCCACGCCTATCTCGGCCCGGTGAGGAACAAACCGGAAAACGGCAGTGAAACCATGGTGCCCGGGGTGGTGGTCGGCCTTGCCTGGACCCCCACGGGCGGCGATATCCTGTTTGTGGAGGCAACGGCCATGAAGGGTGCCAACCGGCTGACCCTCACCGGTCAGCTGGGGGAGGTGATGAAGGAATCGGCAACCACAGCCATGAGTTTTATTCGGTCCAACGCGGCAACCCTTGGCATACCCGATGATTTCTTTGAAACCCATGACATCCATATCCACGTGCCGGCCGGTGCCATTCCCAAGGACGGCCCCTCTGCCGGGGTGACCCTGCTCACGGCCCTGACCTCACTCATAACGGAAAAGTCGGTTAAAAAAGGGCTTGCCATGACCGGCGAGATCACCCTCAGGGGGGAGGTGCTGCCCGTGGGCGGCATCAAGGACAAGGTGATTGCGGCCCACAGGGCCGGTATCCGGTCATTGATTCTTCCAAAATGGAACGAAAAGGATTTGGAGGATATTCCCGACAAGGTCAGGGATAAAATTGAATTTTATTTTACGGACAAGATGCATGATGTCATAAAGAGGGCCTTGAACTGATGGAAAAAAATTTTCGATCCGCCCCAGGGATTATGCTGCTGTTTTTGATCGTGATGGCCGGATCAGGGTGCGCCACCCATAAACCTGCCGGTGGCTCCTATCCCGGTCCGGATCAATCTTCCGGCATCCCGTCGGGCAGGGCTCCGGCCCACTCAAAACCCTATGAAATCGACGGTAAAACCTACCGGCCCATTGTCAGTTCAAAGGGGTTTCTGCAGACGGGCAAGGCGTCCTGGTATGGGAAAAAATTCCACGGCAGAAAAACCGCCAACGGCGAAACCTACGACATGTACGCCATGACAGCGGCCCACAAGACCCTTCCCCTGGGCACCTGGGTCCGGGTGGACAACCTTTCCAATCAGAAGAGCGTGGTTGTGAGGGTTAACGACCGGGGCCCCTTTGTCACGGGCAGAATCATTGACCTGTCCTATACTGCGGCAGAAAAAATCGGCGTTGTAGGCCCGGGAACCGCCCCTGTTCGGGTTACGGCCCTTGGCCGGGCAAGCCAGGACCCGAATCTTGCCAGGGGGCCGGTCACCTATACCCCCGTGAATTACATTGACGGCAATTTCACCGTCCAGGTGGGTGCGTTCAAGGACCTCACCAATGCCACCCGGCTCAAGACAAAGCTTGAACAGCGCTACACCAATGCCCACATCGTCTCGTACAGCGACGACCGGGGGCTCTTCTACCGTGTCCGGGTGGGCAGATATACCACCCTGGCCAGTGCCGAAGACTTTGAGGATCAGCTGCTGCGTGAAGGTGCCCGAAATGCCTTTGCCGTGGCGGAATAACCCATGGTTTCCCAAAGACCGACCATATTCCTGGACCGGGACGGCGTCATCAACGTTGATTCCCCCCTTTACATTAAAACGCCCCGGGAGTTCCACTTTATTTCCGGCAGTGCCGAGGCCGTGGCCCTTTTATCCCGAAACGGCTTTCACATCATTGTCATCACCAACCAGTCCATGATCAACCGTGGGATTTCCACCCGGGAAAACCTTGAGGCCATCTTTGCCGCCATGGAAGCCGGCATCCGGGCAGAGGGCGGTGAGATACGTGACATTTTCCACTGCCCCCATACCCCTGAAGAGGGTTGCCAGTGCAGAAAACCAGCCCCCGGGCTGATCAATCTTGCCTGTACCACATACGCGATAGACCCCCTGGCATCGTTCATGGTGGGAGATTCGGCCAAGGACATCGAGTGCGGCGTCAATGCCGGGGTTGGAACGACCGTGCTGGTGATGACCGGCAACGGACGAAAAGCCCTCAAGACCCTTGAAGCCAGAAAGTTAAAACCCGATTTTATTGCCCTGGATCTCATGGATGCGGCCCAATGGATTCTGCAGCAGGGGCCTTTAAACCAACCATGATCGTTCTCCAGGGAACCCTTGAGCGGATCACCTTCCGCAACGAGGAGAATCACTACACCATTGCCAGGATCAAGACCCGGGAGACCCGGGATGCTGTGGTGGTGGTGGGCACCCTGCCCGGGGTGAATGAAGGAGAGACCCTTAAACTGACGGGACAGTGGGTGGCCCACCCAAAGTACGGGGATCAGTTTAAGGTCGAACGGTTTGAGGTGACCCTGCCTGCCACGGCGGCAGGGATCCGGCGCTACCTGGGCTCCGGGATTATCAAGGGCATTGGCATGGCCATGGCCAGACGCATCGTAGAACAGTTTGGTGAACGCTCCCTTGAGGTCATTGAAAATGAGCCCGAACGGCTCCGGGAAATTCCCGGGATCGGAAAATCCAAAGCCGACCTGATCACCAAGGCCTGGGACAAGCACCATGCCGTCAGAAAGGTGATGCGGTTTCTCCAGGACCATGACGTGGGAATTGCCCATGCTTCGGCTATCCTGAAATACTATGGCACCGACAGCCTCAAGATCCTCAAGCACACCCCCTATTGTGTGTCAAGGGACGTTCCCGAGGCAGGATTTGAGGTGGCGGACGCCATTGCACTTAAGGCCGGTTTTAAACCCGATGATCCGGAACGGATCAAGGCCTGCCTCCTGTTTCTCCTGTGCAGAAAAGAGTGTGACGGCCATGTGTTTGCCGAGGGTGACGCCCTGGAAGATGGTTGCCTGTCCCTCACCGGAGCAGGCAGGGACGATGTAGAAAAGGCCCTGGCAGCCCTGGCCGATGCCGGTGAGGTGGTTGTGGAGCAGGACCAGGTTTACCTCAAGCGGCTTTACAGCGCGGAAAAGGGGATTGCCGAAAGGATCCGAGCCATGCTGAGCCTTCCGGTTATCCCCCCGGATCTTTCCGACGAGGCCATCACCACGGAGGTGGCCACACGGCTTGCGGTCAAGCTCTCCCAGGAGCAGATTGATGTGGTCCGTCAGGTGCTGGCCCACCGGGTGGTGGTCATTACCGGCGGCCCGGGAACGGGCAAGACCACCCTGATCCGGGCGGTCTGCGCCGTTTTGAAAAAGCTTCGCACCACCGTCACCCTTGCCGCCCCCACGGGCAGGGCCGCAAGACGGCTCTCCCAGGTGACCGGTAAAAAGGCCTCCACCCTCCACCGCCTGCTGCTGTGCGACCCGGACACCGGGGAATTTGCAAGGAACCTCTCCAACCCCCTTGATTCCGACGTGGTCATCGTTGACGAGGCCTCCATGGTCGACACCATGCTCATGTTTCACCTGATCCAGGCCGTGCCCGTGAGCGCCAGTCTCATTCTGGTGGGGGACATCTTCCAGCTGCCTTCGGTGGGGCCGGGCAATGTGCTGTCCGACATCATTGCCTCCAGGGCGGTCAAGACCTTCAGCCTGACCCGGATTTTCAGGCAGGCGGAACAGAGCCCCATTGTGATGAACGCCCACGCCATCCGGAACGGAGAGATGCCCTGCCTTGAGCACACCTCGGAGGGTCTTTCAGAGTTCTATTTCATCGAGAGCGCCTCGCCGGAGCGGGTGGTGGCCACCATCGTGGAGCTGTGCAGCAACCGTATCAAAAAAGCCTTTCCCCATGTGGACGAAATCCAGGTGCTCACCCCCATGCACAAGGGCGAGGCCGGCACCATCAACCTCAACCAGAAGCTGCAGCAGGTGCTCAACAAGGCTGCCGGCGGCATCGAGTCAAGGGGGCTGACCTTCAAGACCGGCGACAAGGTGATGCACCTCAAGAACAACTACCAGAAGGAGGTGTTCAACGGCGACATCGGCATTGTCCACGAGGTGGTGAAATCAGAGGGCCGGCTTTCCGTGGACTATGACGGTCGGGTGGTGGACTATGATCTTCTCGAACTTGACGAGCTGACCCTGGCCTATGCCGTGTCGGTCCACAAGTCCCAGGGGTCGGAATACTCGGCTGTGGTCATTGCCATGACCGTCCAGCACTACCCCCTTCTCCAGAGAAACCTCTTGTACACGGCCATGACCCGGGGAAAAAACCTCGTGATCGTGGTGGGATCGAAACGCTCACTGGAGATTGCCCTCCACAACAACCGCACCGATTGCAGGCTGACCGGGCTCTGCAGACGGCTGGAAAGCCCGGAGCCATAGGTTTTATTCAAGGTCCAAAGACCCGGTTGCATTTAACAGCAACCCACCTGCCTGAACCTGGGTGGAATCAATTTTTTGATACATACTGAACCAGAAGCATAGTGAATCCCCCAAAACACCCTGTTGGCCTATCTGACACCATAGCGCTTATTGGGCCTGTTATATGTCCGGTGCCGTATCGATAGTAAGGTTTTTAATTTGAAAGATTTCGCTTGGGTTACTATAATTTGAATCCATACCTTTGCTGAAAAACCCAATCACCCGATTAGACGTTGAAAAATCAAACAAAACGTCAGAATAAGTATGTTCCCAGAAAGTTGTCTTATCAGAATCAATAAACCGTATTATTAATTCTTTATCCGCATAGTTATAATCAAATGTGTAAGTATACCATTGTCCGACAATCGGGTTCGCACCTAAAGAACTGTACCCTTCAACCCCAGCGCATACTTTTTTTGAACTTCCGCCATCTGAGTATCCAAACTGAATAAATGCATATAATTCATCTTTCAGATTCCAGTCTACTGGATAGTTTTGGGGAAAGACTCCGAATTTAAGATATTCGGCGTAGGCGATATTGGTCACCGCTTTTACATCAACAGAAATAGTTGCATCACTTTTGCCATCCCATACAAAAGTCTGATAAGCCCAATCAGTAAGGTTTCTTACGGAGGTAAGTTCAATAATCCCATTATCAAGTTTTGTGGCATTCTGCAAAACCCATTCAGACCCAGAGCAAACCAGATCACTGCCGTTACAGTCCTGGTCTATGCCGTCACCGCAGGTTTCCGGGGCACCGGGGTATACAGAATCATCGTCATCATTAAAATCACCGGTTGTTGAAACAAGTTCTGTTTCTTGGAAATAGTATTCCGAAGGTTTTTCTAAAGATTCCTGGGACACCCCATCGGAATATTGGTCTTTATCAAAATCCTTATACCAGATAACAAGTTCTTTTTTCGTGTAAAATTGCTGGATTTCAGAATCCAGAAGGGTCCTGTTGTAAAATCTTAAATCATCAATATCAGCAGTCGCCCATCCATAACTGTATGTGTTTTTATATGTGCCAATTTTTAAAGTAGTATTGGCATCCCCCCCTAAGTGAGGGTTTATTGGCTCGACAGGCTTATTTATTTTTGTTCCATTAATGAAAAGATTATATTGATTAGAAATATTCTATTGCCACAAATAACGGTTGGCGTAAAATTTGCTTATGACCCTTGTTTCTCTTTCGTTTTCACCATAGCGTGATTGTCGGTAATCAACCGAGAGATCAAGCTTGGAAGGGCCTGCATTTTAGTCAAGTTTCTAAATCCGGGCAATATTCTATCGGCATCCGGTACTGGCTTGAATCCATCAAGACAAGAATTATTTTCAAGATCTGCAAACAATTCCTCGAGGCGTTTTTTGCCATTGAGTAAAATTTCCATGTACCTGGGATTATCGAGATTCTTGACCAAAGGTGTATCTGCAAGCATCGCCTGAAGAACTCGGCGCATGGAGTTGTTTCCGCTTTTACGGCGATGGCCACGGCGTAGGTTGCGGAAAAATTGCTCAAGCATATTATTGGTACGCTGAGGATGAATGGTCATGCTGCCCGATGGTGTATTTACCTCTATAGGGTCGGCAAATAGCTTGTTGCTATATTTGTCGATTTGTTTTGCAACTTTGCAGCAGAGGGCATCGCCAGCCAAGGTTTGATCCGTTTGAAGTCGGGACCGAAACTGTTGTACGCCTTGTTGAATTCTTGCCATGGATTGATCCGTACCATCGTCATTCAATCCCTTTTTGTTGTCTGGTCCTGCGATGCACATCTTTTCCCGAAGATCGTCAAAGATCTCGCAGCGCCATTGCAAATCCTGGGTGGATTCAACAAATGCCGGATCTTGTACAACGTCTGAGATATTTTTTGCAAGCTTGGAAAAAAGACGGGTGCCAATCCGGTCGTTACCGGGTAGCCATTGTTGAAGTTCCGGAAGATAATCGTTTATAACCTGCAGTCGCTTGGCAAACTCCAGCAGCGGACGATCGAACGGAAAACCAAAGCCGTTGCCACTTTTTTTACCCTGCAAACACCACAGAGCCAGCGAATATGCCGAGATCAAAGAAACCTGTTGAATCTTTCCGAGATCCTTCCCGTCTTTGATGGCTAGGGCCACCCATGCGGTGTCAGCGCTTTGTTGCTCAATATATTGGCGTGCCTGTCTGATCAAGGCGTTCAAATTTGTAGTCGCGGCGTGGGCTCTCAGGGCTTTACGTAGTTGCCCATAGGAAGGATTGAGTAAGTCTTTCCCCACGTCCCGCAGAAAGTGAAAATGGCAGATAAAATCTCGGGTATCAGGGAAAACCTGGGCAACCGCTTTGAGGATACCGGTTCCCATGTCATGGACGCAGGCAATCGGAACCCCATAGTCACATTTCAATTGTTGCAGGAATGGGGCAATACTGTCGGCATGTTCGCTGGGAATTTTTATATTGCCCAGAACAAACCGGCTCAAGCCGTCCATGCTGGTCATCAATGCCGGGGCATCCGCTTCATGGGTCGCATCCAGATGCAGGATATACCCCCCGTTCTGCTGCATTGCCTGCTCTATATGCGGAGTAGCCTGGCGGTGCCCAAGGGCCAGATAGGTGATAAATTTACGTCCCAGATATTCTATTTCCGAAGATGACAGGGGTACGTGACGGGTTTCTAAATCCCGACGTACCTGCTCTGTGGTTCGATGGTGTTGAAACAGGCTTTGTCCCACAAAGACAACAACATCCCAGGCCACATTACAATGCCTTGCAACCAATCGACGCAGGGCTTGGGAGGTAAAGACGCTATTGCAGTTCGGGCAGTTTAACAGGGTTTCGTGGGCCACAAATGATCCTGTCATGCCCATGACTTTTTTGCACCGTGTCTTCAGAACAACAAGTGATGTTCCACACTGGCATATTTTATGATCAGGCCTGAACCGGATAACCGGAGGTTCGGGGAATAAAATGCCCGGCAACGTCTCCTGCTTGAGTTGTGTGAGCCATTGACCCAGTGCAATCAAGGTTCTTGCTCCGCAATTCAGGCTTTTTTTTTCAAACCATGCTGTTCGAAAAGCATCTGAACCTGTTCGTGCTTGATAAGCACGCCCGTACGCCGGGATATCGTTCTGGCCAACTGCTGAACTTCAGCTTCCGGGGTTCGGATGAACTCTGCAAGCACCAACACCGCCATCTCTGCCGGCAACTGGGGCGTGTGTACTTTTGGTAAAGCCAGGCGTTGGATTGAAGCAGTTTGTTCATCCCCTGCCAGGTAAATGTACGACCTGCCTTGTTTTTCTCGCTGCAACCGACCTTCTCGATATAATTTGACTAAAACGGCATGACAGCGACATTGAAGTCTTTCTCCGATTTGTTCAGCAGTCAACCCCATCGGGCTTTTTTCTGTCAGTCGGATAAGGGTACGGGTCAGAGAGCCTTCACGTGAAAATCCAATTTTTTGATGGAACCATAATCCATCCTGTTTAAAGCGGGGAATCGAAGCAAGGGTGTACCATCGCCCATTATGTGTAAAACTGCTGTAATAACCGATTTTAGCCAGGAAGCGACGAACAGATGGAATTGAATAATTTATCTGTTCGGCAAGTGGCGTAATCATCCAGCACTTCTGCCGATTAAAGGCGGAAGTAAGTTTCTGGGTGGTATTCATTTCTGTGGACATGAGCACCTCTTGATAAAGTATTGCAATAAACTCCGAAACAACCATTATTTTGCAATACTTTATCAAAATAAAACAGGCATGGCAAGAAATGAAATAATGACATACAAGTAAAGAATTTGGTATGCTCTTTAGATTCAAACACTTAAGAGAAAGTAGTAATGTATGAGTAAAAGTAAAAAAACACGTCCGTCAGCTCCCCGCATGATAAAGTATTGCATTATTGCGATGGTAACCGACTGATATTATTGCATCCAACCGTTATTTGTGATCATAGGAAATATTATTATAGGTAACGGATAGAAGAACCCAATGATCACCTTCTTGGATAACATCTTCCCAAAAGTGACTAACTACAGGGTAAGGTGTCGTTCTTCCAACTGCGAAATATACGTCATTTCCCCTAAGCCCCAGAAAAAAGCCTTTTCTGTCACCGCCTATTGTATTCCCCAGGATTCCGGATTTTTCAACCTCGGTATTGTGTTTTACCCAGGTGCTTATTGTAAAGTCAGAACCGTCATGGATGAAATTAAAATCTGAGGTACTCCCGACCTCAACATAATCCCGGTCTCCGTCAAACCGGTAAGCGCTGTTTTTGTTTCCATTTCTGTCAGCGGTCAGTGTTGCTCCAAAGACTTTTCCGTTCACATTGTTTCCACTTGCATCATCTGCATTACCGTTAAAGGGGTAATACAGCACCAGTCCCTCTTTCAGATCCACTTCCTGGCAGGCCAGGTCACTGCCGTTACAGTCCTGGTCTATGCCGTCTCCGCAGGTTTCCGGGGCACCGGGGTATATACTTGAATCCGAATCATTTAAATCGCCCTGTGAAACGGTGAAGCCGTCTTTGTCCTGATCCATTTTGGAGGATGATTTCCCGGAGCAGATAGTTAAAGCATACGCCAATTCTTCAAATCCAATTTTTCCATCTCCATTGATATCTGAATAGTCATGTTCGGAAACATCAAAATTCCGGAGACCAGCGATTGTTTCAGCGGCGATTATGGCATCACCCAATCCGATCCATCCACTCATGTCTAAATCACCCAACGGTTTTGATAAAACTTGAGCTGGCTTGAAGTATATGGATACCCGTGTATCCTTTTCCAATTTGATTTGACAGGTATTTCCGCTGATGATGCCTGAAGAAAGTGCATCTCCACCCCATTTGTGGAGGGTTGTGCCGTAAAGGCCATTAGCAGTTAATAGGACGGTCGATCCGATTTCAAATGATTTGGTTTGCGTGACGCATTCCAAACCACAGTTTATACCAGTTGGTGAGCTGACAATAGTTCCTTCATCAGTTCCATACTTGGTAAGCGTCAGGGAAACCTGATTTGGATCATCCTTTGGTTTGTAATAAACGGAAACATGGGTATCCGTATCAATGTTAATTTTGCAAGTATTGCCGTCGATTATCCCTTTTAAAGTTGCATCTCCTCCCCATTTTTCAAATTCAGCCCCTTCTAACTCAATCGCGGTCAGTGTAACCTGTGTGCCTTTTTCAAATTTACTGCTTGCTGTCACACAATCAAGATAACAGTCAATACCTGATGGTGAGCTGATGACCTGGCCTACATCAGTCCCATATTTGGTGATTATGAGAGAATAGCTATTGGGAGTAACTATTGGTTCAAAATAAGCTGAAACATTAATATCACCATCCATATTAACGGTATAGGTATTGGATTCAATTGTTCCTTTTGAAAGGGCATCTCCCCCCCAATTATTAAAGGTTGCGCCGTCAAGTTCTTTGGCTGTTAGCACAACTTGAGTTCCTATTTCAAATGTCTGATTACTTGTGATACAATCTTTAGTGCAATCTATATTTCCTGGTTGACTTGTGATCCGTCCAATATCAGTTCCTTTTTTTGTTATTGTTAGTGTCGCAACGTCATTATTTTTTTTGATAAAAATATTTAGTTTTTGGATTGTTTTTCCTCCGAACCCATCATCCGCCTGAATGTATGCTTTATAATCACCAGGCAAAAGATTTTCTGGAACAATACTGATTATATTCGAATCCAATGTAACAAAATCAGGACTGTTGACTAAAGAAGAATTAACTTCATCTTGGTCTGAATCTATAATTTTAACAGTAACTGTTGCCGATTCTCCTAATTTAATGTCGACTTCTGCTGGCGACAAAATAATATCTGGAGCTTCATTTATGAATAATGATATTTGAGATTGCGATGTAGCACCCCTATTATCCGACACTGTAAGCTGAAAAACGAACTCTTTATGGCTATTGGCTTGTGGAATAAGTATGGCTGTTGAAATTTCCAGTGGAGCCTCAATGACCGCTTCAGGTCCCTTAATTTGGTGCCATTGAAAATTCGTTAGATATCGTTTTCTATATGCCATTGAAGAAATTCCACTAACAACAATTTTTTCTCCAGACCGAACTGAAGATTTATCTGAAATAATTGCAGCATATGGCTCTTTAGAAAGTGCGAGCCCTCCATGTAATTCTATTTTTCCATTAACTATGCCATCTTTATCAAGATCCACCCCGTCTTGTACGGAAATTTTAAAAATGCCTTTTTCTATCATTTCGGTTGATAAAATTGATAGAGATCCATCATTAACCATGTATCGCCATACGGCTTTAGTCTCGGCTAAATCCTCAGCTCCTACTATAATATTAACCTTACTTATTGAAGACTCAAGTTCAATGTCAATATCCCAAATACCTGAAATATAATCCCAAAAAGAGATTTCCCTAACAGAAGCTAAAGGTAAATAATCCCATAGCAGACTATCCGGTCTGACCGTTATTTTTTTCGCGTCAGGTACAAATAGGAATACTCTTTTGCCGACTGCAATATCTATAAGGCCCAATTTAGACAAATATTTTTGTGTTGACTCATCAATTAGAAAAGTAATAAGTCTACCGTCTTTGGATGGATTAATTATACCGTATCCAGAAATTGAAATGTCTTGATTTCCTTCAATCTCATCGGGAAATAAGTCACCATCTTGATCCTGAAAAAAATTTTCTAACAAAGGAAATTTATCGGTATTATCTCCAACGGAATCATGATCAGAATCAGTATTTTCATTCTCATCGTCCTTGAAGGCATCAAGCTTAAGACCGGTTGTGGAGTCTGATTCGCTATAACCTTTGTTCCAATAATCTGGGTAGTTGTCACCATCGCTATCCACAGATGCAGCACGATCATGGGGAAAATCATCTGAGATATCTATCACACCATCATTGTCTGAATCGAGCGGCGCTGCCACAGCTTTGATTTTACCAAAAACTATATAATCCTTAGAATTGCTCCCGTCCAAATCAGCTGCAAAATAATGAAGCCCATCTTTCAAGGGGGTTACTGTTAAATCCCACCCATAATCTTGAATGTCATATTCAGTATTTAAAACATCATAATAAAAATCATTTCTATCGTCGTCATCAGTATCTCCATCAGTACTGAAAGCCATTTCTCCGTCCCCAGAATCAGGGAAATACTGCCACCATTCCCTATAAGGGGTAAAACACCCCCCCCCTTTTACACCCTGATGTACCTCAAATTTAAAGTCCTCTCCGACTTTGACTATTGCTTCAGGTGGATTCAAAGTTACGTCACCATCTGCGGGATAACCTAACTGAAAATGATACTCATCATTATGAACACTATATCCTCTTGCCACCAACAAGAGCCTTCGGCCATGATAGAAATAACCAGCTGTTAAGTGCCACGATAAATTGACCTAACGAAGGATAAAATTCTCAAAATAAGTTGACCAACTGAAAAGAATGTCAGATTAATTAGGCCATGATTATGGCCTTTTTTATGCAAAAAAATAGGCAGAAGAGAGTTGCCGCTCTCTTCTGCCTCAAAAAACGGGGCAAATAGCCCTCAAAAAACTAAATAATGATACTATTTGTTGAGGTTTTGCTCAAGACAATTTTCACTCAAGGTCGCAAGTTTGAATGGGAACGACCATCCCAATGTCCCCGGTGTTGTCATTTTAAAGTGTGGGGCCATGGATATGTCCAAGCGATTTTTGATGGATTTGACATGCCCCTTTGGTTAAAGCGTTACCGGTGCCCCAACTGCGGTTGCGTCATTCAGATTAGACCGGCAAGCCATTTCAGTCGATTCCAAACATCCAGAGACACTATCCGCTCAGCCCTTAAACATCGAATTTCCCACCAGAAATGGCCTCCAGGCGGTTCTTCAGCACGGATGCGCCATTGGATGGCCAACCTGAAACGTCATACAAAAGCCCACCTGACTGAGGCCTGGAAGGCCGGGTTGCTGGCTGCCTATGACAAGCTCATTGACATGGGACGAATCCCGGTCAGCAGATCAATTTAATTTGTTATAAAATCAGTCTTTCAGCCTCCCTACCGAGGGCTTCCTTTGTTTTGGTTTTTCCGGTGTTATATGCAGGATGAAACCCTAATTCAAAGGAGGAAAATGAACGAAAGGCATAAAAGAGATGTCGCAGTCTTCAGGTACGGTGTTATCCAGGAGCTTGTAAGCAGTATCGGCCTGAATTATGGGGAAAAAGAGGCGATCATACGGGAGAAATGCGCCCGTAAGTGGCGTATTCCTTTTTCACAAAAAACCAGTATCAGCAAAGGGACGATTAAACGCTGGATAAAGCTTTACGAGGAAAGTAATCATAAACTTGAATCCCTGTATCCCAAAGACAGGAACGACAAGGGTAAAGGGAGGGTAATAGACCAAGAGTCCTGCCTGACCCTCAAACGGCTGAGAAAAGAAATGCCTGGTGTGACAGTCCCGCTTATCCTTGAGACTCTGAAAGATCGTGGAATCCCGCCCCCGAATGGTTCTTTATCAACGATTTACCGTTTTTTCCATCAACACGAACTTATGAGGAAACCAGAAATGAAAGAAGATCGACGTAAATTTGAAGAAAAGCACCCCAATGATAGCTGGCAAAGTGATGTCATGCACGGCCCCTCTCTTGAGATCCGCGGGAAAATGCATAAAACCTACTTGATAGCCTTTATTGATGACCATTCCAGGTTGATCGTTTACGGACAGTTTTATGCATCAGAAACCACCAACTCATTCATGCATGCTTTTGAACAGGGCATGTTGAGACGGGGTTTACCTCGCAAGCTTTATGTCGACAATGGGAGTGCTTTTCGTTCAAGGCAGCTTATGCATACTACGGCCTCCCTTGGAATTGCCCTGATCCATGCAAGGCCCTACAAACCGCAAGGAAAAGGAAAAATAGAGAGATTCTTTAAAACCGTGCGCTCGGGTTTTCTTCCCAGGTTCACAGGGACCACCCTGGAAGATATCAATCAGAGCTTTGATGAGTGGTTGGCCAAGTCTTATAATGGTCGAAAGCATTCTGCCACCGGCCAGACCCCCCTTGTACGATTCACTGACGGTCTTGAATGTGTACGATCCACCCCGGACGATGTAAAGGACCATTTTAGAAAAATCGTTTTACGCAAAGTAAACAAGGACCGGACAATTATCCTTGATAAACATCTGTATGAAGGTCCTGTGGAACTGATCGGCAAAAAAGTGGAGCTGCTCTACCATGAAGATGATTATGACAGGGTTGAACTCAAATATAAGCAGAAATCCTACGGATTCCTTCGAATGGTGGATCTGAACGTTAATTGCCGGGTAAAACGTGATAAAAACAACGACCCGGTTCTGACCAGTGAGGGAACAGCCCCTGAGACAGGTAAAATGTGGGAGGCAACCTCATGAAAACAGCCCATCGTATTTTTTTTGAGCTCCAAAAAGAGCCGTTTCATACGAATATCTCCCGTAAGGAGATCCTGGTGACCCAATCCATCAAGGGGATAGAAGAGCGTATTCTATATGCCATCGGTCTGGGTGGGGTGGCTTTGATCACTGGGGACATCGGCAGCGGTAAATCAACATCCCTGAGGTATGTTACAGGAGGATTGCACCCTTCAGAATATCGGGTGGTACATGTGACAGCCTCTTCCGGTTCAATCCTGGAATTGTACCGCCAAATATTGGGAGAGCTTAATCTTACGCCTGCCGGGATCTCACGGACAGTGATGATCCGCCGGATCAAAGAAGAAGTCAGGGATACCGTACTTGGCAAGAAGATGAAAGCGGTCCTGGTTATTGATGAAGCCTCCCTGCTGCGTCTTGATGTATTTGCAGAACTTCATACCCTTACCCAGTTTGAAAATGACTCAAAGCCCTATTTACCAATGGTTCTTGCAGGGCAGGCCAATTTGGTGGACAACCTGCGATATCGCAACTCAATGCCCCTGGCCTCAAGGGTGGTGGGAAAATGCCACCTTCAAGGAGTGGATCAAAAAGGCATGGAAGACTATCTGGCCCATCACCTGACTATTGCAGGTGTACACAAGGATCTTTTTGAACCACCGGCAGTTACAGCTATCCATCAAGGTTCCGGCGGCCTGTTCCGAAAGGCCAATCATCTGGCAAGGGGTGCCCTCATCGTTGCAGCCGGCAGTAAATCTGCCCAGGTCTCTGCAGAACATGTCCGCATCGCTGCTACCGAAATATTTTAATCAGGAAATAATCATGAACGTATACGAAGATGAAATCTTTGAAAAAAAGATGGACCAAATCACTGACCAACTGGGATACCTTTTTCTGGATATGGTCTTGATGAGTGTCAAAAAAATAAATGCTGAAAATACAATCTTGAAGGAATTCCTGGAAGCCCGAATTGAGGAATCCCCTCCAGAGGTTTTTTAAACTAAATATTCTCAAATCTTCACCAACCCCAAAGGACTGAAGAGACAGGCGGTGGCACCCATCGTCTGTCTGGTTTTCCATGCGAAAACTGCTTGAAAAACTGCACCGCTTTTTTAGCGCCGATTATAGCCTGGCAGTCCTGGATATGGACGTAGGTAGTCGCTGGTTTGTAAAACCTGAACCCACCAATATTGCCTACCTTAAAGCTGAGAATGCACAGGGGCGGCATATACTTATCCAGCCTGCCCTTCAGTCGTATTATTTATTGGTAGATGATATCTCCTTTGAAACAATTGGCATCCAACACCGATTCTCTGACGGTACATGGAAGCCGGGAAGAATGGTTGTTGAAACATCTCCAAGCAATTACCAGGTGTGGGTACACGCATCCAGACCACTGCCTTTGTCTGAGAAAAGATATTGGCTCAAGAGACTTAAATCCGATCCCGGAGCCGACCCATCCAACAGGTGGGGGCGATGCCCCGGATTTAGAAACAGAAAGAAAAAACACCTCGATCCTTCAGGAGGGTATCCCTTGGCCAGGCTGGTTTGGATCGATTGGAAAAATAAAGCCCATATCCCGGAACTGAAATCAACAAAAGCAACTGTCAAAAAGCCATTCTTTTCCCCTAAACCCCTGGAGGGGGGAGTGTGCCAGAACTTAAAAATCTCCAGACTGAAATACGAACGGGGTGATGAGTCTGCAACAGATTTTGCCTATGCCGTCGCCCTGTTTAGAAAAGGTTTAGATCTCCATGCTGTTCTGAAATGTCTGATCACAGAAAGGACCAACTGGCAAAATCACGCCGACCCTAAAAGAAAAAACGCCTATCTTAAAAGGACTCTCCAACGAGCAAAACATATCGTCGAATCAACTTGGAATACAAGCAAATAAGGCATTAAAAATTTATCGAGAAACACCGTCGAAAGGAAAAGGTCAATTTAATTTGACAACTTTTTGAGTTGGTCAAAATAATCAGAGAATAGAAGTTAAATAAATGTGACAATCAACACCAGCTCCAGAGTTTTTTCGTTTAGGGCTTATTGTTGTGGAACCTGTTATAATCGGATAAATTCGCGTTCTGTCAGACTTTCTTCCAAAAGCAACATTATATGTATATTGTTGCCCCTGATAATTAAAAGAAATCGTTTGGAATGGTGTTCCCCCCCCCCCAGAATCATCTCCATAACCCGTATAATCAAGAGTCTCATCGTATTTGATGTAAAATTCTTTCATTTTATAAACACATTCTTTAATTGGTACCTCATCACCAATGTGGACAACTCCTGTGTATCGGTTATTTTGGGGGGTCATATCACCATTCTGAAGTTTTACAACCAAATTTAGTTGATAGTATCCATCAACCGCATTTGATGGGAGTTGATACTTGATCTGATTGCCATAATTCAACTGGCTTCCGGGTTGGATGATTGGAAGCGTTTTTAGATCCGTTTGATCTTGAAATTCGTCTGGCCCTGTTATGCTTAAGTAGGCGACAGGCGATTCTGGAAAATCTCCTGCATTTTCTATTGACAAAGCATTGACACGTATTAAGTCTCCGGACTCTACAGCATCATCACCAAAATTGATTTCACATCCCGGTTTTATTGATATGTCGTGTCCATCCTCGGGTTTTGGTTTAACCATAATTGAAATTTTCGATGGCGTAAAATCTTCAAGCCCTTTTGAATCAATTGCGGTTAAAGTTATTGTAAAACTGCCCTCATCAGGGAACGGGAGATTGACAAAATCTGTGGCTGGAAAATCCATATTCACTGAGGACCCGTCAGACCGATTTCCATTTAAATTCCAATTTAACGTGCAGGGGTAATTCCCGTCAGCATCACTGGCAGTTCCTTGAAATCGTATGGTTTGTCCTCGTTGGATATCCAGATCCGCTGTTGGCGAAAAAATGATCCCTTCCGGTTCAATGTTTGGTTCTGGTTCGTAGTTAATTTGAATTAGATTTTCGAGATCCTCTATGAAAGTAGGTAAAGGATATGTGATAAATATCTCATCTCTGTATGCTTTTTCCCAGTAATCCAAGGCGTTTAACCACGAATCTTCCGTAAAAAGTTTAACCCCCCCAAGGACCAAGGATAAAAGGCCCTCTGTTTCTTGACTCTGATACACCAGAGCAACTTCCCGCCAAGAAAGATACGAATGTAGGTTAAAAAGTTGTCTAATACGCTGATAATCCGTAATGGTACTCTCATTATCAACTATCATCTCATTAATAAAAAATTGATGCCCATCAAGCAGCAGACATCTAACATTGTAAGATAGTATATTTTCAGAGAGAAGAGATGTTTGATCATATATATATTTAAACTGCTTATATGCCTCAATCACATTGGTTATTGCAAGGCAGGCGTTTGAATTTTTCAGCGTTTTAAAAAAAGAAACTGTACCGTTTCCGACCAAACTTTGTAATTTCCCACTCCATTCCAAAGCACTGCCAAATATAGTTGCTAATTTGGTCGCATAGGCTGTCAACTTAAAAACCCCATTGATGGTCGCACCAATATAATCTTTATATGTTTTCAACGCTTCAATTTGTATGGCCATGGTTTCTGTACATGCATCCCGCCAGGCAGATAGTAACTGCGGATCAATCTGATCACCATGTAAAATAAGACTGTTTTCAACGGCAGATATTCTTAATGCAGTTTCTTCTAAGTCGCTGAAATGGTGTAAAAATACGGCAATAGCTTCGTCCTTTCCGGATGTCAGACTCTCCACGTCGGATGTTACATCTAACACCAGGTCGAGAACAGTAAATCCAAGTCCGAGCCCATCAATCGTCTTGACATATGCTGAGTCAGGAATATTAAGAACCGTGTTTCCCAAATCAAGCAAACTATTTATTTGATTAAACGTGTTATATATTTTCCCCACTTTTGTATTTGAAAATTTTTCAGGTTTAGCGATCTCACTATTGGTTAGAATACGCCATACCCCCCAAAACTTTTCCTCGTCAGTTGCATCCGCCGAATTGATTAACCCTTTTTCTTCGTATTCAACGAAAATTTGTTTGTGAGTTGATATGAATGCCTGAATATTGTCAGGTTGGCCATATCCATCATCTGCAATTTTACTCGCAACATCAGGGTCTTGGAGAAAATCTCCCTGCGTAATCATTGAAAGAAACAAATCTTTGTATAAGTTATAACGTTTTGTGGGATTGTTTAAATAGGTTTTTACCAATGAAAGGGGGCTTGTATCATAAAGATTCCATAATCCGTAAATAGGAACTGCCGAACTCAATAGTATGTCGTCAATGCCCAGGTCTTTTATATTCTCCCCCTTTGCACCGGGGAATTTCAATGTTGCACCGTCTGAGGTCGTATAACTATCTACACCTATGTCACTTACACGTTCCATGGGGGCCCATTGATCATAAGCACGGCCTCGCTCATAGATATTAAAAATGTCGTTTGCTAATTGCCGTTTGTTGATCTTTGAATCATTAGGAAGGTTGATTGAAATCTCATTGATCAATCCTAAATCAAATGGCAGGAAGTTAGATACTTTTGCTCCATATTTCATCACAGCTTTTACAGATAAGGTTTGGCTGTTATCATTTTTATAAACCAAACTGCTTTGGGTTAAAGGCGATTGGTTATCATATCCATCCTCTGCCCAAAGAAGGATATTATCGATTGCCACACCAGCCCCATTGGGTGAAAGGCTGCTGCCGGTAATATACATGAACTCTATGGTAATATTTTTAGACCCTTGAAATTCTTGGGGAAGTTGAATTGATACTGGGGTCCATGCTTTTTTCGGTAGATTATTTTTACTTTGTTCGTTTCTCGAATTAAACCAGCCCGTATGAACATGATTTCCAGATATTTCAATAAGCCTTATTTCGAAATAATCTTCATTAAGCAAGGGGTCATCACCCGGCATGGTATCTGTCCAGATGTCGAATTCCAAGGTGGCATTACTAAATCCTGAAAGATTAAGATTGCTCACAGCCATTGCACTTGTTTGGCTTTCTTTCGCACCGCCTGTAGTCCGTCTGTCATTTCTTGCTGAACCTGAGTTTGGATTATCGTTTTGGTCAAAATCGTCATCCACCCTCCACAGAGAGATACGTCCCTCAGCATTATCATCAGACAATATCCACGCTGATCCTATGGGGAGATTATCACCGGTTGGCGATATCAATTGGCTTTTGGAAAAAGATTCCCTAAGAAGAATAATTTTTTCTCCTGTTGTACAATCACGGTTTGCAGTAACTATAGCTCTTTTTTCTTTTCCAAAACAGAACAGAGTAGGTGTTAAAACAATATTAATGATAATAGCAGAGACAAAAAAAGTAAATATTTTCTTCATGTGCTCATCCTTTTAAGAACTACAGTAGTACTACAAATTTTAAATGCCCCTTAAAGAGTCAATGATTTTTTAGTCTGTTATATGAAATCCGTTTCTAAATCTCTATGACATCCATGATTGCATCCTTCGGTTAAAAAAGTTGCCTGTTTCTAACAGGCCTCCGATAAATTTGAATTGTAAACCTTTCATTACCATTCCTTTTAGGGTCTGTTGAAAAATTAACCATCAATATATATAGGATGTATTGCCCCACTGAGGTGTCTCCGTCAAAGACTTCTGCATAGTTCGTTTTTTAACGGACCCTTAGATCAAAATGATTCTCTATTGGTCCAATTTTCTATATTTTCAACATCCCCCATTATATAGGCAATGTTCGTAGTAAGAATTCTGCTTAATGTACTGAGTTTGGTAACAATATGGTAATATGAAAAAGATGAAAGAATATAAAAATGGGACTCTGATTGGCAGACAACCAATGTTCTTTTTCCCAAACACACAGGCAATGGGTGCGCAAAAAAACTTCCGGTCACATCATTTTTTTCATATTTTTTAACAAAAGAATACGATAATTCATCTCACTATGTACCACCTAAACAATGCAAGCGATACATGGTTTTTTTGAGTAAAAAGCTTCCATAATTGTCATAAATACAGTACTATAGCTCTATAAGCAATGATTTTGTGGAGGGCACCGATATGATGAGGAAGTTTCATACACAATTTACTGAAAAAAACCTTACGGGCAACGCTGGGCTGATCAATCTTGGCAGGTTCGCGGAAAAGTTAGGCCTTCCAAAAATATTGGCCAACCATCTCACCATCGAACGTGCGCCTAACGCAGACTACCAGGTAAGCGAAGTGGTGATGATGCTCGCCTTTGGTGTTCTGGTCGGGGTCAAACATATGAGCCATATGGCAATTCTCAGGACTGACGAGGTTCTCCGTGCCCTTTTTAAATGGGACAAATTTCCTGTCAGCACCTCCTTCGGCCGTATTTTTAAACTTTTTACCCAGAACCATTGCAAGGAATTATCCGATGCTGAATCGGTTGCCAGGAATAAAGTGTGGGACAAGAAATGGTTTGGAAAAGTCACCCTTGATATGGACTCATCTGTTCGAGGGGTGTATGGCACCCAGGAAGGAGCGGCCAAAGGGTACAACTCAAGGAAAAAAGGCCAGCGAAGTTACCATCCTCTTTTGTGCTTTGTTGCAGAAAACAGAGAGTGTCTCCATAATTGGTTCCGCACAGGGAGTGCCTATTCCGCCAATGGCAGTGTTGAATTCATGAAAGAATGTTTTGCCAAGCTGCCCAAGCGGGTTTGGAAAGTATTTGTTCGAGCTGATAGCGCTTTTTTTGATGGGGCTCTTCTGGACCTGCTTGAATCAAAAAGCTGCCAATATTTAATCAAGGTCAATCTCAGGGGACTCACCACCCTCCTGGAAAAGCAGTCCTGGCGAAAGATTGCACGTAGACCAGGATATGAAAGTACTCAATTCGAATATAAATGCTCAGGGTGGTCAAAACCCAGGACCTTTGTTGCTGTAAGGCTATTAACGGAAGTTATTGTCGAAGAAGATGCTCTGTTTGAATCCAAAAAATATGAATACGATTATTTTTGCTATGTTTCAAATTTAAAGATTAGCCCTTGGGCAACCCATAAAAGATATGGGAAACGAGCCACGAGCGAGAACTGGATTGAGTGGTGTAAAAATCAAATGTCATCGGGTAGTATTTTGACGCAGGATTTTTGGGCAAATTCGGCCATCTTTCAAACTTCCATTCTGGCGTACAATCTGTTGGTCTGGATGATGTGGCTGAATAATGAAGATGGTTTCAATGAAGAACCAAACACCATTCGAATGTGCCTGATCCATGTTCCGGCACGATTAATGACCCGGAGCCGGCAGTGGATCGTGCGATTGTCAAAGAACTATTTTTACAAGGACCGATGGCAGCCGTTAGAAGAATCCATAATGCAATTAAATTTTGACTGACAGATCCACCAGCACAAAAAAACATAGAAGGAGGAAACGTCAATGGACACGTGTGTCTGAGTGTTGCTTGTAAGGGCTATGGATAGGCACAGGTAGCACAAAAAACATACCTGGATAGCAGATGCAGGCAAAATTTTTAAAAAATTGCTCCCCCCTTAGCTCAAAAATCCGGCTGAGGGTGCCCCTTGGCCTATACTCTCAGGCCCCCCGCAAGGGCTTGCAACTTTTAGGTACCAACCTTTATACTATTTCCCTATATATAAAAATTTTCAAAATAAATTTTTACTCTAAATAAAACCAACTTTCAATAGGTATAAATACCTATTTTATTAAAAATATCAAACTTCAGCGAACTAAACCTCGATTACCTTCTCCCGGATCGCAAATATAGTCAGTCCTGCAATGGTGTTGATATTCAGTTTTTTCATGATGTTGGCCCGGTGGATATCCACTGTCCGCTTGCTGATATAGAGGGTTTCCGATATTTTAAGGCTTGTGAATCCTTCTGCGATCTGTTGGAGAATTTCGATTTCCCTGTCTGTTAACCGGGCAATGACAGATGGGGTCGCCTGTATTTCCGGTGGTGATGCTGCAAGAGTTTCCCTGGCCTCTGGGCAAAAATACCTGCTGCCGCCGGTAATGGCTTTTACTGCCCTTAATAATTCGCTGAAGGTGCAGGTTTTGATGATAAAGCCCCTGGCGCCGGCCTGGATCATCCGGTGGATATAATATGGGTCGCAGTACATGGACAGGGCCAGGATTTTTATTCCGGGATTGTGTTTTACTAATTCCTCGGCAGTTTCAATTCCATTGAGTTTCGGCATATTGATGTCAAGAATGACGATGTCCGGAGAATGCTTTTTTGCAAGTTGGATGGCTTCCCGGCCGTTATTCGTATCCGCCACTACCCGGATTCCGGGTTCCCTGTTTAAGGACCCTTTAAGGGCGTGGCGCATGATGGTGTGATCGTCGGCTATGAGAATGGAGATGTTTTTATCTGGATTCATTATCAATTCTATCCTTTGGATGAAGCGGGGCTGACAGGATGATATTTGTTCCGTTTCCGGGGCTGGAGTATACTTCCATATCGCCGCTCATATATTTCATCCGGGTGGCAATGCTGTGAAGGCCGTAGCCTCCCTGGGAGGTGGCCGGAGAGGCTTCAGGGTTAAAACCTATGCCGTTGTCCTCTACGCTGATGGTGATATGGTTTTCCATGATGTTGAGGGTTATGTCTGCCTTTGAGGCCTGGGAATGTTTTTGAATATTGATGATCAACTCCCGGAGGCACCGGTATAAAACCGTCTGACATGTGTCCTGGATTTTGATATTATCCGGGAGGTGGTTGCTCAGCCGTATTCGGGTGCTGCCTTTACTGCTGGTATCGTCTATGAGCCAGTTGAGGGCGGCCGTCAGGCCCAGGTGTTTCAGAATCGGCGGGTTGATCCTGAAGGTGAGGGAGCGGATATCGGATAAGGAGGTTTCCAGTGCATGGATGATCGGTTTGACTTCTGTTGAGTCAAGGTCTTTTTTCTGCTCAAAAAGGGTTTTCAACCTTGCAATCCCCATCCCCAGGGACTGGCTTACACTGTCATGGAGATCTTCGGCAATGATGCTCCTTTCTCTTTCTTCGGTTGTGGCCAGTTCTTCTGCGACACTGTTCAGCCGGTTTTGAATCCGGGCCGTTTCTGCCTTGAAAACTTTTTCCTGTATTTTTTTGAGTTTTTCGGTCTGCTTCCTGATAATGCGGTCCCGCTGAAGGATCTGTTCATTGTGGGCCTCCTGGATGCTGTTGGCATCTTTAATCAGTTTTTTGACCGTTGGGGTATTGGAAATGATGATATCAACAAGTCTCATGACAAAGGGCTTATCCTTGAAACGGATGTCAAAGTCCCAGGTTGCCCGGCCGGTATCCCCGTAGAATCCAGGCCCTTTTTCCACGACCCTGGCGGTGACTCGGACGTCTGTGGCTCCGGAAATCAGTGCATAGGATTCAAATAGACCGGCATGCCATTGCTTTGCAAAATCATTGATGATGATGTTTTCTTTGTGGGTGATCCGAATAACCACCCGCCCTTTGGATTGCCTGATGATTCGGCTTGATTTTGTCCGGTTGTATTTCTGGTTTTCCCTGGAGATCCGTTTCAAAAGGCGGTAGGGGCCCAGCAGGGGGATGCCGATGGCTGTTTTAAAAATACTTTGTGACTCACATGCTGTTTTACCGATGCGGTATCCGAGATTTGGATCAGGAATCTTTTTCTGGATCACTTCGTAAAGGATGATCATGAAGCGGTTTGAGAACCAATAATCCGTATTGGAAAGATGATGGACGGATATGGGCTCAATCTTTCCTGTCTCCAGGTTTTCGACAACAAAAGGCCCCTTTTCCTGGACCGACTCAATCATGTGGGAGATATCCAGTCCCGGGTGTTGGCTGGAAATATAGGATACCAGCAAAAACGTATTCAGGGCCGACACTTGTTTGGGCATGGGAAGGTTGTCAGGCTGCGAAGAAGCGGGGCCGTTTTCTGGGGCAGAGGGAGCAGCATTCTGCAGTAGAGTCTTAACCATGAAGAGCTTATCCCAAATATAAATCAATATTATAATCCCAAGGGTCAGGTACCATGGCAGATGATATTAAATCAAATAAAAAAATCTAACATCGAAGGGCTTTTGCACGGTGAGGGAGAATAAGATTGTATCTTCACGTCCGATTGTGGAGACAGGATGCCGAAAACTTTGTTCTGAAAAGTGGAATATATCCGTCTGGAGAGGGATTTGAAAATTTGATATGCCTGCATCATTTATGCTTCTTTTCTCGGTTTGAGATTTTTCATTGACACAAAAAAGCCGCCAGATTAAGAAGAAGAACAGTGTTTATCTGAACGTTTACCTATCTATGGAGACCCATGATGAAAAAAACATTCGCCTTATTATGCTTAACTGTTCTTTTTTCCCTTTGTGTTGTTGCCGTATCTTTTGCCCTGGATACCTCCATTGTAGGAAAATGGAAAACCATTGATGACAAAACCAATGAACCCAAATCCATTGTTCAGATTTATGAAAAAGACGGGAAATATTTCGGTCAGATCAAAGAGCTGTTTCGAAAACCCGGTGAAGATCCATATCCTGTGTGTGATAAATGCCCGGATGACGATGTTCGTAAAGACCAGCCGACAAAGGGCATGGTCATTATAAAAGACCTGGTCCAGAAAGGAGAGAAGTATGAAGGCGGCACGATACTGGATCCCAAGGAAGGCAAAATATATACTTGTAAGTTATGGGTTGATGGGGAAAAACTCATGGTCCGGGGGTATATCGCATTTTTCTTTCGGACCCAGACCTGGCTCAGGGTTGAATAAATCCATCGATTTTATTGATCCTGCACTCTGACAGGGCGGTTGCCCCACAGGGTAAACGGATGGTGGGCAGTTTTGAATAGGAATGGAGAAATCATGGTTGATATGATCTACGATATTCTGGATTCCCCGCTGGGACCGATCCTGGTTGTCCGGGATGAAAGGGGAGTCAGGCACCTGAGCTTTGAGGGGGGAGTCCACCCCCTTGGTATTGCTCCCGGCTGGTCAAGGGACTCGAAGAAACTAAAGCCGGTCATGGACCAGCTCGCTGCCTATTTTGCAGGAGCGCTGACGCAATTTGAAGTTGACCTGGCCCCCGTGGGAACGGATTTCCAGCAACGGGTGTGGGCCGCCCTCTGCCGGATTCCCTACGGCAGGACTGCCTCATACCTTGAGGTTGCAGCGGCCGTTGGCAACGAAAAGGCGTGCCGGGCAGTGGGCAATGCCAATGGTAAAAACCCTATTCCCATCATTATTCCCTGCCACCGGGTGATTGGCAAGAGCGGAAAGCTGGTGGGGTTCAGCAGCGGGCTTGACATCAAGGCAAGGCTTTTGGATCTTGAGTCAAATACCGTCGGAAATTAACTTGAGACATTTTAAGCGCCGGCAATATTGACAATAAAAAAGTCTTTGTGTATTTAAGATTTATTTGTATTTTAAGCAAGATCATTAATTATTGCATGTTGTTTGATTTGATGGGGATGAGAAATTTTGAAAAATGTCATTTTTATAATGGTTCTTTTTGTCATGGGTATAGGTGAAGCAACGGCCCGGGAGGTTGTTGTCTATACCTCTGTGGACCAGGTTTTCAGTCAGCCGATCCTTGAAAAGTTCGAACAACAGACCCGGATAAAGCTAAAGGCCCTGTACGATGTTGAAGCAGCCAAAACGGTTGGCCTTGTCAACCGTCTTTTTGCCGAAAGAAAAAGACCCAAAGCGGATGTGTTCTGGAATTCAGAGGTGAGCAGGACCGTAAAACTCATGGAGCAGGGTATTCTCGAACCCTATAAATCGGTTTACTGGGAAAAATTTCCGGCCCTGTTTAAGGACAAAAATTATTACTGGACCGGATTTGGCGCCCGGGCCCGGGTGCTGATCTACAATGTGAATATGCTGAGCCCGGATCAGGTGCCGGCCTCAATTTTAGATTTGACACGGCCGGAATGGAAAAAAAAGGTTACCATGGCATATCCTCTTTTCGGAACCACGTCCATGCATGTTGCCGCCCTGTATGCGATCCTGGGACCGGAAAAGACAGAGTCCTATCTCCAGGGGCTTGTGGACAACGACATTCTTGTTGTGGATGGGAATTCAGTCACCCGGGATCTTGTGGCAGAGGGTAAAATACCCATGGGGTTTACAGATACGGATGATGCAAATGTTGCCGTTCAAGATGGCCGACCTGTAAAAACGGTTTATCCAGACCAGGGAGGGATGGGGGTGCTGCTGATTCCCAATACCGTGGCCTTGATTAAGGGCGGGCCCAACCCTGAAAATGGCCGGCAGCTGATTGATTATCTTCTTTCTGAAGAGGTGGAAAGCATTCTGGCCTTTGGTCCTTCTGCCCAGATGCCTTTGCGGAGCAATGTGAAAAAGCCGGACACCATGGTGGATTATCAGGACATTACTGCAATGGAAATCGATTATCATCACCTGTCAAAATATGTTCAAAGAGCCTCTGATTTCTGCCGGAAACTGTTTGTCCGTTAATATCAAAGGGTGGTTTCAACCCACCCCTGTATCCAACAGCACCCTGTTGCCCGTGGTGGCTTTTTTTTCTTTTGTTGTTCTTTCTCCAATACTGTTTCTGTCTGTCCAAAGTTTTCTGGATGACTCAGGCGGCATTACCCTTGAGAATTTTAACGAAATAGTTCTTTCTCTGCGCCAGCTGAAACTGATGAGAAACAGTTTGTATCTTTCGGGATTGACTGTTTTTTTTTCTCTTTTAATTGGCATCCCCCCGGCGGTTCTAATCTGCCGGACCAACCTGTATTGTAAAAAAACATTGGGGCTGATGCTGGTTTTACCCCTGTTGATTCCGCCCTATGTCCATGCAATCATATGGACTGAACTCTCGATTCCCTTTGTCCACACCCTATGGGGAGGGGTATTTGTTTTTACCCTTTCTTTTTTTCCCTTTGTGACCCTGATTGCCCTGTCCGGGCTTAAAGCCTGTAATCCATCCCTTGAAGAGGCGGGGTTGATGGGCAGGGGAGCGTTACCGACCCTTTTCAGAATAACCCTGCCCTTGATCGGGCCCCATATCTTTACCGGTGCCATTCTGGTGTTTGTCTTTACCATCATCAGTTTTGAGGTTCCTGATATATTGAGAATCCATGTTTACCCCATGGAGGTCTTTATTCAGTTCAGCGCCTATTACGATGAAAAAGCGGCTGCGATCCTCTCTCTACCCCTGATCCTGATCTCAATGACGCTGATCGGAGCACAGGCGGTTTTAATGGGTAAAAAAAAACATGCAAATGTCGGTCGTTTCAATGACGACAAGCCTGTTTTTTTCTTGAAAAAATCAAAAGCCCTTTTTTTTCTGCTGGTGGTGCTTTTGATCGTGATCTCCGGGGTTATCCCCCTGGGCACCCTGTTCTGGAAATCGGGGGGGCCTGCCGCATGGGTAAAGGCGTTCAACGTATCCCAAGATCAAATTTTTTACAGCATCTGGGTTTCGTTGATGAGCGCCGCTGCAATGACGGTTTTTTCGTTTGTCGCCGCATGGTATTTACAAAGAAACAGGGGGGGGGTTGCAAGGGGGCTGGATTGTCTGCTTCAACTTCCCCTGGGGATTCCGTCCATTTCTCTGGGGATCGGCTTGATCTATGTCTGGAACCAGAAGGGGCTTGATGTCATATATGACTCCACCGGTATCCTGGTCATCGCCTTTGTCACGGCCTACAGTCCATTTGTCATTAAAATTATCCAATCAAGCATGCAGCAGATAGACCGCGAATATGAAGAGGTCGGCACTTTTGGTACAGGCGGTTTCTTCAGAATTCTGCTGGCCGTGGTTTTGCCCCTCTCCATGCCGGGAGTGCTGATTGGTTTTTTTATCGGGTTTATTTTGTCCCTTTTTAACCTGGGAACGGCACTTCTGGTTATTCCAGCGGGTAAATCCACCCTGCCTGTCAGCATCTATAATTTTTTGCACTATGGATCAAAGGAGATTGTATTTGCCCAAAGCCTTATCCTGATTTTTATCGCACTGGGAATGGGATTTTCTGTCTATGGGATATATCGATTTTCCAGGAGGAGCTCTGCCTATGATTGATATTCGAAATCTTTCAAAAAAACGGGGAAAACGGTATATTTTTGAGCAGGTTAACCTAACGGTAGAGGAAAATACCATTGTGGCTCTGCTGGGGGCTTCCGGATCTGGAAAGACCTCTTTTTTGAGGATGATTGCCGGATTGAGCCGGCCCTGTTCCGGAGAAATTAGACTTTCCGGCACAATGGTGAGTTCGCCGTTTAATATGATTTCTCCGAACCGGCGCAATGTTTCAATGGTGTTTCAAAATCTTGCCCTGTGGCCCCACTTGACGGTAATCAAACACCTGGAATTTGTCAGCCGAAAGTTTCGATTGCAAAACAGAAAAAAGGTCCGGATTTATCTGGAAACGCTTCTGGAAGGAATGCGGTTGGGTAAGTATCTCCATAAATATCCGGGTGAACTGTCCGGCGGAGAACAGCAACGCCTGGCGATTGCAAGGGCGTTGGCGTCATTTCCCAAATATCTGCTGATGGATGAACCTTTCAGCCACCTTGACGATATTCTGCGCCAGGAACTCATGGCTTTGACCCTGGCCATAAAAAAGGAAAGGGGAATTACCATTGTCTATGTGACCCACCACATTGATGAAGCCCTGACCGTTGCAGATAAAATAGTCCTGATGAAACAGGGCTCACTTCATGAACTTTCCGACAGACTACCGTGGACAAAAGAGGACGTAATTAAGCAGATGAGAGATATTCCATGAAAAAATTTATTTTAACCATGATCTTTATCCTTATATGCAATGGGAGCGCTTCATCTCTGGCAGCAGGTTCGGCTCTGTTTACAACATGGGAGGGTCTTGAAACGGATAAGCTAGCCTCCATATGGCTTATCAAGCGGTTTGTTTCGCCCAACGCAATCATTGTTTTTTATCCTAAAAACCAAGTTATTTCAGAAGGAATTCAGTTTGATACACCCTTTGCCGCTATAAAACGAAAATTTAACCAGTCGTCGTTTGAATCCCTTCTGAGCCATTACAAAATAGCTGATCCAAAACTGTCAAGGATTGCCTGCCTTATCCATGATATTGAAATAAATGTTTGGGAAAAAAAGAAATACCGGAAAACCCGGGATATAGAATTTTTTTTTACGGCTCTTTTAACTGAACAAAAAGACAGAGATAACGATCAGATTATCAAAGAGAGTAATGTTTTTTTTGACCGGTTGTACGATGAAATAAATTTTCCGGACAGTTCTTGCCCAAATTTTTGATTCCCGGATATAAAATGAAACCCTTAATTAAAAGTTGAAAAAAAAATGTGTTTAATATAGAAATTACAGAAATACTGATTTAAAAACTAAACATCTTGGCATCAGGAAATAGGAAAGATCCTAAGCGGAGGGAAATATGGTACCTATCTGTTTTAAGAGAGAGTTATCCTGTCTTTTGGCTGTTCTTCTAACAAGTTTTCTGCTGCCGGTGATTTCCCATGCCCTGCCAGGCGATTTAAATGGTTCAGGACGTGTGGATGGCTTTGATCTTATCCTGTTTGGCCGGGCAAATGGCGCAGCTGTGTCGGATTCAAACTGGAACCCCGATGCAGACCTTAACAGGGATGCCGTTATAAACCAGGATGATCTTACGATACTGTCGGCCCACTTTGGAAAAAACGGACTTGGCTTCGGTCTCTGGGTCGGGGGGCAAGACGGATCCGAGCGGCTGTTCAAACTGTCTGAAACCGGCAACCTATATCAGAAACTCGACGCTTATTCCGCTCCTGTATCCATTGCTGCCGATATGGCTACAAATTCGGTGTGGGTGGCCGATTCCAGCCTGGACCAGGTGGTAAGCATTTCCAGCCTGGACGGCTCAAAACAATTGGCTGTATCTGGAATGGATCCTGTTTCAATTTCAACGGATGCCAGGGATGGTTCCCTGTGGGTGGCCGATTACGATAACAATCAGGTGGTTAAACTGCTGCCCCTGATAACAGACGGTTATGAGGTTGGAACCGATACGGGCAGCCATGTTACAGTAAAAGGGTTTAACAAGCCCAGATCGGTTTCCGTTAATCCGGAAACCGGAGTGATCTGGGTGGCAGACACGGGAAGCAACAGGGTGGTTCGTTTGTCTGCCGATGTCCCGGACGGGTATGACATTCAAACGGATACGGGCAGCCATTCGGTAAAGACCGGTTTCAGTTCGCCCTATTGCGTTTCGGTGAACAGCAGCGACGGCACCGTGTGGGTGGCAGATTACTGGAGTCAACAGGTGATAAAGCTCTCTGCCAGCGGCACGACGGAGGTGCTGAGGGTTGGCGGATTTAATCTTCCCACCGTTGTGGATGTAAATTACATTGACGGATCTGTCTGGGTCGCCGATTCCGGGAACGATCAAATGGTCCGCCTTGCCGCAGACGGTGCCCTGATCTTCAGGGTTGGCGGATTTGAAAATCCCTCCGGTTTGGGGGTCAACCCCCTGGACGGCTCAGGGTGGGTGGCAGACAATGGAAACAACCAGATTGTTAAACTTTCCCCCAATGGAACTGAATTGATGCGGGTCAGCGGAATTTCAAGGCCCGTGGCCATTGCCCTTGTTCCAGACGAGGTATCCCAGGCCCGTTATCCCACGGCCGTTGGAAAATCCAATGTTGACAGTGCTGCTCCGGGAGAATCGGTTACCTTCACGGGAACAGCGGTTGATCCCAATGGGAAAATCACCCTGTACGAATGGGATTTTGACGGGGACGGCAATTTTGACTACAGTTCATCTGAAAGCGGTGTGACAACATATGCCTATGGGACAGCAGGGCTGTATAATCCTGTTTTCAGGGTGACCGACGATGAATGGCTTACGGCAACAGACTATTCCCAGATCCTTAGAATCGGTGAGCTCCAGGCCGTTGCCACGGCCGATGCCCTCAATGGGAATGCCCCCCTGAATGTCACCTTTGGGGGTGAATTCGTAGATCCCATCGACGGGTTTGTGGAGAGTTTTCAATGGGACTTTGACGGGGATAATATTTTTGATCATTTTTCTGAAACCACCCCTGCTGCATCCTATACCTACACTGAACCCGGCACCTATGTCGCTACTTTAAAGATTACCGACGGTTTATATTCGGCATCCGATCAGGTGACCATTCATGTTGCCACCTCTTCCCCGGTTGTCACCGTAAGCGCATCATCCAGTGGCGGAACTTCCCCACTCAAGGTGGATTTTTCCGCCACAGCCACGGATCCTGACGGTAGTATCCTGCTCTACGAATGGGATTTTCAAGACGACGGTGTCTATGACTGGTTTTCCATATCCGGGCCGGATACCTATTTTGTATAT
Source organism: uncultured Desulfobacterium sp. (assembly GCA_963675615.2). Classification (GTDB taxonomy): domain Bacteria; phylum Desulfobacterota; class Desulfobacteria; order Desulfobacterales; family Desulfobacteraceae; genus Desulforapulum. Next base: position 2,241,302 of record CAXXTD010000001.1, read on the forward strand.
GCCGCTGACGGCACCTACACGGCAAGGCTGAGGGTAACGGATGACGACGGACTGACCACCACCACAACGGTGGAGGTTGATGCCGGCGAATCTGCCACTCCTTTGGCGGCGGTTTTCAATATAGACAAAAATACAGGAAGAGCCCCTTTTACGGTGAATTTTGATGCATCGGAAAGCTCGGTTGCCAGCATTGTTGAATATGAATGGAACTTTGGGGAATGTTCTCTGTTCTACGACAGCATGGAGGGTGACACCGGCCAATGGCAGGCAGGTACAGCCTGGGCCCGTGTACGGACAACCTCCCACAGTCAAAACACCTCATGGACGGACAGCCCCGGCAAAGATTATGACGACAATGCCGACAATGCCCTGACCACGGTTTCCCTTGACCTGTCAGGGGTGTCCAGTGCAACTTTAAGTTTCTGGCATCGATATGAGACCGAAAGTTACAGGGATTATTGCAGGGTTGAAATATCGACGGATGGCGGGGAAAACTGGAATACGCTGACTTCGTTCAGCGGGACCCAGACCCCATGGACCCCGGTTGAAATCAATATCAGTTCTTATCTTGCCTCAGACGTTCAGATTCGATTCAGGCTGACTTCCAACGCCACCACGACCCATGACGGCTGGTATGTTGACGATGTAAAGGTGTGCTCCCCTGACCGGGACTGGATCGTTACCCCGGGCAGCACCACCTCCCATACCTATACCCGGTCGGGCAAGTTTACACCAACCCTGAGGGTGACAGACATGGATGGCAACCAGAAAACGGCGGCTGCACAGATCCAGGTGATCCCGGGTTATTTCCCCGATGCCACGGCAGATGCGGCCCCCATGACCGGTGAGACTCCCCTGACCGTAACGTTTACGGCAACGGCCTCGGACAATGACGGATCCCTGGCGGCCTATGACTGGAATTTTGGGGAGGAATTTATATGGGTGGCAGACCAGTCAAATGATGAGGTGGTAAGGCTCTGCCAGGACGGATCGTGTGAAATGGCCCGAACAGTCGGTTTTAATGATCCCTATGACGTGTCCATAAATCCCGGGGATGGCACCGTCTGGGTGGCCGATTATTACAATCATGACGTGGTAAGGCTTTCGGCTGACGGTCAAACCGAACTGGTCCGGGCCGATGGATTTTATTATCCCAGGAGCGTATCGGTCAATTCAACGGACGGCAGCGTCTGGGTGGCCGACACCAGTCACAATCAGGTGGTCAAACTTTCCCCGGACGGCAGGGAACTGGTGCGTACGGGCGGATTTTCCTATCCTTACTGCGTATCGGTCAATTCAACCGACGGCAGCGTCTGGGTGGCCGATTACAGCAATCACCAGGTGGTACAGCTTGGCTCCGACGGTAGGGGCCTTAAACGAATCACCGGTTTTTCCAATCCCTTTTCACTGGCAGTCAATCCCGGGGACGGCACCGTCTGGGTGGCCGACACGGGCATCGATAAGATTGTCCGCCTTGATTCCGATATCCGCGACGGGTATGACATGGGCGTGGAGAGTGAAAGCCATCAGGCCTTTGACGGCTTCAACGAGCCCTACAGTGTGGCAATAAACAGCCAGGACGATACGGTCTGGGTGGCAGATTATTACAACAACCAGGTGGTTCACCTGTCATCCGACGGCAGCGAACTCTCCCGAACAGGCGGGTTTAATGGTCCAACAGGGGTAGCGGTCAATTCTTTTACCGGAATGGTCTGGGTTGCAGATTATTACAACAACGAGGTGGTCAGGCTTTCGTCCAACGGGGTTGAACTTTCCAGGCAGGGCGGATTTTATCGACCCAAGGCCATAGCTGTTGCAGATACAGGGGTTACGAACCATTACCATTCCGATACCAGCGGCAACACTTCCCACGTCTATACCCGACCGGGCATCTACCATGCCGTGTTTACGGCAACGGACAATGATGGAAACGGGGTAAATCGGTCCATGGATATCGTCGTTTCCGGTGCTCCGGAAGTGACAGCCATTGCCAACATCAGCAGCGGTCCTGCGCCTTTGACGGTTTTTCTCAGTGCAGCGGTCACCGAGCTCAGTGGTACCATCATTCAGTATGAGTGGGATTTTGACGGCGACGGCACCTATGATGCGGTTTCCCATACCACACCCAGCATCCGTCATGTCTATTCTACTCCGGGAACCTACAATTCAATTCTCCGGGTCACCTCGGATGTGGGGTATAGCAATACCGATGCAGTCACCGTTGTTGCCGGTGAAAATCCCCCCACGGCCATGGCAGATGCAGCACCTTTAAGGGGGAACCTTCCCCTTGTGGTAAACTTTAACGGCTCAGGCAGTGATGCCGACGGCACCCTGGTTAAATATGAGTGGGATTTTGAAAATAACGGTACGTTTGATTATGTGTCGGATGTCACCGGTGTCACCACCCACACCTTTGACACGGCCGGGTCGTATACAGCGATTTTAAGGGTGACCGACAACAGCGGTCTTACGTCCACCGACTCCGTTGACATAGCTGCTGAGCCGGCTGGAAAACCGTCTGCCTTGATTCAGATGGCAACCCCGTCCAAAATCTTTGCCCAGGGGAATGTCGAATTCTATCTCCATGGCATTGATCCCGACGGAACAATTGTTAAATACGAAATTGATTACACTGGTAACGGGGTGTTTGAAACCGTTCAACCCACGGCATTTGGGGACAACATGGAAAGCGGTGCAGGTTACTGGAGTGCCGATGCGCCATGGGCAAGGGTCTTGACTGATTTTTACTCCCCGTCCCACTGCTGGACAGAGAGTCCGTCGGGCAATTATCCTGACAACGCAGATATATCCCTGACATCGGCCACCATTGACCTGTCTGCGGCAAATACTCCAAAGCTGATGTTCAGACACCGGTACAGCTTTAAAAGCGGTGATTATGGAAGGGTTGAGGTATCCGGAGACAACGGCGGCAGCTGGAGTCAGAAAAAATATTATTCTAACAAAACAGAGGCAGGCTGGATACTGGAGGAGGTGGACCTTGCCCCCTACGCAGGAAATCCAAATGTAAAGATACGGTTCCGGGTTACCTCCAACGATGCAGACACCGCTGACGGCTGGTACATTGACGATGTGTGGCTGGGGGATCCTCTCACCTACACCTATGGAACCCACGGTGAGTATGATCTGGCCGTCAGGGTAACGGACAATGACGGCAAGACAGCCGTCACAACCCAGAGGATATCCGTTTTCGCAGGAGAAAGCAGGACCAACATCTGGGTGGCCGACTATTATAACAACCGGGTGGTCAAGCTTTCTGACCTGGGCGATACCCTTGCCGTTGTCACGGGATTTAACCGGCCCATGGCTGTGGAAGCCGACACAGTGACAGGAGAGGTATGGGTTTCAGATACCAACAATAACCGGGTGGTTAAACTATCAAAGGACGTACCAGACAACCACAATGTTTCCCTTGTGTACACGCCTGATGGAAGCGCTGGAAACAACAGCGGTGGTTTTTCGGGCGATACAGCTTTGGCCGACGCCAAGTTCGGCAAGGGTGCAGCGCTGGATGGCAGCGGTGATTATGTCATGATTCCGTCGGATCCGGCCCTTGATGTGCAGAGTTTTACCGTTGAGGCATGGATCAAAAGCGCCAGCGTAAACGGCCGGGCCCTGTTCATGCGGGGAGATAATTCAGGCGGAAATGAACTTTATTTTGGTTTTAGTAATGCTTCAAAAATCGAAGCCATTGTGGACAACGGATCAAGCGTCTATTTTGATGGTGCGATAAATTTTGCCGATGATAGCTGGCATCACCTTGCCCTGACCTATGATGGGGTTACAGGTGACCTTCGCTGCTATGCCGACGGTTTGCTCTACGGTGCGCCTGTCTCTAAAATTGTAACCCTGGATTTTGGGAACAGCCACGCCCTGATCGGCGCGGATTTTGACAGTTTTAACTCGTATTTAGGAAATTATTTTTCAGGCACCATCGACGAGGTCAGAATCTGGAATATGGTCCGTTCCCCGGCTGAAATTTCGGGCCATAAGGATGCCGTTCTTGTCGGAAATGAGCCCGGACTTTCCGGTTATTGGAAGCTTGATTCAGCCGGATACATCCATCAAACAGTGACAGCGGAATTCAAATCTCCCCAGGGGCTTTCGGTCAACCCCCTGGATGGCACTGTCTGGGTGGCGGATAAATCCAACAATCAGGTGGTAAAAATCGCCAAAGACGGCACAGAGATCAAACGGATCAGCGGTTTCAGGTCTCCTCAGGCTGTTGAGGTGAATCCTGCAGACGGATCCGTCTGGGTGGCTGACACCGGCAATAACAGAATTGTCAAGCTTGCGCCGGACGTGCCTGGTGATTTCACCGTTACAGCCGATGATGACTACGCCTGGATTGTCACCGGATTCAACGGCCCCAGGGGCCTGGTTCTTGATCCGTCAGACAACGGGTTGTGGGTAGCGGATTATTATAACAACAAGGCGGTCAAGCTCGCAGCAGACGGTACAAGAACCGCCCAAAAGGCAGGTTTAAAAAATCCCAGCAGCATTGACATGGATACCAGCGACCGGAGCGTATGGGTGGTGGATTCTGGAAACAACCGCCTGGTAAGGTTTTTGTCAAATGGCACTGAAATCTCATGGGCCCAGGGCTTCAATTCCCCTACGGATGTGGCGGTGAACCCTGAAGACGCCACGGTGTGGGTTGCAGATTACAGTGCCCATCAGGTGGTGAAACTTGCACCTGACGGTGCTGAACTTTTAAGGCTTGACGGGTTTTATTACCCCACGTCCATATCCATTGATACCTCGGCAAGAACACAGCACACCCCCCCGACGGTGACAGCAACTGCAACTCCCCTGGCCGGTAATATCTCCCTTGGGGTTACCTTTGCCGGCAGCGGTACTGCCGCCAGCGGTATTGCCTCCTATGCCTGGGATTTCGATGGCAACGGTGTGTTTGATTATGAATCGACAACCACCGCCAATACCTCTTACTTCTACACGGAACCAGGTGTTTACAGTCCGGTTCTGCGGGTGACGGATAGTTTGGGCCTGATGGCGTTTGCCCTTCCCGGTCCGGTTCATGTGGGTCCCGCTACCGTGCATCCCACGGTCACCCCTGCAACGGGTAATGCACCATTGACGGTGAACCTTGACGGTCGTTTGAGCGGCCTGGCTTCGGGCAGATATCTGACAAATTACGAATGGGATTATGAGGGAGACGGTGTGTTTGATTATGCCAGTTCAGACGGACCCGCCGCCAGCTTTACCTACCTCCTGGGGGGCACGTACAACGCAACCCTCAGGGTCACGGATGATCTTGGTAATCAGACCTATGGCAGTCTTCAGATTCAGGTGGACCTGCAGAGTCCCACGGTGTCCAACAATGCAACGCCTGCAAGCGGCAGCCTGCCCCTGGTCGTTGCCCTTAATGCTTCGGGCAGAGATAAGGACGGTTCCGTCGTCCGTTATGAATGGGACTATGACGGTGACGGTACCTATGACTGGTTTTCAGCATCTGAAAGCAACACCTGGTTTAGTTATAAAACGGCTGGAACCTACGAGGCCGTGGTGCGGGTCACAGACAACGACGGGTTGACAGCCACGGCTTCAAAAACCATTACAGTGGGTGAAAGCCAGCAGGTTCCCGTTGCAACGGTTTCAGCCTCGGTAACCAAGGGGACTGCACCACTAAACGTAACCTTTACCGGTCAAGCCACAGACCCTGACGGTGAAATCGATTTGTTTGAGTGGGACTTTGACGGGGACAATACCTTTGATTACAGTTCAGCCGATACGGGCAACACGGCCCACACCTATGCTGTTGCCGGAACCTACCATGCCCTGTTCAGGGTGACGGATGCGGATGGCCTGATTGCCACGAAAGATTTATTGATAAACGTAAAAGAGGTCAGTGATCCTGTTGCAAGGGCCAATGCTGACCCGACCATCGGAAAAACGCCCTTAACTGTAAACTTTAACGGCGCAGGATCATCCGATTCCCAGGGTGAAATCGTCCAGTATGACTGGTCATTTGGAAGCGATGCCGCCTGGGTGGCAGACTATAACAACGACCGGCTGCAGCATTTCAGCGGATACCAGTCGGATGAAATTGTGGGCGGATTCAATAATCCCTACCGGCTCTGCCTGAACCCGAACGATCAAACCCTATGGCTGACCGATTACAACAACAACCAGGTGGTCAAGCTCAGTGCAGATGGAAAAACCGAGCTTGTTCGTGCGAGTGGGTTTAACAGGCCCCACGGCCTGTCCGTGGACCCTTCAGACGGTAGCGTGTGGATAGCCGATTACAGTAACTACCAGGTCGTCAAGCTTGATCAGTCTGGAAACGAACTGTTAAGACTCGACGGTTTTAAAAATTCCACGTCTGTGGCGGTTTATAATGCAGACAGCTCGGTATGGGTTGCGGACTATGGTAACCACCAGGTGGTCAGACTCAGCCCGGACGGGATCAATCTGGCAAGGATCGGTGGTTTTTACAATCCAAACTGGGTGGCAGTGGATCAGCGTGACGGTGGCGTCTGGATTGCCGACGGGAATAATGATCGGGTGGTAAAGTTATCCCCAGATACCCCCGACGGCTACACCACAGCCGTAAAGTCTGTGACACCCGCAGAGCGATCCAGCCATCCGGCCATGATGTTTGGTGATACAGCCCCGGGTGATGGAAAATTATCCAATGGGTTGATGTTTGACGGAAGTTCCGACTATGTACTGATTTCCAATGGGGATCTACCCGCCATGACCGATTTTACCGTTGAGGCATGGATAAAGGTAAATTCGACGAGCAGCCGGACCATTTTCATGCGGGGGAACGACCAGGGGGGGAATGAATTATACTTTGGTATCTATAATGCCTCAACCCTTGAAGCCATTCTGGACAACGGCAGCACCAAACGGTTCAGCGGTTCTGTCAATTTTAGCGATGGCAGCTGGCACCATGTGGCCTTGACCTACAGTGACACCCAGGGTGTTCTTGCGTGTTTTGTGGACGGGCTGCCCTATGGTGATCCCGTCTCCGTAACTGCCGAGTTTGATTTTGGTGGCAGCCATTCCCTGATCGGAGCGGATTTTGATTCCTTTAACGCAAGTCTTGGCGATTATTTTTATGGATCGATTGACGATGTGAGAATCTGGAACCTTTCCCGGACCCAGTCAGAACTTGCCGGGGCAAAGGACAGCGAACTCATTGGTTCAGAAACCGGTTTGATCGGCTACTGGAAGTTTAACACGGCTGAAAAAACACCCTACCACCAGATCCTCGCCGGATTTGATGAACCGGTAGCCATTGCGGTCAGCCCCTTGGACGGGAGTGCATGGGTCTGTGATTATCGGCATAAGCAAATGGTTCGGGTTTCATCGGACTGCACCCGTGAAATTGTCCGGGTGGATGGGTTTAACCGGCCCCATGAGGCGGCGGTTAATCCTTCGGACGGCTCGGTATGGGTGGCGGATTACAATAACAGCCAGATCATTGTCATGACCGATACAGGCCGGAAGATCAAAACCATAAGCAATTTTTATAACCCCACCTCGGTTGTTATCAGACCGTTAGTGGGAAACCGGATCAGCCTGACAGAAGATCAGACCATTACCCACATCTATCCAGCCACCGGGGAATATATTGCATCCCTTACGGTTACAGATGAAGACGGCAACAAAGATACGGATACGGTCGCCATTCATGCGGGAACCGATATAATGTCCATGCCGGTGGTTTATCCCACGTCCGGAACCGCTCCTCTGACCGTTCGTTGTTCTGCAAACGGATACAGCCCAGGTGGAACGATTGAGCATTTTGACTGGAATTTCGGGGATGGATCAGCAGACTGGTCCGTAACAATAAGTGAAAATACCACCCATCTCTATACCCAGCCCGGGATCTATACGATAACCCAGACGGTCACGGACAACAGGGGGTTGACAGACACACACCAGGTAACTGTCACGGTGCTGCCCCCGAAGGATACGTTTGCCGCCTTTGCATCGGCTGATCCAGCTGAAGGCAACCTGCCCCTTGATGTAAAGTTAACAGGACTTGCCAGAAACGGGCAGGGCACTATTGCCAGGTATGAATGGGATTTTGAAAATGACGGAACAGTGGATTACACCTCGACGACTTCGGGCATAACCGCCCATACCTATACATCGGTCGGGGTTTACACTGCAAGATTCAAGGTAACAGGCAGTGACGGACAATATGCAGAGGACCTGGTTCGCATTGAGGCCAAGGCGCTGGGTGCGCCCCTGGCGAACGCTGGTGCCTCAATTACCAGCGGCGCTGCAGCGTTGAATGTCAGTTTCACAGGGCGCGGTTCAGATAACGGATCGATAGTGAAATTTGAATGGGACTTTGACGGAAACGGGATTTATGATTATTCGTCAACCCTTACGGGGGATGTCGAGCATACCTACACGACTCCTGGTTCTTTTAATGCAATCCTGAGGGTCACAGATGACAGCGGGCTGACAGATACGGCCATGGTCAACATTAATGTAACAGCCGGAATCACCGCACTGGTGAGTCCCAGCGTGTTTGATCCTACGGCAGGCGAAACCGCCCAGATCCGGTCAGTTATCACCTCATCCATGCGGGTGACTGTTTTTGTGACCGATCGCAACGGTAACACCATCAGGACACTGGTCAGGGATCAACAGCGTTCGCCGGGTTATTATTCGGATGTGTGGGACGGAAAGGATGAAACCGGAAACATCCTGGCATCGGGAAGCTACCTTTACCTCATCGAGTATGAAACCGATGCTGGAAAGTTTGTATATGATCTGACAAACAACGCCCAGCTGGCACGCTATACCCCTTCGGTTGTATATCCGGATTCATTTAACCCCTTTAATGCAGAGACCAACTTTTTCAGGTACACCCTTGATACGAATTCTGAGGTAACCGTGTATATTTCACCGTTTACCAGCGGGGCAGGCACGAGGATAAAAACCCTTGTGCTGAGAAAACCCCAGAAAGCGGGAAGCTATGTATTGACATGGGATGGCACCGATGATGCGGGCGACCTTGTGCCTGCCGGTAATTATGTCATTGCCGTTATGGGATGGCGAATGCCGGAAAATGCCGTGATCATCAACACCCACCCTGTCATATCAGATCTGGTTGTGGATCCGACATTCATGAATCCAGATGCACTTCCCTACAGCAGGGCAAACGCTGCTGCATTCTCATACACGCTGTCTAAATCCGCCGATGTTCTGGTAAGTATCTATGATTCGTTAAACTATAACGTGCAGAACATTTTGAAGAAAAATGTTGCGTCAGGCAGTGATAAAACCATTGTCTGGGATGGAAAGAACAGGGACGGAAAAAATGTTGCTCCGGGTATCTATCGAATCAAACTCATTGCAACAGACAGCAACGGTAACAGTTCCGATGATGTCAATACATTGCTGATGATCTTTTATTAACCAGCATGGCCGGGTCATGGTGTCTGACCTGGCCGTAACGAAAAATTAAAGTCTTATGGATGAAGTTGACAATAAGGACTTTCTTGTAAAAGGAGTGGAGGAATGCGCAAAATCCGGAATAGTTTTTTAAATATAAGAGGGTTGTTTCCCCTAACTTTAATTTTGCTGGCATTAATATACTGCTTTCATCCCAGCCATGGTTTTGCCTTTGACAGGGACTGGGATTCCGGACACAACACCACGGGCCTGCAAAGCCCTGATCCTGCCGGCCCGCCCGATGATGACACGGGTGGCGACCAGGACCCTGACGAGGATAATGATGATGACAACGATGAAGACGAAGATCCGGATGAAGACGAAGATGACGATGATGAAGAAGATGAGGATGATGACTGTAAAGAAGACTGCAACAACGAGTGTAAACCTGATGCCAAAAAATCTCCTGTTTATGTAAAATCGGGCAACCTCGAACTCAAGTACATTGATTTTGAAATCGGCGGAATCGGGCCTCCACTGCGAGTCACAAGAACGTACAACAGCCATGACTCCTATGAAGGGCCCTTTGGCCATGGGTGGGTATTCAATCTGGCGTCCCGTCTGGTAAAAGTCTCAGACCATGCCAACGATTATGTAATTATTCGCAAGGCGTCCGGCAAAAGATTGCGCTTTATTAAAAATATCGATGGCAGTTATTCTCCTTCGGCTTCAAGCGTTACAGACACCCTTGTTGAACAGCCGGACGGTTCCTTTACCTTAAACTGCAGAACATGCTCCAGAACATTTTTAAGGCCTGTCTACCATTTTGATGATCGGGGCAGACTGTCTTCCATTGCGGACAACTATGACAATTTCCTTCTTTTTTCCTATGATACAAAAGACCGTCTGGTTCTGGTCGACAGCAGTGCCACTGGCAGAAGTATTGCTGTTTCCTACAATTCAAACGATAAGATTGCACAGATAAGGGATTCCCTGGGCAGATCCTGGTACTATACCTATGACATCGAAAACAACCTTGCCAGTGTGACAGATCCCCTTGGATATTCGTTGATGTACGAATATAACTCAAAACATAAGTTGCTTTCGGTTACAGACAAGAATGGCAATATCAGCCCGGCCATTACCTATGATGAAAACCTGAGGGTAAAAACCTATGGCACGGGAGGGGAAATTTATACCTACAACTACCTGTCAGGTTATACGACAAAAACCGATTCCCTGGGAAACATCTTTACTTTTTATTATGACCTAAATGGGAACGTCATCAAAACCATTCTGCCGGACGGTTCCGAGGTTTTGACCTATATCAGCGACAGGGTTAACCCTACACGCCGGGTGGATGCCAATGGAAACGAGTGGAGATATACCTATGATGAATTCGGCCAGATTCTGACGGCCACGGATCCACTGGGAAACACAACGAACTATACCTATGACTCCCGTTTTCACAAAATAAAGTCAAAGATCGATCCCAATGGGGGTGTATGGACCTACACCTACGACGATACTGGAAACCTTGTTAAACTTGTCGATCCCCTGATGTGTGAAACAACCATGACCTACAATCCGAAAGGCAGGATGGCTTCTCGGACTGATGGTGCGGGCAATCGGGTTGCCTTTTATTATGACATGGCCGGCAATCTAATCAAGGAGGTCGACCCACAGGGCCACGAAATAAAATCTACCTTTGACGCCCTGGGAAGACTTCTTTCAAAAACCGATGCCCGGGGAAACACCTGGTTTTACACCTATGACCTTTTGGGTCGGTTGATGGATGCCAAGGACCCGGCAGGCAATCACAAATTGTACACCTATGATGGAAACGGTAACCGGTTGACCGTGACCGATGAGAATGGCAACACCACGACATTTACCTATGACATGTTTGACCGGATGATCTCCAAGAGCGATCCCCTTGGGAATAAGACAGAATATACCTATGATGTGGCTGGAAATCTTCTTACCGTGACAGATCCCATGGGCAACCAGAGTTTGCGTGTTTATGATGAGCGCTATATGGTTACCTCTGAAACCGATCCGGCAGGGAATGTGACAGAATATACCTATGACGCCTCGGGCAACAGATTGACAAAAAAAGACGCGCGGGAAAAGGTGTGGACCTATACCTATGATGCCATGGACCGCATACTCACGGAAACAGATCCCCTGGATAACAAGACGATCTACGAATACGATGCCATGGGAAACAGGACAAAGGTCAAAGATCCGGATGGCCTTATCACCTATTTTACCTATGATCTTATGGGACGCCTGACCCGGTCCCTAATCAAGGTGGGTGATGATCTGGCAACTCCGGATGAAGATGACATTGTCACCACCTATGAATATGACTGCTTGGGACGAAGGGTTACTGAAATTGACGCCCTGGGTCAGAAGCGAACCTGGACCTATGATTTCAGAGGAAAAACCCTTACCGAAAAAAACAGCCTGAATGAGATAAAGACCTACACCTATGACGCAAACGGGAACAAGCTCACCCATACAACGGTGACAGGCAATGTTATCTCCTATACCTATGACAGGCTTAATCGCATGACGGCTGCCGGTGACACAATCGGTGGATTCGAGTCATATGAATATGACGCTGTCGGCAACAAGACAAAGACAATCAAGGTAAATGGAGATACTGTCCAGACCGTCTACACCGTTTTTAACAAGCCTGCCCGCATCACGGATGGAATGGGTAATTATTCAACATATTCCTATGACAAGAATTATAATCTCGTTCAGGTGACCGACCGCCTGGGAAAGATGACAATAAACGCCTATGACAGTTTAAACCGGCTTTATAAAGTAACCGATTCCCTTGGGAATGTTTCGACCCTGAACTTTGATCCTGCCGGAAACATGGTCAAGATGACAGATGCGAACAAAGGGGAAACGGTCTATGCCTATGACGATGCAAACCGTCTGATTTCAATGACCTACGCAGATGGTACATCCAAAGCGGTTGTGTACAGCCCTGCCGGTAAAATTATCAGTAAAACAGATCAGAACGGGACGGTGATAGAATATGAACGGGATGACCTCGCCAGAATCACCCGGCGGACATATCCAGACACCTCATCCTATGCCTATACCTATGACAAGCTTGGACGTCTGCTCACCGCGGTCAACGCCTATGGTACCATCGCTTTTTCCTACGACGCAGCCGGGCGGATTACCGCCATTGACCAGAATGGTACAAAGATCCATTATGCCCATGACGTTTCCCAACGAACCAGGACCACTGAGTATCCAATGGGCAAAAAATTTACCGAATTTTATACCCTGAGGGATAAAATTGCCCGTGTTGATGATGTTTCCGATCCTGATAATACCGTCACCCGGGTCACCTACACCTATGATGCCTTGGGCAGGCCGCTGACCAAAACCTTTGCAAACGGAGTGACGACCGGTTATACCTACAATAAAAACAGCCGGATAACCGGTCTTTCCCATAGTACCAGCAATGGTACGGATCTTCTGGGGTTTCAATATCTCTATGACAAAGAAGAAAACCGCAGTCATACCCTGGACACCGTCCACACGGATCAATCGGAACAGTATGTCTATGACGACGCCCAGAGACTGACAGGCTTTAAACAGGGAGAGGTGGACGCGTCAAATCAGATTCCGGTGCCCCGGTTTACCTCTGAATATGAGCTGGACGCCCTTGGGAGCTGGTCCACGGTGACCCGTGACGGTCAAGTCGAGAGCCGGTCCATCAACAGTCTGAGTCAGTATACCCTGGTTGGTACGGTGCCCCAGACCTATGACTCAAACGGCAACCTCATTGATGATGGTACCTATGTGTACACCTATGATTATGAAAATCAGCTCACAAGGATCACCCGTAAGTCTGACGATACCACCATGGCCTCGTTTACCATTGATGCCCTGAACCGGCGGGTTGCAAAGACAGTTGGGCCGGTCACCACCGAGTATATCTATGACGACAGCCGGATCATAGAAGAGCGGGTAAACAATGCGGCAACCGCCTTTTACCTGTATGGAAACAAGCTCGACGAGGTAATTCTCATGGGCCGCGGCAATGTCCTCTCCTATTTTCACAGGGATGTGATCGGGTCGGTTGTGGCCCTGACAGACACAAGTGGCGCCCCCGTTGAATCCTACACCTATGATCCCTATGGCCGTGTTTCTGTTTTCAATGGTGCAGGCACACGGATAACCTCATCGGCAAAGGGCAACCCCTACCTGTTTACCGGCAGGCGGTATGACACGGAGGCCGGTCTTTATTACTACCGGGCCCGGTGTTACAGCCCGGACCTGGGTCGGTTTTTGAATCCCGATCCCAAGGGGTTCGTCGATGGGATGAATCTCTATGAATATGCCATGTCCAACCCGTTGCGTTACATTGATCCCCGGGGAACATCGGTCAAAGAGTGTTCTGGAAGCGCCTTTTCATTTGACGCCGGGCTGATTAAAAAATACCTTCCCGGTTTTATTGGAAAGTATATGGAAAATGCCGAAATCAGCGGTTCCTATCAGAAATGCAGGGAATGCTGCGGTGAAGGCACGCTGCATGCCGGTGAATATACCACCAACAAGGAGCTCAATTTTGCTGTTGGCTGGAGTGGAGATTCCGGGTATATCCCCTCTCCGTGGGGGGTTGCCTGGGATGTTGATGTATGGCTGTTTCAGTCCAAGGGATTCATCGGGCTGGTTGCCAGAGTCTCCTGGGGTATTTCCGGAAATCTCAGCGGCGGGACCGATAACTGTGATGACAAACTTGCCGGCAAGGGGTGTATCAAGGGTAATCTTGCCCTGGAGGCCCTTTTTGGCGTTGCCGAGGAAGATGAAGATACCGGCTGGATCAAGGCCTATGTTTCTGGTGGCGTGACCGGGTCTGTGGATCTGTGTCTTGTGGTTCAGAGGGCAAATATCCGGATTGAGGCTTCGGCTGGGATTTCCGGGGCCATAAAGGGAACGGTGGGTGTCTGGAAATACACCTATGAAAAAACCTTTTATGAGGTATCGACTTCGACCAGCCCATGGGTGATTTATAAATTTTAACGATGAACTTCAACTGCCGGAGCGCGAATAGACCATGGGAAAGAATTCTGATACAAGGTTGAGCGGGAAATTTGCCCTTGTGGGCGTTCTTTTCCTGCTGGTTATTGTGAGTATTATTTTTCACCTGATAAAAATGGATCGGATATGCCGCACCTGGCCCCAGGTAACGGGTATCGTCACAAAGGCATCTTCGAGGGGATGGTGGGATGAAAAACAGCAGCTGCGCCATTACCTGGCCTATGCATACGAGGCTGGCGGACAGCGATATGAAAATACCCGGTTTCACATCAAACAGGATTCCATCCAGCAGTATAAACGCCTGATCACGGGGTTAAAAAAGGGAGACACATTAACCGTATGGTATAACCCTGAGAAACCCGAAGAATCGGTGATCAATGTGGCCTACCTGAGAAATGGGTTTGTCATGCTCATTGTTTTTGCAGGATTTGTGGTTCTGTCCGGCACAATGATTTTCAAGGAATATCAGTGGAAAAAACAGGTCCAGCATCTGGCAGGGGTGTTGGGTGAAGATTATAATGGGAAAACACCGTTGCCACCCTCTGCGGTCGTCACGGACCAGAACAATGTGGTAAGGCTCAATACGGGCATGTCTGTTTTCTGGAATTTCGGAATACCCTTTTTGTTTGTTTCGTTTACGGGCATAGCGCCCATGCTGCTGTTGCTGGATGAGATCAATCCAGACTGGTCCTTGTCCAGCTATCTGAAGGTGGTGGCTCTATGCTGGGCCCTGGGTGCAGGCGCCGGTGTGGTTGTGCAAAAAGGGTTCAGAGATTCCCTGGAAATAGACGGGCGGTTAAAGCAGATAAGAGCGGTTTCCCTTCGATTTTTCAGGTCATCAACACGAGTATACCGGTTCTCAGAGATTGTTCAGGTGAAAATGGAAAGGGAAAAATGGCGTTTTAACAACCCGTTGCGCAATTGGATGCTCTATATGCAGATCCAATCAAAACCGACATTGTTTGTATGTTACAGACACAGGGACATTCAACCTTCTTCTGAAAGCTATCTTGCAATCGTAAAAAAACGGCTGGAGCATATGATTTTTGATGATTAAAAGAATAAAAACATCCTGGGCAATCCTTTTTTTCTGCATTCTTATGCACGGATACGGCATGGCAGCAGAACAGAACCGGCCCTGGATCCGGTCCGGTTCTGTTGTTTTTTCGTCCAACAAACTTGGCAACTGGGACCTGTGGAGCGTTCAGCCGGATGGCAAAAAACTGGAACAGATTACCCGGACCGGTGAAAGTGAACTTTTTCCAGCAGTTTCGCCCAATGGCAAAGAGATCGTCTATGTGGACGATCAAAGGACCCTCCGCCTTATAAGCAGGGATGAAACAGGATCTCGAGCTCTTTTTCTGCCGCCCGGCATTTATTCTCAGCCCACCTGGCATCCCCATGGCAGTGAAATCATGTTTGCCAAATATACGGTACTGCCCTCGGACGAGGGTGAACTGTGGCGCATGGAGCGCCTTCAGGCCGGCACCTGGAGTGAACCGGAAAGAATAACAATCTCTCCGCCCATGAGAATTTATCCCTCTTATTCACCCGATGGATTCAGGATCGCCTGCTGTGAGTTCAGGCGTGACCCTTTGCTGGGGGTTGTGGAGGAGATCGGGATAATGGATCTTCGAACAGGGCATTTTAGTTTAATCACACATGACGGGGCTGACAGCCACCATCCGGTATGGTCCCCGGCAGGGGATGCCATTGCCTATGTGTCCGATAAAAACGGAAATTATGACATTTGGATTTTCAACCTGAACGATAAAACCCATCGTTCATTGACAAGAAGCAGCTCGTTTGACTCAGAGCCTGCATGGTCACCGGATGGACGGGAAATTGCGTTTGTTTCCTCAAGAACCGGAAAGAAGGAGATCTGGGTGATATCATTAATGGGCGATCAACTGCGGCAGGTCACAGGCATGGAAGCAGCATGCATGAATCCATGCTGGGTAAAGTAGGCAATTGGGAAAATGAGGAGGAGGCGTATGTACATCAGCAATAAATGGTTTCGAGCAATCCGGCCTGGTGTCTGTGTCATGGCTGTTGCGATTCTGGTTTTACTGTCGCTGTGCGATATTGATCAGAACATGGCCCGGGCTTTTAGCATTGGTGATGTGAGAATAGACCAAGGGGTGATCACCCCCGGAGAACAGGTGGGGATTTCGTTTTTTTTAAGTGAACCGGCTGTGGTGACCGTTCAGATTTATTCACCGGACTATGATGTGGTTCGTTCTCTGATACAGAATCAGACCCGGGCGTCGGGCATTAATACGGTGTACTGGGATGGACGCGATGATGAAAACATCCAGGTTCCCGACGAAGGGTATCTTGTTGCCATACGTGCCCGGGGGGAAGACGGGCTTCAGGCGGTATATGACCCCACGGCCCATTCAGGTGGTGAAATTACAGAGGTTCGCCTTGAACGTGTTTCACCTTCGGGCAGCGGGTATAAAATTTTCTATTCGGTTCCGTTTGCATCCCGCATCAGCCTCAAGGCGGGAATTCACAATGGGCCGTTGCTTAAAACTCTCATTGACTGGCAGCCAGCGACGGCAGGTGAACATGTCCAGGTGTGGGATGGCCTGGATGAAACCGGTCGTATTCAGGTTATGGAGCAGCCGGGGGCTCATCTGCATTTTGAAGGGTATGTCCTTCCAAACAACACGATTATTGTCCAGTCGAGCAGCTCTGACTACCTGGTGTATCGCAGGGGGCTCAAGTCGGATCTCAATAACATCATCTCGTTTCAAACGGCAAGGCGTTCCAGCCTCAACAGGATGGCAAAGGGTATTTCTGCCCAGAATCTGGTAAAAAGATCGGCAAATGTCAGCCCGGTGTTTACCGTTTACCTTGAAGACGATCGGGTCACCCCCCTTGCAGACAAGCCCGCTGTTGATCTTTCCGGACAGGCCCGCCTGGTTGTTGTGGTTGCGCCGGAGAGTATGGCTCTTTTTAACGAATCCCGCTATGAAATCATCGTTTTTGTTGACAACATGCGCTTTGATGAAGAAGAACACGCCCACACACCCTATACATACACCCTCGACACCCGGAAGCTTTCAAATGGAGAGCATTTGATCACCATAAACCAGGCATGCATCACCGGTCAGATAGGCGCTTATTCTTTCAAAATAAATGTTAAAAATTAAAGGGATGAGGAATCAAAAATGAAATTTCCCACGGATAAAAAATGGAATCATCCTCTGGGCCGAATCATTCAAATGAGCCTTTCTGTTCTTATCCTGCTCATATTATCTCAATCTGTCCGGGCCGCCGATATCCGCTTTTCAAGCGATGCGACCCAGTACACGGGCGCTGAATTTCGAGTGGATATCCTGGTGGACAAGGCTGAAGATTTATACGGGCTTGCCCTTGATTTGGCCTATGACCCTGAAACGCTTGATGTCGTGGATGAAAACAAGGCCCTTGACGGAATTCAGCCCAAAATCGAAGAGGGCACGCTGCTGGACGAAAATGGGTCTCAACCCACGATTGTCAGGGCCGCCCTTGAAGATGATCTGCCGGGAAATCTTGTGCTGGGATTGTCCCGTTCCGGCCAAGTCCAAGGGGTCCCGGTATCGTCTGAAGCGCTTGTCCTGTCGGCATTTTTTATGCCTAAAAAAGCCGGTTCAGCCACGCTGACGTTCGTTCGAAGGGGATTGAAAGATTCAACGGACGCCGATCTGCCGGTTGAAAATTTTGAACCCATGAATTTAACCATCCTTGACTATGACTGGACTGGGGATGTCAACCACAGCACGGAGATCAACCTTGAGGATGTAATCCTCTGCCTGAGGGTTCTGGATAAAATGGATCTGGATAAAATTTTCGTTGATGCCGACGTAAATGGAGACAGGAAAATCGGTTTGGAAGAGGCTATCTTTGCAGCCCAGACAGCCGCTGAATTGAGGAAGTGATAAGGGGAGGTCCCATGGTTTTTCCTCCCCTTGATACAGCCGTTTGTTTACTTGTAATCGTGGGTGCCGAGCACCACGTCAATGCCGAATTTTTCCTTGAGCATTGCGGCTTTTTCTTCGGGGGTGCTGTAGGGGCAGTCTGGTTTTGCATTGGCCATGCAGGTGGAGAGATAGATCTTGTCCGGCTTGATCTCGGCAAGTTTCATGGTCATTCCCGTGTTGGGCACAAGGGTACGGCCGGGGCATTCACACTTGATAAAGCCTACCACCTGGGACTCCTCAGTGAATTTCCCGTCGCCAAGGGCTGCCGCCTTGAGACATCGCCACTCGCCCGGGCAGCCGTAACCTGCGTCCATGTATGATCCGCATCCTACCACCATTACTCGTTCCATGTTTCCTCCTGTCCAAAAGGGGTTTTGAATGAATCCTGGGAATAAATCTCAGATTATGGGCTTTTGCTCATACCGTTAGGTATCAATCCCGGCTGAAATATTCAACAGGAAAATTTTTATTTTGACAAGGCCCGGTGAAATGTCTATACGAGTAACCGCTATGGATAAACTAGGATACGTCTATATTCTGGCGGCAGCAACCCTGTGGGGGTTTCTGGGCCCCTTTGGTAAGATGGCCTTCCAGGAGGGAATTTCCCCCCTTGAGGTCGCCTTCTGGCGCGCCGTGCTTGCCTGGCTTTTGTTTGCGGTTCAGGCCCTTGTTCAGCAGCGGGTCCGGGTCAATCCCCGGGACCTGCCCGGTCTTGCCCTGTTTGGTTTTCTCAGTGTCACCCTGTTCTTTGGATCATACCAGATCGCCGTTGAAAAAGGCGGGGCTGCCATGGCTTCGGTGCTGTTGTACACGGCACCGGCCTGGGTGTTTCTGCTCTCCCGCCTTTTTTTAAACGAGCAGGTGAACCTTAAGAAAATAACGGCCCTCGTCCTTACCCTTGCAGGGGTTGTGCTGGTTTCCAGGAACCAGCCGGTCCAGGCCATGGGCTCTGGCGGCAGTGCCGGCATGTCAGCGGTCCTGTTCGGCCTGTTGTCCGGTTTCTGTTATTCTCTGTACTACATTTTTGGTAAGCATTTTTCCGATAAATACTCGGCATCGGTTCTGTTTCTTTACACCCTTCCCTTCGGCGCTGTCTGCCTGTTGCCCTGGTTTTCCTTTGCTGAAAAAAGTGTTACTGCATGGATGGCCCTTGGGGCCATTGCCGTTTTTTCCACCTTTGGGGCCTATCACTTCTACTACGCGGGTCTCAAGCGAATCGAGGCCGGCCGGGCGTCGATCATTGCCACGGCAGAGCCGGTTGTGGCAGCCCTGGTTGCCTGGTGCTGGTGGGGCGAAAGTTTCACCGTTTACGGCTATTTCGGCAGTGTGCTCATCCTTGCTGCTGTGCTGCTCATGATCCGGAGCTGATTCGGTCAAGGTTGTTTACAAATTCCCGGATGATTTCCTCCAGCAGCCGGTTCCATCCGCCCACAAGGGCCTGGGGCGTGCTGTCTCTGACCGCTATTTCCTTTGAAAATGTTTTTTCCCCCGTTGCATCTAGATCAAGGGCGATCTCCATCACTGCCAGGGGATGGCCCGGCTGCCTGAAATCGCCGTACAGGCGGTTGATCCTGCCCTGGAGCCGGTGATCTGCAGGTCGGTCCGGAAAGGCCGGTGAAAAACGGCGAGTATCAAAAAGGGCCTGTTTGACCGCAGTTGTGATCATTCGCTGGGGGGGGACGATGAATTCGTTGAAGTAGTCGGTTTCAAATTGGAATTGATCCCTGCGGTAGACAAACGAGTTGGTCGTGTACATGGGGGCCATGTCAAACTCCTTGACCAGAAGTGTTGGCAGGGGGCCTGGCACAGCAGCAGAAACAGGAATGATCCTTGCTTCAAGGCTGTACAATTTTTTATCGCTGATGGGGCGCTGTAAAGAAAAACAGCCGGCCATCAGCACCATGGCGGCGGCCATGGCGGCCATGATCATCAGCCTCGCTTTTAACCCTGAAACGTCACCGGAAAAATTCCAGCCAGACAAGAGATTATTTTTCAAGGGGGTTACTCCTTTTTCGGGGGTGCCTCAAACAAAAGCCTGGCAGGATAACGCTTGATATCCTGGCTCATCTGTCTCAGGTTTTCCGAGGTGATCTTGAGGTTGTCAACAACGTCCTTGATGCTGTCCGTATTCACCCAGACCATATCCCCGAGGAGCCGGGAGGTTTTGTCAAGGGAGCCGGCAAGGTCACTGGCCGTGGCAGCTGCATTCTTAAAATCGTCAAGGGCCTGGGAAATGGGTACCTTTGATGATTCAATAATGTCTTTTGCCGCGTTGACGGCGTTTCTGGCATCTGTCACCAGTTCTTTTGCCTGGGTTGAATCAAACAACTCGCCAAGCTGGGCGTTGGTGGTTCTGATCTCTTTTAAAAGGGAGGCGGTCTGGGAGGAGATCTCCTTGATATCTGCGTCACCAAGTTTGGCAGCGCTCAAGGCAATAACCGACTGGAGTTCAGCCAAGACCCCCTGGATGTTGATATCTTCAAGATTTTTCATGATTCTGTCCAGGGATTCGCCCATCTGGGTTATTTTATTGGGTTTTGACGGAATGTAGGGGTACGCTGTCTTCCAGGGAATGGTAAGGGGTACCCTTTCTGCCTCACCCATATAATTGGTTTCAAGGTAGGCTGCCCCGGTCAATCCCTTGAACGCCATCTGAACCGAGAGGCCGTCGGCCACGGCACGGCTGATCTTTTCCTTGACCGAACCGCCAGGCTGGCCAAGGGAAACATCTTCAAACAGTGAGATGATCACGAGCACATAATCGGATCTGACCCCGTAAACCCCTGAGGCCCCGGTGATTTTCTTGACCTTTCCGATCTCTATGCCCCGGTATTTTACCGGGGATCCCACGTCAAGGCCCTGGACGCTTTCATCAAAACAGGTTTCAACCAGGGTTTCCTGCTTTAAAAAATCCCCGGCACCGAGCAGGGCAAGGGCGGTGACCAGCAGGGCAAACGAGATGATGACAAAAAGGCCGAGTTTAAAGTGATTGGCTTGTTCGCTCATGTTCCTCTCTTTTTCAGGCTATTCGGTTGAAAAAATTGTAAACCAGGGGGTGGGTCTGGTCCTGTTTCAGTTCAAGGGGCCCGCCCGTTGCAATGATGCCCCGGGTGGACTTGTCAAGCATGATCACCCGGTCGGCAATGGAGAAGATGCTATCCAGTTCGTGGGTGACAATGACAAAGGTGATGCCAAGGGAGGTGCGAAGGGCCTTGATCAGCTTGTCAAGTTCGGCCGAGGTGACCGGATCAAGGCCCGCAGACGGTTCGTCCAGAAACACAATGGCCGGATCAAGGGCCATGGCCCGGGCAAGGGCGGCCCGTTTCTTCATGCCCCCGCTCAAGGCGTCGGGCATGAAATCCAGATAGTCTCCCAGCCCCACAAGGGAGAGTTTTGTTGTTGCAATGGCATCCATGGCGTTCTGGGGAAGGTCGGAAAATTCTTCCAGGGGCAGTTTGACATTTTCAAGCACGCTCATGGAGCCGAACAACGCTCCGCTCTGGAAGGCGACCCCGATTCCCCTGAGAATGGAGATGCGATGGTCAAGGTCTGCGCCGGCAAGTTCCTGCCCCTGGATCAGGATGCTTCCCCTGCTGGGTTTGGCAAGACCGGTCATGAGTTTCATAAGGGTGCTTTTTCCGCATCCTGATGTTCCCAGGATGGCAAAGATTTCCCCCGGGTTGACCTGAAAGCTGATGTTGTCGAACAGGGTGAAATCCCCATACCCGGCCGTCAGGTTTTTGACCTCAATAATGGGATTTGTCGGAGCGTTCATGGGGTTAAATTCCAAGGCAGTAAAAGAGAACTGAAAATATGCCGTCAAACACGGCGATCAAGGTAATGCCCGTCACAACGGCGCTTGTGGTGCTTGCACCCACGGCGCCGGGGCCGCTTCGGGTTTCTATTCCCCGGATGCATCCTGCAGCCGAGATGAGAATGCCGAATACAAAGCACTTGACCAGCCCCCCGGTGAAATCGATCCAGGTGACAAAGGAGATCACCTGGCTGTAGTAGGTGACCGCAGGGTAGCCCATGGACAGAAGGACGATGGATCCGCCCATGATGCCGACAAAATTTGAAAAGATTGTCAACAGCGGGGTGATGAACACGGCGGCCAGGATTCTCGGTACCATGAGGAAGCGCACGGGGTCAAGCCCCATGGTGGAAAGGGCGTCGATCTCCTCGTTGATCTTCATGGTGCCGATCTCGGCGGCAAAGGCCGAACCCGATCGGCCGGCCAGGATAATGGCCGTCATGAGGGGCCCCAGTTCCCGGACCATGGCAATGCCGATGAGGTTGGCCACATAGATCTCAGCGCCGAACATCTTCATGGGCATAGCGGACTGAAATGCCATGACCAGGCCTACGATAAAGCTGATCAGGGTGATGATGGGGAGGGCGTTGACCCCCGAGCGCTCTGCGGTCAGCAGGGCGTCCTTCCACCGGACTGACAACGGATGAAAAAAGGCGTGGATCAATGCCCGGGTGATCTGTCCCACAAGGGAGATGAACGAGGCGGCTCCTGCCATCTGGGCGGCAACTTTTCTGCCCCGGGTTTCGACAAACGATGGGGGCGGTTTTCCGGGTCTTTTTTTTTCATCCGGGGCGTCGGAAACCGTCTCGGTCAGGTCCATCACCCGTTTAAACGACGGTTTCAGCCCCAGGACCGTGATTGTTTTCCCGGTTCTGCGCTGCCAGGTCCTGTTGATGAACCCGACCAGGGCCGCTCCGGCACTGTCCATGTGGTTCACCTGTTCAAGGTCAATGACCAGTGATCCGGTTCCCGTGAGGGCCTTTTCGGCCTTTTCCCACACGGTTGAAACCCCGGTTATGTCAAGGCAGCCTGAAAGGACGACCGTGGTGCCCCGGGTGCTGTCTTGATGGATTGACAGGGTTGCCGGGGACAGACGTGATGACGGGGTTCTCATTTGGGTCAACTGAACACCTCGTGGGCTGTTCTTGCCATGATTTCCTCCTGGAGTTCAGGGGTGAGATCCACAAAATAATCACTGTAACCGGCCACCCTCACGATGAGGTCCCGGTGGTTATGGGGATGGCGCTGTGCATTCTCAAGGGTTTTCAGGTCCACCACATTGAACTGGACATGGTGGCCGTCCATGGCAAAGTAGGAGCGGATCAGGTGAACCATGGCCGCTTTTCCCCTGGCGCTGTTTAAAAGACCGGGCATGAATTTCTGATTGAGCAGGGTCCCTCCGGTCTGGATATGGTCGATCTTGGCGGCCGAGCGTAATGCTGCGGTCGGCCCGTTGATGTCGGCCCCCTGGACCGGAGAGATTCCTTCGGAAAAGGGTTTTCCGGCCAAACGGCCATCTGGGAGCGCCCCGGTAACCGCCCCGAAATAGACGTGGCAGGTAGTGGGCAGCAGGTTGATCCGATGGTAACCGCCCCGGGTGTTGGGTCGGCCGCTAACGGCAGTGTGAAAGGCAAGAAACACCTGCCTGAGAAGATTGTCGGCCCGGTCGTCGTCGTTGCCGTACTTGGGGGTGTCGTTTTTGACCATGGTAAGGGTTTTTTCATGGCCCTTGAAATTTGTTCTGAGGCCCGTCAGCAGGACGGGCATGGAGACTCTTTTTTCATCAAACACGTTGTGCTTTATGGCGGCAAGGGCATCGGTGACCGTTCCAAGGCCCACGCCCTGGATGTAGGAGGTGTTGTAGCGGGCGCCCCCCTGGTTGTAATCCATTCCCCTTTGAATGCAGTCGTCAATGACAAGGCTTAAAAGCGGGACGGGCATGTTGCCGGCGTTGATCATCTCAATTATGTTGTTACCCTGGATTTTGATATCGGCAAAATGCTTCACCTGGGCCGCATAGGCCGTGAAAAGTTGTTCAAAGGAGTTAAACGTGGCGGGATCACCACTTTTTATGCCGATCTCTTTGCCCGTCATTGGATCTATGCCGTTGTTAAGGGTGATCTCAAGGATTTTGGGAAGGTTGAAATAGCCGGTGAGCATGTATGCTTCACGGCCAAAGGCACCGGCTTCAACGCAGCCGCTGGCGCCGGCTTCTCTGGCATCCTCTACGGTCTTTCCCTGGAGTGTCAGCTCTTGAACAATGGCATCGGTGTTAAAGATGGATGGCTGGCCAAAGCCGGTTTCAACGATTTTTAAAGCCCGTCTAACAAACCGGTCCGGGTTCTTGCGGCTTACCTGTACCATGGCGCTTGGCTGGAGAAGGCGCATCTCTTCGATGACGTCAAGAATTATATAGGTCAGTTCGTTGACCCCGTCCCGGTTTTCCCGGGTAACGCCCCCAAGGTTGATGAGACAAAAATCCACATAGGTGTTGCTCTCCTTGGCGGTGACGCCCACCTTCGGGGGGGCTGGATGATTGTTGAATTTTATCCAGAAGCACGAGAGAAGCTCAACGGCCCGCTCCCGTGTCAGGGTGCCCTGGGCCAGTTCTTTTTGGTAAAAAGGGTAGAGGTGCTGGTCCAGCCGTCCCGGGTTGAATGCGTCCCAGGGGTTAAGCTCGGTGATGACCCCCACGTGGAGGAACCAGTAGTACTGGAGGGCCTCGTGAAAAGTCTCTGGGGCATGGGCCGGAACATTGCGGCAGATTTGGGCCATTTCCCTGATTTCGGCCCTGCGGTCCGGATCATTTTCTCCAACGGCCAGGTCTGCGAGAGCGTCTGCATGGCGATTGGCAAAGTGGATCAGGGCATTGGCGGCAATATCCATGGCTGTCAGCTGTTGTTTTCGGGCAAGGGCCGTGGGATCATTGTAAAAATCAAGGGAGTCGATTGTTCTTTGAATTTCGGCCTTGAGGTCGAGAAATCCCTTTTTGTATATTTTATTGCCGCAGGCCGTGTGACCGGGGGATCGCTGTTCCTGGAACTCGGTGAAGACGCCAGCCTCAAAGGCGTCGTGCCACGGTTTTTCCATGGCAGAAAAAATCTTTTCCCGGACGGTCTTACCCCGCCAGAACGGGATGATTTTTTCATGGTAAAGCCGCTTTGTCCGGTCGGACACCCTGTAGGGAATCTTCTCCCTGGTATCCAGAATTTCAAGGTCTTCAAGGGTGTGCAGGCAGATTTCAGGATAGGTCGGAACGGCCTTGGGCTCAGGACCCCGCTCGCCTGCGATCAGCTCCTGGTCGTTGATGCAGATTGTCTTATGGGCAAGGATGTGCTGAAGACACAGGGCGCGCTGGATCGGCACGGGATGGGTCATGGCAATGCCTGATTCATAAAAATCCGTGACAAGACGGGCCCGTTCTGATGAAAGTGTCACCTTTGTTTCAAGGCTTTTTCGGCGTAATGTGTATACCCGCTGGTTCATGACTTATCCTCCTATGGAAGCACTAAATCCGTTGTTCAAAAATTTTTCTTTGATCGACTGCACAAGCCCATGGTCTGGCTCAGGGACACCCTGCATGGAATTTTCCATGCCAAGGCAGCGATACTTGGCCTCGCCTGTCCGGTGAAAGGGAAGAAGGTCAATTGTTTTCAGCCGCTTCTTTGCTGCCAAAAGTTCGATGATTCCGTTCACATTGTCGTCATGGGTTGTAATCCCGGGAACAAGGGGCAGGCGCAGCCGGACCGCCACATCTCGTTTTTCCAGCAGGGCAAGGTTTTTAAGGATCGGAATCACAGAGACCCCGGTGTGTTTTTGGTGTTTAATGTCGTTGATCACTTTAATGTCAAACAGGATAAGATCACACAGGGCCGCGACCTTTTCCATCACTCCTGCAGGGGCAAAGCCTGAGGTGTCAACCGTTGTGTGAATCTCCCTTGTTCTGCATTCTTCCAAGAGGGCCAGAAGGAATTGGGGCTGGGCCAGGGGTTCGCCGCCTGAAAAGGTGACTCCGCCCCTGGAGTGGTCAAAGAAGATGGTGTCCTGCTCGATTTTTTCCAGGGTTGTTCCGACATCCAAGACCTGTGCTGTGGCTGAGGTCTCGGCCTGACTTTCGGGGTTGTGGCACCACTGGCACCGCAACGGGCATCCCTGGAAGAACAGGGTGGTTCTGATGCCCGGGCCGTCATGGATGCTGTAGCGCTGAATTCTAAAGATTCGGCCGCATATTTGATTCGTTTTCTGGCCGGGGATTTTTCTGCCGGTTTTTTTCACGCCTGGCCCCATCTCTTTTGTATCACTCAAGGCTGCGTCCCTCTTCAACGGCATGGCAGGCCACCTGGGTGCCGTTGTCAAGCCGGACAAGCCCGGGGATCTCCCGGACGCACCGGTCGTCGGCAAACAGGCATCGGCCGTGGAACACGCAGCCCGTTGGAAGATGCACCGGGGTCGGCACCTCGCCCTTGAGTTTTATGTTGTTGGGTCTTGTCTGGCCCACCCGTGGAATGGCGCTCAATAGCGCCCGGGTGTAGGGATGGGACGGGGCGGCAAACAGGGTTTCAGGGGTGGCAAGCTCGCACAGGGTGCCAAGGTACATCACGGCCACCCGGGTGCTGATGTGCTGGACCACGGAAAGGTCGTGGGTGATGAACAGGTAGGTGAGTCCCCTTTTTTTGCCGGCATCCATGAGCAGGTTGAGGATCTGGGCCTGGATGGACACGTCAAGGGCCGACACCGGCTCGTCGGCCACAATGAGGTCCGGATCCAGGATCAGGGCCCTTGCAATGCTGATACGCTGGCGCTGACCGCCCGAGAATTCATGGGGATAACGGCCGGACCAGGCTGGATCCACCCCCACCTGCTCGATTACGGCGGTCACTTTGGCGTGGATCTCATCGTCGGTCATGTGGGGATTGTGGAACCGCAGGGGTTCTTCCAGGGTCTGTTTTACGGTTTTCCTGGGGTTGAGCGAAGCGTAGGGGTCCTGGAAGATCATCTGCATCTTTTTGCGGAAGGGAAGCATCTCCCGGTGGGTCAGGTGATCGATGCGGTCGTTTCTGTAGTAGATTTCCCCCGAGTTTGGGGGGTACAGGCCGAGGACCACCCGGGCAAGGGTGGATTTTCCGCATCCGGATTCGCCCACCACGCTCAGGGTTTCTCCCCGGTTGATGGTCAGGCTGACGTTGTTGACCGCCTTGACCGTGGTCTTTTCCCGGACAATGCGGCTGTTTTTAAATTTAAGCTGCTCGATAAAGCCGCCGGATATGTCAAAGTGCTTGACCACGTTTTTGATGGTCAATATTGGGGT
Organism: uncultured Desulfobacterium sp.; assembly: GCA_963675615.2. Classification (GTDB taxonomy): domain Bacteria; phylum Desulfobacterota; class Desulfobacteria; order Desulfobacterales; family Desulfobacteraceae; genus Desulforapulum. Next base: position 2,268,867 of record CAXXTD010000001.1, read on the forward strand.
GTTGTTTTCCATAGTCATTCTCTAAATCAAATGGCACGCAGCCATTATGCCTTTTTCGGTTCGCCGCAAAAGAGGGACCTCTTTGAGACAGATATCCTGTTTGATGGGGCAGCGGGGGTTGAATGCGCATCCAGGGGGGATTTCCGTGAGATTAGGCATCATGCCGGGTATCTGGTAGAGGGTTTCCCCCGGCTTCAACGCCCCGGGCAGGGATTTGATCAGTCCCTGGGTGTAGGGGTGGGAAGGCGAATTTACAACGGTGGCGGTATCTCCGGTTTCGATCATTTTTCCGGCATACATGACGGCGATCTTTTCCGTCACCTGGGAGACCACCCCCAGGTCGTGGGTGATGAGAATCAGTCCCATGTCGTCGGTGCGGCAAAGCTCCTGGAGAAGGTCCATGATTTCGGCCTGGATGGTGACGTCCAGGGCGGTCGTGGGCTCGTCGGCAATGATGATCGACGGATCGGTGAGCAGGGAGATGGCAATGATGATCCGCTGGCGCATGCCCCCGGAAAACTCATGGGGATACTGGGAGAGCCTTTTTTCAGGCGAGGGGATGTGAACCTTTTTAAGCTTTTCCAGGGCCACCTGCCTGGCCTCGGCCGTGGTGATCTGCTGATGGGCCTTGAGGGTTTCCACCATCTGGGTACCGATGGTAAAGACCGGGTTGAGGGTCATCATGGGATCCTGGAATATCATGCTGATCCGGTTCCCCCGGATGGATCTCATTTTTTTTTCCGGAAAGGCGCTGATCTCCTCGCCGTTAAAGAGGATTTTTCCACCGGCAATGAATCCGGGTTTGCTCAGCAGGTTGATGATGGCAAAGCCTGTGACGGATTTTCCGGCCCCGCTTTCACCCACAATGCCGAGCCGTTCCCCCTTGTCCAGGGTGAAGCTTGCACCGTCAATGGCCGTGAGATCGCCGAATCTCAGGGCAAATTTTACTTTAAGGTCCTGTACTTCCAGGAGGTGGGACATGGTTGACTATCCTTTGTAGAGTTTCGGGTTGAGCACATCCCTGAGCCAGTCCCCGAGCAGATTGATCACAAGGACAAAGAGGATGAGAAAGACGCCCGGAAAGATGGTGATCCACCAGATGCCGGAAAAGATATATTCAAATCCGGATTTGATCAAGGATCCCAGGGAGGGCATGGTCACGGGCATGCCCAGGCCGAGGAACGACAGGGCCGCCTCGCTCATGACCGCATTGGCCACCTGGATGGTGGAGATGACCATCACCGAGGTCAGGGTGTTGGGAAGGACGTGGCGGAACATGATCACGGGCTGGGACAGTCCGATCACCCTTGCCGCCTCAACATACTCCTTGTTCTTTTCCCCCATGACCGATGCCCGGATGGTCCTTGCGTAAACGGGCCACTCGGCAAGGCCGATGATGACGATGAGCAGTGGCACGGCCAGCTTTTCAAAGCTGCCGATGCCGAACATGAGCTGGAAAATGGCTGAGATGAAGATGGCCACCATGAGGTAGGGAAAGGAAAACTGGATATCGGCGATGCGCATGAGCACCGCATCCACCTTGCCGCCCATGTAGCCGGCCGTCAGACCGACGATGATACCGATGAATGCCTGGAGAAACACGGCCCCGAGCCCGATGAGCACCGAGATTCTGAGCCCGTAGATCATGGTGGACAAAAGATCCCTGCCCATGTTGTCCGTGCCCAGGAGAAATTCCGTGGTGCCGCCGTCCATGAAGGCCGGCGGAATTTCTGAATTCATGAGATCCGTGGTCGCTGCATCATAGGGGTTGTAGGGCGACACCAGGGGGGCCACAAGGCTGAGCAGCAGAAAAAACGCCAGGATGACAAAGCTGATCATGGCGGTCCTGTCCCGCTTGAAACTGTAAAAAAGATAGGACGCTTTAAAACGATCGATGAAATTTTTCATTTTCTTCCTGCGATTCTTATCGTGGGATTGATCAATCCATAGAGGATGTCCACCAGGGTATTAACAATGACAAATACGGATCCCACAACAATGAGATAGGTAATGAGAAGGGAGATGTCCGAGCGTTCCACCGCTTCAAGGAACATATACCCCATTCCCTGCCACTGGAAAACCGTCTCGGTGAGGATGGTAAAGGCAAACATGATGCCGATCTGAACGCCAAAGACCGTGACCACGGGCAGCAGGGTATTTTTAAATGCATGGACCAGCCAGATCCGCATGGGGGGCAGCCCCTTGGCCCAGGCAAATTTGATGTATTCGGTTTCAAGCACCTCCATCATTTCAGACCGGATGAGTCGAATGAACAGGGGCAGCATGATGGAAGCAAGGGAGATACAGGGAAGAATCAGATGTTTCAACCCGTCAGCGGTGAAAAAACCCGACTGCCACCACCCGTTGCCGAAAAGATCCACGGTTTCCCCCCGGCCGTAGGAGGGGAGCCAGTGGAGCTGGACCCCGAAGATGTAGATGAGCATGATGGCCGTCAAAAATACGGGCATGGAGACCCCCAGGGTGGAAAACCCCATGGTGAATCTCGATAAAAGGCTCCTGGGTTTCAGGGCCGTGTACACTCCAAGGGGAAGGGAGATCAGGATGATGATGAGTCCTGCCCCAAAGACCAGCTCCATGGTGGCAGGGGCCTTTGAAATAATTACGTCCAGGGCGGGTTTCTTGTAGAAAAAAGAAAGTCCCAGGTCTCCGTGGGCCGCATTTTTAAGGAACCTCACATACTGCTCGCCAAACGAGTCGTTAAGGCCGAGGCGGTCCCGGATCTCAGCCCGTTCCTCAGGAGTCACCCGCTGACCCACAAGATCCCGGACTGGATCACCGATTTTGTTTTTAATGGCAAACCCGATGAGGCTGATCACCAGCATGACAAAGACAGCCTGGGTGGTTCTTCGTAGGATAAATGCAAACATGGATTTTTGTTCTCTGTAGTGGGGTCAGGCCCGGACAGACAAGGCCTGACCCCTTTTAGATTATTTAACGACAATATCCCCAAAGTAGGGGAAGTTCATGGAGTTGATCACAGGCTTGATCCCAACATTGTTCTTGCCGGCATAGGAAAGATTCTGCCAGTGGAGGGGGATAAAGGCCGCATCGTCATACAGGATCTGCTCGATCTCCTTGAGCATGTCGGACCGTTTGGTAAGGTCCGTCTCGGACTGGGCAGCCAGTGCCAGCTCGTCCACCCGTTTGTTGCAGTACATGCCGCTGTTGTATGCGCCGTAGCCGGTCTCCTTGTTGATGCACATCATGAGGAACTCGGTGAAGTTACCGGAATCTTCGGTGTCTGAATGCCATCCGATCATCTGGATGTCAGCGACCTTTGCATCAAATTCGTCCCAGTACTGGGCCTTGGGCATGGTCTTGAGGTTTACCTTGATGTTGATTTTGGCAAGCATCTGGACAACGGCCTCGGCGATTTTCTCATCCTTTACATAGCGGTTGTTGGGAGCGATCATGGTGCATTCAAACCCGTTTTCAAGCCCGGCCTCTTTCATGAGGGCCTTTGCCTTTTCAAGGTCAAAGCGGGGTTTGAGGCTCTCTTTGTAACCGGCATAGCCTTCAGGTCCCTGCTGGGCCGCAACCGTTGCCGTTCCCTTCATCAGTTTTTTGACAATACCGGCGTTGTTTACGGCATATACCATTGCCTGGCGAACCCTGACATCCTTGAACTCAGGTCGACGCTCCTGGTTCATCTGAAAGGTGATGATTCGCCCGCCGTTGATGGTGACAAGCTTGACATTCTTATCGCCGTCAATGCGGTTGAAATCCTGGGGAGGAACCGGAGAGATAAAGTCAACATCGCCCGAAAGAAGGGCGGCAACCCGGGTGGCATCCTCTTTGATGGGGGTGAGGATCATCTGATCCACATTGCCTGGAGATTGGGTGTCCCAGTAATCCTTGAACCGGTCAAACACCATCTTAACCCCCTGCTCCCTGGAGGAGACCACAAAGGGGCCGGTTCCGGAAAGGTGGTTCAGGGCATAGGAGGGGCCGATTTTTACGATGGCATCCTTGGGCTGGCCGGTTTCGTCGGTTCCGGTGTAGAACACTGAATCCATGGGAAAAAAGTAGGTGGCCATGTTCAAAAGAAGGGCGTAGGGTTTTTTTGTTTTAATATCCACGGTGTAGTCGTCAACGATGGTCACGCCTTCAAACGGCTCAATGAGGCCCTTGTAGTCCACGCTTTTTCTCATGCGGTCAAAGGTCCACTTTACATCCTTTGCCGTAAAGGGGTTGCCGGAATGAAATTTCACCCCTTTTCTCAGGTAAAAACGCATGGTCAGGTCATCCATGCGCTCCCATTTGGTGGCCAGCCGGGGTTCAAACTGCATGTCCTGGGTCCAGCGGACCAGGGGGTCAAAGCACCAGTGTGACAGCTGCAGCATGCCGCCCGATAGTTGAACATGGATGTCCAGGGATACCGGATCCGCATCAAGACCGACTTTCATTGTCTTGGCATTGGCTGAAAAACCAAATGCCAGCACCATGAAAAGGGTTAAACCAAATACAATAATTTTCTTCATCCCATTCCTCCTGTAAAAAATTTAATGTGAGACAGGCAATATTGATTTGTCAGGGGTTATTTTGTTGCCTGCAATAGCGTATAACCGATCAAAAATACCAGACGCCAGTTCAGGGGTCAAGAAAATAACCCCCTGTTTTTAATATTCGATCCTGCTGACAGGGCCTTTTTTGTCCTTCAGCCGATTTTCTGAAAAAGGCAAAACATCTTAAAAACCAAAAACTTGTTGACTATCTGCCGTTCAAATGTAATGAATGATAATTCATTTATGAAGCAAGGGAAAAACAGTCAGGGCAACCGGGGTGAAGAGAGTGATTATTGTGATAAAACTATCTGTTTCTACTTTGTTTATTGTTTGAATTTTTTTTTGGTACAAGGGCTATTCCTTGAAAATCTGCCTTTTTAACCCGGATTTAGAATATGAAGGGGAATTCATATTCAGCCGGACCCAGGGCGATTGATCCAGGGGCTTTATTAATAATAAATTCATGGGGAGTTCAGCAATGGCACAGTTTATTTCCGACAGAAGGGATATTGATTTTTTACTCCACGAGATGCTTGACACGGCAGCGCTTGCAAAGAAAAGTAAAAAATTTGCAGAGTTCAACAAAAAGACCATCGATCTCATTGTTTCCGAGGCCCGCAACCTTGCGGTAAAGGAGATCCTTCCCACCCAGAAAGAGGGTGACGAGCAGGGCTGTGTCCTGGAGAACGGCAAGGTCACAACACCTGCCTCGTTCAAGCGGCTCTATGATCTTTTCAACGAGGGCGAGTGGCTGGCAATGACCGAAGATCCCGAATGGGGCGGCCAGGGCATGCCAAGGACCATTGCCTCGGCAACCATGGAATACTTTAACGGGGCCAACTATCCCTTCATGATGTACCCCGGTCTCACCCATGGTGCCGGCAAGCTGGTGGAAGAGTTCGGCACCGACGAGCAGAAACAGATCTTTCTAAAAAAAATGTACACTGGCGAATGGGCAGGCACCATGCTTCTCACCGAACCCGGGGCCGGTTCCGATGTGGGTGCCCTGACCACCACGGCCAAACGCAACGATGACGGCACCTTTTCCATTACAGGTGAAAAGATCTTCATCTCCGGCGGCGAACATGACCTGACCGAAAACATCATCCATCCTGTGCTTGCCCGCATCGAAGGCGCCCCCGAGGGCACCAAGGGCATCTCCCTCTTCCTGGTTCCCAAGTTTCTCGTAAACAAGGACGGCTCCCTTGGCGAGTTCAACGATGTGGTGTGCACGGGTATTGAGCACAAACTCGGCATCCACGGCAACAGCACCTGTTCCCTGGCCCTTGGCAGCAACGGCAAGTGTGTGGGAACCCTTCTGGGTGAAGAGAACAAGGGCATGAAGGCGATGTTTGTCATGATGAACGAGGCCCGGCTCCTGGTGGGTTTCCAGGGGTTTGCCTGTGCCACGGCCTCGTACATGTATGCCGTGAACTATGCAAAGCAGAGAATCCAGGGCAAGAACCTCATGGAGATGATGGATCCCAATGCCAAGGCGGTTCCCATCATCCAGCATCCGGATGTCCGTCGTCAGCTGCTCAAGATGAAGGCCCTTGTGGAAGGCATGCGCAGCATTCTCTACTATGTCAACTATTGCGCCGACATGGCAGCCATTGGCAAGGATGAGGCAGAACGGGCCAAATTCCAGGGACTTGTGGAGGTTCTCACCCCCATTGCCAAAGGTTATGTCACGGACCGTGCCTTTGAGGTGTGCAGCCAGGGCATGCAGATCTACGGCGGTTATGGGTTCATCGAAGAGTATCCCATGGCCCAGCTGCTTCGGGACTGCCGCATCACCATGATCTACGAGGGAACCAACGGCATCCAGGCCATGGACCTTCTCGGCAGAAAACTTGGCATGAACAAGGGCAAGCCCATCATGGATCTCTTTGGCGAGATGCAGAAAACCGTTGCCGCAGCAAAGGAGATTCCTGCCATCCAGGCCTATGCCGAAAAGGTTGAAAAGGCCCTGAACAAACTTGGCGAGGTTGCCATGACCATGGGGCAGACCGCCATGTCCGCCAAGGTGCTCAACGCCTTTGCCAATGCCCATCCCTTCCAGGATGCCGCAGGTGACGTTGCCGTGGCATGGATGCTGCTCTGGAGAGCTTCGATCTCAGCCACCAAGCTTGAAAAGGCCAAGGCCAAGGACAAGCCCTTTTACGACGGCCAGATCAAGTCCCTGCAGTTCTTTGTGGAAACCCTGCTTCCCATCACCATGGGCAACCTTTCCGCCATTAAAGCGGTCAGCGGTGCCGCCGTGGAGATTGACGAGGCATCCTTTGCCGGATAACCGTTACAGAAATTGTTTCTGAAAACATCAGCCCGGGCCGTTCTGGCCCGGGCTTTTCATTTTGGGGTCAGGCTTGGCTTATTGGTGTTATTCTGCCTGTGCCTGTCTATTTGGGTGGGCTTGCCGCCGTTTGGGGCTTTCCTTGTTGTCGTTATTGAGGTCAGCTTTTTTCTGCTGCCGTTATTTTACCCGTGGCCACATGGATCTCAAGTCCGCCGTGGAACAGGGGATGCAGCTCCACAGCAAAGGGCAACTCCCTGGCAAGTTCAGGCTCGGGCAGGAGGATGCCGGCCCGCCAGCCCTTGAAATCCCGGGCAAGCTTGTCCCCGATTTGTTTGTAAAATCCGGCGGTTTCACTCTTTTCCCCCAGCCGTCTGCCATAGGGCGGGTTCAGGACCACCACCCCGGCCTGGCCGGTGAAATCCTCGGGTGAAAGATCAAAAAAGTCCTGTCTGCCCACCTTGACCCCGCCTGACAATCCATGGTCAACAAGGGTCTGTTCAAGGCCATGGATCAACCTGTCAGCCTGGTCAAAGCCAAAGATAAGGGGCGCTTCGGCTTTCCTGAAATTTTTTTCTGCCGTTTTCTTCAGGTGGTTCCACTGGGCCTGGCTGAAGCAGGGAAATTGTTCAAAGGCAAACTGCCGGTAAAATCCCGGGGGAATCTGGGATGCCATCATTGCCCCTTCAAGGACAAAACTGCCCGACCCGCACATGGGATCCATCAACGGCTCCCTGCCGGTAAAGCCTGCTCGGATGAGAATCGAACGGGCAAGGGTCGACCTGAGGGGTGCCATGCCCACCGCCGTTGTGAGCCCCCGTTTGTGGAGCAAATCTCCGCTGGTGTCCAGGGAAATGAAAAACCGGTCGTCCCGGACCCGGATCAGGAGCCTGTAGCTGGCAGGCGCGCCAGGCGATTCAGGTGCTGCCATGTCAAGGTGGTCCTGGATGATCTGGACGGTCCGCTCCTCAATGGCCCGTGTGTGGTAGAGTCTTGAGTGGTGGGTGGTGGCCTCCACATGGATGCGGCCTCTTTTTTTGAGAAAGAGCTCCCATTCCACCTGGGCCAGTTTTTTCTCAAGGGTTCTGAAGTTTTCAGCCTTGAATTCCGCAATTTCCATGGTGATTCTGGAGGCGGTCCCCAGGTAGAGGTTGGCAAGGTAGCAGGACTTCATGGCGCCTGAGAAGACCACCCCGCCCTCGGCCATGGTAAAATGTTCTGTCTCCAGGGGAAGGGCGGCAAATTCAGCGGCCAGGATCTGTTTGAGTCCCGGGGCAGTGGATGCAAAAAAGGTCTGCTTTCTTGCAGTCACCCGTCGTTTTATCCGTTTTTCAAATGGTGTTGGTTTCATGGTGTGGTTATATCCTTTTAAACGCCCCAAGTAAACGCCGGGTTTGACACTGATTCATAATTCCGGTAAAAGTTTTTATGGATAGAAGATATCAGGTTCCAGAATCAATGGCTTAAACCAAGCATTCGCATAATTAAAACAAAATAAACAGGAGTTTATCATGGCTGGCGTTAATAAAGCAATTATCCTTGGGCGTCTTGGCAGAGATCCGGAAATGACATACACCGCGTCTGGGCTTGCGGTGTGCAAGTTTTCCCTTGCAACCTCAAAAAAAATGAAGGACGGACAGGAGGTGACCCAGTGGCACCGCTGCACCGCCTTTGACAAGGCAGGTGAACTGATCTCACGGTATGTGAACAAGGGAAGTCAGCTCTATATTGAAGGGGAAATCACTTACAGCCAGTATGAAAAGGACGGAACGACCCGTTATTCCACCGACATCATTGTAAGGGAGTTCAACTTTATCAGTGGCGGCGGCGGTGGCGGCGGCCAGCCGGGCGGCTATCCGAACAGCCAGCCGGGCGGTGGATACCCGGGCGGCCAGGGCGGGGGAGCGCCTCAAGGTGGCGGATACCCGGGTGGCGGAGCCCCCCAGGACAGCGGTTACCGGGGAAATGCCGATTATCAGCAGGGTGGGGCGCCCAAGGGCGGCGGTGGTGGATACCCGGGTGGCGGTTCCGGCGGGCCTGTACCGCCCAAGGATGATATTCCGTTCTAAACAACACCTTAGGGTAAAGTGTAAAATATAATAATAAGACCCCAGTATTTACAGGGGTCTTATTGTTTTAAAATGTAAAATTGTTCTTGAGCCCTTGTTGGATAAACAGCGTACAAATCTACTGCCTATCAGGCTGGCAATCAATTGGCACATCTGGCAGAATTTTTCTCCGAACATCATATGGCTAATTTCCCTTCAGGGTAGTACAACGCCCATCGCAATGGACTCTCTGAGGCACAACTCAATAGCCCGCTGCCGGTTATCGACCGTGATTCCTCTGAGCTTGATATGAGATAGGTCGGCATATTCATCGCCAATGGACAACAGCCTGCAAAACAAAATTATCAGACAGCAATGCATCGTGTTACACCAATCAATTTGTTTTTAATGCTGGCATTAATCTTGATTTGGGGTTAATGATTTCACAAATTAAAGACCACAAAAAAGGTCAAGGCAAAGCCAAAAAAATGAAACAAGCTGTTACAAAAAGAAAGAATGAAAATGATATCAATGCCCGATTGGGTTTCAAAATAAAAAAAGGGGCCACCCACACTGCAAGGACAATGATGCTGGATGAACTGAAAAATATATTGTCCTGGGCCCAAGAAACTAAAACAAGCAGGGAGGAGTATCTAAAATTCATTATAGAGGATAACTGCCTGGGTAAACGATACGGTGTACGCTTAAACATCCGACCCTTTATGACGGTGGGGGATGTAAAGAAAAAGGGGGCCGGTGTGCTGCGGGACAAGCCCAATATCAAATGGGGTAAAGATCGCGGCAGGGATGTGGCGTCCGCCCCCTGTTATAAACTCGGCCTGGAATATGGCGGGAAGGAGGGGGACCGCATCAATGACCATCACCTGACCCTGGAAGAGAAAAGAGCGGCAAGGGAGAAGAGCAAATGAATACAAAGCAACCCATAAAAGAATTGACCATCAAGGGATATAAATCAATTCAAAAGCTTGAAAAGTTTGGATTAACGGGTCTGAATGTTCTTATCGGTTCCAATGGTGCGGGTAAAAGTAATTTTGTTTCCTATTTCCGCATGTTGGGTGAACTGGTTGAGACCCGTCTGCAGAACTGGACAACCCACCAGGGATCTGCAGATCGAATTCTTACCTTTGGTGTCAAGGCAACGCCCAGGATTGAATCTTTTGTTGGATTCGGGTTGAATGGCTACAGGTTTGAACTTGAGCCCACTGTGGAGGGCGGATTTTCCTTTGCCAACGAGCAGCTTCTTTTGAATGCCCCCTCTGATGGCCCCCAATGGCTTTTTCTTGGTTCCGGTCACAGGGAAGCCAAGCTCAAGGAGAATTTTAAAACTGAATCCAAAGAGAATAATGGGACAGACCATTGCTATACCGCCATTGCCGCTTGGAAGGTTTATCACTTTCACGACACCAGCGACACGGCCGGTGTAAAACGGTTGTGTTCCGTGCATGACAATGCCTACCTGCGACCGGATGCTTCAAACCTGGCCTCGTTTCTTTTTTGCCTGGCTCAAGAGAAACCGGATACGTACCAGCAAATCCGAAATGTCGTGCAGCTGGCCATTCCATTTTTTGATGACTTTGTTCTCAAACCCCAAAAACTCCCCACAGAAGAAGAACAGATAAGACTGTTGTGGAAGCAAAAGAATAGTGATTATCCTTTCTGGCCCAGTCAGCTGTCGGATGGTTCTGTTCGCTTTATCTGTCTGGCAACGGCCCTGTTGCAGCCGGAACCCCCTTCCACCATCATTATTGATGAACCGGAGCTGGGATTACACCCCTATGCCATTGCCCTGCTGGCCTCACTATTACGCTCGGCATCCAAACGAATGCAGGTGATTGTTTCCACCCAGTCTGTGCCCCTGGTCAATGAATTTTCCATTAATGATCTGGTCATAGTGGAACGTGAACAGGGAGGATCTATTTTCAGTCGTTACGATGAAAAAAACTTTAAAGGCTGGCTTGAAGAGTATTCCGTTGGCGAACTCTGGGAAAAAAATATTCTGGGCGGGAGGCCGGGCCGATGATCCGGGTACATGTTATTTGTGAAGGTCATACGGAAGAGATGTTTGTCAACGAATTGCTGGTGACTCCATTTGCTTTGAAAGGGATTTTGCTCCTTCCTGCAAAAATCGGCAGGCCCGGGCATAAAGGCGGGAATGTCAATTACCAGCGTCTCCTGGTGGATATCAGGCAACGTCTGTTGGGGGATCCCCGTTGCTATTGTACAACCTTGCTGGACTATTATGGTCTGCCAACGGCGTTCCCTGGAAAAACAGAGGCTGGAAATGATGTACAGTGCAAAGAAAAATTTCAACGTATTGTTCAATCCCTTTCCAGCCAGGTAACAAAATCCCTTGGCGAAAAAGCGGGCCAGAGGTTTATTCCCTATATTCAAATGTATGAGTTTGAGGCCCTGCTGTTCAGTCAGCCCCAGGTGCTGGCCGATAGCCTTCAACAGTCCAGACTGGCTGAATCATTTGCAAGAATTCGACAGCAGTTTGCCACCCCTGAGGAGATTAATGACAGCCCCCAGACCGCTCCAGGTAAACGAATTGAAAAACTATACCTTGCCTATGACAAACCTGTTCATCCCCTGCTTGCCGCACGGGAGATCGGGCTGGAAGCCATTTGCCGGGAATGTCATTTATTCAACGATTGGGTTAAGGGACTTGAAGCATTGGCAAATGGAGGCGTTGTATGAGCATCATTGAACACCTTCTTAAAGCGCTAGGCTCGACTGCCACCTATAATCCAGATGTACAGGTCGCCCCTGTCTGTATTCTGTGGCCGGACAGGGACAGGCAGTGGGAAGCGATCATGCCGCGCATCCAAAACGAATTAAAAGAGTTATTCATTCTGGGGGATTACGATCCTGAAAAGCGCATGGGGCCTGCCATCTGGCTGCGTTGCCTTATTGCAGACAGGATCGCAGAATTTGAACTGCCCCCTGGAAAAACGCCAATTTTATACCTTCCCGGCGTAAGCCGTCAGGATTTAAGAGCGGTTGAGGCCTGTCCTGATCATTTAAAGCCCCTGGCGGAGCTGCAATACCGAGGCGTTATCTGGTCCCAGGTGAATGCCAAGGACTGGACTGTTTTTTGCCTTTTTAAAATCCGATCAGGGGGGGCTTGGACTGGATGTTGCACAGGATAAAACCGCCAGGAATGCCATGCAACTGGCCCCAATGGAATGAGGCGTGTGAAAATGCCCTGCGCATGGATCTATTTGACCTGATAAAATCCTTCTGTTCCAAAGTCAGCAGGAGAGTGCATTTTATTTATAGATGGCTTGCGTTTTGATATAGCCCAAAGATTGTCCGATTTATTTGCACAGTCAAAAATGCAGGTGGATCTGACATCGGCCTGGGCAGCGTTGCCAAGTGTAACCGCAACCGGGAAGCCCGCTGTCACACCGGTTCGTCATCTGATTAAAGGAGAACTTGCAAATGGTGATTTTGAACCGGTTGTAGCCAAAACAAAACAATCTCTCAAGGGCGGCTACCATCTTAAGAAACTATTGGCTGAAAGCGGATGGACCATACTTGATAAAAATGAAACCGGTGATCCAGCCAACAGTGCATGGTGTGAATTCGGAGATATTGACCATGAAGGTCATGATCGGGGCTGGAAAATTGCCAGACATCTTGATTCCATATTGAAAGAGATCAAAGAACGTATTGAGTCTCTCCTAGCCGCCGGATGGAACAGAGTCCGGATTGTGACCGACCATGGGTGGTTGCTGATGCCTGGCGGGTTACCCAAAATGGACCTTCCCAGTGTGTTAACAGAGAGTAAATGGGGTCGATGTGCATCCATCAAGGCCGGAGCTGACTGTAATGAATCCCTTTATCCGTGGTACTGGAACCCCAATCAATCCTTTGCCCTTGCCAATGGCATCAGCTGTTACAAAAAAGGGCAGGAATATGCCCATGGTGGGTTGAGTCTCCAGGAGTGCCTGGTCCTGGAACTTGTTGTTCAGAGGGATGGGACAAATCCTTCCGGGACCTCTGTGGCGATCACCGATTTCATATGGCAAGGTTTACGGTGTAAGGTCGCCGTGGAGGGTGATTTTTCCGGTCTTTGTGGAACGAAATTATAATATTGCTGAGCTTGGGCCCCGTGGAACGGGGAAAAGTCATCTCTTTCAACAGGTATCACCCTATGCACATCTGATTTCCGGCGGAAAGGCCACGGTGGCAAGGATGTTTGTAAACAATTCATCCGGTCAACGGGGACTGGTCTGTCAGTATGATGTGGTCTGCTTTGATGAGGTTTCAGGTGTTTCATTTGACCAGAAGGATGGCGTGAACATCATGAAGGGTTACATGGAATCCGGGGAATTCAGCCGGGGCAAGGAAAGCATCCGCGCAGACGGCAGTATTGTGCTGGTGGGTAATTTTGATGTGGATGTTGAGCACCAGCAGAGAATCGGCCATCTGTTCGGCCCCATGCCAGCAGAAATGCGTGATGACACGGCTTTTATGGATCGTATCCATGCGTATTTACCCGGATGGGATGTTCCTAAAATCAGCAAGGAACTTTTGACAGATCATTTTGGCCTGGTAAGCGACTTCTGGTCTGAATGTATGAGCCAGCTGCGCCGTCAAAACAGGATCTTTGTGCTGCAGAACAGGGTTCATTTTGGAGGCGCCTTGAGTGGACGGGATACCAATGCCGTTAATAAGACCATCAGCGGATTACTGAAACTTCTTTATCCAAGCAGCACAGAGTATGTTCCCGAAGCGGATCTGGAATGGGCCATCCGGATTGCATTGGAAGCCCGCAGGCGGGTTAAAGAGCAGCAAAAACGAATCGGAGCTGCCGAATTTCGCAATACCCAATTCAGCTATGTAATGGGTGACGACGGCGTTGAAAAATTCGTAGCAACACCGGAATTGCACAGCGAAAACAGTATTGGAGGAGATCCACTGGAGCCGGGTCAGATTTGGAGTATCAGCCCGGGTGGAATGGATGAACATGCCGGTCTTTACCGCATTGAAGTCAATGAAGGTCCAGGGTCTGGTGTTAAAATTCTCAACAAACCGGTTCCTCCGGCATTCAGGGAAAGTGTCGGGTTCGCCGAACAGAACCTTTACGCCAGAGCCATGCAGCTGGTTGGGGACAAAAATCCGCGTCACCATGAGTTCACCATACAGCTTCGGGCCTTTGATGCTGCAAAATCAGGGTCAAAGTTAGGAGTGGCTTCCTTAATAGCACTATGCACCTCTCTTTTAAAAAAGAGCGCTCGGGGAGGATTAATCATCGTGGGCGAGATCAATCTGGGGGGATCAATCGAAACGGTTCACAGTGCGGTGACCATTGCAGAACTTGCGGTTGAAAAAGGAGCCAGCGCTTTGCTCATGCCTGTCTCTTGCCGCCGTCAACTTTTTGAGCTTTCCGATGATATGGCAACAAAAATAGATATCCAATTTTATTCAGATGCGCGGGATGCCTTGTTAAAAGCAATGGTTGAATAGCTATAGATTTGGGGTCATGGAATGTGCATTCCATACCCCATTTTGTGTCCGGCTATTCTTTGATCCGGTCAAGCACATACAGGGCCTCCTCCATACCGATTTTTCCGTCTGCGTTCACATCCCCAGAGATATGGACAGGTGCAGATGGGGTTTTGCCGGCCATCACCTGGAGCGCCATCAGGGCATCTGAAAGCTCAACTCCGCTGCTGCCGCTCACGTCCCCAGGCACCAGAACGTAAAGGGAAAAGGAATCGGAAAGCTTCACTCCAAAATCGTTTAAAACCAGGCAGGTATACACACCGGCATCACTTTGTTTTGCATTTTCAATCACCAGGTTTTCATTGCCTGTGTTCTCAATTTCAAACCCGTCCTTATACCATTGATAGGTAAGGGAAGGGGTGCCGGATACAACAATGGAAAATTCCACTTTTTCCCCCTTGACCACCCGGGTATTGGAGGGCTGTTCCAGAATCACCGGCGGAGCGTCCGGTTTGTATGCAGGAATAATATAAAGACCCTTTTCTCCGGCAATATAAACGTTGTTTTCTCCGGCAGCAACCCCGTTCAACTGCCCCTCGATGTCCAGGTACTTCTGTTTTGACAGGGGCGCCCGGGGGTCGGTAACATCAATGATCTCGACCCCTGTTTCACCCGATGCAAGGTAGGCCATGCTGTTTTTCACATCAATCCAGCAGGGCTGGGAGTGGTTTGAAAGCAGGATGCTCCCTAAGGGCTCTGGCGGGGGAGCGTCCCAGGGATTTTCCCATTCGTCATGGGAAAAACCCTCTTTGTCCAGAACGTACAGAGTTCCACCCATGCTCGTGTAAAGATAGGCGTCTGAAGCATCCACGGCTGGAGTGCCGTCCCACATTCCAAACCACCCTGGTTTACGGGCAGGATTGTCCGGATCACTCACATCTATCACCTGAAGTCCTATATCATACCCGTCAACCACATAGAGCATGTCGTCTTTGACGTCAAAATCATCTATTCTCGACCACTGTGCACCAGATCCTAAATCCAGACCAGACCTCAAAAAAACATTTAAGGGGTCACTGATGTCAATGATCTTCAAACTTGTGGATTGGGATGAAAGCGCATAGACCAGTTCATTTTCAAGTCTGAGCTGATCTATGGAGATACCAATATCCCAATTTTTTATGAGGCGCGGCGCTCCGGAATCTGAAATATTGATGATGCTGAGAATGTTTTCCTTTCCCATAACCAGGGTATTGCCGCTTACGGCCACCTGGGATCCGCCGCCCCCCAGATATCTGCCCACAATGACAGGATCCTGCCCATCACTGCCGCCAATGACGTAAATTCCCCGATCGCATACGGCAAAGGCCATATCATTTTTCACAGCCACGTCATGGACGGCTCCGGCAATATTCCACAAACCGGCCCCATCCATGGCGAAGATTCCCTGGTCAATTTCAAGTTCCAGAAAATTTGAACCCGAATCAACCCTGACGGCAAGGGTCCAGCTCTGACCCACCCCATTGGCCGGCGGTGTTCCGGAAAGAACCCCTGTTCCATCACCATTGTCAACAAACCCGAGCCACTCGGGCTGCCCGGTTACCGAGATGACCGTGGGGGCACTGTCAATGACAAGATCCGTTGCAATGATTCCGGAATAGGCTTTTCCTGCATAGGTTCGGGTCAAGGGCAGGTCGGTGAAAGAGATATTGGGAATCACCCGGAGGGTGAAGGATTGGGTCTCGCTCTTATTGCCTGCCCCCACGGTCATGACGGAAAGGGTGATTTCATACGCCTGATCCATATTTCCGGAAGGGGTGCCCGACAGGATGGCCCCATTGTCATAGGTGTTGATGAGGGAAAGCCAGTCAGGCAGATTCTCCGCTTTGAATTCAAGGGGATCACCATCGGGATCCGATGCGGAAATCTCATATGTGAAAAGGTGATTCAAAACGGCCAGAGACCCAGGAGTGCTTGTAAAGGCCGGTGGATAATCATAGATCCAGTGGTCTGAATTGACCCGGCCCAATGATTCATCATCCAGCTGGTCAACAATATTGCCATCATCGGGAGACGTGGAGTCCCAGTTGTTGTATGCTGCATTGATGGGATTCCCGGTGTGGTTTTCAAGCAAGGAAATATGGTTTGTGGCATCAGGGGCACCGCCTATGGTGGCGGTTGTGCTTCCTTCAAGATAGATGCCGTCAAGGGTACAGCCCTGGACCTGTAGACCACTGCAGTTGACTGCTCTGAGCTGTTCGCGGTTACGAATATAATCTATTCGGGTTCCGGAAACGGTGACATGATCAGAATTTGACAGGTGGATGCCGTATGCAGGGCCAAGACTTCCATATAAGCCGGTTCCACATGTAATTTCGGATATCGTACAGTTTTTTATCAGATTATTGGAACTGTTTTCAAATTTGATACCATAGCCTGCGTAGGCCGTCCAGCTCGAAGCTCCTTTGACATGGGCGATATTCAGATTCTCAAGGGTATTATCGGATGAATCAATCAGGTAGATCCCGTGACCGGGTGATTTCCAGTATCCGACAACATTGTTAATGGTGACTGTATCTATGTGGCAATGTGATGCCATCATCATACGAATTCCCTGGCTTTCACAGTTGTTCAGGGTAAAACCGGAAATCGTAACATTGTCAGCCCTGACATAAAATCCCCTGTGGTCACCCTCACCGTATATCACGGTTTTTCTGTGATCCCTTCCAATCACACTGATTTCTTTATCTATGTCTATGTTCTCATTGTATTCTCCCGGAGAGACAATGATCATATCTCCATTATTCGCAGCATTCACAGCCGCCTGTATGGTAGCGTAGGCCTGGGGGACAAGCAGGGTTCCCATTCCCGGAGGGGTGTGAATAAGCGTATATTCAGAAAAATCGTGCCACACGCCAGAGGTGTCCCGTGCCCTTGCATAAACCGTATGTCTTCCTGAGGTCCAGTTGTCAGGTATGGTGTAAACGGCGGATACTTCTTCGGTTTTTCCATCAAAAGCCCCGTCAGTTGGTGGCATGGACAAGCCTGTACCCTGAGCACCGGTGTGGTCCATAAAAAATTCAACCGCCGCAATATCCAGGTCTCCTGTCACATTGGCTGTAATGGTGACTTGAGATGCGCCGTTGACGGGATCCGGAATATTGTTTGAGAATTCAACAGAAAGGTCCGGATCCGGCTGTGGCAGGGGCATGACAATCAGGCCGGAAGTACCGCAGGCAATGTATGCCGTCTCTGCCAAAACGTCAACATCCAGGGCATTTTCCGGTGTATCAATCGAACCTGTGATTTTTGGAAAAAAAGGATCCTGTATGTCAATGATCTGAACACCGCTCTCCCCATCGGCAACAAAAGCCCTGTTGTCCACTATTTTAACACGTGTTGCCGTACCCGGGGTGTTGACGGTGCTTATAATTCTGGGTGAATTCCGCCTGGTGAGATCAACTATCTGAAGCCCCTCATTACCATCTGCAACACATGCAATATCCCCGGTCACATCGATATCCATGGCATCACCCGGGGTAGAAAAAGAACCAACGGTGCTTGGTGCCGAAGGGGTGCTCACATCGATCATCACGATTCCGTCTTCATCAATAATATATGCGGTATGATTGATTACAGAGATGCGGTAACCATAATTGCGAATCGATATCGACGCTATATTATCGGGACTGGAAAAATCACTGGCATCAACGACCCAAAGATATGGATTGCCTGGAGTTTGGAATGAGGTGTTTAGTGCATATGCTATTTCTCCCACCACATCGACAGCCCCATAGCATTCACCCCCCTTATTACCAATGTGACCAAGATCCTGTGGATTGGTTGGGTCACTGATATCTATGGCAGCTTTCCCCACATAGGCGGTCTGATCAACCACAGAGAGATATGAACCACAAAATCCGCTGTCGGTGGTGCTTTTTATTTGAGGTGCCTCTGGAGTCGTTACGTCAATAATCTGAAAGTATTCCTGATAGTCACTATCTTGTCCGGATGCATAGACCATTTGCCCAACTGCTTTTACGTATCTTGCATACCCCGGCAAAACAGTACCCTGGGATGATATGGTGAATTCTTCAGTTATACGGGCGCCGACGGCGTCCGTTGAGCTGATTTGAATTTCCAGCGGCGTGGGGCCCCCAGGAGGATACTCCTTTGCCAGTATCAACTGGTTTCCATGTATGACAAACCATTCACTGTCACCCTGTTCAATGAGATATAAGTATTGATCCCCCTCATCCGGATCCACGGTGGTCAGGTATCCCACCACCCATCCGGAAGGTGCTGTGGGCGGAAGATTGGTGGATGAAAGATGTATGGCCGACGGTTGATCGTTTTCGCCCTGGAGAACCAGGCTCAACCGGGTTAAAGTTTCCAGACCGTGGATATCCCGTACCGTAAGCGTAACTTCATCGGTTAGGCTTTCACCGGCCAAAAGGCCCTGTGCCGAACTTGCATCATAGGAAAAGGAACCGTCGGACCTTACATCCAGTATGGCTCCTGAAGGCGCAACTGCATGTAAAGGATTAACACTCAGGGCATCTCCGTTGGGGTCTGTCACAGTGGATAAAATCCCCTGGTCTGCACCGATCTCCAGCGCTGGCAGATCCTCATTGCAGGTAAATTCCAGGTCTTCGCAGACGGGTCTGTCATTGGCATCGGTAATGGTAATGTTAACGGTGGTTGACGTTGACAGTCCATCACTGTCTGTCACCTGCAGGGTCAGGGTGTGGTGGGCAAGGGATTCAAAATCCACATACCCGGCCAACTGTAATTCACCGGTTGCCGAATCAATGGAAAACAGGCCGTTTTCATTACCAGCTTGAATCTGCCACAAAAAGGTTTCCCCGGGGTCGTTGTCTGAAACGTCGGGAATCCCCAGGGAAAAACCGATCTGCTGGTCTTCCCCCGCCTGGAAGTTAAAATGGTCTGGGGTGACCGGTCTGTCCGGGACCGCTTGAACATTTATGAGAAAGGTACACTGACCCTGGAGACCGTCCGGGTCCTCCGCTTTTACCTTGACCGTCACCGTTCCAAAGGCCTGTGGAAGGGGGGTGATGTCCAGAATTCCATCCGGGCTTAAGTCCAGTTCCACTATTTCCTGGGGCAGGGCAGAAGCTAAAGTGTAAGTCAGTTGAGCTGTTGTATGGTCAGGATCATTGAAAACGGCTTTGAAATCAATGGCAGCCGTCGCCTGGGAAGCGTCTTCGCTAAAGTTCAAATCGGAAGGCGCTGTTGCAACGTAGGGTCTGGGCCAGTTAGCAGCGTTGGCATTAATATATTCAACTTCATAGGGGCCCGTGCCTGAACCGTCTCCACGGACAATGACCCGATAACTTCCGCTGGTTGCAGGCAATGTTACGGAAGGGGTGGTAAACCCGTTTGATCCGGAGCGAGAAAGCAACACCGAACCGTCGGGTGCATGGATTTCTATCTCAAGATCATCATAACTATTTGTAAAACTATCTTTAAACACAAACGAAACTGATTCCCCTGCAAACCCCCTGAAGTTAAACCCATCCATGTCAAAGCAGGTTTCAATTTCAGAACTCAGGTTGATGTTGGGCAAAAGCCGGGGCAATCCTTGTGAAGAGCGTTCTATTTCCCCAAGATTGTAAAAATAGAGGGTGTAGTTGCAGGTATGGCCTGGAGAACCAGTGGTGCTGGAATAGAGAACCCGGTAGGTGCCATCCTGAAGGGGTTTTAGATTATAGCTGCCAGGGGTGTATTGGGTGTTCTCACTGAAAAATTCAGAGCCGTCGGGGTTGTAGACCACAATTTTAAAATAAGCACCTGTATAATACTGATTATCCACGACAAACAGGTTGATCAGATCACCTGCCTGGGCTTCAAATGAAAACGAATCCACATCATAGGGAGTGAGGCTTGATTCAACCGCATCCCCGTCGGAAAGCGCAATCAGCCCATCCTCCCCGGATCGCTCAGCCGCCCCAAGGTTGTGAAAATAGAGGGTGTAGTTGCAGGTATGGCCGGGAGACCCAGTGGTGCTGGAATAGAGAACCCGGTAGGTGCCATCCTGGAGGGGTTTTAGGTCATAGCTGCCAGGGGTGTATTGGGTGTTCTCACTGAAAAATTCAGAGCCGTCGGGGTTGTAGACCACAATTTTAAAATAAGCGCCTGTATAATACTGATTATCCACGACAAACAGGTTGATCAGATCACCTGCCTGGGCTTCAAATGAAAACGAATCCACATCATAGGGGGTGAGGCTTGATTCGACCACATCCCCGTCGGAAAGCGCAATCAGCCCATCCTCCCCGGATCGCTCAGCCGCCCCAAGGTTGTGAAAATAGAGGGTGTAGTTGCAGGTATGGCCGGGAGACCCAGTGGTGCTGGAATAGAGAACCCGGTAGGTGCCATCCTGGAGGGGTTTTAGGTCATAGCTGCCAGGGGTGTATTGGGTGTTCTCGTTGAAAAATTCAGAGCCGTCGGGGTTGTAGACCACAATTTTAAAATAAGCGCCTGTGTAGGACTGATCATCCACGACAAACAGGTTGACCAGATCACCTGCCTGGGCTTCAAATGAAAACGAATCCACATCATAGGGGGTGAGGCTTGATTCAACCACATCCCCGTCGGAAAGCGCAATCAGCCCATCCTCCCCGGATCGCTCAGCCTCCCCAAGGTTGTAAAAATAAAGGGTGTAGTTGCAGGTATAATCACCCGTGCTGAAATAGAGGACCCGATAGGTGCCATTCTGGAGGGGTTTTAGATCATAACTGCCAGGGGTGTATTGGGTGTTCTCACTGAAAAATTCAGAGCCGTCGGGGTTGTAGACCACAATTTTAAAATAAGCGCCTGTGTAGGACTGATCATCCACGACAAACAGGTTGATCAGATCACCTGCCTCGGCATTAAAGGTGAACTCCACCTGTCCGTTGGCAGCAAGGGAGCCTGAAACTGCATTCCCGTCATTTAGTTCTGCGGCCCAGGCCGCATCCGTGGAAAAAAAAAGCATGGTGCCAAAGAGTAGAATGCCAAAAAGATCGATCAAAAATGATTTTTTCATAAGCGCTTTTCCCTTTTCCATAAAACGCCCATGGAGGCATCCCCATGGGTGCGTTTTATTTTTTATTGTGGCGGGAGTGAACACCATGCTCCGGCCATGCCGGTATAAGAATTTCAGAAATGAATAATTCCTTGATTTTGCTTGAGTTTCAACAGTCTGCGTTCCAAGCGATTAAACAGCGATGAAAAACATATCCCAACAAATCCAACAATGTAAAGGGAAAAAGCAAGGTTTGTCCGATTAACACGTACTTTTTGTTATGAAGATTAAATCAGGTATGTTTAAAAAACTCGTAAACATCTATTCAGCGTCTAATCATAGCCTCCCAGCTGTTTAACGGGATAAACAGCTGGGAAACTCTTTAACTCGACTAATTTTCTTAGCCTTTAGGTTTGGGATTTCAACCCTCGTTTTTTTTGGCGCTACCCGTTTAAAGCGGGACAATTTTTAGCACTGCGGACGATCGATATCAAGGCTGTCCAAAGCATTGATTTTACAACTTGTCCCGGATAGTAGGTGGGTCGTCCTTTTTTCTCAATTTCTGGACCTGCTGATATTGACCATGGCCTTTGTTTTGAAAGGGTTGTTGACTGAAATAAAAACACCCCAAAACTTCCCTATTCAACGGAGGTAGCTATATTTTCAACAACTTGTGCCTCCAGCAATACCTCTCCATCAGCAATCAGCAACATCAAAGATCGATCATTAAATTGAATGGTCTGTGGGGCGGTAGTGGCAGGCAAAATCAATAATGTCCCGTCACTTCCATTCAAGGTTACAACCGAACCTGATCTGGATACGTTAAACAGTGCGGCATTTGCTTCAATAATGATGGTATTTTCACCCGGTGAGGACAAAAACTTCACAGATGCGCCACTTTCAAGGCGAAAAGAATTGTTTCCTGGAGAACCGTAGACAACTGTATTACTTATGGATCTCAAACCATAGGCAACCTCGTCACTCAGGAGGAGATATGCGTCAGGATTTTCCAATGAACCCGTGGGATTTTCTATAATCTCAGGTACATTCCTAAGAACTGTATTCAAAGGCTCACCATCTGATAAAATTACCTGATCTCCCAATTTAACTGAACCATTTTCAATGAACAAATCAGCGGCTCCATCTGAAAAAATAATCGTCTGGGGTGTTGTGCTTGCTGGCAGAATGAGCTGTGTTCCGTCCACTCCCTGTAAGGTCACCGTTGAACCGTCTCGGGAGACAGAAAAAATTCCAGATGCAGATGCAAATACAATGGCATTTTCACCTGAAAAAGTCAGACATTTAGCCATTGCACCACTTTCAATGACAAGATGATTCTTTTCTGCAGAGCCATATACTTCGGTGTGACTGCCTGATTCCAATGTATAAGAGACATCATTCATTAATACAAGGTAGGCATTTACAATATCATCCGGCACGTCAATTCCCGTACCGTTGTAGTACTCATCCAGATCTGAAAAACCATCTTTATCGGAATCCATCATGGCATATTCAGCTTTTCCACGAGTAAGATCTCCATAATTTGTAATTTCCCATGAATCCAGGATACCGTCCTGATCGGAATCTCGAGGGGCTTGAAAAAGGACTTTTACAGCACCCTGTACTGGAAAATTATTGGTCACTGGGACTTCTGGGTACATCTGTGCCGGATCTTCCTGGGTATTGTCGTAGCTAATGAAGACAGGAATTTCATCACCGCCCTCGGGGTATCCGGCAGATACATTACCAATAATTGATTTTGTCAAATTGATATTATATATCCGAAAATCATCATTGGCTGCCAGAGGCGTAGCTCCGGCCAATATTTTAAATTGAAACGAAACAATTGACTTTCCCAAACCTATATTTTTAGCATAATTGGCTCCTGCGACCATTATTTTACCGGGTAGAGAATTGGCAACAAAAGCTTTTGTATATTTAGTCCCGTCAATGGTAACATCGAGATCCGGCAGCGGGTCCCGGAGAGGGTCAATCATCGCCCATTGTTCCTCAAAAGTACGAAAAAAATTTGATTCAAGACCCTGCAGTTCAAAAACGGCCTGATCATAGCTCATGGTAAATACAGCTCCGGCAATATCTGAACTGTTATCAACAGCAACATCCAGTTCAACAATATCTCCAATTGTTCCTTCTCCAGCAGTTACCGCCAGTGTAACCGGCCCGGGTGCAGCCCAAATTACGGATGCAAACAGAGTGATAGTCAAAAAAATGAACAGTGCTTGCACCAGTCTATTTTTTTTCATTTTTCTCTCCTTTATGTATTGAATGCAAAGGCGTAAAAAAGAGCTTTCATGATTTGATTCCTCATATCTTTCGATTTTCAACGCCTCCAATCAACCGCGTGGCTTTTTTGCGTCGACTGTATTTGCCTTGTATCGCCCGGCATGGCGTGAACTTATGGGGTGATAGTCCCCCTGTACGTGAATCCTGTTAACCGGTTACCATTAACACAAGTATTAGCCGAAAACAAGGGTGGAAAAGACAAACAGACCAATGAAATCAAAATAGCGGTCCCTCTTTTAAACGGTCTAAATATTCAAGGGAAAACGATTACAGCCGATGCTTTATTAACTCAACGCAAATTTGCACGTTGGTTAGTTGAACAAAAGAATGCTCACTATCACTTCACTGTAAAAGGCAATCAAAAAAACCTATTTGAAGATATATCTTTTTATTTTAACAACATCAGCCATCAGTGTGATCACACAACCGTTAATGATGGTCACGGGCGAATAGAGATACGTAAAATCTGGGTGACCACGGATCTTAACGACTATTTATCATTTCCCCATGTAGGCCAGGTTTTCATGATAGAGCGAACTGTGACTTATCAAAAAAGTGGCAGAGAATCTCAAGAGATTGCTTATGGAGTGACCAGCAAAACACCTGATTTAGCAAATGCAGCAGAAATCCTTCAGGATAATCGAGGTCATTAGTGCATAGAGAACAGTTGTTACATGGAATCCTCTTTCAGTTTTGAAAAAAGTTCCGCAACTTTATATTTTTCCACCAGCTTTTTGCGATTCACCTTCATTAAAGGGTGTGAAACGCCCATCCCGGCTCTCTCATCACCCCATAAAAACACATCCGGCCTGAACCGGGCGACGATCTGGAACTTTTCCCACTGCCACGGGATGGCAGGAACAGGTTTTCCCTTAAAACCCAGCTTTATTGCTTTTTTATTCTGCCCTTGCAACCAGGCTTTGAAGAGCTTGTAGCTACTGGCGGCATAGGCGGCGTGGCTGGCCCACCAATGCCATTTTTCAGGGCTTTCTCCAAGGAGCAGAGCCAGATCTCCACTTTCCAGAATGGCATTTGCCGTTTTTCTGTCATGGCTTAACTTCGGCCGGAACGGATCATTGACCAGCTCGGAAAATCTGGAATCAACCTTATATTTTTTTGCCAACTGGACGGGATTGGTCGCATCTGCTGCCCCCTCTATACCCAGGGCTGTCCGTTCATCCACGGATAAAAACACATCCGGCCTGAACTGGGCCATTGCCCTGAATTCATGCCACAACGCCATAGAGGATTTGGGCAGAACGATCTGGTATCCGTATTTTTTGTTATTTTTATTCTTTTTCAGCCAGGACTTGAAAATCTTGTAATGACTTGCCGCATAGGCCCCATGGCAGGCCCACCAGTGCCACTTTTCAGGCTTTTCCCCTGTAATGCCGCCAAAAACATTGGAGGAGACCACCCGATCGGCAAGCTCAGGCGTCGCTTCAGGTGTCGCTTCAGGTGTCGTTTCAGGCGCCGTTTCAGGCTTCCCTGTCGGTTTGTCTGCCTGCTTTTCCTTCTCAGCTTTCGGGGTTGGATCGGCTTTGGCCTGATGACGGACTTCCACCGAAAGGGGAACGGTTTTAAGCTGCACTTCAGATGGACAATTTTTGCATTTCACAGCCAGTATTACCGCTTCACCCGGTTCCATCACCAGCACCCTGGACAGGACATCAGCCAGGGATTTAACCGAATTCCGGTTAATGGAGGTCACAATGGTCCCCTTGGGAAGGTATGCGGAAGACCCGGAACCCATGGAACACCTCTTTCCCAGGGAAAGCCCCGGCCCCTTTTTTGAATATTTTCCCCAGACGATATCCAGCTTGCTGAACTCCCTTGGTTTTACAGTCCATATAAACGCTTTCCTGGAATTTCCCATTGCCAGACCGAGAAAGGCAAGGGAACGTGGCAGGGGCAAATACCGCGCAACCATTTCACCGGCAACATTCAGCGGAGTTATCTTTTCACGGTTTATCTTTTCCATCATTACCTGCAACACGGCCTCGGCCTTTTTTCTGTCACCGCCGATTTGAAGCAACAGTGCTTCTGCCTTTTCAAAATTTCCCGTTTTTGCATAGCCAGCCGCCATCTTTTCCATTGCCGCATCACGTAAATATTTATTCGTCACCCTTTCCAGTATTGAGGCCGCATCCTCCATCCGGCCCTCTGCGGCACGGACCTGGACCTTTGTGCTTAAAAACAAATCCATGGTATTGCTTTTCATTTCTTTTGTTTTCCTTTGGGCAGCCGCTTCCAGCCGCCTGCAGGCCTCGGGATCGTTCCATTTCAAAGCGTAATCCAGGAGAAGGAGCTCTGTAAATTGTGATTTAGTACTCTTTGACGAGTAATACTCTGCGCCCTTGAGGGACCTGGCCCCCAGCATAGTGTGTCTGAGATAGGCGTTGTTCAGGGCCTTGTGTTTGACCATGGCGTTCATCAGCCTCCGGGTGCCCTGCGGCCAGTCGGTCAGGAGGCTTCTCCCGGTCAGGGAAGCAAACCAGACCCCCTTTCCCTTCATTTTGCTGCGGGACAGGGTCGATTCCGCAGTTACAATAATCTGCTTCATGATCTCCATCCGGCCCATTTCAAAGGCGACATCACAGAGCAATAGGGACAAAGAAACAGCACTTCCCCCATTTTTTATCCTGCCGAGCTCTGAAATGCCCTCCTTCAGTTTTGTGAGGGATTCATCGCCGCGCCCCATCAGGTGTAGTGCCCATGCCAGATACGCCCTTGCATAGCACCTGTCTTCAGGTTCTTCTACTGATTCCAGGGCGTCTTCCGCCATGGAGAACCAGAGTGCCGGGGATTTCCCCAAAGCCGAATTGAACATTCCGGCAGCCTTCTCCCGATTCTTCTCCGAAAGGCCGGAACCCTCTGAAAAAATCAGTGCCGCAAGCAGAGGGATATTTTCCCTGGGTGCCTTTTCAACGGCACGTTCCAGGGCATGGAGATAGGCCTTATCAAGTTTTTTCCTGCACTTTGCGTAGTGTTCGGTCAGATCCGGGTCGGTAATGTCGAACTTCTCCTCTTTTTTTATCAGCTTATTGGTTTCTTCCCATCTGCCCGGCGCCCATTTTTCTATGAACCCCTCACTGTTGTGTCTGGAAAGCAGTTGATGAATTTTTTTTTTCAACTCCATGTGCTTTAAAGCAAACATAGCCTGATCAATGATATCCTGCGCTTTTTTATTATCCTGATCCAGAAGAATGACACGCCTGGCATATTCCAGCGCGCCTTTCCAATTCCCCTGTTTTTGTTTTTTCCTGGCAGACTCCAGAGATGATTTTATCTTGGCGCTGTTTTCAGCCTGAATAATTTTTGCCTTGAGTTTTTCGACCTCATAACTGTGTTTTCCTTTGATGTTCAAAGCAGTGCTCAGTTGAAGAAGGGCGTTTTGATAGTCCTTTTTACGATAGTATTTTCTGGCCTTTTCAATGTATTCCAGGGCTATTATGTAATTGATCTGTTCATTTGTTTCATCTATGAATTTATCCACTTTTCCATCAGATGGGGACAGATCTTTCAGCCGGTATAACAAGTCCCGTTTTTCCAGCAGGTGGTCATTGCCTTTATTTGTATCGACCTCTTTCCATAAGCTGGCGATTTCTTGCTTTTTGATTGAATTTTCAAGCTGTGACTTCATTCCGACGGCTTCCCGGTAAACGGGATTTTCCTCTCCCACCATTGATATGACACCCTGAAGAAGGGAATAGGCTTCCCTCTCTTTTTTCTGGCGGATTTTTTTTTGGGCTTCTGCCATCACATAAGGTGCATATTTCATCCCCATGATCAAGTCTTCAGCAGTGAAACTGATATAATGTCCCAAATTTGCATCATTGGTCACCATTTGGGAAATAACTTGGGAACGGTACTGGTCGTTGAAAAATTCTGGAAAATATTTGTCGATTAAAAGAAACTGTCCCAGGTATTGATGTTTTGTTTGCAACCAGAACCGGGCTACCTTTAATTGATTGACATGGAGCGCTGCCATCTGGACGCCAATCTCATTTGACAGCCGATAGGCATCCTGGGCCGCCGCTTTTTGTCCAGCGCGGCTTCCCTGTCTTTTTATATCTGCTGATAAACCGAACCCGTTCGAAGACCGGATATCATCCTCTGCCTGGGCTGCATAATCCATGGCAAAGTCACGGTGTGCTTTTGTCATTTCTATTGCCATCCGATGATCTTTGACAATTTCACTTTTTTCTGCATCGATAAATACCCTTTTTGCTGCCAGAATGGCGGCCACCTGCTTTGCCTTGTCATTTTCCCCGCCATTTGCGAAATCAAAGGGATTCAACATCAATGTAATAAGAACAACCAAAATAACAGAAAAAGGTTTTTGGGGGGCAAGATCATGAATCATTTTTTATTCCTTATTTTTCATCCTTGCGATTACGACTATTTTGACATTAAAGCCCCAGCCGGGCCGAGCCATTGACAATTGATTTACTTCGAAGCCTTTCGTAGAATAGCGCTGTACTCCTCTTTTGCTTGAGCATCCAGACGATCAGCATATTCCGCAAAAAAAGAATTCCAGCTGGTGAAAAAAGAATTTCGATTCTTTTTTCTTGATGTTTGCCTGTATGAAGAAATAGGATGAAACGCCTCTTTGCAATAGGCCAGTACCAACAGCATTTCCGGGTGTGTCTTCCAGGTTTCGCCGGCACGTCGAATCAGGTATTGTTGAAAAATGGTTCCGTTCTTTTTAATACGTTTGATCATAAAAGGTTGAATCAGCCCATTTTGAAGGGCTTTGCCGGCAGATTGAAAAGCCTGATCAAAAGCGCTTAGATCCTTCCCATTGCTGAAAAATCCTTTATTTTGAAAAAAAGGTTTCCAGTTAATTTCCTGGTAAAAAATATCAAAAAGGGCGGCATTTGCAACGGCTTCACCTGCTTCTGCCGCTCGAATCAGATAATGTTTTGCTTTGTTAATATCTTTTGGATAAATGTTGCCGTCTTTATAATGCACACCGGTCTGAAATAATGCCCATGCTTGATTCTCCTTTACGGCCGCTTCAAGGTAGTGGCCTGCTTTCTTTATATCTGGTGCGCCAGCTAACCCACGATAAAAATAATTGTATAAAACTTCATTGGCCCCATTGTAATCCTGCTTTTGCGCTAATTCTGCCCATTGTCTGCATTTTTGGGGGCTTTTTCGTTGTCCGTAGGTTGACCTGTTCCAACCAGGGAACTGGCAGTATGCAATTGCGACTTCAAGTTGTGCCCAATAATCACCGTTTTCCGCGGCCTGTGTCAGCAGGAGCCATGCTTTGGGCTCACTCTTTTTCGGGAAACCATCACGATTGAGCCAATACAATTTCGCCAATAAATACATAGCCCTGGCATGACCAGATTCAGCCAGTTTCGTTAACAACTTTTCTGCCGCATGGATATCGTTTTTATGCCTTAATCTAGAAAGGCCGCCTTTAACGGCAAACGTGACACCTGCATTTTTTGACCCTTTATCGAAGGCTTCTTTGATCCATTTTTCGTATTTAGCGTATTGTGATTTATCACTTGCTATCGCAAATATAGCAATTTGAAGGCGGGAGGGGGGAAAACCCAGATTTGCAGCTTTGTTTAAAAGTCGATCTGCAATAATATCGCTGGATTCTTCGTCAACTCCTGACCGAAGGAATTCTGCCATGGCATGCATGCCGCTCTCGTGACCGGTTTCATATGCTTCCATGGCCCAGAACTTCGCCTTGTTTAGATCTTTGGCCGTTCCAAGACCTTTTGTATAAAAATAATATAAGCCAGTCATGGCCAGTGAACTACCAAGTGTGGCGTTTTGTTCATATTGCTGGAATTTATCTTTCCAGAATGTTTTATAATCATTGTCAAGAATCCTGAGTGTGAATTCCGGGTCTGGCTCCTCTATAACACTAAAAAGGTCCTCAATCGTTGTGGCATTTTTCAACAGCGTGTGCCTGCCTACCATGGCACGCTTCATCTCATCTTCTTTTACTTTATCAAATGATTTGGGAATAAAGACAAATTCTCCATCGTTTTCCATGGTGATATCCCGAAGCAAAGGCAGCATTTTACTACGGGATTTTTTGGAGGTAAGTTCCCTGATATTGATAAACAGATCGTAGGTGCTTTTAAGCCCTGGTTTTTTCAATGTTTCCAACAGGGACCAGCTGAAGACACCGTGTTGAAGTTTTGCGTTTTCCAGGGCTTTTTGATCTGCTTTGCCAGCGGTTATAACTTTCCTTGATTTCCCTTTCATCAACATTTGCAAATCATATCGTCCGCTCAGGGCTTCCGCCCCTCTTTTTCCCAAAAAACCGCTGTAGCATACATCTGCAAATAAAAGAACATGCTGGGCTTTCAAAGATTCTACATAATCGGTGATATATTTCATAGGCAACGCCTCTTGCTGCCAGGTTGCGATATCGCTCACATTATTTTGGTTGATCCTTGCATCTGCCGGAATTAAAAATCCTTCCCGTGAAATACCGTTTAGAACAGTATGGGCATGGCCGGAAAATGTAAGAATCAGTACATCGGAATCAGATAGAGTCTCTTTATATGAATCTAATTCATCCTGGATGTTTTGCTTTGTAGCATCTGCTCCCAATAAAAGTTTTGTCTTGTATCCGTATGTATCAGAGAATATTCTGGATAACTGAACAGCGTCTGCCTCAGCCCATGACAAATCGCTTATACCCTCAAGTCTGACTTTAAATTTATTGATACCGATACAAAGCACATGCACCTGTTTATACACCTTCCGTGCATTGAGGGTTTTTCTGGATTTTGCCAGCAATCCTTGACCTGGTTGAAAAATTTGAACCAGGGTCACGATAAAAATTAGGGTTAAGTATCTTAGGATTTGGGTCTGCATCTGTTACATATCCTGAAAACCAAGCGAATGTAATTATTAAAGCTTAATCAACAAATTTTAGGCCTTGATCATAATGTCGCCCATTTTTCATAATTAATGGTTCGACGGGGTCAGGCTGGTGTTGGTGTGCTTTTGACAACATGCTGTAATAACTAATAAATTAAGCAAAAGTGTCAATAGCGCAAGCCTGGCCTCTCCCGGATGAGCATTGAATTGGCCGAAACGATGATCAAGGCCAAATTTTACTTCGAATTGATTTTTCATAACATTGACATATAATAATTTTTTATATAATAAAAGTACTTTTTAGTTTAAAAAAGACTTCAGTTTTCTTAAGGAGTAGTCTTGACTGTGAGTAATGGTTTAAAAGTCAGATTGAGCACGATACTCAAATATATTCGTCTTGATAAGTATTCAAATAAAAAAAACGCTCATGCAATCAAAGCAAAAAAGGGGCAATGGTTTAGAGGGTTTCTCGTAGGATTCATCATCAGCGTCATTGTGTTTGTCCTAACAATTCTGGGTCATTTCAAAGCGTTTGAAAACCCTGTGACGGCGATGATTCAACAAATCAGGGTCAGACAATCCAGCGATATCGCATTGTTATTCATAACCCAGGATGAATATCAGCAGGGATTTAACGGCATAAGCCCTCTGTCACGTGAGCGTCTGGCGGAAATTGTGCAGGTTTTGGTGAAATTCAAACCCAGGGCGATCGCACTTGATATAGATCTTTCGGATAAAGGTCCGGGATATGAAAAATTAGAATCCTCGTTTGCAATAGCAAAGGCAAACGATATCCCCATTATTATCCCCAGCGTTGTAAAACCAAGAATCAAGGTTGAAGTGCAGGCTGAACATGCTGAAAAACCTAAACCGTATCTGCCTGCGGAGTATGAAAAAAACCAAGACGGTTTTACTCTGTATGATGGGCCAAAGGCATTAAATATCGCCCAAATGGGGAATCCTGATATTATGCATGGAGGTTCAATTTTCACTCTGGACCGGGACGGGATTTTTAGAAACGGAACCGCATTTTATCAGAAAAGCAACGGGAATGGAATCATCCCTTCTTTTCCGCTTTCCATTGCTGCAGCCAGCCGGGGAATCACTCAGAATAGCCTGGAAGAATGTTTTGCTACAAGAACATGGAACACCATACTCAAAGAGGGATCGATAGAAATAAAAGACGATCAATCCAATAACCTCGTTAATATTCATTATAGTGAGGGAGGAAAATTTACTCCGAATTTTTTGGGGAATTATTCATTCTTCCCATATGATATTGATGTCTCGCGTTTACTGAAAAATTATAAGGGAGAATCGGAGACTGGTACTGTTACTATTTTCAAAGACAAAGTGGTTATCGTCGGCGGCGTTTATGATCACAATGATTTCTACAAAACACCTGTCGGCGAAATGTCAGGGATGGAAATTATTGCCAACATGACCCAAAGTATCCTTGACCATAACATGATATCCCATTTAAATTATTTTTTTGCATTTCTTCTCGAGGTGTTGCTGGGTGCAGTTGCAGCTTTTTTATTTGTCTTGTTGCCCCCGGTATGGGCTTTGGCTGTTTGTTTTCTCTCACTGATTCCTATCACGGTCTATTTGAGCCTGATCGTATTTAACCAAACGTATTATTGGATTGACTTCATTCCAACAATTATTGGGGTCGTGATCCATGGTGTTATCAGTAAAGTTGAGCAAAAGGCCATACCGGGAAATAATTAAATTTTGGCCTTGATCATCATTTCGGCCAATGCAATACTCATCCGGGAGGGATCAGGCTTGCGTTATTGACATTTTTGCTAAATTTATTTTTTATTACAGTCTGTTGCCAAAAGCACAATAACACAAGGTGACCCCGTCGAACCATTAATTATGAAAAATGGGCTACATTATGATCAAGGCCTAAATTTTATTGTGGAGGTAATATCCCATGATTCAATCTCCTTTGATTTCATTTAAATTGAGAGTAATCGGTGTTTTTATTTTTCTGATGATGCCTGTCTTCAATGTAATAAGCGCTTCAGACGGTTCAGGTCACAACTTGAATTACTATTTGTACAAGATAGAGGGCAATGAGGTATTTTGTATATCCGAAAAAAAAGGAGAGCGCCGGCTGCGGGTAATGGAATTAATTGAAGAAAATGCCAAGGTAAAAGTGAATAATGGGACAACGGCTTATTTGACTTGTCCTGGTTGTGAAATAATTAAAGTTACTTCTGAAAATAGTCCATATCCTGTTGAAAAAGAGAAATTTCAATTGTCACAAAAGCCTTTTAAAATCATTTTTGAAAATTTTACGGCAGCATTGAAGGCCTTTGTTTATCCGAACTCAGTATCCGGTCAAAAAAATTTCATGTTTTCCAGGGGGGGTGAATCTAACTCATGTCAAACATCTCCTTCGGATTCAGAAGCCATTCTTTTTTGGGGGGACAATTTAATGTTCAACTGGGAATCGGGAGAGTCTGAAGTCCAATTGGAAGTTCACAATACATTTACCGAAGAAATTATATTTTCAGATCATTTAAAAGGATCGTCAACATTGGTCCCCATGAAGATTTTCAGTCCAGGCTATGCATATGAATGGTCGGTCAAAGATAACAGTTTAAAAGAGCTATGCCGGGCATCCTTTGTCGTTTTAACAACGGAAGAATCAATTGAAATCATAGAAGATGCTCAAAGGATCGTTACGCTTTTGCCAAAGGATGCCGACCAGGAAACTAAACTCAGACTCCAGGCTGGATATTTGATATCTGAAGGATACTTTTCCGATGCTCTCCGCCTGATTAAATCCAATGGTTTTTAACCGGATATGTAAGGCTCCGGGCATACAATTTTATCTCGTGTTTTGCCCGTACTTGATTTAAGGCAGGTGATGTCAATATCTCCTGGGGGGTGCCGTCCAAAACCATTTCCCCGTTTTTGAGAACGATCACCCGGTCTGCATACTCTGCTATTAATTCAAGTCTCTGTTCTGCAGTGACAATGGTTGTCCCTTTTTTGTTTAGCCTGTGCAGGATGTTAAACACCTCTTTTGCTCCCCTTGGATCAAGAAAGGCGGTGGGCTCATCCGCACCAGGATGGCAGGTTCCAAAGCAATGCCGCGGCTAAAATCAATCGCTGCTGTTGGCCACCGGACAGTTGATGGAACGATCTCTGGGCTAAATCTTCGAGGCCTGTCACCCCCAGGACCTGTTGAACCCGGTTCTGCAGTTCGCGGAAGTAGTCTCTTCCGAGGAGCCGTCCGTTTTTCAGCCGGTCATCATCCATTACAGATCCCTTGATGATCAATTCCTTGAGTCGGCTGGTTGACCAGATGGGAAATTGGGTGGCTTTGGAGGAGTTGATTCTGTATCCCACGGAGATGATGGCGCCGAGATTGTAGAATTTGGTCTTGTACGTTTTGCTGTCTGTGGCAGTTGTTTTCAAAATGGAATTAACTGAATCTTCAAGCTGTTCCAGATCCGCCTTGAACCCCTTTCGATCTTTATTTCCCCTACCGGAAGCCCTTTGGTATTGTTCCTTCCGATTCAAATCCTGGTTTAATCCCAATAATGTTTATCCTTGACTCTTGCAACAATCAAAGACTATTCCATTTTATATTGTTTTTTCAATGGCGTGCAATGAATGAAGGAGATAAAAATGGCAGATAAACTGGATGTGGTGGTGCTGACCCGGAAACTGGTTGGTTTTGATACGGTTAATCCGCCCGGAAATGAGGCAAAATGCGCCCTTTATCTCGGTGATATCCTTAAAAAGGCGGGTTTTCGGGTGAACTACCATGAATCTTCGCCGGGCCGGCTGGAACTTGTGGCCCGCATTGGAAATGACGACACCAAAAATCCTGTCTGCCTTGCCGGCCATCTGGATACGGTTCCCCTTGGACATGAACCATGGACGCTGAATCCCCTGTCTGGTGAAGTAAAGGACGGTAAGTTGTTTGGCAGGGGGTCAAGTGATATGAAGGGGGGGGTTGCAGCCATGGTGGTTGCTGCGGTTGAACTTGCAGACAGGATCAAACATTCCTGCGGGATTTCCCTTGTTTTTGTAACCGATGAGGAGACCGGTTGCAATGGGTCTGCCTGGCTGTCAAAAAGACCGGAATTTCTTGGCAGGGCAGGGGCCTTGATTGTTGGGGAACCAACAGACAATACGCCCTTTCTGGGACACAAGGGGGCCCTGTGGATAGACGCTGTCTCAAGGGGCAAAAGCGCCCACGGATCAATGCCCCATATGGGAGAAAATGCCATTCTCAAGGCGGCAAGGGCCATGCTCAGGCTGGCTGAGTTTGATTTTAAAATTTCCGACCATATTTATATGGGGGCACCCACCCTGAACATCGGCACGGTAAAGGGGGGAATGAATATAAACTCTGTGCCGGACCGGGCCCATTTTTCCATTGATATCAGGCCCATTCCCGGTCTTGACCTTTCCACGCTGTTCAGCCGCCTCAAGGATGAGGTGAAAGATCTGGCGGATCTTGATATCAGGATAGGGGTTGAGGGTATCTGGACCGATCCTTCCCATGCCTGGATCGTTGAAGTATTTGATATGCTTACCCCCATCCTCGGCAAAAGGCCCGATGCCGCGGCAGCGACCTATTTTACCGATGCAGGCATGCTGGTACCGGGGTTTGGGGGCATTCCTGCCATCATCATGGGGCCCGGGCAGGCGGACATGGCCCATCGAACCGATGAGTTCTGCTCTGTTTATCGTCTGAACCAGGCGGTTGACGCCTATATCAAGATCTGTGCAGCATGGTGCGGGATATGAGTGTTCCGGCAGCTTCACCATTGACTCAAAACTGACGATTGTCTATAACCGGCATGGCCGGAGCAGGGAATTTTCCCTGGCCGCAACAAACGATGGAACCGTTGCGATTGTAATATCCTGGCGGGTGTTTCCCACGGGAAAGACCGTTGACAAGGCAATCCTAATCTATATTCAAGGAGAAAAACATGGGAAGATTTACAGCTGGTTTTATTTGTGTTCTGTCTGTTTTATGGGCCGGGGCCGTTTTTGCAGGAACGGTATCCGTGGGGGCTGTGACACCGCTGACAGGAAAACTTGCGGTGTATGGCGAAGGGTTTCAACAGGCCATGCTGCTTGCCGCAGAAGAGATCAATGCTTCCGGTGGGATAAACGGCGATACCCTTGAAATCGTGTTTGAGGATAATAATTCCACCTCCAAGGGATCTGTTTCCGCCATCAGAAAACTCATCACCATTGACAAACTCACCGTTGTATTCGGTCCGGCGGCAAGTTCAAATTTCCTTGCCATCTGCCCCATTGCCCAGCAAAACAAAACCATCCTCATTGGTGCTGAAAGTGCTGCCGCCGATATTACCCGGTGCGGATCCCATGTGTTCAGGGTATTTCCCTCTGACCTTCTCCAGGGAACAGGGGTGTCAGAGCTGGCTGCCTTCCTGGGCTACAAGGAGGTGGTCCTCACCTATGTGAACAATGACTGGGGGGTAGGACTTGCCGAGGTTTTTAAACGACAGTTTCTTGCCTCAGGCGGGAAGATCATTGATGAACTTGCCCATGCAGAGGGTAAAACAGACTACCGGAGTGAAATCCTGAGGATAAAACGCCATAATCCCAAAGTGGTTGTAAATCTGACCTATATCAAGGAGGGCGCCACCATTTTAAAACAGGCCTATGAGACCGGGCTCAATACCCAGTGGCTCATGGGGTCGGCGTCCAAATCCCCCAAACTGGTTGCCCTGGCAGGCAAGGCTGCCGAGGGAATTATCGGCACCTATCCCACCTTTTCCCAGGAGTCCCCCGAATACCTGGCATTCAAGGCTGCATGGGAGAAAAAATATCCCGGAAAAAAGACCCCGATTTTTGGTGAGTACAACTATGACATGGTGAAACTGACGGCCCTGGCCCTTAAGGATGCAGGTTCGATTGATGTCGATGCTGTTCGAGCGTCCCTCTTGAAGGTCAGCCAGGGGTATATGGGTACAACCGGTGACAAGTCCTTTGATGAAAATGGGGATGTGGGTGCAACCTATGGCCGCTGGACCGTCAAGGACGGTGCCATCGTTGATTACCAGGTAGAAAAATGATTGTTAAGAATCGTATCAAGGGGGATGGGTGTTGATGTCCGCCTACTATCTCCAGCTTGTTGTGAACGGCATTATTGCAGGTTCCGTCTATGCCATGTTTGCCGTGGGACTCACCATGGTCTATGGGGTGTTTAAGTTTATCAACTTTTCCCATGGCGAACTCATCACCTGGGGGGCGTACCTGGGGCTTATGTTTTCATCGCCCCCTTTTTCCCTGCCCATCTACCTGGCAGCGGTTCCAGCCCTTGGCATAACGGTGGTCCTGGGGCTTGCCCAGGACTGGTTTATCTACAGGCCCCTGAGGCAGAGCAACCCGGTCGCCCTTTTGATTGCATCCATCGGGCTTTCCTATTTCATGCGCAATGCCATTCGCCTTGTCTGGGGCTCTGATTTCCAGACCTTTAATCTGCCGGCTGCCAGGGGGATATCATTGGGGGGGATTTACATTACTCCGGCCCAGGCGATGATGGTCTCTGCCGCCGTGGTGTTTCTGACCGTTCTCTATCTTCTCTTTACCCGGACCATTCTTGGGAAATCCTTGCGGGCGGCATCGGACAACATGGCGCTTGCCGACATCATGGGGATCAGCATGACACGGGTGACCATCACCGTGTGGGTGCTTGCTTCGCTGTTTGCCGCTACTGGCGGTATTCTCCTTGCCATGGATACCAACATGGATCCCATGATGGGCATGGCAAGCCTGATCAAAGCCTTTGCCGCCGTACTCATCGGAGGGGCTGGAAATGTATGGGGGGCATTGCTGGGAGGGGTTTTCATCGGGGTTGCAGAGAATTTAAGCGTGGCGGTTATCTCGCCGGGGTATAAGGATTTCATTTCGTTTGCCCTGATCTTTATCCTCTTGCTCGTCCGGCCCACCGGGATTTTCGGCATCAGGGGAGGGGTGCGCTGACCATGGATTATCTCTATCATATCCTCATCCTTGTCATGATCTATGCCATATTTGCCATCTCATTGAACCTGGAGCTCGGGTTTGCAGGGCTGTATAATTTCGGCCATATTGCCTTTTTTGCCATTGGCGCCTATACCTCGGCCCTGTTAAGCCTTGGGGGGGTGCCCATTGCCCTGGCTGTTGTCCTGGCACTTGTTGCTTCCGGTGTGGCAGGGGCGATCCTGGCACGGTTCACCCTGGGGCTTTCAGGGGATTATTTCGGCATTGCCACCCTGGTGTTTGCCGAGATGATCCAGCTGCTTCTCCTTAACGAGCGTGACATCACCCGGGGTCCCATGGGGCTGCCGGGTATTCCAAGGCCTGCCTGGATGGGATCAGGGCAGGAGGGACTCATCGGGTGTCTGGCTGTGGCGGTTCTGGGGACGGCCCTGGTGTTTTTCCTTGTCCGCCGAATCTCCAACGCCCCCTTTGGCAGGGCTTTGAAGGTGGTCAGGGAAGATGAGTTCGTGGCACAGGCCCTTGGAAAAAATACCTTTGTCCTCAAGACAAAGGCCATGGTGGTGGGGTCGGTACTGGCAGGATTTGCAGGGGTGTCTGTGGGCCCATTATATCACCTACATCAGCCCTGCTGACTTTACCCTGAACGAAACCATTTTTGTCCTGCTCTGTGTGGTTGTGGGGGGCAAGGGAACCAATGTCGGTCCCCTGGTCGGCGCATTGGCCATTGTTTTCTTTGGAGAGTTTGTGCGGTTTCTGCCCATTCCCGCTGAATTTTCAAGGTTTGTGGCTCCCCTGCAGGGAATGGTCTATGGCGCATTGCTCATTTTCATGATGCTCAAGCGCCCCCAGGGAATGATTTCAGAATCCAGGAGATAAGTATTGCTGGTATTAAATAATGTTACAAAGCGGTTTGGCGGTCTTACCGCCGTGAATGATGTATCCTTTGATCTGGGCGATGTGGGGATTTCCGGCCTGATCGGTCCCAACGGAAGCGGTAAAACCACCCTGTTCCACCTGATTTCAGGGTTTTACGGGCTTGATTCAGGCACCATATCCTTCATGGAAACAAGGATTTCGGGCCTTCCCCCCCATGCCATCAGCCGGATGGGTCTCGCCCGGACCTTCCAGCAGACACGGGTGCTTCCCTTTCTCTCCACCCTGGACAATCTGATCGCTGCTGCCCCCAACCAGACCGGAGAGAATATCCTGGCTCTTTTTTTTAAGGCAAAAAAGGTGGGGCAGGAGGAGGCCTTTAACCGTGAAAAGGCCATGGATATCCTGGACCGGCTCAAACTTTCGGATCTTGCCCTCCTCCCGGCTGGAGACCTGAGTTATGGACAGCAGAAGCTCCTGGAACTGGGCCGGGTACTCATGGCCGATCCCCGGTTGATTATCCTTGATGAACCCACCGCCGGAATAAACCCGACCCTTATTCGAGATCTTGTTACCACCCTTAAAGGGCTCCGGGACAGGGGCATAAAAATATTTCTGGTGGAACATAATATGCCCCTTGTGGCTGAGCTGTGCGAAAGAATCCATGTCATGGATTCAGGGTCTCTGATTTTTTCCGGATCTCCCCGGGAGGTTCAGGGCAACAAACGGGTGATTGAGGCCTACCTCGGGAGGGATGACAGTGCTGCTTGAGCTTGACAACATTACCGCAGGTTATGGCAAGGCCCCCATTCTCCATGATATCTGCCTGAACCTTGACAGGGGGGAGATCGTCTGCATCATCGGTCCCAACGGGGCGGGAAAATCAACCGTCCTGAGGACTGTGGCGGGCCAGCTTCAGCCCTCCGGGGGAACCATGGCGTTCAAGGGTCGGGATCTGACCTGCCTGAACATTGCCCAGCGG
This sequence comes from uncultured Desulfobacterium sp., assembly GCA_963675615.2. Lineage (GTDB taxonomy): Bacteria > Desulfobacterota > Desulfobacteria > Desulfobacterales > Desulfobacteraceae > Desulforapulum. The sequence continues at coordinate 2,308,243 of CAXXTD010000001.1, forward strand.
GGCAGAAAAGGGCTTATTTTCATCCCCCAGGGCATGAATATCTTTCCCAACCTTACAGTGATTGAAAACCTTGAGATCGCAGGTGCCCTTATGACGGATTCCCGGGCACTCAATGCTGCGGTAAAAGAGATCCTCCACCATTATCCCATGCTCCATAAGAAAAAGAACGCCTTTGGAAGGGAACTTTCCGGGGGTGAACGCCAGGTGCTGGCCCTGAGCCGGACCCGCATGTTAAAGCCGGAACTTGTGCTCCTGGATGAACCTTCCCTTGGGCTTGCCCCCCTTGTGGTGGACTTTATCTTTGATGAAATCAAAGAGATGGGAAAGGTCGGGTCTTCAGTACTTCTGGTGGAACAGAACGCCCGGAAAGGGCTCTCAGTCAGTGACCGGGGGTATGTGCTTGAACTGGGCAGGAACAGGCTTGCGGGCACGGGTGGCGAACTTCTCGAAAGTGATGAGGTCAGACGGCTTTACCTGGGGGGCTGACGTGTTGTTGTTTAAGACCTGACCCCATATTTCAAAGGGATTTATCGATTGGTTGCTGTTTCACAAAATATCTGGGTGGCCGTTTCCGTTGCGGGATTTTCCATGGTGATGCTGGGGCTTCTGCGACTGATGCCGGTCTTTGATAAACGGAACGGCCTTTTGGTGTCGGGTGCATGCCTTGTTGTGTGGGCGATTGTTTTTTTCCTGGACCGGGCGGGGTATCATTCTTTAAATCTTGCCGGATATTCAAATATTATAGGGAATCTGGGTACGTTGAATTTGATTGTGGCCGCAAGCATCCTGGGGAGGGCACTTGCCACCGGGTTGACGCGACCGGCAGAATTTGTTCCCGTATGCCTGGTTGCAGCGGCAACCGATCTTGCAAGCGTTCTGGCAGGGCCGACACAAAAGATAGCCGGCATACTGGAAAGCTACTATACCGGGCCCATGACAACCCCACCCCCAATTGCCGACTATTTTCTCATCAAGACCCCGGTGTGGGGGGCGTCCTATCTGATGCCCCTGTTTGGCGTTTCAGACCTCGTGTTTCTGGTGCTTTTGTCGGCAGGGGCGGAAAAATTCAAGATAAATGATAGCTTTTTGAATGTCCCGGTTGCCGGGCTTGGATTGTTTTTCGGCGTGTTCCTGGCCCATTCAACCTCGCTGTTCGTACCGGGAATGCCGTTGATGGTTCTTTTTTTTCTTCCTGTTGTTTTGTTGCAATCTCCCGGGGCAAGAAAGCTTCGGCGATCCGATATCGTTTATTCCATCGTGTTTCCCGCCATTATTATCATGGGCATCAGGTTTTTCCCGTTTTAAACCATGAATGGCTGGAAGCCGGGCCCATAAACCCTTGACGCCGATGACGGCAAAATGGTACGTCTCGTCGACTATAATCCGGGGAAACCTGGACAAAAAATTAGCCTGAAACAGATGGAGCATTGCCTTGGATTTCAATCCCTGTATGAAACACCAGTTGGTCCGCAAAGCCGTGCGGGAGTTTGCCGAAAGTGAAATCAAACCCCATGTGTCCCTGATGGACAAGGAATCCCGATTTCCCTGGGAGATTGTTGAAAAGATGAAGCCTCTGAACTATTTCGGGCTCCAGACCCCCCGGGAGTACGGAGGGGCAGGCCTTGATACCATCAGCTATGCCATTTGCGTTGAAGAGCTTTCCCGGGTATCGGCCGCCATCGGGCTCTGCATCACCGTGCACAACAGTGTGGGCATCTATCCCATTCTGGCCTTTGGTACGGACGAACAAAAGCAGCGGTTTGTTCCGGCCATGGCCCGGGGCGAGAGTATCGGCGCCTTTTGTCTCACCGAAGCCAATGCCGGATCCGATGCCGGCGGGGTGGAAACCCACGCCGTTGAAACCGACCAGGGGTTTTTACTCAACGGCACCAAGATTTTTGTCACCAACGGCGGGGTGTGCGGCACCTTGCTCGTGTTTGCCGTGACCCAGGAAGAGGGCAAACCCCGCCAGGCCAATGTCTTTGTCGTTGAAAAAGATCGACCCGGATTCATGGTGGGCGAGATCGAAGACCTCTGCGGCATGCGGGCAAACCCTGTGTCGTCCATTTTTTTAGAAGACTGCCTGATCCCGAAGACCAATCTCCTCGGCAGACCCGGCCAGGGCATGAAAATCGGGCTCACGGCCCTTGATACCGGCCGGATCGGGATTGCGGCCCAGGCCCTTGGCATTGCCCAGGCAGCCTTTGAAAGCGCGGTCTCCTATGCCAAAGAACGGCAGCAGTTTAACAAGCCGTTGTCAACGTTCCAGACCATCCAGAATTATCTTGCTGAAATGAACACGAAAATTGACGCATCAAGGTTGCTGCTCTACCGGGCCGCCGCCGCCAAGGACAGCCAAAAGCCCTTTTCTGCCGAAGCGTCCATGGCAAAGCTCCACTGCAGCGCCACGGCAAGGGAGGTGACGGACCTGGCCGTTCAGATCCATGGCGGATACGGCTACAGCAAGGAGTATGATGTGGAACGCTATTTCAGGGATGCCAAGGTGACTGAAATCTATGAGGGAACCAGTGAAATCCAGAAGATGGTGATCGCCAGAGCCATCCTGTCCCAACCCAGCTGACAGGGCAAGCAGAGGTAAACAAAGGCAAAAAAGGTTAACAAATGTTAAATATAATTGTGTGTATCAAGCAGGTTCCCATGGTATCCCAGCTGCCCTGGGATTCACGAACCGGAACCCTGCGGCGGGAACTTGCCCAGGCCATGATGGACCCGGCCAGTCGAAGAGCCCTGGAGGCGGCCCTCCAGATCAAAGAACAGCAGTCGGCCCGCATCACGGCCATCACCATGGGGCCGCCCATGGCTGAAGAGATTCTCCACCAGGCCAGAGCCCTTGGGGCCGACAGGGGAATCCTGCTCACCGACCGCAAAATGGCAGGGGCGGACACCTTTTTGACCAGCCTGATCCTGGCAAGGGCCATCGAGAAAAAATGCAGGGGGTTTGACCTCATCATCTGCGGCGCCCAGACCAGCGACAGTGAGACAGGTCAGGTGGGACCCCAGCTGGCCGAAGAGCTCAACATCCCGGCCATCGGCTTTGTCAACCATGTGGCAATCAAACCGACAACCATAGAAGTTCAGCGCCATGTGGACGATTTTTCCGAAACCCTGGAGATGGACCTGCCGGGCCTTGTGACCGTTGATCTTACGGCATACAAACCCAGATACCTGGGTCTTGCCGGCGTGGAACAGGCCTTTGCGCCCCTTGATGTCAACCGGCCGGCCATCAGCGTCGTGGATGCATCCGAGCTTGGATTTGATGACCGGTTTAACGCATTAAAGGACTCGCCCACACGGATTATTGATGTGTTTTCTCCGGCCGCCCGGAAAGAGACCCGGGTTTTAAAGGGGAGTGTCAAACAGGTGGTGGACCAGCTGTTTGACGAGTATGGCAAGGTCATCGGCAGTGCCATGGGCAAAGATCTTAAAACACACGACCACGATGGGGAAAAATGAACACCATGACCACGACGGACAGGGTTGACATGGCGGACACGACCAGGGATATCTGGGTGTTTGGCGATTATCGAAATTACTTTCAAAACAGGGTAACCCTTCAGATTCTTGCAAGGGCAAGGGATCTTGCATCCAAAACCCATGGCAGGGTGTGCGCGGTTGTGTTTGGCCACGACGTGGATGCGTATGTGGCAGAATATATCGCCCATGGCGCCCAGAAAGTCTATGCCATGGATGATCCAGGACTTGGGTCCTATTCCCTTGAAACCTATTCCCTTCTCATGGCCCGGCTCGTGGAGAAACACCGGCCGGAGACACTGCTGGTGGGTGCCACCCGGTTCGGCCAGGAGATGGCACCGAGAATCGCCAAAAAACTCAAGACCGGCCTGACGGCGGACTGCATTGACCTTGAAATTGACGAACAAGGATTGCTGGTCCAGATTGCCCCCTCGTTTGGCGGCAATTTAATCGCAAAGATCGTCACCCCCCGGTCGCGTCCCCAGATGGCAACGGTTCGCCCCGGAACCTTCCATGAGATGCCCCACGACGATGACGCAACGGGGGAGGTGATTTCAGAGCCCTTGCCCATGGATCTTCCCCGGGATAAGATCCGGCTGATTTCGTCTGAACTCAAGCCCTCTGAAAAACAGAAAATTGAAGATGCCGACATCGTTATCTGTGCAGGTCGGGGCATGGGCAGCAAGGGGAAATTGAAAAAGCTCTATGATCTGGCTGGACTCATGAAGGCAGAGGTTGGGGGCACAAGGCCCCTGGTCTATGCCGATTGGATCGCCCACGGGGCCCTGGTGGGCCAGGCAGGAAAAAACATCAAGCCCAGGGTGCTTTTTTCCTTTGGCATCAGCGGCGCCATCCAGCATACGGCAGCCCTGGGGGATGCCGATTTCATCGTGGCCATCAACAAAAATCCCAATGCCGCCATGATGAAAATGGCGGATGTGGCCATTGTGGCCGACGCCAACCAGGTCTGCCTTGGGATCATCAAGGCCATCAAGGAAAAAATCCGGGATTGATTTTTGTGGGCGGCATTCAAAAAACGTCTGGCAATATCAAAGCGGTCCATGACCTGAACAATTAAATCTCGGTGGGAGTTTCATATAAACGGCCATGTCGGCCCGCCGACACAACGAATAATGAAGATGGTATTATGCCGCCCCCGGCGGGCGATGGGACCGGCCCGGGATCGTCGGCGGCCCTTTTGCCCTGCCGGTCTAAAGCGCAGGAACTGCGGGCAGGTTTGTCCTCAAACAGCCTGCGCTTCTTAACGCCCGGCAGGGCAAAAGGGCTCATCGCCTTTGGGTCCAAATGGACCGGTCCCATCGCCCGCCGGGGGCTCTGCTGTCGACAATTTGAGGCTACATTTTCTTAAAAAAATAGAGTGGATAATTGATGTCATATCCTGAAAACCGAAACCAGTTTCTGTAATTGAACCGCCTGGGTTGACAATTTTTCTGCGCTTTTGCTGAGTTTAGAGGCAAAGGTAGACATCCCGGCCGCATCCGCGTTGATACCGCTGATATCCTCTGCTATTGTTTCAGCTGCATCCGCGTTTTGAGACACATTACCGTTGGCGTTCTGGATGCCATGGGAGATGTGGGCGACACTGGCTGCAATCTCCTGTGTGGTGGCAGACTGTTCGTTTACTTCATCTGCGATGATGGTCACAATGGCGTTGATTTCATAAATGATGCTGGTTACCGCTTCAATATCAACCACCGTTTTTTGGGTGGATTCCTGATTGGCAATGATCTTTTCCTTTATTTCAAGGGCGGCGCAGGCGGTCTGGCCGGCAAGGGCCTTGATCTCATTGGCAACAACAGCAAAGCCTTTGCCGGCCTCTCCTGCCCTTGCTGCTTCAATCGTGGCATTCAGGGCCAGAAGGTTGGTCTGTCCTGAAATCTCGGTAATGGATTCAATAACGGTTCCTATTTCAACGGCCGTTTTTCCCAGGGCCTTTATGTTTTCAGAAGCCTGTCCGGCCTGCTCCATGGCTGTCTTCGCTATATTCCTTGCCTTTGAACAATTCGTAGAAATTCCATTGACTGAACCTGTCATCTGTTCCGCAGCACCGGCAACCGTGTTGACGTTGGTAGAACTCTCTTCCATGACCGCTGAAATAGCGGAAAGGTTTCCGCTCATTTCAGCGGTGGCCGTTGACACCGAATTGCACCTGTCTGACATGTTGTCCGCCAGCTTCGACATCTGACCGGAAAGAACAAAAAGGGCGTCGGATGACGAATCCAGGGCGGTTGAATTATCCTTGACATCACCGATGATTCCCCGAAGCTTGTTCACAAAAAGGTTGAACCAGCGGGCCATTTCACCAATTTCGCCTTTATTTTTAACGTCGAGGGTCATGGTCAGATCACCCTCCCCCTGGGCAATATCTTCAAGCCCTGCAACCATCCTCAGTATGGGCTTGGTCATGTTGTTTGCAAACAAAAAAACCATGGGCAGAATCAAGAGGATACAAATAAAAGCCGCACCGGTTAAAAAGTGAATGATCTGCCGGGTATTGGCCTGGGCCAGGGATTTTGAATGAAGAACGACAAGGGCACCGACAGGCTCCTTTTCTTGTGTTATGGAAAAAATTCCCCGGGTATATGCCTGCGCCCCGATCACGGTCTCATCCAGGCGGATTTCCATATTTTCAATATTCAGCCTGTTGTTTATTTTTTCAATATCGTTAAAGTTCAAATGATCGTAGGTTTTCAACGTGCCGATGCCCTTGCCTGCGGTTGAAAAAACCACCACTTCCGTGCCGCTGAATGTGGCAACTTTGTCGGCAAAAGCGGCACCGATTATTTTGGAGCCCGTAACCATCCCGATCACTCTCTTGATTTTCTGTTTTGTCTTGAAGTCTACCCTCTCTTCCGTTGCAAGGGCATGGGCAGTGATCTGGACGGATGCCTTATCTCCCTTGAAAGCAACAGTGTCCGCTTCAATGATTCTGGCGTTGAGCAAATCAATATCAAAGGGCCACTGGTCTGCTGTTTTAAAAAGGTCACTGGTTATTTTTTCACCGGGATCGACCCTGAAAATTTCAAAAACCCGCCTGTCATGGGCCTTGTAGGAAAACCCACCGGCAATCTGTCCGTTGTCTACTCCCACAAAGGCGGCAAGATCTCCGGCCCCGTCATAGGCCGCCATATGGGACATTTCTCCCGTACTGACCATTGAATAGAGGCTTTCAATAATTTTAACGTAGTTGGACCGGGTCATGGTATAACCGTCAGGGCGCTGCTTGTAGGATTCGATCATGCTCAGTTCTGTGGGCAGATCCGCTGCAACGATTATCTGACGGGTATCGGAAAGAATCTTCTTTTGAAGATCCGACAGCTGGAACTGAACAATGGTGAACGCATTTTTCAGTGCGTCCCTGGAAACCCCCATGTTCTGTTTTTTAACGGTATAGGATACAATTAAAGTGAAAACGAACATGATGGCAAGAATCAGTCCCAGAACCGCAACGGTCATTTTGTTTTTAAATTTCATGTTTTTCAACGGATCCTTATTATTTGATTCATAACTGCCATTCAACGATTAATGGGATCATACAATACATCAGGATCCAGGATCAAATTAAATTTTTAATCCACCAGGGAGGTCATGATGCGGTTTCGGAGGATGCCGGCAAGCAAGATTCAAGTTGAATTTTCCCCGGTGGTTTGCTAAAAATTCAGTACACTTAAATAAAGATATGGCCATGATCCGATTTGAAAAATCAGAGCTTGTTGCATGCTTTAAAGACGCTTCGGGGCAGGAGATCAGACGGGTCCAGGAGGTCCGGACCGACCCTGTCACCCTGAAACAGTGCCGGATCGTACCCTTCCGGGCCCTTGAGAAGGAACGGGGCACGCAAAGGCTTTTTTCGCCGCCGGATGAGGATCTGGATCCAGAAAAATGCCCGTTCTGTCCGGGCAACCTTGAAGCCATGACCCCCCAGCTTCTGCCGGGGATCAGTGAAAAGCCAAGGCTGCGCCATAATCGTTCGATCCTGTTTCCCAATCTTTTTCCATACACGGAATGGTCGGCCGTTTCCATATTTGACAATCATCACCATGTTGAGATCGGCAGTGCCCCATGGGAGGTCTACCAGGACAGCTTTATCAATTGTGCCGACTATCTTTCAAGGGTTCAAAAGGTGGATCCTTCGGCAGTCTACATGGCGATCACCCAGAATCACCTGCCGGGCGCCGGGGGCTCCCTGGTCCATCCCCACCTCCAGGTGCATGCATCCAGGGGGATGTCCAACAATCACAGGCTGCTTCACCAGAGGGCTGCGGCCCACGGGGCCGGCCATGGAGATTGTCTCTTCACGGACCTTATGGCGGCTGAAAAAAAGATCTGCCAGAGGTATATCGGCAGTACGGGATCATGGGAGTGGATCGCAGCCTTTGCCCCGTCGGGCTTTTATGAAATCTGGGGAATTTCAACCCAATGTTCGTCGCTTTTGACGCCTGACAGCACCCAGGTCTGGCAGGACCTGGCCCGGGGCGTGGTGAATGTCCAGAAGTTCTATAAAAGCCTTAACCGAAATGCCTATAACCTTGCGCTGATATCCACCGAAGACAAAAAAAGCATTCCCTGTCTGAAGGTTTCCCTGACGGCAAGGTCGAGCTACGCCCCATGGGTCAGAAGCGATTTCACCGGGTTTGAAATCGCATCCGGAGAGATGGCCACCTTTACCCTGCCGGAAGATGTTGCGGCCATGGCCGCAGAATACTGGCGGGGCCAGGGTGAATGACCGATGTAGTGCTTTCTTTTCTGGTGAACAGGGCTCTTTTTCAGGTTTTTGACGATTGAAAAAAGGATTGATACCATGGACTTAAAAGACAGGAAAGATCTGGACGTCGCCGTTGTCGGCGCCGGTATTTCAGGTATCTGTGCGGCATATCTTCTTCAACACCGCCACAGGGTCACCCTGTTTGAAAAGAACGACTATTTTGGCGGGCATACCCACACGGTCGAGATCCCCCAAGGACCTGACAGGGGGGTGCCCGTGGACACAGGGTTCATTGTTCTCAACCAGAGAACCTACCCCAATTTTATTGAATTTTTAAACCAGCTGGGGGTTGAAAAATGCCCTACGGAAATGGCCTTCAGCTATTACTGCAGGCAAACCGGGCTCTGTTATGCCAGCCGGAACCTGAACACCTTGTTTGCCCAGCGGTCAAACCTGATCAAGCCCCTGTATCTTCGATTTGTCTATGAAATGGTCCGGTTTTTACGCACATTGCGCAGGTCGTATCTGACGGATCGCCTCGACGATATTACCCTGTATGAATATGTGAGGGCCAACGGGCTGCATCGGGAGGTGGTTGACCAGTTTATCCTTCCCATGGCCGCGGCCATATGGTCCGGGTCTGACTTTCAGATGGGCAAATTCCCGGTTCGCACATTTGCGCAGTTTTATGAAAATCATGGCCTGCTGGGGGTGAGCGGCCATCCGCCATGGTACGTTGTCAAGGGCGGCAGCCACACCTATGTAAAGGCTTTTTTAAAATCGTTTAAGGGCCGGGCCGTTGACTCGTCTGAAATTGTATCCATCACAAGGACCGAATCTAAACCAACGCTTCATTTTGGGAATCGTGAATCGCAAACCTTTGATGCCGTTATTCTTGCCACCCATGCAGACCAGGCCCTCGATCTGCTGGCCTCTCCCACGGAGCTGGAAAAACAACTGCTCGGGGTCTGGACCTATTCCCACAACCGGACCGTTCTGCACACGGACAAAAGCGTGATGCCCCCGAACCCGAGGGCCTGGGCCAGCTGGAATTACACCCGGCACAGGCCGGGGGAGGTGACCTCTCCTGTAACAGTCAGTTATGATATGACACGGCTGCAGAAACTTGACACACAGCGTTCGTATTTTGTCACGCTTAATCCCGGAGACCCCATACCCGACGACCAGGTGATCAAGGAGATGGATTATACCCATCCCCAATATTCGTTTGCCGCGTTCAACTCCCAGAAGGACCTGCCCGGGCTGAACGAAAACCAGCACACTTTTTTCTGCGGCAGCTATTTTGGATACGGGTTCCATGAAGACGGGGTAAGGTCCGCGCTCCAGGTGGCAGAAAAATTCGGGGCTGTGCTATGAATTCGAGAATCTACACCGGCACCATCGAACATCGGCGTCATGTGCCCGTGGCCCATGAACTCTCCTATGGGGTCTACATGTTCGGGTTTGACCTGGATGAGCTGCCCCGGCTAAATCGCAGATACCCGTTGTTTGGGTATAACCGGGCCGGGATCACATCCATCCATGACAGGGATTATCTGAATCCGGGCACCATGGCCATTGAACAGAAAATCGTCCGTCTGCTGGCGGCCCACGGCATCAACGATCCTCTGGCCTCGGTGGTGATGATCACCTCGGCCCGGTATGTGAACTATGTGTTTAATCCGGTCAATTTTTATTATTGTTTCTCAAGGACGAACCAGCTGATCGCCGTTGTTGCGGAAGTCAACAACACCTTTGGCGAACGCCACCCCTATGTGTTGACCGAAAACAGCAGCGCGTCCACCCCGTGGTTTGCCTGTTACCAGGCCGCCAAAGTGTTCCATGTCTCCCCGTTCAACACGATTGAGGGCCACTACCGGTTTTATTTTTCAGCGCCTGGCGACCGCCTGGAAATCCGGATTGAACTCGTTCAGCAGGGACAAAAAATCATGGAGGCGATATTGCGGGCCCATGCCATGCCTTTGACCGGCCTCAATCATATCAAGACGCTGCTCAAACACCCCTTTGTGCCCCATTTGAGTGTTCCCAGGATCTATTCCCATGCATTTAAACTTTTTTTCCACAAGAAATTACCCCTTTACGAGAAGCCCGTTCCCGGCAGCCCCTTGACACAGGCCAGACAAACGCCAGGGTGGCTGGAGTCCCTTTGTAAACGACTGCTTTTTACGGTTTTCAGGAAGATTGAAAAAGGGTGTCTCCACCTGACCTTTCCCGACGGGCAGGCCGTGACATTCGGCCGGACCGGCAGTTCCCAGACCGGTGAGATCCAGATCCGGGATTTTAATTTTTTTCCCAGGATCGTTTTTGACGGCGAAATCGGGCTGGGTGAAGCCTACATGGCAGGGGAATGGGAAACCCCGGATCTTGTAGGGGGGTTGACGCTGTTGATCGAAAACAGGGAACCGTTTTCCGACGGCAACCTGGTGCTCTCGTTGCTGACCCGGATCCAGGAGCGACTGGCCCATGACCGGCGCAGAAACACCGTCCGGAACACCCCCGTAAACATTGCCGCCCATTATGACCTGAGCAACAGCATGTATGCCCTTTTTCTGGACCGGCGGATGATTTACTCGTGCGCTCTTTTTCTTGAAAAGGACGATTCCCTGGCCGTTGCCCAGGTTCGTAAAATGCAGCGTATTGTCGATCAGGCCAGGATCGGCCCCGACGATCACCTGCTTGAAATCGGCTGCGGCTGGGGCGGGTTTGCCGTGTTTGCCGCAGAAAAGACCGGGTGCAGGGTAACGGGCATCACGGTTTCCAAAGCCCAGTATGACCTGGCCTGCCAGCGGGTCCGAGCGGCAGGGCTGACGGACAGGGTCACCATTTTGCTCCAGGACTATCGCCACACCACGGGCGTCTATGATCGTATTGTTTCCATTGAAATGGTCGAGGCCGTGGGTCCCCAATTCCTCGGACAATATTTCAGGCAGTGCCAGACCCTTTTAAAACCCGGCGGCACCATGGTCTTCCAGGCCATCACCATATCGGATGAACGGTACGAACCGTATTGCAGGGAACGGGACTGGATCCAAAAGCACATTTTTCCGGGTGGCCACCTGCCCTGCCTGGAAATAATCAACAAGACCCTGTCCGAAAATACGGATTTCAGGGTTACGGACTGTTTTCACATGGGATCCCACTATGCCACGACCCTGGCACACTGGCAAAAACGGTTTGAATCCCAGGCAGAGGAGATTGCCGGCATGGGGTTTGACAGGACCTTTTTCAGAAAATGGCGCTACTATTTTTCAATCTGTGAGGCCGGGTTTGCCACCGAAAGTATCGACAACGTCCAGGTCACCCTGCGCCGCCAGTCGGTTTAAGCGTTCCCACAACACCTGCCGTTCGTCTGCCGATTCCCCGGTCTTTGGCAGGACGATGGTTTCATGGGGCCGTCTGTCCAGCCAGAACCTGCCCGTGGATTTGCCTGCCTCTTTGGATGCGGCAAGCCACACAATGGTGTCAGCCCCCTGTTCCGGGGTTCTCAGGATCGGACGGAGCAGAGAATGAAATCCCGGTAGGGCCGTCTCGATCCCCGGTGTATCCACCCACCCCGGATGCATGGCGTGGACAACCATATTGGCACCGGCCAGTTGTTCGGCCCAGAGCCTGGTCAGGATAACAATCCCCCGTTTGGCCCGGGCATAGGCCCTGGTGCCGTCATAGGGCTGCCGGGTGTTTTCAAGATCGTCGACATTGATCTTCTGGGTGTACATCCCTCCTGAAGACACATTGATGATTCTCGCCCCGGACCGGGCCAACGCCCTTTTCAGCAGCTGGGTGAGGTAAAAAACGCCCAAAAGGTCCGTGGCAAAGGTTCGTTCAAACCCTTCAGCGGTCTCGCCGCGATCGTTGAACAGGGCGCCGGCATTGTTGATCAGGATATCGATGGGTCGTTTACTGCGGATCAGGACCCCTGCCACGCGGCGGATGTCTGCCATCACGGCCAGGTCGGCCAGCAGAAAATCGACATGGGGATTTTGGGTCTGGTCGACGATCTCCTGCCGAACCTTGATCGCCTTCTCCCTGTTGCGGGCAATGATCAGCAGATCCGCCTTTTTTTCGGCCAGTTTCATTGCTGCAGCCCGCCCGATACCCGAGGTGGCGCCTGTGATCACCACCCTTTTACCGTAGAGGATTTGATCGTCCCTGGGCCAGAACCGTTTGCCCATGGCAAATCCGAACCGGGTGAACATGAGCATGCCCGGTAAAATCGCATGGTCGGCCATAAAATCGATTGGATTGGATCCCGATGGGAACCAGGCGCTGTCCCGGGCGATCCCGTGGCCGGGATTTAATTTTTTTTCCAGTCCTGCCATGGCCCTTTTTCCAGCGCGTTTCAGAACAGGGGCGAGGAGAAATTCCATGGATCTTGAAATGCCTGAAAATTCAATGTCCGCCCGATAGTTGATTTTTGTGCCCCACGCGGTCTGGGCAAAGGAGATGGTGTCCGTGGCGTTAAAGTTGTCGCCCTTACCGTTTAAAACCACCCGGCCCAGGGGATCAAGTGCCGTGACCCCATACACCATTTTAGGACGGAAGGATCCAAACTTAAGGACCAGATTATAGACCGATCCCACCCGGGGGGCGCCGGGGTGACGGCTTACCGATGATATCACCCCCGGGTCCCACGCCTGTATGTTTGTAAAATCACTGGTGTATCGAAAAACAGATTCAATGGGCCTGTTCACATGGATGGATTCTTTGAGTATGATCATTGGCCTGCCCCTGGATAAGGTGTTTTTTGGGGATGGTTAATCTTTTCAGCAGTACCTCCATAAAATGGTCACGATTTATAATACTTCAATATCAAATCAAAAACAGCTATAGTTGTGATGGCGACATTGTTTAATCCCGACAGGATTGATAAAAATCCAAGGACCCTGTGATGATCAGATTCGGACTGTGCTGTATATTCAAAGAACAACCCATTAAATTCCGGCGGACAACGGCGGCATACCTTTCAAAAAGCTCAGACCCTGAACAAAAGCAGCGCCTGTCTGAAATCTGCCTGATCAATGCTGAAAATCTGTTAAAGGCCCTTGAGTTCTGCCACCGGAACAGGATCGGCGGCTTCCGGATCAACAGTCAGATTCTGCCGTTAAAGACACACCCGGATGTGGGATATGATATCCTTGATCTGCCCGGTTCGGACACTATTGTTCAGGCATTCAAGGCCTGCGGTGAGTTCAGCCGGAAAAATGATATCAGAACCACATTTCACCCGGACCAGTTTATCATTCTTTCTTCTCCAAACCCGGATGTGGTCAACCGTTCCATTGCCGATCTTGAATACCAGGCCCAGGTTGCCCGGTGGGTGAATGCCGATGTCATCAATATCCATGCCGGCGGGGTTTATGGCGACAAACCATCGGCAGTCGAGCGGCTTGTCCAGACCATTGAAACCCTTTCCGATCCGGTCCGGCAGCGGCTGACCCTTGAAAATGATGACAGAAGCTACTCTCCCCGGGATCTTCTGCCGGTCTGCCGGGATATGGAGATCCCCCTGGTCTACGATGTGCACCACCATCGATGTCTCCCGGACGATCTTTCAATGGAAGTGGCAACACAAAGCGCTCTGGACACCTGGAATCGAGAGCCCCTGTTCCATGTTTCATCGCCCAGGGACGGCTGGAACGCCACGGACACCAGGAAACACCATGATTTCATTGACATCAATGACCTGCCGCCCCTGTGGCTTTCAATGGATATTACCGTCGAGGTGGAGGCCAAGGCCAAGGAAGTGGCCATTCAGAAACTCATGGCAGACCTGAACATGATTTAACCAGGCCCGGTCTGCCTGCATGGATCAACCGGGCCCGGTTTGTCCTGTATTGATTAAACAGGTCCGGTCAACCCTGGCTGAACAATGCCGGGGTCGATGGGGCCCCAGGGCCATGCCATTATTTTTGAGACTTGGCGAGAAAATTGCTCAACTGGGCAATATGTTTTTTTTCTTCCCGGATGATGGCGTCGATCTTTTCCTGCCCCAGCCGGGGAGGGACAATATCCTTAAGCCCGAGATAAAAAAGAATGGACTCTTTTTCCAGTCCAATGGCCGTTTCAATAATCTGTGCCATGGTTTCATCGCCGGTCAGCCGGGCTGCGATCTTTGGATCGCCCTCTCCGCCGTGGGCATCTGCCATTGCCTTCAAATACAGGTGTAATTCGTCGTTGGGATCAAATACGGTTTGTGATTTTTCCATGTCAGAAACCGTGGCTTTCATTTTTTCAAACCCGGCCCTGTGGCCGTCTTCCATGCGCGCAATGGATTCCAGGAAATCTTTGTCAGCCTTGTCTGTCTGGAGCGCGGCTGCCCGCCGGTAGAATGCCGCACCATTTGCTTCGATTTTAATGGCCATTTCAAAAACTTCTTCAGCGTTAAAGTCGTAGGGCATATGTTAACTCCTTGGTTTTATGGGTTGTCAATTCTCTTTTACTATAATGTTTTTCACGGTCTGTTCAATCATCAACCGCCCGGATCAGATCGTCAACAGAGGGATGATCGCCGGCTTTTTTACCTGCAAAATAATATCGGACAGCGCCCGAAGGATCGATTACCACGGCACCGCCAAGCTGCATGGTGCTGCCCTGTATGGACCCCGGCGTGTAACCGTTTGCCACGGCAGACATTGCTTTAAACATCGAATTGATGCTCATCAATCCGGTGATGCTGCTGGAAAAATTTAACGCAGAAAAGGCTGCCAGGGAGGGGTCTGAAAACAGCTGCCCCCCATAGCCGGTGATTTCCCGGAAAAGTTTAAAATAACGGGGATCCCCAGAACCGATCACCGCCAGCACGGCCCCTTTCTCTTTAAAGCGGTTGGCCTGTGTTGCCAGTTCAGCCACCTGCTGACGGCAGAATACTCAGCCAAAATGCCGCACAAATACCAATACAGCAGTTCTGTCATGCCAGAGGCTTGACAATTTTACCGGTTCATTCTGTTGATCCAGTACAAAAAGGCCACCGAGATCATCCGTTGAGAAAGAATCGTTTTCCATTTTTTTTCACCGTCCCTGTCCTGGTTACCGGCCGTCGTCGTCCCCCACAAGGGGGCGTTCTTTGACAAGTTCAAAAAACACGAGGAATCTGTCTTCGTTTACTTCCTTTGCATATTGCCTGCGCTGGAGTGCTTTGATTTGATCTGCGTTTTTCTCTTCTCCGACCATGCGCAGATAAAGCCGCTTTCCCTTATAAGCTGGACCTTCTTCCATGAAAAGATATGCCGCATGGGGGTTGGACCCAAGGTTGCGGTGGGACAGGCGGTCCCGCATGATAAAGGCCAGTTTGTCGTCTTCCGTGAAATGGGGCCGGGAATAAACGGCCGCGTTGACATTGCCCTTGCTGTCTGCTGTTGATAATATGCCGGTTCCAGCTGTTTTTTCAAAATAATCTTTCAGCGTCATTTTTATCTCCTCTTTGGCATGTTGTTTTGCACCCTTTTTTCAAAGGCGTTTTGGCCGTGGATGATCCCTGCCCAGGTTCATGCGGGCGGGTCAAGCGAGACTATCGCCGGTGGATGGCGCAAACCGGTGAGCCATCTGTCCGGCCAGCACCTGAACCCATGGGCGGCTCCCAGGATTGTGCCGAGAACAGCCCCCCTGCCGGCATTATCGCCCCCGCATATGGTGTTGGCGATCAATGCCAGTTCCGGATCCCGGCAGTATTTCAGGGCCAGATAAAGGGTTGCCGGGATCGACTGGTCCATGTAGCAGGCAGAAGAAAAATGCCTTTCCACTACGGTCTGGTCGGGAAAGTCAAACTTGTTCAGCATATGCCATATCCCGGGCAAATACAATCGCAATCGACAGCATGAGACTCAACCCGCCAATATGATTCTCATCCTTTCTGCCCCACGCCGTCAGGTCATGCCCTTGACCATATTGTGTGAAAAAATGCCTGAGGTACTCCTCGACATAGGTATCCGACAAATAAAAACGATAGAGTATGAAAATCCTCATGTCCATGGATTTGTCAATGCTGCAGACGGTTTCATGGCTTGCACGCGTTTTTTTTTACAGCCGGAATCCAGGATAACGCGGGTGTCTGACCATGTTGTTGACGATCAGGACCACGGTCAACATGATGATGATACCGATTCCCACTGGAATCAGCACATACCAGAACCCCAGGGCATGAATTTTGTGCTGTAAAAAAGAAACGCGGTTGATCCTGCTGGCAGCCGGTTCCACGACACTGGGGTGCATCCCTTTTACCTGAGCAACTCGATGAATGCTTCGATCCGTGTCTTTAACTGGCCGGCATCCTCCATTCCATAGTCGGTCTCAATCCGCAGGCAGGGGATGTCCTTTTCGTCAAGGGCCTTTTCAACGGGGATTGCCTCCATGGTGTAGGGCTGGCAGAACTGGAGGCCGTAATGGATGACGCCGTCCGCCTGGTAATCCTTTGCCATCTCATCAATATGATTCATGCGGTCGCTGTTGGGGGTAAAGATGGCACAGTCCACCCGGAAGTAACGATCCGTGATGGCGTCCATGAGTTCATCCACGGTGGTGCCGGTATTGTCCGTGAGGTTTCGAACACCGCGTTCGCCCACGCAGGACTCTTCACCCACGATCACGCCGCCCGAGGTCTCAACGATCCAGGGCAGTTTCCAGTTGGGTACGGCCATGGGGCATCCTGCCATGAGAATCCTCGGGCGCTTTGCCGGAAACACCCCCTGGTTGTCTGCAATTCTTTTCTCCAGCTCGTCGCAGATTTTATTGAGTGATTCCGTGAACCTTGCCGGGTTGTCATAAAACGAGACCTGGTTTGCCAGCAGGGCGTCAAGCCCTGAGATGGGGACGGGATCCGCCTTTCTGAGACGGGCCAGCCGGTGGAGGGCCATTCGTTTGGCATTGACCGTCTGGATAGCCTTTTTTAGAGATTCATGGGTGATGGTCACTGAGGTCAGGGCCTGGACGGCCATCTTGAACCGTTCATATTCAGCCCTGAGAAGGGTGCGGCCCTGGTCTGATTTCACCTGGGGAAGGTCCATGACGTAGAGGTTGCCAAGCATCGGCCCCAGGGATTCGTAGGCCTTTTTTTTGCCGTCACAGGTGTTTTCGCCCACCACCATATCTGCACTTTCGAGGTAGGGACAGACCTGACCGAGCTTGAAGCCAAAGGCGGATTTGATCAGGGCGCAGGTATTTCTCGGCAGATATTTTTCCACCTCCTCCATTGCAAAATCAGCCCCGGAACAAAGTCCCACAAGGGTTGCATTGGCCGCAAGCACAATCTCCTCGGGTACAAAAACGCAATAGGAACCGATGATTTTACGCCCCTGCTCTTTTTCATCCAAGAGTTCCTTGATCCTGAGGCCATGCACCTCGGACATCACAAAATCAAAATACCCCATTCCTTCGGGCCGGTGTTTCTGGGCAAGGTAGATATCGGTATAGGCGTCTCCGAGCACCTTCAGCAGTGCATCATGGGCCGTCAGATTCAGGCCCAGGCCCTTCCACATGGACATATGTGCTTTACTCATGTTTATTTCCTTTGAGTTAGGATTATGGATTGGATTCATTTTTAATGGAAATCAGGGGGGGAATCAAATTCATAATCTGATTCATAAAAACCATATGGATTGAGAGAAACTATGGGAATAACCGCTGTCCATGATAAAACTGCTGGGGTGGCAGTGCCCGGTAAATGATGGCAGAAATTTTTTCAAAAGAAGAGTGACGGCGATGTGATAAAGGCCGGTTCGCTCCGGTGGCCGGTGCCAGTACCTGCCACCGGAGTTTTCCTGGAATCAGCTGGCTTTGATTTCTATTTTTTTCCCGATGGCATCTTCTTTTGTTTTCTTGAGAACAAGGGTTAAAACCCCTTTCTTGTAAGAGGCCTCAATGGTCTCGGGATCCACCTCCGCCGGCAGCGATATGGTTCGGCAAAAATACCCGTAGCTTCGCTCCATGCTGCGAAAGGTGCCTTTGTTTTCGTCTTTTTCCTGCTGCTTTTCACCCTTGATGGTTAAAAGCCGTCCTTCAAGATTGGCATGGATGTCTTTGGCTTCGCAGCCGGGTAGATCGGCTTTTACCGTGATTTCCTTTGCCCCTTCGTGTATATCCACCCGGGGAGTCCAGTCCTCATTGCCGAAAAACCGACGCATGGGGGTATCCAATTCAAAGAAATTGTTGAACAGATTGTCAAGCTCACTTTTGAAGCTGACCACATCCTTGCCATGCCGTTTGTTTCTGGAAATTAAATCAAACATGATCCATCCTCCTCTATGACTGGGATTTAACCTTTACACAACCGTACTGCCACGGGAAAAAATTGTGTGGTATAAAGATAAACAGCAAAATTTGTGCCCTGCCCGTGCATCGGAAGGTGGACCTGAAACCGGAACAGTGAGGACAACCCATGTCCTTTTTTCTGTCAGATTTTTTTACACAGTGTAAAAAAGGCTTTGGTAAAAATCTCAACACCTGGTTTTCCCGATCACGGCATAGAGGGGGTCTGACAATTTCAATGTTGAAGAATAATCGTCGTGTTCAGGCCTTGGACAGCCCCGCAGGGAAACCGTTGAAAGGGCCTCGTATTGGTTGGATTCAAGGAAATATTCCAGGACCAGTCCCATGCGTTCAAACTCATGGAGCGTTGTCCAGACGCTCACCGCCTTTTCAGGAAACCAGCGGTTTGAAAAAGAGAGGGCAAATGTGCCGCCGGGTTTGAGCACCCGGGCCACCTGATTGAACACGGTCACAGGATCGGTCAGATACTCCACGGACAGTGAACAGATGACGGTATCAAAGGTGTGGGCGTCAAACCCCAGAACGGGGTCGGTGTTGAGGTCCTGCACCCTGTGGTCTGTCAGTATGGGGTTCTGCCTGAGTTCATTGGCGTTGAGGCCCAGACCATGAACGGCAGAACAGCCCAGGTTTTCCGGGAGGTGGGACTCCCAGCTGGCCATGAGGTCCAGCACGGCATCCCCGGGTCGGATCAGGGTTGCGTACAGCTGTGACAGGTGCCTGCGTGCCGTCTGATCAATGTGGTGGACCAGCCGGTCGGTCTGGTAAAAAAGGGTGTCGGGTCTGGAATCCTTGCGGTGAAACCGGTTTTCCGAAAAAAAACGGGTGGGCCCCAGGTCGTGGCGGGACTGCATGCCCGGTCCAGTCAGGGCAAGGTCGATCCAGTCTGTGCAGCTGCCGCCCCGCTCGCCGGATCCAGGCGAACGGGAATGCACTGTCAGGGCGACTTCCATGGGAATCCCTGCCATGGGATGGTTCAGGTCAACGGTGATCTGGTCCTGGTACAAACCGATGCAGCGAAAGGGGGTCAGGTTGTCCCTGAATACTCCCGGCAGCCCCGATATCATGCCCTGTGGGTAAAACCGACCAAGGTCAGGGCGTCCAATGGAGAAAAGGGAATTCAACCGCGACAGGGGGAGGGTCACCACCTTGTCCTTTCGGTGATCGGAAATAATGCTGCCCGGAAGGATTTGGCGGACAATGGTTTGACCGGGGGCTGCCGTCATGATCGTTTCAAGAACGCTGCCGGGAAAAACGTCCCGCCAGCAGTTCATGTGGTCTGCAAAATAACGCTCCCTGTGATGGACACCGTGTCGTTCCCAGGCAATGTCAATGGAGAGATCCATCATGTCGTAAACGCTGTCACTCCGGGTCAGGATTTTCATATTTGACTCCTTTATATTGGGAATTTAATGAAAAAGTATGACCGGATGACGGGTTTTCAACAGGGGGCGAAAGGGGTTTTTATGGGGGGGAAAACCCCTCATGATGACATGGACAATAAAAACGACCTGAGATTGGTCTGTCTGTTTCTGATTCCAAGCTTGCTGCGCAGATTCTTCCGGTGGAAACTGACGGTTGCCTCTGCAACAAAAAGGATGTCGGCGATTTCAGCGGTGGTTTTGCCGTCCTTGACCAGCGAGGCGACCTGCATCTCCTGGGGGGTGAGCATCACGCCGGCGTTGGAAAAATTCTGCACCATGGGCGAAATGATGTCGTTCAAGTGATCCCCCACAATATTGACCAGGGTGCTCTGTTTTTCACTGAGGCGCTCCTGTTTGAGCTTGTCGATATAAGGCATGATCAAGGTTTTTACATTGACAAGGAATTTTTTTTCCATATCTGCCCGGTCCTGTTCCCTCTGGCGAAGCAGCACCTTGAGGGCCACATTTGCCTCTTCAAGGCTCTGGTTCTTATCGTTGAGATGCTGCTGGTGCCGGGTCAATTCTTCCTGGGTCAGTTTCAGCCGGGTGATATCTTCGTGGGAGACGATTACCCGTTTGGGTCCGTTTTTGTGCATCAGGACAACGCGCATGTAAAACCACCGGGGCCCGTCGGGGGAGTGGCATGGGTAGTCGTGGAGAAACTCATTGATTTCACCGTTCATGACCGCTCTGATGCCCCGGGCAATGGCCCGGGCGTCCTCAAGGTCTTCACCGGTTGCCGTCTCACACACGTTCAGATAGTTCATCCGCCTGAAATCAAAACCTTCTGGAAGGCCATTGGCCAGGGAAAACTGCTTCCAGGCGGCATTGGTATCAAGGATATTTCCATTTTCATCCAGAACGGCGATATGGGCAGACAGGGAATTGAATATGGTTTGCAGCAGTTCATTGGAAAACAGGAGCTGTCCGTCGCAGGTTGAATCCATTATTTTATATCCATCCGCTCCTGTTGGCAGGTCGGTTTGCTGGGGTTAAAGATCAACTGATATGGGCATCCATTTAACATTAAATCTTTTCCGGTGTAAACCCTAACCTTTTTTTCATCCCATGGTGCTGTTTTTGCAAGCTTAAAACCGTCAGTTGGATGGTCAGATAAAACAGGTGTGAACATGGAATAACGGTTAATCAGGAGGCGCAGATGGGGTACAGATCACCCAGGGAAGTGGTCAAGGCCGTGAACATGGCCGGATTGACAAAGGTTAAGATTGGGTTTGACAAGACCCTGATCATGGGGTTCATGGCCGGTGCATTCATCGCCTTTGGGGGGCTGCTTGCCATCAAGGTCGGCGGCGGTCTGCCTGGGATCAAGGCGTCAAATCCAGGGCTTCAGAGTTTTATTTTTGGTGCTGTCTTTCCCGTGGGACTCATGCTGGTGGTGATTGCCGGGGCTGAGCTTTTTACCGGTAATACAGCCGTCAGCATCCCGGGGGTTCTTTCCGGACGAATTTCCTGGATTTCATGGCTGAGGAATCTCTTTCTCTCCTATGGCGGGAATCTTCTGGGATCGCTTTTTGTGGCATATTTTCTTGCTTTTCAAACCCATTTGATGGATCCAGAACCCTGGTTGGGGTTTACCCGGGCCGTGGCAGTGGCCAAGGTGTCGGCCAGCTTCTGGGTGTTGTTCCTCAAGGGGATCGGGTGCAACTGGCTGGTCTGTCTTTCCATCTGGCTGGCCGTGGCATCCGATGATGTGGCAGGAAAAATCCTGGGCATCTGGTTTCCCATTATGGCTTTTGTGGCCCTGGGGTTTGAGCATTCCATTGCCAACATGTTTTTCATCCCCCTGGGCATTTTCTACGGGGCCCCGGTCACCTGGACGCAATTTTTTGTGGTCAACCTGGTACCCGTTACCCTGGGCAACATTGTGGGGGGGAGTTTTTTTGTCGGATTCCTCTACTGGTTTGTGTATGAATATAAGGTTCAGGAATAGGGACTATTTTTTTCTGGGATGCTCTTTTCGCCAGGATCTGGGGCTCTGGTAGCTGCTGCCAAGGCTCCAGATGCCCCGGTATGCCCTTTTTGCCGCAGCCTCGGCACGTCGGTATGGTCCAGGGTCAAGGCCCTTGACAAGATCGCCCCTGTAACGTTCGGCCAGTCCGGCTGTCAGCAGTGCCAGGTTAACGTTGATTCCGTCTGCAAAAACTTCGGCAAGCTGTCGGTTGTATGCGTCCATGCCATGGCTTTTGAGGGTGATCCTTCTGCCGGACACAAGGCGTTCGAGCATCTGTCGTGACTCCTGGCTGAAGGGCTGGCCTAATCGTTTTCTGTAGCCTGCTTCAGGGGCGTCAATGCCGGCCAGCCGGACCATGAAGGTGAGCCTTGACCCTTTGCCGGACGGGTTGTCCGCCCCCCGAACCTTGATGGAATCCCCGTCATAGACGGCCAGCACCTTGAAAACAGGGCCTTCAGGGGCGTCACGATCCTCCCTGGAGGGGCTGGTGCTTTCTTTGATGGTTTCCCGGGTGACGGCCGATGGCGGGGGGGCAACATTGCTGAAGTGTCGGATGCCCCGGGTGTCGGTCCACAGGTAAATGTCTCCCATGCATGGGACTGCTATCATGAAAAATGCAAGAAATGGGAAAATACCTCTGATCATGGAAACGGATCTCCCGGTCATGGGGGGAAGCGATATTTTCAAGTATTGAGGGTTTGTGGGGATCCGTCAAGTAAAAAGAGGCTGTTCCCCTTGAGGAACAGCCCCTTGTTCAACTGTTAAATACCCTGAATCAGGGGATTAGAATCTCTCAAAAATTCCGGCAGCACCCATACCGCCGCCAATGCACATGGAAACAATGCCGTAGCGGCCCTTGACTTCCTTGAGGTTGGCAAGGCAGGTTGCCGTCAGTTTGGCACCGGTGCATCCCAGGGGATGGCCCAGGGCGATGGCACCGCCATGGATGTTGATCTTGTCCATGTATTTTTCAATGCCCAGTTCCCGGATGCAGTAGATGGCCTGGGAGGCAAAGGCCTCGTTGATTTCAAAGATGTCAATGTCGTCCACGGTCATCTTGGCCTGCTCGAGTACCTTTGGGATGGCGTATCTGGGTCCCACACCCATTTCATCGGCCCGGCAGCCCACGGTTGCGTAGGAGACAAGCCGTCCAATGGGTTTCAGACCGAGTTCTTCGCATTTTTCCTTGGACACGATCAAGGTGGCAGCAGCACCGTCCGTGGTCTGGGAAGAGTTTCCGGCCGTGACGCTTCCGTTTACGGCAAACACCGTGCGCAGTTTGCCAAGGCCTTCGGGTGTGGATTCCCGGATGCCGTCGTCGGCATCCACGATGAACTGCTCTTTTTTGTAGGTGCCGTCTGCCTGCTCCACATATCGATAGGCAGGGGTGGGAACGATTTCAGTAAACAGTCCGTTGTCCCTGGCCCGTGCAGCCTTTGCCTGGGATTTGGAGGCAAACTCATCCTGCTCCTGGCGGGAGATCTTGTAGCGGTTGGCCACATTCTCGGCCGTGATACCCATGGAGGTGTACATTTCAGGGTCGGTCTTTGAATACTCGGGATGGGGACGGGGTACGTTGCCGCCCATGGGGACAAAGGTCATGGACTCAACCCCTGCACCGATGACGATCTCTGACCAGCCCATGGAAACCCTTGCCGATGCAAGGGCGATGCCTTCAAGGCCTGAAGAACAGAAACGGTTGACCGTGGCACCTGAAGTCTTGTCGGGAAAGCCGGCCATTTTTGCCCCGATTCTGCCGATGTTGAGTCCCTGTTCTGCCTCTGGAAACGAACAGCCGCACATGACATCTTCGATGTCGTCGGGGGTAATCCCGTCGGTTTTATCAACAAGGGTTCTGAGGATAAAGGACAGCAGCTCCTCGGGCCGGGTCTGTTTGAAATGACCCCTCCGCTGCTTGCAGCCCGGGGTTCTGATTGATTGAACTATATATGCATCTCTCATCTGATTCCTCCTTTAGTTTCTGAGCGGTTTACCGGTTTTCAGCATGTGGTCGATTCTTGCCACGGTTTTTTCTTCTTTGGCAAAGTCGACAAAAGCCTCACGTTCAAGTTTGAGGATGGCATCCTCTTGAACCATGGTGTTTTTGTTGACATCTCCGCCGCTCATGACATAGGCGATACGTTTGGCAAGGAAGGCATCATACTCGCTCATCATTTTGCCGCACATCAGGTTGAAGACTTCGCCGTGGACCATGCCCTGTCCGGCATTTCCCATGACAAGGAGACGCTGTTTCGCAGGGGGGGCGTAGGCATCGTCAACCATCTTCAACACCTCTTTCTTGGCTTCGCCAATGAGGTTGTCACGGTTGAATACGATCCTGTCGGCAAGTCCCAGGTACCCGTTGCTCCTGGCCTGGGCTGCTGACATGGAAACCTTTGCCATGGCAACGTTCATGAAGGCCGGGATGAACAACTTTGCAAGATCCATGTCCTTGGCCGTTCCTGCGGGAAGGGCGTTGACAAATTTTTTCCAGATGTTCATGCAGCCGCCGCCTGCGGGAAGCAGGCCGACGCCGATTTCCACAAGACCCATGAACAGCTCTGCATGGGCCACAATTTTGTCGGCACCCAGGCAGGTTTCGCATCCGCCGCCAAGTACCATGCCATAGGGCGCGGCAACCACGGGGAAGGGAGCATATTTGGTTCGCTGGATACCGTCCTGGGCTTTTTTAAGAAAGGCGTCCATTTCGGCATATTTTTTGTCGTGGCAGAGTTTGGACACAAAGGCAAGATCGGCACCTGCGGAAAATGCACCGGGCATTCCGCCGGCCTCGTTGCCGATGACCATGCCGACACCATTGGCATCCACATAGTCCAGGGCCTGGTCAATGGAATCGACGATTTCACCGTTGATGGCGTTCATTTTGGTGTGGAATTCGACACAGAACACACCGTCACCAATGTCGATGAGGCTGGCGGAACCGTTTTCAAAAACCGTCTTGTTGTTGCCCTTTGCTGCGGCCAGCGACACCATGGTCTCGCTCACGGGAACGGGCTTGTAGGATGCTGAGGCAAAATCGTAGAACTCTTTCACGCCGTTTTCAAGCCTGTAAAAGCACTTGTTGCCGGCGGCCAGCATGGCGGTTACATTGGCCGGAATATCGAGGTTCTCTGACTTCATTCTTTCAACAGCGGCTTCCACCCCATAGGTGTCCCAGACCTCAAAGGGCCCCATCTCAAAATTGTAACCCCATTTCATGGAGTTGTCGATTTCGATGATGGTGTCTGAAATCTCGGGAATTCGGTTGGCTGCATACTGGAAGCTGTTGGCTGCCATTTTCCAGGCAAACTTGGCGCCCCGGTCATCGCCCGTGAGAACGCAGACGATTTTTTCAGCAAGGGTGGCCTTTTTCTTGGCTGCATCCAGGCAGGGGAAGGAAGGCCTTACAAGGTCTTCATACTCAAGGGTGGCCGGGTTGATCACCTTTCTGATTTTTTTCCATTCTGGTGTCAGGTCGGTCTTGTAGAAACCGGCCCGGGTTTTGTTGCCGAGGAGTTTCTTCTCGAGCATTTTTTTGACATACCCAGGAACGACAAAGGCGTCCCGCTGCTCGTCGTCCACGCAGAGATCATAGGAGTTCTGGCAGACATGGGCCATGGTGTCAAGGCCGACAAGGTCGGTTGTCTTGAAGATGGCTGTCTTGGGGCGACCCAGGGCCGGACCAAAGATGGCATCCACCTCGGGAACGGTCATGTTGTCTTCGACCATCAGCTGCATGACCTTGCCAATGCCCTGAACGCCGATCCGGTTGCCCACAAAGTTGGGGGTATCCTTGGCCCAGACAATGCCTTTACCAAGGTGCTTTTCGCCAAACTTGGCAACAAAATCCAGAACCTCGGGAAGGGTTTCAGCCCCGGGGATCAGCTCCAGCAGGTGCATGTAGCGGACAGGATTGAAAAAATGGGTTCCCATGAAATGTTGTTTGAATTCAGAAGAGAGACCGTCTGACATGTCCTTCAGGGGAATACCAGATGTGTTGGAACTGATGATGGCACCGGGTTTTTTGATTCCCTCGAGCCTTTTAAAGAGCGCCTGTTTGATCTTCAGGTTCTCCACAACCACTTCAACGATCCAGTCGCATTCTGCAAGCTTGTCAAAATCATCCTCAAGGTTGCCCGTGGTGATGAGTGCGGCGTCTTTTTTGGTCATGAACAGCGATGGTGCAGAGGCAAGGGCTGCATCCATGCCTGCCTTTACAATTCTGTTTCTTGCAGCAGGATCGCTTTTTTCCTCGTCCTTTAAATCAAACGGAACAATGTCCAAAAGCAGTACGTTTACTCCAGCACCGGCAAGGAGGGCAGCGATTCCGCCACCCATTATTCCAGACCCGATCACTGCAGCCTTTCTGATCTTTCTAACCATGACTCCCTCCTGTATATAAATTAGAACCATGCAACCAACTTATGAATGAGCATTCATTTTTGATTAACAGAGTTGCCCATGGAATGTCAAGTCATTTTCTTATTTATCCGCCTCAGGATGGTCTGTTTATTCTCTTTCAATTTCAGAAAGTTATCATTTTACACCTTTGGGTTTTAACCCCGGGTGCCTAAAAAATGACCCGGGTTGCCCAAAAAACAAATGCTATGAATGATAATTCATGCAGGGGATGGTGGTAACACCTTGCCTTTCCCCAACGGTTCTGGTATTAAACCCCTATTTGATTTGCCCTTATAAATTTCAAGGACGATTTCCATATGGGGAGAATGTAATGGAGTTTGATACTTTCCAGGCAAGGCAGTGCCCTTCACTGAATATTGGCTCAGTGGCGAATCTCATCGTCTCCCTGCAGAGGAAAACCGGAGAGATTCCCTGGCACACGGGTGGTAAAACCGATCCGTGGGACCATGTGGAATCGGCAATGGGTCTCAACATTGCAGGTTTTTATAATGAGGCAGACCTTGCCTTTCAATGGATGGTGGAACAGCAGAACCCGGACGGATCATGGTACTCATCCTATATTAATGGCGTGCCTGAAGACCGTACCTGCGAAACCAACATGAGCAGCTATCTGGCAACGGGCGTGTTCCACCACTGGCTGATCCGCAGGGACCTGGCGTTTGTGGAAGCCATGTGGGAGACGGTCAAGCGGGGGATCGATTTCTCCGTAAGCCTTCAGACGGACCGGGGGGAGATTTACTGGGCCAAGAGTCCCCAGGGGAAAATAGATCCCATGGCGCTGTTGACCGGTGCAAGCTCTATTTTCATGAGCCTGAAATGCGCCATTACCCTTGCAGACCTTGTGGGTCAGCGCCAGCTCCAGTGGGAACGGGCATTTGAAAAGCTGGGTGCCACGCTCCGGGACAACATCCATATTTATAACATCAGCAAATCCCGGTTTTCCATGTACTGGTTCTATCCGGTGCTGTCAGGGGCCCTCAGGGGCGATGCTGCGGTAAAACGCATCGAGCGGTACTGGAAAAAATATGTGATCGAAGGCCAGGGAATCCGGTGCGTGTCAGACCGGCCCTGGGTCACCATGGCTGAAACCTCGGAGTTTGTCATTGCCGTTGCCGCCATGGGCAATCAGCGGCTTGCCCGGCTGGTCTTTTCCTGGATTCAGGAGCGGGTGTTTGACGACGACACCTTCTGGTGCGGCTACACCTTTCCGGACATGACCGTATGGCCCGAGGAAAAAATTTCGTGGACCAATGCCGTGGTGTTGATGGCGGCCGACGCCCTTTACGCCATAACCCCTGCATCCCGGCTGTTCAGCCACGATGCCTGGGACAGTTTCAGGTTCAAGGGGTAGCATCACCGTGCGAAAAGATCATCGTCCCTACCTGGTTAAAAAGGCGTGGTTCAGTTTCCAGAATTTCTATCTTCACCACTTTCTGGAGCCCCAGCTCGACGGACTTGGCCCCAATCCCTATGTGGTCAAACCCTGGCATATCGAGGTGTTTGGCGCGCCGGTCACCATTGGTGCCCATGTGACCCTGCTTGGCGCTTCAGACAAGAAGACAAGGCTCACCGTATGGACGGACCAGCGCGATGTCCGGGGAATCGAAATCGGCGACCATGTTCTCATTTCTCCGGGGGTCAGGATCAGTGCGGCCCGGGAGATTCTCATTGCGGACAACTGCATGATCGCAAGCAACGCCTATATCACCGATTCCGACTGGCACGGCATCTACGACCGCAGCCTGCCCCCTGCCCAAGCCTGCCCTGTAAGGCTTGAACCCAATGTCTGGATTGGCGACAGCGCCATTGTGTGCAAGGGGGTCACTATTGGAGAGAACAGCATCGTGGGCGCCGGCGCCGTGGTCAGCTCCGATATCCCGGCCAATGCCATTGCCGTTGGCAATCCGGCCCGGGTGACCCGGGCCCTTGACCCGGACCAGCCCATTATCACACGCAGGGACAGGTTTTCGGATGTGGATAAGATCTCCATGCTCCTGGACAGCCAGGACCGGGCCATGCTCCAGGATAACACCTACTTCGGGTGGCTCAGGCAGCTTTTTTTTCCCTCCAGAAATGAGTAACCCTGGGGTGTGCCGGTGAAAAAACCGGGCATCCTGAATCCCTGTTGGCCCCTTCAGCCATAGGATCTTGACAAAAAATCAAACAGCGTTTAAATTACACCTTCAATCGTTGGTTGGCCCTGATCATAGTTTAGGTTAATGGCAATGGCGGATACGGGTCTCAAAAATGAGAGATACCAAAACACGAATCCTTGATGCTGCCCAGCGGCTCATCCCTGCCCTTGGGGCTGAAAAAGCCTCACTGCGGCGGATCACGGAAGCGGCCGGCGTCAATGTCGCTGCCATCAACTACCATTTCGGCAGCAAAAACAACCTGGTGTCTGCCGTCATGGTCCGGATGCTCAACCCGCTGATCAAAGAGCTTGAGTCAGGGCTCCAGGCCGTGATGGATGCTGCCGGCAGCGATCAACCTGAGCTTGAGAAGATCCTTGCCGCCTATCTTGTTCCCCTGGTTGGATTTTCCAGGCAGCACCCCGACCATGAGGCCATGTTTGCCCGGTTTCTCCAGTCCTACGATGACGGGGATGTATTTCACCAGAGCATCCAGGGTCTGGTCGGGAAGATCACCCGTTTCTATGGGAAATGCCTGGTCAAGGCCCTGCCGGAACTGCCTGCCAGGACGGTTTTGTCAAGGTTTGCCTTTTTCAGAAACATGGCCCTTGGCATCATGCTGGGCAACTGCCTGATGAACGAAAGCATGACCGTGCTGGGAATTGATATGGATCGGGAAGAGATGGTTGACGCCATGGTGGTTTATGGAGCTGCTGGGTTCAGGGGGTGAGGCTCGCAGCAGTTCCACGGCGTTGAATAATGATGACCTGTAGCGTTGAATTCAAGAAACGATAAAAAGGATAAATCAAGATGAAACTCAAAAACGGGTTGATCTGGATGGTGGCGGCAGTTTCGATCATGGTGCCGGGCCTTGAAGGCGTAAAGGCACAGGAGGGGGCCCCGCCGCCGGCAAGGGTGGTGACCGCCCCGGTGATCCAGCGGGTTGTTGCTGAAACCACAAAGGTTGTGGGGACCCTTTTCTTTGACCGGGTGAGCAACCTTTCCACCGAGGTGGGCGGGCTTGTCAGTTCGGTTCACTTTAACGAGGGCGACCGGCTGAAACAGGGGGACGTGATGTTTCGGTTGAACACCGATTTCATTGACAATGAGATCGAATCGGTGGTGGCGCAGATGGACCAGGTCAGGGTCCGCCTGGTCAAGGCTGAAAAAGACCTGGGACGTTATAAAACCCTGTTCAGCCAGGAGGCGGTGAGCGAAACAGAGTTTGACAATATCCTGCTCTCCAAACAGGAGCTTGTCAAACAGACGGTCATACTTGAAAAACAGCTTGAACTTGCCCGGCTCAAGCGGGCCAAGAGCGTCATCCGCTCCCCGTTTGACGGTCTGGTTCTTGAAAAAATGGCGGAAAAGGGCGACTGGGTTTCCCAGGGCTCCAGGCTCTGCGCCGTGGGGTGCATGGATGATCTGTTTGTCAAGGTACCGGTTTCTGAAGATTTTCTGGCCTTTGCCCGGAGGGGTGAAACGGTGGACGTGTCCATCGATTCCCTTGGCAGACGGCTGACAGGGGTTATTGACGGGGTCATTCCCGTGGCCGATCCCCAGACCAAGAGTGTGTTTGTCAAGGTGAGGCTGCCCATGCTTGAAAATCCGGTGCTCAACATGTCGGCCACGGTGTCCATGCCCGTGGCGGAAAAAAAGAACATGCTCCTTGTGCCAAGGGACGCCCTGGTCAGTTTCAACGGTCAGAACATGGTGTACACGGTGACAGACAACAAGGCTGTCCCCATGCCCGTCTCCATCCTCTCCTATGTGGGGGATCATGTGGCCATTGCCCCCGAAGGATTCAAGGCGGACATGCCCCTGGTGGTGGACGGGAACGCCCGGCTGAGACCGGGCCAGGCCGTTACCATCATCAACTGATGTCAAACCTGGAGCAGGCGTTGCCCTAACAGTGGGAACCATTCAATTATGAATATCATTAAAAGTGCAATAGAAAGACCCGTTACAACGGCGGTCATGGTGATTCTCATCGTTTTGTTCGGTGTGATTGGCCTGACCCGACTGCCGGTTCAGCTGGCACCGGACACGGATCTTCCCGAGATCGAGGTCAGGACGGTCTGGTCCGGGGCAAGCCCCACGGACATGGAGAGCGAGGTGGTGGAAAAACAGGAGGATAAACTCAAGAGCCTCCAGAATCTTCAGAAGATGGAGAGCTCCTCGTATAACGATTACGCCACCATCACCCTGACCTTTGATCTTGACACCGACATTGACACAGCGTTGTTCCGGGTGTCCAACAAGCTCAACGAGGTGGACGAATACCCGGACAATGTCATGCGGCCTGTGCTGTCAAGCTCGGGCGGTTCGTCCCAGCCCATCATCTGGATGGTCATGAAGACCATTGAGGGCAAAGACACGGATATCCTGACCTACCGGACTTTTTTTGAGAACGAGATCCGCCAGTACCTGGAACGTATCGAGGGCGTATCTTCGCTGCTGGTGTTTGGCGGAACCGAGGACCAGCTGGAGATCATCATCGACCCTGAGCGCATGACCCAGCGGGGCATCACCATCAACCAGATCATCTCCAAGATTACCACGGCCAATAAGGATGTGTCGGCAGGCGTGCTTGGCATTGACCGGAAAAATTACCGGATCAGGACCGTTGCAAAGTTCCAGAACGATCAGGACCCCCTGGATGTGGTGGTCTATGACGACGGCATCAAGCGGGTATTTTTAAGGGATGTGGCAACGGTATCCATCGGCCATGAGCCCCAGTTTGTCTCGGTGATGCAGGACGGCCGGGAGGGCATTGTGGTTGGGGTCAAAAAGGAGAAGGGCGCCAATGTCATTGAAATTGTAGACAATGTCAGGGCAGAGGTGAACCGGCTCAACACCGATGTACTGGCCAGCCGGAATCTTTTCATCGACTGGGCCCATGACGAGGCCCCCTATATCCTGACCTCCATTGACAACATGAAAACCAATGTCATCATCGGCGGTGTTCTTGCCATCGTTGTTCTCCTGCTTTTTCTGGGCAGCCTTCGATCCACCATCACCATTGGTCTGGCCATTCCCATTTCAGCCGTTGGAACGTTTATCTTTCTGTGGCTGCTCCACAGGAATCTCAACGTGGTGAGCCTTGCCGGAATTTCCTTTGCCGTTGGCATGCTGGTAGACAACTCCATTGTGGTGCTGGAAAATATCGACCGCCAGCTCCAGACGGGCAAGAAGATCTTTGACGCCGTGCTCCAGGGGGCCAATGAGGTGTTTGGAGCGGTTGTCGCCTCGACCCTCACAACGGTTGCCGTGTTTCTGCCCGTCATTTTCATCAAGCAGGAGGCGGGTCAGCTGTTCAAGGATATCGCCATTGCCATCACCGCATCCATCGTTCTCAGCCTTCTGGTATCGGTCACCGTGATTCCTTCGTTCATGCATTTTCTTTACAAGAATCGCAGGTTGTCCTCCGGCAGCGGGAAACCAGGTCTGATAAAGGCGGTGGGCGGTTTTTTTGTGGGCCTGATCATGGGGGTATCAAACCTTTTCCAGAAAAATGTGCTGACACGCCTTGGCTGCATCATCGTGTTCACCTCACTCTCGGTTGCCTGCGCCTGGATCCTGCTGCCCAAGGCCGAGTACCTGCCCCAGGGCAACCAGAATTTCATCATGAACATTCTGGTGCCGCCGCCGGGCTATTCTGCCCAAAAGCGGCGGGAGGTCGGCGAATATCTGTTTGCACAGACCGATCAATACCGAAGACCCGGGGACCACAACCTTCCCTTGATCAAAAACATGTTTTACTTTTCATCGGATTTTCTGTCAGGGTTCGGGCTTTCGGCAACCGACGCCTATGAAACCGAGGCAAAGCGGTTTATTCCGGCGCTCAACCGGATCATCAACTCCCTGCCGGGCATGTTCGGCATCAGCATCCAGCCGGGAATTTTTGAATCGGGCATTGGCAAGGGCCGCACCGTGGATTTGAACATCTCGGGTGAAGAGATGGGGGATATCGTCAATGCCGGAAGGGTGCTGTTCGGAGCGGTTTCCCAGGCGGTTCCCGGTTCCCAGATTCGACCGGTTCCTTCGCTTGAGATTTCCTACCCGGAGGGAAAGGTGGTGGCCGACAAGATTAAGCTTGCCGCAAGCGGCCTGACCGAGCAGGAGCTGGGCGTGTACGTGGATGTGCTGATGAACGGCAGGAAAATAGGTGAATTCGGCCCTGAAGGCAAGAACCGCATTGATCTTGTGGTCAGGGGGGCGGAAGCCCAGTTCAGGACCCCCGAGGATATCCTCAATGCACCCATTGTCAACAACATCGGGCGCCAGGTGCGTGTGGGGGATGTGGCCACCATCCAGTACGACTCGGGCATGACCCAGATCGACCGCCTGGAAAAAAAGCGAAATATCCGGCTTGAGATCACCCCCCCGGTTTCCGTGCCCCTCCAGACGGCCATTGAAACCATTCGATCCACCTGCGACGGTCTTCTGGCATCGGGTCAGATAAAAGATGTTTCCCTGGATCTTGGCGGCAATGCAGACAAACTGGTGGATACCTTTGACGCCCTCAAGTGGAACCTGCTTCTGGCCCTCATGATCACCTATCTTCTGATGTCAGCCCTGTTTGAAAACTTTCTTTATCCGTTGATCATCATGTTCAGCGTTCCCCTGGCTGCGGCAGGGGGGCTGCTGGGTCTGAGACTTGTGGACACCTTTATCGCGCCCCAGCCCCTTGACGTTCTCACCATGCTGGGGTTTATTATTCTTATCGGAACGGTGGTGAACAATGCCATTCTCATCGTTCACCAGTCGTTGAACAATGTCAGGAACAAGGAGATGGACGGTATGCAGGCAATCTCTGAATCGGTCAGAACCCGGATACGCCCCATTTTCATGAGCGCATTTACCAGTATTTTCGGCCTCATGCCCCTTGTTCTTGCAACGGGTTCCGGCAGCGAGCTCTACCGGGGCATCGGCAGTGTACTGCTTGGCGGGCTTGCCGTTTCAACGGTCTTTACCCTGTTTGTAATTCCGGCCCTGCTGGCCTTTTTCATCGGGTTTGAAAAGAGCAGGGTTGCGGTCTGATAACCTGTCAACACAACGGTCAGGGGCCTGGAAATTTATTTTCATGACCCTTGAATGGAGCATGGAATGAAAAAAACTGTAAAGGCGATTTTTCTGGTGGTGGTGGCAACGCTCCTCTGTGAAGGCGTTGCTACGGCGGCCCAGACCCTTGAAATTCTTCAACGGAGCGCATGGGAAAACAGGGAACTTGTAAAGCGCTACCAGGCCGATCTTAACCTGCGCATGGAGCGGATTAAGGAGGCCAGGGGCGAATTTCTGCCTTCCCTGGACCTCGGATATACCCTTAACCGGCTCAACCACGACACGGCAACCGGCGAGAACCGGGAGAACGACACCTTCACGGGCGGCGCCTCGTGGAATCTGTTTGCCGGGTTCAGGGATTACTATTCAGTCAAGGCGGCCGAAGATCTGACCCAAGCGGGTCAGTTCAACCTTGACGCAATCAAACAGGATATCCGTCTGAACGTGGCCCTTGCTTTTTTGTCGGTTTACCGGGCCCTTGAAAACCTGACCGTTTCCGAAAGCGAGGTCAAACTATACGAGGACAGGCTCCGTGAGATCACCCTTAAGGTGCGGGTGGGGGTGCTGAAAAAAACCGATCTTCTGAAGGTCAAGGTGGAGATGGACAATGCCGTCCAGAACAGGCGGCGCACCGAGGCGGCTGTAGCGGCAAGCCTGAACCGTCTGGGCTTTGAAACAGGCCTTGCCATTGACAGGGCAGGCCTTGATTTTTCCCTGTTTGACGATTTGCCCCAAAGGGGCGATTACCCGACCTATGAACGGGCGCTGCTTAAGAACAGAAGCGAACTCAATGCCCTTAAGAGCGCCTTTGACGCCTCGGGCATGACAGTCCAGGCATCCCGTGCCTCCCTCTATCCCCGTGCCGATCTTTTCCTGGGTTACAGCTCCTACACCCGGGACGATTTTTTCATGGACAGCTTTGAAAATTCAGACGACGAGGTACGTTGCCAGGCCGTGATCTCCATGAACCTGTTTGACGGCATGAAAAAATATTCCAGGACCCGCCAGGCAAGGATGGATCAGCGAAAGATCGGGTTTGACATTACCGAACTCGAAAAAAACCTTAAAACCGAGCTCAAGAACACCCTCATCAACCTGGATGTGGCCTTTGACAACCTTGAGGTTGCCCGGGCAGGCGTTGTTGAGGCCCAGGAGAACATCCGGGTGACCGACCTTGGGTTCGGCCAGGGCATCGGCACCTCGTCGGATGTGCTCGACGCCATTTTCAACCTTTCCAGGGCAAAGTTCAACCTCATCAGCGCCTATACCGAGGTGTTTGAAAACGACTTCAGGCTCCAGCGCCTGATCGAGGCAGACCCTGAAGACTGACAACCGGCATCAACGGGGCAGGTAAAGAAACCTGCCCTCGGCGCGAAATGACGTTATCAACGCAAGAGCTATGGCTCTATCCTTTGATCAGCCCATCCCATTGCTTTTTGCTGTTCAGAAACAAAAGATCATTCATCTTCCCACCAAGGCTACTTGAATCACAAGGCCCGAGGCATTTCCTTGTTTACAGGAAGAAAGGTTCAGACCAGAACCGTCTCAATTTATCAGAGGCAGAACTGTCTCATGCTGTCAGGGAAAAGCTGTCCCGGTCCACGGGAACCATGGGGTGATTTTCCGGTGTTAAAGTAAACAATAAAAATCCAACCATATGAATTTAAAAGGCTTTAGCGAATATTTCGTTAAATATGGAATGAATGGCCCTGTATTTGCATTGAGCCAACCTTGTTGAATGAATAAACAATAGAGAAAGGAATAAGCTGTGGGAAAAAAATTGATTTTCAGTTTGGTGTTGGGGGTGTCATCATTAATGGGTATTATCGGAACGGTTAATGCCTCTTTCATTGTTGAACAATATGACGATTTCTGGAGCAAAGACTTAAATTTACTGAAAAAGTATGCTGCAGACAATACAGCAAGCACTACTGCGGTCTGGGATTACATCGATTTCACCGATACAACCTGGTTCTCAGGTGATATCAACGGCAGTAATTCCTGGCCTTCTGCCGATGCTTTAAATGCTGCAGGGACAGATCATGTCTCAAATGATACTTTTTTTGCCAGAATAACCGGTGATTTTTTTGTTGGCACTGCTGGAGAGTATTCTTTTAAAACATACAGTGACGATGGGGTGTTTTTGTATGTCGATGATATTCTGACCATTAATGACCCAAACTTACATGCGGTAGAAAGAAGGATCGGAGCCCAAAATTTATCCACGGGACTGCATTCTGTTGAGCTATACTTTTTCGAAAATAGAGGAGCCGCTTCCCTTGAGTTTACCCTATCACAGGGGACTGGAGACTATACCCACTTCAATGATGCAGCGTACCAGGCACCGGTACCTGAGCCTGCAACAATGATTCTTTTTGGCATTGGCCTGTTAAGCCTTGCCGGTGTGGTTAGAAGAAAACAAAAGTAACCCACCGTATACTGACGATGAGTTCTTCCAATTGCAACTTTCAGGTTTTAAATAAAATCGGGATCCCATGGGACCTTTTTGTGAAATAATCTGGGGTAAACCCTTTGGCTTACATGCCAAGGCACTTGACAGCGAGTATTTTATATCATAAATGGATATGGTGTATCTGTTATCTAATTGATATCAAGACATAACAGGCCCTCCCAAAACAGCCCGGTGTTTGAAACCCGTCAGTCTATGGCTAACCTGGGATTTTCAAAAAAGGTTTATCCGGGCAGGCGATTGTCAGCCCTCTTATTTAAGGAAACTGAAATGATCTGGAACTTGCTGATATTGAGTGTTGCCGTATTTGTCGTGGCCAATTTTCTACCGGGGATTCGCATCAAGGGCCCGGGCACAGCCGTTGTTGTGGCGGTTGTCTATTCCATCGTCAACTTTCTGGTGGGCTGGCTCCTTGTGTTTCTCTCCATTCCCCTGGTGATCGTCACCTTTGGGCTGTTCATGTTTGTGATCAACGCCTTTCTTCTCTGGATCACGGACCAGCTGATCGATGATTTCAAGATCAATTCGTTTGGTACCACATTGGTGGCTGCCTTTTTGATCACCGTGATTGATTCAGGTCTCCACTGGCTGTTCTGATCCTTTCATCCATGGATGATTTTATCACCATTCCATCCCCAGGACCGAAAATCCTTATATAAAACTCCCACCGAAACATCACCAATGGTGGCGTTTCAAGTTTCGTTGTGGCCAGAGTGAGCAGACGTCTTGCTCCGGCCATGCCGGTTATAAAGTGAACAAAATCCCTTGCTCGCTGGCCCTTCTGCCGGGTTGCACCAAAGGCTCAATCGGCCAGCGATGCACCTTTGATGGGCCTTGTACAGGGGCCAAAGTGCTGCGCAATTTCGATCCATTTTATTGTCTCTGCGGTTTTTATCATCCGGCTTGTGTTTAAAAAATGTTCATAACTTCAGGGTTTTCAACACTCAAGTCAATGCCCTAGAATCCTGTTTGAAATAAGGTGTGGCTGCCAGTTGGCGGTCACGCCTTTATTTAAATTTTTTCTTGCATGCCTTAATTCACAGGACTATAAAATTTAAGTTACCATCCTTTTCTTTTATTTACTAAACTGGAGGTTGATTTCATGCCTTATACAGACAAAATTTTGAATAGAAGCATTGACCCTGCAACCCAGCAGATGCTTGAAATTGCAGAAAAAAAGGGCCTGGAAACTGCCTGGGACCGATACGAAAAAATGCTGCCCCAATGTGGGTTCGGTGAACTGGGGCTGTGTTGCCGGATTTGCAACATGGGACCCTGCCGGATAAGTCCCTTTGAAGAGAATGGACCTAAAAAAGGTGTGTGCGGAGCAACCGCAGACATTATTGTGGCCAGAAATCTCATCCGCATGATCGCCGGAGGTGCGGCAGCTCATTCGGACCACGGCAGAGATCTTGCCCATACCCTTTTGATGACGGCCCAGGGAAAAAGCGGCGGGTATGAAATTAAAGACAAGGTCAAACTTGCTGCACTGGCCAAAGAGTACGGTATTGAAACCAAGGAGCGCTCCAAAGAGGAGATTGCCCTTGATCTTGCCCAGTGTGTCTATGCTGAATTCGGCAAGCAGGATGGCTTTGTACAGTTCAGCCGCAGGGCCCCGGAAAAAAGGGTGGCTCTCTGGAAAAAAGCTGGTATTGACCCCAGGGGGATCGACCGGGAGATCGTGGAGATAATGCACCGTACCCATATCGGCGTTGACAATGATCCGGTCAACCTGATTCTCCAGGGACTCAAAGCCTCCATTGCAGACGGCTGGGGAGGCTCTGCCATTGCCACTGAAATCTCAGACGTGCTTTTCGGCACACCAGAACCTGTCCGTTCACAGGCCAACCTGGGTGTTCTGAAAAAAGACGAGGTCAATATCATTGCCCATGGCCATGAACCGGTATTGTCTGAAATGATCGTTGCCGCAGCCAGGGATCCCAGACTCCTGGACAGGGCCAGGGTTTTAGGGGCAAAGGGTATCAATGTGGTGGGCATGTGCTGCACCGGTAATGAGATCTGCATGCGCCACGGCATCCCCATTGCCGGAAATTTTCTTCAGCAGGAACTGGCCGTCATCACCGGAGCGGTGGAAGCCATGATTGTTGATGTTCAGTGCATCATGCCGGCCCTGGGGGATCTATGCGAATGTTTTCACACCCGATTCATCTCCACGTCACCCAAGGCAAAGTTCCCGGGGGCCGTCCACATGGAATTCAATGAAGAACGAGGCCTGGACATTGCCATAAAAATCGTCGGGGCGGCCGTGGAAAACTATGCCATGCGAAATCCGGACAAGGTATTTATCCCGGAAGATAAAACAGAATGCATGGTGGGCTTCAGCACTGAGGCCATTGTCAAGGCGTTGGGTGGAACCCTTGATCCCTTGCTGGATGCCATAAAATCCGGGGCCGTCAAAGGTATTGCGGGTGTCGTCGGCTGTAACAATCCAAAGATAAAACACGATCACGGCCATGTTGCCCTGGTCGAAGAGCTGATCAAAAACAATGTGTTGATCGTCACCACCGGATGCAATGCCATTGCCTGTGCCAAGGCAGGGTTGATGCTGCCTGAAGCTGCAGAACAGGCCGGGGACGGACTCAAGGGGGTGTGCAGGGCCCTGGGCATTCCACCGGTTCTCCACATGGGATCCTGCGTGGATATCAGCCGGATTCTGACCGTCTGTGCTGCCATAGCCAATGCCCTTGGCGTTGATATCAGTGATCTCCCGGTTGCGGGTGCGGCTCCTGAATGGATGAGCGAAAAGGCCGTCAGTATCGGCGCCTATGTGGTTTCCTCGGGGATATTCACCGTGCTGGGAACCGTGCCCCAGGTACTGGGAAGCCCCTTTGTTACCCAGATTCTTACCCAGACAGCCAATGATGTGGTGGGGGCCGCCTTTGCCGTGGAGACGGATCCTGTAAAAGGAGCAGCCCTCATGATTGCCCACATGGACGCCAAACGCAAGGCCCTGGGAATATAAATCCAGGGGTTGTACACCCAGGAAAGGAGACGATTATGCCACAACCTAAAGAAATATTCATAAAAACTGACCACTGTCTGGGATGCATGTCCTGCGTGATGGCCTGTGCCCTAGAGCATTCCCAGAGCAAAACCCTGTTGGGTGCCATTGCCGAATCCCAGACCCCAAAGGCAAGACTCTATGTGGAATGGGCCGCCCCGGATAAAAAAATTCCCCTTGTCTGCAGGCAATGTGAGGATGCCCCCTGCATGTACGCCTGTATCAGCGGTGCGATTACCCGGAACAAAGACGGTGTTGTTGTCACCAATGCAGATAAATGCATTGGCTGCTGGACCTGTGTGATGGTATGTCCCTACGGGGTGATCGGACGTAATATGGAAACCGGCAAGGCCTACCGCTGCGACCGGTGCCCCGACCGGGAAATTCCTGCCTGTGTAAGTGCATGCCCCACGGGCGCTCTGATTTATGATACGGTTTCTGAATATTCTAAATCCATCCGCAGACAGACGTCACAGGCGCTTGCCAAGGCTGAAGGGGAGTGATGTGGAAGCCAATACAACCCAATATCTGATTGTCGGCGGCAGTGCCGCAGGAATGGCTGCGGCACATACCATAAGACGTCATGCCCCCATGGCGTCTGTGACCGTGTTAACCGATGAAATTGATCGACCCTACTTTCGGCCCATGATTCCCTTTGTCGTATCCGGGAAGAAAAATTCCCGGGACATGGAGATGACGGGGTCCGGGCCCTATACCGGCAAGGACATTCTTGTTAAAACAGACAGCCGGGTGGTCGCTGTTGATACAGATTCCCATGGGGTCACCTTGGAAAACAACCAAACGGTAAAATACGAAAAAATCCTGTTTGCCACGGGCAGCCGCCCCTTTGTCCCGGCAGATATCAGGGGAATCGAATCCAACGGCGTGTTTGCCCTGAGAACGCTTGCCCATGCAAGGCAGATGAACGCAAGGGCCGCAAATACCCAGCGGGCTGTTTTACTGGGCGGCGGCCTGCTGAATCTCAAGGCTGCCTTTGCCCTCCTTGCCAGGGGAATAAAGGTGACCCTTGTGGTTTATTCGCCCGAAGTTCTGTCACAGCTCATGGATCCTGAAGATGCGGTATTGATCCGCAAGGCCCTGGATGATGCCGGCCTTGAAATAAGGACCGGGGCCGCTGCCCTGGAAATTGAATCAGACAGCAGCGGGGTCAAAGGGATTGTCCTTGATGACAATACAGAAATGTCCTGCCAGATGGTCTGCATCGGCAAAGGGGTGCGGCCCAATGTTGAATTCCTTGAAAACAGTAAAATCCAACTGGAAAAGGGAATTGCTGCCGACATGCATACGGCCTGCAGCCAGCCGGATACCTTTGCCGCAGGGGATGTGGCCGTCACCCACGATCCCATATCCGGAAAACCGGTTATGACAGCCCTTTGGACCAATGCCGTAGAGATGGGACGCTGTGCCGGGCTGAATATGGCCGGGCTGCCAACGGCCTATACCGGAACCTTTGGCATCTTGAATGCAACCCAGATCGCCACCATGCCTTTTGTCTCCATGGGAATGGTGCATACCAATAATCTGGATTGTGAGATTCACACCTCCGGGAACCTGGAGGCCTACCGGAAAATGGTTTTCAGCCCGGATGGAAGCCATCTTATCGGCATGGTTCTGGTGGGTGATATTACCAATGCCGGGCTTTACCGCCACGTGATTCAGGAAAAAATGCCCGTGGGAAAATTCAAGCACCAGATTATTAACCACAGCCTTCACTGGGGGCATTTTATAAAATAAAGGGGTCTGCCAGACAAGGTTCGATTGTTTGCTAAAGGTGGACCCGGATCTTATCTGATATCCCATGATCGTATCTCTGTTCCCAAAGCAGAGCGTGGGGATGCCACATCTTATAGGCCAGCGACCGGTGCAAAAATCGGGAGCAAGCTGTTTTAACCACCTGGGTTTTTCGCTAACGCGCATTGGAATTGATAAAAGCCCTGTGTTTAAAAAATGTTAATAACATCAGAGTTATCAACATATGATTTTTATTTGTTGGGAAAAAGGAGAAAAAATTGATTATTGAGGAGATAGGAATACGATTTTCATGACGCTGGGATATTTATCAACACGGGATCAAAACCGGTTTCGGCTTGACGGTTGTGAAAAAACAATGAAAGCGGTCATCACCACGGATAAAGGCGAACAGCGTCCACTCGTTGCGCAAACCTTCGTGGGGAAAAAAGTAGGTCCAGAGTGCATTGGATGTGCAATGCAGCCAGCGCCTGACACTGTTCCCCTTGAAAGAATTGCCGATGCCCAGCGGGTGTTTTTAGAAAAAAATCATTTTGAAAAATTTGTATTGATTCCCAGTGGTGTCTCCCAGGATCCCCGGATGAAATAATGTTCATAAAATGTTCAAAACCCGGGGGGTATAAACACAGTATGGCCAAAGCAAGGTAGCTGCTTTGGCCAACCTATTTAGTGGCTGACCGAAAAACCGTGTTTGGGCAATTTTTCGTTCAAACACGATTTAAGATCTGTTCAAGGCTGGGGGCGTGAAAGCAGGCTTACCGGGTCCATCTGTTTGTTTTATTGCCGGCGGCCTGTTCGAGCAGTTCAAGGGTGGCGGGTGTGTTTAAAAGTTGTCTGCAAAGATCGCATTTCCGGTAGGTGATGATATCCCTTGACCGCATGCCGGAGAACAGGGCAAGGCTTGAAATGCCCACGGTTCGAATGAGGTTGAACAACGGGTTGTGTTCACTTCGTTCAAACAGGGCATCAACGCCTGTGTGGGACGCCTGTTTGGGCAAAAGACCCGGGTCTGTGTGAAGTTGCTGCCGGTCGTGCCGGCGTCGCAGCAGGCGTACATGTCAAGCTCCGGCGTGATATAGGGGTTCATGGCACAGCAGTTTGCCTGGAAATCCGTGCGGATGGGGCCATGGTCAAACGCTTTGGCACGGCCGGACAGGATCAGGGGTTCAGGAAAGAATCGAAGCTTGTTTGTCCGGAGAAAATCTTCGAGCAAATCGTCTTTTTCTGAAAAATCAGTCACAAACGAAACAAAATAGTCCACCCCGTTTCGTTCACAGCCCTGGGCGGCATAAACCAGGTTCTGCGGGTCCACCCCCTGCTGGTGCCACCGGCTGCAGCTCAGCCTGAGCTGATTCAGGCCACTCTGTTTTAACTCCTTGACCACGGCGTTGGCCCGTTCCGGGCGGGTGGCCCAGAAGCTGTTGGTGACGATGCGGGTGTAGATGCCAAGATTCCGGCACAACCGGACAAGGGCTTTTATTTCGTTGAAAAAAATCAGGGGTTCTCCTGCTGTGAAGCTGATTCCTTTGACGTTGGCTGCAGCCATTTCATGGAGGGTCTGCCGGGCCCGGCCAAGGTCCATGGTGGCGGTTTCAGGGATTTCACCCTTGGCCACACAATGGCCGCATTTCAGGTTGCACAGGGTTGAATATCCAAATGCGATGGTTCTCATGGGGTGTGTTCCTTTGTTGTTTTGTGTTTTACGGGATATTTTCTAAACGGGTTATTCCTGGCGGATCCTAGCGGATGAGGTGGGCCATCCACATGGTAATGGGCGGGTAAAAGGTGATGACCATGAGATCCAAGATCAGGATGAACAGAAACGGCACCACCCGCCGGGACACGGCCCCGAGACTCTGATTTGAGATGGCGCTGGCAACGATCAGGCAGATGCCCATGGGCGGGGTGAGCATGCCAAT
This sequence comes from uncultured Desulfobacterium sp., assembly GCA_963675615.2. Classification (GTDB taxonomy): domain Bacteria; phylum Desulfobacterota; class Desulfobacteria; order Desulfobacterales; family Desulfobacteraceae; genus Desulforapulum. The sequence continues at coordinate 2,350,934 of CAXXTD010000001.1, forward strand.
GGCAAGGTTGGTCACCACAATGACCCCCAGCTGTATTATGTCAATGCCAAGGGCAGGGAGCATGGCCGTGATCATGGGAACCAGCAGAATCAGGGCTGCCGTGGTTTCCACAAAGGTGCCGGCAACCAGCAGCACGGCATTGATGATGACGAGCAGCAGGATTCGGTTGTCCGTGATGCCGAGGATGCTGCCTGCCAGAATTTTCGGAATCTCCTCCACTGCGGCTATCCACGAGAAAACAGATGCCATGGCAATGATGAACATCACAATGGATGCGGTGATGGCTCCGTTGACCATGATGCCGTAGAGATCCCTGGGGTGGAGCTGCCTGTAGACCACCATGGAGACAAACAGCGAGTAGACCACGGCCACGGCAGCCGATTCCGTTGCCGTGAAGACGCCCAGGAGAATGCCGCCCAGGATAATGGCAGGCGCCCCCAGGGCGAATCCAGCCCGGCAGAAGGTGGTCCATACCAAGGCGGGGGAAAACCGGTTTTCCGGCGCATATCCCCGCCGCCACGAGATGACCGAACTCACAGCAATCAGGGAGATGCCAATGAGAAGCCCGGGCAGGATGCCTGCGGCAAACAGCTGGCCAATCGAAGCCCCGGTGAGGAAGCCGAAGATGATCATGGGAATGGACGGGGGGATGATCACCCCGAGGGATCCCCCCGACGCCTGGACGGCTGCGGCAAAGTCCGGTTCATAACCGGACCGCCTCATGGCCGGAATGAGCACGGCCCCCACGGCTGCGGCATCGGCCGCGGCAGAGCCTGAAATACCCGCAAAGAACATGGCCGAGACAATGGTGACCGCGGCAAGCCCGCCGGGCAGCCAGCCGGCCAGGGCGTTGGCAAGATCGATGAGGCGCTGGCTGATCCCCCCCTTTTCCATGATGGCTCCCACGTACATGAACAGGGGCACGGCCATGAGGTGAAACGAGTCCGTGCCCGAGAACATGCGCTGGACCACCATCATCAGGGAAAAATCGCCCTGGACAAGGATGGCCGTCACCGATGCCGCCCCAATGGCAATGGCAATGGGGGTGTTGATGGCAAACAGGGCTGCAAGTGAGACCATCAGGACCGTTGGGATCATTCTTCGTTCTTCCGTTTCTGATGTTCAGGCCGGTGGTTTCTCCAGGTGTCCTGGACAAGAAAGCGGACCCCATGGACCATGAAAATCATCCCGCTGAGGGGCAGAATCCCCATGATGAGCCACTTGGGAATGGCCAGGGCCGGGGTGATCTGGAGCCGGACAAACGAGGCAAACTCGAGGCCATGGACGATCATGATCGAGAAGAGCCCCATGGAGACCAGGTGAACCAGGGCCGTCAGGATCCGCTCCATGGTCATTGAGAGTCTTGAACCCAGCAGGTTGACCCCGGGATGGATCCTGTCATGGTATGCCACGGTCGCCCCCAGAAACGAGATCCACACCAGACAGTACCGGGCAAGCTCTTCCGACCAGAACAGGGAACTGTTGAGCACATAGCGTGCAAAGACCTGGGCCACCACGATGACGGTCATGGCAAGGCCCAGGCCAAAGATGAAGTGCCGCACCCAGGTATTAAGGGTTTTGCTCAAGGCGTTCAGGAGATTCATGTAAAAGGCCGCCTATTTCGTGGCCTGGATGATCCTGAGGAGCAGGTCGTGAACCCTGGGGTCCTGGTAGAGTGCCATGTCCTTGAGGGAAGCCACCTTTGCCCGAAAGGCATCAATGTCCGGCCGGGTTTCGATCTCCATGCCCTTCTGGGCAAGAAGCGCCAGGCGAGCCGCATCCTTTTCCCGGTTATCTTTTCGCTGGAACCGTGCCGCATCTGCCATGGCCGTCTGGATCATCTCCTGGTTCCCCGTTGAAAGGGTGTTCCACCATTTCAGGCTTGCCACGTCAAGGTGGGGGGAATAGACGTGGCGGGTGAGGGTCATGTAGCGCTGGATCTCGTAGAACTTGTAAACCTCCATCACCCAGAGGGGGTTTTCCTGGCCGTCGATCACCCCCTGCTCCAGTTCGGTGTAGATGGGCCAGGGCATGGGCGTGGGATTTGCCCCCAGGGATTGCCAGATGGTTTTGTGCAGGGCCGAGGCCATCACCCGGATCTTGAGGCCCTTGATATCCTCCGGGGTTTTAACGACCCTGCGGTTGTTGGTCAGATTCCTGAATCCATTTTCGGAAAAGCAGAGCCCCTTGAATCCGGAAGATTCAAGGCTGTTGAATATCTCCCGGCCCAGGGGGCCGTCCAGGATGGCGTCTGCCTGGGCATTGTCCTTGAACAAGAAGGGGTAGTTGACCACCCGAACAATGGGGTCAAAGGTGTCAAAGGGTCCGCCTGTGATCACCCCCATCTCAATGGTACCCATCTGGAGCTGCTGGAGCATCTCAGTCTCGTTGCCCAGGGATGCTGAATGAAACACCTTGACCGTTATCTGGTTGCTGCTGCGTTCTTCAACAAGGGCCTTGAACTTTTCAGCCACAATGTTCTGGGCGGATCCGGGTTTTGTCACCACCCCGAGTTTGATTTTAAGGGCGGCTGAACAGGGGGTTGAAAGGACGATCACCAGAACGAAACTCAGGACCATGGTTAAAACCATTGATGTTTTTTTCACAAAACGCCTCCGCTTGGAAGATTAAAGATAGATGTTCATGCCCCATGGGGCGGGTTATTTATTTTGTCAGTACCGTGTAGGTCAGGGTCGTCTGGTATTCAGGCGGCACCTGGATCTCCCACAGGGCCTGGTGGGCCGTCTCCTGTTTGTGGGGATGGCTTTCCTTCTGGATACGCCAGTCCCCGGCCATGGATTCGTAGATCTTTACCGTTACAGGGACTTTTTTGGCGTTCATTATCCTGAGATCATGGGAAGATTGAAACCGATAGGCGTCCCTGCCCGTGGATGGCAGTTTCCTGAAATCGGTCTGCCGTTTTTCCGTTGTGATGTCAAAGGCATTGCCAAGCTTGAGGGTGAGTCTACCGTGCTCCGGAGTGTGGTCAATGCGGTCTTCGCCGGCAAATTGAAGCATTCCCCGGGTATCGGCCTTGTACACCCGGACGATCCCCTTTGGAAGGGGCATCCCCAGATGGCTGGCCTTGCGGTTGTCAAGGGTCAGCATCACCTCGACCTTGGGACGCTGGACCCCGTCGGCCATGTTCCGGGCAAACCAGAGGCCATTGCCACTGACCCGGTACTCCTTTTGGCAGGGGATGTTTTCCGCCTGGAGCAGGGCCACCTGTTTGGTCTGGTTGTTGTTGAGGGTTGTCCGCCGGCCAAGGGTATATAAATGATACTCAAACATCTGCTCCTGGACAAAACCGTCCTCATTCATGGCAGGGGCAGCCATGGTGAGGGCCTTTGCCCGGGTAAACTGCTGCTCCGGGGCCAGGTGAATGTCGCCTGCCACAAGCTGGAGTCGTGCATGGGTGTAATCGGTGCTGCTGGTGTTGATGAGGGTGACCCAGGCGCCCAGGTTCAAACGGTCGTCGTCTGGATTGAGTTCAGCCACATAATCGGCCTTCCATGCAAGTCCGCGGGTAAGATAGGAAAGGGTCAGGTCCCGGTTTTTCGTCTGATTGCTCTGGACGGTCATGGTCAGGGTGGGGCGTGTTCTCAGATTGGCGGGAATGTGGGGAAAGACAAGCCTGCCCGGCATCCCGGTTTCGATGCCGGTGGCTGTTTGAAGCACAATGCCGTTGTGGGAGGACAGCACCTTTGCCTCCAGGGTTTCTTCCTGGGCCGTGTCGCTCTTCTCCCGGACGATTTTAATGGTCTTGCCGGTGAATTTTTTCAGGATGGATTCAGGAGAGAGAAGATCAAATTCAAAGTTCTGTTCCAGAACCTGCAGGTCATCTGCATCCAGCAGGGCCGTTTCAGGGATAATCCTTCCGCTGACGTCCCTGATGGCAAGGGTGACTTCCCCCCCTGGCAAGGTCACCGATCGCCGTTCCTTTACAAGGGCCATGTCCTGGCTGTAAATCGTGACACAAAGGTCTGTCTGGTCTGCGGCACTGGTTTCGATCTCTCCGTCCCGGGCAGAACAGGGCAGGATTGAAAGGGGTATAAGATGGACAAGTATCAGCATAATAATGATCAGTTTCACGGTATCCTCCTTTTTTTGCAACCATAAGCGGTCTGACCCTGGAATGCAAGATTTTTCAACCCGGAAACGGGCGCTTTTCTTCTCCTCTTTTTCCAGCAGTTCTGATATAATCACGGATTATTTCAACGGCCGGGCCACGAGAACAACACAGGAGAAAAGGGAGTTACATGGATTCAATCGACCGGTTTTACAGCCTGGAAAAGATTCAATACCTTCTCACGGACATTGACGACACCATGACCAGCAACGGCAGGCTGCCTGCCTGCGCCTTTGCCGCCATGGAACGGTTGCATCAGGCCGGCATCCGGGTGGTTCCCATCACAGGAAGACCCGGGGGGTGGTGCGATCATATTGCCAGGATGTGGCCGGTGGACGGTGTTGTGGGAGAGAACGGCGCCTTTTATTTTGCCTATGACGATCCGAACAGACGGATGCTTCGTCGCTACTTCAGAACACGGGCCCAGCGGGATCAGGATCAAAAGAGGCTCATGGCCATCCAGGCCGAGGTGCTGGCAAGGGTGCCCGGGTGCAGGGTCTCTGCGGACCAGCCCTATCGGGAGGCCGATCTTGCCATCGATTTCTGTGAGGATGTCCCTCCCCTGGACAAGGGTGAAATCAGCACCATAGTCGATATCTTTGAAGCCCACGGCGCCGTGGCAAAGATCAGCTCCATCCATGTGAACGGCTGGTTCGGCGAATATGACAAGCTGACCATGACCCGGCTGTTCTTCCAGGAGGTGTTCGGAGTCGACCTTGAAACGGTCAAACACCAGGTGGTCTTTTCAGGGGATTCCCCCAACGATGAGCCCATGTTTGCCTTTTTCCCCAATGCCGTGGGGGTGGCCAACATTCTTGATTTTGAAAAGGAACTGACGCACAAACCGGCCTGGATAACGAAAAAAACGGGCGGACAGGGTTTTGCCGAGATGGTGGAACAGATTACAGGTACCGGGCCTCGATCTTGCCATAGGCCGGACTGATTTTGATCTTCCGGATCATATTCCAGACCTGCTGGCAAAGGGCGGGGTGTTTTGCCTGGTCCAGCCCCACAGAGCGGGTGCCGTCCCAATCCACAACCTTGCCACAAGCTGGTAGAATTCAATTTCAATGCCGGGTCTTGCCCTGTTAAAGTCGTCTCCCCCTCCCATTATATAGGGATCTCCAGGGGTGTTGTCCGTGGCAAGGACGAGTTCCAGGCAGGGGGCCGGGATGACTTTGAACGAGAGCATCACCAGGAGGACTGCCAGGATTTTTAAATGTTTTTTAACCATGGGTGTTGCAGGTATCTTTTCTGTTTTTGAAGGAAGCAGCGCCAGAGCCCCCAGGGCTCTGGCGCTGATATTGTTTTTATTCGTTTACCAGGGCCTTTGCCTGTTCAGCAATGTTTGCCGCTGTGAATCCAAACTCTGCCAGCACCCTGTCTCCGGGTGCGGATGCGCCAAAGGTGCTGATGCCCATGACCCTGCCGGCGTCACCCACATACCGCTCCCAGCCCATGGGGATTCCGGCCTCAACGGCCAGCCGTTTTTTGACCCCCGGAGGCAGGATTCGATCCCTGTAGTAGTCGGGGGCTGTTTCAAAAAGTTCCCACGAGGGCATGCTCACCACCCGGGCCTGGATGTTTTCCTCGGCCAGGAGCCTAGCGGCCTCAACGCAGATGTGAACCTCGGAGCCGGTACCAATGAGAATGATGTCGGGTTCGCCTTCGCTCTTTTTAAGGGTGTAGGCCCCATAGGCCAGGGAACCGTCGGCTGGGGCATCAAGGATGGGAAGGTTCTGGCGGCTCAGGATCAGGGCCGTGGGAGCGTTGTGGGTGTTCAGGGCCTGCTTCCATGCCTGGGCGGTCTCATTGGCGTCTGCCGGCCGGATAACGGTCAGGCCGGGAATGGCCCGCAGGGATGCCAGGTGCTCCACGGGCTGGTGGGTCGGTCCATCTTCTCCCACGGCAACACTGTCATGGGTCAGCACATAGATCATGGGCAGCCCCATGAGGGATGCCACCCGGATGGCCGGTCTCATGTAATCGGCAAACACGAGAAAAGTGCCGCCAAAGGGGCGGACACCGCTGTGGAGATACATGCCCGTCATGATGGCGGTCATGGCATGCTCGCGAACGCCGAACCGGATGTTTCTTCCCTGGGGGGTGTCGGCCTGGAACACCTCCATACCGTTCAAGAAGGTGTTGTTGGACGGGGCAAGGTCGGCTGATCCGCCCATGAGCGAAGGCAGGTTTTTTGCAATGGCGTTGAGCACCTTGCCCGAGGCAGACCGGGTGGCCATGGGTTTGTCCCCGGGGGTAAAAACGGGGATTTCATCATCCCATCCGGCTGTCAGAAATCCGGAAATGGCGTCCACAAAGTTGTCGGCAAGCCCGGGTTCCTCGGAGCGGTAGGCGTCAAAAATTTCATGCCATGCCTGCTCGCGTTCCTTTCCAATATCAATGGCCTTCCGGCACTCGGCGAGCACCTCATCGGGCACATAGAAATCCTTGTCTTCGGGAACCCCGTAGAATTTTTTTACCAGCTTGATCTCGTCGGCTCCCAGGGGGGCGCCATGGGCCCCGGCCGAGTCCTGCTTGTTGGGGCTGCCATAGGCGATGTGGGTCTTGAGCTTGATCAGGGTGGGCCGCAAGGTTTCGTCCTTGCCCGCCTGGATGGCGGCCCTGATTTTTTCAAGGTCGTTGCCGTCGTCCACCACGATCACCTGCCAGTTCATGCTTTCAAACCTTGCCTTAACATCCTCGGTAAAGGCGATGTCTGTCGAGCCCTCAATGGTGATGGCGTTGTCGTCATAGATACAGACGAGCTTGCCAAGGCCCAGGTGGCCTGCAAGGGAGGCTGCCTCCTGGCTGATCCCCTCCATGAGGTCGCCGTCTCCGCAGATGACATAGGTGTGGTGATCAATGAGGGTCTTTCCGTCCCGGTTGAATCGTGCCCCGAGGTGCCGTTCGGCCATGGCCATGCCGACGGCATTGGCAACACCCTGGCCAAGGGGACCCGTTGTGGTCTCAACCCCGGCGGTGTGACCATACTCAGGATGTCCCGGGGTTTTGCTGCCCCACTGGCGGAAGTTTTTGATGTCGTCAAGGGTGGTGCCGTACCCGTTCAGGTAGAGCAGGCTGTACAGGAGCATGGATGCATGGCCGCCGGACAGAACAAACCTGTCCCGGTCTATCCAGGCGGGATTCTGGGGGTTGTGCTTCAGGAAATCCTTCCAAAGGACAAAGGCCGCGGGCGCAAGTCCCATGGGGGCGCCGGGGTGGCCGGAGTTTGCCTTTTGAATGGCGTCCATGGCAAGGGTTCTGATGGTGGTGATACATTGCTGATCAAGGTCTTTGTTGGCGCAAGCCATTGTGTTTCTCCTGTTTTGGGGGCAAGCTGTCAAACGGGTCCCCTGTTATTCTGTTTTAATGGGGACAGAAGTCAATTCTGTCCCCTGATTTACAATGCTCTCATGAACTCGGGTTTGAGTCCGATTTTACCCTCCAGGGCTTTGGCAATATGGGCAAGGGTTCGTTCCTTGTCCCGGGGAAGCGCAGCCCGGATGGGAAGATAGTTGGATGCGTGGTTGGCATGGAACAGACCGTTGGTGAGATGGGTGGCCGATATCATGGCCCCAAGCTCCACAAGGATTTCGTCCGGGGTGATCAGCTCAAAATTTCCTTTAGCGTGGCTGTCGTACATGGGGGTGCCCGGGATGAGCATCAAACTCAGGGCGCCCACATACTCCGGATCAATGGCCGAAAGCACCCGGCCGGTCTCGTTTGCATGGATCATGGATCGGTTGCGGCCGGCAATGCCGTTGAGGATGGTGATGGACAGCTTGATGCCTGCCCTGCGGATTTTCCGGCCCATATCGATCATGCGCTGGGCGTCGGCCCCCTTGTTGATGGCCTTGAGGGTGACGTCGTCCCCGGTCTCAAGGCCCATATAGGCGATTTTGACTCCCAGGGATCGAAGCTCCTCAAGTTCCTGTTCGGACTTCATGCGGATGCTCTTGGTGTTGGCGTACAGCCCGATACGTTCGATCCAGGGCAGTCGCTGGTTGATTCGTTCAAGGATCGGGACCAGCCGCCTCTGGGGGATGATCAGGGCATCCCCGTCACAGATGAACAGCCGGTTCTGACGGCGGCAGTGACGGGCGGCAAACTCAATATCCGCCATGATCACAGGATCCTGCTTGATCTTGAACCGCTCGCCCTTGTAGGCCCCGCAAAAGGTGCATTTGTTGTGGGAACACCCCACGGTCACCTGGAGAAGAATCGAGTTCGCCTCGCTCGGAGGGCGTATGATGTTGCCTTCATAGTGCATGGAACGGTCTCCGCTCGTGTAAATGCCATGGCCCCTGGGGACCTTCGGGGTCCGCAAATGCAATCCGGTCCCCTTGACGGCTCAAAATTTTTATGAAACACCTGCCAATGCATTGCAGACATAGGGCGTTTCATCATCTGTTGTGGCCAGGGCAGATGCCAAGCGCCGACCATGCCGGTTATTAACAGGTTTTGCCGGAAAAATCAATATAATCAAATATAATCAATGGATTGATCTTTTGGCGTTTTCTGCCACCCCAGGGCCGTGGGAGTTCAGGCCGTTACACCCCTGGACGGTCAAATTTTGAAGGCTGAAACTTGACAATCATGAATTCAAACCAATTATTTAGATGAAAAAACGGCTGATAACCAACCCTTTAAGCATGTAACAGAAACACTCAGGAGAGACCATGGGTACAAAAAAAGAGACGTGTGAATTTAAAACCGAAGTGCAGCAGCTGCTGCACCTGATCATTAACTCCCTCTACTCCAACAAGGAGATTTTTGTCCGTGAGCTTGTATCAAACGCTTCGGACGCAATCGACAAGGCAAGGTTCAAGGAGCAGACAGAGCCAGAACTGTTTGAAGGGAGCAATGATTATAAGATAAGGATCGCCACGGATCCGGAAAAGCGGACCTTTGAAATTTCAGACAACGGCATCGGCATGACCTTTGACGAGGTCAACGAGAACATCGGTACCATTGCCAGGAGTGGAACGGCCGCCTTTGTCGAGGCACTGGAGAAATCCAAGGATGAGAACGTACTTTCTCCTGAACTCATCGGGCAGTTTGGTGTGGGATTTTACTCCGCATTCATTGCCGCAGACAAGATCACCCTGGTGACCCGGGCGGCAGGCGCCGAAAAGGGGGTTCGCTGGGAGTCCGACGGCAAGGGGTCCTACACCATTGAAGAGACGGAAAAAAAGGAACGGGGAACCACCATCACCCTTGAACTCAAGAAGATCGAAGAGGGTGACCAGGACTTTACCGAAGAGTACACCATCCGCCACATCATCAAAAAGCATTCTGATTTTGTCACCTATCCCGTTGTGATGAACGTGGAAAAGAGCGAGCCCATCCCCGAGGAAGCCATTGTCAAGGACGCCGACGGCAAGCCCATTGGAGAGACCTATCGAAAGGTGAGGGCCGACGAGACCCTGAACTCCATGAAGGCGATCTGGACCAAGAGCCAGGAGGATGTGACCGAAGAAGAGTATGAGGAGTTCTACCGGCACATCAGCCACAACTGGGACAAACCCATGGAGATCCTCCACAAGCGGTTTGAAGGCATCACCGAGTACGATGCACTCCTGTTTATTCCTTCCAAGGCACCCTTTGACATGTTCAGGCCCGAGCGGAAACACGGTATGCAGCTCTACTGCAAGCGTATCTTTATCATGGACGACTGCAAGGAACTGCTTCCCGAATACCTGGGCTTCATCCAGGGCGTTGTGGATGCGCCTGACCTCAACCTGAACGTCAGCCGGGAGATTCTCCAGGAGGACCGCCTGGTCCGGAACATCAAAAAGAACCTGGTCAAGAAGATTTTTGCCCTGCTCGAAGAGATGGACAAGGAGAAGTACGAGGCCTTTTTTGACGAGTTCGGCCAGGCACTGAAAGCGGGGCTTCCCACCGACTTTGCCAACAGGGAGCGGATCGCTTCGCTGTTGAGGTACAAGACCACCAAATCCGACGGCAAGTATGTCTCCCTGGACCAGTACATTGAAAACATGAAAGAGGGTCAAAAGGAGATCTACTACATCACGGGCGAGAACATGAAATCGCTCATCAATTCACCGCTGCTCGAGTCCCTCAAGGCAAAGGATTACGAGGTCCTGCTCATGGTGGATCCCGTGGACGAGTGGGTCACCCAGAGCCTTCCCGAGTACAAGGAGAAGAAACTCAAGAGTGCTGAAAAAGGCGACCTTGACCTTGATGCCGTGGATGACAAGAAAAAAGACGAGTACACCCCGCTGTTTGACTTTATCAAGGAGAAGCTCGAGGGCCGGGTCAAGGATGTCCAGATTTCAAAGCGGCTCAAGGAGTCCGTGGCCTGCCTCTCCGGTGACGACCATGGCATGAGCGCCTACATGGAGAAGATTCTCAAGGCGTCGGGCCAGGATGCCCCGGAACAGAAGCGTTCCCTTGAGCTCAACATCAGCCACCCGGTCATGGAAAAGATCAAGGGGGTTTTTGAGACAGACACCACCAACCCTGTGCTCAAGGATTATGCAGATCTCCTGTTTGACCTTGCCGTGATCAGCGAGGGGGGCAAGATCGAAAATCCCTCACGCTTTTCAAAGCTCATGGGTGATATGATGACAAAAGCCCTATGATGATATTTCTCGAAAGCCTGGGATGCTGCCGCAACCAGGTGGACAGCGAAGTGATGCTCGGCCGCCTTGCAGCAGCGGGTCATGGCATTGTCCATGACCCCTCCCAGGCAGACGTGATCATCGTCAATACCTGCGGGTTCATATCAGCAGCCTCAACAGAGGCTGTTGATACAATCCTGGCCATGGCGGAGTTTAAACGGCAGGGCCGGTGCCAACGACTGGTGGTGACCGGCTGCCTGCCCGAACGGTTCAAGCAGGACGACCTCGGTGGCGAGCTGCCGGAGGTCGATGCTTTTCTCGGCACAGGATCCTGCGATGACATTGTCCGGGCGGTTGAATCCAACGAGCTTATGGTGCTGGTGCCGGACGTCCTGGACCGGCAGATGCAGGGCCACCCCCTTCCCCGGCTGCTCACCCTTGATTACCTTGCCCATGTGAAGATTTCAGAGGGGTGTGACCGCCATTGCACCTACTGCATCATTCCCAAGCTCAGGGGAATCCAGCGAAGCCGAAGCCTGGATGCCGTGGTTGCAGAGAGCGAAATTCTCGTTAAAAATGGGGTAAAAGAGATTGTGCTTGTTGGGGAGAACACCTCGGACTATGGGGTGGATCTTGACGGGGATGTCAATCTGGCAGGGCTCTTAACCACGCTCTCCCAACGGATAGAGGCCCTGGATCCCCATGTCTGGATCCGGCTTTTATACACCCACCCTTCTTCCCTTGACCACGATACCATCCGGGCCATTGCAGGCCTTGACAATGTGTGCACCTATTTTGACGTGCCCATCCAGCATGCGAATTCCAGGATTCTGCGTCGCATGGGTAGAAATTATACAAGGGAGGACCTTGACCGGCTGTTTGCCTTTATCCGGAAAACCGCGCCGGATGCAGCCCTCAGGACCACGCTTATCACGGGCTTTCCCGGTGAAACCCAGGACGACTTCAACGAATTGCTTGCCTTTGTGAACGAGATCCGGTTTGATCAGCTTGGGGTGTTTGCCTATTCAGATTCCGACGATCTGGCGTCCCACGCCCTCAAAGACCATGTGGACGAGGCAACTGGAGAGGCCCGTCGGGATACGATCATGGCGGCCCAGGCCGGTATTTCCGAAGCAATCAATGAGGTTTACCTTGGCAAAACCTTTACCGTGCTTGTGGAGGAGAATCCCGACGATGGCGTCTATCTGGGACGGACCCGCTTCCAGGCGCCTGAAGTTGACGGCATCACCTTTGTCTATGGTGATAACATTGACATCGGCACCTTTGTCAGGGTAAAGATCACTGAAACCCATGCCTATGACCTTGTGGGAGAGCTTGTATGAAAGATGCGCTCAAACAGCAGATCCTGGCGTCAGTCAGCGAAGACCTGGCCGCCATTGAAGGGGCCCTGGCGGCAAACCTCACCCCCAACCTTGACCTTGTCAGGCAGATCGCAGGCCATCTGCTGTTCAGTGGCGGGAAAAGGCTTCGGCCCCTGCTTTTTCTTTTAAGTTCAAGGCTGTGCCGCTATGGCGGCGACCTTGCCCTGGATGTCTCCACCCTTTTTGAGTACCTCCATGCTGCCACACTTCTCCATGACGATGTGGTGGATGAAGCAGAGATGAGACGCGGCAGAAAGACGGCCCACTCCACCTGGGGTGCTGCCCGGGTGGTGCTGACCGGTGACTTTCTCCTGGCACGGTCCCTGTGCCTTGCCTCCCGGACAGGGCTTCCCGGGATTATCCGGGTGATTGCCGGCATCACCGAAGAAATGTCCCAGGGGGAGATCAACCAGCTGGAGAAAAAGGGAAAACTGGACCTGAGTGAGGCCGAGTACATGGCCATTATCAAGGGAAAGACCGCCGTGCTGATCCAGGGGGCATGCAGGAGCGGTGCCCTTATTGCCAATGCTTCGGCAGACAGGGAGCAGGCCCTTGCAGACTATGGTTACCACCTGGGCGTGGCTTTTCAGATGGCAGACGATCTGCTGGACTATACGGCCGATGCCGCAACCCTGGGAAAAAATCCCGGGGCAGACCTGAGGGAGGGGAAACTGACCCTGCCCCTGATCCTTGCCCTGGAGCGGGCCAGCGGGCCGGATCGCTCCTGGATGGAAGGCGTGATTTCAAGGCCGGGATTCAACCATGACGATTTTAGCCGTCTGGTGGACAAGCTGCACCTTTACAACGGGATAGACGATACCCAGTCCAGGGCGGAACACCATGTTGCCAAGGCAAAGAAATGCCTTGAGCGCTTTGACGATTGTGGGGCAAAGGGTACCATGATCATGCTTTCAGATTACGCCATTGCAAGAAACGCTTAGGAGAATTTGATGATGAGACAAATGGTTACGGGCCTGGCAGGGCTGATGGCTTTGTTTGTGCTGTTTGGAGTGGTGGCAACGGATGGGGCTGCGGCCCCGGAAAATGAAAAACAGATCACCCTTGGCAAACGGGCCATTGTTAAAGATAATCTGCCCCAGGCCAAAACGGCCGCTGTTTCAGATGCCCTGTATCGTTCGGTGGAGCGGGTCGTGCTGGATCTGCTCTCCCCGGCAGAGATTGCCGGAAATCTTGAGCTTATATACGGCCAGGTGCTTTCAGATGCTGAACACTACGTTGAAACCTACCGGGTGCTTGCCGAGGCTGAACGAGAGGGACAATACATGGTTGCAGTGGAATCTGCCGTCAACGCCTCCGCCCTGGAAGCGATGTTTGCCCGTTCAGGCATTGTCAACACTGAAAAAAACAACCCTTCGGTGCTGCTGCTGATCAGCGAACAGTCCTATAATGAGGTGCTCTCCCGGTACTGGTGGGGCAAGAATCCCCTGCCCTATGCCTCGTTTGCCGAGGGTGCCCTGATTGACGTCCTTGAAAAAAAAGGGTTCACCCTTGTGGGAAAAGGACCTGAACGGCCGAACCTTGAATCCCTCGGCATCTCGTTTGATTTTGTCCACGATGCCATGGGGGCCCTCAAACTTGCCGGAGCACTCAAGGCCGATATCCTTGTCATGGGACGGGCCAGGGCAGAAGAACCATCCAATCGCATGGGCGATGAACGGTCCTACCCGGCCACGGTCGACCTGGAGGTGTTTGCCACGGAAACGGGTGAACCCATGGGCACCATCGAACAATCGGCCGTTGCCAAGAACAGTGCGGATGCAGAAGGGACAAACCAGGCCCTGATCCAGGCCGGAGACCTTGCAGCAGAGGCCCTTGCGGCCAGGATCAGCGATTTCTGGTCGGCCCGCCAGCAGACCGTCCGGGCCATTGAAACCCGGGTGGAGGGGACCGATTACCTGTCGAGTTTCATCATGCTCAGAAAGGTGTTGAAAGACATGCCCGGCATCCAGGACGTCAAGACCCGGGAGCTTGGTTCGGACCGGGCCATGGTGGATATCATGTTCAAGGGAAATGCCGTAACCCTTGCCGACCGTCTCATGCTCAAGACCTTTGACTTGTTTGCCATCGAGATCTCGGAGGTGACACCGTTGTCCATGACCCTGCGGTTTGTCACCCAGAAAGATGTGCCACCGGTTCCTGAATCTGAAATAAAAAAGGCATATATTTCAGAATAGCCGTTGTAATATTCTTGACAAAGACCGACCGGAGTGGTAAATAATTTTTCAAATCATACAGGCGCGTAGCTCAGTTGGTAGAGCGCTACCTCGACACGGTAGAAGTCAGCAGTTCAAGCCTGCTCGTGCCTACCATAAAAATCAAGGGTTTACGGTTTTCGGACTGTAAACCCTTTTTGATTTATGGTCGATTTGTAACCGGCTGATAAAATAGCCCCCTCTCCCTTCAACGAACTGAAGATTGGAGGGGGGAACCCCCTTCGCATTCTAATGAATCAGGCATCATCCATGGCCGGAAAGTAGATTTCAAAGGTGGCGCCCCGCCCAACCCTGCTTTTTACAACGATGAACCCCCTGTGGCTTTTGACGATGCCGTAGACCGATGCAAGTCCGAGGCCTGTCCTTTCCTGGTCGGTCTGCTGTTTGGTCGTGAAAAAGGGTTCAAACACCCGTTCCCGAACCTCGGGGGGCATGCCGATGCCCGTGTCCCTGACCGAGATACAGACGTACCGGCCCGGCTGGACGTCAAACGGGTATGGGTGATTTTTTTTGATCACAGTTTTTTTCATGGCCACGTACAGGTCGCCGCCCTGGGGCATTGCCTGACTGGCATTTACAAACAGGTTGAGCATCACCTGCTCGATCTGGGACGGGTCAGCCTCGACGTTCCAGAGGGGTTTTTCATGGGTCTGGTGGATGGTAATTTCCGGTCGGCTGCTGCCAAACAGGTCCAGGGTTTTGGTCACAATATCACCCGGGTCCAGGTACTGGGGTTCGTGGTTGCCCTTTCTTGCAAAGCCGAGGATTCTGCCGGTCAATGTTGATGCGCTGGCAAGGTGGTTCTCAATGGATGCGGTGTGGGCGAGAAGGGGGGTGTCCGGGGGGAGGTTTGATTTGAGGATGGAGACGTGACCCTGTATGCCCATGAGAATATTGTTGAAATTATGGGCAATCCCGCCGGCCAGGACGCCCAGTGCCTCCATTTTCTGGGCCTGCCTCAGTTGCTGTTGAAGGTTGCGCAGCTCCGAGGCATCGGTGAGGGTGACAATGTACCCGAGGGAGAGATCCTCCGGATTAAAGGGGGAGGCGCAGATGATGCATTCCAGGGTCGTTCCGTCTTTCCGGATCAGTTCGGTTTCAATGGTGGCACTGCCATGGCGGTTTATCTGGGATTCCATGCTGAATTTCTGCCGGTCATAGGCCTGGACGTCAGAGAAGAGGACACTGCCCTTTTTTCCGACCAGCTCTTGTTCGCTGTAGCCCAGCATGGCGTAAAATGCCTGGTTGCCCCAGGAAAATCCATTTTTTCCGATTCTGCCGATACCCACCGGGGAGGTTTCAAGGATGGTTTTGAGCCGTGTTTCATCCTGCTGCACCGCTTTTCGGTGGAGCGCCTCAAGATCCCTGAGCGAGCGAAGTTCCGCCTCCAGCTCTTGACGGCTCATTTTCTCAACGGCTTTTTTTTCTCTTTTGTCGTCTTTAGCCGGCATCGGTTTTGCCTTGATTCCGAGTGGGAAGATGGTAAAAAATATCTAGATATGATGCATTAAACTTTTGGCTTTTGTCAATTGCTTTTATATTTTACAAGAAACGCACACCGAGGCATCATCAGTGGGCGTTTCAAATTTGGTTGTGGCCGGTGCAGATACCCCGGCTCCGGCCATGCCGGTTATTCCGCCCGGTGAATATCTGTCTGGAAATTTATTGTTCTGCCTTGTCCGAAAATTCCCCGTCTTTCCAGGTTCAGCCAGCGGAAACTGACGGAAGCACAGGGTTTAAAGCCATCGGTCGAATTGCTGGAATTCACGGTTCTCATTTGACACCCATGGCAGCTTGCTGTTACACATGGCAGGTTTCAAAGGCAACAAAACAAAAGGAAAGCGTCTTGTCCATCAAAAATCAAACTCCGGCTGCTGTAATTCCCGGTACCACGGGCGTTTTTCCGGCCGCCGCAAGCGCCATACTCCTGACCCTTGCCTTTCCCGGCCCGGGCCTTGACTGGCTCGCCTGGTTTGCCCTGGTGCCCCTCCTGGTTGCCATCCATGGCATGGCCCCCAAAAAAGCCTTTTACCTGGGCCTGGGGGCGGGGCTGCTCCATTTTGTTTCGCTGTTGTACTGGATCGTACCGACCATCCAGACCTATGGGGGAATCCCCCTGGTGCTTTCGGTTTCGGTGCTTGTGCTGCTTGCCCTTTACCTGGCCCTTTACGTGGGGCTGTTTTGTGCCGGGATGACCCTTTTTTCAAGAAAGTCCCTGTGGATGCCCCTTGGGGCCGGGGCTTTGTGGGTCGGGGGTGAATACCTCAGGGCCTGCCTGTTTACGGGGTTTCCCTGGGGGCTTCTGGGCAGTTGCCTTTACACCCGAACAACCCTGATCCAGGTTGCCGATCTGGCAGGGGTTTACGGGCTCTCTTTTCTCATTGTCATGGTGAACGCATCCCTTGCCAGGGCCTGGATGTTCTCAAGAAAAAAAAACGGCCTGAAAGGGGTTGTTTCCATGCTTCCCTGTGTGCTCGCCCTGGTTCTGGTGTCTGCCTATGGCAGGGTGCGGCTGGCAGAGATCGGGCTTGCCATGGACAACGCCCAAAAAACAAGGGTTTCGGTGGTCCAGGGCAACATCCGTCAGGCGGACAAGTGGGACCTTCAATACCAGGAATCAACCATTGACGCCTATTGCGATCTTTCCCGCCGGGCAGCAGGGCAACAGCCGGACCTCATTGTATGGCCGGAGACGGCCCTTCCGTTTTACTACGGCCTGGACCCGGTCCTGTCAGAACGGGTGGACCAGTGCATCCGCCAGGTGAAAACCTGGTTTCTTGTCGGCAGCCCGGCCATTGAGGCGTGCCCCCAGGGGTACAACTACTATAACCGGGCCCATATGATCAACCGGTTCTCGGTTACCACGGACCGTTACGACAAGGTGCACCTGGTTCCCTTTGGTGAATATGTGCCCCTGGGCCGGTATCTCACCTTTCTTGGCAAGCTGACGGCCCAGGCAGGGGATTTTTCACCCGGAAAAAAGGAGTCCTACCCCCTCAGGTATGACAGGGGATCGGCCGGCGTTCTCATCTGCTTTGAGATCATTTTTCCAGGGCTTGCCCGAAACATGGTGAACAACGGGGCGAAAATTCTTGTGACCATTACCAACGATGCCTGGTTCGGGCGGACCTCAGCTCCGATTCAACATTTTTCCACGGCAGTGTTCCGGGCCATTGAAAACAGAAGGGCTGTGGCAAGGGCCGCAAATACAGGCATCAGTGGATTCATCGACCCCCTGGGAAGGATCGTGGCAACCACCGACCTTTACACCCGGGCGACCCTGACCCGGCCCCTTGCCCTTGTGGATACGATCACCTTTTATTCCATTGCCGGGGATTGGTTTGCCATGATCTGCCTGGTTGCAATGGCATTGGTGTTTATGGTAAAAAGAGGATTTAGAAACGTTTTTTAGTCATCAACGATCAGGAGATACACCATGTCCACAGAACTCAAACAGGCGATAGCGGGATTTTACGAAAAAGCAGAACAGTTAAAGGAGTATCTTTGACCTTCCCGTCAAGAGAAACCGCTTGAGGGAGCTTGAAAGCATGATCGCCCGGGAAGATTTCTGGAACGACCCGGACACGGCCACGGCAAAGCTCAGGGAGAGAACCCGGATATCCGATCTCATCGAGACCTGGGACAATATTTTTGCCGAAATCGAGGATGCCGAAACCCTGCTCGAGCTTGCCCATGAAGAGGATGACAAGGAGACCGAAAGGGAAGTGGAGCTCCAGCTGAACCGGCTCGGGCAAAAGGTCAAGAAATTTTCCGTGGCCATCATGCTCGACGGAGAGGATGACACAAAGAGCGCCATTGTTTCCATCAACGCAGGTGCCGGGGGAACCGACTCCCAGGACTGGACCGAGATGCTTTTCCGCATGTACTCCCGCTGGATCGATAAAAAGGGGCTCAAGCTGCAGATGATCGATTATCAGCCCGGTGACGAAGCCGGTATCAAAGGGGTCACCTTCAGCGTATCCGGAGAGTACAGCTATGGGCTGCTCAAGGTTGAGTCCGGGGTGCACAGGCTGGTCCGCATTTCACCGTTCAATGCCGGCGGCAAGCGGCAGACCTCTTTTGCATCGGTGTTTGTCTATCCTGAACTCAAGGATGATATCCGTGTGGAGATCGACGAGGGGGATTTGCGGATTGATGTGTACCGGGCAAGTGGTGCCGGTGGCCAGCACGTCAACAAGACCAGCAGTGCCGTGCGCATCACCCATCTTCCCACGGGGGTGGTGGTCCAGTGTCAGCAGGAGCCGTCCCAGCACCGGAACAAGGAGATCGCCATGAAGGTCCTCAAGTCAAGACTCTACCAGCTTGAAAAGGAGAAGCAGAACCGGAAGATGCAGGATCTCCACGACAGCAAAGACGATATTGCCTGGGGAAGCCAGATCCGGTCCTATGTGCTCCATCCCTATCGCATGGTCAAGGACCACAGGACCGACTACGAGGTTGGTGATGTGGACAGGGTCCTGGACGGAGATCTTGACCAGTTTATTGAAGAAACCCTCCTGTCGGGCAAGGTGAGATAGAGTGACCATGAACCCGAGGCAGATCATCCATGAATTCTATCCGTCCGGCTCTAAAGCCTGTGAAATCCTTTTAAGACACGGGGAGCAGGTGGCGCAAAAGAGCCTTGAGATCGCAGCCCTTGCGCCCCATGCGAATCTGGATCTTGGGTTTGTCGAACAGGCCGCCATGCTCCACGACATCGGGATCTTCATGACAGACGCCCCTGGCCTGGGATGCTTTGGCAGTTACCCCTATCTGTGCCACGGTTTTCTGGGCAGGAAACTCCTTGACAAACTTGGTTTCCCGGCCCATGGTCTTGTGGCGGAGCGTCACACCGGTGCCGGCATCACCGAGGTGAACATACGGGAAAACCGGCTTCCCCTTCCCCACCGGGACATGGTTCCCCTGACCACGGCCGAGATTATCATCTGCGTGGCGGACAAATTTTTTTCCAAATCCCCGGGCCACAACACAGGGGAAAAATCCATGGAAACCGCCATTAAAGCGCTTGAATCCATTGATCCCGGTCATGCTGCCCGGTTTTCAGCCTGGGTCGAAGAACTCATGCCCTTGCCGGCAAACGCCTGACCCTCTTTACAGGGGGGAAAACTTAAAGGAGGTTTCACCATGGACTGTTGCGAGGATCAAGCCCTGTTTTCAGGGAAGATAGAGGGCCGGCTGGCGGTGGTTAAATTCAAGGAGGATCTTCTCCGGAATCTGACCTGCCTGATGGCCAAGGAGCGGCTGTTCCAATTTTTTGACCAGGTTGAAAGGGACAAAAAGGTCCGGGTCCTGCTGATCTTTGGCGCAGCCAAACGCATTGACCAGGAGGAGTGCCAGGGGTTTTATACCCGATTTGCAACCGGAGAGGCCGGTCTTGACGATCTTGAACGGCTCAACAATGCCGTTAATCAGTTTGTTCTCCGGATGGCCGCCTTTGACAAGATGGTCATCCATGCCGGAAAGGGTCCAGTGGCCCCTGTGTTTTTCAACATGGGCCTTGCCTGCGACTGGCGGATCGTGGGCGATGATACGATTTTTCAGAATCCCTGCCTGGACATGGGGCTGATACCCAAGGGCGGGGGGATCTTTTTTTTCCAGCGGCTCATGGGGCGAGGGGTGACTGCGGATCTGCTCTATTCCGGCCGGACCATTGATGCCCGTGAGGCATTGACCCTCGGGCTTGTGAACCGGGTGGTACCGCTGGAGACCCTTGAGGACGAAGCAATGGGGGCGGCCCGGGATTTCGCCAGGAAACCCCTTCGATCCATCATGGGCATCAAGCGGCTGCTGAACTATCCCATAAAAGAGCTTGCCGATTTCCTCGAGCACGAGGATGAGGTGATCCGAAACTCTTTTATCAAGGCCCTTGCCCAGAAAAAATAAGGACTTTTGCTGAACAAAGATCCCATGGGGGCGCTATTTTTTTATTGACCTTTGAACCGTGTTTCTGGTTATAAAAGGCCATGGAAAAAAATTCGGATACCTATGATGGCTATATCAAGGCCCTGACGGATATCAGCACGGCCATTACATCGGATCTCTACATTGAGGATCTGCTGAAACTGATCGTGATGGTCACGGCAAAGGTGACCGGTGTGGAAATCTGTTCGCTGTGGCTCATCAACCCCGATGAATCACCCCCCAGGATTTATCTCAAGGCTACCCAATCCATCGCTCCGGCCTATGTCAAGGAACGCTCCCTCAGCCTTGACGAGGGTGTTGTCGGGTACGTGGCGACCCGTAAACAGCCCCTGGTGCTTAAAAATATTATGAAGAGCAGACGGTTCAAGGAAAAGGAGATGGCAAAGATGCTTGGCCTGGTCTCCATGGTGGGCATCCCCCTTCAAACCCGTGACGAAAAGGTGATTGGCGTGCTCAACTGCTTTACGGCGGTTGCCCACGATTTTTCCGAGACAGAGATCAACCTTTTGACGGCCGTGGCCAATCAGTCTGCCGTGGCGATCCACAACACCGAACTTATGGTCAAGACCCGGGTGATCCAGGAGGAGCTGGCTGCCCGCAAACAGATCGAACAGGCCAAGGAGATCCTCATGCACCAGCGCAGCCTGACCGGTCGGGATGCCCACCGGTGGCTACAGAAGCGGAGCATGGATTCGAGAAAAACCCTTCGTGAGGTGGCCGAAGCCGTGATCCTGTCCAACGAGATCTTTTTTTCAAAGCCTTGACAACCGGTGATGGATTTCTTGCCAAAACCGGTAAGCCGGGGAGTCCGTCCGCAGAGTGCCAGACAGATGGCATCAAGAATCGTTGATTTGTCCGCGCCGGTCGGACCGGTCAGGGCAAAGATGCCGTTGGATACATATTCGGGATCGGTGAAATCTATGACCCATTCGCCGTAGAGGGAGTTGAGGTTTTTAAATCGGAGTTCAAGTATCTTCATGGATCCCTCAATTGCATCTGTAAGAGAGCCACCGGAAATAACCATGGAAATCAAACAGGCCAAGGTCCCTTTCTGGAGGGTCTAACCATCATTAATATGACCATGGGGAGAGAGCCGACGGCCATGGGCTCTCTCCCCGGTATTTTCTTTTTTGGCCTGACCCTTTGTATCAGTTCTTTATCTCTTCGTCCCTGAGCACCCGGCGCAGCACCTTGCCCACGTTGGATACCGGAATATCGTCCCTGAATTCAATGCTTCTGGGCTTTTTGTAGGGGGCCATGTTTTCCTTGCAGAATTTGATCATTTCCTCCTGGGTCATGCTCTCGCCGGGTTTGAGCTTGATAAACGCCTTGACGCTCTCACCGCTTTTTGGATCGGGAATGCCTACAACGGCAACCAGTTCGACCTTGGGATGGGTATAGATGATGTCCTCCACATCCCTTGGGTAGACGTTGAATCCGCCCACGATGATCATGTCTTTTTTCCGGTCTGTGATGACCACGTATCCGTCCTCGTCAATGTGGGCGATGTCGCCGGTGCGAAAGTAGCGCTGCCCATTGATGGTCTTGAACACTTCGTCATTGGCGTCGGGACGTTTCCAGTACCCCTTCATCACCTGGGGGCCGCAAACGGCAAGCTCGCCGTCCTCTCCCCTGACAAGTTCCTGTTCTCCAGTTTCGATGTCCAGGATCTTGACGTCTGTCCCGGGCAGGGGAAAACCGATGGATCCGATTTTACGGGTCTCCTTGAACGAGGGGTTGATGCACACGGCCGGGGCGGTTTCCGTGAGACCATAGGCCTCGAATATGATGGCGCCCGTGGCTTCCTCAAACTGCCGGCACACCTCGGGGGGCAGGGGCGCTCCGCCGGAGAGACATCCCATGAGGGACGAGATGTCATATTTTTTCAGCAAAGGATGGTTGGTAAAGGCCACAAAGATCGTTGGTACGGCCGTCATAAAGGTGGGCCGATATTTTTCAACAGCCTTGAGAACGTCTGTAAACGGTGGTTTGCCAGATCTCGGGTCTGGAATGCAGACCAGTCGGCTTGCCGAAAGCACACTAAAGAGCAGGGCGCTGGTGATGCCGAAGCTGTGGTACCAGGGAAGGATTCCAAGGAAGGTGTGATAGCCGCCGTGGCGGACTTTGTCTGGCTTGTCACTTCCCTCGTGAACGAACCTGAAGTATTCTTCACAGGCCTGGATATTGTAGGCAAAGTTGGCGTGGGTGAGCTCGGCTCCCTTGGGCACTCCCGTGGTGCCGCCCGTATAGAGCATGACGGCCGTATCATTCTCCGGATCTATCTCAACGGCTGGAGGGGTGGGACGTGCGGCCTTGACAATGTCGTCAAACATGAGGTGGCCGGGTTCATGGTGGTTGGCCCTGGGAATCTTTCCAAGCAGCGATCCAATCAAGGCCTTTGATTTGGGCAGGTAGGACTTGATATTGCAGATGACAACCGTTTCCACATCGCTGTCAACGATGGCCTTGACCGTGTTCGTGTAAAATTCAGGGTGATCCATGCAGAACACCATCTTTGCCTCGGAGTCACACAGCTGGTGGTTGAGTTCCGTTGGCGTGTACACCGGGTTGCAGTTGACGCAAACGGCCCCGGCCTTGAGGATACCAAAGAAGATTTCGGGAAACTGGGGGATGTTGGGCAGAAACAGGGCAATCCTGTCCCCTTTTTTAATGCCCTTTTCAACGAGAAAGTTGGCCACCCGGTCTGCCGTATCCTTGACCTGGGCATAGGTCCGGGTGGCACCGTTGAAAATGGTGAATACATTCTCAGGGTAGCGTCGGGCAGAATTGTCAAGCACCTGGGAAAGGGGATAGTGGAAGTTTGAGATGTTGTGTGCCACGCCTTCGGGCCAGAACGGGGTTTCCCATTTTGATACGCTCATTTTCTCTCCTTAAAGTCGTTTCAAAGCCCGGCAGCAATAACCTTCTATTGCTGCCGGGCTTTTTTCTATCTATACCTGCCTGTTCCCTTGGGGTCAGGCCTTGATCTCTTCATCCCTGAGCACCCGGCGCAGCACCTTGCCCACGTTGGATACGGGGATTTCGTTTCTGAACTCGATACTCCTGGGCCGCTTGTAACCGGCCATGTTCTGCTTGCAGAATTCCTTCATCTCCTCTTCGGTGACGGTTGCACCGGGTTTGAGTTTGACAAAGGCCTTTACGCTCTCGCCGCTTCTCTTGTCCGGGATGCCGACCACGGCGGCCAGTTCCACACCGGGGTGGGTGTACAGGATATCCTCCACATCCCTGGGATAGACGTTGAATCCACCCACAATGATCATGTCCTTTTTACGGTCCGTGATCAGGATGTAACCCTCCTCGTCAACGTGGGCGATGTCACCGGTGAGAAAATAACGGCGTCCGTCAATGGTTCTGAACACCTCGTCGTTGGCATCGGGCCGGTTCCAGTAGCCCTTCATCACCTGGGGACCGCACACGGCAAGTTCACCGTCCTCTCCCTGGGCAAGTTCTGTTTCCCCGGTGGTAAGGTCAACGATTTTGACGTTGGTTCCCGGCAGGGGAAATCCGATGGACCCGATCTTTCGCTGTTCCCTGTTGGTGGGGTTGGCACTGACCACGGGCGTGGTCTCGGTCAGGCCGTATCCTTCGAAGATGGTGGCCCCGGTTTTATCTTCAAACTGCTTGCACACTTCAGGAGGCAGGGGGGCCCCGCCTGAAAAGCATCCCATGATCGAGGTGAGGTCGTATTTATCGATGTCCCGGTGATTGGTAAAGGCAACAAAAATGGTGGGAACGGCCGGCATGATGGTGGGTTTGAATTTTTGAACGGTCTTGAGAACCTCTGTAAACGGTGGCTTTCCCGCCCTGGGATCCGGGATGCAGATGAGTTTGCTTCCCGACATTGCGGCTGAAAGCATGGCACAGGTGATGCCGAAGCTGTGGTACCAGGGCAGCACCCCAAGGTAGGTGTGGTACCCGCCCTGTCTGATTTTCTCCGCAGGCTTGCCCGGTTCGTGGACAAAGCGCCCATATTCGTTCAGGGCCGTGACGTCGTAGGTGAAATTTGTATGGGTCAGCTCCGCACCCTTTGGCACACCCGTGGTGCCGCCCGTGTACAGCATCACAGCCGTGTCAGTTTCAGGGTCGATGGAAATTTTCGGCGGATTCGGGCTTGATGCGGCAACCATGTCGTCAAACATGATATGGCCGGGCTCATGGCTGTCGGCCTTGGGGATCTTGCCCAGGAGGGAGCCCAGGAATCCCTTGAGTTTTGGCAGGTAGGATTTGATGTTGCAGACCACCACCGTCTCGACGCCTGTTCCCTTGATGGCCTGGACCGTGTTCTTGTAAAATTCCGGGTGGTCCATGCAGAATACCATCTTTGACTCGGAATCGTTGAGCTGGTGGTTGAGCTCATGGGCGGTGTATACCGGGTTGCAGTTGACGCAGCAGGCTCCGGCCTTTAGGATGCCAAAGAAAATTTCGGGGAACTGGGGGATGTTGGGCAGAAACAGGGCAACCTTGTCGCCCTTTTTAATGCCTTTTTTCACAAGGAAGTTAGCGATTCTGTCGGCGGTATCCTTTGCCTGGGCGTAGGTTTTGGTGCCTCCGTTAAAGATGGTAAAGACGTTGTCAGGGTTTTTTGCAGCAGTGTCATCAAAAATTTTGAACAGCGGAAACGTGTAATCAGGGACAGTAGTGGCTACTCCTTTGGGCCAGAAAGGGGTGTTCCAGGTTGGTACGTCCATCATTTTCTCCTTTTGTTCAGGTCCTTAGAAATAGTGATGTTCCCCAAGGTTAAATTCCTGGTGGATCTCGATATTGCCAAAGCCTTGGTTTATAAAAGGATCTTCTCGTACAGGGCGAAGACCCGCTCTTTGATTTCTAAAAAATGATCTGACAGCCGTGTCTCTTCTTCCTCCTTCAGGTTTAATCTGTGAATGGCTCTTCTCTGGACAAGATATGCATGCTTGATCTGTTCAGCCTCGGCCGGGGTTAATATCATTTCGCTGGCCAGGGTTTCAAGCAGACGCACATTGTCCGTCCAACGGGTGAGTTCCGGGTGGTCATGGCTGTAACGCAGAACCAGGTACTGGACCAGAAATTCAATGTCCACAATGCCGCCCCTGTCCTGCTTGAAATCCACGACCCCGGGTTTGAGATGTTTTTTCCGGAGACGCTCCCGCATCTCTTTGACCTCCTGGCCAAGGGGGGCCGGCGCTCTTTTTTTCCTGAGCGCACGCTCTCTTATCCTGGTAAACCGGCCCTGGAGTTCAGGGTCGCCGGCAATGGGTCTTGCCCTGACAATGGCCTGGATTTCCCAGGTCCATGCCTCTTCGTTAATGTAGGTTTCAAAGGCGCTGATTTCGCTTACGATCATTCCGGACTGGCCGGACGGCCTCAGGCGCATGTCGGTTTCGTAAAGGGTTCCGGCAGGGGTATGAACGGTGAGGGCGTGGATGATCCGCTGGCCGAGCATTGAGTAGAAGCGGCTGATGTCGATGTTTTTAGTGCCCCCCCGGGTGGTGCCCTGCCCTCCGGAATGGACGAACACAAGGTCAAGGTCGGACCGGTATCCCAGTTCAATTCCCCCGAGTTTTCCATAGGCAATGGCGGCAAACCCGGGGGACTCTCCCTTTTTTCTGGCCGTGCCCGAGGGGGTGCCGTATTTTTGTGCAATGTGGTCCCAGGCAATGTCAATGACCCGTTCAAGAACGGTTTCGGCAACATGGGTAAGGGCGTCGCTCACCTTCATCAGGGGGTAATCCTGATTCACGTCTGCCACGGCGATTCTCAGGGTGCTTGTCTGGCGGAAGAGGCAGAGTTCTTCGATTTGAAACTCCTGATCCGAAGGGGGAATCTGGGACATTCTGCGCTCTAATTCGGCCCCAAGCTCGTCCCGGGTGGGCAGGACAGGATCATTGTTCGTCCCCAGAAGTTCGTCCAGGAGGGCAGGATGCTTTGAGAGAAACCCGATGATCCAGGGGCTTTTGGCGGCAAGGCCTGCAAGCTGGTCAAGCACTTCGGGTCGTTCAAGGAGCAGCGAAAGGTAGCAGGTGCGCCGTTCAATGGTGATGACAAGGTCCACAAGCCTTGAGAGCACGGTTTCAGGGGAGGACTGTTCCCCGGCCTTCTGGATGATTTTGGGGACGAGGCGGTTCAGGCGGTTGCGACCGTTGGCCGTCAGTCGCCGGGTGCCGGGGTTGGCCTCCAGGGATTTGAGCAGTCGGATCACCATTTCCTTGTCCTTGAATCCGGGGATGTCACTGACCATGGTACTGCCGGCCCCGGCGTCATCAAACTGGGGATCACTGAGCGTCTGCCACAGGTAGCTCAACGGGCTGGTATTGCTGGGTGCCGGCTCTTTTTTTTCCACCAGCAGGTGGTTGAAATGGGTGTGTACGATGGACCGGTGGCGGTCGAGCACATGGGCGAACATCGGCCAGGTGTCAAACTCCATGGACAGGGCAAGCCTTGACCGATCCGTTGGATTTTCCGGAAGATCGTGGGTCTGGAGATCCCCATACTCCTGGAGTCTGTGCTCCACCCGTCTGAGAAAGACATAGGCGTCCGACAGATCTTTGAGGGTCTGGTCGTCAATATAGTCCCGCTGGTTGAGCCGGGTCAGAATTTTCAGGATTCCGCGTTCCTGGAATTCCGGCTCCACACCGCCTCGGATCAGCTGGAACAGCTGGCCAAAGAATTCAATCTCCCGGATGCCGCCGGGTCCTATCTTGATGTTGTTTCTGAATTTTCGGTCTTTGACCTGGAGGGAGATTCTTTTTTTCATGTCCCGGAACGATTCAAAGCTGCCATAGTCCAGGTAGCGGCGGTAGACAAAGGGATTGAGGGATTCTATCAGCCGGTTGCCAGCCGTGATGTCCCCGGCAACGGGCCTTGCCTTGATCAGGGCATAGCGTTCCCACTCCCTGCCCTGGGTCTGGTAATAATCCACCATGGCACCAAAGCTTGCCACCAGGGGACCGCTTGTTCCAAAGGGCCGCAGTCTTGTATCCACTCTGAATATGGTTGTTTCAGCCATGGTTGAATCAAACACCCGTAAAAAATTCCTGCACAGTCTTGTGAAAAATTCTTCGTTGGTACTGCTTTTCCCGTCACCACTAGTAATGCCGTCCCATGGATAGGCAAAAATAAGGTCAATATCAGACGAGAAGTTGAGCTCCCTGGCCCCAAGCTTCCCCATGCCGATAACGGCAATATTCTGTTTTGACCCCTGCCGATTTAGGGGCGTTCCGCGCATGAAACAGAGTTTATCATAGAGAAGCGAAAATGTTTTGTCAACACAAGCCTCAGCAAGGGCGGACAACTCTGCCGTGGTCTGTTCCAGTGTCGCTGTTCCGGTCAGATCCTGCCATGCGATCCTCACCATTTCACGTTGCCGCAGACGGGTCAGGCGTGCCTTGAAATCCGCCTCGTCCGTTGTGGGTGTGAACGCTTTTTCAAGCCGGTCACGAAAGGTGTCGGGACCATAGGCCTGTTCAATATCGTTTGATTTGATGAGGTCAACCAGGATTTCAGGGGTGCGGGTGATGGTGGATGCAATGAATTCGCTGAAGAGCAGTGCCCTGTCAAGATGGGTTTTAAAGGGTTGAGTCTGTGGCAGGATAATGCCCCGTCGGCTGAGTTGTTCGTCGAGGTGGGCATGTCTGTCCCTGAGCTGCTTGGCCAGGGGTTTGGAAAGGTTTTTAAGTTCCATTTTTGTATTTTTATCCCCATCCGGGTTAAAATCGTTCACAGTTTCAAAGTCCAGGGCGGGCGGGCTGTGCTGCCCTGTCCAAAAATGCCTCCTGTGGATGGGAAAAAAACAAAACTATTGAAAAAACCAGTATTTTTCCCTATAGTATTGGATTTATATATTGCTCAAACCATTGAAAATAACAAGGAGAAAAAGAGAATGTGCCGTCTGTTTGCACTTACAAGCAAGGATCCAGTATCTCCCATGGTCGCCATCAATGCCCTTGATGTTATGAAAGAGGGGCATGACGGTTCGGGGGTTGGGCTTCTGCTTAAAGATCTTGGCGGACCCTTTGAAGAGATGAAAGAGGCGCCCATCCTCAGTGGTATCTTCACTGAAGAGGGAATCCGCCGTCTGGATCTGTTCATGATGAACCAGGGGTTCATGACCAAGTACAAGGTGAGCATCAAGGTTCCCAAGACAAGAATGTTTGGAATCCCCCGGCGCGGTCTCTATCTGATCAGGGCATACGAGTACCCGGAAACCTGGGACGGCCTTGACAAGGCTGAGCTTGAGGAGCGACTCATGGACACAAGGCTCAAGATCCGTGAGATGGGCGAAGAAAACAAGGACATGATCGTGTTTTCGTTCTGGCCGGATACCATTATGATCAAAGAGCTGGGGGATCCCATGGATGTGGCCCACTACCTCGGGCTTGACCGACGGGACCTCAAGGCCAGGGTGATCATGGCCCAGGGTCGTCAGAACACCAACTACGCCATCAACCTCTATGCCTGTCACCCCTTTTTCATCAAGGGCTTCAGCACCATGACCAACGGTGAGAACACGGCCTTTATTCCCATCAAGGATTTTCTTTCGTCCAGGGAGTATCCGGGGTACATGGGGTATCAGTCCGATTCCGAGGTGTTTGCCCACATTCTTCACTACACCATGGAGGGCCTGGGGCTGGGGATTGACGCCTACAAGCATGTCATTACCCCCCTTCAGGAGAATGATCTTAAACAACACCCGGATGTGGCCTTTTTAACCCATCTGAAACGATCCTGCCGCCAGCTGATCATCGATGGTCCCAATTGTGTCATCGGCACCCTGCCGGACAACACCCTTTTCATGGCCCAGGACAGGAAAAAGCTTCGTCCGGGCGTGGTGGGTGGACGCCCGGGCATGTTTGCCTTTTCTTCGGAGGTGTGCGGACTTGACGCCATCATTCCCGACCGGGACAAATCCCTTGACATTCAACCCATGCACCTTGATACCGCAATTGTAAGCCCTGACCGCCAGGAGGTAAAAATATGTCGTCAAACAGAACCATTAACCCTTCCTCTCTGAGTCTCAAGGACCTGCCCTGGCAGATCGACTGGAAAAAGGATCGATGCACCCTGTGCGGCCAGTGTACGGCTGTCTGTCCTGTCCAGGCCATTGAGCTTGCTGTGTTTAGAAAGAGAAATCTTGTCACCTCCATCCACAGGGTCGAGGACAATAGTTCCACATTTGAAACCTTTTACGGCATCAAACAAAAAACAACCATAGAAGAGGCGTGCATCGGGTGCGCCATGTGTTCCATGGTCTGCCCCAACGACGCCATTGAACCTCAACCCCACCCCGGGACCCCGAAGCTCAAGTTTCATATGAACCAGGGCGGGGAACCCAGGAAACGGGGTGGTCGCCGAAATTCGACTGAATCACTCCTGGACCGGATCAAGTTCATCCGGATATCCATGCTCACGGACCCGGCCCTGGATGCCGGACGCCACGAGTTTGAGATGCGCACCCTGCTTGGAAGGGTGCTGCCCCCCAAGGAGAACATGGCCCGCCTTAAAACCCATGGCTGGATACCGCCGGTCCGGGAGATATACCCCCTGATCATCGGAGGCATGAGCTTTGGGGCGCTCTCTCCCACCATGTGGGAAGGGCTTCAGATGGGGGTGGCCTTTCTCAACGAAGAGCTCAACATGCCGGTCCGGATTTCCACGGGTGAGGGCGGTTGTCCGCCAAGACTGCTGCGCAGCCGGTTCCTGAAGTACGTGATCCTCCAGATTGCATCGGGTTATTTCGGGTGGGACGAGATCATCCACGCCATTCCCCACATGAAAGAAGACCCCTGCGCCATTGAGATCAAGTACGGCCAGGGGGCCAAGCCCGGTGACGGGGGCCTTTTGATGTGGCACAAGGTGAACAAACTCATCGCCGCCATCCGGGGGGTTCCCCAGGGGATCAGCCTGCCAAGCCCGCCCACCCACCAGACCCAGTATTCCATTGAAGAGTCCGTGGCAAAGATGATCCAGTCCATGTCCATGGCCTGGGGATTCAGGGTGCCGGTCTATCCCAAGATCTCAGCCTCTTCCACCTCCCTTGCCGTGCTCAACAACCTGACAAGGAACGATTTTGCGTCGGGCCTTGCCATTGACGGTGAAGACGGGGGTACCGGGGCCGCCTATAACGTATCCGTCGACCACATGGGCCATCCCATTGCATCCTGCATCCGGGACAACTACCTGAACCTGGTCAAGATCGGCAAGCAGAACGAGATTCCCATTTTTGCAGGCGGCGGCATTGGAAAAAATGGCAACATTGCCGCCAATGCAGCGGCCCTGATCATGCTCGGGGCCAGCGGTGTCCAGATCGGAAAGTATGTGATGCAGGCGGCAGCCGGCTGCATCGGCACGGAAAACGACCGGTGCAACGTGTGCAATCTCGGCATCTGTCCCAAGGGCATCACCTCCCAGGATCCCAGGCTCTACCGCAGGCTTGATCCTGAGGCCGTGGCCCAGCGGGTGGTGGATTTCTATGTCAGCTTTGACACGGAACTTAAAAAGATCGTGGCACCCCTGGGGCGCTCCACTTCCCTTCCCATTGGCATGTCGGACGCTCTGGGCATTGACGATCGTGCCGTGGCTGAACGGTTGAACATCAAGTACGTGGTTTAGGAGACGAGGTGAGATGAAGGAAACAGAGTACTACAAAATTGCAGGTAAAAAAGAGGGCGAACGCCTCTCCTCCAGAATACTTGAAGAGATGATTCAACGGGAGGTCAAGAACGGGCACAGGCAGATCGAGGTGGACGCCTTTGGTCAGCATGGCATTGGCGGCCGTTTGTGGAAAACGGACAACGAACCGGTTCGAATAAGAATTACGGGCCACTCCGGCCAGCGGACAGGTTCCCTGGGATGCCCCAACACCCAGATCGAGATTATGGGACCGGCATCGGACGATATCGGATGGCTCAATGCCGGGGCTGAAATTACGGTCCACGGCAACGCCTCCAACGGTGCCATGAATGCTGCGGCCCAGGGCAAGGTCTACATTGCCGGCAACATTGGTGCCAGGGGCATGACCATGACCAAGCAGAACCCGCGGTTTGATCCGCCCGAGATGTGGATTCTCGGATCTGCCGGGGATTATTTCGGCGAATTCATGGCCGGCGGCATTGCCGTGATCTGCGGCCATAACGCCCAGAATCCCGACGCCATCCTGGGTTACCGGCCCTTTGTGGGTATGGTGGGCGGCAAGGCCTTTTTCAGGGGGGAAGCCAACGGCTTTTCCACGGCAGATGCCGTGATTGTTCCCATTGAGGACGAACAGTGGGCCTGGCTGTTGACCAACATGGAGATCTTCCTGTCAAGGATCGGCCGGATGGAACTGTTTGATACCCTGTCCAAACGGTCAGAATGGCAGCTTCTCCGGGCAAAGACTCCCCGGGAAAAGATGACCAAGAGCCGACAGCTGAGCATATCGGCCTTTCGCCAGGATGTGTGGAACCGGGAACTGGGTCGGGGCGGTCTCATCGGCGACCTCCAGGAGATGGAATCCACTCCCATCCCCTTGATTACCCGGGGAGAGCTGAGGCGGTACGTGCCCGTGTGGGAAAATCAGAAATACAAGGCCCCCTGCCAGACGGCCTGTCCCACGGGGATTCCCGTGCAGGAGCGCTGGCATCTGATCCGCAACGGCCTTGTGGACGAAGCCCTGGAGCTGGGCCTCAAGTACAGTCCGTTTCCGGCAACCGTGTGCGGCAGTCTCTGTCCCAGCCCGTGCATGGCCTCTTGTACCAAGAACACCCAGTATATGACACCGGTAAATGTCCGCCTCCTTGGCCAGGCCGGTCTGGAAACGGACATTCCCGAGTGCAACCCCCCAAGCGGCCAACGGGTTGCCGTGCTCGGAGCCGGCCCCGGCGGTATCTCCACGGCATGGAACCTGGCCCTCAAGGGCCATGAGGCGGTTATTTTTGACGGATCAGATCAAATCGGCGGCAAGATTTCCGCACTGATTCCCGAGTCACGGATCGCCCGGGAAACCCTTGAAGCCGAGCTTGACCGGGTCCGGAAGATGGTTCCCGATATCCGGCTCAACCAGGACATCACGGTCCAGGAGTTCAAGCGTATCACCCGGGAGTTTGACTTTACCGTGGTGGCCACCGGCGCAAAAAAGCCGAGGATGCTGCCGGTTCCCGGCATTGAACGCGCCGTGTCTGCCAACGATTTCCTGGCTGCGGCCAAGCAGGAGGGCGCTGAGTGCGGCCGTCGGGTGGTCATCATCGGGGCGGGTAACGTCGGATGCGACGTTGCCACCGAAGCCAGTCGCCTCGGGGCTGAGACCATCTCCATGATCGACGTGCAGAAGCCCGCGGCCTTTGGCAAGGAGCGGGAGGATGCCGAAGCCTGTGGCGCCACCTTTTCCTGGCCCTGTTTTACAAAAGAGATCACAGACCAGGGGGTTGTTCTCAACACCGGGGAGCTTATCGAGGCCGATACCGTTGTGGTTTCCATCGGGGACGTGCCCGAGATTGATTTTATCGGTCAGGAGGTTGCCACAAGAAACGGTTTCATTGTGGTGGACGGGTTTAACCGAACCTCGGACAAGCGCATTTTTGCCATTGGCGACACGGTGGCCCCGGGCCTTATCACCGACGCCATTGGTGCCGGGAAAAGGGCGGCAGACACCATTGATGCCGTGATTTCAGGCCGAGAGCCTGAGATGGCCGACACCCGACCGCCCATTGACAAGTCAAGAATTTCCCTTGAGTATTTTGACCCGACAATCAAGAGCTACGACAGCCTGGACATGTGCGGCGGGGAATGTGCTTCCTGCGGGCGGTGCAGGGACTGTCACATCTGTGAGACCGTTTGCCCTGAAGGGGCCATCAGCCGGGTTGAACTCGTTCCGGACGGTTATGAGTACAGGGTTGATCCGGAACGATGCATTGGCTGCGGGTTCTGTGCCGGGGCCTGTCCCTGCGGCATCTGGGCCCTTGTTCCCAATGTGCCCCTGTAAATTTTTTAAACCTAGGCGGAAAAGAAAAAATTATGAAAGCATTACTGGCACTTGAGGACGGCAGGACATTTCCCTGCCGCAGCTTTACCGGTCCGGGGGAAGCGTCGGGCGAGGTGGTTTTCAACACCAGCATGACCGGATACCAGGAGATTTTGACCGATCCTTCGTATTACGGGCAAATGGTGACCATGACCTATCCCATGATCGGAAATTACGGGGTCTGCCCCGAGGACATGGAGTCGGAACGCATCCAGGCCGGTGCCCTCATCGTCCGTGAATATGTGGATTTCCCCAGCAACTGGCGATCCACCGGCACCTTGGCCGATTTTCTCAAAAAAGAGGGAATTCTGGGCATTGAGGATCTTGATACCCGGGCCCTGACCCGCCATATTCGAAACAAGGGCGCCATGGGAGCGGTGATCTCCACCAGCGACCTTGATCCGGCAAGCCTGGTGGCAAGGGCAAAGAATGTTCCCCCCATGGAGGGGTGCGATCTTGTTCAGAAGGTGACGACCCGGTTTCCCTATTTCTGGCGGGACAACCGACCGGTTCATGTTGCCAAGAACGCCCTGCTCGACCCATCGATCTGGCGTTACGGCCCGGATAAAAAACGGGTGGTGGCCCTTGATTTCGGCATCAAGTACAATATCATTCGCTGCCTTGAGGCGGTGGGATGCGAGGTGCTGGTGATGCCAGCCACCACCGACCCGGCCGTTGTCAAGGCCCTTGCCCCCGATGGCGTGTTTCTCTCCAACGGTCCCGGGGATCCGGAACCGGTGACCTATGCCGTTGAGACCATCCGGGCGCTCCTGGGATTCAAGCCCATGTTCGGTATCTGTCTGGGCATGCAGCTCATGGGACTTGCCATGGGTGCTAAAACCCACAAGATCAAGTTCGGTCACAGGGGCGGCAATCAGCCGGTGAAGAACTTTGCCACGGACAGGGTGGAGATCACGGCCCAGAACCACGGGTTTGCCGTTGATCTTACCACCCTTGGGGAAAAGGGGGGCGTCATGACCCACATCAACCTTAACGAACGTTCCCTGGAGGGAATCAAGAACGAAGCGCTCAATGCCTTTGCCGTTCAGTATCACCCGGAAGCATCCCCCGGCCCCCATGACGCAGCCTATCTTTTTAACCAGTTTGCAGCAATGATGGACAACTAAGCATAATGCCAAAACGAACCGACATACACAAGATTTTGATTATCGGAGCCGGCCCCATCATCATCAGCCAGGGGTGCGAGTTTGACTATTCCGGCACCCAGGCGTGCAAGGCCCTCAAGGAGGAAGGATACGAGGTGATCCTGGTCAACTCCAATCCCGCCACCATCATGACCGATCCGGAAACCGCCGATCGGACCTACATCGAGCCGGTCACCCCGGCGACCCTTGCCAAGATCATTGAAAAGGAGCGGCCCGATGCCCTGCTGCCCACCCTGGGCGGCCAGACCGGGTTGAATACGGCCGTGGAAGCCGCCAACATGGGGGTGCTTGAGAAATATGGCGTGGAAATGATCGGGGCCTCCCTTGAGTCCATCAACAAGGCCGAGGACCGGGAATTGTTCCGGGACGCCATGAACAAAATCGGGCTTCGGATTCCGGAAAGCGGGTTTGCCCACAACATGGTCGAGGTCGAAACCATTGCCGCAAGGATCGGATTTCCCATCATTGTGCGACCAAGCTTCACCCTGGGCGGCACCGGCGGCGGGGTGGCCTACAATCCCGAGGAACTCGCAGACCTTGCCAAGAGCGGTCTGGACGCAAGTTTCATCACCCAGGTGATGCTCGAAGAATCGGTACTCGGCTGGAAAGAGTATGAGCTTGAGGTGATGCGGGACCATGCCGGCAACGTGGTGATCGTCTGTTCCATTGAGAACATCGACGCCATGGGGGTTCACACCGGGGACAGCCTGACCGTGGCCCCTGCCCAGACCCTGTCGGACAAGGAGTACCAGATGCTCAGGGACGCCTCCATCGCCATCATGCAGGAGATCGGCGTTGATACGGGCGGCTCCAATGTTCAGTTCGCCATCAACCCTGAAAACGGGGAGATGATCATCGTGGAGATGAACCCCAGGGTATCGAGGAGTTCTGCCCTGGCCTCCAAGGCGACCGGGTTTCCCATTGCCAAAATTGCGGCAAAGCTTGCCGTGGGCTACACCCTGGACGAGATCACCAACGACATCACCGGTGAGACCCTGGCCTGCTTTGAACCTTCCATTGATTACTGCGTGGTGAAAATTCCCAGGTGGACCTTTGAAAAATTCCCCGAGACCGACGACGTTCTCACCACGGCCATGAAGAGCGTGGGTGAGACCATGAGCATTGGCCGGACCTTTAAGGAGGCCTTTCAAAAGGGGTTGCGCTCCCTGGAGATCGGTCGGTTTGGATTCGGGGCAGACGGTAAGGATCCAGCCCCAGGTTCTATTTCCCGCACTGAGCTTGAGTACCGGCTTGCCACCCCCAATTCCCAGCGAATATTTTTCATCAAGCATGCCCTTGAAAACGGCATGGATATCGAGACCATCAACTCACTCACCTCCATTGATCCCTGGTTTCTGGTCCAGATGAAGCAGTTGGTGGAATTTGACAAGACCATCACCCTTGCCGGGCGTGACCTGTCCAAGGAGATGCTGAAAAAGGCAAAGCGGTGGGGTTATTCCGACCGCCAGCTGGCCCACCTCACCGGAACCAGCGAGGAAAAGATCGAACGGCAGCGCAAACGGCTCGGCATCGTGCCGGTTTACAAGCTTGTGGACACCTGTGCCGCCGAGTTCAGGGCTGCCACCCCCTACTACTATTCGACCTATGAGGAAGAGTGCGAGGCCAGGGTTTCGGATCGAAAAAAGGTGATCATCCTTGGCGGCGGACCCAACCGCATCGGCCAGGGCATCGAGTTTGACTACTGCTGCGTCCACGCATCCTTTGCCCTCAGGGAAGAGGGGGTTGAAAGCATCATGGTCAACTCCAACCCTGAAACCGTGAGCACCGACTACGACACCTCGGACAAGCTCTATTTTGAGCCGTTGACCCGGGAGGATGTGCTCCACATCGTGGAAAAGGAAAAACCCTTTGGCGTCATTGTTCAATTTGGCGGTCAGACCCCGCTGAACCTTGCCATGGACCTTGAACAGGCAGGAGTTCCCATCATCGGCACCAGCCCGGACAGCATCGACCGGGCAGAAGACAGGGACCGGTTCCAGGCCATGCTCGACAAGCTTGGTATTGCCCAGCCAGCCAACGGCATTGCCGTCAACATCGAGGAGGCCCATGCCGTTGCCGAAAAGATCGGCTATCCCGTGATGGTCCGGCCGTCGTTTGTTCTTGGCGGCAGGGCCATGAAGATCGTGTACGACCGTTCGGCACTTGAGGAATATTTCAACCTTGCCGTGCTGGCCTCTCCGGATCATCCGGTGCTCATTGATCAGTTCCTCGAGGATGCCTTTGAACTTGACGTGGACGCCATCTCCGACGGTCAAAACACCGTGATCGGCGGCATGATGGAGCACATTGAAGAGGCCGGCATTCACTCGGGCGACTCCGCCTGCGTGCTGCCCCCCTACTCGATTTCCGACGAGCACATCCTTGAGATGACCCAGGCGGCCAAGGCCCTGGCAAAGGAACTCAATGTCAAAGGCTTGATGAACATCCAGTTCGGCATCATGGACGGCAAGGTCTACGTCATCGAGGTCAACCCCCGGGCGTCCCGGACCATTCCCTTTGTGAGCAAGGCCACGGGCGTTCCCCTGGCAAAGCTTGCCACCAAGGTGATGCTGGGAAAAACCCTGGCCGAACTTGGACTGACCGAGCAGAAGATCCCGGCCCATTTTTCGGTAAAAGAGGCGGTCATGCCCTTTGACCGGTTCTCCAAGGTGGACCCGGTGCTTGGGCCTGAGATGAAATCCACGGGCGAGGTCATGGGCATTGACATGGATCTTGGGGCGGCCGTTGCAAAGGCCCAGCTGGGTGCGGGCCAGAACCTGCCCACCCAGGGCACGGTGTTCATCAGCGTCCAGGACAGCGATAAGAACGCGGCTCTCTCCGTTGCAAGGGATTTTTACGACATGGGCTTCACCCTCATTGCCACCCGGGGAACGGCCATGTTTCTCGGGGAGAATGCTATCCCGGCCAAGGTGATTGAAAAGGTGTCCACGGGCCGCCCCAATGTGGTGGATGCCATCAAGAACAATGAAATCCAGCTCATTCTCAACACGGGCGCCAGCAGCCAGACCAAGGCAGACGGTTATGCCATTCGCAGGGCCGCCATCCGTTACAAGGTTCCCTATGCAACCACCACCGATGGCACACGCGCCATCTGCAAAGCCATCCAGGCACTTAAAAGAGAGCGTCTTACGGTTAAGGCGATCCAGGAATATCACATAAAGGTGAATTAAGATGTTTGAAAACGAAACACCCAGGGACGAATGTGGCGTATTTGGACTGTATCGCCATCCTGAAGCGGCAAAGCTGACCTATTTCGGCCTCTACGCCCTGCAGCACCGGGGCCAGGAAAGTGCCGGGATCAGTGTGTCCAGGGAAAACAACAAGATCATCTCCCACAAGGGAATGGGACTTGTCCATGATATTTTCAGGATGGAAGATCTGGAGCGCATCGAAGGGGGCAGTGCCATCGGCCATGTGCGGTATTCCACCACCGGGGATTCCGTGCTCACCAATGCCCAGCCCTTTGTGGTCCAGCACAAGAACCGCTCCTATGCCGTGGCCCACAACGGCAACCTGGTCAATGCCCACCGCCTGAAAGAGGAACTGGAGGAGAATGGTTCGATTTTCCAGACCACCATGGATTCAGAGGTGTTTCTCCATCTCTTTGTCAAGAACCTCAGGGGCGGCAATGTGATTGCCGCCATCCAGAAGGCCGTGACAAAGATTGAAGGAGCCTACTCGTTTGTGCTGCTCACCTGCAAGGGTGAGGTGATCGGGGTCAAGGATCCCAACGGGTTCAGGCCCCTGGCCCTTGGCAAGCTCAACGGTCATTACGTGCTTGCCTCGGAGACCTGCGCCTTTGACCTTGTCCAGGCCGAATTTGTCCGGGAGCTTGATCCTGGCGAGATCGTCATCATCAACGAGGACGGGGTCACGAGCATCAAGGCAGACCCGGAGCCGAAAAAATCCTCCCTGTGCATTTTTGAGTACATCTATTTTTCAAGGCCCGATTCCACCATTTTTGGTAAAAATGTTTACCAGATGCGCAAGGCCCACGGAAAACGGCTTGCCCAGGAGGCCCACGTGGATGCCGACTTTGTCATGCCCTTTCCGGATTCGGGAAACTATGCGGCCATCGGTTATGCCGAGGAGTCAGGGATTCCCTTTGAAATGGCCATGATCCGTAACCACTATGTCGGCCGAAGCTTTATCCAGCCCACCCAGAGCATGCGGGACTTTGCCGTGCGGGTCAAGCTCAACCCCGTTCGGGAGCTGATCCGGAACAAGGAGATCATCATCATTGAGGACTCGATCATCCGGGGCACCACGGCCATGACAAGGGTCAAGGCCCTGCGGGATCTCGGGGCCAAAAAGGTTCACATGCGCATCTCGTGTCCGCCCCACCGCTTTCCCTGTTACTATGGCATTGATTTTTCGTCCAAGGGCGAGTTGATTGCGGCCACCAAGACCGAAGAGGAACTGACCCGGTACCTGGGCCTGGACACCCTGCATTATCTCTCCATTGAGGGGATGCTCGAGGCCAGCGGGGTTGAAAATCCGGAAGATCATTTCTGCAAGGCGTGCTTTGATGGATCCTATCCCGTGGCCTTTGATCCTGCCGTCACCAAGTCGTGCATGGGTTAGGAGGCTTCTGGGATGCAGCGAAGAACAGTGGCCTTTTCAAAGGATTCGTCCAATCTCTTTTTCCACATTCTCACCCGGTGCAATCTCCGGTGCCGGCACTGCTACATCAACCGGGACGAGCACGGCAGAGAGACCCTGGATATCGGTACGATCAAAGCCTGGCTGGCCCTGTTCCTGGAGCGGGCCCCCGACACCAACCTTGTGTTTCTCGGGGGGGAACCCACCCTTCACCCGGACCTGGGCC
This sequence comes from uncultured Desulfobacterium sp., assembly GCA_963675615.2. GTDB lineage: Bacteria > Desulfobacterota > Desulfobacteria > Desulfobacterales > Desulfobacteraceae > Desulforapulum. Next base: position 2,390,215 of record CAXXTD010000001.1, read on the forward strand.
TTGCCGTTCGGGCGGCAAGGCAGATGGGATTTTCTTCGATCACCATTGATACCAACGGGTATCTTTTCCACGACATCCTGGAAAAAATCACCCCCGAAGATGTGGATTTCATCAGTTTCTCCCTGGACGGGGCAACACCGGCCACCAACGACGCCATCCGGGGCAGGGGGTGCTATGAGGCCTGTGTTGCCGGTGTCAAGCGCGCCGTGGCCAAGGGGTTTTCTACCTCCATGATCTACACGGTGAGCGGGGCCAACATCCATGAACTCCATCTGATGCCCGCCATGGTCAACGCCCTGGGCATAGACCGGTTTTTCATCCAGGTGGTGGGCATCCGGGGCGAATCCGCCGGGGCGAACAACGATCTCCAGGTGACCCGGGAACGCTGGCTTGCCACCGTTCCAGGGGTGGCTGAAAAGATCGCCCAAGCCGGCATCACAGTCACCTGGCCCAGGGTGTTCCTCGATCCGGACGAACGGTTTGAGTGCGCAGGCAATGTGGCGGACAACTATTTTGTTTTTCCCAACGGCAGGGTCTACCGCTGCCCGCTGTGCGAAGACCATCCGGTCCACGGCCTTGAAATCAGGGACAATCGGCTGATCCCCACCACCACCCTGAACGAGACCGCCTTTTTTGGACTGACCATTCCCGAAGGGTGCGTCATGAACAAACTTGTCCAGCCCGGCAACATCACCTACCGGAAAGACGGCACACCTGAACAGAAGATTGCCTGCTGCATGCTCAAGCAGGAGATTGTTCCGGATTAGCCATGGGCATCCCCCAGACGCCATGGTCCTCAACGGCTGAATGGCTTGAAGCCAGCCAGAGCCTGGATCATCTGATCGGCCTCCACGAAAGAGAGCTCAAAAAGGCAAGGTCCCTGGCCCGGAATATTGCAACCCGGCTCGAGTCGATTTTTCCCCTGATTGATGAACTCTGCCGGGTTACCTGCCCGTTCTGTCCAGACCCCTGCTGCCTGGTGGCCAAGGTCTATTTTGATTTTCCCGATCTGCTGTTTTTTCACCTGACCGGACAGCCGATTCCCGAAGATCAGCTGCGCCATACCCGTCAGGAGGTCTGCCGCTTCCTGGGCCCCAGGGGCTGCACCCTTTCCAGGAGTGTCCGGCCCTGGGCCTGCACAAGGTATATGTGCCCGCCGCAAATGACCGTTCTTCGCAAACGGGATCCGGGGACACAGGCGTTTTTCAATGATGCCATCCAGGCAATCAAGGTGTTGCGCCAGGAGATGGAATCGGAATTCATTTGTAGCACAACCCTGGAGATGCCATGAATATTCCCGAAGATGTGGCACAAAGGGCGAAGGGTCTGGCCTTTGTCTTTGACAAGGACCGCCTGGTTCTCCTGGCAGATGGTCCGTTACTGCGCCTCCCCCTTGTGGGAGAACTTTCATTGCCCGAACAGGGCCGGTGGTTTGGGACCCACCAACGCCTGGACTGCTTTGTCAGCGAGCTTCCCAAGGCATTCCCCCTTCCCGGATCTGCACAGCTTTTAAGCCTTCGCCAGCTCTTTGGTCAGATCAGTGATCCCCTCTACATCCTGGCCGGCCGGGCCGTCCAGATTCTGACCTGGGAAATCGGTCATCGATTCTGCAGCGCCTGCGCAACCCCCATGGCGGACAAGCAAGGGGAGATTGCCAAGGTCTGCCCCGCATGCCATGCCATCAGTTATCCCAGGCTCTCTCCTGCCGTGATCATGACGGTCGAACGGGAAGATGAGATTCTCCTGGGCCGTTCGCCCCGTTTTCCCAGGGGGATGTACTCCACCCTGGCAGGCTTTGTGGAACCGGGGGAGACCCTGGAACAGGCGGTCCGGCGGGAGGTCAAAGAGGAGGTGGGTGTCCTTGTGGAAGATGTCAGGTACTTTGGCAGCCAGCCCTGGCCTTTTCCCCACTCGCTGATGGTGGGTTTCAACGCAACATATGCCGGCGGCGACATCATCCCGGACCCCACCGAGATCGAGGATGCCCGCTGGTTTTCAAGGGATGCCCTGCCAAAACTGCCCTCCCGGATCAGTATTGCCAGGAAACTCATCGACAACTTTTTGGCACGAACCCGGCCGGACTGATCCAGAAGCTGCGGCACCTATGCCATGAATCGTTGATGGGGTTTGAACGGACGGTTTCCCATGGGGGCCTTGAACCTTTCGTGGGCTGAATACCTATTACCATAGGTTTCCCGGAAAATCGCATACAGATCTTTATAAAAAGACTTGCTTTTTGATCGGTTTCGTAATAACTGAAATTCATTGATTTCCCTTCATAAATTTAATTTCCTTCACAACGGCGCAGTGTATTTGTTCTACTGTATGAATATTGCCTGATATCACGTTCATATTGGTTTTTAATCCGGTTTCAATTACAGATTTGTCAATCATGCCCGGCCCCCTGTCCCAGGGGACCCGGGACATCCCAGTGGCAGACTCCGGGCCGGTCAGCACAAACCCGGCCCCGGGTTTAGAATGGATAATATTCCGATTCCTGCCATGGTAATCATAGATTTAAAAGAGGAGGTAACATGAAGCGTTTTTATTCGGTGCTGCTTGTCTTGTGTTTGATTCTAGTATGTTCCCCAGGTGTTTTTGCGGCAGACAGGGAAGCGATCCAAAAAAATGTGGATGGTATTGTCGACGAAATCAATAAGGGGAAAACAGCCGATTCGTTCAAGGCAAATGACTATACCCCCTATGCCTTTATCATGGAAAAAAACGGTGTTCTTGTGGTGCACCCCTCCCTGGCCGGTGACAGCCTCAAGGAAAAAGCCCCCCCGGTTTATGAGGCCCTGCTGAAGTCAACATCCACGGGTGCCTGGGTGGATTATGTCTGGAAGGAAAAGCAGAAGCATTCCTATGTTCGTACAACCAAAAGCGGCCTGATCGTGGGCAGCGGCTACTCAGAATAAAAAATTTTCCCCGGCAATATTTTGGGGATCCTTAATTTGCCGGGGAATCGCTGAAAGGATTTGTGCCTCCATGTCGTCAGGTGATTTTGTATTTAAGGATCTTGGCGTAAAGGGTATTGCGGCCGATTCCCAGGGCCTTTGCCATGTGGGTGATATTGCCGGAAAATCGGGCATATGCAAGTTGGATGGTTTCTTTTTCAACACACATGAGGTTGAGGTTTTCCTTGTCTGGAACCGGGAGAAACTGCTTCTGGGGGGGGCCAGGGGTATCACAAAGCGCGTCGCCGAAAAGCGTATCGCCGGACATCAATGCAATGGCGCCTTCAATTGCGTGTTTTAATTCACGGATATTACCGGGCCAGGTGTGGTTGTGCAGGGATCGGTAAAAACCTGGATCCACTCTTTTAACGGTCTGATTTAATTTTTTTGACAATTTATTGATGAAATGCTCTGCCAGTAAATCGATATCCCGGCCCCGTTGCCTGAGGGGCGGGAGGTCTATTTTCACGACCTTGAGCCGGTAATAAAGGTCTTCACGGAATATTTTTTGACGGATGAGTTCCTTTAAATTTTTGCTGGTGGCAGAGAGGATGCGCACGTCGACCGGGACCGGGTGGTTGCCGCCTACCCGGGTGACAGTGTTTTCTTCCAGAACCCTCAGGAGGTTCACCTGAAGATCCAGGGGCATTTCAGCAATCTCATCCAGAAACAATGTCCCTTCATTTGCCTGCTCAAATTTTCCGGGGTTTCCCCCCCGGTTGGCACCGGTAAAGGCTCCCGGGGCGTATCCAAAAAGTTCGCTTTGAATCAGCTCATGGGGGATGGCCCCGCAATTGATGGCTACAAATGGCTTTTCGGCCCGAGGGCTTGCCTTGTGCAGCGCTTTGGCCATGATTTCCTTACCCGTGCCGCTCTCGCCGGTAATAAGGATGGAGGTCATCTGGGGGGCGACCTGTCTGGCGGTTTCAACTGCGCTCAATATGGCGCTGCTGACGCCGATGACTGCATCGAACGGGTCGTCGGAAGCCTTTGTCTCCTTGGGTCGCATCATATGCGACCGATTTTGGGATTCGTAAAGCACCAGTAAAAGACAGCCCAGGGAACCGTTGGGGGTGGTAATGGGATAAACCCTGGCATTGGCCGACGACCTTTGCTTCCATTTAACAGGGACACCCCTGGTGGCATGAATTTCCGGTGATTTCTTGAGACGCTCCAGTGCGGTCTCGATTTCAAAACAGATATGGGCAGAACATCCGATGAGCGATTCCTGATTCATATTTAAAAGAACCGCAGCCGTGGGGTTGACTGTTTTGATGATGCCGGTGGGATCCAGAACCATCATTCCCGTTGCCACGGCATTAAAGGCCGATGTGACCAAGTTGACAGATTGCTGTTTTAATTCATTGGCCTGTTTTTTGAGCAGCTGGGATTCAATAATCCTGGCGCCATTGATGGCCAGGGGCAGGGGGATGTTGTCAATTGCCGTTGTGGGACCGGAAACATCGATGCAGCCGATTATCGTGCCGGACAGATCAAATATCGGCGCAGCCGAACAGATCCATGACTGGTGGCCTTCGCAGAAATGTTCCAGGCCGGATACGGTAAGGGCAACGCCTGAGGCCAGAGCCGTTCCAATGGCGTTGGTGCCGACGCTTGCTTCGGACCAGTTGGCGCCGGGACCGAAGTTGAGTTTTTCTGCGCAAATGAGCGCGCCGTAATCCCCGAACATGTTTATCAGATATCCCTGGGGGTTGCTGATGGTGACCAGAAGCCCCGGTTTTCGGATCAGATTGTTTATCTGGGGCTGGGCTTCAGTTACAAGGTCGCACAGCAGTCGAGATTCCGGTGCAAGTTTTTTGATATCAAAAATGTCCCGGCATTTACCAACGGCCGGATCAACCCCCAGGTTGCGACACCTGTGCCAGGAATCGCTGATGGGTTTTTTTATACCGGACAGATCGGCCTTGCCAAAGTGGACGAAATTTTTCCACAATTCCCGGTCTATGGGCTTTGGCCGGGTGGGCGGTATTGTTTTTTGGGTTGGGGCAGGTGGAGGACCGGGGTCTGTCAACGGTTTTTCGCCCCTGACAATCTGAAATCCGGTGCTGTGCCAGACCAGTTCGTGCATGGTACCCCCTGGGTTCTTTTCAAAAAACTATCGTATATTAATGAATCGCCAAACACATGACAAGTTTTTTTCATAATAGTGTTCGATAATAGAACATTTTGATGCTGTCATGTTTATAACTATTTGATATTATATCGAAAAAAAGCCGGCATTGTTTTTGCAGAATTTCGTGGTAAAGGTCCCTTGGAATAACTGATTACCCCTAAACAGGGAGGAGATAGCGTGGCCACTGAAATTCTGATGCCCAAATGGGGATTGACAATGAAGGAAGGCAAGGTGTCCAAATGGATCAAAAACGAAGGCGAAACAGTCACAAAAGGCGAACCGCTGCTGGAGGTTGAGACGAGTAAAATTACCAACAATGTGGAGTCTCCCGATGACGGCATCCTTTTTCAGATCCTGGTCAAGGCCGGTGAAACCGTTCCGGTTCAGACGGTACTGGCCGTTCTGGCAAAAGAGGGTGAGACGCCAGATAGAAGAGAGGCCGTGGTCAGGGGCGGGGATGACCAACCAACGGGTGATGCAGAAAATATTGTCCGGGATGGGAAAAAAGAGGGTAAGGCCGAATTTGTACCGGCCACCCCGGTTGCCCGGCGGCTGGCCAGGGAATGGGGGATTGATCTTGCCAGGGTGCCGGGCAGCGGACCCGGCAACAGGGTCTCAGAGAGTGATGTTCGCGATTTTAAGGAAAAAGGGGGCGATGCCTTTCCCGGGAAAGCGGTCAATGCAGCAGATAGTGCCCTTGCAGCTGCCAGACAGGCCGGCATTGATATCACCCTCGTCACCGGAAGCGGGCCTGACGGGCGTATCACCAAGGCCGATGTCCTGCGAGCCATCAGCCCGGCAGCCCAGACAAAGGCCACCACGGCCTCTTCCCCGGCGCCGGTGGTTGCCGGCACCATCATTCCCCTGGAGGGGATGCGGCGGATTATTGGTGACAATATGATGGCCAGCCTTCAAAACGCAGCCCAGTTATCGGTGTTTGTGGAGTTTGACGCCACCCGGATGGTATCGTTTCGGGACAAGGTAAGGAAAAAATATGAATCCCAATCCCTGCCACGGGTTTCGTTTAACGATATTATTGCCATGGCGGTTTGCCGGGCACTGGCAAAGCATCCGATGATGAACAGCAGGCTCATTGATCAGGGAATCGAGCTTTGCAAGGGCGTTAATCTGGGGATCGCCGTGGCCCTTGACAATGGTCTTGTGGTGCCGAACATCAAGTCCGCCGACACCCTCAGCCTCCTGGAAATGGCCATGAAGATCCGCGAACTTGCCCAGAAGGCAAAGGAAAACAAGCTGACCATGGACGAAATCCAGGGCGGCACCTTTACCATCAGCAATGTCAGTATGCTCGGGGTGGATGGATTCACCCCCATATTGAACCCGCCTGAAACCGGGATTCTGGGGGTTGGCCGGGCAAAGGATAAGCCGGCAGTCCACCAGGGAAAGATAGCCGTGCGCACCCTGATGACCCTGAGCCTCACCTTTGATCACCGGGTGGTTGACGGGGTTCCGGCCATGCAATTTTTAAGGACCCTGGCTGATTACCTGGAAGATCCGGTCATGATGATGGTGTAAACTTAAGGGCGGCGGTTATACCGGGGGTATGATTCAGAGGAGGTGGTATGGGACGAAAGAGATATGTGGTCGAGTTGGGAACAGGTGCGGACCTCCATGGCAACGACGTTACCAAGGCGGCCTGCCGGGCCGTCAGGGACGCAATTTCAAGAAGCTGTTTGTGCGGAATCATGGAGATCCTTGATCTTAAACAGTTTCAGGGCGTTCATGTGGAGGTACTGGTTGCCTCACCCTTTCCGGATAAGGTGGATTCCATGGCGGTCATGGAGGTGATTCCCATGGGAACCAAAAACATCCGGTCGGTTATGGGCGGCATGATTGCCCAGGGAATCTGCGTGGATCATTTTGGTCGCAATTGCGACAGCATCCTGGTGGCAAATGCGGCAGTGACTGTTTTTGTGGATGTCGATGAAAGCATCGGCGACCCAGAGATAAAACACAGCAACAGATAAGGAGGCGTTGAGATGAGTTTGTCCAACGAACAGATGGTCGGGATGTACACCACCATGGTTAAAATACGGCAGTTTGAAACCCGGGTACAGGGCTTTTTTGCTGAAGGTAAAATCCCTGGGTTTGTTCACCTGTACATCGGCGAAGAAGCTGTGGCCACAGGTGCTTGCGCGGGTTTGAGGATTACAGATTATATCACAAGCACCCACAGGGGGCACGGCCACCTCATCGCCAAGGGTGGGGATCTGAAACAAATGATGGGTGAAATATTTGGTCGGACCACGGGTTACTGCAAGGGTAAGGGCGGGTCCATGCACATTGCGGACATCGATCTGGGGATTTTAGGGGCCAACGGCATTGTCGGCGGCGGCGGTCCCCTGGCCAACGGTGCGGGCCTTGCCATTAAAACCCGGAAGGAGGACAACGTGGCTGTCTGCTTTTTCGGGGATGGTGCCTCCAACCAGGGAACAACCCAGGAAGCGTTGAACCTGGCCAGCGCCTGGAAGCTTCCCGTTGTTTTTGTAAATGAAAACAATGGTTACGGCATCTCCTGCCCCACCAGCAAATCAATGGCAGTCACCGATATTGCAGACCGGGCTGCAGCCTATGACATACCGGGCGTTGTGGTGGACGGCAATAATGTCCTTGATGTTTTCGAGGCTGTGTCTGAAGCGGTTAAAAGGGCGCGTAGCGGAGACGGACCCTCGTTGATTGAATGCAAGACCTACCGATGGCGGGGGCATTTTGAGGGCGATGCCTGCGTTTACCGTGAACCCGGGGAGCTGGAACGCTGGGTTGAAAAGGATCCGATCCCGCGATTTGAGAACACGCTTTTGACAGAGGGGATTTTAACCCCTGAAACGGTGGCGGAAATAAAGGCTGCCGTTGAAAAAGAGCTTGAGACGGCTGTCTCCTTTGCCCTGGACAGCCCCCTTCCCGACCCGTCAGACTTGACCCGGGACGTCTATGCCTGAAGGCGGCGCCAGCCACATTAACATCAAGGAGGAAAGATCATGGCGACCAAAACATATTTACAGGCCATAAACGACGGCCTTCGGCAGGAAATGGAACGCGATTCCAGTATCATTCTTCTGGGTGAGGACATCGGACGGTTTGGCGGCTGTTTCGGTGTTACCCAGGGGCTTTTTGATCAATTCGGGGAGGATCGCGTCAAGGACACCCCCATCACGGAAAGCGCCATCATCGGTGCGGCCACGGGTGCGGCAGCAGCGGGTCTCCGGCCGGTGGCAGAACTGATGTTTGTTGATTTCATCGGCGTGGCCATGGACCAGCTGTTCAACCAGGCAGCCAAGATGCACTTTATGTTTGGGGGTAAGATCAAAATCCCCATGGTCATTCGAATGCCCCAGGGTGCGGGCCTGGGGGCCGCAGCCCAGCATTCCCAGTCCCTTGAGGCCTGGTTCATGCACGTGCCCGGTCTCAAGGTGGTGATGCCGGCGACCCCCCATGACGCCAAGGGGCTTTTGATTTCAGCCATTCGGGATGACAACCCCGTGGTGTTCCTGGAGCACAAGCTGCTTTACGGCACCACGGGCGAAGTGCCGGATGATCCCTATACCATTGATTTTGGCGAGGCCAGCATCTGTAGAAAAGGGGAAAATCTGACCATTGTTGCCACATCGCAGATGGTGTTGACCGCCCTGGATGCGGCAGAGCAACTGGCCAAAGAGGGCATCAGCTGCGAGGTCATCGATCCACGCACCGTTTCTCCCCTGGATATGGGCACCATTATTGAATCGGTTAAAAAGACCCATGCATTGCTGGTGGTCCACGAAGCCGTCAAGACCGGAGGGGCCGGAGCGGAGATTGCGGCCCAGGTGGCAGAGGCGGCGTTTGATTACCTTGATGCCCCCATTGTTCGGGTGGGAGCCCCTTTTACGCCGGTTCCTTTTTCAACACCCCTGGAGCAGGCCTTTATTCCAAATGCCGGCCGTATCATGGCGGCGGCCAGAAAGATGAGGGGATAGTTTTTCAACCTGAGGGGGCCTGGTGACCCGTTTACCGGCCCCCGTTTCCAGACACTCTTTTAAAGGACTATCTGTTTTGATTACAGTCGGCATTATCGCCAACCCGGTATCGGGCAAAGACATCCGGCGTCTGGTCGCCCATGGCAGCGTTTTTGATAATCAGGAAAAGGTGCGTATGGTGCGGCGGATTCTGACCGGCCTTGCGGCCACGGGTGTTAAAAAGGTCTTTTACATGCCCGATGGCTATGCCATCGTACCCCGGGCGGTCCGGGGCGTATCGGTTCCCATGGAAATAGCGCCCATCCCCATGGAACTTGGAGACTGCCAGATGGACTCCACCAACGCCAGCCGGCATATGGCTGAAGCCGGGGTCAGGGTTATTATTGTTCTGGGCGGGGACGGCACCTGCCGGGCAGTGTCCAAGGGCAATAATACGGTGCCCATGCTTCCCTTGTCCACCGGCACCAACAACGTGTTTCCCTATATGATCGAGGCAACCGTCGGCGGACTGGCCGCCGGGTTTGTCGCCACAGGGCAGGTACCTTTTAATCCCTGTGTTTATCGTCCCTGCAGGCTGGAGATCATCAAGGACGAAAAAATCATTGATATCGCCCTGGTTGATGTGGCGGTTTACAATGATCGTTTTATCGCATCCCGGGCCATATGGGACATGGACAAGGTGCTGCAGATTTTTTTGACCCGGGCCCGCCCGGATTCCATTGGCCTGTCGGCCCTGGGGGGACAGTTGACAACGATCACCCCCCATGAACACCGTGGGTTGCACCTGTTGCTGGGCAATGGGGGAGATAAAAGGGTGGCAGCCGCCATCGCACCGGGTCTTTTGGGGTCTGTATGGGTAAGAAAGAAAGAAATCATGCAGGTCAGGGATGCCCTGCGCGTGGAAACCATCCCCTGTGTTCTGGCCCTGGACGGGGAAAGGGAGGTGGAAGTCAAAAAAGGGGAAACCCTGATGGTGCGGCTTTCAGATCAGGGTCCCCTGGTCGTTGACCTTGCTGAAACCATGGCCTTTTCCCAGAAAAAAAAATTGATGATAAAAGGAGGTAATAATGAGTGATATCTTAAAGGCCGCTTTTATTTTTGTGGCGCCGGATGCGGATCCTGCAACCCACCGCCAGTGGGTGAAAACCCCAAAGGTTCATCTTCTGGCCATTGGGGTCAAAGATTATGCCGGGGCAGTTGACGCTGCACAAAAAATCGTTGCCCAGGACGGCGTCATGGCCATCGAGCTTTGCGGCGGGTTTGGCGCCCGGGGTACCGCCATGGTCGCAGAGGCGGTGGGAGCTGAGATTCCAGTGGGTGTGGTGCGTTTTGACATTCACCCGGGGCTGGGCAACGCCAGCGGTGATACGCTTTTTTGAGAAGGCCTTCGCAGGAAGTGTCAGGGGGCCAGCCCTTCATACCAAAGGGCTGGTTCCCTTTTTTGGGCTATGGTTCTAACTTCGCCCACTTATCATAATTGATGGTTATACGGGGTCAGGCTTGTGTTAAAATGCTTTTGACAACAGACTGTAATTACCGAATAAATCCGGTCAAAAGCGACCAATAACGCAAGCCTGACCCCACCCGGATAACGATCGCCTGCCCGGTACCATTGTGTTTCATGCCTTCGTTACGGCCGGGGCAGTCCGGCCCTGCCGGTCAGTCGAACAGGTCTTCAAGGGCTTCAAATACATAGCTCATGTACATCAGTTTGGGGGATCCCCCCATGGCAACGGACATGAACGCCGCCTGGAGGATATCCTCCCGGGATGCGCCCAGGGCTGCAGCGTTTTCAATATGAAGGGTGATGCACATATCGCACTGACTCATCACGGCAAGGGCCACCAGAATCAACTCCAGGGTCATTGGGGATAATCCGCCTTTTCCCCCCAGGGTCTGGGTGAATTCAAGATATTTTCCATATTCCCTGGGTGCATACTTCTGCAGGTAGTTCATGGCTTCGGCGGTTTTTTCTGCTGTGTTCATGGGGGTCTCCTTTCTATCTTTGCGTGTATGGGTATTGCCGATTCATTAAGGGCTGAACTCCCTTCTCGATGGCTCTTATTAATACTGTTTAGGTAGCAAAACCCGTGCCGGGCGAACCTTGGTTTTATCTGTTAAATTCATGGGGAATTTTTGTGCCCAGGTTTTAACAATATCCTGTTTGTTCAATTATTCAGCACTTGTTGTTGAGGGTGTTCGATTTCAGAACAGTTCTGGTGCAAGGGATCGGTAGGATCTGTCCGAACATCTTTCATTGATTAAAACCCGGTCAAGACCTTCTGCCACATGGGCAGGGGTATGGGGTTGGCCCATGAGGGCCGCCGCAAGTTCCAAAGCCTTTTGGGCGGTCAGACGGCTTCCGTTGAAAAGGGCGTTTTGGATAATGCCCTTTCGAATCTGTAATTGAATTTTCAACCGGTCTCCCATTGATTCCAGGGTGGTTTCAAAACGGTAGTCCGGTGAACGGGCATAATTCCATTCCCATGAGTTGTATTTCTCCTGGGCAGTGCCATTGATTATGCCCTGTTCCGCCATGGACAATGCCGTTTGAATTGCCCCTGGATTTTTTTCCTGAAAAAAGATCAGGAGGCGTCCCATGAACATCCCAGCATCAAGGTCTGCTTTAAGCAGGGGGCGCAGGTTGGTCACCGGTTTTCGGATGGAGTCCACCGATCTGTCCAGATATTTACCGGAACCGGTCGAGAGTGCATGGGAGAGCGTCGCAAGATCTGTGTCAAACAGGAGCGTGCCGTGGTGTAACACCCGATTCTTGTAAAGGTGCTGGGCATTTCCGGATATTTTGCCGCCAGGAACCCCAAGGTCGCTCTGGCCGTCCAGGCGGACATCAACCCCCATTTGACCCAGGAATTCCATGACCGGTCCCAGTAAATGATGAAAATTGATGGCGCAAGGATTCTGTATGGCGCGGATCATGGTGAAATTGACGTTTCCCAGGTCATGGTACACGGTCCCCCCGCCGCTAATGCGCCGGAAAACCGGAATGTGGTGGCGCTGTACAAAATCAAGGTTGATCTGGGCAAGGGGGTTCTGGTTCCGCCCCACAATGATGGATGGCTGATTTCGCCATACCATGAAAAAATCTTCGCACCTGCCGGTCAGGAGGTATTCCTCAAGGGCGAGATTTCGGGCCGGATCAACGCAGGGATTGAGCAACAGGATCATAACCGCATTTTCCTTTATGTGCTGGACCATGGAATGGGACAGGGGCGTGTTGACTATAATTTAGGCCAAATACCCAGACATGCATCCATCAGGCCCTTTTCTATTTTTGTTCAAGCAGATCCAGCGCATACCGGACAAAGGTTTCAACACCCAGCAACAACACCTCTTCGTCAAAATTGAATTTTGAATTGTGCAGGGGGGCACACCCCTCAAATCCAGTTCCCAGGAAAAAATAACACCCCTTTGATCGTTCAAGGACAAAGGCCATGTCTTCGCCACCCATGGTGGATTCAGGCGTTTTTATCCGATCCCGGTCCACCACTTTCACCATGGTCGTTTCCATGCGGTCCACCATTTGGGGATCATTTTCCAGGGGGGGATATCCAGGGGTAACTTTTAATTTACAGGAAGCACCCATGGACTGGCACACCCCTTTTATGACCGGTTCTAAAAGGGAGGGAAAGGCCTGCCATATTTTTCGATCAAAGGTCCGGGCCGTACCGGTCAGGACAGCTGTTTCCGGGATGACGTTGGGGGCTGATCCGGCATGGAAAGAGCCAATGGTCACAACCGTCGGCGTCATGGGGTTGATTTTTCGGCTCACGACCCGCTGGAGGGCATTGACCACCTGCCCTGCCGTGTCCAGGGCATCGACACAGAGATGGGGCATGGCCCCGTGGCCGCCGCGGCCTGTAATTTCAATTTCAAACAGAGTGGTGGCAGACATTAAGACGCCTGATTTCAGCCCCAGGGTGCCGGCGGGCAGGCCCGGCCAGAGATGGCATGCCACGGAATAGTCCACTCTTGGATTTTCCATGATCCCGGCTTCAATCATTGGTTTTGCCCCGCCAGGCCCTTCTTCGGCAGGTTGGAACATGAACTTGATATTTCCCGACAATCGGTCTTTGAGCCGGGCAAGGATGCCGGCCGTGACCAGAACCATGGTCATGTTTCCATCATGGCCGCAGGCATGCATCATATTGTCATGGCATGAAGCAAATTCAAGTCCGGTTTCTTCCCGGATGGGCAGGGCATCCATGTCTGCACGTATCAACAGGGTTTTTCCGGGTCGTCCGGTTTTTAAAAGTCCAATGATTCCGGTGTCTGCGATACCCGTTGTCAATTCAATTGCTTCAATGGCCGAAAGATGGGTTTTGACAAATTCTGCGGTTTTTTCTTCTGAAAATCCTTTTTCCGGGATGCGATGAAGGGCCTGGCGGATGCGAACAATATTGGCTCGTTCAGTCTCCACCATGGTTTTGATATCAGTCATAGGATAAACTCCATGATTTTTTGAAAAAAAGTGCAACAAAAAAGCGACCCCGTCCATCAAGGCTTGAGTCCGAAAGTTGAGTAAATCATACAATGACCACCATGAAAATAGAAGCCTCAATTATAGTTATCCCAGGATCGTATATTTTGCTGCGGTAAATGCTGTAATCAAAACCGTCACGGTGAAAGGCCTGGTTTTCGTCCGTATAATATGCTGCCAGGGACCATGTTTATATGGCTGACGGCTGCATCAAATTTTGTGTTTGGAAAATAAAGAGTTAACTGGTAGGGTATTGCCAGGTATTGGTAATCGGCATGGAGCGGTGCCGCCATACTGAATTTTTCGGTATTTTGAGTCGACAGCCAATAGCGGACAGTTTTAAATTCTGTTACATACAGGAGAGAGCCAATGGCCGATGCAGCTTTTAAAAAGGTGACCCATTCCGACAGACCCTTTTACGGTGCCCGAAAACTATTGATTTGCGGATTTACTTCCAAAGCCCAGATCAAATTTGAAAAATTGCTTCAGAGGGTCAATATCACAGACCTTCCCGTGGTCTGGGCCACATCCGGGCAGGCTGAAACGCGACTGTCCGATCTGTTTGCCCAACCCGGCAATACCGGCAGTGGCGCATCTTCAACACTGCCCAGGGCCATTGTCCTCTCCGGTATTACCGAAAATGAGCTTCACCGGCTCATGGATATGGCCCGAAAAACCGGCATGAAGCCCGTTCTGTGGGCCGTTCTGACCCCCACATCCGAAACCTGGACCCTTAAATCGCTGCTGGACGAACTGGTAGCCGAGCGCCGGGCCATGCACCAGAAGAAATAACGCTGTCAAAGGGTTCTGCTGCTCCCCTAAATGGTGTCGCCCCGATTGATACCAAATTCCATAGAAAGCGTTTCAGATTTTTTATTTCCAAAGGCCGACGTCACCACCCTGCGGGCGTACATGGCCCCCTATCCGTTCCAATACTGAGTTTGCGCCATGGCAGTATGCAGACGCATTAAAAAAAATGCATAGGTTTTGACATTTGGATTATGAGGCGATATATAGAATGGCGGTTCTAGTTGATATCATAAAATTATTTTGTACAGATGGGCGCATCCCAACGGGGGTGCCTCACATGATTTGGAAACATTTAAATCTTAAAGGCTTAGACTTAAGGAGTGAATGATGCTGCTGCTGAATCCCAAGAACTACCAGGAGAGAAACTACCCCGACGAAAGATCCAGAGAAATCATGCTCAAGACCATTGAGTGGTTTGAGAATAAGGGACTCAAGAAGATGAAGGCAGACTTCATGTCGCCGGAATTCACCTATGATTTTGCTGACTTCATCAAGAAGGAAAAAATTTTTGAGACCCTTTTCCTTCCCAGGGGATACGGTGACAAGGACCAGTACTACAGCACCTACAGGATGTTCGAGTTCTCGGAAATCTGCGGATTCTACGGCAGCGCTTACTGGTACATGTACCATGTCTCGACCCTGGGCCTTGATCCGGTGTTTCTGGGGGACAACGAAGCGCTCAAACACAGGGCCGTGGAAACTCTCAAGGACAACCCGCTTTGCGCCTTTGGGCTTTCCGAAAAAGAGCATGGGGCCGATATCTATTCCTCGGATATGAAGCTGTATCGCCAGGCCGACGGGACCTACCTTGCAAAGGGCTCGAAGTATTACATCGGCAATGCCAATGAAGCCAGTACCATCACGGTTTTCGGCAAGATCGCCGACACGGATGAGTATGTGTTCTTTGTTGTTGATTCAAAACATGAAAAATTCGAATGCATTAAAAACGTCATCCATGCCCAGAACTACGTGGCCGAATTTGCCCTCCACGACTACCCCATCACCGATGCCGACATCAGCTCCCGGGGCCCCAAGGCATGGGATGACATGCTCAACACCATCAATATCTGCAAATTCAACATCGGTTCCGGCGCCATCGGTATTGTGACCCACTCTTTCTACGAAGCCCTGAACCATGCATCCAAGCGGAACCTCTACGGGAAGTACGTCACGGACTTTCCCCATGTAAAACAGCTGTTTGTGGATTCCTTCTGCCGCCTGGGCGCCATGAAGCTCTTCGGCCTCAGGGCCACCGACTATATGAGGGCGGCGTCGGCAGACGACAAGCGCTACCTCCTCTATAACCCGATCATGAAGATGAAGGTCGCCATCCAGGGTGAGGTGGTCCATGAGCTGCTCTGGGATATCATTGCCGCCAAGGGATTTGAAAAAGACACCTACTTCAGCCAGGCGGTTTCCGAGCTCAAGGGCTTCCCGAAACTTGAAGGGACAAGACATGTCAACATGGCCCTGATTGCCAAGCTGATCCCGAACTACATGTTCAATCCCAAAGCCTATCCCGAGATTCCCAGGCTCACGGGCAACGAGAATGACGATTATCTCTTTAATCAGGGCCCCACCAGGGGGTATGCGAAAATCCAGTTCCATGATTTTCGCAAGACCTATGCAACCAGAGATCTGCCCAATATCCAGATCTTCAAAGAACAGATCAAGGCCTATGAGGAGTTTCTCATGGTCTCGGGCATGGCCCTTGGCGACCAGATGATGAACGACTTTGCCTTCCTTCTGGGTGTTGGAGAAATTTTTACCCTGATCGCATACGGACAGCTGATCATCGAGAGCGCTGCCATGGAAAATATCGATGACGATCTCCTGGATCAGATGTTTGATTTCATGGTCAGGGATTTTTCCGCATACGGCGTGGAAGTTCTCGGCATGCCCACCACCAACGAGGTCCAGCAGGCCGCATGCCGGAAAATGATCAAGCGGCCTTTTGCCAGCCCAGAGCGCTTTGAAAAGGTATTGAAAGATCATGTATACGCCCTGGTCGATGCCTATGAAATGACGGAATAGCAGGCCTTTCAAATTTCGTTGAGGCCGGAGTCATACCTTGCTTCGGCCGTTCCGGTTTTATGAAACACTCGCCAAAGCATTGCCAATGGGGGGCAAGTTTTGTTGTGGCCAGGGCAGACGTCCTGCTCCGGCCATGCCGGTTATTGGCATTTTTGTTCCAATGTTGAAGTATCTTCGAGCTTATTTTAACCCTTTTTTTACAGGTCCCGGGTGCGTATCCTGCGCCTGAGCTTCTTGAGCTGGGCGCGCTGGGTCTTGCCCTCCAGGCGGCGTTGCTTTGATCCGGCCGTGGGCCGGGTTTTGCGCCGTTTTTTCGGAGTGGCCATGCTCTGGTGGATCAGGGCGGCAAGCCTTGCAAGGGCTGCCTCCCGGTTCATCTCCTGGCTGCGGTGCTCCTGGGACTTGATGATGATGACGCCTTCGTTGGTGATTCTGTGGTCGTTGAGCCTCAGCAGCCGCTGCTTGTAAGTGTCCGGCAGGGATGAGGCCCGGATGTCGAACCGCAGGTGAATGGCGGACGACACCTTGTTGACGTTCTGCCCGCCCGCACCCTGGGCCCGGACGGCCGTCATCTCAATCTCTGCGGCTGGAATGGTGATCCTGTTTGAAATTTCAAGCATAAGCCCCCTGTATCTGATCCATGGGCAACCCCCCCCCCTATTTATTGTCAAACCATGGGCGTTATAGACGGGTAATACCATTTGATGACTCCACTTACAAGGGGTATTGCCCGCCAATATACCGCAGCAGCCAGGGGAGGCTGAATTTGATTTTGCAACTGTTAAATTAAACAAGCATGTGCTAATAAGCTAGGGCGGCCGAGATTTATACTTGAGGATTCATACTCGTTGGCTGCGTCTGATGAAAAAACTGCAAAGCAAAAGGAGAAAACCGTGGGTAAAAAATCGCTGTTCGGGATATGGATCCCATTGGCTGTTATCTGTTTTTTCATGGGGTGTGAAGATAAAATCGAACCCGGCACCACCATCACAGCCCCGGCAACGGTTATCAAAACCGATGTGGCAGTGGCATCCATCACCACCCAGCCGTTTGTTTACGAGGCCCTTGGTACCATAACGCCCCTGAACGCCACCACCCTGTCCGGCAAGATCATGGGAACCGTGCGGGCGGTGAATGTCAGGGAAGGGGATCAGGTCCGCCAGGGAGAGGTGCTGGTGGTGCTGGACGAGCGACAGGTGGCTGCCGGCCTTCGCCAGAGTGAAGCCGGCCTGGCCGAGGCCGGGAAAACGGAAAATGCCGCCGTCTCTGCCCGGGATGCGGCCCGGGCAGGGGCGGATCTGGCCGAAGCCACCTACCGGCGCTATCAGAAGCTGTACCAGGAAGAATCCGCCACCCGCCAGGAATTTGAAGAGGCCGAAGCCCGTTATCTCCAGGCCAGGGCGGCTCTGGCCCAGGCCGAGGCCATGGTGGCGGCGGCCCGTTCACGGGTTCAGCAGGCCCGGGCGACCGTGTCCGGGGCGGGTATTTCCCGCAGGGATGCCACCATCCTTGCTCCCTATGATGGTATTGTTACGGCCAAGATGATCAATGTGGGAGATCTGGCATCCCCGGGTACCCCCCTTGTCACCCTGGAAAAAGCCGGCGGTTTCCAGGCGGAGTTTCTGCTTCCGGAACATCATATCCTGGCAGTGGAAACGGGCCAGTCCATCCAGGTCCGCATTCCGGCCCTGGAAGATTCGCCGGTGATCACCGGCACGGTCAAGACCATTGCCCCGGGCGCGGATGCCAAAAGCCGGTCGTTTACCGTCAAGGTCGTGCTTCCGGAAAACACGTTGCTTCGTTCGGGCATGTTTGCCAGGGTCACCATCCCGGTGGGCCAGGGCGGCATGCTCCTCATTCCCCAGTCTGCCCAGGTGGTTCAGGGTCAGCTTACCGGATATTTCATGGTGGACGACAAGGATATCGCACGGTTTCGCCTCATGAGGACCGGCAGGCATTTCAAGGATCAGATTGAGGTGATTTCAGGCATGGAACCCGGCGCCCGGTACGTGGTATCTCCCCCGACCGAATTAAAGGACGGTGCAAAGGTGGAGGGGGCATCATGACTGTCAAGCAGGGTCTGGCCGGTAAAATTGCCGCATTTTTCATTGATTCCAAGCTCACACCCCTGATCATCCTTGCCTCGATTATTCTGGGCATTGCCGCGGTGATCGCCCTGCCCAGGGAAGAAGAACCCCAGATCATCGTCCCCATGATCGACGTGTTTGTAAAAATGCCCGGGGCCAGCGTTAAAGAGGTGGAACAGCGGGTGACCAAACCCATGGAAAAACTGCTCTGGGAGATCCCCGGGGTGGAGTACATCTACTCCACATCCATGCCCGGCATGTCCATGGCCGTGGTCCGGTTCCTGGTGGGACAGGACGAAGAGGCTTCGATTGTCCGGCTGCAATCCAAGCTCATGTCCAACTATGACCGGATTCCATCGGGGGTGAGTCCGCCCCTGATCCGGCCGAGATACATTGATGACGTGCCCATTCTGGCCCTGACCTTCTGGAGCGAAGCGGTTGACCACTACCAGCTTCGGCGGCTCACGGCCGAGGTCGAGGATTTGGTGAAGCGGGAACCCAATGTTTCCATCACATCCATCATCGGCGGGGAACAGCGCCAGGTCAGTGTCCGCCTGGACCCCATCCGCCTTGCCGCCTATGGCCTGGATGTGGAACAGGTGGCAGCCCTGGTGTCGGCGGCCAACCAAGCCTCGGATTCAGGTAGTTTCCCGTCACGCCAGGGTCAGATAGTGGTCCACACCGGCGGGTTTCTTAAAAATGCCGAAGAGGTGGGCCGGGTGGTGATCAACGTCTCCAACGGCCATCCGGTATACCTCAGGGATGTTGCCGAAATCGAAGACGGCCCGTCTGACCCCGGACAATATGTTTTTTTCGGTACCGGCCCAGCTGCCGGCGAAAAAAAGATTCCAGAGGTTGAAGCCTCCCGGGGCGTATTCCCGGCTGTCACCCTGACGGTTGCCAAACGCAAGGGCACCAATGCCATCAGCGTGGCGGAAAAGGTTCTGGAGCGGGTCCAGGATGCCCGGGGACGGATCATACCGGACAACATTCACATGACTATCACCCGCCATTACGGCGAAACCGCTGAAGAAAAATCCAACGAACTGCTGTTCCACATGCTCATCGCCGTGGTGTCTGTGACCATTCTCATCTGGTTCACCCTGGGACACAGGGAATCCGGGGTGGTAGCCTTGGCCATTCCCGTGACCCTGGCCCTGACCCTGACCACCTTTTATCTCTACGGCTACACCCTGAACCGCATCACCCTGTTTGCCCTGATTTTTTCCATCGGTATTCTGGTGGATGATGCCATTGTGGTGGTGGAAAATGTGGTGCGCCATTACCGCCTGGCCGAAAATCAGGGCCGTTCAAAGTTTGAGGTGGCCATTGAGGCCGTGGATGAGGTGGGCAATCCCACCATCCTTGCCACCCTTGCCGTTATTGCCGCCATTCTGCCCATGGCCTTTGTGGGCGGTCTCATGGGGCCCTATATGCGTCCCATCCCCATGGGGGCCTCGGCAGCCATGTTCTTTTCCCTGCTGGTGGCCTTTATTGTCACCCCGTGGGCCTCGGTGCGCATGATCCGATCTCAAGCAGGCCAGTCCCATGGCGGTCATGAAGACCATGGCAGTGACGACTGGTCCACCAGGCTCTACCGGAAGGTCATGGACCCCCTGCTCCACAAACCGGTCTGGCAGTGGGGCTTTCTTTTGTCCGTGACACTGCTTTTGATCCTGGCCTGTGCCATGGTGGGGGCAGGGCTGGTCCGGGTCAAGATGCTGCCCTTTGACAACAAGAGCGAATTCCAGGTGATTCTGGATATGCCGGAAACCGCCACCCTGGAAGAGACCACGGCAGCGGTCATGGAGATGGGGGATTACCTGAAAACCGTCAATGAGGTGGTGGATTACCAGATCTACAGCGGGACAGCGGGCCCCTTTAACTTTAACGGCCTGGTGCGCCACTATGACCTGAGAAAGGGGCCGAGCATGGCCGACATCCAGGTGAACCTTGCCGGAAAAGGCCACCGGAAGAATCAGAGCCACGCCATTGCAAGGCGGGTGAGGCCTTCCCTGAAAGCCATTGCCGACCGGTATGGGGCCCGGGTGAAAATTGCCGAGGTGCCCCCGGGGCCCCCGGTGTTATCCACCCTGGTGGCAGAAATTTACGGACCCGACTATGGGCAGCAGAAGGACCTGGCCCGCCAGGTGAAACATATTTTTGAGACCACCGAAGGGGTGGTGGATGTGGACTGGTACATGGAAGAGGACCAGGTACGGTTTCAGCTGGATATTGACCAGGAAAAGGCGGCCCTGAACGGCATCAGTGTCGGCCGGATTGCCCGGACCCTCAGGCTTGTCCTGGAGGGGCAGCAGTGCGGGCTTCTCCATCAGCCCCTGGAGAAAGAAGATGTGCCCATTGTGCTCCAGCCGACCCTTGCCAGCCGTGCCGGGGTGGACCGGCTCGGCTCGGTCAAGCTCCCTGCCGCCGACGGCAGCCTTGTGGCCCTGACTTCCCTGATCCGGATGAAGGAGACTGAACCGGATCGGAGCATTTACCACAAGAACCTGATGCCCGTGGTCTATGTCACCGCCGATGTGGCCGGCGCCAAGGAGAGCCCGGTCTACGCCATCCTGGAGATGTGGAAGAAGATCGACGCCATTACCACGGCAGAGGGATACAAAATTGTTCAGCACACGGCTGCCCTGCCGGAAAGCGACCGGCATCTGTCCATGAAATGGGACGGGGAGTGGCACATCACCTATGAGGTGTTCCGGGATCTGGGTCTGGCCTTTGGCGTCGTGCTGATCCTGATCTTTGTCCTGGTGGTGGGGTGGTTCCAGTCGTTTTCAACGCCCTTTGTGATCATGGTGGCCATTCCCTTTTCCCTGATCGGAATTCTGCCGGCCCACTGGGCCATGAACGCCTTTTTTTCGGCCACTTCCATGATCGGTTTCATTGCCGGGGCCGGCATTGTGGTGCGAAATTCCATTATTCTTGTGGATTTCATAGAGCTCAGGATCGCCCAGGGCATGCCCCTGGACCAGGCCGTGATCGACGCCGGGGCCGTGCGGTTTCGGCCCATGATGCTGACGGCGGCCGCCGTGGTGGTGGGGGCATCGGTGATCTTGTTTGATCCGATTTTCCAGGGGCTTGCCATCTCTCTCATGGCAGGGGAAGTGGCATCGCTGCTGTTTTCCCGCATGACGGTGCCAGTGCTCTATTTCATGGATAAACGTTGGGAAACGGCCCATATCAAGGCGCCAGACACCCCCACAAAATGATTTTCTCTGGGGGTGATGCCACCTGGACATTTTTACCTGCAAGGAGGAACAGATGATACAATGGCTTAAAAAGAACAAGGGGGTATCCTGGCCGGTGTGGCTGATACTGGCTGGGATCATGGCTTTGCCGGCAGAGGCCGTGGCAGGGGATTTGACCCTTGCCCGGGCCGTGGACAAAGCCCTTTCCCATAACCCGGGGCTCCAGGCTGCCCGGTTCCAGACCCATGCGGCCCGGGAGAAGATGGTCCAGGCCCGCTCCGGAGGGCTTCCCCAGGTGCAGTTCATGGAGCAGGTCAACCGAACGACCAATCCCATGTGGGCCTTTGGCACCCGCCTCAACCAGGAGGTCATCACCCAGCAGGATTTTTACCCCGGCCGTCTCAATGATCCCGATGCCATCACCAATTATGCCACCACGGTTTCAATCAACTGGCCGGTTTACGACAGCGGCCAGACCTGGTATGGGGTGCAGCAGGCAACCCTTAACCAGGAGGCAGCCGTTTTTTCCCAGGAGCGCGTCCGCCAGCAGGTGATTGCCAATACCATAACCGCCTACATCCAGGCCCTGCTTGTCCGGGAAAACCACGCCGTCATCGGTCAGATTCTGGAAACGGCCCGGACCCACCTCAAAATGGTACAATCCCGGTATGACGGAGGATTTGTGGCCAAAAGCGATCTGCTCCGGGCCCAGGTCCACATTGCCGACCTCGAACAGCAGCTGGCTGAAAGTCGAAGCCAGACCGACATTGCCAGGTGCATGCTCAACATTGCCATGGGCGAGACCGGTGAACTCGCCGATACCCTTGCAACGCCCCTGGAGGCCCGGTCGCCCATGACCGGCACCCTGGACGACTGGATCGGCAGCGCCCTGTCCCACCGGCCGGATCTGAAGCAGCTGATGGCCCAAAAAGCCATTGCAGAAAAGGAGATCGATAAATCCAGGGCCGCCCGTCTGCCCTCGGTGCGCCTCTCCGGCAATTATGAACTCAACACCGAGGATTTCAGCGATACCGGCGCCAACTACACCGTGGGGGCCGTGGCATCCCTTGCCCTGTTCACCGGCGGCCGGATTTCGTCAACCATCCGGGAGGCAGATCTGAACCTGAAACAGATCAACGCCACGGTCCAGGCCATGGAACAGCGCATCTGCGGCGAAACCCGCCAGGCCTTTTTCAGAGCCCAAAGTGCCTGGGAGCGCATCCAGGTGGCAGAAGCAGCCATTGGTCAGTCCAGGGAATCGCTCCGCATCGTTAAAAACCGGTATAACAGTGGTCTTTTCACCATCACAGACCTTCTGGACGCAGAGGTCATGGTGCAGCAGAGCCTGACCCATCATCTCAAGGCCATCCATGACTACCGGGCTGCCATGGCACACCTTGAACTGGCAGCGGGCACAATCGACAAACAATAACCCCCTGAATAAAGGTCTAAATAAGGGTCAAATACCGAATAAACAAGGATCAGATGCCGAGTTCCTGGTTGATCTTCTGCATCCATTCCGGGAACCTGAGCCCCTCTTTCTGCATATAGTGGGCGCTGTAGGGTTTGATGTCTATGACCGGACTCTGGTCAACGGCCTCAAGGCCCTTTACGATCAACGTGTTTGCTTTTCGCTCCACCAGCGGCACGGCAGACACCAGGACCGGGTTGGGCCGGGCCGGACTGCATGTGGCAAAGATGCCCTGGAGGGGGATCTCCTGTCTGCCCATGGGATGAACCTGCTGGAGCTTTCGTCGTTCAGGGTCGATCAGATGGGGCCAGTAGATCACCAGGATGTGGGAAAAGGCCTCGATCCCTTTGAGCAGGGGCTCCCACGGTTTAAAGATCTGGATTTCAACCAGGGTATTCTCAAGCTCCCGGTGTTTTCGTTTAAAGTCCGCCATTGAATGGGCATTTTCGAGGTTCTTGTCGGTGGGCCGCATGGTCGGCGTTTTAATGGGGCTTTTGACAATGCCTACGGGCACAAGGTTCATTTCCGGCCAGGTATCGTGTTCCGGGCTGCGTTGTTCCTGATCTGTCATCTTTGCTGTCTCCTTTTGTGGGTTCAGGCAACCTCAGGCTGCCTGTTCAACCGTTTCCCGGGTTTCCATCTCTGCCATGGCATGGGGATGCACGTCCACTGGAACGACAATGGGCATCCCCCGGTGGTGCATGATTTCAACCTTGACCCCATACACCGCCTCGACCATTTCAGGGGTGATATCCGGGATGTCGCCGGCTGAATAAATGGTGGTGTCCTTTAGAAAAATATATTTATCGGCATACCGCATGGCTGAGTTCAGGTCGTGCATGGTCATGACGGCGGCCATGTGATGATCCTTGATAATGTGGCGGATCAGGCCCAGAATATGGGTCTGGTTTTTCAGGTCCAGGCTGGCCGTGGGCTCGTCAAGGAGCAACAGGTCGGTCTGCTGGACCAGAGCCCTTGCAATGCAGACCTTCTGACGTTCGCCGCCGCTCATCTCATCCAGGTATTTGAGGCTGAATTTTGACAGGTTCAGATGGCGAATGACCGCATCCACCTTGATCAGGTCCTGGCGGGAAACCCGGTAGTTGATATGGGGCCTTCTGCCCATGAGAATGGCGTCAAATACCGTTATTCGGGCGGCCTCGCTTTGCTGGGCCACATAGGCGATCTCCCTTGCGATCTGCCGGGGTGACAGGGTTCGGGTCTCTTTTCCCTTGACGGTAATCTTACCCTTCCGGGGCGACAGGATGTTGTTCAGGCATTTGAGCAGGGTGGTTTTCCCCACCCCGTTGGGGCCGAGGATCACGGTGAGTTCTCCGGGATCAATGGAAAAATGGATGTCTTTCAACGTGTCGCAGCTCTTGTAGGTAAAGGCCAGGTCGTTCACGGTAAGTATCATTTTCTGCTTCCTTTCAAGATCAGGTAAATAAACACGGGTGCCCCCAGAAACGAGGTAAATATGGATACGGGCAGCACATGGGGCAGCAGCACCAGTCTGGCCGCGATGTCGGCTGCCAGCAGGATCAGGGCCCCGGCCAGGATGGATGCGGGCATGAGGAACCGGTGGTCGTCTCCAATGACCCGGCGGACGATGTGGGGGGCCACAAGTCCGATGAACCCGATGATTCCGGCAAATGAGATGATCACCGAGGTGACCAGGCAGGCTGCCATCATTCCGGACAGCCTTACCCGTTCCACCCGGATCCCCAGCCCCGTGGCAGTTTCGTCGCCAATGTCCATGGCGTTGTAATTCCAGGCGTTGGCCAGAAAATAAACCAGGACAACGGCCGTGACCAGGGATAAAAAGGCAAGGTCCTGCCAGTCGGTCCTGGCAACATCCCCAAAGGTCCAGAACACCATGGCGGCAAGCTCCACATCGTCGGCAAAGAACTGGAGCATCATGGTGCCGGCCGTGAACAAGGCTCCCAGGGCCACCCCGGTCAGCACCATGACTTCCGGGGATGAGCCCCTTATCTTTGCGATGTAGGAGATCAGGCAGGCCGTCCCCATGGAAAAGGCAAAGGCAGAGACCAGGGTCAGCATGGGGCTGGAGAGGGTCACGGCGTCTCCCAGGGTGCTTGCCATGAAGCCCGACCCCAGGACCATGACTGAAAAGGCTGCGCCAAATGCGGCGGCATGGGCGATACCCAGGGTAAAGGGTGAGGCCAGGGGGTTTCTCAACACCGACTGCATCACGGTTCCGGCCCCGGCAAGGCCGGCTCCGGCCACCACTGCCGTCAAGGTCTGGGGCAGGCGGATATTCCAGATGATCAGATCAAATTGTCTTATGGCCTGATCGGATACAAGGGTTTTGAACACATCGGCAAACCGGATGTGAACGGCCCCGGATGAAATGCTTGCCACAATGGTCAGGACAAGGGCTGCCAGGGTCAGAGTGATAAACATCGCTTTTCCCAGGGTATAGCGTTTGTAGTCTCCGGGCACCGCCCCATGGTCAAAATGCATGGATACTCCTTGATCTGTTAATTGAGATTTATTCGTTTGAATACTTGCTGGTCAAAGGATTGGTTCATCTGCTGGAACACGGGTTTTGACAACAGAAAGGTGTAGATCCCATCGGCTTTTTGTTCAGGTTCAATGTCTGAGAACTGGTCCGGGTAAAGGATTTTTCCGACAAACCAGCTGTCGGCAAGTATGGAGCCAAAATTCTGGTCGTACCAGTTGTAGGGCAGCACCCCGAACACCGCCTTGTTTTTAACTGCGGTCAGCCCCTGATACACGGGATCATTTTGAAGCTCATAAAGTCCACCCTGGCCAGATCCCATCTGAAGGGTGGAAAGATCCAGAAAAAGAACCTGGGGATCCAGGGTCAGGATCTTTTCCCTGGAGAAATTGCTCTGGCCGGGTTCTGCAGCATGGTCGGCAGGCCGGGCAATATTGCGGGCATTGACAAATTCAAACGGGGGATACCGGGGCTCTGTGGACTGGAATCCATGGGGACCCTTAAAGGCGATACCTCCGACAAAGCAGCTCTTTTTTTCAGCCTCCGGAACAGAGCGGGTGCGATCTTCCAGGGCCTTGATCTCGGCGTCAAAAAAGCCGATCACCTGTCGGGCCCGGGCCTGTCTGCCCAGGGCCTGGCCCAGAATGGTCAAGGCCTGGTAAAAGTCCTGGCGGTTGTTGACCAGGTCACCGTATTTAAGGGTGATTACGGGAATCCCGGTTTTCCTGGAAAGCTTTGCTGGATCATAGCCTGACACCCCGTGGATTTTGAAAATCACCTGGGGCAAAACAGGAAGGCCGAGGATCTTTTCAGGGGTGTCTCTCCCCCTGAACCCACCGAAAACAGGGAGATTTTTAAACTGCGGGTTGGCAAGGGCGTAGGGTCGTGCGTCAAATTTGTTGTTGCGACGTTCTATGTCGTCCACCCCCACCACAAGATCCTGGGCACCCAGGTAGGTCACCAACCTGAGGCATCCGGAACCTGAGCAGATGATATGGTCGATCTTGTCGGGAATGACAACACTGTTGCCGGCTGCATCTGTAATTTTTTGGGTCGCCACGGCAGGAGGGGCCATTGTGAACGTCAGGACCAGCACACAGATACCCAGGCCTGCCGCCATGACTCTCTTTGATCGATTCATTTTACCTCCAAAAACAAAAAAACCACAAAGGAACTGTTTCCAGAAAATGGAAATCACGGGCCTTCGTGGCTTGATTATCGATGTGGCTGACTGATTCTAACCGGTTGATCGTGTTCGCTGCCTTCAGGCAGCGTTGCTGTATTTCTATTTGATTAATTGCTGCCTGTCAAGGATATTTCCAGGGTGGGAAGATAGAGAGATACAGCGGTTCCACCCGGTCAATAGCTATCTTTAAACGTCCCCCAAGGGGCATGGCTTCCCTGGCATTGGTGATAATGTTTTCAAGGACCTGGAAAAACTGCCTTGTGTCCAGTTCGACTTGACAGGGACCGGGGGCGAGGGTGGTCTCAAAATTCATGCCGGTTTCGGCTACAATTGACAAATGAACTTGACCGGGTCCCTTTTTTTACGCATATTACTTAGACGCTTGGCTAACTGTGCAATTACAACGAGGACAAAACATGGAAAAACTGACTGCTCTATTCAAAGCATTGTCCGACCGAAACCGGCTCCGGATCGTGTCAGCTCTTTTGAAACACGATGAGTTGTGTGCCTGCCAACTGACGGAGCTGATTCAGGTAACGGGCGCAACAGCCTCTCGTCACATGGGTGTTCTGATTGCATCCGGTCTGGTGGAAAGCCGCAAAGACGGCCGTTGGGTCTATTACCGGATCTGCAGGGAGCAGACTGAATTGAGCGTGCTGATGAGTTGGATCGAATCACGGCTCAAAGGTAATCCAGATATAGCGCTCGACGAAAAAAAAATGGATGAAATCACATCGTGGGAGCCGGAGGATATTTGCAGGAAACAGCGTGGCGATGACTGTTGCCCGAAGAAATAGATTTAAACAAATCAAGGAGATAAATCATGGGCGAAAAACTGAAGGTTCTGTTCCTTTGTACCGGGAACTCATGCCGCAGCCAGATGGCCGAAGGCTGGACCCGTCATCTGAAAGGTGACGGCATCGAGGCGTATTCGGCCGGAATCGAAACCCACGGCCTCAATCCCAATGCGGTCAAAGTGATGGCCGAGGCCGGAGTGGATATTTCCGGTCATAACTCCAAACACATCGAAGCGTTCAAGGACATCAAGCTGGACGTAGTGGTTACCGTATGCGGCCACGCCCACGAGACCTGTCCGTTCTTTCCGGGCAATACCAAGGTTGTCCATGTCGGATTCGATGATCCCCCGGAAATGGCAAAAGAACTCGCAGAACAAGGCGCATCCGAAGAAGACCAGCTGGAATGCTATCGAAAAGTCCGTGATGAAATCAGAGCATTTGTCGAAACCCTGCCTGAAGCATTGAGCAAGTAAAGGAGGCTATCGCTATGAGGGTTGGTTCCAACCTAGTCCGGATGTGAACACATGAAAACATCGAATGAAATATCCGTTCAGGAGAAAAATGAAACGGTGTCGAACAACATTTTCCTTAAAGATGTGCTGATTTGTTCATTGGGTGCATACGGAGGCCCGGAGGCCCATATGGGCGTTTTCATGGACCAGATGGTGGCAAAACGAAAGTATCTCACCGAAGCGGATCTGATAGAACTTATCGCTTTGTGCAGCATCCTTCCCGGGCCGACCAGTACCCAGACCATTGTCGCCATTGGACACAAAAAAGGCGGTCCTTTATTGGCATTCCTGACCATGCTGGTGTGGGCGGCACCTGTCCTGCTGGTTATGACAGCCCTTTCATTCCTATATGCTTTTCTATCTGCAATTCATGTCTCGTCGGATATTTTGAGGTTTATTGGCCCGATGGCCGTAGGGTTCATCATTCTTGCCGCCTGGCGCATCGGCAGGAAGGTCGTAACAGATAAAATGACATTGATTTTGATGCTCTTTGGGGCGGTAAGTACCTATTTTATCCGATCACCATGGATTTTCCCTCTAGTGCTGGTTGTTGGTGGGCTGACCAGCATTGTGGCCTCAAAAGAAACGGGGATCTGGAACAAAGCCCGGATCGCACCCCCATGGCGTTATCTATTCCTTTTTGTCCTGTTTGCTGCTGGGGGCATCGGCCTCTCGGTTTTGACGGACCTGCATCTGATTGAACTGTTTGAAAGTTTTTATCGGTATGGATATCTGGTATTTGGTGGCGGACAGGTCGTTGTTCCTGTTATGCACAGTGAACTGGTGGATTTGAAAGCCTATATGACAAACACCGAATTTCTGACGGGCTATGGTCTTGTTCAAGGATTGCCGGGGCCAATGTTCAGTTTTGCGGCCTATGCCGGAGGCATGGCTGCGCGTGGCGGGACAGTTCTTCAACAGATTCTTGGCGCTCTTGCCGGAGGGATCGGCATCTTTCTGCCGGGATTATTACTGATCTACTTTGTTTATCCAGTATGGGAAAGCATTAAACAAGTCAGAGCCGTAAAGATTTCATTAAAGGGCATCAATGCCGTTGCCGGAGGTATGATTACCGTTGCGGCACTCATCCTTATGCAGGCAAACGGGTTTGGATTATCCAATCTGCTGATGACAGCGTTCACCGTTATCATTCTCGCCACAAAGAAGATTCCTGCACCGCTGATTGTTGTGATTGCCTTTTTTGCAGGCATCATCATGAAGTAATACCACTGGCTGCAATAAAAGGTCTGGCTGATCAAAAAATTCCGCTGATCAGCCATGCGGTATAGCCCACATAAACCAGCAGAAGCGCTGCGCCTTCAAAACGATTGATGCGCCCCTGACGACCTCTGAACCCATATCCGATCAGGAAGAGTGAAACGGTCAAGGCTCCCATCACTGCCATGTCCCGGGAGAGGGTTTCCGGCTCCACTGCAAAAGGATGAATCGATCCGGCAATTCCGACAACGGCCAGCGTGTTGAACAGGTTTGACCCCAGCACATTCCCCAGAGCGATATCATGCTCCCCCTTGCGGACCGCTATGACGGACGAAGCCAGTTCCGGTAAAGAGGTGCCCACTGCAACAATCGTCAGGCCGATGATCATATCACTTACGCCGAATATCTGTGCCATTTCAACGGCACCCCACACAAGAATACGGGAACTGACAATCAACATTGCCAGCCCGACCACCAGCCAGAAAACAGCTCGTTTAAGCGGCATCACTTTTTCAGATGTTTCCGCTTCAATCTCATTTGCCAGTGAATCATCTTTTCGTTTCAATCCCTGATAGATGGTCCATGCCATCAGGCCACCGAACACCAGCAGCAGGATCGCAGCGTCGAGCCGTGATAAATCAAGGTCTGCTATCAAGGCTACACTGAGGGCGGTCAACAGCGTCAATATGGGCAGTTCCTTGCGCAACACCGTCGAATGTACCATGATCGGACTGATCAAGGCCGTCACGCCGAGTATCAAGGCAATGTTGGCGATATTTGAGCCGTATGCGTTACCAAGCGCAATCCCCGGACTGCCTTCGAAGGCTGCCAGTGCTGAAACCACCATTTCCGGAGCGGAGGTTCCAAATCCAACAATCACCATGCCAATTAACAATGGCGGCATGCCGAAATATCCTGCAGTGGAGGCCGAGCCTTCCACAAAACGGTCCGCGCTCCATACCAGAAGTGCCAGACCGGCTATTAACGCCAAAACTGCTAATCCCATCATTTAAATTCCTTATCCATATAATCAATCTTTCGCAGTGCCATGTCCTCGGCCACATCCAGGTAGGCATTCACCAGTCGGGTCAGTTGAGCCATTTCATTTTCGGTCAGGTAATTCTTGGCCACACTGACATCAAATTTCTGGATTTTTCCTTTCGGAGCGTCCTTCCAGGTCGTCAGCCCCATGTGTTGTTTCTGATGGTCCGCCCGGTCAACAATTACTTCCGCAGCGGTCTGGCCGTGGATGGCCGAGAGATTATAGTGCAAGGTGTTGTAGTTTTTGCCATCAGCGGCAGTTATCCGGAATTTCCGGATAACTGAATCTTCCTGCAATTCGCTGTCGGAAAAGATTTTTTTCAGGTGTTCATTCACCGTGCGCACGTTCACGTCGTAGAGCACGCCCATCATCTTTTGGGACAGCCAGATGTTTTCATCTGTGTAAATCGCCTCAACACCGCCTTGGCCGCTTGCAGCAACGAAGGTCAGGTATTCAGCCGCCGAAGAACGGACAATGGATG
Organism: uncultured Desulfobacterium sp.; assembly: GCA_963675615.2. Taxonomy (GTDB): domain Bacteria; phylum Desulfobacterota; class Desulfobacteria; order Desulfobacterales; family Desulfobacteraceae; genus Desulforapulum. Next base: position 2,421,104 of record CAXXTD010000001.1, read on the forward strand.
TCTCTTTTTTCCCTGCTTTTTGAAGTTTTTTATCCTTCTTCATTCAACCCCTCCCCAGTTTTGATACCTGTCCCGGGACCAGCGGAGGTATTTCATCAATTCCCAGTTGACCGATTCCGGATCAAACCGCTCGCTGTCAAAGTCACCACCAGACCATTCCATATAACTTTCATGCTCTTCATGGCTCGGGTCCTTCAGGGCGTTGCAGAATTCAAAGTAGCCGGGTAGGCCGCCCACATCTTCAGGCGGACAGGCCCTTTCGCCTTCAAGACAGGTCAGCTCCGTTCTCAGCTCCGGATTGAAATAGCGGCTTTCTTCGAGAACAAGTTCATGCTCCCAGTCGTCCCCGAAATCATACAGATAACAAAAGGTGCGGCCTTTCTGTTTGATCAGGTCTCCAAGACGGTATCGTCCGCAGACCAGCCCGTCTTCTTTCGATTCTGGATATTCCGTGTAGCATTTATTCCCGATGGTAAATTCGTGCAGATGGCTGTCGGTCCAGCCCATGACAATCTGGATAACATCGTGCAACCGGTCCAGCGTGATATTGGCAGGCACCACGAAACGCCGCCAGATGGCCGGTTCGATATCAAGCAGTTGTATTTTCAGCAGATAAAATCGTTCGCTCATTTCTTCACCTCATATTTTGACCAGAAGCTTCGTTTGCGACCATGTGCTTCGATCTTTTGTTCGATCTCATCGGGAACCGGAATGTTCGAATACTGAAATTCCTTTTCCAGGGCATCTTGATAGACTGCTTCGAGGAACCCGCAGCCCAACTCACGATGAACAGTCATCGCAGCTCCGATTATTGCATAAGCTTCCTTATCTCTCATCTTATCTGCGTTCATCTGCGTAATCTGCGGATTAATCGGCATTTACATCTTCCTCCATCAAATCCTTATTGATAATCTGAATGCTGACCTTAACGGCGGTTTCGCTGCGCAGAACCGCAGAGAGCATGGACACACCCTGTTCGGTGAAGACATAAGGGAGATACCTTCTGCCACCGTGCCCGCTTGAGGTCACAAATTATTTATCCTTCTTGTATTCAATCTGTTTGAGTAACAGGTCAAAGTCGCTCTCAAAGAGCCGATCCTGAACAATGCGATACTTTTCAAATTCACTTTCAGCATGAGCCTTTGCCAGCTCTGCGGTCACCTTTCCGGCGTCCTGCAGGATTTCTCGATCCCATAGTTTCAAGAACCCACCCAAGCGCTCTTCCCAGTCAGCCATGGTCATGGGAATTTTACGCATGGCCTGCATTTCCGCCATATCCAGATAGGCCGACACAATTCGCTGCATCTGCCCCAGCTCGAATTCAGAGAGATAGTTTTTACCAATGGAAACATCATATTTGTGGATTTTTCCGTGGGGTGCTCCCTCCCAGCTGGTCAACCCCATATTTTCCTTCTTATGATCGGCACGCTCTACAATAACCTCAGCCGCTGTATTGCCGTGGATTGCATAATGCATCTTGTTCTGGACAGCGGCGAAGAAGCGATTGGTAGCCGTGGCAGTTGGGTCATAATCCAGTGCGGTAGCGTATATATCCGTTATTTTCTGGTAAAACTTACGTTCGGAGAGCCGTATTTCCCGAACCTTTTCCAGCTGACGTTCGAAAAACTCGTTATCCAAGACGCTTCCGCCGTGCTTGAGCCTTTCCACATCCATGGTCCATCCCTGAATGGTGTAATCCTTTACAATCTGATTGGCCCACTTGCGGAACTGAACAGCGCGCTCATTTTCGATTTTAAAGCCCACGGCGATAATGGCCTGTAAACTGTAATGATCCACCTCACGTTTCACCTGCCTGTTACCCTCGGTTTGAACTATTAAGTATTTCTTAACAGTTGCCTTCCGGGTCAGCTCGTTATCAGAATAAATGCGCTTCAGATGCTGATTGACAGCTGGAACCGTCACATTATACAGCGTCGCCATCATCTTCTGTGTCAACCAGATATTCTCGTCCTCATAGCGCATTTCCACACTGGTTTTCGAACTACCAGCGGCTGCCACAAAGGTCAGGTATTCCGCCGCTGAAGAACGGATAAGTGCAGTCTCTTTTTTCTCGGCTTTTTGAAGTTGCTTGTTTTTATCTTTCTTCATGACTATCGCCCCTCATATTTTGACCAGAAGCTTCGTTTGCGACCATGGGCCTCAATGATTTGCGCTTTGAAAACTTCGTGATGATTAAATTCTTTCCAGTCAGCGACGCTTGTTGCAAGTTTGTCCAGCTTCTTCAAATAACGGATACCATGGGGATATGCTTTGGTGTACCCTCGTTCCAGAATGGCGATAAGCAAACTGCGGTAGATCAGGCTGGTGACAACGTAGCGGTTTTCTGTCTCCATCACATCTGCCAGTGAGAGCAGGCTGCCGTAATGGTTCCCATCGAGCTGGTCGGCACGCTTTAAAAGATAGGCTTCGGCTTCATCGATTTTCCCGACTGCAATCAGGAATTCTGCATCGGACTCCCGGATTCTGTCAGTTTTCAGAATCTGCCGGACTTCGTCATTGATAACATCATCCCGCTTGTCATGACCGATCACATCCAGAAGCGCCTGCAGGGTGTCGGTGGAATGATAGGATCTAAATTTCTGAAACAGGAGTTCCGTCAGTTTTTCGGAGTATCCTTGCTTTTGATAGATTTCCTCTAACAGCTTATCCCGCTCGTATGCCTGATAGGTTTCACCTTCCGGAATTTTCTTCAGCCAGGAATGGGCTGTTTCGACGTCCCCGCTTTCCAGATAGACCCGGGCAATATCAATCAGCGCCGCTGTGGACAGCTTTCCCCACGACGCGATGCGGGTCTTTTCAAACAGCTTGGCATCCTTGATCTGGCGGGCCAGTGATTCAATGGATCGCAGATGATGACGTTTGCCGTATTCATCCTTTTCTTTGTCCGCCCATTTCTGAAGCGTGGCGATCATGGTGCGGATAACATCCTCGGGCAGACACTCTCCGGCACAGTCAATCAAGGTATCCCGGATGCCGTAATTATCCTTTAGATTTACCTTGAGAATGATGTCTGCAATTTTATCCTTGTTAGAACAGCATGAGGCATAGGCCACAAAAAGCTCTTTGGCATCATAACGGAACACATCGCCAATATTGCCGCTGGAGTCATCGCACATTTCAAAAATGATATTGTCGGCCTCGTAAAATGCCGCAACCAGTTCAATGCCGGTAAGAGGATCATCCACACCGGATTTTAAATCCTGCAACAGCATTTCCAACTCCCGGGAGAAACTGGCAGCGCCCCGCCAATCGATAAAGCGCCTCGAATTTTTCAGGCCGGAAAGTTTCTTTTTGAATCGCTGCACATTCTCCTTAGGCGTGGCAATCAGCTGATTAATCAGATCATCCGCCTCATCGGAATGGATGGTAAGGTTCAACAAAGCATCTGCCAGAGCATCCGCGCCGAGGTCGATCAGTTTTTGTCTGCGTGAATCAGCCATTTGCCTTTCCTCCTAATATCAATTTGTCGTGAACCGCTAATACGACCGGTATTTTTGTTGGCTTCCAGCCAGGCAGCGTAGATTGTTCTGGTTGAATCATCTTTATTGGTGCCGTTGAAGGTCACGACCTGTCCTGAAAACCCTTGGTTATTCAGATGGTTCAAAAGCCAGTCTTGAGTTCTTCGGGACTCAGTAAAAATAACGGCCTTGCGAGCAGCCCCCATTTCAGCCATTTTTTGAAAACCGACATCGAGCGCCGTGAGCAAGGCTTTGGATTTAGTATCGATCCCTATACTACGTGCCCATCCGATATATTGATCAATCTCATTTATTTCATTACTGAGACGGGCAATATCGATTTTCTCTTCCTGAGCAGGTTCGGTGTTTTCCGGAATGATGTCACTAATATCATCCTCTTCATCTTCAAGTATTTCATCCAACAGATCTTTATCTATATCCGCCTGTTCGACTAATAGCTCAGAAACTGAACGCCCACTTTTCGCTTTTTCTAAAAGCCCATCTAAACGCTCCCTTATGATTTCAAGGGTACCGGCAAGTGCGGTTGGTGAAGATGCCAGTACCTTTCGAATAAGTAGGATCAATAGGTGTTTTTGTCTGGCAGGAAAAGCATAGGTATCATCACGCATCAAATATTTGGAGACAGCCTCATACAGCTTATGCTCCTGCTCGGTAGGCTTGAATGGACGCGTGATCAGTTTACGTTCTGTATAAGGCATATATTCGGTAACTTTAGTTCCTCCTCAATCAATATTGCTAATCATCCTCTCCGGCAGTTCCAATACATCCACCGGCCAGAAGCATTCTGAGCGTGGGTGGCGTACTCGCGGATGTCCGGCCTCTGGGCGGCAGTTTTGCAGGCAGTCGAGCCACTGGGCCGGAATAGCCTCCCGACCGCACACAGCGCCTAACAGCGCCCCACAAATGGCCGCGTTGGTGTCGGTGTCATCTCCGCCCATAATGGTATCGACAACACCTGTCTCGAGGCTCGGCGCGTGGAGCAGCTGATACAGGGCATTCTGAAAAGCGATCATTACCCAGCCTTGTTGGTGGGCATAGTCCACTGGCGGCTCTTCGGCAGCCTTGTCGATGGTCTCCAGCAAAGCGGGTTCAACGGGCATGGCGACCGTCCACTGCCGGATGTGCTGGTATAGCTCTTTACGGTCACAGCCGGACTGAATGGCGTGGGCAATGCCCATGGCAAACAGCGCGTTCGCCTGCTGGCAAATTTGGTTGGGATGTGTAAGAGCCGCATCCTGCGTGGCCCATTCAGCCACCTGATTCAGTTCAAATCCGGCTCCGAAGATTCCGAGCGGGCTGATCCGCATCATGGCTCCGTTGGCCTGACTGTCCGGGTTTGGATTACCACGAAGCCCGGCGGAAATGGTCATGCCACAATCAAACGGATCGGAACTCAGCCAGTATTGGTATTCCTTGCGTGCCGTCTCCGGATCATACGAACCGGTTTTCACCAGCATCCGGGCAAGGAGCAGAGCCATTTCGGAATCATCGGTCGGCTGACCGGCAATGGTGTTCCATGTGCCGCCATCCGCCAGCTCCCGGACGCCATCAGGGTAGCTGCGCCGGATCTCATCCGGTGACTGAAGCTCAACCAGACTCCCCAGTGCATCACCGGCAAGCTGGCCAAGCAGGTATCCTTGGGCTCGTTCAATCTTCATGACCGGCCTCCAAAATTTGCAATAATTGGTGCCGTATCAGTTTTGTTTCTGCACTCAAATCTACCGTGGCAAACCGAATCTCATGTCCTTGAATAGCAACTGATTCATTAATCATGCTACCAATCGAAGGGTGTAGTAAAACTCCGGTGGCTTTGTCTGCGAGAGGATCTCCCAGTCCTTCCTGAGACCTCAAATATGTGTAAATCTGATATATATATCCACTGCGCAGCGTTTCATCCCGATACCAGCCTTTGGTCACAATCGAATTGAATTTGGTGTCAATGATGATCCGTCTGCCTGAAATTTCATGGCTCAAAGTAATGTCAGTACGCATTGACGGGAAAATCTTGTCGATGCCAGGACTTTTCTGGTCTACGGCCCATCCGATGGACTTTCCAGCTTCGATACGCCACCCTTGACCGGACAAAGTAACACCATAAAAACCAGCAATTCCTTTTTCATAAAGCTTCCGAATCCAAGTGATTTCACGATCCGGCAACGATAAATATTTTGTTCCGGCAGATTCAGTTGGTAATGCCAGGTTGAACGCAAGCTGAGCAGCAGCAACCATTTTTCTGTCGATTGCATCGTGCCTTCCAAAACGGTCTATCGAAATTTCCGCATGTCCCGGCTTTTCACCGACCACACCCATACGTCTTAAACTGTTCGCAATAGACCGACACCTGTGGCCCAAAGATTGGCGTTTCACCAACTTCGAAATTTCTTCTAACGCTGACCTAACGAAGCGATTGCGAGGCGTGTCAACGGTCAACTCATCAAAGCGGCAAAACACCTTACCTTTATCAAGAAGCCTATGTCGCTCAGTCTTCAGCAAATCAATTCGGCCACGAACACGATTCAGAGTTGTCTCGCGAGTCTGGTATCCAAAACTTAAATTTCGCTTGATTCGCTGTTCAACCTGTGTGGATAAAATTTCAGCAACCAAGTCGGGTGTATCATCCGGATTTTCTTCGACAGAGACTTGTGAGGCTTGATCAAGCTGCCGAAAAAGGTCAGATGCATAGAGCATAAGCAGCCAAAGATTCCGGACAGGAATTCTTCCTATATAACCAGCCTCTTTAAAAGTGGTACTGGGCTTAGGTAATGTGGCCGCAACAGTGCTCATTTTTTAGAATCCCTCAAGAAGTCGTTCTCTTGCCTTCTGGGCTTTATCAAGAGAATCGAACCAGTACTCATCCAAGAGAGGTCCAATTTCTGTATCTACTACTTGTCGGAACCATTCCCGGGCATCCTTGATAGGAATACCAAACGGAGGTGTGACATAACTGTGCCCGATGCTGAACTGCTCGCCCAAGCTGGAATCAGACGTAATCTCTGTGTTTAGTGACAAAATTTTGCTTTCAATTTCATCAAGTATGTCCGTGTCTATTCCGCATTGGGTTGTTACCCAGTCCTTCCACGTTTTACCAAGTGATGGTTTCAAATCGATAAATGCAAACCTTCTCCGTAGCGCCAGATCGACAAGAGCAAGCGATCTGTCGGCAATATTCATCGTTCCAATCACATAAAGGTTATCTGGAATAAAAACTCGCTCATCATCTTCACGACGATATGAAAGTTCTAAAGCTTCGTTTGGTGTTCGCTTATCGACCTCCAACAAAGTCAGCATCTCACCAAATATCTGTGCCGGATTTCCTCGGTTGATTTCTTCGATTACAATGACGTGCCTTGTACTTGGTTCATTTTCGGCGGCCCTGATCATTTCGACGAATGGCCCATCGACCAATGTCAGTTTTCCGTCACCAGATGGACGCCAACCCCGAACAAAATCTTCGTATGAAAGATTGGGGTGAAACTGAACAGCTCGTACCTTGCTGTCATTCCTTTGCCCGATAAGGGCAAAAGCCAATCTCTTGGCAAGCCATGTCTTACCTGTCCCGGGAGGGCCTTGCAGAATGAGATTCTTCTTTGTTCGAAGACGCTCCAGAATCCTTTCAAGCTTGACCCGTTCGATAAAACAACCATCCGAAATGATATTATCGACTGAATACGGTTCAATTGGAGCAATGGTAACTTCCTCTTCTGGCTCGTTATCCAGATCGTCACTTTGAACATCTGTATCAGTAGCATTGGGGTGTGCCGATGTTCCCCCGTCCTTGAAAAGCCAAGCAGCAAGAGAAAGCTCTGGAAAGGAATGAACCGGATAAGCTTCCTCCTGAAAACGTGTTTCCAATGTGTCCAGTACCGCTAAATAATCGTTTGCATTACAGCGACCCTTGGGACCATTGAGCCCGATTTTAATATTCAGCTTCTTGCTGATATACCTTTGAGACTGCCCATCAAGAGTCGGGAAATTCCATGGACGAACCCAGTACAACCCCATTGTTAAATTCCAACCGACACCGAATCTCTCGGTTGCATTATCATAGGCCGAAATGAAATCTGCTCTAATATCAGCGTCATCAGAATCTGAAAAGGTGATAGCCCGGGCAAATATCTCCCATAGCGCATCGATGTCGTCAGACTTTCTTTTGTTATCAAATCCAAAGAACCAAGATTTCTGGTTGTTGAGTATGGGAATTCCTTCAAATGAGTCCGGCACAACTTCTTCTACACCCAGAAAGGTTGCCAATTCAGTAGCTATATTTTTCCTGTTCACATCGGTAATGCCCCGATTGAAGATCCCCATAGCTGTAAATGGACAAATATCCTTCAATGGCCCTGTTGAGCCATCTTGAAACTGGTCTTGCAGATTAGACAAGCCTTCAACTTTTGATGCAATTGAATGTATGCCTTTTATGAGCTCGTCTCGCTTATCCCTGTATAAGAGAAGTTTGTCTGCGATAACTTCATAAAAACGGGTCCAGAGAAAGCGTCTTTTGTCTACAGATGTGTCTCCGAAACGCTCACGCCAATATGGTGCATTTCTGAATCGGCTGATATCTTGAGCCTTTTCTTCGAATGTAAAACCGATTAAAGCATCCGTGGTCCAGTCCCCGGGCAAAACACGCCATACGGTGCTTCGATTTGTATAAAAGTACCATTCTTTTGGCGGGTCGAAAGGGGTCCATTCAACATCTAAGGTCCGACCGTCACCATGGTTCTTTTTTACAACGCCAATAGCCTTGATGGCCATGACAGATACGCTTTGCCCACGATTGTCGAATGGAAGGTCTCGCTTTCGAGTATAAGAGGATTTGATCGCAATTCGGTCACCGGTCTGGATAGATTTCACTTGGTCAAGGTACTTGTCTTGGTATCCATTTTCCCAGATCCCGTCATTGAGAAATCTGCTTGTTTGATCGTCAGAGCCGTAAGTAGCTCCAACAAACCAACATGCTCTTGATCCGGTTCCTTCTGGTTTATCGGTCATAAATTATCTCCTGTCTTAAAATCCTCATTGTTCTCTTGTTCAGCGATCGGCAATTCCTCCAGCTCGAAAAGGTCGTGTGACATGCGGCGGACACCTATGTTGTATTCCATCAAGAGTGTGACCAGCTGTTCGCCATTCATGAGGCCCACGGGCGTTTTGTCCGGCTGATTGGCCTCCTTGATGGCTCCGGTACTAAAGTCGCTGGTGGTAATGATTAGTCCCTGTTCATGCGCACCAAGACTGCCGCGCACCTGTTGAACGGTCGGGCTCTGGATATTGCCTTTCCAGCGTTTTGCCTGAACAGCCATCTTTATACGGACCACATCGCTGATCAGAAGTGTGCCCCGGACATCAATACCTCCGTCGCCACCGTACTTGGTTACCTCGATGCTTTCAAAACCCATCTCCGCCAGTAGCTGTCCAACCAGCTCCTCAAATTGCGCCGGGTTCAGATCCATCAGCTGGGAAAGCAGCTTCTTCCGGATCTCTCGATTGTGCTTGGAAATCTGATACGGCAGGCCGGTTCCCATCCATTTGACGAGGCTATAATACCCGGGTGATGTTCTAACAAAACGGCCGGGCTCACCGCTGGCCTTTGCCCGTTTGAGTTCCGTCACCAATTGGGCGTTCATGGTTGCTTCGGGAGTCTTGCCAGAGGAGTTCAACCAGCCCTGATTCATGGCCTTGTCAGTAATGTCCCTGTAATGCATGGAGTTCCGGTTACCAAACTGGTCCAGCACCTTTTCTGCAGCATCCAGAAATGAATACGTCTCCTTCGAATTATCCGAAAGGTTCACGTTCCTTAGCTCAGGCTCCTTAGCATCGCAAACAGCAACAATCTGAGTATCCCGAAGAAAGAACGTCTGAGGCGCAACCTTCACAAAGGTCGACTGGTGACCATGCTTTTTAATGTCCGAATACAGGCGGGCACTGACAGTGGCTTCGGGCGTTTTACCATCGCTTGACCACAGACCAGCTTCCATAATCCGCTCGGCGATCTCTTTGGCATGGAGAGGCTTTCCAGCGTCCTTCAATATCTGTATGGCTGCGTTGGTTGCAAAAAAGCTTTCAGGAAGTTCGACTTTGAAAACCTTGGCCTGATCAACTTGTATTGAGCTTTCTTCGAAAAATAACACTCTATTGTTGAAGGAAGAGATTGCCTTGGCGTGATCAGGAACGCCATAGCCGATCGTCATGAGTCTTTTTTGCTCAGCTTCTTCCTTTTTTTGCGCTTGCCAAAAATCCTTATTGATCGGTTCTGGATAGTTTGCGGATTGGAGAACCAGATTTTTGATAAAGTTCGCACTTTTATCAGGATAGCTATTCGAGACAAGAGCGCAGCTGCGAGCAACTTTAGGCGCTGAAAAGCTACTCCCTAAGTCAAAAGAAAATAATTTATCCGGGTATTGGTTTGAGAGGATGGGAATCTTACCTCCGCTATTAACACGAACACGGCCAAATTCTTGACTCAAAACAAGGTTGCCGCCGTAGTCAACCAACTCTGGCTTGACCATACCATTAATTCCAGGTCCAGTTCTGGTAAATGGAGAAGGCTGGTGTTCTGCTGCTACCGTTGTAAAGATTTCACTTTGAGAGCCAAAAGACGAATTTGGTGCGATTCGCGGACAATTGGCTATAGAGCCGACAGTAAGAGCCAACGCGGATGTCGCTGGATTGATTAAATTGAAATCGGGAAATTCTTTATTAAATAGGTACTCTGGATATTGGTCCACCACGCCTGCGATATCACCGAACCTTTCTACCGGATCAATGTTGCCCGATGAAACAACAAAGACAACGTCATCATATTCACGAGCAATTTCATCAATGAGGGATGCTAACGGAGGCTGCCTGAACTCTGATTTATGCCAGACCTCCAGCTTGTTCCCTAATGAGATATTAACGACTCGAATTCGGTTATCCTTGTTACCGAGAAAGTGATCGATGGCATCTTGGAACTGGTGCTCCATCAACTTTTCAGGGTCATATTCAGAGTAAATCCCGCCGCTAAAATCTTGCACCGCATACATTACTTTGGCTGAGAATATCCAGTTATGAGCATGGAATTGCTTTTTGTTGATGCATTGTTCTACATCACCATACAAGGCACAACCCGCTACTGCGGTCCCATGACCTGCCTTGTCGACCACCTCAGTCTCAACGGACTGAAAATTGGCCTCATCACCCAATGCATTTTTAATTAGTGGATGGCCTGAGACAACTCCGGAATCAATAATCAAAATACCGGTTGCCGATTCCGAAGGGGATAATATTTCCAAATCCTCAATGTCTTGATTGAATATCTCGAAGGGGTTAAAAGATGGCAATGGCGGTCGGCTGACACGCGCCACTTCTTTGAGTTCAATAAGCTGCTGGTATGCCGCAAAGTCTAATCTAACCCGGAGTAGAGCAAACGAATTTCTAATCAGCTTATCCGTAACTCTGAGATTTTCTATTGCGCCCGGCAAATTTGTGATAAACCCGCCAAGCTGGTCATCAGACATTCGCCATAGTTCCACATCAATGTAAGAATCTTCATTCTCTGGGAGCGGTGCCTCGGAAATAGAAGGTGCAATTTTCTTTTCGACAGGGATATCCTCAATCTCACTGATGGCATTGAAAAAGTCATATTTCGTTGCTCCACCTTTACCATCTTTCCCATGAGAATCAAGTCTGGTTCGAAACTCTTCCAGCTGTTCATCAGATGCAAAAACTACCCAGTAACCCTTTTTGTCCTCAGCAACAGATAAAACGTCCAACCCCATTTTGAGCAGTTCTTTCTCAAATGTGGTCGTGTCGATCTTGTCGTTAACATTAATCTCAAAAATGAGGTGTGGATCAAGCCGACCTTTGTACTGCTCTTTTAACTTGGAAAAGTTGTGTGATATTGCCTGAGCTTTTCTAATTTGCGTTTGTGAATAGTCTCTTTTGGATCGGCCCTCGGGGAGTGTATATCCGCCGCCACCACTTTTTTTCCGTTCAAGGTCGGCTTTAAATTCAGGCAAAGGAAGGTGTTCAAGCTTATCCATTTTTTAGCCCTCCGTGCTGTTTTTAATTGATTTCCTGTCGAGAAAACGTTTCGTAGCGAAATCAATATCAGCCTTTGATAGCTTGGACCTTCCCTCCAATATTGATTTTTTCATTGCCTCATGGGCGACCATCTTTATCTCGGATGGGGCCAATTCTTTCATTTTTGAGGCAATGGATTCCAACTTGAAGTCATTTTTAGGAATCGGTTTCAAAAACAGATCCAGGAGTTTAAGGCAGTCCTCTGACGTTGGGTTCCTGTATAGGACCACTTCATCGAATCGCCTCCATATAGCAGGATCAAGAATATGATGGTGATTCGTTGCCGCAAAAATAAGGCTTTCACCTTCAAATGAATCAATCATCTGCAGGAAGTTATTTACGACCCGCTTGATTTCTCCATGTTCATAATGATCATCTCTGTTTTTGCCGATGATATCGACCTCATCAAACAGAACAACCCAGATACCACTCTTGATAAAATCAAAAACTTTTCTTAAATTTGTGGCTGTCTCGCCGAGATAAGAGGAGATAATTGCATCGAATTGGATCTGGACCAGAGGCAACCCAAGTACGGAGCTGATCACTTGCGCAGTAAATGTTTTGCCGGTCCCCGGAATACCGCAAAGCAGAACCTTTGATTTTGGTGAGAGATTATAGCCCTTCAGTATATCTGACTCTTTAAACTCCCGGACAATTTGCTTAAGTATTGATTCCGTTTCAGAAGGCAGGATCAGCTCTTCCCACATATGGTCAAACGACTTTATTGACAGCAGGGGGAATCCGCTCTCGTTATCGCGTGGAATTGGTATGTCTGTTTTGAATCGAGTACAGCCATTTCGGTGCGTCGCTGGCTTGCTTTCAAAATTCAAAGCCTCTTCAAGTTGCTTTGCCAGCACATGATGATTTTTCCGCTTCTCACGTTCGATATACTCTTGTGCCACCTGAACAAACTCATCACGCTCACCCTTGTTAAAGGTGAGGAAGAGTTTTTTTAGAATTTCTCCTGATGAGTTCATAGTCTTAACCTCGCTTATTTATCAGGCCCCAAAAAGATTGTATAGAGTTCGATAATTCATCTTTTTTGGCACCTTAATAATGTTCCCGTATATACCCATATGCCTTCTCGAATAGTTCCTGCTCTTTATGGAGCTTGTATTTGAAAAGTGTTTGCCGGAGCACTTTCTGGATCTCCTTTTGCCCGGCATGCGTGCTTTGCCAACCGTCGAATCGAGTGGCGCGAACGATCTTGTCGATGTCCTCAACCACATTGGCGATGATCTGCGGAGTGGTGCCGTTCCTCAGCTCAAGGAATATCTCCGTCAACGCCTGCTTGTCGTCTGGAATAACTTCTTCATGGGTCTCGTTTTCGAGGCGGACCATGTCCCGGGCGGCATCAAGGAGTTCCTTCAACCAATCAAGGCTGCTGAGAACACCGGCCTCGTATTTATCCTTGAGCCGCTCAAGGCGCTGCCCCAGCTCTTCAAAGCGCGGATCGTTCTTCGAGCGAACCTTTGCCATAAGTGACAGATTCAGCTTTTTGGCCTTTTTCTTTTTCTCTTCTTCGGTCAGTTCAAAAACAGATTCCGCATCCATGACCAGTTCTTCGATATCGTCTCTAATTCGGTCAATTTCGGTGTGTTCATGGATCAGCTTGATGGTTTCCGGACCAAGGGATTCCCAAAGCAGAGAGCCCAAACCGCCGACCGGTTTAATGGATTCATAGACCTGTGCCAGCCAGCGGTAATCTTTGCGGAAGGCATTCAGATATGGGTCAGGCGTAATCGCCTCCCAGAAGCGTTTCAATACATTGAACTGTGCGGCAAAGGCATCTTTCTTTTCATTGCCGACCAGACAATCCTGCGCGGCAATCAAGCCTTCATAACCTTCAACGGTTCGATCGACGCCCGGGAAATACTCCAGGCATTTCCCAATGGCTTCAGGAAACAGCTTTTTGAATGCCTCAACGCTTTCCACTACGCCTTCGATTTCCTTGGGATCGTAATCCAGTGCTTTGGCGACATTCTCAAACACCCCGAGGTAATCAATAATCAGTCCATGCTTCTTTGTGTCACTGTAGAGACGGTTGGTACGGCACATGGCCTGAAGCAGGGTGTGATCTTTGAGCGGTTTATCCAGATACATGCAGTAGCAGATTGGCGCATCGAATCCGGTAAGCAGCTTGGCGGTAACAATAATAACCTTCAGCGGATCGGTGGCATCACGGTAGCGATCAAGGAGTTGCTCCTGCGCTTCCGGACTGGCATCAATACCCTGCCACCGCTTGAAGTCTTCCTTCTCAATTGGAAGTCCTAATTTCTGCCATTTAAGCCAATCCGGCGCTATTTTTTTAGGCTTCCCGTTTTCATCGGTTTCTTTTTCAATCGTGCCCTGGGAAATGTTCATCACCACTTCAACAGCATCTTTTCCGAGTTGCTCGCAAAGGAGGTAATACATGCGAACCACAGCCTCTCGGTCATAAACGACCACCATCCCTTTGAACTGTTTGGGGGCGACGTGGCTCTGATAATGGGTTGAAATGTCCTCTGCGATCGCCGTTATACGCTTGGGTGCTTTCAGCAGGTGCGCCAGCTTTCCGGCTTTTTGAGAGATGAATGTCTTCTCTTCTTCATTGAGGTTGTTCTGCTGCGCCAGCTCCTCAAATCCCTCATCGATGGTTTCCCGGTCGATACGCAACTCAACCAGACGAGGCTCGAATTTGACAGGCAGCGTCGCCTCATCACGAATTGACTGCTTATAAGAGTAGCGATTGAGGTATCTGCCCGGATCATTGGGAGCACCGAACAGCTTAAAGGTATTTCGTTCAAGCCCTGAAATCGGCGTACCGGTCAACCCGAAGAAAAAGGCATTCGGAAGCGCCCAGCGCATCTTTTCACCCAGACTGCCTTCCTGTGTGCGATGTGCCTCGTCCACGAGCACAATGATATTATCTCGGGGATTCAGGCCATCGGTCTGGTGTTCATCAATTTCAACCTCATCGAATTTGAAAACGGTGGTGATCAGGATCTGTCGGGAATCCTGCTTAAGCTCCTGAGCCAGTGCCTTGCAGGACTTCACCGGCGTAACGTTTTTGACAGCGGCATTGTTGAACACCGAGTTAATCTGACTATCCAGATCCACGCGGTCTACAACAACCACCACGGTTGGATTTTTCAGGTCGGGATCTGCCTTGAGCATCTGCGCCGCAAACAGCATCAAGAGTGATTTGCCGGAACCCTGAAAATGCCAGATCAGCCCCTGACGGGCATCCTGCGTCTTTACACGCTCTACAATGGCCTTGGCGGCTTCATACTGCGGATAGCGAGGCAGAATCTTGATTTTGAAGCTCGGCTTGCCTTCACCCTGTTTGACCGTTGAGAACACCACAAAGGACTGCAGGATTTCCAGCAGCGTCTTCGGGTGCAGCAGACGCTCGGCGCTCTTCAGTACGGTGCGCATATCCTGTGGTATCGCTTCCCGCTCCTCGGTGCTGTGCCATGGAGCCCAGTTTTTGAAACGGGCACCGATCGCGCCGTAATAAAAAGTTTTTCCTTCCGATGCAAAGCAGAGCAGGTTCGGTACAAAAAAGGCTTTCTGGTTTTCCCAGTAATGCTTTTGGCCGCCCAGAAAATCCGCTGCACCATCCTGCCAACTGATGGCATCGCGTACCGGTGTCTTTACCTCACCGACCACCAGCGGCAGGCCGTTAATGTAGAGCACCAAGTCAAAATAACAGTCTCTCGTGCCGGTAAACAGTACCTGCTGGCTGACTACAAAGTGATTGTTCTGCGGGGCGTCGAAATCAAGCAGGTGAATGGTGATGTGTTCACCATCTTTACCAAGCGGCATGGATATCCGACCCAGCAGCCAATCCTGAAAAATCTCATTGGCACGAATTAGCCCGCTGTAACCCGCCTCCAGCAGTACGCCACGCAGGCGGTGAATCACTTCATCCGCCAGGTCCGGGTTGGCCGCCAATGGTTTATTCAATCGACAAAGCGCATCCTTGAGCCAGGTGTCGACAAAGACATCCTGCGGCTGCTTGCCATAGAGCACCAGATTGTCACCATGGACATATTTCCATTTCAGGTCTCTGTTGCCCGCAATGTATTCGGCCGTCTCTTCAGCCACCCTACCGGTTTGAGTGGTGACGGGCTTGCCAACAAGGTGGTCACGCAGAGCATTTTCGATGGTGTTCATCTCATTGAAGCTCATTGGACACCTCCCCCAAGAAGAAGTTCCGCTTTTACTAATCTCGAAATATCACAAATTTTTCTATGGGCATTTTTTAAGGAAACCAACTGTTCAAACAATCCGTTATAGACATTCACAGCTTTTTCAATCTCGGTTTCATTCCTTGGAACAGGTACTTTTAAGTCTCTGAGTTTATTTAGAGCGAAATACTTTTGTGTACTACCTGAGATCTCATTATCTATCTGTCTTTTCCCTAAGGTTGATTTTAAAAATAGCAGAAACCACATAGATTTTTTCATATCACCATCGAAACGAAATATCCCCACATTCTTTGTTGCTATATTGTTTTCGCCCGGTTTTAAAACCACAGGATTCCCAATGGTGCCTATCATTGCAAATAATATATCACCGGCTTCTACCCAACTTCTTTTACAAATTGAGTTATAATCATCTTCACTTATCAAATATGTGTCAGAAAAATCCAAACCGTCTTGTTTAAGATTTTTTGATGTGATTAGTTGGTAGCCACTTTTGGCTGGTTTTGGGCTCTCGTGCGTGCCATCGGCAACAGAGCTACAATAATCTTTTGCAAGTTCAATTCTTATTTTAGATCCAACCCTTTTAGCTCCTGTACTGATTGCCTTTTTGATTGCATCATATTCACCGCCAGAGATAAGTTGATTG
>CAXXTD010000001.1:2442500-2570000 GCA_963675615.2 uncultured Desulfobacterium sp.
TTCCATTTCTTGATCGAGTACGGCGGATTGGCAAAGATAACATCAAACTGCTTGAGGCGGTCGTATTCGAGAAATTTTGGCTCGGCGAGTGTATCCCCACGCTGAATATCAAATTCCTCGATGTCGTGAAGGAACATATTCATTCTGGCGATGGCACTTGTCAGCAGGTTTACTTCTTGCCCGAACAGTTTGACCGTGCGCCATTCCTTACCATCGGTGCGCAAATCCATCACCGCATTGAGAAGCATGCCGCCGGTGCCGCATGTCGGGTCATACGCGCTTTCACCGGGCTTCAATTCCATGACTCGCGTCATGAGATGGACGACTGTTCTGTTGGTGTAAAATTCAGCGGCTGTATGGCCGGAATCATCAGCAAATTTTTTGATGAGGTATTCGTAAGCAGCCCCAAGGTCATCCTGGGTTACTGCGCTGATCCCCAGCGGTATCTTGCTGAAATGTTCCACCAGTGACGCCAGCAGATGATCCGGAAGCCGTTCTTTATTGGTCCATTGCGCATCACCGAATACGCCGTATAGACGCTGGTTGCTTTTCTCAATGGTCCGCAGTGCCTTTTGAATGAAAGCACCGATGTTGGTCGATGTTTCACGAAGTGTGTCCCAGCGGGCCGATTCAGGAATTATGAAACGGTGCTGCTCAGGTAATGCCGCGAACTCTTCATCCCCATCCGAAAAGGCCAGAGCTTCCTCATACTCATCTTTATAAACATCAGACAGTCTTTTATAGAAAAGCAGCGGGAAGATATATTGTTTGTAGTCGGAAGCGTCGATTTGCCCCCGCAGAAATTCTGCTGCTCCCCAGAGCATGCTTTCCAGTTGTTGTTGCGAAAGACTCATAGTTCAAAACCCTCCCGTTCAAGCAGCAGTTCCAGTTCGTTTTCCGCAGTCTCAAGTTCGGCCAGCTTGGATTTGAAATCACGGAGGGCTTCTTCTACGGTAATTTTTTCTTCTTCGAGCGGCTTTTGGACGTATCTTGCAATGTTCAGGTTAAAATCGTTTTCCTTGAGCTCGGCATACTCGACCCAGCGGGTAACACCTTCTTCCTCAAAGGAGCTCTGCTTTTGCTTCTTGTAGAGCTGATAAATCTCGTCGGCCTGTCCAGTGGTCATGATGTTTTGGGCTCGGCCTTTGGTATAGATTTCCTCCGCATTGATAAACAACACCGGTGATTTTGCTTTGACTGATTTTCTCAAAACAAGGATGGAGGCAGGGATACCTGTTCCATAGAATAAGTTGCCAGCTAATCCAATCACCGCTTCTATAGCGCCCAAATCCAGGAGTTTTTTCCGGATCTTCGCCTCTGCGCCGGATCTGAACAAAACCCCATGGGGCAGAACAACAGCCATGCGGCCGCTATCTTCCTTCATGGAAGTGTACATGTGCATGACCCATGCAAAGTCACCGTTGGTCTTAGGGGCCAGCCCGAATGTGTGCCTATTGAAAGGATCAGAGGACCACTTCTCATGGCCCCATTCTTTTAAGCTGAAGGGTGGATTTGCGATTACACAATCAAACTGTTCCAATCGGTCGTAAGTCAGAAACTTCGGATCTCTCAGCGTATCTCCGCGTCGTATTTCAAAATCTTCCATCCCGTGGAGATAGAGATTCATCCGGGCGATTGCTTCAGTTGTCAGGTTTTTTTCCTGTCCTTTGAGTTTCAATAGTCGTGGGTCACCACCTTGCTCACGTACATGATGAACCGTTTCCAAAAGCATGCCACCGGTACCGCAGGCAGGGTCGTAAACGGTTTCCCCGGGTTGAGGGTCCAGCACATTGACCATTAAGCGGACGATTGAGCGGGGCGTATAAAATTCTCCGGCCTTCTTGTTGGCCTTGTCGGCAAATCGCTTGATCAGGTATTCATAGGCTCTACCCATGTCGTCATCACGAACATGACCGACACCGAGCCTTATTTTATTGAAGTGATTCAGTAGCTGGAGGAGCAGATGATCCGGCAGGCGTTCTTTATTGGTCCATGGCGCATCTCCAAAAATTCCATAGAGACGGTCATTGGTCTTTTCGATTCCAAGAAAAGCAGCTTTCAGCGCTTTACCTACATCCTTTGTGGCAGCAATGACATCATTCCAATGGCACCCCTCCGGCACCTCAATGCGGTGCTGTTCTGGCGCTTTTGCCATTTCTTCATCGCCATAGAACTCCATGGCTTCTTCAAATTCTTCATCATAAACATCACAAACCCGCTTGAAGAAGAGTATGGGAAAGATGTACGTCTTGTAGTCAGACGCATCGATCGGGCCTGTAATGATATGTGCCGCTTCCCATAAATGACGCTCAAGGTCATTAAGCGATAGCTTGCTTTTTTTATCGTTCATATTCGGTCTTCCATCTTTCCGAGCTATTAATCTTCTTTTTTATCGGTGATATGAGAAGCCGCGCCGCCAGCCTCAACCCATGCATCTACCTGATCTTTTTTGAACTTCCACAGGCGTCCCATGCGATGAGCGGGCATTCCGTGTTTATCGATCCACTTGTAAATGGTGTCCTTACCGATCCCGAGGTATTTGCATATCTCGTCCACTGACAACCAGCGATCATCTATTTCTGCCATGTCTCATACTCCTCTTGGGGGCTATTGCTTTTTGCCATGACCTCAACAGAGGCAGTTAAGGAATGCCGCAAATACAACACTCCCACTTTAATTCACCTTGCAAATATACTGAGATGAACGCCGAATGTCAAATATTCTTTGCCGATTTAAGCTGATTTGGTTCTATTATACTGGATGCCAGCGTCCAGAGGCTATCCTCTCGATATTATGGCCGAGCTTGTAATTGTACAGCCAAACAGGCCGGATCAAGTCGCTCGTCTCCACCGCCACCAGAACCCGCGTATAAACACAGCGGCCATTCGGGTCGAATGCCTCCAGCCGGTCGATAGGCGGCAGATCAAAACCGGGATTGGCGAAGGTCATCAGCTCACCATGGACCAGATCCCAATCGCCTTCCGGGCGGGTCATGGCATTTTCATGCAGTTCGATGGCATTCTGTGTTCGTGTGTCAGCCAGCGGATCGGCGATGCCGGTTGCCAGTACTGAGCTCTCCGGGTCCTCCAATGCGGGGAATCCGGCGGGCAGCTGGTAGAGCCTGCCCCACGTGGTGGCGGGTTCGATATTGATGGCCCGGGTGCAAAACCGGTCAAAGTTCCAGAATCCCTTTTTCAGGGTTCCATAAACAAAGAGCCGGAGATGGTTGTCGTTATTTTTCATGCATTCACTCCTTCGGGTAAGGTTCCTTTTCGTTCCTGACAGACAAATCTGAATGGGTGGCTCTGCCACTCCTTGAGGGCTTCATGGCGGAAGGTCAGCATGGTGAGCGATGGAATTTCCAATTCGCGCCAGCCACGCAGATCATCCAGAGCGGCTTGGATGTATTCCGGTTCGGAGGCGTAAAGCACCGCCCGGTGTTTGCGGCTGTAACGCAGCGTCAGCGGCTTGTTCCCCTTGATGACGGTAATGGCCCCGGGATCGAGTTGTGAGGCCAGCACGGCGCTCATTTGGCCGCGACACAGGAGCAGGGCTTTGCGGAAGCCTCTGCCGTCGATAGTTCCGTCGGGTGCAAAGCGATCGGCCAGCCGGAATAGCAGCTCGCTGTCCACCTCGGCATAGCGCGGCAGACCCAGTCTGCGGAACAGATAATTGGCGTTGTAGATGGTGCCGTTATGGGTGCCGATGATGATGCCGGAGCGGATCGGATGGTTGTTGCGGCTGCTTCTGGATCTTCAGGCAGCTGGAGTTTCCGGTCCGGCTCGATGCGGCCAAGCACACCGGGCATGTAATCACGGGGGGTCGCTTCGATGGTGAACGGCGTCTGGCCCTTCATGATCTCCACCAGCTCCGCGCAGTTTTTTCCTTCCAGAGCGATGCCGTCAGTTTCCAGCGGTTCGCCGTCCAGTGTCGTCGAGTGGATCAGTATCTTCATGATTCACCTCCTAAAAGTTCAAAGGCCGGGATTAGACCCGGCATCAGTTATAACCTCAGGGGTTTGAATGGTGGTTTCGGTTTCATCCGGTTTGGGACGACCTTTCTTGAAGGCCGCGTCACCGGGCATGTTCGTTTAAGATATCTGTTGTGCCAAAAAAACGGCGTTGTGTTCTGCATTAATAGTATATTTTGGCTTTGTTCCAATACCTGTCCTGGAAAAGCTGTTGCACAGGCTTTGTGTGGATACAAATTGGATTTGACGCAAGCAGTCTTCAACGGCTTGTGAAATGATCCTGAATCGTGTACGTTCACGGACCATGAAAAAATCATCAAAGAACAGACTCACCCCCGGACAGCAGTCGTTGTTTGCCGGCAACACCCTTTTTGATAAAATTGCAAGGGCGGTCTGCCGGGCCGGCACCCTGCCAAGAAAAGAACTCCATGAAGCGTGGGAGGTGGCCAGACGGGTGCGGCGACGCTACCGGGGCGGCCGGATTCTGGATCTTGCCTGTGGCCATGGTCTGCTGGCCCACATCATGCTGATTCTTGATGACAGCTCAGAATCGGCCATTGCCGTGGACAGGCACATTCCTTTGAGCGCGACCCGGTTGTCCAATACATTGGTGGAAACCTGGCCCAGGCTGACGAACAGGGTGGAGTACAGGCAGATGGATATCCGTGAGATCATTGTTCGTCCCGATGATATCGTGGTGTCTGCCCATGCCTGCGGATCGTTGACCGATCTTGTCATGGACAAGGCCATTGGCAGTCGTGCCAGGCTGGCCGTTCTGCCCTGCTGCCATGATCTGAAAACCGCATTCACCGCCGGCCTTGACGGCTGGATGGAAAGCACCCTGGCCGTTGATACGGCAAGGGCTGTCAGGCTTCAGTCAGCGGGATACAAGATCGTCACCCAGACCATTCCCCGTGAGATTACCCCCAAGAACAGGCTGCTCATGGGCGAATATCAAGGGCACACGGCCTCGGACCGCAAATTAAAAATAAAGGGTTGACAGAAAATGTACAATTGATTAGTGACATACTACTTTTCATCAGGAAGATGAAATCCCAACAATTTGCATTAAGAGCAGCGTTTTTTACCCGTAAATAATCAGGGCGGTCATCGGAAGTTTGATCCCTCTGGCAATACATCCATCCGCATAATTGGGCCATGAAGGCAGCAACGGAAATTCAATCCGGTTTGCCTTGATGGCTTTTTTTTGAGGAATGCTCCTGCAGGGAGGTTCCATGCCGTCCGGACAGGCCCCAGACACCTGACATTTGATTGTCGTGGTGGGAAAGGGAGACTTTTTAATGATTTGTTCCAAGCGTGTGTTAATAGTTCTGCTGATGGCGGTCATCATGAATCCGCACATTGTTCGATGCGGGGAGGTGGTTGAACTTGAAGAAACCGTCGTGGTTTCTTCTCCGATCATCGAGGGAAACCTGGTGGACCGGTATGGGGCCGGTAAAACCCTGATCACCAGGGAACAGATTGACAGTCTGAATGCCCAGGATATGACCTCGGCATTGCGGAAAACACCGGGGGTTAACATCTCCCGTTACAATCCCGTGGGCGCTTTTGGTGGCGGAGAAGGCGGTGCCGTTTACATCCGCGGCATGGGGTCAAGCCGGCCCGGCTCTGAGATCAAAACTTTTATTGACGGGATTCCCATGTACATGAGTGTCTGGAACCATCCCCTCATGGACCTGATGTCCATTGATGCCGGGAATGCCATTGAAGTGTATAAAAGTCCCCAGCCCCAGTATTTTGGCAATGCCATGGCCGGGATTAATATGACCCCCAAACGGTGGACGGGCAATGGCAAAGGCATCAAAACAGAGGTGGCCGCCGGCAGCTACGGCACCACCGTGGCCAAGGCCGAAGTCGGCGGTGTGAAGGACGATCTGGACTATTTTCTGGGAGGCGGTTATCGCCATTCCGACGGTCACCGGGATCATTCCGAAGGTGAAACCGGTAACGTTTTCGGCCGAATCGGCTACCGCATCAACAGCCTGTGGGACCTTTCCCTGTTTACCCTTTATTCCGACAACTTTGCCGAGGATCCGGGCAAGGAGGGAGAGGATGCGTCCCAGCGCCTGGGTACCTACGAAACCCGGGCAAACCTTGTTGATCTGACCCTTTCCAACACCTGTGATGCCTTCCATGGATATGTCAAGGTGTATGCCAACAAAGGCGAAGGCGACTGGCTGGATCAGCCCACCGAAACCTCCGGGGTCACCGAGGACCTGTTCAACGATTTTTCCTTTTACGGCCTGAAACTCCGGGAGACCTTTACCATGGAAAGGGGTACCGAGGTTGTCACCGGATTTGACTGGGAATACCTGGAGGGCGATTATGACGCCTTGTACAGCAACGGCCAAAAAGAGACCTGGGAGGGTCACGATATGACCCTTGTTTCTCCCTATCTGGCCGTCAGCCATGGGATAGCCGTCACCGACAGCCTGTCCCTGATTCCTTCGGCCGGAATCCGGTATTATAATAATTCCGACTTTGGTACGGCCTGGTCTCCCCATGCAGGCCTTGTCCTGGATTTCAAGGGTGTCAGCTGTCATGTCGGCTACTCCAGGGGTGTGGTTTTTCCAGGGCTGGATGTGGTGGTTTTTTCCCAGGAGGTGATCCCGGGCCTGGGAACGAGCTGGAAGGATCTTGATCCCGAGGTCATGGATCATTATGAGGCAGGGATCGCCTATGCTTCAGGGACCTTTTTTGACGCCGAACTCACCTGGTTTTATAACGATGGCAAGGACCGGTATGTATTTGTGACCTCCCCCACAGCAAAGCCTGTGTATGATAATGTCGAAACCTATGTGACCAAGGGGGTGGAAGCGTCGGTGAGTCTTTACCCCACCCGGGATCTGGCCCTGTTCTTTGGAGCCACCCTCATGAAAACGGACCCGTGTGATCTTCCCTATGCCCCGGAACTGACCCTGAGCGCCGGGTTGAACTGGACCTTTCTTCCCGCGTTTACCCTGAACCTTGATGCCCAGTACCAGGATGAAATGTACACGACCTCCCAGGCGCGCAGGGCATCGGCGACCAACACGGACAAGGCGGGCAGCTTTACCCTGCTCAACTGCAAGATAAGCCATGGGGTTGATCTGCCCTGTCCGGGCATGGACATGACCGTCTATGTGGCTGGAGAAAACCTTACAGATGCGGACTATGAGTATCAGTCCGGTTATCCCATGCCCGGCATCTCTTTGATGACGGGTGTTGTGCTCTCATTTTAACAAAGGAGTGATTATGAAACGTTTATTCGACAAAATAGCCATGGTGATGGTCTGCTGGGGTTTTCTTGCGTCAACAGCCCTGGGCCACAATTTATATCTGCCCGTGATTGTGGATACGGACATGGGATCCGATGATGCCCGGGCGATTATCATGCTGCTCAACTCCGGCAGCGTGGATGCCCGTTTGATGGTAACCTCGGACGGGGTTCTTGCCCCTGACACCGGCCAGGAGAATCTGATCGGTTTGCTGGCGGCCCTTCATCGGCCGGATGTTCCAACGGCCCAGGGCCCCTCCCTCGCCCTGGAAGCTCCTGAATTCCGCCGGATGAATGAATCCCTGGCATGGCCCAAGGCATCCCCTCCGGAGGGTAAGGATCGCCAGGACTGGGGCGATGCTCCCCGGGCGATCCTCCGGGCGCTTGAGTCAGCCGATGGGGATTGCCTCTACCTTTGCCTGGGGCCCATGACCAACCTGGCCATGGCGATGAAGGCGGATCCGACCCTTAAATCCCGTATTCATACCGTTGTTTACCTGGGCAATTCCCCCCATCACAGCACCCCTGGATGGAACACCCGTCGGGATATGGCATCGGCAGCAGCGGTTTACGATTCAGGCATAAAAATAGTGAGCCTGGGGTTCCCCGATGCCGAATGCCTTGTTTTTGATAAAGCGCTGCTGGAAAAGATCAAGGCCATGGAAACCCCTTCAGCAGCGATGATTGCCCATATCCACGACGCTCCGGGCATGGCGCAGACCATTGGGGACGGCCATATGCGCGTGTGGGATGAAATGACAGTGATCTACCTGAACCGGCCGGATATTTTTCAACTGACCATTGATGAACAACGGCCGAACGCACAGCGCATGGTCGGTTTTGACCCCAAAGCCGTTGAGAAGACCTATCTTAAACTGCTGGGGAATGCATCGGATTTTCACCTTGACGAGCGAAACAGCGTGGTGCTGGAAACCTTTCCCACGGACCCCGGCCTCATGCGAAAGGATGTGGCAGACCATGTGGCAGCCACGATTGCCCGCCATGGCCTGGAAGAGTGGAAGGCCTGCCTGCTGACCAACGAGCTTCACCGCCATCTTGGCATTTATTCCCTGGTGGGGGCCAAAATGGGTATCCGGGCCCGGGAGATATTAAATGCCCCGTTTGACAGCCTTAAGGTGATCTCCCTGGCCGGGCTGAAACCGCCCTTAAGCTGCATGAACGACGGGCTCCAGGTTTCCACCGGAGCAAGCCTGGGCCGGGGAGCCATCCGGGTGCAGGAAGACGAACCTGGGCCGTCAGCCAGGTTCATCCACAATGGAACCACGTTCAAACTGACCCTGAAGCCCGAGTATGTCAGCCGTATCAGGAATGACATTAAACAGGCAATCCAGCGGTTCGGTGGACTTGGACCGGAATACTTTGCCCATATCCGAAAGCTGTCCATTGATTACTGGTATGAATTCGATCGAAACCTGCTGTTTGATGAACAGATGGTGAGATAGTGTGACGGTCCAGGGGCAGGGGGGTGCTTGATCTACGGTTGGATTTCATGGGGTGGTGTAAGCCCGGTTTCCGGGTCTGTTCTGCAGGCAGTTTTTTTATTGTTTGCAGGCCACCCGGCACCCCCGGAAGGCGTGCAAAGGGTGAGATCAAAAAACCTTAAAGCCTGTCAATAAATTCTTCGGGTGTCATGGCCGTTGTCGTTTGTTGAAAAAGGGTGCTGAGGCCAACGACCTGGGGCGGTAACAATCTGCAGCTTGAAAGCAGTTCCGGGTTTGAAAAAAGTTCCCGGGAACTGCCGTCAAAAACTTTTTCACCGTTTTGGAGGCAAATCACCCGTGGAATGTTTTCCGCGACAAAATCCATGTCATGGGTAATGATCAGAACGGTTTTGTCTTCATCCTTCAGTCTTTGCAGTGTGGTGATAAACAGCTTGATCTCATGGGGGTCAAGTCCTGCCGTGGGTTCGTCAAAGACGACTATGGGGGTGTCCATTGACAGGATGGATGCCATTGCCACTCGTTTACGTTCACTCAACCCCAGGTCATGGGGATTTGTTCGCTGAAATGGTAATAAATCAAAATCAGCTAACGCCCTGTTTACCAGGCGGTCTGTTTTATCTTTGGAATACCCTAAATTTCTGGGACCCAACGCCACCTCATCTTTGACTACACGCTTACAGATCTGATCGTCTGGATTTTGAAACAATAGCGCCGTTCTTTTTGCCAATTGAAAGACCCTTTGGGTGGATGAATCGATCCCCTGTATCCATAGTTTGCCTGAAAAAGGGTGCAGTAATCCGTTAAGGTGCCTGGCAAGGGTGGTTTTCCCTGACCCGTTGTGCCCAATCAGAGCGACCCGCTCACCGGCGCTCATTGTAAGTGAAATGTTTTTTAATGCGATTATTTCACTGGAATATTTAAAGGTCAGGTTGTCGGTACGGACGTGAATTTCTTTCGGGTTCATTTGTTCACGAGCCCCTTGACCGTGGCGGAAAACGATGCGGACAAGGGTTCGCCAGCGGCCCAAAGGCCTTTTGTCCGGGCCAGTGCCGCCACCCGTGTATACCGTGTCCATTCCAGGTTCACCTCACTTAAGACCGGTGAGGTCAAGATTTCCCGGACGCTGCCGTCCAAAACCTTTGTCCCGTTTTTAAGAACCACGACCCGGTCTGCATATTCTGCGATGAACTCCAGCCGTTGCTCTGCAATGACAATGGTGGTTCCTTTTTTGTTGAGTTTGTCCAGGAGGCGAAACACCTCTTTTGCTCCCATGGGGTCCAGGAAGGTGGTGGGCTCATCCAGCACCAGAATGGAGGGATCCAAGGCGATGGCGGCGGCTAAAATCAATCGCTGCTGCTGGCCGCCGGATAGTTGATGGGGTGATCTTTTGGCTAAATCTTCAAGGCCTGTCATCTCCAGGACCTGTTGAACCCGGTGTATGATTTTCTCCCTTTGCAACCCTTGATTCTCTAGGCCAAAAGCCACTTCCTCAAATACCGTATAACAAATACCGGATAACTGATTTCTGGGTGTCTGCATGACCATCCCGACATCCTGTGCGATTTCACCCACGTCCATGGTGGAAATATCCGTTCCATTCACCCGCACAGCCCCCTGCATCCTGCCACGATACAAATGGGGGACGATACCGGTCATGGCATGGCAGAGGGTGGATTTGCCTGAATTGTTTGCACCGATGACGGCAGCAAATTCCCCGTTTGAAATTTTAAGGGACACATCGTTCAGCGAGGCCTTGTCCGTGCCCGGATAATGATAGCTGAGACGTTCAATCTCAATGCCGGACCGTGTCACCTGAACACCCCATAAACCACAATGCATAGGGTCAGGACCAGCATCAGCCGTCTCAACCGTTGCTGCAGCATTGAATCCGGGATCGTTCTGACATGGGTTTTCGAATGTTTCGACTTAAATCCACGCAACTCAAGGGCAATTGACCGCTGTTCGACTTCCATGAGTGATCCGATAACCAGGGGGATAAAAAGTGGGGCCAGTCCATAAAACCGTTTGAGAAGGTTGCCCTGTGTGTCAAGTCCCCTTGACTGCTGGGCAGATTGAATGGTCGCAATGCGTTCACCCATGGCCGGAAGTAAAAGCAGGGGGCTGCCGACGAGATAGGCAAGGGTGGGGGATCCGGCTGTCTGGGAGACGGTGCTGATCAGATCTGCCGGGTGGGTTGTGAACACAAAAAGCAGGGAAGCCGTCAATAAAACCACCAGGTTTAAAAGCGTGTTACCTGCAAACACCAGTCCTTCCTGGTAGAGGTTGAACCATTGAAGGTCCAGGAGGATGGTATGGTTGTCCGGATAAAGCACCCCGTGGATCAATACCATGAAAAAGACCAGGGGCAGCATGGTTTTCCAGACAACCTTCCATGAAGCCTTAAAGGTCCCGGCACTTAACGAGAACCCCAGGTTAATCAACAGCAAAATAACCTCCGTCAGCCATCCCCCGGGGAGCAGATAAACAGATACCCCGGTTAAAAGGACGTAGCCCAGTTTATTAAACGGGTGGGTGTGGTGGAGCCATGAATTTCCATCAATGAAAAGTGTGGAAAAGGATGGACGGGGTTGCATATTATGACAGCAAAAGGTGAATCGGCATTAATTCCTGGGCGTAACGGCATTGACTCGCGGGAATCGGCCCGCAGTTCTTTGCGGCAATGCATTGACAATTGTCCAGGACAATACAGCCGTCACGATCTTGTCAATAAGATTGGATGTAAAAACCGTGACCACCACGGATCCAAACAGATCGTTACCCAGGGCAAGCATATAGGAAGTGACAAAATCGGCCCCGGAACCGGTAATGCCGCCGAACATGTACAGTCTGATCGGCACCGCAACCACGGCATTGAAAACGGTAATGATGACGCCACTGATGATTGCCAGCCACCAGGTCCTGAAAAGTCCATAACGGGCGCACAGCCCGGCGGCGACGCCGATGGCCATGGCTACGGGGGAAAAGGCCGCAGCCACTGGCGAAGAGATCATTCCCCAGATAAGATTTGTCAGCAATCCTGTTAAACCGCCTGCCCAGGGGCCGGCCATTATCCCCACGAGAACCGTGCCGATGGAATCCAGAAAAATGGGAAGTTTAAGCAGGGATACCAATTGCCCGGCAGCAATGTTGATAACAATGGCCGCACCCATGAGAACCATAACCGTGGTGGTAAAATTTTTTTTAATATTATCGGAAAAACCCATTGTTATTCTCCTTTATAAACGATTTCAAGTTCAGGATATCCGGTCTGGGGGTCAAAGGTTCGTAAAAAGATGCAATCCGGGAGGATACCCATGACAATCTCAGCAGTCGTGTATATTTTGCAGCCTTCCATCAAATGGGCCCCCAATGTTGTCCCCTGTTCATCTGCAATGGCCAGGTGGCAGTGGGATCCCCTGTCCGACAGTACACCTGTGAGGGAAACGATTTCAAAATGCCCGGTAAGGGTTTCAGAATTTTTCTGGTTGGCAAAACGCAGCACTGCGCGGGTCAGACTGCCAACGCAGGTCAATATACATGCTGCTTTAATTTGCCGGGCCTGCATAAGCCGATCAATCTCTTGTTTAAGATCCTGACCCGGATGCAGGCGAAGGGCGATCTGTTCCATTTTTTTATCCATGGTTTTCAACAATCGGTACGAATGATCTATTTATGGGGAAATCACACCCATGTCAAAGTGATTATACGGATAGGCAGACCGCCTCTGGATTGAGATGTTCAATAGGTCATAAAAAACACACCAGGGCCGTTGCCCGCATGATGGCAATGAAAAGCAGGAACACAGTACAAGCCAGGGTCGGATATTCACCATGCCCTGCATTTTGGAAAGTTTGCACATCCACACAATGACTTTTTTTGTTTTCCCCCGCGCTTTTTTTCGGGCATTACCATCGGACCGCCACATTTCTGGGAACAAAAGGGTGTGTTTTTTTTGTCAGTCGAGATTTTTCTGGGGATGCTTTATCTCCAAATAAGCTTTGATTTCAATTAAATAATCCTTGCGTTTTTGTTTTAGTCACTTATATAAAATACAAATAAATTTTTCTGTAGACAAATTTTACTGAGAGATAAAAATGGATACTTATTTTGCTCCTGCTGAAAGAGGAACTGAAAACGAGATCTCCGCAAAGATTAAAATTGTGAGCCAAAGTATCGTAGTCTCAGAGTTACTCCATTCAATTAGTGGTCTACTGGCTGTTCTGGATGAACATCGACAAATTGTCGCTTTAAATGATTCATTCCTGCAAATGTTGGGCATTGATGATTCTGTAAAGACCTTGGGACTGCGTTTAGGAGAAGCATTAAAATGTATCCATGCCCATGATGAACCTGGAGGATGCGGCACCACGAAATTTTGTTCTACATGTGGTGCTGCTATAGCTATAGCCTATAGTTTGGGAAAGGAGAAACCAGTTGAAAAGATGTGCGCGTTTTCGGCTGACAGAGGTGGCTCGGAAGTAGATATTGCCATGCTTGTTAAAGCACACCCGATTAAAATCAATGATAAAAAATTTGTTTTATTATTCCTTCAGGATATTACGCAACAACAACAAAGAGCGGCACTCGAGAGAACCTTTTTTCATGACATTAACAATATGTTGGGCATGTTGCTTGGGGCAAGTCAGTTACTAAATTTAAAGGATCCCTCAGAACCTGCCCAGATTGTTCACCAGGCTGTCGTCCGTCTGACAAAAGAAGTAGCTGTGCAGCGATGTTTGTCGCAAAGCGAATCCTTTGATTATCAGCCCAGTAGGCATGAGTCTACGACAGGACATATTCTCAAAGAACTTGAATCTTTTTTCGCCAACCATCCAACTGCATGCAATAAAAAAATTACTATATCTGAAAGTTATCCGGTTACCTCAATCAAGACGGATACTTCCCTGTTATTACGTGTGCTTTGCAACATGCTAATAAACGCCTTGGAAGCCACCCCTGAAAATGGTGAAGTGAAAATCTGGCTTGAACATGAAGGCGATTCCCTTTCATTTCATGTGTGGAATGCACAAGAAATACCCCAAGAAGTAGGCCGTAGAATTTTTCAGCGTAATTTTAGCACAAAAGAACAGGCAGGAAGGGGGGTTGGAACTTATTCTATGAAATTACTAGGAGAAAAAATTCTTGGTGGACAAGTGAGTTTTGTAACATCCAAAAAGGAAGGCACCATTTTTAAATTTACACACCCCTGTTTAAATGCGTAAAGATATTGTGACTATTTCTAAATAAAAAGTCACCGAACCCGACGATTCACTTGACGTCGGGGACATCTGCGGCCTATCGGGTTTGGTTTGGCCAATGCCGGTGGGAGGCACATCCAATATGCCCAATGAGTCTTTCTCCCTGAGTGATGACGACAGGCAAGCAAGGGGGACTATCCTCTTCACTGGCGCTAACAATCTGCATATTGATGAAATCAGGAAGAGAAAAAAACCTTGATGAACTGCGTAGACATACCGATTTGATAAACATAGGTATCATTGCGGAGACTGGCACGCTGAGAATCCGAAGGGGGCAAACATTTGACCCAGGTGGTTAAATACCATTAATGAACACCAGAAAAGGATCTCTGTATTTTAAGCATTTGTAACATTTGTTTTTTTCATATAGTGTATAATTTTGCTCAAGGAGATAATTAAAATTATGAGGAAAAATACCGGTGTTCCCCCTATTCCGAAGAAGAGAAAAGCATGGCTACTGAAAAATCAATATTAAAGCCCGCCAGGCTAAAAATAATCCTCACGGCCTTGATTCTTGGTGTAGTATTTGTTTGTTTTTCAGGTTATCTTGCCTACCATTATATGGGAAAAACAAAAGACCAAAGGCTGATTTACTTAAAACAGACCGTTCAGATCGCCAGAAATTCCATCGAACCGATTCTGGTTGAATACCGCAACCAGAATATATCCATGGAAAGTACTGTTGAAAAGGTTCGCGACCTCATCAGGAGAATGGTTTACAATGATCACATCGGTAAAAATTACATTTTTATGAGTTCCTATGATGGAACCATGCTGGTTCAGCCATTTGAGCCTGAAAAAGAAATGACTGATGTAAGCGATCTGAAAGATTATAATGGGTTTTATATTATAAGAGCTCTGGTAGATGCTGCTAAATCCAAGGAAGGCCAAGGCTATGTGTCTTATCAATATCAAAGACCTGGACAGACGTCTGCTGAAGAAAAAATATCCTTTGTCATTGGTATCCCAGAGTTAGGGTGTTATATCGGCACAGGCCAGTATATGGCGGATCTTAGAAAAAGTCAGTTGGTCTATATCATGGAAACCGGAGGATTAACATTCGCATTACTGGTTCTTCTTTTTCTCTTGGTACGGGCATCAATGAAAGAGATTCGGATACAAAATACAATGCTTCGCAAGGCAAAACATGAGCTTGCTGCAATATTTAACAACACCTCCCAGTTTATGGGCACCCTGTCTGTCGAAGGGAAGGTAACAAAAGTAAACCGTTCCGCCCTGGATTTCATCGAACAGGATGAAGCTTCAGTAATAGGCAAGCTTTTCTGGGACACGCCGTGGTGGCAGGATGATGATATCAAAGCCCGCTTAAAAAAAGTTATTCATGACAGCTCTAAAGGCCGATTCTGTCGTTTTGAAGCCACCCATATCCGGCCCAACCAGAAAAAACATTTTATCGATTTCAGCCTCTCTCCTATTTTCGACGAAAAAGGAAATGTCACCTTTCTTTTGGCCGAAGGCAGGGACATAACAGATCAGACAACAGCTAAAAAAGATTTGATTAAGGAA
Source organism: uncultured Desulfobacterium sp. (assembly GCA_963675615.2). Taxonomy (GTDB): domain Bacteria; phylum Desulfobacterota; class Desulfobacteria; order Desulfobacterales; family Desulfobacteraceae; genus Desulforapulum. The sequence continues at coordinate 2,457,996 of CAXXTD010000001.1, forward strand.
AAAGAATTTTCGGAAAATCTTATCAACAGCCAGCCAGGGCTTTTCTTTTTATACAAACGCGAAGGCGAGCGATTTGTTCTAAAAAGATGGAACTGGCATCATGAAAAACTTCTTGGTTTTTCTTCAGATGAACTCCAAAATATACCCATGACAACCTTTTTTGAAAAAAAGGACCTTCAAGATCTAAAAACAGCCTTATCAAAAACTATAGAGCCGGGCCATGTGAATGTTGAGCTCAATTTAAGGACTAAAAATAGAGATTCAATTCCTTTTTTCATCTTATCAAGAAGTTTCAAGCAATCTGGTGACATGTTCATCATCGGCACCGGCATTGAACTGACAGAACAAAAAAAAGCTCAAAAAGAAAAAAAAGATCTGGAAAAAATGCTCAATCAGGCGCAGAAAATGGAAGCGATGGGGATATTGGCAGGGGGGATCGCCCATGATTTTAATAATATTTTGTCCTCGATTCTTGGTTTTGCTGAACTTGTTAAAGCCGATATTTCCCCTGAAAATCCGTCCAGGGAGATGCAAGACCAGGTCATTAGCGCGGCGATCCGGGCAAGAGAACTTGTCAAGCAGATTTTATTGTTCAGCAGACAATCTGAACAACAGATGAAACCAATACAGCCTGAATTGATAATCAAAGAAGCGCTTAAACTATTAAGATCATCAATTCCTACCACAATAGAAATCAAACAGAATATACCAAGGGGATCAGGTACAATACTTGCCGATGCCACACAGATACATCAGATAATCATGAACCTTTGCACGAATGCTTATCACGCCATGAGGGAAAAAGGCGGCATTATTGGGGTGGCCCTTTCTGAAAAAAAGATTTTAGGTGATGAATATATTTTTTCTGAACTTACACTGGATCCTGGCAGTTACCTGGTTCTTGAGATCAGCGACACCGGTCACGGCATGGATAAGGTAACCTTGGAAAAGGTATTTGATCCTTATTACACCACGAAGGAAAAAGGAGATGGTACAGGCCTTGGACTCTCAATTGTTCACGGGATCGTAAAAAATTGCGGCGGCGAAATAAGAATTTATAGTGAACCCGGCCAGGGAACCAGCATACATGTCTATTTTCCAAAGTTAAAAGCAGGCAGCCCTGATCAAATAGATCAACAAGAAACAACTCTTCAGGTAGGAACGGAAAAAATTCTATTAGTTGATGATGATTCTGCAATTTTAGATATGATGAAGCACTCTCTTGAGAACCTTGGATATCAGGTCACAACTGCTCTGGGAAGCCCTGAGGCGCTCGATGAATTTAGTCGCGCCCAAAATTATTTTGACATGGTCATAACAGACATGACCATGCCTCACATGACAGGATTTGAATTATCCAAACAGATATTTAAAATAAAACCGGAAACGCCCATTGTGTTATGCACGGGATACAGCGAATTGATCACAAAAGAAAAGGCTGAAGCTATCGGGATCAAAGCATTTATAATGAAGCCTGCCCTTCGGGAAGTTTTGTCCAGGACTATCCGGGAGGTGTTTGATGCTCAATAATCCTGATGCACAGGTACAAAAACAGAGCAAAAACCAAGGCAATCTTTATTCAATTGACCTTCCTTGTCGCTAAATCTCTTAATTTTATTGATAATTGTCTGTAGGCCAAATCAATGTCAGTACTTGCCACGGGAGACTAAAAAAATGGGTTGGCAAACGATAAAGAAAACAAAGGGTCATCACCGGGTTCAACCCAATCTCCTTGATTATGATGCTGCCTGCACTGATTTTTCCTGGGAAAATATTTCCAGCCAGTTGAGTGGGTTACCGGATGGCAGGGGATTTAATATTGCCCATGAAGCGGTTGATCGCCATGCAAACGGACCGCTTCGGAACCATCTGGCCATCCGGTGGCTGGGCGACAACGGCACGATCCTTGATTTTACATACAAAGATCTGCAGGAGCAAAGCAATCGTTTTGCCAATCTCGTGTGCCGGCTCGGGCTGGACAAGGGCGAGTGTGTGTCCGTGCTCACAGGGCGAATCCCCCAGTTGTATATCGCTGTATTCGGGACCTTAAAAGCATTGGGTGTCGTCTGTCCGCTGTTTTCCGCCTTTGGTCCGGAACCGATCTTCCAGCGGCTGGACAGGGGAAAGGTGAAGATTCTGGTGACCACCTGGGACTTATACCGAAAAAAAGTGGCTGACTTGAGAACCCGGCTGCCGGAATTACAGCATATTCTCATCGTTGACCAGGCAAATGACCCGGGAGACGGTCTCTGGTCAATGCCCAGGCTGATGGCCGAAGCCTCCAGCGCATTCACGATTCCGGCAACGGATCCTGAGGACAGGGCGATCCTGCATTTTACAAGCGGCACCACCGGCATGCCCAAGGGGGCCATCCACGTGCACAATGCCGTCCTTATCCACTATATGACAGGCCAGTATGTGATGGATTTTCACCCTGGGGATATCTTTTGGTGTACGGCAGATCCCGGATGGGTAACCGGAACATCCTACGGCATTATCGCACCTATGCTCCATGGGGTTACCAACATTGTTGACGAAGCCGATTTTGATGCCGGGCGTTGGTATCAAATTTTAGACCGGGAACGAGTCAACGTCTGGTACACGGCCCCCACAGCAATCCGAAGGCTGATGCGCATGGGCACGGAGCCCCGCAGGCAGTTTAATCTGACCCGCCTTCGATTGATCCACAGCGTGGGTGAGCCCCTTAATCCGGAAGCCGTTGCATGGGGCCAGGAGGTTCTGGGGCTGCCTGTCCATGATAACTGGTGGCAGACCGAAACCGGAGGGATCATGATTGCCAATTTTGCCGCCATGGACATCTGTCCGGGATCCATGGGTCGGCCGCTGCCGGGGATCGAGGTGGCCATCGTTTCCCGGGTGGCTGAAAACAGGGTCCGGGTCCCGGGGGCTCGGAATGTAGAAGGGGAACTGGCCATTAAGTCCGGCTGGCCATCCATGTTTCGGGGATATCTCAATGATGAAGAACGCTACCAAAAATGTTTCCGGAACGGGTGGTATCTCACCGGGGACCTGGCAAAATGCGATAACCAGGGGTATTACTGGTTTATCGGTCGTGGGGACGATATCATCAAGACATCCGGCCACATGGTCGGCCCCTTTGAAGTGGAAAGCGCCCTGATGGAACACCCTGCTGTGGCCGAGGCCGGGGTGATCGGCAAACCCGACCCGCTGACCGGAGAAATGGTCAAGGCCTTTGTCTGCCTTAAACCCGGGTTCGAACCCAGCGACGAACTTTGCAGGCAATTGATCGGGTTCGCCCGACGCCTGCTCGGGCCGACCATCGCCCCCAGGGAAATTGAGTTTAACAACCATCTTCCCAAAAACAGGGCCGGCAAAATCATGCGGCGTCTTCTCAAGGCCCGTGAACTTGGCCTGCCCCAAGGGGATATTTCCACTCTGGAGACAGAAATCGAGGGCTAATTCGATTTGAATGTTCGCCCAGGACACCCCCTGGTCAATTGCCGGTCAACAAGGCCTTGAATGATTGTTTAAATTAATCATCATCATCGGCTGAAACAGGGCGGTTAAAATTTGATTTATCCCTTTTATAATTTATCCATAAAGGGTATGTAGGAGCCTTTGCAAAGGTGGAGGGAAGGCTTTCCCACTTGGAAAAATCCAGTGTAAATTAAAGCGGCCCTGAACCTGGGACCGCAAATTTTATAACTTAAACGAAATTGCCTGCCTTCCGGCCCATCTTCAGCAACGCATCAAAGGTCCAATGGGCCAGGGTGTTCTCCTTAAAGAGAGACAAATCAGATGAAAATCACATGGGTCTTAAACCATTGATTGACCAGAAATCGAGTCGGAAGGGTTGCGAATGAAGCTTTTTTATAAATTGTTCGGGTTTTTAATTGTCGGGATTACGCTCCTGCTGGGCCTTGATGGCTATCTCAGTGTTGAAAGAGAGGTGGTTCAGTTTGACAGGGCCATGACTGAAAATGCATTACAGATCGGCAGCATCATGTCAGGGCTGATCGAGCATGCATGGATGGAAAGTGGTGAAAACAAGGCAATTGAACTGATCAACGATGCCAATCGTTCAAACCATTCGGTAACGCTTCGCTGGGTTTGGCTGGAGAATCCTTTGGATCCTCTCCATTCGCCCTGGATAGACGCTGTAAGATTTGCCCAGTTAAAACAGGGTGATATGTTTTCACTAAAAACCGACAAAAGGGATAAGGCCGGGTTCAGGTACACCTATATCCCCCTCAAACTTGAAAATCACACGATAAGTGCCCTGGAGATCCAGCAATCACTGCTTCCCCTGTCTGAATACTCGCATAAAATGCTGATTCAGTCTTTAAAGGGGGGCGTTCTTCTGTTGCTGACAAGTTTTCTTTTTTTGTACTGTTTCATTGACCGTCAAGTTCGAAGACGACTGGAGCCCTTGTCTGATAAAGCAAAACAGATTGGCAAGGGAGATTATGAGCCAAACCTTACCGTCAGGGGAAACGATGAACTGTCGGATCAGGCAGCAATAATGAACGTGATGTGCAGCAAGCTTCAAGCGGCACAGGCTAAAATAGATACGGTGCATGAGGCGCGGATTAAAACCCTTGAGCAACTTCGTCACACGGAAAGATTGTCAACCCTCGGGCATATTTCCGCCGGAATCGCCCATGAAATGGGAACCCCCCTCAATATCGTATCGGGCAGGGCCAAAATGATCGAAGCCGGGACACTGCCGTTGCAGGATATGATTAACAGCGCCAGGATCATTAAGAACCAGTCGGATCGAATGACCCGGATTATCCGCCAGTTCCTTGATTTTACCCGGAGACGCAAACCCCAATACACCCCCACCAATGTTTTATCCCTTATCCGGCAGGTGTTTGAAATTTTAACCCCGATTGCTAAAAAAAAAGGCGTGGCGCTTGAATTGACCCATGCTGATGAAATAGAAACGCGGCTTCACATGGATGCCAATCAGATTCAACAGGTTCTGATCAATCTGATCATGAACAGCATCCAGGCCATGCCCCATGGGGGAAGGGGAAGGGTTAACGTCTTTAAAAAAAAGTGTGACCATACAACGCACCCTGGAAACGAACAGTTTTTAGGGATCGCGTGCAGTGATGATGGAGAGGGCATTGACAAGGAGATCCTGGAGCATATTTTTGAGCCTTTTTTTACCACCAAAACAGCCGGAGAGGGCACCGGATTAGGCCTCTCCATTGTACAGGGAATTATTGAAGAGCATCAAGGCTGGATCGAAGTTAAAAGTGATACCGCCAAAGGCACCACCTTTGTCATTTATCTGCCCATGGGACAAGAAAAATGAGTGGACGTATTTTAATCATCGAAGATGATCAGGACATGTGTGAAATGCTTGAGGCAGACCTTTGCACCCGGGGATTCACCCCATCCTGGAAAACATCCGGAAAAGAGGGGATCGGTGCACTGGGCAGTCATATTTTTGATGTGATTTTAACCGATGTCAATCTTCCGGATATAAACGGATTGGCGCTTTGCAGGCAGTTTTCGGCAAATTACCCCGATATTCCGGTTATCATAATGACGGCATTCGGAAGTATGGAAACCGCCATCGCCGCAATACGAGCCGGGGCCTATGACTTTATCATCAAGCCGGTTGACCTGGATATCCTGGCGCTTTCACTGAAACGGGCGGTAAACCACAGGACCCTGCAGGAAAAAGTAAACCTGCTGAGTCATGCCATCAAACAGACCCAGTGTTTTGATGATTTAATCGGTGAAAGCCAGCCCATGAAGGAATTGTTTGTACTTTTGACACGCATTGCCAGCACGGATATCTCTGTGCTAATCACGGGTGAAAGCGGTTCAGGCAAAGAACTCTGCGCCCGGGCCCTGCATCATCACAGCCGAAGGGCAGACGGCCCCATCGTTACGGTCAACTGCTCTGCCATCCCTGAAGCACTCCTTGAAAGTGAACTGTTCGGCCATGTGCGCGGCGCTTTTACCGATGCTAGAAACGATCGAAAAGGTCTTTTCCTTGAGGCCCATGGGGGAACCCTTTTCCTCGATGAAATCGGTGAAATCCCCCTGGCCCTCCAGCCAAAATTACTTCGCACCCTGGAAGAACGATGTGTCAGGCCCGTGGGGGGAAATACGGAAATTCCCTTTGATGTTCGCATTGTGACCGCCACAAACCGTGATCTGGAATCGGCCGTTGAAGAGGGAACCTTCCGTGAGGATCTTTTTTACCGGCTGAATGTATTTCAACTTGAAATGCCGCCATTACGGTCAAGGGGCACGGATATTCTGCTGATTGCAAAACATTTTCTTGAATATTTTACCTGTCGTCAGGAAAAAACCGTTAAAAAGATTTCCACCCGGGTCGCTGAAAAGCTTCTTGCCTACCCGTGGCCTGGAAATGTCAGGGAATTACGGAATGCCATTGAGCATGGCGTTGTCCTGGCAAGCTATGACACCATTGTTCCGGAAAATCTGCCCCGGAAAATCTGTTCGTACCAGGATGAACCGATTCTATCGGGCACCCACAATCCCACAGAACTTGTTTCCATGCAGGAGGTGGAGCGTCGATATATCCTCCATGTCCTCAAAACAACCGGCGGCAATCGGACATTAACAGCAAAGATTCTCAAGCTTGATCGAAAAACCCTTTATCGAAAACTCCAACTGTTCGGGGTTGACTGATCTCTCCTGATTGAATCCAGCCCCAGGATTATTCCCCCCGGTCCACCTTGTCCGACAGGTCATTGGGGCATTTTTCTACGGCGGGGCATTTTGCCCCTGGTCAAAGAACGGGGTCAGGCTTGGCTTATTGGCGTTATTAACCCCGATCTATATCAGGTTGGAACCTCCACCAATAATGCCAATAAGCCAAGCCTGACCCCTCCTGATCATGGTACGGTATTTGCTTTGCTGATTCGGAGTCGAATGAATTCAGATGGACCCTGACCGGGTTTGAATCCGTGTCATTTAAATGGAAAAGGGTGTTTATGTCTCTTTTATTCTTAGCTGTTAGCATCATCTGTTCCGGGGGTATTCTGGCCATTGTTTTCCGGAATCAATTTATTCTGATGAAGGCTGCAGGTGTTCTTTCCATCAGCGTGGGCTGTTTGATCGGATTGGGCTACGCCGTGAACCAATTGTTTCATTCAGGCCAGAGTGCTGCGTCGTTCACCTATCTCAACCGGTTTTCACTGACCTTTAAAACAGACGGTCTGTCGGCATTTTTTCTGATCGCAATTTTTGCCGTTTCCATGATGGCCGCAATTTACAGCTTCCACTATATGAGCGATGGAAAAAAACCGTGGAAAACCGCTTTCAGTTACCTGTTCTTTTCCCTGCTTGTTGCCGCCATGGCCCTGGTTGTCACGGCTGACAACATGATTTCATTCATGTTGAACTGGGAAATCATGTCCCTTGCCTCTTTTTTCCTGGTCCTGTACAACTATGAATCTTCAGCAAACCGAAGTGCCGGCTACCTCTATTTTATTTTTTCCCATGTGGGAGCGATGTTTCTCCTTGCCGCCTTTGGCGTGATGTACAGCCATACGGGCAGCTTTGACTTCACGGCCGCCGCCACCCTTCCCGATAGCGTGAAAATGATCGTTTTCCTGCTTTTTTTCCTCGGTTTTGGATCAAAAGCCGGCGTTTTCCCCGTTCACGTCTGGCTGCCCCATGCCCATCCGGCAGCACCCAGCCATATTTCAGCCGTCATGTCCGGCGTGATGATTAAGACAGGAATTTACGGGATTGTAAAAATGTACGCCATACTGGGGCTCGATTCCCCCATGGCCGGTATCATCGTTTGCAGCGCCGGTATGATTTCAGGAATACTGGGGGTTGTCTACGCCATCGGCCAGCATGATCTTAAACGGCTGCTGGCCTATCACAGCGTCGAAAACATCGGAATCATTCTTATTGGCATGGGCATCGGCATGATTGGCGTATCCTCTGGCAACAACATGATGGCCGTGCTTGGATTCTCAGGCGGGCTCCTCCATGTGCTGAACCATTCAATTTTTAAATCCCTTCTCTTTATGGGAGCGGGTATGGTCATTCAGAAAACAGGCACAGGCGCCATCAGTTGTCTGGGGGGCCTTCTTAAAAAAATGAAAGTAACCGGCATCACCTTTCTCATTGGATCCATTGCCATCTCCGGACTTCCCCCCTTTAATGGTTTTGTGAGTGAATTTTTTATTTACCTGGCCGGCTTTAAAGGGGTGGGACTGGACAAGACCTCATTCATCATGAGTCACCTTGCCATTATCAGCCTGGCGATCATCGGCGGGCTTGCCCTGGCATGTTTCACAAAGGTGATGGGGGTTATCTTCCAGGGGGAGCCACGGCATGGGTTCGCTGAGCATCTGAATGAAAATGAGCCGATGATGCTTGTGCCCATGGTGCTCCTGGCCGGCGCCTGTGCCCTGATCGGCCTTTTTCCAAAACTCGTTTTCATCATGGCCCTCAAGGGCGTGGCCTCCCTGGGTCCCCTGTTCAGTGAAGTTCCCATTGAACCGTTTATCCGGATGACAGGCCATATCACCCTGGCCGTCGCCATTTTCATAACCGTCTTCCTCATCATCCTGGTGCTTCGATTCTTTTTGTACAGGGGCAAGCCCGTTACCGCCTTTGGAACCTGGGACTGTGGTTTTACCCGGCCAACGCCCAGAATGCAATATACCGGGGGCTCCTATGGGGCATCCATTCTTGAATTTTTCGAACCCGTGGCCCCTCTGGGCGAGGATCACCCGGCTGTAAGCGGCTTGTTTCCGAAAAAAACCCATTACGAGCGGCATATCAGTGATATTGCCGAAGTTCATATGGGAACGGTAATTGTCAAACCGGTGCTGGCCATATTTGACAGGCTCAGGTGGATCCAGCATGGGGATATTCACCTTTATATCGCCTATATCCTTCTGGCCATTGTTGCATTGCTCTTTTTTGTTTAAAAAATAGGGGAAAATGTATGATTAAATCGATTATTCTTCTGGGAGTTGCCATACTTTCAGCACCCTTTTTTTCAGCGATCATCCTGAAGGTCAAGGCCTTTTTCGGCGGGAAAAAAGGACCGCCCCTGCTGATCAACTATTATACCCTGATCAAGCTTTTCAAAAAGGGCTCCGTGTACAGCAACAGCACGACATTCGTCTTTAAAATGGGGCCCATGGTTTCGTTTGCTTCAGCGTTGACGGTTCTTATCTTCCTGCCCATTGCCGGGAACAGCCCCGTTGTTGCCTTCCATGGTGATGTGATCTTTGTCTTTTATCTGCTGGGGCTGGGACGTTTTTTTACCATTGCTGCCGCCCTTGATACGGCATCCCCCTTTGAAGGAATGGGGGCCGCCAGGGAAGCCTATTTCCCCATCATCTGCGAAGCCACCATGTTCATGGTTCTTGTCTTTTTTTACAAACTCACCGGCCAGCTGACCCTTGCTTCCTACTTTTCAAGCGGTCAGCCTTCGGGCATCTGGCATATTGCAGGAGCGCCCCTGTTGTTTGTTATTGTTGCCATTTTCATCGTGCTTCTCACGGAAAATTCCCGGGTGCCGGTGGATGATCCAACCACCCATCTTGAGCTGACCATGATCCATGAGGTGATGGTCCTGGACCACAGCGGCCCTGATCTTGCGTTCATTGAGCTGGGATCGTTCTGCAAGCTTTTTTTTTACGCAACACTGCTTGCCCGATTGATTTGCCCCTTTAAATCACAATTTATTGTTCAGGATGTCTGCCTGTTCACAGGCACTCTCATGGCGGTGTATGCGGCCATTGGCGTCACTGAATCCGTAATGGCACGGTTCAGAATGGACAAGGTGCCAAGGTTTGTCCTGGCCTCTTTTGGCCTGGTATTTTTCGCAACCATTCTCACCATGGAGTTTCTCTGATGATAGACCCCCTTGACACCATCCTGTCACTGACACTTTTGTCGATTCTTTTTTCCTTTGGTTCCAGCCTTCTGCCGGGGCTGATCAAGGTGCTGGCATTCCAGGGAATCATTGTCTCGATTGTCCCGCTTTTTGTGGGGAACGACCTGCCGGCCAGTGAAATCCTCTTCACCCTGGTGACCATGGCAATCCGGGGAATCGCCATCCCCCTGTGCATTTACAAGGCAATCAAAAAAGTCGCCATCAGCCGTGAGGTTCAGCCGATCATCGGGTTCAACGCATCCATACTCTTCGGTCTTGGCCTGATCATTGCTGCTGCATTTGTCAGTCGAAAATTTGATGTTCCGTCCATCAGCATAAGTTCATTGCTGCTGCCCACCACCATCGTTCTTCTGGTTGGCGGCATGTTTCTTTTGATCGCCAGAAGAAACGCCATTGCCATGGTTCTTGGCTATATCATGATGGAAAACGGAATCTATCTTGTGGGAACAACCTTTTCAGTACGCGCCCTTCACATCGTTGAATTTGGAATACTTCTGGATGTGCTGGCCGCAGTGATGATCATGGCCATCATTCTTCAGAATATCAAGAAAACCTTTGATAATATGGACACGGCTTTATTACGAACACTCAAGGAATAGGTGGTTGTCTCATGGTTGAAAGCATTATCCTGATCCCTTTTATTGCAGGGTTGATTGTATTTTTCCTTCCCAAGACGGCAGGACGCAGGATCCTGGTGATCACGGGTGTCATTCACCTTATCCTATCTGTATTCCTGTGGATCAAAAGACCCGTTGCGATATTTGAGGCATACTTTGCCGTATCCCCCGAAGGTCTTTTGTCGCTCGTCGTCATCTCCCTGTTGTTTTTTTTCATTGCCATCTACTCGACAGCGTATCTGAAAGCCGCCGAGATTCAGTCGGAAAACATATTTGCCGGTTCCATGCTGCTGTTTCTCTCGACCATGACCATGGTCACCCTTTCCGATCATATCATGGTGATGTGGATTGCCATTGAGGCGACAACCCTTGCCAGTGCACCGCTTATTTACACATACAGGACTTCGGAATCCCTGGAAGCCACCTGGAAATATGTCCTGATCTGCTCGGTGGGCATTGCCATGGCCCTTCTCGGCTCGGTTCTGATTACCGTGGCCATGGATGCCGGAAAAGTGGATGCACCGGTCTCGTTTTCCGGTCTGACAGCCGTGGCCAAAAGCCTCGACCCCCGGTGGCTCAAGGCGGGTTTTGTCTTTATTCTTGTGGGATATGGCACAAAGATGGGCCTTGCACCCATGCACACCTGGCTGCCGGACGCCCACAGCGAGGCGCCGAGCCCGGCATCGGCCCTTTTATCCGGGGTGCTTCTCAACTGTGCATACCTTGGCATCTTTAAAACCAATAAAATCATGCATGCCGCAGGCCTGGGAGATTTTTCCGGTTCGATCCTCATGACCTTTGGACTGGTTTCCATGCTGGCGGCGGCAACTTTTATTCTCAAGCAAACCGAGTACAAAAGACTGCTGGCATACTCGAGTATTGAGAATATGGGAATCATCGCATTTGGAACCGGTGTTGGCGGCATCGGTGTTTACGGTGCCATGATCTGTCTGATTCACCACAGCCTGATCAAATCCTCCCTGTTTTTGACCTCGGGCAATATTCTTCTGGGGTACCGGTGCAAGATCATTCAAAATATCGGAGCCCTTGTTTTTCGCATGCCAAGGACCTTTGTCGCGTTTTTTGCAGGTTTTGTCGCCATTTCAGGATTTCCGCCCTTTGGAATGTTCATTGGGGAAATGTTCATTGTGATGGGGGCCTTCCGAAACGGTCACCATGTTGGGGCCATTATTTTCATGGGGACCATCTGTGTTGTTTTTGCGGGGCTTGCAAACCAGATCATGGGCATCTCCTTTGATGATTCAAAAAGAAAACATCGAATGCATATGGCAGGCAAAATGCTCTGGCCCCAGTATGTTCTTCTTCTGACATCCGTGCTTTTTGCTTTCTGGATGCCAGATACCCTGTACATGACGATTGTGGAAGCGATTCGGTCCATTGGCGGAGGTGTTTAATGAAAACAGATTTTTTACAGATTTCAAACGGGCAGGCATTAAAAAGAGAGCAGATTCCCCATCTTTCCTTTGATGCTTTTTATCGGGACGCTTTGAGTATCGTCCGGGTGGGGGGAAAGGTTGTACACTATTTTGCCTTTATCGACAAAGGCGTAACAAAGCTGATGGCTGTTTTAAGGAAGAATTCTCTTCAGGTGGCATCCTGCGACGCCCCCGATTTTTATCCTTCCATGACCAGTCAGTGCGAACCGTTCCACATGTTTGAACGGGAAATTGCCGAGCAGTACGCCATTCATCCACAGGGCCATCCCTGGCTTAAAATGGTTCGATATCACGCCAATTTCCTGAACCGGCCGGATGTTTTCAACAATGACTATTGTCAGGATATCCCAGGAAATTACGATTACTATGCCGTGGATGGCCAAGAGATCCATGAAGTGGCTGTGGGTCCGGTTCATGCGGGGATCATCGAACCCGGACATTTCCGGTTTAACTGTATTGGGGAACGGGTACTTAACCTTGAAATTCAACTGGGCTACCAGCATCGGGGCGTGGAAAAACTGCTGATGGGTGTGGATACCAAACGCCTGCCAGTGATTGTCGAAGCCATTGCCGGAGATACCGCCGTGGGTTACGGCATCTGCATGTCACAGGCGGTTGAGGCGCTTTCATCCCTTGAGGCCGATGCCGGGGCACAAATCATCCGCACCATTGCCCTGGAACTTGAACGGATCGCAAACCACGTCGGTGACCTGGGTGCTTTAAGCGGCGATGTTGCCTTTCTGCCCCCTGCAAATTACTTCGGCCGCATGAGGGGAGATTTTCTCAACATGACGCTTCTGATTTGCGGAAACCGGTTTGGCAAAGGTCTGGTCCGTCCAGGGGGAACACGGTTTTCCCTGACCGAGGATATTCGAAAAACCCTGGGTGAACGCATCGTTGAACTAACCCCCCAGGTCAAGCATGTGATCAATCTTTTATTGACAAACTCCAGCGTTCAATCCCGTTTTGATAACTGTGGTGCGGTGTCCAAGGCGGACGCAGAGAAACTGGGTCTGGTTGGCCCTGCAGGCCGTGCCTGCGGCCTGCCCTTTGATGTGAGACGCTGTTTCCCAACCGGGCATTATGGTCAGCTCAATTTCCCTGAGAATGCGAAATCAGCGGGAGATGTACATGCACGGGCAACCGTGAAGGCAGAAGAAATTATTCAGTCCCTTGATATCATTACAACCCTCCTGGGTAACCCTGTCACAACAGGCGTCATTGAAAGCACAAGGGTTTCCCTTGCGCCGTCTTCTTTCGTTGTAACCCTGAACGAAGCCTGGCGGGGCGAACTGTCCCATTGCATCCTGACCGATGATGATGGCGCAATTCTCCGTTATAAAGTTAAAGATCCCTCTTTTCACAACTGGAACGGCCTGTCCATGGCCTTGAGGGATACGGAAATTTCAGATTTCCCCCTTAACAACAAGAGTTTTAATCTCTCCTATTGCGGGACGGACCTCTAGGTAAAATGGCTTACGCGTCAATGGATTCCAGGGTCACAAAACGAAAAGAGACATTTTCAATACAAATTATTGAGAGAAAAAAATGTTCAATATTTTAAAAAACAGACTTGATCAGGGCTACAGAACATCAGGCTATCCAAACGAGACAATCAAACTGCCGTCACGTTATCGAGGCCGCCCCCGGATAAACCGGCATGCACCTGCAGAAATGATCGCAGCGTGTGCGGCGGCCTGCCCCCAGGATGCCATTGATATCTCCAGAAAATTAATCGACATGGGCCGGTGTGTCTTCTGTGGCACCTGTGAGCGCATCTCAAAGGGAGAATTCATCTCGTTTACACAGGCGTTTGAAATCTCTGTGTCTGAAAAGGATCACCTGCTGACCGATGGCGAACTGCCGGATCTGGCTGAACATTCAAGGCAGCATTTTAAAAAACTGTTCGGCAGGTCCCTTCAGCTTCGGCAGGTATCGGCAGGTGGATGTAACGCCTGCGAAGCGGATTTGAATGTTCTTGCCACTCCCTTTTTCGACCTTGCCCGTTTTGGTATTAATTTTGTGGCATCTCCCCGCCATGCCGACGGGATTGTTGTGACAGGCCCTGTTTCAAAAAACATGAAAACCGCGCTGCTCAAGACATTCGAGGCAACCTCATCTCCTAAGGTGGTGATTGCCGTTGGCAGCTGCGCGCTGACGGGTGGCCCGTTCCGGGGAAGCCCTGAAATTGCCCAAGGGCTGGACAGCCTTTTACCGGTGGATCTCTTTATTCCGGGGTGTCCGCCCCATCCTTTGACCAATTTACATGCCCTGTTGACCTTTTTTAAATAAATGTTCAGCACTATTATAAATTCCGGCATTTTGATCAGAACATCAATTTCCGGCACCCGCCTGTTTGTCCGGTCGGCCATCTGTCCTAGGGAGTTTTAAATCTGAAAGGGCATCGACCCCCGGTTCGATGGGGGGTTATCTGTGCCCTGAATCCTTAATTTCCCATCTGCCATCCCCTTTGACAAACAGAATTTTGTCATGATAGCCCTTCAGGGTGGGGCGGTGGCCCACACTGATGTAGGTGATATCAAGGTTTGACAGGATATTGTACAACGCCTTTTCATTGTCCACATCCAACGCAGATGTGGCTTCATCCAGAATCGCAAACTCGGGCCGGGTGGTTAAGAGTCTGGCAAAGGCAAGCCGCTGCTGTTCACCCTGGGAGAGCATCTCCTCCCAGTTGTTTTCCGCGTCCATGAAAGAGGTATCACCGGTGGCATGCTGCATTTTGTCGTAGAGATCCGTGAGATTGACCTTTTCCATCACCGCTTTGACCTGCTCGTCGTCCAGTTGTTTTCCGGTGGGGTACTGGAGCTGCTCTCTCAGGCTGCCCAGCACCATATACGGTTTCTGGGGCAGGAACATGATCCTGTCGGCCGGCGGATGTTCAATGGTGCCGGAGCCCGAGGCCCAAAGGCCTGCAATCCCCCGCAGCAGAGAGCTTTTACCGGCCCCGGAGTGTCCCATGATCAGAATGCGGTCGCCTCGGTCAAGGTCAAGGCGTAAACCCTGGATCAGGGTGCGCTTGTAATCAGGGGTCTGCAGGGTGAGATCCTGCACGCGGATCGTCTCTTTGGGAATCCGTTGGATCCGGGTCTGTCCGGAGCCGCTTTCCGGTGTTTTGGATCCGGATGCCGTAAACAGCCGATCTTTGAACGTGGAGACACGGTTGATGCCGGCGGCAAAGGCACTGATGCTGTCAAAATACTTGACGATAATTGAAAAGGCGCCTAGCACCTGGCCAAAGGCAAACGAGGCCTGGGAGATTTCGCCGAACTCCACCTTGCCGGCAAAATACATGGGCGCCACGATCATGGCCGGCAGGATAATGACCAGGTAATTGTAGCCGGTGGTGAAAAAATCAAGGTTCCGCTGCCAGCCAATGAGAAAATTAAAGTTTTTTAAGACCGCTTTGAACCGTTTAAAGATCTGTGCCTTTTCTCCCTCTTCTCCCTGGTAAAAGGCTATGGATTCAGCATTGTCTCGGATGTGGATCAGGCCGTATCTGAAGTCGGCCTCCTTGCGCAGCTGGTTGTAATTGAGGCCCACCAGGCGCTTGCCGATGAATATGGTGATCAGGGTGCCGCAAAAGGCATAGATAAAAAGAATGCCCGACAAGAGCCTGGAAATGGACCACAGAATGCCGGTAAAAGCCACAAGGTCGATGATGGCGCCCAAAATGATGAGCAGAAAGTTTAAACTGGTGACGGTGAACTCTTTTAAGTCTTCGGCCAGCCGCTGGTCCGGGTTGTCAATTTCCCGGCTGGTTGTCAGGTCATAATAGGCGCGGTTTTTAAGATAATTTTCAATGAAGCGGGTGGTGATCCACTCCCGCCAGAACAGCCCCAGTTTCTTCCGGATATACGAGTAAATCACCACAATGGGTGTGCCTATGATAAATACCGAGGCATATACATATAAAAACCGCCAGAAGGTGGCCTGGTCTTTCTGGGCAAGGGCCGTCTGGAAAAACCGGCCCACATAGCTCAAGACCACATTGAGACCGCTGACGGTAAAAGACAGGAGCAGCAGGACCCCCAGCACGGCCCAGGGCAGCATGAATCCTTTGAGGTGTTTGGAATAGATGCCAAAAACCACAACCGGTACAATAAATCCTGCAATAAAATAAAAGTGCATCCGGGAGTGGAGGATGCCGTTGATCCAATCCATGAGCCCGGGTGCGGTTCGGGTGACAAAATCCGGGGCAAAGACATGGGTCAGCGTCGTGGTGGCGGCAACGCAAAAGAAGAGCAGGGCGGCCACAAAGGCCATGAGCAGACATAAAAGGATAACAAACCGTGTCCGGCTTTTCAGGGTCCGGGGCAGCCAGAATTCCTGGGCAATGTCCAGGTATTCCTTCCATAGGTTGAAGTCCAGCCTTGACAGGCCTGAGATGTCACTGGTGGGCATTGAATTATCCTGTTTTTAATCGTGGGCTGAAACTGGAAGAAAAAAGACCAGGTCAAGCCGCACCTGTTTCAAAAAAGGCCCAGAGCACGCCTTAAAAAGTGTTCCAAAGCTGTTTTAAAATGGGTTCAACAAATTGTTTGTCAACCTGAACCGTCTGTTTTGACATCTGTTTTTCAGACAAACGACTCTTCTGGTCTGACAAGATCTGTTAATGGGCAGTCCAAGGCAAAAGTCGGGGTTTTCGACAACTCCTTCTCAATGCTGAAAACCAGGAGTATAATCAACAAATCGGGGAGAAGCCATACAAAAGGTGCATCCCCCTGGAACTGTACACGAAAGTTGAAATGATCGACATTGAGATTTTGGCTTGAAGTGTTGCATAGCAATGGGAGATATAGGATAGTAATGCCCATCGCATGCCCAAGACCGGGCTTGACAAGCAAAGGGGGCTATCTAAGGAGGTTTCTTGAGCCAAATGGATAAAAAACCCAACTATGAGCAACTGGAGCGAAGAATAAAGTCGCTGGAAAAAGAGAATGCTCTACTTCAAAAAAAATGCAGACGTTTTACAAAAGAGTCTGTTGATCCTATAGATGAAAAAAACGCAGCTGAAAACAAACAAATAAATCTGGATCAAGACCGGCTTTTGTTTGGATCGATTCTTTCCAACCTCCAATGTATCACCTACCGCTGCGTCATGGACAAAGACTGGACCATGATGTACATGAGCTCCCATGTGGACCGGTTGACAGGGTATCCGCCGGAAGACTTTCTCCATAATACGGTTCGAACGTTTGAAAGTATCATTCATCCAGATGACAGCCCCTATGTTACCCGGGCCATCCATACCGCGGTAAAATTGAGACAACCCTGGGAAATTGAGTACCGGATCTGCCATAAAGACGGAAAGATCCGATGGTTTTATGAAAAAGGCAAAGGGGCGTTTGATCCAGAGGGTCAGGTGAAATACCTGGATGGCTTTATCATTAATATCACCAAACGCAAACAGGCGGAGATAAAATTAAAGGAAAGTGAGGAAAAGCACCGGATCTTACTTGAAGAATTCAGGTACCGCAACACCATCTCCACGGCCATCGCAAAAGCCTCCAGTTTTTTTATTTCCCCGGATAAAGTGGATTACCAAGCCATACTCCGAACAATGGGAGAGAGTATTTTTGTCAACAGGATTTACATTTTTGAGATAACAGCCGATGGTCGTAACCTTTCCAATACCTATGAATGGTGCGCCAAAGGAACAGTGCCCCAGATAGAAAAACTCAAGGGACTTGATGCCCGACGCTTTTCATGGTGGACGGACCAATTGCAAAATGGAAGGAACATTGTCATAGAAGATGTGGCCAGTCTTTCCAGCCAGGCGGCCGCTGAAAAAAAGATCCTCCAGAATCAACAGATCCAGAGCCTTGTCTGTGTTCCTATCTGGGCAAAAGGGAGAAAGCTGTGGGGGTTCATGGGGTTTGATGATACACAGAAAACCCGGAAGTGGACGGAAACAGAAATTGAGGCCCTGCAGATCCTAGGAGAAATGATCTCCGGTGACGTGGAGCGCAAAGCATCTGAAAACAGGCTGGAGTTTGAAAGAAAGCAACTGCTGTCGGTATTTGACAGCCTGGACGGAAACATTTACGTATCCGATCCCTATACATATGAAATACTCTATGTTAACAAGGCATTGAGAACTTGTTTTGACAACGAGTTGATCGGCAAACTGTGCTACAGGGAATTTCAGGGGATTGATTCACCCTGTTCTTTTTGCAGCAATAAACAGATCCTGGAGGACAAGTCAAAAGTTTATCGATGGGAATTTTACAATCCCAGGATGGACAAAACATTTTCCATCGTGGACCGGATCATTACCTGGCCGGACGGGCGTGATGTCAGATTTGAGCTGGCCATTGACATAACAGAAAAAAAACAGATTGAATCCCGTCTCAGGCAGGCCCTGAAAATGGAGGCCATCGGCACACTGGCAGGGGGGATTGCCCATGATTTTAATAATATTCTTTCCGGCATTTTCGGCTATCTTCAGCTGGCACAACTCCATATACTGGAGCCGGAACTGGCCGGAAAATACATCGAAAGGGTTTCAGACGGGGCTAAACGGGCCACCCTGCTGATCAAGCAGATTCTGACCTTGAGCCGCCACAAAGGATATGACCGACAGCCCCAGATCGTATTTGACCTGGTCCAGGAAACCCTGAAACTGCTTCAGTCCGTGATTCCTGCCAACATTGAAATTAAAAATAATATTTCTTCAAAAGCCATGGTCCTTGCAGATTCAACCCAAATTCATCAGCTGGCACTGAACCTGTTTACCAACGCTTATCAGGCAATGGGCGACCGGGGAGGGGTATTGACCATCGGCCTGGATGAGGTGGAACTTGGAAAGGACCAATTGGGCCAGGAAAAAAATCTGTTGCCGGGTAAATATTTAAAATTTGAAGTTTCCGATACCGGGCCGGGCATCGAAACAGCCATTCAAAATAAAATATTTGATCCCTATTTTACAACCAAAAAAACGAGCAAAGGAACGGGGTTGGGGCTCGCCATGGTCGCAGGAATTGTCAAAAAGCACAATGGATTTATTACATTGAACAGTCAACCCGGAAAGGGTGCCAGTTTTAAGGTTTTTCTACCGGTTATTGAATCCAAATTGCATAAAGAAAAACCTACAGAGGAAAATGGCGCGTCTTACAGCGGAACCGAAACCATCATGCTCGTGGATGACGAAAAGGATATTCTGGTTTCATTGGAGAAAATTCTGACCGGGCAGGGATATACGGTGTCAAGCTTTGAGGACGGACAACCTGCATTACAGGCGTTTTTAAAACATCCGGATAAATTCGACCTAATCATCACGGATATGACCATGCCCCGGATGTCAGGAGACAAACTGTCCAAGGAAATTTTGAAAATCAAACCAGATATCCCGATCATCCTGTGCACTGGATTCCATGAAACCTTTACCCGGGAAGTCTCTCAGGGAGTTGGAATACGAAAATATGTCCACAAACCCATCGAAGTTGGTGGGCTGTCCAAACTGATCCGGGATCTGCTCGACACATTTGAGATATCCAGATGCGGCAGGGAAAGGTTAAGCAGTCATGGCTGAACCTTTCCTGGATACAGATCTTCCGGGCAAGAATGGCAAATCGGTTGTGGAGTGGGTCAGCGGGATTTTCGGGAAATTTAAGCACGCCCTTGTCATTGATTTTGAAGCGGTTCCCAAGGGGGATGTATTCCATGTGGGCGCAGTCTTTAACGGCAGCACATTTGAAAGAAAAGGCATCAAGGATACCAGAGCTGCCCTGGAGCAATTGTCAGACTTTTCATCCGGGGCCGATTATGTCCTGGGCCACAATATCATCAACCATGACCTTGTGCTTGCAAAAGAGGCGTTCCCGGATGCGCCGATTTTGCGTCTGCCGGTCATTGATACGCTGTATCTGTCCCCCCTGGCATTTCCGGAAAATCCCTATCACAAGCTGATAAAAAACTACAAGTTGATCAAGAACAGCAAGAATAACCCTGTGGCAGACGCCCGTCTGGCCTGGGCGGTGTTTGAAGATCAGGTGACGGCATTTTCCGTGTTAAACCAGGAAAATCCCGGATTGATCCCATTTTATGCCTTTGCCTTTGAGCCGTTTTGTTCGAAAAATCCAGGCATGGGGATGACCGGCATTTTTGATCTGTTCCAGGCCTTGTCCGAATCTGTTCCAGACACGGACAGGGCCAGACAGATATTCCTGGCAATCTGCCGGGAAAAAATATGTTCAACCGCCTTTGAAACGGTGTGGGAGGCGTTCTGCCATGATCCCCAAAAGAGACCTGTTCTTGCCTACGTCCTGTCCTGGCTCAGGGTGTCCGGCGGCAATTCCATCATCCCTCCCTGGGTGCGGCACGAATTCCCGGAGATTTCAGACATCATCACCCGGCTTCGGTATGCCTGCGGCAGCAGTGACTGCGCCTTTTGCAGGGCAAATAATGACGCTGAAAAGCTCCTCGAGCGCTACTTTGGGTTTGACGCGTACCGCAGGCTGCCCGACGGTCGAAAACTCCAGCAGGAAATCATCGAGTCAACCCTTGGAGGTCACCCGTTGCTGGGCATTTTGCCCACGGGCGGCGGAAAATCCATCTGCTATCAGATTCCAGCCCTTCACCGCTACCACAGGACCGGTGAACTCAGTGTTGTGATCTCACCGCTCAAGGCCCTGATGAAAGATCAGGTGGACAATCTGAACAAGACCTGCGGCATGGAGGTGGCCGGTGCCATCAACGGCAGCCTTACCCTGCCTGAACGGGGGGATGTCATGGAAAAGGTGAGGCTGGGGGATATCGGCCTTTTATATATTTCTCCCGAACAATTGCGCAATTTCAGTGTGGCAGAACTGATCAGCTCAAGGGATGTGGGATGCTGGATCTTTGATGAGGCCCACTGCCTTTCCAAATGGGGCCATGATTTCAGGCCGGATTATCTCAATGTTGCCGATTTTATTGTGGAACAGCACAAACAGGCCAAACGCCCTCCCCTTATTGCGGCATATACGGCAACCGCAAAAAAGGATGTGGTTGAAGAAATCTGCAGCCATTTTGCTGAAAAGCTTGGCATTGACCTGGTTTGCTTTATCAGTGAAGTCCAGAGGGAGAACTTGAGTTTCCAGGTATGGCCGGTGACTACGGCTGAAAAGCATGACGTGATTTTCAATTGTCTAAAAGAGAGTCTCTCTGACACGAGCAGCGGCGCCATTGTATATTGTGCCAGCCGGAAAAAAACAGAAGCGCTCAGTCGTTTTTTAAATGAGCGAGGAATTGAATCCCACCCATTCCATGCAGGGCGAAGCGAGCCGGACAAACGAAATACCCAGGATGATTTTGTGGCCGGGAAGATTTCGGTGATCTGTGCAACCAATGCCTTTGGCATGGGCATCGACAAAAAAAATATCCGTTTGGTCATCCATGCCGACATTCCGGGATCCCTTGAAAATTACCTCCAGGAGGCGGGCCGGGCCGGAAGGGATACAGCCCCTGCAGACTGCATTCTCCTGTACGAACAGGAAGATATTGAAAACCAGTTTTCATTAAATGCCTATTCAAAACTCTCGTTAAAGGACATCAAAAAAATCCTGGCTGTGTTGAAAAAAAGAGGCGCAAAAACCCCGGAGATTGTTATCACTCCCGGAGAAATCATGCGCCTGATTGGTTATTCCGACTCTGTCGAGGATGACGGCCGGGCAAGAATCGGCGTCAGCTGGCTTGAGCGAAAGGGCTTTTTAAAGCGCTCGTTCAACCAGACACTCTTTTTCAATGGCAAACCCCTTGTCCGGGACATGGCAGCCGCTGAAGAGCGGATTGCGTCATTGAACCTCTCCCAAATGACGGCAAGGGTGTTCCGAACGATTCTGCTCACCCTGTTCAATGCAGACAAGGATTCAATATTGTCTGCCGATGTGATCTGTTCAAATCTGGGAAAAATCGAAAATCTGCCCGAAGAATATATGGATTCACGGTTTGTGATCGGGCTTTTATCCCAGATGGCAGACGTTGGACTGATCAAGGAAGGGGCCCTCATGACCGCCTTTGTCAGACCCAGGGGCCAGGGCAGTTCGTCCAGACTGCTCGAGTCCGTTCTGGAGATTGAAACCCAGATGCTCGCACTGATGGCGGAACTCTCCCCGGATGCAGGAACGTCCCCTGACACGGCCGATCTCATCCATCTCAGGCTGATGTCCCAGCGGCTCAAGGACAGGGGATTTGACCAGGTGAATACCGATTTTGTGGGCAGACTATTAAAGGCCCTTGCCAGTGACCGGGGAGAAAGTCAGGGAAAGAGTTTGAAAATAGCCGGCAAAAGAGGGGTTGAGCAGCAGATGGTGTATGTGAAATTTCCCTGGCAGGAGATCCGACAAAGAATGCAGCTGCGCCACAATTGTTCACGACTCTGCCTTACCACCATTATTTCAGCCCTGGCAAAACCGCTGCAGCAGGGACAGGCCCAGGTGATGTCCGAGTTTTTTCTTTCCCACATCACCCGGGAGATGCAGTCCGATGTTTTTCTTTCTGGATACAGGGGAGATCACAGGACCTTGATTGAACAAAGTCTTTTGTTCATGCATGACATGAAGGTGATTACCCTGCAGAACGGTCTGGGGGTATTCCGCCAGGCCATGAACCTGACGCTTCTTCCGGAAAGCCTTAAAAGACAATATACCCAGGGCGATTATGAACCCCTGTCCCACCACTATGCCCAGAAAAACGTGCAGGTTCATGTGATGGAAAAATATGCCCGACTGGGCCTTGAAAAGATCAAAACCGCCCTGGGATTTGTCAGCGATTATTTTTCATCCTCCTATGATACCTTTATCCAGCAATATTTCCCCAGGGAGAAAACCCTGATTCAAACCGCCATGACCGCAGAGGCGTATAAAAAAATCATCCAGTCCCTTGAAAATCACACCCAGGAAGCCATTGTTGCAGCGTCCCCTGAAAAAAATATACTGGTCCTGGCCGGGCCCGGCTCGGGCAAGACCCGAACCATTGTTCACCGGTGTGCCTGGCTGATCAAGGCCAAATCCATTGACCCCGCCTCCATCCTTGTGCTCTGTTTCAACCACCAGGCCATGATCGAGCTTCGAAAAAGAATCCGGGCCCTGACCGGCAGGAGCGCAAACGCGGTGACGGCCATGACCTACCACGGGTTTGCCATGCGCCTGACCGGCCGGTCTTTTCTGGCGAACCAGACCGGCCCCTTACCAGGGGGGAAAACCATGGGGTTTGATGCCATCATTGACGAAGCGGTTGATCTGTTAAACGGAGCACGGGAAATCGCCGGGATTGAGCAATCAGAGACAAGGGAGGTTCTGCTGGCACAATACAGGTATATCCTTGTGGATGAATACCAGGACATTGATAATCGACAATATCGGTTTATCTCGGCCTTGACCGGCCGGCTTGAACAGGATCGGGATACAAGAATTTCCATCATGGCGGTGGGGGATGATGACCAGAGCATTTATGGATTTCGAAATGCCAACCTGCGTTTCATCAAGCAGTTCCAGCAGGACTATGGGGCCAAAACCGTTTACCTGGTGGAAAATTACAGATCTGCCTATCCGATCGTTCAGGCCTCAAACGCATTTATCGCCTTGAATAAAAACCGGATGAAAACAGACTGGCCCTGCCGGATCAATGGAAAAAGAAGATCCCATGAACAAGAAGCCCACAGGATCAAAACCCATGATCTGGTCCAGGTGGTCCAGGTCAAAGATATCGCCTCCCAGGCGGTGTTTGTTGCCCAAAAGATCAAGCAGCTCATGGCGGACAATCCGGATATGGGGTACAATGATGTCGCAGTGGTTGCCCGTAAAGGCATGGCCTATCCGTCGTTGGTCTCCCTCAGGATGGCCCTTGCCAGAGAAGAGATACCCTTTTGCTATTCGATCAAGAGTGGCACAGGACTTCCATTGTTCAGGATCAGAGAAATCCAGGGGTTTCTCCAATATCTGGAGGATCATAAGAACCAGAGCAGGACGCCCCTTGACCTCAGGCAGGCGATTCTGGACCAGTTCAAACAGAAAAACCCATGGACGGATCAGATCGGGCAGATTCTTGAATCATGGTGCGCTGTTAATTCGGACATGGAAATATCCATTGACCGGGCAAAGGATTTTGTCCTTGAAACCCTTTTGGAAGAAAAACGGGAGCACAAGGCCGGGACCGGTGTTTTCCTGGGTACGGCCCACAGTGTAAAAGGTATGGAATTTCCCTTTGTGTTTATTCTGGACGGCGGATGGCAACAAAAGGATATTGAAGAAGAGCGGCGGTTGTTTTACGTGGCCATGACACGGGCCATGAAGGCCGTCCATGTCTGCAGGATTCAAGGCTCCCCCAATCCCCATGTGCCGTTTCTGGAACAACATGACTTTGTCCATGTCACAAGGGCAGAACCGTCGGTTCTCCCTGGATTTAATGAAGATTTAACCGTTTCGATCCTGGGGATGGAAGATCTTTTCCTCTCCTATGCCGGGTTATTCCCCCGGAACCATCCGATCCATGGGGCCCTTTCGGCCCTCACCCCCATGGAAAGCGTCTTTCTCAAAGAAAAAAACGATCAGGTTTTTATTGAAAACACCCGCCATCAAACCATTGCAAGGCTTTCAAACAGGGGAACGGCCAAATGGCAGGGGCGCACCCAGACCATCCTCCACGCCCGGGTGCTTGCCATTATCAATCGCAAACAAACAGATGGGCAGGATTATGATGGCAGACATGAACGAATCGATTCATGGGAACTTCCGATTATTGAGATCCTTCACAAAAAACAGAGATAGGCTGACCCGAAAAGGCTTCCCATAGGGTGGGCTTCGGGCCACAAGGGGAAAAGGAATTTCCTTGATTCCATTATTTTCCGGTCGTTTCTCCCAGGTAGGCAATGCCGCCGTTCAGGGTCGCCAGCTGGGGGTAATCGGTTTCCGGGATTTTGATCTGGAAAAGCTCCTGGAGCTGCTCAATGAAATTGACAAAGTCCACTGAATCAAAATCAAACTGATCGCGAAAGCGAAGGCCTGGATTCAGGTTTTCAAGATTTGACTCGGGAGCGATTTTCTTGATGGTTTGCAGGATAAGCGTTCCTATTTCCGTTGCTATCATGGTTTTTGCTCCTTATTTGTATGCGGTGCCTGGGGGCAGCCCTTTCAAGGTCGTACATATCCTTTTTTTTTCCAGGACGGATTTTTTTACCGTGATTGGCTCTTTTAATACAGCCTATCGCGGATAGTACTACGGACATGACAGCGTATGCCACTATAAAATCACCAAACCCGAATAATGCAGTCCCGGTGGGCGTTCAATGGGTTGATCAAGGCCAAAAAGTCCATTCACCCACCTGAATCAAATTCGACAGAAACTATCGAAATTTAAAATACCATTGGGAATCTGAATATGAACAAACGATTGGACCCAGGGTTTGTTTGTCCGTATACTCTGAATTTTTTTTGACAATTATAGCACAAAACCATGGTCAACGGTCAGTCCGATGGGGAATTCAGTATTTGATACGGCTGCCCACTGTATCACACCATGCCGGGTTAGGTTCATATTGAGGTCGGATACCGTTTCCGGGCCAAAGAACGCAGATCTCCTGGTTGATACAACGGGCAATCCCGTCACAACCCTTGACGATGAAATTTGAAAACCAGAATAACGTCAACATTATCATTGAAGGAGAATCGGATGAACAAAAAACAACGGAGGGTTCTGGCCGGAGCTGTGATGCTGATGCTGTCAGTCTTGTTATTGGCCTGCAACAGTTCCAGTGTCACCCAAAAAAGTTATCCCAATGCAAACCTCCTGGCGGACTCAGACGATCTGACCCAGGCTGGCGTCGTCATCCTTGACACCCGGTCCGCAGATGCCTATTCCCAGGGACATATCCCCGGATCCATCAGCGTTCCCTGGCAGCAGTTCCTGAACATGGACAGCAATCTGCTTGCCACGGATCAGCTTGAGCAGGCTTTGGGCCAGATGGGTCTGACCCGGACCTTATCCATGGTCATCTATGATGACACCACCGCTTCCTTTGGCGGTGCCGGGCGTCTGTTCTGGATGCTGGAAGTCCTGGGCTGCCCGTCGGTCAGAATCCTCAACGGCGGCTGGGACAAATGGCTGGCTGACGGGAACACCGCCCAGACAGTGGCAAACACACGGCCCGCGGCTGTATTTACAGCCCAGGTAAATACGGTCATTACCTCGGACAAGGATTACATTGCCGCACGCATGAACAACAGTGATTTTGCCATCGTGGACACCCGGGAAGACGAGGAATTCACGGGGTGGCAACGGTACGGAGAAGCCAGAGGCGGTCATATTGCCGGTGCTGTTCAGATTCCTTATACCTGGTATTTCAGCGAGGACAAGACCGTTCTGCCCTATGAAAATCTCAAAGAGCTGTTTGAATCCAGGGGCGTTACCCAGGACAAGGAAGTGACAGCATATTGCACCATCGGTATTCGCAGTGGCTTTGCCTATTTTCTGTTCCGCCTTCTGGGGTATGACAGGGCCAGCAATTACGACGGTTCCATCCGTGACTGGGCCGGGTCTGACCCTGCGACCTTTCCCATGGAAAAACTGGCCCAGTACCAGAAACTGGTCTATCCAGCCTGGATAAAACAGGTGATGGACTACCATGCCACGGGCAGCACCACCACCGCACCTGCCGGTTATGATTATGACCGGGACCATAAGTTTCTGATCTTTGAAACCCAGTGGGGTACCCTGGAATGGGCGGACGCATACAATGGCGGCCATATCCCCGGAGCAATCCATTCCAATTCCGATATCTACGAAAACGACTATCCGCGCTGGTTCATGCTTCCCGACGACCAGCTCCATGCTGCCATGGCAGATATGGGGATCACCGAAGATACCACCGTCATCGTTTACAGCAATTCCAACATCTTTGCCGCACGTCTGTGGTGGATTCTGACCTATGCCGGAGTCAAGGATGTCCGTTACCTGAACGGCGGTTACTCTGCCTGGATCAATGCCGGCTACGACGGTGAAACCCAGGTCAACACGCCGGTCCCCGCAGCAGCATTCACCGGAACGGTTTGCCCCGAGCACCTGGCCACCGTGGCGGAGATGGAACAGGTATACGGTGACACAGACACGGTTGTGGTCGCCGATGTACGCAGCTACCCCGAATATAAGGGCGAAATTTCAGGCTACAGTTATGTGGCCCAGAAAGGCCGCATTCCCAATGCCGTGTGGGCCCATGAAGCCGATGACTACACCCTGGAATATACCGATTCAGACGGGACTCTCCGGAGTTTTACAGAAGTAAAAGATTTGTGGACGTCTGTTGGGATAAGTTCAGGAATGACATCAGGCCAGTTTGACAGGGATCTCTATTTCTATTGCGGCAGCGGTTACCGGTCTGCGTTAAGCTTCCTCCATGCCCATCTCATGGGATTTACCAATGTAAAGAACTTTTCCGATGGTTGGGAAGGCTGGAGCACCGAGTACACCTATGACGAAGACGCCTGTACCGACAGTATCACACCCGGTTGGTGTCAGGATCCCTCGGGCCGACCCGTTGCCTACGGTGAATTCTGATGCCGAAATTGTCCGGCATGGGGAGATCTTCAGATTTTATGTTTCAGGCCTAGCCGTCTCCAGTGCCGGATCATGCAAGCGTGATGATTTCAGGCATCCGTTTCGGAAATCCGGTACAAATTCTCCGCCGGGAACCGGTGATGCAAAGGAGCCTGTTCCGGCCATTATTTAGAGCATCGCACATTCGAAGTCACCCGTTACATTTGCACCTGAACGGTTCATGTTGGAATCAGGTTCAAATGATGGGGACTTAGCAGCTGGATAAACAACACCAGGGCCGCCCGTGAATTCCATGGGCGGCCCTGGTGTTGTTTTGATTCAACCGGCAAGGCCGGTATCCCCATGATAACAATGAACGGCAGAACTATTGGAGGATGGGTATCTCCAATAAAGTTGGATTTTTCAAGCCGTCATGTTACCCTCTATTGATATCCCAGTGGGGGTTCAGTTTGTTTTTGATTCAGTGTTAATAGGTTTTTTCTTTCAAGACCGATGAGGAATTATGAAACCCAAATTCTTTTATAGTGTGCCTAAGGATGAGAGACTGTTTTTCAACGCTTTTCAATATGCAGCCATAGGAATGGCCCTGGTGGCCCCCGATGGAGAATGGCTCATGGTCAACAAGGCGCTATGCGACCTGATCGGATATAGCGAAGAAGAATTGCTGAAGATGAGCTTCCAGAAAATTACTCACCCGGACGACATCAGGGAAGATTTGCAATATGTTGAAAAAATGCTGTCAGGAGAGTTGGAAACATATCAGATGGAAAAGCGATATTTGCATAAGGACGGAAGCACTATCTATGTCTTGCTCAGTGTCTCGCTTGTAAAAGATCAGGCTTCATCGGCCTTATTCTTTATTTCCCAGATTCAGAATATTACAGACCGGAAACGCTTGGAGGAGGAACTTGTCCGGCAGGCTACGGTAGACATGCTGACCGGAGTAAGCAACCGGCGACGATTCTTTGATCTTGCTGAAAGAGATTTTTTGCGTGGGGGGCGTTACAATGAGCCCATGGTTTTGCTGATGCTCGACATTGATCATTTTAAAAAGGTTAATGATACTTTTGGCCACGGCATCGGTGACAAGGCTCTTAAGCAGATGGCTGCGGTATGTAGTTCCGAGCTCAGATCTATTGATATCTTTGGGCGAATAGGTGGTGAGGAATTTAGTGCACTTCTCGTGAAAACCAATGCGGTTACAGGGCATCAGGTGGCCGAACGTCTGCGCAGATCGGTTGAGAAATGTTTCCTGACAACCGAAAAAGGATTGCTGAAATTTACAGTCAGCATCGGCGGTGTGGCTTTTTCCGGCAACCAGAACTCACTTGCTGATCGTTTGAAACAGGCAGACGAGGCCCTTTATGAAGCAAAAGCAATGGGCCGAAACCAGACGATCATCATCAATCGCTTGACTGCCGCAGAGATCAAAGGCGAGACACTGCAGACAAATTTTGTTCGCCTTGAGTGGAACAAGGCTTACGAATGTGGACAGAAACAGATTGATGAACAGCATCTGAATCTATTTGAACAGTCAAATATGCTGCTTTCAGCCGTTATGGCCGGGCAGGGAAGGGAAATTTGCCAGCAATACATCGAAGAACTGATTTCTAAAATTTCAGAACACTTTGATACTGAAGAGCAGCTTATCGAGGCAGCAGGATATTCCTGCACCGAAGAACACAAACAAATACACCGTAAATTAACAAATGAAGCCTTAAATATTGCAAGGCGTAATAAAACCGGTCAGCTTGAAATAACTGAGGTTTTCCACTTCCTTGCTATAGAAGTTGTGAGGCAGCATATGCTAGATGAAGACCGGAAATTCTTTTTCTGTTTCCATGGCAAGTAGAAGAGAACAACCGGCTTTTTGTGTTAAATTGGGCTTATCACCTCTGAATCAGAATTTAATACCCCCGACGATTGTGTCCCTTCGGCAAGGTTGCGTGAATTCCCCAGAAGGGCGTGATATCATAAGCTCGAGAACACTATGATAAGGGTCTACGGTTCCATTTGGTCTGGCTGGCAAAGCAATGCGACAAAGGATGGAAGATGTACCAATATATGGGTGTGGAGATGCACTTGTTTGACGGTTCTGGCAATATTGCCAAAACCGCCAAACACTTAGATCGAAGCTGCCTCTTAGCTAAAAATGGGAAAAAGGTTGTACTGTCTATGGAACCATTCCCATGGCCGCCTCATAATTCCAAGGCATCCATGATGAGGGTTTTTTGAACACTTGGGCAGAGTTTTTTTGAAGCGCTATGAGATAATTCAACGCATTGACTTTCATCAGGTTGCAGGTGTGAATCAAGCTCATGAACATATCCCCGATATAGGCCCCATGCTCTGTCTTATAGAACATTGAGTTTTTTCTATGGAGAATACAGCGTTTCAAGCCTTGTTCGCAAACATTGTTGTCAAGGGGAGCTCCGGGAACCCTCAGAAATTGAGTCAGTTCATGCCAATGCTTGATCATGTAGGTGATCGCATTACCAAGTCCGGAATTGGGCTCCACCAATTTGTCTTGGATCTGGGTGTCGAGCCAGGACCGTAAAGCGTTCATCTGTGAACCACTATGGATTTGGTGAAATGCCAGCCGCTCATCTGCTGTCATGTTTTGTTCTTTTGCTTGGGCATCCACATGATAAACTTCGGCCAACGTTTCAATGACATGGCGGCATTCGTCCGGGAAGCTTGCGATGATATCGACAAAACCTCTGCGGGCATGGGTGTTGCAATTACACAGAATGATTTTAAATTCACTGGGGATATTTCTTGAAAGAGCATCACACATTTGGATTGGAGGGTCTTTTTCTACATCCCGCATTTCATATATGGAGGCGATGTTTTCTCCGGCATGATTACGGCCGGTGGAAAAGATGGCGATCCTTTTCCCTTCTTCAAGCAGTGAGATGATCCCGGATGTAAAGATGCCGGTGCGTTCATTCTTGTCCCGTGTTTTATTTTCCTGGATTAGATCCAGGATCTTCATGGTGGTATCATCATTGTGAAAGACTTCACCCTGGGCGGCCTGGCGCTTGAGCTCATCAAATGCTGGGTAAATCAGATCGGCCTGGGTTTCTATTCTTTCCCACTGGATGGATGCTGGCAGGGGGATGCCCAGGCTTTCCTGGAGTTTTTCCAGGCGATACCAGGGAAACCCGTAACCATATTTTAAAATCGCCATCATGGCCTTAGCCGTTTCATCATAATGCTTTCCGGTGACACCTTCCGGAGCCGCTGCCGTGAACACTTCCCCGCAGAGGTTACATCGCAATTTTTCAAGGTTGTAAATCGTTGCATCAATGGGGGGCTGGCCCTTCAGGTAAATGGCAATACCCGGTTTTTTCATTGGGTAGAGTTTGCCGGTGAGACAAAGAGGACAGGGATCTTTGTGTTTATATTTTTCATGGGATATGAATTCTTGATCGGCTCCAGTATAATCGGAAGCGGGTATCTTTCCATGCCCTTTTTTCTTTTTTACAGGTTTGGCTTTGGGTGAATTTTCATCCTTTGTTTCCGGCTCTGTTTTTTTTGAATCTTCAACCGTTTGTTCGGGTTCGTTTTGTTTTAAAACATTATCTTTTTTCTCGGTTTTTGGGCCAAACAACATGGCAAGAAGTCGTTTTATGGACGCTGCTTTATTATCCAGGGCCTGCCCCAGGGTCATGATGGCTTCCGTCATTGATTTGATGATCTCATAATCACCTGTCTGGAGCGCATTGGCTTTTACCCTCTGCAAAAGGGCGTCAATCTCTTCCTGGGTCAATCGGATCTGATCCATGGTCTATGCGCCAATCATCCGGCTGCGAAAATCCCGGGTCAGGGGATATCCCCAGATAGCCTTGATGGATCGGGTTTTTACATGGTTTTTTTCATTCTTTCCCCGTCCGGTTGTATCGCCAAGATAGATCCAGTTGCCGGCCTTATAGCAGGTTCCCAAAAATCGTTCTGTGTCCACAAAGGTCTCAAGGAAATAGAGTGGATGATTATAAACATTCTCCCAGTCCCTGGAAATGTTTTTTGCCATAAGCCCCAGAAGATGGGAGGCCAGGTGGGGAACCCTGATCCAGGGTAGAATAAGAAACCGGCTGTTGTACGCTATATATTGAAGGCCTTGTACCCGGTCCTCCTTGTTCCACCCAATATACCTGTCCCTGGCACCGATATGACGGGGTGCTGACGACCATGAAAAACAAGCGATGGGCCTGTTTTGGACATACACCATATATTTGAGTTGTTCACCCACGGGATGACAATAGCCCAGGTAGTGGTGGTGCTGAATCAGGCTGTTGAAAATTTTTTCCTGATCTGTTTTTTTAACCAGCCGTATCTCCAGGGGCCTTATCCTGGACAGATCGGTCTCAACCAGGGTCTGATCCACCTCTATCTCCGGGGGCGGGGTCCTGTTGATAAAAGGGTTATTGACTTTACGTCTTGTGGGGGGAAGGGAAATATGCCCTTCCCTGTGAAGTTTAAGCATGAACCCCCTGGCAACCATGTCTCTCAGGCTGCCATTGGCCTGAACCCAGTTCCATGCCTGGCACAATTGCTTTGACAGGGCATTGCGGCTGGCATTGGGATGTTTTGCCATCAGGTCATTTATAAAGACGATATCTTCTTTTGTCGCGCTCTTGCCACGGTATGTGAGTATGATGTCATTTTCCATGGCCGGCTTATATAATGCAACTCTCCTTCGAACGCAAGCAAAAAATACATTATTGATAAAATCAATTATGCCGGGATTCTTCTCCACATGGGAGCAGCTTGGGTATGAAAAGGGTCGCCATTCCAGATCAACATCTGCAGTTCATGGGCATCCAGGGGTTTATCAACGCCTTGCCCCTTTGTTGGCCACCAGTTAAACCGGCCTTTGGACAGTCGTTTTTGGCAAATCCAAAATCCTTGACCGTCGTAACTTAATATTTTTATGGCCGTCCTGCGGCGGTTAAGAAATACGAACAGACAGCCTGAAAAAGGATCTGTTTGTAAAATCGTTCGGCACAATGCAGCCATCCCATCTATGCCCTTCCGAAAATCTACAGGCTCAACTGCTAAAAGAATCTTCATGTGGGGAGTGATCTGAATCATGGCTGATGCCTCCAGAATGACTGACAGATCCCAAGAATGCTCGGATCAGTTTTGCCCCGGAGGCACATCCTCATCTTTACTCCGGTACGGTCCTCCATTTCTATTATGCATTCTGAGACAGCAGATGGCGGATCCAGCTCAAACGCTATAAAAGAAGGCGAGGCTTCAGATGTTGCATCAGGCTCGACCTCGATTGGCGATGGTAGATGTGATTCCACATGCTGCTTAAGCGCGGTCTGGTTCAGGTTTAATGTTTTTGAAATCCTGTGTAGGCTATGCTCCCCAATATAAAAAACATCAGCGGCTGCCTGCCATAATGAAGCCGGAATACGTTCCCTGCCGGTTTTTGTTTTACGCCAGAGTTGAAATTGCTGCTGGACCTCTTTTAATGCGGAAACAGCTTCGGGTGATGGCGATCTCATCGGTTCCTCCTATATGATCATGTTTGGAACTGATAATATCACTCTAAAAAAACTAAATCACGCAGGCCCACCGAAGGAACACGATGAAGACCGGAAATTCTTTTTCTGTTTCCATGGCAAGTAGAAGAGAACAACCGGCTTTTTGTGTTAAATTGGGCTTATCACCTCTGAATCAGAATTTAATACCCCCGACGATTTCTGTAATAGCTCGCTTCATCTAAAATTTTCAGACCCCATTATCCTGTAAAAAAGCAGGTTGTCTACTTTGAATCCAAGTCTGAGTTGATACTGGTTTCCTGGGGCGGAATATAAACAAAAAATCCTTTGGGTGTTTTTCTGACAAGTTTTTCCTTTTTAAGATGAAAAATATTGTTTGAGATCTGTTTGCCCGTAAAACCGGTTATTTTTTGGATTTGTTTGCCCTTGATTCCGGTTTTCTTGCTTTTTATCGTTTCTAATATGGTTTTTTTAATATTTTTTTTGTCGGGGATGCTTTCCGCTGCCTCTTGGGGTTGTGCAGACTCCTGGGCAGGTTCTTCTTCTATGACGTTCGGTGGGACCGCTGGGTTTTCCGTTACGTTCGGTGGGACCGCTGGGTTTTCCGTTACGTTCGGTGGAACCGTTGGGTTTTCCGGGGTCGGTTTTATTACCTGATCGTGTTTCGCAAAAGACTCGATCAGGTGGGTTATTTTTTGTGAAATGGTTTCCAAAGGGTTTGCGATCATTTGAGTCGCTTCTTGATCAAGTTCGACTGTAATTGTTATTTTCATTATTTAAACCTTTAAAATGAGTTAAATTTGACCACTACCAAGATAAATGAGACTAGGCAAGCCACTTTGTTTTCGAATTTTGTTTCATTAATATCTTATTTTATTGGGTGCTTGCAACATAAAATGTGTAAAACGGCTTATTTTTATCAAAAAACGTTCATCACTATATTGGTATACGCCACGTTTTTCCCTAAGTGTTCAGATAAACAGCGACAATTAACGAATTAAATCATCACCCCTAAAAAAATGAAAGACAGGGTTTGAATACCATTATTGATCACGGGGATTTTTTTAAAAATAACATCAAAATTTCTTTACAGACAATTGGAATGTTGGTAAGGGGTATCGGCTCAAATTTGGGCTTTAGTTTGGCTGGATATCATTTGAATTCATAAAACTATTCCACGTGCAATTACAGAAAAGGACTCCAATATTGAACCCGGTAGTATCAGCGATCGTTCTTTTGATATGCAGTAATGTCTTTATGACTTTTGCATGGTATGCACATCTCAAAGAATTAAATGGGAAAATTTGGATTGTAGCCGCACTTATGAGCTGGGGCATTGCTTTATTTGAATACTTACTGCAAGTTCCAGCCAATCGGATTGGCTATACCGTCTTGTCCGTTGGACAATTAAAAATAATCCAGGAGGTGGTTACGCTCTCTGTATTTGTGCCTTTTGCATTGTTTTACCTAAAGGAACCATTAAAACTCGATTATCTTTGGGCTGGACTCTGTCTTTTGGGAGCCGTTTTTTTTATTTTCCGGAGCAAATTTGCATAACGGGTTAAGCTATGATCATAAATAACGGCCGGATTCAATAATATCAGTTGGTTACCACCGAAAAAATGCAATACTTTCTCAAGAGGTGCTCATGTCCACAGAAATGAATACCACCCAGAAACTTACTTCCGCCTTTAATCGGCAGAAGTGCTGGATGATTAGGCCACTTGCCGAACAGATAAATTATTCAAATCCATCTATTCGTCGCTTCCTGGCTAAGATCGGTTATACAGCCGTGCAATGGCGATGCGAGATCTTTGACGATCTTCGGGAAATAATCCCATATATATGGAAATTTTACTCAATGGCAAAAAACGCCTCGAGGAATTGATGGATTCAAGCCAGTACCGGATGCCGATAGAATATTGCTCGGATTTAGAAACTTGACTAAAATGCAGGCCCTTCCAAGCTTGATCTCTCGGTTGATTACCGCCAGTCACGCTATGGCGAAAACGAAAGAGAAACAAGGAAGTTAAGCAAATTTTATGCCAACCGTTATTTGTGACAATTGAATAAAACCTTCAAAGGAAGTGTGAAAATAAAAAGGCTGAACGCTGCTATGTACACAAAATATCTGGAAGAAGTCGTGTTCTGGTGATTTTTGACCCCGCCAGAGCTATAGGTACTTCAGAGTATTTACATGCGTTGGCCCTATGAAACAACCCACCTTTTATTGACAAAATTCAGCAACTTGTTTTATAAAACAACTGGGGCATTAATACTGTTTGTTACCTTGTTTGCACCACAGACTGCTAATGTCGCCAGGATGGGGTATGGATGAAGTAAATTAGGAGTTTTTGATTTGTAACGGAGCAGTTAAATCTGAAAAGGAAAAGCAAATTTATGGAACCAAGATTTTGGCTGAATCGGAAAGGGTTGCCCCGCATTACCACGGTTTTTTTTATCATTCTTTTTTCAATGGCCGGAGCATCCCACGGGGCGGGGATAGATGCCAATGTTAACAACGTGAATACGCTGCTGAATTCTGCTGCCACCGCCGTACAGACGGGCAAATACGATGAGTCCAAAAGTCTGCTTGAGGCAACTGCCAATAACCTGGAGAATGCCAATTCCTGGGCATATTTTATCTGGACCGAACGTCAGAGCGACCCGGACTACGTGCCTGCCTCCCTGGACGATTTGCCCCAAGAACTCACCGTGAAATATTACGATGACCTGATGGTCGCAACCCAGGACCAATATACGGATATGCTCCAAAAAATTCAGGAAGCCCAGATACAGCTGGGAATTAAAAAATTCCAGACCCTTTTCGGCATTTGCGAAAGTGCGGTCAACCTGAGCAAAGGCATCACAGACACCCTCACCGGCAACCCTTTAATGGCACCCAAGACGCTGTACGACCTGCATAAACAAGTCCAGGTAGATGTTGCGTACATCAAGGAACATTTTACCGCCCTGGAGAGCGCCAAGCAGTTGCCAAAACACCTGATTCATCTTAAGGACAATCTTGTAAAACTGTTTCGTGAGCTTCGGAGGGTGAGAGAAAAAATACTGGTCCTTACCCCCCAGCTGAAACGGATTGAAATTGCCTTCCCCATGGCACTTAACAGCATTCAGCAGGGACTGGACATGCCTCTTCCTTCCGGCCCGAAACC
This sequence comes from uncultured Desulfobacterium sp., assembly GCA_963675615.2. GTDB lineage: Bacteria > Desulfobacterota > Desulfobacteria > Desulfobacterales > Desulfobacteraceae > Desulforapulum. The sequence goes on from CAXXTD010000001.1 coordinate 2,494,206, forward strand.
GGTATTTGACAGTACCCCCTACACAGCGGAACTGACCCAGGTGGAGGGCGGGCTTACTCAGGCGGAGCTGTCCTGGGAAAGTGGTCTTATGATTCTCGACGAGATTCATGTCCAAGCTAAGGACGCCTACAACGCCATTGTCTCCCCCACATCGGAGGATGACCGGACATGGAAGGACTTTGAAAGCCTGTTCACCACCAGGAAAACCGCCATTATCAGCCCCCGCGGGGATGATATTCAGGTTTTGACTGCCCTGGGGGATGAATGGCGCCAGGCGCTGATCGGCATTTTGAATCAATTTATGGAGATCTCCTTTGGATCCCCTGTTCCCCTTAAGGATTGTTCAGCCCACAAGACCATTGATCCTTCCCTGGATCTTGACTGGTATGATTCCCGGGTCTGGAAAACAGAGTATGCCACAGTTCTCGGTGCACCGGTCGGACCGGATATTCTACCGGCTCAGGCCGGAAGCGCTGAAAACGATTGGCATGAGGTTGCCATAAACTACCCCTCCCGTCTTTTGGATCTTTTAAATACATACAGCCGGGCCTGGCAAAGTGCTTACGCCAGCATGACCTATGCAGACTGGGAGGCACTCAGCCATACCGTGGATACCCGGCAGCCCTACCAGGTGTTTGTGCTAGAGCGCCAGAGTCTCAACCTTTTGCTGGAAAATCTGAATGCCATCCGCAGTGAAGCTGTCCGGTTTGCCGGGGCTGTTTCTGCAACGGATACCACTGGCTGGGATCTGGCAGGTCTCCAGTCAAAAGCCGATGCTTTTCGTCAGTTTATGGCCGACCACGCCGCAACTGTTCCGGAAGCTGAGTTTGGCAAATATGCAAAGGTGACGGAAACGGATGTTGCCGGCATTTCCCAGCGATTGCTCCTGGCTGTGGATGGAATCTCTGTACTGGAAACTGAGGCGGTGATCGGCTATCTGGAACGGGAAATGACCCAGTTTGACTTTGAAGCCGGGGAAATGGCTGAAGAAGCGACGAAGATCGGAAATACCGCCGATGCCATTGCCTTTGATATCAACCGGATGCTGACCTTTAACGACGCTTTGGCATCCAAGCAGCCCGCAGCCAAGGAAATGCTGGATTACAAATTTGACTATGATAAAGATGTCTTCCTGGGAAAAGGGGATCACGGCTATCTCTTCGATTCTCTGGAAATTCTGGACAACGCCCTTTGGCAGCATGTGGATACCTGGTATTACCACAACAGTCCCCCGGATATCCAGACCCAGATCCTGCCCCACCTGGAACTTATTGAGTCCTGCGGCTCCATTGCCTTGAATCGGTTTGCCTGGCTGACCGAACAGATCTGGTCTGTTACCGATAACCTGACCTTTGCAACGCCGGATATCAAACCCAACCCCTCCACCCGGGGAACAGCGTATGATGCGGGAGCCAGTTACATTGTCCTGTCGGAAAACAAAGCCGTGGTGGACCAGTTCACGTCCGTGCGTTTTTTGCGCTATCACATGCGACCCTATACAGATCCCATGGGCTATGTGAATCTGGATCAGATCCGTCAGGGACTGCCCCGGACCAGGGCCTGGCTTGATGCCCAAACCACTACAGGCTATACAAACCTGACCCTTCTGAGAACGTCGGACGCCACCTACAGCCTGCCGGTCAATCAGACCATAACCCCACCCGTTACCCTCCAGATAACGGATGCTTCCGGCAATCCGGTTCCAGGTGTGCCGGTTACCCTGAATTACGATGCACAGGCCCTTCACGGGGAGGGCATGCACAGCACCGACGCATATGGAAAGGTTAGTTTTCATCCCGGCCCTTACCCACACCCGGGTCACCGGACCCTCACCTTCTCTGTGGCCGGTGACTTTGCCCTGGACGTGCAGATTCAGGTGGTGGCCGATACCGATGGTGACGGTTGCGGCGATGACTGGGAAACCGCCTATGGTTTCAACCCGGCCGAGGCCCTTGATGGCTTAGGCGATTTTGACGATGATGGGCTGACCAATGCCCAGGAACAGGTATTGGGAACCCATCCCCTTAAACCCGATACCGATGACGACGGATTTACCGATGAACAAGAAATGACTGCTGGTTCAGACCCAATTGATCCGGAAAATGTGCCGGTGTTTTCACCCCCCTCTATTCCTGTGCCCGCAGCCATGCGCCTGGGCACTGACTGGGAAAAAACATCGGATTATATTGGTGTGGACATCCTGACAACCTACCCAAGCAAATTCACAAAGGTGATTCCCTTTAAAGACCGTATCTGGGCCTTTGGATATAAAGAGGTATGGTCATCTGAAAACGGCATTCAATGGACAAAGCATCCGGACATTCCGGAATGGGCACCCCGTTACGCCTATGCCATGACGGTCCACAACAACCGTTTGTGGGTCACGGGCGGCACACTGACCACAGGGTCGGACACTGCCACCTATTCTGATGTATGGGTGTCCGACGACGGCCTCCACTGGAACAAAGTCAATGGCGCAGCAAATTTTGGCGCCAGGGGCAATGCCCATCTTCTTTCCATGGGGGGAAACCTGTGGCTGATTGGCGGTTATGTATATGGGGGCTCCGGCGAACAAAATGATGTATGGACCTCGAAAGACGGCGTTGACTGGGCTCAGATCACGGCTGCAGCGCCTTGGCCCCTGAGACGATCCTTCGGCTTCAGCAGCACCGTCTTTGACAACAAACTGTGGATCATGGGGGGCGACTGGCAGACATATGACGATCAGACCGGTCAGACCATCTGGAAGACCTTTCAGGATATTTGGAACTCCTCCGATGGCATCAATTGGACCCGGGTTACCGATACACCGGCATGGCCCGCCCGCTACGATACCAGCCTCACGGTGCTGAACGGCAAACTATGGCTGTTTGGCGGCACCACCCACACCCAAAATGTATATATGTCCCTGAATGAAGCCTGGGTCTCTGAAGATGGTATTGACTGGAAAGCCTTAAAGGGGCCGAGCGCCCACAAGGCAGAAGCATTCAGCTTTGCTAACGACCTCTGGCTGTACAATGACCGTGTCAAAAACTTCAGCGGCTATACCAACAACCGGTTCTGGCGTTCCCGGGGGCCGGTACTGGATGATGTCATTACCGAAACCAAGCCGATGGTGGCCCACCCCAAAGTATTCAGCACGGGAGCAAGCCATGTACTTGCCATTGCAGCCGATGGGACTCTATGGGCCTGGGGCAGCAACCATGCGGGTCAGCTGGGGGATACCACCACACTTTCCCGCAGCAAACCTGTTCAGATCGGAATAGATTCCGATTGGCAGGCCGTGACCGCAGGCATGTTTTTCAGCATGGCCCTTAAAACAGACGGCAGTCTATGGGCCTGGGGACAAAATTACAATGGACAGGTGGGCAACGGCACCACGGACAACCAGCTTAGCCCTGTCAGAATCGGAATGGACACGGACTGGGCCACCATGGCCGCAGGACAAAGCCATGCATTGGCCATAAAAACAGACGGCAGCCTCTGGGCCTGGGGGTCGAATAACGGCGGCCAGCTGGGTGACGGCACGAAGGACAACAAAACCACCCCTGTTAGAATCGGAACAGGCACCAGCTGGGTAGAAATTTCTGCTGGAAGTACCCACAGCATTGGCATTCAGCAGGACGGCTCGGTGTGGATCTGGGGTAATAACTATTATTGGCAGCTGGGCACCGGTACGGCAGAAGAATTTTTGATCCCTTCCCAGGGAAATGAGGTGGAATGGTCCGCCCTGAACATAGGTCAAACCGTTGTATCAGCCGGTTCCAGTTTCACCGCAGCCCTGGGGTCAGATGGCCTTTTGCGCATGTGGGGCAGTAACCGCGATGGTCAGATCGGTTCTGGTGAAACTGCTTCATATATCCCAATGCTGTCCATCACCCCCTTTGATTCCTGGCGTACCGTTGCATGCGGCAGCGGTCAAACAGCAGCCATTAAAACGGATAATACCCTCTGGGCTTGGGGCAGCATTTCTTATTTCCAGCCCGCCGACATCACCTATACCCCTGACAATCTTCCGGTACCCATAGGCTCTGACACCGACTGGTGTGCGGTTTCCAGCGGCAGTAATTTTTCTGTTGCCCAAAAGGCGGACGGGAGCCTGTGGGCCTGGGGAAACAATGGGGACGGCCAGCTGGGCAATGGAACAAATGAGCCAAATAACACGCCCTCCCTTGTGCTGAGCCTCGGACCCACAAAAGCCGATGCAGACGGTGACTGGATGGATGATGTCTGGGAAATCGACCATTTTACCGACACCTCCCGGGACGGCACCGGCGATTATGACAGCGACGGCCTTACCGACTTTTTCGAATTCCGGATCGGAACGCTTCCGGACAATGGGGATTCAGACCAGGATGGCATGCCGGACAAATGGGAACTTGACTTAGACTTAAACCCCCTGGCAGACGATGCCGGGAAGGATGCTGACACCGACGGACTGTCCAATTTAGAAGAGTACCAAATGGTGATGCACCGCTACACGCCTGAGGGAGGGATTGCGGCCATGGCAGCCATTGAAGATTTCCTGTATGTGATTGACGGCCAAACCAACACTCTGAACATCATTGATGTGACCCATCCGTCACGTCCCGTCAGTGCTGCCACTTACACTGCCGGCTTCCAGAATGTCCGCAACATGAGAATCAAGGGCACCAGGGCTTGTGTGGCATATGGGGAAGGATCTTTTCACCTCATTGACATGGAAGATCCCACTGGGCCCCAGAGTCTGGGAACGTATGAATCCGGGGAAAATTATATCCAGGGGTTTGATTTTTCCGACACACACCTTGTTTATGCAGGTTCCGACGGAAGCCTTCAGGTGGTGGATATCAGCAATCCTGAATCTCCGGTTCATAAGGGCAGTTATGATAACGACGGCAATAGGGGCCTCGGCGAAATAATCCTCACCGGAAACAGGGCTTATGTGACTGAATCGAGTAATGGCGTTCAAATCATCGACATCAGCACCCCCACCGCCCCTTACCTGGCCGGGGAATACAAAGCTGACCTCATATGGCCGCCATCCCTGGGCCTTTCCGGTGATCTGCTCTATGCTGCAACCCGATCCTCGGAGCAGGATGATCGACAGAACGCGCTTACTGTTATCAATACCATTGATCCGGCCCAGATCCTGGAGCTTGGGGCCTACCCAGGTTTCCTGGAAGGATTGGCCCTGTCCGGCGAATTAGCCGGCGCCCTGATAGACGGCAGCGTCGATCTGATAGATGTTTCCAACCCGATGTTACCCCGAAGGCTGGCCGACATCGACAATATTTCAGACATCCGGATTTCAGAGATTGTCATCGTAAACGATCTGCTCTATGCACGTTACGGCTTTGGAATTGACAGCGGTGTCGCCATTGTGGATATTTCAAAGTTCAGCCGCCTTTTCATCACGGCCGAGCCCGGAGACATCGACCATAGCGAAAGCATTGATATGGTGGATGCCCTTCTGTCCCTCAAAGTACTCACCTGTACCCCCAGGCAGAACGAGGTATTCTTCGACGGAGATGTCGATAACGATCAGCAGATCGGCATTGAAGAAGCTGTGAATGCAATTCAAAAAGCAGTCGGATTTTAAATTTTAATTACGAAAACAAAAAGGGGTTCTGGTAAAACAAGGTCTCCTTTTTGTTTTCGTGTTTCAAGTTCACTGCGGCACTGCTTCAGTTGATTAGGTTGTGGATTTTTCTGTCCTCGGGGGGCAAAATGAATGCCGGCACCCCACAGGAGAATATGAAATGGGTTGGCAAACGATAAAGAAAGCAAAGGGCCATCACCGGGTTCAACCCAATCTCCTTGATTATGATGTTGCCTGCGTTGATTTCTCCTGGGAAAATATTTCCAGCGAGTTGAGTGGTTTGGAGGAATAATGGTCCTTTAAAATTATTGGCGAACTAAACCAAGAGACACAACAGGGAGAATATACCATGACCATCAGAAATTTGAAATATCTCTTTGCCCCTTGTTCGGTGGCCCTGATTGGTGCAGGTCAGACACCCGGAACCGTTGGGAGCGTGGTGGCGGATAATTTATTCGGCGCCGGTTTCAAGGGCGAAATTTTTCCTGTAGGCACAGCGTCCAAAACCATTGAAGGTGTGGAAACCTATCCGGATGTTGAAAGTCTGCCCAGAGCACCTGATCTGGCAGTGATTGCAACATCCCCTGAAACCGTGCCGGAGATGATTGACCAGCTTGGCAAACGGGGCACCCGGGCCGCGGTGGTCATCACTGGCGGAGTTACCAACCATACCGATCCCCATCACCCGGAATTAAACATGGCCATGCTGGCAGCTGCCAGGCCCCACCTGCTTCGCATTGTCGGTCCCCGCTCCCTGGGGATTATGGTTCCCGGCGTCGGCCTCAATGCAAGTTTTGGACATGCGCCGCCTTTAACTGGGAATCTTGCCTTTGTGGCCCAATCTGCAACCGTCCTGACAGCGGTTCTGGACTGGGCCACCTCCCAGGGAATCGGATTTTCCAAATGTGTTGCCCTGGGAGAGATGGCTGACGTGGATTTCGGAGATATGCTGGATTACCTGGCCTATGATTATTCAACCCAGGCAATCCTGCTCTACACTGAAGGGATTACCGGCGCTCGAAAATTCATTTCCGCGGCCCGGGCTGTGGCCCGCATTAAACCGGTGATTGTGGTCAAGGCTGGCCGGCATGGACAAACGGTCCTGGCAGCAGGGTCATGCCCTGGTTTTCCCGTCGGTTCCGATGCCGTATATGACGCTGCCTTCATACGGACCGGAATGCTGCGGGTCAAGGATATGCAGGCCTTGTTCAATGCGGTCCAGACCCTGGCAATGGCCCGTCAGGTTTCAGGGAACCGCCTGGCAATTTTAACCAATGGAAGGGGCATGGGGGTGATGGCCACCGACACGCTGATTGATCGGGGGGGCCGGCTGGCAGCGCTTGGGCCCGATACCCTTGAGCGTCTCAACCAGATTCTTCCGTCTGCCGGATCCCATGGCAATCCAGTGGATATCATGAATGATGCCCCTGACAGCCGCTATGGTGACGCCCTGGAGGCCCTTGTTAATGATAGAGGGACAGATGCTGTTCTCGTGATCCATTGTCCTTCGGCCGTGGCTTCATCCACCGAGGCCTCAAACGCTGTGATCAATACCCTTCAAAACAAAATATCGACCTACAACCGCAAGCTGATACTCACCTGCTGGATCGGTAATGAATCGACCCAGGAGGCCCGGCGCATTTTTACTGAGAACCGTATTCCCACTTACACGACACCTGCCGAAGCCGTACGGGGATTCATGCAGATCGTCCGCTACCATAAGAGTCAGGAAATGTTGATGGAAACCCCACCCAATATTTCTGAGGTTTTCACCCCGGATTCAACCACGGTCCAGAAAATTATTGATGGGGCATTGGCTGAAAGTCGTTCGTGGCTGACGGCATCAGAAGCCATGGCCGTCCTGGCAGCCTACGCCATTCCCGTGGTGGCAACCCATGAAGCCTCTTCTCCGGAGGCTGCTGCCGGGCTGGCTGAAAGAATCGGCGGACCAACGGTTTTAAAAATTGTTTCACCAGATATTACTCACAAGTCCGATGTCAGCGGTGTCAGCCTCAACCTTGAAACCCCGGACGTGGTCCGTAAAAACGCAGCTGCCATGCTGGAGCGTGTCCGCCACCTGCGGCCTGATGCTCATTTCCAGGGACTTACGGTGCAGCCAATGGTTCACCGCCCCCATGCCCATGAACTGATTATCGGGATGGCCGATGATGCGCTTTTTGGCCCGGTGCTCATGGTCGGTCATGGGGGCATGGCCGTGGAAGTGATCGAAGACAAGGCCCTGGCACTGCCCCCGCTCAATATGAAACTGGCCCATGAAGTGATGGCGCGTACCAGGGTTTACCGTCTTTTGCAGGGCTATCCCGGAATGCCGGGGGCAGACCTGGACAGTATCGCCCTGACCCTGGTGAAAATCTCCCAGCTGGTTTGTGATATTGCCGATATTGCCGAGCTGGAGATCAACCCACTGCTGGCAGATGCCCATGGGGTGCAGATTCTGGATGCCCGCATCAAACTGGTCAAGGCGCTCCGTCCGGCCATGGACCGACTGGCCATTCATCCCTATCCCAAAGAATTGGAAGAGACCCTGAATCTGCCGGACGGGCAGATATTGCTCATCCGCCCCATCCGCCCGGAAGATGAACCAGGTTTTCAAAAGATCTTTGCCAGCCTCTCTCCGGAAGAGATCCGCCTGCGCTTTTTGCATCCCATGAACACCCTGCCCCATACCCTGGCTGCCCGGCTCACCCAGATCGATTATGACCGGGAGATGGCATTGGTGGTGGAAGGTAAAAATAAAAACGGGGAATCGGAACTTTATGGACTCGTGCAACTCAGCGCAGACCCGGACAAAGAGCGTGGAGAATTTGCCATTTTGCTGCGTCGAGACATGACGGGCCTGGGACTCGGGCCCATGCTTCTTCGCCGCATCATTGATTATGCCGGCAGTCAGGGAATCGGTGAAGTCTTTGGCGATGTCCTCAGTGAGAATAAATCCATGCTCAAACTGTGCCGTGTATTTGGGTTTCAAGTCACATCGGACAGGGAAGATCCCGGAAATAAGCTGGTGTCCCTTAAGCTTTAACGACCCCCTTGATTAGATTACTTTCCGGCCTTTTCCCGGGCCTGGTCTGCCTCATCCACCCTGCCTTGCTCCTCAAGGGCGCGGATAATTATCTCCCCGTTTTTCTTTTTCAGGGAACGATCATCACCGGCCAGGGAATTGGACTTTCTGGCCAGGGATTCAGCCTGTCGGGATTGACCGTTCATCAGCCTGGCCTTTGCCATGAGATGCCAGACTTCAGGATCCCGGCCGTCAATGGCCAGGGCTCGTTCCAGGGTCTGGAAAGCCGTATCCGGCCTATGAAGGAAAAGCTGCTTTTCAGCCTTTCGGATCATGGTGTTCAGAATGGCTGGCCGCGGTTTTTTGGGGGGGGCCCAGGAGTGAATGGCCTTCAGGCTGGGGCTGGGACGGCTTTTTGATTGTCTTTTCCAGTGCAGGATCCCCGATTCCCGGCACCTGTCTGGGGGGCTCATGGGTCTGGGGAATGGATGAGATCCTGGTTTTGGCGCAGGAGGCCATGAAACAGGGAATTAACAATAGAACTGAACAGATGGTAGCCCAGCGGACAAAAGGGTTCTGCTTCATTTAAAGACCTCTTTAAACCAATCCATAAGCGTTTTGGTTTTTTGTTTTTTGGGGGGGACTGCATTGGATGAAGACCGTGGAACGGGTTGATCCCCAGGCTGGGCAGGTGCAAAATCAGATTCACAGGGCTGGAATTTTTCCGGAACAGATCCTCGGATGAACGGAGCAGACACGGCATGGGGGCAACCCCTGTTGGTTCTGTATCCGGTTTTGGAATCAATGATTCCCCATTCAATATTCCCGGGAACGGCCAGATCCAGAGGTGTGTTGGAAATTTTTGACATGAGTCGGCCAAAGACCTGGAGGGCACCGGAAGAACCGGTCAGACCGGTGGACCGGTTATCGTCCCTTCCGATCCATACCACAGCCAGATGGTTGCCTGAAAATCCTGCAAACCAGCTGTCCCTGAGGTCATTGGTGGTGCCTGTTTTCCCGGCAATTGAATATTCCGGGGGCAGCCATTGATTCAGGGATTTTCCCGTTCCCCGGGAAACCACGCCCTGGAGCATTTTATTTGTCAGAAAAACCGCCCCTGGATCCATACGCTGTTCAATGGTCAGGTCATACCGCTGGAGGGTTTCCCCTTCAAGGGTATAGATCGTTCGAATGGCCCGGGCGGGCGTGTAAAATCCCCCGGATGCCAGGGTGTGATATATCTGGGCCACCTGGATGGGAGACAGATCCATGCTTCCAAGGAGTATGGAAGGCAAAATTGGGGTTTCAGGCTTTGCACCTAATTTTTCCAGGGTATTTGCGATATTATCCAGGCCCAGATCCAGGCCCAGCCGCACCGTTGCGGTATTGTAGGAGTGAACCAGGGCCTGGAAGAGTCCCACCTGCCCGTGGGATTTTTTGTCAAAATTTTCGGGCTGCCAGAACGTACCGTCGGGATTTTTGATTTTCACGGGGCCGTCGCTGACCCGGGAAACCATGGTGTAGGCGTCTGGCTGGGCCAGAGCCGTAAGATATACCGCCGGCTTGACCAGGGACCCTATGGGGCGCCGGGCATCCAGGGCCCGGTTGAACCCCCTGTACCTGAAATCCCTGCCCCCCACCAGGGCATGGATCTCATTGGTGGCCGTGGCAGAAAATACCAGTCCGGCTTCCAGGTGCCGGTCTTTATTTTTTAAAAAATCGGAGACTGCCTGTTCTGCGGCCAGTTGAATCTGGGGATCCAGGGCCGTAAAAATTTTCAGTCCCATGGTTCTTAAATCGTTTTCCCGGTATTCTTTGAGCAGCTGCCGTTTCACCAGATCCAGGTAAAAGGGAAATGGAGAGTGGCCCTGGGCCGGTTTTTGAATCACGCCCAGGGGCGCGGTCAGGCCCTGTTTTAACTGGGAGGAAGAGATCAGCCCCTGGTCTGCCATTAATTCAAGGACCAGATCCCGCCGCTGCCTGGCCCGGTCCGGATACGTCCTGGGATTATAGGATGAGGGGCCCTTGAGCATGCCCACCAGCAGAGCGATCTCATGGGGGGCAAGATTGGCCGGGGATTTGCCGAAATAAAAATCTGCGGCCAGGCCGAATCCATGGATGGACCGTTTGCCGTCCTGGCCCAGGTAGACTTCGTTCATATACGCTTCCAGGATTTCATCCTTGGAAAAATGAAGTTCCAGGGCAGCCGCCATAAAGGTTTCGTTGATTTTCCGGATCAGGGTTTTTTCCCGGGTCAGAAAAAAATTCTTGGCCAGCTGCTGGGTCAGGGTGGAGGCCCCCTGGGAAAGCCGCCGATTTTTAATATTTACCAGCATAGCCCTGAAAATGGCTTTGGGATCAATGCCGTAATGGGTGTAAAAATTCCGGTCTTCCACAGCGATAATGGATTTTCCCAGCAGGGGCGGGGTATGATCCAGATTTACCAGAACCCGATCCTCCATGGACGCCGGGTAAAACCGGCCCACCAGAACCGGATCCAGCCGATCCATCTCCCTGTCCCTGCCGGTCTTGATGTTTTTTACCTGGATCACCCGGTTCTCTTTGATACGGACCCGGGTGCGGCGCAGGGGAAGCGTCTCATCCCCGAAATCAAAGGCCCGCAAAAACAGATCAAAGGAGTTTCCCATGCGGGCGTAGGTGCCCGGTGTATCCAGCTCCGTTGAATCATACCGTTTCCGGTACCCCATGAGGACCAGTTCTTTTTCAAACAGTTCAGGCACCAGTTGCATGGAGGGATAGACTTCCAGGGGCCGGGCATAAACCCGGGCCGGCAGTTCCCACAGCCTGCCCTGGAATTGCGCCTGAACCTGCCTGTCAAACTTTTTAAAATATCCGAAAAAAAGTCCGGCACATACCAGCAGGCCCAGTATAAAAAACTTTTTTTTCATAAACTTTCCTGTCTTTGACCATAATTAATTTCATAGGAACCTGTAGATGGGTACCAGAATACAGGCATACAATCAATAATAGTGGTTTACAGTTGATGGAAAAGGCTTCTCTTTTTGCAGCTTTTATTCTACTATCCCACCTTTAAAAACAACAGATAAAATGGTGGTGTTTCTAGAATGCACGCTCATATTGCAAGGTGCTCCAAAGAGTTGTTGGGGGATGTTATCTCTCCGAAACTGATTCCTGCTATTATACAGGGTCTAATAATCGGGGTTGTTCTTGTTGTCGTGGAGGTTTCCTTTGCAAGTATCATATTCTCCGGCGCCCTTGCACCCTTTGCGCCCCGGGCCGCCGGGATGTGTATTTTCGGGGCAGCAGCCTTCTGTCTTGTGACCGGCCTGTTCAGTCCTTTTTCCACGATGGTGAGCCTTCCCCAGGATACACCGGTGGCCATTCTTTCGGTTGCCGCAGCTTCCATTGTTGCCGCACTTCCTTCGGTTTCTTCGGAAATCATGTTTGCAACGGTGGCAGCAATGGTAATGGGTTCAGCCCTTGTAACCGCTTGTTTCTTCTGGTTTATCGGAAAATTCAGATTATCCAATATAGCCCGTTTTCTACCGTTCCCCGTCATCGGTGGATTCCTTGCAGGCAGCGGAACCATGCTTCTTGTGGGTAGTTTCAGCGTCATGACAGGTACCGCTTTGAGCCTGGCCACCCTGCCTGATTTTTTCATGATGGAGATGTTCATCCACTGGGGACCGGGGGTGTTTTTTGGACTTTTGGTTTTCATGCTCATGCGGGTGAAATCACATTTTTTAATTCTTCCAGCCTCAATGGTTGTGGGTATGATTGTTTTTTTAGTGGTTGTTGTTAGTTTCGACATCTCCATACCCGATATCCGTGCTTCGGGGTGGCTTTTGGCCACCATGCCATCGGGTGGGCTATGGCCGGGGGTCACAGCTGAAACAGCTGGAATGATCGACTGGACAATACTTTTTCAGCAGCTCCCGAATATCCTGACCATTGCCCTGTTGTCCCTTGTGGGAGTGATCCTCAACGTCAACGGTATCGAGCTTGGTGCCCGTCAGGATATTGATCTTGATCAAGAGCTTAAAGTGGAAGCTGCCGGAAACATCCTGGCCGGGCTCGGAGGTGGATTTGCCGGATATGGAACGCTTTCCCTGAGCATGCTAGGCCCAAGGAGTAATATTTCCTCCAGGATCATTCCCGTTACAGCGGCCATTTTATGCTTTGCTGTTCTTTTTTTCGGTGCAAACACCCTTACCTTTATACCCAAACCGCTGCTGGGCGGACTTCTTTTTCTTCTCGGTCTCTTTTTTGTGGAGGAGTGGGTTTTTTCGGGTTGGAAGCGACTCACCACCAGTGACTATGTCATTGTTCTTATTATCGTTCTAACCATTGCAAATTACGGCTTTCTGCCAGGCGTAGCCCTTGGTCTGGGGTTAACCATCGTCATCTTCATGGTTCGGTTCACCCATATCCCTGTTCTGGGTGAAGAGAAAACCCTTGCAACCCTCAACAGTACCCGGGAACGGTCTATTCCCGATCAGATATTGATCTCCCGGGGTGGTCAGGCTTTTATCATATTAAAACTCACGGGCTATCTTTTTTTCGGGTCAACCTATTTTGTGGGAAAAAGAGTCCGGGAAATCTTTGAGCAGAAGAATCTTCCAGAGCATATTCTTCTTGATCTGACAACGGTTCAGGGTTTTGATATCTCTGCCGTGAATTCCTTTCAGCGTATTGCCCAGCAGGCTCTGGCCAGGGGGGTTACCATTTCCCTTGCCGCACCGCCAAGGCATCTTATGGATCTTTTAAAACGCAATGCCTCCCCTGAAGTGATGCAGCAGGTAACTTACCATGAAAGCCTGGACCATGCCCTGGAGTCAGTTGAAAATAGTCTGATTGCCAAAAATCGTGATATCCTTTTATCCAACTCAACTGACGGTCTTAATGCCCGGCATGAACTCTTTGATGCTGCAGTGGATAATCTTGATGTTCATTTGCAGGAACAGGAACGTTTTGAGAAGATCATGGAGAAGATAAGGCCATATGTTCAAGAAAAAAATGTCATGCAGGGGGAAATTCTGGTTAAAGAGGGAAAGGCGCAAGGGAGTGTTATTTTTGTGCTCTGGGGCAGTATCTCTGTTTTTATAACTGATTCTGAAAATCGACAACAGAGACTTACCTCTTTCGGACCGGGAAGGATCATTGCACCAGGAGCGGCCTTTGCTCCCTGGAAGTCAACCTATACGGCAAAGGCCGAAAACCAGGCCATGGTGGCAATTATTTCCTCAAAGGACGTTGGAAGGATGGAATTTGAAGCTCCGGAAAAAGCTTTGGTCTTGTACAGGTATATGACTCAGATTCTTGTTAAAGGAAACATGGGCCTCATTCACAGATCCTCTATACATGTCTGAATGAAAACACCAGGGCCGCCCGTGAATTCCACGGGCGGCCCTGGTGTTGTTTTGATTCAACCGGCATGGCCGGTGCATTGTTTTTGTTTGTTAATAGAGCCCGTTTGGATGGCAGGCCGAGGTGGCACAGCCGGTCATCTCTGGATCATTGCCAAATTCCCGGGTGTGGCAGGCAATGCACGAGGGACGAAAGGTACCCTTGATCATGTGCATGGCCTTGAAGTAGGGCTTATAGCCCTGGGTTTCATTGATGTCCGTCCCGGTATGGCAGGTGGCGCAGCTCCTTGGGGCCTCGCCCTCCTTGAGCAGTTTCATCTTGTGGTGGCACTCGGAACAGTCATAGCTCTCATGGCTTGAGTGGTTGAACATCACCGACAGGTCACGTTCGCTGTTGCCCTCAATATGGTTGATCTCAAGGCCGTCATCCGGTGCCTCAAATTCCCCTTCGGCCCATGCAACAAGGCCGGTGCCCGCCAGGATGGCAATGAAAATCAGGAACACAGCAGATATGTTTTTCATGTTTACTCTCCAGTAAGGTTTGGGTTAAGCCCGGTTGGTCGTTTGACCAAACTTGCCCGTGATAAATTCCCTTCGGGTTTTCTTTGTATCTGCCGCGGCCGTTGCAATCATCCGATGCTTTGTCTCTGTCGAGGCAATCAAAGAATCATGGTAATTTTCAGGGGCAGCCTCGCAAAGATAAATGACCCGGACGGATTCAGGATCGGCAAGATAGGCATCGGGTTTGGTTTTTTGAACTTCGGCCAGTCGCTGCTGGGCAAGGGCGAGCATATCGGCCCTGTCGCCAAAGTTCATGGTTCCCGTGGGGCAGCTTTGGACACAGGCCGGCAGCATACCCGCCTTGACCCGGTCGATGCACATGTCGCACTTGCTCCACAGACCCGTTTCCTCGTCCATGCGGGGCACGTTGTAGGGGCACAGCTGCCAGCTCTCAAACCGGCCCCTGGGCAGGATGGCCTGGTCGGTCATGACCACGGCGCCTGTTTCCGGGTCCTGGACCACGGCCTTGGGGTTGTACATGTTTGAAATATGCTTGCACGGGGGCTCAATGCAGTGGCGGCACTGTTCCGGGAAAAAGAACCAGTTGAGTTTTCCCTTGTCGTCACGGGCCTCGTTGAACCGAACCAGTCGAATGGTCTTGGATGAAAGATCCTGGGGGTTCTGGTGGGAACCCACATTCCGGGTCTGTTCTGCGGGCAGCTTTTTCCACTGTTTGCAGGCCACCTGGCAGCCACGGCAGGCCGTGCAGCGGGTGAGATCAACAAAAAAACTTTTACCTTTCATTATTTTTCACCCTCCCTCTGTTTGCGCACGTTCACCATGAACGCCTTGTATTCCGGGATACCCGTGTTGGGATCTCCCACATTGGGTGTTACAATGTTTGCCGAATCCCCTCCGTCAACGGGCGTGACCCAGCCATAGTGCCAGGGCATGCCGACCATGTGTATGCGGGCGCCGTCAATGACAAAGGTCTGGATCCGCTCGGTGACCATGGCAATGGCCCACATGGAGCCACGGACGCTCTCCAGGGTTACCCGCTCGCCGTTTTTGATTCCCCTTAATTTTGCAAGTTCAGGGCTGATCTCCACAAACATCTGGGGCTCTGCCTCCACAAGCCAGGATTGCCAACGGGTCATGGAGCCGGTCTGCCAGTGCTCGGTCACCCGGTAGGTGGTTCCCACAAAGGGAAATCTGGGATCACAAACAGCCTTTTCCTCGGAAGCAATATGAACCGATGTGGGGTTGCTCAGCCGCGAGGAAAAGGGGTGGGATTCCACCGGGCATTCAAGGGGCTCGTAGTGCTCTGGAAGGGGGCCGTCGGCCCGGCCCGGCCCGAACAGCTGACCAAACCCGTGTTTACGCATGATAAACGGATGGCGGGTGCCCGGTGCCCAGCCGCCGTCGGGAACATCGCCCTGCCATTTTTTGCCGTCCCAGCGGATGACCGCTTTTTCAGGGTTCCAGGGGTTGCCCTTCATGTCCACCGACGCCCGGTTGTAGATGATGCGGCGGTTCACGGGCCAGCACCAGGTCCAGTTGGGAAACAGCCCGATCCGTTCCTGCTCCGGGGTCTGGGTGCGGTCACGGCGCTCGGCCTTGTTGCCCTCGTCGGTGACCGAGTTGCAGTAGAGCCAGTTGCCCGAGGTGGTCGATCCGTCGGCCTGGAGATAGGCAAAGCTTGGCACCTGCTGCCCTTTTTTAAAGTCTTTGCCCTTGATGGTGACATCCCGTGTAAACCAGCCGTTGGCAAGTTTTGCCGTCTGCTGGGCGCTGAAGTGAAAATGACCTTTTTCATCCTTTTCACACATGTTGTTGAAACTCAGCCGGGTGATGGGGTCGGGATAGGCCCCACCCTCTTTTTCATACAGACGGACAAGTTCTTCCCAGATTTCATGGAAGTAGTGGCCGTCGGTTTTTACATCGCCAAGGGGTTCGGGTCCCTGGTAACGCCACTGCATCCAGCGTCCGGAGTTGGCAACCGAACCCTCTTTTTCAATGGCCGAAGCACAGGGAATATAAAAGGTCTCGGTTTTGATTTTTTTGGGGTCCATGCCCGGGCCTTTCCAGAAATCGCTGGTTTCACACTGGAACAGGTTGACGTTGACCATCCAGTCAAGCTTGGACAATGCCTCCCGGGTCTTGATGGAATCGGGGCTTGAGCAGGCCGGATTCATGCCCCAGATCAGGCTGCCCGTGAATTTTCCCTGGTGCATGCGGTCAATCAGGGGGATCCAGGAATACTGGCCGGCACTGTGGGAATCAAGGCGGGGTAAATAGTTGTAGCCCGCCTCGGGTGTGTCGTCCGAGTACATGGCCTTGATCAGACTTGCCGAATACTTGGGATAGTTCTGCCACCAGTTGGCGCTTGCAGGATCCTGACTCTTGGGGGTGTAGGTGTTATTGTAGATTTCAAGGGTGTCCTGGCCGGCCAGGGGGGTTTTAAGATATCCCGGTAGAATATGGTAGAGCAGGGCATAATCGGTTGAGCCCTGGACGTTGCACTCGCCGCGAAGGGCGTTGACCCCGCCGCCTGCAATACCGATGTTGCCGAGCATGAGCTGAATCATGGCCATGGCCCGGATGTTTTGAACCCCGACGGAATGCTGGGTCCAGCCCATGGCATACATGATGGTTCCGGCCTTGTCCCGTTTGCCCGTGGCGGCATAGGTCTGGTACAGGGATTTCAGATCCTGGACGGATATGCCGGAAATCGACGATACCTTGTCAAGGGTGTAGCGCTCATAGTGCCGTTTAACCAGCTGGAGCACGCAACGGGGATCTTTCAGGGTCATGTCCCTTAGGGGAACGCCATCTTTGTCCGTCTGAAATGCCCACTTTGACTTGTCATAGGAGTTGGTTTCAGGGTCATAACCCGAGAAGATGCCGTCATCAAACCCGTACTCTTCGCCCACGAGAAACGCTGCATTGGTGTAGTCCCGCATGTATTCGTAGAAGTAGCTCTTGTTTTCAATGATGTAGTTGATCATGCCGCCAAGTACGGCAATGTCAGTTCCCGAACGAAGGGCCATGTACATGTCGGACCTTGCCGAGGTTCTTGTAAATCTTGGATCCACATGGATGATCTTCGCCCCGTTCTGCTGGGCCTTGACAGCCCACTTAAAGGAAATGGGGTGGTTCTCAGCCGCATTGCTGCCCATGATCAGTATGCAATCGCTGTTTTTGATGTCATTCCAGTGGTTGGTCATTGCACCGCGTCCAAACGACTCTCCCAGAGCCGCAACTGTAGCGCTGTGTCAGATGCGGGCCTGGTGCTCCACATAGACAAGACCCAGGGAACGCATGAAGCAGTGCATGGCATAGCACTCTTCGTTGTCAAGGGCCGCAGAACCCAGGGAGGCGATGCCCATGGTGCGGTTGACTACCTTGCCGTCGGCATTCTTTTCCTGGAAGGATTTGTCCCGGGAATCCTTGATCAGCCGGGCGATTCTTTGTTTGCACCAATCCCAGTCCTTTTCAACAAAGGTGTCGCTGAAGGGTTCACGGTGGAGAAACTTGGTTGTTCGTTTGGGGTTTTCCGTCATCTGGATGGTGGCGGCTCCCTTTGCACAAAGGGCCCCTTCGTTGATGGGATGATCCGGGTCACCTTCCACATTGATGGCCCGTCGGGTTTCAAGGGAGGTGTGAACCAGAAGGCCGCAGCCCACGGAACAAAAGGCGCAGATCGAGGTGGTCTGTTTGCTCCATTGGGGGGTTAGCAGTTTGGCCCGGTCCTGGATCGGGGCCACCGAGGCGTGCCCAAGCCCCCTGAACACGGGTGCTGCTGCAACGGATGCAGCTGCCGCAGATGCAAGCTTTACAAAATTTCTGCGGGTAATTTTCATTTACTTCTCCTTAATGCTTTTGGGGTTGTCAAATAAATGTTTCCCGCCCTGGGGTATCTTTCATTCCTGGGGTGGTTAACATATCAATACCGGGAAAAACCTTGTGGACCCAGGCGCCATGTCCTGGCTGCGTCGGGTACGGGGTTTCCATATCAATGCCGGACGGGCCGGCAGAGGGTTTTAATACAATGGATTTAAACCGAAAAAGAGGGGTCGGAGGCTACATCCCCCAGACCGAAAGGGTTGCCCGGCTGTACCCCTGATCCTGGGCTAGAAAATCCAGGGCAAGGGATTCCAGGTCGTTGAGGGCGGGAAAGGACTGCCTGTCAAAGCCTCGAAAGTCAATGGTTTTGATGTAGCTCTTGCAGCTGTCGCAGGTCTCCACACGGAATCCCGGCTCTTCCGGAACGGTGAAGAATTTGAGCTTGTCCGTATCGGTGTTGTCACACACGGGACAGGCCAGCCGCCGGATGCGGTATTCGTGCCGGCAAAGGGAGCAGAAGGCAAACCGGAAGCCTTCCTTTTCCCTGAGTTCAAGCATATGGGGCAGGCTGCCGCAAACGGGGCAGGTGCCGGTCTGTCGGATTTCCTGTTCCGATGGGGCCTGCTGCTGTTTGAGCCACTCTGCAAGGGCCGTGACGGCTGCCGTCAGCGACGGTTCAATCGCTGCCCGGACCAGGAAATTGAGGGCTGCCGGGGCTTTGGGTGTTCGTTCGGCCCAATGGGCCATGACCGGTCCCTGGCCCTGGAGGCATTCATCGATACAGCTGTCAAGGTCGAGTTCACCATTATCAAAGGCGGCTTCAATCAACTTTACCGCTGCCACCATGGGGCGTGGGAATCGGTTTTTTCCTTCAGCAGTGTCCGGGTCTTTAATTTTTTTGGTGAGGTGTGAAAAAAAGGCTGCAATGTGTTTTCGATCCAGCGGAAGGGTTGCAGGGGTGAGAACAGGATTTTTTGCCGTCTCGGCTCTGCCCAGGCTGGCCGGAGCAAGGTCGGGGAGGTCGATAGAAATATCCCGGGCTGAATCCAATTGAAGGGCTGCGGTCTCGCCCAGAAGGGCGATGAGATCCTTGGGGATAGGGTCTTTTTGTTTTAATATTTTAAGGGTCTTCACCAACAGGCGCTGCTTTTTTTCGATTGTATTCAAACGTATACCTCATTTCTATCGGAAACGCCGTCCAGGGTGTCTCCCCTTTGGGACGTTTCACATTTTGTGATGCCATGGGCCGACCATACCGGCTGAATTTTAGATAATCAGTGATTAAAATATTTGAAAAAAGCTTAAATGTCAAAGATTTAGATGGACCAATTTTTTAAAAAAACGTATTTTTCATTTTTTTAAAACGGCTTAATTTGTTTCTTTGTGGTTTGTTCGGGGTTTTTATGGTTGTTTATTTCCTCATATTTTGTGTTTTAAAGACAAGAGCTTCCATTTATTTCCTTTACCGCCCTGCCTATTTGGGGGTTGACAGACCGTTGACACCATCATAATTAAATAGGTCTCGTTGGTATAAAATGAAAAGGAATCAGACCATGACAGGGAATTTAATGTTTTTGGCGGGCCACAGGGCCCATGAACGGATTGTGTCCAGTGGCCTGTGTGCCGACGATGTCGCCATGGTGGTGGGGGCCTCGGGTGCCGCCAAGTGGCTCGTTCTCAAGGCGCTTGAAACAGCGCTGTTTGGCGTGTGGTTCAGGCAACGGACAAAGCCGCTGCACCTCTTTGGGACCTCCATTGGTTCGTGGAAGTCGGCGGCCGCCGCCCAGAATGATCCAGCGGAAGCCTTTGACCGACTGGCCCATGCCTAT
This sequence comes from uncultured Desulfobacterium sp., assembly GCA_963675615.2. Lineage (GTDB taxonomy): Bacteria > Desulfobacterota > Desulfobacteria > Desulfobacterales > Desulfobacteraceae > Desulforapulum. The sequence goes on from CAXXTD010000001.1 coordinate 2,514,333, forward strand.
ATCCATCAGTTTTATCGGACCAGTGCCTCACCCGACCGCATTGACCAGGAATCCCAGCGTATCCAGGACGCCTACCTTGGCCCGGACAGGGTCGAGGAGATCCTGGTCCATCCCTATTGCCGGCTGAACTTTTCAGCGGTTCGATGCACGGGCGCCTTTGCATCGGATCATCCCATGGCCCAGATGGCCAGTCTGCTAAAGGCCTGGGGCGTGAACCGGATCTCCAGACGCCTGCTTCAGAAACAATACCAGCCAACCCTGTTCCATGATTCAAGATCAATCCCTCCCTTTGCCCTGAACGGTGAATTTCCAGGGGGGCAGGTCCCCCTGGATGGCAGCAATCTTAGAACAGCACTTCTGGCAAGCGGCTCCATCCCCTATGTGATGAAAGGGGTGAAAGATATTCCCGGTGCACCCACGGGCATCTACCGGGACGGGGGCATGTTTCACTATCATCCGGCCTTTGATTTTTTGAACGGCCGGGACGGTATCATCCTTTACCCCCATTTTTACAGCCAGGTGACCCTTGGCTGGTTTGACAAGAACAGACCCTCACGCATCGCCGACGGACAGCGTCTGGCCGATGTGCTGCTCGTTGCGCCGTCGCCAGGGTTTGTGGCAGAACTGCCCTTTGGCAGGATTCCCGACCGCAGGGATTTTGTGCGCCTCCATGGCCGGGACAACGAGCGGATCGATTTCTGGCAAACGGCCGTTGACATGGGCAAACGGCTTGGGACAAGCTTTCTTGAGGCCGTGGATTCGGGCCGCATCAAGACCCTGGTCCAGCGGATTCCATGAACTAAGTCAAATTGCCGCTCCGAGATCCACAGCGGCATTTATTCTGTAAAAAACGTGTGTCATTCCAGCGACCGGGGGAGGCATTCCCCTCCGTTCATATTGTTATCCTCTGGGTCCTTTATTTGTATTATCTATTGATTTAACATAAGGTCCCCAGGATAATCAATTTGCATCTTTATTGCGTTTATATGAAACTCCCACCAAGGCAACCCCATTGGGGGTTGCGAATTTTGTTGTGGCCAGAGTCCATGCCACGCTCCGGCCATGCAGCTTTTTTATGGGGGTTGTGGGCCCGGACGGAATATCAGGGCGGCCCATGGTCGTTATTTTAAATCTGCTTCTGCCCATGGCTCAAGCAGGCACTGACAGGTCCTTGATTCAAGGGCCATCTGGAGTTTTTCAATGCATTCATTGCCATACAGACACTGACGGCTTTTTTCCAGGGCTGCCGGTGCCGGCGGTCTAAACTATGATGCTGTGAGGTGTCCCTGATGATCATCGTTTTTCAGACGAGGAGTGATCGGGAAGTTACATTGACATGGCGCCATTTAAATTCAGTCGATGGAGGGTTTTCTTTTTATGCTGAATGCATTGAACCTGAACGAATGTCAAAAAAAAGAAGGAATAAGGGATAAGGTAAGAGCGCTTCTCAAGGGCGGCAGCTTGAGTGCGTGTCTGACCTGTGCAGCCTGTTCCAGTGGCTGTCCTGCCACAGGTCTCATGAATATGGACCCCAGAAAATTTGTGAGAATGACTGTCCTGGGTATGGATCGAGAGCTTGGGAGCCATCCATGGGTATGGGCATGTACCATGTGCAAAAGATGCTATGATCTTTGTCCAATGGGGTTGGATATTCCCCAGCTGGTCTATTATGTCAGATCCTGCTGGCCCAGGGATGAGCGACCCAAAGGCATTCTTGGCTCATGTGATCATCACCTGAAATCCCAAGGTGGTGCCATGGGCGTGCCATTGGATGATTTTCAGTTTACGGTTGATGACCTTGCCGAGGAGTGCCGTGAAACACAGCCGGGGTTTGAAGATCTCCAGGCGGCCATTGACAGGGAGGGGGCTTTTTTTGCCCTGAACCAGAACTCCAGGGAACCTGTCACAGAGCCGGATGAACTGCTGCCCCTCTGGAAGATTCTCCATACCGTCGGAGCCGACTGGACCTACTATTCCCAAATGTGGGGTGGTGAAAATTACTGCATGTTTCTTGCCGATGATGCTTCGTGGGAGCACATTATACGGTCCCAGGCAGAACACATTGACAGGCTTGGATGCAAGGTCCTTATCAACACGGAATGCGGCCACTCTTTCTTTGCGCTGTGGGAAGGGCTGAGAAAATTCAACATTCCCCATGATTTTGAATTGAAAAGCATTGTTGAGCTTTACGCCCAGTGGATCAGGGAGGGCAAACTTCCCGTTAACTCAGACTGGAACACCAGCAACATCAAATTCACGGTTCAGGATCCATGCAATCTTATCCGTAAATCCCGTGGGGACAGTATGGCAGATGACCTTCGGTTTGTCGTGAAACAGGTTGTGGGTGAGGAGAATTTTGTTGATATGATTCCCAGCAAGTCTGATAACTTCTGCTGTGGTGGCGGTGGAGGCTCTTTGCAGTCTGGGTATAACCAGGAGCGACGTGAATACGGTGCCATCAAATTCAGTCAGATCAAGTCCACAGGCGCAGATTACGTTGTTACCCCCTGCCATAACTGCCATGCCCAGATTGAAGATCTGTCACACCATTATAACGGTGGTTATTACACGGTTCACCTCTGGACCCTGATCTGCCTTTCCCTGGGTATCCTTGGAGAGAATGAAAGAACCTACCTTGGGCCTGATCTGGCAGAATATGGTCTGGAATAGCCGGCTGTTTTACATAACAGAGTAAAAATATCATCGAAAATTCAAGGAGAAACAAATTATGATAAGCGTAACCGAATCCGCCCAGGAACAGATTAAAGCCTATTTCGCAGACAAGGAAGTCAAACCCATACGTGTTTTTTTAAACAACGGATGTGGTGGCCAACAGCTTGCGATGGCCCTGGATGATAAAAAAGACAGTGATTCCGTTTATGAGATCAACGGCGTTGAATACCTTATGGATACCAAACTGCTTGAAGATGCCAAGCCTGTAGAGATAAATTTTTCAGGTGCAGGGTTTCAATTAAGCTCGAGTCTCAAACTCTCATCAGGATGCGCATCCTGTGGGACAAAAGGTTCCTGCTGTTCATAATGAGGATAAATTGTTTCGTGCAAAAGTAAACCGAGATCATTTTGATCAACCTTAAACGGGATGTAAATATCGATGATAGAAAATGTATATGTACACACCAAGGTTGAAAAAGAGATTCAAAGGCTGAAAAACCAGGAGAACACCCCTGCCTTTGCCGCCCAGAAGGCCGATCAGATTATTCATGCCCTTGTAAATGGAGCAAAACCTGTTATGGCTGGGAAACTCACAAAAAACGGAGATGCCAGAATCAAGCGGTGTCTTAAATACGACCTTGGTAAAGGATACCGGCTTGTTTGTGTTAAAGAACGAAAATCCATTTATGTTCTTTATACCGGAAGCCATGACAGCTGCGACACATGGATGGATAAAAACAAGAATCTTAAAGTGGGTTCCATTATGGACTATCTGAAGTGGTACAGCGGATGCTGTTCTTCTTCCGAATCCTGTGAAGGGGACGCTTTGTCCGATGACGGGTGTCTGGAGTATGATTATGAAGATATCCTGATGAAAAAAATCAGCCAGAAAGACCTGAGGGAAATTTTTTCAGGGTTTAGTTAATTGTTAAGGATAACAATATCCTGGCATGGCATTTAATCATATCGTTAACAGCATCAAGGAGGTGCTTCAAAAGATGAAAAATGAAAACGAAAAAGATCTATTCTATGAGCGTCTGGAGGCAAAAGGGGTTTCCAGAAGAGCTTTTCTGAAATATTGTACTGCACTCACCGCTTCAATGGGATTGGCCACCTCTTTTACTGCCCAGGTGGTTCATGCCGTTGAAAAAGCAGCAACCGGTATACGACCTCCTGTCATATGGCTTCATTTTGGCGAGTGCACCGGATGTTCAGAGGCCTTTTTAAGAACCCCGGATGTTGGTGCCATCATCCTTGATACCATTTCAGTGGAATACCATGAGACCATAATGGCTGCAGCAGGAGACCAGGCTGAAAAATCTTTGCATGATGCTGTAAAGCAGTATGAGGGTAAATTTGTATGCGTGGTGGAAGGCTCGATTGCGACAAATTACAATGGTGCCTATGGAAAGGTGGGCGGTCGAACATTCCTTGAAATTGCAGAGCGTATCATTCCAAAAGCTGCAGTAGTTATTGCCCTTGGTACATGTGCCTGCTATGGCGGTATCCCTGCTGCTGCCCCGAATCCTGGCGGATACAAGGGGGTAAAGGATGCTATCGGTATTGCATCCATAAATATTGCCGGTTGCCCGCCAAACCCGCTTAATCTGCTGTCAACCATTGTAAAGTACCTCAACAATGAAAAAATAGAGCTGGATGAGGTGGGCCGTCCACTCTTTGCCTTTGCCGAGACCGTCCATGACCAGTGCCCCAGACTCAAACATTTTGAAAATGATGAATTTGTTCTGGAATTTGGTTCAAAAGAGGCTGAGCTTGGATATTGCCTGTATAAAATGGGTTGTAAAGGTCCTGAAACCTATAACAATTGTCCCATGGCAAAATTTAATGATGGCACAAGTTTTCCAATTCAGGCAGGACACCCGTGTATCGGGTGCAGTGAACCTGATTTCTGGGACAGTATGGTCCCTTTTTATGAAGAGTCATGATTGCATGGGTCTGGGTGGAAAGACTAAAAGAAAAAATAATAACCTTGTGACGAATACGATATAAAGGGACAGTTTAATATGGGTAAAAGAATTGTAATCGATCCCATTACCAGGATTGAGGGGCACTTGAAAATAGAGGTTGAAGTCGAAAACGGCAGGGTAAAGGATGCCTGGTGTTCAGGCCAGATGTTCAGAGGCATTGAAATCATGCTCCAGGGAAGAGACCCAAGGGATGCACATCACTTTGTTCAGCGCTCCTGCGGTGTCTGCACCTATGTTCATGCGCTCTCCTCGGTAAAAGCGGTTGAGGATGCCTGCAATATAACCATTCCGGAAAATGCAAGGATCATCAGAAACCTGATCCATGGCGCCCAGTTCCAGCATGATCACATTGTTCATTTTTATCACCTCCATGCGCTGGACTGGGTGGATATTGTCAGTGCATTAAGTGCCGACCCCAAAAAAACCGAGGTGCTCTCAGCCAATACCAGCGGCAGACCACAAAAGAGTGACTATTTTCAATCGGTACAGGAGAAACTAAAGACCTTTGTCGGCAGTGGACAACTGGGGCCATTTAACAATGGATACTGGGGACATTCTGCATATACGCTTTCACCCGAAGCCAACCTTATGGCTACATCCCATTACCTGGAAGCCCTGCAGCTTCAGGCCAAGGCTGCAAGGATGCATGCCATTTTTGGCGGCAAGAATCCCCATCCGCAGTTTTTAGTTGTCGGCGGCGTGACATCGGTCAAAGATCTCAATGTCGAACGGATAAAAGAGTTCGAAGATATCTGGAAGGAAACCCGTGATTTTGTGGATGAGGTCTATATTCCGGATCTTCTTGCCGTGGCCTCATTTTATAAGGAGTGGGGTGCAATTGGCGGCAACAACGAATCATTCCTCTGCTATGGTGATTTTGCAAACGACGCTGCTGAAAACAACAAGCTCATGCCGGCAGGCTTTATCCGCAAGGGGATGACTGTAGAGGAGATGAGTTGTGATAAGATCACAGAGGATGTGACCCGAGGGTGGTACGAACAGGGAACTGCCAGACACCCCTTTGAGGGGGAAACAAAGCCCATAAAGGGAGATGTCAAGTATAACACTGACAATCAATACACCTGGCTCAAAGCCCCCCGTTATGATGGGCTTGCTGCCGAGGTGGGTCCACTTGCAAGGGTTCTGGTTGCCTATGGTCGGGGAGATGCTGGGGCCAAAGCCCTTGTGGACAGCACCCTTGAAAAACTGGGTATCGGCGCTGGGGCGCTGTTTTCCACCCTTGGCAGAACCGCTGCAAGGGGGCTTGAGACAAAACTCATTGGAGATGCAATGGGGGGATGGATTGAATCCTTGAAATCCAACATTGAACAAGGGGATAAAAAGACCTATCAGCCCTGGACAATGCCCAAGAGCGGCAAGGGGTTTGGACTTAACGACGTGCCAAGGGGTGCTTTGGGGCACTGGATAGAGATTGAAGAGGGAAAGATAAAAAACTATCAGTATGTTGTGCCTTCAACATGGAATTTTGGCCCGGCAGACGCCCAGGGGAACAAGGGGCCTGTTGAAAAGGCACTGATTGGCACACCCATTGCCGATGCATCCAAACCCCTCGAAGTTCTAAGAACGGTTCACTCCTATGATCCCTGCATTGCCTGCGCCGTGCATGTAATTGATCCCTGCACCAATGAAACCTACAAGGTGAGCGTAATTTAAACGAAGATCGTTTTAAAATAAGTGCACTCTTTTTCTGGTTCAAATCGTCGGCATGGCCGGAGCGAGCTGTCTGCTCCGGCCACAGCGAACTGTCTGCTCCGTCACAGTGAACGCCCCTGCCACCCGTGAACACAGAGCGAACCAATTGGGGCTTTATCTAACAAACAGAGGAAACAGAAATGAAAGAAACAATTATGGTTTTGGGTGTCGGTAATATTCTCTATTCAGATGACGGGTTTGGCATAAAAGTGGTTGAAAAACTCCAGTCTGCTTACTCGTTTCCTGACAATGTAACCCTTGTGGATGGCGGTGTTCTGGGGGTAAATCTTCTGGGTGTCATCTCCAATGCCCGGCGATTGATTGTTGTTGATACCATTTTAAATAAAAGTGTACCCGGAGACCTTCATAGACTTGAAGGGGAGGAGATTCCCAACAGAATTCTGGGTAAAAACTCCATGCACCAGGTTGACCTTTTAGAGGCACTATCCCTTTGCCGGCTTATGGGCAATGTGCCGCAGACGGTTATTCTCGGCGTCGAGCCCCTTGATATTAATACGCTAAATCCTGAACTGACTCCGCCCATCGCCAGCAAGGTCGGTCCCATGGTCGACAGGGTTGTTCAGGAGCTTGCCGACCTTGGGGTATCAGCAAAAAAAACGTCTAAAATGGATATCTGCTAACCCACGATAAACTGCCAGGCTGAAATCCACATCGGCATGGCCAGGATGCAGACAAGATACTGAATGAGCATCATGGAGCTGACCGACGGGGTGTCTCCCCCATAGTTCTCCACAATGATAATCAGGTTGGTTGCCGGTGGGGATGCCGCCTGTATCATCATCAAACTGCAGAACAGCGGCATTGAGGTATACACTTTTCCATAGTAGAGGATGGCAAACACCGCTGAAGGCACCAGAACAAATTTGACCCCCGTTACAATCAGGGTGTCCTTTAACGAAGGCATGTTTTTGAGTGAAATTGACCCGATGGTGGCACCCAGAATAAAAACAGCCAGGGGGACGGTTGCCTGGCCGAGTAAATCCATGGATGCAACCACTGATTCGGGTATGAAAGACGATATATGGGTAAAAACAGCGGCAATGGAAATAAAAATGGCAACCAGTGGCGGCGTGATAAAATCCTTCCAGTGAATTCCGCCCTGGGTCTGCCCTGAGATCATCACCTTTCCTACACTCCACATCACCGGATTCAGGCCCATGACCATGAGAAAACAGTACAGGGCAAATCGATCAAACTGATCGGCAAAAAGAACCTGGCCAATGGGCAGAACGATATAGATGGCATTCTGCATGCTGGCAAGGGTCATGAACGGTCTTTTTGCCGGATTGAACCGGAACAATAGCCCGCTGAATACCAGTCCGGTGGCGATCAGCAGAACCCCTGCCACCGGCAGAATCCACCATCGTGTAAACGCTTCGGGGTGGAACTGGGTCAATGTCTTGGCCATGATCAGGCAGGGAAGAAAAATATTTACAGTAACGGCAGACAGGACCTGGATCTGCGGCTTTGAGACTAAATTTTTTCGTACCAGAATGCCTGCCGCAAGGGAAATGAGAAACAGCTGAAAGATCGCACTGAAAACCGTTAACCCTGTTTGTATGAGCATGTACCCGCCTGTTTGTCTATGGTTCTTGTTTGGGCCGCCACTGTATCATAACCCGCCTCTGCCAACAAAGGCTTTGTGGAATCCTGATGAAGCTGTTTCATTAAAAAAACACTTGACATCTGTTTGGACACACCATATGGATATACCAACCAGTCGGTTTATAATCTTATTAGTATGTTTATAAAACAACCAGTCGGTCTATTTTGTTTTCGTCCAGGGAAGTAAAGGAAAAAAGATGCCACCCATTCCAGAACTCGAAGAAATCCGCAAGGCTCAGATCCTTGAAGCAGGCCTTACCACCTTGTCCCAGAAGGGAATTGCCAATACCACCCTGGATGATGTCTGCAAGGCAGCCAACCTGTCCAAGGGCGGGCTCGTTCATTACTATAAAACCAAAGGGATTTTGTTTTCCGCTGTTTTTGAGGCGTTTTTTGAATCAATTTTCAAGAAAAGCGCCGAGACCATGGCCCGGTTTGAACAACCCCTGGACCAGATCTTATCCTATGACTGGCTGTATGATCCTGAAGATTCCGATGCAACAATCGGATATCCGCTGCTCCTGGACCTCATGGCCCTTGCGGCCCATGATGAAGAATTTCGCCTGGTGATGGAGGGCTGGATCAACAACTGGGTGGGGCTTCTTGGTTCCGCCCTTGAAAGGGGTATTGAGCAGAAGACGTTCAAACCCATGGATGTCTCCCAGGTCGCCAAGTCCATCTCCGCCATCTACCAGGGGATCGGCACCCGCTGGTATCTGGCCAGGGGCACCCATACCCGGGAATGGGCCATCGACACCTATCACAAGGCAATCATGGGGGTCTTATCCCCCCATATGACATAACCGGCACGGCCGGAGCGGGATATCTATTCCGGCCGCACCCAAGGCTGAAGTGCCTTGCTGGAGACCGTCCAGCGGCTGTTTCACATAACCCGTTAACGTTTGAAAAAGGAGCTGCAATGGCTGTATTTGAATCCAAGGAAAAAATGAAGGAAGTTCTGGGGGGGCTCTTTAACATTCTGCTGGATGATCCCGATGCCGGTCCCAAATTTGCCGGGTCAAACATCACCATCAAGTTTGAGATTTCGGCACCCAATGCAGAACTTTTCATCACCCCGGGGGATGGCACAAGGGGCGAAGTACTGTGGGCGGGCAACGATATCAAACCCGATGTGACAATGACCCTGAGCGGGGATACCTGCCATCAGTTCTGGCTCAAACAGATCGGGATGCCCATCGCCCTTGCCAAGGGGCTGATCAAGGCCAAGGGGCCCATGCCCAAGGTGCTCAAGCTTCTTCCCATCCTGAAACCCGCCTTTGCGGCCTATCCTGAATGGGCAAAATCCCAGGGCATTCCCATCGACTGATCCCCATGGCCGGAGAATCAAGGAGGTTCTTATGGAAAGAAGTATTAAACAGTTTGAAACCGATCGTATTGATGCGGTACGGGCCGCAGCCCGGCTCATGCTGGCGTCCGGTACCACCACCCCCAGGGTCGGTGGTGTGGGTGAATGCACGATTCATATTATTGACGATGAGTGTGATATTGAAGATATCTGCCAGACCCTCGAAAAAATGGGTGAGGTTAAAAAATCATGGACCTTTTTCAAACGGGATGCGGCCATGCTCAGGGATGCAGACGCTCTCTTGATCGCCACCTCCCTGAGAAGCCTCAATGATCCGTCTGACATCAACTGCAACATGTGCGGCAAGTTGGTGTGCGAGTACCTGAGGGAAGAAGAAAAACTGCCTAAAGAAGAGGATGTCGCCTTTACCGGTCCCCTGTGTACCTTCCGGGCCACCAACATCGCCTATGCCATTGATGGCATGGTCAACCAGGCAAGAAACCTGGGAATCGATTACGGGGTTTACTGGTCCCTTGGCGCCGCAGCCATACGCATGGGCATTCTGCCAAGGGATACGGGATTTGCCCTGGGGGTTGCCATATCCGTCAGCGAAAAAAGTCCGTTCCGGGACATTCCTGAAAATTATGCCCAGATCAACCAGCGCAGCATGAACGACCGGATGATCAACCGGCTCTGGCCCCAGTTCCGATCCATTTACAGTTAACCTGCTACCGTTAGTCTGTCAGCACCAGGAGGGTTGTAACGTGACGATAAAACAGATGGACACCCTTGTTGAACAAGGGATTGACCGGGCCGTTGAATTGATTTCCATGGCCGCCTACACCAGTTTTCGATTCAACAATAGAAACACCATAAAACTCATCGCCATTGAAAAAGAAGATCTTGAACAGATTGCAGAGTACTGCTTTTCCCTTGGCGACATGTCTCCCCTTGCCGCAAGGGACGGCCGCAACCTTGTCCAGATGATGAAGGAACCCTGTTCGTTGCTGGTGATCGGGGACAAACGAAAGTCGGATTTTAATTATAATTGCGGCGCCTGCGGGTATAGAACCTGTGCCGAGATGAACAAACAGGAAGAGGTGGAGTCTTTGACGGCCAATGGTCCGTCCTGCGTGTTTAAAAACATCAACCTGGGGATTGCCGCAAATGCCGCAGCCAGCATGGCCCACCGTCTGGGTCTCTACTGCAGGGTATTTTCCACCCTTGCCTTTGGGGCCAAGGCCCTTGAACTCATAGAGGATGTTGATATCTGTATCTCGGTGTGCGTCAGCGCCGGGAAGAAAAATCCTTTTTTTGACCGCCATGAATACTGGACCAAGGAACACTGGGACGAGATGTTTGCCAAGGAGTTCCCCACCTATACCCGGGGATTCATCGGTGCCGTGGAGTAGCGATTTAGAACAAGAGTGATAAGGAGAAATGCTTGATGACGTCTAAACTCTATTTGAACCAGGCCATTATTTCCCATTTCCTCGAACTCAAGGCCGAATCCCACCCGGACAGGGAAATTCTGATCTTTGAAAATGGCGATATGCCTGACGAACGATTGACCTACCTGGATCTCCATGAAAAATCCAACCGGATTGCCAGGGCTTTTCTGGATGCAGGCATTGAAAAAGGCGACACCTATGCCGTGTTCATGCGCAACCATGCCGAGTTTGTCCTCTCCATGCTGGCCGGTCCCGTGATCGGGGCCATCATGGTGCCCATTGATCCCAGAAGCCGGGGCGATCGCCTCAGGTTTCTGCTGACCAACTCAAAGGCCAGGGCCGTTGTGGTCTCGGCGGAATTCTTACCCTGGCTGGAAGAGGTGCTGCCGGAAATCCCCGACCTCAAAATTGTGTTTGTGGTACAAAAATCCGTCGCTGATTCGTCCCAGAAGAGCCGTTATCCATTTTTGAACGAAGTCCTTGACCAGGATTCCTGGAACAGGGTCGAGCAGCAGGTGATGGATGTCCGACATCCCATGCAGATTATCTACACCAGCGGTACCACGGGCGATCCCAAGGGAGTGATGATCCGCAACAACCGGTTCGGCATGTTCACCATTGTGACCCGGCTGGTCTGGAAATACAAGCCTTCGGATATCCTCTATACCGGTCTTTCCCTGACCCATGGAAATGCCCAGGCCGTGACGCTGTTTCCGGCCCTTGGCACGGGGGTTCCTGCCGTGATCAGCCCCAAATTCACCAAAAGCCGGATCTGGGATATCACCCGGCGCTACGGGTGCACCAGTTTTTCCCTTCTGGGCGGCATGATGGCTGGTATCTTTAATGAACCCCCCCGGCCCGATGATCGAGAAAATCCTGTAAAAACCGTCATCAGTGCGGGAACCCCAAGGGCGATCTGGGAGGATTTTGAACAACGGTTCGGGGTAAAGATCCTTGAATGGTACGGGGCCGTTGAAGGCGGGTTCGCCTATAAACCGCCCGGCAAAGGTCCTGTGGGGTCATTTGGAAAACCCTTGCCCGGCCTCATGGAGTTCAAGGTGGTGGACAAAAATGACAACGAGGTTCCTGCAGGAGAGCCGGGAGAACTCATCGTCAAGATGGTCAAGGGAGAAACCCGGGTCGACTACCTTGGCAATACCTCGGCGTCCGAGGAAAAAACCCGGGGAGGGTGGCTGAGAACCGGGGATACCGTAACCCGTGATGAAAAGGGATGGTACTTTTTTAATCACCGGATTGGGTCTGAACTGAGGCGGGCCGGTGATTTTATCCAGCCGGATCATATTGAGCGCATCATCGGCGAACACCCGGATGTGAGTGAGGTGTGCGTCTACGGCATCCCTGCAGCATCGGGGGCCCCGGGGGAGAGTGACCTTGTTGCAGCCGTGGCGCCGTTTGAGGGCCGACAGATTGATCCGGGCCTTATTTTTGAAAAGTGTAGAAAGGACCTTGAGCCCAATTCTGTCCCTTCATTTTTGCAGGTCACGGAAGTCATCCCCAAAACCATTTCGGAAAAAGCCCTGGACAGGATATTAAAAACCCAGTTTTCCCCCAAAGCCGCAAATGTGTTTTGCCTGGCCGATTATTAATTTCTGTTACAAAGGAATCGCCATGAAAGGTTATACGGATTTAAACATAGAACTGACCCGAGAACAGACGACGATCAAAGAAGAAACCCGGCGGTTTGCAAAGGAGGTGCTGCGCCCGGCAAGCCTGGAGGTGGACAAGATCAGCGATCCTGGGGCGATGATCGAAAGTCCTGTTTTCAAGGATGCGTTTAAAAAGGGATATGAGCTTGGGTACCATACGGTCTTTTTGCCCGACTCCTGGGGAGGGCTTGGTTCAGACCCGTTGGAAACCCATATTATCTTTGAAGAGCTTGCCTGGGGCAGCATGGATTTTGCCGTGGGCATCGGGGTATCGTGCTTCCCGGCTTTTTTTGCCTCCATGGTGCCAAGTGACCGGCTCGCAGACGAGATCATCACCCCTTTTTGTGAAAATAAAGATGCGTCCATGATCGGCTGCTGGGGAATAACAGAGCCAGCCCACGGCACCGACACCCTGGCACCCTTTACCCCGGAATTCTCCCGGCCGGAAATTTCAGGCCAGGCAACGGCAACCCGGGAGGGGGATGAATACGTTATTGAAGGCCAGAAGGCGGCCTGGGTGTCCAACGGCACCATTGCCACCCATTGCCTGCTCTATCCCACCATCAAGGCTTCCATGGGCATGGCCGGCGGCGGTATCTGCATTGTTCCCCTGGATCTTCCGGGTGTAAAACGGGGCAGGCCCCTGGACAAGCTTGGCCAGCGCGCCTTAAACCAGGGGGAACTTTTTTTCGACAAGGTGAGGATTCCCGCCGAATATATGCTGGTGGATGAACAAAGTTATGAGGCCATGCTGGACATCACCCTGTCCACGGCCAATGCTGCCATTGCCGCCATGTCCGTGGGTCTTGCCCGGGCCGCCTATGAAGAGGCCCTGGCCTATGCCAAGCAGCGGATCCAGGGGGGCAAACCCCTGTTCGAGCACCAGATGATCAAACATAAACTATTCAATATGTTCACGAAAATTGAGGCGGCCCGCTCCCTTTCCAGGGCTGCCATGATTTACAATTACAACAACACCCCGCCCAGGATCGAGTATTCAATTGCCTCAAAGGTGTTTTGCACGGATGTGGCCTTTGAGGTGACCCATGCCGCCGTTCAGATCTTTGGCGGCAACGGGGTGAGCCGGGAATATCCCGTGGAAAAGTTTTTCAGGGACGCCAGGGCCGGGCTCATTGAGGACGGGGCAAACGACAGCCTGATGATCACGGCAGCCCATCATCTTTAATCCAGGCCATCCGGCCTGGCCGGAGTGTGGCATGGTTTTTGGGCACAATGAACAATGAAACGCCGCTGATGCTAATTCGTTCATCGGCGTTTCCCATGAAAAAAGGAAAGTTCAATGCGCAATGTATATATTATCGGCCTGGGCATGATCCGGTTCAATAAATATCCGGACAGGGATGTGAGGGACATGGCCCATGAGGTGACCCGGCTTGCACTGGCCGATGCGGGAATGGACAAAGGCTCCATTGATGCGGCCTTTTTCTCCAACACCTTCTGGGGATTCTTCAGCAACCAGCATTCCATCCGGGGCCAGGTGATACTCCGATCCATGGGGATTGATAAAATCCCGGTGACCAACGTTGAAAACGCCTGTGCCGGAGGGTCTACGGCCCTTCACATGGCCTATACCAGCATCAGGGCAGGGATGCACGATGTGGTTCTGGCCCTGGGGTCTGAAAAAATTTCCAACCCCAACAAAGCCATGTCCCTGGGGGCCTATGCCTCGTGCATGGATGTGGGCAACTTTGAAGCCCATCTGGCCATGCTGGACAAGGTGAACAAGGGCCTGAACGTCAAGATCCCCGTCGATCAGACGCCTCCGGGCAAGGACCGGAGTGTTTTCATGGATGCCTATGCCATGGGTGCAAGGTGGCACATGAGCCGTTTCGGGTCCACCCAGAAGCAGCTGGCAACCATCTGTTCCAAGAACCACTGGCATGCCTCATTAAATCCCCTGTCCCAGTACCAGCAGACCATGACCGTTGAACAGGTTCTGGCTGACCGGGCCATTGCATATCCACTGACCCGGTCCATGTGTTCGCCCGTGGGAGACGGGGCTGCTGCGGTGATTGTCTGTTCGGAACAATATCTCAAAAAACTGACCGCTGCAAGACCCCTTCGAATACGGGCGTCAATCCTGGGAACCGGGACCGATCGGGATCTGGACGGGATTGACATTGGTGAACGCCTTGCTGTTAAGGCCTATGACATGGCCGGCGTGGGGCCAAAGGATATCAGCCTTGCCGAACTCCACGATGCCACGGCCTATGGTGAGCTTCACCAGACCGAAGCCATGGGATTCTGCCCGCCGGGTGGGGGCGGTCCCCATGCCGAGTCCGGTGCCACACGGCTTGGCGGTAAACAGCCCGTGAACACCAGTGGCGGGCTTGAATGCCGCGGTCATCCCATCGGGGCCTCGGGTCTTGCCCAGATTTACGAAATCGGGGAGCAGCTCAGGGGGGTTGCCGGCAAACGCCAGGTTGCAGGAGCCCGCCTGGGGCTTGCGGAAAACGGGGGCGGCAACATTGGTGTGGAAGAGGCTGCCATGTGCATTCATATTCTTGAAAAGGTGTAATCAGGGCATGAAAACCATATTGATCACCGGGGCAGCCAGTGGTATCGGGCGGGCAACGGCCCTTTATTTCGCATCAAGGAACTGGTTTGTGGGTCTGTTTGATCTTAACCTTCAGGGACTTGAAGGTCTGCACGCTGAGATCGGGGCTGACAACAGCTGCTTTAAACAGATGGATGTCACCTCCCATGCAAGTGTTGTCGCCTGTGTGGATTTCATGGCAGAAAAAACCGGGAATCGGCTTGACCTGCTGTTCAACTGCGCCGGGGTGCTGTTCATGGGACCCAATGCATCCATTGATATTACCGCCCAGAAGAAAACCCTGGACGTCAATATCCTGGGCTGCTTAAACTGCATTGACGTCTGCCTTCCCCTGCTCAAAGAGACCCGGGGGGCAACCATCATCAACATGTCATCAGCCTCTGCCGTGTACGGCACGCCTGAACTTGCCGTTTATTCGGCTTCCAAGCATGCGGTTCGGGGGTTGACCGAAGCACTGAATATTGAGCTTGAACCCTACGGCATCCATGTGTGTGACATCATGGCTCCCTATGTCAGGACCCCCATGATTCTTGCGGCACCCCGCAGGGCCACGTCCGTGGATCGCCTTAAGGTGTCGATCACCCCGGAACAGGTGGCTGAGGTGGTCTTCCAGGCCCAGGGGCGAAAAAAGGTTCACTGGCATGTGGGCGGCCTTTTAAAGCTGCTTGTGGCGGGAACGACGCTTTTTCCCTTTGCCCGTCGGTTTCTGGTGAAAACCCTTGCCTTTTCACGCAAATAATACCCCATGAAGGGAGTCAACTGACAAAATAGCCAAACTGGGCCAGCCGTTTTTTCACCTTGGCCAGATGGACCTTTTCAACGACCATGTGATGGTTTTCAGCCCGCATGACATACTGTTTGAGCAGGCTGTCGCTGGAGAGCAGCGACAGCAGCTCCCTGTCCGGTTTGACTTTGAATACAGACAGGGCCGGGACCGGTTTGATGGGGTTTATTCTGGCAAGGAGATCTTCAAAAAAATGTTCCCACACGGCCGGGGGGTGTTCAGCAATGTTTTCCCGGAAAAAAGAGATCTTGTTTTTCACCTCTGTGGCCGTGGTGCATTCTTTGAGAAACGAGTTAAAGTCCACCCGGTAACTTGTCTGGTTGATGGGTTCGCCCACGGCCTCGAGGACCATTCGTTTGATGGGATCCTCCCCCTGGATTGAGAGCAGCGTTTTGTTGGCATCCACCTCGATTGTTCCCGAGGAAATGGTCACGGTTGTGGTGTAGCGCCGGGTCCGGCCCAGTACATAACGCCCGAACTCGGTGAGCCGCACATATTTAAGGCCGTCAAAGGGGCTCAGGTAGGGTTTGCTGCACACCCTGTAAAGGGCGTTTTCCGGTGGGGCGTAAGCCAGATCCACCATGCCCAGGGCGCCAAAGAGAAACATCATTCGCCGGATGTGGGGAAGGGTGGTCGTGTCAAACCTATAGAGCCGCTCCAGACCGACCCTGTTCCGTTTCAGATAGGAATTGGTGCCGTCCATGGTGATGTAGAGTTCGGACAGCTCATATTTGTCTGAAAACGGGGAGAGATCGAATCCCCTCTGAGCCCCCACCGCTGCAAGACTGGTGATCCCGACCCATTCCCTGTCCGGCAGTAATGCCATGATTTTTCTCAGCTGGGTTCGTATCGTTGCCTCGTTGCGGTCTGAATCATATTTTGCCATCTGCCGTTTAATGAAATCAAACGAGTCCCGGGTTCGATGGGTTTTGAGTCCCTTGAATTTAAAATAGTCGTCCACGGTTGTTTTGATAAATTTCGGCAGGTCGTCCAGTTCCTGGGGGACCCAGGCCGATTTGCAGATGAAAAAATCGGCAATCAGCCTGGACTTGAGCCAAAGTACAGCCTTGTCACCATCGGCATAAAATTCCCTGATTTTGCAGACCGCAGCCATTCGTTTGAGGGAGCCTGGAAGAATCTGGTCGCTGTTTTTTGCATACTTGAGCTTGTCCTGGGCGATGAAACTTAAAATTATGGGCAGGGTCTCAAAGATCTCCTGGTTGTCCACCTGGAGGTGTTCGACCTTCTTTTCCACTGTTTTTGCCGTGACCTGGATCAACCGGGGCGGGTCAGGTTTCGGAAGCAGCTTGCGGACAAAGGGAAGATACCCCTGGTTGATGGCGATTTCAAAATGATTTGATTCCCGGCAGCCGGGCCAGCCCTTTTCAATTTTAAACAGGAAAAACCCGGGATCCTTTTTCAAACGTTCAAATAGCAGGGCTTCATCCATTTTCGGGGGGCACTCTTTGCCAGTGGTCTGAATGCGCTTTTGTTCCGCCGTTCCAAGACCCAGGCCAAAGTTTTCATTCTGGCAGACGTGGAGCATGCCCCTGGCGGGTTCGGGCAGCTTGTCCACAAGGCTCTCAAAAAGCGTCCTGTTGCCAAGGGCAGCCCCCAAAAGATGCACCCGGGACTGTTTTGTGTTCTGTTTTAAGCCTTTGATCTCCTCGGGGGAGTATTGCTTGGGATCAAGGAGATCGGGAATGTGGCCAAGATAAAGTTCATACACCTTTTCCGGGTCTGGGAAGTCAAAACAGCGCAGAACGATTTTTTCAATGGGGTTGGGGGGCCGGGACTCTTTTGGGGGGAGGGCTTTGGCGTTTGAATCGATCCTGTTTCCCTTTTTCCGACTTGGACGGTTTGCCGTGGATCGATTCGTGGTCCCATGGATTGTCTTTTTCTTCTGGCAGGCTTCCCTGACCAATGGATTCCTGTCCCTGGCGAGTTCTTTAAAGAGAGAGGTTGCCCAGCCATTTGTGTCATCTTGTATTGTCTCTGCCACATGGGCCCGAACATTTGGGCTGTCATCCTTTGCCATCCGGATTACAAGGCTCTTGACCCTGGCCATTGTCGGTGCCAGGCAATAGGCGGCCCGGGCAATGTTTGCCTTTTGATGCCATGTGGTATAATTTTTATGATTTAAAAGAGGGCTGAGTATTCTGTCCCTGTCCTTGAATGTGCGGCAGGCGTCCAGGGCCTTTTGCCGCACAAGGTTTGAAAGGGAGTGGTCGGTTTCAAACCCCAGGTTGTCAACAAGCAGTTGGGGAAGTTTAGCCATGCCATGGAAGTGGCTGAAGTGGAACAGGGCCATGAGACGGTCTTCCATGGTGCCTGCCGGGGAAAGGGAATAGGTGAACCGCTCCCAGCTCCACTCAGATATATTGGCAGCCCCTATCTGTTTCTGTAGCTTTTTTAGAATACAATCCTGGCAGCCATGCACCCCTTTGGAAGTGGTATAAAAATAGTTCTTTTTTTTTCTGCACATGGGGCATGGCAGGGTTCCCAAACGCATGAAACGAATCTGGCTGATTTTACCGATTAAATTCAAGGCTATTCCCCCAGCACATAGTCGATATCGGCCTCGTCCATCTGTTTGATGGATGCGTTGTCCGTTGAGATCAGAGCGTCAAACAGCTCCTTTTTTTTGGCCTGGAGCTTGAGGATTTTTTCTTCAATGGTATTCCTGGCGATCAGTCGATAGCTGAACACCGTATTCTTCTGTCCCATCCTGTGGGCCCGGTCAATGGCCTGGTTTTCTGCGGCAACGTTCCACCACGGGTCAAACAGAAATACATAATCCGCTGCGGTAAGGTTCAGGCCCAGGCCGCCTGTTTTCAGGGTCATCATCAGGGCGGCACAGGCATTGTCGGTCTGGAACCGCTCGACAATGGCACTTCTGTCCCGGGTGGCACCGGTCATGATCAGGTGGTCAAAGCCCGCCCTTTCCATGTCAAGGGAGATGCAGTCAAGGGAGTGGAGGAAGTTGGCAAAGACCAGTACCTTGTGGTTGCCGGCAACGGCTTCTGTCACGTGCTCCATGAGCACCTCCCGCTTGGGCGAGATGATTCGGTTGTCGCTCTTGATTTCCGGAATGGAGGCAATCTGGCGAAGTTCGCCCAGGGCCTGGAGAATGAACAATTGGGATTGTTTCAACCCCTTTTTTGCGATCTCTTCCCTGATGGCGTTTTTGTACATCAAGCGCCGCTGGTGGTAGAGTTTTTCCTGGTCGGCAGTCATGTCCACATACAGGGTCTGCTCGATCTTGTCGGGCAGCTCCTTTAGCACCTCGCCCTTGAGCCTTCGCAGGATAAACGGGTAGATCTTTTTTTTAAGCTCTTTTACAGCGGTCTTGTTGTCATCCTTCTGGATGGGGGTCAGGTAGTTGCGGGAAAAATCGGCGGTCGTGCCGAACATGGAGGGGTTCAAGAACCGAAACAGGGCGTAGAGTTCGCCGAGATTGTTCTCAATGGGCGTGCCGCTCAGGGCCAGACGGTGGTCGGTGTTCAGCAGCATCACTGCCTTGGAGATCTTTGAGTTGAGATTTTTAATCTGCTGGGATTCGTCCAGGACAACGGCGTGGAAGGTCTCATCCTTCAGGGTTTCGATGTCATTTCTCACCACGGCATAGGTGGTGAGAATGATGTTTTTTTGGCGAGCCGTCTTAATGTCCCGCAACGGGCCGTAGTAGGTGTCAAACGAGAGGTTCGGTGCAAACCGCTCGAGTTCGCCTGCCCAGTTGAACAGCAGGGTTCTGGGCATCACCACCAGGGTCGGGGTCTTTTCTTTGGGATAGATCGAGGCAAAAAGGGCGATGGTCTGGATGGTTTTACCAAGTCCCATGTCATCTGCAAGACAGCCGCCAAGCTTATGCTCGTAAAGGTAGGCGGCCCATCTTACCCCCTGCTTCTGGTAGCTCCTGAGGGTGGCGTTGATTTTTGGCAGCCGTTTTCTGGATGTTTTCAGCCGGTTGAATCCAAGGAAAATATCCCTGGAACGCTTGAATGCCTTTTGGGCGACCTTTTCCCCGATGAGTTCTTCGACCACCGGAAGATCAAAAAAAGAGACCTTGATTCCGGATTTCTGCCGTTTGAATATCCGGTTAAGGGTTCGCATGTATTCCGGATTGATCAGGGCACTGGTGCCGTCGCTCAACCGCACATAGGCGTCCTTCTGGTATTGTTTCAATACATCGTTAATGGAAAATTTCTCACCGGCAAGTTCCAGGGTGGCCTCTCCCTCAAGGAAATCAATGCCGTGGGAGAGTTTTAACCCAAGGTTTGGCTGGACATATTTTATTCGGTAGGATTTGAGTTTTTCAGCCCCCAGAACCATGTAGCGGGCAAGCAGGCCTGCAAGTTCCTGGGTGATAAAGGTTTCGGCAAGGGCCGGTTCAACCACCATGAAATTGTCCTCAACATAGAGGCCGTTGTCCTGCTTAAGGGATCGGGAGTGCTTTTTGAGCATGGTCTGGATCTCCCGGAAGCAGTCGGTAATCTCCCCGTGAACCAGGGGGCTTACGGTGATGGTTCGTTCCATGTCATTGACGGACACGATCCTGTTCAGGTCAAAATTGTCAAAAAAATCAGGGGAGAACCCGGGATAGGTGGCAGACACCCTCAGGTGAAGGGTCTTGTCCGGGGTGACATTATCAAAGATCAGGGCAGGCCTTGTGGCCTTGGGGCTTCCCTGTCTGAGTTTAAATCCTGAATAGTCAATCTCCACGTTGGACAGGTTGGAAAAGAGCATGGTCAGGTATTGCTCAAGAAGATTCGGGCCCAGGGTGGTTTCAAACAGGGTCAGGGTGTTGAAATGTCTGCCCAGGGGATTGACCGGGTAAACGGTTGTGCCGGCCAGGATATGGGTTTCGGTCAACGGGATGATGGGATGGATCCGTTTTGCCCCCTGCCACAGACCCAGGGTTGCTGCCAACGCTGTTTCCCCTGACGGATCTGCTTTTAGGGCGCTGTCCCTTTCTGGTGGTACTTCCTGAATGGATAACCTGACCCTGGCATTTTCCGGGGAAAGTTCAATTTTCCGACCCTGGTCATCCACAAGACAGTCCGATGCAAGCAGCAGGGAGACCAGGTATTCGTTGCCGTCAATATAGAACCCCCGGTCTTCGGGCATGACCTCCCAATCAATGGTAAAGGCCGCTTGTTCTCTTACCCTGCTGATTTCCTTGAGGATGCTTCTTCTGTTGCCCGAGTAGAATTCATACTCCGGGTCAACTGCCTTTCCCCCACCGTCAATGACGGTGAGGCTGATGCCCTGGGGATCCGGGGTGATTCGGAAGGCGATGGCGTCTGGTACTTTGGCGTTCCGGATGATGGGACGTGCCTTTCTCAGTGATTCAAACAGGGTCTCAATTTCCTGGGGCATGGGGCTGGCGCATCTCCTTGAACATGGGTTGAATCCGAATATAACCTGTAATTATATCGTTTTTTTCTTTAAGAATCAACAGGATTCAACCAAAGGCAACGGCCCGGAGTGCTTCCACCTGTTTGATGCTCCTGGGCTTGGGCTTGCCAAGGAGGCGATGGCCCGTGACGGTGATCAGATAATTTTCTTCGTTTCTGATGCCGCCAAAGTTCCGGTAGGCTTCCAGGTCTTCATAGTCGATGAAATCCATGAACCGGCCCTGTTTTTTCCACAGGTCCATGAGTTCGGGAATAAAGTAAACTCCGGGCTCCACGGTGAGCACAAACCCGGGTTCAAGGGGCCTTGCAAGGCGCAGGGATTTCAGTCCGAACTGGTCGATTTTGGGGTGGCCGTCGTACCCCACCCAGGTTTCACCCAGGTTCTCCATGTCATGGACATCAAGCCCCATCATGTGGCCCAGGCCGCAGGGAAAGAACATGGCATGGGCACCTGCCTCAACGGCATCTTCCATGTTGCCCTTCATCAGACCCAGTTCTTTCATGCCATGGGCAATCTCAAGGCTTGCGGCAAGATGGATCTGTTTGAAGGAAACGCCCGGGGCAAGCATGGATACGGCCCTGTCATGGGCTGCAAGAACGATTTCATACACCCGGCGCTGTTTTGGGGTAAAGGTGGGCGACACGGGAAAGGTGCTTGTCAAATCTCCGGCATACCCCATGGCGGTTTCCGCCCCGGCATCCAGCAGAAAGAGCTGACCCTTGTTCAAGGTGTTTCCGTGGCAGTGATTGTGGAGGGTCTGGCCGTTGACTGTGGCAATGATGGGAAAGGCAAGGCCATGGTCAAACGCCTTTGCCACCCGTTCCACCTCGGCAGCCACCCGGGCCTCGGTCATGCCGGGCAGGGCCGTGGTCATGGCCGTCGCGTGCATGCCCACGCTGGTGTTGACTGCCCGTTCGATCTCAGTTATTTCAAGTTCGGACTTGTAGATTCGCTGGTCGATCACGGCACGGATCAGGGCAAGGGAGGCCATGCTTTCCATGGCGCACAGGGGCGCGCCCATAAGTTCCATCAAAGAGATTTTATGGTGATCCCGGTAGGGCGGCAGAAAATGGACCGGTCGGCCCTGGTAGACCGCAGCATCCAGGATCTGTTTGAGGCCGGAAAGGGGCTGAACATCGGAAATACTGGTCCTGGCGGCCCGTTCGGAAATGGAGGGCTGGGGGCCCGTCCACACGACCTGCTCCATGGTGTTGTCATCACCAAAAAGAATCTCATGGCCTGTGTCGCAGTCCATCACAAGGGCAAGGTCTGGATGGCTGATGCCTGTATAATAAAGAAAGGTGCTGTCCTGGCGGAACCAATAGCAGTTGTCCCTGAAATTAACGGGGCTTTCTGAATGGCCCAGAAGCAGGATGACTCCCCTGCCCACCTTGCTTTTCAGCAGGCGTCTTCGATCCTGGTAAATCGCTTTGTCAAACATTTTTATCCTTTATCGGTTTGTCCATTTGGGTGTCTTTTTTTCCAGAAAGGCCGTGATGCCATTCTGTGCGTCGTCCGAGCAGTTGTTCATGACAATGGTCTGCTTGCCATAGTGAAACGCCTGGGCATCGGTCATGTCCGCCTGGGCGTAAAATCCCTGTTTGCCGATGGAAAGGGCAAATCCGCTGGCTTCGGCAATCCCGTGGGCAAGCTCGGTGGTTATGCCTTCAAGGGCGTCAAGGGAGACCACGCGGTTGACAAGGCCGAGTGTCTTTGCCTCTGATGCCGGAAATTCCCGGCCGGTTACCAGCATCTCCATGGCAGCCTTGCGGCCGATGGCCCGGGTGATGGCCACCATGGGGGTGGTGCAGAAGAGTCCGATCTTCACCCCCGGGGTTGAAAACCGTGCATTGTCCGCCGCGACCACAAGATCGCACCAGGCCGCCAGCTGGCAGCCTGCGGCCGTGGCAATGCCCTGGACCTGGGCGATGACCACCTGGGGGATTTCGTGGAGCATCATCATCATGCGGGTGCACTGGTCAAAGATGGCCCGGTACTCTTTTACCCCGGAATCCACCATTTCTGCAAGGTAGTGACCGGCGCAAAAATGGCTGCCTGCCGCCTTGATCACCAGCACCTTGATGGTTTCGTTCGTTGCTACTTCGGTCAGCACATGGGTGATCTCCTGGATCATGCCGCGGGACAGGGCATTGATCTTGGAAGGGTTGTTTAACGTCAGGTAGCCGACTGCCTGATCCTGTGTGAATTCGATTTCCTGATATTCCATGGGGGTTGTCTCCTATATTTCAACAGGTTTGGTTGCCATGATGATGCCTGAATCCATGGGGCCCCTGTAAGGGATTCGCTTTATCTGTTCCATGTCTGCCCTGGCCAGCATGGCCATGATTTCAGCCTCGGAGTAAGACTGCCCGCCTCTGGTCCTGACCAGCATGTTCAGGGAGAACAGGGCGGGAAATAGCGGTCCGTCCCTGGTGTTGTCCAGGATAAAGTCGTGAATGAGGATGGTGCCGCCCGGTTCCAGGGCCAGAGCTGCCTTTTGAACGATTCGTTCACAGTCTTCGGGAGTGTCACCATGGAGTATCTGGGAGAGCCACACCACATCATAGGATCCGGGAATGGGATCTTCAAGAAAATTGCCCCCCTTGAAGTCAATGGTGTCGGCCAGATTGAACCTGGCAACGGTTTGTTCGGCAAAGGGCCGGGTGGTGTGCTGGTCAAAGATGGTGGCCCTGAGGCCGGGGTTGTGATTGCAGAAGTGGATGGCATAGGTGCCGGGACCGCCGCCGAGATCCAGGAGGTGTTTTTTTTCTGAAAGGTTAATGGTCGGAACCAGGGAGGGGGCCGTTGCCATGGCAATGTTGAACATGCCCATGAGAAAGCTCTCGCGTTGTGCCTCGTTGCTTGCGGGTCTTAACTCCTCAATGGCCTTGCCGGTTCTGACGGATTCGTCAAGTCTTGACCAGGATTCCACCAGGTGGTGGTGGTGCATGATCATGAATCCGATGTACCGTGGCGATGTTTTTGACAGAAAGGTGGCGGCCAGGGGGGTGTTTGCATAGACCGCCCCTTTTTTTTCCAGAAGATCCATGGCGCACAGGGCATCGAGCAGCATGGCAGCGGCCCGCGCCTCAAGGTCAAGGTCCGCCGCAATCGTTGCCGCCGTTCTATCCCCCCTGTCTGCAGCGGTGAATAGATCAATCTTTACAGCGGCATGCAGGGTAAAGGTCTGCCAGTAGGATCCGGACAGTTGAAGCAGTTTTCCAGGGTCGAGTTCTGGCCCAGTCATGAATGGTCTCCTCTTTATAGGGTGATCGTTCCATGGTTGTTAGTATAAGGTGCTTCATGGGTCAAGAAAAATAACAAGGGTCTGGGAGGTTATAAGAAACTCGTATTATTCAGTCGACCAGAGGAAGGTATTGCCCTCCGCTCATTCTCGCAGCCCGTCCTGGGCAGTTCCGAGGGAAACGGCAGCTCCTTCAGCGTCCATGCTGACCGCTGCCGTTTAATCCGATAGGGGCAAAACCTCCCCCTGGTCGCCTTTGCTGTCGAAGGTTCAAGTTTCATGCTTCGTTGTGGCCGGATGCCATCCCTCGCTCCGACCGTGCCGGTTATACGGTCATTAATTGTTCGGTTTTTGTTCTTGCCCTGGATGCGCCCATATTTTTTTGGAAAACCTTAAATTGACTCAATTGAAATGATATTTAAGTAAAATTAGACCGTTGGATGGCTTTGGGGGTCCGTCAAAATCCGGGAAGTTAAAAAAAATGGGGGTGATTTAAAAAAAACCTTTGACAAGAAGTCCAAAGCCATGTAGAACCCCTGAGTCTTTGTGAGACGCGAAGGTTTTTCACAACGCTTCTTACAGAGACTTTTTTGTGCTTTGGATCTGGAATACAGGTCCTGGAAGTTGATCTTTGAAAACTGGTTAGTGACAAAAGAGACGAAGCGTGTCTTTTGGGTGCTGTGAAAGCACACAAAAGATATTCAAAGAATTTAACTGGAGAGTTTGATTCTGGCTCAGAATGAACGCTGGCGGCGTGCTTAACACATGCAAGTCGAACGAGAAAGGGATTGCTTGCAATCCCGAGTAGAGTGGCGCACGGGTGAGTAACACGTGGATAATCTACCTTTGAATCCGGGATAACTGTTCGAAAGAATCGCTAATACCGGATGAAGTCAATTGTTCTTTGGGGTAATTGATGAAAGACAGCCTCTTCTTGAAAGCTGTTGTTTGAAGATGAGTCCGCGCACCATTAGTTTGTTGGTGGGGTAACGGCCTACCAAGACGATGATGGTTAGCTGGTCTGAGAGGATGATCAGCCACACTGGAACTGACACACGGTCCAGACTCCTACGGGAGGCAGCAGTGAGGAATTTTGCGCAATGGGGGCAACCCTGACGCAGCAACGCCGCGTGAGTGAAGAAGGCCCTTGGGTCGTAAAACTCTGTCAATGGGGAAGAAGTTATTATGCTTTAATAGGGTGTAGTATTGACGGTACCCATGAAGGAAGCACCGGCTAACTCCGTGCCAGCAGCCGCGGTAATACGGGGGGTGCAAGCGTTATTCGGAATTATTGGGCGTAAAGGGCACGCAGGCGGTCTTGCAGGTCAGATGTGAAAGCCCGGGGCTCAACCCTGGAAGTGCATTTGAAACCATAAGACTTGAGTACGGTAGAGGAAAGGGGAATTCCTGGTGTAGAGGTGAAATTCGTAGATATCAGGAGGAACACCGGTGGCGAAGGCGCCTTTCTGGACCGAAACTGACGCTGAGGTGCGAAGGCGTGGGTAGCGAACAGGATTAGATACCCTGGTAGTCCACGCAGTAAACGTTGTATACTAGGTGTAGCGGGTATTGACCCCTGCTGTGCCGGAGCTAACGCATTAAGTATACCGCCTGGGAAGTACGGTCGCAAGACTAAAACTCAAAGAAATTGACGGGGGCCCGCACAAGCGGTGGAGCATGTGGTTTAATTCGACGCAACGCGCAGAACCTTACCCAGACTTGACATCCTGAGAATCTGTTAGAGATATTAGAGTGCCTTCGGGAACTCAGAGACAGGTGCTGCATGGCTGTCGTCAGCTCGTGTCGTGAGATGTTCGGTTAAGTCCGGCAACGAGCGCAACCCCTATCTTCAGTTGCCAGCGCGTCATGGCGGGAACTCTGAAGAGACTGCCCCGGTTAACGGGGAGGAAGGTGGGGATGACGTCAAGTCCTCATGGCCCTTATGTCTGGGGCTACACACGTGCTACAATGGTATGTACAACGGGCAGCGAACCTGCGAAGGTAAGCCAATCCCTGAAAGCATATCCCAGTCCGGATTGGAGTCTGCAACTCGACTCCATGAAGTTGGAATCGCTAGTAATCGTGGATCAGCATGCCACGGTGAATACGTTCCCGGGCCTTGTACACACCGCCCGTCACACCATGAGAGTTGATTGTACCCGACGTCATTGGGCCAACCCTTCGGGGGGGCAGGTGCCTAAGGTATGGTTGATAATTAGGGTGAAGTCGTAACAAGGTAGCCGTTGGGGAACCAGCGGCTGGATCACCTCCTTTCTAAGGAAAGAAACAAGA
Source organism: uncultured Desulfobacterium sp. (assembly GCA_963675615.2). Taxonomy (GTDB): domain Bacteria; phylum Desulfobacterota; class Desulfobacteria; order Desulfobacterales; family Desulfobacteraceae; genus Desulforapulum. The sequence goes on from CAXXTD010000001.1 coordinate 2,541,073, forward strand.
TACAGGAGATACGTTTTATCTCGTCACTAGCCGGTTTTGAGGGATCAATGGAATTGATCTTTTGTTCTTTGACAATCTGTTGAAAGTTAAAAAGAAACAACACGACCCATGGGAATGGTCGCGTTCAGACATCGTCTGAACAAGGGATTCCGATGGTGTTGTATCGTATAACACTTCAGAAGTGAAGGCATCCGGATAGAATCCGGAGGTTGAAGACTTCTGAGACGTTGTATCTGTATATTTGCATTAAAGCGTTTAAACTTAATTTGTGGTTTTATAGTGGCTAAGCTATAAAGGGCAAACGGTGGATGCCTTGGTGCCGGGAGGCGATGAAAGACGTGGAAAGCTGCGATAAGCTTCGGGGAGTTGCTTAACAAACTTTGATCCGGAGATTTCTGAATGGGGAAACCTGTCACGGTCAATGCTGTGACATGTTCAGGTGAATACATAGCCTGATCAGGCCAACGGGGAGAACTGAAACATCTTAGTACCCCCAGGAAGAGAAAGTAAAAACGATTTCCCCAGTAGCGGCGAGCGAACGGGAAACAGCCCAAACCTGCCATGTGTGATAGCCCGAAGGCGTTGCATGTCAGGGGTCGCGGGATCTGAATTGTACCGGTTTCGGACGGTGCGGAGAGTTACAAAGGTGATGTGTAGTCGAACGGACTGGAAAGTCCGGCCATAGCAGGTGACAGCCCTGTAGACGAAATGGATCACCCTCTTTTTTCAGACACCCAAGTACTGCGGAACACGAGAAATTCTGTGGGAATTTGTGAGGACCATCTCATAAGGCTAAATACTACCCGGCAACCGATAGTGAACCAGTACCGTGAGGGAAAGGTGAAAAGTACCCCTGTGAGGGGAGTGAAACAGTACCTGAAACCGTTTGCCTACAAGCAGTGGGTGCTCTGGCATTGGCCAGAGTGACCGCGTGCCTTTTGCATAATGAGTCAGCGAGTTATTTAACGCAGCAAGGTTAAGCCGTGAGGTGTAGCCGCAGGGAAACCGAGTCTTAACAGGGCGTCAAGTTGCGTTGAGTAGACCCGAAACCAGGTGATCTAGCCATGGCCAGGTTGAAGCGCGAGTAAAATCGCGTGGAGGACCGAACCCATATAGGTTAAAAACTATTGGGATGAGCTGTGGTTAGGGGTGAAAGGCCAAACAAACCTGGAAATAGCTGGTTCTCTCCGAAATATATTTAGGTATAGCCTCACATGTTTCTCATCGGGGGTAGAGCACTGGATGGGCTAGGGGTCTCACCAGATTACCAAACCTAACCAAACTCCGAATACCGATGAAGTAGAGTGTGGGAGTCAGCCCGCGGGAGCTAAGTTCCGCGGACGAGAGGGAAACAACCCAGACCGCCAGCTAAGGTCCCTAAGTTTATGTTAAGTGGGGAAGGATGTGGAAATGCCCAGACAATCAGGAGGTTGGCTTAGAAGCAGCCATCCTTTAAAGAAAGCGTAATAGCTCACTGATCGAGTGGTTCTGCGCCGAAAATGTAACGGGGCTCAAACATAGCACCGAAGCTGCGGATAGAAAATTTATTTTCTATGGTAGGAGAGCGTTGTGTAAGTATAGAAGCGCCACTGTAAGGTGGTGTGGAGTTTACACAAGAGACCATGCTGACATGAGTAGCGATAAAGGGGGTGAGAAACCCCCTCGCCGATAGCCTAAGGATTCCTGAGTAAAGCTAATCTTCTCAGGGTTAGTCGATCCCTAAGCCGAGGCCGAAAGGCGTAGGCGATGGAAAACAGGTTAATATTCCTGTACCACCGAGTTATCGTTTGAGAGAAGGGGGGACGCAGGAGGGCAGGTCATCCGTCTGCTGGAATAGGCGGTTCAAGCTGGTAGGCTGATCGAGCAGGTAAATCCGTTCGATCTTAAGGCCGAGAAGCGATGAGGAGGGACCTGGTCCCATAAACTGACTGCACCCATGCTGCCAAGAAAAGCCTCTATCGAGATAACAGGTGATCGTACCAAAACCGACACAGGTAGGCAGGGAGAGTATCCCGAGGCGCTTGAGAGAACCCTGGTTAAGGAACTCGGCAAAATGATACCGTAACTTCGGGATAAGGTATGCCCCCATTGGTTAGAAGACTTGCTTTTCAAAGCCATCGGGGGTCGCAGAGAAACGGCGGTAGCGACTGTTTACTAAAAACATAGGACTCTGCAAAGTCGCAAGACGAGGTATAGGGTCTGACGCCTGCCCGGTGCCGGAAGGTTAAGGGGATTTGTTAGCGCAAGCGAAGCTTTGAACCGAAGCCCCGGTAAACGGCGGCCGTAACTATAACGGTCCTAAGGTAGCGAAATTCCTTGTCGGGTAAGTTCCGACCTGCACGAATGGCGTAACGACTTCCGCACTGTCTCAACCAGGGACTCAGCGAAATTGGAATGGCGGTGAAGATACCGTCTACCCGCGAAAAGACGGAAAGACCCCGGCACCTTTACTACAGCTTGACATTGGATTTTGGTACATGATGTGCAGGATAGGTGGGAGACTTTGAAGCAGGTACGCCAGTGCTTGTGGAGTCACCCTTGAAATACCACCCTTCATGTACTATGGTTCTAACAAAGGTCCCTTACCGGGATTTTGGACAGTGTCTGGCGGGTAGTTTGACTGGGGCGGTCGCCTCCCAAAGAGTAACGGAGGCGCGCGAAGGTTCCCTCAGGCTGATTGGAAACCAGCCATAGAGTGTAAAGGCATAAGGGAGCTTGACTGCGAGAGAGACATTTCGAGCAGGTAGGAAACTAGGTCTTAGTGATCCGGCGGTTCTGTATGGAAGGGCCGTCGCTCAACGGATAAAAGGTACGCCGGGGATAACAGGCTTATCGCCCCCAAGAGTTCACATCGACGGGGCGGTTTGGCACCTCGATGTCGGCTCATCACATCCTGGGGCTGGAGCAGGTCCCAAGGGTTTGGCTGTTCGCCAATTAAAGTGGTACGTGAGCTGGGTTTAAAACGTCGTGAGACAGTTTGGTCCCTATCTTTCGTGGGCGTAGGATATTTGAGGAGATCTGTTCCTAGTACGAGAGGACCGGAATGGACGAACCAATGGTGTTCCTGTTGTCGTGCCAACGGCACTGCAGGGTAGCTAAGTTCGGAACGGATAACCGCTGAAAGCATCTAAGCGGGAAGCCAACTTCAAGATGAGATATCCCATCACGCAAGTGACTGAAGACCCCTTGGAGACTACAAGGTTGATAGGCCGGGTGTGTAAGCACAGTAATGTGTTCAGCTAACCGGTACTAACAGGTCGTGGGGCTTAGCCACTAACCTCAAACCCTTTTAGGTTTGAACGCTTTAATGCAGATATACGGATGACACTTTCAACAGATTCAATATATTGCCAAGTTTAATCCGGTGGCAATGGCGGAGATGCCACACCCGTTCCCATCCCGAACACGGCAGTTAAGATCTCCAGCGCCGATGGTACTGCAGGGGAGGCCCTGTGGGAGAGTAGGACGCCGCCGGGTTATCTTTATCGAGCCCTGATCATACGTTTACGTATAATCAGGGCTTTTTTGTTTGGAAAGAGGCTTCTGCCTTTTTGGGGTTTCCTCCGTGGATGACTGCTGTGCTTTGTCTGTGTCAGTTGTGGATGGATCGGGCAACCAAGCACCCGGTCCAGTAGGCTCTTATTAATCTGATTAGGCCCCAAATTCCCACCAACCGAAAGATGCGATATTTGGTTACAGTTTTTAAACCCCCAGACTTTTAATAATAGTCCAATCCCTGACAGAAGCAATTATGGGAGCGGACTATGAATACAAGTCCCCACTTTTGGGTACCGGGACCGACCACAGACTAATACCATTAGTACTCACGAGGAAATCGGTTAAAATCATTAAAAATATTTGTAATATTCCGTTTTTTAATGTAATGTTTTTTTAGAAGCTTTTGCAGATTCAATTTGAATTGTTTAATGTTGGTAGATTTTCCCATAATTCACACAATATAACTTTCACTGTATCGACTTTTGTTTTAGAGTTGTGCTCTCCGGGTGATCGATTAACCTTATCACTATGATCCGAAAATCTCACCTGTGGATAGGGGGGAGACGATTCACCTCAAATACCTTCCTGACCCTTTCAAAGGCAATTGCCATGGCCACTAAAAAGAAAAAAATACCTGCAGTCAAGGATGATTCAGCGAAAAAAGTTAAAACAGAGATAAAGCCAAAAGAAGATATGAGGTTTCCCGTCGTTGGCATCGGTGCTTCAGCCGGTGGACTGGCGGCCATCGAAGCCTTTTTTTCAGGAATGCCCGCTGACATTGATCCTGGCATGGCATTTGTTCTGGTGCAGCACCTTGCCCCGGATCACAAGAGTATTCTCACCGACCTTATCCAGCGCTACACCCGCATGCAGGTCTTTGAGGTCACGGACGGGATGGTGGTTGAGCCTAACTGTGCTTACATCATTCCTCCCAACCGGGACATGGCTTTTCTCAACGGTAAACTTCAGTTGCTGGAGCCAAGCGCTCCGCGGGGTCAGCGCCTGCCAATAGATTTCCTGTTCAGGTCCTTGGCACAGGATCAGCGCGACCGCGCCATTGGCATCGTGCTGTCCGGTACGGGGAGCGACGGGACTTTGGGAGTAAGGGCCATCAAGGGTGAAGGCGGCATGGTCATGGCTCAGACCCCTGATTCAACCGAATACGACGGCATGCCCCGCAGTGCCATAAACACTGGGTTAGTGGACTATGAACTCCCCCCGGCTCAAATGCCCGTACAGATAATGGCCTATGTGGCCCAGGCACTGGGCAAACCTCCCCTGAAAATGTCCGATCCGACTCCCAAGGTCGAGAACACCCTGAATAAAATTTTTATCCTGCTGCGCGTTCAGACCGGTCATGATTTTTCCCAGTATAAACCCAGCACCATCCTCCGCCGTATTGAAAGACGCATGGCCGTGCACCAGATCGAAACAATGACCGGATATGTCAAATACCTGCAGCAGACTCCGGCAGAAACTGAAGCCCTTTTCCGTGACCTATTAATCGGTGTGACCAATTTTTTCCGTGATCCGGATGCCTTTAAGGCTCTTCAGGAACAGGTTATCCCCAAGATTTTTGCTGATAAGCCATCCGGCGGTGTGATCCGGGTCTGGGCTTCGGGATGTTCCACCGGTGAGGAAGCCTATTCTCTGGCCATCCTCCTGGCTGAACATCAACAAATCGTGAAACAGCGTTTCAAGGTACAGGTCTTTGCCACCGACATTGACAGCCAATCAATCAGCACAGCCCGTATCGGCCTTTATCCGGCCAGCATCGCTTCTGATATTCTGCCCGAACACCTGACACGCTATTTTGTGACCGAACCTGGTGACAGCACCTACCGCATTCACAAAAGCATCCGGGACATGCTTGTGTTCTCCGAGCAAAACGTAATCAAAGACCCGCCCTTTTCAAAGCTCGACCTTATCAGTTGCCGTAATCTCATGATCTATATGAACGGGGACCTGCAGAAAAAACTTATTCCCCTGTTTCACTATGCGCTGAACCCTGGAGGATTTCTCTTCCTGGGCACTTCGGAGACCGTTGGTGAATATGCTGACTTGTTCTCGGTGGTAGACAGAAAACTCAAGCTTTATCAGCGTAAAGATGACAGTCACAGCGCACAGCGCAAGGCCTGGGGAGGGTTTCTGCCACCCATGACAGCAATGACCACGCCCCTCCAGCCATCGGTAATTAAAAACACTGGGTTAGCAAAATTGCCTTTGCGTGAACTGACGGAACAGGCTCTCCTTAAGCACTTCGCTTCAGCCGGAGTTCTGGTCGACAGCCGGGGTGATATCCTCTATCTCCACGGACGAACCGGCATGTACCTGGAGCCTGCCCCAGGAGAATCCGGTGTCAACAACGTTTTATCCATGGCACGGGAGGGACTGAAACAAGAGTTGACCATGACCCTGCACAAAGTATCTGCATGCAAAGAGATTTTACGCCATCCAGGCCTTAGGGTTAAAACCAACGGTGATCATACTGTGGTCAACCTGACCGTCAGTCCGGTAGCAGCGGACCCTGCCGCAATACCCTCATCAACACCCTTGTACCTCGTAATCTTGGAGGAAGCACCTCCTGTTGAGTCCAGCCAGTTTCTACAGGTAGCTACGGGGCAGGAGATCTCCCGGACTAATGATTCGGATACGGACACAGATATCCGCATCAAGGAACTCAAGCAGGAGCTGAAGGCCAAGGAAGAATACCTCCAGACCACCAATGAGGAGTTGGAGACCACCAACGAGGAACTCAAGTCCTCGAACGAAGAGATGCAGTCTGTGAACGAAGAACTGCAATCCACAAACGAGGAACTGGAGACCTCTAAGGAGGAACTGCAGTCCGTGAACGAGGAACTATCCACGGTTAACGCTGAACTGCAGGCCAAGGTGTCTGACCTGCAGCAGGCCAACAACGATATGAACAATCTGCTGGCCGGTACCGGCATTGCCACTATTTTCGTGGATCATCAACTGCGTGTTCTGCGTTTCACCCCGACTGCAACCCGGATCATTAACCTGATTCCGGGCGATGTTGGGCGACCCGTAGGCCATGTGGTGGCCAATCTTATCGACTACGAAAGCCTGGTGGCTGACGCTCAGGCCGTGCTGGACACGCTGGTACCGAGGGAGGTCAACGTCCAGACAACGTCTGGAACATGGTACACAATGCGCATCCAACCTTACCGTACCCTGGATAATGTAATTGAGGGCGCAGTTCTCACATTCGTAGACATCAGCAGGATAAAGCAGGTTGAAGCTGAGTTGGCACAAAGGAAAACTCCGGGAAATGCAAAGAGGTAAAAAATGAAACGCAAGGATATCCCACCAGGAAAAGCCAACCAGTTTAAAAAACAGGCGCTTCGCAGACGTGCAGAAGACATTACACTGGCAAATGAAGCACAGCCAAGGGAAAATTTAGAGACATACTCCCCTAAAGCTATGCGGCAGACAATCCATGAACTGCGAGTGCATCAGATCGAACTCGATATGCAGAATGAGGAACTTAGTCGGGCACAAGTTGAATTGGAAGCTCTTAAGGAACGCTATTTTGATCTGTACGATATGGCACCGGTGGGCTATTGCACTATCTCTAAAAGTGGTCTGTTCCTGGAAGTGAACCTTGCTGCAGCGACCATGCTGGGCCTGACTCGAACCGGACTGGTCAGGCAACCGATCTCCCGATTCATCCTCAAAGAAGACCAGGATGTTTTCTATCATCATCGCAAACAACTCTTTGGGACCGGTGAATCCCAGGTGTGCGAACTCAGGATGGTAAAATCCGATGGGACTCAATTCTGGGTGCATATAGCTGCCACCGCTCACCAGGACCAAAATGGAACTCTTGTCTGCCGAGTTATAATCAGCGACATCACCGAACGTAAATTTCAGGAGAATGAGCGGGAATTAATAGCCCGCCTGACCCTTCTGGTGGATATGCGGGCAGATTTTCGTGAATGTATAAAAGGCCTGACCGCTTCCCTGCAGAAATGGTCTGGGTGCGAGGCTGTCGGCATCCGCCTGCGCTCCGGAGACGATTATCCCTATTATGAAACCCGCGGTTTTCCGGCATCGTTTGTACGCCATGAAAGCCGGCTCTGTAAGATTGATGCAGACGGTAACATCCGGCTGGATGAAACAGGCAGCCCCATTCTTGAGTGTATGTGCGGCAACATCCTGTGCGGACGTTTCGATCCTGCCAAGCCGTTTTTCACCCCCCACGGGAGCTTCTGGACCAACAGCACCACTGCTCTTTTGACTGGTACCACCGAGTCGGATCGCCAATCCAGTACCCGTAATCGATGTAACGGAGAGGGGTATGAATCGGTTGCTCTGATACCCCTTCGAAGCGATGATAAAATTTTCGGGCTGGTTCAATTTAATGATCACCGGCCAGGCCGTTTCACCCCTATCCTGATCGCCAGCTTTGAGCGGATGGCCGATAATCTGGCCATAGCCCTGTCACGACGTCAGGCAGAAGAGGCCTTGAGGGAAAGTGAAGAAAAATACCGTTCCATAATGAACGCCATGAAAGATTCTGCCTATATCTGTTCCCCTGAGTTTAAGATTGAATATTTGAATCCGGCCATGATTAAAAGAATAGGCCGTAATGCCACCGGTGAAATTTGCCATAAAGCCATTTATGACAAAAACGAAAAATGCTCATGGTGTATCTTCGACGAGCTTAACAAACAAAAAAATATTGAGTATGAACTGGTCGATCCCAGGAGCAAACGTCACTATTCAGTTTCCAATTCGCCCATTGTTCATGCCGATAACACACTATCTAAACTGACGGTGTTCAGGGATACAACAGAATTCAAAACTATAGAAGAAAAGCTTCGGCAATCCATGAAAATGGAAGCAATTGGGACCCTGGCTGGAGGGATTGCCCACGATTTTAATAATATTCTGTCTTCCGTTATCGGATTTACTGAACTTTCTCTCGATGAAGTGGAAAAAGGAAGTGTAATCGAAGATAACCTTCAGGAGATTTACCTGGCCGGAAAACGGGCAAGAGATCTGGTTCAGCAGATTTTAATATTCAGCCGTCAGGGCAAAGATGATATGAAGCCAGTTCAGGTGGGGCTGATTGTTAAAGAAGCGCTTAAGCTGCTGAGATCTTCCCTGCCTACAGACATTGAAATAATCCATACTATTAATAATCGTTCTTTGATTTTTTCAAATTCTACACAGATCCATCAAATTGTAATGAATTTATGCACCAATGCCGCATATGCCATGGAAGACAGCGGTGGATTACTCGAAATTATGCTCATCGATACAACCCTTAGCTCCGAAGATAGATATCCTTTCAATGACTTACCTTCCGGTGACTATGTAAAACTTGTGGTGTCTGACACGGGCAAAGGAATATCCAGAGAACATTTGAATTCGATCTTCGATCCTTATTTTACCACAAAACCTCAAGGAAAGGGCACCGGACTTGGACTGTCGATTGTCCACGGAATTGTTAAGGCATCAGGTGGAGACATTGCAGTTAAAAGTGAGTTAAACCAAGGTACTACATTTACTGTATTGCTCCCGATTTTAACAAAAAGAAACCATGAAGAATTTGAACAAAAAGATTTAGAAAATTTACCCAGAGGAACCGAACGAATTCTGGTTGTTGATGATGAACCGTCTATATGCAAGATGACCAAGCGGCATCTGAAAAGTTTTGGGTATTCTGTTGCAACCTGCAATAACGGCTTGGAAGCGTTGGATCTTTTTAACAAAAGTAACCGTGATTTTGATTTGGTCATCACCGATATGACCATGCCCGAAATGAACGGGGATAAGCTGGCATCAGAATTGATGAAAATCTGTCCTGATTTTCCGGTTATTTTGTGCACAGGTTATAGTAAAAAAATTTCTGCAGAAAGTGCGGCAGAAATCGGCATTAAAGCCTTTGTTGATAAGCCTCTGAATCAGGATGTACTTTTGAAAATCGTTCGGAAAGTGCTGGATGAGGCCAAAGGCTCGACTTAAGGATTGTATCCCAATTCATGACCTTTGCCGGGTTTAAAATTATCAAGGTTATCCTTTGTAAATTTGAGCATTCTGGAAAGAAATAAATTTCATTTTTAGACTGAATAATAAACAAGCTGAGGGCGACTATATTGTCTATAAGTCCTTTGTTCTGGCATGGTGAGCACTTTAACGTGTAGTCATAGTCTTCCTGAATTCAAAAACCACCAGACTATCCCTGTTAGTCCACACTCGGTTCTGTATGGAAGGGCCGTCGCTCAACGGATAAAAGGTACGCCGGGGGTAACAGGCTTATTGCCCCCAAGAGTTCACATCGACGGGGCGGTTTGGCACCTCGATGTCGGCTCATCACATCCTGGGGCTGGAGCAGGTCCCAAGGGTTTGGCTGTTCGCCAATTAAAGTGGTACGTGAGCTGGGTTTGCCCGATTTGATGAAGGGTCGAGAGACAGTTTGGTCCCTATCTTTCGTGGGCGTAGGCCCGATTATATGATTTGGTTGAGGAGATCTGTTCCTAGTACGAGAGGACCGGAATGGACGAACCAATGGTGTTCCTGTTGTCGTGCCAACGGCACTGCAGGGTAGCTAAGTTCGGAACGGATAACCGCTGAAAGCATCTAAGCGGGAAGCCAACTTCAAGATGAGATATCCCATCACGCAAGTGACTGAAGACCCCTTGGAGACTACAAGGTTGATAGGCCGGGTGTGTAAGCACAGTAATGTGTTCAGCTAACCGGTACTAACAGGTCGTGGGGCTTAGCCACTAACCTCAAACCCTTTTAGGCTTGAACGCTTTAATGCAGATATACGGATGACACTTTCAACAGATTCAATATATTGCCAAGTTTAATCCGGTGGCAATGGCGGAGATGCCACACCCGTTCCCATCCCGAACACGGCAGTTAAGATCTCCAGCGCCGATGGTACTGCAGGGGAGGCCCTGTGGGAGAGTAGGACGCCGCCGGGTTATCTTTATCGAGCCCTGATCATACGTTTACGTATGATCAGGGCTTTTTTGTTTGGAAAGAGGCTTCTGCCTTTCTGGGGGGTCCTCCGGGGATGACTTCTGTGTCTTGTCTGTGTCAGCTGCTCATATTGACACCATTTTATACCGGCTTTTAGACGTTTTCGTAATTTTGGTAACAATCGTCATGAACCGTTTTTTGCCGGTAAAATCATTCTTTTATGGACATCCCGAAGTTGACAGTATAAGTAAATAGGCTTAACACAGTTAACTGCCCGGGCATAACGCCTGGCGCAAATGCAAATGCGGCAAAAAAACTTTGAGGAGGGATTTAAAATGAAACCGGTACCAAAGTGGATTGTCTCCCTGATGCTGGGAGCCTTCTTTTTCGCAGCTTTTCCGGTTCTGTACGGAAGCGCGTCGGCCAAGGAGGTCAACCTGACCTACAGTAATTTCTTTCCCCCAAGCCATGTGCAGAGCAAGCTTGCCCAATCATGGTGCAAAGAAGTGGAGCAACGCACCAACGGAGAGGTCAAGATCTCCTATTACGCTGGAAATACCCTGGTCAAGGCGGCTCAGATCTATGACGGAGTGGTTACCGGAAGAACAGACATTGGCATGTCCTGCCTCCTCTATACCCGGGGGCGTTTTCCGCTCATGGACGTTATTAATCTGCCCTTTGGCAATCCCAGCGGCCGCTTTGCAACGGCCGTTTTTAACGAGCTTTACGATAAATTTAAACCGGCCGAGCTTTCAGATACCAAGGTGATGTTTCTCCATGCCCATGGACCCGGTTTGATCCACACCCAGAAAAAAGAGGTGCATACCATGGCGGATCTCAAGGGTCTCAAATTGAGATCCCCGGGTTCGGTTGCCGGAATGATCAAGGCACTCGGGGCAACCCCTGTCTCCATGCCCATGCCTGAGGTTTACCAGGCCCTGCAAAAGGGCGTTGTGGAGGGTGCTGTCTATCCGGAAGAGACGAACAAGGGCTGGAAAATGGGCGAGGTTACCGATTATACCATTGCCTGCTACCCCACGGCATACTCGGTTGGTTTCTTTGTGGTCATGAACCAGGCCAAATGGGATGCCCTGTCCGACGGTGCCAGAACCGCCATCCAGGAGATCAATCATGAATGGGCGTCAAAACACGGTGCTGCCTGGGACGAGAGCGATTACGAAGGGGTCAGTTTTTCCCTTGGCCTTGGCAACTCCATGATCGGCATTGCACCGGACGAAGCGCTGCGCTGGAAAGAGGCGGTGACCCCCGTGTTTGACACCTATCTTGAAAAGAGTGAAAAACGCGGTGTTCCCGGACAAGAGGCCCTCAAGTTCCTCAACGACCGCCTGGGCGATTTTAATAAAGGCGATTTTGAGAGCAGCTATCTCTAATCGTTTGTTGATCTGTGTTGATTTTTTGAAAACGGTTCCTGACCCCATGCTTCAGCCTGGTTTGACTGTTTTTTGTGTTGAACCCCAGGTTGCGGGGCTGGAACCGTTCGACCGTTTGTACAAGGAAAAATAGATGATTAATCGGTTGTCAGGATTTATGAAAATGGTTTCCGGCGCCATGCTGATTACCATGATGCTTGTCACCTGTACAGATGTGGTGGGCAACTTGTTTGGATCCCCGGTCCTGGGATCGGAAGAAATTGTTTCACTCATGGCAGCACTTCTCGTTGCCTTTGTGCTGCCCGCGGCCCATGGCGAAAAAGCCCACATCGGTGTGGATATCCTTTATTTAACGCTTTCTACCCGGGTAAAGCGAATCATCAACACCCTGCTTTCGGCCCTGATGGTCGGGTTTTTCGGGCTCATGTCCTGGGAGTGCTTTAATTACGGAGCTGAATTAAAACGCATCGGCCAGGTATCTGCCACCCTGGAACTTCCGACGTTTTATGTCCTGTATGCCGTGGCCTTTGGGTGTGCCGTACTGACCCTGGTGGTTGCAGCAAAGCTCATGGGGCTTGTCAGAGGGGATTGCCATGAATGAGTACACACTGGTCGGGATCGTCGGGATCGCCGTCCTGATCGCGCTTTTTTTTACACGGCTTGCCGTTGCCTATGCCATGGCCGTTGTCGGTTTTGCCGGATACGCGTACCTGACCAATTTCAAGGCGGCCCTGTCCCTTTTATCCAGGGACATGTTTGACGTGTTTTCCTCCTACAGCCTTGCCCTGGTTCCCCTTTTTGTATTCATGGGATTTATTGCCTACTATGCCGGGGTGAGTGCAAAGCTCTACGATGTGGCCTACAAGTGCATGGGCCGGGTCAGGGGCGGGCTTGCCATGGCAACCATTGCTGCCTGCACCGCCTTTGGTGCCATCTGCGGTTCCACAACAGCGACTGCCGCCACCATGGGTACGATTGGTCTGCCCGAGATGAAGCGTTATAATTACGGCCACAGGCTTGCAACGGGTTCGGTGGCCGCAGGCGGCGGCATTGGGGTGCTCATGCCGCCGAGCGTTGTGCTGATCATCTACGGCATCCTCACCCAGCTTTCCATTGGCAAGCTTTTTATTGCCGGTATTCTCCCGGCTTTTCTCATTGCCGGTCTCTTTATCGTGGCCATTGTTGTCTATTGCGCCATCTATCCGGAAGAGGGTGCCAGGGGCGATGCCTTTCCGTTAAAAGAGAGAATTCTGGCCCTTTTTGAGATCTGGGAAACAGCAATGGTATTCTTTGTGGTCATGGGCGGGATGTTTTTCGGGTTCTTCACTCCGACCAAGGCCGGTGCCGTGGGATCGTTTTCCCTGCTTGCCATTGCCATTGTCCAGGGAAAGCTCTCCTGGCGCAACTTTAAAAATGCCGTCTATGATACCCTCAAGACCTCGGCCATGGTGATCATGCTGGTTGCAGGTGCCACCATCTTTGGCCATTTTCTTGCCCTGACCCGGATCCCCATGGAAGGTGCCAACTTTGTTGCCACCCTTGACTGGCCGGGCTGGGCCATTATTTCACTGATCTGTCTGATCTACCTTGTGGGCGGCTGCTTTATCGATGCCCTGGCCCTTATTACACTGACCATCCCGATTTTCTATCCCATTGTCGCCGGCCTTGGCTATGATCTGATCTGGTTTGGGGTCATCATTGTTCTCATCACCCAGATGGGTATCATTACACCGCCCGTGGGCGTCAATGTTTACATCGTAAAGGGGTTGTCCCCTGAGGTGCCCATGGAGGAGATCTTCATCGGGGTGATTCCTTTTTTGATCGCCCTGATTGTCGGCACGGCAATCATGATTGCCTTTCCCGCCATTGCTACATTTCTGCCGGATATGATCGGTTAGATGATTGTCTCGTAATGACCGTCATGGCCGGAGCAGGAGACCTGCCCTGGCCATAACCCGATCTTGAAACCGGCATTGTGTTTAAAAAACAGAGATCAGCATCCGGGTGGCCACCACGAGCAGGAGGATGGCAAATACCCGTTTGAGCTTGGGAACGGGCAGGCTGTGGGCCAGGCGGACCCCCAGGGGCGCGGTGAGTACGCTTGCCGATAAAATGCCGGCCAGGGCTGGAAGATAGATATAGCCAATGGAATAGGCGGGCAGCCCGGCTTCCTGCAGACCGTTGAAGATGTATCCAAGGGTGCCGGCAATGGCAATGGGAAAACCAATGGCGGCCGAGGTGCCGATGGCTTCGTGGACCGGGATGTTGCACCACATCATAAAGGGCACGGACAGGGTTCCCCCGCCAATGCCGACAAGGCTCGATACCCCGCCAATGACGTTACCCACGCCAAACATGCCGGCTTTGCCTGGAATGTGCCTTGAGGGCTTGGGTTTCTTGCTGGTGATCATCTGAACGGCCACATAATAGAGAAACACCACAAACATGCCCCTTAGGAGCGGTCCTGAAAGTCTTGCCGCTACACAGGAACCCAGAAAGGTGCCCGTCAGAATGCCGGGTGTGATCCGTATTACAATGGGCCAGTGGACCGCCCTGCGTCGGTGGTGGGCCATGAAGCTCGATACCGAGGTAAAAATGATGGTGGCCATGGATGTGCCAAGGGCAAGGTGCATGATGAACTGTTCCGGGATCTGTTGCCAGGTGAGGCTTGCCACCAGCATGGGAACGATCACAAGCCCGCCCCCGATGCCAAGAAGTCCGGACAGAATCCCGGCACAGGAACCGAGAATGAGGTAGACACTGATAACACTCAACATAACAACTCCTTATCTTTTGTTGTTCCATGTGGTTTGTGAAAAAATGCGCTTACCCTTACCATGGTTGATCAATTATTGGTAGCATCAATATAATCGTTATGGCCGGAGCTGGGGATCTGCCCTGGCCCCGGTGAAATTTGAAACGCCCCACTGACAATGCTTTGGTGGGCGTTTTATGGAGCGGATGCTGATGTTACTGCCGGGGTCTGGTAATTTTATTTCAAAAATGTAATGAATCGTAAAATTATGAAAAAAAAAACTTAATTGCTTGATCTTGGGGCGATTAAAATGCTATCCAAAGAAGTCATTTAACCTGATGTTAATTTGAAATGGAAATTTAATCCCATGATGACTGCACAAACCATCGCTGACTTCACAATGGATACGTCCCGGGAGATCATTACCATTGATTCCCATACTGCCGGTGAATCCACCCGTCTGATTGTCGGGGGTGTGGGGCCGGTGGCCGGAAACACCCTGTCTGAGAAGCTTGCGACATTCAAACGCGATTTTGACCCGGTGCGCTGCCTGCTCACCCATGAGCCCAGGGGCGGAAGGGGTGTGCTCGCAGCCATGGTCACCGAAGGGGTGAGCAGGGGGGCGGACTTCGGATTGATCTACATGGATGCGAAACGTTATCCCTACCTGTGCGGTCATGGCACCATCGGAGCCGTTGTCACCCTGGTCAAAACCGGGACCCTCAAGGTTGCAGACGGGGAAAATTCCATTGTCATTGACACGCCTGCAGGACCCATGACGGCCACGGCAATTGTAAAAGATCAGCAGCTCGTTTCCGTTGCCATCTCCATGGTGCCCGCCTTTGTTCACAGCACTGGAAATATCGTTGATGTGCCCGGCTTTGGACCTCTTTTGGTTGACCTTGTCTTTGCCGGTGGATTCTTTGCCATGGTGTCGTCCAGGGATGCGGGTATTTCCCTTGGCGTTGAAAACAGCAACCGTCTGGTTGATCTGGGCATGAAGATCATTGATGCCGCAAATGATCAGCTCAAGGTCTGCCACCCTGAACGGCCCGATGTCACCACCGTGGATGTTGCCGAGTTCTATGATCCTGACTTGCACGAGACCCTTGAGGGGCGCAACATCGTTGTCTATGGCGAGTCCCACATGGATCGATCGCCCTGCGGCACGGGCACAACGGCAAAACTTGCCCTGCTCCATCACCAGGGAAAAATCAAACCCCACCAGACCCTGACCAACTACAGTCCCTTGAACACCATGTTCGAAGCTGAGATCCTCGGCCTTGAAAAGATCGGTAGGTTTGACGCCGTTAACGTTCAGATAAGGGGAAATGCTTACATAACTGGGGTTCATCGGTTTCTCCTTGATCCGGATGACCCGTTTCAACAAGGATTTATGCTCTGATGACCCGGAATGTTGTGCCAGATCTTATTTTTATCAATGGAAGTATCAGAACCCAGGACCCGGCCCGGCCGGATGCCCAGGCCGTTGCCGTAGCCGGCCAAAAAATTGTTGCCGTTGGAACCACCCGTGATTTAAAGGCCATGGTCGATGAACATACACAGGTTGTCGATCTTGGCGGGCGCCTTATGCTCCCGGGGTTTACGGATGCCCATTTTCACTTTTTTGACTGGGCCTTGAACGAGAACAGCATTGATCTTTCCACAGCCGCCTCGTTCGGGCAGATGGCCAATATGGTCCGTCAAAAGGCACTTAAAGCCGGGTCCGGGGGGTGGGTGACCGGCAATGGATTCAACGAAACCGACTGGCCGGAAAACCGAATTCCCGACCGGGACGACCTTGACCGCCAGGCCCCGGACAATCCCGTGTGCATCTGGCGGTGCGATCTTCACCTGGCCGTTGCCAATTCCTTGGCCCTCGAACTTGCCGGAATTGATGCAGAGACCCCGGACCCCCCCATGGGGGCGATTGCACGGGATACAAACGGTCGGCCCACCGGGGTGTTGAGGGAACTTGCCCCCAATTTGATTAAAAACGTCATTCCTGTGCCCGGGGAAAGACATCTGCTCGAAACCATGGAAAAGGGGTTTGGTTTTCTCCATTCCCTTGGCATTACCGGCATCCACGATATCCGGCTCATGGGTGGTCTTGACGGGGCCGCGGCGTTACGGGCCTGGCAGCGCCTCAGGGAGGAAAATCGCCTCAGTGTCCGGTGCCATGTCTCGCTGCCCGGTGAGATGACCGGCGAGGCCATAGCCCTTGGGCTGCGAACGGGCATGGGCGATGACCTGCTGCGCATCGGGCACCTGAAGTTTTTTGCCGACGGCGGCATGGGCGCCAGAACAGCCTGGATGAACGATCCCTATCTTGATGCCCAATGCGGCATGCCCCTGACTCCGGTTGCCGAACTTGAGGACAGGATCGAACAGGCTGACCGTGCAGGCCTGGGCGTTATGGTCCATGCCATTGGCACCCGTGCCAACCGGGAGATCGTGGCAATATTCAAGCGGATCCATGACCTGAAGCAGTCAACCCTACGGATTCCCCACAGGATCGAGCATCTGCAGATGATCGAGCCCGGGGATATGGACGTGCTTGCCACTTTAGGAAATGTGATTGCATCCTGCCAGCCAAACAACCTGAGCCTTGATATCTCCATGATCGAGCAGTCTGTGGGGGAAAGAAGCGGTGTCACCTACCCGCTCAAGCGAATTCTTGATAAAAAAATTCCCCTGATTCTCAGCTCAGATGCACCGGTCTGCAACCCGAAACCCGTGTGCGGCATTTTTTCGGCCGTGAACCGCACCCGCATGAACCGGACGCCCGTGGGCGGATGGCACATGGAACATGCCTTGAGTGTTGACCAGGCCGTAAAGGCATACACCATTGCCCCTGCAGCTGCCGTGTGTCAGGATGATTGCCTGGGCAGCATTACGACAGGAAAATATGCCGATCTCATTGTCCTTGATCAGAATCTCTATGAAATGGACCCCCTTGATATTGCCGATGTCAAGGTTGACATGACCGTTTTTAACGGCAGAATTGTCCATGATCGTAATGGATAAACATCAATCGGTAACACAGGAAAGGAGTTCTGACAAAAATATTATGAACAAAAAAAACTGGAAACCCTGGGCCCTTCTGTCACCTTCCCTTTCGGCAGTTTTTCTACTTCTGGTGGTTCCCGTCTGTTTTGTGGTGGTCTACAGCTTCTGGTTGAGGGCGCCCAACGGAAGCGACATACCGGCATTCCAGATGGGGAACTATGCCAAGTTCTTTGCAGATACCTTTTATCCTTCCCTGCTTTTAAGAACCATCCGGGTCGCCCTTGAGACGGTGTTTATCTGCCTGGTCATGGGGTATGTTCCGGCCTATTTCTTCTACCGGACCGAATCACGGTTCAAACCGGTGCTCATGATTCTTATCATGCTCCCCTTCTGGATCAGTTTTATCATCCGGACCCTGAGCTGGATCAATATTCTTGGCGATTCCGGGCTGATCAACCACCTGCTGCTCAAGGTGGGATTGATTTCATCGCCACTGTCCATGCTCTACAATGAGGGGGCCGTGCTCATGGGGCTTCTCCAGTACCTGCTTCCGTTCATGATTCTTAACATTTACGTGAGCCTTGACGGGATCGACAAAAGCCTGACCGAGGCTGCCAAAAGCCTGGGCTGCACCGAGTGGCAGGCGTTTCGGGAGGTGACTCTCCCCTTGAGCCTTCCCGGGGTGTCGGCCGGATGTCTGCTTGTGTTTGTGCTCACCTGCGGCACTTACCTGCCCCCCATGATCCTGGGCGGGCCGGGCAATGAGATGATTGCAAACCTGATCTTCAAACGGATCATCGGCACCCTGGACTGGCCCTTTGGGTCGGCCATATCCACCCTGCTTCTCGGTCTGCTCGGGGTGATTGTCTATACCTACAACCGTTATCTGGGCATCAACCAGATATTTAAGAGCCTGAGGTGATTTGAATGAAATTCTTTTCAGGATGGTCCCTGATCCGGGGCTATACGCTGCTTGTCTATTTGTGGATGTTTACCCCCATCGTGGCCGTTGTGCTTCTGTCGTTCAACCCCCAGCAGTTTGGATCCTTTCCCATGGATGGTTTCAGTCTCAAGTGGTATGGAAAGCTCCTCCACAACCCCACCATATTAACAGCCTTTAAAAATTCCCTGGTGCTGGGCGGGCTCACCTCGTTTTTTGCCACGGCCATTGGTATTCCCGCGGCCATGGCCTTTGTGCGGTACGATTTCTGGGGCAAGGACAGCCTCAACACCCTGCTGCTTGCGCCCATCATGATTCCCGAGGTGGTCCTTGGGGTGGCCCTGCTGCTCTTTATCCGCTGGCTTGAACAGCCCAAGAGTTTTCTGCTGCTGGTCATCGGCCATGTGGTGCTCACCCTGCCCTATGTGCTGCTGGTGGTTCAGGCAAGGCTTGTGGGCATCCGAAGGGAGTATGAGGAGGCGGCTCTCACCCTTGGGGCAAACCCGTTCCAGACATTCATGGAAATCACCTTTCCGCTGCTTGCACCGGCTGTTTTTGCCGGTATGCTCTTTGCCTTTACCATTTCGTTTGACGATGTAACGGCGACACTGTTCTGGGCAACGGCAAGGAACCAGACTGTTCCGGTTCAGATATTCGGGATGCTGAGAAATTCCATCAGCCCTGAGATCAATGCCCTGGGAACGGTGATGATTGTTCTCACCGTTTCACTCCCCCTTGCCGCCGGTTATCTGACCCGGAAATTTGCCAGGGGCAATTAACCTGTTATGCAATTTGGGCAGGGGCGTTATTCCCTTCCCGGCCTGGATCATGGTGTGAAAGGTCTAATACCAATACCCTAAAAAGGAGATTTTTTTCATGGAAAAAAGGTTAAAACAAGATCTTGATGCGGTTCACGGGGCATTTAACGACAAAAAGATTTCACGAAGGGAATTTGTCAAGTATCTGGGTATGGCTGGGGCTGCTGCCGGGCTGGTGGGCGGTCCCTTTGGCGCGGTCAGGAACGCTTTCGCCTCAAAGTCCATCACCTTTCACGGATGGGGCGGAACCGTGGCCGAAGCCTTTGTCAAGTATGCCTTTACCCCCTACACCCAGGCCACGGGCGTGAACGTGATCAATGCCGCCTTTACCGGCATGGACGCCTTTTTAACCCAGGTCAAGGCCTCTATTCCGCCGGGAGGAGAGTTCAACCTTGCCCATTTGAGTGCCGTATATGACTATGCCCGGTACACGGATCTCGGGTTTGGTGTGGTTCTTGATGAGGCTAAAATTCCAAACCTTGCCAATGTAATGCCCAAAATGGTCAACACCCTTAAGGATATTTCCAATGGAACCCTTTCGGCGGTACCCTATGATATCGGCCAGACCGGGATTGCCTACAACACGGAAAAAATATCCAAGGCCGATGCGGAGAAGCTGGGTGCCGGGCTGTTGTGGAGCAAGGATCTCAAGGGGAAAATTTCCAGCTGGGGCGCTGATTTCCGGACAAACATGTGGTATGCCGCCCTCTACACCGGCCAGGATCCCAACAATATCACCGATGTCAAAGCCGTGTGGAACGCCCTGAGAGAGCAGCGAAAGCTCATTAAAAAGTACTGGGAGTCCGGGGCCGAGCTCATGAGCCTTCTGGCCAACGGTGACATCCATGCCACCACCGCCTATTCCGGACGGGTGGCCACACTCCAGAAGCAGGGCCATCCCATTGCCTACATGGCGGTACCCAACACCTATTCCTGGATGGAGTACATCTATGTACTCAAGGGGACCGACCTTGATGTGGCCCAGGATCTGCTCAATTTCATGCTGGCACCCGAGTGTTCCATCGCCGTTGCCGAGGCCCAGGGGTATCCGTCCAGCCTTGATCCGACCAAGGTGCCCATGCCCGAGGCCGTTCAAAAACTGCCGGCCTATGATCCCACGGGCAAGCTGGACGGCTTTTTGTTTGCAAAGCCGGCCTACTGGAACAGCCACCAGGTCGAATGGGCGGAAAAATGGGACAGGGTCAGGGCAGGGGCCTGATCTGATACCGCGTTAGAAACAGGAACCCGTGTACTTGGGACAGATGTTAAATCGCTCCCAGGTACAGGTGCCGGGAAGGATTGCTTCCCACGGGTTCTGAAGTTCAACCCTTAGCCTGCAACTTTTTGGAGAAAGATGTCGAAAAAAGAGAAAGATCCCGCATTTGTGAAATTCAAGGGAATTGTGAAGCGTTTTGGAAAGGTGACTGCTGTTGAAACCATGGACCTTGATATCCCCGAGGGGTCCCTTGTGACGCTGCTCGGCCCGTCCGGCTGCGGCAAGACCACGCTTTTAAGGATGCTTGCAGGTCTTGAGAGCCCCACCCAGGGCGATATCCTGATCAAGGGAAAACGGGTCAATGATACGCCCATCCACAAACGAAACCTTGGCATGATTTTCCAGAACTATGCCCTCTTTCCCCACAAGACGATCTTTGACAATGTTGCCTTTGGCTTGAAATACCGGGGGTTTCCAAAGGATGAGATGCACAAGAAGGTTGTCAGTGCGTTGGAGATGGTGCGGCTGCCCGGGGTGGAAAACAGAATGCCCTCCCAGCTTTCAGGCGGTCAGCAGCAGCGCATTGCCCTTGCAAGGGCCATTGTCATCGAGCCGGATGTGCTGCTCATGGACGAACCGCTGTCCGCCCTTGACGAGAATCTAAGGGAAGAGATGCGGCGGGAGATCGACAACCTCCAGCAGGCCCTGGGGGTGACCACATTGTTTGTCACCCACGACCAGAGGGAGGCGCTCTCCATGTCCGACAAGATCATTGTGATGAAGGACGGAAAAAAACAGCAGGAGGGCACCCCCATGGAGGTCTACAACAATTCGGCCAACCATTTTGTGGCCGATTTTCTGGGGCACTCCAACTTTCTGCCCGCCGTTGTGGCGGCCGGTGAAGATGAGCTGGTAACGGTGCGGCTTACGGACAACACAGCCTTTCGGGTAAGATCCTCGGAATCCTTTGTTCCCGGTGACAAGGTCGACATCGTGGTCCGGGCCCAGAAGTTTCTTATTGGGCACCGGTCTGACTGCGAAGGCCAGGAGGGTATGAACCTTCTTTTCGGCCGCATCCGGGAGCGAAGTTACATGGGCGGCGAGGTGAGTTACTATGTGGAACTGCCAGACAGCAAGATTATCCATGTGATCAACCTTGTGAAGCGAAATCCCTACGGTCGGGGGGATGAGGTGTACATTTCGGTCAATCCGGAAAACTGTCGCCTGTTAAGGTCAAGGGCCAAAGCCTGAATCTGAACCCGACCCTTTGGCTTGAAACGTTGACTCAACCGGTAAATTATTCTGCGGGGGGGCCAAGGCTTTTGCCTGGCCCCCGGTTTGTTAATTGGTTTTCACCATGGAAACCGTTATCACGGGCACCCCGTTGTCATTGCAGCAAACGGTTGCGGGCCAGGTGAATTCCGGGTCCATGGCCCTGAAGTAGTCCAGGGTGTAGGGCAGAAGCTCGGTTGTTACCGTTTCCTGGTCCGGGGTAAATCGTGTGGAAAGGCCGAAATCCACCTCGCCGATGTCGGTCTTGATGATATAGGCCGGGATCTCCCGTCCGGAACCTTCTCTTCTGACCCGGGTGGCAATGTCAATGATATCGTCGAATTTGATCTTTTGATCGCTGTTCAACGCGTTCTGGATTTCAAGGCCGGCCACGTAAACGTGGTGGAATTGCATGCCGTATCCCCGGCTTGTGTATGCAATTTTCTGAATCTCATCCTCATTGTCATTCACCCCGGTGACGAGGGCAACATTAAAGTAGGTGGTGATGCCCCGCCGGAACAGTGCCTGGGTGATCCGCTGCTGCCGCAGGGTGAGTTCGTCTGCACAGGTCACCCAGGTTTCCATCTCCACCCTCAGGGGATTGCCAACGGAAAGGGTGTTGAGCCTGCCAAGGGTCTCCACAAGGCCCGGGGTGTAGGTGTCGGGATTATGGACAAGGTCAAGGGATCTGATCCTGAGGCTGTTCACATGCTGGATTTCTTTCAGGATCACGGCAAGCTGCTTTATCCTGGCGGCGGACCGGACCGGGTCGTTGGCGCCTGACACAAGCACCACATCAAATATCTCCCGGTGGTCTCTGATATAGGCGATGTCGGCGTCGGTGAAATCAACGTCAAGCTCCACCCTTGTTTTGTGAACACGGGCAAGGGTGGTGGAATCTACACGAACAATGGTGGTTCCAATGCCAGAGTGCTGGCAGAGCAGGGCTTTGGCCCGGCGGTACCGTTCCTGGTCAAACACCCTGGCTGTTCCGGGTTCTGGCCGGGCAGGGCGGGATCCCATGAACAGTGAGGGGTCGCCGATCTTGGCCATGTACCTGACGTCAATGGTGCCCTCCTGGTTTTCCCGGATCACCTCAAGATCATTTGCAACCGGGGCAAACCGGTTAAAGTAATCCGGGGTGTAGGGGGTCCTGAGCCAGATGAAATCAGGATTTTCACTGTCCTGTTCAACGGCCCAGCCGCTGGTGTTCCAGTCCATCTTGCCTATGGGGGTTGCCGTGCAGATCCTGGGAATGCTTCGGTCCGAGGCGTGGGCCCTGAGATAACGGCCCGCCTGAATGCCCTTGGAAAGGGGGGACCAGTAAACGCTGTTGCCGTGGATGGGGCTGCAGGGGATGTAAATATAGTGGATTTCGGCGCCTGCACCCCGGAGTGCCTGGAACAGGGTGACAAGTTCAGGTCCCTGGTCGTTGCAGTCTTCAAGAAACGGGGTCTGGATGTAGACACCAATGCCGCCGGCCACAAGATCGGTGATGATGGAAAGACTCTGGACAGACACCTCGTCGGGATGGATAAAGTGGGTGGCCACCTCAATCCGCTTGCCCGCCTGCATCAGTTCCAGGTTCCTGGCCTTGAGATAGTTGAGCCACCGGCCGTTGTCCTTTAAAAAAAGCTGGGGGTAGTAGGCAATGGACCGGGTGGCAAGCCTGAGGGTTTCAACATGGTCTATCTCCATCAACTCCTGGATGGCCCGCTCCATGTTGCTGCGGTTGAGAAAGGGGTCCCCGCCGGTGATGACGATCTCTTTTATGGCCGGCGAGTTTTTAACATGGGCCACAGCCCTTGAGACATCATCGACCCCGGGATTTTTTTCGTTTCGCGAATCCTTGTGCTTTCTGAAGCAGAACCGGCAGTAAACCGGGCAGGACATGTTGAGCAGGAAAATGACCCGGTTCTGGTACATCTGCTCGAGAAGTCCCTGGTGAAACTGACCGATCCAGGTGTTGGTGTGCCCCACGGGGTTGAGCTCTTCTTTAAAAGGCAGATACTGGCAGGCAACGCTTTTTGACACCCGCATCTGACGGACCGTGTGCATGGAGAACCGCACAGGATAGGTCTCAATGACCTGGTTGATGTCTGCCGTGTCCGCAGCAGGAATGATCTGGTTGGCAAGACGTTCAATCTGGCCTTTTTCCTTGACCGTGATCAGCTGTTCGCCCGGCAGAATTTTTTCAAGAACCGGTAGAAGAACAATGGCAGGGAATACAACGCCGTTGATGACCACGGGATTATCAACGGTCGAGTCGGCTTGTTCAAGCTGGAGGAGCAGGGTTTTGATGAATGCCTGGCTTTTGCCACTGAATCCTGTGGCACAAAGCAGGTTGTCATAGGCAGAGGATCCGGGTCCCTTTGATACAAGATCAAAAAACGTTCTGCCCAGAAGATTCTCAACGGTGAAGTTTTCCAGAAAGTCGATGATGGCAGTTTCGATTTCAATCAAAGAAACCTCTCGCGTTTCACCTGAGTTGCTGAAGGTTATTCCACAGCAGGTATCAAGTTGTTCCATTGGTGTTGCTCCTTCTCTATTCACGGGATTGATTTTGTTATCCTCTGCCTCTATACTAATCATCTGGTTTAATCAACACTAAACTGCATCCTTAAAACCGGTTCTGGAAATAGTCAATTCGCCGGTGTTCATAACAGCGCCCATCACTGACCCAGGGGCGTTCCACATGGTGGATCAGGCCCACACCCAAAGGAGGATTCCATGAAGCAAACCATCTGCGGTTTCATGATTGTATCTGCGATTGTTCTGGTTATGTCAGGCTGTGTTTCCCCCACGCCTGTCCGACTGAAGGCGTCAACCCATAATTCAACCTTTGCCCATGATCTGGGGCTGCCCTTTTCCCTGTACCTGAGCGAAACAAAAAAGATGGTTGAACAAAACCGGGTGGACCTTGATCGGTCGGACAGGGCAGCCGTTGTTGCGGCCAACACGCCGTTTGAGCTTGTTCCCGATCCGGTGTTTTTTCCGAAAAACCAGGGGGGGATGTTTGCCCGGGGCGTTCTCATGATCCATGGATTGTCAGATTCTCCCTACCACATGCGGCCCATTGGTGAACACCTCAGGAGTCGCGGTTTTCTGGTCCGGTCCATCCTGCTGCCAGGACACGGTACCGTGCCCGGAGACTTGACCCGTGTTACATGCGAGGAGTGGGTCAAGGCCGTCCACTATGGGGTCGAGCAGATGAAGCCGCTGGTCGAGAGCCTGTTTATTGCAGGTTTTTCCACGGGAGGTAGCCTCGGGGTCTATCACAGCCTTGTCCATCAGGACGTTCAGGGGTTGCTGCTTTTTTCACCCGCCCTGGCCGTCAAGAGTCCCATGGCGTTTATGACGCCCTGCCTGAGACATTTTAAAACCTGGATTGCTGTTGAACAGGACAGGGACTTTGCTAAGTATGAAAGCTTTGCCATGAACGGTGCGGCTCAGATTTACCGGTTGACCCGGGCCATTGACGGGCAGGTGAAAAAAACAGATGCCGGGTGCGGAATCCCGGTGTTTGCCGCCTTAAGTTTTGATGATGATACGGTTGATGCAGGTGCTTTCATGGATTTTTTCAATCATTACATGACCCATCCGACAAGCAGGGCGGTGCTGTATACCGCTAACTCCCTGGCAGAGTTTGCCGGCAATCCCAGGGTGACCCAGGTCAACAGTCACCTGGATATGGGAGACCGCGGGCTGATTGTGGATTTTGCCCATACCGCTATCACCCTGCCGCCCGGGGATGCGCACTATGGAAAAAACGGAGATTACAGAAATTGCCTTCATTATCGGCCCGGGTCTGACCAGCGGATGCGCTGCCAGAGTGCCTGCGTGCCGACAAAGGGGGAAAAGAGTGCCGGAAATCTGAAAAAATATGATCCCCTTCAGCGGCTGACCTATAACCCTTTGTACGATGATATGGTGATAGAGATGGATCGATTCCTTGATCAATAGTAAGGGGCGAGACCCCCGACAGGGGCTGCGGGGTAAATGTGTTCCGCTGTTTTTTTGCGTTTTGCAGGGAAGCTTGCCGGGCTTTTTGTGTCATCCATGGAAATGGACGCTCTTTTTTAGGGTAAATGTTAAATTGGGTTCCAATGATATAATGTCAAGTTAAATCGAAATGTTATCCTTTTTATGCAGGTCGTGGACACCGGGTTGGAATAAAAAAAACGGACGTATTGCAAAATAACCTTTGACAAGAAGTCCAAAGCCATGTAGAACCCCTGAGTCTTTGTGAGACGCGAAGGTTTTTCACAACGCTTCTTACAGAGACTTTTTTGTGCTTTGGATCTGGAATACAGGTCCTGGAAGTTGATCTTTGAAAACTGGTTAGTGACAAAAGAGACGAAGCGTGTCTTTTGGGTGCTGTGAAAGCACACAAAAGATATTCAAAGAATTTAACTGGAGAGTTTGATTCTGGCTCAGAATGAACGCTGGCGGCGTGCTTAACACATGCAAGTCGAACGAGAAAGGGATTGCTTGCAATCCCGAGTAGAGTGGCGCACGGGTGAGTAACACGTGGATAATCTACCTTTGAATCCGGGATAACTGTTCGAAAGAATCGCTAATACCGGATGAAGTCAATTGTTCTTTGGGGTAATTGATGAAAGACAGCCTCTTCTTGAAAGCTGTTGTTTGAAGATGAGTCCGCGCACCATTAGTTTGTTGGTGGGGTAACGGCCTACCAAGACGATGATGGTTAGCTGGTCTGAGAGGATGATCAGCCACACTGGAACTGACACACGGTCCAGACTCCTACGGGAGGCAGCAGTGAGGAATTTTGCGCAATGGGGGCAACCCTGACGCAGCAACGCCGCGTGAGTGAAGAAGGCCCTTGGGTCGTAAAACTCTGTCAATGGGGAAGAAGTTATTATGCTTTAATAGAGTGTAGTATTGACGGTACCCATGAAGGAAGCACCGGCTAACTCCGTGCCAGCAGCCGCGGTAATACGGGGGGTGCAAGCGTTATTCGGAATTATTGGGCGTAAAGGGCACGCAGGCGGTCTTGCAGGTCAGATGTGAAAGCCCGGGGCTCAACCCTGGAAGTGCATTTGAAACCATAAGACTTGAGTACGGTAGAGGAAAGGGGAATTCCTGGTGTAGAGGTGAAATTCGTAGATATCAGGAGGAACACCGGTGGCGAAGGCGCCTTTCTGGACCGAAACTGACGCTGAGGTGCGAAGGCGTGGGTAGCGAACAGGATTAGATACCCTGGTAGTCCACGCAGTAAACGTTGTATACTAGGTGTAGCGGGTATTGACCCCTGCTGTGCCGGAGCTAACGCATTAAGTATACCGCCTGGGAAGTACGGTCGCAAGACTAAAACTCAAAGAAATTGACGGGGGCCCGCACAAGCGGTGGAGCATGTGGTTTAATTCGACGCAACGCGCAGAACCTTACCCAGACTTGACATCCTGAGAATCTGTTAGAGATATTAGAGTGCCTTCGGGAACTCAGAGACAGGTGCTGCATGGCTGTCGTCAGCTCGTGTCGTGAGATGTTCGGTTAAGTCCGGCAACGAGCGCAACCCCTATCTTCAGTTGCCAGCGCGTCATGGCGGGAACTCTGAAGAGACTGCCCCGGTTAACGGGGAGGAAGGTGGGGATGACGTCAAGTCCTCATGGCCCTTATGTCTGGGGCTACACACGTGCTACAATGGTATGTACAACGGGCAGCGAACCTGCGAAGGTAAGCCAATCCCTGAAAGCATATCCCAGTCCGGATTGGAGTCTGCAACTCGACTCCATGAAGTTGGAATCGCTAGTAATCGTGGATCAGCATGCCACGGTGAATACGTTCCCGGGCCTTGTACACACCGCCCGTCACACCATGAGAGTTGATTGTACCCGACGTCATTGGGCCAACCCTTCGGGGGGGCAGGTGCCTAAGGTATGGTTGATAATTAGGGTGAAGTCGTAACAAGGTAGCCGTTGGGGAACCAGCGGCTGGATCACCTCCTTTCTAAGGAAAGAAACAAGATACAGGAGATACGTTTTATCTCGTCACTAGCCGGTTTTGAGGGATCAATGGAATTGATCTTTTGTTCTTTGACAATCTGTTGAAAGTTAAAAAGAAACAACACGACCCATGGGAATGGTCGCGTTCAGACATCGTCTGAACAAGGGATTCCGATGGTGTTGTATCGTATAACACTTCAGAAGTGAAGGCATCCGGATAGAATCCGGAGGTTGAAGACTTCTGAGACGTTGTATCTGTATATTTGCATTAAAGCGTTTAAACTTAATTTGTGGTTTTATAGTGGCTAAGCTATAAAGGGCAAACGGTGGATGCCTTGGTGCCGGGAGGCGATGAAAGACGTGGAAAGCTGCGATAAGCTTCGGGGAGTTGCTTAACAAACTTTGATCCGGAGATTTCTGAATGGGGAAACCTGTCACGGTCAATGCTGTGACATGTTCAGGTGAATACATAGCCTGATCAGGCCAACGGGGAGAACTGAAACATCTTAGTACCCCCAGGAAGAGAAAGTAAAAACGATTTCCCCAGTAGCGGCGAGCGAACGGGAAACAGCCCAAACCTGCCATGTGTGATAGCCCGAAGGCGTTGCATGTCAGGGGTCGCGGGATCTGAATTGTACCGGTTTCGGACGGTGCGGAGAGTTACAAAGGTGATGTGTAGTCGAACGGACTGGAAAGTCCGGCCATAGCAGGTGACAGCCCTGTAGACGAAATGGATCACCCTCTTTTTTCAGACACCCAAGTACTGCGGAACACGAGAAATTCTGTGGGAATTTGTGAGGACCATCTCATAAGGCTAAATACTACCCGGCAACCGATAGTGAACCAGTACCGTGAGGGAAAGGTGAAAAGTACCCCTGTGAGGGGAGTGAAACAGTACCTGAAACCGTTTGCCTACAAGCAGTGGGTGCTCTGGCATTGGCCAGAGTGACCGCGTGCCTTTTGCATAATGAGTCAGCGAGTTATTTAACGCAGCAAGGTTAAGCCGTGAGGTGTAGCCGCAGGGAAACCGAGTCTTAACAGGGCGTCAAGTTGCGTTGAGTAGACCCGAAACCAGGTGATCTAGCCATGGCCAGGTTGAAGCG
>CAXXTD010000001.1:2572500-3763535 GCA_963675615.2 uncultured Desulfobacterium sp.
CCCATTTCGAACACGGAAGTTAAGTTCTTGAGCGCTGATGATACTGCAGGGGCAGCCCTGTGGGAGAGTAAGACGCTGCCGGATTATTTTTATATAGCCCTGGTCATCTTTATTGATGGCCAGGGCTTTTTTGGTTTTGGGGGGCAGATTTAAATTGCATGGTCAATATGCAGGACAACCTGTGCCCCGGGATCAGCATTTTTAAATTACGCTTTTCAAAAGTTAATTACCAATCTTTTGGTTGCAGAAATGGGTTTCCCCATATAAATTAGCTCAAATGTTTCATACAAACGATCTATTCCATTGGAGAAAGATATGACCCAGGTTAAATGGTACAACAGCATTCAGTTTAAGTTACAATTTGCTATCTGCATGATATTTATTTTCTGCATCGGTGGAATTCTGACCAACAATTACCTTACCAATAAAAAACAACTGGAAAAGTCCCTGGCAGCAGAAATGGAGAACAGGTATTCACAGGTGATCGAGCATATTGATAATGCATCGTTAAGGGCCCTGAGTCTTGCCGTATGGACAGCCCATTCTGACAATATCATAGCAATATTTGATCAAAAAGATCGGGAGAAGCTTGAGGCATTGACCCTTCCAATTTATCAAAAAATAAAAAAAGAGATTAATATCAACCAGTTTCAGTTTCACTTACCCCCGGCCACGTCCTTTTTAAGGCTGCATAAACCGGGTAAATATGGCGATGACCTATCAAAGGCCAGACCCACAATTGTGGCTGTAAATACTGAAAAGAAAAACGTCATGGGACTGGACCGAGGTCCGTTCGGATTCGGTATCAGGGGGCTGTCCCCCATCTTTTACCGGCAGAAGCACATTGGATCCGTTGAATTTGCCATCTCATTAAATGACACATTTCTCAAACGGCTCAAGGATATTTACAACAGCAAAGTAGCCATTGTTTCAAAGAACAAAGAGGGTAAATTCAACATACTGGCAAAAAACTTTGAATTTTCAAATTCAGATACCCTGTTTAATGTTTATGAACAGGTCATGGACAGGGGTAATGTGGCGTCTGCGACTGAAACTGTTGAACACAGGCACATCTATTCGTTTGTTGGTCCGTTAAAAGATTTCAATGGTAAAATTGAAGGGGTTGTGGTTGTTGAAAAGGATATTTCAGCCCATATCGACAGCCTCAGGAGGATGCTGGTGGTCTACTGCGCCATGGCCCTGGCCACGCTGATTGCCATTGTGCTGGTGTTGTATTTTATTTTTAAACAGCTGCTTCACAACCGGATCAGCCAGTTCTCTAAGGTGCTCAGAAAGGCATCAGAAGGCGACCTTACGGTCAGATCCCAGGTGGTTCAGGCCGATGAGATGGGAATGCTCGGCCACATGCTCAATGTGTTTCTTGATACCAACCAGAATATTATCCGCAACCTTAAAAAAGATACAAAGATTCTAAGGGAGACTTCAGGTGGACTGCACCTGATTTCAGACCAGATGACCGAGCAGGCAAAGACGTTGTCCTTAAATACCGAGGACCTGGAACATGCATCAAAGGAAACCAATGACAATGTAGATTCCATTGCTGCGGCCATTGAAGAGACTGCCACCAATGTTGAACAGATTTCAAAAAAAGTGGCGGTGCTGTCACAGTCTTTACAGAGCATCTCAAGGGAAACCTCTTCCGCCAGTGAAATCAGCAGCCATGCCACACAAAATGCAACAGATATTTCAAATCAGATGACCCGCTTTGAAACCATGGTCAAAGATATCAATAAGATTACGGAAACCATTAATGATATTTCAGAGCAGACAAATCTTCTGGCATTAAATGCGACAATTGAAGCTGCCCGGGCAGGTGAGGCCGGCAAAGGTTTTGCCGTGGTTGCAACGGAGATCAAATCCCTGGCCAACCAGACCGGAGAGGCCACCAGTGACATACGCACGAAAATTGAAAATATCCAACTCTCCACCAATGAGTCTGTGGAGGGTATCATCCGGATTGTCTCAGTTATCAGGGAGATGGATGATATCGTCCATAAAATCTCCGAAAACGTGGATGAGCAGTCTACCAATACAATGGAGATCGCCCAGAATTCAGACCAGGCCGCACTGGGAATTAAGGAAGTCGCTCAAAGTGCAGGTATTATTACCTCACAAACCCGGAAAACGGCAGAAGCAATAGCAGCCTTGAATAAAGCCACAACCCATATCGAGGAAAGCAGCTATAAAATCAACGAAAATTCAGGAAAAATGGACGCCATTGCCATGAAATTTAAGGAAGTGGTCAAAAAATTTATCATGGAGTAAGTGGTTTTTTCAAGAAAAGCCCCCCGGGTGTGGCTGAAACTCCTATCCGGGGCGGTTTTGGCTATAATAGCAAGAATTTTAACGCCTGGCCTGATGCGAAGGGCAGGGTCTGGTCAACCTTGTGGATGTTTTTCCAAGGATTCACCGCATCCTGACGGCATTGGAGGGGTATACGCAGATCAAATGTGCATCAAACGATATACCGATCCGTGCCTATATGAATGACGGGGATCAGGATTCCGGCAACGGTATGGCTATAAAAAAAATTTGTTGGAGAAGGTCATCAAAAGCGGTAAAGCGGATAGAACCATTATCCGGTTTGCCTGTCATGAGCTGGAAAGTTTTTATCTTGGAGATTTAATTGCCGTTGAAACCGGGTTAAAAATTCCTCAGCTGGCAAAGAAGCAGAGCAAGAAAAAGCGAAGGCGTATGATGGACAGCCCCCGCTTTTTCTGGTTATTTAAGGGATGGTTCTGATCGATGCAAATTCAGGTTCGTGGAGCGGTATGAGAATGTCGGCCATATCCCTGATTTTGATCATGATATCATAGGCGTCCCAGGTGTTGACCACCGTTCCCGGCGGAATCACCTCCATCTCCATGGCCCGGATTTCCTTTGGCGGGTCAAAGTTTTCTTTGATTACACAGAACCCCGTGATCACGGCCTTGCCCTTTTCCGTGTCAACAACAACGCTCATGCCGCCATCGGTGTGAACCGGGGTGTGAACGCATTTGATTCCGGGAACGATCGGTGTATCGCCCGTAAGGATCTTGATCTGGCCGTTTTCCTCCACATCCTCGATATAATCCTCAAGATAGCGAAAATCCAGGGGATGGGGATCGTGTACCCGCCGCATCTCCTTTTCATGGACATAAAAGGTGGCATTGGTGCACTTGTAATCATTTTCACAGTGGTCGTTGTGCAGGTGGGTGTGGATGACGATGTCAACATCTTCGGGCGTCAGATTAAACCGGGCAAGTCCCTGTTCAAAGGTGTAGATCTTACCGCCAATGGCAGCCTCCCGTTCCGCGGACTGGATGGGACTCATCTCTCCCGTGTCCACGAGGATGGTCTTGTCACCGCCCTCCAGGTACCAGCAGTAGATGGGGATGGTATAGGGGATTCCTGTGCCGTGCTGGTAGGTCATCATACTTTTGTCAAAGGCTTTGGTTCCCATGACGATGGGGTGAATCTTGTATAGGGTCATGGCCGCTATTCCCAGACCTTGACGGTGTAATTCTTGGGCAGATGGGCTGACCCTTTGACGCAGGGCAGTCCCGTGGCTTCGTGGACCCGGTCTATGAGAGTGTCGATGCCATCGCAGAACCCGCCCTTTGCTTCGCTCCATCCCTGGTCTGTCTTGCCGGCAAAGGTACAGGTGCAGAAATGGATCACATCAGCTCCTTTGGATTTGATGATCTTTGCAAGATCAACGGCATTATCGCCGGGACAGCGGCAGGTGAACACTCCGGCGGGCATGCATTCGTCGTAGCCGGCAAACCCCTCCTTGGTTTCCACAAGGCATTTGAGGCAGTTTGTCAAAGGACACCTGGTTTCATTTTTTTCACATCGGATGATTGCAGCTTTTATCATTTTATCTCCTGGATAATCGGATTAGAATTTTAAAGTATATCTACTATTGTCTTCTGCAGCCGCCACCGCCCATACCCTGGCCACCGCCGCCGCCCATGCCTCTTCCGCCACCGCCGCCCATGCCCCTTCCGCCGCCGCATCTTCCCATGCCGCCGCCGCAACGGCCCATGCCCCGTCCCGAGCCCATGCCTGGGGCGGACGGGGGTTGAAGACCCTGTTTCTCGGGTACGTTGGCCGTGGTGGTCGCGGTGATGTTATTGTTTTGAAGGCGCTCAACGGCCTGTCCAACCGTTCCGGTCTGGCCGGTGAATACCTTTATGCCGGCTTCATTAAAGGCCTGCATGGCCTTGGGCCCGCAATTGCCCGTGAGGACCGCCTCTACCCCTTTGGATGCCACAAAGCTGGCCGCCTGGATGCCCGCGCCGCTGTTGAGGTTCATGCTTTCGTTGTCAAACACCTGAAGATTCCGGGTGGTGGTATCGAAAATGATCACATAGGTACATCTGCCAAAACGGGGGTCAATCTGGGCGTTTAAATCACGCCCCATGGCGCTGATTGCTAATTTCATTTTTTTCCTTACTCTTTGGGTTTGTTTTTGGTCATGACTCAAAATAAGAAAAAGCAAACCTTGTGCCAGGTGGTTCGGTTTTTATTGTTTAACCATAACATCCTTTGATTGCAGATTGTTATGAATATTCTTTTCCTGGACCGGGAGACATCGGTACTTTCGGGGTTGCAAGATTGCAACTGTGTCGCGACGGTATTGCGTAGCAATTATGCGACGCTGTGTTTTCATTTCTGCCGGGTTCGGCCATCTTTTTTCGGCAGGGTGATGTCCAAACGGTTGATCCGCCTGAAAAAGGTGCTTTTGTGCATGCCGAGCATTTTTGCCGCTGCGGTTCGGTTGAAGTTGTTTTGCCGCAGGGCGTCCATCAACATCTCTTTTTCTGCTGCTTTGAGCCGGTCTTTTGAAGGGAAGGTCGTGGACAAATTCTTTTTTATCAGGGAGGGTGGCAGGCGGTCCACCGATATATTGCCCGTGGAGCAGAGAACCGAAGCGTGTTCGATGATATTTTCAAGTTCTCTTATGTTTCCAGGAAAATTGTGATTCATGAGGATTTCCATTACCCCCGGGTCTACTCCCTGGATGGTTTTTCCCCTGAGATTGTTGAGCACTGCAATGAAATGATCCACCAGCAGGGGAATATCCTCCATGCGCTCTCTCAAGGGAGGGAGCGCAATCTGGATGACATTGATGCGGTAGAATAGATCCTCCCTGAAATCGCCCGTCTTTACGAGCGTCACAAGGTCTTTGTTGGTGGCGGCAATGATCCGTACATCCATGGATTCTGTTTTAACGGCCCCAAGGGGCTGGAACAGGTGCGCTTCAACCACCCGGAGAAGTTTTACCTGGAAGGCCGGGCTTGTCTCTGAGATTTCGTCGAGCAGAATGCTGCCGCCCTTTGCTGCAGAAAACAATCCAGGCTTGTCCCTGATGGCGCTGGTGAATGCACCGGCCTTGTAGCCAAAGAGTTCTGACTCCAGGAGTGAGTCGGGCAGTGCCCCGCAGTTGATGGATACCAGGGGCCTGGCACTCCTGGCACTCAGATTGTGAATGGCCCTTGCCATGAGCTCCTTGCCGGTTCCGGTTTCGCCCTGGATGAGAACCGTGCTGTCGCTCTGGGCAATCTGGGGCAGGACCGTGAAGATCCGCTGCATGGCTGGACTTGAACTGACCATGCCGTTGCGGTGGAAACGGCCTGAAATTTTGTTTCTCAGTTCCTCCACAAGGGTATGATCCCGGAAGGTTTCGACCCCGCCGATCACCTCTCCTCTGGCGTTCTTTAAAACCGAGGTGGACACGGTGATGGATCGCTGCCGGTTGCGGCTGTCCAGGATGTGGGTGGCCGAACTGATAACATCTCGTCCCTGTGCCATGGTGCGTTTGAGGGCACAGTCGGATGCGCACATGCTGGACCGGAACACCTCCCGGCAATGGCGGCCAATGGCCTGTTTGCGTGAAATACCGGTGATTTTTTCTGCGGCCCGGTTGAACGAGGTAATTCGCCAGTCAAGATCAACGGTAAAGACACCGTCTGAGATGCTTTCAAGGATGATTTCTGTGACGTCTGTCTGGTGTATCTGAACTCTCCTTGCCTGTTGCTGGCAAGGCTTACAGGGATGAAAGCCTTGCCCTTTTATGGGTTATTTTATTTTTACACTGGGAAAGAGGCGCATCTCCGTGTGGGGCAGAAACTGTGCCTTGATGAATTCGTCCATGAAGCGTGTGGACGAAGAAAAATCCATATAGGTCATGTTGTTTGATATGGTAAGGGCCTCCTGCCTGAAATCCCTGGACAGAAGCGCCATGTAGGCACCTGCAATGGATGAGTTGCCCTTGTAATGGAACTTGCTTCGCTCAATGTCGGGTAAAAGCCCCATGATCACAGCCTTTTCAATGCTGAGGTGCTGGCCGAATCCGCCGGTGATGATCATCTGGTCGACCATGGAGAAATTCATGCCCACCTCGTCAAGCAGTACAGTAAACCCGGCATAGATGGCGGCCTTGGACAGCACAAGACTGCGGATGTCAGACTCGGTAAAGATGATGTCCTCTTCTGAAGCAAGGGCTTTGCCGAATTCAATGATAAAGGCCGGCTCGTCCTTGAACTCGGTCATGCGGTCGTGGGTGGCGTCGAGTCTGAATTTTCCGTCCTGGCCAATCACCTTTTTGAGCAGCATCTCTGATATAAGGTCGATCATGCCCGAGCCGCAGATCCCCCGGGCCGGTTTGTTGTCAACGGTTGCATAGGCAGGAACAAAGGTGACGGGATCCAGGGTGATTTTTTCAATGGCGCCGTCTTCGGCCCGCATGCCCCACCGGATGCCGCCCCCTTCAAAGGCAGGGCCTGCCGAGCAGGCAGCGGTCATGAGAAACTCCCTGTTGCCAAGGACAATCTCCCCGTTGGTTCCCACGTCAATGAACAGGGTCAGGGCATCTTCCATGTGGAACCCCGTGTAGAGCAGGCCCGATACAATATCGCCACCCACATAGCTTGCAGGGCCCGGCATGATAAAGACCCCGGCATGGGGGGCGGCCCTGAGTCCCAGCTCTCCGGCCTTGATAATGGGAAATTCCGAAACCGTTGGAATATAGGGTTCCCTTCGGATATACTTGGATTCCAGGCCCAATAGGAGATGCACCATGGTGGTGTTGCCCGATACGACCACGTTTTCAATGGCGGACTGGTCCTGCTCAAGGGTTGAGAGGGCCTGTTTGGTGAGGTTATTGATGGTGGAAAGGGCCATGAACTTGAGTTTCTTCACCCCGTCTTTTTCGGCGCACACCATCCGGTTGATCACATCGTCACCGCAGGCTGCCTGGCGGTTGTGGCCCGATGCTGCAGACAAAATCCTGCCCGTCTCCATTTCCACAATGTAAACAACGATGGAGGTGGTGCCAAGATCAACGGCCAGGCCGAGGCTCACAGATTCATCATAGGCGGGAACCACCTTGACGATTTCGCTGGAGCATTTTTTATGGAGCACCGACACACAGATTTTCCAGTCTCCCCTGTGGGATGCCTCGGTGATCTGCTGCATCACCTTGAGACTGGTGCTCAGCTTTGAGGTGTCGATGCCCTTGTGCTTCAAGCCCCGGATGACCCTGTCCAGGTCGCTCACTGAATCCTCCATGGTCGGGGCCGGAAGATGGAGAATGGTCTTGCTCACCATGGGGGTAATCACATCCACCAGGCCGTGGAGCTTTTCCGTTGCCTCTTTGCCCATGCCCTCGGTTTTGAGCTTCTTTTCTATGGTTTCTTCGGGTATCCGGACCTTGACCCCGGAGCCAAAGACCCGGGTCTGGCAGGCCAGGTGATACCCTTTTTTTTTCTCCCGGTCACTTAAGAGGGCTGTGGGCTGGCTTTCCACCTTGCCCGTTTCAAGGATCAGCCTGCATTTTCCGCACGACCCCTTGCCGTTGCACGAGGCGTTGATGTAAATATCGGCTTTTTCCGCGGCCCGTAAAAGGGTTGACCCGCCGGGGACAGTGACGGCAATATCTCCGGGCGAGAACGTGACTGTGCAGGGTTCAAACTCGGTCTCGCGCTCAACGGGCAGGACCTCCTGTTCTTCGGCGTCAAATCCTTTTTTTGACATGAAATGGATCGGGCAGGATGTTCTGAACTTGCAGTAAATATCTGGATCACGGCATTCAAGGCAGCGGTCGCACTGGTAGATGTTGTGCTTCATGCACTTGTAGGGTGTCTCGGTTTCGGGGTGGTTGATGCATTTGCCCATGATCTCTCCTTTTTCAACCCAGGTTCGGCTGTTTGCAAATTGAATATGCAGGAAAACATACCCAACTGATCAATAAAAAACAAGATAATACGGCGGTTTTTTTGGACAGATCAAATAGTCCTTAAACCTGTTTTTTTATCCCGGAGATTGTGATATCTTTTTTATACATCCGCCATTTCCCGGGATGGATTCTCAATCCATTAACGCGTCTGTTAAATTGGGGGAACCATGGAAACCATTTCCCAAAAGCCCCATGAACCGCAGGATTTTAATATCGCCATTGTCGGGGGCGGAAGGGCCTGCCGGTTTTTCCTTGAACTTTTGAAGCGCGAGTCCTTTCCCTACCTGCGCATTCACATTGTCGGTGTCTGTGACATTGATCCCGCGGCCGAGGGCATTGCCATGGCCAAGGCCATGGGCATATATACCACGGATAATTTCAAGGATCTGTTCAAGATCACAGATCTTGATGCCGTGATCGAGCTGACCAACTCAAAGGTCCTTCCCGAGTTGATCGCATCCCGGCCCAAAGGGGTCGGGGTGATCGAGCACAATGTGGGCCGTCTGCTGCGTCATCTGTTTGAAACCAGCCAGCGCCTTGCCCGTGCCAGGGAAGAGGTACTGGTGGAAAAAACCTCTACGGATATTCTTTTTCAGCAGATCAACCTCGGTGTGGTGGTGCTCAACATTGATTTCACCATCATTGACGCCAACGAGATGTACTTGAAGGCCGTTCGAAAAACCAAAGAAGAGGTGATCGGCAGGTACTGCTATAATGTGGTCAAGGGGTTTTACGCCCCCTGCCATGCCCAGGATGAGGGATTTGACTGTCCCCTGGAACGTACGGTCAAAACAGGGAAATCCTATCACATCATCCACGAACATTCCCTGGCCAATGGGGAGACCGCATATTTCAACATTGCCACCTATCCGGTTAAGGACTCCCAGGGGCGGGTGATCCGCATCGTGGAACTGTGGCGGGAGATCACCTCACAGATCAAGGACCGGTGGCGGCACAAGGTGAGGCAGATTGAGGCGGACATGAAAAAGGTGGTCCAGGAGGACCGGCTGGTCTCCCTTGGCAAACTTGTGGCCTCAAGTGTCCATGAGATCAACAATCCCATCCAGGGGCTGCTCACCTTCAGCCACATCATGGCCGACATGGTCCGGGACGGTGAGACCGGACCCGCTGACATGGAACGTTTCAAGGAGTATCTCTCCCACATGACCCGGGAGCTTGAACGGTGTGGGAATATCGTGTCCGGGCTGCTGACCTTTTCCAGGGAGGCCCCCCAGTCGTTTGTCCAGGTGGACGTGAACGAGGTGCTCCGATCGGTCCTTGCCCTTACCGGGCACAAGCTTGAACTGACACAGATCGTTCTTGAAAAGCGTCTGAGTACCACCCCCCTGGTGGTTCAGGGTAACAACAACCAGCTCCAGCAGTGTTTTCTTAACCTGATCTTCAACGCCATCGAAGCCATGCCAGAGGGTGGCAGACTCATGATCGAATCAGGAAAAGAGACAGACGCCCTTGCCCTGGTGGAGATCAGCGACAATGGATGCGGCATCAGCCAGGAAAATATGGAACACATCTTTGACCCGTTTTTCACCACCAAGGAGGCGGGCCAGGGAACGGGTCTGGGGCTCTCGATTGTTTATGGCATTGTCAAGGACCACGGGGGAACCATAAAGGCCACAAACAAGACGTCCGGGGGGAGTTCGTTCAAAATGACCTTCCCCCTGGTGGTGGCCCTGTAAACAGGAGGCAGGCAGATGAAACAGAAGGTGAGCGTTTTAATCGTGGACGACGAACTCATCGTCCGGGAGTCGCTGTTTCACTGGTTCAAAAAAGAGGGGTACACGGCGGACACGGCACCGTCCGGCGAGGTCGCCCTTGAAATGCTGGAAAACGAGAGCTTTGATGTTCTGTTTGTGGACATGAAGATGCCGGGAATGGATGGTCTGGAGCTTGTCAGGCAGACCCAGGAGCGGTATCCTGAATCCTCCGTTGTCATCATCACGGCCTACGGCTCGATTGACACGGCCGTCACGGCCATGAAAAAGGGGGCTGCAGACTATCTTTTAAAACCGTTCAAGCCGGATCAGCTTGCCCTGGTCATGGAAAAAATCCTGAACCAGAAGCGCATGGACAGCGAATGCCGTTTTTTAAAGGGTGAACTGGACAAGAGAACCCGGTTTGACAACATCATCGGCGAATCCGTTGGCATGCAGCAGATTTACACCATGATAACCGATGTGGCTGAAACAGATGCTCCGGTGCTGATACTCGGGGAGACGGGAACGGGCAAGGAACTCGTGGCCAAAGCCATCCATGCCAAGAGTTCCCGGAAAAATTCGCCGTTTATCCCCATCAACTGCGGTTCACTTCCCGACACACTCATGGAGAGCGAACTGTTTGGCTTTACCCGGGGGGCCTTCACCGGGGCCCATACGGGCCGCAAGGGTTATTTTGAGGTGGTTGCCGGGGGGACTCTCTTCCTTGACGAAATCGGCGAAGTGAGCCATCGGATGCAGGTGGATCTTCTGCGGGTGCTGGAGGATAAAAAGATCACAAAAATCGGCGAGACCACCCCCAGGGATGTTGACTTCAGGCTGATATCCGCCACGCGCCAGAAGCTTGACCAGATGATCCGGGCCGGCACATTTCGCCAGGATCTATTTTTCAGGATAAACGTCATCACCCTGGAGGTGCCTCCCCTGAGAAACAGGGCGTCGGACATTCCTCTGCTGGTGGACCATTTTCTTGAACGATACAGCAGCGAAACCAACCGCCAGGTGGACCGGGTGAACCCGGCTGCCATGGAATCCCTGATCTGTTATGACTGGCCCGGTAACGTCCGGGAGCTTGAGAATGCAGTTGAAAGGGCGGTGGTGCTTTCAAAATCAAGAACCCTGACCCTTGCCGATTTTGGTTTTTTATTCCAGGGCGTGGGCCCGGGCCATGCCCATGGCGCGGTGACCACACTCCGGCAGGTGGAAAGGGATCATGTGGCGGGAATTCTCAAACGTACGGGGTGGAACATTTCCCGGGCAGCCAAGATGCTTGATGTGAGCCGGACCACCCTTCACCGGATCATTCGGCGAAACGAACTTGAAAAACCGTGACCGGTTCCGGGGCAAATCCCCTTGGGATCCTTTGTCTGGGGGCGGTCGACCCACGGATGGTCAGGGCCGTTACAGATGCCTTTGTGATTGAGCTTGGGATCAAGGTAAAGCTCTTCCCCCCTGCACCCTCCCCGGTCCATGCCTTTGACCGGCACCGGATCCAGTATGATGCAGCCGTTATCATCAAAGACATTGAATCCAGGGATTTTGGACCCTGCCAGCGATTGGTGGTCCTGGTGGATGTGGATCTTTTTGTTCCGGTGTTCACCTTTGTGTTTGGCGAGGCAAGAAAGGGGGGCAGGGTTGCCGTGGCCTCTGTTTTCCGCCTTGGAGGCCAGCCTGACAGGATTGCAAAGATCAGCCTCCACGAGTTCGGCCATCTGTGCATGCTCGATCACTGCCACGGGGAGGATGGCTGTGTCATGAATTTTACCAGTGACATCCGGGCGCTGGACCAGATTCCAGCCCATTTCTGCCGCTACTGCCTGGGCCAGGTGAAGTTCATGACCGGGTCGCCGGTTCAGCCATTTGAGCCATGAAGGGGACTCTTTGACAGACACTATTTTCTTTACACCCTGACCCGCTGTTTGATATGGAGTCTTACGAAACGATAATCGGGATGAACCCCTGATTTGTATCAATCCATAAAATCACCTTAAAACCTAATTCTATGGGAGTTGTTCATGAAAACCATCTTCAAACAATCGATCGTGGCCGTTGCCATGGCAGGAATGGTCGTGTGTGGATCTGTCGTTGCCGTATCTGCCGATGATATCACCGATTCAATCACGGAAGGGCTGGAATACTATAAAAAAGGGGATGTGTCAGCAGCCATCCAGAGCCTGAATTACGCCAGCCAGTTGATGATGCAGAACAAGGCCCAGGGGCTGGAGTCTTACCTGCCTGCCCCCCTGAACGGGTGGCACTCGAGCAACGCTAACTCCAGTGCCGCCGGCGCTGCCATGTTCGGCGGCGGGGCATCTGCAGAACGGACCTATTCCAGGGATGATAAACAGATCACCATTCAAATCATCACGGATTCGCCCATGATGCAGGGCGTGATGATGATGTTTTCCAACCCCATGTTTGCCACTGCTGATGGCGGAAAACTTGAAAAAATCGGAAAGCAGAAGGCCATTGTAACATACGATCAGAACACCGGGGAGGGAGATGTCAAGCTTGTCATTGCCGGACGTTTCTTTGTTTCCATTGACGGCAGTGCCATCGCCAGAGAAGACCTGATCAATTATGCCACAAAGATAGACTATGATAAACTGGCAGCCATGCCCTGATCCATAAAAATTCCTTTGCGCGCATGGATATGGCAGCCCTTGTGCCCTGGAATAAACCATTTGGGAGAAAATACTATGAAATGGAAACAGTTTTTTAGGTCGGTTGATTCGCTGAATGCTGTGCAGGCAGACGCCTATATTACCGAGCATCCTGGAGAAAAGATCACTATTCTGGATGTGAGGCAGCCATCGGAGTATAAGGAGAGCCATATCCCCGGGGCGCAGCTGATCCCCCTTGGCCAGCTCACGGACCGGTTGTCCGAGCTGGATCCTGAAAAACCCACCCTGGTCTACTGTGCCATTGGCGGGCGCAGCCGGGTTGCTGCCCAGATGCTGTCAGGCAAGGGATTCAAAAAGGTCATCAATGTTTCGGGGGGGATCAAGGCGTGGCATTCAAAAACTGCCATTGGTGCCCCGGACCTTGGCATGGAACTCTTTACGGGAAAGGAAGCGCCCCGGGATGTACTGACGACTGCCTATTCCCTGGAACAGGGATTGCGTGAATTTTACCTTACCATGGAAAAAAAGGC
Organism: uncultured Desulfobacterium sp.; assembly: GCA_963675615.2. Classification (GTDB taxonomy): domain Bacteria; phylum Desulfobacterota; class Desulfobacteria; order Desulfobacterales; family Desulfobacteraceae; genus Desulforapulum. The sequence goes on from CAXXTD010000001.1 coordinate 2,585,630, forward strand.
CGTTCTTAAAGCGGTGAAAGATCTGTTTGGCAAGCTTGCGGAAATCGAACTTCACCACCAGGCGTCGATCGTTGAGGCATACAACCGCATCGAGGACGAACCCATGGATCAGGCCGCGTTTGAACGGTTGGTTGAAACCGATGCTCTGGAGGGCGGGATGACCACCCGGGAATACCTGGATCTGTTCAAACCGGATCTCAACTCACCGGTTGAGGTGATCTCCCTTGCCATGTCCATTGAAGCCCAGGCCCTGGATCTGTACCAGCGGGCGGCCCTGAGCTTCAAGGATCCGGAATCAAAGGCCATTGTCCAGGAAATTGCCAATGAAGAAAAGACGCATATCGCAAGTCTGGGCAAGCTGCTGGACAGACTGTAACGGAGGGTTGTTAAATGGGAAAACACCTTGTACTCGCAGGGGGCGGTCATGCCCACATGCTTCTGCTTGAGAATATCGGTAAGATAGTGGCAAAGGGCCACAGGGTCACGGTCATCGGGCCGTCGGAATACCATTTCTATTCAGGCATGGGGCCGGGTATGCTGGGGGGCACCTACACACCCGGTGATATTCGGTTCGCCACGGCAGATGTGGTGAACAAACAGGGGGGCGTCTTTGTCCGGGACAAGGTCAAGACCATTGATCCTGTGAAAAAAAGCGTTGTCACGGAAAAAGGAGAGACCGTTTCGTATGATCTCATCTCGTTCAATGCCGGCAGCTATGTTCCCATGGACGGGTTCACCGGGGAAGGTGACAATATTTACAGCGTCAAACCCATTGAAAAGCTCATGGAGGCGGGTGAAAAGCTCAAACGTCTGTTCCAGGAGAAGAAAATAAAGATTGCCATTGTCGGCGGCGGGCCCTCGTCGGCCGAGGTGGCTGGAAACGTCTGGCAGCTGGCAAAAAAAATCAACCGTCAGATGCCGGAAATTCAGGTTTTTGCCGGCAGAAAATTCATGTCAAGGTTTCACCGGTCCATCCGGGTGAGAATTCTTTCCACACTCAAGGCGCGGGGAATTGAAATTATTGAAAAGGGGTATGTCCAAAAGATCGAGACCGATAAAATCACCCTTGATTCCGGGGAGAGTTTTAAAACTGATTTTATATTCATGGCCCTCGGGGTAAAGCCGTCAACCATATTTGAAAATTCCGGGTTGCCCGTGGGCCCGGACAAGGGGCTTCTGGTCAATCGATACCTCCAGTCTACAAAATACCCGGAAATCTTTGGCGGCGGGGACTGCATCCATTTCCAGGACAGGCCCCTTGACAAGGTCGGGGTGTATGCCGTGCGCCAGAACCCGGTCCTGGTTCATAACCTTATGGCATCCTTCGAAGGCGAACCGCTGATGCCCTTTGACCCGGGACCCGACTACCTGCTGATTTTCAACCTGGGCAACGGTCAGGGCGTATTGAAAAAAAAGGGCATTGTCTTTGGTGGTAGAATCGCCTTTATGATCAAGGATTATATTGACCGCAGGTTCATGCGTCGGTTTCAGGCCCTTGAGAAACAATTGGACAAAGCGTGACAACGCCGAATTAACCGTTTTCAGGTTTTTTGGGGGCGAGGAACGCGTCGACCAGCCTGTTCCAGCCAATACCCGGATTAAGGCCGAAAAAGTCGGCGACTGGTTCGCCTCCGGTTGCCGCAAGTCCTTCGTATTCCGGCCCCATGATCCTGTTGAGCCGCGAGAATTCGTCGTTGATAAAGGCGATCCCCCTGTCACCATAAAATAGATTGCTGTACGCCTTGACCGGCGAGGCGGTATTGACAAGCAGGAGCCATCCATTTTCATAGGGATGGGTGTGCATGATTTCCGGGTGATCCTTGACCCGCTGGTTCACAGCAACCACCGTGCCTGTAACCGGTGAGAGCACAGGGGCAAGATTACCCTGCTGCGCCAGGGTCAATGCCGGTCTGTTTCGGGTAATCCGGGTGCCGACCCCGGGAAGCTCGTTGATGGCTGCCGTTCCAAAGAGGTGCATGACAAAATCGTCGACGCCTATTCTTGCAAGCCCGCCGTGCTCCACCCTTACCCAGGTGTGGCCGGGGTGATAGTAGTAGTCGTCAGCCACAGTGTACCCGGAGGCCTTTGTGTAGCAGACCCCGGTTCTGAGCTCGCTGGCCTCCACCTCGTCGAGCATCTGGTCAAACTCGCACCGCCCGCAGTCATAGCTGTTGGTGCAGATTTTCGGCTGCTGGATTCTTCCGGTGGCAAGGTGGCGGCAGGGCCGGGATGCCCCGTCATGGGTCTGTTTCATGGCGTCGGCCCAGTCTTGCTGTTTGCCGTTGGAACGCCCCATGGCCTTGGACATGGCCTTGTCAAAGGCGCAGTCGTAGCAGTTGTAGGCCTTATCGCACAGTCGGAAGTTCACAACCCCGCTTAACATCCAGATGCATTGGTCCTCAAGTACCTGGAATCCCTTTACCCTGAATTTTGTGGACGATGGTTTCATTTTGTGCCTCCTTGTTGTGGGGTTTGTTTCCATCTTGTCCATATAAGGATAGCAAGAGTGGTGCCCCTCTGTCCTGTAACGGTATGTATATGTATAACTCTTTGAATTTTAATTGTAATTTTTTTGTGAAAGCGTTGGGGTTGATGTTAAAACAGGGGGGTGGAAAGAACTGGGGGTGTACAGTTTTGAAACAGGGTGTATCGTTTCGGGTCAGTTGCCATGGCGATGGCCGATTCTAGGGAGCAGGCCTAATCTTGTTGTTGGCAGGTCCTTGTTCTGGTATAGTCCGCCACCATGGAGATGAACAGAAAAAACGATTGAAGCAGTCAGAACCGACCGCGGCCGGGTGTCAGGTTCAGACGTACTGACCGGCAACCCATCCTGAAGACCAGGCCCACTGGAGGTTGTACCCCCCGAGCCATCCGGTCACATCCAGCACCTCCCCGATGAAGAACAGCCCCTTTTGTCTGGAGGCTTCCATGGTCCTGGAGGAGATTTTGTCACAATCCACCCCGCCCCGGGTCACCTCTGCGGTTCTGTATCCTTCGGTTCCGCCGGGTTTGACCTTCCATTGTTTCAGGTTTGCTGCAATCTGTTCAAACCGGGCGTGGGAGACCGAACCCAGGGGCGACTCGGCAAGGTCGTCCTGGACCATGGCTTGAACAAGCCGTTTGGGTAGCAGATCGGCCAGCATGGATTTCACCCGTTGTCTGGGACGCTTGATCTGTGCCTGTTTGAGCCGTGATAAAAGGTCAACCCCCGGCAGCAGATCCACCACAAGGCTGTCCCCGGGGTGCCAGTGAACGGAAATCTGCAGAATCACCGGTCCGCTCAATCCCCGGTGGGTAAAGAGAAGCTTTTCCCTGAAACTTGTCGGACCGCAGCTGACTGTGGCTTCCACGCTCATGCCGGACAATCCTGCCAGGCGTGCCTTATCCTGGGGCTGTAGGGTAAAGGGCACAAGTCCGGGGGATGGGGGCCAGACATTGATGCTGAACGCTTCGGCAATCCTATAGCCCAGGGGGGTTGCACCAACGCCGGGAATGGAGAGCCCGCCCGTTGCCACCACCAGGGAGGGGGCGTTGAAATCGCCCCTGTCCGTTGAGACCCGGAAGGCCTGGTCGTTTTGTCTGGCCACGCTGTGTATCTGTGTATCGAGCATGAACGTCACCTTTGCCTGCCGGCATTCAGTCATCAGCATCTCCAGGATATCGTTTGCGCTGTTGTCACAGAACAGCTGGCCGTGGTCCCGTTCATGGAAGGGGATCCGGTGATGATCCATCTTGGCGATGAAATCCCACTGGGTGAACCGGCTCAGGGCCGACTTGCAGAAGTGGGGATTTTTTGAGATGTAGTTGGATGCCTCCACCGAAAGGTTGGTGAAGTTGCACCGCCCCCCGCCGGACATGAGGATCTTCTGTCCGGGTCGTTTCTGGTGGTCCAGCACAAGGACGCGCCGGCCCCTTTTGCCTGCTTCTATTGCGCACACAAGGCCAGAAGCGCCTGCGCCGATGATGATGACGTCTTTTGCTGCCATGGATGGTTTTACGCCTTTCAGCTCTTTGTCGTTTATGGTCATGTTCCGTGAATTTTCATTGTCTCGTATACCATGGAATGGACGCTGTTTAAAAGATATATCCCCCCAAAATAACACTTGACACAATGAAAACCTTCTTTTATATTCGTAAAAATAATTTTAATTTACGGGATACCATGAACAACAGCGCTTTCTCATTTTTTAGGTTTACCTTTTTTGGCGGCTTCTTTATGAAGTCTGGCCATGGAGGAATCTTTTAGAGAGCCTGAAGGATACCGCAAGAGTCGAAACCATGGACAGACTGAACCAGTCAGGAAATCCATGGTTTTTTTGTTTTCAGGAGACTGGATTTCCAACTGCCGGTCCCCTGGTTTGACTCCTGAACATCAACGCAACCGTTTATCAGGAGAAATTGCCCATGTCTGTCAATTGTATCAAACGAATCGTTCAACTTGCCATTGCCCTTACCCTTGTGGTAAGCCCCCTGTCAACCCTTTATGCGGCCTCGGTCTACAAGATCGGGGGGATCTTCTCGTCCACGGGCCGTGCCTCGTTCCTGGGTGATCCTGAAAAAAAGACCATGGAGATGATGGTTGACAAGATCAACGCCGCCGGCGGCATTGACGGCCACATGCTTGAAGCTGTGATCTACGACTCAGAAGGTGACCCGGCAAAGGCCGTGAGCGCCGTGAACAAGCTGATCCACAAGGACGGGGTGATCGCCATTGTGGGACCGAGCACAACGCCCACCACCCTTGCCATTGTCAACTTTGTCCAACGGGCCAAAATCCCGTTGATCAGTTGTGCCGCCGGGATCAAGATCACCTCACCCGTGAAAGCCTGGGTATTCAAGACGGCCCAGAGCGACCGACTTGCCGTTTCTGCCCTGTATGAACACATGCAGGCTCGGTCTATTAAAAGGGTGGGGATCATCACCGTTGCCAATTCCTTTGGCGAAAGCGGCCAGGAGCAGCTGGTTTCCCTTGCCGGAGATTACGGCATCACCATCGTTGCCCAGGAAAGCTTTGGCGCAAAGGATACGGACACCACGCCCCAGTTGACAAAACTAAAGGGCGCCTCTCCCGATGCCATCATCTGCTGGGGAACCAATCCCGGACCTGCCGTGGTTGCAAAGAATCTGAAGCAGCTCAAGATCAATGTTCCCCTGTTCCAGAGCCATGGTGTGGCATCGGCCAAGTTCATCAGCCTTGCCGGTGACGCTGCCGAAAACATTGTGCTGCCGTCGGGCAAGATCCTTGTCATGGACCAGCTCGCCGCGGACGATCCCCAGAAGCAGATTCTCAAAGATTATGAAACCATGTATGTCTCAAAGTACGGCGGGGCCGTGTCTGGATTCGGCGGGTATGCCCATGATGCCATGACCCTGATTGCCGAGGCGTTAAAGGGGAGCGATGGCGACCGGCAGAAGGTGCGCGATGCCCTTGAAAACATCAAAGACCATGTGGGCGTGACAGGCCGTTTTTCCTTTTCCCCCGAAGACCACAACGGTCTTACCTCAAGCGCCTTTGTCATGGTTGAGATCAAAAATCAAACCTGGAAACTGTTGACCGATTAGGAGACTTTTTGTGGAGGATTTGCTTCAATATCTTTTTTCAGGCATCACCATCGGCGCCGTGTATGCGGTGGTGGCCATTGGACTGTCCATGCTCTACCGGTCCACCGAGCTGATCAACTTTGCCCATGGCGAGTTTGCCATGTTCGGTGCCCTGGGGCTTGTGACCCTGTGGGGGCAGCTGCATCTGCCACTGCCCCTGGCCTTTGTCCTGGCCGTTACCGGTGTCGCGTGCGTGGGAATGGTGTTTGAGCGTTTTGCCCTGCGGACCGTAAAGGACCCCAACCCCATCACCCTTGTGATCATCACCGTGGGTGCATCCATTGTGTTTCGCGGCATTGCCATGAACGTGTGGGGAAAGGACCCCGTCTCCCTGCCGCCTTTTTCAGATTTTGAATCCATTGAAGTCGGCGGTGCCGTCATTGTTCCCCAGAGCCTCTACATTGTGGGTGCGGCCCTGGTGCTTGCCGGTGTCCTCCACCTTTTTTTCAGGTACACCATCCAGGGAAAGGCCATGACCGCCTGTGCCGTCAACAAAAAGGCGGCCTGGCTGACGGGTATTCCGTCCGAGCGCATGGGGCTGTTTGCCGTTCTCATCAGTGCGGTGTCGGGCGCCGTGGCCGGCATTTTTATCGCACCAGTCACCATGAACACCTATGACATGGGAACCATGCTTGGCCTCAAGGGATTCTGTGCCGCCATGATCGGCGGACTCGGGAGTCTGTGGGGGGCGTTTGCCGGCGGAATTCTCCTTGGGGTGCTTGAATCCCTGGGGGCAGGGCTTATTTCGTCTGGCTCCAAGGACGCCATTGCCTTTGTGCTGCTGCTGATGATTCTCTATCTTTGTCCTGGCGGGCTGTTTGCCCAGAAACAGGCTGAACGGTTTTGAAGGGGGCAAGCGGTATAATGCGCAAAGGATCGGTTCAGAACATGGTGTTTGTTCTGGTTGTGACCCTCATGGGGGCAGTGGTGGAAAATACCTATGTGCTTCAGATCATGACCTTTATCGGAATCAACACCCTGCTTGCCCTGGGGCTGAACATGCTCATGGGGTATGCCGGCCAGGTCTCCCTTGGCCAGGGGGCCTTTTACGGCATCGGGGCCTATGCAACGGCCATTCTTTCTGGAACCCATGGCATCTCTCCCTGGCTTGCCCTGGTGGGCGCCATTGCCCTTGCCGTGGGGGTTGCCTGGGTGGTGGGCCGTCCGACCCTGAGACTGTCCGGTTATTATCTCGGCATGGGTACCCTGGGGTTCGGCATGATCGTTCATATTTTTTTCCGCGAGGCCGGCACCCTCACGGGCGGTGCCTCGGGGTTTGTGGGTATTCCCATGCTCGGTGTCGGTTCGTTTGTGTTCGAAGGGGGCCGCAGCTACTTTTACCTTGTGTGGACAGTGGTCTTTGGGACCATGCTGGTCTGCCGGCGGATCATTGATTCCAAGACCGGCCGCGCCCTTGCCGCCATCCATGGAAGGGAAAACGCGGCCGTTGCCCTTGGAGTGGACGCCCACAGTCTCAAGCTCACCATTTTCATGTTCAGTGCGGCCCTTGGGGCGATTGCAGGCTTTTTCTACGCCCATTTTGTCCTGTTCATCAGCCCGGATTCCTTTGGGTTCATGGCCTCGATCAAGATGGTGACCATGGTGGTCATCGGCGGCATGGCCAGCGTGTGGGGCGCGGTTCTCGGTGCCGCGACCATCACACTGCTGCCCGAGGTGCTCCATGGATTTGCAGACTATGAGATGATTGTTTTCGGAGCGATATTGATGGGGGTGATGATTGTCATGCCCCAGGGATTGACACAGGGGGTGGTGGACCAGTATGAACGGTACCGAAAAAAAAGGGCATGATGACCCGCTTTTGAAGGTGGAGGGACTGACCAAAAATTTTGGCGGGGTCAGGGCCCAGGACAATGTTTCGTTCGAGGTTGAAACGGGCAGTGTCCTGGGGCTCATCGGGCCCAACGGTGCTGGCAAGACCACCCTTTTCAACATGATCACCGGGGTGTATGCCCCCGACCGGGGCGATATTGTTTTTAATGGACAATCCATTGCACGATTGCCCGTTCACCAACGGGTGGCCCGGGGCATCGCCCGGACCTTCCAGAACGTCGAGCTTTTTTCAGGCATGACGGTTCTTGAAAATGTAATGGTCGGCATGCACGTCCGGCTTTCCGGCGGGTTCTGGAGTTCGGTGATCCGACCGCCATCTTTTGTCCGTCAGGAGCAGGCGGCAAGGGACAAGGCCCTTGAAATCCTTGAGTTCACAGGGCTTGCCGCCTATGCCCCAAGGCCTGCCGGCGATCTTCCCGTGGGTCGCCAGAAAACGGCCGAGATTGCACGGGCCCTGGCGTCGGATCCTTTGCTCATGCTGCTGGACGAGCCGGCCGCCGGATTGAACCGGGTCGAAACCAGCGCCCTTGGCGATTTGATCAATCGGATCAAGCAGCGGGGGATCACCCTCATGCTGGTCGAGCACGACATGGGGTTGACCATGGAGGTGAGTGACAATGTACTGGTCCTGGACCAGGGCGGGGTCATTGCCTTTGACACGCCCCGGGAGATCATGAACAACGCCCTGGTCATGGAAGCCTACCTTGGGGTCGATCAATAACCACTAAGCCGAAGCTATCCGACGGATTATTGATAGTGGATTCGTTTTTCCACCACCACAAACTGAATCACGGTGATGACGGCAAGGATCAGCACCAGGACAACGGTCAGGGTGGCGGCGTAGCTGGTATCCCAGAAGCTGAAGGCATTTTCGTAAATATAGTAGAGCAAGAGGGAGCTGGCATTGTCCGGTCCGCCCTTGGTCATGATCACCAGATGATCCACCAGCTTGAACGAGTTGACAACGGCGTTGACCGTGACAAACAGCGTGGTGGGCATGAGCAGGGGAAAGGTGACCCGCCGGAAGAAGTACCAGCTGCCGGCGCCTTCCACCCTGCCGGCCTCCTTGAGCTCAGGAGAGAGCTGCTGCAGGGCTGCAAGATAAAACACCATGAAAAACCCGGATTCCTTCCAGATCACCATGATAATCAGACAGAACAGGGCCGAGTCCGGGTTGCCCAGCCAGTTGTGGCTCTTGCCGCCGAAAAGGGAAAACACCTGGTCAAAAAGGCCGTATTCCGGGGTATAGAAAAAAAGCCAGATGTTGGCAACAGCGATCATGGGAAGCACCGTTGGGGTGAAAAACGACATGCGTACCAGGGCCTGGCCCTTGATGTTGCGATTGACCAAAAGGGCCATGCCAAGGGCCATGGCAACACTGACGGGAACGGTGCACATGGAGTAGACCAGGTTGTTTTTAAGGACTTTCCAGAAGATGTCATCGTCCAGGAGAAAGGTGTAATTTTCAAGCCCGATAAAGGTTCCCGGCCGGGTGGCTGTTCCCATGGAAAAAAGGCTGTGGAACAGGTTCGAACAGATGGGGTAATGGGTAAACAGGCTGATCATGAACACGGCCGGCAGTACCAGCAGCCATCCATTCACATGATTCCAGTAGCCTAAGCGAAATCCGGGTTTCATTGAAGACCGTCCTTTGCCTGGAGATCCATGCGTTTGCCGGTTTTTCCGTCAAAGAGGTGGATGTGCTCGGGGTGCCAGGCCAGCCTGATATGATCACCGGTTGAAAGGGTTGCCTTGCCTTTGACGGTCAGGGTAATGCTTTGTCCGCCGGAATGGCATACGATCAGGGTGTCGGCACCCAGGTATTCGATGGCCTTGACCTGGACCCTGATGCCGGAGTCTCCCGATATCTCTATGTTTTCCGGCCGGATTCCCACGAGCCATCCGTCATCTGGATTCTTTCTCGAAACGCCTCCGGGTATCGCCGATGAACACGCAGCCATGACGTCTGCATCGGGTTGGAGGATGTTCATGGGCGGGTTGCCGATGAAGCTGCCCGTAAACGCCGTGGCCGGCTGGTTGTAGAGGGCTTCGGGAGTACCGTGCTGCTCGATGACCCCGTTGTTCATCAAAATGATCTTGTCGGCAATGGTCATGGCCTCCACCTGGTCATGGGTCACGTAAATCATGGTCATTTTCAGGCGCTGCTGGAGGGAACGGATTTCCTGGCGCATCTCCTGTCGGAGTTTGGCGTCCAGATTGGACAACGGTTCATCCATGAGGCAGACCGACACCTGGGCCACAATGGATCTGCCCAGGGCGACCCTTTGCCGCTGGCCTCCGGACAGCTGGGCCGGTTTCCGGTCCAGAAGGTCTGAAAGTCCCAGAATCTCTGCGGCCTGTTCAAGGCGTTTTTTTTGTTCGGTTTTGGCAACCCTGCGGGCCTTGAGCCCAAAAACAATGTTTTCCGCCACGCTTAAATGGGGAAACAGGGCGTAATTTTGAAACACCATGGAGATGTTTCGCTTGACCGGGGGCAGGTTGGAGACGTCCCTGCCGCCGATTTCAATGGTTCCCGATGTGGGCGTCTCAAGACCTGCAATCAGCCGCAGGGTCGTTGACTTGCCGCAACCCGAAGGCCCCAGCAGCACGAGGAGTTTACCATCCTGGCATTCAAAATTGATGTTGGTCAGGGCCTGGGTCTTGCCCCAGCTTTTACAGGCGTTTTTTAGAATAATGGTTGACATGGTAGCCTTTGCTGGTCCGTTTAACGATTAAAAATTATTTAATACCTGAATGCATGAACGACTGGACAAACTGGCGCTGGAAAAGGATAAACGCCACCAGAAGGGGTGACATGGTCATGACCGTGGCAGCCGTGATGATGGACCATTCAACCCCTGATTCCGGTGCACCGAAAATGGCCAGCCCCACGGTCAGGGGGCGGCTGTTGACTGAGCTTGTGATCACAAGGGGCCATAGGAAATTATTCCAGTGGTAGCTGATGGACACAAGCCCGTAGGCAATATAGGTGGATCTTGCCAGGGGGACATAGACTTTCCAGAGGATGCCCACGGCGGAAACCCCCTCCACCTGGGCCGCCTCCACCAGTTCTTTTGGAATGGTCTTAAAGGATTGGCGCAGGAGAAAAATTCCGAACGCACTGGCCATGTATGGGAGCCCGATGGCCGGAATGGTGTCAAGCAGCCCCAGTTGACCAATGGTGCGGTAGTTTTCCACCAGAAGTACCTCGGGCATGATCATGAGCTGGAGCAGCACAAGGGCAAACACCAGGTTTTTTCCAAAAAAATCAAACCGGGCAAATCCGTATGCCGCCAGGGTACACAGCACAAACTGTGAGCCAAGAATCAGGGTGACCAGGCTGAAGGTATTGAGCAGATAGCGTGGAAAGGGGGCAAAGGACCACGCCCTGACAAAATTGTCCAGGGTCAGGGGGGCAAACAGCTTGAAACTGGTTGAAAATTCAGCCGGATGAAATGCACTCCAAAAGGCAAATACAACCGGAAGAAGCCAGAGTCCCCCCAGCATCCATGCTCCTATGGTTTCGATGGTTTTTCCTGTTTTCATGGTTGAAATCGTTGACTCCGGTTATTCCGGGCAGGGAGACTTTGTGTCTCCCTGCCCGGAATATGATTAGCGATAGCGTCTCAGGATCCGTTCTGCCTGTTTCTGGGCGTCTTTCAATGCTTCTTCCGGAGTCTTGGATCCGGTCAATGCCGCCTGGATGGCATCGTTGAGTATTTTATAAACCCTGCCGTTCTCATGGACAGACAGCTCAGCCGTGGCATATTTCAATTGGTCCCGGGCAACGGCTGCTGCAGGAAATTCCTGGACATAGGTTTTGAGGGCATGGGTGTCATAGGCATCGGGGCGGGTGCCGAGATAGCCGGTGCCGATGCTCCACTGGGCCGTTCTTTCGGGCTGGGTCATCCATTTGATGAATTTAAGGGCAGCCGCCCTTTCAGCCGGGGTGGTCTGTTTAAAGACATAGAAGTTTCCACCGCCCGTGGGGGATCCCTTTTCTTTTTTAGCCGGCAGCATGGCCACCCCGAAGTCAAACGAGGCATTCTGCTTTACGGCCGTCAGGTTTCCCGTGCTGTGCCACATGATGGCGGTCTTCTGCTCAAGGAAGTCGGTTCTCAGGGTACTCCATTCAACGGTTCCCTGGGGCATTATTTTTTGCGTCATTCCCAGGTTTTTCCAGAAATCAAGGGCCTGAACAACCGCCGGATGGTCAAAGTAGGTCTCGGTTCCGGCATCGTTCATCAGTACCTCTCCGTTCTGCCGGGACAGGGCGCCGAACATCCAGTAGGGATAGCCCGTGGAGGGAATTTCAACGCCCCACTGGGTGACCTTGCCGTCTGCATCCCTGACCACAAGCTTTTTTCCCATTTCAACCAGTTCGTCCCAGGTGGCTGGCGGGACGTCGGGATCAAGGCCTGCCCGTCTGAAGGCGTCTTTGTTGTAATACATGACAATGGTCGACCGCTGGAAGGGGATACTCCAGGTCTTGCCGCCCGTGCGGCTGTTTTCCATCAGAGCCGGGTAAAAGCTGTTCAGCCACTGTTTTTCGTCCGGGGTGGTTGCAAGTTCGTCAAATGGGACAATGGCATCATTGTCAATGAGGGTGAAAATTTCAGTGGACAGAATCACCGACAGGTGGGGGGGGGTGCCGCCCTTGAGGGCGGTCATTGCTTTGGTCATGGTATCGGAGTAATTACCGGAATAAATGGCTTTTATGGTGATATCCGGGTTTTCCGACTCAAACTCCTGGACCAGGCTGTCAACCAGCTTTGTAAGGGGACCACCCACAGCAACCGGATAGAACATGGTCAGTTCCGTTGCAGGGGCCATGGTCGAAAATGAAAGCAACACCACCCCCACCAATAGCGTTTTCAAAATTTTAATCCCTGACGGTACAGTTTTCATACACGATCTCCTTTGGTTATGATTAATGGACATTTACACGCGTTACCTTTATCCCTGACAGGTTAGGTGCTGATGTGGCTGTGATGACTATTGGGTTAGTATCATTGGTCTGTGCCGTTGGCCATCCGTTTTCCCGGGCCTGCCATGGTTGAATCCCTTACAATGAGGGAGGAGTCGAGCATCCGCTGAACAGGGGGTGGCCCTGCCTTTGCCGGGTCTGCATTGATCCGCTGGAACAGAAGTTCCGCTCCCTGTTTTCCCATCTCATAGGCGGGCTGTCGAATGGTTGTCAGCCCTGGAATCACATAGGATGCAATCTGGATATCATCAAACCCGATTATGGAAAGGTCCTCTGGCAGGCTCAAACCCGTCTCCCTGGCCCCCTTCATGGCCCCAAGGGCAAGATAGTCGTTGGAACAGAAAACAGCCGTGGGCGGTCTTGGAATGGAGAGCAGCTTTTTTACCGAATCCCTTCCCCCTGTGAGTGAATATTCTGTCTGGGCCAGCAGCTGTTTTTCATAGGGGATGCCATGGTCTTTAAGACATTGTCTGTATCCGTGCCAGCGATGGAAACTGCGGTCTGAAAGGGAAAAAGTACCCGCGACCATGCCAATGCGATGGTGACCCAATTCAATCAGATGCTCGGTTGCCCGGTAGCCGCCCTGGAAATTGTCAATTCCCACTGCCCACAAAAGACCTCTTTTTATGGTGCTGTAGAGCAGGACAAAGGGAAAGCCTTCGTTTTCAAGGGCCTTGAGTATCCGTCCCCTGGGGTTGGTGCTGGTGATGATCAGCCCGTCTACCTGTTTTTCCCTCAGGGTTTTGATCAACCCTTGTTCCTGGTCGTATTGGTAATAGGTGTTTCCCAGGATCACCTGGGTCTTTTTTTTCCCGGCACAGTCCTGGACGCCCCGGGTGGATTCCGCAAACACCGGATTGTTGATTGTGGGAATGATCAGCCCGATGGTGTTTGATCGTTTGGTGGCAAATCCACGGGCAAGGGCATTGTATTTGTAATTGCACACTGCCATGGCTCGAGTCACCCGTTTGCGGGTTTCCTCCCGAACACTCATGGGTGAATTTATCACCCGTGAGACGGTGGCTGTGGAAACACCTGCCAGTTTTGCCACATCCCGAATGGTGCTCATTGTCTTCCTCTGTAAACGTTTACATTTATATATCCATCCCGTTGCAAGGTGTCAATAATTTTATGGATCTGTTCTTGTTTTTATGTGTAAAATACTGAAATATATTGTTATATTGATTTAGATTTTCGACCTTGTTTTATTCGTTGAAACCTGATAATCAACGGTGTTGAAGATCAACTCATGTAAACCGTTACATTTAACTTCAGGAGCCGGGCGATGATCTGCAACCGTTTGACACCATTGACCAGAGACGTTAATCGAATTGAGAACTGCGGAATGGCCGTTGATCTTGTCAATACATCCATGGGAACCGTTCGTGTGGGCAGCATGCCGGACATTTCCAAGTTTCTCATTGACCATGGGTTCAGGGAGGAGATGGTGGTTGTCCCCGACTGGACAGGTTCCATGGCGGGAGATAACCGTACCGGAGAAGAGTTTGTTCTGTGGCAGGCCCAGGTCAGGGGCGGTATTCAAAAGCAGTACGTGGGTGCGCCAAGAAACCTGAAACAGGTGTACCAGAGCCTTGACGACACCTTTTCTTTTTTTTTTGATGCCAGGCGGATATCCATCGTCAAAAAACGGTGGTTGAACAACTGGTTTTCAAGGCAGGCTGCCACCCCGGTTTATGAAACGGGTGGGGTGTCGATCCGGGTTGATGGGGGGAACGTCATTGTTTCGGATCATGGCCAGGTGATTTACGATCAGCTTGGGTTAAAACCTGCCGATGATGCCGATACCCTGGTCGAATCCCTGCTCGCCGGCATACCCAGGGACGGTGCCGCCAGGCAGTCCATTGAAATAAAACCCGTGGGCACAGGCAATGGATTTTCCGGAACGGTTGCAAGCGTTATTGTCCGTTGCGGAAAAGAGGTGGTTTGGATCGATCCCTGTGGTTATCCGGCCCATGTGCTGGCCCGCCACGGGGTCCACTGGGACGACATCACCCACCTGCTGGTTACCCACAACCATGAGGATCATATCCAGGGCTTTTCCGCCTGCCTGAAACGGGCCGAACATCGGAAAACCCCCCTGAATCTTGTCACGGCAACGTCTGTTTTCAGGTTGCTCAAACAGCAGTTTACCCCCCTGTGCCCCGGGTTTGATGCCCTGGTGAATTTTATTCCCATTACCCCGGGCAGCCCATTGAAGCTGGGCGCCCTTGAAATAGAGAGTCGCTGGAATCATCATTTTCTTCCCTATGGTACCCTGGGGCTGAAATTTTCAGGCAACGGCAAAACCTTTGGGTTTTCAGGGGACACAAAGTATGATGAAACCATCAACGGGATCCTCAACCGGGAAGAGCTGCTGCCCCAATGGTTTGCCCGATGCGATCTTGTTTTCCATGAAATGGATTTTGACAATCCTGCAGGTGTTCACAGCCACTGGAAGCAGGTGCAAAAGCTCCAGCAGGCCATATCTGGAAGGGTTCTTGGATATCATACGCCGTTTCTGGCAAATGCGCCCCTGCCGCTGGCCGTCGAGGGAAAAACGTATTGTCTGGAATAATCCCTTTGCCGGATCCATTGAAAGAATGTAGTATCTTTATGTGGACGGGTTAAACAAAATTAAAAACAAAACACGGGGAAATACCAGATGCAATTTATCGTGACGGGTTATGACGGGACCGACGACAAGGCCCTTGACCGAAGAATGGCGGCCAGGGAGGCCCACCTTGCCATGGCAAAAGAGATGCACGAGGCCGGTCACTGGCTCTATGCGGCCGCCATCCTGGACCCGGAAGGGACGATGACAGGCTCCATGATCGTGTGTGAATTTGAGTCAAGGCAGGCCCTTGATCAGGAGTGGCTCGACAAAGAGCCCTATGTGCTGGGCAAGGTGTGGGAAAAGATTGTGATTACCGGGGCCAAGGTCGCACCTTTTTGGGTCAAGCAGGCATGAACCCTTTTCAGTTCTTTTTTATACTGTAATCCTTTGTATCCAAAACAGCCCTGACAGCCGCAATTAATGTGTCAGCCTGGAATGGCTTTTGGATAAATTGAAGCCCCTTGTCAAGCACCCCCCGGTGGGCGATAACGTTAGCGGTATATCCAGACATGTATATACATTTGATTTGAGGATTCATCTTTTTCAGCTGTTCGGCCAGTTCTTTCCCGTTCATCCCGGGCATTACCACGTCGGTAATGAGCAGGTCAATGTCACCATCAAGTCTTTTGGCGATTTCCAGAGCCTCAAAGGGTGTTTGGGCTGTATCGACATGATATCCCTGCTTGGCCAGAATTCTTCTGGCAAGCTTTAAAATGGAGGTTTCGTCCTCAACCACAAGCAAGTGTTCTCCATTTCCCTTGACCTCTTTTGTGGCAGGCAGACCCTTTTCAACGGCAATTTCACCCTGGTGCTGCGGCAGATAGATTTTAAATGTCGTGCCTTTTTCCACCTCACTGTAGACTTTTACAAAGCCATTGTTCTGCTGGATGATGCCATGGACTGTGGCCAATCCCAGGCCAGTGCCCTGGCCCACACCCTTGGTGGTAAAAAAAGGTTCAAAGATATTATCCAAAGTCTCCTTGGCCATACCTTTTCCGGTGTCGCTTATCAACAGCAATACATATTGGCCCGGTTGCAGATGAACAGGATTGATGGGGCAATTTTCCACGAGTTCTGTTTCTGTTTTGATTGTAATGTTGCCCACGTCGGTAATGGCGTCCCGGGCGTTGATACAAAGGTTGGCCAGAATCTGTTCCAATTGGGAACGATCCATCAAAACCGGCAAAAGGTGGGCATCCGGCAGCCATGTCAGGTTGATATCCTCTCCGATGAGGCGCCGGAGAATTTTGAGCATATTTTCCACGCAGGCATTAAGGTCCAGAACCACCGGAGATATGGTTTCCTTGCGGGCAAAGGTCAGCAATTGGTGGGTAATATCACGGGAACGCCCTGCCGCGGTTAAAATTTCTTTCAGGTCTTCATGGAGGGGGGAATCCGGAGGCACTTTTTCCATTGCCAATTCTGAAAATCCAATGATGACGCTGAGGATATTGTTAAAGTCGTGCGCCACGCCTCCGGCCAGCCGGCCGACAGATTCCATTTTCTGAGCCTGAACCAATTGGGCTTGGAGTGATTCCCGATCCTTAATCTCCTGTGTGAGTTTGTCGTTGGTTCTTTGTAACTCAGCGGTGCGCACGTGGACTTTTTTCTCAAGGTCACGATTCAGTTCCGTCACTTTTTTCCGTTCGGCCGACAGCATCTGGGCCATGAAGAAATCTTTTCTGGTATAAAACTCAAATGCGTAGCAGGAAAACATGCCGATGATATTGGCGCTGATAAAAAAAAAGTTGTTGTTGACCAGGACAGGTATCGGCGTATCAACTATTCCAATGGCAACAATTTCATAGATTATTACATTGATCCATCCAGCCAGGGAGGCCCAGATGAATCTTGCCCTGACAAATCCATACCCCAGCATCAGGACAAGAATCACCCCTGCGTAGTATGAAAATGCTGCAGGAGGCTGGGTCACTGCAACCATAACGCTGATTCCTCCCCCTGCCAGAAGGATAACAAACACGATGACGGGCTGGCTCCATTTCTGAAAACCCGACCAGAACGACAGGAGCAGGCAACCCAAGATCATGGGGCATACAACACCGTAGCGGATGAACCACAGCAGGGCTTTTTTTTCCGGAGCAATGATTGCGTCAAGGATGCCGAAAATTGAATAAAAGAATATGCCCACCCAAAAAGCCTGTCTGATATACTTGATTGATTGAGCCGCATAATTATTCAGAAAACTCTGTTCCAGATGCTTGCATTCATCGGAAAAGGTAAGGTTCAAAGGGTTGATCGTCATTACAGGAAATTCTTCTGGGTCATCTTTGTTTTTCTGTTTTTTCATTCGTTCCCTTTGCCATAAGCGTTTTTTTTGTCTTTATTCTTTAACGTCACTGGTGTTTGTTGCTGGCTGTGATGAAAAAAGACTCAGTGTCATGTTATAAACGGATAAAGTTTTTTTGTAAAATTAACAGGAAAAAAATAAGGAATTAAAGGTGGATACAAAGGGCCATTGATTCGGCCTGATGACCTGATTAAACGGTTCTTTTTATCAACCTGCAGGGGGGATGTTTTTTGAGGGTCCTCCATACCTTAACGGGACGATTCCATGTTTTGGATTTAACAATTGACGAAATTGTGCCATAATCGTGTCTCATAGATATCGCTTTTGCGTATTATTTGGTCAAATGCCGGATCTTCCAGCATCAAAAAATATTTTTATGGAGGCATGGTCGCCCATGGCGCTTTCAGTTGTTGATCTTTACCGGGATGTGCTGCCGAAAACCAACTGCGGGGATTGCGGGTTTTCCACCTGTCTTGCCTTTGCCGGCATGGTGGTGTCGGAAAAACATCCCCTGAAGAACTGTCCCCACTTGGACCCGGTCGTTGTTGAACGTTGCAATGTTGAACTCAACGAGCAGTACCGGGCCGGGAAATGGCTCAAACGGGACATGGCCGACGATGCCCTTGCCTGGGCAAAAGAGCGTCTGGCCTCCATGGAGATCAAGGACCTTCCCAGTCGGATCGGCGGTTGTCTTGAAGTCCAGGGCGGGGAAACCGTTCTTGTGCTGCCCTATTTTAATTCCACCGTGTGGATAACCGATGGCGCCATCACAAAGGGGGACGGTTCTGACCTGACCCGTTGGGAGCAGGTGCTGCTGTACAATCACCTGGCGCAAGGCGGCAGCCGGATGCCCACCGGGCAATGGAAGGGACTGGTGGAGTTTCCCAACACGGTGTCCAAGATCAAGAGCATGGTGGACAAGGTTGAAATTCCCCTGATCCAGGCGTTCAAGGGGCGGGGGGAAGCACTCAGGGCCGCAGCTGAGAAGTATGGTGCCGAAGAGGTCCCAGAGGACCAGCATTCTGCTGACATGGCCCTGATTTTCAAGGCGCTGCCAAAGGTGCCGGTGATGCTGATGTTCACGGATCAAGACCTGGACGACGGGTTTCCCGGCAGCGTCAAGTTCTTGTTTGATGAAACCATCATCACCCACCTGGACATCGAGTCGATCATGTTTTTGAGTGAACGGATCAAGCAGATGCTCTGTGATTGACACTCCGTTTACACAAGGCCGATATCAATGGCCTTGATCACCTGTCTTGCTTCCTCAAATCCATGGTCCTTGTTCAGGGCAGCCTGGAAATAGAATCTGGCTTTTGCCCTGTTTTTCATCTCCAGGTAGAGCCGGCCGATATTGTAGTAAATATAGGGTTCGTCCGGGTGGATTTTCAATGCTTTTTGGTACTGGCGGAGGGCCTGTTCCCTATTCCCCTTTTTTCGATGAATAACCCCAAGGGAGTTGAAAACGTTGAGGGAGGTTGATCCGGATTCAAGAATTTCATTGAGGAGTCCTTCGGCTGAACCCAGTTTATCCGAATCCAGGTAAATTTCTGCTGCTGTCTGCAGGCATTCCTCAGATTGCTGGTGATTTCCAAGGGCCCTGTGGACCCTTCCCATTGTTTCATGGGCTTGGACAAAAAGCCTGTCAAGCTGGGTGGCCTTGGAGAAGGCTTCAATGGCCTCGCTGTGTTTTCCCTGGGAGGTCTTGATATATCCGATGTTAAAATAATACTCCGGGCTTTCCTTCTGTTGGACAAGGGCTTCAAACAGTGCCAGGGCCTGGGCATACTTCTGTTGTTCAATGAGTTTAATGCCCTGTTTGAGGCTTTTTTCCATCCTTGCCACGACTGGGGGACTTCTTTTTTCAATGGCCCGGGAAAGCTTGTCTTTTATTCCTTCCTGATCATATGGGATCACAAAAAGGCCGGTCACACCGATTTGCCCGGCCCGCAGCACCTTGATTTTGTTAAAGGCGCTGTCTGTAAGGAAGAAGGGCAGGGTTGCCAGTGATTCTTCCTTTCGCACAATTGTCAGCAGGGACAGGCCGGACATTTCTGTCATCTCATAGGAAGAAATGATACAGTCAATCTTTTTTGATTTTAAATAAGCCCAGGCATTTGCGCCGCCCTGGGTGGCGAAGATCTTATTATATCCAAATTTCCTTAGAATATGGGTCAGGTCCACATGCTCTTTTTTTTGTTCACTGACAACCAGAATGGATTTGTCTTCCATCTGTTTTCCTGTATTAAAATTAAATTGATAATCAAACCCATAACGTCTAAGATGGCGGTTGAACTATAAGGGATAATCCCTATGGATTGCAAGGTCGTTTTGTAAAATGGAGTCTAAATGGATGGATCAGACACCTCCCATGCCGGGATCGAATTGGATGTAATTCGCCTGCCTTGTCTGGGGGGAGACACCGGGGGCAGCGATACTGTAAAAATCGAGTCAGATCCTTCTGACCGTCGAGTTTTTGTCAATGCCCTGTTTAAAAAAATGATGGTTCAGAGTTCTTTTTTATCCTTTTACCGACAGGTCAGTGATGTCAATAAAATTTTGACAATGAAATATTCCTCGGCCACTGATATTGCCCGGGTGATTTTAAAGGATATGGCATTGACGACCAAGGTGCTGAAACTGGTAAACTCTTCTTTTTATCGGCATTTTTCAAGCATGGGGATCTCCACCATTTCAGAGGCCATGATCATTCTGGGAACCGACGAGGTTCGACTGGCTGCCGCGGGTATGAAAATATATGAAATGATGAACAGCCTTGGCAATGTAGCAATACTCAAGGAAAAAGCATTAAAAGGTCTTCAGCGGAGCATCATGGCAAGGCAGATTGCCCGGAAGGGTAATTATCGGGATGCAGATGCCATCCAAATTGCTGCCATGGTCTATGATCTGGGTGAGTACATGGTGGCGCTGTTCGCACCGGACATGTATATCCGGATTGAGTTGGTCATGGATGAGCGTTCTATTTCCCGGGCCAAGGCATCAAAATTGATACTTGGACTCTCCTACAGCGATTTGGGCATGATCGTGGCTTTAAAGCTTCATTTGCCGAAAAATATTGTTAATTGTATGCAACCGGTGAGAGAGCTTTGCCTGAATCGGGCCATGCTGACAGAGGGAGATCGCCATCGCTATGTTTGTGCCTTTACCAATGAAATGTGTGATATTCCCCTGGATGATGCTGGCTGTCAGGATCTTGAACAGGCCCAGGTTGTTGCAGCAAAATACAATGATATCCTGAATCTTGACATGGCAATGTCATTGGGTGTTTTTACAACCTCATGGAATAAAATGATAAAACATGAAGCCCTTCTGAACATCTCCCCTGCTCGGAATTTGAACAGGTCAGGGGCTTCAATTTCCGGGGTAAAGAATCAGGACCGACTGACTGCCGGGTTAAAGCAGTTAGCGCAGAATCTGAACAACCAGCTCAGTATCCACGACATATTTACCAATATTGTGGAGATCCTTTTTAGAAGTTTTTATTTTACCCAGGTCTGCATTGCCATCAAGAAAAAAGAGACCCAGACCATGGATGCCCGGTTTGCAAAAGGGAATCAATCAAAGGCGTTCCTGAAGTGGTTTTCGTATAAAATTGAGAACAGCCATGATCTGTTTAACGAGGCTGTCATGAATAATAAAGATATCATTATCAAGGATATCACCCGGCAGAAATACGAAAAAAAGATTCCCTCCTGGTACAGGGATCGCTTCGTGGAAAAGGAGAGATCTTCAGCCATCGCTGTTTTCCCGTATTTGTGGATCAGAAGATTATTGCCCTGATTTGCGTGAACTGGGATAACCACATTCACCCAATGACTCCTGAAGTCGTTGATTATATCAATGAGTTCCGTGTGGTTATGGTAAAAACGTTTACGCTCCATGATCGAGATCCCGGCAGCTTGACACTTTATTCCCAGTAACACCGCTTTACCCATGGCCGATGGGTTTTCCTTGTGGTTCTGATCCGGGGCAGGAGGCTAGGCTGGAAACAGGAAGAATCTTGCTTGACGGTGACAATATATTGTGCATATATACCCTGCGGATACATCATAGGGTATATTTAACCGGGAGGCACCACCATGACAGAAACAGCAGTGGCCATTGAGCCTGAAATATCAGAAGCAACATTAACCGTCCTGAAAAGACGCTATCTCCAGAAGGATAAAAGGGGCAGGGTGGTTGAAACACCGGGGCAGATGTTCATGCGGGTGGCGTCCCACATCGCTGCGGCAGAAGAGGCCCATGGCAACGATCCCGGGGCCTATCGGGACCTGTTTTACAACATCATGGCACGGCTTGAGTTTCTGCCCAACTCCCCGACCCTCATGAACGCCGGCACAGACCTGGGGCAGCTAGCCGCCTGTTTTGTGCTCCCGGTCGAGGATTCCATATCCGCCATCTTTGAAACGGTGAAAAATGCGGCACTGATTCACAAATCCGGGGGCGGCACGGGGTTCTCGTTTTCACGACTCAGACCCAAGGATTCCCGGGTGGGAAGCACCGGCGGGGTTGCCTCAGGACCGGTCTCGTTCATGAAAATTTTTAATGTTGCAACCGAGCAGGTCAAGCAGGGCGGTACCCGGAGGGGGGCCAACATGGCCGTTCTCAGGGTGGATCACCCGGATATCATGGAGTTCATCCTCTGCAAGCAGGCCAGTGCCGACCTGAACAATTTCAACATTTCCGTGGGGGTAACCGACGACTTCATGGTCAAGGCGAGGAAGGGCCTGCCCTATGACCTGGTGGACCCAAGGGACCGACGGGTGGTCGGCACTCTGAATGCCGCAGACGTGTTCGAGGCCATGGTCAAGCAGGCTTGGCACAACGGTGATCCCGGCATCATTTTCCTGGACCGCATCAACCAGGACAACCCCACGCCCCTCCTCGGGGAGATCGAATCCACCAACCCCTGCGGTGAACAGCCTCTGCTGCCCATGGAGGCGTGCAACCTGGGTTCTGTCAATCTGGCAAAGTTTGTTTTTGAAAAACGGGGAAAGCCCGCCATTGATTATGCCTCCCTGGGAAAAACCATTGCCCTGGCCGTCCGGTTTCTGGACGACACCATTGACCGCTCCATCTATCCCCTTGACGAGATCACAGCCATGGTCCGGGGCAACAGAAAAATCGGTCTCGGGGTGATGGGGTTTGCCGACCTTTTGTTTGCCCTTGAAATTCCCTACAACTCCAACCGGGCCGTGGCCCTGGCCGAGGAGGTCATGGCCTTTGTCCAGAGTGAGGCCCGCAAGGCATCCCGGGCCCTTGCCCAGGAAAGGGGGGTGTTTGAAAACTTTGACAAGAGCGTTTTCAGAAACGACAAGGAGCAGCGTTTCAGGAACGCCACCGTCACCACCATTGCACCCACCGGCACCCTGAGCATCATTGCCGGCAGCTCTAGCGGCATTGAGCCCCTGTTTGCCCTGAGCTTTATTCGAACCATCATGGACAACGACACCTTCCTGGAGATCAATCCCCATTTCATGGCCGTGGCCCAGGCCCAGGGGTTTTACAGTGAGGCCCTCATGGAAAAAATTGCCAGGACAGGCACCATCAAGGGAATGACCGAGATCCCGGAACAGGTCAGAAAGATCTTTGTCACGGCCCACGATGTTTCGCCTGCCTGGCATGTGAAGATGCAGGCTGCCTTTCAGAAGCACACGGACAATGCCGTGTCAAAGACGGTGAATCTTCCCAGGGACGCCACTGAGCACGATGTGGCTGAAATATACACCTCAGCCTTTGACCTTGGCTGCAAAGGGGTCACCATTTACCGGGACGGCAGCAAGGCCAATCAGGTGCTGTCCATTTCAGGCACCACTGCCGCGCCTGATCGATTTTCAAAGAGCGTGCGCCAGCGGCCCGAAACCCTGGAGGGGTTTACCACACGGATGAAAACCGGTATGGGCCAACTCTATGTCACCGTTACCGAACTTGACGGCCGACCGTTTGAGGTGTTTGCCACCATTGGCAAATCCGGCAAATCCACAACGGCAAAAACCGAAGCCATCGGCCGGCTGATCTCCCTGGCCCTCAGGGCCGGGGTGGATGTCCGGGACATCATTGATCAGGTTGCAGGCATCGGCGGCGAGCACGCTGTATTCCAGGAGGGCGGACGGGTGTTGTCCATTCCCGACGCCATTGGCCGGGTCCTTGAAAAACGATATGGCCGGAACGGTAAAAAGAAGGTCAACAACACCCTTACGGAGGATCTGTGCCCCGAGTGCGGTCTTGTGATCAGCCATGAGGAAGGGTGTGTCACCTGCCATTCCTGCGGGTATACCCGGTGTGGTTGATGGTTAGACGATCACAGATATGGTTTTCAAGGGCTTTCAGACTGGGTTTTCCAGCAGGTGAATGAATTTGAGATTGGCCTTGGGAAAGGGGTATTGACGGATCTCATGGGGTAAAATCCAGCGATGGTCCACAGGTCCGTTGAGCCGGACACTGCCGGAGATATATTGGCAGTTAAAAATGTCCATTTCGATTTTAAAATGGGTATAGGCATGCTTGATTCGGGCCAGATGGGAGGTCACGGCCACCCTGAGGCCCGTTTCTTCGGCAAGTTCCCGTACACAGGCCGACGATGCATCCTCACCGGTTTCTACTTTGCCGCCGGGAAACTCCCATAATCCGCCCAGAAGCCCTTCCGGCTTTCTCAGGGTGATCAAAAGTGTCTCTCCTTTTTTTACCACCCCTGCCGCAATGTGAACCGTTGGCACCGGTTTTGTCCTGTTGCGACGGGGAAACTGGTCGACGCTGCCGGTCTCCAGGGCCCGGCAGTGCGGCCCGATGGGGCAGGCTGTGCAGTCGGGATTGCGCGGGCTGCAGACCAACGCTCCCAGTTCCATGACGGCCTGGTTGAAGGTTCCCGGGCAGGATCGATCCAGGAGCCGATCGGCCTTTGCCTGGAATCGTCTGTGGGACGGGCTGTGGTTCGCCGGGTCGTTCATGGTGAACACCCGGGCCATCACCCGTTTGACATTGCCGTCCACAACGGCCAGGGGAAGATCAAAGGCGATGCTGAGAACGGCTGCGGCAATATAGTCCCCCACACCGGGTAGCGCCTTGAATCCTCCGGGGTCCCGGGGGATGATCCCCTTGAGCTCCGCTGCCACGGTTTGGCACGCTTTGTGGAGATTTCGGGCCCTGGCATAATAGCCAAGCCCTTCCCAGAGTTTGAGCACCTGTTCAAGGTCTGCCCGGCCAAGGGATGCGACCGTGGGAAAGGCTTCCATGAATCGGCCATAGTAGGGCAAGACGGTCTTGACCTGGGTCTGCTGGAGCATCACCTCTGACACCCAGATGCCGTAGGGGTCTGATGTCTTTCTCCAGGGAAGGTCCCGGTGGTGGGTGTGGTACCATTTTAGTAGAGGGGTTTGAATTTCGATCATTGAACCTGTTTCCTGGCCTTCAGCATCTGTTATTGATTCTTGAACCATGTTTTTTGGCAGAAAAAAGACAATCCCAGGAAAAAGAGTGATCAAAACCACCATCAAGACCATGGTGGTGAAGAACGGCAGGGTGGCCCAAAACAGAACCAGGGCGAATTATGATGACCCCTTTTTTAAATGTCTGCATTTTTTCTCTTCTTTGATTTGAATGAAATGCGTTTCCCGTCGACCGGCTACCAAACAAATCGGGTAAGTCTGTTAACATATACGAATCCATATCCGGCGTCAATTTTTTTCGATTCAAAGTTCTGTGCCGTTCCGGCCAAATCTTAAAACCAACCATAAGGCCGGTAACCCCATTGTGCAAAAAAAATAATCCCTGCAATAACAGGGTAACAGGTGAGTAAGGAGAAACAGTTAACCTCTTTTTTATATGCAAATTGTTTGGATTTAGGTATAGCATTACTCGGGTTGCCGGGGGTGTTGCAGACATCGCAATCCCTGGGCCGGGCAATTGCAGTGTCGTTTAAAAACACAGACCATGGTTTTTTATATGAAACACCCACCGAAGCATTTCAAACAGGGGCGTTTCATCATTCGTTGTGGCCAGAGCAGATACCATGCTCCGGCCATGCCGGTTATATAAAAAAGGTTTAAGGGGCGGAATCAAGATGTGGAAACTATCTGATATCAATGAAGTTGACGGGGGAGAAGGGCCCCTGATTCAAAGGGTTGAATCCTATATCATGGACAAGAATCTTAACTTTATCGTGGCCGGAGCAGAACTTGCCAATCAGCGGCAGTCGGCCCTGGAGCAGGAAAAAGTCAAGGCCCATCTCAACGCCTATGCCGGGTGCGATTTTTCCATGATCAGCATTTTCAACAATCGTCCTGCAGCCCCGTTCATTGCGGCAGACACGGACCCGGACAACGGTATTGCCAGGGTCCAGTACCTGATTGATTTTAACGAGGAGGCAAAACAGGGAATTGCATCACCCTTTTACAGCAAGGTGCTTGGTGCCTTTGCCACCCATTTTTTCTCGGTACAGCCCGGCATCGACCGGCTCTGGTTTCCCTTTGTCATTCACGATATTGTGGGCAGCAAGATGGGGGTTGAGCCCGAGGATTCAGGCACCTCTATCTTGCGATAAAGGTGCATGGCAGGTGCGGGGTCAGGGTCGCGTTTTTTAAAAAAACACAAGCACGATAACGCAGTGGGTAAACACGGGGGGCATCTTGAACAAGGTATCCGGATCAACATTGCAAGGTGCAAAAGGAA
This sequence comes from uncultured Desulfobacterium sp., assembly GCA_963675615.2. GTDB lineage: Bacteria > Desulfobacterota > Desulfobacteria > Desulfobacterales > Desulfobacteraceae > Desulforapulum. The sequence goes on from CAXXTD010000001.1 coordinate 2,611,679, forward strand.
CTGACACCACCTTGGATGATCGAGTCCCGGAGAAGACCCCTTTGATCGCACACCAGGCAAAGTTTTACTGGCGTCAGGACCCTTCAGCCGCATTTGTGTTCTTAAAATCCATTTGTGGTATGGTTATTGCTTTTGGATCAGTTGAGGTTGACGCAAGGGGTTTAACTGAATGTCTTAAAAGGGAGGCAGGGATGTACAGAACAATACTTGTTCCCGTGGATGGCTCCAGGCGGGCTGAGGCAATTTTGGACCATGTGGAAAATCTGGTCAAGGACAACAATGCCAGGGTGATTTTTCTCAAGGTTGAGGAAGAGGCGCTTTTGCTGGAACGTGACGAGGTCATTAATGGCGAGAAATATCGGGAGGCCTATGAACGACGGATTGAGCTCTCGAATGATTATCTCAATACCCTTAAGAACAAGTTTCTTGGCCAGGGAATCAATGCTGGCACACAGATTGTGTCCGGATCAGTTGTCAAAGCAATCCTAAACGTGGCCGAGGAGACCGGCGCTGATCTGATTGCTCTGGCCACCCATGGTTTGGGCGGTCTTGCCCGGGTTTCCTATGGGAGCGTGGCTGCAGGGGTGCTGCAGGCGGCCAGGATTCCCATTCTATTGATTCGGTCCTGTCCTGTTCCAGTTTAACCGGGGCAAACCGGATGGTGTCGCCGGGAAGGACCTGGGCAAGTTTTGGGATGTCCGTTGAGATTACCGTGGCGATTTTGGTTTAGTCGCTAAAGCTTTCTTCCATGTCGCAGTTCAGATCCATGGTCCCGGGCACTTTTTCTCTCCTATGAGCAGACTGGAGGTTTGATGGAAGAAATGAACGCTTCTGGCGCCCGGGGGAGCCGGTGCGACGGTACAAACAATCAGGGCACTGGAAACGGGAGCCGTACCGGCAGTGGAGCGGGCGATCCGCTATTGTTCACCTTTGCCGGATCCGGAGAGGAGATGCCCCTTGAGGTTGGTTCCTGTCTGGGACCCATCACCATTGCCTATGAAACCTGGGGGCATCTGAATGCGGACAAGGGCAATGCCGTTCTGGTCTGCCACGCCCTGAGCGGGGACGCCCATGCGGCAGCCACCCCGGGCCAGAAGGACTCAAGACCCGGGTGGTGGGATTTCATGGTGGGTCCGGGCCGGGCCATTGACACGGACCGCTATTTTGTCGTGTGCTCAAATGTGCTGGGCAGCTGCGCCGGCACCACCGGCCCCTCATCCTTGAATCCTGCCACCCAAAGGCCCTATGGCAGCGATTTTCCCATGATCACCATCACGGACATGGTCCGGGCCCAGGGACGGCTCATGGACCATCTGGGTATTGACAGGCTGTTGAGCGTTGTGGGGGGGTCGGTGGGCGGCATGCAGGTCCTTGAATGGTGCGCCCGGTACCCGGATCGCATGGTGTCGGCCATAGCCCTTGCCACCACCTCCCGCCATTCAGCCCAGGCCATTGCCTTTAACGAGGTGGCCCGCCAGGCCATCATGGCCGATGCCAACTGGAACCTGGGCAACTACTATTCGAGTGATACACCGGACATGGGTCTTGCCGTTGCCCGAATGATCGGCCATATTACCTATCTTTCCGACGAGGCCATGGGCACAAAGTTCGGCAGAAGGCTCCAGAACCCAACCACCCTCTCCCTTGAGCTGGGCAATGATTTTCAGGTGGAGAGCTACCTTCGCCACCAGGGCAGAAAGTTTGTCGAACGGTTTGACGCTAATTCCTTTCTCTACATCACCAAGGCGGCCGATTATTTTGACCTTGCCAGGGAGTATGGTTCAGGGTCCCTTGAACGGGCTGTCTCAAGGTTCAAGGCCCGGTTCCTGGTGGTGTCGTTCACTTCGGACTGGCTCTATCCCACCTACCAGTCAAGGGAGCTTTTAAGGGCCATGAAGCAGAACCGCATTGATGCAAGTTTTTGTGAAATAAATGCCCAGTGGGGCCATGACGCCTTTCTCCTGCCGGGCACTGGGCTTGACCGGCTGGTTGCAGGTTTTCTTGGAGGGGTGTACCATGGCAGATGACGGCCCACGGATGCGGTTTGATCTTAAACTGATCTCCTCATGGATCAAACCCGGATCAACGGTTCTGGGTCTTGGGTGCGGCAATGGCGATCTTCTGGTTCACCTTAAAAACGACAAGCAGGTCAAGGCTTCTGGCATTGAGATCAGGGAATCCAGGGTGGCCGCCTGCATTGACCGGGGATTGTCGGTCATCCAGGGAGATATAAACGAGGAGGTCCGGGACTACCCGGACAACGCCTTTGACTATGCCATCCTTTCCCAGACCCTGCAGCAGGTGTATGCGCCAGACGATCTCATCCGTTCCATGCTCAGGATTGCCCGAAGGGGAATTGTCAGTTTTCCCAACTTCAGCCACTGGCGGGTGCGCATGCAGCTTCTGGGTACGGGGTATGTGCCCCGGACAAGCGAACTGCCCTACGAATGGTACAATACCCCCAACATCAGGGTTTTAAGCCTTAAGGATTTTCAACGCTTTGCCCGGAAGGTGGGGTTTGAGATTCTCAAAGAGGCGGCCGTTCAGACCGCTGAAAACGGGACCCGGGGAAAGCTTGTAAATTTTATGCCCAATCTTTTCGCCACCTATGGTATCTTTATGATCGGCCAAAAAACAAAAAAGAGAACCGATAGACAGGATAGAAATAAGGAAAATATATGAACGCCAGGATAACACTCAAGGATGCCTTTAAAACCCATACCCTGGATCAGGATAAGATCATCTCACCTGAAGAGACGGTAAAACGCTTCAGGGAGCGAACCCGGATTCTGGATCTCAAAATTCTGAAGAAAACCGAGCGGATCGACAATGGCAGGCTCGATATCCCCGTGTTCTTCAGTGAGTGCGGCACGGATGCAAAGGATGTGATCGGAACTAACAAGCAGATGGGCAAGGGCGCGGATCCTGACCAGTCCGAGGCCAGTGCTGTTATGGAGCTTGCCGAACGGTACAGTTTTTTCAGCTTCAAGAACAATCCTGAAAATTTCGTTGTTGATACCTATACGAAGGTTAAACACAAGGCCATTCCCTTTGAAACCATTCTCCAGAGCGTCCATGACCGGGGCGGGGATGAAGGGGCAAAGGAGAAACTGTTTGAGAATCTCCCCCTCCAGTGGACCCAAGGATTTAACCTGACCCGGGACAAATCGGTGCTGATTCCCTTTAACTGGTTTTACATGATCAACGAGTTTAACGGCCCCGCAGCCGGCAACTGTGTTGAAGAGGCTATCTGCCAGGGGCTTTCCGAGCTTGTGGAGCGCCATACCTCTTCCCTTGTGAGCCTTGAAAGACGTTCGGTTCCTGCCATTGACCCGGATTCTGCCACGGATCCAGTCGTCCGGGAGATGGTGGCAAAATACCGGCGGGCCGGGATTCAATTTTACATCTCGGATTTCACCCTGGACATGGGCATTCCCACGGTGGGGGTGCTGGCCTATGATCCGGCCACCTTTCCCGGGGCAAGTGAAATCGTCTGGACCGCAGGAACCGCGCCTAACCCGGAAAAGGCCCTGAGCCGGGCCTTGACCGAGACAGCCCAGCTTGCCGGCGATTTCAACACCGGCTCCAATTATGTGGCAAGCGGGCTGCCAAAGTTCGCAACCCTTGAACAGGCCGCGTATATCATTGACCAGCAGCCCCTGACCTCCATTTCACTGCTGCCCAACCTTAGCAGCAACAACATTCGCATCGAGGTGGAACGCTATGTGGCTGCCCTTGAAAAAAAGGGCATGGACGCGCTGTTGATCAACACCACCCACCCGGGGCTTCAGATCCCGGCCTTTTACACGATTCTTCCGGGTGCCCACTTCAGGGAACGGGCCGCCGAGGCTAGCCTTGGCATGTTTGCAGCCCGCCTGATCACCGAGAGCTTTGATCCCCGGGAGGCTGTGGACCGCCTTGACCACATGGAGACCCTCCTGCCCGGCCGGTATTATACCCGGTTTTACCTGGGGCTCTCCCATCTGTCCCTGGGCGATCCCCAAACGGCTGAGACCCATCTCCAGGCGGCCCTTGATCTTGATCCTGCAACCCTGAACGTTCCGGATATCTGTTCCTACCTCGGGGTGAGCCTCAAGGAGATGGAGATGTACGACCGGGCCCTGGACGTTCTTGAAAGGGGTGAGGCCATTGACCCCGACCGAACCGACATCCACAACCTCAAGGGGTTCTGCTATTTCAAGATGAAAAACCATGAACAGGCCGTTGCCTGTTTCAAGCGGGTCATTGAAATTGATCCCTCTTCGGGTATTGATTATGCCAATGTGGCCACCAATTTAAGAGAGCTCGGTAAAAGAAATGACGCCATCCATTACTATGAACAGGCTCTGAGAATTGATCCTTCCCTTGATTTTGCCAGGGACAATCTGGCGCGGTTAAAGGCGGTTTAATGTCCGGGGATAAACTTGAAACAGATGCCAAAAAGGTGCTGAAACGTCTCGGGGAACTCAGTTCGGTTCTCTCGAGTGTGGATGTGGCAAAGGCAAAGCACGAATGTTTTAACCTTCCGCTTGAAATCATGCAGCAGAGCATGTCCTTTGATGTGAGTGTGCTGTACAAAATCACCAATGCGGTTGACAACCGTCTGCTTCTCAAGATCGAGCGGGTGTTTGATCCGGACGGCTACCGAAGCGACCTTGTGCCCGGCCGGCGGCTGGAGCTTGACCTTGACAACGTGGACCCCACCTACACCAACGAGGTGCGGGCCTTTAAGACCCGAAAGGTGTCGAGCATCAACGTGCCCGGCATTGGCTGCGATATCATGGGCTTTGTCTCCCTTACGGACAGTTTTGGCGGCGGCTACCTGTTTGGTGGCGATTTCTGCGGCAGAGAGTCCCAGGTCAAGGATTACGAAGCCAGTGTGTGCGAGATCATGTGCAACTATTTAAGCACCATTCTCATCAAGGCGGAGTTTGAAAACCTGGCTGTTTTTGACTCGTTGACCAAGCTCTACAACGCCCGAAAGATCAAGGAGGAGGTGGCCCGGGTCAGCTCACGGTTTGAGCGAAGGACCGGCAACCGGGCCTGTGTGGTCATGTGTGATATCGACCACTTCAAGCGGATTAACGACACCTGGGGGCATATCCAGGGGGATGCTGTGCTCAAGGAGATGGGCGTTATCCTGGCAGGGGCCATGCGTGAGTACTTTGACCTTGCCGGTCGCTACGGCGGCGAGGAGTTTCTGCTCTTGTTTGACGAGACCGACCTGGGCCAGGCCCTTGCGATTGTCGAGCGCATCAGGGTTCGGGTGGAGAACCACAGTTTTGCCTGTGTGGACAGGGCGGGAAAGCCGGTTCCTGACCGATTTATCCCAGTGACAATGAGTTTTGGTATTGCCGAAAATACCAGAGACAGCCAGATCCCAGGTGCCGTTGAGTGGATCGCAAGGGCTGACCAGGCCCTCTACCGTTCCAAGCAGAGCGGCAGAAACCGCTCCACCGTGTGGCAGGCGGAGTTATAAGCCGCCCTTTTCCCATGAAAAAGCCATGGTCATTATAGATCAGAGCAAAGGGTCCTTATTTAATCCACTGACTGTGGATGCCTTTGTCACAATTGAATTTGAAATAAAAGCCATTGCTGCAAGGTTTAAAGACCCCCTGGATTAGATATATATCTATATCACTTCAAAGGCACGTTCCCCGTGGATGGAACTGTCAAGCCCGGTGACTTCTTGATCCCGGGTCACCCTGAGGCCAGAGGTAAGATATTTTACCATGAATATAACGGCTAGGGTGGCCAGGGCACTGTAGGCGGCCGTGCCAAGAACAGAGACCAGCTGGATCATGAACTGACCGGGATTGCCGAAAAAGAGCCCGGCTGCACCCGGGGTGATTGACGGGTCGGCAAAGAGGCCTGTTGCCAGTGCACCCCAGATTCCGCATACCCCATGAACCCCAAAGGCGTCAAGGGAATCATCATATCCCAGTTTCTTTTTCAGGATACCCACGCTGAGATAACCAACGGCGCCTCCCACGGCGCCCATGATCAATGAGCAGGGCAGGTTGACGAAACCGGCCCCCGGCGTAATGGCAACCAGGCCTGCCACAACCCCCGAGGCAATGCCGAGCAGGGTGGGGCGATCACTGTGATACCATTCCACTGCCATCCAGGCAAGGCCTCCGGCTGCGGCCGAGGTATTGGTGACAAGAAAGGCAGATCCGGCAATACCGTCTGCTGCAAGCTGACTCCCCGCATTGAACCCGAACCAGCCAAACCACAGCAGGGCTGCACCCAGGGAGGTGAGGGCGATACTCGACGGGAACATGGCTTCCCGTCCGTATCCCACCCGTTTTCCAACCACAAGACAGAGTACAAGGCCTGCAACGCCGGCATTGATGTGAACCACGTTGCCCCCTGCAAAATCAAGGGCTCCCATGGCGTGCATCCATCCGCCGCCCCAGGCCCAGTGGGCAACCGGCGCATATACAAGGGTGATCCACATAACGGTAAAAAGAATCCAGGAGGAGAATTTTATCCGGTCCACCACGGCACCCATGACAAGGGCTGCTGTAATGCAGGCAAAGGTCATCTGGAAAACGACAAACACGAGGGTCGGAATGGTTCCCGTGAGACTCGTATGATCGATGCCCATGAGAAAAAGATATTCCAGGGTGCCGAAAATACCGCCCACGTCCGAGCCAAAGGCAATGGTGTAACCCCACATAACCCATACCACACTTGACAGGCAGTAGGCTGCAAAGGTCATGGCAACGGTGTTCAAAAAGTTTTTGGATCTTGACATTCCCCCGTAGAAAAGGGCCAGGCCCGCCGGTGTCATCATCATTACAAGGGCCGTTGCCACGATAATCCATGCCGTGTCGCCCGAATCCAAGGTCGCATCACCGGCAAAGGCCATTGTTGACGATGTCGTCACCATGGCCCCGGTCATGAATAAATTTTTCAGCTTCATTTTTCCCCCAGTTAAACGTTAGCAGAAATGTTTTAAATTTGTGAATGCATAAATAATAAGCAAAAAAAATGCCAATAAAAAATAAAATTAAATATCATACTGAAAATAAACGTTTTTTATTACTAAGGCTGGATGTTCAGGCGTTGAATAACAACAAACTTGTAATATTAAAAGCGATATAATTACGTTTTTGCAGGATCAAAAAAAGGGTGTGAAATAGAACTTGCAAACACAGATACGCAGGCGTATATTGCTCCGCTATCATGAATCACACCATGAGGATTTTCGTGGGATTTTTGTTTGTCCCTATCAACATATACTAACATATGAGGCACGCTAAAGATGGAATCTCTATCTCACAGAGTTTTCAAATTAACCCTTATTATAGGTATCGCATTTTCAGGAGTGATGATCGGTCTCTGGGGCGCTACGCCATGGACAAAAATACCCTGGACCCAGGTCTTTACGATTCAACCTGCCATGAAGTTCGGGGCATTGTTTTTGAGCCTTGTTGTTGTTGAACTTGTCTGGCGGATTATTCTGGCGGTTCAATACCGGCCGGTGCCCGACTGCCAAACAACCCAGTTGCCCCATTGCACGGTTGTTGTTCCTGCATTCAACGAAGGCGTTCAGGTTTACAAGACCCTGAAAAGTCTGGCTGCGAGTGACTATCCAAAGAAAAAGCTGCATATCATTGCCGTTGACGACGGCAGCCAGGATGACACCTGGGAGTGGATTAAAACGGCGAGACAGGAGCTGGGAAAGGGCCTTAAGATCATCCGGCTGCAGCAGAATCAGGGAAAGCGCCATGCCCTTCACGCAGGCTTTTTGAAGAGCACAGGCACGATTCTCATTACTGTGGACAGTGATTCCATGGTTGAACCTTTGACCGTGAAACACATGGTGGCCCCTTTTGTTAAGGACGCCAGGGTCGGTGCCGTTGCCGGAAATGTCCGGGTGCTCAACCGGGACAGGGGCATGATTCCCAGGATGCTGGATGTGGCGTTTGTGTATAGTTTCGACTTTATGCGGGCAAGCCAGAGCATGGTCAACACCGTGATGTGCACCCCGGGGGCCCTTTCTGCCTATCGAAAGAGTGTTGTCATGCAGGTGCTGCCCGAGTGGCTGCATCAGACATACTGTGGCCGCCCGGCCAATATCGGCGAAGACCGGGCCATGACCAACCTCATACTCCGGGAGGGTAATCATGTTCTTTTCCAGCAGAATGCCATGGTTTATACGGAAATTCCCGTTACCTACACCAAACTTTGCAAGATGTACCTGCGCTGGGGCAGGAGTAATGTAAGAGAGACCATTGCCATGAGTCGGTTTGCCTTCAGGAAATTCCGTAAAGGCTCCATGGTCGGTGCACGGATCAACCTGCTCTCCGGATGGCTCTCGCTGATCAAAACGCCTCTGTTCGTGATCACCCTTGTCCAGATCCTCCCCCGGAATTTGAACTCCTTTGGGGTTTCCATTGTGGCAGGGGTTCTTGTTTTTCAGAGCCTTGCTGCCGGAATCTATGCCTGGAAATACAACCGTTCCAGTGCCTTTTGGGCCTATGTCTATGGCCTTTACGGATTTCTGGCGCTCTTCTGGATCAAGCCCTATGCCCTGGTGACTTCCCATCGATCCGGCTGGTTGACCCGTGGTATCGCCCCAAAACAGGCCCAGGGCCTGTCGTTGATGGGCGAACAGTCCCGTTTGATCACGGACGCCCTGCATCCTGCACACCTGATTTAAGCTGTGGTATGATTCCCGGCAGCAAAACCCGAATCGTTTTGCTGCCGCTGCAAATGCTGCCTTGACAAAGACTGGATGCTCCAGGCGGCAGTTCTGGGCATTATGTTTTATGCAGCCCATGGACTTCTGGCTAATACCCAGGCAAATCTTGGAGCCCGGAGCATTGCGTCTGGCTTTGGGTTTCTGTCCCTTGAATCGGGCATGCCCATCAGCAACTCCCATCCCCCTGGTGGGGTAAAGACAATCAACAGCCGGAGGGTTGAGTTAACAGACGGTTACAGCGTCTCTTCCAGGGCATCCCTCTTTTGGGCCAGGTCGAAATATCGTTGGCTGATGCCGCCAACCTCGTGGGTCGTCAGGTGCACTTTCACCGTGCCGTATACGTTGAACCAATCGGGGTGATGGGCATCGGCTTCGGCAACTTCGGCAACCCGGGTCATGAATGCGAAAGCCGCAACAAAGTTTTTGAACTTGAACGCCTTGTAGAATTTACCTTGCAAGCCCCCAGGACAAACGATATAAATGCAGAATTGCAACATAGACGAACCTTAGGACCGCAAATGAAATAAGTTGACCAGAAATAGCGCCGAATTTTGGTTCATATACAAGGCGCATTAAAGGTTCAATAGCAGGCCTATTGGGCCTTTGATGCAACGCGGTAGATGGACCAAAAGGCAAGCAATTTCGGTCAAGTTATAAAATTTGCGGTCCTTAGCCATCTGCGTTTAAGGTATGGGCATGGGACTGGAGAAAAATTAAAAATGAGTGAACAACGTCTGGTGGACATTGAAACCAAAATTGCATTTCAGGAAAAGAGCATCAAAGACCTGAATGATGTGATTTATGAGCAGCAGCAGGAAATAGACAGGCTCAGGGCCATCTGCGACCTGTTGGTGGGTCGGGTGAAAGACCTCTCGGATTTTATTCCGGGCAGCGATGGTCCGGCAGATGAAAAACCGCCCCACTACTAATACTTAAGGCCAAGGTTCGCCTGGAAAACGCTCTTGTGGGGCGGGTCAGAATCATTCACGCCTGATTCTGCACTGCCGGTGCATCAGGCTGACATGGTGGAAATTATCTGCGAATAATGAACAACTTTTGCTGGCATGGAGACGGCAAAACCATGGATTCCCAAAAAGCCGAAGAGATCATCAAGTAGACCCAGGCCTAAGCCAGGACGATTCTCATCCCCCCGGGAGCTCCAGATAGCCGCCCTGATCAGGGACGGCAAAACCACCAGGGAGATCTCATGAATTTTGAACCTGCCCGCCTTTGCCATCAATTTTCATTGTCGAAATTTGAGGAAAAAACCGGGACTGACAAACCCCGAAACCAACCTGGGAACATTTCTGCTCTTCCTGGTAGAATGATGGTTTTTGCCCATTATTATACCATCACTCTTCCCCCATTGTTCCATCATGTTCTATTCCCTATAATAAAAAAATCGGAGTCCTTCGACTCAAGGGAAAAACCCAAACCATAGGGAGGAATCACCATGATCTGTTCTTTGAGCAACGTTAAAAATGTCGATCTCGACAAGATCAAGGCAATAGAAAAAGAGCTGGGCATCACGCTTCTGGCCTTTTCATGCCACGACACAACCATTGCAGCCGTGGATGCAGAGGTGCTGAAAAAGATCCAGGCAGTTGAAAAGGATCTTGGCGTCTCCCTCGTGGCCGTCAAAGGGTAAAAACAGACAGGGCCCTGAATGCCGGTGGCGGCTTCAGGGCTTTGTCACTCCTTCCCTTCTGTTTGCTGGGTGCTTTCACCGGAGACATTCAGGGTGAAAATTCCTACTGAAAGGCCTTCTCCGTAACTTACTGGCAATCATTTGTCCCAAATCTTTTAAGGACAGCCCTCTTTTCTGAAAAACGTTCTTTTGTTTTGAACGGGATTGATATAGGCTAGGCGATTGAGGATCAGCCCAGATGTTAACTGTTATTGAGGTGTCCGTGGCATTAAAACCAACAATTTACAAATTAAAAATTATCCTGGCAGATATTGACCGGGATCATTATGATACCCTTAATTTAACGATTGCCCAGCATCCCTCTGAAACCCTTGAGCGAATGATGGCCCGTGTCCTGGCCTTTTGCATGAATGCCCGGGAAAATCTTTTGTATACCAAAGGCCTTGCTGCCGTGGAAGAACCTGATATCTGGGCCCATACCCTGGATGGCCGAATTTCCTTGTGGATTGATGTGGGAGAGCCCCTGGTCGACAGAATAAAAAAAGCAACACGGGTGTCGCCTGTGGTTAAGGTGTACAGTTTTAATTCAAAATCTGATGCCTGGTGGTCCCAGGCACGGGAAAAATTCAGTGAGCTTGCCGGGGCATCGGTATTTCAGTTCCACTGCCAAGGCGTGCAGGCCCTGGCAAAGCTGGCCAGGCGTACCATGGATCTTTCCGTTACCATTACAGATGGTACGGTCTATGTTGCCTCGGGGGCAGGGGAGTGCGAGGTCATCTGGTCAATATTGCAGGATTCCGGGCTGGAGGACAATTGAAAATGAGGGACGGAACCAGAAAAGCCGATATTAAGGCTGGCCAGAACGTTTCCATTGTATTGAAGCAGGACCAGAGAACCGGCAGGCTCACCCAGGGCATTGTCCAGGATCTGCTGACTAAATCGCCGCGACATCCCCATGGGATCAAGGTCCGTCTGGAAAACGGTCTTGTGGGGAGGGTCAAAATCATTCACGGTTGATTCATATCACTTTTCCAGCATGGCCATCCCCTACCCGTTTTGTCTGATGTTACCCTGTGTCTGCTCCATTGCTGCCCTGATCATCATGTCCAGAAAGGCGGCCTATCCCATAGCCCTGCTCATCCCATTTCGAATAGGAGAACAATAATCATGCTTGATCTTCTGGTGGTAAATGCACACCTTCCCGGCGGTAAAACGGATGCTCAAATCGGCTACAGGGACGGCAAAATAGTTGAAGTTGTCCCTGTCAACCTCCCAGAGAATTTTGACAACCGGATAGATTATCACCGGTACAGAGCATGAAATTGTAGGGCTCGGCCTTGTTGACCGCCTCTTCGCCCCTCGGCGGGGGAATCCATCTGGGCGATTTCGCCTATGGGCCAAGGATGGGAGCGGCCGGCAAAGTGTTTATAAAGATTCGCCGTGCTGAAGACAGTGAGGTTCTTGTACATGACGCTGAAATCATTCTGAGCACAGGTAACGCCTGAGGTTCTTTTTCCATGGTAAAAATTCCATTGCGCTGATCCCAAGGAATCCGTTTCCGGAAGCATTTTTTTATTGCATCATGGGGTTACAGACTTATATTTAAAGGTAACCAACTTCTCTTGTCCCGTTTGGGAGGTGTCATATGAGATTTTTGAAATTGATGCTTGTTTTGATGGTGTTGACCTTTCTCTATTCATGTTCCGTCATATCATCACAGATGAAAACCCAGGCCGAACCCGATGTCAACCTTGACCAGGTCATGGGGCATATCGACGGCTATCTGGGCCGGACGGTGATCCTGGGCGGCTATATCCTCGACATTGAAAACCAGGAAGAGACCACATTGATCACCGTTCTTGATTCACCCCTGGACATGACCGACTCCCCCGTGACAAAGGACCGTTCCCAGGGACGGTTTATCGTTGTCTCCGACGGGTTCCTTGATCCTGCGGTGTATGCAAAGGATAGAAGGATCACCGTGGCCGGGGTGGTGGAGCACCCGGAGTTCCTATGGATCGGCACAAAAAAAGTCAAGGTTTTGAAACTCAAGGGCCGTGAGATCTATCTCCATACCGAGAGGCGGTCGGGCTATTACGACCATGGCTATTACGGTCCTGATCCGTTCTTTTATCCCTATTTCCGTCATTCCCTCTTTTACCGGCGACACTATTCCGGATGTTGCCCCTGATTGGCTTTTGCCCAACACCATGAAATTAGGACAGCAATCTGTAAAAGAATCAAAAAGTGGATCCTTGATGTCGCAATCGGGCATCAAGGACCCTTTCAATCAGCCTGTCTTTCTTACGGACTGTTTTTTTGAGAGCTCAAAGAACGGAAAGACCGGCTTTTTTCCAGCCCTTTATTCCGTTTTCCAGCACCTGCACTGTCCAGGTGGGCGGTGGAATTGAACTTTGCATCGCCATAAATACATACCAGAAGGGCTTTTTCTGCATCCACCCTTGATTTTGGCCTCAATGGGAGAGATCTTTTTGACCATTTGAACACCTCGGGATACTCTGTTTAATGTTTGGTACAATCAAGATGATAGGCACGATAAAAAATGTTGTAATGTCCGGCAAATCTAAATGTTTTACCAGCTGGTTGGGGTCACCTTTGTGGTTTTTCTATCAGTGATGTATATTTGTTTCCATGAAAATAACTACCGCATACATCAATACCATACTCCTGATATTAAAAAGGCAGTATCCTAGGGTAAGGACCCAGCTGGTACACAATACACCGTTTCAACTCTTGGTTGCCACGATTCTGTCTGCCCAGTGTACGGATGTCCAGGTCAACCGGGTGACACCTGTGCTGTTTGGCCGTTTCCCAACCCCCGATAAACTGGCCGGGGCAAGCCTGGATGAAATTAAAACCATTGTTTTTTCCACCGGGTTCTACAACAACAAGGCTAAAAACATCAAAGCCTGTGCCCAATCGATTCTGGACGATCATGGCGGCATTGTCCCAACATCCATGGCCGCATTGACCCGTCTGCCCGGTGTGGGTCGGAAAACCGCCAACCTGGTCCGGTCTGTTGCCTTCAACATGGACACCATTGTGGTGGATACCCACGTCCACCGGGTCTCACGGCGGCTGGGGCTGAGTGAGAGTAATCATCCTGCCAAGGTGGAATCCGATCTCATGGCGCTTATCCCCAAAAAAAACTGGAATGATTTGTGCCTGCAGATGATCTATCTGGGCCGTGAGTTCTGTGACGCCAGAAAACCCCGGTGTCAGAGATGCCCCCTGCAGAAGATCTGTTTCTCAAGGATGGATAACGGATAGCCCTGGATGCCAGGGGGGCTGCCGGACCGGCAGGCGGTTGGTTATCTGCTTCACTTGCTGCACAATGAGCCATCCTTCTGGGCCTTTTCAGCTCCCCTGGCGATCCAGGCAAGAAATTTTGCAACAACGCCCTTTGGCTTTGCCGGTGACGGTGTTGCCTCTTCTGCCGCTCCCGCTTGCTGGGATTCGTTGTTCAGTTTGTCCATATCTGTCTCCTTTTTGCTGCGGTACCAGGATTCTTCCAAGGCCAGACTTTTTTAAGTTTACCATCAACGCCCTCTGCAGCAAAGTAAAATCAAGGCTTTTTCAAACCGTTTGATTCCCCCAATTCTCTTGACAAAAGCGGGGGTTTATACGTAGAGTTTTTTATCTTTTTAAAATTTTTCCGTTGATTGAATTAAATTTTCGTAATTTTTTTAGGCAATGGGGGGCTTTGCAATGAATAAAAAGCAACATTTTCAGACGTTGGGTTATTTTTGTTTAATCATTTTTATCCCCATATTTTTGTGTTTTACATTCGCTTGGGCCCAAGAAACTGATTTGATTCGAAATGGAAATTTTTCAAACGGTTTGTCTGAATGGATCGTAAATCCGGAAACAGGTGCCTCCTGGAATCCCATCAACGCTGGTGGGGTAGATCTTCACCCTCCATCAAGCGGATTCAACGGAACGATTATTTATCAGAATCTCAGTGTTGAAGGCATCAGCAGCGCAACAATTAACGTTCAAGCCAGATTGGCCGCACAGTGGCCCCAGTCTTCGGGTAACGCCATCGCATTCTATTTGAGCTATGTCGATTCAAGCAATACTGTTTCAAGGGTTAAAATTCTCAGCCCGGAAAATAACAGCATTCCCCAGGCACCCGGGGCTCTTTTCAGCGAATCTTACCAGTTCCCTGCCCAGGCCCGCAAGCTGATCAAGTTTGAGGTGGCTAAAGAAAATTATGGTTCGTTTATCCTGAGTGATATCTTTCTTACCACAAATGCTGATATTAAAAATGGTTTGTTGCCCTTTATTTCAGGTCTCTCCTCAAACAGTGGGGCATATCAATCTTCTTTGACCATTACTGGAAATAATTTCGGAATCATTCAGCCAACGGTTCTGATTAATGGAAGTGATGCCGGCATAAGTGTAACATCTTCGTCTCAGACACATATTGTCGTGACGGTTGAGGATCCGGCTACCAGCGGTCGGGTCTCCGTGGTTACTGACTATGTGGAGAGCAACATCAATCACGTTTTTAAAATTACATCCCCCCACTATGCCACAGATGTTGTTAACGATGAAATAACAGCTATTAAAGGTCAAAAAGTTGAATTTCTTATAAAAATAGGTTTCCTGAATGGATTTACGACTTTGAATGGTGTGGATTTTACCGTTCAGGGGCTGCCGCAAGGTACTCTTTTCTCTTTTTCGCCAGTTCCGGTAAAAAATTCTGGGGGTTCACTTTTGAAAATCGACACTGATTCTCTGGCTGAAGGTGAGTATCCCTTTGTTATTCAGGCAAGTGACGGTGTCGCTGCTATTCGTTCAATGGACTGTTTTTTAGAAATTCTTACCATTACGGATATTCGATTCTACGAGAGCGTTTATGATGAAGTCGCCATGACCACCACAAAGAATTATTTAACCAGTAAATCCGTCATGACTCAGGGGCAGATCGCTTTTGGTGTTGATGCCGTGGACACCAGAGGCAACATCTGGACCAGCATTAACAGCAGTCTGTTTGCATTTAAATCAAGCAACCCCGGCGTTGTCGGTGTCTATGATCGATCTTTTGGGCCTGAATTCTATGCATTGCAGTCGGGCGATTCGAGCATCACCGCCATTACAGCGGACGGCTATCAGGAATCCCTGGGTTTGACGATTTCGGTTTCTTCTCCATCGGTAAAATCTGTTTCTCTCTTGCCCCAGACCGTGGCCAATACCTCCACGGAAGACATTACTTTTCAGGCACAGGCAGATGGTACTTTGGGCTGGATCGGTTACGACTCTTCCGGTATGATGGAATTTAACACGGATTTCCTTGAAAAAATTATTCGATCTCCGGGTAATTTAGCCGCCAATGCCACCTTTAGGCTGGTCGATCTGCCAACTGATCTGGGAACTGTTCTGTTTAGTGCAACAACGGGATCCAACAAGCGTATTATTCCCATTCACCTGGTCAGCGACCCATTGCTTTCAGAACTCCGTGGGGGGGTCCGTCCCTTGGAAGATGCTTTTTCAGAAATATTTGAACTGGAATTTTACGATCCCTCCAATGATCTGAAACCGCTGTTTAAACGGCAATTGTTCCTTATGCATGGTGATAACAATTTTGATATTGGTGGCATTCCTCCGGGAACATATAAACTGCGATTTCTGACCGAAGGAGATACGCTCAAGCCTCAATGGTATCCCAATGCAGACCTTTTTTCAAACGCACTGCCGGTGTCGTTTGTACCGGGTCTTGTCAGTGATATCTATTTTTTCAACCAGGGATATCCTGTGATTTCTTTTAAGAGTTCAGTCAAGAATGGGGAGATCAATTATCCTGCGAACGGTATCGACAACGCGACCGTGCAAATTGTTGAAAACAGCAATGTCTGGCTTCAAACGGATGCCCAGGGAGATTTCCAGCTTTTCGGGATCCGATCGGGTCAATCCTTTGACTTGGTGATCACCAAACAAGGATTTATACCGGTCTACAGTCAGATATTTAATCTGGCAGAGGATATGCAAACCCTTCTACCCTACGGTTTTTTTCAAGAGGGCACACTCCAAACCTGGGGAAATACCCCGGGAACAGGATTGATTTTCGGTCGTGTCAGTCAGTTAAGCTGTCCCGCAGGGTATCAATCCGGTGCGACAGTGACGGCAGTCAATGCCGATAATAATGATCAGGCATTTCCGGTGACCTATATGAATTCATCCGGTGATTTCGGAGGATCCACAACGGATGAAAACGGGATTTATGCCGTTTTTAACGTACCGGACGGGGTCACCGTAAAACTGACGGTTTTGAAATCTGGATGGGGTTTTATTTCCCCGGAAATTCTGGTTAAAAGTCGGGCGAATTCAATGGGGCAGGCCTCTTTTCTGGGGTCATCCGTGGATGAGCCGGTCATCCGGAGCCGGTTTGAAGCGGCCATGACGGCTTATGACAATGGAAACCTTGCGGAAATTATGACCTTTATCTCAATCGATTTTTTAGACGACGGTATGAACCGGCTACAATTTGAAGCAAAAATCAGTCAGATGATTCAGGCTGGAGAACTCATGACCTATGCGATCCAGTCTGTTGTGGTCAATGAAGATACCGCAACAATGAAAGTCACCTGGAATGGACAGGAAAGCGATATCCTCCAATTTCGAAAAGAAGGCGGCTTCTGGCAGTTGTACGGCAACCAGCAGAAATATAAAGTGAGTGCGTTTTCAGGTCATTCTCAAACCGCAAACTGGGTGGAGATGATGGTAGAAGACCCTGGCAGAACCATTACGGCCGTATCTGTTTCAGGGCCGGGGATCGACGATTCAATTCAGCTCACCTATAATCAATCCCGGCAGAGATGGGTCTCATGGACATCGGATTTTCCTTATTCAAACATTGGTCCTGAATTCGGAAACAGTCCGCCCAATCACCCATTAACGTATCAATTCGTTATCACGGACAGCCAGGAATCTGTAATCACTTCAGCAACGGTCAACCATTTTGTGAATACTTTTGCCGCTCCGGTGTATCCGGCTGAGAATCAGGTTGTATCCGAAAATTTTGTATTTTCATGGACAGGCGTC
This sequence comes from uncultured Desulfobacterium sp., assembly GCA_963675615.2. GTDB lineage: Bacteria > Desulfobacterota > Desulfobacteria > Desulfobacterales > Desulfobacteraceae > Desulforapulum. The sequence continues at coordinate 2,629,105 of CAXXTD010000001.1, forward strand.
GGGAGTGGATACTCCTATGGTATTGAGCTGAACGATTCAAAGGGGATGCGGCTTTGGGATGTCTATGGTGTAGCAGGTTCATCCGTTTCTTGCACCGAAGAGCCCCTAACTCCGGGATCTTATTCCTATAATCTCCAGGTTCGAGACATTGATGAAAACTTTTCAATGATCACGGTCCCTTTTCTGGTTAAGCCACCCAAGGGGGATCTGGATCAAAACGGCAAGGTGAATTTGAATGATGCAATGAGCGCTTTGAAAGTGCACGTGGGTATTGAGCAGAACGGTATTACGTCAGATGCTGAGGTCAATGGCGATGGGAAAGCTGGAATTGAGGAAGTGCTTTATGATCTCCAGTTTGAGAGTAAGGCTCGAGACCATTAAGGCTACACTTGATTTTTTATCCGCCATATACACCGATGCCATTGGTGTGCGGAACAAAAGGCGTTCTGGGGTTGATTTTCCCTGTGGAGGTGGTTTCTTGAATGTGTTAGGATGCCAGGTCAAGATCGTGTTGCAAATAAACGATGATAAAAATACGAGGAGCAAGGTTGTCGATGACAGAGATGAGCACCGAATACGGATGGGATGCCTCAATGGGGATTTCCCTTTACGATAAGATCCGCCAGGATATGAAGCATGCCATGGTCAAAAAAGATTCAGCCGTTCGGGATACCATGCGGCTCATCATCGGGGCGTTTCCCACCCTTACGGTTTCCATTACCCTGGAGAGCGGAAAAAAGACCACCCGGGTCAAGAAACCCGAGGAGATTACCGATGACGACCTCCTTGACATCATTCGTCAATTTATTAAATCGGAAAAGACCATACTCGAGATTAAAAAAGAGACCTCCTCGGATTACCTGGAACTGTTGACTCGCTATCTCCCAAAGATGGCGACGCCGGAAGAGATCGAACAATGGATCCGGAACACGGTGGATTTGTCACAGTTCAAAAGCCCCATGCAGGCCATGGGAACCGTGATGAAGCATTTTGGAAAGCTTGCCAGCGGCGACCAGGTCAAAGTGATTCTCAACAACATGGGGCCGTCCTGAAACGGATGGAGATTGAAAATAAAACCATGTTTTTGCCTTGATTCCTCCTGGTGGGGATGTTACTTTCTGAAGACCTGCCTGAATCATCATGCAAGCGCTGGCAGGTTTTTTCAATGTTGCAGCCAAAGGGGGAACCATGGGCAAATTGATCAAAGAAGATGATGAAAAAGGGAGACTCCATATCGATACCCCGATGATGGGAGAGTCCCTGGTCAGTAAAAAATTTCTCGAAAAAACCGAATCCAGAGAATATTTTCGCATGCACCCGGATGTAAATGTCTTGAAGATCGGCGGACAGAGCATCATGGATCGAGGGGGCAAGGCGGTTCTTCCCATTATTGATGAATTGATCAAACTCAAGGAAGAGTACAAGATTCTGCTCATGACAGGGGGAGGCACCCGGGCACGCCATGTGTACAGCATCGGTGTTGATCTTGGCATGCCGACTGGGATCCTCTCCAAGCTTGGAGACAAGGTCTCCTGGCAGAACGCAGAAATGCTCGCCGCCCTTTTGGCAAAGCACGGCGGGGTGAAGATCGGCCACGGTGATAACCTGGAACAACTGACCATGTTCTGCCGGTTGGGATATCTGCCCATTACCTACGGCATCCCTCCCTATGGTTTTTTTGAACATCCGGCAGAGTTCGGATCCATTCCTCCCCACCGGACAGACTGTGGGGCCTTTTTGCTGGCTGAGAATATCGGTGCCCGCTCGCTGATCTACCTCAAGGATGAAAAGGGGCTGTACGAAAAGGATCCTAAAAAGGCCGAGGATCGTGGAAAACTGAAGTTCTACGACAGAATCTCCGTGGATGAACTACTGGCACTTGACCTTGACGATCTTATCATTGAGCGTCCGATTCTGACCTTGATGAAGCGGTCCAAATGTCTTAAAGAACTTCAGATCATCGACGCCCTCAACCACCCGGAACATATCAGGGCAGCCCTCAAGGGTGAACATGTGGGCACCATCATCTACAAATAATTGCACCTGGGATATCCCCGGCTTGTCAAAGGGCCGGGGAAGTTCTTATTGTCCGGTACCATCTTTTTTGCCGCTGTCATGGACAGGAAGATAAACAATCTCCGCTCCGGTGTCGCTGGCAACCTGCCTGAGTTCATTTCTGCGCATATGTTTGACATAGAGTTTGATACCGCCGCCACTCACACCCACCACACGGAATCGGGGCTTTTTTTCCCCTTCCTGGATTTTTCGTCTTTCCCTTACAAAAATTTTTGACATGACCGGCCTCCTTGGTTGCTGTTTGGGGGGGGATATACTACTATGGCGTAGTATATAATATGAATAGAATATATCCTTGTAGGATATATGTCAAGGAAGGTGTTATGCAAGACAAGGGAAAAAAGAGCACATTGTCTGGTCGGCAGGAGCGTTATATTCAGCCTTCAATTCTCATGGGCCTGATCTCCAAGTCCTGCTACGGGTATGAGTTGATCAACACCATTCACCTTTACGGGTTTGTTGAGGGGCAGGCCCCCCCGGGAATGATCTATCGCCATCTTCGCCGGCTTGAGGAAGATGGGCTTGTGATTTCAGAATGGGATACCACCGAGGCCGGGGCTGCCAAGAGAATGTACACCCTCACCCATGAGGGACGGGAGGTGCTTGCCATCTGGGTGGACTACATGGCGGTCCAGGCTGAAAAACTCCAGCGGTTTGTGGCCATGTACGGGAAGATTCACAAGTGATTTTAACTGACATCCACAATTAAAATCGTTTTGATTTTTGTCGGTTTTAGTTTTTATCTGTCATATTTTTCTTGAATTCAAGATAGCGTTGACACCTTGTAGGGAAGGTTCTATAAAAATCATCTGTCATAGGAACAGTGATGTCACTGTGGGTTTTTAATTGTAGACGGGAGAAGGTGTGTGAAGGTACTGGTTTGTGTTGATGATACCGATAATCTTGAGAGCATGGGAACGGGCAAGCTCTCCCAGATCATGGCTGAAAAAATAGAAGATAAACGATGGGGCAGCTGTTCCGCAGTTTCCAGGCATCAACTTTTTGTACACGAGGATATTCCCTACACCTCCCATAACAGTTCCATGTGTTTTTGCATCGATTTCAAGGCAGACCTGAAGGGACTGATCGATTTCGGATCAGGTTTTCTTGAAGAGCGGTCGGCAACCGGTTCTGATCCCGGATTCTGTGTGGTTCCCCTTGACAATGGCCTTGACTGGGGGCAGTTGATCCATTTTGGAAAAAGGGCAAAAACGGAGGTGCTGTCCAAGGGGCTTGCCTATGATCTTGCCCGGGATCTTGGTGTCCACCTTTCCGAACATGGCGGAACCGGGGACGGGGTGGTGGGTGCCCTGGCCGGCATCGGGCTGCGGCTTTCCGGCAATGATGGCCGATTCCGGGGATGGTGCCATTTCGGAGCCATGGGAACCATATCAACGGTTCAGACCCTCTGTTCAGAAAGCCATGTTGACGGGGTTCAAACCGTTGACGGTGTGGATCTGGATCCTGCAACCCGTATACTGCTGGGTGCGGACAAGGTGAAAACCATGCTCTCATACAACCGGCGGGTGGTCATGGTGGACCGGGTCGCTTCGGACGAAGCAGGCGACGGTGTCCGGTGGCGGACATTGACCAAGCCGGAAATCAAGCAATACTGAGTTTTTCTCTAAAAACAGCGCAGCAGGTTATTACCGATCGTTCATGGGGCTGACAGAATCACGGTATGCCATGGTCCCGGCCTCTATCTTCCCTTAATTCCCCTGCTGCCTTTTTAAGAATTGCCCGTATCCCACCATTTTTGACAGCGCCATTACCGCCCGGTCCGGGGTGGGGTAAAAAAGAGCTTTATAAATACTGTCACCCACTGGATATATGGTGCGGTCTTTTTCTTCATCGTAGAGGGTAACACCGAAGATCGGCTTGTGGTATCTTTCAATCAGCCCCACCAGATCCGCAATGTATTTATCTTCCGATTTAAGGGCCGTTTCCAGGAAAAAGTTTTTTTCCGGGGTGGAAATTGCCCCCCGGTTGCTGGCGGCGGCTATGACCCGCTTGACGAAAAATTTTTTCCCCAGAATGCCCAGGTTGATCACGGCATCGCATCCATCCCACTTGAGCAGTTCCTCCAGGATCCGGGTTGGGGTTTCCAGGCCCAGGGTGCCGACAATATCAACGGGATTGCCACGGCTCCAGAAATCAGGCAGCAAACGGTCAATTTCCCGGATGATGCCGGGTGTTAAACAGGGGACCGTCAGGCCTGAACTGCTGCACAGATCTGCTGTCAGAACCCCCCACCCCCCACCCAGGGTTAAAATGGCGACCCGGTTTCCCCTGGGAACCGGCTGTGAGGCAAAGGCGGCCACCACATCCAGGAGGGTTCTTGATTTTGAAACCTGAACGATGCCTGCCTGATGGCAGGCGGCATTAAAGACACGTGAGTCCGATGCAATGGCACCGGTGTGGCTTGTGGCGGCTTTTCTGCCGGCATCACTCTGTCCGCCCTTGAGCAGAACCACGGGTTTTTTGAGGCTAACCCTTCGTGCGGAATCAAAAAAACGACGCCCGTCCTTGATGCTTTCGATGTACAGCATGACGATCCGGGTCAGGGGATCCATTTCAAATGCATCCAGGTAATCGGGAATGGTCACCATGGCTTCATTTCCGGACCCGCAAAATCCGCGGATGCCGATACACTGCTGCTCTGCAAAGGCCAGGAACTGGAGCCCCATATTTCCGGACTGGCACACCAGGGCTGTGGAACCGGCCCGGGGTGTTACCGGGAACGGCAGGCAGGTTAAACCGATGTGGGGATTGCAAAGTCCCATGGTATTGGGACCAATGACCAGAATGCCCGCCCTTGAAGCCTCCTGGACCAGGGTCTTTTCCAGATCGAGCCCGGATGGCCCCACCTCCCTGAAGCCCGAGGTGATGAGCAGCATGTTCTTTATCCCCTTGGCCTTGAACTGACCAATCAGATCCAGCACCCGGGCGGCAGGGATGGTCACGACTGCCAGGTCAACCGGGCCCGGAATATCCATGACACTTGGGTAACATTTCTGGTCAAAGAGGGTCTTCCCATTGGGATTGACCATATAAATTTTTCCCTTGTAATTCCAGGACAGGCTACCCAGGGGAAGCAGATAACCCCATTTGCCAAAAGTTGAAGAGGCACCGATAAAGGCGATGGATTCGGGATGAAAAAACCGATTGATCCGGCGGTAATCCACGGGCGGTGTCGTCCCGGTGTTTTTTCTTTCTTCACGGAAGCAGATCAATGCGTCCACAGCGGTAATTCTGCCCTTGGCATCTGCAATCAGCGGGTTGATGTCTATTTCTGCAATCTCGGGTTGGTCCATGGCCAGACGGGACAGTCCCATGAGGATACCTTCCATGGACGCCCGGTCAACCCCTGCCTCGCCCCTGAAATTACCGAGCATGGCCCGGGCGTTTATTTCGTTGAGCATCTCCCCGGCATCGCCCGGGTTGAGGGGAGCCAGGCGAAGGGAAACATCATGCACCGCCTCTGTAAAGATACCCCCCAGCCCGAACATGATAACCGGCCCGAACAGTTGATCCCGGAAGACCCCTGCCACAAATTCCCTCTGGCCGGTCAGGCAGGGCTGGACCAGCAGCCCTTCAATTTCCGGGCCTGCCTCAGCCATGATCGAAGTTGCTGCCCTTCTCACACTTTCGGCATTGCACAGGTTCAGGTGAACCAACCCCCGTTCTGTTTTATGCTGGAGGGTCGTTCCACACCCTTTTAATACCACCGGGTATCCCATTTCCTGGGCCGCAGTCACGGCTGTTTCAATGTCACCGGCCGTCATCTCCCTGACCACGGGCACACCATATGATTTTAAAAGCTGTTTTGCATCCCTTTCATTCAGCGTTTGATGATTGCATTTTGCTGGTTGTTCAAGTAATTCCTGTTCAGTCATAGGTTCCGTTCCTGTTTTTTTCTGGTCTGGTTTATTCTATCTGACACCCATCCTGTTTTCTGGCCTGTTGAGTCTCCATTCTCAGCCTGGTCAAATAATTCTTTAAATAGAACGTTCAGCAAATTGTGTACCGAAACTTGTTTAAAAAAAGATGGGTTTCAACTGTCTAAAATAATGGGGCTAAATGATCGTTAAACCCGAAGAGCCTTCTTCGTCGGACCATGGCTGTGTCTGTCAGATGCTTTTACAGTGTGGAAAAAAGGCTGAATGAAATCATTGTAAATCTTTGTTTGCTCTGATATCCCAGAAACAAGTGGTGCCATGGGACCAGGCCTTGTCTATTAAACGTTGTGGCAGTTTGATTATGGAATATGGATAAAAAGGATTTTTTACAAGTATGGTCAAAATGCTTCGGCACAACCTGCCCGAACCTGTGTTCATCAATGGTGAAAAAAAGGGCTGCATTGCTTTGTATCGGTATGCAAATATCCATGGCCAGTACCCGCCGGTGATTTTGACCCATGGCACCTTTTCCAATGCAGGTATCTGTATGGAACTGGCTGCGTTTCTCAATTCGGCCGGATTTGACTGCTGGATTTATGAATGGCGCGGCCATGGCCGCAGTGAATATGGGCAGATGTATCCAGATGCGGAAGCTTTTGCACACCACGATGTTCCGGCCGTTATCGAAAGGGTGCTGGCCGAAACCATGACCAAAAGATGCATCTGGGTGGCCCACAGCGGAGGGGGGTTTTTACCCCTGATGTATATGGCCAGAAATCCTCACCTGCAGCATCAGATAGAGGCCATTGTTGCCATGGGTTCCCAGACGACCGGGGCGGGTGGCACCTGGTTCGGCCGGCTGGTGACAATCCTCGTTCCTGTGCTGATTCAACTTTGGGGCAGGGTGCCGGGGCCCCTGTTCGGCCTTGGGCCGGAGGATGAGGTCTCGGGATTTTTAGGACAATGGTGCCGATGGAATCGTTCCGGCAGATGGGTGGGCAAAGATGGATTTGACTATGACCGGGCCATGGCAAATATCCATATCTCCATCCTTCTGATTGCCGGTGGAAACGATTTGATTGCCCCTCCCCATGGGTGTCACCGCATCTTTCATTGCCTGGGCAGCACCCGGAAGAAATATGTCCTGTGCGCAAAGGCAAACGGATTTCTGGAAGACTATGATCATCCACGGCTCATTGCCAGCCAGAACGCAAGGGCTGAAATCTGGCCCATGGTGCTGGCGTTCATTGCCTCTGCACCCGCCTGATTCAACAGGGCATGTCCCCACCTTCCCATGAAACTCGGCGCCTGCACCCGGCCGCATCCGCCCCGTGATGAAAAAAGCCCCGCCATCTTGTCCGCTGCATCTGGGCATCGTCCCTGCACTGTTGGGGCAGGGGGCCGTTGTGAAGAAAAGAGCACCCGGTCTTTCTATGATCCCGGACGACCCATCCAGCGGCAGGGGGGATGAAATCGGGCATGGAAACGCCCTTGGGGCGTAAGTTGGACCCATGGCGCACGGCTTATACCTATAAATTTGCAGGTAATAGAGATTAATGATTGATAATTCTTGCTAAAATAGTCTATTATCTTCGCAAACTCGGCACTGCTTTCTTGGAAAGAAGTGCCGCTGATTCCTAAACTCAAACAGTGAGACTGGACATAACACTTAAATTATACAGAAAAATGCTGCCTTCTGCACTTTTTAAATGTTTCATCTGTTTTGTCGTTTTTATGGTCATCACCGTGGAGGGTTCCCAGGCATCCGGTTCCAAGGATCGGTCCGGTTTATCGTTGTCCGCCTTTGATCTCACGGCCCAGCAATTTGAACAAAAAGTTAAAAAATACCTTGGCATTCCCTATCGAAGGGGGGGGACATCCAGAAAGGGCATGGATTGTTCGAGTTTTGTCAGGACAGTTTATAACAAGTTCTTTGGTATCAACCTGCCGTATACTGCCGGTGCCCAATTTGATTCTTCAGGGTTCAAAAAAATCAGTACCCATGAGATCCAACCCGGGGATCTGATCTTTTTTACCACGAACAAGAAAAAACGGGTCAGCCATGTTGGCATGTATGTTGCGGACGGTCAGTTCATTCATGCCTCCAGCAGCCTGGGAATTACCATGTCAAACCTGGATGACCGCTACTGGAAAAAGCGTATTGTGGGATCCAGGCGCCATAAGGCCTTGAATGTTGTTAAGCCTGATTTTGATCAATACCAGCTTGAAAGCAACCTGAATATCCCTGTCAATCAAAGCGGTGAGATCCAAATCCATGCCGGGAATGACTTCCGCTTCAGCAGACCTGCACTGCAAAATAATTTCAGCGCGTTTGATGATTCTGACCCGTTTGATGACGCTGATTTTGAAAATCATGGTGTAAACGTCGTTGTGCTGCCCTTTTATGAGGTCGGCTATGGCCATACCTTGTTCGATGGTGCAGATATGCGCCTGAGCGCCATACATGAAACGTTTGACCTGGTGACCACAGATGATCAACTTCATGGAACACTGCCTGACACCGCGGAACGGACGGGGGTTAAACTGACTGGTGATTTCTGGCCCGGTAACGGGTTCAACATCAAGCCAACCATTACCTATTTTGACTATTCCAGGGAAAATGAGACGCTTTTGAATGTTCCGGAATGGGCATTCGGGCTGAATACCCTTTGGGCCCCGGTTCATCGACAATGGGCGTTGTCCATGCAGCTGGAGTATTCAAAAGGAGAGGAGCTGGCAGGCAGCACCTCCACCCACAGCGCTTTCAGTGCAGTGGATATGGAGATCAAACTGCGGGTCAATCTCCGGGACAATCTTGAGTTTTCCATCACAGGTCAGCATGATATCCAAAATGCAGCAGATGGAACGTCGGAAGAGTCCTTGTTTATGCCGTCTGGCAGCAGCAATGTGCTGATGATGTTCAACTGTTTTTACTAGCGCGAAAACATAAACACCAACCCCCGTTTTTTGATATGAAACGCCCACCAAATCATCATCCGTGGCGGCGTTTCAAATTTCTTTGTGGCCGGTGCAGATTTTCTGCTTAGGCCATGCCGGTTTATTTATAATTTCCATAATTGCCCGAATTCCTGTATCCTCAAACCGAAGGGTGATGCTTGTTGCTTGATATCGTGGACCTTATAAAATCAGAGGTGCTTTAATGGAAGAGACTGCAAAGATATTAATTGTTGATGAAAAGCCTGAAAATTTTAATCGAGCCCATGGGAATCGCAATGGCTGAAAAACCGACATATCGGGATTTGGAAATACGGATTCAGGAACTGGAACAGGAATTGCTGGCCTGGAAAGAATCCGACCTGGTTCATGAAAAGCCCATGAAACCATTGGGCCGTCCGTTAACCGGGTGTGAACAGATTGATTTCAAGGATCTTTTTTCCCTGGACGAAATCCAGATGCTCCAGGACCAGTTTGCAGCGGCGACCGGTGTTGCATCGATCATTACAAAAACAGATGGTACGCCCATCACCTCTCCCAGTAATTTCTGCCGGCTGTGTAAAGACATTATCCGGAAAACCGGGAAAGGACGTGCAGATTGTTTTAAATCTGATGCATTGATCGGCCGGTACAATCCCGCAGGACCAACCGTTCAACCCTGCACCAGTGGCGGTCTCTGGGATGCTGGTGCCGGGATAACCGTGGGCGGAAAGCATATTGCCAACTGGCTGATCGGTCAAATCCGGGATGAAGATCAAACAGAAGATGAAATAATTCGTTATGCGTGGGCCATTGGCGCTGATGAAGCCGAGATGCTTGCGGCCTTTCGGGAAGTGCCTTCAATGCCAAAGCAGCAGTTTGAGAAAATCGCCCAGATGCTTTTTACCCTTGCAAAGCAACTTTCTTCAATGGCCTATCAAAACCTTCAACAGGCCAGCGTTATTGCGGAACGAAAAAAAGTTGAAAAGGAGATATTGAAAAGCGAGGAAAGATATCGTGCATTGGTGGAATCTTCCACTGATTTTATCTGGGAAACGGACGCCAGGGGCGTTTATACCTATGTCAGCCCGTCTGTTCATAGGATCCTTGGCCGGCCTCCTGAATCCGTTGTCGGCCAGACCCCCTTTGATCTCATGCCGTCACATGAAGCGGACCGGGTTCGTGATATTTTTTTAGCGGCAGTTGAAAAAAGAGGATCTTTGAACAACCTTGTCAATGTAAATCTTCATGAAGATGGCCGTGAACGGGTAATGGAGACAAGCGGCGTGCCTGTTTTTGATGCCGCAGGGGCGTATAAAGGGTTCAGGGGAACGGATCGGGACATCACTGAAAAATATTTGCTGTCCCGTGAAGTCAAACGCAGTGCCGCCACCCTGCAGAGTATTTTTCGCGCCTCTCCCATCGGGATTGGCATGGTGACCGATCGCGTCATCACCTGGGCCAATGATCATCTGCTGGAGATGATCGGTTACACCCGGGTGGAAATCATCGGCCAGAAGAGTCGAATCCTCTACCAGGATCAACAGGAGTTTGAACGGGTGGGGCGTGAACGATATGATTCGACGAAGCCAAAGGCTACAGGCAGCGTCGAGACCAGATGGAAAACGAAAAAAGGAAATATCATTGATGTGTTCCTGCGGTCAACCCCCCTGGATCCGAAGGACCTGTTCAAGGGCATGACCTTTGCCGCCATGGACATAACGGACCGGAAAAATGCTGAAAAAGCACTGCGGGAAAGTGAGGAACGGTTTCGGTTCGCCTTTTTAACAAGCCCTGACGCCATAACCATAAACCGGCTTTCCGATGGGACCTATATGGACGTTAACAAGGGATTTACACGGCTTCTGGGGTACACGCGGGAGGAAGTCATGGGCCAGAGCTCTGTCTGCCTGAATATCTGGAAAGATCCGGAGGAACGGCTGTCGCTGGTCAAAGCCTTAACCCGTGAAAAAAATGTCGACAACATGGAGGCACTATTTGTTGGAAAGGACGGACAGGTTAAAGTTGCCCTGATGTCTGCAAGCATCATGCAGCTTGCCGGTGAGGATGTTATCCTGTCTGTTACACGGGATATCACAGAGCGAAAGCGCATTGAAAACGAACTGGAAGAGTACCGTAAACATCTGGAGGACCAGGTTAAAATACGGACGGCAGCCCTGGAGGCGAAAAACAAGGAGCTGGAAGTGTTTACCTATTCGGTTTCCCACGACCTTAAAGCCCCCCTGCGGGGCATTGACGGATACAGCCGGCTGCTGGTCGAGGACTATGCTGACAAGCTTGACGGGGAAGGTCTCCTGTTTTTAAACAATATCCGCCACAGTACCGCACAGATGAACCAGCTCATTGAAGACCTGTTGTCCTATTCGAGAATGGAGCGTAAAGAGATTCAAACCGTATCCATTGACCTTGATTCTGCCATTGAGATGCTGCTGTCCCAGCGGGAGCATGACATTGAAACACGAAAGATCCGGGTATCCGTGACCCTTCCGTTCAAGACAATTGATGCAGACAGCGCAACCATTCGTCAGGTGCTTGGAAACTTTCTGGACAATGCGATTAAATTTTTAAGCAAGGACCGCACCGGGAGGGTGGCGGTGGCGGGAAGGGAAGGCCAGGATTCATGGACCCTATGGGTCAGGGATAACGGGATCGGTTTTGATCCCCGATATCATGATCGTATTTTTGATATATTTCAACGGCTGCACAGGGCTGAAGATTATCCGGGAACCGGAATCGGACTGGCCATTGTCCGAAAGGCCGTTGAACGGATCCACGGCCGCGTATGGGCTGAAACCGAATTGGGCGAAGGATCTACATTTTATGTGTCCATCCCTAAGCCCGAGGGTGCGATTAGAAACACGTTATTTGAAAGGAATTGAAAACCGATGAAGCAGAACAAGAACTCCCATCGGCCGATTTTGCTCGTGGAGGATAATCCCCTTGACATTGATCTGACACTGCGGGCCTTTAAAAAGCAGCGGCTGCTCAACCCGATCCAGATCGCCCGTGACGGCGAGGAGGCTGTTTCATGGATTCTCCGGTGGGAAGCCGGCGAACCATTGCCCATCATCATCCTGATGGATCTGAAGCTGCCCAGGATAGACGGGCTGGAGGTGGTGCGCCGTTTCAAGTCACACCCAAAACTCAAGCTGGTTCCCATTGTCGTATTGACCAGTTCATCGGAAAACAGTGACATTACAACTGCATATGAGTATGGTGCCAACTCATATATTATCAAGCCGGTTGATTTTGACAAATTTGCATCCGTTGCTTCGGAAATAGAAATCTACTGGCTGGCAACAACCATTCTTCCAGGATAGTGCATGAAAATACTTTACATAGAAGACAATCCCGTTGACATTGATCTTACCCTCAGACGAATGAAAAGAGATTGTCCGCATATCACAATCAATGTGGTCAAGTCACAGGCTGAGGCACTGAATGAAATCAAAAAACCCGGTTTTTCAAGCTATGATCTGGTGCTCACAGACATGCATTTACAGGATGGAGACGGGATTGCGGTGTTATCCCACATCAGGGGGCATTCACTTCCCGTTGCCGTGATCATCCTGACCGGCCAGGGCGATGAAGAGGCGGCCGTTGCCGCCTTAAAAGCCGGTGCGGACGATTATCTGGTCAAAAAAAAGGGTTACCTGGACGGGCTTTGTGACCTGCTTGGAAACGCGCTGATTTCATACCAGAAAAAAAAGGACCTGGGCATACAGGTATTAAAAATACTGTACATCGAACATAATCCGGCAGATATCGATCTGACCCAAAGACACTTGAATCAATATGCACCCCATATAAAAATGGAGGTCATCAGCCGTGTCTCTGATTTTTATGCCGTCGTGGACCAGACAGCGGCGCTGTCTTCCTATAGCGCCATGCTCCTTGATTACAGGCTGCCCCAGGAAAATGCCCTGGAGATATTAAAAAGAATTAAATTGTCTCCAAATTCTGCAATCCCGGTGATTCTGGTCACCGGGAAAGGGGATGAGGAGATTGCCGTCAAGGCTCTGAAACTTGGCGCCTTTGACTATTTGGTAAAAAATCAGGGGTATCTGTTTAAACTGCCGTCCGTCATTGAAAATGCATATTATAACCGCCGGCTGATACGGGAACACCAGGCATTGACCGAAAGTGAAAGCCGTTACCGGAGTCTGTTTGAAAACAACCATGTGGTCATGCTGTTGATCAATCCTGAAACCGGCGACATCATTGACGCAAATTCTGCGGCATCCCGTTTTTACGGCTGGTCAAAACAAGAGCTGAAGCATAAAAATATCTACGAAATAAATACGCTTCCCCCGGAAGCGCTGAACCGGGAAATCCATACCGCCTTAGATGGCAGGCGCAGCTATTTTGTTTTCAGACACCAGCGTTCGGATGGTTCAATCTGTGATGTGGAGGTTTACAGCGGGCCGATTGAGGTGGGCGGCAGGACCCTCGTTTATTCCATGATTTATGATATTACCGAGCGCCTTAAATCTCAGAAAGAAAAAGAGTTGCTTCAGAAACAATTGCTTCAGTCCCATAAAATGGAATCCTTCGGGCAGCTTGCCGGTGGCATTGCCCATGATTTTAACAATATTTTGTCGTCGATCATTGGTTTTACAGAACTGGCCCTGGGTCAGGTTGCAAAGGGCGCTCCCATTGAAGACGATTTGCAGGAGGTTTATGCCGCAGGCAAAAGGGCAAAGGACCTGGTCAAACAGATATTGGCGTTTGCCCGGCAGTCGGATGAAGAGATCAAACCGATCCAGATAACTGCCATTGTCAACGAGGTGCTCCGATTAATAAAAGCATCAACGCCGGCCAACATAGAGATCAGAATGGATGGGGGGTCTGAATCCCATATCATGGGGAATGCAATCCAGATACATCAGGTGATCATGAACCTGTGCACCAATGCCGTCCATGCCATGGAAAATGACGGCGGTATCCTGACCGTGGGGGTGACGGATGTCGAAAACCCCCTTGATCTGTCCCAACTGAATCTAAAACCGGGTCGCTATGTCCGGCTGGTGGTTTCCGATACAGGATCGGGTATTCCAGAGCCGATCATAGACAGCATTTTTGAACCCTACTTCACCACCAAAGTCGTTGGTGAAGGCACAGGCATGGGGCTTGCCATGGTCCACGGTATTGTTGAAAACTATGGCGGAAAGATTTCAGTCGCAAGCAAAAAGGATGCGGGGTCGATTTTTAAAATTTATCTGCCGGTGATACAGGGCGGTCTGCCCAATCAACCCTGCCACACCGAAGAACATCCCACGGGTACGGAAAGGATTCTCTTTGTTGACGATGAAGTCCCCATCGCCAAAATGGGAGACCGGCTGTTAAGCAAGCTGGGCTATTGTGTCAAGGCCATGACAAGCAGCGTCGAGGCATTGGAACTGTTCAAGTCCAGCCCGTTTGAATTTGATCTGGTGGTGTCGGATGTGACAATGCCCAATATGACAGGAGACAAACTGGCGGTTGAATTTATGAAAATCAGACCGGATATCCCTGTTATTTTATGCTCGGGTTACAACAAGAAGATTTCAGATGAAAGTCTGTTAATGATGGGCGTCAAGGCGTTTGCCTTTAAACCTATTGTGAAAGCCGATCTGGCCCGGACGATTCGAACGGTTCTGGATAATGCCAGAAACAAGGTTTAAATCCTGGTTCCCCGGCTGCAGGCTTCCTTTGCTGAAACCTGCAACCCGTTTTTATTCATATGTAACGCCCACAGAAGCATTATCCGTGGCGTTGTTTCATCATTTGCTGTGGCCGTGGCAGATTTCCTGCTCCGACCATGGCGGTTATTTTGATTTATACGAGGAGACCTCCATGGCATGCACCATTGATCGAACCCAGATAGACAAAACCATTGAATTCCACGGCCATTCATGCCCGGGTCTTGCCATTGGCATCCGTGTGTCAGAGCTTGCCATGGAACGGCTTGATATCACCGAGTGCACCTCCCCGGTGTGCGTTGCCGAAACAGACATGTGTGCCCTTGATGCGGTGCAGTTTCTCACTGGGTGCACCTATGGCAAGGGCAACCTGGTGCACAAGGATTACGGCAAGGCCGCATTTACCTTTTTTGACAGAAGCAGCCAGAGGGGATTCCGGGCCGTGCTGGTCAAACGGCCCAATGTAAAAGACGGAGCAGCAAGGCAGGATGCCATTGAAATGATCATGGCAGCAGACCTCGATGCGCTGTTCAAGGTGCAGGAGATAAGCCTGCCTCCGGTGAAACCGGCCAGGATACTTGAGAGCATCCAGTGTGAGGCCTGTGAAGAGATGGTCATGGAGTCACGGATTCGCCGTTTTGCCGGCAGAAATCTGTGCATCCCCTGTTTTACCCGCCAGGAACAGAAGATCTGATACCCCGGAGACCGGTTCCGGGGGTGCTGAAAAATCAGATGTTCTCTCCAATGCTGGGCATGAGTGTCCAGGAGATGAACCAGCCGTTTTCGTCCCTGTCCAGGCAGACAATGCCCGAGTTCTGGAATTTAAAGACCCGTTTTTCAGGATTGTCTGCCACAAGATGGCCCACCAGCCGTTCCATGAACGGCAGATGGCCGACCACCATGCTGTTCTCCCTTGCGTCAAGGCAGGATGCAAATGGTTCCACATCATCCATGGGGTTGATTCCTTTGATCTGTTCGATACCCCGTTCCGGCGTTAAAAACTGAACAAAAATTCGGGCTGTTTCAAAGGCCCTCTCTTTCTGGCTGTGGCGGATGACCGAAACCGGCACCCGGTACCCCTCTGCTACCTGGGCGATCCGCCGTGTGTCAGCCCTGCCGGCATCCGACAGCCGCTGTTTTGAATCCTCCGCTTTGGAGCGGCTTTTCCCGTGCTGTACCAGGTAAAGTGCCATGGAAAACCTCCGTTCATTAAAAGATACTGCAATACCCGCTGTTACTGTTACCACCTGCTTTCACTCTTTTCAACGAAAAAGGACGTTGAAAAAAGATCGTTTTCAGCGTATTTAACACTTTTATCCCATCCAACAAGGAGGCAAAGATGAACGGCCCATTTTACGCAGATCTGCACAACCACACCACTGCTTCTGACGGAGATTTTTCGCCCCGGGATCTTGTTGCTGCAGCCCAAAAGGCGGGCCTGTCTGCTCTGGGGGTGACCGACCACGACACCATCGACGCCGTCGGGACGGCCATGGCCGCTGGAGAACGCCTTGGACTGGAAGTCGTTCCCGGGGTGGAGATATCCGTCCGGTTCAAGCGCACTTTTTTTACGGGGACCCTGCATCTCCTGTGCTATTTTACAAAAGATCTGGTGACGGATTCAAGGTTCCAGCAGACGCTTTCCACCACCCTTGCCAACGGCCGGGGCCCCTTGCTTGTGGCCCAGCGGGTCAGGGAGATCAACCGGGTTTTCGGCCCCCATGGCACCACCCCCATGCTCGAGCAGCCCCTCACCAGCGAAGAGATTGGCCGGTTTGCCAAAAATGCGTCACGGCGGCATTTTGCCCTGGCTTTGAGCCAGAACCACGGCATCCGGTCTCCGGAACAGGTCAATGCCATCATCGGGAACAGCAGTCCGGCATATCTTCCCTCGGGTATTGACCTTGACGCAGTAACCGGTCTTGTCCGGCAGTTTCCCATGCTCAGTGTGCTTGCCCACCCGGCTGCCGGGTCCTTTCCCGGCAAAGGCCATTACAGCGAGGTGCTGCCGCCCATGGAAATTGTGGAACAGCTCTTGCCGGAATTTTTGGCTGCAGGCCTTGGGGGAATCGAAATCGACTATCCCGGCCATACCCTGGCGCACAGGGAAATCCTCAGAACCTGGGCAGAAAAATATCACCTGGTTGTCACGGGGGGGTCAGACTGCCATGATGCCGTGGACCGGCCCATCGGGGTCTGCGGCATTTCCCGGGAGGCGTTTGAGACGTTCAAGGGCCGCATTCCCCGGAAAGGAACCTTGTAATGCTGCTTGAGATAAACGGGCTGGTAAAACGCTACAAGAACATCACGGCCGTTGACGGGATCTCGTTTTCCATCAAGGAGGGGATCTGCTTCGGGCTCCTGGGCCAGAACGGGGCCGGCAAAACCACCACTGTGGAAATGCTCGAGGATATCATCACGCCAACCCAGGGCACCATTCTGTTCAAGGGGAAAAACAGGGATCGCAATTTCCGTGAAAAGATAGGTATCCAGTTCCAGCACACCGAGTTGTTGTCGTTCTTAACGGTGAACGATACCCTCAGAACCTTTGGCCGGTTTTATAAAAATCCCCTTCCCATGGAAGCGGTGAAACGCCTGTGCATGCTTGAGGCCATTGGTAAACAGATGAACGACCGGATATCCGGCGGCCAGAAGCAGCGGTTGCTCCTCGGGCTTGCCCTGATAAATGATCCGGATCTTGTTTTTCTTGACGAGCCCTCCACAGGTCTTGATCCCCTGGCCCGCCAGCATATGTGGAAGATCATTCGGGGGGTGAAGGCCCAGGGAAAATCCATTGTCCTGACCACCCATTACATGGAAGAGGCCCAGACCCTGTGCGACGACATCATCATCATGGACCAGGGCCGCATTATTGCCCAGGGATCGCCTGAAATCCTCATGGATCGGCACTGCAAGGATGACGGCGAGCCCCGAAACCTTGAGACGGTGTTTTTAAACCTCACCGGACGACACCTCAGGGCATAATCTGTTCCCTTTGGTTGGTTGCTGTTTAGCCAGCGGACACCAACTGACGCCCCTGCTGAGTCATGGCTGGACTTGCTGCTTTATTGATCCATTGGTTGATATTTTCTGTCTGTTCGATTATCCTGGAATGGCATTATCATGGTGGAAAATCAAGTTGAATCCCTCCAGGCGGGTGGTGCAGTGAACCCCTGACGGGCCCTCCTTTACTTTCTGCAGGTCTTGCCGCCATGGCAGAGCCGGGGGGGTGCGGAGCCTGTCAGATACCTTTTGCCGTTAATAAAATTTAAATCAGGAGAACAGAAAATGATTGTTGGAATTTTACGAGAAATCAAAGTTGCCGAAAAAAGGGTGGCCATGACCCCTGCAGGGGTTATCGCCATGGTCAAAAACGGGCATACGGTTCTGGTGGAAAAAGAGGCGGGTGTCGGCAGCGGATACCCCGATGCCGCATATGTCGAAGCCGGTGCCACCCTGGTTGATACCCCTGCCGAAATATACAAGGCATCGGATATGGTCATGCATGTCAAAGAACCCCAGCCCTCAGAGTACGACATGATCCGGGAAGATCAGATCGTGTTCACCTACCTTCACCTTGCCGCAGACGAGCCCCAGACCCGGGCCCTTGTCAAGAGCCGGGCCGTGTGTATTGCCTATGAAACCATTGAGAAGAAAAACGGATCTCTTCCCCTGCTCGTTCCCATGAGTGAAGTTGCCGGCCGCATGTCGGTCCAGGAAGCGGCAAAGTACCTGGAAATGCCCCAGGGCGGCATGGGGATCCTCCTGGGCGGGGTGACCGGTGTCGAGCCTGCCACGGTTGTGGTCATCGGCGGCGGCATTGTCGGCATCAATGCTGCCAAAATGGCCTGCGGACTGGGTGCAAAGGTTTACATCCTTGATACCAACCTTGAGCGTCTGAGATACCTTGATGATGTGATGCCGGCCAATTGCTTTCCGGTGATGTCAAACCCTGCGGTGCTGAGGGAGCTTGTACTCAGGGCCGATGTGGTCATTGGTGCGGTTCTGGTTGCCGGCGCAAAAGCGCCCAAGCTGTTGACCCGGGACATGCTCAAGGAGATGAAAGACGGTTCGGTCATTGTGGACGTTGCCATTGACCAGGGCGGTTGTTTTGAAACATCCAGACCCACCACCCATGCGGATCCGACCTTTATCATTGACGGCGTCATCCACTATTGTGTTGCCAACATGCCCGGTGCCGTGGCAAGGACATCCACCATTGCCCTCACCAATGCCACCCTTCCCTATGCCCTTGCCATCGCGGGCAAGGGATGGAAACGAGCAATGCAGGAGAACCATGAGATCAAGCTCGGCGCCAATGTCATCAAGGGCAGCATCACCTTTAAGGCGGTGGCCGATGCCTTTGGCATGGCCTACACGCCAGTGGATACATTCCTCTAAACAGACAGGAACTCCCACCGCCCCGTTGCCCGCCGGCAGCCGGGGCGGTGGGGAGCAGCCATGGATTGTGTTTGATTTTTTCCCACATTTGGCATATGAAAACGGCTGTTAATTAAAGGAGCCGTGGTATGAACCTGAAACGAATGTGGGCCGTGTTTGTCTCGAGAAACTACGAGTTTCTGAGGGACAGGGCCGCCTTTGGCTGGAATTTTCTCTTTCCCTTTCTCATTGTGGCAGGCTTTGCCGTGGTGTTCGGCAACGATAACCGTGCCCAGTTCAAGGTGGGCGTGTTTCCCGCTGCCCAGGAAACGGCCGTTGAAAATCTCGACCTTCCGGACCGGTTCAAGCAGACAAAGTACATTGACATGGTCTTTTTTGAAGACCTTGCCCAGGGCATGGATCGACTGAGTCACCACAAGATCGACATTCTCATTAAAAATGGATCCCGGCCCTGGCAATACTGGATCAGCGACAGCTCTCCCAAGGGGTATGTTGTGGAAAAGATCTTCAGGGAGAGCACCATGGCTCTGGATGCCGTTGACGGCCTGCTCCGGAAAGAGGCCATAACCACGGTTCAGATCCGCTACATCGACTGGCTCTTTCCCGGAATCCTCGGCATGAACATGATGTTCTCGGCCCTTTACGGGGTGGGGTTTGTTATTGTCCGATACCGGAAGAACGGTGTGCTCAAGCGGCTCAAGGCGACTCCGGTGACCGCCCTTGAATATTTGACGGCCCAGATGCTCTCCAGGGTGTTTCTCCTGCTTTTCACCGTTGCCATTGTCTGGGCCGGATGTGATATGGTCTTTTCCTTTCACACCCGGGGCGCTGTTCTGGATGCGGCCGTTGTGTTTGCCATGGGCAGCATTGCCCTGACCTCCATGGGGCTTCTGGTGGCCGCAAGGGGCACCAGTGAAGAGGTGGCCAACGGGGTCATCAATTTCATCTCCTGGCCCATGATGTTCCTGTCCGAGGTGTGGTTCTCCATGGAGGGGGCGCCCCACTGGATCCAGAACGTGGCCGGTTTTCTGCCGTTGACCCGGATGCTTGCCGCCCTTCGCAGTATCCTGAACGATGGGGCCACCCTTGCCCAGGTGGGCCCGGATCTCGTGTTCCTTGGTGCCGTCAGCCTTGTCTGCCTTCTGGTGGCCGCCTGGCTCTTTTCATGGACCCAGTGACAGCACCAGGGCTTCCAGGGCCGATGGGGTGTTGAGCCCGGGATCGTCCAGGACCCGTTCAAACAAGAGTGCCATGATCCGCCCCACCTCCGGCCCCGGGCCAAGGTGCAAAAGGGTCATGATGCGGTTGCCGTCAATGGCAAGATCCGCCGGTGTAAAGGCCCGGGAGCCTCCTGGGGCAAGTTCATCTTTAAATTTTTGAACCCGGTTGCGGATATCCTTCAGGGTGTAGGGCGCTTTCGCAAGGTTGGACCGTTTGTCTGCGATGCGCATGCGCATGAACTCCTGGTAGGTGACACCGTGGGCCTCAAGAAGGGCCAGAATGCGCCGCACCGCCCTGGGCGAGCTCTTTTCGGTCAGGGGCCGCATGTGAACCCCTATGACCGACAGAATGTATCGCCGCTCCCGGGTTGAAAATTTCAGGCGGACCAGGTCAGCCTCGATTTTATCCTGTTCCTTTTCATGGCCGTGGAAGGTGAGACTCCCCTCTTTTATCGCTGCCGCATCAAATTTTCCTGCATCGTGGAGAAAACCTGCCAGCCGCAGCAAGGGCCGTTTGAAAGAAAGGGCATCGCCGACCATCATGCAATGTTCAAACACGGTTTCCCCATGGAAGGGACCGCCGTCAAGGTCCACCAGCCTGTCAAGGCAGGGAAATATCTGTTTGAGCAGGCCGGTGTTATGGAGGGATCGGAAAAAAAGCGAGGGTCGGTCATGGGACATGGCCTTGAGGATCTCCATGCGGATGCGTTCTTTTGCCACGCAGGTTGTGGCAAGAGCACCATGGGTTGTGATGGCGTCCCGGGTTTCAGGGGCAAGACGGCCATTGACCTGGGAGACAAAACGGCAGGCCCTGACCATGCGCAGGGGGTCTTCCAGGATCCGCCGGGGGCCATCCCCGGTGAACCGGATAATACCCTGCTCAAGGTCCTGTCCGCCTGAGAACGGGTCGATGATCTGCCCGGTTCCGGGATCCCAGGCCATGCTGTTGATTGTGAAATCCCTTTTTTCAAGGTCGGCAAGGGGAAACCGTGTTCGGTCGCCCCGAAACGAGGCCACCTCTATGCCGTTCACAAGGCAGACATGAAAGCTCTTGCCAACGATTTTTATCCGTTCGCTGCTGAAGGTTTGCTGGATGGTTTCAAGGGAGGCGTCAGTGACAATGTCAAAATCTGCCGGGGTCCGGCCTGCGGCCATGTCCCGCACGGCGCCGCCTGCAATAAAGGCCCGGCAGTGATTTGCAGCGAGCCGGGTCAGGATGTTGCGGACCTGCGGTGGAAGAAGGGGATGCATTATTCTGTCCCGTGGCGCCACCTGGGAAAGAGGCCGTGCCCTGTATTGAGGTGGTCAAGAATTCTTGCCGTGATGGTATCCACAAGGGCCTCCACCGTTGCAGGCGCCGTATAAAACGAGGGGGACGGGGGCAGGATGGTGGCGCCGGCCCGGCAGGCCCGGGTCATGTTTTCAAGGTGAATCAGGCTTAAGGGGGTCTCCCGCGGTACCAGGATCAACGGTCGTCGTTCCTTGAGGCAGACATCCGCCGACCTTGAGATGAGGTTGTCGGCATAGCCTGCGGCAATGGCTGCAAGGCTTTTCATGGAGCAGGGAACAATGGCCATGCCCGAATGGACAAACGAACCGCTGGCAGGAGAGACGGCGTAATCGGTCTCGCAGAAAATTTCAATGGTGGCCTGCCGGTGGCAGGCCACCCCCTGGTCCGCCAGAAACTGCCGCAGATCCATTTCCGGGGCGAACCCCATTTCATGGGCAAGAACCCGGAATCCCCCCTGGGAAACCATGAGTATCACCCGGCAGGGGAGCAGAACCAGGGCCTTGAGGAGTCGGACGCCGTAGATTACGCCCGAGGCACCGGAAATGGCAACCACGTAGGTGGGCGTCATCCGACCAGGGCCTCGGCGAGAACGCCGGCCAGCAGGGTGATGGACACCAGGCTGTTCATGTGAAAAAAGGCGATGTTGATGTGTTTGAGATTGTCCGGCTTGACCAGCCAGTGCTCGGCAGCCAGAAGCAGTGCGATCACCCCGAGAAAGACCAGAAATACCGGATGCATCTCAAACGACAGATACATGGCAAATAACAGTACAAGGGTGAATCCGTGGAGGAGCAGTGACAGGGCCATGGCGTTCCTGGGGCCAATGGCCGATGGAATCGAGTACAGCCCGCTCTGGCTGTCAAACTCCATATCCTGGCAGGCGTAGAGAATGTCAAACCCTGCGATATAGGTCATCAGGGCCAGGGTAAGAAAGAGGATGGGCATGGCAACGCTGCCGGTCACGGCAATCCACGCCCCCAGGGGGGCAAGGGAGATGGCAAACCCGAGATAGATGTGGCAGTAGGGTGTGAACCGCTTGGTGTACGAGTAGAAAAGCAGCAGTGCCAGGACGGGAAATGAGAGCCCGAAGCAGAGGGGGCCGAGCATTGCCGCGGCAAAAACAAACACCAGGGCGGCTGCCGCAACAAACACGGCTGCCTGGTTCCGGGTTAAAATACCGGCAGGAATCTCCCTGCTGGCTGTTCGGGGATTCTTCTGGTCCATGGGGGCGTCAACGATCCGGTTGAATCCCATGGCGGCCGACCGTGCACCCACCATGGCCACAATGATCCAAACGAGGACGGAAAGGTCAGGTGCGTGCCCTTTCCAGGCGAGGATCACGGCTGAAAGGGCAAAGGGAAGGGCAAACACAGTGTGGGAAAACTTGATCATCCGTCCAAAAATAAGGACCTGATCCTTGAGGGTTGACTTCATCGGGTCGTAATTCTCCTGGTCTGTTATCCGATCTGCTATTGGTCCGGGTCCATTTTTGTCCGGCGCAGTTAAAAGTTTAATATAAACCATAAACACGGGAATTACAATCCGGACATCGGCCGTCAGCGGTGATGACGCTTGACACCCCATAGCCAATGCGGTTGACCAGGATCCTGCCGCAGTTGTGGCAAAGGGTGTTTTCACTCCCAAGGCCGGGAACGTTGCCCGTGTATACATACCTGAGCCCGGCATTTTTGCCCGCTGAAACGGCCCTTTCAAGGGACGAGACCGGGGTCGGCCCCCGGTCGGTCATTCTGTAGCAGGGGTGGAATCGTGACACATGCCAGGGGGTTTCCACGCCAAGTTCGTCGGCAATAAAAGCAGCCAGGGCTGCAAGCTGGTCCGCATCGTCGTTGAGGCCCGGGATGATCAGGGTGGTTACCTCCACAAGGATGCCCAGGGATTTCATCCGCTTGAGGTTGTCCTTGACCGGTTCGAGCCTGGCCTTGCAGTATTTACGGTAAAATCCGTCGTCAAAGGCCTTTAAATCCACGTTGGCCGCATCAACGTAGGGTGCCACCATGTCCATCACCTCCCGGCCCATGTAACCGTTGGTGACAAGGATGTTGAAGATTTTCCGGTCTGTGGCAATTCTTGCCGTTTCAAGGACCGTTTCGATGAACACTGCAGGTTCGGTGTAGGTATAGGCAATGCTTGCGCAGCCGTTCTGAATGGCCGCGTCAACGATCTGTTTGGGCGACATTTCAACCCCCTGGATCAGGCCGTTCCGGTCCGTTGGCATCTGGGCGATGTCGGCATTCTGGCAGAAGCTGCACCGGAAGTTGCAGCCCACCGTTGCAACAGAATAGGCAAGGGAACCGGGCATGAGATGAAATATGGGTTTTTTTTCAACGGGATCAACCCCCCGTGCAATGATTCGTCCATGGACAAGCGTGATGAGGCGTCCTTCCTGGTTTTCCCGGACGTTGCAGATGCCCCGCCGTCCTTTGTCAATGATGCAGAAATGGTTGCAGATACCGCAGCGCACCCGGTCTTTATCCAGTTTTTCGTAAACAAGGGTCTCCATTTTTATGCTCCTTGTAAATGATGCGTGCAAATCCTGATACCGGGTCGTAGTTCCGTGACAGCTTGACCCGCAGCCACAGGGGGCGGATCCTGAATTTCGGTACCGGCTTGATTTTCATGACGATCATGGTGCCGAGGGGGGAGCGCTCCACCAGGGCCTGCTGTTCGATAAAGCCTGCCAGTGGGCCTGAGCACCATGGAAATTGAAGGGTGGTTCTCCAGGAGAGGGGCACATCCCCGAGAATGGCATGGAGAATCTTTTTCAGCTCCCATATGCTGAACCAATGGGCCTGGGAAAAGGGGGTGGACACAAAGATGTTTTTAATCCGGCGCAGGATGTTCAGGGGGGCATGGCTGTTGAAAGCACCTATAATGACGGACTTTCTGGCCACCCGGCACGCCTCTTCAATGGCCTTGGCCGGCCTTTCGGTGAATTCAAGGCTGGTAAAGAGGATGGCATGATCAAAGGCGTTGTCGTCAAAGGGAAGGGCCTCGGCAGTCCCCTGGTGAAGGTCCACCTTGTCGCCGAGCCTTATCCTGGCAATGTCGAGCATGGGGGTTGAGGGGTCCACCCCGGTGAGAAGAAGCCCCTTGTTGACAAAGGGCTCCAGGCTTCTGCCCGTGCCGCACCCGATGTCAAGGATTCTGTCGCATTCATGGGGGGCCAGCATCCTCATGAGCAGGTCCATTTCAAGATTAAAGGCATGGCCCTTCCTGGTCCGGTCAAACCAGGCATCGTAAAATCGAGCGTCGCTGGAATCAAAGATATAGCCCATGGGATTACATTATTCCAAATCAGGGGCATCCGGCAAGATCAATCTTCAGTGGGTTGATTTTTGTTTGACTTTGGCTGTCCCTGTCACTATATCCAGACCTGCAGGCTAAAAACAGAGGTTAATACGTGGAAAACCTGGGATGGGCGTCAAATGGGATATTGTCCCAAATGTAAACATGAACAAAAAGAAGGTGCCTTTTTTCCGTCCCTTTGGGCCGTTCATTGCATCCCTTGGGGGGACAATGGGGCAGCTGCTTGTGCCGTTGATCTGTTTTGGGGTTCTGCTTTTAAAGACAAGGGACACTTTCGGTGCCTGCGTCACCCTGTGGTGGTTTGGTCAGAATTTTTTCGATATCGCTCCCTATATTGACGATGCCAGGTCATTGACCCTGGCTTTGGTGGGTGGAAATACCGGGCATTCCTCTCCCTACGGATTTCATGACTGGGAGTATCTGCTCACGGAATCCGGATTGCTGGCCCATGATCATTTGATAGCAAAATTCAGTGTCGCCCTGGGAACCATAATTTTTGTAGTCTCCTTTGCATGGGGGGCAATCCTCCTGTACAAACAATTCAGAAATCGGGTTTAAGGCGCTGATTAGAAAAGCATCTCACGTTTGCCTTGTCTTTTAAGGCGTATGCTTGGTTGCATCACTGGGTGTATATCCCAATTATATTTTCTATGGTATGGCCCGATTCCATAGGGATTTTCACTTTGACAAACAGCTGCAACGCCAATATCATTCTTTGCTTTGATTATTCGCCAAGGCCGGAGCAGGGCGTCTGCCCTAGCCTCAATGAACGATGAAACCTCCCATTGATGACGCTTTGGAGGTGTTTCATATAAAAAAAGGGCGGATTGAACTCCGTTCGTCAGATACAGTTGAGGAAATTGAGATGAAGATAACGATAGACGGACAAGGCCTTGCCTGCCCGGGACCCGTGTTAAAGACAAAAGAGGCCATTGAATCCCAAAACCCTGAACAGATCGCGGTGACGGTGGACAACGATGCTGCCGCAGAAAATGTGAGCCGGTTTTTGACCCACAGCGGATTTGAAGTTTCCGTTGATTCCGACGGCAGGACCTCGGTGATCGAGGGAACCCGGACGGGTGATTATCTGCCTGCAGCAGAACCGGCAAGCCCGGCCGTGGATCAGACCGATCACCCCAAAATCATGGTGATGATCGCCTCCCAGACCATTGGCAGGGGAGACGATGTTCTCGGTGAAAAACTGATGGCAAGCTTTCTTTTAACCCTCAGGGAGATGGGCGAAGATCTATGGCGGCTGGTGTTTGTCAACTCAGGCGTCAAGTTCACCATCGAAGGCTCACCTGTTCTTGAACAGATCCAGGATCTTGAGGCCGAGGGGGTACACATTCTTGTCTGTGGCACCTGTCTGACCCATTTTGATATCCTTGATCAAAAAAGGGTGGGCGAGACCACCAACATGCTCGACATTGTCACCGCAATGCAGCTGGCCCACAAGGTGATCAATCTATAGGTGTCCCAACGGGCCTATTCGTTGTTGTCCACAAAAAAATCATCGATCAGGTGCTGCTGCTTTAATTTTTCGCCATACTGGGCAGCACTTTCCCTGTCTGAAAAACGTGAGATCCGCACGATGAACCAGGTGCGCCCGCCGCCGTCGGCCTTGTATATGTATGCGTCAAGCCCCTTTTGCTTGAGCTTTGCCACATACTCGTCGGCATGATTTCTCTTTAGATAGGCCGCGACCTGGATGGTAAACCGCATGGGGATTTCAACCTCGACCCGGTTGACCTCAACCTTTGTTTTTTTGGGGGAGATCTGGACGATATGAAAAAGGGTGGAGATCCCAAAACCTGCTATGACAGCAACACCAGCAAGGGCCATGCCCCATTTCAACACCCGTGCCAGGCGCTCTTGTCCCCGGAAAAAAGCGCCACCGGCTTTCAGGGCGGCGGCTGATTTTTGAAAAATCACGGTCAAGCCTGCAGCCAGACCCTTTGAACGCCTTGCAATCGCTTCGGCCATGCCGGCAAGGTTTACATTGGATTTTGAAAAAGGCCCAGGGGGTAAGGCGGTTTCCACGGCCGCAAGCCCGGGGTGGGGCAGGATCTCAGACTTCAGCAGCGCCTTGATGCCTGCCAGGGTTTCAAGGTCGGGGGGATGGCCTGCCTGAATGGCCCTGTATACCTTTCTGGCCGTATAGTCTGTCCGGCCGGATACCAGGAACAGCCGGGCGCAAAGGGTCATTATTTCCGGGTGGTCCGGGTGGGCCTCGGCAATCCGAGTCATTGTTTCCTGGGTCTGCCGTGTCAGGTTGTTTTTTCGGCACTGCTGTTTCAGCCACAGCCGCGCAATCTCCTCGTCACCGGGAGCCATTCTGAGAAATGCATTGACCGCCTTTTCAAACCCGGTCCGGGGGGGGGATGCGGTCAGGCTGAACTTTGCCAGGGAGGCCAGGAGGGCCCGGGCGGTTGTTTTTGTCCTCAAGGGGGAGATCAATCCCAGGCTGTAGCGTTCCATGGCCTTGAGATAACGTTGTTCGCTCCTCCGTGCAATGCCTGAACGGTCCCAGGATTCCGCCGACCGCAATGCGGCCAGCACCAGTTTCTCCCCTGCCAGGTTCATGGCAAATTCAGTCAGTCCGAAAGCGATCACCATGGCAGCCGTGGCCACTGAAAGGTCATGACCCGGGAAAAAATCGTTGACCAGGGGCAGGATCCAGAAGGCCGGGGCAAGTCCGAGGATCGTTGATAGCCAGAGCAGGAGGGTCAGGTGGCGCAGTAACAGGATCACGGTTTCTCCCCCTGGCAGAGGATCTGATTGTCCTTGAGGGGCACCCTGAAGAGCTTTCCCCCGCCATAGGGGTCAGGGGCGCATCCGGTGGCTGCATCCACGGTTTCAAACCGGATGCCGGCAGGGATGGAAAAATCCCGTTCCGGTTCGTTTTCAAGGGCATGTTCCATGAAATCCGCCCAGATGGGTGCGGCGGCCCGTCCGCCGGTAATGCCCGTCCCCCCCCTGCCGGCAAGTTTTTTTTCTCTGTCAAACCCGGTCCACACTGACACCGAAAGGGAGGGGGTAAATCCGGTGAACCAGGCATCGTTATAGGAATCCGTGGTGCCGGTCTTGCCCGCTGCCGGGCGGGTGAACCCCGTTTGGCGGATGGATCGTGCGCTTCCCTCATCCACAACAGAACGCATCATGTCCACCACCTGGAAGGTGGTGGCCGCGTCCAGAACCCGCTTTCCCTGGGCAATGTGCTCGTCGATCACCCGACCAAAGGGATCCTCCACCCGCCAGATCATAAAAGGTTTGTGGCGGATGCCATTGGTGGCAAAGGTGGCAAAGGCTGAAGCCATCTCCAGGGGGGAGACCCCGCTCGTGCCAAGGGCGATGGAGTAGACCTCTTTGAGGGGGCTTTCAATGCCGCAGCGCCTGGCCGTCTGGATCACGCAATCGGGGCCTGTCTGTTCCACCAGCTGGGCGGCAATGGTATTTACCGAATAGGTCAGGGCCTGCTTGAGAATGATCTCCCCCTGGAAGGTACGCTCAAAATTCCGGGGTTTCCACGCGGGCGCACCCTTGACCGGGATGGTCACGGGCTGGTCCACCATGAGGGTTGCCGGGTGGAAACCCAGGTCGTTAAAAGCGCAATAGTAGACAAAGGGCTTGAACCCTGACCCTGGCTGGCGGCGGCTCTGGACGGCCCGGTTGAATTCGGTTTTAAAATAGTCCCTTCCCCCCACCAGTGCCTTGATGGCACCTGAACCCGTATCAACGGCCACAAGGGCCGCCTGGGGCAGCTCTTGTTCCTGGCTGCCCATGTCCATCATGGTATCCAGCCGTTCCAGCCCTTTTGCAACGGCGGTCTCACCAGCGGTCTGGAGGCTTGGGTCAAGGGTGGAATAGACCTTTATTCCGCCGTGGAATACCACATCCTCACCATATTTTTCCACGAGCCGGTTGATCAGTGCATCCACAAAATAGGAGCCGGTTCTTGAATCTGTCTGGCGGGCGGCAAGTTCGGGCCGGACGGCCATGGCCTCTGCCGCTTCCCGGGCCGATATTTCGCCGACCTCGACCATGCGTTGCAGCACAAAATTTCGCCGGGCAAGGGCCCTTTCATAATGGCGAAAGGGGTTGTAACGGGTGGGGGACTTTGGAAGTCCTGCCAGAAGGGCTGCCTGGCTGAGGGTGAGGGCCGATGCCGGGATGCCGAAGAAAACCTGGGACGCCCGTTCGATCCCCTGGGCACCGGCACCAAAATGGATCTGGTTGACGTAGGCGTGGAGGATCTCCTGCTTGGTACTGGTGGCTTCGATCTGGAAGGCCACCAGCATCTCCCGGAATTTTCGAAGATAGGTTTTTTCAAAGCTGAAAAACAGATTTTTTGCAAGCTGCTGGGTGATGGTCGACGCTCCCTGTATCCTGCCCGGCTCAAAAAGGGTGACATAGAGGGCCTTGAGGGTTCGAAGTTTGTTTACCCCATGGTGCTCAAAGAACCGGTGATCCTCGGTTGCCACCACGGCATCGAGAAAATGGGGAGAGACAAACGACAGCTGTACCGGATCACGACCGCCAAGGGTCATGATTCGCTGGCCTGTGGCGGCAAACACCTCGGTCTGGGGCACATCAATGATCCGCCCAAGGGGCTGGGGCACCCGGGGAAGGTCCCTGGCCGATACAATAATCAGGCCGCCCGTCATCAGCACCAGAAGTGCACCCAGGAGAAGTGACAGGTACAGCGCCAGTCTTGCGCCCTGGTAAACCACCCTGACCCCTTTCATTGTTCCTCCCGGGCAAGGGCCATGCTCAACCGCCACACGGCCCATTCCCTGGCCCTGACCAGGACAACCTTTGTGCCGCTGTTGGCGTGGAATTCAAAACCCAGGCGGATGTAACCCGAATTTGCCTCGTTCCAGATGCCGGCCCGAACAATGTTTCCCTGTTCCCTCAGGAGCGGTTCGGGCGTTGTGATCAGGTCGGGCAGCACCTCCATGGGCAGGGAGAGAAGGGCCTTGAAAAACAGGTCGGCCGGGTAGATCCTGCCGGCAAATCCCGGCATGCTTTCAAGGGTTCCCGTAAAAGAGGTTTCCTGGTTTTCAAGGTCTGAGAGAAATTGATGGTCCAGGTCCAGCTGTCGGATGACCCGGTTGTCGGAACCCAGAAAATAGATTTCAAGCCCCTGGGGCTTGCCCTGGCAGAAAATCCGGTTCAGGCCCGGGCTGCCAAACAGCCAGACAAGTTCGGCCGGAGGGATAAGTTTGGTAGCCATGTCGTCTGGCAGGTCAAGGTAGAGGGACTTGAACCGCTCCCTGTCAAGGCCGGTCCACTGGCCGGGAAGCACCACCCGGGCAAGTTCTGAAAACGAGGTGGCCTCCTGGGCCGTTCTGGCCTGGTTCTGCCGTTCGGTCACGATGGTGTCAAGGTAGGTGTGGGCCCGCTGGGCCTGGTTGCCCGTCTTCCAGATGATACCTGTTTCAGGGCGCAGGTCATTGGTCGAGGCAAGGTACCTGCCCAACAGTTGTTCACCCCAGTCAAACCGGAACTCGGAAACGACAAGAACAGCCAGCACGGAAAAGAGCAGCAGGTGAAACATGGACAGGGTTCTTCTGATCCACGCAGAAATGCCTATGGGTTCGTACCAATCTATCATGAACCAAGACTTATGCATAAGATGGGTTGTTTTTGCAAGAAAATTTACCGGAAAACGCCCCCGGATGCCACCGGCAACCGCACCCTCCGTTGCCGTTCCCAGCCCCCGGGGCCCTGGGGGGTCAAGATAAGCCTTGACCCGGGGTGCAATATTTTTTAAATTAATCAATTAGGCAAAAAATTTGACGGGCTTTGCTTTTTTATATGAAACGCCCACCAGAGCATCATCCATGGCGGCGTTTCAAGTTTTGTTGTGGCCAGGGCAGAACCCCTGCTCCGGTCATACGGACCTTGGGGTCTGGCATACTCTACTAAATCGGAGGAAACGGGTGTATTCAAAAATTTTAATTCTCTACTTTCCAACGGACATGGCCCACAACGCCGTGGTCTGCTATCTGGCAAAGGACTATGACCTTATCTTCAACATCCTTGGGGCCAAATTTTCAACCAAGGAGGATGGGATCATGGTGCTTGAGGTAACCGGCACCCGGGAAAACTACAAAAGGGGGGTCCGTTTTCTCAAGGATCAGGGGGTAAGGGTTTCCTATGCCGAGCAGGAGATCTTCCGGGACGAGGAAAAATGCACCCACTGCGGTGCCTGCACCGCCGTCTGTCCCACGGCAGCCCTGAGGGTTAAACGCCCTGAGATGGAAGTTGTCTTTGACAAGGACAAGTGCAGCATGTGCGAGCTGTGCATTCTCACCTGCCCCACCCGGGCCATGGGCCTGTTTTCCAAGAATACTGAATCGATCCTTCCGTGAATGCTCCGACAGCCATAGCCTTGAGCGGGGGGGTCGATTCCCTTGTCGCGGCCCACCTGTTGAAACAGCAGGGACATGACCTTGTGGGCATCCATTTTACCACCGGGTTTGAGACGGAAATCATCGACCTTTCATCCATCGAAGATCAGCTGGACATTAAAATCCATCAATTGGATTTAAGCGTCGCGTTTAAACAACGGGTGGTGGATTATTTTGTGGAGACCTATGCCCGGGGACGGACACCCAATCCCTGCGTCCTGTGCAACAGCACCATAAAGTTCGGGGTCCTTGTGCAACGGGCAAAGGCCCTGGGGGCCGGAAAGATTGCCACCGGCCACTATGCCGACACCCGGGCCGGGTCTGACGGCAGCATTGCCCTTGTAAAAGGGGTGGACGAGGTCAAGGATCAGTCGTATTTTCTGTCCTTGCTCACCCAGGAGCAGCTCCGACAGGCTGTCTTCCCCCTGGGCCGGATGACCAAAGACCAGGTTCGAGGGATTGCCCGGGAAAACCGTCTCATGCCCGTCGAGGAAAAGGAGAGCCAGGATATCTGTTTCATTCAGGGAACTGGATTTTCTACGTTTGTTGCAGCAAGGCTGTCAACCCCGTCCATCCCCGGAGACATTGTCCTTGCCGACGGCACGGTGGTGGGCCGTCACCGGGGCCTGCACCGCTATACCATTGGCCAGAGACGGGGACTCAACAGCCCCGGACCTGAACCCTACTATGTCAAGACCATAGACATGGAGAACAACCGTCTGGTGGTCGGCCCCAAAAAAACGCTTTACACAACAGAGGTGGTCGCTGGCAGCCTCAACTGGATAACACCCCCTTTGACGTCAAGCCAGAAGGTAACAACCAAAATACGATACAGCCACCAGGGGGCCGCTTCAACGCTGCGCATCGAGAATGATCTTGCAACACTGGTGTTTGACGTGCCGCAGCTGGCCGTCACACCCGGGCAGACGGCTGTTTTTTACAAGGGCCAGGCGGTCCTTGGTGCTGGAATTATTCAATGAACCCATTTTACATCACCACCCTTGGCTGCAAGGTCAACCAGTATGAATCCGACGGCATTGCAACCACCCTCATCAAAAACGGGTGGACCCGGGTGGACACGGTTGAAAAGGCCTCGGTGTGTATCATCAATACCTGCGCCGTCACCGCAAGGGCGGCAGTGCAGTCCCGCCAGGCCATCCGCAGCATCATCCGGACGAACCCCGGTGCAAAGGTTATCGTTACCGGATGCCATGCCCAGACCGAACCCGAGCTTGTGGGAAAAATAGAGAATGTCCACCATGTGGTCGGTCACGGGGATAAATTTAAAATCGCCGCAGCCATCATCTCCTCCTCCCAGGGGCTCGATTCCCTTCCCTTTCCTGAAAAACCCTATTGTTCCTTAACCCGGTTCCAGGGGTTTGAACCTGCCGTGACCGGCAATATGACCCGGGCCTATTTAAAAATTCAGGACGGGTGTAACGCCTTCTGCTCGTACTGCATTGTTCCCTATGCCCGGGGGAGAAGCCGGAGCATGCCCATGGACGAGGTGCTGGCCCACCTGGCCCATCTCCATGGAGAAGGGTATCAGGAGGTGATCATCACGGGGATCCACACGGGCGCCTGGGGTGCAGACCTTCCCGAAAAGCGGTCGTTTTTGGACCTTTTAAAAACCATTGTTGACACCTCTCCCATCCACAGGATCCGAATCAGCTCCATTGAGCCCATGGAGCTCAGTGACGGGATCATCGAACTTGCTGCAGACCACGCCATCCTCTGCGACCATTTTCACATCCCCCTCCAGAGCGGTGATGACGGTATCCTGAAAAGAATGGGCCGGCCCTATGATACGGGCTATTTCAGGGAGCTTGTCCTGAAGATCCACGAAGCCATGCCCCAGGCTGCCATGGGCATTGATGTTCTCCAGGGATTTCCCGGAGAATCCGAACAGGCCTTTGAGCGCACCCACGCCCTCCTTGCCGGTCTTCCCATCTCCTATCTCCACGTGTTCCCCTTTTCCCCGAGAAAAGGGACCCCGGCCTTTGATTATCCCGACCGGGTGGATTCCGAGATTTTAAAACAGCGGTGTGCAGCCATGCGCCAGCTGGGCCGGGAAAAACGCCGGGCGTTTGAGTTGAAAAACATCGGCAAAAGACTCGGGGCCGTGATCCAGGAACAGCGGGACGGGGAGACGGGCATGCTCAAGGCGGTCACGTCCAACTACCTGACCCTGCTTGTCAATGGGGGGGATGACCTGAAGCGGTCGGCTGCAGATCTCCTTGTTGACAGCGTTGATACCAGAGGACGGCTGCACGGCATTCCTGTTGCCTGAACCCCGGTATTTCAGCCATGGTGAAAAAAGAATACCCTTGATTGTGAAAGGCCCACTGAAGCATCGACTGTGGCGGCGTTTTAAATTTCGTTTTGGGCAGGGCCGATCCATTGCTCCGGCCATGCCGGTTATATTGTGATAATTGGAACATTTGCGGGTGATTGACCCAGGGAAACAGGTCGGACAGTGAAGGTTATTAAAATCGGTGGGGGATGTTTACGGGGACAGGCCGTTGTGGCAAGGATCGTGGCATTGATCGGTGAAAGGGGCCGGGGAAACCTGTTTGTCCTTTCAGCCCTTTCAGGTATCACAGACCGGCTGGCCCTTGGCATAGAGACGGCATTGGTGGATGAAGAGGCGATCCCGGCGGTGGTTGATGCGATTCGTCGGGAACACCTTGGGCTTGCCCAAACCCTGATGGCGGAACCACAGGCTTTCAACGCCCTGGCCCAGGAGTTGGAGAATCATTTTGTCAAACTAGAACGCTACTTTTTCGGCATCAATTTCACCCGGGAAGCCACCCCCCGGATGCGGGACATTATCATCAGTTATGGCGAGCGGCTTTCCGTGATGCTCATGGCAGGGGTGCTCCGGGCGGGGGGTGAGAAGGCCGTTTATATCATGCCCCGGGAGGCGGGCATCATCACCGACGGCCGTTTCGGTGACGCCACGGCCAACATGGAACTGACCGCTGAGCAGATGGAAAAAAATGTGCGGCCCCTCATGGACGCGGATACCATAGTGGTGATTCCGGGTTTTTTTGGCGTGAGCCAGGCAAACGAGGTCACCACCTTTGGCCGGGGCGGAAGTGACTATTCCGCAGGGGTTGTGGCGGCCGCCCTCAAGGCCGATCTCCTTGAGATCTGGAAGGATACCGAGGGGTTCATGAGCGCCGATCCCGGTGTGATTCCCGGGGCAAAGCTCATTTCCGTGTTAAGCTATGAAGAGGCGTCTGAACTTGCCTATTTTGGTGCATCCATTCTCCACCCGAGAACGGTGGAGCCGGTTCGCAACTCCGGCATCAATATTGCCATAAAAAACACGCTTAACCCTGACGGGCCGGGCAGCCTGATCACCGAGCAGGCTGTACCTGCTGAAAATGTGATCAAAAGTGTCTCCCACTCCAAGGACATTGCCATGTTAAAGGTCTATGCCTCGGGGGTGGGGCTGCGCCAGGGAATTCTTGCAACCATTGCAACCTGCCTGTCCCAAGCCGGGATCAACATCAAGTCCGTGGTCACCTCCCAGACCTGCATCTGCCTTCTTTTGTCCCGGCAGGACATCAAACCGGCCCACAGGGTTTTGAGCGATATCCGGCCCAGGCTGTTCAGGGAACTCCAAGAGGTCAACAACAATGCCCTGGTCTGTGTGGCCGGAGACGGCCTCCAGAGCCACCAGGGTATTGCAGCCCGCTGCTTTACCGCCGTGGCCGAGGCCAATGTCAATATTGAAATGATTTCGTTTGGCCCGTCAAAGGCGGCCCTTTATTTTCTGGTCCATGAAGCGGATCTTGAAAAAACCCTCCAGGCCCTTCATTCCCATTTTGTTTGACCGGCATGGCCGCCTTCTATGGTGATTCCGGGGGCGGCGTTTCATCCCGAAGAGAGGCGGCCTCCCTGGCGGGCACCCCGATCCCCAGGGCCGCCACCAGCACCAGGATTCGACTGCAGTCCACGCTGGAGTCCATGTGCATTGTCGGCCATGGGGATTTTACGGCGCATGAGCAGCTCGTTGCCCGTGCAGCACATGCCGGAAAGATTGATTCCCGTTGCGCCCAGGGCCTTGGCCCTTTGAAGGGCCCCTCGTCCATGGCGGCGGTGACGATCATGTCCGAAAGTACGGGGTTGTGACCATGGAGAATGATGTTGCCCTGGCCGTATGGTAGAGCACCTCGACCACCCTTGATCACCAGAAAGGTGTTACTTGACCCTGCTGGGGTGTTATCTGCTGACTTTAGAGCACCTGCTTGAGAAACAGCTTGGTGCGGTCTTCCCTGGGATTGGTAAAAAAATGCTCGGGTGTGCCCTCCTCAACGATTTTTCCCTCGTCCATGAAAAGGACCCGGTCGGCCACCTCCCGGGCGAATCCCATCTCATGGGTGACCACCACCATGGTCATTCCCTCCCTGGCAAGCTGCTTCATGACATCGAGTACCTCGCCGACCATCTCGGGATCAAGGGCCGAGGTGGGTTCGTCAAACAGCATTACCTTGGGATCCATGGCCAGGGCACGGGCAATGGCCACCCGCTGCTGCTGGCCCCCGGAAAGCCTTGAGGGGTACTCGTTCTCCTTTTCACCAATGCCCACCTTTTTCAGGAGCATCCTGGCCTTGTCCCGGGCGGTTCGGGTGTCCCGTTTTCGAACTCTCAGCTGGGCCAGGGTGAGGTTTTCAAGCACGGTTTTGTGGGGAAAGAGGTTGAACTGCTGGAAGACCATGCCCACTTCCGCACGGATTTTGTTGAGGTTGGTTCGTTTGTCCGCAAGATCCACCCCGTCCACAAGAATGTGGCCTTCATTGAAGATTTCAAGGGCGTTGATGCATCTGAGAAAGGTGGATTTTCCCGATCCTGACGGTCCGATAATGACCACCACCTCACCCTTGGTCACCTCGGTTGAAACCCCGTCCACGGCCCGTACAGTTATCCCGCGTCCTCTGAACACTTTGACGACTTTGACGGCTTTAATCACTGATCGCAAGCCTCCTCTCCAGGTAAAAAACAAATTGAGACAGCACGGACGTGACAACGAGGTACATGGCCGCAACCACGAGCCAGATTTCAAACGTGGCAAAGGTTGAGGTGATGATTTCGCGACCGGACTTGGTGAGATCCGTGATGGCAATGACCGACACAAGGGACGAATCCTTGATCAGGCTGATAAAGGTCCCGGAAAGGGGGGGGAGAATTTTCTTGAACGCCTGGGGCAGAATGATGTCCATCATGGCCTGGGGCATGGACATGCCAAGGGACCTTGCCGCCTCCATCTGGCCCTTTGGGATCGCCTGGATGCCGGCCCGGACGATTTCCGCAACATAGGCTCCCGCAAAGAGCCCTAGGGCGCCGATTCCTGCTGCATTCCGGTTGAGATTGAATACCGTCCCGATGAAGAAATAGGCGATAAAGATCTGCACCAGCAGCGGGGTGCCCCGGATGATTTCAATATAAATGGCGCCAAGTCCGTTGGCCGTGTAATTGTTGGAAACCCGGGCAAGTCCGGTGACGAGCCCAAGGAAAAGGGCCAGGACAGAGGCTGCCCCAGAGATCCACATGGTGGTCCATAACCCCTTGATCAGCGGTCCGATCCGCCATTGGCGGGTAAAACCAATGGTGTCGCCCTCAAACAGGTCTTCGTCCATGGTAACCCTCAGGGTGTCGGTTTTTACAACGATCTTTTCCATCGCCCCTGTTTCTGAGGTCAGGGAGACCGAGGTGTTTGCCCCTTTTTCCACCAGGCCCGTAACCCGCCCGTCAAATCGAATCTTCTGGGCATCTTCAGCCTCGTAAAAGAAATACTGGGGAACCCTTTTCCAGCGCCATTGGTAGTCTATGCTTTGAACTGAACCCCAGGCTGCGGCGGCCAGCCCAATGAGGATGACCGCCAGCAGAATTTTCCAGGGCCACGTCTGTTGTGTGGCATTCAACGTATTAACCCTTTTTTTACTGGATCTCTTTTAACCAGGCATCGTCCTGGAACCATTTGTGATAAATCTTGTCATATACGCCGTCGTATTTGATCTGGGCCATGAAGTTGTTCAGCCAGTTCAAAAAATCCACATCCCCCTTGCGGATGGCCCAGGCCAGGGGTTCCTTGGTAAAGGGGTCATCAAGGTGGATCAGTTTGCCCTGGCCTTTCTGTGCGTAGGCAATGGAGTTAAACGGCAGGTCATAGATAAAGGCGTCTATCTTGCCGTTGAGCAGTTCAAGGACACCCTCCTGTTCGGTTTCGTAGGAGATGTACTTTGCATTGGGGATCATTCTTTTGGTGGCCTGCTCACCCGTGGTGCCGAGCTTGGAGGCGATGGTGTACTTGGGGTCGTTAAGGTCGCTGTAAGTGGTAACATCGTTTTCAAACTTTTTGTTCAGCAGAACAGACTGGCCAATGAGAATGTAGGGGGTTGCAAAGTTGATGCTCATGTTCCGTTCCTGGGTCAGGGTCATCCCGGACATGATCATATCGAATTTTTTGGTCAAAAGGGCCGGGATGATGCCGTCCCAGGCCGTGGAGACAAGTTCGAGTTTTACGCCCATTGCCTTTGCAATGCGTTTGGCCATGTCCACATCAAACCCGATGATTTCTCCCTTCTGGTTGGTGAGTTCAAAGGGCATGTATCCAGGCTCCATGCCCACCCTGAGGGTGCCACGCTGCTGGATGTCGTCAAGGGCCCCTGACAGGGCGGTTCCTGTGGTGAACGCCATTGCCGCAACGGCCACGACGAGTAACAGAACAAACTTTTTCATAGGTTTCTCCTTATTCAACACGCATTATTAATAACGGGCAACATCATGCCCCTCCAAATCCATGGGGTAATGGGTGCTACTGCTGATCTGATTGAAAAACATGAAATTTACTCATAGCACAGGTGTATTTTCAGGACAACGCTCTTTTTTTATTTTGTATTACCTGGGAATCACATCCAGGGCCTCCTTGATATGGGTGGCAAAGATTTCAATGATGCCGGGAATCTCGCCCATGGACCGGGGTTCAACACGGACCTGGATGCCCGCTTGCTCCAGGCGTTTTTCCCAGGAGGACTCGTCCCGTGTCAGATCTTTTCTAAAGTGGAATCCGGCCACGAGGAGAAAGGGAACCAGGCAGACCTTGGTAAACCCGTGCTGTTTGAGTTTTGCAATGGTGCGATCGATCTTGGGCATTCCTTCGAGTACACCGGTAAAGACCCGCTGGCCATACCGATGGCAGAGCACCTCTTCCAGGGCAGGGTAAACCGACCAGGCCGGGTGGTCGGTGCCATGGCCCACCACAACCACCGCTTCGTCACCTGCATCGGGGATCAGGCATGCCAGGGCCTCGGCCACGGCCAGGTAGTCGTGGAAGGAGGTGAGCAGGGGAAGGCCCATGGATGTGCGCATATCGCTGTCTCCGGCCGTCTGCCTGAGACGTTCAAATTCGTGGCCCCAGGCAAGGTGCAGCGACTGGACCACGGCCCATTCATGGCCCTTTTCCTTGAGCGCTTCAAGAACCTGGGAGGGGGATTTCGGGTCTGCCCCGCCTTTTTTTTCAAGGCGCTGCATCACCATTCTCGACGAGTAGGCCCAGTAAAGGGGTGTTTCCGGGATGAGTCGCCTGAAGTGCGCATCCATCCGGGCGTAGGTGGAAAATGCCTTTTCTGTGGTGCCAAATGCCGTCAACACAACGGGGATGGTCATTTTTACTCCTTGTTTCGTTGCTGCTCAATGCCTGTCATGAGCCAGTTAAAGGTCAGTTTCAGGGGAGAAGGCAGAGCCTTTGTGGTTTCGAATCCCTGGGCGGCAGAAAGTATGCGGCCTGCAACGGTCTGGCCGGCGCTTTGGGCAAGGCCCGCAAACAGGGTGAGATCGCTGATCTGATGTGTGTTTTGGGCGTCGGAAAGGGCCAGGGCCATTTCCACCAGACCGGCATACTGGGGATCCATGAGAAGGCCTTCGAGTTTCTGGGTCATTTCTTTTGTGAAGCCGGGCCCTGCTCCCAGGGCAAGGGTCCGGGGGGTGATACCCCTCTCCCTGAGGCGCTGGAAGATGTTCCGGCCTGGCGCAAGGCCGTTCTGGAGACGAATTGCCTGTGTCACCCCCTGATGCACGGCCTTTGCAATGAGTTCCCCCATTTTTGAATGACCGCCGGTGTTGTCAATGGGAAGGCCCCGGCCCTGAACCACGATGATGTTGTCCGTGCCTGTGCCTGTTGCCTGGAAATCAAGACCCTTGAAACTGCTCCTGATGTCAAGGTCGGCCAGGGCTGCGGTTTTTGCCTCGGTGGCCGTGATGATGGCCCTTGCCATGGCCCGGTGGGATAGCTGCATGTTGGTCAGGACCATGATATTAATGGTGCCGGGTTCGTAAAATCCGCCCGTATCCCTTGACATGCGCTGGGCATTGGAACACACTCCGGCCGTGACAACGGCCAGGGCCCGCATCTGGTTGAATGTCTTTTCCGTGACGGTCACGTGGTCCATGTCCGCCCCTGTCATCAACAGGGCTGTGGTTCCTGGATCCCGTCCAAGGATCGAGAGGATTCTGCTTTTGGTTCCGCCAATGCCTGTGGTGTGGGGCATGGTCCAGGACGGCGGCGGAAGATAGTGGTTGGCAAGGGTTAGAATGTCGTGTTTGAGACCTTCCAGGGTGGAAAGAACGGTCTGGGGGCTGTTAAAGTCAATGACAAGGGTCTTGTGAATAAAGTCGGCAAGGCAGAGGTTTATCCGCTGGCTATTTTTGACGATTTCAAGGTCAATGGCCACGGGTTCGGCTTCAAGCAGGATGTCGGGTTGAATCTGGTTTTCCGGAACAAACAAAAGATCACTGTAGATGAACGAGGCAAGCCACTGGACAAAATGGCCGGTGTTGCAAGCGGCCCGGGTGGTGAGTTCCAAGGGGAAATAGTAAATTTTGCCCTGCTTGACCCCGTCCACGCTGTTCCAGCCGGGGCGCTGAAACAGCGTCTCGCCGGTTTTTCTGTCATGGTTGCTGCCAAAGATCACCTGGGGGTTGAAGGCCTTCCATTGTTCCAGACAGACGCTGCCTATTGTTTCTTCTGCCCGGTTCATTCCGTTTATTCCATGGCCCTGTTCTGCCCCGGATCCAGTGATCTCCATGGGAATTCCCCCGGCAAGTACCATAATATCGTTGAGCAAAGAATTTCTTCCCGGAGTCAGGATCCTGTCACAGGCCAGGGCGGCCGTTCCCGCAGGTTCGGCCTGGTCTGTAAAGCAAAAGACTCGCTTTCTCTTCTCTTCCGGTATCTTTTCGACCTTCTGCCGGATCTGCTGGATCTCTTGCTGAATGGCTGTCACCTCTTTTTCAGCCTCGTTTCTACGGTTAAAGATTCTGCCCAGCATCCCGATGTTTTCAAGGTTCTGCTCAAACGAGGGGGTGTCAAAAAACAGGGTTTTTATTTTCCGCAGTTCAAGGGCCCGGGCCGTTTGTTCCTGGCGGGCGGACAGAATCACAAGGTCCGGCTTGCATGCGATAATGGCTGCAAGATTCGGAAACTCGACGCTTCCCACGGTGGCTGTCAATCGTTTATCCACAAGCGGGGTGCAGTACAGGGTAACCCCCACCAGCGTGTGTTCTGCCCCAAGGGTGCAGAGGATCTCCGTGGCCGACGGCACCAGGGAGACAACCCGTGCGGGGGGACGATCAAAATAAAGGGTGCTCCCCCTTGAATCCACCACAACGGTGGCTGCTCCTGCCATGGAAAAAAAGGCAAAAACCGGAATCAGAATCAGGAGCCAGGCCCCTGGGGAGTGTTTTTTCACGGCAGGGCCACCAATGACAACGGTTTTTGGTCTAGCCGAGGCACTCGTTGGCTGCAAGACGTTTGCTCCATTCGCCCTTGTTGGTGGGCAGGGGGGTGTAATTGTGGAATTTTTCAAGCAGCTCTGCCGGGTCTTCATCCACCTGGACCAGGGGACGGCATGCCTGGTTGATAAAGTTTTCCAGGATCATGTGGTCAATAAATTCGATGAGTTTGTCGTAATAGCCGTTCACATTGAGGAATCCGCAGGGTTTCTGGTGGAGGTTGAGCTGGGCCCAGGTGATGATTTCAAACATTTCATCCATGGTGCCAAACCCGCCGGGAAGGGAAATAAACCCGTCTGAAAGATCGGCCATCAGGGCTTTTCTCTCGTGCATGGTGTTGACGACCCTGAGGTCGGAAAGTTTGGTAAAGGCCACCTCCATTTTATAGAGATGTTCCGTGATAACACCGGTGACATTGCCGCCGTTCTGGATGACTGATTCGGCAAGAACGCCCATCATGCCGACACTGCCGCCGCCATAGACAAGCCCGATGCTTTTTTCTGCCAGGGTCTTTCCAAGTCTGGCCGCCATGTCAACATATTCCGGATCTGAACCCGGGCTTGATCCGCAAAATACGCAAATTTGTTTCATAATTGATTTTTCCTGCAGGGTCATGGTTGGTTATACTTTCAGTCGTGATTCTCGACTGTAACTATTTAGTTCAATGTGGTAGGTAACATACTATGACAATCTTAAAAGAAACAGCCGTTTTTTTTGCATGGGTTGTGGTCGTTCTTGTCCTTTCATCCTGGAGGGCCCTGGCCTGTAACGGGATTGAATGCCTGCCCGACACCATCGACCGGGTCAAACCCGCCATTGTCGGCATCGGCACGGTCCAGAAAACCCGCCGTCCCCCCGGGATTCTCGGCGGAACAGGGTTTGTGGTGGCAGACGGAAATCATGTGATCACAAATGCCCATGTGATTCCGGAAAAACTCAACACCCGATACCATGAATCTCTGGTCGTTTTCACAGGCCGGGACAAAAACATGTCCGTTATCCCGGCCCAGGTGGTGTTGACCGACAGGGCCCATGACCTTGCCCTGTTGAAGATTCCGGGGAATCCCCTGCCGGCATTTACCTTTGGAAACGATGAAACCGTCCGGGAGGGCGAGGTGTATGCCCTGTCGGGATTTCCCCTGGGGGCGGCCCTGGGGCTCCATGTGGTGACCCACCACTGCCTGATATCCGCCATCACGCCCATCATTCTTCCCGTGTTCAGCGGCGGCAGACTGGATCAGTCACGGGTGGATCTTCTCATCAACCCCTTTGATGTCTTCCAGCTGGACGGCACGGCTTATCCGGGCAACAGCGGCAGCCCCCTGTACGACATCCGGACGGGTGCTGTTGTGGCCATTGTCAACATGGTGCTGGTCAAGGGGGCAAAGGAAAATGCCATCACCGATCCCAGCGGGATCACCTACGCCATTCCCATCCGCTATGTAAGGAGACTCCTGGAAAAGGCGGGTGTGGATTATTGAAGATCGCACTTGGGCCGCCTGTTACAACGGCCTGACCCGCCAATCTCCTAGAACTTGACCCTCACCCCGCCATAATAGACGGCTTCGGGCATGGGGTAGATGCTTTCTCCCCAGGGGGCCTTGTATCCGTCGCTCCAGGTCTCATTAAAGATGTTGACGGCGTTGAGAAACAGTTCCACTCGCCGGTATGGACAGGAGAGGTACATGTCAACGGTCTGGGCACTGTCAATCTTTTGAAATGCGTTGTCTGTATCGCTTCCCCAATAGCGTTCTCCCAGGTAATTGTACTGAACGCGGTAGGTTGCACCACATGAAAAGTTCAATTCCAGGCCCGTGTTGCCCTTGAACCGGGGAACCAGGGGAATATCGTTTCCGTCATTGGCGCCGTTGGTGAATTCGGCCTCGGTATAGCCAAGGCTGCCAAACACCGAGACAAGGTCTGAAGCCTTAAATCTGGCATCAATCTCTCCCCCCTGATGGCGGGTTTCACCAATATTTTCGTTCTGGAATGTGAATCCGTTCCAGGCAATTTCATCGTCCACGTCAAAGGTAAATAGCCTGGCATTGAGGGTGAGCCTTTTTGCCATGGCAACCATTCTTGCGCCGATCTCATATCCCCGGGATGTCTCGTGGGTGAGGCCTGTGTTCACGGCTCCGGAAAAGAGGCTCATGAACTCGTCTGCCTTGGGAAACCTGAAGGCCTGGTAGCTCCTGGCGTAAATTTTCGATCCGGGTTTGAACACGTAGGCAAGGCCGAGGTTCCAGGCCCATTCATTTTCATTGACCTCGGTGGCATTGCCAAGGCTTGAATCAAGGGTGGTCTCAAAATCCTCGTATCGTGCACCAAGGTTGAGGATCAGGTTGGACATGAGATTGAATTCGTCCTGGAGATAGAGACCCAGGGTGGTCTGATCGTGGTCAAAATGGTTGGTTTTGACAAGGGCCCTGGACGGGCCGGACCAGTTTTCGTAATCGGTGTCGTACATTTCAACACCCAGGGTCAGGCGGTTGTCGTTTCCAAACAGAGGGGTGTCAAGAACATACTGGGGATTCACACCCAGGGTGTCATATTCATAGGTGTAATAGGTAAACCAGGAGACCATGTCATCGTCCCGGCTGTAGTCCCGCAGGCTCAGGTTGAGGTCAAGCTTTCCAAACTTGCCAAAGTCGGATTCAAGACCGAACACATAATAGCTGTCCTGGCTGTCACCCTCATCAAACTTGTTCACCGCCTGTTTTCGATCCTGTTCAACCTGTGCCTGGGACAGGGAGCCTGGCAACTCATAGTTTGCAAAGGTGGTGTTGGCCTCGAAGGACAGGGCCAGGAGGTCGCTTGCATGGAAAAATGCCTTGCCGTAAACGCTTGTGCGGTCGGCGTCGGATCTTTCCCGGTATCCGTTTGTGTCATACCGCACCGCGCCAAGGGTTCCTTCGTACCTGTCCTTTGCAAAGTTTACGCCGGCCGTGGCCTTTGTTGTGCCCTGGGAACCTGCCCCTGCTTCTGCATGGCCCGTGAATCCCTGGTCTGCATCCCTGGTGATGATGTTGATCACCCCGCCCATGGCATCACTGCCGTAGAGCACGGAATTGCCGCCGTGGAGCACCTCGATCCGTGCAACGTTTTCAAGGGGGATGGAAACAAAATTAAT
Organism: uncultured Desulfobacterium sp.; assembly: GCA_963675615.2. GTDB lineage: Bacteria > Desulfobacterota > Desulfobacteria > Desulfobacterales > Desulfobacteraceae > Desulforapulum. The sequence goes on from CAXXTD010000001.1 coordinate 2,673,296, forward strand.
GCCCGATAGGTCCATGGGGTTTATTTTCCGGCCGTTTACCACAATGGCCACATGGCTGTTGGCGCTTTCGCCAAATCCGCCCATGTCCACCTGCTGGTTGAACCCGTTGCCGTTCAGATCTGTCACCACCACGCCGCCAAGGTTGCGAAGGGCGTCGGGAATGGACTGTGCCCCGCTCGCCGCAATCTCTTCTGCGGTGATCACGGTAATCTGAGCCGGTATTCGTTCCGTCTGCTGGGCAAGTCTGCTGCCGGTGACCACCATTTCATCCATGACCATGGGCGGTGCTTGTGCTGCACCAGCCGGGCAGACTGCGACAAACAATAGTGCCGTAAATGCGGTAAAGATTTTTTTCATGTCCCACTCCTTTTAAAAAATAATCTGACTTCCGGTACTCTTGAACCTTAATTCCGAAAGTTAAAAAGATAATTTTGGTCGGGGGGTCACAAAAAAGCCCCGAACCGATGACCATCGATCCGGGGCGTCCCTTTTCTGTCCGCAAGATCCCGGGAGTCTCCATATCCACTGGAGGGGCTCCCATTTGCAAGGCAGGTCTTCTGACTTTTGCGTCTCTCTAGTAACCGCGCCTTCCCACTCTCCTGGGAGAGCAGTGGCGTATCTGCGGCGTTCGTCTGCAATTACAGCGGCGGGCCCGTCCCTGAATTTCACAGGGTTCCCGTATTATGCTTTTTAAAAAGCACCTTGCAATGTTTTTCACGGCGAAAAGAGCAGATTTCCCTCCGGGTGTCAAGAAAAAAACTTTGATTGCTATTGTTTCAAGTTTCTGGTAGCAGAAATGGTTTAATCAACTTTTTAGCCCTTTAAAGGAGCACCTCCATGCGAACAAAGAACATTACCCGTGGCATCACCGTGGCAACCGCTTTACTCTTTATTGCCGGTTCCGGCTTTTGCGCAGATGAAGCATTGAAAACCGAGAAAGAAAAGATCAGCTATGCCCTTGGCGCAACCATTGGCAGCAACATCAAAAAAGATTATGCCGTTGACCAGGAGGCTTTTTTCAAGGGGTTTGCATCGAGCACCACGGGGGAAATGCTCATGACCGATGAGGAGATGCAGCAGAGCATGACGGCCTTTCAGCAGCAGATGCAGGCAAGCCAGATGGCAAAGATGAAGGCTGCTGCGGACAAGAACAGGATCGACGGGGATGTGTTCCTCGCCGAAAACAAGGCCAAAGAGGGGGTGGTTACCCTTGAAAGCGGTCTTCAGTACAAGGTCATTAAAAATGGCGAGGGCAAAAAACCGGTGGTCACGGATACCGTCGAGTGCCACTACCGGGGAACCACCATTGACGGCACAGAGTTTGACTCTTCCTATAAACGGGGAAAACCTGCGTCATTTCCCGTTCAAGGCGTGATCCAGGGATGGACAGAAGCCCTTCAGCTCATGAACGTGGGATCCAAATGGATGCTCTATATTCCTGCTGACCTTGCCTATGGTGACCGTGGGGCAGGCCCTGCGATTCAGCCGGGAGCCACACTGATCTTTGAGATCGAGCTGCTCGGTATCCAGGGATAGTCTCAGGGCCCGGGACGGTGTTTCCACATGGAATAGGGATGGGTCACCAGGCTGGCGTTGCAGTACCGGGGGTCAGCCGTCACCTCCCGGCCGATCCAGCCGGGGGGCTCAAAGGGCTGGCCTTCAGATTCAAGTTCGATCTCTGCAACTACAAGTCCCTGGTTGGCGCCTGTAAACCGGTCAACGCACCAGGTAAATCCCCTGTGATCGATGAAAAACCGCTGTTTTTCCACCAGGGGCTTGGGGCAGAGCCGGTCGAGCATTTCATGGGCATCGGCTATGGGGATGGGGTATTCATACTCCAGGCGGGTGAAGTTGCAGGTTCTGCCTTTGATGGTCAGAAATCCCGCGTTATCGGCCACCCGGACCCTGACCACACCGTCCACGCTGTTTTTGATATACCCCTGGCGCATGGCAACATGGGTTTTGGCCTGCTGTTGCCAGGTGTGGTTTTGCACCAGAAATTTTCGTTCGATTTCAATGGCCATTCTGGACCATATACCGAATCCCAGTTAAAAGGCAAGGACTTGGGAGCGCCTTGTCTGTAAAGCGTCCCTGTGGCTGCAGGGCTGTCAATTCCAACACCCTGCGGGGCTTAACTTTACATTTATGTGATTTTTCGGGAACAAAAATCACATAAATGTGCTTTGTAGGCTTGTGTTGACAAGCCTAGGGATGTGGTGTTTTTGTCCCTGTTTTTTGAAACCCCCTGTAACTGCCGCGAAATCGACCCTCTTGTTTTTTTGATGGTTTTTTCCCGATCCCCTGGCACGATTACTGCTTTGTATGTCAGGACCAAATGATGGAAATCAACCCGGCAACTACAAAAAACGATACTGAAAGGGAGTGTCTGCAATGACAAAAGAAGAGATTTTAGCAATCATAGAAAAAGAGAACGTTAATTTTTTCAGGATTCAGTTTTGTGACATCAACGGTTTCATGAAAAATGTGGCAGTGCCCAAGAGCCAGATTGAAAAGGCCCTGGACGGAAAGATCATGTTTGACGGTTCTTCCATTGACGGGTTTGCCCGGATCCAGGAATCTGACATGTTCCTTAAACCGGACTTTGACACCTTTTGTGTGCTGCCCTGGCGGCGCAGGAACGGTGTGTCTGCCGCAAGAATCATGTGCGACGTTCACAAGGCTGACGGTACGCCGTTCATCGGATGTCCCCGGGTGAACCTCAAGCGTATCCTGGCCGAGGCAAAGGAGATGGGGTTTACCATGAATGTCGGCACGGAAGCCGAGTTCTTTCTCTTTAAGCTGGATGAAAAGGGCAACGCCACAACCACCACCGACGACAATGCCGGGTATTTCAACCTTGATCCCGAAGATACCGGCCTTGACTGCCGGAGGGAGATCATCGAAACCCTGGAGCAGATGGGGTATGAAATCGAGGCGTCCCACCACGAGGTTGCCGAAGGTCAGCACGAAATCAACTTCAAGTATGCCGATGCCCTGACCTGTGCCGACAATACTGTAACTTTCAAGTGGGTTGTTAAATCCATTGCAAAAAAGCATGGGCTCCACGCCACCTTTATGCCAAAACCGATTTTCGGTATCAATGGTTCCGGCATGCACACCAATCAGTCCCTGTTCAACCTTGACGGAACCAATGCGTTTGCCGACGAGTCAGACCCGCTCAAGTTAAGCGAGGTGGCCTACCAGTACATTGCCGGCATCATGAAAAATGCCCGGGGCTTTTCAGCCATTACCAACCCCCTTGTCAACTCGTACAAACGCCTGGTGCCGGGGTATGAGGCACCTGTGTATGTGGCATGGTCAACGTCAAATCGAAGCGCCCTTGTCCGGATCCCCGCCTCACGGGGTATTGGGACAAGGGTTGAAGTCCGTTGCCCGGATCCCTGCTGCAACCCCTATCTTGCCTTTGCCATGATGCTCAGTTCCGGCCTTGACGGGGTCAAGAACAAACTTGCAGCTCCTGCACGGACGGACAGCAATATTTTTGATATGACACCCAGCGAAAAGATTGAGGCAGGCATCGCCTCCATGCCGGCTTCCCTGAGCGAGGCCCTGGAGGAGTTAAAGGCAAACCCCCTTACCCGCCACACCCTTGGCGAGCATATTTATGAGAAATATATTTTCAACAAAGAGGCGGAATGGGATCACTACCGGATCAGCGTCACCGACTGGGAAATTAAAGAGTACCTGAACATCTACTGAACCTTTCGTTAAAAATTCGCTGTACGGGCAGGGCCATGGGGGGATACGCCATGGCCCTTTGCATTTTTTAAGGCGGTTTTATTTTGAACATTCTTTTGCTTTTTGGTTTAATCTGTTATTAAGAACTTTTGTGGTGACCGGGTGTGCTCGGTCTGTTTTTTTAAGCGTAACAAGGATATATAAATATATGTCAAAAAGCCTATACATCACTCCAACCGAGACAAGGAGTGGAAAATCCCTGATCGTTCTGGGGATCATGCAGCTTCTGCTCAGGGACATACGGATGGTCGGTTTTTTTCGTCCCATTATCAATCCGCCGGAAACCCGTGACAAAGATTTTGACATTGATCTGGTGCTCTCCCATTTTTACATCGGGCTCAGGTATGAAGAAACCTATGCCTATACCATGGAGGAGGCCAAGAACTTGATCAATGCCGGCCGCCAGTCTGAAATGATGGAAACCATCCTGAACAAGTATAAGCAGCTTGAGGAAAAATGCGGGTTTGTGCTGTGTGAGGGGACTGATTTTGCGGCAGGCAGTGAGGCCTTTGAGTTTGATATTAATGCAGACATTGCCGCATGCCTGGGCAGCCCTGCCATGGTGGTTTCAAACGGGTGGGAGAAGAGCATTGACGAGGTGGTCAGTTCCAACCAGCTTTCCATTGAAAGCCTTCAAAACAAGGGGGTCGATGTGCTTGGTGTCCTGGTGAACCGGGCCGATCCCATGTATCTGGAAGTGCTGAAGAACGCCCTTGAAGCGGCCATCACCGTCTCCGACTGCCGGGTCTACGTGATCCCAGAGCTTGAAACCCTGAGCCGGCCGACCATGCGGGACGTTCAAAAACATTTTGATGCAGAGATCCTCTATGGCAAGGAGGCCCTGGACAATCAGATCGCCGATTACATTGTTGCTGCCATGCTGGCACCGAATTTTCTGAACCACATTAAAAAAGACAGCCTTGTGGTAACACCCGGGGACCGGTCGAGTATTGTACTCACCAGTCTTGCCTCCAGGTATTCGTCGGCCTATCCTGACATCTCGGGTATTCTTGTCTGCGGGGGGATTCGTCTGCCTGACACCATCATGCGGCTCATCGAGGGATGGAAGGGGGCTCCGGTTCCCATCATCCAGGTGGCCGAGGCCACCTACCAGACGGCAAGCGCCCTGAATCACCTGTACGGCAGAATCTCGCCTGATAACCCGAAAAAGATCGCCCTTGCCCTTGGCACCTTTGAGGCCCACGTGGACACCCCGGATCTCAGGCAGAAGCTTGTGACCCGGAAATCGGTCCGCATCACTCCCCAGATGTTTGAGTACAGCCTCATTGAAAAGGCAAAAAAACAGCGCCAGCACATTGTGCTGCCGGAGGGCATTGGCGAGCGGATCCTCAGGGCTGCCGATATTCTGCTGCGCCGATCGTTCTGTGACATCACCCTGCTTGGCAAGGAGGAGGAGGTCAACCAGAAGATCGAGCAGTTCGGGCTGAATTTGAGCGGGGTCAACATCGTGCAGCCGGACAAAAGCTCCCTTTTGGACGAGTATGCCGAAACCTTTTACACCATGCGAAAATCAAAGGGAGTCAACTTTGATACGGCAAGGGATGCCATGATGGACCCCACCTATTTCGGCACAATGATGGTCCACAAGGGGGATGCCGACGGCATGGTTTCCGGATCGATCAACACCACGGCCCACACCATAAGGCCTGCATTCCAGATCATCAAAACCCGGCCCGGGGCCTCGATTGTCTCGTCCGTGTTTCTGATGTGCCTCAAGGACCGGGTTCTTGTGTTTGGAGACTGTGCCATCAATCCAAATCCCACGGCTGAGCAGCTTGCTGAAATTGCCATCAGTTCTGCAAAAACGGCAAAGGTGTTCGGGGTGGATCCACGGGTGGCCATGCTCTCTTACTCCACGGGATCCTCTGGAACCGGGGTGGATGTGGACAAGGTGATCAATGCGACACGGATTGCCAAGGAGCGGGAGCCCGATCTCTTGATTGAAGGTCCCCTTCAGTACGATGCAGCCATTGATCCTGAAGTGGCAAACACCAAACTGCCCGACTCCAGGGTGGCGGGCCGGGCCACTGTTTTTATCTTTCCCGATCTGAATACGGGAAACAACACCTACAAGGCGGTTCAGCGGGCGTCTGAACGCTCGGTTGCCATCGGTCCCATCCTCCAGGGGCTCAACAAACCGGTCAACGATTTAAGCCGGGGCTGCACCATTCCAGACATTGTAAACACCGTTGCCATTACGGCAATTCAAGCCCTGGCGGGCAAAGGTTTAATTTAAGGAAATCAAGATGAACGTACTTGTTGTAAATGCCGGCAGCTCTTCGCTGAAATATCAACTCATCAACATGGCGGACGAGCGTGTCATGGCCACAGGCCTTGTGGAGCGGATTGGTGATGCAACTGGAAAACTGATCCATAAAAAATTTCCAGACAGTGACAAAGAGGCCGTTGTTGAAGAGAACCGGGCCGTACCCGACCACCGGAGCGCCATGCTTTTTGTGGTTAATATGATCAAGGATGCCGAGTACGGGGTGATCAAGACCCTGGATGAAGTGGGTGCCATCGGCCACAGGACCGTACACGGCGGCGATTATTTTACCCGGTCAACCGTTGTGGACGAAAGGGTCAAAGAGATTATTCAAAAAACCATTCCCCTTGCGCCCCTCCACAACCCCTCGGGTCTTGTGGGCATTGAGATGGCCCAGGAACTCATTCCCAATGTTCCCAACGTGGTTGTGTTTGATACGGCATTCCACCAGACAATGCCAGAACAGGCATTCCTTTATGCTGTTCCCTACGCCCTTTATTCAGATTTCAAGGTGAGGCGCTATGGTTTCCACGGCACCTCACACAAGTATGTGGCAAATCAGGCGGCCACACTCATGGGCAAAGCGCTGGACGAGACCAATCTCATCACCGTTCACCTGGGAAATGGGTGCTCCATGGCGGCGGTCAAGAACGGTCGGTGCGTTGACACCTCCATGGGCATGACTCCCCTTGCCGGTCTCATGATGGGCACCCGGTCCGGGGATATTGATCCGGCCGTTCTGGCCTATATCGCAGCACAAAAGAAACTTTCCATTCAGGAAATCGATACCCTGCTCAACAAGGAGAGCGGACTCAAGGGAATCTGCGGCATGAACGACATGCGCGATATCCATAAAAAGGCGCAACAGGGGGACACGCTGGCCGGGCTTGCCCTTGCCATGTTCAGTTACCGCATCCGGAAATACCTGGGTGCCTATGCCGTTGTCCTGGGCCGACTGGACGCAGTGGTGCTTACGGCAGGCATTGGGGAAAACGACGATGTCATCCGTTCCATGGTGCTTTCGGATCTTGACTGTCTGGGGCTTGAGCTGGACACCGGGAAAAACAAAGGGCGGATCAACCAGCCAAAAAGAATCTCCAGGGAGACAAGCCGTGTCCAGGTCTGGGTGATTCCCACCAACGAAGAACTCCAGATCGCACGGGAAACCATTGCTGTTCTGAACCAGTGAGACGTTTGCATATGAACGTGTAACGGATTGAAAAGGAAGGGAAAATATGGCCATGGATCGCAGCAACGAAGATGTCAACCCATCAATGTACCAGCGCATGGACGGGGCTGGAGAGAGCCTTGATCTGATCGACTACTACTGTCCCCACTGCAAGGGAAAGCTCTTCAGGGGAAAGGTAAAGGCGCTTAAAATGGTCTGCCCCCACTGCAACATCCTGGTCAGAAGTTCCGGCGCTCAGGATCTGGAATCAGCCGGAGAGCCGGAGGAACAGTAAACAGCGGTTGCGCTGATCACCATTGTGAACCTGTCCGGGTTATCCCCTTGCCCATGGGCCCTGTCCTTCCCAGAGGGTGGATTCCGGAAAAGATGGGGATGCCCATGGCATCGAGGGGTGTCAAGGGCAATCCCTGGTGAACATTCCCCGGGGTGGCCCTGAGGCCCATGCCCTTGCCAGATTAAAAAAACAGATCGTTCATAATCCCCCGTCGTGTTGGGTGGGAGGCTGATTTTTTAGCCTTTTTTCAATCGGGTATTTCCCTTGCCCGTGCTTGAAGGCCCGGCGAGCCATTTGCCATGGCGGTCAAGGGATTAAAGATTCAGTCCCAGGTGTCGATATCTCTTTTGTCGGATATATGGCAGCTCTTGCCCTGGGCTGTTCCGGGATGTTTTTCCTGCTGTCAAACGTCTCTGTCATTAACTCCAGGCCTAGGCGGAAAAAAGATGAAAAAGGTTAATCTGTTCATACCGTTGATTTGTTTTATCATCATCATGCCCTTTATGGTCCGGGCTGAGCCTGTTGCTTCTTCGTTCAGCAGCGCTCCCTTTAAGCGTGTTGAACGGGAGCAGATTCAGGCCCTGGTGGAAACCTATGAAATGCAGCTGGCATTGACAGACAGAGACATTTCAAACCTTGAAATGGAGAGGGAGTGGCTCTCCCTTAAGATCTCCAGGATCCAGGACCAGGGCCGGCAGCCTTTCGGGGGGTTGAACGAGGCCGCAAGAGACCTGACCCGGAAAATAGCAGCTGCGCAAAAAAGAAAAAATCAACTCATGGGATTGATACAGGCCCACAGGCGCGACATTGAACAATCAAGCCGGACAATGGATCAAGCCGGGCGGTCAGAGGATTCTCTGCCCTCCAAAACAGCCGGAACACTGCCCGTTGAAATCCCTCCTTCCAACGCTGAAAAGGCGCTCAAGGAAAGTCTTGTCCGGGCCGGGCTTGAAAATTACCTGGAAGTTTCGGTCGACGCCCCGGGCCTGGTCGCGGAGAGTGTTTTTCCCATACTGTTTGACACGGGTAAATTCAACTTGACGGAAGCCCACAAAAGATTTTTAAACCGCCTGGCAAGTTTTCTTAAAGCCCATCCGGTTCTGGTTGAAGTGACAGGGTTCACCGATTACCGGAAGATCAGGGGAACAAAAATGACCAACATAGAACTCAGCGCAAAAAGAGCGGGCGCCGTGGTTCAGGAGTTGAGGAAAAACGGCATGAAAGCTTCGGTGTTCAAGGTCACAGGCATGGGCGAATATAAAAAATGTCTGGAAAAAAGCGAGCGGTGCAGGGTGCTGAGCAGACGGGCCGATATATCCATACATTTTATCACCCAATGAAAATGCCGGAATTGACAGCAATTCCCTCCGGCATGGAAAATGTATATATCTCTGTTTGTGTGCAATTCCGTTTGACTGGCTGCTCTCTTTCATGTGGGTGGTCTATGCCTTATTTTAATGGTTTGTTTGGGAAAAAGGGAAAATCAAAATGAAAAATGTATTCAGTCCGTTCCATGGGATACTACTTTTTTTAATGGTCTCAAGCGTCATGTTTGCAGGCTGCGGTTCCTATTCGTTCATGGGCAAAGGGCATGGTGCTGGAAAAAATCCTCCGCCAGTGGTTGATGGCACATTAAATGCCTCTGAGATGCAGAAGGTCGTGACCTACCGTGTGGTTGGACGGGGCATTGAACCTGAACGGTCCAGGAGCCGGGCCGAGGCCCAGCTTATGGCTGAGCGTGCCGCAGTTGCAGATGGTTACCGGCTGCTTGTGGAAAAAATTCACGGGGTTTACCTGGATTCCCAGGCGTTTGTCAGGAACGGAAGCGTGGACTACACGCTTTTACGCACTGAGACCCAGGCCTGGCTCAGGGGGGCTGAAGTCGTTGAAATCAACCGGTTGACCAATGGCATTACCGAGGCTGAAATGATCGTAAAGCTTGATTTTTTCAAAAAAGACAACCGCTGGCATCCCGGTTCTTTTTTCGGGGGAGGTTCTTCTTCTGATGCAGGTCAATTGCCAGCCCCCCTGACCTACAGTTCTGGTTCTGCAAAATAAATACCGGTGTCGGCCATGGGAGCGAAGATTTCGGCAAGGGGAGAATCATGAACAATATCGGTGTCAAAACATTGTTTTGTACTGCCGCTTTATTGACGGTATTGATGGTGGAAGCCCCTGATGGGTTTGCAGATAAGGCTAAAACCGGGTTGAGCCCGGATGCGGAACAAGAAAACATTATCTCGAAGCGGGACCATCTCAAAGATACCATAACGGCCCATGGGGCAGAAATTGAGGCCATTGACGGGCTGCTCTTGAATTTGAAGCTCGACCTAGAGTGGCTTGAGTTAAAGTGGCTTGAATTCGAGGCCCGGGATATTTTTATCCCCCAGGAATTAATCGAGTCCCGGGATCTTATCAGAGAAAAACAAAACCGTGCTGCAAGGGAACGGGAACGGCTGCTTGAACAGATCCAGGCCCACACCCTTCACCTGAAAACCCTGGACGCCGCCATGGCCCAAACAACGGTTCAAGCCAGGAAATCGCCTGAGAACGGGGATGCAGAACCTGGTGACGCCCATTTTACCGAGGAAGATCTGGGGCCCACGGATTTTGAAAAGGAGCTGAGAACCAGAATCAAAGCCATGGGGATCGAAGATTGGGTCGAGCTGATAAACCAGGCCCCCGGCCTTCGCCTTGAGGTCCAGCTGCCCATTCTCTTTGCTCCTGGACAGTCAACCCTCATTGGTTCCTACCAGGGGTTTCTGGAAAAGATAGCCGCCCTGGCCAGGCCCTATGAGGTTTTTGTCCACGTCAACGGGGTCACCGACGGGACAAAATCTAAAAAAATATCCAACATCGACCTGGGTGCACAACGGGCCGCCGCTATTGTCAACCATCTTGTCGCCCATGGCCTGCCACCTTCGGTTTTTAAAATCACCAGCAGGGGGGAATACCCGCCCGGCTCCCAGGTCGATACAAAAAGTCCTTCGTTGAACCGGCGTGCTGAAATCACGGTTTATTTTTCACCGGCCGGATAGTCCCCGCAAATTGCCTGCCCGATTTTCAGATTAACGGTTAAAACATTGCTCAATTTATGCTATTAAACATTCTGTCAGGATCGGGTTCAGGTAAAGATCCGGTTTGAAAAATTTTAATCTGTATACAGGGGTTTAAAAATGTATAAATATCTGTTTGGGCCGGTACCGTCCAGGCGCCTGGGAATCTCCCTGGGCGTGGATCTTGTCACCCATAAAACCTGTTCCCTTGACTGCATTTATTGCGAGTGTGGCAAGACAACCCACCTCACGGTAGAACGGCGGGAGTATGTGCCCGTGGATGCGGTGATGGCTGAGCTTGAGGATTATTTTTCCAACCATCCGGATCCTGATTATATTACCTTTTCAGGTTCCGGTGAGCCCTGCCTCAACCTGGGAATCAATCGGGTGATTGATTTTATCCGGGCAAAAAAGCCCCAGATCTCCATTGCCGTTCTGACCAACGGCACCCTGCTCAATGACCCGGAGGTGAGAAAGTCGATCCTCGGGGTCGACCTTGTGATGCCCTCCCTTGACGGGGCCATGCCGTCTTCACTTGAACATATCAACCGACCCCATCCGTTGATCAACACAACGGACTACATTGACGGGCTTGTCGCCTTCCGGTCGGAATTCCACGGCAGGCTTGCCTTGGAGATTTTTATCCTGCCCGGATTCAACGACACCCCTGAAGAGCTTGAGGCCCTTAAGGCCGCAGTTGAACGGATTCAGCCCGACATTGTCCAGCTCAACACCCTGGACCGCCCCGGCGTGGTTGCAGATATCCGTGCCGCAACCCGGGAAGAGCTGGAACAGATCGCGGTTTTTTTCAGCCCCTTTGAGGTGGAGGTGATTGCGGCGGCACCCAGGCGAAAGAAGCTTGAATCCTATCGAACGGATATGGAGTCGGCCATCCTTGAAACCGTGGTCAGACGGCCCTGCACCCTGGAGGATCTTGCCACCATTCTGGGGTCCCATGTCAACGAGATCAACAAGTACCTTGCCGTGCTTGAAGAGGCGGGCAAGATAGAGTCTGTCCGGCAGGCAAGGGGACTGTTTTACCAGGCCAGGAACAAATTTGACAACGCCTAGCATAAAATGGAAACCTGTTGCTGGTCGACCCCAATGGATGGAAGATGAGGTCCGGGTGTGATCGAAGAGACCATTCAGATCCACGATAAAAATCAGTTTGAAATCAAGCTGGGCTACCCTTTTCGTGGAGAGGAGCAGGCAAAGGTCTATGATGTGGAGACCTACCTCTTTTTTCCCAACAACCTGGGCATCAACCGATACACCTATACCCGGGAAGATTTTTACAGCAGCATCCAGACCTATGTGAGGCTGCAGACCCCGGTGGTGCTGCTCCGCAGCATGGCCGCGGGTGCGGATTCGCCCCTGGCAAAACTCAGGACAGCCATCGAAGCCGTGTTTGCCACAGAATCTGCCGGAGAAGATGAAAAATCGTTTGCCGGGTATGAGTATCAACTCAAGATGTTCTGCTGTATCTTCAAGAGCGCCGTCCGGGACCATGTTCAGTTTATCTCCCGCAGACAACAGAACCCGAGTTCCAGGAACAAGAATTTCAGAGGGCAGGACGTCAAAGATCTGGTGGACAAATACCTGGCTGGCATTCATGACACGGTGGCAGCCTTCAGACGCCTGAGAACCCGGGTCAATGTGCCGGCCAGAAACAAAGAAATTTTTTCGATTTTCCTCTTTGGCGACGAGTATCTGAGTCTTCTGGTCGAGTATTACACCTATGATCTCATCCAGGTGATCGGCCGGCTTGATTTTTCTGAAAAAGAGGCCTTGAATTCACGGCTTCTGGCCCTGATCAAAACCGAACTTGACTATCGCAGGGCAAACAGCTATCCGTCGATTCCCAGCATGGACTCGACCAACGAGGAGTTTCTGTTCCGGTCGAGCGTTTTGAAAAAATTCATGGGCAATGTATTGTTTCTGCAGACAAAATTCAAGCATGAAGGCGAGGTGCTTGAGCAGTTTGCCTTTGCCCTTGCTGCAGGCATTTCCATGATGTTTGCCACCTCGGCCGTCTTTTTTGCCCAGACCGCATACGCCACGGTTTCCACTCCCCTTTTTCTGGTGCTGGTCATCAGTTACATGTTCAAGGATCGCATCAAGGACATCGTTCGCAACTATCTTGGCTCCAAGCTCAGAACACGGCTGTTTGACCACAAACGCAAGATCTACTTTAATGCAAAGCAGGAGCTGGGGTGGTGCAAGGAGAGCTTTGGATTTTTGAAAAATGAGAAACTGCCCCGGACCATTGTGAAACTCAGGGCCAAGGATCACATCACAGAAATTGAAAACGAGTGGGTCGGCGAAAAGGTTCTTCTCTACCGGAAACAGGTGAAAATCCTGAACCGTCAGTTCCGGTCCATCCACCACGATTATCCGGTGAACAGCATTGTGGATATCATGCGGCTCAACGTCAGCCGGTTCCTCACCCGGATGGACAATTCCAAGACCCCAATTTATGTGTGCGACACCAACGGCTGCCAGAGGATATTCGGCAACAGGGTCTACCACGTGAATATGGTCATGAAACACTCGGGAAACGGCCGGGTCGTGTATCGCCGTTTTCGCCTGGTGCTGAACCAGAACGGTATTAAACGCATTGAAGAGGTTGCCATTGACACAGATTAATTTGTTTGTAAGGGATCTAAGGTCGGCCATCATGTTCATCACCATTCTTCCGGCAGGACGGGATGCTGAATTTTCAGCCACGGGCATGATACGCTGCTTTCCCGTGGTGGGCATGATCCTCGGGGGACTGCTCGCAGCCATGGACCGGACAGCGTCCCTGTTCTGGACCGATCCCGTGGTGGCGCTGGTTGATGTGCTCTTCCTGGTCGCTGTCACAGGGGCCTTTCACCTGGACGGTCTTGGGGATGCGGCAGACGGGATTTTCAGCCATCGATCAAGGGAGCGTGCCCTGGAGATCATGAAGGATTCAAGGACCGGGATGATGGGACTTGTGGCCATCTTTGCCATGCTTTCACTCAAGGTGGCCGGGATCTATGCCGTTAAAACATCGTGTCCGCCCTTTGCCAGCCTGGTGATCCTGCTCATGGTGCCCGCCCTTTCAAGGGGGGGCATGCTGTTTGGTATCCGGTTCCTGAGCTACGGCAGAAAAAACACGGGCACAGGCCACGACCTTTTTGAAAAGAAACTGCCTGTAAAGGATTTTATGTTTCTGGTGCCGGCCCTGGTTCTGGCTTTTTTTCTGGGTGTCAAGGGGCTTTTGATGGTCCTGGCTTTTGGACTCACCGTGTTTCTGATTCTTGTCTTTTACAAGATCAAAATGGGGTGTATCACCGGCGACATGCTGGGCGCAATGACAGAGGTCTCTGAAGCCGTTCTATTTCTTGCGGCAGGGGCTGCAATTTTATGAGGGAGTTTTTGTTATGATTACAGGTCACGGGGGCAATGTCAACGCCCTTGCACAACGGCTCGGGTGCGACACGGATGATATCATTGACATGAGCAGCAACCTGAATCCATTAGGCCCCCCCCCGGGGCTTGAAGCCTTTCTTGGGGAAAACATGAAACAGATCCGCTCCCTTCCCCAGGCCGATGCCGGGGAGATGGTGGCAGCCTTTGCCCGCCGGCACAATATCGACGCCGCCAGGGTGATGGCGGGCAACGGGACCACCTGGTTTCTCTACACCCTTCCCCTGGCCCTGGCGACGAAGAAGATGCTCATCCTCGGGCCCACCTATTCCGACTACCGGGACGGGTGTGCCATGCACAACATTGCCTACGGGTATGCCATGGCAACCGTTGACAACCTGTTTGTCCCGGATTTTGACGCGGTGGCAGCCATGCTTGACACCGGTGGGTTTGATACCGCCGTCATCTGCAATCCCAACAATCCCACCGGTGTTCTTGTGGAAAAACAGGTTGTTATCGGCCTTGTGAAGGCCTATCCCGGTGTCCGGTTCGTGGTTGACGAATCCTACCTGCCGTTTGCTGCGGATGGGGAAAACGTCACCCTGGTGGCGGAAACCCGTTTTCCCAACCTGATCGTGCTCTCGTCCATGTCAAAGATTTTCAGGATCCCAGGGCTGAGGACCGGCTTTGTCTGTGCCGATCCAGGGGTGATTGCGTGTTTTGCGCACCATTACCAGCCATGGTCGGTCAACGCCCTGGCCCAGGCTGCCGTGACCCACCTCCTTGGCCAGGAGTGTGAAACAGAGGCCTTTACGGCAAGGACCCGGAAATTTGTGAACGAGGAAAAGGCGTTGTTTGCATCTGCCCTTGCCGACTGCCCGGGCATCTGGATCTTTTCCTCCCACACCTATTTTGTGCTGGCAGCCCTTGAACCGCCCATGGACGCCCCAACCCTTTGCCGTCTCATGGGCGATGAACACATTCTCATCCGGGACTGCACCAACTTTGACGGCCTTTCTCACCGGTTTGTGCGATTTTCCCTCAAGGAGCGAAAGACCAACATGGCCCTTGCCACAGCCCTGAAAAAACATCTGTCAAGCCCCACCGGCCGGAACCCGGGGGCGCTTTGAAATGATGGCTGATATCAACGGATATATCATTTTGGCAGCCTTTGTCCTGGATCTTGCGGTCGGTGATCCCAGACGCCTTCCCCATCCCGTGGTCTTCATGGGGCGGGCCATTGAGCGCCTGGAGCCCTTTGTGCGACGGCAGATCAGAAATGAGCTTTCGGCGGGCATTCTCTTTGCCGTTGGCCTCATCGCCTCAACCTGGATCCTTGCCTTTGCCAGCGTAAGGCTTGCCCTGGCCGCCGGCCCGATTGGGGGGGCGATTGTTCAGACCGTGCTGCTTTTTTTCTGCTTTTCCACCCGGAGTCTTGTTCAGGCGGCCGTTGAGGTAAAGGACGCCCTTGAAACCCAGGGCCTTGGGGCAGGGCAGAAGGCTGTTTCCATGATCGTGGGACGGCAGACCGAAACCCTTGATCGCACCGGGGTGGTGCGGGCAACGGTTGAAACCGTGGCGGAAAATTTTGTGGACGGTTTTCTTTCCCCGCTGTTCTTTGCCGTCATTGGCGGGGTGCCCCTGGCCGTTGCCTACAAGATGGTCAACACCTTGGATTCCATGGTGGGGTATAAAAATGAACGCTACCTTTTGTTTGGCAGGGGTGCGGCCCGGATCGATGACGGGGCAAATTACATTCCGGCCAGGATCAGCATTGCCGTGATTTCACTTGCCGGGGCCATCCTGTCACCCCGGCGGGGGTGGCGGGCCTTTCGAACGGCCATTGCCGAAGGAAGCCGCCACAAGAGTCCCAATGCCGGCTACCCGGAGGCGGCCTTTGCAGGCGCCCTTGGTGCAAGTTTTGGCGGCCCCAACGTTTACCATGGCATCCTTGTTGAAAAACCCTTTATCGGCACGCGGTTCAAAGCCCCGGACGTGGAGATGATCTCCCGGGCCTGTGAACTCATGGTGATGGCATCCCTTGTTGCCACCGTGGTTGCCATTCTCGTTACCCTTGCGATCTAACGGAGAAACCCATGGTGTCAATCGTAAAAACGGCCCGGCCGTTCAGGCTCGGTACCACCTCGTTCATCTACCCGGACCACATTGTCCCGAATGTGAAAAAACTGGGCCAGCGGTTTGACGAGATCGAATTGCTGATCTTTGAGAGCAGGCCCCTGGCATACCTGCCGTTACCCGCTGAAATAGACGAGTTGGCAGGGCTTTCAACCGAGCTTTCAGTGACCTACAACGTCCATCTGCCCACGGACATTTCGCTGTGCGATCCCCTGAAAATCAACCGGGACAAGGCCCTTTCGATCCTGGAAAGGGTCATGGCCCTTGTTGCGCCCCTGGCCCCCACCACCCATACCCTTCACCTTGATTTTACCCAGGAAGACAGGAGCGCAGGCCAGAACGGCATCAGGCGCTGGCAGGAGCGGGTGATCACCAGCCTTGACCTGCTTGCCCGGAGAATTCCCGACCCGGCACAGATTTCACTTGAAACCCTTGATTATCCGCCTGAACTACTGTTCCCGGTGCTTGATGCCACCCCCATGGCCCTGTGTATTGATGCCGGTCACCTGATCCGGTTCGGCCATGACATTTCAAGCCTTTTTGAGCGCTACAGCCAGCGGGTCCCCCTGATCCATTTCCACGGGGTTGATTTTTCCCATGTAGAGCCAAAGGATCACCAGGGCCTTGACCGAACCCCCATGGCGCGGGTGGCATCCACACTTGAAGTGTTGAAAAGATTTACAGGCGTGGTAAGCATTGAGGTTTTCAATCTGGATCACCTTCATTCATCCCTTGGGTGGATGGAGCGTTATTTTTGGGAGTAGGGATGATTCACCTGACAAAGATATCCAAGCAGCACGGGTCCAGGGTTTTATTCAAGGACGCAAGCCTTCAGGTGCCGGCCGGTACAAGGATCGGGCTTGTGGGGGCCAATGGTGCGGGCAAAACCACCCTTTTCCACTTGATCACGGGCAAAGAGACGGCCGATTCAGGAGAGATCACCTGCTCAAAAAAGATCAGCATCGGGTATTTTTCCCAGGATGTGGGGGATATGGCCGGTTGCTCGGCCCTTGCCGAAGTGATGTCCGGGGCAGCCGATGTGATGGCCCTTGGCCGTCAGATGAAACAGATGGAGGCCCTCATGGCAGAACCCATGGAGGCCGCTGCCATGGATGTGCTGCTGGAGAAATATGGGGAAGCCACCGAGGCGTTTGAAAATCGGGGCGGTTATGACCTTGAAACCCGGGCACAAACCATCCTCACGGGCCTGGGTATTGGTCCTGGCGACTACACCCGGCCTGTGGAGACCTTCAGCGGTGGCTGGAAGATGCGCATTGCCCTGGCAAAAATCCTTACCATTCAGCCAAACCTTCTGCTCCTGGACGAGCCCACCAACCACCTGGACGTGGAGTCCATTGTCTGGCTTGAAAACTGGCTGGTCAGTGATTTCAAAGGGGCTCTCCTGATGACCTGCCATGACCATGATTTCATGAACCGGGTGGTGGACCGAACGATCGAGGTGGCCAACGGCACCGCCACCACCTATGGTGGAAATTATGACTTTTATGTCAGGGAGCGGGAAATCCGGATGACCCAGCTCCTTGCCAGCCACCGCCGCCAGCAGGAGATGCTGGCCAAGGAGGAGAACTTCATCGCCCGTTTCAAGGCCAGGGTCTCCCATGCGGCCCAGGTCCAGTCCCGGATTAAAAAGCTTGAAAAGATCGAGCGTATTGAACTGCCCGAACAGCAGCGGATTATTCATTTTGAATTTTCAGCGCCCCCCGTTCAGGGGATGATGTGGTGGTCATGGAAGACCTTGAAAAAACCTGGAACGGACAGGGCGCATCGCCCAAAACCGTATTCAGCAATATTTCAGGCCTGATCAGCCGCCAGGACAAGATTGCCGTGGTGGGGGTCAATGGCGCTGGAAAATCCACCTTTTTAAAGGTGCTGGCAGGCAAAACAGATGCTACCCGGGGCAGGGTGCGCATGGGCGCCAATGTCAACATCGGTTATTTCAGCCAGCACGCCATGGACATCCTCGACCCTGGACGAACCGTTCTGGAAACCGTCCAGACCGCCCTGCCCCAAGCCGGGCTCGGGGTGATCCGCAAACTTTGCGGGGCCTTTCTCTTTTCCGGTGATGATGTGGAAAAGCGTATACAGCACCTTTCCGGCGGCGAAAAAAGCCGGGTGGTCCTGGCCACCCTTCTTGGCCGGCCCCTCAATTTCCTGATCCTTGACGAACCCACCAACCACCTGGATATCCAGTCCAGGCAATTTCTGCTCCACGCCCTCCAGGCGTTCACAGGGACCCTTGTCCTGGTCAGCCATGACCGGTACGTTTTGCGTTCTCTTGTGGACCGGGTCTTTGAGATCGACCAGGGTCAGATGACGGCCTACACGGGCGGTTACGACGACTATCTTTCAAAAACAGCACATAGTCACAAACCGGTTTAACCTAGGGCCGGAAACGACCGGCGCCTTGTTTTTGAACTCGTTTCAAAAACGTATCTTTTTTGGATTTAGATTGCAAAAATGTAATTTTTGTATTTGAAGCATATCTGCGTGATCCCACTTTTTTTTATTTAAAGCTTATATTACAGTGCTTTATCTTTTTTTTATTTTTTTATTAGTGGATGGCATCATGTGTGCATTAAATGGTTTTCGTTGCAATTAACCAAAACTTAAAAACAGGAGAGGAGATAAAACGCATGAAAAAGATTGAAGCGGTCATCAAGCCTTTTAAACTGGACGAGGTAAAAGAACGACTCAACAAGATTGGCATCACGGGAATGACGCTTTCCGAAGTCAAGGGGTTTGGCAGGCAGAAGGGACACACCGAAATCTACAGGGGTGCCGAATACCAGGTTGATTTTGTGCCAAAGATTCAGTTGAGTCTGGTGGTGGATGATGCACTGGTGGAAATGGCCGTTGCTGCCATTCTCGAGTCGGCTGCCACGGGAAAGATCGGAGACGGAAAGATCTTTATCGTTCCAGTGGAAGATGCCATCCGGATTCGAACCGGGGAAAAGGGAGCAGAAGCCCTTTAACGTCGTCCCATATTTCTTGAATTTTATTGTTGTTATATTTATCACACCATGGAGAGTTAAAAATGAAAAAAATAATCATGATCACCGCCCTTTTGGTTTTTTACCTGACCCCGGCCTTTGCCGAGGATACACCGCCGACCCCCCTGAGCAACAAGGCGGCCATTGAACTGGTCCAGACCCATGCAAACTACCTCTGGACCATGGTGGCCGCAGCCCTTGTGTTTTTCATGCAGGCTGGATTTGCCATGGTCGAGGCCGGATTCACCCGGGCCAAGAACAGCATCAACATCATGATGAAAAACCTCATGGATTTCTCCGTGGGAAGCCTTGCCTTCTGGGCCATCGGGTTTGGCCTGATGTTCGGCAAGAGCGCCACGGGTTTCTTTGGCACCTCAGGGTTCTTTTTAAGTGATTTCACCCTGGACGGCGATCCCTGGATCCTGGCCTTCTGGATGTTCCAGGTGGTGTTTGCCGCAACAGCTGCCACCATTGTTTCCGGTGCCATGGCCGAGCGGACCAAATTTACCGGCTATCTTGTCTACAGCCTCATTGTTTCCGCCCTGATCTATCCGATTTTCGGCAGCTGGGCCTGGGGAAGTCTCTTCAACGGTTCCGGCTGGCTTGAAGGGCTGGGTTTCATCGATTTCGCAGGCTCCACCGTGGTTCACAGCGTGGGCGGCTGGGCGGCCCTGGCCGGCGCCATTGTCCTGGGCCCCCGCATGGGAAAATATACCAAAGACGGCGGGATCAAGCCGATCCTCGGCCATAACATCCCCCTTGCGGCCCTGGGTGTGTTCATCCTGTGGCTGGGCTGGTTTGGATTCAACCCCGGTTCCACAACAACGGCTGACAAGAGTATTGCCATGATCTTTGTCAACACCAATCTGTCTGCTGCAACCGGTTGCGTGGTGGCCATGATTGTTGCCTGGTTGAAGATCGGAAAGCCCGAGGTGGGCATGAGCCTCAACGGCGCCCTGGCAGGACTTGTGGGAATCACGGCCGGCTGCGCCAATGTCACCCCCACAAGCGCCATCATTATTGGTGCGATATCCGGTGTCCTGGTTGTTTTTTCAGTTCTGTTCTTTGACAAAATTCGGATTGATGATCCGGTGGGTGCCGTGTCGGTCCACGGGGTGTGCGGTGCCTGGGGAACCCTGGCTGCAGGGCTCTTTAACATGGGCGGCGTGACCCTTTCCATTGTGATGGTTCAGGTGGTGGGTATTGTGGCCTGTTTTGCCTGGACCTTTACCATGGCATTCATCATGTTCAAGGTCATTTCAAAGACCATTGGCCTCAGGGTAACACCCGAAGAGGAGCTTGAGGGTCTTGATTTCACCGAGCACGGCGGCCACGCCTATCCTGATTTCACTGCCTGATCCGGCCATCGTCCGATAGATTCGGCAGGGGGGCTTTTTGCCCCCCTGTCGATTCTCTGCGTCTAAAAAACCATTGACATCATCCCCTGCCTTATCTATTTATTGAAATCGACTGCCTGTCCTTTTCCAGGTACAAGGTAAAACGATTTAAACAATCGGCAGGGCCGGAGCGGGATATGGCTCCGGCCTCAACGAATATTGAAACGCCGTCATTGGCAATGCTTCGGTGGGTGTTTCTTATAAAAAGGGGGGGAGATGAACATTTGGCTGAAAAAAGGCACCATTGCTGTTGTGTCAATATGGCTTGCAATAATGGTGGCCCTTCCGGCAGATGCCGGAACGTTTAAGCGAGAGTACAAGATGACCGTCAACGTGGGGCCCAGCTTTTACTGGGGCATGGGCGCCACAAAATTCAGTGAGCTGGTCAAGGAAAAAACCCAGGGCCGGATCAACATCAAACCCTACTTCGGCAGCTCCCTCTTAAAGGGGGCCCAGCTTAAATCCCCCCAGATGGTGGCAAAGGGCGTTATTGACTGCGCCTTTGAGTCGACCATCAACTCTTCGCCCGTGATTCCGGAAATGAACATCTTTTCCCTTCCCTTTTTCATCAGCAATTTTGAACGCCTGGACCGGATTGAGCAGGGAGAGACGGGCAGGGTGCTGTTCGGCAAGATGGAGAAGATCGGGCTGACCCCCCTTGCCTGGGCGGAAAACGGGTTCAGGCAGGTGACCAACAGCAAACGTCCCATCACCACACCCGAAGACATGAAGGGCTTGAGACTCCGGGTGGTGGGAAGTCCCATCTTCATTGACACCTTCCGGGCCCTTGGGGCAGATCCCGTGAACATGAACTGGGGGGATGCCCAGACCGCCTTTCAGCAGGGGGTGGTTGACGGCCAGGAAAACCCCGTGGGTGTGTTGATCCCCGTGCAGATCTGGCAGTATCACAACCATGTGTCGTTCTGGAACTACCTGGTGGACCCTGTGATCGTCTACTGGGGTACCCGGGAGTGGAATAAGTTTCCCGCTGATATAAAGCAGGCCATTGGCGAAGCGGCCATCGAGGCTGCCCGCTTTGAAAAAGCCCTGTGCCGGGCGGGGCTTGACGGCGATATTTCCATCAATATCCTGAAAAACGAGTTCAACTACACCATGGAGGTCCCGGATCCGGTCCGTTTCCTTGAATCCAAGGGTATGGCGGTGAATTTCTTGACCCCTGAAGCTGAAAAAGCCTTTCGGGCGGCCACGGAATCCGTTTACAAAACCTGGGTACCCAAGATTGGCCATACTCTCTATGAAACGGCAAAAAAAGACATGGGTGAATAGGGCGTGTTGACTCCCATGCCTTCCAGGAAAACGAGATGAAAAAAGAGTTAAGAATCGACTATCTGGTGGCTGCCGTGCTTTTGTTTGCCATGGCAGCCATTGCCTTTGCAAATGTGGTGAGCCGTTATTTTTTCCACTTCTCCATTGCCTCCACCGAGGAGATCACCATCAACATGTTTGTGTGGATGACGGTGGTGGGTTGCGGAATCGCCTTTGAGCGGGGGGGACAGCTGGGGGTGGTAACCTTTTTTGATCTTTTTCCTGAAAAGCTACAGCAAGGCGTGATTGTGGCAAGTGCTTTTCTGAGCGCCCTGCTGTTTGTCCTGGTGGATTTTTACATGCTCCAGGCCATCCATGACGAATTGACGATTTTCCATGCCACCTCTGCCTCGTTGAGCATTCCCGTGTGGATCTACTATGCCGGTGTACCGTTTTTGTCGGTTTTTGTGTTCAGGGGAATCTATAGGGATGCCATGCAACGGCTCAATCCGGGGGAAAAGCGTCTCTGATGGACATATTTGTCATTGGCGCCAGTTTTTTTGTTCTCATGTTTTTCGGGGTTCCCATTGGTACGGCCCTTGGCATCTCGGCCGTTGCAACCATCTACACCTTTGACCTTGGCATTGAGATGTTAGGGGTTAATTTCTCGTCGGGAATTGCCTCTTTTCCACTGCTGGCCATTCCTTTTTTTGTGCTGGCCGGCGTCATTCTTGACAAGGCAGGTCTTGCCAGAACCATTGCCGAATTTTTTGAACTGCTGGTGGGCAAAGCCACCGGAGGCCTTGCCATTGTTGCTGTATGTACCTGCATGTTCTGGGGTGCCCTTTCAGGATCAGGGCCTGCCACCACGGCTGCGGTGGGCCTGATTCTTTTTGTGCCCATGGTTCGCCATGGGTATGATAAAAGTTTTGCAGGGGCCCTGATTGCCAATGCAGCCGATCTTTCCATCATCATCCCCCCGAGCATTGCATTTATCATCTATGGAAACATCACAAATGTCTCGGTGAGTGCTCTCTTTGTCGCGGGAATTGTGCCGGGTATTCTCACGGGAATCGGAACCATCATCGTTGCCTTCTGGGTGTCAAAAAAACGGGGGTACCGGGGCAATACCCGGCGGGCCTCCATGGGTGAAATCCTTGTGGCCCTTCGCCGTTCGATCTGGGCCATTCTCGCCCCGGTGATCGTTCTTGGCGGCATCTATTCCGGGGTGTTCACCCCCACGGAAGCGGCCGTTGTGGCGGTATTCTACAGCCTGTTCGTGGCGGTGTTCGTGTATCGATCCATCTCCTGGAATGATTTTCTCCATCTCCTGGTGGATGCATCGGTCACCAGCAGCGTGATCATGTTTCTGGTTGTGTTTGCCGGAATCTTCACCTGGGCTGCATCGGTGATCGGTATTGTGGACCGGGCTGCGGAATTAATTCTGCATATCTCCCCCAACGCCGTGGTGATGATCGTGCTCATCAATTTTCTGCTCCTTGGCCTGGGCATGGTCCTTGATGCCATCTCCATCTCCTATCTCATCATGCCGATTCTCATGCCTGTCCTTGTTGCCTTTAAGATCGATCCCCTCTGGTATGGGGTGATCTTCATATCGGCCCTGGCCATCGGCCAGGCAACCCCCCCGGTGGGAGTGAACCTCTTTACCGCAGCCAACCTTACCGGTGAGTCGGTGGATGCCATTGCGCGCCAGGCCATTCCGTTCATTGTCATGGATGTGATTGTTCTGATCATCCTTTCACTGTTTCCGGAGCTTTCCCTTTACCTGCCCGTGAAGGCCGGGTTATATACTCCCCAGTAACCGGCATGGCCACAACGAATAATGAAATTTTTCAGTTTGCATTGCCCCGGTGAAATTTTTTTATAAAAAGGAGATCCAGATGGTTTTATTTCGATTTATTCCATACGTTCTTGCCCTGGTCCTGACCCTGGCCTGCCAGGCCCAGGCAATGACCCCGGCACCCATGACCGTATTTGTCAGCATTGAACCCCAGGCCTATTTTGTGGAACGTATCGCAGGAGATCGGGTGGCCGTGGAGGTGCTTGTGCCGCCGGGCAAGAGCCCTGCCGTTTATTCACCCAACCCCTCCCAGATGGCAAGGCTTTCCCGGGCCGGGATTTTTTTCACCATTGGTGTGCCCTTTGAGCGGTCGTTCATGCCCAAGATCAGGGGCACAGTCCAGGGACTGGCCATTGTCGACACCACCCAGGGGATTGCTCTGCGGCAGTTTGCCGGTGGTGGAACAGATCCCCACGTGTGGATGAACCCCGTTCTGGTGAAAAGGCAGGCGGAAAACATCTGCAGCGCCCTTTGCCGGGCGATTCCCGAATCCGCCGACGTTTTCAGGACCAACCTTGGACGGTTCCAGGCGGATCTGGATCGTCTTGACCAGACCATTGCCACGGCCCTTGCGCCTGTTACCGGTGAGAATATCTTTGTGTTCCATCCCGTTTTCGGCTATTTTGCGGATCGTTACGGGCTGACCCAGATGGCCGTTGAGGTTGAAGGCAAGGCCCCCAAGGGTCGGGAGCTGGCAGGTTTTATCAACCAGGCCCGGGCCGCAAAGGCCCGGGTGATTTTTGTTCAGCCCCAGTTCGACACCCGCACGGCCGGCAAGATCGCAACGGCCATCAACGGTGCTGTGGTTCCCCTGGATCCCCTGGCAAGGGATTATCTCAATAATCTGGTGGCCATGGCCCAGACCATAAAAAAGGCATTTGAACCGGTATCCCATGACTGAAGCACAGGAAAAGAGAAGAGAGAAGCGCCGGAGAAAAAAGGGCAAGGTGTGCCACTGCTGCGGCAAAACCGTTATGTTCTGCTGGACATGCCGGTGCGGCTTTGCCATCTGCCAGGAGTGCATGTACGAAAATCAGTGGGGCATGACCTGCAACGGCATCACCTGGGAGTGTCCCGACTGCAGTGCCCAGAACGGGTTCGGCAACCAGTAACCCGCTGCCCGGAATCGTCTGGAATATAAAAAGAGGTGAATTCAAGCCTTGAAAGCCGCCTGTTCCAGAAAACCTGGGACGGGCGGCTTTGTAAATGGTGCACCTATTTCGTTCTGATGCGGACCGAGTTTGCATGGGCGTCAAGCCCTTCGATATTGGCCAGGACCATCACATCCTGGGCCTCCCGGTCAAAGGCCTCCTTGGAATAGTTGATCAGGCTGGTTCGTTTGGTGAAATTATCCACGCCCAGGGCCGATGAGAACCGGGCCGTGCCGGCCGTGGGCAGTACATGGTTGGGTCCTGCAATGTAATCGCCCATGGGTTCGGGGGTGTAGGGACCCAGGAATACCGCACCGGCGTTTCTGATCTTTCCCACCTGTTCAAAGGGATTGTCCACAATGAGTTCCAGGTGTTCGGGGGCAAGGCGGTTGGCCAGGGCAATTGCCGTATCAATGTCCGGGACCTTCATAATGGCACCAAAATCATCAATGGATTGCTGGGCAATCTGTCTGCGGCCAAGGGCTTTTACCTGGATCTCCAGGGCCGCCCTGGTCTGGTTTGCGATTTCCATGGAATCGGTGACCAGGATGGCCGACGCCATGGGGTCGTGTTCGGCCTGGGAGAGCAGGTCGGCCGCAATGTGGTCCGGGTTGGCACCCTTGTCAGCAATGATAAGGATTTCGCTCGGGCCAGCGATCATATCAATGCCGACAATGCCTGACACGATCTTTTTGGCCAGGGTGACAAAAATGTTGCCCGGTCCAACGATCACATCCACCCTGGGAACGGACTGGGTGCCAAAGGCCAGGGCGGCAATGGCCCAGGCGCTGCCGGCCTTGAAGATGGCGTTGATGCCCACCCGGTCAGCCGCAACCAGCATGCAGGGGTTGATCTTGCCGTTTGCCATGGGTGGCGTCATCAGGCAGCACGATTCAACACCCGCCACCCGGGCTGGAATGCCGCCCATGAGAACCGAGCTGACCAGGGGGGTTTTGCCGCCCTTTGCGCCCGGGGCATAAATGCCGGCTGCATCCACTGGGTGCACCATCTGGCCGACCATCACCCCGTTTCGGGGGGTGTCAATCCATGAATTCTGGCGCTGTCTTGAGTGGAAGGTTTCAAGCTGATCCACGGCCCGGTCAAGGGCCCTTGAAAAATCAGGATCCACCTGTTTCCTGGCCTCGTCGATCTCCTGCCGGCTGACCCTGAGGGTGTCAAGGGTCACATGGGACGAGTCGAACCGGTTGGTGTATTCCACCAGGGCCTGGTCTCCCCTTGTCCTGACATCTTCGATATAGGCTTCAACGGCCCTTTGGTCCTCTGGGGTAAATCCAAGGCCCCGCTCCAGGGTGTCTTTAATGCGTTGTTCCCCCTCGGGGGAGGGGTAGGTGTAAATCTTCATCTGATGGTTTCCTCTGGTCTCTGGCTTCAGCCCTTTGTGAGTTCGTTTATAAAGGTGTTGGATGATTCAATGGCCGTGTTCATCTCCTGGATCAGGCGGTTGATGCGTTGTTCAAGGTTCGTGAACTCATACCGCAGGGAGCCGATGGCCTGGGCATTGAGGTTGTGCTTGAGAAAAAGGACATTGTCCCTGAAGGTGCTGAGCACGGGGGTCATGCTTTTCTCGGCCTTGTGCATGACCGCCAGCATCGACCGGTACCGGGATCGGGTCCGGGTGAGCTGCTGCTGGCTGGAACGGCGAAGTTCTGGATTCTGGTACAGGTTGAGTTCGTCGGTCCATTCGTCAAACAGGGCTTGGGCAACGGCCTCGACCTTGTTGATGCGTTCCGAAACTTCACCTGCGGCCCTGTCGCTTTCTTCATAGGCCGAGTTGAGACGGTCATAGGCGACCTTGAGATCGCTCTCCTTGAGCTCGACCACGGAAGCAAACTCCTCAAGGGCGTTTTTGAACTGCTCCTGGGCATCGGCCTGGGAGTCCCTGGCCCGTTCCACCCGGTCAACCAGGATATCGCGTTTGTGGACCCCTATTTTTTCCATGGCATTGTAATAGGTTCCTGAACAGGCACAAAGCAATAGTGAACCGGCAGCCAGCAACAGCACGATTGGCGGAATGGACGGGGAATGAACCCGACGGGCTTGTCTCTCCATGATGTCTCCTTTTTCTATACCAGGATTTTCCAGCAGCGGTGGATGGTCTTTTGCTTGTGCTGGTAATCTTCTGGAATGGTTTTGGGTGTTATCTCTAGGGCCTCCTGTACAGGCAGTGCTGCCAGGCGGGGAGAAAAATTCTGGTGGTTGGTTGAAAAAAACAGGGTGCCCCCGGGTCTCATCACCCGGACCACGGCCTGGAGCAGCCGCGGGTGGTCCCTTGATATGTCGAACACTTCGTTGTCGTCCCTGGAGGTGGAGAACGACGGGGGATCCACAACGGCAAGGTCAAAGGTCTGGTCGTTGTCTGCGGCCTGTTTTAAAAAGTCAAAGGTCGGTACCTGGACCAGAACATTGGTTTCAGGGTCCAGGCCGTTGAGTGCCATGTTCTCCCCTGCCCAGGAGATGGCCGTGTCGGAACGGTCCACGGACAGGGTTGACCTTGCCCCACCCTTTGCCGCATAGCAGGAGAACGAGCCCGTGTAGCAGTAAAGGTTCAGGAAATCCTTGCCAGCGGCCATCTGCCGGACCATCTGGCGGGTGTCTCTGTGGTCGGAAAAAAGGCCCGTGTCCACATAGTCAAAGGGGTTGATGAAGAATTTCAAATCCCGCTCGTTCATGACGATCCTGGCATTGGTCTGTTCGAGCCGTTCATATCTTTTGCCGTCCATCCTGCCCACCCGCCGCTCTTTGAGGTGAACTTTTTCCATGGGAACGTCAAGGGTCCGGGCAAGGGCCTTCCCCATCATGGGCAGCCACTGGGGAACCGAGTGCTGCCGGGTGTACTCGGCAATCACAAGGTGCCCGGCATACCAGTCAACCACGGCACGGATTTCCGGTATTTCCCAGTCGTAGAGTCTGAAGATCTCGATGTTCTGGCGCCTGAACCGCTTGCTGAGGTGCTTGAACCGTTTTGCTACCCGATTGGCAAGCATCTCTGCCTGGCGCCTGTATTTTTCCGTTGATGCTGAATCTGCCATGGTTTGCGGTCGCTCCCTGCGCTGTAACCTGTCCATAAAGGCCGTAATTATAGCGGTTTGCAGGGGGGCAAGTCAAGGCAATGCCAATCTCTCGTTGCTTTTCTCTTTTGATCTTTATATCCTATTCCATCGAACAATGATTAAAATGGGAAAAGCGGGATGGTCGGAAAGGTACATTTGACTGGTGTTATCCAGATGTTTCTGCTCTTGTTCTTTTGTGTCAGTTGCGGTGGCGGTGGTGGCACTACCGAGCAAGGGGCTGAAGATGGTTCGATTGTGAATCCTGCTCCTGCCGCTTCAAGCGTGGGTGGAAAAATCGTCATATCTTCGGGCAACCTCATGGACACCGATACCAATGATCCCAACTCCCCTGCCACGGAAAACAATACCTTTGAAACTGCCCAGCAGATATCCTCCCCATCCACCCTTGGTGGATATGTTAATGAACCCTTAAAGGGGGCCATGGGCACCTCCTTTGTCCAGGGCGATCGATCCGACATCTATGTTGTTTCGTTTGCAGGTAACGAAACCATAAGCCTTTCCTTTGCCGATTCCCTGATGAATGATCTGGATCTTTACCTGTACAACGATCTTCTTGGGATTGTGGACAGCTCTAAAGGCATTGGCGGCATTGAGACCCTCAAGGTCAATGGTCCAGGGACCTATTATATTCGGGTCTATGCCTACGGTGGTGCCTCTGCCTATGTCCTGACCCTGGGCAATGATATTGCACCGGTTTCAGGTTCACAAATGACTTTATCCCAAACGTTTATGCCGGGTGAGGCCATTGTTGGTTTTAAACAGTCCAAGGAAGCGGCTGGCGCCCTGTCTGTCCAGGAGACCCCTGGCGGAATGGCACCAGTACTGCTGAATCTTGACGGTTCCAGCGCTTATTCCATCAACAGTCTCGCATCCCAGGTTGAAGAAAAAACGTCTGACACCGCCGCCCTGATTCCAGGTGCCTCTGAATCCCTGGTTGAAAAAGACAGAACCCTGAACCTGCTCAAAGCATTGAAACGGAGGGCGGATGTGGACTATGCCGAGCCCAACTTCATCAGAAAAACCTCTGCCGTCATCCCGTCTGATCCCTATTATGTCCGCCAGTGGAACTATCCCCTCATCAATCTGCCCAATGCCTGGGGTACGACCACCGGGGAGAGCGATGTCACTGTGGCCGTGATGGATACCGGGGTGCTTTTGAACCACCCTGACATGGTCGATCGCCTGACCCCGGGGTATGACTTTATTTCAAGCACTGTCAATGGCCTGGACGGTGACGGCATTGACCCTGATCCGGATGATCCCGGGGATCAAAGTAACGGTTCGACAAGCAGTTTCCACGGTACCCATGTGGCCGGAACCATTGGCGCCGTCACAAACAACAGCCTGGGCGTGGCCGGAATTACCTGGAACTCCATGATTCTGCCCCTGAGGGTTATTGGCCGGGACGGGGGAACCGCCTATGATATTATTCAGGCATTGCGTTATGCCGGAGGCCTTGAAAATGATTCCGGGACGATTCCCCGGCAACGGGCAGATATTATCAACATGAGTTTTGGCTCCACATATTCCCAGGCAGAGCAGAACACCATCAACATCCTGGCGGGTAGGGGGACGATACTGGTTGCTGCCGCAGGGAATGATTCCTCATGTCTATCCGGCCGCCTATTCGGGTGTGGTCGCTGTCGGTGCCGTTACCCTGGAAAAAAAAGCTGCCTGGTATACCAATTATGGCCCATGGATTGACATTTCAGCTCCCGGGGGAGACAGCTCAACGGATATCAATGGTGACGGGTTCCCCGACGGGATACTGAGCATGGGTGGTGATGATTCTTCCGAAAATATTCGTTTTCTGTACACCTTTTTACAGGGGACCTCCATGGCTGCCCCCCATGTGTCAGGGGTGTTTGCCCTTATGAGATCCATTTATCCGGGGCTTGATATGGATGGGGTAACTGACCTTCTTGAAAAGATGCGTTTGACCGATGATACCGGTTCTTCGGGACGGGATAATTTCCACGGTAATGGCCTTGTCAATGCCCAGAAATGTCTGTCTGCTGCCATTGAGCTTGCCCAGGGCGTCCAGATCCCTGATCCGCCGATCCTTACAGCAACTCCGGGAGCTATCAATTTTGGTGCCACGGCCCAGACCATGACATTGACAACGGCCAACAACGGAGCCGGAGATCTCTGGATGGATGAGCCGGTTTCAAGCCTGTTCTGGCTTAGCATTACAAAGGATAAAACTGACTCCGCCAATCTCGGCACCTATCTGGTCTCGGTGGACCGTTCGCTGTTGAACGAGAACACCTCATATTCAGGCATCATAACCTTGAGCTCAACGGCCAACACCCTTGCTATACCGGTAACGGTTTATCAACCATCCCAGTCGTCCCCGGGCATGGACCTTGGCACCCACTATATCCAGATGGTCAATACACAAACAGACCAGGTCTTTCAGGTTATGGCAAATGCTGACAACGGTGAATATTCATTTTCTTTTATCGGCCTGCCGGCAGGTGCCTATCGCCTATATGCCGGGAACGATCCGGATAATGATGGGTATATTCTTGGGAGCTGGGAAGCGGCCGGGTGGTATAAAACCGTTGACGCCCCGACCCTGATCTACGTGAATCGTGATATTTCAGGGATTGAATTCTTTACCGGGTACAATTTTGCCATTTCTGCAGACAGTCAGGCATTGTCTTCAAGCACAGGGCGAACACCGGAGACAAAGAGAGTGTTGCAATCTGAAGAATGAAAGATGCCCCCTTTACAGCAATTGTTTACAAGGGCTTTCAGGGATCAGGAGACGGCTGAACTGCAGGCTCGTCCTTTCCCGGGACAGTCGGTTTGGTCCAGGCGGCGAGGGTGTTGCTGTAAAACATCTTAAGCACCGCAGGCTTTCCCCCCAATTTATGACGGATTTCCGTCAGGAAACTTTCTGATTCATAGCCCTTGCGGAAGGTGGTGTTGAAGCCAGTCTTGATCAGATAGCCGTCTTGGTATCTTCCGATGATCTCATACTTGTTTTCCACGGGCCAGACGCCCTGCACCGTGAGGTAGGCCCTCCCTCCTGGTTTGAGGCAGCGTTCGATGCAGCGGTAGACCCCATTGCGTTCGTCGGGGGGCAGGATGTTAAGGACATAGCTTGCGACGATCACGTCATAAACGGCATCCAGTACCTGGTCATCGGGGTAAAAGTTGGGGTCATAGTCGGCCACCTTGCAAGCGCCTGCTGCAAGCAGATCCTCCCGGGCCACATATTCCCTTCCCGCCCCCAGGTGCAGAACCGTGCAGTCAATCACCAGGCCCTCTGTGCAAAGCAGGCGAATAGGCTGTGACGACTGTTTGGTGTGGGCCAGCGCCGTCAGTTTGGAGGCGGTGATCATGGGTGAAAGTTTCTTTGCCTTAATCAGTTCCAGGTCGGTTTCCAGGGCCTGCTCCAGCTTTTCCAGGGACACGGACCATCGACCCGTGTTCGGGGTGAAGGTGCATTTACGGGCTTTTGATGCATGTACTGTGTACGAACCGTTTCTACCAAGGACGATGTTCCATCCAGCCTCGATCATCCTTTCCGAAAGTTTCATCCCATGTATTTTCCTGTACAATTTCAGGGTTGATGCCTATACTCAAATCTAAAAGTTTCATCCGGGGTTCAAGCTGAAACCGGAATTATATATACCATACTTGCCCGAAGAACCAAAAGAGTGTGAAGGAGAAAAAATGGAAACAGTTGCCGTTGTGGGCGCCAGCCCCTTGAAAGACCGGTACTCAAACAAGGTCATGAATATGCTGAACGAATACGGGCACACCCCTGTGCCCATTGCCTTTAAACATAAAACCATTGAAGGTGAAACCGTTTACCAGGGGCTTTCGGATATTCCCGGTCCCATTGATACCGTGACCATGTACGTGGGGGTGCCCCGCCAGGAAAAAATCATCAAGGACATTTTGGCCCTTAAACCCAAACGGGTAATTTTCAACCCAAATACGGAAAACCCGGCGGTATACGACCGGCTCAAATCCGCCGGCATCCAGGTGCAAGAGGCCTGCACCCTGGTGCTGCTCAAGACAAATCAATATTGATAGATTTTTTGGTGCCACTGCCAAGACCATGACATTGACCCCTTTTCAATGGATGTTGAAGGATAGAAAAAAGAGCGGCCGGGTGGTTCCAGAATTGGAACCACCCGGCCGGTGCATTGCTTTTATAACCCTTTGAGAAGCGTCATCACCTCTGCCAGGACCAGGGGTTTTGAATGGCTGACAATGGTGCCATTGACTTCGAGCACAGGCATTTTGTCCATGAGTCCCTGGCGGGTGATGGCAAGGTTGTCCGCCATCATCGAGACCCTGGCCTTTATCTTTAATTTTCGCAGTACTGCTTTGACCAGATTTTCCTCGAGCATGAGGCGTCCGGCATCAAGATCGAGAATCCTGATTTCATGGGGTTTCTCCATAACTGATTTCTCCGTCTGGCTTGAATTTTTTTCCGCCAGGCCTGGTTTGTTACCTGCTATCTGACAAATGAAACACCGATATTTTGAAGGGTGTGATCAAGCACCCTGAAATCACGGCGTTCCAGCCCTTCAAAAATGGCTTCCATACCGTCCGGATCATACTGGGCCGGGGGCGGCAGTTCAATCTCCCTGGGATGAAGGGTTACCTCCTGGTACAGGGCGAGCTGCTTTTCCATGTTTTCGATCTTGAAATCGTTCAACTGGGATGAAAACCCAAACATATGCCTCAGGCAGAAATACTCATACTGGTTGACAAGATTGAAGATCTCAATGCTGCGTTCCTGTGCGGCATCGTCCAGGTGGTCCCGGTGATGGCTGCATGCGCTCTGGATGCAGGGAATACCCAGGGAGATGTTGACCTCAGCCAGCAGGATGTTGATCATGGTGTTGGCAATACTGCCGAACATCATGGGCATGTCCTTCTGGCTCATGTCCGCAATGGTGGGCATGGCCGCATTGATGCATTTCACCCCCGGCGTGATCAGCTGGCCCAGGACCATGCCGAAAATTGCTTCAGCCTGGGCCATGGTGGCAAGGGAACTCATGCTGTAGGGACCGGTCAGCCCACCGATGGGCATGGAGTTCATGATAAAGGGCAGACCCCGGGTTACGGTTTTAAGAAAGGGGTCCACCATCTCATCGCTGATGGTCATATAGGTGGAGACAATGCTCAAGGCCGCGCCGACCTTGTGGCCCTTGTCATGGTAGTGCTTCAGCCTGTCATAGGCCGCATCGGACAAAAGGGTGGGCATGATGAGTTTGCCGTCGGCCCTTTCGATCATGTCGTCGACGCCCTTGCATTCCACCTGGATTCTGGCCTCCGTATCCTTTCTTCGGATGCTGTTGCAGATGTTAAAGGATGATTGAAGGCTGGTCAGAATATCGGTTCGCCCGAAAAGTTCGGCCAGACGTTGCATATCTTCGGGTACAGGGGACCGGGGGCCTTTGTCATCAACGATGTAGGCGGCCATGCCCCCTGTGCCAAATCCCCTGGGCCAGAACTCGATGCCCTGGCGGACCCGATCCAGACAGGCTTCAATGGTGGTCTGGGGGAGGTAGATCCGGTTGAGTTCCTCGCTGTAGTTGACAAGGGCCGCCTGATCCGGCGCCATGGCCTTGAATATTTTTGCTGCGGTCTGGGGGGAAACGGCAAACCCGTAGGATTCGATGAGCATGAGCGCATCCTGCTGGATCTGTTCGTACAATGCCCCATGGCCAAATTGCTTTTTTTCCATTAGTTTGCTTCTCCATGTGCTTTTTTCAGCATCTTTAACAACGAGGCGGCCATCATGAAGGTGATGATGGCAAGGGGAGCCCCTGCAATGATCGATGCCTTTTGAAGTGCCTGCAATCCGCCGCTGCCCAGAAGAACCAGGGCAAGGGAGCCGATAAAGATTCCCCAGATCAGTTTCATGGGGGTGGTGGGTTCAGTATCGCCGCCGGACATCTGCATGGCCACGAAAAATGAGGCAGAGTCTGCAGAGGTGATCAAAAATATGACCAGGTTCAGGAAAACCACGATGCCAATCAAAGATCCCAGGGGGTAGGTGGACAGCAGCACATAGATGCCTGATCCCATGTCGGCCTTTAATGCACCCACAAGATCGGCCGCACCTGAGATCTGGGCATGCTGGGCCGCACCGCCCACAATGCTGAACCACACAATGGCCACAAGGGTGGGCACCACGCATACGCCGATGACAAATTCACGAACTGTTCTGCCCTTGGAGATCCTGGCGAGAAATCCCCCGCAGAACGGACCCCAGGAGATCCACCAGATCCAGTAGAAAACGGTCCACCAGCCAAGCCACTGACCCTTGGTGGCGTTGGCATCGGTCCAGAAGGTGGCAAATACGAAATTGTTGATATAGCTGCCGGCCGTTTGAACGGTGAGGTTTAAAAGTTCCGTGGTCGGCCCGCTGAA
This sequence comes from uncultured Desulfobacterium sp., assembly GCA_963675615.2. Taxonomy (GTDB): domain Bacteria; phylum Desulfobacterota; class Desulfobacteria; order Desulfobacterales; family Desulfobacteraceae; genus Desulforapulum. The sequence goes on from CAXXTD010000001.1 coordinate 2,707,573, forward strand.
CAGGATAAAGGCTCCCCAGCAAAAGGCAACGATGACATTGATGGTGGAAAGATTTTTGATCCCCTTTTCAATGCCTGACACGGCAGACATGATGTAAAGGGCGATGAGAACCGCCATAAAGGCAAGCTGGCCTGATGTGCCGAGGCCCCTGCCGAAGATATGTTCGATCCCCGCATTGGTGCTCATGATCCCAAGCCCAAGGGCCGTGCTGACCCCTGCAATGGTGGCAAAGGCTGACAGGGTTTCAATGAAGCGTCCCAGCCGGCTGTTGATGATTTTGTCTCCAAAAAGGCCGTACAGGGAGATCGAGACGTTCATGGGTTTGTTCATGCGATAGGCGGGAAAAGCAATGGCAAGGCCCACCAGGGCGAACACGCCCCAGGCATGGATGCCCCAGTGCATGATGCCGATCTGAATGGCGATGGGCCTGGCTGCAGGCGTTGCCGATTCCGCAAGATAGGGGGTGTTCATGTAGTGCATGATCGGCTCGCCCACGGCCCAGAAGGCGTACCCCACACCCACGCCGCAGCTGAAAAGCATGGCGATCCAGGCAAAATAACTGAACTCGGGGGTATCGGTTTCTTTCCCGAGTTTCAAATTGCCGTATTTGCTGACGGCAATACCCAGGATGATGATCAGATATATGGCCACGGAAAGAATAAAAAACCAGCTGAATTTTGTGGTGATCCAGGACTGGATTCCGCTCAGGAAAGCATCAAAGCTCTTTGGGGAGACAAATCCGTAGATGACGGCAAACAGGGTGACCGCTGCTGTGACAAAAAAAATCACCGGGTCATAGCTGCCAAGAATTTTGTTGAATCCGCCGGTACTGTTCTCCTGTTCTTCCATGGTTGCTAGTATAGCATTATTTGACATAATGTTGTTTCCTTAGAAAAATTTTACGCAGAACGATCTGCGCAGTCAATGCTCCGGATATATTCAGCCGCATTAAGGGCTGCAATGGTGCCATCGTTCATGGCCGTGGTGATCTGCCAGAATTTTTTCCAGACAATGTCACCTGCGGCAAAAACACCGGCAAGGGAGGTTTTCATCCCATCACCTGCCTCGATATAACCCCGGTCATTCAATACGATGGAATCCTTGAAAAGTCGGGTCTCGGTGTCATGGCCCATGTACACGAAGATACCGTCAATATCCCTTTTAAAACGGGCCTTCTGATTTGAATCATAGAGGTTGACGCCGGTGAGCCTGTTGTTGTCCTCTTCAAGGGATTCAATGGTGGTCGAGGTGAAGATCTCGACTTTGTCACCGTGTTTCATCAGATCCTTCTGGGCCTGGCCCGAGGCAAAGAGTCGGTCCATCTGCTCGATGACGGTGATGTGTTTCACGCCCAGGGAAAGCAGATACATGGATTCTTCGATGCCGCTGTTGCCGCCGCCCACCACCAGGACATTTTTGCCCTTGTAGGCGGATCCGTCACAGATGGCGCAGTAGTGGATGGACTCGCACTCGGTCTCCAGGGGCAGTTTCCTGGGGCTGCGGCCCGTGGCAAGGATGACCACAGGGGCTGTGAAGCTCCCCTCGTCGGTCTCCACCTTCTTGATGGGGGTGTCCAGGGTCAGTTTGTCCACCTCAATGACCTCCCGGATGTCGACCCCCATGGTCTCCACCTGGTCCCTGACCTTTTCCATGAGATCCATGCCGCTGATTCTGGGTTGGGAGGGAAAGTTCTCAATGAGGTAGGTGGTGTTGACCAGGCCGCCGCACACGCTTCGTTCCAGAACCATGGTTTTCAGGTTGGCCCTGGCCGCGTAGATGGCTGCTGTCAAGCCGGCGATGCCGCCGCCCAGAATGATGATGTCATATTGGTTTTCCATGGTTTCCTCCGGTTCAGGCCACCATCTTGTCGAGCTGGCGGTAGGTCACATCCCCGCTTTTCTCAGCAATTTTTTCGCCGTCCCTGTAGACAAACAAAGAGGGGATGCGGGTCACTCCCAGGGTCTCAGTGGTTTCGGGGTTGGTCTCCCGGTTGATCTGGAAGTAGCGGATCTCTTTGCCCCTGGCTGCGGGCATGCCGGAAAACTTGACCAGTATTTTTTTCATGGCATTGCAGAACGGGCATTTGTCCTTGTAAAACAGAACGATGCTGAGCCCTGAAGCAATGGCGGTTTCAAATTCGTTGTCCTGGATTTCGGTTATCATTGTGAATCTCCTGGTTGTTTTTGGTCTGAAAGGTCAGGCAGAGAGACAGGGGGCTGAACCCCTGTCTCACGGGTCAAGCGGTGGACCTACTCCATGTCCGGGTAGATGGATTCCGCCTTGAGTTCAAGCATGAACTCCCGGAGCTGATCGTAGAGTTCCCTGGCTTTTTCAGGGTGTTCCTTGATGATGTTTTCCAGCTGAAAGGGATCTTTTCTGCGGTCAAACAGGCTGTCCATTTCCGGCATCTCTGTGAGGGATCCCGGTACGCAGGTCCACTGGCCTTCCTGCTGGGCCTTGATCTTATCGAACATGGTCTGGGAGTCTTCGATCCCTTCAGAGACCTCGCCCTCTTTGATGTCAAATACCTCGAACATGGTCTTGCCGCCGGCCTCGGAGTTTTCCAGGGCCACGGGATTGAGCCAGTGAATGTAGGACCACTCCTTGTTGATGATACTCCAGGACTGACCAAAGAAACCGGTGATCAAAAATTCCCGGATATCCTCGACCTCACCCTTTAGCAGGGGCCACAGGCTCTTGCCCTGCATATCGATCCACGCCTCTTCAGGGATGTTCATCCACTCCATCATGGTGGGGGTGATGTCGATGTTCTGAACCAGGGCGGATTTCCGGGTGCCGGCCTCAAGCCCATCCGCCTTGATGATCATGGGCACATGGACCAACTCTTCATAGGGCCAGGGACGGCATTTCCGGACAATTCCATGGCCGTGTTTGCCATTGCCAAGGGGCTCTCCATGGTCCGACATCATGACGATCATGGTGTCCTTTTCAAGGCCAAGGGTTCTGATCTTGTCCAGGACCTTGCCCAGCCACTTGTCCACGTTGGTGACTTTTTCTGAATAAAGGGCACGGATATGTTCCATTTCCCGGTCCGTGTACACGTTGTCCGCATAGGTGGATACGGGGTTCCAGATTTCCTGGCCGTCATAATCGGGATCATAGGGGCATTTCAGGTCATCGTCATAGATGGATGGGGCGTCCCAGGGCTCGTGGGGATCAAAGCTGTCGATCCACAGGAAAAAGGGTTTGTTGCGGTCGGCCTCTTCCAGGAAACGCATGGACTGCTTGGCAATCTGGGCCACGTTCTGGTCGGCATCTGTTTTCCAGTACTGGCGCTGGGCAAGGTATCCCTTCATCTCGTCCTTGGAAAATTCAGACCACATCTCTTCGACTTTGTTGCCGTTTTCATCGGTTCGATAGGCGGGCTTGTGGTAATCGTCCATGTTCAGGTGGTAGAGGGGATCATTGGCATAATAGTGGTTGTCATCATCATGGCCCCTGAGGTTGTATACAAAGTCAAACCCCCGCTGGTATCCATATTTGGGAAGATGCATGACCGCCGTGTCAGTGATCAGGGCCGAGTAGGCACTGTAGCGCCAGAGAATATCTGCAATGGTGGTGTCGTCGAGTTCCAGGGGGGACCATCCCCGGTAGGGAAGGGTGTAACGGCCCGTGAATAGTGCCCGCCGAACCGGTATGGTGGGGAGGCCTTCGGAATAGACATTGTCCAGGACAACCCCTTCCCGGGCAAGGCGATCAAAGTTCGGGGTTTTTACCTTACCGCCGTAGCAGCCCATATAGTGCCACTGAAGGCTGTCACACATGATCATGACCACGTTTTTATTTCTTTTCTGCATTTTACGTCCCTTTGAATCGAATGATCTATTTAAATTGTGGCAGCCCCGGGTGGTTGTCTGGCATCCGTGTCCCCGGGCCGCCGGTTGTCTGACTGCTGGAAATATATGTAACAACAATCGTGCCAACCGTTGAGGATCAAGAATTTTTGTTTTTAAGTAATTATTATGATAGGCTTTATAGGCGTGGGGCTTTGAAGGGATTGCTGGATGGATCCTGCTGGATGCCCGACACAAGTGTCGTGTATCCAGTCTTAATATTTGTTATGTGTCTGGTTTTATTTTGAAAAAATTCCATGCGACAGATAAGTCGCATTTACGACAGTCAACGGGTGGTCGGTCCTGGTCTCCCTTTGCAATCAATCAAACAGCAGAACGGCCTGTTGTCACAGTCCGTATTTTTTCAGCTTACGCTGGAGGGTCCGCATGGTGATTTCAAGATAGGCCGCAGTCTCACCTTTTTTCCAGCGGCAGTGCTCCAGGGCCTTGAGGATGTGGTTTTGTTCAAAGCGGTTCATGGCCTGCACAAGATCAGGAATATCCTCGGTCGGCGTTTGCGTCAGGTCTTTGTCCACGGCAAGGTCCCTGGCAATAGCCGGGAAGATATTTGCAAACTGCAGCTTTCCAAGGGTGAGGTAGCGGTCAATGACATTTTTTAATTCCCTGACATTGCCGGGCCAGGCATAGGATTCCAGCTGTATCTTCAGGGCGGCCGGGATGTCTTTGATGGCATTTTTGTTGGGGCTGGTTTTCAGAAAATGTTCGATCAGCAGGGGAATGTCGCCGATGCGTTTTCTCAAGGGAGGCATGTCCAGGGGGATCACATTGATGCGGTAGAAAAAATCCTCCCGCATTTTTCCCTGGCGCACAAGATCCTTTAAGTTCCGGTTGGTAGCTGTGATCAACCGAAAATCAGACATTCGTGGCAGGCGTCCGCCAATGGGGGTGTGGCCGATACCGTCCAGGCTCCGGAGCAGTTTTGTCTGGAAATTCAACGAGATTTCTCCCACTTCATCCAGGAACAGGGTTCCCCCGTGGGCAAGGTCCAGGTAGCCGGGTTTGTCTGTGGTGGCCCCGGAAAAAGAGCCCTTGCTGTGACCGAAAAATTCCCTTTCAAGAAGGTTTTCCGGGATGGCGCCGCAGTTGACGGGAATCAGGGAATTCTGGTTCCGGCTGCTCAGGGCGTGGATGGCATGGGCAGCAAGCTCTTTGCCGGTTCCCGATTCCCCGGTGATGGTCACAGCGGCATCATTGGCTGCAAGCTTGAGGATCAGGTCATAGACCTCCTGCATCACATCGCTTTTGCCAATGAGCCGTTCCAGTCGGAACCGCTGACCCATGGACGATTTCAGCCGGATGTTTTCCCTCTGGAGTTCGATTTCGATCAATTTCTGGTCCGTGATGTCTGTCAGAAGGCCTTCAATAGCCTTGAACCGGCCGTCCTGGGAAAAGATGGCCAGCCCTTCTTCCTTGACCCATTTGTCCTCTCCCTGGGCCGTGCGTATCCGATAAATCAGGCGATATTTGGGAGACCAGATCGACAGGTGGTCAAGGACTTCCTTGTTTCTTTGCTGGTCCTTTTCATTGACTATTTTTCGGAAGGCTTTGTTCCTGATCAGTTCATGGGGGTCATATCCGAGCAGGGCAATGGATCCCCTGCTGGCATATTCAATGGTCAGGTCCTTGTCGTTGGAGCAGCGAAAGGCCATGCCGGGCAGGTTATTGATCAATTCGTCCAGATCGATATTTAATTCCTGGTGCATGACCGGGACCTTTTGCTGATAAATTGCATTCAAATACCCTGAATATAAAGTGATAATAATATCAGACCATGAATTAAAAGACAATTTAAATTTGTGAATAACGACAACACGGAAAACCCCGTTTAGAGGAACTTTTCAGAATGGTGACAGGCCACCAGACGGCCGGCAAGTTCCCTTAATTTAGGTGCTTTTTCCTTGCAAAGATCTGTCATGTGGGCGCAGCGGCGGTGGAAGGTGCAGCCCGGTGGCGGATCCAGGGGAGAGGGCAGTTCGCCGACGAGCTTTATCTGCTTGCGCCGGGTGTCGGGGTTGACCTGGGGGGTGGCCGCAAGCAGTGCCATGGTGTAGGGGTGGAGGGGATGTTCAAAGAGGGTCTCTTTTTCTCCCTGCTCAACGGGGCGGCCCAGGTACATCACCATGAGATCGTCCGAGATGAGACGGACCACGGAAAGATCGTGGGAGATGAAAAGATAGGCCAGGTTCATCTCCTCCTGGAGGTCCATGAGCAGGTTGAGCACCTGGGCCTGGACCGATACGTCCAGGGCCGATACCGGCTCGTCCGCAACAACAATTGAAGGGTTGAGCATCAGGGAGCGGGCCACGGCGATTCTCTGGCGCTGGCCGCCTGAAAACATGTGGGGATAACGGTCGTACTGCTCGGGGCTTAACCCCACCTTGGCCATGATGGCAATGGCCTTGTCCCTTCGTTCAGACGCGGAAAAGGGGGTGTTGATCTTCAGGGGTTCCTCCAGGATGGTGCCGATTTTTTTCCTTGGGTTGAGGGACCCGTAGGGGTCCTGGAACACCATCTGTACCTTGGTTCTCAGCCGTTTTTTCTCCTTTGGGGTGCACAGTATGGCGTTGCTCGCGTTGATCTCAAAATATCCGGCCGTGGGTCGTTCGATCATGGTGATCAGGCGTGCCAGGGTGGATTTGCCGCATCCGGACTCACCGACAACGGCAAAGGTCTTGCCGGCCTGGATGGAGAACGAGGCCCCGTCCAGGGCCTTGAGGATCTCCCGCCGCTTGATGAAATTGCCGGTTTTAACCGTGTAGTATCGTTTCAGGTCCTTGGCCTTGACCACTGTCCTATTCTTCATATTGGGATACTCCGTTTAGCAGGGGAAAATGGCAGCGACAGGCGGATTTGCCCGTATAGGTTAATTTAGGGGCTTCAGCGGCACACCGGTGGGTGGCGTGTCTGCACCTTGGATGGAACAGGCAGCCCGTGGGCCGGTCATATTTGCCCGGTACCACCCCCGGAATGGTGGGCAGCCGTCTTGCGTGGACGTTTCTTTCGGGAAGCGCATTTAACAGGGCTTCGGTATAGGGATGCCGGGGCCGGTTAAAGATGTTGTCCGAGGTGTTTTTCTCAACCACCTGACCGGCATACATGACCACCACATCCTCCACGGTTTCGGCAATTACAGCCATGTCATGGGTGATGAGAACAAGGGCCATGTTGTTCTTTTGCTGCAGATTGAGCAGCAGTTCCAGGATCTGGGCCTGGATGGTGACGTCCAGGGCCGTGGTGGGTTCGTCTGCAATGAGAAGGGTGGGGTTGCAGGCAATGGCCATGGCGATCATCACCCGCTGGCTCATGCCGCCGGAGAGCTGGTGGGGAAAGCTTTTGAGCCTTTCCCTGGGGGCGGGTATCCCCACCTGGGACAAAAGTTCAATGGCCCGTTCCCTGCGGCTCCGGCGGGTGCCGCCTTCGTGGACCTTGAGGGCTTCGGTGATCTGGAACTCCACGGTAAAGCAGGGGTTGAGGCTGGTCATGGGCTCCTGGAAGATCATGGCAATATCCTTGCCCGTGATTTTCCGGCGCTTTTCCTTTGCCATGGCCATGAGGTCATTGCCCTTAAAGGCAAGGGTGTCGGCCTTGATAATGCCCGGATAGGGGATGAGTCCCATGAGGGCAAGCTGGCTCACGCTCTTGCCCGAACCCGATTCTCCCACTATGCCCACAACCTTTCCGGCGTCCACGGTTAAATCCACATTGTCCACGGCCTTGAAACCGTCAAAATCAACGGAAAGGTTTTTTATCTCCAGGATGGTTTCCATATCTTTTTTGCTTCCTTGTGTTACCGCTTCATTTTCGGGTCCAGGGCGTCCCTGAGACCGTCGCCCGCCAGGTTGAATGCCAGAACCGTTAACAGAATGGTGAGGCCCGGAAAGGTGACCACCCACCATGCCCGCTGGATAAACTGCAGGGCATTGGCCAGCATGGCGCCCCATTCCGGCGTGGGTGGCTGGGCCCCCATGCCGAGGAAACCAAGGGCCGCAGCGTCGAGGATGGCCGTGGAAAATCCCAGGGTGGCCTGGACAATGAGCGGTGCCATGCAGTTGGGCAGAATGACGATGAACATCATTCTAAATGCCCCGGCCCCGCAGATCCTGGAGGCCGTGACGTAATCAAGATTTTTTTCCGACATGACCGATGCCCGGGTGAGCCGGACATAGTGGGGCAGCACAACAATGGCAATGGCAAGGATGGCGTTCCTGAGGCTCGGGCCGAGGATGGCCACAATGGCCATGGCCAGCAGCAGGCTCGGAAGGGCCAGCATGATGTCCATGAGCCGCATGATACATACCTCGTAATATCCGCCAAAGTAACCCGAGGTGATGCCCAGGACAATGCCGGTGGCCAGGGAAATGGTAACAACGATGCACCCCACAAAAAGGCTCAGCCGTGCCCCGTGGATGAGGCGGGAGAGGATGCAGCGTCCCACGTCGTCGGTTCCCAGGATGAATTTCAGACTGCCCCCGTCCATCCAGCAGGGGGGCTGGAGAATGGCGTCCCTGAACTGGTCAAAGGGGTTATGGGGGGCCAGGACATTGGCAAAAACAGCCGTTAAAATGGCAAGAATGATGAAATAAAGGCCCGCAACCGCCCCCTTGTTCTCTGAAAAATATTTCCAGAACTCCTTGAGGGGGTGGGGCATTGTCACGGGGGTGTCGGTTGATACGATGGTTTGGCTCATCTCTTTTGGATCCTGATGGTTAAAATGGGGCCTAACGGGTGTGCCGGATACGGGGATTAACGATCCCGTACAACAGGTCTACCCCAAGGTTCACAAGGATGATCAGGGTGGCAATGATTAAAATACCGCCCTGGATGGCCGGGTAGTCCCGGCGGTTGATGGATTCCACGATCCATTTTCCAACCCCTGGCCAGGCAAAGATGGTTTCGGTGAGGATGGCACCGGCCAGAAGTACCCCGGTCTGAAGACCAATGACGGTGATGACCGGGATCAGGGCGTTTCTAAGGGCATGGACCATGATCACCCGGAACGGGGAGAGGCCTTTGGCCTTTGCGGTTCGCACATAGTCGGCCTGGAGCACCTCGAGCATGGATGACCGGGTCATGCGGGCAATTACGGCCAGGGGAATGGTGCCAAGGACAATCGCCGGTAGAATCAGGTGGCTGATGGCGGATTTAAAGGCCCCGGGTTCGTTGGACCGCAGGGTGTCGATGAGCATGAACCCGGTGTCCGTGTCGATCCAGAACAGGGCCGACAGCCTGCCTGACACCGGGGTCCACCCGAGTTTGACCGAGAAAAACAGGATCAGCAGCAGTCCCCACCAGAAGATGGGCATGGAATAACCGGTCAGGGAAACCCCCATGACCGTGTGGTCAATGGGTGAGCCCCGCTTGACCCCGGCAATGATGCCGGCCGGCAGCCCGAACAGGACGGCAATGACCATGGCGCACAGTGAGAGCTCCAGAGTGGCCGGAAAAAGGGTCAAGAACTCTTCCAGGATCGGGCGTTTGGTGACAAACGATCGCCCCAGATCCCCATGGAACACGCCGTTGATGTATTTCAGGTATTGAACGGCCAGGGGTCGGTCAAGGCCCATTTCCGCCTTGAGCCTGGCGTGTCGTTCGGCAGAGATGCCCCGCTCGCCGGCCCTGAGTTCAACCGGATCACCGGGGATCAGATGGATCAGGGAAAAGGTGAGCAGGGTAACGCCGATAAATGCGGGAAAAACGTAGAAAAACCGTCTTATCAAAAATTGAATCATGGCAGCGGAATCTCACCTTGGAAAGCGGCGGTACGGGCAGTGCCCGTGCCGCCTGATTTAATCGAAAAAGCCAGCTGTTTACTCTTTCAGGTCCACACCGTAGAAGATATGACCGCCAAAGGGGTCAATCTTATAGTCGACGACTTTCTGGCTCATGGGCTCGAAAACCACAGAATGGGCAATGGTTACCCAGGGTGCCTGTTCCTTGAAGACCACCTGGGCCTGTTCATAGAGACGGGTTCGCTCGGCCGGGTCGGCCGTTACCTTGGCCTTCTGGATAAGGTCCTCAAAGGGTTTGTAACACCACATGGCCCTGTTGCCGCTGCCAACGGCATCGCAACCCAGGAGAACGGCAAGAAAGTTGTCCGGATCGCCATTGTCTCCGGTCCAGCCAAGAAGAACCGTCTCATGCTCACCGGCCTTGGATCGTTTGAGGTACTCGCCCCACTCATAGGTGACGATCTTGGCCTTTACGCCCACCTTGGACCAGTCTTCCTGGATGATTTCAGCCATGCGCCGGGCATTGGGGTTATAGGGCCGCTGTACGGGCATGGCCCATATGTTGGTCTCAAAACCGTTGGGATAACCGGCTTCGGTCAGAAGGGCCTTGGCCTTTGCCGGATCATAGGCGTAATCCTTGACCGCATCGTTGTAGGACCAGATGGTTGGGGGGATTGGGTTTTTGGCTATTTTTCCTGCACCCTGGAAAACCGTGTCAATAATATTCTGCTTGTTGATGGCCATGGACAGTGCCTGGCGCACCTTGACGTTTTTGAAAGCCTCCACATTCTGGGTGTTAAAGGCAAGATAACCAACGTTCAGGCCTTCTTTTTCCATGAGGTTGATGGTGGGATCCTTTCTCATCTGATCCAGGTCGGCAGGGTTGGGGTAGGGCATGAGGTGACACTCGCCGGCCTTGAGTTTGGCAAATCTGACCGAGGCGTCCGGGGTGATGGTGAACACCAGTTTGTCGATCTTGGCGCGTCCCTGCCAGTAATCGTCAAAGGCGACAAACCGGATGAACGAATCTTTCTGGTAGGAGACAAAGGCAAAGGGTCCGGTGCCAATGGGTTTCTGGTCAAATTCGTCCGGGGTGCCGGCCTTGAGCATCCTGTCGGCATACTCGGCCGAATGGATTGAGGCAAAATCCATGGCCAGGTTGGCAATAAACGGCGCCTCGGACCGGCTCAGGTTAAAAACGACCGTATAATCGTCTTTTTTCACGATGGATTTGATCAGGTCGGGCATGCTCATGGCGTTGAAATATTCATAGGCGCCGCCTGAAATTTTATGGTAGGGGTGGGAGGGGTCCCGCTGGCGCTCAAACGAGAAGATGACATCGTCTGCGTTGAAATCCCGGGTGGGGGTGAAAAAACTGGTGGTGTGGAACTTGACCCCCTTTCTCAGGTGAAAGGTGTAGACGGTCCCGTCGTCCGAGACATCCCAGGAGGTTGCAAGGCCCGGGACTATCCGGGTGGTTCCCCGTTCAAAAAGGGTCAGCTTGTCAAAAATCTGCCGGGATGAAGCATCAAAGGTGGTGCCGGCCGTGTAAAGGCTGGGGGTAAACCCCTCGGGGCTTCCTTCAGAGCAATAGACAAAGGTCTTGGCCTGGGCAGACAGGGCCGCCCAGCCGAACAGGGTCGCAAACAATACGACGCGTACAATCGTTCGCCATTTCATCTCAATCTTCTCCTTTAATTTTACGGGTGAATAAACATGGAATAGTCGGTACATTACTGAACAAATTACAGAATCAGGCGATTGTTGTCAATGGCACTTTTTGACCACCATGTTAGATCTTTGTTTGCCCCTGTAAATATCATTGACTTTGCCAGCTAAATACGCTCAATTATGGTAGAACCGTTTCTTTAAGGGGATGTTCGATCCCTTCCGTCATGGCTGGGTCTGTTTCCTTTTCTGGGGACGGTGTAACGTTCCTGTTCGGCGAACAGCATCATAAAGGCAGAATCAAAAGGAGAAAAAATGAAAAAAACTATTTTTGCGGGATTTATGATTGTTATGTTTTTGATTGCAGGGTTCGGCCAGGTATCGGCAGAAACCCTTGAACTTCTCACCTGGAAAGGGTACGCCCCGAATGTTCTGGTGGAGAAGTTTGAAAAGGAGACCGGAATAACGGTCAAGGCAACCTTTACCAACAATGAGGAGATGATCGCAAAGCTTCGGGCAACACGGGGGGCCGGTTTTGACCTTGCCCAGCCGAGCCAGGACCGCATTTCGTCGGTCCAGGAGAAGTACAAAATCTATCAGCCCCTGGACTATTCAAAGATCGAAACCGGTCAGATCATTCCATCCATGCTGGCAGCCGTAAAAAAGAATACCCTGGTCGATGGAAAGAGCTATGCCGTACCCTTTTGCTGGGGCACCTCCGGTTTGATCGTCAACAAAAAGTTTGCGCCCCAGGCCGACGATTACTCGGCTCTTTTTGATCCGCAGTATGCCGGCCGGGTGAGCTATCGTTTGAAACGCCCCACGCTCATTGCCACGGCCTTCTCCCTTGGGGACGACCCCTTTGCAAAATACGGGGATGTGGATGCCTATTCCGCCCTGATGGACCAGGTTCAAAATACCCTTGTCCAGGCCAAGCCCCTGGTCAAAAACTACTGGGCCAACGGGGATGCCCTTCTCCAGTCCATGCGGTCCAGCGAGGTGTATGTGGCAATGGCCTGGGACAACGGCGGCTGGAAACTCCACAGCGAAAACCCGGATATCGATTTTGTGGCTCCGAAAAGCGGGGCACTGGGCTGGATCGATACCTTTGCTATTCCGGCAAAGGCCAAGAATTCAGATGCGGCCTACAAGTGGATCAATTTCATGCTGCGGCCCGAGAATGCGGCTGTGTTTACGAATCTTGAAAAATGCGGCACGGCTTCGGACGGCGCCATCAAGCTCACCGATGCCGAGGTGAGGCAGAATTTCGAGCGTTCGTTTCCCCAGGCAGATATCGACAACATCAAGTGGTATCCCCCGGTCCCGGCAAAGCTTGAATCCATTGAGGGGATGATCCTCGACAAGGTCAAGGCCGCCAATTAATCAAAGAGTACCATTCCGCCCCCTTTGGTCGCCCTGACCGGAACGGTAAACGTCGGGGGGGATTTTTGCCCTTCCAGACTAAAGCGCAGGAACTGCGGGCTAAAGTCCTCAAACAGCCTGCGCTTCTTAACGCCTGGAAGGACAAAAATCCTACCCCCTTTGGTTTACAATGTTCCGGTCAGGACAACCAAAGGGGGCTCGAAAGTCGAGACTTTCACAAATGATGTTTCAACAGGAGTTTCTTATAAACTCACATGTCCTGGCGGACACAACGAAGCATGAACCTCGCCTGCCGGTCGAAGCGAGTTTCATATAAAAAAACAGGAAAAATATGCAGATCGATCTATCCGTACAAAATGTTACCAAGAAGTTTGATGCATTCACGGCCGTTGACAGGGTTTCCTTTGACGTGGAACAGGGTCATTTTTTTTCCATTCTCGGTCCTTCCGGGTGTGGCAAGACCACCCTTTTGAGGATGATTGCAGGATTTACAGAACCCACGGAAGGGGTGATCGCCATCCGGGGAACGAACATGCAGGGCATCTCTCCCAACCAGCGGCCCGTGAACCTGATTTTCCAGCATCTGGCACTGTTTCCCATGATGGACGTGGCCGGAAACATTGCCTTTGGACTGCAGAGACAGAAGGTCGCCCGGGCAGAGATTCAAAAAAAAATTGAAACGATACTCGACAGGGTCGGGCTGCCCGGGTTTGGCAACAAAAAGATCGATCAGCTTTCGGGCGGACAGCGCCAGCGGGTGGCCATTGCCCGCTGCCTGGTGCTGGAACCCACGGTCCTGCTCCTGGACGAGCCCCTTGGCGCCCTTGATCTCAAACTCAGGGATCAGATGAAGGTCGAACTGAAGAAACTCCAGGCCAAGGTGGGAACCACCTTTGTTTACATCACCCATGACCAGTCTGAAGCCCTGGTGATGTCCGATTATGTGGCCGTCATGAACAAGGGCCGGTTTGAGCAGATCGATACCCCCCAGAACCTCTACAACCGACCTGCCACCCCCTTTGTCGCTCAGTTTGTGGGCGATAACAACGCCTGGTCGGGTCGGCTTGCCGGGGTTTCAGGTAAAATCGCCACCATTGTCACGCCAGAAGGCAACACCTTTACCATCAATACCGGGAAGAGATCCTTTGCCCCGGATGCCGGGGTTGATCTTTTTCTCAGGCCCGAGGCCATGGTGATCGCACCGGATCCTTCCATGGATCACCTGAACCGTTTTGAGGTGACGGTCAAGACCATCCTGTTTGACGGGGCAAACTCCCGGCTGCTTGTGACGCCACTCAACTCGGAACAGGAGCTTATTGTGGGGCTGCCCCAGAACCGGCAGTTTGACCATATCCGGCCAAAGGACAGGATCGAAATCGGATGGCATGAGGATTCGGGCATCTGTTTTGCCGCCGGGGAGGGCAAATCATGAAAGGTCAGGGCCGCTGGTATCTGTTTTTTTTCCTTGCGCCGATTCTGATGTGGCTGTTTCTGCTCATTGTACTGCCCCACGTTGACCTTTTTATCATGTCCTTCAGGGCCGAGGATGATTACGGCGACATGGTGTGGAGCTTGACCAACTACCTTAATTTTTTTAACGAACCCATCTACTGGGCCACGTTTGCACGCACGGCCCTCTATTCCATCCTGGTGACCGGGATCACCTTTGTCGTTGCCCTGCCGGTTGCGTTTTACATCACCCATGTGGTGTCGCCGAAATTTTCCGGCGTCCTCATGGTGCTGCTGCTGCTGCCCTTCTGGGTGAGTGAACTTGTGAGGGTGTACGGGTGGATGATTCTGCTGCGTGAAAGCGGGGTGATCAACCATTTCCTGGTCACCCTTGGAATCCTTGACCACCCTGTGGAGATGCTCTACAACGATGCCACCATGATTGTCGGCCTGGTCTACACCTCCATGCTGTTCATGGTGGTGCCGTTAATCTCGGTGCTTGAAAGTCTTGATCGGGCATATATTGAGGCGGCCTTTGACCTTGGGGCCAACATGTGGACGGTGGTCGTCAGAATCATCATTCCCCACGCCATGCCCGGCATTGTCTCAGGCTCGATTGTGGTGTTCATGCTCACCCTTGGCAACTATCTTACGCCCAACCTCATGGGCGGCAAGAATTCCCTGTGGTTCACCGAGCAGATCTACAATCAGTTCATTGCAAGCTTTAACTGGAACCAGGGCAGCGCCTTTGGCTTTCTGCTGCTGCTGCTCTCCTCGCTCATCATCTGGGCGGGGTTGAAACTTTCGGGGCAGACCCTGGACAAGGTGGTGAAATGATACGATCCCTTCCCAATTCAAGGACCTATTCCATCGGTTTTAATCTCTTCGTGGCCTTTTATTTTGTCTTTCTATTTGCCCCCCTTGCCGTGACATCCCTCCTTGCCTTTAACGACTCCCAGTTCCCAGCCCTGCCGTGGAACGGTTTTTCCCTGGACTGGTTTTTGGCGGATACCCCTTTGCGGACCGGGATTTTCCATGACCAGCGCAACCTGGACAGCATCCTTGTGAGTGCTGAGACCGCGTTTTTTGTCGCGATTTTATCGACAGTGGTGGGAACCCTGGGCGCCTTTTTATTCGAGCAGGAGACCTTCCGGTTCAAGCAGGCCCTCTATTTTCTCATGCTCGTGCCCCTGGTGGTGCCAGGGGTGATCCTCGGCATCTCCATCCTGCTGTTTTCCAACACCCTTGGCATGTTTTTCGAGGAGGCCTTTAACATTGACGTGGGGCTTTTCAGGCCCGGGTTCTGGCTGGTGGTTCTGGGTCAGTTTTCCTTTATCACCACCTTTGTCACCCTGGTGGTGTCGGCACGTTTAAAGAAGTTTGACCGAACCCTGGAAGAGGCAGCCCTGAACCTTGGGGCAAACCGCCTGGAGGTGATCTGGTACATCACCCTGAAGTTTTTGCGCCCGGCCATTCTGGGTGCCGGGGCTGTGGCTTTTCTCATGTCGTTTGAAAATTTCAACACAACGCTTTTCCTGGTGGGGTCCCAGCCGACCCTGCCCATCAATCTCTATCTCCAGGTGAGGGACGGCAGTACGCCGGTGATCAATGCGGTTTCGTTTCTTCTGATCTTCGGCACCTCCCTTGCCGCCCTTGTGAACCTTTATTTCAGCCGCAAGAACACGTGATCATGGGGGTGCTGTAACCCTCTGGGCCGGGTCAGGTCGTTGCTGCCGGTGGTTTGGAGGCCGTTGGCGCCTGTTCTTCAACCAGGGCCGCCTTGAGGGCCTCGTCGATTTCATCCACCAGGATAACGGTCATTGCCTGGCGGATCTCTCTGGGCAGGTCTTCGAGATCCCCCTCGTTTTTCCGGGGCAGGATTACCCGGGCAAGACCGGCACGGTGGGCCGCCATGACCTTCATCTTGACCCCCCCGATGGGCATCACCCTTCCCCGCAGGGTCACCTCACCGGTCATGCCCACGTCGCTGCGCACCTTTTGTCCGGTGAACAGGCTGGTGATGGCCGTTACCATGGCGATGCCTGCCGAAGGGCCGTCCTTGGGCGTGGCCCCGGCCGGCACATGGAGATGCACCTCTGTATCCTTGAACTGTGCGGCATCAATGTTGAGCATCAACGCCTTGGATCGCACATAGCTGTGGGCGATCCTGGCGCTTTCCCGCATCACCTCGCCGAGCTGGCCGGTCAGGGTCAGTTTTTCTTCGCCGGCCATGCGGGTGGCCTCGACAAACAGAATATCGCCGCCCGTGGGGGTGACGGCAAGACCGGTGGCAATGCCGGGGACCGTGAAGGATTCAACTGTTTCAGATTCGAATTTTTCCTTCTTGAGGAAGGCACGCACAATTTCCGGGGTGACCTCCTGGCGGGTGATTTCATTGCCGGCAATCTTGACCACGATTTTGCGGAAAATGGCGCTGATCTGGCGCTCCAGGGTGCGGACGCCTGCCTCCCTTGTATAGTCCCGGATGATTTTGCCCAGGGCTTCGTCGTGGATCTCAATTTCCTGGGACTTGAGTCCGTTCGCCCGCAGCTGGCGGGGCACAAGGAAATTGCGGGCAATGTGAATCTTTTCATACTCGGTGTAACCGTCCAGCTGGATGATCTCCATGCGGTCCCGCAGGGGGACGGGGATGGTTTCCAGCTGGTTGGCCGTGGTAATGAACATCACATCGCTCAAGTCAAAGTCCACATCCAGGTAGTGGTCCCGGAAGGCGTGGTTCTGGGCCGGGTCAAGGACCTCAAGCAGGGCGCTCGAAGGATCTCCCCGCCAGTCTGAACCGATCTTGTCCACCTCGTCGAGCATGAATACGGGATTACGGGTGCCGGCCCGCTTGATCGCCTGGATGATCCGGCCGGGCATGGCGCCGATATAGGTTCGCCGGTGGCCCCGGATCTCTGCCTCGTCCCGCATGCCCCCAAGGCTCATGCGGGTGAACTTGCGCCCCATGGTCCTGGCAATGCTCTGGCCAAGGCTTGTTTTGCCCACACCGGGCGGTCCGGTGAAACAGAGAATGGCGCCCATGGCTTCGTCGGTTTTTTCCCCGCTGCCGGGGGCGGGTGCCATGCCCCGTTCCGTGAGCAGCTTGCGCACGGACAGAAATTCGATGATTCGTTCTTTGACCGTTTCCAGGTCATAGTGGTCTTCGTCAAGGACCCTGCGTGCATGGTCAACATCCAGCCGGTCCTGGCTGCGCACATCCCAGGGCAGATCCACCAGCCAGTCCAGGTAGGTCTTGATGATGGAATATTCAGCGGCCTGGGGAGGCATGCCCTTGAACCGTTTCAATTCCCGCAGGGCCTCTTTCTTTGCCTCTTCGGGCATGACCGATTTTTCGATTTTAGCCCCATAGTCGCCGGCTTCCCCCGTGGTGCTGTCGTCTGCTTCGCCAAGCTCTTCCTGGATGGTTTTCATCTGCTGGCGCAGGTAGTATTCCCGCTGGGCCTTGTCCATTTTCCCCCGGGCTTCGGACTGGATTTTTTTTCCAAGGGACAGAATCTCATTTTCCCGGGTCAAATGATCAATGACCGTGCGGTATTTGACCTTGAGGTCATCGATTTCCAGGATGCGCTGGCATTCATCCATATGCAGCCGGGCGTTGGATGTCACCAGGTAAAAAAGATAGCGCGGATTGTCCACCTGGTCGAGGAAATGGTGGATATCGGCCGGCAGATTGGGCATCTGGACGAGGATTTTCTTGGCCAGCTCCCGAAGGCTGTGGACCAGGGCGTCAAGCTCAAGGCCCGGCTCAACCCTATCCGGAATCATTCGTATGCGGGCCTGGAGAAAGGGCTCTGTTTTCTGCCAGTATTCAATTTTAAAGCGCTCGATGGTTTCAACCACCAGCTGCAGTTCCTGATCCGATCCGCTCGCCACCCGCAGCACCTTTCCCACCGTTCCCACGGAATAGGTCTGACCGGGCAGGGGTTCCTCAAGGTCGGGATGCTTGCTGGTAACCAGGCCGATCAACCGGTCCCCCTGCATGATCGTTTCAATGAGTTTCCTGGAACGCATCACCCCGACCGCCAGGGGCAGTATCATAAAGGGAAATGCAACCGTGTTGCGCAGGGGAAGTATAGGTAAATCCTGGGGAATATCTTCGGTTAATTTATTTTCATTCTGGTGTTGTATCAAACCGACCATGTTAACTGTTTCACCTCGCCGTTAAGAGGTTTAAACAAGGGCAAGTCGTCTGGTTTTCGCGGTGGTGTTTGAATTAAACCATGGAAATATATCATTTTCAGTATAGAAAACTATGAAACATTTATCAACAGGAAACAGGGATCCGCGGAAATGTTTCCCTTTAGGGACCGTTTGGACTCAACAGGGCTGTCTCAAACCTGGAAAAAGAGGAATCCACTTACTCAGGTGGTGGACTATTGCCACCTGAAATGATAAATAGGCTGAAACTTGAAAATTTTAGGAATATCAATTGTGCAGGGATTAACGGTGAGAGGATAAAATGGAAAGATTTTTGGTGATTACGGTTTCTGCGGCCCTTGGAACAACTTTTTTCTTGTGGTTCTCCCGGGCCGTCAAACAGCCGTCCATGGAAAAGTATATCCTGTCACACCAGTGGCTGCTCCACCCCAACGCCATCTGTTACTGGCGGACCGCCCTGGCGACCCTGGGTTCCGTTCTCTATTTTTTTTCTCCCTGGCAATGGATCGCCATACTTATTTTTACCTTTGCAGCAATCCTTGACGGTGTTGACGGTGTTGTTGCAAGGGCGTGCGACCTCGGGTCCACTTGGGGTGAATGGCTGGACCCCATGTGCGATAAATTGACCTATCTGCCGCCGTTGATTGGATTTGCCCATGGGGGAATCTTGTCCACAAAACTGATATGGATTCTTGTGACCATTGAGTTTGTGGGGCAGTTCTTTGCCCGCCGGATCCTGACCTGGCTGAGATTCTCCGTGGCGGCCAATAATTTTGGAAAGATTAAGGCCATTATCTGCTTTGGTCTTGTGATCCTGTGTGCGCTGATGGATGAAAACCCGGGGTTTATCAACATTGCCGACAATGTACTCATGGGCTGCATCATTCTTTCAGCCGCGTCTGTGGTCTTTAAATTTATCCCCAACCGCCTGTATGCGGATATTCTTTCCGGGTTAAACTTCTGCTGCGGTGTGACAAGCCTTGTCTTGACCCATCACCACTATTTTGCCTGGGCCATCTGCATTATTATCATCGGACAGCTGTTTGACCTGTTTGACGGGCGCATGGCTTTAAAGCACGGGGGAACGCCGTACGGACCCTACCTGGATGATATTGCCGATTTTGTCAGCTTTGGGCTGGCACCGGCCTACGTGGTGCTGGAAAAGGGCGGTTCAGCTGCATGGCTGGTCGCAGGGCTGTTCATTTTCGGGGTCGGTTTTCGCCTGGTTCGGTTTATCGTAACCGATAAAAAACGGACGGACCTGCCCCAGGGAATTTTCAACGGGCTGCCGAGCCCTGCGGGTGCGTTGATCGTTCTGGGAGCCTCCCTTGTCTCAACGCCGCCCGTACTGTGGATGTTGACCCTTGTCTCGGTGGGCCTGATGGTGAGCCATATCCGGTTTGCCCATTTTGGTCGGGTGATTCTCAAGAAGATCCCCAAACAGCTGTTTTTCATGATCAGCGCGTCCATTATTGTGATTCTTGCATTTATCTTCAAGACAAAGAACGTCCAGATGTTTGGCTATCTGATTCTGGGAACCGTGGTCGTCTACATGGCTTCGGGCCGGTTCTGGGTCCGCCCATAGTGATGTGGTGTTATCAAACCCAACAATCGGGCTGTATGGTGCGTGACAGTTCCTGGGCAATGTTTGCGCTGACAAGGCGCATGATGCTTTCCTGGGAGTTGCCGAACCCCAATAGGTTTATGCTGCCGTACCAGACGATTCGCTGATCGATAATCGCAAATTTTTGATGGATATCCGGCTTGAAAACAAGCTTGATTCCGGCATCGGTTAATTGATTGAAGATTCGGGTCAGCTGCCCTTGCTGTTGAGGGGGAAAACTGGCGGCGGGGCGCGTTACAACGGTTATGGGAAGTTTGACGGCAACAAGGGGGGCAAAGCAGGCTGTCATCTGGGCCGTCCGCCGGGCCGTCACAAAAGGCGTGACAATGAGAATCTCCTGCCGGGCATGGGCCATGTCCCGGAGATATACAGGCTGAAAACTGTGGTTGTCAAAAATAATATCTCTGGGTGAATCAACAATGTTTTCCACCTTTGCGCTGTAGCCGATGGCCGCATACCCCTTGAGCCTTTTTCCGTACATTTTTTCAAGAACAGGTACATGGACATCAACATAGTCATAAATCATCACCTCTTTTTTATTTTTCCAGGGTCGATGCAGTCTGCCGGCATACTGATGCACTGTACCCTTCCATGCAACGGGCATGGCCAGGAAAAGGGTGTCGAGCCTGGGCTCGTCAAACCCTTCTCCAATGAATTTCCCCGTTGAAATCAAGGTGATCGGTTGATCTGCCGGCGTTCTGGATATCCGTTTCAACTCTTTTTCCGTATGCTTTGTCCCCATGCCACCGGTCAACGAGATGAGATCGGGGATCTTTGGTTTTAACCGGCTGGTAAGGTCCTCAACATGGGCGACCCTCTCTGTTAATACAAGGATATTCCTCTCCCTTTTATGGCAGTCTGCAATATCGTCGACAATCATTTGATTGCGCAATTCATCGCTTGTCAATTCACCGTAGATCTCCTGGATGGATGGTTTGTCCTGAAGATCGGGCCGGGGCATTCGAAAGGAAGTGAATCTTGGAATGACATAGTGTTCAAAGGGTCGGGTTGCCGCCTGTTCTTTAGCATCCACCTGAAATCGTACAGGGCCGCAGTAGAGGAATATGATCGGCTGGTGGCCGTCCTGCCTTATGGGCGTTGCGGTAAGGCCGTATACAGACCTTGCCGTTGATTTGCGAATAATCTGTTCAAAGGTGAAAGCCGGGACATGGTGGCATTCGTCCACAATGATCATTCCATAATTTTTCATACATTCACTGACGTTGCCGGATCGATTTAATGACTGCATGATGGCGACATCAACAATACCGCTTAATTGGATTTTCCCACCACCCATCTGGCCGATGGATCCCGGTTGTTTTTTTTGTCTTTTTGCCGGCAGAGGGGCAGGGCATGGGGTTCGAAAGGTCAGAAATTCAGATAATCGTTTTATCCATTGTGACAGCAGTTGCTTTCTGTGAACGATAATCAACGTGTTTACCTTTCTCTGGGCGATGAGGCTTGCTCCCACAACGGTTTTTCCAAAGGCTGTTGTGGCTGACAGCACCCCATTCTCATTTGCGATAATTGCCGCTGCTGCCCGCTGTTGTTCGGGTTTCAAAGTGCCGTTGAATTCAACCTCAATGGCTTTTCCGTGGTTGGTTTCATCCTGCCATGTGCCTTTAATGCCCTGTTCGCTAAAAAAGGTGTTCAGATCGTTCTCACATCCCCGGGGTAATCCCAAATAATCCTTGAAATCTTCAAAACACGATATCACCCGGGGGGTTTTATAGGTGGGTAACCGCATTGCCTGGGCCTTGTAAAATTCGGGGTTCTTGAATGCTGCCAATCGTTTCAGCCGGTTTAAGGCCCTTGGCGAGAAATCTTTTTTTGGAAGGTAGATCATATTGGCTTTGACGATTTCAACAGTTTTTGGAAAATCATTTTTTGTCCAGCCGGGGAGGGGTTTTTGCCAGGGTTTGTCTGTTTTCGTATCGATCCCGGTGTCTTGTTCTTTCAAAAGCCCCAGTTCATCACTCCGGCACAATTTTGCAATCAGGTTTGACAGGGTGGTCTGGTCAAGCTTTTGAACCTGGTTTAAAAAATACCACTGGTCCGGGTAGGGGATGAATTTCTCATCAACAAAAACGCTGTTGCCACGTTTTCGTGGACCCATCTGAAGCGGCAGTGCAATCAGGTTGCCAAGACCGCCCCTGGGAAGGGTGTCCTGGTTGGGGAAAAGCCTGTCATAGGAGGAAAATGTGATTTCATGCCTTTGATCCATGGCATGGGTCAGCAGGGCCGTACCCAGTTTCCTTGCCACGGTTGCCGGAACTTTTTCATCAAAGAAAAACCAGGCATGGGCTCCGTTTCCAGACCTTGAACGTTCCACGGCAATGGGAATCTTTAATTTCCTGCAGACATCCCTGAATGCTGAGACATCCTTTTCCCACTCCTTTTTGTCAAAATCCACGGCTAAAAAACAGCAGGTTTCATCCTGGCAAAGGGGGTAGACGCCAAGAGTTTTCATGCCCCTGAGATGGCTGTCAATGGCTGCCCTGGACAGGGGCGCATAGGACCGGTCCGGACATTTTGCGCATTTTATTTTTGGTTTTTGACACATTCCTGGTTTCCATTCGTTCAGACATACGGGGGAATAACCGGTACCGCCTTGTTTGTTTTTCCATCGCTGGGCATGAACGTCCTCCCTTCCCTTGAAAAGCGAGATGAAAAGGTCTATTTTTCGGGCCGGTTCTGACCGGTTGTCAATGGTTTCTCCAGGAGAAAGAGTTTTAACGGATGTCTGGGTAATAGGGGGATCAGCCATGGGGGCAGGATGGAACTGCTGGGCTTCTGTCTGTTCAAGCGCTTTTATCCTGGCCTTGAGCCTGAGATTTTCTGCTAACAGGTCCTGGTAGCGTTCATGCCATTTTGTGTTGTCGGGTGTGTCCATGCCTGGGCTGCCTTAGAAGAGTTGACATTATTGCATGAATTCTATATTAAATCCGGGAAAGATTCGATAAAAAACATACTCTTACAACGGAATACAGGATAAATCATGGCCATTCTGTCCAAGGCGTTTATTCAGCACAACATTGCCGATACTCCCCTTATCTTTCAGCGGGGGGAAACCATCTATCACCATGGTTCTTATTTCCTTGCCCGGGAAGATCCCGATGGTGTTTTTGTCTATGAAGTTGACGGAAGCTATGGAAACTACACCACCCGGGTGGCCGTCAAGGGGGAAAAGGTGGCCACCTCGTGCAGTTGCCCCTACCCAGGGGAGGGGTGCAAGCATGTTGTGGCGGCCCTTCTCAACGCAAGGGAGCTGATCCTGAAAAGGGAAAACGCCGAGGCCGTAACCACGGAGGTCGATGATCCCTACCTGTCCGGGGAGGAGATCCGGCTCCAGGCCCTTGAAGACAGGAAGAAACGGGCTGCCACCGAACCCTTTACCGTTGTCCAGGGCGACATGTTCAAGGGCGACCACCTTGTTGTCAATCAAAACAACCGGGAGTACCGTGTCACCCTCCACGACCCGGAACAGGGCATTGGCCATTGTACCTGCCCCGATTATCTGACCAACGGTCTGGGCACCTGCAAGCATATTCAATTTCTCGTCTCCCATCTCAAGAAAACGCCCGGGTTTGACCGGCAGCTTTCAAGGGAGCGGTTTCCCTTTGTTGATGTTTACTGGAACTCCCAGAGCAATGCGCCCCAGCTCTTTTCAGAACGCCTTGACCATGGGGACAGTGAACTTAAATCCCTGTTTGAACCCTTTTTTGACGACAACGGTCAATTCAAGCCCGAGGAGATCTCCGAGATCATGACCCTGGCTGAACGGGTGGATGGTGATAAACGGGTGCGCATCCGGGAAACCCTCCTGAACCGGGTCGACCGATATCTCCAGGAAAAACAGCTGGAGGAACTTTCCCTTGAAACCCTTCCGGAACCGCCCCTTACGGCAAAACTCTACCCCTACCAGGAGGAGGGGGTCCGGTTTGGCGTGTTCAAGGCCGGGGTACTCATCGGTGACGAGATGGGGCTTGGCAAGACCCTCCAGGCCATTGCCCTGGGCGTCTTGAAACGAGAGATTTTTGGTTTTTCAAAGATTGTGGTGGTGACCCTGTCGTCGTTGAAAGAGCAGTGGAAGCGGGAAATTGAACGGTTTTCCCGGGAAAAGGCCCTGGTGATCGAAGGGTCACCCCTCCAGCGAAAGGCCGGCTACAAAAACAGTGACGCCCTGTTCAAGATCACCAACTACGAGGCGGTGTTGAGGGATGTGACCATTCTTTCAAACTTCAGGCCGGATCTCATCATCCTGGACGAGGCCCAGCGCATCAAGAATTTTTCCACCAAAACAGCCGATGCGGTCAAGCGGATTCCCCGGAGGCACGCCATTGTGCTCACCGGTACTCCCCTTGAAAACAAGCTTGAGGATGTCTATTCCATTGTTCAGTTCCTTGACCCTGACCTGTTAACTCCCCTGTGGCGGTTTGCGGCCGACCATTTTCTTCTCCTGAAAAACAAGAAGAACAGCATCGGCGGTTATAGAAACCTTGACCTGTTAAAGGAGAAGCTCAAGGCGGTTGTGATCCGCCGTAAAAAGGAAGAGGTGCTCAAGGATCTGCCCCGGGAGGTGGTCAACAACTACTATATTGATCTTAACGACGAGCAGCTGGAAATCCACGGGGGCTATGCACGAACCCTTGCTCCCCTGATCAATAAAAAATATCTGACGCCCATGGACGTCCGAAGAATCCAGGTGCTGCTCCTGCGCATGCGGATGGTGTGCAACTCCACCTACCTGATCGACAGAGAGACCCACATCTCTCCCAAGCTCAAGGAGCTGGACAACATCATTGATGAGATTGTGGTGCAGAACCAGCGGAAAATGGTCATTTTCAGCGAATGGACCACCATGACCTTTCTCATTGCCAGGCACCTTTCGGACATGGGGATCTCGTTTGTAGAGCTTTCGGGCAAGGTGGCCGTTAAAAAACGCCAGGACCTCATCGACGAATTCACAAACAACCCCGGGTGCAGGGTGTTTTTATCGACAGACGCAGGGGGGACGGGTCTCAATCTCCAGGCGGCCGACTGCGTGGTCAACTTTGAACTGCCGTGGAATCCGGCAAAGATGAACCAGCGCATCGGCCGGGTCAGCAGGATCGGCCAGCAGAGCCAGTGCATCAACGTGATCAACCTGATTGCCAAAAACAGCATTGAAGAGCGGATCCTTGCCGGTATCCAGCTCAAGACCGATCTGTTCAAGGGGGTGTTTGACGATGACGGGCCCGACCAGGTGGCGTTTTCCAAGGAAAAAAAGGACGAGATGCTCAACCGGTTGCGGGCCATGATGGGTGAGGCCACCGAACCTGACCTGGAGACCTATGCCGCCCCAGAGTCTGACGAAATTCCCGAAGATACCCCGGGGTATCTCAACCCTGAGGTGTTGAACCGGGGCGGGGCGGACGAAAAGGCGCCGGGCGAAACCAATGAAGTGCAGGCCAGGGATGGTGATGCAGAGGCGTCAACCCCGGTTTTCGGGGGCCAGCCGCCGGAAAAGATCGAAACGGTTCTCAACTCAGGCATGGCCTTTATTTCAGGCCTCATGGAGATGGCCACCGGTCAGAAAATCGAGACCGCCCAGGGTCAGGACCGGATGATTTCCATTGACAGAAAAACCGGGGAAGTGACCATGAAGTTCAAGTTCCCCGGGTTTTAACCCAGGGTTAGGGCCCGTTTATGGAATCCTCCTTTGGCGGGTCAGGTAGCGGCATCCAGGTTTTAACCCAGGTTAAGCCCCGTTTTTGGCGGCAAGGAAAACAGCGTGGCAGTATCCGCCCTTGCCCACCCGCTTGAACGCGACTGAGAAGCCGGCCTGGGCAAGTCGTTTGATGAACCCTTCATCATGGTTTTCGCCCCACACGGCAAGGGTGCCCCCCGGGTTCAGGGCCTTGAACGACCGTTGGATGGCCCGGGAGCCGTAAAAGGGATCGGCGGTTTTGTCGGTCCGGGGGTGGGGACCCCGGTAGAGATCCAGGATAATGGCGTCAAACCGAAGGTCTGGTTCTCCCATGGCAGCGTCTTCTATTCCCCTGGCAACGTCTTTGATTTCAACCCGGACCCTGGGGTCAGCAACGGCTCCATTGGTGAGGTCTGCTAAAGGACCACGGCACCAGGTGACGATCTGGGGATTGAGTTCAAACACCACAATTTCTGCCGTTGGCGGCAGGGTATCAAGGACCGCCCTGAGGGTGATGCCCATGCCCAGGCCGCCCACAAGAACCCTCGGGGCCGGGTGGTTTTGAACGGGGCTGACCCCGAGGGCTCCCAGGGCCATCTCGGACCGCTGGGCCATGGAGTTCATGAGCACCTGGGTGCCCACCACGATGAGAAAATCCTTCTTCCCCCTCTGGCGAAGTTCAAGAACGCCTTCATCCGGGGTGGTAAATCGATCGACAACTTTCCAGGGCAGGGCCATGGGCTTAATCCTTTGGGCTTGAACGTTAAAATGATGGTTTGTAAAGGGTCCGGACGGTTTTGTCAACCCGGGCCACACCTAGGAGCTGCATGAAAGCATGGAGCAGCCGGGTCGGTTCCTTGCCCATTCCGGTCGTTTTTCGGCAAACCGCTGGTTGCCGGGCTGGTCGTCATAGGGGTGGCGCATCACCTGGAGAAGCCCTGTGATCCCTGAAAAGTCGCCCTGTTCGGCCTGGTCAATGGCCAGCTGGACAAGGTAGTTCCTGAGAACGTATTTGGGATTGACTTGATTCATCTGCTGCTCGCGTGTTCCAGGATCTCCCGTGTCAAGGGCGAGCCGCTGTCCATAGCGTTTGAACCAGCTGTCAAATTGATCCACATAGGGTTTGGTGAGTTGTTCGGGTCGATAATAGGCATCCATGAAATCCACAGGAGTGACCGTTTTGCCAGGGCCCACCGCTGCAAGCTGCCTGAAAAAAAGGGTCATGTCCGTTTCAACCAGGGCCAGCAGGGCGAGGAGGTCTGCGATCAATGCCGGGTCTGTTTCCGGGTTGAACCGGGCAAGTCCCAGTTTCTGGACCATCATGGTGTGCCAGCTTTTTTTAAAATAACGGCTGCAGGTTTCCAGGGCCTGTGTCAGGGCGTCACCATCGTTGACAAGGGGATAGATGGCGCCGGCCAGTTGGCCAAGGTTCCACAGGGCAATATCGGGCTGGTTGCCAAAGCAGTACCGCCGGCCCTGGGCATCGGTGGTGTTGGGTGTCCAGTTGGGATCATAATCCTCAAGCCAACCATAGGGACCATAGTCAATGGTCAGGCCGAGGATGGACATGTTGTCCGTGTTCATCACCCCGTGGACAAATCCCACCCGCATCCAGTGAACGATCATGTCTGCCGTTGTCCTGCATACCGTGTTGAACCACTCCAGATAGACCCGGGGGGACGGCGTTCCGAGCGCTGGAAAATCGGTCTGAATGGTGTAGTCCACCAGCTGTTTTAAAAGGTTGGTTTCATTCCTTGAACTGTGGATCTGGAAACTGCCGAACCGTGTGAAGCTCGGTGCCAGGCGGGTGACAATGGCGCCGGGTTCCATTTTTGGATGGCCGTCGTAGAACATGTCCCGGAGAACCGATTCCCCGGTGGTCACAAGGCTCAGGGCCCGGGTGGTGGGAACACCAAGGTGAAACATGGCTTCACTGCACAGAAATTCTCGCACCGAGGATCGCAGGACGGCCAGGCCGTCTGCGTTTCTCGAATATGGGGTCGGGCCTGCACCCTTGAGCTGGATGGCCCAGCGCTGGCCCCTGCGGTTGACGATTTCCCCGAGATTGATCGCCCTGCCGTCGCCAAGCTGACCTGCCCAGGTCCCAAACTGGTGGCCCCCATAACAGGTTGCAAAGGGCACCATTCCCGGCAGGAGGCGGTTTCCAGAAAACGCCTCCAGGAACCGGGACGAGCTGACCTCGTCCATGGAAAGGTCCAGGAGTGCGGCAGCCTCCCTGGACACGGCCACAAGACGGGGATTTCTTACCCGGGTTGGCGAGACAATCGAGTAGCTTGCATTTTTGACCTGGCGGCGAAAATTGCCGGTTTCCGGGTCACCGGGAAGATGGCTGATAAAGCTGTTGTCAAAATTCAGGGATTCAAGTTCATTCTGTCCATTGATTTTGTTTTCTTTTCCCATGTTTTCCCCCTGTTGGCTGATGGGTGAAAAAACAAAATAAGCACTGGGCCGTCGGGTGCAAACTTTAAGTTCCAGTTCCTGCCTTGTCTTAGGACCGCAAATGAACGCCAGGTGTGCAAAAATCTGACCGGTTATTTTCCATGTTCTGCCTGTTTTGGGGGATTGATTTGGAAATAAATTAAGTGATAATAAATAAATATTATATAAATACTTGACAGTAAATATTGACCGGGGTAATTTTTATTCAAATTTAATTTATTTATACAAAGGCGTGTACATAAATTAACCAAACAGACAAAGGTGTCTATTCCGGTATAATTTCGGAAAGATGCCTTTTTGCGTTTCAAGGTGGTAAGGGCTCTTTCCGGGGAACGGCCTGGAAATGTGGACAACCCATATGAGAGGAGAGAAAACCCATGGAAATGAGATTTTCAAAGTCAAATGATGCCCTTGGAACCAAAAATCGTGGAAATGTCTGTGAATCGAGCCTGTGTACCCTGTGCCGGGCAGATTGCAAGGGAAAATGTGAAACCTGGCTGTCGAGCATGGTGGGCCGAAAACTGCTGTATCCCAGAAGTTTCGGGCTTGTAACGGCAGGTGCCAATAACACCAGCCATGTTGGCGTTTCCTATAATTCCCTGAGGATCCAGGGGTATGCCTATGGTGCCCGGGGGTTGGCAGACAATCTGACCTCCAGTGCAGACGACTGCATCTTCCCGAATGTCAGCCTGGAAACAGAATTTGGAAAACGCCGGAAGACGAAAATCCGCATGCCCTTGATGACCGGTGCCCTGGGGTCCACCTTTATTGCGGAAAAATACTGGGATTCCTTTGCCATTGGCGGTGCCCTCATCGGCATTCCGGTTGTGATCGGGGAAAATGTGGTGGGCGTGGATAGAAATTCAACCATCAACAATGGTGAAACCAAACAGGGAAAAATTAAAAGCGCCCCGGAACTGGATCGCAGAATTGAAACCTATTTAAGATATTTCGACGGTTATGGCGCCATTATTGTTCAGCTCAATGTTGAGGATACGCGGAACGGAGTGGCGGAATATGTGGTGGATAAATATGGGGATAAATGCATTATTGAACTCAAATGGGGCCAGGGTGCTAAAAATATCGGCGGCGAAATCCAGGTTAGAAGCCTGGAATATGCCCAATTCCTGAAAGATCGTGGCTATGTGGTGGATCCGGATCCTTCCCT
Organism: uncultured Desulfobacterium sp.; assembly: GCA_963675615.2. Classification (GTDB taxonomy): domain Bacteria; phylum Desulfobacterota; class Desulfobacteria; order Desulfobacterales; family Desulfobacteraceae; genus Desulforapulum. Next base: position 2,736,797 of record CAXXTD010000001.1, read on the forward strand.
TCCTGAAGTTCAAAAGGGGTTTGAGCAGGGGGCCATCAAATCCTTTGCGCGACACAGCCGTTTAGGCGGGACGAACCTGCCCACAGTGGCCCATGTTCAGGAAGATTTTATGAACAGTGTGGAATATCTCCGGGGGCTCGGGTTTGAGAGAATTACCTTGAAAACCGGTTCCTATGGTATGGAAGAACTGGCCATGGCCATCAAATTTGCCACGGACGCAGACCTTGATCTGCTGACCATTGACGGTTCAGGTGGCGGTACGGGCATGAGCCCCTGGAATATGATGCAAAGCTGGGGGGTTCCCTCCATCAACCTTCATGCCAAGGCCCATGAATATGCCTCTATCCTCTCTGCCAAGGGAAAACATGTGGTGGATATGTCCTTTGCCGGGGGGTTTGCCCTGGAAGATCACATTTTCAAAGGTCTGGCCCTGGGGGCGCCCTATACCAAGCTGATCTGCATGGGCCGGGGCATCATGATTCCGGGTTTTCTAGGGGCCAATATTGAAGGGGCCATTTATCCGGAAAGAAGGGCCGAGGTGAACGGCAACTGGAATGAACTGCCCAAGACCGTTCTGGAAGTCGGGAAAACTGCAGATGAGATTTTTGCCGGCTACCACAGTCTGGCCGATAAGATCGGCAAGGAAGAGATGAAAAAGATACCCTATGGAGCGATTGGGTTTTATACCCTGGCAGACAAGCTTGGGTGCGGGCTGCAGCAACTCATGGCCGGTGCCAGAAAGTTTTCCCTCAATCAGATCACCCGCCATGAAATTTTTTCCGGCAACCGGGAAACAGCCCAGGAAACAGGCATCCCCCATGTGACGGATGTGAACAACGAGAGTGCCAAAAAAATACTGAATTCCTAGGACCTTTATGTCCTTGGGCTGCCAGGGCCCTGTATCCGTGGATGGGGCCCTGGCTTTCTGGAGGTCTATTTGATTTTTAACCAGTGAAGCACGGCCTTTTCCCTGCCGGCATTGCACCATTTTTCCGGAAGTACGGTTTTCAAATAAATAGTGTCCCCGGGGGCCAGTTCAAGGGCCTGGCCTGCATAGACAGCGGTCAGATTCCCTGTGATCAGGTAACCCATCTCTTCTCCCTTGTGGGTAAAAAAATGGGAGGAGAGTTTTTTTCCCGGCATGATGGTGACACGGAAACTGTCCACCGGTCCATTGAGATCCAGAGGCGTCAGCTGGACGACCTCAATGCTGGGGTTGTCCAGTTCATGTCCTCTGATTCGGGTGGCATCTTGCCCATGGAAAACGATTTTATCACGGCCCAGGCTGCTTTTGAAAAAAGATCCCATATCCACGCAAAGCGTTTCTGAAATCCGGTACAAGACCGGTAAAGACGGGGACACCTGGTTGCTTTCGATCTGGGATATATTGCTGGGGGTGACCCCTACCAGGTGGGACAGTTCCCTTTGGGACATGCCCAGCTTTTGTCGGAAGGTTTTGATGGCAGCACCCAGATTGTAGTGATCACTTGTCTTTTGGTTCGCCTCTATCAGCAGATCTTCTTTGTCAAAGCTATAGGCAAAGGACACCCCCCGGGCCTTGGGCGAGCGTTTTTCCGCCTTGAGGATTTTAATCTTTGACCGACCCTGGTCCATGGACAGGTCGATGACGACCTGGGCCACCTGGTTGATGTGGGCTTTGAGTTTGCTGGAATGGGCTTTTTTTTCAATAATCCAATAGGCAATGGTGTCCATTTCATAGAGTTTGGGGCAGGAATGGGAATAAAATTTCAATATATGCTCTTCTCCCTCCCATAGATCCTGCATGCCGGTCAGGCTTTCCATGACAAACCTGACATCACCGGTGAGCCGGTTGTGCAGACTGGAAATGGCGTCAAATACGGCTTCCGGATTTTCGGGCTTTGTGACTTTGATGACCTGGTAGGGCCACTGGGCACCATCTTTTTCATAGAATTTGTTAAATACGTCCGCCTTGTCCCCCTTGCCGTTGGTAAAGCAGTCCAGAATGGTCAGCTGCGGGTTTTCAGCCAGCTCACCCAGGGTGTCAATCAGGTTTTTCGGAGACCTGTCAAAGGTGACATACACAATGGATTTTGAATTTTTCTGGGATTCTCTGATGAAGCCATGGCAAAATTTCAAGGCCAGGCTTCCAGCATCGTCATACCAGATCACATTGTCCCCGATATAAAGGCCGTTGAGTAATCTGTCCAGTCCTGGCATCCCCGATGATAGCTGCATTCTCTTGATGGTCACGCACTGTTCCTCCATCGCCGTTTGGTCTGGTTCTTTTTGCTCCTTCTAGGAGGGGGAAACAAAACCTATGAAAAAATTTGAGGATAGAGGAATTCCAATAAAGTGTCAACTTCTGGCAATGGGCCCGGGATAACTCCTGTCCCTGGGCACATAGGTGTGTGGGATCAGGAACAGGAGGCAGAAAAGGGCGACGACCCGGGACCCCATTATCGAAGGGTGTCAACGATGATCTGTACACTCCTTGCGGTTTCATTCTTGAACTTTTCGCGTTCGGCGTTTGAAAGTTCGTTGAACTTGATCAGCTCAAGTTCCTTTACCATGTTCAAGAGTTCAAGAATGCCGCTGCTGACAAGGTCGGCAAGTCTTTCCCTGGAAAGGGTGGCGTCATCCAGGGCCTTTATGGTTGCCACCCTCTGGCTCAGCGAATCTTCAGGGTCTTTAAACCGTCGTTCAAGAAGGGTTGAGATGATAAAGAACAGGGCATCCACCCGGTTGCTTTTGATCAGGGTTGGGCTGTGGAAAAACGAATGGTTTTTATCCACGCTCAGATCTCCCCTTCCAAGGTCCAGGGAACGTTCAAACCAGTTGAGGGTGTATTTTTCGTTGTCGTCGCGGCTCCAGGTGCCCTTTTCCCAGGCATGGGTCCGGATAATTTTGGACAGCTCGGCAAGGCAGATCTCCTGGGAGGTGAAATCATAGGAGCCAAGCAGGGCCCCGGACTGGAAGATATCCACACCGGGTTTTGATGCACCGGGTGAAATTTCGCCACAGATGATTCTTAATTCCTTGCCGGGCCGGGCAATGATCACCTTGTATGAGGGAAGGTTGTGATCAATGCGATGGAGTTCCTGGGCCGTTTCAGGCGGAGTGACCGACCGGGCAATGGCAGGGGGCAAAAACACAGCAATGAGCCTGGGCGCCAGATCAATGGCCTCCAGTGCCGCCTTGAAAACAGGAAAATCCGCCTCGTCCAGGGGGGCGACCGGTGTGAGTACTCCCGGTTCCACGTAGGCGGAAAAAAGTTCGAGTATGGCTTCAAGCCCGGCCTGCCAGTGGGCACTCCTGGGGTCTTTGCCGTTGTCTATCCATTGGGCTGCTTTTGAAGATATGGGGTCCATTTTTGTCCTTTTCAGCTGCGTTGCGTTGGGGGATATTGCCCTTTATTGGTCCAATTCCAAAACCTGTATCAAACCAGATTATAGCCGGGATTGTCAAACAGTTTTACGCCCTGATCGGTATCGGTCCATGAAGGATCTGCCGGCCATGGCGGCAAGTTTCGTCAGGGAGAGTTTGTCCCGTTTCCACATCAGTCCCATTGAGGCGGTCACAACGTTTTTTGGCACACGGGGCTGGAGGACTTCGGGTTTCCGTTCCAGGTGGATGGCTTTTTCAGGGCAGGTGGAGACACAGAGTCCGCAGCCAATGCAGCGGTCAAGATCCAGGAGAGCACGCTTGTGTTTGATTGAAACCGCATCCATGGGGCATCTCATTTCACAGATGCCGCAGCCGGTGCACCGACCTGGGTCTGTTTTGGCCTGGAAGGGGGATGAGATGATCTCGGCGGGTTTTGGGTGGGTTTTGATGGTTCTGAGTATACCGCAGCAGCAGCCGCAGCAGCAGCAGAGCCAGGAGATTTCCCTGCCGTTGTTCGGCTGGAGCACCAGGCCTGACCGGTCGGCCTGTTTCAGGAGGTCAAGGGCCTGGTCAAGGGTGATGCGCCGGCCGATTCTGTTCTTGATAAAGAAATCTTCATCATCGCCAAACGAGAGGCACATGTCCATGGGTTTGTTGCACCCCTTGCCCATCATCTGCTGTTCTTTGCGGCAGATGCAGGCAGAGACGGCAAAATGGCTTTTTTGTCTTAAAAGGGTTTCTGCCCTTTCATGGGCAAGGATTTCAAGATGGGTGTCAATGCTGCGGCCCACGGGAATGGTCCGCATCTGGGGAATTTTCTTCCAGATTTCTTTATCCAGCAGATCCGGCATGTAGTCGTTCATCAGGCTGGCCAGTTCCGGGGTGAGCCGTCCCACCTGGAGTTCCCAGATGCCCACCACAAACTGGGCGGCCATGTAAACGGCGGGTTTGTTCAACGGTTTTGACCGGAAGATCAACCCCTTTGCCGCCAGGGTTTCCAGGCGCTGTTCGGTCTCCACCAGGGGGGCTTTGCTGCGAAGGGCAAGGGTTGCGGCAGTTTCCGGGATCAGGGTGAGCAACAGGGCAAGCCTTGCCTCCTTGGGGGAAAAGAGATGCTCAAGAATCTTTATTTCCACCCCCCGCTCGGTGGGGGGAAATCCGCCGGGCAGGGCGTCAAGGTGTTGTGCCAGTCGTTTGTAGGGCAAGGCCGGGACCGTCCGTTTTTAAGGGTTAAAAGCCATTGACCGGAAATCAGGTTATCCTACCAGTAAAAAGCAGGCCGGGATAGGGCCTTTTGCAAAGCTCCTCGATTTTTAAAGGAATCGTTGACAACAGAAAATGTTTTGATCCGTTGGTCTAATCGTCGTCCGCTGGAAGATAATCCGCCCGGACCGGGGCAAACACTTCAACGGCAACCGAGTTCTCCAGGATGTCGGCACCATGCTCTGTTCCTCCCGGAATCATCCAGCTGTCGCCCGGTTCAATCACCTGTTCCACTGTGCCCACCCTCAGGCGCATCTTGCCGGAAACCAGGTAGCCAGTCTGTTCATGGGGATGGGCGTGGGCCGGCAAAAGGCTGCCCCGGTCAAGGCGGAACTCGGTCATCAGGGTCTTTTCTCCATGGACCAGGGTTTTCATCCGGATTCCCTTGATGGGGGATATGTATCCGTTTTCGCTCTTTTGTTGAAACATGTGATCTCCTTTGGGCAACGGGTTAAAACCTTGAGGGACAATATCGCCACGAGTATACCGATAAAACATTTGCAATACGAGATTTTTTTCAGGGGATGAATCGCGTGTCTGCCGGTTGTTAAAGGGTCAAAGGCGGATCTTGATTTTCCACGGCATTTGAGAACAGATTGACAAACCGCTGCCTGGGCTTTTACTCGTTCCCGGTCAAAGGGCGTTCCAGAAATCCCAGGAAATTCCGCCATCGTCGTTGCCCACGCCGTCACTGACCTTTCCATCGTAGGTAAAGGCCAATGCCTCAGCTCCTGGCGGAACGGTGATCAAGCGGCTGAAGTTCAGGTTCACCATGGAAAGCCCCCATCGAAAGGGCGCCGCATATACAGATGTCCGGGAAATTGTTTTTCCCCCGGCATCCACAAAACAGAGATGCAGTCGAAGATGATCCATTACCGTGTAATGGGTAAGGTATTTGGCAAGGGTGATGGTTCCGCTGATTCTCAGGGTCTGACCGGTCAAATGGTATCGGTAGGAGAGGGTCAGGTCTCTGCCGGTCCAGAAATCGGTTACCTCACGGTTCGTTTCAAGTTTGATCTGGTTCGCCTGCCTGACGGGGTGTTGTCTTGACCCGGTGATGGTGCCGGCGCAACCGGCAAGCAACGCTGTCCCCAGAATGATGAAAATCGGAAGATACGATGTTGGTTTCATTGGAACCCTCCTTTGCTGATGTTTTAATGCATTATCCCTGAACGATTTTTTCAAATTCAGCCCGGGTGAGAAGATTGGAGAATCGTTCGCCATGGCGGCTCTTCGCCCTGTAGAACCGGATACATCGTTCAACGATTTCTATCACCTGGGATTCGGTATGAATTCCCGGAACCTCCATGGCAAGCCTTGGATGGCGTCCGAGCCGGCCACCGAGCTGAACCCTGTACCCCTGGGCTGCGGTGGCAAGGGTGCCGCTGGGGCATGCCCGAACGCATTTTTCGCACATCAGGCAGCGGTCAAGGTCAATTTCAGGCTGGGGTGGATTTTCAGTCAGGCAAATCGCCCCTTCCGGACAGGCATCCACACAGGCACTGCAGCCGGTGCATGGCTCTTGTGTGACGCCGGGACGGGCTGCCGCAATGATGCCGATCCCCTTGATCTGGGGCTGGGAGCAGCCGTTGGGGCACTCGGCCACGGCGACCCTGAACTCGTGGTGAAACTTGAGGTTGCCCTTGACCTGCTGCCGGAGCAGCGAAAGAATATCTTCTTTTCTGAAAAGGGCCTCTAACTGTTCGACCAGGCCGTCGGCCGAACCGATCTTATTGGGGCATCCATTGCCGCCAAAGCAGGTCTCAACCTGGTAGCCCTTGATTTCAGCGTCCATGCCCGATAGAAACCGGGCCTGGGCGGCCTTGACCGCCTCCAGGGTGACCCGGCGGTTGTTCCCGGACTGTTCAGCTTGTTTTTCCACCCGTTTGCGCACCTTTTTTCTGACAAAAAAAGGAACCTTGGCGATGGCGTCTTCAGCTTGCTGTGTCCATTCCATGGGTTTATCTGTTTTCAACTGTTTACAGGGTGGTCATTTCAACGGGTCGTTTGACAACGATCAGGAACATCTTGAACCGGGTCGTGGCATACAGGGCATGGGGAACATCTGCCGGCATGACAATGGTCTGGCCTGCGACGGCCGTGATCTCTTTGCCGCCCACGTTGATCAGGGCCTCACCGTCCAGGATCTGGACCATGGCGTCCCCCGATGCCGAGTGGGCGCTGATCTCTTCGTCCTTGTCAAAGGCGAACAGGGTGATGCCCACGGCTTTCTGGCTTGACAGGGTCCGGCTTACCACACGACCCTCTTCATAGTCCACCAGGGATGTTAAATCAAGGGTTTCGGAAAAAGGTATATTCTTGATCAGCGCTTTTTTGTTCATGTTGTCTGCTCCTCAATCTGGCTTGTGTTTGTTTTATCGGTTGATCGATGGCAGCTCGTCAAACATTGAAGACGCCTGCTCGATTTAAGCCCTATTGTGAATGATTAATATGGTCATGACCTTGACCCAAGTCAAAAAAATAAAAATATGGGAATTGTTTTTTCGCCTGTTCAGTGGTAGAAACGGTTAAATTCACAGGGAGGTTGTATGACGGTTCGAAAAATCACATCCTTGACAATGCTGATCGCCTTTTTGATGCTGATCCTCACCTCAATCATTCTCTACATCGTTCCCCAGGGGCGGGTCGCCTTTTGGGCGGACTGGCACCTCTGGGGGCTGACCAAGACCCAGTGGGGAAATCTGCACATCAATCTGGGGCTCCTCGTGCTTGTTTCGGGCCTGGTGCACATCTACTACAACTGGCGCGCCCTGGTCGCCTACATGAAAGACCGGGCACGGCAGATCAAGGTCTTTACCCCTTCATTTACGGTTGCCTTGATGCTCACCCTGGGGGTTGTGGTCGGCACCTACTATGAAATTGCACCCATGGGCTCTGTTATCTCCCTTGGGGAAGCCATCAAGGCCCGGGGTGCCATAAAATATGGTGAACCGCCCTATGGCCATGCGGAACTCTCCTCCCTAAAGGTGTTTGCCGGAAAACAGGGGCTGGATCTGGAACGGAGTATGGTGCTGCTTGAAAAGGCGGGCCTGGCCGTTGGCGATGGTAACGATACCATTGCCGAGATCGCCGGTCACAACGGTCTCACCCCCCAGCAGGTGTATGGGGTGATCAAGCCCGCCCTGAAAGACGATCACCCCGCCATAATGGGCCTGCCCCAGTCCCCGCCGCCGGGTTTCGGCAACATGACCCTTGGGGCGGTCTGCAGTGAATACAACCTTTCTCTTCCAGAAGTTATTCGCGGTTTAAGCCAGAACAATATAAAAGCCGGGGCCGGGATGACCATCAAGCAGATGGCCCAGGCCAGTGGTGTCTCTCCCATGGCGGTTTTTGAACGTCTGCACGCACTGGAACCCTCCGGCAACCCCAGATAAAATGCCGCCCCATTATCGGGACGGCATGCCGATGTTGAGCCGCTTTAATTCAGACCTTAAATCGGACAGGCCCCGGCCCTTTTTATCCTAGATCCCCATCAGGGACTGGGCCTCATCCAGCACCTTGTCCATCACTTCAAGGATGTAATCAATATCCTCTTTTTCAACGGTCATGGGCGGTCTTATTTTCAGGATGTTGTCATAGGGTCCTTCACTGCCCATCAGAATCCGGTGTTCACGCATGCGGTTCTTAACATAATCGGCAAGATCGGTTCCAGGTTCACGGCTCTTTTTGTCCGTAACCAAATCAAGGCCGATGAAGAGACCGCAACCGCGGACATCCCCGACGATCTCATATTTATCCATAAAACCGTGCAGCCCTGCCAGCAGTTTGCCTCCCATCTGTCTGGCGTTTTCCTGCAGGCCTTCATCTTCAACAATGTTGAGTACCTCAAGGCCTGTCCGGCAGGAGAGGGTGGAACCGCCAAAGGTGGAAAAAAATTCAGGCCCTTTTGCAAAGCTGTCGGCAATTTCCCGGGTCGTCACCACAACGCCCAGGGGATGTCCGTTCCCAATGGGTTTTCCCAGGACAACAATATCCGGAACAGCTCCCTGCTGCTCAAATCCGAAAAAATAATCGCCAAGGCGTCCCAGGCCCGTCTGCACTTCATCGGCAATGCATACACCACCTGCTTTCCTTATCTTTTCGTAAACAGCCGGCAGATAGCCCCTGGGCGGGATAATCTGGCCGCCCACACTGGGGAACGTCTCGGCAATGAATCCGGCCAGTTTCCCCCCCCGGGCACCGATCGTCTCAAGGGCCTCATCCACCAGATCGGCATATTTTTGAGCAATGTCGGCTTCACCGCGCCGGAAGCGGCCGCGGTAGTCGTCGGCCACCTCAACCAGGTGGACCCAGTCGGAGGGTCCCACCCCGCCTTTGGCGTTGAATTTATAGGCCGAGATATCGACACAACCGGTGGTGTTGCCGTGGTAACCGTGATCCGGGGTGATCATGTCCCTGCCGCCTGAATGGGCACGGGCAAGCCGCAGGGTCAACTCGTTGGCTTCGGAACCTGAATTGAGGAAAAAGCAGATCGACAGCGGTTCAGGCATGAAGGAAACAATCTTTTCCGCAAAGGCAGTCTGGGCCGGATGAAGGTAACGGGTATTGCTGTTCATTCGCTTGAGCTGGTCTGCGGCGACCGCCTGGATGCGCGGATGGGCATGGCCCACGTGGGGAACATTGTTGTAACTGTCCAGAAAAGGTCTTCCCCACTCGTCAAACAGGTAGGTCTTCCAGCCACGCAAAAACATGACAGGATCGGCATAGGTCAGTTTCAAGTTCTGCCCGAACCTCGACTTTCGCTGTGCCAGTATTCCGTCTCTGGAGGGCGGCCTATAGGCCATTTTTTCATCATCAAGGTTCAGGAGAGCGGCCGGGTTGGGATACAGCTTTGACCAGAAGTCAAGCCCATCGGGATCCACAGCGCCGGGCCAGTTGGGGTCAATATTGAACATGCCCGTCTGAAAATGCAGGTGGGGTGCCCATCCGCCGTTATGTTCCTGCTCACCCAGGACGGCAAATGCCTGGCCTTTTTCAATGCCCTGGCCCCTGTTAAGGGGGGCGATGGATTTTGGATTCAGGTGACCGTAAAGGGTGAAAAAAGTTGCGCCCGCTTCGGTCGCATGGCGCAAAATAACAAGACCGCCGTAATCCAGGTTGTCCTTTCGGTTCTCAACCGCTGCCACTGTCGCGTCCATGGGGGCATATACCCTTGTTCCGGCCGGAGCAAAAATATCTACGCCAATGTGGACGGTCCTGCGGTTGCTGGCCTTGAACGGACCTTTGTAAAAAGCCTTGTCTGTATAGATCAGGCGGGGTTCTGCATAGTACCCCACGTGAAATTCCCGGGTGTCGGCCACAAGCGTTGCCGCCTCCTGGGGGGTCAGATTAAATGGATCCCCGGGCAGGGTGCTGTCGGCAACGGACAGGCAGACACGGGGCAGTCCATCCAGGGGGCGACCTAGAACATCAGCAAACCGGCCGCGGTGGTTATCCAGCCATTCAATTACCGAACGGCTGCTGTCCTTCACATAAAAACCGCAGGCCGAGCGCAGGCGGGCTGAAATCAGATCCGAATCGACCTGTCCGGATTCAAGGAATGCCCAGGCAGGCCCCTGGGAAATCAGTACATAGGGATCATCGGGCTTTTCCTGGGCCATTTTTGTGGAGTTTACCACGGATACTGCCAGACGCAGGCGCAGAAGTGGCCAGATCATGTCGATCTCTTTTGGAGAGAGCGGGCAAGCGTGGTGAAACCCCTTAACCAGGTTTTCCAGTGCACTTTCCGGATCAGGGTGATCCAGTACCACGTATGCGGCAGCAATGGCCAGATCGCAGACCACCGGAGCTGAACACATATCCCCTAAATCGATGATGCCTGAGACCCTGGGAGCGTCTGTCAGGCTGCCGGTTACCAGAATGTTGTAATCGTTGATATCGTTGTGGATGGCCTGAACAGGCAGGCGATCAAGATCTGTCTTGATCCTGGAAAATTCCGCCAGAATCTGCTGGATGATGTTTTGCCGTCCTGCATCGCTAATCAGCTGTAAGTGTTCGGCAATCCAGTGGCCAGAGGGCAGGTGCCATTTAAATTCCCGATGGAGACTGGGATGATCAAAACCGGTCAACGCCAGATTCATGGCACCAATGATACTCCCAAGGTTGTGAATAAGGCTGTAAGGCCTGGGTTTAAATTCAGCCCAGGTCCTGCCATCAAGGTTTTCGATTACCCAGAGAATTCGATCCGTGCCGGTTTCATCCTTAACGGTTTCAAAGCGCCGGCCTTTTTTAGAACGAACAACAGGCGGCAGCGGATGGCCTGAAAGGTGCGCCAGTGCACGGCACTGCATGTCCACAAGATCGGGCTTGCAGCCTTCCCGCATCACTTTGAGAATATGTGTTGAATTGAGTCTGAAATTAAGATCATACTCGCCGTCAAGGTGTGTGAGCGTTCCTTTGATGCCCCAAAGGTTTTGAACCGCCCGCTGCCAGTGCTCTGTCATTTGCTTCTCCATAGGGAAAAGGGTTAAAAAGCTCTTCTATGCCATAGTCGGCCTGTATTCTCAACCCATTTTCTTGCATATCCCTTCACCTGCCCGGGCATTTTTTTGAACTTGGAATGTCTTGACCCGGGAGCTTAAAATCTGCTTTACATGGCAGAATATTAAAATATCAACTTTCGGAGTACGGGGAACCCTTTGAAAACCATACTGACCTTTGACATTGGCGGCAGCAGCATGAGGACGGCGCTGTTTGATTTAAACGGCAGGCTCCTGGGTTTGAATCAAAATCCGCTTTCCATGGACACGATCGCTGAAGGCGGATGTGAAGCAGATCCAGACCGCTGGTGGTCGCTGTTTGTTGAACTTGCGGCAGATCTCATGGAGGGGATGAAGGGGCAGAGGATCTCCATTGAAGCGGTCTGCGGGGGGGGCATGACCCGCTGCCAGATCTTTCTGGATGGAAACGGCACCCCCCTTTTTCCTGCAATCCTGTGGCCGGACAACCGATCCAGGCAGGAAGCGGCGACCCTGGAAAAACTTGCGGGCCGAAAAAAGCGATGGAGTCCAATCAACGAATACCACACCCTTTCAAGGGTATTATGGTTCAAAAACAATTTTTCAACCCTGTACAATAGGACCGCCGCCATACTGGAACCCAAGGATTATATAAACTTCAGGCTCACCGGCTGCAAAGCCTCGGACACCATCTCCCTTTCAAGAATTCTGAAGCAGTCCAATTTGGCGCCGGACAACGACCTGATGGAAAAGGCGGGCATCCACCCGGGCCTGTTTCCAGAGATCAAGTGGCCGTGGCAGCTTGCTGGACGGTGCAGGGCCGTCCCCCCACGCCTGGAACTGCTCGAAGATACCCCGGTATTTACCGGCAGCATGGACACCTGGTGCGCGGTCACCGGCACGGGGGTTTCAACGGGGGATATCTACAATGTTTCAGGCACATCCGAGGTAACAGGGCTTATTACCCGGAAAAAGATCTGGAGAACCGGGGTGGTCACCCTGCCGTGGGCCAAGGATATCTATCAGATCGGGGGGCCCAGCCAGGTGGGGGCAGATGCCTTGAAATGGCTTGCAGAGATATTGATTCCAGATGACAAAAAGGGTGGACAAACCCTTGCCCGGGGCGCTGAACACCATGCAAGAAGAACCGATGCCCCCCTCTTTATTCCCTATCTCAGGGGAGAGCGTGCCCCCCTCTGGGAGGGTAACGCCAGGGGCGTTTTCTGGAATATGAACCGGGAACACAAAAGGGAAGACCTGACCCTTGCCGTCATGGAAGGTGTTGGAATGGCAAACCGATATCTGCTTGAATCCATATTTGAAGACACCCCCGTAAAAGGCCGGGTTGTGATTTCAGGCGGGGCATCTACGAGCAATCTCTGGTGCCAGATCAAGGCCAATATCCTTGGCGTGCCTGTGGTCAGGAAAAAAGCAGCAGAGGCAGGCCTCATGGGTGCATTCCTGGTTGCCATGGCAGGTCTTGGCCGGCTTGAATCCATTGAACAGGGGCAACTCCGATTTGTTAAAACTGACCGTGTTTTTCAACCGGATAAGGAAATGTCCAACAAATTCAACACGATTTACCCCCACTGGAAAAAAACCTCCCTGGCCATGCTTGAACTCCACCGGGATCTTCAAACCGAAATTTCCACCCCCTCCCAGAAAAAGCTTGATTAATTTTTTAAAACTGGCACAATCTGCCTGCTTTGCATTTCTATGCATAGAAACAAAACTTCTGGAAAAAGTGAACAGGAACCTTGGAAAAGCAGATAAAACACGAGACAAAGACAAGGGTATTCATGGGCAGGTATGGGACAGCACTGGCCGGGGCGGCTGTTTTTATTTTCTTTTCCCTGGGAGCGGAAAATTTCCTGTCGGTTCTGAACATCCTTACGGTACTCAAACAGATCAGCTATCTTACGATCCTTGCCATAGGATTCTCCTTTGCCCTTACCACTTCGGAGCTTGATCTTTCCTTTGCAAATGTCTGTTCCCTTGCCATGGTCATCACCGGTGGGTTGATTTACCATCGATACCCTGTCCTCACCGGTGGGTTGGCCGTTTCCTGCGGCGTTCTTGCCGGAACTGCTGCAGGTTTTCTCAATGGCCTCATCGTGACCCGGCTGAAGGTTCCCTCCCTCATTGCCACCCTGGGGATCTCGTCCATTGCAAATGGGATTGCCTTCTGGATCACCGATGGTGTTGCCTATGTGGGGCGCTGGCCAGAATCTTTTCTTTTCCTTGCCAGGGGCAAACTGTTTGGGGTGCCAATGCTTGTGGTCTGGATGGTTGCCATGGCAGGTGTTTCCCTTTTTACCATGAAACGAACCCGGCTGGGGCTTCATATGATTTTTACCGGAGAAGCAGATGAAGCGGCAAGGCTCAGCGGGATACCGGTCAAACGAATGAAACTCATCGGCCTCACCCTGTCCGGTTTTTGTGCCGGAATTACAGCGGTTCTTCTCACATCGTCCTTAAGCTCGGCCTCCCCTGCAGGCGGGGCGGATTTCATGCTGACCACCATGGCGGCGGTTCTGCTTGGAATGACAATGGTGGAGCCTGGCCGACCCAATATCGCCGGTTCCTTTATCGGCGCCCTGACCATTGGCACCCTGAGTAATGGCCTTGTCCTGATGGGTGCTCCCTACTTTGCCCAGGACATCGTCCTCGGTATTATCATCATCGGATCCGTCGGCCTTTCTGCCAGTACCATCGGTAAAGCGGCCTTCAAGGTTTGATATTAAAGCCTGCGGGAATGACGGCCTGGCCGCCATGCATGAAAAACCGCCAGCTTTGAATGTCGGCTAAACATTAAACACAGAGGAGTCACAATGAGAAAACGATCAGCTTTTATATTTTTCGGGGCCATCCTGGGTCTGTTCCTGTTGAGCCATCCTGCATTTTCCAAGGAAAAAAAACTGGGAATCATCGCCTTTCAGATGTCGTCTGAAACCCATGCAAGGGCGGCAAATGCCGCGGCCCAGGAGGCAAAGGCCCTTGGATTCAAGGTGACACTCCTCAATTCCAGGGGCAACCTTGCAGAGCATGCCGCCCAGATAGAAAATCTTATCCTTGCAAGGGTGGATGCCATTGTTCTTTGCATGAGTAAACCGGTCCAGTTTGATGCACAGTTTATGGCGGCCAAGAAAGCCGGCATCCCCATCATAACCATCATGAGCGGGTCAAGTCCCCATACCCTGTTTGACATCACCGTTAACGAATACCAGGTGGGGGCCCAGGCCGCGCTCTACCTTTTGGGAAGCATGAATTACGAGGGCAGGATTTTAACCCAGCGGTTTGAAAGCAATACCAGCTGCAGAATAAGGGGCAAGGTTCTGGACGTTGTCCTTTCAGAAAACCCCGCCATGGAAGTTGTCGGATCCCACACCATGGCAAAAACAAAATCATGGCGGGACGATGTTCACAACGGCATGGCCGCCCTGACCCTGAAGAACCAGGGGCAGTTCAAGGGCGTCTGGGCTTCGTTCGATGCCCAGGCATTTATCATAGATGATATCCTCACCGGCCAGGGCATTAAAAAAGGCGAGGTTGTCATGGTCTCGGTTGACGGCGGTCAGGAGGTGTTCAGGCGTATCCGTGACCGGGAAAGCCTGATGATGGCAACCGTTGCCATTCCCTTTGAGAAAATGGGACAAAGGGCCGTTGAATCCATGGACAGGATTATAAACAAGCAGGCATCCAGGGAAGATATCGTAAAAGGTCCCTATCTGCTTCTTGATGCCGTACTGGTTGACCGGACAAACGTACCCGAAGAGGGGAAATGGCCCTGGTAGAAAGGGGGCGTAAAAACAGACATGGTAGAAATCCTGAGACTCAAATCCGTGGGCAGAAACTTTGGGGCGTTAAAGGCCCTTGAGAATATAAGCTTCACCATCAACCGGGGGGAAGTCGTTGCCCTGTGTGGCGACAACGGTGCCGGCAAATCAACACTGATCAAGATCATTTCAGGGGCGGATCAACGGACCTGTGGTGAGATCTTCCTTAATTCAAAACCGGTGAACTTTTCATCCCCGGCCGATGCCCTTGGAAAAGGGATTGCAACCACCTACCAGGATCTGGCCCTTGCCCGGGACATGAAGATCTACGAGAACATTTTCATGGGGGCCGAGCTGACGACAAAGAGCCTTTTGCCCGGCCTGCGGGTGCTTGACAAAAAAAGAATGAAACGCCAGGCCCTGGCCTATCTTGAACGCCTCAACTCGTCCATCGGTGATCCGGATGCCCCTGTCAATACCCTCTCGGGCGGACAACGTCAGGCCGTTGCCATTTCAAGGGCATTACGGTGGCAGGCCGAGCTTGTGATCATGGACGAACCCACAGCCGCCCTGGGGGTAAACGAGACCCGGGGCGTCCTTGATCTTATCTTGCAACTCAAGAATCAGGGGGTGACCGTCCTGCTGATCAGCCATAACATGGAAGATATCATAAGGGTTGCAGACCGTGCGGTGATTCTCAAGGGTGGGAAAAAAGTGGGGGAATGTGACTGCGGGTCAACCCTGCCCCGGGAACTTGGCCACATGATCATCTCCGGAACGATTTAATCTGAGGGGTCACTTTCTGTGGTTTGCTGAAAAGGAATCAAAGAAAAAAGCAGAAGGAATTACTGCCATCATGGCAGAACCCCGATCAGGTCCTGCCATGATGGCTCTATCCTGCAACGTTTCAACCGGCAACATCGGGCTTGGTTCTAACTTCGCCCACTTATCATAATTGATGGTTATACGGGGTCAGGCTTGTGTTATTGTGCTTTTGACAACAGACTGTAATTGTGAATAAATTCAACAAAAGCGCCAATAACGCAAGCCTGACCCCACCCGGATAAGCATTGCATTGGCCGAAACAAGGACCAAGCCCGCAACATCTATTCCAGGGTTACATCCAAGGTTTTTGTCCGGAGTTTCACATTCAAAGTTCTTGGTTCGGGTATCCACATGACCTTCTTCTCTTTATGGCTGAATTCGCATACGACGCGCATCTGGGGATTTAGGTTGCAGTGTCGGTGGCCCCTGCAATTGTTTTGACCAGGGTTGCCGGATGTGACCATTGTTTTTTTTGAAAAGAGAACTTTACTTGCCCAAAAGAATGTTTTAAGTTATCGCCCATTGAGAAGGATGGAACGGGTTAGGGTTACACGAAGAGTATGTACGACAACCCCCATTGAACTTTGATGTGAGTTGCAGCAGTCCTCCATTGCTCCCCCGGCCAATTGCTAATACATGGAGATTGCACATGCTTATTTCCGAGTTTATCAAGGGTCCCATGGTTTGGACCTCGCTCTTGTTCTTTTTGGGTGGAACGCTCTACCAGATCATCTCATTTTACTCCCTGAGCAGGCCAAGGGCAAGACAGGCCGAACCCCGCCGGAATTCATTGCCGGCACAGAAGCAAGAACCTTCCCCCTTTGATCAAACCTGCCTCCGGTACAGACTTTCCAAGTTCCGGCTCACCGTGTTTGGCCGGCATCCTGTCATGATGATCGTCACCCTGATTTTTCACCTGACCCTTGTCGTCACCCCGTTTTTTGTGCTGGGGCACAATATTCTCATGGATATTTCCGTTGACTTCAGTTTGCCGAGCCTTCCGGAAATCGTCACCGATCGTCTGTCCATGGTCGTCATTGCCTGCTGCCTGTTTTTTTTGGCCAGGAGGTTTTTTGCCCCGGCCGTAAGGGCCATCACCACGCCATCGGACTACCTGATGCTGGCGATCACCGCACTTCCCTTTCTGACCGGTTTTTTTGCCTACCACCATATGGGCAATTATGAGGCCATGATCCTGGTCCACATGGCTGCAGGAGAGGTGATGATCATGGTCATTCCCTTCACCCGATTTGTGCATATGATCTACTTTTTCATCAACCGTTTTATTCTGATCCAGCAAAACACCCTGGGCAAAGGAGGAAGCAGGGTCTGGCGGCAAATCTGAAGACCCTCCACATCATGATCCCATCAATTCAACCGGCCGTAGACACGGATGAAATTCACGAAATCCTCTGGGCGAGAAAAAAAGAGATCCAGGTCTCGCTCAAGAGCTGTGCACATTGTTCCCTTTGTGCAGACAGTTGCTTTTTGTATCATTGCCGGGACAACGATCCCAGGTACATGCCCTCCCACAAATTCATCAACAGCATCGGCACCCTTTATCGCAACAAGGGAAACGTCACCCGCGAAGCGCTTGAAGAAATAAGAGACATTGTATGGACGCGCTGCGTTCTGTGCACCCGGTGCTATTGTCCCCTTGGCATTGATATCCCTTCAATGATCGCACTTGCACGGAAGGTGTGCCGATCCCAGAACGTTTTTTACGATTACAGTCAAGAAACCGGAGACCCCCTGAAATGAAACTGTTCAGACCTGTTCCTGCCCTGATGCTGTTCTGCCTTGTCTTTGTTCCCCAGTTCGCCCTGGCGGACATGGATGAAATGATACTGAACCAGGAAACCATGTCCCGGACCCGCCAGCGTTCCGAGGTATTTTTCCCCCATGGCATGCACATGGATACCCTTGAATGCCTGGATTGCCACCATGTCTATGAGGGGGGTAAAAACATGCAGGACGAGGATGAACTCTACGAAGACAATCCAGAGATCCGGTGCCATGGCTGCCATGACAGGACGGCTTCCATGGATGCAACCAAGGCATTCCACCACCAGTGCATGGGTTGCCATATCAACGTTACGAAAGAACAGGCTGATGCCAGAACCCCTGAAATGTGTGGGGCCTGTCACACAAACAAAAATCAATGATGATTTCATGGTTGGAGAAGGACAATGATCAAGGTCAAACAAAAACCCCTTAACGATATCATAGATTCAGTGGACACCTACGACAGACTCCTGGTTGTGGGGTGCGGCGGCTGTGCGTCTGTATGCCTTGGCGGCGGGCAACGAGAGGTGGACCGGTTGTGTATGGACCTCAACTTTTTTTTTAAATCAGAACATCGATCGGCACGTGCAAAGGGATACACCCTTGAGCGTCAGTGCAACCCGCTCTTTCTTGAAGAACTCCAGCCCAGCATCGGAAATTATGATTGCGTTCTCTCCATGGCCTGCGGTGCCGGTTGCCAGTATCTGGCCGAAGTTTATCCTGAAACACCCATTTTTCCCGCAGTCAATACCGTTGCCATTGGCATCGATCGTGAGATCGGTGTCTACGAGGAGCGGTGCAGGGCCTGCGGTGACTGTGTCCTCGGCTATACCGGCGGCGTCTGCCCTGTGACCCGGTGCGCAAAGGGGCTGTTCAACGGGCCCTGCGGCGGTACAAACAAAGGCATGTGCGAGGTAAACCCCAATGTTCCCTGTGCCTGGATAGAGATATACAACCGGTTGAAAAAACAGGATCGGCTGGATAACATCATGAAAATCACACCGCCCATGGAATGGCAGAATCAGGTCCAGAGAACCCTTGTCCAGGAGCGCTAGGCTGTCGTCAAACAGAAATTTCCGGTTAATATTAAAGGGGCATGGCCCTGTGGGGCACCCCAATGAGTTTCATGGGGCGGGCCTTGGGGTGGGGTTCCAGGAGTCAAGCACCTGTTTTGCGCCGCTGACCCGGGTCTGGACGAGCATTTTTTCGGCATGTTTTCCGGCCGCTTCCATGGTGAGGCCCATGATGGTCTGCTGAACTTCGGGAAGAAACCGCGGGTCAACGCTCAGGCTCCGGATACCCACACCGAGCAGAAAGGGGATGTATCTGGGGGCATGGGCCATTTCGCCGCACACGGTCACCTCAATGTTGTGGCTGCGGGCCGCTGCGGCAATTTTGCTGATGCCCTGGTTCACGGCCGGATGATGGGAGATATAGTAGTCGGCCACCATGGGGTTGGCACGGTCGGCCCCGAGCATGTACTGGATCAGGTCGTTGGTACCGATGGAAAAGAAATCCGCCTCCCGGGCAAAGGCATCAATGGTTTCAATCACGCAGGGCAGTTCGACCATTACCCCTGTCTCTACATTGTCGTTGAATTCAAGCCCTTCCTGGCCAAGGGCCTCCATGCAATCCATGACCATCTGTTTTGCCGCCACGAATTCATCAATGGAGGAGACCAGGGGAAACATGATCCGGACGTTGTCTTTTCCTGCGGCGGCCCTCAGGATGGCGCGGATCTGGGATTCAAAGATATCCCTGTGTTCCAGGGAAAACCGGATCGACTTGAGACCCAGCTCGGGATTTGCCTCCTTGGGCAGATTGCTGTAGGCAAGGGTTTTTTCGCCGCCGGCATCCAGGGTTCTGAAGGTCACCGGCATGGCTCCGGCCTCGTCAAACAGCCGTTTATAGATCTGGTATTGTTCCGCCTCGGACGGAAATGAACTCCGGATTAAAAACGGGAATTCCGTACGGTACAGACCGATTCCTTCGGCATGCAGTCGTCTGGCAAGGGCAATTTCCCCCAGGAGATTGATGTTGGCCAGCAGTTTGACCCGCACCCCGTCCCGGGTGAAGGTCTGTGCTTCCATGGTTGCCGAATTCATCTCCTGCTCGGTTGCCACCCTTGCCCGGAAAAGCGCCAGGGTCTCTTTGTCCGGGTTGATGTAAAGGTTCCCCTGGTCGCCATCCATGAGAATGGTCGTGTCATCCCCAAGGGTTAAAAGTCCGGGGGCCTCGGCAATGATGAGGGGGATCTGAAGGGAGCGGGCCAGGATGGTCACGTGGGAGGTGATACCGCCGCCTGCCAGTATGATTCCCTTGATTCCCCCTGAGACCAGCTTGAGGATATCGGACGGGTAGATCTGTTGGGCAATGGCAATGCCGCCCTTTTCACAGGGGACATCCTCCTGCTGTACATTGAAATTATGGAGGATCCTCACGGCCAGATCTGCCACATCCAGGGCCTTTTCCTTCATGTATGCATGGGGGCTTGATGAAAAAAGGTCAATGTACTTTGCTGCAATTTCCCGGACCGCATCACAGGGCAGGGTGCCTTTGTCCATGAGTTCGCCCATTTTTCCGACAAAGTTTTTGTCCTTTAATATCATGAAGTGGGCCGTGAATATCAGGGAGGCGCTTTCCGGCAATCGTTTGGCAAAGGCCTGCTGGAGTTCCTTGAGGGAGAGGGTTGTTCGATCCAGTGCCAGCAGAAAATCCGCCTTGGTAAACCGATCTTCCCCGGGCAGCGGGTCGTGGAGAATGGATTTTTGTGTTCCATCCAGCAGGACCGCCTTTCCCAGGGCCTGTCCGCCTGTGGCTGCCTTGCCCTTTATGAATCCAAGGGGGCGTTCAGGGGGAATCTCTTCTTTTGTCTGGGAAAGTTCCATGAGAAGCCTGGCATTTTCAATGGCACCGGAAAGCTGGGCAACAACGGCACGGATGGCCCTTTCGTCGGAGATGTCGAAATAGTTCAACGCCTGGTGCTGGACAACGAGAACGCCTATCCGTTCAATCCCTCGCTTGATGGGCACACAGAGAAACGAATTAAACAGATCCTCTCCGGCCTCGGCAAAGTATTTAAATCCGGGGGTCTTGCTGGCATTGCCTTCCCGGATGGTCGAAAGAGTCTCAAAGGAACGGCCCACCAGTCCTTCTCCCGGCCCCATGTGAATCTTGTTGACCGCTTCGGGTTTAAGACCCTTTGTGGCCTTGAGGGTTAACTTCCCTGAGGTCTCATTGTAGAGATAGATGGAGCAGACCGGGGCCCTGAAGTGGCGGGCTACAAGATCAACTGAATGGGTTAAAAAACTTTCAAGGTCCGAACTTGCCGTGACAAGGTCGGCAAGCTCGCTGATGTTAAACAAAAGGTCGAGGTGGGCGGCATCTTTATTGTGCATTTTGTTCGTTCTCAATTAATGATTCAAGTCCGAGCCGATAGGCGATGTACCTTGCCAGAAGGACCATGGTCTGGCTGCAGGTGCTGAATACTGGAATTCCCTGGCTTCTCAGATGGTTGTTGATGGGGTCATGGGCCTGGCCGGCATCGTTGAATACCACCACGGGCTTTGGGGAGGCCGCTGCGATATCCGGCAGAAGGGTGGCAAGGCTTCCAGGGGTGGTGGTAAATCCCGACGGGTCGTCCAAATCCGGGGTGTCGCCGGTGGCCGGTGCCAGGGATCCCAGGGACAGGACCACGGCATCGATGTTCGTGTCGTGGATCATTGCTTTGACCGCACCCACATGGACCCTGTCCGGTGCCCCTGGTGTAATGTCCAGGGGGTTTTTAATGTCCATGATTTCGGTGAGACCGGCCCGGTCAAAAAGGGTGGCAAGGGTTTTCTGGGTTTCGGGTTCAAACCGGGCCAGTTCAAGGCACGAATCCCTGGACTGGAGGGAGTCGGCAATGCCCACGGTTTCAAAGCCTGCCGAACTGAGACCCCCAATCCGGTTTCCCGTGATCTTTTTGCCATGGAGAAACGCCGACAGGTTCATCAACCCGTCAAACTCTTCAAGGGAGTCGGTGACCAGGGCGCCTGCCTGGCCAAGGCAGGAGGTGCAGACCATGTAATCGCCGGCCACGCTGGCCGTGTGGCCGGAGGTGGCTTTTTTGCCCTCGGGCGTGCGACCGGCCTTGTAGACAACGATCTGTTTTCCCCTTTTAACGGCCCGTCGGATGCCCCGGCAGGCATGGAGGCCGTCCAGATCGTTGAATCCCTCCACATAGACGCAGATGATGGCTATCTCCTCTGCGTCTGCCATCCAGGTGATAAAATCGCCGATGGTGAGGTCGCTTTGGTTGCCCACGGTGACGGTGTAGGCCGGATCCCCCGACACAAGGGCGGTCATTCGAACCAGGGCAAAGGCCCCGCTCTGGCAAATCAGGGCGGTCTTTGAAGGCGGGGCATGGCGCCGTTTGGGGCAACAGGCTTCAGGGGCGAAAAAGGTATCCACCCGTCCGGGTCGGCTGATGATCCCAAGGCAGTTTCCCCCGAGGAACAGGGGGGCTGTTTTGTCAAGGCAATGGGCATGGTGAATCTTTGCCGCCATGGCCCGGGCCATGGTTCTCGTGCCCTCTTTTTCTCCGAGTCCGCCCGGGATCAGGATGACGCTTTTGGCCCGGTGGTTGTCGATGATGTCTTCGACCAGGGCCGGGACCTGCTTTGCCCCCACGGCAATGACCAGAAGATCCACTGGCGGCAGGCAGGTCAGGTCCCGTTCACAGGCGATGCCGTCAATCTCTTTGACCGTGGAAGAGACAAGGGTGATCTTTTCTTTTGGAAATCCGGCCTGGACCATATTTTGAAGGATATGGCGTCCGAAGTTCACCTGGGTGGCGCTCACCCCCAGGATGGCTACGGACCTGGGGTGGAGCAGGCTGTCGATGCCTTCAATGCTTCTGGGGGTGCTGGGTATTGCTGGCTTTGCGAACCGGCACAGGCCGTCCAGGGGAACCATCTCGTAATCCTTGAGGGCAAAGGGGTTGACCTCAAGCTCTTGGATGGTGTGGCACACCCCGGGGGTTAACGGTGAGAAATGGTTGCCAACGGCAATAAAGGCGCCAAAGCACTCAATGATCTGTTCGTCGGAGACAAGCCTTCTTCCGCCCCGGGTCTGGCCCGAAAGTTTCTCATAGGCAAGGGTCTTCTGGAACAGCTCAAAAAACGTCTGCGCGGTCACAAGGGCCGTGGATGCCGAAACCACGGCCTGACCCGGGCGTAACCGCTCGGCGAACAGTTCCGTGTCGATCCCTCCCAGCCCTGCGGTAATGACCATGCCAAACTCCCGGGTCCATCTGAGGCTCACCAGCAGTTCGTTGCCCAGGGCATCGGATTCAGGGGGCAGGTATTCGGTGATGAGCACCCCCTGGATTCGTTGGTTGACGGCGACCCGCAGCGTCCTGCCCGCAAGGGCCTTAAAGGGTTCGGGCACCTGGTCCGGGTGGGTCTCCACAAAGGCTGCAAATCCGTCGCTGACCCGGTCCACCATGCGCCGGCTTTCGCTCCTCACCTTGCCGGCAAGCCTGGATACCACCTTGACGCCGCCCATGTCGGATTTGTGTACCACGTCCGGGCTGACGATCTTGAGTACCACCTTCCGGCCGGGAAAGGGGGCCAGCAGATCGGATGTGAGGCGAAGGTCCCTTGCAAACAGCAGGTGCTCGGGAACCGATTCAGACCCCAGGGCCCTCAGCAGGTCATAGGTCTCATGCTCAAACAGCTGATACCGCCCCTGGTCGGCCGCACGGTCAAAAATCCGGGTCATCTCCTGGAAGTCAATGTAAAGTTTCATCCCTTTCTTTTACCAGCTGTCTGCATCCGTATCGTCCTGAAACGAAAGAACCTGTAAATGCCACGGCAACCCGGGCCCGGCACCATAAAACTCCCGGGGCGGGCTGTCGGGTCCGTTTTAAATCTGAACGTCCTTTTACAGGGCGTTCAGCTGTTCAAACACCTTGTAGAGGCCCTGGGTACCTAAATCTTCGTGGCCCAGGGCTGCGGCTGCCACGTAGAACTGGTTGGCCAGGGCAAGGCCGGGCAACGACAGGTTCATTTGTCTTGCTTCGTCCAGGGCAATGCCCATATCTTTGATGAAATGCTTGATGTAAAAGCCCGGATCATAGTCGCCCCGGGCAATGCGGGGCCCAAGGTTGTTGATGGACCAGGAGCCGGCAGCCCCGCTGCCGATGACCTGGATAACCGATTCAAGATCCAGCCCGCTCTTGCAGGCATAGGCCAGGGATTCCACCGTGCCGATCATGGTGCCGGCAATGAGGATCTGGTTGCTCATCTTGGTGTGCTGGCCCGCGCCGGGGCCGCCCATGAGGGCGATGTTTTTCCCCATGATTTCAAACAGGGGCAGGATTCTGTCGTAAACGGGTTGATTCCCACCGACCATGATGGCCAGAGTGGCCTGGCGGGCACCGAGGTCTCCGCCTGAAACCGGTGCGTCCAGGGCGTCGATGTCCCTGGCCTTGAGGGCCGTGTGAATCTCTGCGGCAAGGCCCGGACTTGAGGTGGTCATGTCCACCACCACGCTACCGGCCTTTGCGCCCTCAATAATACCCTGGGGGCCTAGGATGGTCTGCCGCACATCCCGGGGAAATCCCACAATGGTGAAGATGATCTCGCTTGTCTCTGCCACCTGGGCCGGTGTATCACACCAGACAGCCCCTTTATCAATCAGGGGGAGAGCCTTTGCCCGGGTTCGGTTGTACAGGTGAATGCTGTGCCCAGCATTCAAAAGGTGCATGCACATGGACTGACCCATTACCCCGGTTCCGATCCAACCTATTTCACTCATCTATTCTGCAACTCCTTGTCAAATCTTGTTTAGCCTGTCAGGTTTTCCTTTTCCTCATCAAAATCGGCAAACTGGAATCCGATCTGCCTGAATTGATCTTTCAGATCCATAAAGGCATCTACCATAATGGGATCGAAATGGGTACCTTTTCCTTGAAGAATGATATTCACCGCTGTCCGATGCTTGAGCGGCTGCTTGTAGACCCGTTTGCTGATCAGGGCATCGTAGACATCGGCAACGGCCATCAGTCTGCCGGAGATGGGAATCTCTTCTCCTTTTAATCCTTCGGGATAGCCTGATCCGTCCCAGCGTTCATGGTGGGAACGGGTCAGCTCTTTGCAAAGCGCATGAAATTGATATCTTCCCCCGGGTAATCCCGTTCCGAGGCGAGGATGGCCCTGTAGCCGTATATGGTATGCTTTTTGATAGCTTCAAACTCAACCTTCAAAAGTTTTGTCGGCTTGAGCAGAATTTCATCGGGAACCCCGATTTTGCCGATGTCGTGCAGGGGGGCTGATTTGTACAGGAGATCAATGGTTTCGTCTGTAAGAAAAGCGGCATGGGCTGGATGGTTTTTCATGCATTCTGCCAGCAGTTTGACATAGTTCTGGGTTCTGCGGATGTGGCCGCCCGTTTCCGGGTCCCTGCATTCAACCAGAGTGCCAATGGCTTTAAATGCAATCTCCTGGGTCAGTTCAACCTGGCGGGTTCGCTGTCTGACCAGCTCTTCGAGATGGTCCTGGTGCATCTTAAGGGCAAGGTGGTTTTCAACCCTTGCCTTGACAAGCATCGGGCTGAAGGGTTTGTGGATGTAGTCCGCAACCCCCAGGGAAAGTCCCCGGGCCTCGTTCTGGTAGTCGTTCAGCCCCGTTAGAAAAATGATGGGAATCTTTGACGTGGATGGACGTTGCTTTAACGTTTTGCACACCTCGTACCCGTCCATTTCCGGCATCATGATGTCCAGCAGGATCAAATCCGGCGTATCCTCGGCCACGCTTTGCAGTGCAGCCCTGCCGTCCATGGCAATGTTGATGTCAAAGTCGTTCCCCAGGGTTGCAATCAGAAGATCAATATTGATGCTGCTGTCATCCACAATCAATACTGTGCATTTTCTGATCTGAGTCATCTGTGCTCCTTTTCCGCCGGTCTCTTTTCAGAACCCCTTGCCTGCATGGGGACGGAGGGCCGTATTGTCTATTGCGTCAAGCCAGGAAGGGGAGGGGGAAGCGCTGCTGCTTAGATATAGACTGGCACAACTTGTCTGTAAAATCAATGACAAATCAGCAGGGGACGGGCAGCTGAATCTTATTGTGTTGAACCGTGGCGAAAGGTGCTGTACAATACTGGATCTGGAGGGACATTACAGTAAAAGGAGCCTTTTATGAAAACATTAAAATTTAAACCGGCATTGATTTTTTTCGCAGCAGTTGCTGCGCTCTGTTTCACCGGGTGTGCCTCGAGCAGGTCGGGTCAGGTTTATTCACGGGACCAGGCAAGGCAGGTTCAGACCGTTGAAACCGGAACCGTTGAATCTGTCAGGGAAGTGATGATCGAAGGAACAAAAACCCCCATTGGCGGTGCGGCAGGCGCTGTGACCGGCGGTGTCCTGGGCAGTACGGTGGGCAGTGGCAGCGGCAGAAGGGTGGCCACGGTTATTGGCGCCCTTGCCGGCGCTGCAGCAGGGGCTGTTGCTGAAGAGGGGATCACCCGGAAACAGGCCCTTGAGATCGTGGTGCGAAAGGACAGCGGTCAGACCATCGTTGTGGTGCAGGAGGCCGATGTCGCGATTCTGGCCGGAGACAGGGTGAGAATCATCACGGCCGCCGATGGCACCACCCGGGTTTCCAGGTAGGTACGGACCTGGAGCGCAACCTGCCCCACAACCTGCCTGGAGCCGTCATGGGCCGGGGCATACCTTCAGGTGGGGCCCTAGCCTGGTTCTGATCTGCCCGGCTTATTCAGGGCTGGAAAGCCAGGCCACGCATTTTCTGATCACCTGGTCGTACACGTCGGTGTCTGTCCTCGGGTCTGATTTGGGAAGATTGAATGAATGATCGCCACCCTCAATGATCTCAAGGGCCCGGGGCGCAGTGATCCGTTCCAGAACAGCTGCCAGCAGGTCAAGGTCGCAGAACGGGTCCCTTGTGCCTTCAAAAAAAAGCATGGGGGTCCTGATGCCGTAGAGGTGGGCATCCCTGGGGCTCTCCTTTCTGCCCGGGGCGTGGAGCGGGTAGCCGAGAAATATCAAGCGGTCTGGACAAATGTCGCCGTTTGCCACGGCCGTTGAGGCGATTCTGGCCCCCAGAGATTTGCCAACGGCCACCAGGGTGGCAGGGGTGTTTTTTGTTCGTTGTGCCAGAAAATCAATGGCGCTCTGCCAGGCTTTGATCAGTTTATGTTCGGGATCGGCAGAGCGCCGTCCCTTTTCCCGGTAGGGGAAATTGAACCTCAGGGTTGTGAATCCCTGGGCGGTAAGCCCTTCTGCCACTCCTTTGATGGTGGGGTGGTTCATGTCGTTGGCCATGCCGTGGGCAAAGACAAGGCCCGTCCGGGTGTTGGCATTGGCGTTGACGGGTGTGGCAAGTATGCCGGAGACGGATTCGTCGTCAATGACGGGGATGGAAACGGTTTCAAGGTGCATGCCTTCCTCCTTTGTTGAGCTGTGGCTGGAATTATTGGCTTTTTCTCCGCCGGTGTCAATGACCTTGCCATGAAAAAACAAATAGTGGTAAGCTGTCCGGCAAATAAAAAACCGGATTTGCCAGGATTGCAGAAAAACCGTTGATATGATATGTTTTTTTGATTTCAGGGCAGTTTCAAGGATTTTCATGAAGGGAGGCAAAAAGATGAGGTTCAGGCCATGTATTGATTTGCGTAACGGAAAGGTGGTTCAGATTGTGGGGGGGACTCTGACCAGCAAAAAGGGGAAAGCGCCTGTCACCAATTTTGAGAGCATCAAATCTTCACGGGACTATGCGGAGATTTACAAGCTGGACAACCTGACCGGCGGACATGTGATCGCCCTTGGACCCGGAAATCACGAAGCCATGATCGATGCCGTGTCCGCCTATCCAGGCGGGCTCCAGGCCGGGGGAGGCATTACCCCTGACAATGCCCATCGATACCTGGATGCAGGGGCAAGCCACGTGATCGTCACCTCCTATGTGTTTTCAGCGGGCAAGGTGGACATGGACCGATTAAAACTGCTGGTGAAAACCGTTGGAAAAGAACGGCTGGTGCTGGATCTGAGCTGCAGAAAGCGCGGGGAGGACTTCTGGATCGTAACGGACCGCTGGCAGACCTTTACCGATGTGACCGTCAATTCCGAAACCCTGGCGCGCCTGTCCGGCTTCTGTGCCGAGTTCCTTGTCCATGGGGTGGATGTGGAGGGAAGGATGCGGGGTATCCAGACCGAACTTGTTGAACTGCTTGCTAAACACACTCCCATACCCGTCACCTATGCCGGTGGCGTCTCGACCATGGCGGACATTGATACGGTGGACCGGCTGGGCCAGGGCCGGGTGGATTTCACCATCGGCAGCGCCCTGGATATTTTTGGCGGTACTTTGCCCTATGCGGCGGTAATAAAAAAAATGGAGCAATCAGCACAAAAATGAACCCCGATCGCATGGAGATCCTGGGCCGTTCCCTTGTTCAGCACGGCAAACAAAATGACCGTGTTTACCTCATGAAACTCAACCCCGATGACAGGGAGCAGATCATTGATACCCTGGACGACCTGGCAAAGGAGGAGGACTATTCCAAGATCTTTGCCAAGGTGCCGGCATCCATGGAAGAGGTATTCCTTGGGGACGATTACACGGTGGAGGCAAGGGTTAAAGGGCTGTTCAACGCAGCGGAGGATGGCCTGTTCATGGGGAAATTTTTGACCCGGGACCGGGCTGTGGTCGATAACGGCAAAACCATTGCCCAGGTTCTAGACACGGCCCTGTCAAAGGCAGATGGGGATCCAAGGCCCGACATCGGATTCCAGGTTGAGCCCCTGGAGACGGCCCATGCTGAAACCATGGCCGACCTATATCGCCAGGTGTTTGATTCCTACCCCTTTCCTATTTTTGATCCTGATTTCATCAAACAGACCATGGCGTCCCATGTACACTACTTTGGGGTTTTCCAGGGTGATGAACTTGTGGCGCTCTCATCGGCCGAGACGGATATGACGGCGCTGAATGCCGAGATGACAGACTTTGCAGTCCTTCCCCACTTCCGGGGTCAGGGTCTTGCCGACCTGCTCCTTGACACCATGGGCAGGCAGGTTGCATCCATGGGGGTGCAGACCGCCTATACCATTGCCCGGGCGACCTCCCACGGCATGAACATCGCCTTTTCCAGGGCCGGTTACGGGTTTGGCGGCACCCTTGTGAACAACACCAATATCTCAGGGGGGCTTGAGAGCATGAACGTCTGGTGGCGGGACCTCAGCTGTTGCTGAACTCGGGTTCGTACCCCACGGTGAACGGAACCGTGGTGGTGTTGTTAAGGGCCAGAAAGTGGCGGTTGTTTTTATCAAAGGGGCAGAGGGGCATGGCGCACTGCCTGAACCCGAACCGCTGGTAGAATTCGGGATTGCCCAGGACAAAGAGGGTGCTGTTTTTGATGGGCGCCTGGCGCAGGGCAAACCGGACCAGCTCGCTGCCAATCCCCTGACGCTGAAATTCAGGCGCCACGGCAAGGGGGGCAAGGTGCAGGCCGCAGATCTCCTGGCCGTTGTAGGCGTTTGAAAAGGCGATATAGGCAATGACCTTGTTTACATGGATGCAGGTCCATTCATGGATGGACGTCTGGTTGGCATGGAAATTTTCCACCAGTTTTTTTTCAAATCGGTTTTTGGGAAAAGCGGAACTGAGCAGGCCCGATACCTTGCTGAAAGTCTCAGGGGTGGGTTTTCGTATTTTCATCGTTCTCCTTTGTTCGGGTCAGCGGTAAATTCCTTGCATATACCAGGATTCTTACGCTTCGACAACAATACATTATGGGAACTCGTATCATTCCGGCGACCCGAGGAAAGTATTACCCCCCGGTCGCATCCATAGTCGAAGGTTCAAATCTGGTTGTGGCCATGCGGGTTATACCATTCCCCAGATGCTGAACCGCGGCAGGTGATGGAAGGAGGGGGGGGTATTGTCCGTGATCGCTGCTGCCGCAGCCATGCCGCTTTCAATGGCTGCGGCAATGCCCTCGCCCATGTCCAGGGTGGCAAGTCCTGCTGCATCGCCTGCCACAATGGCGTTGCCGATTCTGGGATACAGTCGGGGCTGCCTGAGAAAATAGGTGTGGCCCCTGGGACGGGGTGGGGCCGACGGCAGGAAGGACCGATCCACCAGGGTGGTTATGAAGCGCTGCCAGTGGTCCATGATGGTCCGACCCTGGTGCCTGAGTCTGACCGCTTTTCCCCCAATGCCCACGTTCACGTACCCGCCCTGCTTGGGCAGGTACCAGGCGTAGCCAGGAACCCTGTCGTGGAAGAACCAGATATGGCATCGCCTGTCACGGGTGTTGCAGCGGTACTCGGCTTCAACGGCTGTGATCAGGCTTTTGGGGGATCTGGGGTGGCCACCATTGAAAAAGGTTTTCCGGACCGGGCAGTGGGTGCCGCCTGCGCCGATGAGATAATCGCAGGTGAAGGCATCGTCAATGGTGTATCGTCCGTTGTTCCGGGTGATGTGTTCCACCCTGTGGGTGTAAACCTTTACCCCGGCCCGCCGGACCATCCAGTGGTCAAATTCGTACCGGCGGATGGCATACTGGCGGGTCTTGATTGCCACGGTGCGTCCGAACAGGTGGAAAAAAAGCCGGTCAAACCCTGTGATGGTGTAAGGATAGTCCCGGGGGGCGAGATCCAGGAGATCAAGCACCCTGGGGGTGATCCAGCCGGCACACAACTTGGTCCTTGGGAACAGGGCTTTTTCAAGGATCAGGGTGTGGACGGACCGTTGTTTCAGTTCAAAGGCTGCGGCAGCTCCGGCAGGGCCGGCACCCACAACAATGGCCTGGGCATGGATCACGGCCGCCCCCTCACGAAATCCGGGTGACCGGACTCGGCCGGCCCGGCCGGGTCATGACCATTTGCCACAGCTGCATGCTTCTGGCGCGAAAACCCCCTGCCGAGCTTAAAAGATAGTATTTCCACATGCGGTAAAAGGCATCGGTGTAACGGTGCTTGAGTTCAGGCCAGGCACGGACAAAGTTGTCGTGCCAGGCCATGAGTGTCCTGTCGTAATCTTCACCGAAGTTGTGCCAGTCCTCCATGACAAAAATCCCCTCCATGGCTTTTGACAGCTGGGCCATGGACGGCAGCATGCCGTTGGGAAAAATATACTTGGTGGTCCATGGGTTGCATGTGATGCTGCTGACATTGCCGCCGATGGTGTGGATAAAGACGATGCCGTCGGGGTTGACCAGCTGGTTTGCAAGCTTCATGTAGGTCCGGTAGTTCTTGCACCCCACATGCTCCATGAGTCCGATGGAGACGACCCGGTCAAAGTTTCCTGTGGCCTTGCGGTAATCCTCCAGGCGGATGGTGATGGGCAGACCCTGGCAGTATTCCTGGGCAAACCGTGCCTGTTCTTTTGAAACGGTGTAGCCCGTGACCCTGACCCCGTAATTTTCGGCCGCATATCGTGCAAACCCGCCAAATCCGCACCCCAGTTCAATGATCTCCATTCCCGGTTCAAGGGCAAGTTTTCTGCAGACAAGATCAAGCTTTGCCTGCTGGGCCGCTTCAAGGGTGTCCGTGTACTTGAAATAACCGCAGGAGTACTGCATTCTCTTGTCCAGCATTCTTTCATAGAGGTCATTGCCGATATCGTAGTGGATTTCGCCGACCCTGAATGCCAGCCCCGGGCGCTGGAGGTTGAAGGCCGCAGCCTTGAGTATCTGCAGGGCCGTGGCCCAGTCTTTTTTTAAATGTTCCCTGAGGTTTGTCTGAAGAATTTTTGCGATGAACTGGTCCAGGGCTTTACAGTCCCACCATTTTTCCATGTAGGATTCTCCCAGTCCCAGGTTCTGCTGGGTCAGGACCCTGCGATAAAACCCGTCGTTGTGTATTCTGGGATCAAAGGGGCGATCGCCGTTGATGGTGATGCCCGCATACTGCATCAATCGTGCAAAGGTTTTTTTTTCGCCGTTTTCCATTGGGATACCTCCTTTTGATACATTGAAGTTACCGCAAACCGGAAAGGGGTGTCAACCCATTGTCGTGAATTATAGGTACACTCTATGGGGATTGAATTTTTGATCACAACTTTCAATTAGAATTTATGGAAAAAATGTGACATTACCCTGAGTGAAATGAGTCATGATTCAAAACAAGTGTTAGCGTACATAAATCCATAGTGGAGGTGATCTGGAAATGGTTAAAAATGTTTTTGCCACCCGCTGGGGCATCATCGGTGTTGGCGCCTTTATCGGCATCGCGGCAGCCTTGCTGCAAAAATTTGGTAACCCCGGGAACATGGGTATCTGTGTGGCCTGTTTTGAGCGTGATATGGCAGGCGCCCTGGGGTTTCACAGGGCAGGGGTGGTTCAATATATGCGTCCTGAGATTATCGGTTTTGTCCTGGGTTCCCTGGCTGCGGCCCTGAGCTTTAACGAATTCCGGCCAAGGTGCGGATCGGCGCCCGTGGTACGGTTTGTCCTTGGCATGATCGCCATGATCGGCGCCCTGGTGTTTCTGGGATGCCCCTGGCGGGCCGTGCTTCGCATTGCCGGTGGAGACTGGAATGCGGTTGTCGGTCTTCTGGGCCTTGCTGCCGGTATCTGGATCGGGGTGCAGTTTTTGAAAAATGGCTACACCCTTGGACGAACCCAGGCAAGCCCCAGGGCGGCAGGTTTCACCCTGCCCCTTGTCATGGTCGGCCTGCTGCTCCTCATGCTGGTCTACCCCTTTGTGGAGGGCCAGGACAAGACCGGGGTGCTCTTTTACAGCCTCAAGGGACCGGGTGCCATGCATGCGCCCCTTTTGATCTCCCTTGGCATTGCCCTGGTGGTTGGATTTATTGCCCAGAGAAGCCGGTTCTGCACCATGGGAGCCCTGCGGGACCTGATTTTGTTCAAGCAGGTGCATCTGCTCTCCGGGTTCATCGCTCTCCTGGTGTTTGCCCTGGGAACCAACCTTGTTCTCGGGCAGTTCCATCCGGGATTTGAGGGTCAACCCGTGGCCCACACCATGCATGTCTGGAACTTTGCCGGTATGTTGGTGGCAGGGCTTGCCTTTGCCCTTGCGGGCGGATGCCCCGGACGCCAGCTGTTCCTTGCAGGTGAAGGGGACGGAGATGCGGCTGTGTTTGTGTTTGGCATGATTGCAGGGGCCGCCGTTGCCCACAATTTCGGACTTGCAAGTTCACCCAAGGGGGTCGGCCCCCACGGCATTTCGGCCGTTGTCCTGGGGTTGGCGATTTGTCTTTTTATCGGTTTTTTCATGGGTAAAAAAGTCCAGAAGCGTTAAAAGGAGAGCTACGATGAGTGTTACCATAGATGCCAGGGGGCTTTCCTGCCCCCAGCCGGTCCTGATGACCATGGATGAAATCAAGGGCGGATCAGAAAAGGAAATCAAGGTTCTGGTGGACAGCGAAGCTTCAAAGGAAAATGTCTCAAGGGCAGCCGTAAGCCAGGGGTGCAAGGTTGTGGATATCACCCAGGACGGAGAGGAGTACACCCTCTTGCTGGCCAGGAACTGAAGGGATAAAGTGGAAGCCGGAGTGTATCTGCCATGCTGATTCGCCGTTTTCTCAACCGGTTTAAACGGCAGGAATCGCCAAAAGACCGGGATGATCTGGGAATCCTTGTTTTTGAAAATACAAGCGAGGTGATCCAGGCCGAACGGGTGCTCAAGAACGGGGGGTGGCCCATCCGGGTCATGGGGCCACCGCCGGGAATCCAGACGGGATGCGATCTTGTCATCGAGTTTCCGTTGATGGAAGAACTCCACCTCCAGCGCCTGCTCACGGATGCCGGAATTCCGCCCCTTGAAGTGGTGCCGGTGAACGATCCGCTTTTGAAACCGGTGGACCTGTTTCATACCAAGGATTTTGGTGGTTATCTCATGGTCCGGGCCGCCAACATGAAACTCACCGTGGACAAACAGAGCCTGGTCATTGTCAATGTTTCCGGGGGCGGGTGCCCGGATGTCCCCTATCTTGCCGGTCTCATGGTGGGCCAGACCCTTGGAAAGACCCCCAGACCCGGTGTCATGGGCCATACGCTTTGCGGTTATGCCCTGGAACTTGCCCTTGAGGAGATCGAACGACAATGCTTGCCATAGTTGGAACCGTTCCCGATGACGATTTCCCCCTGGTGTGGGGGCGGGTGAGGTTAAAGGGCGATGTCCTTGAAATTCAAGGCCTTGATGTGGCCGTTAACCGGGGAACCCCGGCCCTTGTGGCTGCGGTCCTCAAGGCCTGTGAACTCTTTGGAGATCGGGATGTCACGGGTTTTCTGGTGGGGGATATCGGGCTTGGCAAGGGCAGCCGAAGGCTCTACAGTTATCTTGTGGAGCACCTTCCGACCATGGCGATTCACACCCTGGCCTTTCACTATCTTCAGCCCGACGTGGACTGGCACAACCGGATTGCCTTTGCCGTGGAAGCCATGGCGAAAAAACCGTTGATGATCGCCGATGCAGGTTTCATGTATGCGGCCAAGATGAGCGGGCAGGCCGCCTTTTATGATCTCTTTACCCCGGATGCCGGAGAGCTTGCCTTTCTTGCCGATGAGACCGCCCCCCATCCCTTTTATACACGGGGATTCATTCTCCATGACGAAAACAGGGCTGAAGATCTCATCCAGCGGGCCTATCTCCACAATAACGGGGCAACCCATCTCCTTGTAAAGGGGAAAATTGACCGTGTGGCCAATGAAGCGGGCATTCTGGCAACCGTGGACCATCCGGCCGTTGAGGCCATGGAGGCCATGGGGGGAACCGGGGATACCCTTACGGGCATTGTAACGGCCCTGGTGGCCAGCGGCATGGCCATTCCCCTGGCCGCTGAAATTGCAGCAAAGACAAACCGTCTTGCCGGATTTTATGCCAACCCCACCCCTGCCTCGTCCATCGTTGAGGTGATACACCAGATTCCAAGGGCACTTACCGAGGTGTTAGCCGCCATTTCCTGAGCTTTTGGCAAATCAATTCCATGATCGTGATTTGCAAATATTTGGGTTGTGGAGATTTTTAAAAATTTTTTTTTAATAGGGCTCTTCACTGATTGCTTTTTTATTCTTCCCTGTATAAGTAGTAATGTGTCAATAAAATGGATCGAATTTCAATTGTCTATACCTGCGAAAAATGTAACCGACAGGGCGGAGCTATAGAAACTGATCTATAAATCCAAGGGGCTTTTGGTCTCCTTAATGGTTCTTGATTGGACGGTATGGGTATAAATCATTGTGGTTCGAACATCACTGTGCCCTAAAAGTTCCTGAATGGTACGAATATCATAATTTGCCTGTAACAGATGGCTTGCAAAACTGTGACGAAAGGTGTGGGCTGAGGCTCTCTTTAAAAGCTTTGATTTTCGTACGGCCCATTTAATCGCTTTCTGGACATGGGTTTCGTGGAGATGATACCGCCGGTATTCATTGGTTTCTGAAACAAATGTCAGCTCCTTGGCAGGAAAGAACCACTGCCAGATCAATTCCCTGGGCGCACTTTTATATTTTTTTTCGATCCTGTCCGGTAAAAACACCCCGGAATAGCCATTCTTCAGGTCAGTATCATGCAAAACCATCACCCGGTGAACCTGAGCGTTTAAATCCTCCCGGATGAATTCCGGAAGTGGAACGGTTCTATCCTTTTTCCCTTTTCCGTCGTGTATGGTCAGTACATGGTGATCAAAATTAAAATTATGAATCCTCAGTTTCAGGCATTCTGATAATCTGAGGCCGCACCCATACAAAAGTTTCACCACAAGATCAAAGGGATACTGCAGATTTTCAAGGACGCGATCAATCTCTTGTCTGGAAAGCACAACCGGTATATAGGGCTTTCTTTTGGCCCTGACAACGCCCTCAATCTTTCCAAATTCTTTTTTCAAAATATGCCTGAAAAAGAACAACAGCGCATTAAATGCCTGATTCTGGGAGGAGGCGGATACTTTTTTCTTTACAGCTAAAAATGTTAGGAATTCTTTAACATCCTCAGGTGTTAAAGATCCCGGAAATTTGTTTTTTGTAAAATATCGGAGTTTTTCAGCCCATAAGGTATAGGCTTTCAATGTCTTTTTTGAATAATGCCGAAGTTCAATTTCATTCTTTATCGCATCCACTGCAATACGCCAGGGATCATCAATTCCCTTTGTTTCAAACTTTTTTATCCCTTCATGGACTTTAGGCAGGGAGATTGAAGCTTCCGATGGGCTGTCCGGTTCTTTTATCCCGGAATAATATAATTCCACAGCCATTTTTGCCTGGAACTGCTGGGAAGGGGTCTGTTTTTTTTTCTGCAACTTTTCCAGAAACAGCAAAAGGCTTTTGGGGTCCGCGTATGCATGGGAATATTTTTTACAAAAATCCAGGTAATACCACAGCCATTTTTTGCAATGGCCATATTGGTCCTGTGAAATATCACTGTTCATCAACAGCAGATTGTATTTTTTCTGAAGCGCTTCAGGTATTTTGATCATGATGATATCGAATTTTGATAATGTTCAAATTCGCTTGTTATCCAGTTAGGATTATTATGCTTGACTTCTTTTTTATTGTCAAATTATAAAAAAGTTGCAAGATACACGGAACCACACAATTACTTGTTGGCTTTCGGTCACTATGAAAAAGATCAAGGATACGTTTGAATCTTTAAAGATAATGCAAGTATACTTGCTTAAGATTAATATCATATAATACCGACTGGTTGGATTGTAACCTTTCACCCAATGACTAAAAGGGGTGCCATGAAACTATTTAAAGAAATAAAGAATTTTATTTTTCTCGGTTCTACTTTTTTGGTAGCTTTAATATTTTGCTCAGTCACCTTTGCCTCTGCTAACACCTACCCGGCTGATGGATGGCAGAGCTCTGCACCAGAAAAGCAAGGTATGCAGTCTCAAATGCTTGCCAGTATGGTTGAAGAAATAAAATTGAAAGGTTACAACATAGATAACATATCAATAATCCGAAACGGTTACATGGTTCTTGATGCCTACTTTTACCCATTTTCAAAAGGCCAGAGACACCTCATTCATTCCTGTACAAAAAGTATTATGTCGATCCTGACAGGCATAGCGATTGACAGAGGGTATATAAAAAGCGTCGACCAGCCTATTGTTGAATTATTACCGCATAATATAATTGATAGCTTAGGTGACAATAAAAGGTCAATTACACTTGAGCACTTGTTAATTATGGCCTCTGGTTTAGATTGCAGGGACTCTCATCATTACAATTGGAAAGGATTATTTGAAATGAGGCGCAGCGATGATTGGGGGCAACATGTCCTTAATCTATCGGTGGTCGGTCCTCCAGGAAATAAATTCGAGTACTGCAACGGCTTATCACATCTTTTATCGGTAATCATTAACACTACAACGAAAATGAATACCAGGGAATTTGCTGAAAAGAATCTATTCACTCCCCTTGGTATTTCAGAAATTGATTGGGAAAAAAGCCCGCAGGGTATTGATGTTGGATATGGTCGGATGTGGTTAACCCCCCATGACATGGCCAAAATTGGGTGGCTTTATCTCAATAAGGGAAGGTGGGGGAAGAAGCAACTTGTATCGAGTTCCTGGGTAGAAAAATCAACGAGTGGACATATTGAGGCTAAACCAGCTCAGCAATACGGGTATCAATGGTGGGTGGATGATGACGGCAATTATTCTGCTATCGGCTCTAATGGTCAGTATATTATGGTGATAACGGAGATGAATATGGTTGTGGTATTTACCGGTGGCTTACACGGCGGGAAAATTTCTCTACCGCTTGAATTAACGAAGAAATATATTTTTCCTGCGGTTGTGTCTTCTGAGTCGTTGCCAGCAAATTCGAGAGAAGCCGAAAAACTTGATACTTTGGTGAGAAGCATATCAATACCGTTTCAAGATGGATTCGTCTGGTTATCCAAAGAAGAAGGAATGGCGAAGGACGGTGTATTCAGGCGGACGAAGACGCCAAAATTTATGTTTGAGTATCCTACTGGAAGCAAAAAGCAAAGTGTCACTTCTCCAGGACAAATAATGAGGATGAATATACCGAAACGGGTCAGCTTTGCAGCGAATGTGATAACCAAACCAGCAAAGCTCGAATTAAGGGATTTTGGACCTATTTATTATGCTGAAAATCTCAGGCAGGCAGGTTCCGATGTCAGGGTAGTTGGCAACAAAGAAATAGTGTTAAAGTGTGGCACGAATGCATACAGGACTGATATAAAATGGGTGTACAAGAATTATTACCAGGTAACCTCTGTGGTAGTGGCTTCGTACAAAAACGATCAGTGTGTCTATTTGGTTGTCCATCCATCCAGCCTGGCGAACCACGATAATTTTGAGAGAATTATCGAAAGTCTGACATTTGAATAGGTTAAACAGTAACAAAATGTGATCAGGCCTTTAGTTGACCCTTGCTGGAAAATTCAACAACCAACATGCACCGGGTTTCACCGGTGATGTTGGGGGTTCATGGTTTAAAAAATGATCAATTTAAGCAATAAAGCTGCAACACGCTTTAAAACTAAATGGAAGGATCTTGAGGAACGCTCAGGAGATTTCTGGAAAATTGATATTATGATGATTGGGCGCGTTCCGATGCTGCTAATTGTTCATGAAAATACACTTTTTACTATAGTTCGCCGAAAATCAACGTTTCAAAATTTGAAAAATATTGCAAACGAGATTTTACAATCGTGTCCGTGGTTTCGCGGTGATAAATTGCTTTCTTTTGGTAAAAACGGAAACCGGCAATTAAATGGTAGCATTAATGAAATAAAACGTCTAACAACAGGATTATATTCCCCAGGGCAGATAAACGCTATGGAGATGTCAATAAACCGATGCATTTTTTCCTATCTATCAACAGAAGAAAGAAACTATTTAAATCCGTTTGAAGCAGTTGACAGTTATGTTAAAGGGAAAACTCCTTGGCTACAGCATACTTATCATTGAAAATTCGGATTGACACTCCGGATTTTCAATGATAATTTATCGATATGATTCAACGACCATCACATATAAATGCAATTGAAAAAGCACTAAACAGAACTCCTGTTGTATCCCTTCTAGGACCGAGGCAATGTGGAAAAACAACATTAGCCAGAATATTTGAGAAAAAATTTGACGCCACATTCTTTGATTTGGAATCATCCCAGGATCTCCAGCGTCTTCAAAACCCGGAATTAATCCTTGGAGCTCTTGAAGGTCTTGTGATTATCGATGAGATCCAGGAAAAACCTGAGCTTTTCAAAACTTTACGTGTTTTGGTAGATAAACCGGACAGACGCACCAGATTCCTCATACTTGGAAGTGCAGCGCCTCACATCATAAAAAATGCATCAGAAACTTTAGCTGGACGAACCGAATTTATCGAGCTGTCGGGTTTCAATTTCATAGAAACTGATAAAAGCAATATTCAAGATCTTTGGATACGCGGTGGATATCCCCTTTCATATCTTGCCAATTCAACTGAAGAAAGTATCAGTTGGAGAGAAGCATTCATTCGTACTTTTCTGGAAAGAGATATCCCGCAACTGGGATTCAAAATACCGGCTGCCGCAATGAGACGGTTTTGGACCATGCTCGCTCACTATCATGGCCAAACGCTGAATGCTTCAGAAATTGGCCGATCCCTGGGAGTTACGGATAAAACTATCAGGACTTATCTGGATATCCTGACAGGTACTTTTATGATGAGGCAATTGCAGCCATGGTATGAAAACTTAAGTAAAAGACAGGTAAAAGCACCTAAGATCTATTTCAGAGATTCAGGTCTTTTGCATCATCTGTTAACTGTTACGGATATGCACAATCTCCTGGGACATCCAAAATTAGGGGCTTCCTGGGAAGGTTTTGCCATGGAACAGGCCATACAAATACTCAAACCGGGCGAAGTATATTACTGGGCTACATATAGTGGGGCAGAACTGGATTTAATGTTCTTTAAAGGCGGCAAAAAATATGGCATTGAATTTAAATTCAATGAAGCTCCAAAACTCACAAAGTCCATGCATGTTGCCTTTGAGGACCTAAAGTTAGAACATCTTTGGATCGTATATCCAGGAGAGCATTCATACCCTGTAGAAAAAAATATTTCTGTTTTATCTTTAGGTCACCTTACTGATATTGCATGAAAAGAAAAACTCAACAACCAAAATGCACCGGATTTCACCGGTGATTTTGGCGTTAGCCCAAAAAAATAAAGGATTTTTAAATGAAGCCTACTGTAATAAAGGGTGTTGAAACGATTCCGACATTTGCAAATCAAACAACTCCATTTGGCTTGTAGCCATTTTTTTTTGAAATTTCTGTCCTTACTTTTTTGTTTCACACGCCGATATTTTTTTTATCCAATCATTTTTTTAAAATTTTGGAGTTATTATAAAAA
The DNA here is from genome assembly GCA_963675615.2 of uncultured Desulfobacterium sp. GTDB lineage: Bacteria > Desulfobacterota > Desulfobacteria > Desulfobacterales > Desulfobacteraceae > Desulforapulum. The sequence goes on from CAXXTD010000001.1 coordinate 2,776,641, forward strand.
TCGAGCAAGAAAAAGAAAACAGTTATCCATAGACATTTATTGATTGCATTTAGAACTGTTTTTAACTATCCAGTTTTTTTAAACAAGTCCATTTGATTATCTTTTTTTTCCTTCTTTTTTTGTTTTCTTCTCGTCCCCATCATTTCTATCAGGAGTGTGGCGATTGTTGTGATTGTGGATCGAACCACAACACCCTGCTGGCTCCTTACCCTTGTTTGCTCTAAGCCCTCCCTTTTTTTCATAAGATTGAAAGGTCTTTCACAATTTTTACGTATTGCAATTGCTTTTTCTGCCATAGGGCTTGAAGCAACTATTGGTTGAAAGAATCCACTGTCAAAAGGAACTATTCTGCTTTTGGGACAGCATGATTCATAGGGACATTCTCCAAGCTGAGAATCACAGCGATATTCATGACCTTGATCTGAACATCCTAAATTGACCATAGGTGTTTCACAATATTGATTACAGGTGACCCGCAACGGGAATTCCAATACGTTATCTGGCAATTTGACTTTTTTGGAGGGAGGAGCAATTACATGGGTCCCGGTCTCTTTATAAATTGAACCATCTCCATCATGATAGGCTTCATCTGCAGTAAGTAGCTCGACATTTATTCCCATTGCCTTTGCCAATTTAATTAAGGGTTTTACAAACAGCTTGTCATGATGGTTTCCAGCACTGATAAGGGAAACCAGAGGAAAACTATGGCCCGTTGAAGGATTGATCACCGTTAAGGTATGCATGCGGTAACCAATAAAATATTGTGATAGATTTCTTTTGTTACGTCGTTTACCACAATCACAATCTATATCCGAATAGATTCGGATCTTTTTCCCTTTAACCTCAATTGTACAAATTGGATAGTTGAATTCCATTGGAAGTTCGGTTGAATCAATGGCATGCAAAACCTGATATTCCAAACACCCAGATGAATAGAAGTGATGAAGAAAATACACAAGAATATTGGTTGATTGAGTGAAAGACATATTGCCTCGAAATTGGCAAAGCTCTGTATGATCAATAATTTCTTTTGTGTTTAATGGCAGTCCAACAAATCTTCTGTTTTGTTTTCTATCCATACCGAAATACTCCTCAGTGCAATATTTCCTGTAACTGATTTCAGGGTACTTTAGAACCTTTAAAAGTTCCATTCTGAATAATTGATACGGGAAGATGTCCCTCATCTGTGGAGAATAACCTTTATTCGCAAGGAGGCAGTTTATTATTCCATTATCTATAAGCTGATCAACATATCTTAACTCGGGATCAGTTATTTCTGAAGGCGTCTTTTTTACTCCATTGGGTTTGAAAAAAAAACCACTGTTATAATTCTCAATAAACTTACCCATTTTATCGACAGGGATAATACCTTTTGTGGGCATCTGACCTTCAATGCCGGTAAGTTGCTCCATAGAAGCGGTGGGGGTTTGATCAAAATCATGCTCCTCCACTGCTTCCTGCATGACTTGACTGGCCATTTCTTTTTTTTCTTTTTTAGTCATTCTTTTCCAGTCGGGGTATTTTTTTTTAAGTTGCTTCTGAATGCTTCTTTTGATATCTTTTCTATGCATTTTACCTCTGCTTTTTTGTATGTTTTTTGTTTTTTTAGCTATCAAACTATATACATAAAACAGAGGTAAAATCAACCATAAAGCGCTGATTTTACATCATATATATCAACTCTTTTCAACACCCTTTAATAAATAATTATTCGGTGCGGGCCAGATGTCCAGATTGCAATGGTGCAATTTCAAACTTCGATCATCAATCGCCTAATGGCGAACTTGGATATCTTCTTTTTGATGGACAACACACATTTAACGGACAGAATTTTACAAGGATACATTGGCGATTATTAAAATGCTCTGGTTGCAGTAGAGCAGGTTTGGCAAAATTTCATGATAGTGGTCGTGGCCCAGGGGTCTTAGAATCATTTTTTCCTAGAAGTTTAGCCTCTTCTCCCTTACCTGAAGGTGTTCCGGAAGGTATTGTTAAAGAATATAGAGAAGCAGAATTGTGTGCATCGGCAGAAGCTTATCGAGCGGCAAGTGCTCTTGTCAGGTCCACACTGGAAAAGACATTAAAAGAAAATGGGTACCAGAAAGGCTCTTTACAAAAAAAAATTGATGACGCTGCTGGAGACGGTGTAATTACTGCAGCCCGAAAACAAAAGGCTCATGAAGATATAAGGGTTTTAGGAAATGAAGTTGTGCATGATGAATGGCGAGAAATTAATGAAGCTGAGGTAGAGTCTGCCCTTCATTATGCACAAAGAATACTTGAAGATTTATATGACGACAGAGGAACAGTTATAAAAATATTAGAAGAAAAAAACAGGCTGAACCCTGAAGAATAACAAGAAGTTAATGGGCTATCCATTGCATTCATCAGACAGCAACGCGGCAAGATAGGCTGAGCCGCTGATGATGCATATACAAATGCAAAAACAGAAAGTGTTAAGCAATGCAAGAATTAGAGTTTTTGGCAATTAAGGGCCGATATGTCTCGGGGAGACTACACAAAAACGGAAAGTTTGATGCGAGGGAGGTTCGACTCCTCCAAGGCCCATTTTGTCAAGTATTATCCGGAGAATACTTGACAAAAAATTGCTGATACCCTATCTTTTCAGTCAAATCTATTGATCGGGTAAAAATATGACAATATCAAAAAAAATCAAAGAAACCATAAATAAGCTGCCCGTAGGCACAACCTTCAAATATAAAGAGCTTGGCATCTTAAATAATGAGTATGGTGCCGCCACCAAAACAATAGAAAGGCTGATCGCAGAAAAAACAATAAAACGGATATCAACCGGCGTTTTTTATAAACCCCAAAAAACAGTATTTGGTGAATTGACACCAGGTGAAGAGAATCTGCTGCGACCCTATCTATTTATCGGAAACAACAGGATTGCTTATATAACAGGCACAGCATTATATAACAGGATGGGATTGACCTCTCAAGTCCCCAAAGATATAAAAGTCGCAAGCAAGGTCAAAGAAATCCGTACCCGGATCGGAAATATAAACGTCAGACGGGTTAAAAGTTATATTGACGTTACAAGTATGAATTACCACCTATTGGAAATTCTTGATGCACTAAAAGATTTCAAACAGATACCGGATCTGGATAGAAAGGCTGCAATAAAATTATTGATTGCGATTATTTCATCATTAAAAAAGAAGGAACTTCTACGACTTCTTCAATATGTAAACGAATATCCGCCCCGGACACGGGCATTTTTAGGGGCATTACTGGAAAAAATTAACATGGATTTGGACCTGGACTATTTAAAACATAACCTGAATCCGCTGACGATATATAAATTGGAAATATTACCGGATATGCTGTCAACAGCAGAGAAATGGAATATAAAGTAATGAGACTGCACCAAAACAAAGACCTGTTCAGAGATGCAGTTTTAGCAGCCTCCCAGCGGTTTGGCATTCCAAAAATCTATATTGAAAAAGATTATTGGGTTACTATGGTGCTAAATAAAATATTCCATTCAGATATGGCAGATCAAATCGTCTTCAAAGGAGGAACCTGCCTTTCAAAGTGTCATCAAATTATTCAAAGATTTTCAGAGGATATTGATCTGGTTATATTTCGAAATGAAGGTGAAAACGATAACCAGCTGAAAAAGAAAATCCGGTAGATCAGTAAAATAGTTGAAGAGATGTTACCTGAAATTTTTGTGGAAGGCTTGACCAACAAAAAGGGAAATCTCAGGAAAACGGTTCATCAATACGGCAAGTGTTTTGACGGTAACTTTGGGCAGGCCAGAGAACAATTAATACTTGAGACCACTTGGCTTGGGAATTATGAACCTTTTACAATTGAAAACGTTGGCAGTTATATTTTGGATCTTATGCACCAGACCGGTCAGGAAACATTGATCCAAGAATATGGTCTTCAGTCATTCAAAGTTCAGTCGTTAAGCATTGAACGGACATTTTGTGAGAAAATAATGAGCCTGGTCCGCTTCTCACGAATGGATGAGCCATATCCAGCCCTATCAGATAAAATCAGGCATATATATGACCTTAATCAAATGTTGAAAAATGAATCAGTAATTTTATTCTTCAAAAGTGGTAATTTTCCTAAAATGCTGCAAAAGGTTGGTGAAGACGATTTCATTAGTTATAAAAACAAAAATGCATGGTTGAAAGATCACCCCTGTTCGGCAATTATCTTTAAAGATCCAGAAATGACTTGGAAACATATTCAAACCACATACAGAACCATTTTTAAAGATTTAGTTATTGGTGACCTTCCGAACGAAAATGATTTGATCGCAACACTTCAAAAAATTGAAAATAGAATAAAAGTGTTTGACTGGAAAATTTGACCCAACCAAAAAATGAACCGGGTGTGACCGGTTATTTTTCAAGTTCACGGCGGGTGCTCCACGAGTGAACCGATAAAAAATATATACCATGACAGAAAAAGAAAAATTTTGGCATGAAACAATCAGATCAATATTATTTGGTATTGCCATTTTTGTTTTTGTCTATATAATCGCAGTAATTTTTGCCCATAACAAAGACTACCAAGCCTTTATCGATCAGGAAAAAATACGAATCAGAGAACAAGTTATTGATGATCCTCCCCCAAAAAACTGGAGACTGAGTTAAACCACAATTTTCAGGTTTTACCGTTTTTCAATAAACTTCTTCATGATGTCCGACATTCACTAAAATAATTTCTTTTTTTGTGATGAAAAATTCGAGCGTGATCCTATAAGATATGTTAATTGAAACCGAATACAAATCTTTTAATTTCCCTTTTAAAGGATGAAGTCTCAAAGATGGATGATTTGGATCTATTTCTAAAAGTTTAAGTGCTTTCTGATATTGAGATATTAAATCAGGATGATTTTTAACAAATTTCGAGGCTCTCTTAATATAACTATCCGTATAGACAAGTGTATATGTCATTGTATAATTCTTTTAATATGGTCTTCAACAGTCTCTTTGATATAGTTTCCGTCATTATAATCAATTTTCGCTTGGTGAAGTGCAGCATCGAGTTCGCACTCTCTTAAATAGTTGTAATGCTCCATATCCATGATGACAAACGTTTCTTTGCCCCGGACTGTAATTACCAATTCATGATTCTCTAAAAGATTATTCTGAATTGCTGAAACCCCTTTTGTCTTTAACTGATTTGCTGTTATAGTATTCATAATAAACCTCATTTATCAATTAATAATACTATATATAATACTTTTAAGAGTCTTTATCAAGTCTATATCATATAATTCAGAATGATTTTTATATATACTAACAACAAGTAACATGCTGCGGACGAGCCACAGATTTAGGTCGTTCTTTTTTTTGATTGAAAGTGAGTTTATTATTATAAAAACAACTAACTATCTCTATGGGGGATATGATGACCGCATTAATGTCTACATTTGAAAGCGTGAAAATTCAAGACTACCAGTACTTGATTTTCTCAGTTTTCTGGAGTGACCATGAGGGATAGTTTGCACAATAGTTAAAGGAGCATAATTGAATAACATCTACAATTGCACTGGCCATGATCTCGTAATTCCCAATATTGTTGACACACAAGGGATCTATGTATTTGATGAAAACGGGAAACAATACATGGATTTGGAATCAGGCGTGTGGTGCACTTCAATAGGGCACAATAATCCAGTGGTCAACACTTTTTGGTGATGGAAAGTGTGTATTCCTATGCTCTGGTAGCGAGGCTATCGAAATAACAAGGATGGCATATTTTTAACTGGGAAGACTATAAATACTGTCAAAAACAAAAACATTGCGATGTTTCCTGCGCCTTATTGCAGGGTATCCCTGAAGATGTATCGGAATTTATTTTTGAACCTGGGAGTTCCTCAGGGTTTGTAAGGTTCCCACCAAAAGCATTAATACAAAATATTGTCAGAATTATAAAAAAAAATAACGGTAAGATCATTGCAAATGAAGTAACCACAGGAATCGGGCGGACCGGGGAATGGTTCGGATATAATCATTACGATATAGAGCCGGATATGATTGCAATGGGCAAGGGTAGGGGACTTACACCCCATAAGTTCACGCCCATGCCGGGCGTACACAAAAAAATGAACCGGGTGTGACCGGTTATTTTGGTGTTATGCTCAAACCATCAACACGGAGATTAATAAAATGTTAGAAATGATAGATATAGGGATTGAAGAGGCCATTGCATATCGTGTGGGGGGCAAGATTACAGAAGAGGAGATGACATCGGTAATTTCTATATTTAGGAACAAAATAGATAGTGACGAAAAACTAATCGTATACCAAGAAGTCGCAAGTTTCAGTGGAGTTGAATTTGATGCAATGATTGCGAAGTTTAAATTCTTTATTGATGTTGGAATTTCTAATTTTAGCAAGATAGCAGTTGTAACACATAAAAAATGGATACATAAGCTTGTCGATCTTGAAGGTAGCTTATTCAAGAGTATTGATATGAAAGGATTTCCGATTGAAGAAAAAGACAAAGCAATCGAATTCCTAAAACGTGCATAACGAACAAGGATAGATCATGTGAGGAACGAACCATGATCTCATCCGGTGTTGAACAAGCCCTAAGTCACTATATATAAGAAAATATCTTTCTGATGTAAGGGAGGGAGTAAGCGCCTAAAAAAACGTGTTCCATTTTTAAGGCGCACGGGTGCCGTAACCATTGAGATGGCTTCAAGGAAGTCGTTCTATATCATATAAAATTTTACCTCCTGTTTTTATATGATCGCCTGGTGATTGCCATAAATTACAATCATCCTGATTCCCAAGCGAACTGCCGAAAACCCAAAACAATCATTGCTGTCTTGCAGCATGGACATTTAAAAACCGGTCTGGGCCTTTGATGAACACCAGTGATGATCACATGCAAAATCAGTTGTACCAGGGACAGCAGTTTTTTGGCATTGCCATGGAGGAACCCGTAATCCCTGACTCTTCTGAAACCTTTGGGCAGGACGTGCTGGATGACCAGAAATAAAAAATCTTCCCCGTTGAGGGTTCGATACCGTGTTTCACCGGTGTCGCTTTCAATATACCGGAAAGTGACCCGGCCATGGTGGTTGGGAATAATGTTCTTTTCATTGATGACTCCCCGGTATAAGTACCTGGACAGATATTTAAGCGTTGGTAATCCTTTTCCAACCCGAGCGCAGTCAACAATCCATTCTACAGGAACTTTTCTGGGAATGGGCAGTTTGTTTTCATTAAGTGCTTCAAGAAAACGGGCACGAAAGACCTTGGCCAGGTTCTTTTCATTAAAGAGGTACTTGCCCTTATTCTTTTTCCATTGGCGTCTGGATTTATTAACACCGCCGCCGGGAATCACAACATGGATATGAGGATGATAATCCAACCTTCTGGTATGGGTGTGCAACACCATTGTCATCCCGATTTGGGCTCCCAGGTTTTTTGAATTTAATCCAAAATCATTCAAGGCGCTTGCAACGCAAGCAAAAAAGATTGAATAGACACGGGTTTGATGGTACCAGGTTAAAGGCCGCAGTTCATACGGCAAGGTGAAAGTGGTCATGAAGTACAGGACCGGCAGCAGTTTGCTCTGCTGCCGGTCAACCCACTGACTTGCTTCATGGTTCTGGCATTTCGGACAACTTCGATGACCGCAGGACAAAGTTTTCCATTCCCCGTGAGTACAATCCGGACATTGAACAAAAAGTTCTCCAGAGTCAGGTGTGCGGCAGCGGCAAATGGCATTCAGTGCTTTATAATGACCGGGCAGTAACTTTTGGGCATACTTGATTTTTAAAGCGGAATAATATTGGCTAATAATTGCGACTAAATCCATGATCACACCTTCCATAAATCGACATGAAGCGTGTTGACCAAGTCATTAATGGTGGCACTGCTGTTTTTTTCGGAAATACCGGTCAAATGGGTGTATCGGGCAGTGGTCTTCGGCTTGGCGTGCCCCAAAAGAGCTTGAATGTGCCGTAGGCTTAAGCCGCGTTCAAGCAGATGTGTGGCAAAACTGTGGCGTAACGAGTGGATACTGACTTTTTTTTAATGCCGCATTCGGCAAGAGCAGCTTTGGATGGCGATGCTTGCTCCAAAGAACCCTCAGTGCCTGTAAAGTTAGATCCGGTAAGGGAACAAACCGGTCTTTAAGGCCTTTCCCATACCGGATATGAATCCGTTTAAGATCGGCATCGATATCCCTGACTTGAAGAGACAGCGCTTCTGATAAGCGCAGCCCCATGGAATAGGCGGTCAAAAAGAAAACGCGATAGCGTAATTTTCAGGTACTACCAATGAGTTGTTCTATTTCATCCGGCGAGAGGATATCGGGTATGGTTTTGATCTGTGGTGGCTTGACCATATTGATCCACTTCCAGTCGATCTTGAGTGTATGTCTCCAGAAAAATTGCAGGCCGTTTCGTTCCACCTTAACCGTACTCCAGGAATGGGTATCAAGAAATTGACTGAAATAGTCTTCCAGTTGATCCGGAGTCAATTTGTCAGGACAGCAATCAAAATACTGACTGATCCTTCGGACAGCCCTGGCATAATTATCAATGGTACCCTTGCTTTTGCCTTGCAGTTTGAATAGTTTCAAATGGTGTTCATAAAGAGAATTGAATCGTTTTGTTTCTGTTTTGTTCATAGCAAACTCCTTTGCATTATAAATGCCCGGAATTGGGCAATTACAGGAGTTATACACGAATTTGAATTATTTTTCTGCCGCGATAGCGGCTTCGTTCAACAATGCTAAAGCATTATGAACAGTCACCAGACACTCTTTCCAACAATCAGATTCAGGATTATCTTCATTATCTAATTGTAGACCGCAAGCGTGCATGGAATACCTGCAATGTTCATTTTTCATTATTCGGGAATTAAATCTTCCTTTGCTGTTTGAAACATACCCAGACAAGATTACCTGGTCTGCCTATTTAATCCATTAATCATCGTTTAATAATATAGGAAAGACCGAATAATTATATTTCCATCCACCACAGTTTGATGTAAAATTAGGGCTGTTTTTTTAAAAAAAGTTCAGACATAGCTTACCGTTTTTTTGGAAAGGTGGTAATCAGTTGAAATATAACCATGGAATTTTTTATGGAATCAGGATGTCAATCGGCAGAGCAATTGTCTTTTTATTTTTGCTGATATCTGGATATGTTTTTCTATCAGCCCCCATTGTTTTTGCCGTGTCGTCTTCACAAGACCACCGTCCAGACGCTATTGTAGTCGAATTTGATCCCAATTTTGATCCCTGCGCTGTCGCCTGGGAGAAAATCAGCAAAAAATATCCCCCCAGAAACCTGTCCCTGGGCGGTAAGATCGGTCTTGATCCTGAAGTTTTATTTAAATATACGTGCAATCAGTGCAAAGATTATCTTTCCGGCGAAATCAACAGTCTTGTTGAAAGCATTAAATCATCGGTTGATGTGAAGGGGGCTGCCAAAAAGGAACTGGACAAGGCCCAGGCAGAATTGAAAGCCGCTTTTTTATCCTGGGCTGCAGAACAGGCCAGGGAGCAGATTCTGCCGTTGCTGTCAGAAGAAGATCAGCAGCGGTTTGACAACGATTCTGAATTTATGCAGCAGCAGGCAGTGGAATACCTTGATTCCGAAAAAGAAATCAATGCGTATGTTGTCGCCTACCTTAAAGAAAATGACCAGAAGCTCTACTATGCTTACAAAGCCTATGTTGATTTGACCCAGGGGTCCTCCGCAGCAATCCTGAAAGATTTAAATACGCTTGCGGCACAGGCCCAGGACCGGTTGAAGCGAATTGCCGGGTTCGCCAAAGAGGCCAATGAAAAGCCGGATACACCAACGGCGGATCTGATGAAAAAATATGGGGTGAAAGGTGCGTGGATCGATAATCTCAAGGCCCAGGAAGGAAGGCTTCGACAGATAAATAAAACCTTTAAGGTGACAGAACTTGTGGGAACGGTTCACCAATCGTTCAGCAGCGACCTTCCCCGCCACAAAGTCGAAGCCATGCTGGGTTTCCTGGATACGGTCAGCGGGCTGGCCGCAGAAAGCAGGATCCCCATTGCATCGCTCATGGGCGATATTGTTCAGAATCTGGTGCAGCTGGGCAAAGGTGCTCTGGAGCAGGTGGTTATCCTGGGGGACAAAATACACAGGAGAGCCGATTATTGTCTGGGAGCAGGTGTAGCCACCGAGGACACGAGATCTCAAGCCCTTGAAAAAAGAGATCTTCTTATCTGCCCTGTGGCCTTTGAAAAATCGCCATGGAAAGACATATATGAAGAAGTGGAACCGGAGAATTCACGGCTGCATTTCTGGACAGGTAAAAAATTTATTGAAGGCCATTTGAATTATGGTGGTAAGCCCGCTGTCCAGGAAATCATCAAACTGATCGGTCGTGCCAATGATCTGGGGTATGACATTCCAACGAATGTCAAGACTATCGGCCTTATCTATAATGTCCAGTACGACAAAGGATTTTTAGGACTACTTGTCCATGCCCGAAAAGTCATAAAGGAGATAAAAATCAGTGCGGATCAGTATATCAAATTCAAACAGTCTGTTTTCAGTTGTAATTCCGCCACCATGGATGCACAGCTAGAAGAAATGCTGGGGGTCGATTTTGAGCCGTTTTTAAAAGAATCAGACGACCAGGGATTAAGCCGTCTTGAAACCACCTATCTGGCTTCTTTTTTGATTGGCAAAGGCGTTTTGGGTAAAAAAAACACGCGACAGGCCGCCTATAAAAATTATGACCAGATCTGGGAAAAAACCAGAACTCTTGGCTTTGTGCAGGTATCAGGAGAAGTCAGAAACCAGAATTCACCTGACCAAACCTGTTCCCGGTGCAGTGATGCCATTTTGAACATCCGGGTATCCGGCGGCCAGGAACTGAGAGGGTGTGAGGCGTGGAAAACTGATCCCCATGGAAATTTTACCATTTATGCGATAGCCCAATCGCCCTCTTTTTCCATTGAGCTGGATGCCGGTGTGGACCATTTCAAATCAGAGACGCTTTACCTTTCAGGTATAAAAGAAGTCATACCCGTACGCCTGCTGATACCGTTTGAAGACAAACAAGAAGAAACAGATAAGGAACTTGCACAAAAACAGGTCTGTGACCAGGCCGGAGAATTTTTTGACAACGCCAGGGCTCATGAGGATGCCGGCCTGTTAACCGAGGCCAAAAAGGGATATCTGCAGGCACTGGCGCTCATCGATTCTGAAGACGCTTCATCAACATGCCCGTCACTGGTTGAGCGCATCAATGATAAACTGACCGGGCTTGAAACTGAGACGCAAACCGGGATCACCCTTCCCAACCTTGTCGGCATGCCGTATGAAAATGCGGTGGAAGTCATTAAGAGTCTGGGCTTGACCCTTTTATCGGCAGAGCTTGGCAGCCCGGTATCAGACCCGGACAAAATCGGGACTGTTGAAAAAGCTGAAGCGGAACACGAAGGCCCTTTACTTAAAAATGACGGCATCACACTCTATATTTATGATGAACAGACACAGGGCAGCACGGTTCCCAATGTTCTTGGAAAAAAGATAACGAATGCAGCACAAAAGATAGCCAGCGCCGGACTTAACCCCTTGTTTGAAATGGGTCAGGAAACAACTGACCCGGAAAATGAAGACCTCGTCTACCGCCAGGATCCTGTGGCAGATACCATCGTGGAATCCGGCGCAGATGTTCAGCTATGGGTCTATACACTTGAATCCGGTCAAGATGCTCATGTTGTCCCGAATGTTATGGGAAAATCCCTTGAGAAAGCGTCGGAATCCGTTAAAAAAGTGGGACTGACCCCCATTTTTGAACTGGGTGACGAAACAGATGACCCGGATAAAGACGGCATGGTATATCATCAAGACCCGGAACAGGGAACCCAGCTTGAATCCGGCAGTGATGTGATACTGACGGTTTACAGTTTTATTATGGTCGAAGAAGGTGTGCCCAATGTGGTGGGGCAGGACATTGGCAAAGCCGTCAAGGTGATTGAAACGGCAGGATTTAATCCAGTGATTGAACTGGGCGACGATACCCGCGACCCGAAAAAAGACGGCATGGTCTACCGCCAGTCCCCCAAACCCGGATCAACAGCTGAACCGGGCAGTGATATCAATCTTTTGGTCTATTCCATGGCCATTGATGAAACCAACGTTCCCGGCCTCACAGGACTGACACTTGATCAGGCCACACAAAAGCTTAAAGACGTCGGACTTTTCGTAAATCTGAACAAAGGTGCGAACGCTCCCAGAGGATCGGATCAGGGACGTGTTTACAAACAATACCCTGAACCCGGGATTGCGGTAATGAGCGGTATCGGCATTGACATATGGGTATACGGCAGTTACAAGGGAGCTCCGATAAAACCTGCTGAACCCCCCAAAAATGTTTCAGGGGGTGTTCCTTATATTGATATTCCAAGTTTAGCAGGCTTTGATATCGTTAAATATAATTTGTTTGAATTAAATAAGAGACAAAATAAGTCATATTATGTCACCCAGGAACATCCTTCTCGACCCGGAAGAATATCTCGCCCCAATGGCGGATTTATTTATATAAAAGAAAAAATCAGATACATGCAGATTGGCTACACCGATAGCCGGAAAAAAGCAGGGTATATAAGGATTGCCATGTATTGGAGAGAACCCCTGGATTCCGGAAAGCAAAATTATGTCCGCTTTTGTGACAAGGGTGCGGGCAGGCCTTTATATTCCAAGGGTGGTGAAAATATGACATATTTTATTACGGATACTGTAACTGGGCAAACACGACAAGAGACCGTGAAATCTATGGCGGGTATTGACTATGCCGGTGCCTCCAGCCAGGTCAAGATAAAAGTTACCGGGGCTGAGACAGCAATCAGAACACATAAAAATGAACTCATGCAGATCGTCCAGGGTCTGGCCGATCAAATAGAACCCTATGCAAAAGACTGTGAATAAAATGACAAATCATTACAATAAGGAATAAAGGGCTAATTATGAATAATCTATTTAGATTCGGATTTTTGTTTTTGATCAGTGTGACTCTATTTTTCCTGTCATTAGAACCGGCCGTGGCCGATATACAGATTTCAGGTGTTGTTACAGCAAAGAAAGACGATTCCGTCCAGGTTGAGTTTACCCCCAACAAGACGGCAGTGCCTCAAAAAGGAGACACCGTTGAATTTTTCAAAATGAAAAGCGGTATCGAACTTAAAGGCGGAACCGGTCAGGTCACAGAGGTTGAAAAAACGTCGGTCTGGATAAAAATAACTAAGAAAAGAGCTGATCTTAAAATGCAGGCCCGGATTATTGCCACCGGTAAAATTGATATGGATGCAATTTTATTGAAAGCATTCGAATCTGTGCGATTCAATAAACCGGATAAGGCGGATTCACTCAAGCTGCTGAAAGAACACTCGGACTCAGGTAATACAGATGCTCTGGGATATCTTGGCGCAGTCTATATCAAAGGGTTTGGCGGGGTCACCAAAGATACGGACAAAGGTTTTGCAATGCTGAAAAAAGCCGCCGCTTCGGGTTCTGTTATATCAAAAACCGGACTTGGAACTTTTTATCTTCATGGTGACAGTATTGATAAAGACTATTCAAAAGCCCTGGAATTGTTGACAAGCAGTGCCAATGAAGGTCATGCAGAAGGCATGTATTTTCTCGGGTATATGTACAACACTGGAAAAGGAATCCCATTAGATAACACCAAGGCTCTCGAATGGTTTCGCAAAGCCGCTGATTTAAATAACAAAACAGCTATTTATGCTGTCGGATTTTATTATGAATTAGGCCTGTCAGTCAAAAAAGACATGCCCACAGCTGTCAAATTCTATAAAAAAGCACAGGAACTCGGGTCAACTCATGCAACAAATCGATTAAAAGAGCTGAAGGCGCTTGGAGTGAACATTGAATAAAATTGTAAATAAGGAGAAAAAGGTGGGCGAGATGTTCAAATTTGTATTTGGACTTGCCCTGTTGCTGATGTTCCAGGTCGACATAGTGTTTGCCCAGATCCAGATTAACGGCAAAATTACAGCCAAAAGAAATGACACCGTTCAAATTGCATATGAACCCCACAAAACCGTACGTCCGGCCAAGGGGGATAAAGTTGATTTTTCAATAGATAAAAAAGGGGTTAAAATCAATGCCGGGTCAGGAGTCGTGCTTGAAGTTCACGATGATAGTGTCCAGGTAAAGATCACAAAAAACCGTCCTGGATTAAAAATGAACGCTGTCATCTTTGCGACGGGTCTCCAGGCCCAGCCGGAGCAGATAGCTCAATCGAGCGATCCCCAGTAGGAAAAAACGCAAACAGATGTTGCCCGGGAAGAACCGGTTGAAAAAATCGCAAAGCCCAAAGAGGATCCCATACTGGTTTTCGAGACCACACAAGGGACCATTACCATTTCACTTTTTGAAAAAAAGCGCAAGTCGATTATCCAGGAGGAGTACTTTCATAATTTTCATCTTTTCAAGAATAGCGCCCAAAAGGAAGGAAAGACCGTTACTTAAATTTGAGAACTGGATTAAAAATGAACGCTGTCATCTTTTTGATGTTGCCCGGGAAGAACCGGTTGAAAAAATCGCAAAGCCCAAAGAGGATCCCATACTGGTTTTCGAGACCACACAAGGGACCATTACCATTTTTTTGAAAAAAAGCGCCCCAGACCGTTGAGAACTTTGTTTCACATATGAACAACGGTTTTTATGATGGAATAATTTTTCAACGGGTGATTAAACACTTTATGATCCAGGGGGGCGGGTACACCCCTGCCATGCAGGTAAAAAAGGCAGGAGCACCGATTCCAAATGAAGCCGACAATGAATTAAAAAAACAGTCGGGGGACCATTGCCATGGCCACAGTCGAGAAAAACCCCCATTCTGCCACCACCTAAAAAAAAATTACCTTGTGAGATTAGAAGGGTCATGTCTATGACGAAGAGTGAAGGTGACGAAGAGTGACGAAGGATCGGACCGCAGCAACCAATTGAAATAATAACAAATCATTCTTAAAAATACCCTCAAAACAGGGCTATATTGCATTTTTAGGGGCCAAAAAACGCAGTATAGGAAAACCAGAGAATATTCAAACAAACCAAATTAAGACGGGTAACCCCCCGTTTAACATGAGTGACTGGTCCGGCGACATGCTTTTGGAAGACAGTTGCTGGAAATACGGCAACAAGAATCGGAACCGGAAAAACGAGGTACTGTTTATAGATGCCTCAGACATGGGATATATGGTCGACCGCCGCAACCGGGCCTTTGATTATGAAAAGGACATCCTGAAAATTGCCGACACCTATCACAACTGGAAATCAGACACCGGCAAGTATGAAAATATCAAGGGGTTCTGCAAATCGGCGAACTTAACGGAAATCACCAAGCATAAATTTGTCTTGACCCCGGGCCGGTATGTGGGCATTCCGGATGAAGAAGATGACGGCATTCCTTTTGAAGACAAGATGAACGATTTGATCTGCCAGTTAAAGGAACAGATGGAAGAGGCCCAAAAACTGGATATTGAAATTAAAAGGCAATTGATGAAAATAGGGTTTGAGATATGACAAAAAAACCAATTAAAGACTCATACCTTTCCCTGATCGGTGATATCGGGAAATTACTGGAACAGGGCCGTGCCCAGGCCATCAAACGTGTAAACACCATCCTGGTTGAAACCTATTGGCAGGTGGGCAAAAGCATTGTGGAATTTGAACAGGCAGGAAATCTCAAGGCAGAATATGGAAAAGAACTTTTGCTCCGGCTGTCAAAGGATCTGAAAAACAGATACGGGAAAGGCTTCAGCCGGTCCAACCTGCAATACATGCGTCTTTTATATACCCATTATCCAAATCGCCAGACACTGTCTGGCAAATTAAGCTGGTCCCATTATGTTGAACTGCTCTCCATCTCCGATGATACCGGAGCAATTTCTCCTGATGATGTAACTCAAACAGACAGGTTGCAATGTCTTATATGCTTTGCATGTGTGAAAATCTGTCCGGAAGGAGCAAGGCAAATGAACGAACCAAATTTTCAATCCGCTATTCAGGCACTACAACAAAGCTGCCAGGATAGAAAAGAGCCGGAAATTTTTTTTTGAAATGATAAAAAAGAATAACCTCGCAGGATGAGCAGAGCTCCATCCTGCGGACGTTATTCTGATATCCTTTCATTAATTAATACATGGTTGGTGAATATGAACATACCTATAAATCGAAGAACTTTTCTGAAATTTGCATCTATTTTGGGATTATCTCTCTCTTCCGGCAACGCATTTTCAAGCCATATGTCCAAAAACGAATTACCACAACAACTAGGTAGAATTGATGTTCACCATCATATTCTTCCGCCTGTATATACTTCAGCATTGGCAAAATTAGGGATTAAAAGTGCTGGAGGCACCCCTTTCCCCTATTGGAATGCACAACAGTCTTTAGATGTTATGGATCGAAACGGAATTGCAACTGCTATTACGTCGATATCCTCCCCAGGCATTTATTTCGGAGATATTGAGTTTTCAAAGGATTTAGCAAAACGATGCAATGAGTTTTCTGCAACCCTTATCAGTGATAATAAAATGAGGTTTGGAGGATTTGCATTGTTGCCGTTGCCTGATGTTAAAGCAGCAATAAAGGAGTTAGAATATGCCCTTGACGTTTTGAAACTGGATGGTGTTGTTTTACTGTCAAATGTGGGCGGTCATTATTTGGGTTCTTCCAAATTCGATGATTTGTACTTTGAGCTTAACAAAAGAAATGCAATTGTATTTATTCATCCAACAGTTCCAGCAAAAGGAAAGTTTCCAAAAATGAGTATGCCTCCCAGTATTATTGAGTTTGTTTTTGATACGACAAGGGCAATCTCCAATTTAGTAATGAACAAAACATTAAAACGATTTCCAAACATCCGTTTCATCGTTTCCCATGCGGGTGGAACTGCGCCATTTATTGCGTGGAGGATGTCCTTGATGGATTATCGGATTTACACTGATACAATCGGTGATCTAAAACGCCTGTACTATGACACTGCGTTGTCAGCCTCCCCATATGCCTTGAGCTCTTTGCAGGAGCTGGCCAGTTCTTCTCATATCCTTTTTGGAAGTGATTATCCGTTTGCACCGGAAAGTATAACAGGCATGACAATATCTGGATTAAATACGTTCAATGGCTTTAATGAAAAAAAACTCAGAGGAATAGACAGGGTGAATGCTCAGGCATTATTTCCGAGATTCACAGGCAAATAAAAAGAATAATTCCCTATGATCACAAATAACGGTTGGATGCAATAATATCAGTCGGTTACCATCGCAATAATGCAATACTTTATCATGCGGGGAGCTGACGGACGTGTTTTTTTACTTTTACTCATACATTACTACTTTCTCTTAAGTGTTTGAATCTAAAGAGCATACCAAATTCTTTACTTGTATGTCATTATTTCATTTCTTGCCATGCCTGTTTTATTTTGATAAAGTATTGCACAATAATGGTTTGTTTCGGAGTTTATTGCAATACTTTATCAAGAGGTGCTCATGTCCACAGAAATGAATACCACCCAGAAACTTACTTCCGCCTTTAATCGGCAGAAGTGCTGGATGATTACGCCACTTGCCGAACAGATAAATTATTCAATTCCATCTGTTCGTCGCTTCCTGGCTAAAATCGGTTATTACAGCAGTTTTACACATAATGGGCGATGGTACACCCTTGCTTCGATTCCCCGCTTTAAACAGGATGGATTATGGTTCCATCAAAAAATTGGATTTTCACGTGAAGGTTCTCTGACCCGTACCCTTATCCGACTGACAGAAAAAAGCCCGATGGGGTTGACTGCTGAACAAATCGGAGAAAGACTTCAATGTCGCTGTCATGCCGTTTTAGTCAAATTATATCGAGAAGGTCGGTTGCAGCGAGAAAAACAAGGCAGGTCGTACATTTACCTGGCAGGGGATGAACAAATTGCTTCAATCCAACGCCTGGCTTTACCAAAAGTACACACGCCCCAGTTGCCGGCAGAGATGGCGGTGTTGGTGCTTGCAGAGTTCATCCGAACCCCGGAAGCTGAAGTTCAGCAGTTGGCCAGAACGATATCCCGGCGTACGGGCGTGCTTATCAAGCACGAACAGGTTCAGATGCTTTTCGAACAGCATGGTTTGAAAAAAAAAGCCTGAATTGCGGAGCAAGAGCCTTGATTGCACTGGGTCAATGGCTCACACAACTCAAGCAGGAGACGTTGCCGGGCATTTTATTCCCCGAACCTCCGGTTATCCGGTTCAGGCCTGATCATAAAATATGCCAGTGTGGAACATCACTTGTTGTTCTGAAGACACGGTGCAAAAAAGTCATGGGCATGACAGGATCATTTGTGGCCCACGAAACCCTGTTAAACTGCCCGAACTGCAATAGCGTCTTTACCTCCCAAGCCCTGCGTCGATTGGTTGCAAGGCATTGTAATGTGGCCTGGGATGTTGTTGTCTTTGTGGGACAAAGCCTGTTTCAACACCATCGAACCACAGAGCAGGTACGTCGGGATTTAGAAACCCGTCACGTACCCCTGTCATCTTCGGAAATAGAATATCTGGGACGTAAATTTATCACCTATCTGGCCCTTGGGCACCGCCAGGCTACTCCGCATATAGAGCAGGCAATGCAGCAGAACGGGGGGTATATCCTGCATCTGGATGCGACCCATGAAGCGGATGCCCCGGCATTGATGACCGGCATGGACGGCTTGAGCCGGTTTGTTCTGGGCAATATAAAAATTCCCAGCGAACATGCCGACAGTATTGCCCCATTCCTGCAACAATTGAAATGTGACTATGGGGTTCCGATTGCCTGCGTCCATGACATGGGAACCGGTATCCTCAAAGCGGTTGCCCAGGTTTTCCCTGATACCCGAGATTTTATCTGCCATTTTCACTTTCTGCGGGACGTGGGGAAAGACTTACTCAATCCTTCCTATGGGCAACTACGTAAAGCCCTGAGAGTCCACGCCGCGACTACAAATTTGAACGCCTTGATCAGACAGGCACGCCAATATATTGAGCAACAAAGCGCTGACACCGCATGGGTGGCCCTAGCCATCAAAGACGGGAAGGATCTCGGAAAGATTCAACAGGTTTCTTTGATCTCGGCATATTCGCTGGCTCTGTGGTGTTTGCAGGGTAAAAAAAGTGGCAACGGCTTTGGTTTTCCGTTCGATCGTCCGCTGCTGGAGTTTGCCAAGCGACTGCAGGTTATAAACGATTGTCTTCCGGAACTTCAACAATGGCTACCCGGTAACGACCGGATTGGCACCCGTCTTTTTTCCAAGCTTGCAAAAAATATCTCAGACGTTGTACAAGATCCGGCATTTGTTGAATCCACCCAGGATTTGCAATGGCGCTGCGAGATCTTTGACGATCTTCGGGAAAAGATGTGCATCGCAGGACCAGACAACAAAAAGGGATTGAATGACGATGGTACGGATCAATCCATGGCAAGAATTCAACAAGGCGTACAACAGTTTCGGTCCCGACTTCAAACGGATCAAACCTTGGCTGGCGATGCCCTCTGCTGCAAAGTTGCAAAACAAATCGACAAATATAGCAACAAGCTATTTGCCGACCCTATAGAGGTAAATACACCATCGGGCAGCATGACCATTCATCCTCAGCGTACCAATAATATGCTTGAGCAATTTTTCCGCAACCTACGCCGTGGCCATCGCCGTAAAAGCGGAAACAACTCCATGCGCCGAGTTCTTCAGGCGATGCTTGCAGATACACCTTTGGTCAAGAATCTCGATAATCCCAGGTACATGGAAATTTTACTCAATGGCAAAAAACGCCTCGAGGAATTGTTTGCAGATCTTGAAAATAATTCTTGTCTTGATGGATTCAAGCCAGTACCGGATGCCGATAGAATATTGCCCGGATTTAGAAACTTGACTAAAATGCAGGCCCTTCCAAGCTTGATCTCTCGGTTGATTACCGACAGTCACGCTATGGCGAAAACGAAAGAGAAACAAGGGTCATAAGCAAATTTTACGCCAACCGTTATTTGTGGCAATAGTACAGGCCTGTGCCGTTTTTACCGTATTGATCTTCCTTCATCACATAGGTCAGCCCTGTGGTGATCAGGCCCACCCCGCCTTTGGCCAGGCGGGTATGAACGTTAAAAAGTTCCTGCTGGGGAATGCCGGTCTCATCACTCAGATACATGGACGTGGCGGATCGGACAAACCGGTTCTTGATATCAAGATTTCCGATTTTTGCCGGTGAAAAGAGCGGGCTTGCCGGATGCTTTGCCGCAAAGACATTCAAGGGTGAAACCATGGCCGCAGCAGCAGCGGTACCTGTCATGGCCAAAAAATCTCTTCTGGTGATATTCATTAGACGACTCCTCATTGTTTTATTTCTCTTTGTTTTTAAGAACGCAGGCGTTGGGCGTTGAAATCCAGCACTGGTTGCATGACACACATTTGGGTTTATATCCCGGATCGATTTCCCAGGTATTGACCAGATCAGGTTCACAGAGCAAAGGCCTTGCCAGGGAAACGTATTGAATTTTTGTATGGTTCAGGATATCGGTCATGAGTTCTACATTCCGGTTGCCTCCCATAAGGATCACCGGTGCGCTGATTTTCTCTGCGATTTTTGCAGTGGCCTCCCTGAAATAAGACTGTTTGTCCAGAACGGAAATTTTGGTTCTGGCAGGTGCCAGGCCTTTACCCGAAGATTCATTGGTGGCACTGACCTCAAAAAGGTCCATACCCATTTCATCCAGCCGCGTAAAAACCTTGAGTGCCTCTTCAAAAACCAGGCCTTCGCCTTTGTCCATGAAATCATCGAAATTCAGCTTGATCATGACCGGGAAATCTTTCCCCACCCGTTTCCGGACTGCTTCATAGGTTTCGTAGATGATCCTGGCGCGGCTGTGGATATCTCCGTTGTATTCATCTGTTCTGCGGTTATAGTAGGGGGTTAAAAAGGCACTTAAAAAATACCCGTGGGCCCCATGAATCTGCACCGCGTCAAATCCGGCTGCCTTGGCCCGGGCAGCAGCATCCCCGAACATGGTGACAATCCGTTTGATATCCGCTTTGGACGCTTCTTTGGGACAAAGACCAGTGACCCGATTTTCAACCACAGAGGGCGCAAGGATATTCATCTTATCCCGTTCCGGGTGATGGGACTGGGAACCGCCGAACACGATCTGAAGGGCTATTTTGCTGCCTGCGGCATGGACCTTGTCCGTCAGCCTACGGTATTCATCAATAAATGAATCGTCGTAAATACCCAGCATCCCGGGGTTGGGTTGTTCTTCGTCTGAAACACAGGCATAGCCGGTGATGATCAGGCCGGTACCCCCTTTGGCCAGCGTTTCATAAATATCGCAAAGGGTGTCGGTGACATGGCCATCGGGATTGGCTGCCTTCATCCAGAGAGCAGAACGGATAAATCTGTTTTTAAGGGCCATGCCGTTGATGGCAGTCTGGTCAAATAAATTCTTCATCATTCTCCTCAAAATAAATCAGGCAGCGTTGCCCTTTTCTACTCGGTAAAAGGGATAATCAGTCAATCCCCTGGCATCTCCACCGAAAAACCGGTCCGTATCCGGCTCATTCAGGGGCAGGTCATGAGCAAACCGACGGGGCAGATCCGGATTGGCAATAAAGGCCCGGCCAAAACCGATCATATCCGCCCACCCCTGTTCCAGGGCCTTTTGGGCCCTTGCCTTGTCATATTTGCCGGCGTAGATCAGCACCCCGCTGAACGTCTTCCGGATGGCCTCCTTAAAAGGACGGGACATGTCCGGAGCATCCTCCCAGTCTGCTTCGGCTATGTGGATATAGGCCACCCCGATCCCATCAAGGACTCCTAGGGCGGCCAGATAGGTCTCTTCCGGGTTACGGTCCACGGCACCCTGGAGGGTGGTCAAAGGGGCAAGACGGATTCCGACTTTCTTTGTTCCCACCGTATTGGCCACGGCGCCGGCGACTTCTTTTAAAAAGCGTAGCCTGTTTTCAAGGCATCCACCGTATTCATCAGTGCGGTTATTGGCTTCCGAATCAATAAACTGGTTGATCAGGTACCCATTGGCCGCATGGATTTCCACTCCGTCAAAGCCTGCTTCCATGGCGTTTTGAGCGGCTCGGGCATAGTCTTTTACAATATTTTTAATTTCTGCCACGGTCAGGGCCCGGGGATGGGAGTGCTGGATCATTTCGCCCATGCCACTTTCAGGGCCAAGGTTCCCGGGATCGATAAAGACCTTCACCCCTTCCGCACTCAGGGCGCTTGAAGAGACCGGGGGCTGCCCGCCCGGCTGAAGTGAGGTATGTGAAATCCGACCCACGTGCCAGAGCTGGGCGAAAATCACCCCGCCTTTTTCATGGACGGCACAGGTGGTTTTGCGCCAGCCCTCTATTTGTTCCGGGGTATGGATTCCCGGTGTCCAGGCGTAGCCTCTGCCCTGACGACTGACCTGGGTGCCTTCGGAAACGATCAACCCGGCCGATGCGCGCTGACCGTAATAGTGAGCCATCATCTCGTTGGCCACTTCCCCTTTGGATGCCCGGGATCGGGTCATGGGAGGCATCACCATCCTGTTTTGAAGGGTGACGGAACCAAGTTGTATATCTGAGAACAAATTATTTTCCATTTGTTTATCCTTATGAAAGGTTTGGGTTAAAAAAAATCATTGATGATTCAGCAAATACAATAAAGATTGCTGATGGATTATTCAAATAAGGTAATTAATGGATTACTATTAAAATTATAATGAGTACGGCCATTGCCCGGAGAGTCGAAGAAAAACCTGGAAATATGCATCGGAATATCCGGACCCTTATTTTCATTGACAGGTGGGATAATCGAATGTTTAATTATAAGGATAAAGCAAGCTACAGATATAACTTATAATTCTAATGGAAGTATTCCATGATCAATCTTGAATGGCTGAGGACCTTTAAAACCATATACGAGAAGGGCAGCATGACAACGGCGGCCCAGACCCTGTTCATCTCCCAGCCCGGGGTGAGCCTGCATTTAAGTTCCCTGGAAAACCATGTCGGCCACAAACTGTTCGACCGTGCCCCCAGAAAACTGACCCCCACAGAACAGGGAAAACTCTTGTACAACGCAGTCATTGATTCACTCAAACGGCTGGAGGAGGTCGAAACAAAATTCCAGAAAAGCTCGGGTAAAGATATTACTACACTGACCTTGGGCATGTGTTTTGAAACCTTCCAGATGAGCCTTGAAGAATACCTGCCCGAACTGCCGTTCAACCTTTTTCTGGAATTCGGAGAATACAGGCAGCTGCTCCAAAAACTTGAAAAAGGGCTCATTGACATGGTCGTCACCCCTCAGAAAATTGAAATCCGGAATGTGGTCTACACGCCCTTTTCAAGGGAAAATATTATCCTTGCTTCAGGTTTGGGGACTGAAACCGAAGCCTTTGAATCATTTATAAAAGAAGGTAAAAAGGAAAGTATACTTGAATGGCTGGGCGGCCAGAGATGGTATGGCATTGCCGGGGACAACGAGCACCTGATCCGGTTCTGGCAACTCAACTTCAAAGCAGCGCCGGATTTCAGACCGAACTATATCGTCCCCAACATCCATTCGATCATCCGCTGCCTTTCCAAAGGACCCGGGCTGGCCGTGATACCTGATTTTCTCTTCCTGGACCAGATTGAAGACGGTACCATCAAGGTTCTATGGAGAGGATTCACCCATTTGTCGAATATCCTTTGTTTTGCAAAGATGAAAACAACCAGATGTCCGGACCAGATCCGCCGGATCGAAGAGATCCTCGAAAAAAAACTGCCCAGGTTTGATGAAGACGAATGAAAGATCTATTTTTTATTCATACAATCTCGAATTCACTGCAGTTAAAATGCAGGTTTCATAAGAGAGGCGTATGACTATAAGTCCTCTGTTCTGGCATGGTAAGCATTATAAAAGGATGTGCCCCAGAGCGCATTAATGATTCGGACCAAAATCCAGAAAGCTCTGACTGGCAGTAGAATGACCTGAATTATGACCAGTGCCACATAGAAGTATGACAGCTTCAGAAGATTGGAGACCATGCTGCCCATATTTTGAATCATCGTTTTAAGTGCTGCACCGAGATCGGATGTCTTTTTTCCGACAAATCCAAATCCGTTTTTTATGGTCCCCAAAACGCAATCGACATCCGGCATGAAGGATAGGGAATTTCCTTTTTGCCAAACAAAGTATATAAGGTAAAACAGGCAGAGGCAGATGATTTAAAAACAATTAAACCGATTATACAAAAGACTATAGTGGCTCACGCATAGATCAATCCAAATAGACCCTCCTGAATTTTCAAAGTGATTTGATTTTATCAAAATTTCTCAATTTCAACAACAGAATTCTACGGATTTCACCGTAGATTCTGGCGTTCGCACTGGACATACATGCTTTAAAAAAACGAATAATAATGAATCGGCTTGTCTTGTTTTTCAATAACGTGTAAATTTGAATATAGCGAAGTTAAATTAAATAAGGGAGCCTGGATATGCCTACCATATTAGAAGAATTTGAAAATAAGGCCAAAAATCTACCGCTAAAAGATCGTGCAGCATTAATCGGAAGCTTAATTTCCAGCCTTGACGAACTGGATGTAACTGAATGTGAAGAACTCTGGACCCAAGAGGCGGATAAACGGTATCAAGCCTACAAAGCTGGTAAGATAACAAGCAGACCGGCCGAGGCCGTTTTTAGTGATGCGAGAGAGATGTTAAAGGAAATCCGGTGAAAAGAATTCGATTCCTTTCTCCCGCTGAGATTGAGATGTTTGACGCTGCGGCTTATTATGAAACACGGGTTCTAGAATTAGGAACTGATTTCATCTCAACCATCGAAATTGCTGTTCTTGACCTATCAGATGAACCGGAAAAATGGCCGGTTATTGGAAAGGAGATTCGCAGACGCATTCTCCCCCGTTTTCCATACAGTATCCTATATAAAATTGACCCTGAAGAAATCATCATTGTTGCAATCATGCACCAGAAACGACGCCCGAATTATTGGATAAACAGATTGTAAAGGATTATGCATGAGTTTAATCCTTGTCAGGATCAAATCAACGTACTGTAAACATAAAACAATCTTCCTAAAAAACACTTTTAAAATCGTTTTAAATTGACGTCTTTACCTTCCATCATTATTGAATTACACTCGGATTTCAACATCGAAAATGCACCGGATTTCACCGGTGATTTTCCAGTTATGTTTCTTGTATTGGTAACGGATAGATTCAAAATAGAATATTGATATAGCGGAACAGGAATGAAATGAGCAAAACTGAAGACAAAGATACACGCTATTTCATCGAAATAGACTTGAATAATTTAAAAATAATCAGGTGAAGTTTTGATCAAAAGGAAAAGCTGGATAAAGGGCGTCAGAATGATCCAACCATTCATAGGTTGTTTCTTACAAAAGGTCAGTATAGTAAGTTTGTTAATCGATGTTCCAATGAACTTGCTGAAGTAATTAAAACATAACAAGTCGCTGAACAACCGACGGCTAGTACCGGGGCGCTTTATAGGGTTTCGCAGTTAACTTATTTGTGAGCTTTTCGGAAGGCATGTAGGCATTAAGCCGCCGCCGGTTAGCTCCAGCCGTTGGGTGAACGAGCATTAATGAAATATACAGATAAATTAAGCTCCACTTACTTAAATTGTAACAATAGGGGGTGAGCAATGGTCCCAGAAATCCAGACTGCATTTGGCATACTGAAATTAGTTCCTGAGGCGATACAAGTTGGAAAAGATATTTGGGGAAAGCTTAAATCGCCCAAACAACTCGAAACATCATATGATAAGGACGGTATATCGGGCCAAACATATTTTTCCGGAAACTTTAATTTTGCTATATCGATACCAAGTGAGGACTGGGAGTTTTGGAGGCCAACAACCCAATTCTTAGCTTCCATGGGCTCAATATTTGCTACACCAACAAGGGCTATGCCTATAACCATACTTTCAAAACAAATGATAAAATTGTTTAGGCCTAATGTAAATGTTACAACAGAAGCTGTTGGCCAATACACTAACATTGATGAAATGATTCAAGTTACAAATTTGATGCTACAAAACTCTGGGAACTCTGTTCATGAAGATGATATACATGTTGATACTTCGAACCAAAGTGGTGCAGTAGTATCATCTCGTCCTTATTTAAATGATACTCTTTATCAGGTGCAACACTGTTACCTACATGATGGTGTTTTTTATACTATCACGGCTTGCTATGTACCAATGTCAAGTTATTCAAAACAGCTCTTTGGTGGTTTGCAAGAAATAATGAACTCTTTCAAATTCATTGAAGTTGAAAAAGACAAATGAATCTATAGTAATACTGTTATTACCAAACATTAAGCCGATATTTCACCCAACAACAAACTGGAGCAGACGGCAAGGGAATTGCGGCTGTAGCTTTTGCCAACTCCTTAAAAGAACGTGCCTTTTGCATAGGCTTCTTCGATTTGCCGCCTGCTCATTTTGGGCGTTCGGCCCCATGATGATCAGCACCAATTATTTTAATGCGTTGGAGTAATTGACAACAAGTTGATCTGTTGTTATAATTTCCAACATGAAAGCCGTTAAACTCATTCATACACGCGTTATCTATTCTGAATTGGCATTTGCTGAGTTGGTATTATGGCATCTTCCAAAACCAGTTATTGGTTCTTCACATGAGTTTAAGTACCGGCTTGCGTATGTTGTGCGTAGGGAATGTGTTTTACGCTACGACAATGAATCTGGGAAAGGCGACCATAGGCATTTCGACGGTAAAGAAAGTATTTATGCATTTTCTACACCGGATCAATTGATTGCTGACTTTCAGGAAGATATAGAGAGGTGGAACAATGAAAATCTTAATTCTTGATGTAAAAACTCCCGCCGACGCAATGGCAGACTTTACACGTGCATGGATGACAAATGTTCCCCAAAAGTCAGCGCGTATTAGTTTTGCGACCCCTGAATTACTTTGGCGAGTGCTAACAGAGAAACGTTGGGCGTTGATTAAAGTTCTCTGCGGAGCAGGCCCCTTATCAATCCGTGAAACAGCACGTCGTGTTGGGCGAGATGTTAAAGCGGTTCACGGGGATGTTACTGCACTGTTAAACGCTGGAATTCTTGATCGAACTGACAATAAGCGTATCTTGTTTCCATACGAAGCCGTAAAAGTAGAATTTTTATTGCAAGCAGCCTAAGTTCTGTTGACATTTCAAAATCACAATTAATTAAATCAACGTGTTTCGTGGTTTTATCAATTTTTTAAAATGTGTAAAATCAGGGTGTTAGAGCAAATGTCAACAGAACCTAAATCTCAAGGCCGAACAATCGCTGGAGAGGGACCGGGCTAACTACGCGGCGTTTTCGAAAGTAACTGGTTCAGAAAATTTAACTTTTTATCTAAGCTTTTGGGATTTAAAGCCCGGCACCTCAGCTCCCCGTTGGCTTTAAGTTCAATACGAATTATTAAGTCAGACAATTGTAAATACATAATATAAATTGAGGTAATGGTTAAACAATAATGAGTTTCAACATCAATCAGCTTGATAATATAGAATACGATGGAAGCTATGAGGCAGAAGAAGCATTAGAAGACTATCAAGATTCTGTTTTAAAAGAATTTGCACTTTCATCTGAAGGCAAGGAGCGTATTAAAACAGATCCTGAAATGGGATTCTGGATTGTTCAGCTTATATACTATGGATTTGGGTATATAGGTGTCACTCTGCCTCAAATGGATGAAAGAGATATTAATGAAATCATAACGGACCTTTTTCCAAGAAAAATATCCTTGAGTACCCCTGAAGATGCTGATGACGCTATTCCTGAGTTATTGGCATTCTGGCAATTCCTTAGAAAAGAATATAAACTTTCAAATGCAGATACAATCATTGATTTTTTGACCAGAGTTGAACCAAAATTCAGTGGCATTATGAATGATTCGTCGAAGTTTGGTATGGCCAAATCATTTATGACAATGGGGCAGAAAGCTGGTTTTGATATGACAGATCAAAATCAAATGAATGAGTTTATGCAGATCTATAATGAAAATATAATGGAAGCCCCAATCGAAATACCACCACCAAGAAAGGCTATGGAGTTGACTTCCGAATATTCACCATCAAAAAAAACAAAAGCGAAAAAGAAACAAAAAAGGAAGATGACTAAGGCTTCGCGTAGAAAAAATAAGAAGAAACGTAAGCGTTAAAGTGGTGCGGTTTTGAAGCCATCGGAATAGGACTCCCCATCACTGAGAAGCCCTCCCACACCACCCGGCATACGGATCGCGTATCAAGGCGGTTCGGCTGATGTGAGCATATCGGATGTGAGTTATCCCTCCGATACACCGGGCTTTTGGAAAGAAAGACGCTGCCTGCATTTCAGCGACCGCTGCTATATGCGGGCAAGTACACTCTCCTTACTCACCACTAACCATTTACCCGTACCCATCGGTCCGGGCACCGTTCAGGCCTTCACCGAGGTGAGTCCTCCGTGTGCTGTTTCAACACGGCTCATTTCCTCCGGCTACTATGCCCTCTGCTGACTTCTTCCATGCGGTCAAAGCAGGTTGCCCTGCCTTCAGCCAATTTCTGCTGCAAGCAGCATCCCGGGGCACATGGAAGACCTCCCGGGGTAAGTCACACGTCTTTCAGCACGTGAGCGCCGCGTATACGGACATTGTTTATAATGGATAGAGGACTTTACCTTGTGTTGCAGGCTCGTCCCACAATGCACGCCTGACGCGATTCCTGTACGTCGCCCCGTACTTTTGTGCTGCTCCGCCTCGGCGGAGCCACTGCCTTCCGAAGCACCGTCACCGGTACCCCGTTGTGATAACACTATACCGTGGCTTCGCGTCTTCGCCCCGCCTCCATCAGGCTGGGTTTGGGACTTGCCTTGACCTTCATGATGCTAAGGTGTAGGCTCACCCTTAAACACCCCCTAAAACGGGCCTATAATCGCTTTTTCGGGGCCAAAAAGAGCCATATAAGACCGGAGAGCACTTGACAATATATCATACGCTCGTTATTTTACATTAAACTTTAAATTAAAATAAGAAACGTGCTAATTCAATAATTGAAATAAAAAATATGAACAGAGATCTGCAAGGCCAATATATAAATATATCGACAGTTGGAGAAAAGGCTCAAGCATTCGTTCCAGCCCCTTTGCCACCGGCACCTCCCATTGAATGGTCATCCGAACTCAGGGAAAAATTTGACCAGGCTCTGTTGGCTCTTGGCCGCCTGGACAGTGTCTCAGTACTGCTTCCAGATACATCGCTTTTCCTTTATATGTATGTGCGCAAGGAAGCGGTGCTCTCATCTATGATCGAGGGCACTCAATCATCACTCTCAGACCTCCTGATGTTTGAATTCGAACATCAACCCGGAGTTCCTTTAGATGATGTGCAAGAGGTAAGCAACTATGTAGCCGCTCTTAATCATGGTCTCAGACGACTTGGGGAGAATTTTCCTCTTTCGCTCAGGTTGCTGAAAGAGATTCATAGTGTATTGCTATCGAAAGGCCGTGGCAAAGAATGTGATCCTGGTGAGTTTCGAAGAAGTCAAAACTGGATTGGTGGAAGTCGCCCTGGTAATGCCGCTTTTGTACCACCACCACCTGAATATCTTCAAGAATGTATGGGGAAACTGGAACTGTTTCTACATGATCTGCCGGAAAAAACTCCGGTGTTGATCAAGGCGGCATTGGCACATGTCCAGTTTGAAACCATCCATCCGTTCCTTGATGGTAATGGTCGTCTCGGCCGCTTGATCATCACACTGTTGCTATGCTCTGAAAAAATTCTCAAGGAACCGATGCTGTATCTCAGCCTCTATTTCAAAACATACCGACAACGTTATTATGAACTTCTGAACGAAGTACGGCTGACCGGTGACTGGGAGGCTTGGCTTGATTTCTTTGCAGATGCCGTTATTCATACAGCAACAAAAGCCGTTGAAACCGCTCAGCAACTGATGAAACTATCTGCTGAAGATGGGCTGCGTATTAACGGACTGAAACGGATATCCGGTTCGGCCCATCTCGTTCATAAGGCAATGCTTGAGCGCCCAATGGCTTCACCGAATTGGGTCCAGGAGAAAACACAACTTGCACCGGCTACAGTTAATGCCTGTCTGCGTGAACTTGAACAGCTTGATATAGTGAAAGAAATAACCGGCCAGAAGCGTAATCGCCTTTATTCTTATGCAGAGTATATCCGGATCATGAGCGAAGGAACCGAATTACCTCGTTAAGCGCGAATATGGATCTGATGTACAGATGTACGGAATTCCAACAAGCCAAATGAAGACGGATAAACCGCTTATTTGGGGTGTTGGACACATAAGAGCGGTCTGGAAAATTGACACATGTCACAGGCTCACCATCAAGGAGTCAGATTTATTCAAAGCGACTCGGAACGGTGGAACCTAAAAAAAGGCAGGATGCTGAATGGGCATCCCACCCTATTAATTATTGATATTATAAACTTATCCCTTGCATTTTCGGCTGTAACCGGCAAGACTTAAACATCCAAGACCAAGCAGAATTAATGTGTTGGGCTCGGGGACAGGCGTCTGCGGCAAAGGGCCTTCGTGCTCAACACGAGCACTTAAACTAAACTCTACGAAATCCTGCCCGCCGGATTGAGGATAGTTGTCGACGTAAGAAGAATTAATCCATTCCATTGTGTGAATCTCATCGAAATAGGCCGTCTTATTGAGACCGTCTCGATCAACCCCTTCGACGAGCCTTGCAGTAAGATTAAGGGTTTCAGCTTCTATATAATAATCGCGATACGGGGTGACTTCCTCCCAATATGTTATTATGCCGCTGTCCTGTGCAGGTTCGTTAATCGGTATCTGGTCGCTGTATTCGGACCATAGGCCAGCCGCCTCCGGATATTTGAACTGAAGGACATTTATACCATTAATTAAAAACATGATGTTCTCGGTTTGGAGGTCGTAGTCACCTTTCACATGAACTTCAAGTTTTAACTGTCTCCACACAGATGATGGACCGCTTGTAAGATTGCCTGTCCATCTGTAAGCCTGCGCGTCTGATGTTATGTCTGTTCGGTTTTCCAGTAACAGTTCATAAGTAAAATATGAAGCGATTGCGTTTCGTTCGGCGCCTAAAAAGAATACACAACCGATGGTTAATATTATATATGTAAGTCGTTTCATTTTTCTCCTAACGTAATTTAAAAAACTAAAATTAAAAAAGCCATTACATTTCCTTTTTTTATACATGGCTATAATAGTGCAAGTCATATGCCACAATGTAGGGCATGATGAGGATAAGAAGGCCCAAAGTCTGCATATCGGAGGAGCGCTATAATTATTATCATAAAAAAGAGCTTGTAACGGCTGTTTTAACTGTTAATTTGGGATGCAGCAAGTGATGTCCAAGTAAAAAAAACTGGTCACATATCAAGTCAACGTCTTGATAGTTCGGTCAGGGCCGGTGGGGGGGATGAAAAAAAAGAGACGCATGATACACAATTGATTGCTCCTGGTAGTTGGAAAAAGACAACTCTGTATCGTTGCATAGAGGAGAATATTTTTTCAACAACTTTACCACGGATTAATTTTTACGAAGGACAAAGTTGCCAATTGCTGTCGAAGTTCTATGGTTTCCAAAAGAAGGTCATTTTTTGATTTGAACAGAATTCGAATTATTGTGAACTGAAAAGTCAACAGCCGGATTAACAACCGATACATTATGTGCTCCTCATAATTTAATTTTCAGCAAGAAGCACAACTGAATATCAGGTTCATTTGGTATTGACAATAATTTTTGAAAAGCCTGCAATACGCTGATATTGGAAACGGGGGCGAGAAATTCAGCCAAAAACATCGTTTAAAAACCAGCCACAAGGTCTGGCTGACGCAAATCTGCGTATTTGACTTTAATTAAAAATCAATACTCTCTTATTTCTCTGAACTCAAAGAAAAGACCTCCTGGTTGATAAAGACGTAAATATTCGGGTTAGTAATGTTTTTTGTCAGATTTTTAAAAAAAGTTCGGGACACGAGTAAAATAATTTGATACAACAAGAAGCATGGATGCTTCTTGTCAAAAAAGATTGCCCCTACAGCCCCTGATAATCGATCTGCCCCAACCCGCAGATAGATTGAACGAACCATCTGCTCTGGTTTCCATTCCTGAAAAAGAATACCTGGGATTAAAATCTACTGCGGGATATTGGCAGGCAATGCATACCAAAGCCATTCTCCGTGAGAAAAAACTCCAGGAAACAATCAAAGAGCTGCAAGGGCAAGTTCGTGATCTGAGACATCGTATCTTTGGTAAAAAAAATGAGAAGCCCGGGACCAATCGAGAAAAAGGCAAGCCCAAAGGCACACAAAACATTCGTCCTCGAGGTCAACAACCCGGCAGTAAGGGCCATGGGCTTACCGAACGTCCAGATCTTCCGGTAAAAAAAGAAGCAGCAATCTTCTCTGAATCGCCAATATGCGCTTTATGCGGAAAACCATACACTTTTGGTGGAGTCAAAGAATCAATTCAATATGAAGTTAACGTGTATCTATTCAGCGTCGATAAAAAACGAGTCAATTTTCATTTTTTGCTTGACACGGTTTTTTTGTAAAAAATGATTTTTTAAGTTATGTTTCAGGCGTTCTCATTCTAAAGGGAAGAACCCCTAAAATAGGGTATAGAACCAACAATCCGGCTACAGCTAATGGCTGGCTATATGGGAAAAAAATAAATGCAACCTGAGGTAACCTGAAGCGAAAAAATTGCCTCTGAAAACCTGTGTTATAATGCCTCCATAAATAAACGATTTACATGGAGGCTTTTGTTGGGAATAAAGGTGGATTCAATCGACGTAGATGAAACAGTTAAGACAGCCAGGAAATTGCTGGAGGAGGAACAGGTTTCTCCGGCGTTGAAAGCCACGCTTGACGTTTTATTTTTGTTGGTCACTTTATTGTGTAACCGCCTGGGCCTTAACAGCAGTAACAGCAGCAAACCTCCCTCTTCAGACCCCAATCGAAAAAAGTTAACTCGAGAGCCAGGGTTAAAAAGACCCGGCGGACAAGCAGGGCATACCGGTATCACTCTGGAACGAGACCCGAATCCTGATTTTGTAGAATCCATAGAGGTTGACAGAGCCACTCTACCCAAGAGTACCTACAAAGAGGTAGAACCCATTGTCAGGCAAGTTATTGATATCGACATTTCAAAAATCGTGACGGAATACCGGGCTCAAGTACTTGAGGATGAAAATGGTATACGCTATACCGCTGTTTTTCCTGAAGGTGTTACCAAAGCCGTTCAGTATGGTGTCAGTGTGAAGGCTTACTCCACATTTTTTTCTCAGTATCAGCTGATTCCCTATGACAGGGTAGAAGAAACATTCAGAGACCAGCTGGGAATTCCCATCAGCAAAGGGTCAATATATAATTTCAACAAAGAGGCTTTTATAAAGCTGGAAGAGTTCGACCAGATTGTCAAACGCAGGCTGTTCCAGTCTCATTTATGTCATGCCGATGAAACCGGCATCAATATAAACAGTGTCAGGCGCTGGCTGCATTGCACATCCAATGCACTCTGGACCTACTTTTTTCCCCACGAAAAAAGAGGCAAGGAGGCCATGGATGAAATAGGAATTCTTCCCCTGTTCAAAGGCATTCTCTGCCACGACCACTGGAAACCATATTTGAAATATGATTGTCTGCATGCCCTTTGCAATGCACATCACTTAAGGGAGTTGGAACGGGCATGGGAACAGGACAATCAGACATGGGCCAGGGACATGAGGGATCTGTTGAAAGAGATTAATATTGCGGTGGATGATGCCGGTGGCCAACTCAAGCCGGCAGATTCTGAAGCATACAGAAAGAAATACCGGGATCTGCTGGAAACAGCCCAAGGGGAATGTCCGCCACCTGATGAAAGCAAGAGAAAAAAAGGGCAAAGGGGGCGACTCAAGCGTTCCAAATCAAGAAGTCTCCTTGAACGGCTGGTGGAATATGAAACCGAAACCCTAAGATTCATGGACAACCCTCTGGTACCCTTTAGTAACAACCAGGGTGAGAATGATATCAGAATGACCAAGGTTCAGCAGAAGATATCAGGGTGTTTCCGTTCTGAGGAGGGTGCGAAAATTTTCTGCCGGGTTCGAAGCTATCTTTCCACGTGCAAAAAACATGGGATGATGGCAAGCGAAGCATTGCGCATTTTGTTTGAAGGCAAGCTTCCTGATTTTTGCTATGATGAAAATGAGTCAAGTTAAAGAGCTCAACAGTCTTAAGATTTTGCCAATTTAAGTAACGCGAGACATGCCATATATAGGGCCTTTCCTTCCTTTTGCCATAATTATTCGATAAATTGCGCTATTCTTGAAAAGATGAAAATTATGAAAGTACTCCTCCTGGATAATCGACTTGACGACTTCTTCGGAGGGGATTGTTGAGGATACAGTACGAAGCCACCCCAGATATTTCGTCCAAATTGTTTCATGAAATTTCAAAGAGAGGATTTGCAGAATCCCTGTGGCAATACAGCCAAAATTCATAAAGGCCTCAATTGCATCCATGGTCTGCCGGATCAATCGTTTTGAACGTAAATCTTTGATTGATGATATGTCGTTGACAGTGTTTTTGCCAATGCGTGGCCACATGGTGGACCAAAAATGATAATAAAATACACCGATCACATGTTTTAACACCTTGAAATTAAGTTCAATTTTAAATCGATAGCTGTAGCATCTTATAATATCTAATGCTGATAAGCTCAAGTCCGAGCTCATCAAAATAAACTGAGCAGAACCATCGCGAACCAAAACAAACCGTACTTTTGAACTTGCCGGTTTCCAAAACAAATCCAGGCAAAGAAATGAAAGCTCTTTGCTCTGATTGTAAATTTCAATCGTTGTTTTCTGAAAACAGCTATCCATGGCCTCAAATTGCTCCTTAAGCTTAACTTTAAGACCATAGACGCATGGACGACCAGGCTTGCCGGATTTTCCCGGGGGATCCATGAAAGCCACTACGTTGCTTTTTGCACGAGTGATCACATGAAGCAGACGTTTTCCCTGTTCATCAACAGCTTGCTCTAACATGGAGAACACCGACCCCACAGAAAAATAGGCATCAAGAATGATGATGCTTTCTTCTCCAATAGTGGACACCAGATTGACAGCCATTGCCGCCATCAATGTGGTGACGCTGACTTTTGGCTTGTCCTCTAATTTCGGTTCGGGTTTTCCCTGGAGCTCTCTAAGCTCCTTAACTCCCTCATGGAGCTCCGCATGCAGGGGAATACAAAAGATTTTTTTTTACCCT
Organism: uncultured Desulfobacterium sp.; assembly: GCA_963675615.2. Lineage (GTDB taxonomy): Bacteria > Desulfobacterota > Desulfobacteria > Desulfobacterales > Desulfobacteraceae > Desulforapulum. Next base: position 2,811,982 of record CAXXTD010000001.1, read on the forward strand.
GCCGGCCAGAATCCCGATCACACCGTGGTGATGACCATAAATATACTGTGCTTTACCGGAATTGTCGGAATCCTGATGCAGCTTTTTGATTCCAGGCATTTTTTCAGCTTCCTTGCTGATTTTGATACCATCTCCTGCCAGAAGCAGGCGGCCATCAACCCTAATTATAGGGCTCTCGGCCATCACTATCTTGCACCACCGGTGTATGATATTATTCAATTCCCATGACGATGCTCTGAAAAATGCCAGAAGGGATGTGTATAGCCCTGGTTTGAGACAAAGCCATCGTATAAATGAACTTACACCGTAATGATCAAGCCGGACGTAGAACCCAACTATGATAACTACAAACCAATGAAAAGAAGCTTTTCGCCGGAAACATGATGAGAATTTATCAAGCAGGTGGTTAAGTTCATTGATCATGAATCCACCCCCTGCTTTGAGTCAGAGGATTTCACGGCAAATGTGTTGGGAGCTGTTCTGATAAAGTCCTTACCTGCTTTTACTTTTTTCAGAATTGCAGATACGATCGAATCTCTGTCCAGTTCCAGATTATAGCTGGATTTGGCCCTGTCGATGATTTCGGAGATATGCAGAGGCATACCGGCTTCTTTCAACACTCTGTGTGTAATGTTGATTTTTGACGTACGTTTTTTATCGCTTAAAGCACCTTTCTTTCTGTAGCTTTCAATTATCTTTAATTTGCTTTCAGCGACATCCTTTTGATACTGAAGATATAGATCAAACTCTTCCATGGGCATCCTCCTTAATATTGGGTTGTAATGGAGGATACAATTATATTTTAACGTATGTCAATAAAATAATTACATACAAGCAAATATACAAAAAAATATATAGAATGCTGAAATACTATGTTGCGAAGGGGGTTTAGATTGTGTACGTCAATGGAATAGTTTTACGTTGTGAGAACTTCTGACTGTTGAGTTAAAGAGTTGCCCTGCTGTTTATCTCGTTAAATAGCGGGGAGGCTATGTTTAGACGCTGAATAGATACGTTAACGTCAAGGCTCATGTCCGCAAATTCAGACGACAAATCATGAAAAAAGGGTGTTGCTGCAAGGGTATACCGGATAAACTTACGGCACCAATCCCTGCCAACGTTATCTCCAAAAGTCCGTACGGCATTTCGATTTGGGAGGCGGTCCTGTTGACCAAATTCCATTATTGCCAGCCAACCAATCGTCTTTTGAATCAATATGCAGAGCTTGGGCTGCCCATTTCTCCAGGAACCATTGCCGGTGGTTTAAAAACACTGAAAGAGAAGTTTCAACCTGTTTACGAGGCTCTCTACAACCATCAAATGACAGAAGATCGTTTCCACAACGATGAGAGCGGCTGGAAGGTGTTTGAGACCGTTGATGATAAAGTTGGCAACCGCTGGTGGTTATGGGTCAGTCGTTCTGTATCCGTTGTTTATTTCCAGATTGCACCGGGTCGGGGCGCCAACGTTCCAGTGGACTATTTTAAAAACACACACCAGGAAAAAATCATTGTCATCTGTGATCGATACAGCGCCTATAAATCCCTGGCAAAACAGATGGACTTTATTGTCCTGGCCTTTTGCTGGGCGCATGTACGCCGCGATTTTCTGGATGCTGCCAGAAAACATCCAGCTTTGGAAGAGTGGGCTCTTGGCTGGGTTGAAAAATTTGGAGAGCTGTATCACATCAACAACCTGCGTTGTAAAATGTTTGATCAACGCCTTCTCGTTCAATGGCAAGGCGCATCTTTCAAAAAGCAGCATGGGAAACTGGTGGAAAAAATGGATGCTATCGCACAGGAAAGGGATGATTTTATAGCATTACACGATCCTGATAATCTTGATGTAGATCTGCTGTTCAAAGTCAAATACAAAATTTTGATAAGCCTTAAAGAGCATTGGAAGGGCCTGAGCGTATTTGTTGATCACCCGGAAGTGCCAATGGATAACAATGCCGGAGAAAAATCCATTCGCAACCCTGTGACAGGGCGGAAAAATTTTTATGGGTCAGGCAGTCTGTGGAGTTCCCAGCTGGCCGCAATAATGTTTTCAATTTTTCAAACCCTGGGGTTATGGAATATCAACTGCAATCACTGGTTAAGGGCGTACCTGACCGCCTGCGCTGAAAATCATGGCAAGGCACCTGAAGATTTATCTACATTTCTGCCATGGGAGATGGATAAGGAGCGTAGACAAAATCTTTCCCGCCCACCTGATTCATCATGATTCGTTACTGCGGGCGGGAGTTCACCCCCGAAGAACTTGCACAGATTCAATCCCTGATAAAACACAACCCGGAGTTCAACCGAACACGGCTCTCCACTGAAGTGTGCCAGATACTTCAGTGGTTAAAACCGGATGGAAAGCTCAAGGATATGTCGTGCCGTGTTGCCATGCTGCGTATGGACAGGGATGGATTAATAAAGCTGCCACCATCCACCCGGAGCAAAAAGCCAGTCAGGACAATTTTGTTCACACCTGCAACGGCTCCCCAGGACCCTTTGATTTGTCCTGTCAATCAATTGCCCCAGCTGCAGTTGCAAATGGTCACCAAAGCCAGTTCTGGTTTGTGGAATGAATATATACAAAGGTATCATTACCTTGGCCACTCCCCATTGCCCGGGGCACAGCTGAGATACTTTATCACGGCAGGCGAACAGATTGTTGCATTGACAGGTTTTGGAGCAGCCGCATGGCAAACAGCACCTAGGGATCAATTCATAGGGTGGAATCATGATCAGAGAAAGACAAATTTACACCTGATTGTCAATAATGCAAGATTCCTTATTTTGCCATGGGTTCAGTCAAAAAATCTTGCCTCTAAGATTCTTTCCTTGATGATCCGGACCCTTCCTGATGACTGGGAAAAAAGATACAATATCCGACCCGTTCTCATGGAATCATTTGTACAAAAGGATCGATTTGCAGGGACTTGTTATAAGGCCGGTAACTGGATTAAAGTTGGAGCAACCAAAGGCCGTGGAAAACTTGGTCCCATGGGAAAAATTAGTGTTCCCATCAAAGATATCTGGGTGTATCCTCTGGATAAAAACTTTAGGGCACTGCTAAAAACCTGCCCTATAAATGACTAACCCGAATATTTAGGGCTTGGTCATCGTTTCGGCCAATGAGAAATTTATCCAGGAGGGTCAGGCTTGCGTTATTGACACTTTTGCTGAATTTTTCAGCTATTACAGTTTGTTGTCAAAAGCACAAGAACATAAGCCTGACCCCGTCGAAGCATCAAAGATGACAAGTGGGCGAAGTTAGGACCAAGCCCAATATTTACATAAAGACTGCAGAAATTGAAATTATTACAAAGATGTACACTCTGATCATAGCGCACAAATCCAGGCGTTAGATTAGGTGCTCATCCTCTAAAAATTCTGCGCCCCTATGGCTATTTTTTACTATGATCTCTTTCGATAACTTTCTCCCTCCAGGATAAGGATTTCCGAGTTGTAAACGAGTCGGTCTGCAATCGCCGTAGCGGCGGTGGTCCCATCAAAAATGTTTCCCCATTTAGCGAAGGGCAGATTTAATGCAGAGCATATCGTTATGCGGCGTAAAGGATCTTTAAACAGGAAATAATTAATTATTATAGCTAAGTATGGTTGCTTAAACCAGAAAACACCCCGCATAATAATGACGTCTTTCAGGCTTAACCTTAACATAAAAGGAGGACGTCATGTTTGAAGAATTTTTCGTTGGTGCTTCACGGGTCAAAGAGCTTCGGGGTGGTCCGTGCGGGCCTTTCCTTAACCGATTCGCTGAGGAGCTTTGCCGGGCAGGTTACGCTGAGATAACCGCCCGTAGACACATCCGAGCAGCGGAACACCTTCTCTATTGGTCAGGCAGCGACGGCATTCCTATTTCTGATTTTACCGAGAAAATTGTTGAGCGCTTCGACCACCACCTGAATGAATGCCAGTGTCCTCATTATGGCCATAGCTCCAGGTTGGGTTTGCTTAATGGTGTACGTTTATTCTTGAAATGCCTGCAAAATGCTGGTGTAATCACCACTGCCGTTGAACAATCGACATCCCAAAAACCAATTCTATTCACCACATTTTGTGAATGGATGCGCAAGCAGCGTGGGACCTGTGATGCTACACTCTACAACTACAGCTTATCGATCTGTGACCTGCTCAAACGCTTAGGCGAGGACCCGGACAGACTTGAGGCTAAGTGCTTACGCCAGTTTGTTTTGGAAAAGAGTCAACAGTGCGGGTGGGCAGCAGCCAAGACGTGTACGACAGCGCTTCGTATGTTTCTCCGCTTTTTAATTGCTGAAGGCAAGTGTTCGGCTGAGTTGTACGCAGCTGTGCCGGTGCTGGCCCATTGGCGCCTTTCTTCATTGCCACGGTATCTGCAAGAAGAGGAAGTAGAACGGATCATCTCGTCGTGTGATCCCGATTCGCCTGTTGGCAGTCGAGATCGTGCGATTCTGCTTCTGCTCGCACGGTTGGGGCTTCGGGCGGGCGATATCCTCAAGCTTCGTTTGAACGATATCGATTGGGAGAAAGCCGTTATACGCCTGTCGGGAAAAGAACGTCGTGAGGTTGAGCTACCTCTGACCCAGGAAGTTGGATGGGCACTGGTGGCCTATCTGCAAAAAAGCAGGCCTCAAACGGATACCGATGTATTGTTTATTCGCTCTCGGGCTCCCTTTCGCGCCTTCGCCTCCCATTGTGCGGTCTCGGTCATTGTCAAACAGGCAATGCGCCGAGCAGGCGTTACCTGTCCGAGTCGCGGTGCGGCCCATGTTCTCAGGCATTCCGTGGCAACCTCCATGTTGCGGCAAGGTGCATCATTACAAGACATTGCGGATATTCTTCGGCATCGTTCCATCGAGACTACACAGATCTACGCCAAGGTAGATGTGAATACCTTGCGCCAGATAGCCCTACCCTGGCCGGAGGTGCAATCATGTTAGCTCAAGCCGTGAAGTCTTATTTGAAAGTGCGCCGTGCCTGCGGGTTCGAGTTCAAATGCCAGGGCAATCTTTTACAAAGTTTTGCCGTTTATTCAAATCGAAGAGGGAGGCAACACATTTGCTCCGATGTCGCAATCGAGTGGGCCGGATTAGCAGAAAAGGTTGAGCGGCGAGCCCGCCGACTTGGTGAAGTTATTCGATTTGCCCGCTACATCCGCGCGGAAGATCCATCCCATGAACTGCCGCCGCCTGCCTTTGGCAGTGAGAAGCGGCAACGGGCTATACCGTACATCTTTTCACCGGAGGACATACAGCGGCTCATAAAGGCCGCATCTGAATCTGGTTACCGGACCTTACGTCGAAAGACCTACAGTACACTATTCGCTTTGCTGGCATGCACGGGGCTTCGTGTGTCCGAAGCTATCCGGCTCCGCTTCGATGATATCACACCTGATGGTCTGGTGGTGCGATGCTCTAAGTTTCGTAAAAGCCGCCTTGTACCCCTGCACGAGACCGTACAAGCGGGAATCCAATGCTACCTTGAAGATCGCCTTCCCTACGCCCCCTTTGATGACCACGTCTTCATTTCATTGAGAAGAAAACCATTACTTATTCAGGATGTCGATACAGCATTCCGGACCGCCGTAGACAGAATCGGTCTACAGCGAAGACCAGGGCAACTGCGCCCCACGCCTCACGCGTTGCGCCACACATTTGCCGTGAGGGCTCTGGAAACCTGTCCAGATGGCCGTGATCACATCACAAAACACATGTTGGCACTCTCCACCTATCTCGGTCACGGCAATGTTTACCATACCTACTGGTACCTGGAAGCCGTGCCGGAACTGATGAAAAACATCTCAGAGCGTTGTGAAAGTTTCTTCACGGGAGGGCAGCCATGACTCTAATTGCTCCCCATATAACGGCTTTCCTGCGGCAGCGCTTGCCCGTTGAGCGTGGTAGCAGCGAAAACACCTGTGAATCCTATGCTTATGCTTTCAAACTCCTTTTCGAATACGCCGGCAACTGTCTCAAAACTGCCCCGTCCGGATTACATATAGAGCAACTCGATGCACCGATGATTGTAGACTTCTTAGAACATCTGGAAAAAAAACGAGGTAATAGTGCGAGTTCAAGGAATATCCGACTTGCTGCAATCAAGTCATTTATGCACTTTATGGAGTATCGTGAGCCAACAGCGTTAGAGCAAATCAACCGTATTCTGGCAATACCACCGAAGAAAACAGAAACTCGCCTTGTAAGACACCTCACGGTTGAGGAGATGCAGGCTATCTTTGATGCACCTTTGCCGACCACTCGATACGGCATTCGGGATAGAGCCATGCTTCATCTTTGCTTTGCTGGAGGATTACGTGTCTCCGAGTTGATCGGGCTCCGAGTTAACGATCTGATTCTGCACCCCCATGCAAGCATTCTCATTCACGGCAAGGGACGGAGGCAACGTTGCCTACCTTTGTGGAAAGAGACGACATCAGCTCTCCGGGCATGGCTAACGGTCAGGGGCAATGCCGCAGTACCCGAATTATTTTTCAATGCCCGTGGCGAACCTATGACCCGTTCAGGCTTCGAGTACATTTTGCATAAACACGTCCGCACTGCCGCAACAAGTTGCCCGTCTCTATCAGCAAAGCGCATCTCGCCGCATGTGCTCCGTCATACCTGTGCCCTGACGGTTCTGCAGGCCACCAAAGATCTTCGAAAAGTCTCTCTCTGGCTCGGACATGCAAACATGCAAACAACGGAGATATACACACGGACGGATCCCTCGATAAAGCTGGAGGCTTTAGAATCTGTTATCCCTCCGAAGCTTAGGTCTGGGCGCTTCAAGGCAACCGATGAGCTAATCGCCTCTCTACAGAATGGCACTATTATGAGGAGTAAAAAGATACCAACATGACAGCTTGGCGGGGCCTGTGAAAAATGGGCTCCGCATAACGATATGCTCTGCATTAAACCTGTTCTTTGTGGGAAGCAAGCTCGACACGATCCTTTTTTTCCAGCTGCGTTTATGCACAACCACCTGCTTGTCCTTGTGATAGATACTCAAAGTGTGCCTGTCAGCCTTAACGGCGATTGTTTTTCCAACCATTCTGGGAGGAACGGTATAAACGTTGCTATCAAAACGAATACCAAAATCCTTGTACACCTTAAGAAATTCGGTCTCCCGGAAATCCGGCAAACAACTTGGAATTGGGTTCAGGGCGCTTTTTACAAGTCGATCCACAGGTCTTTCACCCGTAGTTTGATGAACTCGTTTGTTGGCGGTGGTGGAAAGCCACACTATCACCTGATTCTGGACATCTTCAAGGTCAGTAAAACTCCTGGCTGGCCAGAAGTTGTGTCGTAGATATTTAATGCTGTTTTCAATTTTTCCTTTTTCATATGGTGCCCTGATATTACAGGCAATCGGGGTAATGCTGAAAGGTCTTAGAAAATCCAGAAACGCCTCGTTGAAGCGAACCATAGCACCAACCCGTTCAGTAACAGCCGTCAACATGTTATCTACCACAATTTCCCTGGGTGATCCCCCAAAATACTGGAAGGCTTCCATAAGGCTTTGGTGGAGGACTTCCTGGCGTTGACTATGGGTAAAAGCCACGTAAAGCATCCTGCTGTGGGACTCGATAACAGCCAGGGCGTAGAGTTTCCTTCGGGAGCCTTCATATACAAGGCTGCCGAAATGACCCCAATCAATTTGCATTTGAACTCCAGGGTCAGACTCAAAACGAATAAAGGCCTGTTTGCCTGAACGATAACGCCGGAGATTCCTTAAGTAATCACGAACAATGGTGATTTCTCCTTCAAAACCCTTATCCTCTATCTGTCTTAAAATCACCGGCGCTTTGATTTTTGGATGCTGATCAAGCAATTCTTTGATCAGGTCCCGGTAAGGATCAAGTTTTGAAGGCCTTTGGACGTTACGCACAAAAACTTTTTCAGGATTAGCGATGTATTTACTTACAGTGGCCCGGTCTATGTTTAAGGTCTCTGCAATATATCTGTTAGAAAACCCAAGGTCCTTTAACCGATGGATCTCAAAAATGGTTCGTTTGTTTTTCATCAATTATCTCCCCATGGACTGCGGTAAAGAAAGAACCTGGAACAGGGTCCCGTCATACTTGATCAGATCTTTGTTGATCAGGTTGGCCCGTGCCAAAAGGTACTCATCCTTGGTGAGGCCCAACATGGAGTAAATGGTCCTGTCACCATAGAATGAAAGCCCGGAACGATCCGAAGCCAGGGCCAGGAAAAAATAGACAAGCAGTTCCTCCTTGCTTAACGATTCCAAAAATCCACCTGTCAAAAACCGGTGGGGGATAAAGCAGAAACTTTTACCTGTGTAACGGACCCGGTCCGGGGCAAGGACTCTTTTTTTAATCATGCTTTCCTCCTTATTTTTTTGAGGGGGGATAAGCTCTTTATAATATAAAAAACATCCTTTGTGTCCGAGTCCATCTTTGCAATTATGGCGAATCGGGCACCAATACTGAGAGATAAACTTTTACCGGGTCCATCTTTGCAACGGTCGGAACCATCCAATATTCTCCTGAAAGCCTGTATTTCCTGGCTTTGCTCGCGTCCATCTTTGCAATACCTACGGATTCTGAGATCCTTAAGGGCTCCACAACACCCTTTCCCTTCAGGTTCCTAACCTTTTGTAGATCACGGTTTCGTTGGGGTTTTTCAGGGTTTCTTTCACGGTATTTTTTCCAGTAATTAGGATTGTCTTGAAGCCATTTGTTTTGTGCCAGCTGTTGGCCCTTTTTGTAGTCAGGGTCTGTAGCAAGTTTATTTTTTTGCCAAAGATTTTTTCTGGCTCGTTGGCAAACGGGTGTTGAGCAAAAGGTCTGATTGCAATTTCGGGGAATGAAAAACAAATTGCAGTTGAGGCAGGGGACGGGTTCCATACTCCCTCCTTGTAGTGCAAACTCCAATACGAGGCGAATTAGATAGAGGGAATTATATGGTTTTAAAATTGATTAAGGGAATAAAATCGAGGGAATGAAATCGATAACCGAGATTAATCCTTCAAATTGGCTGAAAAAAAGTCCCTAAAAACGGATGGAAATTAGATTAGATCCCCGTTCCCACTGATATCGTAGCATGATCTAATATTGGCAAACCACAGAATATTGTGGCATGATCCTATATTGGCAAATCACAGTTTTTGTACGGACCAATTCCGTACTTATTGACAAGGCGTTTAGAATACTATACTCTTAATAAAGTACGGAATAATTACGTACGAAACAAAGAGGAGGACAACAATGGCTACCACTCGCCTTGACATGAGATTAGATCAAGAGATTAAAGCAAAAGCTGAAAAAGCGTCGGCCTTGCTTGGATTAAAAAGTCTTACTGAATATATTGTCAAACTAATTGATGAAAACGCAAACCAGGTGATTGCTCAACATGAAAGTATCATCGTTGAAAATGATATTTTTGATCTTTTTATTAGTGCTTGTGAAAAAACTCAAAAACCAAATAAAGCTCTGCTGGATGCGAAATCTTTTGCCAAAAAGCAAGGGATCAAATGAGTTGGGCTAAAGAATTCATAGAGCTTGACAAGGCTATCTACGATCGGGCTTCATTTGATTGCGGTGAAGTTGAATTAAATGAATTCATCCGAACTAAGGCTGCAAAGCATATGATCGCAGGCATAAGCAGAACAATGCTATTGCCCGCCTCCGTTCCACTTCCTAACGGTAAATACCCCATTTGTACCTTTTATACAATTGCACCTAGTTCTATTAGCAGAGGAACTTTACCAAAAAAACTTATGAAAAAGTTGCCACGTTATCCTGTGCCAGTATTTTTACTTGCTCAGTTAGCTGTTCATTCAGAATATCATGGTCAAGGTTTGGGGAAAATCACCCTAATAAAAGCACTTGAATATTTATGGGAAATAAATTCTCACATGAGAGCCTATGCAATTATCGTCGATTGCATAAATGAAGCTGCTGAGAATTTTTATTCAAAATACGGTTTTGAAGTATTGTGCTGCCAAAATAGTAAGGTACGAATGTTCATGCCAATGAAAATTGTAGGGCAATTATTTCAACAATAATATTCATATCGTACCAGATGTTCGATTTTACAACTTAAAAATGCACCGGATTTCACCGGTGATTTTCGGCCCTTATTAAACAATTGTCAAAGGTAGGATCTTTTTATGAGCAAAATTTCCAGGAATTCACCATGCCCGTGTGGCAGTGGGAAAAAATATAAAAAATGTTGTCTGCAACGGGATGAAGAGAAAACGATAAATAAAAGCACCTCTTTGCCTCAGAAAAAAAAATATTTTAAAGAAATTGAAGAATTTTATGCAGAATGTGATGCATTAGACAATCTTTCAAACAGTGTGGTTGACCTTATCCATGAGGGTAAGTTTGATGTGGCCGAAAATGCGTGTAATGAATTGTTAAAACTTTATCCAGATCAGGTTGATGGTTTGGAACGTTTTGCAATGGTTTATGAAGCTCGTGGAAATAACGAAAAAGCCGTTGAGTATTATAAGAAAACAGCGGACTTCGCCCGTTCCAAAGAAGGTTTTGATCCTGAATTTGTTAATTGGGCTTTAGATAAAGCTAAAAAATTAAGCAGTTAAACAATTAATCGGCTTTGCCGAACAAGGCTAATTCAGCGGAATCAAAAAGCCGCGCGGCTGATTAAGCGGTGTTCAGCGGCTCGACCGCGATTGTATGATATTATTTAAAATGATACAATTGAGATCATATTCTAACCATGATAGGGTAAAGTTATAAAATGCATTAAGAGCTTTTATAGATTAGAGTCTACGAGAGGGAATTATGGGCAAAAATGATATCATAGAAATTTTACGTCACTATAAAAATGAAGTTGCTAATCAATATAATATCCTGACCATTGGTGTCTTTGGTTCCGTTGCTCGTGGGGAGTCAGGAGATGAGAGTGATGTCGACATAGTGATCCGTATTTCTGAACCCGATTTTTTCATGCTTGCAGGGATAAAAGAAGATTTAGAAAAAAGACTTAACAAATCTATTGATATTGTAACTTACACAGACTCAATGAACCCTTTTTTAAAAAACAGAATTGACCATGAGGCCGTGTATGCCTGATACTGAACTGATATTGGAAATTCTTCACCAAATCGAAGATGCTGCCAAAAAAGTTGTTTCGCGATTTCAGGTGATCAATAATCCAAACGATTTTACTGATACTGCTTCCGGGATGGAAAAAATGGATGCCATCTGCATGATGCTCATCGTTATTGGGGAGTCTTTAAAAAATCTTGATAAAGTTACGGAAGAAAAACTGCTATCGTGCTATCCAGATGTTGACTGGAAAAAAGCAAAAGGGATGAGGGATATTATCACACATCACTATGCCAATATTAATGCGGAAACAGTTTTTTTCACATGCAAAAGAAAAATCCCGGTACTTTTTGATACTATCCTGAAAATCGGATAAAGCGTACACTTTAAATGAAAAATACACCATTAAAAGCTCTAATTATTTGAAAAGTCATGCTTTTCTCTTGTCTTTTAAACGTGTTTGTATTATATTTATACGCACACTTTAAGAGGGGATTTATGCATGGCTAAACCAATAACAGGAAAAACTCACGTCGGAGAACGTCGTGAAAAGCGTCCGAATGGCGACATTTACGTCTATGAACGGATTACGGCCTATGATGAAAAGACCAGAAAAACCTACACGATCAGCCAGAAACTCAAGGGAAAAATAAAGTCAGGAACACAAGAAATTGTGTCGACTCGTCCGAAAAAAAATAAAGGCAAAGGAGGCCTTGTCGATGCAATACGTCAACATACCGGCCTCACGGACATTCTGGAATGGGTTGGCAAGGTTTCCGGCATTGATAATGATATACGTGCTTCATTCAGCGAGGGTGATGCGGCAAAGATACTTTCTGTCGCGCGCTACTGGATCGGTTCCGGTGGCAACACGCTGCCACGTCTTGAGAGTTGGCAGGTGATGCACCCTCTTCCATATCGTGAAGCGATCACTGAAGACGTCTATGGTAGCCTATTTAAGGATGTTGGTCGCAATGAGGAAGGCGTTCAGTGCTATTTTTCAGCCCGGGCGGCACTCCTGGGGAAGTCTCCTATGTTGGCGTTTGACTCTACCACTATTTCGACCTATTCTGAAAATCAGTCGGAGGCACGACAGGGATTCAACAAGGATGGCGATGGACTCAACACCATCAAGCTTTTGACCTTATATTCCGTCAAGGCAGGCGAACCGATAGCCTTCTCAAAGCAACCCGGTAATATTCCGGATGTCATTTCCATTGAAAACACTTTGACACAACTCAAGTGTCTCAATCTAAAAAAGCCTCTGATCGTCACCGATAACGGCTATTACAGCCAGAAGAACATGATGGAATTCGTCTTGCGCAATGTTAAGTTTCTAACACTGGTTGATCCAAATATTATATGGGTCCGAGAGACAATTGATACGCTCCGTGCAACAATAGCAGGTATGGCCAGCACTTGTCCGTTCGACCCGTCAATCTGCGGAGCAACTTCGCTCAGAATGCACCAGTTCAGCCGAACACGCCAGCGATCACGCAACGGGATGGTTGCAGGTGAGAAAGAAACGTTCTCGCGCCGCCTGTATGTGCATGTTTACTATTCTCCGGACAACGAAGCCAAGAAAGAACTCGCCTTCCGTAAGGATCTGCTTGAAATGAAGGCGCAAATAGAAGAAGGAGAAACCGAGTTCACGGCATCTGCGCAAAAGAAAATAGACAAGTACCTGACCTGCTCCAGAAAGGGGCGTGGGGGGCAGCTTAAAGTGGGCTTCAATGATAAAGCCATTACCGAAGCAAAGAGGTACTTCGGCTATTTCGCCCTGGTCAGCAATCAGACTATGGACACATTTACAGCACTTGAAAACTATCGGCTGCGAGAAAAAATTGAAGAACTCTTTGCCGTGCAAAAAGGGAGGCTTGATGGTGCGCGACCGCGCACATGGTACCCGGACAATCTGCGCGGAAGACAATTCACACAATTTGTCTCGCTGGGCTATCATTGTTTTTTGATGAAAAAAATAAATGAAGTACAGGCCAGGCTCAGGGAAAATGAATCCGGAAAAACCAAATCACTTATCAAGCTCGAAAAAAAACTGAAAAACTGGCTTGCGCAACGCTCTCTCGCTCAGATCCTGGATTGGTTCGATTGCATTGAAACCACAAAGGTACAGACGGCCATGGGCAGCTATCGATGGTCCACCGAATCAGTGGCCAGAGACAGACTTTTCTTGAAGTACTTGGGAGTGGATCCCGAATAGTGTACGCTTTAGCCGACTTTCAGGATACTATCCAAAGAATTATCAAAGAGTTAGAAACCTAATCTTTCATATCAACTCAAAAATTCCAGATTTATAAATACCCTCTATTCCAACAACGAAAATGCTGGCGGATAAACCGCAGATTTTCATGTTAGCCAAAAAAGAGGAAAACATGCATCCAACCACCTCGGCAACTGAAACATACCGAATGCAGTTCCGTTCATTTACCCCCTTTTTGGTGATTTCGTTCGGCATCGCCTGGGGTGTCCTTGGGCTGTACATTCTTCTCCCGGATCTTATGGGAACGGTGTTTGGCCAACTCACCGGCAACCATCCACTTTTTTTCATGGCCGTTTACGCGCCTGCAATCGCAGCGTTTGTTCTTGTTACCCGCAACGTTGGTCTCGGCGGTCTGCGACGTTTCCTAGGTCGGGCATTGCTATGGCGCTGCAGCGTAGCCTGGTATGCCTTTCTTATCATTGGCATGCCATTGATCTTCATTGGCGGTTCGGCGATTAGAGGTAACCTTCTAACGGAACCTTTTCCATTTTCATCCTTTCAGGCTCTGCTCATGTCATTGACCCTTGCCGCCATCAAGGGTCCGATTGAGGAGTTCGGTTGGCGGGGGCTGGCGCTCCCTCTTCTACAGCGGAAGTTCGCTCCACTTTGGGCAGGGTTGATTCTTGGAGCCATCTGGGGGCTTTGGCACCTGCCAGCCTTCCTGTTGAGCGGAACCCAGCAGAGCGAGTGGTCATTCGCGGCATTCTTTGCTGGATGTCTGGCGATCAGCGTCATTGCAACGGCACTGTTCAACAGCTCGCGTGGCAGCATCCTTTTATCGGCGTTCTTCCACTTTTCGCTTATGAATCCGATTTTTCCGGATGCGCAACCCTATGACACATACCTGCTGATCGTTGTTGCAACCCTTATCGTTTGGAGGAAACACAAGGATATGCTCACAAAAGAAGGTTCCGTCACAGAAGTTATTCCGCGACCGAAAACCCCGTGATGTTTTTTTGATTCCTGAGCGTGACGTGACCACCGATTTGAGGCTACGGTGAATGATAAGGAAATCAGAATGCCAACTATATTCAAAACGTTTTTGAGCACTGTTGCGGTGGGGCGTATTCGGATCGCCATATTGGCCTTCTTCCCACTTCTGCTGATAACGACAGGGCTTTATTCACTTTTGATCACATTTCCGGCTATTGCCGATGCCGCAGCGACACTTGATTCTCATGACGATTTTCAAGCAGCACTCGATGGCTTTCAGGAAGAATATGGCTTTCCAGGAGCAACGGCTGCTTATGTGTTACGTGATGGCACAACCGGCGTTGTCGCAACCGGACTAGCCGATGTCGAAGATGGGACGCTGATGACGGTGCGATCTCGGATGCTTGCAGCCAGCATTGGCAAGACTTTTGTTGGAGCAACTGCTTTGGCGCTTGCTCGCGAGGGCGTGCTGGAGCTGGATGCACCGGTGTCGCGATGGCTTGGTGATCGGCATTGGTTCACCCGCTTACCCAATCACGCTGCAATGACCGTACGTCACCTTCTGAATCACAGTTCAGGATTGCCGGACCATGTCCATTTGAAAAGCTTCGACCTGTGCGGACGATAATCTCTTAAACTATTAAGCAGCTAGTTTAAAATTGACTTCTTTATCTCGAAACCAACTCTCATATTCCTCGTTAATTTTCAATGCCGTTAGTGTTGCCAAATTGAGAGATCCTTCTTTAACCCAGCTCATTCCGTTCTTTTTCTGTCGATTTGAGACGACCAGGTCATTCATCTTTTCTCCTACATTACTTGAATTTCGAAGTTTTAGCCTTTTACGCACATCATAATTGGGGATGTAAGGTTGATTGCGGTTCAAATATTCGATCAGTTTCTGGGGCTTGGTCCTTGTTTCGGCCAATGCAATGCTTATCCGGGTGGGGTCAGGCTTGCGTTATTGGCGCTTTTGTTGAATTTATTCACAATTACAGTCTGTTGTCAAAAGCACAATAACACAAGCCTGATAATCATATAAAGGGCTTAGGGCTTAATAAAACATGCGCTGATTTCCGCTACTTTTAAGCAGTCTGGAAGCCAGCTTTTCAGGGGAATTTTTGGGGTTCCCCTGAAAAGCTGGCCTAGGCTCAATTAATAAATCGAAGAGACACCTCCCTAATTATAGCAATGGTTGCTATAATACCAGTATCATTAACAAAGTAGGATTTAGGAGGTGCCCAATGAAATATTACGCTGGAATTGATTTGCATTCAAGTAATAATTATATCGGCATCATCGACGAGAAGGACAAAAGAGTGTTTGGCAAGCGAATCGACAACGATCTGCCTGTTGTCCTCTCGGTGCTGGAGCCGTTCAAAAACAATCTGGATGGCGTTGTGGTGGAATCAACTTACAACTGGTACTGGTTAGTAGATGGCCTGCAAAATAATGGTTACCAGGTTCATCTGGCCAATCCATCCGCTGTCAAGCAGTATGAAGGACTGAAATACACTGATGACCGGTGGGATTCCTTCTGGTTAGCACATATGAAACGATTAAACATATTGCCTGAAGGGTATATTTACCCAAAGCATCAAAGATCGGTCCGGGATCTGCTGCGGCGAAGGGTTCTGTTTGTCCATCAACGGACCAGCCAGATTTTGAGCCTGCAAAGTATGATTACACGGAATCTGGGAATCCAGATATCTGTCAAAAAAATGAAAAAACTGGCCGATGAAGATATTGACCGGATGTTTGAGGCCAACCAGGCGTTCATGGCCAAAAATCATCTGAGCACCATTGAGTTTTTAGATAAAACCATTCTCAATATTGAAAAGCAGGTTTTGGCACAGGTGCAGCTCAAAAAAGAGTTCAGCCTGCTTCAAACCATACCTGGGATCGGGAAGATCCTGGCATTGACCATCATGCTGGAAGTGGGTGATATTAGCCGTTTCAAAAAAGTGGGTCATTTCTCTTCCTATTGTCGGTGTGTTAAAAGTGAGAGGACATCAAACAAAAAGAAAAAGGGTGAAAACAACAAAAAGAACGGCAACAAGTTCTTGTCCTGGGCCTATGTGGAAGCAGCCAATTTTGCAAACCGCTACAGCCAGGAGGCCCGTCGTTTTTTTCAAAAGAAAAAAGCAAAAAGGAACGGAATAGTTGCGGTCAAAGCCCTGAGTAATAAGCTATGCAGGGCATCCTACTATATCATGCGGGACCAAGTCCCCTATGATGAAGCTAAACTATTTGCAGAGTTTGGCTGCGGCAGGGAACCAAATAAGGGGTTGGCATTAAACCACAAAGCCTGATTGGAATTTGCCGCAGCCGGTAAAATGGTTTTTATTACCTGATTCGCCTATGCCGTGAGCCTGTAAGGGGTTGGTTAACAACCATAAAGTCTGAAACAAACAATTAGCCACGGCATGGCACTGAAGATTTTCTGGGGTCCAGATGGACCAGGGGCCGTGTATCAAGCCTTACGCTGATGCACACTTGCCTTGAACCCGATGGGTGACTGGTGCGGATCAATAAGCCGCAAACCAACACGCTGAAATAACAGGTGCAAACCAGGAATAAAGGCCATAATGGTAGTACTAAAAATGACCGAGGTCCGAGCAGTCAAGGAAAAAGGAAGCTTTTTTCACGGGGAGGTGTTTTTTTCCTTGACTGGCCCTTTAATGGGTGACCCCGTATAACCATCAATTATGATAAGTGGGCGAAGTTAGAACCAAGCCCAGTTTCTGGATATATTCGGGGGTCTTGATTTTACATGAAGGAATGTTTTCAAGATATGATATGGCCTCATTCGTAAGTCCATGCCATAACAAGGGCATAATCCCATCAAGCGCCTCATTACGTAGGGTTCTCCCCTTCATGGCCATACTTAGTAGTTCCTTGAATTTCTTGCACAGATGAAACCAGTCGAGAACTATCTGCATATTTCTCGGACCCATCCTTGTTCTTGCGTTTTATGGTGCGTACATACATGCCCATATAAAAATATGTATGTTCGTACCATTCAAAGTGCTTTAAAATAGCGGCATTTAACGCTCTATGACCGTCGGTGAAGATCTGCAGGCGTTTACCAAATAAAGAATTATTCTGGTTATAACGGATTTGGGGGCGGATACCTAAAACCCCCATTGAAGCAGAGGTCAAAAGGTTTTGCAGCCAATTTTCATGATACCTGGATTTGTTTAGCCACTCAGCCGGACAGCTCCTTCCATCGTGTATTTTTACCGTAGTCGGGTTGCACGGAGCAAAATTTTGAATCAACGCCCAACCCCTGATACTCAATTCTGCTGCCTGTAGACTTCCATGGAAATAAAAAGTCGAAAACAGATGACGGTCCATTCTCTGCATCAACCGGTCCACCATGTTGCTGGTTCTGTGGCATCCCGGCAAATCATAAGCCTTGGAATAGGCGGTGAGGTTCTTTTTTAATTTCATTATGGGTTTGGAAATAACATCCGGAAGATTCTCTGCATCCACCCAATCACATAGCCTGCGTATCCGTTGCGAAAAGGAGGCTTTGGACTCTGCGTCGTAGCAATGCCATACCTTGTCGCCCACAGAGTCGAAAATATCTTTAAATTTTTTGCTGGATCTATCTCTAATTTTTATGAATACGTGAAGGAAACAGGAAATGACGGTAATACCTGAGAAAAGGGATTTCCACGCGTTGATAGTTGCCTTCCAACCGTCAGTGTTCACGGATTTCGGCTTGTAGTTCGGATTTATATCCAAAGCTTCGGCCTTGAATATTCCGTAGCCTTTTTTCAAACCGTTTTCTCCGGCATCTTCACTCACAGAGGCGCCTAATATGCAATTGCCTCCTACAGTCGTAGCAACATAGACCTTGTCTCCTTTCAATCTGGAATGTTTTTCGTCGGCAGCAATATGCTCAGGAAGGAAATTTGGATCCTTGATAGTCGTTCCAATGATACTGTTCCGGCCGAGGCTTTGCTCCATTCGGTACCAATACATCGCGTCTTTACCGAACGTATGGCTCAAGGCCCAAAAAGGCACGTTGAATTTTCTGAGAAACAGAGCCTTTTCAATTTCAGCTGAAAATGCCACATGGTAAGGCATAATGAAGGAAGGTCTGATTGTGTAAGAAACACCATTTACAGTAATTCGGCGTGTTGGTATCCCTGTTTTTTTTGAAAGCCGAATTTCTTTCATCCTATACCCTTTTTTGATTTCATTTGGAAAAAGTTCAGGGAATTTGGCAATAAATGGCGCTAACTCCTTCCTGAACTTTATTGGATCTTCGATAGTGTCTGTATATTTCACTTGATCAAAAGGGATAACAATTGTACGTTTTCTTTGGGGAGTTGATTCTGATGTCTGAATTATAGCCTACCTTTCGTTTCCAGGTTAAGTTGTCCAGCTCAACCATAGACGATAGATCGCTTATTGTCCAGTCAAAAGGTCACTCCCCTCTCCCCCAAATCCGTTATAACCAGAATATCTTTTCGACAAATTTACCACGGATTAATTTTTGCGAAGGACACTACGAAAAACATTATGCCCGTGCAAAGGTCTCAGGCCATGAACAGTGAAAAAACAGTCCTTTATCTCTTTTCCAAAAAAGTGTACTATAGTTGGCTGGTCTATAGTAACTGACTGTATGATAAGGGAATATTATACCATGCGTTTAAAACGAATCACGGGCCTTTTTGTTCTATTGTTGTTCCTCTTGTCCGGATGCCGTTCTGATAGTTTTGTTGAACCGCAAACAAAAATATCGTATTTAACACTGCCATCAACAGTAGAAAATGTTGAAGAACAGCTCAACACCTCCATGGCCCGCTTAAAAGATGATATCAAAAAAATTTTGGCCATAAAACACCCTAATTTTGAAAACACTGCCCATGCATTGAACGATGCCCTTTACACCAATAATAACATCATCAACATCCATAGTACGGCATATTATCTGTCTCCCGTGGACAGGATCAGACAGGCCGCCCAGGCCGCCAACCTTGAGAACCAGGCTGCCCAACGGCTGATTTTATCGGATAGGAATTTATACGAGACAATGGTCCTGGTTTCCGGACCGGATTCGGGCTTGTCTGAGATTGATCAAAGGCTTGCGGACAACCTGCTTTCGATGTTTGAAGAAAACGGAGTTCACCTGGTAGAGGCCGACAGGTTCTCCCTTGAAAGCATAACAGCAGAAATTAAGATTCTTGAAACCCAATTTCAAGACAACGTTACCAACCATGATGATCCAATAGTCTTTACATCGGAAGCGCTTAAAGACCTTCCCGAAAATGAACTTGCCAACCTCACAAAATTGGAAAACGGCGACTACGAAATGGATCCCCGCCTGTATTATCAGTATTCACCCATCATGACGTACACTGAAAATGAGGCTGTCCGAAAAAAAGCATATATTGCCTACTACTCTGTGGCCAAGGATGAGAACCCGGATATTTTGGCGTATCTGGTCAAACTGAGAGAACGCAAAGCCTCACTTCTCAATTACTCAAACTATGCCGATCTTCAACTCCGCCACCGTATGGCAGGCTCTGCTGAAAAAGCCATGGATTTTTTGGAGACACTTTCTTTTGGCCTGGAAGCGAAGATGGCTCTGGAGAAAAAGACCCTTCTCGACATGAAAATAGCCCACACGACAAATCCCGATGCAACCCTGCAACCCTGGGACATTTCTTTTTATCAAAATCGGTATCTGGCGGAAAATGTTGACCTGGATCAGAATGCCATGAAAAAATATTTTTCTCTGGACCGCTGCCTTGAAGGAATGTTTACAGTTTTCGAGTCGGTATTCAGGATCGAAATCCGGAAAGCGACCATTCCTCCCGAAGAACTTTGGCATGAAGATGTGCAGGTGTTTGAGGTATGGGACCGTGTTTCAGATACTTTGCTGGGAATATTTTATACCGATCTTTTCCCCCGCAAAGGAAAATATCCCCATTTTGCCACAGACTTCACCTGCAGCGGCAATACCTTCATGGATGGCCGTACCGAGACACCTGCCGGCATTCTGATCGGCAATTGGTCAAAACCTGAAAATGATAATCCGTCCCTGCTCTCTTTTTCTGAACTGACCACCCTGTTTCACGAGTTCGGTCACACCCTGCATCTTCTTTTGATGGATACAAAATACGCAAGCCTCCATCACAACGCATGGGACTTTATGGAGGTACCTTCCCAGATGTTTGAGAGGTGGTGCCTTGATCAAACGGTTCTTTCAGGCGTTGCCTTCAATGTTCAGGATCCCGCAGAAACCCTCCCCGAGGATTATACTGACAAAATCCGTCTGGCGGACACAGCATTCGGTGCCCTTTCCATCGGCAGCCAGGTGGCCTTTGCCATGACGGACCTGATGCTCCATACCGATTTTCAGGAAGCGGACGACGTTAACCCAGATATCGTTTTTAAAACAAACTCTGCGGCCTATTTTCTCCCCCAGCCGGATGAAACTTCGAAGATGGCAAGATTTATCCATCTGACCGGCGGGTATGATGCCGGATATTACTCCTACCTCTGGTCCCAGGCTATTGTTAACGATTTTATGACCGTATTTGAGGCGACTTCGGACAAACTCATGGACTCAGATACCGGCATGCGTTTGAGGCAAGAAATTTTCATGCCGGGTAAAACACGAGCAGAGACGGAATCTGTCCGTGTTTTTCTTGGCCGGGATTGGAATACCGATGCTTACATCCGTTATCAAAAACATGGCGCAATTTGAAAGGCCAAGTCTTATAAATCAAATGATAACCGCGTCGCTAATTTCTTTTCTCAGTGCATCCCTTGACGCCCTGTCCAAAAGGGTAAAAACTTGATCCACCCTGTTTTTTTGCATGGGTCTTTTGTGCCCCTTCACTTTAGCAAAAAGAATCTCCCGTTCATCCATCCAAAGATAAAAGGCTTGGTATAATTCATGGCTACGAATGCGTGAACTTTTCTTAAGGATAAGGGCTTGCCTTAGCTAAATACACGACCAAACTGGCAGCAAATATGGAAACATACAATTCGTTTGCAATTATCCTGGTTATAACGGATTTGGGGGCGGATACCTAAAACCCCCCATTGAAGCAGAGGTCAAAAGGTTTTGCAGCCAATTTTCATGATACCTGGATTTGTTTAGCCACTCAGCCGGACAGCTCCTTCCATCGTGTATTTTTACCGTAGTCGGGTTGCACGGAGCAAAATTTTGAATCAACGCCCAACCCCTGATACTCTATTCTGCTGCCTGTAGACTTCCATGGAAATAAAAAGTCGAAAACAGATGACGGTCCATTCTCTGCATCAACCGGTCCACCATGTTGCTGGTTCTGTGGCATCCCGGCAAATCATAAGCCTTGGAATAGGCGGTGAGGTTCTTTTTTAATTTCATTATGGGTTTGGAAATAACATCCGGAAGATTCTCTGCATCCACCCAATCACATAGCCTGCGTATCCGTTGCGAAAAGGAGGCTTTGGGCTCTGCGTCGTAGCAATGCCATACCTTGTCGCCCACAGAGTCGAAAATATCTTTAAATTTTTTGCTGGATCTATCTCTAATTTTTATGAATACGTGAAGGAAACAGGAAATGACGGTAATACCTGAGAAAAGGGATTTCCACGCGTTGATAGTTGCCTTCCAACCGTCAGTGTTCACGGATTTCGGCTTGTAGTTCGGATTTATATCCAAAGCTTCGGCCTTGAATATTCCGTAGCCTTTTTTCAAACCGTTTTCTCCGGCATCTTCACTCACAGAGGCGCCTAATATGCAATTGCCTCCTACAGTCGTAGCAACATAGACCTTGTCTCCTTTCAATCTGGAATGTTTTTCGTCGGCAGCAATATGCTCAGGAAGGAGATTTGGATCCTTGATAGTCGTTCCAATGATACTGTTCCGGCCGAGGCTTTGCTCCATTCGGTACCAATACATCGCGTCTTTACCGAACGTATGGCTCAAGGCCCAAAAAGGCACGTTGAATTTTCTGAGAAACAGAGCCTTTTCAATTTCGGCTGAAAATGCCACATGGTAAGGCATAATGAAGGAAGGTCTGATTGTGTAAGAAACACCATTTACAGTAATTCGGCATGTTGGTATCCCTGTTTTTTTTGAAAGCCGAATTTCTTTCATCCTATACCCTTTTTTGATTTCATTTGGAAAAAGTTCAGGGAATTTGGCAATAAATGGCGCTAACTCCTTCCTGAACTTTATTGGATCTTCGATAGTGTCTGTATATTTCACTTGATCAAAAGGGATAACAATTGTAGGGCTTGGTCCTAACTTCGCCCAATTACACTCAGGAACGATAAAAAGGAGGCTCAACTTGAGATAGTGCGGGACATTTTAAGCTCAATCTGGTACGAGAAAATAGGGAAGTGCCAACTTACTTATTTTCAACAAAAAATACCAGATCGAGCCATGAATATATCATACAATGAATCAGCAGATGCAACAAGCATAAAAGAGATATGGAATCGAGCCGATGCGGCGAAACTTGTTAACGATTTTGAAACAAGGAAGAAAACTGTCAGTCAGCGTGATTTTGCAAAAACTGCGGGTGTTCCTCGATCAACACTGGGTACTGGCTTGCCAGAAAAGATAGCATTGATGCTCATCCTGTTCTGATCGATTTTTTTGAGAGCCCTGTAGGTATTGCTTTTTTGCACAGACTTGTTACCTCTGCCCATGTTTCGTTTACTAAGGATGGAACTGCCAGCATCCATAATGTCAGCGATTTCTTGGAGAGATCCGGGCTTTCTCCCTTTGTGGCATCATCCTATTCGGCTCAGCGTAGGGTGTCTGAACAACTCAATAAAAAGATCATCGAGTTTGGAAGAATCGAGGACGAAAGACTTGGACAGCAAATGCCAGCAAAAACGATTACACTTTGCGAGGATGAAACCTTTCATCCTGAAGTTTGCCTTGTCGCCATAGAGCCTGTGTCAAACTTCATCCTTGTAGAAAAATATGCCGAGAATCGCAAGACTGAAACCTGGAATGAAACTGTAAAAAATGCACTTAAAAACCTATCGGTTAAGGTCATCCAAGTTGCCAGTGATCAAGGGCGCAGTCTTATCAGTCATGCCCTTAAAGGCCTAAAGGTTCATCATTCACCGGACTGTTTCCACGTCATCTATGAAATTGGAAAAGGGACTTGTGTGGCCCTGATATCAAAGGTTAAAAAAGCTGAAAAAAATTGCGAAGAAGCGGTCAGACAAACCCATCAAATAGAGCATGAGCAAAAAAAGTTCGACAGTGCCTACAAGCGGCCCCGAGGACGAAGACCCCACTTTGAAAAAAGAATCAAATCTGCGAAAGAACAAGAACAACAGGCCGAGGAAAATTTGAATCAGGCCCAGTTAAATAGTGAAGCTGTACGCAAAGCAAAGGCTGAGATAGGAGAAGTTTACCATCCATACAACCTCAAAACTGGCGAACCGCAGGATTCGGAAATTATCACCTGCCTTTTGGGTGACTGTTTTGCCCTGATTCACACTGCTACAGCCGATCTTATGGATCGGTGCAAGAAGCGTGTCGATAAAGCTCAGCGAGTTGTGAGCAGCATGGTGGCGACTATTGCTTTCTTCTTTCAAATGATGGATCTTTGCCTTGAGAATATGCACCTGTCGGATTGCGACAAGCATTTGATGCACAGGTGCTTGATTCCAGGACATTATTTAAAACTGGCCGCAGGGAAAGAGAGGGATCTTAAACAAAAAACGGACATCCTTCAGAAGGCTCAAGAATTGCTGTCGATTGCTGACAGCCTATACGCTTCTCGTGGTATATGTTCAGATTATAAAATAGAGGAGCTGGACAAGGTCGCCAGGTATTGCGCTCAACTTTTTCGACCTGTGCGGACGATTATAGGCCGTCCCGTCCAGACTTGATGTCGAATAAAGCAGAAATGACTGGGCATCATGATTAATTTATGTCATGTTTTGGTAGATCAATATCTCAAACCCCGAGAAGGAGGCTACCAAATGAGCAAATACAAAATCAATGTAACTGTGAACCTTGTCGAGTCTGATGTGGAAACTGATGAGAATCCTATTGAACTGGAAGACGGGAGCTATCAGTTCACAATAAATGGGCATTCCGGTGAAAGTATAGATGACTGTGAAAAGGCTGTTCTTAAAACTGCTTTTCCCGCAATAAGAAAGGCACTATCTATGCACTTGGAAGCAGTGTCAAAAAAAACTCCAAATTCAAACAAAAAGTGAGCAAATTGAGATAAACAAATGTCCATATCTGGTGGACGGTGCGGTGGGGCGGTTTAAATTCGAAACCCATTGTGCTTTTGACAGCAATGGTGTTCTGTTTGACAGCAGCCAGTCTGTATTTGCCCCATTAACAACAAATCAATTTTATTTGACCTCGGGGTTTAAGGAACTGGCCATGATTATGGGAAATACGGAAGAATCATTCCGGAAAACATCGAAGTTGATCAACCATATTCGTTACCAACAAAAAAACGGTACGCCATCTCGCACGCTTCATGACCAGACCCAGAAAGAAGGGGCTGAATTGTTCAATCATTTAAGGCAAAAAGCGGAAAATTTGAACTGCGGCAACTTTAACACAGATGGTGATTGTATCAACCCAGAGCTTTCCCGGGGCGGCGATGCGCTACCGATCTCCACGGAAAAGATCCAGGAGGCCCTTTTTGAATCATCTTTTGTCTATAATTCTTCCGATCCTCTAAGTAATCCAGTAATCTTTGAAGAACCGAGTCAGGCAGTAAATATAAGCATTGATGACGTAACACCCAAAAGACAAAAGAACGATCGAGAAAGTCCCAAAGTCACCGAACATAAAAGAAAATACGTGCATGACACCGTTACGCATATTGAGTGCAGAGGGAAGAAATACGTATTAACCGGTGATTGCACCAAAACCTGCTTATGGCTGCTCAATGCTTTTCTCTTGAATAATTCTTTATTTGGTAAACGCCTGCAGATCTTCACCGACGGTCATAGAGCGTTAAATGCCGCTATTTTAAAGCACTTTGAATGGTACGGAAATATGCAGATAGTTCTCGACTGGTTTCATCTGTGCAAGAAATTCAAGGAACTACTAAGTATGGCCATGAAGGGGAGAACCCTACGTAATGAGGCGCTTGATGGGATTATGCCCTTGTTATGGCATGGACTTACGAATGAGGCCATATCATATCTTGAAAACATTCCTTCATGTAAAATCAAGACCCCCGAATATATCCAGAAACTGATCGAATATTTGAACCGCAATCAACCTTACATCCCCAATTATGATGTGCGTAAAAGGCTAAAACTTCGAAATTCAAGTAATGTAGGAGAAAAGATGAATGACCTGGTCGTCTCAAATCGACAGAAAAAGAACGGAATGAGCTGGGTTAAAGAAGGATCTCTCAATTTGGCAACACTAACGGCATTGAAAATTAACGAGGAATATGAGAGTTGGTTTCGAGATAAAGAAGTCAATTTTAAACTAGCTGCTTAATAGTTTAAGAGATTATCGTCCGCACAGGTCGAACTTTTTCAAAGATCGAGTTCTTGCGTAGAAGGAAGAAATGCCCAATTGGCACTCCGCCATCAGGGGATACATCAATTGAGTAATGGACAATTAAAAGCGCTTACGGTTGTGCATAATTATTATATCAAAAGACGAGATGACACGACGGCTGCTGAACGTTTTTTTGAAGCTAAACCAGCCGATCTCTTTGGTTTTCTTTTGAATAGTGTGGATTATCCGGTACGGCCGAGGAAACGGCTAAAATTAGCCGCTTAGGGGTCAATGGGCGAAGTTAGGACCAAGCCCTGCTGATTCATTGTATGATATATTCATGGCTCGATCTGGTATTTTTTGTTGAAAATAAGTAAGTTGGCACTTCCCTATTTTCTCGTACCAGATCGAGCTTAAAATGTCCCGCACTATCTCAAGTTGAGCCTCCTTTTTATCGTTCCTGAGTGTAATTGGGCGAAGTTAGGACCAAGCCCATCATACCCTCTACGTTTGACCATGTCCAGCAGTGTTTATTTCTTTGATCAAACGGGAGATTTATTTATGATATTGTGCCTTATTACAACAGCCATCGTCGATCGTATGGTGCATCGTTCAATTATTATCACCGTTGATGGACCCAGCTGGCGCATGCATTGTTCAAAAAAGATCAATCGCTAATCGGCTTCTCTTCCAAATCCCCTTCCTTTAAACCATTGGCTCTTTGGCGGCCGTGATAAAAATTTTGTCACGGCCGCCCGGTGCATCAGTATTGTTTTTCTCTCACGGCACCCATGGGAATCAAAAAAACGCCTGGACTTCTCCTCCTGCATCTAAACATACAAATATAGCTTCCGAAAACACACTATTGGCCACATGCTCTTCTGCATAAAGCTCTTTAATGTCGTTTATTCTCTCAACAAACAAAAATCTTAAAAAGAATAGAAGAAACAAGAAAAAGAAGAAAATCCAGGAAGAAAATGCAAGGGCTATAAAGCCATTTATGGGAAGAAAAAAAGACCATAAAGGGACTTGCTTGTCTTACGATAACATTGAAAAAAAACGGTGAAAAAAAATCCAAACTTGATGAACACGCAACGAATGGGTGGGTCAACCAAAAGAACAAAAGTGGGTCAGCTTTTTACCGGTGATAGCACTTATAAATATTTTTCCAAAGTATTACATTTATTTCTTGTTTTTATGGCATTATTTTACCTGATTGTATGAAAACCAATGAATACCGAGTATCATTTCGCCCTTTAACCTATAATTGCTTTGGTACATATTGACTCGAATTAATTTGACAGGAAAACAGTAAGGGCCTGTTGAAAAATTAACCATCTATATTTAATATTTGTTGCCCTACTGGAGCGTCTCCGTCAGATATTTTTGCATGGTTGGTTTTTTAACGGACCCTAAACAAAAGATATTTCTGATGAAATCTTTCAAATCTCGGAGATGCGGCCCAAAATCGTTGCTCTATCAAATAGATGGCATGGTATTTGCATTTTTTGGAGATTTTAGAGAAATGACCTTATTTTATAAATAAAAATGAAGGAGATCAATCAATGAAAAGAATGTTTTTAATTACAGCTACCCTGTCAATATTATTAACAGGTATGGTATCGACCGCAATAGCGGCATTTTATACGGATTGGAGCTATGACATCCAGTATGGATTCAGCACGTATGCTCCGAATAGCGGTGTGGCCGCTTCGGTACTAAATAGTGATTTTAATAACTATCCCACCACTCTTACGTGGGGGGTTGGTACTGGAAGCGGCAGTAGTTCATTGGTGGTCAACCCATATGGAATTAATGGGACAACAACCTTAGATGTTCCAAGTGAGTCAACCCCCTTTATTTCCGGGCCAACATTAACCCATAATAATAATCCAATTACCGGAGATACACTGAGTGATGCCACTCTTTCATCAAAGTTGGTTCTCCATCCTACGGGGCTCACAGGTTTAGATGTGACATACGATTTTGATATTGATTTTTTTGAAACTCCAAATAGCGGCTCCCACCCAAGTGATATCTTTGTGATTCAAAACCTTGAAAGTTTTTTATTCCCATTTTCAATTGGTTCAGATCCTCAAGAATATGTATTGGATTTTGATATTGACGGTCTCCAGAATATTGGAGCAAATGACGCTACGGTAGCGTATCTTGCAGGCTTAGGTTACATCCTTGATTCTGGTGCCGTTGGTTTTATTACAAATGAAGGTTCACCAAACAATTTTAATACCCAGTTTCGAATTATAGGAAAGGAGGCGTATGAAGCTTCAACAGTAGTGCCGGAACCCGCCACCCTTTTACTCATGGGGCTTGGGCTTCTGGGTGTAGCAAGAATTAACAGAAGGAAAGATGTATAACTTATTACATTTCGCACCTGTGAGAAGTTGTTTTTTGAGTTAACAACATGCTATTAAAAATGAAAATAAAACAAACCAGTGTCGATTTTTCTGGACATTACTATTTTCATACCCCATAATATCATCAAGAACTCTTTGTTTGGAGATGAATTATGGACAAAATGAATGTGATTACCAAAAAGGTTGATGTCTTTCCTATGGTCAAATACTACATGGACCAGTTGGGTGTCTATAGCCTATTTGCCAAATATGTGCAAAAACCGAACTGCTGCCCTGTTGATCCGGCTCAAATTTTGTCTATCATGGTGATCAATATCGTTTGTGCATCACAACCTCTGTATAAAATTCAGCAATGGGTGTTAGCGGCGGCGTGAAAATGTCATAAAATGCCCGGTTTGAAAATGTATATTTTAAAATGGCCGGCGGATTCCTCTTTTTGGGTCTGCCGGCCATAAGATTTATTCAATTTTTTCTTTTCGCATTCTGTAACTTTCTCCTTCGATGACCACTGCCTCTGTATGATGCAGCAGCCGGTCAAGTAAAGCAGAGGTAAGTGTGCTGTCATTGTTGAAGATAGCCGGCCAGTCCTGAAATACACGATTTGTGGTAAGAATGATCGACCCTTGTTCATATCGCTGACTGATAACCTGGAACAGCAGATCTGCACCGGTTTTATCGATAGGCAGGTACCCCAGTTCGTCCAACAAGAGCAAAGAGGGTTTGAGGTATTTTTTCAACTCCTGCTTCAGCTGACCTACATGCTGTGCTGCCACAAGATTATTCACAGCATCAATGGCAGATATGAACAACACATTCTGATTTTTGAGACAGGCCTGGTATCCAAGTGCTATAGAAATATGAGATTTTCCCACCCCGACGGGCCCAATAAGGATGATATTGCTTTTTTCTTCGATGAACTTCAGGCGAAATAAGTTTTCAATCTGAACCCGGTTGATTTTTCTGGGCCATGACCAGTTGAACTGATCCATTGTTTTAACAACCGGGAACCGGGCCAGGCGGATTCGACGTAGGACAGCCTTGTCCTTTCGCAACCCAGCCTCCTGTTTGATCAGTTCTGATAAAAAATGGACATGGGTCCATTGTTTTTGAGCGGCAGTTGTTGCCGCAGTTTCATAATTTTCCCTGATATAGGGAAGCTTTAGATACGCCAAGTGTATCTCAAACTCATTCATGGTCACCTCCTGTTTTGTATACGGATAAATTCGGTGGATCAATGGTCAAGTTCAACAGATCACTGCTTCTGGTGACATGTAATGCACCGGGTTCATGGGTCAGACGGGACCGCTGTTCCAGGATATTGGTGATGTATTCACTTGAAAAAGCATCGAATTTAATGGCATCTTCAATGGCCAGGGCGACCTGTTCTCTGGGATAGATTTCACTGAGGGCAACAATTTTGCGAATATGATGGAAGGGGTTCAACCGCCGCTGGCCCAACTGCTGATAATATTCTGGAGCCTTGTCAGACAGGGATAAAAAACGCATATAAATAGCCTGGTCTGCCGCTTTTTTTCTTTGTTCCAGCAGTACTTTGGAATGATCTGGGTTCTGAACATCCTTTTTCCGGTCATAACTTCTGACATGCCGGGCCACCAGGGTATTGTCATGGTAGATGCACAGGTGATCCGGATATTTTCTCAAGGTGAGTCCGACACCGGCCAGTTGGGCAGGAACCGTGTACCGGTTGTCGTCAAGGCTGACCCTGTACTGAACAGATGCCCGTACCTGGCTGGTCTGACCGATATCGTAAGATGAGGCCGGCAAACTTCGGAGATAGGGCCTTTCTTCTGCAAACATATCTATGGGACGCTTGCCGGTCTCTTTATGAATCCTGACATTGGCCACCGTATCCAGCCATTGTTTCGCCAGCGGTTCCAATACGCTGAAGTCCGGTATATCCAGACCGCCCAATAAATTTTTTTTGACATACCCTACCGCGTTTTCCACCCGGCCTTTTTCATTGCCCTTGCCCACGTTGCAGGCCACAATTTTAAATCCATAATGACTGGCAAAATCAAGATAACCCGGGTTGAACACCGGACCGGTTCCAAAAGGTCGCTTCAACACAGCGGATTTGAGATTATCCACCATTATTTTTTCGGGAACCAAGCCAAAAAAATGAAACGCATTCTGATGACATCCCAAAAAATGCTCCATGGTCTGGGACAAGGTAAATTCAAGATACATCAACCGGCAGTAACACAGCACCATGACAAAAAAGCTCAACCTGCGAAAGGTGGACCCTACACGGACCGAGCCATATGATCCCCAATCCACCTGGGCGCATTCACCCGGTGCAAACACCAGTTTCAAAAAGGGCTTTACTTTGGGCGGACGAATTTTTCTGACATAATCTTCCACAATGGTGATGCCGCCTTCAAACCCGTCTTCCCTGATACGTTGAAAAATCTGCTTGGCGCTGTACGGATGGGTTTCCAGCAGCCGGATGATTTGGTCCTTGAACGGATCCAGCTTGCTTGTTTTGAAAGCTATTTTTCTGGGATGATACTTTTTTTCATTGGCCCAGAATGCCACGGTTCGCTGATCCAGGCCCAGTTTGGCGGCAACCTGGCTGTATCGCAGGTTATCCCGGGTATAATAATTTCTAATCTGCACATAAGTTTCATAATCAATCATCGGCCACCTCCTGCCGCACCGGCCAACAGTTCTGCCATGCTCATCAACTGACCTGAACCTCGGGGGATGACCCGGGGCTCCAGGCTGAGAACCTGATATATCGGCTCCTGCCAGGCGATCAGGTTGTTTTTTATCAAACCGGACCGGGCCTGCCGCAGGGTGTTCAGGTTCATGTTCAGCTGCTTCATGATTGATTTATCCGCGTAATAGCTCAGCCCCCGGGCATCCGCAACACATACTAGGAACAGATACAAGGCCGATTGTTCATGGCTGCATGACTCAATGTACCGCTGACGGACCAGCCGGTGATCGATCCAGCTGAAACTTTTGGGAATTTTACGAATTCTGTTGTTCATAACCGGTTCTTTTACAATCATGCTGTTCTCCTTTGGTTTGGGATTGGAAAAATAAAACTTCCTGCCCGAATTGTTCCATACGAAGGAGGGTCCTGGCTATGTCATCTTGTAACGTTGAACCGATAAAGCTGGATATTAGCCCTATGATTACAGCGGGTTGGGATTTTAAGTGATCTTGTAACGCATAAGATGACTGTTTGGGAATATCCTCTTTATTTTCAGTTTGTTGCGAAGGTGAGTGATCTTGTAACGCAATCGAGGGTTTTTTACGCCGACTATAACCCGGGTTTTTTTCTCGCCATTTTTGAACCCGCTCAACATTATCAGGACCAGAAAAATATCCCTGGTTCTCGAGCTTGGCTAACCATTTTTTCTGGCCGACTGCCTTGCTGACCTTTCGACACTCAGGCTTTCGGCAATATTTTTGCTTGTTGATATTTCTGGGATCAGGGGGAAACAATTCATTGCAATTAAGGCATTTTAGCTGTTCATTCTTTTTCATTCACAACCAGCCTCCACATATCATTGTCCAAGATGTAGATATGGTTATGCCTGAAAAACTCGTGTTCGACAGTTGTAGGTACATTTTTTCTATTTTTGGCTCTGAGAGCCAGTAAATTCGGGAAAAAACATCAGTTTTGTCGCCAAACCATGTAGGCACACGCTATAGTGGCTTTTTCCTTGACTAATGTGGAAATACATGCTTTTTATATGGGCATGTATGTACGCACCATAAAACGCAAGAACAAGGATGGGTCCGAGGTTGAGTATATTCAGTTGGCCCACAACACCCGTCACCCTGAAAAAGGCTATTCCCGGGCCGAGGTCGTCTACTCGTTCGGGCGGCGGGACCAGCTTGATGTCGCCGCTCTCAAGCGCCTGATCAGCAGTCTAAGCCGCTTCATAAGCCCTGAAGATATGCAGGCGCTGGAAAACCAGGACACAGGATTGAAGTTCATATCGAGCCAACCGGCCGGTGGGGCTCTCCTCCTTAAAGGGCTGTGGAAACGTCTCGGCATTGATACCTGCCTTGCCCAGGCATTGACAGATAGGGGGTTCAAAGCCCCCATTGCAGATGCCCTGTTTGCCATGGTCGCCAACCGGGCTCTGGCACCATGTTCAAAACTTGCGGTTGAGGAATGGGCGTCCAAGGATGTGCACCTGGATATTGAGCAGCCCATCCAGGTTCAGCTTTTTTACCGGGGCATGAATTTTTTGCTCAAGCATGAAGTTGAAATCCAGGAGAAGGTTTTCTGGGCAACGGCCCAGCTGTTAAACCTTACAGTGGATTTGATATTTTTTGATACCACCAACACCTATTTTGAAATGGACGACCCAGGTGATTCAGAGTTGCTGGCATTTGGTAAATCCAAGCATAAGAGAAACGATTTGCCCCAAGTCACCATTGGCTTGGCTGTTACAAGGGAGGGTATCCCGGTTCGATGTTGGGTCCTGCCCGGCAACCAAAACGATGCCAAGTGCGTTGATCAGGTTCAAAAAGACCTGAATGACTGGAAGCTTGGGAACGTGGTTTGGGCTATGGACCGCGGCATGACGAGTGAAGATAACCGACGCAATCTGCAAAGAGCCGGAGGTCAGTACATCCTCGGTGAAAAGCTCAGAGGCACAAATATAAATGAAGAGGCCCTGAATCGGGGCGGACGTTTTAAGGTCATCAAAGAGAATCTCCATATCAAGGAGGTTTTCGTGGGTGAAGGCAGTGGCCGCCGCCGATTTATTATTGCGTATAACCCGGAACAGGCCGAACATGATAAACATGTTCGTAACAGAACTCTGGAACGGATTGAAAAAGAACTAACCGCCCTGGAAAAACAGTCCGGAAAAGCACAGCTTAAAACAAAATATGCCCTTATGGCCCATAGATCCATGGGAAGATACCTCAAGGAGCTTAAGTCCGGCAAGTTGAAGGTGGACAGGAGTAAGGTAAAGCGTGAAGCGAAGCTGGATGGCAAATATTTATTGAGTACCAGTGATAAAAGCCTGTCGGCAGAAGATGTGGCCCTTGGCTATAAACAGCTCATGGCAGTTGAGCGGGCCTTCCGCACGCTAAAGTCAACCCTGTCGCTCAGGCCGGTGTATCACACCAAGGATGATCGCATCCGGTCCCATGTCATGCTCTGCTGGCTCGCCCTGCTTCTGATCCGGATTGCGGAGCTGGAAACCGGAATGACCTGGCCCAGGGTCCGCACTGAGATGGAACGCCTTCATTTAGGAAAATTTTTGCATAAAGATGGCCATGTACTACAGTACATAGAATTGACCGTTGTTCAGCGTAAGATACTTAAAGAACTAAAAATAACTCCTCCCAAAAAGATAAAATCCATCTGAGATACCCCCTGATTTTGTAGGCACTACGCCATTATGAGTGGACAGCTGTACCCCTTGACTGGCAAGGGTTTTGAAACTTTGTGTATCTACCGCTGTCGAACACGAGAAAAAGATTGTCAGTGAAATGGGAAGAAAATGAAGAAAATTTGTTTAAAAAAAATTGAAATCAGGAAGAAAATGAAAAGAAGAAGATACATCTTCAAACCAGGAAGAATATGGCACTTTCAGGTCGCCCCTCACAATGGGCAGAGGATTACATCTCACATTCCGCACCCTATCGTATAAATTTCCGCTATTTTTTG
The DNA here is from genome assembly GCA_963675615.2 of uncultured Desulfobacterium sp. GTDB lineage: Bacteria > Desulfobacterota > Desulfobacteria > Desulfobacterales > Desulfobacteraceae > Desulforapulum. The sequence goes on from CAXXTD010000001.1 coordinate 2,845,728, forward strand.
GATATTGATTATCCCCCAGGCGTTGTGAAAATTTGAGAATTCAAACCCAATGCCCTTAAATATTCTAATTGTTTCGAGGATAAAGGTCTGTTCAATCGTCCCCCAGGCGTTGTGAAAATTTGAGAATTCAAACCCAATGCCCTTAAATATTCTAATTGTTTCGAGGATAAAGGTCTGTTCAATCGTCTGTGATTTCCGATTTTTAAAATCATCAGATACTGAAAACTTATCATCAGCATAAACGAGGTGGGTTTGGCCGTTCTTCTTTTATTCCACCCGGGAAGATCCTTGTCCTCTTCTTTCACATATCGTCTCATGTTATATTCGATGAGACGCCATATCAAAAGGGAGAGAAGAAGAACAAGGGCCAGCACCTCTATGCGCTCAGCTTTTTTCAAAAAAATCGAATTTACGATCGGTGTGTTTTTTATGAAACCAAAGTTTTGCTCAATTCCATATTGATCTTTATACGTCCGGAGAATATCGTAGGAACTGTATCCTTTCTGACCCTCCCTGTCCACATTGCACAATAGGACAAAACATCCTGTTTCTTTTTTGAGATTTTCCACAGCATCGGTTTCGACCAGTTCACAAGAGATACTGTACATCATTTTGGCCAACACCCGGGTTCCGTCTTTTTGGGGCCTGCCCCGCTTATACTTTGGAACTTCAACAACCTGGGGCACGGGTTTATAAAAAGTATATTTTGCTTCGCTCATCTCTCTGGCAGCTTTTTCAGCATCCGCCTGGCAGAAAAACTCCTGCTTTGACAAGGCTTTAATTCTCTTTGAAAGTTCTGTATGTTCATTCTTCAGTTCTCGATCAATTCGATTCTGCCGTCTTTTATCGTGGGCACTTGAATGAACCACAACCGCTCTGTATGAACGACCATACAGGGTTGCTTCTGATTCCCATGCTTTATACACAGCGGCCGGCCGGTTTTTGGTTTCCGTGGTATCAGACAATTTTCCAAGATCAGTCCAATTGTCCTCAGTGATGCTTTTTTGGATCAGGCGGGAACACTCTTTATAGTTGGCAGGCAGACGGCTGATAAACCGAATTTCGTCTCCGATTTTCTCCAGGTTCTTTCGGGTAACCATTGCAGAATCAGCAATATAAATAAATCCTTCTTTCTTGATCCCATTTTTCGCCATGTATTTTGATATGGATGAAAGCACCTCGTTGTTGATGATTTTGTCTGATGCATTCCCATCTTCTGTTTGACCAAATACGGGGATGGTACGATCAACACAGAGCATTTTAACCATGAACTGCTTCAGATCAGGCCTGTGGTCCTTGCTGTGACCGTAGGTAATCTTCATTGTATTAAGGTCCTCGGCATCTTTGGAATAAAAAGAGTAGTCCCCCTGAACAGTTACCGAGGTTGTGTCAAAGCTTAGATGGCTACAGTCTATGTTGAAATAATCTAAAGCACGTATGGAAATCTCCGAGAATACCTTCATTGCACCGTATTCGTATATCCTGTCCAATACACGTCCAACGGTATAATCGGAAAATTTCCGGGGGTCAGTTTTTTTCCCCAGAAGAAGCTCGGTGTCCTGATTTTTAAAAAATGTAGTCAGTCTGTACAGGGGGCTTCGTCCGGTCAAGGTATCGAGTACCATTCCAAGAATAACGGTCCCGGCATCAATCTCCATTTGAGTGGGGACCAGGGTGTTGATTACATCGATTATCCCTATTTTTCGGGCATATGAAGAGATGATTGGAAGATGTTGAACGGTAAAGCCATCTATTTCTGGTAGTTTTTCCACGCGTTGCCTCAATGTGTTGTTTTTCATTGCGGCAAATTATAATAAAACAAACTATAAAAATCTAGGGTAAATACCGTTCGGTAAATAAAAGTCATTTATTTTTGATCAATTTGAATAACCTACTTTTATCACATAGAAAAACAGCCATCGAAAATTAGCTCTTTTTTTCTGTTAGGGGTGCCGGATGTGAGCTTAAACATCTGAGGCCACCGTGGATCGTATTGCACAATGGCGACATCCTCTTTGACCACACGATCAATTTTTTCTTCAAGAGTTTCCATTCGTCCCTTCATACACCCAATGTTAAGCTCATTAACTTGTCTATGTGCAGCGACAAGCTCAGCGGTGCGAAGTACGAGCATCCGCTGGAGCGATTGGTTATGTGGCGTTCTCAATATTCTTTTCCATCTGAATTGAATCCAATATCAATAAGTCAAATGGTACGAAACATATATTGACCTTTCTATTTCAGGTAAAAATCATTTGAGCAAGATATCTACTTCGCCCATTGACCCCTAAGCGGCTAATTTTAGCCGTTTCCTCGGCCGTGTATCTATGAGGCATTAAAAAGCCGTCGTGCCACTCCAAGGCAACATGATGGCGGAGTGCCAATTGGGCATTTCTTCCTTCCACGCAAGAACTCGATCTTTGTTGAGCGCAATACCTGGCGACCTTGTCCAGCTCCTCTATTTTATAATCTGAACATATGCCACGAGAAGCGTATAGGCTGTCAATCGACAGCAATTCTTGACTTCTGAAGGATTCCGTTTTTTGTTTAAGATCCCTCTCTTTCCCTGCGGCCAGTTTTAAATAATGTCCTGGAATCAAGTACCTGTGCATCAAATGCTTGTCGCAATCCGACAGGTGCATATTCTCAAGGCAAAGATCCATCATGAAAGAAGAAAGCAATAGTCGCCACCATGCTGCTCACAACTCGCTGAGCTTTATCGACACGCTTCTTGCACCGATCCATAAGATCGGCTGTAGCAGTGTGAATCCGAGCAAAACAGTCACCCAAAAGGCAGGTGATAATTTCCGAATCCTGCGGTTCGCCAGTTTTGAGGTTGTATGGATGGTAAACTTCTCCTATCTCAGCCTTTGCTTTGCGTACAGCTTCACTATTTAACTGGGCCTGAGTCAAATTTTCCTCGGCCTGTTGTTCTTGTTCTTTCGCAGATTTGATTCTTTTTTCAAAGTGAGGTCTTCGTCCTCGGGGCCGCTTGTCGGCACTGTCGAACTTTTTTTGCTCATGCTCTATTTGATGGGTTTGTCTGACCGCTTCTTCGCAATTTTTTTCAGCTTTTTTAACCTTTGACATCAGGGCCACACAAGTCCCTTTTCCAATTTCATAGATGACGTGGAAACAGTCCGGTGAATGATGAACCTTTAGGCCTTTAAGGGCATGACTGATAAGACTGCGCCCTTGATCACTGGCAACTTGGATGACCTTAACCGATAGGTTTTTAAGTGCATTCTTTACAGCTTCATTCCAGGTTTCAGTTGCGATTCTCGGCATATTTTTCTACAAGGATGAAGTTTGACCAGGCTCTATGGCGACAAGGCAAACTTCAGGATGAAAGGTTTCATCCTCGCAAAGTGTAATCGTTTTTGCTGGCATTTGCTGTCCAAGTCTTTCGTCCTCGATTCTTCCAAACTCGATGATCTTTTTATTGAGTTGTTCAGACACCCTACGTGAGCTGAATAGGATGATGCCACAAAGACGCTGGCTGACAGTTTTCTTCCTTGTTTCAAAATCGTTAACAAGTTTCGCCGCATCGGCTCGATTCCATATCTCTTTTATGCTTGTTGCATCTGCTGATTCATTGTATGATATATTCATGGCTCGATCTGGTATTTTTTGTTGAAAATAAGTAAGTTGGCACTTCCCTATTTTCTCGTACCAGATCGAGCTTAAAATGTCCCGCACTATCTCAAGTTGAGCCTCCTTTTTATCGTTCCTGAGTGTAATTGGGCGAAGTTAGGACCAAGCCCCTACTTTCATTGTATCTATGAGGCATTAAAAACCACTCCAAGGCAACATTTAATCCAGTTTTGTCAATAAAGTTTTGATCATCATACTTTTCCAAACCTGTTTTAACAAAAGGCTGCAAATTGAGATGGGAAAAAATCGGTTTATATGGTTCCGCGTGTGAGGTCTTGTTGAATAGGGTGATAATATAAGTCATTTATTAAGCCAAATCGATTTAAGCATATAAAATAATATATTGATTTTAAAACGTATATGCCATAGTATATGTAATTATTTGTTAGTCACCATATAAACCAAAACACAAGTATGGGTTATCCTATGCCGCTGTCAATCAAAGAGTATCTGAAACGAGGCCCTTCAACATCCAAAGAAATCCAGGCTGCAACCGGCCTGAGTCAGAGTTCGGTTGCACGCAGACTCAGGGAGCTTGGCGACAATATTGCACATATTCAGGATGGAAGATCAATCAGATATGCAGCGACCTGCAATGCATTTGGTGTGAATAATAAAATACCATTAGGCCTGGTGGACCACCTTGGTAAAATCAGTGTGGTGGCATACCTTCGCCCGTTAATCCACGGTGGTTATTTTCTGCAACCCGTAACAAATATTTCACCTCTACTGCTGGGTGAGAGTGGAAACGGATTGTACGATGATTTGCCATATTTTCTTTACGATTTAAGACCCCAGGGTTTTTTAGGTAGACAGATCTCACGTAAAATGGCAACACACCTCGAAGAGTTTCCCTCTGATCCAAGGCAATGGACAAATACCCATATTGGGAAATATCTGATATCCAATGGCGATGACCTGCCCGGGAATTTTATCCTTGGAGAACAGTCCATCTTGCGTTTGGCCCGCCGGCCTTATGGGATAACTGAAAAATTATATCCAAAGGTGGCAGAGGATGTCCTGAAAGGTGAAGTTCCGGGGTCATCAGCTGGGGGAGAACAGCCTAAGTTTACCGCGTTCAGCAGCCTTTACGAGTCCCATGTTATTGTTAAATTTTCCCCCAAGGATGACACCGATATTGCAAAGAGATGGCGTGATATTTTGATAACCGAATATCATGCAGCGCAAATCATCAATGATAATATATGTCCTGCTGCCCAGACCAGATTCCTCGAAGCAAAAGGACGTCTGTTCCTCGAAACACAAAGATTTGACCGTTTGGGAGTATCCGGTAGATACTCAATGATTTCATTGCAGGCAATTGATAACGAATTTACTGGCCTCGGCCATAACTGGGTCCGCGTGATGGGTGCATTGAAAGAGCAGGGGATAGTACGTGATCGGGATGTTCATGTTGCCGGGCAACTATTGTATTTCGGGCAACTAATTCACAATACGGACATGCATTTGGGTAACCTCAGCTTATTCATAGACGGGGAAATGTTTAAACTATTACCCTGTTATGATATGTGTTCCATGGGCTTTGCCCCAAAAAGTGTCGGCGAGGTTGGGCCATTCTTTTTTGATACCTCGGAAATTTCTGATCCGGAGCTCAATAAAAACGACATCACCCGCTTACGGCGATTGGCATATGCCTTCTGGGAAAACGTCTTAGGAGATGAACGCATTTCTAGTGAGTTCAGGACTTTTTTGAGCAGAGGTAATCCAGTGGCTTCCCTTCTTGTAGATTAAGAATAAGAACTGCCATTGAGCCGTGAGTGAATTTTTAACATCTGCGACTTGTCCGTCAGCATGTTTTGGTCAGAAAAAATTCCGGTTTTGTGTTTGGGTTGTTTATTTTATTCGACACTTGTTGTATGATTTAGACAAACTATTTCCGTTCTGCATTAATATTCTGATATCCTTCCGGGTATTCCCAAGTAAGACTATCACTATTACCGGCTTCGCCATGGCCCAATCAACAAAATACAATATGCATCCCGCTTGGGCTTCTGGCGGACATACGTCATGACCATAATTTTAAATACTTGGACTGCGGCGATCTCCATATGGGGTTTGCCAGGGTCCGGTGTGACAAATGCATGAATACCTCCCGGCATTTTTAAGCAATGTTTGCAGATGCCGTGGCCTCAGAAACCACCACCCGGTTCCGCCCGTTGTTCTTGGCCTCATAAAGGGCCTGGTCCGCCATGTTCAAGCATTGCTCAGCAATGGTGTCTTCCCGGGGAATATTAAAATAAATTCCCGCACTGATGGTGAAGTTAATCTTCCGGTCACCATGGGTGATATGGCTGTCTTGCATATATCTGCGCAGATCATCAGTATAGGCGGCGATCTTTCGGGCGTCCTTGCCCATGCATATAATGGCGAACTCCTCACCGCCGATCCGGCACACGATATCTGAACGCCGCTGGAACCGTTCCATAAGGATTCTGCCAAATCGTTTTAGGCATTTATCTCCGACAGGATGGCCATAGGTGTCGTTGAGGCTCTTGAAATGATCAATGTCGAGGATGACAACCGAAAAGTGGATGGCACTGCGCTTGCATATGTCAAACATCCGCCGGAATTGCTCGTCAAATGTCCGCCGGTTAAAAAGCCCGGTCAACCCGTCGGTACTGCTCAACTCCTCTAAGGCGTGGTTTGCCTCGATCAGCTTTTGGTTGAGTTTGCGTACTTTTTGTATCCAGAACAAGGAAAGGAGCACCATGACGGAAAGTACTCCCAGGATCTTCCAGAAGGGAGAATAGTCAAATTTTTGCTCCACCTTTACGCTGAGCCATTGATCCAGAATTCGGGACTTTTCCTGGTCAGACACGGACATGATAAGTTTTTGAAAAATTGCCCCCAACAGAGGCTCGTCACTCCGGGTGCCGATACAGGGCTGCCAGTCCATGGGCATTTTACCTGCAATCTTGACATCCACGATTTTCTCCTGCCGCAAATGATAACCGATACTGGTCATGGTTTCGATAAAGCCAAACAACTCTCCTCTCTGCAGCTTTGCGATACCTTCCGGATCGTTGTCCACCGCCACGAGGGACATGCGGGGATAGGCGGATTTAAGCCTTTCATAAATAGGTGATGCCCTGATGACCCCCATGGGACGATCCAAAAATTTCCTAACGTCGTCAATGAAGGGCGCATTAACAGAGGTGGCGATAACATTGGGGACGGTAAGATAGGGGCTTGTAAAATCCATGTACTGCTGCGTTTCATCTGTTTTCATGACGTCCATACAAAAATCGCACTTCTTCTGACTGATCAACCGGAACAAGTCCGCCCAAGAGTCGCACTTCTCCACAATTATGGCGATGGGCAGCTTCTTGCCCAAAAGCGCCATCAAATCAGCACCGATTCCTGTGTAACGGCCGTCGTTGCCGACCTTTCCAAAGGGCAGGCGGTCGGAGAGCACGCAAAGAACCAGTTTTTTCTTTTTTTTCAGATAGGCCAGCTCTTTTTTCGAAAACCTGAGCATGTAATCTGAAAAGCTCCCGGTTCTGGGAGAAAGCCAGGTGGTTTCAAGCATCTGCCAGTCTGCGGCGGACAGGGATTTTAAGGCCTTATTAAGAATGCTGTCCAGAGGGGCCAGGTCCGGACGGACACCGAAACGTAGATCTTCAGGCGGCACCCCTTCAAAGTCAAGCTCTCCGGCAACCACCAGATTAACCAGCCCAAGCTTTCGGATGTAGTGGTTTCCGGTATTAAGCGGAGAGACCACAGCGTCCAGATCCCCAAAGGATAAGGCCTTCATCATGGCGGAGTGATTGTCATATTCACGCAAATGGGGGCCGACAGCTATGGATAGCGCCTCTTTATAAAAGACATCTGCGGTAATGCCCACAGAAAGGCCTCTCAAGCTGTTGACATCTTTGTAGTCTCTAAACTCGTTCCTCACAAAAACCACTGTTGGAATGGCGTGATAGGCATCCGTATACCGGGTAAATTTTGTCCGTTCTTTGGTATAGGAAATGTTGGCAAGGGCTTCCAACTGGCCTGTTTTAAAAAGATAAAGCACCTTGGACCAGTCATCCACAACATAGGAAAATTGGGCTTGGTTCTAACTTCGCCCATTGACCCCTAAGCGGCTAATTTTAGCCGTTTCCTCGGCCGTACCGGATAATCCACATTATTCAAAAGAAAACTAAAGAGATCGGCTGGTTTAGCTTCAAAAAAACGTTCAGCAGCCGTCGTGCCATCTCGTCTTTTGATATAATAATTATGCACAACCGTAAGCGCTTTTAATTGTCCATTACTCAATTGATGTATCCCCTGATGGCGGAGTGCCAATTGGGCATTTCTTCCTTCCACGCAAGAACTCGATCTTTGAAAAAGTTGAGCGCAATACCTGGCGACCTTGTCCAGCTCCTCTATTTTATAATCTGAACATATACCACGAGAAGCGTATAGGCTGTCAGCAATCGACAGCAATTCTTGAGCCTTCTGAAGGATGTCCGTTTTTTGTTTAAGATCCCTCTCTTTCCCTGCGGCCAGTTTTAAATAATGTCCTGGAATCAAGCACCTGTGCATCAAATGCTTGTCGCAATCCGACAGGTGCATATTCTCAAGGCAAAGATCCATCATTTGAAAGAAGAAAGCAATAGTCGCCACCATGCTGCTCACAACTCGCTGAGCTTTATCGACACGCTTCTTGAACCGATCCATAAGATCGGCTGTAGCAGTGTGAATCAGGGCAAAACAGTCACCCAAAAGGCAGGTGATAATTTCCGAATCCTGCGGTTCGCCAGTTTTGAGGTTGTATGGATGGTAAACTTCTCCTATCTCAGCCTTTGCTTTGCGTACAGCTTCACTATTTAACTGGGCCTGATTCAAATTTTCCTCGGCCTGTTGTTCTTGTTCTTTCGCAGATTTGATTCTTTTTTCAAAGTGGGGTCTTCGTCCTCGGGGCCGCTTGTAGGAACTGTCGAACTTTTTTTGCTCATGCTCTATTTGATGGGTTTGTCTGACCGCTTCTTCGCAATTTTTTTCAGCTTTTTTAACCTTTGATATCAGGGCCACACAAGTCCCTTTTCCAATTTCATAGATGACGTGGAAACAGTCCGGTGAATGATGAACCTTTAGGCCTTTAAGGGCATGACTGATAAGACTGCGCCCTTGATCACTGGCAACTTGGATGACCTTAACCGATAGGTTTTTAAGTGCATTTTTTACAGTTTCATTCCAGGTTTCAGTCTTGCGATTCTCGGCATATTTTTCTACAAGGATGAAGTTTGACACAGGCTCTATGGCGACAAGGCAAACTTCAGGATGAAAGGTTTCATCCTCGCAAAGTGTAATCGTTTTTGCTGGCATTTGCTGTCCAAGTCTTTCGTCCTCGATTCTTCCAAACTCGATGATCTTTTTATTGAATTGTTCAGACACCCTACGCTGAGCCGAATAGGATGATGCCACAAAGGGAGAAAGCCCGGATCTCTCCAAGAAATCGCTGACATTATGGATGCTGGCAGTTCCATCCTTAGTAAACGAAACATGGGCAGAGGTAACAAGTCTGTGCAAAAAAGCAATACCTACAGGGCTCTCAAAAAAATCGATCAGAACAGGATGAGCATCAATGCTATCTTTTCTGGCAAGCCAGTACCCAGTGTTGATCGAGGAACACCCGCAGTTTTTGCAAAATCACGCTGACTGACAGTTTTCTTCCTTGTTTCAAAATCGTTAACAAGTTTCGCCGCATCGGCTCGATTCCATATCTCTTTTATGCTTGTTGCATCTGCTGATTCATTGTATGATATATTCATGGCTCGATCTGGTATTTTTTGTTGAAAATAAGTAAGTTGGCACTTCCCTATTTTCTCGTACCAGATTGAGCTTAAAATGTCCCGCACTATCTCAAGTTGAGCCTCCTTTTTATCGTTCCTGAGTGTAATTGGGCGAAGTTAGGACCAAGCCCCTTTTATATATTGACCTAAAATAATACAGCCATATTCAGAACTTAATTTCTGAACAACGACAGGAAATAATACCTAATAGGAGGAGACTTATGGTTTATCATGAACCGCAGAAAAACACATTGGCTCGCCGTTATTTCCGCCCTTTTGGCATGTGTCTTTGGTTTCTGGTGCTGCTTATTTGTGCGGGGGCTGCAATGCCTGTAGCGTTACTGGCAGCCACGGCCGGGGAAAACATAGCACCGGGTAGGAAAATGGCACAACAGGCCACCAGGGACAAGCATCTCTGGATCACGTCCGACCATTCACAGCACGATGTTTTAAAGCAGGTATTTACCTCCGGGCCGGAAGTTACCAGGGCCTGTCTGTCCTGCCACAATCAGGCCGCGCTCCAGTTTCACCAGACCATCCACTGGACGTGGATGGATCCCAGTACAGAAAAAAGTGCCAAGCTTGGGAAAGGCGGTTTGTCTATCAATAACTTCTGAGTGAACGTAAAAAGCAACGAGGCTCGTTGCACATCGTGTCACGCAGGCTATGGATGGGAAGGCAAGGACTTCGATTTCACCGACCAAAGCAAAGTAGATTGCCTGGTCTGTCACGAACAGACTGGAACATACAAAAAATTTCCGTCCGGGGCAGGCAACCCGGTTAAAAAGCCCACAGTCTTCAAGGGCAACAATAAAAAATACCTCCCGCCTGAATGGAACAAGGTCGCCCAGAGCGTCAGCCGGCCGGCACGCAAGAATTGTGGTACTTGCCATTTTTCCGGCGGTGGCGGTGACGGGGTCAAACATGGGGATTTAGACTCTTCTCTGTTTAAACCCAATAAAAAATTAGATGTTCACATGGGAGAAGATGGGCAGAACTTTGACTGTACACGCTGCCACTCCACTACCCTGCACAACATTGCCGGCCGTGTGTACACCACACCCGCTTCAAAACATCGCAAAAGCCTGGTGGAAGACGACTTGGCTCACAAGATTACCTGTGAGTCCTGTCACACCGACCAGCCACACAAAAACCATGCCAAAATGAACGATCACACCGACAAAGTGGCCTGCCAGAGTTGCCATATACCGGAATTTGCCCGGGTCAATCCCACTAAGATGTTCTGGGATTGGTCCACGGCCGGCAAGAAAGAAGATGGCAAACCCTTCGTAATAAAAGGCCCCTATGGAAAACCGGTCTATGACTCAAAAAAAGGGGATTTTGTCTGGCAAAAAAAATGTTAAGCCCGAATACTTTTGGTACAACGGCGCAATGGAGCACATGACGGTCAAGGACAAGCTCGATCCGAGCCAGGTCGTTCCTCTCAACCGGCCTCTGGGAAGCCAGGACGACCTGAGCTCCCGTATATTTCCATTCAAGGTACATATGGGGAAACAGCCCTATGACAAAATTAACAAAAATATGGTCATCCCCCAACTCTTTCCCAAAGGCAAAGACGATACCACAGCCTATTGGAAAAACTGGGACTGGAGTAAGGCCATCCAATTCGGAATGGATTATGCAGAACTCGATTATTCGGGTGAATTTGACTTTGTAAAAACCAGCTATGTCTTTCCCATTACACATATGGTGGCGCCAAAGGAAAACGTGGTATCATGCGCCGAATGTCACACAAAGCAGGACAGCCGACTGGCCACTCTGGCAGGCTTCTACATGCCGGGCCGGGACAGTGCCGGTATCATTGACACCTTGGGGTGGTTACTTGTCCTGGGATCACTGATCGGTGTCGTCATTCATGGCATCGGCAGGGGATTTACTAACGGCAAGCGCCGAGAGGAGAAATAACCCATGAAACAAATGACGAACATATATCTTTATACACGTTATGAACGATTCTGGCACTGGTTGCAAATGGTCCTGATTCTGATCCTGCTCGTTACCGGTTTGGAAATTCATGGCACCTTCAGCTGGCTGGGATTTCACACTGCCGTGGAAGTACACAACTTTGCCGGATTGACTTGGCTAATTGCATTTGCCTTTTTTGTCTTCTGGGTCTTTACCACCGGTGAATGGAAACAATACATCCCCACAACCAAGAAAATGATTGAGGTGGTTCGTTTTTATGCCTACGGGATTTTCCGTGGGGAACCTCACCCGGTTCCCAAGCGAAAAAAAGCCAAGCACAACCCCCTCCAGAGACTGGTTTATCTGAACCTGGCAGCAATCCTTCTCCCGCTTCAGATGGTCACCGGATTTTTCTACTGGGGATATAACTCCTGGACTGCGTGGGGGATTCCCGTTTTTTCTCTTGCAGTTCTGGCATGGATTCACATGGCGGGCGCCTTTGCCATCTTTTCTTTCATCATTGTCCATGTCTACATGACCACAACGGGTCACAGTATCTTTGCCCACACCAAGGCCATGATTACAGGCTGGGAAGATGTCCATGAAGACGATGAAATCGAAGACTGGGAGAGGGCCAAAAATACAACCGCTACCTAACCCAAAAAACCCGATCAAAAGACCAGGCCAGATGTTGCAGTTTCGGAGCAGCATCTGAGGGATGAACGAGATGCTGGACAGGAAGAGCCGTATGAAGCGAGAGTTTCACCTACCTACCTGTGAGAGGCCAGAGGGGCGGTTCCTTTGGCCTACTCGACCATTCTCCCTGGTGATGGCCATGTTCGTGGTGCTGGAAAGTTAATGATTGATATTAAACTTTTTTCTAAAAAAAAGGAATGGGATGCTTACGTCTCTCAAAATGATCAGAGTCTATTTTCTCACCGTTATGACTGGGGGAATACCCTGGCGGCAGTCTATGATTTGCAGATTTTTCGCTTGGTTGCCAGGGACCGAAAAAAACAGGATGACATTGTGGGTCTTCTGCCACTCATTTTCTTCCCCGCACCCGGGTTTGATGCCCGGCTCATTTCTCTTCCATACAGTGATGCAGCAGGAATTATTGCAGATAATACCCGCATTCAGGAAAAATTGCTTTTGGCAGCGCTGAAACTTGCCCAAGATCTTGGCGCGGTTCACTTGGAACTTCGCCAGTCAGGGGGGCTGGCCATCCCAGAAATAAACTTTCCGGTGACACATACCCCGAATAGGTTTAAAAACGGATTGAACCGCAATTTGCCGGCATCAGGGGAAATACTCTGGCAAAAGATTGGGGCAAAGGTAAGAAACCAAGTGCGCAAGGCCAAAAAAAGCGGGTGCAGGGTTATTATTGGTGGAACAGAGCTTTTGGATAATTTTTATATTGTTTTTTCAGAGAATATGCGGGATCTTGGATCACCTGTCCATGATAGGAGGCTTTTTGAGCAAATGGCACATCACCTACCGGAGCAGTTGCAAATTCTGGCTGTAATGATAGGCGATACTCCGGTTGCAGCGGCAGTGGTTTTTTCCCATAACAAAACCCTGTTCAACCCCTGGGCGTCATCACTAAGGCGCTACAGGCCTGAGTGCCCCAATATGTTGCTCTACTGGCAGATGCTATCCCATGGAATTGAAAAGAAATGCCGGCGGTTTGATTTTGGCCGTTCCTCCCCCCATGCGTCCACCTGTCGTTTTAAATGCCAATGGGGGGCAAAACAACAGCCATTGACATGGCATGTTTTTTCACAGGCTTCCCACCGGTGGACGCCCGAATGTGAAACCCTTGTTGATGACCAATGGAAACGCATGACCATTGAAATATCACAAAAACTCGGTCCATCCATAAGGCGGTGGATCAGCCTTTGAGTTAGAGAATGAATAAAATTCAATTTGCCGATATCAGGATTACTGTGCCAATGCCGATTTTTTTGGTCATTGAGGATGTTGGCTGGTGGCAGGGAGTTGACGGGTCATCCTATCAGGAGCCCTACCGTAACAATTTGAGAAGGCCTCACTGCCTTGAGGATTATCGGGCACTCACCCATCTGGCAAAAAGACTTTCCATGCAAATTGCCATCGGTATGGTGATGTGTGAATGGGACCGGACAGACTTTTTAAAAAATATCCCTGGTGCCACCTGGATGGGGACGTCATGGAACAATAAAAAAAACAGAGGGCGACACCTTGATCTGGCCGCCCATTATTTAAATAATCATCGTCACCGGCTTGAGATTGCCTTGCATGGTGTCGGACATGAATTCTGGCAAGGGGGGCGAATGGAACGATCAGAATTTCATGACAATGATGGTAATATGAGACCGGAGAATATTATTATCCGTCACCTTGAAGCCTTTGAAAGACTGCTTGATCAGAATCATATCGTAACTTCCCCTCGATTGTTTATTCCCCCCGCGTTGCATCACAGCTTTGGTAACGGCTCGATTCAGGCCTTGCTTAAGAGATTTGGTATCGATTATGTGACAACAAAATTTTCCAGAGCCCGTCAATTTAAAGCGCCAAAACATCCGAAAATGACCTGGGAATCCGGTGTGATACTTCTGGATAGAGGATCTGCTCCAGTGGAATGGAGCAAGGTAGCAAGCCCTCCTGCCTGGAATGGTCCCCAGCCAATCCTGCCGCTTCATTGGGGGAACCTGTTGCATTCTCAACCGGAACGAAATTTAGAAATCGTTGATCTGTGGGCAGATATGCTGCTCCTGAATACATCCGGCCCGGATCTTATTTTAGTTGAAGATATCGCCGCCTGCTGGCGGCAGGCTGCTGTCCATTATCTGGCTGAAATAAAGAATGAAAACAAGCGTATTATCATCGATCTGAGCGGTCTGCCGGAACTTTCATCAGCCGGTGGTGGTTTCGTTATAAAAATACAGGGTCGACCTGATTTGTGCTGGCACGCTACAGGCGGAAAAATCCTGGAGCAAAAACAGGAATCAGAGAACATGCTCATGTTGAAACTGCTTCCTGAAGGACGGGAAAAAAAAGTTGCCATTTCCCCGGTAGACCGATTGGGAAGTCGGGGGACATTTTACTTGTGCGGCCGGGCAAGGTCGTGTAATTCAGCGGGTGGGAAGCCCGCACCGGAAGGTAGGCCAGCCACCGGGTAGCAAGTCTTTGGAGGCTTTTCTGGTAACAGGGAGCTTTAAGCGTAAGACAGCGAGCAGATAGGCCGTAAGCCAAAAGGTTGAAGGGATTGAGCCCCGAAATTGTCGCGTTGGGAAGGACGACGCTTTAAGTATGGTGGAAGTCAACACAGGAAACACCGCTAAAGGCAAGGTGATGCCTGCTTCCCCGGGGTCTGAGACCATTGCATGTCTGACATTATGATTACACGGCAACCCGGGAGGCCCTGTGCTTTCTCTTGAACAAAGAGTATGCCGGACAACTGAAGAGGGAGGAAGGCAAATGAGGTGCAGGGAGTCGGATAGCTTCATAGTACCAATGAAGGCGGGTAATGCTGCTGGAGGAAAGGAGGCTACACATGGGAGCGCGGGGTGAGGAAACATCGGCCGTTCACAGAAGCGGAGAACCGGTGACAACGAAATTGCGTCGCATAGCAGAGAAGGCCCGCAGGGAGCCGAATTTTAAGTTCACCAGTTTGTTTCATCTGATGAACGAAGATTTGCTCCTGAGCTGTTTTCAGCGGTTGAGGAAAGATGCAGCTGCGGGTATCGACAAAATGACCAAGGATATGTACGCCGAGAATTTAAAGACCAACCTGTCAGATTTGATAGACCGGTTGCACCGGATGGCGTATAAACCGCAACCTGTCCGGCGTAAATATATCCCAAAACCGGGCAGTACCAAGCAACGTCCCTTGGGGATACCGTGTTTTGAAGACAAGTTTGTTCATGCGGGGCTTGTTCGGATATTGGAATCAGTGTACGAGCAGGATTTTATAGAAAATTCGTATGGATTTCGACCGCGCCGAAGTTGTCATAATGCGCTCAGGTCTTTGAGTGAAGCAGTAGAGAACAATCCGACCAACCATATTGTCGAGGCTGATATCAAAGGCTTTTTCGATAATGTAGATCAGGAATGGCTGATGAAATTTCTGGCACACAGGATTGAGGATAAGAGGATTCAACGTATGGTAAAGCGATTCCTTCGATCAGGGATAGAAGAGGATGGTAGTGTCATGATAAGTGATGAAGGAACACCGCAAGGTGGCGTCATCTCTCCACTTTTGGCAAATATCTACTTGCACTATGCCCTTGATTTGTGGTTTGAGAAGGTATACCGCAAAAGCTGTATTGGCTTTGCCCGGTTAATTCGTTATGCCGATGACTGTGTGCCACGAAGGCATGCATTGATGTAATATTAACAGTGCGGTCATGCTGCACAAAAGATGAGGGAGGGCCCCTCGAAGCCGCCATGCAGGTGGAGGCTTCAAACCACCGTGAGCTGCGTCGGTTAAGAGCCGGGGTGGTGAGCGTTACGGAAAAGGCAAGACCAGATCTTGTCAGGTGTGTTTTAAGGAGACGAACGCAAGTGAATCACTATTGAAGTGTCGAAAGCGTAGGGACGAGGTCAAAACCGGGGGGGAGTCGTTACCCCGGGAGAAGTTCGGCGGTTACCTGTTTACTGGCCGGATGGCCTCCGGCATGAAGGTGGCGTGAACTTGGGACAGGCTTTTGTGTGGAACGTGGGAACCTGTCGCTCTGATGGCAAGGGAGAAATACAAGTGGAAGCACCATGAGTATGAGAGTACCGATGCAGAGCACAGGGGCGGAGCAACCCGTAGTAGTGATGAAGATTCTGTAATGGAATTGGAGCGAAGGGGAAGCATTGCCCAGCTTGAAGTAAAGAAGACAACTGGAAACAGGAGGATTGGATTGAACCAGGCAAAGCCGTTTTGTATACCTAAACTTGAGGTATGGGAAGCATACAAACGGGTAAGAGCAAATAAAGGGACGGCCGGTATCGATGGGCAGTCGATCAAGGAGTTTGAGAGCAATTTGAAAGATAATCTTTACAAACTTTGGAATCGAATGTCTTCGGGCAGTTATTTTCCACCACCGGTACTTCGGGTTGAAATACCCAAAGGTGATGGTCGGATGAGGCCGCTTGGAATACCAACGGTATCGGACAGGATTGCCCAGCAGGTCGTTAAACAGTATCTGGAGCCTGAGTTGGAGAAACATTTTCATCCCGACTCCTATGGTTATCGACCGGGTAAATCTGCCTTGGATGCAGTTGGCAAGGCACGTAAGAATTGCTGGAGATACGATTGGGTTCTGGACCTTGATATTAAGGGATTTTTCGATAATATCGATCATGATTTCTTGATGAAAGCAGTACGCTGGCACACGAAAGAGAAATGGGTGCTCCTGTATATAGAGAGGTGGCTGAAAGCCCCGATTTATATGACGGACAAGACACTCGTCTATCCAGAGAAAGGGACGCCACAAGGGGGAGTTATTAGTCCTTTGTTGGCAAATCTATTTTTGCATTATGCATTTGACAAATGGATGGAAAGAGAACATTCGTCTATACCATTTGAAAGATATGCCGATGATGCAGTGTGTCACTGTAAAAACCAGGCCCAGGCAGAAGATCTGCTAAGAAGGCTGAATGAGCGAATGAGTGAGATAGGGCTGGAACTACATCCTGAAAAGACAAAGGTTGTCTATTGTAAGGATGGTGACCGGCGGAAAGATTTTGCACTTACACGCTTCGATTTTCTGGGCTATACGTACCGTGCCCGGAGATCAAAGAACAAATGGGGGAAGTATTTTATTAATTTTACCCCTGCAATCAGCAATAAGGCAGCTAAAGCAATTCGGCAAACTTCACGTGGTTGGAGTTGGCCCAAACGTAGCGACAAAGACCTGGAGGATTTATCCCGAATGTTTAATCCAATCATTCAAGGGTGGATCAACTACTATGGTCGATACTATAAATCTGCTTTGTACCCTACCTTGAGGTGCCTGGATCGTCGACTGGCGATGTGGGCAACCAGGAAATATAAACGCCTGCGGTGTCATCGACGGAGGGCGGTACACTGGCTGGACCGTATAGCACGGAGACAGCCTAACCTATTCGCCCACTGGAGATTGATGAATGCAGTGGCTGGACGATAGGAGCCGGATGAGCGGAGACGTTCACGTCCGGTTCTGTGAGAGCCTGAGGGGGAAGCTCCCTCGGGCTACTCGACTCGTTGTCTGCTTTCGTTACAAGCCTGATGCGGTACGGTTCCGCCAGGAATTGGGCGAACGGTTGGGAAAATTTAGCCTTGAGGTTGAACCAACAAAGACCAAGGTGATGGAGTTTGGGAGATTTGCCATCCAGAATGCTAAAAGAAGAGGGGAAAAGGCTGCTACGTTTGATTTTTTGGGTCTGACTCATTATTGCGGTACAAGAAAGGATGGTAAAGGGTTTCGGATGAAACGGGTAACAGCCCGTAAGAAGTTCATTGCCAAGTTGAAGATTTTCAAGGACTGGCTGAAGAAAACCAGGACATTGAAGACCAAAGAACTTTTGGAAACAGCGAAAGCCAAATTGAGAGGTCATTATAACTACTACGGTGTAACCGACAACATGTGCGGTATACGGCGGTTTGGAAAAGCAGTGGAAAAGTTGCTGTTTAAATGGCTTAACCGTAGGGGTAAGAGAAACTGTCTCAATTGGGAAAAGTTCGAGAGAATGCTGAAGTGATTTCCTCTACCGAAGCCACGGATCAGGGTCAGTATGTTTAACTTTTCCGTGAATTGACTATATGAGGAGCCGTGTGCGTAAATAGCGCAAGCACGGTTCTGAGAGGGGCCAGCGACAACCGTGGATGCAAGACAAATAATGTTTTGCACCCACGGGAGAGACTGGTCTACTCGACAATTCCAACAATCAAATTATAGGGGTGAACGGCAGATTTTGGTGTTATGTGCATTCAGTCTGCATCAGTCACAATCATGCACAATCATGGGGAGTTTAATCTATGAGTATAAAATCAGGATCATGCCTTTGTGGTGAGGTTACTTTCGAAATAGAAGGTGATTTTGATAATTTTTACCTTTGCCATTGTAGTCGGTGTCGAAAAGATACAGGTTCAGCTCATGGAGCTAATCTTTTTTCTTCTACTGCCAAGTTGAAATGGTTGTCAGGAGTCGATAAGGTCACAAATTTTACATTGCCTTCAACTCAACACAGAAAATCATTTTGCTCAATTTGTGGATCAGCACTTCCAAATATTCAAATGGGAGGTGAACTTCTGGTGGTTCCTGCTGGAAGCCTTGATTGTGATATCCACATCACACCTACCGCTCACATTTTTATTTCCAGCAAAGCAAATTGGGATAAAGATCTTCATAGATTTCCTATGATAGAGACTTTGCCGTCATAGGCATAAAACCACATAACAACAAAGCTAATTCAGCCGACGCAAAAAGCTGCGCGGCTGATTAGTGAGCGTTAGCTTCTCCCTATGTTCAACACTGAAAACAGAAAGGAATGGCAGTTGTGTATGCAAAGGCTTACGAAAAAAATAAAATTAATGAAGTATCTTTTCAGCGTCGATAAAAATCGAGTCAATTTTTATTTTTTTCTTGACACGGTTTTTTTGTAAAAAATGATTTTTTAAGTTATGTTTCAGGCGTTCTCATTCTAACGATGGGAACGGGGATCTAATTTCCATCCGTTTTTAGGGACTTTTTTTCAGCCAATTTGAAGGATTAATCTCGGTTATCGATTTCATTCCCTCGATTTTATTCCCTTAATCAATTTTAAAACCATATAATTCCCTCTATCTAATTCGCCTCGTATTGGAGTTTGCACTACAAGGAGGGAGTATGGAACCCGTCCCCTGCCTCAACTGCAATTTGTTTTTCATTCCCCGAAATTGCAATCAGACCTTTTGCTCAACACCCGTTTGCCAACGAGCCAGAAAAAATCTTTGGCAAAAAAATAAACTTGCTACAGACCCTGACTACAAAAAGGGCCAACAGCTGGCACAAAACAAATGGCTTCAAGACAATCCTAATTACTGGAAAAAATACCGTGAAAGAAACCCTGAAAAAGCCCAACGAAACCGTGATCTACAAAAGGTTAGGAACCTGAAGGGAAAGGGTGTTGTGGAGCCCTTAAGGATCTCAGAATCCATAGGTATTGCAAAGATGGACGCGAGCAAAGGCAGGAAATACAGGCTTTCAGGAGAATATTGGATGGTTCCGACCGTTGCAAAGATGGACCCGGTAAAAGTTTATCTCTCAGTATTGGTGCCCGATTCGCCATAATTGCAAAGATGGACTCGGACACAAAGGATGTTTTTTATATTATAAAGAGCTTACCCCCCTCAAAAAAATAAGGAGGAAAGCATGATTAAAAAAAGAGTCCTTGCCCCGGACCGGGTCCGTTACACAGGTAAAAGTTTCTGCTTTATCCCCCACCGGTTTTTGACAGGTGGATTTTTGGAATCGTTAAGCAAGGAGGAACTGCTTGTCTATTTTTTCCTGGCCCTGGCTTCGGATCGTTCCGGGCTTTCATTCTATGGTGACAGGACCATTTACTCCATGTTGGGCCTCACCAAGGATGAGTACCTTTTGGCACGGGCCAACCTGATCAACAAAGATCTGATCAAGTATGACGGGACCCTGTTCCAGGTTCTTTCTTTACCGCAGTCCATGGGGAGATAATTGATGAAAAACAAACGAACCATTTTTGAGATCCATCGGTTAAAGGACCTTGGGTTTTCTAACAGATATATTGCAGAGACCTTAAACATAGACCGGGCCACTGTAAGTAAATACATCGCTAATCCTGAAAAAGTTTTTGTGCGTAACGTCCAAAGGCCTTCAAAACTTGATCCTTACCGGGACCTGATCAAAGAATTGCTTGATCAGCATCCAAAAATCAAAGCGCCGGTGATTTTAAGACAGATAGAGGATAAGGGTTTTGAAGGAGAAATCACCATTGTTCGTGATTACTTAAGGAATCTCCGGCGTTATCGTTCAGGCAAACAGGCCTTTATTCGTTTTGAGTCTGACCCTGGAGTTCAAATGCAAATTGATTGGGGTCATTTCGGCAGCCTTGTATATGAAGGCTCCCGAAGGAAACTCTACGCCCTGGCTGTTATCGAGTCCCACAGCAGGATGCTTTACGTGGCTTTTACCCATAGTCAACGCCAGGAAGTCCTCCACCAAAGCCTTATGGAAGCCTTCCAGTATTTTGGGGGATCACCCAGGGAAATTGTGGTAGATAACATGTTGACGGCTGTTACTGAACGGGTTGGTGCCATGGTTCGCTTCAACGAGGCGTTTCTGGATTTTCTAAGACCTTTCAGCATTACCCCGATTGCCTGTAATATCAGGGCACCATATGAAAAAGGAAAAATTGAAAACAGCATTAAATATCTACGACACAACTTCTGGCCAGCCAGGAGTTTTACTGACCTTGAAGATGTCCAGAATCAGGTGATAGTGTGGCTTTCCACCACCGCCAACAAACGAGTTCATCAAACTACGGGTGAAAGACCTGTGGATCGACTTGTAAAAAGCGCCCTGAACCCAATTCCAAGTTGTTTGCCGGATTTCCGGGAGACCGAATTTCTTAAGGTGTACAAGGATTTTGGTATTCGTTTTGATAGCAACGTTTATACCGTTCCTCCCAGAATGGTTGGAAAAACAGTCGCCGTTAAGGCTGACAGGCACACTTTGAGTATCTATCACAAGGACAAGCAGGTGGTTGTGCATAAACGCAGCTGGAAAAAAAAGGATCGTGTCGAGCTTGCTTCCCACAAAGAACAGGTTCGTAAGCTCAAAAAACGAGTGCTGCTGGACAAACAGATAATGGTCTTTATGTCTTTGGGCCAGGATGCGGTAGATTATCTGGAAAAACTTGCTGATGCCTCCCAGCCCATAAAAAAAACAGTGAATCACCTGTTATTACTCGGAGATAAGAATGGTACCCCAGCCCTTATGTGTGCCATCAAAAAAGCATTGAAACATAAGCTTTACGGCCTTTCTTACGTAGAAAATATTCTAAATCAAGGGATAACCCCGGTAACAAATCATGCTCCGGTAAACCTGAAAAAAGAGGACCTCAACAACATCCGCCTGACATCCCCCAACCTTGCTGAATACGATGCCATTGCATTAAAAAGAAGGAGGAAATAACCATGGACGCCGTGATTGATAAGTTTAAATCCCTTCGATTGAAAAACTGTGCGCAGAATTTGCCTGATGTTTTAGAACAAAGTTCCAGAAGCAATCTGTCACCCCTTCAAACCATTGATCGTTTGCTGGAGATAGAACTTGCTTGCAGAGAAAAGGCAAGGGTCGCTCTGCGGTTCAAACAGTCCAAACTTGGAGGGAAAACCACCATTGACCAATTTGACTTTAAACATCATGAATCAAGGCTAAAACAAAAAAATCTAATCTTAGGTTTAGTAGACCTGGGGTTTGTCCGGGAACAAAAAGATATCATCTTGATAGGAAATCCTGGTACTGGGAAGTCCTTTTTATCAAAATGCATCGCCTATGCTGCAACTCAATCAGGTATTAAAACCCTTTTTACCACAGCCATGGACATGATCAATCAACTTGTGGCTGCAAAAACTGACCACACGCTGCTAAAGAAGCTACAATTTTATCAATCACAGGAAATTTTAGTTCTCGACGAAATTGGTTATCTTCCGCTGGGCAAAGATGGATCAAATCTATTTTTCCAGGTCATAAGCGCACGGCACGAAAAAAAGTCGACAATTATTACGACTAATCTGCCCTTCGCTAAATGGGGAAACATTTTTGATGGGACCACCGCCGCTACGGCGATTGCAGACCGACTCGTTTACAACTCGGAAATCCTTATCTTGGAGGGAGAAAGTTATCGAAAGAGATCATAGTAAAAAATAGCCATAGGGGCGCAGAATTTTTAGAGGATGAGCACCTAATCTAACGCCTGGATTTGTGCGCTATGATCAGAGTGTACATCTTTGTAATAATTTCAATTTCTGCAGTCTTTATCAACCAGGAGGTCTTTTCTTTGAGTTCAGAGAAATAAGAGAGTATTGATTTTTAATTAAAGTCAAATACGCAGATTTGCGTCAGCCAGACCTTGTGGCTGGTTTTTAAACGATGTTTTTGGCTGAATTTCTCGCCCCCGTTTCCACTAACGAGAAGAACCCCTAAAATGGGGTATAGAACCAACAACCCTGCTACAGCTAATGCTGGCTATATGGGGAAAAAATAAATGCAACCTGAGGCAACCTGAAGCGAAAAAATTGCCTCTGAAAACCTGTGTTATAATGCCTCCATAAATAAACGATTTACATGGAGGCTTTTGTTGGGAATAAAGGTGGATTCAATCGACGTAGATGAAACGGTTAAGACAGCAAGGAAATTGCTGGAGGAGGAACAAGTTTCTCCGGCGTTGAAAGCCACGCTTGACGTTTTATTTTTGTTGGTCACTTTATTGTGTAACCGCCTGGGCCTTAACAGCAGTAACAGCAGCAAACCTCCCTCTTCAGACCCCAATCGAAAAAAGTTAACTCGAGAGCCAGGGTTAAAAAGACCCGGCGGACAAGCTGGGCATACCGGTATCACTCTGGAACGAGACCCGAATGATGAGATTCAAATAGTGTAACGTTTTTTTGAGATGTCTTTTTTTGTGAAAGTGGTTACATGTACTGTAAAATCAGTTTGTTGAAAGAACAACCCCCCCCCAAAATATTTACAAAACACTGTAACGCTTGAATAAAATTTCAAATTTGCTCCTAATGCTTCAAATTTGAGAACATAAACTTGCCGGAACTTATCTTTTAAAATCAGTAAGTTATGAAGAAAAAGGGCGGGCGGGGACAAAAAAAATCCCCAATTGGGGACAAAGTGCAGATCCTGTGAATTTGATATTTTTGACAGATACCATGTTCTTTTGACCCTTGAAAGCCTAATTTTTAAAGCTGGGTAATGCGGCGGGATAAGCGGGGTATTCTTTTAATTTTAGCTGGGTAAGCCGCGGGATAAAACTCAGTCAAAGCGTTACAGTATTTTGTCATTGTTTCGGGGGTACTGCGTTACACTATTTGAATGTTAGCACCGGGATGGTGGCAGGAAAATTGCTGAAAGAATTGATCGCAGGAATTCTGCAATAAATGTCGGATAGCCTGTCTTTCGAAACATTTTATAAAAAAGGCAGTTTTGAATCGGAGTTACCAATCAACGTATTTGTGCACCTGTAGAGTCGGAGCATTCTGAACTGATAAACTTGCAAAGGAAAACAATGAACCAAAAATCAAGTTTTGATATTTATATAAAACCAACATTTTTCATTGACAGTGATTCATCCGCAATTCAAGCGTATTCCCGGGATATCTGCCGTGGTATCGGTTCCCGGCGGGAAAGGGCCATCGCCCTGTATTACAGAGTTCGGGACGACATCCGGTATGATCCCTATCATTTTGAAGACAATCAGGAGTTTCTGCGGGCAAGTTCGGTTCTGAAAAAAAAATCCGGCTATTGTGTCGCCAAAGCCGTGCTGCTTGCCGCCGTTGCCAGGGCACAATCCATTCCTGCACGCCTTGGTTTTGCCGATGTGCGCAATCATCTGGTCACCGAACGTCTGAAGGCCATGATGGAGACCGATCTCTTTGTTTACCACGGGTATGTTGAGTTTTACCTTGATGATCGATGGGTCAAGGCGACCCCTGCCTTTAACGGGTCTTTGTGCAGAAATTTCAACGTCAAACCCCTTGAATTTGACGGCATTCATGATTCCATATTCCATGCCTTCGACACCCTGGGGCAACGTCACATGGAGTATGTGAATGATCGCGGCACCCATGCCGATCTGCCTTTTGATGAAATCCGCGCCGCCTTTAAAAAATATTACCCCCGGATTTTTGAAATCAACCGGCCGCGCAACCCGGATGCATTCACCCGTGAAGCGTTGTCGGAAAATCGTTCTTTTAAAAAATAGCACTTCCGGCCTGGCTGCATGCCCATGTCCCAGAAACAAAGAATAAGGGCCGTGAATGATCATTGACCAATAATTACGGTCTGGACGTGTTGATTCCAGGCGAACAGGACAGGGCAATTGTTCATGATGATATTTTCCCGTCGCAGGGCAAAAAGGGCATCACCGGCAATGTTCTGCGCTTTGGCGTCTTTTTCGATTTTATAAAGCTTGCGGATATACGTCATCGCCTGATCGGCATGGTCTTGCCTGCGCTAACCTTTCTCACCGCCTTCAATACCTGTAAAATGCGTGCCTGCCAATGTTGCAGGCGAAAATCCATTCGGAATTTGGATTGTTATCGCCGGTGATAACGGCCAATTGAATTTAATACACTTCATCATGATGCCCAACATTCACCAAGATGATTTCTTTGTTAACGATAATAATCTCAAGGGTAATTCTATAAGAAATATTAATGGATACGGAATGCAATTCTTTGAATTTCCCTTTCAATGGATGGAGTCTCAATGAAGGATGAGTTGGATCAATTTCCAACAGCTTCAGTGTTTTTTCATATTGAGACACTAAATCAGGGTGCTTTTTGACAAATTTAGAAGCCCTTTTAATATAACTATTTGTATAGATGAGGGTATAAGTCACTGTGTAATTCTCTTGATATGGGCTTCTACATCTTCGGTTATATAGTTTCCAGATTCATAATCAGATTTTGCCTGGTGAAGAGCAGCATCTAATTCACATTCTCGTAAATAATTATAATGTTCCATATTCATTACAACAAATTTTTCTTTACCACGAACTGTGATCACCAATTCCTGATTCTGCAAAAGATTGTTTTGAATCACAGAGACTCCCTTTGTTTTTAGTTGATTTGCCGTTATAGTATTCATAAAAACCTCCTATTTTGATTCTGTAAAAACTTTTTATAGTACTATTTATAATACTTTTTAGGGCGCGCGTCAAATAAAAATATCAGAGAAGCCGGAGAATATCCTGACCTGAACATCCTGCATTTTGATGCCCACGGTGGCTGTCAAGACACTTGTCGTATTTTTTGAAATTTCTTTCTCTTACAACAATACGTTTTCGGTACTTTCAAGGCCTTGTGCACCGGTACGACGATTTTAAACAATTCTTTGGACGACATTTTGACCCATTGTTCCCCGAATGCGCTGATTTCAGTGGTCGGCCCCACGGTAGGATTCTTTCCGGTTCCACTGTTTGCCCGTGGCGTTGACGTGGTGGGAGGCCGGGTGGTTAAAGACGGAGATATGTTAATCCGGCGTCTTGAACAAAGAGAACGCTGGGGGGAGACCACTGAAAAAGTGTGCTTCCGCAAAGAGACTTACGTGGGTATCATTTAGCATCCACACGGACCGGATCAGTAATGGCCTTATTCTCTCAGGCCAGGGCAGATAAGGTTCGGATATGAGCTTAAACATTGATGATACATTTTATTTTTGATCTGAATCGGATTTCTTTATATCTTATGGTTGAACAAAAATTCACCCATCTGCGGCGTTGATTCAAAATTCTGAAATCCTCATGTACAGCAGTATACTCCAGTTTTAGAATTTTTTGCGCCTTGCACACGGGCAATTTTTCGCCCAAACACGGGTTTTCGGTCAACCACTATTTACTAAGATCTAAGCAGCAGATCATCCCCACCTGTTCCGATTTTGAACCTTTCCTGGCAGCGAATGATGAAACGCCTTTTTTGCAATGCTTTGACGGGTGTTTCATATAACCGGCACGGCCGGGGCTATGGATGGCATCCGGCCACAACGAATATGGAAACTCCGCCAGTGGTAATGTTTCGGAACGAGTTTTTTATAAAAATAAGACAGGCCCGATGATTTCTGACGTACTTTACGGAGCACCGAAAAACTGTGCCATGCAATAGGCTGCTCTCGACACATTTTCATTCATAAAATACACCGGATGTGACCGCTGGGTTTGGAGGTTAGATTCGAAACAGTTTGGAGAAATAAAATATTATATGGATAATTATTCTGACTTTACTGCAAAAATATATGATCCTCTGCTTTACCTGGCTCTTAAACAGGTTAGGACCGCTGTTATGAACGAGCTTTTAAAATATAAGGACAAATCCATCCTGGACCTTTGCTGCGGGACAGGAGATCAGCTGAAGCTGCTTTCAAAAAATGGGTTTAGAAATTTGCATTGTCTGGATTCATCGGATTCTATGCTGAAGATCGCCAGGAAAGGCAATTGCCCGATTAATATATATGCTGAAGATGCCACTAAAACAGGCCTTAAGACCGGATCGTTTAATATCATAATAATCAGCTTTGCCATACATGAAAAAGATAGAAATACGCAGGAAATTATGGTGAACGAAGCACATCGAATTATGAAAAAAAACGGATTAATGCTAATCGTTGATTTTATTTTCGATGAAAGGACAATGCTGCCTGCCAAGCTGGGTATTGTTTTAATAGAAAGGATGGCAGGCAAAGAGCATTATAGGAATTTTAGGAGCTATATAAAAAATAATGGGTTGTTGAGCCTGTTAAAACCGGAAAAATTCGAACTTATTAAATCTGAAAGAAAATTTTTTAACGGATTAAGCATTTCGCTTTACAAGAAGACTTAATAACGTGGACTTTCGAGAATACGATACTCAATTCTAACTAAATTTCACGATCTTGCGGTATTAGAGGCTGGAAGCAGTTTAACTGTATTTCAATCATATTAAGGAGGTTGATATGATTGCAATAAAAAGAATACTCGCACTGACTGACTGCTCTGAACCATCATCAGATGCATTATTGTATGCATGGGTAGTGTGTTTGATAGCGTCCTCAAACATTATTGGAGAGAAAGGCTTTATTTTGGAGGTCACTTGCTACCTTGGGTGTTGTGTCTCTTGCTTGTATTTTAACTGTTACTGTAAATAATATGATTAATGCTAAATCAACTAACGATCAGCGTATGAAATAGTCAGAAATTTTACAATCTCAACTTAAAAATGCACTGGATGAGCCGGTGATTTTCATGTTCACTGAGCCACCGCCATGAATCGCAATGCTGACTTTGGCTATGCTCCTTGCTGTTAATTGCCACCAAGAAGCATAGCCAAAGAACAAAATATATTTCCGATGTTTTAAACTTCCCTTTACGCTTTTTTAACAACAGAACATTTAAGGTACATGGCACCGAAACCTGAAATCTTACAAGAAATATCGTGGTCGTTTACAGGGTTATCAAGGAGTTTGATGTTTTTGACCCTTGTACCCAATTTCATTATGTCCTTCCCGGCTTTAAGATCTTTGATGGTGGTGACAGTATCACCATCCTTCAAAGGATTGCCATTGGCATCAAGGAATCGTGGGGCATCTTCCGATGGGGTATCAGAAGTCTGATCAGGTACCCACTCATGGGCACATTCAGGGCATATCCACAGGAGTCCATCGGGATAGGCATAGGGTGAATTACATTTGGGACACATCTTTTCTTCAACAGACATAGTAAAATTCCTGGTTGATTGTATGAACTGGTTTAAAATGTTTTTTCCATACAGTGAAGCACTTATCACAGTGAAAGACAAATGAAAACCTCATCATAAGAAGAAGAGGAGGGCAGATTTGTTTTTGAAGTGTGCCGGGCAATCTGCCCCAAAGATGGGGGACGGCCCTTTCCCTTGGAGCCGCCTTTCAGGAGTAGGCTTCAAACCACCCTGAGTTGCTGAGGATGTGTATCTGATCGGGGCTCAGCACTTTGATCTGTCCATTCATGATGTCTGGGAGAAGCTGGCGGAAATTTCCCAGATGCGGGATGTGATCGCCAGGGATCTCTGGGACTCCACAAACAGCGCCCATGCGCAGATTATCGATATCAACAGCGGCAATTATTCTGCCAAACAGGTGGGAACCCTGCTGCTCACGGCCCGCCATGTATATGCCGTATCCAAAGCAGATGGTGATATTCCTGAATCCCACCCCCAGCGCAAAGAACTGGATGAAAAAATCTACAACGTGTTGTCGGAACGACTGCGTGATACCTATGATATTTTCGGGAGCCTGCCTGATATCATCGATGATGAATGGATAACAGATGAAGCGGCACTCAGGGAACGAATATATGCACGAACGGCAAAAAGCACAGGACGCTTTCAGTGTGAAGTACCGTCAAACCATAGATCTGAAGCCCATTAATCAACGAAGGCCTGATAATGACAGAAGATCCGGTTCTGATAGACGTTGTAAATTAAGATAGTTGATATTTGAATAAGTATGGGCAGGGGCATTCAATTGGTCTTGCCTATATTGTCGATTGATTTTTGGTTTGGGCAGATATGACTTTCCGTCACCATAATATTCGATGGGAGGGATTGACCTTTTCCTGCT
Organism: uncultured Desulfobacterium sp.; assembly: GCA_963675615.2. Lineage (GTDB taxonomy): Bacteria > Desulfobacterota > Desulfobacteria > Desulfobacterales > Desulfobacteraceae > Desulforapulum. The sequence continues at coordinate 2,874,436 of CAXXTD010000001.1, forward strand.
TTTTTTATAGCGTGATTCCATGGTTGCAGTATTCGATTAAGATCATGGGAGTATGAGGGAGGGTATACGGGTCTGCGGCCAGGGATTTGCCCAAGGGAGTGGTGATGACAGCAACAAACAAGATCACGGAATCTATCCTCCTGGTTGACGATCAACCCGTAAACCTCCAGGTGCTGATGCACACTCTGGAAAGGCTCGGCTGCAAGCTGCTGGTCGCCAAAAATGGCGAGACAGCCCTGACCATTGCCCAAAAGGCGCGGCCGAATCTCATTCTGCTGGATATCATGATGCCGGGAATCGACGGATTTGAGGTGTGTCGACGGTTAAAGGCAAATCCGGACACCCGGAAAATTCCGGTGATTTTTCTTTCCGCCCTTGATGATACTGGAGACAAGGTGCGCGGGCTTCAACTGGGGGCGGTGGACTATGTCGCCAAACCCTTCCAGCCCGAAGAGGTCATCGCCCGCGTGAATACCCACCTGATGATCCATCGGCTCAGTCGCGAAGTACAACAGCAAAGGGATGAGCTGGAGCACGAACTGCAGGTGGTTTCCCAGCTTCAACGAAACCTTCTGCCCGAATGCCTGCCCCAGGTCCCGGGGCTGAAACTGGCAGTGCACTATGAAACGAGCCGTTATGCCGGTGGGGACTACTACGATTTTATGACGCTGCCAGGGGGGGGGCTGGCCGTTCTGATCGCCGATGCAGAAGGCCACAGTGCTCCTGCGGCTGTCATGATGGCCATGACCTGCGCCCTGTTTCGCTCCTGTTCAACCGGCTTTGCCGAACCGGACAGAATGCTCTTTTTCATCAACGAAAATCTCTGCAAGGTGAACAGGGAGAGTTTTGTCACAGCGGTTTATGCCGTTTACGATCCCGCCCGAAAGACCCTCAGGATCGCCTGTGCCGGTCACCCGCTCCCCATCCTCTATCGGTTTTCGGAAAAAGCAGCGGCCGAAATTCCCTGTGACAGTGTATTGCTGATGGGATTGAGCCCCTATGCCGATGTGCCGGTGACCGAAGTCACCCTTCATCCCGGTGACCGGATTCTGTTTTACACGGATGGGGTCACCGATCGATTCAACGCATCCCAGGAGCGTTACGGTACGAACCGTCTGCTGGGGCAATTTGCAAACGCCTTGCCCGATGATCCCGAACTCATTCTCAAAGAAATTCTTGACGACATCTCTCGGTTTGGGGGAGGTTGCCCGGTGGATGATGATCAGGCCATACTGGTTCTCGTTGTCGATTCGCATCAATGTCTTCGAGGTCTCTAACAAAAAGTATGATATGGGCAGGATGATAAACAATGCCTGCCAGCGTGTTTTGGCGGAAAAATTCCAGGAGCACCCCTTGAAAGAAAACAAAAACACCAGCCCAAGCAAGAAGACGGTGGCGGAATACTCCGATGCCAAAAACGACCCGACGGCTGTCAAAAGCGGCGGGTTTTCCTTGACGGAATTGATTGATATTGAGCAGCTCGGACCCGTCCTGAAGGATTTCTGTAAGGCCATGGGGATCGCCTCGGCCATTATCGACCTGGAGGGAAATGTCCTGATGTCCACTCACTGGCAGCGGATCTGCACCGATTTTCATCGGACCGATGCACGGGCCCGGGCACGCTGTATCGAGAGTGACACTGTACTTGCCGCAAACCTGGAGAAGGACAAACTATTTTCAATTTACCACTGCAAAAACGGTCTGACCGACGCCGCTTCGCCCATCATTGTTGAGGGCTGCCATGTGGCCAATTTTTTTGTAGGGCAGTTTTTCACGGAAGCGCCAGACAGGGACTATTTCAAACAGCAGGCCCGGAAATTCGGTTTTGATACGGCGGATTACCTGGGTGCCCTTGATGAGGTTCCGATTGTTTCCCAGGAGAAGCTGCCCGCCATTCTGGGGTTTCTGAGGGGTTTTGCCCATATGGCTGCCACGTTAGGCCTTGAACGGATCAAAGCGAACAAAGCTGAACATATTGCCAGGGTCCGGGCTGAAGATGCCGAGAGGGCCAAAAAGGAGTTGACGCACTACAAGGCGCATATAGAAAACCTGGTGGCGGATCGAACTGAAAGGCTCAAGGAATCCGAGGCATACAGCCGTCTTATTCTTCAATCGGTGGCGGAGGGGATTTTCGGTACCGATGCGGACGGCCGATGCACCTATGCCAATGACGCTGCCCAGAAGATGCTTGGATATGACACCGAAGAACTCATCGGTCAAAACATATATGATCTGTTTCACCATTCCAATGAGGATGGTTCGCCCCACCTTCGAGGGAACTGTCCGATCTATCTGGCCCACACCCAGGGGATCACCAGTTTCCGCAGGGACGAGATTTTCTGGCGCAAGGACGGTTCATTTTTCGATACCTCCTACACCAGTGTGCCCCAGCGCAGAGGCGAAGCCACCATCGGCTCCGTGGTGGTCTTCCGGGACATCACTGCCCGCAAGAAAGTCGAAGATGCCCTTCGGGAGAGCGAATACCATCTTAAAAGCATTCTGATGACGACCAATGAAGGGTTCTTGTGGGTAAACAATGAGGCGCACACCGTGTCCGTCAATGACACCATGTGCAAAATTTTCAGCAGACCCCGCGAAGATATTTTGGGAAGGACGCTTTTCGAATTTCTGGACGAGGAAAACAGGGCGATCCTGAAGGAGCAGCTTCGGCGCAGAGCTGCCGGCCAAACGGGTGTCTATGAGATCTCCCTCAGCCGTCCGGATGGTTCAAAAGTGCTCTGTCTGTTCCATGCTACTCCCCTTTACGATAAAAATGGTGTAAAAACAGGGTCTTTTGCCATGGTTTCGGACATCACCCACCGCAAAAAAATGGAGGAGGAACTCATCGTCGCCCGGGATAAAGCCGAGGCGGCCACCCGGGCCAAAGGCGATTTTCTGGCCAACATGAGCCACGAAATCCGCACCCCCATGAACGCCGTTATGGGGATGACCCATCTGGCTCTCCAGACCGACCTGACGCCGAAGCAGAGGGATTACCTCCACAAGATTCAGATTTCCGCCAATTCCCTCCTCGGGGTCATCAACGATATTCTCGATTTTTCAAAAATCGAGGCTGGAAAGATGAGAATGGAGTCCATCGATTTCAATCTGGATGAAGTCCTGGAGAATCTTTCCACCCTGATAGCGATTAAACTCCGGGAAAAAGAGGGGATCGAGGTTCTTTTCAACACCGGGGCCGAAGTGCCCCGCCGGCTGGTGGGAGATCCCCTGCGGCTGGGCCAGATCCTGGTTAACCTGGCCAACAACGCCATCAAGTTCACCGAGCGCGGAGAAATAGTGGTTTCCACCAAAGTGGTCAGCCAGGCCAACCATTCTGTAATTCTCCAATTCTCCGTGCGGGATACGGGCATCGGCCTCACCAAGGAGCAGATGGCCCAGCTTTTCACAGCCTTCAGCCAGGCGGATACCTCTATTACCCGCCGGTACGGCGGCAGCGGGCTGGGGCTATCCATCTGCCAGCGCCTCGTGAAGATGATGGGCGGCAAGATCTGGGTGGAAAGTACCTACGGAACCGGCAGCACCTTCTATTTTACTGCGGTTTTCAGGACCGCTCTGGAACCTAAACGGGTCTGCCACATACCCCCGCCGGAGTTGAGAGGCCTCAAAGCGCTGGTGGTGGACGACAATGCGACCTCCCGGGAAATTTTCCAGAGTATGCTTGAATCTTTCTCCTTCGACGTTACCCTGGCGGCGTCCGGTGAAGAAGGGCTGGAGGAGATTGGAAAGTCCGTGGGGGGACGCCCCTACGCAATCGTGGTGATGGACTGGAAACTGCCGGGTATCGACGGCATTGAGGCCTCGAAGCGGATCAAGAAGGATTTGCGTTTGACCCGGATTCCGGTCATTATCCTGGTCAGCGCCTACGCCCGGGAGGAGATCCTGTGGCGGGCCGAGGCGGCCGGACTGGACGGTTTCCTGATCAAGCCCATAAACGCCTCGGTGATGTTCGATACCATCATGAACGCCCTGGCCAAAGAGGGCGGCAAGGAGGCGCCGCCGGTGGAGGAGGAAGAGAATAAACAGGCCCCGGATGTGCGCAAGAGCCTCAAAGGCGCCCGGGTGCTGGTGGTTGAAGACAATGAGATCAATCAGCAGGTGGCCATGGAAATCCTTGCCGCTGCGGGAGTTACCGTTTCCCTGGCTGCCAACGGCCAGGAAGCTGTTGACGCAGTGCACACGAATCGCTTCGACGCCGTGTTGATGGATCTGCAGATGCCGGTGATGGACGGCTATACCGCAACCCGGACCATCCGCCAGGATGCACAGTTCAAGGGCCTGCCCATCATCGCCATGACGGCCCATGCCATGGTCGACGATCCGGACAAGAGCCGCCATGCCGGCATGAACGGTCACATCACCAAGCCCATCGATCCAGAGATACTCTACGCAACCCTGGCGGACTGGATCTCAGTTGCCATACCAGAGGGGGAGGCTGGATCGACGGCGGAGACGACCCCGCAGTCAGCTATGGACAATTGCGGCGCTGTTTTCCCGGCAGTGCCGGAGGAGAAGCCCTTTCCAGCCTCTCTGGATGGATTTGATCTTCCTTCCGGCCTGGGGCGTCTTCAAGGAAACCAGGCCTTGTATCGCAAGCTGTTGATTCGCTTTGGTGACAGGTACGCCCAGCGGACCAGCGAGATTCGGCACGCCCTGGATGCCGGGGACTACCCCAACGTCCACAAACTGGCCCACGAAATCAAGGGGCTCGCCGGCAACCTCTCGGCATCCCAGCTGCATGCTGCGGCCACGGCCCTGGACCAGCTGGTCAGACATGGGGACTCGCAGAATCCCCCCCCGGCGGATGCCCTTGCCACGGCCTTTTCCGTTTTCGAAAGTCGGATGGAAGAGGCCCTGGGATCCGTCCGGCAGCTGTCGTCATCCGCGGGCGACCCCAACCCCGAACCTGTCCCCGGATCGATGCACCCGCTGGCTCCGGACTTGGCCAGGGAGGCCGCCATTCGCCTGCGGGAGGCCGCCGAAATGGGCGATGTGTCGGCACTGACGAAAGTTTGTGAGGAGATGGCTGCCCGGTCGACAGCCTTTGTCCCCTATCTTGGCAGAATCACACGAATGAAGGATGATTTTGATTTTGAGGGGATCCTCGGCCTGGCCGATGATCTGGACAATGATCTGGAAAAAAGAGAGGGGAAATGAAACCCATCGTTAGCGAAATCCCGAAATCCGATTTGAAAGCATCCATAGACTACCATCTCCGCTGCTCTCTGTGCAAGGAGCCGCTGTCAAGGGAGAACCGGGACCTCTTTCTGTCGACGGCCTTTTCCCTGCGGGACCGAATGGTGGAAAAAATTCTGCAGACGGAACGGCGATACCAGGCATCCCAAACCAAGCGGGTCTATTACCTCTCTTTGGAATTTTTAATTGGCAGGCTGATGGGCAATACCCTCCACAACCTCGGGATGTTCGATGTCTGCGGTGAACTCTTGACCGAGGCAGGCATCGACATTGAGGAGATGCAGGCGCAGGAGAACGACCCCGGTCTTGGAAACGGCGGGCTTGGGCGCCTGGCGGCCTGTTTCCTCGATTCCATGGCAACGCTGGACATTGCCGGTTTCGGCTACGGTATCCACTATGAATACGGCCTGTTCAAGCAGGAGATCGACAACGGCTATCAGCGGGAAAAGCCGGACAACTGGCTGGCGGACCTCAATCCCTGGGAGATCAAGCGGACCGATGAGAAATGTATCATCCCCATCTATGGACGGATCGAACACTTTCAGGACCGTCATGGGGGGTATAACCCCATGTGGCTCGACTGGCAGGTTCTTGTGGGGATTCCCTTTGATATGCCCGTTGTCGGATACGGGGGGAAAACGGTGAACTGGTTGCGGCTCTACGGTGCGGGTTCCTCTGCGGATTTCGATATTCAGATCTTCAATGAGGGCGATTACTTCCGGGCGGTGGAGCAGAAGGTCGCTTCCGAAACCATCACCAAGATGCTTTATCCCCTTGACACCATCAAGTCAGGCAAGGAACTTCGCCTGGTGCAGGAATATTTTCTCGTGGCCTGCGCCCTCAGGGACATCATTCGGCGTTATCTGAAAAACAACGAAACTTTTGACCGGTTCCCGGATCAGGCCGCCATCCAGATGAACGACACCCATCCCTCCCTGGCCGTGGCGGAACTGATGCGGCTTCTCGTGGACGAATATGCGCTGCCATGGGAGCACGCCTGGGAGATCACCCAACAGACGCTGGCCTACACCAACCACACGGTGCTGGCCGAGGCGTTGGAAAAATGGCCTGTGGCCCTCCTGGAACGCGTCATTCCCCGCCATCTCCAGATTATCCACGAGATCAACCATCGGTTCCTCGAAACGGTCGCCGTCGGCCATCCCGGCGACGTTGATCTTCTCCGGCGCGTGTCCCTCATCCAGGAGGGGGAGACCCAGCTGGTCCGGATGGCCCACCTGGCCCTGGTGGGATCCCATTCCGTCAACGGGGTCTCCGCGCTCCACACAAAGATTTTAAAGCAGGACAATTTTTCAGCCTTCTACGCCCTCTGGCCGGAGCGGTTCGTCAATATCACCAACGGCATCACCCAGAGGCGCTGGCTTCTGGACGCCAATCCCCGGCTGGCAGGGCTGATCATAGATACCATCGGGGACGCCTGGATCACTGATCTCAGCCAGCTTCGCCGATTGGAGCCCCATGCTGATCAGGCGGTTTTCATGGACGAATTTAGTGGTATCAAGCGGGCAAACAAACAGGCGTTGTCGAAAATCATCTCCGACACCCTTTGGTTGTCCATTGATCCCGACAGCCTGTTCGACATTCACGTCAAACGAATCCACGAATACAAACGCCAGCTCCTGAAAATCATGCATATCATCCATGAATACCTGCAGATTGCCAGGGGAGAAAAGACGCCCACGGTTGCCAAGACGTTTATTTTTGCCGGCAAGGCCGCACCCGGCTACTGGGTGGCCAAACAGATGATCAAGCTGATTCACAATGTCGGGCAGGTCATCAATCAGGACCGGCGGATCAAGGACGCCCTCAAGGTCGTTTTTCTGCCGGATTACAGCGTCTCCCTTGCGGAAAAAATCATTCCGGCTGCGGATTTGAGCGAACAGATTTCCATGGCCGGCCAGGAGGCGTCTGGAACGGGAAACATGAAATTCATGCTCAACGGTGCCTTGACCGTGGGAACACTGGACGGCGCCAATGTCGAAATGCGCGAGGAAGCGGGCCCGGACAATATCTTTATCTTTGGATTAAAGGCCGAAGAGATTGCCGACATGATCAAAAAGAAAACCTACCGCTCTTCTGAGTATTATCATCGATTCCCGGAGATCCGCACGGTATTGGACGCCATTCGTGATAATATTTTTTGTCCCGATGAGCAGGGGCTCTTTCAATGGATTTACCATCGGATGATGAACAATGAGGATCCCTATTTCCACCTGATGGATTTTTCCCCCTATATCCAGGTGCAGGATCAAATAGAAGCGGAATACCGGGATTCGGCCAATTGGACAAAAAAAGCGATCCTGAATGTGGCCCGGTCCGGGAAATTTTCCAGCGACCGGGCCATTTGCGACTATAACCGCCTCATCTGGAATACGAAAACCCCGACCGGACCGTTCTGAAGGGAAAAAATTTCAATGTGGGTTTTGTCAAAATTGAATTCAACTATCTGGATAAATAGATTTTAGGAAGGAAATCATGCAACTGAAGCATAAAAATATAAAGGATGTTCTGATCGTGAGGCCGCTGGAAAAAAGAATCGACGCTTCAACGGCAGCAGAATTCAAACAAAAGATGGGTGAATGGATCGATTCGGGCGATCGGCGGATTGTGCTCAACCTCTCGGAAGTGGACTTTATCGACAGCAGCGGACTTGGCGCCATTATTTCAGGGTTCAAAAAGATCGGCAATGACGGCCGTCTAGTCATCTGCGTCGTCAAGGAAAGCGTCATGGGCCTTTTTCGTCTGACCCGCATGAATCGGGTATTTGATATCTATGCCTCAGAGAATGAAGCCCTTGAGGCGCTTTCCGGAAAGGCATAAAACGATGAAAGCGGCGGGCAGGATCCGGCTGATCATTGACAGCAGGCTTGAGAATGTTTCCCTGGTCGGGGGGGCCGTGCGTGGCATCGCCGACACCCTGTCCATGGACAGCACGACCCGCTACCAATTGGAACTCTGTGTCGTGGAAGCGGTGAACAACGATATAAAGCATGCCTATCATTGCCAGGCAGGGCATTCAGTGGAGGTAGATGTCCTGCTTTATCCGGACCGGCTGACCGTCAAAATCTGCAACAGCGGAGAAAGCATGGACCCGGCAAAGGTCACGCCCTTCAGCTTTGATCCCTTGAAGGTTGAAACCCTCCCCGAACAAGGGATGGGGGTCTATATCCTGAATTCCCTGATGGACGAGATCCATTACGAAACCATCGGCGGACGAAACATTTTGACCCTGATCAAATATTTGAAAAAGCCGGAAACATCTGAATAATTAATGAAATAGAGGTTTTCCATGATGCCTGGGTTGGATTTGCTTGACAAAAATTGCATTTGTATCATATAAGCTGCGGTTTTTAATTTTTTAACAGCCAAAGGCAAAGTCGATTCATCAACGGGTGGATGGAAAAATGCGAGTGTGGGGCGTTCAGGGAAGATTTAAAATGGGATTACGGTCGGTTACGCTTTTCATCTGTGTGCTGCTGTCCGGGTTGCTTGTCCCCCTGGGAATTTGGGCGGCGCACGATCAGGAGCAGGTTCAACATCAGGAAAAGCCTGAGTATGAGGACAGGGCCAAAGCCGAGGTTCAAGCACAAGTGCTGCAATCCTTGAATCTTATTGCCGTCTCTTTAACCTATATCATGAATTACAACGATAAGGTGGTCCTTGACCAGGAATACAATACCATCATAAACAACCTGAATCTTGGCAATATCCCTGATGCCGATATCATTACATTGCTTCAGGAGTTGATGGATCTGCTCACAAATTCCAAGATTCAGGATCATGAACGGGAATACCTCCTGAACAGCTTTGATAAGAATATCCAGAGCGAGCTTAAAAACAGGGTAAAATCGAGAGTTTTCGATACAAATCTTATCACCAGCCCCTATACGGGCATTTTAACCGCTGTTCTTTCCACCGGATCGTTTTATTTCAATTACCGATCCCAGATGGATACCTATGTGAAACAGAAAGAGGAGGGGAAATGGGCAATTGACTCAAAAACAATGCAGGGGCTCAACAGTTTTTATAAAAAGCTGCTGAAATATTCCTGGGAGCTGATGCGTAAATATAATTTGCCGGATGAATGGCGATTGGATGAAAAACAGATCAGCGTTTATACGGCCATTCTTAAAGAGCCGGATCTTGCCCGTCGATATCGCAAATTAGAACGGATTGAAAAAAGTTTTCAAAAATTTCCGCCCTACTGGTATTACCGCGGCCAGGCCGCCCAGGAAATTGGCAAAAATGGGGACGCGGCTCATTGCTTCAATCAATTCCAGCAGATTCATCAGGGGATCTTGAGAAGGGATCCCTATGCGGCCTCGGTTGCCATGTGTAAAACCATGTTGAAAACTGAGCAGATCGATCCGGCCAAGCTCAAAAAAGATCTGAATTTGATTCTCGCCAATTCAGAGGATGCTGATTGGGGAAACATCCTTTTTGTGGCCCTCCAGTATGCACGCATGGGGGATGCTGATGCGGCAGGACGGCTGATCATGCGTAATCTCGACAACGGGCACGTTTCATTCCTTGACTCTCCGGATATGATCCGCTCTGTTGGGCCGGCTTTACTGCTCAATGCCAAACCCGATGTTTTTAATCGCATCATGGAGATGGTGCTGAAAAATGATAAGGTCAAGAATTACGATCTGCTGTGGCTCTATGGCCAGATTCGAAACAGAGATATTTTAAAAAGAATACAACCTGAATTCAACCGCGTGTTGATGCAGGCAGCGGATCGGTCTCTTTTAAACCCCCTCAACATTTTCAAGGACAACAATATTACACTGTTCCTGCCGACGCGCTGGATGGCTGAAAATTCACAGGTGACATTATACTTCAACGATGGGTCCGGGGAGAAGGAATTCCGTCCCTCCGATGCCGGTGTGATGCCCAATCTTCCGGAAATGAGCGTGATGACCTTTAAAAATGTATTTCCGTTGAAACCCTTTATAAAAAACAAAGGTTCTGCGGAGATCACCATTTCTCTGGTTTGCGAAAAGCTTGCAAGGGACAACAGCGAAACCGGTGGCTATGATATAGAAATGGTTTTCAGAACCCAAATCATCCGGTTTGAAGAACAATTGTCGAAAACGATAACCTATACAGATACGCTTTTCAAAGCGGGCACACCAGCCCTTGACGCTGAAAAAAAGAATCAGGATCCGGATGATTTGACCGTCTGGTTCAACAAAGAAAAGATCATCTTGAACGGTGAGACTTTTGGGTGGAGCGATGACGGTGTCACCCTGTTTATGACCCGGGGTAACCTGCCGGGGGAGTTCTCCCTGCAGTCCTCTCCAAAGCCAGGTTTTACGGAACATCACATGATTCAAGGGCCATGTAAAGCACCTTTCTTGAGCCCGCCATGGGAACCCGGTTTGCCGGTTGGCATTTCTGCCGGGATTTGATATGATCCAGTCATTTTTTTAACGGGCAGGGGTTTGAAAAAAGAGGATATCCCATCCACGGCAGTGATTCGGTGGAACAAGCGAGAGGCATATGGCAAAGGCAAAAAAGGGTGGTAAAAAAAAGAAAAAGAGCATGGCTCGGGAGGACTTTGGCAGCCTTTCGTTTGACCAGGTGGCAGCGCAGGGAGATCAATGGCTTGCCGCAGACAATGCCAGGGATGCGCTCAGGGCGTTCAAGTTTCTGAAAAAGAGTGGCTACGACCCCGGGACGGTTTGTTTGCGTTTGTTCCAGGCCTATCTTGTCCGGTACGGGCAGCTCATGGAGAAAAAGATGGTCAACGAGGCCGATGTTGTCCTGGCTTCTGCCCTTGAATTTTTTCCCACCGGGGGGTGTGTCTCCTTTGAACTTCTGGAGATCGGCGTCAGACTGCTGCCCCTTGAAAGGGGCGTGGCTCTTTACAGGACCGCGCTCTTGTCCATGGCGGCCGTTCCAGAGATGGAGCGGTTGATTGGAATCCGGGCTGCGCTTGAGGACAATCTCGATGCCCTGGACATTTTGCCCGGGCATCTGGCTCTGGTCAGGGAAAAAGCCTGCCTGGGACAGGCAATGGTCAGCATGAATGGGGGGCAATGGGATCAAGCCCTCAAGGATTTGAACCCGATAGCCAGAAAATCCCCCTTTGCCGATATCAAGATCTTTGCCAAACTCATGGCGGCATTTGCAGCCCAGGATAAATCTGGAATTCAAAAGGCCCTTTCCATGCTGGACAAGGGGTTTCCCCTCACCTTTGTCCGGGATCTTCTGGACGCATATGCCACCGGGGATGGCGGCCTGCCCACGGCACCGCCTGCCGGCAAAGAAACCGCCACGGTACTGTGGGGGCAATCTTTTTTAAACGAGGGCCATGCAGGGGCTCTGAAAAAGGGTGTGGCCGAAAACAATCCCGCAAAAATAAACCGGGCCATTGCCGGCTTGACGGCCCGGTTTGACGGCCCGGAAAAAACATCTGCGGTTGAATTCCTGGCGGAAATAGCCGGCCAGGGGGTGGTGACTGTGACCAGAGAGCCGGACCAGGTCCTGGCCCTGTTCAGGAAACTGCCCCTGACAGACCCCCAGGCCATGTTTACAAGGTTTGTTGCGCCAAGGATCGCTTTTTTGAATGAGCATGCCGCGCCCTTCTGGCGGCAGATTGACCAGATGTTCCCGGACCCGGGTGATCAGGACCTGGCCAGGGGCCTTGTTCTGGTTAAAATAGCAGAAAGAATTGTCAATGATGCTGATAGTGTGTTTGGGTTTAAGGATGATCTGGAAGATTTTTTCACTGCTGTGGGGTGTGAAGACAAGGTCTGTTTTGATGGGGTGGACAGCGATGGAGAAAGGCATCTCGTGGTGGTTTCCATTCTTGCGCAGGCCCTGATTTTTGATCCACAAAACCCCATGGCATATGAGCTGTTACTGTCTGTCCCCTTTGATTCGCCGGCACTTCGCAAGACCCTGCCTCCCCTGCTCGAGATCATGGCCGGTGTTTTTCCCCATGATCCACGGCCCTGTCTGCGGCTGGCTCAAATTTATCTGAGCAAAAGTGCCGTGCGAAAGGCAGAGAATGCCCTTAAAAAGGCGTTTGCCAGGGCGCCCCACGATAACGAAGTCCTGAAGCAGTATGCCCTTTGCCATGTTGCCACGGCCAGTAAGAATATCAAGAGCCGTAAGTTTGACCTGGCATTGAAGGACCTTGAAGCTGCGGAAAAGATGGGTGCCGCTTCCCTTGGGGTTTATATCATTGAAAAACGCCTGCTTTGCACCTTTGTCCAAACCCTTAAATTTTCGAAAAAACTGTTTGAGGAGACGACCCATGGGTTAAGTCTTGTTGATACCCTGAGGGTGCTGGCTCTGTTCAAACTTGACCTGGAAGACCCTGACTACAACTGTCCGGACGGACCCAGGGGGCTTGCCGCTGTTTTTAACACCCATAAAAAAAGGATAAAAGAGCTGAATTCCGGGGCGGTTGCCTCCCTGTTAGCGCCTGTTCCGCTGTTCTGCCAGGGGCTTTATTCCCAAAACGGCTGTGCTGCCTGTTATCTGGACAAGCGGGCAACGATCCTCAACGGTCTGACAGACCAGGATTTCATGGCGATCGCCATGGATATTGCCCGATACGGGTACATGGACCCGGTCGTTGGTCAACTGTCCAGACGGGTCAACACGGACAACGAGGACGATGATGGTATTTCCATGCGGTTTCTGCTTTGCGCTTTTTCTCATATTCGGGGAGATTCGGCTTTTGTCCGGGACATTGTGGATATGATTGATTCGGTTTCACCTCCTTTAAAGGAGCGGCTTCGCATGCTTTCCAGGCAGGTTGCCACCCTTGCGCCCAAACCGCTTCAGGCAGCCTATGAACAGTTTGACTTTACCCTGATTGGCCCTCCCTCGTTCCTTGACAATCTGCCCTTTGACCTTGATCCCAGGGGCATGGATGAGTTCGCCCAGGTCATGGACAGGGCCAGGCAGGACGGTATGGGGGGGGTGCTTGATTCGTTCATGGACCGGGTTCTGGCGGGCGGCATGGGGGAACTTCTTGAATCGATGATGGATGGATTCATGGATGATGATGACGGGTATGATATTGATCTGGGAACATTCAAGGCGAGAAAGGTTTTTGGTAACAGGGTCGATGCCCGGGAAATCCATGAACGGGTGTATGACCTTGTGGAGGATACCCTGTACGTGAACGATGTCCGCAGGGCCGGGGATGTGGCAGATAATTCCGTGGATCTTATCGTGTCGTTTAACGATCTTTCGGCGGCGCTCAGGGATAGTGGATTGGACTCTTCCGACGATTTCAGAAGGGCGGGCAAGCGGTTTTGCCAGGATATTGCCTACGGCCGGGAGATTCTGCAGGCATTTCAAACGGCAAGCAAAAGAAGCAGCGTTTCTGTCTCAAGGGATACCTTGAGTTTTATCCTGGGCATGAAACAGGGTAATTAATACACAAATGGGGGGTTCCATGAATATTTTTTATCAAGTGCTGGGGGTGGGGCAGGATGCCGATGATCAAACCATCCGGAAGGCGTATCTTGACCGGGTGAAACAATTTTCCCCGGAAAAGGATCCGGCCGGGTTCAAGCGTATTACGCGGGCCTACGAGGTGTTAAAGGACCGACGTTCAAGGGTGCGGTCAAAACTCATGGGTGCGGAGGCCGTCTATCCAGTCTGGACCGATGCCCTGGAGGACTTTTTACAATTACAGCGGGAGGCAAAGATGGTGTCCCCCGGCTTGAAAGATCTTGTGGAGGCACAGAAACGAGACAATGGCATTCTTTAAAGATAAGACCCGGTTGATCGGGCATTTCTGGCGTGAGAAAATCGTACTCGGGTCGTTAAGGACCCTTCGTGATTTTGCCCATACCCAGATCCGGCTCCGGGACGACACCTATGGTCTGGATCAGGATTGGAAGGTCCGGCTCCAGGAGGATTTTCAATCCTGGCTCATGGATCTTTCCGAACCTCCGTCCGACATCGTAGCCAGGGTGGATCGGAAAAATGGCGGTTCAAAGGAGAGACTCAAGGATTTTGACGGGTCAAATTCTGATCCCTGGCTGGCGGATTCCCCCGGGGTGGACCTTTTTACCCTGCTCGGGGAATTTGCCTCCCTTCGAACGCAGATCCAGCTCCAGAGCAGGGAACAGGCCAGGAACGTCAGGGCGCTCAATGATTTCAACGGGTTTGTGGACAAGACCGAACACCTCCTGGCCCTGATGGATGAAAAAATATCCCGCATGGATGCCATGGAGAAGAAGGTGCAGGACCGGGCTGAGGAAAAAACACTCCGGCTTTTTCTGGATCTCAGGAACAATTTGAAACGGGGAAAAGAGGCCGCCCAAAGGGCGTTGAATCATGGATTTGTATGGCGCCGCAAACGGTTGACCACCCTGGTCCAGGGGTATGAAATCGCTTTGAATAAATTTGACAAGGCCCTTGCCATGGCCGATACATACCCTGTTGTCACCCAGGGGGCAGCCTTTGATCCGGCCTTGATGCGGGCCGTGGACCAGGTGACAGTCAAGGGGATGGATGCTGGAATGGTCCATGCCGAGGTCGCCTGCGGGTTCGTCCGCAGACAGCGGGTGATCCTTCCGGCCGACGTTATTGTAACCCAATAGAGAATCACAGGAACGTATATGAACACGTCCATTATTATTGGTATTGATCTTGGTACCACAAATTCCGAAGTCGCATTTGTCAAAGGTGACCGGCCGCAAATCCTCGAGCACGGGGGGTGCAGTATCTTTCCTTCGTGCGTGGGTCTGGACCCGGAGAACCGCATGATCGTTGGCCAACAGGCGAGAAACCAGGCCGTTGCCTGTCCGGATCGAACCGTTCTTTCCATAAAGCGGGAAATGGGCACGGATAAAAAGGTGTCTCTTGCCGGCCAGCGATACTCTCCCCAGGAGATTTCCGCGTTTATTCTCAAAGATCTCAAGGAAAAGGCGGAAGAAATCATGGGCCGGACCGTTGACCAGGCCGTGATAACGGTTCCGGCCTATTTTACCGATGCCCAGCGTAACGCCACCCGGGAGGCCGGGGCCATTGCCGGTCTTGAAGTCGTGCGGATCATCAATGAGCCCACGGCGGCGGCCCTTGCCTATGGGGAAAACCGTACCAGTGAGGAAAAAAGGACCATCCTGGTGTATGATCTTGGCGGGGGAACCTTTGATGTATCCATTGTCAGAATCGAAGACCAGGTGGTGGAAGTCCTTGCCAGCACCGGTGATAACCGGCTTGGCGGGGATGATTTTGACTATGAAATCGTCAACTGGCTGGCAGGAAAACTCAAGCAGTCCCATGGCCTTGATGTGATGGACGACCGGGCCGTGATGGCCCGTCTTAAATCCTGTGCGGAAAAGGCCAAGATTGCGCTTTCCCAGACCCAGTCAACCCGGATCCAGGAGGATTTTATCACAGGGGATGTCCACCTTGATGAGACCCTCACCCGGGAGGCGTTTGAAGAAATGATCCGGGAAGCCATCGACAGAACCATGGGGGCTGTGACCCGGGCGCTCCAGGATGCGTCGATTACGCCCGGAGAAATTGATCGGATTCTGCTTGTGGGCGGATCTTCGCGCATTCCCATGATTTCAACCCTGCTCAGGGACAGACTCAACCTGGTGCCAAGTCAGGAGATCGATCCAGACCTGTGCGTTGCCCTGGGTGCCGGCATACAGGCTGCAAGGGAGATGGGGATTGACTCGTCGGGCGTACTCATCGACATCACCCCCTACACCTTTGGCACTGCGGCCGCCGAGTTCAATGAGAACGGACTCAATACCCATCTGTTTGTGCCCCTGATCAAACGGAATACAAAACTGCCGGTCTCCCATACAGAAACCTTTTACACCATGGTGGATAACCAGGATGCGGCTCTGATCCAGGTATTCCAGGGAGAGAACAGCCACGCCCTGGACAATATCCTGATCGGCAGTTACATGTTTGATCTTTCCAGTACCCCTGCCGGAAGCATGATCACCCTGACCTATGACCTTGATGTCAACGGCATTTTAAAGCTTGAGGCCGTGGAAAAGGAGGGGGGGAAAACATTGAACGCCGTGATTGACAATGTGTTTTCCAGTGACGACCCAGACCAATTACTCGCCTCACAGGAGAAAATCAATGGGCTTGCGGCAGTGGGGAAGGCCGACCCGCCTGAAACGCTGTCTCCCCAGGCCGGTAGGGTTCCCGGGGACATTGCTGAGATCCTGGGTCTGGCCAGGGAAAAGCTTGAACTGGCCCCGGATGAGGACCGGGACGATATCATAGACATGATGGAAGATATTACTGCGGCCGTGGAGGAAGACGACCTTGAACGGGCAAGAAAGGTCTGCCAGGACCTGGATGACCTTCTCTTTTATATTGAATAACAGGGGCGTTTGCTGATGGAAACATGTCCAGTCTGCAAGGCCCCCTGTGGGGGCAGAGCCCAGTGCCATCGCTGCAAGAGTGACCTTCAACCGTTCACCGCCATTGAGCATGGGTCAGCGGTGCTGCTTGCAATGGCTGTAACGGCTTTAAAACAGGGGGATTATGCTGCAGCCGCTGTCCATGCAGAACAATCGTGTCGGTTAAAGTACTCGAAACAGGCCCAGCGGCTCCAGGGGTATGCGGCCCGCCTGGGGCGGCTGTAATCCGGCTGTGGTCCGGGAAATTTAGAGCCGGTATTTTTTCAAAAGCAGGGAGTTGCCCACAACCGTGAGTGATGACAGCCACATGGCAATACAGGCCCATTCCGGCTTGAGCACCAGGCCCAGGGAGGGGTAAAAAAGGCCGGCTGCCACCGGGATCATGAGCAGGTTGTAGAAAAAGGCCCAGAAAAAATTGGTGCGTATGGTCTTGAGGGTTTTTCGCCCGAGTCCGATGGCCCGTTCAACGTCCAGGAGGGAGTTGTTGACCAGGATCACGTCCCCGGTCTCCCTGGCAATGTCGGCGCCTGAACCCACGGCAATGCCAATGTCGGCCTGGGCAAGGGCTGGAGCATCGTTGATGCCGTCCCCTGCCATGGCGACCCGGTAACCCTGGTCCTGCCATTTTTTCACGATCCGGCTCTTGTCTCCGGGCAGCACCTCGGCTTCGACCTCATCAATGCCGACGAGTTGGGCCACACGCCTTGCCGCCTTTTCGTTGTCTCCCGAGACAAGGGCAGTTCTGATGCCAAGGCGGTGGAGTTTTGCCATGGCCTGTTTTGAATCGGTCTTGATTTCATCGGCCAGGGCAATGATGCCCATGATGGCGTTGTCCTGCCACACATATACCGACGACTCGCCGGCATCAGAAATCCGTTGACCGGCTGCTGTGGCCGCGTCTGAAAGAACGCCTGCTTCAGGCTGCAGTTTGAGGTTACCCAGCATGACCTGTCTGCCGTCAAGCTCGCCCGTTGAGCCGTGGCCGGGGATCTCCCGCTGGTTTGAGATTTTTTCCAGGGCAATGCCTGCCTGCTTGGCCTTTTCAACAATCGCCCGGGCCAGGGGGTGGACCGAGGCGGCCCCCAGGGCGGCCGCTGATTGAAGCACCTCGTGTTCAGATGCATGGTCCATGGGGTAAATTGCCGATACCCTGGGACGGCCCCGGGTGAGGGTGCCGGTTTTGTCAAACAGCACCACATCCAGCCGGGAGATATTTTCAAGCACCGAGGCCCGTTTAAAGAGGATTCCCCTTTTAAGTCCCACACCGCTTGCCACCATGATGGCCGTGGGTGTTGCAAGGCCAAGGGCGCAGGGGCAGGCCACAACCAGTACCGCAATCATCAGCTGAAAGGCAAACAGAAACCGGGTGATTCCCGGGGGGGGCGGGTATGTCACAGCATAGTTCCAGACCACAAAGGTGAGGATGGCCGCAACGACCACCACCGGGACAAAGTAGTTGGACACGGTGTCGGCAAGCCGCTGTATCGGGGCCTTGTCTGCCTGGGCCTCCTCGACCATCTTCACTATCCTGGCGAGCAGGGTCTCTTTGCCCACCCGGAGGGCCCTGGCGATGATGGCGCCGGTCTGGTTGATGGTGGCGCCGGTCACCGGGTCGCCCGGGTTTTTGTCTGCGGGAATGGCCTCGCCAGTGATCATGGACTCGTCAATGGTTGTGGTGCCCTCGACGATTTCGCCGTCAACCGGAACGGTTTCACCAGGCCGGACGGAAAACAGATCTCCCTTTTTCACCTCTGACGCCTTGACCATACGTTCGCTGCCGTTAAGGATGATCCTTGCCCTGTCCGCCTCCAGGGAGATGAGTTTTTCAAGGGCCCTGCCTGTCTGTCCCTTGGCCCTGGCTTCGATCATTTTTCCCAGCAGGATAAAGGTGATGAGCATGGCGGCACTGTCAAAAAAGGTGTGGGCCCCGGGGTCAAGGACGAACAACGAAAAAAGGCTGTAAAAATAGGCTGCTGAGATGCCAAGGGCGATGAGGACATCCATGTTGGTTGAACGGTTTTTCAGTGAATAAAAGGCGCCCTCGTAAAAGGTACGGCCAGACACCACCATGACCAGAGTGGCAAGCAGACCCATGAGATAGTTGGTATTGGCATGGCCAAGGGGCATGGTGTACATGAGCAGGACCAGGGGGAAGGTCAGGCTGGCTGCAAAAACAAACCGGAACCGCTCTTTCGGGGCAATGGGGGAGTCCGCTGCTTGTTCCTCATTCGGTTCAACGGCCGTGTAACCTGCCCGCTGGACGATTTCAAAGATGCCCTGTTCATCCACCAGACCTTGGTCGTAGGTGACAAACCCCTTTTCCATGGAGAAATTGATAGCGGCCTTTTCAATGCCGGCAGATTTCTTAAGGGCCTTTTCTATGGTGCCAGAGCAGTTGGCACAGGACATGCCCCTGATGTTAAAGACGGTCTCGGCCAGCTGTTTTTGACGGGAAACGGGCAGTTCCGCCTTTTTCGGGGCGGCCTTTTTCGGGGCGGCAATGGTGAACGGCTTGTTGTTTATGGGCGATACCGGTTCGGTGCCAAAACCCTTTTCCCTGATGGCCGCCTTCAAGGTCTCAAGGTCAACGGCCCCGTCGTCAAAGGTCACTTCCGCTGTTGAATCTTCAAGGGAGACCCGTGCCGAACTTACGCCCGGGAGGGCTTTCAGGGCCTGGGTAACCGTGTTGACGCAATGGCCGCAGCTCATGCCGGATACAGAAATTTTTTTAACACAAACCATGGTCTCCCTCCTGTTGTTTAAAAAATCATCAGGTAAAGAAATATGGGACTGTCTAAGGGTTTTGTCAAATAAACAAATAGGGGGTTGTGGTTTTCTGTAAATTTTCTTATTTTTAGAGTTTAACAGCGTCGGGGGAAATTACGCCATATGCGGATAAACAAGGAGAATTAAATGAAAATACTCGGTATTTCAGGAAGTTCCAGAAAAGAATCGGTTTCAGGTGTCCATCTCCTGGTAAAGACGGTTCTTGAAAATACAGGGCTTGAATACGAGCTCATCTCCCTCAGGAATAAAAATATCGGCGGTTGCATTGCCTGCCTGGGATGTGTTGAAGATAACGTCTGCAAAGTCAAGGATGATCTTGCCGATCTGCGAAATGCCATTGTTCAGGCCGATGCCTATGTGATTGGTGCCCCCAATTATTACTCGACCATCAATGCCACCACCCATGCCTTTCTGGAGCGTATGTTTCAGTTCCGCCACAGGGAAGGCAATACCCTATGGGGAAAGCTTGCCGTCAGTGTTGGTGTTGGCGGAACCAGTGGCCAGGCACCTGCCGATGCCATTGAAGGGTTCATGATGTACAACTTCATCGAGACCGTTGCCAAGGTCGCAGGCCAGGGGACTTCATCGTGTTTTTCCTGCGGGCATGGTCAGACCTGCAAGGTGGGCATTCCCCATCTCCTGTACGGGGGCGCCAAAATTACAGAAGATATGGTTCCCAATGTGGCAAAACAACCCGAGGTGATGGCCGCAGCTATTGCCGCTGGAAAACTTCTGGGACAAAGGCTCACCCAGGGGCACGACAGGGAACGGGTCACCCTGGCGGTTCAGCAGAAAATGATGGAGATGTTTGGCGCAAGTGTCTAGTCCCAATGGCGCCGGGGATGCAGACACCGCCTTTGGCCTGGAAGGTTTTTATCATATTGACCGGGGCAGAGCCCTGTCCCTCAAGATCAAGCGGTCCGAGTTCATCTGTGCCCTGGAACCTGCTACCACTGTTGAAGATGCCAGGGCGGTCATTTCTGCCATTTCCCAGGAACACCGCCAGGCCACCCACAACTGCTGGGCCTATCGTGTGGGGGAAAAGGCTGAGATGAGCCACAGCTCAGACAATGGAGAACCTTCGGGTACGGCCGGCCGGCCCATGCTCAATGCCCTTGAATCAAACGGCCTCACCCAGGTGGTTGCGGTTGTGACCCGTTATTTCGGCGGGGTAAAGCTTGGCAGGAAAGGGCTGATCCAGGCCTATGCCGGAGCGGTTCAGGCTGCAATTGACCTTGCTCCCCTGACGCGGCTTGTGAGGTGCAGACAATATGTGGTCAAGGTGCCCTACCCCTTTAACGATACTTTTCTCCATCTTTTAAAATCCCATCGTGTGACGGTTCTGGATACGGTGTATACCGATGATGCCACCCACACCCTGGGGGTGGAGGAGTCAAGCTGGTCCGATGTCCAGGAGTTGCTCGGCGGATATGCATCTGCCGGCAAGATTGACCTGGTTGATTGATGATTTCAACCCGTTTTCTGCGAGGTGCCCATGTCGTATCGAATTTCACCCGTGTGGTGGCCGGGGCTCGTCCTGGCTTCTCCGGTTATTGCCCCATGGTTGTTCATTAAAAACATCAACTACAGGGAAAATGCGGTCCGGGCCGACCGGCTCAACCATCGGCGCATAACGGATGCCGAACCCCTTGACCTGCCCGAGCTTGATTTTATCGAGTTGACCGTGGTGGTTGAATGGCGGGCCGAACCCGGATTCATGAACGATGCCGGTGTCTCCTACCTGTTTAAAACCAACCTTGGAACCCTGCTCTTTGATGTGGGGTTTGGACCGAGCCGCCCGGCCTTCAGCCATAATGCAGAAAAACTCGGATGCCGCCTGGATGCGTTGGACGGCCTTGCCATTTCCCATTTTCACTGTGACCACATGGGCGGGCTTTCGGCCCAGCGGTCCCGGAAGGTTGCCGTGCCTGAAGCGTTGATGCCTGCATCAGCGAAACCCTGTTTTTTGCCGGAAACGGGCGAAGCCCCCGGGTTTGCCCCCCAGGTTGTCACCGGTCCCGGGATGCTGGCCGCAGGCATCGGCACCATCGGTCCCCTGGCAAGGAGTCTTTTCATGATGGGGTACATGGAAGAGCAGTCACTGGTGGCTAGGGTGCGCAACAAGGGCCTGGTGGTTGTCACGGGCTGCGGTCATCCCACGGTTGAGGTGATCCTTGCCATGGCTGCCCGCCTGTGTGACGATCCACTTTACTGCGTGGGCGGCGGGTTTCATTTTCCGATTACGGGCAGCAGGGGAAGCCTTGGTGGTATTCAGTTTCAGACCTTTCTTGGAACAGGCAAACCCCCGTGGCAGCGGATTGAAAACGCCGACCTTGACCGTACCATTGACGCCATCAACCGGGCCGCACCCGAAAGGGTGCTTCTGTCGGCCCATGACACCTGTGACGCTTCCCTTGCAAGGATGGAAAACGAACTCGAGGCTGAAACCCGGGTGCTCAGGGCCGGGAAAACCTATCGATTATGATCGGCTGTCCTTCTTTGCCAAGGCCAGGTAATGAGTCCGGGCAGCCCGATGGTTCTTTGGTTCCACAGAACACGCCCCCGTTTTTTCCTGTCAACCGGTGCGGGCGTTGTCACAGCAGCCCCCTTGTCCTGGAGCGGCCCGGACAGGGAGCATGGTCGTTAAAAATGGTGAACCCAGCGAAGGTTGAACCGGTTGCCCCGGGGGCGGTTTTCGGCAGCTGTTTCAAAATAGGTGTTAAAAAAGAGGTGGTCGTTGCCGGAAAAATGGTAAACCAGGCCGGGGCCTGCGGCCAGCACCTGTTCTTTGGTGTTGCTGAGATCTGTACCGTCCATTTGGGTTTGGGTGATCTGTTTTAAATAGTAGCCGTTGATCCCGATTCTCAATCGACTGGGCAGGAGTTCATAGGCCATGGCGAAATTGGCATGAAAGGCCTGGCCCGACTGGGTATCATCTGCGCCGGCTGCCCGGTAGTTCCGGTTGGGATCATTGTTTCTGGCGTTCCACAGATAGTGAACCCGGGTGCTGGCGGTCAGTTTCGGTCCAAGAAAGAGGGTGGCTGCCCAATAGGGGTTGAACGAGAAGAAGTTGCTGCCGGGGTTGAGTTCCCTGTCGTGGTCATACTTGCCCGTGGGAAAGATCATCTGCAGCTCGATGCGGTGCATGAAGATGGGGCCCTTTTCCCCCATGATGGGATCCCACTGAAGAAATGGACCGACCAGGATATCCCCCATGCCTGCACCGTTGTCCTGGGGAAAGGCCGGGTTGTCCACTGTGTAATCCAGGTCCAGGTTCACCACGGGGACCATGAGGTTGACTCCCCATTTGCCTCCGGCAACCAGGGACCTGCCGGACTGGTATATAAACTGGGAAATCGAGATCCAGGCGGTCATCTCTTCTTTGGCAATGGCGGGCAGGGCTCCATCCCCCCGGGAATCGGTGAAATCGTCCGAGGTCCAGGCCTGCAGATACTGGGAAAAGTAGAATCCGGGTCCGGCAGGCGGTCCCCCGTCCAGGAAGCTGGTGGCCCCCAGGTTCACCGAGGGCAGGTCATAGGCCAGGACCGGGGAAATGAAAAAAGTTATTGCCGAGCAAATGGACAGAACCATCGTCAGTGCAGATCGGTTCATTCTGAATCTCCTTTTCAAGGTTTAAATTTAAACAGAAAATTTGTTTCTATCAAAAGAAACAAAGAAAGTATACTTTAATTTATCGCCCGGTTGAAAAGAGCTTTTTTTTCACCATTGTAAAACCCATTGGAGTATGATTAAACCCAGATGATTTAACATGGGCCGGGTTTGCAACGCCCAAAATTGAGAGCAGGAGGAGAAATGCAGGGAAACGTAATCATAAAAAATGCATCCCAGGTGGTTACCTGCAGCGGGTTCAGGGCAAAAAAGGGAGCGGAAATGTCCGAGCTTGGCATCATTGAAAACGGGGCCGTGATCGTCGAAAAGGGAATGATAACGGCGGTGGGCCATTCCGATGCGATTTTGCCAGGGGTTGACACAGAGGGGTTTGTCATTGTTGACGCGACGGATAAGGCGGTATTGCCCGGATTTGTCGATTCCCACACCCATTTCGTGTTTGCCGGTTACCGGCCGGACGAGTTTGCCTGGCGGCTCAGGGGGGACAGCTACATGGACATCATGCGGCGGGGCGGGGGGATTGTCAACTCGGTCAAGGCCACCCGGAAGGCCGGCAAAGATTCCCTGATCTCCCTGGGCTTGAAACGACTGGATACCATGCTCTCGTTTGGCGTCACCACGGTGGAGGGCAAGAGCGGCTACGGCCTTGACCATGACACCGAGATCAAGCAGCTTGAGGTGATGCAGGCCCTGAACCGAATCCATCCCATGGACGTGGCGGTCACCTTTCTTGGGGCACATGCCACCCCCCCTGAGTTCAAGGGGCGGGAGGACGCCTTTATCGACCTTGTGGTGGAAATGCTCGACGAGGTTGCCGAACGGGGACTGGCCCAATTCTGTGATGTCTTTTGTGAGGAGAATGTATTTTCCGTGGACCAGGCGGAGTGGCTGCTCACCCGGGCCAAGGTCCTTGGCCTTGATGCCAAGATCCATGCCGACGAAATGGTTCACCTCGGAGGGGCTGAGCTGAGCGCGCGTCTGAATGCTGTTTCTGCCGACCATCTTCTCCAGGCGTCCGACCGGGGCGTCCGGGCCATGGCCAGGGCAGGTGTGGTGGCAACACTTTTGCCGGGTACGGCATTCAGCCTGAAGGAGCCCTATGCCCGGGCCCGTTTCATGATCGACCAGGGATGCGCCGTTGCCCTTGCAACGGATTTTAACCCGGGGTCGTGCTTTTCAAATGCCATTCCCCTGCTGTTTGCCCTGGCAACCCTTTACATGGGCATGGCCACGGAAGAGGCTGTCACGGCATTGACCATCAACGGGGCAGCCGCCCTGAACCGTGCCGATACCATCGGGAGCATTGATGTCGGGAAACAGGGAGATCTTGTGATCCTTGAATACCCGTCCTACCGGTTTCTGCCCTACCATGTGGGGATGAATATTGTGGAAAAGGTAGTTAAACAGGGCAATATCGTTTTCTCAAAGCAGAGGGCAGGGAAAAAAGATGAAAAAGATTGTTGAGTGTGTGCCCAATTTCTCAGAGGGCCGTGACAGCCGTGTGATCAATGCCATTGCCGATGCCATCCGCACCACGGATGGCTGTACCCTCCTGGATGTGGATTCGGGACGTTCCACCAATCGGACCGTTTATACCTTTGTGGGAGATCCTGACGCTGTGGTCCAGGGCGCCCTTGCGGCCGCCCGGGTGGCAAGGGCGAAAATCGACATGACAAGCCACAGGGGGGAGCACCCCCGGTTCGGGGCCATGGATGTCTGTCCGTTCATTCCCGTGGCCAATGTGACCATGGAAGAATGTGTGGCCGCATCAAAAGCCTTTGCCCGAAAAGTCGCCCAGGAGCTGAACGTTCCCGTGTTCCTCTATGAGGCGTCCGCAGTCAGTGATTACCGGCGGCGGCTGCCCGACGTCCGCCAGGGGGAATACGAGGGCCTGGCCGAACGGTTAAAAGATCCCCGGTGGAAGCCGGATTTTGGGCCTGCCGAGTTCGTTCCCTCCTGGGGTGCCACGGCCGCGGGCGCCCGTAATTTTTTGATTGCCTATAACGTTAATATCCTGGGAACGCCCAACCAGGCCCACCGCATTGCCCTGAATTTAAGGGAAGCCGGCCGGGGAAAGGACCAGCCGGGAAGACTCAGGGATGTCAAAGGGATGGGCTGGTTTGTGGACGAGTATGGCATGGCCCAGGTAACGGTGAACCTCAACAACTACAGGGTCACCCCCCTCCACCTGCTGTTCGAAGAGGTCAAAAGGGAGGCCGAGGTCCTCCATGTCGCCGTTGCAGGTTCCGAGATTGTCGGTATCGTTCCCCTGGAGTCGCTGCTCATGGCAGCCGACTATTACATTGAAAAGGAAGGTCTGTTTCTCTATGAAGAGGGGCCAAAGATCCGCCTGGCCGTGGAACGTATGGGGCTCAATTCGGTGGCACCGTTTGTGCCGAAAAAAAAGATTATTGAGTACATCGTGGCTGAACCGCCGGACGAGCCCCTGGCATCCCTGAGTGTCCGCAGGTTTATCGAAGAAATTGCCGCCCGGACCTCGGCTCCCGGGGGCGGGTCTGCTGCTGCTGCCATGGCAGCCATTGGCACAGGCCTTGGTGCCATGGTGGCCAAGCTCACCCAGGGCGTGAGAAAATTTGAAACGGTGGAACCCCGGATGCAGAAGAGTATCCCCGTTCTCCATGGGGTGACCCGGGAGCTGATTCCCATGATTGATGCCGACACCTCGGCCTTTAACGACTACATGGAAGGGTCGAGGATGCCACAGGACACCCCGGAAGAACAGGCGGTCCGCACGGCCAGGATGCAGTCGGGCTTGAAAACCGCCATCCAGGTGCCCATGGCCGTCATGCGCCTTGGCGACAGGGCCTGGGACGCCCTGTGCGAGGTGGCAAAATATGGGAACCCTGCGTCAAAATCCGATGTTCAGGTGGGGGCAAAGGCCCTTGAGACCGGTATATGGGGGGCCTTCCAGAATGTTGTGATCAACATGGCCGGCCTCTCGGACCTGGCCTTTAAGGACGAGATTATGACAGAAGCCAGGGCCATTGAAACCCGCGCCAGGATCAAATGCGGCCAGGTGCTTGAAATTCTGGACAATATTTAAACACTATTTTGAAGGAAGAACCGCTGATGTTCAAACCGATGAGAAGAGGGAAAAAACAGCTCTCCCCGGGTGAAACCCTTGACCTTTTAACCCAGGCCGAAGCGGGGGTCCTGGCCACCACGGGGGCAGACGGGTACCCCTATGCCGTGCCCCTTAATTTTGTCTACCATGGGGGTGCCATTGTTTTTCACTGCGGAAAATCAGGCCATAAGCTGGATAATATTGCCCACAGCGACCGGGTTTCGTTCTGTGTGATCCATAGTTCTGAGATCGTTCCCCAAAAGTTCGATACCCTCTATAAAAGCGTGGTTGTTTTTGGCAGGGCCGTGGAGCTCGTTGACCGGGAAAAGGAGGAGGGGCTTGTGGCCCTTGTTCAACGTTTTTCAAGCAATTACCTGGAAGCCGGGAAGAAATATATCGATGGTTCAAAGCACCAGACCCGGGTGTTTAAAATTGAAATCGAACATATCACGGGCAAGGTGGGAAAATAAGCCATGTTGCCCCCCCTGGACGCCACTGGGTCATCGCTGGCACCAGACAGGATGGGGGCAAGGTGGGATTTTAACCCTGTTGCCACCCTGGAGGCGGCCCAAAAAATCTGGCCATCTGTTCACTGCCGGGTCAGCTTGATTTCAATGCGCCGGTTGCGCTGATAGGCAGCGGGCGTATCTGCCGAATCAATGGGGTGGTATTTGCTGAAACCCGCTGCCGCCATTCTCTTTTCCGGAACGCCCCGCTGGCTTAAGAACCGGACAACAGCTACGGCCCGGGCAGCCGAGAGTTCCCAGTTGGATGGAAATGTTGCATTGTTAATGGGAACCCGGTCCGTGTGGCCGTCGATGCGCAGTATCCAGTTGATGTCATCGGGTATTTTTCCGGCAATATCCATGAGGGTTTCTGCCAGGGTGGTGAGGTGGGTGCGGCCCTGTTCGCCGAGAACGGCAGACCCGGATTCAAAAAGAAGGCCTGCCTGGAGAACAAACCGGTCTCCCTCGATCTGCACGGCCGGGTTGCTGCCCAGTATCTTGCGCAGTCGCCCGAAGAATTCCGACTGGTATTTTTCAAGTTCGTTCACCTTGCGGGCCAGGGCAATGTTCAGCTGCCGGCCAAGGTTAACGATTTTTTCGTCTTTCTCCTGGGCCTGGGTGTTAGCCAGGGACAGGGCGCTGCTGATCATGGAGAGCTGTTCCCGGAGCCGGGTGATCTGGTCTGAAAGAAGGGTGACCTCTGCCCGGGCCGTGGCCGAGAGTTGCTGCTCCCGGGCAATGGCCTCTTTTTGTGACGCAAGCACGGCCGAAAGGGCCTGGATTCGAATGTCCTGGGCCTCTATCTCTTTCTGTGCCAGAACCGTGGTTTCTGTTTGTGTGGCCAGCCGGTCCGCCAGGGCCTTTGACCGATCCCGCAACACCAGAATCTGATCGTCCCTGTTTGAAAGGGTGAGTCCCAGGGTCGCCACCTTTTGTTCGAGCTCGTCCTTGACCCGGGTCAGTGCCTGGATATCTTCGTTGAGGCTGACCAGGGTCAGCATCTGCCGTTTGATCTGGTTTTCGTCTTTCGCAGACCGGGCGGAATAGTCGGCAACCTGGGACATGAGCACTTCCCGGTCTTCGGACAGTCCGATGATGGTGTCGGAAAGTCTACCCACCTGGGTGGTCAACTGGCTGGATTTTTCCCGTTCAAGCCCCAGAAGCTCTGCCAGTTCGCTGATCCGGCCGTGGAGGGCGGCCAGTTCATTTTTCTGACCATAGAGGACTTCGCTGAGCATGAACTGGGCCACGGTAAAAATCATCAAAATAAAAATTACCACCATGAGCAGGGCCGACAGGACATCAACATACCCTGGCCAGGCAGTGATCGGGTTTGAGATGCGACGCGTTCTTGAGATCATTGCGGCCTCCTGTTACCTGTTCGGGCCCGGATGGTTTGCAGGTGGTTGATCCAGGTGTTTCAAGATACCTGCCATGGTCTGGTTGGTGGTCTTGAGTTCATGGATCAGGGTGCTGAGATGGACATCAATATTCTGGCGTCCTGCAGCGGCAATGCCAGGGCCGGCCAGGGTGGGTTCATCGGTCTCTACCAGGCGGGTGACGCCGGAGAGCCACTCTTCCATCTCATTGAAGAACCGGTTCTGGGCATGGCCTGCCTGGATATCCACAAACCCCAGCACCAGGGAGCCGCCCAGCCCGAACAGGGAGGAGCTGAAGGCTGTGCCCATGCCTTTGAGGGGTTGTTCCAGGCCCTGCTTGAGGTGGCTGAAAACCGTGACAAAATCCCGGGTCCCCACCTCCAGACCGCTGATCACCTGGCCCACGGTGCCGATGGTCTGGAGCAATCCCCAGAAGGTTCCCAAAAGGCCGAGGAACACCAGCAGGCTGATCATGTACTTTGAAATTTCCCTTGACTCGTCAAGATGCCCCCTGATGCCTTCGAGGACCGTGGTCAGGGAGAGGGCCGACAGGGTGAACCGGTCCCGGTGGATGTCTGCCAGGTGTTTGGCAAGGGGTGCCAGCAGGGTGGGCGGTTCAGTGACCGACAGCCCAGGATTGCCCGTTCGGAAAATTTTGATCCATTGGATCTCAGGCTCCAGGCGTTTGATCTGGAAAATATTGATGGCGATGCCCACACACAGGGCGGCAACGATGAGGAGGTTAAACCCCCAGTTGGCCATGAATGCCGACTTGAGGGACGCCGACAAAAGGGCACACACCCCTGCGACGATGGTAAGATAGACAATTGTGAGGAAAAGATAGTGCCGGGGATTTGTCATGGGGAACCGCCTTTCTATTCTGGTATTGTTCAACGTCCCCATATGATTAATCCCTGGAATGTTTTTTTGCAACCCATCTGTTTAATATCTTCTGAAGGAGGGGGGCTGCCTGTTTGATAATGCTTGCTTGCTGCATCTGTGCTATTTTGACAGGTTGTTTGACTCAACTTTCCGACTTAAGCTTTGGTGGGTGATCCCATATACGAAGGTTGAATTATTTGATGGGCAGGTGTTTTATGTTGCCCCGTGGCGGCGCTCGAATTTTGGGGAGAAATACGTGGAAGATGTTGTTCTAAAACCAGGTGAGGTCCATTTTTTTTATACCTGGGTCAATGGGATACAGAGTCCCCTGCTGCTTGATAAATATCGTGGGATATCCAGCAGCCGAGAAAAAACAAAAATAGATCGGTATATGTTTGAACGAGACCGGCACACCTGCCTTGTGACCCGAGCTCTTCTCAGGTTTGTTTTGTCTCGATATACCCAGATTCCTCCCCGGCTCCTTCGGTTCCGGGAAAACGATTTTGGCAAGCCGAGCCTTAAACCCGGTATAACGGATATCCCCATTCAATTCAACTTATCCCATTCCAGCGGTCTGACGGCCTGTGCTGTGGTACTTGACAGCCAGATCGGGATTGATGTGGAGAATATAAGCCGGAAAATTGATTTGAAAATTGCCGACCGGTTTTTTTCTAGAGAGGAATCTGAATGCCTCGGGAAGGCAGGTGACAAAGGGATGTTTTTTGATCTCTGGACCTTAAAAGAATCCTATATCAAGGCAAAGGGCAAAGGGCTCTCAATCCCTTTGAATAAATTCAGTTTTACCCTCGGTCAAGACAGAACCGACATTTGCTTTGATGCGTCCTATGATGACGATCCTGATAATTTTACTTTTTTCAGATTTTCCCTGTTAAAGAAATTCAAGGCGGCGATTACCGTTCAGGCCCCGGAAAAAAAAGGGCTTGAACTCACTGTTTACCACTGTATCCCCTTTGAGACCATCGAAAAGCAGAAACAGATTCAAATCATTTAAGCCGGACTATTTCCCCTGCCTTGCTGGCATCAAAGGGAGGGCAGCGGGTGTAAGGGGTGGCGTCGGTCCTGTCATTTCAAATCAGCATTGTTGATAAAATTTTCTTGTGTGTAAATAGTTAGTATGCTAACTGTAGTTATATTAACTAAACTATGGAGGATTGCCATGCCAGTTTTCGATCCCCTGGAAAGTCTTGGATTCCACTGTAATCTCACCTTTAAATCCTTTTCTGCGGCCCTTGAGCAACGCCTGGTCGGCAGCGGAGTCAGCCGGGTTCAGTTCATGGCCCTGGCCCACCTCATTGCCCTGGGAACCATGCCCCAGAAGGATCTGGCCCAATTGCTGTCCATCACATCGGCATCCACTGTCCGGCTGGTGGACCGGTTGACAAGGGACGGTTGGGCCGAGCGAATCCCTGCCCCGGATGACCGGCGGGTCAAGCTGATCGCTCCGACCCCCAAGGCCGTTGAAGCCTGGGAGGGGATGTCCGATCATGCCGAAAAGATCACCGGTCAGGCCTATGTGGGATTGACCCGGGAAGAGATTGACGGGGTCAAGGCCGTACTGAAAAAAGTGCGTGAAAATTTACAGAAAATTTAAATACAAACGATTTCCATGGGAGCCTATAATGAAAAAAATAATGATCATGCTGGTGCTGGCTCTGCTGGTGATCGGTGGATTATACCGGGTCCACCAGAAACGACTCGCGATCCGGGCAGCCGGTGATCAGCCGGCCCGGACCACAGTGGTGCGGACGGCAGTAGCCCAGCGGGGGGATCACCGGGTCACCCGCAACTATCTTGCCCAGGTCGAACCCTGGCAGAGGACAACGGTGGCAGCCCAGATGGTATCCCGGGTGACCGATGTGCGGGTTCAGGCGGGCAGGGCAGGGGTGCTGGCATCCGAGCGTCAGTTCCTGCCCCGGGTGGAGCTGTTTGCCGCAGGGGGAGTGTATGGCGCCGACGACCCTGAAACCGGCACCGGAGAGGTGGACAACGATCTGTGGAAGATTACCGTTCCCCTGCTGGACAACGGGCTTCGCGCGGGCAGGCTCGCGGTTTCCCGGGCTGAACTTGACAAGGCCCGGGCCGACCTGAGGGCCAGGCGGCTTGCGGTCATCGAGGAAATCGCCGTGGCACGGTCCGGTGTGAAAAGCGCCCGGGTGAAAATAGCGGCCACACAGAAAACGGTGGTCCATGCCAGAAAGGTGGTCGAGATCGAACAGCTTAAATACAGCATCGGCAGGGGGACCAGCGCCGAGGTTCTGGAGGCACAAGCAG
This sequence comes from uncultured Desulfobacterium sp., assembly GCA_963675615.2. Classification (GTDB taxonomy): domain Bacteria; phylum Desulfobacterota; class Desulfobacteria; order Desulfobacterales; family Desulfobacteraceae; genus Desulforapulum. The sequence continues at coordinate 2,905,598 of CAXXTD010000001.1, forward strand.
CCCTTTTAACTGCCGAGGGTCTTGCAAAGAAGGCGGTTCGCGAACTTGCCCTGGCACGGCTTGCCCAGCAGCTTGCCCTGGGGCAAAAACAAGGATAGGCGATGAAATGACAACCTTCATGCCCAGGTACATCAAAACCCGGCACCAGGGCCTTTTACAGGAAAAGATCAAAGCGTCATGGGCGCTGCTGGCTTCCTGCACCCTGTGCCCAAGGCAGTGCCGAACGGACCGGACAAAGGGCGAGCTCGGGTATTGCTCAACTGGCGAACAGGCCGTTGTCGCAAGCTTTGCCCCCCATTTTGGCGAAGAGCCCCAACTGGTTGGGTCCAGGGGGTCAGGCACTGTTTTTTTCTCCCACTGCAATTTAAAATGCGTTTTCTGCCAGAATTATGGGATCAGTGTTCAAGGAGAAGGCCAGGCAATGGACCACGCCGAGATTGCATCCATCATGCTTCACCTGCAGAACATCGGGTGCCACAATATCAATCTTGTCACCCCCAGCCATGTGGTTCCCCAGATTTTAAAGGCCCTGGACACGGCTGTGGCAAAGGGATTGAACATCCCCCTGGTCTATAATTGTTCGGGGTATGAAAGCCTTGAAACCCTGGAGATTTTAAGCGGCATCATTGACATCTATATGCCGGATTTTAAATTCTGGGATGCCGGGTTTGCCAGGGATTTTTGCCACGCCCCGGATTACCCGCAGGTCGCCAGGGCCGCAATCAGGGAAATGTACGACCAGGTGGGGGACTTGACGGTGGACAGCAACGGGGTTGCCCGCTCAGGGCTCCTGGTCCGCCACCTGGTTATGCCCGGCTGCCTGGACGAAACCCATCAAATCTTGAAATTTCTCGAACAACAGATTTCCCCCCATACCCATGTGAATCTCATGTCCCAATACCGTCCCATGGGAGATGCCGCAAGGTTTAAACCGATTTCAAGGCCGTTAACCCCGGAGGCGTTCAGGCAGGCCCGGAACATGGCAAGACAGTTCACCCTCAATATCATCCAATAACCTTTTTTCCCATTTCAAAGGACATGGACCATGAATGACACCGACGCCCAGCCCCATCTTTTTTCAGCCCAGGTTTACTATGAAGACACCGATCACTCGGGTGTTGTCTACCACGCCAATTACCTGAAATTTTTTGAACGGGCCAGGGAAGACATCATCGGCATCAAAACCCTTGCCGACATGTGGCACACCCACGGGATCGGTTTTGCCGTTTACAAACTGGCCGTGGGCTACCACGACGGGGCTGTTTTTGGCGATCTGCTGGAAATTCGAACCACCTGGAAAAAAGAGGGGGACTACCGGGTGATCTTCTTCCATGAAGCCTGGCGGCCCCGGGGCAGGAAACCTGCAGTGACCTGCACCCTGGAGCTGGTCTGCCTTGGAGCCAACAAAAAGCTCATGCCCATTCCGGATCTTGGGTTTCTATAACCGGTATGACCGGAGCGAGGTATGGCATCCGGCCACAGCGAATATTGAAACGCCGCCAATGGTAATGTTTCGGAACGCGTTTCTTATAAAAAAAGGATGATAAATTTCAGCCTGTTTGCAGCTGTCCCTTTGAAATATAGAGGTGGATCAAATCTTCGATTTTGAACCGATTTTTTTCATGTGGACAATGCGGTCCTGGTCTGATCTTCCCGGGTAGTTCCTGAAGGAAATCAAAATTCCTGAAAGGCATGAAAAAAGGGTGTGTGCCATGATTCGGGTGTCTGAGGTGCAGCCGGCATGGACGAACATCCTTTCAAAAGCATCCATGAGTTCCCGGCCGGTTTTGTTGAGTTGTTCAACGGCGCTCCATCTCCTTGTTTCCATGGAGGGCAAAATGGGTGACCATGCGCCATTGGTGAGGCATTCTCAATGTAAAAATCCAGAAAGTAGTCAATGGTCGCCCGGACAGGGTTCGGCCCTGCGGCACTGATCCTGCGGTTCAACTCTTTTATGAATTCGCAGGCATCCTGGTATGCAATCTGGGCGTATAGCTCTTCCTGGCTGTTGAAATAGGTGTAGATGGAAGATTTTGAGATGCCGGCAGCCTTTGCGATTTCAGCCATGCTGACCTTGTCATAGGTTTTTTGACCGAAAACCTCCCGGGCCGCCTCAATAATGAGACCCTGTCTTAACTCCCGCTCTTTTTCCTTTAACTTGATGAGTGTATTGTTTTTTTCCATATGGTTTCCAAAGCCGGGTTGATAAATTAAGGTATCTGGATACCACAGGTTGGAAATATATACAAGTGGTGGTTGACATGTCGACCGTTGTTCGTTATAGAAACCGAAGGACAATAAACGGAATTTACAGGAGCGATTCAACCTATGGAAGAAATCAGAATGTTCCGGGACGCCATCAAAGATATTCCCGCCATGGCCTCAAATATCAAGAAAAATCAAAAAAAAATCGTCGGCTACCTCTGCTCCTATGCACCTGAAGAGCTGATATTTGCGGCAGGGTTCCACCCCATGCGGCTGTTTTCATCCAAGTCTGATATCCTCCTGGCTGAAGATCACCTCCAGGCCTATTGCTGCTCCCTGGTGAGGGGGGTTCTTGAAGACAGTCTGTCCGGACGGTTGGATTCTCTGGATGGAACGGTTTTTCCCCACACCTGTGATTCGATTCAGCGCCTCAGTGATATCTGGCGCATGAAGGGCAAGTATGAATTTTTCTGGGATGTGGTGCTGCCGGTGAAACTCAATACCCAGAGTGCGAAAATTTATATGGCGGATGTGCTGAACCGGTTTAAAACAGAACTTGAAACGGCTGCCGGAACGACCATAACCCATGACGCTCTTGCCCGTTCCATTTCAACATTCAATGGGATCCGTTCCCATCTTTCAAAATTATACCAGCTTCAGTCCCAAAACCCGGGAATCCTGAAAGGCGAAGACCTTTATTCCATCGTCAAGGGTTCCATGGTGATGGACCGGGATGAGGTTGCCAGGCTGTTGCCCGTCATTGTTGAAAATCTCGGGAAGGTCAGTGTGCCTGAATCTGGAGCAAAACGGATTGTTCTATCCGGCTCAATCTGTGATTCTCCAGGCATCTATACCATGTTTGAAGCCTCCGGGGCCGTGATTGTGGGCGATGATCTGTGCACCGGCCAGAGATGGTTTGAAGGCCGCATTGCTGAAGATAAAGATCCCATGACGGCCATTGCGGAACGGTACATGGACCGCATTGTCTGCCCGGCAAAACACATGAATCCTGTGGCCCGTGGTGAGAATATCGTCGCCCTTGCCAGGAAAAACAGGGCGGAGGGGGTGGTGTTCATGCTGTTGAAATTTTGTGACCCCCATGCCTTTGATTATCCATACCTGAAGGAATGCCTCGACAACCAGGGAATTAAAAACATGCTCATTGAAATGGATGATCAGCAGGAAAATTCAGGTCAGCTTTCCACCCGTCTTGAAACCTTTGTTCACATGATATAAGCGAGGACGTTTCCCATGCCAGACCCATCTGCACAGAAAATCAAAATGAAATCCGTAAAAAAAATGCGGGACCTCATGACGACCTATTACCTGGAGGCCCTGTCCGCAGGGCAGAACAATAAACTTGTTGCCTGGATTACCTCGGGCGGTCCCGTGGAGCCGCTGCTTGCCATGGACATTATCCCGGTCTATCCGGAAAACCATGCCGCCATGATCGGTTCGGCAAAAATGGGCGAAGACCTGTGCGCAAAGGCGGAGGATATGGGGTACAGCACAGATCTGTGTTCCTATGCACGGGCCGATATCTCCTGCTCCGTTGTCAAGGGCGGCCCCATTGGCGGGCTGCCCAGACCGGATATGCTGATCTGCTGCAACAATATCTGCGGAACGGTCTTAAAGTGGTATGAGGTCCAGGCAAGGTTTTACAACGTTCCCCTGTTCATACTCGACACCCCCATCTGCCATACCGGCTACACCCCTGAAATTGCAAAATATGTCAGGGCCCAGATTGATGAATACATTGCATTCCTTGAATCCGTAACCCAGAGAAAATTCAACTATGAAAAACTGGCCACGGTGGGTCGATTGTCCCTTGAAGCACAGAAACTCTGGCAGCGGGTCCTCAACACAACGGCCCATAAACCCTCTCCCATGTCTGCATTTGATGCCTTTTTTTTCCTTGCCCTGATTGTAACCCTGCGGGGAACCCAGATTGCCGTTGATTTTTACACCGAGCTTGTCGAGGAGATGGAGCAGCGAATCCGGGACGATATCAGTGTTGTTCCGGATGAACAATACCGGCTTCTGTGGGATAACCTGCCGGTGTGGTATCAGCTCAAATGGCTGTCGGGCAAATTTTCCGAGCACAATGCCTGCCTTGTGGCTGATACCTATACCTCGGCCTGGTGCGGGACCATTAAATATATAGATGAAAACCGGTTCCTGGATTCCATGGCAGAGGCATACACCCGGATTTATCTTAATATCGGTGTGGATCAGATGGCTGACCAGGTGCTGGAAATGATTCGGTTCTACGATGTTGATGGATTTGTGATGCACTCCAACCGGTCGTGCAAGCCATACTCGTTCGGTCAATTGGATATCATGGGGATTGTCCGGGAAAAAGCCGGTATTCCGGTGATCATGATTGAGGCGGACATGGTGGATCCAAGAAATTTTTCACAATCCCAGGTGGAAACCCGCATCGATGCATTTATGGAAATCATCAAACAAAACAGGGGATAGGATGAACCCGGGTCTGAAAGGAGCAACTGCAATATGATTTATGCTGGAATTGATATCGGTTCGATTACGGCCAAAGCCGCTTTGATCGAAGATGGAAGGTTGATTGATACGCTCATCATAAAGACCGGCTACAACCATTTGAATGCGGCACTCAAGGTCTTTGATGCACTTTTAGCGAAAACAGGGGTTGAAAAAAACAATGTTGCCGCCATTGTTTCAACCGGCTATGGCCGTGCCAGTGTGACCTTTGCTGACAAGGCGCTGACAGAGATCATCTGCCACGGTACCGGCGCATATTTCATGAATCCTGAGATCCGGGGTATCATTGATGTGGGCGGCCAGGACAGCAAAGCCATCCTGCTGGACGCATCGGGGCAGGTGGCCAATTTTGCCATGAACGATAAATGTGCCGCCGGAACAGGACGATTCCTTGAGGTGATGGCCAATGCCATGGAAGTGGAATTAGATCAACTGGGAGACTTCAGCCTCAGGGCGGAAAAGCCCGCTAAGATCAGCAGCATCTGCACGGTATTTGCTGAATCCGAAGTCATTTCCATGATCGCAAACCAGGAAAACAGGGAGGATATTATTGCAGGCATCCACGAGTCTGCTGCAGCCCGTGTGGCAATCCTGGCAAGGAAGGTCAAAATCAAGGCCCCTGTGGTCATGACAGGAGGGGTTGCCAGAAATGTCGGCATGGTGGCAGCCCTTGAAAAGCACATCGGGGTGAAATTATTTGTCGGCGCCTATCCCCAGGAAAATGGAGCCATTGGTGCGGCAGTTCTGGCATCAAAGCTATGACGGGAAGAGCTGTCTGCCCGACGATGCATCCATCCACGACCGGATTCAATCATCGAACAAAAGCCTAGGTTGCTTTATTTTCCCTTTTAACCGTTGGAACAAATGGAGACGGAAGGGGAAGCTCGGCAATTCCCAGCAGCCGCCGTGCCTGGTTTAATGCCGCATCAATGTTACCGTGGATGTTATCCTCGCCTATTTTGTAATACAGGCCCGACTGCTCAAGGGTGATCAACGGCTGGGCATGGACCCCGGACAAGAGCAGGGTGGTGCCGTCTTTCAAGGTCTTGTCCACCAGTTCCTCGAGGGCGTGGAGAGCCGTGGCATCAATAAAGAGGATATGACGGCATCGGATGATCAGCACCTTTGGGGTTTTTCCCACAATCTGAAGGGTATCTTTGAACCGGTTGGCTGCTCCGAAGAAAAAGGGGCCCTGGATTTCAAACACCTCCACGCCTTCTGGCACCAGCCGGTCCTTGAGGGAGTGGGGATCCGGGTCCATGTCGGTTGTTCTTCTTCGTATGACGGTTGCATTGGCCATGCGATTCATGAACAGAACAGCGCTCAGGACCACACCGGCTTCAATGGCGATGGTCAGATCCACGAACACGGTCAGGAAAAAGGTGAAGAGCAGTACAAACACGTCACTTCTAGGGCTCTTGAAGAGTTTTACAAAGTAGCGCCACTCGCTCATGTGGTAGGCCACCACCATGAGGATGGCAGCCAGGGTGGCCATGGGAATCAGGGTTGCCCATCGTCCGAAACAGATCATGATCAACAGCAGGGTGGCGGCGTGGACCACGCCTGCCAGGGGAGTGGTACCACCACTTTTGATGTTGGTGGCTGTCCGGGCAATGGCACCGGTGGCAGGAATTCCCCCGAACAGGGGACCCACGATATTGGCAATGCCCTGGGCCACAAGTTCCATGTTCGAGTTGTGGCGGTTGCCGGTAATACCGTCGGCAACAACGGCCGAAAGAAGGGATTCGATGGCCGCAAGCATGGCAATGGTAAAGGCGGGTGAAATCATCTGCCGGATCATCTCAAAGGTGACGTGGGGCATCGAGGGCTTGGGCAGCATGGTGGGAATGCTGCCGAACCTGCTGCCGATGGTATCCACTGGAAGATCCAGCAGCGAAACCGCCATGGTGGTGGCAATGATGGCAATGACCGATCCGGGGATTTTCTTGGTCACCTTTGGCCAGGCGACCATGATCATGAGGGTGGCAGCGCCCATGGCCATGGTTTCAACGTTAAAGGTTGCGAAGTGAAGGGCGTAATCCGTCCATCTGCCCATGAAATCTGCCGATCCATTGGGGATCTTCAATCCGAAAAAATCCTGGATCTGGGTGGTGAATATGATCAATGCGATGCCGCTTGTAAACCCGATGGTCATGGGATAGGGAATAAAACGGATGGCCTGGCCAAGCTTGGTCAGACCCATTATGACCAGGATGACTCCGGCCATGATGGTGGCCACCATCAGGCCCTGATAACCGAATTCCTGGACGATACCGAACACAACCACAATGAATGCACCCGTGGGACCGCCGATCTGGACCCGGCTTCCGCTGAAAATCGAAACCAGAAATCCGGCCACCACGGCAGTATAAATACCCTGCTCGGGTTTTACGCCCGAGGCAATGGCAAAGGCAATGGCCAGGGGAAGGGCGACAATGCCCACGATAATGCCGGCCATGATATCGTTTAAAAAGTTCTCCCGGGAAGACCCCTCCCGAAACGCGTAAAAAGACTCAGGTACAAAACTGAAACCCATAAAAAGCTCCCCAAAGGTGAAAAGGCAAAGGACAATTTAGTTGGAGTATCGAGTGATGTAGTGGAATTGGTCGACAACAAGACGGCGCAAACCATGCTGCAATCAGGGGATAGAAACTAAACCCAACAGTAAAAAACAGGAATAACCGTTTAGCACAAACGGGCGAGAAGTCAAGGAGTAAAATGCCCCCACCGGGGGCATGCCCATGGTGCGTCAAGCCCTTGGCAAGGATTAAAAATAGTTCCTCAACTTGAGTTCAAAGGGGTGGGGATTCAAATAGGTCTGGATCTTCAGCCAGGGCTGATCATATTTCATAACATAGTGTTTGATCAGGGTAATGGGAACAATCAAAGGGACATAACCGGATCTGTACTGGTCAATGATTGTCAACAGTTCCTGTTTCTCATCATTGTTGAGGTTTCGCTTGAAATATCCCAGGATGTGCTGCAGAACATTAATATTCTTTTTTAATGTGGTTTGAAGTTTTAACGCCTTGAGAAGAAGTCCCTCATACAGATTAAACAATTGATCAATATCCGTGTCTTTTCCGTGGGCGACAAGTTTGCCCATCTGTCTGTATATCTGCTGGTTATGGGAAAGGATGAGCAGCTTGTTCTGGGTATGGAAATCCACAAGACCGCCCAATGTCATGTTCTGGCTGCAAAGTTTCCGCCATCGCTGAAGGGAAAAGATGTTTTCAATGAAATTTTCCCTTAGTTTCGGGTCATTCAGGCGGCCGGCCTCTTCAACGGGTACCCTTGGAAATGCCCTGGTAAAGGCACGTGCAAAGAGCCCTGTGCCGTTTTTAGTGATGCTGCCGTCCTCACCATAAACCTTGATGCGGTACAGTCCGCTGCTGGGTGACTTGCTTTTGAAAATAAAGCCGCACAGATCTTCTTTGGCCAGTTGTTCCAGTCGTCCGCTGATCCAGGTCTGCATCTGGTCGGTCATGTCAAGGGCCGTTTTCTGGGTCATCAGTCTTGGATTCTCAGGATCGCCCACCAGTCGGACCGCCTCCCTTGGCGTGGGCATCCCGCACTCAACTTCCGGGCACACCGGGACATATTCGGTGAACAGACCCAGGGTCTGTGTCAGAAATCGATCATGGCTGTGGCCGCCGTCGTATCGCACCGTGTTGCCCAGCAGACAGGAACTAATCCCGATTTTAATGGGTTCGAGCATGCCATCCTCCTGTTTTTTGTTGAACTTAATCCAAAAGGGGTTTCCAGCAAGACAAACAATCACATTGACATCATATAATGGAGTATATAGGTTTTTAATATTATTAAAAGTTATTTATCGGGGCGGCACTCTTTTTAAGCTGGTCCGTCCGGTTCTATGGGTATTGGAAAAAATACATGTCAATCACCGAAGGAATAATCTGACCGAACATTTATGGGCCAAGGATAAATCATGGACGATCACAGGAAAACCTCACTGGAACAGATCCGTTCCCTGTTTGATTCTCAACAGCTGGCCGTTCTTTCCACCCGGAAAAATGATCAGCCCTATGCCAGCCTTGTTGCCTTTGCAGCAAGTGACGACCTTGAACAGATTTTGTTTCTAACCCCCAACACCACGCGAAAATACGAACATCTCACAACCAGTCCCAAGGTTGCCATCCTGGTCAACAACAGCCAGAACCAGGCGGAGGATATTTACAATGCCATATCGGTGACAGGTACCGGGACAGCCGCCGTTGTTGAAAAATCTGACCCCCGCAACCTTTTATCGCTGTTCTTAAAAAAACACCCCCATTTGAAAGGGTTTTCATCTGCGCCGACAACGGCCCTTGTGTGCGTGACCATGAACCGGTATTTTATGGTGAACCAGTTTCAAAATGTCGTTGAACTCCGGATGGTGCCATGAAACCGCTCCTGACTATCAAGGAATTCATGGCTGCAGGGATCAGCCAGGTCGGGGGAAAGGCCCTTTGTCTGGCAAAGATCCATGAACAGGGGGTTAGGGTTCCCCAATCCTTTTGCATCCCCTGCCGGGTATACGAGGATTACCTTGATCAGACCCGTCTCAAGGAGAGGATCCTTCTTGAGATCAACAGAAAACCCCTGGAAAAAATGCGATGGGAGGAAATCTGGGACATCTCCCTGCGAATCCGGAACCTGTTTCTAACCACGCCCATTCCCCAGGCCATCAGGGGGACTCTTGGGCAGCAGATTCTGCAGCATTGTGGCGACACTCCGGTTGCCGTTCGATCCTCGGCTCCTGGTGAGGATGACAGGGCAAGCTCTTTTGCGGGCATCCACGCCTCTTTTCTGAACATCACGGGAACCGATTCTATTCTCAAGCATGTCCAGCTGGTGTGGGCCTCGCTTTATTCGGATGCGGCACTTTTATATCGCAGGGAGCTGGGACTGGACATCCACAGGAGTCAGATGGCCGTGGTCATACAGACGTTGATTCCATCCGACCGGTCCGGGATTTTCTTTGGCATGAATCCCGCCAATTCTGCCGAATCGGTGATTGAATCGGTTTATGGCCTGAATCAGGCCCTTGTGGACGGCGACGTTGAACCCGATCGCTGGGTGTTGGACCGAGCTTCGGGCCGTATTTTAAGCCATGGGGAACCGATCCGTGACCGGCTTGCTGTTCCCGCAGCCCAGGGGGTTGATTTTGTGGATTTGTCGGAAACGCTGGGCCAGCACCCGCCGCTGAATGACGGGGAAGTCCATGGGGTCTGGGAGACGGGTAAACAGCTTGAAACCCTGTTTGGCCGGCCCCAGGATGTGGAATGGACATTCAGTAAAAACAAATTGGTAATTCTCCAGACAAGACCGATCACCAGTGGGGGACTCGAGGGGACCGGCGACAAGCGCTCCTGGTATTTAAGCCTGCACCGCAGCCATGAAAATCTAAAAATCCTGTACGAAAAAATCAACACCCGCCTGATTCCTGAAATGATCCGAGTCGCCCATGAAATGGGCCGGTTAAACCTGCGAAAACTATCGGCGGACCAGCTTGCCCGGGAAATTAAACGCCGGCAGGAATCCTATGATCACTGGGTCAAGGTGTACTGGGCGGATTTTATTCCCTTTGCCCATGGCATACGGCTTTTTGGACAGGTATACAATGATGCGGTCCGGCCCGATGACCCCTATGAGTTCATGACGCTGCTGGAAAAAACCAGTCTCAAGAGCGTTGAACGCAACCAGTTGCTTGAAAGAATGGCCCATCTGATTCAAGGGGACGCCGGCCTGGCATCACGGCTGGCCGCCGGTCAGGAACCTGGAACGGACCATCCATTCATGGTGCTGCTGGCTGAATTTATCGCTGAATTTGGCGATCTTGCCTGCCATACCACCGGTTCTGGCGAATGCCACCAGGGATCATCTGCCCTGATCCGGCTGATCCTTGAATTTGCCCGGATGCCGTCATTGACGAACAAAAAAACCACGGGTCCGGATATTCAAACCCTTACGGCAGACTACCTGGAATGTTTTGAACCGGAAAAGCGGCCCTTTGCACAGGAGGTGCTTGAACTGGGCCGGGAAAGCTTTCGCCTCAGGGATGACGATAATATTCACCTGGGCAGGATCGAAGCCTGCCTGTTTGAAGCTGTCCGGGAAGGCCAGGCGCGACTGGCCGAACCCGACCTTGACCCGGGTGACCGGGAACGGTTGACATCTGTTCCGGCATTGTCGAGCCCGAAAGACTCGAGGCCGGCATCCCGGGACAAACAGACGGAACCCGACCCGTCGTCCCTCTGGGTCAAGGCCCGCCAGGTGGTCGGGCATCCTGCCGGTCCGGGCGTTGCAAAGGGACGGGCCCGGGTCGTCGTAAATCCGGCGGACCTCCTGGAATTTAAACAGGGAGAGGTCCTGATCTGCAAGGGGGTTGATCCCAATATGACCTTTGTGGTGCCCCTTGCAGCTGCCGTGGTTGAAGAGCGGGGCGGAATGTTGATCCACGGGGCCATCATTGCCCGGGAATACGGTCTGCCCTGCGTCACGGGAGCGCCCGACATTGCCCGTCTGATCCGGACCGGCGACCGGGTGACCGTGGACGGATACCTGGGGATCGTGACCTGCGAAACCGGAGACCTGGATTGATGGGATCGTTGAGAAACGCCTGGGGCCCCCTGGTTCTGGCAGGGCTGATGGCCCTGGTGGCCGCCTCGTGTCTGTCCAGGGGTAAAAAACAATTGTGGCAAGAGACGGACCTTGGCAAGGGGATCAGGCTGGTCTGCCTGCCGGCCCAGCACTGGTCCATGAGAATTGGCCAGGGGAGGAACCGCTCCCTCTGGGCCTCCTGGCTGCTGGTTACCCCCGGGATAACCCTCTATTTTGGTGGTGACTCGGGGTATTTCAAGGGGTTCCGGGAAATAGGACGACGGTATCCCGGCATCGATTATGCCTTCATGGCCACAACCGCCTAGCACCCCAGATGGTTCATGCAGTATCAGCACATGAACATACCCGAAGCCGTCAGGGGATTCGAGGATCTTGGCGCCCGTTTTTTTATTCTCACCCAGTGGGGCACCTTTCATCTGGGCAGCGAACCGGCCGGGTTCCCGGGGCTGGACCTGACCCGTTTCATCCATGCCAAGGGCCTGGATGTCTCCCGGTTCAACATCATGGATATCGGTCAGATTCTGCCCATGGAGCCCCGCCGGAACTAGGGCCGCTGATAACCGGTCAGCTCCACATATCCCATCCCCTTGATGCCGTTGCCTTCAAATCGTGCAGCCCCTTCCCAGTAGGCCATCATGTGGGTGTGCTCCTGTGCCGAAATCACCGGTGTAACCCTGAGAACAATATTGTGACCCGGCAGTGCGATGTCCTCTGGCTGGGATACCGGTTGCCCGTTGCCGGGCTTTTCCAGTGACGGCGGACACGAATGGAAAAATCTTTTTCCGACAGGATTTCACAGGTTCCATCGGAATGGGACAGGCTGCCAAACCCGTATCCATTGGGGATTCCATCGGCCTGCCGGATCTGACAGACCATGAGGTCCTGGCCATCGCTCAGATGAACCGAAAACCAGTCCCATCCGGCAATGTCTTCCCCCAAAACGCTGGTGCTCCATTCATGGTCAAACCAGGTTTTGCCCTTGACTTGATGGGTATCACCACCGATGGTCATGGTGCCGTGGGTTTCAAGGCGCGGGATGGAATAGTAACAGGAGACATTAAAGGGCTTCGGGCCTTTGCGGCTCAACCCGTTTCTGCCCTGGCGCACAACCGGTTTTTCAGGGGTCAACTCAAGTTGAATCTTCATCCTGTCTCCCGTTGCAGTCAGGGTCAAATGGTTCTGGGACTGTGCGACCTGCCAGTCATCGATCCACACGTGAAAGGGGCGGCTTGTTGCACCGCAAATGCCAAGGCTCTGGCGATTCATGCGAAAATCCGAGTAAAAGGTGGTGTTCCGGGTATCGGTAACGGCAAAGTGGGCAAAATATACTTGCCGGGTCCGCCATTTGGAATTCCCCCTGGCCGGTTCACACGACAATGCCTGCCTGAAAAAGGTCAGCTGATACCCGAAATGTCTTGCCGGGCTGGTTTCAAGATTCCCGGTATAGTACCACCATTCGGTTTGAAAGGTGTCATGGGGCCCGGCATCGTCTGGGAATTTGATGGTAATGGAAGGCTTGGCCGTGTCAAAGCAGCCCGATGGTTGTGTTGCGGAAAGGGCCCTGGCGATATTAATCCTGTCGGGTTCCGGGAGCTGGTTGCAGCCGGAAACAGCGAAAGCCAGAAACGCTGCAATGATTCCATGTACCAGGATGGATTTCATCTGTTGTTACTCCATGCGAAGGGCATTTCCAATATCGGTTCTGCCGGCTTTGGCTGCAGGGAAAATACCGGCGACCACGGCGGCCAGACAGGCAAGCGACACGGCCTGAAAAAACACGCCTGGAGAAAGGACCATGTCATAGGTTCACCCAAACGAACGAATATCTTCCATGACCGTTGCAATGGGCTGTTTGGGCTTTAAAAATATCTGCATGGCCGTGATATCTCGATGCCCCCAGAATCGATCCATGGCATCCCGGTTTACGATGATCCGTCCCCCGCCCATGAAAAAATCCCTGAAGATGCCTGCGATTTTAAACGGTATGGGTCCCTTGATCGTTTCCAGCACCACGGTGACGCCCCTGGCGGGGTGTATCTTATTTCTCAGGGCAAAGATTTCAGAAACAACGATCCAGCCCTGATCAAACAGGGGGGCGACGTTTTCCTGACCTTGGGCAGTCCATGTCCACTGTTTTTTTGAAAGGTCTGAAATATAGGAAAATATGTGGACTTCACCGGATGTCCGGGAAAAGATTCGGTGAACAGTGTAGGCCGATACCGCCGATACCGCTGGTAGGGCCTGGATTCTTTCCAGGAGGTCAGGGTTCAGCGAACGGTTTAGGTGATCCGACGAGGAGACATGGATACCACCGCCGATGTGTCCGTCCACCCAGTCAACAATGGAGAGTCTGAAGCTTTCAGTCATGATATCAATACCGATGTAGACCGAGGTCACAACCATCAGGGAGGCAATCAGAACGCTGGTCCGACTCAAAGACCGAACAATGTTTCTCAGGGCCATTTTTGTCAATACCCCGGCCGACGGTTTTGCCATTATCGCCATGGTCCTGACCATCAGCAGGATCGCCATGGGCGACAGGAGCGCCGCACCCAGAAAAATAAGGAACACACCGGCAAAATCATACCCTGGATGAACATCTGGCTTCATGAGGATGAACACTGCAGCGCCCAGAATCAGGCTGCCGGCAATGGTCAGCTGGGGGATATGCTTTTTTAATGCACTTTCAGCGGCCGAGCGGTGCATCAGGGTAATGGGAAGGGTTGCGGCAGCGGTCAACGCCGGGAAAAAAGCGGCAGCAGCGGCCGAGGCAATCCCGGCCAGAATACCCTTCAGAAAGGCGGCATTGGTGCCGGTATCGCTGCTGTCGAGAAGGCCGGATATCACCACAGGCACCTGCCGGGCGCCAAAGGTCAGGGTCAGGTTGTCCCCCTGGTTCAACCCATTACGGGCGGCAATGGCCCGGGACAACAGAACGCCTGACGATGGATCCAGAAGGGCTGACAGGTGCTTGTCCCCATTTCCGGATTGTGTCCGGATGCTGATATCCCGGAAGTACATTTCGGAAAAAGGGTCAATCCCCATCAGGTTCAGGGAGGTATTGTCCAACTCGTTGACCGAAACCGGTCTGGTGATCACCGGTGCCGAACGATGAATCCCCAGATCGGTTCTCAGCTGTGTAAAAAAAAGATTGGGGAACCCGGAAATTATTGCCCATGATCTGATGGGTTGATCGGGATGTCATGGCCGATGTGGAGAGTTCAAAGGATCTGCTGACACTGGTCTTGGCAATGTCGATGGCCACGACACCGGAAACCACCAGGGCAATGCCGAACACCAGCAGGATTGTGCGCAGGATATGACTTTGAATCTGCCTGAGCCATATCTTGACCATGGGGCGGGCCATCATCAGCGGCCCAATACGCCGGTTTCAAGGACCAGCGTCTGGTGATCAACACTGAAGATCTGATCCGCATAGTCAACGGCCTCGGGGCTGTGGGTCACCATGACCAGAGTCTTTTTGTTTCGTCTGGCCAGATCCGATATCATTTCCAGGACCCGGCGTCCTGTATCCAGGTCAAGATTGCCTGTGGGTTCGTCGGCAAGAATGATCTCTGGATCGTTGACCAGGGACCTGACAATGGCAATTCTCTGCTGCTCGCCGCCGGATAGTGTGTCAGGATAGTCGTTTCTGCGGTCATAGAGCCCGACGGTTTTGAGCAGTTCCTGTGCCCGCTGCCCATATGCTTTGGGGGATTTTCCATCGAGTTCACAGATCAGGGTGATGTTCTCCATTACCGTTAGCACGGGTATGAGGTTGAAAAACTGGTAGATGAAACCGATATGCTTTCGCCTGAAAATGGTTCTCTGGGTATCGGTCATGGCGCATAGGTCTGAATCGCCAATGCGGACCTGACCATGGTCCGGCAGGTCGATCCCGCTGATCAGGTTGAGCAGGGAACTCTTGCCCACGCCACTTTTGCCAATGATCACGTTGAATCGACCCGATGCAAACCGGGCGTCCATGCGGTTGAAAACCAAACGATGGGCATTGCTGTCTGTGTACGATTTGCTGATATTCGCGAGATGAATGTCCAAATGCGCCCCCATTTTAGCCAAAATGATGCCCCATGCTCTTTTTATTAACACTTTCGAGGCAAGCGTCAATTCTTTTGTCAGTATCCGGGTCGTTTTATGATCAAGGTCTGAAAAATCAATTCGTCGGTTGCATGTTTTCAATAAGTGTGTATTATATAAAAATATAAGCTTTTTATTTTCCTGTACGCGTTCCGGGCGAATAACTACCGCGATTTATCTGGTCGAACCTGTTGACGATTTTTCACTTTTGGAAAATAAAACGAAATTCATGGACAACGTTATATCCTTTGATTAACCCCAAAAAGCAAGGAGACCCCATGGACGTAAAAGATTATTGTAAAGCAATGTTGGCCGAGGTTAATGCCTGGAAAACGAAATTGGAAATGATGAAAAAAGTGGCCGATTCCTATGGCTCTGCTCAAAAAGAAAAAATTCTGCCATTGATCGGACAGCTGGATCAAGAGGTTGTTGCTGCCCAGGCGCGGGTGGATCAGCTGAAAAATGAATGCCCCTCAGACTGGTCACCGTTGAAAAATGAGCTGGATGATCTTTTTGGAACCGTTGGCAGCAGTGTTGACCGGGCATGGAAAGACCTTGAAGGTGGTAATGTAGGTGGATAGGCTCCCGGACCCTGGCCCTTAATGGGTATTCACTCTTTGTACAAGGCCCCCCGAAGTTCTGTGGGGGCCTTCTTTATGTCTGACAGGACCTTGCCGGTGCGGGATCACTCCTGATGAATTGTTGACTTGAAGATTAAATCCGTGCAGCTTTCCTAACGCCATCATGTTGAGGCCGAACTGGTAGTAGGTTCCCTTTTCACTTCCGGTCATGATGCCCAGATCAACTGCAGAGCAGGTGGTTGACAAAAGGACGGCAGATATTAAAATACACGAGGCAAGAGAAACGATTTTTTTCATGGTGATTATCCTTTGGTTAGGTGTCACATGAAACGGTGCCACAGTCATTGATTTCTGGGGCTGAAAAAGGCAGAACTCAAAAAACACATCCCCCGGAATTGATGTGGGGGATGTGAAGAGATGGACTCAAAACAATGGGATCAGAGCTTGACCTTAAGCGCCTGGAGGGTTTCAAGGGTTAGGTACTTGGTTACGGCCAGTTTGTTATCTGCCTGGAACTTGTTGACAGCGGCCATGGTTCTGGTGCCGACCACGCCGTCAACCGGGCCTGGATCATAACCGGCTTTGACCAGGGCGTTTTGAATCCGGGTGATTTTTAACTCGGTCATATTGGTCCTGCACAGGATCTGGGTCCATTCCAGATGCCCGGGACTGGTCATCACCCGTCGTTTAACCGTCTCATACACAGCCGGTTGGGTGATCTTTTTAGACGTGGCCGGGGCGACCAGCCGGGTCACCTTTACCTTGCCATATTCGGCTGGAATTTCAATTTCCCTGGTTGTGGGTGGGGAGACCATTATCCTTTTTCTGATCGTCTCATATTTTTCAGGAATAACGACTTCCCGGGTGGTGGCCGGGGTTTTTAAGATCCGTTGGGTGACCGTCTTGTAAACCGCGGGTTCTGTGATCAGGCACATGATTTCACCTGTGGTTTCATTGACCTTCTGAATCGGGCCCTGCCCCTTTTTCCATTCGGTGTGGGCCTCACGCACCAGGACCTTTTCTGTTACCGTTTCATAAACGGCTGGTACCTGAACCAGCCGGGTTTTGGCCGGGGAAATCAGCTTGGTTTCTTCAACCCATTTGTACTGGGCCGGCTCCACAACCAGTCTCGTGCCAGCCTCCTTTACCAGGACCGTTTCCTCAACGGTTTCGTATCGGGCCGGAATAATTTCAATCGTTTCTTTTGGATCATGCACCAGAATGGTCTCTGTTTTGTAGGTGTATTTACTGGGGATGAAGATTCTGGCATAACATTCCCCGGGTTTTGCGTTGGGGGGAAGCAGGTCTGAAGGGGCCATGGCCTGTTTCTGGGCCGCGCTTCTGGCTTCGGCCAGTTCTTGTTCCTTTTGGGCCAGAAGCTGTTCATTCCGGGTCAGTTTGCTCTCCAGGGAAGTGAAACGGGTGCTCGTTTGAGTCCATTGGTCTTTCTGGGCCTCAAGGGCCTGTTTCTGCTTTGCCAGCTCCTGTTCCTGTTTCTGGATTTCCACCATTTTCTGCATCATGGTGGTATCCTTTTTCGGGCCTGTTGCGCAGGCCGACAGTACCAGTGCGCAAACCATCATAGCCAAGTACGATATTAAGGACTTTGTACCGATCTTCATCTCATCCTCCTTTTTATAAATTAGGATTTGTCTTTGCCGGGTGATTTCCACGGCAATGCCACATCAACTTGTTTTGATGTGGAAAATTGCTCTTGAACAGGAGATGTATCGTATTGATGTCGTTTTATGATAATGATAACGATGATTTAAATTTAAACATACCCTTTTTTTTAAAAAAGTACAGCAAAACTTTTGGTCGAAACAGATTTTTTCAAAACAAAACCGGAGGTGAATCCCGTTCATGACCGAGGCCGCAAGGGGCGGCTATAGCCGGAGTGCCCCGCCTTGTTTGCGATTTCGCAAGGCAGATGATTTGATAAAACCTACAACTCATTTTACATCAGGTTCTTTTTTTGTTACGATATAACCGGCATGGCCGGAGCATGGTATCTGCTCTGGCCACAACAAATGATGAAACGCCCCTGTTTGCAATGCTTCGGTGGGTGTTTCTTCTAAAAACATTATGTCCACAAGGCTCGGGAATGTTTTTTCTCCCTGATTTAATCTCACAGAGCTCCCGGTTGTTTACGATAGCATCACAATTGGCTGTCCGTTTGAATGCATTCACACGGATCGTCTGATTTTCTTTGGTGTGCAGCAAGCTGCAAGGTCTGTTTGTAAAAAAATAACCAGAAGAAAGGAGGAACCTATGTCCGTTAAGGTCATCATTCCCTACAACTTTTCGGCTAACGATCAAAAATCAATAGATTTTGTCACCAGCACTTACCTTGACAGAAAAGATGTGCATCTGGTCTTGTTCCATGGGTATCAGCCCGTTCCGGTGATCAACAGTCTGAACAATCCGATCATGGATAAAATGAACCAGGCGACCTCCCATCTGCGCAAGCAGTTAATCGAGCAGGAACATATGCTCGAGGAGGTCAAACAGCGGTTGATCGAAAATGGATTTCGTCCGCAAAATGTCGACTGCCTGTTTGTTGCTCTCAAGGAAGATCTTGCCTCAGATTTGATCCACCTGATAATCAGCGACCATTATGATGCCGTTGTATTGAACAAAAATCCCGGTAATATCATTAATTATTTTACCAGAAGCCTGTCCGGAAGGGTATCAAAGGCCCTGGAACCCAAGGTTCGTGTTCATGTTGTCAATTAAAGCATTGCCGTTCAACAATTGAGCAAAAGGAGCGATATATGTCAGAAAAGAATAAAATAGATCTGGAATCATTTACACTCATTGTCGAGACCGTTCTTGATGCAAAAAACCCTGAAACCCTGGGTTCCCAGATCACCCGTCTCCTTGTCGGGATCATGGAAGTCAAAGGGGCGGCTTTTTTTATTGTGAACCCCAGAAAAGAGGAACTGGAGATACTGGCAGCCGAAGGCCTGAGCCAGGATTATAAAAACAAAGGGCCGGTTCTGGTGGACAAGAGCATAAAAAATGAATCAAACCTTGAACCGATGATCATTGCGGACATCCGAAACTCAGACCGCCTTCAGTATCCTGAAAAAGCGGAAAAAGAAGGTATTCGATCCATTGTTTCACTGCCCATAAAGCTACATGGCAGAATCATCGGCGCATTACGGATTTATCACTCGGAGACCTGGGCTGTAAACGCCCGTGAATTGGGTTATTTGCAGGTTTTAACCAAAACCCTGGCCCTGGCTTTAAAATCCTTCAGGCTGTCTGCCGCTGTCATGAAAACCCGGGAATCATTGGAAGAGATTCACCCGATCTGGCTGTGATCGGGCAAGGATTGCGGTACCGGGTCGACGATTTGGCTGGAAAAATTTTTTGTCATGGAAAAGGCAGGTTTGAAGATATTTCCCAGGCGCTTCCAGCAGGCTATTGTTCTGGTGAATCTGCATTGCCGAAAAATTTGCCGTGATCGACAAATATTAATTGGCCTTGACATGAGGTGGTCCACTTGTTTACAGGGGTCGTTGTGGCCAGGGCAGACCTCCTGCTGGGGCCATGTCGGTTTATATCCGTTTGAATTTCTTCTTGTCCTTTTTATGGTAAAGGTCAAAAAAGATGGCGCTGTTATCCGGAATGGTCTCGCAGTCATCGCAACGCTTGTCGAGCCTGCGGTTTTCCTTGCGACACAGCTGGCACCAGTAGTAAATGATCCGGTAATCCCTCCGCCCCACGTATTTTTTCAACCGTCCGTTGTACAAACCGGTCATTTTGCCATCGGCATTGTTGGGATCAAAGAGCAGCCGGTCGATCACTTTTTGGATTTTCTTATATCCCAGCGGGTCCGAGACTTTGACCTGGTCGAGCTTTTTGTTGAAAAGCTCGGTGGGTTTGTAAAGAAGCTTGGGCGGGTCCATAAAAGTCCTTAATTCCATCGGCACGGGATTGCTCCTTGATGGGATCCCCGCTGATCATTCATTGCCGGTTGATTCTTTTTTAACCATGGCTTTTATATATCGCTTGTTTGCAGACCGTGCAAGGAAAAACCCATGTGTTTCAAACCTTTTGAAGGAACCTGATCTGGACCGTCTTCCCCCCCAGATCTGAAAAAGCGCACTGATCGACAACTGCCAGGCGGGTGGGGCGTGGTAATGGGGCTACCCTAACCGCGGATCCTTGACAGGGGATAGAAGCCTTTGGGAATGCCCCAGGTCAGGTTCATGGTGGGTCGGTGGAACTGCCCGCGGTCTATAGATGTGTTTGAGCAGGATTTCCCGGGTTTGAGGCTCCGCCAGGTGGTCGATACCCATGGCGTGTTCAGTGATGCTCAGTTCCCTGGGGTCAAAGGCTCCCTGTTCGGTGACAACGATCACAGGATCGGCCGGGATGGCCGTTGTGGTGATGCCTTCTGGGCATTTGTCCACGCTCTTTGCAACTTTCATGATTCAACTCCTGTAAAGATCCCATATTGTAGCGTGTCAGGTTGTCCATGGCTTGGAAGTTGGATAATAACCCCCTTCCAGAAAACTTCAACCGTCGAAAGAAAGGTCAGGGCCGGTTCAAACTGAAAAGACTGCGCATCCCTGCCTGTCTGAGGCCTTAAAATAATTTTGAGGGCAGGGTTGCCTTGGGATGGAATGAATGATATTTTAATAAAATTTTGTATTCATGGAATATGACACCATGGTCGGCGGGAACGGCAGTAATGGTGGCAAACCGTGAAAAAATAACACTGACGTTAACCCGGGAGAATAGTTGATGAAAAAACATACACTCAAAATCGTGTTGGCCGCCTACCTCATTACCATGGTGACCGCCATTTCCATTTTTAATGGTGAACCTGCAGACCCGTCGGCTGGTGAGGCCGTGCACTTTCAGGCTGGGGATGCAACCCATCAGGAGAGCTCAGTTGATTCCCAGGAGGCTGGGAAAAAAGCGGCTGAAAAACAGGCTTACCTGGCTGCCGCCCTGGAAGCCATTGCCAGTGTCGATCACACTACGCCCTCCGTGGCAGAAAATGAGGACAACCCGTTTGCCGGTAAGCCCTCTCCTGACATGGCCATTGCCAAACTGAGGCAGGGAAATTACCGTTTTGTTAACGGTGAGATGATCCATCCCAACCTTGATGCTGACCGCCTGGCCCAGGCTGGCAGCGAAAACCAGGGGGACCATGCCTTTGCCACGGTGATCACCTGTTCAGACTCCAGGGTCCCTGTGGAGAGCCTGTTTGATGCCGGGATCATGGACATCTTTGTTGTCCGTGTTGCCGGTAATGTGTGCGATGTGGACGAGAGGGGTTCCATTGAATATGGCCTTGCCCATGTTAAAACACCGGTGCTGGTTGTACTGGGCCATACCCAGTGCGGTGCGGTCACGGCCGTCACCCATGCCGTTCAGGGTCATGGCCACAAGCTGGAGCGAAATATTCCCGCCCTTGTGGATAACATAGCACCTGCGGTCAAAAAGGCCATGGCCCTCCATCCTGAACTTGAAGGGGATGCTGTTATCCCGGCTGCCATTGAAGAAAATATCTGGCTGGGCATTGAGGAACTTTTCATGGAAAGCCCTGTGATCAGAGGTTTTGTCAAAGAAAAATTTGCAAAGGTGGTGGGTGCTGTCTACGATGTGGGAACGGGCAAGATCACCTGGCTGCCCGAAGATACAACCTTTGAAATTCTGGAAAAGGTTGAGGCCAGCCCGGAAAAGGCGCTTCTGGAACAAGGAGATGAAAGCCATGGGAAGAGCCACTCCTAGTCGATAGCTGATCCGGGGGGCAGGTCCCGGCAGGGGCGGATGTAACGTCCGCCCCCTTTCAAATCCCCTTATTTTAAAGTCCCTTGCAATTGGCATAAAAGGTGACCGTGGCCGGCCAGTCTGAAAAGATGCCAAGGATGCCGACCTCCTGGGCCAGGACATCCAGGGCCACCAGCATGTCGCCGTCGTTGTTGATGGCATCCTTGATGGTCTGGTAGTACCATCCCCCCCCGGTTTTAAGCAGACCTGAGCGCTCAAGGGTCCAGGTGATGATGTCAAGGCCGGCCGCTTTTGCGCGTTTGGCATAGATGGACGGAACGATCTTGCCGTTTTTATCAATGGCCAGGAGCATCCACATGGGCGGTGCAATGATTCTTACATTCCGGGCAAAGAGCTCGTCCATGGACGGGGACCAGGTTTCGGGACGGGTAATGTCAAAATTTTCATCCTCGTCCCGGCCGTCCAGGTAAACCGCCTGCCTGCCGAACTGGGGGTCATTTTTCAGCCAGTAGATCACGTCGTCCAGGCTGAAGGACTGGGGGAAAACCTGATCCGGTGCAATCCCTGCCTGCTTGTATTCGTCGATCATCTGCTGGGCATATTTCGCCTGGGTGTAATCACCGTCAAAGGGCATGGTCACGCCGGGTGCTTTGAGCTCGGGCGTCATCTTCATGCCCAGCTGCCTGAACAGTTCAATACTTTCGGCATGGGTCATGAGCGTCCCCCTGGCCGTGTAGAGATCCGTGCGCCAGCTCGGTGTTGCATCCATGAACGCTTCCACGGTTGTGGCCCTGGGATCGGCGGCATCCATTTTGCCCTTGAGGGTTTTGAACTCCCCAAGGGTGATGTCGCTGGTGCAGCATTTGGCAGAGGCGGGCTTGATGAGCTTGCCGGTTTCAGGGTCAAATACTGCCGGGGTAAAGGGTTCGGAACATTTGGCCGCAAGCTCTGGAACGGCAAGGATGTTGGTGGTGGTTGCAAGGTCACACTGGGAATGGCGGCAGACCAGCTGCCTGTCCCGGGTAAAGGTGACGTCACACTCGCAGATGCCGGCCCCCATGGCGGCGGCGGCTTCGTAGGATTCCCGGGTATGCTCGGGAAACTGCATGGCCGCCCCCCGGTGGCCGATGGAAAAGTCGGTTGGGTAAAACGGGCCGCCAATGCAATCGCCAAGGGCCTTTTTGAGCAGGCTGTCGTCCATGTCGTTGACCAGGTAGGCCGGGCGCGGGCCGAGCTGGGCCATGGGTTTGGCCCTATCCTTTTTCCCTTGTTCGGCAAAGGCCGGGGCGTTGGCAGACAATAAGGCCACCAAGATCGTCAGGGTGAAAACAAACGATTGTGCCATGTTCATCACATCCTCCTTTTACGTTAGGTGTTCAATCTGCCCCCTTCCTTGCGTTATCGGTAATTTTCAAGAATCTGTCCCAGGACGCGATTTCCCGGGCACAGCTGCGCTGCCGTCAGTGAATTAAGGGGCGTGTCTGTTGTTTTGAGTATTTTGTGGGTATCCTGGTTCCCTTTGTTAACATGGAAAATGCCCGTGAGAAGGTGACCCTCTTCCCGGTGACGTTCCAGGGCGTCAATGGCAGAGCGCCGGTTGGTGACGTCAATGGCTGCATCGTCCTTGCACAGGTGGATGACCCCTCCATCGTGCATGGTCACCCTCTGGGTGGTTCCCCCGGGATAACAGGTGGTGATTTCATGCCTGGGGGGGATGAAATCAATCGTGGCCGTGGCCTCCATGTGGTCCCGCACCCACTGGTAGCTCTTGGTTGAGGTTGCGGTGTTGTTAAAGGTGACGCAGGGGGAAATCACATCCACCAGGGCAAACCCCTCATGCTTCAGGGCCCCCTTTAACAGGGGAACCAGCTGCTCCTTGTCGCCTGAAAATCCCCGGGCAACAAAGCCTGCGCCCAGTTGAATGGCAAGCTCGCAAAGGTCAATGGCTTCAAAGGGATTGGGGTGCCCTTTTCGGCTGGTCGATCCCCGGTCTGCCGTTGCGGAATCCTGGCCCTTGGTCAGGCCGTAGCACCCGTTGTTCATGACGATATAGGTCATGTTAAGGTTGCGCCGAACAATGTGGACAAATTGTCCCATGCCGATGGAGGCCGTATCCCCGTCTCCGGACACGCCGATGTAAACAAGATCCCGGTTAGCCATGTTGGCACCGGTTGCAATGGACGGCATGCGGCC
Organism: uncultured Desulfobacterium sp.; assembly: GCA_963675615.2. GTDB lineage: Bacteria > Desulfobacterota > Desulfobacteria > Desulfobacterales > Desulfobacteraceae > Desulforapulum. The sequence continues at coordinate 2,929,570 of CAXXTD010000001.1, forward strand.
GTGGACCGAGTTGAATCCATGGGATCTGCCGAGAAAATAGGCCGGCGTTTTGGACGAGCATCCAATGCCGGACATCTTGACCACTCCGTGGGGGGGGATGGAGAGTTCAAAGCACGCCTTGATGATGGCGTTGGTGATCGAGTCATGGCCGCACCCTGCACACAGAGTGGAATCGGCCCCTTCGTAATCCCGTCGGGTATAACCGAGATCATTTTCAGGCAGACCGGGATGACGGAAGGCAGGACGGCGTGAACTCATTTGTCACCTCCTTTAAAGGTCGTTGTTCCAGGCGATCTGGATGTTTTTATTGTCTGTTCCACGGCATGGGCGATATGTTCGGCAGTAATGGGCATGCTGTCGATATTGGTGACCGCCACCAGCCGGTCCGGGGTGATATGGCATTCGTTGATGATCAGGGACCGCATCTGGCCGTCCCGGTTCTGTTCAATGACAAAGGTCCGCTGGTGGCGGTTGATAAAGTCCGCGACCGGGTCCTGGAAGGGGAAGCTTCGGATCCTGAGGGTGTTGATGACAATGCCCTGGTCGGCGAGCCGTTCAAACGCCTCAAGGACAGACTGGGTTGACGTGCCGCAGAAAACAGCCCCCCAGGGCGTGGTGCTGTCGTTGATGTTTATGCACGCCTCGGGCACCAGTTTTTTGGCTGTCTCCCATTTGCGGCTGAGGCGCAGCATGCACCGTTCGTAGGCCTGTTCATCTTCGGTATAGGCGGCATATTCATCATGGGAGGATCCCCGGGTAAAGTAGGCCCCTTTGTCCGGGTGGGTGGCCGGGTAGGTTCTGTAGCAGATGCCGTCCCTGTCCACGTCCAGGTACCTGCCGAATTTCTCGGTCATGGCTTCCAGCTGGTCATGGTCGAGCACCTTGCCCCGGTCGTAGGTCCGGGTGTCGTCCCAGTGCATGGGGAGGCAGACATGGTCGTTCATGCCAAGGTCAAGGTCGGTCATCATGATCACCGGGGTCTGGAGCCTTTCGGCAAGATCAAAGCTTTGTGCCGCCATTTCAAAACACTCGTTGGGATCGCAGGGAAAGAGCAGGACATGCTTTGTATCCCCGTGGGAGGCATAGGCGGCCGGCAGAATGTCAGACTGCTGGCTACGTGTGGGCATTCCTGTGCTCGGTCCTGTCCGTTGCACATCAATCAACACCACGGGGATCTCGGCAAAATAGGCAAGCCCGAGGAGTTCGTTCATCAGGGACAGTCCTGGGCCAGACGTTGCAGTAAAGGCCCTGGCGCCGTTCCACGAGGCGCCCATGGCGATTCCCAGGGCAGCAAGTTCGTCTTCTGCCTGGATAATCGCGGCCCGCCGGTTGCCCGATTCATCAAGGCGGTGCTGGCGGGTGAACTTGTCAAAGGCATCGATCACCGAGGTGGAAGGGGTGATGGGATACCAGCCGGCAACGGTGGCACCGCCGTAAACGGCCCCGAGTCCGGTGGCGGTGTTGCCGTCCATCATAATATGGTCGGTGAGCTGTCCGCCGGATTTTATGGAGAGCTGGCAGGCATCCTGAAAGTGAGTGCCGGCATAGGCAAACCCAAGCTCCAGGGCCTGGATGTTGGGCGTTGCCAGCTTGGGCTTTTTGATGAACTGCTTTGTGATGGAATCCTTTAGAACCGAAAAGTCCATGTCCAGGAGATAGGCCAGGGCCCCCACATAGAGGATGTTCTTGAGCAGCTGGCGAAGCTTGGGACTTGAGATCTCCCGGTTGCAGATCTCCGTCAGGGGAATGCCGATGAGGGTGATATCCTCCCGTTGGAAACTGTCGTCAAGGGGTCTTGTGGCGTCGTAGAGAAAATAGCCGCCGGGCAGAAGGCCGTCGTAATCCTTTTTCAAGGTCTGACCGTTGATGGCCACAATAAAATCGTATTCCCCACGGCGGCCCAGATGGCCCTTGTCATTAACCCGGACTTCGTACCAGGTGGGAAGCCCCTGGATGTTGGACGGGAAAATATTTTTCGGGGCCACGGGCACGCCCATTCGAAAAACCGCCTTGGCAAAGAGGTTGTTGGCGCTGGCGGAACCTGAGCCGTTTACATTGGCAAAACGGATAACAAAGTCATTTACACCCTGGATTTTTATCATTTTTCACCTGCCCTGGCACTGTCATACCTGAATTTGAGCATATCCCATGCTGTTGTCGGACATCGTTCTGCGCACAGTCCACAGTGGAGGCAGACATTTTCGTCCTTGACCATGACCCTGCCCGTGGGAAGTGGAGCAGACACATACAACTGCTGGGAGAGATTGTCGGCCGGAATGGCAAGGGCCTGGCGCAGACCTTCTTCGTCCTGGTTTTCAAGGAAGTTGATGCAGGTGGTGGGGCAGACATCCACACAGGCATCACACTCAATGCATTCCGCAGCGGTAAAGACCGTCTGAACATCACAGTTGAGGCAGCGAAGCGCTTCTTTTCTGCCGATCTTCTGGTCAAAACCCAGCTCCACCTCCATGAGACGGTCTTTGATGGATTTTACGGTTGGCACCATGGGGACCGCCTGGCGCTGGTCGTCGGAGATGGCACTGTTGTAGATCCAGTCCCTGAAACCCATCTTTTGACCGTCAAGGGTGGTTTTGGCCGGGGGGCGTTGCCCGGGGTCTTTGCCCCGGCAGAAGAGATCAATGGATATGGCGGCTTCATGGCCATGGGCCACGGCCGTGATGACGTTTCTGGGCCCAAAGGCGGCATCCCCGCCAAAAAAGATCTGTTGGATGTTGGACTGAAAGGTGGTCTTGTCCACCTGGGGGCGACCCCGGCTGTCAAAGATCAGCCCCACCTCGGGTTCAATCCAGGGAAAGGCATTTTCCTGGCCCACGGCAAGCAGCACCTCGTCGCAGGGGATGAAAACCTGTTCCGATCCCTTGGAGAGGTCCTGGAAGTTCATTCCCGTCAACCGGCCGTTTTTTACCACAAAATCCAGGGGAGACAGGTGTTCAAGAATGGGGATATCTTCCCTGACGGCGTCTTCTATTTCCCAGGCAGAGGCCTTCATTTTTTCACGACTGCCGCGAATGACCACCTTGACATCTTCTCCGCCCAGCCGGCGGGCCGTGCGGCAGCAGTCCATGGCCGTATTGCCGCCGCCGATGACAAGGGTGGCATGGCCGGCCCTTTTGTTGTGGCCGTACTGAACGCCGGCAAGCCATTGGATGCCGATGTGAATGGAGGCCGTTCCTTCGTTTCTGCCCGGCAGATCGAGATCCCTGCCCCTTGGCGCGCCCGTGCCAATGAAGATGGCGTCATAGGGCTGTTCCAGGAACGACGCCAAGCTCGATACATAGGTGTTGAAATGGGTGGTTACCCCCATGTCTAAAATACAGTCGATCTCCTGGTCGAGCACCTTTTGGGGTAACCGGAACGAGGGCACCTGGCTTCTGATAAAACCGCCGGCCGCTGCCTGGTCGTCATAGAGATCCACCTGATACCCCAGGGGCAAAAGATCCCGGGCCACGGTAAGTGAGGCCGGTCCCCCACCGATCAGGGCTATTTTTTTTCCGTTTTTCCGGGTGGGGATCCTGGGCAGCCGCTGGGTGATTTCGTCCCTGTTGTCGGCGCACACCCTTTTCAATCGGCAGATGGCCACGGCATTCTTTTCCACCCGCACCCGCCGGCAGGCAGGCTCGCACGGTCTGTCGCACACCCGGCCCAGGATACCGGGAAAAACATTTGATTCCCAGTTGATCATGTAGGCGTCAGTGTATCTTTTTTCGGCAATCAGTCTGATATACTCCGGCACCGGTGTGTGGGCAGGGCAGGCAAACTGGCAGTCAATCACTCGGTGAAAATATTCAGGATCATTGGTGTCTGTTGGGTTCAATACCTTTCCTCCTGCTGGGGTTTGATATAACGGTTTTAAACCGCCATTAAACAACCTGTTTTAAATCATAATACGGGGTGATTGAAAAGTGCAAAATAACGGTTCCTTCCGGTCAAGAGGTGAAAACATCCTTGACCTTGGACATGCCCGGAATAATGGTGTGGGTCCTGTTGATCCCTTCAATCCGCCGGATGTTACGGTCCACATACTCTGCTATGGTTTCAGCATCCGAGGCCAGAAAATCACGCTTTAGAACCATTTTTACCAGGATGTCATAGCTCCCGTGGACCGTGTGAACCTCCTGTATGCCGCCCTGGGCAAACAGCCTGTCTGCCACCTGACTCTGGGTTGTGGTATCGATATTGATCAGGACAAAGGCTGTAACACTGCGCTTCATTTCCGGGTAATCGGGCGTATTTTTTTCAAGCATCTGTTTGCGAAACGCCTCCATGCTCTTGGGGATGAGTTTGTCAATCCCGATACCGTACCTGCAGTTGGCGCTGCGGTCCCACCGGTTGAACGAAATATAGGCATAAAGGTCTGAAATGGTTCGTTTCGGAAAGTATTTGTTCAGACCACCGCTTGCGATGATGGCTGTCATGGGTTTAAAAATGGTGTTGTACCAGTCCTTGGCCGCTTTTTTCAGGTCGCAGTCCCGGCCTGAAACGCCCGCCAGGTATTCCTGGTGTCGCTGGATCTGTTTTTCGAGAAACTTGTATTTGCCAATCTCAGTCAGGTCGATTTTGTCAATCAGCCCGGTTGTTTTATAAAAATTTTTCCGCTCGATGTAGAGCAGGTTTTCCATGGTGTTCTTACCCGACAAAAGCTCGATCACCTTGGCATGGATATCGGTCCAGCCAAGTTCCTTGGCCGAAGCCACCCGGTGGTTTCCGTCAAGGACATAGTAATTGTTGCGGATCTGGTAAAGGGTTATGGGTGGCAATGCACCACCTTCGCGCATGGTTCGTTTGATTCCCTTGAACCGCTTGTCGGATACATGTCGTTTGGGTCGGAATCTCGAGTCAAAGTCATGGTATTTGCCCACGCTGCCGATGATGTTTTCAAGGGCGATGGTCTGAATACCGTGGTCAATGAATTCCACATCCTCTTCCTGGGCCTGCTGTTCGTTGAATGAACAGACATGATCTTCGCCTTGATTTCTGGATCCTATACCCAGAAGCCGCTTGAAAAAATGAATCATGGTCAAACCTTTATAATCGCATACCCGCAGGTATTGATGATTTTTGTGTGAACGACCTGTGTCACCCGGGCGTCAAAGGTGTCAAATGCCCGGTGGATGTGGCCGTGGATCAGATAGTCGGGCCGCTGTTTTTCCATGAGGCGGACAAAATTTTCAAACCCCATGTGGCAAGGGTCTTCCCGGTCATGGATGTGACGGGGAGGCGCATGGGTGACCACCATGTGAATCGGGCGTTTCCGCCAGATCTGGAACCCCATCCAGAATATGATTTTTTTCATCATTTTTTCCGTGTACTGGTTGGGGCCGCCATTATACCACTTGGAGCCTTCAAGTCCCAGGATGTTCAGGGATCCCATCGACATGATTCTTGCGTGGATGTTTTCACATCCCATGGGGTTGGATGCCGTATATCGCACATCGTGGTTGCCCCTTACGTAAAACAGGGGGCGCTCCAGCCTTTCCCGCAAAAACGAGAGGTATTCCGGTTCCAGATCCCCGCAGGAGATGATCAGATCAATGGGGGGCAACTGTCTGGATTCCACCCTGCGGGTCAACTCTTTGTCAATATAGTCTGACAGGGTTAAAATGGTCAGATGGTGCTGCAGGCCCAGGGTCTGGACAGGGATTGAGCTGGCTTGATCAGGTGTCATGCTGCAGGTCACTGTGGGGGCATGCGTCGATTTTTTTGACAAAGGCTTTGAATTTGTCAAATACCTGCGTGCCCATGGCGTGTTCCATCCGGCAGGCCGTTTGTTCTGCCGTTTCCGCATCAACGTTCAATATCCTGTACAGGAAATCCTTTAAAAAAATATGACGCTGCTCTATTTCCAGGGCTCTCGTTTCCCCTTCACGGGTGAGGGTCACATAGCCGTAGGGTTCATAATTGACAAGATCGTTATTGGCAAGTTTCTTCAATGTCCCCGTGACAGAACCCCGCTTGATATTGAGCCGCTGGGCAATATCCTTGGATCTTGCCACAGTGTTTGCCCGCTGCAATGCCAGGATGGTCTCAAGGTAGTCTTCAAGACTCTCCGAAAGCCGGGGTCTTTTTGTCATGTTCTGCCTCCGTTTGTTTAATGGAGTTAAGTTTATCTTTGGCCCTTTAATAAGTCAAACACTTGTTTGTATGACCACCCTTATTTTGTTGTTGACTAAGTAAAAAGTTAGGCATATAAGACATTTTGAATTTGCGGTGCTGAACATTTCTTAAAACACAGGGAGCAGGCATGGGAACAATAAACTTAAGGCAGATGGTGGTGAACCAGACGGGTGTTATCTCACGTGTAAAGGCCGGTGGTGAGCTTGGCAGAAGGGTTCGGGACATGGGGCTGATTCCGGGCAAGGAGATAAAGGTTCAGGGGAGGGCGCCGCTTTATGACCCTGTATCGTTGAGAATTATGGGGTTCACGTTGACACTCAGGAACAATGAGGCCGATCACATCGAAGTGGAGGTGCTGTAATATGGAACAGGCGATCGTACTGGCGGGTAATCCAAATTCGGGAAAAACCACCCTTTTTAACACACTGACAGGTGCCCGGCAGCATGTTGGCAACTATCCGGGCGTGACCGTTGAAAAAAAGCAGGGGACCTGTCTGTCTGACGCTGGCCGGTTTGAAATCATTGATCTGCCAGGGACCTATTCTCTGACCGCCTATTCCCTGGAGGAGGTTGTTGCCAGGGATTATATTGTCAACGAAAATCCACAAATGATTGTCAACATAGTGGATGCCTCCAATCTTGAAAGAAACCTCTACCTTACCGTGCAGTTCATGGAGATGGGGCTTCCGGTCTGTATCGCCCTGAACATGATGGATGTCGCAAAGAAAAGGGGGGTGGAAATTGATACGGCAAAACTTTCGCAGCTGCTCAATGTTCCGGTGATTCCCACCGTCGCCCGAACGGGCCGGGGCAAACAGGAACTTTTGACGGCCATTGCCCTAAAGCCGGCCGGCCGTGTTCAACCCCTGGACATCTCCTATGGTCCGGATATTGATCCGGCCCTGGATCGAATGGAAGGGATCATTGAGTCCGGCCGATTTCTGACCCATCGTTACCGGGCCCGATGGATTGCATTGAAATATCTTGAAAATGACCAGCAGATCATTGAACTTGGTCATGGGCAGGATGAAGCGACCGCCCGCAAGCTTGCTGCCATTGTTGCGCAGACGGTAAACCATGTGACCTCAACCCTTGATACCCATCCTGAAGGGGTGATTGCCGATCAGCGCTATGGGTATGTCAATTCCCTGCTCAGGCAGGGGGTTGTCCGGGTTCGCCAGGATGAGAACCGGCTCAGGCTTTCGGACAGGATCGACAGGGTCGCCACCCACAGGTTTCTGGGACCCATTATCATGGTTGCTGTGCTCATGGGGCTTTACCAGTTCATTTTTACCTACGGCGGGGTGCCTGCCGCCTGGCTGGATGCTTTTTTCAGCCGGGTATCCGGGCTGGCCGATCAGGCTCTGCCCGATGGGCTTTTCAAATCCCTGCTTCTGTCCGGGGTCATGGACGGGGTCGGTGGTGTTCTCGGGTTTGTGCCCCTGATCATGTTCATGTTTCTCGGAATCTCTTTTCTTGAAGATACCGGGTATCTTGCCCGCATCTCATTTATGCTCGACCGGGTGTTTAGAATGTTCGGCCTTCATGGCGGTTCGGTCATGGCCTTTATTGTTTCGGGGGGTATTGCCGGAGGGTGTGCAGTGCCCGGTGTCATGGCGGCCCGAACCCTGAAATCGCCAAGGGAGCGGCTGGCCACCCTTTTAACGGTTCCCTATATGAACTGCGGTGCGAAAATGCCGGTTTTTGCCCTGCTGGTGGCGGCTTTTTTTGCTGAAAACCAGGCCCAGGTCATGCTGCTGATCACCATGATCTCCTGGACGGGTGCCCTGCTCGTTGCCCGACTGCTGCGGTCCACGATTATCAAGGGGGAGTCGACACCCTTTATCATGGAGCTGCCTCCCTATCGATTGCCCACATTAAAGGGCCTTTTTATCCACACCTGGGAACGGACCCGGCAATATATCAAAAAAGCCGGGACTGTTATCCTGGGGATTTCCATTGTCCTCTGGGCCATGATGACCTTTCCCGGGCTCAATACCATCGAAACCCGGGAATTTGAGACCCAGAGGGAGAAAATAACGGCAGGCCTGGAAGCTTCGCTGATCAACTCCCCGTCAGTCCGGCAGCAGCTCCTGCAGGTTGATGTGGACCAGGCCCGGGCTGAACTTAAAAATTCCATTGCAGGCCGCATTGGCACTTTTCTTGAGGGTATTACACAGTTCGCCGGTTTTGACTGGCGGACAAATATCGCATTGATCGGCGGCTTTGCCGCAAAAGAGGTGGTGGTTTCCACCCTGGGGACGGCCTATTCCCTGGGAGAGGTGGATGCTGAAGAAACCGCTTCCCTGTCACAGCGGCTCAGGTCCGACAACGGGTGGACCCCTTTAACGGCATTCAGCCTGATACTGTTTACCATTTTCTATGCCCCCTGCTTTGTCACCGTGGTCTGTATTGCAAGGGAAACCGGTACCTGGAAGTGGGCGGTTTTTTCAGTTGTTTTCAATACCGGTCTGGCATTGGCAGTCTCCACTGTCTTTTTTCAGCTGGGCCGTTTTATCTTGATTTAAATGGGGGAATGTTCAATGGATGAGATTATCGTTGGAATTATTGTTGCTGTGGCCATTGCCTATACCGTTAAAAGCATTGTCATCTCCTGTGGGAAAAAGCGTTCCTGCGGCTGTGACGGCTGCGGTGGCTGTTCGTCAAAAGGCATATGCCCCCTGCCCGAAAAGCAGGGCTGACCTTTTGTTGAATTTGGACTGGGCATCTCACGCATGCCGGTTTATTCAAACTTGCATGAACGATGAGAATACAGTAAAAAGGGGACCTGAGACAGAAACGAAGATCAACCCATGGAAACAGATGATGTACATACCATTCCACTACCAGGTGTCTGAATATGACTGTGTTCCCACCGCCTTGATCAACGGCGTGAGCTATCTCTACCAGAGAAAAGAGATTCCCCCCATGGTCATCCAGCACATTTATCTCTACTGCCTGGACACGGTAAGCCGGGACGCCCGTTTTGGTGTTGGCGGAACCAGCAAGTATGCGGTCCGGATGCTGGGCAACTGGCTCAGCTCGTATAAGATGAAAAAATTTTCGGTCCAGACGGAATTTCTAGAAAAAAAGGCTGTTACCCTTGAGGGGGGCGGTCGAATCGTCTCCTGCCTTGACGAGGGCGGGATTGTTCTGTGCAATATGCTGCTTACCCCCCGGGAGGAGCACTACATTATGATCATGGCCGTTGATGACGAATGGGTGTACTGTTTTGACTCCTACCTGAGGGTTGCGTTGCGCGGCATGGGAGGACAGGTCAAGGTGCTCAAATCTGCCGATGGGCGCAGCCCCAACTTGAAGATTAAACGCCAGTGGCTTGAGCAGACGGAAACCAGCCGGTTCTGTCTGGGTCCTTTTTCCCTGCGCGAGGGGCTTCTCATCTGGCGCAATCCCTGAGTCTGATGGTGATTTTAGGACCTTTTTTGTTCACCTCGTTTCATTCTATGTTACTTACCCGGCAGTCGACCCGCCTATTCCGGCTGCCACGCCATGAGAAGGGCCTGGGAGAGAAGAATTCGGTCGGGCAGGGCTTCCCGGTCCAGGGCTTGGGTTATCAGCAGGTCGTTGACGGTTGACAAAAGGGTGTTGAGCTGTTCGAGATCCAGGGTAAAGGCCCTTTCCGGCTTTTTGCCGGTTGTGAAATTCAAGGGGCAGTGGTCCAGGCGGAAACCCCGTGGGGTTTTCACCAGGATCGGCAGGCCGTGGGTTCTGCAAATCACGGGGCGGTGGCGGTACATGAGACATGCACCATTTTCAAGCAGGGGGCATTGGTCCTTGTCGTCAACTGTTTCGGCCCGGTGCCGGATTTTTTTCCGGGTCGCCCGCGGAAGGGTGGTCAGGGCCATGTTCAGGGCCAGGGCCTCCACGGGAAAGAGGCTTATGTGACGGCAGCAGCTGCTGCACCCCTTTTGGCAGACAAGGGCGTCCGGGTATTGATTTTCGATTCTCTGACAGAAATGGTCGATCTTTTTGACCAGGTTGTGGTAGTTGACTAAAAGGGTCATGAAATATCCTCGATTAACCGTTGTTCAGATATGCAAAGGCAGCATCGGCCGCGGCCTGACCGTCAATGGCCGACGATACAATGCCGCCGGCATAGCCGGCCCCTTCACCGGCGGGAAAGAGCCCGCTGATCTGGGGGTGCATGCGGGTGTCTGACTGTCGGGGGATTCTGACGGGCGAACTGGTCCGGCTCTCCACGGCCAGGAGTTTGGCCTCGGCGGTAACATACCCCTTCATGCGTCGGCCAAAGGTGTGAAATGCCTGTTTGAGGGCATTGGAGATATGTGGGCCAAGGATTTCCGGCAATGGCGCACTGACCATGCCCGGGAGATAGGATGTGGCCGGCAAGGTGGCGGAAATTCTATCGTCAAGAAAGTCTGTCATGCGCTGGGCCGGGGCCGCCTGGGTCCGGCCGCCGGCTTGGAACGCCCGTTGTTCAATCTGCTGCTGGAACGCAAGTCCTGCAAAATGCTTTAATTTATTGTCGTGTCCATACTGGTTGGAATCAATGGTGACAACCACCCCGGCATTGGCATGGGGCATGTTGCGAAGGGCGTTGGACATTCCGTTCAACACCAGTTCCCCGGGTGCTGTGGCAGCAGGCACAAGCATGCCGCCCGGGCACATGCAGAACGAGTAGACTCCGGTTTGTCCCACCTGGCAGGCAAGGGCGTAGCTTGCCGCTGGCAGATATTTGTTGTTCTGGTGGGTTCCGTACTGGATGGCATTGATCAGTTCCTGGGGATGCTCCACCCGGACCCCCATGGCATAGGGTTTGGCCTCAAGCAGAATATGGTGGCGGTCTAGCAGCTGGTAAATGTCCCGGGCAGAATGGCCCGTTGCCAGAATGACGCCGTCGGCTGTGAATTCCCTGTGGTCGGTTGTGACCCCCAGGATTTTATTTTTTTCAAGGACAAGGCCTGTGACCCGTGAATTAAAATGGATCTCACCATGGCATTGGACAATGGTGTCGCGGATGGCCTTGATGATCCCCGGCAGTCTATTGGAGCCAATGTGGGGGTGGGCGTTCACAAGAATGTCCGGGATCGCCCCATGGTGAACCAGGATCGAGAGGATTCGTTTGACATCGCCCCGCTTGGTGGACCGGGTATAGAGCTTTCCGTCGCTGTAGGTGCCGGCCCCGCCCTCTCCAAAACAATAGTTGGAATCCGGATCCACGACCCCTTGGGCATTGATGGCCTTGAGGTCGTACCGCCGTTGCTTCACATCTTTTCCCCGCTCCAGGACAATGGGGGTGATTCCCCTTTCGATCAGCCCCAGGGCGGCAAAGAGTCCGGCAGGGCCGCTGCCCACAACGATGACCTTCTGCCCCGGGGGTACTGGCTGATACACGACCTGTCGGCACAGCTGTTCCATGGGTTCGTTGGAATATACCGCTGCCTGGATCTGGAACACGGGGGTCCGGCCCCTGGCATCAACGGATCTGCGCAGAATCTGGACGGCGTCGACCTCTTCCAGTCCTATTTTTAAACGGCGGGCCGCAGATGCTTTGATGAATTCAAGGTCTGTTATCCGTTCGGGCGGGATTCTAAGGGGGGTCTGCCGTATCATTCCTGGGTCCCTTTAAACGGCTGAAATCCCTTGAACAGCTGCTTGATGTTTTCCCCTGTTTTCTGAATCGCCTCTTTGTCGATTTTTCCATCCTTGATCAGGGATTTCAGGGCCTCCTGATCCGGGACGATGGATTGCACCATGGATTTGAGATCCGGGCTGAATATGGGCTTGTCCAGGGTGCCGGTGATCAGGACCGGCACCGTCAGGCCCGAGCGCTCCTGGGTATCCCCCTGTCCCGTCAGGGTTGAGACAAATTTGGGTTCCACACGCATGTTCAGGGTTTCTGTCACAAGATCAGCCGTACCCTTTGCCATGACCCTGAGAAGGGGCGAGCTGAGGGTGGCGCCTGTGGCATCCACCCGACCGCTGGTGATGGTAAAGGGAAGCATCAATTCTGCAAAATCAGTGCGGGGCGGAGTGGCTGGCTGTTCCCCGCGGCCAAAGCTTGCCTTGAGGTTTCTCACCATTCCCGGGATGTCGATGCCGATGATGGCCCCGTCCGTGAATTTGAGATTCCCCCTGCCGTTTAAACTCTTTTTAATGGCTTCGGGGGTATCTCCGGCAAGGGTGATGCCCATGGTCGCGGTAACCTGGCCCTGGATGATTTTTTTTTCCAGTACATCGGCGATCAGGGCACCGGAGGCTATCTTTTCCGCGTCAACGGTGAGGTTGATCCTTGGCGTATCCGTGGTGACATCCAGGTCTGCCCTGGAAACAATGGTTCCCTGGTAGAGATCAAGGGAGAGCGGGTCCAGGTTGAATCGTCCGTTTTTGCCCCTGAGGGTCATTTGAACCGCTTGGAGCTGTGCCTTCTGGGCCACAAGGGATTTGATCTTAAGGGTTACGTCAATGGCCAGTTTTCGTAACGGGGCGTAGTCGATTCCGGCCCGGACTGCTGCCGGTGATTCAGGCGGGCTTTTCACCGTTTCGGCGGGTGGGGTCGGGGATTTTTTCGGGGGAAGGTATCGGTCCAGGTTGATCGTGTCAACGGCCATGTCAACGTCGAGGTCGGGTTTTGATAAATCCGATGCCCGGGCCGAGAATGTCAGGGTCGAGTCATCCAGGGTCAGGGTGCCGTTTGAAACACGAACCGCGGTGGCGTCGCCCTTGAGGTGAAATTTAAGCTGCAGGTGTTCCAGCACCTTGGGATCGGCCGTTAACAGAGGTGCTGAATTCCCAAGGGTTGTCAAAAGTTTTCTCGGGGAAAAGGGCGACAGATCAAGGTCCAGGTCAAATCCCGGGGTCTTGATGGGATCCATGACAGCCCCCTTGACTCCCAGGGTGATGTCGTCCAGGGCCTTGAGGGTGATATCAAGGGGGATGGTCCCCATCCCTGGATTTTTCCCAATGGGCCCGACAAGCCCGTTCAGTGACAGGGGCCGGCCGTCTGCCAGGGCCGAAAAAGCAACCTTTATCGGGTCTTCCAGATTGAGGTTTCCGAGGGTCAAAGAGATGCTGGAGATCTCTTTTTTAACCTTCAGGCCAGGGTCGCTATAGTGAATACGTCCGTTCCGGATAGAAAATTCGTCCACGAACAAAGCTTTGACGGGCAATGTGTTGGCCGGCTTTCTGCCATGATCCACGGTGCCGGCCGGTTGTTTTTTCGGGGTGGACGGTTGCGTTTGACCCATGTCCCAGTTTGTGTCACCGGCCCGGCTTTTTACAAGGAAGATCTCAGGGGTGTCCACCACAAATTTTTTCACCTGGATGGTGCGTGAAAAAAGGGGCAGCACCTTTACCCTTACTTCAAACCGTTTGATGGTGATAAATTCCTTCTGATCAAACCCCTCCGGGTTTCCCAGGGAGAGGTCGGACAGGGTCAGGCCCATCCAGGGGAAAATAGAAAGGTCCAGCTCTCCGCCCAGAACAAAGGGTCTTCCCGTGATCCGGGTTACCTGCTGTTCGATCTGGGGTCTGTAGCGGTTTACGTCCACAAACCTGGGGATGATCAGGACAGCAAGAAGAATGAGGACAGCAGCGGTGCCAGATGCAATTAAACTCCACTTCAGAAGTTTATTCATGGGGTGTTTCCTATGGTTATTTGTTAAATACGGTTTTTAATATGTCCGTGACCCGGGCTGCAGGATCCTGGCGAATTTTCTGTTCTTGTTTTTCGAGCATCAGAAACAGTCCGTCCAGGGCTTTGGTTGTGACATAGGTGTCCGGGTCAAGGTCCAATGTCCCTGCAAAGGGGATGGCTGCTGTCCGGGCCGAGAGTTCCTGAAAGTTCCGGGTGACACCCACCTCGGCCATGGTGGTGTGGACAACGGGTCGAAAGCGTTCGGACAGTTTGTCCCAGGTTCGTTCCTTAAAGTAGAGGGTGGCTTCGTTGTCCCGGCCGTTGAGGATTTTTTTGGCGTCGCTGAAGGACATGGTTTTGACGGCATCCACAAAAAGTTCCGTTGCCTGGGGTGCGGCCTGCTCTGCGGCCCGGTTCATGCTCTGCTCAAACTGGTCGACCAGGCCTGTCAATCCTGCTGCCTTTAAAAGGGGTTCCACCTTCTGAACCGCCGGGGGCAGGGGGATTTTTATCTCCGGGTTTTTGTAATATCCGTCGGATTTGGAAACCAGGGCCACCGCCTGTTCTGAACCGGTGGTCAGGGCTTCTTTCAGCCCTTTGACGATGGTGTCGTCCGACAGGGCTGCTGGCAGAACTGCGGCTTCGGGCTGGATGGTTGACTGAACCTCTTTCAAGAGATTTTTAAAGCCGGCATCTGCCGGGTTCAAGGGAGAAATGAACAAAAGGGCTGTCATAACAATGATGATTCTGCTGTAATTTACCATGGATGTTTTCCTTGTTTTTTATGGGATCAACCGGATCAACCGGAGCAATGGCCCTGGACCCCGGGAGGCTACAGGGGCGGGTCGTCGGTGAAATTCACCAGAAAGGGGGAGAGCGATGCCAGCTCGTTGGGCCGGGCAGGACGCCAGGATGCTGCAAAAAGATCATTCCCCCCCATGGGTGAAACGCGCTTGAGGGTGGCAACCTGAACGTCACTGGGGTCTTCCTGTCCGATTTCGACCCAGAGCACCCGGGTGATGTCAAGGTCATATTTGCTGGACACCTTTTTGGCAAAGTTTTCAATGCAGTTTCGAATGGAGGTCCCCTTGTCCCGGTTCCGGCAGATCACTGCCCTGGATTTGAGATGGATTACGCTGGGGTTTTGCGCCGTCAAATCAACGATTCGTATCCGATAGGCTCCCGGCCACCAGGCCACGGGTTTTTCACCGTCACTGCTCTTGCCGTCCCATTCGTAGATGGTATCATGTAATATCACGCGTCATCCTTATTTTTTACTACCGCCTCAATGGCTGAGACTCCGTCGTCAATTTCGAGATTTTCAGTGTTAAGCACCATGTCATAGTGGTAGATGTCTGATATGGAGGCGTTAAAATGCCTCCTGATAAAGGCGTCCCGCCTGGACTCCGTCAGGGTGATTCGTTTTTCAGCCTCGGTTGCTGAAAGGCCGAACGCCTGGGCAACCCTTTTTTTTCTTAACTCAAAGGGAGCGATGATTCGAACGCTGATTCTCTTGTCCTTGGGAAGGATAAAGTTGGCTCCCCTGCCGACAACGACGCTTTTGCCGTATCTGCCAATGGTTCCAATCACCTTCATCAGGTGCTGCATGTACTGGTCGGGCCAGAGGTATCGTTCGTCAACCAGGGATGCGATCCAGTTGTCCAGGGTATTGAGCCCCCTTTCATCCAGGGTCTCCATGAACCTCAGGCTGATGTTGGCATCCTTTGCCATCTCGTGAACCACCTCCTGGTGAAAGAGATCAAATCCCAACCGGACCGCAAGCCCTTCAGCTATAAGCCTGCCGCCACTTCCAGCCTCCCTTGAGATGGTGACCACGGTTGTGGAAGAAACCTTTTCCCGGGTCTGCCCATCTTTTAGATACTGCCACTTTTTTACCTGTTCTTCAATGATTTTGTTCAAGGCTCGACGTTGATTTTCCATGGAAACCTCCTTGCCCGGAAGGGCTGATTGGGGGGGGAATGTAGAAATATTATTCCATTAAAACAGGCGAATGTCAAACCTGTCGCCAGAAAATTGCCTTGACTTACCCCGGACAAACGCTTAGAAAAACGTGGAAAGGAGATCTCCCCATGGAGTACAAGTTTGTTTTTATTGCCCTGGCAGGTGCCCTGGGAACCCTTGCCCGGTACAGCCTGGCAGGGTTTGTTCAGCAGTTCAACTCGTCATTTTTTCCCTTTGGCACACTGGTCGTCAACATCACCGGCTGTTTTGCTGCGGGATTTCTCTGGACCTTGTTTGAAAGTCGCTGGGCCGTGGCCGGAGAGGTCAGAACCTGCGTGCTGGTGGGATTCATGGGGGCCTTTACCACGTTTTCCGCATTTATCCTTGAGACGGGCATGCTGGTCCGCTCCACGGAGTGGATCTATGCCATCGTGAACCTGTTGCTTCAGAACAGCCTTGGATTCGGGGCACTGGTGGCTGGAATTGTTCTGGGGCGTTTAATTTAAGGAGCGTGTTGTTTATGGAAGGGGCAACCAAGGCGTGTCTCATGCGAATTTTCATCGGCGAAGATCAGAAATACGGCAGGCGTCTCTTGTATGAGGCCATTGTTGAACAGGCAAGAACCATGGGCATGGCTGGTGCCACCGTGCTCAGGGGGCTTCTCGGGTATGCAGCCCAGGGCAAGATCCGAACCTTCAAGGTGCTCTGCCTGTCCGAGGATCTTCCAGTGGTGGTTGAAGTCGTTGACACAAACGAGAAGATCCAGGCATTCACCCGGGCCATCGGGCCCATGATCAGCAAGGGCATGGCAACCTTTGAAACCGTTGATCAGATTCTGTTCAAACCGTGACCCTGTCTAACAGATGGTTGATCGCGTTGACGTAGGCTCTGTTCTGACAGGGCTTGGACAGGTGATAGACCCAGGGATCTTTTTGTGTCAGTTCCTTGATGGACTCTAAAAATTCTATGTTGCCGGAAACAAACAGTATGGGGATGGTTTTATCACTGGTCCGGACATGGGTGTATACTGTCATGCCGCTGATTTTTCCTGGAAGCATGTGATCCAGGCTGATCAGATCATACCTGTTTTTTTCAAACAGATCCATTGCCGCCTGCCCGTCTGCAGCAATATCAACCCTGTGGTAAAAGGGGGCCTGTGTTAACAATCGATACTGGATGCCTGAGATGGCGGCTTCATCCTCAACAACAAGGATGTTCTTTTCAACGTGGTGTGTGGATTCTTTGAGTTCAGCCTTTTCTCCAAGGGAGAGCTCTTTTTTTATTACAGGCAGCTTGATTGTAAATTTTGTTCCTGCACCGGGTTCTGACGCAACCGAAATACTGCCCCTGTGCTGCTGGATATATTTTTTCACATTGGCCATGCCATAGCCGGTTCCCTTGATGCCCGGCGCATAGGCCCCCTTTATGTCCTTGTCTCCCTTCAAAGTGAATGAAGGGGCATAAATCGTTTCAAAATGCTCTGGTTGAATGCCGCACCCATTGTCTTCGATTTCAAGCACGATATTCTGATCACGGCAGTCGGTGCGGATAATGATCCGGGGATCCTCTGTCATACTGGTGGCATGGATTGCATTTTGAATCAGATTGACAAGGGCATGTTCGATCATGCCGGGATCGGCAAGCAAAGCGGGCAGGCCGGGCTTGTCTTGCCTGACAATGGTCATCTCTTTCATCTCTTTTTTCAACAGGCTCAATACCAGATTGATTTTTTCGCTGATGCTGAAAAATTCCTGCTTCGGCTCCTGATCCTTGGCAAAGGCAACCAGGTCTTTGGTCAGGTTCTTGCCCCGCAGGGTCTGCTGAAAAATCAGCTCAAGGGTGTCTTTGATCTTTTCGTCTCTGCAGTTCAACAGCGCAAGCTCTGCATTACCCATGATGATGCCAAGAATATTGTTAAAATCATGGGCCATGGTACCGGCAATCTGTCCGACCAGGGCGAGCTTTTTATGTTCTTCTGCAATGGTCTGGGCAGCCATCTTCTCTTTTTCTGCCTGTTTGAGATCTGTGATATCCACGAAATCGATAACCGCTTTTTCCACTTGACCCGTGGTGGAGAAGAGGGGTGCGGCATGGGCCATTCCCCAGGTGATAGAATCCCTTTCGGGGCTGACGACCCCTATGATCTGTTTTTTTACCGGTTTTTCTGTTGAAAAGACCCTGTTTGCCGGATACGCCTCAACCGCCATGGCGGTCAGGTCCTCATGGACAAATCTCCATTCAGGATCAAGGGCTTTTTTACCTGATATCTCTCCAGATGTTGTGCCCAGGATTCTCTCTGCCTCAGGGTTGATCAGTTCAATTTTTGTGTCCCTGGAATGAACAACAATGCCGATGTGAAGGGCGTCCAATGTCGCTTTGTAATTGTCTTTGCTCGTTTTCAATTCGTCCTCGGCCCGTTTACGCTCCTGGATCTCCCGCGTTAATCTGCGGTTCCATGTGAGTATGACGACCAGGATCATGATGGCGATCAAGCTGGTTCCTGCCACCCATTTGATGAGGTCCTGCTTGCGTATCCCGTATTCATATTTCACGGACAGGTATTTGTTGCGAATGGCTGTGTGCTGTTCGGGCGTGATGGCTGTGAATGCCTTGTTGATGATGGAAACCAGCTCAGGCCAATCTTTGCGGGCCGCCATATGCAGGTTGTAATTTTTATTAAAGACCGGTGCAGATATTTTAAGGTTTGTCAGCCCTTGTTGCTGGATCAGGTAGGTTGCCGTGGCCAGGTTGTCAATGTGGGCCTGGGTATGGCCCAGGGAGGTTGCCATTAATCCTTCCAGGGGGGTGTTTACAAAATAGGGCGTGACGCTGATCCCATCACGCCTGATCCATTCATAGGCTGCAGCATCCCGTATGAATGCCACCTCTTTCCCGTGCAGGTCTTCAACTCCGCCCATGAACGGCGCGTTTGTCTGTGTAATAATGACCAGGGGAAAAGAGAGGTAGGGGGCTGTGAATTCGAGGTACGCCTCCCGGTCACTGGTTTTTGCAAGGCACGAGACCAGGTCTGTTTTGTGTTCTTCGACCCCCCTGAGCACCTGGCGCCATTCAAGATTGCTCTGGATTTCCGGGGTCACGCCCACAATCGTCAGCACAAGTGTCATATAATCTGCGGCCATCCCCCTTAATGTGCCATCCTCTTCATAGTAATGAAAAGGGGGAAAGGCTTTGGGGCCGGCAATCCGTATGGTTGTGTGTCTGGACAGCCAGGCTTTTTCTCCGTCGGTCAGCAGCGCCATGACATCCTGCCCGGCCGCTAAGGAGGGTTCCGGTTTCAAGGGCGCGGTTCCACCGGTCAAGCCCGGCGAAACCGTGCACAGGAGAAGCCAGATACAGATGGCTGCAATCCGGGGAGTTGATTTGGCGTTCATTGGAAATGATGTTTCAACCATGCTTTGCCCCTGTACGACTATATTGGTTTTTTTTCGAGCCGTGACCGGCAGGCCAGGGCAAAATCCTCTGGAAAATGTCCGATGATCCACCGTTGCTGGGCTTCGCTGAAGGCGCCCGGTGAGTGGGGAAGCCGCGGCAGAAACGAGTAGACAAGATGCTGGCCCTGGTCTTTGCCGTCAAACCGTTTTGAATATTCAATGTTGGAAACCATTCTTGCCCCCAGGGATTCCAGGGCCGAAAGCGCTGCAAGGATGCCCCGGTCAAGGGAGGCACGCAGATCCGTGTCCGCCTCAAGGATGTTGCCGCAGGGACGTTTGGTGGTCAGCTGGAGTTCCCACTGGGAGGTCTGGGCCTTGGGTACAAAAACAATGACATTCCCATCCTCATGCACCACGAGGGACGAGGGTCTGTCCGGGTTGCCATCGGTTCTTTGATTGGATCGGATGGCTTCAAGGTAGTTGGGAAAAAATTCCCTGCCCGTCTCCTGTCTGTAGTGTTTGATAAACTCGGCCACCATGTCTCCGCAGGCAAACGAGGCAAAGGGTCTGCCCCTGTCGTCCATGACCGAGGCCGGAACCATGGCATACTGCTGGTGAATCTGCTGGTGGGAGGCGTGGAGCCGGTATCCGGACTGGGCAAACCCGAACCCAAAGTTCCATCCCCACAGGGCACCGTTAAAGGCAAGATCAATGTCGGGTTGTTCAAGGCGATTCAGGATGGCCAGGCGAAGGGTTTCAAGGGCCTGCTTGGGAATCCGCTTTCTTCTGCCAGGCAGGTCAATGTCAAGCTGCCGGGCCAGCAGGGTGTAGATCCGCTGGTAATAGAGGTGGCGCATTCCCTCCATGTCGGTCAGGGTTAGATCGCGTATGCGGTATCGGACGGTGTCATCGGCCGTGTTGGCGGCAAAATGGCCCCAGGGAATGTAGGAGTTTGTTCGAAGGTACTCGAACACATGGGTTTCAAGGGCCTGCCATTCGCCCAGGATTTCACTGCTGCCCTGGATGCCCGGGGTGAGAACCATGGCCCGCTTGTAGTCGTCGGGCAGATGGGGGTTGTTGGCAATGATTTCAAACAGGGTATGATTGCTGATGGCAGGCCTGGGCCGTCCAGGGGCTGTCTGGTTGAACTTGAGGCCCGTCGGGGTTGTCCCGTCATCACCAAAGACAAAGTCGCAGCACGCCTCAGCCAGACAGACAAGCTCTCGTGGATCCGTTGAAACATTGGCCAGGGCAACGAGCATGGGTTGTGGCATGCCAGGGAGGAAGTCCCGGGGATCCGTGTCGTTGATTTTCCTATCGGCAAGCCAGCGCCCCAGGGTGGCAAGAAACGACACCGGTTCTTCCGGGGCAATAGAGATGGTTTTTGGATTGGCTGCCGCAGCATCGGCCCACCTGGAGTTGATGTAGGAGACCCCCCTGAAGGCAAAGGGGTTCATGATCTCATAGATCCGGTCGGCCGACCGGGCGTGAACGTCCCCCTGGGGAAAGTTGACCCGGTTGTCCACGGGGGTACCGTCGGGCAGGGTGCCCAGGGAGCGGACAAAATCATTTTCTCTGAAGTTTGCCACCTTGAATGCAGGGTCGTGGATGCCGACGGTAAAACGGCCCTCCGGGTGGACACAGCTCCTGATGGTCATGGTTTAAAGCTCCGGTGCGCCGTTGGGGATCAGGCAGACAAAGACCAGGGGAACCTGGCCGGTGTTCCGGATCTGGTGGTCTTGGTTGCCCGGAACAAACACGGCGGTTCCGGAAGAGACCGGGGTCCATTTGCCCTGGCAGAGCACCTCACCGCTTCCTGAATGGAAAAAGATTTCATGTTCCCATTCATGGCTGTGGCGGGGGGTGTGACCTTTTTTTTCAACTTCAAAGAGCCGCATGCAGAAGTTGTCCGCCCCGTCGTCCCTGCCAATCACCACCCTTCCGGTCACGCCCTTTGCCACACCATTGTCAAACCGGGTGGGCTCAACCTCCCTGTAGTCGACTATTTTCATGAGGATTCTCCTTGTTATTCCTGTTTTGCCTGTTATAAACCAGTATATCTTTACAGAAAATCGGAAAAAGTCAAGGCAAAGCAGCCGGCAGGAGGGCCATGTGAATGCATGATGCTGTCATCTCTCCCGGCCTTTTTCCGGGGACCGGGTGACCCGGAAGCAGGCGTTTTGCCCCAAAGGAGGAACAAATGATTCAACTGGACGTGCCGGGATTTGGCGAGCTTCGACTCCGCCACCTGGTGATGGATTACAACGGCACCATGGCCTGTAACGGCAGACTGATTGACGGGGTTGAAGTCCTTGTCAGGAGCGCTGCCCAGGCCCTTGAGGTCCATGTGGTTACGGCGGACACCTTTGGCCGGGTGGCCCAGGCGGTTGCGGCGCTTCCCGTCCGCCTGCACATCCTTGGCCCGGAGGGTCAGGATCTTGCAAAAGAAGCGTATGTCACTGCCCTTGGGGCCAGTGCCGTTGTCAGCATGGGCAACGGCAGAAACGACGGCCCCATGCTCAAGGCGTCCCGGCTCGGGATTGCCCTTGTCCAGGAGGAGGGGGCAAGCGGTCCCACCCTTGCCTCGGCCGATATCGTCTGCAGGGAGATCACCCATGCCCTGGCGCTGCTGCTCAACCCGGATCGGCTCGTGGCCACCCTACGAACGTGATGCCAGGGAGGCAAGGGCATCCAGGGCCGCCTCCCTGAGTTCCGCCGGGTCAAGGGTGGGCAACAGGGTTTTGATTCTGACCGCCATGCGTCGGTCGCCGGCCTCGCCAAGGGCGTAGAGGATGTCTCCCTTTACCGTGGTGTCAGCCCCTTCAAATGCCTCCCACAGGGGTTCGGTGATCCGGGATGCAAGGTCTGGGGCTGTTTCGGCCATCTCCTCGAGAACCACCATGGCACCCAGACGGACGGACCAGGTGGGATGGAGAAGAAGCCCGATGAATGAAGGAAAAATGGCATCGGCCCCCACCATTTTTGCTGCAATCCAGGACGCTCTGCCGTCCTCCAGAATGGTTTGAAGGGAGGAGATGCTCAGGTGTGACGGATCCTGGTTGACCATCATTTCAACCACCTCGGCCGGTGACACATTGCCAGTCCATCGCATTTCCGGGTTGAGGATGAGACAGGGAACAGACATCACCCGATCTTCGGCTGCGGCTTGCGGGAAAAGGGTGCCGTCAATGATGGTGAGAACGATGTTCTTGCAGGCTGCCGCAAGGGGAGCCAGGGCACGCACCATGCCGGGGCAGTGGGGGCAGTGAACGGCCGTGTAGAGGGTCAGTGGTGTGGGGATGTCGATGCAGGAGAGGTCTGCTTGCAGATTGGCCGGCAGGCGGCGGGTCGTTGGATCGTTTGCAAGGGCCAGGGCTTCAAGAAAGGGGGCAACGGCCCCGGCCTGGGGGATGGCCGAGTAGATCAGATTTTCCATGGGCATGATACCGGGCAGGGACCTTTCCCTGTCCACCTGCTTGACCACCGTTAAACCGGGCAGAAGCGATTTGAGCTGCTGGCAGAAATCGACGAACCGGTCGTCGTCCTGCCTGCCCGTAAGGGCAAGGGTGATTTTGAGCGTTCCATTCAGTCGGTCGCCCAAGCGGGCAACACCTGATGCCAATGCGCTGGATTCCATGGTTTGGCAACAACCCCCTTTAAAAATAATTAAAATTCGTGTACCTTGTACCCCTTTGAGACAGGATGACTTTAACCTATTTTACAGTCGGTGACCATGGAATTTATAGCAGATCTTCACCTGCACTCCCATTTTTCAAGGGCAACGGCCAGAAATCTTGACCTTGAACACCTGTACCAGGCAGCCCAGCTCAAGGGGGTAACCCTTGTGGGCACGGGGGATTTTACCCATCCGGGCTGGGTGGCTGAACTCAGGGCAAAGCTTGAACCCTGTGAGCCCGGGCTTTTTCGCCTTAAAAAGCACGTTGCCCAAGGGCTTGACCCTGCCATTCCAGCGTCGTGCAGGGGGCCGGTCCGGTTTATTCTCCAGTGTGAGATCAGCAGTATCTACAAGCGACAGGGCCGGGTGAGAAAAAACCATAACCTGGTCTACCTGCCCGACCTTGAAACGGTCGAACGGTTTAATGCAACCCTTGACAGGATCGGCAACCTTAAATCAGACGGCCGGCCCATTCTCGGCCTGGATGCCCAGCGACTGCTCGAGATCATGCTCGACACCTCGGATGCGGCGTTTCTGATTCCGGCCCACATCTGGACCCCCTGGTTTTCCATGTTCGGGTCAAAATCGGGATTTGATTCCATCCAGGAGTGCTTTGGCGACCTTTCAAGCCATATTTTTGCCGCAGAAACAGGTCTTTCGTCCGATCCGCCCATGAATTGGCGCATCAAGGATCTTGACGCCATCACCCTGGTTTCAAACTCCGACGCCCATTCGCCCATGTTCCTTGGCCGGAACGCCTCCAGATTCAAGTCGGCGCTTTCGTTTGCCGGTGTGAAACGGGCCCTTGCACAGCAGGACGATACCTTTGTCGGGACCATTGACATGTTTCCCCAGGAGGGGAAATACCACTATGACGGACACAGAAAGTGCAACGTCTGCCAGGACCCCGGCCAGACCGCAGACAACGGGGGGATCTGTCCCGAGTGCGGCAAGCCCCTGACCCTGGGGGTGCTCTTTCGGGTGCACGAGCTTGCCTCAAGGCCTGCGGGGTACAATCCGGGCAACCGCCACCCCTTTGACAGCATCATTCCCCTTGCCGACATCCTTGCCGAGATTTTTGATGTGGGGCCCAAAACCCGAAAGGTCGGCCTTCACTATGATCTTGCCCTGAAACGCCTTGGCCCTGAGCTTGAGATCCTTTTAAAGACGCCCGTCCCGGAGATTGAGGTGGCCGGCATCCCGTTGCTGGCAGAGGCCGTTCACAGGATGAGAACCGGGCAGGTTGACATCTCTCCCGGGTTTGACGGCGAGTATGGCCGGGTCAAGATATTTGAGCCCGAAGAAAAACAACGGCTCAGGGGGGAGATCGAGATGTTTGCCCCGGTCCGGAAGGTTTCGTTGAAACCCGTGAAAAAAAGCATGCCCGGGTCCGGTAAAAAAACAGGCCGCCTTGAAACGCCAGATGCCCTGAAGTCAAAAACGGCTCCCGACCCAGCAAGGCCGCCGATTCCCAGTGGACTGACCGGGACCGACCCTGACCGACCGGCAGGGGCGGCCCCGGAAGAGGCCATGGATATTGTCGATTCCCTGAATCCTGAACAGCGCCTTGCCGTAAAGGGCCAGGGACACCCCCTTCTCATTGAAGCCGGTCCCGGAACGGGCAAGACAAGAACCCTGACGGCCCGAATCGCCTGGCTGATCCGGGATCAGGGTGTGGACCCCGGAGCCGTGCTGGCCCTCACCTTTACCAACCGGGCTGCAGGCGAGATGCAAGCGCGGCTCAACACCCTTTTGTCCGGCCAGCAGGGGTCGGTCTGGGCCGGAACCTTTCACCGGTTCTGCCTCATGGTGCTTAAGGAGTACACGGGTTTTAAGGGGTTTATCGTGGATGATGCGGCAAGGAAAGAGATGCTGACCCAGGCCGTTGTCCATGCCGGGGTTGACGCCTCTCCGGGTCTGCCGCTGTTCGGCCTGCTGGAACGGACCCTTTCCATGGCTAAGCAGCATTGCCTTGGGCCGGGGGATGATTTTGCAGCGGTTGCGCCGGGGGAGCTCGACAAGGGGGGGCTCCGCCTTGTGGCAAAGGTGTGGCAGGTATACCAGGAACAGCTTGCAAGTCTGGATCTGGTTGACTTTGACGACCTGATCGCCAGGGTGGTGACCCTTTTCAACACCGATTCAGCCCTTGTGGCAACCCTGCGCAAACGGTTTGCCCATATCCTTGTGGACGAGTACCAGGACGTGAACAAGGGCCAGTATCTTCTCATCGGTCGGCTGGCAGGTGATGGCAGGGGCCTTGTGGTCATCGGTGATCCAGACCAGTCCATCTACGGTTTCAGGGGCTCGGACAACCGGTATTTCCATCAGTTTCAAACGGATTATCCCGGGGCTGAAAAAATTGTCCTGCAGCGGAACTACCGATCCACCGAGACCATTCTCCGGGCGTCGTTTCAGCTGCTGACCCATGGGAGCCGGGTGGACGACTCCCGGAAGGTGTTCTCAGATATCCAGGGCCGGGAGCGCCTTGTCATCCTGGCGGCCGCATCTGAAAGGGCCGAGGCCGTTGCCGTGGGTAAAAGGATCGAAACCCTTGTGGGCGGGTTTTCAATGTTCTCCATGGATGCCGGCAGGGTGGATGCCACAGGCAAAAACGAGTTCTCGTTTGCCGATGTTGCCGTGCTCTATCGCACCCGCCGCCAGGGCCTGGTGTTTGCCGATGTGTTTCAACAGGCAGGCATCCCCTTTCAGACGGCGGACAAGGAAGACCTGCTGGCTCATCCGGGAATTGGCGAACTTGTCGCCCTTTTAAAGCTGGTCAAGGGCGGTGCGACCTTCCAGGACCTTTTTCTGGTATTTGACCACCTCAAGGCCGGCGCAGGCAAGAAGACAAGGGAGCGACTCGGCCAATGGTTCCGGGAGTGTGATCTCTGTCCGGCCCAGGCGGTTGCGCTGCTCGCGGCAGCCCCCTTTGACCGTGTCCGGAAAAATACAGCCAGAATCCTTTCGGCTGCAGCCGGAAAAATAGTAGCCCTGGGCCAAAAGACCCGGAGGCTTGGCGCCTGTGACTGCCTTGACCTGCTGGCCCGCAGCACTGGCATCCATGGGGTGATTCAATCGGATGAGACCAGCTGCCAGGTCTACAACCGGCTGATTGGCGATGCGAGGAACAGCGGGGATGACATCGCCTGTTTCCTTGATTCCCTGTGCCTGGAAAATGACAGCGAGAGCGTCTGCCCGGGTGCTGAAAAGGTGACGCTCATGACCATGCACGGTGCAAAGGGGCTGGAGTTTCCCGTGGTCTTTGTAACGGGGTGCGAACCGGGATTGATCCCCTTTGCCTTCCCGGGGCAGGAACCTGAAAATATTGACGAGGAACGACGGCTCTTTTATGTGGCCATGACACGGGCCAGGGATATTCTGTGTTTGACATATGCAAAAAAAAGAAGGATATACGGCACCACAAGAGAGACCGGGCCTTCGGGGTTTCTTTTAGACATTGAAGCGGCGCTCAAGGAGCATAACCACAACATATACCAGGGCAGAAAAAAACGGCCCTGTGGAATGCAGCTGGATCTGTTTGAATGATTCAGCCGGCAACAGGAGAGAGACAGACAATGGATCAGACGATTGTACAGCAGGTTGAACTTGAAAACGGACAGACCCTCACCATCCGGGACCTGTCACGCAAGATCAGTGCAGATGCCTTTCAGGTGATCATGGCGGCAAGCATTGAGGTGGCCGTGGTTCCAGGTCTGTTTTCACCCCAAATCCTTGGGGAAACCCCGTTTGAAAGCATTCTGGAAAAGGTGGGAACCCCGGCCCGGTTCGAAAAAAGGGTCGAAAGAAACTTCATCATGGCAGACGATCGGGATGATGTATTTCAAAAACTTGTGGACACCTTTAACACGACCCTTGTATCCTATCTTTCAAAACCTGATTTTCCGGCAAAGCTGGTGATGAAACTGTTCAGGGAGTAACATCGGAAATGGAGATGCCCGTGGGAATTAAGACCCTTGTGCTGCTGCTGGTCCTTTTGCTGCCGCCCGTGGCCGCAGCAGATATCTACATGTCCATTGACAGTGACGGTGTTGTCCACTTTACCAATGTCCCCACCTCTTCGGATTATAAGCTCTATATCCGTGAACGGCCAAGGGCGGGACAATTGACCGTCCAGAAGTTTCATCCGGAAATCCAGCGGGCTGCGGCCGCCTTTGAGGTGGATCCCTTGCTTGTCAGGGCCGTGATCAAGGCCGAGTCTGATTTTGACCCGGGGGCGGTTTCAGAAAAGGGTGCCACGGGCCTCATGCAGATCATGCCGGCCAACTATGACGACCTCAAGGTGAATGATCCCTTTGATCCGGAACAGAATATCATGGGGGGAACCCGATATCTCAAGCGGCTCATGACACGGTACGATGGAAAACTTCCCCTGGTACTGGCCGCCTACAATGCCGGCCCCGGTGCCGTGGACCGGTACAACAGTGTCCCGCCGTTCAGCGAGACCCGCCGTTACGTCAGCAAGGTGATGAAATTCTACGCCGGTTACAAGCGGTAAAGGGACTGGCCCGGTTCAGGATTTTTCCCGGGGCAGGTACATCTTCTGGATAAAGGCCTGAAGCTTTTCCCGGATTTCAGGACGTTCCATGGCAAAGGCAATGTTGGCCATCTGAAAGCCGGCCTTGTCGCCGCAGTCAAACCGTGTTCCCTCAAATTTATAGCCGAAGATGGGCTGGGTTTTCAGGAGTCTTTCCATGGCGTCGGTGAGTTGAATCTCCCCACCGGCTCCGGTCTGCTTTTTGCCAAGGAAATGAAAAATTTTGGGGGTAAGGATGTAGCGGCCGATGATGGCAAGGTTTGAGGGAGCATCTGCCGGGGCCGGTTTTTCAACCATGCCCCTGATCCTCACGAGATTATCCTCAATGGATTCGGCATCCAGAATGCCGTATTTATCGGTCTGATCTTTGTCGACCTCCATCACAGCCACAACCGAGGCCCTCAGCCGTTCAAAGCGCTCGATCATCTGGGAAAGAACCGGACGTTTTGACTGGATCATGTCGTCGGCAAGGAGCACGGCAAAGGGCTCATCGCCCACGATGTCCCTTGCGCACCAGATGGCATGGCCAAGCCCCAGGGCTTCGTGCTGGCGGGTGTAGATGATGGTGCCTGTCTCGGGCACCAGGGCCTCCACCTGCTTGAGAAGTTCATTTTTTTCTCTGTTCTTGAGGGAGAGTTCCAGCTCATAGGAGTGGTCAAAGTGGTCTTCCAGGGCTTTCTTACCACGGCCTGTGACAAATATGATCTGCTCGATACCCGCATTCAGCGCCTCTTCAACGGCATACTGGATAATGGGTTTGTCAACAACGGGAAGCATCTCCTTGGCCATGGCCTTGGTGGCGGGCAGAAATCGTGTGCCCAGTCCTGCAACGGGAAATACCGCTTTTCTGATTTTCATAAATCCTCCTGTCTGCTGGATCACATGGCATTGATCATCGTTTCGGCCAGCTGTCAAGGCGGGTGGGCCAATGACCCTTCCAAACGTTTAAATCAAGGCCGATCTAATCAATGAATTTCGGTTATATTTCTAACCCTTTTTATCCCCGGTGTCAATCCCATGTGATTCCTTGAGTATGACCCTGTTGACCCGCGTTATTTGCAATATCCCATAACTTATGCTTGACGAAGTCGTCAGGAGCGCATACAAAAAACAAGGGTGGGATAACAACCGGTTCAGGAAAATCCTGGTCTGTTCAATCCCGGGTGTATATGAAACGCCCACCAAAGCATCATCCGTGGAGGCATTTAAAATTTCGTTGTGGCCAGGGCAGACGTCATGCTCCGGCCATGCCGGTTATTCAAAAGATAAAAACAGGGAGGTTTGCCATGGTCAAGGGAGAACGGCTGGTTATTGTCGGATGTGGCGGCGTGGGAGGGCCTGCATCCATGCTCTCAAGGAAGTTGATGCCTGAAATTGATATCACAGTGATCCGGGAAGAGGATCGTTTCATTGTCCGCTGAGCCCTTCCCCATGTGGTGGCCGGTCAGGCCCCAGGCGAATCCATTGTGAATCCAGATACCATGTTTTCAAACAACAACATTGAAATGGTTGTGGACCGGGTCGAATCCATTGATCGAGGTTTAAAGCGGGTAAAAACGGGAAAGGGAAGGGAAATCTCCTATGATAAGCTTGTGATTTCAACGGGATCAAAGCCCTTTGTTCTGCCCATTCCCGGCAATGATCTTGCCGGGGTCTTTACCCTGCGCACCCTGGTCGATGCCGAAACGATACGGGAGTATATTGTGGCTGAAAAACCCCGGAAAATTGCCTTTGTGGGAGCCGGGTTCATCAACCTTGAGATTGCCACCCTGCTGCTCGAGTCGGCACCGGATCGGTATGATATAACGGTGATCGAGCTTCTGGCGCAACCCCTGGGGGTGATGCTTGACCCTGACATGGCCCAGCCGGTCACTGCCTGCCTTGAGGAAAAGGGCATTGCCATGCGTATGGGGCAGCAGGTGTCGGCTATTTCCGGTCAGGAGGGCAAGGTGACAGGGGTTGTCCTTGCCTCGGGGGAGGCCCTGGATGCGGACATGGTGTTCATGAATGTGGGGTCAGTCCCTGATTTGAGCCTGGCCCGGGAAATGGGCCTTGAAATGGGCCGGTTCGGCATCAAGGTCAACCCGTTTTTTGAAACCTCGGATCCGGATGTACTTGCCGCAGGAGACTGCATTGAAAATCGTCACTTCATAACCAATGATCCCAGCCCCATTCAGCTCAGGGGGCCGGCGGTGATCCAGGGCAGGGCCATTGCAAAACGGCTTGCCGGTTTTGAAATTCCCTTTCCAGGGTTGCTGGGCAACAGCGCCACACGGCTCGGTGACAAATACATTGCAGCAACCGGGTTGACAGAGCAGGAGGCTGGAAAAATAGAGATGGAGACCGTCTGCGCCACGGTGGATTCAAGGAGCAAGCACGGCATGATTCCCGGTGTCAAACCCTGGAAACTCAAGCTGGTGTTTGAAAAAGGATCCGAACGGCTGATCGGTGGCCAGATTGTCAGTGACAGCGGTGCCGCCGTCAAGGAGATCGATACGGTCAACGCGCTGATTCTGGGACACAAGACCGCATCGGATCTTGCATATCTCATGTGTGCGGGAAACCCGGACTGTTCGTCCGAGCCAAGTCTTGAGCCCATCACCATTGCGGCGGAGCAGGTGCTGGCCAGAAGAAAACCTTGATCCGTCTATAGGGGGCGTGGTGGGGCGGGGTTGAGTTGAGGGGGCAGGTCCAAGGTAGTGACCTGCCCCCTTGTTCTTTTAATGGTTGCAGGGGGATGCCGGATCATGTCCGCAGACGTTTTCACCCGTGACCATGCTCTTGTCAAGGTACTGCTTTACCAGGACCTCGGGGCTTTCCGTAGGGGCGCCGGTGATGACCTTGACGCCTGCTGCGGTAAAAAGCTCCTGGGCCTTGTGGCCCATGCCGCCGGCGATAACAACGTTGATGCCATGGTCGTGGAGCCATTTGGGCAGGACGCCGGGCTCATGGGGCGGCGGCTCAAGCACTTCAGTGCCTGTAATCTTGTTGTTCTCAACTGTGACAAAGCAGAATTCCCTGCAGTGACCAAAGTGGGCCGTCAGTTTTCCCATTGCCATGGGGATCGCAAATTTCATTGTAACCTTTCCTTTGTTTGTTTCCATTGTTTCTTTCTATACCCAGTGGCCTTCCACATTGGGGCCGCCGGCATAGGCCAGTTCGCCTGTTTTGAATTTTTCCACGGCATCCTTGACGGTACCGCTGATTCCTGTAATCACCTTGACGCCGGCTGCCTCAAGGATGTTAAAGGCCTTGGGGCCGCAATTTCCCGTGATCACGGCTTCAACGCCCAGGTCGGCCACGGTCTTTCCGGCCTGGATGCCTGCCCCCTGGGGAAGGTTCAGGTTCTGGACGTTCGCCTTTACCTCCAGTGCCATGGTTTCCGTGTCAATGACGATGAAGTTCTGGGCCCTGCCGAATCTTGGGTCAAGTTCGGATTCAAGGGTCGTGCCTGCTGATGAAATCGCTATTTTCATTGGTTCTCCTTGTTTATGCCAGTCTATCCATGGTTTCATTTACATATTTTGTGACATTTTGCCATACTTTTGTGACGGCCTGGGCCGCAGGCCCCTGGGAGAATTCCACAAGGCTTTTGCCTGCATTCATGGCCGCGGTGACCTCGCGGTCAAAGGGGATTTCCCCTGCAAATTTAATTTTATTTTCGACAGCAAATGCCTTCATTGCGTCGGTCTTTTCCTGGTTGAGATCTGCCTTGTTGATGCAGAGAAAAGCCGGAACCCGCATCTGGTCTGCAAGGCGTTTGACCCGTTCCATGTCATGCATGCCGGACATGGAAGGCTCGGTGACAATGAGCAGTGCATCGGCATTGGTAATGGATGCGATCACAGGGCACCCGATGCCCGGAGGTCCGTCAACGATGATCAGGGGGATCTTTTTTTCCTTGGCAATCTCCCTGGCCTGCTGGCGAAGCACACTCACAAGCAAGCCTGAGTTTTCCTGGGCAATGCCGAGCCTGGCATGGACCATGGGCCCCTTGTCCGTGTCGGAAAGAAATTTTTCCCCGCAGACCTGCTGTTCAAAGGAAATGGCATCAACCGGGCAGAAATGGACGCACACGCCGCATCCTTCGCAGGCAATGGGATCAACGATAAAGTCTTCAGAAATGGCTTTGAATTGGCACCGTTCCCGGCACTCGCCGCATTGGGTGCAGGTGGCGGTATCAATCTCGGCAAGTCTGCCGCCGACAAAGTCTTCCCGGTGGATGACAGTGTGGGGAAGGGTGAGGTAGAGGTTGGCCGCATCCACATCGGCATCCACAACGACCCGGCTGGCTGCAAGCGCGGCAAAGGATGCCGTCACGCTTGTTTTTCCGGTTCCACCCTTACCGCTGATGATGGTGATCTCCTTCATTGTCTTTTTCCCCCTTTTTCGGCCCTTTCCATCACAGTTGCGTAGAGTCGTGCAAAAAGGGGTTTCATTTCAGCGATCTCATCCACCAGCAGCAACCCCTTGGAGCATACGGATGCCGCCTGCCGGGTAAAGGGAATTCTTTCAAGGATTTCGATCTTTTCTCTGTCGGCATACGCGTCGATCACCCGTGATTCTCCGTCATCCCTGTTGATGACGATGCCCATGGGCACCTTGAGCACCCTCAACGCCTCCACGGTAAGGGCCAGGTCGTTGAGCCCAAACGGCGTGGGTTCGGCAACCAGCAACGCAAAATCCGAGTTGCGAAGGGCAGATATGGCCGGGCAGGAGGTGCCGGGCGGTGCGTCCACCAGGGCGGTTTTTCCGGGGGCAATCTTCTCCTTGACCTGTTCGATGAGCGGCGGTGACATGGCCTCTCCCACCCTGAGCTCGCCCCAGGTCAGGGGGATTCCCCTGGTGTTGACGCCCTGAATCAGGGTGCCCAGCTCCCTTGCGGATGCCGTGATGGCGCCTTCCGGGCATACCATTACACATCCCTGGCAGGAGTGGCACATTTCCGGGAAGGTCATCACTTTCTTGCCGATGGTGGTGATGGCCGAAAACTGGCAGATCTCTTCGCACGCCTTGCACAGGGTGCATTTGTCCATGTCAACCCTGGGGACCATGGTTGATATGGGCATGGTTGAAAGGTTTTCTGGTTTCAGGAAAATATGGGAGTTGGGCTCTTCAACGTCGCAGTCAAAAACCGCTGCAGCGCCTTCCGGGGCAGATGCCGCAAGGTTGACGGTGACGGTGGTTTTGCCGGTTCCTCCTTTTCCACTGGCTATGGTGATGATCATTATAGTTGTCCTTATCTCTGTTTGATCCTGGTAAGCATATGCTCAAAAATATATCCTGGATGGGGTACTGTCAAGGGTTTAATTTGGCTTTTAAGATCAAGTTTGAAAAAAGGTGTTATTTCAAAAGGATAAATCAGCATGGCCGGTTGATTGATACGGGTTGATTGACTTTAGGCCCAAGTTTTTATATGACTGCTGAAACAATTTGAAACCCCAAGGAGTTTAGAATGGATAAAAAGAACAAAGAAAACCCAGCGTCCTCGGCCATAATGCCGGTACAGATGGGCTATAATTCCCGGTTCAAGTTTGACTGCCACAAGGGGGTCGAATGCTTTACACGATGCTGCCGGGGGATTGATATCATGCTCACCCCCTATGATATCTTGACCATGAGAAAGCGTCTTGAACTTTCGTCTGAAGAGTTCCTGGCCATTTTCACGGAGCTCAAACTCCTTGAAAAGGGAGATCTCCCCATTGTGACCATGAAGCTCCTGGACGATGACAGGCGCTCTTGTCCCTTTGTCCGGGACGAGCAGGGGTGCATCATCTACGAGGACAGGCCCACCACCTGCCGCTACTACCCCCTGGGTGTCGGGTCCCTGAGTTATGCCAGCGAACAGAACAATGCTGATGAGTTCTTTTTCACCGTCAAGGAGGATCACTGCCGGGGGTTTGAAGAGAACAGGGAGTGGACCGTTGCCGAGTGGCGGGAGGACCAGGGTGTGGATCTCAGGGACAGGGTTAATGCCGGATGGACCGACCTGATCGTAAGGAAAAAATCGGTTCCTGCAAGCATCAGGCTCTCGGAGCAGAGCAAGCAGATGTTTTTTCTGGCCTGCTACAATATCGACAAGTTCAGGAAGTTTGTCTTTGAAAGCACCTTTCTTGAAAGGTACGACATTGATGGAGACCGCCTTGAGCAGATGCGTCAGGATGACATCAAACTGCTTCAGTTCGGCTTTGAGTGGATGAAAACCATTCTGTTTGGTGAGGGTAACATCAAGGCCAGGACGGCGGCGGGAAATGCCAGCGCCGGGGACGGCGAGTAAAATCCAGGGGACAGCCCCAGGGGCTGTCCCTGGGCTGATCATGCCTGCTCGTAGTCGTACCACAGATCCCGGGTGTACTCGGGATTGGCGAGGCGCTCGTCAATATCCACCTTGAAAAAGTCGGCCACAGGGGCAAAAATCCAGGGGGTCTGGGCCTGGATTTTCCGGGCTGCAGTGACAACGGTCTCCAGGCCCTGGCGGGTCATTTTGCCCATGGGGGCGCGACAGGCCCCCGACGGCATGCCCAGCACCTGCATCAGGGTTTTAAGGGCAAGGGGGTTTCTGGCCCTGCATTTTACCCGGCCAAAGGGGGTTGTTTCAACGGTGGTGACGGTGACAAGGTCGAGAAGGGGCGCAAGGGCTGTTTGAAGCGCTTCAGCCTCTGCCCGTTTTCCCTGGTCAACGAGCATGACAAGATCGGTCATGGCCTTTGGCGCAATATTGGACATGACCGAGAATCCCCCTGCTGCCCCGATGGCGGGATCGGTCATCATCCCAAGTACCAGGGAGTCATCCCCGGACATGATGGTGAAATCCGGTCCGCAGCATTTGCGGGTCCGGCGCATGTTGGCAAGGTCTCCGGTGGCCTCCTTGACCGCTGTGATGTTCGGGTAATTTTTTGCCGCAAGGGCCAGGTCTTCGGGTAAAAGCTGGGTCCCGGTTCTTCCCGGAATGATGTAGGGGATGATCGCCATTTCGGGAAATGACCGTGCAACGGGTTCAATATACTCCCTGCGGATCTCAAGGGAACTTGGGCCGTTGTAGTAGGGATCCACCAGCAGAACGGCATCGGCTCCTGCCCGGGCGGCATGGCGGACAGCGTCCAGGGCCTCGTGGGTGTTGTTGCTTCCCGTGCCGGCAATGCAGAGGCATTTTCCCTGGGCGGCCTTTGCCACCTCTGCAATGACCCGGTTGTGCTCTTCCCATTCAAGGGTCGGGCTTTCTCCCGTGGTTCCGGCGGCAAGGATGCCGGTGATGTCGTTCTGGATCTGAAATCTGATGAGCCGGTCAAGGCCGTCTCCATCCAGCTCTCCTTTATTGGTAAACGGCGTTATCAGTGCCGTATAGCATCCTGTTTTCATGCAAAGCTCCCTGTGGATAATGATCTGTTTTCCTGTCCCTGATGAATGGACATTCTTTTTGTGCTGTACTGTTTTTTTCTTTAACCTTTACCTGCTACCATAAGTGAGGGTTCAGTTCAACCTCTTTTCCCTTGACACCCCGGCCCGTTGAAAATAGTATAGTTGAATTTATGTTTGAATAAAATGCATTGTCACAGAGTAATATAAGGATCTTTAATGGGAAACATACCACGACCACAGAATGCAGACGAATATATCGCAAAACTGCGTGCCACGCTCACCGAAAACTCCGAGTGCGGCACCACCCACTATAATCTGGCCGTTGCCCTCATGGGCCAGCAGGAGTACGACGCTGCTGAAAAAGCCCTCCACGATGCCATTGATTGCAGCCCCAACCTGGCAGAAGCCTATGTACTGCTGGGCGGGATCTGTCTCCAGAGGAACGACCTGGAAGGGTGCCTCCGGTTTAACCGCTATGCCATCAAGGCCAGGGCCGGTTTTGCAGAAGGGTACGCCAACATCGGGTTTGTCCTGCTCCAGGCCATTGACGGGAAAAATGAAAAAGAAGACGAAGAAAAACTTGACCAGGCCATCAAGCATCTTAAAAAGGCGATCATCCACAATGCCAAGTTTGTCCAGGCCTTTGCCACCCTTGGTAATGCCTACTATATGAAAGGTCTTGTCGACGAAGGGATCAAGGCCAACCTGGAGGCTTTGAACCTTCATCCGGATTTCCCCATTGCCCACAACAATCTTGCCGTGGGTTATCTCCAGAAGGGTCAGTACGACAAGGCCATTGATCATTGCGACAAGGCCTCGGCCATGGGGTTTGAAGTGGCCGAGGAACTCAAGAACGAGCTGGCTCCCCACAGGGGTTGAATGGAATCCATGACCCCGGATTTCATCTATCGCATGGCAGGGGTGGACCAGGACCTTGGTCCAGGATCCACCTTCTGGCAGCTCCCCCTCGGGGGTGAGGTCGGTGGTCCCTGCCTTGGCGAGTTCTTTGCCTCGGCCGCGGCATTTCTTGCAGCCGATGATTACCGGGGCGTTCGGAAGGGTCTCGGTTTTTACGGTCAAGGCCAACGGCCTGGTCCTGCACCGGTCTCCATTGAAATATCCATTGAAAAACATGGGGCCTTTTACCATCCGGCCAGGGTGTCGGTGACGCTTGCATCCGGCAGTTGCTTTGCCTTTGTCCTGAATACCGCCGTGTCCGCCCATGGCATCCGGGTGATGGACAACGAGGTGGCGGCACTTAAACGGCTTGCACGGGCGTTTCCCGCTGTTAATCTGCCCCGGGTGTTTGCTTCAGGGCAGATGGAAACCGGCGCCGGTGATGCGGCGTTCTTTCTGGCCCAGTGGTTTGACGGGTTTCTTGAATTCCATATCACAGGGGCACCGGAGAATCAGCACCTGGCACTGTGGGGGGGCGACGGCAGTGTGATCTGTCTTGATCCCCCCGGATATTTTGGAATCTATGGGCAGGCTGCGGAAATCCTCACCCGGCTCTATAATCTTGAAACCTTTGAACAGGTATTCCCCTGGCACCATGCGGCAGGCGATTTTGTGGTCAAACCCCTTGACCCGGGGTTTGAACTGGAGCTGATCACGGTGAGAAATTATGATGCCATGATCGGCGTGGCCGGGGATGGTGACGACGTGGATATGGACGGCATCAATCAGGCCCTGCTGCTGTTTTTTCTTAACCTCTCCTTGAGGATGCGCCTTGACCGGATTGACGGCACCGGGGCGTTCTGCCTGGTGGATGAACAGGTGATTCCCCACATTGTGACAGGTTTTTTACGGGGGCTTGAATCCAAAGCGTGGGCTGCCATGGACGGATCGGATCTGTGTCGCCGTTTTCTTGAGTTTGCAGGCAGGTTTGACAGCATCGAACTGTCTGAAATTCTTGAAATGACCGTTGCCGTCTGTAACCGGGATGCTCCGGAAATCGATCTGCTCAAAAAAAATATTTCAACCCATGCCGGGCTGCTGGTACCACATCTGGGGGAAATGGGGAAAAAGAGCTTTTTTATTGACAAGGTCCTATAGAAATTTTATAGGAGCACTAATAATCTGCTGAATCACTGTGAGGAAACGTGATGGCCCCGGGGGTCATCCTTGGTAGATAGATGTAACTAAGACTGTTGATCGAATCACGTCCAACCTGTTTGTCAGGAAGGCATCGTTCATCAAGCAAATGTAATTTAACTATTAACGGAGGTAAGTAAATGGCAAAACATGAAACTCCTTTTTTGGATCAGCTTGAGTCTGGTCCATGGCCGAGTTTTGTCTCTGACATGAAGCAGCAGGCTGAGGTCAGGGCAAAGAATGAAGCAGGTGTGGAATTTCAGATTCCCCAGGATTGTGTGGATGATCTCCTCGGCGTTGTGGAGCTCTCTTACAAACACGGCAGAACCCACTGGAAACACGGTGGAATCGTAGGTGTATTTGGTTACGGCGGTGGTGTTATCGGTCGTTACTGCGATCAGCCAAAACTTTTCCCCGGTGTTGAGCACTTCCATACCATGCGGGTCAACCAGCCTGCCGGTAAGTACTACAGCACAGAGTACCTTCGTTCCATCACCAAGCTCTGGGACCTCAGGGGTTCCGGCATGACAAACATGCACGGCGCTACGGGCGATATCATTCTGCTCGGTACCACAACGCCCCAGCTCGAAGAGGTTTTCTGGGAATTGACCCATAACCTGGATCAGGATCTCGGTGGTTCCGGCTCCAACCTGAGAACACCGGCTGACTGCCTGGGAACTTCCCGTTGTGAGTATTCCTGCTACGACACCAATGCACTGGTTCATTTCCTGACCAATGAGTTCCAGGATGAGCTCCATCGCCCGGCATTTCCCTACAAATTTAAATTCAAGCTTGACGGTTGCCCCAACTGCTGTGTGGCCTCCATTGCCCGTTCTGACATGTCCTTCATCGGTACCTGGAAGGATGATATCAAGATCGATCAGGATGCCGTTAACAAGTACATTGAAAACGATACTGCCTATCCCGCAAACGCCGGTGCCCATAAGGGCCGTGACTGGGGTCCCTTTGACATCCAGAAAGAGGTCATCGACATCTGCCCCACCCATTGCATGAAGATGGAAGGCAAAGAGCTCAAGATTGATAATGCAAACTGCACCCGTTGCATGCACTGCATCAATGTCATGCCAAGGGCCCTTAAGATCGGTGATGTCAGGGGCTGTTCCATCCTCTGCGGTGCCAAGGCACCCATCCTTGACGGTGCCCAGATGGGTTCCCTGCTGGTTCCCTTTATCGAAGTCAATCCTGACAACGATTACGAAGCCATCACAGATATTATCGAAAATATCTGGGACTGGTGGATGGAAGAGGGCAAGAACCGCGAGCGTCTCGGTGAATTGATCATGCGCCAGGGCTTCCAGAAGCTCCTCGAAGTCACAGGCATCGAGGCGATGCCCCAGCATGTCCAATACCCCAGAACCAACCCCTACATCTTCTGGAAAGAGGATGAGGTAGATGGTGGCTGGGAACGCGACGTTGTTGAATACAGAAAACATCACCTGAGATAAGGGAGGGAGAATAACCATGGCTTTTATATCATCTGGATACAATCCAGCGAAACCGATGGAAAACAGGATCACCGACATCGGTCCTAGACACTACGAAGAGTTTTATCCTGAAGTCATCAAGAAGAACAAGGGTAAATGGACCCACCACGAGATCCTTGAGCCGGGCGTTCTGGTTCATGTCTCTGAAACAGGTGATGAGGTCTACACCGTTCGCTGCGGTGGCGCCCGTCTGATGAGTACCACCCACATCAACGAAATCTGTGACATTGCTGACAAGCACTGTGACGGTCATCTTCGTTTCACCACCCGTAACAACATTGAGTTCATGGTGGATTCCAAGGACAAGGTCGAGCCGTTGATGAACGATCTCAAGAGCCGTAAATTTGCTGGTGGAAGTCTCAAATTCCCCATCGGCGGAACCGGCGCCGGTATTACCAACATCGTTCATACCCAGGGCTGGATCCACTGCCACACACCTGCCACGGATGCTTCCGGTACGGTTAAGGCCACCATGGATACCCTGTTTGACGATTTCCAGAACATGAGACTGCCTGCCCACCTCAGGGTTTCCATGGCCTGCTGCCTCAACATGTGCGGCGCAGTTCACTGCTCTGACATTGCCATCCTGGGTTACCACAGAAAACCGCCGATGCTTGACCATGAGTACCTTGACAAGCTTTGCGAGATCCCCCTTGCCGTTGCTGCCTGTCCCACGGCGGCCATCAAGCCGGCCAAGGTCAAACTTGCAGACGGCACAGAGGTCAAGTCCGTTGAGGTCAAGAACGAGCGCTGCATGTTCTGCGGCAACTGCTACACCATGTGCCCCTCCATGCCCCTTGCCGATACAGAAGGTGACGGTATTGTTCTCATGGCCGGTGGAAAGGTTTCCAACCGGATCAGCGATCCCAAGTTTTCCAAGGTTGTTGTGGCCTTCCTTCCCAATGAGATGCCTCGATGGCCCTCAATGACCGAGGCCATCACCAAGATGGTCAATGCCTACTCCAACGGCGCCAACAAGTACGAGCGTCTGGGTGACTGGGCAGAGAGAATCGGATGGGAGAAGTTCTTTGAGGTATGTGAGCTTGACTTTACCCACCACCTCATTGATGATTTCCGTCAGCAGGCATACATGTCCTGGCGTCAGTCCACCCAGTTCAAGTTCTAATCGAACCTAGGCTGGAGCTGATACGTTGATTGAAGGCCGGAGCACTCCCCTGGGGCGCTCCGGCTGATACGTTTTTAATTTTACAGAGGGAGTAACATCATGAGTGATCTTCTTGACAACAAAGAAGAGGCCGAAAAAGCGATAATGGAGTGGCTGACCAAAAAGACCAAGTCCAAGTCCAAGTTTTACATCAAGGATTTCTACTCAATCTTTCCGGATGACAAACCCCGCGCCATTAAAAAGGTGGTGAACAACATGGTTACCGAGGGTGTTCTGGAGTACTGGTCCAGCGGAAGTACCACCATGTACGGGATCAAGGGTGCCGGCAAGCAGACCCATTCAGAGGGTGAAGATTAATCGTCGTACCCGATAAAACCATGCAGCAGACGAATCAAAAAGTACCGGGTCTGGTAATCGCAGGCCTGAGGGGAGGGTCGGGTAAAACGATTATTTCCCTGGGTGTTGCCGCTGCATGGCGCAATTCCGATCTGGCTGTAGCGCCTTTTAAAAAGGGGCCAGACTATATCGATGCCGGCTGGCTGTCTCTTGCAGCCGGCCGGTCCTGCTACAATCTCGATACCTATCTGTGTACCGATTCCCAGGTGGAATCGAGTTATTTCTCCCATTCGAAAAATTGTGACATTGCATTGGTCGAAGGCAATCGCGGGCTGTTTGACGGCATTGACCTTGCGGGGCGAACCAGCACGGCCGAACTGGCCAAGCTGCTGAACCTTCCGTTGCTGCTGGTGGTTGACTGCACCAAGAGTACCCGCACCATGGCCGCCCTGATTCTTGGCTGCATGCATTTTGACCCCGAACTTGATATTGTTGGTGTGATTCTGAACCGGGTGGCTGGCAAGCGCCACGAAAACAAGGTTCGGGACAACATCAAGCAATTCTGCAACCTTCCCGTTTTCGGTGCCGTTCCCAAGCTTGGATCCAGGGATTTCCCCGAGCGTCACATGGGGCTTGTCCCCATGGCGGAGCATGCCCTTTCAATGGATTCCGTTGCTGCTGCGGCAAGGGTGGCAAGGGCATCCATTGACCTTGACGGGCTGTATGCGGCATGTTTGGGCGCTGCGGCCAAAGTACCGACAGAACAGGCGATGCCCGTGAAAGGTCTTCGCCTCCCCCAGGCACTGAACCCTGCGGACGCCCCTGTTGCCGGAAGACCCCGTATCGGCATCATCAAGGATTCTGCTTTTCAGTTTTATTATCCGGATAATCTTGAGGCCCTGGAGGCCTGCGGGGCCGAGCTTTGTTACATCAGCCCCCTGAGGGAGAGTCGCATTCCGCCGGTGGATGCCATCTATATGGGTGGCGGATTTCCCGAAACCCATGCGCCCCAGCTTGCGGCCAACCAGCCCTTTTCTGAAAATCTGAGGGAGCTTGCAGCCAGTGGACTTCCCATCTATGCCGAGTGCGGTGGATTTATCTTCCTTGGACAGAGTCTTACCTTGGACGGGATCGACTATCCCATGGCCGGAGTGCTTCCGGTGCGGTTCGGGCTGTCCAAACGGCCCGTGGGCCACGGTTATACCCAGGTGAGGGTGGTTGAAGAGAATCCCTATTTCAAGCAGGGACAGGTAATACGGGGCCATGAGTTCCGGTACTCCACCGTTCTTGAGATCGATCAGACCCGGGGGGGAATGGCCTTTTCCATGGAGCGGGGCAAGGGGATCGTCAACGGCCAGGACGGATTCTTCACAAACCGGGTGTTTGCCACCTATACCCACATCCTTGCGGCGGGTACACCTGCCTGGGCCGAAGCGATTTTAAACCAGGCCCGGATTTACCAAGCAGCCCGGATGTAGAGGCAAAAAAAGGGCCCTTCCGAATGATCGGAAAGGCCCTCTGAAATCTGTGGAGATGTCAAATACGTGCTTGGGTTCTTTTTATTTCTTGGGGTGGCACTTGGAGCAGGACGCCGGAGCAGGACCCTTGGTCCCCTTGGGATCCTTGGGGTCTTTGAGTGATATGTTGTGCTCTTTGTGGCATTCGATGCAGTTGGCGTGCATGGCTTCCTGCTGGTATTTCATGATTTTATCTTTTTTGCTGATTTTTTCGCCTTTGACCTTTTCGGTCTCCTTGTGACACTCAACGCAGCGCTTGACATCGTCGCCAGCTTTCAGGCTGAGGGGCTGACCCTTGTCATCGTGGTGGCATTCGCCGCATTTGATTTTGTAGTCTTCAGCGTGCTTTTTGTGGGTAAACTCCACAATTCCCTTTGAGTGATCTGCATACTCTTTTGTGTTCATTTGAATGGTGTCTTCAACCTTGGTGCCGGCCTGAAGTCCCGTGGAGGCAAAAACAAGAGCCACGCCAGCCACCAGAAGTACTGTCAACATTTTTTTTCCCATGATACCCTCCTTTAATAACAGTTAAAAAGTTTATTCTATCCCTTTACAGCCTTTCGGCTGTTAAATTCCATGGTCCTGGCTTCCGGGATCGGCATAATTCCGGAAGCGAGCCCTTCTGGCGAAAGCGCCATGCAAATGGTGGTCGAACTGTATAATAGAGCATCAGGCGCTGTCAATGATAAAAAAGTCAATTTTGATCTTCCGGGCGGGGCGTCTCTGGGGGGCTCTTGTCCCCCTGGTCATCGGGGGTTTCAGCCGCTTCGTCCGCGTCCGCATCTTTTTTTCTGCCGAACACCCTGGCCCCGATAATGCTGATTTCGTAGAGTATCATCAGGGGGATGGCCATCATGATCTGGGTGATTACATCCGGGGGAGTGATCAGGGCCGCACCGGTAAAAAAGATGAGAACCGCATACTTGCGATTTTTTTTGAGAAATTCCACCGAGACCAGTCCCATTCGTGCCATGAAGGTGAGGATCAGGGGCAGTTCAAACACAAAGCCGAAGGCCAGGAGCATTTTGGAGGCAAACCCCAGGTACTCTTTCATGGAGGGCATGGCCTGGATGGTGTCGGACGAAAAACCCAGAAAAAACTGAAACCCATAGGGAAAGACAATAAAGTAGCCAAACGAGGCGCCCACACAAAAGAAGAAGATCGAC
This sequence comes from uncultured Desulfobacterium sp., assembly GCA_963675615.2. Classification (GTDB taxonomy): domain Bacteria; phylum Desulfobacterota; class Desulfobacteria; order Desulfobacterales; family Desulfobacteraceae; genus Desulforapulum. The sequence continues at coordinate 2,972,011 of CAXXTD010000001.1, forward strand.
AGGATGACCACGGGCAAAAGAAAGCGTTTCTCCGTTCGGTACAGCCCCGGGCTTACAAACATCCAGAATTCGTAAAACAGGACCGGGGTGGCCAGGATGATCCCCGTGAGAAGTGATACCTTGAGATAGGTGAAAAATGCCTCGGGAAGGCCGGTAAAGATCATTTTTTGGCCTTCGCCCATGGCGGTTATCAGGGGGGCCGTGAGGACGTCAAAGAGGCGCTCCTTAAAGCAGTAGGCAATGACAAACCCGACGCCCACGGCAATAAACGACCGGACAAGCCTGTCCCTGAGTTCGCCGAGGTGTTCGGTAAACGGGCTTTTTTCTTCTTCCTGGCTCATTTTTTTGCCCCATCACCGTTGCTGATCTGTTCACCACGGGGGGGGGCATCCCCTTTGTCTGGCGATGGCGCCTGGTCGACAGGGGTGACCGTCTCTGGAGTGGCTGCCGGGGTTTCTCCAGGGGGGGTGGTCACTTCCTTCAGGGATTCCCTGATGCTCTTTGCGGGCTCTTCAAATTTCCTGGCCGTCTCTTCCATATCTATGCTTCGCTTGAAATCCTGGGCCGCTTTCTTGAACTCTCCCATGGCCCGGCCAAGGGTTTTGGCAAGCTCAGGCAGTTTTTTCGGGCCGATCACCATCAGGGCGATGGCCAATATCAGTAGGATTTCAGGCATTCCCAAACCAAACATTCTCGTGTCACTCCTTTAGAAAAGTGTTTCAGACTTCATTCAACCTTGTACAATATCGCCCCGGGTGTGTCAACGCTGGGAAGATTCCTTTTTTTCAGTGTTTCCGGAGGTGCGTCGTCCGGGGCTGCCCTTGGGTCGGGGGCGGCGGTTTGAACTGGTGCGCCGTTTTTTGGGGGGAGTGTTCCGGGTGGCGGGTTTGGAGGGAACTCTTCGTTTGGGTTTTGGAAGGGGCGCAAGCATGGCGTCATCGGGGTATTCGCACGCAAGCTTGTTGCCGAGTACTGCTTCGATGTCGGGAATTTGAAACGAGCTCATCTCATCGGCAAAGCTGACGGATATTCCTTCAGCCCCGGCCCTTCCCGTGCGGCCGATGCGATGGATATAGTGCTCGGGGTCCTGGGGAAGATCGTAGTTGATCACGTGACTGACCCCCTCGATGTGAAGTCCCCTGGCCGCCACATCGGTTGCCACCAGCACCCTGATCTTGCCATGTCTGAAATTGTCCAGGGTTCGGATTCGCTGTTTCTGGGAAACCTCCCCCGACAGAATTTCGCTTGAGATGCCGAATTGAACCAGCCGCTGGGCGATTCTCCGGGTGGTACTGCGCATGTTGACAAAGAGGATCACCCGTTCGAGTTTCTCCCCGGAGATGAGGTTGTAGAGCAGGGGGAACTTTTCGTCTTCCGTGACAATAAAGACCTTCTGGTTGATGGAATCTGCCGCTGTCTTGTCCGGGTCGATCTCCACAACTGCTGGGTCAACGGTCCACTGGTTGGCCATGCGCAGAATCTCAGGGGCAAGGGTGGCGGAAAAGAACAGGGTCTGCCGCTCTTTTTTGTGGGGAGTGTTGTAGATGATGTTTCGCATGTCCGGGATGAATCCCATGTCCAGCAGCCGGTCTGCCTCGTCAATGACAAGGATTTCGATCCGGCCCAGATTGACAAGCTTCTGGCGCATGAAATCCATGAGACGCCCGGGGGTTGCGGCGATGATGTCCACATGGGCCGAGGTGAGCTGGTCCTGCTGGCGTTTGTAATCCATGCCGCCGAACACGGACACGGTTCGAAGGGGGGTGTAGCGTGTCAGGGCCTTTGCATCCTTTTCGATCTGGAGGACAAGCTCCCGTGTGGGGGCAATGATCAAGGCCCTGGGCACTCCCTTTTCCCTTTTTCCCCTGATGGGGTTTTTCACAAGGCGTGCAATGATGGTCAAGAGAAAGGCCGCGCTCTTGCCTGTACCGGTCTGGGCCTTGGCGGTTGCGTCCCTGCCCGTGAGGGTGTGGGGAAGTACCTCTGCCTGGACCGGCATGCAGTATTGAAACTTCTCGTCTGAAATGGCATGCATCAACCCCAGGGGCAGGTCAAGGTCATGGAACCGTGTTTTTCCTTCCTGGACCGGCACCTGGAAACGGTCCAGGGCCCAGGGCGTATGTTTTTTTCCAGGTTGCCGGGGCGCCGGGGGAACGGACTCACTGGGCCCGGTCTCTGCCGCAGGGGGCTGGCTGGTTTCAGGCGGCTGTTGCCGGGAGGGGGTTGTCTTTTTTTCGGGCTGGACAGCGGTATCATCCCCGGGCAATTGTTTTTCACGGACAACGGGTTCAATGGGTGCAGGGGCGGCTTGCCGGAACAGTCTTTTTATCAGGGAAGAGAAAAAGCGTATCAATACTATGGGTTTCCTTTGAAAGCCTTTTCCCGGGGCAGCTCCTGGAATGAGCAGACCGGGCCGGCCGTATCAGTGCCTGGGTAAGCAGGGCGATTAAAAAAGGGCACCAGGTCCAGAGGAGCTGTCTATGCCCTTTTAATTCATATTGTTTACAACACCCTATCTTTTACCCATTTCCGACCTATAAAGCAACCTCTCATTTTTTGACCCCTGATGCTTGAATGGCCTTGACCGCGGCAAAGGCTGTGGCCATGGCAACGCCTGATCCGCATTTCATGCGCATCCAGTCGGAACCGGCAAGGATGGAACCCGCCACGTAGAGATCGTCCATGACCGGTTCTCCCAGGGCGGACAAGGGTCTGAACGATGAATCGGTCCGAATTCCGGCCCGGTTCACCGGGTGGCCCTGGGGATCAAACAGGCTTGTTCTGTGCCAGTCGCTGCGGGATTGCGGCTGGGTCACAAAAAGATTCATAAGTGCCTCGAAAATTCCCCTGCGGCTGGCCACAAGCCCCCTGCCAAGAAAGCGCCCCGTTGCCAGGAGAACGGCCTTTGAGACAATGGTCCGGTTGCCGTTGCTGCCCTTGATGGTGGTGACGAACCCCCTGCCCGGGATCTTTGTCACGTCGGTTGCCATGGTCGAGAGGCTTTGAAAACCGTTGCGGGTTTCAAGCCCGTTGATCATGGCCTCCTGGAGTCTTATGCCCGGTACAGATACAGGCGGAGTGGGGATTTCAAAAATGGGACAGCCCAGGAGCGCTTCAAGTTCGGCCACAGCCTCAACCGAGTTGTACATGCCCACCAGGGCAGGAAAACCAATGTATTCGACATCCTTAACAAAGGGTTTGATCCTTTCAGCCAGCTCGATCCGGTTTGCTGAAAGATCCAGGGATCGTGCCACATGTTCCGGGTGAAGCTCCTCAAGAAGTTCAGACCGGGGAAAGTCGATGGTTCTGGAACGTAAACCGGGCCACGCATGTTCAAGGGACGAGGTGATCTGGCGTGCGCTGAACAGTTTCATGCCCGTGAAATCCAGAATCAGGGTGGGTGCTTTTTTTTCAAGGGCCTTTACGTTGTTCCACATGGTCTGGGGAACCATGTGGGTCTTTTTAAGGGTGCCTACTGAGGTAATAATGGTGACGTTTTTTTGGGGGGATCGCTGGTAGGGGAGTTTGTCTTGAAGAAAGGTTGACACCTCTGCCATGGCCCTTTCAATGGGGGGGGGGGCTATTTTTGCAAAGGGGTGGTCCGGCAGGTCGCTGCGCACCTGGTCAATGGCCTTCCAGGGATCGTCCCACTGGCGGCCTGCCGGATGCACGCCCATGAGATCCATGATGCCACTTGCAAAGTTCATGGCTGAATGTTGACCCACCAGGAGGGTTGATATCCTTCGGTTTACGGCAAAAAGGGCTGCTGCCATACCGGTCATGCCGGCACCGATGATGGCAAGGTCGGTTGTGATGGTTTCGGGTTCAGCCGGTTCAGGGGTATTAATGATCATGGCCATGGTCTCCTGGTTGTGCAAGTTCAAGGTCAAACAGCCCGCAGTGCATGGCTTCGGTGAGTTCCGCCTGGACCAGCTGATCCCCCCAGAAAATGGCCTGCTGTCCCTTCCAGCGTTCATCCAGGAAGGCCTTTATGTCGTCAACACCACCGGGACCGGACAGTTCATGCCGGTTGTACATGTGGGCAAGGACCCGGGTGCTGCAAAAGGCCCCCTGGCAGGGACCCTTTCCCAGCCGGCTTCTTCGACCGATGGTGAGCAGATCTGGGGTTTCGTTGTTGTTTTTCAGGGCTGCTGCAATGGTGTCGATGGTGGCTTCCGAGATCATTTCACACTCACACAGTATCCGGTCTTTTTTTCCGGCAGGTTTGGCAAACCAGACCCTGGGAGCAATGCCGGGTTCGGTCCATTTGCCGTCAAGGGTCGATGGCAGGGGTGCTGTTTTTGTTGTGCAGGCCACCTTGTTGCCAAGCCTTGCGGCCACAAGGTCGGCTGTTTTTTCAGCCATGAGCCTGAAGGTGGTGAGTTTGCCCCCGGTGATGGTGGCAAAGTTGTCAAGGTTGTCCGATGCATGGTCCAGCAGGACAAACCCCCGGCTCACTGTTCTGTCGTCCCCGGCTCCGGAACTCTGGCTGACCAGGGGGCGAACCCCTGAGTAGGCCCGGATGTAGCGGGTTTGTTCAAGACTTGGAATCATCTTTGCCCCCTGTTCGACAATGAGATTGGTTTCGGCCACGGTGGGCCGGATCCTGTCGGGATCATCCACGCGCACCGAGGTGGTGCCAAGGATGGATACCGTTCCTCCCGGGACAAGGATGTCTGCGTCGGACGGGGGCCTGAGGCGGTTGATGACCCCCTGTGTCATTCTGGACTGGGTGACGAGGAGGGTTCCCATGGAGTAAAGAACGTGGGTGGTTGCACCGGCAAGGGCCGCAACTTTTCCGGCCCAGGCACCTGCGGCATTGATGATCTGCCGGGGTTCCACGCTGAAACGCTCGCCTGTGCCGGTTTTTTCAAGCCATACCCTTGTAATGCAATGGTTCTCCCGTTCAAAGGCAACCACCTGGGTGTGGCAGAGAAGCGTTGTCCCCAGGGCCCGGGCATGGGAGATGTTTTCCAGGCAGAGCATGAACGGATCAATGGCGCCGTCGTTGACCCGAAAGGCGGCAATGGTTTCGTCTGCCAGCAATGGCTCCATTTCACGGGCCTCGTCCGGGGAGATGGCCGTGGCCCCAAGGCCTGCCCTTTGGCAGAAAATCGGGAAATCCGCCACATAATTTTCATCGTCGCCCTGGACGGCCACAAACAGCCCGCCGCAGTCGTCAATGCAATGGGGAGCGGTCTGCCTCAGGATGTTTCCCTCGTCCATGCACTCCCGGGCGCTTCCGGCATCATTTGAAACATAGCGTGCACCGCTGTGGAGCAATCCATGGTTTCCTCCAGAGGCGCCTGCATTGATATCTCCCTTTTCCACCACAAGCGAACGGATCCCCCGGAGGGCAAGATCCCTGGCAATCCCCGTTCCCGTGGCACCGCCGCCGATGATCAGAACTTCTGTTTCCACGCTTGCCTCCATAAAAAAGTTGACATATACTGATATGTAACATTTGAATTGAGCTTTTTCAACCGGTGTTTGTTCGTTTTATAACATAAATTTTCGGTTTTTAACATTGAAGGGGGGCCCATGGAGATATCTTTTTTCGGAGCTGTAAGGGAAGTGACCGGTTCCATGCACATGATCGACACCGGACAGGATCGTATTCTGCTTGACTGCGGATTGTTCCAGGGCAGACGAAAGGACGCGTGGGAAAAAAATACCACCCTGCCCATTGACCCGTCAACCATTACCAATGTGGTGCTTTCCCATGCCCATATTGACCATTCGGGTCGAATTCCCCTGCTTGTGAAGGAAGATTTCAAGGGTCAGGTGGTCACCACCCGTGCCACCCAGGATGTGTGCAACTACCTGCTGCCCGATTCGGCCCATATCCAGGAATCCGACGCCGATTATCTCAACTATAAGAACGCCCGTTCAGCCCTTGTCACCCACGGAAAGAACGGTGTGGCCGATGACCTTTCAAACCGGGAGGCCCAGCAGGTCAGAAAACTTTTGAAGTCGGGAAAAAACAAACTCAACCGGGAGGCTATCCGCGAGATCGCCGAACGCCACGATCTGACCCAGGTGGAACCCCTTTACCGGGAGGCCGATGCCAGGTTCTCCCTGGGTTTTTTTTCAGGCACTCCCTACCGGACCCCCATCACCATTGGAAAGGATATGACCTGTACCTTTTACGAGGCCGGCCATATCCTGGGGTCTGCCATCAGTATCATCCATTACGGGCAGGGAAAGGACCGTCGGACGGTTTGCTATACGGGCGATCTGGGCCGGTTTGACATGCCCATTCTGAAAAATCCCTGTCTTGACTTCAGGGCAGAGGACAGGGAGATTGACCTGCTGATCATGGAGAGCACCTATGGCGATCGTGTCCATGAGAGTTCACAGGATTTGAACAAACGCATGGCCCGGGAGCTCAACCTGGCCATCCAGCGCAAGGGGTCGGTTGTAATCCCCTCGTTTGCCCTGGGTCGGACCCAGGAGATCCTTTACGTGATACATGAACTTTACGAACAGGGGGTTGTGCCCAGGATTCCCGTTTATGTGGACAGCCCCCTTGCCTCGGGTCTGACCCGGGTGTTTGTTGAACACCCTGAACTCTACGACCGGGAAACCCATAAAACCTTTCTTGAGCATCAACTCAACCCCTTTCTCTTTGACGGGGTCGATTTTGTTTCTTCCGTGGACGAATCAATGGATTTAATGCGAAAACCCGAGCCGTGCATCGTGATTTCCGCTTCGGGCATGTGTGAGGCAGGGCGTATTCTTCACCATCTCAGGTATCGTATCCACAACGAGGCCAACACCATCCTCATCGTGGGGTTCATGGCTGAAAACACCCTGGGAAGGCGCATTCTTGATCTTGGCCGGGCCTTTCGGAAAAACGGCAGAAAGGGGGAGCCCCCGGTGGTGAGGATTCTGGGTAAGGAGTACCCCCTGAAGGCCAACGTTGTCCCCTTGAATGGCTTCAGCGCCCATGCTGACCGGGAGGAGATGATGCGGTTTCTCAAGACATCAAACCTCAAGGTTAAAAAGATCGCCGTGGTCCACGGGGAAGAACAGGCCTCCCTCCAGTTTGCCGACCGGTTGGGCCGGGAAGGCTTTAAGGCCGTTGTGCCCAGGGCGGGTCAGAAACTCAAGGTATAGGGAAAAACAGATGCAGAAACGGCAGGCCAAAATTGTTGAACGGGTTCAGGCTCTGGGGTATGTATCCATTGAGGATCTTGCCGCAGATTTCAAGGTGACGGCCCAGACCATACGACGGGACATCAACCTGTTGAGTAAATCAGGGCAGGTCCGACGTTACCATGGAGGAGCCGGGCTTGCAACAAGTGTTGAAAATATCGGTTACGCCACCCGCCAGGTCCTGTGCCGAAAGGAAAAACAGATTATTGCCTCTATGGTGGCAGAAAGGATTCCGTCACAGGCCTCTGTGTTTATCAATATCGGCACCACCACCGAGGAGGTGGCAAGGGAACTTTTGAAAAAAGACGGACTCCGGGTCATTACCAACAACCTGAACGTGGCCGTCATCCTGAGCCAGAATCCTGACATTGAAATTTATATGGCAGGCGGGGTGGTGAGGCACAGGGACCGCGGCATCACCGGCCATGCCACCCTTGAATTTATTCGCCAGTTCCGGTCTGATTTCTGCATCATCGGCATCAGCGGCATTGCTTCCAATGGAGACCTTCTGGATTTTGACTACCAGGAGGTCCAGGTGGCCAAGGCGATCATTCACAATTCATCCAAGGTGATACTGGTGGCAGATCACACAAAATTCGGCCGGGATGCCATGGTTCGCCTGGGCCATGTGGGAGACATTGACGAGCTTTTTACCGACACCATGCCCAGAAAAGCCATGCAGGCACTGCTTGCGGAAAATGGTGTCCGGCTCCACGTCTAGCCCACAAGCACCTGTTCAAGCCTTTCCACCAGAAAATCGAGTTCCCGGTCGTTGATTACCAGGGGGGGGGATATCCGGATGGTATGGCCGTGGCTGTCGTTGACAATGATGCCAAGGTCGAGAAGCTGTCTGCAGAACGCCATGGCATTGCCGTTGTTTACCTCGATCCCGATGAACAGTCCCTTTCCCCGGACCTCCTTGACATGGGGGGAGGCCTTGGCAATGGCCTGGATCCGCTGTTTTAAAATCCGTCCCTTTTCCCTGGAGCGGCGGTCAAGGGCTTCGTCTTCAAATACCTTGAGGCCGGCTGTGCCGGCAACACAGGCCAGGGGATAGCCGCCGAATGTGGATCCGTCCGAACCCTTGCTGAACACAAGGTCCATGATGCGGGTGCTGGTGATGAATACGGAAAGGGGAACAAGACCACCCGAGAGCGCTTTACCAAGGATAACACCATCGGGAACAATGTTGTCGTGCTCAAAGCAGAACCGTTTTCCGGTTCGCCCCAGACCCACCTGAATTTCGTCGCACACCAGCAGCAGATCCCTGTCGTCGCAGATTTTGCGTAATCCGGCCAGGAACCCCTCGGGGGGAACTCGGATGCCGCCTTCCCCCTGGATGGGCTCCACAAGGATGCCGCAGGTGTTTGTGTTGATTGACCGTTCAACGGCCTGGATATCACCAAAGGGGACGCTCACAAAGCCGGGGGTCAGGGGACCGAACCCCTGGCGGTATTTCTCAGCGGTGGAAAAAGAGACCACTGAAATGGTTCGGCCGTGGAAATTGTTGTCAAACACAATGATTTCCTGGCGCCCGTCCTTGATGCCCTTTTGCTTGTAGCCATAGTAGCGCATGGCTTTGATGGCGGTCTCAACACTTTCCACGCCGCCATTCTTGGGCAGGACCTTGTTGCCGCTGTTGCCGAATCTGGGTGCCATCTGGGGGGCAAACTGGCCCATTCGTTTGAGAAAGATGCCAAGGGGATCCGAGTAAACCACGTTGGAGAGAACCGATGCATATCCTCCTTGGACAGCATCCACCACCGCCTTGGCAATGACCGGATGGTGATGGCCGGGGTTGGCTGCGGAGTAGGCGGCAAGGCAGTCCAGGTAACGGTTGTTGTTCTGATCAAAGAGCCAGCACCCCTTTGCCCTTCGTACGACCATGGCAATCCGTTCATAGTGGTGGGCGCCAAACAGGTCCTCTGATTCAATAATCCCTTGATCAGAAGTCGTTGAAAATCCTGGGTCCGGGCAGTTTGTCCCGGGAAAATCTGGTGTTTTTACAGCTTCCATTGTTTCCATGGTCCTCTCCGTGAATGTCAGTTGTCGTTTTTGATGATGGCGTAGATCTTTTTTTCGCGATCGTTCAGCAGCTGTTTGTCCTCGTGAATTTTTTTCAAAAAGCAGTGGTAGAAATCATGGCGCAGACTGTCCCGGTTGGTGGTGATAAACCAGGGGTTCCGGGTCCAGTTGATGGGTGAATTGTCCGGGTCGTCTGTCGCAAATACCCCCACAAGGGCTTCATTTCTGTCCTTGATCAGGTCAAACGAAGCCCCCCCGATTTTTGTAACAAGCTCTGCCTGGTCCGGATGGGCCACCTGGACGTCAAAGGTCATGGGGGTATCGCCCATGGCAATGTACCGGATGCTGACGCCACGGCTGGCGGCAGTATCAAGCTCTGCTGAAAGGATCCGGGCTTCGCCCGGGAAGAGCCTGGTGTAAATTTCAGCTTCAGCTGTGTTGATCATCTCCCTCGCCTTGGCCATTACCGTGTCGTAACCGGTCAGGGTCCAGATGTATTCGCATTCTGTCCTGCGAAATACCCTGGCAACCTCGCTTTCAAATGCGCGGATGTTTTCGTTGAACCGGGTTTTAAGCCGGAAGATCAACTCATCCGGAGGCAGGGGGACATACTGCCCCTTGCTTGCCTCAATGACATACCCCTTGGCCATCATGCTCCTGAGTACATCGTAGATTCTGGACCTTGCAATGTTTGAAAGGGCGCTCAGCCTTGAACCGTTGACCGGGTGATCGGTGAGCAACGCCATGTAGCATGCGGCCTCATACTGGGAAAATCCAAGTTCTTTCAGGTTGGCAAGGGCTTCCATGCTACTCCTTTCTATTTGTTGCTACCATGATAGCAACATCATACTGCCGTGGGCGGCCAGGGTCAATATGAATTAAAAAAAAAGCTGTTTTGCTGTTGTTTTAAAAAAAATGTGGTAAAATAAACACGGTTGAACAAGGAGGTGTGAAATGGAAAAAAAGTTTAAGAGAAGCTATCCCCGGCGTTACCTTGAGTCTCCCATTTTCTACTCTGACAATTTAAGGGATTATCGGGCGAGGATGTACAATGCAAGCCAGGGGGGCATGTATTTTGAAACCCTTCTGCCACTGGAACCCGGTGACAAGATCCAGGTTAAGGTCGAGAATCTCCATCCCGACGTCTATTATTCTCCTGAAGCATTCATGGTCAAGCGGGCAAAGGTTCAGTGGTGCAGCAAAATTACCGATGACGATATTCTCGGCTACGGGGTCGGGGTTGAATATTGTTGAATCGACGGTTCCGGCCTCAGTTTTCCCTTGAGTATTGTTCCTGCCCATACTATATGAAAAAGGTTTTCCGATTCCGAAAAAATCCATGGTAGCTTGAATTTAAAAGGGGACAAAGGGTATCTTTGATGGGCAAAACCGTATTGATCAACATCTCCGGTCGGGACAGAAAAGGGCTTGATTCAAAATTTACAGCCATACTTGCCGAGTATAACGCCAATGTCCTGGATATCGGTCAGGCCGTGATCCATGATTACATCTCCCTTGGGATTCTTGTGGAGATTCCAAGGGACGATGATTTTTCGGCCATATTTAAGGATCTGCTGTTTGAGGGTCATCAGATGGGGCTTGCCATTGAGGTCAAACCCGTTGACGGGGCATCCTACGAGGGCTGGGTCAAGGCCCAGGGCCGGGAAAGGCGGGTCATTACGCTGCTGGGCAAGAAGATCACGGCCCGCCAGATTTCAAGTGTGGCGTCGGTGGTGGCGGAAAACGAACTCAACATCGACGGCATCACCCGTTTGACGGGCAGGATTTCCCTTGAGAGCGAACCTGTCAATCCCAGGGCGAGCATTCAGATTTCCGTGAGTGGGAAACCGGTTAACATTCGGGCCATGCGGGGCCGCTTCATGGAGATATCCAGGGAGATGGGCATTGATATTTCGTTCCATGTGGACAACATCTACAGCCGAAACCGCAAGCTTGTGGTTTTTGATATGGATTCGACCCTGATCCAGGCCGAGGTGATCGACGAACTTGCAAAGCTTGCCGGGGTGGGAGACGAGGTGGCCCAGATTACCCGTTCGGCCATGGCCGGTGAGATCGACTTTAAGGAGAGTTTCAGAAAGCGGGTGGCGCTTTTGAAAGGCCTTAAACAGAGTGAACTTTCCGATATCACGGCGAACCTTCCCCTGTCCGAAGGCGTGGGTCTTGTGACCGCAACCCTCAAGGGGCTTGGGTATAAGCTTGGTATTCTGTCCGGCGGATTTACCTTTGTGGGCGATTATCTCAAGGAGACTCTGGGATTTGACTATGTGTATGCCAATGAACTTGTGATCCGGGACGGGGTTGTTACCGGAGAAGTGGCAGGAGAGATCATTGACGGTGAAAAAAAGGCCTTGCTGTTGAAGGCCCTTGCCCGGAAGGAGCAAATCTCCATCGAGCAGACCATTGCCGTGGGGGACGGGGCCAACGATCTTCCCATGATCAGCATTGCAGGGTTGGGGGTTGCCTTCCATGCCAAGCCCATTGTCAGGGAACGGGCAAGCAATGCCATCTCAAGTGTGGGGCTTGACGGGCTCTTGTACCTCATGGGCATGCACGAGCGTGAGTTCAACAACGGACTGGGTTAGCTGGTTTTGACACCCTTTCCAATTCCAATGTTATTCAGAAAGTGTTTTCTCTTGAGGCGGAACAGGCGGCTGTCCTCGTTTACAAGGTAGAAAACCGACAGGTTGTCGTCGTCAAAACATTGGTAGAGTGCGGTGAATCCTTCAATGTCTGTGATGTCGCTGATGCGGTGGACATCATCGTTGAAACGGGTGCAGACCGTTACCCAGTCTTCTGGTTCAGCGCCTGTGCGCACGCTTGCCTGGTGGTTGTCCTTGTCATAATCTGCCAGGATTGATTTCATTGTTTTTCTCCCCTATGGTCAGGTCAAAGGCTTTTTCAAGGGTCTGGCAACGCCTGCCCATGTTTGACAGCAAACGGCTGCCGGAGCAGGCAGGCTTGCGACTGTTCTGGCCGTGACTGCATCAGAGTGGCCTGCAACATGGGCTGTCCTGCCCGTTCCGGCGCTTTAAGGTCTAAGCCTGGGCCCCGTCCCCGTCCACAACCCGGGCCTTGAGGATGGTTATGGGCTCTTTGGGCACGTCCCCATGGCCGGCCTTATTGCCCGTGGCAACGGCCTTGATCTTGTTGACGACGCCATGGCCCTTGGCCACCTTTCCAAAAACCGCATATCCCCATCCCTGGGGGGTTTTGGATTTAAAGTCAAGCATGTCGTTTTTCTTTACATTGATGAAAAACTGGGCCGTTGCACTGTGGGGATCCATGGTCCTTGCCATGGCAATGGTGTAGGGGGCATTGGAGAGTCCATTGTCTGCCTCATTCTCAATGGCCGGTCGGGTGGGTTTTTCAACCATCTCCTCGGTCATGCCGCCGCCCTGGACCATGAATCCGTTGATCACCCTGTGAAAAATGGTTCCGTCATAGTGGCCGGCATTTACGTATTCGAGAAAGTTAGCGCAGGTTTTCGGGGCCTTTTCCTCGTCAAGTTCAATCAGGATCTCTCCCATGGTGGTGTCGAGCTGAATCATTCTGTCTCCTTATGTGTTGATTGGTCTGGTGTGCTGGTGGTTACAGATAGAGCGGGAAGAGGGTGACCTCATCCCTTTCCCACGGTTTTTCCCAGGTTATGATCCGGAGCGGACCGCTCCGGAAGCATCAGCCGGCTCAGGAAAAGCCCTTGGGGGTATCTGCTGCGCAGGTGCCAATGCCGGGTCCCATGAAGCTTGCTGCGCTCATGAGCTTTTTAACGGCTTTACTGCCGCATTCAGGGCATTTCACCCTGTTTTCATCTCCCTTGAAGATAAGCTTTTCAAAGGTTGCACTGCATCGTTCGCATCTGTATTCATATATTGGCATGGCGTATACTCCTCCTACAATGTCTTTTTAAAGTCGCTGTAGCTCATTTGTTCATAGCTGTCCGTGTTGATGAACCTCAGGATGGTGCCAAAGGTTTTTGCATCAACATAGCCGGGCAGGTTGCTGATCCGGGTATGGTCGGATTTCAGGAACCAGAGGGTTGGAAGCCCCCGAACATTATAGGTGTTGGAGACTTTCTGCTCCCTGTCCGAATCCACCTTGATGGCAATGAAGTTTTGGTTGATGTAGTCGATGACCTTTGGTTTTTTAAAGGTGGTTCGCTCCATCTTTTTGCAGTAGGAGCACCACTCTGCGTGGAAATAGAGGAAAACGTTTTTGTTCTGTTCCTTTGCCATGGCCATGCCGCTGTCAAATTTCTGCCAGGAAATTTCCTGGGAAGCGGCTGCCAAAGGGAGGAAAATGGCAGACACTACCACTGCCAGGAGCGTGCTCAGGATCTTTTGTTTCATGGTGAACGGGTCCTTTTGCTTATAATCCGGCAAGAATTCTGAATTGATCTGTGATGAGCAGGAGCCCAAGGGCGATCAGAAGAATGCCGGATATCTTGTTGATGTAAGAGATGACACGGGTGGCGCGCTTCATGATTTCAAGAAGCCGGTTGATAAATAACGAGATCAGGATAAAGGGCAGGGCAAGTCCTGCCGAGTAAATCCCCAGGAGAACCATGCCCTTGACAACGGTTTCCTGGTTGCCGGCAACAATGAGGATCGAACCGAGGAGGGGCCCGATGCAGGGGCTCCAGCCTGCGCCAAATGCCATGCCGATGACAAAGGTGCCCAAGAGATGGACAGGCTTTTTGTCCAGGTGAATCTTTCGTTCAAAGTTGAGCCCCCTGATGTTGATGATGCCAAGCAGGTGGAGGCCAAAAATGATGACAATAGTACCGCCCAGGTACCGTATAATCCAGGTATATTTTGCCATGAAGCTGCCGAGGAAAGAGGCAGAGGCCCCAAGCAGAATAAACACAAAGGAGAATCCGCACACATAGGCCAGGGTTGAGCGCAGCACCTTTTTTCGGGTTTCTTTGAGATCAAGGGTCAGTTCATCCAGGGAAAGGCCGGTGATAAAGGTGAAGTAGGCAGGGATCAGGGGAAGGATGCACGGCGAAAAAAACGACAGCAGACCTGCCATGAAGGCCGCCTGGAAGGTGATGGTTTCTGTGAACATGTGCAGAATTTCCCTTAAATGTGCTGGTCAATGAATGGGTCTGGTTTATATATGCCATACATCTTAATCATATTTGGACGCTTTTTCAAGGTTGATGTTTTCGAATCAACCCCCTTAACTGGTCATAGGACAGCCCCAGCAGCGCTGCGGCACGTTTCTGGTTGTGTTTGGACTTGGCAAGGGCCCGTTTTAGAAGAAGCCTTTCAAGGGTTGCCACGGCCGATTTCAGGGGCATGGCAGTAAAATCGGGAAAAAGGGCTGAAACCTGGGGTTGCTCGGTTTTTTCCTCTGCAGGGGCGGGCAGGTCCGGTAAACTGCCGTGGGGCGATGAAAAGGGGTTGAAAATGATCTCCCGGATGGTATGATGGCTGGAACGGTATACGGCCCGTTCGACGACGTTTTTAAGCTCTCTGATATTTCCCCTCCAGGGATGGGCTTCAAGCAGGGCCGCAGCTTCTTTAGAGAGCCGGGGCGGTTCTGTTCTGCCGAGTTCCCGGGCCATTTCCCGGGCAAAGTGGTCGGCAAGGAGCAGGATGTCCCCGGACCGGTTGCGCAGGGGGGGAAGAAACAACACTTCAAAGCTGAGCCGATCCAGGAGATCGGGTTTGAACCGACCTGTTTCGCATCTTTGGGCAAGGTTTGCGTTGGTGGCACTGATAATTCTGGCATTCACCTCAATGGGTGATGAACTGCCCACCCGCTCAAACCTGCCGTACTCGACCACCCGCAGAATTTTTTCCTGGGTTTCAATGGGAATCGCACCGATTTCATCCAGGAACAGGGTGCCGTTGTTTGCGGCTTCAAAGCGGCCTGTGCGGCGCTTGTCCGCCCCGGTAAAGGCACCCCTTTCATGGCCGAACAGCTCGGCTTCCACAAGGGCCGGGGCAAGGGAAGCGCAGTTGAGGGTGATCAACGGGCCCTGCCAGCGATGGGAGAGAAAGTGAAGGCGTGTTGCGGCTAGTTCCTTGCCGGTTCCCCGCTCTCCCAGCAGAAGAACCGGTCGATCAATGGGGGCAACCCGGGCGAGCCGCTCCTGGAAGTCGAGGAAGGCTTCTGACTGGCCAAGGGCCTCACGGGGGGTGGGTTTTAAGGGTGAATCGGTGTGAACCATGGTTGTATTAACCTTTTTTGGGTTTTTTATACCGTATATTGGTTGATAATACCACATATTCCCATGGCCCGTCAACGCCGTTCTGGCGCTGGGCATGTCCGGACGGCCCAGTGGTTGCGGTGAATTATGGGATCAAAAAAATTGAATCGGGTCTTTTCCGAGGTGATGGCACGCATCCTGCTGCAGGTTGGGGTAAACCCCCAGCAAAAGGAGAAACACCATGGGTATTTTTACAAGATTCAAGGATATCATCAACTCAAACATCAGCGGCATGCTTGACAGGGCAGAGGATCCTGAAAAATTAATCAAACTCATGATCCGTGAGATTGAAGACACCCTTGTGGAGCTTAAATCCGCCTGTGCCAGCACCATGGCAGGCAGAAAAAGGGTCGAACAGAATCTTGCCCGGGCAGAGGAAAAGGCAGCTCTTTGGGCCGGCCGGGCTGAGCTTGCCGTTTCAAGGGCCAGGGATGACCTTGCACGGCAGGCCCTTGTGGAGCGAAGACGATTTGGACAGGTTGTGGCGGGTTTGAACGATGAGCTTGAAGAGCTCTCCGGCCTGGTTGCCCAATACCAGGAGGATATTGTGCAGCTTGAGGAAAAGCTTGCAAGTTCAAGGGAGAAAAAAAGGATGCTGGTCCAGCGTCATCTCCATGCCAGGAAAAAGCGACAGGCCCAGGAAGAGATTCGCCGCATGGACAATTCTGAAACCATGGCCCGGTTTGATGCCTTTGAAAACCGCATCAACCGCATGGAGGCTGAGGCGGATCTGGTCAATTTCGGAACCCGGCCAACCCTTGATGAGGCCTTTGAATCCCTTGCAACCGACGATGAGATCGAGCAGGAGCTTGAACGGTTGAAATCCGCCAGATCCAACCCCAAAGAGGAGGTATGACCATGGGTGATGTTCAACCCCTGACCCTTGATCCGTTCCCGCCCCGGGACCGGAAAGGGGGGAACTGATGCAGGGATTCTGTTTTCTCGGCCTGATGTTTGCCGGTGGTCTCGTCTTTCTGGCCGTTGTCTGTGGTGCAATCATACTGATTCTGCGGATGGTAAAAGGCGGTCTTTCACCGGACAACCGGGATGAAAAAAATGAAGAGGCCAGAATGATCCAGGAAATTTACCAGGGGCTTTCCAGGATGGAACAGCGGGTGGATGCCCTTGAGACCATTCTGATGGAGCGCCGGAAAAAGGAGGTGTAACCGCCATGGGCAGAGGTCGTTTTAACCATCAGGGACGTGGCCGGTCAGGAACAAGGCGGCGTCACGATCGCTGGAACAGCAATTTTACCGGGTTGCGCCAGGACCTGTTCCGTTCAAGGAGCGGGGTGATCATGGGGGTGTGCCGGGGGATTGCCAACCGGTTTGATCTGTCGGTTCATCTGGTCAGGGCCGTTGCAGTCTTTCTGCTGTTTGTCAGCGGATTCTGGCCGGTGGTGGGGCTCTATTTCCTGGCCGCCTTTCTCATCAAGCCCGAACCGGTGACCCCCATTCATTCCGAGGCCGAGGGTGATTTCTATGAGAACTATGTGACCTCGAGAAAGGCTGCCATCAGGAGTATTCACGGCCGGTTCAAAACCCTTGAAAGAAAAATTCTCAGACTTGAGGATGCCGTTACCTCCCGGGAATTTGACTGGGACGAAAAGTTCTAAGCGCTTTCAAAAAGGAGACTTCATGAGATTTTTGATCATTGGGGGCGATGCTGCCGGCATGAGCGCGGCAAGCAAGGCAAAAAGAAGGGCGCCGGATCTTGATGTGGTGGTGCTCGAGCAGGGCATGGATGTATCCTACAGCGCCTGCGGCATGCCCTATAACATTGCAGATCCTGAAACCGGGATTGATGCCCTTGTGGTAAGGGATGCCGCCACCTTTATCCATAAGAATCACATTGACCTGAAGCTTGGCCATTGTGCCGGATCCATTGACCCCGGGGCAAAGATCGTAGGGGGCATGGGGCCGGACAATCGACCCTTTACCCTGGCCTATGACAAGCTCCTCATTGCAACGGGTGCCGGGCCGGTGATGCCTGATATTCCGGGCCTTGATCTTTCCGGGGTGTTCCCCCTCAAGAGCCTTGACCATGGCCGCAGGATAAAACATTTCATCGGTGTGAAAAATGTGAAAAAGGCGGTGATCATCGGCATGGGGTATGTGGGGCTTGAAATGTGCGAAGCCCTGAGATCAAGGGGGATTGCGGTGGCCATGGTCAAACCCGGTCCCCGGCTTCTGCCCTGGATGAACCCTGAACTTGCCCAGGCGGTCAGCCTGGAGTTGTCAAAAAACCGGGTTGCCATGCATATGGGCCATGCCATTGACGCCATCAGCGTCCATGATGGTTGTTTGCGGGTGGCGTGCGACACCATGGCCCTTGACACTGACATGGTGATTGTGGCCTCGGGGGTTCGACCCAACAGCCGCCTTGCCCGGGACGCCGGGTTGGAGACGGGTCTTTCCGATGCCATTTCAGTGGATGATCAGCTCAGGACCTCGGATCCGGACATCTATTCGGCCGGCGACTGTGCCGATGCCATCCATGTGGTCACCGGGCAACGGTGCTGGATTCCCCTGGCCCTGAGGGCCAATCGGGCGGGGTGGGCCGTTGCCGATAATGTCTGCGGTGTTGAGACCCGGCTTGACGGGGTGGTGGGGACGGCCGTTTTTAAGCTCTTTGCCCTGGAGATCGCCCGGACCGGGCTGTCTTTTCAGGAAGCCGTGGCCGCCGGGTTTGACCCGGTGGAGGTGGTTGTTAAAAACAGTTCAAAGGCCCATGCCCAGCCCGGCGCCACAACCATTTTAACGGCCATGACAGGGGACCGGAAGACCGGGCGGCTTCTGGGGGTGCAGATGGTCGGAGAACAGGGGGTTGCCCACCGAATCAACGCCCCTGCCGTTGCCCTGCACAACCGAATGGATGTGCAGGGTTTTTTCCAGACCGATTTTGCCTATGCCCCGCCGTTTGGCCCGGTGTGGGATCCGCTGCTGACGGCGGCAAACCAGCTTTTGAAAAAACTCTGACCCCGGGATCGGACACCACGGGGTCTGGTCCTGGTGGGGTCAGTCGCCGGTGAATTTGGGTTTGCGCCGTTCCCCAAAGGCTGTGAGGGCCTCCATGAGGTCATTGGACGGGATGATGTTGGCGCTAATGGAGGCCACATAGTCAAGGCCCTCTTGAACGGATTTGCCAACGCAGAAGTTGAGAACATCCTTGGACGCCTGGACGGCAAGGGGGGAGTTGTCGGCAATCTCCCTGGCGAGGATTTCGGCGTTTGCCATCAGGCTCTGTTCGGTGTCATAGACATGGTTGACCAGAAGGATCTCCCTTGCCCTGTCTGCTGAAATATCCCGGGCCGTATAGGCCAGTTCCCGTGCATGGCCCTGGCCCACAATGGCCGGTATGCGCTGGAGAACCCCGACGTCGGCCACAAACCCCACGGCTGCTTCCCGCAGGGAAAAGGTGGCATCCCTGGAACAGATCCGGATGTCGCAGGCCGTTGCCAGATCAAGGCCTGCGCCGATGCAATGGCCGTGAATGGCTGCGATGACCGGCTTTCGGCAACGTTCAACTGCGGAGATGGCGGCCTGGAGGTGTTTGATCTTTGGCAGCAGTTTCCATTTGATTCCGCCCTTCTGTTCATTGTCCATGAGCTCGGGAAGTTCGCCCACCATGCCCATGAGGTCTATGCCCACACAGAAGCTGGGTCCCTTGCCTGCAATGACAACGGCCCGGATGTCAGGATCATTGTCGAGATCGTTGAAAACCGCCTCGGACTCGTTCCAGGCGGCAGGTCCCATGGCATTTTTCTTCCCGGGCCGGTTGAGAAAGACCCAGGCAAGGGGTGGTCGTTTTTCCACAAGATAAAATTCGTGTTGGTTCATCCAGTTCTCCTTGATGTTTAAGTGGCAGACAATATTCAACGGGTTGACAGCGCCTTGATCTCCTGATGTCTGAAGCAGCCGGTCAGATGGTCGTTGACCATGCCCACGGCCTGCATAAATGCATAGCAGATGGTCGGGCCGACAAACTTAAATCCTTTGTGCTTTAATTCCCTGGCCATGGCCCTTGATTCAGCGGTTTGTGTGGGAACCGCCCGGTGGGTTTGCCAGCTGTTCTGGATGGGGGTTCCTTCCACAAACGACCAGAGGAATCTGGAAAAATCTTCCCCTGCCGCCATCATCTCCAGATACGCCACGGCATTGCCCTTTGCCGCCTCTATCTTGAGCCGGTTTCTGATGATGGTCTGATCCAGGGCCAGGGCATGGAGCTTTGCACCGTCCCAGCGGGCCATGACCCGGGGGTCAAATCCGTCAAAGGCAAACTGGTAATTCCTGCGCCGCTTGAGGATGGTGATCCAGCTCAGTCCGGCCTGGGCGCCTTCAAGTACAAGCATCTCAAACAGTTTTTGCCCCTGGTAAACGGGAACCCCCCACTCGTTGTCATGGTAACGTCTGTAGATGGCATCATCCGTCACCCAGCTGCATCGTTTCATGGATTATTCTTCAGGATCGGGTGGCGGGTCAAGGGTGATGTACCTGGAAAAAACAGGGCAGGTGCGGCACGCTTCGATTTTTTCTTTCCAGGTCTTATGGGCCTTGCCGTTACAGATGGTGCCGTTGATGAACCAGCACAGATCCCCGGAATTAAACTCCCAGGCAGGACATTTCTCCTTGAGTTCGTCCGGGCAGTCGAGGGTTTCCCAGCAGGGTCGCCTCTGCTCGTTTTCCTTGTCCCGACGTATCAGGAGAAAAAGAAGCTGCCGTTCCACATGGTGGGGAACTTTCCGCCACCCCTGTTCATAGCTGTGGACCGCCTTGATGGAGGTGCCAATAAGCTGGGCCATCTCTTTCTGGGTCTTGTTCAGTTTTGCCCTGATCTGTTTGAACTGTGCTTGCTCCATGATCGCTCTTTTTTTGGGGTTGGCATCATATCATGGGGCAGGTTATCTGAGACGGTCGTTGTTGTCAATGGTTAAATTGCCACATTGTGGTAGGTCGGTCTGCTGTGTCATCCGCCCTTGGCGTCATGGGGCGAAGTCCTGCCCCGGGGGGGGCTTACCACGGCGGTTCCGTCAAGTACCAGGGTGTTGTCCTGCTTAAAGCAGCGGGTGGAAAGGGTGGCGGTTTTTTTTCCAGGGTCGATGGCCATCACCGCCACAACGGCTTTGACGGTGTCGTTGATGTAGACCGGTGCCAGAAAGGTCAGATGCTGCTCCCGGTAGATGGTGCCGGGGCCCGGAAGTTTCATGGCAATCACCGCCGAGATAAATCCGGCCAAGAGCATGCCATGGGCAATCCTTGCCTTGAAAAAGGTGTTTGATGCATATGTCTGGTCAATGTGGGCCGGGTTGAAATCGCCGGTTATGCCTGCGTAGAGGTAGATGTCTGATTCTGAGATGGTTTTTGTGAAATGGGCAGAATCCCCGGGGGTTAACGCTTCGATGGTTTTTCCGATCATGGGATTTTCTCCTGTTGTTTTCCGGGACGGTTAAAACCAGGAACGATGGCTCCAGATCTCTTTTTCCAGGTTTTCCTTGTCATACTGGAGTTGAAGGTACATGGAGGCGTTGTTGATTGCAAGTCCGCCAATACGTGTAAGGGCACGGAGCAGTTTCAGGGTATCTTCGGGGAATTTTCGGTCTGTGGCCGAGTAGATTCTGAAAATACCGACGACCTCCTCCTGGACGGTGATGGGAAGATTGAGCAGGGTGGCGATGCCCTCTTGTTTTTTTTCATCAAAATAGTCAATGCCTTCAACATTATCCTGGCCAATCCGCTGGATGGGCCTGGCCAGAGAACGGTCAAGGGTGTCGGCTGAAACCGGTCCCTTGTTCAGATAGGCTTCGCTGAGGCCATAGCTTGACATGAGTTTCAGCTCCTTTCGCTGTTCATCAAGCAGCCTCAACGAGGTGCCTTTGACGTTGAATGCCTCTGCGATTTCAGACGACATGATGTGGAGAATCTTCTTGATGTTCAGGGTGGAGTTGAGGTTCTCGGTGATGGTGAGCAAAAGGTCTGAATGGGTTTTTTTCCGCCGGATGAACCGGGCTTTCTGGATGGCCATTCCTCCCTGGTCAGCCAGGGCGCTTAAAAACTGAATCTCGGATTCATCAAATTCCCTGGGCTCTGCCGTATACAGGCAAAGGGTGCCGATGGCGGTTTCATCGGCAATCACCGGTACCACGAGCATTGATGCAATTCCTTCGGATTTTTTCTGGGCATGGTTTTCTACCCTGGGGTCACTGGTGGCATCCTTGATGGCAAGGTATCCTCCCTGGGTGAGGATATCTGCGATCTGAACACGGGCGCTTGTGGGTGCCGCATGGACATAGACGTCGGACAGGCCTGTCTGGGCAACCGGCATGAATTCGTCGGTCTCGTTGCTTTTCAGAAAAAGGGCACTGGCCTTTGCCGCCATGGTCCGGGTGGCGCTGTTGACAATGAGGTCGAGAACCTTTTCCATTTCAAATGTTTGCTGCATTGACTTGCTGATTTCGCAAAAGGTTTTGAAATAGGCCTCGCAAAAGGTTTTAAAATTGGCGTTGCGGTCTATCATTTAGCTCTCCATACATTGGTCCATTAATGATTAATCCCTCGCCTTTAACCACGAAGCGATTTTAGGTGCAAACCCTTTTTGACATTTTGAACTTACATAGATTCCGATGTGTCCGGTATCAAAACAGACGTCCTCGGTGTCTGTGGATCCAACGGCTCGTGTCAGCAGTTCACAGGCTTCGGGTGGCACCAGATGGTCGTATTTTCCATAAAAGTTGAGCACCGGCATGGTGATGTTTTTAAGGTCGACGCGTTGTCCATCCACCTCCATTCGATTCTGTATCAGAAGGTTGTTCTTATAAAGATCGTTGATGAATTGCTTGAAGGTTGCTGCCGGGATATCGGGGCTGTCAAAGATCCATTTTTCCATGCGGATGAAGTTTTCCACAAAGTCCCTGTCGTCCATGTGGTTGAAGAGTCCCACATATTTGTCGATCATCAGCCTGGCCGGATTGAGCAGCAAAAATCCTAGGTTCATCAGATCCCCGGGCATGTTGCCGTAGGTGGTGCCCAGCTGTTCTGCGCCGGTGTGCTTCATCCAGATGTGGAGCAACCCCTTGTCCGTGTCAAAGTGGGTCGGCGTGACCGTGGTGACAAGGTTTTTTATCTTTCCAGGATAGAGGGCCGAATAGATAACAGAGAAGGTCCCGCCCATGCAGATGCCCATGAGGTTAATCTTTGGCACGTCGGTTTTCCCAATGATGAAATTGACGATGTTGTCCATGTAGCCGTTGACATGGTCGCCGATGGTGAGATACTGGTCCTTTCTTGTGGGATAGCCCCAGTCGATCATGAACACCTCTATCCCCAGCCCGAGAAAGGATTCAACCACGCTTCTTGAAGGCTGGAGATCCAGCATGGTCTCCCGGTTGATCAGGGCATAGGTTACCAGCAGGGGGGTGTTGCCGGTTCTTTTTGCAGGCTTGTAGTGCTTGAGTTTGACCCTGTCCTCCTCGTAGACGATATCATAGGGGGTGCTTGCGATCCGGGTGTCAAGCTCACCCATCAACACCTCCCTCCCTTTTTTAATGCGATCTTTGGTCTTTTTCTGCTGTTCAGAAAGGTTCTTCAGGATAAGATCCACTGGAATTCTGGGTGTTTGCATGATCTTCTCCTTCAAACTTAACGGCCAAAGGGGGGGGCGGCCGAGGGCAATCCGTTTTTCCTGAGTCGGGCCATCTCCTTGGAAAGCGATTTGAGCTGCCGCTTGACCGCGTAAAGTTCCTTGTAGACATCGTCCATTTCACGGTTCGTGGGAATGGGCAGCAGCTTGAGTATCTGACCCATGACCTCGTCCCGGGCCTTTCGGTATTCAGCCATGGCATCAATGGTGTTCTTGAGGGTCTGGGTATATTTTCTGGATTTAAGGAGAATCATGTAGTGGCCTTCCAGGGTCTTGACCCATTCGTCGTAGGCCTGGGCGGTATCGTCAAAAAAAGTGCCCCTGTCGAGCATTTCATTCATTCTATCCTGCATCACCTGGTGGGTCTTGTCGAGGGGCACGGAAAAAAGATAGATCAGTTCGGACAGGTTGAAGTTGAATATGTTGAACTTGTCCACCAGTTTTGCCAGGTTTTCCTGGTGGAATCTGGGCAGCCCAAACTGGGGGATGTAGAGATATTTCTGGAACTCCTGTTCGTAGAGGGTGCGAAATGATTCAAATATGTTCTGCTCGGTGTCGTCAAAGGTGTAGGGCTTTGTGCGCTGACCGATGAGCGAAAGGGTCTTTAACAGATGTTCCTGGAATTCCATGGTGTTTTCAACCGAGTCTTCGGAAAGGTGCATCAGCATCTCTGCGAGGCTGGTTATGCCGTTGGTGAGTGCCTCCTGGTTCTCCGGACGACCCATGAGTTTCATGAACGAGGTCAGCGTGTTGAAGCCCTTTTGCCAGGTTTGAAAGGTTTTGTCTCCAGGAGGGGCATTGTCGGTTCCAGGGCGCTGTCCATGTTGGGTGTTCCGGGCTGCTGACGGGGTGTTCCATAAATCGGCCGCCATGTTAAACCATGGGGAGATGAACTCTCTGTTAAAGGCGTCGTAGTCCTGCTGTTTTGTCATGGCGGTCTCCGTTAATGGGACGGGTTATGTCGCTGTGCTGTGCTTACTTTTTTTCGTCTTTGCTGTCAAAGGTCGATGAGAAAAAACCCATGGGGTCCATCTCTTTGAAGGTTTTTTTTGCAAGGGTTGATAGATCCATGCCCATTTCAAGGTATGTCTGGAGCTGGCGGTCCATGGATCGTCTGTATTCCAGGTAATTTTCCATGGTCTGTTCAAGGTGGGTATCGAAAAAGTCGTGCAAAAGGGTATCGCCATACCGGATGACAAGGTGAAGAAGGGATACGGGCAGCAGGGAATTGGCTTGCTTTGCCTTGTTCATGATAATCTGGGTGAGAATAAAGGCAGTGACATCCTCCCCTGTCTTTACATCGGTGACTTCGACCCTGCGGCCATCGCAGATAAGCTCGGATACATCCTGGAGGGTGACATAGACGCTTTTGTCCGTGTCGTAGAGTCTTCTGTTGGGATATTTCTTGATGTGTACGGTATTGTTCACTCTGTTTGTCCTTGGGATATGATGATATGAAAATACAGGTCAAATCCGGTCGTGTCAACCCCATAATTTTCATGGGGCGCAATGGGGTAACTTCCCTTTACGATTGGATTTTAAATATTTGTGCAGTGCACCATTTTTTCCCTTGACAAGCTTTTTTTCAATGCTATATTATCTGGCATGGTCCAATGCGACATGACAGGCGGACAGGCATCATGCACACATCAAATTGAAAATTAAGAAAAACCCCAAAAAAAGGGCAAGATATTCGTCAACTGACGTTTATATATCCAGCAAGGCGCCTGAGGCCCTGAATTCCGGAAATAATGCGTTTACGGAATCACGCTCACTGGGTTCCATTGAAAGTCGTCTTGTTCAAACAACCAATGATAAACAATAAGGAATCATTATCATGGAAACAGCAAAAGCAGCAAAGCAGGTATTGGGATTTCAGAAATCTTTTTTTGACAACAGCTACAACGCCATGTGTATTGTCCAGGACCAGACCGAAAACATGGTCACAGGCTTCATGAACCAGCTTCCCTGGATGACGGCAGACGGCAAAAAGGCCGTTGCAAGCAGCCTGGACTTTACCAAAAAGCTCAGGGGCGATTTAAAGAAAAATATTGACGATGGATACAAGAGCATAGACGCTTTTTTTGAGGCAAAATAATACCCAAGGAGCACCCCATGGAAGCAGACAAGGCATTCAAACAGATGGTTGATTTCCAGCAGGTGTTTTTTGACAACACCTTTGGACTGATCAAGACCGTTCAAAATCAGAGTCAGATTCTGATGAACCTCACCATGGAAAATAATCCCTGGATCCATGGGGGCGGTAGAAAGGTTTGCGATTTCTGGGCCGACACCTTTGAGAAGAGCATGAACGATTATAAATCGTTCATGGATACCAGTTCAAACCGGGCAAGGGAGATGTTTGTGCCTCCAGAACCGTTAAAGCCGTCAGTACCGCCGGAACCGCCTGCCCCGCCTGAAAAAAAATCCTGATCCCATATCCGCCGGCAGAAACTCTTCTGCCGGCACATCCATTCAGTCGATAGGAGACAATTATGCACAATGACGATGGGGCTTTCAATGGCTGTTCAATGGATGCCCTGAACCAAAAAATAGCTTTGTCTTCCAAGACGCTTTCCGATCAGTTGTCCATGGTCCAGGATCTGTTCCTGGGATTGTCAAATTACAACCGGGAATTTCTGCTGCCCCTCTTGATCTCGAGCAACTACTTCAGCAAGGTTGAACTGGAACGGCTGCTTACGAATTCACCGGTTGATAATTTTGATTCATACATGGGGCTGTATGATTTCAACATGGATCTGCTGACCCGTTTTTTCTCAGGCAGTCTGAGCGCCCTGGACGATTATAACAGCAGAACACTCAAAGAATGCATCACTGCATGGTACAATACCATA
The DNA here is from genome assembly GCA_963675615.2 of uncultured Desulfobacterium sp. Lineage (GTDB taxonomy): Bacteria > Desulfobacterota > Desulfobacteria > Desulfobacterales > Desulfobacteraceae > Desulforapulum. The sequence continues at coordinate 2,997,919 of CAXXTD010000001.1, forward strand.
TTCAACTGCAGGGGCGATAAGATCGACGATTTCATTTCCCGTCAGTCAGAGGTGGTTTCCAACGTCACCGAACTGCTGCCCAGGGCCATTGCCGAGATCGAACCTGAATTCGGGTTTCATTTTGAGCGGGGACAGAACCCGAAATTCGCCGAAACAGACCGGTTTCTGGTCTACAGAATCGTTCCCAGCGATTCAGCCGTGGAAACGGACAACCGCATGAAACCGCTGTTGATCATTCCCCCCTTTGTCCTTGGCAGTAATATCCTCGCCTTTCTGCCCGGTGAGAATAAAAGTTATGCCCACAGTTTTGCCAACCAGAAAATCCCCACCTATATCCGCATCATGCGGGATATTGCGGTCACTCCTGCATTCCAGCGCATGACCCTTGAGGAGGACGCCCTTGACACCCGGTATTTCTGCGAAAAGATAATGGCGGAACATGGTAAGCCCGTGACCTTGAACGGATATTGCCAGGGCGGATACACGGCGGTGTGCAACCTTCTGTCCGGTGAGCTTGACGGTCTTGTGGATGCCTTGATCAGCTGTGTCTCTCCCATGGACGGTACACGCAGCCAGGGGTTGGGCCGTTTTTTAAAAAAATTGCCCCCGCGGTTTAACGACCTGGTTTACGGCAGCAAAACACTTGAAAACGGCAATGTTGTCGCCGACGGCCAGCTCATGGGGTGGGTATACAAGCTCAAAAGCATTGAAGCGGAAGCGCCCATGGTCTCATTTCTGCGCGATCTTTCCATGGTCACTTCCAGGAAGAATCATCCCGTGGAAATCAGCAAGACCGCTGCAGCCCTGAACTACTGGCTCCGGAACGAGCGCATGGATCTACCCATGTCCGTCACCCGGATGAGTTTTGCCGCGTACAATACACCTGTGACACCGGACGGTACCCTTCCGGTCACCCTGTTCGGGCGAAAGCTCAACTTCAAGCGGATGGCCGATAAAAAGACTCCCTGGCTGATCTGTTATGGAGAGCGTGACGATCTTGTGGAAAAAGAGACCGCCCTTGCCCCCCTTGATTATGTGGATGCAGAGGTGACTCCGTTTCCAAAGGGGCATGTGGCCATTGCCACCTCGTGGTCAAATCCTGAGTCGGCCTGTGCCCTTCATACCCGGTTTGGAAAGGACAATTGTCGGGGGCCGGTCCGGTTTCAGCTGGACCTTGACAAGACCCTTGACGACCGGGAAAAATCTGTGTCAGGTCCTGGAGGGGAACAATCCAGGGCGGCCGGGGCGGATGATCCAGGAAAGAGCAAAGCCGAAGCTGAGTCCGAAGCAAAGGCTGAACCTGCAACAGATGCCAAACCCGGGGTCAAGGGCAAGCCCCCTTTAAGGGCAAAACAAACAGCCAAGGCCAGATCGCCTGTGAAAAAAACGGCAAAGGCCGTGGCAAAGCGTCCAAAATCTTCGGGACGTGGCAGGGCAGGTAAGGACGGGGCCGGCACAACCGCCTCGAAACCAACCCGGAAAAAAACCAATATCACCCCGGCCAAGGGCGATGTTTCCTAGGTCTGTTCCACAGGATCCGGTGGCAACGATCTGGGAGGGGCGCAACGGGTTCACCCGGGTGACTGGTTTATTTGAGGGTTGCTGCAAAATCAGCTGCCTGGTCGTCTTTTTCAAGAAACCGGTAGAGGGTGGCCCTTCCCACGCCCAGCTCCCTGGCCGCCTTGGCCTTGTTGCCCCCGGTTCGTTCAAGGGCTGATTTGACTGCGTCACGGTCAAGTTTTCCAGTGGTCTTCTTTGCCTGATACATCGGGGGAACCGGCCCGCTCCCGGGCTCATTTCTGAGTTCCATGGGCAGGTCAATGGGCGTGATCTCGTTGGATTTGCACCGGACAATGGCAAACTGGACGGCGTTCTGGAGTTCCCGGACATTTCCGGGCCAGTCATAGTCCATCATGGCCCGCATGGCATCTTTTGAAAAGGCCGGGATGGTGCCTTGAGTTTCATCCTCTGCCCGCTTGAGAAAGTGGGCACTGAGAAGGGGAATGTCGTTGCGCCTTTCCCTGAGGGGCGGCAGTTGTATGGGGATGACGTTGAGGCGATAAAACAGGTCTTTTCTGAAATTCCCCTTTTCCACCTCTGCGGTGAGGTTCTTGTTGGTGGCGCTGATGATTCTGACATCCACATTGATCGCGGTTTCGCTGCCCACCCTCTCAACCACGCCCTCCTGGAGAAAACGCAGGAGTTTGACCTGCATCTGTTTGGGAAGTTCGGCCACCTCGTCAAGGAACAGGGTGCCCTTGTGGGCCAGTTCAAACCGGCCTTTTCTATCTTTTACCGCTCCGGAAAACGCTCCTTTGACATGGCCGAAGAGTTCGCTTTCCACAAGCCCTTCGGGGATGGCCCCGCAGTTGACCGGCACAAAGGGGGAACGGGTCCGCTTGCTCTCCGAGTGAATGGCCGCAGCCACCCGTTCTTTGCCCGTGCCGGTCTCACCGTGGATGTGGACCGGATAGTCGTACTTTGCCACATCCTTGATCTGTTGAAATATCTGGCGCATGGAACTGGCCGTGCCGATGATGCCTGAGAAAGAGGTCAGTTCTTCGGCCCGGGCGGCAAGTTCCGTGTATTCGGTCATGTCCCGGAACGAGGCAATCACACCCTTGAAGATCTCCCTGTCAAAGATGCCGGTGATGCTCATTTCAATATGCCGGACTTTGCCGGATTTTGAGATAAAGGTGGTGGGAAAATCGAGCCGGTCCTTCAGGGTGGGAATCTCGCCGCAGAACGAGCAGCGATCCCCGCAAAAGGGGGCGCCAAAGGCCTTGTGGCAGTCCCTGCCCATGACCTCGTCCTTTGAGAACCCGGTGATTTTTTCCGCCTCTTTGTTGAAGAAGATGATTTTCCGCTCAAGGTCATGGGCCACGATGCCATCCTTGAGGTTGTCAAGCACAAGCTCAAGGGTCTTTCTGTCGGAAATAAAGTCGTCAATATGAACCATAAACTGCTCTCCATCCATGCGTAAGGTACATCTTTGTACCATAGCCAGACCACAAATTCCATGGATTTTATCGGGTTGGGGCTTTTGCACGGCAGGGGGTGAAATGGTCCGCCTGGGTTGATCGGTCCGGCGTGGAATGCCAGGGTTCTTGAATCGATGCTGGCTGGTATCTGGAACAATGTTTCATTTATGCTGGGCTGTCCGGTGCAGATGTGTACCGTGAGACACTTAAGCTGCGGCGGTGTTGCCGTGTTTGCCCCGGGGTCCGGGGGCGGGGGATGTCTCATGCCTTCTGGCATACCCTTTGCATCAATGCAAAAAAATAAATAATATGGACCCGCAATCCATGGCATGGTATATTCCATGGATTCAACAACGAACTCGCTTACCCCCGGCCTTTCCAATCAGGGAAACATTTTCCGGGGCAGCCATTACCATGGCCGTAACCTTCAAAAATAGAACAGTCAATAAGGAGAAAAGATCCGATGGGCAATTTAAAGGGAACTGAAACGGAAAAGAATTTACTCAAAGCCTTTGCAGGCGAATCCCAGGCAAGGAACCGCTACAACTACTTTGCAAGCAAGGCAAAAAAGGATGGATTTGTACAGATCCAGGCCATTTTTGAGGAAACTGCCGACCAGGAAAAAGAGCATGCCAAGCGGTTGTTCAAGTTCCTCAACAGCGGTGAAGAGCTTGAGATCACTGCGGCTTTCCCGGCCGGCGTTATCGGCGATACCACGGCCAACCTTGAGGCCGCTGCCGAAGGTGAGCACTATGAGCACACAACCATGTATCCCGAGTTTGCAAAAACTGCAAAGGCCGAAGGGTTTGATGAGATTGCCCAGGTCTTTTTATCCATTGCCGTTGCTGAAAAACAGCATGAAAAAAGGTACCTTGATTTAAAGGCCAATATCGAGAACAACCGGGTGTTCAAGCGCAAAGAGAAAACCACCTGGAGATGCCGAAACTGCGGCTACATCCACGAGGGAACCGAGGCCTGTGATGTCTGCCCGGCCTGTGCCCACGCCCAGGCCCACTTTGAACTTCTTGGAGAAAACTACTAATTAAAGGAGAAGAACATGTCTGAAAAACTTGGTGTTTATCGATGCAAATTGTGCGGCAACATCGCCCAGGTCCTCCATGCGGAAGCCCCTGCCATGAGTTGCTGCGGTCAGGAAATGACGCTTTTGAAAGCCAATTCCGTGGATGCGGCCCTTGAAAAGCATGTCCCGGTGGTAGAGAAGATCGAGGGAGGGTATCTTGTCAAGGTCGGCGGCGTTGCCCATCCCATGGAGGACAAGCACTACATTGAATGGATCGAGCTGAACACCGGCGATACGGTTTTGAGAAAATTCCTCAAACCCGGTGACAAGCCTGAAGCCCGATTTCTGGTGGATGCAAAAACGGTCACGGCCAAGGAGTACTGCAACCTCCACGGCTTCTGGACCTCATAATCCGTTGATAAACGGGGTCAGGCCTTGAGCCATGCAAGGGCCTGACCCTGTTGTTTATGTTGTTTATTTGTTTTCCATGAGTTTGCCGGACAGCAGGCGGATGTGTGACATCTCCTCTTTGATGATGCCGTCAACCCGTTTCTTCCCAACTTCCCCCTTGACCATCTCTTTCATGCCAAGATAAAAGACAATGGATTCCTTTTCTGCCTCAATGGCGGATTTCAGGATCTCCTGCATGTTGTTTTTCGGGGTTTCCTTTTTAAAGAAAATCCGGGTGTCGGCAAGGGCTTTGAGGTAGAGAACCGCCTCTTCCATGGGATCAAACACCTGGCTTTGTTTTTCCTGGTCGGCCAGCTCTTTCTGCATTTTTTCAAAGATGCGTTCATGGGTCTCTTCCATTGCCGAAAGGCCCATGAGGAAACTTTTTTCCTTGGCCGCCTCTATACTGTCGGCCGCCTGCCGGTAAAAGATGACACCGTTGCGCTCAATCTGCTTTGCCATCTCAAAAATTTCATCTGCACTAAAACTGTAAGTCATTTTTCCTCCGAATTGGTGCTATGCAAACGCTAGGTTTATTTTCTGTCCAATGGTTTCACCCAGCTCAAACGAACGGGCGAGGGCCTCGGCATCGGGAACATACTTGATGGCAAGCCCCGGGTCAATAATTTCAAGCCCCATGGCTTCAAACTCCCGGTTGAGGATCTTCACTGCCTCGCCGCTCCACCCATAGGAGCCAAAGGCTGCGGCCAGGCGGTTTTTCGGCCGAAGTCCCTTGATGTAGGTCATCACATCCGCCACAACCGGAAAGATGCCGTTGTTCAGGGTGGGCGAGCCGACCACCAGGGCCTTGGCATCAAGCATTTCTGTCATGATGTCGCTTCTGTGGCATTTTCTGGTGTTCATGATCCTCACCCTGACCCCCTGGGATTCGATACCCCTGGCAATTTCCCGGGCCATGGCTGCCGTGCTTTTCCACATGGTGTCAAAAACGATCAAGGCCTTGGGCACACAGGCCTGACTGCTCCAGCGGGCATAGGCATTGATGATGGCGCCCGGATCCTTTCGCCAGAGAATGCCATGGTCCGGGCAGATCATGGTGATGTTCAGCCCCGAATTCTTGACTTTGGCCAACAGCTGCTCCACCCTAGATGCATAGTTCAAAAGAATGTTGGCAAAGTACTTGGCCGCATGGGCCATGATCTCTTCACCGGCTTCATCGTCAAACATGGCATCCCCGGCATAGTGCTGCCCAAAGGCGTCACTGGAAAAAAGAATTCCTTCACCATTGACATAGGTAAACATGGAGTCGGGCCAGTGGAGCATCTTGGTCTCCATGAAGGTCAGTGTCCTTGAACCAATGGAGAGTTCCTCTCCGTCGTTAATGCTCCTGAGGTTGAGAGGGGCCGTGAAGTGGCTCTCCAGGTTCTTTTTTCCCATTTTGGAGCAGAATACCGGTTTGTCCCTTCCGATGCGCGCCATCACGGCTGGAAGGGCACCGGTATGGTCCATTTCCGTGTGGTTGCTCACGACCAGGTCTATTTTTTCAGGGTCAACGATGGTGCTGATATTGTCCAAAAGCTCGTGGGTAAATTCTTTTTTGACCGTATCCACCAGGACGATTTTTTCATCCACAATCAGAAATGCATTGTAGGTGGTTCCCTGGTAGGTGGAATATCCGTGGAAATCCCGGATATCCCAGTCACGGCAGCCCACATTATAGATGTTTTTGGCAATTTCAACGGGTTTGTACATGCTTTGGCCTCCTTGACCGCCTTTAATCCATCTTTTCAAAAAATTCTTTTTCAGCTTCGCACAGGGGGCAGACCCAGGAATCGGGAAGGTCCTCAAAGGCGGTTCCCGCTTCTATGCCGTTGTCGGGATCACCTTCAGCCGGATCGTATACATAACCGCAGGGACATTCATATTTGCTCATTTGTCATCTCCTTGTTCTTTGTCATAAGCCGGCAAGGTGTCACCCCTGCCGAAAGGTTTGGGTTACTTGACCACAGTGGCAAGTGCCCCGAAAAAGTCTGTTTTTATCTTTTCCAGAAAAAGATCCCATTCAAGGCCGAATTTGTAAAAGGCCATGGATGCTATCTTTTTGGTGATAATAGCATCCCGATAGGCATGCATGTTATCAGAGTTCAATATATCCATTATTTGCTTTTTGCCAAGGGTCTTGATGAGAACGGCCGGGACATAGGCCTCCATGATCTTCCACACCAGGTCTTTTTGCTTTAAAAGATCGCTGAGGCGTTCCTGGACCAGGCCCTGGAGGGCAAAGATCTGCTCGCTGGTTTTTTCGGACAGGTCGAACAGGGGCTGGTCTGGGTTTTTTTTATGGATGTTGATGAGCATGCCTGTTTCTGCGCACGAGTACTTTTCCACCAGCAGCATGATATCCTTGATCAGCGCCCACCGGGTGACGGTGTCGTTCAAAAGCTTTGTTTCATACTCCTCACCCAGGAGAAAGGCCGTGAGGACTTCGGCAATGGAACTCGAGAAGACCCCGCCCTTGTTTGCCGTGGAATCCTTGATCTGCTTGATGGCGGTTTTTGCGGCAATGTGGCGCCGGGAGGCATCGTCAAAAAAGACGTTTGCCCCTTCCACGATGAACTTGAGCTCCTTGAAATTTTCAAGAAAGCCCTTGACCGTGTTGCGGTTGATCGTGTCCTTGAATCCGCCGCAGGGGATGAATGCCTGGATATTGGCCTTTTTCAGGCAGGCCCGGTTTTCCGGATCAAACAGAAAATTTCTGTGGAATACGGCACCGTCCCGGATCACCCTGCCATCGGGAAGGGTGGTGTTGGCCGATTGAAGCGGCACCTTGAAACCCTGGGGAGAGAGTCTCTCCACGGGGAATGCCAGGGAATTTTTCCTGGGGGAGGAGTGGCGCATGAAGGCGATCTTTTCAAGTTCTTTACGGTCAAGGCCATCGGGGTCAAAGAGGATCGACCCACCGTCAATGATCAGGCAGATTCTGCCCCGCCAGGTTTGAATCTCGTTGGCCCCAAGGTCACCGTCGGGTCCGCCGGTCATCATGAGATTGAGATTTTCCTCCTTGGCGTTATACCCGGCGATCAGGGTCCTGAAGGCCGCCATGATACAGGTGGTTGTCATGCCACTGGATCGGATTTTTCCTCCGATGAGGTCATGGATACTGTCCATGTCCGTGGTGGTGACAACGGATTTGCCGTTGATCTGCAGGTCCGTTCCTGCGGTGTGGGCATCCACAAGACCAAAGGTGTCACCATTGTCAAGCAGGCCGTAGGTGTCGTGGGGAATGCCAAAACTCTTGCCCGTTGTCAGCGTCCGCCAGTGGGGATACCCCCTGCGGTGGGCCTGGAGGGCCACGGCATCCATGAGGGGGGCTGTTCCCTCGTCCGGCCCGAAAAAAATCATCTCGGGCTTGCCGTAATAATCCACAATGGAATCGTCCGCAAGCATCAGGTCAAGAATGCCTTCGGTATAGTCGTACAGGCAGTCCATGGCATAGGTGGCATAGGTGGCGTGGGGCACGACCACCCCCTTGGATCCGCTTTCGCAGATGTCCTTGTGCTTGAGGCGCTGGGCCTTGGGGCCCAGGGCAAAGTTGAGCAGCACGGCATTGTCAAGTTCGTTGCCGTGGTTGGACGGGGTGATCCTGAGGAGCCGCAATCCACCCCTGGCAATGTCGCTTGCCCTTAAATGGGTGCCGCAGGCATAGTGGCCGTTGACAAAGAAAACACCAAAAACAAACTGGTTGTAGACCAGGGGGTCGAGGACGCAGTCGTCAAACCGGAAGCTGAACGATCGCTTTTCCGGTCTGTAGAAGTTGGTCTTCAGGGTGCAGGTGACCAGTTTTGCCATGAACTTGAAGATATCCTGGGCAATGGTGAAATCAATGAACCGCGACTCCACGAGCCGGTTAAACTCCTTGAGTCGTTCGTCAAGGTTGATGGTCAGGTCCCTGCCTGCCAGGGCCGGATCAAACCGGTGTTCAAAAAGGGTGTAGAGAAATTTTAGAAGATCGGGATTTTCCATGGCCGTGGACCGGATGATCCGCGAGCCATAGGTGGATTTGTTGGATTTATGTATCCTTGCGGCAAAGGCGTCCTCATGGTCCTTGCTGCCCAGGCTTGTCATGATCTCCCGGTCCGTTGCGTTTTCGCTCTCCCGGAAGATGAACATGTGGGTGAAGTCAATGGCATTGCCGGCAAACAGCATCTCCTTGAAATGTAATTGGCCGTTGACATAGAGTTCGGTCACAGGGTTGATGTTGAACGACAGAAAGGCCGATAAATCCTTGAGAATCTCGGCCTCTTTTTTTCTTGAAAGCTCACCCTGGACGTAAAGTGAGCAGATGGACGAAGGTACTTTTGATTTACCCCAGTAAGGCTCCCAATAGGCCCGGATCAGAATCAGCCCGTGGTCTTCAAACAGCCGCCTGAAAATGGGCAGCTGGGGAGAGGCAAAGTCCGAGTTGAACATGAATCGTGTCTCGCCGGTAACCGGCAGGTTGAACACCTCAATGAGGGGGGTGACCGATGCCTCGGAAAGGACGAGGAATTTTTCATAGCGCCTGCGGGTCGGTTCCGGGGTGGCCGTGAAGTCACCGGCAAGGGTAAAGAGAAACCGCGATGCCTTGAACTCTTCCCGGGTATAGTCCTGAACGGTCTCAGGGCGGATGATGTAGGTGCAGTAGCCTTTTTCAGGGCTGAAGTAATATTCCCTTCTGTGGCCGGGGATGAGACCTTCCAGCACTTTTTCCATGTTGTCCCGGGTTTCCCGGGTGGCGATCCTCACCCGCTGGACATCGCTGCCATGGGCAAGGTCAAAATCGATGTGGGCCACCCGGCCCACAAGATCCACCTTGCCGTCCTTGATGGTGATGCTTGAGGTGATCGATGCCAGAATGTGTTTCAGGGACGCCTTGGTGATGTTTTCAAAAAAGTAGTTGGGAAGTCCCAGGTCATTGAGCAGTATGCCCGCTGCCATGTTAATGCAGTTTGCGGTGATCAATCCTTCGGAGGAGAGATCTATCACTGCCTCGTAAAGAACCCTGGGGTCAAGATTGACGCTCTCTGCCCTGGCGATGATGTCGGTGCCACGTGAAACAGATCCTGTGAAATGGTCTTTCATGGTGTCTCCTCGAAATTCTCTTTAATTGGGATGCAAACCCGACGGTTCAAATCCGAAACACAATTCTGCCCGTTTTAATGTTTTGAAAACGACTATAAGGGATGGAAAATCCTTTTTCAACCTGAATTTGGGTGAGAGCTGTTTTCACAGGTTCTGGCATGATTTTTGAAGGTTTTTTTGTCAGGAGTAAACCCAACGATCAAAGGAGGAACCATGACCAACTGGATTTGTGATAAATGTGGATATCGGCTTGAGGCCGAGACCCCGCCGGAAGAGTGCCCGTCCTGTAAGAAGAAATGTTCGTTTGTCGATAATTCCTGCTATACGCCGGACTGTCAGGGTCAGCCCGTAGACCCCAGAATTAAGAATAACTGATACCTGGGGGCAGGTTGATCGCTGCCCCCTGTTAGCTTTCATCCTTGTCGTTTCTGAATCGTACCCTTGCTGATCACCGGCTCTTCCGGTGCATTGGGCTTGTTAAAAATCATACGTAACGGGTAAATGCTTTCCCGGTACCCGTTGCCATGGCGATAAGCATACGCATCTTGCCGTTAAACAGGCCTTTTACGATGGCTTCAACTTGATACGGTCCCAGACGCTTAATTGCAGAAACCGGTCTTCTGCTGACGGGGTGTTTCTATTAAACTTGTCTAAACTTCCAGATATGACGGGGGCAATTTATGTTTGACAAACAGGGCGATTTCCCTTAGCCTTTTTTAAAGTTTTTGTTTCCATAAACAATTTCAGCGATAAAATTTATAAACCCATGCTCAAACTTCGATGGCGTCCGGCGTATCCATCGGAATCAACTATATATATTTCTACCATCAAAATGAGGACAAAAACGGAGGTGGATGTGCCGTCAAACTATGGGTTTCGTCTTATTCTTGTGGGGGTGGCCATTCTGGTCATGGCCGGTGCAGGACTTTTCCTCAAGGGGTTTCTTGTGCCTGATTCCTTTGGTCGCTATGGCAGTTACCGGGCCGACACCATTGCGGAAGAAGCGTCCCTTTCCATTCAGCACGCCACCAACGCCTCCTGCTTTGCCTGTCATCCCTATGAGGCAAAGATTCACAAGACCGGTCGCCATTCCACCATTTCCTGCGAATTCTGCCATGGTACCTATGCCGACCATGTCAGGGACAACAAAAAATTTGCCGCTCTGCCGGTGAAAAAGGAGGGGGAGATCACGGTTTTGTGCCTACGATGCCACAACACCGAGATCAAGGCCCGTTCCCAGGAGGTCATAAAGACCGTCGCAATGCCCGCCCACCTGTCGGATCAGCAGGTTAAGATTACCCATAACTGCAATCAGTGCCACCATGTGCATGCACCCTTAAAGTACATTGATCGGGCAAAAAAAATAACAGGGATAATGGAGAAAATATTATGAAGCCCATTGGCCCCTCTCCCAAGTCATCCAGTGAACCCTCCCATCCACCCGACCAGGCCGGTCAATTCGATCCGATGGTACATCCAGCAATAGATCATATGGGAAATAAAATGGACCGCAGGACCTTTATTCAAAAGGTGATGAACGGTACCATTGCAGGTTCCCTGCTGCTGGTTTTTCCCTTGACCGCTGATACCTTTGTTCCAGAAGAAGAGATCCCGGGTGTCAGGGACGAGCCCTACGATATTTTTGACCAGCACTTTGCCTTTGTGGTGGATATCACCCGGTGCATCGGATGCGGGGCCTGCTGTGTTGCCGACAAAAGGGAGTACAATGTCCCGGACGGTTATTACCGAACCTGGGTGGAACGCTATGTCAAGGACCTGGACGACAATATTCATGTGGATTCGCCAAACGGGGGGCTTGACGGATATCAGACCCCGAGAAAGGAGCTTGAGGGGAAGACCAGGGACACTTTTTTTGTGCCCAAGCTCTGCAACATGTGCAGGGAGGCACCCTGCGTTCAGGTGTGTCCGGTGGGGGCGACCTTTAAAACTCCGGACGGATTTGTACTGGTGGACAGCACCCGGTGCGTTGGATGTGCCTATTGCATCCAGGCCTGTCCCTATTCGGTGAGATTCATCAATCCGCGAACAAAGGTGGTTGAAAAATGTACCTGGTGTTACCACAGGGTTCGAAAGGGGCTTCTTCCCGCCTGCGTGGAGGTGTGTCCCACCGGTGCAAGAAAGTTTGGGAGCCTCAAGGATGAAACTTCTGAGGTCTACAAGATTCTCAGGGGGGAAGGGGTGCTTACCGTTCTTCGAAGGGAGATGGGTACCTGGCCCGGACTTTATTATAAGGGTGCACGAATGGAGGTGATCTGATGGATGCAGCGGCCATGGGAGCGGCGATGTTCGGCTCAAATTACGTGTTTCCCAACGACCTCCATGTCCACTGGAGCATGATGATCGTTCTCTACCCCTATATCACAGGACTGGTTGACGGTGCCTTTATCATTGCGGCCCTCTACTATCTTTTCAAGGTTGAATCGTTAAAACCTGTGGCACGATTTTCCCTTCTCTTTGCCCTTGCCTTTCTCTGCTGCGCAACTCTGCCGCTGCTGCTTCACCTCACACGGCCCGAACGAAATTTAAACATGCTCATCACCCCGAGTCCAAGTTCGGCCATGGCAGGTTTCGGTTATATTTATGCGGTGTCCATGGGCCTTGTGATCTTTCTTGTGCTCTTTGTTTACCGGCCCGACCTTGTGGGGCTCAGGGCTCAAAGTTCAGGCGTGATGAAGCTCCTATACAGAGTTATCACCTTTGACAGCAAGGATCTGTCCGCCAGAGCCCTTGAGCTTGACCGACGGATCATCAAGGTGCTGGTGAGCCTCGGCATACCAGTGGCTGCGGTTCTCCACGGGTATGTCGGGTTCATCTTCGGGGGCGTCAAGGCCAATCCCACCTGGTCCACCCCATTGATGCCGGTGATTTTCCTTTTTTCTGCCTGTGTGTCGGGTATCTCGGCCATTGTTCTTGCCTATATCGTCATTCGAAAATTCAAGGGTCGAACCATTGATGCCGCCTGCATTAAAACCGCGATCAACACCCTGACCGGTTTTTTCATCCTTGCCTTTACATTTGAGATGTTGGAGGTGTTTTCCCACTCCTACCTGAAAACGGGATATCACCACATGGTCGAGGGGCTGTTGAACGGGCCCCTCGCCTCCTCGTTCTGGTTGTGGCAGGTGAAGATCTGTTCGCTGGTTCCCCTTGTCCTGCTGGCGATTCTCATCCTCATACGCCTCAAGGACTCCTGGTACACCTTTATCGCCGCAGTTGCGTCGGCAATTCTTCTTCTCCAGGTGTTTATCATGCGGTGGAACGTGGTGATCGGCGGTCAGCTCATGTCAAAGAGCGCCAGGGGATATGTGGAATTTCATCCAGTCTGGTTTGACAAGGAGGGAATCATTGCCGTGATCGCAGTCATGATTATTCCCTTTGTGATTCTCCATGTCCTGGGTAAAATCTTTCCATTCTGGTCCAGGGAGACGGGTTAGAGCTATTGTTTCCATGGCCCTTGGTATCCCAGATACAATAAGCTGGCAGGTGGACGATTGAATAGTCGATTAAGTGGGCGTTTTGTGTGGCTGGAAACCCTGGTGCACTAAGCTCAAAATAGGTTTAACCTAATTTTTCAAGGAGGTGTTTGACATGACCCTGTCAAGGTGGTTCTTGATATCCATCCTGGTCTCGGTAATGACATGGGGGACGGCCTTTGGCCTGACCCAGGAGTCGTTTGATGTGAAGAACAAGAAGGTCCAGGAGATGAACAAAAAGTGCATCACCTGCCATCTCAAGGAGAACAAGAGTCTGGTGCTCCAATGGGAGGCGTCTGCCCATGCCGCTGCAAAGGACGGTCAGGTGGGTTGCTACAACTGCCATGCCGCAGAAAAGGATGACGAGGTGGGCTACATGCACGAGGGCGCATTCATCAAGGCGATTCTTTCCCCCACTGACTGCGGAAAATGTCACGAGCCTGAGGCACGTGAAATGACCGTTTCCCACCATGCCACGGCAGGAGAGATCATGGCCTCCCTTGACAATATGCTGGCCGAAGTTGTGGGCGGCATGCCGACGAACAAGGGCAACATGGTCAGCGGCTGCTGGCAGTGCCACGGGTCGATTGTGACCCTGAAAAAGGACAAGGATGGAAAAACCCTCCGCTCAAAGACCGACGCCCCCCAGATGGAGCATACCACCTGGCCCAATTCGGGCATCGGCCGCATCAATCCCGACGGCACCAAGGGGGTCTGCAACGCCTGCCATTCCAGACATTCATTCAAGGCCTCCACGGCCCGCCAGCCTGAAAACTGCGGGAAATGCCATCTGGGGCCGGATCATCCCCAAAAGGAGATCTATGAAGAGTCCAAGCACGGCATCGCCTATTTCACCGCACCCAAGGGCGACGTTCCCGAGGGCATGAACATTGAAAAGGACGGGGCCTGGGTCCTTGGCGACGATTATTACTCGGCTCCCACCTGCTCCACCTGTCACATGGGTTCGTTTGTCAAACTCAACGGTGCAGTTCAAAAGAATTCCCACAACGTGGGAGACAGGATCTCGTGGAATCTCAGGGCCGTTGTCTCTTCAAAGCTCAACCGGGTCACCTTTGTGGACGGCACGGTTGCTGACATCACCGGTGAAATTCCTCCCAGGGCCGGTCAGAAGGCCACCTACAAGTCCTATGTCCGTGATGGGGATCGCCTGAAAAAGAACATTGAAGAGAAGACCATCAAGGACGTTGTTTCGTGGTCACAGAGACGCGAATCCATGCAGGGGGTTTGTAAATCCTGCCATGGTATCAACCATGTCAGGGATTTTTACACCCAGTTTGACGACCTTGTGCACCTCTACAACGACAAGTTTGGAAAACCAGGGGCAGAGCTTGTGGCCATGCTCAAGGCGGACGGCATCTGGGAGAACAGCGGGTTCCAGCATAAGCTCGGCTATACCTGGTTTGAGATCTGGCACCATGAGGGTCGCCGGGCAAGGATGGCAACCGCCATGTTTGCCCCGGACTATACCCATTGGCATGGACTCTATGAGGTGTCACGGAATTTTTACCATGAGTTCCTTCCCGAGGTCCAGGAGCTTGCCGACCATGGCGGCAAGGGCGAAAAATACAAAAAGCACATTGCCGATCTTCTGGCCAGGCCCGAGAATCTGTGGATAAAAACCGGTGGCAGTGCCGAAACCATGAAGCTGATTCAGGAGCAGAACAAGCTCAGGTACAACCAGTGATTCTTACACCCACCCCTTTGGGAGGTTCAATCTGGAAGTTCAATGAAATTATTCCTAAAATATATGCTTTTTCTTTCGTTGCCTGTTGTGTCCGATCTTTTGGTTATGCCTGTTTTTGCATTCAAGGCAAACCCTGTCATGGAGCTGTTTGAACAGGTCGAAGGGCTTGCCCTGTCCCGGAACGGATATACCCTGGGTGCCGTGCTGGACGATCGGCAAAAAAAGATCGCAAAGTCCAACCCTGTCCCGTCGGACACGGCAAAGACATATAAATTCCAGGACAGGGGATTGAACCTCGTGGTTGACAGGGAGACACACAGAATCATCGTGATGTATGAACATTTTGACTCCCTTGATGGCCATCAGATCAAAGCGCTTGCAGGTGAATTGCTCTTTGATTTTGGCCAACCCACCGTGGTTGCCCATGATGCACTTTTTTACTGGGCCTATGACGGCCAGGGACGGATGACTTCCGAGTCCTTCAGCACGGCCAAGGTCCAAAAAAAGGATCCCGGCATTATTGCCACTGTAAAGCTGAACAGCGAGATTCCCATCATGGCAAAGCAGGGTGAAAACGAAGAAAAAGTCCTTGGAACGGCCTATTATATCATCAGTTCAAACCCCTTGCTGCTCTTTTTTAAACCCTAACCAAATGTTAAATCATTCTTCCATGGGATAAAATCATGCTTGTACTCGCCATAAAGGGAAGTCCCCGGAAAAAGGGAAATACGGATTATCTGCTCGGCCTGTTTTTAACCGAGGCTCAAAAAAGGGGCTGGGAAACGGCCGTTGTGGATGCGGTAAGGGAGAACTTTGAACCCTGCATCGGCTGCGGAAATTGCGACCGAACCGGCTTTTGCAGTATCAAGGATCAAATGCCCGAAAGGTTTTTTTCCCTTGTCCGCAGGGCCGATGTTGTGGTCGTCGCAGTTCCCACCTATTTCTATGCCGTCCCGGCCAGGATCAAGGCGTTGATGGACCGAACCCAGACCCTCTGGTCCCGCAAGTATCTGTTTAAAATCAAGGACCCCGGCCATGACCATCGAAAAGGGGTGCTCCTTGCCGCAGCCGCAACCCACGGCAGGGATCTGTTTGACGGCATAAAACTCAACGTCAACTATTTTCTGGATGCCGCCGGTGCGAAACTTGTAGAGAGCCTTTGCTACAGGGGGATCGACGGGCGGGGAGCCATGGAAAAACATCCCACCGTCCATGGCGACGTGGCCCTGGTGGCCCAAAAGGTACTATCACCGTTTGAGCAACGCAGGACATGGGTGTTTGCCTGCCGGGAAAATGCAGGCAGGAGCCAGATGGCAGCTGCCTTTGCCCGCTGTTTTGCCGGCAACAGGATCGAGGTGGTCAGCGCAGGGTCAACCCCGGCGGAAAACCTCAATCCCCTTGTTGTTGCGGCCATGGCGGAAAAGGGTATTGACCTGGCGTTTCTGACCCCTGCGCTGCTCGGAGATGTTTTAAAAACCTGTTCTCCCCAGACCCTGGTCACCATGGGGTGCGGTGAGGCGTGTCCCTTGATTCCCGGATGCCGGGTGATCGACTGGGATCTGCCGGATCCGGCCGGCATGGACCTTGAAGGGGTCCGGGCCCTGCGGGACGATATAGAAACAAGGGTCAAGGCCCTTGTTACGGATTCTCCTGCTCCGGTTGTTGGATGAACTGCCGGCAGAAATTCTTCCGCAAGCCTGGTTACTATATCTTGGCGTTGTAACGTTCCTGCCTGCCGGTTCGGAATGAATTTCATAAACGAAGATCGGCGCTGTTTCTGTTCAACTTATTTCATTTGCATATTTAAAAAATTTGATAGTTGCGCTATAGTTTTATCGTTTGTAGTGTTCCCTAGGATATTTGAATTATAGAAAAAGGAGCAATCATGGTATTGAAACGGATTTGTCTGTTTTTACTGCTCGGATTGATTGCGGTTCACCCCCTGGCGGCCGATCAAAACAAGGAGGTAACGGCCACAACAGCAGCCCAGTCATGGCTGTTGCTGGTTGACGGTCAAAACTACACCGGCAGCTGGGAAAATGCGGCCCGCTATTTTAAAAACTCGGTTACCCGGGAGCAGTGGAAAGAGTCGTTGCTCCAGGTTCGAAAACCCCTGGGTCCGGTTCTTTCAAGGAAATTGATCTCACGGCAATATTTTACATCCCTTCCAGGTGCGCCAGACGGTGAATATGTGGTAATTCAGTATGGGGCAGCGTTTGAAAATGGCGGTGGGTTTGTGGAAACCATAACCCCGTCCCTGGATACAGACGGGGTGTGGCGTGTGGCTGGATATTATATTAAACAAGGCAGGTGAATAACCCATGTCAGTTAAGAAGGCGGTGAACACCATGCATAGGGTCATGATACATAAGTCGTCCTACGAGAATTGCCGAATGGCGGTTGACAGGGCCTTTACGCTCTTTCCCCAGGATATTGCCGGAAAAAAAGTGGTGATCAAGCCCAATGTGTTGAGGACCTCCAGGGCTGATGAGCATATTGTGACCCATCCGGCATTGCTGCGGGCCGTTGTTGAAAAGGTCGAGGAATTCGGCCCGGCTGAAATTGTGGCGGGGGATAATCCAGGTCTGTTCAACTATGGGGACAATGAGCGAAGTTTTGAAGCCACCGGATTGATGGCGGCGGCAAAGGGGTACTACCAGAATCTTGGAAACGCAACCGCTCAGCTGGCCTTTGACCCTGAGTTCATGCCCCGGGTGGGTGTTTCCACAAAGATCATGGAGGCGGACATCCTCATCAGCCTGCCCAAGTTCAAAACCCACGGCCTTACCGTCATGACCGGGGCCATTAAAAACAGCTATGGAATACTGCCCGGCGCACAAAAGGCAAGGCTGCACCAGATTGCCGGTACGCCCGAGCGTTTTCACCGGGTGATCACAGAGGTGTTTCGTCTCAGGGTTCCGGATCTTTTCATTATGGACGCTGTGACGGGCATGGAGGGAAATGGACCGGCATCCCCTGACTTGAGGGAGATCGGCCTGATTCTGGCTGCTGATAACGGTGTGGCCATGGACGGTGTGGTAGCCCGGATGATGGGTGTTGACCCCGGTCGACTGGGTTTTCTTAAACTGGCAAAGGCCATGGGGCTTGGTGATTTTGACGCCCAGACCGTTGAAATAGACGGTGAGATGATTGTTCTGGACAACTTCAAACTGCCCCCCCTGGGGGGAGAGGCCATTGCCGGTAATCCCGCCATTCAGGAGTTGATGGCGGGAAAGACCCGGGTTAGACCCCAGGCAGATCCAGAGTTGTGCACCCTGTGCGGTGCCTGCATCGACCATTGCCCTGTGGCAGCCCTTGCAATGGAAAATGATCTTATCGTTGTGGATCCCGGCATCTGCATCACCTGCTTCTGCTGCCAGGAGATCTGTCCTGAAAAGGCCATGACCCTGAAGTGAGGTGGACTGATCATCAAAATGTAAGCATGGGGAAGCCCGGTATCTTCTGCCTGTCAGTGATTCTGGCATGGCTTGCGGTTTTCATCCTCTCCGGCTGCCGCACCCCTGGTGCCCACCGGGCCCAGGTGGATCAAAAGACCCTGGCCATCATCGCCGAAACCCGGGAAAAAACCCTTGGGACAAGGGAAAATTTTACAGTTGAGAGGCCCAGCGACAGACTTCGCAGAACACTGATTCAAGGGCTTAACCTGCCTGGTTCAGGTCCGGAGTCCATGGGGACAGACCGTCTTTTGCCCGTACCCCACTGGCCTGAATCCGGTTACCCTGGAACCATGGTTTCACGGAATCGGGAAGTGTTGACCCTTGACAGCCCCCTGGTTCTCACCCTGTCCCAGGCTTTGGCCGTGGGGGCGGAAAACAGCTCTGGGTTCCAGGCCCAGAAGGAGGCCGTGTTCCAGGCTGCCCTGGCTCTTTACCTTGAGCAGGAGAGCTTTCGAAATCTTTTTACCAGTCAGATCAAGACCCTTTTAAGGTCAGATACCACAGCCCATCGCGCCCAGGCCGGGAGCGTGACGTCCGGTGAACTCTCGGGCCAACGTCTGTTTAAAAACGGCATGGACCTGACGACTGTCCTGGCTGCTGATTTAGCAACCCTTTTCACTGCCAATGGTGGTTCGTCCCTGGGCATTGCCGGTGATGCCTCCCTGTCCATTCCGCTCCTCAGGGGATCGGGACAACATATTGTTACCGAGCCCCTGGAACAGGCCGAGCGGAATCTGGTGTATGCCATCCTGGCCTTTGAACGGTATAAGCAGGAATTTGCCGTGTCCGTGGCCACCGGTTTTCTGGCGATTTTAAAACAGGCGGATACGGTGAAAAATACGGGGGAAGACTATAGGAGCAGGACCGTATCAGCCACAAGGAGCAAGCGCCTGGCCGATGCGGGCAGGCTCAAGGAGATCCAGGTGGACCAGGCCGTGCAGACGGAACTTCTTGCCCGCCAGCGATGGGTTTCGGCCAGGGAACAGTACAAACGGCAGATGGACACGTTTAAAACCCTTGTGGGGCTTCCCCCGGACGCTGACATGGAGATCGACCCGGATGAATATATCCGCTTGACCCAATCCCAAGGCAGCCATGCCGGCTTTCTGGCGCTTGATCCGCGGACGGCCGTCAAACTTGCCCTGGCCCGGAGGCTTGACCTGGAGGTGGCAAAGGGCAGGGTGGCGGACGCCCAGCGGGCCGTTGTGGTGGCGGCCGACCGCCTGGGTGCCGAGTTGACCCTTCTGGGGTCGGCCTCCCTTGGACAACGACGGACCATTAGTTCTGCCGACCTTGCCAGCGCCACCCTTCGCACGGACAAGGGGGTTTTTTCGGCCCTGGTTACCCTGGATCTGCCCTTTGAACGAACGGCCGAGGCCGTGGCCTATCGCAACAGCTTCATTGAACTGGAACAGGCCGTGGGGGCCGTTCAGGACCTGGAGGACCGGGTAAAGCTTGCCGTGGGCAATCGCCTCCGGGATCTTCTCGAAGCCAGGGAAACCCTGAACATCCAGTCAAGCGCCGTGGCCCTGGCCCAAAAGCGGGTCAAGAGCATTAACCTGTTCATGGAGGCGGGAAGGGCTGAAACCCGGGATCTTCTCGAAGCACAGGATGCCCTGCTTTCCGCCCAGAACAACCTGACATCGGCCCGGGTGAACTATCGCATCGCAGAACTTGAGATCCAGCGTGACATGGGAGTCCTTGAGGTTACAGATTCGGGACTGTGGCAGGAATATCGACCCGGGGTTAAACTCAATGCTGAAAAATAAAGCAATTGGTGTTACCGTCGTTTTGGTGGTTCTGATTGCTGTTCTGGCCGTTGTTCTGTATCGGTTTAAAGGGAAGGCCGATGATACGGACCGGGCCTTGACCTTTACCGTCGCCCCCGGGCCCCTTACGGTTAATGTGGTTGAATCCGGAACCATCAAGGCAAGGGAGCAGATCATCATCAAGAACGAGGTGGAGGGAAAGACCTCGATTATTTTTCTCATTGCCGAGGGCAGGCAGGTGACCAAAGGAGAGCTGCTGGTCGAGCTTGATGCAAGTTCCCTCATGGACGGCAGACTTGACCAGGAGATCAAGGTTCAGAACGCAGAGGCTGCCTACGTCAATGCCACGGAAAACCTTGCCGTTGCTGAAAACCAGGCCAAAAGTGATATGGATCTTGCCCAGCTGACCCTGGAGTTTGCCCAACAGGATCTTGAAAAGTACACCCAGGGAGAGTATCCCAATGAACTCAAACGAGCCGATGCCCAGATAACCCTTGCCCGGGAGGAGTTGACCCGTGCCAGTGAAACCCTTGGCTGGTCCCGGACCCTTTTCGCAGAAAAGTACATTTCCCAGACGGAACTTGAAGCCGATATCCTGGCGGAAAAGAAAAAGGCCCTGGACCTTGAACTTGCCCAAAACAACCGTGATCTTCTGGTGGATTACACCTACCAGCGTGAACTTGCCCAGCGAAAGAGCGATGTCAGCCAGGCGGTAATGGCCCTTGAGCGCACCCGTAGAAAGGCAAGGGCCGATGTGGTTCAGGCCCGGGCCGAACTCAAGGCCCGCCAGTCCGAATTTCAGCGCCAGAAGGACAAACTTGCAAAATTTGAGGAGCAGATTGAACGGACAAAAATTCTTGCCCCGGCCGACGGTCTGGTCATCTATGCCACCAGCGCCCAGGGCGGAATGTTCCGGCGCAATACCGAACCCCTTCAGGAGGGTCAGGATATCCGTGAGCGCCAGGAATTGATCTATCTTCCCACGGCAAATTCCAGCAACGCCGAAATTGCCATCCATGAATCAAGCCTCAAAAAGGTGCGGCCGGGGCTGCCGGTGAAGGTGACCGTGGATGCCCTGCCGGGCCGCAATTTCACGGGCAGGGTGCTGCACATTGCGCCCCTTCCCGATGCCCAGAGCCTCTGGATGAATCCGGATCTCAAGGTGTACACCACGGAAATTTTTCTGGACCAGAACGATGCGGCCATTCGGACCGGCATGAGCTGCCAGGTCGAAATCGTCATCGTCCACTATGACAATGCCCTGTATGTTCCTGTCCAGGCCGTGCTCAAGGTTGGGGGCAAGGCCACGGTCTATGTGAAAGAAGGATCACAATTTCTGCCAAGGACCGTAGAGACGGGCCTTGACAACAACCGGATGATCCACTTGATCAAGGGGGTTGAACCCGGAGAGGAGGTGCTGCTTACCCCGCCCCTCAGGGCGGCCGGGGTGGATGACTTGGCACCGGGCAGGGCGCCCGGTTCCGGGGACAGTGGCCCGGGTCGAGCAAATGGTGATGCCGAAAGAACCCAGAAACCCATGGCGCAGCAGGCGGTCGAGTAACCATGGCCCGGCTACCCGGCAGTACTGCAGAAACCCTGGTCCGGCTTGAAAAGGCCCACAGGGTGTACACCATGGGCAGCCAGAGGGTAGAGGCCCTGGCCGGCATTGATATCGATTTTTCCCGGGGCAGCTTCTGGGCCGTGATGGGGGCGAGCGGATCGGGCAAGAGCACCCTGATGAACATCATCGGCTGCCTGGACCGGCTGACCCGCGGCCGGTACATTTTTCAGGGCAGGGATATCAGCGCCCTTTCAGACGACGGCCTGAGCAACATCCGGCTCAACCATCTGGGGTTTGTCTTCCAGAGTTTCAACCTGATCCCCCAGTTGACCGTGCAGCAGAATATTGAACTGCCCCTTTACTACCTTGGCTGGGAGGCCAGAACCAGCGGGGACCACGCCCGTCACCTTGCCCGCCAGGTCGGATTGCAAGATCGCCTGGGCCATCGGCCTGCCGAGCTTTCCGGGGGCCAGATGCAGCGGGTGGCCATTGCCCGTGCCCTGGCCACCAACCCGGATCTCATCCTGGCCGATGAACCCACCGGCAACCTCGACAGCACCACCAGTCACCAGATCATGGCGCTTTTTGCCGGTTTTCATCGGGCGGGAAAAACCATTATCATGGTGACCCATGAGTCGAGTATTGCCGACTATGCAACCCAGCGGCTTTATATGCGCGACGGCAGGATCGAACAGATCCAGGGGATGGACGCCCCATGAGAAAGATGCCGTTTTCCAGGGAGCTGGTGTCCGGGGTTCAGACCCTGATGCTTCATAAAATGCGGTCTCTGCTGACCATGCTCGGCGTGGTGTTTGGTGTTGCAAGCGTGGTGGCCATGCTGGCAGTGGGAGAAGGTGCCGGCAGGGAGGCCCTGGAACAGATCCAGAAGCTTGGCAGCAACAACATCATCATTTCATCCATAAAATCCGTGGATCAGGCCGGGGGAGCCGCCACCCGGTCGTTTCTGAGCATCTACGGGCTGACCCGGGACGACCATGCCAGGATCGACCAGGGGTTTTCAACGGTTCAGAAAAATGTGCCTGTCAAGCTGGTGCGCAAGTCTGCACGCCTTGGACGGAGGACCCTTGAGCTCAGGGTGGTTGGCACCACACCCCAGTGGTTTGAGGTGATCGTCAGAAAAAACCTGGGGGGTCGGACCCTTACCCGGGCAGATCTTGAGAACAGGGCTGCTGTGGTGGTCCTGACTGAATTGGGTGCCCGGAAACTTCTGGCCACCATGAATACCATGGGGCAGATTATCCGAATCGGCGGCAACAGCTTTGAGGTGGTGGGCATTGTTAAGAGCGAGACCGGCCAGGCCGGAACCATGCAGATTCCAGATTCGCAAATAGACGCCTACATTCCCCTGACCACGGCCCAGAGCCATTTCGGGGATACCACCATGACCTTTACCTCGGGATCAAGGGTGAGTGAACGGGTTGAGCTCCACCAGATCATTGTTCAGACCGACAATATTTTAAGTGTGGAACCCACGGCCCTTGCCATTGAACGGATGTTGACCCTGTTTCACAAAGATCGGGATTTTCAGATCCATGTTCCCCTGGCCCTGCTCAAACAGGCCCAGGCAACGCAGCGGACCTTCAACATTGTCCTTGGATCCATTGCCGGCATCAGTCTGCTGGTCGGCGGTATCGGCATCATGAACATCATGCTGGCCACGGTGACCGAACGGATCCGGGAGATCGGTATCCGCAGGGCAATCGGCGCCAGGCGCAGGCAGATTATCATTCAGTTTCTCATTGAGGCCGTGGTGCTCTCCACCGTGGGCGGGATGATCGGTCTTGTGGTGGGTATTGTCATTCCGTGGGTGATCACCTATTTTTCAAAAATGCCCACGGTGATTACCCCGGGAAGCATTCTCCTGCCCCTGACGGTGAGCATTGGTATCGGCGTTGTGTTCGGCCTCTATCCTGCGGCCCGGGCAGCCCGGGTGGATCCCATTGTTGCCCTGCGCCATGAATAGGATCAGGGGCTGCCCGTGTCTATTCATATTTCCGGCATGGGGCAGTGGTTTTTGTCTGTGGAATCAGGAAAATCGGGGGTGTGATTCGTTAATGCGGTCAATGGGCAGTGGCTTTCCGATGTGATACCCCTGCAGATAGTCAATACCATACGCCCTTAAAACGGTGACAATGGACTCATTTTCCACAAACTCTGCAATGGTTTTCTTGCCCAGGGCATGGGTGATTTCAGACATGGATTTCACAAAGATTCTGTCCTCATGGCTTGTGTCGATTTTTCTGATAAAGCTTCCGTCAATTTTGACGAAATCAACGGCTAGATCCTTTAAATACTGAAAGGATGAAAACCCGACGCCAAAATCATCGATGGCAAACCGGCACCCGAGATTTTTCATTTCATTGATCAGGGTGCGGGCCGATGAAAAATTGGAAATAGCAGCGGTTTCCGTGATTTCAAAGATTATTTTCTCAGGATTTACACGGGGCAGGGTTAACAATTTCCTGATTTCATGGGAAACGGTTCGATCGTTGAGCGACCGACCCGATAGATTAATGGACAGGCCCACGGTTATTCCCCTTTTGTTGAATTCAAGGTGCTGGGCAATTGCCTTTGCCATGACGATGCGATCAATGTGACCGATGAGTCCAAGGACTTCGGCATGTTCGATGAATTCACCGGGCGGAACAACGGATCCTTGTTCCGAAATCAGCCGAACCAGGCATTCGTAATGGCTGATTCGGTCGGTTTTTAAATCCAGGATCGGCTGAAAGTAGAGAACAAACCGGTCGTTCTCAATGGCGTCTTCAAGCACATTTTTCCAATACATCCCCTGGGTTAAATGAACCTGGTAGGGCTGCTTGGCGGAATAGATGTGAAACTGGCCATAACCCGATTTTTTGGCATGGTACATGGCAAGGTCTGCGTTGGACAGAAGATCGTGGATGGAATCGCCATGCTGGGGAAAAAGGGAGATCCCGATGCTGGCGCTGATTTTAAAGTTATGCCCCATGCCGTCAACCGGGGTTTTGCCCAGGGCGTGATTGATCTTCTTTGCCAGGGCCAGAACCGCTTTGCCCGTTGCATTGGGCATGAGCAGTGTAAACTCATCTCCACCAATGCGGCAGATCAGATCTGATTTGCGGGTTATGCGTAAAAGGGTCTGGGCCACGGTTTGAAGGACAACATCCCCCCTGTGATGGCCCTGGGTGTCATTGATGATTTTAAACTGGTCCAGGTCCAGATAGAACAGGGCCACCTGTTCGCCATATCGTTGTGCCTGGTCGATGATCCGTTCAAACTCGTGGTTAAAATGCCTCAGATTGCTCAGTTTAGTCAGGTGGTCATGGGTCGCAAGCCATACCATCTGCTCTTCCGCCCGTTTCCGGTCTGTAATGTCAAGCCCGATGGTCAAAATCACAGGGGCTGTTTTCCCCTGGGGATCGAGCGTGGAATGGAACCAGGAGATGACATGGGTGCCCGACGGGGAGTTCATCTCGGCATCATATTGAAGGGTGCTGATCTCTTTGCCCTGCCTGAGGGCCATGAGCTGCTCTCGGTGGTGGTGGCGGCCTTCTGAACTGAAAAAATCATCAAAGGATTTCCCGACAACCGCCGCTTGTTTTTTTCCATGCAGGGCAAGGGCCGCATTGTTAACAAACAGTATCTCACCGGAATCGGTTTGTGTCATGATCAGAATCGGCGCGGTCTGAACAAGCCTTTCGATGAATTCCTTTTCCCTTTTAAGGTCCTGGCTTTTCCGGGTTAAAAGAAGGGTCTGGGCCTGGGTCTCGTTTTTCAACGTTTCCAGTTGATCCGTCACCTGTCTGGCCACGGCAATCAGATTGTCGATCTCGTCATACCCATGGGAATAGGTTTCTTCTCTGTCCATGATCCGGCGAACGTTCGGGTAATCGTGCTGTGCAAGGAGCGGCAGGACCGCGGCAAGGGTGCCCACCCGTTTTAGCAGTGCATGGACGAGCAAAAAGAGAACCAGCAGAATGGTGAGCAGCCCCATAAGGCTGGTCAGGACCATGCGGGCCAGGTGATGGTGCATCTCTTGGTATTCAGCAGTGATCTCGTCAATGATCACTACCAGGGATGAGGGATCATGGATCTCCTCCATGGCATGGGCCTGAATGTTGTAAAACTTTTTTCCATGGCGGAATAGGATGTTTTTGTGGACAAGGTCATCCAGGACATGATGTTTTTGCAGGGCCTGGATCAACGGGGCGTTATGGGCCGCGTGGGTCATGGCTGACAATTGGTAGGTATCGTCCGGGGTGGCTTGTTTTTCACCGACCCTTGTCAGGATCACCATATCCGTCTGGGTTGCCTTTTGAAATTCGATCATTCCGTCTGCCAGGGAGCGGCCAAGGGTGAGGGTGCCAATGGGTTTAAACGACCAGATTATGGGAATGGTCATGGTGGCGTAGCATTCATTCGTACAGGCCATGGTGTGCATGGGTACCTCTTGTTTTAAAACCTGCTGAATCTGGGGAGACAACCCCTTGAGAACATGGCCCCACGTCTTGATCTTTTTGCCGTCGTGGTCCGTCAGAACGGCCGCTTCAAGCCCCCATATCAATTGCCAGTTCAGCCAGTTCTTATCCATCAGGGCAATGGTTTGTTCCTGCAGCAACTGGCTTGAACTGTCCGACGGCTCACCCGGGAAAATCGATTCGGCAAAGAGTTCCAGAACCTTTGAAGTGTTATTGATAATGGCCTTTGCAATATGGAAATGGCGCATCTGGGCTTTTTTTCCCTGGTCGAGAAAGGCCTGTGTGGTATCAAGATAGGACAGGCCGGTCAGATACCCCAGAAGGAGAACAATGGCCGAGCTGATGATAATGGCAAATTTCCATTTCAGGCTGTAAAATTTTTTTGCTGGCATGGCACCCTTTAGAATTTAAAGGCAAGCTGCAACGCATACAGGTCGTGGTGCTGTCCTGTGAGGCTTCTGTCTGGATTGTCGGCAGTGGTAAGCCATGATGTTCCGTTGATGATGTGGTATTCACCCCGTATCATCATCCATGGCTTGATATCCCAGCGAAGGGCAAGGGTGAGATCCCGGGTAAACCCCATGTGGGGCGGCAGTCCCATCAGTTTGAAACTGTCGCCGTTTCGGCTGTTTCGGTCAAGGTAATGCTCGCCATAGCGCCCCAGGATCTGCCAGTTGTAGTTGAAACGATAGGCGGCCTGGAAGTACCAGCTTTCACTGGCGGATTTTCCATCGGGACTGTAGGGGCCAAGGTCTAGAAATTCATTCTTTTGATACAGGTATTCGCCTGTCAGGCTGATCTGCTCGCCGTTATACTGGGCTGAAAAGACCATGGGGTAAAAGTGTACCGTTCCATTGGTGTAATTGTCCATGGGACCCGGGTCATAGGACAGGGTGACATCGGCATAGCTGATGGCTGCCACGTATTCCCCCGAGTTGATTCCATAACTCAGCTGTCCTGCAAAATCAGCTGCTGTACACATTTCCCCAGTGGCGCCCAGGGGGATAACGGCGTCGCGGATTTCATCATTATCGTTTCTGATTTTTCCATAGTTTAATTTGCCGGACAGCCATCCCATGCCCAGGTTTTGGTTAAAATAAAACTGTCCGCCGTCGGAAGACAGGAACAAGGATCTGGAACGGTCGAAATAAATGCCATGGGGCAGGATAATCGTGGGGGTTGTAAAGGCCACATCCCTTGTTTCGTTGTACAGTCCCAGGGGGTTTTTGATGCGTCCCAGCCGGACTCCCAAACTGCCCCGGGGGTGTTGATACAGGGATAGATCGGCCAACCCGTAATCCAGGGTCAGGCTGCCGCTGTCAAGTTCTCCAGCCTGGCGGAAAAGACCCTGGGCTGAAAAATTCAACCGTTCCAGGGGCTGATAACCCAGGTTGAGCCCTGCCTCTGTAAGTCTGTAGGAAACCCGGTGCTCACTTTTGCCATAGGCCTGATTGGCCGTGGTATGAATGGCATTTTGTGTTAAAAAACCATGGACCTGGACCTTGTCTGACAGGTCGTAGGCGTTTACCCCTGGGGTAAAAACCAGAAGAATGAAGATCAGGGCGGTCCTTGGGATGGCGTTTTTATTCATGTGTCATAATCCTGATGCTGTCATTTTCAGGTGCAGACTCGGCATAGCCGATGCTGTTGGGGATGGTGCTGATTTTTTCGATCATCTCCTTTGGGGACGAGACCTCCTTCGGCGGTTGACCGGTCCCGGAAAAGAGCAGCCGGTCCCAGATCCTTCTGAACTGGTGGGGAAACATGTTGAGGCGGGTCTTGGTGAATTCACGGTGGAGCGGATCATCATCGGCAAGTACAAAAACGTGTATCCGTTCGCCGTTTGACCAGGTCGGTCGCTGGATGGCAAAAATAGCGCGTAAATCGTTTACCGTGCAGGCGCTTTGGGGTACAGAGGCGTTAACGATTATTTCCACCCCCGGGGCGCTGGAAACCATGACAAAAAAGAAGAGGGGGGCGAGAAGCCCTTTTCTAAAAGGCATTGTGGGGATACCGTTAAAACGCATAGCAGACAATAACTGGATTGAGCCATAAAATCAAATACAAAAATCAAATACGAAATGATGGAAAACAGATGCTGCGGTGATGCCTGCAGGCCTGCCCGGGCAAACCTGGGAAGGGCCTGTTAAAGGTGCCGGGGGAATTTGTTTTTATGAATCCATGGCGAAAAAACCGCTCTGGGTGTCAAGGAACCGGAGCCATAACCCTGTTGACATCCCCATTTTCCTCTGCCATAATCAGCCCTGTTGCAGGCTCATCATACCCGGGCGGTGTGCGTTGTTTCAAGGATTTGTCCCGCTGTAAGATAAGGAAAAGAAGCGATGGGGAAAGAGAATTCATTGTGGTCGGTCCTTGTCTGTTGCGGGATGGTCTGTTTGCTGATGGCGCTTTTTTTGACGTCATGGGCACGGGCGGACAGTTATGATGAGGTGATGAAACGGGGAAAAATCCGCCATCTTGGTGTCCCCTATGCCCATTTTGTCTCTGGAAGCGGTGACGGGTTCAGTGTTGAGCTGGTCGAGCTGTTTGCCGATTATCTGGGCGTTCGCTACGAGTATGTAAATTCCACCTGGGGAACTGTGATCTCCGATCTTATCGGAAAAACAACGGCGGTGTCGACCCAGAAACTATCCACGGGGGAGCCGGTTGATATCAAAGGGGATCTGATCGCCAACGGCCTGACCATCCTGCCATGGCGGGAACGGGAGATGCTCTTTTCTGTTCCTGTGTTTCCCTCTGGGGTATGGATCGTTGCCAGGGCCGATTTTGTCCACCGACCCATCGTTCCCTCGGGGGATCTGGGCCATGACATCCAGGCAACCATTGACCGGGTCAAGGGGTATCGTGTTCTGGCCATCAAGGGCGGTTGCCTTGATCCTGCCCTGAACCGCCTCCAGGGCTCAGGGGTTCATGTAAAGATCCTGCCCGCTAAAATGAATTTAAACGAACTGATCCCTGCTGTCATGAACAATAAGGCGGAGTGCACCCTGCTGGATTTCCCGGACGCCCTTGTGGGCATTCAAAAATGGCCGGGAAAGGTCAAGATCCTTGGCCCTGTTTCAATGCATCAGTATATGGGGGTGGGGTTTGCCAAATCTTCGCTAAGGCTCAGGAATGAATTTAACCTTTTTTTTTGCAGGTGTGTAAACGAGGGACAATATGAACGACTTGTGAAGAAATACTATCCGTCTGTTTTTTCACATTATCCTTCGTTTTTTGAAGGGGTGATGCGCTTTTGTGAACCATAATCGATAGGGGTCGTTCGGTCATGTCGTTGGATTTTACCCGGCGCACCAACCTGGTCGTTGCCATCGCAGTGGTCCTGACACTGTTTTACGTGGGCATCCTCCTTGTGAACAATTACCATTCCCGGATACGATTTGTCGATGCATCCCGGAAACGGTTTGTCACGGTGTTTGAAAAACAGGCCATGGCCATGGGCTATTTTTTTTCTGAACGGCAGCAGGATCTTGCGGCGCTGTCGGGCAGCAGGGAACTTTTCACCTATTTTGAGAACAAGGCCCTGGGCATGTCCCTGGAGTACGGGTTGGGCAAAAGCCTCATGGATATGCAGCAATCCTTTACGACCCTTGCGGATTCACGAAAAATTGATCAGCTTAAAATCTACAACTGGATCGCATTTGTTCAGCCCGACGGTACGCCCGTTACAACGGTTTTGCCCCGGGAGAAAAAAAGCATTCAGGCACTTTTCCAGCAGAAGTTGAACCTGGCCGTCAACTGCATGGGTACCCTTCTTGAAAAAAGAGACGACACGACCCATGCCATTATTACCATTCCCTATTTTTTCAAATATCGTTTCATGGGATATGTTGTGGCGGATATCACCCTGGACGCGGTATTCGACCATTTGCTTGACGCCTGGAACCTAGATGATTCGTCCAGGATATTTCTGTTCTGTCCGAAATCCAGGGTGCTTTTCATGGCTGAAGATCCTGTGCTCGGAAAATGGATCAGCGAAAACCTGGTGAATGAAAAAAAACACAGTGGCCTGCTCTATCTGAAGGGCCTGGTACCGGGCAGAGAAAAGCAGGCCCTGGTCTTTTCACGGGTTGCCCCCTCGCCGTTTTTTCTGATCAAGCTCTTTCCCGTGAGCCAGTTCTCGTCGGGTATAAATCCGCGGGATGCATTGCTGGTTATGGTGCTCTTGTCTTTACTGGTTTTTGGCAGCGTGGGGGCTTTGATTCGCAGCAACACCCAGAAACAGCTTCTTGCCGGGCAGTTTGAGGCGTTCCTTAAAAATGCCCGTGAATTCCAGCATCAAAACGATGTCATGGCCATGGAGATTGCCGAACGTAAAAAAATAGAAAATGCCCTTGAAAAGGCGAACCGGGAGCTGCGTCAAACCAGTATCACCCTGAATTGCATATTGAAATCTGCGACGGAGTTTGCCATTGTCGCTATTGACTCCGCGTATTGCATCATCCATTTCAATCCGGCTGCAGAAAAGCTGCTGCAGGTCAGAAAAGAAACGATCATGGGGCAATGTTTTCCAAACCTGGACTTTTTCTGCAAGATCGGGAATGTACAATTCCATGAGGCCCTTGACATTGCTCAAAAACGGGGAAAATTCGAGTATGATTACATCTGGCATACCCCTGCGGACGGCAGTCATCTGTTTCATTCGGTGATCATGCCCATGCGTGACGATGGCGGGGAAAACGTGGGTTTTATTCTTTTTTTGGTGGATAATACGATCCAGTACCGGTCAGAAGAAAAGTTGCGGTTGAGCGAAGAAAGATATCGAACCCTGGTTGAAAATATGCCGGACATTGTGTTCTCCATTGACGAAACGCTTTTGATAACAACGGTGAATATCCCCAAAAGTCAATCCTACAGCCTAGAAGCACGAGATATCGTTGGTCGTTCGTTTGAGCAGTTCATACACGAAAACGACCTGAAACGGGTACAGAAATTGACCCGGTCGGACGTTAAAGAAAAGCGGCAATACCGCCGGGGGGTTCATTTCAGGCTCCTGTCCGGCACCGGGGAAAGCAGCTGGGTGGATTTGAACCTGCACTACCGGTACAACCGTGACGGCTGTTTTTCCGGGGCCAACGGGGTATTGACAAATATTACAGAACGCAAACTGCTCGAAGCCCAGCTCGTGCGCACGGAACGACTGGCAGCTGCAGGACAGCTTGCCGCATCCATTGCCCATGAAATCAATTCACCCCTGGCGGGGATATCGGCCCTGCTGGCCCTGGTTCGCCAAAGAAACCTCAATGACAAAAAGGCCATCGAAGAGATTGACCTGATTAAAAATGCCTTTGAAAGCATTGGCAGCATCGTCCAAAAGCTGCTCAACCTCAATCGCCCCGGTCTTGATTACATGCAGACAACCAGTATAAATACCATCATTCACGACACGGTAAAACTGTCGGAAGCCTATTTAAGGAAAAAAGGAATTGCTGCCCGCCTGGACCTGTCCGATGCTGTGCCGGACTTTGACTGTCACCCCCAGGATCTGGGGCAGGTGTTCCTGAATCTCATTAACAACACCATCGAGGCCATTGAAACCGCAGCAGGAACCGGGGGCGATGAATTTAAAATCTTTTCCTGTCATAACGAGATTCTGATTACCACAAGGGTTGCTGCAGATAAAATCATCGTGGACTATGTTGATTCCGGCCCGGGAATTGCCCAGAAGGATCTTGATAAAATATTTGATCCTTTTTTTACCACCAAAAAACAGCTGGGCATGGGCTTTGGACTGTCGATCTGCCACGAGATCATCCTGCGCCATAATGGAACCCTGCAGGCCCTGCCAAGGGAAAAGGGGGCCTGGTTTGCCATGGAATTTTCCCTTGGAAATGAGGCCTAGGGGCTGAACGACAATCGTTTAAAAGAGGTTATATGGAAAAATTGCCATACCAGATCTTGCTGGTGGATGATGACCCCATTGTGCTGGTGGGCATCGGCAGGGAGCTTGAGGCCCAGGGTTATGCTGTTTTTAGGGCAAAATCCGGCGAAGCCGCCCTGGCGCGCATGGATGAACAGACGACTGGTTATGACCTGGTCATAACCGATCTGATCATGGGAAATGTCAACGGTATTGAGGTGCTTAAAAAATCCAAGCAGGTCAACCCCGATGGAATGGTCATGATCATGACGGGCTATGGGGATCTTAATTCTGCAATTCAGGCCATCCGGCTGGGTGCCGATGAGTATCTGCTCAAACCCGGGAGTCCTGAGGAGCGGACGTTCCGTATCCGTGAGGTGCTTGAGAAGTATGCACTCAGGCAAAAATTAAAACTGTATGAAAAAATTCTGCCGGTCTGCTGCGTGTGTAAAAAAATCCGGGATGATGCGGGTAAAACTCCCGGAGACGGCAGTTGGATGTCGGTTGAAGCGTATTTAAACGTAAAGGGAAAAATTCAGGTGACCTCCACCTATTGCCCCGCCTGTTACCAGCGGGAGATTGAAAAAATCCGACAGCATTAGCCGTGCCTGTTGCTGTAACATAATTGAAAACCGGTAAACAGGAACCTTAGAATGAAAATTATCCTTTCTCCTGCCAAAACCATGGCAGATCCGGAAAAAGCCGTGTTTGACCCTGGGATTGAATCCGATATTCCAATGGGCCGGCCTGTGTTTGAGCAACAGGCCCAGGCGCTGATCCATCTGCTCAAAGGGTTGTCCGAAGCAGAGCTCAAGGCGCTGTTCAAGGCAAGCGATGCCATTGTCAGAAAAACCCGGGCCCAGATCAACGGGTTTGGTGAAACCCGGCCGCTCCCTGCCGTTTTTGCCTTCCAGGGAGCTGTGTACAAGGCCCTTTCCCCGCAAACCCTTACAGGGAAGTCCCTTTGTTTCTGCCGGCAGAACCTGGTGATCCTATCGGCACTTTACGGGGTGCTAAGTGCCTTTGACGCTGTTTTTCCCCACCGGCTGGATTTCACCTGCAGCCTTCGATGTCCTGGAAACATCACCCTGCGTAAATTCTGGACCGATCCGGTTCATGCATGGTTTGACGAGCACCTTGCCGCGGACGAACCCATTTTGAACCTGGCATCGGACGAGTATGCATCCCTGGTGACTACAGGCCGATTACACGACCGGGTCATCACCCTGACGTTCATGGAAAAAAAGGGGGAGGGGTTAAAAATCGTTGCGGCCCACTCAAAACAGGCCCGGGGGCTTTTTTTGAGGCAGATCGTTCAACAACGGGTGACAGCGCCCGGTGCGATCAAGTCGTTCAAGGTGGCCGGCTACACCTATGAAAGGTCGCTTTCCCGGGACAACCGGTGGGTGTTTGTGCTGGGGTGAACAAGGCCCTCCCGGTCGGGCCGGGGGGCCTTGTGTTTGTAGCTGGCGCATATTTGAGCTTATTGATCAATGCTGTCAGGATCTGGGGCGTCCGCGTCTGGATTGTTCATGGTCATGCCGCTTCTGTGGTATCCCATACAGCCGCTTTTGCCTAATCCCCGGCATCCTGCTGGAAAGTCGATTTCCGGGGCAATCTTTTTTGCCTCAAGGGCAAAATTGATCCGTTTGACCATCATGGCCTTTTGAAGATCACCCGCCTGATTGGCAAGGTCAACAAGGCGTTGTTCATCCGGGGCCGATGTCTGCATGAGAATTCTCATCTCATCTTTTTTTGCACGCATGGCAGCCCGGGTCTCTGCTGTTTCATCAATGAATTTCTGGTGAAGCGCCTTCAGCTGGGTCTGCTGCGCTTCGGTCAGGTTTGCCATTGGGCCCCCAACTCCGGCCCGGCATCCTTTTTTTCCATGCCCCTGGCCGTGGTTCCAGGCAAATGCCGATCCGGTCAGTCCAACAATGGTAAATACGAGTGCTGCAGCGATAATGATCTGTTTTTTCATGGGTGTCTCCTTATGTGGTGGTCGAACCACCTTTCTGTCTGTCTGAATTCTGCGGACCGGGCCATCCCAAGGTCTGCTGTTGGAAATAAACATCAGCAAAGGACGTGCCATGGAATAATAAAAAAGAATAAGTATCCGAAATTTAATAATAAAAACCGTTTCATCCTTGATGGGAGGGACAAATCGTGGTAAATGGGAATCGGGTATTTTGTATCCACGTAGGGGACCCATATGGATACAAAATACCCGACCCCCTGGACGACGGATGTTGCAAACCCGGGCGTTTCGTTCCGGGCACCATAATTGCTTGGTAACCCTGGAGGACGTGAATAAAACAGGATCCAATCCATGGATTTTACCAGAGATGATTGAAAAGATGATCGAATGACAGAACCAGAAAAAAGAACAACGGGAATCTCTCCCTTTATTGTCCTGGGTGTGCTTGTTGTGCTGATGACTATTTTCATGCTCATGGCCATGGACAGCATCAAGGAACACGACGCCAGGATTGTTGACAAGCTGACGGCAAAGGGCACTTTTCTCATCAGGGCCTTTGAGGCCGGCACCCGCACGGGGATGATGACCATGAAATGGCGGGCGGCAAGGGTGCAGAACCTGCTGACTGAAACGGCCTTTCAGCCGGAAGTGAAATACCTGATGATCACAACCCGGGACGGAAAGATTCTGGCCCACAGTGATCCGGAAAAAATCGGTACGGTTTACGGGCAAATGCCCGAGGTAAATTTTCTGGATGACGGTACAACCGTTTTTCACCGGGAAATTTCCCCTGGCAACGGGGGCAGGGCCTTTGAGGTGTTCAAGGTGTTTACCCCGGCAAAGCGGTTCCACCGTCCAGGGCCGGGGGAGCGCATGGGCAGGCGGAAGTCGGAGGTGACGGTTCAGGCATTTTGCCTGGGTCGACCTCCCCAACCCCAAACAAATGCAGCACCGGCATCATCCAAAAAGGTCCACGACAGCCACCACCTGCCAGAGGGAGACTGGTTCAGTGCCCATTTCTCAGGGGATTCTGAACCCTGTCGGAACCCGGGTCCGCAGGTCATTTTTGCAGGCCTTGACATGGCCGGGGCCGTGAATGGAAAAAGAGCATATATCAACCACATTATCATCAACGGTGCCGTTCTGTTTCTCATGGCAAGTGTCGGTATTGTCGGGCTTTTCATGCTCCAGGGATACCGGTCCACCCGGTCGTCACTCTCCAGGGTTACGGCCTTTTCCAACCGCCTGGTTGAAACCATGCCCGCCGGCCTGATTGCCGTGGATCTCAACCTTGAGATCACCTCCTGGAACCGGGAAGCCATGGTGATTCTCGGGGAAAACTGCAGACCGGTGCTGCCGGTGGCGCTGGTTGAAATGGCCGCAGCCATGGGAGACAAAAGACAGAAGATTTCAAGGGAGCTTGTCTTTCCCGCCCTGTCTGGCGGTTCCCTTGTCCTGGATGTGGTTGGCTCACCCATCCGGGATGACGGACAGGAAACGTCTGGTTACCTGTTTTTGTTCAGGGACCTGACCGAGCTTGCAGCGCTCAAGCAGGAGGTGGAAAGGAGCCGGCGCCTTGCTGCCGTTGGCAAACTGGCCGCTGGGGTGGCCCATGAAATTCGAAATCCCTTGAGTTCTATTAAGGGGTTTGCCACCTATTTCAGGGAACGCTACAAGGGGGTTGCCGAGGACAGGGAGACGGCCGACATCATGATCCACGAGGTCGAACGGCTCAACCGGGCCATTACCCAGCTGCTCGAATTTGCAAGGCCCGTGCCCGTGGTTGCCCGACCGGTGGATGTTAAGACCCTTGTGGCCCATTCCCTAAAGCTTGTGGAAAACGACCTTAACGCCAGGGGCATAGGGGTTGAAAAAACGATCCCAGCGGATCAAGAGCCTGTGATAACCGATCCGGACAGGCTCAACCAGATCCTTTTGAACCTCTACCTGAACGCCATCCAGGCCATGGACAACGGCGGCACCCTTGGTGTCAAGGCGGTAACACTCAAGAAGGTTCTGTCCGTTGAGGTAAGTGATACCGGGTCCGGCATTGCACCGGCGGACATGGAAAAAATATTTGATCCCTACTACACCACAAGGGCCAGGGGGACGGGACTGGGTCTTGCCATGGTGCATCGGAATCTTGAGGCCATGGGGGCTGACATCCGGGTGGAGAGCATTGAAGGGCAGGGAACGACCTTTTTTATTAAGATTCCCTGCCTGGACACTGGGGAGACACAATAATGGATTGCAGAAACAGGATACTGGTCGTGGACGACGATCCGGGCCACAGAACCATGCTCAGGACACTGATGACCGGGTGGGGCTACAAGGTGATCGTGGCCGATGACGGGACAACAGGTGTTGAAGCGGTAAAATCAGCCCCCTTTGACATGGTGCTCATGGACATGAAGATGATCACCATGTCGGGTATGGAGGCCCTTGAGGAGATCCACGGGTTTAACCCGTCTCTGCCGGTGATCATCATGACGGCCTATTCTTCGGTTGAAACGGCGGTTGCCGCGTTAAAACGGGGGGCGGTTGATTATCTCACAAAACCCCTGGATTTTGAAAAGCTCAAGCTGACCCTTGCCCGAATGGTCGAGACCCTCTGCCTTAAGCAGGAGAACCTCACCCTCAGGCAGAGCCTTGGCAAACGGTTCAACCGGGAGAACATTATCGGTAACAGCCCGGCCATGATCGCGTTGCTTGAAACGGTTGAAATGGTGGCACCGTCCGAGGCCAATGTTCTCATTTATGGCGAATCGGGTACGGGCAAAGAGCTGATTGCCGGGGCTCTTCACCAGAATTCCCCAAGAAAAGCCCACCCCTTCATCCGGATCAACTGTGCTGCCATCACTGAAACCCTGCTCGAGTCCGAGCTGTTCGGCCATGAGCGGGGGGCCTTTACCGGGGCCGACCGACGAAGAAAGGGCCGTTTTCTTGCTGCAGACCGGGGCAGCATTCTTCTGGATGAGATCGGGGAGATGAATCCGGCCATGCAGGCCAAGCTGCTGCGGGTGCTCCAGGAACGGGAGGTGACACCCGTTGGCAGCGAAACCCCTGTCGATGTGGATGTGAGGGTGATGGCATCGACCAACCGGGATCTGGGTCAGATGGTTGAACAGGGCCAGTTCAGGCAGGATCTGTTTTTCAGGCTCAACGTGGTGGGTCTTGAGATTCCGCCCCTCAGGGACCGCAGCCAGGATGTGCCGGTGCTTGCCCTGCATTTTCTAAGGCAGTTTGCCGAAAAGAACAACCGTGACATCAAGGGGTTTACCCCCGAGGCCATGGATGCCATGATCCATTATCCCTGGCCGGGCAATGTAAGGGAACTGATGAATTCGGTGGAACGGGGTGTGGTTCTGGCACGGTCGGATTATCTGAACCTTACCGACCTGCCGTTTATTCGACCGGGGCAGCTCCTGAACAACGGGGTGGCCGGGGAGAACCCGTGTGCGGGTGTGGATCGTTCCCTGGCTGAAATCGAGCAGGAGGCCGTATTAAAGACCCTTGCCTCGGCCGACAACAACAAGAGCGAGGCGGCAAGGCGCCTGGGCATTACCCGGAAAACCCTTCTCAAGAAACTGCGACTCTACGGCAGGGCATAAAAATCAGGGGATCAGATTCTCATTTCTCGGAAATCTGATCCCCCTTGTTTTCCTATGTTCATCTACCGATCATCAACAATCAATCCGCCCTGGCCCATGCTATCGTCGTTCCGGCCAGATTTCGGTGGCAAGTTCGGACAGCTTGAACTTCTGGATTTTGCCGCTGGCCGTCATGGGGTACCCCTCGACCATGGTGACGTAGCGGGGAATCTTGTACCGGCTGATTTTGCCCCTGCAGAAATCCATGACATCACTTGCTTCAAGGGCGGCCCCTTCCTTGAGGACGATAAAGGCGCCGACCTCTTCCCCATAGCGTTCACTGGGAACGGCTGCCACCTGGACATCCTTGATCTCGTCCATTCGGTAGAGAAACTCTTCGATCTCCCTGGGGTAGATGTTTTCCCCGCCCCGGATGATCATGTCCTTGTGGCGACCTGTGATTGACAGGTACCCGTCCTTGTCCATGACGCCAAGGTCCCCCGAGTGGAGCCAGCCCTGGGGGTCAATGGCATCTGCCGTGGCCTGGGGATTGTTGTAGTATCCCTTCATGACATTGTACCCCCTGCAGCACACTTCACCCTGGATCCCCGGGGCAAGGGTTTCGCCTGTATCGATGTCGATCACCTTGATCTCAATGTGGGGCAGGGCCTGGCCAACGGTTTCAACTCTCTTTCTTAAATCGTCGTTGATGCGGGTGTAGGTCATGACAGGGCTTGCCTCGGTCAGTCCATAGCAGATGGTGATATCGGTCATGTTCATTTTTTCAATCACCTGCTCCATCACATGGACCGGGCAGTTGGAGCCTGCCATAATGCCGGTTCTAAGGGTTGAAAAGTCGAATTTTTTGAACATGGGATGGTCAAGTACGGCAATGAACATGGTGGGCACCCCGTAAAGGGCCGTGCATCGCTCCTGTTCCACCGAGGCCATGATCAAGAGCGGGTCAAATCCCTCAAGTATCACCATGGCCGTGCCGTGGGTCACGGCGGCAAGCACCCCGAGTACACAGCCAAAGCAGTGAAACAGGGGTACGGGCAGGCAGAGGCGGTCGTTCTCTGAAAACCGCTGGTTCTCTCCGATCCAGAACCCGTTGTTGCCGATGTTGTAGTGGGTGAGCATCACCCCCTTGGGAAACCCGGTTGTGCCTGAGGTGTACTGCATGTTTACCACGTCGTGGCAGTCCAGGGTCGCCTGTCTTTCAAGGTATTGATCTTCGGATACCATGGTACCCAGGGCCCGGATTTCGGGGATTGAGTACATGCCCCGGTGCTTTTCCTGGCCCAGAAAGCAGACGCGTTTGAGGCAGGGGTAGTTGGGCGATGACAGATGTCCCCGCTGCTGGGTTTTGAGCTCGGGAACGAGTTCGTACAGGGTGTTGACGTAATCGGTGTCCTGGAATCCGTCGATGATAAATAGATTCTCCGTCTCAGACTGCTTTAACAGGTAGTCAAGCTCGGCAAGCTTGTAGTTGGTGTTGACCGTCAGGAGCACGGCCCCGATTTTTGCCGTTGCAAACTGCAGTGTGACCCAGAAGGGGATGTTGGTGGCCCACACAGCAACTTTTTCTCCCTTGTTAACGCCCAGGGCCATGAGGCCCTTTGCCACCTCGTCCACAAGGTTTGAAAATTGGCGGTAGGTGAGTCTGAAATCCCTGTCAATATAGACCAGGACCTCGTTGTCAGGGTATCGTTCAACGGTCCGGTCCAATATCTGGCCCAGGGTAAGTTCCTGGAGTGCGCTGGTGCTGGTCATGGTTGCCTCCCTTACTCTGGTATGTAGATGACCGCATGGATTTCGGCCTTTTCACTGCCTGCACAGCTCACGTAGTGGGGCACCACGGAATTGTAGTAGACGCTGTCACCGGGGCCGAGCAGGTAGGTCTCGTTGCCGTAGATGATTTCAATGCTGCCCGTGACCACGGCGATGAACTCCTCGCCCTCATGGGAGGAGAGTTCCTTGGTCTTGGCCGATTCCGGCAGGATTTCAACGAAGAAAGGTTCCATGTGGCGGTCGGTCTTGCCCTTGCCAAGGGAATAGAAGTTAAGGGCTGCAGGTTTGCCCTTGCCCCCGAGGACGCTGAATGCCGCCTCGCGCTCGGATCGTCTGACAATAAAGGGGTCGTCGCTCTCCTGGTCGTCCAGAAAGGTGCCGAGTCTCACGCCAAGGGCCCTGGCGATTTTCATGAGTGGCCCCAGGGGCGGGTAGACATTTTCATTGAGCATGGTGTCGAGAAATTCCTGTTTGAGACCGGTCAGGCCTGCAAGGGCTGCAAGGTCCATCTCCCGTTTGTCCATGAAATAGCGGATGCGCCGGCTTACCTTTCCTTTTTCCATTGTCGTTCGTCTCTCCTTGAATAAGATTAAACCTTAAAAAAGATCAAAAGTATTTCTTATATAATGGAAACAGGGGGTTTGTCAAAATAAAGCGCAGGAAAAAACGACAGGGCCGCCGGAACAACCCGTGTGGGTAACCACGGAAGATGAACACAAATTTGAGATACGGTTCTGTTCTGATCGAATTCTCTGACAGGTCCCGGCCGTTCATTTCAGACCGATTTGAAATGCAAAGTGTCGTTGCAAAAAAATCAGGAACAAGCTATCCTGAAATATCTTAAATTACAAAGATTTCCATCGGTTTAAACGGGCCGCCTTGCTTTATGTCCATGGTCGGAATAACCGGCACGGCCGGAGCGAGGGACGGCTTCGGCCTCAACGAATTTTGAAACGCCGCCATTGACAATGCTCTGGCGGGTGTTCCATATAAAAAAATCTTTCAAAATATGGCATAGTCTCCAAATCCAATAATGAGGAAAAAATATGGCCAATCCAATAAGTGTTCAAGGACAAAATCCGCCAATTGAAGGGGGTAAGCATTATTTTCCCCCCGATGTAAACGCCCTTGGCACACAATGTTACGCCTGTGGCATCTGCACCTCCTCCTGCCCAGTATCCCTGGTGCCCGAAGGCCTTGATCCAAGACGAATCGTCCATCTGGCAAACCTGGGTGATCTTTGTCTTGACCGGGCCGGATCGTCCATCTGGCATTGCCTTGACTGCCATCGCTGCGGCAATCTTTGCCCCAACCATGTGAAGCCCTGGCTCCTTATTGCAAACCTGCAGCAAAGGGCCGTGGCCGAGCAAAGGGTTTCAATGCAGACCGTGGCCCGGATTCATCAGCTCAAGCAAGAGCTGGTGACGGTTCTTTCCAACGCCCTGTCCATGGCGGAGCCTCCCCTGTTTGATGCGCTTTTCCAGCAGTGGGATCAATGGGCCTGCCCGCCTGGGACACAGACCCATGCCCGGGGGGCCGTGGGGGTAAAACCCCCCAAGCGATCGTTATCCCACACCATGAACCATGCCCTTTGTCTGACCTGCCGGGAGTGTTCCAGTGCCTGCCCCCTCACGGTTTCCACGGGCGATTTTGATCCCCTTTATTTCATCCGGTGCTATGTTTTGGGTGTTTCTCCGGAACGGGCTTCCCTGTGGAGTTGCCTTGGGTGTGAAAGCTGCAGCCAGGCCTGTTCCCAGTCGGTTCAGGGGCATCTTGTGATCAAAGCCCTCCAGATGGATCAGGCGGGGTTTTTCAGCGTTCCGTTTCAGATCCGGATCAACACAACCCGGGAACGGGTGTTTCGTGCCTATGTCTCCAGGGTGGACGCCCTGGTGGCCGGGAATATTTAAGCTGCATGGGTTCTCTTTCTATTTCAGAAATTGTAAAAAAATGTTAAACAGATATTTTTGCCTGCCATAACAGGGGAATCGTTTCCCATGGGCGGGTTTTGGGGAGTGTTATCATGAAAACCGCAACAGTTGAAACAGGTGGGTCCGCTTGAGATTCTGCCCCTGTGATCTTGGATGGTGGGTTGCGCTGGTTGTGGCGGCCGGGATCATGGTGTTTATCCCGCGTCCGGGCCTGTGCAGGGAGACCCGGACGGCCGTGGATCAGGTGGGTCGAACCCTGACCCTTCCGACCCATCCCCGGCGGGTGATCTCCCTTGCCCCGAGTATCACCGAGATCATCTTTGCCATTGACCGCGGAGAATGCCTCAAGGGGGCAACCACCTACAGCGACTATCCTGAAGCGGCAAGAGCCCTGCCTAGGGTCGGTTCCTATGTCCACCTGGACCTTGAAAAGATCGTGGCCCTGGAGCCGGATCTTTGCATCGCCGTAAAGGACGGTAATCCCAAGCAGACGGCGGACCGACTTTCGAGCCTTGGCATTCCGGTTTATGCGGTCAATCCGGTGGACCTTGATTCGGTCATCTCGACCGTCAAATTAATCGGTTCTCTCTTGAATGCCGAGGCCCGTGCCGCCCAGGTGGTCAATGACATGGAGACAAGGGTCAGACGGGTGGAAGCCCTTGTGGCAACCACAACCGTCCGCCCAAGGGTGTTTTTCCAGATCGGGATTTCACCCATTGTCTCTGCTGGCCGGGATACCTTTATCCACGGACTCATTGAGCGGGCAGGGGGGATTAATCTGGCCGCTGACGCGGTTGCCTATCCCAGGTTCTCAAGGGAGCAGTTTTTGGGGCTCGCCCCGGAGGTCATCATCATCACCTCCATGGCAAGGGCCGAAGTGTTTGAACAGGTAAAAAAAGAGTGGGAGAGCTGGCCCGGACTTCCGGCTGTCAAAAACAACCAGGTGCATATTGTGGATTCAAACCTCCTTGACCGGCCCACGCCAAGGATGGTCGA
This sequence comes from uncultured Desulfobacterium sp., assembly GCA_963675615.2. Classification (GTDB taxonomy): domain Bacteria; phylum Desulfobacterota; class Desulfobacteria; order Desulfobacterales; family Desulfobacteraceae; genus Desulforapulum. The sequence goes on from CAXXTD010000001.1 coordinate 3,040,088, forward strand.
CGGGCTGGAACTTCTGGTCCGGCTGATCCATCCGGAGCTTTTCTAACGTGAACATGGCGGATCACTCCCCGGAAAGATCCATTGCCCTGCGTATCGCCTGGGTCTGCCTGGTGTTGATGGTCTTTCTTGCTGTCTCCATGTTTCTCGGACTGGGTATTGGGTCCACCTCCCGGGATCTTTCAAGCGTATGGCGTCTTCTGTTTTCCGGGGAGGCCGGTGATTCAACCATGGCCGCCATCATCTGGCGCATCCGGTTGCCCAGGGTGCTCATGGCCATGATGGCAGGTGCCGTTCTTTCAACGGGTGGTCTGGTGTTCCAGGCCCTTTTGAGAAACCCCCTGGCCGAGCCCTATATCCTCGGCATCTCCGGTGGTTCAGCCATCGGGGCCATCATCGGCATCATCCTTGGGCTTTCACGGTTTCCCGGTGTGGGCATCACCGCCTTTGCCGGGGCCATGGCGACCCTGGTCCTGGTGGTGGTCATGTCAACGGGCAGTGCCGCGTTGAAAAAGGACGCCATGCTGCTTTCCGGGGTGGTGGTCAACGCCTTTTGCTCGGCTGTGATCATGTTTCTCATCTCGCTTACCCAGAACAACAAGATCCACAGCATCATGTTCTGGCTCATGGGGGATCTGTCCTCGTCTGACCTTGACCAGGCTGCCATTCTTGCCCTTTGCATTCTTCCCTGTTTTGCTGTGATCTTTGTGCTTTCCCATGCCATGAATCTTCTGCTCATGGGTCGGGAGATGGCCCACTCCATGGGGGTTAACGTGGGTACAGTCACAGGTGTGCTGCTGATCACATCCTCGTTCATGGTGAGCGCCACCGTCTGCCACTGCGGCCTCATGGGGTTTGTGGGCCTGGTGGTGCCCCACATCTTCCGCCTGGCCCTGGGCCCGGACCATCGGGTTCTGGTGCCTGCCTGCATCCTCGGCGGCGGTTCCTATATGGTGCTCTGCGATCTTCTGGCCCGGTGGATTCCCCGCCAGGGCGAAATTCCCGTTGGGGTGATCACGGCAATGATCGGGGCCCCGCTCTTTATCATGCTCCTCAAACGGGGAAAAAATTGAGCCTGGAACCGGCCATATCCATCCGCCACCTCTCCCACGCCTATGGAAAGGCCAGGGTTCTTGAGGATCTGTCGTTTGAGGTGGAACCGGGTGCCTTCTTTACCATTATCGGGCCCAACGGGTCGGGTAAATCCACCCTCATGCGCCTTGTCTCCGGGGTGCTGCCCCATGGCCGGGGCGAGATAAAGATTGCCGGCCGATCGCTGAAACGCTACTCGGGGCGTGAACTTGCCAGGAAAATCGCCTATGTGCCCCAGACCGTGTCCCAGGCCTTTCCCTTTACCGTGGAGGAGCTGGTGCTGCTCGGCCGTTCACCCCACCAGGGCATCCTTGGGATGAACACCCGCCAGGATTATGATGCCGCCCACCAGGCCATGGGGTTTACCAACGTGGATCACCTGGGCCAGCGGACCCTGGATCAGATCAGCGGGGGTGAGCGACAGCGGGTGTTCATTGCCCGGGCCATCTGTCAGGACCCCGAGATCATGCTCCTGGACGAACCTGCCTCAGCCCTTGATCTTGCCCACCAGGTGATGCTCATGGATCTCATGGAGCGGCTCAAACGCGAGACGGGCATCACCATTGTCATGGTTTCCCACGACATCAACCTTGCAGCCATGTATTCGGACCATATGGTCCTGCTGGCCGGGGGAAGGGTGGTCAGGAATGGCCCACCCGCGAGGGTTCTGGACCCGTCGATGCTTGAGCAGGTCTTTGGCTGTCCGTTTCTGGTGGATCTCAATCCCCTGGGCAATGTACCCAGGATATTTCCCATTCCTGATCGATTCAGGCCCCGGGTTGATCAGTGCCCCTGATTGTCCGCCCCTTGCTGCCAGGTCAAGGATTTCAGTTTGACAAGCGTATAGGCCCTTGTGCCAAGGCCGATCGTTTCTGCGTAGTCGAGCTGGATCTGCCAGTCCACATCCGGATACAGGCCCCGGAATTTGTCCTCGCCCGGCGCCCGATTGTGCTTGAGGCAGGTGTTGGCAAAGGCCTCCTGCTGATTGACAAGATCCACGGACGCCTGGTCAATGGCAACGGGGTCGGTGGAGGCGACAATGCCGATGTCCCTGACAATGGGGGCGTCGTTGTAGGGCAGGCAGTCGCAGGCCGGCGAGATGTCGGTGATAAAGTTGACAAACAAGGTCTTGTCCTCTTTGCCCGCAACAACCCCCTTGGTGTACTCCATCATTTTCTCAAGGAACACCGGAATGGTCTGGTTCCAACGGATGGTCACCGATCCCGTGGGGCAGCGGATGATGCATTCGCCGCACCCGATGCACAACTCCGGGTTGATGGCCGCCTTGTTTTCTTCCAGGGTGATGGCCCCGGCCGGGCAGTTGTCGGCGCACTCGCCGCATCCAATGCATGTTTTTCGTTTGATTTTCGGGCTCACCGTGGAATGCTGGTCCAGCTTGCCCCTTCTTGAGGCACACCCCATGCCGAGGTTCTTGAGGGTGCCGCCAAAACCTGAAAGTTCATGGCCCTTGAAATGGGCAATCGAAACAAGGGCATCGGCTGCAACGATCTCCTGGCCGATGTGGACCTCGCGGCAGTGTTTCAGACCGACCCTGACGCTGGTTTCGCTTTTTCCCCTGAGCCCGTCGGCTATGACAATGGGGGTGTTGTCCATGCTGGAAAAGCTGAATCCATTGGCAATGGCCGTGGTGATGTGGGAAACTGAATCGCTCCGGGTTCCGGCATAGAGAGTGTTGGCGTCGGTGAGAAAGGGTATGGCACCCCTTTCCCTGATGGCCCTGGCGATTCGCCGGACGAACGGCGGGCGGATAAAGGCGGTGTTGCCCATCTCTCCGAAGTGGAGCTTTAGGGCGGTGAGGTCGTTTTTGTCAAGGATTTTATCCAGGCCGGCCGTGGCCATGAGTCTTGCCAGCTTTTCCAGGAGGTTTTCCCTTGAGTTTGCCTTGAAATCGGTAAAATAGACGGTTGCCGTCATGTGTTTTCTCCTTTTAAAGGTATCTCCCATTTTTTCATGTATTTCCAGATGGCGGTGCGGCTTTTCCCCAGGCGTCTGGCCACCTCGGCTTTGTTCCAGCCGCACTGGTCGAGCAGTTCCAGCAACGATTCCCGGGTAAGGCGTCTGGCCGGACTTGCAGGAATGGCGGTTTTTACCCTGTGGGACGAATGGTTTCTGATTTCAACGGGAAGGTCCCTGAGGTCTATCGGGTCGGCCCGGCAGAGGACAAAGGCGTGTTCAACGGCATTTTCAAGCTCCCTGACATTTCCGGGCCAGGGGTATTCCAGGAGGGCACGCATGCCTTCATGGGTGATCTTTTTGATCTTTCTTTTTTCCCTTTTATTGCCTTTGTCGATGAAGTGGCTAACCAGGAGGGGGATATCCTCCCGGCGTTCGCGAAGGGGGGGGATGGTTATGGGAAACACCTTGAGCCGGTAAAACAGGTCTTCCCTGAACGTTCCCATGCGGGTCAAGTCCACCAGGTCCTGGTGGGTGGCCGCAATGATGCGGATGTCGATCTTTCTGGGTCTGGACTCGCCCACCCGTTCGATTTCCCGTTCCTGGATCACCCGGAGCAGCTTGACCTGGATATAGGGGGTCAACTCTCCAATTTCATCCAGAAAAATGGTGCCGTGGTGGGCCTGTTCAAACCGGCCCATGCGATCCCTGTGGGCACCGGTAAAGGCCCCTTTGCTGTGGCCGAACAATTCGCTTTCAAGCAGGGTTTCAGACAGGGCACTGCAGTTGACCGTTACAAGGGGGGCGTCGGCGTTGATACCATTGTAGTGGATGGCCATGGCAACCAGTTCCTTGCCGGTGCCACTCTCTCCCTGGATCAGGATGTTTGCCCGGCTCTCTGCTGCCATCTGGATGGCTTCGAATACCTCCTGCATTCTGGGGCTTTTGCCAATGATGTTGCCAAGGCGGAATTTCTCTCCAAGCCGGCGTTCTGCCTCGGCCATTCTTTTTCGTATGGTGTTGAGTTCCGTAAGGTCAGCCAGGCTTTCCACCACGCCGACGACCATGCCGTTTTCGTCCTTGATTGCCCTTGCGGTTTTTATGACGGATATGCGCTGGCCGTTTTTATGTTTGACCAGGCACTCCTTGGGAGCCGTGTTTCGTTTTTCCAGCACCCCGCAGAAGTTGATGTCAGCCGGGCATTTTTTCCCAAAACAGCGGCTGCACTGGAGAAGGCTGCAAGTCTTTCCCAGGGCTTCCCGGCTCGTATAGCCGCTGATGGTTTCCATGGCCTTGTTCCAGGAGGTGATCTTGCCGGACAGGTTCATGGTGAACAGACCGTTGGCCATGGTGTCAATGATCTGGTTTAAAAATCTGGCATCCCACAGATGCTTTTTTTTCATGGGCCTCCTTGGGGTCGATGGAATAAAATCCTTTAACGGTGAATTTTATTCTATGATAACGTTACCCGCGTTGTCAATTTTTTTGCACCCGTTCAATGGGGGATACGCCCCAGGCACAACAACGGTCAAGCGATACTTCCCCTGTCTCCATGGGGTGCAACCAGGGTTTGGAACGTTACCTCCCGGGTGGACCTGTTCCGGGCAGGGGCCCAGGTGCTGTGCAGGATCTTTTTAAACCGTGTCCTGCCTGGAATGTGGCCATGTTTTGTTAAAAAAAAAATTAAATGGCACGCGTTATGCTCTTGTGTTAGTTTGTTATTGGTTTATGATCATAACAGATGCGATTTTTAAACCGGAAGTATAACATTGAAATGTTTCTGGAGCGAGGAGGAATAATGATTGGAAGAATCTGTTTTGTGGTTGTTTTTTTCGGTTTCACCGGTTGGTCCCAGGCCATGGAAGATCACTCCCTTTTGATGGAAAAACCCCATGGCAGTGCCAGGGATATCACCCGTCAATGCCTGGAGTGCCATGCAGCCCAGGGCGAGGATTTTGTCAAGACGGCCCACTGGCTCTGGAAGGGGGGAACCGCTTTTTTAGAAGGCCGTGAACGAGGGGCACAACTTGGCAAGATAAACCTGATGAACGACTACTGAGTGGGTATAGAATCCAATTGGTGCGGGTGCACCAAATGTCATGCCGGTTATGGGTGGAAGGATGAAACCTTTGATTTTACAGATATGGCCAATGTGGACTGTCTGGTCTGCCATGATACCACGGGCCGTTATTCCAAAAGGAAAAACAGCTGCGGGTATCCTGACAAGGATATTGATCTGGCAGAAATTGCTCAAAAAGTGGGGCCGCCTGGACGGGGCAACTGTGGTGCCTGCCACTGGTATGGTGGTGGCGGGGATAATTTCAAGCATGGGGATTTGAGCAGTGAATTGCTCAATCCTTCCAGGTCCTTTGATGTCCACATGGGGGGAGAGGATTTTTCCTGCCAGGCGTGCCACACCACGGATCACCATCGGATCTCGGGCAGCAGCACCACCTCAGCCGTGAGCGAGGGCAGCGTGTCATGCACGGACTGCCATGAAGAGTCCCCCCATGATGGCACGTCCCCCCTGTTGGATCAGCTGAACCGCCACGGTCAATCCATTGCCTGTCAGACCTGCCATATTCCCACCTTTGCACGCAAAAAGTTTACACTGACATCCCGGGATCCCTCCAAAGGGGTTGGGGAAAATAAGATCCTGGAGCAGAGTGCGAACAAGGTCGTGATGCAGGGAAAAATGGGCATCACCGTAAAAGAGAAGGCGTTGCGTCCCACCTATGCCTGGTACAATGGAAAACATCGCAGGTATCTCAAGGGAGACCTTGTAAATGTCGGCGGTGTCACTGCGCTCAATCCCCCGGAGGGCAGCATCAAAGACCCATTGGCAAAGATCACCCCCTACAAGATGATGACGGGCCGGCAGCTCATGGATCCTGAAAATCGGACCCTGATTGTTCCCCATTTAACGGGGAAAGACGGTTTTTTTGCCACGGGAGACTGGAAATCGGCGGCAGAAAAAGGTATGAAGGCTGCAAAGCTTCCCTTTAGCGGCAAGGTTGATTTTGCTGAGACCGTCATGTACTGGCGTCTGAACCATGGGGTGGTTCCCAAGGAGGAAGCGCTGTCCTGCCTGGATTGCCACAGTCCTTCCGGGGTGATGGACTTCAAGGCCCTGGGGTATAAACAGGATCCGGCCGGCGGGGGTGCCCGGTTTGCCAAATAGGTGAACAGCCGTCCAATGGCGGAGTGGATGAACTTTGAAAATGAATTTTTGAGTGGACCCTTCGGACCGCAGATGAAGTAAGTTGAACCAAAAGGCAATCAATTTCGGCCAAGTTATAAAATCTGTGGTCCTTAGGAAAGGAAAAGATGAAAAACGAGAACACTGGAAAAACAGCCACATTCTGCATGGTTTTAAAGGGATATCCCAGGATATCGGAAACGTTTATTTCCAATGAGATCCTGCTCCTGGAATCCCTTGGATACAAAATTCACATTGTTTCCATGCGCCATCCCAGGGAGTTGTTCACCCATGCCAGCGTGAACAGGATCAGGGCCGGGGTGGATTATCTGCCTTCAACCATCCTGCCCAACCTTCATATCCTTTTATACCATAACCTGCTGCTGGCCCTGAAACAGCCAAGGCGCTATGGGAATGCCCTAAAAAAAGCGGTTGAACGATGGTTCAGGACCCGGCGGTCGGCAACGGTGAAACACCTTCTCCAGGCAGGGGTTCTGGTTCATAAATTCCTGCCGGGCAAAGGCATTGTCCATTTCCATGCCCACTTTGCCCATTCCCCCACGTCCGTGGCCCTGTTTTCCAGTCTTTTGTCTGAGCTTCCCTTCAGCTTTTTTGCCCATGCCAAGGACATCTACACCTCGGACCGGCGTCAGCTTGCAGAAAAGATCGACATGGCGCGTTTTGTGGTGACCTGTACCCGTTACAACGAACAATACCTTGCAACGGTTTCACCGGGTACCGCCACCCCCCTGTTCTGTGTTTACCATGGCATCAACCTGGACTATTTCAAACCCCAGGGAACAATCAAAGTTCCCTCTGCCCCATACCGGATCCTGACCGTGGCAAGGATTACGGAAAAAAAAGGGCTGGAAACGGTTTATCGTGCCCTGGCCCTTTTGCGGGATCGGGGAATCGATTTCAGGCATACCCTGATCGGCGAAGGAGATGACAGGGACAAGATCGTGGATCTGATCGACTCCCTTGACCTGAATGGGGTGACCACGCTCTGCGGCACCATGACCCACGAGCAGGTGATTGACTACTATGCACAGTCAGATATTTTTGTCCTGGGATGCCAGGTGGCAGTCAACGGGGACAGGGACGGGATTCCCAATGTCATGGCAGAGAGCATGGCCATGAACCTGCCCGTGGTGGCAACCCATGTGTCGGGTCTGCCTGAGTTTCTTGAGGACGGGGTGACAGGGCTCATGGTGGTGCCAAAGGACCCCCAGGCTCTGGCCCGGGCCATGGAACGGCTGTTGACGGACCCGGATCTTCGCCAACGGGTGGCAGCGGCGGCCAGAGCGAGGGTTGAAAAGAATTTTAACAACAAAAAACTGGTAAGGGAACTTGCCCATATTTATGAAACCATGGTACCGGAACTCGGATAGGCCTTGGGGATGAAAATCGCCTTTTATGCCCCGTTTAAGCCCCTGGGCCATGGCACTCCGTCCGGGGATCTTGCCATTGCCCGGGGCATCGTTGAATTCCTTGAACGTAAGGGCCATGAAATAACGGTTCAGAGCCGGGTCCGGGCCCGGTGGATCTATTACCGGCCCTGGCTCTGGCCCGGGTTGCTCCGGGACTTTTTCCGGTCAATGAGACGCCTTGCCGTCGCCCGGCCCGACCTGTGGCTGACCTACCACACCTATTACAAGGCCCCGGATATCCTGGGCCCCTGGGTGTGCAGATGCCTTGGCATCCGGTACGTTATTTTCCAGGGTATCTACTCGACCAAGCGCAGGAAAAAAATCAAGACCCTGCCTGGTTTTCTCTTGAACCGGGCAGCCCTTTTGCGGGCCGACCAGGTGATCACCAACAAACTCGAGGATCTTGAAAACCTGAAACGGATTGTCCCGGGCGAACGGCTCACCCACATTCCGCCGGGGATTTATCCTGGCATCTTTGGGCGAAACCGTTCAAAGGGCAGGGCCCTCAGGGATCAATGGCAGGCCGCTGGAATTCCTGTCATCCTCACGGCAGCCATGTTCCGGAACGATGTCAAGAGCCAGGGCCTGGCCTGGCTGATTCAATGCTGTTCTCATCTTGTGGCACAGAAAATTCCCTTTCTCCTGGTGATCGCCGGCAGCGGTCCCATGGAAAAAAATCTCAAGGCCCTTGCAGCGCAGTCGATCCCGGGGCACTATCGATTTGTGGGGAAAATTTCAAGGCCGGCGATGGCCGGGTTCTACAGTGCCGGGGACTTTTTTGCCTTTCCCGGGATCCGGGAATCCCTGGGCATGGTTTTTCTCGAGGCCCAGTCGTGCGGCCTGCCCGTGGTTGCCTTTGACAACGGCGGTATTCCCGAGGTGGTGGACAATGGCACCACGGGTCTGCTGGTGCCCATGTTCGACCGGGCCGCCTTTGCCCGGGCCCTGACCCGGCTGATCCAGGACACAAACCTAAGGTCCACCATGGGCCGGGCCGGGGTCGCCTACATCCGGCAGCGCCACGACCTTGGCCGCAATTATCTTACCCTTGAAACCCTTTTAAAGCGGGTGATGTCAGATGACCTGTTTTAACCTGATCCGCCATGGTAAAACCCGATGGAACCTTGAACGACGGATCCAGGGGCGAACGGACATTGCCCTGGCGGACCCGGGAAGGCACCAGGTGGCCTCCTGGTGTGCTGTCCTGGGCAAGATCCCCCTGGACCTGATTGTTTCAAGTCCCATGATCCGGGCCAGACAGACGGCAGAAATTCTCGGGCAGGGCCTGGGGCTGGCGGTGGTTCTGGACGAAAATTTGCGGGAGCAGTCATTTGGGCACTGGGAGGGCCGTACCCTCCGCCAGATACGGCAGGCATCTCCGGGAGCCGTGGAACATCAGGAGGGGCTGGGGTGGGATTTCTGCCCCCCGGGCGGTGAATCAAGGCACAGGGTGCTCGAGCGGGCGCTTGTGGCCCTTGGGGCAGCGGCACAGCGGTTTGACGGGTTCGATATCCTTGTTGTGACCCACAACGGCGTCATCAAATCCCTTGCCTACCATGCCCTGGGCAGAGCATTTCTGCCGGGGGAGAACCCGGTGATCAAGGACGGTCATGTGCACCGGTTCGCATGGGATCAGACCGTGGTCCTGGAACGTTTGAACGCCATAAATCTGAAACAGGAGGCGCAATGAAGATCATCGTCTATTGCCAGCATGTGCTGGGTGTGGGCCATTTTTTCAGGACACTTGAGATCGTCAAGGCCTTGAAGGCCCATGATATCATCCTTGTCACGGGCGGGGCGTCCCTGCCCTGCGAGGTTCCCGGCCATGTGCGCCAGGTGAATCTACCCGGGTTGATGATGGATGACCAGTTTAACGGGCTCTACAGCGTTGATCCGGCAAGAACCGTTGGGGCGGTGAAACACGAGCGCCAAGAGATGCTGGCCGAGCTTTTTTTCGACGAACGACCGGATGTCTTTCTGGTGGAGCTCTATCCCTTTGGCCGAAAAGCCTTTCGCTTTGAGCTGGATCCGGTTTTGGCCCTTATCCGTCAGGACGAGGGCATTCAATGCAGGGTGGTCTGCAGCCTCAGGGATATTCTTGTGGAAAAAAAAGATGTCACGGCCTACGAAACCCGGGTGGTCGCTACCCTGAACCGGTCTTTTGACGGGGTGTTGATCCATTCAGATCCAAGGTTGATCCGGCTTGATTCAACCTTTTCAAAGCTGGCTGAGGTTCGAATCCCGATTGTTTATACCGGTTTTGTGACGCCCCTGCCCGATCCTTCAGCCGTGGCAGGGGTCAGACAGTCACTGGGGGTTTTACCGGATCAATCTCTGGTGGTTGTGAGTGCTGGCGGCGGAACCGTGGGGGCACCCCTTCTAAAGGCTGCGCTCCTTGCCCACAGGCGCCTGGAGAATCGTGACAAGGTGAAAATGATAGTTTTAACCGGCCCCTACATGGACGAAGGGGCGGTTGATGAAATCCATTCCCTGGCAGGGAAGGGTGTCCGGGTGGAACCCTTCTGGGCGGATTTCATCTCGCTCCTGGCCGCGGCGGATCTGTCCATCAGCATGGCCGGGTACAACACCTGCATGAATATAGTGGCCGCCGGTGTTGCCTCCCTTGTATGGCCCTTTGACCAGAACCGGGAACAGCGGACCCGGGCAGGAATGCTGGCTGATTTTGCAGACATGGCAGTGCTTGAACAAGCTCACCTTGAGCCAAAGATCCTGGCCACCATGATCCAGGAGCGCCTGGTTGCAGAAAAAAAGAAAATCGCCCACCCCCTGGACCTTGGGGGGGCTCAAGCCGTGGCCAGATGGATTGAAAGGGAGGACAGACCATGAACCGGATCTATGATGCCATCCAGGGCCGTGTGCCGGCGTTGATCGAGCAGGGCCTTGCAGAAACCCTGGCCCGGGGGGTGGAGGGGAAAAAAGAGGTGATGGTCTTTTTCAGGGCCGATGACATCGGGGTGCCGGGGCACAATTTTACCCGGATGGTCAACCTTTTCGTTGAGTACCAGCTTCCCCTCTGCCTTGCCGTGGTGCCCACCTGGCTGACCCGCCAGCGGTGGGAGGCCCTGGAACCCCTTGCTGAAAAGGGGGGTGATCTCTTGTGCTGGCACCAGCACGGGTGGCGGCACTGCAACCACGAAACCCAGGGAAAAAAGCAGGAGTTTGGCCCGGGTCGGCCGGCATCGGCTGCCACCAGGGATCTTGAAAGGGGTGAACAGCGGCTGGAAGCACTTTTAAACCGTCGTTTTGATCGATTTTTCACCCCGCCCTGGAACCGGTGTACCCGGGAGACCATGGATTCTTTGGTGAAACTGGGGTTTGATGGTATCTCCAGAAGCGCTGGCAGCCGGCCCGGGCCGCCTGAAATGCTCAAAGAATATTCTGTTCATGTGGATCTTCATACCCGGAAGGAGTCTTCTGCTGCCCTTGGATGGGACGCTTTTTTTAACGAGCTTTCCCAGGGCCTTGCCACAGGGGTCTGCGGGATCATGCTCCACCATAGGCGCATGGATGAGCCCGCCTTTATTTTTCTTGAAAGCTTGTTAAAGGCAGTGGCTGTCCAGCCCAAAATCAAAGGGGTAACATTTACTACCCTGGCAGCCATGGGGGTTTAACGTGCAGATGGACAAGGATGGACAAATGGTTTCCATTGAATTGCTCGAAGGGTTTGCAGCCCTTGCAGATTCAGGCAGACTTTTTTTATCCAGGGATCCGGACTGGTACGCCGACCTCAGGTCCAGGCTGGTAAAAGCCCTTGACGAGTTGCTCTTCTGGCATCGGCCAGCACTGGAACAACTGCGGGGGATTGACTGGACCTACGCGGTTTTCAGGGATCGCTTTGCCCTGTTTGAAGGGCTTGCCCGGCAGGATCAGGGCTTTGTTGGGTTGCAGGCAAAACTTTTTCTGGCCCTGTTGCCCTTTCCAGGTCAATGGTCATGGCTCGAAAAAATGACGGTTGATTGTGGAGATGTGCCTGAAATACACGCGTTTCTGAACAATGAGCGAGAGGTTATCCAGCGAAAAATTGAAAAGAAACAATACAAGCGGTTCAGGCTGAGGAACTTCTGCCAGGTGCTTAAATCCCCCCGGCTTCCCCGGGAAAAGGGAGTGTTGAGAATCTTTTCAATTCCCTATCTTTTTTTTCCGGTGCCGGCCCTGCTCCAGGCCCTTGGTGAGGCCTATTTTCTGTATGTGGAACCTGCCGCAGGCGTCACCTTCCGCCACACCTGGCTGCGTCTCTATTCAAGGTTGAAAGACCCTGTACTGTTCGGTCTCTCCTCCCATGAGGATCGGACCTTTGTCCTGGGGCAGCCCAATACCGTTACCACCCGGCTTGCCCATGGCGACTACCTTGATGCAGAAACCCCGATGCCCGTGCCGGGCGATAAACGGTTTGACCTTGTTTTTAACAACACCTTTGACGAAAGGCAGAGAAAGCGCCATGAACTGATGCTTGACCTGATGGATGACCCCCGGTTGAAAACCTTCAGGGTGCTGTTCATGGGAAGGGGAACCACGGAAAATGTCGCTGGTTTCAAAGGGGAGATTGATCAAAGGGGGCTTGGCTCCAGGGCCACAGTTCTTGCCAACCTGCCGCGAAAACAGATTGACGCCTACCTGGTCCAGTGCCGGGTCGGGGTTCATCTTTCCCTCATGGAAAACGGATGCCGTGCGGTGTATGAGTATTTAAGGGCAGATCTTCCCTGTGTCATGTCCACGTCCACGGCCGGTATGGACCCGTCGATCATTAATCCGTTGACCGGAATGCTTGCAACGGACAGGGAACTTCCAGGGACAATCGCCCGGACTGTTGAGCGGGCAGACCAATTCTCACCGAGAAAATGGTTCCTTGAAAATTCAGGCTGCTTGAATGCCACAGGGCAGCTCAACGGCCAGTTGAAATCCCTGTTCAAATCCAGGGGGTATGAATGGCAGACCGATATTGTTCCTTTGACAAGCAGCGGGGTGGGAAGATATTTCGATCCACAGGATATCAAGCGGTTTGAGGCGGATTTCAAAGGTCTGACTGCCATGTTTGCAAGTCAGCCGAATCTGCCCATCCGTTTAGATTGACGGGTGATTATAGGACACATCACATGAGCTCATTGCATCAACTGGAAGTGTTTTCAGACTTTACCTGACCATGGTGTTATCTCAGTACCGGGCGTATTGAGCGATTGCATCAGGATTATGGCCTAACGGTTGTCTGGCGGGCTTTGCCCCTGCACGAAGAGATCCTTGACACGGGGATGACCCTTGAGGAATTTATCGGAGATTCCCATGTGGACATTGCCGGGATGCTTGGAAAATTCAAACGCAGGGCAGATGCGTGCGGCCTGCCCTTTGTGGGCAGTCCCATGATCTATAATACCCGCATGGCCCAGGAGTTGAGGGCCTGGGCCCATGAAGCCCATGGTGCAGGAAAAGCCTTTGAGCAAGCGGTCTTTGCCGCCTATTTTGTGGATGGCAAAAATCTGGCCCGGCCCGATGTGCTGCTCGGTATTGTCCGGGATCTGGATCTGCCCGAAGATGAGGCCCGGACTGTGCTCAATACACGGACATACCGCCAGCATGTGGACAGTGACCTGGCTCGGGCCCATGGGTTTGGGATCATGTCCGCACCCACCTTCATTGCCCACAACAAGCGTCTGGTGGGTGCCCACCCCTTTGGAGTGCTCCTGGATTTTGCCCGGGGCAGGCAAGGTGGTTTGAGCGCCATGTAAATAGTGGCTGACCTCTGCTTAATTTGCCGTAAGCCCTGCAACCTTGTAGGGATTGGTGCCGGCCTGGGTCATGCTGTTATAGAGGGTTTCGTTGAGGACAAATTCCTTTGCCACGGACACGAAACGCTCCGGGGTCTTGAAATGGGGGAGGGTGAAGCGGATCGTGGCGGCCTTGGGGGTGTTCTCAGGGTACAGACCCTTGAGCTCCTTGAAATCAAAGCTTAGGGCTATCCCTTTACCGGTCTTTGTCTTGCCATCCCAGATCAGGAGAAAGCCGGCTGGATCGGGTATGGTGATAGCGTTTTTCTGGTCATCGGACAATGGCTTGACCACCAGTCCGTGTTTGCCTGCGGTGCAGTCCATCACCACTTGAAAGGCATCTTCCTTGCACCACATTGGAGCTGCCACAATGGTGTAACGCTGGCCAGGGGCCAGGGGATACTGGTCAAGGATGAACCTGGCCATGAGATATCCCGAGGTCAGGCCCGGGCAGATGTGGTTGTGAAACTCGGCCGCTTTGAGGAAATCATAGGGTGCGCCCTGGGCCCAGGCCGTGGACATGGCTGCCAGTGTGAACATGTCCCTTCCTGCCTTGCAGGTCTTTTTTACTGACTTCCAAAAGGCAGGATCTGAAATATGGTCGGGACCAAGGTCCAGGGACTCCTCAGCCCAGACGGGTCCGTCCTGGCTGATGATCACGGCCTGGCCGTTGGCTTTTTTAAACAGCATCAGGCAGAAGGGATGGTTCTGGGGCCGCTGGAAAAAGAGCAGATTGCCCCTGCCCACCATGGCCCCGGTCAGATCCTGGGCCTGGCCCAGCAGGGCCAGGCTGTCCATGCCTGTTGGTTTGACAAAGGGGGCATTGGTCAGGACCAGAAGTTCAGGATCACCTTTAGTCGCCTTCAGGGTTTCCATGGCCCGGGACAGGGGTGCCTCCAGGTCCTGGGCATGGATCTGGGAAACGAGAAGGAACACAAGGGCAATACACCCTAGGGAAGATAGAATACGTTTCATGCTAATTTTTCCTTTCCTGTAAACAGGGGATGAATCGCTCCCGCAGGAGCGTGGGTTGCAGGGACTGCCCGGTGGACCGGGTGGCAGGCCGTGTGAACAGGCGCCTGGGCCGGATCCAAAGTGCCGAAGATTTCAAATCCGACTCCCTGGTCGACAATGGCGCCTTTGTTAAGAACATAGACCCGGTCAGCGATTTTCCGCTTTCCATTCCGATTCCCGGAAATCCTGGGATGCCACTTGATTTCTTATTGCTTGTTTTCACTGAAGGTTGTTGTTTTTGTCCCAGGTTTACATCCGGGTCGTTTTTTTGAGCTGGGCCAGGGCTGCCAGGGCATCCTTTTTATACCGCTTGAACCTGGCCGCATTTTCAAAGGCGCTGCGGCTGGCCTTCAGGTCATTGTACTGCCAGGCTGCATATCCTGCCATCAGCCATGCCTGACCCTTGCGGGGACAGTCGCCCCTGGCTGCCATGCGATAGGCCTCATCTGCAGATTTAAAGGCTTTGGTCTCGTAGAGCAGATCCCCCTTGAGCATTAGCAGGTCAGGATCACAGGTCTTGGGGGTAAAGCGGTTCACCAGGGCCAGGGCCTGATCGGTTTGGCCCAGCTGGCGGTAGGCACTGACCAGGCGCTGGACCATCTGCTTTTCCCCTTTGGCGTTTGGATTTTTCTCCCGGGGCCCGCCCAGCAGGGACTCATAGATACCCACTGCCCGGGCCGGGATCTCAAGCTGAAGGCTCAGGTCCGCAAATAATTTTTTTTCCTCCCGGGTCAGGGGGGATAGAAATCCGTAAACGATGAGGTTATCCAGGGCCCTGTCATAATGGCCCAGGCCAAGGCGGATATGGACCAGGGCCTTCCACCATTTAGCCACGGTGCAATCTTCCCTGGACAGGGCCGTGGCATAGGAGAGGGCCTGTTTGAGATCCTCGGTCTGTAAAAAGATCTGGAGCAGGGTCTCCTGCCACCTTATCCGCTCTTTGCCTGTGGCATGGGCTGCAAGGTCCCGGACCACGGGTACGGCCCTTTTCCAGTGGTTGGCGGTCATCAGGGCGTTGGCATAGTTTTCCTCCCATTGGCGCACCACCTGGTCCGGGTGGGCGGCAAAAAGGCGTTCAAAATGTCCGATTGCCGCTTCGGCCCGGCCATCGGTCAGGGCCATGACCGCACTGTAGTACAGATAATCCGATTGCCTGGGATCGGACAACTCATAGGTGGTCAGAAAGGCTTGTTCCGCCTTGGAAAACTGGCTGGTGTCCGAGTAAACCTTGGCCAGGTTGACCCTGGCATCCATGAAATCCGGGGTAAGCTCCAGGGCGGCAAGATAGGAGGATTCTGCGTGGACATAATCCGGGATCATTAGATAGCAATTGCCCAGGGCCAGGTAGAACAGGGGATGGTTGTAGACCCGGGACTTGTCGTCAGCTTTATTCTTGGTCGCTTGAATCAGCTCGATGGCGCCGTTGTATTCTTTCTGGTCCATAAGGTCCCGGACTTTTATGAGCAGGCGCTGGGCAGAAATGGAAAGGTCCTTTCCCAGGTTCTTTGTCTCGTTGGCATGGACCTGGGAAATCAGCAGGCAGAAAATGCCTGCCCAGGCCAGGATTACACATACCCGTGTACGTCTATATTCCATGGGCTCACCTCAATTTAATTCAAAAAGGATGCGTGTCCGAGCCCTGGTTCTCACAGGCTCTCCGTGGATGGTCCCTGGTTTGAACCGCCAGGCAGACAGGCATTGGATGACGTTTCTGTTGAAAATCTTTTCCGGTTTGGCCGCTAGAATTTTGATCTGTTCCACCTGGCCCTGCTCCGTGACCACAAATTCCACATCCACCCAGCCCTGGATACCCCGGGTCTTGGCCTTAAACGGATAGACGGGCGGGATCTTGGACAGCACAGTCAGGGGCTGGTCCAGATCTTTCGGGGAAAAGAGGGTGGAAAAATTCAGCGTATCCAGGGCCTTTGATATGACTTGTGGTAACTCCAGGGTCTGGGGGCCGCCTGGCAGACGGGTGTTGACCTCAAAGGGCAGGGATAGGGTCTGCTGGGCCGGCCGATTGGCCCGGGGTTTGGTCGGGGCTTGCTGCTGCTTTTCCTCCACCAGGGGCTTGGGCTTTTTTTTGACCGGTTCAGGCGCTTTGCGTTTGAGCCGGGTCAGCTGAATCTGGGGGATCATAGGGCCCAGGGACTGGGCAGGGGCCTGGGGCCTCATGAGGTTGGGAATCAGGGCGAAAAGAGCCAGGTTCAGAACCAGGGTACCTGCAAGGGCACCGGTCCAGGCACGCCAATTCCCGTTAAGGCTTAAAAAACCGTTGCGGCTCCCCTGTTTCATTGTCCCTCCGGCAGGGCTGCAGCCAATGAGACATTGGTGGCCCCGGCAATGCGACAGCCGTCCATGACCTGGATGGCCGTGCCTGTGCTGCTGGCCGCGTCCGCCACCACCACCACGGCGCCGTCCGGGTTTTCGGCCAGGGCCCGTTCGGTGTTGGCCCGGACCGCCCGGACGTCAATTTCCCTGTGGTCCATAAAGATCCGATTCTGGTTGTCCACGGCAATGAGAATTGTGGCCTTGGGTTTGACACTGGCCGTGGATGCCGTGGGCCTTGTCACCTCAATGCCGGTCTCCTTGACAAAGCTTGTGGTGACAAGGAAAAAGATCAGCAGGATAAAGACCATATCTATGAGGGGAGCGATATTCAGTTCCAGGGTCTCTTTTTTATGCTTTCTGTTGGCCGATATGTTTAACATGGTTTTTCCTATACTCGTTGTGGCCAGGGCAGATACCCTGCTCCAGCCGCGCCGGTTATACGTGTCGTTTCAAATAAAGCCCTACCCGCAGGATGCGCTGGCTCAAGGTATCCGCCCTTCGATCTAAAAATCCTTTCATGTAAAGACCCGGGATGGCCACGATCAGGCCGGTCTGGGTGGTGATCAGGGACTGGGAAATACCGCCTGCCATGGCTTTGGCATTGCCCGTGCCGAACATTGCCATCACGTCAAAGGTGGTGATCATTCCCGTGACCGTGCCCAGGAGTCCCAGAAGCGGTGCCAGGGCTGCCAGCACCCCTATGATTGCCAGAAACCGGGTGAGCCTTCGGTTGATCCGGGCCACGGCCGCGTCCAGCAGGTGTCGGTCCAGTTGACTGTTCCCGGTTCGGCTGTTGATGAATTCGGTGACCAGCAGGCTGACCGCCCCCCGGTACTTGGTCGTATTCGGTATCTGGTCCTGGCGGATGAGGGATAGAGCCATGCGGGCGCCCATGTTCCTTCGGTAAAGCCTGCGGAAAAAAAAGGCTCGCTCGATGATCAGAAGCCACATGATAAGGCTCAGGCAGATCAGCGGGCCCATGACCACGCCCCCAGCCTGGATCAGCTCGATCATGGGCATGAGGGTGTCCTGAATCCAGATGGGCATCAGGCCTCCTGGAGTTTCTGGATGATATTGATCATGGCCACAGCCTTTTCCTCCATCATGCCCACGGTGTTTTCCACGGCCCGATTCAAAAGGGTATGGGCCAGCATGATGGGAATTGCAACGGAAAGCCCCAGCATGGTGGTGACCAGAGCCTCGGAAATTCCGCCGGACATCATTCGGGGATCACCCGTGCCGTGCATGGTGATGACATGGAAGGTGTCGATCATGCCGGTGACTGTTCCCAGGAGTCCCAGAAGCGGGGCAATGGCCGCCAGCATACCCATGGTGGACAAAAACCGTTCCATGGGAGGAATTTCCTTTAGAATGGCTTCCTGGAACGTGTTTTCCATGTCTTCCCTGGGCTGTTCCCGGCTGTCAAGGCCTGCCCGGATGACCCGGATCACAGGGTTTTTGGCATACCGGGCACAAATCTCCTGACAGGTCTGCCAGTTTTGGGCAGCAGCCGAGGCTTCAATTTGGAATACGACCTTCTCAAGCTTGATCTTCCGGTACAGCAGGAACAGGAGACGCTCCAGGGCAATGAGGCTGCCGATGACCAGGATGGCCAATATGGGCCAGACAATGGGGCCGCCCTTGGGAATCTGGTCCCAAAGGCTGAGCTGGTAGGTGAGCTGGTTTAAGGCTCCGCCCCGGGATATGTCCATGGGCACAGCCTCCCGCCCTCCTTCCACATACTGGATGATTTTTTTCTGCATGCTGTCCGGGGGCAGCTTGGACAGGGCAAACAATTTGCCCTCCCCCGGGGTGTAGTTTAAAAATCCGGTTTCGTCGGCCAGGCAATAGGCTGCGGTAAAGCAGCCGACCAGGAGGACCCGGGCGTCAACGGTCTTGCCGGTGCGGTCCACAATGGCACAGGTTTCAAGACTGACATCTCCGCCCCTGCGGATTTGGTCAAAAAGAAGGTCAGCCATTTTCCTGATATGGTCCATTCCCGGGAATACAGACTGTTCGGAAATGGCCTTGAGGAATGAGGTGTCCGTGTGATGGACCCCGGACAGAAAACTGCTGGTCAAAAGGGCGTCAATGTCCTTGGCGTTCATGCGGATGACACCTGACAATTCCCTGGCCATACCCTGGGATTCTTCCAGCTGTTGGGCCAGTTCTGTATCTGTTTTGGTAAGGGCCTCATTCCCGGTTTCCAGGTCTTTGATCTCTGTTTTAAGGGCCTGGGCCTGGTGGGTCAACCGGGCAATGGCCTGGTCCAGGGTTTTCCGGTCCCGGGTGATATTTTGTCTGGTTGCGGCAGCCGCCTTTTGGGCTGTGCGCAGTTCCTCGGCCGCCTTTTGTCTCATGTTTGCCTCAATCTTTTCGGTCTCCATGCGGACCAGCCGGAGATCTTCCCCCCATGCAAGCGCTGTAATCCATGCAGGAGCTATCAAGAGGCTGAACCCGCACAGGAGGAGTGATACAATCATGCTGTGGGTGCTTTTAATAGAACGTTTCATTGGACAGCAATCCTTCCCAGGGGCAGGTCCAGGATCTCCACGGGTTTGCGCTTGGACCCCATGTCAACTGCTGCCTGAATGTCTTTGAGATAACCATTGTCAAGGGGCTCCCAGTATTTTTGGGCGGTGTTGTAACCCCCGCAGTGCTGTTTGTCCAGGGTCTGGTAAAAGAGGTTCATTCGACCCAGCCTGAAGATATTGACCAGGGTATCCTGGCCGGACAGGTTAATCGTCTGCTGATAAACCTCAACGGTCTGGCCATATTCAGCCTCCACCATCAGGGTTTCCATGATTTTTCTGAATCGTTCGCTCACCGGTACTTCCGGGTCATGGGACAGGGCTGCTAGCGCATCTATCCGCTTGGTGCGTTCCTCCTGCAAAAAGGGCAGGTCCCGGTGAAAAAGATCCTGGACTCGTTCAAGGAGTTGATCCAGAAAGGGGGAGATCTGGGCTGAGATCTGGGCAATGTCTGACAGTTCCTGTTTTTTCCGGTTAACCCTTGCCGTTAATGCCTGTTTCTGATCCGTCTGCCGCTCCTTTTGTGCTTCAAGGGCCTTGATCTCTGTTTCAAGATCGTCAAATATCTTGGTTTTTTTCTCTTTCTCATCCCGCCACCGGAACTGTTCTGCCTGGGTTTTCTGATCAATTTGGACAGCCCTGTGGACAGGTGTTTCAATCTGCTTTTCCACGTTCCCGGCCCCGACCGGCCAGGGCCGGGCCAGAGCCGTCAGAAAACAGGCCAGAAGTGCCAGGTACGATATGATTCGGTCTTTATCCATGCTCTTTCCCTCGGTTTTGGCTTGTGTCAACATGTCCTTGAAAACAAAAAAGGCCAAGAATTCCAGCCCACCGGAACTGCCGGTGTCTGGCCTTCTTGGCCTGGTATTGCGATTAACGAACTACTGTTCTTTTTACGTCATCTGCGCCTTCTTGACGCCCATGTCCTGGGCTCCTTTAAACATACCTAATTATGGTTTGTCAAGGATAAATGAATAAATATTCAGTCCAGTTTTTAGCAACCGGGGATAGGGGAAGATCCCGGCAGTTTCGGGGAAGATGGATCAAACCGGATACAGCCAGGAGCAGCTGGATCCGCCTGAAGCCCTGTGATTTAAACGCATGGATTTGAATGCAGATGTGTATGATGATGCGCCGCAGTCGGGGCTCTCTGATTTCTATATGGTTTTAAGCACTTTTTCCATTATAGTACCAAAGGCTTCCTGTTCCTGTTCGCTGAGGCCTGAGACTATCTTCTGTGTCATTCTCAAGTGAAAGTTGTGGTGTTCTTCAAAATGTGTCATGCCTTCCTGGGTCAACTCTATCATATAGGAGCGCCTGTCGTTTTCATGGGGTTTTCGCAGAAGGAGTCCTTTTTTCTCAAGTTTGTCAACTGCAACTGTAAGGGTCCCGGTTGTCACACCTATTTTTTCCGCCAGATCCTTCATTTTTAGGGCCCTGGCGTGACCTACGATCTCAATGGCATGGATCTGGGATGTGGTAAGTCCCGAGCCTTTGACCACAGACTCTTCCCAAGACGATATCTTTTCGTAAAATTCCAAGATGCTTCTTGATAGGTTTTCCAGTTTAATTCTGCGCTCCATATTTGTTAATCTCCTGGATCATTTTTCTACCACAGGCAACTTTTTGAAACAATTTTAAAAAGTAGTTTGTCGATCAAACTACTTGTCAATTAAATTTCTTCAAGATATAGAGCGTATCAAGATGTTTGATTGTCAAACTATATTGTATCCTAACTTTTAAGGGAGCGTTAATGATAGGACGACATGGAAATATCAACGTGTACCAGGAGATCTTTAAATCCAGGGATTTTTTCAGGGCGGCGGCAGGTGCCCTCCTTATTCCCGTTTCCCTGGCATTGACCCGGGCAAAAAGTTTAGTCTTTTTTAATATATCCCCCCTAGATCTTGTGTTGTTTCTATCCGTTGTAATCAATGGTGTTCCCATTGTAATCGGTGCCATCAAAGGCATGGTGAAAAAAAAGATCAATGTGGACGAACTTGTGACCATTGCCATACTTGCCTGTGTCATCAACGGCAATTTTATGGAGGCTGCAGTTGTCAGTGCCATTATGGTCTTTGGTGCCCTGGTTGAGGAGGCAGTAAGTGACGGTGCAAGAAATGCGATTCGACAGCTTATTGAACTTACGCCAAAACTTGCAACCATCGAAAAACAGGGCCGTGAGGTGCGGGTGAACGTTTCAGATATTCTTCCCGGGGACATGCTTGTCGTCAGGGCAGGGG
Organism: uncultured Desulfobacterium sp.; assembly: GCA_963675615.2. GTDB lineage: Bacteria > Desulfobacterota > Desulfobacteria > Desulfobacterales > Desulfobacteraceae > Desulforapulum. The sequence goes on from CAXXTD010000001.1 coordinate 3,061,619, forward strand.
AGACCATTGCAGTTGATGGGGTCATCACAAATGGCGTAATCACCCTAGACGAATCTTCAATCACAGGGGAGTCTATTCCGGTTGTAAAGCGGGTGAACGATCCTGTCCATGCCGGAACATTCTGTGTTGACGGATTCATCAAGGTTGCGGCAATCAAAGTGGGGGAGAACTCAACCCTAGGCAAGATCATAACTATGGTGAAGGCTGCAGAAGAGTCTAAGACCGAGAGTGCAGGCATTGTGGATCGTTATGCGGCATTTTTTACGCCTGTAATCCTTTTTGCGGCGATTCTAACCTATGGGATTACCCTTGATATCACCCGGGCCATAACTGTCCTTATCGTTGGGTGTCCCTGTTCTTTTCTCCTTGCCGGACCCGTATCGACTGTTTCAGCAATAGGCCGTGCCGCCAGGTCCGGTATACTTGTCAAGGGTGGGAAGCACCTTGAAAACATCGCAACAGCAACAGGGTTTTTTTTTGACAAGACCGGAACCCTTACAAAGGGGGAGCCTGTTGTCTCAAGGATAGAGGTTGAGCCAGGCTTTACTGAAAAAGAGCTTCTCTGCCTTGCCTCAGCAGTTGAAACCGGAAGTCTTCACCCCCTTGCCAAGGGGATTGTTATAAGGGCAGGGGAGTTTTCCTGTGACAGTTTTTCTGCAACCGGAATACTTTCCGAACCTGGAAAGGGCATTCTGGGGATGGTTGGAAAGAGAAAGGTTGAGATCATGACCAGTGACCGCTGGGGAGACCTTGGCATGACAACCGTTCAGGTTTCAGTTGACGGGGAAATGGCAGGGCATATAGCCCTCCGGGATCAGCCAAGATCAAGCGCTCTTAAGACCATCAAGGCCATTTGCAGGGCCGGGGTTGAGGATATTGCGATCATTTCCGGCGATCAGGAGGCCCCTGTGAGGGCCGTTGCCGACGAGGTGGGAATAACTGCCGTCCATTATTGCCAGAAACCCCAGGACAAGCTTGCATTGTTGGCTAACTATAAGAAAGGCAACTCTGTCTATGTCGGTGATGGTATTAACGACACCCCTGCTTTGAAAATGGCTGATGTCGGTATCGCAATGGGACTTAAAGGATCGGATGCCGCCCTTGAAATTGCGGATATCGTCCTGATGAACGACAGGCTTGATCGGCTTCCTTTTCTTATTGCCCTTGGCAGAAAGATGAGCCGGATTATACGGATCAGCATTGCAATCAGTTTCCTGATTAACCTTTTGGCCGTGGCTGCGGGGTCATTGGGGCTTCTTACTCCTATCATGGGTGCTGTCGTCCATAACATCGGGTCTATTCTGGTAGTGATGCTGGCCGCCTCCATCAGCATGGGGAACAATTCCTGATTTTTATATCGTGTAGGGAATTATTCCTTGCTTAGTTTGTCCGGGTTTTTGGATGAAAAGGCTTTTTATGAAACGGCATGCGATGCATCAGCAGGCCCTGATCATAATATAGCCCATTTTTCATAATTAATGGTTCGACCCCTCCCGGATGAGTATTGCATTGGCCGAAATGATGATCAAGGCCCATCAGCAAACCCTTTAAATCTGCCTATCCGTTTGGATTGACAGGCGATTCAGCCTTTTTTGCCGGGTAGTTATTTGTTTGTGAGGCACTTAAAACCATAATGAGGATTGCTGCTTGACATTATGAAAAATATCCTTTATGAGTTGTCGCTAACAATTGCAGCAGAAGCTGCGTGTTGAATTGGCGATAATGCTGGAAAACATGATTTGTCGCCACAGCGGTTGAACATAAGGAATACAGCACAAGGCCACGAAGGTCTCCTTCATGAAATACGGATGGAGCTTTGTGGCTTTTTTTTGTTAAAATGGCGATAACAGGGGGAGTAGATAGAATGAATGCACAGGAAGTTATGAATAACCAGGATTTTAAACAATGCGAAGCCTTTCACGGCCATGTATGCCCGGGATTATCCATTGGCTACAAGGCCGCCAGGGCTGGCATGAGCTGGTTAAAGGAGAACCGTTCCGAGGACGAGGAAATCATTGCCATTGTAGAGACAGACGCCTGCTCTGCCGATGCAGTACAGGTTTTGACTGGCTGTACCTTTGGAAAGGGGAATTTCATCTTCAGGGATCACGGAAAAATGGCCTTGACTCTTTTGAGCCGCAACACTGGAAGGGGGGTGCGGGTGGCTGCCAAAAACGGTACAGGCCAGCCTGATAAAGAGCACATGGGCCTTATCCAGAAAATGATGACCGGGGAAATGACCAGTGCCGAGCAGGATCGTTTTCAAAAGCTTCATCTCAAACGGAGCATGTCGATTCTGGAAACCCCTGATAATGAGTTGTTCACCATCAGGGAAACCACCATGGCGCTTCCCCCAAAGGCACGCATCGACCCCTCATTGCCCTGTTCCCGCTGTGGTGAACCAGTCATGAAATCAAAGCTTGAGACAGTGGACGGAAACCTGGTCTGCCGCGGGTGCTGTAACTGATCCTTTTTATCAATAGCGGTCAAAACCATATCCCAAAGGAGAAAAATCATGACAGTTGAAAAAAAACACGATCATCGGCATAGCCATGAGCACGACCATACTCACAAGCATCCCCACAGGCATGATAATGAAGCGCACGACCACGAACATAGCCACACCCATAGCCATGATCACGATCATGCACACAGTCATGAACAAGGGGACCATGATCATCAACATGAGAATGGAAAAGAGCATGGTAAACATGAACACATTCACAAAAATCATGACCAGGAAGATCACGGGCATTCCCATTAGAGTGTCAGAATTTTATTACACCTGGAACAATTTTGATTTAAATTTTTTTATATCCACCATTTCTGCTGCAAAAGAGGTTGACTTTTTGATCGCAGAATATTAGTTGGCGATTGCTTGTAACAATGGCGGCAGAAGCCGTTTGAGGGAAAGAGTGTTCCTTTGACCTTTCTGGGTTAAAAGACATTTTTAAAGGTTCGTGATCCACGAATGTCGGGAGTTTTAATTTCCGGCAAGAAAAATTATTGTACCATTGAATAAAGCCTGGAAGGCTTTCAAGGATAAAAAATATATCCATGGAAGACTTTCGGGCTTTTGTCGTTTTGGGATTTGGTTTTTCAGGCTGAATTTTATGAACCTGTACGACCGGAGCGGGGAGATCGGCTCTGGGGTCGGAACGAATGATGAAACGCCTCTGGCTGTGACGCCTCAAGCGGCTGTTTTACATAAAAAAAATTGTACCATAAAAAGAAAAAAAAGGAGAATTTTACAGATGAAAAAAATGTTTGTTTTTGCCGTATTTTTGGTGTTTCTCATGACCGGTTCAGTCCTGTCCGATGAAAACAGGGTTTCGGATGAATCGCCGAATAAATTATCGGACGATACTTTTGTAATCGAGGAGTTAAGGGTAACGGCCCAGAGCGTCAAACTCAGCCCCAACAAAACCGAAGTTTTTATGGACGATTACAATATTGCAGGGCAGCCTGCCAATGTGCTGGATATCCTCAAGGATCGGGCAATCATTGATTTCAGGGGGGAAAGTGATCTGGTACCGGAGTCCGATAGTATTCAGATGAGGGGGTTTGACATCCGCCAGTTTTTGATATCAGTGGATGGTCTGGTCATTCAAAAGACCGGGGGGTGGTGGGGCACGCATTATGTTGACTTTGGCATGATCCCCCTTTCCATTGTGGACAGCATTGAAATTCTTTCAGGTCCCCATTCCGCACTTTATGATGGTAAAAGTTTTGGAGGTGTTCTTAATTTTAAAACCAGAGAACCGGTTTTTTATGACACAGCACAATTGGAAGGCAGCATCTCCACAAGTCTTAGAAGTTATAATACCCAGAGTCAACGGGTGGACCTTAATGGCGGGAAAGGCGCTGTAAATTTAGGTTTCAGTTATGAAAAATATCATACGGATGGATATTTGAGAAACAACGAGGCAGACATGGATACTGTAACCGGGCGCCTTGGTTACAAGCTGCCGTCAGGGGGATATATCCGTCTGACCGGAACTTACAGCGATCTTGAGCGGGAAATTCCCTGTGCCAATGATCCTGCCAGGAATGATTATGATAACGATTATCCCGTGGTTAAAGCAGGGGATGTTTCTCCCAGGTGGCTGAATCCTGATGATGACAGCAAAAGAGATTATGATGGTCATTCCATTCGTTTTGATTTTATGCAGCCTTCATCCATGGGAACATGGTCCCTGGGGGGATATTATACGGATGAGGGTCAAGCCTATCACCGTGACGGTTATGATTACAGTGAATATACCACCAATTATGTTTCCTATGGTGCCCTGGTGAAAAATGAATTTAACTTATCGGATAATCATGAGATTACCATGGGCATGGACACGGCCCACCTGTACCAGAAATATTCGGAAAAAATAGTTGAAACATGGGCCGGATATCTTCAGGATAAATGGCAGATCATTCCCCGTCTCTCCTGGACGGCAGGCCTGAGGTACGAAAACATCGATATCTGGTGGGACAACTGGTGGGAGCCCTCCACAACCTATCCGGACGGGGCCTTTAAAGACCCTTTCCATGCCTCGACCCATGTGCGACGAAACTATGATCAACTGGCACCCAAATCCTTTCTCACCTATGAGATGGATGACCTTGCCCCATGGCTCAGGGATACGTCCGTCTCTCTTGGAGTCAGCAAAATATGGACCCCCAGGGATTACTGCGAGGTTTGCAGCTGGGGATCGGGTGTTGAGATTGATCCCACCCATGGCATTGGATATGACATTGTCTTTACCCGAAGATTATGGCGTAATATTTCCCTTAACGTGGATGTTTCCCATTATGAGTTTCAAGATTACGGCATCTGGGCAAATGCAGGTACGGATTATTTCAAAGAGGCTATTTGGGGACGACGAATGGTGGAACTTGAGGATGTCCACAAGGAGGGCGTGGATGTGGAACTCAACGGCAATATCCTGGATAACCTCTACTTCTATCTGAGTTATTCCTTTAATGAGTGGAAGTACAAAGGCCCCCACAACGGAGGTCCCGAGGAGTGGGCAGACCAGGATTTGGGGGACCGGGCCAAACACCGTTTAAACGCCGGAGTTCAATACAATCTTTTTGAAAACACATTGCTGCTTCTGGATTACAAATTTCAGGACAAACAGGTTCAGCAGGTGATTGGTATGGTTGATGATGATCCAAGCGACCTTTATGTGAACGAGGTCAGCCTGGACAGCTACCATGTGTTTGATTTTGCCGTGGAGCAGCAGCTGTTCCAAGACTGGTATCATCTCAAAAAGGGTACTTTAAAACTTTACGTCAATAATCTGTTTGATGAAGCGTATTCCAATAGTCAGGGATATCCCATGACAGACCGGACTTTTGGGGCGACCCTGAGTATTAATTTTTAATTCCCGGTGCCTTGATGGTGAGGGATGCTTGCAAAATTTAAACAAAGGGCAGATAAGTTCGATCTGCCCTTTGTGCATATAGATTCATAGACCGGGGGTAAAAGCGACGGATGTTTTTTTCACCCGTGTCTTGATGTATTTCAAAAGCGGCGTTCCGCCGGTGGGTTCGGTCACATTGGGCGGCATCAGGGCGCCGGGCACATTGACGCCTCCGAAATCCGGAAATTTGGGATCGCCTTCAAGACCGCGCACATGGCCGTATCCCCCGGCCGCGCCTAGTACCCCCGGTCGGATATCCGGGGTGGGTTCGGCCTTGATGCGGGTGCTGCCCCAGGGCGATTCCACCAGGACCGTGTCTCCGGGTGCAATGCCCAGTCGGGCCGCATCCTGATCGTTGATGATCAGGGCGTTGGCTGGCCTGAGCTTCATCAGCTGGTAATTACTGAAGGTCGAGCAATGTTCATGCTGAAAGATTCTGTAGTTTCCGAAAATAAAGGGGAACTCATCATCCGGCCTGAACGTTTCTTCAATTTCTTTATAGTCGGGGAGGGGATCAACCCCTTTTTCCTGACTGACGACATTCAGGAAGTTATACTTGCCCGTGGGACTTGTGCCTGAACTGCCGTACCCCGCCGGGGGATTGATGCTGCCCCATTCCCTGTATTTGTAATATCTGGCAGGATCCGTGATAATATAGCCTTTCTCCTTGAGTTCCTGAAGATCCCATGGCAGGTCGCGCATCTGGTTTTCAAAGGCCTCGTCCATGGTGTTCCAGGGAACGGCGTCCTTGACGCCCATACGTTCGGCCAGTCCCTGGACAATGCGGTACATGGGGCGGGTGTCGTACATGGGGGGAACCACCTGGGCAAAATAACTCAAAAAGGCGTCGTACAGCCAGTCGGGTTTGACCTGGCTCTGCTCCAGCCAGGTGGCATCGGGCAGAACAACATCACTGTGAAGGGCGGTATTGCACATGAATGCGTCGATGGTGACACATAGGTCAAGCTGGTCAATGCCCCGGGTCACAGAGGCGGTATTCCCCCAGGTGAGCACCGGATCGGCCCAGTAGGATATCAGCCCCCTGATCCGGCCGTCGGCAACCTGATCCTCGAATTTGGCCGGGGACCAGCCGGACCAGATCAGATAGCTGTCCATCTTGGGGGCTGGTTTTTTCTCCGGCTTCTGCTGGCCGTCCCGCCAGGCTGACCCCAGTTTCCTTTTCCAGGGCAGTGAGGGGCCGCCCGGCGCATCAAAGGTTCCGCAGAGCCCGTTGAGGGCCTGGATGGCAGCCGTGGCCCAATGGCTGTTGGGACTTTGGGCAAGCCCGGCCCAGGAAATGACGCCCTTGGCTTTGGCCCGGGCAAATTCCCGGGCGATGCGCTCCAGGGTCGCGGCCGGTACGCCGCAGATCTTTTCGGCCCATTGGGGTGTTCGGGCGATCCCGTCTTCCTCTCCCAGAATCCTGGCCTTAAAGGGTTCAAAGCCTGTGGTCCAGTTTTCAACAAATTCCCTGTCGTGCAACTCTTGGGTGATGATCACATGGGCCAGGGCCATGGCAGCGGCGCCATCCGTGCCGGGCCTGAGGGGAATCCAGTCCGTGGCCCTGGCCGCTGTTTCCGATTTCCGGGGATCGAAAACCACCACCCGGGCGCCCCGGTCCATCGCCTTTTTCAGTGCTGCTGATTTGCGTTGGCCGTAGGAGGTGATCAGGTCGTTGTTGCCGAACAGGATCACATAGTCCGCCTCCTGGTAATTGATCCAGGGGCGTTTGTCGTTGAGGTTGTGCTCGTTGGCCATGCGATTGGCGTTGTCGCACATGGTCCGGTGGGTTCCTTTGGGGCAGCCCAGGTGTTCGAAAAAAGCCTCGTGGACAAAGTTGGCAAAGTCATTGCCCCGGAAGTAGGCCAGCTTGCCCTGGGGAATGTCCGCCATGCGAGAAGCGACAAGGTCTAATGCCTCGTCCCAGCCCGCCTTGCGAAAACGGCCGTTTTCCCGGATGAGGGGGGTCTTGAGCCGGTAGGCACTGTTTACATGTCTGGGTGCTGCCGCGCCCTTGGGGCAGAGACGGCCCTGTCCTTTGGGGTCTCCCTTGAGCCCGGCCACCTTGACCAGGATTCCGTCCTTGACCTTGGCGGTCATGCCGCACAGCGCACCGCAGGTATAACAGTGGGTGGGGATTTCCTGCTCCGGACCTTCCGGAACTGCACCGGGAACAAGCAATGGCAGGGGAGGTTCAAAAAGGCTCAGGGGCAAGGTCGCAGAAAATTGATGCCAGGGGGTGTCTGCCTCCCCCAAGCGGTCTAAACCGGATGTTTCAAGTGCCTTGCCGCAGGATGCCAGAAATGCACGGCACATAAAGGCCATTTCTCTATAAAAGGGGGAGATGGCTGCCCCGTGCAATTGGTCGCAGAAGGCAAGGGCCCAGGCCATGAGGGTTTCAGTAAAAAATGTTGCGTAACCTTCCGTGTTGCCCTGTTCGAGCAAAAAACCACACACCGCCAGTTCCACACAGATATGATCATCCAGATCCTTGAATGCCGGATCGATATGGAGATTCAGACTTCGCAGTGTCCTGCGCAGATCAAAAAGGGGGCTCTGCTGAACCACCGGCGTTCGGGAAACATGGACGGAGGCATAGGGAAACACGGGATTGGGGCCGGCATTGAGGAACAGGTCTGCATATTCGTAGCAAAGTTGCTGGTGCAGGTCTTTGGTGGGCATGCTCTGAATATAGGAATTGAAACGATCGGCCGATGCTTCCATGGCGGACAACGCTTTTCTGTCTGTATTTCCGGTGAAATGTTTTTGCAACGGCGATGATTTGAGGGCGCTGACACAGGCAAACGTCGGCTCGTCCCTTAGAATGGTGGCAAAAAAAGCGAATACAGATGCCTGGTCTTTGTGTAATTGACGATTCATGGCATATCCTCCGATATCTTGTGCATCCCTATACCGTTTTCCTGCACAGGTCTTTTGGCCTTGATCATAGTATCGGTTAATGAAAAATTTATCGGGAGGGTCAGGTCTTCAGCAGCAGGTCCATGTGGCAATCCATTCTTTTCATGCGTGCCTGGATCAATTTTTCCACGATGAGAATACAGCTTTCAGGATACCGGACCATCACCTTGCGAAAATTCTCCCTGTCCAGGGTCAGCAGTTCGCAATCGCAGAGGGCCGCAGCCCCTACATTGAACTGAATTTCCGCCAGAAGGGCCATGTAGCCGAAGAAGTTGCCCGGCCCCAGCCGTTCAAGGCTGTTTTTTTCGCCCAGGGTGCTGACAAAGAGCTCCACCCCTCCCTGGATGATGATAAATGCCGTGGAGAGAAGGTCTCCCCTGGAAAAGATGATTTCACCCTGGGTGTATTTTCTCCGGTCTGCCACCAGGGCAAACAGGCTGAGGATGTCATAATCAAGCTGCTGAAATGCCGGTATTCCCCTGAGGATGTCCAGGTTCTGTTCAATAACGCTCTTTTGGCCCTGCGTTTCCATGGTTTTGGTTTCATCTACCCTGCACAAGTTCATAAAAGATTTCCTTTTTATCCATCAGGTCCTGGTACGTTCCCATTTCTACCAGTTTTCCATCCTTTAAAACAAGGATTTTATCATAATTGGGAAGCAGGTCTGTTCTGTGGATGACCGAGATAACCGTGCACTGTCCCTTGAGGTGATCCGTTATATAGGCCTGCACCTGTTTCTGGGACACGTTGTCAAGGCTGGCCGTTGCCTCGTCAAGGATGAGCATGGGCGGTTGTTTGCCAAGGGCCCTGGCAATGGCGATTTTCTGCTTCTGGCCGCCGGACAGACGATTCCCCTTGCTTCCCACCCTGAATTCAAGGCCGGTACTGATCAGCTGGTCGCACATCTCCGGGTCACTCGCCAATGCCTTGATGACCTGTTCCCGGATTCGGGGGTAGGATGAGGTGTATTCTGTTTTGACACATCCGAACAGCAGGTTTTCAAGAACGGACTTGGATGAGAGGTATTCTCCGGGGCAGAACACGGTGTTGTTGGTTTCTCTGAGGAGCACCTGATCCTTGTTCATGGGGGTCCCGGACAGCAGATCGACCATGGTGCGCGTGCATTGATCGAAATCGACTTTGATGAAATCATCCAGAAAGGCTTTTCGAAATGCCACGATGGTGGCCTGCATTTCGCCGGACACGGATGCCACCTTGTGCCTGGCAGGCACATAGGTCAAGGCCAGGGAGAAGAAAAGGGTCTTGTCCCGTGGGTGCATCTTGTCCGGCCGGCCCTCTGGATAGCGTTCAACAAGGGCTTCGTATTGTGCCAGGTCCTTGATGTCCATGGGGGTTGATTTGAAAAAGGCCGGATCATCAGCCAGGTTTTTCAGTAAAAAGGCCGACTGGCTGGCAATTTTATAGCCCAGGCGGACAAGATCGTCATCCAGCCCAAAGGTATCCAGGACCTTTCGAAATTGCCTGTTCTCAGCAATGGTTTCCCGGGCCAGGTCATTGTCAAATTTATCACTGAACACAAGGTTCTCGTAGATGTCCGTGTGGTTGAGGAATTTAGTGGCATCAAAGAGTTCGATTCTCTGGTAAAGGTCCGGGCCAAGGGCCTGCCTCAGGATCCATCGGAAGTTGATGATCTTTTCTGCAAAATGGGCTTGTCTTGAAGGCTGAAGCTTGTTTTCAAGGGCAAACCTGAGAATGTCGTCCATTAATCCCACTGCCTCAAGAAGGGCCTTTGTCTGGGGGGCATCCGCGGCCGGCTTCGGGCAATCGGGGGGGGTGCCCAGCATGATGTTTTCCCCCACGCTGGTGTCAAAAAGATAGGGGTGCTGGGCAACATAGCCCATGTTGCAGCTGATGTCCTTTTTGGTGAGCTGCTTCTGGTGGTGGGTGTCAAACAGGATCTCCCCCTTCTGGTAGGTGTAAAGCTGGCCCAGGATCATGGCAAGGGTGCTTTTGCCGCTGCCGGAAAATCCCACAATGGCCAGGTGCTGCCCGGGTTGAAGGTCAAAGGAGATGTCATGGAGCAGTTTGACATGGTTGGGGGTGGCAAAGTTGAGGTGCCTGACACTGATATGCCCCTTTACGGTGAAAACACTGCGGTCTGGGGGTGACATTAAAAACTCAGGTTCAAGGTTAAAGGTTTCCATGACCCGGTTATAGCGTACCACGGCATCCTGGTGGGCCTGATAGAATTCGATGATTTCTTTCCAGGGATCGTAGACTTTTCCATAGGCCGAGAGGCAGGCGATCAGGGCACCCAGGGAAAAATCGCCCTGGATGGTCAGGTAGCCGCCAAGGATGAACAGCAGAAAGGGTCCTGCATTCTGGAACAGGTTGTTGATCATCTTGATGGCGTATTTGATGAGAAAAAGCTGTTTCATGGTCGCCAGCAGATCAGATGCAAAAAGATTGAAGGTCTTCTGTTCCCTTGGGAACAGCGCATTGCCCTGAATCTCGATGATTCCGGAGACCGATTCGTCTATCTTGTTGCTGATCCTGCGCAGGGTTTCGATGCGATTCCGGTTGTAAAGGTTGTAACGCTTTTGAAGATAGGGAATCAAAATCAGTTCAATGGGAAAGAGCAGCAGGCTGATGGCTCCGAGAAGGGGATTTAAATAGACCATGTAGGCGCCAAAACTAAGCAGGGTCAACCCCAGGGTGATGGGAACGGTCAATGCCGTGCCGATGAAATGGCCAACGCTTGAAAGCTCTCCGGACAGGGCATTGATGATGGTTCCCGGAGGGTGGTCTCGAAAGAAATGAAGGGGCATCTGCAGGAGATGGCCGTAGAGTTCGCTTCGAATTTCAAAAAGAATGATCTGCCCCAGCTGGGCCTGCATCATATTGATGACAAATTTCAGAAAACCAAAGCCGATGAATGAAACCAGGAAACCCAGGGAGTACTGGATCAGCAGCCCCACGTTTCCTGATTTGATGGCGATATTGACGATGCGTTTCTGTAATTCAAGGGGAAGGATCTGCAGGCAAATGCTCAGCAGGATCAGCACAAGGGTCGATGCCTGCCACAGTCTGTGCCGCTTCAGTACCCAGAAATACAGGGTTTTTTTTCTTTCCATGGCGGAAATCCCAGTTGCGGTCCATTATGTTCAATGGTGCCGGCCGGCTCGATTCCGACCGGTACCATTTATACCCTTTATGCCATGACTGTCCCATGGGTAACAACGATTCAGTAAAAAAAACAGCCATTGATCCGGTTTGTTTAAAAACTCAATTCTATGGAACAGGCGACTTTCCAGAAGTCTTCCACCTCGCCGTTGGCCTCAGCATCATAGTTGCTGTCTTCGTCAAAGGATATATAGCCCAGTTCAGTTGCAAAAACAAGGTGTTTCATGACCTGGAATTCCGAATTGAAGTTGACCTCAACCAGGCTTTCGTCTTCATTTAAAAGGGTGTCATTGGGTGATTGAAAAATCGAGTCATCGGCAGTACCTTCGGCATACATGAGCTGGAATTCATGGGTGAGTCTCTCCCCCGTTTTAATATCCTTGAGCTTGAATCCAACGGCCCACATGGATGTGGCATAGGTGGAATCATAGGAGTCAAACATGTTGTCATTGAAACGGCTGCCGCCAAAGTAGGAGGAGGTGTAGGTCGGTCCGCCGATGAGGGCGGGCATCATGTCGATGTCTGCGTCATTGGCATCCGGACCGCTGCCGTAAAGTGCAAAGAATTCAGGGGTCATGGCTGCCATCGTGTAATCCACCACAAGGTCGGTGAAAAAACCGGCAATGCTTGCATCCACACTGGCGGTCTGCCAGTCCATGTCTCCATAGGTTGCGCTGGCACTGACGGCAAGATTTTTGCCGGGGGAAAATTGAATGGAGGCACCCAGGTAGTATGCATTTACATTGTCCGTGGGGTCGGCATTGGTGATGGCGCTGTTGGCGCCGGTGAGCAGACCGGGATAGTCAAAATAGGCGTATTTGTAGTGATTGGTTGGATTTGCGGCGTCAATCACATCTTCCTGGATGTTGGCATAGGCGGCCCAGGGGGTCACCTTGAGGGAACCCATGGAAAGGGGCAGTTTTGCAAAAATAAAATCGGCCTGGTCGTCGGTGTTGCTCTCTGAGTCATCCATGAGATCGGCCATCCTGAACCAGCCTGTTTCCAGGGAGACGGTATCGGACAGGGGTGCCATCATGGTAACGCCAGGGGGGGTCTCATAGAAAATGTTTGAGCCATAGGCGATTTCATGGAGGTTGAAACTCTGGGAGCCCAATTTGAAATTCACGCCGCCATGGGTTGTGTAGTCAATATAGAGCTTGTCAAGTTCCAGGATCAGGTCGCCGTCCTCCTCGCCCCCCACTGCGGCATCGGTTGACCCGAAATATCCGCCGGTGGAGCCTTCGCCGATCTGAAAGCTGACAACGCCTTTCAAATTATCGTTTAAAATCCAGTCAACCCTGAGACTCAATTCCCGTGTTGCGTCAAAATCCACGTCATCGCCCTTGGTGTAATTGTCCACAAAATCAAGGTACTGGGTTGCGCCAAAGCAGGCCTTGATGGCGCCGCTTACCTCCATGGTTCCCATTTCTCCGGCTTCAAAGGTCATGGCCGTTGCGTTTAACGGGCTGAAAGCCAGGAGTGCGACCAGCAGCATGATGCGTGTTAACGTATTGATAAATGGCCTGTGAGTGGTGCTGTCGTCTTTTTTCATCTTTTTCTCCTTTACGGTGTTGTGGTTGATACAGATGCACATCAGTTCCTCTATCTGACATGGATCCCCTTGATAGAGAGGACATAGCAAAGGAGAGGCCAGTTGCTTTTGATCTGGTTCTTTTGTTTTAACTATCTGAAATTAAATGGATAAAATCAATTGGCCCCTGGTGCGGAGTTTTGGTCTGCATGGAAAAAGAAGCGTTACTTAACGTTTGGTTGCGTTACCGCAAGGGGTGGAGCACCCTGGGGTTTGACATTTTCTTCTGTTGGGAGCATAGTCCATGGAAGAAAAAAATTGAAGATCGTTTAACCGGGTTGCGCCGTTGGCTCTTTGGCCGTTTTCATGTTGCCATGGGAGGGCCGGCTGACCCCGCAGCACCGCCAGAATTAAATTCAAAGGAGATGAATATGGCTAAGATGACAAAACGGATGAAAACGCTTTTTGAAAAGGTTCCCACTGCTATTCTTGCAACGGCTACCGTGGATGGAACGCCCAATGCCGTGCCCGTTGGCGCCAAAAAGATTATTGACGACGAGACCATCCTGATTTCAGATCAGTTTTTCAACAAGACCCTGGAAAACCTCACGGCCAATCCCAGTGTTGCCATCACCTGGTGGGAGGGCCACGAGGGCTACCAGATCAAGGGAACCGCCACCGTTGAAACCACGGGCCAGCGGTTTGAAGACACGGCCCGCTGGATGGAAGAACGCAGTGCCAAGGCCGGATTTCCCCTGAAATCCAAAGGGGCGGTTATCATCCATGTGGACGCGGTCTATGGCGTATCCCCTGGACCCGGTGCTGGAAAGCAACTGGTCTGATCGTTTCGCCAAAGACCATTTGGCCCCTGCCGGTCTGAATTTTTTTCCATGGTCAAGGGGGGCGGCTTTCAGACAGGGTCAATACGGTGCTGCAGGTCGCTCAACTTTTGGGCAGGGGCAAATTTTTGTTGATCTTTTGGCGCAGGATACTCTATTATTTAATGACTGGCTCAGGAAATATGCGAACACAGGGCCGGGGGTATTCCATGGAATTTTTTAGCTGCAGACTGGTATCTTAATCTTTTGACAAGGAGCACCCTGGTTGGCCCGTTCCCAGATGTACCCCATTCATCGTTTCAGCACCTGGCAGGTGTGGCCGGGATCCTACGACAATCCACCCATCAGCGAACGTTACCCCTTTGCTGAAAATTTGGATCTTGTCATTGACGACACAACACCCATCGCCTCCATGGGGTCCTGTTTTGCGAGGGAGATCCGAAAACGGCTCATAAAAAAGGGCTATAACTATATCCAGGAGGAGCGTGACCACCCGGCATCGGTCCATGCCAGTGCCGCCTGGGAGAGAACCTATAACACCTTTTCCATGCGGCAGATCTTTGAATACACCTTTGACGCTTTTGACCCGGTCACCCGGTGGTGGATATCCCCTGAAACACAGACCGTCCAGGATCCCTTTCGACGGGTCGTTCTCTATGACGACCTTGAACAGGCCCGTGAAGATTTCAAACAGCATATCCTGTTCTCGAGAAAGGCCCTGACCCGGGCCCGGGTCGTTATCCTCACCCTCGGCTTGACCGAGGTGTGGGAAGACCCGGAAGACCGGAGCGTGATCTGTGTGCCCGCAGGTCCCTATGTCAACGAGGGGGGAGACATGGGCCGATACCGGTTCCGGGTGACACGGTACCAGGAGAATCTTGACAACCTTGAACGGATCCACACCCTCCTTGACCGACACAATCCGGAGTGCAAAATTCTCGTCACCGTCTCTCCGGTGCAGTTGTGGGCAACCTTCAGAACCGACCTTGACATTCTCTCAGCCAGCTGCAATTCAAAATCCACCCTCAGGGCCGTGGCTGACATGTTTGCAGCTGACCACGAAAACGTGTCGTATTTTCCGGCCTATGAAATGGCAATTCTCCATTCCGTGATCCTGGGAAAAAATCCCTTTGCCAGCGGCAAGGAAAATTTCCATGTGAGCAGGGAAACCGTGGATCACATCATGGAACAGTTTTTCAGCTTTTACGCAGGAAAAAATTCATAATCGTCAGGAGCCTGCCATGGAAGAGAAGTTCACCTTAAATATTCTCATGTATTCACATGACACCTACGGGCTCGGCCATATCCGCCGCACCATGGCCATTGCTGAACATCTAAGCTCCGAGGATACCAACATCCTCATCCTGACAGGGTCTCCCATGGCGGGCCGGTTCAGGTTTCCCATGGGCGTCGACTATGTGCGTATTCCCGGAATGATCAAGCGTTCCAATGAGGACTATTTTCCCCTTTCCATCCGGATTGATCCGGTTCAGGCCCTGGAGATAAGAAAGAGCATTGTGCTTGCAACGGCGCAAACCTTCCGGCCGGACCTGTTTATTGTTGACAAGGAACCCCTGGGGTTGAAACGGGAGGTGCTGCCTACCCTTGAGTGGATCAGCACGGACCTTCAAAAATGCTGTACCGTGCTGGGGTTGAGGGATGTGATGGACGATGCCGACACGGTGCGGCAGAACTGGCAGGAAAAAGGGGTGTATGAAAACATTGAACGACTCTACACCGAGGTATGGGTCTACGGGGACAGGGCCCTTTATGATCCGGTTGTTGAGTACGCCATTCCTGAAACCATTGCCAGCAAACTTTATTTTACCGGATACATCCCCAGAAAGGTGCCGCCACCCTTTGAGGTGGAGGAAATCCAGAAACAGCTGGGCCTTGACCCCAAGGTGCCATTGGTGACGGTGACCACCGGTGGCGGCGGGGATGGCTTCTGGGTGCTCAACGCCTATCTGACCATGTTGGAAATCATGGCGGCATCGTCCGACCCTTTTCCGTTCAAAACCGTTCTCATCACCGGGCCGTTTCTTTCCGATGATGAAAACGCCGTTGTGCACGAAAGGGCAAGGGCTCTTGGAATTCAGGTGTATCAGTTTTTTGTCCACATGGAGCAGCTGTTTGCCGCCTCTGATCTGGTGGTGTGCATGGGCGGGTACAACACCGTGTGCGAAATCCTTTCCCTCAAGATCCCCTCCCTTGTCATCCCCCGGGAGGATCCCCGCAAAGAACAGCTCATCCGGGCCATGGCCATGGAAAAGAAGGGGCTGCTAGATTATATCCCCTGGGCCATGGTGAGTCCTGATCTTATGCGGGAGAAAATCCAGGGCATGCTCTCCCATTCCGAATGTTTTCGAAAGTCCATGGCAGATTTTTCACTCACGGGCATTGACCGGATCTGCTCCCGGATTTCCACCTTCAGGAACAAAAAAAATGGGAACAAATCCAGGGTCACAGATTCCCTGGAATGTTCTTCCCCCGAGGGAGGGCCATAGCATGGTATTATTCTCCTGGAACGGCAAACAAGAGCGCAGGCGGACAAGGTCTGGCCGCCAGGTGTCCCTTCCCTTTTTAAAATCCGTGGAGATTGCCGTCAAGAGCATTCGCGCCAGGTTTTTCCGTTCGTTGATCACGCTGCTGAGTCTGGTGCTTGCCATTTCGTTTTACAGCTATGTGAAAACAAATGTTGTGGTGGCCCAGGGGATTATCCTGTCCCAGAGCGCCCCTTTCGTGGAAAAGCTGGTTCAGCAGGGGTATGACGTGGATGATCCGGGAAATAATCCAAAGCAGCGCTGGATACTCTCCCTGTCCCTGCTGGTGTGCGTGGTGGGTATTGTCAACACCCAGCTCATGGCCGTGACCGAGCGGTTCAGGGAGATCGGCACCATGAAGTGTCTGGGTGCCCTGGACCGGTTTATCCTGAGGCTGTTTTTGATTGAGGCAACCCTCCAGGGGTTTATTGGTGCCACGGCCGGGGCTTTTTTGGGAATATCTGTGGCACTTCTGACCTCAGCGTTAACCTTTGGCACCCATGTTCTTGTCATCATTTCCTGGCCGGACGTGGCCTTTACCCTGGGATGGGCCATGGGGCTGGGGTCTTTGCTGAGCATTATCGGTGTCCTCTACCCGGCCCTTGTGGCAGCAAGGATGCAGCCCGTGGAAGCCATGAGGACAAGGGCATGAAGGGGGCCTTGGCAGGCCGGGTTGCTCCTGGGGGTATGGGGGCATGGCCGAAAACAAAAGGGGATTGAACATGGAAGAGGCAAGCCAGATTGTCCGGGTCACCCAGGTAACCAAGGAATTCACCATGGGCAGGACTGTGGTTCCCGTTCTCAAGGGGATCGATCTTTCCATCCGTGCCGGGGAGTACATTTCGATCATGGGACCCTCCGGGTCGGGTAAGAGCACTCTTTTCAACATGATCGGCGGGCTGGACAAGCCGTCGTCCGGGGCTGTTTACATCGACGAGGTGGACATTGCCCAGCTTGACGCCTATGAACTTGCCTGGCTGCGGTGCCGGAAAATAGGCTATATTTTCCAGACCTTTAACATCATCCAGGTGATGACGGCCCTTGAAAACGTGACCCTGCCCATGGTCTTTGCCGGTGTCAGCGCCACGGATGCCACGGACAAGGGCATGGCACTCCTTGATCTTGTGGGGTTAAAGGAGCGGTTCAACCACAAGCCCTTTGAGCTTTCAGGCGGTCAGCAGCAGCGGGTGGCCGTGGCAAGGGCCCTTGCCAATGATCCGGCCATCATTCTTGCCGACGAGCCCACGGGAAACCTTGATCTTAAAACCGGGGCCGAAATCATCGATCTCCTAAAGATGCTCAGCGTGGAAAATCGGGTGACGGTGATTTCAGCCACCCACGATTTTAAAATGCTCAATGTTTCCGACCGGGTGGTGTGGATCGAGGACGGCAGGATCGACAGGATAGAAAACAGGGACGAACTCTCCATCTCCATGGGGGAGATTGGAAACAGGTAAAGGCGCCGGGTAAAAGAGGAACGGATTGAAACGATCTGGTGAAAAAAAACGGCTGTACCTTCTGCTTGGGCTGGTCTTGATGGCGGTGTGCCTGCCCCGGGGGGGGCTTGCCATGGCAGGGGCCGGGGCTTTGGATGCCGGTTATTTCAGCCACGTGGTCAACACCCTTTCCGGGTTTGGCGAGCGGCGAACCGGCACCCGGGGAGCAGAGGCGGCCGCCCGTTTCATCCAGGCGGAGTTTGAACGATCCGGGTTTGAAACCCGGGGGGACCACACCTTTTCCCTGCCTGCCGTTACCGGCACCGGTGCAACCATCACCCCCCTGTCCACAGGCAGGACCACCCGGCTGACCCCTTTTCTGGGGAACGTGATCTCTCCGCCGTTTATTCCCAGATCCGGCCTGACGGCCCATCTGGTTTATGTGGGCCGGGGAGAGCCGGCTGACTTTAACCACAAACCCATTGCCCAAAGCTGTGTGCTTATGGACCTTGATTCAGGCAAAAACTGGATCAACGCCCTGGCCCTTGGGGCAAAGGCATTGATTTACCTGGGTTCTGAAAGCGCCAACCGCTTTGTTTATGAAGACAAGATGGAATTGTCCCCCGTGGATTTTCCCCGTTTTGTCATGGAACGTACCCAGGCCGAAGCGCTGTTTGGTCCCCTTGACCTGGCTGGCCCGCCCCGGGCCATGACCCGGGTCCGCCTTGATTCGGATTTTGCCTGGAATCCGGTCCATGGCAAAAACATCTACTGCCTGGTGCCTGGTGGCGACCTTGGGTCGGAAATTGTCGTGGTCGAGGCCTTCTATGACGCCCCGGCCTTTGTGGCGGGCCAGTCCCCGGGGGCTGACCAGTCCTGCTCCGTGGCCACCCTGCTCAGCCTTGCCCGTTATCTCAAGGCGCATCCCCCCCGGCGGTCGATCCTGCTTGTGGCAACGGCCGGCCATGGGGAGAGCCTTGCCGGCATGCGGGAGATGGTCTGGAGCCTGAAGGAAAAAAAGCGCACCCTCAAGGCAATGGTCGAGGATCTTGACACAATCATTGACGCATCCGGCCTGGCCCTTGCCGACCTGGTTGCCTTCGAGGGCGCGTCTGATCCGGACAAGGCGACTGTGCTGAAGATTCTCGGCCATGTGGCAGAGGATGCCAGGGCCCGGGTGGAGGTCCTGAACGGGCAGCTCATGGCCTTGAGGCGTGCCGGGTCTGACCGGGCCGACCTGATCGCAGCCCTTGCCAAGGAACGCATGGCCTTAAAGCAGCTCATGTGGAAGTCCAATGAAACGGCCCTTGTTCCCCGGGATCTTGAACGGGTGGTCAAGCTTGTGCCTACAGCCATCCGCAGGCTCGAGCGTCGGATCGCAGACAAGAAAAATCAGCGCAGGGACCTGAAATCGGCCCTGAAGCTCAAGGCCCTGGTTGACAGCGACCGGGTGAGCCTGTTTATCTCCCTCCACCTGTCAAGCCATGGTGACGGGGTCGGCGCCTTTAACCAGGGCGGGTTTTATCCCATCAAGGAGACCATCAACCCCTATCCCGCCTATGCCCGCCTGGACGAGGTGCTGGCAGCGGCCGGCAAAGTATTGAACCAGCATCTCCTTTTGCCCGGTTTTTTAAAGGACACCCTGCGTCCGGGCTACCGGCGTTCCTGGGAGAGCTATCTTGTGGACCGCCCGGCCCTGGGCGGAGAGGTGAGCCAGCTTGGGGGATTCCTCGGCATCACCCTTGCAACGGTCAATGATGCCCGCCCGGCCTGGGGCACCCCGGACGACGGTGTCGACGGTGTTGACCTTGCCGGGGCAGCGGCCCAGGGCCAGTATGTCCAGCAGCTCATTGCCCAGGTTGCCCGGGAACCCGAACTTGCAACGGGCCGGCGGTTGAAGAACGGTTTTGCCACCATCCAGGGCAGGGCCAACTCCCTTCGCTTCGGCGAGGTGTTTGCCGATGAACCGTCAACCGGGGCAGTGGTGATGTCATTCCAGAACACGGGAATTCACCATGCACTGGTGGACGGGACGGGTAATTTTTACATCAAAGGGGTGGCCGATAAAAAACACTCCCTGCACAAGGTGATCATCGAGGGGTACCGGTTTGATCCTGAAACGGGCAAGATCAACCTGGCCGTTGACAAGAAACAGACCTCAAAGGACGGGTACCGGGTCAAGGTGAGCCGCCTTGCCAACCGGACCGATCTTGTGATGTTTCCCTGCGCCCAAACCACCCTTGTGAACCTGCTGGAGCCCCGGAACTTTGACTACATGACCAAGATTCAGGTGCTGGACGGCAGGCTTGAAGCTCCGCCCATCCGCTACTGGTACAGCCGCATCGACACCCGGGAGTCTACCCTGTGCTCGGTGTTCCTTGCGCCGGAAACCCCCCTGAAACTGACCCTTTCAGATTCGCTGCTCACCAAGAAGCTGATTCTGACCCATGCCGACCCTGCCCATCCCCAGGGGCGGGGGTATCCCATTGACGACTATCCTTTGATCGCCCCGACACAATTCCTTGCAGCAGGGGATATGTGGGCCCTGTTGAACCCCAGGATCGACAACCTCGAGCAAAAGGGGATCAACAACCAGAAAATAAGGGATCTGCGGGCCAGCGGGAATCTTGCCCTTGACCAGGCCCAAAAATGGTTCAAGGCCGGGGTTTACGACCGGTTCTTTGCCTCGGCAGCCGCCTCCCTGGCCCTGGCCGGCAGGGTCTACCAGCACGTGGAGTCCGTGCAGAAGGATGTGCTGTTCGGGGTGCTGTTCTACATTGCCCTGTTTATCCCCTTTGCCTTCTGCCTTGAGCGATTTGCCTTTGGGTTCAGCAATATCTACAAACGGATCATTGCTTTTATCGCTATCCTCATCGGGCTGATTGCCATCATTTACAACGTCCATCCGGCCTTTGATCTTGCCTACTCGCCCGTGGTGGTGATCCTTGCCTTTTTCATCCTTGCCCTTTCGGCCCTTGTGGCATGGATCATCTTTTTAAGGTTTGAAGAGGGGCTCAAGAACGCCCGGCAGGCCCTTCCGGAAGAGAACGAGATCGGCCTGATTGCTGCATTTTCCGCATCGTTTTTCATGGGGGTGACCAACCTTCGAAGGCGGCGGCTCAGAACGGTCCTCACCTGCACCACCCTGATCATCCTCACCTTTACCGTGATGAGCTTCACCTCGGTCAAGAATATCCGCCATCACTCGCGCATGGTGTTCGGTGCCCTTGCCCCCTACCATGGCATGCTCGTTAAAAAGCTGGACTGGAACCCCCTTGCCGAGCCCGCCGTCGCAAGCCTTGGCACGGCCTTTGAAACCCGCCACGGTTTTGCAGCCAGGGCCTGGCTCGGCACGGACGACAGAACCCGGGCCATGTCGGTTCCCCTTAAATTTAAAACCAACACGGCCCAGGCCCACGGGGTGATTGGTCTCACCCCCCAGGAACCGGTGATTTCAGGGTTTGGCCGCCAGGGCATAACGGGACAATGGTTTGCCAAGGATGATCCCTACACGGTGATGATTTCAGAAACCATGGCCCAAAGCCTCGGCCTTGATTCCGGCGAAATCGGCAGGGCCGTCATCAGGATCTGGTCCATTCCCTTCCGGGTTGTTGCTGTTTTCAACGAACGAACCTTTGACGATTTCAACGACCTTGACGGCGAGCCTTTGAGCCCGGTGATCTTCCCGGACGAGGTGTTCCAGCAGACCAGCGAGGCTGAAATGGAGGCCATGGAGTCGGGCCAGGAGATCAAAACCTTCCAGAGCCGCTATCGCCACCTTGGGTTTGACCGAACCATCATCATCCCCCATGGCACCCTTGTCTCCATGGGGGGCCATTCGGTTTCCGTTGCCATGAACGCCAGGGGGGATGTTCGAACCGTGGGCAGCAATTTTGTGGACCGGTTCGGGCTGTGGCTCTTTTCCGGGGAACGGGACGGGGTCTATCTCTACAGCGCCAGCGACACCCTTGACTACAGCGGCATCTCCAACATCCTGGTGCCCATTCTCATCTCCATCTTTATTGTTCTCAACACCATGATCGGAAGCGTGTACGAGCGAAAGCCTGAGATCGCCATCTACACCTCGGTGGGCATGGCGCCCCGGCATGTCTCGATCCTCTTTGTTGCCGAGGCCATATCCTATGCGGTCTTGAGCGTTGTCCTCGGCTATCTTCTGGCCCAGACCGTGGCAACGGTGTTTGCCGGGACCTCCCTTCTTGCTGGCATCACCGTCAACTACTCTTCCCTTGCCGGGGTGGGGGCCATGGCCATGGTCATGGGGGTGGTGCTGGTATCGGCCGTGTACCCGTCCAGGGTTGCGGCTCAGATCGCCATTCCAGATGTTGAAAAATCCTGGAAGCTTTCCGTCACCAAGGGCGATCACATGACCGTAGACCTTCCCTTTCTCATGCATGGTGGTGACGAGGTCAGTGCGGCAGGTTATCTGTTTGACTATTTTGACGCCCACCGGGAGATTTCCCAGGATGTTTTCACCTCGGACAACCTGGGGATCACAGGGGCAGATGCCTCTGGCAGCGGCAGTTCCAGCCGCAATTTTTCCATCTGCTTCAGGGCCTGGGTCTCGCCCTTTGACCTGGGACTGATGCAGGATGTCACCTTGATTTTCAACGAAAGTCAAACCCAGAAGGGCTATGTCGCCATTGTCATGGAGATTACCCGCAGGGCAGGGGAGCACAACGCCTGGGCCCGTGCCAACCAGCGGTTTGTGAACGGCATTCGAAAGAAACTCCTGGTCTGGCGTTCCCTGGACCCGGAAACCAAAGCGCGCTGGCGTACTTATTTTGGCTCCCTTGACCCGGGCCAGAACCAGTGCCTGACCCAGGAGCAGAAACATCGCCAGAACCAGAGGAGGAGACACGGTGGTTGATCCTGTTCTACCCCATGTGATCCGGCCCAGGGCCTATATCGTCGGGATTTTTTTTGCAATCATGATCTGCGCCCTGACTCCCTTTAACAACGTGGTCCGCGGGGCTACCCCCCTGGGGGGCGGATATTTTCCCCTGGCACCCTTTTACATCCTGGTGTGGCTGACGGTATTGGCGACCCTTGCCCGGCGGCTTTTTCCCGGCCGGATTCCCATGACTGGCCTTGAGCTGATCTTTGCCTGGATGCTCATGGTGCTTGTGGCGGGCATTGCCTACACCGGGTTTGCCAGGACCTTTTTCATCAACATCACAGCTCCCCTCTACTTTGGCGCCAACGAGCCCGGGTGGCAGGCGACCCTGTCTCCTCTGCTCTCCGACGCCCTGTTTCCCAAGGATCAGGCCGCCGTTGACATGCTCTACAACGGTATTGAGGGGGGTCGGAACATGGGGTGGCTGGCCCTTGCTGCCGCCGTTCCCTGGAAGGCGTGGATCCGGCCGTTTTTATCCTGGGGCCTGTTCATGATCTGCGCCTATTTTATGCTGCTCTGCCTTGTCAACCTGATCAACCGCCAGGCAACCACCAACGAGCGGATGAATTTTCCCCTCCTCATTCTGCCCAAGATGATGGAACAGGCCGTTGATGAGAACCGGGTGGGAAGTTTTTTTGCCAACCGGTTCCTGCTGGCAGGCATTGCCATCCCCGTGTTTCTCCACGGGCTCAACGGGCTCAACTTTTATTTTCCCTGGGTACCCCATATCAATACCCTGGCCCTTGCCGGGTCCTATTTCCCCAAGCAGGGCCTGTTTGCAGGGTTTGTCAAGCTCAAGCTCTACTTTTACCCGGCCTTTATCGGGTTTGCCTACCTTGCCTCAAAGCAGGTGTCGTTTTCCTTCTGGTTTTTTTTCCTTGCCGGGGCATTGTTCACCGGCATACTCCAGGTGACGGGCAACAGCTTTCCCGCCTCCGAGCTTGGCATCACCTTTGGCCCCACCCTTTCAAGGCCGGAAGAGACCCAGATGATCGGGGCGTTTATTGTGTTTTTCCTTTTTCTGGTCTGGCTTGCCCGGTTTTACATGAAGGAGGTGGCAGAGCACGCTTTTTTTGTTAAGCACGGCCCGACCCCCTGCGTCCATGAGCGGACAGACCGGATGGTGTTCTGGGGAACCTTGCTGGCCTTTTTCATCCTGGTGGCCTGGTTCATGTTCCATGGGATGACTTTTTTTGCCGCCGTAGTGCTGCTCGTATTTTCCCTCATGTTCATGATGGTGGCCACCCGGGTGGTCTGCCAGGGCGGAGTCACCTATTTCACCCTGACCGTGGCCCCCCTGGATGCCATCAACACCCTGATGGGCCTTCGAATCTTTTCAGACATCGGCCTTCTGGTGGCCGGGGTCACACAAAAGGTGATGTTCGTGGATCTCAGGGAGTCGGTGATGCCGTCGATTCTCCATACACACAGGGTGGCACGGCAGTCCCGCTCCCACGTCACCATCGCAGGCGCCGTGTTTTTTTCCATGGTGATCTGTCTGGGGGTGTCGGCCGTTGCCATGATCCTGGTCTGTTACCGTTATGGCATCCGGGAACTTTCCCTGGACTGGGCCACAAGGACCACGGTGTCGGTTTACAACAACATTGTCCCGCTCCTCCACGATGCCCCGGGCCAGGGCGACTCCATCCGGATGTTTGCCCTTGTGGGGGCCGTGGTCATGGCCGGGCTTCTGGTGTGCTACCAGCGGTTTTACTGGTGGCCCCTCCATCCCATCGGGTACCTCATGGTCTACAGTTCGGCCATGAAGATTTTGTGGTTGAGTTTTTTCATCGGCTGGATGTTCAACACCCTCTGCCTTCGGTACGGCGGAGTGGCGCTTTACAAGCGCATGCGTTATTTTTTTGTGGGGTTTATCATGGGCGATTTTCTTATGGGCGGCACCTTTGCCATCATTGGATTTTTTACCCAGACCGGCTACCAGGTGCTGCCCGGATAGGTCCGGTTTCAGAGGGTGTTTATCGGTCATGGCATTAAAAACGACAGCAAGGAAACCCCAATAGGAGAGAGGATGTACGAGGACAAGGAACTCCAGGAATACCGGGATCTGATGAAGGTGCCCGATACCTTTGACGAGGGGTTTAACTGGAAGAGCGTGGTCGGGGCCGTGTTCATCGGGTTTCTCATGATGCCCGGCAGCATGTATCTTCAGCTTGTCATCGGAACGGGTATCGGGCCTGCGGCAAGGTGGGTGACCATCATTTTATTTGCCGAGATCGCCAAGCGGGCCTACTCAGAGCTCAAACAGCAGGAGATTTTTCTTCTCTACTACATGGCCGGCGCTGCCATGGCATCCCCCTTCCAGGGCCTTTTGTGGAACCAGTATCTCGTGGGTTCGGATGCGGCAAGGATGCTGGGCATCACCGAGTTCATTCCAACTTGGATCGCCCCCCACGCCGGGTCTGAATCCCTGATGGAGCGTACCTTTTTCCACCGGGACTGGCTGATCCCCATTCTGCTGCTGGTGGGGGCCCAGATCATCCAGCGGGTAGACCAGTTTGGCCTGGGCTACGCCCTTTACAGGATCACCTCCGACGTTGAAAAACTCCCCTTTCCCATGGCCCCGGTGGGCGCCCTGGGCACCATGGCCCTGGCAGAGTCTGCCGAGGACAAGAAAAAAAGCTGGAAATGGCGGGTTTTCTCCATCGGGGCCGTGATCGGTTTTCTGTTTGGCGGGGTTTACGTCATTCTTCCGACCCTGTCGGGTCTTATTTTTACCGAACCCATCCGGCTCATTCCCATTCCCTGGATCGAACTGACCCGGCACACCGAAGGGATCCTTCCGGCCGTTGCCACGGGCATTCAGCTCGATCTGGGACTGGTGTTCATCGGCATGGTGCTGCCCTTCTGGGCCGTGATTGGCGGGTTGATCGGGCTTGTGATTACCATTGTGGCCAATCCTATCCTCTACCACCACGGGGTGCTGACCAAGTGGCATCCGGGCATGGGAACGGTGGAGACGGTGTTTGCCAATAATTTTGACTTTTATATGAGCTTTGGCATCGGGCTCGGGCTTTCCATTGGTCTCATTGCCCTGTGGCAGGTGTTTCGCTCGTTCAAGGGGGGAGCCCGTCCCAGGGGAAGCCTCAGGGACCTTTTGAACCCCCCAGCGGGCAGGGGCGACTTTGACATCCGCATCGCCATTGCCATCTATGTGCTCTCAACCCTGTCCTATGTGGGGCTGTGCATGCTCCTGGTGCCCTCGTTTCCCTGGATTTTTTTCCTCGTGTACGGGTTTGTATACACCCCGGTCATCTCCTACATTACGGCGCGCATGGAGGGAATTGCCGGCCAGTTTGTCTCGCTTCCCCTGGTGCGGGAGGCAAGCTTTATTGCCGGGGCAAAATACTTTGGTTACAGCGGTATCGAGATCTGGTACGCTCCTATACCCATGCACAACTATGGCGAGGCCACGGTCAACTTCCGGCAGATCGAGCTGACCGGAACGAGTTTCAGGGGGATCATCAAGGCCGAGTTTGTGGTATTTCCCGTGGTCATGATCGCAAGCCTGCTCTTTTCCCAGTTCATCTGGCGTCTGGCCCCCATTCCGTCGGCAAGCTATCCCTACGCCCAGGAGCTGTGGCACCTCCAGGCCCTGAACACGCTTTTAATGCAGACCTCGACCCTGGAGGGCAACTCGCTGTTCTACCAGGCCCTGAACGCTTTGACCGTTGGATCCGGCGTGGTGTTCGGCGTTGTCGCCTATGCCATCCTCAGCGTTCTCGGGCTTCCCATTCTCCTGGTGTACGGGGTGGTCCGGGGCCTTGGCCAGAGCACCCCCCACGGCCTTATCCTGGAGGTGGCCGGGGCCTTTCTCGGGCGGTTTTATTTTCTAAAGCGGTATGGCACCCAGTGGCGCCAATATGCCCCGGTGCTGCTGGCCGGCTTTTCCTGCGGTATGGGCCTCACCGGCATGATGGCCATGGGGTTTACCCTGATCCTGAAATCTTTGGGCCGCATGGCGTATTAGCAAGTATATGGAACAACGTTGATTCTAAGGAGGAGCCATGGGTATGTTTAAGCAAGTGTGTCTGTTTGCGGTGATCGTTCTGGTGCTGCCCTCATGCATGGGTTATCTGGGGCCGGATGGCCGTAGAGGGGTTTCCAGCAGTCTCGTGGACTACCTGTATCCAGATGGCCAGGTGCCACCCAGATATGAAGAAATTACGCCGCAACTTCGTCTTCCGCTCACCGTGGGGCTGGCGTTTGTTCCGTCACAGCAAGGCACCTCTTTTCTGCTGCCCGAAGCAAAAAAAACAAAACTGCTTGAAGCGGTGAAGCAAAAATTTGCCGGGCTGGATTATGTAAAGGAGATCGTCATTGTTCCAGAGACCTATATGCGGTCTTCCAGGGGATTCGAGGGGGTGGGCCAGATAGCGCGGTTGTACGGCCTGGACATTGTCGCCCTTGTATCCTATGACCAGGTGGCGGTTACATCGGAGACGAAAAGTTCCATACTGTACTGGACCATTATCGGCGCCTATTTTATCAAGGGCAATCAGAACCAGGCCACGACCTTTGTCGACACGGCGGTATTTGATGTCAATTCTCGAAAAATGCTTTTCCGAGCGCCCGGGGTGAGTGATGTCCGTCAATCGTCCACATTGCTGGAAGTGGACCAGGTGAATCGGG
Source organism: uncultured Desulfobacterium sp. (assembly GCA_963675615.2). Taxonomy (GTDB): domain Bacteria; phylum Desulfobacterota; class Desulfobacteria; order Desulfobacterales; family Desulfobacteraceae; genus Desulforapulum. Next base: position 3,089,013 of record CAXXTD010000001.1, read on the forward strand.
ATGCAAGGGAAAAGGGTTTTGAACTGGCCATGGTGGACATGGCAAACAATCTCTCGGCAGAGCTTGACCGGTTCAGGGAAAAGATAAAGACGGACAAAAGCGTTCAAGTCACACATCGGCAGGGATATGGCGGTGGCGGTGCCATTCAATGGCCGGTTCTGCTGCTCATCTTCGGGTGTGCGGTTCTCAGGCGGGTCAAAAGGTGACGGCGCCGTGGAAATGACAGTGAAAAAAATTGCGGGCGGTGCTGTGTTTGTGATTTGCATGGGGGCATTCCAGGGCTTTTCAGGGGTGCTGGAATTGGATCGCCATCAGGTCCTGGCCGGAGAAATCTGGCGGATCTGGACCGGGCATCTGGTTCACACGAATCCGCATCACCTTGCACTCAATAGTGCGGCAGCGCTGGTGCTCTACTTTGGGTTCTTCACAAAGATAAAACCAGGCGATCTGCTGGGATGGGGCTTTGTCTTTACCGCCTTGATCAGTGCAGGACTGTTGTGTGTTTTTCCGGAAATAGAATGGTATAATGGATTGTCCGGACTGCTCCATGCCTTCGTGGTCTATTTTTCAATCCGCCGGGTTCGGGACAGGGCCAAGGTTTATTGGATCGGCCCGGGCCTTGTATGGTTCAAGGTGCTGGCCGAAACGGCACAGGGGGCCCTGGGGTATGAAGGTTTTGCTCGAGAGATGACGGTCATAACCCAGGCCCATCTGATGGGGGCATCCATTGGTACGATAACGGCTGTCTTGGGTATGGCATTTTGGCCAGGCAACGGCTTTGCCTGGCTGCCGGCACAACCCGGTGCAACAATCAGCACAAAGGAGCCTAGAAATGTTTAAAGTCACACGGGTGAATGAAAACCGCCTGGACATCGAGATGAGCGGGCGACTGGATTCAATGCAGATGGAACGGGCCCTGGACGAGCTGGTTGAGAAGGCTGAAGGTATTGAAAACGGCAGAATGCTCTATGATATCGTGGATTACAATCTGCCGTCGTTTGGGGCAATGGCCGTTGAATTGTCACGCCTTCCTTCGATGCTGGTGTTGATGAATAAATTTGACCGCGCCGCTGTTTTAACCGATGAAGCCTGGTTGAAAATGGCAAGTGAAATTGAAGGGGCGCTGTATCCCGGTTTGGAAATCAAGGCTTTCAGCCGAGACCGGAAAAAAGATGCCGAAGCCTGGTTGTCACGTTGATTTGAGGGTCTGGTACAGGGGGAACTGTCTGACCTGGAGAATAAAATCGTGGAAAGCATGTCAAGGCAACCCCGGCGCTTTACTCAAGACGGTGTTTCGCCTTGCCACACAATCTGGCAGACTTGTCGTTAACTTAACCCACGGGATAGAAGGATATGGATACAATAAAGATTGTCCAGGGAGATATTACCCTGGCCGCTGTAGATGCCATTGTCAATGCCGCCAATTGCCGGATGCTTGGGGGCGGCGGAGTGGATGGAGCGATTCACAGGGCTGCCGGCCCTAAACTGCTCGAAGCATGTAAAAAGGTTCCCCTGGAAAACGGAATTCGCTGCCCCACCGGGGAAGCAAGAATTACTGAAGCCGGAAATCTCAAGGCAAAATATGTTATTCATGCTGTGGGACCCAGGTATGGAATTGACAAAGACCCTGAAAAGCTTCTCTCTTCTGCATATCAGAATAGCCTGGATCTGGCGCTGTCCCACGGGTGTCAATCAATTGCCTTTCCTGCCATTTCCTGCGGAGTTTATGGGTATCCTCCCCGGGATGCCGCCGGAATTTGCATTTCAGTGTGCAAACGGCCGGCGTATCGATCATTGATGAAATATTTTTATCTGTTCAATGATAACATAATGACCGTCTGGGTGGCCGCGCTTGGGCACCCGGAATAACTGGCATGCCCCTTTTCAAAGGAATATGAAAATCAGCCAGACTGGAGAATGAGGTTCTGGAAAGCATGTCAAGGCACGAGATCCTGTCCACACAGGTCGATCAGGAATACGAGTCTCAACTCACCTTTGGGCAGCACCTGTCTGACAGGATTGCACAGTTTGGTGGAAGCTGGATGTTCATAATCTTGTTTGGCTGCATTATGACCTTCTGGATAGTCATCAACTCTGTGGCGCTTGCTTAAAAACCGTTTGACCCGTATCCATATATCTTTTTGAATCTTATCCTTTCTTGTATCGCTGCCATACAGGCCCCGATTATTATGATGAGCCAGAACAGGCAGGAGGCAAAGGACCGGGTCAGAATATTCCATGACTATCAGGTCAATTTGAAGGCGGAACTGGAGATCCGGCAATTGCATCAAAAGGTTGATCACCTTCTGTCCAATCAGTGGAAACGGTTGATAGAGATTCAAGAGGTACAGCTTGAGTTGCTGAGTGAAATGAGGGGCCAGGGAGTAAAATCAAAATCTGCCGAATCAGGTGGGTCAGATATTAAAAATTATAAAAAGGTATGAGATTTGACCAACGATACAGACAAGCCGGATGCCATCGCCATCAATGAAGTACAGCTTATTTTGGCAGAAAAGCGAACCTCCCTGGCTGTCATGCGGACAGGCATAGCTTTTTTAGCCCTGCCCCTGTCGATCATGAGCTTTCTGATAGCGACTTCAAAATATTACGATGTTTTCCATGTGTTACATTTCCTTGTCCCGTTGAGCGTAATCAATCTTGCCCTGGTTGCCTTTGGCACCTATTTGATAATCCGCTCAATCGTTCGAATGAGACATTATGATCGCTTTATCAATGAAATTAAAAGAAAGCACAGCATTATCGGGGCAATTATTGAGTAACGCTATCCGAGAATTCAATCCACAAAAATATGGCTGACCGGGTCAGGCCCCGGGATGAACAAGATGAAACATTTTCCCCAGAGAACCCCTGCTCTGGGCATCCCGCCCTATATCTTCTGCACCAACCGGATTTTAACGGGCACACCCACCTGCTCGGCCAGGGCCGTTTCCGTGCCGTTGATCAGTTTTTCCAGCTCCTTGATCTCGTCGGAAAAAAGGGCGTCGTCCATGGCAAGGGAAATTTTCAGGGTTTCGGTGCCGTCCCTGCGGATCCGATCGATGGCGCAGTCGGGGCAGGCCATCTTCAGGGCCTTTTGCAGGTAGATCTTTACCTGGTCCTGGGAGACCTTGATGCCCGAGATGATGATCATGTTGTCGGTCCGTTCCTTGAGCCACTCGATTTTTATCAGGGGCGAGCGGCAGCCGCAGGAGTCGGTCAGGAAACGGGCCGTGTCCCCCGTACGGAACCGGATCAGGGGAAAGGCCCGGGCAGACAGGGTGGTCAGCACCAGTTCCCCCTTTTGTCCCGCTGGAACCGGGACACCCGTTTCCGGATCAATGATTTCCGGCAGGATGTGGTCGTCATTGATGTGGAGTCCACAGTGGCTGCCGCACTCATGGGCAATGGCCGGGCCCGGTATTTCGCTCAGCCCGTAGTGGCGCCACACATCCACATGGAGCCTTTGTTCAAGGTCCGTTATGGCGTTTTTATCCACGGGCTCTCCCACCAGGATCACCCGTTTCAGGGTCAGCTCGTTGGGGTTGTGCTCCCGGTCAAACATGTGGTCCACCAGCTGCTCTGCAAAGGCGGGGGTGGTGATCAGGGTGGTGGTCTTGTAGTCCCTCAGCACCATGAGGGTTTTGGCAAGGGAGAGGGGGGAGTTGGGAATCACCCCGGCGCCCATGGCCTCGCCGCCGTCCTTGTAGTCCCGGCCCCAGTTGGCAAGTCCCGGGGGCAGATGGATCTGGATGATGTCCAGATTTGTCACTCCTGCAGTCTCAAGGCTTCTGACCACAAGCTTTTTCCACACGAGCAGATCGGTGCGGGTGTAGCCGCTGATGGACGGGCGGGTGCCCGTTCCCGGGGCCGTGTGAATGCGCACAATGTCCCGCAGGGGAACGGCAAACAATCCGTAGGGGTAGTGGGTGCCCAGATGGGTGCGGTTCATCAGGGGCAGTTGATCCAGATCCGTTAACGAGACGATCTGCTCGGGAAGAAGATGCCGCTCCAGGAACCGGTTGCGATGGAACGGGACATTTTTAAAGGCCCGGTTCAAGGTCGTCTGGAGCCGTTCAAGTTTGAGCTGATCTTTTTCTTCAACCGTCATGTCAAGCATCATCCCTCCCTCCCATCACAAAAATCACCATAGTCCCGGCCAAGGTAGGCCCGTTTTACATCGTCATCCACCAGAAGTTCTTCGGCACTGCCCTGTAATACCATTTTTCCGGTCTCGAGCACATACCCCCGGTCGGCAATTTTCAGGGCGGCCCGGGCATTCTGTTCGACCAGAAGAATGGTAACCCCCTGGTCCCTCAAGGTTGTGATCACCTTGAAAATCATACTGACAATTTTAGGGGCAAGTCCCATGGAGGGTTCGTCTAACACAAGGAGTCTGGGTCTTGTCATCAATGCCCTGCCAATGGCCAGCATCTGCTGCTCGCCGCCGGACAGAGTGCCGGCGGCCTGGCGGGCCCGTTCCTTCAGGATGGGGAACATCTCCATGACCATTTCAAGATCTTGGTTTACCTCGTGGTTCAATCCCCGGTGGTACCGGGTGTAGGCCCCCATTTTCAGGTTGTCCAGCACGCTCAACGGTGAAAAGATCTGCCGGCCTTCAGGAACCATGCTGATGCCGGCCCGGACAATGGCCGGTGGGGACATGCCCCGGATGGTTTTTTCCTGGAACACAATTTCGCCTTCCCAGGTTTTCAAAAGCCCGCAGATGGCAAGCAGCAACGAACTCTTTCCCGCGCCATTGGCGCCTATGATGGAAATCAGCTCTCCCTGCTTGACCGAAAGGCTGACCCCGTGAACCGCCATGATATTGCCATAGCTGCATTTTAAATTTTTGATTCTCAACATCTGTTTTTTCCTGACATCTCCGGATCTGTTTTCCAGATCTGTTTGCAATTTTTTTCAATCAACTATACACGTAAATCCATAAAAAACAATGGCCTTTTCCTGATGCAGGGCCTCCTGGCTGTCCCGGATCGAATCCATGGATTTGCATGGTCCGGTTCCGGCCGGGTTTGCACTTGATGTTGATCCGGGTATGGGTTATTCTGGAAAAAATGGTCGATTCCGGTTGTCGGTGATGGATCGGTCTGAACCCCAAGCCCTGGAGGGGGAAAATGAGACGTCTGTTTTTTGCTGCATCCGCCTTTGTGATGATTGTCTGGTCCGTTCCTGCAATGGCTGCCTTTCCCATCCATCTGGGTGGTTTTGTCCTGGGGGATGATGTTTCCAAATACAGTGACAAGGTTGAAATGACCTCGTGCAGGACCCTGCGGTACATGGATTATATAGAAGAGGGTGAGATAATGAACCTTCCGGGGTTCAAGAGCGGACTCATTGCCTTTGGTACCTGTGACCGGCCCAACAAGATTCTTCGGATCAAACTCAAGTATCTGGATGGTTCCAAGGGGTTTTTCAACAATTTAAAGCGCCGGTTTGAACAAAACTTTGGCGCCCCTGACGAATACCTCGGCGACCCGTTCCAGATCCTTATCGGCTGGAAATGGTCGTTCAAGAACGCCGACGGGGACCGGATCAGCCTGGTGCTCCAGCACAACAGCATGAATCCCGAGGAGAAAATCGGCAATGCCGTAAAGTTGTCGTTTACGAGCCAGATGGAGCGGGAACGGCTCTGTTTTGAGGCAAAACAGCCTGCCCAGGACCCTCCGGTGAAAAAACCGGTAACGGGTCAGCCCATGTGGCATCTTTTTGTCCCCTATTGAATCAAACCGGATCGAATCACTTCAGGAAAACAGGGCCTTGATCGGTGCGTTGAAACAAATTGCCTGGAACGGCATCTGCCTGGATGTGCCGGAGGCGTGGCAGGTGGCCACCCTTGGCACGGATCATCTCCTTCTGGAAGACAACTCTGGGCCTGCCCTTGAGATCACCTGGGCCGGAAAATTCGAACCCGACTGTCTTGACACCCTGATGACCCGGTTTGTCCGGCGTGCCCAGCAGCAGTTCGCCATGGCCGTGACCCCCCTTGGGCTGCCCCTGGACCGTGCCACCCTTGACGCTGAAATTGACCTTGCCTGGTTCGCCTGGGCCGCTCGTCCCTCCCGGGGCGAGGGCGTTCTCATGGGGTGCCGTCAATGCCGGCGGTTGTTTATCCTTCGTTTCTTTGCAGGTGCTGAAAACTGGGCCGACACCCTGGTGGAAAAGGTGGCTCTTTCGTTTAAGGAGCACTGCGGCAAAGGGCCGGGGCACTGGAAATTGTTCGGACTTGAACTTACGACCCCGGAAGGGTTTAAACTTTCAAACTATTCGTTCCGGCCCGGGGCGTTCATGCTGGATTTCAAGGCCAGGGGCCAGGGCCTGACCGCCTATTCCTGGGGGCCTGCCGCTTTTCTACTCTCAACGGACAGCCTGGAAGCTGTTGCACGCAAACGGGTGGATCTGCCGGACACCCCACCCAGTGCCGGGGCGCGTGGCCACGATTCTTTTCTGGCCTGGGACTGGGAGGGGGGTGCCTGGCCCCTGGCTCGTCTGAGGCAGCGGCAGTCATTCAGGGTTCATCATAATCGGAAAAACAACAGAATTATCGGACTGAAATCCCGCTCCAGGGGCCGTCGTGGTGTTGCACCAGGGGACCTGGAGCGTCTGATGAAAGGAGATCTGGGTTAAGATGCCATCAAGATCCGACACCCCATTGAGCCGAAACGACGCCCTTGCCTGTGTACCGGTCAAAAGCGTTGCGGTTGAGGAGTACGCTGCAGACGACGGCACCCTTGTTCTCTCCTATCCCTTTGCCTATCGTCCAATATTCCAGAAAATACGGCGGTTTGTGGGCCGGGGCACCTCGCCCGGGTTCACCCGGAAGGTTGAGCTTGATCTTCTCGGGGCCGGGGTGTGGCAACTGATCGACGGGCGAAATAATGTCCGTACCATCATTGAGCGGTTTGCCCGGGCCCATTCCCTTGACATCAAGGAGGCTGAGGTGTCAGTGACCCTTTTTCTGCGTTCCCTTGGCAAAAAGGGACTCATCGGCATGGGGTGACGCAACTCCGGATCAATCCGACGTGTTCCCCCATGAGTCGACCGCCTTTTCCCGGGTCGGTTCAAGGGTAAGATAGGTGTCAAACCCCGCTATCTCAAACACCTCCTGGACATAATCCTGGAGGGCGCAGAGGACCAGCCTGCCCCGGGAATGCTCAAGTTTTTTAACGGTTTTGAGGATGACCCGGATGCCGGCACTTGAGATGTATTCCAGATCTTCAAAATCAATCACTACCCGGGTTGCGCCCCTGTCAAGGCTCAGGTTGAGCTGTTCCTCAAGCTGGGGGGAGGTGTTTGAGTCGAGCCGGCCGTTGACTTTGAAGACCTCAATCTGGTCCTGTCGTTCCTGAATGATTTTCATGGTTTGGCTCCTCTGTTTAATGCTTTGGGGGCTTGGGGTCAATGCCTGCCGGGTCAATCAGTTTTTTTTGAAGGACCATGATGTTTTTATCCTTTTCCCGCCGATAGGAGCAGGTGTCGATGAAATGTTTGACAAAATGTACCCCAAGTCCGCCGACCAGGCGTTGCTCAAGGGCACATCCTGTGTCCGGGCAGGCCGCCCCCGTGGGGTCAAAGGCCTTGCCGTCATCTTCGAACCGGATGGTCAACAGGTCCTTTTGAAAGGAGATGGTGATCCCTATTTCATGCTCTTGTTTGTCGGCAAATCCGTGGTTGACGATGTTGGTGAAGATTTCTTCAAGGACGAGCTGGATCTCACAGCATTTCCTCTGTGAAAGGTTGATTTTTGTGTTAAGGGTGTCAACGGCCTGGCAAAGGGCTGGAAGGTCTTCCAGGCGGTTTCTGACCCGTATGGGAAGTGTAAACGCTTCCATGCTGTTCTCCTTCCTAAATGAGGCTGGCACCAAGGAAATCCTGGATGCTGGCAGATTTTTGCTTGTACCGTTCAATGCTGTGTCCCTCAACGTCGTTGATTTTTTTGGCAATGGCCTTGACAATCTGCAGGCTGAGTTCGGGAAATTTTTCCATGACCATGGAAAATTTTTTTCGGGTCATGACAATGGCCGTGAGATCCGTTGCAGCCCTCAGGGAAAAGAGCCTTGGCAGGGGAGAGAACATGGAAAGCCCCCCCAGAAAATGATCCTGGGGGTAGTTGCGGACAACGGATGATTGATCGCCATTGTCCAGCACAAGGTCGGCGTTTCCCTCAAGAAGGTAATAGGAACAGCCGTCGTCGTCCCCGGTCCTGAAAACATATTCACCCTGTTTGTAGCTCTCCCGGGTTGCGAGATAGGCAAACAGTTTCAGGGCTTCCTGGGGCAGGGACGCGAAAAGATGGGCCTGTCTCAGGATGGATAGATTTGCGATAAATTCGCTCTTGTCCTGGCTAGTGTCTGTGGATGAGTTCATACAGGTTCCCCTTTTTTTCAACAAGTTCATCATAGCTGCCCATCTCAATAATTTTACCCGATTTCATAAAGGCAATCTTGTCGTAATCCTTGAGGTTGTCAAGTCTGTGGACAACGGCAATGAGGGTGGTCTTGCCCCTGAGCCTGCCGGTCAGTACGTTTTGTATCCGTTGTTGGGAATGGTTGTCCAGGGCCGAGGTTGCCTCGTCCATGATGAGGATGGGCGCTGATTTGAGAAATGCCCGGGCAATGGCAAGTTTTTGCTGCTGACCGCCTGACAGCCGGTTTCCGTTGGTGCCCACTTTAAAAGCCATGCCGGTTTCGATGATCCGCTCCAGGAGATCTTCGGCAACCAGGAGATGGACAATGGACTGGTTGATTTTTTCCTGGACATGGGCGCTTGAGCTCTTGGTCCTGCCGAACAGGATATTGTTGAGGATGGTCTGGGAGTGGATATAGTCTTCCTGGCCGAAAAATGAGACCGCTTCATGGTCTGTATCAAGTATCCGTTCCCGGAACATGTGACGTCCTTCCAGAATCAGTCGCTTGAGGAAATCGGGCATCAGGGCGGTCTTGTGTCGGCCCGGGGAAAAGCGAAGGGCCAGGGTCAGAAGCAATGACTGCTGGTCGTGTGTGAGCTGGTGAAGGTTTTTCTGCTTGATTTTCTGCACAAGGTCGCTGTAGCGGTCAAACTCGTCGGGCTGGATGGGGCTCTGGGCAAAAAAGAGGGCCTCGTCCGGGATATTTTTCAGGATGTCCACCGTCTGTTCGGCAAGGTTTACTGCCAGGGAGAGCAGCGGTCGCAACAGGTCGGCATCGTTAAGGAAGGTTATGAAAAAGCTGTTTTTGACCAGGTTGTCAGCGGTAAACGCATTGGTTCGGGCGGTTCCAAAAATGATGTTTTCCCCGACGCTCGAGTGGTTCAGGTACTGATCCGCGTTGTAGAATTCGACCCATTCTTCCATCTCCTGTCCGAAGTCTGCCTGAAAGTTTTTCCGCACCTGGATGATCGTTGCGGCAAGGGCCTTGTCGTTCCGGTCGATGACGGTGGTCAGTCCAAATTTCAATACATCCACAAACATGCCCGACTGCTGAAGCACATAAATGAGGTCGTCCAGGGTCGGATCGAATTTTTCGGCAAGGAATCCCTCTTGGCCGTGGATGGCTGCATGGGCGTATTCAAGGTTTTCCCGGATGGTCCCGTTAAAGATAAACGGGGCCTGGGAGACGAGTCCCAGGGTGCAGACCATGTCGGCCCTGGCGAGTTCCCGGATTTCTTCGCCCCCGATCAGGGCCCTGCCAGAGGTGTAGTTCATGAGCTGGGCAAGGCACATGGCAAGCGTGCTCTTTCCCGAACCGGAAAATCCCACCAGGGCAAGGTGCTCACCCGGTTTAAGGGAGAGGGTCACGCCTTCGATGAGTTTGATTCCCTCCCCAGTCTCCAGGGTGAGGTTTTCGGTTTCGATGGAGGGGGCAAGTTTCAGGGGGGGCCTGCCGGGGGGGAGCATCAGATGTTCGATGGGAACGTCGTAGAAATCCATGGTTTTGTAGTAGGTGACTGAGCCGTCCTGGTAGACCTGGTAAAACTCCACAAGCTCTTTCCACGGGTCGTAGAGTTTTTCCTGGGCCGAGAGAAAGGCCACAAGGGCGCCCAGCTCAAGCTCGCCCCGGATGGTGAGATAGCCGCCAAGGACAAAGACGATCACCGGTCCCAGGCTGGTGCCCAGGTTGTTGGCCACCTTGACCCCGGATTTGAACAGATTCCAGCGCACTCGGATGGCTTTCAAGGCGTTCACAAGCCGGGTGAAGTTTCGGTTGGCAAGGGCAAACCCGCCGTTGGCCTGGACCTCGTGAAGTCCTGAAATTGCTTCGACAATGGTTGAGGAAACCTGCCGTGACACGTTGATGCGCCGCCTGTTTTCCCGGTTGACCCGGCCCTGGAGAAGGGGAATCACCACCACCATCAGGGGATAGATGACAAATGAGATACCGGCCAGCAAGGGGTTGAGCCGGAACAGGTAGACGGCAAAGGCAACGAGGGTGAGGATGTTGGTCAAAGGGATGGCAACGGCCATACCGATGTAGTTTCCGGGAAGGGTGAGTTCGTTGACCAGTGAATTGACCACGGTCCCGGGCTGGGTGCCCCGGAAAAAGCCCAGGGGCATGGTCAGGATATGATCGAACAGGGCCGACCGCATGCCGGCCGTTGCCCGTTCACTGATAACGGCCTGGATGATGTTGATGAAAAACTTCAGCAGCGAGGCCGTCATCACCGACACGAAGTAGAGGGTGCAGTAGATGCCAAGGAGTTTGAGTTGCTTGAGATAGATGGCCTCATTTATGATTCGTTTCTGCATCTCAAGGGGGATGACCCTGGCACCAACGGTCAGAAAAATGATAACGACCAGCAGCACCTGGAGCAGGGTGTTGCCGTCAAATACCCATGAGCCAAGGGTTCGCTTTACAACTGATTGTTTTTGTCTGTCCATGGGGCGTGTCCTGTTCTTCTGCCATGCCGGTTAGCCAAGCTTGATGATGACAATGGTGACATCGTCTTCCACGGGCTCGACTTTATTAAACTGTTTTATGTCGCTCATGAGCTGTTGGGTGATGGCCTGTGCCGACTTTTCCCTGTTGGCCTGGATCACCTGCTGCATCCTGAAGGTCCCGTACATTTCACCGTTTTGGTTCCTTGACTCTTTGAGCCCGTCCGAGAAGATCAACAGAATGGCGCCGGGCTTCCAGCCGGTGACGTCATAGGCTTGCGATCGCATGCTTTTATCCACCCCAAGGGCCATGCCCTTGCCCTTGAGAAGACTGAAATCAGCCGTTCCAGGGTCGAACAGCAGGGCGGGTTCATGGCCGGCCCTTACCCACTTAAGGGTGTGCCGGACCGGGTCTATTTCAAGAAAAAAAAGGGTGGTGAACCGTCCCGTGTCCCGGGTATCCCGGACAAGATGGCGGTTGACGGTATCCACAAGCAGGGCCGGGCCCTGGTAGGATTCAGTGGCAAACCGTATACAGGCCCGGGCCGTTGTCATGTAGAGGGCGGCCCCCACCCCGTGGCCGGCCGAATCGGTGACGGCGATGCCGAGTCGGCCGTCCGGAAGCGTTAAATAGTCGAAACAGTCTCCCCCCACCTCCTGGCAGTAGATAATGGCGCCTGCAATGTCCACCCCCGGGCAGACGGGCGGGGCCTGGGGCAGCATGTTTTTTTGAACTTCGGTTGCCAGCCTCAGGGTGGTGAGTATCCGGATGCGGTCCCTGAGGGAAAGGATCATCCGGTTGGTGTACCCGGCAATGGCACCAAATTCGTCGTTGGTTGCAACGGGTACAAACTGGGAAAGATCGCCGTCTGTAACGGATTTGAGGATGTTGGTTTCCGTGTCAAACAGCAGTTTCAGGTTTCTCGAGTAGGACAGGAGAATGTTCACCACCATGACAAGGAGCAGGGCCATGATGAACAAGATCTCCTTGAAAATGGTTCGGGTGGTGATGGAGATGAGAACGGCCATCTGACCGTTGTCCATGCTTTCAATCCAGGCAAGATCCCGTGATATGATGAGAATGATGACCACCATGACGTAGACAAAGGTCATGAGGGCCACCATGAAAAAGGTTCGGCTCATGGGGCGGAGGGTGCCCTCGGTCGTGGGGGGCAGAGGAGAGGCGATCCGCTGTTCTATTCTCTGTCTGGACCGTTCAAGGGAGAGATCCAGGGCTATGAAAAATCCAAAGGCAAGAAATCCAATCAGGAACATGCTGCCTGAAGCATAGTCTATCTGGTAGAAGGTCTTGTTGACAATGATGGTGATGAGACCGGCCAGGGTAAACAGAACATACTCAACAATGAACTGGCGCAGGGTCTGATCATGGAGGGGGGCTGCCTCAACATAGTGTGACACCGCAGGTCTTCGAAGCCCAAGGGCAATGAAAAGTGAAATGAAAATGATTGCCCCCAGCTCCACGGAGGGCATGGCTTCCAACATGGGTCAGACTTCACCACCGTAGAATCCCAGTGCCAGGGCTGCAAAGACGTAATGGGCCATGATCCGCATGGCGGTATCTCTCCTTAAATCATCGGGTGAAAACTGAGGTAACGATAGCACATCCCCGGGCCCATGGCTATTTTAATTGCAGGGTGTTTCACCTTGGGCCATGCATGGGGGGTGAAACGCCCGTCCGGGTTATCCCCCCCAATATTATCTCATCTTTGAACTTGTCCATGATCTGTAGGGGTGTTCATCCGCTCCATCTTGCCCCTGTCATTATTTTTAGGCGTGAAATGAATCCGGTTGGATTGACGGGGTAACCGTGGTACAAGAACGCATCGATTGATAACCGAGACCCGTGTGAAACGATACCCCCATGGAAAGGGACCCAGGATATTGAAGGTTTTTTTAGGGATTTCGTCATTTCAGATGCTTGCCATGTTCCGGCGGGGGCTGTTCTACAGCTATCTGTCGGTCTACATGAGGCATTTTCTGGGAATGACCGTGACAGAGACCACCCTGTTTGCAACCCTTCCCATGGTCGTGAACGTCTTCTGCCAGCGTTACGTCTGGGGGGTTGTGTCGGACCGGTACCAGAAGCGCAGGGTCCTTGTTATCTGGGGAGAGATCCTGGCCGGCATCGGCACCCTTGCCGTCTGGTGGCTCCACCTTTTGCCCCAAGAGTTGAAAACTTCAGGCCACGTCATCATCCTGGGGCTGTGTGTGATCGAAATTTTCTGGTCCATGTCCAACATCGGGTGGAGCGCATTGATCTCGGACCTGTACGACAGGGGGGACAGAAGCCGGGTCATGGGACGGCTGGAAAGTCTCGGCGGCATTGGCAGAATCGCCGGAATCTGGGCCGGGGGCCTTCTGTACGACGGACTCGGTCTTGCCTATGCCGGGTGGGGATTTTACAGCGGCGTTCTTTTTTTCCTTTCAGCAGGCGTCATGTTTGTGTCCGTGTTTCCCATGCTCATGGTGCCGGAGGGCGGTGTTGACGCCCAGGATGCCCTCCCTGGCAGCGGGGCAGCCGACACCTGGAAGCCAGCCCTGTTTTTTCTTTTCCTTGTTGCCATGACCCTTGTCAATTTTGGCAGAAATTCAGTGTCAGTCACCTTTTCCCAGTACCTGATGCTCGATTCCGGTTTCAGCCTTTCCAGTATCATGCTGAGCTATGTGGCCAACATTCGGTCCCTTGCCATGGTGGTGACCGGCCTTGCCACGGGCTGGCTTGCCCGGGGGATGGGCAGCCAGCGGTTCCTGGTTGCAGGTTCCATGGCCGCCATGGTGTCGCTGGTCATTCTCGGGGAGGCAGATACCCTGGTGCCGGTCTGCATCAGCAGTTTTCTCATGGGTTTTTCCGAGGTTGCCGTTCTTGCTGCCTCCTACGAGCTTGCCGCAGGCCTGATTCCTCCCCTGAAGCGGGGAACGCTTTTCAGCCTTTTTAACGCCACTTTTTTTCTGAGCTGGGGCATGGCCGGCACCTTGATCGCAGGACCGGTCACTGATCTTCTCATTTCACAGGGCCGGGCAGAGGTGCTTGCCTACAAGGTTTCGTTCCTGGTGGCCGCCGGGATTACCCTCCTTGGAACTTTTATGCTTTTTGCCATTTTCCGGTCCCATAAATTATGGATAAAACATACTGTCTGAGGGGGGTGGCTCTTTTTTTTGAAACTGTTTGATTTTTAGTTTGAAAATGTTACAAGAACAAACGATCATTAATGGGCGAATGTTAAAAATGAGAGGCTGGATAGTGATGTTCAGGCGCTCTTTAAAAACAAGGATAAGGAGTCAAAAAGGAGAGATGGCTAACAAAAAAGTCGGATGCGATATTTCGTGCGAACTTGGCAGGGTTGATTCCAATGAGGGCGTTGATGCAATTTTTCGCAGGTACATGGATGACAAAAACCTTTCAAAGATCGCTTTTCAGACCCGCTTTGACGTGAGAAAAAAAATCGCCAATGCCATTGCCATCTGCAAGCCAAAGGCGGTTTTCATCAACACCGGTACCTCTGAGGACCGCGCGTTCATCCGGAAACTTGCCCTTGAAAAGGGGGAGGAGAGCCCCCTTGCCATGGCAAATCACACCATTCATTTTGACCTTGAAAAAGAACAGGGCAGGATTCTGGACAGGACTTTTTACATTGCAGACGAGTGGGAAGAGGTCTCTTCCCTTGCCCAGCGAATGGACCGGAAGACGGCCCTTGCGGATATCAGTTCCAACATGGACGGCATAATGGCAGACATGACCATGATCGTGGGGTTTTACATGCGCGGACCTGTGGGGGCGCCCATGGCCAATCCGGCCCTTGAGATTACAAGCTCGGCCTATGTGGCCCACAGTGCGGAAATTCTCTATCGAAATGCCTTCAGTGATTTCAACCGAGAGGTCGACCGCCTGGGCTATTTCTTTACCAATATTCACAGCGAGGGGTTGAACCGGCCCGAGGATCTGCCCCAGGCCAGGGTGTTCATGGATCGGAGCTATCTGACCACCTATGCCTACAAATGCACCTATGCGGGCAACACCTTGATGCTTAAAAAGGGAAATCACCGGTTTGCCGTGGACAAGGCGGTTTATAAAAACCGGGGATTCGAAATGTCCGAGCACATGTTTATCACGGGCATCAACGGACCGGGCAACCGGATCACCTGGTGTGCAGGGGCGGCTCCTTCCGGTTGCGGAAAGACGACAACGGCCATGGCCGGCAACCATTTTGTGGGTGACGACCTGGCCCAGATGTGGATCGCCCCGGACGGTACCATCCGATCCATCAACCCCGAGTGCGGTATATTCGGCATTGTGGAGGATGTGAACTGGGAGGGGGATCCCATGCTCATGGAAAACCTGAGAAAACCCGGTACAGAGGTGATCTGGTCCAATGTGCTGGTGGACGAACAGGGGATTCCCCACTGGGAGGGCAACGGCGAAGACCCGCCGGCTTCGGGCATCAATTTCCAGGGGCCCTGGCACCAGGGAATGACCAACGGCAATGGAAAACCCGTTCCCATCTCCCATCCCAACTCCCGGTGCACCCTTGCCTCCACGGCCCTTGCCAACTACTGCCCGGAGGCGGAAAACCCCGCCGGTGTTGAGACCCGGATTTTCACCTACAGCGGCAGGGACAGTGATACCATGCCCCCGGTGTGGGTGGCAAAGGATTCCGATGCCGGCGTAGTCATCGGCGCCTGCATTGTGTCGGCGGCAACGGCCACGGAAGTCGGTGCCAAGGGCGTAAAGCGTGCTCCCTGGGCCAATGCGCCGTTCATTCCCGGTGCCCTCGGCGATTACATGGCGGCCCAGTTTAATTTTTTTGGTAACCCTGCCATTGCCGAAAATAAAAGACCGGTCATGGCCGGGCTCAATTACTTTTTGACCGACCAGGCCAGGGGCGGTAATACCCAAAAACTTCTGGGTGAAAAGCGGGATGTCAAGGTGTGGCTTGCCTGGCTTGAACGATATGCCCACAACGAGGTGGACTTTGTGTCCACTCCCCTTGGCAACCTTCCCTGCTATGGGGACTTGAAGCGCCTGTTCTGGGAACTGCTTGAAAAAGAGTATTCTGAAGAGTTGTACCAGCGCCAGTTTACCCTCAGCATTGACAATATCATTGCCAGGATTGACCTCCAGGTGGAGGCCTATGCAAAGGAAAAGAACATTCCTGAACGACTCTTTAAAATTCTTGCCGAGCAGCGGCAGGGGTTGCTTGACATGAAGTAAGGAGCAGAACCCGGAGGCCACCCTGGCAGGCCGGGTTTGCCTGGATAATGTTTCATTCAAAAACAGCTGATCCCCTCACTCTGGGATATCTCTATGTCGCCGGCGCTGCCATTCTGTGGGCGTCCGGTGGTGCTGCGTCCAAGGCCCTGTTTAATGCCGGTGTCACACCCGAGAACCTGGTTCAGATGCGTGTCACCCTGGCAAGCCTGTTCTTTTTTCTGTGGATACGCCTCGTCTGTCCTGACCGGCTGAAAATTTCCCGGGGGGATCTGCCTTGCCTGGCCCTTTTGGGCGTGTTTGGAATCGCCGCTGTTCAATACACCTACCTGGTTGCCATCAGTAAAATCAACGTGGCATCGGCAATCCTGCTTCAATACCAGGCCCCGGCCCTGATGGTTGTTTTTTCGGTGTTTGTGTTGAAGGAGAAGATCCGGCCGGTAACCCTCGGGGCCATATTCTTTTCAACCCTGGGGTGCTATCTTGTTGTGGGGGCCTATGATGTGTCGCTGTTTTCCATGAATCGCCTTGGAATGGTTGCCGGCCTTGTTTCTGCGTGTGCCTTTGCCTTTTATACCATGTATGGTGAGTACTGGATGCAAAAGTATGATGCCGTCACCGTCATCTTTTACTCGACCCTGATCGCAGCCGTGTTCTGGAACCTTGTGCAGCGGCCCCTGGAGGCCTTTGTGCCCGGGTATACCTTCCACCAGTGGCTGTTGATCGCTTTTATCGCTGTTCCAGGCACGGTTGTGGCGTTTACCCTTTACTTTAAGGGGATCAATATCATACGATCCGCCCGTGCCGGCATAACGGCAACCCTTGAGCCCATTGCCGCAGGCGCCATCGCCTACCTGTTCCTCGGAGAGATACTGGCACCGCTGCAGATGCTGGGAGGGTTGCTGGTGATCGGGGTTGTCATTGTGCTGCAGCTGGACAACGCATAACCGGGGTCAGGTTTCCCTGACCCCGGTTTTAAAACAGCAGGCCAGTCTGGACTGCCGTCGGTGTCCTGTATTATTTTTTCCAGAAGGGAGACATCTCCCTGAGGCGATGGATCACCGGAGGCAGAACGGTTATGATATGGTCCATCTCCTCCCGGGTGTTGTAGGTGGACAGGGAAAAACGGATGGTGCCGTGGGCTGATTCAAAGGGCACCTTCATGGCCATGAGCACATGGGAGGGATCAAGGGATCCCGAGGTGCAGGCCGACCCCGATGAGGCGCAGATGCCGGCCTGGTCCATGAGAAGGAGGATGGATTCGCCTTCAACAGCGTCAAATCCGATGCTCAGGGTGTTGGGCAGCCGGTTGTCCCGCTCGCCGTTGACCGATGACGCAGGAATCTTATCAAGGAGTTCCTTTTCAAGATAATCCCTCAGCTCCCTTACGGTTGTGTCCATCTGCCCAATGTGGGCCTGGGCAAGTTCGCAGGCTCTGCCAAGGCCGATGATGCCTGCCGTGTTTTCCGTGCCGCCCCGTCGGCCTTTTTCCTGGTGGCCGCCGGTCATGAACGATGAAAATTTCACCCCTTTCCTGACGTAAAGCACGGCAACCCCCTTGGGCGCATGGATCTTGTGGCCGGAAAGGGAGAGCATGTCAACCCCCGCACTCCTGACGTCAATGGGAATCTTGCCGCCGGCCTGGACAGCGTCCGTGTGAAAGAGAATTCCCTGTTCCCTTGCCTTTTGGGCAACTTCATGGATGGGAAAGATGACGCCGGTTTCGTTGTTGGCCCACATCAGGGAGACCAGGGCCGTATCCGTTGACATGCTCCCGTAGAGCATGTCCATGTCAAGGCGTCCCTGGGTGTCAACCGGAACAAAGGTGACCGTATATCCCTTTTTCTCAAGGCGTTCAAGGGTATTTTTGATGGCCGGGTGCTCCACGTTTGAGGTAATGATGTGGCGTTTTTCCGGATTGGCCTCAAGGGCGGCATGGATGGCGGCATTATCACTTTCGGTGCCGCAGCTTGTGAAGATGATCTCATCGGGATCTGCGTTGATGAGCCCTGCCACCTTTTCCCTGGCATGGGTAATTGCTCTTCCCACATTCCCGCCAAACGAGTGCATGCTCGACGGGTTGCCGTAGTATTCACTCAAATAGGGAAGCATCTCTTCGAGCACTTCGGGTGCAACCCGTGTGGTGGCATTGTTGTCCGTGTATACGATTTTCATCCCGTTCCTCCCGTGGACTATGCCTTTGTCCGAGCCGTTTCAACAATCTCTTCGATTCTTTCCAGGCAGTTGCCGCATCCGCCGCCGGCCTTGAGGTAGCAGGTGACATCTTCGGCCGATTCCAGATGATTCTCCTTGACCGCACTGATGATCTCAAGGTCCGTAACCCCAAAGCATTCGCACACCACATTGCCCGGTTTTTCCATGATCTGAATACCCCTGTAGGCGTTGATGGCCTTTCTCAGGGCATCCTGTCCCATGACCGAACAGTGCATTTTTTCCTTGGGCAGTCCGTCAAGGTAGTCGGCTATATCGTCGTTGGTGATCTTGAGGGCATCGTCCAGGGAGATTCCCTTGACCATTTCGGTGAGGGCCGATGAGGAGGCAACGGCACTGGCACAGCCAAAGGTCATGAAACTTGCGTCGGTGATCCTGTCGCTACCGTTTATCTTGAGAAACAGTTTCAGGGCGTCACCGCAGGAGAGGGAGCCTGTCTCTCCAACTGCATCCGGGTTTTCCATTGCCCCTACGTTCCGTGGATTTAAAAAATGATCCTTTACCTTATTTGAATATTCCCACATGGTTTTCTCCTTTATGTCCCATTCCACTGGTTTGTCTGTTCAGCTGTGAGATAAAATACCACATTGTGGCAGATTGTCAACAATGGGCCAGTGGATTTTTTCTAGGGAAACAGTATTTTTCCATCCGCCTCCCTGATGCTTTTCAGGCCGGTCATGAACAGTGCCTTTTTCAGAACCTTGTGAATGTGGGCCAGATGGAGCCTCACCCCGAGGCTTCCGCCGCCAACGGCAGCCCGTATGATGTCTCTTCCCAGAAGAACAGCGTCGGCCCCGAGTGCGAGCATCTTTAACACGTCATATCCGGTCCGGACCCCGCCGTCCGCCGTGATGAGCACCCGTTTGTTCAATCGTTGGGCGATCAGGGGCAGCACCTCTGCCGTGCCTGGAACCGAGTCAAGAACCCTTCCGCCGTGGTTGGAAACGGCGACCACCTTTACCCCTGCTTCGGCGCATTCTTCGGCATCGTCCGGGTCCATGATTCCCTTGGCAATAAAGGGCAGGGAGGAAAATTCCACCAGCTCCCTTATTTCGGCAACGCTTTTCCGGAACACGGGCTGGCCGTGCTTTGCCATGATGGTGGATCCGCATCCATCAAGATCGATACCCACTGCAGGGCAGCCGGCCTCCTCGGCCATGGTGATCAGTCGTTTGAGCACATCCTGGGATCTTGGCTTGAAGATGGGAATGCCGTACCCTTTTTCCTGTTCCAGGGCCTGGAGGGCCGGGCTGTTGTCCGGAGTGTAAAACCAGGTGTCTCCCCGCCAGCCAATGGTGCCGGCCTGTTTGCTTCCCCGGACCACGGCCCGGCAGAAATCCGTCTCCTTGACCACGTTGTTGTACCGCTCAATGCCGGCCGTCGAGGCGGCCATGACAGGAAATTCAAGGTCAATGCCCAGAAAATTCACCCGGGTGTCCGGTTCGACATGTTCGCCCACCACCCGGGTTTTGAACCGGACGGCTGAAAGGGCAAGGGCGTTGGCCCTGAAGCCTGCCCCCTGACCGGCCCCGCCAAAGCCGATGGGTTTGCCATAGGCCTCCTTCTGGCAGATTTTGTCAAAGTTGCCGTCACAGGCAGGGTAGGCCGCACAGATGCCTTTGAGCCGTTTTCTTGCAACGTCCCGGACATCCTCAGGGGTGGCGGGTATACCCTGGTCCGGGTCAATCATCATGATTTCGTCGGCTCCGCAGCTGGGGCAGGTGCCGGGTTTCTCAGGGGTGTCACTGTTTGTGTCGCACAGGGTGCAGTACCAGTTTGCCATGGCGTTCTCCTAAATTTTAAGTGTTAGACCCGGTCATGGTCGTTTCTTGGAAAAAGGGCGCTGGGGTTGATTGCAGCTATCAGCTAACCGTTTTAAGCTGCTAAAGTAAAGCAATATTTGATCCATATCTGCTCCGGGGGTATTTTAAAAATTCTGCCTTACACATGGTATGAAATTTGTATTACTCCATAAAAAGTATTTTCATTTTTATTAAAATGTGGTGTTGTAAGGGTAGTGATACAACTCCATTTAAAGGTTTGTTAATCGTTTTTTTGTCATTACCGAATTAATAGTAAAGGAGATTGATATGAGCAAACGATACAGAATAAAGACTTCCTGTCCCCAGTGCGGCTGCAGCGCCGTGTCTAATCTTTCCCCGGAGGAGATCAAGGCGAAATATGGAGATGTGCCCAATGTGGAAATGGAGTGCACCGCGTGCCTGGAGCATTATAAAACGCCAATTGAAGAGGCCTGCCCGGAATGGGACAAGGAATGCAGAGCAAAGGACGAATAAAGAATGGATTATGACAAAGCGAAAATATATTCGTTGAGTACCTGCAGCCACTGCAAGGCTGCTAAACGGTTCCTTGGTGAATGTAAGGTCAAGTATGAGTTCGTGGATGTTGACAGTCTTACGGGTGAGGAACGCAAGGCCATCATTGCCGATATCAAGGAGTTGAACCCGCGCTGCTCTTTTCCCACCATTGTTATCGGAGATAGGGTTATTGTGGGGTTCCATGAGGATCAAATCAAGGAGGCTCTGGGGATAAAGGATGGAGATTAAAGCGTTTTACGAGAAGCTCAGAAAGGTTCATGAACCCAAGGGCTATTTCTTTAACAATGACACAAGCCTTGTGTATGAACTCTTGGAGGCCCTTCTCCAGAACAAGGAAACCTATGGATACATGGCCTGTCCTTGCCGGCTTGCCTCAGGTGACAGGGAGAATGACCGGGACATTTTCTGTCCCTGTGATTACAGAGAACCCGATGTTGCCGAGTATGGGTCGTGCTTTTGCGGACTTTATGTGTCAAAGGCCCATCACCAGGGGCTGGTCGAGCCCCAGTACGTGCCTGAACGCCGGGACCCGGACAAGATGTTTTAACAGGGGGAAAGCAATGGATGAGTTTGAATGCACGCCCACGCTGAATACCGGTTTAAGGGGAATTGAGGTGGCCAGTACCCGGATCAGCCAGGTGGATGCAAAGGCCGGGAAATTGATCTACCGGGGCTATCTTGTGGCAGACCTTGCCCAGAACGCCTCGTTTGAAGAGGTTGTATTTCTGCTTTTCCACGAGAGACTGCCAAAGTCAAAGGAGCTTGTGGACTTTTCCGAACGGCTGACGAACAAGCGAACCCTTTCGCCTTCCCTGGCGGCGTTTTTAAAGAGCGTTCCACCGGATCTGAACCCCATGGATGTTCTTCAGGCAGGGGTGGCCCTGCTGGTTCAGCTGGACCCGGGTGCTAGGGACAACACCATGGAATCCACCCTTGCAAGTGCAGAACACCTGGTGGCGGGCCTTGCTTCGCTGATTGCGGCCTGGGATCGGATCCGAAACGGGCTGGAGCCAGTTGCGCCGGACCATCGCCTGGGTCATGCAGAAAACTTTTTGTACATGCTCACGGGTCAAAGGCCCGAGCCGGAAGCCGCACGGTTTTTTGACACGGCCCTGGTGCTCCATGCCGAACATTCGTTCAATGCTTCAACCTTTACGGCCCGGCAGGTGGCATCCACCCGGGCACACATCTATGCCGCAGTGTCCGCCGCCATCGGCTCTTTGTCCGGAGAACTCCATGGCGGTGCCAATGTCCGGGTCATGGAGATGCTCAAAGCCATCAAAGCCATGGAAAACATTGATGCCTACGTCAATGGGGCCCTTGATTCGGGCAAAAGAATCATGGGGCTTGGCCATGCCGTGTACCAGGTGGACGATCCCAGGGCCGCCATTCTTGCTCCCATGTCAAAACGGATGGGTGAAATGACGAACCAGACCCTGTGGTACGATCTTTCCACAAAGCTTGAACAGGTCGCCAAACAGCGGTTCAAGGAGAAAAAGGGGAGTGATATCTTTGTAAATGTAGATTTTTACAGCGCCTCACTCTTTTACACCATGGGGATCCCAATGGATCTGTTTACTCCGGTCTTTGCCCTTGCAAGGGTGCCTGGCTGGGCTGCCCATGTGATCGAAGAGAAGTTTGCAACCTCGGCCCCTGCCCCTGCCCTTTACCGGCCCGGGGCAGCCTATGTGGGCGACTACTGCGGACCAGACGAGTGTTCGTTTGTCGATATGGACGAACGATAGAAATCATAATTGCCCATAAGGAGAAAACCGGCCCATGAAACGATGGAAGTGTACGATCTGCAACTATGTTCACGAGGGGGATGCCCCGCCTGAAAAGTGTCCCATCTGCAATGCTCCTGCCTCAAAATTCATTGAGATCGAACCGGCACCAGCAGAAGCTGTACCCGATGTACCTCCTGCAAGGCCTGTTCCGAAGACAATGGTTGACAGGATAAAGGCGTTCATGGTCAGGCACCACCTTCATCCGGTCTCGGTTCATTTTCCCAACGGCATCCTGCCCGTTGTGGTGGTTCTTCTCCTGCTTTCCCTTCTGTTCGAAAGCACCACCATGGCAAGGGCGGGATTGTACAACCTGGTCTTTGTGCTTCTCTCCCTTCCCGTTGTAATTGTTGCAGGGGTTGTGGAGTGGGAAAAAAAATACAACCGTGCCCTGACGACCCTGTTCCAGATCAAGATCGTTGCCGCAACAATCACAACGGTTTTGTGTCTGATTTCGGTGGTCTGGTTTTTGTTTCAGCCGGATGTGATTGCATCGTCCAACGCCTGGATCTTTATTGCGGTCAATATTGTGATGCTCGCCGCTGCCGGTGTAGCCGGATTCATCGGAGGTAAACTGGTGTTCAAGGATTGATGCCAACGGGTCGATCAATGGGCTGAGAAATCAACGGGGAGGAGTTAATGGTGGATGAAGTCGTGAAAAATACCGGGCCAGCCAGGGAAAATCATCCCGTTGGGACGGCTGATTTTCCCGTCGTTCCCTTTATCGAGGGGGATGGCATCGGACCCGATGTCTGGCGTGCCGCCCGGCTGGTTCTCGAGGCTGGGGTCAAGGCTGCCCATGGCCGGGACAGGAAGATTCAATTTGTGGAGGTGTTTGCCGGGGAAAAGTCCTTCAGGCGGTCCGGCCAGTGGCTTCCCCGGGAGACCCTGGATGCGGTGAAACGTTACAAAATTGCCATCAAAGGGCCCTTGACCACCCCGGTGGGAGAGGGCCAGAGAAGCATCAACGTCACCTTGCGCCAGGAGCTTGAGCTGTTCTGCGGGGTCCGGCCGATTCGTTACATTCCCGGCGTACCAAGTCCGGTGAAATCTCCTGAACTGACGGATGTGGTGATTTTCCGTGAGAACATGGAGGACCTTTACCGGGGAATCGAGTGGGAGGCAGGATCAGCAGATGCCCTGGAAATGATCGATTTCCTTGCTAAAAAAGGAATCGCCCTTGGCCCTGACACCGGCATCGGCATCAAGCCCATGAGCCGATCCAATACCCAGCGGCTTGTGGCAAAGGCCATTGAATTTGCCATCAAGAATCATCGCACCAGCGTCACCCTCATGCACAAGGGAAACATCATGAAGTTCACCGAGGGGGCCTTCAAGCGCTGGGGGTATGGGGTGGCAAAAGAGCGGTTTGCCGATCAGACCATCACCGAACAAGAGCTGTATGAGCGCTTTGACGGAAAACGGCCCCCTGGACGGATTGTCATCAAGGACCGGATTGCCGACAGCCTGTTCCAGCAGTTGCTGCTGCGGCCCGACGAGTATGACGTGATCGCAGCCCCGAACCTCAACGGGGACTATGTGTCCGACGCCCTGGCAGCCCAGGTGGGGGGGCTGGGTCTCTCTCCCGGGGCCAACATGGGCGAAGAGATCGCCTTTTTTGAGGCCACCCACGGCACGGCGCCAAAGTATGCAGGTCTTGACAAGGTCAACCCGGGATCCCTCATTCTTTCGGGTGTGATGATGCTCGAACATCTGGGATGGAGCGAAGCGGCAGGGAAAATAACCCGGGCCCTTGAACAGACCATATCCGAAAAAATAGTCACCTACGATCTCGCCCGCCAGATCCCCGGGGCCGTGGAGGTTAAGTGCTCAGCCTTTGCAAGGGCCGTCTGCGACCGGATAACCTAATCTGATAATCCGTTTCTGTTCAGCCGGGGGTCAGGTTTTCCGGGTTAAAAAAGCCTGACCCCATGGGTGGTTTTTCTGTTGATCAGTTCTCGTTGTCCGCCAGGAAATCGTCGTACATGGATTCCAGGGCCAGTTTGTGCTTTGACTCTTCCTGGACCAGGAGCTGGAAGAGTTTTTGAATGTCAGGGTCGTTTGATTTGTCCCCAAGGTCCTTGTACAGGTGAACGGCCTGCTCCTCGCGTTTCATGGCGATCCTGAGGATGTCGGGCATGAGCATACCCTCTTCATACTCGATGTCCACGAGATAATCGCTGATCTTGAGATCCGGAACGGTTTTGATCTCATAGGTTTTGATTTTTGATTTATCCTTGGAGAGATCTGTTATCATTTTTGCGTGTTTCTTTTCTTCATTGGCAAAGGTGTTAAAGGTGTTTTTCAGCGATGCGAATTTTTCTTTTTTAGCCAGATCCTGGTAAAATGCGACGGCCTCCTCTTCCTTTTCAATGGCATAGGCAAGGATTTCATCGATGTAGTTGAACGACATGTGGGAACCTCCTTTCAGGTCAGTTTTTTATTTCATTTCGGTCTTGCAGGTTTTAAAGTCAATCTTCTTGCCACAGCCCTTACATACATGGGTCTTGTCAAATTCGTCCGAAAATATTTCATTGTCCGTGCCGCATGCCTGGCACTTGCAGATGAATGATTTAAGATCCCTGAACTGTTCAAAACCGGGGCAATGCTTTGGTGTGGTCATGATTCTCTCCTTTGATGGGTTGCTTTCGTTTAAAGGACTTTCTCTCTTATACTAGGCTGAAAAATAATTTGCAATATTTAAGCCATATTCCGGTTGAATCAGGGAATAGTTACCACAATGTGGCACCTTTATTGCATATATCTAATATTATTAGTATTTTTTGCCGTTGTGGAGTGGTTGGCAAACCGGTTTCTTTGATAACCAAAACAGTCAATCTGTTTCTTTGTAAAAAAAGGAGGTGATGGCAGGGGATCGAAACGTTTCCATGGAGAAAAGCGCATCAATGTCTCAATAAAATCGATATGTCTAAGACATAATTGTATCAAGAGACACTTTGCTTTTGTCGTAACAGCCATTTAAATCAGGGAGCAATGATGAATAAAAAAGACGATAAAAATACAAAAACAATGATGGACCCCCAGGATTGTACCATTTGTGAGTCTACAGCCCAAATGATTACCAAGGCACGAAAAGATGGTGTGGTCCTGTGTTTTGACCGGGCTGAGGACATGAAGCCCTGCCCCATTGGGGCCGATTCCGCCTGTTGTAAAAACTGTTTCATGGGCCCCTGCCGGATGAATGCCCGTGATCCCTATAAAAAGGTTGGGGTTTGCGGTGCCACCATTGACACCATCATGGCGAGGAATTTTGCCCGGGCCGTTGCATCCGGGGCGGCAGCCCACACGGACCACGGCATGGCCATGCTCGAGCTTTTCCGTGATGTCGTTAACGGTGAAATTCTGGATTACGAGATCAAGGATACCTTCAAGCTTCACAGTGTTGCCCAGTCCCTGGACATCGAGACCGAAGGAAGGAGTGACCAGGAAATCGCAACGGACCTTTACACGCAGCTTGAACGAACCTACACCCAGGTGGAGGGAGAGATTCCGCTTGTAAAAAGGGTTCCCAAGGCAACCCTTGAGACCTGGCGGAAGCTTGGTATTGTTCCCAGGGGGGCCATGCGGGAAATCATGGAGATGATGCACCGTACCCATATAGGGGTTGACCAGCACTACGAGAACATCACCAAACAGGCCAACCGAACAGCCCTGTCCGACGGCTGGGGCGGCTCCATGGTTGCCACCGAGATTTCGGACATTCTTTTCGGTACCCCTTCGCCCATCGAAGTAGGGGTGAACATGGGGGTCCTCAAGGAGAATATGGTCAACATCATTATCCACGGCCATGAGCCCAACCTGTTTGAGTCCATGGTGGTTTCCGTGGCAAGCCCCACCCTGGTCCAGGCGGCCAAGGATGCAGGGGCAGAGGGTATCAACCTGGTGGGCATGTGCTGTTCGGGTGCAGAGATGATGTCCCGCCATGGGATCCCCCATGCGGGTAACTTTTCATCCACCGAGGCGATCCTGGTCACCGGGGCAGTGGACACCATGGCCGTGGATATCCAGTGTATCAAGCAGGGGCTTTCCGAGGTGGCAAAGTGTTACAATACACCTTTGATCACCACCAACACCCGGGCCCACATTGAAGGGGCAGTTCACATCGAGTTTAACGACCATACGCCCATGGAATGTACCGACGAGATTGTGATCAAGGCCATTTCAAGGTTTAAGAACCGGGTGCACCCCATCCAGATTCCCAAGGAGGTGAAAACCGGCATTCAGGGATTCAGCCACGAGTACATTCAGTACATGCTCGGCGGAACCTTCAGGGGCGGGTATGCACCCCTCAACGAGAATATCATCAACGGCAGAATTCGTGGCGTTGCCGGGGTTGTGGGGTGTACAAACCCCAGAACCAAGCAGGATGATTCCCATGTCAAGCTTGTAAAGGAGCTGATCAAGAACGACGTGCTGGTGCTGTTGACCGGCTGTTCCCAGATCGCCATTGCAAAGGCCGGACTTGCCTCCCCCGAGGCAGCCCACTATGCCGGTCCGGGGTTGAGGGAGGTGTGTGAAACCGTTGGCATGCCGCCGGTTCTCGGGCTTGGATCCTGCGTGGACAACTCGCGAATCCTCATCGCCGCCTCGGCCATGGTGGCCCAGGGCGGGCTTGGCGATTCCATTGCAGATCTGCCCGTTGCAGGGGCCGCCCCCGAGTACATGAGTGAAAAGGCCATTTCCATTGGCCAGTACTTTGTGGCATCGGGTGTTTATACCGTGTTTGGGGTCACCTTTCCCATTGTGGAGAATACCAAATTCCACGATCTTCTCTTTAACGGGCTTGAAGAGCAGGGGCTTGGGAAGTGGGGGTTTGATAAGGATCCCATTGAGATGGCAAGAAAGATGATTGCCCACATTGACAAGAAACGAAAGGCCCTTGGCATTGATCAGGCAAGGGAGCGGGTGCTTGTGGGTATGGATGACAGACGGCAGCTTTAAACCAACCCATGGGGACAGGTGCTGAACCTGTCCCCAATCAATAAATTTTAAATTCGGTCTTTCAATACAACCGTTGTGGAGGTCATCTCCACAACGGGAATCATGGGTAATTGTTTGACCCCATAGGTCTTTTCAGCCAGTGCCGGGTCGGGAAACAGCTTGTAAAGTTTTTCCGCAACGGCCTGGCTTGCCTGGCGGAATTGAAGCCTGGCATGGATGGTCACCGGCCCCTTTCCATCCGGATTTATTCCATATACAATCTCCCTGGATCCCTTTGGGGGGATGGTTTCCTTTTTTGAGAAGGTCTCTATCTCCCAGGGGTGAAGGGAAAAATTGAAATCTCGATCCTGTCCCAGGGTGTTGAAGATTTTCGCACCGTCTGCGATTTTTCCCCTGTCATCCACGGTTCCCGTGGACATGATCGTCTTTCCGGTTCCGTCGGTCGCCGTCACCTCCAGCCACATTTCGCGGATATTGGTTAAAGAGGTGGGCAGGTTGTGACCGGCCCGGATGTTTTTGACCCGGACATGGATTTCAGCAAGCCTGCCGTCGGTATATCCCCCTGACACCTCAAGTTCGGCTGCGGCCTTGAGTCTTGCTTCGGCCATGGTGTATTTTTCCCGGGCATTGGCTGCAAGGTCCCCATTTCCGGCCCTTTGGGCGGCATTGGCCGTCATGCTGTACAAGAGCAGGTTGGCCCCGTTGAAGTAGTGGCGGTGTTCGCCTGATGCAGGTTTTGCAAACCGGTCTGCCGATTGTTCAAATGTTGCGGTGTCAACCATATGGCAATCCTGGCATTGGATGTTGTGTGTGGAATAGGCACTCTCCTTCCACTCCTGGTAGGTGGCCTCAAGGGGGGTGTGGGTTCGTGGGTTGAACACCTGGTGGCAGGAGGCGCAAAGTTCCGATTGTGTGTGCAGCTTTGATTGCACACAGGTGTGGAAATCGTCTCCGCACCCGTCATAGGGTTCCATGGGGCCATATTTTGTGAGCATTTTTTCTCCATCCACTTCCCCACCTGGTGAGAGGATCAAAGATCCGTTCTCAGGCTGGTGATAGGGGGTCTGCCAGCCCGTGTGATCCTTGATCGAGTGGCATACATCACACGACACCCCATTCATGGCAAGGGGGCTCAATTGTTTAAAGTCCGGTACCCCCTTTACCTCCCCTGTGACAACGGCGGCAGGGGTGTGGCAGCCTTCGCACAACCGGGCCGTGTCATGGCCGGCCTCTTTTCGTGCAAGGCTCAACTCCCCCTGGTAAATGGGGTCTTTAAAGGCCATGGCGTGCATGGAACCCTGCCATTGTTCGTATTTTTCCGGATGGCACTCGCCGCAGGTGGCAGGATCGGTGAATTCGGCCGTTGTTTTGTCCCACTTTAAAAGGGAAGGGGCATAGGGATAAAAGTCGGTGTCCGTCTTCATGTGGGGGGCTGCCGAAGCAATGCCAAGGGAAAATATGAATGCCGTCACGGCAAAACCTGTGATTTTTATTGGGTTCATCGGGTTCCTCCTACTCTTTATCTTAAAGGGTCAGTTCAACGCCCACGGGGCAGTGGTCCGACCCCAGGATATCGTTGTCGATAAAGGTGCGGGTGATCCATCCCCTGTCAATGATGTCCTGGGTGACAAAAAAATAATCGATGCGCCATCCGGCATTATTGGCCCTTGCATTGAACCGATAGGACCACCACGAATATTTGACGGTGTCCGGGTTAAAGTGGCGAAAGGTATCCACATACCCGCGTTCCACAAGCCGGTCCAGAATCTCACGTTCCACGGGCAGGAAACCCGACCGCTTGCTGTTGGGTTTCGGGTTCTTCAGGTCGATTTCCTTGTGGGCCGTGTTGAAATCTCCGGTGATGACAAGGCTTCTGCCCTTTTGTCTTAACCGGTCGGCATGGGCAAAAAACGCCTCGTAAAAGTCCATTTTATACTGGAGTCGTTCGTCGCTCATCTGGCCGTTGGGAAAGTAGACGTTAAAGAGGATGAAATCTTTATAATCAAGCTCAAGGATGCGGCCCTCGCTGTCGAATCGTTCAATCCCGATGCCCGGGGCCACGGCCACGGGGGCGGGTCGTGTGTAGGCGGCAACCCCGCTGTATCCCTTTTTGTCACGCGAGTAGGCCCAGTGGGAGTCATACCCGTCCACGAGAATCATTTCGTCGGTCCGCTGATCCTCGGACAGTTTTGTCTCCTGGAGCAGGAGGACGTCCGCATCAAGCTGGTCCATGGATTTGAAAAAATCTTTTTTAACGGCGGCCCTGAGGCCGTTCACGTTCCATGAGACCAGCCGGATCTTTTGTTTGTTCATCCTGATTTACTCCCGATCGTTGTCATTGTTTTGGATATCCTAACCTATTTTAACGGTGTAATCAAACCGATCTTTTTTCCTTCCATGGTTTCTGTAACTTTTTTGTAACCAGGGGTGTGGTAGCAGTTAACATTCGTCGAATTTGCCCTTCCAGGGGGCATATTGTCGGTATTAACCCATTTCAATCGAAGGAGGGGGAGTCCTATGAGTTTCAGCAGAAGAGAGTTCCTGAAGGTCTCTGGTGCGACGGCCGCAGGTATTGCCGCAAGTGGCCTGGGATTTGACTTGACACCTGTCAAAGTCCATGCCCAGACGCTCAAGACCATTTATGCCAAGGAGACCACCACGGTGTGCTGCTATTGCGCCGTGGGTTGCGGTGCCATTGTGCACACCAGTCAAAGGGGAGACGGCCGGGTCATCAACATTGAAGGTGACCCCGACCATGTGATCAGCAGGGGCGCCCTGTGTTCAAAGGGTTCCTCGCTGAAGCAGCTGATTGAAAACGAAAACCGCCTCACCGAACCCATGTACCGGGCCCCCTATTCCAAGGAGTGGAAACAGGTCTCCTGGGACTGGGCCCTGGACAGAATCGCGGCCCGGGTCAAGGAGACAAGGGACGCAGGGTTTGACCGGACCAACGCCAAGGGCCAGCAGGTCAACCGTACCATGGCCATGGCCTCGGTGGGAAGCGCTGCCATGGACAATGAAGAGTGCTGGATTTACCAGGCCCTGATGCGATCCCTGGGGCTTGTGTATGTGGAACACCAGGCCCGTATCTGACACAGCGCAACTGTAGCGGCTCTGGCAGAGTCGTTTGGACGTGGCGCAATGACAAATCACTGGATCGACATCAGAAACGCAGACTGTGTGCTGATCATGGGCAGCAACGCAGCTGAAAACCATCCCATCTCGTTCAAGTACGTGAACCAGGCAATGGAGAAAGGGGCCAAGCTCATCAGCGTGGACCCCCGGTTTACACGGACATCGTCCAAGGCAGACATCTATGCCCCCCTGCGGTCGGGCACGGACATCGCTTTTCTGGGCGGCATGATCAAGTACATCCTTGACAATGATCTTTACAACAGTGAGTACACGGCAGCCTATACCAATGCCCCGTTCATCGTCGGCAAAACCTTTGGATTCAAGGACGGTCTTTTTTCAGGGTATACAAAGGGCGAGTCAGGCCCCTCCAGGGGCGGTTATGACAAGTCTACCTGGGCCTTTGAGATGGACGAAAAGGGCGTTCCCATGATGGACCCAAGTCTGAAGCACGAGCGATCCGTGTTCCAGCTGTTGAAAAAACATTACCAGCGTTACAACCTTGACACGGTCTCCAAGATCACGGGGACTCCGAAAAAAGATCTCATGACGGTGTACGAGACCTATGCCGCCACGGGCAAGAGGGGCAAAGCCGGGACCATCATGTACGCCATGGGATGGACCCAGCACACGGTGGGCACCCAGATGATCCGGACCATGGCCATGATCCAGCTGCTGCTTGGCAACATGGGCGTGGCAGGCGGAGGGGTCAACGCCCTCAGGGGCGAGTCCAACGTCCAGGGTTCCACGGACCACTGCCTGCTCTGGCACATCTGGCCGGGTTATTTAAAGACCCCAAGGGCGTCGGACACCAGTTTTGATGCCTACAACAAACACTGGACTCCCCACAGCAACGATCCGCTGTCGGCCAACTGGTGGCAGAACTATCCCAAGTACAGCACGAGCCTCTTAAAATCTTACTTTGGAGCCAATGCCACCGGAGCCAATCAATTCGGTTACCCATGGCTGCCCAAGGTGGACGATGGGGCTTCCTACTCCTGGTTTGATATTTTTGACGCCATGTACAAGGACAAGATCAAGGGGTTCTTTGCCTGGGGGCAGAATCCTGCCTGTTCGGGCTCCAACGCCGGAAAGATCAGAAAGGCCATGGAAAAACTCGACTGGATGGTCAACGTCAACCTGTTTGACAACGAGACCGGTTCATTCTGGAATGGTCCGGGAACCGACCCTTCAAAGATCAAGACCGAGGTGTTCATGCTGCCGGCATCGGCATCGGTTGAAAAAGAGGGGAGTATCACCAATTCGGGCCGTTGGATGCAGTGGCGCTACAGAGGGCCTATGCCCCTTGGAAACAGCCGGCCCGACGGTGATATCATTCTGGACCTTGGCCATCGCATTAAGAAACTGTACCGCACCGGCGGAGTATTCCCGGAGCCCATTGTCAACCTTAAGTGGGATTATGAGAGCCACGGGGAGTATGACGCCCACAAGGTGGCAAAGGAGATCAACGGCTATTTTCTCAAGGATGTCACCATCAAGGGAACCACCTACAAAAAAGGAACCCTGGTGCCAAGCTTTGCCTTTCTCCAGTCGGACGGTTCCACCTCGTCGGCCAACTGGCTCTATTGTAATTCCTATACGGAAAAGGGCAACATGGCGGCACGCAGGGGACAGAAGGATGCCGCCAACAATATCGGGATCTATCCTGAATTTGCCTGGTGCTGGCCCGTGAACCGTCGCATCCTCTACAATCGGGCATCCGTGGATGCCAAGGGCAGACCCTGGAACAAGGATCTGCCGGTTATCTCGTTTGCCGGTGAAGAAAAGGGCGGTAAGTGGACCTCCAGCAAATGGGTGGGGGACGTTCCCGATGGCGGCTGGTATCCCCTTGAAAATCCCGATGGTACCAAACGATCGGATTCAAAACATCCCTTTATCATGCTCAAGGACGGGTTCGGTCAGATTTTTGGCCCGGGCCGGGCCGACGGACCCTTTCCAGAGCATTACGAGCCCCTGGAATGTCCGGTGAGCGAAAATTATCTCAATCCCCAGCTCACCAACCCCACGGCCGTTGTCTACTCAACCAAGGAAGACCAGCACGCCACCTGTGATCCCAGGTATCCCTTTGTGGGAACCACCTACAGGGTGTCCGAGCACTGGCAGACCGGCCTCATGACAAGGCCCCAGGCCTGGCTCATGGAGCTCCAGCCCCAGGTGTTTGTGGAGATGAGCGAAGAGCTTGCCAAGTTGAGAAGCATCACCAATGGTGAGCGGGTCAAGGTTTCCACGGCAAGGGCATCCCTTGAGTGTACGGCGATTGTGACCAAGCGATTTAAACCCTTCTGGGTCGGCGATGC
Organism: uncultured Desulfobacterium sp.; assembly: GCA_963675615.2. Classification (GTDB taxonomy): domain Bacteria; phylum Desulfobacterota; class Desulfobacteria; order Desulfobacterales; family Desulfobacteraceae; genus Desulforapulum. The sequence goes on from CAXXTD010000001.1 coordinate 3,121,874, forward strand.
CGTTGTTCACCAGGTGGGCATTCCCTGGCACTATGGCTGGCGCTGGCCTGCCACGGGGACCGAGGAGAGTGCCAACCTGCTCACACCGCCTGCCGGTGATCCCAACACCCGGATTCCTGAAACCAAGGCATTCATGGTCAATGTAACCAAACTGTAAGGAGGTGATCCATATGTCCAAATCATTTTTTGTCGATACTACCCTGTGCACAGCCTGCAGGGCCTGCCAGGTCGCCTGCAAGCAATGGCACGACCTTCCGGCAGAGAAGACGACCAACAGGGGTGGGTTTGAAAACCCAAAGGATCTATCGTTCATCACTTACAAGGTGGTAAGGATGAAAGAAGAGGTCATTGCCAATAAGCTTGAATGGCTGTTTTTCCCCGAGCAGTGCCGCCACTGCATTGAGGCGCCCTGCCTTGAGATTGCCGACAACAGTGATGCCATCTATCGGGATGAAGATACCGGAGCCATCATTTACACCGAACAGACCCGGGATCTTGATGCCCAGGCCATCATCGATTCCTGTCCCTACAACATCCCAAGGGTGGGGGCCAAGGGAGTCCTTGCCAAGTGCGACATGTGCAACGACAGGGTTCATAACGGCCTTTTGCCGGCCTGTGTCGCCACCTGTCCCACCGGGGCCATGAATTTTGGCGACCGGGAAGAGATGGTTGAAATGGCAGAGGCAAGGCTTGAACAGGTCAAAAAGCGATACCCCGATGCCGCACTTCTTGATATGGATCAGGTAAGTGTGATATATTTGACCGTACATGAGCCTTCCCTCTACTCGATCAACGCCGTTGCCTCGGGTCAGAGAATGGGTATCAGCCGAAAGGTGGCTTTGAGGCGGATGTTCAAACCCCTTACAAGTCTGTTCCGGGTCTAATTGAATCAAACCGGTGTCAGGCCTTTCCTATAATCCAAGGGGAAGGCCTGACCCGTTAAAGGAGGTGTTGTCGTGAAATGGATCATCCCCGTTGTTTTACTTGTTATGGCACTACCCGCCATGGCCGTGGATGCTGTACAGACCGGTGAAAAACTTTTCGGGATAACACTTGAAACACCTGAATCCCGTGAAATGCAGGCATATCTGGGACTCTCTGCCAAGCCTGCCTTTACCATGGATGACATTGATGCCGATGTGGTCATTGTTGAGATCTTCAGCATGTACTGTCCCCACTGCCAGCGGGAAGCGCCCATGATCAATCAATTCCATGATCTTCTGCTGACGCGGAAAGCCTCCAAACCCAGCATTAAACTCATGGGCATCGGGGCCGGTAACTCGGCGTTTGAGGTGGATTATTTCCGAAAAACCTATAAGGTCTCTTTCCCCCTGTTTGCCGATGGTGACTTTGTTGTTCACAAGGCCCTGGGAGAGGTGAGAACCCCTTACTTTATCGCCCTTGCAAGGGGTGCAGACCGGTCATGGAAGGTGGTGCTGTCACGGCCCGGCGGAATTGAAAGTCCTGAAGCGTTTCTGTCGACCATCCTTGACCTGACTCGGGAGGTAAAATAATCATGCGTTTTTTTCTTGTACTGCTGCTGCTGATGGCACCGGTTTCAGGGCATTGCCTGTCGTCTGCCTTTGAATCTTCTGTATTCGATCCCGGCCACTTGACACCCAGGGACAGCGTGCTCAAGGTCAAGGTGGGTGATCCGGTGCCTGATTTTCTGCTGCCGGCCATTTCCGGTGGTCAAGTGGGACCCGGTCAATTTCGGGGCAAAAAAAACCTTGTAATTTCGTTTATTCCTGCGGCCTGGACTCCGGTATGTTCGGACCAGTGGCCGGGATACAACATTGCACGCCCCCTGTTTGAGGCCCACGATGCTGTTCTCCTTGGCATCAGCGTGGACAGCCGTGCCACCCTTTATTCCTGGACCCGGGCCATGAAGGACCTGTGGTTCCCGGTGCTGTCTGATTTCTGGCCCCACGGGAAGGTTGCCCATAGCTTTGGGGTACTCAGAAGCGACGGCATGGCGGAAAGGGCCATTTTTATTGTCGACAAACGGGGAATTATTCGATTTGTCCATGTTTCAGACATCAACGTTCGCCCGGAGCTTGGCATGATCATTCAGGCCCTTGACGCCATTACACCTTAAATTTTTTCACCATGGCTGAGAGATGCCCCGCAAGTTCCGACAGATCAGACGCATTCAGCTTTACCTGGGAACTTGATTCCGCCATTTTTTCTGAGGAGCGATTAACATTGGAACTCTGCTCGGCCACCTCTTTGGATGCAGTGGATGCCTGACTGATGTTTTCGTTCACCTTTCCAATTCCATGGGATGCCTGGGAAACGTTTTCAGCGATTTCCCCGGTGGTCACAGACTGTTCTTCAACGGCCGCAGCAATGGTTGCGACCATTTCATTGATATCGGTAACAACCGCCGTAATGTCCGAAATCTGTGTGACAGTATCCTGGGTTGAGGTCTGTATGACCTGAACCCTGGATTTTATTTCTTCCGTCGCATTTGAGGTCTGCTTGGCAAGTTCTTTTATTTCGTTGGCGACAACGGCAAACCCCTTGCCTGCATCCCCTGCCCTTGCCGCCTCAATGGTGGCGTTAAGGGACAGAAGGTTGACCTGGTCAGAAATATCGGTGATGGTTTCAATCACCTTGCCGATCTGTCCGGCAGCGTTTCCAAGTTCGTTGATTCGATGCGAGGCCCGGGTTGTCAGGTCAACGGCATTGACTGTGATATGTCTTGCATTCTCAGTGTTGGCCGCTATTTCACTGATGGTTGCGGTCATCTCCTCAGAGGCTGTGGCGATCATGTTGACGTTGTTTGCAGCCTCTTCCATGGCTGCTGCAACAGAATTCATGTTGGCGTCCATTTCCTGGGAGGCCGAGGCCACGGTACTGGCCTGTACGGCAGTGTCTTGAGATGCCTGGCTCATTTGGTCGGATATCTGTTTCTGGAGATCGGATGCGTCTGTCAGTTTTTCAGAATCAATTTTTATCTCTTTGATCATGGTCTGGATGTTTTCAATAAAGCGGTTGAACCACTCAGCCAGCTCCTGGGTTTCATCCCCGGAATTATCCGTGATTCGTCGGGTCAGGTCTCCTTTACCCCGGGCAATATCCTTGAGCATATCGATCATTTTTCTGATGGGGGCGACCACTCCCCTGGAAATGATAAAATAACAGGCCAGAAGGGCCAGCAGAACAATGCACGAAATCACCATGAGGATCTTGATCCCCTGGGATGTCACCTTGTCTTTCATCTCCCGGGCCTTTTGGTCAAGGATTACGTCCACATCGTCCGTATAGATCCCCGTGCCGATATTCCAGTCCCATTGGCCAAAGTGGCTGGCAAAGCTGAGTTTCCCGACAGGCGTGTCACCTCCGGGTTTGGGCCAGAAATATTGGAACATTCCACCTCCGGGGGTACTTTTTGCAGCCCTGATGAGTTCTTTGATGACAAAGACGCCGTTCGGGTCCTTTGTCTCGATCATATTCGTTCCCTGGGCCTGGGGCTTTGTGGGAAAAAGAATGCACCTGCCGGTCGAATCGTAGATGAAGAAATATCCTGAATTGTCATTTCCATAGCGAAGGGTCGCCAGGGCATCAAGGGTTTTTTCCTTGATATCGACATCTGATACCCCCTCTTTTTTTCCATCCTCCAGGTGATTTTGGACCACGGTGTAAGCAATCTTTACCAACTCCTTGAGCATCTCTTCTTTTGCATCCATGACCCCTGTTTTATATTCTTTAATTGCCAGTTTCCCTTGAGTTTCAAGGGTTGATCTGGAAAGGAAAAAAGAGGTGCCGCCAACCAGAACAAGCGAGATGATAATAAGAACATTTATCTTCGTGTTTATTGTCAGTCCCATTCAAGCCTCCTTAAGGTTTTGATTCGCTTGATTTGTTTGTGTTGATCAAGTATCTATACGATGACAATTGCATGAACGCAAGTTATAGATCATGGGCCTAGGCCCAGAACAATATGAAAGTCCGGGAACAGCATGATGGAATCAATGGAAAAGAAAAAGCAGTTTGAACAACGGATGATCGAGATTCTCAATGCAGGCGCCTTGAACCTCGCCCTTGGCGTTGGTTATCGCCTCTCTCTCTTTGATGCCATGGCCGAATTTGAACATCCGGTCACGGCCAAGACCATTGCAGACAAGGCCGGGGCAGCCCTCCGGTATGTGACCGAGTGGCTGGCCGTCATGGCCACCGGAAGGATTGTTGAGATTTCAAAAGCGCCCAGGGGCGAGGCCCTCTACCTTTTGCCGCCCGAGCATGGTGCATTCTTGACCCGAAGCGCCGGCAACGCCAATCTCGGGGTCTACGCCCAGGAGATTCCCCTTTTGACCTCCTGTGCCATGGAGGCGGTGGCCCAGGGCTTTAACACGGGCAAAGGGGTTCCCTTTAGCCAGTATCCCGATTTCCAGGCGTTCATGGCGGAACTGTCCAATGCCAAGCACCAGCAGGTGCTGATTTCCGAATTCTTACCCACGGTGGACAACGGCCTTCTTATCCCACGGCTTGAAAGGGGCATTAAGGTGCTTGATCTTGGGTGTGGTGAAGGGGTGGCCCTGAATCTAATGGCCAGGGCTTTTCCCAACAGTCGATTCACGGGGCTGGATAATTTCGGGGAAGCCCTGGAAAAGGCAAGGGCAGACGCCGCAGGCCTTGGGCTTGGCAATGTTGACTATGTTGCCGAGGATGCCGCAGACCCCGTTGTTGGAGAACGGTTCAGGAGGCGGTTTGACTATGTTACGGCCTTTGACGCCATCCACGACCAGACCCGGCCCCTTGAAGCACTTCAAAACGTTCGTGCCATGCTTGCTCCAGAAGGTATTTTTTCCATGGTGGACATTGACGCCGCCACAGACCCTGTGGAGAACATGGATCATCCCATGGCCCCGTTTCTCTACACGGTGAGCCTGATGCACTGTATGCCCGTGGGGCTCAACCAGAACGGCGCGGGCCTTGGCATGATGTGGGGACGTGAAAAGGCCGTAGCCATGCTCAGGGAAGCGGGCTTTGACAGGATTGAGGTGCTTTCCATGGACCACGACAGCTTTAATCTTCACTTCCTTGCCAGGAAAAACGAGTCATAGCGTTTATCGCCCCCCAACAACCCATGCCTCAAGCTTGCGGGATAACCGGGCAATGATCGGTTTTGGCCTCAGTGGACTGGCCGGTTTTCTTGGAGAAGGCGTTCAGTCCCTGGATGTAGGCTATTTCTCTTTGCTTGATGCTGGTTCTAATCTTGTTGGTGCCGCCATTGGCCGTTCATTTAAACATCAGGCGCTTTTGGGAAGGTTTACTAAAAGTTTTTGTATGGCAGTGTTCTGAGGGTCCATCATACCAATAAAATTTGTAATCCCATGATCAATTGCGATATTGACTATTTTTGACAGCATTATTTTTCCAAGTCCTACTTGCTGCCAGTCATCACGGACTGCAACAGCAAGGTCTGTACCATCTTCGTCAGGATCATATCCGTAACGTCCGATAGATATAATTGCATCTTTTTTATTTTTTTTCGAAACGGCAACTAAGGCAAAGTTTGAATGATAATCAATGGTTATTAATCGATTAATAATGTTTTCAGGAAGAGAATCAAGGTGCCTTAGAAAACGAAGATAAACTGATTGAGGGGACATTCTGTTGAATAAATCAACAAGAAGATGACGATCTAATTCCATTATCGGTCTTAGAAAGATTTCTTGTCCATTTTTAAGTTTGAGCAGTGATTCATATTGTTTGAGATTGAGATTTGATGAAATAGGCTGCATGTTTCTTTCCAAATTAAGTTGTTGATTATTCTATATTAAATGATAATTCCTCCAGGGTCTTTACCCGGCATGATGAATTCTGCGAGCATCCCTACGATTAACCCCATTAGGATCCACGATAAAATCCCCATTGTTGATCTCCGTATTTTTAGTTTGGTTTTAAGTCTTTGGCCAAGAATGACCCAAAGATCTGGATATCACCCACGATATCCGTTGCACAAGCCGAGTGTCAATACAATTGGTGTTATACTTGTTTTTTCGAACCACTTCAGGGTCAGGGACCAGGCAGTGGGTTTGCCACCACGAATGCCAATGAACTCTTCGGTCATTTCTTTGCCAAATCTGAAGCGGTAGACGTCTGATCATGGGTCTAGTGAACGGTCAAAAGCTGATTCCATTCGGTGGTGTAGGCCGGAGACCGGTGGTTGCTGGCCCCTTTCCACAACGGATGGCCGGAAAGCCCCATTGCGGCATACCGGACAGTGTGACTCCCCATGCGGGCATTGATTTTGTCCATGGCCTGCATCAGGTCGTCTGCCCTGGACCGGTCTGTGGTGTCAAACAGATCCAGTTGCACCTGACCGTCCCGGGTCAGGCTGGAAAAGACGACTCCCGCCTTTGTGTAACTTTTTCCAGATTGAAATATTTGCTTTAACAGATCCGTTCCCTGTTTGATCAGCTCTGGTGTGTTGTTGGATGCCGTGGGCAGCACCGCTGTTTTGGAATTGTAGTAGTAGGACTGGGGGGAGAATCGGTTTGTCATCACATACACGGTGAGTGTTTCGGTAAAGCTGCCCTGGTGTCTTAGTTTTTCCGCCCCCCGGGAAATGTAGAGAGATACGGCCTGGGACAGTTCATCAAATGTGGTTGCCGGTGTTTTAAACGAGCGGGAAACGGCGACGGATTTTCGCCTTGCAGGACAGTCTTCCAGGGGATAACAGGATTCTCCTGCAAGCTCCCGCTGTATGCGGATACCGTTGATGCCCATTTTGCGCCGGACCAGGGATGGGGCGGCTGACTTGAAATCCAGGGCAGTGCGAATGCCCCGGTATTTAAAAAAGGGGGCCAATCTTCTGCCAATGCCCCAGACATCCCCAATGGGGGTCATTTCCAGGGAAAGGTCCCTGTAACTTGTCGGGGTCAAATCCAGCACACCATCGGCTTTGGGTGATTTTTTGGCAATTCGGTTGGCAATTTTTGCAAGGGTTTTGGTGGGTGCAATGCCAATGGATACAGGAATGCCGGTATTTTGTTTCACAGTATTGCGCATTTTTCGGGCATAATCCACCCGGTCTGTGAATGCAAAATTCGTAAGATCCAGAAAGGCTTCATCAATGGAATAAATTTCCATGGCCGGGGTAAATGGAGCCAGGGTCTGCATCACCCGGTTGGACATATCCCCGTAAAGCGGATAATTGGATGAAAAGACACGCACGCCATTGCTTTCAACAATGGATTTGATCTGAAAAAAGGGGACGCCCATGGCAATACCCAGGGCTTTGGCCTCATTGGAACGTGCCACGGCACAGCCGTCATTGTTGGAAAGCACAATCACAGGTTTGTCCACAAGCTGGGGATTAAAGACCCGTTCACACGAGACATAAAAATTATTGCAGTCGACCAGGGCAAAAACCGGCATACATCACACCTTGTGAATCACATTGGTGACAACACCCCATATCTCCAGGGATTTTTCCCGGGTGATGCTGATGGGATGGTAGTCTTCATTTTCAGGTTCAAGAAAGATTAGGGTGTTTCTGTACCTCAGGCGTTTTACCGTTAATTCACCGTCTATGACAGCGATGACAATTTTCCTGTCCGTGGCTTCCAGGGATCGGTCGACAATGAGGATATCACCCGGGTGGATCCCGGCATTGATCATGGAGTCTCCACTGACCCGGACAAAAAAAGTAGCTGCCGGATGTTTAATCAGGTGGCGGTTCAGGTCCAGGCTGCCTTCCATGTAATCCTCAGCAGGTGATGGGAAGCCCGCTTCCACGGACGAGATGCAGATGGGGCAGCTGATTGGGGTTGAATTATCGGGTATGAGTATTGTGTTCATTAAAATCTTGCCTGCCTGATATCAAAATGGATGCCATGGGGACAGGTTATCGTTTGGCAAGGAACAATGCAAGATTTTAAGATTAAATTTGAATGCTGCCCTATCTGGAGCTGGGAACTCCCGGCTCGAACCTGATCATTGCCAATGGCATGGGATGCATGAAAAAGCATGCCTATATTTGGTCTCCATTAATTTCTTTTCAAAAAGGAGGACAGGGTATGTGCCTTGTTGATAAAATTCGGGTATCAAACGTTCCCGGCAATCACATGTCCTGGGTCATTCGACGTTCAATGGCAGCCACGCCCATGGAACAGCAGAAACAGACGACGAAGTAGAGGGCAAGAATGGTCAGCCACACCTCAAAGGTGAGAAAGGTGGCGGACATCAGTTCCATGCCCTGGAAGGTCAGCTCCTGGATGGAGATTACCGACACAATGGACGAGTCCTTGATGGTGGAGATGATCTGGCCGGCCATGGGGGGGAGCATCCGCCGCAGGGCCTGGGGGAGAATCACATGGCGAAGCTGCTGGAACCGGGTGAAGCCAAGGGATGAAGAGGCTTCCCACTGTCCCTTTTCAATGGATTCAATGCCCGCCCGGATGATTTCGGTGAAATAGGCCCCCTCATACAGGGCAAGGGAGACGGCTGCTGAAAAAAAGACCGGCAAAAGGGACGGATCTGATACAAAGGCGGTTAAAAATTGTTTTAACGGCCCTTCATCCATGTTAACGGCCCTGTCAAGCCCTGTCAGGGGAACAATGATATCGCCCAGAAAGTAGTAAAAGATGAAGATCCATACGATCACAGGAATGTTGCGTATGGTCTCCACATAGGCCGTTGCCACCATCCGCAGGTAACGGCTTCTGCCGCTTTTCATGGCCCCCATGATCGTCCCGATCACAAGGGCTGAAAGGGTTGCCCAGAAGGATATTCTGAGGGTGATGAACAGACCGGTGAGGATCATGCCCGGCACCCATTTCCGGGTGGCATCGTCAAAGCGAAAAAGGTATTGGGGGATCACTTCCCACTGCCAGTTGTAGTGGGATTGAGCTGTGATGGCCCCCATGAGCCAGGCAAGGCCGGCAATGACCAGGGCAAAGATCAGGAAATCAATGGTTTTTAGCCTGGGAGGTTGCTGGATCAATTGAGTCGGTCTTCCCAGTCCCTGGTTTCAAACCAGTAGGCTTTTCTTTCCTTGAACCATCCTTCGGACGCCACATAGGTGATCCAGTTGTTCAAAAAGTTGATGGTGTCAAAATCCCCCTTTCTGACGGCAAATCCAATGGGCTCCCGGGTAAAGTTTTCCTTGAGGGGCAGAAACAGTTGTGTGGGATGCTTGATGGCCTGAAATGCCGGAGTCGGGGCCGAAGAGACCACCCCGTGGACCCGGCCGTTGATGGCTTCCTGAAATGCCTGGGCCTCATCGTCAAACATTCGGATGCTGGCCTTTGGCAGGTATTTCTTGATGGCGGCAACCCCGGTTGATCCAAGGCGTGCTGAAAGCACCACATCTTCCCGGTTAAAGGCTTCCAGCCCTGAAAAACCCTTGGCAAGGGTGGTGCTGGCCGCCATGGACATGCCCGTGTAATCGTAGGGAATGGAGAAATTGACTTTCAGGTTCCGGCTGGGCAGGATTCCCATGCCACCGATGATGATGTCAAATTTACCCGTGAGAAGGGCTGGAATGATGCCCGACCATTTGGTGGGGATGAATTGAACCTCCACCCCCATATCCTTTGCAAGCCTTGTGGCCACGTCGATTTCAAATCCCATGAGCTTTCCGGTCTTGTCCTTCATGGCCCAGGGAACAAAGGTGGACATGCCCACCTTTAAAACCCCATTTTTCATCACCTGCTCCACGGTGCTTTCACCCTTGGGTGCGGCAATGGCCTGGGGGAGGATCGTTGCAAAGGCCAGAACAAGGGCGACCACTGCGGTGGTAAAAAGTGTTGTCAGTTTTGTTGATGGATTCATTTGTTACGCTCCTTTGTTTAGCGGTTAGTGAAGGAAAACAATTCCCTGGGGGGTTGGCAGAGTTGTTTTTAAATATGTTAAATACCATAAGTTCATGGGGTTGGGGAGAGCTTTTTTTCCACGAATCGGGTAACCCGGGAGAGGGTATAGGTGATGCCAAGGTAGATAAGGGCAATGGTCAGCCAGATTTCAAACACCAGGTAGGTTTCAGCCATGATCTCCTGGCCCCGCATGGTGATGTCGTAAACGGCGATGGTGCTCACAAGGGCTGAATCCTTGACCAGGGAGACCATCTGGCTTGTGAGGGGTGGCAGCATGATCCGTATGGCCTGGGGAAGGATAACGTGGCGGAAGGTATAATGGCGGCTCAGGCCCAAAGAGATGGCCGCTTCCCACTGGCCCCGGGGAATGGAGATAATTCCTGCCCGGATGATCTCGGACGCATAGGCCCCCTCGAACAGGGCCAGGGTGAGAACGGCTGCAGCAAACCGGCTGATGTTCAGGGTCGGGGAAACGACAAAATAGATGAAAAAAAGCTGAACAAGCAGCGGGGTGTTGCGGATCAGTTCCAGGTAAATTCTGGCAAGGATCCTGAGGGAGATAAGGTTTGACAGCCTTGCCAGGGCCGCAACAAGGCCGAACAGGCTTGACAGTAAAAGGGCTGCAGCCGAAATTTTGAGGGTCACTCCCAGCCCCTGGGGGAGCAATCCTGGAATAAATTCGCCAGCTTCCATGGTGCCAAGGTATCTGGGGATGCGATACCACTGCCAGTGGTAATCCATTGCTCCGGCCCCGGTGTAAATTAAAAAAATGAAGGTCGCTGCTGTCATGGCAAATTTGGCAGCGTCCTGGAATCGGCCCTTGTCTTGTGTTGGCGGACAGAGGATTGTTTTTTCCCTTTGCTGTTTGATCCTTTTCTCCTGTGAATGTTTGTAAGTAATTCAGGTCTCACTATAACATATCCGGGATGTTATTCAATCTGTCTTGAAAAAAGGGGGAGAAAGGGGTAAATAGGCCCCATAGGATTTTGTCTCCATGGAGGTTTTATTGTCTACGTATAAAAAACGGTCCAGGATCAACGGTTCTGCCGCTGACCTGTTTGCCTGGCATGGGCGGCCCGGTGCCCTGGAACGGCTGACGCCGCCCTGGATGGCCCTTAAATCGGTCACCGCCACCAATGGAATCAAACCCGGTTCCAGGGTCCGGGTCAACCTTTCGATCCTGGGACTGCCCTTTGCCATGGAAGCCGAACACCTGGACTATCAACCCCCCTGCCTGTTCAGGGATCGACTCGTGAAAAGTCCCTTCGCAAAATGGACCCATACCCACGGGTTCATTGATCTTGGAGACAACGCTTCAACCCTTGAAGACAGTATTGATTACGCCTTTCCTTTTTATTTTCCCCGGAGGCTGAAAGCCCTTGCAAAAAAAGAGGTGGCAAGGATGTTTGAATATCGCCACCGGGTCACCCAGGAGGACATGGATCGCCACAGGGCCTGCTCCCGGCGGTTGACCATTGTGGTGTCAGGGGCGGGCGGGGTGATCGGTCAGCAGCTTTGTTATTTTCTGGCCACGGGAGGTCACCGGGTCATTCGCCTGGTCCGCCGTCCTCCCCGGGCCCAGGGAAATGAAATCTTCTGGGATCCGGCCACAGGACGGCTGGACCTGAGGGAAGCAGGATCCATTGACGCGGTGATCAACCTCAACGGCAACCCGGTTTTCTCCAGATGGTGGACCCGGAAACGACGGGCCGAGATTATCCAGAGCCGGACCGATTCCACCCGGACCCTTGCCCTTGCCCTTGCCCGTCTGCCCCGGCCGCCAGGGGTGTTCGTCTCGGCTTCGGCCGTGGGGTATTATGGAGAGACGGGCGAGCGGATCGTTACTGAAGCGTCGCCATCGGGTAATCTTTTTATCTCCAAGGTGTGCCGTGAGTGGGAACGGGCCGCAGCCCCGGCTGCTGCAGCGGGCATCCGCACGGTGTTTGCCAGAATCGGCGTGGCCCTGACCCCCAGGGGCGGTGCCCTGGCCCAGCTTCTGCCCGCCTTTCAGGTCGGCCTTGGGGCCAGGATCGCCAGTGGCAGCCAGTACATGAGCTGGATATCCATGGATGACGTCCTCTATGCCCTTTACCATACCATCAACACCCCCGGCCTCAAAGGGGCTGTGAATCTCGCTGCCCCGATCCCTGTGACCAACCGTGATTTTACCCGAACCCTTGCCGCTGTTCTTGGCCGGTCTGCACCGTTCGTGGTGCCCGAAGGTGCCATTGATCTGGTGTGGGGAGCCAGGGGCAGGGAGGTGCTGCTCTCAAGCACCCGGGTCGTTCCTGAAAAACTCGTGGCGTCCGGGTTTCGATTCCGCCACGCTGACCTGTCCGACGCCCTTGGGGCTGCCCTGGGCATCTTTGGCAAGGCGCCAACCAACAAAGGATAACTTCCATGTCCATTCCCTTGAGACTCTTTTTTTCATTCCTCATGATAACAGCCCTCTGCTTCGGGTTTGCCGATATCTATTTCCCCCTTGAGCGCTTTGACCTTGAGCGGCTTCATATTTTTTTGTTTAATCTCTGCACCGGCGGCACCATTATTCTTCTGTTCACTGAAGGCCGGGGCAGGCTTTCAAGACGGACAGGGTCCTTTCTGGGGTTGTCCCTGGTTTATGCCCTGTCAGCCTTTGTGGAACTCTATCCCGTTACCATTCTTCTGTCGTTTGTGCTTGCCGCCATTGTCGAGTCCATCCGGGTTGAGAAATTTTCTTTTTTCCCCGGCAATTTCTTTTCCCTGGCACAGACCGTTTCGGGAAAGTTTCACCAGGCAGCGCTTTTATGTCTGTCCATCGGGCTGGTGCTCTCGTCCGTGGTGATTGTCAACAATGAGTATCTCCACCTGGTTCACATGGAAAAACTGGTGCTCAACACCTTTTTTCTTGGTTTTTCGTTTCCCCTGTCCCTGATTACCCTGTCCGTGATCTTCTCCATGATACAGAAGGGCGAGGGGGCAATGATCATGATCGTTGCCACGGCCTGTTTCTGGGTCATCAACCTGGGGGTGATCATTTTTTTTGTGTTTATCCTTTTTGAGCGATTCTACCCCCAGATTGCCGTTACCCTGGCCCTTTTTACGGCGGTCGTCATGGTGCTTTGGTTGTACCTCCGGCTTGGCAGGAAAATACAGCAGAAACAGTTTCTCTCGTCTGGAATCGGGTTCCTCATTTTCACGGCAGTGTCGGGCATTGCCTACATTTTTCTCCAGATGGATCCGGGCTATGATTCGGAACGGACCCGATGGCTGTTGCGGCTCCACACCTTTGCCTCCCTCTACGGGTGGAACCTGTGCGGCCTTGCCGTGATCTGCCGGTACAAGGATTTTCCCATCCGCCTCAACTCGAATCTGGTCATTGCCGTTCACTGGCTTACGGCCCTGGTGCTTGCTCCCCTTGGAACCTTTTATCCGGTTTTTGCAATTCTTGCTGTTTTGAGCTATGTTCTTATTGTGTGGTCTCTTTTTTCAGCAGTAACCGAAGGGTGGGTACATGAGCAATATCAAGCGGCTTGAGGCGTTTCTGGCATGTTTTACAACCGAAAGCAGGGTGCTGATCATCATCAATGCCGACCCGGACGCCATTGCCTCTGCCATGGCTGTCAAGCGGATTCTGTGGCGAAAGGTCAGCACGGTCACCATTGCCTATTTCAACGAGATCAGCCGGCCGGATAACCTGGCCATGCTGCGGCTTCTGGGCGCCGATCTTGTCCGTCTCCCGCAGATCGACGAACGCAAGTTCAACAGCTTTGTGGTGGTCGATTCCCAGCCCGACCACCACGAATGTTTTGCCATGTTCCGCTATGACGCCATCATCGATCACCACCCCCTGTCGTGTGATGTGGGACGATTCAACGATATCCGCGAGGGGTACGGGGCGTGTTCGACCATGCTCACGGAATATCTCAAGGCCGCAGGGATCAAGCCTTCGGCAAAGCTTGCCACGGCCCTGATCTTTGGCATCAAGGCTGACACCTCGGGGTTTCTGCGCCAGACCGGCATGGTGGATGTAAAGGCCTTTCAATACCTCTACCGGTACGCCAACCCCTATCTGCTGACAAGGATCGAACAGGCGGAATTCGGTGAAGACCACCTGGAAACAATGGCTGTTGCCATCCAGAACCGCAACATTGTCAACAACCGGGTCTACGCCCATACGGGCAACATCATAAATCCGGACGAGTGCGTCATCACGGCCGATTTTTTCATGCGGATCTCTTCGATCAACTGGAGCATTGTCTCGGGAATTTACCATGACACCCTTGTCATCATCCTCAGAAATGACGGACTGAGAAAAAGCGCCGGCACAACGGCCAAGCAGGCCTTTGGTGATGTGGGGTCGGCCGGGGGGCACAAATCCATGGCCAGGGTTGAAATTGCCATGAAGGATCTGCCCATAGACCTTGACCCTGGCCCCTGGATCATGGCGCAGATGGAAAAGCATGCGGGCAGAAAAACAACGTGAGACACTTTTGACCCTGGCATGGGAATTGCTTTAGTTTGTTATCGTTGGATTAACTTTATTTGGAGGCATATCAATGAATCTCAACGATATCAAAAAAAATCTGAACATCGTGAACGCAGTTGACTGGAACATGACACCCGAGGAGGCCATCGCCCTTCACCTTGAATGGGGGCCCCTGCGTGATCTTTCCTACTATAACTCCCGGGACAACAATAATGAAACCGTCTATTTTGTAATGAACACCTGGAAAAAAACGCCAATCATAACCCTGGTCCGGCGAAAGGGGTTTGATTCCGAGGAACTCGCCAGTTTCCGACTTCCCAAAAAGCTTGAAGAGCAGGTGATCCGCACCGAGGGAAAGCACAAGGGGGTCTATGCCGTTGAAGGTGAGGTGCGTGACTGGCTCAAAGAGGAGCTTGCCGCATAAACAAGGTCGGGGGGCGGTCAAACACCGCCCCCCCAGCGGTCCGTTGAATCAAACCTGCCCCGTTGCCATTTTGTCCTGCCATGAACAAGCCGGCAGATTCCGGTCTGTCACCAAGGAGGAAAACAATGAAATCCATGGGAGAGATGCTGGTTCAAAAAAACGCCTTTGAGGGGATCGTCATGGGCAATACCGCCCTGGTCAGGGCCATGGTGGAATCCGGAACCCGTGTCGTTACCTCGTATCCGGGGTCTCCCACACCTGAAATTGCAACGGCCATCCAATCAATCCCGGTGGACCAGCGCCCGTTTTATTTTGAATTTTCCATAAACGAAAAGGTGGCGTGCGAGGTGGCCTATGGAGCTGCGATCAATGGCCATCTTTCAACGGTTTTTTTCAAGAGCGTGGGAATGAACGTTGCCGCGGATATCTTTGTCCAGCTCAACCTCATGAACATCATCGGGGGCATGGTCATTGTCCTGGGCGATGATCCAGGGGCAAACTCCTCCCAGAACGAACAGGATAACCGTCATTTTGCCCGCATGGGTTACACCCCGGTCCTGGAACCTGCCAGTCCCCAGGAGGTGTATACCTTCTACCGGGAGGCAGCAGACCTGGCCACCAGGTATCATATGCCAGTCATTCTGCGGTTGACCACCCATGTCTGCCATGCCAGGGAAAAGGTTGCCTTTGGTTCCTGCAACCCGGGGCACTTTGACCGTACCCCCCGGTTTAATGTCGAAAACGGCCCCTACATTCCCCTGGCTGCATCCGTTGCCCCCCTGAAAAAAAGGGCCCTTGAAAACCTTGCTGCCGTGGAAACAGCGGCAGAACAGAGCCCCTTGAACCAACTGGTCGACAACAACAATCAACGCATCGGCATCATTACCATGGGGCTTCCCTTTTTGTCGCTCATGGATGTGCTTGAAACCGCAGACGCAAAACCCGATATCCTCAAGCTGGGTGTGGTTCACCCCGTTCCCCGGGAGCTTGTGCGAAGTTTTGTTGCCCGGCACAGGGAGGTTCAGGTGATTGAGGAGCTCGACGATATCCTGGAAACGGATGTCAAGCGAATCGCCTTTGAGGCGGGCGTTGACACTAAAATTTATGGTAAAGAGACCCTTGACGACTGGATCGGCGAGTACACGGCCGACAGGGTGTTTGATATTTTGAAACGGCGGTGGCCGGAGATGCTGCCCGATACCGGCGCCCAGGGCCAGGGGGCGGCCGACGTTCCAGAGATTACGGTTCCGGATCGCCCGGCCCAGTTGTGTCCCGGATGCGGGCACCGCAGTGCATTCCACGCCATCAAAGGGGCGGTCGAGTCAACGGACATCACGGTTGCCGATATCGGCTGTCACACCCTTGGGTTCCTTCCCCCCCATGAAATGGGGCAGCTGCTCATGTGCATGGGCGCATCCCCCGGAATCGGGGCCGGTCTCGCGCTTTTCAACCCATCCCGGCGGGTGGTTGCCTTTATGGGGGACTCAACCTTTTTCCATGCAGGGCTTCCCGGGATCACCAATGCTGTTTTCAACAATCACAATATTACGCTTATACTCATGGAAAACGGCACAACCGCCATGACCGGCCACCAGGACAATCCTGCAACGGGCAGGACCGTGAACGGGGTGAGCGGGAAAATATCCATCAAGGCGGTGCTTGAAAGCCTTGGGGTCAGGCACGTGTATGAGGTTGACACCTATCTTCAGGACCGGCTGACCGGTCTGGTCAATCAGGCCATGGCCGATGACGGGTTCAGTGTGGTCATCGCACGCCATCCGTGCATGCTCAAATTTACCCGTGAACAGCGCGGAAACAAGAACACGGGCAGACCCGGGGTGACCATTGACACAAGCACCTGCAAACGCCATTATACCTGTGTGGCCGAATTCGGCTGTCCCTCTTTCACCCGGAACCCGGACCGATCCATCGGGGTAAATTCCGATCTTTGCATCGGGGACCGATCCTGCGTCCAGACCTGTCCGGTGTCAGCCATTGTTCCGAGAAAGTCAGGCCCGGCTCCAGAACCGTCACCGTTGCAGGAGGGGAAGGACAATGGATGAATTCAATGTCTACATGATCGGTGTGGGCGGCCAGGGCATCGGCCTCTTGAGCGAACTGGTCACCCGGGCCGTTGACCATGCCGGGCTCAAGGTCAAGGGGGTGGACACCCATGGCCTTGCCCAGCGGGGCGGGAGCGTGGTTTCCCACCTCAGGGTGGGTGACCGGGTCTATTCGCCCATGATTCCCCTGGGACGGGCCGATGTGGTCGTCTCCCTTGAGCGCAACGAGGCCTTGAGGGGGGTGAAGACCGCCGTTAAAAAAGGGGGGTGGCTGGTCTACTATGATGCCGAGTGGCAGCCCCTCTGGGTTCGCCTGGGCACGGCAGCACCCGTGGCTGCGGTGGATATTGAAAAGGCTTGCGCGCAAAAGAATGTCACGGTATACAGGGTCCATGATCCCTGCCTGGACAATCCAAAGATGCAGAACATCATGGTGCTGTCGGCCATTGTAAGGCATGCCCTGATTCCCGGTGTGGATCATCAAACGGTGAGTCTGGCCATGGCAGATCTCATGGGCAGAAAGATGCTTGAGGAAAACATGGCTCTTTTTAACTTGCAGACACAGGGGGGTTGATATGGCCGGATCCCATGCGGTGGCGTTTTTCGCACCCTATGAATTCCACAAAGGGCAGAAAATACACATCCGTTCCGGTCCCAGAAGCGGGGACTGGGAGGTTGTCCATGCCACAGAGAAGAAGGTCAGACTCCGCTGCCCTGTTTCGTTCAAGGAGTTTGAATGGGACGGTTTCTGCTTTCATGTGGAAGATGGCATGGTGGCGGAATGGCCCCAGAGGGATTAGGCAGCGGGCGAGCCCCGGGCAGCGTTTAAACCGATGATAAACAGCAGATGGAGGCGGAATATGGATGAAACGACCTTTGAAAAAATTGTGGACATGGCCATTGCCAACGAGATCGAAGCCTGGCAGTTTTACCAGGCAGCCGCAGCCAGGATAAAGGAACCCTATCTCAAGGAAATGTTCCAGGGTTTTGCAAAAGAAGAAAAGGGCCATGAACAGCTTCTCAGAGATATTCTGACGAAAAAAACCATGGCGCTCAACTTTAATGAAACCACGGATTACAAGGTGGCTGAAACCGTTGACGAGCCCAGGCTCTCCGTGGAGATGAAGCCTGCGGACGCCATTGCCCTTGCCATGAAAAAGGAAGAAAGGGCCATGAACAGGTACAACCAGCTTGCAGCGGCGTGTTCGGATGATGACCAGAAAAAGGTGTTTGTCGATCTTGCCGCCATGGAGCGGGGCCACAAGCTGGCCCTTGAGCAAATGTTTGTGGATATCGGCTATCCCGAGGTGTGGTAAAACAATGGCCTTGCCCTGGTGTTCCGGGGCAAGGCCATGAATTAATGTCTATCCTTCCTGCTTAATCTTCCTTGGAAAAGTCGTCTTTACCTGCACCGCAAACCGGGCAGACCCAGTCTGCCGGAAGATCGGCAAAGCTTGTTCCCGGATCAATCCCATTGTCGGGATCTCCGCTTGCCGGGTCATACACGTAACCGCATAGATCGCATACATACTTGTCCATAATTTTCTCCTTTTGGTGTGATGGTTTGTCTAAAACGCGTTTCCAGATTTAATCCCGGCAGCCTTTAAAAAAACGGCAAGGGGACAAAAACCGGTAAATGACGCCTGTAAAAGGTTGGCTCCGACAAAGGCTGTGACCCACAGCCAGTAGAGGCTGTGGGAGACGGCAAAAACAATGGTGATCAATATCAGGGCTCCGGCAATGGCAAAAACCATTCTGTCAATGTTCATTACGCTCGACCTCCTTTGTTGGCAGTGAATCTTTTTTCATATGAACCGCCCGCCGAGGCATCATCCGTGGCGGCGTTTCAAATTTTGTTGTGGCCGGGGCAGAGATCCTGCTCCGGCCATGCCGGTCAGTACTCCAGGTCATGCTCCGTCAACTTCCCCTTGAACAGGTTGTAGGCCCAGATCTGGTAGGCAATGACCAGGGGAAGAAAGAGCAGTACCACCGTGAGCATTATTTTAAGGGTCAACGGGCTTGAGGATGCATTAAAGGCGGTAAGGCTTGCCCCGGGGTTGTTCAGCGAGGGGTAAAGGGTGGGGAAAAGCCCTGCGATGCCGAAAAAGGTTGCTCCCACGATGGTGACGGCCGATGCAAACCAGGCCCTGAAAAAGAACTGCCTGGCAATAAAATACCGGACAGCGAGCAGGGCTGCAACGGTGACAAGGATCACGAGGAACAGGGCCGGGTATTTAAAATAGTTGGCATAGAGTGAGGTTGCAAAATAGCTTGCCGCAAGAAAGAGAACGGCCAGGGGAACAACCGCAAGCCAGAGTCTGCCGGCCATGGCAACGGAACGGTCATGGAGATCACCCGTTGTTCGGATGGCAAGCCAGTTGGCGCCGTGGAGCATGAAAAGCGTCAGAAAAAGAAGGCCGCCAAGGACTCCATAGGGATTGAGGAGCATGAGCAGATTGCCATGGTACAGTCCGTTGGCATCAAAGGGAATTCCCCTGAAAATGTTGGCAAAGGCCACCCCGAACAAAAGGGCCGGGGCTGCGCTTCCGACGAAAATGCAGGCGTCCCAGATCCGTTTCCACCCCTCGGAAAGGATCTGTCCCCTGAATTCAAAGGCCACCCCCCTAAGAATCAGGGCAAAGAGGATGAGCAGCAGGGGGGCATAAAGGGTGGAAAACATGACGGCATACACCTTGGGAAAGGCGGCAAAGGTGACCCCCCCTGCCGTGATGAGCCACACTTCGTTTCCGTCCCACAGGGGGCCGACTGAGTTGATCATCATGCGCCGGTCCGTGTCGGATTTTCCAAGAAAGGGGTAAAGGGTTCCCACGCCAAAGTCAAACCCGTCGGTCATGAAGAAGATCGCCCACAAAAGGCCCCAGAGGATGAACCAGGTTATTTGCAATTCCATGATTATAAGCTCCTGTAGTTGTTGTATTTAATTTTATTGCTCAACGGTTTCCGGTTCCGGACCCTGGACGGCCTTTTTTGCCATCAGGTAGAACCCGACAGCCCCGAGAAGAGCATACACCAGGGTGAAGGCAATCAGGGAGATCATCACCTGGTAGCCTGCAACGGGAGATGCCGCCTGGGAGGTCTTCATCAGCCCGTAGACGATCCAGGGCTGACGGCCGACTTCGGCCACCAGCCATCCCAGCTCAATGGCAATGTAGGGAAGGGGGATGGCCCACATCATGATTTTGAGATAACCCGGTGACGCCATGAGGCGGTTGCGTTTCATGAACCCCACAAGGGTGAGCAGGATAAAGAGGGTGCCAAGACCCACCATGCCCCTGAATCCCAGGAATGTGAGCAGTACAGGTGGGCGCTCATCTTCAGGAAAGTCGGCAAGGCCCTTGACTGTTGCGTTGAAATCATGGAAGGCCATAAAGCTTAAAATACCCGGGATGGAGCCAAATTCCCAGGCGTTTTTACCGGCTGCTTCATCGGGCAGGGCAAAGAGCACAAGGGGGGCCCGGGTCTGGGTCTCCCAGTGGGACTCCATGGCCGCAAGTTTTGCCGGCTGGACTTCACTCACATGCACTGCGTGGAGGTCTCCGGTAAAAGCAACGGTCAGGGACGAGACAAGCCCGAACACCAGGGCGATCTTGAACGAGCGGGTAAACAGGTCAACATGCTGTTTTTTCAGCAGGTGATAGGCGGATATACCCATGACGAAGAATGCCCCGAGAACGATGGCCGAAGGAACCGTGTGGACAATCTCAAGCAGGGCAAATTTGTTGAATACAAGGGCTGAGAAGTCGGTCATCTCAGCCCGGTTGTTCCGGATGGTGTAGCCCACGGGATGCTGCATGAACCCGTTGGCCGTCAGGATCCACACGGCCGAAAAGTTGCCTGCAATGGCAACCAGCCACATGACCCCTGCATGGGCCCTGGCTGAAAGTTTTTTCCAGCCAAAGACCCAGATGCCGATAAAGGTGGATTCAAGGAAAAAGGCCACCGTGGCCTCAATGGCCAGGAGCGAGCCAAACACGTCGCCCACATATTCGGAATACCTGGACCAGTTGGTTCCAAACTGGAACTCCAGGGTGATTCCTGTGACAACGCCGACGGCAAAGTTGATGAGAAAGAGTTTACCCCAGAATTTGGTCATTCTGAGGTAGGTGGTGTCGCCTGTCCGGGCATATTTTGTTTCCATATAGGCAAGAATGATGGAAAGCCCAAGGGTCAGGGGAACAAACAGGAAGTGGAACATTGTTGCAACGGCAAACTGAAGCCTTGATAGAAAAACTGGATCCATGGTTACTCCTATGTTCTAGGGTTATTGTGTAACATTTTTTGACCGGTATTATAAAATTCCCGGCCCAGGGGCGCAACAATCGAGCTACAGCTGCGGCTGTTGTATAATCGGCAAAAAACAAAGCAACTACCATGCCATTGGGGGGCTTGGTCCTTGTTTCGGCCAATGCAATGCTTATCCGGGTGTGGTCAGGCTTGCGTTATTGGCGCTTTTGTTGAATTTATTCGCAATTACAGTCTGTTGTCAAAAGCACAATAACACAAGCCTGACCCCGTATAACCATCAATTATGATAAGTGGGCGAAGTTAGAACCAAGCCCCCATTGGGGACTGTCTTTTTCAACCGTTTATTATGTGCTGTCCGCCCGTGGAAGGCAAGAAAAATGTTTCCCCACTGGATGGAAATTTGAGTGTTTCATTGAGACATAGATGTATCGTATCATTTTGACACAATGATACATGATTTATGGAAACCCCGGGGCACACCCCAGACCCCGGACACCTTTTTCACCCGGGTCAGGAGGGTACGATCAATCTGGCATGGTTGCTGCAATAATTTAACACCATAGCCAAGGCCCAGGACATTAGCGATAAAATTTGCGGGAGACGCTTTCCAGATGCTGCAGAAACCATGCGACAACAATATTGTAAAAACCCTTGAACTTGCCGAGCAGATGATTCTTCTGGCCCGCAAGGGAGATGAGGAGCGGGAGGATTCAGGATGCGGCATCTTGTATGGTATTCTTCTGGATTCCGGGTTTAAATTAAGGGAACTTGCAAGAAAGGAACAAGCCGCCCACAGAAGCAAGGGGTGGTGGAAGGAGTGTGAGCACGATGTCAAAAAGACCTGAGATTGATTTGAGCGAATGCGTGCTGTGTGATATCTGCATTGAGCTTTGTCCCCATGTGTTCATAAAGAACGATGCGGACTATATTGAACTGGTGGAGAGTGACGCATATCCTGAAGAGGATATCAACGATATCATTAGAAGCTGCAGGGGGCATTGTATTGAGTGGGTTGAGGAGACTTAAGGATGCGGTGCAGGTGATGCTTGCAGTGGATGACGGTAAACCCTTTCCTGACGAGATTCTTGGATTTAACCTCAGAAAGGTTGTTAATCCCTTGATTTCCTTTGTTCAGAGCAGCGATGAGCACGTCAGGGCAAGGGCGATTGCCTCCCTGGGACAGGTGGTGGCGACCCTTGCCGACCGGGACATGGAGTCGGCAAGGGTCGTGATGAGACGGCTCATGTGGAGTCTCAACGACGAGTCCGGCGGCATTGGCTGGGGGGCGCCCGAATCCATGGGGGAGATCATGGCCCTCCATGGTGGGCTTGCCCGGGAGTTTCACAAGATCCTGATTTCCTATGTGGATTCCGAGGGCAATTACCTGGAGTATGAGCCCCTCCGGCAGGGTGCGGTAAAGGGGCTCAAGCGTCTTTTTGCCGCACAGCCCCTGATCATGGCACCCTATGCCCATGTGCTTGCCGCCCTGGAATAACCCCCGGGGGTTAATCCATGCCGTTGTTTTCCGAAAAGTTTTTGATCATGAGCTTGCCAAGTTCGGTGGAGCGTTTGGACGCGGCCTCCACGGCATTGATCATTGTGGTCCTGAGCCCCCCCTGTTCCAGGGTGTGAATGCCGGCAATGGCCGTTCCACCGGGGGAGGTGACCCTGTCCTTGAGCTGGCCCGGATGTTCCTTGGATTCCAGCAGAAGTTTTGCCGCACCCAGAACGGTCTGGGTAGACAGAAACAGGGAGTCTTTTCTGGACAGCCCCATTTTGACGCCGGCATCGGCCATGGCATCAATGATCATGAAGATATAGGCCGGTCCGCTGCCACTCAACCCGGTAAAGGCGTCCATCAGGACATTTTCCTGGATAAATACGCTTTTGCCCACCGAGTCAAACACGGCCTTTGCAAGCTCGACATCGCCCTTGAGCACGTTTTTCCCGGCGGCAATGGCAGTGGCGCTTTCTCTTACAAAGGCGCAGATGTTGGGCATTACCCGGATCAGCCGCAGTTTTTTATGAAGGCAGGATTCAATGGCGGCAAGGGGAACGCCTGCGGCAATGGAGATGATAAGCTTGGACATGTCCAGGGCCTTTGCCGTCTCCTTGAAGACCGTGTGGAGAATCTGCGGCTTGGTTGCATAGACCACAATGTCCGATCGTTCGATGACCTCAAGGTTGTGGGTGGTCGTGGCAATGCCGTATTTGTCATGGATTGAATCGAGCTGATCCTGCCTCACATCCGAGCAGATGATATTTTCAGGCAAAGACGCCTTGGAAAGGACTAGGCCGCTGATGAGGGCCTCTCCCATATTTCCGGATCCAATAAAGCCTATTTTTTGGTCACTCAGCATGTTGATTGCTCCTTAGAAGAAGTTGATGAACGCATACCCATTGCTGTATCAGCCCTGCCATTAAAAGGTAGGGTTTGTTTTTAGTCAAGATAAAATATGTTGTTAACTCCGGGCATTTGAAAACAACCCGGCTTTCAGGAGATCTCTTTGACCCTCAAACAGACGCTCGATCTTATCCACAATCAGTACAACCGGCGGGCCTATGTGGCGCCCGATCCCCTGGCGTTTCTCTACGCCTATCCCCGGGTCAGGGACCGGGAGATTGCCGGGCTGGTGGCTGCCCTGCTGGCCTATGGCCGGGTGGCCCAGATTCTCAAGGCAGTGGCCCGGGTCTTGGATCTGTTTGGCCCTTCGCCCCATGACTACCTGTTGACCCGCAGCGCAGCAGACATTGCCCACGACCTGGAGGGATTCAAGTACCGGTTTACAACGGCAGAGCAGATGGCCTGCCTGCTCGTGGGGGTCAAGACCGTGCTCCAGCGGTTCGGGTCCCTTGAAGCCTGCTTTGCTGAAGGGATTTCGCCCGGCGATGAAACCGTGATACCGGCCCTTTCCCGGTTTGTCAAGCAACTCTGCTGCCAGGGGGGCATGGGTATTCTTGCGGCAGACCCGGACAAGCAGAGCGCCTGCAAGCGAAACAACCTTTACCTGCGCTGGATGGTCAGAAAGGACCGGGTCGATCCGGGCGGCTGGGAAAATGTTCCCTGTTCCGCCCTAGTGATCCCCCTGGACACCCACATGTTCCGCGTGGGAGCCCTGCTCGGCTTCACCCGGCACAAACAGGCCAACTTGAAAACAGCCCTGGAGATTACCCGGGGGTTCAGGGCCCTGGCGCCCCATGATCCTGTCCGGTACGATTTCTGCCTGACGCGGTTTGGCATCCGGCAGGAGATGAGCCCGGATGATTTAAAGCGGATGCTGTCAGGGAACATCAACCCGGGTCTTCACCCATAAAAGGAAAAAAATGACCTACAACGGATATGCACTACCCCGGCTGATTTGCGGAACCCTTGTGCGCAGGTACAAGCGCTTCCTGGCCGATGTCATCCTCGACAGCGGCGAACCTGTAACGGCCCACTGCCCCAATACCGGTTCCATGAAGGGGTGCTGTGAGCCGGGCAAAAAGGTTTACCTGTCTGAAAGTGACAACCCCAGGCGAAAGCTGGGTTACACCTGGGAATTGATGGAACTGCCCGAAACCCTGATCGGCATTAATACCCGGATTCCCAACCACCTGGTGCACCATTCCATCGGGGCAGGCCTGGTGGACGAACTTTCCGGCT
The DNA here is from genome assembly GCA_963675615.2 of uncultured Desulfobacterium sp. Lineage (GTDB taxonomy): Bacteria > Desulfobacterota > Desulfobacteria > Desulfobacterales > Desulfobacteraceae > Desulforapulum. The sequence continues at coordinate 3,146,565 of CAXXTD010000001.1, forward strand.
ACACCGCCATCCGACCGGAGGTGACAACCGGGGCCCATACCCGGCTGGACCTGCTGCTCACCCGGGACAATGGGGACGAATGTTTTGTTGAGGTTAAAAACTGCACCCTGGTGGAGAACGGGCTGGCGAGATTTCCAGATGCCGTGACCCTGAGGGGGCAGAAACATCTTGCCGAACTCGAGCGGCTTGCCCGGGCGGGCAAGCGGGCCGTGATTTTTTTTCTGATCCAGCGCATGGACGCTGTTTCGTTCTCGCCCGCGGCAGATATTGATCCCGTCTATGCCGAGGCGTTGAAGCAGGCCGTGGATGCAGGGGTTGAGGTCATTGCAAGGGATACCGTCCTTGATACCAAACGCATCGCCATGGGCCGATCCATCCCTGTGGTCCTGGAATCCCCCCATCTAATTTCTGCGACACCAGAGGTGGATTCATGGACCCGATAAAACAACAGTTAAAGGCTATTTTCAATGCCGGGTTGAATGCAGCCAAGACGGATAGTGCCGTAAAAAAATGGGTTAAACGCCAGGGAACGTCCCTTGTCATCAACCACCAGACCTACAATTTGGATTCCTTCAAAAGAATTTTTATCGTTGGAGCAGGGAAAGGCGTGGCCCCCATGGCAGGGGTGTTGGAACAGATGCTGGGTGACTATTTTTACCGGGGTATTGTGATCGTCAAAAAGGGTCACACCGTCGACCTTAAGGCCATTGAAGTGGTTGAAGCGGCCCACCCCCACCCGGACCGGGCCGGATTTGAGGCATCCCGCCGATTGGCCGGGATGGTGGAAGCGGCAACAGCGGACGACCTTGTGTTCTGTCTTATAACCGGTGGGGCAAGCTCGCTTTTAACCCTACCCATTGACGGGATCACCCTTGAAGACAAACAAACCGCGACCCATGTACTGCTTGAGTGTGGCGCTGACATCCAGGAAATCAATACCATACGCAAGCATCTTTCGGGGATAAAGGCCGGGCAACTGGCAAAAAAGGCTTATCCCGCCCAGGTGATCACCCTTATAGTCTCAGATGTCATTGGCAATCAGTATACCGATATCGGTTCCGGCCCCACAGCACCGGATCATACTACCTTTCAATCCTGTTGGAATATCATCACCCGATACGGGCTCGAAAAAAGATTGCCGGCCAAGGTCATCAAACGAATTAAAGCCGGTGTTCAAGGTCGAATTCCTGAAACCCCCAAGGAAAATGATCCGGTTTTTGAACGTATCAAGCATGTGATCGTTGCCGACAACCTTTTGGCTTTAAAGGCGGCCCAGACCAAAGCCGAATCTCTGGGCTACACCACCCTTGTCCTTTCTTCCGCACTCCAGGGAGAATCCAGGGAAGCCGCCAGGGTTCTTTCTGCCATTGCCATGGAAGTCCGGCAGACCCATCATCCCATTGCCCCCCCAGCCTGTCTGATCATCGGCGGTGAAACCACAGTGAGGGTCAAGGGCAGCGGCAAAGGCGGTCGCAATCAGGAACTGGCCCTGGCCATGGCCCTCAGCCTGAAAGATGCCGACAACATACATGCCCTGTGTGCCGGAAGCGACGGCACGGACGGAATGACCGATGCCGCCGGTGCCGTTATTGACAATACAACGGTTGAGCAGGCAAGCGCTGAAAAGTGTGATCCCTGGACCTATCTGAACAACAATGATTCCTATCACTTTTTTAAGCCCATGGGCAACCTGGTGATCACAGGCCCCACGTTAACGAATGTGATGGATATCAATATTATGATTATCCCCTGAAAAAGGGTTGTGCTTGTATCTGTCATGGTATAAGGGGAAAGGATGAAATCAATGGCAGAAATAATCGGCGGGGTGCCCCTGTTCCAGGGCCTTGATCCGGAAAATCTCAAAGAAATCATAGCCATATGTGAACGAAAATCCGTTCAAAAGGGCGAGATGATTTTTACGGACGGGGATGTCTGTAACGGGTTCTATGTGGTGGAGACCGGAAAAGTCAAGGTGTTCAAGCTTTCGTTTGGCGGCAAAGAACAGATCCTCCATATCTATGGGCCGGGCAAGCCCTTTGGCGAGGTACCGGTCTTTACGGGGAAAAGTTTTCCGGCATCTTCGGTTGCCATCACCAATACCTCTTTGATTTTTTTCCCGAGAAAAAGATTCATCAATCTTATCTCAACCCATCCCGGTCTTGCCCTGAACATGCTGGCCGTTCTTTCCATGCGGCTTAAAGAGTTTACCATCATGGTGGAGAACCTTGCATTAAAAGAGGTTCCGGCCCGGTTGGCCTCCTATCTCATGGCATTGATCAAGGACCGGGATAAACCCGGCAAGGTGAACCTTCCCGTGTCTAAAACCCAGCTTGCAGGCATTCTTGGAACCACCCCTGAAACCATATCAAGGATCCTGGCCCGCCTGACCAACGAGGAATTGATAACGGTGGACAACCGGTTGATAACCATTGTTGACCCGCACGGTCTGGCAGAGATTTCCGAGGGGGAGTAGGCCATGGTTATTTCATACGGTCCGTTATTGAACTTTTTTGAATATAAAGGTTGTTTATAAAACTTGTTCACCAAAGTTTTAGTCTTGACCGTTGTGATTTTGTGGTCTGCATATCAATTTATCCATCGTCACGACGCTGGGCTTTTCACCGACACTGAGCCAAATAATGACCTTGTCGCTGTTTGGCAGCGCAGTCGCATCAAGAACAAGCTGTGCCTTTCTATTCGCATCTCGGAAAACAAGTTGATCGGAAATGACATCATCCTGAGCAAGTTCTTTAGAACAATCCAAAACGCTGACGCCATTGCCAAATCCTGGGATCAGCAAAAGATCTCCCGCAAACGACATATATGGATTAGAACTGTAGCATTCTGAGCTTTTGTCTAAATACGATTCCTGCCACAGCGAGACCTCAGATAGTGGCCGAAAATTATTGGTCTTGTCATATATCTGTAATGACTGAAATCTTCCTGCCAGATTAAGATTTTCACAGAATAGAGCAAGGTAATTCGATCCAACGGCAGATTTCACGATATGCTCATTAACGCCTTCCATAAGTTCGGTGATACCGATTAATTTCGGAGAGGTCGGATTTGATATATCATAAATGACAAGCCACTTAGGCATGACAATATTGTCTACGGCAAGTAATCTCTCGCCGTCTATTAGCAAATCATCGAACGTCTTCTGTTTTACCTGCTGAGGCAATTCCATGGGAACAAGTGCCGGGTCGGTTAGGCGCGTATCAAAAAATCCAAGAATAGAATCTCCCATTTGTCCGGTTAAATACAATGCATTTTTTGATAGGGCAGTGGTTTTGACGCCGTATCCCTTTGGCAGGTCGAATCGTCGTCGAAGGGATAGATGACCATGGGAATCAATATGATGAATTTCCGCCGAAGCCCCAAAACCGTATTCAGATAACCGCTGATCTTTTGGGGTCCCTGTGATCCATGACACCTCACCGCTTGAAGAAAGGAAGGCATTGCAACCCATGGAAGCCCTATGACTCACGGTATCGCCATCAACCCTGAACAAGGAATCACGGTGGATAAAATACGGGGATATGGAGTTTGTTTGTCTGCTCATGATCCCTATGCCGGAAATGTCATTTCATGCTTAAATGGTATCATTTTGGAAAACGTTTTCCCCCGCGGCTTTGAGACTCAACAGATCAAACACCACCCTTGCAAATCCCGTGGCTTTTAAAGGATCGGACAGCAATTGCATCATCTGATTCTGATGGGCCTTGTTGCTGTCCATCACCGCATCGTCAACGGCTTTGGAAAAGTCACCCAACATCGCCTGTTCCGGGGTGTTGTTGGCGATCTGCATCATGACCTGTTTGTTCTCATAGACCTTGTCCCGGATGGTATAGGCATAGTTCACCAGGTCTTTGTCCGTGAGTTGATCCGTAATAAACAGCTCGTTCAAACGGCTGATGATCTGTGAAATCCACTCTTCTTTGGTATCTTTGGCTTTTGCGGTCCCCAATCCTTCTCCGGGGGTCAGTTCATACCCCTCGGTATCTTCACATAATTTCAGATCCTGCCTGCGTATCTCCGATAGCCTGTAGTGGCTCAGCACCACATTATCAAGATCGATATCATCCCCTTCCATAACGCTCGCACGCAGCATGGGCCGCAGATTTCGCGCATACAGACTCAGCTTTTCCAGGTCCTTGTTATTGATAATCTCTGGAGTCAAAGCCCTTACGCATGTCACGGCCCTTAAGGTTCGGATTCATATTGTTTTCCGTAAACTTCTCTCCCATCAGCCCTTGAACATTGGGATCATTCCCGTTGAACATAACTTCTCCTGAAAACGCCACCATGGCGTGGATCTTTTTATACTTTTTTTCACCAATATATCGATCAAACCCCAATTTATACCGCACCGCTTCTTTCCGGGAGCTTGTCACCACCATGGCTTTGGCCTGGCCGCCCAACAGTCCCATCACATTATTCTTAAAATGCTCGACAATCACCTGCACCTTTTGTGAGATGTTGTAATCGTGCAAACGCACCCACTGGTTGAGTTTCGTTCGGGCTTTTTTACTCTCCACCTCCTGATCCGAACCTTCAATGGCCAACGCCAGGTTATAGGCGACCTTGTAGTTGATGTAATTTTTTAATACATCAAGGATAAAGCCTTCCTCAATGGCCTGGCGCATGCTGTACACATGATAGGCTTCGGGTTTGTTTCGCCGGGAAGGCGCTTCACAAGGGTCGGGCAGGCGACCGAACAGCTCCAGGGTTTTGGTCTTGGGCGTTGCGGTAAAGGCAAAATAGCTCAAATTCTCGGATGCCCTCCGGGAGGCCACCGCGGCATCCAGGATATCGTCCGCCGACAGGATCTCCTCGTCATCCGCCCGGGCCTCGATCATCAGCACCTCTTTTAACTGTCGGGCTGTGGAGCCGGTCTGTGAGGAATGGGCCTCATCGGCAATCACCGCGTAATGCCGCGCCTTTAAACTCACGTCATTCTCAATGGCCTGCAATACAAAGGGGAAGGTTTGAATGGTCACAATGATGATCGGCTGTGAGTTGGCAAGGGCTGCGGCAAGTTTCTCCGACTTTGAACCATCTCCCTCCCTGTTGTTGATCCGGCCCACCACACCATCCACATGCTCAAACTGGTAAATGGTATCCTGGAGCTGGTCATCCAGCACGGTCCTGTCCGTAACAATGATCACCGAATCAAAGCGCTTGTTCCCCCCCTGATCATAGAGCGAGGACAGTTGATGGGCCGTCCAGGCAATGGAGTAGGATTTGCCCGACCCTGCACTGTGCTGGATTAAATATTTATGACCCGGGCCTTCCCTGCGGGCATCATTGATGAGCTTGTTCACCACATCCCATTGATGGTACCGGGGAAAGATCATGGCCTCTCGCTTGAATTTACGGCCTTCCCAGTCTTCTTTTTCTTTAATCTCCAGATGGATGTACCGGGCAATGATATTCAAGAGATTATCGGGCAGCAACACCTCGTTCCAAAGATAATCCGTGGCATACCGGCCTACATCATCCGGCACATCATTGCCGGAACCACCGTCCCGGGTCCCCTTGTTAAACGGCAAAAAGAACGTCTCTTCCCCTTCAAGCCGGGTGGCCATGAACACCTCATACTGGCTCACGGCAAAGTGAACCAAAGCCCCCCGCTTAAAGGTCAATAAGGGTTCGGGTTTCTTCGTGGCAGGATCAATGGGCAATCGGGTGGTCTTATACTGGCGGATGGCATTGTCCACGGCCTGTTTGAATTCAGATTTCAGCTCCAGGGTAGCCACGGGCAATCCATTGACAAACAGCACCAGATCCATGCGCCATTTTTTAGCTTGCGTGCCGGTTTGGGGAAGATGCTCTTGGGTTGCCCAGGGGCTGTAAACAAGTTCCGGCACAACCCTCAGCCGGTTTTTGCCATACCGCGCAAGGGTATCGGGATTCAGATCATGTTCGGGCTTAAACTGGCAGAGGCTGAAACGGGTACCCCTAACACGCAGTTCATGGCGCAGCACCCCCAGGGTGCCAAAGGTTCGCATCTCTTTATTGGCGGCATGGGGGTCGGCTTTGTTCAGCTGGGTGGCGACACGCTCTAAAAATTTTTGCTCGGGATCGTTGGGGTAGAGCTTGCAGTATCGCTGCCACTGGGTCTCCTGGGTCTCCTGAACAAACCCCAGCAGATCCTCAGGATACAAGGCAAGTTCACGGTTGTAGCGTTCAGGCGTACCCAGCATCCAGCCGTTGGCAAGCATTTGGTTGATGATATCGTCCTGGAAGAATTTTTCCTTGGATGAATCCTCGCTCATGCCATGGCCTCCTGGGCCTTAACAGGGGATATTTCGGTTGTCTTACCATAAGGTAATGCCTTTTCATTGATTTCTTTGGAAAAGGCCATTTCAATATCATGGTACCGCTCTGCCATATCGCCTATGATGATTAAATAAATCCTTAGAATGTCCATTCTCTGCTCCTATTTGAGGATACTTCTGTGTTCCGAATCTGTGGAATAATATTTTTGGTTCGGGCTTTTAGGGGCTTCCGGCATGGTTTGATCCAAAAATCCTTCGGCCAGTAAAGGCTGGAGAATTTTGGAACGGAAATATTCCCGGTGTTTTAATCCCAGGAAGTTCATAATTTCAGAAGTTGATTTTGGAGCTCTGCAAAATTCTATAATTCTTTGACGTCTTTTTACTTGCTCGGTTACTTGCTCGGTCACTTGCTCGGTCACTTGCTCGGTCAGGGGGATGACAATCTTGAAAATATCATCTTCCATCAGCTGCGGGTCCATACCGGAATAGGCTTTTGTAAAACGGAAAAGATTTTTTACGCCCGATCCAAGTTCGTCAGCCCGTCCCATCTCTTTAAAGACCCGGGCGAGAACAGGATTTTTCGGAAAAGGCGTAAAGCTTGTTGGATCAATCAGACCATGGCCGTGGGGTTTATTGGCATTTTCTGTAAACACAACGTCTTTTTCAATAACGAACTTAGCTGGAAACGGATTCAAATACTCTCGGTGGATCAGGCAGTTTGCTGTCACTTCCCTGAAAATCCTGTCCCTTAAGCTGACTCGTTGGTCACCCATCAGGTAAAATTTGTCCGGCAGATGCTTTGCCATAAAGCTCATAAGCCGATCATAACTTTCAATCAGATTGGTTCTGATATCATCCCGGTCATCATACCTATCAACATTGTTAACCCTGAGTAGCGCATCTGTTTTGTGGTGGGGCAGAATATTTAAAATGACATTATCTTTTCCAAATAGCAGAACAGCAGCCAGCGTAAATCCCTGTTTGCCGGATTGGTAGTCCTTATGAAAAAGCCGGGCACTTTTTAGCAGCTCAATATCATCCATTTCGGCCCAGGGATGGTCCGGACGCTGTCCCCTCGCTAATTTCCTTACCCGTTGGATAAGGTCAGGTCGCAAATCTTCCAGGGCAACATAGGGATAAATCCGGTTTTCTGAATAACTGCCCTGCTTTCGGATGTATAGTTCACCCACCAGGTTTGTGTTATCTGTAATGTTAAAATCACCGTCTTCATTTCTGTCATAAATCCTGTTGTTGCAACGATGAACCTGCGAACTCTCCGGGATATCAAGTAAAATCAAAATTTTCCCATGAATCTTGATCTCCTGGGGAAGAATATACAAAGGTGGATTCAATTTTTGTGGATTGTTTAAAGCAGTGACCAGATCTTTTCTGGTTATAACGGATTTGGGGGCGGATACCTAAAACCCCCCATTGAAGCAGAGGTCAAAAGGTTTTGCAGCCAATTTTCATGATACCTGGATTTGTTTAGCCACTCAGCCGGACAGCTCCTTCCATCGTGTATTTTTACCGTAGTCGGGTTGCACGGAGCAAAATTTTGAATCAACGCCCAACCCCTGATACTCAATTCTGCTGCCTGTAGACTTCCATGGAAATAAAAAGTCGAAAACAGATGACGGTCCATTCTCTGCATCAACCGGTCCACCATGTTGCTGGTTCTGTGGCATCCCGGCAAATCATAAGCCTTGGAATAGGCGGTGAGGTTCTTTTTTAATTTCATTATGGGTTTGGAAATAACATCCGGAAGATTCTCTGCATCCACCCAATCACATAGCCTGCGTATCCGTTGCGAAAAGGAGGCTTTGGACTCTGCGTCGTAGCAATGCCATACCTTGTCGCCCACAGAGTCGAAAATATCTTTAAATTTTTTGCTGGATCTATCTCTAATTTTTATGAATACGTGAAGGAAACAGGAAATGACGGTAATACCTGAGAAAAGGGATTTCCACGCGTTGATAGTTGCCTTCCAACCGTCAGTGTTCACGGATTTCGGCTTGTAGTTCGGATTTATATCCAAAGCTTCGGCCTTGAATATTCCGTAGCCTTTTTTCAAACCGTTTTCTCCGGCATCTTCACTCACAGAGGCGCCTAATATGCAATTGCCTCCTACAGTCGTAGCAACATAGACCTTGTCTCCTTTCAATCTGGAATGTTTTTCGTCGGCAGCAATATGCTCAGGAAGGAGATTTGGATCCTTGATAGTCGTTCCAATGATACTGTTCCGGCCGAGGCTTTGCTCCATTCGGTACCAATACATCGCGTCTTTACCGAACGTATGGCTCAAGGCCCAAAAAGGCACGTTGAATTTTCTGAGAAACAGAGCCTTTTCAATTTCGGCTGAAAATGCCACATGGTAAGGCATAATGAAGGAAGGTCTGATTGTGTAAGAAACACCATTTACAGTAATTCGGCGTGTTGGTATCCCTGTTTTTTTTGAAAGCCGAATTTCTTTCATCCTATACCCTTTTTTGATTTCATTTGGAAAAAGTTCAGGGAATTTGGCAATAAATGGCGCTAACTCCTTCCTGAACTTTATTGGATCTTCGATAGTGTCTGTATATTTCACTTGATCAAAAGGGATAACAATTGTACGTTTTCTTTGGGGAGTTGATTCTGATGTCTGAATTATAGCCTACCTTTCGTTTCCAGGTTAAGTTGTCCAGCTCAACCATAGACGATAGATCGCTTATTGTCCAGTCAAAAGGTCACTCCCCTCTCCCCCAAATCCGTTATAACCAGGATCTTTTTTTATTTGGTCAAGGGCTTCTTCTTTTATCCCTGTTATCGTGCCGTCATCCTCCACACCCAAGAACACCTTACCGCCGTTTCGGTTTAGAAAAGCACAGATACTCTGGTAAACATCTGAGGTAATCTTTTCCCTGCTTTTTTTGAATTCAACGGTCAGCCCTTCACCATCGGAGATAATATCAATTATATTTTTCATTGTTATCTTTTACTCGTTCTGAAAGGTTAATTCGCTAATATAATTGGGAATTTATTCGTTCCGCTAATGTGCGAGTGGACCAGCGTTCTTCAACGGCCATGCTCAAATAAAAATTTTGTTTCAGCGAATCATCAATGTAAATCAGGTTTTTAAGGTGGCTCCAGCTCAATTGTCTCCGCACTGCGGAGACAATCTTCTCATCGGAAAAAGTTTCCGCAAAGCGGAGACAATGATGCAGCTGTTTTTTGCTCCACCCCTTACCAAAAGCATTGGTTAAATCACGACTCAGATCTTCAATTACCCGTTTACCATATTCAGCCCGTTTATCGTTAAGGACTTCATTGGAAATACATTTGCCCACCTGCCAGTAAAGCAACGTCAACTCTGCATTTACGGCAACGGCAGTACGCTGTTTGGCCGATTGGATCAGCTGTTTTATTTCTGCAAATAGTTTTTTGTCGCCAAGTGGTGAGTGGGTCATAGGCCACCTTCCATGTTGGGTTGGTTTTGTTCCGGGGCTTGCCAGTTGCGGACGTCGATCTTGCCGGTAACGGCTGCGGAGATCAGGGCTGTCCGGCGTTCTTGAAGTAGTTCAATTTGTGAAGAACATTGTTTTTCGCCTTTTTCGAAAGCTTCGATTTTTTTAAACACATAATCCATTATTTCATGTCGTTCAATTTTAGGAGGGATTACCAATGGCGTCTCTTTAATGTTTGTAGATGATATCGAAGCCAAATTGGTGCTTTGTTTAGCAACTCTGAAAAAGTGGAATTTTGCATAACTTGCGCGGGTTAATAAGTCCAACCATTCAGGCTCTATCGAATGAGGTCTAATCGCAAAAACATGGTTTTGATGGATGCAAGGAGTAAATTTAGATTTCCAAATAGCTCCTCGACCTAACTTGTCATTATCTCCGCCTTCATTCATGAGAACGTCGCCATCCTTTAATGAAAATCGCTTTAGCTGATCTGGTTCAATAGCCATTTTATGGACATCATCAAGATTCAGATAACCGTCTTGAACGTTCGCCACTCGTAACATTGGAACATTTATACTGCGTTTGCCAGTAATATCTTTACCTTTAGGTATCCCGGATTGTAAGTTTGAAGTGTGTTTTAGACGTCTGACGATCCAATGCTCCGGCACCTCCCCCAACCACTCAATCCCTGAGTCGCGCATGGGGGCATCGGGATTCAGACCTTTGGTAACGGCATGGCTGATCACTGCCTGGCGTTTTTCTTTGAGCAGTTTGATCAGCAGCTGTTGTTTTTCGATCAGGGTATCGATTTTTGCGGTTTCGTGGTCGAGGAAGTTGGCGATTGTTTGTCGTTCCTTAAATGAAGGCAATGTAAAATAATAATTCGCTACGAAGTTATCTGACACACGTTTTTGACCACCAGCTCCATACATAGATCCTTCAGCTTTTTTGTTAAAAGGCTCAGACGTAAGCATGTAATATAGGTATTTTGAATCGCCTTTTTGGAAACATCGAAATGGAATAATTTCAGTCGTAGCAAAAGCAATATCATTTTTTAAACCATTAACCACAGCCCCTTTCCCATTTTCAAAGCAAGGGGTTATTTTTGCTATACATACATCACCTTCACCAATATATGTATAGCCATTTATGACGTCTTTTAGTGGCTTAACTCTTGATGTATCTAACTCACCATGCTCGCCAATTGCCTCCATAGGTAAAAAAGTAACTTCAAGATCTGCTGATATATCTTTAATCTGAGATTTTGATGGGTTTAAAGTTGAAAAGAACTTAATTCTAGATATTTTCCAATCAAAAGGTATCTCTCCCAACCATTCTACCCCAGAATTCTTATATTCAGGATACGCCTGATACTTGCCCGTCATTATGAATGAACCTCCTGAAGAAGCTTCATAATCTCAGCGCTTACCTTATCAAGGTCCGCATCGATCTCAGCCAGATCCCGGGGCGGCTGGTACACATAAAAATGCCGGTTAAAGGGGATTTCATACCCAACGATACCGATCTCATGATCGATTGCATCTCTTTTGTCGGCATCGATCCAGGCTTCGGGTACATGGGGAAGCACTTCTCGGGCAAAGTAGGCTTCATTGAGCGCGTTCACCGATTTAGAAGGATCAAGGGCGACGTTTTCAAAATCGCGCAGATCGCCGTCGGCTTTGTATTCGACCACCTTGCCGTTTGTCTCAAACAGACCGTAAACAGGATTGGGCTTGGCTTTTTTATGGATCTTTTTGATGACCTTTTTGGCTCCTGGGTTTTTCCAGGACACGGCAGCAGTGATCTGTTTTTTCTCTTTGGCATCGAGCTTAACGCCCGTGGCTTTGACCACGGCATCGTAACCGTTCATATCATCATGCTGTTCTCGGCCAATGGCCTGTTGGAGTTGTCTGGCTTTCACCAGGATTTTTCGCTGGGTTAGCCAGGTTTTGCTGTCCAGCAGCGTTTTGATCTGTTTTTCTTTTAGTCCGCTGAAGTCGGTTTTTATGGTCTTTCGAATATCTGCTGCATGCTCTTTTAATGCGCCGTATGGGTCGCACCCATGGTCTGTCCAGTTCTGGCCGTATTCCGCAAATATCCAGCGCATGGCAGCATTTAAAGGCTTGGGGGCAAAGCGAAGTTCAGCGATGCGTTCATCACTGAACTGATAGGATTCACGCAAGGGGCGTTCGATGGTGATGCGGCGATAGCCGAATTCATGGTAGTTGAAAATCTTGCTGGCAAAGGTTTTCGGGGGTGCTGATTTCGGGTTTTCCGATTGACGGCCGCGATTGCTCGTCTGTTCCAACGGTTTGTCCAGCTTTTGGGCGTCAATGGCTTCAAAGTTTCCGGCACAGCGGGTAATGAAGGCAATGTCATCGTCATCCATGACATTTCGTTTGGCGCCCAGGGATTTTCTCATTTTGCCGCAGAGGTGAACCCCGTTGATCAGTTGCACCTTGCCCTTGCGTTCTTGGGATTTTTTGTTGGACAATATCCAGACATAGGTGGCGATGCCGGTGTTGTAGAACATGTCAGTGGGCAGCGCCACAATGGTTTCCAACAGGTCTGCCTCTAAAATATAGCGGCGGATTTCTGATTCCCCGGAGCCTGCACCGCCGGTAAACAGGGGGGAACCGTTGAGGATGATGCCGATGCGGCCACCGCCCTGGGATGCATCCCTTAATTTGCTGATCAGGTGCAGCAGGAACAGGAGCGAACCGTCGGAGACCCTGGGCAGGCCCGGACCAAAGCGGCCGTCAAACCCCTTGAGCTTGTGTTCGTCTTTTATATCGGCTTCGATTTTTTTCCAGTCAACGCCAAAGGGGGGATTGGACAGCATATAGTCGAATCGATCGCCATAGAGCTGGTCGCCTGCCAAAGTGTTGCCCAGCTTGATGTTGGTGACGTCCTGGCCTTTGATCAGCATGTCTGCCTTGCAGATGGCGTAACTTTCGGGATTGAGTTCCTGGCCAAAGGCGCGCATAACCGCCTGGGGGTTGAGTTCCCGCACATATTCCATGCCCGAGGAGAGGAACCCGCCGGTGCCTGCCGTGGGATCGTAGATGGTGCGGATAATGCCGGGTTGGGTCAGGGCGTCATCATCTTCAATGAACACAAGGGCGGTGGTGAGGCGGACGATATCCCGGGGGGTGAAGTGTTCGCCTGCGGTTTCGTTGGAGGATTCAGCAAAGCGGCGGATCAGCTCTTCAAACACCAGGCCCATCTCATAGTTGGAAACAGCCGTTGGGCTCAGGTCGGTTTTTCTGACCTTTTGAATCACCTTGTACAGGAGGTTGGCATCGTTGAGCTGGCCGATGAACTCGGCAAAGTTGAAGTGTTCGAATATCTCCCGGCCATCCCTGGAAAATCCCTGGATATAGGATTCCAGGTTCTCTTTGATGCCGGACTCACCCAGTTTGGAGAGGTCCATTTTGGAGATGTTGTAAAACGCTAAATCGTTGGTGGCGCGGAGCAGGAGTTTCTCCTCGGCTTGTTCCGGAAGGTTCAGCCGCTGGAGCTTTTCATGTTCGGCAAGGACAGCCTCTTTGGTCTGCTCCAGAACGCCTTCCAGGCGGCGCAGGAGTGTAAAGGGAAGGATGATCCGGCCATACTGGCTCTGCTTGAAGTCACCCCGTAACAGGTCTGCCAGGGACCAGATATAGGCTGCAAGATTGTTCGTTCTTTGATTCATATGGTGATTGGTCCAAGAGTCTTTTCATTCTTGTGAAAGGTTAAAACCCAGCTGATGTATTTCCGTTGAACCGAAATTACGCCGGGGGAGGTTGTCTGTCAAGTAAAAGGCGGGTAGGGGCTATGAATCAAACAAAGGGCCTTGATCATCGTTTCGGCCAATGTAAAATTTATCCGGGAGGGGTCACCCATTGAACCAAAAACCACAAGGCCCTTAACGTTAATCGTCAAGGGCCTTGTGGTTTTGGATTCTCAGGTACTGAATTGATTGTCAGGGGAGGGATTTTATTGAGGTGACGGTTGAGGTGACGGATTTGAAATCCGTCCCTTTGGAATCAACCCATGGTGCCGGCGTTGATCTTTTTGGGCTCAACAATCTTGCCCCTGGCGCTGATCACCGTTGTTGTCAGCTGGATCTCTTTGTCTGCAAGGGCCATGGCCCGTTTCAGTATGCCCGGAAGACCGGAGCAGCAGGGAACCTCCATGATCAGGACCGTGATGCTTTTGATGGTGTTTGCGGCAAATATCTGGGCAAATTTCTCCACATAGGCATCCTTATCGTCAAACTTGGGACACCCCATCATCACGACCTTGTCTTTGAGGAAATCCTGGTGGAACGAGGCGTAGGCAATGGGGACGCAGTCGGCCGTGACCAGCAGGTCTGCATCCTTGAGAAAGGGTGCCGTGGGGGGAACCAGTCGGATCTGAACGGGCCAGTGTCCCAGGGCGGAGGTCGATTCACCCAACACCACAGGTCGATTGGCCGCCTGGCAGGCACCCTTGTCCGGTGTTGAAAAGGTGTGCAGGGTCTCTGAAGGACAGCCGCACCCTGTTGATGCCGGGGCAGATGCCTTGTCCGTGCTGTTCTCCTTGGATTTTAAAAAAGCCTCCACCGCCGCTTCATCAAAGGCATCTGCCTCTCTTTCCACAAGCCTTAAGGCATCCTGGGGACATTCGCCCAGGCAGGCCCCAAGGCCGTCGCAGTACTGATCTTTGACCACCTTGGCCTTTCCATCAATGATTTCAATGGCACCTTCGGCACAGGAGGGAACGCAGTTTCCGCAGCCGTCACATTTTTCCTGGTCTATCTCTATTATTTTTCGCATGATTTTCATGGTATATCCTCCTGGGTTCAGGTGCCCCCCCGGTTTTGATCCCGGGGGGTATTCCTGGCGATGCTGTTCTTTGCTCTGTTGTTTTGCCGGTGGGTGTTCGGCTCAGACGTCCGGGGTCACGAGAACCTTTGCTGCCCGTTCTCTGCCGCTCTGGGTTAGAAAAGATTTGTTGATGATGGCTTCAAGCCTTGCCTTTTCCAACGGTTTCTCTTTTTGCGCCTCCTCAAGGTTTGTGATGAGGTCGGCATCGTAGAGCACCTTGAAGTTGAGGGTCTCTTCTTCCCTGGGGTGGTGGTGGTGGCCGACTATATCGCACACCTCGTCGATGAGATCCGCCTTGGCCTTGAGGCGCTCAAGGATTTGCCTGGCAATGGGCGGGCCCTCAAGTTCCTGGTATTTTGGCGCGTTTGAGTTGTATTTCTCCTCGGCATTTTTGATGCCGATGTCGTGGAGATAGGCGGCACACAGGATGACGGCCATGTTGCCAAGCTCGGCCTTCCCAATGGCTTCGGCATGGCGCGCCACCCTTATGGCGTGGCCGATGCGCCTGAAATCCGTGTGGAAATAACGCTTCATCTCGACAGCCACCCTGTCTTTTAAAAGGTCGTCCCGGTTGGCCAGGAATTCCTTGGGCAGGGTGCCGAGGCACTGCTCGGCAAACTGGCAATAGGAGGCGCAGCCAAAATCCATATTCGGGTTGACCATCCGCTTGCCGCATCCCTTGCACACCCTTGCCGTGTCGTCCTTGAAAAATTCGACTATGGTTTTGCATTCAGGGCAGGGTGTCTCAAAAATGGCTTCCTGGTTCCAGTACTGGGTGTCTTGACCCGGGCATTTCATGGGGGCCTCCTTCGGGTTGATGGGGTCAGGCCTGTTCGTCGAAATATCAGGGCCTGACCCCGGATGTTATTCGGTTGTTATTTTCCCTGCATCATGGCGGCAATATCTTCGTCGGCATTGCCAATGGGCTTGATGTCAAAATTGTCCACAAGCACCTTGAGTACCGCTGGTGAAACAAAGGCCGGCAGGGTGGGTCCAAGGCGGATGCCCTTGACGTTCAGGTGAAGAAGGGCCAGGAGAACCGCAACCGCCTTTTGCTCGTACCAGCCGATGTCAAAGCTGATGGGCAGTTCGTTGATGTCATCCAGGCCAAACACCTCCTTGAGTTTCAGGGCGATGACGGCAAGGGAGTATGAGTCGTTGCACTGGCCGGCATCAAGCACCCTTGGAATACCGCCGATATCGCCAAGGTTGAGTTTGTTGTATCGGTATTTGGCACAACCTGCAGTGAGGATGATGGTATCCTTGGGCAGCTTTTCGGCAACTTCGGTGAAATATCCCCGGGCCTTTTGTCTGCCGTCGCAACCGGCCATGACAATGAATCGCTTGATGGCGCCGGATTTCACCGCATCAACCACCTTGTCTGCCAGGGCCAGCACCTGATTATGGGCAAATCCGCCGACAATGGTGCCGGTCTCGATTTCCGTGGGGGGCTGGCAGGTTTTTGCAAGATTGATAATCTTGGAAAAATCCTTGGCTCCGCCGGGTTTGCGATCGGCAACCTTTTCAAGACCGGGATAGCCGACCACGCCTGTGGTGAAGATCCTGTTCCCATAGGTGTTGCTCTTTTTGATGGGAATGATGCAGTTGGTGGTCATGAGAATGGGGCCGTTGAACGACTCAAACTCCTCGTTCTGCCGCCACCAGGAACTGCCGTAGTTGCCATTGAGGTGGTCATATTTCTTGAATGCAGGGTAGTAGTTGGCCGGCAGCATTTCGCCGTGGGTATAGACATCCACCCCGGTTCCCTGGGTCTGCTTTAACAGTTCGTCCATATCCTTTAAGTCGTGGCCTGAAATAAGGATGCCGGGACGGTCGCCCACGCCGATGTTGACCTCGCTGATTTCGGGATTGCCATAGGCCGAGGTGTTGGCCTCGTCCAGGGTTGCCATGGTGACCACGGAGATCTCGCCTGCCTTGAGTACCAGGCCCACCATGTCGTCCACGGTCAGATCCCGGGTGGTTGAGTCAAGGGCTTCGAGGATAAAATTGTAGATTTCGGCCTTTTCCTTGCCCAGAACGGCTGCATGCTCGGCATAGGCGGCAATGCCCTTGAGGCCGATGATCAGCAGCTCCCTCAGGGACCGGACATCTTCGTTTTCCGTTGCAAGGACCCCCACGGTTTTGGCCTTGGCCTGGAATTCGTCCACATTTGTGGACATCCAGGTGGCTGAATCGTGGAGTTCCCCGGTGATTTTTCCCTTGAGTTGGTCGTTGATATTTTTTTTAAGGGCAACGGCCTGGTTGACCCAGTCAACCAGGCTTGCATCGTCAAAGTTGGCATTGGTGATGGTGGTAAACAATGCCTTTGATGCAAATCTTGCCGCATCGGTGGTCATGTCTATCCCTGCCGTCTTTCCCTTGAGGGTTAGAACGGCGATTCCCTTGAGGTTAAAGATCAAGAGATCCTGAAGGTTTGCCGTCTCCTCTTTCTTGCCGCACATCCCGCTGATGGTACATCCCTTGTTTTTTGCCGTCTCCTGGCATTGAAAACAGAACATGGTCTTCCTCCCTGAATAATTGTTTGTGGATAATCTCTCTGACCGTGGGAATACAATACCCCATTAAGGTAAGGGTTTCCTTGATCTGAATCAAGAAAACAGAAAAATAGTCAACTCAATCAGATCTTGATATTTTCGGCCATAGACGATATTTAATTACGGTTGCGGTAAGTGGCGGTACGGTTCATTGTGCCAGTATTTTAAACGGGAACAAATCGATCAGGTTGGATTAATATGGAATTATATCAAGGTGTTGTGCTTGGCGTTCTCCAGGGGCTGACAGAGTTTCTACCGGTCAGTTCGTCGGGCCATCTTGTTTTGGGGCAGAATTTTTTTGGCATTACCGAGCCTGCGCTTTCGTTTGACATCAGTGTTCACCTGGGAACCCTTTTTGCCGTGGCCCTTGTTTTTTTCAAAGAGATCAAGGCCATGCTTGTCAGCCTTGGACGGCTGGTGCAGCACCTGGGGTCAGTAAACAGTCTCAGACAGGCGGTACGTTCGGACAAGGATATCAGGCTTGCAGCCCTCATTATTGTGGGCTCCGTTCCAACGGCCGTTGTCGGTCTGATGCTGAAAAATTATGTTCATCTCCTTTTTTCTTCCCTGGTAATCGTGGGCTGCATGCTCATGGTCACGGGTACCTTTCTCTGGTTTACCCGGCATTCGGCCCCCGGGGGTAAAAAGGTTGAACAGGTTGGGTTCGGCACGGCGCTGTTTATCGGGCTTTGCCAGGGCCTTGCCGTGATCCCCGGTATCTCAAGGTCCGGGGCCACCATTGCGGCAGGCCTCTTTGCCGGGGTGGAGCGGGAAACCGCGGCAAGGTTTTCGTTCCTGCTGTCCATGCCGGCCATTGCCGGTGCCGAGATCCTGAGCCTCAAGGATTCCTTTGCCACAGGCACAGGCTTTGACGCGGTCACGCTTTTGAGCACCCTGACGGCTTTTATCGTTGGCACCCTGGCCCTGGTCGCCCTGCTGCGGATTGTTAAAAAGGGGCGGCTCTATCTGTTTGCCCCCTATTGCTGGGCCGTTGGATTGCTGGCCGTTGTACTGGGGGGTGTCGCTTAAATTGTATCTGGAATTAGCGTTCAAAAAGGAGGAACAATGAATCCGGGAATTTTCAGGGAGTACGATATCCGGGGAATTGCAGGCAAGGAGTTTGTGGATGAAGATGTGGTCAAGATCGGCCGGGCCTATGGCACGCTCCTTGAGCGGGACAATCATCGACGGGTGGTTGTGGGCCGGGACTGCAGATTAACCTCTGGCAACTATTCAGCGAAATTCATAGCGGGCATCCTCTCAACCGGGTGTGACGTCATTGACATTGGTGTCTGCCCCACCCCGGTGCTCTACTTTGCCATTCATCATCTCAATGCCCAGGGCGGCGCCATGGTAACGGCCAGCCACAATCCCCCAGAATACAACGGGTTCAAGCTCATGAACGGGTATGACAGCATCCACAGTCAGGGGCTCCAGGAGGTCAGACGGATCATCGACTCCGGGGCCTATGCCTCGGGCCGGGGAACCCTTGAAACCAGTGATGCCCTGACCCCCTACATGGCCTATCTTCAGACCCACATTTCCCTGGCCCGGCCATTGCGCATCGGCATTGATGCGGGCAACGGCACGGGCGGTGTAACGGCCCTGCCGGTTCTGAAGAAGTTGGGATGCGAGGTTTACGATCTTTACTGTGACATGGACGGCACTTTTCCCAACCACGGCTCAGACCCCACGGTCAAGGCCAACATGGCCGAACTCATTGACCTTGTCAAGGCTGAGAAACTGGATCTGGGCGTCGGGTATGACGGGGATGCCGACCGCATCGGCGTGGTCGACGAACGGGGCAACATCATCTATGGGGATCAGCTCATGGTGATCTTTGCCCGGGAGATTCTCCGGCGCAAACCCGGGGCCACCTTTATCTCCGAGGTGAAATGCTCCATGGTCATGTACGATGACATCAAAAAACACGGAGGCCGTGCCATCATGTGGAAGACGGGTCATTCGTTGATCAAGAAGAAGATGAAAGAGGAGAATGCCGAGCTGGCCGGCGAGATGAGCGGTCACATGTTCTTCAAGGACCGGTATTTCGGATTTGACGACGCCCTTTATGCCACTTGCAGGCTTCTTGAGATCATAGCAGATACTGGCAGGACCGTGTCCCAGCTCATTGAAGATCTGCCCGTCACCTTTACCACACCGGAGATCCGGGTGGACTGTGACGACGCCAGAAAATTTGACGTGGTTGCCGCCATTACAGAGCGGTTTAAAAAGACCCATGAGGTCATTGACATCGACGGCATGCGGGCGCTGTTTGGCGACGGGTGGGGGCTTGTGCGGGCTTCCAACACCCAGCCAGCCCTGGTGCTGCGGTTTGAAGCATTAACACAACAAAGGCTGGTTGAGATCAAATCGATCGTTGAGACGGCCCTTGAAGAGATCATAAGGAGTTAAGGTTCGCAGATGGATTTGCGACCCTAGGCAGTAAAATCAATGGAATTATCCGAACAGCAGCAGAAGGCAGTCCTCCACACGGGCTCCCCGGCCCTTGTGGTTGCCGGGGCAGGGTCCGGCAAGACCCGGACCCTGACGGCAAAGATCATGCACCTCATTGACCAGGGGTTTGATCCCACAAGAATTCTTGCCATCACCTTTACCAACAAGGCGGCCCAGGAGATGAAGAGCCGCCTTTACAAGCTTTCCGGCCTGGGGTATGCCAAGTTTCCCTGGGTCAGGACCTATCATTCGGCCTGCCTTGTGATCTTCAAGACCCACAGCCATGTGCTGGGCTACGCCTCTCCCATTCAGATCTGCTCGATCTACCAGCAGAAAAAGATTGTGACCGAGATTCTGGTGAACAACAACCTTGAAAAAAAGCATGCCGGCAACCTCATTTCGATCATTTCACGGGCAAAGAACTCGGCCAACCCGGACCGTTATTTTGACGAGCATCCGCGGATGGGCATGATCCGGGTGGTTGATCTGTATAAAGAATATGAGCAGCGGCTGTTTGATGCCAACCTGGTGGATTTTGACAACATTCTCCTGAAAACCCGGGACATCCTCAGGGATTTTCCCGATATCCAGCAGCGTTACAAGCAGCAATTCACCCATATCCTTGTGGACGAGTATCAGGACACCAACAACCTCCAGGACGAGCTCACCAGACTTCTGCTGGGCGATCACGGTAATCTCTTCTGCGTGGGTGACGACTGGCAGGCCGTGTACGGGTTCAGGGGCAGCAATGTCAACCATTTTCTACAGTTTTCCAACCGGTATGACAATGCCAGAATTTTCCGGCTTGAGGAGAATTACCGGTCGGCCGATGAGATTGTCCAGGCGGCCAACGGACTGATCGATTTCAATGCCGACAAGATGGATAAAAAGTGTTTTTCCCAGAAAAGAGGCGGGGTGGTCGAGATCCACGAGTTCTTCTCCGAAGGCGAGGAGGCTGAATGGGTGGCAAAGCGCCTCAAAGCCTTGAACTGCAGGGGAGAAGGCATTGATTTTGACAAGATTGCCGTGGTTTACCGCACCAAGTTCTGTTCCCTTGCCTTTGAAAAGATCTTCAGGATGTTTAAAATTCCCTACCGGCTCATGGGGGCCCAGGGGTTTTTTGAACGTATGGAAATTCTGGACATCAACTCCTACCTGAGCGCAGCCCAGTTTCCCAACGACGACGTCTCGTTCGAGCGGATCATCAACACCCCCAAACGGGGAATCGGGCCAGCCATGGTCAAGAAGATCGGTACCATGAAAGAAGAGGGGATGAGTCTGTCCGGCGCTGCAAGAAAAATGGTTGAGGAACGGGTCCTGACCCCCAAGATCCATGGCGAACTCTCAAAGCTTCTGGACCTGCTGGACTCCCTCTGGGACCTGCCGCCAAACCAGGCCATGGAGCGGGTACTGGACGAAACCGCTTACTTTGACTACCTCAGGAAAAAGGTCAAGACCGAGGCGGAGTTTATCTCCAAGCGGGAGAACATCGAACAGCTGGTCTACACGGCAAGGGAGAAATCCACCCTCCTTGAATACCTGGAAGAGGCGGCTCTGATCCGGGAGGACACCAAGGACGAGGATGACGACGGGGAAGGGGTGGCTCTCCTGACCATTCATTCGGCCAAGGGGCTTGAATTTGATACGGTGTTTGTGGTCGGGTGCGAGGAAAAACTGTTCCCCCACTGGCGATCCATTGACGGCGGAGAGCAGGCCCTTCAGGAGGAGAGACGGCTCATGTACGTTGCCATGACACGGGCCGAGCGTTTTCTCTATCTCTCCCATGCCAGCTATCGAAAAGGTCAGTTTGCCATGCGGTCAAGGTTCATCGACCAGATCGAGGAGTGTATGGATTGAGTGTACGCACCGGGCAGCACGCTTTGATCGGGCTGGGGACGATTTATTATTGGCTGGGGATTTGTGAAACAGGGATGCCATGGTGGGACAGTCGTTTCGTTATATAAAAGGGGTGGTGTTGACAACGACTGTTGTCCTTTTGCTTGTTCTGGGTGTTCACCAGGGCGGTTGCGCCACCCACGACCTTGAAACGGTGACCCTGCAGCTTGACTGGAAGCACCACACCGGGTTTGCCGGGTTCTATGCCGCAAAAGACCAGGGCTTTTACCGGGAAGCAGGGCTGGATGTCCGGTTCGTCGAACCGGAGCCCCATACCGATCCTGTCCAGGAGGTGACAGCGGCACGGGCCGACTATGGCCTGGGGCAGTCTGATCTTGTGCTCAAGGCCATGAAGGGCCGGCCCGTTGTTCTGCTGTCCAATTTTTTCAAGCGCTCACCGGTTTTTGTGGTGGCAAGGCCGGGGATAGCCCATGTGTCGGATCCGGTGGGGCGAAACCCCATGGGCCAGGAAAACATCGAAGTTGATCAACCATATTGCAGAGCTTGCCTATATGTTCAAGGCGGGGAGGGTGGATCCCACGACCTTGAAGTGGGTACCTTCCACCTTTGATCTCCATGATCTTGACCAGGGCCGGGCCGACGCCATGGTGCTCCGTGCAACGGACCGGCCCCCCGGATTCCAGGCCGGCGGGAGGTACCCGGTCTTTACCCCGTCGGATTTCGGGGCTGATTTCCTTGGCCAGTGCCTGTTCACCTCAAAGGCTCAATTTGCGCGACATCCGGACCGGGCCAGGCGTTTTGTCGAGGCCAGCTGCCGGGGATGGGCTGCGGCCATGGAGCAGGACGAGGCCGCGGTGGCGGCCCTTGTGGCAACCCATGTGCCGGCCAAGGGCCTTGAAACCCTGGCCCTTGAGCTCCGGGAAGTTAAAAAACGGGTCCTTCCGGCTACCTATGACCTGGGATCCATTGATGGTTCAGCCCTTGAGCGGATCGCTGACACCTTTGTCTGTCTTGGCATGGCGGATTCAGACCATGATCTGGGCGGATTTGTTGTTGCCTCCCCAGGGGGGGGAACCCCCCTGACGCGGATCGCCCTGACCGGGCTGGAAAGAAACTTCCTGGCCGATCACCCCGTTGTGACCGTGGCATTTGAGGATAATTCTAATCCCTTTTCCTTTGTTACCGACCAGGGCCACCAGGGGTTTGCCCATGACTATTTCGCGCTTCTGGAAAAAAAAACCGGGATGCATTTTTTCCCGGAATTCGGTTCCTGGGCAACCAACCTGGATCGGTTCAAGGCCGGGGAGGTGGATCTGATCAACGGGATCTCGTTTGACCGTGAACGGCAGTCGTTTACCCTGTTTTCCCCACCGTACTACACCATTCCCCTGGCCCTTTTTACCCGGAACGAATTTGGTTTTTATTTCAACATTTCCCAGCTGTTCGGGCGGCGTGTGGGCATTGTCCGGGATGTTTACTTCAAGGACTCCCTTGCCGGTTATCCTGAAATTGATATTGTGGCGCTTGCCGATGCCCAGGCCCTGATGCAGGGGCTTTCAGAGGGTCTTGTTGATGCCGTTATCATTAACCTGGGCGACGGTCTGAGCACCATCAGAACGCTGGGACTCACCAATGTCCGTTCTGCCGGAGCCATCGCCCTTGAAGGAAAAACAGAGGAGGACCTCAGGATCGGGGTCAGGGCGGATCTGCCCGTTCTTTTGTCCATCGTGAAAAAGGGAATGGCTGCCATCACGGGATCGGAGCTTGCATCCCTGAGGGACAAGTGGCTGCTGCCGGCGCCGGGGAGCACGGGGCTTAGAATTCATCTGACGGACAGTGAAAAGGATTTTCTGGTGAACCACCAGGTGATCCGTGTGGGAAACGAGGAAAACTGGCCTCCGTTTGATCTCAATGTGGGGGGCGAAGCCCGGGGGTTTGGCGTTGACCTGTTAAAGCTTGTGGCCGATCGCATCGGCATTCACCTGGAATTTGTCCCGGACCTTACCTGGGATGAGACCGTAACCCTGTTCTACGACAAAAAGATTGATGTGCTCCACAGTCTCACCCGGAACCAGGAGCGGGAAAAGCACGCCCTTTTTTCCCTGCCCTTTTATTTTTCTCCCCATGTGCTGATGTGCCGGAAGGATGCCCCCCCCGTGACCGACATCAGGGCGCTTTACGGCAAAACCCTTGCCATGCCCGAACATTGGGCCGTGGCTGATTATCTGCGCCTGCACCATCCAAAAATCAAGCTCATGTACACCGCCGACACCATGGAGGCCCTGTCCGAGGTGTCCCGGGGAAGGGCCTTTGGCACCATTGAACAGGAGGCTGTTCTCCATTATTTCATGAAAAAGCATGGGTTTTCTTCGCTTAAAAAGGCCTTCACCTTTGATGAATTTGACAACCTTGGCAACGCCTCCATGTACATTGCCGTCCGAAACGACTGGCCCCAGCTCATGGATCTTATGGACAAAGCGTTGAAAACGGTTTCTCCAGGTGAGATGGCAGGACTTGAAATCAAGTGGTTTGGCCAGGCAAAACAGACGGGTTGGAACCGGGGTGACGCCCTTGAACTCTCAGGCGGGGAAGAAACCTTTCTGAAAAATTTAAAAGAGATTCGTTTTTCCATTCATCCGGACGCCATGCCCTTTGAGGGAGACGAGGACGGCGCACCGGCCGGAATGGTGGCAGATTTTATCCCACTCTTTGAGAAAAAACTCGGCATTCCCTTTCGATACGTGCCAGCAACCGCCAGTGCCTCGGCGCTTGATACCCTGAAATCCGGCCAATGTGACCTTTTGCCCATGGTGGCAGTCTCCCATCTTGTGGACGAGGACCTGGGGTTTACCGAACCCTATCTTTCCCTTTCCGTGGGAATCATTGTGAAAGAGTCATCCCCCTTTATCAAGGGGGTGGGCGAACTGGCTGGAAAGGATGTGGGGATTGTTCGGGACAGTGATCTCGGGCCGGCCCTTACGGCCGGTTTTCCCCTGGTGGAGTTCAAGACCGTGGAGAGCGTGGGCCAGGGGTTGCTTGAAGTGTCGTCGGGAAAATTGTCCGCCCTTGTGGTGGATCTTCCGGTTGCCTCCCACTATATCGAAAAACTGGGCCTTTCCAATCTCAAGGTGGTCGGTCACCTGGATCAGTTAAAGTCCATGGGCATGGCAACCCAGCGAAAGTCAGTGGAACTCAATCGTATCCTGAGAAAACTTGTGAACTCCCTGACAAGGGAGGAGGTGGATGGGATTTATCAGAAATGGGTCAGGCTCCGCTTTGAACACCGGTTTAACTACAAAAACATGTGGCGGTATCTGTTCGTAGCGGCCCTGCTTTTTTCCGGCATCCTTTTCTGGAACCGCAAACTGTCCGCCTTTAATCGGCAGATGGCCGAGGCAAATGTTAAACTTAAGCAACTTTCAATCACGGATCGGCTCACCGGGATCTTCAACCGCATGAAGATTGACGATACCCTGCTCGAAGAAATCGGGCGTGTACAGAGATACAACTATCCCCTTTCCCTGATCCTGATGGATGTGGATCTTTTTAAATCCGTCAACGACACCCACGGCCATCAGGCCGGGGATGCGGTCTTGATTCACATGGCCGAAACCATCAAGGGAAATATCCGGTCCACCGACATCTGCGGCCGGTGGGGCGGAGAGGAATTCATGGTCATCTGCCCCCATACGGATCTCAAGGGCGCTCTCAGCCTGGCCGAACATCTCAGGGCATCCATTGCCCGGCAGACCTTTGCCCATGTGAAGACCCAGACAGGCAGCTTTGGTGTGGCCCAGTTCCGGAACGGCGATTCCGAAGCCGATCTCATTTCCCGGGCCGACCGGGCCATGTACCTTGCAAAGGAGCGGGGTAGAAACCGGGTGGAATCGGTTCTGTAATCCATGGTGTATAATGTTATTGACATCATGGCGCAGTCTCCTATACAGTCCGTTTCAAGAGTCTGCGCAGTCCACAGACAGCTGCCGGCCTTGAAAAAGGCTGGCGGCTGATTCATTATAGAAATGAATTGCTTGTCAAGTTTGTTCGTCCATGGCCAATGGGTGGTTTCATCCAGACGGGCCCTGTGGGAGGGCAACCTTATGAAAAAAGGATGTTTTTCAACCTGAAACGGGTTTGTATTCTGTATAAGGAGATCCTTTGTGACAACAGTATATTGGATACAGGGTGGCAGTTGTGGTGGAGATACCTTTTCCTTTTTAAGTAGTGAATTTCCCAATGTCATAGAGCTGTTTCAAATGCTAGAGGTTGATTTGCTCTGGCATCCTTCCATCACCCATATTTCCCCCGGGCAGCATGCCGATTTGCTGGAATCCATTTTTTCAGGCGAACAACCCCTTGATCTTCTTATTGTTGAAGGCTCCGTGATTTGTGGCCCTGCAGGGACAGGGATGTATAACACAAAGGATGGTCGGCCGAAAAAAGAGCTGATACATTCCCTGGCAAAACAGGCCCAGGTTGTGATGGCCGCCGGAACCTGTGCTTCATTTGGCGGTTTTGGTTCAGATTACGCCATTGAAGCCAAGGGACTTCAGTTTTCCAAACGAAAACGGGGCGGTTTCCTGGGTGCGGATTTTAAGAGCAAGTCGGGTCAGCCGGTTATCAATCTGGCCGGATGTCCCTGTCATCACGATGTGATTGCCGGCGCCATCATGGGGATTGTCAACGGCATTGTTTTTGAACTGGATGAATTTCAACGGCCCCTGGAGTGGTACAATACAGTGGTCCACCAGGGATGCACCCGGAATGAGTACCATGAATACCGGGTAGAGGAATCCGATTTCGGAGAGATGGGGTGTCTTTTTTTTCATATGGGATGCGCCGGCCCCCTGGTGCCGGGCCCCTGTAATAAACTGTTATGGAATCAGCATTCGTCAAAGCCAAGGGCGGGAGTTCCCTGCTTTGGCTGTACGGATCCCGATTTTCCAAGGATCACCCCTTTTTTTCAAACGCCCAATATTGAAGGTATCCCCCTGGCTTTGCCCATGGGCGTCAGCCGTGCCCATTATATGGTTTACAAGGGGATGGCATCTGCAGCAGCACCGGAACGTCTTAAGAAACGAATCTCAAAGGTTTAGAAATACAACCTTGATCATTGTTTCGGCCAACAACTATCAATAGAGGACAAAACATTATGATCAAGGCCAGAAATGCAGGGAGCTGTAACGTGGTATGGTAAGAATACAAAAGGGCATTAAGATTCCTGTCAACCGGGCCGAAGGAGATCTTGAGGTTGTGGTTGATATAACCGACGGCGTGATTACCGATGCATGGAGTTCCGGGACCCTGTTCCGGGGATTCGAAGAGATGATGCAGGGGCGGGGTGCCCTGGATGGCCTGGTCATTACCCCACGGATATGCGGCATATGCAGCTTGACCCATCTTATGGCTGCAGTCGAGGCCCTGGATGACATTACCGGCATCAAACCGCCTGACAATGCCTTTCGCCTGCGGAATCTGGCCTTGATGGCCGAAACCATTCAAAGCGATGTGCGCCAGGCCGTACTGATGTTTATGGTGGATTTTGCCAATGGGGAAGCCTATGGCAGCCATTCCCTGGGTAAAGAGGCACAGTTGCGCTATTCACCGTTAAAGGGCCGGGCCAGTATCGAGGTGATTCGAGAGACCAAAAAACTCATTGAGATCATTGCCATTATCGGCGGCCAATGGCCCCACACCTCGTTTATGGTGCCTGGAGGTGTCACCTCCATCCCTGAGATCAGCAAACTTTTTCAGTGCCGTTTAATTCTGAAACATTTTACGAACTGGTATGAACGGAGTATCCTGGGATGCTCCCTTGGGCGTTGGCAGGACATAAAAAGCGTTGCAGATCTGGATGAATGGCTGGCTGAAAGTTCGAATCACAGAAACAGTGAGGTGGGGTTTTTTATCCGGTTCGCCAGGGAGGCCGGTCTGGATTCCATGGGCCGGGGACCCAATCGTTTTTTGTCCTACGGCAGTTTCCGGCTGCCTGGGGCTACATCGATTCAAGGTGATAACGGCATGCTGACGACAGCCGGGGTTGCAACGGGTGCTGCGGTTTCTTCTTTTTATGCTTCAGAAATAACCGAAGACATCTCCCATGCCTGGTTTGAGCAGGGCAACGGCCCCTCCCATCCCTTTAGCGGTGAGACCAAACCCTATGCGTCGGGCCAGGGCGGGGATCGTTATTCCTGGGTCAAGGCCCCCCGCTACATGGGACAGGTGTTTGAAACCGGCCCCCTGGCAGAGATGATCATCAACGGTAATCATCTGTTTGTCGATTTTATTCGCCAGGGCGGTCCCAGTGCTTTTGTCCGGGAGCTGGCCCGCGTTGTCAGGCCGATCCGTTTTTTAACGGCCATGCCGGCCTGGATTGATGAACTGGTGGCTGACCATGATGCCCGATTCTACCATAAGGTTAACGGTATTCCCGATGGGCAGGGACAAGGCATGGTTCAGGCTGCCCGGGGGGCCCTGGGGCACTGGGTAAAAGTCCGAGACAAGACCATTACCCATTACCAGATCATTACCCCCACCGCCTGGAACGGTTCGCCAAGGGATGTGTCCGGTGAGCGGGGGGCATGGGAACAGGCATTGATCGGTACGCCCATCCGGGATGTGAATAATCCCGTGGAGGCCGGCCATGTGATTCGATCATTTGATCCCTGCCTGGTTTGTGCGGTCCATACGGTTGTCAACGGGAAAAAAACAGGCCGGCTTGCCCTGGGGTAACCACCATGAAAGCCAGGATTATCTGTATCGGCAACCGATTGATTCCAAAAGATGCATCTGGTATGGCCGTGTTTGACCGGTTGCAGAAATTGGTTCTGCCTGCCTGCGTTGATGTGATTGAAGGCGGGCTGGCAGGTTTGAATCTGCTGCCCCTGCTTGAACAGGGCGGGCGTGTGGTCTTTGTGGATGGGGTATCGGGCTTTGCCGGGGAGGGAACCCTTGTGGTTCTTGAAAAGAAGGCGGTCATCCAAAGTTTGAGTTCTGCCCATTACGGACATGGTGCAGGACTGCCCTATCTTTTGTCTGTGCTTCCAAGGGTGTGCGATGGTCAAATTGCCGAAGAGATTGTGTTGCTTGGCCTGGAGGGGGCTTTGAGTGATCATATGATAGACCGGGCGGCCGAATTAGCGGTCTCCATTGCCGTCAACGGTTTGGGAGAAAAGGTGTGAAGGCGCGCAAATACGAAGAGCTGCTGGCGGAAAACCTGATGCTGCGCCAGGAGATCAAGGTGGCCAGGAAAGCGGCCGACATCACTTCGGCTTTTGTTGTCAGGCAGTTTGAAAAGACAGAGCAGATGCTGCACCGGTTTCAAATTGCGAATTCTGAACGTCAGGCGGTTCTGGATGCGGCAACGCAACTTTCCATCATTGCCACCGATATAGAGGGTCAAATAACGCTTTTCAGCAAAGGTGCTGCTAATCTTTTGGGATATGCAGATCATGAAATGGTTGGTCAGAAAAATATTCTGTCCCTGCATCTGGAAAAGGAACTGGCGCATCATGGCGATAAAGTCAGCGGAATTTCAAAATCACGCCTGTCAAACATAAAGGTGTTTGACCAGTATGTGAAACAGAAGCTCACCCGCGCCAGGGAGTGGATTTACATTTGCCAGGATGGGACCCAGCTCCCGGTCAGTCTTTCCATTACAGGACTTTACGATGCTGCAGGCAGGATGAGCGGCTATCTTTTCACGGCCATGGATATGACCGTCTATAAAAAGATGAAGGCTGAACTCATCAAGGCCAAGGAGTTTGCAGAAGCTGCCAATACGTCCAAGGGGGATTTTCTGGCCCGGATGAGCCATGAAATCAGAACCCCGATGAACGGCATTATCGGTATGAGCTATCTCATCCAGAAGACTGAACTTACCGAAAAACAGCACAATTATGTTGAAAAGATCCTCGGATCCGCCAATACCCTGCTCCGGCTTATTAATGATATTCTGGATTTTTCCAAAATTGATGCCGGAAAAATGGAACTGGAGTCGATCCCCTTTAATTTAGAAGATGTCCTGGTCAATATTGCCAATGTTGTGGGGATGAATGCAGAAGAAAAGCAGCTTGAGTTTCTGTTTCGCATCGACCCGGATGTGCCCTGTCATCTGATGGGGGACCCCCTGCGCCTGGGCCAGATTCTCATGAACCTGGCCGGCAATGCCGTTAAGTTTACATCCCAGGGCGAGATTATCATTTCAGTAGGTGTGGACGATCGTACTGAAGATGATGTTGTGCTTCGATTCTCTGTGGCGGATACCGGTATAGGGCTTGCGCCGGAACAGATATCGCTGCTGTTCAAGGCCTTCAGCCAGGCGGACGATACCACCACTCGAAAATATGGCGGCACCGGCCTGGGCCTGGCCATCTGCAAGCAGCTCACAGAGATGATGGGCGGGAGAATCTGGGCAAAAGGCCAACCCGGCAAGGGGGCCAACTTTTTTTTTACATCACGTTTTGGTATTTCCCGGGAGATCCGGGAACGGCAACCGAAATCCCTGGCGATGTTCCAGGGGCTTCGTGCGCTGGTTGTGGATGATAATGCAGCGGCCCGGGATGTTTTGTCCGCCATGCTTTCTTCCCTGAATATGACCGTGGATATGGCGGTTGATGGTCAAACAGCCCTTGCTCTTCTTGAAACCGCGGTTACCCGGAAAACCCCCTATGATGTGGTCTTGCTGGATTGGATAATGCCGGGAATTGACGGTATTGAAACCGCCAGACGCATCCGGAAAAATATCGCCATGGCCAGGATTCCCGCCCTGCTGATGGTGACGGCCAACGGCCGTGAAGAGGCCCGGGTTCAAGCCGGGAGCGTCGGGGTGGATGCCTTTCTTGTGAAACCGGTCTATGCCTCTGTGATGTACAATACCCTGCTTCAGCTTTTGGGCATTGACAGGGTGTCAGGACCCAGGACAGCCATAAAAGATATTGAATCCCTGGAAGAACTGGAGTCAATTCGAGGTGCCCATATTCTGCTGGTGGATGATAATTCCATCAACCAGGAGGTGGCCACCGGATTTCTCCAAGATGCGGGTATGGTGGTGACGGTTGCGTCCAGCGGGCTGGAGAGCATCGAAGCCCTTGAGCGGCATCCTTTTGATCTGGTGCTTATGGACATCCAGATGCCCGGCATGGACGGCATTGAGGCGACCCGCCGGATCCGCCTGAACGAGGCGTTCAAGACGCTGCCCATTGTTGCCATGACGGCCCATGCCATGGCAGGAGATCGGGAAAAGAGTCTGGCAGCTGGCATGAATGACCATATTAACAAGCCGGTGGATCCTGCCATCCTCTATCAGGTGTTGAAACGCCTGATTCCGGAAAAGCATCCAGCCGTTCCTTCCTGGGAACCGGAGCCGGCCCCTGTTTTGTTAAAAGCCGGAAAACCCTTGAATCTGCCGTGTCTGCCCGGCATTGATCAGGTCGAGGCCCTTAAAAGACTCAACAATAACGCCACCCTTTTTGTGAAAATGCTGAACGATTTTCGCCACGAGTACGGTTCCTATCCCACCGTGCTGACACAGCTCGCACGGGAGGGGGCCTGGGGAGATGTTCAGACCCGGGCCCATACGATAAAGGGGGTTTCAGGCTATATGGGAGCCCGTCGCCTTTTTCAGACGGCAGGTGATCTTGAAACGGTGCTGAAACGGGGGGAAGCACCCCATGGGGAAGATCTGATTCAGCCCTTTGTTGATGCACTCAAGGAGGTGCTCACCTCCCTGGCACACCTTCCTTTGAATGGTTCTGGCACCGGGGAGGAGCAGGCTGCTTTCAAGGCAGGGGCCCTGGATGTCGATGGCGTGGTCTGCAAGATTGAACGGCTTATTGTTCATTTGCATCAAGGCGAATATGTTGCTGAGAATCTGTTTTTTGAGATTGAAGGTATCCTGAAGGGCCATGGCCATGATCATGTTCTTGCCAGTATCAGGGCGTTGATCGATGATATCGAATATTCGGATGCTGCGGATGTGGCCGGCGGATTAAAAGAAACCTTATACAGTCAAAAGGGGGGGTGTTCATCATGATCAAGGTGAATCGGCCAAGGATCCTCATCGTGGATGATGAAAAGATGAATCTTAAGGTCCTGGCCGATGTGTTGAAGAATGAATACTCCCTGATTCTTGCCAGGAGCGGTGTCCAGGCATTGAAGTATATTTATGATAATGCGGCCCCGGATTTGATTCTGCTGGATGTGATGATGCCGGAGATGGGGGGCTATGAAGTGATCAAGCACCTTAAAGAGGATCACAAGACAAAGAATGTTCCTGTCATTTTTGTGACAGCCCTTGATTCCATTGAGGATGAGGAGCATGGGTTGAAACTGGGTGCTGTTGATTATATCACCAAGCCTTTTTCCCCGCCCATTGTACAGATACGGGTGCGAAATCATTTGCGGTTTATCCATCAGTATCGACTCCTGGATCAGCTGGCCCACCTTGACGGTTTAACAGAGATACCCAACCGTCGCCGTTTTGAAGAGGTGTTCAAGAATGAAAGTGCCAGAGCGGCCCGTAACGGAACCCGTCTTTCCCTGGCCATGGTGGATGTGGATTTTTTCAAGCAGTATAACGATCATTACGGCCATGCCACCGGGGATGCTGCGTTGCAGGCCATTGCCAAATCACTCCAGGCGATATTAAAACGTCCGGCTGATCTGGTTGCCAGGTATGGGGGAGAGGAGTTTGTCATGGTGCTTCCCGAAACCGATGCTGAAGCTGGAAAGAGTCTTGCCGAACGGGCTCGTCTTGCCATAACCGACCTCAAAATTCCCCATGCCTATTCCAAGGCGGCTGCCCATGTTTCCGTGAGCATCGGTGTGGTTACCGTGGGCCTTGACAACAGTTCTGATCCTTTAGACATGCTGAAGCAGGCGGATCAAAACCTTTATCATGCGAAACAGAATGGTCGCAATCGGGTTTTTGGGAGTGAACTTGACTGCAACTGAAAAAGTTACACATTCTTCCACCGATCAATTTTTTCAAAAGCCGACGCAGCTTTTCCAATCAATGTAGATATATTCACCGGCTTTTTAAAATAATCTTCAAACCCCGCCTCCCGGCAATCCGCCAGTTCAAAAAGAGAGGCATATCCTGTGATGGCATAAATAACAGACATGGGCCTGTTTTTTTTCACGGCTCTGCATAATTCAACGCCGTTCATCTGTGGCAGATTCAGGTCAAAAAACATGACATGGATATTGTCATCTTCTAGAATATCCAATGCCTTTTCCCCACTTTCAGCGCATCGAACCTCATAACCGGCTCTTGAAAAGGCCTGCTGCAATAAATTCAATATGGCTTTCTCATCATCAACAACCAAAATTTTTTTGTCCAAAATCGTTGCTCCTTTTTTAATCACGTTCGTTCAGATGTTAATCAGATGCGGAATCAATATCGATGATTTTTGCGTTGAGATATCCCTTGGTTTTATATCTTGTAATTTTCATCAGTTTTCTGGTGATTGAACCCAACCTTTCCACCTGTTTCTTTATTTCCGTCACCTTCTCCTTTTGAGCGTTACCCTCTTGCAGGTCTTCCAATAATAATTCAGCAAATCCCATTATGACCATTAACGGCTGGTTCATCTCATGACAGATTGCGCCTGCTGTCTGAATAACGACAGAGAGCTTTTCCTTTTCCATTTCTGTCTGCTCACGCTTTTTCACCTCTGTGATATCTTCGATTGCAAGAAGAATCACTGCATCTCCACTCAGCATCATGGGTAGTGTAGATATTCGAAGATGTCGTTGTCCATGATTTTTAAAAATCATGACGGTTTCCACCATATGTTGCGCCTCTTTTCGCTCCATGGTCACAAGTACAGCTGTCCGCAGCTTGCACTTCAAACATTCCGGACCAAACCCGCAGCCTTCAGGCACATCATCATGATGGATACATCCAAAGGCTTCCCCGCCAACATGACCGATTAATTGCACCTGATTTTTGTTTGTAAACAGGTAGGTTGATTTGTTGGCAAGGGCGACTGTTCTATTGCTGTCAATAACGGCAATCGCCAGAGGCAATGCATCAATCACCTCCAGAAGACCTTCTTTGGTGTATGTTGTTGATTCATCCAGAATCTTGCCGGCTGTGGAATTATCAGTCATCTTTCTTTCTCCATTCATTGTGATATCTATCCGTTATCCAGCAGGTATCGAATGCTTTTTAACAGATTGTCTTTACCTGCCGGTTTCATTAAAATCTTATCCGGCATGACAGCACTCACCATACCATTGGCGATTTTCTCACTGAAACCCGTACACAAAATCACAGGGATTTCAGGGCGCACTTTTTTCATCTCTGTAACAATTTTTTCTCCTGTCATTTCCGGCATTGTCATGTCTGTGATGACCAGATCAAAGTCATATGGTGATTTCTTGAAACGCTCCAGTGCATCTGTGCTCATATTGTGGGCGGTCACTTTGTAACCGGATCGGGACAATATTTGTCCAACGATATTCAAAATCGGTTCTTCATCATCAATGAGCAAAATTCTTTCATCCCCGTTTAACTGATCCATAGATAGTGTTTTCATATCCGCACCCTTATGCTTTTTAATAAATTTCGGCAAATACACAGAAAACGAGGAGCCTTTGCCGACGGTGCTTTGTGGAATAATCTCTCCATGGAGACTTTTTACAATACCATGTACGACGGCAAGCCCCAAACCAGTTCCTTTCCCCCGGGATTTTGTCGTAAAATAGGGTTCAAATATCCGCTTGAGAGTATTCTGATCCATACCGACGCCTGTGTCTTCAACTGTCAAACAGATATAATATCCAGGCACCAGCCCGATAACAGGCACAGCATCATCTTGCTGAACAATTTCTTTAAGTGAGATTGAAAGTTCTCCCCCATTCTCTTCCATTGAATGCAAGGCATTGGTAATCAGGTTCATCAGGATTTGATGAATCTGGGTTGGGTCGCCCATTATCATTCCGACCTCTTTGGGTATATTGCTAGTGATGTTGATCGTACTTGGCAATGATGCCCTGGCAAGTTTTAAAGCCTCTTTGATGATGAACTGTATTTTCAATGGCTTGTAATTCTGTTCGGTTTTTCTGCTGAATGTCAGGATTTGATGAACCAGATCTTTTGCACGCAATGCACCGTCAATTATTGCCTGTAATTGGTGTTTGACAGGACTTTTATCCGGCAGATCATGCATGATCATTTCAGAAAAACCCAGGATAGGAAATAAAATATTATTAAAATCGTGTGCAATGCCGCCGGCCAATGTTCCAATGGCTTCAATCCTTTGAGACTGACGCAGCCTTGATTCCATCAGCTTTTGTTCATTTTCAAGCCTGATTCTCTGTTCAAACTCATCTTTCATGCTGTCAAACAACTTTGCATTATCAATTGCAAGGGTTGCAAGTTCCGCAAATTGCTCGAGAACAGATACGACATCCAGCTGTATTAAACTCCCTTTTTCATGATGGCTTAATACCATTGCACCCTCAATTTTTGATCCAGATGTCAACGGCACCCCCATGGCCGATGTGATAAAATCAAATTGAGGATTTTGGGTTTTACCGGACCATTTTTGATAATCATTTATTACAAGGGGTTCCCCCGTTTCCCAAATCTTGCCCGATATTCCTTCACCAACGGCGAATTTGATTCCTTTCAAGGGTAAATATTTCCCATAGGCAGCCTTTATTTCTAAATTTTTTTGTTTTGAATCATAAAGATGCAGAAATCCATCGGGAATCTGGGTTAATTTCGAAGCTCTTACAATAATGGATTCCAGGACCTGTGATAACTCCAATCGACTGAGCATACCCAATGCTGTTTCATGAAGGGCTTCCATATATTCATTTTTCTTTATCAGTTCTTTTTCTATCTTGTTTTTATTCTCTATTTCATCGATTAAAGAATCCATTGTCTGCTGAAGGACTAAGGTTTTGGCCTTTAATTTATCTTCCGAATTTAAGGATCGAATCGGTTTCATGGTTGACATCGCTTGTCTGCATCCCCCGTATAAACGAACAGTTCAAGATTGATCATCCTGTCGATACCCATCACATGCATATGTTTCTGATATGACATCAAAACGCTCCTCTATTTAAGATCATTTCTATACTTTAAAGGGTATCAACGTGATCCACGTGACGGATCACTGATAGGGGTACCAGTCCATATCCCTTAGCCTGTCGACTTTTAAAATGGCCACTTCATTGGTTCTTGTATTGAAAACCACCTTTCTGCCTTTTTCCCCACCAACATCCTGGGAGGTGATGGGTATCTGGTTTTTTAAAAGGATCTTCCTGGCAATTTCAATATTTTCTCTTCCGATATCTTTACTGGCTTTTTCAGGATGATATGCACCCCCATATATCTGCGCCTCAAGGGATTTGATTGAAGATTCCCGGGCCAGCATCATTTTCAGCAAGGCAATGGTTGCAATATTGCCATACAATGCAGTGGTTTTCCCTTGTGTGGCTATATAGGGAAAAATAAAATGATTCATGCCACCGATTCTTTTTTTTCTGTCAAAAACACAGATTGAGATCCCAGACCCGATGACCGCAGATATGATGACGGAATTGTCCGGCACAAGGATATATCCGGGTTCTAAAAAATAATGGGTGGTCAGTGAATTTTCACTGAAATGATTAGTCTGATCCATATATTCCTCGTTGATCCTTTAAAGAACGGATCATTCTCTCCTGGAATATCATTTTTTCTGATACCCGCTCGGCAAAATAGTTGTCAGGGAATGGTTGAGCCCGTTAAGACTTTCAGCCAACCCCACAAAAAAATAACCGCCCGGTTTTAATGCTTTGCAAAGGCTGTCAACAACTTTTTGCCGGGTCGGGTTATCAAAATAGATCATGACATTTCTGCAAAAAATAATATCATATACATCCGAAGGTTTGTCCGACAAAAGATTGTATTTTGCAAATGTAACCAATTGTTGAACCTCCTGTTTTACCTTGACATGGTCTTTCCATCGGTTTTTGCCCTTTTGAAAATAGGCGTGCAGCATTGAAAGGGGAACATTTTTGACCCGATCATTTGGATAAATAGCCCGCCGGCCGAGATTCAGCATGGAATCAGAAACATCGGATGCAAAGATGGTGAATGAAAATGAATTGGCAAGCAATTGAACCGCCAGGGAAAACGCTTCTTCTCCACTGGAGGATGCAGCACTCCAGATCTTTAAAGGCGTTTTTTTATCCAGTGTCTTGATCATATATTCACAATGTTTGTTCTCTCTGAAAAAAAATGTGTGATTGGTTGTGGTTGCATCGATAAATTCAGTAAATTCATCCGGATTGCTTGATATCAGGCTTATATAATCAGACACGGAAGATGTTTTTGTGATCCGCATTCTTTTGGCGAGTCTGGCAACGAGAAGACTGTATTTTTTTTCATCAAGAACCACACCGGATTCTTTATAAACAATTTGGGAAAGTTTTTTATGCTGTGCAGGACTCAGTTCTGTTTCGGTTACCATAAAAAGTTTTTGTCCCATTTAAATTTACATTGTTTCCAAAAGCGAGATGGCTTTGCCGGCAATACTGTGGATATCCTGGACATAATCAACAGCACCGATGTTTACGGCTTCCTTGGGCATGCCAAAAACCACACTGGATCGTTCATCCTGGGCGATATTAACAGCGCCTGCCTTTTTCATATCCAGCATACCGGCAGCCCCATCTTTGCCCATGCCGGTCAGAATGATACCCAGGGCATTGGCCCCGGCAAATCGGGCAACGGATTTAAACAGAACATCCACCGCCGGCCGCTGGTAATGAACAAGGGGGCCGGTTTTAATCTCCACATAATATCTGGCGCCACTTCGTTTGAAGATCATATGGTAATTGCCTGGCGCTATCAAAACCTGACCGTTTATAACCGTATCCCCATTTTGTGCTTCCTTTACCCTCATCTGGCAAAGCTCATCCAGACGTTGGGCAAAGGAGGTGGTAAACCGGGCCGGCATATGCTGAACCACCACAATCCCTGGGGCATTGTGGGGCAATCGGGTTAACACATTCTTTATTGCCTCTGTTCCGCCGGTGGACGCACCAATGGCAATGATTTTATTTGTTGTGGCGGCAAGGGCCATTGATCCGATGGAAATCAGTGGTTTCTTGGCTGTGTTTTGAACGGGTGAAGCCACCATTCTTACCCCGTAAACCGCTCTGATCTTTTCTGCCAGCTGCAGGCTCATGTCCCCTACTGAATAAGCCGAACTCGGTTTGGAAATCACCTCAAGGGCACCGATGGAGAGTGCCTCAAGGGCAATCTTACTGCCTTGGGTCGAAAGAGAGCTGACAATTATAACCGGAAGCGGATAGTATTTCATCAGTTTCTTTAAAAAAGTGATGCCATCCATGCGGGGCATTTCAATGTCGAGGGTAATCACATCCGGTTTCAGTTTAACAATTTTGTCCCGGGCAACATAGGGATCAGGTGCTGTTCCGATAACAACAATCCCCTTCTGTTTCGACAACTGCTCAGAAAAAACCTTTCTGACAACAGCAGAATCATCCACGACCAGAACTTTGATATCACGGGGCATATACACATTCTCCAGGTCTTTTACTCAATCCATTTTTAAGAGAACTGCCATTTTTGATTCAGTGGTCTCAACAATGGTAAACATCTCTTTCTCAGATATCTTTGATGTGTCCATCATCACCGGGATACCCAGTTCAAAGGGAACTTTAGAATCTGTTTTGCTCAAGGCATTTCCGCAGGCCATGTTCAGCATTTCTGTCAATGTCCCTGAAAGATACTCAGAAGTCAGCTGCTCCCTGGATTCACCCATAAAATTTTCAGCCATTTCCGCCACAAGGCCTTCAGGTGCCACAAGAAATACACTCCCGGACGCATCCCCTGTAAATGTCAACCCACAGGCCATGGTATCTTTTTTATCCATGCCACACTGTGCAAGTGTGGCATCCTTTCCAAATTCAATTGGCAGAAAAAACATGGTTTCCATGACGTCAGAAATCGAAGTCTTCATCGCTGTCATCAAAATTTTCTTCATAATCTGCTTCTCCAAGAATGTTGACGATTAAATCTCTGATGGTTTCAGGTGTGAAGGGCTTTGTGATATATCCTGCAGCCCCGCTCTCCATAAATTCCTTTATTTTAGACGCATTGCCCTCTGTGGAAATGACGACAACCGGGATCTCCTTTGAGATATCATCTTTTTTTATGGTTTTAATAAACGTAAGGCCATTCATGACGGGCATATTGTAATCCGTCATTATCATATCCACCCAGCTGTTTTTCATCAGTTCAAGTGCTTCCTGTCCATTGGCAGCTTCGAGTATTTCTGAGCTGCCATAACCCGCTGCCTTCAGTGTTCGTTTGATGACCGATCGCATGGGTAAAGAATCATCCACTATCAATATTGAATATGACATTGTTTTTTTCCTGTAATTTGTTTTTTACGCCATCTGTAAAAGTGTTTCAACCTGCTGTATGTTTATGGCAAATTCTGAAATAATCATCAAAACATCAGCCGCAGTAATCCCCAGATTTTCCATCACCTGATGTTTAAACCGGTAGGATAGACCATCCGAGCCCACCCCCTGTCCCATCATCATACAGATGCAGTCAGAAAGATAAACCGCTGCAATTTCCCGGTCACAAATTTTGCTTGCATCGCTCAAGTGATGATGCCGGATGATGTTGACCATCCTGGGGCTGAACTTCCACATTTTTGCAATCATGGCACCCAGTTCGGCATGATCAATCCCCAGAACCTTTTTTTCTGCTTCCAGAAAACTGAAATTTTTGGTTTCAACCAGACCCTTAATCTGCTGGGATGCCCCCGATACATGCTTTTCTAAAATTATTTTGCCAATGTCTTTAATCAGGGCGGATGTGAACAGGGTGTTTTTATTTTTCAAGGAGAGCTTCATGGCGACCTGCCTGGCGACCACGGCAGAGGACACGGAATACTTCCACATCTCACCTTGTGCCAGCCCATATCCCTCCTGGCTGCCGGACAGGGCCTGGGCACCTGATTTTATGAGTGCAAGTTCAATCACTTGATCCGTACCCAGCAGATTAACGGCATCTTTAACGGATTCTGCCGGGTTTTTAAGACCAAAATAGGCCGAGTTGCAGGTTTTTAAAATACTTGCGGTGATAACAGGATCATACTGGATCACATTGGCAATATTTTCCATGGAGCTGTCCGGGGTGTCCACCACCGCCAGAAGCTGATTGGCCACAGCAGGAATGGGTCTTAAGTTTTTGATATCACCCATAAGCGTCTGAAGGGATGTCATATTTTCACCTCCCTTCCACCGGAGGTTTTAACATAAATGTCTCCGGTGGCAATTTCAAGCCTTACGGTCCGGTTTGTATTGCCCCCCACATCCTGTTTATTGATCATCACATTGTTTTTAAAAAATATTTTTTTGAGCGCCATGTAATTTCTTTTGCCGATATTGAAAAAACCTGACTGATCCAGGATTTCTGCTCCGCCTGCGACATAGACCTTCATTCGTTGTTTTGCCGCACCCAGGTTGTATGCCGTCTTAAAAAGTCTTGGTATACCGGAATCTGCAAACATATAGGGTCTTGCCGAAGCCTTTTCCTTATCGATGGAAGACTCGGGCAGCATATAGTGCAGGATTCCGCCAACCCTAACGGCAGGATCATATATGACAAGCCCGATACAGGAACCAAGGGAATAGGTGATGATCGATTCCTCGGGGCTATTGCTTACTTTCATATCTGCAACACCAACTATCTGATTCATTTTGGATCCCTTATCTTTTTCAATTGAAAATTACCCATGGGCCTTGATCATCCCCAAATGTCCGAAACGATGATCAAGGCCTACTTATGTTTTTTTGACATAAGGTTGAATATCCCATGGATATCGAGGATAAGTCCCACCCGGCCGTCGGCAAGGATAGCACCGCCGGCGATCCCATCCACCTCGTTTAGATTGCTGCCCAGGCTTTTAATGACATATTCATCTTTGCCTAGCAGCTCATCAATGAACAGTGCTCTTTTTTCACCTTTTGATTCCACAACAACCACAAGGCCGTCTTGAACTGATTTTTTCTGATCCCTGCTGTTAAAAATATCGTTCAATCGGATAATGGGAATTAAATTGCCTCGATCTTTGACCATCTCACCTTTTCCTTCAACCGTGAAGTACTCGTCTTTCCCGGGTTTAAATGCCTTTTGTATGGCCATTGTCGGAATTACGTATTGTTCTTGATCAACCCTGACCAGCATTCCATCGATAATTGCAAGTGTCAGCGGAAGGCTGATGGTAAATTTCGTGCCCTTGGCTTTTTCCGAGGCAATGTTCAATTGTCCCCTGAATTTTTCTATGCCGGATTTGACCACATCCATGCCCACACCACGGCCTGAGACATCCGTAATCTCTTGGGCCGTGGAAAAGCCGGGCTGAAGAATCAAATCATATATTTGCGCATCGGTCAGTTGCGCATTCCCGGTGATAAGACCGGTTTCTTTTGCCTTTTCAAGAATTCTGTCTTTATCAAGTCCTTTGCCGTCATCTTCAATTTCTATAAGAATATGTCCGCCTCTGTGATAGGCGCGAAGAATGATTTTTCCCTGGGAAGACTTTCCCTTTTCAAGACGATCTGATGCAGATTCAATACCATGATCACAGGAATTTCTGATCATATGCACCATGGGTTCATACAGTGCCTCCACTACATTCCTGTCGATCTCCGTATCTTCTCCCACCATCTCCAGGTTGACCGCTTTGCCTGATTTTTTTGCTAAATCCCTGACCAGCCGTATCATTTTCATAAAAGTGGCTTTAATGGGGATCATTCTCATGGACATGGCAATGGCCTGCATATTTGAAACGATCTGCCCCAACTGTGACACATTCTGGCTAAGGGATGGATCATTGATCGTTTTTTGTCTGAGCATGGATTGCGCAATGACAAGCTCACCTGCATAATCGACGAGATCATCCAGTTTTTGAGTACTGACTTTAACCTGGGTGTCCACCTTTTTTTTAGGCTGGCTTTGATCCATCAGAGCTGAGGCAACTTGATTGGGTTGTATTTTCTGGGTATCAACCAGTATTTCTCCGATTTTTTTATCCGGCTGATTTCTCTGGGTTTCAAGGGCCTGATCAAGGCTTTCCCTGTCAACCATCTTTTTTCTGATCAGAATTTCACCCAAAGGCTCCTTCTCCCCTTTTATCAAGGCAACCTGAAGGTGTTGAAGTTTTTCTCTTAATTGGTTGACGTCGATATCATCATCCAATGGCATGAAACCGGTTTGGGTCCCCTGCCTGACATTATCGATGAGTTTTTTCAGTGTATCCACGGATTCAAGGATCGCATCCGTTGCGGTAGCGTTGATTAAAAAGTCTCCGCTGCGGGCGCTGTCTAAAAGATTTTCCGTCGCATGGGCAAGTTTATTGATCTTTGTGAGGGATAAAAAGCCGGACACGCCTTTAATGGTATGAAAGGGACGGAAAATATTGTTGATGATCTCCATATTGGAGGGATCCTGCTCCAGATCAATCAGGTTTACTTCGATTGTATCCAGATTTTCCAGGGCTTCCGATACAAAATCAACCAGGATCTCCATATCCTCATCAGATATTTTTTTCGGCTCTGCTTGAATTTGGATAGCAGTTTCCTCTTTCTTAAGTTCTGATTTCTCCGGTGTCAGCTCTTCCAAAAAGTTTACTTCCAGTAATTCCAGGACATCTGAGTAATCAAAGGTAAAGGCCTCGCCTCGTTTCAGATGCCTTAAAATAGATTTTAATAAAACAACACCTTCCTCGATGGGTTTGGTATTATAAATATTCTCCCGGATCATATTTTTTACATATTCTTTGCAGGCCATGGCAATTTGATGAAACAGTGAGGGCTCAACCTCCTTTGAAGACTCAATGAGATGATCCAGACTATTGAGCATAATCCCCAGATCAGGAATTTCTCCTGGACAGAAAAGACCGATGATCTGTGCAAATTCATCCAGTTTTTTTTCTAATCCACCGTAATGGTCAGACATAATGTTTATATTTCCTTCAATCCTATCTTTTTCTTTTGTTTCCAAAAGTTGCTCTGTTTGTTCCAAAGGTTGAATGGTTATAGACAAGTCCGATATAAAGTCTTCTAAAAAAGAAATTTGCTGGGTGACGGTTGTTAAATTATTTTTACCGCCTTTGTTGATGAGATTCCTGGCCCGGATAATTTTGTTGGCTTCTGATGTTAATGATGCCTTTCTACAGTGGGTATGCAGTTGTTTAAGAAGAGGCAATAAACCACACAGGCTGTCTGCCGCTTCCGGATCAGCCAGAATCAGTTCACAGGACAGCTTTTCCATTAAATCTTTAATCGTTTTATAGGGCATTACCGTATCCTTTTTTCTCTGAAAATTGCAACATCCGAAAAACCGGGATCGAAAAACCATGTGATCTGTTTTGCTGCATTTTGACGGTCGTCCAGAAATCCAGGCGGCCCTCTGAATCTCTGAACGACCTGTTCTCTATAAATTGATGGTGTTAAAAATTTTCAAAGTCGTCATCAAAAGGGATGACCTGGTCCGGTCGAACTTCTTTGGTGCTGTGGGCCAGCATCTTATTTTTTCCAAGTGTCTTTTTTCGGGGCTTAGCAGAAACCGTTTTTATTTTATGATGACTGACAGCGCTCTCATGATTTTTCTTTCCGGTGACCAGCATCACAAGTTCACCCACATAGTCCTTGAGCTGCTCGGCCTGGGCGCTCATCTCTTCAGATGCGGAGGCTGATTCTTCTGCATTGGCAGCGTTCTGCTGGACCACTTTATCCATTTCCGTAATGGCAATATTCACCTGTTCGATACCGCTGGACTGTTCTTTGGAGGCTTCTGCAATTTCAGAAACAATATCACCCACTTTGGCAGAACTTTCTGCGACTTGTTTGAAAGCCTCATTGGTGGTTGACACCAGTTCAGAACCGTCGTTGACTTTTTTGACGGTTCCTTCGATAAGCGCAGCGGTATTTTTTGCTGCATCCGCGGCCCGCATGGCAAGATTTCTTACCTCATCGGCAACAACTGCAAAACCTGCCCCGGCTTCGCCTGCCCTTGCCGCTTCTACTGCGGCATTCAAGGCCAGCAGATTGGTCTGGAAGGCAATCTCATCAATGGTTTTAATGATTTTTGATGTTTCTTCACTGGCCTTTGAAATATCTGCCATGGATTTTGTCAGCT
Source organism: uncultured Desulfobacterium sp. (assembly GCA_963675615.2). Classification (GTDB taxonomy): domain Bacteria; phylum Desulfobacterota; class Desulfobacteria; order Desulfobacterales; family Desulfobacteraceae; genus Desulforapulum. The sequence continues at coordinate 3,190,191 of CAXXTD010000001.1, forward strand.
GTCCCATGGATGCATTGGCACTGCTTACAATCTTGTTGGCATCCTTCATCAAGCCGTCTGCATGGTTTGCATTTTCTGCATTTTTCTTGGTCATGGATGACATCTCTTCCATGGAAGAAGAGGTCTCTTCAATGGATGCCGCCTGCTGGGAAGCCCCCTCGGCCATGGACTGGCTGGAAGAGGAGACCTGGCCGGATGCGGATGCCACCTGGGCAGAACCCTCGTTCAAACCTGCGATGATGAGATTAACCGGTTTGGTGATGCTTCTAATGATAAAGAATGCCGAGATAACACCGATCAAAAGTGCTGCAATCAACCCGACAATCATGGTTGTTGACGCTGTGGAAAGGGATGATTTGGCTCCCAGGGCAATCCTTTCCGTGGCCGCCATGCCGGCATCAGCCGTTGCTTTACAGGCACCAATGACTTCCTGGGCCACCAGACCTCTTTTTTGCCCCACTTCTTGAAGTACCAGCCAGTTTTCAAGGAATTTGGTCATGGCAATTTTATAGGCGTTTCCGCCAGCTCTGACGGCTTCAATCTGTTTGAGATTGACGGCATTACGGGTTATTTTTTGAAGGTCTGAAAGCTTTTCCTCAATTTTAGAAAAATTCTGCAATGCCTCAGTAATGACATCCGGGCTTCTCAGGGCCTGTGCTTTAAATGCCCCGACACGTGCGGCATTGCCAAGGTCAATCACATCATTGACCAGGCTGATCTTGTTCTGCCGGTCCAGCATCGCATGGGTCAGTTTTTCCTGCTGTCCATTCAAAAATTCATCGCAGTTCTGAACATAGATCCCGGCGTTTTTATCCATTTGCGCCCGCAGATCGGTCATAACCTGTGAACTTGCCATTGCCCCCTTTTTAAACTCTGCCAGGAATTCAGTCATGTCATTTTTATATTCAGACGCAGCAGATTCAATATTGTCTATGCGCTTGATATCGTCTTCAGCCGTGGAAATCTTTCTAAGGCCATTCAAAAACCCCTGTGCGTTGCCAATGGTCTTGATCGCATCGTTCATCAACTTCGGCTCACCCATGGCCTGGGACTTGAAGTTCAACACCCGGGTGGATGCACCGGTATCCACAAGCTGGGAAACAAGCCTGATCTTTTCCTGGCGGTCCTTCAAGTCTGCTTTGAACATCTCATTCTGACTGTCCAGAAACGCATTGCTGTTGGCCATGTAGTCAACTGCGGATGAATCCATGACCTCCCTGTTTGCGGCGAGCTTGGCATTTGTGTCAACGGTTTGTTGAACAAGGGCCTTGTACTCGTTCACCGCCTTGGTCACAATATCGAGCTGGCCTCTGAGTTGTTTAAGATTAGGCGATGCTGCTTCAAGTTTCTTTGCCTTTTCCATGGCATCTTCAACCGCTTTAAGCTCTAACATGCCCTTTTCATAAAAGGCTTTATCCTCAGTAAACCCATACCCTCTCATTTCAAACATAACCCGGTTGGATGCTCCCCGAAGCTCATTGGCCACACCTACTTCAGGTACATATTCATCGGCCAGCATTGAACTTTGTGTTCCCACCTTGTTCATGTTCCAGATGGCCATCAAACCGAGAAATCCGGCAATAACAATAAGAATGGCAAAGCCCAGTGAAATTTTTAATCCCAAACTTAAATTTTTCATCCATTAACTCCTTTTTGACACCTGTTTTAAATTAGAATTCAAATATAATAAAAAATCCTACGATACCGTTTTAAGTGTGGTGATCTCTTCGCTTGACAGCACCTGGTCAATATTGAGAAGAATTTTAACGCCTTTCTGAATTTTAGCCATGCCAAGGATATATTCAGTATTCAGCCGGGTCCCGAATTGTGGTGTATCCTCTATCTCATCTTCCCTGATATTCAGCACTTCAGACACGGCATCAACAACAATGCCGATCAGTACGGTGGTCATGTCCGAATCGATTTCCACAACGATAATACAGGTTCGATCCGAATAAGGAATGGCCGCCATGTTGAATTTCAATCTAAGATCAATAATCGGAATAACTTTCCCCCTTAGGTTGATAACACCTTTTACGAATTCAGGTGTGCGCGGGACGGTTGTAATCGGCATCATCCCGATGATTTCCTTCACTTTGAGTATCCCTATTCCATACTCTTCTTCCGCCAGGGTAAATGTTAAATACTTACCCGTTTTAATGGTCATCGCCTTAATGGCGGAGCCCATTGTTTCAGCATCCTGGGACATCTTTAATACCTCCTGTATTCATATTTGTATTTTTCTTCCCTTGATCGATCATTTTTTTTAATACCTGGCAAAGGTCCGTGTAGGTGTGGCTTATGGGGGTAAAAAATCTGGGAAAAAATTTCAATGCTGAGGAAAGTGCTGCTTTTGACTGATCCGGCAGGATTATGATGATCCGTTTACCTTCAAGCCGGTCGATCAATTTTAATAATTCATTTAACCGATTCCTGGAGTCTGCGAACAAAATAAAGATTTCTTTATCGTAAACATGGGGCTGATTTAATTTCGCCTTAAACCCATTAAACGTCCGGAAGGTTTTTATTTCAGCTTTTTTGAAATTTTGTTCAATGATACGTTTAAAATGGTCGCCTTTTTCGGACGTGTCTTGGTGAACATAGAGAATAAGGTTCATGGGTGTTTCCTGATTGTGGTATTAAAAATTTTCAAAATCGTCATCAAAAGGAATGACCTGGTCCGGTCGAACTTCTTTCGTGCTGTGGGCCAGCATCTTGTTTTTTCCAAGTGCCTTTTTTCGGGGCTTGGCAGAAACCGTTTTTATTTTATGATGACTGGCATTACTCCCCTCATTTTTCTTTCCGGTAACCAGCATGACAAGTTCACCCACATAGTCCTTGAGCTGTTCCGCCTGGGCGCTCATCTCTTCAGATGCGGAGGCTGATTCTTCTGCATTGGCAGCGTTCTGCTGGACCACTTTATCCATTTCCGTAATGGCAATATTCACCTGTTCGATACCGCTGGACTGTTCTTTGGAGGCTTCTGCAATTTCAGAAACAATATCACCCACTTTGGCTGAACTTTCTGCGACTTGTTTGAAAGCCTCATTGGTGGTTGACACCAGTTCAGAACCATCACTGACTTTTTTGACGGTTCCTTCGATGAGCGCAGCGGTATTTTTTGCTGCATCCGCGGCCCGCATGGCAAGATTTCGAACCTCATCGGCAACAACTGCAAAACCGGCACCGGCTTCGCCTGCCCTTGCCGCTTCTACTGCGGCATTCAAGGCCAGCAGATTGGTCTGGAAGGCAATCTCGTCAATGGTTTTAATGATTTTTGATGTTTCTTCACTGGCCTTTGAAATATCTGCCATGGATTTTGTCAGCTGTCCCATGGATGCATTGGCACTGCTTACAATCTTGTTGGCATCTTTCATCAAGCCGTCTGCATGGTTTGCATTTTCTGCATTTTTCTTGGTCATGGACGACATCTCTTCCATGGAAGAAGAGGTCTCTTCAATGGATGCCGCCTGCTGGGAAGCCCCTTCGGCCATGGACTGGCTGGAAGAGGAGACCTGGCCGGATGCGGATGCCACCTGATTTGCACCCTCACTGAGGCCATCGATGATCCTTGTCAAAGCACGACTGATGGAGATACTTAAAAAGATACCAAAGGCCAGGGCCACCAGAAAACCGGCAATCATACCGATGACGGCAATTGTTTTGGACCGGGCGGATTCGATGCCGGCCGCGCTGGTCGCAGCAGAAGACGCATCCTCATTGATCTTTACGATTTGACTGAGCAGATCCATTGCCACCAGCTGCTTTGCACGGGCCGTCACCATGGCATACTGGTTTGCGCTGTTAAAAAGGATCATTGCTTTTTGAGACTCTTCCCGCATGACTCGAAGGCCGTTAAACACCCCCTCGGCTGCAGGCCGTGTGTTATCATCAAAAATTTGTCGGGCTTTTTCCAAATCACCCTTGTTAACTGCCATTTTGATTTCAGCCACAGATTGATGAAACAAGCGGTGGGGCTCGGACATCTGTGCAATGGCACTGTTGATGATTGGATTCTGGCTTTTAAAGGCTGCGGCCCATTTCCCAAACCCACAACCCAAATGATCTTCACCGCCCTGGAAAGGGGTTCCGTTGTCAAGCATCGCCATCACATCAACCATGAGTTTGTAATGGTCTCCTCGAATCATTTCAAGGGTCGCGTTCAAAGCCGCGGGATTTCCGAGATCCAGTTTATCCAGAGCCTGGATTTGTTTAATAAACTCGTTGTTTTCATGGCGCCAGGCCTCCCAGGCCGGAACAAACTTATTCCACAGCACGGCCTCCTCTGGCGTATGTGGGAGCGGTTCATATATTTTCCATGCTTTTTCATATTTATCACGGGCATTTTTAAGATTTTCAACTTGCCGTGCCTTGATATCATGCTTCAAATCCGGATTCAGCAGGGTGCGCTGGGTTACGCGGACAGACTCGGCTTCCCTTTGGATCACCAGAAGATTCTGAATGCTGGGTAGTCGAATCTCTCCGATTTCAGTTAAATACCGGGTGATTGTATTGACCCCCCGCCAGCCAAAGAATCCTACCAAAAGAGTGATCAATGCAACAATGACAAAACTGCCGATCAACTTTGTACTCAGTTTCAAGTGTTTAAACATTTTTATCCTCCTGCTAGGTTCTATGTTTAATTGTGAATTTCCAGACTATTAATCTTATCCCGATGATTTCATTCACTTTGAGTATCCCTATTCTGTATGCTTCTTCCGCCAGGGAGAAATGTTAAATACTTACCCGTTGAGATACTACAAATTGTGTGCCAATTATTAAATTTTTAAAGTGCTTTAATATCAGGTGATTATAAAATTTGAGTTTTGGGCTTTTATCGCAAAGACAGGATCAATTTAGATCTTTTTACGTATTTGAAATAGCCAACAGATTTAAATTATAGGGGAATCTGACACAGGAATTGTTTTGTCGCAAAAACGGGAGAGTCGCAATAATGGGAAAAGACTTATCTGATTTTCAAATTATACTGTTGCATCAACCGATACAGCTGACTTTTTGAGAGACCCGAACGTGAGCAGGCCTCTTTCATATCTCCATTGGTGGAAGACAATAATTCCAGCAGATAGTCCTGTTTCATTTTTTCAATGTGCGCTTTGAACGATAGATCGGTGACTGTTTTTTGAACATGGGAAGAATTTTTTTGGGTTGATAGATCTTTTTTTTCAGGGGTGCCAAATTTCTTTCGGATATTATGAGCCTTGATATGTCCCGGAAGATAATGTGGAAAAAGCGTGCTGCCATCACCGGCATCACTGCAAACCGAATTAAGTGTTGTAATAAGCTCTCTGACATTTCCGGGCCATTCATAGATTTTCAATTCTTCTAAAAAATCCGGCGACATTGTGCATCTATTTCTTTTTGGAAAGTCTTTTTTCTGGGTTAACTGATGAAGCGCAAGTACCTCTATGTCGTTTTCGCGATCCTTTAAAGGCGGCAGCTCAATATTGATTGAAAATATTCTGAAAAACAAATCCTCTCTGAACTGATTTTTTTTTATCATGCCTCTTAAATCGCGGTGGGTGGCACAAATCAGCCTGAAATCAACCTGGATCTCTTTTTTACCGCCCAGGGGCCGAAATCGTTTTTCCTGGAGAGCTCTGAGAAATTTTTTCTGAACACCCAGGGGGAGTTCACCCACTTCATCCAGAAACAGAGTCCCTTTATCTGCGATTGTCATCAACCCTTCCTTGTCTGAGTCGGCGCCTGTGAATGCCCCTTTTATATGACCAAAAAGCGTACTTTCAACAAGGTATTCCGGTAATGCTGCACAATCCACAACGACAAACCCTTCATGTGCTCTGTTGCTATTGGTGTGGATTGCCTTTGCGAACAGCTCTTTACCGGTTCCTGTCTCTCCGGTTATTAATACGGGAAGATCATTATCCGCCGCCCTTGAAACCCCATCAAGGCACTTTAATATCTGCCGGCTCTCCCCAATAATCGTATCCCTTGTGATTTTTCTATGGGGCCTATGGGATAATTTTTGTTTTCGATACTCGAGTGCTCTGTCCAATGCAAATTTAAACTTTTTATAGGATCCTGATTTGGATATATAATCCCACGCGTTGGACTGCATGGCAAGGGCTGCCCCGTCCACATTTTCATCAGCCGTAATAATAATTATTTCCGGGGGAACCGGATGCTGTTTTATGGTATCTATCGCCTCCAGACCATTACCGTCTGGCAGATTTACATCCAGGAAAACAACATCTATCGTGTCGGAAAAGATCTGATCCAGTCCTTGTTTCAATGTCTGCTGATAAACGGTGTCGCTTCCGGCTTTTTCGAAAACCTTGGATAGGAGCTTACATACCTGTTCGTCATCATCTATGATCAGTACTTTCGGCATAATGGATTTATCTCATTTATACTGTATAAATTTCAAGAATTAATTCAAGGTGATCTTTTTTAGCAATATTGCATTATCGTTTTCATTCGACATAATTTTTTCAATGATCATGCCGACATTCATTGTATCGTTTATATCATTCACAACAGGCTCGCCCTCGCCTGGATTCATGGTCCATGTCACGTTCAGATTATTCCTGCCATAATCATACATAATTGCTGCGGATTTGGCATGGCTATTGTATGACACTCGAATCTGAGAAAGAAAAAAACCATCTTCGAGCAGCAGATTGATAATATTGCGTAAACTGTCAAGATGATTTGCGACCACAGCAAAAACAACATTTCTTCTTTCAAAAGAATAAATATCAAAACTTTTGATTTTCTTTGTAATCTGGGATACCAGATTGGTAGCATTTTTATTGTAAATCCTGTCTATGGGACTAATGTGGGCAAGATACCCGAATCTTTCAGGCAATGCGGCAACCAGGGCAGTGCAGGTTGATAGTGCCCCCCAGGTCTCTAATATTTCATTGTTCTGGGCTTTTAAAAATTCATCCATATCAACCCTTAATGCACTTGGATGGCCTTTGGGAATCGTTTTATCGAATCGAGGCAGGGGTGCCGCTTTCAGATATTTTAAAAGCCTGTCACCATAGTATTTACTGTGACGTTTATAATGGTCGGTGGTTATTTCGTCCCGATCTATTTTTGCGACCACCAGCCAACGGGAGCCCAGAAATTCAAACACTTCAAACGAACTGAGTGCCTTGGCACCCCGATAATCCGTAACAACCCGGTGGCCTTTTTTCTCCTGAAATTTGACCTTGATATTTCGGCCATCCAGATGTTCTTTAAGAATGGTAGACTGTCCTTTGAAATAAGATTCTGTGAGCATCAACCCGCGGCTGTTAACAAGAAAGGTTTCCCCTGTCTGCCCAAGGTCATCTGTGGCTGCAAAAATAGAATTTAATTTATTTATAGGGCATTGGAGGATTATCCAGCCCACTTTGACGCCCTGTTTCTCAACCGGTTCCACAAAGAATGCCGCAGGTTCGGACGAAGGTCCATACTCATAAAAATCGATAAAGATTTCTTTGTCCGGCTTATTTACAAAAGCATCGCTCAAAAAACCCAGAGATTGTTTTTTGTCCATCAGGTTGGTATGGGGGGCCATCTCTTTGCGAAGTGTGTAGAAGACAGAGCCATCCATGTCCACAAACAAAATATCATAAAAAACAAAGTAATTGGAGATGTAATACCCATTAAAATGGTGTCTCATCTTTTCCACATCCGTACTCAAAGAAGCCGGGGGTTCTTGAGATTTTCCGGCATTATGGTAATGGCGATTCATTTCAAAAAAACTGACAACGGTTTGATCTTTGGCAGCTTCCCGGGCAAGGATATGGATTTTCTGCATGAATCGTTCTAACTGATCTATTTTTTCTTGACGGACATAGTCCAATTGAATCAGGGCCCAGTCATAGGGCGTTCTATCTGCCCATGCAGGGTGGTAAGCCCCCAAAATTATTCCGATCGCCATTAAAAAGAGTATATGTGCTTTAAATTTACACTTCATTTTTTTAATTTCTTCTGTATGCTTGATTTGTTTTTTCCCAGATTGCTCCTTAAGAATTTTATTTTAATAAGCAATGGTCTTCTAATCTTCCAGCACTTTTTTGACACTATCGGCCAGATCTTTTTTTGAAAACGGCTTCTGGATAAAATGCACCCCTGCATCCAGCACACCATGATGGGCGATAACGTTGGCTGTGTATCCGGACATGAACAGGCGTTTAAGTGACGGATTCAGGGAGAGAAGGTTTTTGGCCAGCTCTCTTCCGTTCATCTCGGGCATGACCACATCGGTCATGAGCAGACCAATTTTACCCAGATGTTCCCGGGCAAGACGGATGGCTTCTCCCGGGGTGGAGGCCGCCAGCACGGTATATCCCAGGCGCTGGAGCATCATCGTGGTCAGATTCAAAATGGCAGGTTCATCTTCCACCAGCAGGATGGTTTCATTGCCATGGGAAACCGATTCTTTTGGAATTTTTTGGTGAGTCTGATCGGCCTTATCCGTGTGCCTGGGCAGGTAAATCTTGAAGGTTGTTCCCTGACCCGGCTCGCTGTAAACATTAATAAATCCGTTGTTTTGTTTAACAATACCGTAGACCGTTGATAGCCCAAGCCCGGTGCCTTTATCCATTGGTTTGGTTGTGAAAAACGGTTCAAAAATTTTTGCCTGGGTTTCTGGCTCCATGCCGGAGCCGTTATCACTTACAGTCAGGAACACGTACTCACCGGGGATAAATCCCGGATGAACCGCACAATGGGAGTCATCAAAGGTGCAGGTACCTGTTTCAATCGTGAGCTTGCCAACGCCTGCAATGGCATCCCGGGCATTGACGCATAGATTTGCCAGAATCTGGTCGATCTGGGAAGGGTCTATATTGACAGGCCACAATTTCTTACCCGGCAGCCAGGTCAGGTCAATATCTTCTCCGATAAGGCGCTGAAGCATATTGAGCATGCCAGCGACCGTCTTATTCAGATCGAGCACTTTGGGTGAAATGATCTGTTTACGGGCAAATGCCAGTAATTGACGGGTCAAATCAGCAGAACGCATGGCTGCGTTTTGAATTTCCTGGAGGTTTGCAAAAAACAGGTGGGAGGGGTCCGTCTGGTCCATGATCATCTCTGTATGTCCAAGGATCACCCCCAGCATATTGTTAAAATCATGGGCCACACCGCCGGCCAGCCGTCCCACGGATTCCATTTTCTGGGCCTGCTGAAGCTGGGCACGAAGTTTGAGCCGGTCTTCTTCTTTGATTTTGGACTCCGTTATATCCTGTGCAGCCCCTTGAAGACCAATTATCTTACCTTTTTTATTACGTGTCGCTTCACCGCGCACCCACATCCATCCATTGCTTCCATCTTTTCGTACCGTTTCCAGTTCAAGTTCATAGGGAATTCCTGTCTCTATGGTTTCAGGCAAAGCCCTGGACAACCTGTCCCAGCTTTCAGGGGTAAAAATTTTATGGTGTTCATTGTAAGGGGGCGGGGGAAGTGAAGGGTCTAGACCATACATTTTGTAGAGCTCATCCGACCAGGTGACTTTGTTGGTAGACATATCCAGACGCCAACTGCCCACGTGAGCGATTCGCTGGGATTCTTTCAGATCCTCCTCACGCTCTCGTATCTTTTTTTGATCCAGGTATTTTTCCGTCACATCAGAAAAAACCAGGACCACCCCGCTAATTTCACCTTCTTTGGTTTTAATCGGTGCGGCACTGTCGGCAATATGGTGTTCTCTGCCATTTTTCGAGATCAATACGGTATGGTTTGCAAGCCCGACCACCCCTTTACGTTCCAATACTTTTTTCACCGGATCGGCAACTGTTTCACGGGTTTTTGCATTAACGATTCGGAAAACTTCAGCCAGGGGGTTGCCGGCAGCATCGGCCGATTTCCAATCGCATAAATTTTCAGCCATTGGATTCATTTGAACGATCAAGCCATTTTTATCCGTTGAGATCACACCGTCGCCAATGGAATGAAGGGTCGTGGCTAAATTTTCTTCGCTGATACGCAGGGCATTTTCTGTCTTTTTACGTTTTTTTATTTCCTTTTCAAGCTGTATATTGGAGAGGCTGATTTTCGAAATATAGGTAGTAAACTTGACAAGAAAACCCATTAGATGATCAATCGTATCTCTGCTGTATCTTGGTATCCGCTTGAATGCCTCAAGATAGGATTCTTTATCAAATCCATATTTATCCGCCTGTTTGATAAAAAAATCTTCATCAACTTTTTCACCGTCATAAAAAAACTGCCCGGTAAATAAATTGCCCAAATGTTGGGTCCCAACATAAAGTGGGGTAACAACATCCCAAAGGCCATTTTTACATTTATACTCAATGTATTCTCCCGGTTTAAGATTCTTTGCTAGGAAGAGATCACTTTCAGTGCAGTTGCGGGCTGTTTTGGGATTGATTCTATGAAACCTGGTGCATATATCCTGCCATCCTGTAGCCGCTATCACTTTTCCTTTTAAATCGAGAACGGCTGTTACCATATTTGTTAAATAACAAAAATCGTCCAGAATCAACTGGATTTCTTCAGCATCAATGATTGATTCAAGGTCAACATCCACAGAAGAAATTTCCGGACTCGGTTGTCGGTCTAATTTGTCAGACAGCCATTTCCTGCTTTTAATCAGGGGAGCATTGATTATATTCGCCTGAAGCTCGATTTCTAATTCTTTAACTCTTTTTGCCAATTCTTCATATGTTGGTTTTTCAGTCACTGGAAAAGTCTCCAAATCCTAAAGAAATTCAACGTCTTTAATATACTATGGGGGGTGAATTGCAAGGGCGCTTCAAAAGTATTTGTTTTTAAGCATTTTAGTATAAAATCAACTTGTCTATTTGTTTAACATAGTGAATTTTATTCATCAACACCATTCCCACCATGGTCATGAACGCGTAGTTCCCCTCGAGGTCTCTTAAGTTGGCAAAACAATCTTTGATTGTATTCTGACAAAAGACGGACTGCACTGTCCGTTAATTTCTGGATAGCTTCTTTTTTTGATTTATTTAAGGGAAGGAATAAAAATAAAAACGATACTGAAAATGAATACAAAAAAACCTATACGATGGAGATCAAAACTGAAAAAGGGTTTAATCAATGATGTTAAACCCTTGATCTCATTGGTGGGCGGTACTGGGTTCGAACCAGTGACTTCTACCGTGTGAAGATAGCACTCTACCGCTGAGTTAACCGCCCGAAGGTTTTAATTCTGTCCACTTCAAGACATTGCATACTCTTTTAAGCGCTTTTTTTCAGAATGTCAATGGTCATTTTAGTTCTGGAGCCATTTCCTTTTTTACGTGATGTTAGAAAGAATGGGCTTGGTTAACTTCGCCCACTTGTCATCTTTGATGCCAGGCTTGTGTTCTTGTGCTTTTGACAACAAACTGTAATAGCTGAAAAATTCAGCAAAAGTGTCAATAACGCAAGCCTGACCCTCCTGGATAAATTTCTCATTGGCCGAAACGATGACCAAGCCCGAAAGAATTTATTGCCGATGAACGATATAGCTCCAGACCATTCATAGTGGATTTGACAACTTGGCAGAAAGGTTTGCCAACATTGATGCGCTAATGGTATAAATTAAAAAAATAAAACTGAATAAACCTGGAATCTATCCAGAAAGCTTTTAAAACTAAATACAGGAGAATTATATGGGCAAGAAAGAAAATAAATTTAAATTTGGGATATCATTTAAAACAGCTTTTTTGTGCGGAATAATCGTCTTAATCCTTTTAACCATAAACAGCTTTATTGCCCTTAAAATTCAAAGCGGTCTTGCCCAGAAAATGATAACTGCATTTGAGTTGAATGAAAAAAAATCTCTGGACGAACAATCGAAGAACATGGAAAAGGTCCTTGTCGCCAACTCAAAAATCAATCTGGAAATATGCAGCGGGGTTGCCCAGTCTTTTCTTTACAATTTTTCCCAGAACAATATGAATGAATTACTTCAAAGTTTCATAAAAATAGATGAAATTGTAGCCATCAATGTTCTTGATGTGGATAAGGGCCATTTTAGCGCAGCATGGAAAAACCCGAACGTTCAAATAGGGGAAAAATTTCCAGACAATTTTACGCCTGATGAAAACTTATCAGTGGTTTCTGATGCCATCCATGAAGGAGAAAAAGTAGGCACAGTGCAAATCTACTACACAAAATCCTTTGTAAATGCAGAAATAAAAAAGAAAAAACAGGCGACCTTGATGGGAATCGAGGACTTCAGCAGGATTGCAGAAAAAAGCATTAAAGAATCCATTACAATTCAGGTTGTCGTGACTGCTGTGATAATCATCTCCCTTATTATTACAATTGTAGTCTGTCTTAAAATCATAGTGGGTTCTCCCATCAAAAATACACTAAACATGATCAAGGATATTGCCCAGGGAGAAGGAGATCTTACCCGTCGACTCTTGATCAAAAGCAGTGATGAAATAGGCGAACTTTCCTTGTGGTTCAACATCTTTGTTGAAAAGCTGCAGACCTTGATCAAGGATGTTTCTCAAAATGCCATAACGGTTGATGAGTCATCAAACGAACTTACAGGTATTTCCAATTCAATGACCCGGGGTACTGGGGATTTATCAGATAAGGCAACTAATGTTGCCGCTTCTGCAGAAGAGATGAGTACCAATATGAACTCTGTGGCTGCTGCAAGCGAAGAGGCTTCCACCAATTTAAACAGGGTGGCGGCCACCATTGATGAAATGACCATCACCATTAATGAAATTTTCAAAAATTCCCAGGAGGCAAGTTCAATTACCAGAAAAGCCGTGGAACAGGCAAAAGATGCCGTTACAAAAGTAGATGAGCTGGGCATGGCTGCCAGGGACATATCAAAGGTGACCGAGGTCATTACTGAAATATCCGGGCAAACCAACCTTCTTGCCTTGAATGCAACCATCGAGGCTGCAAGAGCCGGCGAGGCAGGCAAGGGGTTTGCCGTTGTGGCCAACGAGATCAAAGCCCTGGCAAAACAAACTGCTGATGCAACCCTTGAGATCAAGGAAAAAATCGAGACAATCCAGGGCTCGACAGAAAATAGCGTATCAAAAATAAATGCCATTTCCAGTGTAATCAAAAATGTTGACGATATTGTGGCAATCATTGCCTCAGCAATGAATCAACAGTCATCAACCACAGGGGAAATTGCCGAAAATGTCAGGCAGGCATCTGCCGGTATCCAGGAGGTCAATGAAAACGTGGCCCAGAGTTCTTCTGTTTCAGAAGAAATAGCCAAGGATATCGCCCAGATGAATACTGCAACTAACGACATATCAAATTCCAGCGCCAAGCTGGACTTGAAAGCCAATGGGCTTTCCGAGCTTGCGGGTAATCTTAAGAAGATGGTGTCGAAATTCAAAATTTAGGGGAACGCAAAAAATTCAGGGGGGATGAAAGTCATCCCCCCTCTTTCTGGCCGTGCCGGTTTATATGAAACTCCGTCCGAAGTCTTGTCATTGGGGGATTTTCAATGTTCGTTGTGGCCGGATGCCATCCCTCGCTCCGGCCGTGCCGGTTATTCAGAAAGTCCATACTCGTCAAGGATCTTCTGATACAGCCCGTTTGCCTTTATGATTTCCAACCCTTTCTCATAGGCATCAATGAGTTCCTGTCCATCTGCATTTTTTTTTGAAACCATGAGGTGAAGGGGTTTCACAAAAAGAGGGGTCTTTGAGTTCGTAATCTTTTCCTCGTAGGAGGGAAGTTTTGTTTTAATCGTATTCCATCCAACAAGCAGGCTTTCGGGAACAACATCAAGCCGTCCATGGACAAGTTTTTTAAGGGAATTCTCAATATCGGGTGCATACTCAGCCTTTATGTCTGCATTTTTAAAAATTTCGACATAGGAATACCCTTCTGATCCCCCCACCTTCATTTTCTTGAGCTGGTCAAGATTCGTATAGTCCCAGTCTCCAAGATTGTCTTTCATATAGAAGAACACCATCTTCTGGCTGGCAATGGGTGTGGAGACAAAGCAGGTCTGCTTGAATTCGCTATTTGCAGTCCAGGGAAAGGTTGCTACGGCTTTGCCACTCTGGGTCATCACTTCAGTTCTTTTCCAGGGTACATATTTAAAGGTTGCAGTGTGGCCTGCGGCCTTAATCGCTTCTGAGACAATAATGGCAGTGGGGCCTCCCGCTTTCATTTCCTTTGAAACATAGGGAGACCACTCACCAGTGAGAATCGCAAAATTTTTTGCAAAGACCGACGACGAAAAAGAAACAGCCAAAAGCACCAATGTGAAACAGATTATTTTTTTCATATGACTAAATCTCCTATCAAAATAAAATTTAACATCTTCTATTCTATCTATCCCTTTCTCCCTGCTTCATCAAGTTCTTTTTACAATCCAGGATGCTTCCTGTTTTGCCGGGTCAAAGTCCCTCATCCAGGTGAGGGAAAAAATATGGATGGCCCGGAAATGTCCGTGAGTTGAGGAATGGCTTTGAACGGATCTGCATCATGGACAATAACATCAACTTGAAACGCCCCCCCGGGCCCTGGGGAAACGTTTTTAGTATTCCCTCCCGGGCAGAAATAGGGTATAACTACGCCATGAAAATCCCGAAAAGAATTCAACCCCTTATTGATGAAGGTCTGGTGGACGAAGTTGTCCGCCAGTTGATGAGCGGCAAAGAAGCCGATGTGTATGTGGTGCGCTGCGGTTCTGAAATTCGCTGCGCCAAGGTTTACAAGGCGGCTGACCAGCGCAGCTTCAGGCAGGCGGTGCAGTACCAGGAGGGGCGCAAGGTGCGCAACACCCGCCGTACCCGTGCCATGGACAAGCGATCAAAGTTCGGCCGGAACCAGCAGGAGCAGGTGTGGCAGACGGCTGAAGTGGATGCCCTGTATCGGCTCGCCAGTGTTAACGTACGGGTTCCCCAGCCCCATGGCTGTTTTGACGGCGTTCTGCTCATGGAACTTATTACCGACGACCAGGGACGGGTTGCTCCCCGCCTGGGTGATGTGGCGATGACCGCCGAAAAGGCGATCCAGGACCATGCCGTTGTCATGGGATATGTGATGCAGATGCTCGCTGCCGGGATTGTCCACGGTGATTTGTCAGAATTTAATGTGCTGGTGGATGAATCGGGTCCAGTGATTATCGACCTTCCCCAGGCCGTTGATGCCACCGCCAACAACCACGCCCAGTGGATGCTCGAACGGGACGTCAACACGATTACCGCCTATTATGCCCGGTTTGCCCCTGAACTCGCAGGCAGGCCCTTTGCCAAAGAGGTCTGGGCGCGCTACGAGGGGGGGGGATTAAACCCCGAAGTTCCGCTGACCGGCAATTTCGAGGAGAGCTGTGAAATTGCGGATGTGGATGCCGTGCTCAAGGAGATCAAAACGGCCTGGGAAGAAGAACAGGAACGCCTTCGAAGGGCCGAAGAGATGTATTGAACGATATTTATATTGCCACAACACCCCCAATTCGTATCCAGAACATGCGTTAAAATTTCAGGGAAACCCTTATATCCATGATGCAATTAAAAAAAGGCCAGCGCTTTACCAGCGACATGGAACCCGAGCTGGGGCTTGGCGTTCTTGTTATCAGTGACGCTAGAACTCTGACCGTCAACTTTGCGGCAAGCAGCTGTGTGCGCCGCTATACTGCTGCTGCCGCCCCCCTGCGGCGGGTTCGGTTTGAGGTGGGAGATACCATTGTGTTTGGCGACAATCAAACCATGGTTGTTGAAACCGTTGACGAACGGGATGGGCTTCTGGTGTATGGCGCTGCCGGCGTGGAGGTGCCCGAGCAGGACCTTGCCGATACCATGAGCCTGTCGGCCCCAAAGGACCGCTTGTGGGCCGGCATCTTTGACCCGGTTGACACCTTTGATCTGCGGTTTGAGGCCAACCGCCTCAGGCACGCCCATGAAACTTCCCCGGCCATGGGGTTCATGGGCGGGCGGGTGGACCTGATCCCCCACCAGTTTTACATTGCCGGGGAGGTGTCCAACCGCTACCTGCCCAGAATCCTTCTGGCCGACGAGACCGGGCTGGGCAAAACCATTGAGGCCTGCCTGGTGCTCCACCGACTGCTCTTGAGCGAACGCATCTCCCGGGTGCTGATCCTGGTGCCCGAATCCCTGGTCCACCAGTGGTTTGTCGAGCTCTACCGGCGGTTCAATCTTGCTTTCAGGATTTTTGACCCGGAGCTGTGCCGGGAGCTGGAACGGTCAGAGCCCGGGCAGAATCCGTTCTTTTCAGAGCAGCTTGCCATCTGCTGCCTGGATGGGATGGCCGAAGATGAAACGAGCCATCGCCAGCTCGTTCAGGCCGGGTGGGACATGGTGGTGGTGGATGAGGTCCACCACCTGGAAGAGGGGGGCCCTGCCTACACCCTTGTTCAGGCCCTGGCCACGGACCGGACCGCAATGATGCTTTTGAGCGCCACCCCTGAGCAGCTGGGCCGGCGAAATCATTTTTCCCACCTGCGGCTGCTTGACTCGGACCGCTACACCCATTTTGACGATTATCTTGAGGAGAGCCGGCAGTACCGGCAGACGGCAGAGACCCTTGACACCCTTGCCGGTTCCGGGGAAAATTCCCGGGAGATCACAGCGATGCTCGACAGCCACGGGCCGGGCCGGGCCGTTTTCCGGAACACCCGGGCCGTCATCAAGGGGTTCCCGGAACGAAGGGGGGTGCTCTATCCCCTGGTGCCGAAAGCCGCCACAACCGGTGGGGTGAATCGGTGTGGGGGCCCTGTGGAACAGTTGTGTCTGGCCGATGGCGAGCACGGCGTTTTTTCTGCTAAAATTGAATGGCTGAAGGGGCTGTTAAAATCCCTGAACCGGGAAAAGGTGCTTTTGATCTGCGCTACCTCTGAAAAGGCGGCCGGTATTGAGGCCGCCCTTGCCGCCCTCATCACCCTGAAGATTGCCCGGTTTACCGAGGAGATGACCCTGGTGCAGCGTGACCGGGGCGCCGCATGGTTTGCAGATCCCCTGGGCGCCCGGCTCATGATCTGTTCGGAGATCGGCAGCGAAGGCCGGAATTTTCAGTTTGCCCATCACCTGGTGATGTTTGATCTTCCCGACAATCCCGAACTTGTGGAGCAGCGCATCGGGCGGCTGGACCGCATCGGGCAGCACCACCCCATTGTGATCCATGTCCCCCATGCCCGGGAGAGCCGCCAGGCTGTCCTGGCAAGGTGGTACAAGGAGGGCGCGGGCATCTTTGAGAACAACATCAGCGGTATCCACCAGATTCACCGACGGTTTGCGCCACGCCTTGAAAGCCTGTCAGACCTTTGTGATCAAACGGGCCAGGTCCCCCATGGTGACCTGGATCAGCTCATCGCCGATACCCGCACCTTTGCCCGTGAGACCGCCCAACGGCTTAAGGCCGGCAGGGACCGGCTTCTTGAGCTCAACTCCTTCAGGCCCGAAAAGGCAGAACAGCTGGTCAAGGTCATCTGTGACACCGACCAGGACCAGACCATTGATCTTTTCATGGCCAAAATGTTCAGGTTCTACGCCATCTCCCCTGAACCGGTCATGGCGCGAACCTTTCGCCTGGAGGTTTTTAATGCCGCCGGAGTCCCGTTTCCGGGATTCAAGGGGGACGGCATGGTCGTGACCTTTGACCGGAAGGTTGCCGTGACCCGGGACGACATTGTCTTTCTGACCTGGGATCATCCCATGGTGACCGGGGCCATGGAACTGTTCCTTGGCAGTGACCATGGCAACGCGTCCATTGCCGAGATCAAAGGAATCGGCAGGTTTGAGATCCTTCTCGAGTCTGTCTACACCCTTGAGTGCGTGGCCCCCAGAACCCTCCACATGAACCGGTTCCTTGCCAGGACCCCCATCCGGACCCTGGTGGACCACAATCTAAGGGATCTGAGTCAGGAGCGTTCCTGGGCGTCAACGGCTGCCGGGCTTTCAACCCCTGCCCGGTCCTGGCTCGGCCAGTTTCCCGAGATCAAGGAACGACTGCTGCCAGAGCTTCTGGCAGCCGGGCGCAGGTTCGCTGAACAGGCGGCAGCCCAGGTGATCTCCAGGGCAAATGCGTCGGTGGAAACGGTTGTGGGGGGCGAGGCTGCAAGGCTTGAACGGCTCAGGCAGATCAATCCGGCCATACGGGCGGACGAGATTCGCAGGGCAAAGGATGAGGCTGAAAAACTCGTGGTCCACATTGACCAGGCCAGGCTGAGGCTGGATTCCTTGAGATTGATCAAGGTGAGTTAACGCCATCCCGGAAAATAGGTTGATTCCGTGGCACTTTTTGTATAACGTTCGTCCAGAAACGATGCGGCCGGCTTTCTGAACAGCGGCAAAAAACTATTTATCATTATTCACAACGGAGGTATCCAATGGGTAAAAAATTTGACGGGCAAAGTGTCATGTTGATCGTTAATCTTGTTTTAATCCTTATGCTGAGCTATTGTTCGATTCCGGCCAAGCACGACCAGCCGCTCCAGGTGTCAGAACCCCATGGTACGGCGGCTGTGACCCATGATGCCGATGTCCATGGTAACGCCCAGGCGGTGCCGGCGCATCCGGAGGCCGTTGCTGAAGTCAAGGAAGCTGTTGAGACCGAAGCTGCGGTTGCAGACGAGAAATCGCCCGCTGTTGAGGAACCGAAAACCGCTGTTGAGGACGCGGCATCGGCTGCTGAAGTTGAAGTCAAGGAAGAAATGGCTGAA
Organism: uncultured Desulfobacterium sp.; assembly: GCA_963675615.2. GTDB lineage: Bacteria > Desulfobacterota > Desulfobacteria > Desulfobacterales > Desulfobacteraceae > Desulforapulum. The sequence continues at coordinate 3,208,813 of CAXXTD010000001.1, forward strand.
GTCAAGGAAGAAGTGGCCGAGGTCAAGGCACCTGCAGCTGACCCGGCAGCGTCTGGCATGCCCGATGTCATTGCCATGGACAACGCCATCTATGCCGCACACAAAAAAGGGATTGTCCAGTTTACCCATCAAAAGCATGTGGCCGATTACAAGATCGGCTGTGGTGACTGCCACCACGGGGACGATGGTTCCCCCCTGACCGATATGACGGCGGGCGACGATGCCGTTGGCTGTGCCGAATGCCATGCCGAGCCTGGAACGGCCCCGAAATCAAAGGACAAGAAGCTGTCTGATTCCGAAAAGCTTGCCTACCATGCCGAGGCCCTCCATGACAACTGCATCTCCTGCCACAAGGAATATAACAAAAAGAACAACACCAAGGATGCACCGGCCAGCTGCGCCAAATGCCATCCCAAAAAATAGTGTTTTTTTCATCTGATCAAGGTGTTCCTCCGGGCCGGATGCCGATTCTGGCCCGGGGCTGATCCGTGTCATGGGGCTTTTAACTTCGTTTTTTTGTGGCCATCTCCCAGGGTGAGGGTTCCGGGGGGACTTCAAGGGGGTTGTCTCCCGGTCCCACAAGGCAGATGCCCGTGTCTGTAATGTCGATGGTCCGGTTCTTGTAAAGCCCGCCAAGGGTCCGCTTGAACTCTTTCTTGCTCATGGCGAATCGTTGTTTGATGGCGGCCGGGGTGCTTTTGTCGTTGATGGGGATGAACCCGTTCTCCTGTTCAAGGGCTTCGAGGATTCGGGCCGACGATTCGGTCACCGAACCATACCCCGGTTTTTTGAGGAGAAGGTCGATCTTGCCATCCTCCTTGATGTGGTGGATGTACCCGACGGTCTTATCGCCAATGGCGAGTTGCTCAAAGGTTTCGTTGTGGAAGAGCATGCCTGTGTAGCGGTTGTTGATCAGCGCCTGGATGCCCAGATCGCTTGTGTCGTATACCAGAAGATCCACCGGGTCTCCGGGCGATAGGTCCTCAAGGTTGCGGTCGATGAACTGGGACAGATTGGCCGTGGCATACACCCGGTTGGTGGCAGTATCAAGGCAGGCCTTTACAACCACCCTGTCGCCGGGTTTTACCGGTTTTGGCATCTCTGACCTGGGCAGGAGCAGATCCTTTTCAAGCCCCCAGTCAAGAAAGGCCCCAAACTCCTGGACATCCTTGACCGTGAGTCCTGCAAACTCACCCACAACGATCCGGGGGGTGAGGGTGGTGGCAATGGGGCGGTCTTCGGAGTCGGTGTATACAAACACCCGGATGGTGTCTCCGGGGGCAAGTCCCTGGGGGGCGTACTTGGCCGGAAGCAGGACCTCGTCCTCCTTGGGATTGAGGTAGAACCCGAAATCCACTTCCCGTTCAACAACCAGTTCATTGTAGCTGCCGATGATTAACATGTTTTCTCCTTATGGGGTCAGGCTGTTTTATTGTCGTAAATTGGGGCCATAATCTGGTACATTGGGGTCAGGCGTCCGGGGCTGGCCGCTGTCTGTCTGAAAAATACCGGCCGGTAACGGTTATTTCAACGGCTTGAACAGGTACTCAAGCCCGTTGACCTTGATCTCATGGACCATCCTGAGCATTTCACCCAGCTCTCCCCGGGGAAACCCCTGCTGAGCAAACCATACCACATAGGGCTCGGGAAGGTCCACCAGGGGCAGATCCTTGTATCGGCCAAAGGGCATGGGGGTGCGGGCAATCTTGATGAGCACGGACAGGTCTGGAACAGATGGGGGACGTTTGGCGGTCATGAATGGGTGTCCTGGCTGCTGGCGGTTAAAAAATTTTTATTAAATCAAATTTCAACGTGTTTGGCAACAGATAAAAAGGGAGGAAGGATCATGGCAACGGCGCAGTTCAAGGTCGATGACAATGTGGAAGGGTTTCAGGGCGACCTTCTGGTGTTTTGCGTAAACCAGGCAGAGGCAAAGGAGAAGATCGCCTGCCACCACCTGGTGGAAAATCAGGTAAGGGCCGCCTTTGATCTGGGGGATTTTTCAGGCAAGGAGGGACAGACCCTTGTCCTTTACCCCTTTTCCGGTACCGGATTGACCGATGTACGGGCCGCCAGGATACTGGTCCTGGGGCTGGGAGACCCTTCGGATCAGACGGAGCCGGGCGGGGTCCGGGATCTTTTCAGGCGGGCAGGGGGGACCATTGCCCGGCAGTGTGAAGCACTGAAGGTTGAAACCCTGATGGTGGCACTTGCTGAAACACCCTTTCTGGATCCGGGCCAGACCGCTGAATGCCTGGTCGAGGGAATCTGCCTGGGCGATTATCGCTTTGTCAAATACAAAAAGGCGGAAAGCAAGGAGCGTGAATATCCGGGATTACAGCAGGTCTTCCTTGCCCGCGTTAATACCGATCCGGCCGTGGAAACGGGCATGGGCCTGGGCAGCAGGGCGGCACGGGCTGCCTGCGAGGCAAGGAACATGGCCAATGAACCGGCCAACGCCTGGACGGCCAGCGCCTTTGCAGCATTTGCCCGGGAACTTGCAAAGACCCATTCGTTAGGGTGTCGCATCCTTGAAAAGAGCGACATGGAGCGCCTGGGTATGGGCGGCATTCTTGCCGTGAACCAGGGATCGGGCGAGCCGCCCAAGCTGGTCGTGGTCGAATATCTGCCTGAACGACGGTCGGAAACCCTCCTGCTGGTGGGTAAGGGGGTTACCTTTGATTCCGGCGGCATCAGTCTTAAACCGGCCCCTGGCATGGAAAAGATGAAGTATGACATGTGCGGCGGGGCTGCCGTACTGTGTGCCATGCAGGCCGTGGCTGAAGAGCGTCCCGATGTGGGGGTGGTCGCCATTGTACCCGCAACGGACAACCTGGCCGGCGGCCTGGCCGTAAAGCCGGGGGATGTTATCCGCCATTTTAACGGGAAAACCGCTGAGATCGTCAACACGGACGCAGAGGGAAGGATGATTCTGGCCGATGCCCTTGCCTGGGGAATCGACGCGTACCACCCCTGCTGCGTTGTGGATATTGCCACCCTGACCGGTGCCGTTGTCATGGGGCTGGGCCACCATTATTCAGGGCTCATGGGCAACAACGAAGCGCTTGCCCGCTGCCTTGAACAGGCCGGTGAACGGGCCGGCGAGCCCCTGTGGCGGCTGCCCCTTGGCAAGGCCTATGCCAAGCAGATTGAATCCAAGGTGGCCGACATCCGGAACATCGGCGGAAAATCAGCCGGTGCCATTACGGCCGCAGCCTACCTTGAAAATTTTGTGGGCGATACGCCCTGGGCCCACATGGACATTGCCGGCACGGCCTGGGATTTTACTGAGAAAAGCTATGTTGCCAAGGAGGGGCCGTCCGGGATCGGGGTGCGCACCCTTGTGGCCCTGATCCGCTCCTGGCAACCGGGAGTTATTGCGTCTTCCCTTTGATCAGAACACATTGTGTTCGTGGAGAATCTTGACACCAATGAGGATTAAGATGCCGCCGCCCATGAGCTCCGCCTGTTTGCCGATTTTTCCGGACGAGAGAATGCGGTTGCCCAGCACCAGTCCGGCCCAGGTGAACGCCAGGGCCACCACGCCGATGACGGCCACGGGCAGAACAATCGATACCTTTAACGCAGCAAGGCTGAACCCGACGGCCAGGGCGTCCATGCTCGTGGCCACAGACAGAAGAACCAGCCTTTTTCCCCGGGTGGGGTCCTTGGGGGGGGTGCTGGTATGGGTGTCAAAGGATTCCCGGATCATGTTGGCACCGATCCAGCAGAGCAGGATAAAGGCAGCCCAGTGATCGTAGGCTTCAATGCGGGACACCACGGCCTTGCCGGAAAGCCATCCGATTACGGGCATGAGGGCCTGGAACAGACCGAAATGCCAGGAGAGTCTGAAAATGTGGCGGCCGTTCAGCTCCCTGAGTTGAAAGCCTGCAGCAACGGCAACGGCAAAGGCGTCCATGGCAAGGGCAACGGCCAGAAGCAGGATGGTCGAAAAATTCATGGGTTCAGGATCCCTTGATGTTCAGGCATCTGCACTTACAGGGCTGGTATCTGGATGGTCACCGCAGAGAATGGCCCTGAAATTTCGGGTTAAGGGTTTGACGTAAATTTTTTTGGGGGCGGCCTGGCAGGTGCTGCCGCCGTCCCTGTCCGGAGTCATGCCCAGGCATTCCCAGTTGGATGCCTGGTAACAGACCCCCTCATACAGTCCCGGGTCCACAAAGGCTTCGATGAGTACCGGGACATAGCCAAAGCGGGCCTGCCAGTCATTGCCGATGTTCCGCGTGATTTTGCCCAGGACATGGCTGGCCAGGTATCGGACCTCCACCCATGGAAAAATCAGAAACCGCGTGTTGTTGATCACCCATGCCAGGTTTTTCCGTCGCTGACCCGGTGTCCATCCAATCCAGCTGTCCCTTGGCGCCATGGATTCTGCGGCACCGGAAAAGAGCATGCAGCCCAGTATGCCCGGGTTGCTTCGGATGAAATAGCGCATGGCGTGGCCATCGGGCCTCGTGTAACCCAGGTAATGGTAGCGCTGTACATATTCGTCCCACAAATGGGTTCTGTGCTCGTTGTTTACGATCTCCAAATCAACATTCTCCAGCTCCTGCAGATTGCAGTTAAGGATGGGTTGAGGGTCCGTGCGGGGGTAAAAAAGGATTTCTGGTTCTTTTTTCGGGGTCATGGTATTTCTCCCTTCCTGGCTTTTAAACTGTTAGATCCTATGTTACCAAAAGGAAAAACAAGAGTATATGATTTTTATGGGAGGAAGGCCATGACAATCCCAATGGTGAGGATGGAGAACATCCATCTTGCCTTTGACGGCAAACCGCTGTTCTGCAGTTTATCCCTGGTCATTGGGCCCGGAGAAAAGGTGATTATCAACGCCCCTTCAGGCAGGGGAAAATCCAGCCTTGTCAAGATGATGATGGGGTTTGTACAACCGGACAGGGGAGAGATCTTCATCGACTCCCAGCGCCTTACCCCCGCCACCCGCATCCCATGCCGGTCTAAGATCGGCTATGTGAGCCAGGACGTGGATTTAAGGGATGAGGTGGTTGGAACTCTGATTGAAGAGATCTTTGCCTGCCGGGCCAACAGGCATTGCCCTTACACACCCCTGGCCCTGGTGCAGGCCATGGATCAATTTGACCTTGCACCAAAGGTTCTTCAGAAACAGGTGGGTGAACTGTCCGGCGGAGAGCGCCAGCGGCTGGGATTCATCATCTGCCTGCTCCTCGACCGGAAGATCTGGATCCTTGATGAAGTGACCTCGGCCCTGGACGGAGCCCTGAAACGCAAGATCGTTGAGGCGGTTGCAGCGGCAGACAATACGGTCATCATCATTTCCCACGATACGGTCTGGGCCAGCCCGGAAATCTGGAAAGATTTGCCGATGCCCAGGTGCATAACCCTGTAAGGAGCTGTTATTATGGAAGGCGGTACCGTTACCTATGGCACCCTGCTGTATCTTGTTGTTCTGCTCGTTCCCATCATGGTGGTCAACCACCGGCTCAGAATTTTCATCAACCGACGGCTTGCCTGGGCCGTTTTCAGGATGGGGGTTCAGCTGACCCTGGTGGGTGTTTTTCTTGAGTTTGTGTTCGGGCTGAACAGCCCGGTTGTCAATCTGCTGTACGTCTGCGCCATGATCGGGGTTGCCGCTTTTTCAGGTGTCAAGGGCTGCGACATGAAGGGGGGCAGGCCGTTTGTGCCCATATTGATTGCCTTTGCCCTTCCCAGCCTGTCCATGCTGGTTTTTTTCAACTGTTTTGTGGCGGATCTTCCCCATCTGCTCGACGCCCGCCACACCATCCCCATTGCCGGCATGCTCCTTGGCAACAGTCTGAGCAGCATCATCATCGGGGTCAACACCTTTTACAAGGGGGTCCGGACCAGCCGCAAAGAGTATTTCTACGCCCTGAGTCTTTTAAATTCCAGGACCGAAGCCCTGATGCCCTACTTCAGGCAAGGGCTTTTTGCCGTTGCCAACCCCATGGTGGCCGGCATGGAGACCATCGGGCTTGTGGCGTTGCCCGGCATGATGACCGGTCAGATTTTGGGCGGCGCCCCGCCCATGACGGCCATCAAGTATCAGATTGCCATCATGCTTGCCATTTTCATGGTCCAGTACATTGCCGTGATCCTGGCCATCGGACTCACCAGTCTGGGCGCGTTTGATGCCTATGACGGTCTGGCCTAGGAGTGGTCATTTTCCAGAAGCGCCGTCATCTGCCCGGGAATTTTCCTGGAGGTGATGGTAACGGGGACCCTGTCCAGGACAAATTCGATTTTCCAGGAGTGGAGTCCCAGGCGGTCATAGCCGTGATTGTCTTTCAGGAAATCCACCGACCGTTTTGATCCATACCGGGTGTCCCCGGTGACCGGATGCCCGGCAAGCTTTGCATGGCGGCGGATCTGGTGCTTGCGGCCCGTAACCAGTTCGATCTCGAGAAGGGCATAGTGGACACTCTGGTCCATGACCCGGTACCGGGTCTCGGATTTCACCTGTTTGCCCCTGCCCCTGGGGTCGGTTCGGCCCCCGGCCTGCTTGGAAAGGGGGGTGTTCCAGATCTGGATGCTGTCAGGGGAGGGGGCAAATCGGCCGTGGACCAGGGCAATATAGTGCTTTTTGACAACTCCCTGCTGGAACAGGTTGGACAGATAACGCAACCTGTCCGGGGCCGTGGCCACAAGGACCAGGCCGCTGGTCTCCCGGTCGAGCCGGTGAACCGGGTGAATCTGGAATCCCTTTTGGGTGCCAAGGGCGGCCGTCAAACCGTCATCGGTCTGTATCTGGTGTTCAAGAACCGAGAGCAGATCGCTGCCCGGATGGTTGTGGATGCTCATGCCCGGCGGTTTTTCTGCACAGAGCCACCCTGGGCCGGCCTGCAGGATTTCAATGCTGTCTGTTGTTTCCATGGGATGTGCTGCCTTGTTCTGCATCTGTGGGTTGAAAGGTTAAGCCCGGGTCATGCCGGTGAAAACGACTCTTTTGCCATAAAAAGGTAAAAGGCGATTCCGCCAACGACCATGACCCCGGCACCAAAGGGAAAGACCACGGCAAGCTCGGCATGGTCCATGGCAAGTCCTGCGGCCATGGAGCCCATCATCATGCCGAGGCTGTGGGCCATGGTGATCAGCGAGATCACCGATCCCATGGCTTTTTTCCGGTGGCCCTTGATCACGGCCATGGCCATGATCGACGGCATGGAGATGCCGCCGCCGATGCCAAACAGGGAAACCGCCCCGGCAAGACCGGCATAGGTGGCTGCCGAGTTGATCATCACCATGGCCGTGGCGCACAAACCGCCGCCGGCAATGACCATCAACCGGGTGTTGAACCGGTCTGCAAGGTATCCCATGGGAATCTGGAAAATTCCGCTGATCAAGAACTCCGAGCATCACAAGCACGCCGGTGAGGGTGTCTGAGATGCTGAACCTTGAATGGGCAAAGATGGGCAGAAAACTCCAGATGATGCCGATGCAGGCGGTGTAGGCGAATCGATAGGAGAAAAGTCCCAACATTCCGGGATCGGTGACCATGGAACGCCACGAGGGAAGGGTTGCCGCCTTGGGCCGGATCTGTTCGTCACCGGCCCTGGGCAGCAGCACCAGTGTGAGGCCAAGGCCCGCTGCCGACAGAATGCCAAGGCAGGCAAAGGCGGCATCCATGGAGACAAGATCCGATATCACGCCGCCCATGAGGGGGCCCAGGCTCAGGCTTGCAAACATGGACATACTGAACAGGCCCATGGCATAGCCTTCACGGCCGGGCGGGGTGATTTCCCCCACATAGGCCTGGACAACGGGCATGATCATGGCCGATGCAATGCCCTGGATGAACCTGAAGATGATCAGATTTGCCACGGTGTGGCTCAGGACAAAGGCAATGGAAACCAGCACGTAGCCTGCGAGGCCGGCAACGATGAACGGCTTTCTGCCGATCCTGTCCGAGGCCCTGCCGAACCAGGGCAGAAAAAGGGTCCTTGACAGGGCAAAGGCCCCGAATATCATACCGATGTAGATGCCCTTGGCCCCCAGGTCATTGGCGTAAACCGGCAGCAGGGGCACCACGATGCCCACCCCTGTCACGGTGATGAAAATGGTGAAAAAAAGGGTTAGAAACACCTTTTTGTCGGGGGAGGGGATCAGGTCACCGGCGGGTTTTTTCAGCAGGTGTATGCATTCAGATATCATTGGGGGGTCATATCTATTTTTGGGCGGATTTGCAAGATGTCCTTTTTCATAGCCCGGATCCCTGCCCAACCCATTGCAGGTGCCGGGCGGCCAACCCGGGTGTTTTTTTGTCGCTCCATAACGGTTCAGAGGGGAGTAAAGAATTTGAAAATTGTTTCAGCAGGTGGTAAAGGTCAAATCAGGTTTTAAAAAAACAAGGGGCTGACCCATTGGACCCACAGTTGCAGATAGTGGACAACATGATGATCAAGGCCAAACAAGGCAAAAAGGAGGAGTGCCCATGGGCAGGATAACCGTTCTTCTGGTGGATGACGAAAGGGAGTTTGTGGATACGCTGGCCGAGCGCATTACCATGCGAAGCTTTGACACCCTTGTGGCCTACAGCGGTGAGCAGGCCCTTGCCATGATCGATTCCACCCCTCCCGGGGTGATGGTGCTGGATCTTAAAATGCCGGGCATGGACGGGGTTGAAGTCCTTGCACGGGTCAAGACCGACCACGCTGACATCCGCGTCATCGTCCTTACCGGCCATGGTGACGAGCGGGACCAGGCCCTGGTCATGGGCATGGGGGCGTCCGGTTATTTTCAGAAACCCGTGGACCTTGACGTTCTGGTTGCAAAAATTCAGTCCCTGGAATAACCGGCGTGGCTGGAGCAGGATCTCTGCCTGACCTCGACCCCAACGGATTTTGAAACGTTTAGGGGTGATGCCCTGGGGTTGTTTCATCTCACCAGGTCCGTTTTTTGTTGACCGGGTTGATTTTTGCTGGTAATAAAACTGACTGACTAATCAGTAGGCTGATGGGGTAAGGTTGGAAATGGGGGCAATTAAAACCGCAAATGGAGAAAAGATGACGAAAAAAAATGATATTCTCAAGTCTGCAATCACCCTTTTTGCCGACAGGGGATTTCAAGATGCCTCCATGACCGAGGTGGCCCGGATGGGCGGGGTTTCCGGCGCCACGGTGTTTTATCATTTCAAGAGCAAGGAAGCGCTGTTTCTGACGGCCCTGGAAACGGTCAAGGACGGCATCATAGCGGAGTTTGACGCCTACCTTGACCAGCACGAGTTTGCTTCGGGCATTGATCTTGTGGAGGGGATCATTTCCTTTTACCTCTACCTGGCAGGATCCGTGGAAGAGTGGTTCCTGCTGCTCCACAGCCACTATCCCTACAAGCTTGCCCTGGTGAACAAGGAGTGCCGCAGCCATCTTGAAAAGATATACAACAGCCTTGTGGACCTTTTTGAACGGGCCGTTGCCCTGGGACGAAGTGATGGCTCCATCCTGGCCGAGGATACCCGGAAAACAGCCCTGGTGATTTTTTCCATGGTTGACGGGGTGGTCCGGTTCAAGATTTACAACCTCTACGACACCGGGGCCCTGTACAGGGATCTGATCAATTCATGCCGGAAAATTTTAAAGTATAAAACATGATTTTTTAAACCCATAACCCAATTTCAGGTGATTAAATGCTGACGAAATTTTTACCGTTCCTTCCATGGTTCAAGGGGTATAACCTTGACAAGTTCAGGATTGACTTTCTGGCGGGACTGACCGTGGCGCTGGTGCTTATCCCCCAGTCCATGGCCTATGCCCAGCTGGCCGGAATGCCGTCCTATTTCGGGCTCTACGCCTCTTTCCTTCCCCCCATGATCGCGGCGCTGTTCGGATCAAGCCGCCAGCTGGCCACGGGCCCTGTGGCGGTGGTCTCCCTGATGACTGCGGCAAGCCTTGAGCCCCTGGCAACGGCCGGAAGCGAAGGCTTTATTGCCTATGCCATTGTCCTTGCCCTGATGGTCGGCATTTTTCAGCTCTCCCTCGGGGTGCTGCGACTGGGGCTTGTGGTGAATTTTCTTTCCCACCCGGTTGTCAACGGTTTTACCAATGCCGCCGCCATCATCATTGCCTCGTCCCAGCTCTCCAAGATGTTCGGCGTTTACGTGGACAAGGCCGAGCACCACTATGAAACCATCATCAACGTGTGTAAGGCTGCCGTTCATTACACCCACTGGCCAACCCTTTTCATGGGGGCCCTTGCCTTTGCCATCATGTATGGCCTCAAAAAAGTGATGCCCAAGATACCCAACGTGCTTGTGGCCGTTGCCGTGACCATTGTGATTTCATGGGCCATGGGTTTTGAACATAATGCAACGGTGGACATCACAGCCTTTGATTCCCCGGACGTCCGGGGCAGAATTGAAGCGTTCAACCGAATCGTCGAAGAAATCCCCGTTCTTGCCAACGAACGGGCCGCAGGTTCCAATGCCGTTGACGAGGCCAAAAAAGCCAAAGACACCATCAAGGTGCTGGATGCGGTCCATGATTTCAATGTAACGGCTGTAAAACTGGAACGCCTCAACCACGAGTCCCACCTCCAGAGGGAAGCCCTGAGGGAGTTCCTTTTCTCTGGCGTTGTCCAGAACGACGGTTCGCTTAAATTTGTTCTCCAGAATGAACTGTCTGAAAATGTTGAGACCGACGGCAGAACCTGGCGGCTCAAGGTGGGCAACCGGCTGCTTGACCCGGCGAACCTTCTGGTCATGGGCGGTGGTGCCGTGGTCGGCACCGTTCCCAGGGGGCTGCCGTCCCTGTCCATTCCCAAGTTTGACATCAAGGTCATGTTCCGGCTCCTGCCCTTTGCCGCCATCATCTCGCTCCTGGGCTTCATGGAGGCCATCTCCATTGCCAAGGCCATGGCTGCAAAGACGGGTCAGCGCCTTGACCCCAACCAGGAGCTCATCGGCCAGGGCCTTGCCAACATCCTCGGGGCCATTGGCAAGAGTTACCCGACCTCAGGCTCTTTTTCCCGGTCTGCGGTCAACCTCCAGGCAGGTGCTGTGACCGGGCTTTCCAGTGTGTTCACAAGTCTTGCCGTGGTGGTGGTACTGCTGTTTTTCACCCCGCTGCTCTACCACCTTCCCCAGAGCGTGCTGGCCGCCGTCATCATGATGGCTGTTATCGGTCTGATCAACGTATCGGGTTTTATTCATGCCTGGCGGGCCCAGTGGTATGACGGTGCCATCTCAATCCTCACCTTTTTGTGCACCCTTGCCTTTGCGCCCCATCTTGACAAAGGCATCATGGTGGGTGTAGCGTTGTCCCTGATGGTCTTTCTTTACAAGAGCATGCGGCCCAAGGTTCCTTCCTTGTCCCGGTTTGACGACAATGCCCTTCGCTGTTCAGTGACCCATGGTCTCAAGGAGTGCCAGCATATTGACCTTGTCCGGTTTGATGGTCCCCTGTTCTTTGCCAATGCAAGTTATCTCGAGGACCAGATCAGCGACCGGATGGCCCGGAAGAAAGGGTTGAAGGATATTGTGATCGTGTCCAACGGCATCAACGACATTGACGCATCGGGTGAGGAACTGCTGTCGCTGTTGATCGACAATGTCAGGAGTGCCGGTGTTGATATCTCGTTTTCAGGGGTTAATGAATCGGTGACCAAGGTGTTTGAGCGCACCCACCTCATTGAGAAGATCGGGAGGGATCACATCTTTCCGACCATGGAGCAGGCCATCTGCAGGGTCCATGAGCATGCCCATGAGGCGAGTCAGGAGCAGGATTGCCCGCTTTCAACCACCTGTAAACTTGTATAAAATCAGGAGAGGAATACTATCATGTCTGTCATTACACTGTTCAGCGGCAATTTCTGTAAGGATAAGGAGATCGAGTCAGCCCTGGTTGCAAAAACAGGGTGCCGGCTGATTACCGAGGATGAGGTCGTTGCAAAGGCTGCTGCCCTGTCCAATATCAGCCAGGGTAAGATCAAGGATGCTTTCCTTGAAAAAACTTCGATATTCAATAAATTCACCCATGAAAAAGAGCGCTCTATTGCCTGCATGCGGCTGGCTGTGGCCGAGATGCTTGCCCAGGACAACCTGATTGTAACGGGTTTCCCGGCCCATCTGATTCCCAAGCAGATCAGCCATGTCCTGAGGGTGTGCTGTATTGCAGAGCTCAAGTACCGGCTTGAGCAGGCCGAGGCCGAAGGCATCACCCAGAAGGAGGCTCTGCGCCTGATCAAGGACAACGATAAAAATGCGGCGGCCTGGGTTGAAACCCTTTGCGGAAGTAAAGATCCCTGGGACAACACCCTCTACGACATTGTTTTTCCCATGGGAAAAACCGCCGTGGATGAGGCGGTTGCCCTTGTGGTTGATAAAGCCCAGAGTCCGGCCGTTGCCTATTCAGACGCCTCGGCCCGGTCCGTTGCCGATTTTCTCCTGGCGGCCCGGGTTGAAACCGCCCTGGCAAGGGAGGGGCATAACGTTGTGGTGGCTTCATCGGCAGGGGCGGTGACCCTCACCATCAACAAGAACGTGCTGATGCTCAAACGCCTGGAAGAGGACCTGACCGCCATTGCCAAGGGGATTGACGGGGTCAAGACCGTGACAACCAAGATCGGCAAAGGCTTTTACCAGACAGACATCTATCGAAAGTTTGATTTTGAAGCCCCGTCAAAGGTGCTGCTGGTCGACGACGAAAGGGAGTTTGTCCAGACCCTGTCTGAACGGCTTCTCATGAGGGAGATGAGTTCCGCCGTTGCCTATGACGGTGAATCGGCCCTGAACATCGTTGACGAGGACGAACCGGATGTGATGATCCTGGATCTGAAGATGCCGGGCATTGACGGTATTGAGGTGCTCAGGAAGGTCAAGGCCACAAAGCCCGGCATTGAGGTGATCATCCTCACGGGGCATGGCAGTGAGGCCGATAAAAAGGTCTGCATGGACCTGGGTGCCTTTGCCTATCTTCAAAAACCCGTTGACATTGATCTGCTGAGCAAGACCTTGAAGCTTGCCAATGACAAGATCAAACAACATAACCTGTAAACCGCTGGGGCAGATGCGAATCTGCCCTGCCAATTCGTGGGGACAGATCTGCATCACTGTCCCGGGGGCCGGGCTAAACCTGTGGGAGTACTGATTAACATGCCTTTTTTTGAGAAGTTCAAACCCGCATTCCTGGAGACCCCGGCTGCCGGCCGGGGCCGTTCCAAGCATACCTTTAACTTCAGGAAAATCTGGCGTATGGTGATCCTGCTCACGGCTGCGGTTACCCTGATTCCCCTGATCACCATCACCGTGGTGGATTACAATGTGACCCAGCGTTCCATTGAATCGGAGATTTCCCTTCGGACAAGGCGAACGGCCTCCAACACCAAACGGACCATTACCGCTTTTTTTTCAGCGCGCAAGGCGGCCCTGGATTTTGTGGTCCACGACAACGATTTCTCAGCCCTGGGCGACACGGACCGCCTGGCGCAGATCCTGGACAATCTTGAAGCCGGTTTTGGCGGTTTTGTCGACCTCGGGGTGATCAACGACCGGGGGATCCAGATCGCCTATTCCGGTGATTATAACCTCGGGGGCAAGAACTATTCCGACCAGGCCTGGTTCAACAAGGTGGTGGATATGGGGGTTTACATCAGTGAGGTGTTTCTCGGGTTCAGGAATCAACCCCACCTGGTCATCGCCGTCAAATACGAGTTTGATGACGGCGGGTTTTATGTGCTGCGGGCCACCATTGACACGGATCAGTTCAACGAAATTCTTTCAACCCTTGAACTTAACGGAGAGGGTGATGCCTTTTTGATCAACCATGACCGGGTGGTTCAGACGCCGAGCCGCTTCCACGGCAATGTCCTTTCCACGGTCCCGATTGCGGTTCCCCCCTATTCGGACCGCACCCAGGTCGAGGAGTTCCGGGACACAAATCATGCCGGATATATTGTGGGGTATGCCTACATCCCGGACACTGACTTCATCCTGATGATCGTAAAGCAGAAGGCTGCCCTGATGAAATCCTGGTACGCCACCCGGTCCCACCTCATCGGATTTCTGCTGCTGAGCATCACCCTGATCCTCGGGGTGATTGTCTTTGGCACCACCTATATGGTCAACCAGATGTTTTTTTCTGACCGGAAAAGGGCCATGGCAATGCACCGGATCGAGTATGACAACAAGCTTGCCACGGTGGGGCGGCTTGCCGCCGGCGTTGCCCATGAGATCAACAATCCCCTGGCCATCATCAATGAAAAGGCCGGGCTGATCAAGGACATCTTTGTTTTCAGGGAAAAGTATTCTGCCGACGACAAGCTCATGGGGCTTGTGGAGTCGGTGATCTCGTCGGTGGCCCGCTGCGGCACCATTACCAAACGGCTGCTCAACTTTGCCCGGCATATGGACGAATCCTTTCAGATCATAGACATCGAAACCGTGGTCAACGAGGTGCTGGGATTTCTGGCAAAGGAGGCGGAATATCGAAGCATCGAGGTTCTTATCACGGTTCCCGGGGGATTCCCAAAGATCGAGTGTGACCGGGGAAAACTGCAGCAGGTACTGCTCAACATCGTTAACAACGCCTTTTCAGCCATTGGCAGCGAGGGGCGGCTCACCATTGACGTGCAAAAAAAGAATGATCAATATTGGACCGTTACCCTGACAGACACGGGGTGCGGTATTCCGGAAAAAGACCTTGAGATGATTTTTGAACCTTTTTTCACCAAAAAGTCAGACCAGGGCGGCACAGGGCTGGGGCTTTCCATCACCTATCAGCTTGTGGAGGAGGCCGGCGGTTTTATTACGGTCAAGAGTGAACTGGGCAAGGGAACAAGCTTTATCGTGACGATGCCGTTCAAACCCAAAAATAAAAAGGAGACAAACACGTGCGAGTCCTTCTAGTTGATGATGAGGTGGAATATGTGTCCACCCTTGCTGAGCGCCTCTCATTCCGTGGAGTTGAAGTCCAGTGGGTCTCAAGTGCAAAGGAGGCCCTTGAGTGCATCGGAAAAAATCGTTTTGACATTGCCGTGCTGGATGTCAAGATGCCCAAGATGGGAGGGATTGAGCTGAAAAAGAGAATTGAGAAGATCGCTCCGGGAATGAAATATATCTATCTGACAGGCCACGGCTCAGAGGATGACTATAACAAAGGGGTGACGGACGGGGTTTCCTATCTGATCAAACCCGTTGATATTGATCAGCTGATGACGTTCATGAATCAGGCCATGCAAGACTAAAAACAGCTGAAGTGCAGGGAGAATGTGAATATGAACGGGCAGACAGAGGCAGCAACACCCATGGGACTTGCCTATTTTGGCAAGATGATGGCCGCCATCAGCCACGAGATTAAAAACTCGCTCGCCATCATCAATGAAAATGCAGGGCTGATGGAAGATTTATGCCTGATGGCAAAACAGGGTAATCCCCTTGATCCCGAACGGATCGGCACCATCGCAGGCAGGGTGGTCCGGCAGATACAGCGGGCCGACACCACCGTTAAAAAGATGAACCGCCTGGCCCACAGTGTGGATGATCCGGTGCGGCAGGTCGATGGGTCTGCAGCCCTTGCCTTTGCCCTGGAACTGGGAGAAAAAGCCCTGTCCGTCCTCGGGATCGAGGTGAAGGTGGCTCCCGTGGCGACACCGGTGGTCCTGAACATCAATGAGTTTTTGTTCATGAATCTGCTGTGGGAGACCGTGGCCCATGTTGCTGCAGGGATTGACCGGGCCGAAACCCGGACCCTGACCATTGCCCTTGCCAGGACCGCCAGTGAGGTCGAGTTCGTTTTTTCTCCCGTGGATGGGCTGGATGATGGAAAAATGCCCGGTGACCCGGCACTGATGGAAGTTCTCGGGGCGAGCATGATGTTTCTTGCCGCCACCCGGGCACTTGTGTTAAGACTTCCGGAAAATGCAAAAATCGTGTAATATGTTGGCAATGCTTGGGGGGTTGAATTTTAATATAACCGAGACATAAAGGAGAGTAACCATGGGTGAAAAAATATTGCTGGTTGATGATGAACAGGATTTTCTGGATGTCATGTCCGAGCGGATGCGCAACCGCGGCATGGAGGTGACAACAGCCATTTCGGCAAAAGAGGCCCTGGAAAAGGTCAAGAATGAGACCTTTGATGCCATTATTGTTGATCTTCTCATGCCTGAAATGGATGGCCTTGAGGCCCTGGAGAACATGAAAAAGATCAACTCGGATCTCCAGGTGATCCTTTTGACCGGTAATGCCACGGTAGAAAAGGGAATCGAGGCCATGAAGCTCGGTGCCATGGACCTTGTGGAAAAACCGGCTGACATGAACAGCCTCACGGAAAAGATCAAAAAGGCCAAGGCCCACAAGATGATTCTTGTTGAACGTCATACCGAAGAGAAAATCAAAAAGATCATGGGTTCCAAGGCTTGGTAGGCCCGAAAGGGTTGTCTATAGCCGATACACCGTTGGGATCTCCTTTTTGTTGATGAAGATGCCAACGGTGTCTCCCGTGCTGAACCCCAGGTGTGCAAATTTCCGAGTCACTGCCTCATGATTGTCCCCATGCCAGAAGACATTCCACATGGGGTTTCTCACCGTATCAATGCCATAGGCGTCGTGGCTGCCCAGGTTGACCCGCAATCTGTCCTTGGCAATGAGGGTGTCTGCTTCAAAAAGAAAAAAATCGATCTGATAGAGGTTATTGTTGAGTTCCCGGGCCAGTTTTTTCTGGAGGTCAGGAAAGTCGTCAAGGTAGTGGTTGGCAATCTGGTAGAGTTCCTGGGGTTCCTTGATGGACATGCCCAGGATGGCAAACCGCTGGTGGGCCAGGGCAAAGGCTTCGATCTCGTTCTGAAAGGCGTGGATGATTTCGATGGCCTGTTCCAGTCCCTCGTGGGGCGGCAGGTCCCCGAGCACGATCTCTTCGCATTTTGAGATGACATTCATGTAGAGCTGTTTGGTGTTCAGCACGTAGATGGTCCGTTCCCGGTAGCTTCTGCGTTTACGGATTCGCTTGACACCGGCAAGCTGTATGGAGATGATACCTTGTTTTTGTTCAAGCACCTCAATGCTGGAGATGTCCTTTGCCTGGACCACAAAGATTTCGCCGGTTTCTGAAATGATGTATTCAATTTCACAGGGAAAGTCGAGGAAGGTCTGAATCTGCCGGGACAACGCCATGAGCTGACGGTCGTGGGGGGTCTTGGTGATGTAGGGATCCGTCTGTATCCTGGCGTTTCGGTTTCTGCAGTACCCGAATTCCCACTCGTCCAGGATCATTTTGGCCATGACGTTTGACCCTTCCACAAAGGGCATGACAATAATGCCCATCTGTTCAAGGTCTACTTCAGGGGCCTTGAGGAATTTCTGCTGGCGCTTGATGGAAAGGGCCTTGCTGGTGCGCGCTGCCTTGATGATCTTGGACCTTGCATAGGTGATCCCCAGGACATCGGCATAGGTGTCAAGGGAGTCAAAGGTTCCTCCCTTGAAACGGTTTTCCAGGGGATGGGCGCTTCTCGCAATGACCTTATAGTGATCCGGGTGCTGGGCGAGAAAGGCTTCCAGGGGACCAAAGTCGTTGTTGTGAAACGCTTCGGGCGGTACATAGATGAATTCAGGGACGTTGAAACCTTCGTGTTTGAGGCGTAACAGCAGTGCGGCCTTTTCCGGGAGCAGGCCGGGCTCTTTTGCTTTGATGGTGTCTGTCATTGCTTTATCCTGGTTTACATCCTTTTTTGTTTGTATCTATAGTGAATAACACCAATTAATTGAAATGTACATGGATATGTCCGGCAGTCTAACACACCTGTAAATGGAGGCAATGGTCATGCTTTTTATCACCAACAGGGCCCCTGGGGGGTCCGTGAGAACAAGGATCGGACGGTCGTTCAAATTTGATTTAAACCAGAACGCTCCGGCGAATTCGGTATTTTTCTGTGAGCGCCAGTCCCGGGATGTTTACGTTGAGATCGGTTCAAAGGGGTTGATGCAGCAGCTTAAGGAGAGCCGGGCAGAGCAGGTGATGTTCTATATCCACGGGTTTTCCAACCTGCCCGAGCCGGACATCTTTCCCCGGGTTGAGACCCTGCAGGCGCTTTTTGATGAAAAACAGGCCGGTCTGGTGACGGTGGTGCCCATCATCTGGCCCTGCGACAACGACCTTGGCATTGTCAAAGATTACTGGGACGACCAGAAATCAGCTGACATCAGCGCCTTTGCCTTTGCCCGGGTGCTTCAGAAATTCATGGCCTGGCAGTCCACGGCTGCCGATGGGGCCCCCTGCCTGAAACGGATCAATGTTCTTGCCCATTCCATGGGCAACAGGGTGTTCAGGGAAACCCTGGCCAGGTGGAACCAGTACGACCTGGCCGACGGGGTGCCCCTGTTGTTCCGGAACGTCTTTCTTGTGGCGGCCGATATTGTGAACGAATCGTTGGAAGAGGGGCAGAACGGCCGTTTCATCAGCCAGGCGGCCCGGAACGTGGTGGTTTACCATGCCTCGGACGACCTTGCCCTGCGATCCAGCAAAATTTCCAACCTGAAGAACAAAATCGCCTCAAGGCGGCTGGGCCATACCGGGCCGGAAAATATGGCCAAGGTGCAGTCAAACGTCTATGCCGTGGATTGTGACAACTTCAACAGCCGGTACGATTCGCCAACGGGTCACACCTATTTTCTGGACGACGGCGAGGGCAGACCGGGCCTTGTGTTTGAACACATGTGCCATGCCATACAATCGGGGCGGATTCTGGTGGACATCGGGGCTGACCGACCCTTGCGGCAGCGGACCATTCTCTGACCGGGCCATCTTTTTCCCTTTGCCGTGGCCAATGCCCTTTGCGTCAGATAAATCCGCCATTGTCCCTTGTCCTCCTCATCGGGTATCTTTTTTGTAAAGGTATCATAGCAATGGGGGAGAGGGCCACGATCTTTTTAATGTTGATTATCTTCCAATCCCAGGATGTAGTCCCGGGGCTGACCTCAGCCGTTGAACCATGCCGAACCACAGCATATGGGACCTGATCCTGGGTAATGACTTCCGACGAGGTGCATGGATCAAGGCCATTCAAAACAACAAGGTTCTTAACGTTGCCGTTAAGAACCTTGTTATTGTTGGGTTTTAAGTTTTGTATTTATTGTTACGGGAAGCGGAGGTCACATCCGACCCCCTTTGATTTATCCAAGGGTAATGGGCATTCCCATCATGGGCCACAGCACCAGCACGGCAAAGCCGACGATCACCAGGAGGAGGATACTTGCCGGGATGCCATAGAGAAAAAATTCACCCGTGGAAAACTGTTTTGAGTCATAGGCAATGGCGTTGGGGGCAGCACCCACCAGCAGCAGAAAGGGCATGCCTGCAACCACAAGGGACGAAAACAGGATGGCCTCGCCTGAAACCCCGAGGTAGGGGGCGATGACCAGGGCCACGGGCAGGGAAATGGCAATGGCGGCAACGTTCATGATAAAGTTGGTCATCATCATGACGAAAAAGGCGATGCTCATGACAAATACAAACCAGTGGGATTCCTTGAAAATGGTCAGCCAGTTGATGGCCATCCATTCGGCAGCCCCGGTGTCCCAGAGGCAGAAACCAATGCTCATGGCGCCGGCAAACAGCAGGATGATGTTCCAGGGAATCTCTTCCAGGTCGTCAATGTCCAGAATTCCCGTGATGAAAAAAAGAATGGTGGAGATGAGGATAACGGCGGTTTTATGGGGCGCGACAAAGCCGGGGACAAAGGCCTTGAGGATGGCAAAGGTGGCCAGGGCAAGGATGCACAGCCCGACGATACTTGCGGCAATAATCTCTTTTCTGGTGACGATGCCAAGTTCGGTGTAGAGGTTCTTTGCCCGTTGCTTGAGGCCGGGGATGGTTTTTTTCTCAGGTTTTAAAACGATCATGAAATAAACCCAAAGGGCAACGGTCATGAGAAAGCCCACGGGTGCCATGTAGTAGGAGAGCTCAAAGAAACCGATATCCTTGCCCATGATATCCTTGAAGAACCCGATGGCAACGGCCCCCCTGGCAGCACCCAGAAGGGTGACGATGGAGCCTGCGCCCGCCACATAGGCCATGCCGATGAACAGTCCCTTGCCGAATTTGGTCTGTTTGTCACCCTCTCCGTAAAGGGAGTAGATGGCCACCAGCAGGGGGTAGATGGTTGCGGCCACGGCTGTATGTGCCATGATAAGGGTCAGGGCTGCGGTGACGCCGAAGCAGCCAAGATAGATCATGCTGGTCCTTTCCCCCACAATGGAGAGCATCTTATAGGCCAGTCGTTTGGTCAGCCCGGTTTTGGTGAACACAAGTCCGATGACGATGGACCCGAAGATGAACATGACCGAGGGGTCCATGAAATCCTTGAATGCCACCTGGGCCGGGCGGATGAAAAAAAGGGTCTGCATGACGCCAATGGCAAGACTGGTCACACCAATGGGGACCACCTCAAACACCCACCAGGTGCCGGCCATGAGAAATACGGCGATGGCGCCCTTGCCGGCCTTTGAAAGGGCAAAGTGCTTGCCCAGGGGGTCAATGGCATCGGGCCATGCCGGGGTAAAATAGACAAGGGCAAAAAGGCCAATGCCCACAAAAAGCCATACCGTCTTAAACCAGTTGAAGCTGGCTGCCGTTTCCGTTTCTATTTCAACACTCATTGAAGATTACCTCCTGAATTGTCTGATCTTTGGGGTCTGATTCTAAAGGGTGAAGCCGTTATTTCGACTGTTCTATGGGGCACTGGCCGATGATCCTGGAAAAGGCTTCAAAAACATCGGACAGGCGCAGCACACCGGTGACGAATTCTGCCTTCATGACCAGCAGGGACTGGTAGCGGCCAAGGACCAGCTGGTGAATGGCTTCGTCAAGGGTGGCGTTCTCTTCAATGAGTTCTCCTTCTTCAAGGGTGTGCATGACGCTGGATACGGGTATGGACGCCCCTTTGATGCAGATATCCCTGAGGGGGGAATCCCAGAGATGGTAGTTTGTCAGGAGTGATTTCATGAAGGTCCTTGAAAATCCGAATTTTGCAAGGCCTTGTCTGTCCTGCATCTCTCTGTACTTGGGCTCCAATGCCCGTAATACATCCAGTTGGTCCACCTTTCCAACCATTTTTCCGTTGGTGTCCAGAACGATGACGGCCCGGTGGGGATACTTTGAATGGTTGAATCGTTCCTGGGCCGTCGTGAGCGCCTGCACCACGTCAAAGAGCGACGCATCCTGCGTCACCGTCGCATAGTCGGCCAGGGGGACCATCAAATCCTTAATATTGTTTGTTTTCAATTTACATCTTCCTCCATTGTATGTTTAGCACTATCGGTGCTGTCCGGTTGTGTTTGAGGGTTGTGCGTCTCCCAGAAATCATGGAAATTAAATTACGCCTATCATGATGAAAAAAAAAGATCAAGGAAATGCGGAAACCGGCTGTCGATTTTATAACCGGCTTGATTTACAGCGTATATGTAAAGTGTTTCCCTTTTTAAAAAAGGGGGGCCGGCGTCAACATCCCTGGCGGGTAACCTTGTTTGGGCTTAGATTACAGGGGCTTGATATAAAATAAAAGACATGATAGACCCTGTGTCATACTTGGGGAAGAGTACCTAATTCTTTTCCCTGGGGGCTGTTTTGCATGTCAGTTTTATTAACCTGATAAAGGAGTTTTTTTAATGAACCAGATAGTCAAAGATTTTATGGTGCCCCTTTCCGATTATGCCACCATTGCCAGAGGGTCTACACTGTATGAGGCGGTTCTTGCCCTTGAAAATGCAAAGAAGAGTGTGGACCAGTCCGTTCATCCCCACTGGATCGTTCTGGTTCTTGATGAAGATAAAGAGGTGATCGGCAAGCTGAGCCAGCTCAATCTGCTCCGGGCCCTTGAGCCTAAAACCGAGCACACGGCCGTGGTGGACCGGATTGGCAAATTCGGTTTCAGCGCAAAGTTTGTGGCTGCCATCAGGGAGGAGAATCTTCACCAGGGCAAGGTCGCGGATTACCTCTATACAGACCCCGATGCCATGGAGATGAAGGTCGAAGATTTCATGCGAACCCTCTCTGAAAATGAGTTTATTGATGAAACCACCTCGCTGAACTCTGCGGCCCACCAGCTCACCGTTCGAAACCGCCTGTCTCTGCTTGTCACAAGGGGAGACAAGGTCGTGGGTGTTTTAAGGCTTGCCGATGTCTTTTCCGCATTGATTGCGGCCATGAAAAAAGCGCATTAACAAAGAGAGGAACCCATATGAGAGAAATTGAAAAACTTTTTGACAGGATAGTGCAGCGGGTAAACATAAACCTCCGTGAGCTTGAGTATGATGTCAACCCCTATGTCCAGGATTTGATCCCGTTCAACCAGATGGTCAAGTTCTACGGTTTCTACGGCATCAGCCCCCATCACCCCCTGAATTTTAAATTCAGACATTCAAACCTTGCCGGAAGTTATTTTCTGGGGCGCTGCCGGGTGAGCAATTCCCTTCTTTACAAGAGCGACGTCAGGGGCGATGAATTAAAGAAAAAGGGAGACCTCTTCCAGTACAACGACTATGAGATTCCCGTGGTGGACAACGAAGAGATCCATGTGGAGGACAGTTTTCTTATCAAGACCCTGGTCCACAACTTCTCCCATGATCCCGAGTCCCTTGAACGTTTTTTTATCAAGGACACCATCTCCATGAACTATGCCAACATCCACGGGGCCCCCTGCGACGGTTGTTTCCTCGGCGTTTTTGCCACGGTGGACCTGACCACCATGCGTGACTGCGTCATCGGCAACTTTGCCTATGTTCAAGCAGGAGAGATCAATCACTTGAACATTCCCCCTGGAACCGTGTGGGTGAGAAACCCCGGCGAGTTTAATTTCTATTACCAGTACCCTGAATCCCGGCTCAACGACTATGTCTACTTTGCCGCCGGCGTTCCCCCCCAGGGGAAAATCATCGATTTTGTGGAGGATCGCAAGGAGGCGTTCCAGCGGGTTTTTGATGTGGTCAACATCGAACAGACCATTCCGGTTCCGTCATCGGCCTCCCTTGACCGCTATTCGGTCACCCGGGGCCTGACCACCATTGGTGATAATGTGCTTGTGGCCCAGCGGGCCTACCTCCAGAATGCATGCCTCGGCAAGGGTGCCAATGTCCAGGAAAATTGTTTTATCATCAATTCAAAACTTGAAGGCAACGATGTCACGGCCCATGGGGCCAAGATCATTGAGGCGGATCTCGGGGTCATGGTGTTTGTCGGGTTTAACAGCTTTTTACGGGGAAGACCGGACAATCGACTGACCATTGGCGCCAATTCCATTGTTATGCCCCACACTATCATTGACATCACTGAATCGTTGACCATTCCACCCAATCACCTTGTGTGGGGCCTGATCGAGAGTGAGGCGGATCTTGAGACCAACTCCATCTCCATCGAAGCACTTGCAAAGGTGAATACCCGGATTGCCATGGGCAGCATGTTCTTTGAAGGCAACGGTGCCGGTTTTGTCGAAGCGTTTCAGCACAGAATTCTTCACATCCTTGAGGCCAACGGCGCTTTTTTTAATGGGGCCGAGAAAAAGGGCCATGCACAGAAAAACCAGCACATCTCGTTCAACACGATTCAGCCCTATCCTGAGGGGGCTAAAAAGGGAATTTTCCCGACGATTGTCATTCAGCCTTAGGCGTAAAGGGTCAGGGGATGAAACACTATCTCTCACTTAGATTAAAAATTATCTATATCTTTTCGGCCATGGCCGCCACGGCCGTGGCCGGCGGTATCTGTTTCCTCTGGTACTCCTACGAGATTGATGCCATGCTCGGAACCATGGTGGAAAAGGAGGTGGTTCTTTACAAGACGGCCCAGGACATGGAGCTTGCCCTTGCAAACCAGAAGGGATTTCTGACCTATTATTTTGTGGACGGCCAGGTCAACTGGCTTAAATCCCTTGGCCAGTACCGGGAGGTGTTCCGCCAGAGCCTGGACCGGGCATCGGCCCTGGACCTCAGTCCGGATCAGCGGGAAATTCTGGAAAAGATAAAAACCCGGTATGCTGCCTATGTGGCGGCCAAGGATCAGGTGATCGACAGCTACCGCCTCTCGGGTGAACATGAGAGCATCTCCCTTGTCCATGAACGCCATCGGGGTCTGTTTTTCAGTCTTCTTGAGCTGTGCCGCACCTTTACCCAGAATCAGTGGCAGGTCATCCAGGCGACCGAGGTGAAAAATCATTATCGATCGACCCTGTTAAGGAGGGTGGGGTTCTCCGGCATGGGGATCTTCCTCGGCCTTTGCACCCTGCTGTTGTTTGTTCTGTATCGCCATATCCTGATTCCCATCCGGGGGCTTGCCATTGAAACGGGCGGCTCTCCGGCAGAGAGCCGTCTGGATGAGGTCGTTTCCCTGAAGCATTCCCTGGAAGGGATGATGAAGGAATTTGACGATACCCACGATGCCCTTGCCAGAAGCCGCCAGCACCTGCTCCATGCCGAAAGAATGGTGGTGGTGGGCGAGATGGCTGCAGGTGTTGCCCATACCATCCGGAATCCCTTTACTTCGATCAAAATGCGGATGTTTTCCCTGAGCCGCTCCCTTGATCTTACCGATATCCAGAACGAGGATCTCCAGGTGATTTCCGATGAGATCGGCAGGATCGACCGGATCGTTCAGAATTTCATCGAGTTTGCAAGACCTCCCAAGCTGAGGCTCAAACTGTGCAGCATACAGACGGTCATTAATTCGGTGATCGCCCTTCTGGAATACCGGCTCAAGGAGCACAATGTGGAACTGGTGTTCCAGCCGGTTGCTGAGCTGCCCGGGATCATGGTGGACAGTGACCGGCTCAAGGAAGCCCTGGTGAATCTGGTCACCAACGCCTGTGAGGCCATGGAGGGGGGCGGTCGCATTGTCATCACCGAAACCCGGGAGGTGGTGCCGGATATCGGTGAGGTGGCTGTTATTTCCATTGCCGACAATGGACCGGGCGTTCCGCCGCAGATCCTGAAGGATATCACCAATCCCTTTTTTACCACCAAAGAAGAGGGATCCGGCCTGGGGTTGAGCATTGTTGAACGGATTGTCCGGGAACATGGGGGGGTGTTTTTAATCGCATCGGACAGGCGAGAAGGGGCTGAATTCATCATAAAACTACCAGTCAAGGAGATCGTTCATGGGTCTGATACTCGTCATTGACGACGACCAGCAGTTGAGCCTGAGTTTTGCAAAAATTCTTACCCAGGACGGTTATGCAACACAAGCGGCCTACACCGGCCAGGAGGGCATTCTCAAGGCTGCATCGGTGAACCCGGACCTTGTGATCCTTGACATCCGCCTGCCGGATATGAGCGGCATGGAGGTGTTTGAGGCCATCCACGCCGACAACCCCAAGCTTCCCGTAATCATCATCACCGCCTTTGGCACCACTGAAACGGCCATCCAGGCCATCAAGCAGGGGGCCTACGACTATATTTACAAACCCTTTGATGTGCCTGAAATGCTTGAACTCATTAAAAAGGCGCTCCTGGCCGGCCGGTGCATGTCGTCCCCCGTGGACGTAAACCCCGAGTCAGACGGATTTTCCGGCCGTGAGGCCCTTGTGGGAACCAGCAGCCAGATGCTCGAGGTGTACAAGGCCATTGGCCGGGTGTCGTCAACGGATGCCACGGTTCTCATCCGAGGGGAGTCGGGAACGGGCAAAGAGCTTGCCGCAAGGGCCGTATACAACCATTCCCTCAGGGCTGAAAAGCCCTTCATGGTCATCAACTGTGTGGCCATTCCAGAGACCCTTCTCGAGAGTGAGCTGTTCGGGTATGAAAAGGGGTCGTTCACCGGGGCGGCCCATCGAAGGGTGGGCAAGATCGAACAGGCAAGGGGGGGCACCGTGTTCCTCGACGAAATCGGTGACATGCCCATGAGCATCCAGGCAAAGTTTCTGCGCCTTCTCCAGGAGAACAGCATTGAGCGCCTGGGCGGCAGGGAGCCCATCAGCGTGGATGTCAGGATCATTGCCGCAACCAACCGGGACCTTGAACGGGCCGTGGCCGACGGGGTGTTTCGGGAGGACCTCTACTACCGGCTCCAGGTGATCACCATCACCATGCCGCCCCTGCGCGAACGAATGGGGGACACCGTGATCCTGGCCGACTATCTGCTGGCACGGTTGAGTGCTGAAATGAACATGGCCAACCCGGGTATCTCACCTGCTGCCGTGAAAAAGATCGAACGGTATGACTGGCCCGGCAACATCCGGGAGCTTGCCAATGTGCTGAAAAAAGTTTTGATCTTCAACCGGGGCGCCCCCATCCAGGCCGAAGAGATCACCCTGAGCGAACTGGACAGCCGGAACCGGGCAGCCGGGGTTGAAGCGACACCCGAAGGCGGTGTCCGGGACTGGGTGAGGGAATGCCTTAAATCGGAAAAAGAGGAGAAGATTTTTGATTCGTGCCTGGACCACGTTGCCTCCCTGCTCATTGAAGAGGCCCTGGATTTCACCGAGGGCAACCGTTCCAGGGCGGCCAAGCTGCTGGGTATGTCCAGACCTACCTTTCATTCAAAACTGGACAAGTACGGCATCCGGATCGGTAGCAACGCAAGGGAGTAATCCGATTTACGAAGTGTAAAAAAGACTGACACCCGGTCCCGGTTACCGGACCTTTCCAGGCCTATCCAAAAGCCCTTTGCCGGGGTGTATCCCCTGTTTTATAGCCTGGCATGGGAATTGCTCATCTATTATCAGACGATGATGATACGGTATCAATACCCGAGGAGGGCGTCATGCTGATAGAAAAATGGATGAGCAAACCCGTTGTCAGCGTCCGCAAGGATGAATCCCTTGTGGACGTATCAGATCTTTTTAAAACAAAGATCATCTCCATGGTTCCGGTGATGGACGATGGCAGCATCATTGGGATTGTCACAGATGGTGACATCAAAAAGGCGTCACCGTCCAAGGCCACGTCCCTTGACATCTACGAGCTCATGACCCTGGTCCGCAAGATCAAGATCACCTCAATCATGTCAAGCCCCGTGATAACCATTCCCGGTAATTTCACCGTTGGTGAGGCCGCAGCCAAAATGCTCGCAAACAACATTTCGGGCATGCCCGTCATGGGTGACAACGGCAAGATGGCGGGGATCATCACCAAGAGCGATATCTTCCGCTGCCTGGTTTCGTTTACCGGAGGGGGCCACAGGGGACAGACCTTTGCCTTCCGTGTAAAGGATCGATTCGGGATTGTTCAGGATCTTCTGGATGTCATCCGTAACCACAGGGGGCGCATCCACAGCGTCCTGACCTCCCATGAAGGGATGGACGACGGGTTCAGAAAGATCATCGTTCATACCTTTGGCATTGCCCCGGATCGGTTTGATCCCATGGTCAAGGCAATGGGGGACATTGCCGAAATGACCTATGCCGCAGACCAGGACACGGGCCGGCGAATTGTCCTTTAACCCCCAGGAGATTTAATTCCAGGAGACTGCAATGAAAAAAATAGAAAAAATCCTCGTTGGCGTGGATTTGTCCGAATATTCCACCCTTGCCATTGAGTATGCCGTTGAACTTGCCAAGGCGTCCAATGCCGAGATCCTGCTGCTGAACGTGTTGAACCAGCGGGATATCAACGGTGTTAAAATGGCCAGTGCCTATTACCCCAACGAGATTAACATCGATCGCTTTATCACGGATTCAAAGACCGAGCGCTACAACGCCATCAGGACCCTTGTAAAGGAGAAGTTCTTTGAGGTCAAGTCGGCCATGAGCATTCATGTCACTGCGGGAGTTCCCTTTGAGGAGATTCTCAACTTTGCCCGAGACCAAAATGTCGACATGATCGTCATCGGCAACAAGGGCAGGGGCAACCTTTCAAGAACGCTTTTTGGCTCCAACGCTGAAAAGGTTTTCAGGCACGCCCGAGTGCCCGTGGTGAGCGTTCGGAACCGGGATAATTTCAGCCGGAAAAGCTGACAGGAGAAACGAACATGAAACAGATCAAAAAAATTGTGGCAGCCCTTGACCTTTCGGTCTATTCCCAGGAAATTCTGGAGCATTCGCTGAACCTTGCAAAGGGCCTGTCCGCCCAGGTGATTATTGTCAATGTCATCAACAGAAAATCGGTTGACGCGGCCAGACAGGCCTTTAATGCCGAACATCCCAACAGCTTTCTGCCGGACAAGTATATCGGGGATGACCGGGAGAGACGAAAAAGAACCCTTGGGGAACTGCTGGCGGAATGCGGCGCAAAGCAGATCGATGTAAAGATTGTTATCCGGTATGGCATCCCCTTTGAGGAGATTCTCACGACCCTGGATGAAGAGGGCGGTGACCTCCTGGTTATCGGCCAGAAGGGCCGGACCAATCTGCCTGAATTCCTCTTTGGTACAACGGCTGAAAAGCTTTTCAGACACTCGCCGGTTCCCGTTTTCAGCATCAGAAAAGAACAGGATTAACAACATTCAGGGACGTTTCACCCCATGGGGTTAAACGTCCCTGGCCCCATGGTCCGGCGGGCTGTTTTGTCGTTTGAGCACTGGGTGCTCAATGTTTTCAGCAATCCCGCAGCCAGCCGGATACGCCATTCTGTCCGTCCGGGTTCCACAAAGTTTGCGAGAACGGGTTGCAACGATCCTTCAGGCGTTACCTTCTGGCAAACGACCGGATCTTTTTCTTCAGGGGTGCAATGCTGTTTGCACTCTTTTCCACAAAATGAACATTTTCATCAACATTCATCTCGTTGAAAAATTCGGCAAAGGTGTGGATGATGATCTTGACCGGCGGAATCCGGTCCTGAATTTCATCCAGAAGGGACTGGCCAAAGAAGTCTGGAAGCTCAGGGTCCAGGATGATGATGTCCAGGGAGTTGCTTCCAAAGATATAACCGTGGGCCTCTTTCTTGTTCTTTGCCATGTATATGGTATGCCCATCTTGTTCGAGTTCCCGTTTTAACAGACTTCTTACATGGAGATTGGTGTCGGTTACCAGGATATGGAATGGTTTTATCGTTGCCTGCATGTCAGTTTCCCAGGTTTGTCGTAAAGGTCTCTCTTAAGGGTCTGAGCAAAAAACATGCCCACCTGCTCTGACCCATAAATACGCCGGACCCAACGGTTCCGGGCGACTGTCCCTGCCGTGGAGCAGGGCATTATTTTACACCTTGTAAATTATGCTGACACGACATACTCTTTTTGCAATATTCAGATTTTTGAGGTACGGTTCTTTAGAAATCTTTATGACTCAAATTTGAAATACTGATACTGATTTGCAGATCATTTTTTTAATCATTGCATGTCGGATAACATTACAAATTGAATGATATTCAGACCTGCTCAACAACGACGATTATAAGACGATAGGAATTGAACTTAAGTTATGGACACTTCAACACTACCATCCCATTTGCGATCTTCGTCTCCGAGGATGGCGCTGACGGCAGCCTGCAGTGCAGGAGTAATGTGGGGGACAGGTGCGCTCGTTGTCAATGTGCTTGTGGCCAGATATGGCTTCACGCCAGAGAACGTCTCTTTCTGGCGCTTCGTCATTGGTGCAGCTGTTCTCGTTGGGTTCTTTGGTCGCGGCATTTTGTGGAGCCGCCTGCGACCAATACTACTCACGGTACTTGTTTCAGGTGCGGCGATGGCTGGCTATGTATTACTCTGGTTTTTTGGAATCGAACAAATGGGTGCTGCAGTCCCAACACTGGTTGCGCTCTGCCTACCGCCTGTGATCGTAACAATAATTTCGGTAGCTCGTGGTCAAGAAATAGCAGATATACAGTTACTTCTTGTGCTTTCAGGAGCAATCATAGGCACTGTTTTGATCATCAACCAGCACGGTGTTGCAAATGGAGATGTTGATTCGCACAGCACATTACTCGGTGTTGTGTTTTCATTAGGTTCAGCGGTACTGTTCGCTGGCTTTTCCATGATTAGTGGGCGTATTTCAATCGCTCTTGGCGTTGGACCTGCAACCGCGTGTCTGACCGTTGTTGCAGCTGCAGTGATGAGCTTGACCGCTCTTTTTCGACCATTTACCTGGCCGGCAGAAATTCTTCCGCAAGCCTGGTTACTATATCTTGGTGTTGTAACTGCAGCCCTTGCATTACTTACATTCAACTGGGGAGCGGCGCGGCTGAAGCCCACTGCACTTACTGTCGCCACGTTGCTTGAGCCACTCACTGCTGTGGTGCTTTCGGCTCTCCTGCTCGGTCAGCACCTTGGTGCATTGCAGTGGGCAGGCGGCGCACTTCTGCTGTTGAGTATTTGGGTCCTAGGGCGCAGAACTTCTGCAAAAGTTGAGCGCAGGCGTGCATACATCGGTAATGTAAACACTGATGCTTGATTTCAACGGCCATAAAACAATAAACAAGATACTTATCTCAACAAAAAATTGCTGCGGATAAATGTTTTGACATCCGCCAGAATGGCGTTTTTATCCCATGGTTGAGTGTTTTCATGATTGGTAATTGGAGTTCAATTGCTGTTTTATAAATGGATTTATCCACATGCCATACAAACCGACCTATGAAGAATTAAAAAAACGTGTTCATCAGTTGGAGACGGAGTGTGTCCATTGCAAACAGAAGGAAACAGAGCTAAAAAAAGATTTGCAATTCGCCAAATCGCTGCTTGAAGCCATCCCAACGCCTATTTTTTTCAAAAATACTCAAGGGCGTTATCTTGGCTGTAATACCGCATATACAGAAATCATGGGATTTGCCAAGCAAGAACTCATTGGCAAGACAGTTCAGGATTTATGGCCAAGCGAATACGCAAGGGTTTACCATCAGAACGATTTAAAACTTATCGAAAATCCGACGCGCCAGATATACGAGTTTGAAATCAGAGATAAGGGGGGAGCGATTCATCCCGTAATCTTCTCAAAAAATGCTTTCTATGATGAACACGGTAATGTCGCCGGCATTGTCGGAGGATTTATAGATATCACGGAGCGCAAACTGGCTGAAGATGCTCTGAGAAAGGCTGAGGCAAAATATCGAACCATCCTTGAAAGTATTGAGGATGGTTATTTCGAGATTGATCTTGTTGGGAATATAACTTTTTGCAATGATTCCCTATGTAAAATCCTTGGATATGCAAAAAATGAATTGACAGGGATGAGCAGCGATCAATTCATGAATAAAGAAAATTTCCATGGAGCGTTCGAGACGTTTAAACAGATTTGCACGAGCGGAGATAATGCTCGAGCCATTGCTTTGGAATTAATTACAAAGGATGGTTCTCAACGATTCATAGAAATTTCCATTTCCATGATACTTGATAAAGAGGGAAGGCCAACAGGCTTTCAGGGTATTGCCAGAGATATTACAGTGCGCAAACGTTCGGAGGAGAATTTGAGGTTGAGCGAAGAGCGTTTTCGTACGGTCTTACAGAATGTTCCCAATGTTGCAATCCAGGGCTATGACATGAACGGCACCATTCAATTCTGGAACGAAGCGTCCAAGATTTTTTACGGCTACACCTCCGAGGAAGCCCTCGGAAAAAATCTGATCGATCTTATCATCCCCCCGGTGATGCGGGAGGAGGTTGCGACGGCGATTAAAACAATGGTTGAGACCGGTGAGCCCATTCACGCATCGGAACTATCGCTCATGCGTAAGGATGGGTCTCGTTTGGCCGTCTTTTCGAGCCACGCTATTTTACAGATACCGGGATGTCCTCCAGAATTATTTTGTATCGATATTGATTTGACAGAAAATAAGCGCTCAATGGAAATTAATGAAAAACTCCAGGCTCAATTGTTTCAAGCTCAGAAGATGGAAGCAATTGGAACACTAGCCGGAGGGATCGCCCATGATTTTAATAATATCCTTTCTGGGATTTTTGGTTTTTCCCAATTGGCAAAGCGGCATCTGACCGAACCTGAAAAAGCAGGAAAAGACATTGATCAGATTATTAAAGGCGCACAGAAGGCCACAGAGCTGGTCCAGCAGATTCTGACTGTCAGCAGAAAATCGATCCACGAAAAGAAGCCTGTTCCCATTTACTTGATTATTAAAGAGGCTCTCAAGCTGTTACGGGCAACAATACCGACAACCATTGAGATCAAGGAAAATATTGTTTCCCAGGCAACTGTAATGGCAGATCCAGCAAAAATACACCAGATTATAATGAATCTCTGTACCAACGCCTATCATGCCATGCGTGCGACAGGCGGAAATATGTTTGTCGGGCTGCAAGAAATTGAATTTTCGATCAAGGACAGCGTTTCCACGCTTAATGTCCTAGCCGGAAAGTATCTTGATCTTGAAGTTTCCGATACGGGTCATGGTATGGATTCGGCCATTTTAAAAAGAATATTTGATCCTTATTTTACGACAAAAGAACATGGCAAGGGAACAGGGTTAGGCTTGGCTGTTGCCGCTGGAATTGTTGAAGAATATAAGGGATATATCCGCGTTCACAGTGAACCTGGCCAGGGTTCTACATTTCATGTCTATCTTCCGATTGTAGACAGGCCAGCGGCTACCCATACACCTGAAAAAGAAGAAAAATCCCCTTTGTCCGGTGAGGAAACGATTATGTTTGTTGACGATGAGGAAGCATTGAGAGAATTGTCGTATGATATTTTGAAAGGATTCGGATACACTGTCTATACGTTCTCAAACGGAATAGAGGCTTTTGAAGCCTATAATGCAGATTCATACCGTTTTGATCTTGTTGTAACGGATATGACTATGCCAGGCATGACCGGATTGGAGCTTTCAAAGAGAATTTTAGAACTCAGGCCTGAACAACCAATCGTATTATGTACTGGGTACAGCGAAACCATAGACAGAGAAAAAGCGCTTTCCACGGGAATCACTGAATATGTGGAAAAACCATTTATCATAAAGGCGCTTGCCATGGTCATTCGAAAAGTGCTGGATGAGGCCAAAGGCTAGCCAAGCTCGTTGCATCCAATTTGCGTGGGATAGACATTTCCCTGAACATGCAACAGAGGCCGAGTCTGATTATTTGTTGCCCATCTTCTTCCACGAAAGTGTCATCACCTGATCATATCTTTTTTTTGATACAAGCCCTGCCCATTTTGTAGCGAAGTACCCGTTCACTGATTCCAAGGGACTCCGCCGCTTTGGTCTGAACCCAGCCGTGCTCCTCCAGTGCAGCCAGGAGCATTTGTCTTTCAACCCTGTCAAGGCGTTCGCTGAGCTTGCCGGTATTTGCATTTTTTTCTTTTATCATGGGGGGCAGATCCTGAAAGCGGATCACCTTTCCCCTGACCAGGGTTCCCAGTCTCTGGATAAGATGCTCAAGCTCCCTGATATTACCGGGGAAATCATACTTGACAAGTTGAGCCATGGCCTCTGGATCAAAGACAATTTCTTGAAACTTGTATTTTTTTAAAAAATGATCGACCAGTTCCCTGATATCCTCCCTTCGTTCCCTCAGGGGAGGAACCATCAAT
Organism: uncultured Desulfobacterium sp.; assembly: GCA_963675615.2. GTDB lineage: Bacteria > Desulfobacterota > Desulfobacteria > Desulfobacterales > Desulfobacteraceae > Desulforapulum. The sequence continues at coordinate 3,242,146 of CAXXTD010000001.1, forward strand.
TCCAGAACATTGAGGCGAAAATACAGATCCTCTCGAAACTGTCCCTGGTCAACCATTGTTTTTAAATCCCTGTTGGTTGCGACAATAATCCTTGCGTCAACCCCAATGTCTTTTTCTCCGCCAACCCTTGTGATCTTTTTCTCCTGTAAGGTTCGCAATAATTTTGCCTGGAGCAACAGGGGCAATTCCCCGACTTCATCCAGAAAGAGCGTTCCCCTGTCTGCAAGCTCGAAACGGCCTGTTCGTCGGCTTGAAGCACCTGTAAAAGCGCCTTTTTCATGGCCGAACAGTTCTGATTCAAAGAGGTTTTCCGGGATGGCCGCACAGTTGACTTCAATAAAAGGTTCGTTCTTTCTCGGGCTCATGAGATGAAGCAGCCTTGCGATGAGTTCTTTTCCAGTTCCTGTTTCACCTCGAATCAAGGCAGACCATTCTGTGGGTGCTATTCTGTAGACCATGGATAATAGTTCCAGCATCTTTTTGCCGGAACCGATAATCACCAGGGGAAGTTTTTGCTGTTCAATGGATTCCGTCACAAGTTCTGATTCAATTTCAACATCCATGTCCTGTTCTATGTCTCTGATTCTGTTCAGTAATTCCATTAGATCAAGGGGCTTTTCAAGAAAATCATTTATCCCAAGTTTCATCACCCTTACCGCAGTGCTCACGCTTCCATGGGCCGTAATCATGATGGCTTTGACCAGGGGAGACATGGCCTTCATTTGTTCCAGTACCTCGTCTCCATTCATGTCATCCATGCGGTGATCCATTAGTACGAGCTGCACAGGGGTTGTCTCAAAAATGGCAAGGGCCTGTTTGCCCCCGGAAGCGGTCAGGGTTTCAAAACCCTGTTTTTCAAGGAATCCCTGGAGCATGTTTCGCTGGATTTCTTCATCATCGACGATCAATATTTTCATTTTTTTAAATCCATTCCAGGGTGGCAGCAATTCTATTTATGGTTTGAATCTGTATGCGGTATGCTGACGTCCAATGGAAGCACTACATGTACAGAAAATACAGGATGCTTAAAATCAATCCGAAGCTCTCCTGAGTGTGCCTCTATTATTTTTTTACTGATGGCAAGCCCAAGACCTGTTCCATCTGTTTTTGTCGTAAAATAAGGGGCAAGTAATTTTTTGCTCTGTTCCCTTGAAAGGGTTGTGCATGGGTTTTCAACTTGTATCAGGCATGTTTTTTCCTTTTTATAAAGTTTTATTTTAATATACCCCCCATCCGGCTGGGCTTCAACAGCATTCTTGATCAAATTTTCAAAGGCCTGGGCAAGATAGTTGCCATCGGCTTTTACTGTTATTGTCTGATCCAGCTTCAGTTCCATTTCAATGCTGTTTTTTATGCACTGGGGCTGATAAAGCACTGCAAGGGGAGTGATCATTTGGGCAACATGGATCTGGCACAGATTCAGTTCAAAGGAATTTACATACTGCTGCAGATGGGTAATTACTGAATTGCTTCTTTCAACAGCCTCCCTCATGCTTATTATCAGATGCCGATGTTCATCATCCAAGCCGTGGGCTTCAATCTGAATTCGCTGCAAGCCCATGCTGATGGCATTCAGGGGATTACGCATTTCATGGGTTATGGTCGCTGCTGCACGGCCAAGGGATGATTGTTCAAGTTCCCGGGCCATTTTTCTTTCAAAATCCCGGGTCTGCTCCAGGCGATGCCTCTGCATCCTGTAAAGCCACCAGGATGAAAAACAACCAAACAGCACCAGAAAAAAGAGGAATACGATGAACTCTTTTTTTAGTTGATCCACACGCTTTGAAAAATAATTTGCTTCGAGTCTGACAATAAGCTCCTTGTCTTTCATTGGTATCCGGGTTTCGGAAACGGGCCTGCCATTAATGTGGATAAGGGTTGTCGTCTGGGAAGGTATTGCACCTGGAGGATTTTCAGTCTTTTTGAATTTTACCGACTCAATACCTTTCATGTGGTTCAGCAGATTCAGCAGGGTTTCAACGGACATCTTGTCCTGTATCTGTTCTGCCTGTATGGATGACATGCCCACAAGGATACACCCCTGTTCGTTAAAAGATGATATTTCTGATTGCGGAGTAAAGGTGTAAATATAAAGATGCTCTTTTGGCAAAAAATCAAGCGCATTAATTTGTCGGCAAAGGAGGTGGGGCAGCCATCCCCGGGGCCCTGACACCTCTTCTTTCTTTTCGTGATGAAAAATTTTTATCCCTGCAAGCCCAGATTCATTGGCAAAGGCTGCAAGTTCCCGTTCGCTGAAGGGTTCCACCTGATTGAGATAGGCGATGAAACGGGCGCTGTTTTTAAGATAACTTCCAATGATGGCTTCCATACCCTCATAACTCATTATGGAATTTCGGATATTAAGTTCAACCACTGCCCCGAGAACCCTTGAATGCTCCAGGGAGTGTTCCTTGAAACTTTTATTAATCCGTTGAATCTGCCAGAAAAAATTGCTTAAAAGCAAGAGTATCAGGGTGCCGAAGACAGCAAGATTTCCTTTCAGGCCTGGATAAAATTTCATTTGCCGCCACCACCGCCACCACCGCCGCCACCGCCGCCACCGCCGCCACCGTTGCCGTTACCACTGCCATGACTTCCTTTGCCACTTTGCTGACCTGATGATCCTGAGCCCTTGCCGGCACTGCCTTTATCTGAGGTTCCCAATATCTTTTTGAGTCTATAAAGGATACCTGTGGCATCTGAACATCCGCCACCTGCACATTCTTTCAGGTCGCTTGCGAAAAATACATTTGATTTTCCTTTTTCCCAGCATCCCCATATCCTTATTTGGTTACCTGCTTTGACATAATCGGGAAAAACATTTTCTTTTGAAATTCTAACCAGAACATGGGTGTGGAGTCTAATATCACCATCCTGAACTTCTTGAGGGGCGATAATAAATTCCATATTATTATGATCCACCGCCATCACTTGCCCGGAAAAAAATGCCTGGGAAAAAACCCGGGCAGGAACAAGAGAATTGAACATCATCAAGGATAGGAAAAAAACGATAGCTTTTGGCACCTGGTTTTCCTTTTTCAGGGCATTTTCTCAAGCCCATGAAGTGTTTTAAAAATTGTTTTTGATAATTTCATATACCTGTCTGTGGTGAAGTTGTTATGGTCGAAAATGGATACAAGGGTCTCTTCCAGGCCTGTTTTTTTTAACAAATGGTTTTGTCTTTAGCAACCGGTTAATTTGTGACAACAACCCGGGATAAAGGACATAAAAAAGCGAGGCCGTCCCGGCGGGCAACCTCGCATTGAAGATTTCTCAGGTTGGGGGTATCAGGCGTTGGGACAATCGCCAGTACCAGGGCCATTTCCACTGCCGTCTCCAGGTCCTGTTCCGCCGTTTCCAGTACCGTCTCCGGGGCCATGACCACCATGGCCATTTCCACCCCTGGCAAGAAGTAAGGAAGCCGGTGCAGCTTTAATAAGAAGACTGCAATCCCCTTTGCCATTTCCGCTGCCGTCTCCAGGTCCTGTGCCACCGTTTCCAGTACCATTGCCAGGGCCGTGACCACTACCAGCCAAGGCAGGGATTGTAATCATGAGTAATGCTGCTGAAATAAGGGTTGATTTTTTAAGGGTTGATTTTAGTGTCATGATGCGCTCCTTGTTTAAAATGGGTTTAATATCAGCATAAATCTGCTGTTGTTGTAGATATTAATATCAAGAAGCGTGCCATCTGGAACTATTTAGTTTTTATGTTGTTATTACAGATGGTTGCATTGTATGTCGCTGCGTGGGGTTTGCTGGATTATTCGTCAAATCCTGTTTGGTTCGACAATAATGTCGAGCCAGCCCGCAATATTCATCTGTTATTTTTTTCCGGTCATGCCAAGGTAGATGGCAGCAACCACAACCACGACACCGGTCCATCCGGCAGGTCCCGTGGCCCGGTTGAAGAAGATGACATCCCACACAAAGGAAAGGGTGGGCTGCAGCAGCAGAATCAGACCCGCAAACGAAGCGTTGACCTTGGGGAGGGCATTGGAGATCATTACCCATGCCAGGGTCTGGCTGAAAAGTCCGAGGCAGACGAGCCATACCAGGGTTGTGACATCGGGAATGGCCAGGGAGTCTGTTGACCAATAGATCCTGCCGCCCAGGAAAACGGCACTGACCAGGGAGACCACCATGAGATAGTAGAACAGGGAAAAGTCGTCCCGATCCGACTGAATCCGTCTCAACACCAGCAGAAAAATGCTGTAGAAAAAGGCTGTTGCCAGCCCGAACCCGATGCCGATGAGATGGTCCCGGGTCAGGTGGTCCATGTCCACGCCCACAATGAGAAAAAGTCCCAAAAAAGCCATGGGCAGGGACAGAACAAAGACCCATCCGATTTTCTCCTTGAACCAGAAGACCCCTGCAAGGGTCAGCACAAACACCTGGCAGTTGGAAAGAATGGTGGCAAGCCCTGGTCCGACATAATGGATGCTCAAATGCCATACCCACAGGTCAAGGCCAAACACGATACCGCACAGCACCGCAAGCAGGTTGTTCGCCAGGCGTCTGGGTTTAAATTCCTTTTGAAAGGCACAGGCAATGACAAGGAAAACAGCGCCAAAGGCCACCCGGTAAAAGGCGGACACGGATGAGGGAACATGGGCCGCCCGGACAAACACGCTTGAAAAACTGATGATAACGGCACCCAGGGTCAATGCCGTTACCGGCTGGAGGATTTTTGGTTTCATGGAACCGGTGAAATAGCTTAGCCGTGGGGTATTGTCAAGTGTTCGGGGCTTTCCACGGCAATTGGCAAGCAACCTTCGGCGTTGAGCCGGATAATCATACAAGGGGTTTAACAACGCATGCGCCGGCTGATGCACACTGTTTAACACCAGGATGTGAATTGCGGAGCAACTTTTTTATGCCTGGAAATTTCAAAGGAATTTGCGTATTATTCCCTGTGTAAAAAGTCACGTTAATAATTTTTATGGGAAATTCCCACCAAAGCATTTCAAACAGAGGTGTTTCTTCATTTGTTGTGGCCAGGGCAGACGTCCAGCTAGGGCCATGCCGTTATAAGGCGAAACTAGGATGCTGTACTTTCTTGTTCGTGGGGCAGAAGCACTGGCAGGGCCCGATCTCAAGGCGAGGAAGGCCATGGCAGGGAAGATGCTTATCGGGTCTAGTGGGGTTGAACGGGCTTGTAACGAAGGTCGTGTTTTAATACCTGGAGGTAGTCGTATGATGCAGTTACATAGAAAAATCCATGGTGATCTTAAAATGAACCCCTGGGTCATGGTTGTTTTTGCCTGCCTTTTTCTGGCAGGCTGCGATGGTCAGTCCACCCCCCCGTCCCCGGCCTCAGCCCCGGTTCCAGAGGTGTCAACCATAACGGTAAAACCCGGGAAGATCATGCTCACCCAGGAATTGCCCGGCCGCACCTCAGCCTATCGAATGGCCCAGATCCGTCCCCAGGTGAGCGGCATCGTCCTCAAGCGTCTGTTCAAGGAGGGGTCCGATGTCAAGGCCGGCCAGGTGCTTTATGAAATTGATCCCGCGCCATTCCAGGCAGAACTTGACCGGGCCGCGGCCAACCACCTTGCACTGGTAAAGGCTGCCGACCAGGCAAGGGCTGCGCTCAAGGCCGGCAATGCAGACATTGACCGTCTCCAGGCCACCCTTGAACTTGCCCGGATCAACCGGGACCGATACGAGGCATCGTTCAAGGATAAAATTGTGTCGGCCATGCAGCGGGATCAGACCATGACCGAGTTCAAGGTGGCGGCCGCAGCCCTGGCTGCGGCCCAGGCCCAGGTGGAAAGCCGCCGTGGCGCCGTGGCTGCCGCCGATGCCGCCATTGCCCAGGCAGGCGCCGCCATGGAGACGGCGGCCATCAACCTGGGATACTGCCGGGTCACGGCCCCCATCTCCGGCCGCATCGGCCGGTCGTCTGTGACTGAAGGCGCCGTTGTAACAGCCTACCAGGGCGTTCCCCTGGCAACGATTCAGCAGCTGGATCCCATTTATGCCGACCTGCCCCAGTCCACCAACCAGCTGCTGCGGTTAAAGAACAGCACCCTTAATGCCACCAGCCTGGATCAGAACAAGGTTCAGCTCCTGCTGGGGGACAATACCCCATACCCCCAGGAGGGAACCCTTCAGTTCAGTGATGTCACGGTGGATCCCACCACGGGATCGGTTATTCTCAGGGTGGTTGTTCCCAATCCCGACGGCACGCTTCTGCCGGGCATGTTTGTGCGGGCTGTGGTCCGGGAAGGGGTGGACGAACAGGCCATCCTGATTCCCCAGCAGGGGGTGGCACGGGATCCCCGGGGAAATCCCTTTGCCATGGTTGTGGATGCCGAGGGTAAAGCCGGCCTTCGCATGCTCACCCTTGACCGGGCCGTGGGCGACCAGTGGATCGTTGATGCCGGCCTTGCCCCCGGAGACCGGGTGATTGTGGAGGGGCTTTTGATGCTGCGGCCGGGAACCCCGGTCAAGGCGGCGGATTTCCACCCGATTTCCGCAACCGGCAGTGACACGGACAGCCATCCGGGCCCCCGGCCCGATGCACCGCCCGCCACAGGTGCAAAATCCGGCAAACAGAGCAGCGGAGGGATGTGATGCTTTCGAAATTCTTTCTGGACCGGCCCGTGTTTGCCTGGGTGATTGCCATCGTCATCATGACGGCCGGTGGGCTTGCCATCCATAGAATGCCGGTCTCCCAGTATCCGGCCATTGCCCCGCCGGCCATTGCCATTGATGCCTTTTACCCCGGGGCTTCGGGGGAAACCGTTGAAAATACCGTGACCCAGATCATCGAGCAGAAGATGACGGGCCTGGACAACATGCTGTATCTTTCCGGCACAAGTTCCTCGTCGGGTGCTGCCCGGGTGGAGATGACCTTTGCGCCGGGAACGGATCCGGACGTTGCCTGGTCCAAGGTGCAGAACAAGCTGCAGCTGGCCATGGCAAGCCTTCCCGACGTGGTCCAGCGGTCCGGGGTCAAGGTGAGTAAATCCACCCGGAACTACCTGATCATTGTGGGGCTGATTTCAGAAGACAACAGCATGGACGGCAACGATTTAAGGGACTATGCCCAGTCCAACCTGGAAAAGATCCTCACCCGGGTGCCCGGGGTCGGGGAGGTGGAAAATTTTGGATCCCAGTATGCCATGCGGGTCTGGGTCAATCCCGACAGCCTGACCGGCTACAGCCTCACCATGGAGGATGTGATCCTGGCCCTCAGGGCCTATAATGTGGAGGTGTCCGCCGGTCAGCTCGGTGGCACCCCCGCCGTTGACGGCCAGCGCATGAACGCCGCCATCATTGTTCAGCACCTGCTCCAGACCCCGGAGGAGTTTGCCGCAATTCCCATACGCACCAACACGGACGGTTCCGTTGTGCGCGTCAGCGACATCGGCCGCACCGAGCTTGGCACCGAGCGGTCCGATATTGTTGCCAACTATAATGGCAAGGCATGCGCTGCCATGGCCATCCGCCAGGCCGCAGGCGCCAATGCCCTGGACACGGCCAATGCCGTCAAACAGAAATTAAACGAGATGAGCCGGTTTTTTCCTGCCGGCATGAAGGTGATCTATCCCTACGACACCACCCCCTTTACCGTGGTGGCCATTGACGAGGTGGTCAAGACCCTGTTCGAGGCCGTGTTCCTGGTGTTCATCATCATGTATCTGTTCATGGGCAACATCCGGGCCACCCTCATTCCCACCATTGCCGTGCCCGTGGTGCTCCTGGGCACCTTTGCCACCCTGGGATATTTCGGGTTTTCCATCAACATGCTCACCATGTTTGCCATGGTGCTGGCCATCGGCCTGCTCGTGGACGACGCCATCGTGGTGGTCGAGAACGTGGAGCGGATCATGGCAGAGGAAGGGCTTTCCCCCCGGGACGCCACGGCAAAATCCATGGACGAAATCACCAGTGCCCTCATCGGCATTGGCCTGGTGCTGTCGGCCGTGTTTGCGCCCATGGCCTTTTTTGAAGGGTCCACCGGGGTGCTCTACCGCCAGTTTTCCGTCACCATCATCGCGGCCATGCTGCTTTCGGTGCTCGTGGCCCTGATCCTGACCCCGGTGCTGTGTGCATCCTTTCTCAAGCCCATCCCCATGGGCCATGAACCCTCGGACAATGCCGTGTTTTTCCTGCGGCCGTTTTTCAGGTGGTTTGACAGAAATTTTGTCAAGATCCGGCGGCTGTACGTGGGTCTGGTGAGCCGTTCGTTTTCAAGAAAAATCCGGTACCTGGTGCTCTATCTGTTGATCGTGGCTGTTGTGGGCGCCCTGTTCCAGCGCATGGCCACCTCCTATATTCCGGATGAGGACCAGGGTATCATGATGGTCATGGCCATGCTGCCGTCGGGCTCGACCCTTGAGCAGACTCGCCGGGTGATGGACAAGGTCAGGGACCATCTGCTGGACCGCGAACAGGAGGCAGTGGCGTCCTTCATGTCGGTCGTGGGCATCAGTTTCGGGGGCCAGGGCCAGAACATGGCCCTGGGGTTTGCCAAACTCAGGGACTGGCACCTGCGCCAGCGGCCCGACCTCAAGGTCAAGGCCGTTGCCGGCCGGGCCATGGGGCAGTTTTCCCGGATAAAGGAGGGCATGGTGTTCGCCTTTCCGCCCCCCCCGGTCATCGAACTGGGCATGGCCTCGGGGTTTGATTTCCAGCTCCAGGATCGGGGGGGGCTGGGCCATGAACAGCTGATGGCGGCCCGGAACCAGCTCCTGGGGCTTGCGGCCCGGGATCCCCGCCTTGTCCGGGTACGGCCCAACGGGATGCAGGATGTACCTGAATACCGCATCGATGTGGACTGGAACCGGGCCGGTGCCCTGGGGGTGCCCATCGGTTCCATCCACAACACCATTTCCGCAGCCTTTGGCAGTGCCTATGTCAACGATTTCATCCAGGCCGGCCGGGTCAAGAAGGTCTATGCCCAGGCCGACGCTCCCCACCGCATGTTGCCCAGGGACCTGGAAAAACTCTACGTGCGCAACACTGCGGGTAAAATGGTGCCCTTTGCCTCGTTTGCCACGGGTCGCTGGAGCGTTGGATCGCCCAAGCTCGAGCGCTACAACGCCTTTCCATCCATCAACATCTGGGGGGAACCGGCCCCGGGCCGCAGCACGGGCGAGGCCATGGCTGCCATGGAGGCCCTTGTGACCGAGCTGCCCCAGGGCATCGGGTTTGACTGGACCGGGCTCTCCTACCAGGAGCGCATGGCAACGGCCCAGGGGCCCCTTCTCTACGCCTTTTCCATCTTTGTCATCTTTTTGTGTGTGGCCGCCCTCTACGAAAGCTGGACCATTCCCTTTGTCAATCTGTTGATGCTGCCCCTGGGGGTGTTTGGTGCCATCCTGGCAACCTCCCTGCGGGGATTTCCCAATGACGTCTATTTCCAGATCGGGTTCCTCACCACCCTGGGCCTGTCCACCAAGAATGCCATCCTGATCATCCAGTTCATCAAAGAACGCCTGGGCCATGGTGACGGCCTGATTGATGCCACCCTTGGGGCGGTCAAAACAAGGTTCAGGCCTGTGATAATGACCTCCCTGGCCTTTTTCTTCGGGGTGCTGCCCCTGGCCATTGCCTCGGGGGCCGGGGCCGGCGCCATGAACGCCATTGGTACGGCCGTGTGCGGAGGGATGCTGTCCGCCACCTTTATTGACCTGATCTTCATTCCCCTGTTCTTTGTGGTTGTGGCAGGCATGTTCACCCCAAAGCTTAAAAAAGATCCGGGAACCGATCACCCTGGAGAGGTCCTTGACTTGCCGGGAGGTGCTCCAAGATGAACTGCTTCAACATTCTGATGCGGCCCATGGCCGTGAAATGGTTGACTGTGTCGGCCCTGGTCCTGGTTCTCCTTGGGGGCGGATGTTCCCTTGCCCCCCAATATAAACGGCCTCCGGCCCCTGTTCCGGACCACTGGCCCCGGGGGGCGGCCTATAAAAACGGTGGGGCCCTGCCCCGGGACGTCCAGTCCCTGACATGGCAGTCATTTTTCACGGACCCACGCCTTCAGCAGGTGATGGAAACGGCCCTTGAAAACAACCGGGATCTTCGCCTTGCGGCGTTGAATGTGGAGCGGGTGCGGGGGATGTACGGCATCCAGCGGACCGAGCTTTATCCGGTTGTTGATTTTTCAGCATCGGCCAACCGGCAGGGCCGGTCCAGGGACCTCATTGCCCCTTCCGATACCAGAACCATTGAGCAATATGCCGTTAATTTTGGGGTTTCCGCCTGGGAAATCGACTTTTTCGGACGCCTGAAAAGCCTCAGGGATCAGGCCCTGGAAGCGTACCTGGCCACGGACCAGGCCCGTTCCAGCGCCCAGATCGCCCTCATGGCCGAGGTGGCCAGAACCTATTTCACCCTTGGCGCAGACCGGGAAAATCTTGCCCTTGCCCGGGCCACCCTGGACAACCAGCAGGCGTCGTTTGATCTCATCCAGAAGAGTTATCACGCAGGGCTTGTCACCGAAATTGATCTGCGCCAGGCCCAGTCCCAGGTGGACGCGGCCGAACGGGATGTTCCCCGGTTTATCCAGCTTGCAGCCCAGGATAAAAATGCCCTGACCCTGCTGGCCGGGGCCGATGTGCCAGAGCGGCTGCTGCCGACCGGTCTTGACGGTATTGCAGCCCTTCAACCCCTGCGTCCGGGGATTTCCTCGGCCGTGCTGTTGAACCGGCCGGACATTGTTGCCGCGGAGCATCGGCTCAAGGCGGCCAATGCCTTTATCGGTGCGGCCCGGGCCACGCTTTTTCCCCGCATCTCCCTGACCGGTGCCCTGGGAACGGCCAGTGATGATCTCGCAGGGCTGTTTAAATCCGGGTCTGGCACCTGGAACTTCACGCCCCGGATCACGGCCCCGGTCTTTGATGCCAGGGCCTGGGCTGCCCTGGAGGTCAGCAAGACCGATCGCAGGATCATCCTGACCCAGTATGAACGGGCCATCCAGACGGCCTTCAGGGAGGTGGCCGACGCCCTTGCCGTCCAGGGCACCATTGACGATCAGCTTGCCGCCCAGAAATCCCTTGTGGATTCCGTGGCAGCGACCTTTCATCTTTCAGTAAAACGGTATAATATGGGCCTTGACAGTTATCTCGGGGTACTGGACGCACACCGGTCCCTTTATGCCCAGCAGCAGGTACTGATTTCCCTGCGCCTCACACGGCTTGCCGGCCAGGTGACGCTCTATGCGGTGCTGGGCGGCGGCGGGAACCCACCCATGGCCGGTGGTGATCGGTAAACAGGGTTTTGTCCCAAAAGGGGTGACAATGGAGGAAAAAATGAAAAAAAAATGGCTTGTGCTGGTTGACGGCTCTGACCGATCGATTCACACGGTCACCTATGTCAAGGATTTCATGCCCGTTGACAGGAAGACAGAGATTGTCCTGTTCCATGTGTTTGACAGCAGTCCCGAGTGGTACCAGGAGGCGTATCAGGAAGTGCGCCAGGAGGTGTACCAGGGGCTGGAGAACCGTTCGGGACGTGACGAAACTGAAGATGCCTTGAGCCGCTGGGAGTCGGCCGAGAAGAGAAAACTCCAGTCCAAACTGGAACAGGCCAGGGATATCCTTGTCCAGGGCGGGTTCCAGGAACACCAGGTTGAAATCAAATTTCACCATTTAGATAAAAGCGTGGCCCAGGACATCATCCAGGAGGCAAACGAGGGATATACGGCAGTGATCCTGAGACGGCGGGGCATGGGCAAGTTCAAGAGCATCATTCTGGGCAGCGTGGCCGTGAAGCTTCTGCAGACCCTGACTTTTCTGCCCATCATCATCGTGGGACAGACCCCGGCGGTAAAGAAAGTGCTGCTGGCCGTGGATGCCTCCCCCAGCTCCCTGAAAGGGGTTGATCTGATTGCCCGGTGGCTTGGGGGGCATGGCCACGGGGCTGTTATCTTCCATGCGGTTCTGGGACTTGGATCCGTCAATTTCGAACCCGGAAAAACAGATCCGGTGCCAGGTCTGCCCGATGATTCCGATGTTTCCCGGGCCACCATGGAAGCCAACTGTGTTGACGCCTTTAAATCAAAGATCATGGGGCTGTTCCAGAACATAAGAAAAACGCTCGAGGGATCCGGGTTTAAACCTGAAAACATTACTGAAAAAATTGTCACGGGCGTACACAGCCGGTCCCAGGCCATTATCGAGCAGGCCGAAAAGAGCGGGTGCGGCACCATTGTTGTGGGACGACGGGGGCTTTCACGGGTGGAGGCCTTTTTCATCGGCCGGGTCGGGCACAAGGTGGTTTACGGGGCAACCCAGTATACGGTATGGGTGGTATAGTTGAACGGTTTTGCCAAAAGGGTCGGGTAATGGGGGGACAATGCAACCAAGGGGCTTTCTAACCTTTGTCGCCAGAAATTGGAACCTGATCACGAGGTTGTTCGAGATCAACAGGGACGGTCCCATTGATCAGTATGCGCTGCTACAGGCCATACGGCGCCATGACCCTGAAATCGACGCCTTTACTTTTGTTGAAACCCTGGTGTCCCATGGTGTTCTGGCCCGGGTCTTCACCGGCCAGACCCTTTACACCCTTGGGGACCTGACCGAACAGATTGTTGAGGATCTGTTGAGCGAACAGCAGCTGGGGCTGTCCGAAAGTATCCAGGTTCATATGGATCAGTTTGACATGCTGAGCATCCGCCTGGCAAATGGGGTCGAGGCAAGGGACGCCGACGCCGTGGTCAGGGCGATCCGGAAAATCAACAAACAGATCCAGACCATCAAGCGCCAGACCCGCCATGATTACAAGGCCATTGAAAACATTGTGGCAGAATCAAAGAAAAAGGACACGGCCATCCCCCTGAAGCAGCGGTATGCCGATATCCTGGATGCCTGGGATCTATACATTGCCCCCATGGGAGAAATGATCGACCCGTGGAGTGATTTTGACCAGACGACTGACAGGGTGATCCACCGCCTGGAGAGTGCCGTGGAAATCCTTGAGCGGACCGGTTCGCTCATGGGGGAGGGCGGGATGATCCACACGGCAAAGCAGATGCTCATTGACATGCGCATGACTGTCCTGGGACGGTTCAAACAGTCGCGGGAACTGCTGCAGCCCCTGTATGAGATCGCCCGGTTGAACTCCCGGGTGACCCGGGGAACATCCATTGTCCTGGACTGCCTGAGGAAGAACAGGTTCCAGAAGATCGAGTCCATGGCCACCCTGAACTGGTTCGCCAGGGAACGATCGCCCCTGGTCAGCCATGACCTGGTACTGCTCAAGTATTATGCCGGTTACAAAAATATCAGGCAAAACCCTGCCCCGCCCATTTCCGTGCCCAGCCGGCAGGACCCGGCCCAACGTTTTTCCAGGGTCTCACCGCCCCTGGACCGCCATTCCATCATCCGGGACATCCAGTCGCATCTGCCCCTCAACGATGGTATCCAGTGGGCCATTGAGCGGTACCCGGAATTTTCCACTGGAAAAATTCTGGACATTATTCTTCTGATGATGACGGAAAAACGTTTTCGTGTTAAAAAAAGCCGTTCAAAAACCTATGAGACCCGGACCCATGGAATCCATGGGTTTACCCTGAAGGTGGAAAATGCCTGAAACCGATACCCCCCAGACCCCCCAGACCCAGCCCCGGCTGACCCGGGAATTGTTCCATCATTTTTCCATGGGGTATCATCTGTGCATTGATGATGGTGATCTTTTTACGGAATTGACCACCCATGAGACCTACTATCGATGGCTGTTTGACACCCTGGGCTTTCACCTGTGTGACGGCGCATCCGGCATATATTATTTTGAGCCGGACAGGGACAAGCTGGGCATCAATCGGGTCAGCAAAAAATTCACCGTGTTCATGGCCATTCTCTATGATTTCCTGGCAGACCAGGGCCAGGACCCGGTTTGCGCCATCATTGAACAACGGTTTGTGGTGCCGGAGCTGCCCCATTTACGGATGGACCCCTACCGGAAAATCCTTGAGCAGGTGGGGATCAATGGGGATGCGGATCTGCTCAGGACGGTTCAGCAGCTCCACAGGTACGGTTTTCTAGAGTTGAAGGACAATTACCTGATCATGTTCAAACGATCTGTGTCAAGATTTACCACCCTGTTTGCCGAGGTGATCGAACCCTCTGAAACAGTGCCGGAACAGGGGGATGAATGGGATGACGCCTAGCATCCGTTACGGTATTCGAAGACTGGTTCTGTTGAACACAGAGAGCTATTCCCTGGGGGATTTTCCCCTGGACAGACCCCTGTCCATCTCTGCCACCAACAACGTGGGAAAATCCACGGCCATCAATGCCCTTCAGTTTCCCTTTCTGTGCAACTATCGGGACATGGTTTTTCCCAAGGATTACAAGCAGACCCTGAAATATTATTTTCCCTACGAAAACAGTTATGTGCTGTCTGAAATCGTTACGGAAACGGGCAGCTTTGTGGTGGGTGCTGCCGGAAAGGGGCGGCTTTCCGGATATGAATACCAGTTGTTTGCCATTAAAAAAGAGCTGGACCTGGAAGATTTTCTGATGGCGGACGATGCCGGGGGCCGGGGCAAAAACGTCAGAACCCTTGACCAGGTGGAACAGCACCTGGCCCTGGCAGACCACTGGGTCAAACGGCTGAAACCCAAACAGATGCAGGATGCCCTCATCGGCAAGGAGATCACCATCCAGGGCAACGAGAAATTTTCCATCGGGGTTTTCAGGCTCAAGAGCATGACCGATAAAAATTATCGTCTGTTCATAAATGTTTTTAAAAATCTTCTGCACATGAACGATTTCAATATGGAAGAAGTCAAGATGTTTCTGATCAACTCCCTGCTGCCCAGCTGGGAGAGTGTCTCCTATGATTTCATGAGTGAATACAGAAATTTCAATGAATCCCTGGCCCGTGAAAGAGACCGGATATCGGCCGCACGGCGTATTGCCCGAGAGGTGGAGGAGCTGGTCCGGTTAAAGGCGGACTGGGATGCGGGGTTTGCCTTTGTGTCGTCTGCCTTCAGACGAATCGAGGCCGGGTACGAGCGGGAGCGGGAGAAAAAAAAGAGAGACCTTGAAAACATGCGGTCGGCCCACGGGGAGATTGAACACCAGATCAACCGGATCAAGGCTGACAATGAGATTCAGAAAACGGCCTACGGCAGGTTGTTCAGCCAGCAGGAGCAACTGGAACGACGATTAAAGGATCTGGAAAGAAAAGCAGCCCGCTATGCCCTTTTTCCCGGTGTTGACGCCTGTGTCGAAAAAATTGCCTCCCTGGAGGATCAGCGGGACCGTTTGGTGCTTGAGCTTGGAAAATCCACGGTGGATCCGGTTGAGAGAATAGAGCAGAAAATCAAGTCCGCTCAGAAAAAGATTGCCGGATTTAAATCCCAGTTAAAGAACATCCGCTCCAACCTGCTGTCTGTGTTGAAAAAACACTTTGATCCCGATGAGATCCAGATGCTCATGAAGATCTTTAACAAGACGGTTTTCACTACGTTCTCCCTGGAGACCCCAGCCCTTTGCATCCACGATGAACCCGGCCTTGTCGGGCAGCTGCAGCAGCTTTTACAGCGGTGTGAGAACGGGATCTACAATGATGGCAACCTCAAGGTTGATCTGAACCGGATCGCCCCCGTTGATATTGACGACTATTTCAACCATGACCGGATCAGACAGAACCTGGCGCTCTTTGAAAAAGATGAAGCAGAGCTGGTAAAAACCCTGGATGTTGCAAAGAACTACCAGCAAAAGGAACGAGAGAAAAAAAACCTTGACCAAACCATCCGGGAACAGAGTAACGCCCTAGAGGGTTACAAGGCCTTTTTACGGGAAGAACAGGATAAACGCCGGTTTGAAACCCAGCTGGCCGAGGCCCGGAGTGCGCTGCAGGCCGTTGTTGACCGCATGAAGGACAACGAGGACAAGAGTGCGCAACTCAACAAAAGGATCACCGGCGACCGGTTTGAGATTGAAAAACGGCAGGCTGCACTCCACCGGATGGAGGCCGATCGGCAGCGGGTTCTGATCGTGAAAGACCTTGAGGGAAACACCGCCATGGACCCGGATCCGGTTTTTGACATGGGCGACGTCACCATTGAAGATCTGATCAATGCCTATGTGGTCAAGCGAGGGGCCCTTTCAGACACCCGGGCCCGGATGGACCAGTGCCTTGCGAACATAGAGCTTCGGGGCGGGAATCGATTTGCCTCGGGCAAGGATATTCCGGCCCGGATCAAAGAATTTGAGGACAGTACCAACGCGGAGAGCATCCACAACTATGAAATCGTGCTCAAGAGAAATGAAACCGCGGCCACCCGGCAGCTCGGGGCCATGCTTAAAAACCTCAAAGATCAATTCCATGAATTTGTCTATGAAATCAAGCGGTTTAACCGGGATATGAACAAACATCGGATCTCCAACATCAGTAAAATCGAGTTTATCGTTGATGAGAACAACAATATTTTAAGCATCATCAACACCCTGATCAACGAAGATTCGATTTTTGGCGGAGATCGGGATATTTACCGGGTGGTCCAGCGGTTCAACGAGTTGATTGACAATAAAGGGGTGAAAATATCCCTGCCCACTCTTTTCAACCTTGGCATCCTGGTTCAGCTGGAAAACGGGAAGGAGGCAAGAAGTTTTGGAACGACCAGCATCCAGTCAACGGGCACAGACCTTACCGTGAAGGTGGTCCTGAATGTCATGCTGCTCAGCCGGATCCTGCACGTCAAGCAGAACCAGGTGCTCAACATCCCGGCCTACATTGATGAAGCCGGACAAATTGATCCTGAGAACCAGCAGACCCTGATCGATCAATGTGCAAAGGCCGGATTTGTACCCATCTTTGCATCGGTTGAGGCCCAGTCCACGGCGGAATACTGGATCGGGTTAAGGCAGGTTGACGGCAGAATCCTGGTCGAACAGGAGGACTGGTACCGCCTTACGGCAAAACCCCTGGAAGAACCGACAGCTTCCTGAAAAACGAGATGAGATTTCCCATGAAATACCGTTACGCCACTGCTTTTACCCTTCTGGTTTTCGTTCTGGGCCCGTTCTGTCCGGCCGCTGCCGACAGCCCGCCGGCACTGACAGCGGACCGGGCCGTTGAGATCGCCATGGAAAACAGCCTGCCCCGTAAACTTGCCGCAGCGGATGTGGACATGGCCCGGGACCGGGTGGCCCAGGCCCTTTCGGCTTTTGGTCCCGTGGTCACCCTTGATGGCGGCATCTACCGCTACGATGATCAGCCCTCCCTGGTGCAGCTCGAACAGGGGCTCGTCCAGTTGAACAATGCCCTGACGGCCATGACCCAGGGCCTGGTTCCGGCTGCGGACATGCCCGACGACGGCCGTACCTATTACGGCATGGCCGTGGAACTCGTCCAGCCAGTCTACACGGGCGGCCGGCTGACCGCCGTTAAAAAAATGGCCGAGGCCGGGCGGGACAGTGCAGGGCACGACTTGAAAACAGCGAATCAGGATCTGGCCCTGACCGTTAAAAAGGCCTATTTCACGGTTCTGCTGGCCCGGCAGATGACCCGTGCCCTGGACGATGCCGTGGCCAGCATGGCGGCCCATGTCAGTGAGGCCGAAGCCTACCACCGCATGGATACCGTGCCCCGCCTCGACGTACTCCGGGCCAGGGAAAAACTGGCCGACCTGAAACAGCAGCAGCTGCTTGCAACCAACAACTTTGCCCTTGCCAGAACCGCCCTTAACTTTACCATGGGGGTGGATCTTTCCACCCGGTACACCCTTGGGGGGCAGCCGTCCCTGGGAACGTTGCCGGACAACCTGGATACCCTGGTGCAGGAGGCTCTGGACCGCCGCCCCGAGCTTGCTGCCATGGATGCCCGAATCCGCATGGCCGAAGACCAGGTGGCCCTGGCCCGGAGCGGCCATCTGCCCACGGTGGCTCTGGTGGGCAGCGCCCATCGGTTTGAACCTGAAAACCAGGACCCCTCTGCCGAGATCGGGCTTGTGGCCCGCTTCAAACTCTACGACCACGGCATGGTCAGCCATTCCGTGGCCCTGGCCCGCCACGGACTCCAAAAGGCCAAAACCGCCAGGCAGCATCTGGAACGGGGTATCCGCCTGAAGGTCGAAGAGGCCTTCCGGAATGTCCAGGCTGCCCGGGCGTCCGTCCAGGTGGCCCAGAGCGCCATTGCCACGGCCGAAGAAACCCTGGACGCCGCCCGGACCCGTTACCAGGTGGGCCTGAGCACCTCCCTTGAACGACTGGACGCAGAGGTTTCCCTGACCCGGGCCAGAACCAACCATATCCGTGCCCTGAGCATGTACAATATATCCGTTTCCGAACTGGAACGGGCCCTTGGAAAGGAGTAGACTGCCGTGTACCGATCCCCTGAAATTTCCTGTGTTTCAAGCTGCATTATCCTCCTGCTGCTGGTGGAGCTCTTTGCTGCCGGGTGTGACAATTTCCTGGAAAAAACCGATGCAGTGGCGCCTGCCCCTCCGCCCCTGGTCAGCGCCATGACCGTGGGCACCCTGTTGGATGATCCCTCCCATGTCTATTCCGGCGAGGTGCACGGCCGTTTTGAAACCGGCCTGGCATTTCGGGTACCGGGCAAGGTGATTGCCCGCCACGTGGATGCGGGCAGCCGGGTCAGGGCAGGGGACCTGCTGATGCAGGTGGACCCCAGCGACATCCAGCAGGCCGTGGACGCCAGCCGTGCCCAGCTTGCCGCGGCCCAGTCCCAGTTTAACCTGGCATCGGATCAGCTCGGGCGATTCAAGGCCCTGTATGAACAAGATTTCATGAGCAGGGCGGAACTGGACCGGTATCAGAACGCCCACGACTCGGCCCAGGCCTTCGTAAAACAGGCTCGGGCCCAGTACACCCAGGCCGGCAACCAGCTGGCCTACTGCAATCTCACGGCCGATGCCCCGGGCGTGGTCCTGGACGTGCGTGTCCAGGCAGGTCAGGTGGTGGGGGCAGGGCAGCCCGTGGTGATCATGGCCCGGGGAGACGAAAAAGAGGTTGAGATCGATATCCCGGAGAACCGGATTGCAGCCGTTGCCCCCGGCGCCCGGTTCAAGGTGACCTTCTGGGCCCTGGAAAAAATTGCGGTCCAGGGCCGGGCCAGGGAGATCTCCCCCGTGGCCGATCCCGTCACCCGGACCTACCGGGCCAGGATCACCCTGATCGATCCTCCGGCAGGCGTCAGGCTGGGCATGACCGCCTCGGTGGTCCAGGACGAGCCCGGAAAGGCCAGGCTGCTGATTCCCGTTTCAGCCGTTTACCAGACCGCAGAGCATCCAACGGTCTGGGTCATCCAGGACGAACGGGTGACCCAGCGGCAGGTCGTTCTGGGAGGCCTGGACGGCCGGGACTGCATCGCGGTCATTGAGGGGCTTGCCCCTGGTGAGAAAATCGTCACTGCAGGCGTGCACAAGCTGTCGAACGGTGACAGGGTCCGGGTCAAAGAGGATGTTCAATGAAACACTTCAACCTGACAGAGTGGTCCCTCAACCACCGGCAGCTCATCTGGTTTTTCATTGTTCTTTCGGCCGTTGCCGGCGCCCTAGCCTATGGGCAGATGGGCCGCATGGAGGATCCGGATTTCACCATCCGGGAGATGATCGTGGCCGTGGGATGGCCCGGGGCGTCGGCCGCCCAGATGGAACAGCAGATCACGGACAAGGTTGAAAAACGGCTCCAGGACACCCCGGGCCTGGATTATCTGGAAAGCTATTCCCGGCCCCAGCAGTCGGTCATCTTTGTGCATCTCAAGGAGACCATCAGCCCGGACGAGATCCGACCGACCTGGCTTGAGGTCCGCAACATGGTCAACAACATGGGGGACGAGCTGCCCCAAGGGATCCGGGGCCCCTATTTCAACGACCGGTTCGATGATGTCTACGGTAATCTTTACGCCCTGACCTCCGACGGATTTTCCTACGAAGAGATGCGGGTGCAGGCCGAAAAGATCCGCCAGATCCTGCTTCGAATGGACAGCGTTAAAAAGGTGGAACTGATCGGGGTGCAGCCCGAAAAAATATTCATCGAGATGGACAGCCGGAAACTGGCCCGCCTGGGCATTGATCCCCTGCTTGCGGCAGCGTTGATCAAAAAGCAGAACACCCTGACGCCGTCGGGCATGATCGAAACCCAAGACGACAACGTGTTCCTGCGTGTCACCGGGCTCTTCAACGACCTTTCCGCCCTGGAAAACATGCCCATCCGCGCCCTGGACCGGACCTTCCGCCTGGGAGACATGGCAAAAATCCGGCGGGCCTATGTTGACCCGCCCGGTCCCAAGATGTTCTTTAACGGGACGCCCGCCATCGGCATTGCCGTGTCCATGGACAAGGGCGGCAACGTCCTCAAGCTGGGCCAGCGCCTTGATACCACCTTTGCCGCCATCACCCGAAACCTGCCCCTGGGCCTTTCTATCCACCAGGTGGCCAACCAGCCCCGGGTGGTCAAGGATTCCATCGACCAGTTTGTGAAAACCCTGGCCGAAGCCATTGCCATCATTCTTTTGGTCAGTTTTCTGAGCCTGGGGCTGCGTTCGGGCCTGGTGGTGGCGCTGTGCATCCCCCTGGTGGTGGCTGCCACCTTTCTGGCCATGAAAATGGCCGGCATTAATCTTCACCGGGTTTCTCTCGGTGCTCTGATCATCTCCCTGGGACTGCTGGTGGATGACGCCATCATTGCCGTGGAGATGATGTCCGTCAAGCTCGAGCAGGGCTGGGAAAGGGTCAAGGCCGCGGCCTTTGCCTATCGGGTCACGGCCTTTCCCATGCTGGCCGGCACCCTGATCACCTGCGCCGGATTCACCCCCATCGGCTTTTCCAAGGGCATGTCATCGGAGTTCTGCAAGACCATATTTCCGGTCATCACCCTCTCCCTGCTCATCTCGTGGGTGGTGTCGGTCATGGTCACGCCCATGTTCGGCTATTACCTGATCAAACCCAAACGCGCTGTGGCCAAGGATCCCGAAGACATTTACGACAAGGCCTTTTACCGGGGCTTTAAACGGGTGCTGGTCGGGTGCCTGGGCCACAAAACCATTGTGCTGGTCCTGACCGCTGCCCTGTTCGGGTACAGCATTTATGCATTCAAATTTGTTGAACACGAATTTTTCCCCAACTCGGTCCGCCCGGAGCTGATCGTGGAGCTGACCCTTGCCCAAGGGGCGTCGATTGCAGCCACGGAACGCCAGGCCCAGGCCTTTGCCAGGGCCATCGAATCGAACCCCCACATCGACCATTTTGCCTCCTACGTGGGATCTGGCGCCCCCAGGTTCATCCTCACCTTTGACCCGGTCCAGCCCCGGTCCAACTTTGCCCAGTTTGTCATTGTGGCCAGGGGCCTGGACCAGAGACAGCAGCTGGAAAGGGAGATCTCTGAAATTCTTGCCACCTCGTTTCCCAGGGTGCGCGGCCATATAAAGACCCTGCAGCTCGGCCCGCCCGAGCCCTACCCGGTCATGCTCCGGGTTTCAGGCCCGGACTACGGCCGGGTCAGAACGATTGCACAAAGGGTGGGTCAGGTGATGACGGCAAACCCCATGCTTCGCAACGTCAACTTCAACTGGTACGAAAAGACCAAAATGCTGCGCCTGGCCGTTGACCAGGACAAGGCAAGGCTGCTGGGGATCAACAGCACGGATCTTGCCCTGGCCATCCAGGCCCAGATTTCGGGCATTCCCGTGAGCCAGTTCCGGCAGGGCGACAAAACCGTTGAGATTGACCTGCGCCTGGACGCCGCAGACCGCCGGTCGATCTCGGACATCAGAACCCTGCCCATCCACATCGGCAACGGCCGCACCATCCCCCTCGAGCAGATCGCCGTCATCGGCTTTGACACGGAAGAGGGGCTGATCTGGCGGCGGAACCTTACCCCCACCATCACGGTCCAGGCCGAAACCGTTGCCGGTGCCACGGGCAACGACGAAACCCTGGCCGTTTACGCGGCGCTCAAACAGGTGAGGGAAGACCTTGGCCCGGATTATCGCATCGACATCGGCGGCATTGCCGAGCGCAGCAGCCAGGCCACGGCCTATATCCTGGCCATGGCTCCGGCCATGTTCATGATCATCGTCATCATTCTGATGATCCAGCTCCAGGATATCTCGAGCGTGATCCTGACGCTGTTGACGGCACCCCTGGGCATCATCGGGGTCATTGCCGCGCTTCTGACCTTTCATATGCCCATGGGATTTCTGGCCCAGCTGGGCATTCTGGCCCTGTCCGGCATCATTATCCGCAACTCGGTCATTCTTATGGACCAGATCCACCGGCAGCTTGAGGCCGGAGAAACCCGCTACCACGCCGTCATCAACGCGGCCGTGCTGCGCTTTCGACCCATCATGCTCACGGCCGCTGCCGCCATCCTCGGGATGCTTCCCCTGGCCCTGGACAAATTCTGGGCCCCCATGGCCGTATCCATCGGCGGCGGGCTGTTCGGCGCCACCATCCTGACCCTTCTGGTGTTGCCCTGCATGTATGGGGCCTGGTACCGGGTCAAGGCGGAAGAGTGATTCCCCCATGGCCAAGAACCACTGTCAGTCGTCATATGACTGTCTGCCTGTCTTTCGAAACCGGTTTAATGCGTTTTGAAAACCGAACAGTAAGGTAGGCAAAGGTTTTCTTTTTAAGTTACGATGTTCTCATCGGCGGGTTGCGGGGGCAGGACTGGAAGCTGACCTGGTTCACAGTGGCAGCCCTTGCCGTTCTGGCTGTTTGCGGCGCCATATTTTATAGATTGGTCGGCGCTATTTCTGGTCAACTTATTTCATCCGCGGTCCTGGGAGGAGATCAAAAATTTAAGAAGAAATCAAATTCATAGAAATCTTCCGTACCAAGAAGTTTTACATATTTTTTTACCACCTCTTTCAAATGATCGGAACTTCCTATGGGTATCCAATCATCAATAGAAGCTCGAAGAAAGAGCCGCTCAGCTAAGAACAATCGCTGTTCTTTATCAATCAAGCAAAATCTCAAAACAGGACTATAATTTTGATCAGCAACTCTCAATAAATCTTTCATCTGATCCGCTTCATTTCTTAAAAAAGTGGTAAAGTGTTTTTTAAGATTATTGATATTTACATCCGATTGATAGATTGTAATAAATTCATTTTTACAATCTACTCGATAGTGCTTTGGAGTTCTTAATTTGTCTGTAGCTCTTGTGACGAGCTTTTTTTCCAGTTCTGTGATGAGTTGAGGAAGTTTTTTTCTCAAGAAAACTTGGCAATTACTTGGATGTTCATAAATTTCATACCCATTAGGGATTTTTTCAACAGCTTCCCCTTTTCCTTGTTGGTCTAGTGAAAAAGAATATTTTGGATTTCCCTTTTTTGTAACGCCTTTACTGAGGTAGTATGTTTTACCAACTCTATTTGTATACTGAATGGGCATAATTATTTATCCTAATCTGGACGAGCCAGAACCAAAGAGTTTTCTAATTCTCTTGCCAAAATAACATGAAAATCAGAGATAAGGATCTGAAATGTGGGGCTTGATCATAAGATGGGCCAGCATCCGAGAATTAATAATGGGTGTTGAACTTGACATATCTTTTTCCATCGAAATAAACACACAAAAAAAATATCAGGGTCTTTGGCAAAAGGCAATTGAAAGATAATTAGGGCTTGGTTCTAACTTCGCCCACTTATCATAATTGATGGTTATACGGGGTCAAGCTTGTGTTATTGTGCTTTTGACAACAGACTGTAATTGTGAATAAATTCAACAAAAGCGCCAATAACGCAAGCCTGACCCCACCCGGATAAGCATTGCATTGGCCGAAACAAGGACCAAGCCCAAAAGTACTGACCCAGGTCCAGAAACTCGGCCCTGGGGGCCAGTTCGGCGGCAAGCACTTTGCCATTGATGTAAGGGTGGTCCGCCTCGGGCTGCTCTCCCTGGCTGGATAAATTCTGGGAGCCCATGGCCGTATCCATCGGCAGCGGGCTGTTCGGCGCCACCATTCTGACCCTTCTGGTGCTGCCCTGCATGTATGGGGCCTGGTACCGGGTCAAGGCTGAGGAGTGAGATTTACCGGTTGAAATTCAAATCATTTATAGGTATAGGACTGGTAAAATATAAATTTTACGGCATTCAGATGAAGGGGGCATCTTGTGATACACATGACAATTGTAGACTTTCTGGCGGACCGGGCCGTTAGAAATGCAGACAACCTGGCGTTCAGATTCATGGAAAACGGTGATATAGACGGTCCCGTTCAAGAATGGTCCTTTGCCGAGCTCTATGCACGCAGCGCCGGCGTCGCCAAAGACCTCACAAACCAGGGATTATCCGGCACCAGTGTCCTCCTGGCCTTTCCCCCGGGCCTTGATTTTGTCAAAGCCTTTTACGGATGTCTGCTGGCAGGCATCCGTGCCGTGCCGGTGCCGCTGCCCAATCCCAGGAGTAAAAATCCCCTGGGCCGGATACTCAATACCGCCAGGGTCAGCGGTGCGCCCCTGGTGCTGACCACCGGGCCTTTTGCCGACATGGCCAAGAGCCTGGGCGACCTGCCGGTGGCTTTCCAGGCCGTCACCCAGGCGGCTGCATCGGATTTCAAAGGCCCCAGACCCGGAATGGATCAGATCGCCTATCTCCAGTTTACCTCTGGCTCCACCGGACATCCCAAGGGGGTTGCCATCAGCCATGGCAATGCCGTGGCCAACCTGCGGGTCATGGGACAGATGCTGAGATTGGATTCCACCAAACCCGCCATTGTATGGGCGCCCCACTACCATGATCTCTGCCTGGTCTGCGACATCCTGGGTCCGGTCTTTTTCGGCTATGAATCCACCATCATGTCCCCCATGGATTTTTTAATGAAACCGGTCCGGTGGCTTAGGGCCATCAGCCACTATAAAATCGCCAACTCCGCCTGCCCCAATTTCGGGTATGCCTATTCTGTCCGGCGCATTACGGCCGAAGAATGCCAGGGGCTGGATCTGAGCTCCTGGGAAACGGCGGGCAACGGTGGAGAACCGGTGCTGCCTGAGACCCTGGCTGCCTTTAATGAAAAATTCGGTCCCCTGGGCTTCCGGCCCCAGACCTTTATGCCCTGTTACGGAATGGCCGAATCCGTCCTGTTTGTGGGGGGGCTGAAACCCCAGTCCCAGCCGCCCAAAGTCCTTTGCTTGAGTGCCGAAGCCCTTGAAACCCACCAGGTCCGTGTGCTGGATGAACATGCACCGGGCGTACGAAAAATTGTCAGCTGCGGCGGCCCCGGGGGTGACCATAAAATCATTGTGGTGGATCCGGCCACCTTCACTGCTGCCAGACCGGATCAGGTGGGAGAACTCTGGATCAAAGGCCCCAGCGTGCCTGAAGGTTACTGGGGACTGAACGAAGAGTCCGAGGAGACCTTTGGCGCCCGCCTTGCCGACACCGGCGAAGGGCCGTTCCTGCGCACCGGCGACCTGGGCTTTGTCATGGATGACAACGCCTATATCACGGGCCGTCTCAAGGATCTGATCATCATTGCAGGCAAAAATCACTATCCCGGTGATATCGAACTTACCGTGCAGAACTCCGGCGCCCCGGTCCGTCCGGGATCCTGCATTGCCGTCTCCAGGCCCAGCGACGACGGCGGCGAAGCACTGGCCGTCATTGCCGAGGCCGACGACCGCAAAATCCCGGAAACGCCGGACGCCCAATTCTGGCCTTCTGCCGTACGTACCCTCCAGGGGGCGGTCACCCAAGGCCACGGCCTCTCGGCCAAAACCGTTGTTTTTGTGGCGGCCCGCAGCCTTGAAAAGACCTCCTCCGGCAAACCCCGGCGCCGGTACTACCAGGAACGCCTCGTTCAGGGGGAACTGGCCGTGGTCTATCAAGAAGGACTGTAAAAAAAGAACAGGGCCTTGATCATAATGTTGTCCACTATTTATGATTATTGGTCCAGTGGGTCAGGCTTGAGCTTATTGTGCTTTTGACAACCGTCTGTAATGACAGCAGGTTTAAGCAAAAGCGTCAATAAGGCAAGCCTGACCCTGCCGGATATATTTTTCATTGGCCGAAACCATGCTCAAGGCCCATCTTCCGGTTCTTTTAGCAGTGTCTGGCGCTGTGGCAACTTCTGGAGGTTAACGTTGGGTTCGTAAAAATTACTTGTTTTTTAGCAATGAATAGGTTTTTATTCTGACAGTTTTTAATGGGCCTGCTTTCGGACCTGGTCCATTGCGTTTTGTGATGGAGCATAAAAGAATATCACGCAGATGATCGAACCTTTGATGCTTGCCTCTGATTTTTGTGTTGTTTTGCCGGGGATCAGGAAAAACGAGATAGGAGCATGGAAACTAATATGGATGTGGACGTTGACCGGGAAACCTATTTAGAGATCGAACGAACCAAAATCCTTGTAAACAACCTCTTTGCAAGTATGCCCGCCACCCCTGTAAATGCCATAATCCTTGTGGTGGTTCTTTGGGATGTGATTCCAAGGGACAGGCTGGTCCTCTGGTGTATCCTGAACATTTCCTTTGTCCTGATTCGGTATGTGGTAATTGACTTTTACCGGCGAGGATTCAGACAACGCAACTATCTCTTCTGGCAGCGGTTCTTTCTCGTTTCTTTTATTATTGCCGGTCTCCTGTTCGGGTCAGCGGGTCTTTTTTTTATGAACAGCGACCAGCTTGCCTACATGGTCTTTGTCTATTTTATTATGGGGGGGATGGTCGCCGGCAGCCTGGGTTCCTATCATAACAACCTGGCCATGTTTTTTTCCTATTCCATCTCCGTTTTTTCTATTCCCACGATTATTCTTTTTACCCTTGGAACACAGATCACAACCTCCATGGCGGTGCTTGGACTGATTTTCTTTGCGCTCATGTCGGTTAACGCGAAGAGGATGAATAAAGATTTAAAGGTGTTCCTGTTGTTGCGGTATGACAACAATTTACTTGTCGAACAGTTTAACAGGGAGAAACTCAACACGGAAAAACTCAACCGGGAGCTCATCGTAAAAAACAATGAACTCAAAAAAATCTCCCGGATTGACCCCCTGACCGGCCTTAAAAACAGGCATTATCTTTTTGATATTCTCAAGCCGAGGGTCGAAAATGAGATCAACTCCCTGTGGATGGAGAAAATCGGCTCGAACAAAAGAAAATCATGCGATTCAGATGGATATGGCGTGATCAGCATTGATATCGATCATTTCAAGAAGGTCAACGACAATTATGGACACGATTCCGGCGATATGGTGCTCAAGCAGTTCAGTGCCAGGCTGTGTGAAACGGTCCGGCAGGATGATGTGGTCGGCCGCATTGGGGGGGAGGAGTTTATCATTATCCTGAAGGGTACCCGGGAGAGTGACCTCTCCAGACTTGCAGAAAAGATCCGTCTCCATGTGGCAAATTCAAGTTTCAAGGTGACAGACAACCGTGAAATCAGCATCACCTGCTCCCTGGGCTATGTTTTTTATCCCTTTTTCAAACATTATCCCGGCAATATGGGGATCAAGCATATTTTTTATCTGGTGGATCGAGCCCTCTATGTCGCAAAGGAAAATGGGCGTAATCTTGCGGTGAAAGTGACCTGCCTGGAGCGCGACAGCCGGGACTTACCCCTTCTTGAATCGATTACCCGGGATTTGAACAAAGCCATTGACACCGGGCAGGTTCTATTTGAATTCTGATCTGTCTGCACCAGGCACCCCCGGGATGCTTCCCCCGGTCATGGGCCAGGCAGACCGCAGGCTGGGACCGTTCGTTCACCTGGGACATTGCCGGATGTTTGTGTTTAAGCGATTCCTTTTGATGCCAGAGCGTGACCAATGTTGTTCCACCGACTGGATAAATGAGGGACGAACAAGCTTGGATCGCATTTCCAGCCACCTTCCTTTGTCCACGCGAAGGTAGATTCCTTCAGCCTGGCTGTTGCTGAATTTAGATTGGGAAAGGAGGGATGTTAATTCCTCTAATGTGAAACGCCCGGTTGCCAGGAGGGGGACCGGTGAAATTCCAAGCCCTTGGAACAGCTTGTTGCGTCTTGAGCAGGCCATGAATTTTTTATCTGTTTTATCGTAAATGTCAAAGCCCAGGAACCAATCGGGCAATCGAGTGTACCCGACAGAGTGCTCGGCATAACACCATTCTCCAAAAAGGATATATCGATCCGTTAACTGTTCAAACAAACTGTCAGCATGCATGTTCAGCCATGGTGGAAGTTTTTGCCATTGCCCCGGATATGGGGCGTGAAGATAGGCCCCCCTGTTTTGAACCCTGATCTCTCCTGTAGCGTCGAATGAGATGCCAAGGTTGGCTCCATCCACCTTCTCTTCAACGATGAGATCATGCTTTAGAAATTCATCTCGCTCAGAGGTTGATAAAATTTTATTCTCCCTGACGGCAACGTCATCAAGAAGTATAAGATGTGGGGTTGAAGGGAATTTGAAAAACCCGTGGTTCATTTCTTTATTTTTTCCCTGCATTTTTTTTGGGCATAGTCTGGACAGAGAAATTGAACGGTAATACCGGTTTCTGCCAGTGCCTCTTTCCAGCCCCACCATTTGCTGTCTGTTGATTGAAGGATCGGCGGTTTTTCCGGATGGGCGTTGGAAACAGCTATGAATTTACGATCTGAAGAGTCAAATTGCTTCAATCCTGGGTGATCCGGGAACTCATCATAGCTGTAATCGTTTTTTTTAATGGCAACCCGATCGACATCAGGTAATGAATGCCGGTTGTCATGAACCCATTTCATAAATTTATCCCCGACGCCTGGTCTTCCACTCATGGAAAGCTTATGGCGATATTCGTCATAAATGTCATTTCCAGAATCGATAACGTCGATCATCACATCTGCCAATGCTGCCTGGGCACTCGGGTGGAGATGAATTTCAGGTTGTTCCATGATGATGATGGAATTTCTTGGTGCATAAAAACACTGGACAAGAACAGGTAAAACCTGGGAAATACCAAATCCTACGTCTGGCAGATCTACCCAGTCTTTTGAGCCTTTTGTCCTTATTTTTACTTCATATTCGTGTCGCTGTTCCGAAATTTTGTTCACCTCAAACGCTTCGATCAGCCCCATGGATTTAAGGCTTGCTGCGATGATCTGTTCAAGGGGCTTTTGGGGGCGCTTGAACCCAAGATTCAGTGTCCTTTCACGGGATGCGAGCATGGCTGCAACCGTGTTTTGCCCTGAATATCCAACGCTTTCAGGGGTGATTCCTCCCCATGGATAGAGGCGATCCGTTCGGGTTCGAAGAGGTCCCAGGTAATAGATGGCCTTGAATAAATTTTCATGTTCAAGGTTTAACTCCTGAACAAATTCGGCATTCTGGTGGTAGGCGATCACTTCATCCGGAAAACCGTAAAACCTGACCGGTGTTTTGGGATCCCAAGCCCTTCCCTGGCTTCGTTTCAACGGATAATTGTCGACGTCAACTTTGTACTTGCTTTTTTTGTCTGTTTGTCGCGCCATACCGATGACTATATCCCCGTAGGCTTGATCTTTTAACAAATAGGTTAATTTGTCCACAAAGAGCATGCCGTCCTGGGTGTCATCCGATGAGACCTGGCCATGAAAAGCCAACCGGTCTGTGGCGTAGTGCTTGCCGGTCAAGGCATCCTTGAATTTCAGCTGTCTGGAAAGTTTCCACTCGTAGTCAAACTGAATGTTGTTTTTGGTCTCCCGCTGATAAACCATTTCCTGGAAAGAGCCCAGCTGAACCGCTGAGTTTGTGCCTCCCGGGTTAAACACCGCTTTGCGGTCCGGTGATTCAACAGTCTGCTTGAGCATCATCAGGAACTGGCCGATGCTGGATTTCCCGGAGCTGTTTGTTCCAAAAAACAGGGTGATTGGCGACATCTCAATTTCAGTTGTGTCTTTCCAGCCTTTGAAATTTTGCAGCCTTAATTTATTCAGCATCTGCTGTTCCTCTTGATTCGCTGTCAGTCCATCTATATTCCAATAAATGTAAGCTAACTGATTGATCAAAATCAAGTTGTTTTATTGCTGCCGGGGCAGGATTCGGGTCAATTGTTATCTGGGGCGCCTGGAAGATAGATCTGGTGTTTTAAGGCTTTTTCCTATAAAACCATAACCATGAAAAGGGCTTATGTTCAAGCCGCTACCAACGTTTTACCCGAAACCATGGATTTGATTTTGGCAAAACCTTCATGTGACAGGAAACGGCAGAAGCGAAAGACCCGGCAGAAGCAGATCCGCTCGGAGCGACAGCGGTCGGCTGCCCGGGACAGGGGGGATATGCTGGCCTATCAGGCATCCTTCTATTCTCAATCCGGCCACCATGACAAGGCCGTTGCCACGGTAAAAAAGGCCTTGAAACTGCGGCCCGGTGATCCTGAGGTGTTGAATCTCATGGGCAGTGTCGGCAGGGCTGCGAACAACCGGCTCCTTGAGCTCGAAGCCCTGACCGGGCTTGAAAAGATCGGTAAAATCAGGGATGAGGACCGGCTTGTTTTGATCAACATGCTGATGGAACTCGATCGTTACCAGGAGGGGCTGGACCATATTGATGGTCTGCTGGAAATGCTTTCCGACCTTAAGATCAGGAACAAGGTCCAGTTGAGAAAACAGCTGAAGGAGGTCAAAAAGTACTGCCAGGATCGTCTCATGGAAGAAAAGCTGGGCCGGCGCCCGGAATCGGTTTTTTATGGCACCACCACCCGTTCCCGTCAGGAAAAGGATTCCCCCGGAACGGCCGGGGATTCCCATAAACCAGCTGCAGAACCGGCTGCAGAAACGGGGGAACCGGCCGGGAATGCAGTGGCGGCGCCTGAAAAGCGGCTTCCTGAAATTCCCCTGACCTTTGACTTTGACGAGGGTTCGTTTTTTGATGCCCTGTTGACCCCCCGGTTTTCGGGGCCTGGAATTTATGACCTTGCCCTGGAGAGCCACGCCATTCGCTTCAAGGAGTCCTTTGAGAGCCTTGTCTGTCTCTCTTCCCTTTCCCAGGTCCGCTCCTACTGGTACCAGGAGGAGACGGCCAGGAAAGTTCTCAAGCGGTTCAGGGGGCGGGCCCTTCTTTCAGACGAGGTGGGCCTTGGGAAAACCATTGAGGCGCTGATCGTCTTCAGTGAATATGTGAAACGGGGGATGATCAAGACCGGGCTGATTCTCACCCCCACACCCCTGGTGAGCCAGTGGAAGGAGGAAATGAAATCAAAGTTCGGACTGGATATCCCGTCCACCGATGATCCTGATTTCAAGAAAAAGGGGGATGATTTCTGGAACGCCCCCTTTGTCCTGGCTTCGATCAACCAGGCAAAATCAAAGAAGAATTTCGACCGGGTCACCGCCAGGGAGTATGACATGCTCATCGTTGATGAGGCCCATCACCTGAAAAACCGGACCACCCTGAACTGGAAGCTGGTCAACACCATCAAGAAACGGTTCATTCTTCTTCTCACGGCCACCCCGGTTGAAAACAACCTCATGGAGCTTTACAACCTGATCACCCTGCTCAAACCGGGTCAGCTCGAAACGGCAACGGCTTTCCGGGAGAAATTCATGACCAAGGGGGATCCCACAGACCCCAGGAACAGGGCGTTGCTCAAGGAGCTTCTCCAGGAGGTGATGATCCGCAACACCCGGGCCCTTGCCGGAATCAATATTCCCCCGCGGTTTGCCAGGACCATCCGCATTGAGCCGTCAAAGCGTGAGCGTGAGTTCTATGAAAAACTTGAAACCCTGGTCATGGGGCTGGACAGCACCACCGGCGGCAGGGGACGGCTGGTTTCCAAGGGGCTCCTGGCCCAGGCCGGCTCCTCCCCCAGGGCCGTGGAAGAGGCTGTTTCAAGGATGCTCGAGAAAAAGGCCTATTTTGCCGATCATGGGCAGGCGCTGAAGGCTTTGAAGGAATCGTGCCAATCAGGCCTGGATACGCCCAAGAACAAGGCGCTGTTAAAGCTTGTCCGTTCGTCCGGGGAAAAGATCATCGTCTTTGTGAAATACACGGGCACCCTTGACCACATCGGGGAATTTTTAGAGCAGAACCATATCCCCTTTGCCCTGTTCCACGGCCGCATGGACAACCAGAGAAAAGACCGGGAGATCGAGTCGTTCCGGGGGGAAAAACAGGTGCTTGTCACCACCGAGATCGGCGGAGAGGGTCGTAACCTCCAGTTCTGCTGCCGGATGGTGAACTACGATCTTCCCTGGAACCCCATGAAGATCGAACAGAGGATTGGCCGCATCCACAGGATCGGCCAGGAAAAAGAGGTCCAGATCTTTAATTTCTGTGCCGCAGGCAGCATCGAAGACTATATCCTGGATATCCTTGACCGAAAGATCAACATGTTTGAGATGGTGGTGGGCGAGATCGACATGATCATCGGCAGGATCAAGGGCGAAAAGGAGTTCGAAGATCTGGTCTATGACATCTGGATCGGTTCCGGGTCGGAAGCGGATCGTATCAAAGGATTCAACAACCTTGGCACGCGGATGAAACGGGCCAGGACCGGATACGAAAAGACCCGGGAACTGGATGAAAAACTGTTTGGAGACAGCTATGAGTTATAACCCCCTTTTTGAGGGTCAGGATGGAGAGCTTGTCTCGTTTGTATGCCGGTTTTTTGAAGAGAACGGCGCCCTTGTGGAAGCAGGGGACGACAGGATAGACCTGCTTTTGCCGGCCTCCCTTGCAGATGCCCTCGGGGTCGAGGAGTACATTTCCGTTTCTCCGGGGTCCGATCCCGGAACCCCCTCCCATGGCCGGACCCTTTATCCCATCCATTTTGGTGCCCCTCTGCTTGAGCGGGTCTCTGCCATGGCCGGTTCAAACCCGCCCCTGGTCGAGCTTTCCCTGGTGTTTGACTACCTTAAGAAGGGGGGGTATGAGGCCCTCATCAAACAGCAGTTTGAGTTTTACAAGGCAACGGGGACTGTTTCAGGAACCGGAGAGGTCAAGGCACGCTATCTTATTTTGACCTGCCGCTACCTTGCCCAGAGTGACGAGCAGAAGGAGGGGCTGGTTGATCTTGCCGTTAATATGGACAACAAAGCCGTGGTGCCGGTCATGGCCGACAAAATTTCCTTTGCGGAAAAGCAGTACAAAAAGACCCTCTCCCATCACCATACCAAAGCGGAGATCGAAGAGATTTTCCAGCTTGCCGACCGCTATGTGTCGGAGGCGGTACAGCAGGAGCTGTTTGAGTTCAAAAAGAGCATGAACCGGCGTTTTCTGCGTGACGCCTCAAGCCTTGACGAATACTACACGGCCCTGGCCCGGGAGATGAACGAGAGCCTTGAACGAACGGGCCTGTCCGACAAACTCAGGCTGGAGCGGGAGGAGAAGATTGCCCTGATCCCGGGAGAGCTTGCCGCAAAGCAGAAAGACCTTTTAAACAAGTACGGCATCCGGGTCAAGGTCTCCCTGGCCGCCGTCATGGCCGTCACAACCCCCGGGGTCAAGGTGCTGTTCAACGCCGTGGCAGGCAAACAGAGGCGAACCCTTTCCATGCTCTACAACCCGGTTACAAAATTGATGGATCCCCTGGCGTGTGAACGCTGCGGACAGAGCATGTACCGGATTGCATTTTCCAGGGAGCTTCGCCTTGTCTGCTCCTCCTGTCAGTAAAATGAACTGCCGGGTCGGCACCATTGCAATAATCAACCCTGTTGACAAAAGAGAGCCATGGAAAACACGGACAAACAAATTCTTGATGCCGCCATTGACCTGCGCAGGCGCGTTGATCGACTGACGTTCTCACCCCCGGTGAAAACCGTATATAATCCCCTTGTCTATGCCTGGAACCCCTACGTTGCCTATGTCCGCAGGTATGGAGCGTCAAAAAAAAGAATCCTCTTTCTGGGAATGAATCCCGGGCCATGGGGGATGGCACAGATCGGGGTGCCGTTTGGAGAGATTGAAGCGGTGAAAACCTGGCTCGGGATCGAGGAAAAGATCGATCGGCCGGAAAATGAACACCTCCGAAGACCTGTGACCGGGTTTGACTGCCCCAGGTCCGAGGTGAGCGGCAGGCGTCTGTGGGGACTGTTCCGGGAGCGATTCCATCGGGCGGAGGCGTTTTTCCGGGAGCATATTGTCATGAACTACTGTCCCCTGGTGTTCATGGCGGACTCGGGTGCAAACATCACCCCTGACAAAATTGCAAAGCAGGAACGAACTCTGCTATTTGATCTGTGTGACAGCCATCTCAAGCGAATCGTTGAAATTTATGAACCGGAATGGTGCATCGGCATCGGCAATTTTGCCGAGAAACGCCTGCTCGCCGGGGCCAAAGCCTCGCCTGCCAGGGTCGGCCGGATTCTTCATCCCAGCCCAGCCAGCCCGGCTGCCAACCGGAACTGGGCCGGCAAGGCAACTGAACAGCTGGTTCAACTGGGGGTGTGGCGGCCCTGACACGGCCATCGATTCCTGGCAGCGTTGTCGGTTTTTTCTTTTTATTTCCCCTTTTTGAGTATATACTCCCTTGTGAAAATTTTTAGTCCACGACTCAATGATGAAAATTCTGTTTCGGATTTGCTTGAAATTTTTAATTCCAAAGGGGTATCAGAATGAAATTCAAGGATTTCAGTATTAAAAAAAAGTTGTACACGACTTTTGCTGTCTTGTTCATCGCATCCGCACTCATCATTTATTTTTTTGTGCTGGGGCAGGTCAATGCCATCCGAAACACCGAACTGATCAAAACAAAAAAGCTGCTGTCCAATGCCCTTGACAGCACCCTGAAGGCAAAAGAAGACACCTGGATTACCAATGCCCTGCAAATAGCCATTAACGAGGATATCATTGACGCCCTGGAAACGGGTGACCGGGCAAAAACCAGGGATATCCTGAAACATTACGGCAGAATGTTCAAAGAGAACACCGGCTTTAAAAATGTTGCAATCCATATCATTGATTCCAACCTCAACTCGTTTGTAAAATCCTGGGAAACTGAAAACACGGATGAGCGTCTCGACTACAGTGGGGCATTCAAACAGGTTCAGCAATCTAAAAAACCCCTGGTTACCATGGAGGAATCGTCAAAAGGGCTGAGGCTCAAAGGCCTGTTCCCCATTTTAAACCAGGGCCGGTTCCTGGGCATTGCAAATTTTGAGGGCGGTCTCAATTCGATCAAGAGGACCTTGGAACCCAGCCAGATTGAGTTTTTGTATTTCATGGATGGAAAGTATCTTACCATTGCCAAAGGGTTGAAATCCAAACCGAATTTTAAAAATTACTACCTGAGCCAGAAAGATGCGGATGACACATTTTTAAACTATGTCTTAAATGACCTCAATCTTGAACAGGCCCAAAAGGAGGGTGCCTTTGACGACAACTATTTTACCGTTGCCCTGCCGGTCAAAGATTTTTCCGGAGAACAACTGGGTCTTTTCATTCTCGGGAAAAAAGCAGCCCTTGTAACCGAGACCATTAATGCCAGCGCCCGGACCACGTACCAGGTGATCGGGATTGTTTCTCTGATACTGCTGGCGCTGTTTGTTTCCGTTATTGCCATCATCAATATCTATGTCACCCGGCCGTTGAAGGGGGTTGTTGCAACCATGAAGGATATTGCCCAGGGCGAGGGTGATCTCACCGTTCGGATCCAGATGGATTCAACGGATGAAATCGGTGCGCTGGGCAGCTGGTTCAATGTGTTCATCGAAAAGCTCAACAGGACGATTTTAAATATTGTGAAAAATACCGGCGCCCTGGACGCCTCATCCAAAGAGCTGTCCGGCGTATCCGTTCAGATGACCTCGGACGCGGATCAGCTTTCAACCCAGACCAACAGCGTGGCGGCTGCAGCAGAACAGATGAGCAGTAATATGACCTCCGTGTCGGCAACCATGGAGCAGGCGTCCATGAATGTAAGCCAGGTGGCATCGGCAACGGAAGAGATGACGGCCACCATCAATGAAATTTCAGCAAATACCGCTAAAACCAGCACCATCACCGCCCAGGCGGTTGTCGAGGCGGGGAATGCCTCAGCGAAAATCAATGAACTCGGGATCACCGCAAGGGACATCGGCAAGGTAACCGAGGCCATCCAGGATATCAGTGAGCAGACCAATCTGCTGGCCCTGAATGCCACCATTGAAGCTGCCAGGGCCGGTGAAGCCGGCAGGGGGTTTGCTGTGGTGGCTGGTGAAATAAAAAATCTTGCCAACCAGACCGCCGAAGCAACGGTCGATATTCGCCAGAAGATCGAAGGCATTCAGCAGGTCAGCGGCCAGACCGTGGAAGAGATCGGGCGGGTGACCGGTATTATTACCGATGTGAATGAACTGGTCAACACGGTGGCATCAGCCGTTGAGGAACAGGCCGCCACAACCCGTGAAATTGCTGAAAATGTCAACCAGACCTCCATTGGATTCAGCGACGTCAAAGAAAATATCGCCCAGGCAGCCGATGTTGCCGGTCAGATTGCCCGGGAGATTGCCCTGGCAGACCAATCAACTCTGGCCATGGCAGGCAACTGCACCCGCGTAACTGAAAGTGCTGCAAACCTGAGCTTGCTTGCACAAAAGATGGCCCTGTCCACCGGCCAGTTCAAGACCCGTGACCAGGGTGCGGATGCAGAAGATATCACGCCACGGGCATGA
This sequence comes from uncultured Desulfobacterium sp., assembly GCA_963675615.2. Classification (GTDB taxonomy): domain Bacteria; phylum Desulfobacterota; class Desulfobacteria; order Desulfobacterales; family Desulfobacteraceae; genus Desulforapulum. Next base: position 3,278,599 of record CAXXTD010000001.1, read on the forward strand.
ACCACTGGTCTGCCATCAAGGTTCTGGCCTCGGCCGTCAGGGGGATGAGGTCGGATCTGTCGAGCAGGTCCAGGTTGAACTTGCGGTTCAGGGCCGCAAAATGTTTGAGCCCGAAGGCAATCTTGTTGAGATAGGAAAAAACCCCAATGGCCCCGGTGGAAAACTCATTGGCCCGGGTGCCGTAAATGGCCCGAAGATCGGGCAGGTCGCAGAAGATTTCTTCAACGGTTGAGCCGTAGGCCTTGAATCTTTCCGGCACATTGCCGCTCCGAATCTGGTCGCCGATCTTTCTAGCGGTCATGGCCGCCGCCATGGAGGCCCGGCACAGCCCAATGGCCAGTACATGGCCTTCACCATAGGCCAGCCCCTTGAATACCTGGTCCTCGCTGGCAAACCCCCCGGTCATCACCATGGCCGGCAGTGCCAGCCCCTCTGATTTTAACCGTTGACAGATGTCGACCACGGCATGCTCCAGGCAGACCGTGGGCAGCGACCACTCGTTCATCATCTTGGACGGGCTGTACCCGGAACCGCCCCCGGCCCCGTCAAAGGTGACCATGTCCACCCGGGCGTTGCAGGCCATGCGGAGCAGCTGTTCAATGTCCGCCCGGTCATATCCTGCCATCTTGAAATAGATGTTCTTTGCCCCCATGTCCCGGAGGGCGTCAATATGGGCCGTCAACGTTGACTCGGTCCACAGGGGCAAACGCCCATAGGTGTAGAAATTCGGACAGATCCCATCCCTGTATGCCGCCTGCACGGACGGATCACCGGGGTCAGGGTGGACCACATTGCCGGCCCGCTGGCGCTCAAGCGCGGTTTCAAGATCCTTGACCCGGATCACCGGCTGTGTCCCCTTGGCTGCCTGGCCGAATTTGATCTCAATGGCCTGGGCCCCATATTTTTCGATGGCAATCCTGGGAACCCCCATGAGGTCATCATCCACATTGCACTGAAGCACAATCTGCCCATACCCCCTGTCGTATTTTCGAAAGCAGTCAAGGGCCTTGCCCAGCAGGGGAAAGTCCGTCACCTTGCCTTTCTCGATTTTCAGGTTCGGCTCGTTGTTTCTGGCATGCTCGCCGATCACGCAGGTCACCCCGGCCATGGCAGCGCCGGCAAAGTAGTCCTGCCAGTTGAGCTTGATCAATGCCGGAAGGATCACCGGCATGGTCATTTTTACAGGGTTGATGGTTCCGTAGCTCCGCTCAAGATTCACATTGAAGATGGTTGCCCCGTCCTGGGTCGCCTCAGCGCCCCGGGCGCCGAACACCCGGCCATTGATGTTAAAGTGGGAAAAATCAATGGGGTAGTCTTTTTCCGATGCAATCTGGTTGCTGCCCGTTGTGGTGGGGTAGACGGTCTGGGCGCCCAGCACGGCCGCCTGGGCCAGTTCACAGGTGCCGTTGCACGCTTCGGTGCAAAACGAGCACATCCCGGACTGGGGGGATATAAATGAACTGCGATTTTTTGCGAATGTAAATCCGGAACTCAGGGAGGGTGAATAGGTCATGGCAGTTACCTTTGGTTGCAGTGTTAAGGTTTTGGCATCAATCGGTCATGGCGAACACGGACCATCATATGCCTAGCTCGGGAGCCGGGCAAGGTGTTTTTTCCATGGCCCATTTCAATGCTTTTGGGCTGCTTTTTTATTTGATGGAATCTTCCCTTTTCAAGGTGGGAATTTTATGGTTTAACGGCTGGCATGAAGAGGATGTCTGCCCTTGAAAACGAAACGCTGATTAAACCGATAGCGGTGAAATAAAAAAACATGCCTGAAAATTCATCTACCATCCAATACTACCAGAAAAATGCAGAATCCCTGGCCCAACGCTATGAGTCGGCCGGGGTGGAAGAGATGCAGGCCCTGTTGAAATCCTGCTTTGATCCGGGGGCAAAGCTCCTGGAGATTGGCTGCGGATCCGGCCGGGACGCGGCGTTCATGAAGGCCAGCGGTTTTGACGTCACGGCCGTTGACGGGTCAGAAGCGATGATTGCATCGGCCGTTCGACTTCACCCGGAACTTTCGGGCCGACTCCATACCATCCATCTGCCCGAAGGGTTGTCAGCGCGTCTGGGGCAATTTGACGGTATTTTTTCCATTGCCACCCTCATGCACCTCACCCGGGAGGCCATTGATGCCGTGTTTGAAAAAGCGGGACGCCTGGTTCATGAACAGGGCCGGTTTTTTTTCTCCGTGCCTTCCCGGCGGGACGATGTGAACCCGGGCGAATTTGATGAAAAGGGGCGGCGGTTCACGGCCATGACTGTTGAAGAGTGGATTCTGGCCGCCCAAAAGGGCGGTTTTGAGGTGGTCAGCTCCAGAACCACGGCGGACGGCCTTGGCCGTGAAGGCATTGTGTGGCTCAATTGCCTGGTTCAGAAAAGAATCCCAACAAGATCAAAATAAACTTCAGGCGTCAGATTCCGGTTTCAGCTCCATTTCAGGTTCAGGAAGAACCCGTACAAACTCTCCAATGATAGCGAAACCTTCTTCGTTTTCCGGGTCAAGCTGGATGGCTTCAAACTCTTTATTGACAGGCTCAAGGAAAATTTGTGAGTGTCGCCACCCTGTTTCAGGATCCTCTTTTTTTATGCTGCGATAGCGTTTGACTGTGAATGAAGATTCCGTGTCAGGGTCAAAAATCCCGCTGCTTTGAACCAGCACGGTTCTGCCGTTTCGAGATCCGCCCAAGGCAGACCCTCCCCGGAACAAGCAATAGGCGCCGTCGGGGATGAGGGGTTCCATGGATTTTCCGGAAACCTGTAGGACAAACATGTCGGGTTTGGCATCATCAACCAATATCCATCCTGCTGGCTCCCCATTGAGGGGCAGCCCAGGATTTAACCCGAAATTGCCTGCAGCAGCCTTCAGGGTATAAAAGGGCACGCATGTTTTAAACTGCTGTTCAACGGGCGGGTCCGTAACGAACCGAGCCGTATTAATTATAGCCCCAGGCGCACTGGCGCTCTCTACTGGCTGAATTTGAACGGGCTCCAGACGCCATTCCTTATCCTTTTTAACAAAACGGACCTGGTGGGTTTCTCCAGGCATCCCGGCCCGGGGGCCAAACCAGTTGCGCAGAATATCTGCAATAACATTCTCTCCGGCCTCATTATGTATGACATTGACGGCAATTTTTGCAAATCGGGCTGTATATACGTTGCCGTTAATGCGGATGCTCGTCTCGCCTTTGGGTAAAGCCGGTCTCAGGCTGTCATTGAGCTTGATAATCGGTGAGGTGCCACTTCTCATTAACTTGCACACGACCGCCTGAATTTTTGCTACCGCCGGGTTATAACCCACCAGACGACAATTAATGATCTCCTGCAACAGCGATTCAAACAATTCCTGGGCTTCAGGTGTAACTGGATTCTTGTATACAAACTTACCGTCGGCGACTGAAAAGAAGACGTTTTGTTTTTGTTTTTTGCCGGATAGATTGCCGCCAATCAATGCATTGATTGGGTTGTCAAGCCAGTAGCGGTGCCATTCATCCGTTTTTGAGAACCGGATCTTTTCATGGGGGGCAAACTTTGCGTGAATATCATGGAGCAGGACCGGCCGACGCAGGAGGACGGTCAGGGCCTTGTCCGCCAGGACGGCTGTTCCAGGCGGTTCCACAAATCCGTTGAGTTCAATCATTGCTTCAAGTGTGATGAGCTTGAAGCACTTGGTCAGGGCTGTTTTTTCCATTTCCCTGAAAAACCCGACATGGCTGAACAGCTGTTGAAAAATGTCCGGCTCAAGGTCTGCTTTGGCATAGAGCATCTGCAACCAGCTGCCATGTGTCCGCCGAATGGCTGCAAACGTGATTCCATAGTGGCTCATTTCCAGGGCAGTGGGCCGCCGGCCATTGAGTTCGCTGAGATACTCGTAAATTCTGTCCGGATTTCTGTTGATCCGGGTCATTTGTTTGAAAACATCGATGACTTCAAGGTCCATGTGCAGCCTGCAACCCGGGGGAAGGGCAAATGTTCCTTTCCGGAAAAACTTGAGCGCATCGGCAAAGGCAGGGCTGCCTGGCTGGAGCCCGAACAATGCCTGGGGGCCCTGGAGAAAGCTTCGATGGTTGCCGATGAAATCAATCACCACCAGACGCTCTTTGCCGTGCTTGAGCCTGAGGCCGCGGCCAAGCTGCTGGAGGTACACCACGGGTGATTCGGTTGGTCGTACCATGAGCACCGTGTCAATCCCTGGAATATCAACGCCTTCATTGAACAGGTCCACGCAGAAAATGATCTGCAGCAAACCATTGCTCAACCGGTCAAGGGCTTGATGTCGGCGAACCATGGATTTTGAATGAACGGAAACCGCTTTTACGCCTTTGCCACTGAAAAAAGAGGCCATGAAATCGGCATGATGAATCGAGACGCAAAAGCCCAGGGTGCGGCTCTGCCCTTTTTCCTTCCATTCCTCAAATATCTGTAGGGCCCGGGCCTGGGTCTCAAAGGCAGTCTCTATTTCTGCCGGGTCAAAGCGCCTGCTGCGCCAGGGGATCAATTCATAATTCACATGCCGGTCATAGATCCCAAAATAGGTGAACGGACACAGCCGACCCGCTTCAATGGCTTCAGTAAGATCAAAGCGAAAGGCAACGTTGTTGTCACAGAATGCTTCAATGTCCCGGCCGTCACTGCGTTCAGGGGTGGCTGTCAGGCCAAGCAGAAAGGATGGGGTAAAATAATTGAGAATGTTCTGGTAGGAGGCGGCCGAAGCGTGGTGAAATTCATCAATGACAATGTAATCAAAGGCCGTTCGGTCAAATTTCCTGAGATGGATCTTTTTGCCAAGGGACTGGACCGAACCGAACAGGATATCTGCATCTTCAGATTTTTCATTGCCATGGAAGAAACCAACTTTCATCCTGGGGCTGACCGTCAAAAAGGTTGATGCAGCCTGGTTCAGGATCTCTTCCCTGTGGGCAACAAAAAGAACACGGCCAAAGCCGTTCCTGAGAATATCAAAAACAGCAAGCCAGGTTTTTCCGACACCCGTGGCCATGACAACAAGGGCCCGCTGTAATCCGTTGATCCGGCTGTCCCGCAGGGCTTCCAGGGCCCGTTCCTGGATAGGGTGGGGTGCTGGAAGCGGCGGCGGTATTTCAGAATCAGGCAATTCAATGGGCACCCGTCTCTGCTCATACTGTTCAATCCAGTCCCAGGACAACCCCAGGGTCGTTGTTTTGTTAAACAATTGAGAAAAAGAAGCGCACGCCTGGATAAAGGCCGACGGCGTCTGGCAGCTGTCGATGCAAAGGTTCCATTCTATCCCCTGGGTCAATGCACTTGCAGACAGGTTGCTGGAGCCGATAAATGCAAGACCCTCTGTGTCGTTGCGAATGAAAATATAGGCCTTGGTATGAAATGCGCCTCCGTTGTGGCAGGCGTGGATGCGGACGTCGGCACCGGCTTCGTGTAAAAGCATCAATCGGCGAAGGGCTGCAGGCTCTGTCACATCCAGATAATCACTGGTTAGAAATTCAAATGGTATTTTTCTGCCTACGGCTTCTTCAAGGGCACTGCTTATCAGGCGAAGGCCAGACATCCGGGTAAAAGAAACCGCCATCTGGATCGCAGTGGCCTTGTCTATTGCCAGCAACAGGTGGGGCAGCAAGGGGTCGGTTGGTCCCCCACTGATGAGATATGATTTTTCAGCAGTATCCACGTTTCCATCCTATTTAATGCCTGACCGGAAAATCAGCGTATTTTTCATAGTGCTGGGCAAGGTAAATGTTAAAGGTATTGCCTGAATTCTGTCCAAGTTTGGGACCATGTCTTTTGATCAGGGCTGCCAGATATTCATCCCTTCATCTCAAGACGCCTGTGCGTTTGCATAAAGAATAAATTCATCCATTTCTGTATAGAGAACAAAGAATGATAACAGATTTTCCAGAGCGATTAAGGATTTCATTCCATGGAATGTGAATTTATTCCTGATGCAAAAAGATGGCAAGGATATTATGGCTAAATTTATTTCGGGGCTATGCACTTAGCTCCTGATGATACAACATATGGTATGCTGTCATAAATTATTCTCTAATGATATTGTCTGATAGACTGTCTCATTCAGTTCCATATACTGCCTTAGTGTAAAATCTTTTCTGTAAATTCGAAATTCAGCATGGGACAAGGATTTAAAAAAAAGTGTTAGTAAAGATTTATGCTACAATGATTATATAATTTGTCTGTTTCTGTGACATTTTTTTCATAATTTATTCATGACCGCTATTCATTATATAAATCTTATTTTTCTTAACATCTAACATCTTCGTGTATAAAGCTTTTAATCATTATGTAAAAAAAATATCTCATAATGGGAATGAATATTGCTTAAATAAAAATTAAGAGACAAAGCCAAATTTGTTGTAAAACTAGGGACGGAAAGCCGAAGGGTCCAATTGGGAGATCGCTTGGTTACAATTTAAAGTTAATAAAAAACAGGAGGGAAAATGCAAAAGAAAATTGTGTTGTTATTGATGCAGATGATATTAATTTTAGGCATCTATGGTATTGGGAATGCTTCAAATTTGTATGACTTTGTTGATGGAAATGGAAATTCAACGGTAATCAATCCATTTACAGGGTCTATAACTGCTAATTCTTATTACGATTATAGAAGTTCTGCTGGGCATCCAGATCATGGGTATGCTGACAATGACTCTGTCTATTTCTGGTTGTACGAACAAGACAGTGGGGCGTTAAGTTTAAACGTGTTGTTCGGAGATAATGGTGGAGATGGAAAAGTTTTAAATAGTTCTTTTTTTACTCTTTCTGGGCTTCCCAATGGATGGGCTTGGACGCTTCAGGATGACAATCCCGACATTGGAAATAATACAGACAAGACACCAACATGGTCATGGAATGATAGCAAAACCGACGGTGGTATTATTGGTCATCTTGAAGACAGTTTGTGGAACATTGATTGGAAACTTGATAGCCTTGTTGAGGGAGGTTCTAAATCTTTAAGTTGGTATGTTTTATCTAATGATGTTGCTCAAGTTACAGCTACTAATTTTAGCCTGGAAATTGGTGAAACCATCACTTTTAGGAGTACTCCCGAACCTGCAACAATGATGCTTTTTGGCCTTGGTCTTCTCGGTCTTGCAGGAGTAAGCAGAAGAAAAAAATAGAAATTATATTTGAATCAACTTTTAAAGGTAGGGTCATTCATTTGGCCCTGACTTTTTGTTTATACTGATTTATTCTCAATTCAGATTAAGCTATATGAGCCAAACACATTGTCAGAAGCCATCCTTCGACATTCAAGTTGATAATCTTTTTTGAATAAAAAGGAATAAAAATTCACAGCATAATTAAACCCGCAGCATAAATTATCCTATTCTTGACCTTGCCGGAACCTAAATGATCAAGATTATCTTTGGTAAGCTTGATACTTTATATCGTGGTGAGTGGGAATTTTATCTCATTTCTGCAATCAAACTTATTGCATGTATTAAATACTTCCTTCCTTGGGGCCGTCCGAGGTCAAAATAGATCTTCTTGCCCCGGATCCTTGGTTCTTTAATTCCTTAACCTGTGGCATGTACAATTCAAGCAAACCCTGCTCTTATTATTATCGTCCGCTGACAAAATCCTCACCTGCAATTAATGAAACAGCTATAATTAATCTTTACAACTTGGTCTTATGGCGATACTGATAATTTGGGTTTTATATCCATGTTCGAATTAGGACCAGCTGATTAATGAGGCTATGCAAAGTGGCCCATGGATGCGTCGGGTTTACCTGTATGAGGCGGAGATTGGTGTAGGTCTTTTAATAGCCCTTTTTAATGTAGTCGACTTTGGTTCCTTTACCCCTGTGCTGAATATCTCAGGAAATTAAACCATGGCCATTCAACCCGGATTATACGAACAACTGATCACCCAGGCACTCAAGCAAGAGCTGGCCAAACTGGACAATGGACTCAAAAGCATCACCGCCCAGGTGGACCCCGAAGAGAGCCACGGCATCCTGGCCCGGCACATGGAACAATACCTAGCCGGCATCCTGGCACGGGTCAAGGGCAGTAACAAGCTTGCAAAACAGATTGCCGTGTGCAATGAACTCATCTCCTCGGCCTGTAAATCCATTGAAAAGGATCAGAATGGCCATGGGCAAATTGATCTGGAGGGCAGACGTTTGCTGCAGGTCCTTGATCCTGCCCTGGCCAATTCCCCCAGACCGGCAACGCCTTTGTCCGTGGGGGCGTTGCTCACGGCCACATCCGGTGATCCCTCCCTGGTCTCCCAGCTCAAACAGGAAATGCTGCACGCCGATGGGGTGGATATGCTGGTTTCGTTTATCAAGTGGAGCGGTATCCGCATCATCAAGGATGAACTCAAAGCCTTGACCCGGCATGGTCGGCTGCGGGTCATCACCACATCCTACCTGGGGGCAACGGATCTTAAGGCCATCGAATTTCTGTTGTCCCTTCCCAACACCGAGGTGCAGGTCTCGTTCAACACACGGCAGACACGCCTCCATGCCAAGGCCTATATTTTTCACCGGAAAAGCGCTTTTGGTGCGGCCTATGTGGGGTCGTCCAATATTTCAAATCCCGCCTTGACCGATGGTCTGGAGTGGAATGTGAAGCTGTGCCAGCAGGAATCGGATCATCTCTGGGAAAAGATCAATGCCACTTTTGAGACCTATCTGCGGTCCCGGGAGTTTGAACCCATCACCCTGGAATCTCTGCCACGCCTGGACCGCGCCCTGAACCAGGAAAGGGGAGGTGGCGCATTCTCAGCCGATCAGGAACTCTCTTTTTTCAATATTGTCCCCTATGTCTATCAACAGGAAATTCTGGACACACTGAAAGCGGAAAGAGCCTTGCACCATCGATGGAGAAATCTGGTGGTGGCAGCAACGGGCACGGGCAAGACCATTATCGCGGCCTTTGATTTTAAACAATCCTTTGACCGCCCCGGGCAAACGCGAATGCTTTTTGTGGCCCACCGGGAGGAGATACTTGTTCAATCCCGGGGAGTCTTTCGAAATATCTTAAGGGACCACAATTTTGGAGAGCTGTGGGTGGGTAGCCATAGGCCTGACCATCTGGAGCAACTCTTTGTATCGGTGCAGACCCTCAACGCAAGGGCGCTGTGGGATAAGGTGCCCTCGGATTTTTTTGACTATATTGTGGTGGATGAGTTTCACCATGGTGCTGCCCCCAGTTACCAGCGATTGCTGGACTATTTTACGCCGAAAATCTTACTGGGATTGACGGCTACACCGGAACGGGCCGATGGCAAGGATATTCTGGCCTGGTTCCATGGTCGGATTTGCTCTGAAATCCGGTTGCCCGATGCCATCAACCAGAAACTGCTTTCTCCGTTTCAATATTTTTGCATCAGCGATTGTGTGGATTATTCCCATGTGAAATGGCAACGGGGCGGCTATGATCGCAATGGGCTTGAAAAACTGCTCATCACCGGCGATGATATCCGGGCCCGGCTGATCATTGAAAAGGCAAAGGAGATTTTGCTGGATATTTCCGCTGCCCGGGGCATCTGTTTTTGTGTGTCCCAGGCCCATGCCGGGTATATGTCAGAAAAATTTCTGGCTGCCGGCATTTCAGCCATGGCACTTACGGCAGAGACTGCCCGGGATGTCAGACGGGCGGCCGTGAAACGCCTGCAACAGTGTGATGTGAATTTTCTCTGTGTGGTGGATCTTTTCAACGAGGGGGTGGACATCCCGGAAATTGATACAGTGCTTTTTCTTCGGCCCACAGAGAGTTTGACCGTTTTTCTGCAGCAGCTGGGGCGGGGGCTACGGCTGTGTGAGGGAAAAGAGCACCTCACGGTTCTTGATTTCATTGGTCAGGCCCACCAGAAATTTAATTTTGAGATCCGGTTCCGGTCCCTGCTGGGTAAAACCTCAAGCCGTGTTGAAGATGAAATTACGGCCTCTTTTCCGTCGCTGCCGTCGGGCTGTGTCATTGAAATGGAAAAAGAGGCCCAGCGCCATGTGCTGGATAACATAAAAAAAGCCCTGACCCATGCCAGTAAAAATCAGATGATCCAACGTATGGCCACATTTGAGGCGGAAACGGGCCTTGCCCTGACCCTGGATCGATTCGTGGTTCATCACCATCTGACCCTGGATGACGTCTACAAAAAAGGGGCATGGTCCCGGCTGTGTGTTCAGGCGGGGCTCAAAGAGACGTTCCATGATCCTGATGAACGGGTGTTGACCAAGGGGTTGCGGCGGTTTTGCCACCACAATGACCCGGGCCAGATTGAACAGCTGTTGGCTGTATTAAGATCGCACCTGGACCCATCCTCCCTGGATGCCATGGACCCTGGGATGAAACAGCTGTTGACCCTGTTTTGTTTTTCCATCTGGAACAGCGCTCCTCCGGAAACCACACTTTTCAGCAATTTATCCCGTTTGAAAGCCAATGAAACCTTGATGGACGAGGTGTGCGGGTTGATGGAAATTCTCATGGAACGGGCAGAGTCCCTTGTACTCCCTGCAGACCTGCCCTTTTTCTGTCCCCTTTCGGTCCATGCCCGCTACACCCGGGATGAGATTCTGGCCGGCCTTGGGTGCCTTACCCTGGAAAACCGGATAAAGTTACGGGAAGGCGTGAAGTTCCTGCCAAAGATCCGGGCAGATCTGTTGTTCATCACCTTGAATAAAACGGAAAAAGAGTATTCCCCCACCACCATGTACAAGGATTATGCCCTGGACGAGGGTTTGTTTCACTGGCAGTCCCAGAGTACCACCAGCGACACCTCACCCACGGGACAACGATACATCCTTCACGAAAAACAGGGCCACCAGATATTGCTGTTTGTCCGGGAACAAAAAACCGCCAATGGGCTTGCCTGTCCCTATTATTTCCTTGGTCCTGCATGCTATGACCGTCACACGGGCAGTCGGCCCATGTCCATTGTGTGGCGTTTGAAATATTCCATGCCGGCACGATTGACCCGGGCCACCCGGCGTCTGGCCGTGGCATGATTCATCACTTTTTGTAATCTGCGCCCAGGCTAGGTCTTCTCACTGCCAGAGAAAAGCACAGCTTTTTTTACCAAGAACAGATCCATGAAAAACCAATCTGGCCGGCATTTCAGTGATGCCGTAACAAACATGCAGGGGCAGAAGATGCTCCTCGCTTGGATGACAGTATCGAGCATGGGGAGCATTTTCCCAGTTAACCAGCCTGTCTTTCCTGTCAGAAGGTGACAAAAGAGGATCTGTCATTGTTTTTACCAGCCATTGATCAAATTCAATGTTTTTGGGATCCTTGCCTGTTTCCCCAAACGTTTTCATATTGTGAAAAGAAAACCCTGAGCCAAGAACTAATATTTTTTCATCTCTCAATGCCCTTAATGCGCATCCTAATTTGATATGCTGCAATGGGTCCAAACCATTAATCAATGACAACTGAATACAGGGTATCCGGGCATCCGGGTACATCAGCTTAAGGGGAACAAACATGCCATGGTCAAACCCCCATCTTTTATCCAGTTGGGCATGGATTTTGTGTTGTTCCAGGATTGAAAGCAATTTTTCTGCGATCCGGGGGGCTCCCGGAGCAGGGTAGTCGATTTCATAAGCTTCCGGTGCAAATCCATAGTAGTCATAAATCAAGGGCGGAGAAGCACTTGCGGTCAGGGTGGGAATTGACTGCTCCCAATGGGCGCTGACAATAATGATGGCCTCTGGTGGTTCGAGCTGTTCAGGGATTTCTTTTAGAAATTCAATTAACTCAAGGTGTCCTTTGTGATCAAGTAAAGGTAAGGGGCCGCCACCGTGGGGAATATATAAAACATTCAAACCGGTATTTTTTTTAATCGTCATTGTTTTTATTTCTCCATTTGGCGTATCGCCTTTCTTTTTGCTGGCTGATCACACGGCACCTTCGGGAGCCTTTATGCTCTCGGGCCTATGGGCCATGATTGGGTAAAAAATCGATCCCGTCAAAGGTATTCTCCTTCTCAAACAGCAAATTGTCAATCCAAACCATTCAATGCTTTTGAAATGAATTTTGCTATCCACTTAGGACCGCAAATTTTATAAAGTGAACGAAACTCCTTGCCCTTTGGCCCATCTACCGCGTTGCACCAAAGGCCCAATAGTCCTGCTATTGTACCTTAATAGAAAATAAAAATAATGGTTTTAACCTATCATTAAACCCTCTTTCTGCTCTTATTGAAATACTGGAATTCAGATTTAACTTATATTCAAAGTAACCGAACGAAATTTTAATTAACCAAAAACAATGAGGTGATAAAATGACGACGGATAAAACACAAGATTACACAGAAAGCAAAGAAGAGTCAGAAGAAGGTCACGTAGATACCCGTAGTAAAAACTTTGAGTGTGAAAAACCGGATAAAAACCTTGGGTGCGATCCTGGAATAGATGTTGCCGGATGATACAAACTTTGAGCCAGGAATATGAAACAGCAGAGCCTCTTTGAGGCTCTGTCTTTTTTGTCCAAAAGGTCGACAAATAATGGAAATATCAGATGAAATATCTCTTAATAATTACAAGTGTAACGGCGATTATAATAATTGGAGCATTTCATGCCATGGCGATCGAAGAGGCTAAGTACAAAGTAATAAAAAAAGACGATCATTTCGAGATCCGTGACTATGCAACCCATATCGTTGCCGAAACCGTTGTAGAAGAAAATATGGAAGATGCTGGTAATATCGCATTTAAAAAACTCTTTGGGTATATCTCCGGCGACAATCGGTCACGCGACAAAGTATCAATGACGGCCCCTGTATCCCAACAAAAAAAGGGGAAAAAGATCAAGATGACAGCTCCAGTGACGCAGACGCCTGATAAAGATAGCTGGGTGGTAAGCCTCATGATGCCAAGCGGATACACCATGGAAACCCTTCCAGCGCCAGAAAATTTAGAGGTTACATTGCGACAGATACCCGCTCAACGGATGGCTGTCGTACGATACTCTGGCTTTTGGAGCGAGAAGAGCTATCTGCGACATAAGGCGGAACTGGAGTCATGGATTCACAGAATGGGTTTTACCGCTGTGGGTGTTCCCATATGGGCTCGATATAACCCTCCCTTTATGCCGTGGTTCTTGAGGCGAAACGAAATTCTGATTCCAATAGATGCAGGCTCCGGTTAAGAAAAATCCCAGGCCATGTTTTGGAAGATTTTATTTTGATCATGGGCTGTAATTGATAAAAAAGGTATTTCAGACAATCGGGCGTTTCTGGCTTGGCAGGTCGTCGGAGTTGATGGCGGTCGTTCAACAATTGAACCGATGGGATAATGAAATGACAGCTGAATCAACCTATAAAGATCGGGCAGCAGGCGCATTTTACGGCATGTTCATTGGGGATGCCCTGGCAATGCCGGTTCACTGGTATTACGATATCAATGCCTTAAAAAGGGATTACGGGCTGGTGACAGATTTTATGAAGCCCCGGAACCCTCACCCCGACTCTATTTTATGGCGGTCCTCCTATACACCGCAAAACAAACGTGTTGATATCCTGCATGATCAGTCACAATATTGGGGTAAACGGGGGATACATTATCATCAATTTCTTAAGGCCGGAGAGAATACACTTAATTTAAAACTTGTCCGGGAATTGCTGTTGTTGCTTAAAAAACAAACGCATTACGCTGAGAAAAAGTGGCTCGAACATCTAGTAGATTATATGACCACACCGGGTTGTCACAATGATACGTATATAGAGGAATATCTCAGACATTTTTTTACACAATTCGGGCAAGGATGTGATTTGATGGCGTGCGGCAGGAAAGATGAAAATCATATTGGTGGATTAAGTCTGATGCTTCCGCTGCTCATGGTGTTTGGCCAAAACAGGGAATATGCTTTAAGGACAGCACTCGCACATCTGGCATTAACACACGGTGGTGCATCCATGGTCTCAGGAGGAAAAATAATTGCAAAGATCGTTCTGGATGTTCTAAGCGGTACATCCCTTGAAACTGCCATTGCAACTCATTTCCTGGTGAAAAAGAATGGCAAGACAAAACAGCCGTTTGAATCATTATTTGATTTTCCGGATGAAGTGGTGGTCGGGAAACACTTTTCATCCGCCTGTTATATGGAACAGTCAATCCCGGCAACGCTTTTTCTGGCCTCTAAATATGCTAAAAACCCGGAACAGGGTCTGATCGTCAATACGATGTGCGGAGGAGATAATGCCGGCAGAGGTGCTGTTCTGGGGGCCCTGCTTGGTGCCCAAGGCGGCTTGTCCTGTTGGCCTGAACGCTGGATAAATGGGTTGCTGCAGCCGCCGGAAATGGTTTTTCTAAAGGAGCCGAAGTAAAAATGCCGTTAAAAAACCGGATAAAAAAGCTGAATCGTGCACGCGTAATTAGCGGTGAATATGTATTGTATTGGATGCAGCAGGCTCAGCGGGCCGAAGAAAACCATGCCTTGGAATACGCTATATATCAAGCCAATCAGCAAGATAAAATGGTGGTGGTGGTTTTCAGTTTGACAGAGGACTATCCGGACGCCAATTTGAGACATTACACATTTATGCTTGAAGGGTTGAATGAAACGAAAAAGAGCCTTGAAAAAAGGGGAATCCGGATGATTTTCAGGATCGGAAACCCGGTTAGAGAGGTTCTGGATATTGGACAAAGGGCGTCCATGATCGTTTGTGACCGTGGGTATTTACGTCATCAAAGGGCCTGGCGGAAGGCCATAGCAGAAAAATCAGGCTGTCCTGTTGTTCAGGTCGAAACAGATGTTGTGATTCCGATTGAACAGGTATCTGATAAGACAGAATATGCAGCCTATACCATACGGCCGAAAATCAACCGGCAGCTGGATCAATATCTCATACCCTTCGAACATATTGAATTGCGGAATCCGTCTCTTGAAGTTGTTTTAAAAAGTACCGAATTGGAGCCTACAAAAACCGTCTTGAGGGATTTGAATGTTGATGACAGTATCCAGCCGGTTTCCCACATTTTCAGGGGGGGAACATCTGAAGCAAAGGCTCGGTTTGACGTGTTTTTATACCAGCACTTCTCAAGATATGCAGTGCTTCGAAATGAGCCTAAATATCTGGCTGTCTCCTGCATGGGCCCGTATCTTCATTTTGGCCAGATTTCACCTTTGTATCTGGCGCTTAAAATAAAAGCATGTAAAAATGAGAACCAAGAAGCTGCGGCAGCATACCTGGAAGAACTGATTGTCAGAAGAGAGCTGGCAGCCAATTTTGTTTATTTTAATCCGTATTATGATTCTTTGGGCAGTCTTCCTGCATGGCCGACAAAGACGCTGGCAGAGCATGAAAAAGATGTGCGTGACCCTGTCTATACAAAATCACAGCTTATCGCATGTCGCACCCATGATGAATACTGGAATGCCGCCATGAAGGAGATGATCGTTACAGGCTTCATGCATAATTATATGAGAATGTATTGGGGCAAAAAGATTTTAGAATGGAGCCCCACACCTCTCCGGGCTTATGAAACAATGATAGACCTTAATAATGCCTATTTTCTGGATGGCAGAGACCCCAATTCCTATGCCGGGGTTGGCTGGATTTTCGGCCTGCATGACCGGGCCTGGTTTGAAAGGCCCATATTCGGTAAGGTCCGATATATGGCAGCGTCCGGGCTTGAAAGAAAATGTGATATTAAAGGATATGTCGACAGAGTGAATTCAATATCCACCCATTAAAGGGAACGCTGGGAAAAGCAGTGGCATGGCCCAATGGTATCGATCTTATTATGAATACTCGGGTTGAAGAAGTTCTTATGGATAACGATAAAAAAAGAGCCATATCACTGGTTTCATCGGTGTGCTGTTAATCAATAGAGAGATTAATAGCTGCAAAAGAAAACTCAAAGTGTTCGAGAAAGAAAAGGAACTACTAATGGAAAAATTCAATCAATACTAAAATACAGAGGCCGGCGTGAGGCAGCGGCCAGTGCCCCCCCCAACGCTGACATTCCATTATGAGAATTGCTGACCCTGATGAACCATCTTTCTGTTTTGCCTTTCTCTTCTGATGTCTTTTCTCTTTGAAAAATTTTTTGCTTGAAACGGTTGTAAAAATGACCTATAATAAGACCTAAATATCAACCATTATTAGGAGAGATCTTTATGGAAGCCGTATTAGCTAACTGTTCAGCAAGTATTTCTGAGTTAAAAAAAAACCCCTCAGCATTGATTGACGCATCAGGCGGAGAACCCATTGCTATCTTAAACCACAACAAACCAACCGCCTACTTGATCCCAGCCGACACCTATCAGCAAATCCTTGATAGGTTGGATGATTATGAACTCGGCCTGATCGTTAAAGAGCGTGAACATGAGAAAGCCCAGGCCATTGAAGTAGATATCGATGAGCTATAAACTCAAGTTTCTCCCAACGGCTCTGAAGGAATGGAAGAAGCTGGATAATTCTATTTTAGCGCAATTCAGGAAGAAATTGAAAGAGCGTTTGGAGGTACCTCATGTACCTTCCGGTAGGCTTTCCGGCTTTGAAAACCATTACAAACTCAAACTTAGGGCCAGTGGATATCGACTTGTGTATGAAGTGATCGATCAAGAATTGTTCGTCCTTGTTGTTGCTGTTGGAAAAAGAAAAAAAGGTGTTGTGTATGAAAAAGCACGAGACAGATCATGAACTCAAATAAAGACTCCCGAGAGAAACTAATAAAAAACCTTGGTGGATACGATGGTAGCACCGGACCCAGCACCCGTGGTGTATAGATCGCTTTTCAAAAGCACCATTGCTACACATATTGGGCAATACATTCTGAGGTGGTTGCAATCCAATCTCAACATCTATAATTGCCTCATTCACAAGCATTACCGTTAGATTACTTCCACTCACCGATCCCGGGAAGACAAACGGGGTTAAACTTATTATGGCTATCATTGCTAAACAAATTAAAGACATAAATAGCAATATTAAGTATGGTAAAAATAATTTAGAAGATTTTTTAATTCCTTGAGTTCAAGGCACAAGTGCATGACTCATTATTTCGGACTATAAAGGCAAAACCCTTGGGTGCAACGGTAGCTCTTCCACCATTGCTGCCAGCTGTCTGTAAAGTTCTGCTCGTTGCTCGGGACTCTCCATGGTAGAAGGAAAAACATGTGTGGTTCTGGGGGTTCGATCCAACCAGAAAAGGCCGGTGCCTAATTCAGTTCCTGGAGCTGTTGCAAGCCATACAATGGTATCTGCGCCTTCCTGCGGTGTTCTGAGAAATCGGTCCATCAAGCGGTAAAAACCAGGTAGTGATCGCTTTACTCCCGGGGTCCTTACCCAGCCGGGATGCATGGCATGTACTGTGATTCCTTGGGATGCAAGACGTTGTGCCCATATCTCTGTGAGGATAACCAGTCCTCGTTTAGCCCGGGCATAGGCTTTTGCACCATCATAGGGCTCTTTGATGTATTGAAGATCATTAACGTGAAGCCCCTGGGTGTACATCCCACCGGATGACACATTGATAATTCGTGGATCTTCAGAAGAGGCTAACCCCGGTATCAGCATTTCGGTGAGGGCAAACGGGCCCAGAAGATCAGTGGCAAAGGTTTTTTCCAGGCCAAGGTTCGTCAACTGACGGGTGGTAAAGAGGGCACCGGCGTTGTTGATCAGGACATCAATGGATTCATTTTTCAAGATAGTGTCTGCAGCCTGGCGGATCTGGTTTACATCCCCCATGTCTGCCGGGTACACGGCAATGTTCTGGTTACCGGTCCAGGAGGTGATCTGTTGTCTGACGTCGGCTGCTTTTTGCATGTTTCTGGCAATCATTACAATCCGGGCTCCCCTGTGGGCAAGGTCGCAGGCAGCAGCAAGCCCGATGCCTGATGTGGGGCCTGTGATGACGACTGTTTTTCCAGCGGCTGAAGTGGTAACCGGTCTCCACTGCTTTTTGTTTAATCTGTATCCAAATCGGGTAAACCCAGGCAGTCCACCTATAACTGTTTTGTCCAACATGCGTGTCAAGGGTTTGGCTTTCACCGGCGAATTATCTCCGGCAAAGGCCATTTCAAATCCTCTCACTGCTTGTTTTCCTATTCGTGACAGCATATAACTCTGTCAATAGAGCAGTATAACCATGTAATTCAAAAAGTGAAACAGCTCCACCTGGATGACAGAATTACGGTACAATTGATTGACTACCGGGCCATGACCGGATATTTTGACAGGATTGTATCCATTGAAATGCTTGAAGCTGTGGGGCACCAATACCTGGGGCGTTTCTTCAACTGCTGCGATCGTCTATTAAAGCCCGGCGGTCGAGTGTTCATACAGGTCATCACCCTTCCGGACCAGGAATATGCTGCCTATCGATTGCGCCTGGATTGGATTCAAAAACACATCTTCCCGGGTGGGCACCTGCCGTCCCTTACAGCCATGTGCCAGGCCATGACCGGTTCGTCATCACTGATTGTCGATCATCTGGAAAACATTGGCCCTCACTACGCAACCACCTTGGACCATTGGCACAGACGGTTCAAAGATCACCTGGATCAGATACTCAACCTCGGGTATGATGAGGTGTTTGTCCGAAAATGGGAATATTACCTGAAATCGTGCCAGGCCATGTTTGATTATAGGGGGCTGGAGAATCTGCAACTGGTGCTTGTTCGTCCCTATGAGGGAAGGAACTAACAGAACCATCATAGATGGTGTAGCCTTTTTTAAAATAAGTTTACTGTCATGGATTTTTAGATTCATCTATAACCTTTCGAACCATATGAGCCAGATCAGATTTAATGATGGGCTTCATTAAAAGAGCGTCAATCCCCATTTCCTTGGTATTTTTGTCCTCAATTCTGTCACTGTAACCTGTGCAAAGAATTACAGGGACTCCTGGTCTAATAGATTTTATCTCTGAGGAAAGTTTATCACCAGACATATTCGGCATCGCCATATCCGAGATAATTAGATCAACTTTCTGTGAGTTGTTCTTGAACCATTCAAGGGCCTCCAGACTGTTAATCCTCATGGTCACGTGATAACCAAGACGTTCAAGTATCTGTTTTTCCAGTTTTGCTATCGGCTCTTCATCATCAACTAACAATATCCGTTCATGTCCCGTTTCAAGATGATTGTTCGAATGGATGACACTCAGGTTATCCATTTTTTCCATTAACGGCAGGTACACATTAAAGGTGGAGCCTTCCCCAATCTTGCTGAGAACTTCGATATCCCCATTATGTGCTTTTACAATACCATGAACGACGGCAAGCCCCAGTCCGGTGCCTTTGTCCTGATCTTTTGTCGTGAAATAAGGCTCAAATATTTTCTGAATAAGCTCAGCCGACATCCCATGGCCAGTATCAGAAATCGAGAGAAGGGCGTATTTGCCAAGGGGCAGTTCCACTTGGGGCATGTGGGTCTCTTTTAACTCTATCTCGCGAAGCTTAACGCTGAGTCTACCCCCCTTGTCATCCATGGCATGGTAGGCATTTGTAATGATATTCATGGCAACCTGATGGATCTGCGTGGCATCGGCACGCACCATCCCGCAGTCGGATTGAATATTCTGTTCAAATTCAATATAGGACGGAATCGTTGACCTTGACAGTTTCAGGACTTCCTTGAGGATGTTTTGAATTCTTGTTGGGAGCAATTGGTGTTCGGACTGACGGCTGAATGCCAAAATTTGCTTTACAAGGTCACTGCCCCGCAAACCGGCTCTCAATATTTCTTGAGCATTCTCTCTTTCAGGACTTTTCAAAGGCAGGTCCTCAATCAGCAACTCTGCCATTCCAACAATTGGAAACAACAGATTGTTAAAATCATGGGCAATACCGCCGGCCAGATTGCCAATCGACTCCATTTTCTGCAATTGCTGAAGACGTTTTGCTATTTCAATATTTTCTTTTTCAGCCACTTTGCGATCCAGAAGAAGCTGAACATTGCCTAAAAATGCCTTGACCTGATTTTTATCCTCTTGTGTGTAATCGACGGTTTTATTGGCAACTGCGGCAATGGAAATTACCTTGCCGTCTTTGATGAAAGGCACAGCCATTATCCTGTCTATTGGAATATGCCCATGGGGCAATCCTTTTTTACCGGGATGACTCCGTTTGAAATCATTGATAGTAAGCACTTTTTGGTTCCTCACAGCTTCGGCCCATATTCCGGCCCTGTCTATTGGAAAATGAAGGGAATTTACATCGGTTTCACATTCATCCATCGTTTGATGGGACCAGGCATGTAGGGTCATTTCGCTTTCATCACCATCAAGAAAACCATAAAAAGCATATTGACTTTGTGTCATTTTCTGGACCTCTTCCAACACGTGGTCGCTAATGGTTTTCAGGTTGGAATCAGCAATTTTTGTTATATTCCAAAGGCTTTCCAGACGATCCTTTAACCGTCTGGAAGATTCTTCAGCCGCTTTTATTTCAGACATATCTTTTACGATACTTATCCATCCTTCTCTATCGCCTGCATCATTTTTTCGTTCTAAAACCGTATGTTCAGTTGGAAAAACGGTGCCATTTTTACGTTTCATGAAAAACGGATAATTTATTAAGCTCTTTTTATTTTCAATGGTTTGAAACAACCTATCCTGGAAATATTTTAAATGTTTTGCATCGACATGCAGGTGGCTGGTTTCATAATCAATAAACTCTTCGGTAGAATATCCAAACATATCCACAGCTGCCTGATTGCATTCTATGACAATTGCTGGAATATCACTGTTGAGAATGAAAATAGCATCCTTTTGGCTGTTAAACACACTTTGAAAAAGTTCTTTTTGTTTTATCATCTCTGTTTGCGCTTTTTTGCGATCAGAGATATCCTGAACGATTGAATATAACAAAATCTGGTCGTTGTGGAATATGGGACCGGAATATACTTCAACATACCTGATTTCACAGGATGCAAGGCGATGCTGGGAATGGAATACTGTCTGTGACTCTGACGCGGCCATTTCCAGATTGCCTTGAATCGCCTCATCGTCACTAACATTGATATCAAAAATAGTTTGCGATTCAATCTGCTCTTTTGAATATCCGTAGAATTCACACGCGGCTTTGTTCGCCTCTATGATGGCCCCATTTGATGGATTTATTAACAGCTTAATTGCCTGATTGGCTTCAAATATCTGCCGGTATTTGTTTTCTGTTTCAGCAATTTCTTTAAAAAGAAGGCGATACGGAGCGGTTAAACCTATTTGAACAATTGATTTATAGACGAAATAAAAAGAAAGAATTTTACAAAAATGGCCCACCAGGTTTGAAAAGTCATAGACATCAACATAAAATGTAAAAGCCAGTTCACCCAACATTGTAAAAATGATGGCCAATGTCATGTAATGGACAACTGATGCATCAATCATTCTTTTGTGACGTCTGAGCGAAATTAATGCTGAAATCAGCAGCAGACAAATGAGGTACTCACTGTATATCTTGAAAGCGGTAAGGCCCTTTTCCTCAATGTAACAGGCTGGAAATATTTCCCAATAAAAAATGGATAAAAGACCAATAGAAAAAACCGCAAAATAAATCAAAAAGATACCAGAAAGGTTAAGTCGTTTTCTGATTAAAAAGGGAAGAACACACAGGGAGATGCTCTCTGTATAACGGGCAAGAATCCATAACTGTGTAGCTGGATCGGCCCCTGACTCAGCCCCGAGGACTCCCATCCCCTTGTAGCTTATTGTATGTATCAGGTCGATGCCGCCAATGAAAAAATAGGCGATTCCTAAAAAAATCAGCGCTTTGTTTTGAACAATTTCTCTGGTGTTCCATAGAATAATGAAAATTCCCCATGCAACCACAATTGAAAAAAATTCGGCCAATGTGTGAAAAATTAAATAATTGAAACGGCTCGTAATTAACAAGAGGATGAAAACAAGCAGGCAGAATACAATATTTATGAGTGCATTTTTATTTAACGTTGATCCGTTTACGGATTCTTGGTTTGGTGTTCTTTTCACAGCAGTTTCCTTTGTCATCCACTTGTCAAACTTTTCTGGATTCATCCAGAACTTTTCTAACCATTTCTGCCAGGTCTGATTTGATAACAGGCTTCATAAGAAAACCCTCTGGTTATAACGGATTTGGGGGCGGATACCTAAAACCCCCCATTGAAGCAGAGGTCAAAAGGTTTTGCAGCCAATTTTCATGATACCTGGATTTGTTTAGCCACTCAGCCGGACAGCTCCTTCCATCGTGTATTTTTACCGTAGTCGGGTTGCACGGAGCAAAATTTTGAATCAACGCCCAACCCCTGATACTCAATTCTGCTGCCTGTAGACTTCCATGGAAATAAAAAGTCGAAAACAGATGACGGTCCATTCTCTGCATCAACCGGTCCACCATGTTGCTGGTTCTGTGGCATCCCGGCAAATCATAAGCCTTGGAATAGGCGGTGAGGTTCTTTTTTAATTTCATTATGGGTTTGGAAATAACATCCGGAAGATTCTCTGCATCCACCCAATCACATAGCCTGCGTATCCGTTGCGAAAAGGAGGCTTTGGACTCTGCGTCGTAGCAATGCCATACCTTGTCGCCCACAGAGTCGAAAATATCTTTAAATTTTTTGCTGGATCTATCTCTAATTTTTATGAATACGTGAAGGAAACAGGAAATGACGGTAATACCTGAGAAAAGGGATTTCCACGCGTTGATAGTTGCCTTCCAACCGTCAGTGTTCACGGATTTCGGCTTGTAGTTCGGATTTATATCCAAAGCTTCGGCCTTGAATATTCCGTAGCCTTTTTTCAAACCGTTTTCTCCGGCATCTTCACTCACAGAGGCGCCTAATATGCAATTGCCTCCTACAGTCGTAGCAACATAGACCTTGTCTCCTTTCAATCTGGAATGTTTTTCGTCGGCAGCAATATGCTCAGGAAGGAGATTTGGATCCTTGATAGTCGTTCCAATGATACTGTTCCGGCCGAGGCTTTGCTCCATTCGGTACCAATACATCGCGTCTTTACCGAACGTATGGCTCAAGGCCCAAAAAGGCACGTTGAATTTTCTGAGAAACAGAGCCTTTTCAATTTCGGCTGAAAATGCCACATGGTAAGGCATAATGAAGGAAGGTCTGATTGTGTAAGAAACACCATTTACAGTAATTCGGCGTGTTGGTATCCCTGTTTTTTTTGAAAGCCGAATTTCTTTCATCCTATACCCTTTTTTGATTTCATTTGGAAAAAGTTCAGGGAATTTGGCAATAAATGGCGCTAACTCCTTCCTGAACTTTATTGGATCTTCGATAGTGTCTGTATATTTCACTTGATCAAAAGGGATAACAATTGTACGTTTTCTTTGGGGAGTTGATTCTGATGTCTGAATTATAGCCTACCTTTCGTTTCCAGGTTAAGTTGTCCAGCTCAACCATAGACGATAGATCGCTTATTGTCCAGTCAAAAGGTCACTCCCCTCTCCCCCAAATCCGTTATAACCAGAAAAAATCCATAATCATTACCCGCAACCTTGGGTTTGCAGTTCTCTCACGCTAGCTGCCAATTCTTGCATCGAAAAAGGGGGCTTGGTTCTAACTTCGCCCACTTATCATAATTGATGGTTATACGGGGTCACCCGGATAAGCATTGCATTGGCCGAAACAAGGACCAAGCCCCTTTTATCGTATGTTCAACACTATCGCCATCTGGCTATTTCTTGGGGTTGATTTGTTTTTCTCGGTTCATTGACTCTCCTGAAAAATTAATTGCAGTTGACGTTTGCCTAAACTGTAATTAATGCTCTGTCAATAAAAAAGGAGATTCTGTTTGCAACGAATGTAGACCCTGTTTTTCGGAAACAGGGCTTGCAGGGTATGCCTCCAACCTTCAAACTGGACGGGGGTGTTTTTTCCAGTATAAGGACGCCATGGCATCAAATAAACTTTTACAGATTACGCTTTTTCACATTCTTCCTGGGGATCAACAGCAGTGGTTGCTCGCCATGTCCGATTTTGAAACAAGGAAGAAAACTGTCAGCCAGCGTGATTTTGCAAAAACTGCGGGTGTTCCTCGATCAACACTGCGGTACTGGCTTGCCAGAAAAGATAGCATTGATGCTCACCCTGTTCTGATCGAATTTTTTGAGAGCCCTGTAGGTATTGCTTTTTTACACAGACTTGTTACCTCTGCCCATGTTTCGTTTACTAAGGATGGAACTGCCAGCATCCATAATGTCAGCGATTTCTTGGAGAAATCCGGGCTTTCTCCCTTTGTGGCATCATCCTATTCGGCTCAGCGTAGGGTGTCTGAACAACTCAATAAAAAGATCATCGAGTTTGGAAGAATCGAGGACGAAAGACTTGGACAGCAAATGCCAGCAAAAACGATTACACTTTGCGAGGATGAAACCTTTCATCCTGAAGTTTGCCTTGTCGCCATAGAGCCTGTGTCAAACTTCATCCTTGTAGAAAAATATGCCGAGAATCGCAAGACTGAAACCTGGAATGAAGCTGTAAAGAATGCACTTAAAAACCTATCGGTTAAGGTCATCCAAGTTGCCAGTGATCAAGGGCGCAGTCTTATCAGTCATGCCCTTAAAGGCCTAAAGGTTCATCATTCACCGGACTGTTTCCACGTCATCTATGAAATTGGAAAAGGGACTTGTGTGGCCCTGATGTCAAAGGTTAAAAAAGCTGAAAAAAATTGCGAAGAAGCGGTCAGACAAACCCATCAAATAGAGCATGAGCAAAAAAAGTTCGACAGTGCCGACAAGCGGCCCCGAGGACGAAGACCTCACTTTGAAAAAAGAATCAAATCTGCGAAAGAACAAGAACAACAGGCCGAGGAAAATTTGACTCAGGCCCAGTTAAATAGTGAAGCTGTACGCAAAGCAAAGGCTGAGATAGGGGAAGTTTACCATCCATACAACCTCAAAACTGGCGAACCGCAGGATTCGGAAATTATCACCTGCCTTTTGGGTGACTGTTTTGCTCGGATTCACACTGCTACAGCCGATCTTATGGATCGGTGCAAGAAGCGTGTCGATAAAGCTCAGCGAGTTGTGAGCAGCATGGTGGCGACTATTGCTTTCTTCTTTCAAATGATGGATCTTTGCCTTGAGAATATGCACCTGTCGGATTGCGACAAGCATTTGATGCACAGGTACTTGATTTCAGGACATTATTTAAAACTGGCCGCAGGGAAAGAGAGGGATCTTAAACAAAAAACGGACATCCTTCAGAAGGCTCAAGAATTGCTGTCGATTGCTGACAGCCTATACGCTTCTCGTGGCATATGTTCAGATTATAAAATAGAGGAACTGGACAAGGTCGCCAGGTATTGCGCTCAACTTTTTCAAAGATCGAGTTCTTGCGTGGAAGGAAGAAATGCCCAATTGGCACTCCGCCATCAGGGGATACATCAATTGAGTAATGGACAATTAAAAGCGCTTACGGTTGTGCATAATTATTATATCAAAAGACGAGATGGCACGACGGCTGCTGAACGTTTTTTTGAAGCTAAACCAGCCGATCTCTTTAGTTTTCTTTTGAATAATGTGGATTATCCGGTACGGCCGAGGAAACGGCTAAAATTAGCCGCTTAGGGGTCAATGGGCGAAGTTAGAACCAAGCCCGACTCTTTGAATCATTTGAAAAGATGGGTGAAAAAGACAGCCTTGACCTGGACGCCCTTTTAAGTGAACTGGAAACGGGGGCCAGGGGCTGATCAGCCCTTTAATCAAGAGATTAACAATTTTAAATGCCACTGGCACAGATCCCCTGTGCAAGACAGGGGTAATATTTCTGGTCCTGGGATTCGAGCTGTGCGAACCCAATATCCAGTGTTAGGCACCCGGATTAACACCGCCATCTGGAATGCCGAAAATCAATTTGGCGGCACATGCAAAGGAGAAAAGGTAATGGAAGAAACAAAAGTAAATATGCCGTTGCTCGGGGATGCGTTGCCTGAGTTAAAAGTCCAGTCAACACACGGCCCCATGAATATTCCCGGTGATATGAAGGGAAAATGGTTTGTGCTGTTCAGTCATCCCGCAGACTTTACACCTGTTTGCACAACGGAATTTGTGGCGTTTCAAGAACGATACGAGGAATTTGAAAAACTAGACTGCAAGTTGATCGGGATGTCCATTGATCAAGTGTTCTCTCACATTAAATGGGTACAGTGGATCAAGGCAGAACTTGACGTGGAGATCAAATTTCCCATTGTTGCAGCCAATGATTCAGTTGCTTTGAAACTCGGCATGTTGCATCCGGGTAAAGGGACCAACACTGTGAGAGCCGTATTCATCGTTGATCCAGATGGCAAGGTTCGCTTGATCATGTATTATCCCCAGGAAGTGGGTAGAAATATGGATGAAATTGTCCGTTCGGTCAAAGCCCTTCAAATATCCGACCAGCAAGGGGCTGTTGCGGCGGGTTGGCCCAATAATGAATTGATCGGTGATAGAATCATTATGCCGCCAGCAACGAATCAAGCTGATGCGGAAAAACGCATGCACAAGTCAGATGCATTTGAATGTTTTGACTGGTGGTTCTGTCATAAGCCATTAGAACAATAAGTTGAACCGTGCAAGCGGCAAGGTGCCCCATGCTCGCACGGGGCACCTTGCCGGAAACTGGGAGAATAGATCCGGCGTTTACTTTTCTGACAACCGGTCCAGATTCGATGATCATATGCCCCTGGGTGTCGGAACCGTGGATTGGAAAAATGTGTTGCATTCATTAAAGGCCATTGATTACAATGGTGCCATTCCCCTGGAAATCCCATTGACTGTTTGTTCACACTGCATGAAAAAAATTCTCAGGGAAAAGGTCTCTGAATGGGTGCGTCACAAACTATAAATCAATTTGAACGAATTGTTCTTGTATCCGCCCCCTGGCCGATTTTCACCCGTCCATCCATTCAGCTCGGTGCCCTGAAATCATATCTGAGCCAGGAGATTCCCGACCTTGAGGTGAATACCCACCATTTCTATCTGAAATTGGCGGCGGCCATCGGCTATCCCCTGTATCGTGAAATTTCCGAAAAAACCTGGCTGGCTGAATCCGTTTATGCGGCGCTCTTATATCCAGAGCGATTTGAACCCATTCAAACGCTGTTTCGCAGGGAAGCAAAGGGCAATCCCCTGTCACTCAAGGTCGACTTCAAAGCCCTGACCCATCAGGCGGCTGTGGCTGCCGATGAATTTATCAGCAGCATCAACTGGGACCGTTTTGGTCTGGCAGGCTTTTCAATCTGTTTTTGTCAACTCACCTCGTCTTTGTACTTCATCCGATCCATAAAAAGAAAATTTCCAAAACTCGCCATTGTCATCGGCGGTTCCATGTTTGCGGGAGATGCCATCAAGGATCTTTTTTCGGTATTCCCGGAAATCGATTTTGTCGTTAACGGAGAAGGAGAACGACCGCTTTGCAGCCTGGTGCGCCATTTAAGGCGTTCCGCCGACCCTGAAAAGATTTCGTGCATCCCGGGCCTTGTTACCCCATGTTCCTGCACCGGTGAAGAACCGGTAACCTTCGACCAGATGGCCGACCTCAGGGCGCTGCCGGTTCCAGATTATGATGACTATTTTCATCTCATGAAAACAGCGGCTCCGGACAACACTTTTTTCCCGACACTCCCGGCCGAAGCATCCCGGGGATGCCGGTGGCAGGCGTCCAATGCTGGCCATTCAGGCTGTGCCTTCTGCAATCTTAACCGGAACTGGCAGGGATACCGGTGCAAAGGCCCGGAACAGGTATGCGGCGAAATCGACCATCTGACTTCAAGATACCGCACGCTTTCCGTGGCGTTCATGGACAACCTCATGCCGGCAGAAACCGCCATGGAGATGTTTGACCGGCTGTCCGGATTGCAAAAGGATCTTGATCTCTTTTGTGAACTCCGGGCCACCACCCGGAAACGGGTGCTGAAAAAAATGGGCGCTGCCGGCGTCAGCAGGATCCAGATCGGTATCGAATCCCTCAGCTCCAGCCTGCTGAAAAAATTAAACAAGGGAACCACCGCCATCCAGAATCTGGAAATCATGAAGCACTGTGAAGGCCTGGGGATCGCCAACAACGCCAACCTGATCCTCTATTTTCCCGGCAGTGATCTTGGGGACATCAATGAAACCCTCCGGAACATTGAGTTTGCAGCTTGTTTTCGTCCCCCGACGCTTGTGCCTTTCTGGCTGGGACATGGCAGCCGTGTCTATAATGATCCGGCATCCTTTGGGGTCAAGGCCATTTTCAACCATCCCAATTATGCAAAAATATTCCCTGAAGAGATTCACCGTCGCATGACCTTTCTGATCCAGAGGTACCGCGGCGACATGGGATACCAGAAACGGCTGTGGCGGCCGGTCAAGCAAAGGGTTGATGACTGGAAAAAAAGCTATACCCGGATTCACCGGACCGGGGGGGATACGCCGATTCTGAGTTATCGGGATGGAAGGGATTTTATGATCATCCGCCAGGAGCGGCTCTCAAAGGCCCCGTTGACCCACCGCCTGGAAGGGCTCTCGAGAAAAGTGTACCGCTATTGCGGGCACCATCGGTCACTGGAAAAGATCCTCCATCATTTTCAGGGGCTGACCCGGGAAAAGGTGGTGCCCTTTTTAAAAATGATGACGGATAAAAAACTGATGTTTGAGGAAAATGACAACTATTTAAGCCTGGCAGCGCCTTTACAAGGCGCTCATCACAGTTGATTCTTTTATGGTTGATACAAGATCGCCGGCAAGTTTTTCTGCAAACGCCTCCATTGAAAGCCGCTCCATAATCCTTTATCCACAATCTATACGAAATTATTCCATGGACATCAGGTCATCATCTCGTAACTGCTGGCGGTCACCGGTGCCCTCAGGTTTGTGAGCACCCTTTCTATGAGGACGCCTTCCCGGTTGGGATAATTGTAGCCAAAGGTGGACCGGATCGCCATGGATACGAATTGAACGGCCCGGTCCAGGGCAATGGGCAGACTGTCACCCTGTAGAAGGCCGCCGACAATGACACTGGCAAAGGCATCCCCTGTGCCCGGATAATGGGTGGGAATATAGGTACAGTCCACTTTCCAGAAACGGCCGTCTTCACGGTCAAAGGCAACCACCCCTGATAAATTTTTTCGCCCCGGTACGGGTACGCTGGTTATGATAACCTTTCCCGGTCCTCGGTCACAAAGTTTTTGGATCCATTCTTTGATTTGTTTTTCATCAAGGGTGCCAGGATAGGGTTCACCCAAGAGAAACGCCGCTTCGGTAAAATTGGGGGTGATAATATCGGCATGGCTTACCAGCGACTGCATTTGCCGGATCATTTCTGGCCCCATTGTTCGATAGGGTTTTCCGTCATCTCCCATGACCGGATCCACGACAACAAGCTGTTCTGGGCGGGCAAAGGTGTTGATAAATTCCATGACGATATCCACCTGGCGGGGAGAGCCTAAAAAACCACTGTAAATGCCATCAAATGCAATATCCAGCGTTTTCCAGTGGTCGATGATCTTGACCATATCTTCTGTCATGTCCACAAAATGATAATCATTGAAACCACCGGTATGGCTGGAAAGAACAGCCGTTGGCAGGGGACAGGCCTGGACCCCCATGGTGGATAAAATTGGAATGATAACGGTCAGTGACGCCCGACCAAACCCGGAAAGGTCATGGATGGCGGCTACCCGGGGTACTGGATTGTGCATTGGATTACTCCCTTGGTTGTGCAGCATAAAAATATTTTAAAAATAAGGAAGGCCTCCAGGGTTGTCAATATTTATGCGTGCAAGATGATGAAAGCTGCGGTTGAAGTTCTTTGAGTTCATCCAGTACTTCCCTTATTTTCCTGGCCAAATCTTTTCCATTCATACCGGGCGTAACAAGATCCGTCATGAGCAGATCGATCTCGTTGATATGTGATTTTCCGATGTCAATGGCAACCGCTGGACCTGTCGCAGCAAGATTTGTGGAATCCAACTCTTCCAGAACTATTTCCGTGTTGCCGAGGATGATGCTCAACATATTGTTGAAATCATGGGCTACGCCACCGGCCAATCGATCAATTGATCATTGGAGCATTGTGTGCACGGTTGAGTTTCACCCCTCAAAGCCTCCCAGCAGATTTCACCTGTCGGGCTTGGTTCTAACTTCGCCCATTGACCCCTAAGCGGCTAATTTTAGCCGTTTCCTCGGCCGTACCGGATAATCCACACTATTCAAAAGAAAACCAAAGAGATCGGCTGGTTTAGCTTCAAAAAAACGTTCAGCAGCCGTCGTGCCATCTCGTCTTTTGATATAATAATTATGCACAACCGTAAGCGCTTTTAATTGTCCATTACTCAATTGATGTATCCCCTGATGGCGGAGTGCCAATTGGGCATTTCTTCCTTCTACGCAAGAACTCGATCTTTGAAAAAGTTCGACCTGTGCGGACGATAATCTCTTAAACTATTAAGCAGCTAGTTTAAAATTGACTTCTTTATCTCGAAACCAACTCTCATATTCCTCGTTAATTTTCAATGCCGTTAGTGTTGCCAAATTGAGAGATCCTTCTTTAACCCAGCTCATTCCGTTCTTTTTCTGTCGATTTGAGACGACCAGGTCATTCATCTTTTCTCCTACATTACTTGAATTTCGAAGTTTTAGCCTTTTACGCACATCATAATTGGGGATGTAAGGTTGATTGCGGTTCAAATATTCGATCAGTTTCTGGATATATTCGGGGGTCTTGATTTTACATGAAGGAATGTTTTCAAGATATGATATGGCCTCATTCGTAAGTCCATGCCATAACAAGGGCATAATCCCATCAATCGCCTCATTACGTAGGGTTCTCCCCTTCATGGCCATACTTAGTAGTTCCTTGAATTTCTTGCACAGATGAAACCAGTCGAGAACTATCTGCATATTTCCGTACCATTCAAAGTGCTTTAAAATAGCGGCATTTAACGCTCTATGACCGTCGGTGAAGATCTGCAGGCGTTTACCAAATAAAGGGCTTGGTCCTAACTTCGCCCAATTACACTCAGGAACGATAAAAAGGAGGCTCAACTTGAGATAGTGCGGAACATTTTAAGCTCGATCTGGTACGAGAAAATAGGGAAGTGCCAACTTACTTATTTTCAACAAAAAATACCAGATCGAGCCATGAATATATCATACAATGAATCAGCAGATGCAACAAGCATAAAAGAGATATGGAATCGAGCCGATGCGGCGAAACTTGTTAACGATTTTGAAACAAGGAAGAAAACTGTCAGCCAGCGTGATTTTGCAAAAACTGCGGGTGTTCCTCGATCAACACTGCGGTACTGGCTTGCCAGAAAAGATAGCATTGATGCTCACCCTGTTCTGATCGAATTTTTTGAGAGCCCTGTAGGTATTGCTTTTTTACACAGACTTGTTACCTCTGCCCATGTTTCGTTTACTAAGGATGGAACTGCCAGCATCCATAATGTCAGCGATTTCTTGGAGAAATCCGGGCTTTCTCCCTTTGTGGCATCATCCTATTCGGCTCAGCGTAGGGTGTCTGAACAACTCAATAAAAAGATCATCGAGTTTGGAAGAATCGAGGACGAAAGACTTGGACAGCAAATGCCAGCAAAAACGATTACACTTTGCGAGGATGAAACCTTTCATCCTGAAGTTTGCCTTGTCGCCATAGAGCCTGTGTCAAACTTCATCCTTGTAGAAAAATATGCCGAGAATCGCAAGACTGAAACCTGGAATGAAGCTGTAAAGAATGCACTTAAAAACCTATCGGTTAAGGTCATCCAAGTTGCCAGTGATCAAGGGCGCAGTCTTATCAGTCATGCCCTTAAAGGCCTAAAGGTTCATCATTCACCGGACTGTTTCCACGTCATCTATGAAATTGGAAAAGGGACTTGTGTGGCCCTGATGTCAAAGGTTAAAAAAGCTGAAAAAAATTGCGAAGAAGCGGTCAGACAAACCCATCAAATAGAGCATGAGCAAAAAAAGTTCGACAGTGCCGACAAGCGGCCCCGAGGACGAAGACCTCACTTTGAAAAAAGAATCAAATCTGCGAAAGAACAAGAACAACAGGCCGAGGAAAATTTGACTCAGGCCCAGTTAAATAGTGAAGCTGTACGCAAAGCGTGTTCCTTCGGTGGGCCTTGTTGATTGTCACATTTATTTAACTTCTATTCTCTGATTATTTTGACCAACTCAAAAAGTTGTCAAATTAAATTGACCTTTTCCTTTCGACGGTGTTTCTCGATAAATTTTTAATGCCTTATTTGCTTGTATTCCAAGTTGATTCGACGATATGTTTTGCTCGTTGGAGAGTCCTTTTAAGATAGGCGTTTTTTCTTTTAGGGTCGGCGTGATTTTGCCAGTTGGTCCTTTCTGTGATCAGACATTTCAGAACAGCATGGAGATCTAAACCTTTTCTAAACAGGGCGACGGCATAGGCAAAATCTGTTGCAGACTCATCACCCCGTTCGTATTTCAGTCTGGAGATTTTTAAGTTCTGGCACACTCCCCCCTCCAGGGGTTTAGGGGAAAAGAATGGCTTTTTGACAGTTGCTTTTGTTGATTTCAGTTCCGGGATATGGGCTTTATTTTTCCAATCGATCCAAACCAGCCTGGCCAAGGGATACCCTCCTGAAGGATCGAGGTGTTTTTTCTTTCTGTTTCTAAATCCGGGGCATCGCCCCCACCTGTTGGATGGGTCGGCTCCGGGATCGGATTTAAGTCTCTTGAGCCAATATCTTTTCTCAGACAAAGGCAGTGGTCTGGATGCGTGTACCCACACCTGGTAATTGCTTGGAGATGTTTCAACAACCATTCTTCCCGGCTTCCATGTACCGTCAGAGAATCGGTGTTGGATGCCAATTGTTTCAAAGGAGATATCATCTACCAATAAATAATACGACTGAAGGGCAGGCTGGATAAGTATATGCCGCCCCTGTGCATTCTCAGCTTTAAGGTAGGCAATATTGGTGGGTTCAGGTTTTACAAACCAGCGACTACCTACGTCCATATCCAGGACTGCCAGGCTATAATCGGCGCTAAAAAAGCGGTGCAGTTTTTCAAGCAGTTTTCGCATGGAAAACCAGACAGACGATGGGTGCCACCGCCTGTCTCTTCAGTCCTTTGGGGTTGGTGAAGATTTGAGAATATTTAGTTTAAAAAACCTCTGGAGGGGATTCCTCAATTCGGGCTTCCAGGAATTCCTTCAAGATTGTATTTTCAGCATTTATTTTTTTGACACTCATCAAGACCATATCCAGAAAAAGGTATCCCAGTTGGTCAGTGATTTGGTCCATCTTTTTTTCAAAGATTTCATCTTCGTATACGTTCATGATTATTTCCTGATTAAAATATTTCGGTAGCAGCGATGCGGACATGTTCTGCAGAGACCTGGGCAGATTTACTGCCGGCTGCAACGATGAGGGCACCCCTTGCCAGATGATTGGCCTTTCGGAACAGGCCGCCGGAACCTTGATGGATAGCTGTAACTGCCGGTGGTTCAAAAAGATCCTTGTGTACACCTGCAATAGTCAGGTGATGGGCCAGATAGTCTTCCATGCCTTTTTGATCCACTCCTTGAAGGTGGCATTTTCCCACCACCCTTGAGGCCAGGGGCATTGAGTTGCGATATCGCAGGTTGTCCACCAAATTGGCCTGCCCTGCAAGAACCATTGGTAAATAGGGCTTTGAGTCATTTTCAAACTGGGTAAGGGTATGAAGTTCTGCAAATACATCAAGACGCAGCAGGGAGGCTTCATCAATAACCAGGACCGCTTTCATCTTCTTGCCAAGTACGGTATCCCTGACTTCTTCTTTGATCCGGCGGATCATCACTGTCCGTGAGATCCCGGCAGGCGTAAGATTAAGCTCTCCCAATATTTGGCGGTACAATTCCAGGATTGAACCGGAAGAGGCTGTCACATGTACCACCCGATATTCTGAAGGGTGCAATCCTCCTGTAACATACCTCAGGGATGTTGATTTACCGCTGCCGATGTCCCCAGTGATCAAAGCCACCCCACCCAGACCGATGGCATATAGAATACGCTCTTCTATCCCCTTGATGGATTGGGTCACCAGGATCTCCTTACGGGAGATATTCGTATGAAACGGCTCTTTTTGGAGCTCAAAAAAAATACGATGGGCTGTTTTCATGAGGTTGCCTCCCACATTTTACCTGTCTCAGGGGCTGTTCCCTCACTGGTCAGAACCGGGTCGTTGTTTTTATCACGTTTTACCCGGCAATTAACGTTCAGATCCACCATTCGAAGGAATCCGTAGGATTTCTGCTTATATTTGAGTTCAACCCTGTCATAATCATCTTCATGGTAGAGCAGCTCCACTTTTTTGCCGATCAGTTCCACAGGACCTTCATACAGATGTTTATCAAGGATAATTGTCCGGTCCTTGTTTACTTTGCGTAAAACGATTTTTCTAAAATGGTCCTTTACATCGTCCGGGGTGGATCGTACACATTCAAGACCGTCAGTGAATCGTACAAGGGGGGTCTGGCCGGTGGCAGAATGCTTTCGACCATTATAAGACTTGGCCAACCACTCATCAAAGCTCTGATTGATATCTTCCAGGGTGGTCCCTGTGAACCTGGGAAGAAAACCCGAGCGCACGGTTTTAAAGAATCTCTCTATTTTTCCTTTTCCTTGCGGTTTGTAGGGCCTTGCATGGATCAGGGCAATTCCAAGGGAGGCCGTAGTATGCATAAGCTGCCTTGAACGAAAAGCACTCCCATTGTCGACATAAAGCTTGCGAGGTAAACCCCGTCTCAACATGCCCTGTTCAAAAGCATGCATGAATGAGTTGGTGGTTTCTGATGCATAAAACTGTCCGTAAACGATCAACCTGGAATGGTCATCAATAAAGGCTATCAAGTAGGTTTTATGCATTTTCCCGCGGATCTCAAGAGAGGGGCCGTGCATGACATCACTTTGCCAGCTATCATTGGGGTGCTTTTCTTCAAATTTACGTCGATCTTCTTTCATTTCTGGTTTCCTCATAAGTTCGTGTTGATGGAAAAAACGGTAAATCGTTGATAAAGAACCATTCGGGGGCGGGATTCCACGATCTTTCAGAGTCTCAAGGATAAGCGGGACTGTCACACCAGGCATTTCTTTTCTCAGCCGTTTGAGGGTCAGGCAGGACTCTTGGTCTATTACCCTCCCTTTACCCTTGTCGTTCCTGTCTTTGGGATACAGGGATTCAAGTTTATGATTACTTTCCTCGTAAAGCTTTATCCAGCGTTTAATCGTCCCTTTGCTGATACTGGTTTTTTGTGAAAAAGGAATACGCCACTTACGGGCGCATTTCTCCCGTATGATCGCCTCTTTTTCCCCATAATTCAGGCCGATACTGCTTACAAGCTCCTGGATAACACCGTACCTGAAGACTGCGACATCTCTTTTATGCCTTTCGTTCATTTTCCTCCTTTGAATTAGGGTTTCATCCTGCATATAACACCGGAAAAACCAAAACAAAGGAAGCCCTCGGTAGGGAGGCTGAAAGACTGATTTTATAACAAATTAAATTGATCTGCTGACCGGGATTCGTCCCATGTCAATGAGCTTGTCATAGGCAGCCAGCAACCCGGCCTTCCAGGCCTCAGTCAGGTGGGCTTTTGTATGACGTTTCAGGTTGGCCATCCAATGGCGCATCCGTGCTGAAGAACCGCCTGGAGGCCATTTCTGGTGGGAAATTCGATGTTTAAGGGCTGAGCGGATAGTGTCTCTGGATGTTTGGAATCGACTGAAATGGCTTGCCGGTCTAATCTGAATGACGCAACCGCAGTTGGGGCACCGGTAACGCTTTAACCAAAGGGGCATGTCAAATCCATCAAAAATCGCTTGGACATATCCATGGCCCCACACTTTAAAATGACAACACCGGGGACATTGGGATGGTCGTTCCCATTCAAACTTGCGACCTTGAGTGAAAATTGTCTTGAGCAAAACCTCAACAAATAGTATCATTATTTAGTTTTTTGAGGGCTATTTGCCCCGTTTTTTGAGGCAGAAGAGAGCGGCAACTCTCTTCTGCCTATTTTTTTGCATAAAAAAGGCCATAATCATGGCCTAATTAATCTGACATTCTTTTCAGTTGGTCAACTTATTTTGAGAATTTTATCCTTCGTTAGGTCAATTTATCGTGGCACTTAACAGGCCTGCGTGATTTAGTTTTTTTAGAGTGATATTATCAGTTCCAAACATGATCATATAGGAGGAACCGATGAGATCGCCATCACCCGAAGCTGTTTCCGCATTAAAAGAGGTCCAGCAGCAATTTCAACTCTGGCGTAAAACAAAAACCGGCAGGGAACGTATTCCGGCTTCATTATGGCAGGCAGCCGCTGATGTTTTTTATATTGGGGAGCATAGCCTACACAGGATTTCAAAAACATTAAACCTGAACCAGACCGCGCTTAAGCAGCATGTGGAATCACATCTACCATCGCCAATCGAGGTCGAGCCTGATGCAACATCTGAAGCCTCGCCTTCTTTTATAGCGTTTGAGCTGGATCCGCCATCTGCTGTCTCAGAATGCATAATAGAAATGGAGGACCGTACCGGAGTAAAGATGAGGATGTGCCTCCGGGGCAAAACTGATCCGAGCATTCTTGGGATCTGTCAGTCATTCTGGAGGCATCAGCCATGATTCAGATCACTCCCCACATGAAGATTCTTTTAGCAGTTGAGCCTGTAGATTTTCGGAAGGGCATAGATGGGATGGCTGCATTGTGCCGAACGATTTTACAAACAGATCCTTTTTCAGGCTGTCTGTTCGTATTTCTTAACCGCCGCAGGACGGCCATAAAAATATTAAGTTACGACGGTCAAGGATTTTGGATTTGCCAAAAACGACTGTCCAAAGGCCGGTTTAACTGGTGGCCAACAAAGGGGCAAGGCGTTGATAAACCCCTGGATGCCCATGAACTGCAGATGTTGATCTGGAATGGCGACCCTTTTCATACCCAAGCTGCTCCCATGTGGAGAAGAATCCCGGCATAATTGATTTTATCAATAATGTATTTTTTGCTTGCGTTCGAAGGAGAGTTGCATTATATAAGCCGGCCATGGAAAATGACATCATACTCACATACCGTGGCAAGAGCGCGACAAAAGAAGATATCGTCTTTATAAATGACCTGATGGCAAAACATCCCAATGCCAGCCGCAATGCCCTGTCAAAGCAATTGTGCCAGGCATGGAACTGGGTTCAGGCCAATGGCAGCCTGAGAGACATGGTTGCCAGGGGGTTCATGCTTAAACTTCACAGGGAAGGGCATATTTCCCTTCCCCCCACAAGACGTAAAGTCAATAACCCTTTTATCAACAGGACCCCGCCCCCGGAGATAGAGGTGGATCAGACCCTGGTTGAGACCGATCTGTCCAGGATAAGGCCCCTGGAGATACGGCTGGTTAAAAAAACAGATCAGGAAAAAATTTTCAACAGCCTGATTCAGCACCACCACTACCTGGGCTATTGTCATCCCGTGGGTGAACAACTCAAATATATGGTGTATGTCCAAAACAGGCCCATCGCTTGTTTTTCATGGTCGTCAGCACCCCGTCATATCGGTGCCAGGGACAGGTATATTGGGTGGAACAAGG
Organism: uncultured Desulfobacterium sp.; assembly: GCA_963675615.2. GTDB lineage: Bacteria > Desulfobacterota > Desulfobacteria > Desulfobacterales > Desulfobacteraceae > Desulforapulum. The sequence continues at coordinate 3,316,079 of CAXXTD010000001.1, forward strand.
AGGACCGGGTACAAGGCCTTCAATATATAGCGTACAACAGCCGGTTTCTTATTCTACCCTGGATCAGGGTTCCCCACCTGGCCTCCCATCTTCTGGGGCTTATGGCAAAAAACATTTCCAGGGACTGGGAGAATGTTTATAATCATCCACTCTATTTCCTTGAGACCTTTGTGGACACAGAACGATTTTTGGGAACCTGCTATAAGGCCGGCAACTGGATCTATCTTGGCGATACAACCGGACGGGGAAAGAATGAAAAAAACCATGTAAAAACCCGATCCATCAAGGCTATCTGGGGATATCCCCTGACCCGGGATTTTCGCAGCCGGATGATTGGCGCATAGACCATGGATCAGATCCGATTGACCCAGGAAGAGATTGACGCCCTTTTGCAGAGGGTAAAAGCCAATGCGCTCCAGACAGGTGATTATGAGATCATCAAATCAATGACGGAAGCCATCATGACCCTGGGGCAGGCCCTGGATAATAAAGCAGCGTCCATAAAACGACTTCTTGCCATGTTGTTTGGCCCAAAAACCGAGAAAAAAGATAATGTTTTAAAACAAAACGAACCCGAACAAACGGTTGAAGATTCAAAAAAAACAGAGCCGGAAACAAAGGATGAAAATTCACCCAAAGCCAAACCTGTAAAAAAGAAAAAAGGGCATGGAAAGATACCCGCTTCCGATTATACTGGAGCCGATCAAGAATTCATATCCCATGAAAAATATAAACACAAAGATCCCTGTCCTCTTTGTCTCACCGGCAAACTCTACCCAATGAAAAAACCGGGTATTGCCATTTACCTGAAGGGCCAGCCCCCCATTGATGCAACGATTTACAACCTTGAAAAATTGCGATGTAACCTCTGCGGGGAAGTGTTCACGGCAGCGGCTCCGGAAGGTGTCACCGGAAAGCATTATGATGAAACGGCTAAGGCCATGATGGCGATTTTAAAATATGGTTACGGGTTTCCCTGGTATCGCCTGGAAAAACTCCAGGAAAGCCTGGGCATCCCCCTGCCAGCATCCATCCAGTGGGAAAGAATAGAAACCCAGGCCGATCTGATTTACCCAGCATTTGATGAGCTCAAGCGCCAGGCCGCCCAGGGTGAAGTCTTTCACAATGATGATACCACCATGAAGATCCTGGATCTAATCCAGGAAAATAAAACACGGGACAAGAATGAACGCACCGGCATCTTTACATCCGGGATCATCTCACTGCTTGAAGAAGGGAAAAGGATCGCCATCTTTTCCACCGGCCGTAATCATGCCGGAGAAAACATCGCCTCCATATATGAAATGCGGGATGTAGAAAAAGACCCTCCAATCCAAATGTGTGATGCTCTTTCAAGAAATATCCCCAGTGAATTTAAAATCATTCTGTGTAATTGCAACACCCATGCCCGCAGAGGTTTTGTCGATATCATCGCAAGCTTCCCGGACGAATGCCGCCATGTCATTGAAACGTTGGCCGAAGTTTATCATGTGGATGCCCAAGCAAAAGAACAAAACATGACAGCAGATGAGCGGCTGGCATTTCACCAAATCCATAGTGGTTCACAGATGAACGCTTTACGGTCCTGGCTCGACACCCAGATCCAAGACAAATTGGTGGAGCCCAATTCCGGACTTGGTAATGCGATCACCTACATGATCAAGCATTGGCATGAACTGACTCAATTTCTGAGGGTTCCCGGAGCTCCCCTTGACAACAATGTTTGCGAACAAGGCTTGAAACGCTGTATTCTCCATAGAAAAAACTCAATGTTCTATAAGACAGAGCATGGGGCCTATATCGGGGATATGTTCATGAGCTTGATTCACACCTGCAACCTGATGAAAGTCAATGCGTTGAATTATCTCATAGCGCTTCAAAAAAACTCTGCCCAAGTGTTCAAAAAACCCTCATCATGGATGCCTTGGAATTATGAGGCGGCCATGGGAATGGTTCCATAGACAGTACAACCTTTTTCCCATTTTTAGCTAAGAGGCAGCTTCGATCTAAGTGTTTGGCGGTTTTGGCAATATTGCCAGAACCGTCAAACAAGTGCATCTCCACACCCATATATTGGTACATCTTCCATCCTTTGTCGCATTGCTTTGCCAGCCAGACCAAATGGAACCGTAGACCCTTATCATAGTGTTCTCGAGCTTATGATATCACGCCCTTCTGGGGAATTCACGCAACCTTGCCGAAGGGACACCGCAAAGCAAAGGCTGAGATAGGAGAAGTTTACCATCCATACAACCTCAAAACTGGCGAACCGCAGGATTCGGAAATTATCACCTGCCTTTTGGGTGACTGTTTTGCTCGGATTCACACTGCTACAGCCGATCTTATGGATCGGTGCAAGAAGCGTGTCGATAAAGCTCAGCGAGTTGTGAGCAGCATGGTGGCGACTATTGCTTTCTTCTTTCAAATGATGGATCTTTGCCTTGAGAATATGCACCTGTCGGATTGCGACAAGCATTTGATGCACAGGTACTTGATTCCAGGACATTATTTAAAACTGGCCGCAGGGAAAGAGAGGGATCTTAAACAAAAAACGGACATCCTTCAGAAGGCTCAAGAATTGCTGTCGATTGCTGACAGCCTATACGCTTCTCGTGGCATATGTTCAGATTATAAAATAGAGGAGCTGGACAAGGTCGCCAGGTATTGCGCTCAACTTTTTCAAAGATCGAGTTCTTGCGTGGAAGGAAGAAATGCCCAATTGGCACTCCGCCATCAGGGGATACATCAATTGAGTAATGGACAATTAAAAGCGCTTACGGTTGTGCATAATTATTATATCAAAAGACGAGATGGCACGACGGCTGCTGAACGTTTTTTTGAAGCTAAACCAGCCGATCTCTTTAGTTTTCTTTTGAATAATGTGGATTATCCGGTACGGCCGAGGAAACGGCTAAAATTAGCCGCTTAGGGGTCAATGGGCGAAGTTAGAACCAAGCCCCAAATAAAGAATTATTCAAGAGAAAAGCATTGAGCAGCCATAAGCAGGTTTTGGTGCAATCACCGGTTAATACGTATTTCTTCCCTCTGCACTCAATATGCGTAACGGTGTCATGCACGTATTTTCTTTTATGTTCGGTGACTTTGGGACTTTCTCGATCGTTCTTTTGTCTTTTGGGTGTTACGTCATCAATGCTTATATTTACTGCCTGGCTCGGTTCTTCAAAGATTACTGGATTACTTAGAGAATCGGAAGAATTATAGACAAAAGATGATTCAAAAAGGGCCTCCTGGATCTTTTCCGTGGAGATCGGTAGCGCATCGCCGCCCCGGGAAAGCTCTGGGTTGATACAATCACCATCTGTGTTAAAGTTGCCGCGGTTCAAATTTTCCGCTTTTTGCCTTAAATGATTGAACAATTCAGCCCCTTCTTTCTGGGTCTGGTCATGAAGCGTGCGAGATGGCGTACCATTTTTTTGGTAACGAATATGGTTGATCAACTTCGATGTTTTCCGGAATGATTCTTCCGTATTTCCCATAATCATGGCCAGTTCCTTAAACCCCGAGGTCAAATAAAATTGATTTGTTGTTAATGGGGCAAATACAGACTGGCTGCTGTCAAACAGAACACCATTGCTGTCAAAAGCACAATGGGTTTCGAATTTAAACCGCCCCACCGCACCGTCCACCAGATATGGACATTTGTTTATCTCAATTTGCTCACTTTTTGTTTGAATTTGGAGTTTTTTTTGACACTGCTTCCAAGTGCATAGATAGTGCCTTTCTTATTGCGGGAAAAGCAGTTTTAAGAACAGCCTTTTCACAGTCATCTATACTTTCACCGGAATGCCCATTTATTGTGAACTGATAGCTCCCGTCTTCCAGTTCAATAGTGCTAAGTCTCAGAATAATTGGATGTAATGTCCAAAAATAAAAGGGTAAGCAGACCCCGCTTACCCCGCCAGGAAGAGATTAATAATACCCCGTTTACCCCGCCCGTCATTTTGATATGGAAGTCCCCCTTTCCTGCCTGAAGTTGACTACTATACCAAAAGGTATTAAGTCATGAGTCACCACAACACATTGCCTCAAACAAAAAAGAGGGACTCTTATGACTTACACCAAATCGATGGCCAAATTCAAGGACCTACTTTTATCATCAGCAACTAAAGAGCAAATTCAACATTACACACATTTGGTAAATCAAGGTCTTGTGCCCTGCTGACTGCCGGATTGCCCGCGTTGCGGGGTTGAATCGCACCTGTTCAAACGGCACGAAAAGCGTGAACGCATATTTTACGTGATTGTTGAACAAACTGTAGAGTCCGTGAACGGCTTACTGTTGCGCTGGAAGTGCCCAGGCTGTAACAAAACAGCAACAGACTACCCCGACTTTGCCCTTCCGTACAAACGCTATACCCTGCCCACTATCCTGGCATTCAGTCAGGCGTATATCCAGGATCCGCTTAGTTCTTATCGCCGGTTGGTAGATGCCTGCCCGTTGCCGTACAAGATAAAATCGGACCATGGGAGCAGCCAGGAACCAATGATGGAACATTCCACCATCCACAGGTGGATCAGTACCTTGGGCGGGTATTCCCGCCTGGTTCAAAATGCAACGGATCTGATGCTTCAAGCGGATCCCACAACATCCCTGTGCCGTGATCTGGCAGGCCTGAAAATTTCCCCCAGAAAATACATGTCTTCCATACGAAAACAGATACTGGCCACCTGCTTTCAACTGGTCACCCTTGTGCCCCTCTACCTGGCTCAATTTCGGGTCTCCATTTTCCCCAAGTTGGCAACCCGTGCCGGCTATACCTGACGTATAATCCTCCCAGTATCCAAAACAGGAGGTGATTATGGACAAAAAAAACGAACAATGGGCTGTTTTCTGGTGTGACCTGCTGCGACCGATTCTCTATTCGGAGATATCGCCGGAGGAGACGCACCGGTATCTGAAAACCCTTGCTCAAAAACCAGTGGTCTATCCGGACGGGAAGTGCAAAGCACCATCCCTTTCCAGTTTGAAACGAAAACTGTCGGCCTATCAGACCGGAGGATTCGACGCTCTGGGCCGGAAAAAAAGGAACGATCAGGGAAAAAGTAGAAGCGCGGCTACCGAGGTGATCAAAGCGGCAGTCATCATGAAAGAAGAGCAACCCTACCGGTCGGATATTACCATCAACCGGCTTCTTGAGGAACAATTCGGAACCACCATTGCCCGCTCCACCCTTTACCGTCATTTAAAAGAGGCCGGGGCGACCCGTCTCAAACTGGGAGTAACGATAAAACCGGTGCGTAAACGCTGGACCCGTGAAACCGCACACGATCTATGGGTCGGTGATTTTGAGGAAGGGCCTTACGTTATGAACGGTCCGGATGCAGTTCCGACTTACCTGTCGGCGTTTATTGACTGTCACAGCCGGTATGTGGTTGCAGCACGGTATTACTTTCGGCAGAATCTGGACGTTCTGATCGACACCTTGTTACGCGCTCTGGCAACCCATGGGATGCCCCTTGGCCTATACGTCGATAATGCAAAGGTATACCATTCCAACGGCCTTAAGGCAGCGTGTTACCGGACGGGTATCCGTCTGTTGTATCGAAAAAAAGGAGACCCTGAAGGCGGCGGGATCATCGAACGGGTCTTTCAGACAACCCAGGAACGATTTGAGGCAGAGGTTCGTGCCGGCGATATTCTGAGCCTGGATGAGTTGAACCATGCCTTTGCCGCCTGGCTGGCACAGGATTATCATAAAACCAAGCATACAGAGATCGGAACCACACCGGAGGCGGCCCTTGAGCAAGGTACTCGTGTTGTTCGCCAGATGGATTTAAATGCCTTTTGCACCTCTTTCATGCAGACCGTCAAACGATCGGTTCATCCCACCTTTTCTGATGTTCAGCTCAACAAAAGGTATTACAAAACCGATCCCCGGCTTCGCGGTGACCGGGTGGAAATTCGATACGATCCCTTTTCAAGCCAGGATACCGTTCAGGTTTATTCTTTAAAAGGGGTATATCTGGCAGAAGGCCACCTGCACCATCGAACCTCAGTCGATCCTGCCCCTCCGGTAAAGGTACCTGGAAAACCGGAAAACAATTACCTTGCCGTTCTTGAACGCCGGCACCAGCAAGAGCTTGCATCCAAGACCCAGGGGATTGATTATCGAAAAACCGTTCATCAACGTCCATGGCCATTCCATGAATTTGCCAAAACGATTGCAGATCTTCTTGGAAAAAAAGGGGGGCTTGGCGCATTTAATGCCGAGGAACTGGAAGTGCTTAAAAAAACGTGGAACATGAATGCGGCCATCAACAAACCCATGGTCCAAAAAGCCTGCGCAGCAGCAGGCCATAAATCCATTCCCTATGTCATCCGTGAACTGAAAATCCTGTTTAATCAACAAGGAGAATAATCAATGTTTTTAACCCATTTTAACATGAGCGCCCATCCATTTACTGAAAACCCTCCCATTGAGTGGTTGTTGACCGACAGCCGTTTTGAACAGGCATTGGCCCGCATGAAGTTTTTTCTGGAACAGGGGCGTCTTGCCCTGATTAGCGGTCAGACCGGCGTTGGCAAATCATCCTTGCTTCGCATGGTCCGGCAGGCCATGCCCCATAATCGCTACACCCCTGTCTATCTGCATTTAACCAGCGTCACCCCAGGGGCTTTTTTACGGCTGATTGTAACCCAATTGGGAGAGGCTCCCAGGTTTGGCAAAGACCGACTTTTTCTTCAAATTACTGAGCGCATTAAAAAGAATGACACCGAAACCGTTCTGATCATCGATGAAGCCCACTTGATCTCTGTCCAGACTTTGGTTGATCTCAGGCTTCTGATCAGCACCGGTGTTGATGCGGATCTGCCGCTGAAAATTATTTTCAGCGGTCAGGAATCACTGACGACGCTTCTCAAACGGACAAGTCTTGCTGACCTGGTTAACAGGATCAGCGTTCGTTATCATCTCAAATCCCTGACCAGAGACCAAACCATTGCATACATCAATCATCGGCTCAGGCGAGCTGATGCAGCCGACAAGTTGATGACACAGGATGCAAAATATCTGATCCACGATTATGCCGGAGGTGTGCCCAGGTCGATCAACAATATTGCCACGGCATGCCTGATCAATGCTGCATCCAAAAATGTCACCGTTATCGATGAGACCATCGTTAACGAAACCATGGCAGAGTTCCGTCTGCCGTAATAAGGAGAAAAACCATGACACAACGCTACCCAAAAATATTGCTCAAGAAACTGAGGAACGATATCCCTATTGACCGGGTCATTGCTGATATCCTCAACCAGCCCAATAAAATATCAGAAGGCTACTTTCGGTTTCTATGCCCGATCTGTTCCGAGTTCACGACGGCAATTAATCCAAGAACCAACCTTGCCAGGTGTTTTGCATGTAAGAAAAATTTTAACCCCATAGACATGGTCATGTCGGTTAAAACATATAGTTTTATTCAAGCGGTAGATTACTTGACGGGAATTGCCAGATTGAAGTGAAGATTGTGGCCGCCGTTTGCCAGAATTTATATTTTTAACGGCGGCCATATCTTGAGATAAATGATGTCAGATAAAGTGAAACTGAGGTCAAATAATGTGAGACTTAGCAAATAGGATTCTCATCAGTTTCCACATCAGACTCGACAAGGTTCACAGTTACATTGATTTTGTATTTGCTCATTTGGTAGCCTCCTTCTCGGGGTTTGAGATATTGATCTACCAAAACATGACATAAATTAATCATGATGCCCAGTCATTTCTGCTTTATTCGACATCAAGTCTGGACGGGACGGCCTATAATCGTCCGCACAGGTCGAAAAAGTTCGACCTGTGCGGACGATAATCTCTTAATCTGCTTAAGCAGCTAGTTTAAAATTGACTTCTTTATCTCGAAACCAACTCTCATATTCCTCGTTAATTTTCAATGCCGTTAGTGTTGCCAAATTGAGAGATCCTTCTTTAACCCAGCTCATTCCGTTCTTTTTCTGTCGATTTGAGACGACCAGGTCATTCATCTTTTCTCCTACATTACTTGAATTTCGAAGTTTTAGCCTTTTACGCACATCATAATTGGGGATGTAAGGTTGATTGCGGTTCAAATATTCGATCAGTTTCTGGATATATTCGGGGGTCTTGATTTTACATGAAGGAATGTTTTCAAGATATGATATGGCCTCATTCGTAAGTCCATGCCATAACAAGGGCATAATCCCATCAATCGCCTCATTAGGTAGGGTTCTCCCCTTCATGGCCATACTTAGTAGTTCCTTGAATTTCTTGCACAGATGAAACCAGTCGAGAACTATCTGCATATTTCCGTACCGGATTACTTAGAGGATCGGAAGAATTATAGACAAAAGATGATTCAAAAAGGGCCTCCTGGATCTTTTCCGTGGAGATCGGTAGCGCATCGCCGCCCCGGGAAAGCTCTGGGTTGATACAATCACCATCTGTGTTAAAGTTGTCGCAGTTCAAATTTTCCGCTTTTTGCCTTAAATGATTGAACAATTCAGCCCCTTCTTTCTGGGTCTGGTCATGAAGCGTGCGAGATGGCGTACCATTTTTTTGTTGGTAACGAATATGGTTGATCAACTTCGATGTTTTCCGGAATGATTCTTCCGTATTTCCCATAATCATGGCCAGTTCCTTAAACCCCGAGGTCAAATAAAATTGATTTGTTGTTAATGGGGCAAATACAGACTGGCTGCTGTCAAACAGAACACCATTGCTGTCAAAAGCACAATGGATTTCGAATTTAAACCGCCCCACCGCACCGTCCACCAGATATGGACATTTGTTTATCTCAATTTGCTCACTTTTTGTTTGAATTTGGAGTTTTTTTTGACACTGCTTCCAAGTGCTTAGATAGTGCCTTTCTTATTGCGGGAAAAGCAGTTTTAAGAACAGCCTTTTCACAGTCATCTATACTTTTACCGGAATGCCCATTTATTGTGAACTGATAGCTCCCGTTTTCCAGTTCAATAGGATTCTCATCAGTTTCCACATCAGACTCGACAAGGTTCACAGTTACATTGATTTTGTATTTGCTCATTTGGTAGCCTCCTTCTCGGGGTTTGAGATATTGATCTACCAAAACATGACATAAATTAATCATGATGCACAGTCATTTCTGCTATATTCGACATCAAGTCTGGACGGGACGGCCTATAATAGTCCGCACAGGTCGATATTTTTTAGCTTGAAATTATATCATTTTTATGTAAAATTTTCTAGGAATATTTCTAGCTCTATTGTTTATTCATGGCTGTAATTTAGGCAGAATGTAAAAAGTGAATATTTTAAAAATTGTCCATATCATAAAATACAAAGGAGATATTATGAATTCCATATCGATCAGCCCATGAAACATTTAATTGTAAAATTAAAAATATAAAAAGACAACACCTTATTGTTTTATAATTTCACATCACTCTGATAGCGAACTCTACTGAACACTTTAGGAAATCTCGTTACTTGTTTTATTTCAACTATGAGATAATAGCTAATCACTGAAAAACTCGGATAAACATTTTTTAAAGGTAAAAAACAATGAGAAAAAGATCAATCGTCGCAATTGCAATATCCCTAACTCTCTTCCTTATAAACATAAACTCAGCTTTGGCAGACTTGAATGATGGCTTGGTAGCATATTATCCCTTCAACGGAAATGCCAATGATGAAAGTGGCAATTTTAATGATGGAACGATACATGGATCCTCTTTAATAGCTGACCGTTTTGGTGTTGCGGATAGCGCGTATGATTTTGATGGAGTGGATGATTTTATCTCGGTGGTTGATAATGATATGATAGAGTTACCAAATGTCAAAACGCTATTTGTTTGGTTCAAATTTAAAAAAAAAGATGGGGACCCCAATAGGACTATAATCAGCAGATATCAAAGCGATAATTTTACTCAAAATGGATATATTATAATCAGTGACCAACTCGCTGATAATAATAAAGATTTATGGATGCTTGTAAAAGATAGTTGGGGTAACGGCTCCGCTCCACCAAAGGCGGAATTTACCACAGAAGAATGGCAATCCGTTTGTCTGGTTGTGGAAAACAATAGCGTAAAAGGCTATCTAAATGGGCAATACCTTGGAACAGGACAAGAAATAGCTTCCCTACCGGATTCGCTTGAAAATCAAAATTCATTATTGATAGGTGCTGGATCTGCCCCGGGAGTACCTCAATACAATTTTTTTTGTGGCTCAATAGATGATATTCGTATTTACAATCGTCCTCTTTTAGAATCCGAAATTGAGGAACTTCATAATCAGGGAAGCGGCTCGGAGGATGGTCAGGGAAGCGACTCGGAGGATGGTCAGGGTTGCTTTATTGGCATTATCAGTGCTTTTTGATTTGCATAGGCTGTGGTCGATAACGGCAGTAACACAAGACTGACCCCATTGGACCACCAATTATGATGACTGGTCGATATTAGAATCAACCCCCACCTGTCATATCCCGGCCAAAACTTTCAATCAAAACGTTACCTCAAAAACCCTGGAGGAGAGCAGATTGTTTATCAGGGACACCCCGCCCCCCCCGGGGTCCTGGGAATTGTGCTGTGCCGGTGTGTGTTATTGGACATTCCGATCTATTGTACAAAATTTATAAAGAATAACGATTTGCCATGGTGAATTTTTCTCCTGTATTATGCATACTTCGTACAGGCATGTGGCATGTCTGTGAACCATTCAAGATCAAGGAGAAATTTATATGAAAACCATGAAAATATTAACATTTCTTGTTGTTATCTCGCTTATGGCCGTTGCTGCTGCTGTGGCATCCGATTATAACTATGTATCCCCTGAAAAAGTCAAAACCTGGATAGAAACCCAGGCACCGGTCACCATTGTGGATATTCAGGTCAAGGAAGAATTTGAAGCGCACCACCTGCCCGGTTCCCTTGCCACCTATTCCTATCCGGTGAAAAGCGATTTGGAAAAAGCCAAAATAGATGGTGCTGTAACTGCATCCATTGACACAGGAGGCCCTGTTGTCGTTGTTTGTCCCCGGGGCGCCGGTGGTGCCCAGCGATGCTATGACTACATGAAATCCCGGAATATTTCCGAGGACAGGCTGATGATTCTGAAGGGCGGTATCGCCGGATGGCCCTACAAGGAACTGATGGAGTCCGCCAGATAACCGATATCCGATTGGATTGAAAATCGCTCAGTGTCAAAGGAGAAAGATGGCGCTTATCACTTCAGGAATGACCGTACTGGACATTGTTGCCCAATGGGAAAATACGCAGGCCGTTTTTAAAAGCTATGACGCCCTGGCCGGTGAGTGCATCTGCTGTAATGCGCTGTTTGAATCACTTGAAAAGATGGCTGAAAAATACAGCCTTGACCTGGCCGCCCTTTTAAACGAACTCGAGACGGCGGCCAGGGGCTGAACAGTTCTTTTAATCAAAGATTATATACAAGAAGCGTTTTTCATGCCATTGTAAATCGAGCAAATAAAAGTGAGAATGGTTGCGTGTCCATCAAACGAAGGAACGTGCAATGAAAATAGGCATAATGAACAACCCGTCAAAATCAGTCTATGATGAGGCTGAGTTCTGTGGCAGAGCCGGTTTCGACTTTCTGGATTTAACCATTGAAGGCCCTGGTGCCATAAATGTTGATGTCGAAAAAATCCGGCCGATCCTTGATTCCTTTGGCCTGACGATCACCGGACATACCGACCCCTGCCTGCCCTATACCTATCCGATCCAGGGCGTCCGGGACGCTTGCCTTGAGGAACTGGAGCGCTGTGCCGGGATATTTTCCGCCCTGGGGGCGAAGGTCATGAACATTCATCCCTGCTATTTTAGCCCGCCGGCCATGAGAAAAGATCTGGTTTCATTCCACATCGCGGCTTTACAGCCCATTGTTGAAATGGCTGAGTCATACGGGCTCACCCTGGTATTTGAAAACTATAAAGCCCCCTTTGACCGGGTTTCCACCTTTAAGACCCTGCTGACGGAGGTGCCGGGCTTAAAACTGCATCTTGATTTTGGACACTCAAACTTTGGTCTCGACAATCATGGGGTTTTCTGCAGGGAACTGGGAGAGCATCTCCGGCATGTTCATTTTTCTGACAACCGGTCCAGATCCGATGATCATATGCCCCTGGGGGTGGGAACCGTGGATTGGAAAAATGCGGTGAATTCATTAAAGGCATTGGGTTACAATGGGACCATTACCCTGGAAATTTTCTGCAATGATCCGAAGATGCAGCATCAATACCTGGATCTGAGCCGGGACTTGATCCAGGAGCTCTGGGCCTAGTCGCTGTCTTCGATGGAAAATATATCTCAATACTGAGAATGCTGCGGATAAAATTGCAGATTTTAAAGCCTACAACAAGGAATCTGATGGATAAAAACAGAACACCACTTTCTGCGGCAGACTGGTTTAATGAAGGTTTGAGATGTTTTAACAAGCCGGACGGGGTTGCGGCTGTCCGGGCATTTGAGGAGGTTGTCCGGATCAATCCTGCCTATCGCCACGGGGATGGCGACAACCCCTATTTCTATCTGGGCAAGATTTCCGAAATCGAAGGGCGGATTGACGACGCGATTGTGCTTTACTCAAGGGCTTTGACGCTGAACCCCCAGGACGAGGAGAGTCTGATTGGCCGGGGAAGCTGTTATACGGTCAACAAGAATCACGCGGCTGCCGTGGCTGATTTCAAAAAGGTGCTGGATCTTCCATCGGCGGGCAGGAATGCACCGTTGCACCATGTGCAGTATGCCATTGCGGAAAACTATCGTCAGCAAAAGGATTTTTCAAACGCGCTTCACTGGGGTGAAAAAGCCCTCTGGGAAGATTCGGAAAATGTTTTGCACCAGCAACTGGTTGCCGATGTCAAAAAACAGATGCGGGGCCGAATTTAAGGCGGGGTGAAGACACGCCTTGAATCAGGCCTTGACCATTGCCATGGAAATCGATGGGAATGTATTTGTCGCCGACGAGATTATTTTGCTTTTATTCTGCTTATCCAGCTCAGACCAAACCCGCTTCCCACAATAAGGACCCCGCCGACAAAAAATCGCCAGGATACCGGGTCATTGAGAAAGAGAATACCCACAATGGATGTAAAAACCGTTTCCCCGGACATATAGGCTGCTCCCTCAAAGCCCTTGCAAAAGAAAAATCCCTGGTTCATGAGCAGCTGGGCCAGAACAGAAGAGACAACAATTCCTAAAATCATGGCCCATTCAAGGGTTGAAGCGGGTATGATCGGTTCCATGAGAAATTTGGGCAGGGTCAAAAGTGTCCCCACCGTACAAAAATAAAGATAAATAATCACAGGCCCATTTTTTTCCCTCAAGGACCGGATCAGGGTGACGGCCAGTCCGGCCAATACTGCTGCTGCAATGGCCATGATTTGGCCATAAACACTTCCTGTGAGGTGGAAATCAAAGAGAACCGCCACACCTGCAACTAAAACGGCCATACATCCCGCCTGGTGGAGAGTGACCTTTTCCCTGTAAATCATAATTCCGAAAAGGGCGGCAAACAAAGGGTAGGAATAGAACATAACAATTGCCGTTGAGATGGGCAAAAGGCGTACGGCCGTAACCACAGCAAAAAAAGCTGTGGCCCCGGTGGCTCCCCGGAGGATGAGCAGGGGAATATTGTGGCCTTTAAAAGGGTTTTTCCTGTTCGCACGAAAAACAAGCAGTACCACCATGCCGCCGAAGCACCTGACAAATCCCAGGTGCCACGCGGTATATCCCTGGGGCATGAGCTTCACAAGGGTGCTCATCAAGGTGAACAAGAGTGCTGCAGATAACATTAACAGCGGCCCAACCATGGCCGATTCCATGATCCCGGATCCTGTGTTGATTATTTGTTTTTTGAGGGTCATGATTTTCATGGGCGTTTTTTTTTGTTCCTGGTAATATCGTTTCTCGGGGGTGACGTTGTCATGCTTGATGGGAGCCATTAGCATTACCAGGAGAAAAAAACAACAAGAGACAGCCTGAAAAAAATGATTCCTCCGGTTGCCCGATGCCTCTACCCGAAACGCCTGTATGATTATCTGCCAGAAGTTCAACACGGACTGCCTGGATCTGGCCGGTGTATTGCTTCGAGTTATGCTGAAGCTCCAGGCTGTTCCTGGCTTTGTGGAATCTGATTGTTTAAGTAATTAGGGATACTTCCGGAGAATGTTGAAACGGAAAAAATTGGAATATTTATGAAAACTTATTAAAAATCTAAATGAACCAGCCGAGCCGGTTATTCGGAAATGTTTACCCCTTTGCCATGCCTGGGGCATTTAGAAGATTTGGGCTTGGTTCTAACTTCGCCCACTTATCATAATTGATGGTTATACGGGGTCAGGCTTGTGTTATTGTGCTTTTGACAACAGACTGTAATTGTGAATAAATTCAACAAAAGCGCCAATAACGCAAGCCTGACCCCACCCGGATAAGCATTGCATTGGCCGAAACAAGGACCAAGCCCGAAGATTTTTTAGATTCTCCTTGCAGAGCCGTCGGGCAATGGATATAAAATCCATGGTGGAAATAAACATTATCCCCTTTTGTTATGGAAAATTATTGACAAAATTTCTTTGGCCATGCAGATAGAGAGACCCCCATGATAACCGATTATATGATTTATGTTACCATAGCTGTTACAGTAACCGCAATACCTGGTCCTGCCGTTGTCTTAACCATAAAAAACAGTATGAGATACGGATATAAAATTGCCATTTTAAATATCCTGGGAAATTTCATGGCCATGGTAATTTTAGCGACCCTGTCTGCGGTGGGCCTGGGAGCTGTCATACTTGCCTCCTCAAGCTTTTTTTGTGCATTAAAAGTGTTGGGTTGCATTTATCTTGTTTATTTAGGCATTAAAGTGTGGAGAACGCCCCATTTAGACAAAAATATCCAATCCCAGCATGGGAGAAAACAGATAAGAAACCTTTTATCCGTGTTTAAGGAGGGGTTTGGGGTGGGCATCTCCAACCCCAAGGCCATAGCCTTCTTTACCGCGCTTTTTCCTCAATTTATCGATCCCGCAAGGTCGTTTGTTCCCCAGTTTTTAATCTTGATTTTGACCATTGAGGGGATATCCTTTTTTGTATTATCAAGCTATGCGCTCCTATCTGCTGTTGCTTCACCGTATTTGTCCCAAAAAAAACCAATGGCTTTTTTCAATAAATTAACCGGTGCAGCCTTTGTTGGCTTTGGTCTTGCCTTGATATACGATGATTTGACCCTGCAATGATTGAAAAAAATGCAGGCACAGAATTGGCCGGGTGTAAAAGGAAACTCTTATGTCATTTACCATTACCATTGTCTGTATTTTAATACTCTGCTGTGTTTGTCAGTGGGTTGCCTGGCGGGTAAAGCTGCCTGCCATTATTTTTCTTCTTGTTGCCGGCATTGTCGTAGGCCCTGTCTCTGGCCTTGTCAATCCGGATGATATGCTCGGTCCGCTTTTTCTTCCCTTTATCTCTTTTTCTGTTGCCATCATTTTATTTGAGGGAGGACTGACACTTAAATTTCGTGATCTTCTCGGGCTGGAAGCGATTGTCAGAAATCTGGTAACCATCGGTATGGTTGCCACCTGGCTCATCACAGCCTGGGGAACACGGCTTGTAACAGGGCTTTCCTGGGAACTTTCGTTGCTGTTCGGTGCCCTTACCGTGGTAACCGGGCCCACGGTAATCGTTCCGATGTTGAAAACCGTACGGCCCACAGCGTCCATTTCAACTATTCTTCGCTGGGAAGGGATCGTAATCGATCCCATAGGCGCCTCCCTGGGGGTTCTTGTCTATGAATTCATCATTGCCGGCGGGGGGCAGAATGCATTGATGCACACTTTTTCAACCTTTGGGATGATTCTGGCTGCCGGCGGTGTTACCGGTCTGGCTGGGGGATATGTTTTCGGTCTTTTGTTAAGGCATGGCTGGCTGCCGGAATACCTTCAAAATCTGTCAACACTATCGCTGGTTCTGGCAGCTTTTGTCTTTTCCGATGCGGTGCAGCCCGAGTCCGGCCTGGTTGCGGTGACGGTGATGGGCATGGTCCTGTCCAACATGAAGCATGTTGAAATTGAAGAGATCCTGGATTTCAAGGAGAGCCTGAGCCTTCTTCTGATTTCCATGCTTTTTATCCTGCTGGCCGCCCGCCTTGATCTGGCCGCCATAAAGGAACTGGGGTGGGCGGTTGCGGGGGTTTTTATTGTGATTCAATTTGTTGCAAGACCGCTCAACGTGATGATTTCCACACTCGGATCAGACCTGTCCTGGCCTGAACGCCACCTGCTGGCCTGGATAGCCCCCAGGGGTATTATTGCCGCCGCCATTTCAGCCCTGTTTGCTCTTAAACTTGAAACGGCCGGTTTTGCCAATGCCCAGGTTATTGTTCCACTTGTTTTTTCGGTGATTATCGGCACGGTAATTCTCCAGAGTCTTACTGCCAGACCCATTGCTGTTTTACTCAAAGTGGCAGAACCCGAGCCCCTGGGGTTTTTAATCATCGGTGCCAATAGTTTTGCCATTGCCATGGCAGAATCCCTGGTGAAGAATGGTTTCAGGGTGCTGCTTGCCGAGACCTCCAGGGACAGGATCGCTGCAGCCAGGATGGCGGGTCTGCCAACCTATCTGGGCAATCCGATCTCAGAGCATGCGGACCGGCACCTGGACCTGGTGGGAATCGGCTGTCTGCTGGCATTGTCCCACCATGAGAGTGTCAATACCGCTGCGGCAATGCGATTCCGCATGGAGTTTGGAAAAGATAAAATTTTCATGATTCGATCAAAGGCTACTGAAAGGACACCCGACAGTATGAGACTGCCGGCCCAGTGGACCGGAGAAATGCTTTTTGGAACAGAGTTAACCTATGCAGAACTGGCATCACAACTGGCCCTGGGCGGACAGATCAAGACGACATCCATAACCGAAGCGTTCGGCTTTAAAAATTTTTTGTCTTCCCACAAAGACAACGTGTCACTGCTGTTTGCCATGGATCCTGAAAACCGACTGCACTGGTTTACCGAAGTGCGTCGACCTGAGCCCAAACCTGGATGGCAGATCGGTTTTATTTTAAAGGCAGATTCAGCAAAATTCGGTGCCAGGAAAACAGGTGTTCCTGAAATTTCCAAAGGCCATATTGACAATTTTCAAAAAGGTGCTGGATCTTCCATCTGAGGGCAGGAATGCACCGTTGCACCATGTACTGTATGCCATTGCGGAAAATTACCGCCAGCAAAAGGATTTTCCCAACGCGCTTCACTGGGGAGAAAAGGCACTCTGGGAAGACTCGGAAAACACTCTACACCGGAAATTGGTTGCCGATGTCAAAAAACAGATGCGGGACCGTCTTTAATTGCAGTCAGGATAGGGGGTCATGCGCAGTCTGGGGCAGGGCAAAGGTTAAGTCTCAAAAAAAGCCGTTTATGAATGAATCACAACAGGAGGGGATATGACAGAAAAACAACTCATTCCAGACCTTCGAACACGTCTCTATGCCCGTATGATTCTGACACGAAAGTTTGAGGAGAAAATCGTAGATCTCTGTAAGGCGTCCGGCCGGATGCCGGGAATGCAGATTCTGGCCAATGGCCAGGAGGCGGTTGCCGCAGGTCTGGTTTCCGCCCTTGAGCCGGAGGACGTGATCATCAGTAACCACCGCAGCCACGGTCACCTGCTGGCCAGGGGGGCGGACCTTAATACCCTGATGGCGGAGATCATGGCCAAGGCCAGAGGTGTCAACGGCGGCAAGGCCGGCACCCTGCATTTGTCTGTACCGGAAATCAATGTTCTGATGACATCCACGGTCGTCGGTGCAGGGCCGCCCCTGGCCGTTGGTGCGGCTTTTGCCCAGCAGTACAGGCGAACCCGGGGAATAACCGTGGTTTTTTTTGGAGATGGTGCAGCGGCCGAGGGGAGCGTCCATGAAGCCATGAACCTGGCCGGGGTCTGGAAGCTGCCGCTTCTGTTTGTCTGCGAAAATAATTGCTGGGCAGGTGCCCAGCGCCTTGAAGTCCATTGCAGTGTGTCGCAGATTTACAAACGGGCCATGGGATACGATATGCCCGGCCAAAGCGTGGACGGTAATGATGTGGAGGCCGTTTACAACCTTGGCACCAAGCTGGTTGAGCACTGCCGCTCAGGCAAGGGCCCGGCTTTTATGGAAGCGTTGACCTACCGCATGCGCGGCCATGGTGAACAGGACCCCCAGCATTATGTGGATCCAAAGGAACTCGAGGACTGGGCAGCCAGATGCCCGATCCGTCGCTACCGCCAGAAACTCGTTGATGGCGGCGTGCTCACCCGGGACCAGATCCGGGCCATTGACCTGGATGCAGAGGAACGCGTGGCAGCCGCCGTGACTTTTGGTGATGAAAGTCCCTATCCCGGATCTGAGACCGCCCTGACAGATGTATTTGTCCAACCCTTCAGCGCTTGAAAGGAGTGATGTCATGAGTCAAAAAACATTTGGGCAAGCCTTGAACCAGGCCCTTACCCTTGCCATGGAAATTGATGAAGATGTATTTATCGCCGGCGAAGGCGTGGGGGTATCCATCCATCAGGATGCCAACAGGCCCACCCACGGTCTTCTGGAAAAATTTGGTCAAAGGCGGGTCAAGGATACGCCGGTCAGTGAGGCGGCCATTGCCGGCCTTGCCGTGGGCGCTTCATGCCTTGGGTTGCGGCCTGTGGTGGAAATCATGTTTTTTCCGTTCATTACCCTGGCAAGCGACATGCTGGTCAACCATGCCGGAAAACTGCACTATATGAGTGGCGGGAAATCCAGCTTTCCCCTGACCGTAAGGGTCAGGGCCGGATCAGGCTTTGGTGCCGGCAGTCAGCATTCCCATAACCTTGAAGCGTGGATGGCACACAGCCCGGGCCTGAAAATCGTCTGGCCGTCCACACCGGAAGATGCCAAGGGGCTCCTGCTCAGCGCCATATTTGACCCGGATCCGGTCATCGTGGTCGAGGACATGATGCTTGGCCGGATGTCCGGTGAAGTGCCGGATGGCGATATTCGCACCCCCCTGGGAAAGGCCCGCACGGTTTTGCCGGGCTCCGACTGCACCATCGTGGCCTATGGGGCGGCCCTGTACACGGTAATGAAGGCCCTTGATACCCTGGGTGCCCAGGGAATCTCCTGCGAGGTCATTGATCTACGTTCCCTGGTTCCCCTGGACCGGACCTGCGTCTTTGACTCGGTTCGCAGGACCGGTCGACTGGTTGTGGTCCACGAAGCCAACCGATTCTGCGGATTTGGCGCAGAACTTGCCGCCATGGCAGCCGAAGAGGCTTTTGACGTCCTGAAAGGCCCGGTAAAGCGGGTGGGTGCACCCCAGATTCCGGTGCCCGCAGCACCCACCCATGAGAAAATATTCAAGCCCGGGCCGGAAGATGTGGTCACAGCGGTTCTAGGGGCAATGGGAAAATAAAGGCAGAACAGGGCGGTGCATCAAGTCTTTAATGGTAACCGCCCTGATGTTCTTTCCCATTACCCTGTCTGAATCATTACTACTCTACTGATCAAGCATAGTGAAACCATCAGTGCTCCCATAACCACCATATCCCGGGAGAGTGTTTCAGGTGCCACGACAAAGGGATGAATCGTTCCGGCGATGCCTGCCACGGCAAGGGTATTGAACAGATTGGAACCGAGGACATTTCCCAGGGCGATATCATGCTCCCCCTTGCGTATGGCAATGATGGACGAGGCAAGTTCCGGCAACGAAGTACCGACAGCCACAATGGTCAATCCGATGATCATATCGCTCACATGGAAAATATGGGCAATTTCAACGGCACCCCACACAAGGATACGGGAACTGGCAATCAGGAGCAGCAGACCGGCCACCAGCCAGAAAACAGCACGTTTGATGGGCATTGCTTTTTCAGCTGTGGTTGTTTCCATTTCTATTGCCAGAGAGTCGGTTTTCTGTTTGACGCCCTGATGGATTGTCCATGCCATCAGACAGCCAAATACCAGCAAAAGGAGCGTTGCATCCCATCGCATCAGCTCCAGGTCCGCTATGAGAATGGCGTGTGAGAAAATCGTTCCAATTCCAATCATATAATTTTTTTTGCAATATCCAAATTTTTAATGTAACCTTTTTTTCAGATTTTAAGGCAATCGTTCAGATTCATTATCCGAAACACGCGGGAATATGTGAATAGGATGATAAGCAAAGCAAATCGATATTTATGCCAGGTTGCACTATCTCTGATTTTGGTATTTGTTTATTCGTCTGATGTAATGGCTGCGCAAACGGCGCCAACGCTGAATAATGGGAAGAAATGGCGCATTGGATATTACGAAGGCGGGCCATTCTCTGACTACACAGATACGATGAGGACACTTATAAAGGGGTTGATCGCGTTGGGGTGGATCAAGGGTGAGAATCCTCCCGAACTTTTTGATGAAATGCCGAAACCCTATTGGGATTGGCTGATTCAGTGCAACAGCCCGTTTCTATCTTTTAATGCCGATGATAGCTATTCCGCTGGCTGGGACGATGAAAAACGGTTGGTGATCCGAAAATCGTTGTTGAAAAAGCTTAAAACAGGGGCCCTTGATTTTGTCATTGCCATGGGGACATGGGCCGGCCTTGATCTGGCCAATAATGAACACGCCATCCCGGTACTGGTGCTGTCCACATCCGATCCCATCGGAGCCGGTATTATCAAAAGTGCAGAGACCTCGGGATATGATCATGTCACAGCCAGGGTAGACCCCACTCGGTACTTGCGGCAATTAAGAATGTTCCACCGTATTGCCGGGTTTAAAACACTCGGAATAGCCTACGAAAATACGCCAAACGGTTTTTTTTATTCTGCCATTAGCGAGGCCCGGCAAGTTGCCCAGGAAAGGGGGTTTAAACTCATTCTATGTGAGGTGGTCGATACAACGGCAGATACCCAAAAATCCGACAGATCCTGTATAGAATGCTATCAGAAGCTTTCACAGACAGCAGAGGCGATCTATGTTACGGCATTAACATGTGCAGACCGGCAGTTGTCCTCGATCGTGGATATCTTTCGAACCGCCCGTGTTCCATCCTTTTCACTGTTAGGCTCAAAATTTGTCAAAAGGGGAATCATGCTCAGCATTTCCAGCGATTCAGGCTACGCTGAGCTGGGCAGATACAATGCCATGAAATTGTGTGCCATACTTAACGGGATTAAACCGATTGAGTTAAATCAAGTTTTTGAAGACCCCCTGGACATATCGGTTAATATGGAAACCGTCAGGCAGATCGGTTTTAACATGCCGGGAAATATCCTCAAGATTGCTGCTGAAATTCATGGGGAATAAAGCATGATGCGACTCAGGGGGTATGTTGGCATCGGTTTTGTGTGCTTTTTTTACTGGATTCTGGATAGTATCTGGTCCAAGTTGTCGTTTGAGTATAATTTAAAAAAGATGATCTTCAGCGAGCAAACCTCTTTTCTTGATACCTTTTTATTAAAAGTTTCCCCCTACCAAATGGTTTCCCGGTTAATGGTCGTATCTTTGTTTGCCATCCTTGGAATCATAGTTATTGAATTCATGATTAAAAGACAGGCCGCTAAAAAGGAGCTGAAGGAAAGCGAAGAAAAATATCGCATTATAGTAGAAAATCAGACAGATCTGATCGTTACGGTGGATATTGAGGGCCGGTTTTTATTTGTCAGCCCGTCATACTGTAAAATGTTTGGCAAAGAAGAAGCAGATCTTATCGGGCGAAACTTCATGCCACTGGTTCATGAAGAAGACCGGGAAACAACCGCCAGGGGTATGGAAAAACTTTTCAACCCCCCATTTTCTGAATATTTGGAACACCGAGCCATGACCAAAGGTGGTTGGAAATGGATGGGGTGGATGGGCACAGCTGTTTTAGATGATAATGGAAAGGTTAAGGAAATCATCGGGGTTGGACGTGATATCTCAGCTAACAAACAAGCTGAAAAAGAAAAAATTGAAGCCCAACGGATTGCTGCAGAGCACGAAAACTATGCATTGGTAGGGCGAATAGCGGGGAAAATTGCCCATGATTTTAATAATATTCTGGGTGTGATCATGGGCAATTCAGAGCTGGCGCTGCTTGACTGCCCACATCCGCCAACAAGGAAAACACTCGAGTTGGTTTTTGAACAGACGATGCGTGGAAGGAATCTTACCAAAAACCTCGTAGCCTTTGCCCAGGACCAGGAACCCAAGCAGGAATTCATTTTGCTTGATGAGAAAATGGACCTTGTTTTAAATCTGCTGAAAAAGGATCTGGACGGTATCAAAGTGATTAGACAATATGGTCATGGGATGCCTGAGCTGCTGGCCGACTCCGGCATGATGGAACATGCAATTGTAAATCTTATTCAAAATTCAATTCATGCTGTAAGCCTTACTGAACAAGCTCAAATAACTGTTCGCACATATTATCAGGATGCGCATATCTATTTTGAAATTGAAGATAATGGGTGTGGCATACCTTCTGAATACCTTGATAAGATTTATGAACCCTTTTTTACGCTTAAAGGTAAAAAAGACAAGTCCGGTTTGTATAAATCAGGTATTAAGGGAACCGGTTATGGCATGTCCAATGTGAAAAAATATGTCGATCTCCACAAGGGCAGTATTCTTATTCATTCCCAAATGAAAAAGGGCACAAAGGTTGTCATACGTCTTCCCGTAGTTAAAAAAGAATCAACAAATGAAGAGATAAAAAAAGTAAAAAAAGAAAGCGTCAGTTCTGGAAAATATATCCTGCTTGTCGAGGACGAGCCGGCCATCGCAGATGTTCAGTACCGGATATTGACCCATGATCCCTGCCATCACCGAGTCGATATCGCAAGTAACGGGCGGGTTGCAATCGATCTGTTTAACCGAAATAAATATGATTTTGTAAGTCTGGATTATATTCTTCCTGGAGAACTCAATGGCATGGATGTGTATCATCTCATCCGAAAAACAAATGAAACGATACCAATACTTTTTATTTCCGGTAATATAGAATTTATAGAGTCCATTGTGGACTTGAAGCAAAAAGATCCATATATTGATCATCTTTCAAAACCTTGCAAAAAAGCAGATTATGTTAACGGTGTAAACAATCTGTTTGGAAACTTGCCGAATTGATTTCAGCATTTAAAAGGATGGGCGTTGATGATAAGAAAAAATATGGATAAAACTAAAAAAGATTCATCCAAGTCTTACGGCTTTTTTTATGTCAGGACGGTTATCTTTCTGTCATTGTTTGCCGTAACCTTTCTGCATCTGCTCTCTTCCATTCCGGCACTATTCCGCTCTTTCAACAGCTACAAACAGTCCAGAGAGGTCCAGCATCTCAACAATGTAAGTGATAATCTATTTACAGCTGTCGGGAATTACGGTTTTGAAAGAGGGCGTGTCAACATTGTTTTAAACAATGCAGGCCCTGTTGAAAAAATGGAGAGCAACATCAAGTTTATTTCGGCACGAAGGGTGGACGGTGACAAAGCCCTTAATCGTGCACTTGTAAAGTTGGCAGCACAGAAAACAGCAGAGACACCCCCCTTTATCGACGCAATAAATAAACTTATCCGGGAAGTTCGAGTTCTCAGGGAGGAGGCAGACAGGAACCTGGTCATACCGAAAGAAAAAAGGAAACAGGAATTTGCTGAAATCTGGTTTGCAAAAATGACCGAATATATTGAAAATATTGGTGCATTGCTTGTGACCATTTCCAATGGCATAAGTAATGCTGACGGGATGATTAGCCGCTACTCTTCTATAAAACATAAAACATTGAACCTGCGTAATACAGCCGGGCCAGAGATGTCTATTCTTTCGGCAACCATATTGTCAGGTGAACCCATCAAAGCGCCATTGGCCCAAAAAATTATCAGTTTACAGGTTAATATCCGTCATTATTTTCAAAGATTGACGGACCTTTGTCAACCATTGACAGATCCACAGATTCCCATGGCATTAGAAGCTTTAAAAAAAGTTTATTTCAACGACTACCTCCCCTACCGGGAGGTCGTATTTCCCCTGTCGATAGAGGGCGGCCCCTATCCATATTCTCAACCTGAATTTTTAACCCATGGCGTTAAAGCGCTTCAGCAAATAGCCACATTCATGAACACCACTGTCGCGGTGACCCAAAATTATGCTGACAGGAAAGTAGCTGAAGCCCATCGGCAGATCATTGTCCAGTTGTTCTGTACAATTGGGTCCTTACTGATGACGATTCTGATCTTTTTATATGTTCATTTCCGTGTCGTAAATCCGATTGGAAAGGTCACTTCATCGGTTCTTCGTCTGGCACAGAAAGAGCTTGATGTTGACGTACCGTTCCAGGATGGTCAAAACGAGATCGGAGAAATGGCGAGGGCTGTTGAGGTTTTCAAGGGAATGGCGCATCAGCTTGAGAAAGATGTGGTTGCCCTTGAATCTGCCTCGGCAGAACGTGAGCGTTTGATTGCGCAGTTACAAGCGACTCTCAATGAATTAAAGGTATTGCGGGGCATTTTGCCTATATGCTCCATCTGTAAAAATATCAGAAATGATGAGGGGTATTATGAACAAATTGAAGCCTATTTTCATAAACATACGGGTGTCGATTTCAGCCATACAATCTGCAACACGTGTATGAAAAAATATTACCCGGAAGAATATAAAAGTATGGCTCCGGACTATAAAAATAAGGGTTAAGGCTGCCGGTTGATCGATCTGAACCCGGAATCTGTGCCGACCGTAAAATACGGCATGGCAGCCGGGGCCGGAATCTTTTTAAAAATATGATGATCCTGAAAAAGAGAGAATAGACCCATGGGAAATATGATTCGAACCACCATTTTGCTGGCTGCCATGACAGCATTGATGATGATCATCGGACAGATGCTGGGAGGCCATCAGGGAATGATGATCGCCCTGATTTTTGCCGGTCTGATGAATTTTGGAAGTTACTGGTATTCTGATAAAATCGTATTGAAAATGTATCAGGCCGAGGAAATTACCCCGGAAAGCGCCCATGGCCTGTATGGGATTGTTCAGCGGCTGGTCCGGCAGGCAGATCTTCCCATGCCCAGAATTTTCATCATTCCCCAGAATACACCCAATGCTTTTGCCACCGGCAGGAACCCGGACCATGCCGTGGTTGCCGTGACGGAAGGACTTTTAACCCTTTTGGACGAACAGGAAATCACAGGGGTGCTTGCCCATGAACTGGCCCATGTGAAAAACCGGGATATTCTGATTGGAACCATTGCGGCAACCATGGCCGGTGCCATCATGATGCTGGCGAGCATGGCCCGCTGGGGGGCGATTTTTGGAGGGGCCCGGTCCAGTGATGATGAAGGCGGTTCAGGCGTCATTGGATTAATCGTTATGTCCATCATTGCCCCCATGGCAGCAATGGTCATTCAAATGGCCATTTCCCGTTCAAGGGAATACCTGGCTGACGGGACCGGTGCAGCCATTTCAGGCAACCCCGAAGGCCTGGCCCGTGCCCTTGAAAAGCTGGGAATCTATGGGAAACAGATCCCCATGGCGGCCAACCCTTCAACAGCCCACATCTTTACCGTCAGCCCATTGTCCGGCAGCACCCTGATGAATCTTTTTTCAACCCATCCCCCCCTGGAGAGCCGGATTGAGCGTCTGCGCCATGGTTCGGACCGAGGGGCTGGAAACAGGCAGGCGACAGGCCGACAGCGGGATATGACTACTGAAGCAAAGGAATTCTGGGACCGGTTGAGATAAATCGGGCCCGCCGTGGTATCCGGGTGCAGATGTTTCAGCCGAAAGGATACAAAGAAAAAGTGACCTAAAAAGAACTTACCCGGTTTCAGGACGCTGTGACAGCTTACCGGACAACGGTGGCGCTGCCCCGGCTCCTGGGTCTCAATCCGCCAGTCCCTTGCCGACACTTTCTGCCGATATTGCCGATACCCTATCTCAGGAGAGAGCAGGGTTCTGCTCCTGACAAAATTGCTACGCTGGCTGGAACCCGAAGAGAGGATGAAAACAACATTCTGGTGGAAGAAAATGAAATTGTTGAGGTGTAAATGCTGTGTTGGGGCGGGCCATGATAGCGTTCTTTTGTTGACAGAAAGAAACTGTCCATCCTATATATCCAGATTCTGGCCTTGATCGTTCCGACCAATGAAAAATGTATCCATTGGCCCAACGACCATGAAGGGTGGATAACATTATGATCAAGGCCCAGATTTCCAGTCGATCCAGAAAAAAGGGTGATGTTGCTTGAAATGAGAAAATTCGCACTTGTATTTATTTTTCTGATCTTTTGGGGTTGCATGCCGAATAGGCCCTTTGATCTGGATCAGATGACTCCTGTCCCTGTAAAACAAAGTTATATCAGTCTTCAGTGCAATACTCTTATCGTTTCCCGAACGGGCTCTGCGATTATAATCAAGAACGGATACGCAATAACAAACCGCCATGTTGTTGAAGGGGCACAACGGGTGACGGCCCACATGGCTGGGGGGATAAAGTTTCCCATTTCAAAAATTTTTCTGAGTAAAAGATTGGATTTGGCTCTTTTGAAAATTCCCCAGAAAACCGGAAAACCCATTGCGATCGGGAAAAGGATCAAAACCGGAGAACGTGTTTTTAGTGCTGGCACCACATTTACATCAACGATCCTTGAAGGAATCGTCCGGGAAACCGAATTTATGATACATCACCAGGACGTCAATATCCCCGAACCAGGTCTCCGGGATGATGAGGGAAGGCCGATGATTTTATGCTTAATTTACGAAGGGGATTTGAAAAAAGGATTTTCCGGTGGCCCCATTGTAAACGAGCGGGGGGAACTTGTGGGGATCAATCAAGGATACATTACTGGTTTTATGAATATCCCAAAAAAAACGTGGATAGATGAGTCAAAAAAATATGGGATTGGTTATCATATGGAGGATATAAGCCAAGAAATAGATGACATGCTGGCACGGTCCCGTGAATAACCGGCATGGCCTGACCATTAAAAGGCAATAAGGAAAGCCTAGTTAGAAACCCGAACGTTGAGTCTATTTCATTTGTTGCCCAACAAATGCGGCAAAGCCTTTTTTTTCCATGGCAAGTGCTTTTTCAAAAGTGGTACTGTTTCGTGCCTCAATCAGGTTCTTCATGATTTGAAGGTATTCGGCATCAACCGTGCAGATGCCCCTGGCAATCTGCATGGCCCTTGACATCAGCATTGAGGGATAGACAACTTCGTTGACAAGGCCCCATTGAAGCGCTGTTGATGCAGTGATAAATTCACAGCCAAAGGACATCTGCCGTGCCCGCCGTTGTCCAACGGCCTGCTGAAGCAGCTGGGTCATTCCCCAGCCTGGATGAATTTTGACCCTGGCATGGGTGTCGGCAAACGAAGCATTTTCCGAGGCAATGAGAAAATCGCAGTTCAGGGCAATCTCAAACCCGCCGGTAATGGCGTGCCCGTTTATGGCACCAATCAATGGTTTTGGACAATTTGAAAAGATTTCCGGCATATCTTTTCCGTCCCCCCTGGGGTCGAACAGATTTTCTGTGGCAAGGGCCGAAAGGTCGATTCCGGAACAGAAGGATTTGCCGCTTCCTGTGATCACGGCTACCCGGATGGTCTTTGATGTGCCTATTTCTTCAATGGCATCGTACAATCCTGTCAACAGGGCCTGATTGAGGGAATTGCGTTTTTCCGGGCGGTTCAGGGTAATTACGGCTACCTGGTCTTCAACATCAAAAAGCACTGGTGCGTTCATGGATTTCTCCTGTTCATGGGCAATTGGCTGTTTCAGGTTCAATACCGAACAGCGGTTGACAAGTCAAGTCCGGTCTGATCGTTGGTCTGCTTTGAACACGGTAAAGGGTTAAAAAAATGTTGACACCGACAGGAGATATGTGTAGGTGGTTATATATCGTTTTGATATATAACCTTATGAAAAAGGAGAGGGCATGGCAGCAGAAATTTATCATCGACTCCGTGAGCAGATGGACCAGTATTCCACGGGATTTCCGGCCAGTGAGTCCGGGGTGGAACTGAAAATCCTGGAGAAACTCTATACCGAAGAGGACGCGGAGATTTATCTGGATCTCTCTTTGCTCCTGGAGGCGCCCGATGCTTTTGCGGAAAGGACCGGACGTTCTGCGGAGGAGATGGCGGAAAAATTAGAAGACATGGCACAGCGGGGGCTGCTGTTTCGCCACACTAAGAACGGTATCCGACGGTATTCGGCCATACCGTTTGTCATCGGCGCCTATGAGTTCCAGCTGGGGCGGATGGACAGGGATCTGGCCGAGTTGACCAACCGCTATATGGAAGAGGCCTTTCTCACGGGCATGGGCAACAACGTCCCCCCGCTGAGGACCATTCCCGTGGGAAAATCCGTGGAAGTGGTCAATCAGGTGGCGGCCTATGAGGATGCCAAGGCCATCATCCGCGGAAAGAAAAAAATCGCAGTGGCCAACTGCATCTGCCGGACCCAGCAGGGGCTGCTTGACAAGGGGTGCGACAAACCCAGGGAGGTCTGCCTGCTCTTTGGCTCCCATGCCGATTATTACGTGGAGAACAAAATCGCCCGCTACATTGACCAGGAAGAGGCCTGTGCCATCCTGGACAGGTGTGAGGCGGCCGGACTGGTCAATCAGCCGGCCAACATGGTAAACCCCGGGGGGATGTGCAACTGCTGTGGCGACTGCTGTGGCGTACTCCGGGCGCTGAATCTGCTGCCCAATCCAGGAGAGCTTGTCCGCAACCGCTTCTGGGCCGTGGTTGACGAGGAAGAATGTACGGCGTGTGAAGCCTGTCTGGACCGGTGCCAGATG
Source organism: uncultured Desulfobacterium sp. (assembly GCA_963675615.2). GTDB lineage: Bacteria > Desulfobacterota > Desulfobacteria > Desulfobacterales > Desulfobacteraceae > Desulforapulum. The sequence goes on from CAXXTD010000001.1 coordinate 3,344,828, forward strand.
AATGCCATTGAAATCGGGGATGCAGCCGTGGTGAATCCGGCCAGATGCATCGGGTGCGGGCTGTGTGTCACCACCTGTCCCATGGATGCCATCCGTCTGGAAGAAAAACCCGAAGCGCTCCAGGTGCCTCCGCCTGCCAGCGGCCAGGAGCTCATGGCCATTACCGCTGAACAGCGGGGAACATCCCTGGTTCCCCTTAAGATGCAGCAGCAGTAGGGGGCGGTATGGTTGAAATGATGCTGCTGGGCTTTCTTATGGACGGTGCAAAGACCGGTTATGAGGTAAAAAAATATATGGAGAAAAGCACCCACTATTTTTTCAACACCGGGTTCAGCAGCATCTATCCCAAATATAAAAAACTGGAAAAAGAGGGCCGGGTCAGGGTCAGCCAGGAAATCAAGAACGGGAAGCTGAACAAGGTGTATGCCCTGACCGATGGGGGAAGACAGGCATTCCAGGAGTGGCTGGCGGTCAAGCCCGAGATCGGACGTATCCGGGACGAGGCCCTGCTCAAGGTCTTTTTTTTCGATTACCTGGAACCGGAAAAGATAACCGAGCAGCTTGAAGCCTACACCAAAGAACTCAGGGCCCATGTCAACGCGCTGAAAGCCATCCGGAAGCAATTGTCCGCCTATGAGATAGAGCCGTGGAAGCGGACCACCCTGGATTTTGGCATCCGGTATTACCAGTTTCTGGATCAATGCTTTCGTGGGATGGTGTGAATGCAGCCTGGACTTCATCAAGGCGGCCTGAATATCCGTTGTTCCGGATCTGTTTTTTACACATAGAACGGTCCGCGTCTTTTACCGGGATAATAAATACTCACGGAAGACGCTCAATCCCTGTTCGATGTTTTTGCGGCCAAACCCGATGCGGAACCGGTCCCGGGGGGTTTTGATCAGTTCGGAATGGTATATTTTGGGGGGTAACAGTAGAATACCTGTTTTTTCCACAAGGTCTTCACAAAATTGATCGGTACCTCCAGGGCCCAGGTACCGTGGGAACCCGACACATCCGCCATCGGGGCGCTGCCACTGGAATTGTTTGGAAAATTCGTTGAAAAAAACATCTAATTTTTCCGCATTGTGATTTACTAACGCGCGATTACGTTCAAGGATTCTGTCCTTTGCCTTGAGTGCAATGATGGCCAGGCGCTCGCTGGGGGCGGAGTTGCAGATGGAAAGATAGTGCTTGTAGCGCTCCATCTTTTTTAAAAGGGCGGTATCCCGGGTCATGATCCAGCCGATTCTCAGGCCCGGCAGCCCATAGGCTTTAGACAGCACATTGAGGGACAGTGCTTTCTCGTATACATCGGCAGCCTGGGGCAGTCGAACGGATGTTTCCCGTTCAATCAGCCGGTACACTTCATCACTGAACAGGTAGATGCCGTGCTCGCGGCACAACGAGACCAGTGCCAGGAACCGTTCCCTGTCCAGAACGGCGCCCGTGGGATTGTTGGGAAAATTGATGGATATCAGCCGGGTGTTGGGCCGGATTGCCTGTTTGACCCGGTCAATGTCCAATGCCCAGTTGTCGTTTTCGTCCAGGGCAACTCCCGTCACCTCGCAGAGGTCCAGGGGAATGGTTTCGGCTGCCTGATAGTTGGGAACGGTCACAATGGCATGGTCGTTTCGGCTGAGAAGCACACGCATTGCAACGTAGACGCCTTCTTCAGCACCGGCAAAACAGAGGATGTCCGAAGGTGCTGCCGTGTCATAGGTCTTTGCAATTTCGCCACGAAGTTCAGGGTGGCCATGGGTTTCTGTATATCCCAGCCACAACTGTTCAAAGGCATTGCGGTCTTTGGGGGATGCCATGGCTAAAAGTGCTGATAGAGACATGCTTTCAATGTCCGAAGCCGTCATATGATATTTTGCGGTAAATTCCCATTTTGAGAAGTACCTTTCCAGTTCAAAGTCTCGCATATTTACTTTTCTCCCATGTACGGACAGGGCCTTCAAAAGATTCTGTTCGGCCAGCGGGCCTGATCTCCGTCCGATGTTCAAGGCCTTTTGTTCAGATAGACTAATTCGGATTTTCTGTGTAAACTGCCCGTTAAATGAAATTTTGTCAATACTCGGGAGGGTCACGCCTGGCTTATTGGCTTTATTGTATCCGGGAGGGTCAGGCCTGGCTTGCCTGCGTTATTGCTGCGTTTTGCCGCTATTACGGTGTGTGTTTAAGTGCCCATGAGTTCAATCCGAACCCGTTGGACCAGCGCTATAAAGAGTGCACAACACTATGATCAAGGCCGGGATGTTTTTGTATGGGATGAAACTGACTTGATTTTTTATGATTTCTTTGCTTTATGATCTCTTTTAAGATAGTGTGCTTATGGTTGTTTTATTCCATAAAAAATAACAAACAAACAGATAATAACCGTTGGTCTGTAAAAAGGGTACCTTCCGGGAAAAAACGGGGCAGCACTTGCCGCGGATAAAAATGTCACGGGGCAACGTCCGACGTAAATTATAACTGCGGGGTCAGTGGCGGACAATCCAGAGGCAGATTGATGCGGGGTGAAAATTTGAATTGTTGAACAGTCAAACGTGAGAAATGATTTTATGGTTCCCAAACCCACATATCAAGCGTTAGCGCAGAAGTTGCTTGAACTTGAACAGGAGAACAAGGGGCTGAAACAGAGTGAGGAACGGTTCAAACGTTTTTTCATGAATGCACCCATGCCATACCAGTCTCTGGATGAAAAGGGTAATTTCATTGATGTGAACGCATCTTTTTTAGAGGCGCTCGGATATTCACGCAATGAGGTGATCGGCAAAAATTTTGGTGATTTTCTTTACCGGGGCATGGCGGACCATTTCAAGGAAAATTTTCCCCGGTTCAAGGCCATTGGTGAAATTCTCGGGGTTGAGTTTGAAATGGTTAAAAAAGACGGAACCCCCATACTGGTCTCTTTTAACGGGAAAATTCAACGGGGAGATCAGGGCCAGTTCCTGTGCACCCATTGTATTTTTGAAGACATTACCCATCGAAGGGATCTGGAAAAACAGAACCTGCTCCTGGCCAGCATTGTCAAACGAAGTCAAAACTTTGTAGGTGTGACAGATCTTGATCTGAACATCATTTACGTTAACCCTGCCGGACAGAAAATGATGGGCCTTGACGGTGACGAAGCTGCCTGGAGAACAAAAATTCATGACTATTTTTTTCCCGGGGATCTGCCGTTCCTTGAACAGACGATCCTCCCCACTCTGAAAACAACCGGACGCTGGGCCGGTGAATTTCGATTCCGGCATTTTAAGACCGGCAAACCGATTCCTGTTTTTTACGATCTGTTTCGGTCTGAAGATTCAGAAGCAGGGGATGCTGCAAATTACATCATCATAACCCGGGATATCACCGACCTGAAACAGGCCGAGGCGTCCCTGCGCCGCATCGAATGGATGCTGACCCGGGGCATTCCGAAAAACTGTCAAGAGGGCAATGCCCGATCCGAATCTGCGCCTGTTTACGGAGATCTTTTAGAGTTCAATACCTGCCGTGTCATCCTTGACGCTGTGGGACGGACACTGCTCTCCGATATTGCCGGAGACTATCTTGACCTGCTCGAGACTTCAACCGTGGTGTATGAGAAAAACGGGGATTACGCCCTTGGGCTTTTTTCGTCGAGGTGGTGCCGGTTCATGGACGAGGCTTCCCGCCGGTTGTGTAACACCCGTGACAATCAGGCGGCGATGGGCTGCGGTCGATGGCTCTGCCATGAATCCTGCTGGACCAAAGCCTCTAGAATGGCGATCGAAACCGGCCAGCCGGTTGATATCGAATGTGAAGGCGGCCTTCGGCTTTATGCGTTGCCGATCTTTGCCGGCAATGAAATTGTCGGCTCGATCAACGTCGGCTATGGCGACCCACCACAAGATCCTGCAAGGCTCCGGGAGCTGGCCGAAAAATATGGTGTCACCGTTGAGGCACTCATGGAACATGCCGGCAGTTACGAATCAAGACCCCCCTTCATGATTGAGTTGGCCAAACGCAGACTCAAAGTGTCCGCACGTTTGATCGGCGAAATAACAGAACGCAAGCAAGCCGAACAGGAACGTCAAATGCTTCAGGATCAGTTGATCCAGGCACAGAAAATGGAAGCTGTGGGCCGGCTTGCAGGGGGCGTGGCCCACGACTTCAACAACATGCTCAGTATCATCCTCGGCCATTCGGAAATAATTTTGGAAGACATGGATTCCTCAAATCCGTTTGTTGCAAGCATCAAGGAAATTTTCAAGGCGGCTGAACGTTCCACCAATCTGACCCGTCAACTGCTGGCCTTTGCACGCAAACAGACCGTTGATCCCAAGGTGCTCAATCTCAATGATGTCATCGCAGAGATGCTTAAAATGCTGCATCGCCTGATTGGTGAGGATATTTCAATCACATGGCTGCCGGCAGCAGATCTGTCATCGGTCAAGATGGATCCCTCCCAGATTGACCAGATTCTGGCTAATTTATGCATCAATGCACGGGATGCAATCAGGGGGGACGGCAAAATAACCATTGAAACGGACAATATCTCCTTTGATGACGCCTATGCCAGAGATCATTTAGGGTTTGTTGCCGGGGATTATGTCATGTTAACCATCAGTGACAATGGCAGCGGAATGGACAGGATAACTCAGGAAAATCTTTTTGAACCTTTTTTTACAACAAAGGGCCCTGGCCGGGGAAGCGGGCTTGGACTTGCAACGGTCTATGGCATTGTCAAGCAGAACGATGGTTTCATAAATGTTTACAGTGAACCGGATCAGGGGACAACATTCAAGATTTATCTTCCCCGCCATGGCACTTCCGCCAGCAGTCACGAAGCTGAAAATGGCGAGACTAACGTCATGACCGGTAATGAAACCATCCTGCTGGTGGAGGATGAACAAGCAATCCTCAGGATGACATCAACGATGCTCGAACGACTGGGTTACAACGTTCTGGGGGCTTCCACACCCAATGAGGCCATTCGCATGGGCAAGCAAGCAGACGTAAAAATCCATTTGCTCATGACCGATGTTGTGATGCCCCAGATGAATGGGCGCAAACTGGCTGAGAAAATCCTGCGGGAGTATCCGAATTTGAAATGCCTTTTCATGTCAGGTTATACTGCCAATGTGATTGCACACCATGGCGTGCTCGAGGAAGGCGTAAATTTTATTAACAAGCCGTTTTCAAAACAAGATCTGGCTGATAAGGTGAGGCAGGTGCTGGATAATGGTTAAACCCGGGAGTGGGTCCTGGCTGTGGGATGGTCCCGTGACGGAGCCGTTCAAGAACGGATTGATGCCGGGTTGCAGGGTATTGCCAGTTTGGTGCTGATTTTTTCCACCATGTCCGCAACCATCTGTTCCAGGTTGTATGCCGGTGCCCAGCCCCACTCTTCCCGGGCCGCTGAATCATCCATACTGCACGGCCATGAGGCCGCAATGGCCTGTTTTTTCGGATCCACATCATAGGTCATCTCAAAATCAGGCAGGTGACGTTTAATTTCAGCAGCCAGGATTTCAGGATCAAAGCTCATGGCGGAAACGTTGAACGCATTTCTGTGGACCAGTTTGGAAGGGTCGGCTTCCATTAAGTCAATGGCACAGTTCAAGGCATCGGGCATGTACATCATATCCAGGAACGCCCCCCTGGGTAAAGGGCAGACAAACTTTCGGTGTCGGATGGCTTCGTAAAAGATCTCAACGGCATAGTCGGTTGTTCCCCCACCGGGCAGGGTGACCGATGAGACGATGCCGGGGTAACGCACGCCCCGGGTGTCAACGCCAAATCGCCTGTGATAATAATCGCTCAGCAATTCCCCTGTGACCTTGGTTACCCCGTACATGGTCGTCGGGCGTTGAATGGTATCCTGGGGGGTATTTTTCCGCGGGGTCGACGGGCCGAACGAACCGATGGAACTTGGGAAAAATACCGCGCATCCCTGCTCCCGGGCGACCTCCAATACATTGTAAAGACCGGTTATGCCGATGTGCCATGCGGCCTGGGGCCTCTCTTCTGCAACGGCTGACAGCAGTGAGGCCAGGTTGTAGATGGTATCGATCCTGTAATGTTTGACAATCTCGTTGAGCCGCTGGGCGTCTGTAATGTCCAGCCTTTCAAAGGGGCCTGTCTCTGCCAGGGCATCCGAAGGCTTCCTGCTTCTGTAACCGGCAACCACATGGCCATTGCCGTAGCGCCTTCTTAATTCCATGGTCAGTTCGGATCCAATCTGTCCTGTTGCACCGATAATCAGAATATTTTTCATTGTGATCTCTTCCAGTGTGCTGTGCTGTGCAGTTTAAAATAAGCCGAGTATAGCCGGGGATTTAGCGGACGTCAAATAGGGATTGCACTTTGGTCGTGGAATGGGGTATATTCGAGCCTTTTGCTTTCGAGTGACAGATAAAAATTATAAACAACCCGGTGGTGAGTATGAAAAATGACCTTATCAATGTGGCCGAACTGAATGTTCAGGACCCGTTTGCATCAATTTTTCCGATTGGAGCAGAAACCCTTGCTTCGATCAAGCAGGACATGGAAATCAACGGGTTTGACCCGGTGTTTCCCATTGTGGCATGGGAGGGGAAAAATATCGTGGTGGACGGCCATACCCGGTTTGCTGCGGCCAGGGAAATCGGTCTCACCGAAGTGCCGGTGCTGTTCAAGAAATTTGACAATGAAGACGATGCCGTGCTTTACAGCTTTTATATCCAGCGCAACCGCAGAAATATGTCAGATGATGATATCCTAAGGTGCCTTGAAGTGCTTGATACGATCCATGGGGGCTCCGGTAGGAGCCAGGATGGACAAACTCCCGGGATGACCCGGAAGGCGCTCAATGAGATCCGGGCAAAGGAGCTGGGGGTCAGTGCCAACAAGGTGGACAAGGCGAGAAAGGTTCTCGAACATGGAACCGATGACATCAGGGAAAGTGTCAATTCGGGTGAAAAATCAATCAACAAGGCATTCCAGGAAATGCAGGAAATCCGCAGGGAGAGTGGCGAACTGAGTGCAAAGCCCACCACCGGGCTTGGGGGGGCCACCCGGTACATCCAGTCCCTTGGCCGGTTCCTGAAGGAATTGACCCGGGTCCGGGAAGGCGGCTGGGAGGATGTGTCCCAGGAACGGGCCCTGGCAGACCTTGCGGCCATCAAAGAACTCATCGAGGGGTAATGTGCCACGGGCATAGATTTTAACATAGCTTGTCTTTTCCACCATCTACTGCGTTGCACCAAAGGCCAAATACTTCGAGTATTCAACCTTTGATGCGCCTTGTATATGGACCAAAATCCTAGGCTAATTCTGTTCAACTTATTTCATCCGCGGTCCTTATGTGCCGGTGAGACTGGTTTTCCGCCACCATTTCCCCCATAGGTCCTGAAGCAGCCCCCGTTTTTTCCCATGGCCCTGGGCAGCCGCTCGCACCCGTTCAGGATGGCATCCCACTTATTTCGTGAGTTCGTAAAGGCTCTCTTCCAGAATGGACAGTCCCTTTTTCAGCTGTGCGTCGGTGATGACAAAGGGCATGAGGGTTCTGATGACATTTCCAAAATTGCCGCAGGACAGAAGGATCAGTCCCTTGTCAAAGCAGCTTTTCGTCAGTTTTTTGGTCAGCTCGGTTGCCGGTTTTCGGGTCTCCCGGTCTGTTACAAGCTCCATGCCGAGCATCGGTCCCTTGCCCCTGACATCGCCGATGATTTCAAACTTGCTCTGGAGATCGGCAAACCGTTGCTGGAGAACCTCGCCCAGCCCACGGGAACGTTCCATCAGTTTGTCTTCAAATAGAATCTCGAGAACGGCAAGGGCTGCTGCGCAGGATATGGGGTTACCCGAATAGGTGCCGCCCAGGCCGCCGATGTGGGGGATCTCCATGAGCTCTTTTCTGCCGGTGACCGCAGAAAGGGGCATGCCGCCTGCCAGGCTTTTGGCCTGGGTGACGATGTCAGGCTCAACGTTCCAATGTTCGATGGCCAGAAATTTGCCGGTTCTTGCGGCGCCGGACTGGACCTCATCAATGATCAGGGCAATGCCGTATTTCTTGCAGATTGCGGCAAGTTTGGGAAAGTACTCGGGCGGCGGCGTGACAAAACCGCCCTCGCCCTGGATGGGCTCAGCAATGACGGCGGCCGTTGATTCGGCTGCCACGTGGGAGATGAAAAACTCTTCCAGGTAATCTGCGCAGGAAACGCCGCAGTTGGGGTATTTAAGCCCAAACGGGCATCTGTAGCAGTAGGCATAGGGCATGCGATAGACTTCAGGGGCGAACGGACCAAAACCGAATTTATAGGGTTTGACTTTACTTGTCAAAGACATGGTCAGCAGGGTTCTGCCGTGGAATCCGTTTTCAAAGGCAATAACCGCAGGTCTTTTGGTGGCGTAGCGTGCGATTTTGACGGCATTTTCAACGGCCTCGGCACCTGAGTTGGCGAACATGGTCATTTTGGGAAAATTTCCCGGAACCAGCTGATTCAACTTTGCTGCAAGGTCAACGTAGGATTCGTACATGCCCACATGGAAGCAGGTGTGGATGAATTTTTCGGCCTGATCCTTGATGGCGGCAACGACCTTTGGGTGGGCGTGTCCAACATTGTTGACCCCGATGCCCCCGGCAAAATCGATGTATTCCTTACCCTCCAGGTCAGTCATTATTGCACCTGAGGCCTTTGCAATATATGCAGGCGTTAAATTCGCAGGCCCCTGGGGAATGTTTTCATTACGCAATTTCTGATAATAGTCTGATCTGTTTTCTGTCATGATCCTTAGTCTCCATCAATAATAAATGCGGTTTTATGGGTTTGCTCAATTCATGCAGTTGTTCAGTTGCTATGGCGTAATATAGCAATTTGTGTGCCTTAAAGACATTTTTTTCTGGATTGATGGCCTGTATGCCTTGAAAACAGGGAATAAGAGAGGGGATGGGTGGGCAGGCATTGACGGGGATGGAACCTTTTCGATGCGTTTACGCATTCAATATGCGTGTGTGCATATTTGAGTGGATTTTGCATGTTCGCTTTTGTCCATGGGTATGTTGCTCCTTTTTCTTATACCAGAATATGTAGCTGTGCATAAAATTACAAGTATCGTTGTCCGGGGAGGCTGGCACGGTTATCTCCAGGCCATCCAATGACAGCTTGTTTACTGTCTTACCAGACCCCTGGCATATAGTTTGCTATTGCTTTAACTGCTGCTATGGGCAATCATCCATGGTCTTTTACAGTTTGGATTTTGACTGGAAGGAATTTGTAACGGAGATTAAAACCAGTTTTTCAGAGGGTGGCACAAACATTTCTTTGCCAATGAATCAGGCTAATTTTTCAAGGAGGTAGACCATGCATGGCTTTTACGACAGAATACTCAAAATAGACCTTGACCGGCGATCGTTTGAAATTGAGGCGGTTCCCGAGAAAATCCAAAGAACCTATCTCGGCGGCAAGGGGCTGGCCTCCTATCTCCTCTATGTGCTAAATCCTCCCGGTGTTGCCCCCCTTGCCCCTGAAAATCATCTCATATTTGCCACGGGTCCAGTGGCCCAGAGCTCCATCTGGGGGTCGTGCCGATACGGGGTATTTACAAAATCCCCCCAGACCGGTTTTTATTCTGAATCCTACGCCGGGGGAAGGGTTCCTGAGGCGGTGGATGCCGCAGGGTTTGACGCCATTGTGATCCGTGGGACCTGTGACCGGCCAACGGTCATTGCCATCGGGCCTGACGGGGCAGAGTTCCATGATGCCGGCGACACCTGGGGCATGGAAACCTATGCAGCAGAAGACGCCCTGAACGAGCGTTTTGCCGATCCGTCCGGGTACAGGAAAAAGGGGGCGGTGGTCATTGGCCCGGCAGCCGAAAACCTGGTGGTGTTCGGGGTGATTGAAAATGATTACTGGCGGTCTGCCGGCCGCACGGGTGTGGGCACCATCCTGGGGTCGAAAAAAGTCAAGGGCCTGGTCTTTTACGGGGACCGCAAACGCAAGGCCTTTTCCCCTGACAAGGTCAAGGCCCTGACCCGGAGGATCTCGGCCGAGGCAAAGGAGAGTCCGGCCGTCAAGGCGTACAAGAGCTTCGGCACCCCCATGATGGTGGATATGCTCAACAATGCCAAGGCTTTTCCCACCCGTTACTGGTCCGAAGGGGAATGTGACCACAGGGAAAAGATCAATGCCGCAGCCCTCCATTCCCGGTGCGAGGTCAAGCCGAGTGCCTGTGGCAAGTGCCTCATGGCCTGCGGTCGTCTCACAACGGTCAAACAGGGACGGCATGCAGGTCTCAAAATCGAGGGTCCCGAGTACGAAACCCTGTACGCCTTTGGCGGGCTGTGCATGATCGACAGCATCGAAGAGATCTGCCACCTCAACGACCTCTGCGACCGCCTGGGCATGGACACCATCACGGCCGGCAACCTGTGCGCCTTTACCATGGAGGCCGTGGAGCGGGGCCGGGTGGATTATGATATCACCTATGGGGACGCAGAAGGGGTGGCCCGACTGCTCAGGGAAATATCGAACCGTCAGGGCATCGGGGACCTGCTGGCCCAGGGCATCAAGGCCACGTCTAAAGCATGGGGGCTTGAAGATATTGCCGTCCACGCCAAGGGCCTTGAGCCTGCAGGGTATGATCCCCGGGTGCTCAAGGGAATGGGACTGGCCTACGCCACTTCAGACCGGGGCGCCTGCCATTTGCGGGCAACCTTTTACAAGCCTGAACTTGCCGGCATGATCAAACCCGGTCAGATCGAAAACAAGGCGGCCATGCTCCTTGATTTTGAAAATCGCCTCACCCTGTTTGACACCCTGATCCTGTGTCGTTTTTACAGGGATTTCTATGCCTGGGAGGGGTTGGGTGAGATGATCCACGCAGTGACCGGCATCCCCGGGGACAGGGCCACCCTCCAGGCGATGGCAGACGCCGTGAGCAACGTGGTGCGCCAGTTCAACCTCAGGGAGGGGCTGACCCCGTCCGACGACCGCCTCCCCAAGGGGTTGCACCGGGTGTTGAAAAAAACCGGCGATATCCTTGATCCTGGGGAACTGGAATATATGCTCAAGGATTATTACCGCCTGCGGGGCTGGGATGAACAGGGCCGTCCGGCGCCTGAAAATTGCATTTAAACAAGGAAAAATCAGATATGAACGTCGGTCAAAACAAAGTAATGGACCTCAAGGAGGCGATAGCCACCTTTGTGAAGCCAGGTTGTCATCTCTCCATTGGCGGTTTCACCATCAACCGAAACCCCATGGCCGCGGTCTATGAAATCATCCGCCAGAGAATCAATGATATCCATCTCTATGTCCATTCCAACGGCCAGGGCATGGACGAACTCATTGGGGCAGGCTGCATTTCAAGGCTTGAGATCGCCTATGGGGGCAATGGAAAATTTGCATCCACCTGCATACGGTTCAAGAAGGCGGTCCAGGCGGGCACCCTTGCGGTGGAAGATTACACCAATTATCAAATGACCTTGAGATTCCTGGCCGGCGCCATGGGCATTCCCTTTTTGCCCACCCGGTCCTCCCTTGGCACGGATATCTTCAAACGATGGGGCTTTTCCAGGCAGATGAGAAAGGATTCCCCCAAAATCCCGGACGAAAAACTCATTGAACTTGAAAACCCCTTTACCGGGTGGAGCGATACCCATAAGGTGGTGCTGGTGCCTGCCATCAACCCGGATATCACCATCATCCATGTCCAGAAGGCCGATCAGAGCGGCAACTGCCGGATCGAAGGCTTGACCTTTGCCGATGTGGAACAGGCCAAGGCGGCAAAGCACGTGGTGGTCACCTGTGAAACCCTGTGTGACAACGACGCGCTTAAAAAAGGGTCAAACCAGAATCAGATTCCCTTTATCCATGTGGATGCCGTGGTCCATGTGCCCAATGGGGCGTTCCCCACGGCCTGTTACATGCACTATGATTATGACCCCCAGTATCTGCACATGTATGCCGACCATGCAAAGGACGATGGGATGTACCAGGCCTACCTGGATCGCTACGTTTATACGCCCCAGACCCATGGCGACCTGGTGGACCTCATGGGGGCCGATCCCATGACACGCCTGGCAGCCGACCCGCGAACCGGCTATGCCGCCAATCTTGACAGACGTTGAATCCAGGAGACAGGGATGGAATACACATTAAAAGAGATGATGACAATCGTTGCTGCAAGGCAGATCCGGGACCAGGACATTGTGTTCTGCGGAACGGGAATCTCCATGCTGGCGGCAATGGCGGCCAAGAAAATAAATGCACCCCAGAGCGTTATTTTTTTTGAAACCGGTGCCATTGATTCCCGGCTTGAAGAGATTCCCATGGCCGTGGGCGATTCCAGGGTCATGTTCCACACCTCGTCCAATGGCGGGCTTCTGGACGCGTTTGCCACCATGCAGAACAGGATCACGGGCGACCATGTGATCGGCATCCTGGGTGCAGCCCAGATCGATCGATTCGGCAATCTCAACTCCACGGTGATCGGTGATTATGACCGTCCGAAAACCCGGTTTTCCGGCAGTGGCGGCGGTTGTGATGTGGCCTCGTTTGTACCGAAAAGCCTGATTTTCATGCAGCAGGAACGACGAAAGTTTGTTAAAAAACTCGATTATCTGACCAGCCCGGGATACCTTGACGGGCCGGATGGACGGAAAAATGCCGGCCTGCCCCGGGGCGGCCCCATGATGGTGATCACCACCATGGGCACCATGGGTTTTGACGATACCACAAAGGAGATGTACCTTTCCGGATATTACCCTGGCATTACGCCCGCACAGATTCTGGAAAACATGGAGTTTTCCGTGGACATTTCAAGGGCCAGGGCGGTTCAACCGCCCACGGTTGAAGAGTTGCGGATCCTGAGGGAAGAATGTGATCCCCAGGGACTCATTTTATAGGCCCCGATTGATTCGGTCCTGATCTTTCTAAAAACAGGTGGTTGGTCCGGGAAGAACGTGACCCCAGGGGGCCATGTAATAAAATGGGGGGATTTTTCCGGGTACGTGTTGACGGCACCATCAAAGATTGCCATAGTATTGGCGGACCTTTTGCAAAGGAGAGAAAAAACATGGCACGAATTGCCCCCCAGCCCTCTGACACCTCGGTTGAGTCCATACGGCTTGAGGTGGATGACCCGAATCTGGATTTTGTCAAAGCCCAGGAGGTTGCCAAAAAAGCGGCCCTGGAAAAAACCGAAATGCCCATGCTGCTTGCCTGGAACGATAAAATCAGGGGCATTTTCCATCCGACCTTTGAATGCGGAAAGACCAAGGACCCCGCCTGGATCGTTTTTGCCCGGGCCCGTGGCGCCAATCTCACCATTGATATCAACAACGGGGATTATGTTTTCATGTTTCTCAAGCTGTGAGAGACCGGCCTTCTGACTGCTCGCCCCTGGGATGTGCGCATACCTTGATTCCATGCGATATCCTCCCCGAGGCGCGCTCGTCGTTTGATCATTAACGCTGGAGAATCTTTCCCTAGGACCGCAATTTTATAACTTGACCGAAATTGCTTGCCTTTTGGTTCATCTACCGGGTTGCATCAAAGGCACAATAGGCCTGCTATTGAACCTTTAATGCGCCTTGCATATGAACCAAAATTCGGCGCTCTTTCTGGTCAACTTATTTCATTTGCGGTCCTTAAAATCAGGTCAGGCCCAGTTTCTCAAGTGTCGTTTTCGTTGGAATACCGTTGTTGTCCCAGCCCTGGACCTTGTAATAGTCGTCGAGCATGGTTTGAAGATCGCAGGTCTGGCCTTTGGCCGGGCCTGCCGGCAGCGGTTCGTCGGTGATGCGCCTGGGCAGGGAATCATCCTTTCGGTCAAAGCCCGCATTTACAAGGAACATCCGTTCTGCATTGGTAATCCGCTCTGCGGCCATCACCAATTCTTCAATGGTGTAGTCTGCGCCGGTGGCGGTGTTCAGATAGGTCAGCATACCCGTGGGGGACATGGTGGTGTTCTTTTCCGCCAGCATCCTGGCACCGAAAAAGATGCACAGTCCTGCGGCATCCACAATGGCGGACAGATCCTGGATCCGTTTGGTGGGACCGGCCTTGCCCTCGGTGGTCAGCGGATCCATGGAAAAAGTGGTGCCAAAGATTTCAAAATAGGCTGGATCGCCGCGCATGTGGGAACCGCCTATGGGAGATGTGGCATAGGCCAGACCCATGGCCTTTGCCCCCCGGGGTTCATATCCCGGAAATTCCTGTTTTTTGGAAACCATGGCAAGCTCAGGGTGGCCAAATCCATCGGCCAGGCGATAACTGCCCTGGGCCAGCTTGTCGCCGAAACCTTCGCGATAGGCGGTCTGGCGGGTCAGTTCCACCAGGGCTTCGCCGTCTCCCCATTTCAGGGAACGGCCCACCTCGGTTTCTGATACGTAGCCAAGTTCCACAAGCTCCATGGCACAGGCAATAGTGGCGCCCATGGTGATGGTGTCAAGGCCCAGTTCGTTGCACAGGTAATTGGCCTTGGTAATGGCGGCCAGGTTATTGATCATGCAGTTGGAACCCATGGCGTAAACGGTTTCATATTCAGGACCTTCGCCTTCGCCTTCAAAGCCGGGCTCGGTCACCTTGGTGAGTCTGCCGCATTTGATGGGGCAGCCAAAGCAGCCCTGGTTTTTTACCAGGTACTTTTCGGTGAGGGTGGTGCCCTGGATCTCTTCCCAGCCTTCAAAGGTGCCATGCTGCCAGTTTTTGGTGGGGAGAATCCCCTTTGCCTGGGTTACCGCCACAACGCCCGAGGTACCGTTGATGGTGAGTCCCACGGGTGTTACCTTGGCCTCGCTGGTGTATTGATCCAGGATTTTTTTGTTGAAGGTCTTGAATCCATCGGGGTCTGCCAGGTCAATTTTATTCTGGCCCAGGACCACAACGCCCTTGAGGTTTTTGGCACCCATGACAGCCCCCACACCGGATCGGCCTGCGGCACGGTGACGCTCGTTCATGATACCGGCAAACAGGACCTTGTTCTCCCCGGCCGGACCAATGCAGGCCACCCGGGCTTTGGGATCAGTTTCTGCCAGGAGCAGGTCTGTTGTGTCCGGGACGTTTTTTCCCCAGATATGGCTGGCATCCTTGAGTTCTGCCCTGCCGTTGTTGACCCACAGATAAACGGGTCTGGCCGATTGCCCTTTAAATATGATGCCGTCATAGCCGGCCCGTTTCATCTCCCGGGGCATCATGCCGCCGGAGTTGGAGCAGGTCACCGCCCCGGTCAATGGCGATTTGGTCATGACCATATACCGTGCGCCGGTGGGGGCACCCGTTCCGGTGAGGGGGCCGGTCATCATGATCATGAGGTTTTCAGGCCCCAGGGGATCACATGTGGGATCTACTTCCTTGTTCAGGTAATAGATCCCGATCCCCCTGCCACCGATGTAGTCTTTGGCAACCCGGGGGTCAAGGGACTCATCGCTGATTTTCCCTGTTGTTAAATCAACACGGAGAATTTTGCCGATCCATCCATTCATAATTAAAACTCCTTTTCATGGGGGTCACATTTGGCGAACTTGTTATAACCAACTATCTTTGTTTTGCTTTTTATATGTTATAGTCAGTGTAGCATATAGAACGGTGCAAGATATATCAATGCCAAATTACAGGATTTATAAATTTTTCCCATGGATATCGCAAAACCCAGATTTTGCTGTTGCGATGCGAAATCTATCTTCTTTATTTATTGGGGTGTGAAAATAAGGCTTCTAAAAATAACTTTAAAAGACAGGTCGGATGGCGGGTCCTAGAACGGGTTTTGTGCAATATCCGGCCGATGCCGTTCAAGCGGGGGTGACACGACATGAATTTATGACATTTTGTTGGAAAACGCTGATGTGGCCTGACCGGGGATGTGATTCTGAATTTCGGGGTTTCAGTGGTTGGTGCAAGGCTGCCGATGCAGCTTCTGGGCCTCGTACAGTGACGGGACGACCATGCCCGGGCGGTTCAGCCCCTCAACGGTCATCCAGGGGTTCCTCTGGTCCTGGGTCGAACCGGCCAGGGTGACCGGGCGGTTTCCCCTCCGGGTGATGCCGATATAAAAGGACTGGGGAAAATGTTCATACCGGGTTGCCGGGGTTTTGGACGAGGTGGTCCCGTAGTCATAGGTCTGGACAAACGAGTCTCCGGCATAGTCCCCGTATCCGTCGATCCGGGCGGGTGCCTGGATGTTCCAGAAAACATTGCGCACCCCTGCATGGGGCATAACGCTGGTGTCTCCGCCGGGACAGACATAGAATCCCTTCATCTTTTCAAAGAGATTTTCATAGGGGAAAATGCCGTGGAAATCCATGGCCGTATCCGTGGCAGACAAAGGGTTCCGCCCTTCATAGTGTGTCCGGCAGTCTGTGGTGACGTTGCCGGAAGCGGTCAGTTCCACGGTCACCGGATGCACCATGGGGGCAAAGAAATCCGCCCTGCGGACAAGGTTGTCGTTTCCCCAGCCGATGGTGACGCCGGCGTGACCTTCCAGGCCTGCGAAGGTCAGATCTTCCAGGGTCCATTGGGAGGAGGTGGAAAGAATGATTCCCTGGGTCATGTTGGTAAAGACCACGTCCCTCACCCATCCGTTGACGCTGCTGCTGACCCAGATGCCTCCCCACAGATAATCCTGTTCCCTGGCGGTCCGGATCACCCGTCCATGGGCGTCGGTAAAGGGTTTGTGGTGGCGGTATCCCCCGGGCCAGGCGCTTTGGATGCAAAGATGCTCGATGCCCACCTCCCGGACACCGTTAAAGGAATAGATCCGGGGGGTGTAGCCAAGGGGCTGGTCAAAGCGGGCAGGGCGGGTGAGGCGGATGGTATGGTCGTCAATGATTTTCTCTATGCCGGCGATCCAGGTCAGTTTCTGGGCTGCCTTTCCGTAGGTGTCGTTCTGGGCCGGGGTGAGTTTAAAGGGCGAGGTCAGCTGGACGCAGATGGCGGCCCTGTCCGGGGAGGGGTTTTGGGGATCAATGAGTGGATCGGTACATTGGATGACAATGTCCTGACCCTGGGACAGGGCACGGGTGCTGGAAACGGTAATCTCCCTTTGGCCCCGGCGTACATCCTGGCTGAAGGCGGCAAGTTCCCTGCGCGCCTCTGACCCCACCACGGCCACGGCCGCATGGTGGCGGGCTTCGATTAAGGCCGGAACGGTCCCCAGCCGTCGGATGGGTCCTTGGGATCCAGCAGCGCCCATGAACAGGACGGTTCCCCCTTCTCCCGAGCCCTGGCCGCGCAGGACGATATGACTCGAGGTGATGGTCAGATAAGGGGCATCTGCGGTGCTGTGGATCTGGTAGCGACCCCTGGGAAGGAAGACGACACCGCCTCCAGCGGCTGCTGCAGCATCCACGGCGGCCTGGATGGCAGTCGTGTCATCCCTGTTGTCATCAGGGGTAGCCCCGAACCGGGCCTGGGTGACGTCAAACACCGGCCCCTGGATTTCGGGAATTAACGTTTCGCCCATGCAATAGCCGGCCCTGGAAAAATCCGGCAGATTGCCTCCCACCGGGCCCTGGGCCAGGTATTCCTGGAAGACGGCGGGGGTCCATGTTCTGTCGGCAGGAGATATGATCCCTGAATGCTCACATCCGGCAGCAGCAAGGAACGCCAGGGCCAGGACGGCAGTTGCCAGCCCTTTGGGCATTGTGGTTTGGTAAATTAAAGCAGTTATCATTGAAACGATTCTTCCGTGTCTATGGGCCATGGAACGTGTACTCCCTTCCCGTGGTAGTTGCGTCAGATCAAAGGGGAATTGATTATGTTCCCCAGCCAGTGCATTGTCAAATCCTTATCCATTTGTTTTCGTTTGACAGGAAACCTGGGAAACTCTATAGTCTGACACTCAGGCTCAGAACAGCGCCATGGTGGCGCAAGAACGCCCCTCCCTGGGCCTTTCCCCTGTCCCTGCTTGGATAAAAAGGCAACGGCGAGGCCCAAAAAAATCAAGTAACATGCTGTTTAACTCCATTCCATTTGCTGCTTTTTTCCTGGTCACCCTGGGACTCTACCATGCAACTCCCCAGCGCCTTCGATGGGGGATGCTGCTTGGGGCCAGCTATTTCTTCTACGCCTGCTGGAAGTTTGACTATATTTTCCTGCTGCTGGGGTCCACCCTGTTCAATTACCTTCTGGGGCGGCGCATGGCCGTATTTTCGGAAAAACAGGAGCGGAAAAAATACCTGTGGCTGGGCATTGTGTTCAACATCGGCATCCTTTTCCTGTTCAAGTATGTCAATTTTTTCAGCCAATCCCTGACCAGTATCCTGCATATCCTGGGCCTGTCCCATGATCTGCCCCTCGTTCATCTGCTCCTTCCCGTGGGCATTTCCTTCTATTGTTTTCAGTCCCTTGGCTACATCGTGGATGTGTATCAGGGGCGGATCCAGGCTGAACGGCATTTCGGAGTCTTTGCTCTGTTCGTCTCGTTCTGGCCCCAGCTGCTGGCCGGCCCCATCAACCGGGCCTCGCTTCTGATCCCCCAGCTCAGGCAGCCCCATACCTTTGATTATCAGCGGGTCACGGACGGGCTCAGGCTCATGGTGTGGGGGCTGTTGAAAAAGGTGGCCCTGGCCGATCAGCTGGCCATCTACGTTAACCGGGTTTTCAACCATGTGGGAGACCATCAGGGGATGGCCCTCATCTTTGCCACTTTTTTTTACACCATCCAGATCTACTGCGATTTTTCAGGATATACCGACATGGCCCGGGGGGGCGCCCGGGTCCTGGGGTATGAGCTCATGGAAAATTTCAGGCATCCCTATTTCTCCAAATCCCTTGGGGAGTTCTGGCAGCGCTGGCACATCTCCCTTTCAACCTGGTTCAGGGACTACCTGTATATCCCCCTGGGCGGAAACCGGGCTGCAACATGGCGCTGGTATTTCAACATTTTCATCACCTTTGTCCTGAGCGGCCTGTGGCACGGTGCCAACTGGACCTTTGTGGTCTGGGGGGCCCTCCACGGCGGGGTCCTGGTCCTGGAGAATGTTACCCACCATTTTCAGCAACGCGTGGCCGACCGGATATGTCCTGACCGGTCGTCCCGGTGGAACCATGGGCTCCAGACGGGCATCACCATGGTGATTGTAAGCGTTGCCTGGCTGTTTTTCCGGGCCAATTCCGTAACCGACGCCTTTACCATAATGGGTAAGATGGGCCATCTGGGTGGGGCCGGGGCAGAGGCATTTGGTTTAGGCGTCGTGGGGCCCTGGCGGTTCATGATGCTGGTGGCGGGAATCGGGGTGCTCTTCTGGGTGGAATACACCGAGCAAAGGGGCGACAGGATACACGAACGGGTGGGACAGCTTTTGCCCCTGGTGCGCTGGACCCTGTATACCCTCGCATTCTGGATGGTGTTTCTTTTGACGGTTTTTGGCGTGAAGCAGGAATTCATCTATTTCCAATTTTAAAAAGGGTTGTTGGTCAAGCAGCATCGGTTGAATGACAATGAAGGCAAAACTATTCATCTTCAAACTGGTATTTTTCTTTACCCTGAACCTTGGGATTCTGGCAGGCCTGCTCTTTTATTTTTCCGGGCAGCACCGGGATATCCACCTGGGCTATGCCCAAAGCGAGTCGAATCTCCTGGTGCTGGGGGAAAAGACACACTATCCCGTGGCTGTTCTCGGTACCTCCCGGGGGCGCGTTTTTTCCAGGGACGGCAATCACACTCGGGTCGAGCAGATTCTGGGAGGCAGGGTTGCCAATCTCTCCAAGGGCGGCGGTGGCGGCCTGATGCCGGCCGAGGTGCATCTCGCCTGGTTTTACCACCGGGAAAACCGCGCCGACCATGTCATCTATCTTGTGGATCCCTGGGTCTTTTATTCGTCCATCAACAATGAAAACAACGATTTCTTCCTCAGGGACGAACCCTTTGAACTGTTCATCTTTCTCAAGCTGATCCGGGACGGCTATTCCACGGGCCGCCTCTTTTCCTACCTTCAGATGATCGCGGTCACAGACTGGAAGCGGATCTCCCTCTACGGTGCCCCGGGGCTGACCAGCGGGACCCTCAAGAAGATCGATCCAAAGAAAACAGAGGATGCCCGCAGGAACTATCTGGACAAATTCGACCAGAAAAGTTACACCGCCTACGGCCCGGTCGTGGAAAGGATCAACCGTCTGGTCAGACAGAACAGCGGGCGCATCACCTATGTGATGTTGCCGCTGCTGATGGCGGATTTTCCCGGGCTTGGGGAAGTTGATGCCTTTCTTCGGGAAACTGCTGCCCGGACAGAGGGGATGGACTATTACAACTGCGCATCCTGCATGCAGGAAACCAAGTGGTATTATGATCACATGCACTTCAACAAAGCCGGCATCGGTCATTTTCTCCAATACGGGGTGCTTCCATTGCTTGAAGGCAAGAAGCCCCTGCTGGAGGGTGTGGTGATACCGTGAGACCTGCTATCTTCAACCAAAATATACGTTGTGCAAGCCGCAGATGCCTGGGGCGGAAGTAGCGGTTTTAATCCAGGCTCCTGCGTGTTCGCCCTTGACAATTATTCTGGCAGTAATAGAGTGAAACCATAAATGGGTCCTTACCATCTGCCGGTGAAACTCCAGCTTGATCACTACTGCCTGGAATGATGGTGGTCTGGATTCTGATAACCTCATATTTTGCCGGTAAAACAATTTATTGTTCCAGACGGGAGCTGTTTTACCATGCTTCGACACCCCCTTCGATGGTCGTTTGTTTTTCTTGGTATTGCCGGGATGGGTGTTCTGATCTTCTGGTATACACGGCCTCACCCCCTTGAAGTGGTTGTAAAACCCGTGGAGCGCGGTACCGTTGAACGAATGGTTGCCAATACCCGGGCAGGAAGTGTCAAGGCCTGCCAAAGGGCCAGATTGTCTCCCAGCATCGGTGGGCAGATTTCCCTGCTGCCCGTGGGCAAGGGGGAGAGTGTCAAAAAGGGGCAGCTCCTGCTTGAACTGTGGAACGAGGATCTCAAGGCCCAGCGACTTCTGGCCCAGGAGGAGATTTTGGCTGCCCGGCACCGTGCCCGTTCAATCTGTTTAAAGGCGGCGGTGGCCCGGCGCAATGCCGATCGTATCCTGGCGCTTCAGCGGGAAAATTTTGACACCGAGGAACGAAGGGACAATTCGGCTGCCGAGGCGGCTGCCCTGAACGCCGAGTGTGATGGGGCAAGGGTTGAGATAAGGGTGGGTGAAGCCCGTCTGAAAGCGGCCGATGCAGCACTCTTGAAGACCCGGCTTGAAGCGCCCTTTGACGGCGTCATTGCAGATATAAAAGGCGAGCTGTCCGAGTTTGTGACCCCTTCCCCCCTGGGAATCGCAACGTTTCCGGTGGTGGATATCATCAACACCACCTGTTTTTATGTGACAGCCCCCATTGATGAGGTTGATGCCGCTGGTATCATGGTTGGGATGGCGGTTCGCATCACCATGGACGCCTTTGGGGACCGTTTGTTCATGGGGCGGGTTCAACGAATCGCCGACTATGTTCTGGACGTTGAAAAACAGGCCCGCACCGTGGATGTGGAGGTGGCATTTGATCTGCCGGGGGATGTCGATCTCCTGCTGGCCGGATACAGTGCCGACGTGGAAATCATTCTGGAACGCCACCCCGATGTGGTAAGGGTTCCCACGGAAGCTGTGGTGGACGGCAGCCGGGTCTTTGTATTTACACAAGATCCGGGAGTGATCGCTGAACGTAAGCTTCGAACCGGTCTGTCCAACTGGGACTGGACCGAGGTGATGGCGGGGCTGGCTCCGGGTGAGAGCGTGGTGGTCAATGCTGACAGTCCCGGTCTAAGGGAGGGCGCCCCTGCCGTGCTTTCAAGGGGAGACCTGAATGATCGACCTTGATGGAATCATTCGGGTTTTCACCGTGGGAGACGAGCAGGTCCATGCCCTGCGGCAGGTAAACCTCTCCATTGGTGCCGGGGAGTACCTCTCGATCATGGGGCCGTCCGGTTCCGGTAAATCAACCCTTCTTAATATTCTTGGACTGCTGGATCGTCCTGATCAGGGGAGCTATTGCCTTGACACCATGGACGTAACCCGGCTCAATGACAGTCAGCAGGCCAATGTCCGCCGCCATAAAATAGGATTCATCTTTCAGTTTTTTCATCTTATCGGCCGTATGACGGCAGCCGAGAACGTTGAACTTCCCCTGATCCTTGCCGGCGTTGACAGGGGGGAGCGAAGACGCCGCGTGGCAGAGGCCCTGGACCGGTTCGGTCTTTCAGACCGTACCCGGCACCGTCCGGATCAGCTTTCCGGCGGTCAGCGGCAGCGGGTGGCCATTGCCCGGGCAACCATCATGGCGCCGGCTGTTATTCTGGCCGATGAGCCCACGGGGAATCTGGACCGGGCATCGGGCCAGGAGGTGATTAATGTCCTTGAAACCTTGAACCGGGAGGGGATGACGGTGATCATGGTGACCCATGACCCTGAAATCGGCCAGCGGACCCTGCGGCAGATCCGCATGCTGGACGGCACCATTGTCGACGACAAAAGGCGGCTGAAATGACCCTGTCCGATGTGATTGCCTTTTGTGGGCGTTCCCTGGCGGGGTATCCCCTGAGAACCGGGTTGATGCTGTTTGCAATGGCCATGGGGGTGGCGGCAGTGGTGGTGCTCACCTCCCTTGGTAACGGCGCCCGGCTCTATGTGGGCGATCAGTTCACCTCCCTTGGATCCCATTTGCTGATTGTCCTGCCGGGTCGTTCGGAAACCACGGGCGGACCGCCGCCCCTGCTGGGTCAGACCCCCAGGGACCTGACCCTGGCGGATGCCCTGGCCTTGAAGCGCAGCAGTACCGTATTCAGGGTTGCACCGGTCATGGTCGGATCGGCCCAGGTCGCCTCGGGCAACAGGTCCAGGGAGAGTTCCATTCTCGGATCCACCCAGGAGATGTATCGGATACGAAAGCTCTCCATGGCCCAGGGGGTGTTTTTTGCTTCAAAGGATCCGACCCGGGCCGAAGCCCTGTGTGTCCTTGGATACAAGCTCAAGAACGAGCTGTTCGGCCAGGCGTCTCCCCTTGGCCGGTTTGTGCGCATTGGAGAGCGCCGGTTCCGGGTCGTGGGGGTCCTTGCAAAAAAGGGTCAGTCCCTGGGCATGGACCTTGGAGATATTGCCATTATCCCGGTTGCTTCCGCAACTGCCCTGTTCAACCGCGCATCTTTGTTTCGCATTCTGGTTCAGGCCAGGGACAGGGATGCTGTATCCGGGGCAGGGCGAGCCATCCTTGAGATCATCAAGGCCCGCCATGACGGGGAGGATGACGTTACCGTCATTACCCAGGATGCGCTGCTGGCAACCTTTGATCGCATTTTAAGAACACTCACCCTGGCCGTGGCCGGGATTGCCGCCATCAGTCTTGTTGTTGCCGGAATTCTGATCATGAACGTCATGTTGATTGCCGTTTCCCAGCGTACGGCCGAGATCGGCCTTCTCAAGGCCATGGGTGCGCCCCGGGCACAGATACTGGGCCTGTTTCTCGCCGAGGCGGCCATGCTCTCCCTGGCAGGAGCGATCCTGGGGCTGGTTCTGGCCCAGAGCTGTATCTGGATTCTGGGCCGGTTTCTTCCTGATTTTCCCTTGGTGGTGCCAGGTTGGGCCCTGGCAGCAGCCGTGGGGGTCGCCCTGGTTTCAGGACTGCTCTTTGGGATACTTCCGGCCAGGAGAGCTGCCGGGATGGATCCGGTCGCCTCCCTGAACAGGAGATAGGCGGCGTTTTTCCATGATAATTTTTCAAAAACAGGCAAGGAGGTTTTCGTGCAGAGCCAGGATGCTGTAAAACTGGCCTTCCAGTCAGTGGCGGGCCAACCGGCGCGAAGTTTTCTGACGGCGCTTGGCATCAGCGTGGGGATTGCAGCCGTTGTCCTGTTGACATCCCTTGGCCAGGGCGTTCACCGGTATGTCCTGTCCGAGTTTACCCAGTTCGGCACCAATCTTATTGCTGTAACCCCGGGAAGAGCCTCCACCACGGGTTTTTCAGGCGCAGTGATCAGCAATGTAAGGCCCCTGAGCCTGGACGATGCCCTGGCCATGAAAAGGCTTCCCCGGGTGCTTGCCGTGGTGCCGGTGTTCCAGGGCAATGCCGAGGTGTCCCATGG
The DNA here is from genome assembly GCA_963675615.2 of uncultured Desulfobacterium sp. Lineage (GTDB taxonomy): Bacteria > Desulfobacterota > Desulfobacteria > Desulfobacterales > Desulfobacteraceae > Desulforapulum. The sequence continues at coordinate 3,368,865 of CAXXTD010000001.1, forward strand.
CCGCCTGAGCCGCAGGACATATGTCTTCGGGGTAGGGGCCGATGCGCCCCGGGTCTGGCAGATGCAGGTGGCCCAGGGGCGATTTCTGCCCGATGATGATCCCCGGAAAGCCAGGAATTTTGCAGTGCTTGGCAGCAGGGTAAGGACCGAGCTCTTTGGTGGCGAAAACCCCCTGGGGCAGCGGCTTCGCATTGGAAATCAGCAGTACCGGGTCCTTGGCGTCATGGAATCCAAGGGTCAGATGCTGGGGTTTGACCTGGATGATGCCGTGTATGTCCCGGCGGCCAGGGCCATGGCCCTGTTCAACCGCGACAGTCTCATGGAGATCGATCTTTTGTACGCCCAGGGAAGCCGGTCCACTGAGGTGGCTGCCCGTGCGAAAAAGATCCTCATGGAACGCCACGGCGAAGCCGATTTTACAGTCACCACCCAGGATCAGATGCTCGAGGTACTTGGGTCCATTCTCTCTGTGCTCACAATGGCCGTGGGTGCCCTGGGAGGCATCTCTCTGGTGGTGGGAGGGGTGGGTATCCTGACCATCCTGACCATCAGTGTCCATGAGAGGAGAGCTGAGATTGGTCTTCTTCGTGCCCTGGGAGCCGGCCGTCGACAGATCATATTCATGTTCCTGGGAGAAGCCCTGGTGCTTGCCTGCATGGGGGGAGCGGCCGGGCTTATTCTGGGCGCAGGTGGCGCCTGGATCCTGGGCAGGCTTGTCCCGGCCCTGCCCACCCATACCTCCTGGGGCTATGTTCTTGCAGCCGAACTCCTGGCGGCCCTGATCGGTCTTGTGGCAGGGGTTCTGCCCGCCCGCCATGCCGCATATCTCGACCCCATTGAAGCCCTTCGCGCAGAATGAAAAATTTGGATCTTTGATTTAACACAAGAGCGCAAATTGTCAGGGCCATTCCTCCATCAACACCCGTGCCGGTCCATATCGACCTGCACGGGTGGGGTGCAACTAAATATCGAACTTGATGCCCTGGGCAAGGGGAATGGTTTTTCCGTAGTTGATGGTGTTTGTCTGGCGTCTCATATACCCTTTCCAGGCATCGGAGCCGGATTCACGTCCGCCGCCCGTCTCTTTTTCACCGCCAAAGGCACCGCCGATTTCAGCACCCGAGGTGCCGATGTTCACATTGGCAATACCGCAGTCCGATCCCCAGTGGGAGAGAAATTGTTCGGCCTCCTGGAGGTTGTCCGTGAATATCGAGGACGAGAGCCCCTGGACAACATCGTTGTGGATTTCAATGGCGTTTTCCAGCTCACCTGAATAACGGATCAGGTAAAGAATGGGGGCAAAGGTCTCTTCCTGGACAATGGGGTAGCTGTTTTCGGCTTCGGCAATGACCGGCGTAACGTAGCAGCCGGATTCATACCCCTCGCCTTCAAGGATCTCTCCGCCGGTCAGGATCTTGCCTCCCTGTTCAACAAGGGCTTTAAGGGCGTTCTGGAAATCCTTGACCGCACCCTTGTCGATGAGGGGGCCCATGTGGTTTGTTTCATCAAGGGGAGAGCCGATCTTCAATGAACCATAGGCCTTGACGATCAGCTCCTTTACCCGGTCATAGATGGATTCATGGAGAATAAGCCTCCGGGTGGTGGTGCAGCGCTGGCCGGCCGTTCCCACGGCTGAAAAGACAATGCCGGGAACGGCAAGTTTGAGATCTGCCTGGGGGGTCATGATGATGGCATTGTTGCCGCCAAGTTCGAGGATGGATTTACCGAATCGACGGGCAATGACCTCTGCCCCGTGGCGACCCACCCGTGTGGAGCCGGTGATGGATATCAAGGGGATCCGCCGGTCGTTGAGCATGGTCTCGCCAACGTCCGATCCCCTGCCCACGATGATCGAGAACAGACCCTCGGGCAGGCTGTTCTCCCGGATGACCGGCGCCAGGATGTTTTGAACCGCAATGGCCGTAAGCGGGGTTTTTGACGAGGGCTTCCAGAGGTTGACATCGCCGCAGACAGTTGCAATCATGGCATTCCATGACCATACGGCCACGGGGAAGTTGAATGCAGAGATGGTGCCGACAATTCCCAGGGGATGGTACTGGTCATAGAGGCGGTGGTTTTCCCGTTCCGAGTGGATGGTGGACCCGCAGAGCTGTCTGGACTGGCCCACGGCAAAATCGCAGATGTCGATCATCTCCTGGACTTCGCCCCACCCTTCCTGGAGGGATTTTCCCATCTCATAGGAGACAAGGGTGCCCAGGGCATCCTTGTTCTTTCTCAGTTCGTTGCCGATCTGGCGGACAATCTCACCCCGCTTGGGTGCCGGTACCCTTCGCCAGACGTTAAAGGCTTTTTGAGATGTTTCCACCAGGTTTGCATAATCCTCCTTTGAGGCCAGATAGACCGATGCCAGCAGTTTGCCATCCACGGGTGAAACAACATCGATTTCACCCTGGTCACGGGTGCTGTTCCATTCAAGGCCCGTTGATGACCCCGGATTCTTTGCCTGGATGCCTAACGCTTCGAGAAACTTCATTATAACTCCTTTTGGTCTGAAATGTAGTTGATGATGTGGGACAGTTTGATGGCTCGCATTTTATCTTCAATCTCCACCTGGATTTCACTGAAAAGATCCAGGAAGTAATTGTTGACGATGGTGGTTTCTTCCACGGTGTTGTCCGGATTTGTGGTGATGTCCAGATGGAACGCCTTTCGATCTTCAAGGGCACAGTATATCTCCTGGAGATGGATCTCTCCCGGGGCTTTTTCCAGCATGAATCCGCCGGCAGCGCCCTGGATGGTTCTGATGATTCCGGCCTTGGCAAGGGCTGAAAGATGGCGCCTGAGTTTTGAGGCGTTGATCCCGGTATCCGCTGAGATGCGGGTGGAGTTCTGGGGTGCGGGATGGTGCTTTGCCAGGAAACACAGGGCTTTTACCGTGTTTGAAAGTTTTGATGATGCTGACATGTTGCGCTCCTTGAGTTTGTTACAGTAAGGGTAACATACGGAATAAATTTCTAAATTTCAACAGAAATTTTATTTTTTTCAGGGTGCAACCCTCTGGATTGCTGTTCGTATGGGGTTTTTCCGGGAAGAATAGGGTGATAGATTTTTTTGATATGTCCTTTCAGGGCTAAAAAAGATCTTAAATAACCTGAAGGTTTTTTTCCCTGGCCATACGTTCAATGCAGAGGATGGCATATTTCTTAACATTGGCGATATGCTGGGCAAGCATCCGGCAGGCCGGGTCGACCTCTTTTCTGGCGATGAGGTCATAGAGCTGCTGGTGTTCGTCGTCCACGGTTTCCATGGGGGTGATAAAGAGCATGCTTCCCCTGTACTTGAGGTATAGCAGGTCAAACAGATGGCGCAGGGTGTTGATCTGGAGGGTGCAGCCGGACAGCTCTGCCAGGGTCAGGTGCAGCTCCATGTCGTTCATGAGCCGCTCTTTCAGGTAGATGTCCCGTTGGGCATTGAGGTGGTTTTTTAATGCTTTTTTAAGGGTTGCAAGTCCCTTTCGGTTGATGGTTCGTATGGTTTTGGCCAGCAGGGAAACCTCGATGAGTTCACGGAAGTCATAGATTTCGGTGAGCTCTTTAAGGCTTATTTTTTCAGTATAATACCCCCGGTTGGGTTCGTGGCGTACCAGCCCCTGGAATTCAAGTCTTTTCAGGGCCTGAATGATGGGGGTCGGACTCATTTCCAGACGTTCCGCAAGGTCCCGGTAGGAAATTTTCTGGCCGGGTATGATTTCATTGATGAAAAACATCCTTCGAATGCCCATATACGCTTCCTGGGTATAGTCTTCTCGGCTTTTTTCTGATTTTTTTTTCATCCTGCTCTTTACTCTCTTGGGTCAGTCTGTTTTTGCCTTCCGGGGGAAATCTTTGGGTCCATTATACCCGATGCTGATTTATTTGTACCCATGAATATACCAAAAAATACACAAAAGCAAGGGTGATAATCCTTGTTTCTATAAGAGAACCATTCGTGAATAAATACATATTTTAATTCATTTATTATCTTGACAGATCATTTTTGTTTCTGTAGGTAACATGAAGTTTAATCATAAATCTAATCAAATTACTGATTAAATTTATGGGGATGATTGAGGGTCTCTAAAAAAACGATCAGGAGAAACAAGATGGCGTTGTCTTTTATGGAAGGAAATGAGGCGGTTGCAAGGGGTGCCATGGCTGCAGGATGCTCCTTTTTTGCAGGGTATCCCATAACCCCTGCCACCACTGTTTTTGCCAACATGCTCAAGATGCTCCCCCCCAGGGGCGGGGTCTGCGTCCAGGGCGAAGATGAGATTGCATCCATGGGTTATTGCATCGGTGCCTCCATGGCTGGGAAAAAGGCGCTCACGGCCACTTCCGGCCCAGGACTCAGTCTCTACAGTGAACAGATTTCCTTTGCCGTGGGCAGTGAAATCCCCCTGGTTATCGTGGATGTTCAGCGCCTTGGGCCTTCCACGGGGTCGGCCACACGGGGGGCAGACAGTGATATTCAGTTCATGCGCTGGGGCAACACCGGCGGTGTGCCCGTTATTGTCCTGGCGCCCAAGGATGCCCTTGACTGTTATCTTTTGACCGTTCACGCCTTTAACTATGCCGAAGAGTTCAGGTGCCCTGTGTTCATTGCATCCAACAAGGAGATCGGCATGACCAAGGAGAGTGTTGACCTGGATGCGGTGGCGCTTCCGCCCCTGGTGGCACGTAAACCCTTTCAGGGCGATGCCTATGTTCCCTTTGCGGCCCGGCCCGAAGCCGCCCCTGATTTTCTTCCCATTGGTGGCAGGGACCTGGTTCGCCAGACCTCTTCCACCCACGGTCCGGACGGCTATATCACCATTGATCCACGGGTGATCGAAGCCAACCAGGAACGACTGCAGAACAAGATCCTTGCTGCTGAAGAAAGAATCACCCTTTACGAGGAAAACCACAGACCCGGTGCAGACACCCTGGTCATCAGCTATGGTGTGACATCAAGGGCCGTTGATGATGCCTGTGCCCACCTTGAAAAAAAGGGAAAGCCTGTTTCCTCCCTGACACTTAAGACCCTGTGGCCGGTACCTGAGATGCTGTTGAAAAAAGCGTCGGCGTCCTATGACCGCATCGTTGTCATTGAAATGAACCTTGGCCAGTATGTGGGTGAAATCAGACGGGTTCTCTGTGGTAAAAAAATAGATTTTTATGGCCAGATGGACGGGATTTTAATCAAGCCCGGAAAGATCATGGAGGTAATTGAAAATGAGTAGTTTTCTGAATGCAAAACGTCCGCCTGTGTTCTGCCCCGGGTGTACCCATGAAAGAATTACAAAGGAGCTTGACCGAGCCCTGGACATGATGGGAATCCCGGCGGATAAAACCGTGATCGTAAGTGACATCGGCTGTTCCGGGCTCTTTGATACTTTTTTTAATGTCCATGCCCTCCACGGCCTCCACGGCCGTGCACTCACCTATGCCCAGGGGCTCAAACTGGCCGATCCCGAGTTGAACGTGATTGTCACCATGGGCGATGGCGGATTGGGCATCGGGGGGGCCCATGTCCTGGCCGCCTGCAGAAAGAACATGGATGTCACCTTGATTGTGCTGAACAACTTCAACTTCGGCATGACCGGCGGCCAGTACAGCTCCACCACCCCCACGGCTGCCGTGGTCGGGTCAGAATTCCTCAACCATGCTGAAATTCCCATTGATATCTGTGCCGTGGCCGAGAGTGCCGGAGCCACCTATATCAGCAGGTGTTCGGGCCATGATGCCAAGCTTGCCGAAACCCTGGTCAATGCCATGGAACATAAGGGCTTCTCCCTGGTGGAGACCCTTGGCATGTGTACCGGCCGCTACACCAAGCGAAACCAGCTTACCCCCAAGGCCATTGATGAAATGATCGAGGCCATGCCCAGAAAGAACGGCCTGGTTGAGCAGAACAAACGGGCCGAGTATGGTGAGGTTTACCGGCAGCTTGCCCTTGAAAAGAAACGTTTCCCAGAGCCTGTCACCATTGAGAAATTGATGGATCCGGCAGTGCCCAGGCGTGAAGAGATTGTTATCCTTGGAAGTGCCGGTATGCGAATTGTCACGGCCGGGGATATTGTCTGCTATGCCGGCATGTCTGCCGGCATGAACGTCTCCATGAAGAATGACTACAATATCACCGTGCTCCGGGGCCAGAGCGTGAGTGAGATCCTGATCTCGCCTGAAAAGATAGGGTATGCCGGTATTGAAGCGCCCACCGTGGTTGTGGCCATCAGTGACGAAGGGGTCCAGCGCCGCCACAGTATGTTTGCCACCCTTTCCCCCGACACCTTTGTGGTCAAGGAAAAGAGCGTGGTCATTCCGGAAACCGCAGCCACGGTATTTGAGGTGGATTTCAAGGCACTCAAGGTCAAGCGGCATGACTGGGCCCTGGCGTCCCTGGGCCTGCTGGCCAGGGAGGGCAAGGGGTTCAGCTTTGAAATGCTCTCCCATGCCGTCCATGCCCGGTTCAATCCAAAGGTTGCAGCCATTGCCATGGAAACCATAGAAAACATGTTCAAGAGCTGATCGTACCCCGGAAAACCCAATGGTTGAACCTGGAAAACGGCCCAGGGCAGCGGTCTGAAAAATTTTTGGAAAATTATATTTGGATGCGCATGTACCTGAAATTCAAACAAGGCAAACAAAAAATAACGAGGAAACACAATGGATTTTACATTATCAAAAGAGATGGCAATGCTCCAGAAGGCCGTCAGGGAATTTGTCAAAAAAAAGATCACCCCCAATGCCGATGCCTGGGACGAGGCCAACTACTTTCCCTATAAAGAGGCTGTCCTGCCCATGGGCGAGCTCGGGTTTTACGGCACGGTGATTCCCGAGGCATACGGCGGGGAGGACATGGGCTGGCTTGCCGCCATGATCGTCACTGAAGAGATCGCAAGGGGGTCAAGTTCTTTGCGGGTTCAGGTCAACATGCAGGTGCTGGGCTGCGCATTCACCATTTTTAAATACGGAACTGAAGCGGCCAGAAAACAGTACATCGAAAAACTGTGCACGGCGGAATACCTGGGCGGTTTCGGCATCACCGAGGCCGATGCCGGATCCGACGTCATGGCCATGTCAACCACGGCCGAGGACAAGGGTGACCACTATTTGCTCAACGGCTCCAAAACCTGGATCTCCAACGCGGCCATTGCCGATGTTTTAATCTGCTACGCCTATACGGACAAGGAAATCGGCACCCGGGGACTGTCCGCCTTTGTGATCGAGCCGAAAAATTTTGCGGGCGTCTCCACCTCAGCCCTTGAAAAGCTGGGTTCCCATTCTTCTCCCACGGGAGAGGTGTTCCTGGACAATGTCAAGGTGCCCAGGGAGAATCTGCTTGGAAAACCAGGGGACGGCGCAAAGATTCTGTTTGGTTCTTTGAACCATACAAGGCTCTCGGCCGCAGCAGGCGGTGTGGGTCTTGCCCAGGCATGCCTTGACGAGGCCATCAAATACTGCAATACAAGGAAACAGTTTGGTAAACCCATCGGGCTTTTCCAGATGAACCAGGACATGATCGCCCAGATGGCGGCTGAGATTGATGCGGCCCGTTTCATGGTGTACCGGGCCGCCGTTGAAAAGGACAAGGGTAATCTCAATAACGGCCTTGACGTGGCCAAGGCCAAGTACCTTGCCGGCGAGGTGGCCACCAAGGCGTCGAATTTCGCCATGCGGATTCTCGGGGCCTATGGCTATTCAACGGAATACCCCGTGGCACGGTTTTACAGGGATGCCCCCACCTACAGCATGGTGGAAGGCTCTGCCAACATCTGCAAGATGATCATTGCCCTTGACCAGCTGGGTATCAAACGGGCAAACCGGTAAAGGGGGGGGCATGGCGGACAAGGCTGTGGACGAAAAGAATGTGGTCGAAAGAACCAGGGAGACGGCGGCCCTCTATTTTAAGGGGGTTGAAGGTGAAAAACCCTTTGAGTTGTGGCGTGCCTTTGACAAGGATCTTGCCCGGGACATGTCGCTCTATATCACGGGTACCATGTATGCCAGAAACAAGATTCCCCACACCACCCGGCAGCTTGTGACCGTTGCGGCGCTGACCGTGCTTGACCGGCCGGAAGAGCTGAAGCTCCACATTGAGGCGGCTCTGAACGTGGGATGCAGGCCAAGGGAAATTTCCGAGGTGATGTTTCAAACCTCTGTGTACGGCGGTGTGCCTGCCATGAACACCGCCCTTAAGGTGCTCAGGACCGTTCTTGAGGAAAAGGGCCTCTGGCCCCTTGACTGAGCGCTGCTGCGTTTAAAGGAGAGAGCGTGATGAACCAGACCATGGTCGTTTTTGTGACCGGTATTGCCGGGGTTTTTGTGGGAATGGGGTTTCTGTACGGGGCCATCAAACTCAACACCCTTGTGGCCCAGTGGATACTCAAAGCCAGGGGGGAAAAGGCATGATGGACCTTATGTCGTACATGATCAACACAACGGGATTTGTCCACCTGACCGCTGGCATGGTGGTGATGTGGATCATTGCCATCGGCCTGATCTATCTTGCCATTGCAAAGCAGTATGAACCGCTGCTGCTGCTGCCCATCGGGTTCGGCATCCTGCTTGCGAACCTGCCCCTTTCAGGATTGATGGCCCCAGAGGAGGGGTTGCTCTGGAAGTTCTACCATTTCGGCATCCAGTGGGAGGTGATTCCGCCGTTGATCTTCCTGGGCCTGGGGGCGCTGACCGATTTCGGCCCCATGCTGGCAAGGCCCTCGCTGCTGTTCCTCGGGGCCGGGGCCCAGGCCGGGGTGTACATCACCTTTTTTGCCGCCCAGGCCATGGGGTTCAACATCCAGGAGGCCGCCACCATCGGCATCATCGGGGGGGCTGACGGGCCGACCACCATCTTTCTGGCATCCAAACTGGCCCCCCACATGCTCGGCGTGTGCGCCGTTGCGGCCTATTCCTACATGGCCCTGGTGCCCATCATTCAGCCGCCCATCATGCGGCTGATGACCACGGATGCCGAGCGAAGGATCCGGATGAAGAAAACCAGAAAGGTCAACAAGCTGGAAAAGATTTTCTTTCCGGTGGTGGCGGCCCTGGTGATCATTCTGCTGATTCCTGCAGCAGCGCCGCTCATCGCCATGTTCATGCTCGGCAACCTTTTCCGTGAGGCCGGGGTGGTCGAACGGCTGACCCATGCCTCCCAGAACGAACTGTTGAACATTGTCACCATCTTCCTGGGGTTGCCCGTGGGTGCCACCATGAACGCCGAGGTGTTTTTAAAACCCGAGGTGATCTTTGTGTTCTGTCTGGGTCTTGCTGCCTTTTCCGTGAGCACGGCAACGGGGATTTTACTTGCCAAGATCATGAACCTGTTTCCCGGCGAAAAGATCAATCCCCTGCTGGGTGCTGCCGGCGTGTCAGCTGTGCCCATGGCGGCCCGGGTGGTCCACAAGGTGGCCCAGGAGGCCGATCGAAAGAACTATCTGCTGATGTATGCCATGGGCCCCAATGTGGCCGGCGTCATCGGTACGGTCATTGCTGCAGGGATTTTTCTGACCCTGCTCCAATAGATGGGGCAGGGGATTTGACATAAAAAATGCCATAGTTGTTTAATGGTTGACCGAAAACCCATGTTTGGGCGAAAAGTTGCCCATATGCAAGGCGCAAGAAATTCTGAAATCGGAGTGTACTATTGTACATGAGGATTTCAGAATTTTGCAGCAACGCCGCAGATGGGTGAGTTTTTGTTCAAACACTATTTAAGGAGAGAGACAATGAGTGAGGAACTGCTGGCCCCCATGCTGGGCAAAATAGTTGAAATCTACGTCAATGTCGGTGACAGCGTTGAAGAGGACGATGATGCCATCCTCATCGAGGCCATGAAAATGGAAACCCCCATCTATGTCCCCTGCAACGGCAAGGTGGCAACGATCAACGTCAAGGTGGGTGATACCGTTGAAGAGGATGCCGTTCTCATGACCATTGATCCCCAGTAGGAGAAAATCCATGAGACCATATTTTGAAAAAATGCCGGAATTCGGCAACCCATTGAAAAAGGGGCAGATCAAGCGGGGCGTGGAGAATGCCCAAAGCCTTAAGGCCGTGGAGCAGGAGATCGATGGGGCCGTTGACGCCATCAAGAACGCAGGTTTTTCCGAAGAAAAGATCAATGCCCGGGGCCAGATGACCGTTTGGCAGCGCCTGGATTACATCGTGGACAAGGGGACCTGGTCTCCCCTGCACATGCTTTACAATCCAGCCGACAACAGCGAGGGAACCACCAATGTGATCGACGGTCTGGGCAAGATTTCCGGACGCTGGGCTGTGATCATCGGGTTTGACAACAAGGTGATGGCCGGGGCCTGGCTTGCCGGCCAGTCTGAAAACATCCTCAGGGTAACCGACCTTGCCAAGCGGCTGAACATTCCCCTGGTGTGGCTGGTCAACTGCAGCGGGGCCAAACTGACCGAGCAGGAGAAATTCTACGCCAATCGCAGGGGGGCGGGAACGCCCTTTTACCGCCATGCCGAGCTCAACCAGATGGGCATTCCCGTGCTGGCCGGCATCTACGGCACCAATCCTGCCGGCGGCGGCTACCAGAGCATCAGCCCCACCATCCTGTTCGCCCACAAGGATTGCAACATCGCCGTGGGCGGGGCAGGCATTGTGAGCGGCATGGCCCCCAAGGGGCACTTTGACGGAGCCGCAGCCGAACAGATCATTGAGAACACCCGGCATTTCAAGAGCCATCCCCCGGGAAGCGTGGCCACCCATTATGACGGTACGGGCTTTTTCAGGTATGTGTACGAGGAGGAGACCGGGGTGCTTGACGGGCTTAAAGAGTACATGGCTGAGGTCCCGGCCTACAATCCAAAGTTTTTCAGGGTGGCTGAACCTGCTGAGCCCCGTTTTGATGCCGACGATCTCTACAACCTGCTGCCCATTGACCAGAAAAAGGTGTACGACTTTGAAGAAATTCTGGCAAGGCTGGTGGACAACTCGGAATCCATGGAGTTCCGGCCCGACTATGGACCCGAGGTGTACACGGGACTGTGCAAGGTCAACGGATTTCTGGTGGGCATCATCGGCAACCGCCAGGGATACCTGGGCAAGGGGTATCCGGAGTATGCCGACTATCCAGGCATGGGCGGCAAACTCTACCGCCAGGGCATGATCAAGATGAATGAGTTTGTCACCCTGGCTGGCCGGGACCGGATCCCGCTGATCTGGTTCCAGGACACCTCGGGAATTGATGTGGGGGATACGGCTGAAAAGGCGGAACTCCTGGGCATCGGCCAGAGCCTGATCTACTCGATCCAGCAGACCGATCTTCCCCAGATGATGGTGCTGCTGCGCAAAGGGTCGGCTGCGGCCCACTATCTCCTGGGCGGACCCCAGGGCAACGACACCAACGCCTTTTCAATCGGTACGGCCGCAAGCGAGGTCTATGTGATGCACGGGGAGACGGCCGCCGTTGCCATGTATTCCCGCCGCCTGGTCAAGGAAAAGGATGCGGGCCGGCCCATTGAGCCGATCATTGAAAAGATGAACAAGATCGCCGATGACTACAAGACCTATTCCCGGCCCAGATACTGCGCCGAGGTCGGGTATGTGGACGAGATCGTAAAACTGCCCGAAATTCGCAACTACATGGTCGCCTTTACCGGCGCAGCCTACCAGAACCCCAGATCCATCTGTCCCCAGCACCAGATGATCCTGCCGCGGATCATCAGGGGGTAGAAGGGATAGAACGGTTGTTCTCCACCGGCAGGCGTTTTGCCGGTGGATACCACCGATCGAGTACAAGGGGGTGCAGTTCAAAAATGCACCCCACATCTTTGATGACCTCAAGGTCATGCGACCCGTTGATGTTAATCCAGGTGACGGTTTCTGTTTCTCCACCCGCCGATGAGGTGAAGGTGGAGATGAAAGATGACCTGGCCACCGCCCTTTTCAACGTTAAACAGCAGTTTATAGCCAGACTGGTGGATCCCCTGGGCTTTGGCCATCTGCTTTGCAACCATGAACAATTGGCCCACAATGGCCTGGTCGTCCCGGGATAAATCGTTGATGCTCCGGATATGTTTCCGCGGCACAATCAGCAGGTGAACTGGGGCTGCCGGATGGATATCCCTGAATACCACCAGGGTATCATCTTCATATAAAAATTCACTGGGAATCTCCTGGTTTACGATTTTGCAGAACAGGCACTGTTCAGCCATTCCATTCTCCTTGTATCATCGGGGAATAGAACCCGGGAGCACAGGTTTTAAACCCGTGTTCCTGGATTCGTCCCTCAATGGTCGTCAGGCAACGATTTTACGTGCAAATGCCTGGGCCTTTTCTTTGATCGTTTCATCCATCTGGTCCGGGGTGGTGCAGGGTCCGATGAACAGTTCTCCGGCATTGATTGCCATGTGGGGACCCTGGAGGCGCCCAAAGGCTGTAAATGCGGGTTCTGCATTGTTGTCAAAGGGGCCGCCGCCCGTTACCACCAGGGCCTGGCGCTGGCCCTTGACCAGGGAGGCGTGGTCGGGCTGGTGGTAGTTGGTATAGAAACTGAACGTCCTGTCAATCAGGCATTTAAGCGGGCCGGAAATGCCCCAGAAATAAAGGGGAGAGGCAAAGATGACCAGGTCTGCCTCGACCATTTTCTGGAGAATTTCAGGGGCGTCATCTTTTTGAACGCATCCCACACTATCCATATCCTCCTTGCACTTGCCGCAGGCAAGACATCCCTTGATGTTTTTTGAACTCAGGTAAACCGATTCAACCCCATGGCCCATGGCCGTCAGTTCCGCTTCCACCCAGCCGATTACCTGGGCTGTATTTCCCTTTTTCCGGGCACTTCCCTGTAACGTAAGAACCTTCATTGCTGCTCCTTGTATGAAATGTTTTTTCTGCATTCAGTGCCAAACTATTTTACCGGAACGGTATTTGTCAAATGAATAGTTTTGATATCAATGCGTATTATTTGTTATGGTCCTGCCGGAACACCATTGGCCGACCGTTGGATTACGGATCAGATTTTTTCGCCAAAAAATTTGATGATGTGCTCGGAAAAGCATTCTATGATTTCCGATCTCTTTTTTCTGGTTTTATGGAGTACAATGTTTGAAACCGGCAATACCGGCAGTCCATGTTCGAGATCGATTGTTTTCAGATCTTCCGGCACATTGCTCAGGATAATCGGGGCAACGGCAATGCCTGCTTTGACCGCATCAAGGAGTCCGGATATGCTGCGGCTCACATAGGCAATCCGATAACGTATCCCGGATTTTTCCAATGCCTCAATGGCCCAGCTTCGAAAAATGCAATCCGCTTCAAACACTGCGATGGGCAAGGTCTTGTGCTGCTGCATGATAAATCCGGGGTTCGCAACCCATACAACCGGGTCGTGGGAGATGATCTGTCCGCCGTCACTGATCTGGGTGCAGATTCCGATGTCAAGCTCTCCTCTGTCAACCGCATCCTTGATTTTGTCACTGTTGTCACATCGCATTTCCACCAGGACATCTGGATAGGCAGTTGCGAATCGGGCCAATAGCCTGGGCAGAATCCCTGCGGTATAATGCTCCGGCGAACCAAACCGGATAAACCCCTCCAGATCCGGTTTGGATAAAGCCCGGACGGCATCGTCGTGCTCTTTGACAATTCGCATGGCATATTTGATCAAAATATTGCCTTCGGCCGTCAGCTTGACGGTCTTGCCAATGCGCTCAAACAGTTTTTTTCCGATCTCCTCTTCCAGCCGTTTGATCTGCATGCTTACGGCCGACTGTGACCGGTTGAGCTGGATGCCGGTTTTTGTAAATCCCTTGGTCTCAGCCAGGGCAATAAAGGTTCTTAGATAATCAATGGGTAAATTCATTATGATCACATGGTTTGATTGTTTGTATTGAATCTATTCATTGGACATATAGTATTAATAGAATTAAAACAATAGCCAGTGGTAGAATAAATCATTTATTATTCATTCCACTTTTTGCTTGGATGTGCCAGTTGCATGTAATGCATACACCTGGTCGCTTATAGGGTGGGTTCTAAGGAGGTATTATGAAATTTTAATAGTCGGTGGCAATGGTACCATTGGTAAAAAAGTCAGTGGACATTTTTCAAAAAAACATGAATTAATCATCGCCGGACGACAATCAGGGGATGTTACCGTTGATATGGCTGACAGCTGCTCAATCCAATCCATGTTTGAAATAACCGGAACGGTTGATGCCGTAATCTGCGTGGCCGGAGAAGCAAAATGGGCGGAATTTGCCTCCATGACCGAAGAGGATTTCTATATCGGCATACGCAGCAAATTAATGGGGCAGGTCAATTTGGTAAGGATTGGCATGGCGTATGTGAATCCAGGGGGGTCTTTTACGCTTTCCTCGGGAATACTTGCCGACCACCCTGTGAATTTAACCACAAGTGCAGCCATGGTGGGTGGGGCAATTAACAGTTTTGTTAAAGCTGCCTGCCTGGAAATGGAAAACAATATCCGAATTAATGCAGTCTCATCCGGACTTGTCGAGGATGCCGTGGATATATATGAAGCTTATTTTCCAGGGCATAATCCCATACCCATGAAAAAAGTAGTTAATGGCTTTGTAAAAAGTGTTGAGGGCTGGGGTAGTGGTGAGGTCATCCGAATGTATGATAACTGCTGATTTTTCATTTGCCAGCTTATAAGAAGAATGTATCCCATGGGGCAGATGTGTGGAAACCTGTATCCCCAAAAACATCTGCCCCGGTTGTAATTTAGGAAAAAATTCATAATAAACAGGCTGTTAATCCTTGTGGTGGTCGTTTAAGTTCTCCAATCAGGTGTCAAATACAGGCTAAAATATCTATTCGCATAAAACCGCTTGACACGAAGCGTGTACTACTGCTATGTCAAATGTGGACATTAGATATTTCTGTGGTATACAAGCGAGGGGATTGATATGACCGTCTATTTTGCAAATGATCCAAAAAAATCCTGGTACGGGGATGCCATCGGCATCCTGATTCTTGATGCGACCTATCCCTGTATCCCGGGAAATGTCGGCAATGCAACAACCTTTGATTTTCCCGTTCGATACCGGGTCGTTAAAGACGCAACCATTGAGCGTCTCCTCACCCAGAGGGACCCGGCCCTGATTCAACCCTTTATTGATGCAGCCCGAAAGCTTGAGGACGAAGGGGTCAAGGCCATTACCGGAGCCTGTGGTTTCATGGCGCTTTTCCAGCGGCAGATCCGTGAAGCGGTGAACATTCCCGTGTTCATGTCCAGCCTGCTCCAGATCCCCTTTGTCCATCAGATCATTACACCGGGGAAAAAAGTGGCTGTGATAACCGCCAACTCAAAATCCATGACCCAGGAGCACTTTTTGAACGTGGGTGTGACCCCGGAGATTCCCCTTGTTGTTGCCGGCATGGAAGCGTGTCCTGAGTTCTGCAGTGCCGTTCTTGAAGAAAAGGGCTCCCTTGATTCCGATAAAATTGAGACAGAGATCCTGGCCGTTGCCCGACAGGTCATGGCAGAAAACAAGGACATCGGGGCTTTTCTTCTTGAATGCAGCGATCTTCCCCCCTATGCTGCAGCTGTATTCAGAGAGACGAATCTTCCCGTGTTTGACTATATCACCATGATCAAGCATGTATACACCACATTGAGCCAGAGGGCCTATTCGGGTTTTATGTAGGGTGCAAAGGGCCCATGGCGGTGGATTCATGGGTCTGAATATGGGGACAAAGGTCCCCTGGAAAAAGCTGTCAACAATATTTTAAAGAAAAGGAAGATGGCATGTTCTTCGACGTTTTGTTTATCGGTATCATGGTTGGGGCGATCTATACGCTGGTTACGATAGGGTACAGCATGGTCTACAGCATCTTGAAGTTGATGAATTTCGCCCATGGTGATGTGTATATTTTCGGCACCTTTATCTGCTATACCTTTTTAACCAAATATAATTTAAACCCCTTTGTTGCCATTCTGATCGCAGCGCTTCTCGGGGGGGGGCTGGCGTCCATCGTTGAAATCGTAGCCTACCGGCGACTGCGGGCCGGGCAGCACCGGATGATTTCCATGATCACGGCCCTGGGAGCCGCCTATGTTATCCAGAACAGCAACGAGCTGGTCTGGGGAAACCAGGTGCTTTCCTTTCCCTCGCTCATGGGTAGTGAAACCCTTCATTTTCTGGGAATGAATATCCCCATGACCCAGATCATCATCCTTGCCATCGCAGTGGGCTTTATCGTTCTTTTCACCCTGTTTCTGAAATATCACCCCTATGGGAAGGCGATCCTCTGTGTGTCAGAGGACATCCCGACGGCGAGTTTAATGGGGATTCCCATCAACAAGACCATCACAATGGTCTATTTCCTCGGCGGCATGCTCGGTGTTATCGGTGGAATACTCTACTCGACCTCCTATAATGCCGTTTCCCTTGCAATGGGATTCAGGGGGACGATTATTGCCTTTACTGCTGCGGTCATCGGTGGTATCGGCAGCTTGAGCGGTGCCCTTATCGGCGGGATGTTCCTTGGCATCTGTGAAAACTTCATTGGTGTTTATGTCTCCTCCTCCTACCGGGATCCCATTACTTTTCTACTGCTGATTGTTGTCCTTCTCATTAAACCAACGGGCATAATGGGTGTGGTCGAGCAGAGCAAAGTATAGTCATTCACCGCCAAGGCAGACCGGTTGAACAGAAGGAGAAGTGGAAATGGAACTAACAAAAAATGAACAGGAAAAATCGCCCATGGACGTGGCAAGCATGAAATTAAAAAAAATATTCCCCGGGATCTCAATGCTGGTAAAATCCCCTAAAATCCAGGCCATCTTTTTTCCCCTGGTTCTTCTGGCTCTTCCCCATATCGTGACCAACATGTATTATATGGGGATTGTAAATTACATGATTCTCTATACCATCCTCTGCATGGGGCTGAATCTGATTCTGGGCTATACCGGTCTTCTTTCCCTGGGCCATGCCGCCTTTTACGGGCTGGGCGGGTATACCACGGCCATTCTCATCACACGCTATGGGTTTGGCTTTCTGCCCTGTCTGATCCTGTCGGGTATTGTTGCCCTTTTGTTCGGCATGCTGCTCGGACTTCCCACCCGAAAGGTGAGGGGGGATTATTTCTGCCTTTTGACCATTGCCTTTGGGGAGATCTTCAGGCTGGTGGCCCAGGCATGGATAGAGTTGACCAACGGGGCCATGGGCATTGTCGGTATCCCCATTCCCAACATATTCGGGTGGTCCATCCGGACGGAAATCGATTTTTACTACCTGGGCGTCATACTTCTGGTATTTACCTATGTCACCATCTCCCTTCTGGTGCACTCCCGGTTCGGCCGTGCATTTATCGCCATTCGTGAAGACGAACTGGCCGCTTCGGTCATGGGTATCAATACGGCCATATATAAAATTATTGTCTTTGGCATCGGGTGTTTTTATGCCGGGCTTGCAGGCAGTTATCTTGCCGTATACCAGACAACCATCACCCCGTCCAATTTCCGCCTTGAAGAGTCCTGCCTCATGATCATCATGGTGATTGTCGGCGGCATGGGATCGCTTCTGGCGCCCATTGCCGGTGTGATTGTCATGACCCTTGCTACGGAATATTTTCGTGGTATTTCCGAATATCGCATGCTGATCATCGGTGTGATTATGGTGACGGTGCTGCTTTTCAGACCCCAGGGCATATTTGGAACCTCGGCATTTAAAGACTGATGGACAGGGCAGCAGCAGTTTAAATTAGAGAACAAGGGGTTTGACAGGATAGGGATCACCCATACAGGAGCAAGTTGATGAGCCTTTTGACAGCTGAAAATATCGGAAAAAAGTTTGGCGGCGTAGTTGCCTTGAATGATGTCAGCCTGACCGTTGACAGACGAGAGATCGTTGGGATGATCGGGCCCAACGGGTCCGGAAAAACCACCTTTATCAACAACCTGTCCGGTATCTATTCCCCCACGGCCGGCCGGTTTTTTTTAAATGGTAAAAATATCACGGGACTTGAGCCCCACGTCATTACGGCCAGGGGGATTTCAAGAACCTTTCAGAATTTAAGGGTTTTCCCCAATATTACCGTTCTCGAGAACATTCTCATCGGGCTGCACTGCCGAATCGATATCTCCCTGTGGGATGTTTATTTCCGGTTCCTGAAAACCCGGAAGGCGGAGCGGCAGGCCAGGGAAAGGGCCATGGACATCCTTGACACGGCCCACCTTGCCGATCGCCATGATACCCTTGCGAAAAACCTGCCCTATGGGAAACAGCGCCTGCTTGAGATCTGTCGTGCCATTGTTTCATCACCTGATCTGCTGCTGCTGGATGAACCCTGTGCGGGCATGAATCCCGTGGAAATGGATGAACTGGCCGACTTTATCAAGGTGCTGCAGAACAGGGGCATTACCGTGTTTGTCATTGAGCACAATATGCGGTTTATCATGTCCGTGGCAGAGCGGCTCATTGTGCTGGCAAATGGTTCTAAATTTCAGGAGGGAACCCCTGAAGAAATTCAAAAAGATAAAAAGGTCCAAGCGATTTACCTTGGCGATGAAGGAGACCTGTAATGCTGACCGTTAAATCCCTTGAATCGGGTTATGGCAAGATCAAGGCGCTTTTTGGCCTGGACCTTGAGATCAAATCCGGTGAAATCGTCGCCCTCATCGGCGCCAATGGTGCAGGCAAAACCACTTTTTTAAAAACCGTGTCCGGATTAATCCCGGCCTCCCAGGGCAGTATCCGTTTTATGGATGGGAATATCGAGAATCTTGCACCGGAGAAAATTGTCAATCTCGGTATCTCCCATGTACCCGAAGGCCGCATGGTTTTTGCCCAGCGAACGGTTGAGACCAATCTCCAGGTCGGGGCCTTTGGCCGCAAGGATAAAAAGGGGATCAAGGAGGATATTGAGAAGTATTATGAGATGTTTCCCATCCTGGGAGAGCGCAGGAACCAGAAGGCCGGCACCCTGAGCGGTGGCGAGCAGCAGATGCTGGCCATTGCAAGGGGGTTGATGAAACGTCCGAAGCTGTTGTTCCTGGATGAACCCTCCATGGGGCTTGCCCCTGTTCTTGTGAATCAGATTTTCAAAACCATTCGAGCACTCAATAAAACCGGACTGTCCATTTTACTGGTTGAGCAGAACGTTAAAAAGGCATTAAAAATAACCCAGCGGGCCTACGTGATTGAGCTGGGTAAAATTGTTCACCAGGGAAAATCATCGGATCTGCTTGATTCAGACGAGATCCGGAAGAGTTATCTGGGCGAAGTATAGGCGTTGATGGGCATTTTTTCCGGATGAAAGTGCCGGGAAAAATTTATTTCTGGTCATCCTGATCCCATGGATATGGGGATGACCTCTAACACAAAAGGAGATAGGCATGAAAAAGGTTTTGATGGGTTTAATGTGTTTTGGAATGCTATTTGCCCTGGGGTCTTCCACCGCCACGGCCAAGGTGACAAACGACGGGATCGACAAAGAAAATAAGATCATTTACCTGGCCGGTTATGATGCCTGTACGGGTAAATACGGTGATTACGGCCTGGACGACAAACGGGGCCAGGAAATTGCCGTTGAAGAGATCAATGCCGCAGGCGGCATTCCTGCAGGCCCATTGGCCGGATATAAACTGGCCCTGGAGTTCTTTGATGACCGGGGAGATCCAAAGGAATCTGCCAATGTGGCCAAAAAAATCGCATCCGATAAATTCCTTGTCGCCCTTGGACCCACCATGAGCAGCTGTGCCCTGGCTGCCACACCGATTTTCAATCGGTATGGGGTCGGCGATATCGTTACCTATGCAAACGCTGCGACCCTCACCGAGCAGGGGTTTGACAATGTCATTCGTATGACCTACACCACAAAAAGTCTTGCAGATTTCATGATCACCACAAGCAAGGATGAACTGGGTGGCAAATCAATTTCCATCATCAGTGAAAATGCCGATTATGGCCAGCAGTTGCGTAAATACGCCAAGACCAAGGCCGAAGAGATCGGGCTCAAGGTTGTAACGGATGATATTATCACACCGGGCCAGGATGTGGATTTCTCCTCGATTCTCCTGAGGGCCAAAAGCGAAAAACCAGATGTAATGTTGCTTTTTGTCACCTATAACGAAGGCGGAATGATTGCAAAACAGGTCCGCAAAATCGGGTGGGACGTGATCCTCTATGGACCGGATGCCCTTACCTCTCCCAAGTTCTTTGAGCTTGCCGGTGACCTGGAGAACATCTATATCTCTTCTCTGGTCTCCCTGGATATCAAAAAACCGGTTGCACAACACCTGGCCACGGAGTTTCAGAAAAAATACAATGGCTTGCCACCCATGGCAGCCATCTATGGTTATGACGCCGTAAAAGTTGCTGCCAAAGTCATTGAAATCGGTGGTGTTGACCGGGCTTCCTTTATCAAGAATATGAAAAAGGTCAAGGTTCCGGGAGTCGGTTCGCCCATGTACCAGTTTGATGATAGGGGAGAGGGCCTTGTACCGCCCCTTGTTGTCAAAACCGCGCAATGGCATAAAGATCAGGCTAAATGATCGATAACCATCAGCAATAACCAACAGGTGAAGGGGGGGCAGATCAAAGATCTGCCCCCCCTTATTGCAGGTCATAATGAATATAAAAAAAATGGTCACCACCGTGGATGCCCATACCGCAGGAGAACCCACCCGCATTGTCACGGGGGGGATTCCCCATATTCCGGGTAAAACCATGGTTGAAAAAAAAAAGTGGACCCAGATTCACCTGGATGATCTTCGCAAAATGCTCATGTGGGAACCCAGGGGCCATGAGGACATGTTTGGTGCGATTTTAACGGAGCCGGTATCTGCCGGGGCCGATGCCGGGGTGATTTTCATGGACGCCGGGGGATATCTTGACATGTGCGGCCATGGTTCCATGGGGGCGGCATCGGTTCTGATTGACACGGGCATGGTCTCCCTGGAAGGGCTTGAACCCGGGGCCGCCAGAACGATTGTGCTCGATACCCCTGCCGGTATGATAACGGCCCGGGTCCGGGTCCATGACGGGTCAGCCGGGGCCGTTACCGTTTGTAATGTTCCGGCTTTTTACTATGATTCAGTGGCTGTTGATCTTCCTGGCTTCCGAAAAATCCACGTGGATATTGCCTATGGCGGTAATTTCTTTGCTTTGGTCAATGTTGAGCAGCTCGGCCTCCGCCTTTCACTTGCCTGCCTGGACCCATTAAAGGCAATGGGTCTTGAGATCAGAAGGCTTGTGAATCAGGCGGTTTCCATTATGCATCCCGGTACCTTGCAACCTGCCCAGGTGGATCTCACGGAAATCTACCAGCAGGACGACCCGGTCAAAAACGTGGTGATCTTTGGCAGCGGCCAGGTGGACCGCTCTCCCTGCGGCACCGGCACCTGCGCCAAGATGGCCTGCCTCCACAGATCCGGGCACCTTGGCCTGGGGCAGAACTTTGTTCACAGGGGAATATTGGACACCACCTTTGTGGGGCGGGTGGTCAAGGAGACCCGGGTGGGAAAAATGGCTGCCGTCATTCCTGAAATCACCGGCCATGCCCACATCACCGGATTCCATCAATTTGCCGCCCAGGAGAAAGATCCCTTTAAAAATGGTTTTCTCCTGAAACGCGATACTGCCATGGTATAGACGGGGGGAGAGAGATGATATTTATCAATCAAAAGGATCTGGCACAGGTGGGCCGGGCCGTTGTTCAGAATGCGGTTAAAGAGGCCTATACGCTTTTTCTGGACCAGGCCTTTACCATGCCTGACCGGGTTCATGTGAAAGATGGGGCGAACACCCTTTTGTTCATGCCCTGTTTCAGCCAGAAGTATGTGGCAACCAAACTGGTTTCAGTTTTTCCAGGGGCACCCCGGCTGGGTCAGCCTTCGATCAACGGGGTGGTGATTCTTGCCGACAATACCACGGGTCAACCCCTTGCCATCATGGACGGGGCCGCCCTGACCGCCGAAAGAACCGGGGCCGTTGGCGGGCTCGGGGTAAAGCTTCTGACCGACAGAAATCTTGGGACGGCCGGCATCATTGGTGCCGGGGTCCAGGGGTTGAGCCAGGCAAGGTATCTGCTGTTCAACCGACAGATTAAAACCCTGTGGATAAGCGCCCTGCACCCGGCATCGGCCCGACAGATGGCTGATACCCTTGAACACGAGTTCCCAAAAGTCACCTGTGTGATCGCGCAATCAAACGAGGCCCTGGTGGCGGCCTGTGATCTCATCATTGCCGCAACATCGGCCATGAATCCGCTGTTCAGGGATGACGCTGATCTTGTCAGGGGCAAGACCTTTATCTCCATCGGCTCGTTCACACCAGGGATGCGGGAATTTCCCGATGCGGTCATTTTAAACGCCGACCATGTCTACGTGGACACCCCCTTTGCCGCAAAAGAGTCGGGTGATATTTTTATTCCCCTTGAAAACAGGGTTATACCGCCCGAAAAAATACGGCCATTTGCCAATCTCGTGCAGAACCCGGTGGCTGAAAAAAATAAAACCTGTTTTTTTAAATCCGTGGGCATGGCATTGTTTGACCTTGCCGTTGCCTCAGCCGTTTATGAACTGGCATCGAAGGAGAATATCGGACAGCCGCTGGATCAATAAGGGTTTTGGTCTCTTTCGGTACAGGCGGGTGTGTTGAGGAGACCGGTTGGATAAAACAGGGAGACGGATTTAAAATCCGTCTCCCTTTAGATGATCGAATAAATTCTGAACGGCAACGGGTTAGAATATGCCGCTTTCAGGAATGGGTCGGTTCTGAAGAATCCGTTCGGGTCCAAAAATCGACAGATCCAGGACCGGCGTTTTTCCCAGTATCAGTTCCGTCATGTAGCGTCCCACGGCAGGTCCCTGCTGAAGGCCATGGCCTGAAAAACCATTGGCCAGGTAAAATCCCTTGAGTTCGGGCCATTCGCCCAGAATGGCATTGGCATCCTGGGTATTGACCGCATAGAGTCCGGCCCAGCCCCTGACCAGCTTCAGGGATTCAAAGGCCGGGACAAACTCGGCAAGTTCAATCCACAGCTCTTCAAGAAATCGTTTCTGATCCCATGAAAAGTCATAGCCAACGGGGTCTGAGGCCATGGATTTACCCAGCAGGATCAGGCCGCCGGTTTCCGTTCTAAAGTACAATCCCGACGGAATAAAGGTCAGGGGCAGGCAGGTGGCGGGTTTGATGGCGGGATCAACGGCAAAACACTGGCGTTTTGTTGGATCCACGGGGATGGTCACGCCTGCTTTTTTGCACAGATCCCTGGCCCATGCACCGGAGCAGTTTACAATTTTATCCGAGGCAAATTCCTGGCCAGAGGCAAGCTTGACCCCTTTGATGGCTTTGCTGGCTGTCACAAGGTCCACGACCTCATCTTCAATAAAATGGGCGCCCAGCTGCTTTGCCTTTGCCTTGTATCCCATGAGAACGGCATAGGCATCAAAGTGGCCGTCTTCCGGGCCGAATGTGCCTGCAACAACGCCGTCCATGTTGTAGAGGGGATAGGCCTCTTTGATTTGTTCTGGAGACCACCACTCAATGGCGCAGCCAAGTTCCTTCTGCATCTCATAGGCCTGCTTTGCTGCGGGTGCTGACTTTTCATCCAGAATGACAAGGTTGCCCTCACGGCGGTAAACGATGTTGGGCCTGACCCCGTTGACCTCCATATCCTGTTCAAAATTTTCAAGGACCTTGAATGCGTGCTGGGAAATCTGAACGTTTTCCTTGAGGCTGTACTGAATGCGGGCATTTACCATGGATAGGGTTGTGGAGGCTTTTGCATAGGTTGCATCTTTTTCAACCACCACCACCTTAAGGGTCTTGTCTGCCTTCATGAGGTGATAAGCCGTGGAAGAACCCATGATGCCGCCGCCGATGATGATAACGTCCCAGGTATTATTGTTCATGATGATTCACCTTCTCTTGTTTTAAAGTTTGCGTCTCTTTTTTCAGTCTTTATACAACCGTGTAGTTTGGTCCGTCTCCCCCTTCAGGGCATGTCCAGAGGATATTTTCAAAGGGGTCTTTTATTTCGCATGTCTTGCAGTGCAGGCAGTTGGAGGGGTTGAGTTTCAAACGTCTTTTTCCCGTCTCTTCGCTGGTTTCCATTTCATAGACATTTCCCGGACAGAAGCGTGTGCACGGGTTCTGATACTGTTCATGGCATTGGGTCACGCAGATGGACGGATCAAGGATGACAAGGTGTGACGGCTGATCCTCCCGGTGCATGGTCTTGGACAGGTAGACCCCTGTGAGTTTGTTCACATAAAGTTCGTTGTCATAGGTGGTGGCGGGGTCTGGTTTTACAGCGGGTTTTGACCTTTTAACGGCTGCCATGGCTGCGTGATCCGGCCCGTCATGGGGCAGGGGATCAATGATTCCCCGTCCGTTGG
Organism: uncultured Desulfobacterium sp.; assembly: GCA_963675615.2. Taxonomy (GTDB): domain Bacteria; phylum Desulfobacterota; class Desulfobacteria; order Desulfobacterales; family Desulfobacteraceae; genus Desulforapulum. Next base: position 3,393,180 of record CAXXTD010000001.1, read on the forward strand.
TGAGAATCTGGGCACCCAGGTGAAGGTATTTGGCCACCCCTTTTTTTGACAGGGCCTGGGCAAAGTTTCTTCCCTGGTAAAGCTCTTGTTTTACCCAGCTCTTTTCAAAAAGTTCAGGGTAAAGGGACAAGGATTCCAGGGTGGCGTTTTTGTTCTTAATGGCCTGGAGGGCCGCCTCTGCCGCCATCATTCCCGATTTCATGGAAACATGGATACCCTTCAGGGCCGGCAGGTTCTGAATGGATGCGCATCCACCCACAAACATGGCCCCGTCCACGCTGAGTCTTGGCAGGGAAAAATAGCCGCCGCTTGTAATGGTCCTTGCCCCCTGTTCCACCACCTTGCCGTTGGCAATGATGCCTTTGATCAGGGGATGGTGTTTGAATTTGATGAATTCGTCGTAGGGGTCAAGCAGGGGATTGTCGTAGGAAAGGCCTGTGATGAACCCCAGGGCCACCCGGTTGTCCGCCATTTCATACATGAATCCGCCACCCGGGGTGTTCAGGCCAAGGGGATAGCCCATGGTGTGGATGTCGTTATAGGCGGACGCGGAGAAAAAGTTGTCGTCCGAAAGCTGAATGACCTCCTTGACGGCCGTTTCAAACAACTGGGGCACCTTTTCGGGAAAGAGACCGATTTTTTGGTCGATCTCCCTGACAAGGCTTCCCCGGGGACCTTCTCCAAAAATCGTCACCTTTGCCATCAGGTCAATACCCGGTTCAAAATTCTTTTTGGGTCGGCCCTCCCGGTCCAGTCCCTTGTCTCCGGTTCTGACCCCCAGGATGGTTCGATTGTCCTGTGCAAAGAGCACCTCCTTGCCTGCAAAACCTGAAAAGATGCAGACCCCAAGGGATTCGGCAATGTCGGCAAGCCAGCGGTTGACCCGGGAAAGGCTCACCGAATAAAACCCTGTGTTGCGCATGGCCGGCGGGGTCCATGGCATGGCATGGGACCCTTTTTCCGTCAGAAAATAAAACCGGTCCCCGCAGATTTTTTTTTCCCATGGAAATCCCCTGTCCAGAAAGTCGGGCATCAGCTCTTCAAGGGCTCGGGGATCAAAAATGGCCCCGCTGAGGGCGTGGGAACCGATGTTTTTTCCCTTTTCAATCAGGGCGACCTCAAGTTCAATGCCTCTCTGGGCTGCAAGGGTCATGAGGTGGATGGCCCCGGCAAGGCTGGCGGGGCCGCCGCCGACAAAAAGGACATCAAAGTCGATTCGTTCGCGTTCAAGAGTCATTTTCGACCTACCCGTTTGCCTTGATGGCTTTTATTCGTTCGGTAAGCAGGGGCACAATGTCAAACAGATCGTCAACAATACCGAAATCACATTCAGAAAAAATGGGTGCATCCGGGTCTTTGTTGATGGCAACGACCATCCTGGAGGCGTTCATTCCGGCAAGGTGCTGGATGGCACCCGAGATGCCGCAGGCAAAGTAAAGGGTCGGAGAAACCACCTTTCCTGTCTGTCCAACCTGTTCGGCCAGGGGATGCCACCCTTCATCCACGGCAGCCCTTGAGGCGCCGACAGCCCCTCCCCATGCCTGGGCCAGGGCTTCAAGTATTTCTGTGGCCTTTCCGGATGTGCCATATCCGCCGGCAACCACGGTGTCTGCTTCTGTCAGGTCGATTTTGGAGGTGTCGATGTTTTTACTGACAAAGGTGAGCTCGGCCTTGCCGGTTTCAACATCCCGGGTGTCAAGATTCAACGAGACGGGCGACTCAACAAGCTTGATGGCACCGGGGCGCACCACGGCGATTCCTGGAGACCGTTTGAATTTTACGGTCTGGGAGATTTTTCCGCCATATATCGGCCGGGTAAAAACAGGCCCATCCGCGCCAGGGGTAATGGCCAGGCAGTCCATGGCAAGGGGGGCATCCAGTTTTGCTGCAAGGCGGGCTGCAATTTCACGTCCCCGGGTGGTGGCACCCAGAAGAACGAGGGCCGGGGGCGCATCTTTAATGATCAAGGACAATGCATGGGCGGCCGCGTCGGGCAGGGTTTCCTTAAGGGCCGGAGCATTTCCGGCAATGACCTTGTCTGCGCCATACCTTGCGAGGTCCTGGAACAGGCTCGGGTTCAAGGTCTCTTTTGTTCCTACAATAATGGCGTCCACAGTGGTCTTCATCTCCCGGGCCACCTTTTTTCCCTGGCACAGTGCCTCCAGGCTCACTTTTTTGATCTTTCCTTCCAGGTGTTCGACAAACACAATTACATTTTCAGCCATATCGTTTTTCCTCCTTTAAACTGCCGGGTTCAATGTGGAGACAGGATTGACCACCGTCCCCTTTTCCTTGGGGCACATTAGATAAAATGGGCCTCTTCAAGGGCCTTGACCAGATGATCCACCTTTTCACTGGGGGAGCCGCCCCCAATGATCTGGGTGTCTCGCTTGGTGGATGGATGCTTGAGGTGAACGGTTTCCATGGAGGGCTCCCGGGGCGACTGGATTCCCAGGTCCGCCAGACTTCGGGTGTCGATCTTTTTTTTCTTGGCCTTCATGATTCCCGGAAGTGAGGTATATCGGGGTTCGTTAAGCCCTCTCTGGGTGGTCAAAAGGGCGGGAAGGGGGGCTTTGACCGTTTCCATGCCCCCATCAATGGTTCTTTCGCACTCTATTTCCCCACCGGACAGGGTCTGCTGGGTGACAAGGGTAATGCAGGGGATATCCAGATACTGGGCAAGGGCTGGCCCCACAAGATAGCTGTCATCATCAACGGCCCGCTGGCCCGCAATAATGAGATCATAATCCATGGCTTTAATGGCCTGGGCAAGGATGTCGGCCTTGCCAAGGCCATCGCATGCAAGGGCACTGGGGTCATCAATTAATATACCGTTGTCAACGCCCATGGCCATGGCCGTTCGGATGGCATCCTGGGCCCGGGTGGTTCCAATGGTTATTACCGTGACACTGCCACCATGGGCTTCCTTGATCCGGACTGCCTCTTCAATGGCAATCTCATCGTAGGGATTAATCACCCAGTTCAGGTTGTCTGCTTTTATGGATATTTCGTCCTGGGCAATTTCGATGAACGATTCCGTTGCCGGAACCTGTTTCATGAGTACAATGATTTCCATTTTCGGTCACCCCTTTGTGATTTTAGAATCCTTTAGAATTCAAGGGATACGCTCAAAATTTTATTATCCCTTTTGTTAAGAAACAATTTTGTTGAAACTTCATCTGTATGCCATAGTAGCATCCAAGATATTTCACTTGTATACCAATAGTACATAGTGTGTCAAATAAAAAAGGCCCCATGAAAAAATATTCATGGGGCCGTGGAAATATCGTTGAATTCTGGGGACTCAGGGGGTTATCCGCGGGTTTCCCAGGGGGGATTGTGGGGAGGCCGGCGGTTTATCCGCCAAGAAATTTGGTTTTGATTCTGTCAAAATGGTTAATAAGGTACTGCTTTTTAATTCCAAAGGACATTTTGGGATCCTTTTTGGAAAAGGCCTCATGGCAGGAGGTGATTTCATCCACCAGTGCCCTGACCTCCATGGGCCAGTCGCAATTTTCAAGGGTGATGAACCACAGCCTGAAGGTTTGTTCGTAGAGGCTTTGGCACAACTCTGCAACCACCGGGTTTCTGATGGCATCATAGACAATCGCCCGGAAATCTTGATCAATCTTGACGAGATTTTTTTTGTCTTTTTCCCTGTCGTTGTTCTTCAACAGAGCCTCACATTTTTTTTTGACCGCAGCAATCTCATCAAGGTGGGTTCTTGAAATATGTTCAACGGCAAGACTGCCGGCTAACCCCTCTATCTCAAATCTGGCACGGTATATGTTCATCATGTGCTCAAATTTTATTTCAGTGACCATGGTCCCGGTGCGGGGGATCACCCTGGCCATTTTTTCCCACTCAAGCCGGTTGAGCACATCCCGCATGGGCGTTCGGCTGACCCCGAATTCCTTGGCCAGAACATTCTCATTCAAGATCTGCCCGGGCGCATATTCGAGGAAAAGTATCCTGTCCTTTATTACCGTATAAATTTGTTCATTCATCAAAAAGCCTTAAGCGAGCTGAGTATGGTTGAATTTGAGCTCTAAATTAATCAAGAATAGCGAGCTTTCGAAAAAAGGTATTCCACCCTTGTTGTAAATTCTTTTATCTTAACATTGACCCTGCTGATTATCAAGTCAGTTTTGTCCAAATCATCAATTATAATTTCTAATGTTCCCATACTTTCCTTGACAAAAAGAGACGTCCTAATTTAATGTGAAAACCGAAAGCGATGAACAATGGTCCTGGCCTGGAATAGGTGGTCATGGTCAAAATGCGGTGGTCATGGCGCCAGATCTGTGAACTCGGTGATCGCTTATTGGCACAATAATTTCTAGATGGAGGAAAAAATGAGAAAAGTAAATTATGAACCCCTGAGTCCTCTTCATTTTCTTGAACGAAGCGTCTATGTCTTTCCTGAAAAAACGGCTGTGATATACAACGATACTGAATATACGTTCCGTCAGTTTAAGGATCGCGTCTGCCGTCTTGCAACGGCGCTCAAGCAGAAGGGGATCAAAAAGGGGGACAAGGTTGCTTTTCTCTGTCCCAATACCCCCTACCTCCTGGAAGGACATCATTCTGTTCCCCTTCTCGGTGCCGTTATCGTGCCGGTTAACATTCGCCTTGCGCCTGAAGAAATTGCCTATATCCTTGAAAATTCCCAGAGTAAATTTTTGTTCATTGACACGGAATTTGCCGATTCAATCCGGCCTGTTCTTGATGAAATAAAAAATTTGAATGTCCAAATAGTTAATATCTGCGATGTCACGGAAAAAGCCTTTGATGCGCCTGACTATGAAGCGTTTATTGCGGTTGAGCCCGAAGAATTTTTCTTTGGTGTTGACGATGAAATGCAGCCCATCAGTTTAAATTACACCAGTGGCACCACGGGCCGTCCCAAGGGTGTGCTATACTGCCACAGGGGGGCCTATCTCAATGCCCTTGGCGAAATCCTTGAGTATCATATTAAATCAGATTCCAAATATGTCTGGACCCTGCCCATGTTTCACTGCAATGGATGGTGCCACACATGGGGGGTGTTTGCGCCGGGTGCCACTCAAATCTGCCTGAGAAAGGTTGTGCCGGAAGAAATTTTTTCAACCATCGAAAAACACCAGGCAACCCACCTGTGCGGGGCGCCCGTTGTCCTTGCCGGAATGTCTGAATATGCACAGCACCATGATGTCAATGTGACAGAGGGGTTTATTATCAATACGGCAGGTGCACCGCCTTCGCCTTCAATTATCAAGCAGATGGAGCATCTTGGTTGTACGGTAACCCAGTGCTATGGCTTGACCGAACTCTACGGCCCCCACAGTTTGTGTGAATGGAAAAAAGAGTGGGACGCCCTTCCCATTGATGAACGGGCTAAAATCAAAGCCAGGCAGGGCGTGGCATACATCACAACCAATTATATGGATGTTGTGGACGAGACGACCATGGAGCCGGTTCCCCATGATGGCAAAACCCTGGGTGAAATCGTTGCCAGGGGCAATAATGTGATGATAGGATACCACAATGATCCGGGAGAAACGGAAAAAGCATTCAGGGGAGGCTGGTTCCACAGCGGCGATCTGGCCGTCACCCACCCGGATGGGTATATTGAGATCAAAGACCGGTTAAAAGATGTTATCATCAGTGGCGGCGAAAATATCTCGTCCGTTGAAATTGAGAATGTACTGTATGAGCACCCGGATATACTGGAGGTGGCTGTGGTCGGCATTCCGGATGAAAAATGGCAGGAAGTGCCCAAGGCGTACATCACCCTTCGCAAAGGGGCCAAGACCACCCAAGAGGATATTGTCGCCTTCTGCAAACAGCATCTGGCTAAATTTAAAGCCCCCAAGGTTGTCGAATTCACAGAATTACCCAAAACAGCCACGGGTAAAATTCAGAAACATGTGTTGAGGGCAAGAAACCGGTAAGACACTGAATCTTCAGCCGTGGTCAAACGTTTTGTTTTTGACCACGGCTTTTTTTATGGAACTAACACGATTTTCTGACAGGCATGGTACGCTATTTAACCGTTACCACGGGGCATGGCGCCTGGAGTATCACGGCCTGGGCCGTGGAACCAAAAAGGAGTTTACCGACTTTTGAGCGGCTTTTGACACCGATAATAATTTCATCCACCCGCTTTTCCCGTGCGAAATCAACGATATCCTCGCCCGCCTCAACTCCCCTGACAAGCAGATGGATATGGGCGGTAACGCCATTTTCGTCAAAGTACTGCTTGGCGTCCTTGAGATTTTTTTCCGCCTCTTCAAAGACCGGCTGTTCGGTTTTTTCTCCGCCTTTCATTGAGGTTACCACAAGGACTTCGGCATCAAAGGCCTTTGCATGCTTCAAGGCAATTTCCAGCAGATCCTTACCCACATCCACACCCCGGTATCCCACGAGAATTTTCATCGCTCATCCTTTTTGTTGAATTAAATCACATGAAAAACGTAAATTATTAATTCCTGTTTAAAAGATTTTGTCTGTATTCACAAGTAAAAAAGGAGTGATCCGCAATTTTAGGCCATCCATGGTCAGAAAAAAGTGAGTGAGTCTGCCTGAAGGGCACACTCACTCACACCATGCCTGTTGCCCTGTAGCAACGGGCCCAGGATTATTTGTTCATGATCAGCTCATATCCCGAAATCGTGAGCTTTGCGGGTGTTTTCATGTTGTCGATATTGCCTGGCATGCCCATCAGCGGATACCACAGGGCCATGCAGAGACTCAGAACGATGATTCCCAGGACAGACCTGAATACCAGGACCTTGAACGCCTCCCACTGGGTGAAATAGCCAAATCCATAGGCGATAAGGGTCGGAGGGCATCCGATGACCAGCAGTACAAAGGTTGTGGCAAGGGGCACGGCCATGGCAATGGGTGCCACCGGGGTGCCGGCCATGTCTGCCATGGGGACGACCACGGGAACCAGCAGTGCCGTGGCTGCGGCATTGGCCATGAAGCTGGTAATGACGGCACTGAGGGCTGATGCGCCTGCCGCAACCACAGGCCAGGGTGAATTGGTGAAAATCGGGAATATCTGGGTGGCGATCCATTTACCTGCACCGGTGTCCAGCATGGCCACGCCCAGGGAGAATCCCGCACCAAATACCATGATGGGGTTCCATGGATATTCGTCCAGGCACCGTTTCCAGTCCACCACCTTGAAGACCATGCAGACCACGATAAAGAGTCCGCCAATGGCCGATACATGGATTTTGGTCACATCCGTCAGGAACCATAGCAGGAAGGTCGCAGCAAGAATCCATGAGAGCTGTTTTTCATTTTTTTCCATGGGGGGCATTTTTTCGATGGAGAGTTCCGACGGCAGTTCCTTGACCTTTGGCGGATATATAATCCATACCGCCAGCCAGGTGGCAAGTCCCAGGAACAGTGAAGGCACAAATTGATAGAGCATGTATTCCATGAAACCAATGTTGTAACCGGTGATCTTGAACAGCAGTTCTGCAGAAGCGGGTGAACGGCCGCTGCCAAGAAAGGTTGCACCGCCACCGCATGCTGCCCCCAGGGGTATAATGAACATGAAGTGTTTGGTAAAGTTGTTGCTCTTGTCCGGGGTGATACCCATCTTGAGAAACATGGGCATCATGGCATAGAGCAGGATGATGGTGATGGTGGCATCATGGGTCCATGCGGCCAGAAAGGTTGCACCCATGCACAGGGTGAAACTGAGCCGTTTGACGTTGGTGCCGCCGATTTTAAGAATATAGGACATGAGGCGGTTGGGTATGGTGGTCTGGCTGAGCATGACCCCGAGCATGATGATGAAAAAAACAAAAACCACCGTTCGGTTGGCATAGGGTTCCCAGGCTGCCTTTGATGTCTGGATCTTTAATATGATCATGGCACAGCCGACGCCGATGGAGGTGACTCCAATGGGGATGGCTTCGGATGTCCACAGGATCACCACGGCCGTCAGCATGGCAAGAAAGGCATGTCCGCGAGTGCCCAGCTCTTCCGGGGTGGGGATCAGCCAGATCAGCAGGCCCGCAATCACTGAAATGGCAATCCATTTGAGGGCAAATCCCTGGCCCTGTTTTGCCCCGCCTTCTTCCTCTAATTTTGCAATATTGAGTTCACTGCTCATTCGATTTATTCCTCCAATCAGGTCACCTGGTGACGATGTTAACGATTTCAAAGAAAAGATCCTGTTCCCTTAAAATGCCGATTACCTTTTTGCCGGATGTGACAATGAGGCTTGATTCCCGGGTTTTGAACAAAAGCTCGGCGACCTCCATCAGGTTTGCATTTTCATCGATCAGCGGTGGGGATTCCAGAATGAGTTCACCGACTTTTTTATCGGCCAAGGCCTTGAGCTGAATGGTGAAAAGCCCGTCCCACCCCCCTGTGAACACATGGGAAAATCTTACGCTGTCTGCCATTTGGGATTTCGGAAGGCTAAGGTAGGAGGGTCTGGCGCCTCTGATAATGTCCTTGACGCTGAGCATCCCGATGAAATTTTTCTGGTTATCAAACACAAACAGTGATGGATGGGCACTTTCCCGGATCAGATTGCTCGAAGCAAGGTTGGTCAGGGATCCCATGAGTTTTTCAATGGCTTGCCGGATGGTATTGTTCTGGTGCACTGTGGAAAAATCGTCAATCTGGGTCATGATATCCCGGACCTTTTTTTCCGTTTGCGCCACACCCGGTTGCCTGACGGCAAATGCCTCGTTGATTTTCATGGCAAGGATGTCAATGTCACAGGGCTTGGTCAGGTAGTCAAAGGCCTCAAGCTTTCGGGAACTGATGGCAGAATCTGAGCTCCCATGGCCGGTGAGCATGATTACCTGGGTTCTGGGGGCGATTTTTTTAATTTGTGCAAGGGTCGTATGACCGTCCATGCCTTCCATCTTGACATCCAGGAGAACCACGTCCTGGGGCGTTTTTTCCAGGATGGAGATGGCCTCTTCACCGGATCCGGCAATGGTTGTTTCAAATCCTTTCTTTTTTAATAGTTTTGATGCGGTTTCACGAAATCTGGGCTCGTCATCCACCATCATCACTTTTATTTTTCTCTCCATGTTGCATTCTCCTTTCATCAAAACAGTTGTTGAGTGGTTTGGATTTTCTGATCTCAATCGTTTCGGGTGTTGTCTCCTTCCTGGGTTAGCGATGTTGTGATCAATGGTTAAACGTTACAAAGGTGATTGTTCTGGGCTTGATGGGATTATGGCAATATATGTGCCAGTCCAAATGGCTCGCAAATGATTGTTTAACCTGCTGTTTTTTTGTTGTTTTTTGGTTTGGTTTTATAAGAGAAGAAACGGCTGGAACGGGGTGTCGGAAAATTTGTCAATTTGCCAATTTAAATGTATATGGGGTGAATCTTTTGCTGACACCTGGGTCTGTATAACACCCATGGCCGGAGCATGGTATCTGCCCTGGACACAACGAATATAGAAATTCGACAGCAGAGGTGGGCGGGAACGGGTATTGCCCGCAGCGGATTAAACGGCAGCGATCAGCATGGACGCTGAAGGAGCTGCCGTTTCCCTCGGAGCAGCCCAGAACGAGCTGCGAGGCTCGAAGAGATGCGCAAGCATACATGAGCGGAGGGTTATACCCGTTCCCGTCTACCGGTCAGACGGGAGTTTCTTATAAAAATGAATTTTGTACATCCATGAAAAACAGCTGGTGCCCGGCAGCCGGAGCTTTGTAAAATCGAAGCTTTTAAAGGGCGGCCACGGCAGCCCTGAGGTAGTTCACCGCTGGCAGCATGGTCGAAAAAAAGATCATCATCACCACAATGGATGACACCAGCAGGGCAACGGCATGGCGTGTTTTGAATCCCAGGCCTGCGGTCAGTCCTGTTCCAATGAGCCACCATTTCCAGGGCTCAGCCATCCACACGGCCCAGGGTATCCATGCAACCAGAACCGTGGTGCCCCATGCCAGGGCATAGATGGACAGGAAGCGGGCAAAGGGGACCTTTTTTTTCATGAACATGGTCATGATCATGAAACCGAATCCTGCGGCAACCAGGGCCATGCCCATGGCGTTGAGAAAATAGATGACCCCCTCTTTTAACGGATTCAGGGGATCATTGGTGGCCAGGGCCGCCAGGGTTGAGATCACACATGAGACGGCCAGAAAACCAAGGGATTTTTTGACGGTCAGCCATTTCGCCTGATTGTCCATTTTCCCCTCTGCCCAGTTCCATGGTCGATCATTTCCATCAAGGCTCTCCCGGTCCGACGGGCCTGCCAGGGTTTTGAAATAGCGGCCCGGTGCCTTGAGCATGGCCAGCAGGGTGGTTAGGTAAACGCCCATGGTATTTTTCCTTCAGGTGATTTTAGATGTTCGTGAAATACGAAACCATGCCAAGGATCAGCATGAAAAGGGTGAGAAAAAAGCATACCTTTCTCTCTATCCTTTTTGTAAAGTATATTCGACCGTTCTGATAGGCGAATTCGCCGGCTGTTTCATTGCTCTGGTTGTCCTGTGTGGGTGTCATTTGAACCTCCTTGATTCTGGAATCGAGCCGGACAGTCCTGGATGGGGCCTGTCCGGCAGTCTGTCAAATATGGATTTTTTCAGGGATTGTTCTAGAATCCGGGCAATCCGCCAAATCCCCTGTATCCCCAGTAGACCGTGGTTAAAAGGATGAGCGTCACGTTGGCCACCACCCACATGACAGCCCCGACCCTGAAGTAATCCTTGGGTTCAAGGTATCCGCTGGCATAAACAATGGCGTTGGGAGGTGTTCCAATGATCAGGCAATAGGCAAAGGATGAAGCTGCCGCCGTGCTCATGGCGATGAACGGCAGAAAGGTGGTGCCCGGATGGACCAGGCCTGCCATGTTGAGTGAAATGGGACCCACGGCTGCGGCGGCAGGGCCGTCGGCCATGAGGTTGGTCAAAACGGCAGTGAGACCGTTGTTGACCAGCATCAGAGGAACGCCAGAGTCCATTCCAAGGGGGGCCAGAAAATCAATGACACTCCTTGCCATCCAGTAGGCCGCACCGGTCTCATCCAGGGTCCGGCCAAAGATGATGGCACCGGCATAGAGCCAGACAACACCCCAGTCGACCTTTTCCTGATAATCCCGCCAGTTGACGATGCCCGACAGAAGATAGGCCATGGCACCGGCAACGGCAAGGACGCCAATGCCCACGCGCACCGGGTAGATGCCCATGTCGTAGAACACCTTTTCCGTGAACCAGCCGAATACCATGATGAGGAAGATGACCAGGGCAATGATCTGATGGCGGTTCCAGGGACCCATTTTATTGATTTCCCGCTTCAGGTGGTCCATGGCAGGTCCAAGGTCGGTGATCCTTGGCTTGAAACGCCAGTTCAGCGCAATCCAGGTGAGGGGCATCATGCAGATGACAAAGGGCATGGCATAGCTGACCCACTGGAAATAGCCGATGTCAAACCCGAACATGTCTTCAAGGTAGGTCATCATGATGACGTTCCTGGCACCGCCCGAGGGGGCACCAAATCCGCCGATGTTGCAGGCCATGGCTATGGTGATCATGAGCATCTTGGCAAGCTCTGGGTCCTCGGGAATCTCGTCGGTCAGGCTGTTCTGGTAGAGAAGGATGCCGATGGGCAGAAACATGGCTGCCAGGGCATGGTCGGAAATAAAGGCGGCAAGGGGGGCAATGAGGAGGATGAAGATAAACGAAATCCAACGCGCACTGGGAACGGCCAGTCGTTTGAAGATCAGCAGGCACACCCGTTTATCCACCCCGGTCTTGACAAAGGCCACGGCAAACATCAGGCTGCCCATGATGAACCAGCAGGCATCGCTCCAGTAGAACATGGCCACCTGTTGTCTTGATACCACGCTTGTAAAGACAAGGATCAGGCCGATGCAGAAGGCAACCCCTGGAAGGGGGATACATTCGGTGACAAAGCAGAACACCACAAAGACCATGGTGGCAACGGCAACCTTGATGTGCCAGCTTCGTTTGTCTGCGGTCTTTTTATCCTTTTCCCCCAGGGTGTTGTAGGAGAGGGTGTCCCGCCTGAGGGTCATGCTGTCCACCATGATCTTGCGAAAGGCCTCGTCCGTGAAGTTATCCTTGACATAGGCCGTTGCCTTGGCAAGGTTGGTCCCGTCCACGGGGATGTTGTATTTTTTGCACCATTTTTCGTTGCGTTTCAGGAATCTTGCCTTTGACATGGCGCCCATCTGCATGTTCTGCTCCATCATTTCAACGGTAAGGAGCTGCCACTGTTCCACATTGGCGGGTTTGTCGTTGAAGAGTTGCTGGGTCAGGTGATTGATAACGGCCTTGGGACCCACCCCGTATTCCGTGCCCACATCCTTGATGCTCTCGGGGGTGGGCATCAAAAGAATGGCTATACAGATCACAACCGGAAAAATAAAGAGTTTCCAGTCCACATATTTATCGTATCCCGTTACTTTTTTTTTGGTTTGCTGTGTCATCTTTATCCTCTATTTTTGTCTGTTTTTTGACCGGCCCCATTGGGTGTCCGGTCTACAGAATGATGTTTGCCATTTCAAAAAACAGGTCCTGTTCCCTGATGATGCCTGTCACCCGGTTGTTCTTTTTAACGATCAGCCGCCGCAGTCCCGTGGTGACCATGAGATCAGCCACCTCCATGAGGTTGGTCTCCTCATCGATCATGGGGGGCACGTCCCCCATGAAATCCTTGACCTTCTTGTTGGCGATGGCCTTTGTCTGGGTGTAGAACAGGCCGTCCCAGAACATGGATGAGTACTGGACGCTGTCTGCCGTGGAGGGCTTGGGAGCCGACAGATAGGCCGGTCGAACCGCCTGTAGGAGATCCATGATGGACAGGATGCCCACGGGTTCCCGGTTGCTGTTGTCAAAGATCAGCAGCGAACGGTGACCGGTTTCCATGATTCGCGAGCTTGCCATTGAGCTTCTGAACGAAAGGTTGAGTTTTTCCATGGCCTCTCGGATGGTTGCATCCATGGTGATGGTCGAATAAACGTCAATGCCCAGCATGACGTCCCCGGCTTTTTTGTCCCGTTGCTTTTTTCCGATTTTTTTGGCTGTGTAGGCGTCCTGGATTTTCATGGCCAATAGATCAATGTCGCAGGGTTTGTTGAGGTAGTCAAAGGCATCCCGGGTCAGCGCCTTAAGGGCTGAATCCGGGGTGCCATGGCCCGTGAGCATGATCACCTCAGCCGCAGGAGAAATTCGTTTAATTTCGGCCAGGGCCTCATGTCCGTCCATGCCGCCCATGCGAATGTCAAGGATCACCACATCCTGGGGGGTTTTTTTGATGATTTCAATGGCCTCTTCACCACTTGCGGCAATGGTGGTGGTAAAGCCTCTTTTTTTCAGCAGGGTCGATGTCGTCTCCCTGAATCGCTCCTCATCATCCACCATGAGCACTTTGATCTGTTTTAACATCGTTTCGGGTCTCCTTTTCTTTGTTATTGGATCTTTTGTTGGTTGGTCTCTCTCTTATTTAAGCCGTTTCGCGGCTTTGGTCCTTGATATTAAGGGGCAGACGGATGGTGAATGTCGACCCCTGGTTCAGTTCGCTGGTGAGGGTGATCTCACCGCCAAGCCCCTTGATGATGCCATAGACGGTGCTCAACCCAAGGCCCGTTCCCTTGCCCACGGGTTTTGTGGTGAAAAAGGGTAAAAATGCCTTTTCCATGGTCTCCCTTGAAAAACCGCACCCGTTGTCGCTGAACAGGATGATGATGTCTGCACTGTTCTGTATGGCCTTGATGCGGATTTCAGCCAAGGGCCGCTGTTCAAGGGCGTGGATCGAGTTGTTGAGAAGGTTTAAAAATACCTGCTGAAGCTGGTTTGCATCGCTCAGGATTTCGGGCAGATCCGGGTCCATCTCCTGGACGATGCGGATGTCTTCAACCCTTGCCCGGTGGTCCACCATCTGGACGATCTGGGGAAGAAGGGTCTGGATTTTCACCGGGGTCAGCTTATGGTCTGTTTTTCTGGCAAAGTTGAGCAGCCCCTGGGTGATGGTGGCGCAGCGCTGGATCTGAATGCCGATCTGATCAAACGAGTCCTTGACCTGTACCATGATCTGCCTGGCGTCTTTACCCACCAGCGGGTCAAGGTCCGTGAACAACTCTTCAATCATTGCAAGCTCCGCCTTCATGATCTGGAGGGGGTTGTTGATCTCATGGGCAATGCCCGTGCTCATCTCGCCGACTTCGGCAAGCTTGCCGGCAATGATCAGCTGGGTGGTCATTTCCCGTTTTTCAAAATCCGCAATTCTAAGGCGGTTGGCCATATTGGATGCCATGATATACCCGGTGACGGCAACGCCTGCCCCGCCGCCTGCAATGATGAGAAACGAGACAAGGGCTGAGATGGCAATGGGGGCAAAGGCGTCGCCTGTGGCCTGGCGGACCACCAGGGTCCAGTTCTTCTGTTTCAGGGGAACCGCCGAGTAAAGATGCTGAAGATTGAAACGGCCGCCGGCACAGAAGGAGGCGGCCGCGTGGTTGGCCGTGGCGTAGAGGTTGAAGTCTGGGTCCTGTTCCATGAGGCGCCCGCCGGATCGCCGCCGGGTTTGGAAAATGCCGCTGCTGTTGACAATATAGGCTTCGCCGGTCTCGCCGATCCTTATATTTTCAACCAGGTCGTTGAAAAAATAAGTGTCAATGGTGGCACGTACATACCAGGTTCTGCTGTTGTCCATGCGTTTGACGGCAATGATAAAATGGGGAACGTTCCTGAATCCCATAAATTCGTCTGAGATATAAAACCCCTTGTCCCTCACTCCGTTGAACCAGGGGGTGTCGCCATAGTTTTTTCCGGCAAGGTCATAGGGGCCGGCATAGGCCAGGTGGTTTCCATTTTCATCAAAAACCCCCAGGTCAACAAATGCCTTTGACTCGGCCTGGAGGTTCTTTAACAACTGTTTGAGAAAGGCGTTGTCCGACATTGAGGTCAGGGTGTTTGATTCAATGATGAATTTAAGGGTGGCTTTTTTTTCAGCAAAAAAGCAGTCAATCAGATTTCTGTGATCCGCTGCCGTGCGCATGAGCTCGTTCTTCAACTGGCTTCCCGAGTAGGTGATGAGGTAGAAGGCGATGGTGGCACATACCAGCAGCAGGACCACCATGGGAAGCATGAGCAGCCGGAAGACGAGCATTTGTTTGATGGTGTTGGGTTTGTCTCGTTTCAAAGCATGGCTCCATCTGTAGGGTTAAATTATGGGATCGGTAAAATGCAAAGGCAGTGCCAACAGTTCCATCGTACCTGCAGAAAAAAACGGCCGTTGATGTTATCTCTGTTTTCATGCTGTTGCGCTGTTCTGCCAGCTCTTGAATTGATTCTGTCTGCTGGGCCGCCCGGCTGTCAGCTGTTTTTACAAAAGGTAAAAGGATGTTTGACAATGGGGGCTTGATCAACGGTCCATGTCCCCTTGACCCATTCGTTGTTCCCTGGCCCTTTTTTTATCCCTGGCTTCCATGACCTTGCCCGATAGGATGTTGATGTCACAGGGTTTTAAAAGATAGTCAAAGGCACCGAGTTTCATTCCCTCAACGGCTGATTCCGTGGTCGAGTGGCCCGTAAGCATGATCACCTCAACCAGGGGGGCGGCCTGTTTTATCCTGCGCAGTACCTCAACCCCGTCCATGCCCGGCATCTTCACATCCAGGATCACCACATCCAACGCCTGTTTGTTAAGAATATCAAGGGCCTCTCTTCCGCCCGGGGCAGTGAACACAATACATTTTCTTTTTTCCATAAGGTACTTTGTGGTTTTCAGGAACCGTTCTTCATCGTCAACGATCATCAGGCGTGTGTTCTGCATCATATCTCCTTGCTGCTTAATGCTTTGTTCATTGATGGCTGTTTGCTGCAACCTGTAGGTCAGCAAAATTAATGCCACTGCCTGTACTGGCACATCCCTTGCACAAAAATATTGAAAATGTCCCCAGGCAATCACCCCCAGATGATCAACCCAGGACAATCAAAAGGAGCAACAGATGAAACCAGCCACAGGGGTCAGTCCAGCCAAGGCCCGCGCATGGTGGCAGAGCCGGCCGGGATTTAAACCCTGTATTCTGCTGCTGGGGGGGATGATTCTCGTATTCGTGGCGTTGTGGCCCATCCCCCCAGGGCTCATGGCCCTGGTCAGCGAAAAAACGCCAAAGGGGTATGGGCTTTATCCGGGTTGTGTCACCATCATGGAAAACATGAATCACCGGCTTTTGCCCACTGCCGCTGACGGCAGAACCCATCCTCCCATGGTCCGGGAAACAGCGGCCCGGCGGGCCATGGTCATGGTGGGTATCCTGGCCGTGGCCGTGCTTTTCTGGGGAACAGAGGCAATCCCCTTGGGTGCCACAGATCTCCTGGTGGTGGTTCTCATGTATCTATTCTGCATCCTTCCCCCCAATGACATTGCCAGGGCCTATTTAAGGGATGAGGTCTTTTTTATCCTGGGGGTCCTTGGCGTTGCCGTGGGAGTTTCAAAAACAGGACTGGACCGGCGTTTGGGGTTCATGCTCCTTGCCCGGGTCCGGAGCATGGGTGGGATCTGTCTGTTTTTTTTCCCCCTGGTTACCCTGTGTGCCGGATTTGTATCGGGCCATGCCCTTGTGGCACTCCTGGTGCCCATGCTCATGGGGGTGTACAAGGCAAGCTGCAGGGCCCATGGCGTGGATCAGGACCGCCCCCTTGCCATGCTTCTGCTCCTGGGGCTTGCCTATGCCGGAAACATCGGGGGCGTTGTTTCTCCTGCAGCCGGTGGATGGAACGCCTTGATGATGGGCTATCTTTCGGACCAGGGTGCGCCCATTTCCTTTGCCGGATGGATGACCCGGGGCGTTCCCTTTGCCATGGCCCTGTCATTTATCCTTGGCCTTTACCTCTACCTTGTTTTAAAACCCAGGTGCCGGGTGACCGCCTTGGATCTGGGCCGGGTGGTTCGCCAGGAGATGGCTGCGCTTTCGGCCTTTGGGGGCAAAGAGGCCATGATGGCACTGATCCTTGTGTCCATGATCCTTGCCATGGTCTTGCCTGTCTATCACCTTGGACTTGGGGGGCCGGCCCTTGGGGCTGTTTTTGCCATGATCGTTTTTCAGATTGTCACCTGGGAGGATCTCCAGAACGAGGTTGCCCTTGATGTGGTCGGCCTTTACGGTGCTGCCTGTGCCATGGGTGCAGGGCTGCAGTTCACAGGGGGCGCATTGTGGGTGGCACGGTGGCTTTTGTCCATGGTTCCCGGGTTTATGACCCAGGGGGACGGGGTTTTCATGGTCGTTGCCGCCTTGGCCGGTATTCTGACCAATTTCATGGGTGACGGGGTGGTTGTTGCGGCCCTGGGGCCGGTGGTGCTGCCCATGGCCATCCCTGGCAGGGCGGATCCCTTGATGGTGGGACTTGGCTGTGTCTTTGCCTCATCCTTTGCCCACTGTCTGGTGTTTGGCAGCCCGAACAATGCCATCTGTTTTGGCCTGGGCCGGGATCCTGAAACCGGTGACCGCCTGCTCAGGGTGGTTGATTTCTTAAAGTATGGGGTGCCCTTCTGGTTCATCTGCATGGGGCTTCTCCATGTCTGGGCCTTGATGGGATCTGGAGTGTTTAGGCCATGAACAAACTTTTTTGGGGGGTGATATGAAACAGTTCCGTTATTGTATGGAGCACTTGTGCCATGAATAAACCCGGTTATCAGGTGTTTCGCCAGAAGATCGTCCTCACCACCCTGCTGATCTCCTTTGTTCCCCTGGCATTGCTCGGGTACACCCTCTACTATGGTTTTGCCAGGGCCTTTTTCCAGCGGGTGGAGCAGGACCTGGTCTCAAGGGTTGCGACCTGCTCCCAGAGCCTGGATCTTTTTCTGGAAGAGCGTAAGGTGATTCTGTCGGCCATTGCCCAGGCCGGCACCCTTGCCTTTTACAGGGAACCGGTCCATTTAAGGGCGTTGTTTGAGACCATCAACGCCCAGACCGGCGGTGGTCTTGTGGATATCGGGGTGATCAACGACCATGGCGATCACCTGGCCTATGTGGGACCCTACAGCCTGGAGGGGCTCAACTACCGTGAACAGGTGTGGTTCAACCTGGTCATGGTCAAGGGCGTCTACGTGAGCGATGTGTACATGGGTTTTCGACAGATTCCCCATTTTGTCATTGCAGTAAAGGCAAGCGATCCTGCTGGCGACTGGGTGCTCAGGGCCACCATTGATCCTGAAATTTTTGCACGCCTGGTCACTACGGCCCAGACCGGCAGAACCGGTGACGCCTTTATCATTAACCGCCAGGGCGTTTACCAGAGCCGGCCGCGGTTTCACAAACAAGAGATCCTTACCGTTTGCGAAATAGATCCAGCCCGTTTCGGTGCTGGTACCACCGTGGTGAAAAACATGGAAAAGTCGGACCATGGGGTGGTTTATGCCGGCCGATGGATTAATAAAAACAACTGGCTGTTCATCGTCCGGCAGGACCTGGACGAAAATATCCCCTCGTTGTCCGGCATAAGCTCCCAGGAGATTGCCATGTTTTTCATTGCAGCCCTGGCCATTGTGTTGACAACTGTGGTTACAACGGGTATGAGCGTGAACAAACTCCAGGAACGAGAAAAACAGTTAAAGGAACTCAATGCCCAGCTCATCCAGGCCGACAAGATGGCGGCCCTTGGCAAGATGGCGGCAGGTGTGGCCCATGAAATTAACAATCCCCTGGGAATCATTGCAGCAAAGGCGGGCTGGATGCGGGATCTTCTGGCGGACGAAACGTTCCGCAACAGCGAAAATTTCAGGGAGTATGACCAGGCCCTGGGAAAGATTGAAGAGCATGTGGAACGGGCCGCCAAGGTGACCCACAACATGCTGGGATTTGCAAGGTGCATGGAACCGGTGATGGAACGGGTGGATGTCAACCAGGTGCTGAAAAAAACCCTCGAGTTCCTGGAGTACCACGCCGGGATCAACGACATCCGGATCGAGACCCGATTTGACGAGTCCATCCCCGGGATCATGAGCGACCAGTCCCAGCTTCAGCAGGTGTTCCTGAATATTTTGAACAATGCCGTTGACGCCATTGAACGACAGGGAACGATCACGGTGGAAACCCTTGTAAAGGCCGATACCCTGGTGATTCATATCACGGACACGGGCAGGGGGATCCCGGAAACAATCAAACAAAAGGTTTTTGATCCGTTTTTTACCACCAAGGCGGTCAACAGGGGGACGGGGCTGGGGCTGTCCATAACCTACACCATCGTTGAACGACTGGGCGGAACCATCCAGGTGGAGAGCGGTCAGGGACGGGGCACCTGTTTCACCGTTGTACTGCCCCTGACAGTTTCGAAAGAAACGGTTGCATAGAGGAGAATATCATGGAAATTAAAGTGCTGGTGGTTGATGATGAGATCGATTTTCTCGAAACCATTGTAAAACGGCTCAATCGAAAAGGGATCGACACCATGGGGGTGGCAAGTGGGGAAGCGGCCGTGGAAAAGATCAGTCAGAGTGCCTTTGACGTGATTCTTCTGGACATAAAAATGTCCGGTGGCATGGACGGCATTGACACCCTCCAGGAGATCAAGCGTCTCCGGCCCCTTGCCGAGGTGATTTTGCTCACCGGCCATGGAACCGTGGAGTCGAGCGTTGAGGGAATGAAGCTCGGCGCATTTGACTATGTCCTCAAGCCGGCCCGGTTTGAAGACCTGTGTGAAAAAATCAACAAGGCTTACCAGGAAAAGGAGAATCAAAACAGCAGGATCCGGAAGGCAAACATCGACCAGCTGGTACGCTTTCCCGGACGGGTGTTTGATCAATAATCGGCCTCCATGTTTGAAATCTGTTCCTTGATAACATTTTCAATGGCTTCCGGGGTAAAGGGCTTGTGGATGATTTCATGGAACCCGGCTGCCTTTGCAAGGGTTACGATCTCATCTTCCCCATGGGCTGTGATGAGGATCTTAACCATGGGCCGGGCCGGGGCGGATTTTTGATCCACGGCCAGCCGGTCCAGGGCCGTTACAAAGTTGATTCCGTTCATTCCCGGCAGCATGTAGTCGACAATAACAATATCAAAGTGATCCCGGGTGCAGACCTGCAGGGCTTCTTCAGCAGTTTCAAGGGCTTGAATGGCGCACCCCTCGCTTGCAAAAAAGATGGACATGGCATCTCTGATCCATTCGTCATCGTCAATAAGAAGCGTTTTTAATCGTTTGAGTCGTTTGAATACATTCATAGTCACTGTCCCTGCCCCTTGCGTCCATATCCCCCGGGACCTCCCCTGGCCTGGGAAACCGGGTCGGGAAGGTCCGTTGTCATGGGGATGACAAGCCTCATGCCTTTGACTTCAGGATCCCTTTGATTCGCCGTTCGTTGATCTCTTCAATGTTTTTCTGCTTTTTTTCATAGGCCCTGTGCAGGGTGTCGAGCAGTTCGTTGAGCTCACAGGGTTTCTGGAGAAAGGCAAAGGCCCCGATCCTTGTGCATTCAATGGCTGAGTCGATGGTGCCGTGGCCGGTGAGAATAACCACCTCGAGTCCTTCCTTTTCCTTTTTAAGGGCAGCAAGGGTTTCCTCGCCATTTATGCCCGGCATTTTGAGATCCACCAGTGCCACGTCAATGGCATGGGACTTGACCGCTTCAATGGCTTTTTCTCCCCTGTTTACGGCAACGACCTTAAAATTTCGGACGGAAAGACTTCGGGTGATGGAATCAAGGAATTCTTCCTCGTCGTCAACAACTAAAAGATTGATGGTGATGTTATCCATGTTACGCCTCCTCTTCATTTTCCTGTGGGTTAAAGTGTGGTGCGATGATTTTTTCGTCAATATCCTTTCCAATCTTGTCCCTGTAAAATTTTACCCGTTTGGTGTTGGACATGATCATGTCGATCTGCCGGGTGTGCAGGCTAAGATATCCGAGTATCATGAGGCGGGTTTTGAGCACCTGGGTGCCCTTGCCCTCCATGCGTGCCCTCAGGGTATCCTCCCGGACAACAACTGAGAAATCGTAGTTCTCAAGGATCTCTTGGATAAATTCGACCCGCTTGATTCTCCGGTCGTAGTCTGCAGCCCCTCCCTTGAACTGGAAGCTGATATAGTCTTCGGCGGCCCGTCCGCTGACCAGGGCCTCCATGGTGGAGAAGTGGTAACCCAGCCTTGAACTGAGGCTGCAATAGTTTTTTGATATCATGAAGTAGTTTTTGTCTGCATATTTTGACTTTACACCCGGCACAAGGGCCGGATTCATGGTCGATCGGAACATGACGGACATCAGACCCTTGGAGTCCACAGGGGGCGGGCCGTCCCAGGGAACCAGAATAAATCCTTCCCAAAAGGCGAGCATGGGGTAGGATGCGATCTGGTTGAGGCGCACATGGGGGCCGGCGACCTGGGTGGTAAAACCGTCGTCCAGATTCAATATCCACCAGTTGAGGGGAACATGGTAGTAGAGCTGTTTGCTGGAGTGTTCTGGAAAATGGTTGTTGCTGCCAAAGTTGAACATCTCGTTGACCGATCGTTCGTGGACAAACCGGGTGATGTCGTGGAGGGTTCGGCAGGATGAAGGACGGAAATCATTGGCGTCCGGGTCGATGAGGTTCAACGGCACAATGAGGGAACTTGCCTGCTCGAGGAGCCGGAATACGCTGCTCTGGCGCATGAGATTTTGCTGGGCCATGGGTTTTCTGCTGAGAATAGTGTCCTGCCTGCCTTTAAAAACGGCACAGGCGTCCGCATCCATGGTGATGGTTTCTCCCTGCACCAGGGTTTCCATGGCCTTGGAAATGTTCATGATGGCCGGAACTGAGAACTCCCTTGCCACATTGGCCAGATGGCCGGCAAAGCCGCCCTGTTCTGCGATGATGCCTGCGGCCCTGTTGAGGAGCGGGGCCCACCGGGGCCTTGCCTGTTCCACCACCAGTATGGCGTTTTCCGGAAACCAGAGAATGTCCGCATCCCTGGTGGCACGGTAAACCTTACCCGTTGCGGCTCCCGGGCTTGCCGTGATGCCGCCCTTGAGCAGGGGTGATTCAAGATCCGTTAAAGGGGGAAGCATCTTTGCTCTGACCATCTGTTTGAGGGGGCGGCACTGGAGAATGTAGAGCCGGCCGCTTTTAGAAAGAGCCCATTCAATGTCCTGGGCAAATTTGTAGTATTGTTCAATGTCCAAGGCAATTTTTGCAAGGTCCATGGCTGTGGTGTCGTCGATGGAGGGGGTCAGCTGTTCCTGTGGGGGCACCTCAACCTTTTCGATGCCGTATTCCCTTGAACAGATGTACTGGATTTTTTTGTTGTTAATCTGCCTTTTCACAATGGTTAACCCCGGTTTGCGGGAGAAGGTGAAGAGGTCAAACGAGTCGCTTCCGTCGACCACAAGCTTTGGCAGTCCCCAGACGGCGTTGATAAACAACGAATTGTCGTCGGCATCCAGGGGGTTGCAGGTATAAACCACCCCGCCCGCCACCGCATCGATCATTTCCATGCAGCCCGTGCACATGGCGATATCCTGGTCCCTGAACCCCTTGTTAAACCGGTAGGTCATGGCCTGGACACTGTACTTGCTTGCCACAACCTCCTTGTACACCTGGTTGAAGCTGTCCTTGTCCACGTTGAGCTCACTTCGATACTGACCGGCAAAGGAACTGTCCAGGCTGTCCTCGCAAAGGGCGCTGCTTCGGATGGCAAGGGAAAGGGGGTGGTCGGTGCCCTGCTCAAGGGTCTCCCAGCTCTGTTGCACGGCAGTTTCAAGCTCGGGGAGCATGGTGGAATCGATGATCATCTGCTGGATCCGGGCGCTGATGATGTCCAGTTCCTTGAGGTCATCGGCCCCGGCAGACTGGGTGATCGTATCGATTTCGTCCTGGAGGTCGTTGGATCGGACGAAGCGTTCATAGGCGGTGGCGGTGATGACAAACCCCCGGGGCACGTTGATGCCAAGTTTGTTTTTGATCTCCCCCAGTTTTGCCATTTTTCCGCCCACCACATTTGCCATCTCCTGGCCGATGTCGTCAAAGGGGATGACCAGTCTTGTTTCCCCGGTCTGGGCAACGGGGTTGAAAAGCAGTTCGAGTTCCGCCTGTATCTGGTCAAATCGGGGGCCAAGGTTCAGGTATTTCCCCGGGGCCAGCTGCTCCAGGTTTTTGACCATGGTGAGCACGTTGACCGAGATGGCTGTGCAAAGGGTCCGGACAAAGCTCATGCCAAAGGTCTTTTCTCCCTTGAGGGCCTGCTCCATTTCAGCCATGCCCTCAAGGCAGCGGTTGTTTGCGTTCAGGAGCAGCTTGAAACAATGGTACCTGGACTTGAAATTGAGGCGCAGTTCCTCTGCGTTGGCTGAGGCGGCAGGGGTTTCTCGCTTAAAGAGCCAGTCCATACGTTCTTTTATCCGGTTGACCATGAATTTGACCATTATTTCAAGCTGTCCTGATTATGGGGTTAATAATTAATGTTCAATCTGCATGCCAAGCCCTTCAAACACGAACATGATGCCAAATCCATACCACAGGGTGTAGATCACATAAAATACCAGGGCAAGACCGAGCATGAAGGCACTGGCCTTGACGGATTTTGCCTCGACCTTGTAGTAGTTGTAGGCTGTTTCAACGGCCTTCTGGTTCACCAGGGCAACTGCCTTGGCCTCCTTGAACATCTTCTGTTTGGTCAGGTTTTTTTCCACCTTTTTCAACAGCTGGTACCAGTTAAAGAGAACGACCCGCTCGTCGGTCTGGTACCGCTGCTGGAGGGTTGCTCCGTCGTTTTTGTACATGGTGTCGGCGTCGGTCAAGCAGGCGTTGAGAAGTCTGCCAAGATCCGTTGCCACGGTAAAGGCTGTTCCTGCCGTTGACACCGAAGCATTGGCCGTTTCAAGGAGCCTGGACATGGTTTCGGCCTGGGACGCCTTGTCCATGCTCAGGTTAAGGTTGACGGTTTTGCCGGTCAGTTTGTCCGCCTCAACCTTCATGGCGGGGATATAGTAGGCTGATCCCTTGGACATGGAGTTGAACATGTTGTCCAGAAAACAGAGCCCGTTTTTACCATGGTAAATGGGTGAGAAGAGGATTGCAAGAACGACTGCAAATCCCGTCAGCATGATGACCCCGATGTAAAATTCTCTTTTTTTTGCGATCATGACCGCACCTCCTTTCCCCTGAGGGTTTTAAGATTCATGAAAAAGGTTGAAAAAACCCAGATGCCGAAGATGCCGATGACAACGAAAAATGCCCAGGTACCGATTTTGTTGAGCAGGGCCCCGGTTTCCTGGGACAGGGAGATGATCTCCATGTTGGCAAGTTTGATGGGCAGGGAAAAGAGCCGGTTGACAAAGCCGGACAGGATGGCAATGGCATAGAATCCCCTGATGGTGGTATCACTCACCACCTTGGTCACCATGGCCCCGATCTGGATACCCACAAGGGAGCCAAGGAGCATGCCGATGGCAAGGGTGTAAAAGATAAATCCATAGATGGCGTACTGGGTGATCGAAGCATAGCCTGCCGTGAATATGATCTGGAAGATGTCCGTTCCAACGGTGGTCATGGAGGAGACGCCCATGACATAGACAAAGATGGGGAAGGTGAGAAATCCGCCGCCAACGCCCATGATACCGGCTGCAAGACCCACCAGGGCCCCTGACAGCACCAGGAACAGCCATGAGATGCTTCTGCCGCCCGGGGTGATCTCAAAATCAAACTTGATCATGGGGGGAAGGGAGATGGACTGAAGGCGTCTGGGCAGTCCGCCCATGGTGTCGCCGCCGGTTTCCCCCGATGCCTTGCCTGGGCTCATGGTTCGCAGGAAGTCGGTGAGGGCATAGATGCCAAGGAAGCCCAGCAT
This sequence comes from uncultured Desulfobacterium sp., assembly GCA_963675615.2. Classification (GTDB taxonomy): domain Bacteria; phylum Desulfobacterota; class Desulfobacteria; order Desulfobacterales; family Desulfobacteraceae; genus Desulforapulum. The sequence goes on from CAXXTD010000001.1 coordinate 3,417,942, forward strand.
AAAGACGTAGACGCTGCTGATAAAGGCGTCGCTCAATACCGGGTTGAGTTCGTAGAGATAGCGGTTCAACAGCCCGCCGCCCGTGGCCCCCATGAGGGCGCCGATGACAAAGACAATGGCCAGGGGAACGCTCACATTACCCAGTTTTCTGTGGATCACACTGCCCATGATGGCCTTGGCAAAGATGTGGAAAAGATCGGTTCCAACGGCAAGGATACCTTTGATGCCGGCGCTCATCAGGGCCGGGGCGATGATGAATCCGCCGCCTGCACCGATGCATCCGGTGATGAGCCCTGCAAGCAGTCCCACAAAGATTGAAACCACAAAGATACCCAGGCTGTAATAGGAGGGGCTGTAGGCATGGTGGCCGCCGATGAGGTCCGGCACGGCCGTGCCGATATCCTCGGCAAATACAATACCGCCGATGATGGCCGGTACCAGCAGAAGGACCAGAATGGCAGTTCTTCGCCGGCTGTTAAGGATGGTGGCGGCATTACTGATTTCCCATTGGGCATAGCATCTTGATCCCTGGATCATGAATTTGCCCCATTGTTTAAAAAAGTTCATTGCTGTTGCTCCTTTTAGGGTTGGTTGATCGGTTTATTGTTTCTTGTCCAATGGTGTTGTGGCCTTGATCTGCTGCGTAGCCAGTAACCTTTTTTTATAGGCATCTTCCATTTTGTAGATCAGTTCATCGATTCCCATGGGTTTTGTCATGTAGTCAAAGGCCCCCAGGGTGAGGGTCTCCATGGCTGCCTTGACCGTTGCCTGGCCGGTGAGCATGATCACCTCGGTCAGGGGGGATACCCGTTTGATTTCCTTGAGTGTGGCAGTTCCATTGATTCCGGGCAACCGCATGTCAAGGATGACCAGGTCAAGGGGGGTCTCCCGGACAACGGCAATGCCCAGTTCTCCGGTCCCGGCCTGATGGACGGTGTAGCCCCTGACCGTCAGCTGCCTTGCAATGGCCGTTCGGAACTGTTCTTCATCGTCAATAAGAAGGACGTTCATTGTTTTTTCCCCTGTCATGGTTGTTTGTTTCCGGGTCTGACGTGGTGTCAGCCGGCAGAGAGATGGTAAAAAGGCTGCCCTTGCCGGGCAGGCTCTGGACTTCAATGGTGCCTTTCATGGCGTTTATGATTCCAAGGGAGATGCTCAGCCCCAGGCCCGTGCCCTTGCCGGCCTCCTTGGTGGTATAAAAGGGGTTGAAGATTTCCTTGATCCGCTCCAAAGGCATGCCTTCGCCGGTGTCCTGGATCATGATGCGAACAAATTCGTTGTCAAAGTTCGTGGAGATGGTGATGGTGCCCTTGTCTTTGATGGCGTCCTCTGCATTGTTGAGCAGGTTCAGGAACACCTGGGAGATCTGGTCTGCATCAATTTTGATGTCGGGAAGATCTTGGGCATAGTTTGTTTCAATTTTGATGTCGGCCAGGTCAAACCGGTGTTTTGACAGGCCATGGCGAACCTTTTCAAGGATGTCGTTGATGTTGTGCATCTCCCTCTTGGGTTCGTTTTTTCTTCCGAAATCCAGGAGCTGCCGGGTGATTCTACTGGCCCTGAAGGCCGCCGATTCAATGGTGCCAAGTTCTTTGGTAATGGCCCCCGGGCTTGAATCCAGGTTGAATTCAGGATTGAGCATATCCCGAACCACGCCCACCGTGGAGGTGATGATGGCAAGGGGATTGTTGATTTCATGGGCCACCCCCGTGGCAAGTTCACCCACAGAGGCAAGTTTTGAGGCGTGGATGAGCTGGGTCTGGAGCTGAATGCTCTCTTCGGCTATTCGCTGGGCTCGGTTCATGAGGCGGCTTGCCGTGATCCAGATCACAAGTGCCAGAAAAATCGTGATGATGGCAAGATTGATGATCATGGCGTTGCGGGTCTTGTACATCTGTGCGTGGATGATTTTGAGGGGCTGGCTGATGATCAGTGCCCAGGGGGCTTCGGTGAGCCAGGCGTGGGCCGTGAGCATGGTCCCGTTTTCATCTTCGATTTCATAGATTCCGGTGGGAATATCTCCGGGGGGAAGATAGGAGGAGTGTTCCAGAACATTGGCCTTTAGCGGGTCCACAAGCTGATAGGTTCCTGCCTGGTTCACAAGGGTCGTTTCCACCTCCTTGACCTTGCCGATGGATCTTAAAAACATGTAGAACTTGTCTGGATCCAGTGTGGACCGCATGATACAGACACGGTTGTCAATGGTCAGCTTTACGGCAATGGTAAAGTGGGGTTTGTTCCTGAACCCGAGATAGACGTCCGTGATCACATAATCCTTCGCCTGGGCCAAAAGGGTGGAAAACCAGGCTTCCTGCCGGTAGTTTTTATTGAGAAGGGCTGGAAAAGGGCCTGCATAGCCTGTCTGGACGCCCAGATGGTTTAAAAACCCCACGTCCACAAAGGCGTCGCTGAAGTGGTTCAGGGTCTGAAGAAAGAAGAGCATCTTCTGGTCGGTGGGGTCGGGGGTGAACTCCTGGGAATAAAACAGGTTGCGAAGGTTCATTTCCCGTTCTCTCAGGAACAGATCCACAATGTTGCGCTGGCTCTTTGCCAGGGCCTCGATGTTGATCTTGCCTGTTTTTTTCAATGCCGTTGTAAACTGACAGTGGAAATAGACCGAAAGAAGCACATGGGGAATGATGAAGCAGGCCAGAACGCCCAAACCCAGGCGGATTTTCAGCCGATTGAAATAGGCCCTTGTCTTTAGAAGTTCTTCTGAAATGCCCGGGTTTACCCCTGCATCCATGGGTGGTTTCATCGCAGTCGGTTGTTTGTTTCCTGGACGGACTGGGGCCATGGTCATTCCTCTTCTGGGTGGGTTAATGTTGTTTCTTGTATCAGGGATAGCAATGGTCGTGCCATTGTAGTTGGATGGGTTTTATTCTGTGCTCTTTAGATGTGTAAAGTTATGATATGATTATAAAATATTGCATTGTTTCTCCTGGGGGTCACCGGAAGACCTGCCCGGGTTCCAGGTTTGATAACAATTGATTTAGAGGATTTGAGAAATGGATTTAGAACAATTTCGAACTTGATTGGGATCTGATTTGCCTGTTCTTTAAAGGGCGGGGCCAATGGCCAGGCCTAATTCTTAATAATATACAGCTTCTTCATTTTCTGTTTATCTCCGTTTTGTTGATTTTCAGGAACGAGGCAGCCTGAACGATTATTCCAAGGACGGCAAGGATAACAAATGCAATATTTCCGCCTGTATTGTCCAGCCCCAATGACGGGATAATGACAAAGGCCCCGGCCAGGGACGACAGCACAATCAATGCCCAGTCAAAAATAAAGAGCATGGCAATGGCCCCCAGCAGGCCACTGGCCAGAAGGATCAGCCAGGAAAGATTTCCGCCATGGACACCCAGAAGGGGGAACAGGTCCGTGCCGATCAGTCCGCCGACCATGAACCCAATCAGGAGAACCGCAAGTTTCTGGTAAACAAGGGCCACGACGGCTCCGATTAATCCGACTCCCAGGGGAAGAGCCCATGTGATCCAGGCAGGTCCGTCAACCCCGATTCCCAGGGTGCAGCGATATGCCACAATAAATCCTATACAGGCAACCGAAACCCAGAAAAAACGGCGACCTGCCAGAAGCAGCAGGATGCCTGTCATCAGATTAAAAATGGTCATGACATTCTCTCCTTTACAAGGTGGTTTGCGGTTTACAGATTATCCATCTGCCCGCGCACGTGGCCGGCAAAACCGAAACCCATTCGACCGGTGCTTTTTTACGGATGGGCACGGCACGGGCATCAACCTGTGGGAAGAAAGCCTTCTGTACAAAAATTGAACAGATGCCTTTAGCATTAGCAGAAGTGTTGGCCGAAAACAAGGGTGAAACCGTGGAGAATCGTTCCAAGGAGACTGGCGTGAAAAACCATGGGCCGACGAATACAAATACGGCATATGGGGCCGGGTCTCCAGGACAGCCCGGTGTAACATGACTAGGCTCGAACAACCCGGAAGTGGTCCATTCAACCTGCGTTATGCCGTGAAAATCAGGGTTGGGGAGGTATCAAATGGGTTGACAAGTCTGTCCCCACGGGTCATAAACAGAGCTTTAAATTGGATGGTGTTTGCTGGGGGCGCTGATGGTGGCAGAGAAGGATTGTAATGATCCTGCCCCTTGGAACCTGATGCGGATAATTCCGTTGCAGGGAAGCTGATATTTACTTTTCAAAGGAACTCATCCGGAAATATTCTTTGTTAATGGAAGTTTTATGATGGAACCCCAAACCCTGGCCCACGGTATTTTCAGGCTGTGCACCCGAATCCGTGACCAGAAACCCCTGGTTCATGTGGTCACAAATTTCGTGGTGATGAATCAGACGGCCAACGCCCTGCTGGCCGTGGGAGCGTCTCCTACCATGTCCTGGGCCCAGGAGGATGCCGCCTACATGTCAAAGATTTCAGATGCCCTGTGCATCAACATGGGCACTCCTGTCAACGAGCGGATCGAGGTGATGAAAATCCTCATGGACCTGGCAGCCAAGATGGACAAGCCCGTTGTACTGGATCCCGTGGGATCGGGTGCCGGCGACTACAGGACCGGGATTGCCAAGGCCCTTTTTGCCCTTGCCCCCCGTAAGATAATCCGGGGCAATGCCTCGGAGGTCTGCTCGCTCACAGGGACAGATTATTCAACAAGGGGCGTTGACAACACCCTGGACATGGAACAGGCCAGGCAGATTCTGGCAGGACACGGCCGGGCCCATGGAGACGGTGGACAACCAGGGGGCAATGAATCCGGGTGGCCGTCCATCCTGGTATCGGCATCATCCCTAATCGTCAGCGGCCAAAAGGATATGATCCTGTCTCCGGGTCGGCGGATGATCCTTGACAATGGCACCCCTCTGATGAATGCCGTCACCGGAACAGGGTGTATGCTTTCGGCCCTGACAGCGGCCTTTTATGCGGTGGCGGACAGCAGCTTTGACGCGGCCTTTGCCGCATCTGCCGTTGCCGCCATTGCCGGTGAGCTTGCCGCAGAAAAAGCATCGGGCCCTGGCACGTTCTTGCCCCATTTTATGGACGCGTTGTACGGTATCGACGAAAAAATCCTGGCTGCCCGGCTGAAGGTGGAATCCATGATTCCCTGAAGATGCCATTCCGGGCTGTCCGCGCCACGGATCGGTTTATGAAGGGCGGGCAGGGAGGCACGTAACCATTTTAACAAGAATACAATTAAAAACAATTCGGAAAAACAATGGAACATGCTGAAAAAATAAAAACATCCCGCATCAAGGAAACCCTGTCTGCCTTTGGCCCGGCCTGGCTGATCAGCGCGGTGGCAGCAGGCCCCGGCACCACATTAAGCGTTGCCAAAGCCGGCGGCATTTACGGATATGGTTTTTTGTGGGTCATTGTCTTGAGTGTCGTGCTGGCCTTTGTCTGCCAGTATATGGCAGCGAAAACGGCATTGATTGGCGGCAAAGGCATTGTCTCCATTGTTGAAGACAAATGGGGCAGGGGGCTGGCCTGGTTTGTGGCCTTGGATGCCCTTGTGGTTATCTGGCTTTGCAATGTGGTTCTGTTGAAGGTCCTGGTGGCGGTGACGGAATTTGTAACCGGCCTGGCCACTCCTTTGTGGGGACTTTTTTTTGTGGCTGTTTTTTATGGACTGGTTGCCCTGGGGGGCTATAAAACCATCGAAACCATCTGCAAGGGGGTGGTTTCCCTCCTGGTCATCTGTTTTATTGCCACGCTCTTTATTGCACGACCCGATCTGGGTGCCATGGTGGGGGGATTTGTTCCGGATTTTGCCAATTTCGGCTCAGCTGAAATCATGATGATGACTGCCATCATGGGGGGATCCATTCATGTGACCATCCTCTCCATGCAGACCTATACCGTCCATGAAAGGGGATGGACGACAAAGGATCTGAAGTTGGCCCTGGCCGACACGGCAGTGTCGCTCCTGGGCGCCTTTGGGCTCTATTGCACGGCCATTTACCTCACCGGTGCATGCGTACTCAACCCTGCCGGAATTCAAGTGACAACCCTTTTTGAGATGGCCAATGCCATCAAGCCGATTCTGGGAACGTATGCCCATGGCTTTTTCTGCCTGGGCATCTGGTGCGCTGTTTTTTCCACCATCATGCCCACCTTTATTGCCGCATCCTATGTGGTCGGCGATAAGATGGGGTGGGATCTGAAACCCGGGCGAGCAAAATACAAGGGAGTCATCCTTGCCGGGTGCCTGATCGCCCTGCCGGGCGCCTTTTTACCGGGGAAACCCGTAACGCTTCTGATGCTCATGCTGGCCCTGTCCTTTGTGGGCACCCCCCTCTTTGTGGTGATCTTCATGAAATTACTCAATGACAAGGCCTGGGCCAGGGAAAACAGGAATGGGTGGCTGCTCAACATCGGCGGTGCTGCTGCGCTGCTGGTCACCCTGTTTCTTGGCGTGAAATGGGTGACCCATATTTTTTAAGGTTAAATGAAATATTCACCAAAGCACTTATCTCATCTGTCAAGCAGTATGCCGACCAATGGCAGTCGGTTCGTTTTGAAGACATCAGCGGGTGTGACCATTTTTATTCTGGAAAACTGGATCTTTTGTACCAGATCATCTGCAGACTCATCTGCTAAGTCATCTCCGGCAACCAGCACCGTGGAAGAAAAAACAAACGGATGATTGGGGATTCGGTCTTCAAAGTGGTTTTTAGCGCAATGATCGTTATCCCCCTTGCATTGGGTCTGCGGGGCTGATAGACAAATCAGGATTGGATTCACTTGAACAAAGGAGAGAGCGGATGGAAATCAGGTACCACGACAGAGACCGCCGGGACGACAATCCTCTGCCCCTGGAGGGAATAAAGGTCGTTGAGTATGGCGTATTCCACGCAGGGCCCGGGGGCGGGGCCATATTGGGTGATCTGGGTGCAGAGGTGATCAAGGTGGAAGCACCGGTGGGCGACGGCATCCGTTACTGGACCCAGGTGGGGGCCGTGGATATGGCCGGGCCCGATGGACGGAGCATGGCCTTTGAAGTGTCCAACCGGAACAAGAAAAATATCTGTCTGGACATCAAGACTGAAGCGGGCCGGGAGATCTTTAACCGGTTGATCCGGGATGCAGATGTTTTCATTACCAACCTTCGCAAGAGCACCACCCTGAAGATGAAACTGGACTACGCTTCCATTTGTGCCGTTAATCCCAGGATCATCCATGGCAGTGTTTCCGGTTACGGCCAGGAGGGTCCTCTCCAGGATATCGGCGCGTTTGACCCCCTGGGCCAGGCCTGTTCAGGCCTGATGTTCGCCACTGGTGGAGCGTTACCGGCGCCCCTGCACATCGGCCTGCTTGACCAGGCCACGGCCATCAGCCTTTCCCACGCCATCCTCGCCGCCCTGCTGGCCAGGGAGCGCCAGGGCATTTCCCAACAGGTCCATGTCTCATTGTATGGGACCTCATTATGGCTCCAGCATATCAACCTGATGCTGGCCAACACTTTGAAAATAGACCCCTGTGTGTCGGCGGACCGTTCCCATCATTCTCCGTTGCGCAATGTGTTCTGCTGCGGAGACGGCCAATGGGTGATGTGTACCCACCACCCCGAAGAGAAGTACTGGGAAACCTTCTGCCGGATCATGGGTGTTCCGGAACTTGTCGTTGACTCGCAATTCACCGATGAAAAGGGGAGGCCTGTAACCTCCGATGCCCTGATTGCCCGGTTTGACGATATTTTTACCACCCGGTCCCGGGATGAGTGGATGGCCGATTTCATGGCGGCCCGGCTCATGTTTGCCCCCATCCAGAAGGTGACTGATGTGGAAAATGATATCCAGGCAAAGGCCAATGCCTATGTTCGCCCGGCGCAATACCCCGGCCTGGGCGAGGTGAACCTGCCGGGGTATACGGCAAGTTTTGGTAACTGCCGTCCCGGGATCCGCACCCCCGGGGCAGACAGGGGAGCGCATACCGACCCGATCCTCCAGGGGCTGGGGTATGATGACCGGGATATTGAGGCGTTGAAGCAGCAAGGGGTGGTCCACTAGGCTTTTGATCGGTAGCTGCCATGCCTGCAGCAAAAAAAATGCCCAGAAACCCGAAGTGTTCCATGGTTCGAATAGGCCTTGACTTGAGCACCGATTTTTTTTACTATTCTAAGTTAAGGTTGATCAGCCACACCAGCAAGTTTTTCCACACCAACAAGTTTTTCGGCAGACACAAAGACCGTTGGAGGCTTCACAACCGTGACCGGGGCAAACGTTAAGACGACACAGTTCAAGCCATGGGTGATCGTTGCACAGAGACCGTTGAAACAACCACTATAGGCATGCCGGACGGTTGCAGACTCAAATGCCAGGGCGCAACATCCATGGACGGCTGAATCGAGAGAGATGATGATTATTTTGATTGTTGATGATACAAAGCTGTCAAGAACCATGCTGCTGAAGCGGATTCCGAAAAGCATAAAAGAGACATCTTCGATTTTTCAAGGGGTTAACGGCCAGGAGGCCCTTGACTTTTATAAGGCCTATAAACCCGATGTGGTGTTTCTGGATCTCACCATGCCGGTCATGGACGGATATGAAGCGCTATCCCGGATCATGGAATTTGATGGTAATGCCGTTGTTTATATTGTCACTGCAGACATCCAGGCCAAAGCAAAGGAAAGGGTCCTGGCTTCCGGAGCAATGGGGATTGAAACCAAGCCCATTGATGAATCCCGGCTGGCTGAAATCTTTGCATCCCTGAAGAAGGCCTGACCCATGGTGAACCAGGAGCTCAAAGAGGTTCTCGGAGAACTGATCAACATTTCATTCGGTTCTGCCACGGCAATCATCGCAGACCTGTTTGATAATTTTGCCACACTCCATGTGCCGGACATCACCGTCATCCCCATCAACCAGCTGGAAACACTGGTCATGGACGGCATGGACCACCAGGGCATTTATATCACCACGCAGCAGTTCAAGGGAACCTTTGAAGGAGAAATCGTTTTTGCCGTTGATTCAACCAGTGCCCGGAACATGCAGACCTTGATCTGTGCAGCAGAGGATTTCAGCCCCCAGGATGTTTCCGATGAAAACGAGATCCAGCAGAGTATACTGGAAATTGCCAATATTCTCGGATCGTCGTGCATCGGAAAACTGGCTGAACTTCTGGAATCGGATGTCACCTTTGCTCCACCGGCCGTTGAGTTCACAAAACAGCTGCTGACCGGACTGGACCGGACCCGGTACACCCGCATCATCATCATCCGCACGGTCCTTGAATTCCATGAGACACAGATCATTGGCAAGCTGTTCATCATGTTCAACAACGAGATGTACGCATGGCTGGAAAAAGCACTGGAAGCTTTTCTGGAAAACATTTAACCGCCATGGAAACAGCTATTCTGGACCACATTGAAAACGGCATTCTCATCATCCGCAGTGATCTTGAGATTCTTTTCTGGAACAGATGGCTGGCCATCCAGACAGGAATTCCCAGCAGCGACGCCCAGGGCAGCAGGCTTGGATCCCTGTTCCCCGAAACATCCTTTGCCCTTCTGAAACGGAAAATACGCATTGCGCTCAAAATAAAATCATCAACCTTTACCAACTCTTCGGTGGAGAAGTATGTGATCCCCATTGAGCTCAAGAGGATCACCAAGTTGATTTTCCGTCACATGCGCCAGGATGTCGTGATAACCCCCATCAACGACACGGACGTCAGCGTTATCATTTATGATGCATCTCCGATTCTGGAAGCCAGGGCCATCATTGATGAACAGCTGAAGCTGGTGGAAAAGCAGGCAAGGACCGACGGGCTGACCCAGTGTTACAACAAGAAAATGTTCAATGAACTCCTGTCCAGGGAGGTGAAGAAGGCGGACCGGCACGAACACGTTTTTTCCCTGGTGTTCTTTGATATCGACAATTTTAAATCTGTCAACGATGCCCATGGCCACCTTGCCGGCGACCATGTCCTTCGGGAGCTGGCAGCCGTTTCCACCCGCACTGTCCGGCAAAGCGACATACTGGCCCGGTGGGGCGGGGAGGAGTTCTGCATCCTTTTGCCTGAAACGGGTCTGGTCGGAGCGGCACTGCTTGCAGACAAGGTGCGTCAGGCCATTGCCGTCCATGATTTCGGCGCCCCCGGAAGCCAGTACTGCTCCTTTGGCGTTGCCCAATACACCTCGGGGACGCCTGAAAATGCACTGATCGCCAGTGCTGACAGAGCCCTGTACCATGCCAAGCAGAATGGCAAGAACCAGGTGGCGGTCTTTGACGAGGACACCACAGTTACCTGGTATCCGGCCCTGGCAGGCTGAACCGGCCTGTTCTGTTTGTCCGGTCGGGCCGGAACTGGGTCGGGACATTATACCTTGGCAAGCATTGTCGGTCTAAGTATGGAGGCTACAATCCATTGGATTGAATTCATCCCCCGCCCGTGTGGATTCAATGCTTTTCCACGCTTTGATCACTGCGTGGACAAGTGTGGCCAGGGGAATGGCCAGAAAAAGTCCCCAGACCCCCCATAGACCGCCGAAGATCAGTACAGATACAATGATTGCAACGGGATGGAGGTTCACCACTTCGGATAGCAGAAGGGGAGCCAGAAGGTTGCCGTCCAGGGCCTGGATGATACCGTATGCCCCAACGGCATAGGCGCTTCGGACCACCAGTCCCCATTGAAAAAAGGCCACCAGGGCAACGGGAAGCACCATAACCGTGGCACCGATATAGGGGATGAGCACAGAAATTCCGACAAAAAATGAGATCAGCAGGGCAAACTTGAGTTCAAACAGGGCAAAGGTGCTGTAACTTACCCCCCAGACAAAGAGAATCTCCCAGATTTTTCCCCGGACGTAATTGGAGATTTGCTGGTTAACCTCATTCCAGACCATGGTTGCCAGGTTGCGATCATCAGGCAGAAAGCCGGCCAGCCAGTTCAGAATAGTTGACTTGTCCTTGAGGAAAAAAAATACCAGCAGGGGAACCAGCACCAGATAGACGATGAGGGTGATGAGGTTTCGCACGCCGGCCAGTGAGAAAGAAAGCAGCTGTTGACCCTGGCTGGTCAATTCAGAAGCAATGGCGCTGGTAAAGGAATCCAGCTGAAACCGGCCCATGAGATCAGGATGCTGTTCAAAGAGAATTGTCAGCGATTTCTGCCCCTTGGCCAGCATGGAAGGCAGTTCCTGAACAAACAGGGCCACCTGTTTTACCAGAAGCGGAAAAAGGCCAATCAGGGCAAGGGTAAGGCAGGTCATGAACAGGGCGGTCACAATAATAACCGAGGCTGTTCTCTTGATTTTGAACCGTTCAAGCCGCTGAATTATGCCTTCCAGAAGATAGGCGATGATGATGCTGACAAAAACGGGAATCAACATCGCGCCCAAAAGGAAAATTGTTAAAAATCCGGTCAGGAGCAAAACCACCAGGGTAACGATCTGAGGGTCCGAGAAATGACGTTTAAACCAGGTTTGAAACAGTGAGAGCATGGGCGTACCTTGATTTTTGGGTTTAAAATTAATTGAATTCAGTATAGCCTAAATCATCACCACCGAAACTGCAAGGAAGACATATGGAAAATGTATCTGGCCCTGTGCCATTCAGGCGGCTGGGAAAAAGCATCAGGATAAACAATATCCCCCCTCGAATCTGCACCTATTCCTGCGCATACTGCCACCTGGGGCAACCCCCCAAATTGATCATGTACCGGTGTGTTTTTCATGATCCGAACATGCTGCTGGAAGAGACAGAAACAAAATTAGCCGCTGCGCGGTCCAATAATGAATCCATTGAGTACTTGACCATTGCTTCAGATGGCGAACCAACACTTGATGCAAAACTGGAACTGCTGATCAACCGGCTTCGTCCGCTGGGTATCAAAATTGCCGTCATTACCAACGCGTCCCTTCTGCACAGGTCCGACGTCCAGCAGGCCCTGTACCGGGCTGACTGGGTATCCCTTAAAATTGATACCCTGGATGAAAAGAGATGGCGGCAAATCAACCGTCCCCATAGCATCATCAAATTTGATCTCATGCTGGACGGTATCTGTTCTTTTGCCAGAAAATTTACCGGACAGCTTGTAACGGAAACCATGCTGGTCAAGGGTCTGAATGACGACAGGCTGCAGGTCGAAAAAACAGCTGATTTTATCCAGGGCCTGAATTGCGCCACAGCGTACCTGGGCATTCCAGAACGGTTGTCTGCTGAAAAACGGGTTGAGCCTCCCGGGAAACAGATCCTTGAGCGGGCCTGTCAGGTGTTTGGCACCCGGGGGATCAAGACGGAATACCTGATTCGTTCAACACCGGCTTTTTTACCGGAATCTGGATCATGAAACCAGCACCCCCCAGGCGGCTCTTGTGCAGGTTGAGGCTGCCCCTGTGGTCGTTGATGATGCGCCGGCAGATGCTGAGCCCGATGCCAGAACTGTTCTTGGTGGTATAAAAGGGGTCAAAGATTCGCTCCCTGTGGATTTCGGAAATTCCGGGGCCGGAATCCTCCACCTGGATCGTCACTTGTTCCATGTTCTGGCACTGGGTGGTGATGGCAATGGTTTTGGTACCGGGAGCCTGGAGTTTCATGGCTTCGGCGGCATTGGTGATCAGGTTGAGCATCACCTGTTCGATCATCGAGCTGTCAAGGCGGCACAGGGGCAGCGCAGCACCAAGGTCGGTCTCTATTTTAATACCGCTCTTTCTCAGGGTCACGGCCGCAAGGTCAATGGCGTTTTGAACCGGTTTATTGACGTCAACGGATAGGGGCTTGAGTTCGCCCGGTTTGGAAAAGTCCATGACCCGTTTGATCACCGACTCGATGCGGTTGGAGGCGCTCTGGATTTTGGAGATGATTTTTCCCTCTGTTTCAGCGTTACGTTCCAGGGCGTATTTCTCCAGGGATTTTAGATAGATGTTGATACCGGACAGGGGGTTTCGGATCTCATGGGCAATGCCGGCGGCTATGCGGCCAAGGGAGGTCATCTTGTCCTGGATCCTGAGCAGGTTTTCAAGTTCCCTTGGCTTGGTCATGTCCATTACGTTGAGAAGCACGGCCGGCTGTTCCCTGAATTCGGTCATGGCCGCCCTGCAGAAAACCGAGGTGATCTTTGGATTGTCATCCTGGGCAAGGGGCGAAGTGATCCTGAAGTCAACGCAAAGGGTGGTAAAATCGTGTCGGGTGATGGTCTTGTGGAACAGGCGTGCTTTTTCCTTGTCATCCGGGTGAACCCTTGCATCCAGAAACAGGGCCGGGCTGTGGGAAAGCCGGCCAAAAATTTTCTTGTATTCAGGGTTCTGGAACACGATCTGATCGTTCTGGAGAATGGCGATGCCGGTCACGGCATTGTTGGTCAGGTCCCGGAACCGCTGCTCGCTCCGTTCAAGGGCAATGCGCCCCCGTTTTCTTTCGATGATCTTGCCCATTCTCAACGAGATCGAACCTATGAGCTTTGCCTCTTCTTTCAGGAAGGTCAGTTCAGGACCCTGGCCGCCAGGGGACGGGTAGCACACGGTCAGCATGCCGACTGCCTTGCCGTCAACAAAAATCGGGTTCTCAACCATGGGAATTCCCCTGGCAAAATTGGGGGTGGCGAACCGCTGGCGGGTGTCGTCAAGCACCAGGGCGGCTACCGCAAGGTCCGGGTGGCCCATGGAGGTCGGGATGAGATCAACCCCCCGCTGCAGGATGGTTTCAAGGTCTGTGTCCGGCTGTTCCGTGATCCTTGCAAAACTGTGGAAGTATTCAAGTTCAAGGCTGCGCTTTAAAAGGGCCGTGGCAGTTGTGCGGTACAGGGCCTCCTGGTTTATCCGGTCAAGGCATGCGGCAATGTTTTCACCGATCTCCACGAGAAAGGCCACCTCGGTATTCACGGCAATCACTTCGCTGGGCAGGGTGACAAAGAGAACGCCGTAAAATTCGTTTTTAAAGGCAAGGGGGGTGACAATGGAGGCCCACCCCGGGCAGATCGGGCCCATGGGGCATGCAGCGCACGCAGGATCCTCCCGGACAAGGGTCAACGGGGTGCCCTGGACGGTCACATTCTGGATGCAGGCGGGTTGGGGCCGGGTCATGAACAGGTCCTGGGCACAAAGGGGGCCGGCTGATGTGCCCCACACGGTTTCCCGGTGGTCCTCTTTTTGTGCTGCCCAGATAAACACCCCGTCGTAGCGCCGGGCATTTTTCAGTTGTTCTGCCACATTCCTGAGCAGCGGTTCCAGCCGGTTTTCCTTGATCAGCAGACGGCTGATCATTTTGAAGGTGTCTGAGATGGCGGTTTGGGATTCACCCCGGGGCTGGTTCAACGGTCGTCTCCCTGGTTCGGGGCCTGATCTTCTGGCTGATCCGGGTCCATGCATTTTTTTCGATGGTAGCGAAAGGTGTGGTGGTTGATGTTGAGAAGTCTTGCCGCCTGGCTCTCGTTGCCCCTGGCAAGGGCCAGGGCTTGACGGATATAAAATTTATCCATCTCCTGGCGCAGCAGGGGCAGGTCAATGCCGTCGGCGGTAAGGGGGGCAAACAAGGTGCTGCTGGAATCGGTGGACGGTTTTTCCGACAACCCCAGGTCCCCTGGGGTGAGGGTGGTGCCCTTTGCCACCAGCACGCCCCGCTCCATGATGTTTTTAAGCTCCCTGACGTTGCCGGTCCAGTGGTGGGTCATTATGGCTGTCAGGGCCTGTTCTGAAAATGCCGTCACTTTTTTGGAGAATTTTCGGTTGAACTGGTCCAGGAAAAAGGTGGCAAGGGCAAGGATGTCCGATCTCCGCTCGTTCAACGAGGGGATTTCAAGCTTGACTACCCCGATGCGGAAGAAAAGATCCCGCCTGAAGGTCTCGGCCTGGATCATCTGCTCAAGATCCTTGTTGGTGGCGGAAACGATTCTGGCCTGGACGTGGTGTTTCCGGGTGCCGCCGATCCGGTAGAATTCTCCGGTTTCAAGGAACCGCAAAAGGGCTGCCTGGGCCTTGGGGCTCAGATCCCCGATTTCATCCAGGAACAGGGTGCCCTGGTGGGCATCCTCAATGAGACCGCGCTTGCCGCTGGGGTTTGCTCCTGAAAAGGCACCCCGCTCGTATCCGAAGATTTCGCTCTCGATCAGGTCCCTGGGAATGGCCGCACAGTTCACCGTGACAAAGTTACTCCGAAAGTTGGGGCTCCGATGGTGGATGGCGCTTGCGATCAGCTCTTTGCCCGTGCCGGTCTCGCCGAGGATGAGAATGGGCGTATCCGGGCTTTGGGCCACCATGTCCACAAAGGCCAGCATCTCCTGGATCACCTTGCTCTTGCCGATAAAGCAGGGCAGGTTTTCCTGGATGAGCCGTTCCTGGAGCGCCTTGACCTCCTTTCTGAGGGTTATTGTCTCAAGGGCGTTGGCAATGACGATTTCGAGGGCGTCCATGTGCAGGGGTTTGACAAGGTAGTCGTAGGCCCCGGATTTCATGGCCGAGATGACGGTGGAAATCTCTTCAAAGGCCGTGATCATGATCACGGGGATGCCCGGATGGGTTTTCTTGATCCGTTGCAGCACCTCAATGCCCGAGATGTCCGGAAGCCCGATGTCCAGGAGGATCAGGTCCGGCGGGGTCCCGGGGATGACGGCAAGGGCCTGCTGGCCCGTTTCAAAGGTTTGAAGGGTATATGTGGATTCCAGGGCAAGGGTAAGGCTGTCCCTGATGGTCTCTTCATCGTCTATGATAAACAGGGTGTGGGCATCCATGGGGTATCCATACCCCTTTCAACTTTCAAAATCAATTGTTTAATGGGGCTTGGCAGGAAAGGGTTGTCATGTCAGTTTCCTTTACACATTGTAAACCGCAGGCAGGGGGTCTGGTTGGAGGCTGATGTCCCCAGCCACGCAAAGGCCTGGTTTTCCGCCCATGGTCCGGGGGGGTGAACCGTCATGAGTCTTGGCATGGATCTTGTTATGGTAAAGGCATGAAACCTGGGCAAGGGGCAACGTCCTTCCCGTGATAAACCAACATACAGGGGGCGAATCAATGGGCACGCTTAATCTACATCGAATTTTTAATGCAGCCTCCATCGCTGTCATCGGTGCCAGTGAACGCAAGGGGAGTGTGGGCGAATCCATCATGAAAAACCTTGTGGAAAAGGGCTATAAGGGGCGGGTTTATCCTGTGAACCCGAACCATGGAACCATCATGGGGATTACGGCATTTTCCAGTGTGGGTGCCATCAACCGCGAGACAGACCTTGCCGTGGTGGCCACCCCCATTGCCATGGTGCCGGAGATTGTTGCCGACTGCGCAAAGGCGTCCATTGCCGGCTGTGTTGTCATTTCAGCCGGGGGCAAGGAGACCGGGGCGGCAGGGGTTGCAATCGAACGATCCATCCTTGATACTGCAAAACCTTCGGGCATACGGATCATCGGCCCCAACTGTCTTGGCATCATCAACACCGCCGTCAACCTGAATGCCAGCTTTGCCCACCAGCTGCCCCTGCCGGGCAGGATCGCCTTTCTTTCCCAGAGCGGAGCTGTTTGCACGGCAGTGCTTGACCTTGCCATGCGCGAAAAGGTGGGGTTCAGCCATTTTGTGAGTCTGGGATCCATGGCGGATGTGGATTTTGCCGACATGATCGATTATCTTGGCACTGCCAAAGAGGTGGACAGCATCGTGATGTACGTTGAGAACATCACCAATATCCGGAACTTCATGAGTGCCGCAAGGAGTGTTTCCAGGATCAAGCCCATCATTGCCTTAAAGTCAGGCAGGTCCGCCGCAGGCGCCAGGGCAGCCGCCTCCCACACCGGGGCCATGGCAGGCGACGACGCCATCTATGACGCGGCCTTCCGGCGGGCCGGCATCCTCAGGGTGAACGACTTTGAGGAGCTGTTTGACTGTGCTGAATTTCTGGCCAAGCAGCAGCGGCCCAGGGGAGGGCGGCTTGCCATTGTGAGCAATGCCGGCGGGCCCGGGGTCATGGCCGTGGATGCCCTTGAGCGCCACGGGGCTGAACCCGCTGCGTTGAGCCGGGAGACCCTTGACCGTCTTGACACCATTCTTCCCCATGGCTGGAGTCGCCAGAACCCCGTGGATATCCTTGGTGACACCTCGCCGGAACAATACATTGAGGCGGCAAGGATCTGCATTGAGGCCGAAGAAACCGACGGGCTTTTGTTGATCTTTGCCCCGGTGGGGCTGTTTGATGCCGCCGTTCTTGCCACCCCCCTGGCTCAGTTTCTAAAAGAGACGACCTTTCCTGTTTTCACTGCATGGATGGGCGGGACCAACATTGACAGGGCCAGGGAAATTTTCAACCAGGCAGGGATTGTCACCTATGACACTCCGGAAAGGGGGGTACGGGCCTTTATGAACCTTTACCAGTACGGAAAAAACGTGGATATGCTCCACGAGATTCCCATCCGGAGGGACCGCCGGCTTCTCATCGACCGGGAACGGGCCACAGCCATCGTCAAGGCCGCCCTTGCAGAAAACAGCACGGAATTCACCGAAATCGAGGCAAAGGATTTGTTCAGGGCCTATGGCATCCCCGTCAATCCCTGCCAGCTTGCAAAAACGGCTGAAACGGCTGTTGCCCTTGCCGCACAGATGGGACCTGGCGTGGTCCTCAAGGTGTGCTCCCGGGATGTGCTCCACAAATCCGATGCCGGGGGCGTAAAGCTCAACCTCTCCGGTGACCAGGCGGTGCGCCAGGCGTTCCAGGAGATCATGGCATCGGTGGGCGATCATAACCCCGCGGCACGTATCCTCGGGGTAACGGTCCAGCCCATGGCATCTGGTGCTGACTATGAGCTCATTTTCGGGGCAAAAAAGGACGCCTCATTTGGACCGGTACTTTTGTTTGGCATGGGCGGTGTTCTCACCGAGGTGTTCAAGGATACGGCCATCGGACTGCCCCCCCTGAACGCCTCCCTTGCAAACGCCCTTGTCGCTGATACGAAAATTTCCCGGGTGTTGAAGGGGTTTCGCAACATCGGCGCCGTGAACCTTTCCCTGGTGGAAGATATACTCATCCGGCTGGGACGGCTGGTTACCGATTTTCCTGAAATCAACGAACTGGACATTAATCCGGTGCTGGTGAGCCAGGGGCATCTGCTGGCAGTGGATGCAAGGGTGGTGATCAAACCCACTGCCGTCCTGTCGCCCATGCACCTTGTCATCTCGTCCTATCCCTGGGAGCAGGAGGCTGAGGACACGATCGTTGACGGGAATCGTATCCGCATTCGGCCCATTCGTCCCGAGGACGCCAATCTCATGATCGAGCATTTTAACGCCCTGTCTCCCCGGAGTATTTACCAGCGGTTCTTTTTTCCCATGAAGCAGCTGTCCCGGGCACAGCTCATCAAGATGACCCAGATCGACTATGATCGGGAGGTGGCCCTCATCGCCCTCATGGATACCCCCCAGGGCGAACGGTTGACCGGGGTGGGCAGGGTGATCTTTGAGGCCAGCGGGCGAACGGGTGAGTTTGCCGTGGTGGTTGCTGACCAGTGGCAGGGCAAGGGCATCGGGGCGTCACTGCTAAAGCACTGTCTCAGGATTGCAAAGCAAAAAGGGCTTGAAACCGTTTGGGGCCTGGTCATTGCCGAAAACGTGCAGATGCTCAAACTCGGCAGGAAACTTGGTTTCAAGATAACACGGGTTTCAGGTTCTTCTGAATATGAATTAAACATCAATCTGGCAAACATCGCCTAAAAGAGGAGATCAGAAATGGAAAACAGCGTTGGTGAAAAAAAGAAAATACTGGTCCTGGTGGACGGGTCAGACAGGTCGTTGAACACCATCCGCTATATTGCCGGGTTTGCCCCCTTAAAGGGAGCACAGATGGTGCTTTTCAACGTGTTCCACAAAATTCCCGATTATTACTGGGACCTGAGCAATGAACCCATGATGGGGGGAAGATCAACCCACATGGCATCCTGGGAGGCCCAGAACCGGCAGGCCATCGATCAATTCATGGAAAAGGGTCTTGCCATGCTCCGGACCTCCGGGTTTGAGCCCGAGGATGTGGTTGTCAAGGTCGAAAACCGGGTAAAGGGGGTGACAAGGGATATCATTGCAGAGGCTGCCAGGGGATACACGGCCGTTGTGGCAAGGCGCCGCGGATTTACCAAAGTGCCGGGGCTGTTGATGGGCAGCGTGGCCGACAAGCTCATGGTTGCCCTGGGCAGTACCCCCCTCTTTTTTGCCGGTGTGGAACCCATTACGGACAAGCTGCTGGTTGCCATGGACAGCTCGGAATCGGCCATGAATGCCGTGCGGTTTGTGGGAGAGATTGCAGCGGATAGCGGTTACAAGGTCACCCTGCTCCATGTAATTCGGGAAAACGAGATCTTTTCAGACGAAAATTTCGGGGACAACCCCGAGGGGCGTGGGGTCATGCTCGATGTGTTTGAGCAGGCAAGGTCCCTGCTTCTGGAAAAGGGGTTCAAAACTGAAAACATCCAGGACAAGGTGATCACAGGGGCCGGCTCCAGGGCGGGTTCCATTGCCCGTTTTGCAACCGAAGAGGGGTTTTCCACCATTTTCATGGGCCGCCAGGGTGTCTCGAGGATTAAAGAGTTTTTCCTTGGTCGGGTCAGTAAAAAGGTGATTTATGCCGCCCACCGCCACACGGTCTGCCTTGTGTAAACCCGAAGGGGGTGCGGCTGCACCCCCGAATCCATGGCGATTAAACTGTCATGACCGTATCCGGCTGGACAGCTCCCGGGTCAGCCGGAGCACCCGGCGGGCAGCGTCAAGGTCAATGGAGCCCGTGCCGCAGCTCGGGGTGATGAACGACTGTGAGATCAGCGTGGCCCGGTCAATGCCAAGTGCTTCCATCCGGGCCATCTGGGCTTCAAGGCGCCGGGCAAGGGTGTCGCAGGTTTCCCGGTTGATATCTTCAACATTGGCCGTTGGCACAATGCCCCAGGCAATGATGCCGCCCCGGGCCACAAAGGTCCTGATCTTGTCTGGATAGAGAATGAACTTGTCAAAGAACGCGTAGGCGTCAAAGTTGATGATGTCTATGTCTGATTCAAGGAGCATGTCCCATTCGGTGTTGGCGCACACATGGATGCCGGCGAGACCCCCCTCTTCATGGACCGCGGCCATCACTTCGTTGAGGGCGTCGGTCACCTCCTGCCTGGACACGGTGATATAGCCCGATGTCCCAAAGCCTGCCAGGGCCGGTTCATCCAGGAAAATGATGGGGGTGAGTCCCCGGGCCTTGAACGTCCGGGCCTGCCATTTGGCGTTCATGGCAAGGTGCTTGACGGCGGCATCCCTTAACTGCTCGTTGTAGAAAATGGCCTTGCCGCCTCGGTCGGGCACGCTGGTGGTAAAGGTGAACGGTCCGGTAAGCTGGCCCTTGAGGGCCTTGAATCTGCCGGTGTCAAGGTCTACCTGGCGCAGGAATTCCCAGAATCCCCTGCCCGTTTCAGGGGTGAGGCTGAAACGGGAGGTGTCAAGGCTCACCCCTGACTCGGTCACGGCCAGAAACTCCTCGTAAAAGTCCAGGCAGGCCGCGTCAAAGCCGTCTCCTGTCTCGTCGATAAAGAGTTTTCCCTCGGCCGATTCGGTAAAACCGGGCATGCCCGGAAGGAACTGGTATGCCATGCCTTCTTCCTTGTACATGGGCAGCTGGGCCCACAGGGGGATTTCAGGGGTATACTCGAGGATCAGCCGTGTGGCATCCCCGTGGTCCTTCATGGGCAGGCTGCCAATGAGAAGGGGCATTGCATCTGCTTTAAACTGGGTCATGTTTCCGCCTTTCTCCTGTTATCGTTTCTGTTTGGAAAGAATCTTTTTTCTCACCCTGACGGTCTTGGGGGTGACCTCCACAAGCTCGTCCGAGTTGATAAAGTTCAGGGCCTGCTCCAGGGTCAGCGGCTTGATGGGCGAGCAGGTGGTGGCGTCATCCTTGCCCGAGGCCCGCATGTTGGTGAGTTTTTTCTCCTTGCAGGGGTTGACGTCAAGATCCCGGTCCTTGCTGTGCTCGCCAATGATCATTCCCTCGTATACCGGGGTTCCCGGCGTGATCATGAGCCTGCCCCTGGGCTCCAGATTGTACAGGGCATAGGGCACGGCCTTGCCCTGGCGGTCGCTCACCAGGGATCCGGTTCTGCGGGTGGGAAACTCGCCCCGGAAGGGCTCGTACCCGGAAAAGATCGAGTTCATGATGCCCGTACCCTTGGTGTCGGTGAGAAACTCGTCCCGGTATCCGATGAGGGATCGGGACGGTGTGGAAAACTCGATGTTGGCCCGACCCCGCTTGTTGACCAGGTTGACCATCCTGGCCTTCCGGATCGAGAGCTTTTCCGTGACGATTCCCGTGAATGCCTCTTCACAGTCCACGTACAGCCGTTCCACCGGCTCGAGCTTTTCGCCGTTCTCGCCGGTTTTGAAGATGACCTCGGGTCGGCCCACGCACAGCTCAAATCCTTCCCGCCGCATGGTCTCAACCAGGATGGCCATCTGAAATTCGCCCCGGCCCTTGACAATGAACCGGTCCCTTTCAGCCGTGTTCTCGACGCTGATGGCAACATTGGCCAGGGATTCTTTTTCAAGACGCTCCCGGATTCTGCTCGACTGGACCAGCTTGCCCTCAAGGCCGGAAAACGGAGAGTTGGAGACGGTGAACATCATGGAGATGGTGGGCTCATCAACGGCAATTCTCGGCAGGGCCTTGGGGAACTCCTTGGTGCAGATGGTGTCCCCGATTTCAAAGTTGTCCGTTCCCGAGACCACGGCAATGTCCCCCGGCTCAACATGATCGGCCACGCTCAGGGAGGCCCCTTCGTAGGCCTGGAGGCTTGACACCTTGATCTTTTCCGGAACCCCTTTTTTCCCGATCAGCACCAGTTCGTCCTTGGAGCTGACCTGGCCGTTGGCGATTTTGCCGATGGCCAGGCGGCCCGTGTAGTCCGAGTGGCCAAGGTCAGAAACCAGCATCTGAAAGGGTTCGTCCGGGTCAAACTTCGGTGCAGGAATTTCGCTGAGGATGGTGTTGAACAGCGGCTTTAGATCCTGGGAGTCGTCCTGCATATTATTCTTGGCAACCCCGTTTTTTCCGATGGCGTAGAGAACGGGAAAATCGATCTGGTCGTCGGTGGCATCAAGGTCGATGAACAGGTCATAGATCTCGTCGAGCACCTCTTCGATGCGGGCATCGGGCCGATCGATCTTGTTGATCACCACAATGATTCTCAACCCGGCTGCCAGGGCTTTTTTCAGCACGAACCGGGTCTGGGGAAGGGGGCCTTCAGAGGCATCCACAAGCAGGATGGCGCCGTTGACCATGGACAATGCCCGTTCCACTTCGGCACTGAAGTCGGCATGGCCCGGGGTGTCAAGGATGTTGATCTTGATATCTTTCCAGACCACAGAGCAGTTTTTGGCCGATATGGTGATGCCCCTTTCCCGCTCAAGGTCCATGGAGTCCATGATTCTGTCATCCACCTCTTTGCCCAGACGGAAGGTGCCGCTCTGTTTGAACATGGCGTCCACAAGGGTGGTCTTGCCATGGTCAACATGGGCGATGATGGCGATGTTTCGTATGTTTTTATTTTCAGACTTGTTTTTCATTTATACGGGTATCCTTAAAAGATTAAGACGTGAGGAGAACTTCATCGTTTTCAAATTCTCGTTTTTTGATTTCGCCAAACATTTCTATCAGGCGCTGTTTGGTTAAAAGTCGTTTGGCCTCGCTGTTTACATCGATTATGATTTCTCCCTGGTCCATCATGATCAGTCGGTTGCCGAATTCAATGGCATGGTTCATGTTGTGGGTCACCATGAGGGTGGTGAGTTTTTTCTCCCGGACAAATTGCCGGGTCAGCTTCATTATCAGTGCGGCATTGCCCGGGTCCAGGGCTGCCGTATGCTCGTCAAGGAGCAGAATGTCCGGGTCGGAACTGACGGTCATGAGCAGGGTCAATGCCTGGCGCTGGCCCCCGGAAAGGGTATTGACGTTTTCCTTGAGCCGGTGTTCAAGGCCCATGCCCAGCACCTTGACCCGTTCTTCAAACGCTTTTCTTACCTTCCGGGTCAGGCTGATCCTGGGCCATTTGAATCCCTTGCGGGCCGTGATCATCATGTTGTCCTCCAGGGTCATGTTCGAGGCGGTTCCGGCAAGGGGGTCCTGGAAAATTCTGCCGATGTTTTTCGCTCTCCGGTATTCGGGTTCCTGGGTGACGTCCCTGCCCCGGATCATAATCCTGCCCCGTGTGGGGGAGATGGCACCGGAAATAAGGTTGAAAAGGGTGGTCTTGCCGGCACCATTGCTGCCCACAATGGTTATAAAATCGCCCTTGCGGATCTTGAAATCCAGGTTGTTGATCACGGTTGTCTGGTTGATGGTGCCGGGATTGAAATTTTTTGTGATGTTTTCAAGGGTGATCATGATCTGCCCTGCTCCCGTTTGTTTCTGATGTTGGCCGCAGCAAGGGAGATGATGATGAGAATGCCTGCAATCAGTTTGAGGTCGTTGGGTGTCATGTTGATGTAGTAGCCGTAATAACGGCCCAGGTACATGATGGCCTTGAACAGAATGGAACCCAGGACCACCCGCAGGGTGAGGGTTGAGATGCGGTTTGACCTGAGCAGAAATTCGCCGAGCATCACCGACGCAAGCCCGGACACCACGATTCCCTGGCCCAGGTTGACGTCGGCAAACCCCTGGTACTGGGCCGCAAAGGCGCCCGACAGCGCCACAAGCCCATTGGACAGCCCCACACCGATCAGTTTCAATACCCCGGGGTTGATTCCCTGGGTCCGGACCATCTGCTCGTTGTTGCCAAGGGCGCCGAACACAAGCCCCATGTCCGTGATGAAAAACAGGTCCAGCCCTTTTTTTATGAGGGTGACCACAAGGATGAAAAAAATCAGAGAGGCCCATTCCGGTGCGATAATGCCTTCTGTCCATCCATGGACCCGGGTCAGCAGGGTGTCCACCCGCAGCAGGGGTAGGTTGGCCCGGTTTGAGAGTATCCGGATGTTGATCGAGTAGAGCATGGTCATGGTGAGGATGCCGGCCAGCAGGTGGGGCACCTTGAGCCTGTTGTGGATCTCGGCCGTGACCATGCCGGCCATGACCCCGCCGGCAAAGGCGGTGACCAGTCCTGCCAGGGGATTGATACCCTGGTGGAGGCAGGCCGCCATGATGACCGCACCCATGGGGAACGAACCGTCCACGGTGAGATCTGGAAAATCAAGGATCCGAAAGGTAAAAAAGACCCCAAGGGCCATGATCGAGTAGATCAGGCCCTCTACAAAAATGCCTTCTATCATGGGCGTCTACTTTTTGATGACGTTGCCGTTCTCGATGATGGTGTTGGCCTTTGCCACCACATCGGCCGGAAAGGTCAGTCCTAATTTATGGGCCACATCCATGTTCAGCAGAAGGTCCACGTCGCCGGGGTCGGTCATGAACACGGTGGGGATGTTCACGGGATCTTCACCCAGGAGTACCCGGGCTGCAATTTTTCCGGTCACCCTGCCCATCTTGTAGTAGTCAAACCCCCAGGCGGCAAGCACATCGTTGGTTTCAGCCGAGCTTGGGTCGGCTGACATCACGGGGATTTTGTACTTCATGGCCACCCGGGTTACAGCGGCGAGGGCGGAGAATATGGTGTTGTCGTTGCTCAGGTAGATGCCGTCCACCCGGGGGGCAATGGTCTGGACCGCCTGCATCACTTCGGCAGAGTTGGTCACCGTGGTTTCCACAAATTTGATGCCCATATCTGCTGCCACCTGCCGGGCAATGGCGGCAAGGGAGACGGCATTGGCCTCGCTGCTGCAGTAGACGTGGCCCAGGGTCTTGAGGGGCTTGATGCGGTTCAAAAGGGCAATCTGTTCCCTGACCGGCGTCATGTCCGAGGTGCCGGTTACATTTTTTTCACCTTGGGTGGTCGAGGCCACAAGTCCGGCCCCAACGGGGTCTGTCACGGCGCAGAAAATCACGGGTTTTGTCCGGATCGTGCCCACCAGGGCCTGGGCCGTTGGCGTTGCAATCCCTAGGGCAATGTCCACGTCCTGGGATTTGAATTTCTGGGCAATGGAGGCGGCCGTTGACAGCTCGCCATTGGCGTTCTGAAGGTCAAAACGGGCCTGGGGAAAGGTCTCCTGGATGCCCTCCTGAACGCCTTGTTCAAGGGCGTCAAGGGCCGGGTGGGCCACGATCTTTGATATGCCCACAAGGATATTTCGGTCGGCATTTGCCGGTAAAGCAGCAAGACAGACTGTCATGGCAAAGGTGATGACGGCTGTGATGAAGGGTTTCATGGACTGCTCCTTGTTGTGCTTTGATGTTGTCCCGGCTCGCATGAACCGGTAACAATTTAAAGGAAACTATTATATACCAGGGCGTTGAAAAAGCAAGAATATTTTAAGGCTGTTGCCCTGGACCAGGGGGGGCGGCCCAGGGCCGGGTGGCAATGTGAAACATTAAAATGGCAGCGGCATTGCCAACGTTGAGGGCGTTTTTTCTGCCAAACATGGGGATGTGGACCACCTCGTCACACACGGCCAGGACATGGGTGGAGATGCCATATTCCTCATTGCCCACGACCAGGACCCCCCGGTGGTGCCATGCGTTGTCGTAGAAGGGCCTTGACTGGGCGGCTGTTTCAACGGCCGTAATGGTGTAGCCGCGTTTTTTCATGGCGCCAAGGGTATGGGCAAGATCCCGGGTATGGGTGTGGGGCATCCAGTCGGCCGTTCCCATGGCGGTTTTTCTGACCGTGGCGTTTTCCCGGCCCGGGGTGTTGCCGAGGATGAGGGACGAAAAACCTGCGGCATCGCAGCTCCTGAATATGGATCCCACGTTGAACAGACTTCTGAGACCGTCAAGGGCTATATGGAAATCAAGCCTTGGCATGGTGAGCGGTTCGTCTTTCCGGTCTGTCTGGTCGACCCGGATTGGGGCTGGGGGCAGCAGATCCGGGTCCCTGGGCGAGACTCCCCATTGGATGCGCTCAAGGTGAATGGCGTTGGAGACAAATTCCAGCCATGGCCTGGCATCGTATCCATGGGGCATATTGCCGGGCAGTTCCCCGGGTTGGATTTTCAGCCAGTCAACGACCCGTGCATATTCTCTGGCAAAGAATTCAAGCCCCTGGGGGGTAATCCGGTTGGTCAGGATCTGCTGGTAAACCCCTGACAGCCACCGGATCGTCCAGCCATGGCGGCCCTGGGGGGTCAGGGCCATGAATTTTCTCCGTGTAAAGGGAAAGGTCAGCATCGGACGGGTTTCCTATTCGTCGACACGGACCTTGAATACGCCGATCATATCCCTGAGCCGGGTTGAGATCAGGGCCAGTTCCCGGGCGTTTTCTTTCATCTGACCGCTGCTTACCATCATGTTTTCCGACAAAGCGTTGACCGTGGAAAGATCTTCTGAAATCCGGGTGGAAACCTGCGAGTTGCGGGACAGATTCTCATTGGCACCATGGATGTCCGTTGACGCCTGGTCGATGTTTTCAGCCACATCAGCCGCGGAAATCGACTGCTCTTCCACCGCAGCAGCAATGGTTGCGACAATTTCAGTTACCTGGGAAATAACGGTGGTGATCTGTTTTACGTCTCCAACGGTTTTTTTTGTGGATGCCTGCATTCCTTTGATCTTTTCCCTGATCTCCAGGGTCGCATCCGAAGTCTGTGCTGCCAGGGCCTTTATTTCCCCTGCCACCACGGCAAACCCCTTGCCCGCTTCACCGGCCCTTGCCGCCTCTATGCTGGCGTTCAGGGCCAGAAGGTTTGTCTGGGACGCAATGTTGGTGATCAGTTCGGTTACCTGGCTGATGTCCATTGCCGATACACCCAGCTTTTCCACCCGGTCTGATGCCCTTTGCACCGTTGCTGCCGCATCGTCGGAAACATGTCTTGCCCGGTCACAACTGTGTGCCACTTCGCCAAGGGATTGTTTCATCTGGTCCGCCGCATCAACAACGGCGGTGAGGTTCACGGAAGCCTGTTCACTTGTGGCTGCAACGGCGTTCATGGTGTCGCTCATCTCCCTTGCCGCCGTTGCAACCTCGTTTGACCGAATGGCAAGGGTGCCTGAATCTCCGGCCATATGCTCGGATGTCGCCAGAAGTTCTGCAGATGAAGTGCTCACGGTTGCAGCACTTGATCCGATATCCACAATAATGGTGTTGAGACGGGATATAAAGGCGTTAAACCACCTGGCAAGCTCTCCTATTTCGTCCCGGGTGGTGATGTTGATGCGCTGGGTAAGGTCCCCGTCTCCCTCTGAAATGTCCTTCAGGGCTGCGACCACCCTTTGGATGGGAGTGATGATCACCCTTGCCAGGACCAGGGCGATTAAAATGCCGAAAATGACCGCACTGACGCTGACAAGGGTGATGAGGGCTTGGGATAAGGCGATCTGCGCTGCCATCTGGCCGTGCATGTCGTCCTTGGCTGCTACACATATGGCAGAGATGTCGGCGGCCATGGATTCCATCCGCTCCTTTGCCCGGTTCTGGTTGCCCATGGATTCGGCATAGCCCTTAAAGGAATTGATGTATGCTGCTGCCCCATCCTGAATGCCGTCAAGGGGAGTCGTTGTTTCCACTCCGTCGATCCTTGACCTGATCTCTGAGATGGCGTTGTCAATGGCTTTGATGTTTTCAAGGATCTGCTGAAAAAAGGTTTCATCCCCGGTCAGAATAAACTCTTTTTCCATGATTCGGGTCTTTAAAAGAATCTTTGCTACCTGGTCTGCACCCGATGAGAGCTCCATGGCCTGGCCGGAAAAAATTCGGACATCCTCCATGTAGAAATCGAGCAGTTCCTGCATCTCCTGCTGAAAGGTCACCACTGCCAGTCCCATGGTGTCCACCGCCTTGATCAGGGCCAGGTTGTTTCCATGGGTTTTGTCGTTGAAAAAGGCCAGCCCCTTTTCCACAAGATCGTTCTGGGCGGAAAGGATGTTCCCATGGCGCTGCTTTGCAACGGGTTCCTCCATGAACGGCGCCACGGCCTTGAGATCGCTTTTAATGTTCTCGTGGGCCCCTTTCCACTGGGTCATCATGGAAATGTTTTTTTGGGGTGAATCTGCCATGACCATGCGATAGGCACTGGCCTGGAGAAATTGCTCCTTGATTTGGTCTGCATACACAACCCGCTGGCGCATCCACGACAGTTTTGTTTCGCTTTCTGCCATGAGTACGTCATGCCTATCCCTTTGTTCGTCCCGGATGCCCGTGGTGATGTCCAGGGCTGCATTTGCCTTTTGGTTCATGTCTGCCATGAGAAGGTCTTTTTTGTCGGCAAGGGTCACATATTCGCCAAAGGCCTGGACATAGGTCTGGGCGGCAGCCGCGATTTTTTCCGCCTGCATTCTGGCCCCGGGTCCGTCTGCGGTGTCGGCAATCTCTGTTGCCCGGGATATTAATGTTGTGACATCTTTGCGCACCACCTCAACCGCTGCGGGATCATTGGTCAGGACAAATCGTTTTTCCGCCTGACGGGCATCCAGGATCTGGTCAACCAGGAGTTGGAACCGGTTGGAGGCGTTCACCTTGTCAATGACCCGGGTCAGGCCTGTCCTGCCTGCAATGGCAAGTACAATCAGCAGGGTTAGAATGATCGTAAAGCCGCCGGTTATTTTTTTTGCAAGGCTCAAATGTTTGAGCATGGTGGTTGTCCTCCTTTGTGTTTTTCTGTCCTGAACCGGTCAATCAGAAGATTAAAATAGACCAGATTGCAGAAAAAAACAATGGCTTATGGGTCTCAGGTTTTCTCTTTGTTTGACACAAGGCTTTTCTCTGTTTGACAGATCCGTCACGGAATAGTAAAATCAATATTTTTGTATTTTGGAAATTTATGATCATTGTAACCTAATTTTTCAAACGGTGTTTGATTGCCATGAAAGCTGCTTTGTCTCCTTTTATTGCCCTTTATGGGGCTGCCTTTGTACTCATGGTCGGCATGGGGCTTCTTGGCTCTTTCCTGGGTGTGCGGCTGGCCATTGAGGGGGTTTCCGTTGCAACCATCGGCAGGGTGATGACCGCCTACTATGTGGGATTGCTTGCTGGGTCTTTTTTCTGCAGCCGCCTTATTCAGCGGGTGGGTCACATTCGTTCGTTTTCAGCCTTTGCCGCTGTGACCACCGGTGTGGTCCTGGTCCATGCCCTCCATGTTTCTCCCGTCACCTGGGCCCTGCTGCGATTTCTCACGGGCGTTTCAGCCATCGGGCTCTACACGGTGATCGAGAGCTGGCTGTGTGAATGCTCCCCCCAGAATATGAGGGGGCGGGTGTTTGCCATTTATATGGTTGTCTCTTACCTGGGACAGGGGGTTGGCCAGCAACTGCTCAATGTGGGGGCGCCCGGGGGGCAGACTCTGTTCATCCTGTCGGCACTGTGTATTTCCCTGTGTACCGTTCCCGTGGCAACGACCCACTCGATTCACCCCATCCCCACACAAACGGTTGCCTTTGATTTTAAGGCCATTTTTTTAAAATCCCCGGTGGGCATGGCCGGCTGCCTTGTGGCCGGTTTGATCAGCAGCGCCTTTTACGCCATGGGGCCTGTTTTCTGTCAGCAGTTCAGCATGACCGTGTTTGAAATTTCCTGGTTCATGACAGCGGCCATCCTGGGGGGGCTGCTGCTCCAGTGGCCCATTGGCGCCATTTCAGACCGGTTTGATCGTTCCCTTGTTCTGGTTGTTCTGGGGGGCGTCATCTGTCTGTTTACCCCGGTTGTCATGGCTGCGGCAAACACCCGGATCGAATATCTGATCGGTGCCATGGTGGTTTACGGGGGGCTTGTTTTTTCCATTTATCCGGTTGCCGTGGCAAGGGCCCAGGATCTGTTCGAGCCGGGTGAGATTGTTTCGGTGAGTTCTGCCCTGCTGTTTGCCTATGGAACAGGGGCGGTCCTGGGACCCCTGGTTTCTTCCATGGCCATGGTCCGGAGCCCCTGTGGGCTGTTCGTTTTTTTCATGGTTGTTTCAGCACTCTATGCCATGGTCACCTTTGGGTTGCGGAAAAGTGAAATCATTAAAATCATCCCGGTGGAAGCCCAGGGTGATTTTGCGTTTATGGAAAAAAAATCCGTTGTGGCCCTTCACCAGGAGCTTCCGGAAAACGGGATCAACTGATGGCCTGGACCGGCTGTTGTGACCTTTTTTCAAGGTGAACGCAGAACCCAAACGCAAGATGAACAATCGAAACCAGTGATAAGGAGGATCTGTTTGGACAAACAAACAGGACAAATCAATCAGTCCCTGGAACGGGCCATACTCGAAAAACTCTACCAGGAATGGCGAATTTCGGTCTTGAACCTGAAGCGTAGAAATCCGACACTTGTTCCACTGATGGAACGACCGAGGATCGTGATCAGCGACATGGACAGTACCCTGGGGCTGTGGGATCCCGTTTTAAAGGAGATCCGCATGGCAAGAGGCCTTGTAACGGAAGGGCGCTGGGATTCCGTTGTTGAGGTGCTCCACCACGAGATGGCCCACCAGCTTGCCTCTGCCCTTCCAGGGGCTGCCCGTGAAACCGCCCATGGTCCCCGGTTTGTCGAGTGCTGCAGAATGCTGGGTGCAAACCCCAGGGCTTCGGGCAGTTACCAGACCCTGGAGCAGCGGGTATGGGGAGGGGAGGGGGCAGACGACGACCGGATCATGGTCAAGGTTAAAAAGCTCATGGCCCTTGCCGCATCAAAGAATCCCCATGAGGCGGCCCTTGCGGCAGCAAAGGCGGGAGAGCTTATTGCCCGGTACAATATTGAGGCGATCCGGTCCAATGAACCAAGGAAATTTGAGAGCATTATCATCACGGATGCTGTCCTTAAACGGACCCAGTCGGAAATCTTCGGGGCGATCATACTGGATCATCATTACTTTGTTCAGTCGGTCTGGATTCCCGTATATGTTCCTGAAAAAGAGAAAATGGGAATGGCCCTTGAAATCAGCGGCACCCCTTCAAATCTTAAAATTGCAGCCTATGTGTTCGATTTTGTCCTTGGATACGCCCGGCGGAGCTGGGTTGACTACAAAAAACGTCATCCCTCTTGCCGGTCACGGTCGGGTTACATGACCGGGGTTGTCCAGGGGTTCAGTCAAACCCTGGACCGGCGCAGCCTGGATCTGATCCAGAAACAGACCCCCTTGTCCGGGAATAGTCTTGTGGCGGTCAAGGATTACCAGCTGGACGCCTATGTGGACCGTCGATATCCGTGGGTCAGGTCCGTGGGTGTCTCCCATGGCAGCAGGAGCCAGGCGGCCTACAGTTCCGGTATTTCAAAGGGACGCGATCTTGTCCTTTCCAAAGCGGTCACTGCAAGGGGGGGCAATGCGGGCCTGCGCATCGGGCAGTGAGGGCGGGGGCAAGGTGTTGTATGGCGGCATCATGGTTTTCCCGGGTTTGTCATGGGGCGTTATTTTTCTGCCGCAACCGTGTTGATCAGGGTGCCCAGGGGGCCGACGGTTGTCCTGACCACATCGCCGGGTTTGAGAAAGACCGGCGGGTTGCGGGTAAACCCCACGCCGCTGGGGGTGCCCGTCAGGATCACGGTGCCCGGCAGCAGGGTGGTCGACTGGGAGAGAAATGAGATGATCTGGGCAACGGAAAAGATCATGTCCCCGGTGTTGCCCTGCTGCATGACCTGATTGTTGAGTTCGAGCGTCACCCCAAGGGTCTGGGGCGAGGGAATCTCGTCTTTTGTGAACAGCGCAGGCCCCATGGGGCAGAAGGTGTCAAAGCTCTTGCCCCGGACCCACTGGCCTCCTCCGGCATGCTTTTGCCATCTCCTTGCCGACACATCATTCGCACAGGTATACCCGAATACGTGGTCAAGGGCCGTTTCAGGGCCGACATTCCTGGCGGCACGGCCGATGACCACGGCAAGTTCGGCCTCATAGTCCACCTCGGGTTCAGGGGTGCAGCAACCGGGAATGACGATATCCGAGCCGGGTCCTGTGACCGAGGCCGGGTTTTTCATGAACACGACCGGGTGTTTCGGAAGTGCCATGCCGGTCTCGGCGGCATGGCTCGTGTAGTTCAGACCGATGCAGAAGATGGCCCGGGGTTCGACGGGGGCAAGCAGTTGTGCCACCTGGGCCCGTGTGTCCGTGACCGTAAGCCGGTCAAAAAGGTCGCCTTCAACCACTGCGGCTCTGTGTCCGTCAAAATTGCATCCTGTGTGGACCTTTCCTTGAACGTCCTTGAATCTGATGATCTCCATGGCAATTTCCCCTTTTCTTGGATAATGGTCGCTCCAGAAATACCTGAATTTGACTGAAATGTCATGTGAAATTCAACCCCATTGCAACGGTCTGCCATCTGGTATAGACTTTGGCCATGAAACCATCCCTCACCGATCTGGACCTTGAATCCGCCCGTGTCTCTGCCCTGGTTCTGATTTCCCAGGGGATTGAGGTCGCTATCCATCGAGGGACGAACGGGTTTGACCTGAATATGCTGGAGGAGGAGCAGGCTCGGGCTCTGGATATCCTGGCACTTTATTACGTGGAAAATCTCGCGCCTGGGGCAGGACAAAGGCTCCGGCGGCTGTCCAGAAGATATGGGGTCCGGTGGGTGTGGTTCTGGTGCTTGCAGTGGTTCACGGGGTCGTTGACTTTTACGGGATTAAACACGATGTGGTCCTCTGGTTCGGGTCTTCGGCACTGTACATCCTCCAGGGTGAATTTTACCGGACCGCCACGGCCCTTTTCCTCCATGCCGATTTCGGGCACCTTCTGGGCAACGGGGCGGGCATGATCGTTTTCGGGGTCCCGGTGTGCGCACTTGCTGGCACCCTGCCCGGGCTTTTGATGATCCTGGCCGCAGGCGCATCTGGCAACCTTGCCACGGCACTTCTCTACCGGACCGCCCATCTCTCCATTGGTGCCTCCACCGCTGTAATGGGGGCCGCCGGTATCCTTGTCTCATATCAGACAATCGAGAAAATTCGGGGGCGACATGGATTTCACCCCGGGCTTTTTTTTCCCCTGGGGGCCGGAATTGCCCTGGTGGGCATGCTCAGCGGCGGTGAGAATACCGATGTGGTGGCCCATTTGGCAGGATTTGGCGCAGGTCTTGTGCTGGGGGCTCTGGCCGGGGGGGCTAGGCGGGGAATCAAGTAAGGGGTCCCGATACGGAATTATACTGTCCCTCAAGTGAACTCCTGACCATCTTTGCCAGGTCCATTTCAGAAAATGGTTTTTGAAGAAAACAGATGTCCTGATCCAGAATCTCTTTTTGGGCCATGGCATTGGCCGTGTAACCGGACATAAAAATACAGTTGAGTTTTGGGTGATGGGTCCGCATCTGCTTAGCCAGTTCACGTCCGTTCATCTCCGGCATGATCACGTCTGTTAGCAGCAGATCAATATTTCGATTCAATTCCCGGGCCAGTCCCAGGGCTTGACCGGGCCTGCCTGCGGTCAAAACATCATATCCTAGCCTTTCAAGCATCAGGCTGGCAATTTCGAGTATTGACGGCTCATCTTCCACCACCAGGATTGTTTCCCCCCGGCCCAGGGGAACTGTCCCACCGTTTTTTTTTGTCCCACCGGTTTCAACCCCCTGGTGCCGGGGCAAATAGCACATGATGGTTGTTCCCTTGCCCGGTTCACTGTAGACGTTGACAAACCCGTTGTTCTGTTTGAGAATGCTGTATACCGTTGACAGTCCGAGTCCAGTCCCCTTATTCGTGGCTTTTGTGGTGAAAAAGGGTTCAAAAATATCATTCAATATCACTTTTTCCATGCCGATGCCGTTATCACTTACGGCCAGCAGGACAAACTCTCCTGGAATAAAAACGGGGTGACTGTCACAATACTTTTCGTCAAATGTGAGAATCCCCGTTTCAATAACAACCTTTCCCACCCCCTCAATGGCATCCCGGGCGTTGACACAGAGGTTTGCCAGAATCTGGTCAATCTGGAAGGGGTCCATTTTTACAGAACAGAAGCGGTCATCCGGCAGCCAGGAAAGCTCGATGTTTTCACCAATGAGGCGCTGGATCATCTTGAGCATATCCTCAACTTTTCTGTTCAGGTCAATCACTTCAGGGGCAATGGCCTGCTTCCTGGCAAAGGCCAGAAGCTGCCGGGTAATATCTTTAGCCTGGTTTGCCGCCTTGAGTACCTGTTTCAGGTTATCATGGAGTTTGTCTGGGGAATCTAACCTTGTCATGGCAAGTTCTGTATATCCCATGATCACACTGAGTGTATTGTTGTAGTCATGGGCAACCCCGCTGGCCAGGCGGCCAATGGATTCCATTTTCTGGGTCTGGCGAAGCTGATCTTCCACCTTAAGTTGTTTTTTTCGATTCTCAACAAGTGTCTGGTTTGCCTGTTCAAGCTCGTTTGTCCGCTCTTTCACCCGCTTTTCCAGCAGAGTGTGAGAGTTGCGGAGTTCTTTTTCCATACGGCCAAGACTGTTGATCAGCAGAAAATTATGCCGGGCGGCCAGCTCCATGAAATACCCAATGCACATCCCCAGAAAATTAATTCCCAGAATATGGGGCAGATTATTTAAAAAAAACTCAGCAGGTGGGCTGGTTTTCCAGATCACCACCCCAATATAGCCCAGGGTCAGCAGCAGGCCGGCAGCCGAAGAAAAGATGACCCGCAGTCGTATGAAGGCATATCCAAAAAACAGGCAGAAAATAATCCCGGTGAAGAGAAAATAGCTGTTGGAAAAAGGAGTTGTCCCTGCCATGAACACATATCCTCCGCCCGTGGCAAGGACATACCCCAGGAACAGATATTGCCAGTATCGTTTATAGGAACTTGAATAGGAATATAAAAAACCCATCACAAACATCGGCAAAATGATTCCAAACCGGATAAACCACATCGTGTATTTTGAATCCGAAAAAAGGGCGGCGTCAAAAAGTCCAAAGGCCGAATAAAAAACAATGGCAAAGATGTGGCAGATACGACCGTGAACAAGGTATTGTTCTGTGTATTGATTAAAAAACAATCGCTCAAGAGCTGAATCTTTAAACGTAAGCGTTACGCTATTGTGTTCAACATCGGGAATGTTTTGAGAAATATTTTGGAATGGGTTCATTCTTTTGCCAGCGTTTTAAACGCGTTGATCAGATTCGCGATTTCTGCATGGAATAGGTCAGATATTGATTGTGCCGGTAAAGACATGGGTGGCAGGACCGGTTTTAAAAAGATGGTTGCTCTGTTGATCCCAGTGGATGGAAAGATCGCCTCCGGCAAGGTGAACCAGGGCGGTTTCCCGGGTATGCCCGTTGAGCAGGGCCGCCACAAGGACTGCCGAGGCCCCTGTGCCGCAGGCCAGGGTTTCGCCGGCTCCCCGCTCCCACACCCGCATCACAAGTTCCTGGTCGTTGACAACCTTTACAAACTCCACATTGGTCTTGGCAGGAAACCGTTCATGGGTTTCAATGGCCCGGCCCAGGCGTTCAAGGTCAACCGTTTCAACATCATCCACAAAGATGACGGCATGGGGGTTGCCCATGGATACGGCCGTGAGGAAAAGGGTTGTTCCATTGACCCGGATCGGTTCGTTGACGGCCCGGTGCCGGTCGCATGTAAAGGGGATCCGGCCGGGGTCAAGGATCGGCTCGCCCATGTCCACGCACACGGCTTCCACCTGGCGGGTTTTTGACAAATGGATTTCCGGAACAATGGTGCCGGCAAGGGTTTCAACTGTGAATCGCTGCTTGGCAACAATCTTTTGTTCAAACACCAGTTTGGCAAAGCAGCGCATGCCATTGCCGCACATTTCAGGTTCGGATCCGTCCGGGTTGAAGATTCTGAATCCCACATCTGCGGTTTTGGCGTCCATGGTGATGATGATGCCGTCACTGCCGATGCCGAATCTGCGTGAGCAGAGTTTTCTGGCAAGCACGGGGTAGGCCATGGCCCGGGCAATGGCGCCGTCCCTGTCATCGAGCATGACAAAGTCGTTGCCAAGGCCTTCCATTTTGGTGAAATTCAGCTCCATATGGGTCTCCTTTAGCCTTGGGTTCGGTTCAGGCACAGATCCTGAGGGTGGATAAAATATCATCGGTCAGGGCCTGCATCTGCCAGTTCCTCATGCCGTCGATCTGCGCGAGTTCGTCGGCAGTTCTGGGCGCTGCAACGGCAATGGCCGTGATCAGGGTGTTGTTGAGGAGAAATCCGGGTTCGATGCGGGTCTTGTTGCTGGCCGTGATTCTCATCTCCTTGAGGGAGCGTATCCGTTCCGGGACCTGGGGAGCCATTTCCGGGAGTCTTTTTCTCGGGTAAACGGGCAGCTCTTTTTCCGGCATTTTGAGTGCTTGGACAATGGCTGCAACGCATTGGCTGCCGTACATGTCGGCCTGTCTGGGGCTCAAGGCCCGCAGTTCCCTGAGGCTGCCCAGGGTATCGGGCCGGTTGGCTGCCATTTTGGCAATGGCCTCGGAGCTGATGATCTTGAACAGGGGCCTGTCCTTGTCCATTGCCAGGGTTTTCCTGAGCTGGAGCAGATTCTCAAGCACGGCAAGGGTGCGTCGCCCCATCTTGCCGGCACCCTTGAATTTCAGGAACAAAGGTTCGTTTTCATTGTTGTCATGGCGTACCCGGGTCTGGAGTTCAAACTCCTCTTCGGCCCAGGCCAGCCGGCCCTCATCCTCTAGCCGTTTTTTGAGGATGTCGCTCAGTTCCAGAAGATAGGCCACATCGTTGACGCTGTAGGCGATCATTTCCTTTGACAGGGGGCGTCTTGACCAGTCGGTTTTCTGGAACCGTTTGTCCAGGGTCAGGTCAAAGTGTTTTTCAAGGAGGGCCGCAAGGCTTCGTTTCTGAATGCCGAGGAACCGGCAGGCAATCTCCGTGTCAAACAGGTTGTTCACATGGATGTTAAAATCCCTGTCCAGGCTGCGGATGTCAAAGTCGGATCCGTGGAATACCTTGGTGATGGCAGGATCTTCAAACACGGGTTTGAGCACGGACAGGTCGTCAATGCTCAGGGGGTCAACCACAAACGAGTCGCTGGGGTCCGCCACCTGGACCAGGCACACTTTCTCCTTGAAATGGTGCATGGAGTCTGCCTCAAGATCAAAGGCCAGCTGTTTTTCTGTTTTTAGAAGGTCGCACCGGGCCGCAAGGTCCTTATCGCTTTCGATCAGTGTATATTCAATCATTTTTTTCTTGACCGTTTCGGGCAGTTCCCTTAAAGTTTGATGTTTTACAGCATTAAATTTTAAACATTATTAGGTATGGATAACCAAAATGATTAATATAACACTTCCAGACAACAGTATAAAGTCTTTTAAAGAGTATCCCAAAGGTATGGATGTGGCAAGGGGTATTTCAGAGGGGTTTGCCCGGAGCTGCGTGGCCATGGAGATCGATGGCCAACTCCTTGACCTTGATGTTGAGATCCGTAACGATTGCGCGTTGCGCCTGATCACCACACGGGATGCCGAGGCCGTTGAGATTCTTCGCCACAGTGCGGCCCACGTAATGGCTGAAGCTGTTCAAAACCTCCATGCCGAAGCAAAACTCACCATCGGGCCGGTGGTCGAGGACGGATTCTACTACGACATTGACATGGCACCCATATCCGATGCTGACTTCCCAAAGATCGAGGCTGAAATGGCAAAGATCGTCAAGGCCAAGAAACCCTTTGTGCGCTCCGAGATTACCCGGCAGGAGGCCCTGGAGCGGTTCAAGGACAACCCCTACAAGATCGAACTGATCAACGGCCTGGACGATCAGACCATTTCCATCTACCAGCAGGGCGGGTTTGTGGACCTGTGCCGGGGCCCCCACATTCCCCATACGGGAATGATCAAGGGCCTTAAACTCATGAAAACTTCAGGTGCCTACTGGCGGGCCGACCAGAACAAGGCCCAGCTCCAGCGGCTTTATGGAACGGCCTTTTTTGACAAAAAAGAGCTCAAGGCCTATCTCCACCTCATCGAAGAGGCAAAAAAAAGGGACCATCGCAAGATCGGCAACCGCATGGGGCTGTTCAGTTTTCACCAGGAGGCTGCAGGTATGCCGTTTTTCCACGCAAAGGGCATGGAAATGTGGAATGCCCTTCTC
Source organism: uncultured Desulfobacterium sp. (assembly GCA_963675615.2). Taxonomy (GTDB): domain Bacteria; phylum Desulfobacterota; class Desulfobacteria; order Desulfobacterales; family Desulfobacteraceae; genus Desulforapulum. The sequence continues at coordinate 3,455,865 of CAXXTD010000001.1, forward strand.
GAATACTGGCGGGTCGAGCACCGGGCCGCAGGGTACGTTGAGACCAAGACCCCGGTGATGCTGAGCCGTCACCTCTGGGAAAAGAGCGGACACTGGGAAAATTACCGGGAAAACATGTACACCTCGGTGGTGGACGAGGAGGAGTATGCAATCAAGCCCATGAACTGTCCCGGCGGCATGATCCTCTACAAAACAGAATCCCACTCCTACCGGGATCTTCCCCTGCGGGCCGGCGAGATCGGACTTGTTCACCGCCATGAACTCTCAGGTGCCCTTTCCGGCCTTTTCCGGGTCCGGGCCTTTCACCAGGACGATGCCCATATTTTCATGACTCCGGAACAGATCGAAGGCGAGATCCTGGGGGTGATAGAACTTGTGGAGCGGATCTATTCCCGGTTTGGTCTTGGCTTTCACCTGGAATTGTCCACCCGGCCCAAGAAATCCATCGGAACGGACGAAAAGTGGGCTGAGGCCACCAATGGCCTGAAGAACGCCCTGGACAAGTATGGAAAAGACTATGCCATCAACGAGGGGGATGGTGCCTTTTACGGGCCCAAGATCGATATTCACATCAAGGACGCCCTGGGAAGAACCTGGCAGTGCGGCACGATCCAGCTGGACATGGCCCTGCCCGAGCGGTTTGACCTGACCTACAAGGGGGCGGACAACGAAAACCATCGGCCCATCATGATCCACCGGGTGATCTACGGCTCCATTGAACGGTTTTTCGGCATCCTGGTCGAACACTTTGCCGGCAAGTTTCCCCTGTGGCTCGCCCCGGTCCAGGCCGTGGTACTGCCCATCAACGACGATCTGGCCGACCATGCACAGACAGTGAAAAAAGAGCTTGAAAACAAAGGCATCCGGTGTGACGTGGACCTGAGGACCGAGAGCCTGAAAAAGAAGATCCGCGAAGCCCAGATCAACTATGTGCCCCTGATCATCACCATTGGTGAAAAGGAGAAGGAGAGTGCCACCCTCAGCGTCAGGACCCTTGACGGCAAGGTGAGGATGGGGCTTTCCATGGCTGATTTTATTCCGCCTGTGCTCGCCCACATCCGGGCAAGGCAGCTGGATGGGGATATTCTATAGCTGGAATGGGGACAGATCTGAACGCTGTCCCCTCCTTTTTTTGGAGAAAAATGAAAACAACGGTTTTCTATCGACTGCCGGTGATGGCCTATTGCGGGTTTATCTTCTGGCAGTCCTCTTCCGCCTCGTTTGATTCGATGCCCACCTTTGAATATGCCGACAAGGTCATGCACCTTGGCGGCTATGCCCTGCTGGGTGCCCTTGTGGTGAGGATGCTTTTCAACGAATCACTGCCCTTTTCCCGTGGCAACCTCATGATTGCCGCCATTTTTTTTTCAACCCTATACGGCGTCAGTGACGAGATCCACCAGACCTTTGTTGCCGACCGGTGCGGTGATGTTCTTGATGGGGTTGCAGACGGCCTTGGCAGCGCCCTTGGGGTGATTGGCTTCGTAGGGGTCCGGGCATGGTTCCGGGAGCAGCGCATATAAGTAGTGCTCCGTCATCAACGGTTACCCCACCCCAGGCCTCTCTTTTCACATGTATTGATCCTGGATAAAAAAAGCCCTGGACCGGAGAAATCTCCAGTCCAGGGCTTACTTAATGCTGTTTAAGAGAAGCCTACATCTCCGTCTCAGGATGGAACACGTTCACTTCCTTGAGATCGTCATTGAGGTATGCCCTTTCGTTGGGTCCGAGGATGCCAAGGGAGAGGCAGATCAGTGTCCAGAGATGAACAACTCCGTAATTTCCGCCATAGTGGTGGCTCAGCTCATGGATCTGGGCGTGGCAGTTGTGGCAGGCGGCAATGCAGTAATCCGCCTTGGTGGTCTGGATCTGGTTATCCTTGGTCTGGCCGTAGATCAGCCGCTCGTCTTTGAATCCGGACTGAAGGAACCCGCCGCCGCCGCCGCAGCAGAAGTTGTTGGACTTGTTCGGGGTCATGTCAATGAAGTTTTCTTCGCCAACAACGGACTTGACCACAAATCGCAGGTCGTCTGCAATGGCGTCACCGTAGGATTTACGAACGATCTGACAGGGATCCTGGACCGTGAACTTGATCTTGAGATCCTTGTTCCAGTCGGAGTTTACCTTGAGCTTGCCTTCCCTGATCCACCGTGCATAGTACTCGTAGATGTTTTTTACTTCAAAGCTGTGCTTGATGTCGAATTTTTTCAATCCTGCCAGGATTGAGAATGTAACGTGGCCTCACTCGGTGTTCATGAACGTCTTGCATCCCACCTCCTCGGCAGCCGCAGCCGTCTGTGCCGTCAGATGCTTCCAGGCATCGTCGTCCGAGAGGAACATGCAGTAGTTCTCACCTGCCCAGCCTTTACTGGTGTAGGTCCAGTTGGCACCCACCAGATGGAGGATTTTCCACAGGGGTACCATCTCTTCGGGCTCGGTTACGGGTTCCCTGGAGTTCTGGTTCAGGACGAACTCAGCCCCTGGCTTGTCAATGGGGGCTTCCATGTCGGCAAATTCGGGCTGGGCCTCCTGGTACTCTTCGAGCAGATCCCCCACCACAAAGACAAAGTCGTCCACAGGGGTTCCCATGGCGCTGCCCGATTCGTTGGACAGGGCAGCATCGCAGGAACCGAGGATTCCCTTGGGCCGTTCCGCCCGGGGAACTTCCGCCCTGGCGTTGTAAACCAGCTGGGGAATGTTGATCTGCATCGGGCAGACATAGATGCATCTCTGGCACATGGTGCACATCCAGATCCAGTCGGAACTCAAGATCTCCTCATCCATACCAAGGGCCGCCATTCTCAGGAATTTTCTGGGATCCATTCCCTTGAGTCCTGTTGCAGGACAACCCGAGGCGCATGCGCCGCAGGTCAGGCAGGCGTTGAGGTTTCCGCCGTCGGGCAGAAGTTTCATCACCTTGTCCTTGAAAACGCTCTTTCTCTTTCCTCCAATTTTAATCGCTGCATCACCCATGCTCTACTGTCCTCCCTTTATATTAAAGCTTAAGCGTATTGACACGTTATGCACCCGATAATACCAGATAACACTTAATTTGGTCATTTATAATACCATTGTTTTTTCTCCTATTCTTTTGATCCTGTCAACCTTTTTATGGATGGAACCCATGGAATTGACATTTTGCGTCTGTGTACTAATATTGTCTGACTATGGAAAGAGTCAAAAAAATTGAACGATTGTTGCCCGAGACCATGTGTGCCGATCGATACGCGTTGATCCAAGGACTTAGACGGTTAAAAAGGGTGATCAAACAGAACACCCTGGACCATGGCGACCTTCGATACCGAATTGCAGCCCTTGAGGGGCGGGCCGAAAAATCCAGGCGGGAAAAAGAGCGAAGACGGGCATCCATGCCGCCCATCCCCGATATCCCGGAACTTCCCATCACCGGGAAGAAGGATGAGATCATCCACGCCCTCAGGCATCACCGGGTGGTGATCATTTCGGGAGAGACAGGGTCCGGAAAAACCACCCAGATTCCCAAGTTCTGCATGGCGGCCGGCAGGGGGGCGGCCGGCAGGATCGGCTGTACCCAGCCCAGGCGCATCGCGGCCATCACGGTTGCGGCAAGAATCGCAGAAGAACTCGGACAGGTGCCGGGTGGTCTTGTCGGTCATAAGATCCGGTTTGACGACCGTTCGTCAAAGGACTCCATCGTCAAGATCATGACCGACGGTATCCTGCTTGCCGAGACCCAGCAGGATCCTTTTTTGAACGAGTACGATACCATCATCGTGGACGAGGCCCATGAGCGGAGTCTCAACATTGATTTCACCCTGGGGATTCTGCGCAACCTTGTCAGGCAGCGCCGGGATTTGACACTGGTCATCACCTCTGCCACCATTGATACGGAAAAATTTTCCAAGGCATTTGACAATGCGCCGGTGATCGAAGTGTCCGGCCGGATGTTTCCCGTTGAGGTGAGGTACGCGCCCATTGACGACCCTGAGGCCGGGGATCTGGACGACCAGGGGTATGTGGAGGCTGCTGCCAGGGCCGTAGATGAAATTCAACGCCAGTCCCGAACGGGTGACATCCTGGTGTTCATGCCCACCGAGCGGGATATCGAGGAAACCATTGAACTGATCCAGGGCCGCAAATACCCCGGTACCCTGGTGCTGCCCCTTTTTGCCAGGCTCTCTGCCCGGGACCAGGCCCGGGTGTTCTCCCGGGGAGTGGGAAGAAAGATCATTGTTTCAACCAACGTGGCAGAAACCTCGCTGACCATTCCCGGTATTCGATACGTGGTGGATTCCGGCCTTGCCAGGATACTTCACTATTCGCCAAGGACCCGGACCACGGCCCTTCCGGTGACCCCCATCTCAAAGAGCAGTGCCAACCAGAGGATGGGCCGGTGCGGCCGGGTGGCAAACGGCATCTGCATCCGACTTTACGGTGAGGATGAGTATGAATCCCGCCCGTTTTTCACCTCACCCGAGATCCTGAGGAGCAATCTTGCCGAGGTCGTCCTGCGGATGATCTCTCTGAAGCTGGGGAATGTTGAGGCTTTTCCGTTTATTGACCCGCCGGCACCCAAGAGCATCAAGGACGGGTTTGACACCCTTGTCGAGCTTGGCGCCATCCAGGAGCGAAGGGGAAAAAACAATCAGCGGAAAGGTCATGTGCTCACGGCCCGGGGACGGGTCATGGCGAAAATTCCGGTGGACCCAAAGCTGTCACGGATTCTTCTTGAGGCGCACCGCCAGGACTGCCTTGACGAGGCCGTCATTATCGTGTCAGCCCTGTCCATTGCCGATCCACGCCAGCGGCCCCAGGACAAGGCCCAGCATGCCGATCAGATGCACGCCGCCTTCAGGGATCCCTCGTCTGATTTTGTAACGCTGTTAAACATCTGGAAGGCCTACGTGGCGGCCGAACGTTCCCTCAAGACCCGCAGCCAGGTGCGGCGTTTCTGCAAGGATCATTTTCTTTCGTTCCGGCGGTTCAGGGAGTGGGGCGACATCCAGCACCAGATCCGCTCGGTGCTCAAAGAACACGGAATCACCCGGAGCAATACCCATAACACGGTTACCAACGTTGGCACAAAGGGTCTCAAGGCCAAAGAATTTGAAATTGGCGGTCCGTTTTACACGGCCCTTCACAAGAGCATCCTTGCGGGCTACCTTGCAAATATTGCCCTGAAAAAAGAGAAAAACAACTACACAGCCACCAAGGGCCGTGCCGCCGTTATTTTTCCAGGGTCGGGCCAGTACAACAGGGGGGGGGCGTGGATCGTTGCTGCCGAGTTTGTCGAGACCACCAAACTCTTTGCAAGGGGGGTTGCGGTTATTGATCCCCAGTGGCTTGAGGAGATCGGCCAGGAACTTCTGACCCGGACCTGGTCATCGCCCCGGTGGGAAAAACAGCGGGGCGAGGTGGTGGCCACGGAGCAGGTCTCCCTGTTCGGTCTTGTGATCGTGCCGGAACGCACCGTTGCCTATGGTAAAATCAACCCCAGGGAGGCCGGTGAGATTTTCATCCGCCAGGCCCTTGTGGAACAGGAGGTGGCACGGCCCCTTGGGTTCATGGACCACAATCGGGCCCTGATCGAAGAACTTCGCCAGGTCGAGGAGAAGACCCGGCGCCGGGATATTGTTGTCACCGAGGACGACATGTTTTTGTTCTACCAGCAGCGCCTGGACCAGGATTTTTCAAATCTTGCCACCTTTGCCCGGTTTCTCAGGCAGCAGGGATCGGATCAGTTTCTGCGCATGACCCTTGAGGATCTCCAGCAGCGTTCGCCCGACACGGATGAGCTGTCAAAATTTCCAGACACCCTTGAGATGGGAGGGGGAAGCTTCCGGCTTGAGTACGGGTTTGCGCCGGGAGCTGAAACAGACGGGATAACGGTAAAGGTGCCGGCCGCTTCTGCTGCCTCGGTCAGTGTGCCGGCCATTGACCGGCTGGTGCCCGGGCTTTTGACGGAAAAAATAGCCGCCCTGATCAAGGCCCTGCCCAAGCGATTCCGGGTCAGGCTGGTGCCGGTGGCGGATACGGCCGCCATGGTTGCCCGGTCCCTGCCCGAGTCTGACCGTCCTCTTTTCGTGGAGCTCAGCCATGTCATCAAACAGCGGTTCAATGTGGATATTCCTCCGTCTGCCTGGTCGGATGCCTCCCTTGAAGAACATCTTAAAATTCGTATTTCCATCACCGATGAAACGGGCAAAGAGATGGCCGCCTCCCGGGAAAACGATCTGCTCTCCCGGTATGCAAAGGGCCATAGTCCAGGCGACCTGCTGTTTGATGATGCCCGAAAACGCCTGGAACGGACCGGGGTGGTCTCCTGGGATTTTGGAGACATCCACTCCCCGGTGCTCCTGGGCCAGGGTCAGGAACTGTCCTACAATGTCTACTACGGGCTGCAGGCAGAAGAACAGGGGGTGGGGCTGCGGCTGTTTAAATCCGAGGCCGAGGCCCGCAGATCCCATCTTGCGGGTGTTGAAAAACTGTTTACCATCTGTTTTGAGGACGATTACAAGGCCCTTAAAAAAGATGTGAAAAAATGGTCCCTGCTCAGGCCCCGGACGTCAAGGTTCGGCGGATGGGAGCGGTTCCAGAACGCCCTTGTCTCGTGCGTCTTTCGTGCGCTTTTTTCCAGGGATGTGAGGACCCGGCAGGCATTTGATGCGCTGGCAGCCAAACATCTTCCCCTTGTTTATCGTCATGGTCAAGAGCTGATGAAAACCATGGTTTCGCTTTTTGATGAGCATGACAGGACGCTGGCGCTGCTCAAAAGTCTCATGTTGAAATCCAGGAACCGGCCCACGGTTCTGGCCATGGCCCAGACCCTTGAACGGGATCTTGCCGCGCTTTTGCCGGAACTGTTTCCCGATCTCTATGATTTTGCGAGGATCACAAAGCTTGAGCGCTACGTGGCAGCCATCCGGATCCGGGCCGAGCGGGGGGCGGTGGAGCCGGTCAAGGACGGGGTCAAGGCTGGCCTGGTTGCCGAACATACCCAGAAACTCAATGATCTGGTGGCATCGCTTTCCAAAACGTCGTCCAGGGAAAAGGCCGAGGCTGTGGAGGCGTTTTACTGGATGATTGAGGAATACAAGGTTTCCGTGTTTGCCCAGGAACTCGGGACCCTGGTCAAGACCTCTCCCAAAAGGCTCAACATCCTGTGGCGAAACATCCAGGCCATGATCTGACCTTGTCTGGCCCAGATCTGCGGGTTGAAATCTTCTTGAATACCCATGGTGCAGCCCGGTTGAAAAATCGGTTTTTACTTGATAAATCAACCGATATGTCCGATGCTGTTCTATGGATTAGAACGTGTTATGGCCAGGGCCTTTTCATTGGAATAGAGGAGATTGAATGGAAGAGACGTTCCACCATGCTGTTCTTGTGGTTGATCCTGACAGGGATGAGGTCGCATGCATTGAACATCGCCTGGTAAAGATCGGGGTGACGGTCATTTTGGCCGACGACGGTGAGCAGGGGCTTGAAAAGATCAAGGCTGCCTTAAAACCATTTTCCATTATTCTTTCGGACCAGTGCCTGCCCGATATGGCGGGGCACGATTTTCTCGAAAGGGCAAGGAATCTTTCGCCTGATTCGGTGCGGTTTCTTGTGACCGAAAACCCGTCCATGGATGATATCATCGCTGCCGTCAACCGGGGGGCGATCCACCGATACATTTTAAAACCCCTAAATACCGATGCGTTTTTCAGCACGGTCCACTCAGGGTTGTCCAAGTACGAGGTGCTTCTGGAAAACGTTCGCCTGCTTGCCCTTGCAAAGGAACGGAACGCCAAATTGTACATGCTCAACTGCGACCTCAAAGACCGCTCCCTGTCCCACCAGAAGACCATTGAGCAGCTGGACCAGGAGATCAGAAGCGTCATCCAGGCCCGGGAGCAAAAAGACCCGGAGGGGTCAGCGCCCCGGGTCCTCCTGGGGCTTCTCAGGGAAAACGGGCTCCTGACCCCGGACAAGATTGACGTTTTTTACAGGGATCTTGTGGGGCAGTTGTTTGTCCGGTTCCAGGTGATTGCTGAACAACATGGCTTTTCCATGCCGGAGACGATTGATGCCTGATCCTAGCGTTCACGAAATTTTGATCATTGAGCATGATGGGGCCCTGGGGCGCCGCATTGAGGCGGTATTGAACGGCGCAGGCCACAGAGCCCAGTGCAAAACCGCCTCCCTTGAGGGGCTCTCTGTGCTTGAACAAAGGGCGGAGGATCCTTTTTCCCTTGTTATTTCAAGTTTCAGGATGCCGGTAATGGATGGGGACCAGATTCTTGAACGGGCAAAACTTGCCTCCCCCCTGACCCAGAGAATGATCATCACGGATCCGGGTGAAGTTGAGACGGTCATCGGTGCCGTGAACAAAGCCGAGGTCCATGCCTGCCTTTCCATCCCCTTTACCGATGCAGACCTTCTCGCCCAGGTCCACCTGTGCCTGGATGCCCATGTCATGGTAATGAAACGGGCCAACCTGATCCGGGTCACGGAACGTCAGAACCGGCAGATGTACCGGATGGCAAAGATTTTCAAGGAAAAGGACGAGCATTTTGCCGCCCAGATCAAGTCAAAGACCCGACAGCTGGGGGTTGAGCGCTCCAGGTGTGTAAACGGCTTTAAAGAATCACCCCCTTGTCTGGCCCTTGGAGATTTCCTTGAATTAACGGCTGCACCCTTTTCCCCTGCAACCTTTGGTGGGGCATTCCAGGCACTTGCCCATGAACTGCTGACCCTTGTCAACACGGCCTGTGCAGAGGAAGGTATTCAGCTTGAACCCATGTCCTATGGGGCAATCCGGTCGGCCGCAGCCCTTTCCAGACCCAAAGCGTCCATGGACACGGTTTTTTCGTTGCTCTATACCGTGGCCGGCACCCGTAAAGAAACAGACCCGGTTGAAGCGGGGTCGGTTCCCGGCATCCCCCTTGATGACCTGATTGAGTTCACAATTTCAGACGACCGGCTGACCGCCTTTGCCCGGCTGAAAAAAAAAGATGCTGATGTTGTGACGGTCAAGGGGGTCAAAGATGCCCTTGGTGCCCTTGGCATCACCTCGGGCATCAAGCAGGATGCCCTGATCAAGACCTGGCTCACGGTGGCCACCCCCGGGGGCAAGCCATTTGTCATTGCCCAGGGCAGAGCGCCCATTTTTCCCGTTGATGCAGGAGTCGTTTACCATTTCCAGACCGATTTTCGCCAGGCCGGCAAGGTGAGGCCCGACGGCACCATTGATTTCAGGGAGCGCGGTGACATTCCCTTTATTACAAAGTCGTCGCTCCTTGCCGAAAAGACAGCGCCCATTGCGGGCAGTCCCGGCGTTGACGTCTCTGGCGTTCCGATTCGGGTGGCAGATCCCGTGGACCTTATTTTCACTGCCGGCCAGGGGGCAAGGCTGTCCGCTGATGGACTTAAGATATATGCCGACTGCGACGGGCAGCCCCACCTTGACGCCATGGGCAATGTGACGGTGCTTGCAGAGTTGACCATCAAGGGAGATGTGGATTTTGAGACCGGCAACATCAACTTCAAGGGCAACGTCATTGTGGGCGGGGCGATCCGGGAGGGGTTCAGTGTGAGGGGAGCCAACCTGACCGCAGGACAGATCGAGGGGGCTGATATCGAGCTTACCGGAGACCTGAATGTCGGGGGGGGGATCATCGATGCAAAGCTCATCAAGGTTCAGGGCAGCGTCCAGGCAAAGTACGTTAACAATTCGTTTATCCGGGCCTTTGGCGATCTCATTGTTCAGAAGGAGATCATCGATTCAACCGTGTTCCTCAGCGGTGCCTGTGAAAACCTGAACGGCAACATCATCTCCTCCACCATTGCCGCCAAAAAAGGAGTTAAAGCCGTTAATATCGGTACGGAGACAGCCCAGCCCAGTCATCTGCGCGTGGGGGTAGACGATCATATCCAGCGTCTTCTGGACGGGGTGAACAAGGCAGTGGATGAGAATCTTGCCCGGGTGGCGCAGCTTGAACAGGAGATCGCCGGATTTGAAGCCGAGGACCAGGACCTTAACGTGAAGATTTCTGATGCTGCCCATATCCAGGACCGCTCCCAGGTGGAACTTGGGAAAATTGAGGCTCAGATGGGCGCAATCAAGGAGTCCAGGGATTTCCATGCCTTTGACCGGCTCTCAAAAATGGTGAAAAAACTCCATGCAGCAGCCCGGATGGCCGAAGAGAAACTTGACCGGGCATTTTATCGCCAGGAGGTCCTTGTTCGAAAGATCCAGGAGAGCAGACAGCAGATTGCCCTTGTTGAGGATCAGAACCGGTCCCTGGATCACGAACGAAAGGCCATGGTTGCTTTTTCGGAAAAATCAGAAGCCCTGCCCCAGGTCATCGTTGTCCGAAAAGCCTTGCCCGAGACAACCATTGAGGGACCGAACACCCTGTTGCGGCTGAAGAAAACGATTTCAAGCAGCCGGATTGCTGAGGTCAGGCGGGAAGCGGACGGGGAGGAGGGGGTTCTGTTTTTTGAAATGGCTGTTTCAAACCTCTGATCTCAAACCCCCTGGGAATATTCTTGTTCCGCCTTTGCCAGGTATCGGTTGCCCCGATCAATCTTGCCCCGTTTGATGCACCCCTGACCGTAGATGACGGCTTTGGCCCGGAACACCTTTGCCGCGGCCCTGCGCTGTTCCAGGGTGAGGGTGCCTGTCTCCAGCAGTTTTTCAATGGCTGCGATTCTGTATCGGTCAAGGGAGTGGTGGCCTGAGAGCTGGTCGTCGTGGCCTCCCCGTTTTACCGTGCAGGCCGGGTCCATGAGATGGATGGGATGGGTGGTTGATACCCTCAGCCAGAAATCATAATCTTCGCAGGCCGGGAGATCTTCGTCAAAAAGGCCCTTGAGGTCAAACAGACTGCGCCGCATCATCACGGCCGACGGGCTGACAAGGCAGAGCTCAAGGGAGGGTTCAAAGATCATTCCCCCCTGTTTTCTGTGCTTTTTTTTCGGGTTGACCCTTTTGCCGTTGCGGATCCAGATTTCCTGGGTCTGGCAGATCATGGCGTCGGGATGATCGTTGAAAAAAGCCACCTGGCGAAGGGTCTTGTCCGGGGTCCAGAGGTCATCCGAGTCGAGCAGGGCGATGAGTTCTCCCCGGCCCTCGCGGATTCCCCGGTTCCTTGCGGCGCTCACCCCCCTGTTTGCCTGGGTGATCACCCGGATCTTCCGGCCAAAGGTGTTGAGCAGTGAAGGGGTGTTGTCCGTGGAGCCGTCATCCACAACAATGATCTCCATGGGCCGGTAGGTCTGATCGATCACCGACTGGATTGCCTCGGATAAAATCCATCCCCGGTTAAAGGTCGGAATGATGGCCGAGACAAGGGGGGTGTGGGGTTTGTTTTCCATGGATCGATACATAGCATGTTCCGGGATATCTTGCAAATACATGGACTTGCCTTGACAGAAAATGGCAAATCGCTTATTTAGGACCAGTCGTATTGGTGATTCGTCACTTTTAATCAAGAGGATATTATGGCCAGACTGAAACTGAAAGAACATTTGATAAACCGGGAGTGGTGCAAGGGGTGCGGGATCTGCGTCCATTTCTGTCCCAAACAGGTGCTCGAGCTTGATGCCATGGAAAAGGTGGTTGCGGCAAGACCCGAGGACTGTATCTGCTGTAAATTGTGTGAGCTCAGGTGCCCTGATCTTGCCATTGAAGTGTTAACCGACCAGGATGATAAAAATGAATAAACAAGTCAAGTTTGTCCAGGGAAACGAAGCCTGTGTCGAGGGAGCCCTTTATGCAGGCATTGATTTTTTTGCAGGATATCCCATAACACCCTCCACGGAAGTGGCCGAACTGCTTGCAGATCGGCTTCCCCGGAGGGGGGGGAAGTTTATCCAGATGGAGGATGAAATCGCCTCCATGTGCGCCATCATCGGCGCATCCCTCACCGGTCACAAGGTGATGACGGCCACCAGCGGTCCCGGGTTTTCCCTCAAGCAGGAGGCCCTGGGGTATGCCTGCATGGCCGAAATTCCCTGTGTGGTGGTCAATGTCCAGCGGGGTGGACCTTCCACGGGAAATCCCACCCATGTGAGCCAGGGCGATGTGAACCAGGCCCGATGGGGTACCCATGGGGATCATGCCATCATTACCCTGACCGCCTCCAACCACCAGGATGTGTTTGCCATGACCGTGGATGCCTTCAATCTGGCCGAGACCTACAGGACCCCTGTGATCCTGCTCTTTGACGAGGCCGTGGGGCACATGAGGGAAAAGCTGGTGGTACCTGAAAAGGGCGAAATCCCCCTGGTGGACCGCCTCAGAACCGCGGTGGGCAAGGGGGTGGATTACCATCCCTACCTTCCCAGGGAGGACGGCAGGCTGCCCATGTCCGATTTCGGCGGGGATCATCGATACAATGTCACCGGGCTATTCCACGACATGTGGGGCTTTCCTTCGAACAACCCCAGTGTGGTCAACGGACTCCTGCACCATATCGTGGACAAGATCGAAAACAACGTCCACGCCATTACCCGGTACAAGGAGCACTATCTTGAGGGGGCCGAGTATGTGCTCGTCTCCTACGGCTCTTCAGCCCGGTCCGCCATTCACCTTGCCAAGAACCGCAGGGAGCGGGGGGAAAAGATCGGCGTGCTTGAACTTCAGTCCATCTGGCCCTTTCCCGAAGCCCTGATCCGGGAGCGCTGCCGGGGTGCCAAGGCGGTCATTGTGGTGGAGATGAACATGGGTCAGGTCATGCGCCATGTAAAGGCGGCCGTGGACGAACCTGAACGGGTTTTTCTGGCCAACAGAATAGATGGACAACTGATAACGCCGTCGGATATCAAGCGACTTCTCCGGGTTATCCAGGGAAGGGGGGTGTAGAATGAGTGTCAAGGATTATTTAAGGGAGCGGTTTTTCCCCCACATGTGGTGTCCGGGCTGCGGCCATGGAACGGTGCTCAACTCGCTGTTAAGGGCCGTGGAGGGGTTGGGCCTTGACAAGAGCGACATTGTCATGACGTCGGGCATTGGATGTTCAGCAAGGATTTCAGGGTATGTGGATTTTCATTCCCTCCACACCATCCACGGCAGGGCCCTTGCCTTTGCCACCGGGGTTAAATTCAGCAAACCCGAGCTTAAGCTTCTCGTTCCCATGGGCGACGGCGACGCCCTGGCCATTGGTGGCAACCACTTTATCCATGCGGCCAGAAGAAACATCGACATGACGGCCATTGTGATGAACAACCGGATTTACGGCATGACCGGCGGTCAGTTTTCGCCCCTTTCCGGGGTGGGCATCAAGGCGACCACGGCTCCCCACATGACCATTGACAACAACTTTGACGTTGTGAAGATGGCAACGGCGGCAGGTGCCTCGTTTGTGGCAAGATCCACCACCTACCACGTGCTCGAGGCCGTGGATATTCTGAAAAAAGCCATTGATCACAAGGGGTTCTCCGTGGTTGAGATCCTGTCCCAGTGCCCCACCCATTTCGGCAGGAAGAACAAGGGGGGGGATGCCTCGAACATGCTTGAAAGCTACAAGGCCAACACGGCCAAAATAGGCTCCAAGGCCCTGGCAGAGAACCCGTCGTGCATTGCAAGGGGGATCTTTGTGGATGAAGACAGGCCCGAGTACTGTGAGTCCTATGACAGGATTATTGAATCGCTATCCAGGGGGGCTCAATCATGAAACGAACCCGACTTGTATTTTCAGGCTCAGGCGGACAGGGGGTGATCACCGCTGCCATTATCCTGGCCGAGGCTGCCGTCATCCATGAGGGCATGAACGCAACCCAGTCCCAGACCTATGGTGCCGCAGCAAGGGGAGGGGCCACAAGGAGCGATGTAATCCTGTCTGACGCAGAGATTCATTTTCCCGAGGTGACCCAGCCCAATATCCTGGTCTGCCTCACCCAGGAGGCCTACACCTCGTTTTCACCCATTGTCCGTCCGGGGGGGGTGCTGCTCACCGATTCCCGTTTCGTGACCACCTTTAAAAAGGTGGATGCAAAGCAGATCGAGCTTCCCGTCTATGAGACGGTGATGGAGAAAATCGGCAAACCCATTGTATTCAACATCAGCGTTCTTGGCGCCTTGATCGGGATCACTGAACTGATTGATCCCGCATCCATCATGGAGGTGGTCAAGACCCGGGTACCCAGGGATTTTGTTGAGATGAACAGCCGTGCCCTGGAGCTTGGGCTGACCATGGGCGCCCAGCATAAACTCAATTAACTTTTTCTGCCCTTCCCAGGGGGCGGATGTCCATCCGCCCCCTTCCAGTTGTCGCCTTATTGTGTTAACGGCGTTTTTATCTATAGCCCCGTGGTATCACGCCTGCTGGCTGTTTTTTCGGGTCAGGGTTTTCCTGGGGACGGCCATGAGGGTTACCGTGGCCTTGGCCGCAAGCACCCGCTCGGTTTTTCTGATGTCATACACCGCAGATTCTGCCACCAGGATCTGCCGACCTTTTCTGATGACGGTTGATTCACACGCCAGTTCCGTGCCAAAGGCGGGTTTTAAAAAGTTGATCTTGAATTCAATGGATAAAATTTGAAAGCTCTCATCCACGACGGTAAAGGCAGAGTACCCTGCCGTATGATCGGCCATGGTGGCCATGACGCCGGCATGGACAAAACCGTCCTGCTGGCGGTGGTGTTTGTCAATGGTGACACGGGATGTGAACCTGCCGTGATCGATCCTGTCGGCCTGAAAGCCGCAGTAGCTGATAAATCCCTGTTCATAATCGCGCCTCAGAAAGTCAATGCGCTCGTCTGACAGTGTCGGGTCCATGGGAGCTCCTTTTTGTGTGGATAATCGTCTGATTGCTTTATCACACCCGGATAAACTGTGCAAAACAATAAAACCGGTCCATATTTATTGAGTTTTCAGGTGAAATATGTTTATGTGCGGGCAGTGACGGTTACCCATAACTTTAAAAAAGTTGGACAGATGAACAGCAACCATCGGAAAAATCCCGGGCTCATCGCAGATTGGAAAACCCTTGAACGGATTTTTATCCGGCCCGAGGACGAGGCGTGTCGAAAGACGCTTGTCAAATACATGGAGCAGATCCTGTTTGGCCTCCATGATTTTTTAAACTCCAACGTGGGGGTCACCCAGGAGATCAGCCTGCGGGAGTTGACCGATCTGTACCGGGATACCCTGATCAGTCCTGAACCTGAAAAGAAGCTTGAGAACGTCATCTCCGACATCATCCATAAAATTGCTCCCAGGGCCGTGAATGTGGCCTCTCCCTATTTTATCGGGCATATGACGGCGGCCATTCCCTTTTTCATGGTTCACCTTAAGACCATTGTGGCGGCCCTGAATCAGAACGTGATCAAGCTTGAGACCTCGAAGGTGCTTTCGGTGGTTGAAAAACAGGTGCTGGCCAAGATTCACCGTTTGATCTACAACCGGGAAGAGGCCTTTTACCAGACCCATGTTCAGAGCGTTGACTCCTCCCTTGGGGCCTTTACCACGGGCGGGACCACGGCAAACCTCATGGCCATGTGGGTTGCCAGGAACCATTTTCTGGGTGCCGGGGTTGAACAGCAGGGGATGGTCGCTGCCATGAACGCCCGGGGGATCGAGCGGGCCGTTATTCTGGTTTCCAAACGTGGCCACTATTCCCTTAAAAAAGCAGGCGGGGTCCTGGGGCTTGGCAACAGCAACGTTATGGCCATGGACGTGGACCGGCATCAGCGCATGGACATGCAAAAGCTTGAATCCACCATCCATACCCTCAAGGGTAACGGCCGGACCGGCATCATCGCCGTTGTGGGCATTGCCGGGGCCACGGAAACCGGTACGGTTGATCCCCTCCAGGAGATGGCCGACCTCTGCCGGGACCAGGGCATCCATTTCCATGTGGATGCGGCCTG
Source organism: uncultured Desulfobacterium sp. (assembly GCA_963675615.2). Taxonomy (GTDB): domain Bacteria; phylum Desulfobacterota; class Desulfobacteria; order Desulfobacterales; family Desulfobacteraceae; genus Desulforapulum. Next base: position 3,471,705 of record CAXXTD010000001.1, read on the forward strand.
GGGCGGACCCGTGCTGCTGAGCGAGCGGTACGCACCGCTTTTAAGGGGAATTGAGCGGGCCGATTCCGTCACCATGGACGGCCACAAGCAGTTTTACATGCCCATGACCTGCGGCATGGTTTACTTCAGGGACCCCAGGGCCATGGATCTCATTGCCTACCATTCCAACTATGTGAACCGTGAGGGCAGTGTGGACCTGGGCATCAAATCCCTGGAGGGATCAAGGGAGGCCAATGCCCTGATCCTGGACAGCTCCCTCAAGATCATGGGCAGCCGGGGCTATGCCCTGATGATTGACCACGGCATTGAGACGGCAAAGGCCTTTGCCGCTGGGATTGAACAGCGGGCCATGTTTGAGGTTGTCACCCCCCCCGAACTCAACATCCTGACCTACCGCATGGTCCCCCCAGACATCGCCAGGCGGCTTGAACATGCCGGTGCCAGCGAACGAGAGATCCTCAACGACTATCTGGATGAACTCAACATTTTTGTTCAGCGGACCCAGCGGGAGGCGGGCAAGAGTTTTGTCTCCCGGACCCGGATATGCCCGGTGCCCGGGAGTGAGGAGGCGCGTGTGGTCCTGCGGTCGGTGATCATGAACCCCATGACCACACCTGCTGTTCTAAGGGAAGTCCTCGATGAGCAGGAGCGGATCGGGCAGGGGTTTGGTGATCGGGTACCCCCTGTCCCGTAGCGCCCCTGCCCATTGATAGGCCCGGTTGTTCATCCCTGGACCGGGATGATGACAATATTGACCCGGCGGTTGTCTGCATCGTTTGAAGAGACGGGCTGGGATTCGCCCAGGCCGATGGTTTCCATGCGCACGGGATCGACGCCCCGCTGGATCAGGGCGTCGGTGACGGCCTGGGCCCGGCGCTGGGAAAGCAGCAGGTTGTACTGGTCAGACCCCTTTGCGTCGGTGTGGCCCTCGACCCGGATTCTTGTCTGGGGAAAGTCCCTGAGCACCGCTGCCACCCGGTCCAGTTCCGAGTAGGCCCCGGGTTTTAGAACCGACGAGTCGTAATCAAAAAAGGTGCTGGCCTTGAAGGTGGCCGTGAGAACGTTCTGGGACCGCTGGATGCTGGTTGCCTCGGATGTGGCAACCGCGCTTCTCAGGGCCTGTTCCTGGCGGTCCATGTAGCCGCCGATCTGGTTCCCGGCAAGCCCGCCAATGGCGGCTCCCAGCCCGGCTCCGATGAGGGTGCCCTCGGTGTTTTTGCCAATGGCCTGTCCCAGAACGGCACCCAGGCCTGCGCCCAGGAGCACCCCTTCCTTGGTCCTGCTTTCGGTGTTTGTCGTGCCTGCACACGAGGTCATTATCATCGCAGTTGCCGCCAGAACCGCAACTGCCATATGTTTTTTCATCGTTACCTCCCAAAGGTTATGGTATTAAATCATCCAGCCCTTAAAATAAGGCAGACCCAAGGTTTTATCAAGGTGAATTGCTTTACAAAATTTTGCCCCTGCCTTATACTTTGTTCATTTTAACCGTTGCCACGGGCAATAAAATCATTCGACGATCCGGGACAATTCAATGAACCGGGTGTCGCTGGTGCAGGAGATAACGCGTGACCATTCTGGTGATTGCAACAAGAAACAGGGGAAAGACCCGTGAGATACGGGCCCTTTTAGAGGGGTTTCCCGTTGAGATCAAAAATCTGGACGATTTCGGACCCATCCCTGAAATCGAAGAGGATGGAAAGACCTTTGATGACAATGCCTACAAAAAGGCGGCCTTTGCGGCAAGGGTGCTGGGCTATCCCGCCATGGCCGATGATTCCGGCCTTGTGGTCGATGCCCTTGGTGGGGCCCCCGGTGTCCGGTCGGCCCGGTATGCCGGCGAGAATGCAACGGACCGGGAAAACTGGGAAAAGCTGCTGGAACAAATGAAGGGCAAGACCAACAGGGCGGCCGCGTTCCACTGTGTGATCTCCATTGCCGTGCCAACGGGTGCCGCCCTGACCTATGAGGGACAGTGCCAGGGGACAATCCTTGAACAGCCGAGGGGGGAGAACGGTTTCGGCTATGATCCCCTGTTCTTCCATCCTGAATTCAACAAAACCTTTGCCGAAATCCCCATGGACGAAAAAAGCCGGGTGAGCCACAGGGGGATTGCCCTGCACCAGGTGGCGGCCGAGTTTGACAAGGTGCTCGACTGGATCGATATCAACATGCCCGAATTTCAAAAGGTGATATGCAAAGAATGAAAACCCCAACCCCATTGGACTCGACTCTATTGGATTTGATCAAAGCCAATCGAAGCTGCCGCAGATTTGACGCTGCCCACGCCCTTGACCGTGGCGTGCTGCGCAACCTGGTGGACCATGCAAGGCATTCTGCATCGGCCGCCAATCTCCAGCCGTTAAAGTATCTGCTCTCCCATGACAGGGCCGTCAACGACGAGATCTTTTCCTGCCTGGTGTGGGCCGCCTACCTGACCGAATGGAAAGGACCCGGAGAGGCGGAACGGCCCACGGGTTATATTGTGATCCTTGGCGACACCACCATCACCCGAAACTTCAGGTGCGACCACGGGATCGCGGCCCAGTCCATTCTTCTCGGTGCAAGGGCCAACGGTCTTGCCGGATGCATGATCGCAGCCTTTGATCCCAAACGGCTCCGGAAGATTCTGGCCCTGGATGACCGGTATGAGATCCTGCTGGTGCTTGCCCTTGGAAAGCCGGTTGAAAAGGCCGTCATCGAGGACCTTGAACCCGGGGGTGATATCCGCTATTTCAGGGATGAACACGAGGTTCACCATGTTCCCAAACGAACCCTTGATGAGATCATCCTCTCCTGAGGGGTTGCGGGAGACCCTTGATTCTCATGACCATTTTTCTTGTAAACCCGGCCTGCCTTGATCCGCGGGTCACCGATGGGGATGCCCTGCTGGTTCCCATGGGGCTTTTTTACATCGCCGCCCTTTTAACCGAGAACCAGATCCAGACCCGGGTGGTCAATCTGGCTGTTGAGCCAGATCCCCTGGACCATCTCCGGGAACGGGTGCTGGCTGAACGGCCCGGGATCGTGGGGTTCAGCGTTCTCAATGCCAACCGGTTCAGTGCCATGGACGGGGCAAGGGTGGTCAAGGCCGTGGATCCTGGAATTGTTGTTGTGTTTGGCGGCCCCTGCGCCACCTTCCTGTGCGACCATCTTTTTGAACGGTGCCCGGATCTTGACTATGTGGTCAAGGGCGAGGGGGAGATCACCTTTCTTGAGCTGGCCGGCCATGTTCGGGCCAATGGCAAAAGCCGGCCCGCCATGATCCCGGGTCTTGCCTATCGGGACCGATCAGAGGGGGGAACCATTGTTCATACCCCGGCCCGCGAGGCGATCAAGGATCTTGACGCCCTGCCCATTCCCGGCCGCTACTTTGACCTTGCCCACGTTGCTCTGTCCAGGGGGTGCCCCGGGCGGTGCACCTTTTGCGGTTCTCCACGGTTCTGGCCCGGCCCCAGGGTCCGGTTTCACTCGCCCGGGTGGTTTGTGGCCCAGCTGACCCTTTTGGTCAAACGGGGCATCAACCATTTTTTTGTCTCGGACGACACCTTTACCATGGACAAAGCCCGGGTGATAGGGGTGTGCCGCCTCATTGTCGAGCAGGGGCTGTCCATCACCTGGGTGGCCATCTCCAGGGCGGATTTCATTGATGCCGAGATTCTCGTGTGGATGCGGCGGGCCGGATGTACCCAGATCAGCTTCGGGGTGGAAAGCGGGTCCCCCGACATTCGAAAACGCCTTGGCAAGCCCATGGACCGGGAGCGGATTGTCCAGGCCTTTGACCTGACCGTCTCCCACGGTATTCTGCCAAGGGCCTATTTCATCTACGGATCGCCCGGAGAGACCGACAAGACCATCCAGGAGAGCCTTGACCTGATCCTGGAGATCCGTCCCTTGAGTGCCATTTTTTACCTGCTGGTGCTCTTTCCCGGAACCCGGTTGTACGAGCGCCTTGTCGACCAGGCAAGATTGACCGATGAAATGTGGTCCCGGAAAATCGAAGACCTTCCCTGGTTTGAAATGGACCCTGACCTTGATTTTGAAAGGGTCAAGGGGTTTGGCCACACCCTGCGCCGGCATTTTTATTCAGGTCTGTCCGACTTTGCCGCAGCCATTGACCTGGTGGACGAAAAATCCCTTTATCCCTTTCATGCCGATTTTCTGTCCCGCCTGGCCCTGACCTTCAGCCTTGGGGAGTATGCACGGAACCCGTGGGTGAAAAACCCCATGGATACGGCCCGGCTTCTGTTTGAACGGGCCCTGGAATACCATCCGGACCATCGCGCCTTTCTGGGTCTTGCCATGCTGTTCCAGAAACAGCGGCGTTTTGAAAGGGCCGTTGACGTTGCGGCTGCGGGTTTGCATCACTTTAAATCGAGCCGGGATCTTAACATCTGCATGGCCGTGGGCCTGATGAACCTTGGGCGGTTCCAGGCGGCACTGGTTTTTCTTGAACCCTTTAAAGCGGATCCAGAGGTCAAGGTCTATGTCGATGCCTGTGTCAGCCGCATCTAGGACGGCGTCTAAACCGGCACCCCCGGCAACGCCGGCGGGCCGGGCCGTCTTTGGCAGAAAAATGGCCGTGGCCATGGTCATGGGGTTTTCCTGCGGCCTGCCCCTGCTGCTGACCCTTTCGGTTCTCCAGGCATGGATGAAAACGGAGGGGGTGGACCTTTCGGTCATCGGTCTGTTCTCCCTGGTGGGGTTGCCCTATACCCTCAAGTTTGTCTGGGCCCCTGTTTTTGACCGGTTTGCCCTGCCCTTTGCCGGCCGGCGCAGGGGGTGGCTAGTCCTGGCTCAGCTCCTGCTCATTGTGGCCATTGCGGGTCTGGGATTTACCGCGCCGGCCCGGTTTCCCTGGCTTGTGGCCGTTGCCGCCTTTCTGGTCACCTTTTTCAGCGCTTCCCAGGATATTGTGGTGGATGCCTACCGGCGGGAGGACCTCACCGATGCCGAACTCGGGCTGGGTTCGTCCATGTACATCTACGGTTACCGTGCCGGCATGCTGCTGGCGTCGGGGGGCGGTCTGATCCTGGCCGATCACATCCCCTTTTCCATGGTTTATTCGCTCATGGCCCTCTGTCTTGTGCCCGGTGTTGTGGTCACGCTGCTGACCCCGGAGCCCATTGAGGCCCCTGGCCGGCCGACCACCCTTGCACAGGCCGTTGTGGAACCCCTGCGGGAGTATTTTTCCCGGGACGGTGCCCTTGTCATTCTGCTGTTTATCCTGCTGTACAAGATCGGTGACACCATGGCCAGCGCCATGACCACTCCGTTTTACCTGGACACGGGGTTTTCCATGTCTGAGATCGGTACCGTGGTCAAGCTGTTTGGTTTCTGGGCCACACTGCTGGGGGCCTTTACAGGGGGCTTTGTAATGATTAGAATTGGCATCAACCGAAGTCTATGGGTATTTGGTGCCCTTCAGGCCCTGTCCACGGCCGGGTTTGCCGGGCTTGCCATTGCGGGCCACAGCCTTCCCGTGCTGGCCGGAGTGATCGCCTTTGAAAATTTTTCCAGCGGCATGGGAACGGCCGCATATGCCGCCTTTATGGCGTCCATGACCGACCGGCGGTTCACGGCAACCCAGTATGCCCTTTTGTCGAGTCTCATGGGGGTTCCCCGGGTGGTTGCCGCAGCCCCCACGGGGTATTTTGCGACCCACCTGGGATGGGTGGGGTTTTTTATTTTATGTACCGCGGCCGCCGTGCCCGGAATGGTTCTTTTGGTGAAATGTGCGCCATGGAGAGGGGATCGTAAGAATGACAGACAATCATAAGCTGGTCAACCAGATCAAAAAAGAGCGGCACCTGGCCGCAATCCGCAGTGAGGTGCTGGCCGCTGATTCCCAGCAGGCCCTGGACACCATCCTGGGTTCACCAACGCCTGCGACCCTGGTTCAGAGTTTTCCCGATCAGGATTTCCACTTTCTCATGCACACCATCGGGCCCCATGATTTTCTGCCGGTGCTGGCCCTTGCCTCGTTTGACCAGTGGGAGTATCTGATTGATATTGAAACCTGGGAGGGGGACAGGGTCAACCTGCCCATGGTGACCGAGATGCTGGCGCTTCTTTTCGCAGCGGATCCTGAACGGTTTGTGCGGTGGATGATTCTGGAAAAAACCGAATTTTTCGAGCTCTATCTGTTCAAGAACATGGAGGTCCGGGTCCTCCAGGAGAATGAGGATCCATCGGATTTTCCCGACGGTTTCCAGACCATTGACAACCTCTTTTATGTCAGGTTTCCGGAAATTCCCCAACAGATTCTCGAGCAGGAGGAGGGCGCCCAGGTCGAACAGGCCAGGAAACGGGCCGAGACCTTTATCATGGCCGTGCTCAACAGGGTGGCGGACATGGATCTGTCTGTTTCCCATGGGCTGCTCCTTGAAACCGGGACCGTTATTCCGGCGGAGATCGAGGAGGAGGAGCTCCGGCTCAAGGTGTTCCGGCTGGCTGAAAAGGGGTTTCTTCCCCGCCACGAAGCCGTGGGCATTTACCAGCCAAAGGATGTGGACTCCCTCAGGCCAAGGCCGGCAAAAGTGCTTGAAAAAAATCTCTATGGCGGAGACTATCCCCTGCCGCCCCTCTTTTTTTCCTCCCTTGTGGGGACGGACAACCTGTTTGCCCGTTCCCTTTCAGGGATCGGCGAAACCATGGGGCTCAACCTCCAGGCAGAATTTGCAGGGTTGGTAAACCGGATCTCTTCGGCCGACGGCGGGGTGGTCAGGGAACGCCAGGACCTTGAACGGCTGGTTCAAAAGGGGTGTGCTTTTTTAAGCCTTGGCATGGAGATCATCCATGGGGACGCCTCGGCCTGTACACCCCGGGAGGGGGCCGCCATCATTATCCGATACCCGCTGTCCGACATCTTCCGGGTTGCCTCCAGGGCCTGCCTGACTCTGAAAACCCGTGCCAAAGGCTGGTACGATCAAAGCTGGCTTGCCAGCAACGACCTTCCCCTTCATTTTCTGGGCGAACAGTGGCTTGGTGTTGTGGGCGGCCTGCTGCTGGATCGGCCCCTGTTTTTTGACAGCGACCAGCCCGGGTTGCTCTACCGGCCCTTTGCCGCTGCTGGGGAAATCACGGCCACGGACAAACACCTGGGCAGCGTCATTGCCATCGACCGGGTAATGGCGGGGCTGGATCCTGATCTTGGGGATATTCCAAGGGAGGGACTCACCTTTAAACCCGTTGTTTTAACCCTCTGGGCCAGGGATCGCCTGGGGCTTGATCACCGGGTCGAGGCGATTGAACGGTCTGTTTTTTTACCTTTTTTTGTTGAGCTGTTTTCAGGAGAAATTCCCGGAACCATTGACGGGTTTAAGCGTGATGACTTCACGGGCTGGCTTGCCCAGCAGACGGGATTGGAACTGGACGGGCTGACCCGGAATCTGGGAGATTGGATTCGGGAGATGTTTGACCAGCTCGAACAGGATTATGGCAGGGTCAGGGCAGACGACCTTGAATCCCGGTTTGTAATCGATTTTTTTCTCAAAGGGTAAAGTCCATGTTGCAGGCTACGGCAAAACAGTCAAGGGTTGACCCCTCTGATTTGATCCGTGACCGGCAGTCGGCCTGTATATGGTCCACCTGGCAGTCCGTCCGGTTCTGGTTTAGATGGAAGAGCCCCAGCCGTTTTGCACCGGACCGGAGGCCAAGGTCCAGGGCCTCGGTATAGGTGGAGTGGCCCCATCCCCGTCGCATCCGGTATTCGTCCGGTGTGAATTCGGCGTCGTGGAACAGCAGGTCGGCATCGCCTGCAAAAGAGAGATAATCGTCAAATCCGGTCCCGGCCCCATGGTCAAACCCGATCTCGTTGTCCGTTAGAAAAACAAAGCGCTTGCCGGCCTCTGTGAACCGAAATCCGAACCCGCCGTTGGGGTGGTTCAGGGCCATGGTTTCAACCCCAAGGCTGCCAATGGAAAAGGTTCCGGTCAGATCGGTCCGGTATCTGACCGTGGCCTTGAGGTCATTCGGGGTGATGGGAAAAAGCGGCGGGGACATGAGGGTGTTGAAAATATGTTCAACGGTGACGCCTGAAAAACAGCTGTTCTGGATCTCCACCACCGCATCGCTGTGGAGCAGGGGTTTGAAAAAATTGAATCCCGCCACATGGTCAAAATGGGCATGGGTGAGCAGCAGATGGCAGGCGGCATGACTGCCAAGGCTTTCACCCAGCCGACGAATCCCGGTTCCGGCATCGATGATAACGGTTTGTCCGCTTTGGGCTGTCACCTGAATGCAGGTTGTATCTCCGCCGTATTTGAGGTATTGTTGCCCCGATATGGGAGTGGACCCCCGGGAGCCCCAGCATTTGATAAGCATTCCTCATCCTTGTCTGTATGTTCGGGTCGTCTGATTCCTCTACTCGCTACCATATCAGGAAAAATGAGTCTACAAAAAAGCGAACCATCAGTAATCCTGATTGATTTGACGCTTGCGCTGTGTAGCCGAAACCGGATCTGGAATTGCTGAGAAACCTGGAAAACAAAAGGAGAACGCGATGGCGGTTATTGAGTGGGAAAAAAAAGAGACGGTTGCCGTAATTTCCATGAACAACGGTGCCAACCGGCAGAATCTTGTGTTTGCAAGGCAAATGAACGACATTTTTGACACTGTTCTTGGGGACAAGGAGATCTGTTCGATTGTTCTCACCTCCCTGGATGCCAAGAATTTCTCCCAGGGCATTGATGTGGAGTGGCTGGGCGGATGTTTTGCCGCAAAGGATTTTGAAAGTATCAAGACATTCATGCTGGAAATGAACCGCGTATTCAAGCGGCTGCTGACCATGCCTGTCCCTGTCATTGCCGCCATCAATGGTCACGCCTTTGGTAACGGGGCCATCATTTCCTGCGCCTGTGACTTCCGGTTCATGAAGTCTGATCGGGGCTTTTTCTGCTTTCCCGAGGTGGACCTGGGTATTCCCTTTCTTCCGGGCATGATCGCCTTTGTGAGAAAGGCCTTTCCCGAATACCTGTTCAACCGGATGAAGCTGACGGGTGAGCGGGTGACGGCCGACGAGCTGCTCGTACACCATGTCATCGAGCAGGCCGGTACTGACCAGGCGGAGATGATGGAAAAAGTTATGGCCTTTGCAAGGGGGTTTAACAAGAAACGGGGGATATTTGGCGAGCACAAGCGCCGCATGCACAAGGCCATCCTGGAAACCATGGAGCGAGAAGACCCGCCGATCATAGAGTCCCTTGAGCTCTTTGTTCAGGATTAGGCGAACGAATCAGGGTCTGTAGCGCTGGGCCATGGGATGCCTTCGTCCTGCGCCAAAGGCCTTGGCCGTGACCCTCAGGATGGGGGGGGCCTGGTATCGCTTGTATTCATTCCGGGTGATTCGCTGAACAATCTCCATCACTGCCGCCCGGTCAAGGCCCTGGACCACCATCTGTTCGATGCTTTGATGCTCTTCCACATGGGCCTTGACCACGGCGTCAATAAAGTCGTAGGTCGGCAGGTCATCCTGGTCGGTCTGGCCGGGGGCAAGCTCGGCGCTCGGGGCTTTTTCAAGGATGGAAACCGGGATGATTTCCTTTTCCCGATTGATGAGCCGTGAGATCCCATACACCTTTTTTTTGGGCAGGTCCCCGATGACGGCCAGGCCGCCGCACATGTCTCCGTAGAGGGTTGAATACCCCACGGCCATCTCGGATTTGTTGCCCGTTGCAAGGAGCATGGACCCCTCCTTGTTGGAAAAGGCCATGAGGATGGTTCCCCTGATCCGGGCCTGGATGTTCTGCTCGGTGATGCCGGGTTTTTGGGGGTCAAAGGTGTCTGACAGGGTTAAAAAGGCGTCATACATGGGTGCTATGGGGATGGACTGCCAGGAGATGCCCAGATTCCGGGCAAGGACCCTTGTATCTTCAAAGTTCTGTTCTGAGGTATAGATCGACGGCATGAAGATCGTCTTGACGTTTTCCCTGCCAAGGGCTGCAACGGCAATGGCTGCGGTCAGGGCGGAATCTATGCCCCCGCTGGAGCCGATGACCGCCCGTTTGAATCCGCACTTGGTCACATAGTCCCGGGTGCCCATGACAAGGGCCTTTAGAATGGCCTCGTCGTCCGTGGCCGATACATCGTGGCAGTCGCCTTTTTGGGTGGTGGTGTCAAACACCACAAGATCCTCGGAAAAATCCCTGGCCCTGGCAGCGGTCTTTCCGTCGGCTGTCAGGGCAAGGCTCAGGCCGTCAAACAGGGTAGAGTCGTTGCCCCCCACCTGGTTGACAAAGATCAGGGGCCGATGGTAATGGGCCGTTATTTTGGTTAAAAGGGTGTTCCTCAAGTCCTGCTTTCCGCCGTGGAACGGAGAGGCGGCGATGTTGATGAACAGATCAGCCCCAAGACCGGCAAGGTCAGCCACGGGGTTGCGGTCATAATGCTTCTGACCCAGGCCGGGTGCATCGTTCCAGATGTCCTCGCAGATGGTGATGCCAAGGTTGAGTCCCTTGTAGGAAATTAATGTACTTCTGGGACCCGGGGTGAAATACCTTAACTCGTCAAAGATGTCATAGGTGGGCAACAGCTGCTTGTCGATCCTTGCCAGGACTTTTTGGTCCTCGAACAGCAGGGCCGAGTTGAAAAGCCGCCTTTCCCCCTGGCAGGTCTCCCGGTTGACCGCCCCGAACAGCACCCCGATTCCGCGAATGGACTGGACCAGCTCCTGGAGGGCATTGAGCTGATTGTCGATGAAGTCATCCCGTTCAAGAAGATCTCCGGGGGGATATCCGGAGATGGCAAGTTCTGGAAATGCGATCAGGTCGCAGCCCAGGGCGCGTGCCTTGCGGGCATGTTGGATCATCGCCTGGATGTTGGAATCAAAATCACCGATTACGGGATTTGTCTGGGCCATGGCTATTTTCATCGCGTCTCTCTTTTCCTCCCGGGATTGTTGGTGGCAGCGTTCTTGTACCACACCCATATCAGAAGGTTAAGGCCAATTGCAATCTCAAATGGTGTCGGGTGCAAAGTCAAGGGTGGCAAAGTAATCCTCAACCCGTTCCGCCCGCCGGATCAGTTGGATGGTTCCGTCGGTTCTGAGCAGCAGCTCTTTGGGCCGGAGGCTGCCGTTGTAGTTGAATCCCATGGCATGGCCGTGGGCACCGGTGTCGTGGATGACCAGCAGGTCACCCGCCTCGGTTCGGGGAAGGGTGCGCTGAACGGCAAATTTATCGTTGTTCTCGCAAAGGGAGCCGACCACGTCCACGGTCTGGAGGTCTTTTGAATGCTCCCTGCCGGGGATGTGGATGTGGTGGTAGGCGTCGTACATGCCAGGTCGCATCAGGGCCGACATGGAGGCATCCACCCCAACGTATTGTCTGTAGATATCCTTGTGGTTGATCACCGTGGTGACCAGGGCGCCGTGGGGGCCTGTTATGAACCGGCCGCTCTCCATGAACAGTTTCGGGCACCAGCCGTGGGTCTGGTGGAATTTTCCAAGCAGGCTGCCGGCCTCACGGCCGAGGGCCTCAATGTCCATGGGCCGATCTTCCGGCCGGTAGGGAATGCCAAGGCCGCCGCCGATGTTGATGAACTCGAACGTGATGCTCAGTGCTGCACTGACCGTTTCAACCATGTCAAGGATCATCCGGGTGGTCTCGACCATGTAGGTGTAGTCAAGTTCATTTGAGGCAAGCATGGTGTGGAGGCCAAAACGTTTTGCGCCCCGGTCCATGGCAGCCCTGTATGCGTCAATGATCTGGTCATAGCTCACCCCGTATTTTGACTCCACGGGATTTCCAATGATCTTGTTCCCCTCCCTCCGCGGGCCTGGATTGTACCTGAAGCAGATCAGTTCCGGCATGGCAGGCACCTTTGTTACCAGGGAGATATCGTCCAGGTTGAGGATCGCCCCACCGTCCATGCAGGCGGTTTCAAAATCTTGCCGGCTGGTGTTGTTTGAGGTGAACATGATGTCCTGGCCTGTGCTGTTTATGCTCCTGGCCAGGAGGATCTCAGGGGTTGAGCTGCAGTCGAACCCGAATCCCATGCCCTGCATGATTTTCATGATCGAAGGGTTGGGAAGGGCCTTGACGGCATAGTATTCCCGGAATCCGGGAACGTTTGAAAAGGCCTTGTTGAGCCGCGCACCTGTTTCACGGATGCCTGCTTCGTCGTAGATGTGAAAGGGGGTGCCAAAATGCTTCCTGGCCTTTTCCAGTACAGGGGCAAGTCGTTGTCTGAAACCGGTTGACATGGGCATATTTAATTCTCCTTGGTTCGTTTTGATTTTGGGGTGAGGGGGATTTTAGCGCTCTCTTTAAAGGTCGACAGGGCAATCTGGGTTTGGGTTGAAAGAACCTCCTGGATCGCGGCAATTTTTGTGGTTAGAACGGTCTCAAGCTCCAGGGGGGACGAAACCCGTATTTTTACCAGCAATGCGTCATCTCCAGCAAGAAAGTGAACCTCCTGGACCGCCTCGATTCCGGAAAGCGCCTGGCCGGTTTTCCGGATGGAAAGGGTTTCCCTGACTCGGACGGTCACAAAGGCAATGAGAGATCGGTTGAATCGTTCGGGATTGAGGCGGACCTCGTAACCCTGGATAACACCCTGGAGTTCGAGTTTTTTGATCCGTTCGAGCACGGCAGACGGGGCCATGCCAACCTGCCTGGCAACTTCCACGTTGGGGATTCTGGCCTTGTTCTGCAGGATTTTCAGGATTTTCAGATCAATGGCATCCATGGAGATCCTCTGGTGTTTTGTATGGTTTAGAATGTCTTTTCGTTGAATATATTTTCTTTTTAATGCAAGGTCAAGAATATAATTCTGCATGGTTTGTTTTTAATCGAATTATATTCTCAATTCCAGAGCCGGAGGGGCTGGGTCGAACCGCCGTACCCCCCCCCCCTGGACTTCAGCATCCACGGTCGGGCAGGCGATGGGAATGGGTATGCGGGTCTTTTTTTCAGGTGCGACCGCTGTATAACCCTGACCATGAATGCTTGGGTTCAATGGATTTGAGGCGAAAAGGACCGGCTGCGGACCGGGTTGATTTGTTTTGCATTGAAGGGGTAAATGGTTTAGTATGGCAGCGGTGTGAATCAAACTTTTACTCTTTAAAGAGAGTTATGGATGACAGGGAATGATGGATAACGGTAAACATGCAATTCTTGTGGTGGACGATGAAGAGGGTATACTGGATGTCTCTGAAGAGTATTTTGAGCGTAAGGGATACGATGTGTACACGGCAAGAAACGGGATCGAAGCCATTGAAATCATCAAACAGGTAAAAATCGGATGCTGCTTTACCGACATCAACATGCCGGAAATGGATGGTCTGGAGCTTGCCGAAAGAATAAGGGGAATCGATAACACCCTGCCCATTGTTGTCATGACCGGTTATCCCTCCCTTGACAACACCATCAGAACATTGAAGAACGGCGTGGTCGATTTTCTGGTTAAGCCTGTAAACCTTGAGCAGATGGAACTGTCGTACAAACGGATCATCCGGGAGCGGGGGCTTTTTGTTGAAAACCTCATCCTCAGGGAGGAGGTGGAGCGTCAGGAACGTTTAAACAAACTGAACAGCGAACTTCTGGTCAGGATTGATGAGGTCAACACCCTCAACCGGATCATGGAGGACTTCGCAAGCACTGATTCAAGCGATGAAATCTTCAATACGGTTGTCGCCCTGGGCAGGGAGGTGGTTGCAGCCGATCAGGTGACCTTTTATCTCCACACCGAGCAGAACAGTTCGTTTTTTCCCATGGCGGGTTCCGATGCCGACTTCCATGGCGGCTCAGATCTGTCGCCGGAAGAAAATGCGTTTTTTACAGGGGTTGTCAAGGACAATAAAGCCTGCCTTGTTGCCCAGGCCGGGGGAAACGATTTTCTGGCCCGGAAAGTGCTTTCGTTCATGGTGGTGCCACTGAAAATCAGGGAAAAGATTTTTGGTGTGGTGGCTGCATCCATTCTTACCGGGGAGAGGCGGTTTGGCGACAAGGATGTTTACTACATGAATTTTATCACCCAGAAGGCGGCCTCTGCCATTGAAAGCATTGCCCTTTACGAGAATATCTACGACAACCTATTTTCAACCCTGTATGCCTTTGTTGCCGCCCTTGAGGCAAGGGATGTCTATACCATGAAACACTCGGAACGGGTGGCTGAAATCGCCCACATGATCGGTCAGGGCATGGGGTGTGAGGAAGAGGAACTCTCGATTCTGAAATTTGCAGGTCACCTCCACGACGTCGGCAAAATCGGTATCCGGGACGACATACTGTTGAAACCGGGACGGCTTACCCCGGACGAGTATGAAAAGATCAAGGAGCATCCGGCCATTGGTGCAGACATTGTGGGAAAGCTGGGGCTGTGGGACCGGGAGCAGGAGATTATCCGCCACCACCATGAACGCTATGATGGCACAGGCTATCCCGACGGTCTTTCCGGTCATGGCATTCCCAGGCTTTCCAGAATTTTATCCGTGGCCGACGTGTTTGACGCCATGGCTTCTGACCGGGCCTATCGAAAACGAATGGACCGGGAAAAGGTGCTGTCGATCATTGAAAAGGGGGGCGGCACTCAGTTCGATCCAGAGGTGGTGGACGCTTTTTTGAAGGTGGCGGATAAACTGTAGATTTGATCTGTCCCGCAGCTGTTTGTCCAAGGAGCAGCCCTGCCCTGACGGCTGCATAATGGCTTGTTAAGGGTCATAAATTATGGTAACTTCAATGACATGATGTTTTTGTGGATAACAACAGATTATGGAAAGGGGCTGCAATGGATATTGCCAAAGGTCAAGACAGGAGAAGGCATCCCAGGGTGGCGTTCGCGACCTCAATCCTTTTGACAGCCAATGACGCAAGGATTGAGGCACGGGGAAGTTTAAGGGACATCAGCTTCAGTGGTGTATTTATCAATACGGACAGCCGCCTTGAGCCGGGGACAGTGTGTGATGTGAAAATTTTTCTAACCGGTGGAGTTGAATCTATCGAACTTGCCATGAAGGCAAGGGTTGCAAGGGTGCTTTCCACGGGTCTTGGGATCTCGTTTGAGTCCATGGATCTTGAAACCTATGCCCATCTGAAAAATATCATGCTGTACAACCGTGGCGATTGAGAACGGGGCGGCATGATTGATGGTCAAAAACCACCACAGCAAAGGGGTTGCATTTTGGACGGTGTGATATGGATGTAAATTTGATAAACCCTTTTATCAATGCGACAACCAATGTGCTTGAAACAATGGCGTTTGTAACGGTTAAAGCCGGAAAACCCTATCTCAAGAAGGACAATGTGGCACGGGGGGATGTGACCGGCGTCATCGGGCTGACCGGCATAACCAATGGGACCATTGCCGTGACGTTCCAGAGTGAGTGTATCCTCAACATTGTCTCAAACATGTTCGGGGAGAAGATGGAAACACTCAACAGCGAAATTGCCGATGCTGTGGGCGAGCTGACCAACATGATTTCTGGGCAGGCAAGGAAAGAGCTTGAAGATAAGGGAAAAGTTTTCAAGGCGGCCATTCCTTCGGTCATTACCGGGACGAATCACAGCATCACCCATTATACCAACGGCCCAAGGATTGCCATCCCTTTTTTTGTGGGAGAGGGCAGTTTTACCATTGAAGTCTGCTTTGAACGATAGCCCAACGCTGCAATCATACAAGGAGGAAATTTTAGGCAATGGACACATCCATAAAGGTTCTTATTGTGGACGACTTTGCGACCATGCGCCGGATACTCAAGAATATTTTAAAGCAGATCGGCTTTAAAAATATCCTTGAGGCAGATGATGGTACCACGGCCCTGGACGTTCTGGACAAGCAGCTTGTTGATCTTATTATATCCGACTGGAACATGCCTAAAATGACCGGGTTGGAACTGCTGAAATCGGTTCGGGCAAGTGACCGTTACAAGAAAACCCCCTTTCTCATGGTCACTGCAGAGGCCCAGAAGCAGAATGTCATTGAGGCGGTCCAGGCTGGCGTGTCAAATTATGTTGTCAAGCCGTTTACGGCTGAAGCAATATCTGAAAAGTTAGCAAAGATTTTGAAATGATGCATACGGCTTCGACCAGGGATAGATCTGTACCGGGCAAGTTGGAAAATGACCTCCGGCCCAGGGGGTTTGTCTTTGATCAAATCGCAGGTGCCAGCAAACCGATAACTGCGCTTTTGAATGCGGTGAAAAAAGTTTCCGTGTCTGACTCGTCGGTTCTCATAACCGGAGAGAGCGGGACCGGCAAGGAGCTCATTGCAAAGGCCATCCATACCAACAGCCTCAGAAGAGAAGGCCCCATTGTCATCATCAACTGTGGGGCCATCCCCGGCGAGTTACTGGAAAGCGAACTGTTCGGCCATGAAAAGGGGGCCTTTACCGGGGCCCACAGGTCCAGGGTCGGCAGATTCGAACTCGCAGACAAGGGCACGGTGTTTCTTGACGAAATCGGAGACATGAGTCCTGACCTCCAGGTAAAACTGTTGCGTGCTCTTCAGGAGCGTTGTATTGAACGGGTTGGCGGAACCACATCCATGGATGTGGATATCCGAATCATCTCTGCCACAAACAAGGACCTTTCCCTGTCCATGGCCGAGGGATCCTTTCGGGAAGACCTGTTCTACAGGCTCAATGTAATTCCCCTTCACATTCCTCCCCTGAGGGAACGGGTTGCAGACATTCCACTGCTCCTGGATCATTTTCAGCGCCGCCTCGGAGAAAGGGTCGGCAATTACCGGCCTAAAATTTTTTCCGATGGAGTACTGGCCATCATGTCCGACTACCACTGGCCCGGCAATATTCGGGAGCTTGAGAATCTCATGGAACGTATATCCGTACTGGTCGAGGACGATCTGATCCTGCCCTCCCACCTTCCCGATCATATGAAGAACACCCCCCCGCCTGGAGAGCTGCCCATGATGGCCTCTGTATTCAAAAGCGGGGTGGGATTCAACGATGCCGTTGAATCGTTCCAGCGGTCGATGATCCTCCATGCCTTGAACGAGACGGACTGGGTAAAGGCCCGGGCCGCTGAGATGCTCAAAATGAACCGGACCACCCTGGTGGAGAAGATCAAGAAGCTTTGCATCGAACAGGAGCTGGAAGGGCCTTTTCTATAGCTTGTGTGTCAATATGTTTCAACGGGCTGATGGTTTTTAAAAAAAGATCAGGCATATAAATTGCATCTTTATCTTTTGTTCCAAAAAACAGGCGGTTTTCGAGTTTGAAAGCCTTATCCCAGGTGAATGATAGATGAAGATGGTAGAGGTCATGAGCAAATTTGATTCCATAGTTCAAGCCGTTGTCCGGGCCGTCCTGGTGGTTTTTTGCGTTTTTTCAATTGAAGGGGCAGGTGCCGGGGCTGCAACGCTCAAGGGGTTGACCATTGGCGATGGACCGGCCGTTGTCAGGGCTACCCTGAGTGAGCGGGTGCCGTTCAAGGTAATCAAGGTTGACGGCAAAGAGGTGCTCATTGCCCTTAAGAACGTTGATACGCCGGAAATCACCGCCAGACGGGGAAAGCCGGGGGCCCTTGTCAGGGACGTGACGGTCCAGGGGCTTGCCAATGGGGTTCTGGCCCTTGTGGTGTCCGGTCAACGTCCTTTCAAGGGGGTGAGCTCGGGCTGGGAAAAAACCGGGGCAACCCTTGTGGTATCCTTTGCGGACAGGGGGGGTGAACACCCCCGACCCAAAACTCCCAAGCCGTTACCTGTAAAGAGGGGAGCTGAATCAAAGCCACCAAAATCACACCCGGATGCCAGTCTTCCCGGGCCGGATCTCCAAAAAACGTCTGCTCAACCTGCCGCTTTCATGGCTGCCGGTTCCCCGGGGGGGCAGGCCATTTCTCCGCCATCGCGGCCCGCCTCAATTTACCGGGGGGACATGGAGGACATCCTTGTCAAGGCAGACCTTAAAAATTGCCGTTCTTCGGACATGGACGGGGCGGTAACCCATCTTAAAAAGCGGTTGTGGAACCCGGCAGATGAACTGCTGGCCAGGGTGGTTGAAGCAAAGGATCCCGGTTGCCTTGAACCGGCATACTATTTGAGGGGGTATGCTGCCCTGATGGCGGCAGACCCTGATGATTCCAGGGCAAACCTGACTGCCATGGCCGCCTTCCAGGATGCCCTTGTGGCCTATCCGGATTCCACCCTTCTTCCCTTTGCCCTTGCCGGCCTGGGAATCGTCCAGGCCCGTCTCAAGAACCCTGCTGCTGCCGAGGGTTTTTTTGCCATTATCCGGGATGATTACAGGGATTACCCCGGCCTTGCCCAGGTGCTTTATCACCTGGGCCTGATTTATGAGGCAAAGGGATACAATGACCAGGCATTGGCCTATTTCAAAGAGGTGTTTGAGGATCTGCCGGAAAACAGCTCGGTTGTTGATGCCGGCATCGGTATTGGAAAGGCGCTGTTCAAGAAGCGGTTTTACATTGATTCCCTTAAAATTCTCACCGGGCTGATCCAGTCCAATCCGGAAAAAACCTATGACTCTCCGGATCTGCTGCTGAGCATTGGACGGGCAAACTTTGAGCTTGGCAGAACCGCCGGTGCCAGGGAAAACCTCCTGCGGGCCATGAACCTTTTTCCCGGCATCACCGGCAAGGACACCATCCTTGCCGATGTTGCCGAAACCTATGCCGTTGAAAAGAACAATAAACGGGCTGAAAGTCTCTATCGCCTGGTCATCAAAACCTTTCCCGGTGGCGAGGGGTTCCTCAACAGTTCCATGGGCCTTGCCCTGCTGGTGACGGATATGGCAGAAAAAAAGGCGATTTATGAAATGGTTAAGCGAGATTTTCCAGACCATCACCTGGCCAGCGTGGCCATGATGAGACTTGCTGAAATCTATGAAAAAGAGGGGGCCTATTCAAAGTGCATAGAGGAGATTGAAAACCTGCTGGCCACCCATCCCCAGGGATTGCGGTATGAGGCGGTAAAGCTCATGCAGCGGGCCTATGAGACCCTTTTTGATGGAAAGATGGACAAGGGGCTTTATCCTGATGTCCTCCAGACGTTTGAACGGAAGAATGCCTTGTTTGAAAGGATGGAGAGTAGAAAAGTGTACCTGTCCGCAGGGCTTGCCTATCTCGAGGCCCGTCTCCACGAGCAGGCGTTCAATCAGCTGATCAAGGCCTACAAGCTCTATGCCCGGGATGAGCGACCCGAGGCGCTTCTGTTCGGCCTTGGGGCTGCCATGGATGAAACCGGCCGCAAAGAGGATGCACTCAAGATATTCACGGGGTTTGTCAAGCGGTTCCCGGCAAGCGCCAGGGCAGGTCTTGCCTGCCTGCGCATGGGCAATATCTTGCTGGAAAAAAAGATGTTTGCAAAGGCTGAAAAAATCCTTGATGCCGGCTATGAAATGACCAAAGACGGCATGGAGAGGGGAAATATCCTTCTGCTCAAGGGAGAGGTGTTCAAGGCGCAAAAAGAGTGGCCCCGGGCGTCTATCCAGCTTGTGGCGGCGGCAAAGGCGTTTGCCCTGGCCCCGGGAGATCATTATGACCTGCTGGCAGCGACCCATATCAAATTGGGCGAATCCTATCTTGAGCAGAAGCACTATGTCAAGGCGGCTGAAGCCTTTGCCATGGCCTTGAAGTTTACCGGTGGTGAGCAAACCCGAGCCGACGTCGGGTTCATGCTCGGGGATGCCTATCAGAAGGCCAATGTGCTGACCAAGGCCAGAGAGGCCTTTGAACGAATTGTTTCCCTGGATGATTCCATCTGGGCTCGCCTTGCAAGGGAACGGCTTGCCACCCTTGACCTGGCTGAAAAGGTCAAAGAATCATGATGGGCCAGGGGTGGTTTTAATGGCGGCGCAACGGGTGCTTGTAG
Source organism: uncultured Desulfobacterium sp. (assembly GCA_963675615.2). Lineage (GTDB taxonomy): Bacteria > Desulfobacterota > Desulfobacteria > Desulfobacterales > Desulfobacteraceae > Desulforapulum. Next base: position 3,491,490 of record CAXXTD010000001.1, read on the forward strand.
TTGGGGAGAATCCCAGGGAACGCATGGGCTTGTCTTCTATTCTTGAAGACCTGGGGGCTGAGGTGACCGTTGCCCCTGGCGGGGCAGAGGCAGAGTTCTATGTTGACCGGGATGATTTTGAGATGGTCATTGCCGATTTTGCCACTCCCCATTTCTCTCCCATTGAGTTTCTTAAAAGAATAAAGCTGAAGGCTCCGGACACAGAACTGCTGTTCGTGTCGGACACTGCACGGGTGGGGGATGCCGTCGACGCCATGAAACAGGGTGCAATGGATTTTTTGATCAAACCCGTTGATCCGGAATTGATTGTACTTTGTGCCCGGCGTGCATTTGCCGGAAAAAAAGAACCAGACCCCATGGGCAAAGGGCCGGAACAGGCGGAGCCTGTTGCCATTGTTACCCAGGATCCCTCAATGAAGCGGCTTCTGAACCTTGCTGCACGGGTGGCGGATTCCACGGCCTCGGTTCTGATCCAGGGGGAGAGTGGAACGGGCAAGGAACTTTTTGCCCGGTTTATCCATGAACGGAGCAACCGGCGCAGCATGCCCTTTGTTGCCATTAACTGTGCGGCCCTTCCGGAAACCCTCCTGGAAAGCGAGCTGTTCGGCCATGAAAAGGGCGCATTTACCGGTGCAATGTCAAGAAAACCGGGGAAATTTGAGCTTGCGAACCGCGGGACCCTGTTCCTGGATGAGATTACGGAGATGCCCTTCCATCTCCAGGCAAAACTGCTCCGGGTCGTCCAGGAAAAGATCGTGGACCGTGTGGGTGGTACATCGCCTGTACCGGTGGATGTCAGGGTGGTTTCAACCACAAACCGGGATATCCGGGAGGCCATTGACAGCAAGGCGTTCCGGGAGGATCTCTACTACCGGCTCAACACCATTCCCCTGGTCATCCCCCCCCTGCGGGACCGCCTGGGGGATCTGGCGCTTTTGTGTGACTGTTTCATTCGAAAGTACAGTATTCTTGACGCAAGGGGTGTCAAGTCAATGACGAAAGATGCCCTTGAAATGCTCAGGCAGCAGCCGTTTGCCGGAAATGTCAGAGAGCTTGAAAATATTATCCACCGGGCGGTCCTGCTTTGTGATACCGACCGAATTGACGTCGGGGATCTGTTGATGGACGGGGAGCCCCTCCAGGATGACACGGCTGAGAAAAATTCCGGCCTTCCCCATGACATGGCCCTTTCTCCCCTGAGGGAGATGGAAGAGAAGATGATTTTCCACACCCTGGACAAGACCGAAGGAAACCGCACCCATGCTGCCAGAATTCTTGGCATCAGCGTCCGTACCCTGCGCAATAAACTCAACGAGTATAAAAAAAACACCGCCTCCTGAACCCTGTCGGCATATAAATTGCTTTTTTTAATATCCGGGTGTTGAAGTACAGGGATAAACCAGGGATCCACAAGGAGTGCCATGAGCGATTCAAGACTGTTTAACCGAACCTATGAGGTGCTTTCCACCTCCCTTGATGTGTCTGCACGCCGTCACAATCTGATTACCGGTAACATTGCAAACATGGATACCATCGGGTATAAACCCAGGGATATTGATTTTCAGAAGACCCTGCAGCGGGCAATGGCTGAACCGGCTCCCGACCGGATTTCCAGGACAGATGCAAGGCATTTTTCAGGCGCTGAACCCAAACCCGTTTCCATGGATGGCAGCATCAGCCAGGATGTGGATATTCACCACCTTGATTCGGTAAATATTGATACCGAGATGGCCAACCTTGTGGAAAACAATATCAAGTATCGCACCACAACCGAACTGCTCCTGAGGAAAATGGCCACGTTGCGTCATGCCATTCAGGAAGGAGGAAACTGATGGATCTTTTAAATGCAATGAAGGTGAGCGCAACCGGGCTTGCGGCCCACCGCACCAAGATGAATGTGATTGCTGAAAATCTTGCCAATGTCGACACCACAAGGACGTTAGATGGCGGTCCTTACAGAAGAAAGATGGTGGTGTTCAAGGATCAGGACCTAGATGATTTCAAGAGCGTTCTGGATAAGAACCAGAGGGAGACCCAGGTGGCCCGGGTGGAATTTTCCCCCATCGAAGTGGGCAAGAATGATATTCTGAGCAAGGGGACAGGGGTGGCCGTGGACGAGATTGTCCAGTCCCAGGAGGATTTTCGGCTGGTCTACAATCCGGCCCACCCCGATGCCGATCCGGTGACAGGGTATGTGGCCATGCCCAATGTGGATCACCTGACCGAGGTCGCGGACATGATTGTGGCAAAGCGGTCCTACGAGGCCAGTATCACCGCCATCTCCAACACAAAGAGTATGATATTAAAGGCCCTTGAACTTGGTAAATAGGAGAAAAGACGATGAATTCCCTTTCAGGCGTGAACCAGATTTCCCTGGTCAGAGAACCCCTCAACGTCAGGCTTACCCGGCAGGACCCTTCTTTTACAGATCGGCTCAACGCCGCTGTCAAGGAGGTCAATTCAAAGCAGAACCTGGCCGATGACGCAGCCGAAAAGGTGGTCGCAGGTGAAATGGGTATCCATGAGGGAATGCTGGCCCTGGGCCAGGCCGATACCGCCCTTCGCCTGATGGTCCAGGTCCGTTCCAAGGTCATGGAAGCGTATAAAACCATCATAAACATGCAGATATAGTGGTGTGTAGACAATGAATCCCCTGGTTGAACAGACGATTAACTTGTACAAAGGGATGCCCCTTTCAAGAAAGATTCTCATGGGCGTGGTGGCCATTGCCATGCTGGGCGGTTTTGCAGCCATGTTCATCTGGGCGAACAAGACCGAATACAAACCGGCCTACTCCGGGTTGAACCCGGAGGATGCCGCAGCCATTGTTGAGCGGCTCAAGGCGTCCAAGATTCCCTATCGACTGGAGGCTGGGGGGGCAACGGTCATGGTGCCGGCAGACCAGGTTTACGATGTCAGGCTCTCCATGGCCAAGGATGGAATCCCCAAGGGGTCTGGCGTGGGGTTTGAAATCTTTGACAAGACCGACTTCGGCACCACCGAGTTTGTCCAGAAGATCAACCAACGTCGGGCGATCCAGGGGGAACTGGCCAGGACCATCCGGGCCTTTGACGAGGTCAAGGATGCCAGGGTGATGATTGTTTTTCCCAAGGATTCCGTGTTTGTCGAGGAGACCAAAAAACCCTCGGCATCCATTCTTCTGGAGTTGAAATCAGAACTGTCCGAGGACAAGGTTGCTGCCGTTGCCCACCTTGTGGCAAGTGCCATCGAAGATTTGACCCCCAAGCTTGTCACCATCGTGGACACCACCGGCAGGATTTTGTTCGAGGGAAAATCAGAAGAGGAAAAGGCAAGGATCGATGCCAGAAACCTTGCCGACTCCCAGTATACCTACAAGGTGAGGTATGAGACCACCCTTGCCGAGCGCATCCAGACCATGCTCGAACGGATTGTTGGAAAGGACAAGGCCATTGTCAGGGTGACGGCCGAGATGGATTTTTCCACCAGCAATACCAACGAAGAAATCTATGACCCGTTTGAACGGGAGACCACCTTTGTCCGGAGCAAGCAGATCCTTGCCGAGACCGGTCAGACCCGTCAGGAATCTGCAGGAACGCCTTCAAGCGTCAATCCGGTTGTGCCCCCCGGGGGCGTCGCCGATGCCGGTGCAACCCAGATGACCGACAAGAAGAACGATACCATCAACTATGAACTGAGTCGAAGAACCCGGCAGACGATCAAGCCCATGGCCGTGGTCCAGCGGGTGTCGGTTGCCGCTGTGGTCGATGGAAAGTATGAGTTTAAAACAGACGATTCAGGGAACCGGTCCAAAACCTATGTGCCACGGTCCCAGGTCGAGATGCAGCAGTTCAGCGACATTGTTGTCAAGGCCATGGGGTTTAACGAGGCCCGCCAGGATCAGGTTTCCATGGAGTGTTTTCCCTTTGCCTCCATTGACGAGATCGGGGTTGCCGAGCCAGAACTCACCGGGTGGCGGGCGGTTCAGAAGGCCTATGGCAGAACCATTGCCAATGTTCTTCTGGTGCTTCTGCTGTTTCTTTTTGTCATACGGCCCATCATCAAGACCTTCCAGGGAATCCAGTCAACCGTTGAAAAAGAGGCCCTTCCCGGTGCCGGCATCGATATTGTAGAGGACGGTTCGGAGCCCGAACCCCTCTCCTTTGTGGAGATGGATGCTGATGAGCAGCGGACGTTTCTGGATGCCATGAACAAAGAGGCAAGGGAGGCGTTTGTTGACCAGATGAGCCCGGCGGAACGTACTGCATACATGGAAAATATCCGGGTCCCGGAGAAGGCGGCCTACTATGCCAGAAAAGATGTAATCAAAGCCACCAATATCATCAAGGTGTGGCTCAGTGAAGTGGAGGAGGAAAGTTGATGGCCCCTGCTGTTGATCCGAAAAAAATGACGGGTGTTCAAAAGGCCGCCGTATTCATGCTTGCCATGGGGGAAGCCTATGCCGCAAAAATTTTTGAACGAATGAACGACCAGGAAATCCGGGCCGTTGCCTTTGAAATGTCAAAGATTGATTTTATCACCCCTGAGATGCTGGAAGCGGTTTCCCTTGATTTTGTGACCCGGTTTGAAGGCGAGAGCAATATGGTGGTCGAGGGAGATTCCTTTGTCAGGAAGGTGATCGCAAGCAGTCTGGACAAGGAAAAGGCCGACGCCATTTTCAAGGATGTGGAAAACCGGAAACGGGACATGCCCTTTGTGTGGAGCCGGGGGGTCAACATTGCCACCCTGGCCAGCTACATTGAGGGCGAACATCCCCAGACCATTGCCATGGTGCTGGCCCACATGCCCTCTGAGATCGCCTCTGAGATCCTCATGCTGGTCCCGGACGAAAAAAAGGGGGATATTGCCCTGAGGGTGGCAAGGCTCGGGCAGATCTCGGATGATGTTGTACGGGATGTGGACAGTGCCCTGAAGAACGAGCTTGCCGGAGCCGTTGGTCCCGGCGGAAAGGCCGGCGGCCTCCAGGTGCTGGTGGATATTATCAACGGGGTGGACAAGGCCAGCGAGGATCTTATCATGGAATTTGTCGAAGAGGACAGTGCCGAGATGGCCAATGACATCCGTAATATGATGTTTGTGTTTGAGGATATGGTCAGCATTGATGACCGGGCCATGCGGGAGATCCTGAAAAAGGTCGAGGGTCAGCAGTTGACCTACGCCCTCAAGACGTCCACCGATGAGATGAAGAACAAGATTTTTTCCAACCTTTCCCAGCGGGCGGGCGAGATGCTCAAGGATGACCTGGACACCATGGGGCCGGTCCGACTGGCCGAGGTGGAAGAGGCCCAGCAGGCCATCGTACGCGCGGCCAAAGAACTCGAGGCCGATGGCACCATAACCCTTGGCGGCAAGGGTAAGGATGATGTCCTTGTCTGATTCTGAAAAAGACCACCCGAACGGTCAGGACCAGTGGATTGCCCTTGACATCGCCTCCCTTGAAAATGTCGGAACCGGTGATTTCCGGGGAAAGGGAACGGACGATCCGCTTTTTTCCGCGTTTAAAAATCTTTATGATACTCCGGGGATGACGGACCAGGAGCGGTTTAAACCCTTCCATGGAACCGGCGGAGAGGCGGGTAAAGGGGCGTTTGCTCCCGGAGATCAATTCAAGGCCCTGGACACGGGCGGCCCGAAAAAGGATCCACCTGAGACTGCTATGCCGAAAACGCCGGAACATGCCGCTTCTGATTCTTCCGGAACAAGCCCTGTTGCCCTGCCTGATTCACCGGATGATTCACCGGATGATCAGACCGCGGTGCCCGATCTTTTTGATCTGATGGATCAGGCAAAAAAAGAGGGATATGACAAGGGGTTTGATCTGGGGCAGAAGCAGGGTCATACCCAGGGGGTTGAGCAGGGCCTGGCTGAGGGGGAAAAACAGGGGTATGCCAAGGGATTTGAAAAAGGAGAAGCCGAGGCAAGGGCGCTACAGGATGAAAAGGCCCGTGCCCTGATTACCTCCCTTGAAACCATACTGTTAAAGACCGAGGGAACCTGGGAGGAGCTTGTCAAGCGGTACGAGGGAAAGATGATCGCCCTGATTGCCCGGATTGCTGAAAAGGTGATTCAGGCAAGGGTCAAGATTGACAGGGGGGTTGTCCGGGCGTCCATTATTCATGCCCTTGAGCTGTTGCCGGAACCCGAAGAAATTGTTCTCCAGGTGTCTGAGGAGGATTACGAGTATATCGATATGATCAAGGAAGATTTTTTTGAACAGATCAAGAGCCTGACCGCCATTTCCGTTGTTGCAAATTCAGGGGTTAAACGGGGCGGGTGCAGGATCGAGAGCCGGACAGCCCGGGTTGAAACCGATGTGGAATCAAGGCTTCAGGCGGTGATGGATGCTGTCCTGGAGCAGGGTGACCAATGACCGGAAAATCAGACAGGCGTATCGGGTGGGACAAGTACTTTAATGCCGTGGAGACCTGCAGAACCGTACGGCCCGAGGGCCGGATAACCAAGGTGGTCGGTCTTGTTGCAGAAGGTGACGGCATGGGGCTTGGTATCGGCAGTCTGTGCGCCATCCGAAACGATTACAACCGGGAGATCCGGGCCGAGGTGATTGGTTTCCGGGATGACAAGGTCCTTTTGATGCCCTATGGCGATCTCAGGGGGATCAGTCCGGGTTCCAGAATCATCCCCCTGGAGGATACGCCTGCCGTTGCCGTTGGCGATGCATTCCTCGGTCGGGTCATCGACGGCATGGGGGCTCCCCTGGACGGCAGGGGAAAGATACCCTTTACCCAGAAGTACCCCCTGTACGGAAATCCCATCAATCCCATGGAGCGTAAAACCATCAAAGAACCCCTGGACGTCGGTATCTGCGCCATCAACACCATGATTCCCCTGGGCCGGGGTCAGCGGGTGGCCATCATGGCCGGATCCGGGGTCGGCAAATCGGTGCTCATGGGCATGATGACCAAGCACACCACGGCCGATGTCATTATCCTCGGTCTGATCGGAGAGCGGGGACGGGAGGTCAAGGATTTTGTCTCAGACACCCTGGGCAGGGAAGGCATGGAACGATCTGTAGTGGTTGCGGCAACCTCGGATTCTCCTCCCCTTGTGAGGATGAGGGGGGCCTATCTTGCAACCACCCTGGCCGAATATTTCAGGGACCAGGGGAAAAATGTCCTTCTGATCATGGACTCCATCACACGCTATGCCATGTCGTCCAGGGATGTGGGGCTTGCCGCCGGGGAACCCCCGACATCCAGGGGATATACCCCGTCGTTCTTTGTCCAGATTCCCGTGCTGCTGGAACGGGCCGGGTATATTGAGGGGGGCGGGTCGATCACCGGAATCTATACGGTTCTGGTGGAGGGTGACGACATGAATGATCCAGTGGGTGACACGGTCCGGTCCATTGTTGACGGTCACATTGTGCTTTCCAGGGATCTTGCCAACAAGGGGCATTACCCGGCCATTGATGTGCTTGCCAGTGTTTCAAGGGTCATGAGGGATGTATCCCGGCCAGAACACATGGCGTTGCGCAAGCGGGCCGTGGATGTGATTGCCGCCCACAGGGGGGCCGAGGACATGATCTCCATCGGTGCCTATGTGGATGGCTCGGATGCCCGGATTGACGAGGCAAAACGCCTGATGCCGAAAATTGAAGGTTTCCTGCGCCAGGACATGCACCGGCGGGTCTCCATTGAGATGGGCGTCAGTGAGATGAAGCGAATATTTGCCGTCCAGCCTGAACCTGGAGGCAGACGATGAAAAAATTTGGTTTCAGGCTTGAATCCCTCGTCAAATACCGGCAGTACCAGGAGCTTCAGGCCCAGCAGGATGTGGCCCGGGCCTACAGGGATGTACGGGAGTGTGAGAAGCGCATCCAGACCCTTGAACATGAGCATGCCCAGACGGCTCAAATCCTTGACAGGGCCGTGATTGGGGGTATCCGTGCCAATGACTTTAAAATTTACAGTGACTACCTGGACGGATTGGTCGATGCCCTGGGACAGCAGCGGCAGCTGCAGGCAGCACTCGAGTTGACGCTCAGGGAAAAGCAGGCCCTTCTGACCCAGAGGAGTGTGGATCGGCAGGTGCTTGAGCGTCTTAAAACAAGAAAAAGAAACGAGTATCTTCAAGACTTTTTGCGGGCTGAGCAGAACGCATCGGATGAGATTGCCTCGTTGAAAAAAGCAAGGGAGATAACCCATGGCATCCATTAACCTGGGTCGAACCGTCGTTACTTCAGCCCTATGGGGCCTTGTCCTGCTGATTTTTTTGGGAATGGCATGGCCGGGGTGTTCCGGCATGGTCTTTGCCGTAGATGATGCTGCTGAAACCAAAACAGTGGCTGAAGATGGGACCGGGGTGACTGAAAATGTACCCTGTCCCCCCTGCCCGGATCCGGCAAAGGTGGTTTTAGAAGGTCTGGAGGAAAAACGGGCAGTCATTGCCAGGGACGAAGAGCGCCTGGCAGAGGAAAAGAAACGGCTAGAAAAATTCAAGCAAGAAATCGATGAAAAACTCGAAGCCCTTGGAGCGCTCCAGCAGCAGATCCGGGATGATCTGGCGACGCTTGATCAGCGAAAGACCGACCAGGAACTGGAACGAGAGGCGGCCCTTGATGCCAGGATGAACACGCTCGTGAAGGTATATTCCGGTATGAAACCGCAGAAAGCGGCTGCCATCGTGGACAAGATGGACATTGAAGTGGCAAAACAGATCTTTTCACGCATGCGCGAAACCTCTTCGGCCCAGATTCTGGCCTTTGTGGACAGTGAAAAGGCCGCAAAAATAAGCGAGCGTATTGTCTTTAAGAAAAAATAGCCCTTGCCCCCAGGGGGCAAATCTTTCCCCCGGGTCCTGGTTCCATTGGGAAAGAACTGCTTTGTCTGCTGTTTCCTATGGGGCACGCTTTTGCTGACATCTATTTAAGATTCTGATTCTATAAGATTAAATTTTATTTATTCCATGCTGGCACGTTCGTTGCTTTTATTCTGTCTGAAACCATAATTGATGCATGCGGGGAATGCCATGAATTTAAATTTTGTCAACGCCAGTACCTTTCCGGGAGATCTCCTTTCCTTGGTCAAGTCAATCGATGCCGGCGCAGGTGTCCAGGGGCCTGGAACGGGATCTGCCTTTGCCGACCGGCTGATGGCTGTTTTATCCCCGGAAACAACCCGGGCCGGCCAAATCACCACGGCCGGTACCATGGACGCAACCGATGGCAGCAATATGGTGCTGCCCATCTCAGGTCTTCCCTTTGTCTCATCTATCCTTGGAGCTTTTCAGGTTCCGGAACAGGTGTCAACCCGGTTGATAGCCGATGTCAAGCAAGAGGGGGTGGGCATCGACCTTGACCGGCTGATCAAGGGGCTTCAAGCTCTTCAGCAGGCGGCTTTTTTTTCTGGTACCGGTTTTGACCTTTCCCCCCGGGCCGTGGGTGTGGAACAGATGTTTAAAGCCCTGGGGCTTGAACTCGATCAGAGCGATACCCGTTCCCTGAACCTTGGCGGTTTTGTGGCGGCCCTGGAGAAACTGCGGATATCTTCGGCGATGACAGCCAAGGAAGAAACCGATGTGCAACAGGAACTCGGTTCTGGAGCGGAAGTTTTGCCATCCATCCTTGAACAACTCAGGATTTCCCCTCTCGAAACTCCGGAGCAGCGCTTAACCCTCCAGAATGACGAAACCGTGGCAGATGAATTGAAGATCGATCTTGACGGTCTGATCAAGGAACTTCACCCGCTTGAAAGCGGGCAGAGCGATGACAAGGCATTGACCTTAAGTGATTTTGTTGCAGCCCTTGAACAACTCAGGACCGCTTCTCTCAAAATTCCGGAGCAGCGCTTAATCCTTCAGAATGGCGAAACCGTGGCAGATGAATTGAAGATCGACCTTGACGGTCTGATCAAGGAACTTCACCCGCTTGAAAGCGGGCAGAGCGATGACAAGGCATTGGCCCTCAGTGATTTTGTTGCAGCCCTTGAACAACTCAGAACCGCTTCTCTCAAAATTCCGGAGCAGCGCTTAATCCTTCAGAATGGCGAAACCGTGGCAGATGAATTGAAGATCGACCTTGACGGTCTGATCAAGGAACTTCACCCGCTTGAAAGCGGGCAGAACGGTGATAAGGCGTTGACCCTCAGTGGTTTTTTAGCAGCCCTTGAACAACTCAGGACCGCTTCTCTCAAAATTCCGGAGCAGCGCTTAATCCTTCAGAATGGCGAAACCGTGGCAGATGAATTGAAGATCGACCTTGACGGTCTGATCAAGGAACTTCACCCGCTTGAAAGCGGGCAGAACGGTGACAAGGCGATGACTCTCAGTGGTTTTTTAGCAGCCCTTGAACAACTCAGGACCGCTTCTCTCAAAATTCCGGAGCAGCGCTTAATCCTTCAGAATGGCGAAACCGTGGCAGATGAATTGAAGATCGACATTGACGGTCTGATCAAGGAACTTCACCTGCTTGAAAGCGGGCAGAGCGGTGACAAGGCGATGACCCTCAGTGGTTTTCTAACAGCCCTTGAACAATTCAGGACCGCTTCTCTCGAAGTTCCGGAGCAACGCTTAACCCTTCGGAATGGCGAAACCGTGGTAGATGAATTGAAGATCGACCTTGACCGTCAGATCAAGGGACTTCATCCGCTTGAAAGCGAGCAGAACGATGATAAGCCATTGACCTTAAGTGGCTTTGTTGCACCCCTTGAACAGCTCAGGATCTTTCCTGGAGCGACGATTGAGGCACATGTCGACGAAAAGGCCGGGTTAAAATCTGTGGCAAAACCTGGGATGAAAATTAACCTTGATCCACCCGTCACGGGTATTCTGGACAATGAAAAACAGGAAAGAAGTTTCAATGTTGTTGTTCCTCGTGAACTGGTTACGGCCCTTGAAAAAAAGGGTAATTCAACAGAACCCGATTCTTTAGATCTTCCCCGGGTCGGATCTATCAAGCAAGGTGATATTGATTTACTTTTGGGCAGCTTGATTGCCAGCATGGGCCGGAGCAAGGGTCAGTCCATGGCCACGGGAGACGGCTTTAAACAGGAAAAATCAGCCCTTGGGCAAATCAGCACTGGCAACCCCGTGGATCTCTTTGGGTCTAAGGGCGATGGCAGCTCTCCTTCCCTTTCCCTCCAGGATATACAGACAGGCGTTAACCCTGAACCCGCAAGGTTCACGGAAAGCGTGGCAGCCGTGGTAAAAGAGATGAAAACCCGAATTGATGATCCCCGGATGGTGGAACATGGGGTAAGGGACGACCACACGGCAAAAGGGCCCGGGCGGACCGTTGGCGCCATTGACGCTTCTGGGGGGGCAGGTGGTGAGTTCCGACAGATGGCTATGGATTCAAGGGGGCAGGGTGTGGCAAATGGTGGATCGACCAGAACGGTTCTTCCCTCCCATGTGACCGGTCAGGTGGGAGCGAGCCTTGCGAGGGCGGTCAGTCAGGGTGATACCGAGATAAAACTTCAGTTGAAGCCGCCGGAGCTCGGGCGGATTATCATGACCATTGACAACCTTGGCACCAGCCTCAAGGTCAGCGTTATTACCGAAAGCCATGGGGCAAAGGAGATTCTTGCGGCCCATGCCAATGAGCTTAAGGCGGCCCTTGCCAGCAGTGGCATCTCCATTGGCAGCTTTGACGTTGCGATGGGAAGTGATTTCAGCCAGTCCATGGCTGATGCCAGGCACCAATCCAAAGGATCGGGTTCCAGGCGTGGCAGAAACAGTGGCCATGGGGACCAAGCGGCCGGCAATGATTCAAAAATTGATACCAGGGGCTTTGCAGGTGATGTCCGTTCAATTCATTTGGTGGCGTGATCAAACAGGGTCGGAACAAGGAGGTAAGGGATGGCAGTAAACGCAACGGGAAACAGTTCACTGGATGCATTGAGCAGCGCCTACACGGCAAAAGAGACCGAAAAGGAAGATGATGTCCTTGGCAGGGACGCCTTTTTGACCATGCTGGTGGCCCAGCTGAAGAATCAGGATCCCCTGAACCCCATGGAAGGGTCTGATTTTTCAGCCCAGCTTGCCCAGTTTTCCCAGCTTGAGCAGCTCATGAGTCTGAATGATACCATGGAAGCCCTTCAGACCAATATGGGAGGGGGGAGTGAATCCAATATCATCGATTATGTGGGTAAGGTGGTGACGGCTAATGTGGACGCCATAGAGGTGGTTGATGGAACCCCTTTTGGCGGATTCTATAATATTGAGGAAACTTCAGATGTAATGGTCAGTATCTATGATGAATCGGGAAAAGAGGTCCGCACCCTCTATCCCGGTCAGAAAACAACCGGCAGTTATGATTTTGCCTGGGACGGACGGGATAATACGGGCGCCTTGGTGGATGACGGCTCCTATAAGTACACGGTCATGGCCAACACCGGATCCGGATTTATAGATGTTCCCACCTCTGTTACAGGCACGGTGGACAGTGTTGTTTACAATGAGGGTAAGGCCTACCTCAAGATTCAGGGTGTGCTGGTGGATCCTGAATCTTTGGTCCAGGTGGGCAGCAGTGTTGAAACTGAACGTTCCCAGGGATCTGCCGTGGATTATCTGGGCCGAAAGGTTTCCACCTCAATGCCCTTGATTGATTATGACGGATCATCTGATGTGGCAGCCACCGTGGCATTTGAGGTTCCCCAGAAGGCAGATGTGACGGTGAGATTTTTTGACGCATCCGGTCAGGAGGTCAAGTCGATCCAACTTGCTTCAGATGATGTCAAGCAGGGAGAAGCGAACCAGGTGGTCTGGGACGGTACGGACAGCAGCGGGAACATCGTGGGCAAGGGGCTCTACACCTATGCCGTCACTTCAGATTCCGGAGCCCTGGATGTTTCCTTGTCAGATGAAGTGTCTGAAATCAGGGTGCTCAACGGAACCCAATACCTGGTGCTGAGCAACAGCGGATTTTTGTCAACGATCAGTGCCGTTACCAACGTACGAGAGATTTAAGGTTATCAAAAAATAAGAGGGGAAAATCATGTCTTTATCAAGTTCGCTGTTTACAGGTACCAGTGGTCTGACCAATATGGGTAATGCCATGCAGGTGGTGGGAAACAATATTTCCAACGTTAATACCGTGGGGTTTAAAAAGGGCCGGTCCACCTTTGCTGACACCCTGAGTCAGAGTGTGGCCACCCAGTCGGGTACGGCCCAGGTGGGAAGGGGAATGTCCATCGGTGCCGTTGACCAGAGTTTTGACACAGGCTCGTTTGAATCAACGGGCAATTCCACCGATCTTTCCATTGGCGGAGACGGTTTTTTTGTGCTTCGCCAGTCCGATAGTGAGAATAATTTTTATACCCGGGCCGGAAATTTTCATTTTGACAAGAGCGGCCAACTGGTCAATCCCGAAGGTTACCTGGTTCAGGGGTGGGGCCTTGATGAGGAGACAGGGGAGGATATTGGTTCCATCGGGGACATTGTTCTTGACGCATTTACATCGTCACCGGAAAAGAGCACCAGCCTGACGATAATTACAAATCTGGATTCAGATGCCGAAAGTCAGTCTGTGGTTCTTTCCAATGGATGGGATTCCGGAAATGATGTCGTTATTGATTCCGGCAACTATGAATATCAGTCTGTCGTCAAGGTGTATGATGCCCTTGGCAGTACCCACGACATCACGGTTTACTATGATAAAAAAACAGGGACCGACTGGGAATATATGGTGGTCTGCAATCCCAGCGAAGACAATCGAAACCTTGTCCAGGGAACCGATAGCCTGGGACTCCTTGCCAGGGGAACCATTGAGTTCAGCGAGAGCAGCGGTGATATCCTGAACCTTACCATGGAAGAGTTCACAGGCCGGATTGGAAATATAACGGCCAATGGGGTGAACGATGAAGATGCCATTCACTTTGAAATTGATGACTACGAAGTAATGACCCTGGACGGCTATGGGTTTGAACTAGAGTTTGATGGGACTGGATGGACTTTTGCAAATGATGGTTTGCCGGCAGCATATTCCAACGCCCAGATTGTCTATTCCGATGACCAGACCATTAATATTTCCATGGACAATACCGTTGATCTTGAGGCCGATCTCAGGATAAAACTAGATCAGGCGGCCGTTGCAACTGATTCCTTTGGGTTTGATATCAATGACCCCTCGGGCCTCCATGTCCAGAGCATTGAAGGGACCACCTATTTTGGTGATACGGCCAATGATAACACCACCCTTGAGATCAACGCCCCTGAGACCATGACCCATGATGTCTCAGACGTTAAGATCGTATGGAATCCCACCACGGAAACCTGGAGTTGGAGTAATCCTACCCTATCCGAAACAGAGGGAACATTGATTTCAGACGTCACTGTTGTTGGTGGTGTTACCGATTTTACCGGAGATGGAGATTGGACCAATGATATCACCTATGTTGATTCATCTAAAATGACCATGTCCTCTTCGATTGAACTTGAATATAATGGTACTGACTGGAACTGGAATTATCCATTGCAAGGGGACGATTTTACAGCCTTAACCCTTGGTGGTGGTATCGTAGATACACCTGCCCTCGTCATTAATACGGCTGGTCCAGGCGTAGGCATGGATGCGGAAACATACCAGCTAACGTATACAGCCGGAATTTGGACCAATACGGGTACGGGTACAGCAACGATCGTGTCAGGTGATGAATTTTCAGTAACATATACACTGCCAAGTGGGGCAGAGGCCACCTACTTGTTTGACACGCCTTTGGCAACTGACGGCACGGCCGACGGCACAGTTGATTTTGCTATTGTTCCCTCTGCTCCGGCTGAATATCCCAATGCCATAATTACGGATGGAACAACAGATGTGGAAATTGACTTTGACGGTGATGCCATTGCTGATCTTACAATTGCCACAGCAACCGTTGCAGCCAATGATACTTTTTCTTTTGATGTTGACCCTGATGTTCCTCCCGCTGCATATGCCAATGCAACCCTCAAGGGAGACAAGGACAAGGTTGTCATCGATCTTGACGGTTCAGGCAATGATGATGACAAGGATGATATTGTTTTCAGGTTTGCCGATTCGCTGAAATCCGGTTCCACTGCCGATCCCATTGACGATAGAAGCGAAATAACCTTTGATATTCTGGGGTCCACTGCCTGGCGCGAGCAATCCGATGATGCGATTGACGATACCGGCTATTTTGCATTTAACACCGATTTCCTTGGCGGGGAGTTCGGCTCTACCGAGTCCTCCATCGAGTTGGATCTCGGCACCCAGTATGACGGAGCCAACTTCATCAATGATAGCCTTTCCTCCACCCAGTATGCAAGATCCTCCAACACCATTTATCAGGATGCAGACGGGTATTCTGCAGGTGATCTCGAGGGTGTTAACGTGGCCTCTGACGGTATCATGACCGGGGTGTACTCGAACGGTCAGCTGATTCCGCTGTTCAGGGTCGGTCTAGCCAAATTTCTCAACAACAACGGCCTTTCCAATTCTGGTGGTAACCTTTTTTCAGAAACCCGGGCGAGTGGCTCGGCCATCACTAATAAACCCGGTGAGAACGGGTTAGGTACCCTTTCCCCCAACTCCCTTGAAATGTCCAACGTTGATATTTCCGAGGAGTTTGTGAAGATGATTTCCACCCAGCGGGGGTTTCAGGCAAACTCCAAGACCATCACAACCGTTGACGGAATGATGGAGACCGTTATTCAGATGAAGCGATGACGCTTTTGGGACAGGGACGTTAAATCTCTCTTTGATTCCATAAAAAAACTGGTCAATAAATGCCGGGGTGTGATACCCTTTCATCTGGTGTTGCTGGAACCCAGGCGCTGGGTGCTGCCTGGCACGATGATTGCTGAATGTCTGTAGCGGGGAACAGGGGATGAAACGGTTTACGCCAAAGCGCTGGGTGATTTTTGCGGTACTGCTGCTGCTGGTGATGGCAGCCGGTGGGGCGGTCTGGTTCATTTTTCTGGGGGGGCCGGATCCTGAGAAACCGGCGTCAACCCCTCCCGGGGAGGAAGCTGTTGAGAAGACCGCTGCTGATCCCCCTTTTAAGGATGTTGTGACGGTTGAGCCCTTTGAGCGCATCCCCCTCAAACCCGGTGGACATATGCCGACGGTCACGCTGGCGGTTTCCCTTGAGCTGGTTCAGCCCGGCATGCGATCTGAGGTGGAGGCCGGCATGGCCTCCATTCGAACGATCATTGAAACCACAATCAGTGAGACAAACTGGTTAGATCTGAGATCCCCTGAAGGCAAGCTTGCCTTGAAACTGAAATTGATAAAAAGGATCAACCAGAGCCTGGCCGGGCAGCGTCAGGCCGGGGCACAGCGTCTGGACAGGGCAAGGATCAGAGATCTTTTTTTTATCAACCTGATGATGCAGTGATGAGACCATGAGTGATATTCTCTCCCAGGACGAGGTTGACAGCCTGCTTGCAGGGCTTGATTCGGGTGAAGTTGAGACCGAAACCGAGGTTGAAATTCCAGAGCCTGAAGGGATTTCCACCTATGACTTCAGAAGCCAGGACAAGGTGGTCAGGGCCAGGATGCCCACCTTTGACGTTATCAACGAGCGGTTGTCCAGGGAGATCCGGACCAGTATGTCATCCCTTCTCCAGACAAACGTTGATGTGACGGCAAACCCCCTTGATACCTTGAAGTTTACAGAGTTTGTCCGCAGTCTTCCTGTTCCCACAAGCCTCCACGTTTTTCGCATGGAGCCCCTGAGGGGGCATGGCCTTGTGGTTCTCGAAAGCCAGCTGGTCTATAACCTGATCGATACCTTTTTCGGCGGTGAGGGTCTGGGCAAGGCAAGGGTCGAGGGCAGGGAGTTTACTGCCATTGAAGAGGTGATGATCAGGAAAGTGGTTGTGGCCTGCCTCAAGGATATTGAAAAGGCATGGCTTCCCATTGAGCCGGTTAAAACTTCCCTGATCCGGTCGGAGATGAATCCGCAGTTTGCCGCCATTGTGCTGCCCACGGATCTTGTGATCGTAACCCGGTTTGAGATTGAGCTTGAACAGGCGGCTGGCAACCTTGTGCTCTGTCTGCCCTATTCCATGATCGAGCCGCTGCGGGCAAAACTTGCCTCCGGGTTCCAGGCTGAAACCGAGGAGATCGACGTTGCATGGAGAAAACGGCTCCAGGAGATCATTCTGGAATCAACGATCCAGCTCAGGGTTCAGCTGGGTACCACTGAGATCTCAGGAGAACGGCTGATCTATCTCCAGCCCGGGGATGTGATTCAGCTGGACAACGATGCAAAGGATATGCTCACAGGCTTTGTTGACGGCCTTCCCAAGGTCCGGGGCTATGCCGGTGTGCAGCGGGGATTCCAGGCATTGCGGGTGGAAGAAAAACTGACTATAAAATAATCATGAAACCGGTATAACGCAGGACCATAAACAAAGAGAGAATCGCCATGGCAGAAAACAACAGTGAAGCAAACAGCAGCCACCATGGGCCAGACGACGCCATTGACCATGACGGGCAGCACGAGGGCCGGGAGCTTGATTTTATCCTGGATATCCCCCTGGATCTTTCGGTGGAGCTGGGCAGGGCGCGGATGCTGGTCAACGACCTGCTCCAGCTGGGCCAGGGATCCATTGTTGAACTCAACAAGCTTGCCGGCGAACCCCTGGAGGTTTACATCAACCGAAAGCTGATTGCCCGGGGTGAGGTGGTTGTGGTCAACGAAAAATTCGGGGTCCGGCTCACCGACATCATCACGCCCATGGACCGGGTCAAGAGTCTTACCGAGTGATGGGGACCTCGCCGGAGCTGTGGGGGGCCTTCCTGCGCAGCGGCGCCATGCTTGCCCTTGTGATCGCCCTGCTCGTGCTGGTCCTCTACGGGGTGAAACGGTTTTCACCCCTGAGCCGTTCCAGAGCGGGCAAAAAAGAGATCCAGGTCATTGCCGCCCATCACCTGGCACCCAGGGAGAAGCTGGTGCTGGTTGAGGTGCTTGGCCGGAAAGTTCTGCTCGGGGTGACGCCCCAGACCATCTCCACCCTTGCCGACCTGGGCAAAACCACAGGTCAGACACCGCAGGAAGAACCTGGTTTTTCAGAACTGCTGAACCAGCGCGTGGCCGGCGCCATTGCAAGAGGAGAAAACCATGACACCTAGGCGCAATGGCCGGACCATGGCTGTTTCTCTGCTTGCCGGCCTTTTTTTCGGGCTGGTGCTTCCTTCCATGGCCCAGGGCGCCACCTTTCCCATCCCTTCGTTTAATTTCGGAATCGGACAGGCCCAGGGGCCTGAGGATGTGGCTGTTGTGCTTGAAATCATAGCGCTTTTAACCATCCTTGCCCTTGCTCCGGCCATCTTGATTCTCATGACACCGTTCACACGGATTATTGTGGTGTTCCATTTTCTGCGCCAGGCCATCGGCACCCAGTCAAGCCCGCCAAACCAGGTGGTTGTCGGGCTTGCACTGTTTTTGACGTTTTTCATCATCAAGCCCGTTGCCCTTGAGATTTACCAGAACGCCCTCAACCCCTACCTGGAACGACAGATCGACTACCAGGAGGCCTTTGACGCAGCCCAGGTACCCATTCGCAAATTTCTGCTGGTCAATACCCGGGAGGCTGACATTGCCCTTTTTGTCAAGGGCGCCGGGGTGGCAAAGCCTGATACCCGGGAGGACGTCTCCCTGTTGCTTTTAATTCCGGCCTATGTGATCAGTGAACTCAAGACTGCCTTTATCATCGGATTTGTCATTTATGTTCCCTTTCTTGTCATCGACATGGTGGTCGCCTCGGTGCTGCTGGCCATGGGAATGATGATGCTGCCGCCGGTTATGATTTCCCTTCCCTTCAAGCTCATGCTGTTTGTGCTTGTGGACGGGTGGCATCTTTTGACCGGTTCACTCTTGAAAAGTTTTGGAGTGTGACCATGACACCTGAATTTGTCATTGACTTTGCCAAGCAGGCCATTCTTCTGACCATCTACCTTTCCATGCCCATGCTGGGACTGGGGCTTGCCGCAGGGCTTATCATCAGCGTCTTCCAGGCAGTCACCTCCATCCAGGAGATGACCCTCACCTTTGTACCTAAAATTATTGCCGTATTTCTGGGACTTCTGTTCTTTGCACCGTGGATGCTGGATGAAATGACCGTTTTCACCCGGCGGGTTATTGAGAATATTCCCATGTATATCCGGTAACCGGCCCCCATGGAGATAATCAATTTCATAGATCCCCAGGGGTTTAAACTCTTTCTTCTTGTACTTGCAAGGGTCAGTATTGTTCTTTTCATGCTTCCCATTTTTGGAACCACCATGTTTCCCACCATGGTCAAGGCCGGTCTTGCCATGGTGATTTCAATGCTGCTTTATTCCGTTGTGCCGGCGGATCCGGATCTTATGCCGGAAACCGCCTTGGGAACGGGGGTTCTCCTAGTTTCAGAGGCCATGATCGGCCTGACCCTGGGGCTTTGTGTACGGTTGTTTTTCGGTTCGTTCCAGCTGGCTGGCGAGGTGATCGGATTCCAGATGGGATTTTCCATGATCAATGTGGTGGATCCCCAGTCCGGGGCCAATGTGTCACTCATGGAGCAGCTTGCGTACTGGGTGGCCCTTCTGGTCTTTTTGACCATGAACGGTCACCACATCATGCTGCTTTCCCTGGTGGACAGTTTTGACCTGGTCCAGCCCGGTACTTTTGTGTTTCAGCGGATCATGGTGGACAAGGTGCTGTTTCTGGGCACCCAGATGTTCGTCCTTGCCGTCAAGATCGGCGCACCTGTGATTGCGGCCCTTTTGTTTACCAGCGTGGCATTCGGCCTTACGTCAAAGTTCTCCCCCCAGATGAATGTCATGATCGTTGCCTTTCCCCTGAAGATTGTTGTGGGACTGGTGCTGTTTGGTTTGAGTCTTGAGATTATCACCATCGTCACCCGGACCTATCTAGGCGAGTTCAGGCCCCTTTTCTTAAAGCTTCTTTTCTGGATGGGTGGGGGATAGCCATGGCCGAAGATCCAGAAGGCGGCGGAGAGAAAACCGAAGGTGCAAGTTCCCGGAAACTTGAAAAGGCAAGGGAAGAGGGGCAGGTTGCCAAAAGTATCGAAGTCCCGTCGGTGGTGGTTCTCATGGCCGGGGTGCTTGCCCTTTATGCCTTTGCCTTTTTTATTTACCAGCGGCTGCTCCAGGTTCTCCACGACGGTCTTGCCTTTAGCGGTATTCCGCTGTTGAATGATGTGGAGGTGGTGCATCTTTTGTTTGTATGCACCCAGCGGCTGTTCATCATGCTTGCCCCGCTACTCCTGGCGGTTTTTGTTGCAGCCCTTGCTTCCAACCTTTTCCAGGTGGGGTTTGTCATCTCGTGGAAGGCCATTGCGCCCAAGCTCTCCCGCATTGACCCCATCAAGGGATTTGCCCAGAAGTTTTCATCCCGGGCGCTCATGGAATTTTTTAAGAGCATTCTCAAGATTATCATCATTTCGGCGGTCACCTACATGGTGGTCAAGTCCGAGGTGGAAAACATCGTCCGTCTCTATGACCATGGCGTGGCAGCCATTCTTCTCTACATCCTCAAGATTGCCCTTGAAATTTTCATCAAGGTGCTGCTTGTGATGGTGGTTCTGGCGGTGATCGATTTTGCCTTCCAGCGCTGGAAATTCATGGAAGACCAGAAGATGACCAAACAGGAGGTCAAGGACGAACATAAGCAGACCGAGGGAGATCCCCAGGTCAAGGCAAGAATCCGCCAGCTCCAGGCCGACGCGGCCAGAAAGAGAATGATGAGCGACGTGCCCAAGGCCGATGTGGTGGTGACCAACCCGACCCGGCTTGCCATTGCCATCCAGTATGACGGTATGACCATGAATGCGCCAACGGTCGTGGCCAAGGGAGCAGGGGCCGTTGCTGCCAACATCCGAAGGGTTGCCGAAGAATCCAATGTCCCTTTGATTGAAAATAAAGCGTTGGCCCGGAATTTGTATAAAGTTGTCGAGGTAGGGCAGGAGGTCCCCACGGAGTTGTTCCAGGCCGTGGCAGAACTGCTTGCCCAGGTCTACAGACTCAAGGGCAGAACCCTTTAACCCAACCACGGGGGGCGCGTCAATCCCTTGACAGGGATGTCAAATAACGGCCGCCCGTGTTGATTGAAATGGATTTCACAGGAGAAAATTGAATGGCAGCTGAAGCAACGGGCGTTCTGGCCGGTTTAAAACGGGAAAGCTCTGACATTGCAATGATCATTGCCCTGATCGGTATTCTCATGGCCATGATCCTGCCCATTCCACCGATTTTCCTTGATTTTTTCCTGGCCCTGAGCATCACCTTTGCCGTTATTGTGCTGATCACCACCATGTACACCCGTGCCCCCCTTGATTTTTTCATCTTTCCGTCCATGCTTCTGGTGCTGACCCTTTTCAGGCTCTCCCTGAACGTTGCCTCAACAAGGCTGATCCTGCTCCACGGCAGTGAAGGTCCCCTGGCCGCTGGATCCATCATCATGAGCTTTGGCAACTTTGTGGTGGGCGGAAACTATGTGGTGGGAATGATCATCTTTATTATCCTGGTCCTGATCAACTTCATGGTTATCACCAAGGGCGCCGGCAGAATTGCAGAGGTGGCTGCCCGTTTCACCCTGGATGCCATGCCGGGCAAACAGATGGCCATTGATGCGGATTTAAACGCCGGCATGATCGACGAGATCGAGGCCGGAGAACGGCGCCGGGGCGTTGCAAAGGAGTCAGAGTTCCACGGGGCCATGGACGGTGCCAGCAAGTTTGTCCGGGGAGATGCCATTGCCGGCATCATTATTACCATGATCAACATCGCCGGCGGGTTTATCATTGGTGTGGTTCAGCAGGGCATGCCCATGGCCGATGCCCTTGCAAATTATACCCTTTTGACCGTGGGGGACGGTCTTGTCTCCCAGATCCCAGCCCTGCTTATCTCCACGGCCGCTGGGCTTCTCGTGTCGCGATCCGGTTCTGAAAACCGCATGGGCAAAGAGTTTGCCACCCATCTTCTCTCTTCAACAACACCCGTTTACGTGGGGTCGGTGATTGTGTTCTGCTTTGGGCTTGTTCCCGGTCTTCCGGCCTTTCCCTTCATGACCCTGGCCCTTCTGCTTGGCGGCGGCTGCTGGTATTTTGTGGGCAGGCACGGAACTGCCGGGGAAGCGGCCGAAACCGGCGCTGCACCTGAAGCGGCGGAAGAGACCGGGGCCCCTGAAGAGGTGGACCACCTTTTGACCATGGACACCATTGAACTTGAGGTCGGCTATGGGCTTATCCCCCTGGTGGACAAGCAGCAGGATGGGACCCTGCTGGGCAGAATCCGGGCCATCCGCCGCCAGTTTGCAAGCGAGCTGGGTATCATTATTCCGCCCATTCACATCCGGGACAACCTCAAGCTCAACCCGGCCCAGTACCGGGTGATGATCAAGGGGGTGGAGTCTGCGGGAACTGAACTCATGGTTAACCATCTGCTTGCCATGGATCCGGGCGGCACGGCCCAGCCCATGGAGGGAATTCCCACCACGGAACCCGCCTTTCACCTGCCGGCATTGTGGATTCCCCAGAACAAAGAGGATGAGGCCAAGTTTGCCGGATACACGGTGGTGGACAACTCAACGGTGATCGCCACCCATCTCACCGAGATCATCAGAAACAACGCCCATGACCTTCTGGGCCGTCAAGAGGTGCAGCACCTGCTGGACAACCTTGCCAAGACAAGCCCCAAGGCCGTTGAGGAACTGGTGCCCGGTCTGCTCTCCATCGGCGTTGTTCAAAAGGTGCTCCAGAACCTGCTGCGCGAGAGGATTTCCATCCGGAACCTGTTGACCATTGTTGAAACCCTTGCCGACTATGCGCCCATGGGCAAGGATCCGGATCTGCTGACGGAATATGTGCGTCAGAAAATTGCAAAGGGCATGCTTGCCTCGTTTTACGGGGAAAATAAAACCCTGCAGGTGATTACCCTGGACCGGGAGGTTGAAGATCTTCTGGGCAAGAACATCAAGCACACGGAACACGGCGCCTATCTTGCCCTGGACCCGAAGGCTGCTGAGAAGATCATCGCCTCTGCATCCGCCGCGGTTGAAAAACAGCTTGCTTCAGACGTACAGCCTGTTATCATGTGTTCTCCGGGGGTGAGGCGCCATTTCCGGAAGTTGATTGAACATGCCCTGCCGTCGGTGTTTGTGGTTTCCCATGCAGAGATCGTGGATGACATCAACCTGCAGGCAGGCGGAAAGGTCAGGCTTCAATGAGAGTAAAAAATTTCAGAGCCCGAACGGTTCAGGAGGCCATGGCATCGGTCAAGGAAGCACTGGGGCCGGACGCAATGATCCTCTCCACCCGCAGGGTGCCAAAGAGCCCCCGTGATCCCTATGCCGGTCAGATGTTTGAAATTGAAGCGGCCCCCAAGGCTGAGCCGCGGAAAACAGATGAGATTCATGACCTGGAGGAGGGGTTTGCTCCCCTGAGGCAGGAACTTGCCGCGATCAAGGATCTTATTTCCCTTGTGGGGATCGGCAATGGCCTTGATTCACTCATGGCGGATCATTCAGAATCGGCAGGGCTGTTTGCCGCTTTGCTGAGGGCCGGGGTCTCGGAAAAAAAGGCAAGGATGCTGGTGAAAAGCGGCTGTGAGGCCATGGACGGGATTTACGGCAAGTCAGATGGAAACAATGCCCTGCTCAAGCGGTATGTACTCAAGGAATGTTTGCGACAGGTCAAAACCGTGGATCCCTTTACCGAAACCCAGGGGAACTCGGGCAGACGCCATGCCGCAGCCTTTGTAGGTCCCACCGGTGTGGGTAAGACCACCACCATTGCAAAGCTTGCGGCCCGGCTCAAGTTCAAAGGGAAAAAAAAGGTGGGCCTCATCTCCATTGACAGCTATCGCATGGGGGCATTTGAACAGTTGAAATCCTATGGGACCATCATGGGTGTGATGTGTGTTCCCGCCTATACCCGGGGTGACCTGGTCAAGGCCCTGGAGCGGATGGAACAGATGGATGTTGTGCTCATTGATACGGCGGGCCACAGTCCGTCGGATACCCCGAGGATGGGGGAAGTGGCCCATGTGCTCGACGGTGGCTTTAAGGTTTCGGTTCACCTTGTTTTAAGCATGACAACCGGATTCTTTGATATGCGGGAATCGGCCAGAGCCTTTTCTGCGTTGCATCCTGAATCCTACGTTTTTACAAAGATTGACGAAACACGGCAGTGCGGAAAAATAATGGATCAGGTGGGAGATTTGAGACTGCCCATCTCTTTTGTGACCAATGGGCAACGCGTCCCTGAGGATTTGATCGTTCCGACCCCCCAGGACCTTCTGGGAATCATGCTGGGCCGGGAACAGGGATAAAAGGAGGTATCTGGTGGATCAGGCAAGCGGGCTGAGAACAATTGTGGAATCAAACACCCTGTCACGGGGCCGAAAGACAGGGGAATTCCCGGGAGGGCGGTTGATGCCAAGGGTCGTTGCCGTGACCAGCGGCAAGGGGGGGGTCGGCAAAAGCCATTGTGTGGGAAGCCTTGCCCTTGCCCTGACAAAACTGGGAAAGCGGGTGGTGGTGGTGGACGCCGATGTGGGACTTGCGAACATTGACATTCTTTTCAACCTGAGACCACGCTACAATATCGGCCACATCCTGAGCGGGGAGAAAAAACTCAAACAGGTGATGGTGACAACCGACCATGGCGTGAAGATAATCCCCGGCGGCAGCGGGTTTGCCAACCTGACCCAGCTTTCAGATGGTGAAAAGCTCAACCTGTTGTCTGAATTCGAGGTCCTGGCGGATATGGCCGATTTTGTCCTTGTGGACACGGGGGCCGGGATTTCGTCAAATGTGCTTTACTTTAATGCGGCTTCAGACGAGAACCTGGTCATTGCAACCCGGGAGCCGACCTCCATTACCGATGCCTATGCGTTGATGAAGGTGCTGTCAAGGGATCATGGTATCCGGTATTTTAAACTGGTGGTAAATATGGTAGTATCTGAACGGGAGGCTAAATCGGTTTACGCCTCCCTCAGCGGTGCCATTGATAAGTTCCTGGGTAATGTTGTGCTTGAATATTTTGGATATATTCCCATGGATGTGAACCTTCAAAAGGCCGTGCTCAAACGAAGCACTGTTGTGGAACATGCGCCCCAGTCTCCTTCGGCAATGAGCATTGGGGTGCTGGCTGAAAAAATGGCGCAATCAAGACTGAGACCTGGATCCGATGGGAATATCAAATTTTTCATGCGGCGGATTCTTGACCTTGACCCGTCCAGGTGAGCCATGGGCAGCGGTCAACGGGTGAACATCATCTGACAGGGGCAATTGACCAATGGTAAAACCCTATGGGGAAATGAGAGCCCAGGGAGAGGGCGACCGGGAGGCGATGATTGTGGCGTACGCCTTTCTGGTTCGACAGATTGCCTCGCGTTTTGCCCGCAGGCTTCCATCTAGCGTGATGTTTGACGAACTGGTTAGTGCCGGTTCCCTGGGCCTTATCGATGCGGTGGACAAGTTCGATCCGGGCAAGCATGTCAGTCTTAAAACCTATGCCCAGTACAGGATAAAAGGCGCCATCCTGGACGAACTCAGAAGCATGGACACCTATTCCAGGTCCATGAGAAAAAAGATTCAGGACGTTTCAAGGGCGGTCAAGACCGTGGAGGACAAAAAAGGGGGGCCGTCATCGGACCATGAGGTGGCGCAGGTCCTGGGGATGCCCCTTGAATCCTATTACGATATGCTCACGGACATCCATGGGGCCGCCATTCTGAGCCTTGACGCCTTTATCAGAACAAGGGATAATGATACCTCGTCCATGACACGATTTCAAGCAGGTCTCAAGGGCGAGTACACCCCTGCCGATCTGCTTGACAGGGAGGAACTCAAAGGGGTGCTTGCCAGGGCCGTTGCAACCCTGACCGAAAAAGAGCAGCTGGTGGTATCGCTTTACTACTATGAAGAACTCACCCTCAAGGAAATCGGTGAGGTGCTGACGCTCACGGAGTCAAGGATCTGCCAGATACATACGGCCGTTCTGATCAAGCTCAAGGCCAGAATCAAGGACTATTTTGGACGTAACGCTTCTGTTGAGGGGGCTTGAATGGTTGAATCCGGCAATGATGATGATCTCCTGATTTCCCAGGATGATATTGACAACCTGCTGAACGCTTCGGTGTTTGACGGGGCAAAATCCCTTGGGGACGACCAGGGAGATGGGTCAGAAGATGAATTGGGCGCGCTTTCCCAGGACGACATCGACTCTCTTCTCAATACGCCATCTGCAGATTTTGATTCTCCCGGGGACGATGAATTGCCGGATCCGGATGAGGATGACCTGGAACTGGTTTCCCAGGAGGATATTGACCGGCTCATGAAAGCTGCCCCGGCCGACGGGGCCGGCGATGGTTCCCGGCCAGACGGCCGTCTGATTTCGACCGGAAATTCGGAGGATGCAGACCCTGGCACAGTCCAGGAAAAGGCTCTGGAAGGGGAGAGCGTCATTGATGAATCCCAGGCGCTGTCCATTGAGGAGAACCTTATTACCCAGGAGACGATCGACAGGCTTGTGGCCGGAAAAACGGAAATCGACCCCGGATCTGAACCGGAAGAATCCGGGTCCGGGCCGGAGCAGTTGCCTGGAAGCGACCTGGCGTCTGAGCCTGAACCCGATCTTGGAATGGCGCCGTTCCTTGAAACTGAGACTGAGCCGGACCAGGCGCCTGCACCGCTGTCCGGGGATGACACCATTGACCAGACCGATATTGATGACCTTCTCAGGGATGACTTGCCTGAAGGCGATTCCGATGAGAACGATCTCATTTCCCAGGACGACATTGATGAGCTTCTGCGAAGTTCTGAAGAGGAAGATGAGGATGTCATTGGTGCCCTTGATACCTCCCCGGACGACGAGGTGGATATTGCTCTGGAGGGTGCACTGCCCGTTGAGGAAGATCACCAGGTGGTCCTGGAAGAGGCAAGAGTACCAGCCGAACAGACCGTTGAAGCCCCCCCGGACAAATCCTTGACAGAACCCAAATGGTATCGATCCAAAAAGTGCATGGCCGCCTGCCTGTTGGCCGTTCTGGTCGTGGCGGCCCTGCCCGTGGCCTATTTCACGTTTTTTAGAGAAAAAGAGCCCGTTCAAGGGCCCGGCCAGGTGGCTGCCAGCCCGGAAACTGCCGTGTCTGAGGTTGTTACGGTTCAGGTTGATCTGCCCCAGATGGATCAAGCGCCACCCGGCCCGGGGAATATGGTCCTGGAGAATTTTGTTGTGCTGGTGCCGTCGGACGCGGCCGGGTTCGTCTATATTACGGCCGGTGTTTCCATTGATTATTCGGATGCCAGGGCTGCGGCCGAGATCAACAGCCACCTGCCCCTGTACCGGGATATTATTCTTGAGGCCATGGGCCGGGTTTTGGGTTCGGGAAAGATCGATAAGATCACGGAGTCGGAACTTCTGGCCGGCATCAAAGAGGCATTAAACCGTTCACTGCCGGGCAGATATGTGGAACAGGTTCAGTTTAAGGCGTTCAGCACTGGATAGGGGGGAGAGCCATGACGACCATACCAGGTCACAATGTTGTTGTTCAACAGTCCGGAGCGTTGCACGAGGCGACCCAGCACGTTCGGCCCAACCGGCCGGATCCGGAACAGCTTGCGGCCCAGCAGGCGGCAAAGGATATCCTGGAGCGAACCACCGTGCCTGAATCCAACAGTCCCCGGGGGGTGGCGCCGGACAGGGAAAAAGAGAAAAAAGACAAAAGACCGGCAGACCGGTCCCCGGGCGGCAAACAATCAAAGGGGCGGCAGGCACCGGACCGGACCGGGAACCTGCTGGATACCATTGCATGACCATACTCTTTTCACTCAAATTCTGGTCCGGGGTTCAGCTGTTCGTTGACCTTGTGCTGGTTGGACTGTTCATGGCGCTTCTGGGGCGGCTCAAAAAACAGGCCAGGGAGAAAAAAAACCGGGAAAACCATTGCCTGGAAAAAACGGACAAAGAGGGCCTGGCGGCCGGCCGGACGGCGTCCCGGATTATTGACATGCTCGAGCCCCTTGTCAAAGAGGCCGATGCTGCTGCCGTGAGCTTTGACGGTCAGATCCGGGACAAAAAAAATCTCATACAGGGGCTGAACGACTCCCTGGATTCACGCATCATCAGCATCAACCTGCTGCTTTCCCGGGCCGAATCCCTGCTTGCCCGGGCAGCCCCTGTCCCCGTGGCAAAAGATGATCCGGATAGGGATGTATTTGACGAGCAGAAGCGTGTTGTCGAGCTCTATGAAAAGGGCCTTGATGCCGATGCCATTGCCTCCCACCTTTCCATGCCCAAGGGCGAGGTGCAGCTGGTCATCAGCCTTAAAAAGAAGTTTATGGCAATGGAGGGACAGTGAACGCCGGGGTGCAGATTTTTTCTCCCGAGCTGTTCAGGCAGCTCAAGATCGGCGGAAAACCTGTCCTGCCCGGCCCGGCTGATGGCCGCATTGTTGATGCCACGGTCCTTAAGGTGCTTTCTCCCACCCGGGCGGAACTCATGGTGGCAGGCAAGCACTTGATGGCTGAAACTTCAATTGTTCTGACGCCCGGCCAGACCCTGGGGCTCAAGGTGACGGGCGAAGGGCGCTTTGAGGTCGTTAACCCCCTGCCTGAAGCGGTCAGATCTCCAAGGTTGGTTCCAGGCCGCCTGTCTGCCGCCCTTGGCTCGCTGACCGGCAAGAGCCCGTTTTCTCACCTTACCGCACTGGTTTCGCCCGGTTCGGGTGATTCCCGGCTAAACCCTGAGCTTGCAGAGTTGAGGGAACTGCTCATCTCCTTTTCCCTTAAATCTGAAACTCCGGATCCCGGGTTTGTTGTCCGTGTTCTGGAAAAGAGCGCCCTTTTGCGGGACAAGGGGCTTTCAATGCTTTCCCCTGGTGAGACTGGAAACGAGGAGATGCTCGAACCGGTCGGAAAATTCATCGACACCCTGGAAAAAGTCCAGATGCTCAATACCCAGTCCTCGGACATGGCCCGCCTGTTGATTCCCTTTTCCATCCTTAACCCAGAGGGCTTTACCTTTGGTCAGCTTTTTTTTGATCTTGGGTCAAAAAAAGACAAGACCCGTTACGAAAACCATCGTCTGGTCAGGGTCTCTGTGTTTCTTGACATGACCAACCTGGGCGCTCTGCGGGTGGATCTGTCGATCTTGAACCAAGAGATCACAGCTGCTTTCCAGATGGCTGATGAAGCGGTTGTTTCCTTTGTTCGAACCATGGTGCCGACCCTGCAGCAGCGGTTAACGACCCAGGGGTTCAAGGTGCTTGAAGTGATCTGCCGCAGGGGAACCCCTGAAATGATTTCCCCGTCGTCCATTGCCGAAAAATTTGTGAATCCGGAAACCTCCAACCTGGATCTTATGGTTTAAACAATGAAAAAAAAGGCAGTTGCACTTAAATATGATCCGGCAGCAGGATCCTCCCCCAGGGTGACGGCCAAGGGAGAGGGGATCATTGCACAAAAGATCATTGACATCGCTGAACAGCACGATGTTCCCGTAAAGAAAGACCCCGATCTTGTGGAGGTGCTGGCAGGGCTTGATATCAGCCAGGAGATTCCCAAGGAGGCCTATGTTGCCGTGGCAGAGCTGCTGGCCTTTGTCTATACCATCAATAAAAAACGTCCTAGGCCCTAGGCAGTTTTTTCCGTCTGGCGTCAAAAACCTGTCCTGGCCCCGTCAGGAACCCCCCATTCTTTCCATAAAAAGCCTCGGGACCCCTTTTTAAAATCCGGGGTATTGTTTTTATATCGTTTGTTTTCAGACGGATAGATCCAGATCTCGGGTTGATCAAAACTCTGGCATCCTTATTGCTGCTTTAGATTGTCAAACATTAAAAAAGGAAACCTTCATGATTCTTGAAATGACACGGCCGGTTCAAGGCGGGCTCCGCCAGGAGAGAAAGCTTGAGGTGACTTCCAACCATCTGGCCAATGTGGACACGGCCGGATTTAAAAAGGATGTTGTCAGCTTTGACAAAACCTTCAAGGCGGCGCTTAACACCGACCTTACCCAGGCCGGGGTGAAGCATACGGGCAACCCCCTTGATCTTGCCCTGACCGACGAGGGCTTTTTCAAGGTCGAAACCCCTTCGGGGGTCAGATACACCCGGAACGGGGTCTTTTCACTCAACTCGGACAATGTGCTGGTAGACCAGAACGGGGATGCTGTCCTTGGCCGGAACGGACCCATTACCATTGCCGCTGGAACCGTTGAAATCAATGGTGTAGGCGAGATCCGGGGAGACGGTGCTGTTATCGATCAACTGGACATTGTCACCTTTGACACCCTTGATCTGCTCCAGAAAGAGGGGGCCAACAATTTTGTCTTTACCGGTGCCGCCGGGGATGAGGTCCCCCCGGCCAGGGTCGGCGTTGTCCAGGGCTCCCTTGAGCTTTCCAGTGTCAAGGCCGTGGAGGAGATGGTCAACATGATCGACCACCACAGGATGTACGAGACCTTTCAGAAAATGATGATGACCTTTGACGAGGTGGATGACAAGGCCATAAACAGCCTGGGTAAACTTCAGTAATCGCCACGGCCGGAACGGGGTATCAATACCGGTCACATCGAACGATGAAACGCCAGATACCCCGCCAGGTGTTTCACATCAACCGGCCCGGTTCAAAATAAACAGGAGACAGCGGTATGATAAGAGCGTTATGGACTTCGGCAACGGGCATGAACGCCCAGCAGATACAGACGGATGTGGTGGCCAACAATCTTGCCAACTCGAGCACGGCAGGGTTCAAGAAGAGCAGGGCCAATTTCCAGGATCTCATGTACCAGACCATGCTGGTGGCGGGTGCTACCACCCCGGGCGGCGGTCAGATTCCCACGGGAATCCAGGTGGGCATGGGTGTCAAACCGTCGGGGGTGCAGAAGATTTTCACCCAGGGGGATTACAGCCAGACCGGCAACGAGCTTGATTTTGTGATCCAGGGGGACGGGTTTTTCAGGGTCCTCCACGGTGACGAGGAGTTGTATACCCGGGCTGGCAATTTTACCCTGGACAGCGAGGGATTCATCACCACCAATTCGGGCGACAGGCTCCAGCCGGAGATCGCCATTCCGGTGGAGGCGACCCTGATCAGCCTCCAGGGGAACGGCACCCTGACCGTCACCGGTGCCGATGATACCATCCTTGCAACCGAGCAGGTGAATCTGTCCTCTTTTGTTAATCCTGCCGGGCTGTTTGCCGTGGGGGAAAACCTGTTCAGACCCACCGAGGGGTCCGGACCTGCCACCGAGGGCATCCCCGGGGAGCAACCCCTTGGAACGGTTGCCAACAATTACCTTGAGATGTCCAATGTAAGCGTTGTCGAAGAAATGGTGAACATGATCGTGGGGCAGCGGGCCTATGAGGCAAACTCCAAATCCATCCAGACGGCAGATACCATGCTTGGTCTGGCCAACGGGCTTAAACGGTAATGAAACTGTGGATTAGGGTTGTGGGCTTCCTGGTGGCCGTTTTTTCCGTTTCTGGTCAACATGGAGGGTATGGGGCGGCATCCGACCTGGTATTGATCGAGATCAGCACCGATGCCAGGGTCAATGACAGGGAGTATCTGCTCAAGGATATTGCCCGGATCACGGCCCCTGGCATGATGAAAGAGGTCCTTGAAAATTTCTCCATGGGGTTCTCTCCGTCAATCGGGGCGGTAAAGCGGGAATCGGGGACGCGCCTTGCCTCAAAGTTAAAGTCCATCTCCTGGCTTCCCCCGACGGCTGAGATCCGTTTTCCAGATGCCGTGTTTATCAAGCGGATCGGGCAGGAGGTTTCCCTGGACCGGTTAAGCGCCGTTTACCACGATTATATCAAGGAGAGGGCGGGCAGTCATTCGTTTGAAATCAGGGCGTTCAAGGTCCGGGGGACTGGTCTTTATCCCCTGGGAGAGATTGATCTGTCGGTCCGGTCCCGGCGAAACCGGGATATAAAGGGCCGGGTCAGCCTTTCTGCGGATGTTCTGGTGGACGGTGTTTCCCACGGCCGGGTCTCAATGACCGGGTACGTGGACCTCTACGACAAGGTGGTGTGCGCCACCCGAAATCTTTCCAGGGGGGAGATCCTTGAATCCAGAGACCTCTGCCTGAAACGGATCAATGTATCAACGATTCCTGACAACTATCTGACCTGCATGGATGTCCCCGTTGGCATGCGGATGAAACAGAACCTGGCATCAAACGGTTTTTTGAGGGAGAACATGTTCGAAGATCCCCCCCTGGTGAACCGGGGAGACAACGTTGTTCTCGTGGTCAGAAAGGGAAATATGCGCATTGTTGCAACCGGGGTGGCAGACCAGGAGGGACGCCTGGGCGACCAGATTCAGGTGAACAATCTGACCACCAACCGGGTGGTCTCGGGCCGAATTTCAGGACCCAAAACCGTGGATGTTTTTTTCTAGGAGGAAAAAGGATGAAACAGATAATGGCAGCCTTTATCCTGACGTCCCTGGTATTGACCGGGTGCATGGGCAGCACCGCGGGCAGGAGCGGTTCAGCAGTTGTACTGCCCCAGGGTATTTCAGATCAGCCGGTGCTCGAGCCCGAGTATGCAGTGGTTCCTCCCAGCGAAGGGTCGCTGTGGACCTCGGATTCAAGGGCCAGGTTTTTTGAGGACACAAAGGCGTCCATGGTTGGTGACACGGTGATCGTGGACATTGTTGAAAACACCTCATCCCAGATGGATGTGAACACCGAGACCTCAAGACAGACAGGCGTCAATGTGGGGATTTCGAACCTCTTTGGTGTGACGCGCGGGTTTGGCGCCACCGGTGCAGGCAAGCTTGTGGGGGCCGATTATGCCAACGATTTCAAGGGTGAGGCCAAGAACGACCGCAGTGGAAGCATCACGGCATCCATCGCTGCAAGGATTACCGAGATTCTGCCCAATGGCAATCTGAGTCTGTTTGGGCGGCGGGCCATGAAGGTCAATGGTGAGGTCCAGTACATAACGGTATCCGGGGTGTTAAGGCCGGCAGACATCATGGCCGACAACCGGGTTAAATCCACCTATCTGGCAGATTCAAGGATCGAGTATTCCGGAAAGGGTACCCTTGCAGACAAGCAGCACCCGGGCTGGGGAACCCGGATTATGGATAATATCTGGCCCTTTTGAATTGCCGGCATAAGCAGTGCCAGGCATGGTAAAAACGGCAGATTGAACAAGGAATCTTAAATGATGAAAAAAAACAGGATGAATCATGCCCGGTGTTTTGTGATCCTGGGAATCTTTTTTTTGACCTTTGTCCTGTTTTACGGGACCAGGACGGCCCAGGGGGCAAGGATCAAGGACCTTGCCGCAATCAAGGGAATCCGCAGCAATCAGCTGACGGGATATGGGCTCATTGTGGGGCTGGACGGCACCGGGGACAAATCCGGCGCCGATTTTACCACCCAGGCCCTTGCCAACATGATGGACCGCATGGGCATTCATGTGGACAAAAACCAGCTGAATGTCAAGAACATTGCCGCCGTCATTGTGACGGCCGATATTCCGGCCTTTGCAAGGATCGGAAATAAGATTGACGTTGTTGCTTCGTCCATCGGGGATGCCAAGAGCCTTGCCGGCGGTACCCTGCTTCTGACCCCCCTCAAGGGGGTTGACGGGCAGGTCTACGCCCTTGCCCAGGGGCCTGTAACCCTTGGGGGTGTCAGTGCGGGAGGCGCTGGGGGCGGCACACAGAAGAACCATCTCCAGGTGGCAAGAATCGCCAACGGGGCAAGTGTTGAGCGGGAGATCCCCGTTGTTCTGGACGGCAAAAAAACACTGATTCTCTCGCTGTTCAACCCTGATTTTACAACGGTCAAGCGGGTGGCCGACACCATCAACGCTTCGATCGGCCATGGGGTGGCCGAGGCCGTTGATTCAAGCGCCCTTCGCCTCAACATTCCGGAAACCATGCAGGAGAACAAGGTGGCCGAATTTCTGGCAGACATTGAGACACTGTCCATTGTGCCCGACACCCGGGCCAAAGTGGTTGTCAACGAAAAGACCGGCACCGTTGTGATCGGTGAAAATGTCACCATTTCGACGGTGGCCGTGGCCCATGGCAACCTCACCGTGACCATCAGAAAATCCAGCGAGGTGTCCCAGCCCGAAGCCCTTTCACAGGGAGAGACGGTCACTACTGCCCAGAGCGAGGTGGCCGTGGACGAGGAGGAGGTCAAGGTGATGCCGCTTCCGGGGGGCGCCACCATTGGCGAGCTGGTCAAGGGTCTGAACTCCATCGGGGTCTCCCCAAGGGATTTGATCACCATTCTCCAGAGCATCAAGGCGGCCGGCGCACTCCAGGCCGAGCTTGAGATCATCTAAAGAGCGCAGATGAAATAAGTTAACAAAAATCACCTGGGGATGTTTTGTCTGTTTGATGGAAAAGTCTAACCCGAAGCGTTTCCGTTGTCCCCCTTACTGGAGGTGTCTTAATGGACCCTATGCATTCAATGGAGCTCAGCCTTTACACGACTGAAATCGACAGGGCAAAGGTAAATGGTCCCACGAGCAAGGATCAAAAACAACTCAAAGAGGCCTGCCAGGGGTTTGAGGCCATTTTTTTCTCAGCCATGGTGAAATCCATGCGCCAGACACTGCCCGGGGACGCCCTGTTCGGCAAGAGCCAGGGTGTCGAGATTTTTGAATCCATGTACGACCAGGCCCTCGTTGACCGGCTGGCCGCTTCAGGCCGGGGAGTTGGGATTGCCGAAGCCCTTGAAGCCTCCCTGAACAACACGTCCGCCTGAAACTGTTTTGATGGCATGGATGTTGCTCATTCTTAGGCATGAAGGTGATAAAGGCTGGGAAACGGGAAAAAAATTCCCCCCTGGCACAAATAATGGTCCCGATTTATTTTAAAAGTTCCAGCAAATGCCGATAAACAATAGGTGTGGGGGATGAAATGGAAAATTTTGCCGATGAAATTGAACGGCTGCTGATCAAAAAGCAGGAGACCTATGGCGGCCTGGCAGCGATTCTGGAAAAGGAACGAAGGGCTATTGTCGATATGGACGTCGCCGCCATATGGGAGACGTCGGCCCGTAAAAAAGAGATCGGTAAAACCATTGGGAAGATCCGCAGCCGTATCCTCAGCCTGATGGACCAGCAGGGGATTGACCATGTCATGGCCAACACCCCGTTTTCCTTGACAAAATTAATGTCTCTGTTCTCTGTCGCCAATGGGCAAAAGGCGCGTTTAATGGCCCTGAAGGATATTATCAACACGGATAAGGCCGATGTGGCAAGACTTGCCGCTGAGAACCAGAATCATGTGAAAGAACGCCTGGAGATCATTAACAACCTTGTGGCAACCCTTCTGCCCCAACCCAAGCCGGACAGCTATGGTGGAAAAAGGTCGGAGATGTCGCCCGCAAGGGCCAACTGTTTCATCAATAAAGCGGTGTAACAAAGGGGGGTAACCATGTCAGGTATCACTTCCACAATGAACATCGCCCAGGGTGCACTGGCGGCCCAGCAGTACGGCCTGAATGTCACGGGTAACAACATTGCCAATGTCAACAACCCCGGCTACAGCCTCCAGGAGGCCACCCAGAAAAACAGTACCCCGGCCCTGTATTCAGGTTTCCTTTTTGGCACGGGGGTCAATGTCGACCAGATCCGTCAGAGTGTCGACCAGATGCTTGAAAATCGACTGACCGATGAAAAATCAACCCAGGCGGCTTTTGAAGAGGCAGAGGGCTACATGGCAATCATAGAGAGTATCTTTGATGAGTCCTCTGAAACGAGCATCAACACCATGTTGAGCGAATTCTGGGACTCCTGGCACAGCCTTGCAGACAATCCCAGTGGGGCAGCTGAGCGTAATGTGGTGTATGAAACCGGTCAGAATTTTGCAGCCAGAATCCAGACAGCGGAACAAGACCTTACCACGATCGGGAATGATATCAACCAGGAGATTTCATCGGCCGTGGCTCAAATCAACTCCCTGACCGAACGAATTGCCGACCTTAACCAGCAGATTTCAGTGCTCGAGCTTAACCGCACGGCCAATGATTTAAGGGATCAACGAAATCAGCTGGTTTCAGAACTGGGCGCTTTGATTGAGGTGGATACCTTTGAACAGTCCAATGGTGGAATCATCGTAAACGTGGCTCGGGGTTTGCCCCTTGTAAACGGTATGGACAGCAAGGCGCTTTCCATTTCTGAACACCAGATCGTCTGGAATGATTCCTCGGGCTACCAGATGGATATCACCAATGATATTGATGGCGGTAAACTTTCCGGATGGCTGGATATCCGGGATGAGATTCTTCCAAAGTACGGCAGTGACCTGGATTCCCTGGCCCATGAAATGATCTGGGCCGTTAATTACCAGCATTCCCAGGGAGTGGGAACGGATTATTTTACCGGCGTTGTGACCGGGGCATATCAGGCCGACGAGAGCGGGCTTTTTTCAAGCTACGATTTTGGCGACAAGATCGACTATGCCAATGATTTTAAGATGTGGATCAAAGACATGACCACGTCAACAGCCGAGTATCGAACCGTTGCGCTGGATATGGGGATCTCTGAAGCCGTTGTCTCCGACTGGCAGGGAACGGTCCCGGGCGGTTTTCAGGGGAGTTACAGGCTCACCGTGGTGGATGGCGGCACCCTGGGGGATAGACAGGTGACCGAGACCGACGGGGATGGATTGGGCCAGGTTTTGGGAAGTACAGCCGATGCGACAACGGCTTTGGACAAAGCCATTGCAGATCAGACCCTCACCGTTTCTGGCGGTGCAACCGGTACCCAAAAGATTGAAATCAAGGGTGTTGGGGGGGATGCAGTACGGTCGGCAGCAGCAGTTGCCGGGGAACTCAACAAGATTGCCGGGGTGACCGCCCATGCCTCTGAAAACCGGGCAGGTTTTAACATTGTCGGGATTACCAATGCCCAGGATGGGGATGAGGTGATGTTTTCCCTTTATGTGGATGGAATGATTCACCAGGAGCGTTTTGTTGTGGATTCGGCACTGGGAGACCTTGATGAACAGTTTGAAGAGGCCCTGTTGTCTGCCACAGAGGCCATCAACAGCATGAATTCAGATCAGGATCTTTCCACCAGCGGTCTTGGAATTGCCAGCCTCTCTGGAAAAACCCTGGGGATTCAGGATTTTGAAGTCCAGGACAATTCAGGTGTGCGCCTGGACGCCTTTAGTGATTTCAACCCGGGGGATGAGGTCGAGTTTACGATTGACTCGGGTGGAACACCGGGTACGTCCACGCAGGTTACGGTGGATCTTAACGGGGTGGATACAGCGGACCAGGCTGCCGTGGCCCAGGCGTTTTATACTGCCCTGGACGATGCCCTCGATGGCCTACCTTTTAGTGTTACGAGCGATCCTTCAACCAACTCGATTGTTTTACGCACCACGGACGGATCCGACCTGACCCTGAAAGAGGCTGGAAACGACACGGGTCTCAATGCCACAATTGCCATCAGTGCCCTGGATGGGACAACCCCGTCTGCCGGTGACAACAGCCTTGTTTTTAACGGCCTTGGAGATATTGAAACCTTTGGTGCCGATGCCACACCGGGAGATGCCATTGTTTTTTCAGGAAACGGCACCTCAGCCACAGTCAATGAAGGTACTGCCGGCGCAGTTGACAAGGCCGCAGTAATTACTGGGACGGTTACCGTCCTGCTGGATCCCGGCATGTCGATCAAAACTTCTGATCCAGGGATTGGTGGGCTGTTCCATGATGCTTCAGCTAAGATCGGCAGTTCCCTCATGACCCTTGGAGGTGAGGACGGGTTCCAGAATTTTACAGCTGGAGAGATCATTTCCTTTGATGTTGACGGACAAACTGTCAGTTTTGATATTCCGTCACCAGGGGATGTGGTTAATTATTATGACGAGTTTGGAACCCCCCAGACCTTTACCGTTGGCGCAGGTGGTATCACAGAACTTGAACTGGCAAAATACCTGGCCGGTCAGATCAACAACACCCTGTCCGGTTCAGATTACCAGGTGCTGAGGACGGGGAAATCCGTATCTATTTTAAAAAACAAAGACCTTACCGATCCCATAACCATCACGGATTTTTCGGAAACCGGCACCTCTGATGCCAGATTAAGAACAAGCACCGGCACGGGAAGGGGTGTCACTGATCCAGAAAATGATCTCCTGGATGCCGGAAGCAGTTTTAGAAATGCGTCGACCGCCACCCTTTACTCGGACAGGGGTATCATCAAATGGGAAAAATATGATATCGAGGGCTTTTCAACTGGCGAGCACGGGCTGGTGGAAGTCGAAGATTCAGGTCAGGTGGTCATTAACGAGACCCTGAACAATGTTGTGACTGATACCCTTTCTTTTAATATTTCAGCAGGTTCCCTGGTGGCAGGCAACACCTTGACCGTGAACATGGATGCATCGGGCAGCCCCGATCCCCTGGATTTTACCATCAAAGGCACGGCCAACCGGAAAAACACGACCTATCATTTCTCTGTCCAAACCGGAGGTAAGGTCGGGACGGTGCCGGCCGATGGTGAAGACCCCCTGGTGATCCAATGGACCAACGGGGATGTTTCCGGCAGTTTTGAGGTTCCCAGCACCGATCCGCCCGTCACCCCCTTGACGCCGGTGGAGGTGAAGGTCGACGGCATGACCCTGAAATTCTACGATGGGACCCTGTTTGATGACGACGTTTTTACCATTACCACCGATTCCCTTGGTAATTCTCTTTCCGCCAATGCCGACGGTAAACCCACAGGAGATCTTACCTCAAGCTGGCACTGGACCCAGGATTCGTTTGTGGACCAGTTTAACACCCAGGTCGGAGAAATAAAGGCTTCGGTGACCACAGATAACCGGCTTCAATTTGAAGCTTCTGAAGATTACCATGCCATGGTGAATCTGGAGTATTCAGGGACCAATGGTTTCAGTCAGGACAATACCACCATTGCAGTCAAGGATTGGACCCATTTGAAATTCAGTGTTGATGATATCACCTTTGACCGGGATACCTCAGGCCAATGGCGCCTTTTAAACGATCCCACCGGGGGACAGGCTGCTTTAATCCCTGAGGGTGGGGATGATGATGGATTTGCAGTGGATTTTTCCGGAGACGGCCTGGCTGACATTGAGATCAAATTCAACAAAAAGGTGACCGGGGATGGGTATGTGAAATTTGACCTGGACGAGCGTGATGCAGACGATATGGGATTTGCCTTTTCCAATGACACCTCCTCCCCGGGTGCCGGGCTTGTGGCGGCAGCAGGCATCAACACTTTTTTTACTGGGAGCGATGCCCAGACCATGGGGATGGATCAGCGGTTGAGCGACACAGGGTTTATTGCGGCGGGTCGCATCAATGCTGAAACAGGGGAAATAGATCTACTGGACAACGCCAATGCCCATCTGCTGGACAACATTCAGTTCCTGTCCCTGGACATGGAAACCTGGAATTTTGACAGGGGAGCAGATGGCTATAGTAGTCTTACCTCCACCACTCTGGACGGTTATTACAGCACCATGATCAGCTCCATGGGCGTCAAGTCCCGAAGCATCAAGAGCGCTGTGACCTTTGCCAATTTAACGGTGAACAGCATCGCTGAACTGCGGGATTCAGTCTCGGCGGTGTCCCTTGACGAGGAGATGATCAAGCTCATGAAATATCAGCATGCGTTTTCGGCGGCATCAAAGCTGATCACCGTTTCAGATGAAATGCTCAATACGCTGATCGGCATGAGATAAAAGGAGGGGATGATGCGGGTTCCCAATATTACAACATATAGCAACTCCACATATCAACTCGGCAACCACACCAGCAACTTAAAGAATGCCAACGAGGTGGTGTCGACCCAGAAACGGATCAACAGCTTTTCAGATGACCCCGTGGGCTTGAGCCAGGTGCTCAATCTCAATACCACCCTGGGTAATCTTGAACAGATCAGCAAAAATGTTGAGGTTGGCATCACCTGGCTTGATGGTGTGGAAAACGCCCTTGACAGTGTAAATACTTTGATTCTAGATGTGAAAAGCCAGGTGAGTCGTCTTGCCAGTGCCTCAGCCAGTGCAGATGAAAGAAGGGATGCTGTTGAGAGCATCAACGGCATGATCGAACAGATCGTGACCCTTGGCAATACCCAGATCCATGGCAATTATGTTTTTGCCGGCACAGACACTACCGCTCCGCCGTTTGTCTATAACCGTGGGGAAGACCCTCCCAATGTTTCCTACGAGGGTAACAATGATCCCTTTAAGATAAAGACGGACAACAATGTCACTGTTGAGGTTGGAAGGGACGGCAGCAAGACTTTTTGGGACGATGTCGTGGAAATTAATTCGACCAACAATACCATTGTCTTTAAAGAGGATAACGGCCATGGATCTGCATCGGAAAAAATGATCACCGCAACGATCCCCGAGGGAGAGTACTCGGCAAAGGCCCTTGAGTCCCTGGTGGGTAATACCCTGAACGAGGCTTCGGCCACCAGTGGATATGGTGTCACCTATGCGGTTGCCTATGATGAAAATGAGAATCACTTTTCAATTCGTGAAGATGGCAGTTATGAAGGCTATCTTCGAACCCAGTTTTTGTGGAAGAGTGGGGGAGATGCCCATGTCAACGCAATAACGGCCAGCAGTCAGATAGACCCCGACGACATCAATTTCAGTGTTCTCAACCAGGACGCCCTGACCATTGGAACCCCGGAACCGCCCGGCAGTGAACCTTTTCGGCTGACCTGGGACGGCAAGGACTCCTGGCATGTGGAGAACAACCCCGGCTATCTGATGCCATCAAAAATTCCAGGAACTGCCGATGGCGTTGACCTGGATTTGAATGAAGACGGATTGACCGACATCTCCCTGGGGTTTGATCTTCCGGTTCTTGAAGGTGAATCCGTTGAATTTGAGATCGTGCCTGCCAAGGGAGACCATAGTATTGGCCACGAGATTGGATTCCATACTGATAACACGACCTATGCGCCGCCTGTTTCAGATTATAAACCCGAAGCGATTAATCGCCTTACAATCTTTGCTGGAAGTAACGACACCATAGATTTTATCGAAACAGACTCGGCCGGTGTTGCCACAACCTTGAATGCTGTTATTGCCCCGGGGGCCTATGCAGACATGGATGCTCTTGCCCTTGAAATCGAGTCAACGCTTGAAGCGGAAAGCCTTGCCAACGGGAATGGAATTAACTATGCTGTGTCCTACGACCCTGAAAACAGCCGGTTCAACATCAGGGAAGATGGCACAGACCTGAACCAGCTTGATCTTTTATGGAAAACAGGAATTAATCATGCCGCAAGTGCGGGGGATACCCTGGGGTTTTATGCCCAGGATGACTCGATTACTTATCCTTCAAGTGATATCACCCCCATCCAGGCCTCCATCACAATTGACGATACAAACAACTACCTTGATTTTGAAGAGGTCGACCTCGGGACTGTTACAAGCCAGGAGTTAAGGGCCGTCATTCCCAGCGGAACCTACACCGTAATTGCCGATCTTGAAACAGCCGTTGAGACGGCAATGAACACAGTATCAACAGCATCTGGAAACGGGGCCACCTATGATGTCTCCTATGATGACACAACCCATAGGTTCACCATTGAAGAGACCGGCTTTCCAGTTCTTTCAGAATTTCATCTGTTGTGGAATACAGGCACAGATGCTGCAGAGTCCATCGGGTCCACCCTGGGGTTTGACACCACGACCGATGACAACGGTGTGACGACATCCCATGTGGGAGACGATGATGCGGTGCTCATGGAAATTACCTCTGAAGACAATGTTATCAATTTCAGGGAGACCCGGATTGACGGGACCCTTTCAGATGAAATGCGTATTGAAATCCCCATCGGCTCCTATACCGATCTGGGTGATGTTGCCACGGCCATTCAGACGGCTCTGCGGGATAGGTCTCCAAACGAGGTTGACTATGGTGTCTCCTATGATTACACCGCAGGACGTTTTATGGTCAAGGGAAGTGATTCAAACATCAAAGGGTTTGAACTTTTATGGAAAACAGGCCAGGATACGGATTCAAGTGCAGCGGGTTTGCTTGGATTTGACATTGTTCAGGACGATTCAGTGACGTTTTCTGAAAGTGATGAAGCGTTGATTAATCTTATTATTGACGGGACCAACAATAAGCTTGATTTCAGTGAAGTTACCGGGACAGGGTCGGGTACAACCGTGGCAAGCCTGACAGCCTCGGTAAAACAAAAGACCTACACCAGTTATGGCGAGCTTGGAAAGGAGGTTGAAAAAGCCATGGAGGCTGAATCCCTGGCCAATGGAAACCGGATTGACTATTCGGTTTACTGGGACGACCAGACCCAACGCTTTACCATCAAAGAAAAGGGTACTGAACTCAAGGCGTTCCAGCTGCTCTGGGAAACCGGGGACAATGCCCCCGTATCAAAAGGCGGGTCTGGCCAGGGCATTGGGACGATACTGGGGTTCGAGCCCATGGATGATGTTGAAACATCCGTGGAAAGCAGTCGCGGGGTGTCCTGGGGCATCTTTGATACCTTGATCGATCTGAATCAGTATCTGGCAGATGATGATACCGATGGTATCTCACGAATTCTTGGAAAGCTTGAAACCCATTTTGACCACATGACCGCAAGGATTGCAGATACTGGGATCCGGTACAATCGACTTGAGGTAAGGCAAGAACTGACCAGTGAGATTAAATTGAGTTTGACCGACAGGCGTTCAAGTATTGAGGATGCGGATTTTGTTGAGTCCGTCATGAATCTTAAAACCATTGAAACGGCATACCAGGCATCCTTGAGTTCAACGGCAAAGTTGATGAATATCAGCCTCGTGGATTATCTATAAGGGACACAACCATGCTCATTCTCACCCGGAAGATCGAGGAAAAAATAAAAATAGGAGATGATACGGTCATCACGATTCTTGGAATCGAGGGGGGCAGTGTCAAAATCGGCATTGATGCACCAAAGGCGGTCACCATTCTCCGCATGGAGGTCATTGAACAGGTGCAAAAGGAAAATGTTGATGCGGTGGCCAAGAATACAGTGGATATTGCACGGGCCGCACAGCTTGTTAAAAAGAAATTTTTCAAGGAGTAGACAGGTTGAAAATAGACACCAAAAAATTCGGCACCATAGAAATTGATGAGAAAAAGATACTTACCATGCCCGAAGGACTGCCGGGATTTCCCGGTTTTGAACGCTTTGTGCTTATTGAAGACCCCAAAACCACACCCTTCTGCTGGTTTCAGTCCATTGAGGAGCCCTATCTTGCCCTTATTCTCACAAATCCATTTTTATTTAAGCAGGACTATCTGCTGGATTTGAATGGTTTTATTGATACAAAGGGGTGGAAAGGTGTCAAGACAGAGGATTTATTGATCTATGTGGTGGTGAATATCTCCGATGGAAAAGCCAATACCAGAATAACGGCTAACCTCATGGGACCCCTGGTGATGAACCCGAAAAACAATGAGGTCATTCAGGTGGTTATTTCAGATACAAATTATTCCCACCAGTATAATCTTCTGGAGCCTTTATAGGTCTTTAATTCTATGGCCGTCCGTATTTTTCTAAAAAATCCAGGGCCCAGGCTGGGCCTGGGATTCCTCTGGATCGTCGGTTGCACTAAAATGCGGAAAACCGGGTCGCCTGCCTATACCGACTGATCAAAGATAATTCCCTGCAATTCCTTCATATTTTCCATTATCTTTAACAGCTCTTCCGAAGGAATCTGTTTGATAAGCTCCTGGGTCTTTCTGTTTTTA
This sequence comes from uncultured Desulfobacterium sp., assembly GCA_963675615.2. Lineage (GTDB taxonomy): Bacteria > Desulfobacterota > Desulfobacteria > Desulfobacterales > Desulfobacteraceae > Desulforapulum. The sequence goes on from CAXXTD010000001.1 coordinate 3,535,140, forward strand.
ATTTCCACAACAATCGTTTGGTTCAGGTCTTCACGTATGGAAAATCCCAGGTGGGTCTGAAGGTCATCCATATACTCGTTCAGGTCTTCTGCAATTTCTTTGGCCTCCTTGGCACTCAGAGCCGTGTCCTTGCCCTGGGTCTGTTCCGCTGATTTATTTGGTTCTTCAACCGCTTGCAGCGCCTTGATATTGTTTGTACCGCCCGATTTTTCAGCTGGATCAATACCATTGATCAGGGATGGATTCCGGGTTATGGTAGAGGTGTCCGTGGTTTGTACATTGTTGATATTCATGGCAGTTCCTTGTTTAGTTTTTAGAGTTGATCACCTTGGGCGGGTTGCTGTGGAATATTGGCGAACCATAGGCAAGGACAACCTTCCTGCCTTTTTTGACCCCGTTCATGCTTTTTTTCAGTTCATCCCTGTGGTGTTGTATCCTGGATGAAAGCGCTTTGTTCTGGTGCATGAGCACCTGAATTTGGGCAACTATCTCTTTTACCGCAGAAGCATCTGCTATATCCGTTTTTGCCGGGGACATCAGGTCTGCCATGGCGTTTTCAAGATTGGCAAATCCCTGTTTCCGTTGTGTCATCTGACTCTCAAGGTCTGGCAGCAGATCTGTGTCAAAAGTTTTAATCTGTTCCTGTTGAAGGCCGTCCAGCCTGTCCAGTGCTTTTTTTACCTTATTGAATTCCATTTTTCCAATCCTTTTTTATACGGAAAAGGCACTGAAGCGTTGTGGGTAACCCGTGCTGCCGTATCCAGATACCGGTGTGCATTTTTGGGTTTTTGCGGGCAATGGTTTTGTTTTTACAGCACTGCCGGATCTTCCCATGACGTTGGTTTCCCATATGTTTTTTAGCCGGGTGAGATACTTTTCAGTCCGGTCAAGGATCTGGATGTCATTGGTTATGGATACTTTTGGCAGTTCCGTCAGGATCGCCCCATAAAGCCCCCGTAAAAACCGGGTGCTTTCATCATTCATTTCAGGGTCAACCGCTGCGTTGAGTTCTGAAACAATGGCAATGACCTTGCTTAAATTTTCTCCGCGTTTCTGGATATCTCGTTCCAGGATGCCTTGTCTGGACAGTTCAATGCGGCTTAATGCACCCTTGAATAGTAAAAGGATCAACTGTTCGGGTTCCATTCCTTCGTAATGATTGCTCAAGTACTTGTTTGCCTCACCAAATGCCATTGTTCATCCCTCCGGGTTTTGAGATCATTTGATTATTCCGTTGTGCTGTTGAACGAGTCGATTACCGACTGCATGTATGTGGACTCTGCATTGAGTTGCTGGATATAGGTGTCCAGGCGTACAAAGCTGGCGGTCAAGGTTTCATACCTTTTGTCCAGCTGTGCGGTGGTCGTTTCTATCTCCTCGTCTATTCGGGTTATTCGGGTTTCAGCTTCATCGATTTCCGTGGTTACCACGCCGGACGTACTGATCATTTCGGATATGCCATTGTTGAGCAGGTCCCCCAGTCCTGTGATCCCGGCATCGCTGTCTCCGACAAACAGGCTGAAAACAGCATCGGGATCTGATGCAAGGGCCTGCTCCAGCTTGTCCTGATCCATGGTGACGGTGCCGTCCCTGTTGATGTCAAGACCGATATCTGCCAGGTTCTTATAGGTTGAGGAGGTGTCTGTTGATGTGGTCATCAATGCCTGGAGTCGATGGGTCAGACTGGTGATGGCATAATCATTTTTAAGGGCGTAGTCGGTCTCTGTGGTGTCATCTGTGGTCTCGGTTTTTTCGGTATCGCCTTTGACAAGCTCGATCAGTTCATTGAAATTGTCAACAAGGGACAAGATCCGGTCTTTGATGGAATCCGTATTCTTTTGGACGGCAACCGTGGTTTCCCCTGTTTTTTTAAGATTCAGGGTCACGCCGGAAATGACATCGCTGATGGCATCATTGGACTGGCGCTGGTAGGCAACCCCGTTCACGGTAAACGCCGCGTTTAAAGACGCTTCGTCCGCTCCGTTGACTTCTGTCATGGGCAGGTTCTGAATGGATATCCGGTGACGATCCCCAGTATCATCCGAGGTCAGTGTGAGGCGAAAGGGGTCGGTGGTGTCACCGGTATCAATGATGGCGGCGGTGACTCCGGGATTGCCTGGGGCATTGTTGATGGCATCAACGGTCTGGGCATAGGTGGCACCTGGCGCAAGACTTACATATGCCGGATCGTCACTGTCTGCCCGTACTATGCTGAAGGTGGTGTCTGTTTTTATATAGTCAACACCGGTAAGGCTGATCTGTTCGTCCACACTGTCACCGCCGGCCACAGCAGACAGCCGGATATAATACTGGCCGTTGTTTGTTTCCAGTGAGGCGTTGACAAGGGCGTTGCCATCTTCATCTTTGTTGGTATCGGATGTATTGATGGCATCTGCGATCTGTTCCAGGCTTTGACCTGCGTCAACCGTGACGGATAGGGTCTGCTGACTTTCCGCTGCTCCATAAAGAATATCATAGGTCTGGGAATCTGTTGTTACGGCTTCGGTGGTGTTGGTGATTCCGGTTTCCGGCGCTGTGTAGATGACGGCATTCCGGGAGGCAACACCCACTGTCTGCCAGGAGTTGTACTGGGCTTTCCGGGTGACTTCCAGATCAAAACTTGCGGCTGCAATGCCGTCATTGGCGGTGGCCGAGACAATGGTTTCATCGGAAACCAAAATTGATGTTTTTAAAAAATCCGATTCCAGGGAGAGGGAGAGGGTATCGGATTTGATGTTGAACAATTTGGCATTGACCTTGTTGTAGGCATTGATCTTGTTCTGGAGTTCTGTTTTCTGGGTCTCTTTGGCTGTGATGGGTGTCCGGTCTGCTTCCTTGAGCTGGTCTATAATACTTTGAAGTTCAAGACCGGATCCAAGTCCCAGTGTGGTGATTGATCCTGTTGCCATGATTGCCTCCATTGATGCCAAATTATTAATGTATATATGTTATCGGATTTTCCCATAAAAAACATGAGAAAAAAAGCCCTGGAAAAATTCTTCCAGGGCTTTTGCGCCAGGCCCGAAGGCCTGACGGTTGGAGGTTTATCAGGTTAGCTGCTTACTGAAGCAGGCTTAAAACGTTCTGGGCGCTGGCATTGGCCTGACTCATGGCAAAGGTACCTGCCTGCTGCAGGATCTGCATTTTGGTGAAGTTGGCGCTTTCTTCAGCAAAGTCAACGTCACGGATGGTGGATTCAGCAGAGGATACATTTACCTGGGACGTGGAAATATTGGCAATGGTGGACGAGAGCTGGTTCTGAATGGAACCCAGGTCTGACCTGTTCTTGTCAAGATCCTTTAATGCTGCATCGGCAATGGAAATGGCTTTCTGGGCCCCCTCCTGGGTGAGAACATTCAGGTCAGAGAGCCGGTTGACCTCGGATTCCCCCATCTCGACTGTGGCAAAATCGCTGGCAGCATCATTGGCAGCCAGTACAGTGCCTGCCTTCATCACAGAGCCGTTCTGCAAGGTCAAGTCAGCAGTCAGGGTCACATCCTCGCCGGTAACGATCTCATTTTCCAGGCCTGTGCCGGCAGTGTATACCGTGCCGTCAGCTGCTGCCACATCACTGGTCAGAAACGTGCCTTCAGCAATGGTGCTGCCGGCAGCCAGAACAGAGCCCTTTTTCAGGAGCATGTCTGTATCCGTATCCACGGTTTCATCATTTGCCAGGGTAATGGCTGTTCCGAAGGTGGACCCGTCCTTTAAAACAGAGTCTGCACTGATGGTCGAACCAATCCCCAGGGTCATGTCTCCGGACAGGGTCAGGTCATTTTCCAGGTTGGCGGTGCCGCCGACGGTGGATCCTGCGGCAAAGCTCATGGATTGGGAAACCTTAAGGATGGATCCGGTTTTAATGTTGGCATCATTCAAGAGTGTTATGTTGTTGCTGTTCTGTACATCCGCCCCCACCTGGGATCCTGCCTTGAGCGTAGAGGCGGATTTCAGGACAGACCCAGCCCCCATGGTCATTTGCTGATCCAGAGAGGCATCTGATTTTAATATAAAATCAGCTCCCAGGGAAGAGCCGGTTTTAAGGGTTGAGGACGATCCTATCTGTGATCCGCTCAAAAGTGTCATGTCTGTTGATAGGGTTGTGGTTGAACTGGATGTGATGTTTGCCCCGAGAACGCTGCCCTCTTTAAGGGATGAAAGTTCGTCCAGCAGGGATCCTGCATTCAAGGTCATGTCATTGGCAAGTGTTACACCGGCGGCGGCTACATTGAATTGGGTCGCAACGTAAGAATCTGTTTTAAGGATAGATGCCGCTGCAAGTGTTGAGCCTGCAGTTGTTGTCATATCACTGGTTGTGGTAACATCGGCATTGACCGTAAAGTCTGCAAAGACCTGGGATCCCGTATTCAGGGTTGAAGTCGCCCCGACGGAAGAGCCTTCCTTAAGCGTCATGTCATTGGTAATGTTGGCTGATGCGTTTGTATTAAAATCCTGCCCCACATGGGATCCAAGGGCGAATGTTGATGTGGATCCAAAGAGCGAGCCTGCCAAAAAGCTCATCTCTGACGTTATATTATTTATTCCTGTTGTGGAAATATCTTCCCCAATGGTGGAGCCGGCATTGATTGCGGAATCACTGGCAATGGTTGACCCTGCTGCTAATTCAATCGTACCGGTAACCGTGGCACTTGAACCCGTGAGTGTCAAATTCCCAGTTAGTGTGCCGCTGGACGCCAGTTGAACACCGGTATTACTGTACAAGGCATTTGACAGGACAGACCCGGCCAGAAGAACAGAGGTTGAAGCCAATACCGTTCCATTTGAGAGTTCAGATACTGTATCCGTGCCGGCCAGTGCTTTAACATTGATGCTTTGGCTGAACACCGTACCTGCCTCAATTGATGACTCCGACGTGAGAATGGAGCCCACCGTAAGAACCGATTCAGTGGCGGTTGTTACTGCTGCGCTGGATACAATTGTTCCACCCAGTACGGTATCCGCTGCGATCCTGCTCTCGGCGCCCAACGATGAACCGGCTGTTATTTGAGAGTCATCACTAACGGTAACAGCGGTGGTATTAACAAACGATCCCCCAAGAACTGTTCCCGTACCAATGATGGATGTGGCTTTTATTGTCGAACCGGCTTTGATCAAACTGTCACCGGTGGTGGTTGATGTCGCCGCTGCTCCCGTGGTAAATTCACCCCCTAGAACGGTATTGGCCGCAATGGTTGATCCGTCACCCAGGAAGGAGCCTGCCTTAAGGGTGCTCTTACCCACGGTTGAGGCAGAATCTGCTTGAAGATTCACTGTTCCGCCAATTGCGGTGCCGGCAGTAATGACACTCATTGAGGACAGGGTTGAGCCTTGTTTGATCAGGGAGTCTCCGGTCGTATTGTTCGTGGGCTCTTTTGTCGTAAAATCACCGCCGATAACCGTGCCATTACCGATCTTGGTGTCCGCCTTGAGTATCGATTCTTTGGCAAGGGTACTGTCTGTGGTGGTACCAGAGGTGTCGGCCGACAGGATTACATCCCCTGTCAGTTGCGAGCCTGCTGCAAGGCGGCTGCCTGTGGCTATGACAGACCCTTTCGTCAGTGTGGAGTCCTGGGTGGTGGAGATGGAGACGTTGGAAAAATTACCGCCTCCCAGGGTCTGCTCTGTGGTCCAGCCGGCGCCCAGAACAGACCCCTCCGTGAGAATAGATCCCGTCTTGATCAGGGAGCTGGCAGTGGTGGATGCCGTATTGTTGGCCACTTCCAGGTCGGTGGTCAAGGCAATGGCGTCACCGCCGCCCACATTGTTCACAAGGATTTCACCGGAACCGCTCTGGTTCAGGGTCAAATAGCCCACCGTGCTCATGTCGGTATCCCGGAAAATTTCCTGGGTGCCGGAACCGCCGTCTTCCACCTTGATGGTTCGGCCGTCGGTTGAGGTCAGGGTCAGATATCCGGCAGAGTCCACGGAAGCCGCAACACCATGACCCGATGTTTTGGCATTGATGGCTTTGACAAGGGCACCGTCTGTATCATTGGTCTGAACAGCGATTTCACCGATGGTCACCCCGTTGATGGAAAAACCTTTATCTGTGGTACCGGCTGCAATATTCAGGGATGTGGTTGACTTGACCGTGGCAGATGCTGAAATGCCAAGGGAGTCACTGAGCTTGTTAATGGCGTCTGCCACCGCACCCATACCATTTTCCCTGGAATTGTTGTCAGCCACTTCCACGGACTGAACATTAAAGCTGCGGTTCTGCTGGCTGCTGAAAATGCTCAAGTCCACGGTTCCGGTCTGGCCATCGGCCAGGGTGAGCTGGGCGGTGGTGGTATGGCCGATTTTGGTGGACTCGGAAGAGCCAATGGAAATACCAACGGTCTCTCCGGCATAGGCACCAATCTGGAACTGTTTGTTGGTAAAGGATCCGGAAAGCAGTTTCTGGTTATTGAAAGAAGTCGTTTTTGCAATATTATCAAGTTCTTCCACAAGCTTGTTGATGTCGGACTGGATGGCAGTCCTGGACTCGGTTGTCTGTCCGTCCTGGGCTGCCTGGATGGATTTGGTCTTAATGGTATTGATGATGTTTATGGATTCGTCCAGGGCGGCATCTGCTGTCTGAACAATATTGATGCCGTCGTTGGCGTTTCGGATGGCCTGTCCCAGCCCGTTGGCCTGGGATCGCAAAGAATCTGCAATGGACATGCCCGAGGCATCGTCTGCAGCCCGGTTAATTCTCAGACCGGATGACAGTCTTTCAAGTGAGCTTGAAAGAGCGTTGTCATTTTTAATCATGTTTTTGTGGGCGTTGAGTGATGCCACGTTGGTGTTAATACGAAGTGCCATAGTTAATCCTCCATGGTGTGTTCACGGGAATCCTTTCCCTTGGTTTTTTTATCTGCTTAGTTATTATCTGGTCGTTTGCGGTAAATGGACTCAGCCTTAACCTCTATTTTTCACCTCCTTGTCCGGCAGGAATCGCTTTGTCCCAAATTGTTATAGAGTATTATCGGTGAAGGAGAAAATAACTTGAGAATCTTTTATTGAAAATCCAGGGGTTATTGAGTAAGCTGATTCCATGACTTTTAAATACAGGCTTTGGGAGGGGGTAATGGGTTTTAACGTTCAAGACCACATATTGCAGGAGAATTTTCAGGTTTTAAAAAAGCATCATCCAGGTCTGCTGTCACAGCTTTCATCTGCAGAGATTTCCCCCATGGGGGAGGTAGTCGTATCGGGCGAAAAGGATCTGCCTAATCTGAAAATAATGGTCAATGGCAAGCCCGTATTGCTTCACCCTGAGCAGGACCCGGAAGCTGATCAACATTATTTTTTGTCAAGAATCCGTGTGGACTTTTCCGGTGTTGAAATTCTTTTCGGAATGGGGCTGGGGTATGGGGTCAAATCTTTGCTGCAGCAACGCCAGGATATCCGTAATCTGGTGATCCTTGAACCGGAGCCGGGAATCCTCCTGCAGGCTCTCCGGTATATGGACCTGACAGACCTGCTCAAAGACCCCAGGGTTATTCTCGGCATCGACCCTGAAGATCCGGATGTTTTCTTGGCAGCAGTACAGAAAGGCATTGCCTTTGAAGATACCCAGTTCCTGGAACACCCGGTGATCGTTCAGTGTTTTTCAGAGAGATACAAACCCCTGCTGGAGAGAATATATAAGCATGTCAACCGCTACAACATAGCGGGTGCCACCAAGATGAAATTCGGAAAAAAGATTGTCCGCAATCGGTTTGACCATTTAAAATCCTTGGGTCATTATTTCAGGTTTGAGAGCCTGATGGATCAATTCAAGGATGTTCCTGCTTATATTGCAGCAGGCGGTCCTTCCCTGGAGGCTGATATCGGTTTTTTAAAACAGGTTCAGGACAGGGCGGTCATCATATGTGTGGATTCGGTGCTGCCTGTTTTTCTTGATAATGGTATAATCCCTGATTTTGTGACCTGTATAGACTATCAGGATATTACCTATGAAAAATTTGCCCATAAGGTAAATGAGATTCCAGACAGTATTGCCTTGTTGAACTATACATCTACAAATCCTGTTGTGCAGAAAAATTTTCCAGGCGTAAGAAAATTTTTTCTTTTTTCAGAAGAAGGTATTGATCATTGGATAAATACCCTGGTCCATGGTAACCATTTTTTTTCCAGCGGCCCCAGTGTGGCCAACCTTAATTTTATTGCGGCAAGGGTGATGGGGTGTTCTCCGATTGTATTTGTCGGCCAGGATTTATGCTACAATTATAAAAAAAGTCATACAAAAGATGTGATGCTCACTGCCCAGGACTGGACAGAAGAACACCTTAAGACAGGAAAGGGTTTATCGTGGATAAAAGGTGTTGAAGGAGAGGATGTTCCGGCAACCAGGGATTTGATAAATATCATGAATTTTTTTGAAAGCCTGATCCACCATAATCCTGGTGAGTATATCAACTGCAGTACCGGTGGTGCCCATATCGAGGGAACCCGTTATCTACCCCTTGCACAAGCCGTCGATATTTATTATTCAGATACCACAAGGACATCCAAGGTTCTTGGGGATATCTGTTCGCCTCAAAACACCATTAACCCGGGATTGATTGCAGAACAGCTCAAAAATGATTTGTCGGTGGTTGAACCTATTTTGGCATTGATTCGGAAGGTGGACCGATTGCTGAAAAAGTGTCGGGCCGAAATTCCTGGAATCGTAAAAAAATGGAAAAGAAATCCTGTTCTGCCCCCCAAAATAAAAACGTTGCTCACGGATATAGATACCATAAATAACCGGATTGACAGCCACGATCAGGTTTGGAGAATTCTGGAAGATTTGACGTCCAAAGCTCTGAGAAAAAGTGAGCAGATGGTTTTTGAAGCAGGAAAATTAAAGGGAATAGTGCATAAATACCCAGAGTGGCTGGAAAAATCAGTTGACAGACTGGTGTTCGTCAACACCATCAGGATGGATGCAATTGAATTTTTGGTGCAAGGAATTAAAGAGGTGATTACCCATATCACGGCGGAAAAACGCCTGCTGGAACAAAATTGTGATGATATGGAAACGATTCGAAACCTGGCTGCACTTTATGTTGAGAGTGAAGACTATTCCCTTGCCAGGCCGTTTATTGAAAAATACTATAATGTTAATTCAGATTCAGCACAGGCAAATTTTTTAATGGGTTGCCTGAATGCACAGTTGCGCAGGATTGACACCATGGATGACTGTTTTATTAAGGCATCACACAGTGATCCAGAATATGAAATACAGATAAATAAATACAGATACCGTATAGGCCATTATTATTTTGACTCGGCTGTTGACTATAAACAATATGATTTACAGGTAACCAAAGGGCTGCTTTTAAAGGGGCTGAGATTTTGTCCGTTTCACAAAAAAATACGTAATATGATAACTGAGATAGCAGACGAAGATGTTAACTTGTTTAATCAGGCAGACGCTGGGGGAATCCTCCATGAACATGAAAGTGTTATTCAAAATTGGCTTGAAACAATAAAAAACTATCCACAGGTACAATCCTGCCTGTCCAGTGAAAATCTTGGTATCGTTTATTACTATTGGGGTAAAATTAAATTTACATCGGATCAGAGGGAGGAAGCCCTTGTTCAGTTTAGAAAAAGTATGGCATATCTGCCTGAAGATGCTGGATTGTTGCTTAAAATAGCAGACCTGTTTCTGTGCTCCTTTGATTACGAAGAGGGGATTCCATGGCTGAACAAAGCTATTGATATGGATGTTGGGTCCGCAACATACTGGGAAGGTTTTGGTGATTTTTTATTTAAACACAATCAATTTGACGAAGCCTTATCTGCCTATGAACAGATGCTCCAGTATTTTCCCCAAAAAAGTGAAATCCGGGAAAAAGTAGTGCAATGCTGGCTTCAAAAAGGAAACAGGCTCCATGGGGACGGTGATTTTCAGATGGCTGAGATAGCCTATAACCAAGGCCTTCAGCTTTGTGCTGAAAATAGTCCATCCCTGGTTCACCTATACAATAATCTGGGATCTACCCTGCAAAACAGGGAAGAATTTGAGTTGGCCCTTTCCGCCTATGATCGTGCCCTTGAAATAGATGCTGACTATGCCGAGGCATTGCATAACAAAGGTGTACTTTTAAATGCCCTTGGAGAAACTGAAAGAGCGACTCAGCTTCTCCTCAGAGCCAAAAGTTTGTCTTCTAAACTGTAATATCTAAGCGGATAGATCTATCAGGTACATCTCGTCAATATTCTGATCAGCTATGTAGGGGATTTTTCGTCTGAGTACTACCTGTGCAAGGGGGTTAGCATCAAGGAACAACTGGCAGAAATCCATTTTCCACATGAGCCCGGAATTGCCATGGTAGGTGATTTCCACAGATTCTTGGGAGAAGTACTCAAACCCCCATATCCATTTGCGAGAACAACGGATCATTTCCGAAATAACCTTGTCCCGCTCCATTGGAGAAATATGGATGAGGACACCGGATGTAAAGACAAGATCAAAAGATTTATCAGGGAACGGTATGGCATCTGCGGAAGCCTGTCTCAGATCTGCCCCGGGTAAATTTTGTCTGGCCTTTTCCAATGCATATGCCTGCACCTCAATGCCGTGAAGTGAGGTAAAGCCCATCCTGGAGAGCATACCAAGCTGGGATCCGATATTGGTCCCAATTTCAAGGATTTTGATATCCCTGGGGATATTTTCAAGAAATATGGTGTTCAGGTAGGATCTCGTCATTCCATAGAGTTTTGTATGTATTTTATCTAGTTCATTCCAGGTGTGGTTGTTTCTGTCTGTATAATTTCGTCCGAACTTGCCTTGCCAGACATGAACTGGTTTTCCGTTAACCGAGTTATTTAGTAGAGATTCAGGGTTTACGGTGGTATTGTGGATCATGGATATAACTCCTTCAGTAACCAGTTAAATTTTATTAGAAATTTTTTTTTATCCCAATTTGTTAAACCTGTTTTTACCATGTTATTTTTGATAAAAGCCCGCACCACAGGTTTTTCATGTTCTATACTGGCTATTGGGAATGCGGGAATATTAAGCATATACAATTCATATAAAGTTCGACCACCGGCACAGATGACCAGATCTGAGTTCAGAAAGTGGGAATAGATATTCATCGGAGCATCAACTACCTTTGTGGTGCTCTGGTGTTTTAGTTGCCGGGTTTTTTTTTTGTGTTTCTGTTTAAAGCCTGGTCCCAGAATTATGCTCAAAGATATTTTTTTTTGTGTGACATTGGTTTTAAGTGCTTTCTCCACGTTGAACCCAAGTCCAGAGGGATCTGAACCACCAAAACTCAAGACTACATTTATTTTTTCGCTAGGGGAAGAGATGGTTACTTTTGCCCGCCCCGAGGGATTGAAAATAAAGAATTCGGGTCCAAGCAGGTATTTGGTCCCGGGATGTTTGATAATGTTTTTTTTCAGGGCTAAAATATTACTGTTGAGGAACGTATCTACATGGGGACTCTTAAATCGAGTATCATCAATAAACAGAATTTTTGACCCAACCTCTTTTAAACGAGAGCATATTTTTGAAAAATTATCTGGATAAGGAAGATCAATAAATGTCCAGTCCGGATTGAATTTTTCTGTTTTTTGCAACCAGAGGGCATCATGTTCGGCCGGGGATAATTCTAAAGGAATCGTTTCTACGGTCATCCCATTTTTTATGGCATATTCTATGCCTTCCGGATAGTCCCGCATAATGAATCGTATTTTTGCATGTGTCTTTTTTTTCAAAGCCCTTGCTAACACAAGACATCTTGAAAGATGTCCAAAGGAGAGCCCTCTTACCGATCCTGCATCAACCCGCACAAGAATTCTTTCCGGGAGGTTGTTATCACAAATAATCTGGAGTAGTGTTTCTGGTTTCATAATTTAGAGTGATAGGGGTATAATCATGGTAATCATGGTAATCATGGTAATCATGGTAATCATGGTAATCATGGGGTGTCTGCGCCATGTTGATTGTACCTGCCGATGCAAAAATCTGCTTTTATCGGGCGGATACAAGCGGGGCAATGCCTGCATATGGGCATATGAATCCGTTCTCCCCTAAGGTGCTTCTCCCTGAAAGTGTTCATCTTTTTTGAGAGCCATACCGTTTTGATATCATTTTTATTCGCGTTTCCCATTTTAAAACGGTTGTTGTAGTCTGAACAGCATGTCGTTATGTCTCCATTCCAAAAAATGGCCATGCGCTGGGTTAAATATGAACATTTCTCTAATTCATAATTTGTATGAAGGTCGGGATATGCATCTTTGTCATCAAGAAAATTATGGATTCTATTAACAATATATAAGTCTGCTAAAGGAAAGTTTTTTTTTAGAAAGGTTTTTATCTCTTCTGATCTCTTGAGTTCCGTGTCGGCCAGAGATGATTGTATCCTTACCCAAGGCTTCTGGATTCCCATCTCATCTCTTTTATCTAAAAGATAATTAATTAACTCTTTTAACCTCTGGGAAAATTCCTCTTCCTTGTCTTTATTTTCCTTGTCCCTGAAATTGACGACATGGTGAGTATCCACTGAAAAAATAATGCCATCAATGTGGCTATCGATAAGCTGATGGAGTTTTTTTCGATTGAGAAGTGAGCCATTCGTTGTAATCTGGACATCTAACACACCCTGCTCTTTTGCAAATTTTATCATGTCAAAAATTTCAGGATGAAGAAATGATTCTCCGCGGACCTGAAGCTTTATTGCACATAATCCATTCTCCACTCCGTCTTTGATGATCTTTTTAAAGAGTCCCGAATCCATAAGACCGAGTTCGCCATTAATTAACCCATTTTGGAAACAGTCAGGACACCGGAAATTACACTTGCCGGAAAGCTCCAGGTCAAGGTGCAGCGGGAAATCGGTTAAAATTTCAAACGACTGACACTTTTTCCATAATTCTCTGTATTTGCGGAACTTTTCGTTTTGTGTTAAATTGAAAAATTCATTTTTTAAGGAAATTTGTTTGAGTTCGTTCATTCCACGCCCTTCCATTCTGATTCTGTTCATCTTCAATGAGCTTTGCCATCAAAATGGCATCTTTGCCACGGGTTTTCATTTTTCCCAATAACAGGCTAAAAAAATAGGGGTTGGTTGGCATTAAATCAGCCTTACATTTACATTCTTTTCATTGAGGTATTTTTTTATGGTTATCATGCTTTCGCCGACATAATAAAAAATAGTGGCTGCACATACCGCAGCAGCGTTGCCTATCTTTATTGCGTCAACAAGGTCCTGTATTTTGCCACATCCCCCCAGAGCAATCACAGGAATATTTACTGCATCAGAAACCTGCTTAATGAGATCCAGATCATATCCTTCTCTTGTGCCGTCTTTATCAATTGAATTGAGTAGAATTTCACCGGCACCCATTTGTTCCATTCTCTTTGCAAATGCCACCGGGTCGAACTCGGATTCTACCTTGCCTGCTATTATAAATGATTTGTAATGGTTGTCTATTTCTTTAACATCTATTGATACCACTATCGCTTGTGATCCATATTTGTTCGCGATCTCTGTGATTAGCTCAGGGTTTTTTACTGCAGAAGTATTGATTGCAACCTTGTCAGCCCCGATTTTGAATAATCTATCCACATGCTCTATTTTTGAAATACCTCCTCCGATTGTCAACGGCATGTAACATTCCCGTGCTATTTTTTCAAGAACGTCATAATTGGGTTCTGTCATATTCCGAGATGCTACGATATCAAGAAATATCAATTCATCAGCATTGCGATTATTAAAAACCCTTGCCACAGTTGTCGGGTCGCCAACCATCCTCAGTAGATCATCTTGAAATTTGTAACTTTTTACAATGGTATTATCCTTAAACAATAAACAGGGAATAATCCTAACGGCAAGCATTTTCATCTCCCCATTCAATAAAATTTTTTAAAACCATCAGCCCCATTTTTTGACTTTTTTCAGGATGAAATTGGGTCCCTGAGATATTATCCTTCTGCACAGCCGAAACAAAATCATAGCCATGATTTGTATAGCATTTTTTGCAGTCGGAATTCATGATGGCATGATAGCTGTGAACAAAATAAAAAAAAGTTTTCTCTGGGATTCCTTGAAGAACATTGATCTCTTTGAGTTGATTTCCAAATATCTGATTCCAGCCAACATGGGGGATTTTGAGGTTTTCATTGTTTTTAAATTTAAATTTTTTTATTTCTCCTTTGATGATTCCTAATCCTGATATACCGCCGCCTTCTTCACTTTTTTCAAACATTAATTGCATTCCCAAGCAAATACCCAAGAGTGGCTTTTTATTCTCAAATATTTCATATAGGAGAGGATCAATAAATCCTTTTTCTCTTAAATTTTTCATTCCTTCTGCAAAAAAACCAACTCCGGGAAGGATAATGTGACTAGCTTTTTTCAAATCATCTTTATTGTCTGTGATCAGATGGTTGACTCCAATTTTAGTCAACGCTTTATCTATGGAGCATAAATTCCCCATTCCATAATTAATTACCGCAACGGATATCATTTTTTTGGCTCTTTTCCGCAAGGCGTCTGTTTTATGATTTAATTAAATTAAAAGGGTTCTTTTTTTAGCTTCCACCCTGCAGGAGAAGATTCATCTTTTCTCAGTATGTCAGTATTAACAAAGGTATCTCTTGTTCTTTTATACTTTTCAACCGGCATTTCAATAAATTTGCAAAATTGGTCAATGTGCTCCTGGCTTATCATACCGTCTCTTTCCCGCACAATCTTTAACCCTTGTTCCCTTGTTAATAGACCTTTTCTGATGTAGATATTGACTTGATCCGTGGTTCTGCCATAGCCATACTTTAACCACTTTAGATGATCATGCATATCTAGGAATTCCATATCACAATTTTCATAGTCAAGCCAGGATCCAGGCCAAGGTTCAGGAAGACTTTTCCAATTGTGTCGCTTTGCTATTTCCATGTTTTGATGTGTGTTCCAGTTAAAGAAGTAGCCATAGAATACGCCGGTTGTCCCGACTCTATGCAGATCTTCATCAGATGGCCACACAAGTGATTTAAGATCGGAGATGGAGATCTCATCATCGACCATATCTTCCTCTCGATATCCTCTCATTGCGCCAAATTCTTGTCTCCATGCTTTGTCTAAAACCTGGTTGTCTTTGCTTGTCACAGGTCCGCCATATTCTATCTGCGGTTGCTCGCCCCAAATTAGCAATGGGACTTGGTATGCAACAGACAACTGTGTTGGAACCGTCACTATTCCAACGTGGTTTACCCAATGTGGATCTCCGACAATCTCAAATCCTTTTCGTACAATTTTTTTCAAAATTTTTGGATTCATCGTAAAGTGTATGTGGTCCACTCCTATTTCACGAAGTATATTTAGATTATGTCTTCCAATGTCTGTTTGATCAAATTGGTCGAAGGTTACCGCCAACGGGTTCATTTTATGGATAAATTTCATTGCATAGGTTTGAAAAAAGCTATCTTTCCCTCCGCTGACAGGGATGATGCAATCATATTTGCTTCCGTCTTTAGATTTGAATTTTTCAAGGATTTTTTTGAATTGTTTTTCTCTCTCATTCCAATCTATGGCGTTGACTTCTCCTCGTTTTTGTTCAGCAGATCTACATGCGTCACATATTCCCTCTTCATTGAAATAAAGGTCCGGTTTTGTGTCTGGGAATAAGCATTTTTTACAATATCTCATTAAAATTTCCTCAGTTTTTGTCAATAGGGTGGTCTGTCCGTGGCTTTAGGTTAAGATTTTGGTGGTCATCATAAATTGATCAAGGTATTGGCACCTTTACCACAATGAAAATATATTTTTCCGCACCTTCAAATCCTTCCCACCGATCAAGGTCGCTGACGATGTTTTTCTGATGTTCAAGATACGCTTGGTTAAAATCTTTATAAGTTAAATGTTCAATAACTTCCATCCCCATTTCCTGGTAGATGTTTTTGTAAGCATGGGAAACAATATTGGTTTTAAAGGCGCGCTTTTCTTTGAGTGCAGGCGTTGTAAAATTTTCATCATATTCGAGATGAATAATAAATTTTTTAGAAACCCGGACCATTTCTTTTAAGGCAGATTTGATTTTTGACGGATGAATGTTCATGAATACACCCAATGAAAATCCAACATCAAATGCATTGTCTGCGTATGGTAGTCTGCAATTATCCCCGTTAACCACATGGATAGGGATTTTATTCAGGTAGTCTTTTGAATTGTTCAGTTGGCTCAGGCTGAAGTCAACCCCGCCCACATTTTTATCTGGGAATTCTTGCTTGACACGTTTGATATTCCATCCAAAGCCGCAACCGGCTTCAAAAAAACTATCAAATTCAATTTTTTTTAAATAATTGATCATCATGGTCTGAAAGAATATTTCCCTTTCCAGGTATCCGGAACTCAGGATCTCCTGCATATAAACCCGCCCACGATCTTTCCAGTATCCATGCTGGGAAATTAATTTGGGAAAAATAAAACCAAATTTTTTATACAGATATTGTTTGATTTTGTAGTCAACCTTAAACCATTCAATCCCGAAAATTTTTTTCCAATAAACTGGTTGATTATTTCCCATTCTTGTTTAACCCGTGCCCTTTGAAATCCTTTTTTCGGTCATAGGTAAAATTATTCTGTTCTGCATCATTCAGATTAAGTTTGATCTTCTTTTTAACGGACCCGTGATGACATTTGTTGCAGACAGAGCTGTTTTTTTTTAAACCTTTGAGGTGGAGTTTCCGTTGCTCTTGCTGCAGAACATCCCAGGCTTTTTTGACAGAATAATCGTCCACGTGTCCAAGTACATTTTCCATCCTGAAATCAGACGGACATTTTAAATAATACCCCCTGCTGGTAATACAGATCCGCTGCCAGAGTCGCGGACAGACAAAACCATCATCCGGAACCAGGGTGATTTCGTTAAAGTTCATGTCAGGATTGTAGGCCACACGATCAACAATGCTTTTCATCAAGTCAATATATTCATCGGGATTGTCTTTGATGGCGGACCATATGGATTGTACATTCAGCATTGTGTCTGCATTTAGCTTATCACGAATTTGTCTCAAGAGTTTCAGCTTGTTCAGTGAATCTTTATATTTCAGGGGTACTCTTATGGATTCATACATTTCCCCAAGACCGTCAAAGCTCATGGTGATCCAGTCAACGCCGGCTCCGATCAGACCTCTTGCCAGTTTTTCCGTTATCGGTCCGCCATTGGTGTTGATCCATACCTCCTTCACACCCTGATCTT
This sequence comes from uncultured Desulfobacterium sp., assembly GCA_963675615.2. Taxonomy (GTDB): domain Bacteria; phylum Desulfobacterota; class Desulfobacteria; order Desulfobacterales; family Desulfobacteraceae; genus Desulforapulum. The sequence continues at coordinate 3,552,318 of CAXXTD010000001.1, forward strand.
TAGCAAACCGAACCATTTCAACTATGTCCGGATGGAGCAAAGGTTCTCCGCGCATGCTGAATTTCAGGGTGAATAAATTGTATTTTCCACATTCCGCAACAATTTTTTTATACATATCAAGGGGCATAAAATCATTTTCTTTGATATCCATATACTGTCTGAAGCAATGGTCACATTTGAGCTGGCACTTGCTTGATACTTCAATGTCCAGATTGAGGGGGAAAATCGGCACTTTTCTTTTTGGGTAATATTTCCACTGAATTCTGTTTTTAAGATAAGACAATCTTTTGTGTCTGCTTCTATGAAGTTCATTTTGTATATATTCAAGTTTTGTTTCGCAACTGAATTGGGTAAGCGTTTCTGACTTTTTCATATTTCAATCCTATGCCATAGTTATATCTTTTTTGCCGGTATACCGACAACAGTTGAGTTCTTGGGAATATCATGGACAACGATTGCACCTGCACCAACGATTGCACCTGCACCAATTCTACAATTTTCTTTAATAATTGCGCCCGCACCAATATATACCTGTTCTTCAACTATGACCCTTCCCAGAAGGATGGAACCCGGTGCCATAATTGAGAAATTTCCCAATACTGATTCATGGTGAATGGTTGCATTCATATGTACAAGACAACCATGACCAATTTTTGCACCGGGCATTATTGATACATGATGCTGAATCACACACCCTTTTCCAATTAAAGATCTGCTGGAAATATAACTTAAGTGAGATTTCAGTGTTGTAATGTTTTTTGGTGTATACAGATCAAACATTTTTTTTCTTATTTCAGGCCTGTTCATGCCAATGGCAAAATTCAACGCATCATTTTTGTTTGAAATTTTTTTTCGGGTTTCATCTGTGCCTAAATATTTAATACCATTCCAACCAAATTGCTGGGAAACATCATGTTTATCAATAAATCCACAGAACTTATATCTTGGTGAAGATTCTATTAAATCGATAATCTCTATATCAAATCCAATAAGGGCAATGTCCATGGCTTTTATATCCTGGTTACTTTGTCTCTGACCGGTTTCAGAGCAGATGCTATCGATTTCTCAGGTTGCTTTTCTGGTATAAAAAAGGGATCTTGAATTTTTAATAAGGATTGACCAATGAGATCTTGCACCTGTTTTTTTTCTTTTTCAATAATGCTTTCGACTGTGTCTGATTTTTCGATGGAAATTTTGACTTGATGAATGATATCACCGGTATCCACACCGTTATCAATATAATGGGCGGTTAAGCCTGTTTCGGTTTCCTGGTTTTTCAGCGCCCATTGTGTGGGGGACGGCCCCCTGTATTTGGGCAGAAGCGAAGGATGAATGTTTATTGCTCCAAGCTTTGGTGCAGAGAAAACATATTCGGGAAGTATTTTCATAAATGCATGTGTTATCATGAGGTCAATATCGTGGAGATGGATTGTTTGGACAATTTTTTTGAATTTGATATTATTTTCAGGCAGAGTCCCATGGCCAAGTTCCAGTGAATGCTTATAAAGAACATTCTCCCAGGGATCCTGGCTTTTTGCCCTGTACCGGGTAATGGTAATGAGATGATCCACATTCCGGTGCCCATGTAACGCTTTTAAAATTTCAAGACCGATTCCCCAGTTGGCCATGAGAAGAATATTCAAAATTCAATACTTCCTTTCCAGAATTTCATCAATGGAAATCTCCGGGTCTCCCTTGGAACCATGTCTGCATTGAGCGCAGGAGTTTAGGGACATTCTTTTACCGTCAGCATGGGTTGTTCTGATGGCGTCCATCTGACTGCTGTGCCACATTTCGTAAATGGTTTTATCTTTGATATTGCCAAGAATAATATCATCTGCGTTCCACCCGGTACAGCATTGGGCATCACCATTGTAAGCAACCACAATACGCTCCCAGGGGTATTGGCATACAAAATCGTGTTTGATTTCCATGGGGCCGGCAAAATTAATATAGGGGTTACATACAATGTAATCAGAGACATCTTTCATCAGAGTGTAATATTGATCTGGATCGTCTTTGATGGCCGGCCAGATGGTGCATAGCCTGATCTGGGGAAGCAGAGAATTTTTCTTTGCTTTTTTATTCTTTAACAGCAGCAGCTTGTCATAGTTTGTCTTGAATTCTGCAGGGGCTCTTATCTTTTCGTAGATCTCGTTTACCCCATCAAAGGAAACCGCAACATAATTTACACCAGCGTCGATAAAACAATCAATCATGTCCTCATCAATATAAAATGCATTGGTAAGAAACGAGACGTTCTTGATTCTGGCTGTTGCATAGGCGATCATTTCTTTTATTTTAGGATGGGTCAGTGTCTCTCCGCGCCATGACAATCGGATTGAATAGACATGGTTCTCTGCACATTCGTCCACTGCTTTTTTAAAGAGTTCAAAATCCATCTGACCGGTATGTTTCAACAGTTTTCTGTAGCACATGGGGCAGTTCATATTGCATGTGCTGGCAGATTCTAAATCCACATGCAAAGGATAATCTGTTACGTACTCGTTTTTGGGTCCCAAAAACCATTTTATACGGTTAAAAAAATATAATAGAAAATTTCCCTGATTGAAAATAAAATTCCAGTAACGCTCAGGGGAGTCAAAAGAACGTTGATGAAAATTTATTTGAAGGCCCGTTTTTAGAGAACCGGGTTCATTCTTCATCAGATTTGCAATTGTTTTTTTTTCAACCCCGGCAATTTCTACAGGCAGGGCCTGGTCGATGATTCGGTTCAGCGTGCCGATTTTTATGACCAAACCGGTTATTTCATGGGTTGTATTTCTCTTTATACATTCCTGGCTGTCATTGTCTGTAATTGTTTTTAGAAGTTCGCTGAATTCCATGTTTTTAAGGCATACATCGGGAACTGGAACGTCAAATCCTATGTCCAATTTGTCCTTGTCAGACGTGCATGTCAACATTTGCTGTGTGTCCTTTTAATAACTTATGAATTTTATTTGCAGGTAACATCATTAACAAATCAATAATAGAGAGGCCAGGTTCAAAGGAATTGTAAAGCTGTGGATAGGACGGCACCGAAAATTGTTGCCATACAACATTAATGTTCTCTTTTGAAAATAAATCCTCGTCAAGATAGGCTTTTGAGCCTGTGCCGGTGAGATAGTTTTGGCCATTGGTTTCTTTTACAAGATTTACCAACCTTTCTGTTCCTTTAAGCCCTGTATTGTATTCGGATGAAAAAGCAACAGGTGTTTTAATGTTGAGTCTTTCAGCAACAAGGAAAAGAAAATTCAGGTTTAAGTCAATGAGTTTATCCGTTTTTTTTGAATAAATCGCTTTTATTTCTGAATAAACAGAATCAAACTGAGGCGCCTTTTTGTAGGCTGTGTATATCAGATTCAGATGATCAGCCGTCCAGTCCCTGGAAGAATCAATTTTTGTTTCATTTATTTTTTGATAATACTGTCCCTTTTTTATTATGGGAACCGTAAGCCATTTTATCCCACTGGGGGTTTTTATCTTGTCCCTGTGATGCCAGCCCCTGCGTAAAAATTGTACATCATCCAAGATAATAAAAAGATCACTCTTGATCCATCTGTCAAAAAAACCAAGCCATGGCAGAAAATCAGGCTGATGAATTGTTATGGTTTTTCGGGGCATAATCTCTTGCTGGTCCTTTGTTGACTTTTTCAGGTACCCTATCTGAAAAAGGTACTGTATACCTCATCGGCTTTTTCATATTCACTCATCAGGCCGATATCAAGCCAGTACTCTCTGACCGGGAAAACACCGGGGGGAGATCCTTGTGCAAGCAGGTCTGAAAAAAGATCTGGCATGTCATAAAATTGATCATGGGGGATCAAAGATAATGTTTCAGGATTAAGAACATATATGCCGGCATTGACAAATACTTTTTCTACTGGTTTTTCCGTAAGTGCAGAAAGTCTGTAATTATCAACTTTGGCAACCCCAAACGGTATTTGGAAATCATGTTCCCGGACACATAAGGTGGCTGGCACATCGCTATCGTTGTGAAAATCAAGCAGTTGCTGAAAATTGACTTTGGTCAGCAGATCTCCATTCATTACAATAATGGGATATTCTGGGATTGGGTCAAGCAGGCTTAATGAGCCCGCTGTCCCAAGGCGTTTTTTTTCTTTGAGGTATTTTATCGAAATTCCCCAGTTTGAACCATCCCCGAAATAGTCTTCTATCATCTCTCCCTTGTAATTTATGGAAAGATAAAAATTACTGAACCCATTTTCGATGAAGCTGTTTATGATGATTTCAAGAATCGGTTTATCCCCGACCGTCAGCATGGGCTTTGGGCAGGTATCTGTCAGGGGGCGCAGGCGAGTCCCCAGCCCCCCAGCCATTATAAAGACAGAATTCAGCACTTTTTTTTTAGAAAAATTATTATTCTCATGAATCCCAATGATTTTTGATCTTTCATCAAGTATGGGAATAGCCCTGAGTTGATTGTATCTGGCAACGGTGTGGGTGATTTTTTTTTGAGAGTCATTGACACTTAATGTCACAGGTTTGGTGAACATGATCTCTTTTATGGAGGCATCCATGGAAATGCTTTTCAATATCCCGCGTCTGATATCACCATCTGTTACCGTGCCTAAAAGTTGACGGTTTTTGTCAACTACCAATGCGGTCAGCAGGGGACTGTTGCTGTCAATTATTTTCATGGCATCAAGTATTGTGGCATCAGGTGGTATGAGTGCTGATTCCCAGGATTCCATTGGTCATATCCTTTTGGTTCATATTTTCAGGTTATAGGTTAAAATCGGAACAAGAGATTGAATCCTGTAATTTTAAATACATAATTACACAAAAAACATACCATGGTAAAAAAAATAGATTTTATTCAATAGCATTTTTGGATATTTGGCTGTCTGCTGGAATATGCCTTGAGACGGTTTTTCCTTTTAATTGCTCGATGTCGTTGGGTGAGAATTCTGAAGCCGGCCGTGCACATACCAGATCCGATTCTGAAATGATGTCGCCTTTATTTAAATCTCTTGATGCATATACGCCCCTTCGGAAATCTTTTGCACATTCTTGATCCGGCCTGTTGTAGATCGCTTCTATCGTTCCTTTCATCTCTTCAAACAGAAGAATTCTTTTCTTGAGTTCTTTTAAGTCATCAGGGTCGGCAGAATGGCTGTGGTCGCCTCCCGGAGTTGTTTTATCGAGCGTAAAATGGGTTTCCACAATTTGGGCACCTAAAACTGCAGCAGCAAAACAGGCGTCAATCCCGGGATAATGGTCAGAATAGCCGACGGTAACATTAAATATTTTTTTCAGGTACGGAATGATTGAAAGATTCAAGTCCGTTGTCTTTGCCGGATAATGGGAGATGCAATGAAGGATGGAAATTTTACCACTATGATTTTTGTTAAGGTATCTCACTGATTCTGCAATTTCGGGAAGATCCGCCATGCCAGAGGAAAGATAAATGGGTCTGCCGGTCCGGGCAATGTGTTTTAGGAGCGGTTTATTGGTGCAGTCCATTGAGGCAACTTTAAATGCCGATACGCCGATTTTTTGAAGTATATCAACCCCCGATTTGGAAAATGGTGTTGATAGAAAATCAATACCTGCTTTTTGGGCCGTTTGAAATAATACCATGTGATCGTTTGTCGACAATTCCCCTTTTTGTATCAGGGAATAATGGGGAGAGCTGTGAAGCGCAATGTCACGGGCTTTAAATGTTTGAAATTTTACAGCGTTGGCCCCTGCGTCTGCAGCAGCATGAATCATTTTTTGGGCCAGATTAAGGTCGCCTTCATGGTTGAATCCAATTTCAGCTATCAGATACATTTTTTTTCCTGTTGTTTTTTTATCATCGGCAAGGTCTGGGCAGGGAATCTGCCCAGAACACAACGAATCGTGAAACCCCTTGATTATACAGCTTTGGTGAAAGTTTTATATAAAAAAACTTTTTATGGATCGACATACCAATTCGCAATCATCCATTGAAAGATCCGGGTACAAAGGCAGTGTGACCATTCTTGCTGAGATCCGGTCTGATATTTCCAGCGGTTGGTTAAACCGCTGTTTGTAAAAAGAAAATGCATTAAACGCGGGATAATGTATACTGGTCTGTATTCCTTTTTCTTTTAAATGGGCGATAAATTGATTCCTGTCGGTTCTTTCAGAGACCAGGATAGGGAAAATATGTCCTGATCCGATTCTGTCGTCGGGAAAATTCTGCCAGGGGATATGAATTTTTTCTACAGTTGCTAAGTTTTTTATGTAATGGCTGACTATGCTGCGTCTTTTTTCGTTTGCTCGGTCAAGTTTTTTGAGTTGCACCAAACCCAGGGCGGATTTGATTTCATCGATTCTGTAATTGAATCCAGGCATGACAACATCATAGGATAGGGTTCGACCTTCATGCCGGTCAATGGTCATGCTGGTCATGCCATGGGATCGCAGCAGCATGGCCTTTGAGATATTCTCTTTGTTCTTGGACGTGATCATGCCGCCTTCACCGGTGGACAAATTTTTATTTGAGAAGAAACTAAAGCAGCCGATATCACCAATTGCACCGCATTTTTTATTTTTATAGGATGCCCCTGGTCCATGGGCAGCGTCTTCAATGAGGCAAAGACCGTTTTTCATACAAAGAAGGGCCAGCTCTTCCATATCACAGGGCCACCCGGCATAATGGACTGCAATAACTGCTTTTGTTGCCGGTGTAATCTTTTTTGCAACAGATCGGGGATCAATGTTCCAGTCCTCAAAAGATTTGATGTCCGCAAGAACAGGGGTTGCGCCTGTGACGACAACGGTGTTCAGATCCGCCACAAAGGTAAGTCCAGGTATTATGACTTCATCCCCTGGTTTAACACCTGCACAGAGCAATGCAATGTGAAGGGCGGCCGTACCGTTTGATACTGCACAGCAATGAACATCATCACCCAGGTATTTTCCAAATTCAGATTCAAAAGCCTTTGTTTTGCTGCCAGCGGTGAGCCATTTGCTGTTTAAAACTTCTATAACTGCATCCTGCTCCTCCTGCCCATAGTTCAGGTCAAAAAGGGGTATTTTCCACATATTAATTTTTTCCTGTATGTTTTATATCCATATTGTCGATGGCCTGTTTAAGCGTTATATTCCAAGGCATCGGGTCTTTATGAACGGTGAAAATATGAGATACCCTTTCAAAATCATTTGGTGTGTCTATGGTCATACTCAAATCTGTCCTTGAAAGCTTTTCTCTGGCCTGAATTGCTTCAAGTTGAAATTTCTCAGGATTTTTTAAAACATAATTGTTAATGTGCTCTCGATCCGGTGATTCATAGGTATGGGTATGAAGATGGTTGAGCAAAGATGCTGAAAATGCATCTACCCCTGCACCACAGGGGAACCCTGTGGTGTGGACGTAATCAAGTTTTTTATCCAATAACAGGGACGCCGCAGCCTTTATGATTTCAGGGCAGGTTAAAGGATTGTCTGCCGTTACCCGGATATTGGCTTCACTCGGATATGTGGACATAGCCAGAATGTATCTTGAAAGGACATCTTCCTGCTTGCCTCTTATAAAATGAACACCTTCATATTCTGCCCAGGCAGCAACAGGGTTGTCCTCTCTATTAGAGGTTGTAGCTACAATGATACGAAAGGTAGTGTCCGGTAAATTATGTTTGAGCCTGCGAATTAAAAATGACAGTAAAGGAATCCCACATAAAGGATACATCGCTTTACCGGGCAGCCGGGTTGAAGAAAATCGGCATTGAATAATGATATTTATTTTAGACATTAACATGTGGATGTCGGTAGCAGATATCTGACCGGCACAAAAACCTCGGCATATTTTATCCCTGTTTTCATACCATCAATTCTATGTTTGTTTTTTAAATAGTCAATCCATGTGTCGTCAGTTCGTTTGATTTCAGATTGGTGGGCTTTGACCGCCTCAAGTTTTTGTCCCATAACCTTGGAGATGTCAGAATAAAAGGTTCCATTAAAAGGCTGACCCGTGTCATACCAGTTGCTCTGATACATCAGGAGTCGGGGGATGTGCCTGGCTGCCATCAGTACGCTTTTTGCCGTATTCTGGTGGTCTCTGTGGATATCCTTTGACCAGTGGCAATAGATGGTGTCAATCCGATTGTTTTTAATGATGCCGGTTAAGTCTGCCGTTAGCTTTTCATCAAAGTTGACATAAAACGTTTTGTATTCAAGGCCGATTAATCTGGCACCAATAATTTTTGCGGCTTTTTCACCTTCTTTTTTCGCAGTGTCACTACTCCTTATGACACAACCAGCTGGATCTCTATACCCTGAATCTGTAATTACCACCATCCATACCGTGTCATTTTTTTTGACATGATTGATTAATGTTCCGCCACACCCGAGTTCAATGTCGTCATAATGGGCGCCTACTGCAAGTATGTTCATGAATTGAATTTTCCAAATGGTCTGCATTAATATAGATATTGCCTAATTTCAGGAGTGCATGGTTTCTGAAATTGTAAGTCGCTGCCTCAGGCATTGATTTTTTATAGATCAAGTTTTTCTTAATATTGTTGCCTGCAAATTGAGAACATTCTGCAAGACGGTAGGGCCTATTTGACCAAGTCTGTTAAATCTGTTTTGCAGCGTCAATTAACATCTGCTTTGCCTGAATCAACTCCTCATCCGACAGTTCACAGACATTAATATATGGGTAATCGTAAGGATGACCGAAATCCAAACAATACTGATGCTCATCTTTGATACAGCCTTTTTTTAAAGCGTCCGAGTATAGTTCTGTTCCGGGAAAAAGCATGAGGATGCCGGCATTTATATTCTTTAGTTTTAATCCCTTGATGAACTGTTCGGATTTTTTGATGGTCGTCCAGGTTTCTCCCGGAGCACCTACGATGAAGTTGCAATTAATCTTGATCATATCTTTGATCACCATTAATTTACTAAAGGCCTTATCAATGTCGAGTTTTTTTTTGTATACTTTTAAAATAGTTGGATCAGCAGACTCAATACCAAATGAGATATCAAAAAGCCCCACTTCTGAAGCCCTTTTGACAAATTCAGGAGAGACCATATCTGCTCTACCTTGAAACCGCCACTTGAAGTTGATATTCTGACCCATGAGGATATCAACAAATTCTTGTGCTTTTATGGGATTGTTCAAGAAATTATCGTCCACAAAACTGAAGCGATTTATACCGTACCGTTCATATACAAACTGCATGTGTCTGATAATCGCCTGATTTGAGAAGCTTGTAATCTTGCTCCCAAAGGTTAGTTTACAGAAAGTGCATTTTCCATAGCACCCTCTTGATGTGGAAATTTCCCAGCATCGGCCTGTTGTATTTAAATAGTCAATATATTGTTGAATGGGGAATGCATTATACAAAGGGAATTCTGAGTCTTGATCAAGATTTTTGATTCTTTCCCGGTCACCGGTAAAAATTACTTCTCCTGAGGCATCTTTAAAAACAATGCCTTTAATGTTTCGCACACTGTCTCTTGCTTGAATGGCATAAAGCAATTCAATAATCGTTTTTTCGCCCTCACCGACTACGGCATAGTCGATAAAACACCTGCTCACCAAAAGTTCTGGGATGGTGCAAGCGATTGGACCACCAATAATGATTTGAGAGTTCGGGCTTCTTCTTTTTATGTTTTGGGACAGGTTTAATAAGAATCCATACATGAAATTGCCAAGGAAGCCCGACATCAGTATACAGTCTGGTTTTTCAATCGTCACCATTTCGAGAAACTGAGCAGTGGTATCTTTTACGTATGTATCGATTGTTTGAAAAGGAAAACCAGCCTTTGTGAGAACATTGGCAATAATTCCCAGCCCCATGGGAAAATTTAAAGACTTAAATTTGTTTTGATTTGCTTTTCTGGCCTGCACGTCATTTATTTCTGGAAGGAGATTTGCAAGAATGATCTTCATATGATTTTCCCAGTATCTTGGTTCGTTTTACTGTTATTGGCCCCTAATCGGTTAACGTCACTTTTCGGAGGATTTGTATTTGTTTTCCATGTACTGATCTTGATTTAAAATCAACATTGGGTGATGTTTCTTAGTATGCTTTTAAATATAAAATATCAAATTGTCAAAAATAAAGGTTCCAGGGGGGCACCTTTTTTTCTATGTTTGTTTAAGGATGAACATTACATATCAAAGTTGGCGAGCCTCGTTGTTTTAACTTTTAATTTAAGATATTTATATCTAAAAAGCTTGAGTATTGCCGACTCAGAAAGTTAAGTTAAATATTGTAGTGGTCTGGCTTAAAAAATTTAAGGTTCCCAGGTTTAGTGTACCATTTTATGCAATGTTCAAGCCCTCTTTTAAAACCATCAATGCCGGCGTATTCAGGCGTCCATCCGGTAAACGCCTTTATTTTATTGTTATCGGCCCATAACCGGTTTACTTCACTTTTGGGTGGCCTTAGTCTTTTTTCATCAGAGACGATTTCAATTTTTGTGTTCATCAGTTCTGCAATGATTGCTGCTGTTTCACCTATGGAGATTTCAAAATTGCTTCCTGCATTCATGGTTTCACCCACTGAGGCGTCTGACTCAACAACCTTTATAAAGGCGTTTGTAATATCATCCACATAGTTAAAATCCCGGGTCGGGGAAAGTGCCCCCAGTTTTATTCTTTTTTTTCCCGAGGCAATCTGGGTGATCAACGTTGGGATGACCGCCCGCAGGGACTGTCGTGGACCGTAGGTGTTAAAGGGACGAATGGTGGTAATGGGAAGGTCAAAGGAGGTAAAAAAAGACCAGGCCATCTGGTCTGCTCCAATTTTTGATGCCGAATAGGGAGACTGCCCCTGCAGGGGATGTCTTTCTGTGATGGGCACAAATTCGGCGGTTCCATACACCTCGCTGGTTGATGTCTGCACGACTTTTTTCACGTTGTGGGCTCTTGCCGCCTGGAGGATGTTAAGGGTTCCATTGATGTTGGTTTCAACATAGGTTGCCGGTGAGTGGTAGGAGTAGGGTATGGCAATGAGGGCCGCAAGGTGCAGCACAACATCACATCCTTCTACAGCTGAATTAACTCCAAAGGGATCTCGAATGTCTCCGGAAAATACGTCCAGCTTTTTTTTTATTTCTTCTGATAGGTGATCCAGCCAGCCCCAGCTGTTAAAAGAGTTATAATAAACAAAAGCGCGTACCCGGCACCCCATGTTTACGAGTTTTTCTGTTAGATGTGAACCGATGAATCCGTCTGCTCCGGTGACGAGGATTTTTTTATTTTTAAGCTCCATGCTTTATCTCCTTTGATTTCATGTAAAATCCATGTTTTGATCTTAAGTTAACACGGTATGATGTCGAATCAAATTAAAATAAACCCCATGAAATTATCATGCATGAACCTAATTTCAGTGGGTCAATAAATTGGCAGATATTGAGTTCAGAGTCAAAAAAGTTGCATTTTTTATATGTAAACACCCACCGAAGCATTACAATCAGTGGTGTTTCATTGTTCGCTATGGCCAGGGACAATACCATGCTTTGACCATGCAGAATATAAAAGGTATGATTTTTTTTGAAACAAACAAAAGCATGGCAATGACCATGTTTTTTTGTTCTTGGGCATGTATGTTGCTTTTGTTTGACGGTATCTGTTTACATTAAAGATTTTGGAGTGGTCCTATGGGCAAGGAAACCAATAATCATGGAACCGAAATTTCTTTGGATGGTGAATTTGACCAAGACGAATTTTGCAAGGGTTTCGATCCTTTTGCAGCTGATTCGCTTCTGTCCTTTGACACTCCCCGGCGGGGGGGCTGGTCGGTTTCCTGGTCGGATCTGATGATGACCATGTTTATCCTGTTCGTGGTGATGTATGTTTACCAGGCCAGCAGCAGGAAGCTTGAGTTCGGCCCGGGTCCGGGCACCAACCTTGTGTCTGATGCAGGTTCAGGCAGGATTGTTGAAAACAATCTCGATGCCAGCCCGTCGGAGGTTTTCAGCCAGACACGACGGGCGGTGATGGATGAGTTTGTGGACGACAGCGCCAGTGTGGATCTGGTGGCGGACCGGGCCGTGAGGATTTCCCTGGCAGGAGATCTGTTCTTTGACCTGGGCAAGGCTGACCTGAAGCCCCAGGCCCAGTGGCGGCTCCGACAGATCGGCAAGATTCTCCAGGAGAATTCCTTTGTTGTCAATGTGATTGGTCATACCGACGACATGCCCAATCATTCCGAGCTTTATCCCACGAACTGGGAACTTTCAACGGCAAGGGCGTGCCGGGTGGCACGGTTTCTCATCAGGGAAGCCGGGCTGCCCGAGGAACGATTCTTTGTGTCCGGCCATGCCTGGCTTCAGCCGCTTCGGCCGAACAACACGGCCTACAATCGATCCCTTAACCGGCGGGTGGAGATTGTTTTAATGAAGGAAAGACCCTATTCTCAAGGGGTTCAACCTGATACTGGAGGAGGCAACAATGGATGATTTCAGGGCAAGCTCAATCTGGGCCCACGGCAGGCAGAATATCTTGGGGTTGATTGTCTGTCTCAGTCTGTTTCTGGTGGGGTTTTTAATCCACGGCAATATCGGTTTCTATCTCAACCTGTCCGGATTTGTTATTGTCATGGGCGGAACCTTTGGTGCCACCCTGATCAGTTACCGGATGGCGCGTCTGGTGATCGTGGTTCGGGTGCTGTGGGCCTCCTATACCCGGGAGACCCGGAACCCGGATGACATTGTGGAGATTCTGGTGGATCTGTCGGTCAAGCGAAGGCTCAAGGGGCTTTTGTCCCTTCAGCGGGACGAGGGGGAGACCACCATTGTGTTCCTGCGCCAGGCAATCGGATTTATGGTGGACGGCTTTTCTCCGGCCCAGATCCGTGAATCCCTCAATGGCGAGATGTATTTTTTCCGGCTGAGAAGGGAAGAGACCACCCGGGTGTTCCAGACCATGGCCGAGGTGGCTCCGGCCTTTGGGCTGGTGGGCAGTGTGGTGGGGCTCATCGGCACCATTGCCGGGGTGGGCGATTCTGCCGTGATCATGTCAACGGTTCCCATTGCGTTGACCTCCACCCTCTACGGTATCGTTCTGGCCAACTTTTTTTTCCTGCCCTTTGCCGCCAATATCAGGGAACGAACCGCCCAGGAACTCATGCTCCAGAAGATCATCACCGAAGGGGTGGCTGCCATTGCCGGGGATCTCCATCCAAGGATGCTCGAACGAAAGCTGAAATCCTTTCTCACGCCGTCTGCCAGAAGGGGGGAGCTTATCTCCCTTGAAAAGATCCGCCAGCGGTTTGAGATCCGCGGGCAGGAAGAGGAGATCGATGTTGCTGAAACCGTTGAGAGCCGGGAGGAGGTCCTTAAGGTTTAAGGGTGCCTGGTGTTTAAAATCAATGGCGCTGTGGAGTATCCTCTGCTCGAAATTTTCTCGTAAGGGTGCATTTGAATCATGGATCAAACGACCGTGGCTGATGATTTCGTTCAAAAGGATAAGGTTCCTGCACTGGTTCAGGATCACAATATCAATGTTGTTCTGTTTTAATGTCCTTGAAAGATCCATGTAGAGATTGATTCTAATATCAAAGAATGTCTGATCTGATTCCGGATTCACAAAAAAACCAAGATCTATGTCACTGGATGCCCGGGCAAGGCCTTTTGCATGGGAGCCAAAGAGATATCCAAAAATAATTTTATTTTGGTGATTCCGGAGAATTTTTTTTATTTCTGCGATCATGATTTTAGTTTAGCCATATCTTTATCATAATGCAAGTGCCTGTTTTTGTGATATCGCTCATCCCTCACCAGGGATTGACACCCGGGATGCCATAGTGTAAATCTTGCCCATTCCATAGATTTTAGGACAGGAGTGACACGTTGAGAATTATCATTGTTGGGGCAGGGGAGGTGGGGTATCACATTGCCAGCCGTCTTGCCTTTGAAGATAAGGATGTGGTGGTGATTGACAAGGACCCGGAGGCGGTTCGAAGGGTGTCCGAGGCCCTGGACGTTCAGGTGATCCTGGCTTCGGGCAGTTCACCCAGGGTTCTTGCCGATGCTGGTATCCGGGAGGCCGAGATCCTTCTGGCCGTAACCAACAGTGACGAGGCAAACCTTGTGGCCTGCCTGTCTGCCAACCTTCTTTCGCCAAGCACCAAGAAGCTTGCCCGCATCCGGGGTGCAGGCTTTGATGACTTCCACGAGGTGTTTAAAAACGAAGCCCCCCATATTGATACGGTGATCAACCCGGAAATCGAGGTGGTCAAGACCATCCAGCGGCTCATGCGGGTACCGGGGGCCGTGGACGTGGGTGAATTCGCCGAAGGCCGGGTTAATTTTGTCGGTATCCGCCTTGAAAAGGATTCGCCCATGGCCGGGGTTCGGCTCCTGGACTTTCCTGCGGTTTTCGGGGATGCAAGACCCCTGATTGCAGCGGTGGTCAGAAATGATGAACTCATCGTGCCCCGGGGGGACAATGTCCTTCGACCCGGGGATCTGGTTTATTTTATCAGCGAGAAAAAGCGGCTTGCCGACACGGTCAAGCTGTTCAACGCCAACGTCAACACCCTGAAGCGGGTGATCATTGTTGGTGGCGGCCGCATTGGCAAGCGTCTGGCCGACGCCCTTGAGCGGGAATCCATCCACACCAAGATCATCGAATCAAATCTGGAACGGTGCAATGTGCTGTCCCAGAAGATGGACAAAACCGTTGTGCTCCACGGGGACGGGTCGGATCAGAAGCTGTTGCTCGAGGAGAATGTGGGGGATGCCGATGTGGTGGTCACCCTCACCCATGACGAGGAGACCAATATTTTAACCTCGCTCCTTGCAAAAAACCTGGGGGCCCGGGCCACCATCACCAAGGTGAGCAAGTTCAGCTATTTCCCCCTCATGGCCACCATTGGCCTGGAAAAGATGGTCAGCCCGAGGCTTTCGGCCATCAGTTCCATTCTCCAGGAGATTCGAAAGGGAAAAATTCTTTCTGCGGTTGCCGTGCTTGGAGAGGATGCCGAGGTGATTGAGGCCGTTGCCCTGGCCACCTCGGACATCACAAGACGTCCCCTTAAAAAGCTGTCGTTTCCCAAGGGGGCGCTGCTGGTCTGCATCATCCGCAACGATGAGATCATTATCCCCACCGGTGAGAGTGTTGTGGCCCCCGACGACAGGATCATTCTCTTTGCCCAGCGCCAGGCCGTTAAAAAGCTTGAGAAACTCCTGACGGTCAAGCTGGAGTTCTTTTAAATGCGCTGGCCTCATATTGCCAATGTCATCGGGATCCTGCTGGTTTTTCTGGGGCTTTCCATGGTTTTTTCCATTGCCTGCAGCCTCGTTTACGCAGATGCCAGCCTGGCTGCCCTGATTGAGTCCATGGTCGTCACCATTGCCGCTGGCTTGCTGCTTTATTTCGGTTCAAGAAGGCCAAGCATTGACTATATCAGTCCCAGGGAGGGCATGGCCATTGTTGCCCTTGGCTGGACCGCCATGGGGCTTTTTGGCGCGCTGCCCTTTTATCTGGGCAACGGGCTGCCCCATTTTACCGACGCCTTTTTTGAGTCCGTGTCCGGGTTTACCACCACGGGGTCATCCGTGCTGACCAACATCGAAGGGCTCTCCAGGAGTCTTCTGTTCTGGCGAAGCTTTATCCAGTGGCTCGGGGGCATGGGGATCATTGTTCTGAGCCTTGCCATCCTGCCCTTTCTCGGGGTGGGCGGGATGCAGCTGTTCAAGGCCGAGGTGCCAAGCCCGGTCCCGGACAAGCTGACCCCCCGGCTCAGTGATTCAGCCAAGATCCTCTGGTATCTGTATGCCCTGATTTCCGTTGTTGAAGTGATTTTTCTTCTGGCTGGCGGCATGGATTTCTACGACGCATTGTGTCACACCTTCACCACCATGCCCACCGGCGGGTTCTCGACCAAAAACACCTCCATGGCCCACTATGACAGCGCCTATTTCGATTATGTTGTCCTTGCCTTCATGGTCATTGCCGGGATCAATTTTTCCCTTCACTACCAGCTGCTCCGGGGGAGAACCCTGATCTTCTGGCGGGATTCCGAATGCCGGTTTTTTCTCGGAATGTGCCTGCTGCTCTCCCTGGTGCTGGCCCTTGACATCCATGGCACGGTGTATGACAGCTTTGGCAAGGCGTTTCAGTACGCCTCGTTTCAGGTGGTCTCCATTGTCACCACAACGGGGTTTGCCACGGCCGATTATGAAACCTGGCCGGGTCTGAGCCAGGCCATTCTCTTTGTCTGCATGTTCATGGGTGCCTGTGCCGGTTCCACCGGCGGTGGCATGAAGTGCGCCCGGATCATGGTCTGCTTCAAGTACTGCTACAGGGAGCTCTTTGTACTTGTCCATCCCCGGAGCATTGTCCAGGTCAAGCTTAATGCCGCCGTGGTGCCCGATCCGGTGCTCAGGAGTATCATGGGGTTCCTATCCCTTTACATGGGGCTCTTTGTGTTCAGCAGCCTCTGTCTTGCAGCCCTGGGTATGGACATGGTCTCGTCATTCGGGGCCGTTGCCGCCTGTATCGGCAACATCGGTCCCGGGTTTGGAACCGTGGGCCCGGTGGACAACTTTGCCCACATTTCTGCTGTGGGCAAGTGGATTCTCATTTGGTGCATGCTGCTCGGCCGGCTTGAGATCTATACGGTGATCGTTCTTTTTGTGCCGGAATTTTGGAAAAAATAGGTTTCCTTGAAAAAAGGTGTTGACAAAAGCGCCAGGAAACTATAAAAGTTCTTTGTTTTTGTGAGGGCCGTTAACTCAGTCGGCAGAGTATCTGCCTTTTAAGCAGAGAGTCACTGGTTCGAGCCCAGTACGGCCCACCAAACAAAATATTGATGCTGCGTCCCCATCGTCTAGCCCGGTCCAGGACACCGCCCTTTCACGGCGGCGACAGGGGTTCGAATCCCCTTGGGGACGCCATCTTTTAAAAATTAATGTGTTTACCCTATGTTAAACAGACGTTTTCAGACCCCCAGGGCGCTTTGCCCTGTTAAGGGATGATTGGTCTGTTTTTTTGGTTTGGAGGCCTTACCGATGAAACCCGTTGTTGCCCTTGTGGGCCGCCCCAATGTGGGAAAATCCACCCTGTTCAATCGAATCACCCGGTCAAGAAACGCCCTGGTGGATGATTTTCCAGGGGTTACCCGGGACAGGCATTATGTGGATGCCGTGTGGAATGAGCACCCCTTTATCCTGGTGGACACGGGCGGTTTTCTTCTGTCCGATGACGATTATTTTGCCCGCGAGATCAGGGAGCACGTGGAATCGGCCATTCACGAGGCGGACATTATCGCCCTGGTATTGGACGGTAGGGCCGGTATCTCACCGTTTGACAGGGACCTTGCCGATATTCTGAGGCGGACGTCCAAGCCGGTTTTTTTCCTTGTCAACAAGGTTGAGAACCACAAGCAGCGGGAGGAGCTTCTTGAATTCTATTCCCTTGGCATTGAAAAGTTCTATCCCATGAGTGCCGAGCACGGCATCGGGGTCGAGCGTTTTCTGGATGACATGGTGATGTTCTTTCCGCCACCTGGGCCCGTGGTTGAATCCGAACAGGGGGAAAAGGATGCTTCCGAACAGGAGATCTGCATTGCCGTGGCCGGCCGGCCCAATGTGGGCAAATCTTCGCTGATCAACAAGTTGTTCGGCAAGTCCAGGGTCGTGGTGAGCCATATCCCGGGAACCACACGGGATTCCGTGGACCTTTCCATTGAGCGCAACGGCAGGCGGTTCCGCTTGATTGATACGGCAGGCATCCGACGCAAGGGAAAGGTGCGGGAAAAAATCGAAAAGTATTCGATTCTCAAATCCCTCAAGAGTCTTGACCAGTGTGACGTTGCCCTGATTCTCATTGATGCCGACGAAGGGGTCACGGACCAGGACATCACCATTGCAGGTTATGCCCAGGACCGGGGGTGCGGCGCCCTGTTCCTTGTCAACAAGTGGGATCTGCTTGACGAGGATCGTAAGGATCAGCGGCGGTTCATGGAGGACCTCAGAATCAAGTCTAAATTTCTGTCGTTTGCGCCTGCCATGACCATCTCGGCCCTTACGGGCCTTCGGACCCACAAAATCCTTTCGATGGTTGAAAAGATCCATGCCCAGTATGCCTACAGGATCAACACCGGGATGTTGAACCGGATTGTCGAGGATGCCATTTTCCGGTCCGAACCGCCCATGCACAAGGGAAAACGGCTCAAATTCTACTACGCCACCCAGGTCGCGGTCAAGCCACCGACCATTGTCTGCTTTGTCAACTATCCCGATGCGGTCCATTTTTCCTACCACCGCTATCTGGTCAATCAGATCCGGGAGATGGCCGAGCTTGAACACACCCCCATCCGGCTTTTGTTCCGGGCCAAAACCGGCAAGATCGATTTTTCCGGCAAGAGCAAGCTGGCCCCAAGAATTGTTGAGAAAAAAGAGAAAAAAACCACCCGCAGGAAAAAAGAGCGCAAGGAGCAGAGCCGGCGCAAGCGGGTCAGGGATTTAAAGGAATAACCCCAATGGATATGAACCTGTTCGATGCCGGCATGGACGAGGCGGGCAGCCAGTTTCGCCCCCTTGCGGACAGGATGCGGCCCCAGCGCCTTGACGAGGTTGTGGGTCAGGACCATGTGGTGGCACCGGGCAGGATTCTCCACAGTGCCATCACCAGCGACAGGGTTTTTTCAACCATTCTCTGGGGGCCGCCCGGGTGCGGCAAGACCACCCTTGCCGGCATCATTGCCCGGGAGACCAGCTCCCATTTCATGCAGATTTCAGCCGTTCTCGCCGGGGTCAAGGATATCCGGGCCGTGATTGAGACGGCCAGGGAGCAGCGCCGCATCCGGGGACGAAGAACCCTTGTGTTTGTGGACGAGATTCACCGGTTTAACAAGGCCCAGCAGGACGCCTTTCTCCACCACGTGGAAACCGGAGCCATCGTCCTTGTGGGCGCCACAACGGAAAACCCCTCGTTTGAGGTGATTCCGGCCCTTGTCTCCCGATGCCGGGTGATCACCCTCAACCGCCTCGAGGTAAACGATATTTCCACCATTCTTGAACGGGCCGCAGCAGACCGGGTCCGGGGACTGGGCTCCCTTGGGATCGAGTTCTCTGCCCAGGCCCTGGACTATATTGCCGCTGGTGCCGATGGTGATGTGAGGGCCGCCCTTGCAACCCTTGAAACCATTGGGGTCTATGCCTCGGCCCGGAAGGATGGTCAGCCCGGCAGTCTCTCTGCTGCCATCATGCCGGAGGATGTGGCGGCTGTGGTCGAGAAAAAAGCCCTGCGCTATGACAAGTCGGGCGAAGAACATTTCAACCTGATCTCGGCCTTCCACAAGAGTCTTCGGGGCAGTGATCCCGATGCTGCCATTTACTGGCTTGAAAGAATGATGGCCGCAGGGGAAGACCCCCTTTATCTGATTCGAAGAATGGTTCGGTTCGCCACCGAGGATGTGGGGGTGGCTGACCCCGGCGCCCTGGGTGTTGCCCTGGACGCCCTGAACGCCTATCGTTTTCTGGGATCACCGGAGGGGGACGATGCCCTGTTCCAGGCCGCCGTCTACCTTGCAACGGCCCCCAAGAGCAACAGCGTATACATGGCCCACAAAAGGGTGAGAACGAGGGTTGAAGAGACCGGTGCCCTGCCGGTGCCCCTCCATGTCAGAAATGCGCCGACCCGCCTGATGAAGGATATGGGGTATGGCCGGGGGTACCAGTATGCCCACGACCACAGGGGCGGGTTTGTTCCCCAGGAATATCTTCCGGAAGAACTCCGGGATGAACGGTATTATCTGCCCACGGACAGGGGGTATGAGGCCATGGTCAAACAGCGCCTTGAGGCCTGGATCGCCCTCAAAAAAAAGGAACGGTCCTAAATCTGCATATCTTTTGGGTGTTCCATGCCCGGCCCTGGTGCCACGGTGAAACGCTTTTCCGAGTACCTGCCGCCCTCTTTTGTGTCAAAGGTTCGTTCACGGATCTCCATGCCGCCGTTCTGACTGATGATGAGCACGGTTGAGCAACGGGTTCCATAGCCAGGGCTTTTAATGAAGATGGGGGCAAGCAGTCGTTCCCACGCCATCCCCACCCCGGTGTCGGGCAGTTTGTCGTCCGGGGGCTGTGTCGTGTCTTGCAGCAGGGGGAAAAGTTCGTCCGGAGTGAGATCCCGGGTTTGCTCAAGGCATTTTTCCAGGGCGCCTTTGCCCCTTGTCACCTTGGGCCAGGGCGTGTCCATCAGGTGGTTGCTTATTCCGTAAAATCCGGGTGGAAGCCTTGTTGCCCTGCCTGATACATTGGAAAACCAGCAGGTTGCCTCCGGGTTGCCGGCCAGCAGATTGAACCCGTTGAACTGCTGTGCCCGGGTTTTGAACCGGTCCAGAAACGTTAACGGATCCAGGTCTGATTCAAGAAAGTCTGTGACGATACTTCCCCGTGATGGTGCATTCGTTTTCTGAATGGATGGGTCCCTGAAGTTTGTGACGGCAGCAAACCGGCCGTGTTCAGTAATTCCCAGCCAGGTGCCGCCGGCCTTGAGGTCTTTTCCGGCAATGATTCCGGACCCATTTTTCCAGCGGTGCATGGCCCGGGTGGGGCGATCAAGGAATTCATCCCGGTTGGCAGCGATGATGAGTCGTTTTCCGGGTAGTTTTCCACAGGCGGCAAGGATGAGGCACATACGGTTAATTCCTTGTGTTTGAAATTTGTTTTTGCTATGAGTTACAGGCTGAACCATCGCGAAGAATAAAGGTCATGGTGGCAGATATAGTTTAAAAACAGGATAAAATCAACGACCAGGAGACTTGACATGAGAGATGTTGTGATCGTAGGGGGTGTGAGAACACCCGTTGGTTCCTTTGGCGGTTCGTTAAAGAGTGTGTCTGTTGTTGAACTTGGGGCGCTTGTCATGAAGGCCCTTTTAAAACGGTCCGGGGTAAGGCCCGTGGCAGGGGAGAATTTCGGACCCGACTCCCTGGACGGCCAGGGCATGATTGACCTTGAAAAAAAAGGGTACGACTATGATGACTCCCTTCAGCCCCTTGTCATTGATGAGGTGATCATGGGCAACGTGCTCCAGGCCGGCCAGGGTCAGAATACGGCTCGCCAGGCAATGATCGCAGCCGGAATTCCCCGCCAGACTACGGCCTTTACCGTGAACAAAATCTGCGGGTCAGGCCTCAAGGCCATTGCCCTGGGCGCCCAGGCCATCATGTCAGGCGAAGCCGAAGTTGTCGTGGCCGGCGGTCAGGAGAGCATGAGCAATGCACCCATGGCCCTTCCCAAGGCCCGCTGGGGCCATCGCATGGAGCTGACCGGCAAGGGTGAAATCCTCGATCTCATGGTCTTTGACGGGCTTTACGAGATATTTTACGGCTACCACATGGGGCTGACCGCTGAAAACATCGCTGCAAAATATGGGATCACCCGCCAGGAGCAGGATGACCTTGCGCTTCTGAGCCACAACCGGGCCCGTGCCGCCATCCAGAATGGTACCTTTGCCCAGGAGATCGTTCCTGTTCCCGTGATGGTCAGGCGCCAGGAAACCCTTGTGGACACGGACGAGCGGCCCATGGAGACCAGTCTTGAAAAACTGGCCAAACTTAGACCCGCCTTTAAGAAGGACGGCAGCGTCACTGCAGGCAACGCCTCGGGCATCAATGACGGTGCAGCGGCCGTGTTGCTCATGGACCGGGAAAAGGCCACTGGGCTGGGGCTTGAAATTTTTGCCTCGGTAAAGGGGTTTGCATCGGGCGGTCTTGATCCGGCCTACATGGGGCTGGGACCAGTTCCGGCGGTGAGGAAGCTCTTGAAGCGAACCGGGATGGCCATTGACGATATTGACATGGTTGAGCTCAACGAGGCCTTTGCCGCCCAGGCCATCGGCTGCATCAGGGAGCTTGGGCTTGACATTGAGCGACCCAATGAGCTGGGCAGCGGCATTTCCCTGGGGCACCCCATCGGGTGTACCGGTGCAAGGCAGATGGTGACGGCCATCAACCAGATGAAAAGAAAAGGGTACGGCACCGGGTTGATTTCCATGTGTATCGGCGGCGGCATGGGCATGGGCATGGTCATTGAACGTTAACCGCTGGTTTTTTCTTTACTTGGAACCGCTCAAGTGGTAAAAAACAGGTTGATTTATCAAACCCTATTTTTAAGGATATAAAGAGGCTTTTATTATGGATATCAGCAGAAAACTTGGCATCATGGTCTTTACGGCAGTGCCTGCCATCATCGGGGGCGGCATTGTCTATCATTTTTTCGGCAGCTTTACCCAGGTCATCATCTATGAGGCACTCCTTTTCATCGCAGCCCTAGGGTGCCTGGGCAGATAGTTCCATGGAGCTAAGGGAGCCCGGGGCTTGTTTAAACGCCAATGGCGGTCCCAGGGGGCAGACCCCTTCTGAGAAGGCGGTGTTTTTCTTTTTTGTGGTGCTGTTTTCCGCCGCCATTATACTGGTCTGCTGGCTGCTGTCTCCGTTTTTTGCCACCATTGTCCTGGGGCTGGTGGTCATGGGGGCTTTTGCACCGTTCAACAGGCTGCTTCAGAGACGGATCAAACCCGGTCTGGCTGCCATGATCACCTGCCTGGTGATTTTTTTCGTGGTCCTGGTGCCGGTACTCTTTTTTGTCGGGGTGCTCTCCAAGGAGGCCTATGATCTTTATCAGATGGCAAAGAGTGCCGTGCTCAGCAACCAGGTCAAGCAGGTCCTTGAAAACACCCAGATCCTGGAGCGGTTGAATCATCTGTTGGCCACCATGGGGTTTGACCTTTCATTTTCCTGGGAGGAGATGGTCAAACCGGTTTCAGAACTTGGCCGGGTGGTGGGGCTTTACCTGTTTCAGCAGGCAAGCTTTATCGCGTCCAATGTGTTTAAGATTGTTTTCTACTTCTGTCTTATGCTCATTGTTGTTTTTTATCTCTTTATTGATGGGGCACGGTTTGTTGATTATATCTATGACATTTCCCCCCTTGCCGATGAACACAACGAAAAGCTGTTCTGTAAATTCAAGGAGATGGCCGGGGCCGTGCTTGTGGGCAACGGCCTTGGCGGCTTAATCCAGGGCGTTGTCGGGGGAGGGGCATTCTTCATGCTGGGCCTTGCCTCTCCCTTTCTCTGGGGGGTCATCATGGGCTTTCTGGCCTTTCTGCCCATCCTGGGAATCGGGGTCGTGCTGATTCCAACCGGGCTGATCCTCATGCTCAAAGAGCGAATGGCTGCCGGGATTTTTATCCTGGTTCTCTACGCGGTTCTCTCCTGGGGCATTGAATACGTTTTTAAACCAAAGGTCGTCGGTGACAGGGTGAAAATGCACCCCCTGGTGGTTTTCTTTGCCATCATCGGCGGGCTTGAGCTCTACGGCATTCTGGGGATTATCTACGGCCCCCTGATCATAACGATGTTTCTGACCCTGGCCGACATCTATTTTGCAAATTTTCAGGCCATTGTGGAACCTGACAGAGTCAAAGGGAATATTAAGAAGGATAGTTCATGCTAAATCAAGAGATCATCAGTACGATCAGCATCGAGACGGAGATGAAAAAATCCTACCTCGAGTACGCCATGAGCGTCATCATTGGGAGGGCGCTTCCCGATGTCCGGGACGGGTTAAAACCGGTTCACCGCCGGGTGTTGTTTGCCATGCGAGAGCTTAGAAACGACTGGAACAAACCCTACAAAAAGTCGGCCCGAATTGTTGGTGATGTCATTGGTAAGTACCACCCCCACGGTGATACAGCCGTGTACGACACCATGGTCCGTATGGCCCAGGATTTTTCCCTTCGTTATACCCTGGTGGACGGCCAGGGCAACTTCGGATCCGTGGATGGTGATTCACCGGCCGCCATGAGGTACACCGAGGTGAGGATGAAGAAGATCGCCCACCAGATGCTGGCCGACCTTGAAAAAGAGACCGTGGACTTCATTCCCAACTACGACGAAACCATGGCTGAACCGTCCGTGCTTCCCACAAGATTTCCAGCCCTGCTGGTCAACGGTTCTTCAGGCATTGCCGTGGGCATGACCACCAACATTCCCCCCCACAATATCGGGGAGGTGGTCCAGGGACTCATCGCCCTTTTGGAACAACCCGACATCACCATTGAACAGCTCATGACCCACATCCCGGGGCCGGATTTTCCCACCCACGGAATGATCTATGGCCGAAAGGGGATCCATGAGGCCTATACCACGGGCCGTGGTATCATAACGGTCCGGGCAAAGGTTGAGGTTGAGGTCAACTCCAAGACCAAGACGGAAACCATTGTCGTGACCGAGCTTCCCTACCAGGTGAACAAGGCAAAGCTTGTGGAGAAGATCGCAGAACTCATGCGGGCAAAGGTGATCGAGGGCGCCTCCTATGTGAGGGACGAATCCGACCGCCAAGGCATGCGCATCGCCATCGGTCTCAAGCGGGACCAGTATTCTGACGTGGTGATCAACCAGCTGTACAAACACACCAACATGCACACCAGCTTTGGCATCATTTTTCTGGCCGTTGTCAACAACCGGCCCGAG
Organism: uncultured Desulfobacterium sp.; assembly: GCA_963675615.2. Lineage (GTDB taxonomy): Bacteria > Desulfobacterota > Desulfobacteria > Desulfobacterales > Desulfobacteraceae > Desulforapulum. The sequence goes on from CAXXTD010000001.1 coordinate 3,576,752, forward strand.
CTTTTTACCCTCAAGGAGCTCCTCGAGCAGTTCCTCAACCACCGGCGGTCGGTGATCATCCGGCGGACCCTGTTTGACCAGAAAAAGGCCATGGAGCGGGCCCACATCCTCGAAGGGCTGATCAAGGCCCTGGACAATCTGGACGAGGTGGTGGCCCTGATCCGGGCGTCCCGGTCACCTGAAGAGGCCAAGGCCGGCCTTGTCCAGAATTTTGAGCTGACCCAGATCCAGGCCCAGGCCATCCTTGAGATGCGCCTCCAGCGCCTCACAGGGCTTGAGCGGGATAAGATCAACGACGAGTATGCCCAGTTGCTCAAGGATCTTGCCTGGTACCAGGAGATCCTGTCCAGCGACCAGGTGGTCAGGGGAATCATCAAGCAGGAACTGACCGAACTTAAAGACGAATACCAGGATGACCGCAGGACCCAGATTGTCGAAGCTACCGGCGAGATCAACATTGAGGACCTCATTGCTGAAGAGGACATGGTGGTCACGGTCACACGCAGCGGCTACATCAAGCGTAACCCCGTTTCCCTCTATGCCAGCCAGCACCGGGGAGGCAAGGGCAAGACCGCCATGGGCACCAAGGATGAAGATTTTGTGGAGCACCTTTTTGTAGCCTCCACCCACCACACCTTTTTGTTTATTACCAACCTTGGCAAGGTTTACCAGTCCAAGGTGTATGAGCTTCCCATGGCCGGCCGCACAAGCCTTGGCAAGGCCATTGTCAACCTGTTGAATTTTGAACAGGGCGAAAAGCTGGCAACGGTTCTCACCGTTCCCGAGTTTGTGGAAGATCGGTACGTGGTCATGGCCACAAAGCTCGGCAGGGTCAAGAAGACCGATCTCATGGCCTACTCAAGGCCCCGGTCCGGGGGCCTCATCGGCATTAAACTGGCCGATGACGACGAGCTTATTGCCGCAGGCATCACCGACGGGGAGACCCAAATCTTCCTGGGCAGTGAAGGGGGCAAGGTGATCCGGTTTGACGAAAATGATGTCCGGACAACGGCCAGGGGGTCCATGGGGGTCAGGGGTATGCGCATTGATCCGGGATCCTGTGTGGTGGGTATGGAGGTGCTCAACCACGGCCGAACCCTCCTCACCGTTACCGAGAACGGATATGGCAAGCGGACCCTGATCCAGGAGTACCGTTCCCAGACCCGTGGCGGCAAGGGGGTCTTTTCCATCCGGACATCCGAGCGCAACGGAAAGATGGTGGCGCTGCTGCTGGTGGAGGACGAGGATGAACTCATGCTCGTGACCGACGGGGGCAAGCTCATCAGAACCGGTATCCAGGATATTTCCGTTATCAGCCGCAACACCCAGGGGGTCAAACTCATCAATCTGAGTCCCGGCGAGAAACTCATTGGCGCGGCAAGGCTTCCTGAGGAGGACGAAGGGGAAAAAGAAGAATCTGAGGCATCGGAACCGTCAGGGGAGGGCATTGTTGATTCTTCTGGCGGTCCAGATGAATTCGATGGCGGGGAGAGCCATGAACCAGATCCGACCGGATCACCGGACGACGACTCCGAAGACAACGGGTCTGAATAAGGCTGGTTCGGACAACAGGGCCGCTCCAGGCAGCAAAACTGGTGCGGGCAGGAATCCGAACACGGGGCATCGGGGTCGACTCAAACAGCGCTTTCTTGAAAGTGGACTGCCAGGCTTTCTTGACTATGAGGTAATCGAGCTCCTTCTGACCCTCAACACACCGAGAAAGGATTGCAAGCCGAGCGCAAAGGCGCTTTTAGAGCGGTTCAAAACGATCCAGGGGGTGTTTGAGGCAAGCGTAGAGGAGCTCTGCCGGGTGGACGGGGTCGGCCCTTCAAATGTGCTGGGCATCAAGCTGATCAAGGCGGTGTCGGACCGCTACCTTGAGCGGCGGATTCAGTCAAAGACCGTGCTGAAAAATTCCCGTGACCTGTGCGCCTTTCTTGGGCATGCCATCGGCCACCGGCCCAGGGAGGTGTTTGTCGGTATTTTCCTGGACGCAAAGAACCGGGTGCTTGCCAGCGAGATTCTCTTCGAGGGCAGCCTCTCATCATCGGCTGTTTATCCCCGGGAGGTCATTGCAAAGGCTCTGGAACACCGGGCTGCGGCTCTTATTTTCGCCCACAACCACCCTTCAGGCGAGATCGACCCATCCCCTGAGGATCATGCCATCACCCGGCGCCTCTTTTTTGCTCTGGCCCATGCCGGGATCACCGTTCACGAGCACTTGATTACCGGGGGGGAACGTTTTTACAGTTTTGCGGACCAGGGAATCATTGCAGAATTTAAAAGGGAGTTTGAGAATCAATATGGATAAGGATACGCCGGAAAGACCCGACTGCTTTGGAGACCTTGACACGGTTTTCCCCATGACCCCCCGGGGATTGCGTGAAACTCCCGATGACTGCATGTATCTGTGTCCCTGCAAAACAGCCTGTTTACGGCATGCCATGGCAGGCGTCCAGGGTGTGCCGGTCCACGAGGAGATTATTGAAAGAAGTGAACAGGCGGGCATGATCGGTTTTTTTGAGCGGTGGTCCAGGAAAAAGCAGCTGGCCAGGAAATAGAGTGATAACGGCTTGAGGAGGGTTTCATGAAAACAGTACGAGAGATCGAGTTTGATTCAAAAACGGTTCTCGTCCGGGTGGATTACAACCTGCCCATGGATGAAAACGGGCACATTGCCGATGATAACCGGATAAGGGCCACACTGCCTTTGATCAATTATCTTGTGGACCGAGGGGCAAAAATTGTCCTTGCCTCCCACATGGGCCGGCCCAAGGGCAAGCCTGCAGCAGCCCTCACCCTTGCACCGGCGGCAGAAAGGTTGTCTGAGCTGGTCGGTTTCCAGGTGGGGTTTGTGGACGACTGCATCGGCCCAAAGGTCAAGGAACGTGTCGACCTGCTTGAACCGGGCCAGATTATCCTCCTTGAAAACCTCAGGTTTTACAAGGGGGAGGAGGAAAATGACCCTGAGTTTGCCCGATCCCTTGCCGCACTCTGCCAGATCTATGTCAACGACGCCTTTGCCGTAAGCCATCGATCGGCCGCTTCCATCGTTGCCGTCACCCGGTTCGTTGACGAGGCCTGTGCCGGGTTTCTGCTTGAACAAGAGGTGAAATGTTTTCACGATTCCATTGAAAATCCCCGTCGTCCCCTTTTGGCCATCATCGGGGGAGCCAAGGTGTCGAGCAAGCTTGCGGCCCTTGAAAATATGCTCAACCATGTGGATGCCCTTGTCATTGGCGGAGCCATGGCCAACACCTTTCTAAAGAGCCAGGGCCATGAAGTCGGCGCTTCCATGGTTGAGGCCGACCTGGTTGAAACGGCCGACCGTATTGTTCAGCAGGCCCGGGAGCGGCGGATTAACCTGATCCTGCCCGTGGACCTGGTGGCGGCCGATCGTTTTGACGCCGATGCCCAGACCCGGATCGTGGATGCTGCGGCCGTTCCCCAGGGCTGGATGGCCCTTGACATCGGTCCTGCGACAGGGGTGCTGTTTGCCCGGGCCGTCCAGGATGCCGCAACCATTGTCTGGAACGGACCCATGGGGGTCTTTGAGATGACTCCCTTTGGCAGGGGTACGAAAACCGTGGCAGATGCAGTGGCAGCTTCCACTGCTTTTTCCGTTGTGGGCGGCGGTGATACCGGCCTTGCCGTGAATCTATGCGGGGTGGCGGATAAAATGAGTTATGTTTCCACCGGGGGGGGCGCTTTTCTGCATCTCATGGAGGGTAAAAAACTTCCCGGGGTTGTGGCCCTGGATTAAGGCTGAAAGGGAGGTAAATGTTCTGTTGCACAAGAAACCGGTTAAGCCGAAAGGATAAACTCAGGCGATCCTACTACGAGCTTCTGAGGGATGAGATGGATCAGTTTGTCCTGGGGTATGCCTTGGTGGATTCCTACGACAATTTCCTTCGCCAGAAGACGCCCTATCCCTTTGTCGAGACCAGGGAACTCAAGCCCAGGGCCAGGATTCCCTCGATTGAGTTTGAACTCCAGAATTCGTTTCTGGTGCTTTTTTCCGAAACCTACGTGGACGAGAGCCATAAAAAGTACATCCGTTACTTTGACGCCAACAAGACCACCAAGACCAACCTCTTGAAACACAGGGATTTTCCAGAGGGTCAGGAATACCACCGCAATCTCAAGTTCATGGATACCAATGGATTTTTTGATTTCATGAAGACGCTTCTTCCGGTGGATTATGCCCTGCTGATCCAGCGGGATCTGCGGGCCGGCAACACCGACCGTTACGCCCTTACCCATTTCCATGTCCGAATTGACTGGCCCATTGCCGACGCTGCCGAAGATCTGGCCCGGGATCTTCGTTACATCTCCAAGGATCTCTATGAAAAGGGGGACAAGTATGCGGACAATTTTCAAAAGAAGTTTTTCGAGTACTATGGCATGCCCGTGATGGCCGGGGGCAGAAGAACCGCAGCCATTGTGGCGGCCCAGTATTTCCGGAAACTTGAGGGCATCACAACGGTGTATGTTGGCAGCAGCGAGTCCAGGGCCCTGCTGCGAATCGATGAAAACGGAATCTCAAAGTCCATTCTCATGCGGTTTACCCGGGAGGAGGTTGCTGAGATAGCAAAGTCCGCCGGCATCAGTCAGAGCAGCTTTACCAAAAACTATGTGGTGGCAAGGGAGGGCAAACGGCTGGTGTGCATCTTTAATGTTGTTTACGCCTATACCCCCCATGCCCTTGCCTCCGAGGGGGGACGTCTGAGGGAGATCAAGTTTGATATCAACTGGCTGACCGTGTCAGAAGAGCAGATCCTTCCCAAGCCCACGGTCTGGAAATATCCCCCCATTCCGTTCAAGATCATCTATGCCGGACAGGCCTAGTCCATGACGGCCTGGATGGCTGTTTCAAGCTGTTCGTCCGTAAACGGCTTGTGCAGGAGACTGTTGATTCCCGACTGGATGAGATAGTTCCTATTCACCCCTGGGTGGTGCCCACCCTTGTCCACCTCGATGAAGTCGCTCTGGGTGGTGATCATGATGATGGGCAGCTGTTGACGGGTGTATTTTCGACGGATTTCCCGGGTCAGCTGGATGCCGTTGATTTTCGGCATGTTCAGGTCGGTGATAAGAACGTCCGGTTTTGCCACGGAAACGGCCGTGATGGCCTTTTCCGGGGATTCAAACACCGCTGGTTGATGGCCCAGCTTCATGAGTTTGTTCTGGTAGAGTTTGAGCATCATCCGCGAATCATCCACCACGTAAATCTCAAGGATATTTTTGTTCGACCGGGCACAGGCCGTCTGAACCCGACTTTCCATGTCAGCGGCAAGGGCCTGTCTGTTTTTTGATCGCAAAAGATCGATGAAATGGTTCCGGGTACCGGGGGCTGCCTGGGTTGTGACATGGTCGACGGCAAGCCGGACAAAGGACGGTTCGTCCAGAAGAAAGTTAAATATGCTGTCTGCTTCGGCATCAATCAGGGCTGCAACGGCACCGCAGGCCGTTTCATCCTCCTGCCTCACAATGTTTTTTAGACCTGCCACAAGCACCCGGGAGAGGTTTTTATCAACGGCCCTGGCAGCGCTCATTCTCACGGCCTCCACACGGTCTGAAAGGCCGCCGGCAAGACTGATGGCCGACCTGGCCGACGGGATTCTTTCAAGGGCTTCATAGAGGGCCTGGCGGATGTTGGCCTCTTTCGGCTGGACATTGATCAGATCAAGCAGGGTGGGAAGGGCCGACGGATCACCGATGTACCCCAGGGTGGTTACCAGGTGGATCATATGATCCACCCCTGCATTACGGGTGGCCATGGTCAGAGTGGGGACAGCCTTGTTGCCGATGGCAATGAGCTGGTCAATGGCTGCATCCCTTGTGTCGGCATGGGGCGATTCTAGGAGGCGGACCAGGTGGTCCAGGGCATGCTGGTTCTGGATGCCAGCCAGGCTTCGATGGCCACAAGGCTGGATTCAGGCTTGCCTTCCGGGTCTGTTATGATTGAAAAAAGGGCGTCAACCGCTGTTTTACCGCCCATTTCCGCCACGGCAAAAATGGCTGCATGGCAGATTGCCAGGTCGGGATTCTTTTGGACTGCTGCCAGGTCGGGCAGATGCTGGGCAAGGCCCAGGGCGCCCAGGGACCGGGTTGCGGCCAGCAGAACCTCCCTGTCCTGCTCCTGGTCGAGGATCCGGGCCAGGCCGGGGGCGGCATCCTTGAGCATCAGATCCCCGGCTGCCCGGACAAAGAAAAGGCGGCTTTTTTTGTGTTCGTGGTGAATATACTTTAAAACAAGGTCGGTTCTGCCGTAGGATTTGTCCAGGATGAGTTCGTAAAGCGCATCGTTGACTCCCGGGGTTGAAATCTGAATTTTCAGCAGGTGCTCGAGCAGGGGGAAGGCAAAGGAATCGGGGGCTCTGCCCAGGGCTGCCAGGGCCCTTTGCTGGAGGGAAACATCAATGTCCCTGTCTGATGCAAACTGCAGCAGGGCCTTGGCCTTGATACTGTCCTGTTCGTTGATGCAGAAGAGAAGCTCATCCATGAATTGTTTTGGGTCAATAGTGGCCATGGCACACTGTTCCTTTACATGCCGGTTATTTAAACTGGTAAAAAACCGATTTCAGATATCTGTGGGGGGTGAAAAGATCGCATTCATTGGCAAGGGACTCGGTGGATCCAATGATCAGATATCCGTCGGGTTCAAGCACCTTGGCAATGCTGGCATATATTTTTCTACGGTCTTCCGGTGTAAAGTAGATCATGACATTCCGGCACAGAATGATATCAAATTTTCCAAGGCCGACAAAGGGTTTCATGAGATTCATCTTCTTGAACTGGGCCATGGACCGGATTTCATCGTTGATCCGCCAGCCGTCCTTGTCAGCGGTGAAAAAACGGGCAAGACGTTTTGGATCAAGGCCCCTGGCAATCTCAAATTTGTTGTACCAGCCGTAGCTTGCCTGGGCAACGGCTGCGTCGGAGATGTCGGTTCCGAGCATCCTGATGTTGTAATTGGCAGGGGTTATGCCGATTTCAGTGAGGGCCATGGCCATGGAATAGATCTCCTGGCCGGTGGAACTTGCCGCGCTCCAGAGGCGGAGGCCCGGCTTGAGTACGGATTTGTTTTTTGTCCGTCTGTCCATGAGGTCAGGTATGATCTTGTGCTGGAGAAGCTCAAACGGGGACTTGTCCCTGAAAAAGTAGGTTTCGTTGGTGGAGATGGCATTGATGATTTTTTCGTTTATCTGCCCCCTGGGATCGGCCTTGACCCTTCTATGGAATTCGGTATATGAGGCACAGTCAAGGGCATCCAAAAGGGGATTAAGCCTTGTTTCCACGAGGTATTCTTTTCCCCTGGAAAGGGCAATCCCTGATATCTCTAGAATATGCCGGACAAGAATATCAAATTCGGGTGGGGTGATTTTGATCATTGGACCCTGCTGTTCATTTGATTATGGTTCTGGTTATCTCGCGGGCGATTTTATCCAGGGAAACGACAACGTCGGCCAGTCCGGATTCAGTCGGTTCTTTGGGCATTCCATAGACCGTACAGCTCTCCTTGTCCTGGGCAATGATTATGGCACCGTTTTTTTTCATGAGGCCGAGTCCCCGGGTGCCGTCGGAGCCCATACCTGTCATAATCACGGCCGTGGCCCTTCCCACATAGTGTTCGGCAATGGATCTGAAAAGATAGTCCACCGATGGTCTGCAGGAATTTTCAGGTGGATCATCGGTTATTCTGATGTTTCTGCTCGTTCCATCCGGACCTGCGACAATCTTCATCTGGCGCCCCCCCGGGGCAATGTACACGGTGTTGGGTAAAAGGGGTTCACCATTGGCCGCTTCCTTGACCGTCAGCTGGCATTTTGCATTTAAACTCTTTGCAAGGGACTGGGTAAACATCGGCGGCATATGTTGGACCACCAGGATGGGAACGTTCAGGTCAACGGGGAGCATGGGCATCATCCTGGCAAGGGCGTTGGGGCCTCCTGTGGAAATTCCGATGCCCACGATTTCGGACCGGGTTGTTCGGTTCCTTGCAAGGGGTGCCCCGGAGGCGATCTTCGGTGAAAAGGTTTTGGTCAGGGGGGCCCCTGGGACCGGCTTATGCCTCAGCCTTTGTCGAAACTGCCGCTGGCGCTTGAACGTGGCAATAATGGGATCCAGCGCTGCCCTGATCTTGACCATATTCTCGGCCATGGTCCCCGAGTCGGGCTTGCCGATAAAGTCAAAGGCCCCGAGCTCAAGGGCCTTGATCGTCATGTCGCTTCCCCTGTGGGTAAGGGTGCTGAGCATGACTGCCACGGGCGCATCCGGGGTGGTCTGAAGGGCCTCCAGCACCTCAATGCCGCTCATCTCTGGCATTTCAATGTCCAGGGTCACAAGGTCCGGCTTGAGGGTCTTGATCTTGGACAGGGCTATCTTTCCGTTGTGGGCGGTACCCACAATCTCGACCCCCGGGGTCGCCTTGAGCGCATCGCTGACGATCTTTCTGTATACAATGGTGTCATCCACCACAAGAACGCGTATTTGCTCCATCTATTCCTTTAATACCTCTTCGATATCAAGAATGCCGATCAGGCTTGAATCTGTCTTGAGAACCCCCTGGAAATATTTTCCCTTGACGCCGTTCAGATTGGACGGTGAGGGTTCGACATTGTCTGTGTCCACACGGACCACATCGCTGATGGCATCGACCATCAGTCCGATGTGCTCTTCCTGGGACCGGACAATGATGTTGCGGTTGCTGCTGCTGTCCTCAATCTGGGAGAGGCCAAGTTTTTTGCCAAGATCCAGGATGGTCACAATTCTTCCCCTCAGGTTGAGCACCCCCACCACATAGTCTGCCGACTGGGGAACCGTTGTGACATCAAAGTGTTTGTTGATCTCTTGAATATTCAGAATATCAATGCCGCACAGAGCCTTTCCCACATAAAATGTGGCAAGTTCCATGTTGTGCGGGGGTACCGTGTTCTCTGCTTGTTTCATGTTGATCCACTCCTGGGCCCCTGCCGGCCCTGTAAGTTTTCGGGGGGGGGTTAAAGGGTCAGATAACTCCGGATCACCTTCATGAGATTCTCCCTGTCCAGCTTGATCTCATAGGTGTCTATGCCCACCTTTTCCCCCTTTGCCATGTGGTCGTCGCTGGCAAGGGAGGTCAGGGCGATCACGGCGTAGTGGGAGAACTCGGGATGGCTTTTGATCCGCTGGGTCAGTTCAAAACCGTCCATGTTGGGCATTTCCAGATCCGTTACAACGATATCGATTTCATCCTTGTGCTTGTTCAGCAGGTCCCAAGCAACGGCCCCGTCTTCTGCCGTAATCACCTTGTAGCCCTCTTCACTCATGAATCCCCTGACCTGATTGCGGAAAAAGGCGGAATCCTCTGCAAAGAGAATCACCTTTTGTCCGGCCCTTGTCATTTCTTCGGCGGCGGCCTGTTCCGCAACAAACCAGTCTGGGTTCAGGTCCTTGACCAGTCCGAATATATCAACAAGAAGGGTGGTATGGCCGTCAATGATCATTGAGCCGTTGATGCATTTTTGCTTGAGGGTGGAATCATCAATATCAAGGAACACCTCCTGGGCATCAACGGGCGGGCTTACCATGAGTCCGAGTTCGCGGTCCTTGACCTTGAATACGATGACCTCCTGCTGATCCCTTGGCGGAAGGCTTGGTACCTGGGTCACCTGGGAAAGTTCATACAGGGGAAGGGCGCCTCCCCGGTATTGAACTACTTTTTTCCCACCGACCTGCTCAATGGTTGACGAGGCAATTCGTTCGATCCGTTCCACAAGGTTCAATGGGGCTGCAAAATATTCTGCCTCCCCGTTTTTGAACAAGAGCAGGGATGCCTTGTCCTGGGCCATGTCCTTTGCCGCCTGGGCTTCCCTAGCAGCCTTGGCAACCCGTTCGGTTTCTGCCATCGTGGTCAGTTCCGCCATCTGGGCAAGGTTTGATACATCAAGGATAAGTGCCACCCTGCCGTCGCCCATGATGGTGGCGCCGGCATACCCTGCGCACCGTTTCATGTGACGGCCAAGGGGTTTGACAACGATTTCTTCTGAATCCTTGAGTTCATCGACCACAAGTCCGTACTTGTAGGAACCTGCGGAAACAACGGCGATGTTGATGGCGCTTGCCGCATGGAACCGTCGGTCAACCCCCTGGCGGGCAAGGGCTTTTGACGGGGCTTCGTCATTCAGGGGAAGGCCTGATTCATCAAGGCGAGTGCCCCTCCGGTCGGCGATGGCGCTCCTGCGGTCGGGACGTTCCACCTCGTCCCGGGGGTCGACAAAGGTTTTTTTAATGCCGAGAACCTTGGCCAGATCCAGGAGGGGCAGAAGGTTGCCCCTGAGACGGACCACATCAGCATCGCCTACCTTTTCTATCCTTTCCTTGACCTGGGCCGCAGGAATGCGCAGCAGTTCGTCGAGGTTGACCTGGGGAACGGCGTATTTTTCCTTGCCCACCGAGATGATCTGGCTGGGTATGATGGCAAGCGTCAGGGGCAGTTTGATTTGTATGACGGTCCCCTTGCCAAGGGTTGAGTCAATTTCAATGATGCCGCCGAGCTTTTCAAGGTTGGTGACAACCACGTCCATTCCAACGCCGCGGCCGGAAACATCCGTGACCTTTTCCGCCGTTGAAAAACCGGGCAGGAGGATGAGGTCAGTTTTTTCCTTGTCAGTCATCTCCATGGTCTGCTGCTCACTCAGCAGTCCCTTGGTGACGGCAACGCGGGCAATTTTGTCCGGGTCCAGCCCTTTACCGTCATCGGTAATCACGATATTGACCTGGCCTGCATCGTGGAATGCCTTGAGGGTTATGGTTCCAGCCTGGGGTTTGCCGCACGCCGTTCGTTCATCAGGGGTCTCGATGCCGTGGTCCACTGAGTTTCGAACAAGGTGGGTCAGGGGATCGTTTATGGATTCCAGGATTGTCTTGTCGAGCTCAACTTCTTTTCCCTCGATCACAAGGTCGATTGATTTTTCAAGCTGCCGTGAAAGGTCCCTCACCACCCGGGTGAACTTGGTGAATATGCTTGAAATGGGCTGCATCCTCGTCTGCATGATGGTTTCCTGAAGTTCAGAAGTGATCATGTCGATGCGCTGGCTTGCTAGTTCAGTTGCCTTGGGATTGGATGAGTTGATTCCCTGGACCAGCTGGTTACGGCTTAGCACCAGTTCTCCTGCCAGGGTCATAAGTGCATCTAAGAGATTTACGTTAACCCGCAGGGAACCCATGGCTTTTGTCTGCGTCTCACCTGTTGCTGCAGCCGTCTGCTCCTGATCCCTGGCAACTGCAGCGGCCTGATTCTCAAGGGCCTGATTTTCAATGGGTTGTGAAACCAAAGCGGCTGTTTGTTGCTGTGCCGTTTTCCGCTGGGGCATGGCCAGGGGGACAGGATGGGCAGGTGCGCTTGAAACCGTTAACATGTGATCGTCAATGGGGTGGATGTTGTCAGGGGGAAGGTCGAACAGGGTTTCAGCCATGTCAGGTTCTATGATCGACGAGTAAAGAATCTGAAGGGGGATTGTGTCAAAGAACAAAGGGTCAGCAAGGGTGCCTGCAGCATTGAAATCAATTCTTGCTTCAAGAATGATTCCGGTTTTTACGAGGGTCTCAAGGGTTTTGACGGCGGTTTTGTTCCGTTTGTGAATATCGTTGATCAGGTCGTACTCCACAAGAAAGATAAAGTGGCCCTCGGCCCTTCGCTGTTCAATATCGGATTTAAGCACCTGGGTAAAAATTCTGCCATCCGGCAGATGAATATCCACCATTTCCGGGGGGATGACCTGGCTTTCTTTGCTCGAATCAGGGTGGGCGATTCTGGACAGGGCCTCGATGTGGTCTGATACATCCTGCTCATTGCTCGACTGTATGTTGTTCATGAGGTCCTCGAGCCTGTCAAATCCCTTGAGCAGGACGCTGATTCGTTCAGAATCAGGAACAAGGGCCATGTTTCTGATTAGATCCAGAACATTTTCAAGGCTGTGGGCCAGCTCTTTGACCGTGGTAAGTCCCATGAAACCGGCACCGCCCTTGATGGAGTGTGCGGCTCTGAAAACATTGTTCACTATGTCGATGTCAATATTTTCTCCCCCTTCTTCAATAATTAAGAGGTCACTCTCGATATCGGATAGATGTTCAAGGGATTCTTCAATGTACATCTGCAGGGTTTCATCGTCTTCAAACATGATGCGTCTCCTGAATGGTTAAAACAAAATTAATTGAATCATACACTTAAACGGTCAAAACATTCAACTAAAATACCGTTGCCGCAAGTCACAGGGTGGTTTCGCTATCCTGGGGATCTACCCTTCGGATGATTCCTGATGACGGGGCATCAATTTCAAGCACCAGGGTCGACCGGGTGTTTGGCTGGGCATGGTCAACCGGGGTCATGTTTTTGTCAAGGACCTGTGTGATCACCGTTTGTGGGTTTGCGCCCCGGGGGGTGAGGATTTCGATGGTGTTCCCCGGGGAAACTTTGTTTCGGACTGCAACGGTGATCTGCTGTTTATCGGGGGTATCCACGATGGTTCCGATGAATCCATGGATCATTCCTTTTCGAAAATTATCATAATTGGGCAGGGTCTGGTCGGGGTCATTAAAGTAAAACCCTGTGCAATAGCCGCGGTGGTAGAGTTGTGACAGTTCCTGTGACAAATGGGGATCAAGGGAAAAACGGGCAGGGTCGGCGGTGTAGCTGTCAATGGCTGTGCGGTAGGCCTTTACCACCGTGGCAAGGTAGTTGATTCCCTTCATTCGACCCTCGATTTTAAGCGAGTCAATGCCGGCGTCTACCAGTTCGGGGATGTGGTCAAGCATGCACAGATCCCTTGAGTTGAACAGGTAGGACCCATATTCGTCTTCCATGAGTGAATGGAAGTGACCGGGCCGCTGCTCTTCCACCACCGAGTAGTTCCAACGGCAGGGGTGGGCGCAGGCGCCCTGGTTGCTGTCCCTGCCTGCAAGAAAATTGCTCAGCAGGCAGCGCCCCGAGTAGGAGATACACATGGCACCATGGATGAAGGTTTCGATTTCAAGATTTGAACGCTGTTTAACTTCAAGAATCTCAGCAAGGGAGAGCTCCCGGGCAAGGTTGACACGTCTGACACCCACCTTGCCCCAGAAATTGACAGCATTGTAGTTGGTCGTATTGGCCTGGGTGCTCAAATGGATGGGAATTTCAGGGATAATGGTCGTGGCAAGATCGATAATACCGGGGTCGGCAATGATGATGGCATCCGGTTTGAGATGGCCGACCCGTTCAAGAAATCGGACAATGGCTGACTGGTCGGGGTTGCGTGAATAAATATTGCACGCAAGGTAAACTTTGACTCCGGCACGGTGGGCAACGTTAACGGCCTGCGTCAGCTCCGGATCGGTAAAGTTGCCTGAAAAGTTTCTGAGACTGAACGCTTTGCCTGCCAGGTAGACCGCATCTGCGCCGAACTGAATGGCAACCTCAAGTTTTTCAAGGTTGCCGGCCGGAGCAAGAAGTTCAGGTTTTTTAGGAGATGGTTTCATCTTAAATTATACAGAAAGGATCCTTGCTCAAATTACTGTAAAATCCAACAGGGGGTAAAACGACCATAGGTCTTGCTTATATACACCATGACATCCACAGACGCCACAGCAAAATAAACCAGCTGGCTGAAACGGGGATTGAATGAAGAACAGGATTCCCGTTGGCCACAGAAGAACAGGATTTTCAGGCCAATGGGGGAGGCCCTGAACAAAAAAGGCCTTCAGTAAAAAACTGAAAGCCTTGTATTTACTGGTGCCCCCGGCAAGAATCGAACTTGCGCACATGGATTAGGAATCCAATGCTCTATCCACTGAGCTACGGGGGCTTAGGTTACTCGACCAGAAGTTTCTGGCCCGGGTAGATCTTGCTTCTCGCAGTAAGATGGTTCAGCGAGAGCAGACGATGGAGAGTCATATTATATTTTTTGGCTATTGTAAAGGGATTATCGCCGGATTTTACAAAATGGGTTGAAATTCTTTGGGTGCTGGCGGCTGCAACTGGAATCTTAAGTGTCTGCCCAATGAGCAGGGAAGAATCCCTGAGGTTGTTTGCCGCCATGATGGCCTTGGTGGTGGTTTTGTATCGTCCAGCAATGAGCCAGAGGTTGTCGCCCTGCCTCACTGAATATTTGACGGTCTGGCTGGTGGGGGAGGGCGCAGTTCCCATGGTCGTATTCGATGCCGGGGAGGTGCCCGGGGTGGGAATTTTGAGGACCTTGCCTGAAACAATGACGGCATTTTTTGAGATGTTGTTGGCCGCGGTCAACTGGTGGATGGAGGTGTGGTACCGTTTTGCGATGCCGGACAGGGTCTCTCCTCGTCTGACCTTGTGGTAGGCATAGCGTTTGGGTGGCGCAAATGATGAGTTTATGCCGTCGAGCTTTGCAAGAAAAAGATTTGTTTTTTCTTTCGGAATACGAACTTCATACTCTTCGGGCGGAAGAAGGGCGTATCTGAGTTCAGGGTTCAGGTCTTTGAGAAGGGCGGGCTCAACCTGTATCTCCCTAGCTATATCCTTAAGTCGAAGCTGTTTGTTGACGCGGCACGTCTCGAAATGAAATGGCTCGGCAAGGGTGATGGGATCGAACTTGAACTTTTCAAGGTTTTTCATGATGTGAATGGTGGCAAGAAAGCGTGGCACATATCTGGATGTCTCCCTTGGCAGCTTTTCATAGAGATCCCAGAAATTGTCAAGGTAGTTGATATTCTGCTGTCTGATGATTCTCAGCACCCTTCCTTCACCGCAGTTGTAGGCAGCAAGGACAGTCGCCCAGTCCCCGAACATGCCGTGGAGTTCTTTCAGGTAGGCAATGGCGGCATGGGTTGACTTGACCGGGTCGAGTCGTTCATCGACATAGTAGTCCCGCTTGAGGCCGAATTTATAGCCGGTGGAGGGAATAAACTGCCAGAGACCCAGTGCCCTGGCCGGTGAAAGGGCCCGGACCCTGAATCCACTTTCGATAAGGGGCAGCCATGAGAGTGTTTCGGGGATTCCGGCTTTTTTGAATTCAAGGGCAATAAAAGGCTGATAGCGGCCGGATCGCTCGATGGCGTGAATGAAAAAATTTCTTTCAGGACCGGTGAGCAGGTCGATTTCTTTTTGGACGTATGCGTTCAGGGTGATGGGGATTGCATCGTGGTTGCCCGTGACAACAATGTTTCTGGATGCATAGATTTCAAGTATCCGTTTGGAGATCATGTACCGGATATCTTCTTTCTGCTGGGTGAAAAGTGGATGGGCATTGGTGTCAAGGTCAAGGATTGCAGCATAGGCTGTATCCAGTTCAGCGAGGGCGTTTTCAAGCTCGCCTTTTTCCCAGAGGGCCTGGGCGGAATTGCACAGCTCCAGTGCCTGGTCGATCTTCTCCTGGGCAGTGACCGACCTGGGGGATTTTTTGGGTGAAGAGTTGTTTGACGCTGGGCGTCTGGCTGCAGCGCCAGATCGGATTGATTGGGTGGCGGGCGGACAACCCTTGGGCGAGCCTGTGGTTTCAAGTCGGGTTTGCGGTTCAACCATCTGAATGTCAGGGTCGGTAATCACAGAGTGATTTTGAAGGGCGGACTGACAACCCATGATGACAAAGGGTATTATGATAAGGGATTGTATTTTTTTCATGGAATAGGTATAGTTCCGATATAGGGTTGAAGTCGCTGGAACTGCTTTAAGTTGCATATGAATATAAAATTAAAATTGGGGTGTCAAGTGAATATGCCTCAGATTCATAGACAAAACGCACTGTCAAGGGCGTTTTTTTGTTGATAATGGGTTCAATCAGAGAAAATAGTCGAAAACGGGCAGAAAAAGATGTTAAAAGAATTTTTTATCGTCTAATCTCCGCTAACTGCCTGTGAGTGTCTTTTTTTTAGGCTTGATAATCAGGGGGGCCTCTGCTATTATTCGCCGGTCTTGTCGTGAAGGGGTTTAGTTCTTTGCGGCTCGGTGATGCCGATATAGCTCAGTTGGTAGAGCATCTCACTTGTAATGAGAATGTCCTCCGTTCGATTCGGGGTATCGGCTCCAGGAAAACAAATGGTGGGGTTCCCGAGTGGTCAAAGGGATCAGACTGTAAATCTGACGGCCAAGCCTTCGGAGGTTCAAATCCTCCCCCCACCACCATAAAAAGTTCATGTAGGAGATCTCATCTTGCTTAAGGCGGGATCGCATACTGCATAGAATGGACGCTTCAGAAAAGGTGTGTGTCGTGCATGGCTCCCCTTTGTCAAGAGCGGGAGTAGCTCAGTTGGTAGAGCTTCAGCCTTCCAAGCTGAATGTCGCGAGTTCGAGCCTCGTCTCCCGCTCCATCCTTCTATGCAAATCAGATAGATGTTTACAACTGCTTAAAGGTCTGGCCCATGTAGCTCAGTAGGTAGAGCGCTTCCTTGGTAAGGAAGAGGTTCAACGGTTCGAATCCGTTCATGGGCTCCACTCTTTCCGGCGGGAGGATATACTTAAAGATGGCAAAAGAAAAATTTGAGCGGACAAAGCCCCATGTCAATATCGGAACCATCGGTCATATTGATCATGGTAAGACAACGCTTACAGCGGCAATTACCAAGCATGCTGCCCTGAGGGGGTTTGGAAAATTTGTTGCTTTTGACGAGATCGACAAAGCGCCTGAAGAACGAGAGAGGGGGATCACCATCTCCACGGCCCATGTAGAGTACGAGACCGCCACGCGCCATTACGCCCACGTGGACTGTCCGGGCCATGCGGATTATATCAAAAACATGATCACCGGTGCAGCCCAGATGGATGGTGCTATCCTTGTTGTAAGTGCAGACGACGGACCCATGCCCCAGACCCGTGAACACATTCTGCTTGCCCGCCAGGTGGGTGTTCCAAGTATCGTGGTTTTTTTGAACAAATGTGACATGGTTGACGACGAAGAGCTCATCGAACTGGTTGAAATGGAGCTTCAGGAGTTGCTGACAAAGTATGAATTTCCAGGGGACGAAACCCCCATTGTAAGGGGCAGCGCACTCAAGGCCCTTGAAGCCGAAACTTCGGACGATCCTGCAGCTGAGCCCATTCACAAACTTCTGGATGTGCTTGACGAATATATAAAAGAGCCGGTTCGGGATACGGACAAAGATTTTCTCATGCCCATTGAGGATGTTTTTTCTATCTCCGGCCGTGGAACCGTAGTCACCGGAAGAATTGATCGTGGCATCATCAAGACCGGGGAAGAGGTTGAACTCGTCGGTATTCGTGATACCACAAAAACCATCTGCACGGGTGTTGAGATGTTCAGAAAGCTTCTGGACGAGGGTCGTGCCGGTGATAATGTGGGGCTGCTGCTCAGGGGAACCAAGCGTGATGCCGTGGAAAGAGGTCAGGTTGTGGCCAAGCCCGGCACCATCACTCCCCATACCAAGTTCAAGGCAGAGATCTATTGTCTGAGCAAGGAGGAAGGAGGTCGTCACACCCCGTTCTTCAGCGGATATCGTCCCCAGTTCTTTTTCAGGACCACAGACGTTACCGGTGTTTTGACCCTGCCTGAAGGGGTTGAGATGATCATGCCCGGGGACAATGCAGCCATCATCGCTGAACTCATAGCACCCATTGCCATGGAAAAAGAGTTGCGCTTTGCCATCAGGGAAGGCGGACGGACCGTAGGCGCCGGGGTTATCGGGGAAATAATAGAATAATAAATCAAGGAGTTTCAAGTGCCCAGAGTAAACGTGACGCTTGCATGTACAGAGTGCAAGAGAAGAAACTACACAACGACAAAGAATAAGCGTATAACTCCTGATAAGCTTGAGTTTGAAAAGTACTGCAGGTTTTGTAAGAAGCATGTGACCCATAAAGAGACGCGTAAATAAAAATCTTACGGGCAGAATGCTGCCGATATAAATTCTGCAGTTTTGATGCAGGTCAGTAGCTCTAATTGGTAGAGCGCCGGACTCCAAATCCGGATGCTGGGGGTTCGACTCCCTCCTGACCTGCCATCATTTTTTTAAACAAGGCCTTGGAAGTTGAACAGGTTGGCACAGGCAGGAGAACTATGGCACGGTTGCAAAAAAAAAAGCTGGCAACAGACAAAGGCAAGACAAAGGTACAGGAAGACCCGGCTATAGAGCAGGGGGGCGGAAACAAGGGGACTGAGCACCGTGTGAAACCCATTCCCCAGGTGCTGAAACCCAAAACTGCCCCTATAGCGAGCGCTGCAGCCGGGAAGGAAAATTTTTATCACAAAACGGTTCAGTTTTTTCGGGAGGTCCGAGTTGAGCTGAAAAAAGTTACCTGGCCGAATCAGAAACAGACAGCCGGATCAACGGTGGTGGTAATTATCCTCGTGTTTATCCTTGCAGCATTTCTTGGCCTGGTCGACTTTGGTCTCTCAAAGTTGGTGCAGGTTGTTCTTGCATAAATGGGGAGTAGATAGTGTCTCTTAAATGGTATGTGGTTCACGTCTATTCAGGGTTTGAACAGAAGGTCAAACTTGCTCTGGAAGATAAGATTGCCAACTCCGGATGTGCGGATAGCTTTGATGAGGTTCTGGTTCCGACCGAGCATGTTGTGGAGCTGGTCAATGGAAAAAAACGGGAATCCTCACGTAAGTTTTACCCGGGTTATATTCTTGTGCGCATGTCCCTCAACGATGAGACCTGGCACATTGTTAACTCTACGCCAAAGGTAACGGGGTTTCTGGGGGGCAAGAACAAGCCGGCTCCCATTTCAGATGCAGAGGCTGCTGCCATTGTCGAGCGAATGGAGCAGGGTAAAAACAAACCCCAGCCCAAATACTATTTTGAACCGGGTGATGATGTGCGGGTGACCGACGGACCGTTTACCAATTTTAACGGAACGGTTGAAGAGTCAAATCCCGATAAGGGTAAGGTGCGGGTTCTTGTCAGTATTTTCGGGCGGGCAACCCCTGTGGAGCTTGACTTTGTCCAGGTCACAAAGATTTAAATTACGAAACTTTAAAGTGAGTGTCAGGAGTAAATAAGATGGCAAAAAAAGTAATGGCGCTGATCAAACTTCAGGTAGAGGCTGGTAAGGCAAATCCATCACCGCCGATCGGGCCTGCACTGGGTCAGCACGGTGTGAACATCATGGATTTCTGCAAGGCTTTTAATGCCAGGACTGCCAATGATGCAGGTTCCATAATTCCTGTAGTTATAACCGTATACCAGGACAGATCGTTTACCTTTATCACAAAGACCCCCCCAGCCTCCATGCTTTTGAAAAGGGCGGCAAAGATCAGCAAGGGTTCGGGTGTTCCCAACAGGGACAAGGTTGGCAAGGTGACCCGTGACCAGCTTGTTGAGATTGCAACCTTGAAGATGGAAGATTTGAATGCTGCCGATGTTGATGCAGCAGTAAGTATAATTGCTGGTACGGCCAGAAGTATGGGTATCGAAGTAGTTTAACCGTTAAAGGAGTGAGTGATATAAAATGCCGAAGCACGGTAAAAAATATACGGAAATGTCTAAGAAGATCGATAAGCAGGCTCGCTATGATTTCAATGAAGCTTTAGAGCTCTCACTCGCGTCATCCTATGCAAAATTCGATGAAACGGTTGATATTGCTGTGAGACTCGGAGTTGACCCGCGCCACGCAGATCAGATGGTCAGGGGAACCGTAGCCCTTCCCAATGGACTGGGCAAAGAGGTCAAGGTCCTGGTCTTTGCCAAGGGTGAAAAGGAAAAAGAGGCCCTGGATGCCGGCGCCGACTTCATTGCCGACGACGAGACCGTTGCAAAGATCAAGGATGGCTGGTTCGGGTTTGACAAGGCCATCGCAACCCCGGACATGATGGGAACCGTTGGCAAACTTGGTCGGGTTCTCGGGCCCAGGGGGCTGATGCCCAATGCAAAGACCGGTACGGTAACCTTTGATGTTGCCCGGGCCGTTGAAGAGCTCAAGGCGGGTAAAATAGATTTCAGGGTTGAAAAGGCGGGTATTGTCCATGTTCCCGTTGGCAAGGTTTCTTTTGGTCCGGAAAAGCTGGTTGAAAATGTCAAGGCGTTCATCAGCACGATCATCTCCCTCAAGCCTGCTGCCAGCAAGGGAACATACCTTAAAGCCATTACTGTATCAACCACCATGGGGCCTGGCGTAAAAATAGATCCCATGTTCACCAAGTAGGGTTTCCAGTCCCCTTCCGGTTGCCGCCATGCCCCATGATCATGGCATCATAATTGTTAATTGTCTGTCAAAGACAGTAGGTGCACATCCTCTGATGTGTATAATCGGCGATGCCGGCCTGCCTAGACAGAAATCTGTTTTGGCACCGTTGGCACCTCTGAAAAAATGTTGTATTTGGAAAGGAGGTGTAGTTTATTGAATTTATCTAATAAAAAAGAATTTGTAGCCGATTTTGCGGTTTGCCTGCAGGAAACCCAGATCTCGATTCTTGTGGATTACAAGGGGCTCAATGTTGAATCCATGACCCAGCTCCGGTCAGAGTTGAGAAAAGAGGGCGTCCAGTTGGCTGTTGTAAAGAACACGCTTCTCGGGATGGCGTCCCAGGGGACAGATACCGCTCTAATGAAGGATTTCTTCAAGGGGCCAAATGCCATTGCAACCTGCAAGAATGACCCTGTAGCTCCGGCAAGAATTCTTGTCAAGTTCGCAGAAGACAATGATAAGCTTGAGATCAAAGCGGCCGCCATGAATGGCAAGCTGCTTTCAGTGGATGATATCAAAGCGCTTGCCAAGATGCCGTCACGCGAGGTGCTTCTGGCCCAGTTGCTGTCTGCCATGAATGGTGTGCCAACCGGTCTGGTCAGGGTGCTTTCCGGCGTTCCCAGGGGCTTTATGACGGTTCTCAATGCTATTTCTGAACAAAAACAAGCGGCCTAGGCTTTTTAACAACGACCAAATAACGATTAAATCATAGATTTACATAACTCTTTCCAGGGTTATCCTAAGGAGAAAATAATGGCTGATGTCACAAAAGACGATGTAGTTGAATTCATTGCAAACATGAGTGTTCTTGAGCTCTCCGAGCTGGTCAAGGAGCTTGAGGAAAAATTTGGCGTCTCTGCAGCAGCTCCGGTTGCCATGATGGCTGCTGGCGGCGGTGCAGAAGCAGGCGCGGCAGCTGAAGAGCAGACTGAGTTTGATGTTATCCTTGAGGCTGCCGGCGATAAAAAGATCGGCGTTATCAAAGAGGTGCGTGCAATTACAGGTCTGGGCCTGAAAGAGGCAAAAGCCCTTGTAGACGAGGCGCCCAAGCCGGTCAAGGAAGGGATTGTAAAAGAAGAAGCAGAAAAGATCAAGGAGCAGCTCGAAGCCGCTGGTGCCCAGGTCACTGTAAAATAGTTGGTGTAACGCCTAACTGTTTGGAAAAATTATAAGTTGTACACACTCGACGCGGGGGCACGGCCTATACGGCCATGTCTCCGCTTTCACGGTTATAATAAAGCCATATTTGGAGATACCATGACCGGGAGCCTCTTGGCAAACAAGCGCATACGAAAAGAATTTGGCAGTAAGAGCAGGGTCGTTGATATTCCGGATCTCATCGGAATGCAGCGCACCTCTTTTGAACGTTTCCTCCAGAGAGATGTACCGCCTGAAGAGAGGGAAGATATCGGAATACACCTTGTATTCAAGTCTGTTCTTCCCATCAAAGACTTCACAGGTACCTCATCCCTTGAATATGTCTCCTATTCGTTCGGTGAGACAAAACACTCGATGAAAGAGTGCATCAGCCGGGGGATGACCTATGAAATTCCCGTTAATATAACCGTAAGGCTCGTTGTTTACGATGTGGACAAGGATGCAGGTGTCACCTCCATCCGGGACATCAAAGAGCAGGAGATCTATTTCGGAACCATTCCTTTGATGACGAAACGTGGTACTTTTATCATAAACGGTACCGAACGCGCTGTTGTCAGTCAGCTTCACAGATCCTCAGGTGTTTTTTTCGACCACGACAAGGGCAAGAGCCATTCCAGCGGAAAAATTATCTATACCGCTCGAATTATCCCTGTTCGGGGATCCTGGATCGACATGGAGATCGACCCCAAGGATATTGTCAATATCCGCATCGACCGGCGTCGAAAATTTCCAGTGACTATCCTTTTCAAGGCATTTGGTTACACCAATGAAGATATATTGAGCTTCTTTTACCAGAAAGAGCACATTGTACGAAAAGACGGCATTCTGTTCAAGGCGTTCAATCCCGACAACCTCAAGAGAAACCGGGCAAGTTTTGATATCCTTGATCCAGGAACCGGTGAAGTGGTTGTTAAAAAAGGGCGGCTGTTTACCCTCCGTGCACTCAAGCAGCTTCAGGCAGCCGGCCTTGAATATATACCCATCAGTGAGGACGACATCATCGGCAGGGGGGTTGCCTCTACCATTGTCCACCCTGAAACCCAGGAGGTCCTTGCAAAGGCGGGTTCTTTGATTGACCCCGAGGTGATTGAAAAAATCGATGGTGCAGGGATCACCGAGTTCAGCATTCTCTACGTGGACACTTACAGTTCGGACTCCATGCGCAAAACCCTTGCCGTGGACAAGGTCACCAGCCGTGCAGAGGCCCTGATTGAAATTTACAGAAGACTGCGTCCCGGAAATCCGGCCACCCCCGAGGTTGCCCAGGATTTCATCGATCATCTGTTCTTTAAGCCAGCCTATTACGATCTTTCCAACGTTGGCCGTCTCAAGATGAACCATCGCCTGGGCATGTCAACGGGCATCGACGTCAGAACCCTGCGAAGGGAGGATATCCTTTTGACTGCTGCCACCCTGGTGGAACTCAAGGATACCCAGGGTGCCGTGGACGACATCGACCATCTGGGAAACCGGCGGGTCCGGGCGGTTGGCGAACTGCTTGAAAACCAGTACAGGATCGGGCTTGTCAGGATGGAGCGGGCCATCAAGGAACGCATGAGCATGCAGGAAGTTGATGCCATGATGCCCCACGACCTTGTCAATCCGAAACCGGTTTCAGCCGTGGTGCGGGAGTTCTTCGGCACAAGTCAGCTCTCCCAGTTCATGGACCAGACCAATCCCTTGTCCGAGACCACCCACAAACGCCGGCTGTCGGCCCTGGGGCCGGGCGGCCTTACACGGGAGCGGGCCGGCTTTGAAGTCAGGGATGTTCACCCCTCCCACTACGGCAGGATCTGTCCCATTGAAACCCCGGAAGGACCCAACATCGGGCTGATTGTATCCCTTTGTACCTATGCCAGGGTCAACGACTTTGGCTTTATCGAAACCCCATACCGTATTGCCAAAGATGGTGTGGTCTCAAAGCAGATTACCCACCTTTCGGCATTTGAGGAAAAGGAACACCCCATTGCCCAGGCAAATGCGGTGCTTGATGAGCAGGGCAACCTGATCAACGACCTGGTTACCTCACGGGTGGGCGGTGAGTTTGAGATGGTCGGCAGGAATGACATCGAGTTCATGGATGTCTCCCCGAACCAGCTGGTTTCTGTGTCTGCCTCGTTGATTCCCTTTCTTGAGAACGATGATGCGAACCGGGCGCTCATGGGGTCAAATATGCAGCGCCAGGCCGTTCCCCTGATTCGAAGCGAGGCCCCCCTGGTGGGAACGGGCATTGAAGGTGTGGTCGCAAGGGATTCAGGCGTGGCCATTGTTGCAGAACACGATGGTGTTGTTGTTGATGTGGATGCCAAGCGGATTGTTGTCAAAAATACAGAAAAAGGTCCGGGTTCCGACGACAGGACCGTAACCATCTATACCGCATCCAAGTTTGTACGGTCCAACCAGAATACCTGCTTTAACCATCGGCCCATCGTTAAAAAGGGGGACCCTGTCAGACGAGGCGAGGTCATTGCCGACGGGCCTTCAACCGAGATGGGTGAACTTGCCCTGGGAAAGAATGTCACCGTGGCCTTCATGCCCTGGGGAGGATATAACTATGAGGATTCCATCCTTGTGAGCGAACGCCTGGTCAAGGAGGGGGTCTACACCTCGGTCCATGTCGAGGAGTTTGAGGTGGTTGCCAGGGATACAAAGCTTGGCAAGGAGGAGATTACCCGCGATATTCCCAATGCCGGTGAAGAGGCCCTCAAGGATCTGGATGACAGCGGTATCATTCGCCTTGGCGCAGAGGTGAAGCCGGGTGATATTCTTGTCGGCAAGATCACCCCCAAGGGTGAAACCCAGCTCAGTCCCGAGGAAAAACTGCTTCGGGCTATTTTTGGCGAAAAGGCAGGGGACGTAAAAGATACCTCCCTCAGGGTTCCCCCAGGTGTAGAGGGGGTTGTGACCGCAGCCAAGGTCTTCTCCCGCAGGGGACTTCCCAAGGATGACCGCACCCGGCTGATCGAAGACCTTGAGATTGAAAAGCTTGAAAAGGACCGGGACGATGAGATCAGGATTATCACGGAAACCATCCAGGAGCGTCTTGAAGAACTCCTGGCCGGCCACGCACTCTTGTCGGCTGTGAAAAAGGGTAAAAAGGTGGTTGTTCCGTCTGGAACCACCGTGGCCCAGGGGCAGTTTGAGCACATTGCCCTTACCGACCTGATGAGCCTGGCCGTTGAAGATGCATCCCTTACGGAAACGGCCCATGATATCCTTGAAAAGGCTGAGCGTCAGATCAAAAAGGCCAGGGAGAATTTCAACAATCAGGTGTCCCGGTATGAAAAGGGAGACGACCTGCCTCCGGGTGTGCTCAAGCTGATCAAGATCAATGTTGCCATGAAGCGGGTATTGTCAGTGGGCGACAAGATGGCAGGCCGCCACGGCAACAAGGGTGTTGTCTCAAGGATCCTTCCGGTGGCGGATCTGCCCTACTTTGAAGACGGCAGAACCGTTGACATGGTGCTCAATCCCCTGGGTGTGCCGTCCAGGATGAACGTGGGCCAGATCCTTGAGATTCACCTGGGGTGTGCTGCCAGGGGGCTTGGGCGTCAGATCGATGACCTTCTCTATGAGAAAAAGACCGACGAACTGAGGGCCAGGATCAAGCGGATTTTCA
This sequence comes from uncultured Desulfobacterium sp., assembly GCA_963675615.2. GTDB lineage: Bacteria > Desulfobacterota > Desulfobacteria > Desulfobacterales > Desulfobacteraceae > Desulforapulum. The sequence goes on from CAXXTD010000001.1 coordinate 3,601,666, forward strand.
CGACTCCCCTGGCAAAGGCGGGCGAACGGGCAAACAAGGAAAAGACCCACTACGACTTTGACTCCCATTACACCGTTGAAGCAGACATGGCCAAAAGGCCCCATGAGGAAGAAGCCGGGTTTGTCGATGCCATCGACCACATGGATGACACTGAGTTCATGGCCTTTGCCTCAATGTATAAAAACGGAGTTCACATGGCCACGCCGGTTTTTGACGGTGCGGCCGAGAGCGAGATCAAGTCGTTGATCCGTTATGCCGGTCTGGATCCGTCGGGTCAGTCGATTCTCTATGACGGCCGCACGGGCGAGCCATTTGACAAACCCATTACCGTCGGCATCATGTATATGCTCAAACTCCATCACCTTGTGGATGACAAACTCCATGCCCGGTCGATTGGTCCCTATTCCCTGGTGACCCAGCAACCCCTGGGCGGCAAGGCCCAGTTTGGTGGCCAGCGCCTTGGAGAGATGGAGGTGTGGGCCATGGAAGCCTATGGCGCAGCCCATGCACTGCAGGAGTTTATTACGGTAAAATCAGATGATATGACGGGAAGGACACGCATGTACGAGAAGATCGTCAAAGGACAGAATGTTCTTGAACCTGGGATGCCTGAATCTTTCAGGGTTCTTACCAAAGAACTCCAGAGTCTGGGCCTGGATATCAACCTTTTAGAAGGTAAAAAATAAGGAGAAGATATTGGAAACCATATACGACTTCTTTGCCAAGCCCAAAGATCCCAAAATTTATACGGGTGTTCAGATAGCGCTGGCCTCTTCAGACCAGATCAGAGAGTGGTCCCATGGGGAAATAAAAAAACCGGAAACCATCAATTATCGGACATTCAAGCCTGAGCGAGACGGTCTGTTCTGCGCAAAGGTGTTTGGCCCCACCAAGGATTACGAGTGCAACTGCGGCAAGTACAAGCGCATGAAACACCGGGGGGTGATCTGTGAAAAGTGCGGGGTGGAGGTTATCCAGTCCAAGGTGCGGCGGGAGCGCATGGCCCACATTGAGCTTGCCTGCCCGGTTTCACACATCTGGTTTCTCAAGAGCCTGCCCAGCAAGATCGGTAATCTCCTGGACCTTACCCTAAAAAACCTTGAAAAGGTGCTCTATTTTGATTCCTATGTGGTCATTGACCCCAAGGAGACCGGGCTGGATAAGCTTCAGCTCCTGTCGGATGAAAAATACCACGAAGCCATAGAGCTTTACGGGTTTGGTTCCTTTGAGGCGGGTATGGGTGCCGAAGCGGTTCTGCAGCTGCTGGAACAGGTTGATCTGGAGGCGGTGTACCAGGAACTCCGGGAAGAGATCGGGACGACCAAGTCCGTTGCCAAACGTCAGAAAATGGCCAAACGGCTCAAGGTGGTCGACGCCTTCAGAACCTCGGGTCAGAGCCCCACCAAGATGATCATGACGGCCCTGCCTGTACTGCCGCCGGATCTTCGGCCCCTGGTCCCCCTGGAAGGCGGACGCTTTGCCACAAGCGATCTCAATGATCTCTACAGAAGGGTGATCAACCGGAATAACCGACTCAAGCGCCTGGTTGACCTCAACGCTCCTGACATCATTGTCCGGAACGAAAAGCGTATGCTACAGGAGGCCGTGGATGTCCTGTTTGACAACGGCCGCCACGGCAGGGTGGTCACCGGAACCAACAAACGGCCCCTGAAATCCCTGAGTGATACCCTCAAGGGCAAACAGGGCCGGTTCCGCCAGAACCTGCTCGGCAAGCGTGTGGATTATTCCGGCCGTACGGTGATCACGGTGGGTCCGGATCTGCGGCTTCACCAGTGTGGTCTGCCCAAAAAGATGGCCCTGGAGCTGTTCAAGCCGTTCATCTACAACTACCTTGAGCAGAAGGGGCTGGTCTCCACGGTCAAAAGTGCCAAAAAAATGGTTGAACGGGAGGAGGTCGAAGTGTGGGACGCCCTGGACCATGTGGTCAGGGAGTATCCCATCATGCTCAACCGAGCACCCACCCTCCATCGACTCGGTATCCAGGCGTTTGAACCCATTCTCATCGAAGGTAAGGCGATCCAGCTCCATCCCCTGGTCTGTCCTGCCTTTAATGCCGACTTTGACGGTGATCAGATGGCCGTTCATATCCCCCTTTCCCTTGAGTCCCAGCTCGAGGCCAGGATATTGATGCTGGCCAGCAACAATATTTTGTCGCCTGCCAATGGGCAGCCGGTGATTGTTCCTACCCAGGATATTGTTCTGGGGATTTACTACATGACCCGCGGCGTGCCGGGTCTTCCTGGCGAAGGAAGCCGTTTTTCAAGCATTGCCGAGGTCAGATCCGCCTTTGACGCAAAAGAGATCGGCCTGAACGCTAAAATTAATGTGCGCATTGACGGCAAGATGTACAAGACGACCTGCGGCAGGATCCTGCTCTGGGAGATCATCCCGGGTGACACCCTGCTCTCCATGAGCCGTATCCGGGTCGCTGACCGGGAAACGGCCCTTGAGGCCCTGCAGATGCTCAAGAGCGCAAAGACCTTTGACGAGGTATCTGAACTTTACAGCGATGAAGAGACCCGGGCCACCAAAGGGGTTACCGGAATTCTCACCCGCAAGGAGTTCAAGAATATTTTTCAGGTCTCCGAGATAAAGGCCGAACAGCTCTACGGCCTGAGAAAGGGGCAGTTTTCCGATGTGATCGAATCCGGCGGTTTTTACAATATTTTCCGGGTGGATCAGCGGGAGACCACCATTCCCTTTCACCTGGTGAACCGGCTCATGACAAAATCGGCGGTCAGGGAGCTTGTGGACTATGCCTACCGAAACATCGGCATCAAAGAGACCGTGGTGCTGGCCGACCGGCTCAAGGACATCGGGTACAAGCATTCGACCCTTGGGGGGCTTTCCATCTGCATCGATGACATGATCATTCCCGACAACAAATGGGATATCATCCGCGAGGCGGAAAAGAGTGTGGTTGACATCAAGGAGCAGTATTCCGAGGGCCTCATCACCCAGGGTGAAAAGTATAACAAGGTGGTGGATATCTGGGCAAAGAGCACGGATGACATTGCCGATGCCATGATGGAGGTGATGAAGAATCCGGCAAGTGCCAAGAGTTACCAGGGGCCTGAGGGGGATATCCTCAACGCAGTTTACATGATGGCCGATTCAGGGGCCAGGGGCAGCAAGGATCAGATGCGCCAGCTGGCCGGCATGAGGGGGCTCATGGCCAAACCATCGGGTGAGATCATCGAGAATCCCATCACGGCCTGTTTCCGTGAGGGGCTCACGGTTCTTCAGTATTTTATCTCCACCCATGGTGCCCGTAAGGGTCTGGCCGATACCGCTCTCAAGACGGCCAATTCGGGGTATTTGACCCGAAGACTTGCCGATGTTGCCCAGGACTGTACCGTGTCCGAAGACGACTGCGGTACCCTCATGGGGGTCGAGGTTGAGTCCCTTCTTGAGGGTGGCGAGGTGATCCAGAGCCTTGGGGAACGTATTCTCGGCCGGGTCACCCAGGAGGATGTCAGGGATCTTTACAAGGATGAGATCATTGTTGAGAGAAACGTTGAACTTGATGAGGCCATGGTTGAACGCATCGAGGCTGCCGGCGTCACCAGCGTCAAGATCCGGAGCGTTCTCACCTGCAAGGCCAAGACAGGGGTTTGCGCCCGCTGCTACGGCCGGGATCTTGCCTACGGCAAGACCGTGGATATCGGCCAGGCCGTGGGAATCATGGCAGCCCAGTCCATCGGCGAACCCGGAACCCAGCTGACCATGAGAACCTTTCATATCGGTGGAACAGCCAGCAGAAAGGTTGAGGTTGCCGAGATCAAGGCGAGGGTTGCCGGTACCATCAATCTCAACGAGAACATCCAGATCGTTACCACCGCTGATGATAAGCAGATCGTCATGAACCGTAAGGGGGGCGGATTTTCCATTGTCGGTCCTGAGGGAAGGGAACGGGCCCACGACGATATCATCTATGGTGCCACCCTGCTGGTACGAGAGGGGCAGGAGGTTGAAGTCGGGGACCGGATAGCAGAATGGGATCCCTTTACCACCCCCATCATCACCGAGGTGAGCGGCCGGGTCCGGTATGCCGACATTGAAGCCGGGTCAACGGTTCAGGAGAAGATCGACCAGGTAACGGGCAAGGTGAGCCGAACCATCATCGAGAGTAAGATTGCCGATGTGCGGCCCAGGATCACCTTCAGGGACCAGGATGGCAAAGGGGTTAAACTGCCGGGCAGCAGTGCAGTTGTCCGTTATTTCCTGCCGGTCAACGCCATTCTCATGGTGGACGAGGATGATCAGGTCATGGCCGGTGACATCATTGCAAAACTGCCCAGGGCCACATCCAAGACCAAGGATATTACCGGAGGTCTGCCCAGGGTGGCCGAACTTTTCGAGGTGAGAAAGCCCAAAGAGCCCACAGTTCTGACTGAGATCGACGGGTACGTCACCGTGTCCAAGGGGACCAAGGGAAAACAGAAGGTAACGGTAACCCCCACCGATGTGGGTGAAAAAAGAGAGTACCTCATTCCCAAGGGCCGTCACGTGACCGTGTATGACGGTGACTATGTCAAGGCCGGTGAACCCCTGATCGGCGGCAGCGCAAATCCCCAGGACATCCTGAACATCAAGGGAGAGGTGGCCCTGGCCCGTTATCTGGTGGACGAGGTCCAGGAGGTCTACCGGCTTCAGGGTGTAAGGATTAACGACAAGCACATTGAGGTGGTCATTGGCCAGATGATGCGCAGGGTCAAGGTGATTGATGTCGGGGATACGGATTTCATCCCGGACGAGCAGGTGGACCGGGCCCGGTTTGCCGCCGCCAACCGGGCTGTTGTCCAAAAAGGTGGTGAGCCTGCACGGGGTGAGCCCCTTATTCTGGGTATCACCAAAGCGTCCCTTGCAACGGACAGTTTTATCTCAGCCGCCTCATTCCAGGAGACGACCAAGGTGCTTACCGAAGCGAGTATGCAGGGACGCATGGATGATCTCAAGGGGTTAAAGGAGAATGTGGTCATGGGACGACTGGTTCCGGCAGGGACGGGCTATATGGCCTACAAGGACCTTGAAATTGAGGCAGCGTCAACGGCCGCGGTCTAGGGTTCTGAGAACCGCATAAACAAAAATCTTGACAAAATCAATGCTTATGTATAATAATCTAACATTTTGTCGCACAGGAAGATTCGAAAATATTCGATAAGGAGTGTTATTACGGTATGCCGACCATTAATCAGCTGGTTAGAAAAGGTAGAAAAAAGGCCGAAAAAAAACAGAGTACGCCTGCTCTTAAGGGCGGCCCGCAGAAACGCGGCGTTTGTACAAGGGTCTATACATCCACACCCAAAAAACCCAACTCGGCCCTTCGTAAGGTTGCCAGGGTAAGATTGACAACGGGTATGGAGGTTGCAGCGTATATTCCCGGAATGGGCCATAATCTTCAGGAGCATTCGGTCGTCCTTGTCAGGGGCGGGAGGGTAAAGGATCTTCCCGGTGTCCGGTATCACATTGTGAGGGGCACCCTGGATACCCTTGGCGTTGAAGACAGAAAACAGGGCAGGTCCAAGTATGGAGCAAAACGGCCCAAATAATCAAAAGGACCGGCACGAGACACTGCCTGGAAATTTTTGAATCAAGATTAGGAATTGGTGGATACATGGCGAGGAAAAAAATAGTATCAGGGCATTTGAAAAATGCCATCAGCAAAGACGAACACATTTCAGTGAAGTTCGTCAACTGCATCATGAGGGACGGCAAAAAGAGCGTTGCAGAAAGGGTGTTCAAGGATGCAATGGGGATTGTCGAGGAAAAACTCGGAGAGCCATCCCTCAAGGTCTTTGAAAAGGCCATCGGTAACATTCGGCCTTCGGTCGAAGTTAAATCCAGAAGGGTGGGTGGGTCAACCTACCAGGTGCCGACCGAAATAAAGTCCTCAAGACAGACTGCCCTTGCCTTCAGGTGGTTGCTGCAATTCAGCCGCAACCGGTCTGAAAAAGGGCTGTCCAGCAAGCTCGCAGCCGAGTTGCTGGACGCCTATAATGAGAGGGGCGGCGCAGTCAAGAAAAAAGAGGATACACACAAGATGGCAGAGGCGAACAAGGCCTTTGCCCACTTTCGTTGGTAAAACAGCAATAAAAGAACGTCCTGTTGATATATCAGGGAGGGAGATTTTAAGATGGCTAAAGAAAAATTTGAGCGGAACAAACCCCACGTTAACATCGGCACCATCGGTCATATCGATCATGGTAAGACCACACTGACAGCAGCAATTACCAAGCATGCGGCCCTTCTCGGTCACGGCAAGTTCATCGCATTTGATGAGATCGACAAGGCCCCGGAAGAGAGAGAAAGGGGAATTACCATTTCCACAGCCCATGTGGAATACGAGACAGCCAATCGTCATTATGCCCACGTGGACTGCCCGGGCCATGCCGATTACATCAAGAACATGATCACGGGTGCAGCCCAGATGGACGGCGCCATTCTTGTTGTTTCAGCCGATGATGGGCCGATGCCCCAGACCCGTGAGCACATCCTGCTTGCCCGTCAGGTTGGCGTTCCCAGCATTGTTGTTTTTCTCAACAAATGCGACATGGTTGATGACGAGGAACTCATTGAACTGGTTGAGATGGAGCTCCAGGAACTGTTGACCAAGTATGAGTTTCCCGGGGACGACACACCCATTGTGCGGGGCTCCGCCCTGAAGGCACTTGAGGCCGACACCTCTGATGATCCTGCTGCAGCACCCATCCATGAACTCTTGAAGGTCCTTGACGAGTATGTTCAGGAGCCTGTACGTGACACGGACAAGGATTTCCTCATGCCCATCGAGGATGTATTCTCCATCTCCGGCCGTGGAACCGTTGTCACAGGAAGGATTGACCGTGGTGTTATCAAGACCGGTGAAGAGGTTGAGCTCGTGGGTATCCGTGAGACCACCAAGACTATCTGTACCGGTGTTGAGATGTTCCGCAAACTTCTGGACGAGGGAAGGGCTGGCGACAACGTAGGTCTTCTGCTGCGTGGAACCAAACGTGATGCCGTTGAAAGGGGCCAGGTTGTTGCAAAGCCCGGAACCATCACACCCCATACCAAGTTCAAGGCTGAGATCTACTGTCTGAGCAAGGAAGAGGGCGGTCGCCATACACCTTTCTTCAGCGGATACAGGCCCCAGTTCTTTTTCAGGACCACGGACGTTACCGGTATTCTCACGCTGCCGGACGGTGTTGAGATGATCATGCCGGGTGATAATGCGGCCATCGAAGCAGAGCTGATTGCTCCCATTGCCATGGAAAAAGAGCTCAGGTTTGCAATCAGGGAAGGCGGACGTACCGTCGGCGCCGGCGTTATCGGCGAAATAATCGAATAGGCAAGAGAACGAGACTGTTATGATAAAGACTAAAATCAGGATCAGACTAAAAGCATATGATCACAAGCTTCTAGACCAGTCATCCATTGATATCGTCGACACCGCAAGAAAAACGGGTGCAAAGGTGGTGGGTCCGATTCCGCTTCCCACACGAATCAACAAGTTTTGTGTTCTGCGTTCCCCCCATGTGAACAAGAAATCACGTGAGCAGTTTGAGATCAGAACCCATAAACGTCTGATGGATATCCTGGAACCCACCCAGCAGACCGTCGATGCTCTTATGAAGCTTGATCTTTCACCAGGTGTTGATGTTGAGATAAAACTATAGCGAAGAGAGCAGGAAGTTATCATGTTTAAAGGAATGTTAGGAAAAAAAATCGGCATGACAAGCGTTTTTGCTTCAGATGGAACGCTTGTCCCTGTGACGGTGGTCAAGTTCGGTCCCTGTGTGGTTACCCAGGTCAAGGCCGAGCAGACCGACGGATACACCGCCCTTCAGCTCGGTTTTGACGAGCGGGCCCTGGCAAAATGCAACAAACCCGAGGCCGGCCACTTTTCCAAGAGCGGTGAGACCGGGTTCAAAGTCGTCCGGGAGTTCCGGGTTGAAAACACCGACGAATTTGAAGTCGGACAGACCCTCGGGGCCGATACCTTTGCCATTGGCGACAAGGTCAATGTGTCAGGTACCTCAAAGGGTCGTGGATTTGCCGGGACCATCAAGCGCCACGGTTTTTCCCGGGGACCCGAGACCCATGGTTGCCGGAATCATAGAAAACCGGGTTCCATTGGATGCTCAGCCTGGCCTGCACGGGTTGTAAAGGGCAGACGGATGCCCGGTCACATGGGTGTTGACAGAAAGACCGTCAAGAATCTTGAGATCATTGACATTCGGCCCGAAGAAAACCTCGTGATGATCAAGGGACCTGTTCCCGGCTGGAAAACAGGACTTCTTGAAATTCGGAAGGCTGTTTAGCGCAACAACACCAAGACCTGTGATCTCTCGTTCACAGGCGAGCGTTATCCCGGTCATGGCTGCGCGTCAGCCCATGATCCGGTAGACAAGTTTGTATTGGCCCCTTGGGGGTTTCAATACGGTTTTTAAATGCGGCCGTGGGTATTGCAATGATTATCGCAGTGAAGCACGGTCGCTAAAGTTTGATGAGGAAGGATATGGCTGCTGTAGATGTATTAAACAGATCAGGTGAAAAGGTCTCTGAGGCCCTTCTCGCTGATGAGGTATTCAGCATCCCTGTAAAGAAGAGCGTACTGCATGATGTGGTCAGAATGCAGCTTGCCAAACGGAGAAGCGGAACTGCCAAGACCAAGGGCAGATCCGAGGTATCTGGAAGCACCAGAAAGCTTTACAGGCAAAAGGGAACCGGCAATGCACGTTCGGGTTCCGTTAAATCTCCCCTTAGAAGGGGCGGCGGGGTCATTTTCGGGCCCGCGCCAAGATCCTATGCATACGCGATTCCCAAGAAGGTTCGGGCTTTGGCCCTTCGAATGGCATTGAGCGCAAAACTTGCTGCCAACGAGCTTTCGGTAATCGATACCTTTGCAATGGATACGATCAAAACCAAGGAGTTTGATTCTATTATTGACCGTCTGGGACTCAAAAACACCCTGATCGTCATTGACGGAGACGACAGAAACCTTGTTCTTTCCGCCAGAAATGTGCCGGATGTAAAAGTGATCCGAACAGAAGGGCTGAACGTATACGACATCCTCAAATACGACAACCTTCTGCTTATAGAATCAGCGATCAAAGAAATTGAGGGGAGGTTTACCCGATGAGAGAGTATGACATCATAAGACGCCCCATCAATACCGAGAAAACCAATCTGCAGAAAGAGGTCGACAACCAGATCACTTTTGAGGTCGCAAGAGACGCAAACCGGGTAGATATTAAAAACGCAGTTGAAAAAATTTTCAATACCAGGGTCCAGGCCGTTAAAACCATGCAGGTTAAGGGCAAGGTGAAACAGCGTGGCCGGATTGTCGGAAAGAGGCGCAATTGGAAAAAAGCCATTGTCAAGCTTATGCCTGGGCAGAGAATTGATTTTTTTGAAGGTGTTTAAAAAGAGGTAGACATGTCAATATTAAAGACAAAACCGACATCACCCGGAAGAAGAGCTCAGGAATACCATTCCTTTGAAGAAATTACAAAGACCCAGCCTGAAAAGGGTCTTCTTTCAAGGCTTAAAAAAACGGGTGGTCGTAACGCAAACGGTAGAATTACCAGTCGCCACAAGGGTGGTGGTGCCAAACGCCACTATCGTATCATCGATTTCAAGCGGGACAAGGACGGCATTCCGGCCAAAGTCTCTTCCATTGAGTACGACCCCAACAGAAGTGCACGCATTGCCCTTCTGGTGTATGCCGACGGCGAGAAAAGATACATTCTGGCACCCAGGGAGATCAATGTGGGCGACCTCATTGAAACCGGTCCCGATGCCGACATCAAACCCGGCAACTGCCTTCCCCTGGAGAATATCCCCCTGGGAACGCGTATCCACAACATTGAACTCAAGGTAGAAAAAGGCGGCCAGATGGTCAGAAGTGCCGGCGCCTTTGCCCGACTCATGGCCAAAGAGGGCAAATATGCCCAGGTGTTGCTGCCTTCGGGTGAAGTCCGCATGGTCCACCTTAAATGCAAGGCAACCATCGGAAGGGTCGGTAATGAGAAGCATGGTGATCTCAAGCTTGGCAAGGCGGGTCGCTCAAGGTGGCTTGGCCGTCGTCCGTCAGTCAGAGGTGTTGCAATGAACCCCGTGGATCATCCCATGGGTGGTGGTGAGGGTAGATCTTCAGGCGGCAGACAGCCGTGTAGCCCGTGGGGAACTCCCGCGAAAGGTTACAGAACACGGACAAACAAGAGATCTGATCAGTACATCGTTAAAAGAAGAGCTAAAAGGAAATAATAGGTGATCTGATATGCCAAGATCGTTAAAAAAGGGCCCGTACATCGCCCAGGAGCTTTTAAATAAGGTGCTGGTTGCACAGGAAACACGAAGCAAAAAAGTCATCAAGACCTGGTCCAGGAGATCCACCATATTTCCTGACATGGTCGGTTTGACCCTTGCTGTGCACAATGGCAAAAAATTTGTCCCGGTTTTTGTAACTGAAAACATGGTGGGTCATAAACTCGGAGAATTTTCCCCCACCCGTACTTTCTACGGGCACGCGGGTGACAAAAAATCCAAGATGAGATAACCCGGCGGGTTTAAAAGCTAAAGGATATAGAGATGGAAGTTAAATCAGTTACAAAATATGTTCGCATATCCCCACAGAAGTTACGTGGCCCGGTGGATGTCATCAAAGGACAAAAAGTTGAAGACGCATTGAACCTGTTAAAGTTCATGCCCCTAAAGGCCGCAGAAATTATAGCAAAAGCCCTCAGCTCTGCCGTTGCCAATGCTGAGCACAACCATGAGATAGATGTGGATGATCTCAGGGTGAAGAACATTATTGTTGACCAGGGTCCGACGCTCAAACGTTTCAGGGCCAGGGCCAGGGGCAGAGGCGCACGGATTCTGAAAAGATCCAGTCACCTTACTGTCATTGTCGATGCAACGGTCTAATAAAGGGAGGGCAAAGGCTTGGGCCAGAAAGTAAATCCAATCGGATTAAGATTAAACATCGTTAAAACCTGGGATTCCAGGTGGTACGCAGATAAAAACTACGCTGATTTTGTGTTTGAGGATTACAAGCTCAGGGAGTTTCTCAAGAAGAAGCTTTTCCATGCCGGTATTTCAAAAATTGAAATCGAGCGTTTCACAAAACGGATCAGGATCAGGGTGTTTGCTGCAAGACCAGGTATCATTATTGGTAAAAAGGGAAGTGAGATTGCCCTTCTCAAGAAAGAGATTGAGCAGATGATTACCCCTGAGGTGCTCATCGACATCCAGGAAATCCGCCGCCCTGAAATTGATGCCCAGCTTGTAGCAGAGAATATTTCTGCCCAGCTTGAACGAAGGATCGCCTTTAGGCGGGCCATGAAACGAAGTGTTTCTTCGGCCATGCGTTTTGGTGCCCAGGGCATCAAGATCATCTGTTCCGGTCGTCTGGGTGGTGCGGAAATGGCCAGAACCGAATGGTACAAAGAGGGCCGGATTCCGCTTCATACCCTGCGGGCAGATGTGGATTACGGTTTTACCGAAGCAAAGACCACCTATGGCGCCATCGGTATCAAGACCTTTATCTTCAAGGGTGAGGTACTGAACGCGGATCGAAACGTAAAAGCGTAAATGAGTCAGTTAGGAGAAGAATAAATGCTGAGTCCTAAAAAGATGAAATACCGTAAACGGATGAGGGGACGGCTCAAGGGCAAACCCACCGGAGGGACCGATCTCACCTTTGGTGATTTCGGACTCCAGGCCACCGAATGCGGATATATAAATGCACGTCAGATAGAAGCTGCCCGTATTGCCATGACCCGTAAGATCAAGAGAACCGGAAAGACCTGGATCCGTTTTTTTCCAGACAAACCCGTCACTAAAAAACCCGCTGAAGTCAGGATGGGTAAGGGTAAAGGTCCAACGGATGCATGGGTTGCGGCAATCAGGCCCGGCAGAATCCTCTATGAAATGGAAGGTGTTCCCCGGGAACTTGCCAAGGAGGCACTCCGTCTTGCTGCCCATAAACTTTCTGTAAAAACCAGATTTGTGGAAAGGAGATAGGCAAATGAAGACAAGTGAAATACGAGGGATGAGTGCCCAGGAGATCACAGGAAAACTGACTGAGCTGAAAAAAGAGTTCTTTAATCTGCGCTTTCAGCATGGTGTTGGTCAGCTTGAAAATACAGCCATTCTCCCATCTATCCGCAAGGATATTGCAAGACTGATGACCGTCTGCCGGGAAATGAATTTAAACATTAGCTAATTTGAGAAAAGTTGCTGCCATGAATGAAAGAGGAAAAAAACGCGTACTTTTAGGTACGGTCGTATCAAACAAAATGGATAAGTCCGTCGTAGTTCAGGTGGAACGTCTTGTTCAGCATAAGGTATACAAAAAGTATATCACGAGTCATAAAAAATATGCAGCCCATGACGAGGCCCAGCTGTGCCAGATCGGCGATGTGGTCAAGATAACCGAGTCAAGACCTTTGAGCAAAACCAAGAGATTTCGCGTCAGTGAGATTGTCAAAAAGGCAGTTTGATTTGAGAGGAGTTGAAAAATGATTCAGACCGAGACAAGACTAACTGTAGCAGACAACTCCGGTGCCAAGGAGCTATATTGCATCAAGGTGCTTGGTGGCTCAAAGCGGCGTTATGCCGGTATTGGTGATGTGATCGTGGTCTCTGTTAAGGAGGCCATCCCCAATGCCAAGGTGAAAAAGGGCGATGTGGTCAAGGCCGTGATCGTGAGAACCAAGAAAGAGGTTTCAAGGCCCGATGGTTCCATGATTCGTTTTGACGACAATTCAGCCGTCATCATCAACGCTTCCAACGAGCCCATTGGAACCCGAATTTTCGGACCCGTTGCCAGGGAACTTCGAGCCAAACGGTTCATGAAGATTATTTCCCTTGCTCCCGAGGTGCTTTAACTGCTCGGTTTTTGGAGAAACCTATGGAAAATATCAAGATAAGAATTAAAAAAGAAGATAAAGTCAAGGTGCTTACCGGCAAGGACAAGGGAAAAATCGGTAAGGTCCTCAAGGTGCTCAGAAAGAAAAACCGCGCCGTTGTGGAAAATATCAATGTGGCAAAAATCCATCAGAGGCCGACTCAAGCAAATCCCCAGGGTGGAATTGTGGACAAACCCATGCCTGTGGACTGTTCGAATCTCATGATCATGTGCAACAGCTGCATCAAGCCGGTGAGAGTCGGCATCCGGCAGCTGGAAGACGGGAAAAAGGTGAGAATCTGCAAGCGCTGCAACGAGCAGATTGATGCCTAGAATACCCGGAGGAGCGAAATGACAACGCTTAAAGAGATGTATGAAAAAGAAATAGTACCCGGCCTCAAGGAAACCTTTGGTTATAAAAACCCCATGGAGGTGCCCAAGCTGGACAAAATTGTGCTCAATATCGGGCTGGGTGAGGCCATAAACAATGTAAAACTGCTGGATTCTGCTGCGGCAGATCTTGCCCAGATTGCCGGGCAGCAACCGGTCATCACAAAGGCAAAGAAATCCATTGCAGCGTTCAAGCTGCGTGAAGGGATGCCCATCGGCTGCATGGTAACGCTCAGGAGGGAAAAGATGTATGATTTCCTCCAGAAGCTGATCAACATAACCCTTCCCCGCGTCAGGGATTTCAGGGGAATCTCGGGTAAGGCCTTTGACGGCCACGGCAACTACAGCCTTGGTATCAAGGAGCACATCATTTTTCCTGAGATCGATTTTGACAAAACCGACAGTATCAAGGGTCTTAATGTATCCATTGTCACCACGGCCAAGACCGATGAAGAGGGTAAGGAACTCCTGAAACAGTTTGGGATGCCCTTTAGAAACTGATGGTTTTTTGATTCAATGCAGTGGGGGTTGGCAGTTCTTGTCCAACCTCGACGCTGCGTACAGCAAGCATTTTAAGGAGGGTGATTTGGCTAAAAAAAGTCTTATCGCAAAGGCGGCACGAGCGCCTAAATTTGGGGTCCGGGCCTATAATCGGTGCCCCATCTGCGGTCGACCACGGGGATTCATCAGAAAGGCGGGTATTTGCAGAATCTGTTTCCGGGATCTTGCTTCGGCAGGAAAGCTTCCCGGAGTGACTAAATCGAGCTGGTAGTATTCGAGAAAACCGGCAGGCAGGGCAACACCCTGCAGAACAAAAGGTAACGTTCAGGAGAAAATTATGGCAATGAGTGATCCAGTTGCGGACATGCTTACCAGAATCAGAAATGGTGCTAAAGCAGAGTTTGCCAAGGTGGATATCCCCGGGTCAAAGCTCAAGTTGGAGCTGGCGCGGGTGCTGAAAGAACAGGGATACATCAAGAACTACAAGTTTGTCGAGGATGACAAGCAGGGTATTCTTCGTGTATACCTCAAGTACGTGGCTGACAAACCAGTGATTTATGGCCTTGAGCGGGTGAGCAAGCCCGGGCGCAGAATGTATACAAAAGCCAAGGAAATAAAATCGGTTTTAAACGGTCTTGGTATATCGATTCTATCCACATCAAAGGGTTTGATGACGGATAAACAGGCTAAAAAAGAGAACGTGGGCGGCGAAGTCCTCTGCAACATCTGGTAACATTGGAGGGATAAATGTCACGAATAGGTAAAAAGCCGGTCCAGATTCCTGAAAAGGTCGAAGTGAGCGTCAAGGGCGACCTGATCTCTGTCAAAGGCCCCAAGGGGTCCCTTGACCGTAGTCTGCATCCGGCTGTAAAACTGGCGATAGAAGATGGTATGATCAACGTTTCGGTCAACAACGATCAGGATCGCAAGACGGTTGCCCTCCAGGGGCTGTTTCGGTCGTTGGTGGCAAACATGGTCACTGGTGTATCTGTCGGGTACGAGAAAAAACTTCTGTTGAACGGTATCGGATACCGGGCCGAGGTAAATGGCAACACAGTTGTGCTCAATGTGGGTTATTCCAATCCTGTGAATTTTGACCTGCCCAAAGGCATTTCCGCACTCGTTGAAAAAAATACAACCCTCTCTTTGTCAGGAATTGACAAGGAGATCGTGGGTGAGACTGCAGCAAGAATCCGAAGGATCAGACCGCCGGAACCCTACAAGGGAAAGGGGATCATGTATTCTGACGAACGTATAATCAAAAAAGCCGGAAAGGCTGCAGCTAAATAACGAAATCAGGAATAGACTACTATGGCAAATAAATCCACAAGGCTTGTTTCAAGGCTTAAAAGACAAAAAAGAATCAGGAAACGGATTACGGGTACCGGGGAACGGCCCAGGCTCTGTGTATTCAGAAGCTCTGCCCATATCTATGCCCAGGTTATTGACGATGTTACAGGGTCTACCCTTGCAGCGGCGTCCACCCTGGACAAAGAGTTCATTGAAAATAAGGATAAGTTGGTGGGAAAGGATGCGGCCACGGCAATCGGACGTCTGGTCGGCGCAAGGGCTCTTGAACGGGGAATTTCAAAGGTTGTCTTTGACAGAAATGGTTTCCTCTATCACGGACGGGTAAAAGCACTTTCAGACGGAGCTCGGGAAGCCGGGCTGAATTTCTAATAAGGAGGAGTCCCTTGGCACAAAATCAGACAGAAGATAGCCTGTTGATCGACAAGGTTGTTAAAATCAACAGGGTCGCAAAGGTTGTAAAGGGCGGTAGAAATTTCAGCTTCAGCGCCCTCGTGGTCGTTGGTGACGGTGAAGGCAGTGTGGGCTACGGCCTTGGCAAGGCCGGCGAAGTCCCCGAGGCCATCCGTAAAGGCCTTGAAAAGGCAAAAAAATCCATGACCAAAGTTTCCATTCTCGACGGAACCATTCCCTTTGAGATTGTTGGACGGGCCGGTGCGGGCCGGGTTATGCTGAAACCAGCCTCCCCAGGTACGGGTGTCATCGCAGGCGGCGGCGTTCGTGCGGTCCTCGAGGCAGCCGGTGTAACCGATATTCTGACCAAGTGTATCGGCACAAATAATACGCATAATGTTGTCAGAGCGACCATGGCCGGGCTGAAGTCACTTGAAACCAAGGATGAGGTTGCCAGACGACGCGGCCTTCGTCCTGAAGATATTTAGGAAAGGGGCTTGAGATGTCAGGTAAATTAAAGATTACACAGGTCAGAAGCCTGGTGGGCCGCAATGAAAAACATCGGAGAATCGTAAGGGCCCTTGGCTTGAAAAGAATGCATATGACGGTTGAGCATACGAATAACCCTGCAATCATGGGCATGGTTAAGAAGATTCCTCATCTGGTTACCGTGGAGGAGGTTTAAATGAAACTTCATGAACTCTCACCCTCAGAGGGGAGTCGAAAAAACAGAAAACGTGTTGGAAGGGGCCCGGGATCCGGCATGGGCGGTACATCCACCCGGGGAAACAAGGGCCACAAACAGCGGTCCGGCGGCGGTACAAGGCCCGGATTTGAAGGCGGTCAGATGCCCCTTCACCGGCGGCTGCCCAAGCGTGGCTTCAAGAACCTTCTTGCCAAGCGTGTTCTGATCGTCAACCTTTCAGACCTGGAACGGTTCGAGGACAAGGCGGTCATTGACGTGGAGGCCCTCAAGCAGACCGGTCTGATCAAGGGGATGTTTGACAAGGTCAAGATTCTGGGTGACGGTGAGGTGACCAAAGCCTTTACCTTTAAGCAGTGTCTTGTCAGTAAAACCGCCAGGCAGAAGATCGAAGCTGCTGGTGGTTCCATAGAATCATAATCGAATCTGAGGCCTAATAAATGATTGAGCGCGGATACCAGAACATACTCAAACTTCCGGAATTGAAACGGAAGCTTTTGATCACATTTGCCTTGCTGTTTGTCTACCGTGTCGGGGTTCATGTTCCCACGCCGGGCATTGACGGAGCAGCCCTTGCCTCGTTTTTCGACAATGCCAAGGGGACACTCTTTGCGATGTTCAACATGTTTTCAGGAGGGGCGCTGGACAGGCTCTCTGTGTTTGCACTGGGAATCATGCCCTATATCAGCGCTTCAATTATTCTTCAGCTGATGACGGTTGTAATCCCCCACCTTGAGCAGTTGTCCAAGGAGGGTGAGCAGGGCAGGAAAAAGATCACCCAGTATACCCGTTACGGAACGGTTGTATTGAGTCTGATCCAGGGATTTGGCATCAGTGTGGGCCTTGAAAGCATGACCTCTCCTGCCGGGTCGCCCATTGTCATGTACCCCGGCTGGCAGTTCCGGTTGATGACGGTGATTACCCTCACGGCAGGAACGGCCTTTATCATGTGGCTTGGCGAGCAGATCACAGAGCGGGGGATCGGCAACGGTATCTCGCTGATTATTTTTGCAGGTATTGTGGCAAGGATGCCCATTGCCATCGCCAACACCATGCGTCTTGTATCCACCGGTGAGATGGGTGTGTTTGCCCTGATCATCCTGATTGTCCTCATGGTTGCCGTGGTGGCTGCCATCATTTTTTTTGAAACAGCCCAGCGCAGGATTCCAGTTCAGTATGCCAAGCGGGTGGTGGGCAGGAAAATGTATGGGGGGCAGACGTCCCATCTTCCCTTGAAGATCAACACGGCAGGGGTTATCCCGCCGATTTTTGCCTCGTCCATTATCATGTTCCCTGCAACCCTTGCAAATTTCATTGATCTGCCGATCATGAAAACGGTCGCTGCGGCCATGAGTCCAGGTACCATTGTTTATAATCTGATTTATGTCGGATTTATCATCTTTTTCTGCTTTTTTTACACGGCGGTTACTTTTAACCCCGACGATGTGGCAGAGAACATGAAAAAGAATGGTGGCTACATACCGGGCATCCGTCCGGGCAAGCGCACGGCAGAGTATATTGACCGGGTGCTGACCAGGGTCACCACCGGTGGAGCTGTCTATGTCTCCCTTGTGTGTGTGCTGCCCACCATGCTGATGACAAAATTCAATGTGCCCTTTTATTTTGGTGGGACTGCACTTCTCATTGTTGTTGGTGTATCCATTGATACGGTTTCCCAAATTGAATCCCACCTCATTACACGAAACTACGAAGGGTTTCTGGGAAAATCTGGCAGTGTCAAGTCAAGGCGATAGTCCAGATGCTTGATATGCCGTTCAAAAATAGATACGCAAAGGAAAATTAAAATGGCAAAGGAAGAACCCATAAAGGTTGAGGGGACGGTGCTTGAAACGCTGCCCAACGCCATGTTCAAGGTCGAGCTGGAAAACAAGCATCAGCTCCTTGCACATATCTCGGGCAAAATGAGAATGCACTTTATCAAGATTCTGCCGGGTGACAAGGTTACCGTTGAAATGTCACCGTACGATCTGAGCCGGGGCAGGATTACATACCGCTATAAATAGAACAGGGCCTCCCAAAAACAGCCGGGAGTCTGCCCAGGAGTAATATAAGATGAAAGTCAGAGCATCTGTTAAAAAAATTTGTAAAGATTGCAAGATCATACGACGGAAGGGTGTTATCCGGGTGATCTGTATCACTAAACGTCATAATCAGAGGCAGGGATAGGGGGGAAAAGCGTGGCACGAATTGCAGGCGTAGACTTACCAAGAAACAAACACGTGGAGATCGCTCTTACCTATATCTATGGCATCGGCAGAACCCGATCCCAGAAGATACTGGAAAAGGTTGGGATTAACCCCACACTCAAATCCGATGCCCTGACAGAAGAGCAGGTCAATGATATCAGAAAGGTCATTGACAGCGAGTACAAGGTTGAGGGTGAACTAAGAACCCAGGTTTCCATGAACATCAAGCGATTGATGGATTTGGGATGCTACCGTGGCCTTCGGCATCGGAAATCCTTGCCCTGCCACGGTCAGAGAACCAGCACAAATGCAAGGACCCGTAAAGGTCCCAAACGAGCTGCTGTCAAGAAGAAGAAGTAGGGATAATCTGGGTTAACTATGGCCCTACCAATCAGGAGGCATTGCGCATAATGGCGAAAAAGTCAAAAAAAACGGTTACCAAAAAACGGGTAAAAAAGAATATATCCACGGGTGTGGTACACATCCAGAGCACATTTAACAACACCATTGTCACCATCACCGATGAGATCGGAAATACCATCTCATGGTCCAGTTCCGGAATCCAGGGGTTCAAGGGTTCCAGGAAGAGCACTCCCTTTGCAGCCAAACTCGCTGCCGAAGATGCTGGGGCAAAGGCAATGGAGCATGGAATGAAAAATGTCAGTGTCTATGTAAAGGGACCGGGCGCCGGCAGGGAATCAGCTTTAAGAGCCCTCCATGCCCAGGGATTCAACATTTCTTTTATCAAGGATGTGACCCCTGTTGCTCACAACGGATGCCGACCCCCGAAAAGAAGAAGGGTCTGATCCCCGTTTATTTTAGATCCCCGGGACGTTCAAACCGTACCTGGGGGTCGAGTGAAAAGATTTTTAAAGGAGGAAGACGTTGTCACGTTATAGAGGATCTGTCTGCCGTCAATGCAGACGCGAAAATATGAAACTGTTTTTAAAGGGCGATCGCTGCTTTTCAGACAAGTGCAGTTTTGACAGAAGGGGCTACCCCCCTGGACAGCACGGTCAGAGGCGAATGAAGCACTCAGACTACGGCATTCAGTTGCGGGAAAAGCAGAAGGTGAGAAGAATTTATGGAATTGGTGAAAAACAGTTCCGCATCATCTTCAAAAAGGCCGATGCCCTCAAGGGGATTACCGGTGAGACCCTTTTGAGTCTGCTCGAGCGCCGTCTGGACAATGTTGTATTCCGGCTCGGATTTACCAGCTCCAGGACCCAGGGACGTCACTTTGTCCGTCACAACCATTTTACGGTAAACGGAAAAAAGGTGAATATTCCCTCATATGTCATCAAGGCTGGGGATGTGATCGAACTCAAGGAGAAGAGCAAAAAGGTCCAGGCCATTGCTGATTCACTGGATACGGTCGTCCGCAGAGGCGTTCCCCAGTGGCTTGAGCTAGACAAGGACGGTTTTAAAGGGGTGGTGAAGGGGATGCCTGCCAGGGAGGATATCACTCTGCCCATACAGGAACAGCTGATCGTAGAGCTTTACTCCAAATAGTGGTGGATGAAGTTTGTCCGTAAGATTATACCAGGAGATAAACAATGTCATCAGATGAACTTGTATACATGAACTGGCGTGAGATTATCATGCCTGAAAAGGTTGCGGTTACCACAACCTCCACATACGGTAAGTTTGTATGTGAGCCCCTGGAAAAGGGGTATGGAATCACAATCGGCAACTCGCTTAGGAGAATTATTCTCTCTTCACTGTACGGGGCCGCCATTGTTTCAGTTAAATTCAGTGAAGCCCTCCACGAGTACAGTGTGGTTTCAGATGTCAGGGAAGATGTCTCTGAGATCATCATGAACCTCAAAGAGGTCAAACTTAAGCTTGACGATCCAGGTGACAAGGTTCTGACGATCAATGTCAAGGGTGAGAAGGTTGTCACGGCCGCAGACATTATAAGCGCTGACGGGCGTGTTGAGGTCCTTAATCCAGAGCAGCATATTGCAACGGTTTCAAAGGGTGGTGAACTGATGATGACCATGCTTGTCAAGACCGGAAAAGGGTATGCCCTGGCCGCTGCAAACAAGGACCCAGAAGCTCCTGTGGGAACAATTCCCATTGACAGTGTTTTTTCTCCCATTAAGCGGGTGAAGTATGTTGTAGGTGCGTCCAGAATTGGTCAGAAAACCGATTATGACAAGCTTACTATGGAAATATGGACCGATGGCAGTGTCACTCCTGAAGATTCTGTTGCATATGCGGCCAAAATTCTGAAAGAGCAGATGAATCCCTTTATAAATTTTGATGAGGATATCGAACCTGAGCTGGTTGAAAAAGAGCATGATGGGGCAGCAAAAAATTTCAACGAAAACCTGTACAGAAGTGTTGATGAGCTGGAACTGTCCGTAAGAAGCTCCAATTGCCTTAAAAACGCTCAGATTCTCAAGATCTATCAGCTTGTTCAGAAAACAGACAATGAAATGCTCAAAACCAAAAACTTCGGAAGAAAATCCTTAAACGAGATCAAAGAGGTTCTGACTTCCATGGACTTAAGCCTGGGCATGGATCTTGAAGGCTTTGAACCGCCTGAAGAGGATCAAATTAAGGAAGGAGAGTAAAATTTCCCATGAGACATAGAAAATCAGGTGCGAAACTGAACCGTACGTCAAGCCACAGAAAGGCCATGTTTAGAAACATGGTCACTTCTCTTTTTAAACACAGCAGCATCAAAACAACTGAGGCCAAGGCCAAAGAACTCCGTAAACTTGCTGACAAAATGGTTACCCTTGCCAAACGGGGGGATCTCCATGCACGTCGCCAGGCCTTTTCCATTATCCGGGAGAAGGATGTGGTCCATCAACTCTTTAACGATGCCCCCTCCAAGTTTGCCTCACGCCAGGGCGGTTACACGAGAATCACCAAACTTGGACTGAGATCCGGGGATGCTGCTCCCATGACGACCATTGAATTGATCTGTGACGAGGTCTGATCCACAGAGTTGATTGTTCGTCAGGAATGACCCATAAAAGACCCTTTCAGGTGATGTTTGCCAGGGAGGGTCTTTTTGATTTTTTGGCCGCATAGAGCTGCTGGTCGGCAAGCCTGAGCAGGTCGGCAGATTGGGTGATTCCCCTGTCTGAAATTGCAGCCACCCCCCAGGAAAAATCAATATGAAGGCATGATTGCCGCACCTTTAACGGCCGCTGTGCCAGGAGCGATTTCAGCCGTGCGAGATAACTGCCGGTCTCCTGGGGGGGGGTGGACGGCAGGATCACCACAAATTCGTCCCCGGCAAATCTTGCCACAATGTCATTTGCCCTTTTGGCAGCATCAAGGTTCTGGGCAAAACAGATCAGGGCCCGGTCCCCCTGGTCATGACCAAAGGTGTCATTGATTTGCTTGAAATTGTCAAGATCTAGAAAAACAACGGACAGGGGGGTTTGATAACGCTTTGCGCGCTCAAATTCACGTTCCAGGATGGTTACCATAACCCGGCGGTTCAACAGGCCGGTAAGGGGGTCGTGGAAGGCCAGGTGTCTGAGTTTTTCATGGGCCGCCACGTTGGACAGGCAAAGGGAAATCTTGAGGGCCAAGCGCGCCAGCAGATCGGTATCAATCCCCGGCATGAAGCGGTCCCAGGCGCTGTCTGCCTGGTTCAGGCTGCCGATGCCTTCGCCGTCAAGGAAGATGGGCGCAATGGCAATCGAGCCAATGTCGTAATTTGCCTCTGGCGGAACCAGGGGGAGAAATCGATCCAGGTTTTGATTGGCAAGCAGCGGCTGACGGCCGGGTCCGATTAGCCTCAGAAAATCGCCTTGGGTGACGAAGCTGGTGCTGGACTTCAGGACGGCAGAATCCTCCATTGCCAGGATCTGATCGGCAATGGCGCTGTCACGGAAGATGGATATCCAGACATGGGGAACCTGGAAGGTTTGACCCAGTCTTGTGAGAAGCTGTTCAAAAAAATCCTGGAAGTTGAGGATGGTCAGGACACTCATCTCTATGTGATGAAATTTTTTTGCGACCTGTTCGTTTGCCTCAAGCCTTGCAAGAATCGCATCTGGAATTTTCATAAACCTTGCCTGCCAACCCGTCAGCCGCCAATGGAAAACATCTGACTGTCGATCCGGGTGGATTTGTCGATCCCCAGGGTGTGTTCCCCTGGTTTGTTCCGGATGCTCTTGATGAGGATTGACGACAGTTCCTCGTCGGTCGCACCGGCTCTCATGGGTGTCAGGATATCATACTCCAGGCTGTTGAGGAGACAGGGCCGGATGGCTCCGGAAGAGGTGAGTCTCAGGCGGTTGCATTCATGGCAGAAATGGGAACTCACGGGCGAGATAAATCCGATTTCACCCTTGGCGCCGGATAGTTTGAAGCGCCTTGCAGGGCCGTCGTTCGGCCCCCTTTCAACGGGCTGGAGAGAACCAAAGCCGCGCTCAATCGTGCTTTGGATTTCAGGGATCAGCACCTGCTGCTTCAGGTCAACCCCGGCCCTGCCCATGGGCATGTATTCAATGAAGCGCACATGAAAGGGATGCTCAAGGGTCAGACCGGCCAGGGCTTCAATTTCGTCATCGTTTGTTCCCTTCATGATGACAGTGTTGATCTTAATGGGGGCGAACCCCCGGGCAAGTGCCTCCATGATACCCCTCCACACCTGATCAAAGAGGTCTTTGCCCGTGATCTGCTGGAAGCGCCGGGGCGTAAGGGTATCCAGGCTGATGTTGATGCGGTTGAGTCCGCTGGCCCTCAGGGCATGGGCATTCTTTTGAAGAAGTACCCCGTTGGTGGTGATGGACAGATCCTGGATTTCATCAATTTTTGCTACCGCTTCGATGAAATCAACGATACCCCTTCGAACCAGGGGTTCCCCGCCGGTGATTCTCACCTTGGTGATGCCCAGGCGACATGCGATTCGGATCACCCTCAGGATCTCTTCATACCTTGCAATATCCCTGTGGGTGAGCAGGGGCAACTGATCCTTTGGCACACAGTAGCAGCAGGCCAGGTTACACCGGTCTGTGACCGAAATGCGGAGATAGTTGACCTTGGAATGAAATTGCATATCACTTGTCCTGCTGGTGTTTAACATGGGCCACAATGGCATCCACAAGCCCGGGTATGGTGAATTCCGTTGCCACAATGTCGGGCCTGATCCCCAGGGCCGCTGCCGTATCAGCCGTAATGGGGCCGATGCAGGCCGCAATGACATCGGGCCCCATGTCAAGAATCCCCTTGTCTGCCACCAGCTGTTTGAAGTTTTTTACCGTTGATGAGCTTGTAAAGGTAACCATGTCCACCCTGGATTCGGCAACGAGCCTTGCAAGTTCGGCTTCGTCCAGACTTTCGGCAATGGTTTCATAGGCCGTTACCTCGGTCACCCGGGCACCCAGTTTGTCGAGCTCCTCCGGCAGGATGGTCCGTGCCTGCTTCGCCCTTGGCAGCAGCACCTGTTTTCCCTGGATCTCGACCCTGGAAAACGCCTCCACAACCGATTCCGCCATGTAGGTTTTGGGAAGGATGTCTGAAACAATGCCGTGGGCGGCAAGCTCAGCCTTGGTTGCAGGGCCGATGCAGGCAAAGTGAAGCCCTCCCAGGGCACGTACATCCATCTGTTCGTTGTACAGGGTTTCAAAAAAGTACTTTACCCCGTTGACAGAGGTGAATACCACCCAGTCAAAATCGGACAGGTTTCTGACGGCATGAACCAGGGGGGCCGGATCCTCAGGAGCCACCACCCGAATGGTGGGAATTTCAATGCACCGGGCTCCCAGGGCGGACAGGCTTGCCACAAGTTCGCTTGCCTGAACCCTTGCCCGGGTAACCACAATGGTTTTGCCCAGCAGCGGACGGGACTCAAACCAGTTCATCTTTTCCCTGAGGGTGACCACGCTGCCCACCACAATGATGGCAGGTGATTTCAAGCCAGCTCTTTTAACCTCAGCAACTATGGTGTCCAGGGTGCCTGTCACGGTCTGCTGAAGGGCCGTTGTTCCCCATCGGACAAGGGCCACAGGGGTGCTGCCCGCCTTGCCGGCCTTGATGAGGTTGCCAGTGATGCTGGCGAGGTTCTTGACCCCCATGAGAAAGACCAGGGTGGCGCTGCTTTGGGCCAGACACTCCCACTGTATGCTGCTCTCCTGTTTCAGGGGGTCCTCATGGCCGGTAATGATCGATACCGACGAGGCATGCTCCCTGTGGGTCAGGGGGATGCCGGCATAGGCCGGCGCTGCAATGGCCGACGTGACGCCCGGGATGATCTCAAATTCAACCCCTGCATCAATGAGCACCTCTGCCTCTTCACCGCCCCGGCCAAAGATAAACGGGTCTCCCCCCTTGAGTCTTGCAACGACCTTTCCCTTTTTGCCCAGGTCTGCAAGCAGTTCGCTGATCTTGTCCTGGGTCAGGGTGTGATCTCCCCCCTTTTTGCCCACGTAGATGATTTCAGCGTCGGGTTTTGCGTAGGATAAAAGGGCCGGGGCCGCAAGGTAGTCGTAGACAATCACATCGGCCCGCTGGATGGTTTCCTTGCCCTTGATGGTCAACAGCCCGGGATCCCCGGGCCCTGCACCGATCAGATATACTTTGCCTTTGTTTGTTTCCATCAGCTGTTTAAATTCTCCAGAATTTTATCGGCACCCCTTGAAAGGAGTGTTTCGGCAAGTTCGATGCCGGCCTTTTGTGGGTCATCAGGGGCGCCTGTGACCGTCTCTTTGAGTATGGTTCTGCCGTCTTCCGAGGCAACCAGCCCCGTGAGGACCATCCGGTGATCTTCAAGCCTTCCAAAACAGGCAACCGGAATGTGACAGCTTCCCTCAAGGCGTCTTAAGAAGGCCCGTTCACCTGAGACAACGGTGCGGGTCTCGCCATGGTCGAGAAAGGCGAGTACCGGGGCGATGTCTGGGTCATTCTGCCTTGACTCGATGCACAGGGCGCCCTGGCCAACGGCGGGGATCATGAGGGTCTCGTCAAAGTACTGGGTGATGACCGATTTCATGCCAAGGCGGATCAGACCCGCGGCAGCAAGCAGGGTGGCGTCAAACTCGCCGGCGGCAAGTTTTTTAAGCCGTGTATCCAGATTGCCCCGTATGGAGGCCGTCTCAATGTCCGGTCTGGCATGTTTGATCTGGGAGGCCCGCCTGAGACTGCTAGTGCCGACCCTTGCCCCTTTGGGAAGCTCTGCCAGGGTCAGGTTATTGTTGGCGATCAGCACGTCAAAGGGGTTTTCCCTTGTTGGCACGGCACCAATGACAAGACCGGCGGGAAGTTCACCCGGCATGTCTTTCATGCTGTGAACCGCCAGGTCAATCTCTGACTCAAGGAGGGCCTTTTCAATCTCCTTGACAAACAGTCCCTTGCCTCCGACCATGGACAGGGGCCGGTCAACGATCATGTCGCCGGTGGTTTTGATGGTCGTAATCCTGACCTCAACATCGGGAAACTGATCCTCAATCGTTTCCTTAACATGGTTGGCCTGCCACAGGGCAAGTTTGCT
This sequence comes from uncultured Desulfobacterium sp., assembly GCA_963675615.2. Taxonomy (GTDB): domain Bacteria; phylum Desulfobacterota; class Desulfobacteria; order Desulfobacterales; family Desulfobacteraceae; genus Desulforapulum. The sequence goes on from CAXXTD010000001.1 coordinate 3,627,543, forward strand.
TCCACGGGTTCCGATTCTGATTGTTTTTTTCATGGGTCCTATCCGCTGGTGCATGAGGAGCAGTTGGTTGCGGTGCAGCCGCTGCATGATGATGAGGAGGAAACAGACACGGAAGAATCATCCGATGAGCCGTTGGATCGTGTGACAAAACCGCATTTGGATATGAGCCTGACCAGATCCGGGCTCTTGCACGACGGGCAGGTGGGCTTGTCACTGCCAAGGACCAGGGTCTCAAAGCAGTGATTGCAATTGTTGCACTTGTATTCGTAAATGGGCATTTTTTTACCTCTGTTGTTTTTAGAATTAAAAAGTATACAGGTTCTGATCTGGTTTTGCAAGGAGAGTTCGGCGGGTCCGAACCGGGTCCGGGGACACCTTACTCGATTCTCCGCATTATTGTTCCTTTAGAAGGGGTTCCCAGATTTTTGTCCCAGATTCTCAATCACCCCTGCGGCAATCAGGGGGATCAGGAGCTCATGGTGGCCGACAATGCTGTAGCCCTTGCCGCCCTTTAGGGTGGGCCGGTTCACCACATTGGTCATGGGCCGGTAATGGCGTATGAAATCCAGGTTGACCGTGGTGAAGTTTTCCGGTCTGTATCCAAGGTTTCTGGCAACGGTCAGGGCCTTGAGGAACACCTCGGGCAGAATTACGGCAGATCCGGCATTGATAAATACCCCCTTTTCAAGGGTGGCTACCATTGCGGCAAAGATGCGAAAATCAAGGTGGGAGGCAGCTCCGCAGGCAGCCGGATCAAAATCCGGGTGCATGTGAATGATATCGGTTCCCAGGGCCACATGGACGGTGACCGGGATGCCGAGGCGGGCACCCGCTGCTGTCAGGCTCATATCCCTGAAGGGCATTTGTTCGTTGTTGATCAGATCCCCCACAGCCCTGCCAAGCCCCTTTTTTTGTTCGGCCGCCTCTTTAATCGCCCGGCCGAGTAAGACCGATGTTTCTTCGGCCATGCCGAACCCGCCGTCACCAATGGATGCTGCAACATCCTCCGAGGTCTTTGCCGTCAGTGCCACTTCAAGGTCGTGGATAATCCCGGCCCCGTTCATGGAGAGCATGGAGATGAGCCCGCGCTCCATGAGGTCGATGAGGATGGGAGAGAGGCCCACCTTGATCACATGGGCACCCATGGCAAGGCAGATTGGTGTGTTGTCTGTCTTTGCCTGGGAAATCGCCTGGATAACCTCAACAAGGTCGGTTCCGGCCAGGATTGCTGGAAGGGTTGAAAGAAACCGGGTAAAGCTGCCCCCGGCAACCCAGGGTTTTGAAAAGTCGCTGGTGCTCACCTTGCTCTTTCGGTCTTTTACGCTGTAGGTGGTAATTTTTGTAAGGTCAATGGGGGGTATGGGGTTAGCCATTGAAAAGCCTCCTTTCCGTCAGGTCACAGATGATATGTGCCAGGGTGATATGGGTCTCCTGGATCCTTGCCGTGGCGGTTGCTTCAACGGCAAAGGCGAAATCTGCCAGTTCTTTGAGCTGCCCCCTGGGCCCTGACAGGCCCATGACCGTTATGCCCATGGATTTTGCCGCCTGGACCGCCTTGATGACGTTGGGCGAGTTACCGCTGGTGGTGATGGCCATGGCCATATCTCCGGGTCGACCCAGGGCCTGGAGCTGCTTTAGGAAGATATCCTCAAACGAGTAGTCATTGCCGATGCTGGTGATGACGGAGGTGTCGCAGGTCAGGGCAATGGCGGCCAGGGGCGGACGTTCGATCTGAAACCGGTTGATGAATTCTGCGGCAATGTGCTGGGCATCGGCCGCAGAACCGCCGTTGCCAAAGACCAGGAGCTTGCCGCCCCGTTCAAGGGCGTCTGAAAGGGCAACGACTGCCCGTTCGATGAGGTCCGTGTGGGTTGAAATAAACCGTTTTTTTACGCGGAGACTCTCTTCCATTGTGTCAAGGATGCGCTGCTTCATTGTTCTCTCCAGGAGCGTCCGAGGTCAGGCGGACCGTTTTTTTTGTTTCATAGGGGGCAGGGATAGATCCGCACCGGTTTGTTTTTCTGCCAGGTCAAACGCGGCCCGGGCCAGATCCTCCTGGCCTGATCTGAGGTAGAGGTTCCCAAGGCGGGAATGATAAAGTGGGGCGGCAGGATCGATCCGTATGCTCTCCCTTGCAAGGGTGATGGCGATTTTAAGATTTGTCTTGTTCAGGTAAAAGGCGTGGGCAAGGCCCGATAGGGCGACGGCATCCATGGGGTTTAACTTGACGGCCTGTTTGAATTCGGCAATGGCCCTGTCAACTTTCTGCGTTCCAAGAAAGTACTCTCCGAGGAGGCGGTAGGGAAGGCCTGCCCGGTCATTGAGCTGTTTTGCCCGGGACAGGTGCACAAGGGCGGTATCAAGCCTGCCTGCCTTCAAAAGCAGGCTTCCGGCTGTCAGTTCGACTTCAAAGATGGCATTGTCGAGCCGGCTGGCCTCTTCCAGATAGACGAGAGCCTCTTGGGTTTGTTTCAGGATGTTACAGGCAAGTCCCATGTTGTAAACCACCATCACCTCGCTGGGGTCCTTTGCCAGGGCGGTCTCAAATATTTTTTTTGCCTGCCCGGGGTCATTGTTCATGCCGTGGCAGACCCCGAGGCTGTTCAGAAGGTTGGTGTTGTCCGGGTTGATGGCAAGCCCTTTTTGGTACTCTGCTGCTGCCTCGTCCATCAAACCCAGCTGGTAGAGCCTGTCTCCGCTGATGTTGAGGGAGATATCCCCAAAGCAGACCCGGCTTCCAGGTCCGAGGAAGGCTGCGTGGTCCACGGCCTTTACAGCATTGTGAAAGGTCTCTTTTCTTGGGAAATTCATGAACGGAAAAACAGCACTCCCGGCAATGGGGTCAATGCCTGCCTCTGAACGCAGTGCCGCTGTGATGGCGTCAAGAAGTGGATCAAGGTCAGCCTGGTTCCACAGCACCATGGCCATAAAATGGCGATCAATTCTTTCCCACATCCCCTGGGCCGGTTTGATGGCTGCATCCACAAGGGGAAGGGCGTGACCGTCCGTGCAGGGGGCTTGATTGACCACAGTGCAGACAAATCCGTGGTCCGGAATTTCGGCATTTTCAAGCCGGTCCGTAAACCCCTGCATCCATGGTTTCCGGAAGATGATCCTGTCTGACAGATATTCGTCCGGCTGAAAATCTGCCTTTTTTTCAGGTTCTGAATCAAACTTTAGAAAATTGATTTCCCTGGACAGGCAGGCTTTTTCAGCTTTCATGGCAGGTTTTGTTTTTATCATTTGCAGGTCTCTGTCAGAATGGCACAAAGGGTGTCGATAATGGTTTGCGCGTCACCGGGTTGCAGGGTTCTTGGATCAATGATGAATCTGCCGTTGTCAATTCTGCCGATGATGGCGGGTGTGGCCATGCGCATCCGCTTTTCCAGTCGGGCCACTGACAGGGCAAGGGGGGTTACGGCAATGCACCGGCTTGGCAGGGCAAGTTCTGGAAAGGCACCACCGCCTGTTCGGGACGACAGGTCTGCAAAGGCTACAACGGCAGTGCCCTTCAGCCGTTCTTCCATCTGGGCAAGAATGGGCGCTGCCCGTTTTTTTGTCTCATCAAAGCCCATGGTGAGCATTCTGAGGGTGGGAATTTCTTGAACGGCCAGTGCTTCATCCCGGTAAAGTGCCAGGGTAGACTCAAGGGCGGCCAGGGTAAGCTTGTCGATGCGAAGTGCCCTTGTCAGGGGATTGGCCCGGATCTGTTCAATGGCCGATGGTTTGCCGAGGATAATGCCTGCCTGGGGACCCCCAAGGAGCTTGTCCCCGCTGAAAGTGACAATGTCGGCACCTGCAGCCACGGCATCGGAAACCGTGGGTTCCCGGGTGAGCCCGTATTTTGAAAAGTCGACCAGGGAGCCGGAGCCAAGGTCCTCCATGACCGGTATTCCCCTCGTTTTTCCAAGGGCGGCAAGCTCTGAAACAGAGACGCTCTTGGTAAATCCCGCTATCTTGTAATTGCTTGTGTGGACCTTGAGCAGCAGTCCGGTATTGTCTGTGATTGCCGCTTCATAGTCCTTCATATGGGTTCGGTTGGTGGTTCCGACCTCCCGTAAAATGCCGCCGCTCTTGGCCATGACATCGGGGATTCTGAATGAGCCGCCGATTTCCACCAGTTCTCCCCTGGAGACAATGACTTCCTTTGCGTTGGCAAGGGTGTCAAGGCAGAGAAGCACAGCGCCGGCATTGTTGTTGACGGCCATGGCCGCCCCGGCCCCGGTCAGTTCGCATAAAAGTGATTCAACGGCCGAGTATCGGATACCCCGCCTGCCTGTGCTTATGTTGAACTCAAGGTTTGAATAGCCCGATGCAATGGTTGTTATGTTGTCAAGGGCCGCCTGGGACAGCAGGGCCCTGCCAAGGTTGGTGTGGAGGACAACGCCGGTTGCATTGATGGTGGAAACAAGCCTGGGTTTAAGAATGTCTGTGGCGGCAGCCATGGCCGTGGCAAGGCAGTCCCGGGGCGCAAGGGGGGGGGCGCCCCCCTGGAGGATTTGCCTTCTCAGTGTTTCCAGTGTCGCACGTATGGCGGATTTGAGAACTTTTTGTGGAATTTTACGGGTCTGACTGACGGTCCCGGCCAGCGCCAGAAGGGCGTCCACCCCGGGAAGTTGCCGAAGAAGATCCTGTTTGCTGACAGATGTCATGTCCGGGTCCTTGTTTTTAATGATAACTGATCCTTTGTGTCAAAGGAAGCCGGTGGAATTGAATCAATGATGCCTGGAAGGTCTGAAAGGGTCAGACCCAGGTGGTCAAGGGTGGGTAAAAGATTAGCCGGGTCCATTTTTTCAAGTTCAAGTCCTGCGTTGAATCTGGACATCAGCAGATCGGACAGGTGGACAATTCTGACAAGATCTCTGTGGGCTGTTGCCCGCTCCGGTGTGTGGTGGAAGCAGATGGTCTCAACCAGGCCGGACGAGAAGTTCCAGCGGTTGGCCAGCAGGGCGCCGGTTTTGCAGTGGGTGGTTCCAAGGATTTTTTGCTCAAGGACAATGGCGCTGGTTCCGTCGTGGTGAATCCCCCTGAAAAAGAGCGGGTACGCCTTTGTGATCTGCTGGTCGAGCACCACCTTGCCGATGTCGTGGAGAAGGCCTGCCGTGTAAGCTTTTTGGGGCAACTCCCGGTTTGTCACCGTGGCGATCTTTTCCGCCACCATTGCGCAGCCCACGGCGTGGAAGAAAATGCCTCCCCGGCACAGCGAATAACCCGAGTCCCCGGCCTGGCTGAAATAATCCTTGAGAGCCGCTGTTATGACCATTTTGAGGAGCAGGGCCTCACCGAGCAGAAGCACGGCATCCTGGATGCTCTCTATTTTGACATTTCCGGAAAACATGGCCGAGTTTGTGATCTTGAGAACCCGGGCGCCCAGTACCTGGTCCCGGGCAAGTTCCCGGGTGATCTCCCTGATGGCATGGCAATCGTCCTGGAGCATCCTGAGAATTTTGAGTGCGGCCTGGGGAATGGGTTTTAATCCCTCGATGGTATTGGCAATATCCTGCTCCGAGGGCGGGGTCAGGCAGACGGTCAGTTTACTGCCCGCGTTTTCCAGTGATACGGGTTTGATGTCAAACTGGCCGGTTGCCATGTTAAGCTCAAGGGTACAGGTGAAGAATCCACCGGTTTCGGACTGGACGATCTGGATGCCATACTGATGAAGGATGTCAATGGCGATCTCCGTGGATCTTCCCCCGATATCCAGGTGGATGTCAAGCTCGCTCAAGGGAGCCACAAGGGCACCGCCGGCAATGGTGGCCGAGAGGTTATCAGGGTCAGCCCCCAGGGCAAGGAGTTGTTCGATCAGAAGAGGGAGGCCCGTTGAAGCGTATTTTTCTGGATATTCTGGTGGCGTGGTAGACGGGGGTTCCGGAAGGAGGATGTGGATCATCCCCCCGATATCTGCAACCTTGTCATACAGGCCGACGCCCACACAGGTGCCAAGGAATGCCTGGAGCAGCAGGGGACCTTTTTTTTCAACCCGGAAGCTTCCCGCGGGAATATGTTCTCTTTTCAATAACACCATGTCAGACCCTCTTCTGTCCATAGGACAATTTTATTGACTACATGAACTATATTTATTAACATTGTTGAGCGCAAATTTTCAAGTCTAAAGGAGTTTTGAATGAAAAAAGGAAACCGCTGCATCATCTTTCCCCTTGATGTGGATTCGGCTGCCGAGGCCGAGGATCTTGTGCGGCTGCTGGATCAAAAGGTGGGCATGTTCAAGATTGGCCTGGAGCTTTTTATTGACCAGGGACCGGCCATGGTCAAACGGGTGAGGGCATTGAGCAACGCCGGGATATTTCTTGACCTCAAGCTCCATGACATCTGTGCAACCGTTAAAAAAGCCATGGAAAGTGCGGTAAGGACCGGGGCGGACCTTGTGACCGTCCATGCCTCATCCTCACAAAAAATGCTTGAGATGGCTGTTCTGGGCGGTCAGGGCAAAACCCGGGTACTGGGCGTTACCCTGCTGACCGATAATGATGCGTCTGTGGTCGAGGCCTGCGGGTTCAGGCAGGAGTATGTCACCCGGACAGAACAACTGGTGCTCAAGCGGGCAGGCTTTGCCCATGGTGCCGGGTGTGCCGGGGTGGTCTGCTCCGGCCTTGAGGCGGCCGCCGTGAAAAAGGCGTTTGGCAGAAATTTTCTAGCGGTTACCCCGGGTATCCGACCTGCCTGGGGAGCGGTTGAAAATGATGACCAGAAACGGATCACGACCCCTGCCATGGCCATGGAGCAGGGGGCGGATTTCATTGTGGTGGGGCGGCCCATCCGGACTGCAGCGGATCCCTGTGCTGCAGCCGACGCCGTCGCAGGGGAGGTTGAAGAGGCCCTGTCAGCCCGTTACGCCTGGGCCGGACTATCCAGGCCGAATGCTGTGTGAAGCACCCGCACGGCCAGCTCTGCATACTTTGCCTTGACAACGCAGGAGATGCGTATCTCAGAGGTGGCAATGAGTCGGATGTTGATATTCTCTGCTGCCAGGGCTGAAAACATGGTGGCGGCAACGCCCGAGTGGCTTTTCATGCCAAGGCCGATCACCGACACCTTGGCAATGTCCTCTGCCGTGAGTATCTCCTTTGCGCCGATCTCTTTGCCCACCTGTTCAGAGATTTCCTTTGCCCGCTTAAAATCAGCCGTGGGTACGGTAAAGGTTACATCGGTCTCACCCCCCGACCGGGTATTCTGGATGATCATGTCCACCATGATCTCAGCCTCGGCAAGGGGGGAGAAAATCTTGGCTGAAATTCCCGGCTGGTCCGGCACTTTTTTAAGGGTGATTCTTGTTTCATTCAAGTCACAGGTGATGCCTGAGACGACGACGCTCTCCATGTCACTGCTTTCATTGACAACCATGGTTCCCTCCTCCTCACTGAATGATGATCTGACATGAACGGGCACATTAAACTTTTTCGCAAATTCAACCGAGCGTATTTGGAGAACCTTTGCGCCAAGCACTGCCATTTCAAGCATCTCTTCATAGCTGATTCTGTTGATTTTTCGGGCCTTGGAGCAGATCCGCGGATCTGTTGTGTAGACCCCGTCCACATCCGTGTAGATTTCACACACATCCGCTGCCAGGGCCGAGGCAATGGCCACGGCCGAGGTGTCTGATCCTCCCCGGCCAAGGGTGGTGATGTCGCCGTTGGTGTCGCTTCCCTGGAATCCTGCCACCACGACGATATGGTCATTGTCCAGGAGGGCCTTGATCCGTTTGGCTTCAATGTCCAGAATCCTTGCCCTGCCTGCGCTCTTGTCCGTTTTGATTCCGGCCTGGAAACCGAGCAGGGATTTTGACTTGTATCCCATGGATTTTAGCATCATGGCAAGAAGGGCTGCCGTTGTCTGCTCGCCCGTGGCCAGCAGCACATCAAGTTCACGCTTGTCCGGGCTCTCTGAGGCCTCTTCAGCCAGGGCGATGAGCCTGTCCGTTACCCCGGACATGGCCGAGAGCACCACCACGATCTGGTCTCCCCGGTCATGGGCCTTTGCTACCCGCTGGGCAACGTTTCGTATCCGTTCGATATCGGCAACCGAAGTACCTCCGAATTTTTGCACTTTCAATGCCATAGCTGCTCCTGCTTTGAAGGGTTGGATTTTTAAACAAATAGTTTGCTTAGCACTTTTGATGCTGCAAGTCCAGAGGCAAAGAAAGATATTTTTCGGTTGAATGCCTTGTCCGTTGAAATGGTGATGGCAAGGTCAAAGTCGATGGTTCCCTGTTCGATGATCTGCGGCCATTCAATGACGGTTACCCGGTCCGACGCCATCATTTCATAAAATCCGATATAGTCGAGTTCATCGCTTGAGCCAAGGCGGTAGAGATCCATGTGGCAAAGGTCAAGCCTTCCGGGGTACTCGTTCATGATCGTATAGGTGGGGCTTGTGATGTAAAATGAGTCGGGGACCTCAAGGCCCTTTGCAAGGCCTTTGACAAAGGTGGTCTTGCCTGCGCCCAGCCCGCCGACAAGTGAAATGGTGATGCCATGGGTAAGCAGCCTGCCCAGTCGTTCACCCAGGGCAAGGGTTTGTCTGCCTGACCGGGAGATGATGGTCAGTTCCATGGATTTTCACCGTGGATGGCCGCTGGAATGGTGCGTATCAGGTCCGATGCGACAAACCCGGCACCCTTGTATTGACGGGCCAGGATGTCACCGGCAAGGCCATGGAGAAAGGCACCTGCCACGGCGGCGTTTTCCAGGCTGAAACCCTGGGCCAGGAGGGCTGCGATCATGCCGGTGAGCACATCGCCCATGCCGGCCGATGCCATGCCCGGATTCCCGGTGGGGCACAGGCGGGTTCGGCCGTCGGGAAGGGCAATAAGGGTGGCTGCGCCCTTGAGAACGACAATGAGGTTAAAGGTCGTGGCAAAATCGACTGCCGCTTCAAGCCGGTTGGCCTGGATCTGTTTCGGGGTGGTCCGGTAAAGCCTTGCCATCTCTCCGGGGTGGGGGGTCAGGATCAGCGGCGCCCGGGTCTTTTTAAGGATACCTGGATCGTCGGCAATGGCGTTGAGGCCGTCGGCATCCACCACCATGGGAAGGGTCAGTTCCTGTATGATTCTTTTGACCAGGCGCCCGGTGGCAGGATCGGTCCCCATGCCGGGTCCCAGGGCCATGGCATTCTTTTGCTGTGCAAGGTCATTGAGGGCATCAAAGCAGCGGTCGGACAGGTGGCCTGGAGCGCTCTCCGCCAGGGGAACGGTCATGGGTTCTGTCACCTTCATCTCCATGACGGGGTTGAGGGTGGCGGCAACGCCCAGGGTGACAAGGCCCGTCCCCATGGCCATGGCTGCGTTGGCGGCAAGGGCGGCAGCCCCTGTTTTGCCGGTGGAACCGGCAATCACGAGCAGGTGGCCGAAATCGCCCTTGTGGGCATCGCCGGCCCGTTGTGAAAAGCGTTGTGCCACCTCCCGGTGTTCAACAACCGACAACCCTGGTGCCATGGCCTCGCTGATGAACGGGGGGATCCCGATGTCGACGACCTTGAGTCTGCCGGTGAGCGTCCTGCCAGGAAAGAGGAAATGGCCTGCCTTGGCAAAGGCAAAGGTGGCCGTGGCATGGGCCTGGATGGCCGTGCCACAGGCCCTGCCGGTGTCGGCGTTCAGACCCGAGGGGATGTCAATGCTCAGCACCGGGCAGGCAAGGGCGTTGACCCTTTCAATGACAGTCTTGAACAATCCTCTGACATCCGAGTTCAGGCCCGTTCCAAGGAGGGCATCGACCATGATATCGGCCTGGGCCATGCTGGAGGTGATGCTGTCAAGGCGGTCCAGGTCCAGAATCTCGGTCAAGGCGCCCTGGGCGCCTTTCTTGACCAGGATTTCAAAAAGGGTCCGGTTTGCCAGGGCATCCCCTGCCATCTTTTTTCTGGGGGCAAAAATTAATACCTCTGTTTTGACCCCCATCTGGACAAGATACCTTGCCACCACAAAGCCGTCGCCCCCGTTATTGCCGGGTCCTGCAAGTACACACACCCTTTTTGATCCCAGGTCTTGAAAGAGTTCGTTTAAAAAGGCAAAGGCGCCCCGTCCGGCATTCTCCATGAGAACCCGTCCGGGAATGCCAAAGCCTTCAATGGTCTCTTGGTCCATGGTCTGCATCTGTTTTGCGGTAACAAGGTACATATTGTCCTCCATTATTTTCCACAGCATTTTTTATACTTTTTTCCGCTGCTGCACGGGCAGGGGTCGTTTCTGCCAATCTTGGGAGCGCTCTTCCGCACGGGTTGGGGTTTTACCGGGTTGCCGTCCACAAAGAGCCAGCCATCGTTCCCGCGTTTAAAAATGGCCAGTTCATGGTGCTTGTGCTCGGTCTCTTTTTGTGTAAACCGGGCAATAAACTCCACACTGCCCTGGCTGTCTTCGGGACCGCCGCCCTCTGTGGCAAGGATTTCAAGTCCCTTCCATGTGGAATTCTCAGACCAGGAGCGGGTGGCCTGTTCATCAAAATCGGCCATTCCGTCCGGGTGGGTTGTTGTCTTGAGATAACCAATTTCTCCTTCGACATAGGCCGTATACCTTGACCGCATGACCTGTTCGGCAGTGGCGGCTGCGGCGGTTCCGTTGATGATGGGTTCACAGCACTGGCTGTAGGGTAATGTTGAACAACATGGACATGGTTTCATGCGTTTATGCTCCTGGTTGGTTTTTTGACCTGTATGTTTGGTTTCTTGTATGTAACGCCCACAGAAGCATTATCCGCGGGAGCGTTTCATTATTTATTGTGGCACGGGCAGACGTCCTGCTCCGGCTGTGCCGGTTGTATTATCAATTCTGACCCGGTCCGTTTCTCCCCGATCGTGCCCGGGGAGAGCCGTTTGACAATATACCCCTGGATGTCCATTTTAGTCAATGGGCCGTGGACCCTGTTTGTCCGGCCTTCTTTTCAAGAAGGTTTTTTTCTGACATCCCCACCCTGGTCTGACTGGATGCCCTGTTGACGGCAATGGCCCTTGACGCTCTTCTGGGCCGTTAAAATGATTTGAAAATGTCTTGCAAAACAGGGGACATGGACTATATTGGTCTGTGTCCACATATCTTGAAATGTGGTGTAGATAAAGGCCGATTGAGCGCGCTTAAAACCGTGACGATACCCAACCAGAACGGGACGGCAAAAGGTCCCCGAAAAAAGGAGGAGGGATGTACTTTAAGCAGATTGCAGTTGAGGGAATGGGATGTCTTTCTTACATCATCGGATGCCCCGGTGCCGGGGTGGCCTGTGTGGTGGATCCCAAACGGGATGTCAAAGATTACATGGATCTTGCCCGGAACAACGGCATGAAAATCACCCATATCTTTGAAACCCACATCCATGCCGACCATGTCAGCGGCAACATGGAACTGCGTTCCCGCACCGGTGCCGACATTTATCTGCTGGAGGGAACTCCGGCCACCTATGATTTCAAACCGGCAAAGGACGGGGATTCGTTCATGATGGGCAGTGTCAAGCTCGATATTCTCAGAACTCCGGGCCATACCCCCCACGGTCTTTCCATCCTGGTGACCGATACCCTTCGCAGCCAGGAGCCGTGGCTGGTTCTTACCGGTGACTGCATGTTTGTGGGGGATGTGGGCCGGCCGGATCTTGCCGGGGAAGAGCTGATCGACGAACAGATCGAAAACCTCTACAATTCGCTGTACAACCGGCTTGGCAGTCTTGCCGACAGCCTTGAGGTCTTTCCGGCCCATGGCGAAGGCTCCCTGTGCGGCAAGGGGATGAGTTCAAAGCCCAGTTCCACCATCGGGTTTGAACAGCATAACAATCCCCTTTTAAGCCTTTCCCGGAAGGAATTCATGGAAACCTTTAAACAGAGTTTTCCCGAGCGTCCCAAGAGCTTTACCCATATTATTGAAACCAACATCAAGGGGGCGCCGCTACTCGAACGTTGTCCCATGATGACGGACATGTCACCCCTGCAGGTCAGAAAACACATGGAACAGGGGGCCGTGGTCCTGGACACAAGGGATACGGCAGCCTTTGGCGGGGCCCACATTCCGGGCAGCATCAACATTGGCCTGACCAAGCAGACGGCCAACTGGATCGGCATGGTCATTGACCCGGGTGCCGATCTGATTCTCGTGGTGGACAATGAGGATGCCTATGACAACATGTGCATCCAGCTTCACAGGATCGGGTATGACAATATTCTCGGCTACCTCTACGGCGGCATCAAAAACTGGCAGGAGGAGGGGTATCCCCTTGGCCAGCTGTGGCAGTTGTCGGCCGAGCGGCTTCGCCAGAAGCTTGAAGCCGGCAGTGTGTCCCATTTTTTTGATGTCAGAACCCAGGCCGAGAGAAACGACGGCTATATTGCAGGGTCTGATCATTTTGCCCTGCCCCTGCTGCTCAAGCAGGTTCCCGATATTCCCAGGGACGAGGAGGTCATTGTATTCTGCGGTGTGGGGTACCGGGGAAATATTGCGGCAAGCTATCTCCAGAGCCAGGGGTTCGCGCATGTTCACTCCCTGGCCGGTGGAAACAAGGCCTGGCGCAACGCCGGATACCCCCTGAAAAGGGCCTGACCCCGGGTTAAAACCCCGGGTTAAAAGGTGATGACCCTGTATCCCTGCTCCATGTAGGCCGCCAGGCTCGGGTGCCCCTTCATCTCCTTGCAAAGGGGCAACCCCTGGGCCTGGGCCGCTTCAACGGCACCCATCTTGGTGGCGCAGGCATAACAGACACAGTCGATCATTCCCTTTTCTTTGACCTCAAGGTAGGGTCTGGAAAAGGGATGGTCACTGTCGGCAAGTTCGCCAACAAGCTTTGTGGCACTTCCCTCGATCACCACCTTTACCTCATATCCTTGCCGGTTCATATCCAGTGCATTGAGCAGCACGTGGACAAAGCACATTGACTCACCATTGAATGCCACCAGTACCACACGTTTGTCCATGGTTTCCTCCAGGGGGTTATCTGAAACACCCACCAAAGCATCTCCGGGGGGCGTTTCAAATTTTGTTGTGGCCAGGGCAGATGCCTTGCTCCGGCCATGTCGGTTATTGGGTTAAATTCAAAACAGCCCTGTCATCAGGGCGTTGCAGCCAGATTTCGGATTTTTCGTCCCGGAAGAGTTTTGAGACCACCCCCCGGAATCCCGGGTCAAGGGGCGCCGTTACGGTCAAAACCTCTCCTGTTCCCGGATGGACAAAGCCGAGTTTGCAGGCTGCCAGCAAAAGTCCTGTACAGCCCAGGTGTGTCGCAAAGAAGCGGTTGTGACGGCTCTTTCCATAGATCGTATCCCCTGCAATCGGGTGGGCGATGTGTTTCATGTGGCGTCGCAGCTGGTGGCGGCGGCCGGTTTTGGGAAACAGCGCCACAAGGGAGTAGCGGGTGGTGGGGTATCGGTCAACACAAAAGGGCAGCTCCACCCTGGCAAGGCAGGTGTAATCGGTGGTGGCATCGTCAAATGGAGGGGAATCAACGGACGGTTTTAAATTCCGGGCGTGCTTGATCCGCTTGAGGGGGTGAGCGATGGTTCCCATATCTTCAGCATAGCCCCGGACCACGGCGAGGTAGGTTTTCTGGACCTCGCCCGCCTGGAACAGGGCAGACATTTTTGCTGCCATTCCACGATTCCGTGCAAACACAAGCACGCCCCGGGTCGGCCTGTCCAGTCGATGCACCGGAAAAACATGGCCCTGGGTCTGGTTTCTCACCATCTGCAGGGCAAACCGGGTTTCTGTCGTCGCAAGGGCCGTTCGGTGCACCATGAGACCCGGGGGTTTGTTTACGGCCACGATATCGTCGTCCTGGTAGAGGATCTCCAGGGTCACAGGGGGGGCGGTCGCTGCTGTACGGCCTGTTTTCTGCTTCAAGGCGCTGTCCTGGATTACAGGGCCCGGATAAGGGCCAGCATGTCCCTTACGGCCCGGTCCATGCCCGTGAGAACCGCCCGTGCCACGATGCTGTGGCCGATGCTGAATTCGTCGATTTCATCAAGCCCCTGGAACGCCTTGATGGTGTTGTAGCAGATGCCGTGGCCCGCATTGACGGAGAGCTTGAGCCGGGTGCCGATTTTTGCCGCATCCACGATCCTTGAAAATTCCTTCTGCCTTGCATGGTCCGTGGTTGCATCACAAAAGGCACCGGTGTGGATCTCGATCATGTCGGCATCTATCCTGTGGGCCATTTTGATCTGGTCAAGGTCCGGATCAATGAAAATGCTGACCATGATGCCGGCGTTTTTAAGGGCTTCCACCGTCTGTTTGACCGTCGAGTGGTGGTTGATCAGGTCAAGGCCGCCCTCGGTGGTGAGCTCTTCTCTTTTTTCGGGCACCAGGGTTACTGTGTGGGGTTTTATGGACAGGGCAATGCCCAGCATTTCAGTTGTGGCGGCCATTTCAAGGATGAGCCGCGTGCGGATCACCTCCTTGATGACCCGGACGTCCCTTTCGTTGATGTGGCGCCGGTCTTCCCTGAGGTGAACGACAATGGCGTCGGCACCGGCGGCTTCTGCTGCCAGGGCTGCTGCTGCAGGTTCCGGGTATGCCGCCCCCCGGGCCTGTCTGAGGGTTGCAATATGGTCTACGTTGACGGCAAGTTTTGCCATATGGGGCTCCTGTTAAAAAGGGTCAAGGTTTGGGTTGGTCTCGATGCGCCTGAGGAGCTCAAGGCTCTTTTGTTCCATCTCAACGGCCTCGTTCTCTCCTTGTTCATGGTCAAACCCCACCAGGTGGAGAATGCCGTGGATCATGAGCTGGGAGAGCCGCTCGTCAAGGGTTATGCCGGCGTCATCGGCCTCTCGCATGGCTGTTTCCACAGAAATAACAAGGTCCCCCAGAAGTTGGGGGCCAACCGAGGTAAATTCGCTGTCAAGCATGGGAAAAGAGAGCACATTGGTGGGTGCTGCCTTGCCCCGGTAGGTCTGGTTCAGTGCCATGATGCGGGCGTCGTCGGTGATGACCACGGAAAGTTCATGGTCCTCATATCCCAAGGCGCTTAAGATTCTGCTGAGCTTTTGGTCGATCTGGGGCTTTGACAGTTTTGGCGTTTTTATCTGAATTTGGGTCAGAATTTTCCGGGATTCCATTTTTCTCTTTCTGTTTTTCCTGTTGACGGGTGTCCTGGGGACGTTCCGTGTATTCAATGCGCTGATGGTAGATGCCCGTGAGGATCTTGTTGAAACTCTTGGCGATCTGGTGGAGGTCCTTCAGGGTCAGTTCACATTCTTCCAGCTGGCCGTCAGAAAAGACCGCATTGGTCAGTTCCTGGACCCGTCCCTGGATTCTTGCCGGGGTGGGTCGCTCAAGGGTACGCATGGCTGCCTCGATTACATCGGCCAGCATCACAATTCCCGCCTCCCGGGTCTGGGGTTTGGGACCGGGATATCGAAAATCGCTCTCCTTTACCGCATCTTCGCCGTTGAGTTTGATGCTCTTGTTGTAGAAATAGCGGATCAGGCTGGTGCCGTGGTGCTGGCGTATGGTGTCGACAATGTCCATGCCAAGTTTGTACTGCTTGGCAATCTCCACCCCCTTTTTAATGTGCTGGATCAGTATCAGGGCGCTCATGGAGGGTGACAGCTTGTCATGGCGGTTTTTGCCGTCGGTCTGGTTCTCGATGAAGTAGAGGGGTTGCTGGAGTTTGCCAATGTCGTGGTAAAAGGCGCTCACCTTGGTTTTAAGGATGCTGGCCCCGATGGCCGATGCGGCAGCTTCGGCAAGACTTGCCACGATGATGCTGTGGTTGTAAGTGCCGGGGGCCTCGATCATGAGGCGTCTCATGATCGGCTGATCAAGGCTTGACAGTTCAAGCAGTTTGATCTCGGTTGTAAAGTCAAACAGAATTTCGATCAGGGGGGCAAGGCCTGCGGTGATGATCCCTGCCATGAGGCCGCCTGAAAACGCCAGCAGGATCTCCTGGGTAATGATGCCGATGTCTGTCTGGGCTGAATAGATGTTAAGGGCCAGGGCAAGTCCCGCATTAAACAGGGCCAGTTTCACGCCTGCCGTGATGAACCGCTTTCTCTGACGGCACTCTTTGGTCCAGAAGGCTGCGGCACTTGAACTGAGAAAAAAGAAGACAAACACCTCAATGCTGTTGGAAAAAATCATGGCACTGAGCAGGGAGAGCACCAGGGCAAAGTGAATGGCAATCTCAAAGTTGAGAAACAGGCAGACGGTCATGGCGCCTGCAGACAGGGGAAGCCCCATGGAGATGGAAATATCAGACAGAGAGACCGGAAGGTCCAGATCAACCGTGGTGGCAAACGGGGCTGCAAGGCGTGCGATGACAAGAAAGAGGGTCAGAAGGGATGCCAGGAAAATGATGCTCTTGTTGTGGTGGCGTTCCAGGGCCTTTTTATCCCGGAGCAGCAGCAGGTAAACCACCACCAGGACAAAGAGGATGATCAGGGCGGTTCCTGTCTGGGCCATGAAAAAGTTTTTTTCCTGGGTCTGGCCCTCCAGGGCCTTGAGCTTTACGAGGCGGATGCCGTCCACCCGTTCGCCTTCCCTCAGGATCATTTCGCCGGCCTTGATCTTGTACAGAACCGGCTTGACCTTTGATTCTGACACCTGCACCCTTGCCTCTGTTTCGCTGCGGTTCATGGTGATGTTGGGGATAAGGAGTTGCTGGCAGAGATCAACAATGAGGTTGGACAGGTTGTAGTCTGTATCTTTTAACAGCGGGTCGCCAACGATTCTCACCATTGTCTTTGCCTGGTCCGGGCCGTAGAAGACCTTGAGGTTGTTCAATACCTTTTCATTCTCGGTGCCAAGGGTTCTGAGCACAATGCCCTTGCCCTCCTCCTTGAGCAGGATCTCCTTGTTGGCAACAACACCGTTGTCCAGAATCTCGGTGAGGATGGCCTGGATTTTTTTCGGGACCATTGGGGAAAAACTGTTGCGGTGAAGGGTGGCAAATGCGCCTTTGTCAATGGTTAATCCCATTGCCTGCTCGAATTTTTCCTTTACGGCCATGACCGTGGAAAGGGAGGGGGCCGCCTGGTCATCGGTGGTGTAAAATTTCCTGGGGATGACAAAGGCGCGGTTGACCCGTTCGGAAATTTTATCGATCAGGGTGGGGTCATAGTCATAGACCGTCAGCACAGAGTGGCCGGTTTCTTTTCTGTTGAGTTCGGTTGCCGCTGTATCCTCAATGAAAAAATCCATGGGGGCTTTGATATCCCTGTCGACCACATCCCCCAGGCGGTAGGAGAAATTGATATGTCCTTGTTCAGGATAGAGTACAAGGGTAAGAATGAGGGTGGTTGCCATGAGAACGGCCCACAGAATCGAAGGCGTGGTGCCGATGTACAGGCTGAACGAACGAAATTTTTTTTCAGGTGTCATTTTTTCTGGTTTTTACCGGTTTTAGTTGAGCGTTCATAGGCCTGGATGATACTTGAAACCAGCCTGTGTCTGACAACATCCTCCCTTGTAAAGTAGACAAATTCAAGCCCTTCGATGTTTTGAAGAATTTTTTTGGCCTCCACAAGGCCGGACTGCTTGCCCCGGGGAAGATCAATCTGGGTGATATCGCCGGTGATGACGGCCCTTGAGCTGTAACCGATGCGGGTGAGAAACATTTTCATCTGTTCGGACGAGGTGTTCTGGGCTTCATCAAGAATGATGAACGAATTGTTCAGGGTCCTGCCCCGCATGAATGCAAGGGGGGCAATCTCGATGGTGCCCTGTTCAATGAGTTCCCTAGCACGGTCAAAGGCGAGCATGTCATACAGGGCATCGTAAAGGGGCCTGAGGTAGGGATTGATTTTTTCGGCAAGGTCCCCCGGCAGAAACCCAAGGGTTTCTCCGGCTTCAACGGCAGGCCGCGTCAGTACGATTCGGTTGATCTCCCCACGGGTGAATGCCGCAACCGCCATGGCCATGGCAAGGTAGGTCTTGCCGGTCCCGGCAGGCCCGATTGAAAAGACGATGTCGTTTTTTCTTGCCGCATCAACGTAGCGTTTCTGGGCAGGATTTCTCGGGGTGATGGGTCGGTTTTTGACCGTGGTGAAAATAGTGTCAAGAAAAATGGAGGCAAGTTTGCAGCTGCTGTCAAGGCGAAGGGCTTTTGCTGCGGATTCGATGTCCGTGGGGTTGAGCGTGTAACGCTTTTTGACCAGTTCGTAGAGCTGGTGGATGATGTTTTCGGCAACAAGGGTGTCAGTCTCACTGCCCCTGAGGTGAAGCGCGTTGCCTCTGACGTCGATTTTTATTCCGGTGGTGTCTGCTATTTTTGATATATTATCGTTGTGGCGGCCAAACAGCTCCCGGGCCAGATCAATGTTGTTTAGGGTTATGGTTTTCATGGCTCCAAGATTGCACTCAATTGACGAAAAGGTCAATAAAAAATCTTGACTGAAAACCTGCCCTGCTGATAGGTAAATCCCTTGAGAATAAAAATTCGGGGTGAAATTTTATGAATTTGTTCGATGTTATCATTCTGGTGGTTGTTGCGTTCTGTCTTGTCCGCGGACTGTTCAGGGGGTTCATCCGTGAGGTCTCTTCCATCGTGGGCGTGCTTGCGGGGGTTTATGGCGCCAGCACCTACTATCGCCTGGTGGAACCTTTTTTTCACCAGTGGGTGGACAATCCAGGCTATCGAAAAATCATTTCATTTTTTGTGCTGTTCTGCGCCATCCTGATTGTTGTCAACCTTGTGGCCGCCTTGATCCGATACCTGTTGAACATCGTTTTTCTGGGATGGGTGGACCGGCTGTGCGGCATGGTGTTCGGGGCGGCCAAGGGGCTGATCATTGTCTCGGTTCTTCTGATCATGGTGACAACCCTTGTGCCCAGAAACACGGCCTTTGTGTCTGAATCCCGCCTTGGCCCCCATGTGGCAACGGTGTCAGAGGCCATGTCGGTTCTTGTGTCACGTGAGATGCAGAACCAGCTACATTTAAAGATTGAAGGAATAAAAAAGAGTTGGGAAAAACAGAGAACCACCCCGTCAAAAAGGGTTTGACCGGACTGATTGACATCATCCAGACCCTCAGGGGAGAACAAGGGTGTCCCTGGGATCGAAAGCAGACCCCTGAGACCATGTGGAAATGCCTGGTTGAGGAGGTGTATGAACTTCTCGAAGCCATTGAGGCGGATGATGCAGCCGATGTATGTGATGAGGTCGGGGATGTCCTGTTCCAGCTGGTGTTCATAGCCGAGCTGTACCGTGAAAGGGGGGCTTTTGACATCTTTGACGCTATTTCAAAGAGTGCTCAAAAGATGATTCGCCGTCACCCCCACGTTTACACGGATTTAACCCTGGACAGCGAGGAGGCACTTTTCAAGCGCTGGGAAAAAATCAAGGGCGAGGAGAAAAAGCAGGCGGGCAAACCGCTGGCAGCCTCGGCCCTGGATTCGGTTCCGTCGGGAATGCCGGCGCTTCTGAGATCCTACAAGGTTTCGGAACGGGCCGTCAGATCCGGGTTTGACTGGGACAGTATGGCGGGGGTCATTGAAAAGGTGGAAGAGGAGTGGAGGGAGTTTACCCAGGCCCTTGCAGCGGGCGACAAGGACGAGATAGCCATGGAGTTTGGCGACATCCTCTTTACCCTTTCCAATGTGGCGCGGTTTGCCGGGATTCATCCTGAAACGGCCCTGGCCCGCTCCACGGATAAATTTGAACGGCGATTCAGACTGATGGAGGTCCTTGCCGCCAAGGGGCGCGGAGGGATCAAAGGTCTTTCGAGAACAGAAAAGGACAGTTTATGGAACGAGGCAAAGAAGGCTTATGATAGCAATTGTTGATTATGGCGGGGGAAACCTGACAAGCGTTGCCAGGGCGGTATCGTTCCTTGGGTTTAACCCGTGTATTACATCGGATCCAGAAGAGATAAGACAGGCCGAACGGATTATTTTTCCGGGGGTCGGGGCGGCCGGTTCCGCCATGGCTGCCATGGCCCGGGAAGGGATTGATCTGGCCATGAAGGATGCGTTTAAAGCCGGGGTTCCCATGCTGGGTATCTGTGTGGGGTGCCAGATCATCATGGGCCGAAGCGAGGAAAACGATACGGCCTGCCTCGGATTGATTCCGGGCGAGGTCAAGGCATTTCCCGAACGGATGCCGGCCCTTTCCGGCGGTCATCTAAAGGTGCCCCACATGGGGTGGAACGGTTTGACTGTGGCCCAGGAGCATCCGCTTCTCCAGGGGGTAAAAACCGATGACGAGTTTTACTTTGTTCATTCGTACTTTCCTGTTCCCGATGATGACGGGGCCGTGTTCGGTACCACTGAATATGGCATTTCATTCACGTCTGCCCTTGGACAGGACAACCTCTTTGCAACGCAGTTTCACCTTGAAAAAAGTGGTGAGCCTGGTCTTTTAATTCTGAAAAATTTTTGTGTGTGGAAACCATGCTGAGCAAACGAATTATTCCCTGCCTGGATGTAAGGGCGGGCAGAACGACAAAGGGCGTAAAGTTCCAGAACAACGTTGAGATCGGGGATCCCGTTGAAATGGCAAAATTTTACTATGAAGCCGGGGCCGATGAGCTGGTTTTTTATGATATTACCGCCTCCCATGAACAGCGCGGCATCATGATCGATGTGGTGAAAAAGGTTGCTGAAACCATTTTTATTCCTTTTTCCGTGGGCGGGGGAATCAGTACCCTGGAAGGGATGCGGGCCGTGCTGCTTGCCGGTGCTGAAAAGGTGAGTGTCAACTCGGCAGCCGTGAAAAATCCCGATATCATCCGCCAGGGTGCCCGTGCCTTTGGCAATCAGTGTGTGGTCCTGGGCATGGATGTCAAGCACGTGGGGGAAAAACCGGGTATAGCCTCGGGCTATGAGATCGTCATCAACGGTGGAAGAAGTTATACCGGAATGGACGCCCTTGCCTGGGCTCTCAAGGCCCAGGACCTTGGGGCAGGAGAGATCTGCCTGAATTCAATCGATGCCGACGGCACCAAAGACGGATACGAGATCAACCTTACCCGCCTGGTATCCGATGCCGTTGATATCCCCGTCATCGCCTCAGGCGGTGCCGGCACCCCCGACCACCTTGCCCGTGTTCTGGAACAGGGCAGGGCCGATGCCGCCCTGATCGCGTCCATGGTTCACTTTGGCACCTATACGGTCAATCAGATCAAGGGCTATCTCCACGACCATGGGGTCAAGGTGAGAAAAACCTGGTAGCGTCGAATCGATCTATATGATAGGCCCACCAACGCATCATTCGTGGAGGCGTTTCAAATTTCGCTGTGGCCAGGGCCAATCCCCTGTGCCGGCCATACCGGTTACAGGTAATCTCCCCGCTGGAATTTAACATAGGCGCCGCTGGCCACCAGGGCACTCTGGACGGCGATCTGTTTGAGTTCGGCGTCTGTGCCAGTGGCTTTTACGGTCTTTTCAAGCAGGCTGGCGGCCTGGTCGCTGATGGTGTCAATCATGGGGGCAAGGTCCTTGAGGGGTGTCTGCCCGCTGCCGAGCTGATCGGTGTATCGGGCAAGCATGTCCAGGAGTTGATCGGTCATGCCCTGGATGGCCGGAGCGTCGGTTTCAAGGTCAAATCCCGGGGCTGTGATTTCCTGGAGGACGGATGCAGATCGGGGTTCCACGGCAAGGGGTTCTGCTGTGTCTGATTTCTCCAGGGCTGCGGTCTCCAGGATTTCCTGGAACGCAGCTCCCGTTGTCTCTTGTCCCTGGCCGCTGTTCTCTACCCCCTTTGACGGGGTGAGGGGAGATGAATTCACCGAATGTATCATGGGTATGCCTCCTTATGATGTTGTCTTGACCCTTTTTGGGAAGCAAGAAGCGGGCCATGATTCTGAATGGGGGGAAATATGCGTGTTTGGCGGTCCCGAAGGGGGAGATGCCGGGTCCTGGAGTTGAGCCCGGGCGTTTTAAGCCCGGTTTTAAATCCGGGGGTGGGAAAAAAATGCACCCCACTTGCTGCGGCTAGGCAATTTTGTCAATGAAAAAACCTGTCATGCGCTCGGCAACCTTTTCAGGATCAACCGTATACTGGCCGCTTTCAACCGCAGCTTTCAGGGTCGCAACCCGTTCGGTCCTTTCCTGGGGCTCCGTCGCCATTGCCTGCTGAATCTTCTGAAGATCCTGGGTGGTCGACGACAGGCTAACGTTGTCAACGTTCCGGGTTGTTTCGGTGGCTTTCCTGCTGGCTGAAGGGGGGGCGCCAGCCGGGCTTTTTCCATAGGTCTGGTTGACCATGTTCATGTTCTGGCTGGATATTTTCATTTGTTCCTCACTTTGGTGACCCTGTCGTCAAGGTTGCCATGTTGCTGTCGGCTGCCTTTCTTGCAAGTTCGGTCAGCCTGCGTATGACAAATTCAGAATCTTCAACTGACAGGGTTTTGGTGGTTTTGACATTGTTGGCATCAATGGTTGTAAAGGAGAATTTTTCTTCTTTCCTCTGGGTGAAATTGATCTTTCGCCCAAGCTCCTTTTCCACCTGGTCGGCAATCTGCAGCTCCACCTCTTCCTGGGGGCCCATTGTCGTGATCCTGTCGACAATGGAGGCCGTAACCTTTTCCAGGATGGTTGTTCGCTTGGCTTCGGCAGAGATGCTGACATTGTCGCCAGAGGGTTGGGCCCTGCCGGCAGCCCTGTTTCTGGCCAGAATTTTCCCCTGGCTCAACTGCCGGCTGTAGTTTTTCAGAACGTTTTGTATCTGGTATGATGGAATCTGCATTTCAATTCTCCTTAACCTGATAAACCTTATCGGCCACGGCTCCCTGGAACTGAAACTTTTTTTTTAATCATCAAAATTTCCTTCAGGTCCCTTGTCGGATTCGATCATGGCAGCTTTTTCAATGATCCGTTCCCGGGTCCACTCCCTGGGATCCTCGATGGGCTGTGCCTTGGGGCCTGGATCGTGTGAGCCGTTTTTCAGTATTTCGTCAAGGGCAATGGATGCCGTTCCCTGGGCGTTGAAGACCGTTGTCAGCAGGGTGTAAACAAAGTCTTCCACCCCTTTGACCATTCTTTCCCGGATTTTTCTGGGCTGGGCAAGGAGGCTGTTTTCAAAGGGAAGATTGAGCTTTTTAAAATCCCCTCCCCGGATGCCTTGTTTTTCTGCCGTCCCAAGCATCTGCTGCCACATGGTATTGTCCATGCCCTGGTCGGTTCGTTTGATAAAGTTGCCCGTGTCATCAAGGATGGCGTTGCCAAAGTCATTGACTTCAACGCCCCAGGAGATCATCTGCAGGGCCGTTGCCACATTGGCCTTGGTGGTCCGGGTCCGGGCGGCAATCTGCCTGAGCCGGTCCGAATTGTTTCCAGAAGTGCCGTGCTGGGCGCCGGAGGTGCCGTAGGGGGCGAGGGCCTCGTGGATTTTCTGGGTCAGGGCGACGTCAATGCCGGTTCCGCTTGCCTCAATGCCGTGGGTGGTTCCATTGTTCAACGCGATCCAGTCGGGAACAATGTTGTGGGCGTTGAGCCCCTGGATGAGGAACAGGGCTTCTTCCGGGGTTGAGAGGCCCGAGGTGCCCTTGATCTCACCAACCTCGGTTTCAAGGCCTGCCCACGGGGGGACAAAGGGGTTGAGTTCAAGGTTGGCCAGAAGGTTCTGGGCATCGGGCATGTGGGAGGCATCAATGGCAATGGAGGTGATGCCCGCGTCAAAGAGCGAAGGGATTTCCGTTTTAGCAAGATCCAGGTCCTGGGGTTTTTTGATGCCGAAATGATCGGCATGGACCGCCACCGGGATGGTGATGTGAAGTTCGTTGCACAGGGCGTCAACCTGGCGGGCCATGTTCCAGAGACTGACACTGCAGTATGCGTTGGTGCCGCCCTCGGAGCGGGCGATCTCAATGATGATGGCGGCGTCGGCGCGCTGGGCCGCCAGAAGGGCGCCTCTGAGGACAAAGCTGCTCCTTGCATTGGCTGCGATGGTCATGGCCGCTCCCTTTTTTATCATGGCCCGGTCGATGTACTTGCCGCTCACGATCAGGGCTTTAGAATTGGGGAAAAGCTGTTTGATGTTTGGCGGTCTTCCCAAGTCAAGGGCGGTGTTAAACTCTTTAGTGTATGTGTTTTTTGCGGTCATGACAACCTCCATTGGTCCTAACGTTTACATCGGGTGGGTATCTTGTTTTCTATTAACCCCAGAGTATACCATAAATGCCGCCCGCTTCTACCAAAAAATGGACCGGCAGGAAAATAGGTGTAAAATGAATGACATCTCATATTGATTTTTTAGGGGGCATCTTGTTGCCGAAAGAGGTGTTGTCTAATTGATTGTCAGTGTAACTAATCAAAAATATGGAATATATTAAAAGTAGGTCTTTGGGTTAAAAATATGATAATCCCCTTGACAGATGAAAATTATCTTTGATACATTGCTGAATTATAATTCATTTATCCCCTGCATAAGAAACGAGGTAAACTGCTGTGCAAAAAGAGAAAAAAGAGCGACCCGAAAAGTATTACTCGATTTTGAATTCTGCGGGTACCGTGTTTGCCAGATTGGGATTGCACAAGGCCACCATCTCCCAGATTGCCCAGGAGGCCGGGGTGGCTGACGGTACCATTTACCTCTATTTCAAGAACAAGAACGATATCCTCTACCAGTTCATGAGCTTTAAGAGTGATCTTTTTTTTGAAGCCATGCGTCGAACCGTGGACGGTAATGACAGTGCCGATGTAAAGCTGAGAAACTTGATCCTCTGCCATCTGACCGAGTTTCAGCAGGATCGGGACATGGCCATTATCTTTCAGTCCGAGGTCCGGTATCGCCGTGATATCGCCTCCCAGATCAAGGATATTTCCAAGATCTATCTGGATCTTCTCACCGAAATCATCGAGCAGGGTCAGAACGAAGGGGTTCTGCGCCAGGACCTGTTTATGGGGCTTGTAAAGCGGTTTGTACTGGGGGCTGTGGAAGGGGTTATCAATACCTGGGTGGCGGCAGATGGAAAGTATGATCTCGTCTCCATGGCAGACCCCCTGGTGGAACTTTACCTGAACGGAATCAAGGCACGGTAAATTTCATATAGATGTTGAATGGTCTTTTTACTTGACGCATTGAAGGTTGTCTATTAATGAATTGAAGTCGCATTCATCATTCCAGGCGGATGCGTCGTATTTATGAACCTTTTTAACGGTTAAGAGGTAAAACATGTCTTCCCTGATTGGCCCTGCAAGTTTTAAGATTTTTGGTTTTTTCCCGACCGCCGTGTTGTCGTTTCTGATACCGGTGGTGGGCGTTGGCTTGTTCGCTTACATCATTGCAAGGAGGCTTGCGCCCCTGGTAAGGGCGGCTCCGGACAATCGGCTCAACCGCATCCCGGAACGGATCAAGAATCTTCTCGTTCTATGGCTTGCCCAGTACCGTCAGCCAAGATACCGCACAGCAGGTATTGTTCACATTGTGATTTTTGCCGGATTTCTGGTGCTCTCCATCCGGTCCACCTCCCTGGTGCTCATCGGGATGTTTGACGGGTTTGTCGTGCCCGGGTTTGACGGGGTTCTTGGACTCGTTTATAATTTTTTCAAGGACTATGCCGCAACAGCGGTATTTGCGGCCTGTGTGGTTGCCGCAGTTCGCCGGGGCATTGTGAAACCCAAGCGTTATGCCGTTCCGGCCAAATACGGCCACGACCATACGGCCGAAGCCATTTTTGTTCTCGGGTTGATCTCCACCCTCATGATTTCCGAGAGCCTGTTTGAGGCTTCAAATGCGGCGTTTGAAATGGGCCAGACCGGCCACAGCGAGTTCCTGGCTCCCCTCTCCCTGGGCTGGATTTTCCGGGGGATGCTGCTTGGGGTGTCCCAGTCGACCCTCCAGGCCCTGCACATTGTCATGTACTATGTCCATGACCTCACCTTTTTCTTTTTTCTCTGCTTTCTGCCCATGGGCAAGCATTTCCATGTGATCACCTCTTTTTTCAATGTTCTTTTCATGCGGGTGGACAAGGGAAACATCAAGCCTGTGAAATACGGGATCACCGAAGCCGAGCTGGACGATCTGGAATCCTTTGGCGTGAAAAAGCTTGAGGATTTTACCTGGAAGCACATGCTTGACTTCTACTCGTGTGCCGACTGCGGACGCTGTTCCGATCAGTGTCCTGCCAATGCCGTGGGCCGGCCCCTTTCCCCGCGGTTCATCACCATCAAGGCAAGGGACCTGATGTTCAAGAACTACCCCATGTCCGGTGAGATTTACAAGAGCAAGATGCTGGTTCAGGACATTTATACCGAAGACGAGATTTGGTCGTGCACCACCTGCGGGGCCTGTGAGGAAGAATGCCCCCTTGGCATTGAATACATCGACAAGATGGTCGATTTGAGAAGGGGCATGGTCGATGAGGGCATGGTGCCCCAGTCCCTGCAGAAACCGCTTAAGGCCCTTGAAAAGAGGGGCAATCCCTACGGTACCATGGAAAAGAAACGGGCGGACTGGGCTAAAGAAAAAACGTTTGCCGCCGAGTGTCCGGTCAAAATCATTGAAAACGGAGACACGGCAGAAACCCTGTTCTTTGTGGACAGCATCACCTCCTTTGACGACAATATCCAGGAAATTGCAAGAAGAACGGCAAAGATTCTGACCCGTGCCGGGGTGGATTTTGCCATCCTCGGAAAGGGGGAAAAGGACAGCGGCAACGAGGTGGTTCGGTTTGGCGAAGAGATGCTGTTCCAGGATTTGAAATCCCACAATACGGACGAAATCCTGGAGTCCAAGGTCAAGAACATCGTCACAGCCGATCCCCATGCCTATAATGCCCTGAAGAACGACTATAAAAACCTTCCCCCGGTCCAGCACATCAGCCAGGTGATCGCCGAAAAGATCCGGGAAGGGGCCCTGACCTTGAAGCATGCCCTCCATCCGGACAAGGTGTATGTCTACCATGATCCCTGCTACCTTGGGCGCCACAACGGTGTCTATGAAGACCCCAGGCTGGCCCTTGACGCCATTGAAGGTCTGAACCGGGTCGAACTCGAAAAGAGCCGGGACCGTTCGTTCTGCTGCGGCGGTGGTGGACTCATGCTCTTTTATGAGCCGGAAGAAGAGACCCGCATGGGTGTGCTGCGGGTGAACATGGCAGCAGACGCCGGTGCCAATGTGATTGTTACGGCCTGTCCCTTCTGCCTTGTCAATATTCAGGATGCCATCAAGGTGGCGGGCTATGAGGGCAAGATCGAGGCACTGGATCTCACGGAGCTTATTGAGCAGCATCTCGCCTAGAATCATAAATAAATGAAGGAAAACGCTAAATCAAGGAAAACGCGTAATTAAAGGAGGTACGAATGGAGATTTTAGTATGTGTCAAGCGGGTCCCAGATACTGCTGAGAATGAATTTGAGCTCAACAGTGCCGGCAATGATCTGGATCGTGACGATCTGGTCTACTCGGTCAACGAGTGGGACAACTATGCCGTTGAAGAAGCCATTCAGATCGTTGACAATGTGGGCGGCAGCGTCACCGTGGTCACCGTGGGTGATGATGAGAGCGAAGAGGTCCTCAGGCGAGAAATGGCCATGGGCGCCAACAACGGTGTACTGCTGAGCGACGACGCCTTTGAGGGCTCGGACGGAAAAGGGATTGCCGCCATCCTCAAGGCCGAGGTTGAAAAGGGCAAGTATGACCTGATCCTCACCGGTGCCCAGGCAGACGAGGGGGCAGGTCAGATCGGCGGCATGCTGGCGGCCATGCTTGACCTTCCCTATGCCTCCCTGGTCAACAAGATTGAGGCCGGCGACGGTCAGACAGTCAAGGTCGGACGGGAGATCGAGGGCGGAAACCAGGAGATGAACGAGATTGATCTGCCCTGCGTACTCTCCATCCAGACCGGTATCAATGAACCCCGCTATGTGGGGATCCGCGGCATTCGAAAGGTTGCCAGCGTGGAGATCCCCGTTCATTCAGCAGCCGATCTCGGCGTTGACGCCGGTGTCATCGGCAAGGACAACGCCAAGGTCAAGCGGGTGGACTACTTTGTTCCCGACCTTGGCGAGGGCGCAGAGATGCTCGAAGGATCCACCGAGGAGATCATTGATGTGCTCATTGAGAAACTCAAAAGCAAGGGAGGACTTTGATCATGACCCAGATTTTTGCATACATACCCCACCAGGGAGGCGTTGCTGCCGATATCGCACTTGAGTATCCGGCTGCGGCAGCAAAGATTGATGCTGCTGCAACCCTGACAGCCGTTGTTACAGGTTCCGGCGCAGATCTTGATACGGTTGCCAATGGGCTGACCGCCATCTACAAGCAAGTGATCAAGATCGATAACGATGCGTTGGCCTATCCCAATGCCGAAGTGGTCCGAAGGGCCCTGGTCAACGTCCTGGATGCCAGTGCCATCGTGCTTGCCCCCAACGACACCTTTGGCATGGACCTTTGCCCCGGTCTTTCCATCAAGATGGATTCCGCCTATGTGGCCGATGTCGTTGATTTTGAGGGGATGGACAATTCCCTCCTCAAGGTCGTCCGCCAGGAACTTGGCGGGGCCGTCTCCACCCACGTCACCTGTGATACCTCGGCCGGCGCCGTTATCACTGTACGGCCGGGCGCCTTTGCCCCGGTTGAGGGAGAAGCTGCCGGCGGCACGGTGGATGACAAGTCCTCGGATGCCGGCGATCTTGCGGCAAAGCGCCGTTTCCTTGAGATTGTCGAGGCTGAGGTGGGGGATGTGGATATCACCAAGTCCGACGTGCTTGTGTCCGTGGGCAGGGGCATCGAAGAAGAGGAGAACATTGAGATCGCCCAGGAGCTTGCCGATGCCATGAAGGCGGTTGTTTCGTGTTCAAGACCCATCGTGGATGCCAAATGGCTTGAAAAATCCCGCCAGGTGGGCACCTCGGGTCAGACCGTCAAGCCCAAGGTCTACATGGCCATGGGCATCAGCGGTTCGTTCCAGCACATGGGCGGCATCAAGGGAAATCCCTTTATCGTTGCCGTGAACAAGAACCCCAAAGCCCCTATTTTTCAGGTGGCCGACGTGGGAATTGTCCAGGATATCCTCGAGTTCATGCCGGAACTTACGGAAAAGGTTAAATCCTTGTAAAGGGTTTTAATCGACCGACAGATCGAATTGAAACGGGGCATCGGGAGCGTCTATCCTGGTGCCCCGTTTTGTTCTGTCTGCTGGTTTCTATTTAGATTTGTATATACCAGCATGGGTGGCAGTGCGCCGGCAAATTTTTCTGGGGGTCAACGGCCAGGCAGCAAAAAAAACTTGATCTTTCAAACCCCAGATATGATAAGTGTGAACACTGTTTTGTATTCCGGGTGTTGTTGAACAAACTGACTCAAGCCAAAAGGAGCTTGTCCATGAACAAGGGGATTGTGTTCAAAAGCCTTCGATCCATTGTGGTTCTGCTGGCAGCCTGCCTGGTTGCCGCATTTCTCGTGGCGATCCGGTCCGAGCCTGCCCGGCAGCAGCGTGAATCGGCCGTTCCCGTTGTCCAGGTGGTTGAGGCACGACCCGAGGCCCGGACAATGGCCGTTGAGGCGTTTGGAACGGTCAAACCAAGGGAGAGCCTTAAATTAACGGCAGAGGTGGCCGGCAGGGTGGTGTATCTCCATCCGGAATTCAGGGAGGGGCAACGTGTGGCCCATGACAGTGTGATCCTCAGGATTGACCAGCGGCGGTTCCGTCTGGATGTTGCCGGGGCCCGGGTGAGAATATCCCAGGCCCGGGCCGACCTGGACCGCCTGGCAAGGGAGGTTGAAAACCTCAAGGCCAATATCGCCCTTGCCGGGGCCAATGTGGCATTATCCCAAAAGGAGCTGCTGCGCGTTCGAAAACTCAACAAGGATGCCTTTGCCTCGCTCACCGCCCTTGACAGGGCAGAGCAGCAGAACATCCAGGCCAGAATGGCACTGCAGGGTTACGAGAATGCCCTTGCCCTCACCGATGCGGCCATAAAGAACGGTGAGGCGGCCCTTGCCATGGCCCGGATTGACCTTGACCGGGCCGAACTGGCCCTTGAGCATACTGAAATTCGTGCGAATTTTCCCGGTATCGTCCTGGAGAGAACCGTTGAAATGGGTGAGTTCATAACCGTGGGCCAGACCTTTGGAAGTCTCTACCGCGAGGGTGAGCTGGATGTGGAGGTCAGAATTCCCCTGGAAAAGATGCAGTGGATTGAACCCCTTTTTGAGCAGAACCGCGTTCCCCGGGCCGTTGTGGAAACCACCGGCCTTGATGCCGGTCACAGGTGGCAGGCGTCGGTGGCAAGGGTCAAAGGGTTCATTGACGAGCAGACCCGGACACTGCCCATGGTGCTTGAGGTGGATCGGTCCGGGCAGATGACCCTCCGGCCCGGAACCTTTGTCCACTGTACCATCAGCGGCACCCGCCATGATCCGGTATATGTGGTTGCACGCCATTTGCTCCACCCCGACAGCACCCTTCACATCCTGGACGGAGACCGCCTTGAGATCCGAAGGGTAACCGTTCTTCGGCGGTTCAGGGAAGAGGTCTTTGTTTCAGAAGGGCTCAACCCCAGGGACAAGATCATCACCTCGCCGGTTGGCAATCCCGTCAGGGGCATGAAACTTGTGGAAAAACTGGAGAGTGGTTCGGGAATGGCGTCATGAAGGGACTGGGACGCTGGTCCGTTGAAAACCGGGTAACGGTCAACCTGATCATGATTTTTCTCATTGTGGCAGGTCTTTACACCATGCTTGACATGCGGCGGGAAATGTTTCCCCAGTTTGCCGTTGACATGATCAACATCACCATCGACTATCCGGGGGCAACCCCCGAAGAGGTCGAGGAGGGAATCTGTATCAAGGTCGAGGAGCAGCTCAAGGGGGTGGAGGATGTGACAAAGATCACTTCCAACGCCTATGAGGGCCGGGGATCCATTACACTTGAAGTTGAATCCGGCGTGGACCTGACCCAGAAGCTGGACGAAATTTCCGCCGAGGTGGACCTCATTGACTCGTTTCCGGATGAGGCCGAGGATCCGTTGATTGTGGAGATCAAGAATCAGAATCCGGCCATTACCGTGGCCGTTTACGGCAACGTTGGAGAGGATCTTTTGCGGACCACGGCCGAGGGGATTCGGGACGATCTGGTTGACACGGACACGGTCTCCATGGCCGAGCTGATTGGCATCCGGGATTATGAGATTTCCATCGAAGTGTCCGAGGCGAGTCTGAGGCGATACAACCTCTCGTTTGACGATGTGGCAGCCGCAGTTAAAACCGGCAGTCTTGATCTTCCAGGGGGCAGGATCAAGACAAGGGGAAAGGAGTTTCTGATCCGGGCCAAGGGCCGCCTCTACCACGGTAGAGAGTTTGAGATGATCCCCCTGGTCACACACACGGACGGCACCGTGGTCCGACTGGGAGATGTGGCAACGGTGATCGACGGGTTTGAGGACGTCGAGATAAAGGCACGGTTCAACGGCATGCCTGCCGTGCTGGTACAGGTCAACCGGACCGCCACCCAGGATATCATAGCCATTGCCCGAACGGTCAAGCAGTACCTGAGGGACCATGGCGGGCATCAGCCCCAAGGGATAGCCCTTGCCTACTGGCAGGATCTGAGCGACATGGTTCAGGGCAGAATCGATCTGCTGCTCAAGAACGGGTTCCAGGGCATCGTTCTTGTCTTTATCGTTCTGGCCCTTTTTCTGAACCTGAGGCTTGCCTTCTGGGTGGCATCGGGAATTCCCATCGCCTTCATGGGCGCCTTTCTGGTGCTCGAGTACCTTGGTGCCTCCATCAACATGCTCTCGTTGTTCGGTTTCATCATGACCCTTGGCATCCTTGTGGATGACGCCATCATTGTGGGCGAGAACATTTTCAGCCATTATTCCATGGGAAAATCGTCAAAGCAGGCGGTCATTGACGGGTTAAGCGAGGTGGGCGGTCCCGTGGTCATGGCGGTCACCACCACCATTGTGGCGTTCACGCCGTTGATGCACATTGCCGGCATCATGGGGAAATTCATCGCCATCATGCCCCAGACGGTGATCGCCATCCTCGTCATCTCGCTGTTTGAAGCCCTGGTCATTCTGCCGGCCCACCTTGACCATGCCCTTGGCGGATCACCGGCCCGGGCCCCGGGGGTCTTTGCCTGGCATGAAGCCCTCCGGGGGCGGGTGGACCGCCTGCTGGGCCGGTTCATTCAAATGATCTATCTGCCTGTGCTTGCCTGGGCCGTGGAAAACCGTTACTTTACCCTTTCCCTTGGCATGGGCGTTCTGATCATGAGCATGGGACTGGTGGTGGGCGATCATGTGCCGTTTGTGTTTTTTCCCAAGGGGGATTCCGACTGGATCATTGCAGAGATCAGTTATCCCCTGGGAACGCCCTTTGAGACGACCGAAGACAGTGTGAAACGGCTTGAAGCGGCCGCCTCTGCCTTGAATGACAGGTTCAAGGATTCGATTGAAACCGGGGAAGATCTTCTGGTCAACACCTTTGCCCTTGTGGGCGTGATCCCCCGAAGGGACTGGAAGCCGGGCCAGGCCGGGGGGCACTGCGGTGAGGTGTGGATCGAGATCCAGGGCTCGGAGCAGCGGCCCGACCTTCCGGTTACCCGGGTCATCTCAGAATGGCGGGACCGTGTGGGAACCATTGCCGGGGTTGAAACCCTGACCTTTGCAAGCCTTGAGGGTGGTCCCGGGGGCAATCCCATCGAGATTCAGCTTTCAGGAGACGATTTCAACACCCTTCGCGTGGCGGCCGATGCCCTCAAAGATGAGATTGCCACCTATCCCGGCACCTTTGACATCACCGACGACTTTAAACCCGGAAAGATGGAAAAACGGCTCAGGATAAAGGCGGGCGCACGCTCCCTGGGCATTACCGCGGCTGACATCGCCCGCCAGACCCGTCAGGCCTTTTACGGGGACGAGGTGCTGAGGGTGCAGCGGGGCAGGGACGATATCAAGGTGATGGTCCGTTATTCCCGGGCAGAGCGGGAAATGGAATCCACCATTGACGAGATGCGCATCCGCACCCGGGATAACCGGGAAATTCCCCTTTTTGAGGTGGCCGAGATTGAGGAGATGCAGGGATATTCCGTGGTTCATCGCACGGACCGAAGGCGGGTGATCACGGTGATTTCAGATCTTGACGAGGCCAGGGCCAATGCCGGCAAGATTGTTGAGAGTCTTAAAAAGGGGTTTCTGGTTGATCTGGTCGAGCGCCACCCCGGGATCGCCTTTGATCTCGAGGGCCAGGCAAAACGTTCCAAAGAGTCCCTGGACAGCCTTAAAAAAGGATTTCTCATGGCCATCATGGGGATTTTCCTGCTTCTGGCAAGCCAGTTCAGGAGCTATGTCCAGCCGGTCATCATTATGCTGGCCATCCCCTTTGGCCTTGTGGGGGCTGTTCTGGGGCATTTTGTCATGGGGCTCCAGATCACCATGATCAGCATCTTCGGCATTGTTGCCCTTTCGGGTATTGTGGTGAATGATGCCCTGATTCTGATTGATTTTATCAACGCAAGGGTGAGAAGGGGAGAGGCGCTGGAAACGGCCGTGTCCATGGCCGGAGAGGGCCGGTTCAGACCGGTGGTGCTGACCTCGTTCACAACCATTGCAGGGCTTTTCCCCCTGATGCTCGAGCAGAGCTTCCAGGCCCAGTTCCTCATTCCCATGGCCGTGAGCATCAGCTTTGGCATGCTGGTGGCCACCGTGCTGACCCTGGTCTATGTGCCCTCGGTCTACATGATCGTTGAGGATGTGATCACACTTTTTTCCAGGGGCCAGAAACGCTGATTTCTGATGCCATGGGCCGAATTCCGCCTGGAAAACGTGGGGTAAGCAATATTATTCAGACACCGGTCTGTTGCCTGAAATCCAGTCGAGCTGGAGCAGCCAGACCGCAACAAGGGTCAGGCCGATACCGGGAAGCACGGACCATTCTGGGGTGGAAATGCCAAGAACCCACTCGATGGCTGCCACGGCAGACGGGGTTAAAAAGGTGTAGGCCACAATTTTTGTGGGGTCAAGGCGGGTTGCCGTGTAACGGAGAATCCAGAAGGTCAGGGCCGTTGACGGACCGGCAAGGTAGGCAATGCCAAGCCAGGTATGGGGACCTGGAACATTGAGTCCCCCGGTTCTTAAAATGGCCGTTCCCATGAGCACCAGGGTGGCAAAAAAAAGGCTGTAAAAGGTAAAGTGGATTTTGGATTCATTGCGTTGCAGCTTTTTCATGGAGAGCATGTAAACGGCAAGGCAGAAGGTTCCCATAAAAAAGATCAGATCTCCCTGGTTGAAGTGCAGGGCGCGTATCCGGCTGGGATCGCCCTTGAAAATAACCCAGACCGTGGCCACCATGGAAAGGGCAAGTACCCAGAGTCTGCGGACCTGGAACGGCTCGCCCACCAGGCTTCCAAGCACCATGGTCACCAGGGGCAGGGTGGTGTATATGGTGCTGGTGTTGAGGGGCGAGGTGGTTTTAAGGGACTGGAACATGAGGACAAAAAAGAGGCCGTAGCTTCCGCCCACTGTGGCGTAGCGGACCAGGTCCCTCCAGCCGGGACAAAAATTTCCCCGGTCTGCAAAGGGGAGCATGACGCCAAAGATCAGGGTTGCGGCAAAAAAACGCCAGAAGGTCAGCAGCACCGAGTCCGTTCCTGCCGTTATGGCGGAAACCACGGGAAACGAGCCTGCAATGATCATGGTGAAGACGAGCATCAGGAGATGGGGCCATGCCGGGGCGGTGAATCGTTTCATTGCTTTTAAGCGCTGTCCAAAGGCTAGGCTTTGGGAACGATGAACTCTTCGAGTTTTTTGAACATGGACTCAGGCCATTCTTCTCCGTTCAGGAACAGTTCGGTCTCCTCTTCGGTCAACTGCTCCCGTATGGTAGGGGGAAGCGCTTTCAGTGCCATGGCCCTTTCATTATCGGGTCGCTTGCTTTTTTTTGTCATGGTCATGCCTCGCTGGGTCGGGTAAGTGAAAATCCTGGGGCTGATATATCGGTCAAACAGGCTGGTGTCAACCTTTTTGGCAGACCTGCTGGCTGCAGGGGATGCTAATGTGCCTTGATCGAAAAATATCGTCTTGATATGTTGCACAATTCACGGATATGGGATACCATTCAGCCATGTTAAATCAACGCCAACTAGATGCAATAGACCATGCCATTGAAACCCACCTGATGGCTGCCGGACTGGACCGTGTAATTTACATGGACATGGGCGGAAATACCATTGCCAAGCATGACAACGGCAGGACACCTCTTGACTCCACGGCCTTTGCAGCCCTTGCCGCAGGCAATTTTGCCGCCGTGGATGCCATGGCCAGGCTGGTGGGGGAATCTGAATTTTCCCTGTTGTTCCACAAGGGGGAACGGTCAAGCATCCATTTCAGCAAGGTCAGCAATGACACCCTGCTTGTTTCCATGTTCAGCAAGGACATCTCTCTTGGAATGGTGAGACTGAAGGTGGCGGAAGCCATCAAGGCGATTAATCAGGTGCTGGCCGACACGGCGATTGAATGAGATCTTGAGATCAGAGGGACCCGGCAGAATGGGTTTGTCAGGTCTGGTGCAGCAAGGGGGTAAATTTGGCGCTCATCAATGTAAAGACCAGGGAAGTTCAGATCAAAATCGTTTACTATGGTCCGGGAAGGGGCGGAAAAACAACAAACCTCGAATATATTAACCAC
The DNA here is from genome assembly GCA_963675615.2 of uncultured Desulfobacterium sp. Taxonomy (GTDB): domain Bacteria; phylum Desulfobacterota; class Desulfobacteria; order Desulfobacterales; family Desulfobacteraceae; genus Desulforapulum. The sequence goes on from CAXXTD010000001.1 coordinate 3,663,037, forward strand.
ACCTACCGTAACCAGATCAAGACGGAAATGGTCAGCCTTAAAACCCATGACGACAGGACCCTGTTCTTTGATTTTCTGCCCTTTGATGTGGGCCGGATCAAGGGATTTGATGTTACCATTCAGCTGTACACCGTTCCGGGTCAGGTAAAATACAATGCCACCCGCAGGCTGGTACTCAGGGGGGTGGACGGCATTGTTTTTGTGGCCGACGTTCAGAAGTCCCAGCGCACGAAGAATATTGAATCCCTGAATCAGTTGTATGAAAATCTGGAAACCTACCATCTTGACCTGTTTAAAATGCCCGTTGTCATGCAGTACAATAAAATCGATCTTGGAAAATCCAACATTCCCATTGTTGCCTCAGAAATCCTGCAACGGGATTTGAATTCGATCCTCAGGGTACCTGCCTTTGAGGCAAGCGCCCTGACCGGAGGAAATGTGATTCCAACCTTGAAAAAAATCATATCCATTACATTGGCATCCATCCAGGACCAGTTATTCTAAGGAGGTTGTTTTGAATTCTCTTGCAACAATCAAACAGATTCTTGCTGCCATGGAGTCCCGAGTTGAGGGGGATGATGTCGATCAATTACAGGCACAGATGGCTGGCCTTGGGGCCAGGTTCAGGGACAATCGCCATGCCGCCTCTGTGGTGAAAATGATCCAGGCCGTTGCCGGGTACCTTGGGGCCCATGGCAACAATGCCCACAGAGACAGTGTTCCCGTGCTCGGTTCGCTGGTGGCGGAACTTGAATCCCTTGTTGAGCCCCATGAACTTCATGCCGGGGAGGCCGATGGGATTGTGGTCCGGGCCGTCCAGTTGTTCAAGGAGTTGAAGTTAAAGATTGCCGCCGTGCCCCTGGTGTCGGAAAAGGACATCGAAGCCCTCAAGGCGGTCATTCTTTCCATTGACTGGGAAATTTCAGACACCACCCTCCAAAATTTTGATGACGTGGTCAACCGCCTCATGGCAAAGGTCAAAACCAACAAGATCCATGCGTCTTTCTTGAAGATTATCTACAGCATCGGCGGGTATGTGGCCCGGAACAAGGCCGGCGCCCACAAACGTTCCATCGGGCTTCTACGTTCGGCATTTCAGAATTATGAACGCCTGGTTCAAAATCCGGACATGCCGGCTGATGAAAAAAAACAGATGCTGGAACGTGAGATTCGTGAATTTCATGCATTCAAGCGTGAACTTGGCCGGCCAACCGCTCCCGGGGCTGCCGACGAGGCAGTAATGCCGGCCCTGTCCCACGTCAAGGCCTCCCCATCAACAGCCCCCCTGGCCCCCTTGAGCAAACTTGCCGAACCTGCCGCTTTCTCCAGTGGTGGGACCCCGGTCGAGGAAGATATCGTACCTGCCCTTGCGGGCAGAAAAAAGGATGCGGTTGATTCAAGGGATATGATGGACGACCTTTTCACGGCCAAAGGGTCGGCTTCAGACGACCTGCTGGATGCCATTCATCTGGGCGGCATTCACGGGGCAGAACCGGGACCGGACATGGAGATGTTTGCGACTGCCGACAGCCCGGAGTCCCGGGAGGGGGTCAAACAGTTTATCCCCCGGCGGGGAGATCGGGAGCCTATTCCGGAAATTGAAAGTCGGCTTGATGCGTTTTTCAACCTGGAACCCGCTGGGGAGAAGAGTGTCCCCCCTGTCCAGGAAGTCCAGGTGGAAATGGACGGCGAGTCCGGGTCGGAGGCCATTGTGCCTTTTCAGTATGAAGATGAAATTTTTGAAGAGGACGGGGATGAGCAGGATCCGGTCCCAGAGATTCTGCAGCGGTTAAAGGCTGCCCTGGCCCCTTCGGGCGGGTTGCTGACCGATACGTCTGTCTTGGACGGTTTTATGAAAGATGTTTCGGTCCTAAGATCAGCATGGCAGGATGATCCAGACAAGGTGGCCCTGCTTGAAATGCTGGCCGCATTTGCCCGGCACGCCCAGGACTTTGGAAAAGACCACTTTTCATCTCCCGGCCATGATTCCGACCCTCCCATGGAAAACCAGGAGCAAGCCGGTGATGCGGATTCGGTTGAACCGCCTGCCAGGGGGATGTGGGCCAGGCTGAAATCATTGTTTGGCAACGGCTGAAACGTCCATGATTTTTTTCTGTGAAGAGTGTGGCGAAAAGAATAACCTGGACGGGCCACCCCTGCTGGATGGACGGGTGGTCTTTGAATGCCGTGCCTGTGGTTATGGTAATGCCTATGCCTTTTGTCCGCCCAGGGGGGACCGGGACATGATATTGAAAAAAATCTGTTCTTTTACCGATGTTATCGGTCTGTTCCTATACCATGAAACAGACCAGGTGGTGGACAACCGGATGCCGGACCTGTTGACCCGGGCCGATGTTGACACCCTTGGCAGGGTGTTTGCCCGAACCTATGCCGGCGGCCGCTCTCTCTATGCCGATACCCAGGCCATGTGCGTGGTGATGGCAGACAAGCATTTTACGGTTCACCCTGTCCAGGACGGCCTGTTTGCTGTGATTGTCTCAAGGACACCCTGCCTGCCCCAGGGGGTTCACAAGCTTGTGGCGGCCCTTGAACCGAGAGCAGGGGATTCAAATGGAACGTTTCTACCGGATTAATTGTAATGGACCAGTGTAATGGATGGGGAATAATGGACCGGGTGTCGGGCATCTGTCAGGCTGTGGCCCGGGTCACTGGGGTTGACCAGTATATTCTGGTGGACCACCATGGTAGAATCGTTACCCATGACATGGAAGAACCGGAACGCATCTCCCGGATGGTGCACACCAGCGGCCAGCGCCTTTCAGCTTTAGGCCGGGCAAATTTCATGTATGTCGCATTTTCAAGAAGAAATAATAGAAACCTTTTGATTTTTCCTGTTGGCATTTACCACCTCGGGGTGATAAAACAACCGGATATGGACAATGCCCAGGTGGCAGGGGCTGTGATGGAATGTCTCAACACGCATCCTGGTAAAAGCACTAAACCTCTGGAGGATTCATGACGGCACAAATGATCATATCGGTTTTTACCCTGGTCATCTATCTGATTATTATTTTTGTTTTTAACAAGGGCCGGCTCAAGTACGCCGGGGGAAAAGTCGGAAAGGTCATCAACCTGATTCTGGTCACGGTCTGCCTTTTGTTTGTCGCCGATTATGTTGCGATTCTGGAACCGTTTATGAACCGAGATATTCTGGAAATCATCCGGGCCCTTTTCCGCACAGCAGCCCTGGGGTTCCTGGCCTATGGCGGCGGAAAACTGACAGATTCCTGAGACGGAACAGGGCCGGTCAGGAGAAGAGAGAAAAGATGCCTTTCCTGGGTTTGCCCTTACCGGAGGTGAACTGCGAGCGGAGGGTGTCGATGACGGCGTTCATTTCAATGACGATTTTATCCTTTTCCGTTGATCCGGTTTGATATTTCTGAACATACCCGAGTACTTTTTCAATATCCGCCAGGGCTTTGAGCAGCGGACTTGCACCCAGTATGTTTCCCACCCGATTCAGCACCTTTTCAATGTATTCGATAAAACCTGAGATCACCAGGGCTTTTGTGTTCTGAATTTCATCCATGGCCTTCAGGGCAGTCTCAATGGCCTGGAGGTTTTCATGCTTTGTGCCGTCAGGATCAAAGGCTTCAAACAGTTTTTTCACCGACGCGTCAAGATCGGATCTGCTTTCCAGAAAGAGTGAATTGACCCGTTCTCCCAGTTCATGGGCGATGTTCTTTCGAATCGACAAAAGGATGTCCGTGAATACCGTGACAATGGCGGCCAGCCCGTTCCCGTTTTCTCCGTTGTTGAGGTGGAGCTCCTCCTTCTGTTCGATCAGCCCGGATGAGATCACCGAAAAGAAGATTTTATAAACGGCAAACTCGTCATACCCGCTTTCCGTGATCACCTGCCGGACAGAGCGGGACCCGTCAATCAGGGAAAGTACACGCCATTCATTGGCGTTGAGCTTGATCTCTTCCTTGGTCTGGACCTTTCCCGACATTTTAAACACCAGCTTGTCGCTGGGAATGACCTTTTTCAGGACAGACAGCTCATCGATTCGCCGCGAGGCTTCAAGGATCAGCCGCATGGGGTTGAGCTGGGTGACAATCATGTTTTTCAGGTTCAACCGGGCGTCTTTGTATTCAAACTTTCCCTTTTCCCAGAACAGCAGATCGTACAGGATGGTCTCCACCTGCTTGGTATTGTATTGTTTGAGGATGTCCAGGGAGATGTATCCCTTTTCCACCAGGACTTTGCCCAGGTGAACCTTTTCCTCACGGGCAGCGGACAGGCATTTTTGAAGCTGCTGGGCAGAGATGATGCCGTCGGTGCGCATTAAAAAACCAAGCCTTGCCTGTTTAAGGGAGGCGGATGCATACACGATGGTTCCCTGGTCAAAAAACACCCGGCTCTGTTCATTGTCCCGGGTAACGCTCAGGATCCCGGTTTTCTGATCATTACACAGCAGTTGCAGTATACTGGCCAGTGTCAACCCTTCAAAATCGCCCTGAAGATTCATGGTCGTTTTTCCTTGTGTCTGTTTCGCTTTAATTCCATACTATGCCACAGTCATTTCGGCAATACAATCCTCAAACCCAGATGGTTCAGGCAAAGAGCCGGGAGACAAGAAAGGGCACGGCTGTTTCAACCCGGAGGATCCGGGGCCCCAGGGTCACACTGGTGAATCCCAGCTGTTCGAACGAATCAATCTCCCTCTGGATGAATCCGCCCTCGGGACCAATTGCCAGGGTGATGGTTTTTCCGGGATGGCAGGGGCAGACCGCTGTGCCGCCCGGGTGGGCCGCAAGCCGAAGGGTATCGCCCGCAATGGCGTCCAGTTCCTCCCGGACAAAAGGGGTGAACAGCCGGCGCAGCGTCACCCGGGGCATGACCGTATCCTTGGCCTGCTCAAGTCCCAGGGTCAGGGCCTGGTCGATCTGGTCTTGTTCCAGAACAGGGGCTGACCAGAACCCCTTTTCCACCCGCCAGGAGTTGATCAGGTAGATCTGCTTGACCCCGAGGCTTGCCACAGTCTGAAGAATTCTTTTGAGCATTTTGGGCCTTGGCAGCGCCATCACGAGGATCAGATCCAGGGCCGGGGGGGGAGCCTGGTCCAGGGTCACGGCCATTTCAACCCGGTCACGGGCAATGGCCGTGACCGTGCCGGTTCCCATTTTTCCATTGATCAGTCCTGTGGCAAACTGCTGGCCCACACCTGCCCGGTGGACCTTTTGCATGTGATCAAGCCGCCTGCCGTCGATCTCAACCCGTGAGGGGGACGTGAAATCTTTTTTGTCCACCAGGATGAGATTCATCAAAAACTGATAACCTCGGCTGTTTTCATCATTGATTTGAGCTCGTTTTCCCATGCAGGCCCGGACGAAAGGGCAGCAAGCTCACAGGCAATGTGAACCGGGGTGATGCCCAGGGGCTGGTTGCGACCCAGCCCCTGGAGGCACGAGGGGCAGTTGGTCAGCATTTTTATGGGAAGGGTCCGTTGGTCGAGCAGATCTTTAACGGCACTTGCTTTTCTGTCGAGCATGGCGTTTGAGATGTCGGGTCGGGACATGGCCATGGTTCCGGCTTCAGAGCAGCACTGGGCGACCGTGTCAATGGTTCCTGTGGACAGTGATTGCAGCAGGGCTCCTCCCCTGCCTTCAAGGGAATCGTGGCAGGGGGGGTGGTACAGATAGTCTTCGGCGAGGGTCAGCCCCGGGTGCATGGACAGGACGAATTTTGAAACATCGGTTACCGGGCAGTCAAAAATGGTCCGGATATCCAGGGCTTCAAGGGCCTCCCTGCAGGTGCCGCAGCTGATGGCGCAGGCATCAAAGTCAAGATCGTTGAACATCTCCCGGATCTGGCTGAAAATGATGGTCGCCCTCAGGGTGAGGCGCTGGTGTTCTTTTTCCTTGGCATTGACCCTTGCCGGAAACCCGCAGCAGAGGAACGGGGGGGGCAGGATCACCCGCACCCGGTGCTTGACCAGCAGAAAGACCGACGCCTTGCCGATCTGGGAAAACAGCCGTTCCGACCCGCAGCCGGGAAAGTAGAACACCGTTGCCACCGCGGGTTCCCGGGGGTCAACCAGGACCACCTGGTTGGGACCGCACTTGGGCAGAATCGAGCGCAGTGTTTTTCCGGGAGCCTTGGGCATGGGGTGCTTGAGCATCTGAAGGGGTTTCATCTCCCGGGCGGCTTGGATTTCAGGGAGCATGGCCAGAAGTGAGGATGCCCCTCTCTGAATTCTGCCGCCCAGCCCCAGAAGAACGGGCCGGACAAGGGTGTTTTTCAATTCGTTCCGGGTGCCCAGGTAGTTGAGACCCATGCGTGTGGCAAGGGGGGTGTGCTTGAAGTTTTGTTCTGCAAGGATTTCACGCTCGAGCACGGACACCTCGCCCGAGTCGATGTTCACCGGGCATTGCCCCAGGCATTTGTGGCAGATGGTGCAGTGGTCGGCAAGCTCTTCCAGGTGCTGGAGGGCACGAAACTTGGTGGATCGGGTGCGCTGGGTGGTGTAGAGCAGTGCCTCGATCAGGGCACCCACGGCCAGGTTTTTGTTTCTGGGGTGGAAAAAAAGATCCTTCTGGGGAAAAAAGACCGGGCAGCTTGCCTTGCACCGACCGCAGCGGACACAGTTTGCAATGCTTGCGGCAAGGGTGCCGAGGCTGCCGTGGCAGAGAATGTTTGCCTCCAGTCCCAGAAGATTAAACGAGGGGGTGAAAATCTTGTCCATGACCAGGGGGTCAAGGAGTTTGCCCGGGTTCATGAGGCCCGTGGGGTCCACCTCGGTCCGGTAGGCTGTAAATTTTTCCACAACCCCGGCATCAAGGTGGGTAAACTTGGTGATTCCGATGCCGTGCTCGCCGCTTACGGCCCCTTCAAGCTCAAGGGCTTTTGCCATAATTCTGTCTGCGGTATCTCCGGCCCGTTTCATCATTTTTCGGTCGTTGGAAAGGACCGGGATGTTTACATGGACGTTGCCGTCCCCGGCATGCATGTGGGTGGCAATGACGATGAGTCTTGACAGGGTTTGATTTCTGATGGTGTGGATGGTCTCGGTGACAAGGGTATACCCCCTCAGGAGCTCGAGAAGGGATCCAAAGAACTCCTCGGCATAGGTCTGTCTCTCCAGGCTCTCCCTTGCGGCCTTGGAAATTTTTATCCTGGCCTTTGCGGCAAGGACCCTTGCATGGCTCACCTTGGCCACAAGCCACTGGGGGTCCTCAAGGGGTTTTGCCGTTTCAAGGTAGGCCATGAGGTCGTCCACAAGGCTCAACTGGGTGTGGCGTTTTTCCTCGAGGTTGCTTTGGTCCACAAAGTAGGCAAAATCGGCAAGGGAGGCGATGGGCAGAACAATATCCTCGTTGAGCTTAAAGGCGTTGGTTCTCTTTGCAATGGCCCCCAGCCGTTTTCGGTCCCGCCAGAACCGTTCGGCCTCGTCCTCATCCCTTGCCGGGGTCAGCTTGGTCCTGTGGTATCGGTGGAGGATCTGTTCGAGCCGGTTCTCTCCCTTGAGCAGCTGGTCCGGGGTCTGGGCCACCATGTCGATGAGAAGGACGGCCTTGAGCCGGTCCGTGGCTGCGGCCTTTGCCTTGTAGTCGATGGCCTTGATATACTCTTCGTCAAAATGTTCAAGGGCGATCAGGCATGCCTCGCCGTCCCGGTTCCTGAACCTTTTAGAGATGTCGCTGATCACCTTGCCGGCCTCGGTCATGTCCTGGCCAAAGAACTCCAGGCAAAAGGTTTTTTTCAGTGGGAACCGGGGATGGAGAATAAAGGTGGCCGAGGTGATCACCCCGTCGCACCCCTCCTTTTGTATGCCGGGAAGGCCGTTTAGGGTTTTGTTGGTCACGTCCTTGCCCAGCCCCGGTCTCCGGATTTCATCCCCTGTCAGGGTCACCTGTCCGGTCGTGTTCCCCTGTTCGTTGCTGATCAGGAAGGTCACCCGGTCGTCGGGCTGAATTTTCACCCGGGGATGGCTGCTGCGCTGGACGTTCACCAGGCTGCCGTCGGGCATGGCGATTCGGTAGGAGAGCACATTGTCAAGGGCCGTTCCCCAGAGAACGGCGGTTTTGCCCCCTGCGTTTTCGGCAAGGTTGCCGCCAATGGTCGAGGCCCAGGAGCTTGTGGGGTCGGTGGCAAACACCAGGCCTGACGCCTTGGCATGGGCCATGGCGTCTTCGGTGATCACACCGGCCTCAAGGTCGATGGCGGCAAACCGGTTGCCCGATTCATCGGTCATCTGCCTGATGCCGCGGATGGTGTTGAGCTTTTCCGTGTTGATCATGACGCAGGTCCGGCTGAGGGGAACCCCGCCGCCGGTCAGTCCGGTGCCCCCGCCCCTTGGAATGATGCTGAGTCCAAGGGCTTTGATGGCCAGGACAAGGGGGGCCACCTGGGATTCCCTGGAGGGCCTGACAACGGCCAGGGGGGGATACAGGCGCCAGTCCGTGGCGTCGGTGGTGTGGGCCGTGAGGGTAAAGGGGTCAAAGTAAACGCTGCCCGGACCTGTAACTGCCTCGATGGCCCGTGTGATGCGCCTGCGCTCCTTGGCCGTTTTTCTGATTCGTCGTGCAAGGGACGAGAGATACTCCCTGAGTTCATCAACCACCCGGGTCACCTTGGGATCTGTCGATCCCCTGTCGATGGTGTCCAGATCCTTGTGGATGCCCCTGAAAAAACTGTTCCTGCGTTTCGGGTGGTCGAGCAGCTCCTGGAAGATAAAGGGGTTTCTGTCGATGATGAACATATCCCCCATGAATCTGAACAGCAGCCTTGCGGAGCGTCCCGTGTCACGGGACTTTTTCAGGGTCTCAATGGTTTCGACCATCTCCTGTCCAAAGAGGTGGCGGATGACCTGGTCATCCTCGGCAGATGTGTAGTTGTAGGGTATCTCTCGTTCCTGTTGTTTCATGTTTTCCTAAAGCTCAAATGTGACCATGGAGTTTACAAGGCCAAGGCCGCTGATTTCCTCTGCAATTTCCGGTGAAATGGGGGTGTCGGTCTGTAAAAAGATGATGTTACGGTCACCATCATCCTCCCGGCCGACCATCATTTTAGCGATGTTGATGTCGTGCTTGCCAAGGCAGGTACCGATGTTGCCGATGGAGCCGGGTCGGTCAATGTTGTGGATCAGGGCCAGGTGACCGTCCGGGATCACCTCCAGGCGGAACTTGTTGATGCGGATGATTCTCGGGTCATCCTTGCCGAATATGGTGCCGGCAACAAGGTCGGTACCGGTTTCCGTGACCACGGTCATGCGGATCAGGTTCAGATAGTTTTCGGTCTCCTGGCTGGTGGTTTCCGTTACCTTGATGCCCATGGTCTTTGCAAGGGCCCCTGCATTGACTGAATTGACCTCATAGCTGACAAGGGGCGTGAGAAGCCCCCGCAGGGCTGCAAGGGTGACCGGCTTGAGGTTCAGGTCAAAGAAGTTGCCGGCATACTCGATGGCGATCTCCTTGAACGGACCCTTGACCAGCTGGGACTGCATGAGCCCCATTTTTTCGGCAAGGAAAAGGTAGGGCCTGAGCTTGGTCAGCAGTTCGCCCGTGACCGAAGGCACGTTCACGGCATTGATGATGGTGTCGCGTTTGAGGTAGGCAATGATCTGGTTGGCCACGGCCACGGCCACATTGGTCTGGGCCTCTTTGGTGGATGCCCCGAGGTGGGGCGTGGCAATCACCTCGTCAAGGGTCAGCAGGGGATTGTCCCCGGGAGGCTCTGTCTCAAAAACATCAAGGGCCGCCCCGGCCACTTTTTTGGACACAATGGCGTCATAGAGGTCGTTTTCTTCGATGATGCCGCCCCTGGCGCAGTTGATGACCATTACTCCGGTTTTCATCATGGAAAATGCGTTTTTGTCAAGCAGATGGGTGGTGGCCTCAATCTTGGGCACATGGATGGTGATGTAGTCGCTTCGCTGGTAGAGTTCTTCCAGTGTAACGCTTTCAAAGCCGGCTTTTTCGATATGGCTGGATGCGATATTGGGATCATAGATGATCACCTGCATCTTGAGCCCCTGGGCAAGTCTTGCCACGATGGATCCGATGTTGCCGAACCCAATGACCCCGAGGGTCTTGTTGAAAAGTTCCCGGCCCTGGAGGTTCTTTTTTTCCCACAGCCCTTTTTTCAGGGTGGCCGTGCCCCTGGGGATATTCCTTGTCAGGGCCATCATCATGGAGATGGCATGCTCGGCCGTTGTGACCGTGTTGCCGCCCGGGGTGTTCATCACGGCAACCCCGTGGCGTGTAGCCTCGGGGATGTCCACATTGTCAAGGCCGATGCCGGCCCGTCCCACCACTTTTAGCTGGGTTGCCGCATCCAGGATCTCCTTGGTCACCTTGGTGGCACTTCGGATGGCCAGGGCATGGTAATCCCCGATGATCTCCTTGAGTTCCTGGGGGGAGAGCCCCGTGATGACATCAACGTCAATGCCCTCTTCATTTTTGAAAATATCAATTCCGGCCTGGTCCATCTTGTCGCTGATCAGTACTTTCATCGTTAATTCTCCCGTTCAAAGGTCTGCATGAAATTGACAAGGGCCTCAACAGCCTCCATGGTGGTTGCATTGTAGATGGAAGCCCGGCAGCCGCCAACGGACCTGTGGCCCTTGAGACCGCCAAGGCCCCTGGCCGCGGCCTTTTGAACAAAGGTTTTTTCAAGATCCTCCGTGGGCAGGCGGAAGGTGACGTTCATGAGCGACTGGCTGTCGGGTTCGGCCGTTGTCCGGTAAAAGTCGCTGTTGTTGATGAAATCATAGAGCAGTCGTCCCTTGGCAATGTTGTGGGCCTCCATTTTTTCAAGGCCGCCCACGGTCTCTTCCAGCCACTTGAGAACCAGCTGGATGGTATAGATGCCAAAGCAGGGCGGGGTGTTGTACATGGAGTTCTTGGCTGCATAGGTGCTGTAGCGCAGCATCGATGGAATCTCGTCCGTGGCAAGTTCAAGCATGTCCTTTCTGAGGATGACCATGCACACGCCCGACGGGCCGATGTTCTTCTGGGCACCGGCATAGATCATGCCGAATTTTTCCATGTCAAGGGGCCGGCTCATGAAGTCCGATGACATGTCCGCCACAATGGGGACCCCTTTGGTATCGGGAAAGGTGTGCCACTGGGTGCCCTTGATGGTGTTGTTGCTGGTGATGTGCACATAGGCCGTATCTTTGTTAAAGGATATGTCTTTTGGAATGTAGGAAAAATTTTTGTCTTCCGAGGATGCCACCACGGAATAGTTTTTATGGAGGATCTTTGCCTCGTTAATGGCTTTGGTGGACCAGGTGCCGGTATTGACAAAATCGGCGGACCGGCCTTGGGTTAAAAAGTTCATGGGGGCCATGGCAAACTGGAGGCTGGCACCGCCCTGGACAAACAGTACATGGAACCGATCGTCAAGGCCAAGAAGCCTTTGGGTCCTTTCAACGGCGTCGTTGATCACGGCATCAAACCAGGGGGATCGATGGCTTATTTCGATGATGGACATGCCCGAGCCGTTGAAGTTGAGAAACGAGGATTGGATCTCCTGAAGCACCGGTAGGGGAAGGGCCGCAGGCCCTGCATTGAAGTTGAAGATTCGATTGTCGATCATGGTGTTCTCCTTTGCTTGCTGGCGTTATTGTTGAATGTCCTAGTTGTATTCACGGGTTTTGTGAAATTCGATATCCGGCCACGCTTCAACGGCAAATCCAAGCTGGTACTCACTTGTGGTGAGAAAGGTGGTCCAGCCTTCAGAATCAATGGCAAGGCTGGACTGGTTCTCCTTGACAAACCGTTTGAGGGTCTCGCTGTCCTTGCAGGTGACCCAGCGGGCCACGGAAAGGTCCACGGGTTCAGTCCCGGCCGATACGCTGTATTCGGCTTTGAGCCTTGCCATGGTCACGTCAAACTGCAGGGCGCCCACGGCGCCAAGGATGTAGTCGTTGTTGATGCTGGGGCGGAACACCTGGATGGTTCCCTCTTCGGCAAGCTGGAGCAGTCCCTTTTGAAGGGACTTTGTCTTGAGGGGGTCCTTGAGAATTACCCGCCTGAAGTGTTCCGGGGCAAAGCTTGGGATGCCCAGAAATTTGAGCGGTTCCCTGTCGGTAAAGGTGTCGCCGATCTTGATGGTGCCGTGGTTGTGGATGCCGATGATGTCACCGGGGAATGCCTCGTCCACGTTGTTTCGTTCCTGGGCCATGAAGATGGTGGCGTTGGACAGGATGATCTCCTTGCCGATGCGGTGGTGGCGAACCCGCATGCCCCGGGTGAATTTGCCCGAGCAGATTCTGAAAAAGGCAATCCTGTCCCTGTGGGCCGGGTCCATATTGGCCTGGATTTTAAAGGTAAAGCCTGAAAATGCGCTTTCGTCGGGGGATACGGTTCGGGTGGCCGTCTCCCTTTTTCCCGGTGGGGGTGCCATCTCAACAAAGGCGTCGAGCATCTCCCTTACCCCGAAGTTGTTGATGGCAGATCCAAAAAAGACCGGGGTCTGACTTCCCTTGAGGTAGTATGCCCTGTCAAAGGGGTCGGCTGCACCCTGGATCAGTTCGATATCGTCCCTGAGTTCCTGGGCCTGGGAGCCAAGCATGCGGTCAAGCTCCAGGTCGTCCAGATCCCGGATGACAATGCCGTCACCGTCCGTGGGGGTGTATCCGGGTGAAAAGAGTCCGAGCTCTTTTCGTTCAAGGTTGTAAACCCCCTTGAATCGCTTGCCCATGCCGATGGGCCAGGTCATGGGGGTGCATTCGATCTGGAGCTTGTTCTCGATGTCGTCAAAGATCTCCAACGGCTCCATCCCCTCCCGGTCAAGCTTGTTGATAAAGGTGATGATGGGGGTGTTGCGCATGCGGCACACCTCCATGAGTTTTTTTGTCTGGGGTTCGACCCCCTTTGCCGAATCAATGATCATGATGGCGCAGTCAACGGCGGTCAAGACCCGGTAGGTATCCTCGGAAAAATCCTTGTGTCCCGGGGTGTCGAGCAGGTTGATCTCATACCCCAGGTAGTTGAACTTCATGACCGACGAGGAGACCGAGATCCCCCTCTCCTGTTCGATGGAGAGAAAGTCGCTGGTGGCGGCCTTTGCCACCTTTCTTGATTTGACGGCACCCGCCTGCTTGATGGCCCCGCCAAACAGGAGAAGCTTTTCTGTCAAGGTGGTCTTGCCCGCATCCGGGTGACTGATGATTGCAAAGGTGCGACGTTTTGCGATCTCTTTTGCCGTTCGCCTGTCTATGGTATTGGATGTCATGTAACTTGTTGTTTTCCTCGTATAATGTCAGTGAAACCTATTTTTATAGAGCAGATCTCTCAATTAAGCAAGATCTTTCGTTGTTTTTCAGCTATTCTGAATTGGGTTTTAACAGGGATGGGGCAGCCGGTGTTTTCCTGCTGAACAGGGAAAGACGGGGGGCAGCCAGGTCAAACCCGAACTGCAAAAACTCGGTCGCTGCTCCGGCCGTTCCGGTTATCGTGAATGATTTCGGTTGAGAGTGGCAAACAGGGTGGCAGTAATGATGATGGTGCCGCCGGTAACCATGCGCAAACCGGGGATTTCATGTAGGAGAAGGGCGGCAAGGATGATGCCGTAGAGGGGTTCAAGGCAGGTGATGATGCTGACTGTGGTTGCCCTCAGACCTTCCAGGGAAGAGATGAAAAGGGTGTGGGCAAGGGCCGTAAAAATGATGCCCAGGGCTGCAATCAGAACGATTTCCCCTGGGGCGGGAACGGCCTGGGGAACAAAGGCAAAAACGGGTAAAATGGCTGCTGCGGCAAACAGATTCTGGAAGAACGCCAGGCGCACTGGCGGCTCAAAGATAAGGTTCTTTTTGTTGAAAATGGCCAGAAGGGCAAAGGTGAGACCTGAGACGGTTCCCCAGAAGGCTCCCTGGACCGGTTTTTGTGAAAAATCAAACGAGGGAAGAACAAGGATGAGGCCTGCAAACACGATAAGGGCCATAACCAGGTCTGTCTGTTTGATCCGTTGTCTGAAAAAAACAGGTTCCAGAAGGGTGGTGAACAGGGGAAAGGTTGAAAAGGTGAGCAGTCCCAGGGCAACGGTGGAGATCTGGATGGAGAGAAAAAAGGTGCACCAGTGAACGGCAAGAAGCACTCCCTGGAGTATGTAGACCGTGGGCCGGGGTCTGTTTTTTTCCAGCGGGCTGGCCTTGGAGGCAAACACTAGGGGCAGCAGTGCCAGGGCTGCAAACGCGGTCCTGCCAAATACGATTACAAGGGGGGTGCAGGTGAGAACCTTGCCAAACAGCCCGGAAAAACCGAACAGAACCACGGCAAGGTGGATGGCGGTAAGGGAGCCCAGGCCTGGGCTCCCGGATGGTGAGTCTTGATCTTTAAACAAGGTGTTTGGCGGTCAAAGGGTCTGAATCAACGGGTGAGTTGACGGTATTTGATGGTTTCCACCTGGTCGGCCTTGATGCCGAGCCGTTTTTTCCGGTCTGCCTCGTAATCCGAGTAGGAGCCCTCAAAAAACAGGGTCTCACCCTTGCCTTCAAATGCCAGGATGTGGGTGGCGATGCGGTCCAGGAACCACCGGTCATGGCTGATTACAATGGCGCATCCGCCAAAGTTTTCCAGGGCTTCTTCAAGGGCCCGCATGGTGTTGACGTCAAGATCGTTGGTCGGCTCGTCCAGAAGGATGAGGTTGGCCTCTTCCTTGAGTATCAGGGCCAGGTGAACCCGGTTGCGCTCGCCGCCGGACAGGACCCCGACTTTTTTCTGCTGGTCTGATCCGGAAAAGTTGAACTTTGAGACATAGGCCCTGGAGTTGATCTCACGGCCGCCGATGAGAATGTTGTCGCTGTTGCCGCTGATGCTCTCCCATATGGTTTTTTCCGGATCAAGAATGTCCCTGTCCTGGTCCACATGGGCAATCTTTACCGTTTCTCCGATTTCAAAGGTGCCTGAATCCGGGGTTTCCTTTTGGGTGATCATCTTGAACAGGGTTGATTTACCGGCCCCGTTGGGACCGACCACCCCGATGATGCCACCCGGCGGAATGATAAAGCTCATCTGGTCCACCAGCACCCTTTCGCCAAAGGATTTTTTGACATCCGTTGCCACGATCACCTTGTCACCCAGCCGGGGTCCGGGTGGAATAAAGATCTCGAGATTTTTTTCCTTTTCCCCTGAATCCTGGTTCAACAGGGTGTCATAGGCGCTGATCCTTGCCTTGGATTTGCTTCGACGGCCCTTGGGCGACATCTTGATCCACTCAAGCTCCCTTTCCAGGGTCTTCTGGCGTTTGCTCTCCTGTTTCTCCTGGGTCTTGAGGCGGTTCTGCTTCTGCTCAAGCCAGGACGAGTAGTTGCCCTTCCAGGGAATGCCTTCGCCCCGGTCAAGTTCTAGTATCCAACCGGCCACATTGTCCAGGAAGTAACGGTCATGGGTGACGGCAATCACCGTTCCCGGATACCGGCTCAAATGCTGTTCAAGCCAGGAGACCGACGCCGCATCCAGGTGGTTGGTGGGTTCGTCCAGGAGCAGGATGTCCGGCTGTTTGAGCAGGAGCCTGCAGAGGGCTACCCGGCGTTTTTCTCCCCCCGAGATCACCGAGACCGGGGTATCGCCGTCGGGGCAGCCCAGGGCATCCATGGCCATCTTGAGCCTTGAGTCAAGGTCCCAGGCATCCAGGTGATCCAGCTGCTCCTGGAGGTCGCCCTGGCGCTGGATCAGTTTGTCCATCTCATCGTCGGACATGGGTTCGGCAAACTTTTCGCTGATGGCCTCGTACTCGTTCACAAGGTCCACGGTTTCCTGGACCCCCTGTTCGACAATTTCACGCACGGTTTTGTCTGACTCCACAAGGGGCTCCTGCTCGAGATAGCCCACGGTAAACCCCTTGGACAGGATGGTTTCACCGTTGAACTCCTTGTCGATGCCTGCGAGGATCTTGAGCAAAGAGCTTTTGCCCGACCCGTTGAGGCCGAGGACCCCGATCTTTGCCCCGTAAAAGTATGAAAGGGAAATATCCTTTAACACCGGTTTCTTGTCGTAGAACTTGCTGACCCGGATCATGGAATAGATCACTTTTTTGGTATCTTCTGACATGTCTTGTTTTACTCCCGATAAAGTCTGGTTTATATCACCCCGGCAAAGGGGTGTGCCCATGGGCTCTTTCTGTTATTTTCTGGGTTGTGGTTTTCTTTCTGTCGGCAAGATGGGGCAGTAGCCGTGTTTTCGGGCATGGCGTGGGAAAATGTCAATGGCGTCGTTCAGGGGAATGAATCCTGAAAAGGCCCTGATCTTCATCATCCGGTAGTTCTTGAGTACCCTGCCAGGGCCCAGGGGAAGGCCGGTGCCAAATACCGATGGCTGGTTCGACCACATCAGGTTGTTCACCCCGAACCGTCTTGTCTTAAAGAGAAGATGAACAATCATCTTCCAGTTTTCAAGGATGTAGCTGACTCGTTTTATCATTCTTGGGTTCCATGTTCTTGGGTGGCTTGATCTTCGATTTCATCTTCAACCTCGTCCGTGGCGTTGACCACGGGTTCCCTGAGGATCAGCGCCATGGCATCAAAGGCGGTTGCGGCTATCACGGGAAAGGTCTGTTTGACCCCGGCAAGCTGTCTCAGGTTCTCTGCGGTTCTCAGGATCAGCCGGGCAAGGTCGCCTTCGGCAAAGGCCGTACGTTTGAGGATCACTTCCCAGGGCTCCCCGCCGGCCCAGGCCAGCATGACCGACGCGGGCTGGAGGTAGAGAAACGGTGCGTTAAACCCCTGGTCCAGCAGTCGTGAGGCAAAGGGCTTGAGCCCCTTTCTCAGGGTGAGAAACTGGCGTGTCACCCGTTTGGGCAGCAGCCGTCGTTCCATGCTTTCGTCTTCAAACTCTTTTTCGCTGACAAAGGATGCCATGACCGCGGCAAGCATAACGGGGTCCCGTTCTGGAAGCAGTCCGAGTCTCAGACTCTGGGCCACCAGGAGCGGGGCGTCCATTCGAAGCTGGGCCGCCCAGACGCCGTCGGGCGTCAGTGTGTCGTCCTCGGAGACAAACGCTTCCTGCTTGAGAAACGCCAGGTGGGCCATGAAGTGGTCCCAGAGATGTTCAAGTTCGGCTCCAAAGGCCTTCCTCGCGTAATTGCCTCGTTTGCCCTGGGTGATCATGTGGGAGGCAAACGAATTGTCAAGGAGCAGTCGTATCTTGTCAGGGGTGTGGGACAGCAGCAGGTTGAGGGCCATGGAGAAATTGATCTTGATCTGGCTCTTGACGTCAAGGGGGGGGGCCGTGAGCATCCTTGCCGCATGGTTGAGATCCATGAAGCGTCCGGGAATGACAACGGCAAACCCGATTTTATCCATCCCGCGCCGTCCGGCCCTGCCGGTCATCTGCTGAAATTCGCTGGCGGTCAGGGGCAGAAATTCCGTGCCGTTGAACCGGTCGGAGTTGAGAATGACGACACTCCTTGCGGGAAAGTTCACCCCTGCCGCAACGGTAGAAGTGGCAAACATGGCGTTGAGCAGTCCTTCGGCCATGAGGGTCTCGACCACCACCTTCCACCCGGGCAGCTGGCCCGAATGGTGGGAGGCCGCAGCCGTATGCTCAAGAATCTGCCGCTGGCCGTGGCGGGCAAGGTGTCTGTTTGACGCCGTAAGTTCGTCGATCCTCAGGGTTAGATGAGCCCTTTTGGGTTTGTCCTTTGCCAGGATTTCGCCCGAACAGCTCTTGATGGCCTGGTCGCAGTCGGCCCGGGATTTAAGAAAAAAGATGGCCGGGAGCAGGTCAAAGTGGTCCAGGACCTTGAGGATCTCGGAAAAATCGGGCAGCCGTCCGGGCAGACTGATCTGGGGCCTGGGTTTTGCCCTGAGATACTCGGCAACCCCCCTGTGGAGGGTGATTTTCTTTTTGCCGGTGGTTTCTCTGATAAGGGGGGAGAGGATGCCCGTGGGGTTCAGGAAAAGGGGGAACAGGGGGACCGGACGCTCGGTGGCCTGGACGACATGGCAGTTTTTTCCCCGGATGGCCATAAGCCATTCGGCAATGAGGCCAGTGTTGCCGATGGTGGCCGACAGCATGAGAAGGGGGATTCTCACCGGCAGATAGATGATGATCTCTTCCCACACCACACCCCGTTCCGGATCGCCAAGAAAATGGGCCTCGTCAAGGATGATGAAGTCGGCCCCCAGATCTTCGCCTGTGTGCATGGCATCGTAGAGCTGGTTCCTCAGGATTTCCGTGGTCCCGATGATCATGGGGGCGTCCGGGTTCTCCTTTACGTCACCGGTTAAAATGCCCACATTGTTCCGGCCGAAACATTGAATGAACTGGGCATAGATGGAGTTGGTCAGGGCCTTGAGTGGGGTTGCGTACCAGATCTTGAGTCCCTTTTCAAGAAACTGTCTGGCGGCAGTTTCCGCGATCCAGGTCTTCCCGGCCCCGGTGGGGGCCGTGACCAGGCAGTCTGAAGATTTGATGGCCTCCACGGCCTCGATCTGGAATGGATCAGGCACAAAGGGGGCCGGCTTTGGCGAACCGATCTTTTTGAACGTCCGTGCAAGCTCCGGGTCTGCCCCGGGGGTCATGGTCATGGGTGGTTTTTTGCGGGACGTTTTTTTTTCGTTACCCTGGCGTGGGTTCCGTCCGGAGGCTTTGTCCGGCGTGTTATGGGATTGTTTTTTCATACCTCATCATAAACCATAAAACAGGGAATATTACAAGTACTTGCAAAAAAGAAACCAATGGTATATATTGATTTACTTTTCATCAAACAAATTTCCAGCCGCTTCCACTGGCTGATCATATTTTTTTTAAGGTAGAAACATTATGTCATCAGAAAGTTCCCGTGAACACGATTTCAGCGAATCCGATTTCAGCGAATCCGGTTTCAGCGAAATGGGGCTGATCAAACCCGTATTAAAAGCCCTGGGCGACCTGGGGTATGAAACCCCCACCGCCATCCAGGCCGAAACCATTCCCCATATCCTGGCCGGCCGTGATCTTCTGGGCCAGGCCCAGACAGGAACGGGCAAGACAGCAGCGTTTGCGCTTCCCCTTCTGTCCCGCATTGACATTAAACTCAAGAAACCCCAGGTGCTGGTGCTTGCCCCCACAAGGGAGCTTGCCATCCAGGTGGCAGAATCCTTTAAGGGGTATGCGGCCCGCATCAAGGGGTTTAATGTGCTGCCCGTCTACGGGGGGCAGGCATATGCCGGTCAGCTCAACCAGTTAAAGCGAGGGGTCCATGTGATTGTGGGCACTCCGGGCCGGCTCATGGATCTGATGAAGCGCGGTGTTCTTGATCTCACCCATATCATGACCCTTGTCATTGATGAGGCAGACGAGATGCTCCGGATGGGATTTATCGATGATGTGGAGTGGATTGTCGAGCAGACCCCTCCCGGTCGCCAGATTGCCCTTTTTTCGGCAACCATGCCCGCACCCATCAAGAAAATTGCCGTAAAATATCTTACCGATCCCAAGGACGTCTTTATTCGGCTAAGAACCGCAACTGCCGACACCATCCGCCAGCGATTCTGGATGGTCAAGGGAACCCACAAACTTGACGCCCTGACCCGGATACTGGAGGCGGAAACCTTTGATGCCATCATCGTCTTTGTCCGTACCAAGACGGCAACAATGGAACTTGCCGAAAAACTTGAGGCCCGGGGGTATGCTGCGGTGGCCCTGAACGGGGACATTGCGCAAAAGGCCAGGGAACGGACCATCGACCGGTTTAAAAAGGGCAAGATTGACATCCTGGTTGCAACGGATGTGGCGGCCCGGGGACTTGATGTGGAGCGGGTGAGCCATGTGATCAACTATGATATTCCCAACGGCGCTGAATCCTATGTCCACCGCATCGGCCGGACGGGCAGGGCAGGGCGCACCGGCGATGCCATCCTTTTTGTCTCACCACGGGAACGCTGGATGCTCAAGGTCATCGAAAAAACCACCCGCCAGAAAATAGAGATGATGAATCTTCCCACAACCGAAGCGATCAATGACAAGCGCATTGACGACTTTAACCAGAGCATCACCGATACCCTGGCCTCAAAGGAACTCGGACTCTATCTGGACCTCATGGACCAGTATCGCCAGGAGCACGACGTGCCGGCCCTGGACATTGCTGCAGCCCTTGCCTTTATGCTCCAGGGAGACAAACCCCTGTTGCTTTCTACTCCGAAAAAAATGCCGGCTGTCGCTGAAAAACCTTCGCGGACGGAAGATAAATTCAAGGATAAGCCCATTGGCCGGGACGAAATACCCAGGGACCGCTCCCTTCACAAGGCGGTGGAATCCAGGGACAGCCCTGCCCGCAGGCCGGTGAAAGCCTCAGACAAGCCTGCAGGGAAAAAACCGGCATCTCCCAGAAAAAAAGTGGCCCAGTCACCGGGAAAGGGGATGGAACGGTTTCGCATCGAAGTGGGAGACGTCCATGGGGCCAAGCCAAAGGATATTGTCGGCGCCATTGCCAATGAGGCCGAGCTTGACGGAAAATTCATTGGTGCCATCACCATTGAATCCGACCATTCGTTTGTGGATCTGCCCCTTGGCATGCCGTCGACCATTTTTGAGCTGTTGAAAAAGGTGCGGGTGGCAGGTCAGCCGCTCAAAATTTCCCGATGCGCCAAATCCTAGACCGGGGTCAGCTTTTCGTTTGACAATGGACAACTGGATATTATATGGATTTATATTGGCCTTTTTACTCTGGTTCGGTCTGAACGAGCGGCCCTGCCACAGTTAATACAACCCCGGAGGTGTTTTATCGTCGCATTCTACAGAAAAATGAAAATCGGTTGTACGGCCCGGGGAAAACAACAAAAAAGATCTCCCATTGACCGAAGGACAGGAGAAGATCGTCGCCGGGTCTACCATATCGGTTTTATTGAAACCGTTGGGGCTGAGCGGCGGGGCCCTGCAAGTGAGAGACGGCAAGTGAAAGCGGAAAAGAGAGCCAACTGGGTGAGAGTCAATTCCTGGAGCAGCGTCTGTGTTAATTCAAAAGGGCTGTATTTTTAAGCCTGTCAGCCAATTAGGATCACCCCTGTAAATCATGACCATTCAAAAAACCATCATACTTGCGCCTGCAGGGGATGTGGACGCATTCCTAGCGGCCATTGCCGCCGGCGCCGATGCCATCTACTGCGGCCTTAAAATTTTTTCGGCCCGCATGGAGGCGTCAAATTTCGGCGTTGAAGAGCTCGCACGCCTGACCGCCCTGGCCCGGTCAAGGGGAGTGGCGGTGCATGTGGCCATCAATTCCATGATCAAGCCCAATGAGGTTGAAAGGGTTGAAAAAATAATGGCCAAGCTTGTGGCCTATGTGCGTCCCCATGCCCTGATTGTCCAGGATCTGGCCGTGGTCCATGTTGCAAAGGCCCTTGGTTTCAAGGGTGAAATTCATCTTTCCACCCTTGGCAATGCCTCGTTTGCCGCAGGGCTTGGCGCAGTTAAAAATGCCGGGTTTGACAGGGTGGTGCTGCCAAGGGAATTGAGCGTGGATGAGATCCAGTCCATGGCGCAAAACACGCCCCCGGGCTTAGATCTTGAGGTGTTCGTCCATGGGGCGCTCTGCTATGGTGTTTCCGGGCGATGTTACTGGAGCAGCTGGTTCGGGGGAAAGAGCGGCATCCGGGGGCGGTGCGTGCAGCCCTGCCGCCGGATGTACACCCAGAAGGGCGAGCGCCAGCGGTTTTTTTCCTGCGTGGACTTTTCCGCAGACGTGCTTGTCAAGGTGCTTAACAAGATTCCGGAGGTGACCACCTGGAAGATTGAAGGCAGGAAAAAGAGCCCCCACTACGTTTTCTATACGGTCAAGGCATACCGGCTGCTCCGGGACCATGGTGCAGACCCTGTACAGAAACGCAGTGCCCTTTCGTTCCTCGAGTATGCCATGGGCCGTCCTGCCACCCATTACAATCTGCTTGACCAGCGTCCCCAGAACCCTTTAAAGGCCGTAGTAGAGACTGGTTCCGGCCTGTTCGCCGGGAGGGTGAAGATGGAAAAAAATCCGTTTTTTGTCACCCGGGAGGCACTGATGCGTGGGGACCTTCTCAGAATCGGCTATGAGGACGGCAAGGGCCACGCCATTCAGCGGGTCACCCGATCGGTTCCCAAGCGGGGGCGGGTTGCCTTAAAGTCAAGGCGTGGGACCTGGCTTCAAAAGGGGGATCCGGTGTTTATTGTGGACCGCAGGGAGCCGGCGGTCCAGGACCTGATCCAGGGCCTCAGGGATGAACTTGAAACGATCGCGTCTCCGACGGTAAGACCGCCCGGGAGGGCGGGGGGAGGGGCGGCCGCTGTTTCACCCCGGCGTAAAGCCAGGGGCGGGGCAGGTGTTCACGTCACCCTGACCCGGACGCCTGTCCGGAAAAAAACAGTCGGAGACAAGGCATTGTGGCTTTCTGAGCGGGCCATGGCAAAACTTCCCAACCGCGTGGTCCAGGAGACTTGGTGGTGGTTGTCACCCGTTATCTGGCCAAAGGATGAAGCCGCCCACTTGGCCCTGATCAAAGGGGCCCTGGCAAAGGGCGCCAAGCGATTTGTCCTCAATGCCGTGTGGCAGACGGGATTATTTGCCGACCCGGGCGGTCTTGAACTCTGGGCCGGTCCCTTTTGCAATATTGCCAATACCGCAGCCCTTGAAATGCTTCAAACCCAGGGCTTTTCCGGTGCCTTTGCAAGCCCTGAACTCGGCATGACCGGCTTCATGGACCTTGGGGCTGCTGCCTGCATCCCCCTTGGGGTGGTGGTGGATGGTAACTGGCCCCTTGCCATATCACGGATCGTCTCGGATGAGATCAAGCTGGATACGCCGTTTTCAAGTCCCATGAACGAGCAGGGGTGGGTGTCCCGTCGGGACAACGCCTTCTGGGTCTTTCCCGGATGGCGGCTGGATATTACGTCCAAGGTAAGCGAATTGAAGCGTGCCGGTTATACCCTGTTTGCATCCATGGAGGAACCCGTGCCCAGACAGATGCTTCTGAAACAGCGTCCAGGTCTGTGGAACTGGGACCACGATCTTTTATGAAGGGTTGAAAAAAAACAATTGACCTTTTGCGAAATCTTTACTAAGTCAATCTATAAATTGTATTCATTCTCCGGGTGATGGTCCTAACGGACAGCAGACTTAATATTTTTTAAATATGAGGTTCCGGTCGTGAAAGTACAGAAACGCAAATCGTCATTTTTCATCAGTTTTTTTATCCTGCTCCTTTTCTGGGTTGTCTTTTCCGGTCGATTTGATGGGTTCCACCTTGGCCTTGGCGTAATTTCCTGCGCCATTGTTTCCTGGTTCGAATCGGATCTTTCAACCCCGGATCCCCGTCCCATTGGCATGCTCAGGCTCTGGCTGAACTTTATCCTCTATTTCCCCTGGCTCATCTGGCAGATTTTTCTTGCCAATCTCCATGTGCTGGTGCTGGTGCTCAGTCCCAACATGATGGACCGCATTGATCCCCATATCGTCAAGATCAAAACCCGGATGCGGGATCGGCTGGCCCTGGTCACCTTTGCCAATTCGATCACCCTTACCCCGGGAACCATAACGGTCAACGTATCAATATACGGCGATCTTTCTGTTCACGCCATTGACAAGGAATCCGCGGCTGGCCTCCCCGGCGAAATGGAGCGGCGCGTCGCAAGGATATTTGGTGAATGATGGATACTTATATTTTATACTCGGCAATTGTTCTCAGTGTTTTCATGGCCATTCCCCTCTATCGCTCCGTGGTGGGACCGACTGTCCAGGACCGGATCATGGGGGTCAGCGCCATCGGCAGCAAGACAACTGTTCTGCTGATTATGATCGGCTTTATCTTTGACCGGGTGGACATGTTCATTGATATCGCCCTTGCCTATGCTCTGCTCAATTTTATCGCGGTTCTTGCGGCATCCCGCTATTTCCATAAACGTAAGGGGCTATACCAGGAGATGGATCGATGATTATACTCTCGGCGTTGTTGATCGCAATCGGCCTTTTCTTTTTCCTCGGCGGTTCCATCGGCATCATCCGACTGCCGGATTTTTACTCACGGCTCCACGCGGCCGGGATGCTTGACACCATGGGACTGCTGCTGTCCATGAGTGGACTGGCCCTTTATCTGGTGCACGATTTCACCCTGGCCAATTTCCTGTCCGGACTGAAAATTGTTCTCATCGTCATTTTTGTCTTTATCACAAGCCCCACAGCAACCCATGCCATTGTTGATGCCGGTATCAGGGCGGTTCGGGAGCCGTGGACCAAAAGAAACGGAGGAGGGAACCGCATATGATCTGGCAGCTTGATCTGATCATTACTGTGCTTGTCGTTGTTTGTGCCATGGCCGCCATCAACGTGAAGGATCTGCTGAGTGCCACCATTCTTCTTGGTGCCTACAGCTTTCTTCTCTGCCTTTTATGGGCCATCATGGGGGCTGTGGATGTCGCCTTTACCGAGGCCACGGTCGGGGCCGGTGTGAGCACGGTCTTTTGCGTGGCAGCGGTATTTCACACAACAAGGAGGACAAAGGATTGAAACTTCTAGGAAAATTGACGGTCTTTCTGTGTGGTCTGCTGCTCATCGTGTTTGCCGGTCAGTTTCCCGATTTCGGTGATCCGGATTCTCCTGCGGCAACCCACCTTTCCCCCTATTTTATCCAGCACACCATGTCAGATACTGCCGTGCCAAACATCGTTACCTCCGTCCTTGCCGATTACAGGGGGTACGACACCATGTTTGAAACAACGGTAATCCTTACGGCTGGACTTGCCTGTTTCTTTCTTTTGAGGCTTCCCGAGGGTGACGAAAAGGAGATCTATTTTCGCCACAGGCCCACGGGCGTTACCCTGCGCATCGAAGAGTGCGGGGCCGCCCCGGAAGACTCAGCGGTGTTCCAGCGCATCGACAGTCAGTGGGTGCCAGGCGATATCATCATACGCAGTACCAGCCGGTTGCTTATCCCCTTTATCCAGATCTTCGCCCTTTACGTGGTGGCCCATGGTCACCACAGCCCCGGTGGCGGATTCCAGGGCGGAGTCGTGCTGGGTGCCGCGGTCATTTTGTTTGCCATTTCCCAGAATCTCAGGGTGGCCATTGCAAAGTACAGCGAAAAAACCGCCGCCATTTTAAGCGCTGCCGGAGTGTTCATCTATGCCGGTACGGGCATGCTCTGCCTTTTGATCGGTGATAGTTTCCTCGATTACGGTGCCCTGGCACCCCTTCTGGGAACAGACCGGGTCATGGCCCACTCCAATGGCATTCTCATCGTGGAGATCGGCGTGGCCCTGGCCGTGATGTCGGTGATGATCTGGATTTACTACAACCTGTCTTCGGCAGGCAAGCAGGATGAGGGGTTATGATATGGACCTTTTAAACGTGATTGTAGGCAAGGCAAATTACTGGGCCTATATCGTTTTAATGATGGTTGGCCTCTATGCCATGATTGCAAAGAACAACCTGGTCAAGAAAATTGTGGGAATGACCATTTTCCAGACAGCCGTAATTTTCTTTTATGTATCCATCGGGGCGAAAAGGGGGGCCACCATACCGATTCTCTTCCATGGTCAAACCACCCATGGCGCGGCAGAAGGCGCGATTCATGCAACTGCCGGCCACGCTTCACCGCTTGTTAATGTGGCAGACTACATCAACCCCCTTCCCCATGTGCTCATGCTGACCGCCATTGTTGTCGGGGTAGCAACCCTGGGCGTTGCCCTGGCCCTTGCGATTAAAGTCTACAAGGCCCACGGCACCCTTGAGGAAGATGAGATTAACCAACATTTAAGGAACGGATGGAAGCCATGATCAATACCCTTCCTGCACTCGTCATCATCGTTCCCCTGCTCGCGGCCCTGCTGATTGCAGGCACAAGCTTCATCGACAGGCGGGTCTGTTTTCCCATCGGGGTTGCGGCCCTGTTTATTTCCTTTGTTGATGCTGTGGCATTACTTGTACATGTCGTCACTACCGGCGTTGCCGTAGAGTATCTGTTTGCAGGCTGGGCTGCTCCCGTTGGCATCGTCTATGTGATTGATCATTTAAGCGCCCTTGTGCTGGTGGTGATCACAGGGGTGGCCCTTGTCAATCTTGTGTCCAGCCGCCAGACCATCGTCCAGGAGTTCCAGGACAAGGAGGGGGTTTTCATCTCCCTGTACGTGCTTTTCACGGCAGGTCTTGTGGGCATGACGGCAACGGGAGACGCCTTCAACCTCTATGTGCTGCTTGAGATCGCATCCCTCTCCGGCTATGCCCTCATCGGGCTCGGCAGGGAGCAGGCGCCCCTTGCAACGCTTAATTATCTGTTCCTCGGCACCATTGGTGCAACCTTTTATCTGCTGGGTGTCGGCTATCTCTACATTGCCACAGGATCCCTTAACATGGCCGACCTTGCCGCCATTCTGCCGGGATTAAAAGACTCGGGGATCGTTCTATTTGCCTTTATCATCTGTCTTGCCGGGCTGTTTGTAAAGATGGCGCTTTTTCCGGTCCATGGGTGGCTGCCCGGGGCCTATTCCCAGGCATCATCGCCTGCCGCAGGACTCATCGCTCCTTTGACCACCAAGGTGACCGTCTACATCCTGGTGAGAATCTGCCTGTCTGTCTTTTCCTTTGATTACATCTTTAATCATCTGGATGCGGGCAAAATCATGGTGTGGCTTGCCATTGCAACCATTGTGTTCGGTTCTGTTTCGGCCCTTGCCCAGACCAATTACCGACGAATGCTCGCCTACATCATCATTGCCGAAGTCGGGTACATGGTTGGCGGATTCTTCCTTGGCAATCGGATCGGCATGTCCGGTGCCATTCTCCACATTGTCAACGATGCGGTCATGACCCTCTGCCTGTTCATGGCAGCGGCCATTTTCGCCTGGAAGACAAACACCGATGAACGGCATGGACTCAAGGGGCTGTTCAGCACCATGCCCCTCACCATGGCCGGTTTTGTGCTGGCAGGGCTTTCCATCATCGGGGTGCCCCCCACCTGCGGGTTCTTCAGCAAGTGGTATCTGGTTTCAGGCGGCATTGCCGCCGGCCAGTACGGGTTTGTGGCGGCTCTGATCTTTTCGTCCCTTGTCAATGCCGTGCTCTTTTTTCGCCTGTTTGAGATCTGCTACTTTGAACCCTTTGTCGATCACCACCATGGTGCCGCCCACGGCCAAAGTGCTACAGGCATGCAGGAGGCGCCCATGAACATGCTGCTGCCGTTCCTTGCCGTTTCCCTGCTGCTGCTGGTGCTGGGCATCTATTCGGGTAAAATTGTTACGAACATCATTTATTTTGCCATACCTGCGGGGGTAATTTAACATGACAATGGAAACCATTCTTTCGGTCAAACCTTTTCTTGCTGTGCTGATCTCCCTTGTGGCTGTTCCCTTTATTATTTTTTCTAAAACCCAGAACCTGAGGGAGACATGGACCTTTGTGGCAGGGGCGGTCAAGTTTCTTCTGGTCGTTTCCATGCTGCCCGCCGTTTTAAAGGGCAAGGCCATTGTCTATACCGCAGCCCAGATTTTTCCCAACCTCGGCATCGCCTTCCGGGTGGATGCCTTTGGCATGCTGTTCGCCCTTG
Organism: uncultured Desulfobacterium sp.; assembly: GCA_963675615.2. GTDB lineage: Bacteria > Desulfobacterota > Desulfobacteria > Desulfobacterales > Desulfobacteraceae > Desulforapulum. Next base: position 3,690,497 of record CAXXTD010000001.1, read on the forward strand.
TGGCCTCATCCCTGTGGATCATCACCTCCATCTATTCCATGGGGTACATGCGGGGGCTTGACGAGCACAGCCAGACCCGATATTATGCATTCTTTGCCGTGGCGCTTTCTGCAACCATCGGTGTTGCCTTTTCCGCCAACCTTCTGACCCTTTACCTGTTCTATGAGATGCTCTCCCTTGCCACCTATCCCCTGGTTACCCATCACCAGGACAGGGAAGCCAGAAGTTCGGGCCGTAAGTATCTTTTTTATATTCTGGGCGGTTCCATCGGCCTTGCCCTTCCGGCCATGCTGATCACCTATCACTTTACCGGCACCCTTGATTTTGCAGCCCAGGGGGTGATGGCCGGCCATATCAATTCTGGCCTGGCGCTGTTGCTGTCGCTCATGTTTCTCTTCGGGTTTGCCAAGGTTGGCATCATGCCCATGCATTCGTGGTTGCCTGCAGCCATGGTGGCGCCAACACCTGTGTCGGCCCTCCTCCATGCCGTGGCCGTTGTCAAGGTCGGGGCCTTCAGTGTGGTCCGGGTTCTTACCGGCATTGTGGGGGTGGATCTTCTTGCCCGGTACCACATCAACTGGATCATCTGCACCATTGCCTCGATCACCGTGGTGGTGGCTTCCCTGATCGCCCTTTCCCAGGATGAACTCAAGCGCAGGCTTGCCTTTTCCACCATTGGCCAGCTGTCCTACATCGTGCTTGGCGTGGCCCTCCTGTCCACCTCGGGCATGACCGGGGGCATGCTGCACATTGCCATGCACGCCTTTGGCAAGATCACTCTTTTTTTCTGTGCAGGAGCCATCTTCTGCGCCACCGGTATCCGGCACATCAGCCAGATGAAGGGCATCGGCCGGCAGATGCCCATCACCATGACGGCCTTTTTGATCGGTTCGCTGTCCGTTGTGGGCCTTCCCCCCTGCGGGGGATTTATCAGCAAGTGGTATCTTGTGGTCGGCACGGTGGAAGCGGGTCAGCTGGTTTTTCTCTTGGTGCTGCTTGCGAGTTCCTTTCTCAATGCCGCCTATTTTTTTCCGGTTTTTTACAATGCATTTTTCCTGAGTGATTCAGAGGCGCTGTTTGAGCCCCGGATCAAAGAGGCACCCCTGTGGTGCGTGGTTCCCCTGACCATCACCGCCGGCATATCAATGATCCTTTTCTTTTATCCCCAGCCGTTTTTAAATCTTGCAAAGCTTGCGGTTCAAACGATCAACGGAGGTTAAATGGAGGCAAACAAGATGAACGAGGAGAAGCAAGAGCTGTCCCATGATCCAGTTCCGGGGTACCGGCCGGTATTTCTGGTGGTGTTTACCATAAGCGTTATTTACCTTGCCATTGTATTTTTAAGCACACTATAGACTATTAATTAAGGTGCCAGGTTATGGAAAAAGAAAAGACTCACCTGTTTGACAAGCCTGAAAATGTGAAACGCCTTTTGATCATTTTTTTCAGTACGGTTATTCTGCTGTTCGTCCTTGATTTTTTTGTGCACAAGCACGCCCATTTTCCCTTTGAAACCTGGCCTGTCTTCTACGCCATATTCGGGTTTGTGGCCTGTGTCATTCTGGTGCTGGTGTCTCGTTTTGTGCTGCGGCCCCTGGTCAAGAGAAGGGAGGATTACTATGAGTAATGTGCTGCCGCCGTTTGTGATCTTCATCCTGGGTGCCCTGGTGATCCCCTTTTTAAATGACAGGGTCCGTTCGGTTTACGTGATTGCGATCCCCGTGGTCGGTTTCATCAACCTGATTCTCATTCCGGCCAACACCCTGATGACCGTGAATTTCCTTGACTATCAGCTCACCCTGGTCCGCATTGACCGGTTGAGCCTGGCCTTTGGCTATATTTTTCACATTGTTGCCTTTGTCACGGCCATCTATATTCTCCACGTCCGCAAGAATCTTGAATATGTGGCTGGACTTATCTATTCCGGTGCAGCCCTTGGGGCGATTTTTGCCGGGGACCTGTTTACCTTTTTCGTATTCTGGGAAACCCTGACCGTCGGGTCGGTCATGCTCATATGGGCAAGGTGCTCAAGGCGTTCGTCTGCCGCAGGATTCAGGTATCTCATGGTCCATGTCACGGGCGGTCTTTCGTTGCTTGCCGGCATTGTAATGATGGTCAATGAAACCGGCTCCATCGCCTTTGGCAACATCGGGCTGACAGGGCTCTCCTCCTGGCTGATCTTTCTCGGGCTCGGGGTCAACTGCGCCTGGCCGTTTCTCCATACCTGGCTCACCGACGCCTATCCCGAGGCCACCATCGGCGGCACGGTTTTTTTGAGCGCCTTTACCACAAAAACGGCGGTTTACGCCCTGGCCAGGGCCTATCCCGGCACCGAACTTCTCATCTGGATCGGGGTGGTCATGGCGGCTTTCCCCATTTTTTTTGCCGTGATCGAGAACGATCTTCGGCGGGTGCTTGCCTATAGCCTGGTAAACCAGGTCGGCTTCATGGTGGTGGGCATCGGCATCGGCACCGAGCTTGCCATTAACGGGGCCGTGGCCCATGCCTTTAACGATATCCTGTTCAAGGGGTTGTTGTTCATGTCCATGGGGGCTGTGATGTACCGCACCGGCAAGATCAATGCCACCGATCTTGGCGGGCTCTATAAATCCATGCCCTGGACAGCGGCGTTCTGTATTGTCGGGGCCGCATCCATTTCGGCCTTTCCGTTGTTCAGCGGTTTTGTCAGTAAATCCATGGTCATGTCAGCAGCGGGCGAAGGCCACATGGTCGGTGTCTGGCTCGTTCTGCTCTTTGCCTCGGCAGGCGTGTTCCACCATGCCGGCATCAAGATTCCTTTTTTTGCCTTTTTCGGACATGATGCAGGCCACCGGGTCAAGGAGGCACCAAAACACATGCTGGTTGCCATGGGCATCACGGCCTTTCTCTGTATTTTTAACGGCACTTTTTACAAGCCTCTGTATTCGGTTCTGCCCTATCCGGCCCTGTATGAGCCCTATACCCTCTCCCATGTAATCACCCAGACCGAGCTTCTCTTTTACTCGGCCCTGGCCTTTACCCTGCTGCTTTTGTCGGGCATCTATCCTGCGGAGATGCGGGCCATCAATATTGATTTTGACTGGTTCTACCGAAAGCCCCTGAACGCCTTTGCCCGTGGTATTGCCATGGTTCTCAACGGGTTGAACCGCACCATGGACCGCCTGCTGGTCAGGGAGTTGACCGGTGCCGTAAACGAGGCGGCAACAAATGCCATGGCCATCGCTGCCTGGGGCATAATGGCACCCTTTGTGAAAAAGGGTGTCCCTCTGGATCCAGGCCAGCCCTCCCTCAAGACCCGGGTTGACCTTGCATTTGCAACCGGTACATCACCCGTGGGGCTGTTTGCCGCCTGCGCAGGGCTTTTCATCGTGATGCTCTTTGTGTTTATCTAACGTTCTAACCAGTGGGGGATATCCATGGTAACAAGGGATGAATTAAGAAAAAATATTATCCTCGAGTATCTGACCGACGAAATGCTTGATGCGCTGTCGGCCATCACCATTGTCATCAAGGCGAAAAAGGGCGATGTGATTTATAAGGAGGGTGATTCTGCCCAGAATGTTTACATGCTCAAGTCCGGAAAGATTCTGCTCGAGCAGAAAATATCACCAACCATCTCGGTGATGGTCAATTCCATTGATCCGGGTGAATCCTTTGGCTGGGCATTCCTCCTTGACAAGGGGTCCAATGCCCTGACTGCCACCTGCAATGAGGATTGTGAAATTTATGTGATCAGCCGGGACGTGGTGCGTGATCTCATGGACAAGGATCAATCCCTTGGGTATATGATGATGAAGCAGCTTTCTGCCGTACTCAAGCGCAGGCTTGATCAGAGAACAATTCAGTTCTTGAATTCGGTCAAAAGCCATCCGGATATCAAAGGGCTTGAAGAGTGCTGACCGCAATGGCCTGACCGGGCATCGAGCTGCTATACTCATAAAATTCATTGGCCCATTATCTGTTGATTCAAGATAGTGGGCCGTTTTTTTAATCTTGGGATCACAGGGCAGAGCCAGTCCCACAGCCACCTCCAGGGCCTTTAAAATTGCCGCCGGCACGGGGCATGACACATGGGGACTTGTCCTTGCATACCCCGAGAACTTTTGATTCTCCTCATTTAAACAGCTCGTCCATCACGTTCAAAGGTTCCGTGCCAAGGGCCGCTGCCACTTTCTTGTAGTTGGGACATTGGGTTTCAAGGGAAAGACTTGCCGGACAATACAGACAAAAAAAGGCCCTTGACAGAAGAGTCAAGGACCTTGATTTTTAAATGGTCGGGACGGCAAGATTTGAACTTGCGACCACTTGTCCCCCAGACAAGTGCGCTACCAGACTGCGCTACGCCCCGATAAAACAGGAGACTTATAGCACCGGGATCTGACCGTGTCAACAGATAATTTCATCATCGGGAGGGTCCTGATCGATTTATTTTCAGGCAGGCTGCCTGTCGGGGCGATACTGGCGGTTTGAACAGGGTCTTGCAATCTTCAGTAAAGACAGGGAGTGCCCAAAGTTGAACCGTTGAAAAATAAAAAATTGCTTTTTTACAAAAGATCCATTATGTACCTTGACTTGATATCTGTCTTGGTTTATCGGGACGGGGTATTAAATCTGTTTTTATCAGCCCTTTGGGTTTGGTCGGGTTCGGGATGGGGTTGCATCGCGGCTGCCACGTCCGGGGAATTGGAATTGTAAAAAAGGAATCAGGAAATGAAGAAATCAGTTTTGTTGTGCCTTGCCCTGTTGATTGCCCCGGTTCTGGTCTGGGCGTCGGGTGGGGAGGCCGTTCATTCGACAATGGATCTAACCAAAACCATTTATGGCTATCTTGGGGTCGGGTTATTTGTTGCGGCATATGCCCTCGTACCCCTTGAGAATACCATTCACCTGAGAAAGAGCAAGCCGGTTCTCCTTGCCGCCGGTTTCATCTGGGTTCTGGTGGCCCTTGCCTATCTTAATATCGGAGACACCCATACGGCCCATGAGGCCATCAAGGACAGCCTGCTCGAGTACGCAGAACTGTTTCTCTTTCTGCTGTCAGCCATGACCTATATCAACGCCATGGAAGAGCGGAACGTCTTTCAATCCCTGCGGGCCTTTCTGGTTTCAAAGGGGTTTTCCCTCAGGACGCTTTTCTGGCTGACCGGACTTCTGGCCTTTCTCATTTCCCCGGTTGCCGATAACCTCACCACCGCCCTTTTAATGGGGGCGGTGATCATGTCCGTTGGTGGCGACAATAAAAAGTTTGTTGCCCTTGCCTGTATCAACATTGTTATTGCGGCCAATGCCGGAGGGGCCTTTTCGCCGTTTGGTGACATCACCACCCTCATGGTCTGGCAAAAGGGAAAGGTTGCCTTCCACGAGTTCTTTGACATCTTTGTCCCCTCCCTAGTGAACTGGCTGGTGCCGGCCATCTGCATGAACTTTGCCGTTGAAAAAAGTGTCCCCCGGGCTCTGGACGAAAAGGTCGAGATGAAGTACGGGGCCAAGGTGATCATCGGGCTGTTCCTTTTGACCATCGTCACGGCTGTATGTTTTCACAACTTTCTGCACCTTCCCCCGGCAGCCGGCATGATGCTCGGCCTGGGTTACCTTGGTTTCTGGAGCTATCATATCAAGCGTAAAGAGGGTCGGATGCTCTTTTACGATAATATTCTGGGTGCCAGAAAGAAAAGTACGGCCCAGACCTCCCTTTCGGTGCTCCAGGGCAAGACCCATGGTGAGATAACGGAGCTCATTGATGGACTTCCAACCCCTGCCTTTATCATCAACCGGGAACATGTCATTACCCACTGGAACAAGGCCCTGGAAGAACTGACCGGGGAGTCGGCCAGGGAAAAAATCGGCACAAACGAACAGTGGAAGCCCTTTTATGCCAAGGAGCGACTCTCCCTTGCCGATATGGTGCTGACCAGCGGGTCAGAGGATTTGATCGATAAATTCTACCATGGTAAACACATGGTCAACAATTTCCTTGATTCTGCCTATGATGTGTCGAACTTTTTTCCCTCCATTGGCGAAAGCGGCGCCTGGCTTTCGTTTACTGCAGCGCCCCTCAAGGATCAGGATGGCCATGTTGTGGGGGCCATTGAAACCATTGAAGACATGAACGAGTTCCAGAAAACAACCAAGAATTTCGACATTATGGAACGAATCTCCCGGGCAGAGTGGGACACCCTGCTCTTCTTTTATGGGGTAACCCTCTGTGTAGGCGGCCTGGGTCAGTTTGGTTATCTTCATCTGGTTTCCGCGTTCATGTACGGCGACCTTGGTCCCACGATCGCAAACTCCTCTGTGGGAATTCTTTCCGCCATTGTTGACAATATCCCCGTGATGTTTGCCGTCCTCAAGATGGATCCGGTGATGTCCCATGGTCAATGGCTGCTGGTCACTCTGACGGCCGGTGTGGGTGGCAGTCTGCTCTCCATCGGGTCTGCGGCAGGTGTTGCCCTCATGGGAACGGCCAGGGGGATCTACACCTTTGGCGCTCACCTGAAATGGGCACCGGTCATTGCCCTTGGTTATGCTGCCAGTATCCTGGTGCATCTTCTGGTCAATGCCAGACTGATGTAACAGCTGTTTTTTATATTGATCAACCAACAGGGCGGCGGTCCGGCAGAATGCCGGATCGCCGCCCTGTTTAAGTCTTGCTTTACAATCTGGGGGGAATGTGAAAAAAAGAGTTGAGCAGGGCTGCTCTGGCAGCCCAAAGGAGGCGTGCCGTTAAACCGATTTTTCCTGAAGGTCTGACCGGAAAGCAGTTGCCTGCCCGCCTCAAACCGGGTGATACCATTGGTGTGTGTGCGCCTTCAGGTGCCTTTGATCCGGTTGTCTTTGAATCAGGGCTTTGCCGTCTCAGACAGATGGGGTTTAAAATTGAACTGCCCCCAGACCTTGGCGTGTCAAAGAAATATCTTGCCGGCCCGGACCTTCACAGGGCCGCCATCGTGAACGCACTTTTTAAAAGCAGAACGGTCAAGGCGATTCTCTGCGCCAGGGGAGGGTTTGGCGCGCTTCGGATGCTGCCCCACCTTGATTTCACCCCATTGCGGCATCGGCCAAAATTTCTGGTCGGGTTCAGCGACATTACGGCTGTTTTATCCGAAGGGATAAAGCAATGTGATTTTTCCATGATCCATGGGCCGGTTGTGACCTCCCTTGCCCGGGCCTCGACCCGGACCCTTGATTCTCTGTTCTGCGCATTGACCGAGCCCTTTCCAGGCATGGTGCTCCAGGGGGGGATAACCCTTCGCAGTGGCCGGGCCGAAGGTGTACTCAAGGGGGGGAACCTTGCCACCCTGGTTTCCATGGTCGGCACATTGTTTCAGCCTGATTTCAACGGCGCCATCCTGTTTCTTGAGGATACGGGTGAACCGGCCTACAAGATCGACAGGATGCTGACCCAGCTCTGCCTTGCCGGTGCCCTTGCCGGGATCAGGGGGGTTGTACTTGGCTCCTTTGACCGATGCGGCGATGTGTCCACGATTCATGAAATTGTGGCTGAACGGTTTGATGATCCCATGGTGCCCATCCTGGCCGGCCTTGAAGCGGGACATGGTGAGCCCAACCTTTCCCTGCCCCTGGGTGTTCGACTCGTTCTTGACGCCGACCGCCACACCCTTGGTGCTGCCCTTCCGGGTAAATCATGATGGCGGTTGAACAGGCAATGGAAGATGCCGTCGGGGTATCGGTTTTTCCTGGCGCGGTTCTGCTGGTTTCAAAGGGGAGGGATATCCTGCTCCACCGGGCCTTTGGCGTTGCAGATTTGCGTTCCAGGGAGGCTGTGACGGAGGGTACCCTGTTCGACCTTGCCTCGTTGACAAAACCCCTTGCCACAACAGCGGCTCTGATTCACCTGGTCCAGGCGGGTCGGATCCGTCTTGACCAGGACCTGGGGGGGCTTTTGCCGGGCATTTGCGGCCATGACAAGGCATGCATAACCGTTGAGGATCTGCTGCGACACCGATCCGGGCTGCCGGCCCACAGACCCTATTATGAGTTTATGATGAAGGTTTCCGAGCAGGGGCGGCAGGATCGTCTCAGGCGGGCCATCCTGAACGAACCCCTTGTCTGTCAGCCTGGCAGAAAAGAGCTGTACAGCGATCTTGGATTCATTCTCCTTGCCTGGATTGTTGAGCGTGTCGCAGGCCAGCGCCTTGACCATTATGTGGGGGACAACATCTATCAGCCCCTGGGAATTGAGCGGCTGCATTTCAGGCGGGCGGGCCGTTCCCTGGATACCGGCGTTGCTGCAACCGAGCGCTGCCCCTGGCGGGGGCGGACGTTAAAGGGCGAGGTGCATGACGACAATGCCTGGGCCTCAGGCGGCATCGAAGGTCATGCCGGGCTGTTCGGCACTGCCGCTGATATCTGGACGCTGCTGGGGGAGATGCTTGACGGTCTTGTGGGGAAAAAGACAGCCGTACTTGAAGAAAGATGGATCCGGCGGTTTGCCGTAAAGAACAATGGGTTTGAGCGTGTGGCAGGATTTGACACCCCGTCGGTGAGAAATTCTTCGTCAGGTCGATTTTTTTCAAGGGGGGCCCTGGGTCACCTTGGCTTTACCGGAACCTCTTTCTGGATCGACCCCCTGCAGCAGGCCATGGTGGTTCTTTTGACCAACCGGGTCCATCTCGGAAGAAACGATGAAAAAATTCGTCAATTCAGGCCGTATATCCATGATTTGATAATGAAAACAATGTTTGGTCGTGGGTGAATCATTGTTCAACGGATTTTTTTTCTCCTTGTAAAAGATTGATATTTCTGTTAGCTGATATCTTTTAGTTGTCATATTTTTATGCAATAATTCATGAAAGAGGTGGTATGAACCTTATAATAGATTCTCTCCTTGGTGTTTTTTCAAGTGATCTTGCGCTTGATCTGGGAACCGCCAATACCCTTGTGTATGTCAAGGGAAAGGGGATTGTGCTCAGCGAGCCCTCTGTGGTTGCCGTCCGGACGGACAAGCGGTTGAAAAACAGGGTCCTCGCTGTTGGGGCTGAAGCAAAGCGGATGCTTGGCAGAACGCCTGGGAATATCCAGGCCATCCGCCCCATGCGTGACGGGGTTATTGCTGATTTTGAAGTGACCGAGGCAATGCTCAAGCACTTTATCCGAAAGGTTCACAACAACAGACGCACCATGGTTCGACCACGCATTGTCATTGCGGTTCCCTCGGGAATTACCCAGGTGGAAAAAAGGGCCGTCAGGGAATCTGCCGAGCTTGCAGGGGCAAGGGAGGTATTTCTGATTGAAGAACCCATGGCTGCGGCCATCGGTGCCGGGCTTCCCATTACCGAACCCACCTGCAACATGGTGGTGGATATTGGCGGCGGCACCACGGAGGTTGCTGTTATTTCACTTTCCGGTATTGTCTACAGCCGGTCCATCCGGGTTGCGGGCGACAAAATGGACGCTTCCATCAGTCAGCACATCAAACGAAAATACAATCTTCTTATCGGCGAGCGAACGGCCGAGATCATTAAAACCACCATTGGGAATGCCTATCCAGACCCTGAAAATCTTGAAACCATTGAGGTCAAGGGCCGTGATCTGGTTTCCGGTATTCCCAAGATTCTTGCCATTGACAGTGAAGAGATCTGCCTGGCCATCTCTGAACAGATCGATGCCATTGTTGAGTGCGTTAAAATTGCCCTGGAACAGACCCCCCCGGAGCTTGCCGCCGACATCGTTGATTCCGGCATCGTTCTCACCGGCGGCGGCGCGCTGCTTAAAAACCTTGACAAATTGCTCAGGGAAAAGAGCGGCCTTCCAATCATTGTGGCTGAAGATCCGCTTTCAACGGTTGCCCTGGGGTGCGGTAAGGTCCTTGACAATATCGATATACTCAGAGAGGTTGTGATTACCTGATTTCATGTTTTCAAGAAAGATGGTCCTGTTGATCGCAATTGTTTTCTTTATTACGGTCAATTTTATATTCCTGACGGTGAGCAGCAAGGGGGTATTGCCTGAAACAGGCATTGAGCGGCTCACCACCACTTTTGTTGCGCCTTTCCAGATGGTTTTTTTCCGGAGCTTTGCTTTTTTTGAGGGGGTCTGGAAGGATTATTTTGCCACAGTCAGGGCCGCCAAGGAACTTCCCAGGATAAAAAATGAGCTGGCAAAGACCATGGAAAAGGTCAATCTCTGCAAGGAACTTGAGCAGGAGAACATCCGTTTACGAAAATTTATCCGTTTCCAGGATCTTGAAAAAGAGACCCTTGTTGCAGCAAAGGTGATTGGAAGGGACCCCTCTCCCTGGTTCAGAACCCTCATGATCGATAAGGGTTCAGCAGATGGTCTGACCAAGGGGTTGCCAGTGCTTGTCTCCGAAGGGGTTGTCGGCCAGGTGGTGGCGGTGACCCGCCGTTATTCGAGGGTTCTGCTTGTGACGGACAGAAACTCTGCCGTGGATGCCCTTGTCCAGACCTCCCGGGCCAGGGGGGTCGTCAAGGGCAATGATTCCGAACGGTGCTCGTTCCGTTATGTACTCCGGAAAAACAAAATCCAGCCCGGTGAAATGATCGTATCTTCCGGTCTTGACGGGGTCTTTCCAAAGGGGCTGCGAATTGGCTGGGTGGTCGGCATTGGGGAGAACACCTCCCAGCTCTTCCAGGAAATTACCCTCAAAACCTGTGTGGATTTTGATACCCTTGAAGAGGTGCTGGTATCTGTCAAGGTTTCCATGCCCCATGACGCGGTTGCCTCCCCGCTGTTGGATGATGTTGTCAGATGATCCGCATTTTTTTTTACCTTTGTCTGTTTCTTGTTTTTTTTATTGTTCAGACATCAACCCTGCACAGCTTCTCGGTTCTTGGGCAGGCGTTTGACCTGATGCTTGTTGTTGTGCTTTCCCTGAGCCTGAAGTTTTCGCATGTTGGCACCGCTGCAGCTGTATTTTTACTGGGATGTGCCATGGACAGTGTTTCCGGTGGGCCGTTTGGTCTCTACATTTCCGCCTATGTCTGGATTTATATCCTGGTTCGAAGCCTTAAGTTCCTTGTCCACATGGAGAATATCGTTTTTATTGTGTGCATGAGTGCCGTTGCCGTGGTCGTGGAAAACGCCTTTCTTGTTTTTGTTCTGGTCATGGGCGGTGGGGTTGATGCCGTCTATTTCAAAGACCTGCTGTTCATGGCCAAGCAGGTGGTATGGGGTCTGGTGGCTGTCCCGCCTTTGCTCCTGGCCGTTGACGAATTAGAACGGGTGGTTCTGCTGGCGGCAAAAAAAATGGCCCGGCGGCACCTTGAGCGTGGGTAGCAGGGTGGGGTCGATTTGATCATGAAGGAACACGACAGGGATTGGTTGAAACGGCGGCTCATGGGGGGGGCCCTTTTTATTCTCATTGCCTTTGCCATTCTTGCGGCAAGGCTTTTTTATCTCCAGGTGATCCAGGGTGAAGATTTTCGCAGGCTGTCCAAGAACAACTGCATTCGTTTGAAAAGCGTTGAAGCGTCACGGGGGCTGATTTATGACCGGAACGGGGTGCTGCTCGTGGACAACCGGCCTTCGTTTGATCTTTCCATTGTACTCAAGGACGCAGCTCCGGTTGAACAGACCCTTGGGACACTTTCCAGCTTTACCCGGATATCCGTGGCCCAGTTCCAGGAGAGAATAAGCGCAAACCAAGGGCGGTCAAAATACGCGCCGATCCTTCTTGAAAAGGGCATTACCCGGGACCAGCTTGCCGTTGTAGAGGCCCACAGCTTTGACCTTCCCGGAGTGCTGGTAACGGTTGAACCCCGGCGAAACTACATTTACAGCAAGAGCTCTGCACATCTGCTCGGTTACCTCGGCCAGATCAACGGGGATGAGCTGGAAAGCGGGAAATACCCGGGGGTCCGGGGAGGGGACAGCATTGGCCGGTATGGTGCTGAAAAGGTGTTTGAAGACGAACTCAGGGGCAAAAGGGGGGGGCGCCAGGTGGAGGTGGATGCCAGCGGGCGCCTGGTGCGGGTCATCAATACCGTTGACCCGATTCCCGGGAAAAATATCTTTCTCACCATTGACAACAATCTTCAGCAGATTGCAGAAACCATGCTCCAGGACAAAGCCGGGGCCGTTGTGGCCATGGATCCTTCAAACGGGGACATTCTGGTCATGGCCAGCAGTCCTTCGTTTGACCAGAACGACTTCATCGGCGGCATATCAAGCAAAAAATGGAAAAAACTGCTGGCCGACCCGGACCGCCCCATGTCCAACAAGTGTATCCAGGGAGAGTATCCACCCGCTTCAACCTACAAGATCCTCACCGCCATTGCCGGCCTTGAGGAGGGGGTGGTTGATCTCAAGACGCGCAATTATTGTTCGGGCCAGTACCGGTTCGGCAACCGGATTTACCGCTGCTGGAAAAAGTGGGGCCATGGTGACCTTGACCTGCTTGGCGCCATCGAGAAATCCTGCGATATTTATTTCTACAAGGTTGGCGAGGCCCTTGGGGTGGATGTGCTGGCCCAGTATGCAAAAGGATGCGGCCTTGGCAAAGTTACCGGGATTGAGCTTGAACACGAACGTCCCGGCCTGATCCCCACCTCCGCATGGAAAAAACGACGCTACGGAGTGCCGTGGCAGCCGGGCGAAACCCTGTCCATTGCCATCGGCCAGGGATTTGACCTGGTAACCCCCCTTCAGATGGCGGTGTTCACCGCAGCCATCGGTAATGGCGGCACGCTTTACCGGCCCAGGATTCTCAAGGCGGTCAAGACAACGGACAACGAAACCATTGAGGTGAAAAATCCTGAGATCACCGGTGGACTGCCTGCGGGAAAAAAGACCCTGGCCATTGTAAGGAAGGGGCTGCTCGATGTGGTCCAGGGAGATCGTGGAACGGCCAGGGGGATTCGGATCAAGGGGGTTGAAATCGCAGGGAAAACCGGTACGGCCCAGGTGTTCAGTCTGAAAAAAAAAGACAGGGACAGCGACGGGCAGCTGGACTACCGTTTAAGGGATCATGCCTGGTTTGTCTGCTACGCCCCTGCCGAGAATCCATTGATTGCGATTTCCGTCATCATCGAACATGGTGAACACGGTTCAACGGCTGCTGCCCCTGTGGCCGGGGCCATTGTCAGGGCATACCTTGAAGAAAAGGGCATCATCGAGCCCACACCCCCGACCGAGGAGGAGGATCATGTTTGACAGACGGCTGGTTGAGTGCTTTGACTGGGGATTGCTGATTCTTACCCTGCTGATCTCAACGGTCGGCCTTGTGGTGCTCTACAGTGCGGTCACCGCAGGCGGAATTACCGAAACCCACGTGCTTTTTAAAAAGCAGGTCGTCTGGATGGGGGCAGGGTTTGCCGTCATGTTTGCCTCACTGCTGGTGCATTATAAATATCTGGACAAGGCAAGCGTGGCCATTTACAGTGTCTGCGTAATCCTTCTTGTCATGGTTCTTTTTTTGGGTAAACACGTGGGCGGATCGCGCAGGTGGCTGGCCCTTGGCCCGTTTACCATGCAGCCGTCCGAGCTCATGAAGGTCTCCCTCATCATTATGGTTTCATCCATCTATTCGGGTCTTGTATCTGAACGTGGGCTGGGCTTTCGGGACCTTGTGAAACCGCTGCTCGTTTTAGCCCTTCCTTTTATGCTCATTGTCAAACAGCCCGATCTTGGAACGGCACTGCTGCTCCTGTTTCTTGTGGTTTGTCTTACCCTGTTTGTAAGGGTTCAAAAAAGGGTATTTCTGACCTGTGCCACCCTCGGTGCGGCTGCTGTCCCCCTGGTGTGGTTTGTGTTAAAGGACTACCAGAAGGCCAGAATCCTGACGTTCCTGAATCCGGACCGGGATCCCCTGGGGGCCGGCTACCACATAATCCAGTCAAAGATAGCCATTGGTTCAGGCATGATTTTCGGCAAGGGGTTTCTCCATGGTACCCAGAATGCCCTTGATTTTTTGCCCGAGCAGCACACCGATTTTATCCTGTCCGTGCTTGCGGAGGAGTGGGGGCTGGCAGGGTGCCTGTTTCTGCTGTTTCTCTATTTTTTTCTGCTGGTGTGGGGACTCAATATTTCCTATTCCTGTCGGAACATGTTTGGATCCATTCTTGCGTTTGGCATCACCATCATGATCTTCTGGCAGATTTTCATCAATGTCGGCATGGTCATGGGGTTAATGCCGGTGGTCGGGGTGCCGCTCCCCTTGATCAGCTATGGGGGCTCTTCGGTGATAACCAATATGGCCGGTATTGGGATTCTGATGAACATCAGCATGCGAAGGTTTGCGTCTGCCTGACATTGGATCGCCTATTTGGATGTTGACAAATAAATATCCTGATGATACTCAATTTGCGATCCGGAAGGTTTATTGTGCGCGTATTTTAATTGCCCGTTTGTAATACCGGGTAATGATGGAATATAGGTAGTTGGTATATTAATTATTAACTGGCGGAGGGAAGTTTATGGTTAGTGTTGATGGATCCCTGTTAATTCAGATCATCAATTTCCTTTTTCTCTTGTTTGTGCTTAACCTCATCCTTTTTAAGCCGATCCGCAAGATTCTCCTGGAAAGAAAGGAGAAGATCCATGGACTGGAGCAGGGGATTGAATCCCTTGAAACCCAGGCCGTTGATCAGGATCAGGCGTACAAGGACGGCCTCAAAGGGGCCAGAACAATAGGCTTGAAAAAGAAAGAAGCCTTTGTTGAGGAAGCATCTCAGGAAGAAAAAGAAATTATTGACAGGATCAACAAAACAGCTCAGGCCAACCTGGCACAGATACGCACGCAGGTGGCTGAAGAGACTGAAAAGGCAAGAGTTGCTCTTGAAGGAGAGGTGGAGCTATTTTCCAAGGCAATTGGTGAAAAGATCCTGGGGAGGGCATGCTGATGAAATTTGCAAGAAGATGGGAGAATAAATGTCCTGCAATTTTTTCCGTTGCGGCAGTTGTACTCCTTGGTTTTGCAGGTGCGGCGCTTGCGTCCTCTGGCGGGGGGCATGAGGCGGCAGCACCCAAGGGGTGGGTCATCACAGACACCTACAAGGTGATGAACTTTGTAGTGCTTGCCGTTGCCCTGTTCTACATTGCCAAAAAACCCGTTAAGGAGTTTTTTTCATCCCGTACAGCGGGCATCAAGGAAGAGCTTGAAACCCTTGAGCAGAAAAAGGCGGAGTCTGAACGAATTCTTGCAGGGTACGCCCAGAAAATAGCGGCCCTTGACCAGGAGGCCGATCAGATCGTTGCCGATTATGTGGCCCAGGGTGAAGCCGCAAAACAGCGTATTCTTGCCGAAGCCGAGGCCCAGGCGGTAAAGCTTGAAGAAATGGCCAAACGCAATATCGAGCAGGAGTTCAAAAACGCAAAAGAGGGACTCCGGCAGGAGATTGTTGAAAAAGCCCTTGCAAAGGCCGAGGTCCTCGTCAAGGAGTCCATCTCAAAAGAGGATCAGGACCGGCTTGTTGACGACTATCTCACAAAGGTGGTGGCATAATGAAAAGTGTATCTGTATCCAGACGTTATGCAACGGCATTGATGCTGATCGGCAAGGAGGACGGCAATACCGATCAGTATCGCAAGGAGCTTGACAACATCGTTCAGTTTTTTGATGCGAATCCCGAGCTTGAACAAACCATTTCAAACCCGCTGTACGATAAAAACGATCGAAAAAATGTTCTGATTGCAGTGCTCGACAAGGGCGGACTCTCCAAGGTAATGAAATCCTTTCTTGTCCTTCTCTTTGCCAAGGCCAGGATCGGTTTTATCCGGGAAGTCTGTGAGTTCTATCACTCCCTGGCCGACGAGCTCAAGGGTGTGGTTCATGCCACCCTTGTATCGGCAACAGAGCTCTCTTCGGATGCTGTTGAAAAGATAAGGGCCGGCCTTGCAAAAAGAATCGGCAAAGATATTGTTCTGGATGTTGAGCAGGATCCAACGCTTCTTGGAGGAGTGGTTACCAAGATTGGGGATCTTGTGCTGGACGGCAGCGTTAAAACTCAACTGTTCAATATGCGGGAAACATTAAAAAGGGGTGAGAGTGCCTAATGAAAATTAAAGCTGAAGAAATAAGCCAAATCATAAAAGAGCAGATCAAAGATTTTGACAAAGAAGTCGAGCTGAGCGAGACCGGTGTGGTTTTGAGCGTAGGTGATGGTATTGCCAGGGTTTACGGTCTTGAAAAGGTAAAGGCCATGGAGCTTGTTGAGTTTCCCGGCAATGTTCTTGGTCTTGCCCTGAACCTTGAAGAAGACAACGTGGGTGTGGCCATCCTGGGTGAGGATAGAAATATCAAGGAAGGCGATATTGTCAAGCGTACCGACCGCATTGCATCGGTTCCCGTTGGCGAGGCGGTTCTCGGTCGCGTTGTTTCAACCACCGGCGAGCCCATTGACGGTAAGGGACCCATTGATTCTAAAGAGTTCAAAAACATGGAGCTTGTTGCTCCCGGTGTTATTGCAAGAAAGTCTGTTCACGAGCCCTGCTACACCGGATCCAAGGCCGTTGACGGCATGACCCCGGTTGGAAGGGGCCAGCGTGAGCTCATCATCGGCGACCGTCAGATCGGCAAGACAGCCATCGCAGTTGACGCCATCATTGCCCAGAAAAACACCGATGTGAAATGCATCTATGTTGCCTGCGGCCAGAAAAAATCAACGGTGGCCCAGGTGGTTGCGGCCCTTGAAGAGCACGGTGCCATGGAGTACACAACCGTTGTTGTGGCAAGTGCCAGTGAGCCTGCTGCCATGCAGTACCTGGCTCCGTTTGCAGGATGCGCCATGGGCGAGTACTTCCGCGACAAGGGTGAGCATGCCCTGATCATCTATGATGATCTTTCCAAACAGGCGGCTGCCTATCGTCAGGTATCCCTTCTGCTCAGGCGTCCGCCGGGACGTGAGGCCTTCCCCGGTGATATTTTCTACAACCATTCCAGGCTTCTCGAGCGGTCTGCCAAGCTCAACGATGAGCTGGGCGCAGGATCCCTTACAGCCCTTCCCATCATCGAGACCCAGGAGGGTGACGTTTCCGCCTTTATTCCCACCAACGTTATTTCGATTACTGACGGTCAGATTTACCTTGACAAGTCGCTGTTCTTTGCAGGCGTTCGTCCCGCCATTGACGTTGGACTATCCGTATCCAGGGTGGGTGGCGCGGCCCAGTGCAAGGCCATGAAACAGGTGGCAGGTACCCTGCGCCTTGATCTTGCCCAGTACCGTGAGCTTGAGGCCTTTGCTGCTTTCGGCAGTGATCTTGATGCCGCCACCCAGCGGCAGTTGACCCGTGGTGAACGTCTGGTCGAACTGCTCAAACAGCCCCAGTTCAAACCCCTTGCCATGGAGCGTCAGGTGCTTTCCCTGTATGCCGGAACCAAGGGCTACATTGACAAGTATCCAAAAGATGCCGTAGGCAAATACGAAACCGGGCTTTACGCCTTTGTTGAGGCAAGGTTCCCAGAGGTGTTCTCAGGTCTTGTTGAGAAGCAGGCCATTACAGAAGATCTCGAAGTTACTATCAAAAAAGCGCTTGATGCCTATGACGAGGAGTTCAAGACAACTGTATAGTTAAAGTCGATTCTTGCATGAAATTTCAGGGATTTATTCTATAACATACAGTCAAAAAGGTAGAACTTATGGCAACGTTAAAGGAAGTACAGCTAAAGATCGGCAGTGTTAAAAAGACCCGGCAGATAACCTCTGCCATGAAGATGGTCGCTACTTCCCGTTTGCGTGGTTCCCAGGATAAGATGGACCGATTCAAGCCCTATGCGTCCAAATTTTCAGAAGTGTTGGGAAGTATAGCAGGAAAGGCCGGGGAAGAGGCCAGTCCCCTTCTTGTGCCAAGGGAAGAAACAAAAAAGGTGAATGTGATTCTCTGTACCTCAGACAGGGGACTTTGCGGCGGCTTTAATGTCAACCTCATTGACAAGGCCGATAAATTTATCAAGTCAAAACTCCAGGACAAAGAGGTTACGTTGACCTGCTTTGGGAAAAAAGGCCGGGATTGGGCCAAGAAAACACCCATGGCAATTGACGATCAGTATATTGGAGTTGTTGGCGGAAAATTCGATTTCAGCGTGGCATCCACTTCAGGCCAGAAACTGATCAACCGATTTCTTGAAGGGGATGTTGACGAGGTATATCTTGTATATTCTGAGTTTAAGAGTCTGGCCCGGCAGGAGCCGTTGGTAAAGCAGCTGCTTCCCATTCCCTCACTCGAGGAGATGGAGAAACCCGAAGCGGCGGATGCCAAAGCAGGGGCGGCCTATCTGGCCGAACATATCTGCGAGCCCTCATCGGATGCATTGCTCGGGGAGATGCTTCCCAAGAACATCTTTATTCAGATCTATGATGCGCTTCTACAGACATCAACCAGCGAAAATGCACAGAGAATGAAGGCCATGGAAAATGCCACCAAGGCGTGCAAGGATATGATCGATGAACTGCAGACCATTTTTAACAAGACGCGTCAGGCTGGCATTACAGCTGATCTGATGGATATTGTTGGCGGCGCTGAGGCCCTGAACTGATCGACCGAATCTTTAGACAAAGAATATAAAAAGAGTTTACAGGAGGAATAATGGCTGAAAATATAGGTAAAATAGCGCAGGTCCTTGGTGCTGTTGTTGACGTAAGGTTTGAACCGGGGAAACTGCCCCCCCTTCTCAACGCCCTCACCGTAACCAATACGGTTATCAACGACCAGGAGGACAACCTTGTTATCGAGGTTGCCCAGCACCTGGGTGACAATGTGGTTCGCTGCATTGGCATGGATGTCACCGACGGCCTTCAGCGGGGCATGCTGGTAAAGGATACGGGCGCTCCCATTATGATGCCCGTTGGTGCAGCTTCACTTGGCCGTGTTCTCAACGTTGTTGGCAAGCCCGTTGATGGTCTTGGACCCATCAGCCAGGAAAACATGCTGCCCATCCACAGGCTTGCACCCTCGTTTACAAGCCAGGACACAACGGTCCGGGTTCTTGAGACCGGTGTAAAGGTTGTGGATCTGCTGGTTCCCTTTCCCCGTGGCGGTAAGATGGGTATGTTCGGCGGCGCAGGCGTTGGCAAGACCGTTATCATGATGGAGATGGTTAACAACATCGCCATGCAGCATGGTGGTATCTCTGTATTTGGCGGCGTTGGTGAAAGAACCCGTGAGGGAAATGACCTTTACCATGAGATGAAGGACTCCGGCGTTCTACCCAAATGTTCCCTGGTTTACGGTCAGATGACCGAGCCTCCCGGAGCAAGGGCAAGGGTTGCACTTTCCGCTTTGACCTGTGCCGAGTATTTCCGTGATGTGGAAGGCCAGGATGTGCTTCTCTTTATTGATAACATCTTCCGTTTTACCCAGGCCGGTGCCGAGGTTTCAGCGACCCTGGGCCGTATGCCTTCGGCCGTTGGATACCAGCCCACGCTTGCCGTTGACATGGGTGCCCTCCAGGAGCGGATCACCTCAACGGACAAAGGTTCCATCACGGCGGTTCAGTGCGTTTACGTACCTGCCGATGACTTGACCGACCCGGCCCCTGCCACCACCTTTGCCCATCTGGACGGAACCGTTGTTCTCTCCCGTCAGATTGCAGAGCTGGGCATCTATCCCGCAGTGGATCCCCTGGATTCAACCTCCAGGATTCTGGATGCGGCCTATGTTGGCGAAGAGCATTACAATGTGGCCCGGGTGGTTCAGCAGACTCTTCAGAAGTACAAGGAACTCCAGGATATTATTGCCATTCTGGGTATGGATGAGCTTTCAGATGAGGACAAACTCACGGTTCAGCGCGCCAGAAAACTCCAGCGATTCCTGTCCCAGCCCTTCCACGTGGCAGAGACCTTTACGGGTATGCCCGGTAAGTTTGTCAAGGTAGAGGATACGGTTCGTTCATTCAAGGAGATCATTGAAGGAAAGCATGATGATCTTCCAGAAGGTGCCTTCTACATGGTCGGCTCCATTGAAGAGGCCAGGGAAAAGGCCGCCAAGATGGCTGAGGCTAAATAAACCAGGGGGATACGATGGCTGAGAATATTTTTCTTGAAGTGGTCACCCCGGGGGCATCGGTTGTCAGTGAAGAGGCCCAGATCGTTATGGCGCCAGGCTCAGAGGGTGAATTTGGTGTACTCAGCGGGCATACGACCTTTCTGAGTTCTCTCAAGATTGGCAGTCTGCGCTACAAGGACGCCGCAGGAAAAGAGAGGGTCCTCTTTGTCAACGGTGGGTTTGCCGAGGTGCTGCCTGACAAAGTGACGGTTTTGGCCGAATCTGCTGAACGTCGAAGCCAGATTGAGGTTGAAAGGGTCAGGGCTGCAAAGGCCAGGGCCGAAAAACGTCTTGCCGAGCGTTCTGCCGATATCGATCTTGTCCGGGCTGAGGCTGCCCTGAGACGGGCAATTCACAGATTGTCCGTGATTGAGACAAGATAGTTCATCTGATTTTGATCTGACCTTTTTAGATCGGTTGGATATGATAAATTTAAAGGGGGGTGCATGGGTTATATGCATCCCCCTTTCCTTTAGGTGAAGGGTCAAGGAGGTAAAACGATGGTATTGGGTGAAGAGGTCGGGGTGGTCGTCCTGGCTGCCGGAAAAGGAAGTCGCATGAAGTCGGACCGGGCAAAGGTGCTCCATCTGGTGAACGGGCAGAGCATGATCACCCATGTGGTCGACTGTGCTGTCACGGTTTCAGGTCCCAATGTTGTTGTGGTTGTGGGGCATCAGGCAGAACAGGTTAAAAAAGAGGTGGCTCGGTCTTACCGGGTACAATTTGCCATTCAGCAGGCACTGCTTGGAACCGGTGATGCGGTAAAGGCTGCACTTCCATATCTTGACAGCAAGGTCAGTCATGTGGTGATTCTCTGTGGTGACGTGCCCCTGATCCGTGCCAGGACCGTTAAACGTTTGGTTGGTTTTCACCTGGAAAACGAAAATCGTTTGTCAGTCCTTGCGGTTAAGGTTGACGATCCTGGGGGATATGGTAGGATGCTTCAGGATGCCCAGGGAAAACTTCTGGCCATCTGTGAAGAGGCGGATGCATCAGTGGAACAACGGAAAATTCGACTGATCAATTCAGGGATTTACTGCATTGAGCGGCGGTTTTTAACCTTGGCGCTGAATCTTTTGAACCCGGATAATGCCCAGAACGAATACTACCTGACGGACCTTGTCAAGATCGGAGCAGCAGAAGGGATTAAAATGGGTGTGCTCACGGCAGATGATTCCAGGGAGGTGCTTGGCGTCAACACCCTGGTGCAGTTAAAAGAGGTAGACGGGCTGTGTCGGCAACGGGCAGATGTGTGAATTGTCTTGACTTTGTGAAAGGCTATGAATATAAATAAATTAAAGTTTGCGAGGAATGGAAATTGGATAATGAACTATTAGATAATAAGTTTGCCGATATAGACGATAAGGTCGATTTTCTGATCGAACTCTGTCAGACGTTTCAGATGGAAAACACAGAGTTGAAGGGTAAAGTCGAACGTCTTGAAACGGAACTCAATAAGAAGAATGAGACAGAAGAGCGGTATGCTGAGCAACAGGCGGTAATCAGGACAAAAATTGACGGGCTTCTTGAAAAACTCAATAATTTTTCTGATACTCCCTAGGGAGGTTTGAGTAATGGCAGGGGGGCTGTCTGGTAAAGATAAATCCTTGGATGAGATCGTTAAAATTGAACTTTTTGGTTTGGAATTCAAATTCAAGTCAGAAAGTTCGGCGGTTGATTCCAAAGAAGTTGCCGAATATTTAAAGCGTCATGTTGTAAAGGCTGAAGATCAATTTGAATTCAAATCCTCGGATAGAAACAAACTGGCAATACTTTTGCTTGCTGCCATGAATATATCCAAGGACTTTCAAGAGTTGAAGTTGGAGCATTCGAAACTTGAGACCTATGTTTATCAACGGATGACGTCCCTTATCGAAAAAATAGATGAGGGTATCAAATAAAGCTCTCTGTAAAGGTGTTTAGCAAGTTGTACCCCTGCAGTGTTTGTGATTGTATGATGTCCTTTGTCCTAATGCTACAGAACAGGGTATCCACCCTGACACTGTTGTGCAGGTTCCACTAGAATGGAAAAGCCTTAAGGTGTTACTGGAAGCCCGCTTTTTTGAACCCTTGGTTCAAAGACTTAAGCAACACGGCATCATGTGGGGGTACTTGAACAACCATCCTTCTTGTCCTTGTCTTTCTATCCTTATCCTTCCCTACATCTCGTAAAAATGCAGTCCCGCACCACTCCCATCCCCTGCCGCCTTCGGGCAACAGCGGTCAAAGAGTTGGATTGCTGCGCCATCCCCAGGAGAACAACAGTCCATCGGGTGACTGATATTAATATTTAGGAGATTGTTAAATGGAATTTATCGTGGTTCTTTCATCAGCAGCAGGGCTTGCATCGGGATTTGGTGCAGCATACTATCTTACTTTGAAGCGTGCCCGGATAAAGGCCGCAGCCGTTTTGAAAGAGCAGGCACTGATCATTGAAAATGCAGAAAGAAAGGCAGCGACCCTTCTCAAGGAGGCCCAGATCGAAGCCAAGAGCAGGCTTCTTGAGATGAAAAGCGCTTTTGATGTGGAAACAGAAGGAATCCGGGCTGAACTCAAACAGGAAGAAAAGCGGTTGCTTTCCAGGAGCGAGACCATTGACCGGCGCCATGAGAAGTTTGAACGTCGGGAAATGGATCTACAGGCCAAGGAGAATGATCTCAGCCTCAGGATGGAAACCCTTGCCGAAAAGGAAGCCACCTATGCCAGCCTTGTCGAGGAGACCACCCGTGAGCTGGAACGAGTGGCAAGTCTGACGGCGGAGGAGGCAAAGGCCATTCTTTTGAAATCAATGGAGAACGAGGCCAACCATGAAGGTGCAAAGCTTGTGAAGCGTATCATGAGCGAAGCTGCGGAAAATGCCGACAAAGAGGCAAAGAAGATTATTTCCACAGCGATCCAGCGGTATGCCGGTGACTTTGTGGCCGAGAGAACCGTTTCCGTGGTCCAGCTTCCAGGCGACGAGATGAAGGGACGGATCATTGGCCGGGAGGGAAGAAACATTCGGGCCCTTGAAGCTGCCACGGGCATTGATCTGATCATTGATGATACGCCCGAAGCGGTTATTCTTTCGGGATTCAACCCTGTTCGCAGGGAGGTGGCCCGAATTGCCCTGACACGGCTTATCTCCGACGGCAGGATTCACCCTGCAAGGATAGAGGATGTTGTGGCAAGGGTTACCGAGGAGGTGGATGTCACGATCAAGGAAGCGGGTGAACAGGCTGCCTTTGATCTGGGTGTTCACGGTGTGGATCCAGAGTTGATCAAGGTGCTTGGTCAGCTCAAGTTCAGAACAAGCTATGCCCAGAATGTTCTCCAACACTCGGTTGAAGTGGCTTTTCTGGCCGGGGTCATGGCGGCCGAACTTGGTCTTAACATCAAGCTTGCCAAGCGCATGGGGCTTTTACACGATATCGGCAAGGCCGTCGATCATGAAGTGGACGGCCCCCACGCGCTGATTGGCGCCAAGCTTGCCAGAAAGTACGGTGAAACCGACACAGTCATCAACGCCATTGCCGCCCACCATGAAGACAAGAGACCCGAAAGTGTCTATGATTACCTTGTCCAGGCTGCAGACGCCCTGTCCGGCGCAAGGCCCGGCGCAAGGAAAGAAACCCTTGAAAATTATGTCAAGCGCCTTGAAGAGCTTGAAAAGGTGGCAAACTCCTTTGAGGGGGTCTCGAACACCTATGCCATCCAGGCGGGTCGTGAGGTCCGGGTAATTGTTGAGAGCGACAAGATTTCAGATGCCAACGCCGGCCTCCTCAGCCGTGATATTGCAGCCAAAATCGAGGAGACCCTGACCTTTCCCGGCCAGATCAAGGTTGTGGTTATCCGTGAGACACGTTCGGTGGAATATACTAATAAATAAGGATCAAATGAATAATATGAGTGTTCTGGATATTTTGAATCAGCGCGGATTTGTTGAGGCAGTCACCCATGGGGAAGAGCTGAAGGCCTACCTGGACCAGGAAGGTGCAACCTGTTACATCGGGTTTGATCCGACCGGCCCGAGCCTCCATGTGGGGCATCTGGTGACCATCATGGCCCTTGCTCACATGCAGCAGAACGGCCATCGGCCCATTGCCCTGGTGGGGGGGGGCACCGGTTTGATCGGTGATCCCAGCGGCAAGACTGAGATGCGCAAGGTGATCACCCATGACCAGGTGAACGAAAACAAGCAGAGCATTCGCAGGCAGCTTTCCCGGTTTCTTGATTTTGAAGATGGAAAGGCCCTGCTCCTTGATAATGCCGACTGGCTTACCGGGCTGGAGTATATCTCCTTTTTGAGGGATATCGGCCGTCACTTCAGTGTAAACCGGATGATCAAGGCAGAAAGCTACCGGGTGCGCATAGAATCCGACGAGGGATTGAGCTTTATCGAGTTCAACTATATGCTTCTCCAGGCCTATGACTTCATGATGCTGTCCCAGGCCCATGACTGCCGTTTGCAGATGGGGGGCAGTGACCAGTGGGGTAATATTGTTGCCGGAATTGATCTGGTGCGACGAACCCAGGGCAAGACCGCTTTTGGTATCACCTTTCCCCTGATCACCACAAGCAGCGGCATCAAGATGGGCAAAACCCACAAGGGGGCGGTGTGGCTTGATCCGGAACGAACCCCGCCCTATGATTACTATCAGTTCTGGGTTAATACCGATGATGCGGATGTGGCAAAATTCATGGCGCTTTTTACGTTTCTGCCCATGGCCGAGATCGAACAGGTCAAGGGGATCGAAGGTGTCCAGATGAACGCTGCCAAGGCCATCCTTGCCCATGCGGCCACGGCCATTGCCCATGGGCTGGCGGCGGCCAACGCTGCCTTTGATGCGGCGGCCTCGGTTTTTGGCGCACCGAGTATTCCCGAATCGCTGTGTCCGTCAAGCCCCATTCCCAGAACCGGGGGCGGTAAATCCCCCGCAGACAGCAGTATGCCGTTCTCCAGCGTTGACAAATCGCGTTTAAAAGCAGGGATTGCTGCCGTTGACCTGTTTGTCGAGACAGGGCTGTCAAAATCCAAGGGGGATGCCAGGCGTCTCATCACCCAGGGAGGCGGTTACCTTAATAACGAACGGATAGAGACCTTTGATATGCTCATCTTTGACCGTGATTTCAAGGATGGAGAGATTCTTCTTAGGGCTGGGAAAAAACGGTATCATAAAATAATTGCATGATCGGTAAAAAAGGGGTTGACAGGGGGGCTTGGTTTTTATATAAACAGTCTCCGTTGCAGTTGTCCATGTGACCGACGCTTTCTTTTTAACGGAAAATAATTTGACCGATTGAAAAAAAAGAGTTGACAAGCTTCGGTTAAGCAGATATAAAGACCGAGTTTGTGCCGCTCGAAGGAGTGGCTGTTTTACCAAAAGCGATTGATCTTTGAAAACTGGTTAGTGACAAAAGAGACGAAGTGTGTCTTTTGAATGCTGTGAAAGCATACAAAAGATATTCAAAGAATTTAACTGGAGAGTTTGATTCTGGCTCAGAATGAACGCTGGCGGCGTGCTTAACACATGCAAGTCGAACGAGAAAGGGATTGCTTGCAATCCCGAGTAGAGTGGCGCACGGGTGAGTAACACGTGGATAATCTACCTTTGAATCCGGGATAACTGTTCGAAAGAATTGCTAATACCGGATGAAGTCAATTGTTCTTTGGGATAATTGATGAAAGACAGCCTCTTCTTGAAAGCTGTTGTTTGAAGATGAGTCCGCGCACCATTAGTTTGTTGGTGGGGTAACGGCCTACCAAGACGATGATGGTTAGCTGGTCTGAGAGGATGATCAGCCACACTGGAACTGACACACGGTCCAGACTCCTACGGGAGGCAGCAGTGAGGAATTTTGCGCAATGGGGGCAACCCTGACGCAGCAACGCCGCGTGAGTGAAGAAGGCCCTTGGGTCGTAAAACTCTGTCAATGGGGAAGAAGTTATTATGCTTTAATAGGGTGTAGTATTGACGGTACCCATGAAGGAAGCACCGGCTAACTCCGTGCCAGCAGCCGCGGTAATACGGGGGGTGCAAGCGTTATTCGGAATTATTGGGCGTAAAGGGCACGCAGGCGGTCTTGCAGGTCAGATGTGAAAGCCCGGGGCTCAACCCTGGAAGTGCATTTGAAACCATAAGACTTGAGTACGGTAGAGGAAAGGGGAATTCCTGGTGTAGAGGTGAAATTCGTAGATATCAGGAGGAACACCGGTGGCGAAGGCGCCTTTCTGGACCGAAACTGACGCTGAGGTGCGAAGGCGTGGGTAGCGAACAGGATTAGATACCCTGGTAGTCCACGCAGTAAACGTTGTATACTAGGTGTAGCGGGTATTGACCCCTGCTGTGCCGGAGCTAACGCATTAAGTATACCGCCTGGGAAGTACGGTCGCAAGACTAAAACTCAAAGAAATTGACGGGGGCCCGCACAAGCGGTGGAGCATGTGGTTTAATTCGACGCAACGCGCAGAACCTTACCCAGACTTGACATCCTGAGAATCTGTTAGAGATATTAGAGTGCCTTCGGGAACTCAGAGACAGGTGCTGCATGGCTGTCGTCAGCTCGTGTCGTGAGATGTTCGGTTAAGTCCGGCAACGAGCGCAACCCCTATCTTCAGTTGCCAGCGCGTCATGGCGGGAACTCTGAAGAGACTGCCCCGGTTAACGGGGAGGAAGGTGGGGATGACGTCAAGTCCTCATGGCCCTTATGTCTGGGGCTACACACGTGCTACAATGGTATGTACAACGGGCAGCGAACCTGCGAAGGTAAGCCAATCCCTGAAAGCATATCCCAGTCCGGATTGGAGTCTGCAACTCGACTCCATGAAGTTGGAATCGCTAGTAATCGTGGATCAGCATGCCACGGTGAATACGTTCCCGGGCCTTGTACACACCGCCCGTCACACCATGAGAGTTGATTGTACCCGACGTCATTGGGCCAACCCTTCGGGGAGGCAGGTGCCTAAGGTATGGTTGATAATTAGGGTGAAGTCGTAACAAGGTAGCCGTTGGGGAACCAGCGGCTGGATCACCTCCTTTCTAAGGAAAGAAACAAGATACAAGAGATACGTTTTATCTCGTCACTAGCCGGTTTTGAGGGATTAATTCTTTTGGGCCTGTAGCTCAGTTGGTTAGAGCGCACGCCTGATAAGCGTGAGGTCGGTGGTTCGAATCCACCCAGGCCCACCATAGTGGGGGATTAGCTCAGCTGGGAGAGCGCCTGCCTTGCACGCAGGAGGTCAGCGGTTCGATCCCGCTATCCTCCACCACTATTGATTCTTTTTGTTCTTTGACAATCTGTTGAAAGTTAAAATGAAACAACACGACCCATGGGAATGGTCGCGTTCAGACATCGTCTGAACAAGGGATTCCGATGGTGTTGTATCGTATAACACTTCAGAAGTGAAGGCATCCGGATAGAATCCGGAGGTTGAAGGCTTCTGAGACGTTGTATCTGTATATTTGCATTAAAGCGTTTAAACTTAATTTGTGGTTTTATAGTGGCTAAGCTATAAAGGGCAAACGGTGGATGCCTTGGTGCCGGGAGGCGATGAAAGACGTGGAAAGCTGCGATAAGCTTCGGGGAGTTGCTTAACAAACTTTGATCCGGAGATTTCTGAATGGGGAAACCTGTCACGGTCAATGCTGTGACATGTTCAGGTGAATACATAGCCTGATCAGGCCAACGGGGAGAACTGAAACATCTTAGTACCCCCAGGAAGAGAAAGTAAAAACGATTTCCCCAGTAGCGGCGAGCGAACGGGAAACAGCCCAAACCTGCCATGTGTGATAGCCCGAAGGCGTTGCATGTCAGGGGTCGCGGGATCTGAATTGTACCGGTTTCGGACGGTGCGGAGAGTTACAAAGGTGATGTGTAGTCGAACGGACTGGAAAGTCCGGCCATAGCAGGTGACAGCCCTGTAGACGAAATGGATCACCCTCTTTTTTCAGACACCCAAGTACTGCGGAACACGAGAAATTCTGTGGGAATTTGTGAGGACCATCTCATAAGGCTAAATACTACCCGGCAACCGATAGTGAACCAGTACCGTGAGGGAAAGGTGAAAAGTACCCCTGTGAGGGGAGTGAAACAGTACCTGAAACCGTTTGCCTACAAGCAGTGGGTGCTCTGGCATTGGCCAGAGTGACCGCGTGCCTTTTGCATAATGAGTCAGCGAGTTATTTAACGCAGCAAGGTTAAGCCGTGAGGTGTAGCCGCAGGGAAACCGAGTCTTAACAGGGCGTCAAGTTGCGTTGAGTAGACCCGAAACCAGGTGATCTAGCCATGGCCAGGTTGAAGCGCGAGTAAAATCGCGTGGAGGACCGAACCCATATAGGTTAAAAACTATTGGGATGAGCTGTGGTTAGGGGTGAAAGGCCAAACAAACCTGGAAATAGCTGGTTCTCTCCGAAATATATTTAGGTATAGCCTCACATGTTTCTCATCGGGGGTAGAGCACTGGATGGGCTAGGGGTCTCACCAGATTACCAAACCTAACCAAACTCCGAATACCGATGAAGTAGAGTGTGGGAGTCAGCCCGCGGGAGCTAAGTTCCGCGGACGAGAGGGAAACAACCCAGACCGCCAGCTAAGGTCCCTAAGTTTATGTTAAGTGGGGAAGGATGTGGAAATGCCCAGACAATCAGGAGGTTGGCTTAGAAGCAGCCATCCTTTAAAGAAAGCGTAATAGCTCACTGATCGAGTGGTTCTGCGCCGAAAATGTAACGGGGCTCAAACATAGCACCGAAGCTGCGGATAAGAATTTATTCTTATGGTAGGAGAGCGTTGTGTAAGTATAGAAGCGCCACTGTAAGGTGGTGTGGAGTTTACACAAGAGACCATGCTGACATGAGTAGCGATAAAGGGGGTGAGAAACCCCCTCGCCGATAGCCTAAGGATTCCTGAGTAAAGCTAATCTTCTCAGGGTTAGTCGATCCCTAAGCCGAGGCCGAAAGGCGTAGGCGATGGAAAACAGGTTAATATTCCTGTACCACCGAGTTATCGTTTGAGAGAAGGGGGGACGCAGGAGGGCAGGTCATCCGTCTGCTGGAATAGGCGGTTCAAGCTGGTAGGCTGATCGAGCAGGTAAATCCGTTCGATCTTAAGGCCGAGAAGCGATGAGGAGGGACCTGGTCCCATAAACTGACTGCACCCATGCTGCCAAGAAAAGCCTCTATCGAGATAACAGGTGATCGTACCAAAACCGACACAGGTAGGCAGGGAGAGTATCCCGAGGCGCTTGAGAGAACCCTGGTTAAGGAACTCGGCAAAATGATACCGTAACTTCGGGATAAGGTATGCCCCCATTGGTTAGAAGACTTGCTTTTCAAAGCCATCGGGGGTCGCAGAGAAACGGCGGTAGCGACTGTTTACTAAAAACATAGGACTCTGCAAAGTCGCAAGACGAGGTATAGGGTCTGACGCCTGCCCGGTGCCGGAAGGTTAAGGGGATTTGTTAGCGCAAGCGAAGCTTTGAACCGAAGCCCCGGTAAACGGCGGCCGTAACTATAACGGTCCTAAGGTAGCGAAATTCCTTGTCGGGTAAGTTCCGACCTGCACGAATGGCGTAACGACTTCCGCACTGTCTCAACCAGGGACTCAGCGAAATTGGAATGGCGGTGAAGATACCGTCTACCCGCGAAAAGACGGAAAGACCCCGGCACCTTTACTACAGCTTGACATTGGATTTTGGTACATGATGTGCAGGATAGGTGGGAGACTTTGAAGCAGGTACGCCAGTGCTTGTGGAGTCACCCTTGAAATACCACCCTTCATGTACTATGGTTCTAACAAAGGTCCCTTACCGGGATTTTGGACAGTGTCTGGCGGGTAGTTTGACTGGGGCGGTCGCCTCCCAAAGAGTAACGGAGGCGCGCGAAGGTTCCCTCAGGCTGATTGGAAACCAGCCATAGAGTGTAAAGGCATAAGGGAGCTTGACTGCGAGAGAGACATTTCGAGCAGGTAGGAAACTAGGTCTTAGTGATCCGGCGGTTCTGTATGGAAGGGCCGTCGCTCAACGGATAAAAGGTACGCCGGGGATAACAGGCTTATCGCCCCCAAGAGTTCACATCGACGGGGCGGTTTGGCACCTCGATGTCGGCTCATCACATCCTGGGGCTGGAGCAGGTCCCAAGGGTTTGGCTGTTCGCCAATTAAAGTGGTACGTGAGCTGGGTTTAAAACGTCGTGAGACAGTTTGGTCCCTATCTTTCGTGGGCGTAGGATATTTGAGGAGATCTGTTCCTAGTACGAGAGGACCGGAATGGACGAACCAATGGTGTTCCTGTTGTCGTGCCAACGGCACTGCAGGGTAGCTAAGTTCGGAACGGATAACCGCTGAAAGCATCTAAGCGGGAAGCCAACTTCAAGATGAGATATCCCATCACGCAAGTGACTGAAGACCCCTTGGAGACTACAAGGTTGATAGGCCGGGTGTGTAAGCACAGTAATGTGTTCAGCTAACCGGTACTAACAGGTCGTGGGGCTTAGCCACTAACCTCAAACCCTTTTAGGTTTGAACGCTTTAATGCAGATATTCAGAGACACTTTCAGCAGATTCAATATATTGCCAAGTTTAATCCGGTGGCAATGGCGGAGATGCCACACCCGTTCCCATCCCGAACACGGCAGTTAAGATCTCCAGCGCCGATGGTACTGCAGGGGAGGCCCTGTGGGAGAGTAGGACGCCGCCGGGTTATCTTTATCGAGCCCCGATCATCTTAAACGATGTTCGGGGCTTTTTTTGTTTGGAAAGAGGCATCTCCTCTCCGGGGTTCTCTGCGTGGATGAATTCTGTGCCTTGTCTGTGTCAGCTGTCATGGACAGGGCAACCAGGCGCCCGGTCAAGTAGGTCCTATTTAATTCAGCTTGATTTATTGGCAATGCCATTTTGTCTGTGATAGGTTTTGATAAAACTATAAAATGGGTCTATGCGCTGATGGCACTTGGTTTGTTTCAACACCCTTCATCAATGAGGATTAAATGTTGTT
Organism: uncultured Desulfobacterium sp.; assembly: GCA_963675615.2. Classification (GTDB taxonomy): domain Bacteria; phylum Desulfobacterota; class Desulfobacteria; order Desulfobacterales; family Desulfobacteraceae; genus Desulforapulum. The sequence goes on from CAXXTD010000001.1 coordinate 3,721,428, forward strand.
TTTAAAGAAGGTCCGAAAAAATTTCCGTAAACTCTTTATCTGGAAAACATTACTTCTCTTGTTTTTAGTCAGTTCATGCTATCCAGTATCCCAGACGGAAACCTGGAAATCCCAATATGGCTATCTAGAACAATCCTTAATCGAGAATGACCATATTACTGAGACCGAATATTATATCGTTTTTCTTGTTGCTGCCTATCACCTGGATTATTTTGATAATGAAAGGTTAGTTTCATCTCTGATAAATTATGGTGAGGGAAAAAGGAATATTGGACATTCCTGGATCTTGCTGAAGGGAAACATAAACGGCCGTCCTTTTGTTCTTGAAGGCGGGCAGTCGGGACAGTTAGGAAAAAGGCAACCAAGGTTCTACAAGGGGATTAATAATTATATCAAATACGGGTATGCAAACCCGACTGAAGAGCAGAAACGACATCCCCGATATGAACCAAACCCCATAAAATATCTGTGGGATGAACTGGATGACGGTTTCTTCCAGAAAGGATCAGGAGGTCACAGGCCGACGTATGCGGCTAAGGTCGACCTGACCAGGGAACAGTTCAAAAAGATCCTGCAATTCATGGCTCCTGGGAATTATCCCTATAACTCATTTTCCCTTGTGGGCCATAATTGCTCCTCTTTTATTGCACGGATTGCCTCATTATTTGCTTTAAACTTGGAACATAGGGCCACAGTAAAAATTAATCCCTTGATAGTCGTAGGGGAAAAAGAATACAGATTGTGGGCGGATCCTTATTATTCCGAAATTACTTTCTCAACCCCCGATGTTATTGAACACAGCCTGATGAAAGCCGTGTCAAAGGGTGAGGCAGAATATGCACTTGGGTGGTATTTTAGCAGAGTCGCTAAGTTCGGAACGGATAACCGCTGAAAGCATTTTTGCTGTATGCCAACTTCAAGAACAGAGAAAAATTTATCCGTTCTTTTTTATATGCAACACCCACCAAAGCATCATCTGTAGTGGCGTTTCGAATTTCGTTGTGGCCAGGGCAGAGGTACCGCTCAGACCATACCGTGAATATCGGTTTTCCAATATTCCCGTAATTATGCTGACAATTGCCTTGAGCCGTTTTTTGCCGGGAAAAGCATTCTTTTATGGACATCCCGCAGTTGACAGTATAAGTAAATAGGCTTAACACCGTTAACTGTCCGGGCATACCGCCTGGCGCAAATGCGGCAAAAAAACTTGAGGAGGGATTTAAAATGAAACCGGTACCAACGTGGATTGTCTCCCTGATGCTGGGAGCCTTCTTTTTCACAGCTTTTCCGGTTCTGACCGGAAGCGCGTCGGCCCAGGAGGTCAACCTGACCTACAGTAATTTCTTTCCCCCGAGCCATGTGCAGAGCAAGCTTGCCCAATCATGGTGCAAAGAAGTGGAGCAACGCACCAACGGTGAGGTCAAGATCTCCTATTATGCTGGAAATACCCTGGTCAAGGCAGCTCAGATCTATGACGGAGTGGTTACCGGAAGGACAGACATTGGCATGTCCTGCCTCCTCTATACCCGGGGGCGCTTTCCGCTCATGGACGTTATCAACCTGCCCTTTGGTAATCCCAGCGGCCGCTTTGCAACGGCCGTTTTTAACGAGCTCTACGATAAATTTAAACCGGCCGAGCTTTCAGATACCAAGGTGATGTTTCTCCATGCCCATGGACCCGGTTTGATCCACACCCAGAAAAAAGAGGTGCATACCATGGCGGATCTCAAGGGTCTCAAATTGAGATCCCCGGGTTCGGTTGCCGGAATGATCAAGGCCCTCGGGGCAACCCCTGTTTCCATGCCCATGCCTGAGGTTTACCAGGCCCTGCAAAAGGGCGTTGTAGAGGGTGCTGTCTATCCTGAAGAGACGAACAAGGGCTGGAAAATGGGCGAGGTTACCGATTATACCATTGCCTGCTACCCCACGGCGTACTCGGTTGGTTTTTTTGTGGTCATGAACCAGGCCAAATGGGATGCCCTGTCCGATGATGCCAGAACCGCCATCCAGGAGATCAATCATGAATGGGCGTCAAAACACGGTGCTGCCTGGGACGAGAGCGATTACGAAGGGGTCAGTTTTTCCCTTGGCCTTGGCAACTCCATGATCGGCATTGCACCGGACGAAGCGCTGCGCTGGAAAGAGGCGGTGACCCCCGTGTTTGACACCTATCTTGAAAAGAGTGAAAAGCGCGGTGTTCCCGGACAAGAGGCCCTCAAGTTCCTCAACGATCGCCTGGGAGATTATAATAAAGGCGATTTTAAGAGCAGATATCTCTAATCGTTTGTTTATTTGTGTTTACTTTTTAAAAACGGTTCCTGACCCCATGCTTCAGCCTGGTTTGGCTGTTTTTTGTGTTGAACCCCAGGTTGCGGGGCTGGAGCCGTTCGACCGTTTGTACAAGGAAAAATAGATGATTAATCGGTTGTCAGGATTTATGAAAATGGTTTCCGGCGCAATGCTGATCGCCATGATGCTTGTCACCTGTACAGATGTGGTGGGCAACTTGTTTGGATCCCCGGTCCTGGGATCGGAAGAAATTGTTTCACTCATGGCAGCACTTCTCATTGCCTTTGTGCTGCCCGCGGCCCATGGCGAAAAAGCCCACATCGGTGTGGATATCCTTTATTTAACGCTTTCTGCCCGGGTAAAGCGAATCATCAACACCCTGCTTTCGGCTCTGATGGTCGGGTTTTTCGGGCTCATGTCCTGGGAATGTTTTAATTACGGAGCTGAATTAAAACGCATTGGCCAGGTATCTGCCACCCTGGAACTTCCGACGTTTTATGTCCTGTATGCTGTGGCCTTTGGGTGTGCCGCACTGACCCTGGTGGTTGCAGCAAAGCTCATGGGGCTTGTCAGGGGAGATTGCCATGAATGAGTACACACTGGTCGGCATCTTCGGGATCGCCGTCCTGATCGCGCTTTTTTTTACACGGCTTGCCGTTGCCTATGCCATGGCCGTTGTCGGTTTTGCCGGATACGGGTACCTGACCAATTTCAAGGCGGCCCTGTCCCTTTTATCCAGGGACATGTTTGACGTGTTTTCCTCCTACAGCCTTGCCCTGGTACCCCTTTTTGTATTCATGGGGTTTATTGCCTACTATGCCGGGGTGAGTGCAAAGCTCTACGATGTGGCCTACAAATGCATGGGCCGGGTCAGGGGCGGGCTTGCCATGGCAACCATTGCTGCCTGCACCGCCTTTGGTGCCATCTGCGGTTCCACAACAGCGACTGCCGCCACCATGGGTACGATTGGTCTGCCCGAGATGAAGCGTTATAATTACGGCCACAGGCTTGCAACGGGTTCAGTGGCCGCAGGCGGCGGCATAGGGGTGCTCATGCCGCCGAGCGTTGTGCTGATCATCTACGGTATCCTTACCCAGCTTTCCATTGGCAAACTTTTTATTGCCGGTATTCTCCCGGCTTTTCTCATTGCCGGTCTCTTTATCGTGGCCATTGTGGTCTATTGCGCCATCTATCCGGAAGAGGGTGCCAGGGGCGACGCCTTTCCGTTAAAAGAGAGAATTCTGGCTCTTTTTGAGATATGGGAAACCGCCCTGGTATTTCTCGTGGTCATGGGTGGGATGTTTTTCGGATTTTTCACTCCGACCAAGGCCGGGGCCGTGGGATCGTTTGCCCTGCTTGCCATTGCCATTGTCCAGGGAAAGCTCTCCTGGCACAACTTTAAAAATGCCGTCTATGATACCCTCAAGACCTCGGCCATGGTGATCATGCTGGTTGCGGGCGCCACCATCTTTGGCCATTTTCTTGCCCTGACCCGGATTCCCATGGAGGGCGCCAACCTTGTAGCCACCCTCAACTGGCCTGGCTGGGCCATTATTTCACTGATCTGTCTGATCTATCTTGTGGGCGGTTGCTTCATCGATGCCCTGGCCCTTATTACACTGACCATACCGATTTTCTATCCCATTGTCGCCGGGCTTGGCTATGATTTGATCTGGTTTGGGGTCATCATTGTTCTTATCACCCAGATGGGCATCATCACACCGCCCGTGGGTGTCAATGTTTACATCGTAAAGGGGTTGTCCCCTGAGGTGCCCATGGAGGAGATCTTCATAGGGGTGATTCCCTTTTTGATCGCCCTGATTGTGGGCACGGCAATCATGATTGCCTTTCCCACCATTGCAACATTTCTGCCGGATATGATCGGTTAGCAGTTTTTTTACAGAAGGCAGCTGATGCCGCCTTGGGTCTGAACGAATAATATTGACTTTTATTGAGAATTGTTCGATTACTAAGTATCGTTAATTGAAATATTGGCGGAAAGGGTGCCTGTGAGTAATCTTCAAAAGAAAATCTTTTCACTTTTTCTGGCGGGGCTGTTTGCCATATCGTGCCTCCATGAAACCGGTTCAAGACGGGTACAGGTGAGTGGCAGGGCAGATCTTGAACAGCTGGTTTCAATCCTTCGAAACATCGCAAATGATATTAACAGTGACAGTGAACAGATTCATTTCAAAAAAGATTTTAAACAGGCCCTGAATGCATTCTATCTTGCGGCTGGACTTAAAACAGTTATAAAAAAGGCGACGCAACTTCCTGGGCCGGGTAATGATATTCCCCTTGCACCTAAAGCGTTTCGCCTTATTGTTTTTATGGCATATTCAGATGACGTCGATTCGATGAATCGGGTCTGTGATTCTCTTTGTCTTAAGATTGTTCTCCCCCCTCCCAGATACTCCTGATCCCTACCCCGGTATTTGTTTTACGGAAGTCTCCTTTTAATTTTAAGTAATCTCAGGATGTCTTATGAACGGGCGTTTCACCATTTGTGTAGGTTTCATGACTGTCTTGCTTTCTGCCATGACACCGCTGTACTGCTCAGGGCAGGAGACGGTAACCTATGACGGTCATTTGCTTTCCATCAAGGCGGATGATGTTCCCCTTGTACCCCTGCTTGAAGAAATAGCCGGAAAAACCGGAGTCGTTATTTTTGTCTCGAAGGAAATTGAACCTTTGAGAGTCAGCGCGCATTTTGCCGGCATAACCCCTGAAAAGGCATTTAAAAGGCTGTTAAAGGATCATAATGTGGTGATGATTTTCAACCGGGTTGGAAATGATTTTGTGGTCAATGCCCTCAAAATATTTCCCACAGGACAGAATTCGGGTGAGATGAATGTGATCATGGCTGGGAAAAATTATGATAAGAACTTTGGCGAGGCGTCGCAAACGTCCGAAACTGTTCACCCGATTCTGCCTGAGAGTTATGCCTTGGCGGCAAAAAATGATACCATGGCAGCTATCGCACTGGGGTATGAGAGGGAAGAAAAAAAACGGTGGAGAGAGATTACTGATTTAAAAAGAGAAATTTCCGGAGAACCGGATGAGGAAAAGAAACAGGTGCTTTCCATGGCCTTGCTTTCCAGTCTAGAGCTGTTTGAGGAGTTGCAAAGACAGCATCGGAGCAGTCTTGAAGTCGATTACAGGCTGGAACATTTTAATGAGACCATGAAAGCAAAAGCAGGTAATGCCAGAACAGAGAAAAGTGAGGAGTGATCCCATGAATATACTTAAAAGAATTTTTTTGCCGATGGTGTTGTTTTCCATTATCATTGGCCTTGGGCAGACGGTTTTTGCTGCCAAGACCCTAAGGGTTGGCTCTGGTGCTTTAAACAACACCGGAACAACGGATGCCAGCCGTGAAGTTTTGCTTGATGTCATGCTCGAAGGCGGCTTCAATGATGTCAATGGTGTTGTATTTACCCTGACCTATGATAAGGATGTGTTTGACTTTGTCAGTCTGGTTCAGAATGATAAACCCATTGATAATGGAGATACCTACGATCCTCAAAATCCGCCATCTGCCGAAATTATAGGGCAGACCATCTATTACCAGGCGAACAACAAGGCAGACAAAGGTGTGGTGCTCATTGCAGCGGCAGCTGCAAATTTTTTTAACACGACCACGGATACCTATGTTCCCTTTAAGGCCAAGTTCAGGGTTAAAAAAGGGGCTGGAACGGGCACTTATGACATCCGTGCTCAAAAAACGGTGATCGGTCCGGACACTGCCAAGAATGCAGGTTATGACGAACCCACTCCCATTCCTGTGGCAACGGGTCTTGCGCCCGATGCCTCCACCGCGCAGAATTATCTGGTCGACCTTGTAAAGGGACAGATTATTGTTTCAGGCGGTTATAATGTCAAGGGTGCCGTGATTTATGAGGGAGACCCGGGGGAAAATGCCGACGGAGCCGTGGCTAAATTGTATAAATCAATCAACGGAGACGACTTTGTTGTTGATTCAAAAGTCGTTAAAAACGGCGAATTTTCCTTTACCGGCGTGGCCAGCGGTGATTACAAGGTCAAAGTGTTTGCAACAAGACCCGGATTCAGCAAGCGAGGGGAAATCGGGTTTGCCGTTGAAAATGCCAACAAGACTCTGGCAGCCATAACGCTTGGCAAGTACACTGCGGTCAAAGGAAAAATAACCCTCAAGGGGGGTGTCACAATTCCTGGAATGACCGTCTTGATCAAAGATTCGAACGGAAATGAAATCGGCCGGGTCGCTGCAGATCAAAACGGCGAATATGTCACCTTCCCGATTCCTGCCAACAATGCATACACCTTCTGGGCCGTATATGGAAATTTAGCGCCGGTTCAGATATTAAATCAGAATCTTGAATGGGATCTTGCCCTGGGATCTGTTTCCGGATTGATTCAGGGACTTTCCGATGGTCAGACGGTTGAGGTGTCCATCAGTTCTGAAACGACAAAACTTAAAGCATATGCACAGGCTACAGGGAATGCAGCCAATGAAGATCAGCCCTATACGATCAATTATCTGCTCCCGGCGTCTGACTATGTGGCTGCAGTCGTGGGCCAGGGTGTACCGCCAACATTCTACAAAAATGTCTCTTCCCTGGATTTGGCAACCCCGGTTATTGTTGCGGCAGATCAGGACACGTCGCTTGATCCGTTTGTTTTCAATCCAGACAATATAAAAGAGATTTCAGGTAACGTAGAGATCGGCGGTGTAAACACTCAGGGTGTAACGGTTTATGCCTCTAACCGGAATTTTGCTAATTATAAAATTTACTCTGCCCTTACTGGTCCGGACGGTCATTTTACGATTCAGGTCGATAAGGACAGTTACTATGTGTACCTGGAATATCAGGGTGCAAAATACTATTTTAAAACCGCCGGCGAAACGGTCCGGTCCCTCAAGGATGCCGTCAAGGTAGATGTGTCTGAGAACGACCAGACCGACATTGATTTTGTGGTGGTTGCTGCGGACTCTTCAGTGGATGGGGTACTGACCCTCAAGCGGGAAGACGGCCTGAAAATGGCAAATGTCCTGGTGGAAGCCCGGAACAAAGCCACTGGATCAGCCAATGTCACGCGCACCAATGGTGAGGGGTATTATCTGATCGGCAATTTGAATCCGGGTGACCATGCGGTAACTGTTTACCCGCCAAATCCCTATGCGCCTATTTCCGAGGATGTAAGCCTTGAATCGGGGAAAAAGAGTACAAAGAATTTTGTTGTGAATCGTAATTTCACCCTTACAGGAACGGTCACTGAATCGGTTGGAAATACTCCGGTTCAAATGGCCTGGGTAACACTTTTCAATGAAGATGGTTCGCTGTTGAGGCCTTCGGTAAAAACAAATCTTAACGGAAAATACACCCTGGCAGACATCCCGGACGGTATTTACAAGCTTTCGGTTTATCACAAGGATTATACGGATTGGGAAACCGAGGTAACGGTGGGTTCCGACCTGACCCTTGATGTGGTTCTGTCTGCCGGTGCACTTGTTAACGGTAAGGTTACCTATGACTCTGCTCCGGTCGATGGGGTAAACATCCGCATCGTTCCGCCTGGCTCAGTCTACAGCCTGAGCACTAAAACCGTTGATGGAGGTCTATACCAGTTCAAGGGGCTTCTGCCCAATACATCCCATTTGATTGGTGCGAAAAAGGGAACCGAGTATACCGGGTATTCGGATGAGGTGACAACCGGAGATCTGGGAGAAACGACGACCAAGAATATTTATCTTGAAAAACCCGTAACCACCTGGTCTTTTGCCGGGACGGTGATGGAAGGGGTCACCAAGGTGGCCGGCGCCTATGTCCTGCTTGATTCTTCGACCACGAAATATGGCAAGGCGACAAGGACAGGCTCTGACGGCCGATTTGCCTTTGTGAATGTTCCCCAGGGAGACGACTACACGCTGACGGTTCTGCCGGCAATTACAAAACCGCTGATCATTGAATCCGGAATTGACATTGCTTCAGATATCACAGATCACATTGTCTCGGTTCCCACCCTTGCCACGCTGCAAGGCGAGATCACCCTGCTGGATGGCGCAGCTGGAAAGCATATCTTTGTGTCTGTGGTGAATACCACCGATACGGCGGCACCCATGCAGGTGGTAAAGGCCCTTGACCTTGGTGCTGGCAGGTACAGCTACACGGTTACCGTTAAATCCGGTGATCTGTTCAAGATCGGTGCCCAGGACCTTGAGGGTAACTACGCCATTAAATACTACGCGAATGGTGGATCAACAGATTTTGCCAATGCAACTGCAGTTGAAGGCAGTGAGACCCCAAGAGACATATCCCTGTAACCCAAAAACAGGGCTGCAGCAGCTCAGATGTTGCAGCCCTGCTGAAAATGACAGGAATGATGTATCTCTTTAACCTTATGATATGATTATTCAGGGATGAGATAAATTATGAATAAAAAGGTCAATATTCTAATTGTTTTTTTTATAGTGGCACTCTTTTCATTGCCGGGAGTTGTATCTGCCGCATATGAACCTTCCAATGTTACAGTGGAGGGGGTCAGCACGGGCAGCGCTCCCCAGATGGTTCCTGCAACCGAACTGGTAACCACAATCACCCCTCCCTCCACAGCCCTTCCTGCGGGTGGCGCTTTGCAGTACTATGTGTACCGATGGAATAATTCGGGTACGCCATTGACCAGCCAGGATCTGTCTCCCGCAGAGACCAGTCAGGTTCCCCATGGTGATTCCATGATTTTTAACACGGATACGGCTCTGTTTGCAGAAAGTAACTATGATAATACCCCAGTATGGTACCTCCACGTTAAAACGGTTTATTTCATTCCTGAAACAGGCACCAGCATCAGTGATGATAAACCCGTCGGGCCTTTTACCTTTGACAATGTGCCGCCAACAGGAACCATTTCACTTGCCGCAGTTGAGGGTCAGACTGATGATACTACAAGCATTAATCCGGTGGTCCTTTCCGTTGCGGCAGAGCAGGATGTTGCTAAAGTCTACCTCAACACCTCCGAACTGTTTGATACCGCCACCGCACTTGATGTTGACGATTCAAACACCGTAACCTATGCGATTTCCCAGACTGGCGATCAAACTCTGTATGTTTGGTTCGAAGATATTGCCGGGAATGTTACTGCAAGGGGAGATTTCTTCCCTCTGACCTTTACGGTTCTTGCGGGTAAATCCATGGACCCGGCAGGCGCTATCTCCCTGGGGGTCAATGAGAGCCAGGTGTTTCTCATTAATGGTTCTGAAGACGCAGAAACCTTTAACTGGAGCGTTGTGGATGCAGACGGTAATCCTGCCGATGGTGCAGCGTTTTCAGGGAACTCCCAGGGGGTTGCAACGGTAACGGTCAAAGGCGTTACGGAAAATGCACAGGTCTATGTCAAGGCTGAGTCGATTCAGGCCGGAACAACCTATACCAGCGGTATGATCACCGTAGTTAAGTCAACGCCTGATTTTTGTCTGGATATTGATGGGAATGGAGAGGTGGATGCCTTTACTGATGGTTTCCTGGTAATTCGGTATCTGTTTGATTTCAGGGGCGATTTTTTAATCAATGGTGTTGTTGGCGAAAATGCAACCCGTACCACAGCCGTAGATATTGAGGAATATCTTGCCAATGGTGTTACCAATCAGGTGCTGGATATTGATGGAAATAATGAGGTAGATGCCTTTACTGATGGCTTTCTGGTAATTCGGTATTTGTTTGATTTCAGGGGTGATTTTTTAATCAATGGCGTTGTTGGCGAAAATGCCGGCAGAACAACCATTACTGATATTGAAACGTATCTTTTGGGAATAATGTGTCAATAGGCTTTATCTTTAACGAGATAAAAATAAAGACTTTTCAATAATGTGTAAGAATTTAATCGGGAGGTTTAAATGGGTTTTAGAGGCAGAGGTAAATATATTTCATTGCTGACAACGCTGTTGCTGTCATTGTTTTTCCTGGCAGGAGCGGCATTTGCGGATGAAATTCAAACGGTTTCGATAGATCCGGCTGTGCTTTCAAAGGCTGTGGGCGAAGATCTCACCATTGCCGTAAATTATGAAATAACAAACCAGGCGTTGTCAAAAGGATTACAGATTCGTATTCATTATGATTCTAAAAAATTAACCTTTGTGGATTTTGAAAACATATACGCAACGGATAATTTTGGTACGGTCAATGTCGCTGTTGATGATACCGCTGACGATTTGGATGGTGATGTCAAGACCGACAAACAGGTGAATGTCCTATGGACCAGTTTTACCGGTGTGTGGCCTGGTGAGTCAAGGAAGTTGCTTGATGCTAAATTTAAAGTAAATGCAGGCGCCTACAACGGGACAACTTCAATCAACCTGAGCAATAAGAAACCAGCACCTGGCTTCAGCGTTGTTGTGAATAACATGGCTTTGACCTTGACCGGCGGAAAAGATGCCCCCAAAGTTCCCGTCTTTTCCCAGGCCACAGGTTTTTACAAGGAAGCCATCAGTGTAACGGCTGACGTAGAAGCCGCTCCTGTGAAAACCTATTACACGCTGGATGGAACAGCTCCCTCATCAGCCTCTACAGAATATACGGGGGCTGCCATTGTCATTGACGGTGCAGACAAAGATGCTGTAATTTTGAAAATGTTTTCCATGGTCCCGGATGAAGGCATTTCAGGCGATCCTGCAATGGCGACCTACACATTTGATAAGGCGGTTCCCGCTGCGGCATTTACGTCTCCCGTGGCAGACGCGTATCGAACTGCTGCTGCCTTCACCCTTACCGGTACAGCGACAGATGACGGAAGCGGTATTGAAAAAGTTGAAGCAAGCATAGATGACGGAGTCACATGGGTAACCGCTGCCGGTACGGATTCCTGGACCCTTGACACCACACTTGTCAAGGGCGCAAACAAATTAAAGGTCAAGGTAACGGACAAGGCGGGGAACGCTACAGTGGTGGCGGGCAATACCCTTACCTATTTTCCGCCACTGACCTTGACCGTTGACGGCACGGATGTGACGGGTCAGACGGTTTCAATTCCCAACACGGCTGGCACGAATGTGAAAACCATTACCGTGGCAGGTGGCTCAGAGTCCTTTGCCGCCTATACGTGGGTGCCACTGTCTAAAGTGGATGTGGGCGCATTAACCGACGGTAATTCTCCTGATGTTAAAACGTATACGGCTGAAGTTGGAAAAAGCGGAACCCATACGATTGTTGTTTCTGATCCGATCGATCCTGTTCTCTTTACAGCAGAAGTGACAATAAATGTGGTTGATTTTAACGTCACAGGTGCTGCCAATGTTGAGGCCGGAGATGCTTTTGACTATAAAGCCCTTGGTGCCACGGGTGACGTGAACTGGACCGTTACCGAAGGGTCAGATGTCGCCGGTACCCCTGTGATTTCAGCGGACAAGCTCACCGCAACAATCACTCCGGTCAAGGCTGGAACCTTTAAACTGCAGGCTGCGGATGCTGGAACAGGCATTTCTTCAATCGTAACTGTAACCGTGTTTGAAAAACTGGCTGTTACTGACAAGCCTGCTGAAACAGTGGTTGTTGAATCAGGCCAAAGTTCAGCTGAATTTACCGTTACCGGCGGAGACAGCAGTTTTACATGGAGCGTTTCAGGCCCTGTTGCTGTGGCAGGTGGAAATGATGCCAATTACACTTTCCTGGCACCTGATGCTGGAAATTTTGCCGGTGAATACACCATCACAGTCACAGACGGCAAGGGATTTACGGATTCGTTCAAGATAAATGTTCCGTTAAAGGTAACAGCAGATGGTACGGTTGTTGATGAGCATGATCTTTATGATGATACCCAAAAAGGGACGCTTACCTTCACAGTTGCCGGAGCGGCGGAAGTTCCGGATTATGAAATTCTGGCTGCCATGGATGCTCCCAGCCCTGTTGCAGATCCTGCAGCTTACGGAACCTTTGCAGCCAGCGTTCTGACTTCGGCAGACATAGCAGATGCGGACAAGTACAAGGAGTTCTACGTGCGGGCCAAAGCCGGCACTGCTTCCGGGGTTGCCGGACCCTTCAAATTTGTCGCAGTGGTCGATTATACGGTCACGGTCAAGGACACAGATCAGGCGTTGATCGAAAAAGCCAGGGTGGGCGTGACAGGGTATTACGAGACTGATGATGATCCCATTGAGGCTAAAAGAGCCAAGGAAACCGATGCCACTGGAACGGTTGTTTTTGCACTGCCTGCCGTGGGGAGTTTTGAGTTCAAGGCTTCTGCTGTTGGATTTAACGATCCATCGCCCATATCCACGGACCAGACGGCCGTGGCGTTTGAGTTGAAAAAATTTGATGATCTGACCTTTACCTACACCGATACCGGTGCCGCAGTGGTGGGTAACGAGGTTTTTGTCCCCAACATTGACGGCAAGAACACGGTCACCATTACCGTGGCCGGTGGTTCCGGTGATTATGGAACCTATGTCTGGGATCCCCTTGTCCAAGCGGGTGTGGGTGCCCTGACCGGTGATGCGGCAACTCCTGCCGTTAAGACCTATACTGCCGAAATCGGTACAACAGGTACCCATGTCGTTACTGTATACGATCCCATTGCCAAGGATATGTTTACATCGGATCTCACCTTTAAAGTGGTTGATTTTAACGCTGCAGGTCCCGCCAACATCGAGGCCGGAGAGGTCTATGACTATACTGCCGTGGGTGCCACGGGTGAAGTAAGCTGGACCGTTACCGAAGGGTCAGATGTCGCCGGTACCCCTGTGATTTCAGCGGACAAGCTCACCGCAACAATCACTCCGGTCAAGGCTGGAACCTTTAAACTGCAGGCTGCGGATGCTGGAACAGGCATCTCTTCAATCGTAACTGTAACCGTGTTTGAAAAACTGGCTGTTACTGACAAGCCTGCTGAAACAGTGGTTGTTGAATCAGGCCAAAGTTCAGCTGAATTTACCGTTACCGGCGGAGACAGCAGTTTTACCTGGACCGTTGCAGGACCTGTTGCGGTAGCTGGTGGAACCGGTGAAAATTACACCTTTATCGCCCCTGATACCGGCGATTTTGCCGGTGAATACACGGTTACCGTTGCCGATGGCAAGGGGTTCAGTGATTCCTTTAAAATCAAGGTGCCCTTTAAAGTAACCGCAGACAAGCAGAATGTGTTTGAGCACAATCTGTATGACGGCACAACCAAGGGGATGATTTCCTTTACCATACTGGGAAGTGCTGGGGTGCCCACGTTTGAAATCCTTGCAGCAGAGGGAGACTCAGACGCTGTCGCAGATGCCACGCTCTACGGTACATTTACAGGCAACGTCCTTGAATCCGCCGACATCAGCGGTGACGATAAATTCAAGTCGTTTTTTGTCCGGGCAGCCATTGGAGACGAATCCCATGTAATCGGGCCGTTCAGGTTCATTGCGGTTGTTGATTATTTGGTAACCGTGCAGGACAAAGATGGCGCGCTTCTTGAGGGTGCTGCCGTAGGTGTAGAACAATATTACAGCAATTACGCTGACCTGGCAGCTGTTGATGCGCCAAAATTAACCACTGCAGCCGGAGAGGCAACCTTTGCCCTGCCGGCCATTGGCGGATTTAAGTTTGAAGCTGCCAAGACCGGCTTTATAGCGACCTCAGCCGTGAGCGACAAAACCGCCGTGATTCTGGCCCTTGAAAAAGCCGGCACCCTGGTTGTCAAGGGGATGGTCGCGGATCAGGATGGCGCAGCCATTGCAGACGCAGAGGTCGTCGTTTATAAGGATGAAAAACAGGTAATGGATGATACTGACGCAGCGGGCGCCTATTCCATTACCCTGCCGGAAAGCGCTTTACCCACCGGCTGGAAGGCTGTTGCGTCTAAAGAGGGATATTATTCGAAAACCTCCGTTGACGTGCCCGACCTCTCTGTTGCGCCGGTTGCCGACACCGATTTGACATTGTACCATGAGGTTGAACTTGCCGTTACTGTGGCGAATGACCCGGGTGATGCTGCAAAGGTGATTGTCTCCATCGCAGCGGCTGCCGGTTCATCCCCGCTGACAGCTGCAGCGGATGTAAAGGTGTACAACTCAAAAGAGTTTGATGCACAAACATCCAGTGAAGTTGCAGACAAGGCATTCAATGCCGGGGTTGTCTCTTTTCCAATGACCAACGAGGATTTCGTTCTTCTGATTAAACCGGGCAGCGATACGGTTTACGTCCAGAACCAGACCTTTAAGTATGTGAAAGGTGAGGCCGCGGTTCAGAAGCAGAAGACCGTGACCACGGCGGGTGCCGCGTTTGACAATGGCAAAACCGGAAACGAGAAAGTAACGGTCAGGGTTCCGGCAAACGGCCTTTTAAAACCCGCAACCCTGGAAATCAGGACCCAGCCCAAAACTGCCGGCAAGTACACCAACGGCACACCGGCAGTGTTTGTCGAGATCAATGCCATTGACAATGAAACCGGTAAGGCATTGGATCCGGCAAATATCCAGCGAATTGAGATCACGATTCCCTTTGATACCGCCGTTATCAATCCTGGTGATTTTGCGGCTGGAAAGGCTTTTGTCTATTATGCTGATTCCATAGCTGAAATTGAATCAGGGGTTGGCACTGCTGTGCCGGCAGCCAATTTCATCTCCCAGGATGATGTCGCCGGAGAAGTCAGCTTTTACGTGGATCACCTGACGGTCTTTGCCGCAGGAACAGCCGCTGTAAGTTCCGGGGACGATGATGATGATGATAATGATTGGAACGACTGTTTCATCGGTACTGTGGTTGCCGGATCTGGAACCGCAGCTCCCCTGGTTCCGTTCATTGGCATGCTCCTGGCCTGCGCTGCAGTCTCCTTGAGAAGGCGAAACTAGTTTGATCGTTGATTTATAACACGTAGGAACAGGAAATAAGATAAAAGGGCGGGATTTATTTCCCGCCCTTTTTAAGTTACCGGGAGAATGAAAATATATCCATGGAATGCGTTAACTGCACCTTAAAATACCTGGTCTGTCTGATGGTGCTTCTGATTGGCACAACAGCCCATGGGGTGGAACTGTACGCCCCGGACCTTACGGTAAAACCGGGCAAAAAGATCATGGTTCCCCTGATGATCGATCAGGTGGACAATTTGGCCGGAATAAAAATAGCGCTGATCTATGATCCCACATTGCTGACCTATACCGGCTCTGCCAGAACCGATTTCTCATCGTCCCTGATGCATATTGTCAACGACAGGAAACCGGGAATGCTGATCATTGTGATGGCCGGGGCCAGGGGGATCAAGGGGCAAGGCTTTCCCCTGTTTAATCTTTATTTTACGAGTGTCAGCCCGCTGAGGACATCGGTGAAAACGCAAATCCGGCTAAAGGAAATTCAGATGATGGGGGATGATCTCAAAGAGGTGGTGTGTACGTTTAAGCCTATTCAGATTGAAATAAAAACGGATTAAACAACCATGGGGAAATATGCCTTTCAGGCGGTCATCTTTATTTGGAACATTATTTTTTTGGTGCCTTCGACAGATGCCTTTCCATGCCGCGACCTGAACGTTCAAGTTGAGAATAATTTTATTTCCATCCATGTCACCGAACAACCCCTTACCTGCATTCTGGATGAGATCAGCAAACAGACGGGCATTCCCGTTAAAATTTGGCAGGATATCAAAAAAAACATCACCCTTGATTTAACCCGTGTGCCCCTGGTTCAGTTTTTCCAGACGTTAGGCGCCGGGAATGCACTGGTTTATGATTTTTTCCCCGACAAGCAAGAATACCGGCTGATTGGGGCCAATGTGGTTGAATCAAACCTTCCAAATCTTCCAGAAGCGTTGAATGGTAGAAAAGAGACACCTTTCCGCGGGTCTGAAAACCAGACCATGGTAAGGCCTGGCGAATTGATGGTCCGATTCAGGGCCCATGTATCACAAGAACAGAAAAAAAAACTCCATGCTTTTTTGGGCTCAAAAGTAACGGGAGAAATTGATAGACTGCACCTGCAAAAGCTCAAGCTTGATCCGGAGCTGAGCGTCGGCAGTGCAGCCCGTATGTATCTTGCCTCAGGCCTTGTACAATCGGCAGAACCCCATGGGGTCAGAGTTTCCCACAGCGGTCCCCCCAATGATCCGCGTTTTTCTGAACAATGGGGCCTGACCGCCATAAATGCGCCTGCTGCCTGGAAAATAACCCGGGGCAGTGATGAGGTGGTTGTCGCTGTCATTGACACCGGGGTTGACTATGATCACCCGGACCTGGCGGACAACATCTGGCTGAACAGGGCCGAAGCCGCGGGGGTGGCCGGGAAGGATGACGATAACAACGGCTATGTGGATGACATCCATGGATGGGATTTTGCCGACAATGACAATCTGCCCGTTGACATGGACGGCCACGGCACCCATATCGCCGGGATCATCGGCGCCGTCACCGACAATGGCGTTGGTATTGCCGGTGTCTGTCCAAAGGTCAGGCTCATGGTCCTCAAAGTCCAAGGGGATGCGAACAATGACATGGACACGTTTGACATCATACAGGCCGTTGAGTATGCGAAAAATCAGGGTGCGGTCATCCTTAACTGCAGCTTTGGCAGCTTTGGCGGCGATCCCTTTCAGACGGAAGAGTATAACGCCTTTAAATCCTTTCAGGACGAGAATAATGGACTGATCATCTGTTCCGCAGGAAATGAATCTGTCAATATTGATATGAATCCCCTTTATCCTGCGGCCTACGATTTACCCGGCATTGTATCTGTTGCGGCGGGCGTTCAAATCGGATTTCAGGAGTATGGCCTGGCCGATTTTTCCAATTATGGTGCCGTAAGTGTGGACATCATGGCTCCCGGTACGGACATCCTTTCCACAACGCCTGAAACAGCTGTCACAGACGCCGGTCTCATGATTGGAGCCCAGTTGACAAAATATTGGGCAGACGGCTTTTTGTTTTCCGCCCAAACGGGTGATCAAGGCATTACAGGACCCGTGGTTGACTGCGGGTATGGATATCCAGATGAGATCAAGACAGCTTTGAACAACTGGATCGCGCTTATTCTAAGGGGAAGCCGGGACGCTGAACCATTCTTTTTTTATGAAAAACTGACCAATGTTCAGGCCCGGGGCGCTGTCGGTGCAATTATCTATAATAATGAAAGCGGTGATTTCAGCGGCACCCTTGTGACCCCCGAAGCGTGGATTCCGGCAATTTCCATTTCCAGGGAAACCGGTGAATATTTAAAATCACAGATGCCAACGTCTGTGACCCTCTTTAACCGGGTGATCAAAACAGGGGACAACTATGGAACAATGGGCGGCACTTCCATGGCCGCAGCATTTGTTAGCGGCGGGGCCGCACTTTTGCGTGCAATGCAGCCGAAGGCAGGTTCTTTGATGCTAAAGCAACTTCTTATTTCCGGGGGTGATCCCATTGATTCACTGGAACATCGGGTGCTGGCAAAAGGTCAGATGAATCTTTTTAAAACACTTGCCCAATTTCACTTGCCAGGGGATATCAATAAAGACTATAAAGCTGATATTGAAGACAGCATTCTGGGACTTAAAATTCTGTCAGGCAACCCTTCAGATGGGGTGGACGCCGATGCTCACCACTGGGATGGTGACAATGACAGCAGGCTGGGTGTTTCTGAAATCATTCGTGTTCTCCAGCCATAAACCCGTTGATGACTTTTTACTGTCACACAGGCGAACCTCAACTATGGCGTTTATTTTTTTTGATAAAAAATTCTGTCCTTCAAGGCGCATCCGTATCCGGTGGGGGGTGCCGGTCATAACCTTTGTTCTGATCGGTTCTTTTTTTATTGCTTATGTCTCTTTCCATCACCCAATAAATTTTAATTCTAATGGCGTTCCCCAAAAAGAACCCAGTGGATACGCCTATCCCAGGCCCCGCCATGAAATTCAGGGCTTTAAATACGAAGGGATTGTGCAGGGGCGTAAAAATATGATGATCACTGCGGACAGTTTTACCATCCAGAAGAAAAAAATAGGGTTTTTGCGTTTTGGACTGCTCCAGGAGGCGGTGCTGATCAATGCAAAGATACACCTCTATGGCATTGATCTGTCAGAGACGGGCAACGGCGGCAAGTCCACGATGGATGGTTCGTTTGACAGGGTGTTTTCTTCCGATGAATTGATGTTCACGCCGGAGAGAGTTGCCAGTGTGCGGTTGATGGGGGTGGCGTTTTATCTGCACGGTGATGCAAACAGGGTTACAGGATTTTCAAGTCAAAAGGGCGAGATCAGGTTCAAGGATAAAAAGATTCTGTTTACCAAGCAGGCCCGTGCGTTTTTTGATGACAGACAGATAAATGCAGGCAGGATAAGTGTTACGCTGGATAAACCGTTCATTGTGGCCAGCCAGGGGGTCAGCTACCGATCGGGTGAAACCCTGTGGTCGGGCCAACGCCTGACAACGGATTTGTTATTGAACAGGGCCAAACAAGGGGAACTCAAAGCCCTCAACGATAGATGAAAACTGTCATTTTGAGCATTTCCGGCCGTCAGTGCCCTGGAAAAATGACAGCGAAAAGCGTTTTTAAATCAGTTGTAAAAAAGGGAGGTTTTTGGTATGCAAAAAGTTGTCACAATGGTCAGTTTTTTCTTGATCTTTCTGGGGACAGCGGTTGGGTCAATGGCCAATGCCAATGTTCTAGAGGGGCGGGCATTGCTGTTTAACAATGGAAATCCAAGTTATTCGGGTATCCTCGCAGCCAAAGCCAAATTTGAGGCGGCCCGGGCTGCCGATCCGGCAGATGATACGGCCAGCTTGTTTCTTGCGATAACAAAATTGGCTGCGTTTGGCCTGGAAAATGGAAATAACCCGGCCGTAATTCAATCTTTCCGGGATTTGTACGAGTCATTTGGCTTGGCCATAACCGATGCTGCCAGTCTTTCAGAATCGATTGTTTCAGCCCCTCCTGCTATTTTCGGTGAATATAATCCACCGGATACCATTCCCAACGGTGATGAATTCCAGGCGTTTCTGGCAGGACCTTTTCTTGCGTTGATCGATGAATTGATTGGTTATGTTGACGGGATCCAGAACCCTTTGTTCGTGATCCGTTTAACCGCAGATGAGCTTGGCTCAACGACTTCCATGGAGGTCGACTACGGCGATGTGCTGCTCGTTAAATCTTTTTTGTACACGCTCAAGACCCTTGTTCTGCTGACAGACTCCTACGATATGGACGCACTGGATATCCATGAACTGATCGTTTTGATCAACGCAGATGTACTGCAAATGCAGCGTGATATTCTTGACAGGTATGGTGATTTTTTAAAACTAAAGACAAACCATAAACTTACCGAATCCAGAACAGCCTTGTTCGCTGCCATTGACGCATGCAAGAATGCCTATGTTTCCATTACCACTGAAACCGACGAACAGTCCGATGACCTGTTTTTCTTTGGTTCTGTTCAGGAAAAAAAGGAAGCTGAGGAAAGCCTGGCCCTTTTGACGGCATTCAGCTCTTCCCTTGTAAACAACCAGCCCATTGGAATTATCACACAGAGTATGGAATGGACCCTGACCAACGGCTCAGGCGCTCAGCTTGGTTTCTGGGTTGATTTCGAAAATAACGAGTTTCGCGATGGCGAAGCCTGGGGAATTGGTAATGATGATTTCGCTGGTCTGTGGAGAGCCCGTGTTCAAAACTATTACGTCAATGGAGACACGGTTGAAATCGTGCTTGAAAGCCAGGCCTGGGATGAGCAGGCCCATACCTGGGTTCCTAGGATCCTTACTTTGAGAGGAAAACTTAATGGGACAAAAGACCAGATTTTGAACGGAACCTATACCCTTGATGGCGCTTCTAAAACCTTTTTCGGGGCCCTTGTGGACCAGGAAACCAAAACTATATTAATTGATTTCAACCGGATCTTTGTTAAAGCCGGTAATCCGGCCATTGATATCAACCATGTACTGCCGCGTTTTGACGCTGATTTGAATGCCGTCCCCGGCTCGTTTTCAGAGCCCGTCCTTGGTGGGCTTTTAGCGGGCGTTTCAACCAATGAAGATGCTGTTGAATTCTTTGAGCTTGAGCCTGAAGCGGTTTCCCTTGCCGGATTCAAAGGCACCGTTACCTGTCCCGCCTATGACGGCACCGGTAAAATCTTTGTCAAGCTACTGCCCGGCAAAGACCCCATGGCGAGTTGGAGCCTTGGCAGTACCTGGCTTGCAGGACCCGGCGATTACACCATTTCCAACCTGTCACCCGGTCAAGAGATTTATGCCTATGCCTTCTGGGACAGGGATGATAACGGTATCTTAAACTATGGGGATTATTGGTGGCCGGTTGATGAAACACCTCGAACCGTCCAGGCGGGCCCTGACAACGTCCTGGATTTTGAAATCAAGGATATGATCCCGCCCTTTGGGGTTACACTGTCTGTGATGTCGGTTCATCAGCCGGACGACAGCTTTGCAACTTACTATTCTGTTGTACCGGATAATTTTATCCTGGGTTCCCTGCCCCGGGACATAACCGCGTTAACCATCAAAGGCCCGGACGGCAATGCGCTGCTGCAAAAGGATGACTTTGAGTTTGATTGGCAGTTCAACGAATTCTTTGCTGCACTTCCCGGAATACCCGCCATTGGCACCTATGAATCGAGTGTGACCGCAGGCGGTATGACCGGGACGGCCACGGATTTTCAGCGGGAAAACAAAACCGTTCCCCTTCCCGATACCGCAAGTTTAGTTCCCTCCCAGGGGCAAACCGTCACCTCGTTTATGCCTGTTTTTTCCTGGGGCGCCGTTGATTTTGACAATGCCTGTTACCGCCTGGAAATCAACGACCAATGGGGCAACAGGGTCTATGCAAGTTCCCGGGTAAAGGGGATGCTTTCGGCCCAGGTGCCCCCGGGCAAACTGCAACCGGGCCAGACCTACTCCTGGCGGGTGCGGGTAACCGATTCCGAAAATTGGGAGGATGTCCAGAACCGGGCCAACAGCCAGCGTGTATCTTTTACCATGGGGCAGATTCTGGATCAGTCTGCCACCCCGGCCCTGGACCTTGATGGCTGGGGAGTGGTGGCTTATTCCGGCGGCAACGAAGGTGTGGACTGGACTCAGCTCGACGTAGAGGTACGGGTGACCGACCAGGACGGCATCTCTTCCGACGGATCTTCCCACACGGTTACCATTGAGTTTCCTGATGGTACTTTGCATAATTTGCAGTATAGTTATTCTGAAAGCAGCACAGTCGCCTCCTATTATTTTTATTCTGAACTTGCTCCCCAGGATGGGGAATATATTTTCCGGGTGGTTGACCCGGCAGGAAATTCCGCTCAGCTCACAGATACCCTTACGGTAAAAACACTGCTGCCGCCCAAGGCCCTTGCCCCTGTAATGGAGGCCGTTGTGGACGACACCACCCCCACATTCAAGTGGACCCAGGTGGATGGTGCCAATCGTTATAGGATCAGAATATACAACATGGACGGGTCCACAATTTATCGGGGAAATGCCCCGGACACCGATACCTGGACCATTCCGCCGGGCATACTCCAGCCCCATACCCAGTACAAATATCGGGTGGAAGCCAGGGATGCCCATTCTCCCTTTGAAATAGACCACAGTACCCGGTATCCTTCTTCGTCCAATGATTATATCCGGTTCACCACGGGCAGTGAAACAACGGCTCCCCAGATTGATCTTGATTCATCCGGCGTCCACACCTGGAATCACCCGGATATGGGACACACGGTTGAGTTCTGGATCAAGGTCCATGATGCCCAGGGCATTGATAGTATCAAATCGGTCAAGGTCAGGTTCCCTGATTATACATCTGAAAACGGCCATGAAGAGATGCTGTACCTTGATTCTCAGGAATCATCCACCAGCGCTGTATACCGGGGTGATTCCTATTTGGCCGTCCAAGGCGGTGTCTACACATTTGTGGCTGAAGACCACGACGGCCATGTAACCCAGCAGCAGGAGCTGCTGGTTGTGGACCCCCTTACCCCGCCGGACAACTGGACCTTTGATATTACTCCCAAACCCGATGGTGACGGTACGGGATTTCATTTTGACTGGACCGCCGTTGACAAGGCCGTTTATTACCGGGTTGAGATCTATGACCGCAATAACAACACCCGGCTCTATGCCTTGCCAACAACCCAGACCCAATATGACCTTGCACCGGGATTTCTTAAAAAGCATGAGCTGTACCGCTTCCGGATTACGGCCTGGAAGGAGTTTTTTGATGAAAATTTTGACAACGGGTTTTCCATGCCCTGGAGGAGGGATAACCGGCTGACCCGGGTTGCCGTACCCCTGACCGGAGGGACATCAGCCCCTGCCATTGACCTGTATTCATGGGGCGCTGTTGTTTTCCATTACCCCCATCCCGTTGATGGATCAGACCGGTACGGGTTGGGATTTTCAGTGAGAGTAAACGACCTGGACGGTGTTCCCCGAAACATTCAATCGGTGACCGCAGCCCATGGTGATAAGACCTGGACCCTTAACTTTGATTATGCAAACAACGATACCGAGGCATATTACTGGCTCTTTGTTCACATTGATGATCCTGCGGCTTACACAGGAACCTATACCTTTGAGGTGACCGATGGTGATGGCAACAAGGCCCAGGTCGCGGACGCGCTTGAGGTCAATGTGCTGCCCCTGCCCGCAAACCTCAAACCCCTTGATAATACCCAAACCTACGGAACCCGTCCTTTGATCGAATGGGACAGGGTTGACGGCGCAAGCCTGTATCGAGTCCGGGGGTACAACACCTCGGGAGAGACCATCGGCAAAAGTGACTATATGGAGGAAAACAGCTACAGAGTTCCCCAGGCCGTGTTGAATGATAACCAGACCTTCAGCTATCGAATCCGTGCCTGCCGGGAGGATTTTCGTCAGGACGGGGTGGATCTGGACAACCTGTCCCAGTCCGGGATGTATGCGTTGAGAACCCAGCCCTGGATCATGGTCCGGGACCCCGATCTTGGCGCCGGCGTTCTGATTCTCCAGGTTCTCACGGGCATGACCCCTGTGGGATTCAATATCGGGCTGGATGTGGACGGTGACGGTAAAGTGGGCTTGGCTGAAGCCATTTACGTGCTGCGCAAAGAGGCCGGGATGGATGACGTCACCCCGGAAGTGACCTCTTTCAAGTATACAACAGACTGGTTGAACGGACGAACCCTTTACAATGCCTATTTTGAAACAGATGACAATAAATGGGTCATTGCCCAATTTACGTTTGGTAATGGCAGCGGTTCGGCCCATGAACTTTCTGACCCGGATGATTCGTCTGACTTTACCTATTCCGTAACTGCCGATGGTATCATTGTCGCTGATTTTCCAGACGAGGAAAACCATGACTATATCAGGGCGGTGTTCCAGACAAACGACAGGCAGGGCTTATGCTGGGGACCGGATCTTGAGAGGGTTCGCTCCTGTAATGGAGAAGACGATGAAGAATATTTTTATTTTGACCTGGCAAAAGCCCAGGCCTTTATTAATCAACAGAATCAGTAGTTGATCTGCCGTCCCCTCTGGACCACAGAGCCAGGGGGACCTAAAATTCATTTAATATGACAAAATTTATCTCAACTTTTAGAACCGGCCGTTTCTGTAAACAGCCGGTTCTGAAAGTTGGGATTTCAGCATTCGGGGAAAGTGATGTTTTTTCTTACAGGGGCCGGAATTCGTTTGGGGTGTATGTTTTTTATTGTGTGTCTTTGCTGGGGATCGGTTCTTTGTTTTCCTGCCCAGGCTGAGACAACCCAGGCCCAGGCAAGGTTGGTGGCTGAAAATTTCCTTGGCTATATGGGGTCTTCGAAAACCATAGCTTCCATTCATTCCATTGAGGAAAATCTTCTGGATGCAAGCCAGCCTGCCATTGTTTCAGGGTGGGTAATGGATTTAAGCGATGGGGGGTATGTTCTGATTGCATCATCCAGAAATGCTTCTCCTGTAAAGGGGTACTCCTTTAAAAACAAATATGCCTCACTTCCCTTGCCTTACCGGCAATTTGTCGAGCAGGAACTTGAGCTTTATGCCCGCCTGGAAGCAGATTCAGCAGATACAGCCGTCAGCCTTCGCACCCGTCAGAGCATTGCAACCCATTCTTTGGCCGAAAACGCCTGGGGATTTTTATTGACCTGGGAGAGTGGGGACAATTCAGGTCGGAGGTCCTTGTCCTATACGCCGGATACCCATCTGCTGACCACCCATTGGAATCAGGGGTACCCCTATAATAAATTTTTGCCCAAAATTGATGGACAGAATGCCGTTGCCGGCTGTGTCAACATTGCCCTGGCCCAGGTGATGAAATACCATGGATTCCCGGCAAAGGGCTGTGGCGTGGCAACTCGTTTATGGAATGATCAACCGCTGAAAGCTGTTTTAACTCATCCCTATCACTGGGAAAATATGCCCGATTCTCCGGGCATGGCAACGGCCGGATATCTCCAGGATGAGGTCGCCCTGCTGGTAAGTGATCTTGCCATTGTCAACCAGACCTCGTTTGGTCTTGGATCTTCCAGCGCATCCCTTCACCAGGATGACTTTGTCCGATTTTTCGGCTACTCAAGTTTAATCTCTTCCATGGACAACAGCGATGCAGACGTTTTTTTTTCAACCCTGAAAAATCAGATTGACCAGGAGTTGCCGGTCCTGCTCTCCTTTCCCGGTCACATGGTCGTGGTGGACGGGTATGCCTCTGATTCTACCGGCCGAAAATTCCATGTGAACATGGGGTGGGGGGGATCAGGGGACGATTATTATTATCTTGATCAGCCGGTTCAAGGAGAGGGTTTTGACTTTCAGCCGAATCTTGAGATGATTTATAACATCAAGCCCTGTTCCATCGCAGATTGTGTTGCCTGCCCAAGGACTGACATTGATGTTGCACCCGGTTTCAACACCTTGTTCAGCGATATTTTTATTTCTGCAGACAGGACAATACCTTTTCTGATGCGCTTGGATGTAAGGGATGAAAATGGAGATGACATTGTTTTTTCAACCCGTTTGAGCAATTCAGAGGTGTGCACGGCAACGATTACCGATGATCTTCTCAGCATCCAGGTCCTTTCCGACAGCCGGAATAAAGCCGCAACCGTTCAGATCACGGCCGAAGCCGCCGGGAAAAAGGTTGAAGCTGATTTCGTCGTGATGGTGGCTGACAGGGAGGTGGCCTTTGGAAAGGAGCAGGAGATCCAAGGACGGTTTGAGAGCCAGGACGACATCAATACCCATTGGACAATCCTTGAGGGAATCTGCACCATTAATGGGGATCGGGGATATATGAACCAGGGTTTTTTCATCAGCGTTCATAACAGCCAGGGACAGCTTGTTGTTGCTCCGACGGAGGGAGACGGTAGTTTTCCGGCCATCCAGCATGATTTCCCCTTTGACCTTTATTCCATCACCACCTCCCTGGGTTCAGATACGAAATATTATCCCTATACCCAGGGGGAAAAGCAAGACTATCTCATTGGGGTAAGCTCTTCCAATGACGATCTGGATCTTTCAAGGATTGCCGGATTAATGGGGATCGATTTGACAAAAACTGCGATGCTTGTTCCCGGGGATCTCAATGGTGATAGGCTGGTGAACCTTGAAGACAAGCTCCTGGCATTGAAAATAATGACCGGGAATGGTGATGCCGTCGCCTTTGGCCGATCGAACGATGTCGACGGCGACGGCAGAATTGGGGTTGAAGAGGCCCTGTTCTGGCCATAAATCAGGGAGTGCATACCCTAAAAAACAGAGATCAGCATCCGGGTGGCCACCACGAGCAGGAGGACGGCAAACACCCGTTTGAGCTTGGGAACGGGCAGGCTGTGGGCCAGGCGGACCCCCAGGGGCGCGGTGAGTATGCTTGCCGATAAAATGCCGGCCAGGGCTGGAAGATAGATATAGCCAATGGAATAGGCGGGCAGCCCGGCTTCCTGCAGACCGTTGAAGATGTATCCAAGGGTGCCGGCAATGGCAATGGGAAAACCAATGGCGGCCGAGGTGCCGATGGCTTCGTGGACCGGGATGTTGCACCACATCATAAAGGGCACGGACAGGGTTCCCCCGCCAATGCCGACAAGGCTCGATACCCCGCCAATGACGTTGCCCACACCAAACATGCCGGCTTTGCCTGGAATGTGCCTTGAGGGTTTGGGTTTCTTGCTGGTGATCATCTGAACGGCCACATAATAGAGAAACACCACAAACATGCCCCTTAAGAGCGGTCCTGAAAGTCTTGCCGCTACACAGGAACCCAGAAAGGTGCCCGTCAGAATGCCGGGTGTGATCCGTATTACAATGGGCCAGTGGACCGCCCTGCGTCGGTGGTGGGCCATGAAGCTCGATACCGAGGTAAAAATGATGGTGGCCATGGATGTGCCAAGGGCAAGGTGCATGATGAACTGTTCCGGGATCTGCTGCCAGGTGAGGCTTGCCACCAGCATGGGAACGATCACAAGCCCGCCCCCGATGCCAAGAAGTCCGGACAGAACTCCGGCACAGGAACCGAGAATGAGGTAGACACTGATAACACTCAACATAACAACTCCTTATCTTTTGTTGTTCCATGTGGTTTGTGAAAAAATGCGCTTACCCTTACCATGGTTGACCAATTATTGGTAGCGTCAATTTATTGGTAGCATCAATATAATCGTCATGGCCGGAGCGGGGGATCTGCCCTGGCCCCGGTGAAATTTGAATCGCCCCCCTGAAAATGCTTTGGTGGGCGTTTCATGGAGCGGATGTTGATGCTACTGTCGGGGGCGGGCCGTTTTATTTCAAAAATGTAATGAATCATAAAATTATGAAAAAAAAAACTTAATTGCTTGATCTTGGGGCGATTAAAATGCTATCCAAAGAAGTTATTTAACCTGATGTTAATTTGAAATGGAAATTTAATCCCATGATGACTGTACAAACCATCGCTGACTTCACAATGGATACGTCCCGGGAGATCATTACCATTGATTCCCATACTGCCGGTGAATCCACCCGACTGATTGTCGGGGGCGTGGGGCCGGTGGCCGGAAACACCCTGTCTGAGAAGCTTGCGACATTCAAACGCGATTTTGACCCGGTGCGCTGCCTGCTCACCCATGAGCCCAGGGGCGGAAGGGGTGTGCTCGCAGCCATGGTCACCGAAGGGGTGAGCAGGGGGGCGGACTTCGGATTGATCTACATGGATGCGAAACGTTATCCCTACCTGTGCGGTCATGGCACCATCGGAGCCGTTGTCACCCTGGTCAAAACCGGGACCCTCAAGGTTGCAGACGGGGAAAATTCCA
Organism: uncultured Desulfobacterium sp.; assembly: GCA_963675615.2. Classification (GTDB taxonomy): domain Bacteria; phylum Desulfobacterota; class Desulfobacteria; order Desulfobacterales; family Desulfobacteraceae; genus Desulforapulum. Next base: position 3,748,902 of record CAXXTD010000001.1, read on the forward strand.
TTGTCATTGACACGCCTGCAGGACCCATGACGGCCACGGCAATTGTAAAAGATCAGCAGCTCGTTTCCGTTGCCATCTCCATGGTGCCCGCCTTTGTTCACAGCACTGGAAATATCGTTGATGTGCCCGGCTTTGGACCTCTTTTGGTTGACCTTGTCTTTGCCGGTGGATTCTTTGCCATGGTGTCGTCCAGGGATGCGGGTATTTCCCTTGGCGTTGAAAACAGCAACCGTCTGGTTGATCTGGGCATGAAGATCATTGATGCCGCAAATGATCAGCTCAAGGTCTGCCACCCTGAACGGCCCGATGTCACCACCGTGGATGTTGCCGAGTTCTATGATCCTGACTTGCACGAGACCCTTGAGGGGCGCAACATCGTTGTCTATGGCGAGTCCCACATGGATCGATCGCCCTGCGGCACGGGCACAACGGCAAAACTTGCCCTGCTCCATCACCAGGGAAAAATCAAACCCCACCAGACCCTGACCAACTACAGTCCCTTGAACACCATGTTCGAAGCTGAGATCCTCGGCCTTGAAAAGATCGGTAGGTTTGACGCCGTTAACGTTCAGATAAGGGGAAATGCTTACATAACTGGGGTTCATCGGTTTCTCCTTGATCCGGATGACCCGTTTCAACAAGGATTTATGCTCTGATGACCCGGAATATTGTGCCAGATCTTATTTTTATCAATGGAAGTATCAGAACCCAGGACCCGGCCCGGCCGGATGCCCAAGCCGTTGCCGTAGCCGGCCAAAAAATTGTTGCCGTTGGAACCACCCGTGATTTAAAGGCCATGGTCGATGAACATACACAGGTTGTCGATCTTGGCGGGCGCCTTATGCTCCCGGGGTTTACGGATGCCCATTTTCACTTTTTTGACTGGGCCTTGAACGAGAACAGCATTGATCTTTCCACAGCCGCCTCGTTCGGGCAGATGGCCAATATGGTCCGTCAAAAGGCACTTAAAGCCGGGTCCGGGGGGTGGGTGACCGGCAATGGATTCAACGAAACCGACTGGCCGGAAAACCGAATTCCCGACCGGGACGACCTTGACCGCCAGGCCCCGGACAATCCCGTGTGCATCTGGCGGTGCGATCTTCACCTGGCCGTTGCCAATTCCTTGGCCCTCGAACTTGCCGGAATTGATGCAGAGACCCCGGACCCCCCCATGGGGGCGATTGCACGGGATACAAACGGTCGGCCCACCGGGGTGTTGAGGGAACTTGCCCCCAATCTGATTAAAAACGTCATTCCTGTGCCCGGGGAAAGACATCTGCTCGAAACCATGGAAAAGGGGTTTGGTTTTCTCCATTCCCTTGGCATTACCGGCATCCACGATATCCGGCTCATGGGCGGTCTTGACGGGGCCGCGGCGTTACGGGCCTGGCAGCGCCTCAGGGAGGAAAATCGCCTCAGTGTCCGGTGCCATGTCTCTCTGCCCGGTGAGATGACCGGCGAGGCCATAGCCCTTGGGTTGCGAACGGGCATGGGCGATGACCTGCTGCGCATCGGGCACCTGAAGTTTTTTGCCGACGGCGGCATGGGCGCCAGAACAGCCTGGATGAACGATCCCTATCTTGATGCCCAATGCGGCATGCCCCTGACTCCGGTTGCCGAACTTGAGGACAGGATCGAACAGGCTGACCGTGCAGGCCTGGGCGTTATGGTCCATGCCATTGGCACCCGTGCCAACCGGGAGATCGTGGCAATATTCAAGCGGATCCATGACCTGAAGCAGTCAACCCTACGGATTCCCCACAGGATCGAGCATCTGCAGATGATCGAGCCCGGGGATATGGACGTGCTTGCCACTATAGGAAATGTGATTGCATCCTGCCAGCCAAACAACCTGAGCCTTGATATCTCCATGATCGAGCAGTCTGTGGGGGAAAGAAGCGGTGTCACCTACCCGCTCAAGCGAATTCTTGATAAAAAAATTCCCCTGATTCTCAGCTCAGATGCACCGGTCTGCAACCCGAAACCCGTGTGCGGCATTTTTTCGGCCGTGAACCGCACCCGCATGAACCGGACGCCCGTGGGCGGATGGCACATGGAACATGCCTTGAGTGTTGACCAAGCCGTAAAGGCATACACCATTGCCCCTGCAGCTGCCGTGTGTCAGGATGATTGCCTGGGCAGCATTACAACAGGAAAATATGCCGATCTCATTGTCCTTGATCAGAATCTCTATGAAATGGACCCCCTTGATATTGCCGATGTCAAGGTTGACATGACCGTTTTTAACGGCAGAATTGTCCATGATCGTAATGGATAAACATCAATCGGTAACACAGGAAAGGAGTTCTGACAAAAATATTATGAACAAAAAAAACTGGAAACCCTGGGCCCTTCTGTCACCTTCCCTTTCGGCAGTTTTCCTACTTCTGGTGGTTCCCGTCTGTTTTGTGGTGGTCTACAGCTTCTGGTTGAGGGCGCCCAACGGAAGCGACATACCGGCATTCCAGATGGGGAACTATGCCAAGTTCTTTGCAGATACCTTTTATCCTTCCCTGCTTTTAAGAACCATCCGGGTCGCCCTTGAGACGGTGTTTATCTGCCTGGTCATGGGGTATGTTCCGGCCTATTTCTTCTACCGGACCGAATCACGGTTCAAACCGGTGCTCATGATTCTTATCATGCTCCCCTTCTGGATCAGTTTTATCATCCGGACCCTGAGCTGGATCAATATTCTTGGCGATTCCGGGCTGATCAACCACCTGCTGCTCAAGGTGGGATTGATTTCATCGCCACTGTCCATGCTCTACAATGAGGGGGCCGTGCTCATGGGCCTTCTCCAGTATCTGCTTCCGTTCATGATTCTTAACATCTACGTGAGCCTTGACGGGATCGACAAAAGCCTGACCGAGGCTGCCAAAAGCCTGGGCTGCACCGAGTGGCAGGCGTTTCGGGAGGTGACTCTCCCCTTGAGCCTTCCCGGGGTGTCGGCCGGATGCCTGCTTGTGTTTGTGCTCACCTGCGGCACTTACCTGCCCCCCATGATCCTGGGCGGGCCGGGCAATGAGATGATTGCAAACCTGATCTTCAAACGGATCATCGGCACCCTGGACTGGCCCTTTGGGTCGGCCATATCCACCCTGCTTCTCGGTCTGCTCGGGGTGATTGTTTATACCTACAACCGTTATCTGGGCATCAACCAGATATTTAAGAGCCTGAGGTGATTTGAATGAAATTCTTTTCAGGATGGTCCCTGATCCGGGGCTATACGCTGCTTGTCTATTTGTGGATGTTTACCCCCATCGTGGCCGTTGTGCTTCTGTCGTTCAACCCCCAGCAGTTTGGATCCTTTCCCATGGATGGTTTCAGTCTCAAGTGGTATGGAAAGCTCCTCCACAACCCCACCATATTAACAGCCTTTAAAAATTCCCTGGTGCTGGGCGGGCTCACCTCGTTTTTTGCCACGGCTATTGGTATTCCCGCGGCCATGGCCTTTGTGCGGTACGATTTCTGGGGCAAGGACAGCCTCAACACCCTGCTGCTTGCGCCCATCATGATTCCCGAGGTGGTCCTTGGGGTGGCCCTGCTGCTCTTTATCCGCTGGCTTGAACAGCCCAAGAGTTTTCTGCTGCTGGTCATCGGCCATGTGGTGCTCACCCTGCCCTATGTGCTGCTGGTGGTTCAGGCAAGGCTTGTGGGCATCCGAAGGGAGTATGAGGAGGCGGCTCTCTCCCTTGGGGCAAACCCGTTCCAGACATTCATGGAAATCACCTTTCCGCTGCTTGCACCGGCTGTTTTTGCCGGTATGCTCTTTGCCTTTACCATTTCGTTTGACGATGTAACGGCGACACTGTTCTGGGCAACGGCAAGGAACCAGACTGTTCCGGTTCAGATATTCGGGATGCTGAGAAATTCCATCAGCCCTGAGATCAATGCCCTGGGAACGGTGATGATTGTTCTCACCGTTTCACTCCCCCTTGCCGCCGGTTATCTGACCCGGAAATTTGCCAGGGGCAATTAACCTGTTATGCAATTTGGGCAGGGGCGTTATTCCCTTCCCGGCCTGGATCATGGTGTGAAAGGTCTAATACCAATACCCTAAAAAGGAGATTTTTTTCATGGAAAAAAGGTTAAAACAAGATCTTGATGCGGTTCACGGGGCATTTAACGACAAAAAGATTTCACGAAGGGAATTTGTCAAGTATCTGGGTATGGCTGGGGCTGCTGCCGGGCTGGTGGGCGGTCCCTTTGGCGCGGTCAGGAACGCTTTCGCCTCAAAGTCCATCACCTTTCACGGATGGGGCGGAACCGTGGCCGAAGCCTTTGTCAAGTATGCCTTTACCCCCTACACCCAGGCCACGGGCGTGAACGTGATCAATGCCGCCTTTACCGGCATGGACGCCTTTTTAACCCAGGTCAAGGCCTCTATTCCGCCGGGAGGAGAGTTCAACCTTGCCCATTTGAGTGCCGTATATGACTATGCCCGGTACACGGATCTCGGGTTTGGTGTGGTTCTTGATGAGGCTAAAATTCCAAACCTTGCCAATGTAATGCCCAAAATGGTCAACACCCTTAAGGATATTTCCAATGGAACCCTTTCGGCGGTACCCTATGATATCGGCCAGACCGGGATTGCCTACAACACGGAAAAAATATCCAAGGCCGATGCGGAGAAGTTGGGTGCCGGGCTGTTGTGGAGCAAGGATCTCAAGGGGAAAATTTCCAGCTGGGGCGCTGATTTCCGGACAAACATGTGGTATGCCGCCCTCTACACCGGCCAGGATCCCAACAATATCACCGATGTCAAAGCCGTGTGGAACGCCCTGAGAGAGCAGCGAAAGCTCATTAAAAAGTACTGGGAGTCCGGGGCCGAGCTCATGAGCCTTCTGGCCAACGGTGACATCCATGCCACCACCGCCTATTCCGGACGGGTGGCCACCCTCCAGAAGCAGGGCCATCCCATTGCCTACATGGCGGTACCCAACACCTATTCCTGGATGGAGTACATCTATGTACTCAAGGGGACCGACCTTGATGTGGCCCAGGATCTGCTCAACTTCATGCTGGCACCCGAGTGTTCCATCGCCGTTGCCGAGGCCCAGGGGTATCCGTCCAGCCTTGATCCGACCAAGGTGCCCATGCCCGAGGCCGTTCAAAAACTGCCGGCCTATGATCCCACGGGCAAGCTGGACGGCTTTTTGTTTGCAAAGCCGGCCTACTGGAACAGCCACCAGGTCGAATGGGCGGAAAAATGGGACAGGGTCAGGGCAGGGGCCTGATCTGATACCGCGTTAGAAACAGGAACCCGTGTACTTGGGACAGATGTTAAATCGCTCCCAGGTACAGGTGCCGGGAAGGATTGCTTCCCACGGGTTCTGAAGTTCAACCCTTAGCCTGCAACTTTTTGGAGAAAGATGTCGAAAAAAGAGAAAGATCCCGCATTTGTGAAATTCAAGGGAATTGTGAAGCGTTTTGGAAAGGTGACTGCTGTTGAAACCATGGACCTTGATATCCCCGAGGGGTCCCTTGTGACGCTGCTCGGCCCGTCCGGCTGCGGCAAGACCACGCTTTTAAGGATGCTTGCAGGTCTTGAGAGCCCCACCCAGGGCGATATCCTGATCAAGGGAAAACGGGTCAATGATACGCCCATCCACAAACGAAACCTTGGCATGATTTTCCAGAACTATGCCCTCTTTCCCCACAAGACGATCTTTGACAATGTTGCCTTTGGCTTGAAATACCGGGGGGTTCCAAAGGATGAGATGCACAAGAAGGTTGTCAGTGCGTTGGAGATGGTGCGGCTGCCCGGGGTGGAAAACAGAATGCCCTCCCAGCTTTCAGGCGGTCAGCAGCAGCGCATTGCCCTTGCAAGGGCCATTGTCATCGAGCCGGATGTGCTGCTCATGGACGAACCGCTGTCCGCCCTTGACGAGAATCTAAGGGAAGAGATGCGGCGGGAGATCGACAACCTCCAGCAGGCCCTGGGGGTGACCACATTGTTTGTCACCCACGACCAGAGGGAGGCGCTCTCCATGTCCGACAAGATCATTGTGATGAAGGACGGAAAAAAGCAGCAGGAGGGCACCCCCATGGAGGTCTACAACAATTCGGCCAACCATTTTGTGGCCGATTTTCTGGGGCACTCCAACTTTCTGCCCGCCGTTGTGGCTGCCGGTGAAGATGAGCTGGTAACGGTGCGGCTTACGGACAACACAGCCTTTCGGGTAAGATCCTCGGAATCCTTTGTTCCCGGGGACAAGGTCGACATCGTGGTCCGGGCCCAGAAGTTTCTCATTGGGCACCGGTCTGACTGCGAAGGCCAGGAGGGTATGAACCTTCTTTTCGGCCGCATCCGGGAGCGAAGTTACATGGGCGGCGAGGTGAGTTACTATGTGGAACTGCCAGACAGCAAGATCATCCATGTGATCAACCTTGTGAAGCGAAATCCCTACGGTCGGGGGGATGAGGTGTACATTTCGGTCAATCCGGAAAACTGCCGCCTGTTAAGGTCAAGGGCCAAAGCCTGAATCTGAACCCGACCCTTTGGTTTGAAACGTTGACTCAACCGGTAAATTATTCTGCGGGGGGCCAAGGCTTTTGCCTGGCCCCCGGTTTGTTAATTGGTTTTCACCATGGAAACCGTTATCACGGGCATCCCGTTGTCATTGCAGCAAACGGTTGCGGGCCAGGTGAATTCCGGGTCCATGGCCCTGAAGTAGTCCAGGGTGTAGGGCAGAAGCTCGGTTGTTACCGTTTCCTGGTCCGGGGTAAATCGTGTGGAAAGGCCGAAATCCACCTCGCCGATGTCGGTCTTGATGATATAGGCCGGGATCTCCCGTCCGGAACCTTCTCTTCTGACCCGGGTGGCAATGTCAATGATATCGTCGAATTCGATCTTTTGATCGCTGTTCAACGCGTTCTGGATTTCAAGGCCGGCCACGTAAACGTGGTGGAATTGCATGCCGTATCCCCGGCTTGTGTATGCAATTTTTTGAATTTCATCCTCATTGTCATTCACCCCGGTGACGAGGGCAACATTAAAGTAGGTGGTGATGCCCCGCCGGAACAGTGCCTGGGTGATCCGCTGCTGCCGCAGGGTGAGTTCGTCTGCACAGGTCACCCAGGTTTCCATCTCCACCCTCAGGGGATTGCCAACGGAAAGGGTGTTGAGCCTGCCAAGGGTCTCCACAAGGCCCGGAGTGTAGGTGTCGGGATTATGGACAAGGTCAAGGGATCTGATCCTGAGGCTGTTCACATGCTGGATTTCTTTCAGGATCACGGCAAGCTGCTTTATCCTGGCGGCGGACCGGACCGGGTCGTTGGCGCCTGACACAAGCACCACATCAAATATCTCCCGGTGGTCTCTGATATAGGCGATGTCGGCGTCGGTGAAATCAACGTCAAGCTCCACCCTTGTTTTGTGAACACGGGCAAGGGTGGTGGAATCTACACGAACAATGGTGGTTCCAATGCCAGAGTGCTGGCAGAGCAGGGCTTTGGCCCGGCGGTACCGTTCCTGGTCAAACACCCTGGCTGTTCCGGGTTCTGGCCGGGCAGGGCGGGATCCCATGAACAGTGCGGGGTCGCCGATCTTGGCCATGTACCTGACGTCAATGGTGCCCTCCTGGTTTGCCCGGATCACCTCAAGATCATTTGCAACCGGGGCAAACCGGTTAAAGTAATCCGGGGTGTAGGGGGTCCTGAGCCAGATGAAATCAGGATTTTCACTGTCCTGTTCAACGGCCCAGCCGCTGGTGTTCCAGTCCATCTTGCCTATGGGGGTTGCCGTGCAGATCCTGGGAATGCTTCGGTCCGAGGCGTGGGCCCTGAGATAACGGCCCGCCTGAATGCCCTTGGAAAGGGGGGACCAGTAAACGCTGTTGCCGTGGATGGGGCTGCAGGGGATGTAAATATAGTGGATTTCGGCGCCTGCACCCCGGAGTGCCTGGAACAGGGTGACAAGTTCAGGTCCCTGGTCGTTGCAGTCTTCAAGAAACGGGGTCTGGATGTAGACACCAATGCCGCCGGCCACAAGATCGGTGATGATGGAAAGACTCTGGACAGACACCTCGTCGGGATGGATAAAGTGGGTGGCCACCTCAATCCGCTTGCCCGCCTGCATCAGTTCCAGGTTCCTGGCCTTGAGATAGTTGAGCCACCGGCCGTTGTCCTTTAAAAAAAGCTGGGGGTAGTAGGCAATGGACCGGGTGGCAAGCCTGAGGGTTTCAACATGGTCTATCTCCATCAACTCCTGGATGGCCCGCTCCATGTTGCTGCGGTTGAGAAAGGGGTCCCCGCCGGTGATGACGATCTCTTTTATGGCCGGCGAGTTTTTAACATGGGCCACAGCCCTTGAGACATCATCGACCCCGGGATTTTTTTCGTTTCGCGAATCCTTGTGCTTTCTGAAGCAGAACCGGCAGTAAACCGGGCAGGACATGTTGAGCAGGAAAATGACCCGGTTCTGGTACATCTGCTCGAGAAGTCCCTGGTGAAACTGACCGATCCAGGTGTTTGTGTGCCCCACGGGGTTGAGCTCTTCTTTAAAAGGCAGATACTGGCAGGCAACGCTTTTTGACACCCGCATCTGACGGACCGTGTGCATGGAGAACCGCACAGGATAGGTCTCAATGACCTGGTTGATGTCTGCCGTGTCCGCAGCAGGAATGATCTGGTTGGCAAGACGTTCAATCTGGCCTTTTTCCTTGACCGTGATCAGCTGTTCGCCCGGCAGAATTTTTTCAAGAACCGGTAGAAGAACAATGGCAGGGAATACAACGCCGTTGATGACCACGGGATTATCAACGGTCGAGTCGGCTTGTTCAAGCTGGAGGAGCAGGGTTTTGATGAATGCCTGGCTTTTGCCACTGAATCCTGTGGCACAAAGCAGGTTGTCATAGGCAGAGGATCCGGGTCCCTTTGATACAAGATCAAAAAACGTTCTGCCCAGAAGATTCTCAACGGTGAAGTTTTCCAGAAAGTCGATGATGGCAGTTTCGATTTCAATCAAAGAAACCTCTCGCGTTTCACCTGAGTTGCTGAAGGTTATTCCACAGCAGGTATCAAGTTGTTCCATTGGTGTTGCTCCTTCTCTATTCACGGGATTGATTTTGTTATCCTCTGCCTCTATACTAATCATCTGGTTTAATCAACACTAAACTGCATCCTTAAAACCGGTTCTGGAAATAGTCAATTCGCCGGTGTTCATAACAGTGCCCATCACTGACCCAGGGGCGTTCCACATGGTGGATCAGGCCCACACCCAAAGGAGGATTCCATGAAGCAAACCATCTGCGGTTTCATGATTGTATCTGCGATTGTTCTGGTTGTGTCAGGCTGTGTTTCCCCTACACCTGTCCGACTGAAGGCGTCAACCCATAATTCAACCTTTGCCCATGATCTGGGGCTGCCCTTTTCCCTGTACCTGAGCAAAACAAAAAAGATGGTTGAACAAAACCGGGTGGACCTTGATCGGTCGGACAGGGCAGCCGTTGTTGCGGCCAACACGCCGTTTGAGCTTGTTCCCGATCCGGTGTTTTTTCCGAAAAACCAGGGGGGGATGTTTGCCCGGGGCGTTCTGATGATCCATGGATTGTCAGATTCTCCCTACCACATGCGGCCCATTGGTGAACACCTCAGGAGTCGCGGTTTTCTGGTCCGGTCCATCCTGCTGCCAGGACACGGTACCGTGCCCGGAGACTTGACCCGTGTTACATGCGAGGAGTGGGTCAAGGCCGTCCACTATGGGGTCGAGCAGATGAAGCCGCTGGTCGAGAGCCTGTTTATTGCAGGTTTTTCCACGGGAGGTAGCCTCGGGGTCTATCACAGCCTTGTCCATCAGGACGTTCAGGGGTTGCTGCTTTTTTCACCCGCCCTGGCCGTCAAGAGTCCCATGGCGTTTATGACGCCCTGCCTGAGACATTTTAAAACCTGGATTGCTGTTGAACAGGACAGGGACTTTGCTAAGTATGAAAGCTTTGCCATGAACGGTGCGGCTCAGATTTACCGGTTGACCCGGGCCATTGACGGGCAGGTGAAAAAAACAGATGCCGGGTGCGGAATCCCGGTGTTTGCCGCCTTAAGTTTTGATGATGATACGGTTGATGCAGGTGCTTTCATGGATTTTTTCAATCATTACATGACCCATCCGACAAGCAGGGCGGTGCTGTATACCGCTAACTCCCTGGCAGAGTTTGCCGGCAATCCCAGGGTGACCCAGGTCAACAGTCACCTGGATATGGGGGACCGCGGGCTGATTGTGGATTTTGCCCATACCGCTATCACCCTGCCGCCCGGGGATGCGCACTATGGAAAAAACGGAGATTACAGAAATTGCCTGCATTATCGGCCCGGGTCTGACCAGCGGATGCGCTGCCAGAGTGCCAGCGTGCCGACAAAGGGGGAAAAGAGTGCCGGAAATCTGAAAAAATATGATCCCCTTCAGCGGCTGACCTATAACCCTTTGTACGATGATATGGTGATAGAGATGGATCGATTCCTTGATCAATAGTAAGGGGCGAGACCCCTGACAGGGGCTGCGGGGTAAATGTGTTCCGCTGTTTTTTTGCGTTTTGCAGGGAAGCTTGCCGGGCTTTTTGTGTCATCCATGGAAATGGACGCTCTTTTTTAGGGTAAATGTTAAATTGAGTTCCAATGATATAATGTCAAGTTAAATCGAAATGTTATCCTTTTTATGCAGGTCGTGGACACCGGGTTGGAATAAAAAAAACGGGCGTATTGCAAAATAACCTTTGACAAGAAGTCCAAAGCCATGTAGAACCCCTGAGTCTTTGTGAGACGCGAAGGTTTTTCACAACGCTTCTTGCAGAGACTTTTTTGTGCTTTGGATCTGGAATACAGGTCCTGGAAGTTGATCTTTGAAAACTGGTTAGTGACAAAAGAGACGAAGCGTGTCTTTTGGATGCTGTGAAAGCATACAAAAGATATTCAAAGAATTTAACTGGAGAGTTTGATTCTGGCTCAGAATGAACGCTGGCGGCGTGCTTAACACATGCAAGTCGAACGAGAAAGGGATTGCTTGCAATCCCGAGTAGAGTGGCGCACGGGTGAGTAACACGTGGATAATCTACCTTTGAATCCGGGATAACTGTTCGAAAGAATCGCTAATACCGGATGAAGTCAATTTTTCTTTGGGATAATTGATGAAAGACAGCCTCTTCTTGAAAGCTGTTGTTTGAAGATGAGTCCGCGCACCATTAGTTTGTTGGTGGGGTAACGGCCTACCAAGACGATGATGGTTAGCTGGTCTGAGAGGATGATCAGCCACACTGGAACTGACACACGGTCCAGACTCCTACGGGAGGCAGCAGTGAGGAATTTTGCGCAATGGGGGCAACCCTGACGCAGCAACGCCGCGTGAGTGAAGAAGGCCCTTGGGTCGTAAAACTCTGTCAATGGGGAAGAAGTTATTATGCTTTAATAGGGTGTAGTATTGACGGTACCCATGAAGGAAGCACCGGCTAACTCCGTGCCAGCAGCCGCGGTAATACGGGGGGTGCAAGCGTTATTCGGAATTATTGGGCGTAAAGGGCACGCAGGCGGTCTTGCAGGTCAGATGTGAAAGCCCGGGGCTCAACCCTGGAAGTGCATTTGAAACCATAAGACTTGAGTACGGTAGAGGAAAGGGGAATTCCTGGTGTAGAGGTGAAATTCGTAGATATCAGGAGGAACACCGGTGGCGAAGGCGCCTTTCTGGACCGAAACTGACGCTGAGGTGCGAAGGCGTGGGTAGCGAACAGGATTAGATACCCTGGTAGTCCACGCAGTAAACGTTGTATACTAGGTGTAGCGGGTATTGACCCCTGCTGTGCCGGAGCTAACGCATTAAGTATACCGCCTGGGAAGTACGGTCGCAAGACTAAAACTCAAAGAAATTGACGGGGGCCCGCACAAGCGGTGGAGCATGTGGTTTAATTCGACGCAACGCGCAGAACCTTACCCAGACTTGACATCCTGAGAATCTGTTAGAGATATTAGAGTGCCTTCGGGAACTCAGAGACAGGTGCTGCATGGCTGTCGTCAGCTCGTGTCGTGAGATGTTCGGTTAAGTCCGGCAACGAGCGCAACCCCTATCTTCAGTTGCCAGCGCGTCATGGCGGGAACTCTGAAGAGACTGCCCCGGTTAACGGGGAGGAAGGTGGGGATGACGTCAAGTCCTCATGGCCCTTATGTCTGGGGCTACACACGTGCTACAATGGTATGTACAACGGGCAGCGAACCTGCGAAGGTAAGCCAATCCCTGAAAGCATATCCCAGTCCGGATTGGAGTCTGCAACTCGACTCCATGAAGTTGGAATCGCTAGTAATCGTGGATCAGCATGCCACGGTGAATACGTTCCCGGGCCTTGTACACACCGCCCGTCACACCATGAGAGTTGATTGTACCCGACGTCATTGGGCCAACCCTTCGGGGAGGCAGGTGCCTAAGGTATGGTTGATAATTAGGGTGAAGTCGTAACAAGGTAGCCGTTGGGGAACCAGCGGCTGGATCACCTCCTTTCTAAGGAAAGAAACAAGATACAAGAGATACGTTTTATCTCGTCACTAGCCGGTTTTGAGGGATCAATGGAATTGATCTTTTGTTCTTTGACAATCTGTTGAAAGTTAAAAAGAAACAACACGACCCATGGGAATGGTCGCGTTCAGACATCGTCTGAACAAGGGATTCCGATGGTGTTGTATCGTATAACACTTCAGAAGTGAAGGCATCCGGATAGAATCCGGAGGTTGAAGACTTCTGAGACGTTGTATCTGTATATTTGCATTAAAGCGTTTAAACTTAATTTGTGGTTTTATAGTGGCTAAGCTATAAAGGGCAAACGGTGGATGCCTTGGTGCCGGGAGGCGATGAAAGACGTGGAAAGCTGCGATAAGCTTCGGGGAGTTGCTTAACAAACTTTGATCCGGAGATTTCTGAATGGGGAAACCTGTCACGGTCAATGCTGTGACATGTTCAGGTGAATACATAGCCTGATCAGGCCAACGGGGAGAACTGAAACATCTTAGTACCCCCAGGAAGAGAAAGTAAAAACGATTTCCCCAGTAGCGGCGAGCGAACGGGAAACAGCCCAAACCTGCCATGTGTGATAGCCCGAAGGCGTTGCATGTCAGGGGTCGCGGGATCTGAATTGTACCGGTTTCGGACGGTGCGGAGAGTTACAAAGGTGATGTGTAGTCGAACGGACTGGAAAGTCCGGCCATAGCAGGTGACAGCCCTGTAGACGAAATGGATCACCCTCTTTTTTCAGACACCCAAGTACTGCGGAACACGAGAAATTCTGTGGGAATTTGTGAGGACCATCTCATAAGGCTAAATACTACCCGGCAACCGATAGTGAACCAGTACCGTGAGGGAAAGGTGAAAAGTACCCCTGTGAGGGGAGTGAAACAGTACCTGAAACCGTTTGCCTACAAGCAGTGGGTGCTCTGGCATTGGCCAGAGTGACCGCGTGCCTTTTGCATAATGAGTCAGCGAGTTATTTAACGCAGCAAGGTTAAGCCGTGAGGTGTAGCCGCAGGGAAACCGAGTCTTAACAGGGCGTCAAGTTGCGTTGAGTAGACCCGAAACCAGGTGATCTAGCCATGGCCAGGTTGAAGCGCGAGTAAAATCGCGTGGAGGACCGAACCCATATAGGTTAAAAACTATTGGGATGAGCTGTGGTTAGGGGTGAAAGGCCAAACAAACCTGGAAATAGCTGGTTCTCTCCGAAATATATTTAGGTATAGCCTCACATGTTTCTCATCGGGGGTAGAGCACTGGATGGGCTAGGGGTCTCACCAGATTACCAAACCTAACCAAACTCCGAATACCGATGAAGTAGAGTGTGGGAGTCAGCCCGCGGGAGCTAAGTTCCGCGGACGAGAGGGAAACAACCCAGACCGCCAGCTAAGGTCCCTAAGTTTATGTTAAGTGGGGAAGGATGTGGAAATGCCCAGACAATCAGGAGGTTGGCTTAGAAGCAGCCATCCTTTAAAGAAAGCGTAATAGCTCACTGATCGAGTGGTTCTGCGCCGAAAATGTAACGGGGCTCAAACATAGCACCGAAGCTGCGGATAAGAATTTATTCTTATGGTAGGAGAGCGTTGTGTAAGTATAGAAGCGCCACTGTAAGGTGGTGTGGAGTTTACACAAGAGACCATGCTGACATGAGTAGCGATAAAGGGGGTGAGAAACCCCCTCGCCGATAGCCTAAGGATTCCTGAGTAAAGCTAATCTTCTCAGGGTTAGTCGATCCCTAAGCCGAGGCCGAAAGGCGTAGGCGATGGAAAACAGGTTAATATTCCTGTACCACCGAGTTATCGTTTGAGAGAAGGGGGGACGCAGGAGGGCAGGTCATCCGTCTGCTGGAATAGGCGGTTCAAGCTGGTAGGCTGATCGAGCAGGTAAATCCGTTCGATCTTAAGGCCGAGAAGCGATGAGGAGGGACCTGGTCCCATAAACTGACTGCACCCATGCTGCCAAGAAAAGCCTCTATCGAGATAACAGGTGATCGTACCAAAACCGACACAGGTAGGCAGGGAGAGTATCCCGAGGCGCTTGAGAGAACCCTGGTTAAGGAACTCGGCAAAATGATACCGTAACTTCGGGATAAGGTATGCCCCCATTGGTTAGAAGACTTGCTTTTCAAAGCCATCGGGGGTCGCAGAGAAACGGCG
>CAXXTD010000002.1:0-895248 GCA_963675615.2 uncultured Desulfobacterium sp.
GGGTTCTGGATATTAATCGGCTGGCCTCGCTTTTTTACAAATGGCCTCTGCATTGAAAAATACATAGACCGCCATGATGGTCACAAACGCCCCGATCATCTGCGCCCGGCTGAAGGTTTCATTCAGGATGACATACCCGGCAAGTGTGGTGACAAAGGGCTGAAGCAGGGTATAAATCGTGATCTTGCTGACCCCGTGGGTGTTGATGAGCCGGTACCACAGATAATAGGCCAGCACCGACGAAAACAGAACCACATACAGGGTGGCCAGTGTACTTTTCAAGGTGAACACCTCGTGCATCGGCCTCAAGTCTCCACCGCAAAATAGACCAGAAACAGAACGGAGCCGTGACCGCACCGATCCAGAAATTGATCGTAAGGGGTTTGATATTGTTTATTTTCCTCACCTGGAGGTTTCCAAAGGCCCAGATGGTCATGCTCAAGAGCATGAACAGGGCTCCGAGTCGAATTTCGGGGACCTGCTGGATCAGAATCGGTGAAATCGCCCCGGCAGCCGCAACAAACAGGGCCGCCAGCTGAAGACGGGTCAGCCGTTCGTTGAGAAATAAAAATGCGACCAGGGATGAAATCGGGGCTCCCAGAATGATGATCATGGCTGCCGTGGCACTGTCCACATAACTCAAGGCAATGCTCAGAATCAGGAAGTGGCCGATCCCCATGGTCAATGACAGCCTGAGTACATCATTCCGGCTTTCCCTGGGGATTTTCCTGAAGGGAAACAAAAACAGGGTCAGCAGCAGAAAGCGCATGCCCGTAAACAGGGCAGGGGTCATATCCTGAACCGCAACTTTAATTATACACACATTGATGCCCCAGATGCAGATCACCATCAATGCGGGTACTGCCGGGGCGGATCCAAAATATTTCAAACCGGTGTCCTTCGTTTAAATTTTTATTCCCGGGCATGTCCTGGAGGGCAGGCCGTATTCATATCCGTTCTCCTTATTTTCAGGTCCTTTTTGATCATAAGGACGTCTAATGAGCCTATTCGTCAAGCAAAAAAAAGAGACCGTCTGCATTTTACAAGAACAACTTCCCGCCCATGGGTACGTTCATGGTCAATCAACGCTGGGTTTCAGAACTTCCGGGACCCTATCCGAAAAAGGTCAGAACCCTTCTATTGCAAACCCGCGAAAGAGATTGGTTTGCAGAGGGGGTGCACTGATCACGGCTTATTCCGGTTCAAGGCTTTCGTTCTGTGGTCGTGTCTGCGCTGCGGAAGGAGAAAATACCCCCGGAGAGATGACAGAGATATCTTTCTCCCCGTTGCCAGGACGGGTCCGGATCAACAAGGAAAGAATCTTCAAGGCAGGTATTCGCCTGCCGTGATGGCCACAGTAGCGGAGCATACGGGTTTGCGGCAAAATCGAAGAAGAACTGTTGATGTTTGGAAAAAAGCACGGTATGACAGTTCATGAGCGCCATGGGCAAGGGTGCCGTGCAGGGATGTCATTTGCCCTGTGGTTGCCAATATCCCGGCAACAGCCTGATTAAAAGATGGTAGGTGAACAAGAAACTGTCAGAAACTGTGAAAAATGACGGTTTTTGCAGGCATTGATGTTGCTTGAAGACAGATCATAACCAATATTAATCGTTAGGTAAAAGGAGGATCTTGATGGTAAAAAGGACATTGAATAAAAATGTTGCTGCTTTCTGCTTGTCGTTTGGCCTTATGCTGCTGATTGCCTCGGCTGCCCATGCACGGATTTTTCAGCATATCGTTGCTTTTGGCGACAGTCTTTCAGACCACTACGGTCTGCAGTCCTACCTGGGCCCCTATGATCCTGTGACCAATCCCAATGGTGCACTGGAAGTATGGTCAAATGGGGATGTCTGGGTCGAGTATCTTGCCAACAACTGGGGTGCGACCCTGGACAACAATGCCATTGCCGGAGCCATGACCCTGGGGCATGAAAATGAAGCCCTGCAGGCCCAGGTTGATGCCGGTGCCCTGCCCCCCCTGGGACTTGTGGGGCAGGTTGATCTGTATACCGCATCCGGACCGGTCATTGATTCGGATAACACCCTTTTTACCATATGGATTGGCGCCAATGACCTCATGGAATTCGGACGGGGAGAATCCCATACCGCCGATCCCAATGTCATGATAACCGACGCCATGAACAACATTGCAAATTCCGTGGAGTCCCTCTATGACCATGGCGCCAGATATTTTCTTTTCCTGAATGTTCCCGATATTGGGAAATCGCCGGGCTACCGGACCAGTCCCCCTGACGAGGTCAACGCAGTGACAGCCCTTGTCCAGTCCTATAACAGCGCCTTGGCAGCGACCATTGAAAGTCTTGAACTCAATTTTTCGGGCATCGCCGTCTATTCGGTTGATATGTTCGCCTATCTTGATGAGATGATCAACAGCGGCATTTTTGTTAATGTAACCGATACCTATATGACCCTGGATGCCCAGGGAAATAAAACCGGTGGGGTAAACGGGAATGCCGACGACTACCTTTTCTGGGATAACATCCATCCCATGACCGGTGCCCATTCCATGGTTGCCGACAGGGTCGAGGATACGCCTCCGTTTAAGGATACGGACAGCAGTTCAAATTCTTTGTGTTTTATCAGTTCCGTTGTTCGTGGACAGGCAAAAAATCCACTGCACACGTCTGCCGCGTTACTGCTGGCGGTTTTCACCACGGGAATGGCGGCAGGTTTCAGCAGAAAACGGTAACATCCTGGCCCAAGTGTTTGCCTCTGCTGTGGGCAGGCCATGGTCAAACCCCATGCGCCGCCCATGGCGGTTTTAAAAAGGATCCAGTCCAGGCAATGAATGGCATACTGGGAACGAATGAGATCCACCATCTCTTTTTTCATGCGTTCATACAGCGTCAGGATGGCAATGGCTACTGGTCGTTTGTCTGCTGCTATGGAAACAAAACGGGCCTGTTCCATGGTGCAGCCTGCAGGACTGATCCAGTTGGGAATCCTCCGGTACTCTCCCAGGGCCTTGCCTTGCCCCCACACCATGCGGAAGCACCTGGTGGGCCTCCCGGATAACGTGTTGGGATAAACAATGCTCTGACAAGCTCAGAGACCAAATTAATGGAAAAATCCTTGAATAATAACAGCCTGTCAAGTGGCCTGATTATCCCATTCAAAGAATTGAGCCCAGAATCCTTGAGAGGTGTGATAGAGGAATTTGTGACCCGGGATGGGACTGACTATGGTGAATCAGAGATTCCATTGGAGACAAAGGTCCGGCAAGTTTTGAATCAGCTGCATGCCGGGAAAGTGGTTATTACCTTTGACAAGAAAACAGAAACCTGCAACATCCTGCCGTCGGGAGGAATCAAATTTTGATCAATAAAAGTGCACACAGGACACTGCCCTGACCCTGTGGCAGCCGTTACTGGTGACTCGGAAAAGGGAAGGCCCGGACCCGAGAGACCCAAAACCCGGTTAAACCTCAAATCTATCCATCTTGACCGTTCGGTCTGTCAGCAATCTTTTCAATTCATTTTATTTTTATTAATCAGAATTTAGAATTATGCTTCTATTATGGTTGTTTGAAATAAACATTCATTAATATGTACCTACATGAACATTTATCGCTAACCTTTTTCACAGATTTGAAATTACGGCGAATTTTTGTTCAGTATATTGTTAATTTTCAGTTTTTTGTAATGGTCGTTCTGAATTTGACCTTCTTCGAATTATCGGTTTATATATTATGGTCCTTTTTTTGGAATAATTATTCCATTCTATCGAATCGAAAAAATAGTTCATGCAGAAAGCAATGTAAGGGGTCCGATAAAACTGGACACCCCTTGATGATCAGGCGCCTATTCCCACGCAAGCATGGATATAAGGCTTTTCAGGGGCCCTCTATTTTACCGACTCCTTTGCCCTGGGGAACAACCAATGTCACTTTCCCTTTGCCGGGGATGTGGCCTTTTTTATGTCTGCTCAAATCTGAACAGACCCCTTTTGCTACTTTTGCGGATATTGCGGATAGGGTTTCAGTATTTATTTTTTACCCGTTCACAAAAATATAGTGTGCAGATCACAACGAGTATGTGGGTGTGATCTTGGGAAAGTGGATCTTTTTTTATGATGGCTGATACGAGTTTCCAGGATCATTAAAAAATAAAAAGTTGGCAAAAAATTGGCAAAATCGAAGATTTCAACAAAAAAGACTTTCAACGAAAATCGCTGAAAGCCTTGTGTTTAATGGAGCCGATGAGCAGAGTCGAACTGCTGACTTGCTGATTACGAATCAGCTACTCTACCAACTGAGTTACATCGGCTCTCAAAAAAACCTGTACTATATATCAGGGTTTTTTCCCGGTATCAAGTAAAACCTACAGCAGAGCCCTGATATCTTCGATTTTTTCCTTGACGCTGATGTAGCCTTCTTCAATGACGTGGGCCACATGGTCAAAATCCATCATCTTGGTTGCCCCCAGGCGGGGCTGGACCAGGATGTCCGGCGGGTCCACGGCAATGTTGATCCGGGTGATCCTGTCCTGCATGATGCCAATGGAGCTTGTCAGGGTCTCCATGATATCGGGCATGGTGGGATCCGTGCCAAGGAAATCGGACATTCTTTTTTTAAGGCTTGTGCCTGCGTTTGTGTAGAACTCCGAGAGTTTTCTGGCCAGCTCTCCCCTGGGAGCCTGTAAAGGCGCTTCCTTGTGGTCCACGGGCTTATTTTCAACGGGTTGGGCCGGGCAGTGGCTTTTGTTTCGGGAAACAATACCGCTGTTCAGATCGACGGCAATAACGATGTCGGCTTCAGTGGCCCTTGCGATGCCAACGGGGATGGGGTCCACAAGTCCGCCGTCCACAAGCCAGCGGTCCTTGATCTTTACCGGAGCGAACAGGCCGGGATAGGACATGGTGGCCCGCAGGGCCTGCATTAATTCACCGGACTTCAATACCACCTTGTCTCCGGTGTCAATATCGGTTGCCACCATCATCACGGGAATGGAAAGGTCTGAGAAAAGTGTGGCGCTGGTGTGCATGGAAAAGAGTTCCTTGAGCTTTTTGGTGCCGTTCAAAAGGCCGGAATGGGGTACCACAATGTCAAAGTACGAGAACATCTTCTTGCCGTCCATGCTCAGGACAAATTCTTTGAGGTTTGAAAGGCCGTTGCCGGCATAAATGGCTGCCACATAGGAGCCCACGCTGCATCCGACAATGAAATCAATGGGGATTTTTTCTTCCAGAAGGGCCTCAATGGCTCCGATATGGGCCCATCCCCTGGAAGAGCCGCTGCCAAGCACCAGCGCCACCTTCTTTACTCTATCCATGTCTTTTTCTCCTTGACACCTGTTGGGTCTGCATATAAAAATGTTTGAATTTGTTGAATAAGAGTGACTTGCCTGCCAATGATAAAACAACTACTTGATACTATTGCCAAACGAGATACAAGCATCGACCTGACCGGGGTCCACGGCTCAGGGTCAGCTTATATCACAGCAAAACTGTTTGCAAGCAGCGATTGCTCCCTGGTCGTTGTACTTCCGGATAGAAAAAGAGCCATGGTGTTCATGGATGAACTTGAATTTTATCTGCCCGGGGGCAAGCGGCATGTGATCTATTTTCCCGGCTACAATATTCTGCCGTTCAAGGCCCTCTCGTTCCACAGTGAAACCGCAGCAAAACGAATTGCAGCATTGTACCGGCTGCTTTCAAGGCGGGAGCACTACCTCATTGTGACCCACGTGGACACCCTGCTCCTGAAGATGATCCCCCGAAAGCGGCTGGCCAATGCAGCGGACATCGTGATCAACAATGAAGAGATCGACCGGGATCTGCTGGTGGCGAGGCTCAATGCCGCAGGGTACATCCGGACCTCCCTTGTGGAGGAACCGGGTGATTACTCGGTCCGGGGCGGAATTCTGGATGTCTTTTCTCCCTCTGCCGCTTTTCCTGTGCGGATAGAATTGTTTGGCGATTATGTGGAATCCCTGCGGTTCTTTTCTCCCATCACCCAGCGGGGCATAAAAGACATCCAGGAGATCGAGATCGTTCCTGCCAACGAGGCGGTGATTGACCCAGCTGACCTTGCAGAAATCCTGGGGCGCCTGAGAAAGGCCGGGGCCGACGCCGGGGTAGATCCTGCCGTGATTCGAGGCCACGTGGACAAAATCCGGGAAGAGGGGCGGTTCCCCGGTATGGAGGGCATGCTCTCCATCGTTTATCCCGAGCTTGACAGCTTTATGGACTATGTGCCGGATCACACCCTTTTTCTGCTTGAAAACCCCCTGGAAATCGAGGACAGTGCAACGGCGTTTGAACAAAAGGCCAGACAGAATTATACAAGCGCCCTTGCTGAGAAACGGTTGTCGGTTGCCCCCGAATCCCTGTACATGGACTGGTCCCAGGTCAAGTCAAGGCTGTTTGAACAAAACCCCCTCTGCTTTAAGCGTTTGACCTTGGACCGGCGGAAGGTTGAAAATGCGGTATTTTCGTTTGACATATCCGACAACACCCTCCTGTCCGCCACCCTCAAGGGCGAGGGGAAAACCGAGAACCTGTTCCAGCCCCTGGCAGACTGGTTCATTGACCGGAAAAATGACGGTTTCAGGGCCGTTGCCGTATGTTCGAGCACGACCCAGTTCCAGCGGCTGGTTGCCATTTTAAGACCCTATGGGGTGGAGCCCATTTTTTTAAAGGGGTTTGAAGAGGTGGAAATCCAGAGGCCGGGGGTGTACTGCATCCCGGGGTACACTGCCGGGAACCTGACTCGGGGATTTGTTTCCCCGGACCAGGGGGTTGCCCTGGTCACAAACCAGGAGATATTCGGGGCAAAGAGACGCAGAAGCGCCGGCGGAACCAAACGGGCCAAGTCCCAGTTTATCACACCTGAGGAGCTCAAGGAGGGGGATATCGTGGTCCACCTTGAGCATGGCCTGGGCAGGTATGAGGGCCTTGTGACCCTGAAGCTCGAGGGGATCTCCGGCGATTTCATACTCATTTCGTTCCGGGACGACGACCGCCTCTACCTGCCCGTGGACCGCATGGAGATGGTTGAGAAGTACATCGGTGTGGATGGTTACGTCCCGATCCTTGACAAGATCGGCGGCAAGACCTGGCAGAAATCCAGGGCCAAGGCCAAAAAAGAGGTGGAAAAGATGGCGGGTGAGCTGTTGAAGCTCTATGCCGAGCGACGGGTGGCCAAGGGGTTTGCCTTCAGCCGGCCGGACCATTTTTTCAACGATTTCGAGGCCAGTTTTCCCTTTGAAGAGACCCCGGACCAGCTCAAGGCCATTGATGATGTCCTGGCGGACATGGCATCGGAGCGACCCATGGACCGCCTGGTGTGCGGGGATGTGGGGTATGGAAAGACCGAGGTGGCCATCCGGGCCACCTTCAAGGCGGTGACCGATGGAAAGCAGGTGGCCATTGTCGTTCCCACAACCATTCTGGCCGAGCAGCACGTTCATACGTTCCGGGAACGGTTTGGCAGCTACCCCATTTCCGTTGAGAGCCTTTCAAGGTTCAGGACCAAGGGCGAGCAGACCCGAATTGTCAACGAGCTTGAAGAGGGAAAGCTTGATGTGGTGATTGGAACCCATCGACTGCTGCAGAAAGATATTGCCTTTAAATCCCTTGGTCTGCTGGTGATCGATGAGGAGCAGCGGTTCGGGGTCAAGCACAAGGAGGCCCTTAAGAAGCGGCGCAGTTCGGTGGATGTGCTTGCCCTGACGGCAACCCCCATTCCCAGGACCCTCCACATGTCCCTGACGGGCATGCGGGACATCAGCATTATCTCCACCCCGCCTGTGGACCGGCAGCCTATTGTCTCGTACATCTCTGAATACGATGACGCCATTGCCGCAGGTGCCATCCAGAAGGAGCTTGAACGCGGCGGGCAGATCTTTTTTATCCACAACAACATCAAGACCATTTTTAAAACAGCGGAAAACCTCAAGAAGCTGGTGCCTGAGGTGAGGATCGGTGTGGCCCACGGGCGGTTGAACGAGGCAAGTCTTGAAAAGGCCATGCTCCAGTTTATCAACCGTGAAATCGATATGCTGGTCTGCACCACCATTGTGGAATCCGGGCTTGATATTCCTTCGGCCAACACCATGATCATCAACCGGGCTGACATGTTTGGCCTCGCCCAGATTTACCAGCTCAGGGGCAGGATCGGCCGGGGTGAGGAACAGGCCTATGCCTACCTGTTTGTCCCCGAAGAACACCGCCTGACACGGGACGCCCAGAAACGGCTTGCGGCCCTCATGGAGCACCGGGACCTTGGGTCGGGCTTCCAGATCGCCATGAAGGACCTCCAGATCCGGGGGGCTGGTTCCGCCCTTGGCGGGTCCCAGTCCGGCCATGTGGCAGCCGTGGGGTATGACATGTTTTTAAAGCTTCTGGACGAGGCTGTGGCCGACCTCAAGGGCCAGCCGTTGACCGATCCCCTGGAGCCTGAGATCAACGTGACCCTGTCCACCTTTATTTCAGACGAGTATATCCAGTCCATTGAGCAGCGCCTGACCATCTACCGACGACTCTCCCAGATGACCACGGTCAAGGCGGTTGCCGCCATGCAGCAGGAGCTTGTGGACCGGTTTGGCAAGCTTCCAGAGGAGGCGGGCAACATGCTGTTAAAGATCATGCTCCGGGTGCTGTGCGTAAAGGCGGGGGTCAAAAAACTCGACCTGACCAACACATCGTTGACCCTTGTGTTTTCAGCCGTTCACCAGCGACGGCCCCAGGCCCTTGCCGGGGGTGTTTCAATGATCAACGCTCCCCATGAGTTTACAGCCGAAAATACCCTCCGGTTTTCCATCGGCGGCAAGTTCAAGCCCGTGACCCGGGCCCTTGGAGAGGCCAAAAAAATCCTTCAGGTCATTGCGCCCCTTGTGAATCCATGATCCTCTGGTTGCCGGCCCGGGGTTCAGGCCCCCGGGGACATTGATGGTCATCCCCAGCCTTTGCGTTTTACCTTGACAGGCTTTGCCGTGTTCCAGAATCTTCTTGAAAACCGGCCCATTGCGTGGTAACAATTCATGATTTATGCAATCCAAGCGTCCTGGGGCGGTGGCAAGGAGGGGGGAACCCTTGGTCAGTTGATGAGAGTTGCTTTTTTCCTGATGGTTGTTTTGTCCTGCTTGATACCCTGGTGCCAGCAGGGCGGGGAGGTCGCGGACAACCCCGGGGGCTATCTTCTGAAATCCGGGGATCTTGTCATCACTGACAGGGAGTTCAGCGAGGAGCTGGAGCTCAAACGGGCTGCCTATCCCTTCGGCATCCAGAAGGATCCGGAAGAGTATAACACCCTGGTGGTTGCGCTTGTGGATCAGCTGTCAGAGGAGCTGGTGCTCAGACGTGCGGCCCGGGACAGGGGCATTTATGTGACCGATCAGCAGTTGCAGGCAGCGGAGGCTAGGTTCAGACAGGATTATCCGGAGGACTCATTTGAAAGGATGCTCGTTGAAAATGCCATTTCCCATGGGTTCTGGCGCCGCAGGCTGAAACTCAACCTGCTGTTTGACCGCCTGTTGAACAAGGATTTAAGACAGAAAATAGAGATAACGGCCCAGGAGATGATTGCCTGGTATAATGAATTGAAAAACAGCCCTGAAGGGCTGCCGGATGAGGCTGAGCTGGTCAGGAAAATCCGCATGGAAAAGGCTCAAGCCGCATATCCCGGCTGGATCGAAAACCTGGAAAAGATGTACCCGGTGTCCATCAACCGGGTGAAAATTGTGCGTTATTTAAAAACCATGAAAGCTGATAAAGGGGATTAACCTTTGGTAAAGAGACGAATCAATCTGGGCGTGGCAATTATTGCCGTTGCCCTTTTTATCCTGTTTGGAAATGCATCTGCAGAAATTGTCGACAGAATTGTTGCCATTGTCAACGAGGATATCATCACCCTTACCGAGCTGAACACGGCCCTTCGACCCTATATCGATAAAATCGATTCAGCCGGTTATAGCGGGGATCAGAAGGAGAAGATTCTGTTCAAACTCCGGACGGACATGCTCAGCCGCATGATCGACAGAAAGCTGACGGACCAGGAGGTCAAGAAATATAATATCACGGTGTCGGACAAGGAGATTGACGCTGCCATTGAACGGCTGAAACAGGCCCAGCTGATGACCCAGGAGGATCTGGAAGCGGCCCTTGAAAAGGATGGCATGACCTTTGCCGATTACCGGGAAAAGATGCGCCAGGAGATTATGCGGCCCAAACTGATCAACTACAGCGTCAAGTCCAAGGTGATCGTGACGGACAAGGAGGTTGCCGAGTATTATGCTGAACATCGGGCAGAGTATGCCGGGGTCAGAAAGTTCCGCCTTTCAAATATTCTTGTGACTGACAGGGCTAGGGCCACGGCTGTCTGGGACCGACTTGAAAAGGGCGAAGATTTCAAGACCCTTGCAAGGGAAATGTCCAAGGCTCCCAATGCCCCAGAGGGTGGTGCCCTTGGCAGTTTTGCCCTGGATACCCTTTCGGATCAGTTGAAAAATGCCATCGGAAAACTTGCCCAGGGGCAATACACAGACGTGATTCCCACGGACCAGGGCTTTCAGATTTTCTTCCTTGACGGGATTGTTGAATCCAAGGGCAGCAGTCTTGATGAGGTAAAGGCCGAGATCCAGAAAACACTCTACGACCGGATCGTCGAGGAAAAGTTCAACTCATGGCTTGAATCCCTGAGGGAAAAATCCCTCATTAAAACAATGCTCTGATGTTCACGTTGGCAAGGGGGGAAGAAGATGACCAGGGATCGTACTGAAATACTGTTGGAGAGCATCAAACGGCTCTTGAGGCGGGGCGCTACAAAGTCCCTGCAAAATATTGTCCGAAAGACCCATGCAGCAGATCTTTCCATTGTTTTCAGGGAGTTGTCACCGCCCAGCATGCTCGCCCTTTTTAACCTGATCAAGGACAGTGATAAAAAGGTCGTTCTCCTGTCTGAGCTTGAAGAGGCCACCTTTCTGGATTTTGTAAAGGTGATTGCCCTGGATGACCTGGTCAAGGTGTTTGAGCAGATGCCGGCCGATGATGCAGCCGAACTTCTCGGCCGGCTTGATGAGGACATGGCCGACGAAATCCTCAAAAAGATGAAAAAAGAGGACTCCCTGGAGGTCGAACACCTCATGAGTTATGGGGAGGATACGGCCGGCAGCATCATGATGCCGGACTTTATCGCCCTCAAGGAGGATACCTGCGCAAAGGATGTGATCGCCGCTCTCCAGAACGAATTCCTTGATGTCGAGATGCCCTTTTATGTCTATGTCATCGACGAGTATGGCAGACTGGTGGGGGTCAGCTCCCTACGGCAGCTTGTGGTGGTTCAGCCGGACCGGCCCTTGAAGGAGTTCATGGCCAAGGACATTGTGTCGGTCAAAACCTACACGGACAGTGAGGATGTTGCAAAGCTTGTGGCAAGGTACGATTATCTTGCCATTCCCGTTGTTGACAACGATAACCGGCTCGTGGGGATTGTCACCGTGGATGATGTCATTGACATCATCAGTGAAGAGGCCACTGGTGACATCCTCAAGATGGCCGGTGTGGGTGAGGATTACATTGAGACCCAGACGGTCCTCAGGGGAACAAGGATCCGTCTTCCCTGGCTTTTTACCAGTTTTCTGGGAGGAGTCGGTGCCTTTTTCATCATTGGCGGATTCCAGGAGAGCCTTGCCAAATTCACCTATCTTGCCGCCTTTATCCCGGTGATCATGGGCATGGGCGGCAATATCGGCACCCAGTCATCGACCATCGTGGTTCGGGGGCTTGCAACGGGCAAAATCAACACCCGGGATTTGTGGGCGGTTGTGTCAAAGGAGCTGACCATCGGGCTGATACTTGGAATGGTTTACGGGGTGTTCATCGGTATTGTTGCCCAGGTCAGATTTCACACCGAACTCCTTTCCATGGAACTAGCCTTTACCGTGGGACTTGCCGTACTCGCATCCATGACGGTTGCGGCCCTGGTGGGGTCGCTGGTCCCCATGCTGTTTGAAAAGGCAAACATTGACCCGGCCGTTGCAACCGGGCCCTTTGTCACCACTTCCGTGGATATCGTCAGTGTGTACTGCTACTTTATAATTGCAACCACCTTGCTCGGGATTTAGTAATCCATGTCCGGTTTCTCCACAGACGGTATTGTGCTCAAACGGATTGAGTACGGGGATAACGACCTGATCGTGACCTTTTTTACAACGGCCATGGGCCGGATTTCCGTGATTGCCAAGAATGCCAGAAAAAGTGTTAAACGGTTTGCCGGTGCCCTGGAACCCTTTTCCGTCATGAACCTGGAGTGCACCCTGCCCCGGCGGAAGAACGCCCTGCCTCTGCTCAATACGGTCGATCTGAGCCATCCCTTTGCAAGGATCCGGACCCATACCGTTAATACCGGGTATGCCTGTTACTGGCTTGAACTGATCAACTCGTCGATCGAGGAGGGCAAACAGCAGGCGGAACTCTACGATCTGCTGTTTTTTGTACTCCAGGCCCTGGACGCCGGCACCATGGACAAGGCGATTTTAAGTCTCCTGTTCCAGATCCGCTTCATGAACCTGTCGGGCCTTTCACCGGATCTTACCTCGTGCGGGGTCTGTTCAACCCCCCTGGACGGGATTGCACAGCACCGCATCACCTTTGATTTTATCCAGGGAAGCCTGGTCTGCGATGCCTGTGCAAAGGGGGCGGTCCGCCATGGGATCATTGTCTCCAAGGGGACCTTGAAACAGCTGGCCTGGATCAACAACACAGACCTGTGCCGGGCCGACCGGATCCGGTTTTCTCCCTGCGCCGTCCGGGAAGGCGAACGCCTTCTCGAGTCGTTCATCCCCTGCCACCTGGGTCGTGAGGTCAACAGTCTTGTGTTTCTACGCAGAATCAGGGAGGTTGGATGAACTATCAGCAGCAACTGGAACAACGGGAGATCAGGGCAAGCGTTCCCTGCAGGATCGATTTTGGCGGCACCCTTGATCTTGCCACTTTTTATCTGCCCCTCAACCGGGTAAACCCGTCCACGGTGAATCTGGCCATGGATCTCAGAACGTCGGTCACCCTTTCCCCCTGGCGCCAGGGACGTATCCGGATCTCGTCCAGGGGGTTTGACAGTGCCGAGTTTGATGCAGACCAGGCCCCGTTCAATCACCCCATGGGGCTGATGTTTGCCTGTGCCGCTTTTTTTGATGCCCAGGGGGTTCACATCCAGATCCACTCAGCCTCGCCCCCAAGAAGCGCCCTTGGCGGATCATCCGCAGCGGCCGTTGCCATTATTGCCGCCTTTCACACGGTCCTTGGGCGATCCATTGACCCGGGAGCCATTGCCATGGCAGCCCACTGCCTTGAATCGAGCGTGGCCGGTGTTCCCTGCGGGTCCCAGGACCAGCTGGCTGCAGCCTTTGGCGGGGTGAATCAGTGGTACTGGCACCTTGCCCAGGCCGGGCCGGGTTTTGTGAAAAAAGCCCTTGTTCCCACTGCCACCGGGACAGGGGCGCTTGACGCCCACCTGCTGGTGGCCTATTGCGGCAATCCCCATGCGTCTAAGGATATCAACCGCCGATGGGTGGACAGTTTCCTTGCCGGTCGCCACCGAAGGGTCTGGCAGGAGGTTGCCCGGCTGACCGAAGCGTTTGCCGCAGCCCTCATGGCAGAAGACTACGACCAGGCCGGCCGGTTGATGAACCAGGAGACCCGCCTGAGGCTTGAGATGACACCGGAGGTGCTTGATCCCACCGGCATGCGGCTGTTTGAACGGGCCGAAGCCAGCGGATGCGGCGCAAGGTTCACCGGTGCCGGCGGCGGCGGGTGTATCTGGGCTCTTGGTACCAAAGATCACCTGGCAAACCTGAAGGCTGACTGGCGCTCAATCCTGGCGCACGAACCCGAGGCCGGTCTGTTAAAGACAAAGATTGATCCCATTGGAATTATAATCAGCTAAAAGTGAGAGATGAACCATGAATTTTCAAGACGTTATTTTGACTTTGAACAACTTCTGGGCCGAAAAGGGGTGTGTTCTCATCCAGTCCTATGACACGGAGGTGGGTGCCGGAACCTTTCACCCCACCACCCTGTTAAAGGCCCTGGGGCCGGAGCCCTGGAAAGTCGCCTATGTCCAGCCGTCACGTCGGCCCACGGACGGCCGCTATGGTGAGAACCCCAACCGGCTTCAGCACTACTACCAGTACCAGGTGATCATCAAGCCGTCTCCGTCGAACATTCAGGCCCTTTACATCGAGAGCCTTGAGAAGCTTGGCATTGACCCCCTGGCCCACGACATCCGTTTTGTGGAGGATGACTGGGAGTCGCCGACCCTTGGGGCCTCGGGCCTTGGCTGGGAGGTCTGGCTGGACGGCATGGAGGTGACCCAGTTCACCTATTTCCAGATGGCCGGCAGCATTGAACTCAAACCGGTTTCGGTTGAGATCACCTACGGCCTTGAACGGCTGTGCATGTATCTCCAGGGCGTTGATTCAGTGTATGACCTCAAGTGGAACGACACGGTTACCTACGGGGATGTCTACCACCAGCAGGAGGTCGAGCAGTCCACCTATAACTTTGAGGTGGCGGACACGGACATGCTGTTTGATTTTTTTAACCGGTATGAGTCCGAAGCCCTTCGCATCATTGAAAAAGGTCTGGTCCTGCCGGCCTATGAGTTCGGCTTGAAGTGTTCCCACACCTTCAACCTGCTTGATGCCAGGGGCGCCATCAGCGTGACTGAACGGACAGGGTATATCGGAAGAATCAGAAAGATCGCAAGGGCCTGCTCAAATGCCTATGTGGCCCAGCGTGAACAGATGGGCCACCCCCTTTTAAACCGGTCCGTTAAACAGGAAAGAAAGGTGTCAAAATGAATAATTTACTGATTGAAATCGGTGCGGAAGAGATTCCAGCAGGATATATCCTCCCGGCCCTGACCGCTTTTTGCGACCGGGTGACGGCAGCCCTTGCCGGGGCAAGGATCGACCATGGCAGGACAGCCGTTTTTGGCACGCCCCGTCGCCTGAGTCTGATGGTTGAGGGTGTCGAGGCCCGTCAGGCCCCCCAGCAGACTACCCTCATGGGGCCACCCCAGCGCATCGGTTTTGACGACGGGGGAAAGCCCACACTTGCAGGGGTCAAGTTTGCCGAAAAAGCCGGGATCCCTCCTGAAGAGATCGTTATTGTGGACAACGGCAAGGGGCCCTATCTTTCGGCAGTGGTCGAGGAAAGCTGTCTGCCGGCTGAGGTCATTCTTGAAGGGATCCTGCCCGAACTGATACTGGCCATTCCCTTTCCCAAGAGCATGCACTGGGGCGATCTTGACGTCACCTTTGCCCGGCCCATTGTTTCCCTGACCGCCCTCCTGGGAGAGACGGTGCTCAACTTTACGGTCGGTGACATTGCTTCGGCATCGTTTGTGTTCGGCCATTCGTTCATGGCGCCTGAACGATTTCAACTGCCGTCCGCCGACGCCTACCTTGATACCCTGCGAAAGGCCGGTGTGGTTGCAGACATCGCCGAGCGGCGGACCCTCCTGGAGAAGAGTATCCAGGCAGCCGCCGACAAGGCCTGCGCCACCATCATCCCGGACGAGGAACTTGTGGATATTGTGACCAACCTTGTGGAATATCCCTATCCCGTGGTCGGTCGTTTTGACGAGATTTTTCTGGAGCTTCCGGACGAGGTGCTGATCACGGCCATGAGGGAGCACCAGAAATATTTTGCCCTTGCCGATACCACAGGCAAGCTCATGCCTTGTTTCATTGCCGTCAACAATACCCGGGCCCGGGACATGGCGGTTGTGGCCAGGGGCCATGGCCGGGTGATCCGGGCACGGCTTGCCGATGCACAGTTTTTTTACCATGTAGACCTGGAGTCGACCCTGGACGACTTTGTGGAGAAACTCAAGGCCGTCACCTTCCAGGCAAGTCTTGGCACCATGTATGAAAAGACCGAGCGGCTGGTGGTGCTGGTCGAGTACCTGACCGGGCTGGTCAATGCCGGCCCGGGGCTTCAGGAAAAAGTGATGCGTGCCGCAAGGCTGTCCAAGGCCGATCTGGTGAGCCAGATGGTCATTGAATTTACCAAGCTCCAGGGGATCATTGGCCGGGTGTATGCCCTCAAGGGCGGTGAAGACCCAGATGTGGCCACGGCCATTGAAGAGCACTACCGGCCGGTTTATTCCGGCGGTGAACTTCCCCGGACCGATACGGGAAAGCTGCTTGCCATTGCCGATAAAATCGATACCCTGTGCGGCTGTTTCTCAGCCAATCTGATCCCAACGGGTGCTTCTGATCCCTATGCCCTGAGACGTCAGTCCATTGGTATCCTCCAGATCATGCTTGAAGCCGGTTTTGATTTTTCCCTTCGTACCCTTGTTCGAAAAGGGGTTGGGCAGTACCAGACCGATCCAGACCGGAAGAACAAAATTTCAACCCAGATTCTGGCGTTCCTCAAGAGCCGGATGACCAATATGCTCGTGGACCAGGGATTCTCAAGGGAGGCTGTCAATGCGGCCCTGGCCGTATCGTTCTACAATGTGCCCGACGCCTTTCTCAGGATCAAGGCCCTTGACGCCCTCAGGCAGGCCCCTGATTTTGAGCCCCTTTCAACGGCGTTCAAGCGGGTGGTCAACATCCTTAAAAAGGCGGACGGGGATGAAAAAACAATGGTAAATGTCAATCTTTTCAACAGTGATGCGGAAAAGGCCCTTTACCAGGCCTGCGGCCAGGTGACCGACCAGGTTGACGCCTGCATCCAGGCGGGCGACTATGGTGCGGCGTTGAAGGAGATTTCAACCCTTCGTCCCCATGTGGATCAGCTGTTTGAGGATGTGATGGTCATGGCGGACGATGTTGCCCTTCGCATCAACCGCATGGCCCTGCTGTCGTCGGTGGCGGCGCTGTTCAGAAATATAGCAGATTTTTCACAAATATAAACCCGGTTCAACAGACAGGGTAAGGAGGTATCATGGCAGGTTATGATCCTGAAAAGGACAAGAAGTTAAAAGAGTGGAAGTGTGAAGAGACCGGATTGATTCTATCCATACACCAGTATGCCGATGGCGAGCCAAAGCTTCAGGTCGGTCCCAGGGTGTTAAAGAAAAAAGACGGCACGGACCGTGCCCCTTCCAAGGCCGGACGGCTGAGTATCGAAGATGTGATGTGGATCTACGATATCATAGACGAGGTAAAGGATGAGCTTTCCGACGTTGTCGGACCTGAATGAAGTCGGGGTAATCCAGCCCTACGGGGCAAGACCGGGCTTTGAATCCGGGGCTGTGGCCGTGATGGTGAGTACGGCCCCGGATTTTGATTACCTCAGGTCAAAGGCAAGGGGCAGCAGCAGCTGCCCCTTGTTCATGGGGTCGCTGTTTACGGAAACGTCGGAGGGGGCCTCGTTTACAGGCCCCCACATGGGCGCCCCCTATGCTGCCATGGTCGAGGAGGCCCTGATTGCCAAGGGTGCCCGAACCCTTGTGGTCTTTGGTTGGTGCGGTTCACTGTCCCCGGATCTGGTCATTGGTGACACGGTCCTGGTGGACGGGGCCATTGCAGACGAGGGCACCTCAAGGAACTACACGGGGGCGGGCGAAGATTTTTCCGAAATTCTACCCGACTCTGACCTTCGGACACGCCTTGGCAGCGAGCTGACCGCCAGGGGGATAGCCCATAAATCGAAAACCGTCTGGACCACGGACGCCATTTACCGGGAGACCCCCAGCAAAATTGAATTTTTCAGAAACCGGGGAGCTGCCGGGGTTGACATGGAATGTTCGGCCCTGTTTGCCGTTGCAGGGTTCAGGCGGGTGAGGGCTGCCGCCATCCTGGTCGTGTCCGATGAACTGGGCACAATGACCTGGAAGCCCGGGTTTAAATCCAAACTGTTCAAAGACGCAAGAAAACAGGTGGCTGACCTTCTCCTTGACCTTTCCAGGCGCGATCTTTGTCTGCCCGACCTTTCCAGGGCCTGATGTTTCTGGCTGACCGTTTCGGGCTGTAAATCCCAGGTCTGACGACCTTTGCAAGAGAGACACAATATGACCGAACCATCATTGTTTGACAGGATCAAACAAGAGGCCCTGCTGCTGCAGCAGCAGCTCCATGGGCACAACATCAACTACCATGTAAAGGATGATCCGGTTATCTCCGACGCTGAGTACGACCGGATGATGCAGCGGCTTGTTGAGATCGAAACCCGGTTCCCGGAACTTTGCGTACCCGACTCGCCCACCAGAAGAATCGGGGCAAAGGCGCTGACCGCCTTTGAAACCGCCGAACATGCCATACCCATGCAGAGCCTTGACAACGCCTTTGACGACCAGGATGTGATCGACTTCCACAACCGCATCGCCAGGATTCTGAACACCCGTGACATCCGCTATACCGTTGAGCCCAAGCTTGACGGGGTGGCGGTGGAGCTTCGGTATGAACAGGGCAGCCTGACCCTTGCCCTGACCCGGGGCGACGGCACCATGGGGGAAGTGATCACCGACAATGCAAGGACCATCCCTTCTGTTCCCCTGAAGCTTATGCCGGTGGCAAATGGTGCGATTCCGGGCGTGCTCGAGGTAAGGGGGGAGGTGATCATCAATTCAAGGGACTTTGAGAATCTCAACAAAAAACGCCTGGCCGCTGGAGAGCCGCTGTTTGCAAATCCCCGGAACGCAGCAGCCGGATCGCTGCGTCAGCTCGACTCCAGGGTGACTGCCCAAAGGCCCCTGGAAATTTTTGTCTATGGCGTGGGCAGGGCACAGGAACTGGTGGATAATTTTGAAATCAGCTCCCACTCGGCCCTGCTGGACGTCCTGAAAGCCCTTGGGTTTCGAATTAACCCACTGATCCGGACCGGCCTGGGGCTCACCGAGGTGCTCGAGCGGTTCAAGGCACTTGGGGCCATGCGCCAGGACCTTGACTATGAGATCGACGGCATGGTCATCAAGGTGGATGAGATCACCCTGCAGGAGCAGCTGGGCACAAAGGCCCGCAGCCCCCGCTGGGCCATTGCCTACAAGTTTCCCGCCATGGAAGAGACCACGGTGATCAACGACATTATTGTCCAGGTGGGCCGGACCGGAACCCTCACGCCCGTTGCCATACTGGCGCCTGTGAGCATCGGCGGGGTCATGGTGGCAAGGGCAAGCCTGCACAACCAGGACGAGATCCGGAACAAGGACATCCGGATCAACGATACGGTCCTTGTGAAAAGGGCAGGGGACGTGATTCCAAAGGTGGTCAAGCCCATCACTTCGCTGCGGACCGGGGTTGAACGTGAGTTTGTCATGCCCACCCATTGCCCGGTGTGCCACAGCCCGGTGCGCCGCCTTGACAACGAGGCCGCCGTCAAGTGCATCAATGCCTCGTGCAAGGCCCAGCTCAAACAGCGGCTCAGGCATTTTGTCTCAAAGGGCGGGTTTGACATGGAAGGCCTTGGGACAAAGCTGATTGATCAGCTTGTGGATCGCAGCCTGGTGGGGTCGTTTGCCGATCTGTTCACCCTTGATCGGGAGACACTGGCGGCCATGGATCGCATGGGCGAAAAATCGGCTGCCAACATTGTCCAGGCCATTGAGCACTCCAAACACATCCCGTTGAAACGGTTTCTGTTTGCCCTTGGCATGGATCATACCGGAGAGACTGCAGCCCAGCTGTTGAGCAGCACCTTTGTCACCCTTGAGGCTCTGCTCGAGGCAACCCCAGAATCGCTCAGCGCCATCGAAGGGGTAGGCCCCAAGACCGCAGACTCGGTGGTGGCCTTTTTTGCCAACCAGGACAATAAGGAGACCATCTCCCGGATGATCGGGAATGGTGTGGTCATTGAAGCTCACGCCGTTGTTGAACCCGCTGCCCGGGCGAAGGCCAATTTTTTCAGCGAAAAACGGGTGGTTTTAACTGGAACCCTTGGCTCTCTGACCCGTTCCGAGGCCAAACAAAGGCTTGAAGAACAAGGTGCCCGGGTGGTGTCGAGCGTCAGCAAAAACACGGACATCCTGGTTGCCGGTGATGCTTCGGGCAGCAAACTTGCCAGGGCCCTCGCCCTTGGCGTGACCGTCATGGACGAACAGACCTTTCTTGAGCACCTTGAAAGCGGGTCGCGCATGGGCTGATTTTTCGATTTGTATGGGTGGTTTATTTATCGTATCATGTCTAAAATTGGTTGCTTAGGCATTGAGTGTTTTAGTCCATCAATGATGGGTTGAAATAATTTATAGGTGTGTTCTTTTAACCTTGGTTTACCCGGTGCCAGGACAGGCACATTCTGCTATCCCTGTCCTATCACCGGGTGCATATTCTTATTTTTGTATGATTTTTTACTTTAGTTAACAAAAAACAAGTCTTATCCAATCTTTTTTCTGTTGAGACTTGAAAGTCCCAGCAAGCCAATTCCAAAAAGAATCAATGTCCCTGGTTCAGGAATTGTTCCCGGATCTGGATTCCCTGGGTCATAAGCTGAGGTCACGGAATCCACCCAATTCTGGGTTCCATCCACCAAAACTGTGCCATTCACGCCAACGACCACAAATATCTGATCAATAACATGCGCATTGTCTATTGATCCGATTGATGCTTCTGTCCAAAGCGGATGGTATCCGCTGACCAGAGCAGGGGTACTATCTATATCAAAGTTCAAACCCCACCATAGGGTATCGTCGGTAGAATTGTGATAACCAACCCTTGCAAAGATGGAAGTGGAATCCGAAATGCCAGTTTCTAGTGAGGAGACACAGAACATGGCAGAAATGCTGTCCATTGATTGTTGTGTAAAAACAGGGGAAGAAAAAAGGGCCAAAGAATCAACCGGTCCAGATCCCATGATTGCGCCATTATTATCTGTCGGATCAGAGGGGGTCATAAGCGGTGGCCTGCCAGCTGTCGGGCTGCCCGAATAGTTCGTATAATCAAACCATCCTGCAGGGGTTTCACCACTCCCTGTATTATATTCAACGGTCCACCCTTGGTTCGTCCCATCATCAAAATTATAGGTGATGGCTTGTGCTGAACCGGTTAACAGTAAAACAGTTAAAAAACATAGAATGGCGATTCTTTTTCTGAAAAGATACAAGCGTTTCATCTTTTACCTCCTTTAAAAATAAAAATAGTGATAAAAATTTTATTTCTGCCACACGCTTTATTTGTAAAAAGAATATAGATGGCTGCGAATGTAAAAAGAATCAAGATGGCTGCGAAGATATCAGATAGTTAGCACTTGCTGAGTTAATGAGGAATACTAAAAGTATTAAGCAATTTTTATGCCTATTTTAAAAAATATTTCGGTTAGTATTAATCATGCTTTCGGTTGTTTATGGTGATTTTTTCTATATGATTTTTGCCACAATGTGAAAAGAAATACATAAAATTATTGAAAAAAATTCTTAAATAGAATTTGCTTAAATATTCATCAAAATCAAAGGGGTAGGACCCAAGACCGCAGATTTGGTGGAGGCTTTTTTTGCATGCAAAAGAGTGATCAGTTGGGGCAGCCCACGGACCAGACCGACCAGGGGTCCCAAAAGTCCGATAAGGGCGGAAATATTCATTTTGCCTTGTCCAGGGTTTCCGATGTCAGGTTGTAAAACACCCCGATAAGGGTGAGGCAGACGCTGCAGAAGATAAACGCGCCTTTGAATGCCGCCGGTCCAAGGGAGGTAACAGGATAGAGAAATTTCATTAAAGAGCCCAGTCCCTGTAAGAAAACGGCCACCCCTGCCATGGTAAAAAAATTAATTCCCGTCATTGCCATGCCCGCATTTTCAATGGGCACCTGTTCCTTGATGTGTGCGTACATCACCTGGCCTGAACTGCTGACAAGGCCGAACCCGAAAAAAAGAAGGGAGAGCGTCATCTTGCCGGCATTCTGGGGAAGAATGATGAGGATTGCGAGGATGCCTGCCATGCCAAGCAGACCCGGAATAATAACCCGTTTCCGTGAGTTCAGGATCTGGTCGGACAAATAGCCGCTGATGGGGCTGCCGATGATCATGCCGATGCCCATGAGCAGGATGATATTGCCCGTGGCAACCCCGGAAAGACCCGCCACATTGATCAGATAGGGTCCTGCCCATAGGGACTGGACCGAGGCAAAAATTCCATAGCGGCAAAAGGTGGAAAAAGAGATGATCCAGAAATCCCGGCGGGAAAAAAGGGCGCGCCCCCGTTGAAGGGTCTGTCTGACACTGGGAAGATTGGTTTCCCTGATATTTGCCGCCACGGGCTGACCCGGGCGGTCCTTGACCATGACAAAGAAAAGAAGCGCCATTAAAAGGGAGATCCCGGACATGGTCAGAAAACTGTTCCTCCACCCCATGGCCTGAACCATCAGGACAAGGGGGGTTGCGGCACAGATATTGCCGGCCGTGCCGGCGGACACAATGACGGCAGATAGTGTGGCAAACTGGCTGGGTTTGAACCAGATGGTGATCAGTTTCAGTGTTCCCATGAAGTTGCAGGCCATGCCGATGCCGAGCATGGCCCTGCCAAGGGCAAGGCAGGGATAGGAATCGCCTGTGGCAAACAGGAATGCCCCGGCTACTGAGATCAGGGTCAGGGCGGTCATGGTGACCCTCGGGCCGATGGTATCCAGGAACATGCCCACGGGAATCTGCATCAGGGCAAATGCATAGAAAAACGCTGCTGAAACGGTGCTCAGCTCCCAGGCATCCAGTTTCAGATCCGCCACCAGGTTCGGCGCGATCACAGCCACGGACGACCGGTAAAACTGGGACAGAATAAACAGGCTGCCGGCAAGGATCAAGATGAGCCAGCGCCGGGACGGCTTACCCGATGATAATGGTGGTGGTTGGAAAGCCAATGATGGAACGCCCTTTTTAAACTGAAAATAAGCCCAGGGATAGCCGTGGAAAAACCGTCACCCCGGGGTTACGCTGAGGCAGCCGGTGGCGTCTTTTTTGTGGTCTTGGCCCTGGGCTCAGACTTGGCTGGGGCAGGTGCTGCTTTTTTCTTTGCGGATGGTTTTACGCCCCTTAACAGGGCAGCGACGGCGTCACGCTCCTGGGCCAGGAGCAGGGCGATCTCTTCGTTCTGGTCGTCGCTGAGTTTGATGCTGCTTGCCCGTAAGAAGGCTGCGAGGTTGTCGGCAATATCGAGCATTTTGTCATGGGCGTCGGCTTCTTTTTTTGTCGCAAAGGTCATTTTTTCGACTCCGTTTCTGACAACGATGTACTGGACAACTACGGCCATGGTCTGCTCCTTTAATCAAACAACGCATTGATGAACAACTGGGAGTTAAACTCCTGGAGATCGTTGATCCCTTCGCCCAGGCCAATATATTTCAACGGGATTTCCATTGTGCCTGAAATGGACACGGCAATGCCGCCCTTGGCTGTCCCGTCAAGTTTGGTCAGGGCAAGGGCCGTAACACCCACGGCCTCGTTAAACCGTTTTGCCTGGGAGATGGCGTTCTGCCCGGTGGTGGCATCAAGGACCATGAGGACCTCGTGGGGGGCACCTGGAAGCCGTTTGCCTATGGTGCGTTTGATCTTTTTCAACTCTTCCATGAGGTTTTTCTGGGTGTGGAGCCGTCCTGCCGTATCAATGAGAAGCACGTCCATTCCCCTTGCCATGGCGGCTTCAACACCGTCAAAGGCCACGGCTGCGGGATCAGCACCGTCCCTGTGTTTGACAATACCAACGCCGGCCCGTCGGGCCCATTCCGAGACCTGCTCAATGGCGGCGGCCCTGAAGGTGTCTGCGGCTGCAATCAGAACCTTCTGACCCTGACCGGTAAATTTCATGGCCAGCTTGCCAAGGGTGGTGGTCTTGCCCGTCCCATTGACGCCCACCACCATGATGACCCTTGGTTTAACAACGGATGACGGTTCCGGGGCGGGCGGTTCTCCGGGGAGAAGGGCCTGTATCTCGACTTTTAAAAGATCTTTGAGCTCGTCGGCCGTTGAAAGACGTTTACTCTTTCTGGTGACATTTTCCATGACCTTCAGGGTGAGGTCCACCCCAAGGTCAGCCATGATGAGACTCTCTTCTATCTCCTCCAGAAGGGTGTCATCTATGGCCCTTTTTTTGGAAAAAAGGTCGTCAATATCGGTAAAAAGAATATCCCGGGTCCTGGAGAGGCCCTGCTTGAAACGTCCCAATATCCCGTTTCCACTCTCCGGGGGCGGGGTTACCCCTTTGTTTTTAAACAGACGAATCGCCACAATTGCTAATTCCTTTATATCAAACGCCCACCAACGCGTCATTCGTGGAGGCGGTTTAAATTTTGTTGTGGCCAGGGCAGATTCCCTGCTCCGGCCATGTCGATCATAATAATGATTTAATCCGCCCCCCTTTTTACATAATTATGCGGGGTTAATCAAGGGGTAAACGTAGTCTTGGGAAGTCACTTGCCAAAGGGGTTGTGGCATGGTAATTGTTACAGCGGATATCCGGCGTGGGCTGGGATTGATTTTTAGGACATACTTTCTAGGGTAATTTCATGGATGATACGGGCGAAAAAGGGCAGATCTATGAATTGAGGGCCAGGGTTGAACGTCTTGAGTCACAGAAAAATATTCTCCTCAAGGAACTCGATTTAAATGAAGATCGTTTCGCAACCACCCAGCGCCTTTACAGCCGCTTTGTCCCTCTGATTATTGATCTTGTGACAGAGAAAAACAGAGGGGTTGCACTGGTGCTCAAGGACCTTTCAAGGGAACTGAAACGAAATGCCGCAACCGACAGGATAGAACAACTGTTCCAGAAGCTGCACCAGACCATACTCAATGAGGATCCGAAGGTTGACCGGGTAAAAGGCAGATTTTTTTCAGGCCTGTTCGGGGCGGGCAGTGATCAGATGATGAAGGCGCTCCGGCAGGGATATCTTGACATCATCAGTACCTTGAATGCCACCTTGGAGCCCACCCACCGGAGTACCCTTGATCAGTTCGCAGACCGGATCGTCGAGGCAGGTAATCCTCAATCCCTTGGAAAGGTCAGGGATGACCTGTTTGCCCTTCTCCAGGGGTACATCACCGATATTGCCAGGGACCGGGAAAAACTGACCGCTTTTGTAAAGGAGATTGTCAGGCAAATTCTCGCCATGGAAGAGATCATTCGGCTGTCGTTTGATCATTTCGGGGCCATGCTCGAGCCGGGTGACACCTTTGATCTGGTGTTGAAGGATGAGATTCACCAGGCAAGAAAAACCCTTGATATCGCCAGTAACCTTGAAGAGGTAAAGGCCCGGGTGGCAAGCTCGTTTGCAACCATTGAGGGGGCATTAAAGCAGAAGGTGTCCGGGCAGACGCAAATCAGAGAAGCTGCAGCATCGAATCACCAGGTTTTTGAAATTGAGTTTGAAACGTTGAGAAAAGAGCTTGTCCAGGCAACCGAACACTCAAAGTCCCTTGAACGTAAGCTTCATCAGGATTCCCTTACCGGGGCCTATAACCGGAGAGCCTACAACCGTCGCATTGAAGATGAGATGGAGCGTTTTCTGCGGTATGGAACGATTTTTTCCCTGCTGTTTATTGATGCGGATCATTTCAAGAACATCAATGACACCTATGGCCATGCCATCGGGGATAAGTGTCTCCAGGAGATCATCAAACGGGCCTCTAAACTCATACGCAGGAGCGACATGCTGGCCCGGTACGGCGGTGAGGAGTTTGTGCTCGTCATGCCGGAAACCAATGCTGCAGATGCAAAGAAAGTTGCTGAAAAAATAAGAGAGACCATTGAGAAGATAGAGTTTATCTACAAGAATGATAGTGTAAAAGTGACCGTGAGCATCGGCGTCACCCAGGTTCGGGAGAACGATGCGGTGTCCCAGGATGTTTTGGACCGTGCCGATGCTGCAGTATACCAGGCCAAGCAGAACGGAAGAAACCGGGTGGCGCTGAATTAGGAAAAACGGAGATTTAAATGAAACATTCATCCAGGATTGATATTGAGACGCTTTTGAACCACGCAAAAACCGAGAGTGTCATCGCCGATACAAATCGAGAGGCCATTGAGCGACGGGCCTTTTCACCCAAAAAATGCCAGGTGTTTTCAGAGGGATTTACCGTGCTTGAAGACCAGCCCCAATACCATTTTTCCCGGGACAGGGAAGCGGAAAAGGTGCTTGGCGACATCATCGACAATCATGTTCAGAAGATCGTTCCTGGCACTCTGGAACATCCGAAGCAGCAGAAACGCTACCTTGAACGCAGAAATATCGGCATTGTCTTTTCAGGCGGTCCGGCTCCTGGCGGGCATAATGTGATTTCCGGGATCTTTGACGCAGCCAAAAAGGCAAATCCCGATTCCAGGATTTACGGGTTTATCCTGGGACCGGCTGGAATACTGGAACGATCCTATGTGGAGATCACCGAAAGTCTGGTGGATGCCTACCGGAATATGGGCGGTTTCAACATGATCAAAACAGGCCGCACAAAGATCGATGTTAAAAAGAAAATGGATCTTTCCCGGGCCACCTGCAAGGCACTTGAACTGGATGCACTGGTCATTGTGGGCGGTGATGATTCCAACACCAATGCGGCCTTTCTTGCCCAGGAGCTCAAGGCCGACGGCGTTCAGGTCATCGGTGTGCCAAAGACCATTGACGGCGACATCCGGGTTGCCACAGAGGACGGGCAGGTGCTCTGCTCCACCTCGTTCGGGTTCCACACGGCGGCAAGGGCCTTTGCCCAGAATATCAGCAATCTGTGTACGGACGCATCAAGCGACATCAAGTACTGGCACGTGTGCAAAGTGATGGGGCGGGTGGCCAGTCATCTGGCCCTTGAAGTGGCTCTGCAGACCCATGCCAACCTCACCCTCATCGGCGAGGATCTTGCCGATTATGTGGATCAGGAGCGGCTCAAGGCTGCCCAGAAACAGGGTGAAGTCGATTATACCGCCTATGGCATGACCCTTCGTCATCTGTCCCGGCTGATCTGTGAAACCATTGTGAAGCGGGCCGCCAGCGGCAAAAATTACGGGGTGATGATTATCCCCGAAGGGGTGCTTGAGTTTATCAACGAAATTCAGATCTTTATTATCAAGCTCAGCACCATCATTGCCGAGTTCAACAATGTCCATGACCTTGACTTCCACGCCTCGTTTCCCACCCTGGATGCAAGGCTTGACTATTTGAGACGGTTGTCAAGGGGGATCAGCGACAGGGCCGCGTCCCCGGTCTGGAATCTGAGGGATGATGAGCTGTTCAATGATCTCCCCTCGTTTTTCCAGGAAGGACTGCTGGTTGAGCGGGACACCCACGGCAATTTCCAGTTTTCCCAGGTAAAGACCGAAAAAATCATCATGGATATGGTCACGGATTACCTTGAAATCCTGAGGGAAAAGGGAATCTACAAGGTGGGGATTAACCGGCGATCCTATGGGGCGTTAATGGAAATGGAGGGGCTTGACGCCGAAGGGTTTGGCCGGGCCATGTTTAAAAATTATGACCAGGATGGCTACCTCCTGGTCAAGGAGACGATCATCTCCCTCAAGACGCTGACCCAGACGGTCATGGCCGCAGGCCTGATAGACGATGAAAGGGATATGCCCGCAAGTGTGGTTGACATTTTTAAAAAATCTGTTCCCAAGTTCAGCATTCAGACCCATTTTTACGGATATGACGGCCGGGGCAGCGATCCCACCAAGTTTGACTGCAATTACACCTACAACCTCGGTTTGACCGCTTTCAGCCTGATTGCCAACGGGGCAACCGGTCAGATGGCGGTGATCCGGAACCTTGAGCATAAGTTCTGCAAATGGGAACCCCTGGGGATTCCCATCTCAAGCCTCATGCACCTTGAAGAGAGAAAAGGCCGGCTCTCCCTGGTCATAGAGAAGAGCATTGTGGATGTTGAATCCAACGCCTTCAGGGTGGTCAAGGCTCTCAGGGAGAAGTGGCTTGCAGCAGCGCCCGGGGATGACTGCTACCGGCGGCCCGGACCGGTCCGGTTCACAGGAAGCAGTGAAGAGGACCGGCCCATCACTCTGATGCTCAACTCCATCCATTAAAATGGATTATTGCTTGCCCGGCTGATAGGTGCATAACGGTTCTTCGGCCATGTAGTTGCCCGTTGCCTCATAGGCACGGGCCCTGCAGCCCCCGCATACCCGGGTGTATTCGCACACGCCGCATTTTCCCTCGTAGTTGTCTATCCTTCTAAGCCGGTTGAACACCTCTGAGTTTTCCCAGACGTCTTTAAAATGGGTCGTTTTGATGTCTCCGCAGGTCACATCAAGGAAACCGCAGGTCTGAACCCTCCCGATGTGGGAGATGAAACAGAAGCCTGTACCGGCAAGACATCCCCGGGTCACCGCATCGAGGCCGTGGGTGTCAAAGTTGACCTTTTTACCCTCTTGTTGAGCCCGCTGCCGCAGGATCCGGTAGTAGTGGGGCGCACAGGTGGCCTTGAGCTGAAGGGAGGTTTTTTCCCGCTGATCGTAGAACCAGTTCAGGGTTCGTTCATACTCCTGGGCATTGATCTCCTGGTCCACGATGTATTTTCCCCGGCCCGTTGGAACCAGAAGAAAGATATGATGGGCCACGGCACCAAGGGATTCTGCCAGGGCAAGAATGCTGGGAATTTCGTGGAGGTTGGTCTGGGTGATGACCGTATTGATCTGGAAATCAATACCTGCCCCTTTGGCAAGGGTAATGCCGTTCAGGGCACCATCATAGGCCCCTTCAACGCCCCGGAAACGGTCGTGGCTCTCTCGGGTGGCGCCGTCCAGGCTGATGCTGATCCGTTTGATACCCGACGCTTTCATCTTCAGGGCATTTTCCCGGGTGATCAGGGTACCATTGGGTGCCATGACCATCCTGAGTCCAATGGATGTGCCGTAGGCGGCAATGTCAAATATATCCGGCCGGAGAAGGGGTTCGCCACCGGTGAGGATAATGATGGGTTCGCCCACCTCCCGGATCTGGTCAAGGAGTTTGAACGACGCCTTTGTATCCAGTTCATCCGGGTAAACGTGATCCTCGGCTGAAGCCCGGCAGTGGACGCAGGAGAGGTTGCACCGCCGGGTGGTCTCCCATGCCACAAGCCGAAGGATGTGGGAATGCTCGCGGGTCAAAACTTTTTTTTCAGGATGCATGGGCTTGATATTCCCTTGAGTTGATGGCCTTGGCCGCTTCAATGGCAGAGTATGTCAGGATCATATCGGCACCGGCACGCTTGATGGACAAAAGCGTTTCCATGACGACCTTTTGCCCGTCAATCCATCCCATGATTTCTGCAGCCTTGATCATGGCATACTCGCCGCTCACGCTGTAGGCGGCAATGGGCAGGTCGATTTCGTCCTTGAGTCGGCCGATGATGTCAAGGTAGGAGAGGGCCGGTTTGACCATGATGATGTCGGCACCCTCTTCAATGTCCATGGTGGCCTCCCGGATTGCCTCAATGGCATTGCCCGGGTCCATCTGGTAGGTTTTCCGGTCCCCGAACTGGGGGGCGGACGAGACTGCATCCCGGAATGGCCCGTAAAAGGCCGAGGCGTACTTCACGGCATAGGACATGATGGGGGTATTGGAAAATCCCTCTTCGTCCAGGGTCTGGCGGATTTCACCCACCCGGCCGTCCATCATGTCCGACGGCGCCACCATGTCGGCCCCGGCCCGGGCATGGGAAAGGGCCACCCGTGCCAGAAGGTCAAGGGAGGCATCGTTGTCGATCCTGCCGTCTTCGACCATGCCGCAATGGCCGTGGTCGGTGTACTGGCACAGGCAGACATCCGTGAGCACCGCAATGCCGGGAACGGCGTCCTTGACCGCCTTGATGGCCTGCTGAACAATGCCTGATTCGGCATAGGCCCCGGTGCCCAGGCTGTCTTTCGAGTCGGGCAGTCCAAAGAGCATGACCGCCGGAATGCCCAGGTCATGGGCCTCCTTGACCGTCTTGACCAGCATGTCGCAGGAGAGATGAAACTGACCGGGCATGGAGGGGATGGGCTTTTTGACGCCCTTGCCGGTCACGGCAAACAGGGGCAGGATCAGGTCATCCACAAGCAGGGTGGTTTCCCGGATCATCCGTCTGAAGTTGGGGGTTTCCCTGAGTCGCCTTGCCCTGTAATCTGGAAACAGCATGATCAATCCTCCTTTTTAATTTCCTGGTCGGTTAAAAAGCAGGCCGGGTCAGTGTCCCAGGGGTCGCCGGCAATGGATTCGGCCCTGGCCCTGAAATTTCCTGCACAGATGTCAAGCCAGCGGCAGTCGGCACAGCGGCCCTTGACGTAGAGTTTCTTTTTTTTGAGTTTCATGAGGTATTCGTTGGATTCGTCCATCCAGATTTCCGAAAAGGGGCGTTCCCTGATGTTGCCAAGGCTCTTGTCCCTTGAGAACTGATCCGGGTAGACCTCGCCGTCCCAGGAGATACAGCCAAACCCGCGGCCCGAGTTGTTGCCTTCGTTCATCTTGAGCAGTTCCAGAACCTCGGCT
This sequence comes from uncultured Desulfobacterium sp., assembly GCA_963675615.2. Taxonomy (GTDB): domain Bacteria; phylum Desulfobacterota; class Desulfobacteria; order Desulfobacterales; family Desulfobacteraceae; genus Desulforapulum. The sequence goes on from CAXXTD010000002.1 coordinate 30,342, forward strand.
GCCCGTTCCGGATCTTCCTTCAGAAGTTTTAAGTAGAGATAGGGACCGTCAGCATGGTTATCAACGGTGAGAATCTCCTTGGGAAGGTTGCGGTCATGGAGATCCTTGGTGCGGGCCATGATCAGATCCAGTGCTTTTCTTGTCTCTTCGTGGGAGAGATCCTCGTTGGCAATGCTGGATCCCCTGCCCGAGTAGACCAGATGGTAAAAGCAGGCCCTGGGGATGTTCATTCGTTCAAGCAGGTCAAAGATTCCCGGAATTTCAGTGACGTTGCGCTTGTTTATGGTGAATCGCAAGCCGACCTTGATGCCTGCCGCCTGGCAGTTGCGTATGCCGGTCAGGGCCTTCTGGAATGCCCCTTTCATGCCCCGGAAACGGTCATGGGTCTCTTCCAGGCCGTCCAGGCTGATGCCCACATAGGAGAGGCCGATCTCCTTAAGGGTTCTGGCTTTTTCCGGGGTAATAAGGGTGCCGTTGGTGGAAATGACGGCCCGCATGCCCTTGCTTACCGCATAGGCAGCGTACTCGGCAAGCCTTGGGTGGACCAGGGGTTCACCGCCCGAGAACAGGATGACCGGAACCCCGAAGGTTGCCAGGTCGTCGATCATGGCAAGGCTTTCTTTCTGGTCGAGCTCATTGTCGTAGGATAGGTCTTCGGACTGGGCGTAGCAGTGTACGCATCGCAGGTTGCATCGCCTTGTCATGTTCCACACGACCACAGGTTTTTTGTCTAGGGAAAACTGAAGCAGATGCGAGGGCAGGGTGCCTGAATCGCGAGAATAACGCAATGCATCAGAGGGTTCCACAGTTGCACAGTAAAGCTTTGAAATTCCGATCATGATATTATTTTCCTGATAAGTTCCGCAAGAAACGCCTCATGGTCCAGAAGGGCTTTTCTTGGAATAAAGAACCGGTTTGTTCCGGATTTTTCCCGGATCAGATTTAGACCATCGTAAAAATTGCTGTAAATTTTAGCCATGAGGTCATCAGCGGTAATATCGTACTTGATGAACTGCTCAATGAGCGAGTCAACGGCATCCTCCTCAAACACGATATTGAGGTCATGTTTATGGTAGAAATCCACCTCCACCTTTCGGATGGTTTCATAATAGGTCTTGATGGATTGGATGGCCGTTCCAAGTTCAGTGACATGGGTGCAGTAGTACTGGGCCACAAGATCGATTCTCTCCCGGGTCAGGGTCAGTCCGTGGCGAAGGGACAGATTTTTCCAGTTGTCAAATATATGGGAGGAGAGGGCCTGCCTGGTTCTCCGGGCGGCGTCATCAAAGTCCAGCTGCAGCTGCTCGCTGCTTTCCTGGGCCAGGATCTGGGCAAGCCGGCCCTTGGGATCTGTGATCACCCCGGGGGTTACCACAAACCGTTTGACATCGGATGAGGGAAGTTTTTCTTCAAATTCAAGAAGGGCATTCTCAACAACGCTCACAAGCCCCCTTGCACCGGTGTTCTCCTTGAAAGCCCTTTGGGCGAGGATGTCCAGAGCCTCGGGGGTAAAGAGGATGTCAATGCCATAGGCGGCAAAATCCAGTCGTTTCCCCAGTATGACCGGATTGTTGGGCATGGTGAGTATGGTATAAAGGTCGTCCTTGGAAAGGGTGTCAAGAATGCACCGTACGGGAAGTCTGCCAATGAACTCAGATTCAAAACCGAATTCGACCAGATCTTCAGCCGTTACCTGTTTGAGAATTTCGCTGTTTTTATGTGATTTGGCAAGGGAAGCGCCAAAACCCATGGTGTGCTCGGTTACCCGTCTTGAGACAATTTCATTGAGATCGGAAAAGGCGCCGCTCATGATAAAGAGGATGTTGGCCGTGTTTACCCGGCGCTGGCAGCGTTTGCCTGTCCGTTGAAAGCTTTCAAGCTCCTGCATCATGGAAACCGGGTCATGGGGCACCTTGAGGTCCACATCCGTCTCTTCCATGGGTTTCAACAGTGCCCGCTGAACCCCGGTCCTGGAAATGTCGGCCCCTCTGAGATTGCTGCTTGCGGCAATTTTGTCGATCTCGTCCAGATAGATGATGCCGCACTCGGCAAGTTCAATGTCATCGTTTGCCTCTTTTACAAGGTCCCGGACAAGATCATCCACGTCTCCGCCAACATAGCCGGTTTCAGAAAATTTAGTGGCATCTGCCTTGACAAAGGGGACGCCGATGCGTTTGGCAATGAGTTTTACAATATAGGTTTTACCCACACCGGTGGGGCCGAGCATGAGAATGTTGGATTTGATGCTTCCGGTTATCCTGACGTCTGAATGTTTGCAAGTCTCAAGGTGCTTGATCCGGTTAAAGTGGGTGCAGATCTTGGTGGCAAGCACAGACTTTGCCCGTTCCTGTTTTACAATGTACTGATCCAGGTAGGCAATCAGTTCCGCAGGTTTTATGTTGAAATTGACGAGCTTTTTTCTGCCCGAGGATTTGTCCCTGCCTGGGATGGGGGCCTCGTTTGTGGCCGGCGAAGGGGAGATGATCTTGACGGTGCCGCCGAATTTTTTGTTAAGAAACTCGCCCAGCTCTTTTTCTATTTTTTTGGGATCGGGTATGTTGTTATTTTTTTCGTTCATAGTAGGCTAATATAAACATGGGGCAGGATAAATCAAGTTTGTTTGGGTGACGCAGGCTGCTTTTTTTTGAACAGCAGGCAGGGTTCGCCCGTGGAACGTTGTACCACAGCCGAGGGAATGGTTCTTGATTTGAAGCCCATTGCCCGGCATCCATGGGGGGTGGCAGGTTCCCAGGTGACAAAGTAGTATCGGCATCTGTGGCAGTTGATCCGTTGTGTGTTCTCCATCTGCGTTTACCATGTGCATTAAAAAATAAAAAGCCGCAAACATTATGCAATGATTGCGGCTTTTGAATCTGGTGCCGAAGGGGAGACTTGAACTCCCACGGGTCGCCCCACACGCCCCTCAAGCGTGCGTGTCTACCTATTCCACCACTTCGGCAGGATGTGTGTTATTTGCTCTCAGTCGTTGCAGTCTGCTCAACCGGTACTTTTATGTCCGGCATGATGGATGTCTGGGCCTTGTGGCTTGACATGTAGGCAAGGGTCAGTGAGGTGAGCATGAAAATCACAGCAACGCCCGTTGTCAACTTGCTCAGAAATGTGGCCGGTCCTGCGCCACCAAACAGGGCCTGGCTGGATGCACCGCCAAACGATGCACCCATGTCCGCACCTTTTCCGGTCTGGAGCAGAACAATGAGAATTAAAAGAACGCAGGCAATTACATGTGCAACTATAATCAGGGTTGTCATGGTCAGTTATTTATACCTTATTATCTTGATGAACGTATCTGCATCAAGGCTGGCTCCGCCAACCAATGCGCCGTCTACATCGTTAATTTCCATTATTTCCGAAACATTCCCGGGCTTGACTGAGCCACCATATAATATACGGATGGCCATTGCAAGGGGGGTGTTGAATTTACTGCTGACAAGTTTCCGGATATATTCGTGCACCTGGGCCACCTGCTTCGGGGTTGCTGTCTTGCCTGTTCCAATGGCCCAAACCGGTTCATAGGCGATGACAAGCGTTTTGAGTGCCTCGGAATCGAAGTTGTTTAACCCATTTGACACCTGTTTGTCAAGCACGGAAAAGGTTTTTTCCTGATCCCGTTCGGACTCGGTTTCACCGATGCACAAAACAGGGACAAGGTCTGCCTTGAGGGCGGCGGCTATTTTTTTGCAAACGGTTTCGTCGGTCTCTCCAAAAAGCTGACGGCGTTCTGAATGGCCGATGATGGCATAATCGGCCCCTGCCTCCCTTACCATGGCTGCGGACACCTCGCCCGTGTAGGCACCCTCATCCGCATAAAACAGATTCTGGGACCCGACCTTCACGTTTGAACCTGCCACGGCCCGGGATACAAGGGGAAGGCTCAAAAGGGTGGGGGCAATCATGATGTCCCTGTCAACCACATCCGATGTGAGCTCAACAAGCCTTGCTGCCGTGGCAACAGCCTCTGAACCTGTCTTGAACATTTTCCAGTTGCCGGCGATCAATGCTCTTCTGCTCATAATGGTCTCCTTTGAATAATCGTTCTATAGGGATTTTCCCACCAGGGCTGCAAGGTCAACAAGCCGGTGGGAATAGCCGGACTCATTGTCGTACCAGGCGTAAATTTTGACCATGTTCTGGATCACGTCCGTACTCATGGCGTCTACAATGGAAGAAAAAGGACTGCCGTTGTAGTCAATGGAGACCAGGGGGAGATCGCAGTAATCAAGAATTCCGGCAAGGTCGGATTTTGATGCTCTTTCAAGGGCCTGGTTGACCTCTTCCCGGGTGACATCCGCCTTTTCAACCACCACCACAAGGTCAACCAGGCTCACATTGGGGGTGGGTACCCGGACGGAAAGTCCGTTGAGTTTTCCCTTGAGCTCCGGTAGAACCAGGGCAACCGCCTTGGCAGCGCCGGTGGTGGTGGGAATCATGGACAGCGCTGCGGATCGTGCCCGCCTCAGATCCTTGTGGGGAAAGTCAAGGAGCCGCTGGTCCCCGGTATAGGCATGGACCGTTGTCATCATCCCACTCACAATGCCGAAATTTTCAAGAATCACCTTGGCAACCGGGGCAAGGCAGTTTGTGGTGCACGAGGCATTGGAGATGATATCATGTTTTTCAGGGTCATAGGTGTCATGGTTGACACCCATGACAATGGTGTTGTCCGGGTCAACCGCAGGGGCTGAGATGAGGACCTTTGCTGCACCGGCCTTGAGGTGTTTGCCCGCGCCCTCCCTGTCCCGGAAGATACCCGTGCACTCTAGAACAATGTCAACGCCTGCATCCTTCCACGGAATCTGCCCCGGGTCTTTGAGGGAGGTGACCCTGATGGTTCGATCATTGACGACCATGTTATCATCGGCCGTTGTGATGGTTGCGTCAAGCCTGCCATGGACAGAGTCAAATTGCAGCAGGTGCGCCATGGTCTTTGTGTCTGAAAGGTCGTTGATGGCGACGACCTCAAGGTCAGATCGTTTTAAAGCAGCCCTGAAAGCCAGTCTGCCGATTCTGCCGAAACCGTTGATTCCAATTTTAATTCCCACGATATTATACCTCCTGAACGTTGGTCGTATAAGAAATGTCTGCCGGGAAGCCGGGTTGCAATTCAAGCAAACCGATCATGCCCGTTTGCTTCCTTTTAAAATTCCGCTTGCAAGGGAAATGCTTTTTTTCCCCTGGGCAACAATGGTGGCTGCCGCAGCTGAAAGTTCCTGTTTGTCCCTTACAGCGATTGCCTTGAGCAGCACCGGAAGGTTGACCCCTGAGATGACCTCAACGGCCCCTTCTTCTAGAAACGAGTAACTCAGGTTGGAGGGGGTTCCGCCAAACATGTCTGTGAAAATGATCACTCCTTGTCCCTTGTTGACGGTTTTGATGCCGGTTTTGATTTTTTTGATCAATGCCTCGGCAGGTTCCTTGATGTCAATGGAAACAAAGTCGATGTTGTTGATCGGTGTATCCAGAATCAATTGAGCGGTCTCAATCAAAGCTTTTCCAAGTGTTGAGTGGGTGACGATTAAAATTCCTGTCATGACTCTTTTATATCCCTGTCTATGTCCCTGTGGGTGATGCCGGGCTCAAAGCCCCTCTGGCTCAGGTGCTCAAAAATGTTCTCAGCAATGGCAACGCTTCTGTGGCGCCCGCCGGTACACCCGACAGCTATTGTAAGATACGCTTTGCCCTCAAGGGTGTAAAGCGGAATCAGATAGTCGAGAAGGTTAAGGTATTTTTTTAAAAAGGTCCTGGCCTGAACGGTTTCAAGCACAAAATCCCTGACCTCCTTTGTGCGGCCATTCAGCGCTTTGAGCTCCGGTACAAAAAAGGGGTTGGAGAGAAACCGCATGTCAACCACAAGATCAGCATCCGTGGGGATGCCATACTTGAATCCAAACGAGAGGAGGCTGATTTTCATGGTTACGGGTTTACGGGCGTGGCGCTGGGCAATATTCTGGATTTCAGCCTTGAGTTGGTGGACATTGTAGTGGCTTGTGTCAATGACCCGTTTTGAAATTTTTCTGATGGGGCGCATGAGGCTTTTTTCTGATTTTATACTTTCAATCAGGCTTTTGTCCTGGCCGGCCGGATGGTGGCGCCGGGTTTGGCTGTAGCGCTTTAAAAGGGTATTTTCATCGGCCTCAAGGAAGATAATCTCAGGAAGATGTCCGCTTTTTCCCAATGATTCCAGAACCGATGGAAACTGGGATAAAAACTGCTTGGCCCGGATGTCCATGACAAAGGCAAAGCCGTTTATGCCGGTATCGCTGTCAAGGGGAAGGTCTAGAAATTTTGGCAGCAGTTCAATGGGCATGTTGTCAACGCAGTAAAAGCCTGCGTCTTCAAATGCCTCCATGGCAGTACTCTTGCCTGACCCGGAAAGGCCGGTGAGTATAAAAAGGTTGTGGCGGTTCATGGATTAAAACTCTTCGTCAATGTCAAGGATGATTTTATGGATCTCTTCTGTGGATCCGGCCCGCATCAGGCTTTCCTTGAACTGGTCTTTTTTGAGAAGTTTTGAAATTTGTGCCAGCACTTTCAGGTGGCTGCCCGTGGAGTTCTCAGGGGTGATCAACAGGAAAAAAATATGAACGGGTTTGTGGTCAAGGGAGTCAAACGAGACCCCCTTGCGGCTCAAACCAAACCCGACAACAATGGAGTTGACTGCGGCCAGCTTGCCATGGGGGATACCGATTCCACCGCCGATGCCTGTGCTGCCCAGCTGTTCTCTTTCCAGAAGGACCCTTACAATCTCGTCGCTCCCGGTTTTGGCCATGGGAGCGACGGAGATTGCAAGCTCTTCAAGAACGCCTTTTTTATCATTTGATGCAAGTTCAGGGATGATGGCATCCCTTGGCAATAGTTCTGATAGTTTCATAATTTCCTGGCAGCTTTCTATCTGCGGGGCTGGATTAATCCCAGTTTGCCGTCGTTACGCCTGTAGAGAACATTGACACGTTCTGTTCTGGCATTACTGAACACAAAGAAATTTTCCTTACCAGAGTTAAGTTCCATAACGGCATCATCAATGTCAATGGGTTTTACGTCAATGGCCTCCAAGATCACCTCCGAGGTGTCGGCCTCCGGGGCGGCCTCCGGGGGGGTGAGCAGAATATCATTGTCCTTGATGCTTGCCTTGTTGCCCGACATGTGGCGCCGCATCTTGTCCTTGTTCTTCTTTATCTGGCCGGCGACCTTGTCCATGAGGGTATCTATGGATGAATACATGTTCTCAGACTCCTCCTTTGCATGGATTTTCAATCGGTCGCACACAAGGGTTATCTCGGCAATGTGTCTTATCTTTTCAACGGACAGAACCACGTTTGCCTCGGCCGGACTTTCAAGCATTTTGTCAAAACGGTCTACCTTTTTCTGTACATAGGATTTTAATGCATCGGAAGGATCAATCTGTTTAAAAGTAACGGATGTCTGCATAAAAAAACCTCCCTAAAATTGTTTGCGTTTACTTGACGGAAGAATGTGGAGCATCTCCCTGTATTTGGCAACGGTTCTGCGGGCAATGTTGATGTTGGCTTTTTCTAGAATTTCTGTGAGCTGCTTGTCACTGTAGGGGTTTTGCGGATCCTCCTTTTCAATAATAAGCTTGATTTTATCCTTGACGCTTGCCGAAGCCATTGAATCTCCATCGGTTCGTGAGATGGAACTGTTGAAAAAATATTTAAGTTCAAACAGACCCTGGGGGGTGTAGGCATACTTGTTGGTTGTGACCCGGCTGATGGTTGATTCGTGCATCTCGATATCTTCAGCAACATCCCTTAAGATCATGGGTTTTAAATGGGTGATGCCGTTCAGGAAAAATTCACGCTGGAACTTGATGATGCTCTCCATGACCGAATAGATGGTCTTCTGGCGCTGGTGGATACTCTTGATGAGCCAGGAAGCGCTCTGCATCTTCTCGTTGAGGTAGGTCTTGGTCTCTTTTGATATCTTGGTGCCCTTGGAAACAGCTTCCTTGTATACACGGTTGATCCTCAGCTTGGGCAGGCCGTCGTCGTTCATGACGATCTTGAAATCATCCCCCTCCCGGTATACATAGATGTCCGGAATAATGTACTGGGGCTCTTCGGTGCTGAACTCCCGGCCCGGTTTCGGCTCCAGGCATTTGATGACGTTTACTGCAGAGACCACGTGGTCGATGGATATGCCAAGGTCCTTTGCAATTTTCTTGTAGTTCTTGTTTTCAAGGTTTTTCATGTGCCGGGTGATGATCCGCTCGAGCATTGGATCCTCAATGCCGAGCATAGTGATCTGTATGAGCAGCGACTCCCTGAGATCCCTTGCACAGACACCGGGCGGGTCAAAGCTTTGCAGGGTCTTGAGCATGGTTTCAACGGCCTCGATGGCAAAGGGTCCAGATTCGGCGATTTCCTCAACCGTTGCGCAGAGATAGCCGTCAACGTTGAGGCTGCCGATGATCATGCTGCCGATCTGTTCCTGTTCAGGGGTCGGGCTGTTCATGAGCAGCTGCCACTGGAGGTGATCCTCAAGGGTCTTTTTGGCCGAGGTAAAGGCCTCGTAATTGGGCGCTTCCTGGAAATCTCTTTCCGTGTGAACCCTGCCCGTGGAATTGTACTCGTTGATGTAGCTTTCCCAGTCCGTATCCTGGGAGAGTTTTTCTTCGATGGTGACCTCTTTCAGGTCTTCGTTCTGGTCTTTGTCGTCGGTTTCACGTTCGATCTCCCGGGCCTCTGCCTGGGTAATTTCCTGGATGCTCTCTTCCAGGGCCGGGTTTTCCTCGAGTTCCTGTTCGATCATCCCGGCAAGTTCCAGCCGGGAGAGCTGGAGCAGTTTTATCGCCTGCTGCAGCTGGGGGGTCATCACCAGCTGCTGGGTGAGAATCAAGTTTTGCTGTAATCCTAAAGCCATAATCAGAGCCTAAATTTATCTCCAAGGTAGAATCGTCTTGCAATTTCGCTGGAGGTGATTTTTTCCGGGTCTCCGGATTCGATCACCTCGCCCTGGTTCATGATATAGGCGAAGTTGCACACCCCAAGGGTCTCTCTCACATTGTGGTCAGATATCAGAACCCCGATGTCAAGTTCGGTGAGGTGGGTGATGATTTTCTGTATATCCGACACGGCCAGGGGATCAATCCCGGCAAAGGGTTCATCCAGAAGGATGAACAAAGGGTCAGTGGCAAGCACCCTTGAAATCTCAAGCCGTCTTCGTTCACCGCCAGAGAGCACGCTTGCCTTTTGATCTGCAAGGCGGGCGATACCCAACTCCTGCATCAGCCGGTCTGCCTTGGCATTGACGTTGGTTTCAACATCTGGCCGGACTTCAAGAATGGCCGTAATATTCTGACGAACGGTGAGTTTCCTGAATACAGATGCCTCCTGGGGAAGATACCCGATGCCGCTTCTTGCCCTCATGTACATTGGATAGTCTGTTATGTCATTGCGGTCAAGAAAAACCTGCCCCCTGTCCGGCTTGATCATTCCAACGGCCATGTAAAAGGTGGTTGTCTTGCCAGCACCGTTGGGGCCCAGCAGGCCGGTCACCTGGCCTGGGTTCACCTCAATGTCAACCCCGTTGACGACCCTGCGACCGTTGTAAGTCTTAACAAGATTTTTCAACGCAAGTCTTGTCATTCACCCTCTTTGTCTTTTTTTTTGTCCCGGGTATCAAAACTTGCCTCGACCCGCTGGGTTTTACCGCTCTCCACAACCACCTTCCCGTTGTTGCGGTACAGGGTGATTTTCTTGCCGGTAACATGGCTTTTACCGGTGGTCACCCTGGGGGCGGCGCCTGTCAGGGTCAGTATCTGGGTGGATGTGGTGTAGATGGCCTTGTCTGCAAACGCCTTCTGGTCCTGGGATGTAAATGTCACATTTCCCGTGGCAATGATTTCCTTGATATTCTGCTCGTCGGCTCTGTTCAACTTTTTTTTCTCATCATCGGTGTAGACAAAAACCTTGATTTCATCGGCCTGGATGACAGCGTCCTGACTTGTTGCCACGGCATTGCCGGTAAAGGCCACAAAGAAATTATCCCTTTCAGATGTCATGGCGTCTGCCGTAATATGAAGGCTTCTGTCCTTTTTTGGGGGGGCTGTCTGGGCTTGAACAATGCCCTGGCTAAGAATCGCCGCCCATACTGCTAAAAAAATCAAATGTTTCACTGAAAGTTCCTTTAACATTTCCCCTGAGTCTGATGATGTTTTTGTTCAGGTCCGTTTCCATTGTGTCTGCCTCAAGGCTCGATTCCCTGTCCATGATGCTGATATGGACAGTTGAATAGAGTATATGTCTTTTTTTGTCATAATGCAACTCAGCAGTTTTCAGGGTGTAGGGGGCATAGGTGACAACAACGTTGTCTGAAAAGGTCATGTCCTGGGTTTTGGTGTCAAGGATTCCCCTTGTTGAGGACAGGTGGATCTGCCTTGCGTTGTCGGTGAAAAAAACCACACGCACATCGTTCATCTGAGCCTGGTTTTCATCCTTTAAAAGCCTTGCAGACGAGGCGTCAAGGGTCCACTCTTTAATGCTGTTGCGCGTTGAAGTCTGGTGTATTTTGTTGAGCAGCAACGCAGCATCGGAGTCGACTGAGATTTTTTCAAGAACAAGGTCTCCTGAAAGAAAACGCTGTTTAAAATATAGTCCACCAATGACTGCTGCCAGAAAGAACAGCAGCAGCACAAGGATGAATCTAACCCGCCTGGGTGTGTTGACGTCACGTTTCATCAAAGGATTTCACCGGGAGAACCGGAGGATGATGTCATTCCATTCCCCCCTGGCCTTAAGTATTTGTTCACACACCTCCCGCACGGCACCGTCCCCCCCTCTGTTCCGGGTAACCAGTCGGGCTGCCTGCCTGACCTCGCCGGCTGCGTCTGCCACGGCGATGGCAAGTCCGACCCGCTTCATGACGCAGATGTCAGGAAGGTCATCGCCAGCAAAAGCGGTTTCACAAGGGAGGATTCCGGTCTTGTCGAGTATGGTTTCAAGGGCCGTCACCTTGTCTTTGACCCCGTCGTACAGCAGATCGATCCCCAGATTGATGCACCTTGCCGTAAGGGCTCCTGACCTGCGGCCCGTGATGATTCCCACCCGGATACCACGATCCATGAGCAGGCGCAGGCCAAGGCCGTCCTTTACGCTAAACCGTTTGATTTCATTGCCCTGGTCCGTGTAGGTGATGGCACCGTCGGTCAGGACGCCGTCCACGTCCAGCAGCAGCAGTTTAATCTGTTTGAGGGTGGCTTCAAGGCCGGGGAGTATTTCAACGTTCATGTCAGGATATCCGGGTCAAGGGGGCCACCACTTTCCGGATGGCGGTAAGGGGTTCAAGGAACGACTGCATGTCTGCAAGGGCAACGGAGTTGGGGCCGTCACAAAGTGCCCGGTCAGGGTCGGGGTGGGTCTCAATGAAAAGAGCGTCAGCACCTGCTGCAATGGCGGCCCGGGCAAGGGTGGGAGCAAATTTTCGATCCCCTGCCGATGCGTTCCCGGCGCCCCCCGGGAGCTGTACGCTGTGGGTGACATCAAAGACCACCGGCACCCCGAGGCGTCTGATGATGTCGATGGATCTGAAATCCACCACAAGATTGTTGTACCCAAAGCTTGATCCCCTTTCGGTGATGCTGATCTGGGTGCATCCGGCTGTCCGGGCTTTTTTGATGATGTTACGGCATTCCAGGGGTGCCAGGAACTGACCTTTTTTGATGTTCAGGGGTTTGCCCGTTCGGGCTGCGGCTGTGATGAGGTCGGTCTGGCGGCACAAAAAGGCCGGGATCTGGAGAACGTCCAGCACCTTTGCCGCATCCGCCGCCTGTTCGGGCAGGTGGATGTCTGAAATGACCTTCACCCCGAGCCGTTGTTTGATGGCTGCCAGGATCTCAAGCCCCTTTTGAAATCCTGGTCCCCGGAACGAGTCGATGGAACTGCGGTTGGCCTTATCAAAGGAGGATTTAAATATTAGAGGGATGCCCAGGGCATCGGTTATGGTTTTCAGGTGGCTTGCCGTTTGAAAGGTGGTGTCATAATCTTCGATCACGCAGGGGCCTGCCATGAGAAGAAATAAATCTCCGGCATCGGGTGCCAGGGTGGAAAAAAAGGTGTCCATTTGTAAATGCTCCATGGTAAATGTTTTCCCTAGGCTATCTTTTGACGGTTGAAAAGTCAACAATGGAAAATGCCTTGATAACTTGGTCTATTGCTGTTATTTTACCCCAACTTTCATTGAAATTAAAATTTTTTGATACATAGGTGTGTTGAGTGAAAAAGCTTTTTTTTATTACCTTTATACTGGTGATTGTGCTGCCCCTGGGCTGGTTTTTTTTCAGCGAATTTGAAGGCAGGGCGCCGGTAGTTGAGGTGGCGCTTCCTTCACCCTATCTCAAACAGGATTACACGGTTTCCCTCAGGGCAACGGATGACGGAACCGGCCTTCGCCGCCTCCATGTGGCGCTTGCTCAGGCGGGCAGGGAGGTGACCCTGCTCGACAGGCAGTTTCAACCCCTGGGCTACCAGGGGCTTTTCATGGGGTCCCAGGTGCTGGACCAGGCCGTTGACGTGCCTGTTTCGTTCCACAAGTTCGGCATGCAGGATGGTCAAGCTGTTTTAAAGATAACCGTTTCCGATTTTTCCTGGCGGGGGTGGAACCGGGGCAATACCGTGACTGTCGAGCGAACCGTGACCATTGACACCCGGCCGCCCCGCATCGAGGTTTTGACCACCAAGCACAATGTGACCCGGGGCGGAGCAGGGCTTATTGTATACAGGCTTTTTGAGGACAACATCACAAGCGGAGTGGCGGTGGGGGATAATTTTTTTCCCGGCTATCCCGGCATGTTCAAGGACAAGCGTGTCTTTGCCGCTTTTTTTGCCCTGAGCTTTGAGCAGGGGCCGGGAACCGAAATGAAGGTCAAGGCCGAAGATCCCGCCGGGAATGTTTCCACGCGAGGCTTTTTCCACTACATCCGGGACCGGAAGTTCAAGACCGACACGCTGAATATCTCGGATAATTTTTTAGCCGGAAAAATACCCGAATTTATCGTTGACCTGGACGGTGCGACCTTTGACTCAAAGGAGAATCCCCTGCTTGAAAAATTTATCTATATCAACACCGTGGTAAGAAAAGAAAATATCAAAAAGGTGCTTGAACCGGCCCGGGCGACGGAGAATATCCTGTTCTGGAAGGGTTCGTTTTCAAGGCTTCCAGGGGCGGCCAACCGGGCCAACTTTGCCGACCACCGAATTTACAGGTACAAGGGCAAGGAGATTGACAGGCAGGTCCACATGGGGATTGACCTTGCTTCGGTTTCCAGGGCGCCTGTTCCTGCTGCCAGCAGCGGACGCGTGCTTGCCACTGAACACGTGGGGATTTTCGGCAACACTGTTCTCATTGACCATGGGTTCGGGCTCACCACCCTGTATGCCCATTTAAGCAGTGTTTCCGTATCCAAAGGAGATCTGGTCCAGCGGGGCGACATCATCGGCAAGACTGGAGACACAGGCCTTGCCGGCGGAGATCATCTTCACTTTGGCGTAGCCGTCAACAACGTGTTCGTCAACCCCGTTGAATGGTGGGACAGCACCTGGATCAAAAACAATATTTTGCACAACATAAATGAGGTTGAAACCCAGCTGAAATAACCGGCATGGCCGGATCCTGATATCGGCTCTGGCCGCAACAAATGATACGCTCCTTTGGTTGCAATGCTCAGGCGGGCGTTTTTTAAATGAAAACGGGTCAACAAAAAAATATTATCTCAAACAGAGGCATCAGTGACATGGGTGATTACAAGATCAACAAGACCTATCAAGAGATCAACGAGCGGATCAGGAACGGAAAGGCTGTGGTGGTAACAGCCGAAGAAATTATCGACATTGTGAAAAACGAGGGCCCGGTCGAGGCGGCAAGGGCCGTGGATGTCGTCACCACCGGAACCTTTGCGCCCATGTGTTCTTCGGGCGCTTTCATTAATATCGGCCAGTCAACCCCCCTTGTTCGGACCACTGAAACCTGGTTTAACAAGGTACCGGCCTACTCGGGTCTGGCAGCGGTTGACTGTTACCTCGGTGCCACCCAGACCTCCGACGATGACCCGTTGAACAAGCTCCACCCGGGTGAGTTCAACTATGGCGGGGGCCATGTCATCCAGGATCTTGTGGCGGGCAAAGAGATCGAGCTTGTGGCAAAGAGCTATGGAACGGACTGTTATCCCAACCGGAGAATTGAAAAGATCGTGACCCTTGCCGATCTTCCCAGCGCAACGCTTTGCAATCCCAGGAACGGTTATCAGAACTACAACTGTGCCATAAACCGGTCCGACAGGATCAAATACACCTATATGGGCACCCTCAAACCCGACATGGGCAATGCCAGCTACTCCACTGCCGGGGCCCTGAGCCCTTTGTTCAACGATCCCTATCTCAAGACCATCGGTCTTGGGACCAGAATCTTTCTCGGGGGGGGGCAGGGGTTTGTTACCTGGCAGGGCACCCAGCACAAAACAGCCGTTGACCGAACCCCGGGGGGAGTGCCGGTCACGCCTGGGGCAACCCTCTGTCTCATGGGGGATCTCAAACAGATGTCGCCCGAATGGCTGGTGGGTCAGAGTATCCGGGGATATGGTGTTTCCCTTTCCGTGGGTCTTGGCATTCCCATTCCCATTCTCAACGAGGAGATGGTCAAATATACGGCTGTGTCCGACGACGAGATTTTCACCCAGGTTGTGGATTACGGTCATGACTATCCCCATGGGATTTCAAAGAGTTACGGCCAGGTAAGCTACGCAGAATTGAAAAGTGGAACCATCATGATCCAGGGTCGCAAGATCCAGACCGTACCGCTATCGAGCATGGTCCGGGCAAGGAAAATCGCATCAATGCTCAAGCGCTGGATCCAGAAGGGAGCCTTTCTTCTGGGAGAGCCCCAGCATTTTTTTAACAACTGAGAAACGACTATCAAGAGATGACATTTAAATGAGCATTAAGAAAAAAAAGAGCAGCCTGCGCGAGAACCTGGAAGCCATCGTCATTGCCGTAATCCTGGCTCTGTTCATCCGGACCTTTATTGTTCAGGCGTTCAAGATTCCTTCGGGATCCATGAAGAACACCCTCCTCATTGGCGACCATATTCTGGTCAACAAGTTTATCTATGGGATAAAGGTTCCCTTTACCGGCGGCAAGACCCTTGTTCACATCACCGATCCTGAACGAAGGGACATTGTTGTATTCAAGTATCCGGAAGACCCGAAAAAGGATTTCATCAAACGGGTCGTCGGCGTTGCCGGTGATACGGTTGAGATAAAAAACAAGCAGCTCTATGTGAACGGTGTACTTCAGAAAGACGAACCCTACGCCATTCACCAGGACCCCCGGGTCATACCGGCTCAATTCACCGTCAGGGACAATTTCGGGCCGGTCACCGTTCCGGCCCATTCGCTTTTCGTCATGGGCGATAACCGTGATAACAGCCATGATTCACGGTTCTGGGGTTTTGTGGATCTAAAGGCTGTCCGTGGAAAGGCATTTGTCATCTACTGGTCGTGGAACAAGGAGGCCTTTGGGGTTCGCTGGAACCGACTTGGTGATATTTTAAGATAGCAGACGAAAAATATTCAAGCTAAAAGCAGGGGATAGGAAAGAGGAATGCGTTTTGAACATAAGGACATCCTTGATATGGAATCCCTGTCGGTCCAGGATATAACCATGATTCTGGACACGGCCGAAGGAATGAAGGAAATCTCAAAAAGACCGGTTAAAAAAGTGCCGACCCTCAGGGGAAAGACCATTGTTCTGCTGTTCCAGGAGCCCAGTACCCGGACAAAAAGTTCGTTTGACATAGCGGCCAAAAGGCTCAGCGCCGACGCCATATCCCTGTCAAAAAGTTCCAGCAGCATTGTCAAGGGCGAAACCCTGATTGATACGGCAAGGACCCTCGAGGCCATGAACCCGGATATCATTGTGCTTCGCCATCCGTCATCCGGAGCCCCCCATCTGATTGCAAAACATGTAAACGCATCGGTGATCAACGCCGGAGACGGCATCCATGCCCATCCCACCCAGGCCCTTCTCGACCTCATGAGCGTGAGGGAGAAAAAGGGAAAACTGGCAGGCCTGAACATCTCCATCGTGGGGGATATCAGTCACTCCAGGGTGGCACGATCCAACATCACAGGTTTTACCATGATGGGAGCCAACGTCACGGTTTCGGCTCCGGCCACCATGATTCCAAGGGGGATCGAAGCCCTGGGTTGCAGGGTTGCCCCTGACATGGACACCTGCATTGAAAATGCCGATGTCATCATGATGCTGCGCATCCAGAAGGAGCGCCAGGAGAACATCCTCTTTCCCACTGAACGCGAATATGCCGCCCTGTTCGGGCTCAATGCCCAGCGGCTTGAGCGGGCAAAACCGGATGCAATTGTCATGCATCCCGGTCCTTTGAACCGCGGGGTTGAGATCTCAGCCGAGGTGGCCGACGGCAGAAACGCTGTTATTCTAGACCAGGTGACCAACGGTGTGGCCATTCGAATGGCCCTGTTCTACCTGGTTGCAGGAGGAAGTCGAAATGCTGATACGATTTAAGGGCGCACACATTGTCGATCCGGGCAACATCAATGAACCCAGGGATCTCCTGGTTAAAGACGGGCTTGTCCATGGTATTATTGATCCTGGCACCGATGACCCGGAACCCGGGGTTGACACCATTGATGTGACCGGGATGATCCTGGTTCCCGGTCTGATCGATCTCCATGTTCATCTGAGGGAACCCGGCCACGAGTACAAGGAGACCATTCAGACCGGTCTCATGGCCGCCGCAAAGGGCGGATTCACCGCGGTCTGTCCCATGCCCAACACCTCTCCTGTGAACGACAATGCCCAGGTGACCCGGTTTATCATGGACCGGGCCAAAGCGGCCGGTCTTAGCCGGGTTTATCCGGTGGGGGCCATTACCCTTGGACTTAAGGGTGACACCCTTGCCGAGTATGGGGAGATGAAACAGGCGGGCATGGTTGCCATCACCGACGACGGCCGCCCCGTTGAAAACGCAAGGGTGATGCGCCGGGCCATGGAGTATGCCACGGGCCTTGGCCTTCCCGTGATGTCCCATTCAGAGGATCTCGCCCTGGCACGGGACGGGGCCATGAACGAGGGAACCTTTGCCACACGGATCGGCATCAAGGGCATCCCCAATGCGGCCGAGAGCATCATGGTGATGCGGGAGATTGCCATTGCAGAACTCACCCATGCCCGGGTGCACATTGCCCATGTGAGCTGCGAAGAGTCGGTGGATGCCATCCGCCAGGGCAAACAACGGGGGGTCCGGGTGACCTGTGAGACGGCGCCCCACTATTTCACCCTTACGGACAAGGCTGTTGGCGATTACGACACCCATGCCAAGATGAATCCACCCCTGAGAAGCGAGGCGGACCGGCTGGCCATCATCAAGGGATTGAAGGACGGCACCATAGACTGTATTGCAACGGACCACGCCCCCCATTCTGCCCTTGAAAAGGCGGTCGAGTTTGACCAGGCAGCCTTTGGCATCATCGGCCTTGAGACCTCCCTTGGGCTTTCGCTGAAACTTGTGCAGGATGAACACCTTTCCATGGAAACCCTGGTGGAAAAGATGTCGAGAAATCCCGCCCTTTTCCTGGGTATCGACAACCGGTTGGTGCCTGGAAATGCGGCTGACATTACGGTTATTGATCCTGACAGGGTTTGTGTCATTGATCCTGCCACCTTTGTTTCAAAAAGCCGAAACACCCCGTTTGGCGGCCTGACGGTCAAGGGGGAGGTGGTGCTCACCATGGTTGAAGGGAGAATCATTTACCAGAGGGGGGTTTAAGTGCCATCTCCAGCGCCGAGGATTCTGGTGGTCGACGATGAGTTGAGCATGCGTGAATTCCTGGAGGTGCTTCTGATCCAGGAAGGGTATGACATCTCCCTTGCAAACAACGGTAAACAGGCGGTATCCCTGATTGAAAAACACAATTTTGATCTGGTTCTGTCCGACATCCGTCTGGGGGATCTGACCGGGCTGGATGTGCTGCGGGCCGCCAAGAGAAAAGATTCTGAAACCGTGGTCGTGCTTATTTCCGCCTATTCGACCACGGAAATCGCCGTTGAAGCCATGAACGAGGGGGCCTTTGATTTTGTTCCCAAACCCTTTGACAACACAGAGCTTAAAACCACCCTTCAAAAAGCCCTGGCGCTGAAACTGTCGGGGGACAAAAAACCGAACCGATCCGCAGAACCTGAATTTTGTCTTCATTTTGGCAAGATCATTGGAAACAGCCCTGGCATGATGCGTATCTACGATATGGTCAACCAGGTGGCAAAAACCAAGACCAACGTTCTCATTTCAGGCGAGAGCGGAACGGGCAAGGAGCTGATTGCCAGGGCGATTCACGACATGAGCGACCGTTGTGACCACCCCTTTGTGGTGGTCAACTGCGGCGGTATTCCTGACACCCTCATTGAAAGCGAGTTTTTCGGCCATGTCAAGGGCTCGTTCACAGGGGCTGTGGCAGAGAAAAAGGGCTTGTTCGAGGCGGCCCACACCGGCACCATTTTCCTTGATGAAATCGGTGAACTGCCTCCCATGCTCCAGGTGAAACTGCTCAGGGCGGTTCAGGAAACGGTTGTGAAGCCCGTGGGCGGCACCCGTGAGATCTCGGTTGACGTCAGGATCATTTCGGCCACCAACAAGCAGCTTGAGCAGGAGGTGATCGACGGCAATTTCAGGGAGGACCTGTTTTTCCGGCTCAATGTGATTCCCATCAAGGTGCCGCCCCTGCGGGACCGAAAGGGCGATGTCCAGCTCCTGGCCAATTTCTTCACGGAAAAGTATGCCAGAAAAATGGGCAAGGACATTTCAAAGCTGTCGTCCTATGCCATCGACTTTTTGAACAGGTACAGCTTTCCCGGCAATGTCAGGGAGCTTGAAAATCTCATCGAACGAAGCGTGGCCCTCTCTTCCACCAACATCATTCTGCCTGAAAGCCTTTCCATCTCCCTGCACAAAAAGCGGCGCTGGGTCGAAGGCATCAAAGGGTGCCGTTTCGACCTTGAGGACGTGGCCCAGGGGGTCGACCTTGACAAGATTCTTCTGACCATCGAGGACGCCTACCTTAAAAAAGCCATGGAACTTGCCGGTGGATATAAAAACAAGGCCGCAGAGCTTCTGGGCATCACCCTCAGGTCCATCCGCTACCGGCTGAGCAAGCAGGATGAGGAAAATGAGTGACATAGTGGATAATATTTCAAGCAAATATTTTAACGCCATTGCCCAGGTTTATGATTTTTTGCATAGTAAATCATGTTTGGATTAAGACCGGAAACCTGCGCCATTATCGTCAAAGAGATCTCATCCTTTAAAGAGATAAGGCAGGCGGTTATCTTTGGCTCAAGGGCAATGGGCAATTACAAAAAAGGATCTGACATCGATATTGCCATAAAGGGTCATGGCATTACCGAGGATATCGTTGTAAGGCTCAGTGCCAGATTGAACCAGGAATCGCCCATACCCTATTTTGTCGATGTGGTGCATTATGAGGGGATCACGAGCAGGGCGCTTGTCGACCATATCGATCGTGTTGGAAAGGTTCTCTGGCCCTGACAAGGTCAAGGGATTGGAATGGGAAAACATCTGATGGTCTGGTCAAAGGATAGCCTGGGTGGCTTTGTTGGTAACCTTTTCATCGCCTGGAGTTATGCTGGATTTTGCCTTGTGCTTAATCTGTCTGAGTTTAAGAATTTCTTTTTGGATCAAAAGGTCTACTCCTCATTTTCTTTGTATGATACATTGATCCGGACGGTCGTGGTAAAGGATCTGTTGTGGTATGGTTTAGCTTTTCTGATAGTTTATTCTACGCTGGCCCTTTTTTGTTCGATCGTTGCTATGGCAGTTTCCGGATCTTTCCCATTTGACAGCAGAATCAAAAAACTTTTGTCCCATCTATTTCTGGTTGCTGTGTTATATCTTTTGTTTGTTGAAAATGCTTTGGTATTCCCCCACACCACAATGTATCAGCCATCGACAACTGGCATCCTCTTTTTTTCTGGATTAAAGGTGATTGTTTTTGCAGCGCTCCTTTTTGCTGCTGTGAAAATGGGCTTTTGCCTTTTTAGACGGCCGGGATCGGGATGGTTGATTCAATCTTTGTTTCTTCTTCTGTCTGTCATTGTTGTTTTTCTTTTGGCTCATCCAGCTGCAAAATCTGTTGTCAAATATGGTGCTGGCCCCCTTCCCAATATCATCATCATTGGTATTGATTCCCTCAGACCCGATATTTTACAGATTTCAAAAAAAGACGATATCCATCATGTGACCACGAAAAACATTGACGCCTTTTTAAAAGGGGCGGTTTTTTTTAAAAATAGCTACACCCCGTTTGCAAGGACTTTTCCTGCCTGGGTATCCATACTCACAGGTAAGTATCCAGTACACCATGGTGCCAGATTCAATCTTACCAATCCAGACCAACTCAACAAAAATAATCATTATATTCCAGAGTATTTAAAAAAAAAAGGATATTACACCCTCTATGGCTCTGATGAAAAGCGTTTCTGCAACATCGATGAAACCTATGGATTTGATGCTGTTTTTGGTCCAGAAGCCGGGGCTGCGGATTTTTTGATTGCCCCCATTGCAAAGACGCCCCTGATTAATTTCATCGTCAATACCCGACTGGGATCCTTTCTTTTTCCCTATAACCATGGAAACAGGGCTGTCGGTTCAACGTATCAACCCGAAACATTTACAGGTTGCTTCAAACGAACCATGGAACAGTTGCCCGGTCGTCCGGTTTTTCTGGCTATTCATCTTTGTCTTCCCCACTGGCCCTATGACTGGGCAGATTCCGTCAAGGGTGACAATGATAACTACCTGGGAGCCGTTTCACGTGTTGATGCCCAGTTTAACGAGATCATGGCCATTTTAAACCAGGGGTTTTTGGATAATGCCCTTGTGGTTCTTTTGTCAGACCATGGTGAAAGCCTTGGAAGCCTCAACGAGCGTGAAAAATTCACCAGTGAAATAGACAAACAGGCGTTTAACATAACCCGGAACGGTCACGGCACCTTCGTGCCTGACAGATCCCAATTCCGGGTGGTTCTGGGAATAAGGCGATTTGGCAAAGAAACCAGGGCTGTCACCGTGGATTCTGACGTTTCACTTGTGGACATTGCTCCAACCCTGCTTGATTTTGCCGGTGTGGATTATGAAAAAAAATTATTTGATGGCATTTCCCTTGGTGACTGGCTGTCCGGTGACAGACCCTCAAAATCGGTTGACCGGATTCTTTTTATGGAATCGGGGTATGACGGCGGTATTACCTTTACCGGGAAAAACGTAACGCGTTTAATCTCTTCGGGAATTGATAAGTATGAAATTACCCCGACCGGAAAAATAGCAATGAAAAAAAGTGCTGTTAAAGAGCTCATGGAAACAAAGCAATATCTTGCACTGTCAAAGGACAGGTCCGTAGCAGTGATTCCTGAGGAGAACAATTTAAAGGTAATTGGTATTGACTACACCCATGGAACATGGCGGAAAATCGAATCAGAGGATGGAGGGGGCGGTAGCTGCAACGGTGTTCCTTCGGGCGTTTATGGGGCCCTTTTAAAAGCATTGTTTGTTTATCATAAAAATGATGCAGTGGTTAAAAAAAGTAATAAACTCTGGGATTTTTATTAAAGATGATAACAAAAACATTCAGACCCAATCTTTCTATGGTGTTGCTTGTCCTACCTCTGGGAGTACCGGCTTTTTTCTTTAAAGGGTCAACCCTCGATTTCAGGATGGTTCAGAGTGTTTTTGAGCTGATTTTTATTCTCTGGTTTGCATTTGTTTATAATCAGAAAAAGAGCTTTTTTTTTCCAAGATATTTAGCTTTTCTTTTTGTCCTCTGGGCAATCTGGGCCATTGGGGCAGTCGTTTTTTCTGATCGGGTGGCCCCTTCCATCCTTCGCCAGTGGGAATGGTTTTGTAAAATACTTTTTTGTCTTTGCCTTTGGGGATATTTTAAAGGGGATCAGTATCGAACCATTGGGACGCATGTCATTGTTTTATCGGGATTTTTGTTCATATGTGCAGCCTTTCTCTGTTATTGGTATTATCTGCCAGATCCTGTCCAGTATAACTGGGTTGTATTTCCTCCCTATTTCAGCAATATCCGGTCTTTTTCTTTTTATTGTACTGCAGCCCTTGTTCTGAGTTTATCCCTATTCCCGGCAGGGGCGAAAAACAAGGTATGTTTGGTTTTGCTGTTTTTGTTTCTTTCCGTTTGCTGGGGGTTCCAGTTCTGGAGTGGAGGCAGGGGAGGGATGGTATCGGCTGTGATTGGCATCTGTGTCGTGTTTTGTTATATTCAAAAAAGCCGAAAAGCGTTCATATTCATACTTTTTGCCGCCATTGTAACCGGTTTTATCTGTTCAGGTTTTTTTGAGGTGGAAAGTTACAGCCAAGGGGGTATAAATTCTATTTTAAGAAGCTCAAATCGTTTTTTGAGCGGGAGGTTGTTTTTGTGGGAAACAGCCCTGGCAAGGTGCAGCGGTTCTCTATTTTTTGGTTTGGGACCGGATGCCTTTAGGTTTTTCCCTGAATTCAGGTTTAACTGCATTCAACCCCATAATGCCTTGATTCAATTTTTACTTGACTGGGGTGTGGTTGGCGCCTTTTTTTACATCACCATGCATCTGCTGTTAATATATAAGGGCGCAACAGGTATCAGGAAAGAACAAGATTTGGTGCTCAAGGGAATAAAGGTTTCCGCCCTAGCCCTTGTTACTGCTTTTCTTTTTTACGCAATTGTGGATGGAGTATTTTACCATGCCATTCCCATGACCTTCATGGCCTATGGATTTGCCGTTATTTTGCTTCCGGTTTCCACAGATGGTGAGAAAATGACTCCTTCCCCTGTTCGGCTCAATGGTGCCGTTGTGCGATCCATGGCCCTGGTCCTTCTGGTCGTTCCTGCTTTGCACCAGGGGGTGATTCAGAGTGTGAAAAGTACGAATGTTCCGTCTCCATTTAGTTTTAAGGGAAGATTGGTAAGATGGTTTCCATCTGAAACAAATGGTTTGGAGCGATGGGTCGAGGCCTGGAAAGAGACCAATCCTGACGTTGCTCTTTCTGCTTCAATAAAATTTGCAAATTCAAGTATGGAAAGTTTGAGATTTTGGAAAATTGCAGCTTCATTATGTCTTGATAAAAGAGATTTCAACAATGCCAACCGCATGGCAGAAAATGCACTCAATGACAGCAAAAAAAAGAAACGCCCGAAATTACTCAAGGAATTTCATGCCCAGGGCTTACTCGTTGGTTATCCCGTTGAACAAGATTAGTCCTGCTCGATCATCCGGCTTGTGGTGTAGACCCGGTTGTTTTCCATGATAACGTATTTGCCGCCATGGGGGTCTCGGGGGATGGTTTTAATAAACCCTGCAGTGACAAGGTCCTCTAATTTTTTGGGAAAAAGGCCAAATTTTTCTTTATAATCCATCATACCCTTTTCAAGAAGGATCAGGTGGTTGACGGTCTCAAGCCGCATCTTGAGTTGTCTTACCATGGCCTCATTCCGGGTGGTCTGTATCATCTGTTCAAGGAAGGCGGCGGCTGTTTTGTGGTTGGCTGAATAGACCGAGAGCCGGGTGGCAAGATAGGGCAGGTAGCTTGGGCTTCCAGGAAGCTTTGACGCTTTGATCATGTATTCAGCAGCTTTTTCGTTGTCCTTTAAGAAATAGTAGTAGTTGAAGCCTTTAAAATACGAGGGTCGGTAGTCGTTGGGAAGATGGGTTTCCGCCTTGGTCAGGATGGCGTTTGCCTTCTGGGCCTCTCCAAAGTTCCAGGCAAGCATCAGGCTCGCAAACAGATAGGGGTCCCAGAATTCTGGGTCAAGATCGGTGATGGTGTCCACCGAGGCCACGATGTAGTCAATCATATCTTTGTCTATCTTTTTTTTTCGGCTCAGATCGTCCCCTGCATCGGTGATGGTCTTTAAAAAAAGATAGTTTGCAACCACCCCCTTGAACTCCAGGGAGGTGGGTGCCGTAAAACTAGATGGAATGGCGTAGTGGATCGGGGTCTGATCCAGAAAGGCCATACGCTGGGTGGATACAAAGTTATAAATTCCCCAGTAGGCTAACAGAGCAAAACCTGTCACCAGAAGTTTTTCTGCAACCGATTGTCTGAACAGAGGATTTCTCATACGTGATCCTTTTATGAAAAATTGCGTCTGCCAAAGATAACGGTTGACGCCCCGGCAAGCAGGCCTGAGTACACCAGGGCGTAAAGGGTGATGGCCAGCATATAGGTCGTTGAAATGGGAAGACTGTGGGCTGCCATGGATTTAAGGTCAAACACCGACAGGTTGGGAGCGGCATAGTGAAGGATCTCAATGGTGATTTTAACAAAACCCGACAGCGGAACCGTCTCGGTCTGGTGCTGCAGAAACAGGTAGACCTCTTCAATGGTCTGGCCGGCAATATAGGAGGATACGCTGAACAGGAGGGTCAGAAAAGCGCTGGATGTGAGGGTGCTGAAAAAAACAACAATGGCATTTAAAAGGACAAGCATCAGGATATGTCCATAGATGGCAATGAAGAACCCCGGCCATGAGAAATGGCCAAAATGCTGGGGATAGATGTTTTTTGTAATCAAAACGCTGGCAAAGGCTGCAACGGACAGAACCCCAACGGCTGCGGTGCTCAGAACAATCAATCCCCCAAGTTTGCCAAGGATGTATTCGCCCCGGGAAAAGGGCTTTGACAGCACAAAAAAGAGGGTTTTTCGTTCCATATCCTTGGCCATGAGGTTGACTGAAACAAAGAACAGGAGCAGCAGGGATGAAAACGAGACAGCGGCAAGGTTGAAATCAACGGAGATCTTGTCAAGGTCTCGCATGAAAAAGCCGGTGACAGGAATGGAAATAGAGGAAAAGACAAGGGCGGCAAGACCAATCCCGTAGATGGCCCGCTCCCGGATACCTTCTTTAAAGGTGAGGATGGCAAGGGCCTGGATGCGCAGAATTCTGTTGTTCATCGGGCTCATAGAGAGGCTCCTGGGGCAGTATTGGACAGGGTTTGGGAAACAGCCTCAAGGAAGATGGTTTCAAGGTCCCTGGTGTCCTCGATAATTTTTGCCTTGGTGAGTTGTTTTCTGACCGTTCCCTTGGCCATGATCGTGATGGTGTCACACAGTTTTTCAACATCGGTCAGGATGTGGGAGCAGAAGAGTACAGTTTTCCCCTTTTCTTTCAGGTCGATTATCAGATCAAACACCATTCTACGGCCAATGGGATCAAGGCCGGACATGGGTTCGTCAAGGATGACGATGTCCGGATCATGGATCAGGGCAAAGCACAGGCCTGCCCGCTGGGTCATGCCCTTGGAGTAGGTGGAGAGCTTTGATCGTCTTGCCTCGGTCAGGCCGGTAATCTCAAGTAGGTCGTTTGCACGGGCTGCGAATTTCGCTTTGTCCATGGCTGCGGTTCTGCCGCAGAACAAAAGCAGTTCGTCGGTTGTAAGATGGTCGTAATAATAGGGATTTTCCGGAAGATAGCCCATTGCGTTTCTTGATTGAGGATTTAAGGGGGAAAGGCCGTTGATTTTAATGGTTCCTGAGTCCGGGGTTGTAAATCCGAGTATCATCTTTAAGAGGGTGCTTTTTCCTGCACCATTTGGTCCAATGATTCCGAGGATTTTTCCCCTGTCCACCTGGAGGGAAACGCCCTGGACAGCGTTGATTTCAGTTCTTCCAAGGTCGAATTTAAAGGTTTTTTTAACCGAGTCAATCTGTATCATGGCATGGTCGCTGTTATCTGATGTCTTCTTTGGAAAAAGAACTCACCAGGATTTGTATCTTAAATCCTGGTGAGCTTTTCAGGTCTTTGTTGTTCCATCAAAGATGGTTATGAAGGATAGCGGGATGTATCAGCTTCCGCCGCCCATGGGTGTCCAATCAGTTACGCCGGATGTAGCAAGTGATGCTGTTTTTGTGGTTTGATAATAGCCATTAAATCCTTGAGTCATTCCATATTGCATTCCATTATCAGTTGTTACTTTACTACTTGTAGATGCGATTGTATAGGTCGTTGCTGCACTATCGCAAGCAAGCAGGGTATTTGCTGATGGGATGAATTCAAGGGTTTTACCAGTATTGGTTGCTGGAATTGTGAGCTTGCCTCCAGCGGTATTTGTTGCGTCTGCCGCATATGCAGTAAACGACATGCCCGCAATAAGTGTAAACGTAATTGCTATTGTAAATAGGGTTTTCATAATTAGCTCCTCGCTTTGTTAAGTATAAAAAAACAATTAATCTTTACTGTTAATTCGGATATTGATCCCAAGTAGCATTATACCCCTCAAGCTCAAGTCTGAGATTATGAAGATCAGACAGGGATGCTGAGTTGTACGCCTTTGCCTTGTAGGTCATGAACTGGGGGATGGCAATGGCTGCCAGGATACCGATGATGGCGATGACGATCATCAGCTCGATCAGGGTGAAGCCTTTGCTCTCTTTTGCCTTTTCTCTTAATCTTCGAAACATGTGCTGCCTCCTTGTTGTTGTTGGTAATGGGTCGTTCTGTTTCGTTGCTATCTTACAATACAACAATGGTGCCAGCCTGAAAAAAACATATGGTGTTTTTTTTAAGTATTTGTTTTTAAACGGTATCGGTCTGATTGTCTCTGTTTTGATGGTGAGGAGGCAACCGCTTTTTCAGCCCATGGCCGAACATTTTTTTGTAAACAGGCCGCAAAAAATGTCAGCTGCCATTGAACACCATTTTTACAACATGTGGTTAGATTGATTAAATATAAACACCTGCCTCATTATTAAGCCGGTTAAAAATAGGAAATACAAGGTAAAAACAGTTGTGTTAACTGCTATTGTCTGTAAAATAAACATTTCAAATGCCTGTTTGCATTCTTCTTGCAGAGTTGTTTTCTTATTAGGGGGATATCTTAAGCGTCGGGGACAAGGATTATGGTTTTAAAACATATTAAAAAAGGTCATCCAGGGGGCTTTACGCTCATGGAACTCCTGGTTGTCATTGCAATTCTTGCCATAATGTCAGCCATTGCCCTGCCCATGGTAAAAAACATGATTCCGGATCAAAGGCTGAGGAGCGGGTCGTTAAATATTGTCTCCTGTCTTCAGGAGGTTAAATTAAGGGCTGTCAAGGAAAATGCCGTTGTGGTCATTGTCTTTGATTTGGTAAACAACAGCTATACGGCATTTGTCGACAACGGGCCTGGAGCAGCCGGGGGAAACAGAACCCTGGATGCGGGCGAGGCCATTGTGAGACGGGAGGCCCTTCCCCCGGGTATCGACCTCTATTTCTCAAATTTTACGGCGGACACCTTTGCCTTTAACGGCCTTGGGATGCCGGCAACAACGGTGGGCAGGATCCGGCTTCAAAATGCCATCCCAAACTACCGGGAGATCATTGTGAGCACGGCAGGCAATATTCGGGTTCAAAAGAGCTCAGACGGCGTAAACTGGAATTGATATGATGGATTTAAAGACAAACAGCCAAGGCTTTACCCTGATAGAAATCATTGTTGCCATTGCCATTACCGCCATTGTCATGGCGGGTGTTTTTTCGACCTACAAGGGTCAGCAGGATGCCCATTTGGGCCAGGCCCAGGTCATTGAAATGCAGCAGAACATCCGGGCCGGCCTGCACGTGATGCTCAAAGAGATCCGAATGGCCGGATACGATCCCCATGGAACTTCCGGTGCGGGCATTGTTCAGGCAGGCGATGGAACCAGTGGCAATCCTTTCACCTTCACCTTTGTGGCCGACGATGATGGTGAAGACAATGATAATGACGCGCTGGTGGATGAACAGGGTGAATTGAAAACCATCTCGTTTGAGCTCTACGACGCCTATGGCGATGGTGATGATGATATCGGCAGAAAGGTGGGGGCTGGAACCAACCAGCCCCTGGCAGAAAATATAGCGGTGCTTAATTTTGTCTATCTTGATCAAAACGGAACTGCAACGGCTGTTCTCTCTGATATCAGGGCCGTAGGTATCACCATCACAGCCACAACCGAGATCAACCGGACCAATTATACCGGAAGCAATCGAACCCTTTCAACCACGGTAAAATGCCGTAACCTTGGATTGTGATCCTATGATAAAATTTAATTTTTTTAAAAAAAATCAACCCATGGATCTGGGATTTACCCTGCTCGAGGTCTTGATTGCCATTACGATCCTCTCGTTTGGACTGCTGGGTATTGCAAAGATGCAGATTTCATCCATCAAGGCAAATGCCAGTGCACAAAAGATATCCAGCGCATCATCCGTTGCTGGGGCAAGGATCGAGCTTTTGATGTCGGCCCCGTACAGTGTTGTTACGGCCAATCTCAATGTTGCCAATACTGATTCTGACAGTGGGTATTCTGTGGAATGGACGGCAAGCAATGAGCGGGATCTCAATGGTGACGGTTTCAACGATATTGTCGATGTCAGCGTTGTTGTCGATGATTCCCTTGGCAATGAACGGGTGCGGCTGACGTTTTTAAAGCCAGCGAATATTTAACAATCAAAGGTGACTATATGGTCAAGGCGTTTAACATCGTTGAAAATGAAGAGGGGTCAGCCATTGTGCTTGCCCTGCTCATCCTCGTGGTCCTGACAATACTTGGTATTTCATCCACCAATACAGCCACCGTGGAGTACAAGATTGTCCATAACGAAAAAACGTATCAGCGAAATTTCTACCAGGCGGAATCGGCAACCATGGAGGCGGCAGAAAGAATCGAGGTGGAAAATAATACGGAAAATCTTATACCTGCATTGACAACCTTGAACTGGGTGAACGACGAAACCACGGACCTGACTGTCACGGCCAACTGGGTGGATGACGGTTCGGTAAATGATAATTCAGATCCTTCCGTTGTGAGCGCGGATGCCAAGTATGCCACCGTGGGCAGGGGGGTTGCCAGGGGCAGTTCGCTGGACGTAAGCGGCTCAATGGTCCATGTCTATTCGGTGTATGGCCTTTCCCGATCCAGCAATGGAAATGTTTTGATCGAAATCGGGTATCGACGACGGTTCTAGGTGATAGTCAATACTTGATCTGGCTGTAAAAAACGACATTGATGTATGTAAAGGGGGAATTATGGTCACTGGCAGACAAGAGGGCAAAACAGAGGTCGGAAATATTTCTGCCGGTCGTTTGAACGTGAAATTTGCAGCCGGAGTGTTTCTGTTGCTGATATTGCTGTCAATGGGGATGGCAAGAAGCGCGGATGCCAGACAATTAAGGGTATACATAGAGCCTGAAGCGGCAAGGGATGCCGATGCCCAGTGGCGGATTTATTCCTGGTCCTGGGGGAACTGGAATTGGGAGCTCATGGGCGGATGGAGGGACCACAATGACCGCTATAACGTGGACAGTGGAAATTCCGATTATTATAGAATTGAGTTCAAGACCGTTGTCGGCTGCAGCCGTCCTTCGGATATCGTTGATACGGGAAAAAATTTAGCCCCTTCTCAAACCGGTCTGTATTCATGCGCCATCATTGAGTATACCATCTCTGCTTCTGTCGGCGGCAACGGCAGTATCGACCCCTTTGGCAGCGTCACGGTAAGCCAGGGAGGGGATCAAACCTATACCCTTGTCCCAGATGCGGGATACCGGGTTGATGATGTGCTGGTGGATGGTGGTTCCGTGGGCGCTGTAACCACTTACACCTTTTCCAATATATTGTCTGACCATACCATCTCAGCCAGTTTTGCCCCCCTTCCAAGTTATACCATAACGGCCACGGCCGGCGACCATGGCGGTATTTCGCCTTCGGGCAGTTCAACGGTTTTCCAGGGTGAGAACCAGACCTTTACCATGGCCCCGGACAGCGGATACCAGGTGGCCGATGTGACGGTGGACGGCGTTTCCCAGGGCGCTGTTGCCAGCTACACCTTTACCGGCATTGGATCGGACCATACCATATCCGTCTCCTTTGAGCGGCAGATCTATACCATCTCTGCCGGAGCCGGCACCGGGGGCACCATCTCCCCGGCCGACAATGTGGCGGTACTGTTCAATGACAGCCAGACCTTTACCATCACGCCGGACTTGACCTATGAGGTTGCAGATGTGCTGGTGGACGGTGTTTCCCAGGGGGCGATAACCACCTACACCTTTTCCAGTGTAAATCAGAATCACACCATTACCGCTCTTTTTTCCATTATTCCGACGATCTATTCCATCACGGCAAGCGCGGGCGCCGATGGGGTCATCACTCCCGATGGCACCGTGTCCGTGGTTGGCGGCAGTGACCAGACCTTTACCATGACCCCTGCGTCCGGTTATCGCGTGGATGATGTTCTGGTGGATGGCAGTTCCGTGGGTGCGGTGGATTCCTATACCTTTTCCTCTGTGAATGCCGATCATACCATCCGGGTCAGTTTTGTCAGTGCGCTGCCTTCCACCAGCTGTGTGGATATTCTTGACTCGCCTTTGAGCAGTCAGCTTCAGCCGGCACCTGCCAATGTGATGTTTATTCTGGACGACTCAGGCTCCATGGACTGGGAGATGATGACCGGTGAGAGCAACGGGATTTTTAATGTGGACTCATATGATTTTGCCTATGTTTTCAGCATGGGTGACAACAAGGACTCGAGTACCGGCACCGATGAGTTGTTCAGTGCGTACAAACGGTTCTGGAAATCCCAGTTTTATATCTACAATAAAATGTACTACAACCCGACCACCACCTACGATCCCTGGCCCAATAAAACCAATGCCAGTCCCACGGCTGCCAGATCCAATCCCCAGAGCTCAACCTACACCCTCAACCTGACATCCGAGTACACCTCCGATGGGGGGCTGTCGTTTAAGAATGCCCACTATTATGTCTGGTATGATGCCGATGGTGACGGCAACTGGATCGATGAATCCGATCCTGGCAATGATGCGGATCCCAATGAAATTTATCTGGTCAACCTTGAAGGCAACGGTTCTACCGGCACTATCAGGTACTACCGCTGGAACGGTGAAGGGCCAAGGGTGTCTGACTCAGAAGTTACCCCTGTGGCCGTTCCGCCGGCAGGCATTGTCCCCAGAAATGCGAATAACACTGAACGGACCTATGCAGAAGAGCTGCAGAATTTTGCCAACTGGTTTTCCTACTACCGCAGGCGGGAGTATGCGGCCAAGGCGGCTGTGGCAAATGTTGTCAGCAAGATGCAGGGGGTTCAGATCGGTTATCTGTCCATTCAGGAACGGCTTAAACAGACGGTATTAAAGGTGAGGGTCGGGGATAATTCAGCGATTTTGCTCAACCGCCTCTATGACAATTATAATTCTGAAGGTGGCACTCCGTTACGGGCGGGTCTCAATAATGTGGGGCGTTA
The DNA here is from genome assembly GCA_963675615.2 of uncultured Desulfobacterium sp. GTDB lineage: Bacteria > Desulfobacterota > Desulfobacteria > Desulfobacterales > Desulfobacteraceae > Desulforapulum. The sequence goes on from CAXXTD010000002.1 coordinate 61,702, forward strand.
CTATGACAAGGACGATGGCGAAACCGGCGGCCTTGGTAATTCTCCCTATGCCAGTGAAGCCGACGGAGGAGCCTGCCAGCAGAGTTTTGCCATATTGATGACCGACGGATTCTACAACGGCAGCGCCCCGAATGTGGGCAACCAGGACGGGTCCCAGGGGGCGCCCTTTGCAGACACCTATTCAAACACCCTGGCGGACCTGGCCATGAAGTATTACAAGGAGGATCTTGCCGATACCATTGCCAATGAGATACCCACCAGTTTTATCGACACAGCCACCCACCAGCATATGATCACGTATACGGTTTCATTTGGTGTGACAGGTACCCTGAATCCTGCTGATTTTGATCTGTACAACAGCGATCCTGCCGATCGGGTCTACCCGGTATGGCCCAATCCATCCAGCGGTAATTCAGAGAAAATTGATGACATGTGGCATGCCAGTGTCAATGGCCGTGGGCTTTTCCTGAACGCTTCCAACCCTGAAGAGCTTGTTAACTCACTGATATCCGTGATGCAGAATATTGATTCAAGAACCGTGTCGGATGCATCGGTATCGGTGAACGGTGAGGAGCTCCAGGCCGGCACCACCATATTTCAATCCAGTTACTCTTCCGACGGGTGGGTTGGGGATGTAAAAGCCTATCACATCAACCAAACCACAGGAGAGGTACTCCGTGATACGCCGGTGTGGTCAGCCGCTGATATGCTGGAGGATCAGGATTGGGATGAGCGAAACATTGCCACTTTTGACGGGGCATCGGGTGTACCGTTTCTGTATGACCGTCTGAGTGCGGCACAGCAGGCCCTGATCACCGAAGACAAGGTCGATTATATCAGGGGCGATTCTTCCCTGGAACTCCAGAACGGGGGCAGTTTCAGAAATCGATACACCCGATTGGGAGATATTGTCCATTCTGCCCCGCTTTACCAGGACGATGTGCTCTATGTGGGCGGCAACGACGGGATGCTCCATGCCTTTAGTGCGGCCACCGGAACAGAACTCTTTGCCTATGTGCCCAACCTGGTTTTCAACAACTTGAACCGCTTGCCAGAATTTCCCCAGACCCATAAGTTTTTTGTCGATCTGACGCCCTTTGCAAGCAGGGTGGGGGACAGGACATACCTGGTGGGTGGACTGGGCAAGGGCGGCCAGGGATATTACATGCTGGACATCACCGCCCCTGCAACCAACACCCAGGAAACAAGCAACAGCTGGGTCAAGTGGGAGTATCCCGATGCAGCCACCCCCGTAGATGAACGTGAGGACCTGGGCTACAGCTTCAGCAAGGCATTTATTGTCCGGTCCAACGACACCACCATTTCTGGAAACGGGTGGGTGGTCATTTTTGGCAATGGATATAACAGCGCCAATGGCCATGCTGTTTTGTTTGTCCTCAATGCCATGACCGGCGAGTTGATTAAAACCATTGATACGGGGGTTAATTCCTGCAATGGGCTGTCAACGCCGCTTCCCGTTGATGTGGATGGTGACCTGAGGGTGGATTATGTGTATGCCGGTGATTTAAAGGGTAATTTATGGAAGTTTGATTTCAAAAGCCCTGCAAACAGCGGCTGGACCGTGGCCTATAAAGACGGTACAACCCCCATGCCCCTTTTCCAGGCAAAGGATGCCAATGGGTTCACCCAGCCCATCACCTCAAAGCCCGATGCCATGAAGCACTGTTCAAAACATGGTTACATGGTGATTTTTGGCACGGGAAGGTATCTGGGAAGTATTGATTTTATCGATGCGGGTTCCCAGTCTGTTTACGGCATCTGGGATTATGGTGATGATGACGATGATACCGAGTACCTGGGTACTTTCAATCGTCCCGGTCTCTCCAATCAGTCGGAATCGGTCAAACTGCTGGCCCAGACCCAGGCGGACTGGCGAACAATCAATGGAAATACCTATAGAACCTTGACCGACAACACTGCAAACTGGGAAACGGTGGCAGACATTACCTCGGACCAGCAGCCCAATCCCGGATCCGAAACTTCTGGAGCCAGCGTTGATGCCGGGTGGTATTTTGATCTTCCCATCAATCAAGGGTCTGCAGGGCATGAACGGGTGGTGTCGGATGTTATTATTCGATCCGGAAACGTCATTGTTACATCGTTCAGGCCCAATAATGATTCTCCCTGTTCCGCCGGCGGCAGTTCCATTGTCCATGAACTCAATGCCTGTACGGGCGGTAGGCTGACCGAGGCACAATTTGATATTAACAATGACAATCTCATTGATGACGATGATATGATAAACATCGGCACGCCTGAAAATCCCAACTGGGTTCCACCCACAGGGCTTGATATCCCTGGACAATTGTTTCGGCCGGTCATTGTCATCATGCCCCGTACGACGGGTCCGGATATTGAAGCGAAATATTTCAGCTCTACGTCAGGCGCAATTCCCATTGTCAGGGAAAAGGCCGAGCAGCATGGCATTTTCTACTGGCGGGAGATTCAATGATCGTTCGTATCAATGGCTTTTAAACCAGATTCACAGGAGATACAATGCATTTTCATAAAAGACAGACGATATACTGGAAATTCTTACTGATGGTTGTTTTTATCTGCATGCCAGGCATGGAATTCATTGTATCCGGTCAGGAACAACCGGTGGAACTCCTTGAAATTAAGCCTGTGGCACCCAGTGAAACGGCAGTGACCGTTGATTCTGTGCGCTTTGACGGAAAAGGGCGCATCGACAGGGTTGATGGACTGGAAATGGTTGTGGGGGACAGACTTCAGAGAATATCCGGGTACGCCCTGTTTTATTCAAAACAGGGCATACCCATAACCCGGAATCAATTCCAGAAAGGTGATATGATCGGATATTTGAAAAATGAAAAAGGGGAATTGTCGACACTGTATAAACTGGATTGATGGATTGGCCATGAATGTCGATGATCCAATCACGACCCATGGTCAGGATTGAATGGATTGAAGGAGGAATCATGCGTTTGGGCATTTGGATCTGTACGGCTGTCCTGTTGTTGATTGCTGGGGCAACCCATGGAGAATATTACCGCTATGTTGATGAAAACGGAATCGTCTCCTACACGGATGATCTTTCAAAGTTGACAGACAAACAGCGGGGTGATGTAAAGACCTTTGCCAGTGAAAAAAAACAGGCAGACGACCTGGAAAAACAGTCACAGAACCCGGAGGGGGGCGACACGTTCTCGGATCTGCCGGCAGAGGATGCAAACAGAGGGTCTCAAGAAAACAGGCAGTTGAAGGAATCGCTTGACCGGGAATTTGAGGCGCTGAGTAAAAAACGGGTAGAGCTGGCCATGGAACGAAAACAAATCAAAAGCACGGCAGACCTTCAGATATTTAATCGAAATGCCACGGCCCTGAATGATCAGATCAAAGCCTATGAACTGAAAAAACAGGCTTACCTGAAAACCATTGTCGACCCAGATCATCCTGCCAGCCAGTGAATGATTGGCCTTGATCATCGTTCTGGCCGGCAACTGGTGGCCGACGGGGTCGCCCTTTGAAGGGGAATAAGGAAAGTCCGACCCTGTATCCGGATGATCCGATCTGCCTGCTTTTGGGCGGATGAAGGTTTCTGCCAAATATTGCGGAAATCAGAAATGCATGGTTTGAGTCGTAAGGTTCGCCGGGCTTTAGAGAGTCGGTGGCGGAAGGAAAAAAAACGTTCTGTGCCATCCCCGTCAGCTGTCTTCAGGTATCTGTCAAAATTTCATGATGCTGAACAGGAGGATGCCCGAAATCAGTCAGATGTTAAAGCATTTATCCCCGCCGCTAATGACTTCCTGAAGGGATTTGGAAAGATTAATAAAGATATGATCGCTGGCTTGAATAGAGTAAACGTCGAGACAACGGCCACCTTGGACATGGATGCCACCCTGGCTCAAACCATGAAAGAGACAGCCTCTTATTGTTATAAGGGGTTCAAGGCTTACCAACCTTTCAATACATGGTGGTTTGAGCAAGGCATTATTCTTCACACAGAATTCCGGGACGGTAACGTGCCCGCGGGTTATGAACAGTTAAGGGTTTTTAAGGAAGCCTTGGACTGTCTTCCAAGCAATGTGGAAAAGGTGAGGCTCCGGTCAGATACTGCAGGTTACCAGCACGATCTTTTACGGTACCGTGAAAAAGGTGAAAACAAACGGTTTGGTAGAATCGAATTTGCCATCGGCTGCAATGTGACTAAGGCATTCAAAATAGCGGTAGCTCAAGTGCCAGATGCCCAATGGCAGCCGATTTATAAAAGGGAGAAAGGTATACAGTTAAAAACCGGTAGCGAGTGGGCTGAAGTGTGCTTTGTTCCCAACGAACTTTGCTACAGCAAAGATGCTCCGGTATACAGGTATCTTGCCAAACGGCAGCGTCTGGTTGAACAACAACCTTTGCCTGGTATGAGTGAAGATAAACAGCTGAATCTTCCCTTTCCGACAATGGAAATGGATGAAGGCCGCTACAAGGTGTTTGGTGTGGTTACCAACATAAAATATGAGGAGACAACCGGCGAGGATATTATCCATTGGCTTCATGAACGATGCGGTAAGAGTGAAGAGGTTCATGCAGTGATGAAAGATGACTTAGCAGGTGGGAAACTGCCATCCTCAGACTTCGGTACAAATGCAGCGTGGTGGTGGATCATGATATTATCCTTGAACCTGAATGTGATAATGAAAAATTGCAATGCTTTTCGGTTCATGGGCACCATCAGGATAACTATATGATAAAAGTACGTACAAAAAATTTTATTTTTATGGTCGGCCAAGGGATACCCACGGTCAAAATTATCCAGAACCGGAGGGTTGACGATAAAAAAGGCGGGCCCCATGCCCTGGCAGACTCTCAACTCAAAAAAAAGCCCCCAAAAAAGGCGGTGGATGGATGTCCCAAAAATAGGCGGTGGATTTGGGGCTGGCCCTGGGGTTTGACTTTTGAGATAAATAGTTTTAGAAGTATCGTGTATTATGGTCGCTTTTTGTATGTCCGGTTAAACTGAATTAGACGATTACCCAAGGAGATTACATGAAAATTACAAATAGCCTTAGACGCCTTGTCCCCATTGCTTTTGTCCTGATGGTTTCTGCTGCCGTGACAGGCTGTTCCGGCCTGAACACGGGAGGCGCTAAAAATGCCTCAAACACTACCCCGGCCATGACCCGGGAGACAACGGCCGTGTACTATGATTTCAAGGATGTCCTGATCCCAAAGGAGCTGAAGGTGATGGACGGGGCTACCGTTGTCGTCAGCACGCCGGGTTACACCTCGGGCATCATCTCCCTGAAGGGCAGGATCGAGTCCCGGTCGTTGTTTAATTTCTTTTCCAACAACATGGCCAAGGACAACTGGAATATGATTTCGAACATCAAGAGTCCGGGATCGACCATCATGATATTCCAGAAGGCGTCCCGCTGGGCCGTCATCACCATTCGTGAAAAGGATTTCAACACCTATGTTGAAGTGGGTGTGGCGCCGACCGTTGGAAAGGTTGAGGCCGTTCCGGAATCCGATCTTTTCAACTGATGCCGTCCATGACGCTCAAGGGAAAAAACGTCATCCTTGGGGTGTGCGGCGGCATTGCAGCCTACAAGGCCGTGGAACTTTTGCGGCTTTTAAAAAAGGCCGGTGCACGGATTCAGGTGGTAATGACCCGGTCTGCCCTGGCGTTTGTGGGCGAGACCACCTTCAGGGTGCTGTCTGAAAATGAGGTGTGCACGGGGCTGTTCAACACCAACGAGTCGTCGGTCCGGCACATTGAATGGGCAACGGCCGCGGACCTGATGGTGGTTGCGCCTGCCACGGCAAACTTTATCGGGAAAATGGCCCACGGGATTGCCGATGATGCCCTCACCACCATGCTCATGGCCGTGACGGCGCCCAAGGTGGTTTGTCCGTCCATGAATACCCATATGTACGAGAATCTTGCCGTTCAGAGAAATTTGGATATCCTGGAGGGGGACGGGGTTCTGATCGTGGAACCCGGCACCGGGGAGCTTGCCTGCAAAACCACCGGGGCAGGGCGATTACCCGAACCGGCCCTTATTCTGGATCGACTGGCTGCAGCCCTGACAAAAAAGGATCTCAAGGGAAAAACGTTTCTGATATCGGCCGGTCCCACAAGGGAGGCCATTGATCCTGTGCGCTACATCAGCAACCATTCGTCGGGCAAGATGGGGTATGCCATTGCAGCGGCAGCTGAGAAAAGGGGCGCCACCGTGACCCTGGTCTCCGGGCCTGTGGCCCTGGAACCACCGTTGGGGGTTGACGTGGTAAGCGTCGTGTCTGCCGGGGAGATGGCCGATGCAGTGCTCGACCGTTTTGACGGATGCGATGTGCTTGTCAAGGTCGCCGCAGTTGCCGACTACCGCCCGTGTGACCCCAAGGCCCGAAAGATCAAGAAAAAAGACCAGAATCTCAACCCGGAACAATCGCAACACCTGTTGACCCTGAACCTGGTGGAAAACCCCGATATTCTGAAGCTGGCCGGCCAGAAAAAAACCAGACAGTTTGTGGTCGGGTTTGCCGCTGAAACCCATGATCTTGAGGCAAATGCCCTGATCAAGATCGAGAAAAAAAATCTGGACATGATCGCTGCCAACCTCGTGGGGGTCGAAGGTTCCGGGTTTGGCTGTGATTTCAACAAGGTCAAACTCTTTTTCCGGGACGGCACCGTGCGGGACATTCCTGCCATGGAAAAGCAGGCCGTGGCCGATCACCTTCTTGACGCAATTCGGGCAAGGCTGGTTTAGAACATGACCCTTTCCAATCCCAAAGCCGCCATGGGCGGTGAATTCCTTGAACTGATCGACGGGGCCAGGGCATATCTCATGTTCAGGCAGGAGATCAGCGCCTGTGACCTTGGCCTTTCCAGCGAGTCCCTGGAGATTGTCCGTTCCTGGAACCCGGATGCCGGCACGTTCCGGCCGCAGGTTCAAAAACGGGTTGTGCCGGGTCTAAGGGGAGAGGGCGATCCCCATGCCGCCCTGTTTATTGTTTTCGAGCAGCGACAGAGGGGTGTGTCTCCCTATGCGGGCGATGCAGGCGAACTCCTGTTGAAGATTCTCAGTGCCATTGATCTTACCCGGGAAACGGTTTATATCACCACACTTCCCGGCACCGGCCCCGTGACCGGAGCATTTGAACGTATCCGACGGGAAATCAGCCTGGTCAACCCGGCCGTCATCTGCACCCTGGGCGGCCGGGCCGCACGGGCCATGCTGGGCCGGAAGGATCCCCTTCAGGAGTTAAGGGGCCGGTTCCATGATTTCAGCGACGTTCCGTTGATGCCCACCTTTCACCCGGCAGCCCTGATCAGTGACCCTGCGCGTAAACGTCCGGTATGGGAGGACATGAAGATGATCAGGGCAAGGCTTGGTGCCTGACATGGTAATTGATCAGTTTCTGCAGACACTCTCATCGGAAAAAGGGTATTCCCCCCACACCATCCGGGCCTATGGGGGGGATCTTGCCGCCTTTCTCGCATTTTGTTTTCCCGGCCGGCCGGTGGCGGACGTCACGGACGAACTTCTGCTGGCAGAGATCACAAACAGCGGGGTAAACCCTGTCCGGGGGTTTTTAATGGATCTGGCGAGGAAAAAGATCAGCAAAAGAACCATTTCAAGGCGTCTTTCAGCCCTTAAACGTTTTTTCAACTATCTGGTGACGGTTGGAAAAATCGAGACAAACCCTGCCCAGGGCGTCTCAGCGCCCAGACTGCCCCGGTCCATTCCCCAGTTTCTGACGGTGGACGAACTGTTTACTCTCCTGGATTCCATCCAGGCACGAACCGGGGTGGACAAGAGAAACCGGGCCGTTTTTGAACTGTTCTATTCCACGGGCATGCGTGTGTCGGAACTGTCCGGCCTCAATGTTGATGACATTGACCCGGAGCGTCGCCTGGTGCGGGTCCGGGGCAAGGGAAACCGTGAACGGCTGGTGCCGGTGGGCGATCGGGCCCTGAAGGCCGTGGACGACTATCGAACCTGTGTTGACGGGGAGTCCGGGGCGCTTTTTCTGAACCGGGACAACCGCCGACTCTCGGACAGCTCGATTCGAAGGGTACTTGCCGGGCTTGTGAAAGCCTGCGGGCTGGGTGTGCCGGTTTCCCCCCACACCCTTCGCCACAGCTTTGCAACCCACATGCTGGATGCCGGGGCCGATCTTCGGGGAATTCAGGAGATCCTCGGCCATGCCAGCCTCTCGTCCACCCAGATCTACACCCATGTGACCTATGCACGGCTCATGGAGGTCTATGACCGGGCCCATCCACGACGTTAATTTTACGAGGAAATTTCAATGACAGATACATTCCATGGTACAACCATACTGGCCGTTCGCCACAAAGACCGGGTGGTGGTGGCAGGTGACGGCCAGGTGACCCTTGGCACCATTGTCACAAAACACAAGGCACGAAAGGTGCGGCGGATTTACAACGACAAGATTATCACGGGATTTGCCGGGGCCACGGCCGACGCCCTGACCCTTTCGGAAAAGCTTGAGCAGAAACTCGAGCAGTACAACGGCAACCTCACCCGCAGCGCTGTGGAGCTTGCCAGGGAGTGGCGCACGGACAAATACCTGAGACGCCTTGAGGCCATGATGATCGCGGTGGACGAGAAAAGCACCTATCTGTTGTCGGGCAACGGAGACGTGATCGAGCCCGACGACGGGGTGATCAGCATCGGCTCAGGCAGTACGGCAGCCCAGGCTGCAGCCCAGGCCCTGGTGGTTCACACTGAGCTTGACGCCCGCACCATCGTGGCCGAGGCCATGAAAATTGCCGCAGCCCTTTGCATCTACACCAACAACCACATAACCATTGAAGAGATCAAACAATGAGCGACCTTAAGCCCATGGAGATTGTCCGGGAGCTTGACCGGTATATCATCGGTCAGAAAAACGCCAAAAAATCCGTAGCCATTGCCCTTCGAAACCGGTGGCGCCGCCGCCAGGTTCCCGAGGACCTGAGGGACGAGATCGCTCCCAAGAACATCATCCTCATCGGTCCGACCGGCGTTGGCAAGACCGAGATTGCACGTCGGCTTGCCCGGTTGACTGACTCGCCGTTTTATAAGGTGGAGGCCTCCAAGTTTACGGAAGTCGGGTATGTGGGAAGGGACGTGGAGTCCATGATCCGGGACCTTGTGGAACTGACGGTCAACAACCTCAAGGGCCGTCAGCAGGAAGAGGTCCAGGAAAAGGCGGCGGCCATGGCCGAGGAGAGAATTCTTGATCTGCTGCTGCCCGAATCGGGCGGCCCGGATGGTTCTGCCGGTGCAGAGCCCCACCTGGAAATTGTTTCAGCAGGCTCGTCCAGGTCTTCCACACGGGAGAAACTCAGGAAAATGTTAAAGAGCGGCAAGCTTGATTCCCGTTTTGTGGACATTGACGTGACAGGCAAGTCTTCACCCATGATCGAGATCTTTTCCAACACGGGCATGGAGGAGATGGGGATCAACATGAAGGACATGCTCGGCAACCTTCTGCCCAAGAACACCAAGCGGAGGAAGGTCAAGGTGGCCGAGGCCATGAAGATCCTCACCCAGGAGGAGGCCGCCCACCTGGTTGACATGGAAAAGGTGACCACCGATGCCGTTGAAATGGTCGAGCAGTCGGGCATCATTTTTATTGACGAGATCGACAAGATTGCCGGCAAGGGCAATTCCCAGGGGCCTGAAGTGTCCAAGGAGGGGGTGCAGCGGGATCTTTTGCCCATTGTCGAGGGAAGTTCCGTCCCCACCAAGTACGGCACGGTAAAAACCGACCATATCCTGTTCATCGCTTCGGGCGCCTTTCACATTGCCAAACCGTCGGATCTTATTCCTGAACTCCAGGGCCGGTTTCCCATACGGGTCGAGCTTTCAAGTCTTGGCAAGGACGAGTTTGTCAGAATCCTCACCGAACCCCGAAACGCCCTGATTCTTCAGTACATTGCCCTTTTGAGAACCGAAGGGATTTCGCTTGAGTTCACCGAGGATGCCATCGATAAAATCGCCTCCATTGCCGTTGACGTGAACGAACGAACCGAAAATATCGGTGCCCGAAGGCTTCACACCCTCATGGAAAAGCTGCTCGAAGAGATCCTCTTCCACGCCCCGGATGTTGAAGAAAAAAAGATCGTTGTGGATGCAGGCTTTGTGGACGATCAGCTCATGGAGATTGTCAAGGACGAGGATCTTTCGAGGTATATTCTATGATGAACATGAACGTCGCAGACATATTGATCGAGGCCCTTCCCTATATCCGCAAGTTTGCGGGAAAAACCATTGTGGTCAAGTACGGCGGCCATGCCATGGTGGACCAGGGGCTGAAGTGTGATTTTGCCCGGGACATCACCCTGCTCAAGTATATCGGTATTAATCCTGTGGTGGTCCACGGGGGCGGGCCCCAGATCAACCGGGTCCTTGACGCCATGGGCATCACATCCACCTTTGTCCGGGGGATGCGTTACACCGACGACAAAACCATGGATGTGGTGGAGATGGTTCTGGGGGGCAAGGTCAACAAGGAAATCGTGTCCGGGATCAACGCACAGGGCGGCAGGGCCGTGGGCCTGACCGGAAAGGACGGGGGGCTCATCACCGCTGAAAAGATGACCATTGTGGATGCGTCCAACACGGAAAAACCGCCGGAAATCATCGACCCCGGCATGGTGGGACGCGTCACGGCCATTGATCCGGAGATCATCCACACCCTTGCCGCCAAGGGGTTTATCCCGGTCATTGCGCCGGTGGGGGTCGGTCGTTCCGGCGAGACCTACAACATCAATGCCGATCTTGTAGCATCAAAGATTGCATCGGCCCTGAAGGCGGAACGGCTGATCCTGATGACCGATGTGGACGGTCTGCTGGATGGGTCGGCCACCCTGGTTTCGTCGGCAGGGGCGGAACGAATCCATGCCATGATCGATCAAGGTGAAATCAAGGGCGGCATGATTCCCAAAATGGAGTCAGCCCTTGCCGCCCTTGAAGGCGGTGTTGAAAAAACCCATATCATTAACGGCACAAGACCCCATGCCCTACTGCTCGAGCTGTTTACCGATTCGGGCATCGGCACCCAGGTCTTTCTCAAGGGCCGGGAGGAATAAAAGACCATCCAATGGATACCATTAAAAAAACCGACACCCATGTGTTCAATACCTATGCCCGGATTCCCACCGTGTTTGTACGGGGAGAGGGCGCAACCCTCTGGGACGACCAGGGCAGGGCCTATACGGACTTTCTTGCAGGCATTGCCGTTGTCAGCCTCGGTCACTGCCATCCCGATGTGACCCGGGCCATTGCCGATCAGGCTGCCACCCTGGTCCATGTGTCCAACCTGTTCTATACCGAACCCCAGGCGGAACTTGCCCGTCAGCTGGTGGAAAAAAGTTTTGCCGACAAGGTCTTTTTTGCCAACTCCGGGGCCGAGGCCAACGAGGCCGCCATCAAACTTGCCCGTCGGTATTTCAAGGAAAAGGGGGAACCTGAACGGTTCAGAATCATCACCATGACCCAGTCCTTCCACGGCAGGACCATGGCCACCCTGTCCGCCACCGGCCAGGACAAGATTAAAGAGGGGTTTTCCCCGCTGGTGGACGGGTTTGTTCATTGCCCGTTCAACGACATTGACGCCCTTGCGGCCCTGGTGGACGACACGGTGTGCGCCGTTATGATGGAGTGCATCCAGGGCGAAGGGGGCATCGTCCCGGCCGGCCGGGACTACATCCGGGCCGTACGCGAGCTGTGCAATGAACGGGGCATTCTGCTCATCTTTGACGAGGTCCAGACGGGCATGGGGCGGTGCGGTAGCCTGTTCGCCCATGAACTCTTCGGCGTTACCCCGGACATCTTGACCCTTGCCAAGGCCCTTGGCAACGGACTTCCCATCGGGGCCATGCTGGCCAGCACCGAGGCGGCCACGGGGTTCACCTTTGGCAGCCACGCCACCACCTTTGGCGGCACCCCCCTTGTCACCCGGGCGGCCCTTGAGGTGTTGAAGATCGTATCGGATCCGGGTTTCCTCAGCGAGACCAGGGCCAAGGGCGCGTACCTGAAACAGGGGCTTACGGCCCTCATGGCCCGCCATCGAACCATCCGGGCCGTGCGGGGTGAGGGGCTGCTGGTGGGCATGGAACTGGACGGAAACGCCGGCGAGGTTGTGGCCGAAGCCATGAAAAAAGGCTTTATTCTTAATGCGATTCAAGGTAAAGTTATCAGATTTGCTCCTCCCCTTGTGGTCACACGGGAGGAAATTGATGCCGTTGTCAACGCCCTTGACGACCTGCTTGAATAAGGAGAATTTTTATGAAAAAAGACCTGCTCTCGCTTCTTGATCTTGAGAAGGACGATTTTATCCATCTGTTTGAACTGGCCCTTCAGTTTAAAAAAAGGTCCCGCCAGGGCATCTCTGACAGGCATCTGGCCGGCAAGAGCCTGGGGCTGATATTCGACAAAAAATCCACCCGAACCCGGGTTGCCTTTGAGACCGCCATGATCCAGCTGGGGGGAACGCCCATCTACATGAGCACCCAGGATACCCAGATTTCACGGAACGAACCGGCCTGCGACACGGCCAGGGTGCTTTCCAGATACATTGACGTCCTTGCCATGCGAACCTTTGACCACGCCCTGGTGGAAGAGTTTGCCGCGTCCTCGACCATTCCTGTGATCAACGCCCTGACCGATCTTTACCATCCCTGCCAGATTCTAAGCGACATCATGACGGTGATCGAGCAAAAGGGCGGCTTCCAGGGCAAAAAGATCGTATGGGTGGGCGATGGCAACAACGTTGCCAACTCATGGGTCAATGCGGCGGCGGTTCTGGATCTCAACCTTGTGGTGGCAACGCCGGAAGGGTATGCAATCCGGGCGGATGTCAGTGCCAAGGCCCTTGAACGGGGTGGGCAACAGATTGTTTTCACCCATGACCCGGCGGAAGCTGTCAAGGATGCCGACGTGGTGTACACGGATGTGTGGGCCAGCATGGGACAGGAAGAAGAACAGGCAAAACGGGTTGCAGCCTTTAGCGGATTCCAGGTGAACCGTTCGCTTCTGGCCGGGGCAAAGCCCGATGTCACGGTTATGCACTGCCTGCCTGCCCATCGGGGCGAGGAGATTTCGGAGGCGGTTCTTGAGGCCCCCGATGCCGTGTTCTGGGATCAGGCTGAAAACAAGCGCCACATGCACAAGGCCATATTGGAGACCCTCATACTGGCCAACAGAAAATAACTCAACTTTCGGTTGGGGTCGGTTGGGGTCGGTTGGGGTCAGGCTTGCATTATTGCACTTTTGTTCGGTTTAGAAAGGGGACAAGATATTGTCAAAAGCACAATAACACAAGCCTGACCCCCGATTACCCTGATCATCAAAGTTGAAGTCCGAAAGTTGGGAAATAAGCTAAATAGTCAAAAGAACAATAAAAAAATAAAGGATATTAGTATGTCTGACATAAAAAAAGTGGTCCTGGCCTATTCAGGCGGCTTGGACACCTCGGTTATCCTAAAATGGCTGATCGAAACCTACGACTGTGAGGTGGTTACCCTTACGGCTGATCTCGGGCAGGAGGAGGAGCTTGACGGGCTTGAGGAAAAAGCAATCAAGACCGGGGCGGTCAAGGCCTATGTCGAGGATCTGAGGGAAGAGTTTATCCGTGATTATGTGTTCCCCGCCTTCAGGGCCAATGCCATATATGAGGGGCAGTACCTGCTCGGGACGTCCATTGCAAGGCCCTTGATTGCAAAACGCCAGATCGAAATTGCCGCAGCTGAAGGGGCCGATGCCGTGAGCCACGGTGCCACGGGCAAGGGCAACGACCAGGTGCGGTTTGAGCTTGGCTACTTTGCCATGAACCCGGCCATCAAGATCATTGCCCCGTGGCGGGACTGGGATCTGACCTCCAGGACCCGTTTGATGCAGTTTGCAAAAGAGCACAACATTCCGGTTCCCCAGACCCCGGCAAAACCCTACAGCACGGACCGAAACATGCTCCACATCAGCTATGAAGGCGGCGTGCTCGAAGATCCCTGGGCCGAGGCCACCGACGACATGTACACCATGTCCGTCAAACCCGAGGATGCCCCGGACAAGCCCGAAATCATCGAGATCGACTTCAAGAACGGTGATCCTGTGGCCATCAACGGCAAAACCATGTCTCCGGCCACCCTCTTCAAGGCGCTCAACACCCTGGGCGGCAGGAACGGCATCGGCCGCATTGACCTTGTGGAAAACCGCTTTGTGGGCATGAAATCACGGGGGGTGTACGAGACCCCCGGCGGCACCATCCTGAGAGTCGCCCACTTGAACATGGAGTCGATCACCCTGGACCGTGAGGTGGCCCACCTCCGGGATTCTTTGATTCCCAAGTATGCCGAACTTGTGTACAACGGGTTCTGGTTCTCTCCTGAGATGGCGCTTCTCCAGGGCATGGTCGACGACACCCAGACCTGCGTTTCAGGAACGGTAAGGCTCAAACTCTACAAGGGCAACTGCTACGTCCTGGGCCGGCGGTCGGACCAGAGTTTGTACGACGAATCCTTTGCCACCTTTGAGAATGACAATGTCTACGCCCAGAAGGATGCCGAAGGGTTTATCCGGCTCAACGCCCTTCGCCTGCGCATACGAAAGCTTGCCAGCCAGAGGAGAAAGGTGTGACATGGGAAAGAAACCGTGGGACGGCAGGTTCTCCCAGGATACAGACGCCATGGTCGAACGGTTTACCTCGTCCATTGACGTTGACAGGGAGCTCTACGCCTATGACATCGAGGGCAGCATTGCCCATCTGACCATGCTGGCCCATGTGGGAATCCTTACCCAGGACGAGGCGGCAGCTCTTCGTTCGGGCCTTGCCCGGGTCAAGGAGAAGATCGCCAACGATGCTTTTGAATTCTCCGACACCCTGGAAGACATCCACATGCACGTGGAGAGCGCCCTGGGGGATGAGGCCGGAGATGTGGCAAGAAAGCTCCACACCGGGCGAAGCCGCAACGACCAGGTGGCCCTGGACATCCGTATGTATTTAAAGGCTGAAACCCGGGAGATTATCCGTCGTCTGTTTGCCCTTCAGCGGGTCCTGGTCAAGATGGCAGATCAGTACAGGGACGTGGTCATGCCGGGTTACACCCATCTGCAGCGGGCCCAGCCCGTTCTCTTTGCCCACCATCTCATGGCCTATTACGAGATGTTCAAGCGGGATCAGGAACGTATGGCAGATTGTCTCAAGCGTACCGATGTGATGCCCCTTGGTGCGGCCGCCCTTGCCGGCACCACCTTTCCCCTGGACCGGGAATATACCCGGAAGCTGCTCGGCTTTGCCAAGGTGTCGGACAACAGCATGGACTCGGTGTCGGACCGTGATTTTGCCATGGAGTTCATCTCGGCTGCCGCCATTGCCATGATTCACCTTTCACGGTTTTCCGAGGAACTGGTGCTCTGGTCCTCGTCCGAGTTTGATTTTATCACCATCTCAGACGCCTTTACCACCGGGTCAAGCATCATGCCCCAGAAGAAAAATCCCGACGTGGCAGAGCTTGTCAGGGGGAAAACAGCCCGGGTGGTGGGCAATCTTATGGCCATCATTACCCTGATGAAATCCTTGCCCCTTGCCTACAATCGGGACATGCAGGAGGACAAGGAACCGCTGTTCGACACGGTTAACACCCTCAAGGCGTGCCTGGATGTCTACACCCGGATGCTACCCAACATCAGGGTCAACAAGGCGACCATGCTGGCGGCCTCGGAAAAGGGGTTTCTCAATGCCACGGACCTTGCCGATTACCTGGTTTTAAAAGGAGTGCCCTTCAGGCAGGCCCATTCCATCTCCGGCAGGGCCGTGGCCTTTGCCCTTGAAAACGCAAAGGAGCTCCATCATCTTACGGTCGAGGAGTTTAAGACCTTTTCAGATGTGATAGCGTCGGATATTTTTGAGTATCTTTCCATTGAGCGCATGATCTCAAGGCGGGTAACCCATGGCGGCACAGGCTACGACAACGTGCTCAAGGCCATTGAGCGTGCGACCCGGGACCTTGACGAACGAACAGCGGGAACAAAGGAATGAGTCCATCTTCAAGGATCCTTTTCAGGTCGATTGCACTGGGTGTTCTTGCCATGATTTTGGCCTTAGGCGTTGCGGGGTGCGGCAAAAAAGGGCCGCCCCTTCCGCCGGTTCAGGAGATGATTGCCCCTCCCGTTGACCTGAAATTATCCCTGAATGGATCTACTGCAATCCTTACCTGGTTTCATGGGGCCCGAAAAGGGGCGCCTCCCATTGCCGGGTTTGAGATTGATCTGGCCACCCGGGGCGGGGCGCCAACGGATTGCCAGGGGTGTCCCCTGCGGTTTGCCCCCCTGGATACGACCGGTGCCCGAACCTTTGAATTTGCCGTTGAGATCAAGCCTGGAACCAGCTACTATTTCCGGGTCAGGGCCTATACCGGGTCCGGAGTGTTCAGCGATTCTTCCAATACCGTTCAGGTGGTACTTGAAAAATGAGTTCAATGACCATTGCATATCTCTCGATCGGCTCCAACCTGGGCGATCGATATGCCAACTGCATCAGGGGCAGGGAACAGGTTGACACCCTTGATCATACCCGGGTCGTGGCGGTTTCAAATTTTTACAGAACCGAGCCTGTGGATTTTCTCGACCAGGCATGGTTTGTCAACGCTGCCCTCAAGATAGAAACCGGTCTTGATCCCTTCCAGCTCATTGAAGGATTAAAACAGATCGAACAATGTCTGGGCCAGGGGGAAAAACAGGTGCGGTTCGGCCCCAGGATCATTGATCTGGACATTGTCCTTTTCGGGGAAAGGGTCGTTCATACTGACCGGCTCGTAATCCCCCATCCGCGAATGCACAAACGGTGTTTTGTTTTAAAGCCGCTGTGTGATATCGCCCCACGGATTGTCCATCCCACATGGGGAAAAACCATGACCCAGCTTTTACAACTCATAGAAAACGACCCCGGCCAGGCGGTCAGGGATTATGTCAAAGGAGACGAACAATGAAATTTTTTATCGATACTGCCAACATCGACGAGATCAAGGACGCCCATGCCATGGGCATGGTGGACGGGGTCACGACCAATCCGTCGCTCATCGCAAAAGAGGCGGGTGAGTTCACCGACATCATCCGGGAGATCTGTTCCATTGTTGAGGGACCTGTGAGCGCCGAGGTGATCAGCCTGGACTATGACGGCATGGTCAAAGAGGCAAGGGAACTTGCCAAGATTGCCGACAACATTGTTGTCAAGATTCCCATGACCGTTGACGGTCTCAAGGCCGTCAGGACGCTTACAGCCGAGGGCATCAAGACCAACGTTACCCTGATCTTTTCGGCGAACCAGGCCCTGATGGCAGCCAAGGCCGGTGCCACCTATGCAAGTCCCTTTGTGGGACGGATCGACGATCTTGCCCTGGACGGCATGAACCTCATTGAGGAGATTGCCGAGATCTATTCCAACTACATGTTTGACACCCAGATCATTGTTGCAAGCGTCAGAAACCCGTTGCATGTGCTGAGCTCTGCCCTGATCGGGGCTGACATTGCAACCATACCCCACAAGGTGCTGAGCGCCCTTGCATCCCACCCCCTGACCGACAGGGGCATTGAATCCTTCATGGCAGACTGGAAAAAAAAAGAGAATAAATAACTCCTATGACCTGGCAGGAAACGATTAAAAAAACCGTGGAAAAGTGGCCGGAAAAATTCAAGAACACCCTGGGATGTCTGAACACTCGGTTTAAGAACGCCATGGGGTGCTGGATGCGCAAGCTGCTGAAAATCGTCATGAACCCTAATTTCATGACCCTGTCCAGGATAGCGGCCACCCCCGTGCTTGTGGGGCTGTTGATGTATCCGGGAAAACTGACGGCATTTCTGGCAGCCCTTGTCTTTTCCCTGGCAGCCATCACCGATTATTTTGACGGCTATCTTGCAAGAAAACTGGGACTTGTTTCAACCCTTGGAAAGATCCTGGACCCCCTGGCGGACAAATTTCTGGTCTCATCGGCATTTATCATGCTGGTTTCCCTGGGGTTCATGCCGGCATGGATCGCCTGTGCCATCATCGGCCGGGAACTTGCCGTCACAGGGCTTCGGTGCGTCATCATTGAGCAGGGAGAGGATGTGGCAGCCTCCTGGCTGGGCAAATACAAGACCGGCTTTCAGATCGCCTGTATCATTCCCCTGCTCATCCATTACCCCTACATGGGGATCGATTTCCACGCCATCGGCATGGTGCTTCTCTATGGTGCCCTGATTTTTACCCTCTGGTCCGGGGCAGATTACTTTATCCGGTTCAGAAAACTGCTCACCTTTTAGAATTTTGGGTTGACAAACCCAGGAGATAGGGGTATAAACCTCTTGTTTCAACGCTGAGCGGGAATAACTCAGTGGTAGAGTGCGACCTTGCCAAGGTCGAAGTCGCGGGTTCAAATCCCGTTTCCCGCTCCACCCAATGGCGGCTTGGCCAAGTGGTAAGGCGACGGCCTGCAAAGCCGTTATTCTCCAGTTCGAATCTGGAAGCCGCCTCCATAATAAAATCAAGGGGTTCAGGATGAAAGTCCTGAACCTTTTTTTTGTTTGCCCGGCAAAGCCGGCAAACCCGTCCGTTTGAAAGAAAGCGGAGATACCCCGTCTGAGGGGAAATCAATCTGAATCGCAAGGGCGTTTCTGATAACGGAAGAGTCTGAAGGAAGCGATAGGAAGTGAATGGTACATAGCGAAAGCGAACCTGATTCGGCTGAAGCAGTGGGTAAGCCTGCAAAATAGGGCGAAGCCCGATACTCAGACAGACTGTTTGAGTGCTTGAGGATGGGATCATTCACCGGGACCGGAAATTAACCGGGGAAGCCCTGCAGGGTTCCCGGAGAAAAGGGATACTGCCTGACGAGAAGAGATTTAAGAAGGGCAGGATGCTTTGCAGGGTGGCAGATGAACCCGTAGTCGTGATGAAATTTCCACCAATGAAGCCCTGCAACGGTGTGGAGGATAAAACTGAAATGACCTGTGGCCAAGTTCGCAGGAGCTGTCGGAGAACCAAAAGCGTCGGCAGTTGCAAAGGGGTGAAGTTTTATTGGGTAAAGCTATTGGCTACCCCTTAAATCAGTGGCACAGGCTCATTGTCTATGTCGAAACGAGTCATGTAACCCCTGACAACAATATGGCTGAAAACAGCATCAGGCCCTTTACGATAGGTCGAAGAAACTGGTGGTATGAAACTACCTTTCAGCAAGCCGTGTCTCAAAAGCCCCGCCAACCATTTACTGTCAGCTATATCAGTCTTACGGCCGGGTACATTTTTTATATGGCGGGCGCTTACAAGAATGACTTCCATTAACCCTTCAAGAACATTATGAACAGGACGCCAGTATACCCAGAATCGTAAAGGACGCTTAAAAGAGTTATATCCCGTCGGCCTTTCGCAGCCATCTTATCCAGCTGTGACAGCAAACTTTTCATTGTTTCCGGTTTCAGATGCGGAACTGACGGCTTGGGTACTTTCTTGATCGGCAGGGCGATTATTTTTTGAAAATGAAGGATTCCTGATGGCTCTTCGTATTGGGCATACCTAAACAAAAAAGGCCCCCAGCGAAAAACGCTGAGAGCCTTGTTGTTAAATGGTGGGCCGTCACGGGATCGAACCGGGGACCTACTGATTAAGAGTCAGTTGCTCTACCAATTGAGCTAACGGCCCTGGATTAATAAAGTATTGACATTAAAAGCTTTTTCGATTACTTTGCAAAAAGTGCTTTTACAGGATATGTAAAAATACCCCTGCTTTTCTTTGAAAAGTGGGCAAAAAGTGGGCAAAGATTTTAAAGGGCGTGGATATGGCAAACGAAAAATGGGAAACAGTCTACCGGGGGATAAAAGTTAAAAAACATCTCACCAGGAAATATGGTGTCAAGCCGGATATCTATTTTACCGCCCGATTCCAATTCAATGGGAAAAGGATAAATTCTGGCCTTGGGTGGGCATCGGAAGGGTGGACCCTTGATAAGGCCATTGTCCGAATGAATCAATTGAAAGACGAGGCCAGAGACGGAGCGGGTGTCAGTACTCACCGGACCAAACAAATTGAGGCAGACGAGCAACATAAAGAGCGAGAACGGAAAGCTCAAGAGGAACATGAGCAGCAGCAAAAGGATGCCCTGACTATCAATGAGTATTTCAACGGGATCTATTACCCTGAAATTCAACAGAGCAAAAAATTAACGACACACCGGGCAGAAGAACAGCTTTTTCGTATCTGGATTAAACCTGTCATAGGTGAGAAGTCTTTTAAGGATGTATCTACCTTTGACCTTGAACGATTGAAAAAGACCATTCTGGACGCTGGACGAGCACCACGGACCGTTGAATATTGCTTAACTACCCTGGGGCAGATATACCGCCATGCAGAAAGAATGGGATACCACCATGGGGAGATTCCGACCAGTCGGGTTAAAAAACCAAAATTCGACAACAAACGGGTAAGGTTTTTATCCCTGGATGAGGCCCACAACCTCCTTGATATCCTGCGAGGGATGAGTAGACAGGTGCATGACATGGCTTTGTTGTCCCTCCATTGTGGATGCCGGGCCGGGGAGATATTTTCGTTGACCTGGGGGTGCATAGATCTGGAGCATGGGCTAATCAATCTCATGGAAACCAAGTCTGGCAGAACAAGAACGCTATCAATGACCCCCGATGTGAAAGAGGTTATGAAAGCTATGGGGCCGGGTGTAAATGGTAAACTTGTTTTCCCTGCAAAAAACGGGAAAAAAATAGTCTGTATGTCAAAGTCGTTTGTTCGGGCAGTAAAACAAGCCGGGTTGAACGATGGCATCTCCGACCGGCGGCAACAGGTGACTTTTCACACACTGCGACATACCTTTGCCTCATGGCTTGTCATGGAGGGCCTGAGTCTTTATGAGGTCTCAAAGCTTTTGGGGCACGCGAGCCTCGTCATGACTGAGCGATACGCCCATTTGTCACCAGACAGAAACCGCCGGGCAGCAGAAACCATGGGGCAGTTATTTCAAAAGACTGACCAGCCCTCGGCAAAGGTGATAAAAATTCGATGATGGGTTTTTCATATGGGTAGAATCGGGGGGGGCATAATTTGTAGAGGCTATATGCCGGGGAATTCCCTTCCAGTTTCTTCCGAGGGGTGGGGTGCTTGATCTGCTCCATTAACATCGGTAAATCCTCATTACGCATTCAGTTAAGACCGCTTGGTGCTTGCGAACACCGAAATAAATTAATACTTGCTTTGAATAAAAAATCGATTCATGTTGATGTAAGTTATGGTTGAGTTTTCAGTTGGTAAAAAGTCTCTATGTCGATGTTGTGATTTGAATGAATTTGGATAGAGTGAGGACAAACATGGATAGTCTTCGGTCCGTTTTACACCTGTGGATCAAGGCTTAAATGATAGAAGCCCACGCCAATAAAATCATTTAAATCTGATTTTTAAATCCTCATCTTTGACAATATAGAATCTTAATCTCCAAAATGAATCAAACCACAACCGTACCTGTCAGCCGGGAGAACCACTGATGGGTGTTCTTAATCTCCAAATTGAATCAAACCACAACTCAATAAACGACGCAGGAACCAACAACACAGGTGTTCTTAATCTCCAAATTGAATCAAACCACAACACCGATGTCCATCCGGCTATCTGGGTGTTTGGTGTTCTTAATCTCCAAATTGAATCAAACCACAACTGTCCTTTTGGGATGCGCTTCGGATTTTGAGGTGTTCTTAATCTCCAAATTGAATCAAACCACAACCCCATATGTGTCCTGTCGCTCTCCGTTAATGGTGTTCTTAATCTCCAAATTGAATCAAACCACAACCAATTTAATAATGTATAAAGTTTGATTACAGGGTGTTCTTAATCTCCAAATTGAATCAAACCACAACCTGTCGATCATCTCCGACGTAATCCGGGTCGGTGTTCTTAATCTCCAAATTGAATCAAACCACAACCACCTATTATTATGCCCGAGTACGCCTTTCGGTGTTCTTAATCTCCAAATTGAATCAAACCACAACGTTGCCGCCAGGCGTAATAAACAGCGCTTTGGTGTTCTTAATCTCCAAATTGAATCAAACCACAACTACACGGGCAGACAGCATCATGGCCACGGCGGTGTTCTTAATCTCCAAATTGAATCAAACCACAACTATATTTGGCGAAACGACTCAACCGGAACAGGTGTTCTTAATCTCCAAATTGAATCAAACCACAACTCAACCATGTTTTTTGGGAACGATGATCAAGGTGTTCTTAATCTCCAAATTGAATCAAACCACAACCACAAGGACACCATGCACAAACACGGGACGGTGTTCTTAATCTCCAAATTGAATCAAACCACAACCATCAAACAGGGCTTGCCAGTTTTCCACGCGGTGTTCTTAATCTCCAAATTGAATCAAACCACAACTCTATTTTTGAACGATACTGGAAGCCATGGGGTGTTCTTAATCTCCAAATTGAATCAAACCACAACTGTGAGGCAGGACTCAAGCTGGGGCTCAACGGTGTTCTTAATCTCCAAATTGAATCAAACCACAACAAGAAGGTTGTTATTGGGTTATCGTGCAGGGGTGTTCTTAATCTCCAAATTGAATCAAACCACAACATGACACAGAAACACGGGACAAAGTTCAATGGTGTTCTTAATCTCCAAATTGAATCAAACCACAACTATCGCTGACTTCATCGACGAGTGCTGCAGGTGTTCTTAATCTCCAAATTGAATCAAACCACAACATGTTGCCACGGTCACAAGGTCAACGGGATGGTGTTCTTAATCTCCAAATTGAATCAAACCACAACAAAAAAACACGTGGCCAGAAAAGCGTACAGGGTGTTCTTAATCTCCAAATTGAATCAAACCACAACGGCCAAGCTCCTGCCCGGTAAGCCCCCTGAGGGTGTTCTTAATCTCCAAATTGAATCAAACCACAACCGTAGTCCATAGACAGGCGCATATATTCCTGGTGTTCTTAATCTCCAAATTGAATCAAACCACAACAAGCACACAGACACCTACCTATCCAACACAGGTGTTCTTAATCTCCAAATTGAATCAAACCACAACGTTAAAGGGGAAGGCTGACATCATGGAGGAGGTGTTCTTAATCTCCAAATTGAATCAAACCACAACCCCGAGGCATTTGTCAAAAGACTGATAGAGGTGTTCTTAATCTCCAAATTGAATCAAACCACAACAAATGGGCCGAACGGGAGCAGGCAGAGGACGGTGTTCTTAATCTCCAAATTGAATCAAACCACAACTGACGGTAAGCTCGATGTAAACCTGTTTAGGTGTTCTTAATCTCCAAATTGAATCAAACCACAACCTCGGCTGTTGTATTCCCCTGTCACAAAGGGTTTCCATTGTTTTTTTCTCTGGGAAAAGAATGGATTCTCCGTGGAAGCAGTTTGAAAAGCTGTTTTTTTCTTATCCAAATGTCAAAGATCCTATAACAATCAAAATAGTTCAAGCTGCTGGGGGGGTTGGCATTTTTTCTGCGGTTCTTTTCCCCAAAAATTAATAATATTTGAATACTGTTTGTCTGTAACTGACAGGATACTGACTTTTCCTTTTCCTGTGAGAAACGACTTAACCCTTTTAATATGAAGGTCCGCACTCTCTTTGCTGGCACAGTGTCGAGTATATATGGAAAGTTGCATCATTGTAAACCCTTCTTGCAATAGTTTTTTTCTAAAACCGGCAGCCGCCTTTCGTTCGGGTTTCGTTTTCACCGGCAGATCAAAAAAAACAAACAACCACATTATATGATATCCGTTTATCCTCTTGTAAGACATAACATTATTGTAACATGGGAAAAATCATCTTTCGTTGTTCCCCTGCAAAGCACCTTGACAGGGAAGCTGTCGTTTGGGAAAGGGCGATCATAAGCGGTCGTGTTTCTTTTCCCATTTTCACATCAACAGTGAGGACGGCCAACAACCCGGCCTTGTGTTCCTTGCTTAATTCCGGATTGTTCCGGTCTTGTTTATAAATATCGTAAACAATCTCATCCACAAAGGGTCGGTATGGCTCCATGATATCGTCAGCTAAACAAAAGGCATTATATTTATTGTGGTGGTGTATGCCCAGTGTCGGCAGCAGGCCTGAACCCGTCAGAGCCCGTGCAACGGCGGCCCGAAGAACCATATAGCCGTAATTCAACAGGGAATTGGGAGAAGAACTAAATCTGTCCCTTAAAAAATCGGGTCCAAAAAGATTCCGCCAATATAACCGGGCAGCAACCCCTTCCCGGTTATCGGTGTCTCCGCTTTTAACCGTTTTTACGTACCCGGCCATTTTTTTGGCAGGTTTTCCGAGCTTTTCCAGCAGGGCGGCCTGATTCCCAATTTTCGCGGTCACGACTTGCTTCCAGAAACTTTTTTTAAGGGGGGCTGACGCATCTATCTGATGCCGGAATAGTTCCGTTTGTACGTGGTTCCCTTCCAGATTCAGTAACATTGAGGCTGGCATATGTTTGGAGTCACAAAAAATTACAGCGGCATTATTTGCATTCAAAGCAGTCAGAAGGGGGAGGGTAAAGGTTGTCTGGGGGTTTTCTATCACTACAAAACCAATATCCTCAACAGGAATGGTTTTAGGGGAATCATCCCTTTTGAGCTGGATCACCATCTGGCAGTTTTTGTAGTTCAGGTAGGCAGGGTTGGATATATAGACGGTTCGTTTCAGCACGTCATCCCCCTGCCTGAACAAGTCGTCCCAGAGGTGTAAGTTTGAAATCAACCCCCTCGACCGCAAATTCCCAGTTTGTCCTGCTCAAACGAAGCCAGGGTAAAGGATTATCAAAATCAATCTGGCTCGGTTCAAGGTTGTTGATCTTCATGTATTTTAAGATGGTCATTTGATCTTTGTCATCGCCCTTACTGGAGTGCATCATAGCCGTCTGGTGATGTCTGAAATTAATCCTTCCGTCTTTTTCAAATGAAGTAATTTTATACAGCCTTTTTACAAGTTCTTCTGGTGGTAGTCTGAATATATCTTCTGAATCCTTTTTTTTTAAAATTACCAACTGCCCTTTTTTCAGAATGGCTTTCAGTGCTATTTCTGTTTTGCCTGAACACTTGGCTTCCGGGACAGCGGGTGAAGCTGGGCCGGATATTTCTTTAGGTGAAAAAGTCTTGAGCCTTCGTGCAGCATCAAAATTGTTCAGCAGTTCAAAATCTCGCACCACCTTTCCCTTGGCTATTTTTCCTTCGTAAAAGGCCATGAGGTAATATTCATCGTTCTCTGCATAATACTTTCGCTTATGAGCTTTTTTAGACTGGTCTCTTTGATCTTTGATTCCGATAGGGTTGGTTATCCGGGTATAAATCCGGACTTTTTTGATGGGGATCGGGCTGCCGTTTTTATTAGGCATGGTGTACAGGTTCTCTTTCTTTTTTTTGAGGATTGCCAGTTCGTGTTCAATTCGTTTTTTTTCGCTATTATCAGTAGTTTTAACCAACCCACTCTGTTTTATAATTTCTTTGTTAAGTTCCTTTTCTTTTTTTCTGGCCTTTTCTACAATTTTTCTGACCCGGTCATCCACGATATGTTTAAGCTGCACATCTTTTAGGTCCATTAGGGGTTTTCGGCAGGCATACCGGATTTTGGTTTCCACAAGCCCATTGTTATTCAATGTAATATCTTCAACCGCGCCCAAGAACGTCCCCTTGTGAAGGCTGCCCCTCGGCCCGCTTCCCTGCTGAAACATGGGGTCTCCTTTTTTGTCTCTCTGTATTTTATTCCTCACGCGCACTTTTCTTTTTGTCTGTCTTAAAAACACATTCGGGGTATAGTGAGAAATCAGGGTCTCCTTGTCTATGCTGTGTATGGATTTTACAAAATCAGGCCAAGGGTAACGCACATTAGGCTTTGTTTTACTGGTGTTTGAAGCTGATTCAAGCCGTGCATAATATTGAGCAAGTCGGTCACGATTGTTTCTTGTCATACAGGCAATGGTAACGGCATCAATACAGTGGTGGATATGGTTTGTTCGCTCCTTTTTTTTATCCTCCGGTTGGATATGCCACATCTTCCTGAATTCTGAGACAAGACTTCCTTTAATTGCATCGACATTTTTAAAGTAAGTTTTCAGATAAAGCCGTGCATATTTCGTGATGATCCCAGTGTCCACGATCTGGCTGTTTTTGAACCCGTGGGGAATTTTTTTCATAGCAAACCGATGATATTTCCCCTTCCAATAGTTTCTTTCTAATGTCAATTTATGACGCTGCTGAGTGGCCCAGTCCCGAATCCCTATGTCATCGGTGTTTTTTGCTTTTTTCCTTAAATTTTCGATCTGTGACTCCAAGGCCTTGTATTTTTCCTTCCAGGGTTTTACGCGCTCAAGAATGTCTTCATGGTTATCCAACTCAGCGGGTATCCGGTTCCGTTTTATTTTCCGGTTGAAATCAACTTCGCACAAAGTTTTATTTTCCATAGAATCATCAAGGGTCCTGCTTTTAGGAAAGGTATGCTCAATATCGTATTGGGGATTATTATCAAGAAAATCTTCAATGCCAATATTATTATTTGCCTTATCAGTATAGATACATAGGCGGCCTTGATCTTCCCATAAAGCATATTTCATGATCTCGTTTCTGGACGGCTCACGGTTAATTCCGGCTCCTTTGAAATGTTCCTTGATCTTTTCTGAATATTCCAGGTGTGTCTTTTCTTTTTCCTTCTGCCATAACTGAAGCCCTTTTCTTCTATTGGCATCATTAAGTTCCCTTGCCATTTCAATGTGCACCCGTGTGTCCTGGCAGACTTTGCCTTCCCGGATCAATTCATTGATGACAACCCGAAGTTGATGCAGAGCTCTCATAGCCATGGGGTTTCGAATTGAATTAATCCTGGGACTGGGCAAGAGGGGGTTACCGTTCTCTCCCTCGGTTGCGGGGGGGTATACTCCGATGGAAGATGGATGGTACAGCTTATCAAGGCTCTTGTCCGATACATTAAATGTTTCTCTTAGATAATTTTTTATTTGATCGTCAATGGAATCAATTGCTACTGGCTGACTGCTGACAATCATTTTTCGCATCTTTTCAAGTGCCCATTTTTCCAGAGCCCCCCGTTCAGCCTCATTCATTTTTGCATAACTTGTTTTTCCAATACTTGCTTTTATTTCTGAAAGCAAATATCCCCATTGGTCCGATTCTTTTTTTTTTAGATTATCCGGTTCTGAAAGGATGCTGTTAATCAACCCGGCAATTTTTTTTTGCTGGTTTTGTTTCTGGATAATCGCCACCACCTTATTCTGTATTGATTCCCTTTTGTCCTTGTCTTCCCAGATTGCTGGACCTAAAACAATTTTCATATTGGATAGAAAAACCGCATGGGAATATATCATGCCATCCCGGAGAAGGGGCAATATGTTACGAATTGCCTTGAGGCTAAGTGAGGCATATCCCTGTCTGAAATTAATTTTGCTGAATTTTTCTGCCAGTCCTTTGTCAAGTTGTAATTTTTGCTCAGCAAATTGTTGCAAGTGCTCTGTCGAATCAAAGGTAGCCAAGACATGCCAGATATCATAAATGTCAAAATTTGAGGATCTGCCATCCTCCCTGAGATATGCAAAAGAGATTTTCATGAAATTGCTGCCGAGAAGTTCCTCGAATCGGCTCGACACTGGGCAACCGGAAACCGTGGTATTCATGGGGAAATTAAATAAATAATCACCGCCGCTTTTGTCGCCTTTACAGAAGGCATACTGGTTTTTCGGGGCGAGTTTCTTTGCGATATCTTCAAACCTAAACTGATCTTTACTTTTTCTGAAAAAGAGTGGGAGGATACTTTTTCTTTCCCCCCGATTGAGAGACCTCATCTCTTTTTCATCCGGCATCTGTATTTTAATACTGTTGATAAAACCCAACATGCGGTATTCCTCAAATTCAGGACGAGATATGGCGCAGCAGCTTTTTTTCTTTTCAAACACACATTTTTTGACCAAGCCTTTCTGAGATTTCAGAGGACGCTGATAAAAGATTGCGCGGTGGACAACCTTTATGAAATCCTCCGGTAGATTCTGAACCCGGCAGATCGTTTCAAACTCTTCAAGATAATGACGTTTTCTGTCCGTATAGTGCCCCCTAATTTTTTGGCCTTTTTGATATTTTTCGTAAAAATACTGCCCGAGGGTTCGATCTTCCATTTCATCTGTCAGAGAGTTAATCGCTTGTTTCATATCTCCTTCACTCTCTTTGTTTTTGTCCAAGCGGTTGCTGAGAAAACCTCGCCTCTGGCAGATATGATAAAAAGCCCTGCCGATAAGAAAGCGGTTAGACTCTATATCCATGTCCAGTTTCTGTGTTGCAGCCAGATTCCGAAAATAATACGGATTTTTTTTCTGAAATTTCTTTTGGGCTAAATCGCCCTCATTATCGGTGAGCCACCATTGCCGGAAAGCATCATTTTTCGGGTAATTTTTTTTATACCGCCAATCCCTGAGTTCGGCATCACTCAATTCAGGGCAGTAACCAAATTGTGACAATACGCTTAGAGTTTCAATTTTTCTCAACCTCCGCCGAAATTTTATTCTACGCGCACTTCGATATGCAGTCCTTTCTCCTGCCCGGGACAGTTCTTTCCCGCTTTCTAATTTCACGCCTTCCTGAAAAATACGAACACCCTTATCCAGAAGTTCAAAGTTAAGGTTACTTGAAGTTTTTATTATTGCCCACCCAATACTGTTTGTACCAAGATCAAGACCGAGTATATTTCCCATGAGTGATATGCCTCCATCGTCCTCGCGATAAAAATGAATAGAAAAATTATGCTTGTATTATTTTACTTATCGATTTATGATCAATTTTGAAAGATAAATCTCCAAATTTTATCTTGTCACAATAAGGCCAAGTGCCGAAGGCTGATGCCTTAACTCCCGCCTATCCGGTGGGAGTTTTTTTTTGACAAAAGTCGAGTTTCAACCTTTCGAATAGTCATCACCTGGGCCTAACGGTGACAAGTTCTTCCATGATCTGGGTTCCTCCAGATTTAGCTGAAAAATCAATCCTGATTTGTATTGGTGTTTTTCATACTTTCAATGTATCCAAGTATGGAGTGTTGAGGGGAAGATCCTTGTTAAGGATACCGGTTATATGAAATAGACACCAACCTCTGCTTATCGATGAATGGTTCTGATCTTCCCACCTAAACGGCTATCCCATGCTTCTTCAGCCAACCATGCAGATTCGGCCTGGAGCATCCATACTTTTTGGCAATGAAAGATTTTGGACTACCGTTCTTCAGCAATGCAATAATCTCGTCCCGATGCGGGTCAAGTTTCGATTTTCCAATCCCCTTTGGTCTGCCCATTGGTAAGCCCTTCGCCTTTCTTGCGGCCAACGCCTCTTTAGTTCTGGATGAGATCAGGTCCCTTTCGATTTCTGCTGCCATTGCAAATGCCATTGCAACAACTTTGGATTGGATCGAATCACCTAACCTCCAATCTCCCTTTATGGCATAAACAGATATCTGCTTTTCGGTTGAGACAGATAGTATCTCCATAATCTCCAGCATTGATCTGCCGAGTCTTGAAAGCTCTGGAACGATAAGCCGGTCTTCTGGCCCGAGATCGTTGATGATGGCTCGGATCTTGCGATCCTTCCAGGACTTTTTCCCAGATATTGTTTCTTCCACAAACTCAACATGACCAAATTTTTCTTTATTGGCAAACAGCAGGATGTCTGCCTTGTTCTTTTCGGTATTTTGATCGCTGGTGGAAACTCGAAGATACGCAACTGTTTTAGCCATTAACTTGGTCCTTTTTGCAATGTGTTAAGTGTATACCAAAAAAGCAGACTTATTCTTTACATTATAGGAACTATTTGTCAATGACAATTGTTTAACACTATCGTCAATTATAAACGATCGTATATAGCTAACACTATGCCGCATTTGCTGGTTCTGGACATGTCTTAAAATGTAAGCTAATGGAATTTCATTTCACATTGCATTGATTTGTTGCCAATTGGCAACAGTAGTTCATGAAAGTATCTCCGGCAGAGCAGTGGGGGACCCGTTCGTAATGCTGGAGATTCTGAGGATGATTTCACGCCGGAAATTAAACTCGCTTCCGGCGTGAAAGTCAGTGATTCAGTTTTTTCAAAGCCATGTTTACCGGTTTGAGTTCCATTCGGTTATTGGAAGGAATGCCGTAACAGTCAGGGCAAACATGTGTAGGTATACAGTTTCTATCGTGTACCTACTGATTCTTGAAGTAACTCATTGACCTTGTTGAGAGATTGCATTTTGTCAGTATCCCCTCCCACATCGGGATGACACTTAGTCGCTGTCTTTCGAAATCCCTCTTTGATTATTTGCTTTGCAAGTTCGCGTTCCTCTGGGCTCAAACCTGATAGGGGATCACTGGGGCCACAACCCGCATTATTGTTTCGGCTTCCGGAATATTTCCGATAACGCTCCTCAGTACGCCTTGCCTCTTCAGCCCGTTCTCTTGCTTCGCGCTCCCGTTGCTCCCACTCACGTTGGCGTTTTGCCTCTTGCCTGGCTCGCTGATCTATTCTGATTCTCACATTAACATGAAGCCACTTATACTCTTCAGACTGCTGGTAGTCCTCAATCACAGCCTTCTGGATAGGTTGCATCTTCGTGAGTATCATGTTGTAAGCCCATTCAATTTGAGCCCTTGTAGCTTTCGGAGAGATTCTGTTTAACCTCTCCGCAGTATGTTCCGTAAGGAATTCCCACGAAGGCTTTAACCATTCAAACTCAATTGAGGTGATATGATTATCCACGATATCCCAATAAGATACGGTCGATACATGCCACTGATTTTTAAGGACTTTTCCATCCTGTCTATAAGATTGATTCAAAGTTATTCGGTATTTCTCTTTCGGTTCTCTCTCAAATTCTTCACCGGTTATACTACCTCTACCCCATACAGATGGTTTTTCGTCCAACCTGGGATTCTTAAAAATGCCACCCGGCTGAGGTTTCCGATTCTCTTTTTGTTTCTTGATTGTGATGTACATGGTATCCTTATGAGTAGGTATACGAATATTCTTATATCCCTACATGGCTATGGTTTATAGATTTCTGTAGCGAAAATTGCCGTTATACTGACCGTGTATCGATTCATACGGCACTGATGAAACTGGATATAGTACCCGATGGTGTCCATGGTGATAAACCATAGTCTCAATCTTGATCGTTCCAAGGCCAGGAAAGGTCGCTTCAGTTTTATGACCGACTCACCTTAAATGGATTGGACAAACACGCCCCTCCCCCGCATGGCCTTATGGTGTTCGCAACAACTACTGGTATTTTCTGCATTAAGCTTCTCACTGGAGTGTGTTCTTCTCTGGAATGGGTCATGATGCATCCTGGATGTTGTCGATAAACTCTCTTCTTTCGCAATCCCATTTAGTTAGGTAATCCTGCGGATTACCTATCTCCTCCAGTCGCTTCGCTCCTTTCGTAGATCCGGTTTGGTTAACAATCGATTTATGGCCCATCTCCTATTATTCTTTAACAGGAAGTGGGCTTTAATTTTAAAATGACCCTACATATTCCAAAGATCTCCCAGTCTTAATCCATTTGCTGGTGCCATTACAAAACCTTTGAACAGCCCTGGTAAACGTAGAACTCGACACCTTATCTCCAATGGCTTTTTTGATTTTCGATGTAGAGATCCTTAAAGATCCAGTCCCTGATCCATCCCGGAGCAATTGCGATAGATATGAACCTATTTTTTCTGCGATCCGCTCTATCATTGCCTCTGGGACCACATACTTTGTTTGCCACTTGCACCATTGAACTCCAGGCATGGCCGTATTAATCCGATCCCTGATTCGGTTGTTTGGATACATGAGCCAGACATTGGCAGCATTGGCAATCCCACCATTGACAACCCTGCAAGCGGTTCGGGTCATTCCCTGGTGGTAACAATAGGCTACCTCTGATTCTGTTGCCAATTGGATGCAATCCGGCGATAGATCCAGCAGCAGATTGTCCGATTGACCAGCCATCTGTGCTGCAATGTCGATGTGGGCCATATGCAACGCCCCAACGAAAATTACGTTCTTGCAATAGGAGAATTTCGATAAACTGGTCTCGTTGCCGTGGGTCAGCCATGTGAAGCGGGAACGATCATCTTTCAGCTTGGCCGTTGGATTGATCCCTGCGTCATGCATATGACCTTCCAGAACGGCCCTACAATCCAACTTCCTTCCATTTTCATCCCGTGGCTTGAAGGTAAAGATTAGAACCCCCTCATCATCTGGAATATGCCTGATGACCTCCACGATCTCCATTGCCAGGAGTCTATTCTCTTTCTTTTTAGCAAAGTGCTTTGTAATATTGCTCCGACCCGCGCCGTGCTTCATATGATGAATCTTCACATTCTCGTAGGAGACAATCGGATTTGGGTACTTCGCTGCACTGGTAATGGTGTTGTCCATCCCCACCAGATCTCGGATCTCATGGCTTGCATCAAGAATGATGACACTCTCCAGTTCTTTTGGGACAACGATTTCATATTGGAGGACCCCACCTAACTGGAGCCCAGTATCGATGACACGAAGATTCCCTTGGCTTATATCGGTCAGCCTCCTGATGGGACTATAGATCTCCCCACCGGCAAACTTCTTTTTGAGCCGGTGTTGTTCCTCATTTGCCAAGGGTGGCAACCGAATAATCGATGGTGCTCCGCCTTTCTTTTGAACATCCAGGTTACCCCGAATTGTAGAGACCGAATCCTTTATATATTGTAATTCAATGCTATCATCTCCAGGGGCGGCCCATCCAATCGCTCTTTCGAGGGGCAGAAGGCTAACGCTGGTACTTTTCGAATGGATCAACGATTCATCCCAAATTACGAAGGTCCTGGGCGTGTCCTTATACCAGTTGAAATCCCAGAGAGCCCCGTTGATTTTAACTTTGTTATGAGTGACCAACAAGAATTGCCTGTCCCGATTCCCATCTGTGGCTGGTTCAGATGCGTATCCATCGGGGAGCTGGCCATTTTCCAAATATCTCTCAGCCTTGTCCTGGGAAAATTCATAAGAGTGAATGAGGCCG
The DNA here is from genome assembly GCA_963675615.2 of uncultured Desulfobacterium sp. Taxonomy (GTDB): domain Bacteria; phylum Desulfobacterota; class Desulfobacteria; order Desulfobacterales; family Desulfobacteraceae; genus Desulforapulum. The sequence goes on from CAXXTD010000002.1 coordinate 94,754, forward strand.
ATAATTTCAGCAGGGACTCCCTGTGTGATCATGGCCCTTTTAAGATCGCATAAGGCCTCAACTCGAGATGCGCTTATGGCAACAGACATCCCGGTATAGCCAAGTTCATATACTGCATTTACAAAGGCTATAATACTGAGACTTTTCCCCCCACCTGGGAAGAGAGGGAAAGCATGTCTACCTTTTAATTTGCCCATTGCCATTCCCACATAAGCATTGGCGATCGCTTGCAAGGCCTTTTCATGCTCCTCGCTTAATGTGTTGCCGAAGTCTGCAAGCATTCGTTTCAGATTTGACATTGTTAACTGCCCCAATGCCAGGGTATCGATACTGTTCAAAATCTGTTACCTCCTTGGATCTTGCGATCCATTGTTTAAGTTTCCCAGGTTATCCAACCGAATTCATGGGGAAATTTGATTAATTGTTTTGATCAAAACATTTTGATCAACTCATTCACTGTTCAGGCCATGACTGGAAACTTTCTTAAAAGCCCTTCCGACTAAACAACCACCGTCTTCAAGACGGTGGGTTTGAAGCACGGCGGGCTAAACCGACGTCTGAAAGTGAAACGTCTGAAAGACGGTGGCTTTAACCACGGGCCTAAAGCTCGGCTAAAGCCTGCCCAACAATAGTAAACGCAAAAAATTGTTGTCATTTAATAATGCGAATTGCAGACGCGTTTCCCCGAAAAAAAAATTGACCGATGGAAAAAAAATGGACTGCCCCATCTGAAGGTTCAAAAAATAGTCCTGGGCAATAGGGAGATCACCGAAGAGGAGAAAAGATCGATCCAGTACCATATCTTTGCCTGTGGCAGGGATGGTCACCCCTGGCCTGATGCCGTCGATATGGTGAACTCCCTCAAAAATGTTGACTGGGACAGATACTCACTGATCAAGTGCTGCCCCTACCGGATGATCGAGAACAATCCAGAAGCAATCGACAAGGTAAGCAGGAAATACGTCAGCATGGGTTTTGAGGGCGTCATGCTCCGCAATCCTGCCGTGGCATATGACTGGAAACGGTCAAACAATTTGCTCAAAAGCAAACCTTTTGAAGAGGCTGACTTCACGATCATCGGATTTGAGCCTGGAGAGCCTGGGAAGAGGTTTGAAAATACCCTTGGCAGTATCATCGTGGAAGGTGATTTCGGCGGTGCTCACATCATTGGCGGTGTTGGATCTGGATTCGCTGAGTTCGTTTACGCTGAGAATGGTGACAAAATGGAGATTAACCTCGACTGGAATGGTGGTGACTTCCAGGGCGGTGGGCCTAACGGTGATAAACCGACCAGGGATTGGGTCTGGGCTAACCGTGAGAATCTCATAGGCCAACAGCTTGAAACCGTCTTCCAGAACGTCACTGACAAGATCAATCCGAATACTGGGTATTTCTCGATCCGGTTTGGAACATTCGGAAAACTCAAACTGGACAGGTGAAATAATGGAACTGAAAGATGCAAATTCAATTTATTTGGACTTTGTTGCTGGTCTGATATCTCGCCTCCGCAACGAAAAATTCAAAGACTTTGGGGATATTGCCATCTGGCTAAATGACGAAAAACACTACACACCACTAATTAACCGACCATGGACTCCGGGGTACGTGAGAAGTGTTTATGTGAGACATGGAGATGTAAAAAATGCGATTTGATAAAACTGAATATGGGAAGTCTGTGATCGGTCGGATATCCAGACTACGAAACGACCATGGATACGATTTCCAGGAAATTGCCTACTGGTTAAATGATGGAGGCCACTTCACATCCAGGGGTAATCTCTGGACTGCCACGAACGTTCAGACTACCTACAGTAGATTTGGAGACAAAAGAGAAAAGTTTAGTGCCTCTGAATATGGGAAGCTTGTGATTAGCCAAATATTGTGGATGCGTAATAGAAACTGGACCCTTCAGGACATTGCCGACACACTCAATAAACGGGGCTATACGACACCGACAGGCAAACCCTGGTCTACTTCAACTGTAAATTTTATTTGCCATAAGAATGAACAGCCCATGGAAAATAAGAGGGTTGTGGTGGGTGACTGCTTCGGCATCCCCGTTGGGACCGTGTCATCGGATGTATTGGAGGATAAGACCAATGATCTTCCTGATGCAGTGGTCAGGGCATTTGCCCAGGACGTTGAGGATGATGTGGATGTCTTTGATATTCCCATCGGGGTCACACTAAAGGATTTTAATGAAATTAATGAGGACCAAAATATGAACAAATTAGTTGAACCCCTGAACATTCCAGCTGCCGGAATGACAATCTTCGAGAACAAGGCCTTTGGATCTGTACGGACGATCATGGAGGGGAACGATCCCTGGTTTGTTGGGAAAGATGTCTGTGGTTGTTTGGGGATTAGTTCTCATAGAGACTCTCTCAGGCATCTTGACGATGACGAAAAGAGGGAGTGTCTAATAGACACCCCCTCTGGAAAGCAAACAATGACGGTCATCTCAGAGTCTGGACTCTATTCCCTGATCCTAAGATCCCGTAAAAAAGAGGCCAAAGAATTCAAGCGGTGGGTGACTCATGAGATCCTGCCAACGATCAGAAAAACTGGTGGTGTGTACATGACGGATGAGGCCATGGAAGCTGTCGTGACCGATCCTGACTTCATGATCGGGATCCTCCAGAACCTCAAGAAGATCAAACAGGAACGGGATGAGGCCAACCAGAAGTGTGCCGAGGCAACCAGGACCAAATCCTGGATCGGAGACAAGCGACAGGCAACGGCCATGGCAACGGCAAGCAGAGAGAAACGAAGGGCAGATAAAGAGGAAAAAAAGAGAATAGCTTTGGAAAAATCCATTGCTGCTCCTACTCATGTCCCGGCAAAAGCCATCATGGATTTGGGGAAATATTTTCGGACGGGTGACAAGGGGTTTTGGAATGTGCTTGGAACTGCATTGAAAAAAATGAGTGTCGAGCGTGGTTATAAGGTCAAAGATATCCCTCATGAAAAGTATTGTGACGCTTCGATCGAGAGCCGCAATATTGTGGGGTTTTTCGATTTTTCAGGAGAGGGGATTTGAAACATCCCTGGATTGGCGGTGCTTTGGCTGTCTCAGGACGAATATTGGGGGGTGCTAAATGGTGAGACGATTGGCCGGATCTATTCACCGATGATTCTGAAAAAATGGGGGAGGTCCCAAAAATATTCGGGTCGGCACAATGTGGGATCTCAAATTCGATGTGAGAGTAATCCCCTGAAATAAAAGAGGAATTCTTCCAGGGGGTGGGGGTTTTGATGGTGATGAAATTTCTTACAGGTGGATATGTTCGACGGGGAAAAATGCATATGTCATCGAAACGAACTAACCTTACACCGTGCCCGTCTTTGAGATCTTCCCAACGAAAGATGGTTTGTCTCCAATGAGTGAATTTTTCTTGACGCCCCAATTTATATATGCACAGATGTGTTACTCATGATTCACGTATCAATAAGGGAACTTCTGCAATCGGATGATTGTTTTGATTTAAAATTGGTAAAATCCAAATGGATGTAAATTGGAGTCATTCTGAAATAGGATAATACCACAAATGGAACTATATCTTGTTAGAAACAATACCACCAATAGATGGAAAACTGCTCAAGATATTTTTAGTCACCTAAAGAGAAGATATGCCACACTGTTTTTGGGCTGAATTTGCAGCTTCAGGAAAAGATATTTTTCGTTTTGATACAAGAATCTATATTGATCCTGTCAGCAATATAAAAGAGAAGGACTGTTGCATCGGTGCTGTTATAGGAAAAAATCCAGGATCGGCAAAAGCTGCTGCTGTCGGTAACGGCATTCAGCCCATAGAACTTAACGGTGACAAGTTGCTGCCAAGTGTACGCAACATAGTTCTGAAGTCATATAATAAGGCGGATATTCAGCCTCCAGAAAGAGCTTATATTCAGATTTTGAATCTGTTTTACCTGTGCAATCCGAATTTGAATCAGGCGGTTTCAGCTCTGAAAAAAAATCAGAATGCCGCAAACTGTCCGACTGAGAATCTGTCCTTCCCCTGGGTATGGTATGTATGGGGCTGTGCGTCAAAATCTCTGAATCCTTTTAAAAGCAGATTTTTAAAACTGAAATCTGATAATCATTTTTATTATGATAAAATCAGGTCTATGGTGGTGACTGGGCCCGCTTCAGTATCAGCCTTTGCGAAACACACGCAGGGTTTAAAACATGAGTATGTGGTTCCCTATCTTGCCGGAATAGTAAAAAAGGGCTAACCCGCTTCTGAACTAAAATTAGTGCTATCATCAGATAACCTTTACATCAAATAAGGAAAGAAAATGGAAAATTTAATTTACCAAACTTCTCCACGAGTGACGCTGGCGACAAATCACTTTATTAATGTCCCCATAATTCTACAATTCGATGACACACCATTGATATCAATTGTCAAGGAGCAGTCATTGGGATTTACGACAGAGATACCAATTTACCATCCTGACGGAACTTATTTGGCAAAGGTTAACGGAACGCGGGTCTATCTTACAAAAGATGGGAAAAAGGCCGGAATAGAAATGCGTTACCCAAAGGATATGACTGTTTGTGAGATGGATGGCAAACCTCTTTTTGAAATTTATCATGAAGCTGGAGACGCCTTTAGAACTCATGCAGAACTGTATACTCCTAACGGTTTTTTCATTAAAAGTCATGATGCACCTATGCCTGAAATGATTTCCACTAATGGCAATGCGTTACAAATCGGCGGAATCCATATGAGCGGAAATAGTATTTCCGGCTGCCGTATAGGTCTTTGGCTAAAAAGTGATGGTAGTTGCGCAATCGGTTGTGCATAACCTAAAAGTCAATTTTATTCCAAAAACTCATTCATCCCCTCCATGATCAGGGCCTCGGTGATGAGTTTTTGTTCCAGATTGTCAGAAACCCACAGTCTCAAGATAATGTGGTTCTGGAGGTATTAAAAATCAAAAGGAGGCATACCCCCGTGAAGGCTTGGCAACACGGGGGAGATTACTGGTAATTCCTACGCTGCAAACGTTTTGTTATTCTCTGGCACCATTTCTATAACTTTTGTTGATTGAAGATTTTTTTCCCGCCTGCCTTCACCTTCCAATGTCCCTTTCATGTCTTGCAAACGCGATATCAATTCTTCAAGTTGGTCCAAATTGACTTCAGTCAAGTCTATTTTTTCATGTTCAGAATTAAGGTTTTTATAAATTGTGTCAAAGTTCGACAATGATTTTGATAAACCAGTTATACCTCTTTTAACATTGGTGAAGTGTTTTTTAATTTCCTGTTTGTTTTCATCACTGCCTATCATTTCATCAACCACCTCGGAAATAAGCCGTGCAGTAATTTTTTCTCCATTCGCCTTTTCAACGACATTCTTCCAGCACTGCGCTCGATCTTCTTCACCTTTGAGTCTTTTTAAAATGCGAGTCTGAGATTCATTGATGGGCAATATAGTGTTGCCAATTGACGACAATCTTTCTCTTTCATCGTATGCGAAAATCAACCGATATGCCTTATCCCTACTGATACCCCAACGATCTTTGCAATAGGATTCGAAAGAACTGTACTGGTCTTTGTAATGTTTTCCCTCATTAATTTCCTTCAATATGTGTCCAGTCTCTATGTCGGACTTCATTGAGGTTTCAAGTTTTGCTTCAAGCTCTTTCAGTTTAAGGGACACATCATTGTCGAATTTGTTTTCCACGTTTTTATTTCCTTTTTTCAGTCAAATTGAGCTGACCGTCAAATTATTGTTTTAGGTTTGAAGACACTGTAACTTGTGATAATCAGAGCACTATGACATTCAAAACCTCACTTTGCTCTGCATCATTGAAGTCTTATACTTCAATTGTGATTTAAAAAAAACTACTTTCTTAAAATTAAAGCATTGTCCACTTGATCAATGATTTTTTTGACATCGATAATGCTCACTTCATCAAAATTATCGGTAGAAACTTCAATTTTATCAGTATCCAAAAATAATTTTCCTGTATATATTTCATCTTTTTTGGCGGTCATCAAATGTATCTTTTGCGGTCTTTTTATATCAATACACTTATTCAGATAATTTTCGAGTGTTTCCAACTTGTCGACTGGACCATCGATTTTTGCTAAAGCACCCCCCGTAATACCAAACGTCCTCTGAATCTTTTTGCACATAATCTCAACAAATTTTTTGGGGTCTTCATAATCTTCCCTTGGTGCAGATTGATTGAATTCCTGTATGGCAGTTTCAATTAGCTTCAAAGTTGCATTAGCGGATCTGATTTTTCTAAAAGCGACACTGAATTTTTCTACACTTATTCCTGCTACTTCTCTCGCGATGCCCCTCTCCAAAAAATAGTCAAACAGTCCAATGCCATATATATTAACTAAATCCAAGCGATGTTTGGTGCCTCGGCCCTTTGATTTTGAATAAGGCTTAATGAAACCACGACTCACCCATTCACGAATACGACCATTCGGGATCGAAAGAATATCAGCTACTTCATAGATTGAATACGTTTCTTCCATTGTTTGACCTATCAAAAAAATTTAAGGTTTACCAAACCAAAGTTGAAGTATCGTACTTCAATACCTATGTTTAAGATCCGATGCTGTCAAGTATTTTTGGACTACTGGAACTAAAAAGGTGGAAAGATGATCTAACACTCAACCGCTGTATTTATAAAATTTTTGATGCATTCATCCGCTAACAGAAATCAACATCTATATTAGAACCGATTGCAAAAATCAGGAACAACCGTGCACTCGGCCTTGATAAAGGGGAGGGCAGGGAAATCGTTCTGTGGGATGCAGCATCGTTGAGGCCTATGTTGGGATTCTCGGATTTTTCCTGTAATTGGGGGCACAGAATGTTTTCGCTGGTCTGGAGGTCATTGAGTTCTAACCGGCATAATTCGTTTTATGTATATCCGTTTGCATGGCCGACATCATGATTTCACCCGACAGAAATCTTTTCACCCGACAGAATAAGGACGTTAGTTTTCTGAGTTTTTGAATTTTTTAATTGATGTGGGAAATATTTGATGATTCTGAGGCTATTTAAAAAATAAAAGTGGGCAAAAAGTGGGCAAAATTGACGGGCAGAAACAAAAAAGGCCCCCAGCGAAAAACGCTGAGAGCCTTGTTGTTAAATGGTGGGCCGTCACGGGATCGAACCGGGGACCTACTGATTAAGAGTCAGTTGCTCTACCAATTGAGCTAACGGCCCTGCCGAAGCAAGAAACAAAGCGAAACTACCAGCAAACGTTCCATCTGTCAAACCTTTTTTTAAAAAAATAAACATATTGACCTGAAAATGGCGGTTTGGTAATTTAAAGGGTTGTTTTAGCGTTTGTTATAACAAATTTAATTCTATAATTAAGGATATAATACCATGGATACAACCAGGTCTGAAGCGCTTTTCAATGAGGCTGCCAAGCTTATTCCAGGTGGCGTTAATTCTCCGGTCAGGGCTTGCGGATCAGTGGGGGGAAGCCCTTTGTTTATCGAAAGAGCCGAGGGCAGCAGAGTATTTGATGCCGACGGCAACGCCTATATCGACTATGTGGGGTCCTGGGGTCCGATGATTCTGGGCCACCGGCATCCGGATGTTGTCAAGGCGTTGACCGATGCGCTGGCCCTCGGAACAAGTTTTGGGGCGCCCACGGCCCTTGAAAGCAAGCTGTCAAGGCTTGTTGTTGAGGCTGTCCCGTCGGTTGAAAAGGTAAGGATGGTCAATTCCGGAACCGAGGCCACCATGAGTGCCGTAAGGCTTGCCAGGGGATATACGGGCAGGGATATCATCATCAAATTTGACGGATGCTACCATGGCCATGCCGATACCCTCCTGGTGGCGGCAGGTTCTGGTGTTGCAACCCTTAATATCCCCGGAAGTCCGGGAATCCCGGAGTCTGTGATTGCCCATACCCTCAGTATTACCTACAATGATGTTGATGCCGTCAAGCGTGTCATGGCGGAAAAAGGAGATCGGGTTGCCGCAATTATCGTAGAGCCGGTTGCCGGAAATATGGGAATGGTGCAGCCGGTAAAGGGGTTCCACGAAACCCTTCGAAGCCTATGCACAACGCATGGCGCCCTGTTGATCTTTGACGAGGTGATGACAGGATTCAGGGTGGCCAGGGGGTCTGCCCAGGGGTTGTTTGGAATCACCCCGGACCTGACCTGTTTTGGAAAGATCATCGGCGGCGGGTTGCCGGTTGGCGCCTATGGGGGCCGGCAGGCGGTGATGGACCACATTGCCCCTGTGGGACCGGTTTACCAGGCGGGTACACTTTCCGGCAATCCCCTGGCCATGGCCGCAGGGATTGCAACCCTGGAAGCGATCAGAAAACCAGGCTTCTACGAATCCCTGGACGCCAAAACAGAGCGGCTGGTGACAGGCCTGCGGGCAGCGGCTGAAAAAGCGGGAATTGATTTCACCACGGGCCATGTCGGCTCCATGGCAGGCATGTTTTTCACCCGGTCGACGGTCACCAACTTTGATGAGGCCAAAACCAGCGACCTTGATAGATTTTCCAAATTTTACAATGGCATGCGGGATCGCGGAATCTATTTGGCTCCGTCCCAGTTTGAGGCGCTGTTTGTCTCTTCTGCCCACAGCAACGAAGAGATCGATGAAACCATTGCTGCCGCCAATGAGGTCATGGCGGGTCTTGCCTGATATGGGGCTTGAAAATAACTTTATCCCGGCCGGGGTAAAGAAAATTCATATGATTGCTGCCTGCGGTACCGGTATGGGCGCCCTTGCCTGCATGCTCAAGGAGATGGGATATGAGGTGACAGGTTCCGACCACAATGTCTATCCGCCCATGAGTGATTTCCTCGAGGCAAAGGGTGTGGCTCTTTTCAAGGGGTTTGATGCGGCCCACCTGGATCCTGAAACCGACCTTGTGATTGTGGGAAATGCTGTCTTCAAGAGTAACCCTGAGGCGGTTGCCACAATCGAGGGTGGATTTCACTTTTGCTCAATGCCCCAGGCTTTGAACCACTTTGCTGCCCGGGGTAAAAAGATCATTCTGGTGACCGGCACCCACGGCAAGACCACCACCTCGTCCCTCATGGCCCATGTCCTGAATGTGGCAGGACTGGACCCTTCGTTCATGATCGGTGGTATTGTCAAGGACTTCAATGGTAATTACCGCGTTGGCAGGGGCGATTATATTGTTATCGAAGGAGACGAGTATGACACGGCCTTTTTTGACAAGGGCCCCAAGTTCATGCACTATGACCCCTGCTTTACCATCGTGACCGGGGTGGAGTTTGACCATGCCGATATTTTCAGGGATCTGGACCACGTCAATCAAACGTTTGCAGCCTTTGTCCGGAAGCTTTCGCCCGGGAGCATGACCATTGCCTGCGGAGACGACCCGAACCTGGGCGAGATCCTTGATCGGGCAGAGAACCGGATCCAGCGCTATGGCCATGGTCCGGGCGACTGGCAGTGCGTTGACTTGAAGGTGGATGGCACGAAAAGCGTTTTCAGGGTCAAGGATCCAGACGGGGTCGTGCTCGGGTTTACCACCCCCCTCATGGGAGATCACAATGTGATGAACGCCCTGGCCGTGATTGCAGTTGCAAGGCAGATCCACATTCCCAATGATGTTTTGGCCCGGGCCCTTATAAGCTTTTCAGGCATTAAAAGGCGCCAGGAGGTGAGGGGGGTCAAGCGTGGTATTACGGTTATGGACGATTTTGCCCATCATCCCACGGCGGTCAGGGAAACCCTGCGGGCTGTGCGCCCGTTTTACACCCAGGGCCGGATTATCGCCGTGTTTGAACCCAGGACCAACTCAAGCATGCGCAGGGTGTTTCAAACCATTTATCCCCAGGCCTTTGACAGTGCTGACCTGGTCTGTGTCTGCCGGCCTTCTGCCATGGAAAAAATTCCCATTGAACAAAGGCTTTCTCCTGAAAAACTGGTTGCAGATATTTGCGCGCGGGGAACCCAGGCCTCGCTGTTTGACAATACAGACACCCTTGTGGATTTTCTTGTCCAAAGGGGTGATACGGGTGATTTAATGCTTATCATGTCAAATGGCGGGTTTGACAATATTCACAACAGGCTTCTGGAGCGACTTTGAATTTAAAAAAAAGAGCTGTTCTAAGGTTTGTGGGCATAGGCGCACTTCACACCTTTCTCTATTCGTGGCTTGTTCCCTTTGTGATTTATCCACGGTTTGGGGACAGCGGATTGAAAATGACCGTTGCGGTTGCTGTGCTGATCTCCATCGCCCTTGTCTCAACCCTTTTTATCTGCAAAAAAAACAATGATTGATTCAAATAACAGGAGAAACCTATGGAAAAAATAGACAAAATAGAGTGGGATGAAAAGCTCAGTGTTGATATTCCGGAAATTGATGAACTCCAGAAAAAAATGTTTGCCCTTTTGAATGTGTTGATTGATCTGAAACACAAGAACAAGGATGCCAAAGAGTGTTCAAACATGGTTGCTGAGATAAACGAGTACAGCCGTTATTTTTTCAGCAAAGAAGAGGAGTACCTCAGAAAATCGGGTTATCCGGAGATTGATGTCCATGCAAAGGAACATCGCAAGTTTATTAAAAACACCATCAGTCTGCGCCGCCAGGTGACAGAGGACAAGGACAACCTGAACTATGAGGTGATCCGGCAGATGCGAAACTGGCTTGTTGACCACATTATCACAAGCGATCTGATGTATGTGCCTTTTCTGAGGACAACGGCCTATCTCAAGGAGCTGAAAAAATAGACGCTCAAGGAAAGTCTCTTTGATGGCGTCAAAGGACCCCATGGAGTTGAATGTTGATAGCGCCTTGACCCTGTGCGGCATGGATGCGGCGCTCAAAGACCGGGTGACAACCCTTCTGACCATGTCGAACCCCAAATATATTGATGCTGAAAAACAGGGCCGGAGCACTGCCGGTATAGCCCGGGATCTTTTTTTCTACAGGGAAGATGACGATGGGTGCTTGACAATGCCAAGGGGGTTTTTCTACGAGCTGAAGTCCCTGGTCCGTGATGCCGGCCTGGGCGTTGACATCACGGACCGGAGAACAACCCTGCCTGCCCGTGAAATCTCCTTCTATGGCAAACTGAGGGAACATCAGCTTGCAGCGGTCAAGGATCTGCTGGAAAAGGATTTCGGGGTTTCCCATATTCCGACCGGGGGCGGAAAAACCGTGGTGGCTCTCTGGCTGATCGCCCATCGAAAGCAGCCTGCCCTGGTTGTTGTCCATACCCGGGAACTGCTTAATCAGTGGCTTGACAGGGTTGAAACCTTTCTGCACATTCCCCGGGCCCGGATCGGTGTCATCGGCAGCGGTAATTTTAAGATCGGCAGCGAGATCACCATTGCAACGATCCAGAGCCTTGTGCGGCGAACGGATAATCTGGTGCCCCGGACAGGTTTTCTGATTCTGGATGAATGCCACCGGGTGCCGGCCATGCAGTATATTGAGGCCATCCGGCAGTTTGACTGCCGGTACATGCTGGGGCTGACGGCCACCCCTTGGCGGCGGGACAGGTTGTCTAAGGCGATTTTCTGGCACATCGGAGAGATCACAGGGCAGATAGACAAGCAGGATCTTCTCAACGACAAAACCCTTTGCGAGGCTGAGGTGGTCTGGGTCAAGACCGGGTTCAATACAGACATTGACGCATCCAGCAACTACGCCCAGGCCCTTTCAGCCCTGACCCGGGATCCGGGCAGAAACCGGCTCATCTGTGATACCGTGCTGGACCGGACCGGCAGCGGCCTGGATCTTGTTCTGTCCGACCGCAGGGAGCACTGCCAGGTGCTGGGTGAGCTGCTTGAAACAACCGGCAGGGTCCGGTCTGCCGTCTTGACCGGCGACAAGTCCCCCAAGGAAAGGGCCGGGATCATGTCGGCCCTTGCTCAGGGGGAGATCACGGTTTTGATTGCAACGGGCCAGCTCATTGGCGAGGGGTTCGATCTTCCCGGACTCACCACCCTGTACCTGACCACGCCGGTCAAGTTTCCCGGGCGGGTGATTCAGTATGTGGGCCGGGTTCTTCGGCCCTCAAAGGAAAAAAACAAGGCGACCATTGTTGATTTTGTTGACGTCAACAACCCGGTGTTCAAGGCGTCTGCCACGTCAAGGTTTTATACCTACCGCCAGCAGGGGATTGTAGAGCAGCATTCCATTGGCTGAAAAATTGGTTTTACCCGATTTAGGACCGCAAATTTTATGGTCGGGTGGCCGAGGGGAATCGCACCCCTCGGCTCCCACAGATCCGTACGTGACAGTCTCCCGTCATACGGCTCTTGTTCTATGAATACGAAGTCTTCACCCAAAATCTTTCGGTGCCCATCTATACGGCCTAGAAGACCACCTTTGCCACATCCTTGTATATCTTGGCAAAATGAACGGTTACTCCTTCTTTGATGTGGTCCGGAAGCTCTTCAAAATCCTTCTGGTTGGCATGGGGAAGAATGATCTCAAATATTTTTACCCTTCTTGCGGCAATGATCTTTTCCCGGATGCCTCCAACGGGCAGCACCTGGCCCGTGAGGGTCAGCTCGCCGGTCATGGCAAGGGGGCGATTGATTTTTTTTCTCGAGGCCATGGACAACAGGGCCGTTGCCATGGTGACGCCGGCGCTCGGTCCGTCCTTGGGCGTTGCACCTTCCGGGACATGGAGATGGATAAATGCGTTGTCAAAATATTCGGGGTCCACTTTGAATGCCTTCAGGTTCGACGAAACGTAGCTGTAGGCAATTTCGGCGGATTCCTGCATTACATTGCCAAGCTGGCCTGTGAGCTTGAATCCCTTGGTTTTTGAATGGACCCTGACCGCTTCAATGCTCAGGGTCGCCCCCCCAAGGGCGGTCCATGCAAGCCCGGTCACAACGCCGGTACCCGTGATGGACAGTTCGCTTTGAAAGGCCGGTTTGCCAAGGAGATCTTCCAGATTCTTCAACGAGATTTTCTGCTCGAGTGTCGGGTCTTTCAAGAGCTTGACAATGGATTTTCTGACGATTCTGGCAAGGTGCTTTTCAAGGTTCCTGACGCCGGCCTCCCTGGCATACCCTTCGGCAATTTCGCGAATGGCGGCGTCGGTGATTTTCAGCTGTTTGGATTTAAGCCCTGACCGTTTCAACAGCCGGGGCCAGAGGTGATGCTTGGCAATGTCCACCTTTTCCTTGCTGATGTACCCGGAAAGCCGGATGGCGTCCATGCGGTCAAGAAGGGGGCCTGGAATGGTGTCGGGCTGATTGGCCGTACATATGAACAGCACCTTTGACAGATCCAGTGTAAGGTCCAGGTAGTGGTCAAGAAAGTTTTCGTTCTGTTCCGGATCAAGCACTTCAAGGAGGGCGGATGCCGGATCTCCCTGGTAGGACATGCCGATTTTGTCAATTTCATCGAGCATGATGACCGGGTTGGATGTCCGGGCGTTCTTCAGGGCATGGACCAGCTTGCCCGGAAGTGCGCCGATGTAGGTGCGCCGGTGGCCTTTGATCTCGGCCTCGTCCCTCATCCCCCCAAGGCTGAACCTGAAAAATTTGCGCCCAAGGGCTTCGGCAATGGACTTTCCAATGGACGTCTTGCCCACGCCGGGCGGTCCCACCAGCAGCAGAATCGAGCCGGACACCTCTTTTTTATAGGCCCCGACGGCCAGGAACTCAATGATCCGGTCCTTGACATCATCCAGGGCGTCGTGGTCCCGTTCCAGGACTTTCTTGGCAAGGTCGAGGTCAAGGTTGTCCTTGGAATAGATTCCCCAGGGAATGGAGGTGAGCCAGTCAATGTAATTTCGTGTGACCCCGTACTCGGCAGATCCCGTTTCAAGGATCTGCATCTTGCCCAGCTCGTCATCAATCTTTGCCTGCACGTGTTCAGGCACGGTCATGTCCTTGAGTCGTTTGGTGAATTTTTCAATTTCCGCCGTCTTGTCATCCTTGGAGAGCCCCAGCTCCTTTTGAATGATCTTGAGCTGCTCTTTGAGGAAAAACTGCCGCTGGTTCTCGCTGACCTTGCGGTTCACCTCCTGGCTGATCTCCTTCTGCATCTTGAGCATTTCAATCTCTTTTTTAAGCAGAAGAAGCACCTTGTCCATGCGCTTGGTGATCGGCAGTATTTCAAGGATCTGCTGGAGCTCTTTTCCCGTGGCAGAGGTGATGGTCGCGGCAAAATCAGAGAGCAGCGAGGGCTCGTTGGGGGTGAACCGTGAAAGGTAGAGCTTGAGCTCTTCGTTGTACAGCGGATTCAGGGGCAGAAGGTCCTTGATGGCCTTGATCACGGTGATCGAGTAGGCCTTGAGGCGCTCCTCATCCTCTTCCGGGCTCTTGGGGTAATTGACAAGGGCCATGTAGGGCGGTTCCTTGCTGATCCACTGGATAATCTTGAATCGTTTTAATCCCTGGGCCACAAACTGTATCTTGTCCTCGACCTCCTGGATCTGGTGGAGCTGGACAACGCACCCGATTTCCGGGAACATATCCGTTGAAAGTTTTCCCTCTTCTAATTTTTCCACATAGCAGAGTCCCAGGACCGCGTGACCGGACATGCCCACCCGTTTGATGGTCTCTTTCCAGCGTGCCATGTTGACCATGATGGGCTGGGCCTGGGCAGGAAAAAAGGGTCGTTCAAGCATGGGGAGTATGTAGAGCTTGTCCGGCAGTATATTCTGGGGAAGCGCCAGCGTTCCTGACTGGTTTTTGGACGGGTTTTCGTTTTCGTTCTCTTCGTTGACAATCTCAGGAATGATGGAGTCTTGATCACCCATGGTCACCTCCACTTGGCAATAATTGTTCAGTCAAATATCTATGGGGCACGAATTCAGAATACAATGCAAGTAGAGTAGTCATGCATAAATTGTGTGTCAAGTTATTCTTGAGCCGGATGTTATTTCTGGATCGGGTTTTGAGACGGCAGGCAGGGAAGGGGGAGGGGGTGTTTCAAGTTCTGTTGGGCCAGGGCAGACTCCCGGCTCCGGCGATGCGGGTCATGGGAAACGCCCCACCCAAGCACTATCCGGGGGGGCGTTTCAAGTTCTGTCAGGCCAGGGCAGATTCCCGGCTCCGGCCATGCCGGTTATTTCGGAACGATGTCAGACTCGAGTTTCTTTGAAATTTCAAGGGCCTTGTTCAGGGCCTCGTTGATTTTAAAAAGCTGAATTTTGAGGGTTTTCAGTGAGGCCGGAGTCGTGGTGATGGCCTCCGTTCCTTTGAATACCTTGGCAAGTTCCTGGGATCGTTCTGAAAACTGGACAAGCTTATGGGAAAAGGCATCAATCTCAACAGCCCATTTTTTTCTTTCCTCACCTGAAAATTCCATGGGCGCATTTCCAGTTCCCTTGATCAGATCGTCGATTTGATAGTCTTCAGGATTTGCGATGATTTCGTACATGGTTGATTCCTCCCTAAAGGGTTTTTTCCATGATGGATCTTACGTTCTTTTCGTATCTTGGATTAAATTATATTTTCATGGGCCATTGAAGTCAAGGTTGAATATGGGGTATGAAAATTCTCATTTTGCAACGGTCATATCAATGGCGAAACCATGATTATGACCTGCATGTGAAACCTGTGATCCCGGATTGCCCTTGACAGGGTCTGCAAATAGATCTAATTAACGGATTAACGATATAGAGCGGGAGCAAGCTGTTTGCTGAGAGGGGAATCATTCCCGACCGCATGACCTGATCCGGGTAATGCCGGCGTAGGAACCCAGACCCTTTGCCCGCCATCACCGGTTCCTTGTACCACAGGGATCAGGGATGGTTTTTTTATGTTTTTCCTAGGAGTGATTTTTCTATGACACCCATGGTTCGCAAGACCCCATACCGGCCGATGCTTGGCGCCGCTTTCGTGGTGATTTTACTGTTGCTGAATCTTTGCCTGGCCGGCTGTTCAAGGGAGGATTCCAACGACAGGGCTGTCCGGACCGATGGCGTTCAGGAGATCATCCTCATGACCCATGACAGTTTTTCAGCAAGTACCGCCGTTGTTCAGACGTTCGAGCAGGCCAACCATGCTAAAATCGTGTTTTTAAAGTCAGGGGATGCAGGCGAGGCCCTGAACAAGGCGATTCTTTCAAAAAACAACCCCCTTGCCGACGTTTTTTACGGGGTGGACAACACCTTTTTGTCCCGGGCCCTTTCAGAGGATATCTTTGTGGCCTGTGACTCCCCTTTGCTGGACCGGCTGCCCCCAGCGCTGCGGCTGGATCCCGAAAACCGGCTCGTTCCCGTGGATTTCGGGGATGTGTGCATCAACTATGACATTGCCTGGTTTAAACAGCAGAACATGGCTCCCCCTGCCGGCCTTGAAGATCTTCTGGCGCCACGGTTCAAAGATCTTGTTGTGGTGGAAAATCCAGCCACCTCGTCCCCGGGCCTGGCATTTTTGCTGGCCACGGTGGCACGGTTCGGGCAGACCGGCTACCTTGAATTCTGGAAGGGGTTGAAACAGAACGGCGTAATGATCACAAGCGGATGGAAGGAGGCCTACTGGGGCCAGTTCACCGCCGCATCCAAGGGCACAAGACCGGTTGTGATCAGCTATGCCTCAAGTCCTGCAGCCGAGGTCTTTTATGCCAAAACACCCATGGACAAGGCGCCCACCGGGGTTGTGGTCGACAATGGCGCAGCCTTTCGCCAGGTCGAGTTTGCAGGGATATTAAAGGGAACCCAGCGGCTTGACCTTGCCGGAAAACTCATGGACTTTCTCCTGTCAAAAACCTTTCAGGAGGATATCCCCCTGCAGATGTTTGTCTTTCCTGCAAACCCGGATGCCATTCTTCCCGATGTGTTTAAAAAACATGCCGTCATCACCGATCAACCGGCCCGACTGGACTACGACACCATATCCAAAAACCGGGAATCCTGGATAAACAAGTGGACAGAATTGATGCTTTAAACAGCAGGGTGCGATCCCTTGCCCCGTGGGGGGTGGCCTGGATTCCCCTGGGGTTTCTGGCACTCTTTTATTTTTACCCCCTGGCCGGGATTTTTGCCAGAAGCTTTTTCCCGGACCGGCTGTTTTCCCTGGCATCCCTGGTCGAGCTTGCAGGTTCCAGGCGGATTCCGGGGATTGTCTGGTTTACCCTTTGGCAGGCCGGGGTTTCCACCCTTTTGACCCTGGTCCTTGCCCTGCCATGCGCCTATGTCATGGCAACCTACGCCTTCAGGGGAAAAAAACTGATCATGACCCTTGCCACCGTCCCCTTTGTGCTGCCGACCATAGTGGTTGCTGCGGCCTTCCAGGCGCTGCTGGGAGACAACGGACTTGTCAAGGGGATTCACCTTGAACATTCCCTGGCCATGATTTTTCTCGCCCACGCCTTTTACAACTTCAGTGTTGTGCTCAGAATCACCACGAGTTTCTGGTCGTTTCTCCAGCGTCAGATGGGCGAGGCTGCGGCCATGCTCGGGGCAACGCCTGCCCGGACCTTTTTCACCGTCACCCTGCCGCTGCTGCGGCCAGCCATTGCAGCATCGGCCACCCTGGTTTTTATCTTCTGCTTTTCAAGTTTTGGCGTGATTCTCATCCTTGGCGGTGCCGGGTTTTCAACGGTGGAGGTGGAGATCTACCGCCAGGCTGCCCACCTGTTCAACCTGCCGGCGGCAGCCGTTCTGTCGTTGTTTCAGATCTGCTGCACCTTTGCAATGATGTGGATCTACACCCTTTTACAACGAAAGGTTCCCACCTTTACCCCCCAGGCTGCGGCATCGGGTTTGAGACCTGCCACCACCTTGTACCAGCGCTCCATGGTGGCCGCCAGTGCCGCCTTTATCCTGACGTTCTGCCTGGGCCCCATGGCCGCCCTGGTGGTCAAATCCCTTGTGTTTGAAGGCCATTTTTCCCTGGCCTTTTACCGGGAGCTTTTCCACAACACCTCGGGGTCCCTTTTTTATGTTTCACCGGTGCGGGCCGTTTCCAACTCCCTGGTGTTCGGGGCTGCCACCCTTGCCATGGCCGTGGTGGTGGGCGTGTGCGCCGCGGTTGCCGTCCACCGGAACCGGGACCGGTTCGGAGCGATCCTTGATCCGATTTTCATGCTGCCCCTGTCAACCTCGGCCGTGACCCTGGGGTTCGGCATCATCATCACCCTTGACCGTCCCCCGTTGAATTTAAGAACCTCGGTGATGCTGGTGCCCATTGCCCATACCCTGGTGGCCTTTCCCTTTGTGGTCCGGTCGGTGCTTCCGGCCATTTCATCGATTCCCCCGTCCCTGAGGGAGGCGGCAGCCCTCCTCGGGGCCATGCCTTCCAGGGTCTGGTTGTATGTGGATCTGCCCATCATGGCAAGGGCCGTCACGGCCGGGGCCGTGTTTGCATTTACCATGAGCCTTGGCGAATTCGGGGCCACCCTGTTTATTGCGCGGCCTGAAATGGCCACCATGCCCGTTGCCATCTACCGTTTTCTGGGCCAGCCCGGCGCCATGAACTACGGCCAGGCCATGGCGGTCTCGTCCATGCTCATGGGGGTGACCGCAGTGGGATTTTTTTTCATTGAACGTTTCAGGCCCTTTGGCCATGGCGGATTCTGATGGATCAGTTTGTTTTAAGTCATATCCACAAGAGCATGGGAGCCTACGGGGCACTTACCGACATCACCCTGGCCGTGAAGCAGGGCGAGCGCATCTGCCTGCTGGGTCCTTCGGGTTGCGGCAAGACCACCCTTTTACGGGTGGCGGCAGGCCTGGAACAGCCCGATGCAGGGGATGTGATCTTCCAGGGAACGAGCATCAGGGATATCCCGCCCCACCGGCGTAACTTCGGCATGATGTTCCAGGATTTTGCCCTTTTTCCCCATCGAAATATCTTTGACAACATCGCCTTTGGCCTGGAGATGAAAAAAGAGAAAAAGGCCGCGATCCACCGCCGGGTGGCCCAGATGCTCGAACTGGTCAACCTTGAAGATTACGGCCATCGCCGGGTGGACGAACTCTCCGGGGGAGAGCGGCAGCGGGTGGCCCTGGCAAGGACCCTTGCCCCGTCCCCGGACCTTGTGATGCTCGATGAACCCCTGGGTTCCCTTGACCGGCTTCTCCGGGAACGGCTGCTGGCCGATCTCTGCCACATCCTTGCCCGGACCGGGGTGACCACCATTTTTGTTACCCACGACCAGAACGAAGCCTTTGCCGCGGCAGACCGCATCTGCATCATGATCCAGGGGCAGGTCCAGCAGACCGACCCCCCGCAACGGCTGTACAACCATCCCAAGAACCTGGGGGTGGCCGATTTTCTGGGGTTTCAGAACATTCTTGCCGGCGAGCAGGACCCGGACCTGGAGTGCTTTTTGACCGGCCAGGGGCGGTTCGTGCCTGGCGGGCGTCTGCCGGAACCCCGGTCCTGTGATCTTCTCATCCTGCCCTGGGCTGCAGATCCCATACCTGAGCATGAATGGTTGAAACTGACGGAAAACCGGCTGTCCGGAAGGGTTGCCGATCTTTTTTTCCAGGGAAGCATGACGCGGCTGGTGGTTCAAACCGCTGACCACCAGGCGTTTGCCTTTGACATTCCCCCCGGCCGGCGGCTTCCAGGGCGGGGCCAGGCGGTTTTCCTCGGAATCTGTCCGGACGGATTACGATTCGTCGCCAAGGAATGAATAGATATCCCCACTGTTGTACAGCATTTCAAGTTTGGAAAGGGCATGGGTATAGGTGGCGTCGGACAGCCTTCTCTGGGCTGCGACAAAAAGGGTGTTGGCGTCCATCATGTCAACGCTGTCCGCCGTTCCATATTTAAACTGCATGGATACGGCATCGAGATTTTCCGAGGCTGCTTCAAGCTCATGGTGCAGGGAGACAAGGCTGCTGGTGGCGGTTTGAAAATCAAGCCATGCCTTTTCGCAGGAGAGCAGAATCTCTTTCTTGGCCCTGGCCAGGTCGAGCTCTGCCTGATGCTTTCTGGCCAGGGCCTGGGCCACCTGGGCAGTGATGAGCCCTCCGTCAAAAAGGGTAACGCTGAGCCGGGCTTCAACCGAATAGTCTGTCGTGTTTGATACCCCATGGAAGGGGGTGTCAAATTCGCTTCGGGCATCGGCATAGCTGCCCTCGAGGGTGAGGGTGGGAAAGCGGTCGCTCTTTTCGAATTTTATGGTTTTGGCGGCCATGTCAAGGCTGCTCTGGAGCGCCTTTATTTCGGGCCGCTGCGCCAGGGCCCGGGCCTTGAGCTCTTCAAGGGTCAGGGGAGGGTCCATGACCTTGAGGGATTCATCCAGGACAAATGATCCTTCAAGGGGAACCAGGGTTCTTAACGACGCCCGTGCAAGGGAAACGGCGTTGGTTGCCCTTACAAGCTCGGTCTGGGCCTTTGAAAGTTCCGCACTTGCCCGGAACAGCGCTGTTTTTATGGTGTCGCCCAGCCTGAGGCGCTGGGCAACCGAATCCCTGTGCCGGGCAAGGCGCTCCACATCCGCCCTTGCAATGGCTTGAACACTCTGGGCGCTTAAAATCTGGTAAAATCGGGTGGCCACCTCAAAGGCCACCCCGTTCCTGACCCCTGCAAGGTTGAATTTCGCCTGGTCCATGGCATCCTCGGTTACATCCAGGGCGATGAGCTCCTTGCCGTTCAGGGTGAACGACTGGTTTACCCGTATGCCCATGGTGTCAAGGTCCGGGGCGCTGCTGTCGGGGTCTCTGTAGATCCGGCTGCCGGCAAAGGCCGTGGCCCTTGGCATGAGAACCGAGAGGGCCCGGCGTCTTTCCAGGCGGGCAATGGTCTGGTTGTGGGCTGCATACCGGATATCTTCATCGGTTTCAGCGGCCCTGGCGCAGAGTTGCGCCAGGGTGTATGCTGCCGGGGATGCGTCCTGGGCCTGGGCCTGGGGCACAAGACAGACCGGGCAGAACATTAGGACAAGCCAGACACGGGTGAACATGGAAATTTCTGGTTTTAAAGGCAGTTGCATGGTTTGAGGGATCCTTTTTATCCTTGATTCATGGTTGAAAAACATACAGGGAGATTGAAAACAGGGCCAGGTTGCCAAGGGAATGGATGATGATGGGGGCGGCAAGGCTTTGGGATCGTTCAAAGGAAAGGGCAAACACAGCCCCGCCCACCACCTGGAAAAGGGGCAGCCCCGATCCCCTGTAGTGGAACCCGGCAAATATCACCGTGCTGACAATCAGGGCCACAGCCAGGTTCAACTTCCTCAGGCGGGCGTATAAAACCCCCCGGAACAGGATCTCCTCTGCAACCGGGGCAATCAACGCGCCGGTGACCAGGAACAGGACAAGGGCATGACCCTTGACCGGCAGGGGGGAGGCAATCAGCGTCAGGGGATTGACCCGGTTGACAAGGAGGATGAGGCCGCAGATGGCAACCACCAGGGCAAAAACCAGGGACCAGACCACCCCGGTGCGAATCCCCCGGACCAGGGTGGCGGATGATATGCCGGCTCCGGACCACCCGCCCGGACAAAATCGCAGCACCGTCAACATCCAGGCGATCTCAACAAGCCGCATCAGTGCCGTTGTTTCAAGGGGCGAAAGGCGTTTCATGACCCCGGGGGCCACGGCTTCCATGAGAAAAACCGGTACAAGCAGGATCAGAAACATAGGCGCCATTGTCCCTAGCGAACGATGTAGTTTTCTGCAAGTTTCAAGTAACGGTGGACCTGGTCGTCTTCCCAGGCCTTGTCCTTTTTCAGCTCGCCGGCCATGATTGCGGCCACCCTGGGGGCAATTTCCATGCTGGCCCGGGCATCCAGGAGCAGGGCACGGGTCCTTCTGGACAGCACGTCTGCAAGGGTCAGTGCAGATTCATGGCGGACAGCCCAGACAATCTCCACCCCGGTGTAGGGCAGCCGTTTGTGCAGTGGCCCGGCAAGGTCCGGGAACGTCAGGGCCAGGTTTTTGACCTCATCGGCATCGCTGCCGTAGACGTGCATGGGGTCGTTGAGGTCGGCTTCCCGGGTCCAGCCGTGGAGGTGAAGTGTCTGGGTCCCCGAGGGCCGGAACATGAGGTTTGCGAGGCGGGCAGCATTGTCGACGGTGTCCTCGGCCATTTTCCGGTAGGTGGTCCATTTTCCCCCGGCAATGGTCACAAGGCCCGTTGGGGAGATGGTCAGGTGGTGGTCCCGTGACAGGGACGAGGTGTCTCCCTGGGCGTGTGCACCCGATATCAGCGGTCGGATTCCGGCAAATACGCTCAGTACATCCGCTGCCGATGGCACCTTTGAAAGATAGCGTGCCGCATGGGTCAGGAGAAAGGAGACCTCGTCCGGAAGGGCGACAGGCTCCATGACCGGTTGCTTGACCGGGGTGTCTGTGGTGCCGACAATGACACGGTCGTGCCAGGGCACAATAAAGATCACCCGGCCGTCGTCCGTGTGGGGCACCATGATGGCTGAATTCCCCGGGGCAAACGAACGGTCAAGGATCAGATGAATGCCCTGGCTGGGAGAGATCATATCCGTTGAGGAGGGATCGTCCATTTTGCGGACCGTGTCCACAAATATGCCGGTGGCATTGATCACCACCTTGGATTGAAGGGCATGGGTTTGACCCGTGATCCGGTCCCGGGCCATGACGCCCTTGATGAATCCGTTGTTGTCCTTGATCAGGGATTCCACCTGGATATGGTTGACGGGAAACTGCCCCAGATCCTCCATGGTTCGGGCAAGGGTGACGGCAAGTCTTGCATCGTCAAACTGGCCGTCGTGATAGATCACCCCGCCCTTGAGGCCTTCGGTTTTAAGGGTGGGAATCCGCTCAAGGGTCTCTTGCCTGGATAAAATCCGTGAGGGTCCAAACCCGAGCTGACCTGCCAGGACATCGTAGAGTTTCAGGCCGATACCATAGAAGGGACGTTCCCACCACCGGTAATCCGGAACCACAAAGGCCTGGTTGTACACCAGGTGGGGAGCGTTCTGGAGCAGAATCCCCCTCTCCTTTAACGCATCCATGACCAGGGCAATATTGCCCTGTTGAAGATAGCGTACCCCGCCGTGGACCAGTTTGGTGCTCCGGCTCGAGGTCGCCTCTGCAAAGTCCGCCTGCTCGAGAACAAGGGTGGTGTACCCCCTTGATGCGGCATCCACTCCCGTTCCCAGGCCTGTGGCACCGCCGCCGATAATGATCATATCCCATCGCCGGGAAGAATCATTTAATGCATCAATCGTTTGCTTGCGTTTCATGTGAAGCTCCTTCGCTTATGGCAAATGGGCAGCATTATTTGAGTTGTGCCAGTATGTCCCGGGCCTTCTGGCTCTCTTTGAAATCCTTGTCGATTTCAAGGGCACGCTCAAGGGCGGTTCTGGCGTTTTCATAGTCCCATTTTTTGTTGTAACCCAGTCCCAGGTGGTAGTGGAACATGGGGTTGTTCGGATCCATTTCAATGGCGCCCTTGAATTCGGCAATGGCCATGTCATAGAGCTCTTTTTTAAAGTAGACCCATCCCAGGGTGTCCAGGATGGCAGGGGTGTTTGCACTGTTATGCTTTGCCCGCTGGGCAAGGTCCAGGGCCATGTTAAGGGCTTTATCCTGCCGGGCATAGAGGTATGCAAGGTTGTTCAGGGCAGGGACAAAGTCCCGGTCGATTTCAAGGGCACGCTTGTAATGGGTCTCTGCAAGGTCGAGCTCTCCCCTTTCGTCAAAAAGGGTGGCAAGAAGATTTTCAGGAGCGGCAAGTTCAGGCCGTTTGTCGATCAGGGCCTTGTACTCGGTGATGGCTTCATCGGTCCGGGACTGGGATTTCAAGAGGCCGGCAAGGGAGAGATAGGGCTGAACAAATCGCGGTTCTTCGGAGATGGCCTGTTTTAGATATTCTTCCGCCCTGGTGTACGCCTTGGCTGTGAGATACAGGTTGGCCTTTATGTTGAGGAGGAGGGCCCGGGTTGACGGGGCAAGGCTGTCTGACTTTAATCGTGTGTCACACCGCTCCTGGGCCTGGTCGATCTTTTTCTGGGCCACCAGAATGGCAATCATGCTTGAAAAAACATCCATTTGCTCCGGGGCCAGGTCCAGGGCCTGTTCAAAGCAGGCAAGGGCAGTATCGTTGTCCTGTTTCAGCCTGGAGAGCCTGCCAAGGCCTACCAGGGCTTCGGGTCGTTGGGGATCAAGGGCCTGCATGGATTTAAAAATTTCGGCGGCCTTGTCAGACTCTCCCCGGGCCATGTAAATGTTTCCCAGCAATATGTTTGAGTTGTAATGCCGGGGCAGGGCCTTGAGAATCCTTGAAATTTCCCTTTCAGCCGGGGCAAGATCCCCCTTTTTAAAATAGATCTCTGCGAACAGATACCTTGCCTGGTGAAAATCGGGATTTTTTTCCAGCGCCTCTGAAATCGAGGCCATGGCCTGGTCGACTTTGCCCTTTTCAAGCAGGGCCGATCCCAGCAGAAAGTTGAACGTTGCAGAATCGGGTTCTTCCTGGACCAGGTCCCGGAATATGGAGATTGCCCCGTCATACTCTTTTTTCATCGCCAGAAGTTTGCCCTTCAACTCCCTGGCCGGAGAATAATGGGGTCTTTGTTCAAGGATTTCATCCACCAGGGCCTCTGCCTGTCGGTTTTTTCGGTGAAGGATGTAAAACTCAGCATAGGCGTTTTTTACGGCCACGTTCGCCGGATCAAGCTCAAGGGCCTTTTGAATCTGGGCCTCGGCCAGTTTGGTTCGGTTTGTGGCGTTGTAGAGCCGGGCAAGAAGCATCCGGGCCTTTGCGTGGTTCGGGTCGACCGCAATGGCCTTTAAAAAGGTCTCTTCCGCCTGCTCCAGCGATTGCCGGCCGGCATAAAAACCGGCCAGCATGACCAGGGGGTCCGGGTCGTCCGGCTTTTTTGCCACAAGGGTTTTAAGGGTTTCTTCAGCCGCGTCAAGGTTTTTCCGGGAGAGATAAAAGAAGTACAATGCCGTGTAGATCCGGCTGTTGCCTGGCTCAATGGCCAGGGCTTTTTGGATGCTCGCCTCGGCCAGGTCCACTTTTTTCTCGACCATGTACAGCCGGGAGAGACTGAGCAGGGCCTTGGTCTGACCGGGATCGATTTCAAGGATCCGTTGATAGCGTTTGATCAGGGTTTGAGCGGGTTCTCGTTTCAGGGCAAGGAGTCCTGCGTCAAGGTAGAGGGCCTCGATATTGTCCGGATCTGTTTCCAGTACCGCATTGATTCTGCGTTCTGCTTCAGGCTGTTTTTTCCCTGCAAGGAAAAAGGCGGCCAGCCGGTTGAGGGTCTCGATATTGCCGGGCTCCATCTGTTCGAGCCTCAGGTATTCCTTGAACGCTTCCTGGCCGTTTCCCAGATTCAGGTAGGTGCTGGCCAGAAGTTTGTGGGCCTCAACGGAATCCGGGTTGGATTTGACCGCATTCATCAGCTGTATCTTTGCCTTGTCATATTCTTTCTGCTCAAAGTAGGCTTTTCCGGACGACAGGTATTGACCGGCTTTATCTTTTTCAGACGTGCAGCCTGGAAAAACAAGAAGGATCCAGACAAAAATGGTAATCATGTTAAGGTGACGGCAGGTCATGACATGTCCTCCAGGGTAAGTGGTGACGGTATGGATTAACGGTTCTTGATCAACGAAATAACACATAAACGGGTCGTTGGCGATTCTTTTCTGCAGGAACCTGCCGGGGATTAAATGTCGAAAAACAAGCGTTGGGGATTGTAAATCGTCGGTATTTTGGTTAAATAGGGTAAAACACTTGATCGGGCCTGCCAAAGGGGAATCGCCATGAATGATAACCATGATCAGGGTTCGTTGGACCTTGTCCAGGATCTTGTACTGTTTCTTGCAAAGGTCCCGCTGTTTTCTTCGATCCCCCTGTCCCACATCCGGGAGATGGCCCGGCTGTTTAAAATTGCAGAATATAAAAAAGATGCCGTCATCTGCCGCAGGGGAGAACCCGGTGATACCATGTACATCATACGATCGGGCGTGGTCTGCGTCTATGGCGAAAGCCCGGCCGGACCGGTCCATCTGTCAGATCTGAGGCGGGGCGATTTTTTCGGCGAGATGGCCCTTTTGTCGGACACCCCCCGGAGTGCAACGGTAAAGGTGGCCCTGGATGCCGTGCTCTTTTACCTGGAGAAGCAGGACTTTCAGGCGCTGCTGAACCGGAATAAAAGCATGGGGCTATTTCTGAGCCGGTACTATGCACGGCGGATGGCCGTTGCCCAGGATGGGGCAGCCCGGCCAAGGGCGTCCATGTTCTACGCCGTGTCTGCAACCCATCCCGGCCTTGGGCTGTCACACTTTCTCTATTCCGTTTCCTTCCACGTTGCCACGGAATCGGCCAAGCGGGTGCTGGTGGTGGAACCCCACGTTGAGCTGTCCCAGGCCATGAACCGCCTGGGGCTTTATCCGTGTCCCTGCCCGGATCCCGGGCTGTTCAGCCTGATTTCGCCCGGGCTTTACGGGGAAACCGATTTCCACTGGTTCAGGCACGGGTCCGGTTTTCTTGTGCTCCAGGTCGCACAGGGGTTTTCTGAAGGGTTGTGCGCCGTTCTTCCCCATCTCATGGAGGGGTTCCGGGAACGTTTTGACCTGATTTTCTTCGGCCTTTCCCACCGGCTGAACCGGCTTGAACGGCTGCTGATCCGCCTTTGCGATAAAAACTATGTGCTGATCAACAATACCCGGGACGCCCTGGAAAGGGTCCGGGAGCGTCTTGACCTGGTTGAGGAGATTGCAGGGCCGGGTCTTGACCGGGTCAGGGCCGGGGTCAGCCATCTTTCAGGCACACGGGGAATCCCCAGAAAACAGCTCAAACAGGCCCTCAACCTGTCTGAAATCCCCGGAATCTGGGTAAACCGTTCTCCGGCGGCCTTTGAAATGACCATTGACATGGACAAGAAAATGCCCGTTCAGGGCGCCCGGGCCGTTGCAAGGGAGATTGCCGGTGTCCGGGTGGGGCTGGCCCTGGGGGCAGGGGCCGCAAGGGGGTGGGCCCACCTGGGCGTGCTCAAGGTGCTTGAAGCCGAGAAGATACCCATTGACATGATCGCCGGCACCAGCATGGGCGCCCTTGTGGGCGGCATCTATGCGTCCAGGGCGTCCCTGGATCATCTGAAAAAGGTCACCATTGACCGTTTCCCCTCAAGGAAAATTGCCCAGAGAAAAATCTTTGATTATACCCTTCCCTTCCAGGGGCTGCTGCGGGGACGAAAGGCCATGGAGCTGGTGGCCAACGCCGTTGATCATGCCGATTTCATGGATCTTCTGATCCCTGCCTGTTTTGTGGGGGTCGATATTTTAAACGGCGAGGAGGTCCTGCTGGAAGAGGGGGATGTGGCTGCGGCCATCCGGGCAAGCCTCTCCATCCCCGCCATCTTTGCCCCGTTTTTCCACCGGGGAAGATGGATGGTGGACGGCGGCCTTCTCAACCCCGTGCCCGTGGACGTTCTCCAGCAGAAGGGGGCGGATCATCTCATTGCCGTGTGCGTGGAAAGCCCGGGCCCGGGCCACGCCACGGACTGCAGAAAGCCGGGCATACTCAAGGTTATTTCAAGAACCGTCAGCATTGTCCATGGCCGGGCCGTCAACAGCTTTTCCAACAAGGCCGATGTGGTGATCTATCCCGATGTCCAGGGGTTTGCCTGGGACGATTTCCACAGGGGAGAAATCCTCATGCAAAGGGGTGCTGAGGCCTGCCACAGGGCCATGGACGATATCAAAAAATGCCTGGCTTGTTCCGGAGGGTCCTGCCATGGCTGAATGGACGATTGTTCTGATTGACGATGAACCCGATATCCGGGAGGTGGTCTCCCTTGTTTTAACGGATGCCGGGTTTGCCGTTGAAACCGCCGACAACGGCCGGGCCGGGGTTGAGCTTTGTGAGACCCTTTGTCCCCAGATCGTGGTCACGGACATCCGGATGCCGGGAATGGACGGGATTGAAGTGCTCGAGCATCTTAAAAAGCACCGGCCGGACATTGAGGTGATCGTGATCACAGCCTTTGGCGAGCTGGATCTGGCCATCCGGGCCCTTCAACTGGATGCGTCGGATTTTATCACCAAGCCGGTGTCAGACCCGGCCATCCATCTTGCCCTGAAACGGGCCATGGAGCGCTACCGGTCAAGGCAGCAGCTCAGGGATTACGCCCGGTATCTTGAGCAGGAGAACATCAATCAGGCAAAGCTCATGCACCGGGACAAACTCATCTCCCTGGGACGGTTGAGTGCCAGTGTGGTCCATGAAATCAACAATCCCCTGGCCGGCATCCTCAACTACGCCCGGCTGATGATCAAGATGCTCAAACAGGGGGAACTCGACGACCGGAAACGCGAACGGTTCACGGCCCATCTCGCCCTGGTGGCGTCGGAGGCTGAAAGAATCTCCACCATTGTTTCAAGCCTTTTGACCTTTTCAAGGAAAACCGAGTTCACCATCACCCGAATTTCCATGGCCGAGCTGGTGGAGCGATCCCTGGTGCTGGCCCGCCACCGGCTTGAACTGTCCGGGATCGAACTGAGTGTCCAGGTTGACAAGGGCATTCCACTGTTCAATGGCGATTTCAACCTGCTTCAGCAGTGTTTGATCAACCTTGTGTTTAACGCCATTGACGCCATGAAAGACGGTGGGCGCCTGGAGGTGTCTGCCGCCTTTTGTCCGGACTCAAAAACGGTGACTCTCACGGTTCGCGATTCAGGTTCCGGCATTGCCCCTGAAAATCTTGACCGCATCTATGAGCCGTTCTTTACCACCAAGGATGAGGGCCACGGGGTGGGGCTCGGGCTTTCCATCGTGTTTGGCATCATGGAGCGCCACGGGGGCAGTGTGACGGTTGATTCAACGCCGGGCAGGGGAACAGCATTTACCCTGGAAATACCGGTATGACCGCTATTCTGATATTTTTTGTTCATGGATATTTTATTTTTAGCCAGGGAGTGCCGCATGCAGATTTCCATTAAAACCCATGCCAGAACCGAGATGATCGATATCACCTCCCAGGTGCGCCAGGTGGTGGCCGCCTCGGGGATCGAGAACGGTCTGGTCCATGTCTTTTCCCTCCACACCACCGGGGCCGTTACCATCAACGAGAATGCCGATCCTGCCGTTGAGGCTGATATCCTCAATACCATCAACCGGGTGATCCCCTGGGACGATCATTTCAAGCACATGGAGGGCAATTCCGCGGCCCACATCAAGGTGAGCCTGTTCGGTCCGTCGGAATTGATCGCCCTTGAGCAGGGTTCGTTGGTGCTGGGCACCTGGCAGGGGATATTTTTCTGCGAGTTTGACGGCCCGAGGAACCGGCGAATCAATGTGAAAATCCTGGCCGATTCCTAGGTTGACCCCCTGGCAGACGGTTCGCAGATCCTCAAGCTGACCAGGCGCCTTCTGCCCGTTTACCCCTTGACCCTTCACAGACCGTGGGTGGGGCGCTTTGTTTTTTCCTTGCCCCGGCAGAAGGGGTTGGGATATACAGATATAATCCCAAGTGTATGAAAATGGTTTAACAACCCGGAGCCCAAGGATGCATTGATGAAAAAATACAAAAACATTGTTTTTCTTATAGTCCTGCTGCCGTTTATTCACACCGTGTTTGCCGAAATGAAGGCGCTTACAGACCGGGATATGGGCCAGGTGACGGGCCAGTCAGGCATTCTCGGCAGTCTTGTGGCCTTTGGTGAGGCCTTTGCAAGTACCGGCGGCAGCAAGGCGGACCTGGACAGGGCCATTCCTTTTAATCTTGCCTATATCACCCAGTTCAAGGATCTGGACAAAAATGTGAGAAATTTCCAGGATATTTTCCAGCGTCTGGAAACAACGCCCCTGGAGGACGGCTGGACCGCCTTTGACCTTGAGTATGATTCCCGGGAAGAGCTCAAGATTCCCGGGGTGCAGCTGGCCTATACCGATGTATACAGCGAACCGGTTGAAACGGGCCTTGGGCTGTTCGGGCTCGGCGGATTCAAGGTTGAAAAGAGCGGAACAACCCACATCCAGATGAGTGGAAAGGTCAAGATCGAGTTTCGTCCCTGACAAAGGTTAAAGCCGCCTTGTCCTGAAGGCGGACACGGGTTTCAGTGGCTTGAAAGGGGGAGCTTTTCCCGGACGACCCACTGAATCCATTCATACTGGGCCGGTGTCAGCACCTCTTTTTTCTTTTCCACAAAGGCGAGCATCTCTTTTTCATTGTTGAAAACCACGGAATAGAACCCCTTTGCATAGGGGCCGTGGCCGATCAGGGAAACCGCCCCCTTGCCCTCAACGCCGATGAGCATTTCATGATTGGAAAACACCCGTAAATCCCCGGTGCCGGACACAATCCCATACCGTTCAAGCTGGATGTGCCGATGGATGAAAAAGCCGAGGCCTGCCGTGAGCAGAATGATCAGTATAAGGGCGATGCGCAGCATCCGGTTGTGCATCAGGGGCAGATAAACATCCTTGAGGGTGATGGGCATGGTGAGGTTGATGGCCCGGGACACCTCATGCTCCTTTGCCAGACAGGGCTTGACAACCATGCCGGTATAGGTGGTGATGTCGTTGCGGGTGGCATGGTCCAGGGGGTTGACCATTGCCAGTTTCAGCACGTTGTCTTTTTCAACGGCCAGGGGAACAACGCTGTAGCGCCGGCAGAGGTAGCGCGGCAGAAGACGGGACGCCTCCTTGGGGATTTTGCTGCCGATCTGGGCCACGGGAATGCCGTGCTGGTCTGAAAGTGCGCCAAACAGCTCTTCGTCTGTGATCAGGCCCATCTGTATCAGAATATGGCCAAGGCGTCTGTTGCTTCCGATCTGGATTCTCAGGGCCCGGTCGATGGATTCAGATGAAATCAGCCCCTTGTTGATTAAGATCTGACCGAGGGTGTTTTTTTGTGACATGGAACCTCCCGTTCGTGGGTTGTGTTTTTTACCAGCATCGTTTCAGTCCCCCCAGGGCTGTCTTTTGCACATACCAGTGGGGGCTTTTTCTGATTTTCTCTTCGAGTATCCTGCGGGACGGGCCGCATCCTTTTCTGTAAAGGGCCTTTAATGCGGCAGACTGCACATTGATGGCCTCTTCGTCTGCCAGGCGTTCAAGAACCGGGATGCTGCGTGCGTCCGGGCTTACCCCCAGGGCTTTGGCAAGCCAGTACCGCTCCGGCACGGTTCCCCGGGCCACCGTTTCAATGTCCGCTTCGGGCAAAAAATCAAAAATATCGTCTTGAATGCGGACCATCGTTCTCAACGTTTCGATTCTTGTCCGGGATGAGGCGGCATGGAGGCCTTGTTCAATGCTCTGCCGGTCGGATCCGATGTTCACGGGGGTCAGGTAGACGAGCAGGCCGATGGCCACGGCTGGGGTCAGGAGGGCGGCCCCATGTTCAGCGCGTTTCCGGGCCATGATTCCGGCAAGGAGGAAACCGGTCCCAAGGAAAACCAGGCCAAAGAGCAGCAGGGGCAGGCCGACCAGGAGTCCTGCAAGGCAGAAGCTGCGGAACACGGCCATGTTGTCATGGTCCCGGGGTAACACAGCGCCCATGGCTGGCTTCAACGCTTCGGACGCATGGGGGGAATAGGTGTAGTACCACTGGCTGACGGCCTGGCCGGGACGGTTTGACAGCAGCAGATAATCCCTTGTTCTGAGAAACATTCCCCGGTCGCCCTTCATGGCAAAGCAGCTTACGGTAACGGCAAGGGCAAGGACAAACACCAGCAGACGGCTGCGGCGTTCCTCGGCGGACCCGTTCTTTTGGGCATCTTTTTTTGAAGCACCCTGGAATCCTGAAACGGCCAGGGGGATGACCAGGGTGTGGGCGGCGGCAATCCATGAAAAACAGCTGTAATTGAGAACAAGGGTGGTAACGGCCCAGAACGTCAGATAGACGGGAGCTGCAGCGGTTCTGCGCTGGATCAGGCCATGGATCACAAGATGGGAAACCATGGCTGCTCCGGTGATGAACACCCCTGCCGTGAGTACAAAAAAAACGGCGGCAGCCAGGGCCGGCAGGGGCGTTGTGAGGGTGCTCAAAACCGCTTCATTGGGAACCACCGTCCGGCCGGCGGCCACGAGGGGTTTCACCCGGGCAGCAATAAGGGTGTTTGAATGAAAAATATGAACGAACGAGAACAGGGTTGATGCCGTCATGCCTGCGGCAAAGGCTGTGATGGGGGTCCGGGTCATGGGGTCACTCCACCTTGACCCAGTGGTCGATCACAAGCCCCTGCTGCCGGTCCCAGGACAGGTCAATGTAGAGAAAGCAGGCAAGGCCTCCAGTGAGTCGGATTCCCGTGCTGATATCGACATTCACGGGAACCGGGATGGTCTGGTCAATGAGGAACTGGCTCTTGGCCATGATGTCGATGGGAATGGTCAGGTCGTGGCTCACCTGGCAGATCAGGGGTTCTGTTATGTGTAAGGGGAAGGTATCATTGATGGGGACCATCTCATCCAGGCCCACGGCCATGGTGACCGGAATTTCCCCCCGGATGGGCAGGGTGGTGTCAAATCCCAGCAGGGTGGTTTCAACCTCCTGGTCAATGGTCAATGGGGCGTTTACCGTGATCTCTTTGTTTATCCGGAATGCATGGTCAAGGGCCACCTGAACAGGGGCGGATACGGGAATCTCAAAGGGCTCGTCAATGGCGACCTGGATATCGCCCCGGATGGGAAGGTTGAGGGTGATTTTTTTCTTGATGGGAATTTCCAGCGTGGTGTGGATGGCCGATGTGATGGGAAGCCGGGTGTCAACGTCCAGCCGGATCCGGCGTTTGATGGTGAGGTGACCGGTTGAAAGCGCTACCAGGCTGGGTTTTGCCTTGTAAACGGCAAACCCCAGGCCGGCCATCTGCATGATGACAAACAGGGTGAGGACCACCTTGACCGCCGCCACCATGGCTGAAAAAATCGGTTTCATGGGGCTAATCCAGCAGGGTTGATATAAAGCAGCCCCCTGCACTATAGCTGTAATCCACGGTCTCCTCCTCAACCTTGCTGAAGTGCCAGGAGAGGGGATAGAGGATCGATCGATCGGGTGCGCCTGCGGCATGGGCCTTTGACAGAAGGGTGGCCGTATAGGTGCGGTCCGGTTCAAAGGATTCGGTTGCCGGCAGCGTCAGGGTCAGGACCGGGTGGTCCGGGTCGTCGGTGTTCCAGGCATGGGTGAAATCCTTTGCCGGTGAATCAAAGGGCTCCACCGTGAACCCGAAATATCCTGAACCTTCCTGGTCCGGATCCGGCGCCACAAAGATGCTCGACGGTTCCATGGCCATGGAAAAGGTGACGGAAATGGACCGCCTGTCCGTGTCAAAGGCCAGGGTGTTTCGTTCCGGGTCCGTGGAGACGATTTCAGGAAAAACCGTGTCCCGGGTAAACCCGGTGGTCCCGGAATTGTCCGACCGGTTTCTGAACTGGGGCCAGGGAGCATCTTCGTCCGGGGTGGTGGCTGTGTTCTCTTTGTCCAGATCGCACAGAAAAGAGAACAGCGCCCCGCTGGAATATCCGCAGGCGCCCACGTAGAGGTATCCGTTGTTTATGATGGGCGACGCGGTGGTGATGGGCAACGAGAGGTTGTACTTCCAGATTTCGTTCCTGCCCGACCGATCGTCCCCCTTGAACAGGTCGAGGCCGTAGAACATGCCGTCCCGTGAACCTGCAAAGATATAACCGTTGGAGCCGATGGCCGGCGAGGCGAGCACATCGCTTGAAAATTGTTTGTACATCATAAGATTGCCGCCGCTTCGGTTGATTCCGTAGAGTGTGTTGTCGTTGGAACCCACACATACCGTGCCCGTGACATCAATGACAGGAGAGCCGGCAAACCCGCTGGCATGTTTGATGAACCACTTCTGGACGCCCGTGCCGGACAGGGCATAGAGGCCGTTGTTGTCGTCGACCGCTCCCCTGAACGATGCGGTTCCAAAGAACAGGGTGCCGTCCCTGTCAAGGGCAGGGCCGTTGAGAATTTCCGATTTTGCCGCAAACTGCCACCGTTCAGAACCGTCCGGGTTGACCGCGTACAGGGTTTTGCCCAGGGTACCGATATAGATTGTTCCGTCATGGGCAATGACCGGGGACGAGACGATCTTTCCATGGGTGTGAAACCGCCACACCAACTCTCCGGTGCCTGAATCCAGGGCATAGAGCCCGCCGTCATTGGCGCCGACGTAGATCCTGCCCTGGCCCGGGTCAAGGGCCGGGGAAGAAAAAACAGGGTCGGGTGTGGGATAATACCACCGCACAAGACCGTCGGCGTCAAGGCTGTAGATGTTGCCGTCTTCCGACCCGAAAAAGAGGTTGCCGGACCCGTCAACACAGGGGGATGAGTTGAGCGCCCCGCCCGTGGCAAACCGCCAGCGTTCGGTGCCATTGTCGGCATCAACGGCATGGAGTCTGCCGTTTTCCGACCCCACATACACGGTGTCGCCACTGGGCGACACGGCCGGGGTGGATTCAATGCACCCCAGGCTGTTTTCTGCCGTGAATTTCCAGTTGGCCACATTGATCCGGATGGGTCCCAGCTCATTTTTATTCTGCTGTTCCAGTCCATTCTCGTCGATCCAGGTGAACCGGAAGACCGCTGTGGCATCGAAATATCCGGCCCGGTCAAAGGCCATGGTATAGGTTTCACGGATCCGGGAGCCGTCCATGTCATCCAGCGTGATGGTATGATCAACGGTCCGGTCACCGTCCTGGTTGAACTCGATCACCAGGGCCCTGGGGACATCCCCCCCCTGGGGATCATAGGTAAAGGTGAAGGTGACCGGTTCGCCTTTGACCGTGTACTCCCCCGAGGCCTGAAAGTTCAGCGAGGCGGCACACAGGGGTGCGGTATAGACAATCACCAGGAACAGGGTGGCAACAACGGTTTTCATCATGGCAGGATCCTTGTGCATGGGTTAAAACAGGGTGGAAATAAAACAGCCGCCCTCGCCCCGGTCCCAGCCCGTGTCATCCGGGCTGTCGGGAAACGGTTTTTCATCAATGCCCCCGCTGAGAATGTCCGAGTGAACAAACGAGAGAAATCCCCCCCGCCCGTCTGCCAGGTAGGTGTAGCGCCTGCTGTCATTGCCGCTGACCCAGACTCCGGACGCCTGGCCCGGGGTCTGGTAACCGGTGATCTCCACCAGTTCTGCCGGATCCCTGGCAACGATGCCCAGAATCTGAAGGCCGTTGGTGCCGTCGGCCACATGGACGTAGGACTGCTGGATAAAAAGGGCGGTGGATTGCCCGGGGGTGTCATGGGTGGCGGTGATGGCAGGATTGGCCGGGTCTGAAATGTCGATGAGAACGATCCCGTTCTCCCCGTCCGCCACAACGGCATAGTTGTCCTTGACCCCCACATCAAGTGCCTGGCCCGGGGTTTTGATGTATCCTGCCACAACAGGCGCTCCCGGGTCTGAGATGTCAACGGTGTAGAGCCCCTCCTGGTTGACCACCAGCAGAAAGCTGTGTTCCTGTTCAATATAGGCCAGGGCCCGGGCATTTTCAATATAGAGGGCGGCCTTCTGGGTCAGCAGCCCCTGGTCGGTGACATCGGCGATCACAAGCCCAAAGACCTTGTCCGCAATAAAGGCCCGGTTGTCAAAGGCGTGGACCAGGATGTCCGAGGCGCTGCCTCCGGGGTTGAATGTGCCGGCCAGGGTCGGGGCGGCCTTGTCCTGGATGTCGATGATGGTAATCCCGGCATTTCCATCGGCCACATAGGCCTTTGTGTCTGACACATAAATCTGGGTGGCATTCCCAGGGGTGGCAACGGCACCGGTGAAGACATATTGTCCGGTATCTGAAACTGAGATGATGGTCACGCCTTCCCTGGGGCCGTTCTGGTCCAGGAGATAGGCATGGGTGCCATCGGCAAAAACAGCATCGGCCCCGCCCGGCGTATCAAACGAGCCTGTCTTTACAAGGTCGGTTCCTGGTGTTTTCTCCAGGCGTTCAATGCCGTCAACGGTATCGGCAAGGAACAGGCTGTTTCCCTTTTCAACCACCCCATAGGCCCCGGTGGCGCCATGGGTGAAAACGGCTGTCGGATGGGCCCGGTCCGACACGTCCACCTTCACAAGACCGCTGTTGCCGTCGGCCACATAGAGGGTGTCGCCGGCAAGGGCGATACCCGATGCAGCCCCGGGGGTTGCGATCTGACCTTTTTTGGTTATTTCAATGGTCGTCGGTGAAGCTGGGTTGGAAAACAGGTCCAGGATGGTGATGCCATTGGTGGCGTCGCTGATGTACAGGTAGCGCTGGTCAACGGCCAGGTCCACCACCACCGACAGCTGCCCATAGAGCTGTTTTGACCGCATGTCAAACTGGCCGACCAGGGCCGGGGCCGAATCAATCGAGACATCAAAGACCCGCAGTCCGTAATACTTGTCGAGCACAAAGGCGTACTTGGTCTGGTTGATTTCAGCCACCCTCAGGTTGATGTGGCCCCCGGAGTAGGCGGCAGGGTTGCCGTCCGCGTCCGTGTAAATGGCGGTCTGCTCATAGGTTCCGGCCTGGGTGGGGTTTGCTGGGTTGCTTGCATCAAATATTCTCAGGCCAAAGTAGAGGTCGGCAAGGTAGAGCCGGCTGTCCAGGGTGTCCAGGGCCGATGCATGGATCGGCCGTTTGTCCGGATCAAGCCAGATGGTTTTCACCAGTAGCGGGGCAAACGGGTCCGATACGTCCACAATGGCCAGCCCCTTGCTGCCGCAGGCCGCAAAGATCACATCCCCGGAACGGTCCTGGCCCAGGCCGGTGATTCCCCGGGTGATGTCAAGCGCGATCCGTGAGATCTCCGCCATTGGATCTGTGGCCGTGACCCCCGGCCGGATCAGGGCCAGGGTGGCCCCCGCTCCATAAAAGAGAAGGCCGTCTGCTGTCCCTGCCAGGATGTTCCGGGGTGAGGCATCGGGCCAGCGTGAATCAAAGGTGATGGATTCAAGGGTGTCGCAGTAACCCGGCAGAACGGTTAAGGCCGTGAAAACCAGGAAGGAAAATACCAGGGATAGTCGCTTAAAATCTGTAAACAAGGTTGAGGGCATAGCCATCTTCATCTCCAGAACGTGTTTCAATGGTCATGGTCATTGACTGGGTTAATTGGACGCCGGTCCCGACAAAAAACGAGATATGGTTGGACACATCCAGATCCCCTTCATAGTCAATGGGGTCAGAATTGCCTGATGAATCGTTGTTGTCGGGATCTTTATAGGTCTCATCCCCAATGAAGTGGGAAATTTTAAACCCTGCCTGGGGTGAGAACACCAGCTTTACCCAGGAAAAGGGGTTCCAGGCAATGGTGTCCACCGATCCTGCAATGGCGAGCTGAATCTCATGGAGCTGGGATTGATATCTGATCGCCTGTTCGTTGATGTCAAAATCAAGGAACCGGTAGTTGAGATCAAGCCCGAGGTTGAAATGGTTGTTTTCAAATACCGGGGTGCGATAGATCCGGGCGCACACGCCGGCCCCAAAAACAGGAAAGGTGTCTGAATCCATGGAGATCCGGGTGGAATAGGTACTCTTTCCAGGGGTCAGCTCGTCGGAAAAGGAAAAATCCAGGTCCAGGGTGGCATAGCCTGCGGTCAGGTACACCAGGGGCAGGGATCCAAGGGCAAGGCCCGCCTTGATGCCCCGGTAGGAGAGGGCTGTTGACGAAGATCGGGTTTCTGAAAAATGGCGCTCGGACCCTGAGGCGTCGATTTGAGCCCTTCGCTCCCGCTGCCGGGAAAAGGTGTTCTCCTGGTAGTCTGCCTGGAGGGCCGTGACAAAAAAGGTCCGGTTGGATTCACCTGGAAAAAGATCCAGGAAATTTCCCTGGGCGGCCGACGATGGGGCGGGGGAAAAAACAGACAGAAACCAGCACAGGAGCAGCAGAAGAAGCAGGCGTTTTTCCATGAATACACTCAAAATGTCACCTCATACCTGAAAAAATCCAGGTTTTTTTTGTTGAGGGCAAGCACATGGCAGCTTCGGCCGTTGAACACAATGGGCTGGTTGGTTAAAAATCCGTCAAACCGTTCGCTGCCGGTCCTGCCGTTGACCACCACCATCCACCCGGCCCTGTCCTTTGCCTTGTAGGCCAGGTTGTTTGAGTCCGGCGCAAACCAGGGCAGTCCAATGGCCTCAAAGGGAGGGCCGGCCTTGTGATCGGTCACCATGACCATGTTTTTGCCTTGAACGGCCGTATAGGCAAGGGTGGCGCTGTCCGGGCTGAAAAAGGGCATTCTCACATGGTCAAATCCAGGGCCCTTTTCATTGTCCATGACCATGAACCATCGGTTGTTTTCCCGGATCCGGTAGGCCAGGTGGTTTGAATCCGGGCTGAACACCGGCTGGCCCGTGGAATCGTAGGTCCTGACCTCGTGGTTGTCCAGGATCAGGGCGCCTCGATCGTCCTGGGTGACGCCGGCATGGGCAAACCGCTTTGAGTCCGGGCTGAATCGAAGGGTGGCGATCTGCTTGAATTCAGGGCCTTTTCTGCCGTCCAGCACCACCTGCCATCCCGTTGAGGTCAGGGCCGGCCAGGCAAGGCGGGTGCTGTCCGGGCTGAACAGGGGCGGTCCCACGGTCTTGCAGGGTTCGGAGGCCGTGTCGTTTTCCACCACAAAAATTTCGGCACCCAGCTGGGCCACAAACAGAAACCGTTTTGAGTCCGGGCTGAACATGAGGTTCTGGATGTTGTTGTACCCCTGGTCTGAAATTTTTCTGTCCCTGGCCAGGAACCACAGCCCGTTCCGCCGGATGGCAAAGGCCAGGTGGCGTGAGTCGGGGCTGAAGGTAATCTCCTTGATGTTTTCACAGTCGGCCATGATGGTCCTTGCGTCCAGGACCACCGACGCCGCCCGGCCCTCAACCCCGATAAAGGCCAGGTGCCGGGAGTCCGGGCTGAACACGGGCAGTCCCTTGACGCCGTCAAAGGCCCGGACCGGCACACCATCCTCGACCACCATCTGCCGGCTGCCCGATTTTGCCCGGTAGGCAAGCCTTTTGCCGTCCGGGCTGAACACGGGCCGGTCAATGCCGTCAAACAACGGCTGTTCCATGCCGTTGGCAATCACCCGGGCCTTGCTGTTCTCAACGGCGATGTACATGCATCTGGAACCGTCCGGGTTGAAAAACGGGGTGCCCTTGGTAATACTCTGTTCGGCCCGGCCCTCTCGGCCGTCAATGGTCACATGGAATTTTTCCCCCCTTTTCACCAGATAGGCAAAATGGGTGGAATCCGAACCGTTGGTGGCGACCGAACCCGGGAAAAAGATCTCGCCGGGACGGTTGGTGCCGACCTGGATTTTATTCTCCAGCAGCGGGTCTGCCTGGGGCGGTTCCCGGGCCTCAGGCACCTGAAAATGGCCGGCGAACAGACAAAACAGTGTGGCAATCATGGGGTAAAGTC
This sequence comes from uncultured Desulfobacterium sp., assembly GCA_963675615.2. Classification (GTDB taxonomy): domain Bacteria; phylum Desulfobacterota; class Desulfobacteria; order Desulfobacterales; family Desulfobacteraceae; genus Desulforapulum. The sequence goes on from CAXXTD010000002.1 coordinate 133,943, forward strand.
GTTTTTTCATCTTATGTGGCCTCACCTTTATGAAAGGGGTTCATCTTGTGGAGCAGCCGCTTTGCAGCTTCCACCCCATGTTCAACCATCTCCATCTGGTGATGAAAGAGGTCCATCTGAACCTCCAGGGGCATGGTAATGCCGAAGGAGGCAACGTAGAGGTAGGTCTCCTGCTCATAGTCAAGCCCTGCATAGGGGTTGTAGACAATCTTGGTGAAGTCCGTGGCGTTCATGTTGGTGCTCTGGTTGTTGTCAATTTTATGGGAGCTGTTGAACAGGTAGCCGAAACCAATGTCCAGGGTGATGTTCTTGGGCAGCTTAAGGCCGATGCCGGCCCCGTAGAACTCCATGTCCGGCAGAAAATAGAGGGCGTCCCAGAGATCGTCCCGGGCCGAGGTGGGCCGTCGTTCATACCCTGCCCTCAGGCAGAGGTTGTCCAGGAGCTGGTACTCGACCCCCACGCTCCAGTGCCAGGTGTCCTCCATGTCCCGCTGGACCACCATGCTGGTGTTGCCCCCGGTGTACCCGAGCAGCTTGGCGATCTGGAAGAGCTGGATGGTCTGGTCGCAGACAAACCGGTCTTCCTTGACCACGGACCAGTCGGCCCAGTGGAGGTCGAACAGCAGCTTGAGCCGGTCCACGGGTTTGACCATGATGCCCGCCTGGACCCGCTGGGGAAAATACTGGGTGGCGGTCACCGTGCCGTGCTGGGAGGCAACCCCCTGGATGGGAAGATCCAGCATGCCGGCATTCTGGAGGGTCATCTCAGTCAGCCCGTTCCAGCTCACCTGGTCCTGGAACTGCTGGCTGTATTCAAATTTATAGGTGCCGGTGAGGTCCGCCCGGGTCTCGCTCTGGTAGCAGATGCCAAAGCTGAACCAGGAACGCGGTTTCCACAGCAGTCCCAGGTTGAACGAGGGGGTAAAATCGTCCCTCAGGTCCATCTGGAGCCGGGAGTTGTACTCGTAGGGCCCCAGGCCGCCTCCGAGAAAGGGCGGCGGCAGGGTCTGTTCGGATACCACGGGAATCTCAAGGTCCTTGGTGGCGTCCCCCACCACCCGGGTCATGGCCACAAGCTCGTTGGGGGTTCTCTGGTCGAGCTCCATGCCGAGGGCGGTCTGGCCCATGCCGATGGAGATCCCGATGGAGACCGTGTCTGAAATCTGACAGGCAGCCGTGGGGGCTGCATAGACCAGGTGCTGGAGATAGAGGGACTTGCACCCGAACCGCATGGGGTCGTCGCTGTCCCTGTGGGCCATGCCCCCGCCATAGGGGGCGTAGTTGGCATAGGCAAAGGTCCATTTGGAGTCTTTTTTCCTGGACGACAGCCCCAGGTTGGCACCCACCAGCATGTCAATGGGGCCGTAAAAGGGGATGTACATCCGGTTACGGTTGTTGGTGCCTTCGGTGTTGGCAAGGGGATCCGGTCCCCCGTGGGCGCTCAGGGGGTCTTCGGGGTTGAACGGGGCATCCGGCCCCCAGGTGCCGGACATGAAACCATCGAAATCAGGATCTTCCGTGAGCCTGCCCGTGCGCTCGATCAACGGAAAGGCAAACCCCTGGCCCAGGGTCTTGCCGTCGTTGAGCTGCGAGAGCCCGGCCGGGTTGTAGTGGACGGACATCAGCCCCGGCGGGTCTGCCGTGCACGAATTGGCAAGGGAGATGGCCCGGGTGTCAATGGCGATCTGCTCGTTAAAGGCCGCCCGGCAGACAGGGGCAATGCCCAGGACAAGTCCGGCGGCAAGGATCATGCCCGTAAGGGTCAAATGCCGCAGTTTCATAGGTCAAACTCAAAGGGGAAACGGAACGAGAGCGAAAAATAGTCGCTGTTGGCCAGGCCGATGCCCAGGGACATGTTGAGCCTGAGCCGGGGGCTCAACCGCCAGGAGGTGCCGATGCTGATGCTCGACGCGGTCTGGGTCGGGTAGGTGACGGGATTGGCCTCCTTGTAGTACCGGGTGGATTCAAAGGTGTGGGAGTAGCTGTACCCGATGCTCAGGGAGGTCTTGTAGGACAGGGCATACCCCAGGCCCAGGCTGAAGCCGAGGCTGTCGCCCCGATCATATTCCTCCAGGGTGTAGGAACCGATCTTGTAGTCCAGGTCTTCAATGGGAAACTTGTAGGTGTAGCTCAGGGTGCCGTAGGCCATGATGGGATCAATGGGCTTGCTCATGGAGAGGCTGCCGGCAAGGGAGTAGCCCCCCGAACCCGTGGACAGTTCGGTCAGGGGATTGACCTCGTAGGGGTTGCGGCCCATGGGGCAGACCAGGGTGGTGTTGATGATCATCGAAGGAATCTTTCCCCCGGACTTCAGGGGTTGAAAGCTTGCACCAAAGCTGACATCCCCGAAATCGGTCACTGACTTTGAATCATCGCTTCCCACCTCGTCGTACTCGTAGACAAAGGGGAGGGCCGCCTCAAGGGTGAGGTTGTCCTTCAGGGGATACTCGACGGTAAAGGTGTTGGTGATGTTGTGGTTGCTGTTGTGCTCGATGAGGTTGAGCTGTTTGATGGCGTCATAGGCGTAGTAGGTGTAGGCGATCTTGTACTCAACCCCGAGCCTGCCCTTCTGCATCAGGGTGTAGTTCCTGCCGGCGGCATTGAGGATGTCGTCCTCCTTTTGGCTCTTTTCTTCTTTGCTTTCGGTCAGCTCGGTGCGGATGTCCTCGGCATCGAGCAGGGTTTTTACCTGGGTCTTGAGGGTCTGGATCTCCTGCTCCAGGGCGCTCATGTCGGTTGGGGACGACCCGGGTTCAGGGGGCAGGATCAGGGGGGGGGCTGCCACGGGTTCGCCACCGCCCCACAGGGTGTCCGACGACGCTTGTTCGGCCGTTGTTGCAGTTGCCGGTTGCTCAGCCGGTTTAATGGGTTCAACCTTAACCTCCTCCATGGTGTCCTGGACCATGACAAGGGGGGTGATCCCCGGCTTGTAGCCCTTGAACGAATCCCGGAAGGCTGCAGCCTGTTCGACCGTGTCAAACACCCCGGCCCGCACGGTAAAGAACGATTCCCCGGTCCGGGGGGTGATCTTGGTGATGTAGAGTGCCGGGTCAAACCCGTTGAGATCCCGTACCAGGGCTGCCGCGGCCGGCTTGATGGTAAAGGCCCCGAACTGAACTTCAAACCGGGAGTCATCGGCCGCAGCAGGGGGGGAGAAAAAAGAGACGATAACAAACAAACAAACAATGGCCTGGGTCAGTTTTCTGGATGGGTGAAGCATGGAATCTCCCTGTTGTCTATCGATAATATTGATTTTCTCCCCGGACCTCGTCCCGTTCAAGCTGAACGGGAAAGTCAAAGGGGGTTGCCCGGTTTTTGATCATATCCTTTATATTGTCGTCGGTGATGTAGCACAGATCGTCGGGGGTCAAGCGCAGCAGATTTTTCCGGGAGCCCTGGTTCGCCTTGTCGGTAATGAGGAAGATGACGTTTTCAAACCAGGCGTCCGTGAATTCAGAGAGGGGGTAGCTGATGTTGCCCCGGAAGGGGTCGGCAAGGAACACATGGTTGTCGTAAACCCCCTTGAGCACCACAAAATGGCGGTAATCAAACAGCTTGATGGGAATCAGACAGGGCCAGTATTCGGGATTTTTGATGTCCTCGATTTCCGCCTTGTAGCCGGCGCTCGCATAGCCGAGCACCGCACACAGCCGCTTCATGTCCAGCAGGGAAAAGGCCCTGAGCCGCTTGATCTGATCCTTATCCCCGTGCTTGAGCATGCCCCGGATTACCTGTTTTTCCGTCAGATTTTCCCCGAACCCGAAGTTGAGGTAGGTGGCAAGGGCGGCAGAACCGCAGGAATAGTCGTGCTCCTGGCGGATGGTGTGTTTGAATACGAACGCCTCCCTGGGGGTGACGTTGTCACGGATTCTCACCATGGGATCGGCCAATGAATTAAGGTTCATCTCCTGTTCCGGCAGGTCTGCCCGGGGATGAAATCCCGTGATCAGGGCGATCAATATGGCTGCTGCTGCGATTAAATGCATGGTATTTACATACGTTTATTGATGATACTTGTAAAGTAAAAATGAATGATAATTCATTTTAAACAAATATCCCCCTTCTGGACGTTCCAGAAGGGGGATGGATGTTAAACGATCAGGTCATGCAATGTTCATGATTGGGCATCAGTGGGGAGCAATCTCAAGTCTTCCGCCGAGGATGGCCATTTTAGAGGCACCTGATTTTGTGATTTGGATGAAGGCCTTGCCTGCATTCACTGCCACTGCATCATCAGTTACCAAACTTACTGTTTTGGTGTCTATACTATGGTAACTAGTGATTTCAATGGTGGGTAGGCCGATGATCACACCGGCGATATCCATATTCGCATATTCTACTCCAGTTGTGGTTGTGTTCAGATTGTTTGTAAAGCCAGCAGTAAGTGATTCACAGGTACCCACGTCGATAGTCAAGGGAGAGGCGCCAGTTGCGTAGGCTGCAACAGCGTTGGAGACATTACCGGTTGTGGGGTCCATATAACTTCCCCACTCCATAGCAGACTCTACTTGCTTTGAAGCAAAAGTATAAGACCCATCACTGTTAACAATAACATCTTCTGCGGCATAATCCTCGGAAGAGTAGGTATATGTCCCATTCTCATTGACTGTAACATCATCAGCATCGACATTTGCAAATGCAGTTTCTTGTACCCATCTTGACGAAGTACCATCTACAAAGCCAACCTCACCAATTCTTGCACCAAAAGTATCCTGCATGTTTGATATGCTGTAAATTCCGGATGTTGTAATACCATCAATGATAGTCAACTTCTGCATGGCTTTGTCATAGCCAATTTTGATGCCGGCGGAAAGCACGTTACCTTCGGTTCCATTACCTGTAGTCATACCATCGGTATCAGTATAGGTTGTGTCTGCAATGCTTGTCTGATAGATGACGATGTCATCAAGGGCGATGGACACGCCGGCCTGGGCGGTCACGTCGTTCATGGCGTTGTCTGTGAGGGCCTCAAGGGCGGATGCGGACATGGGGGCAAGGGCGATGGCTGCTGCGGCGAGAATACCTGTAAAACGTTTCATCTAAAAATACCTCCTAAAAAAGTTAGTTAAACTTTCCAGAGGCGGCCCGACCATCCGGGACCATTCCCGGACTCGTGACTTTCCGTCCCGCAGTTACCTGCGGTTTGGCTTTTCTTTGGGTGACGCACTATCGGTGAAACTTAAGGGGAACAATGCTTCGCTGTCGTGCACCAGGGCGATTCGTTACACCTCCTTTTGCCTGGAAGGAATTTGCACGGTCCGGAAGAACAGAACAGAATCGAACAACGGTCTTGGAACTCGGTTGAGGGCAGGTCATGGGTTCTGTTATCTCCGTGCGTTGTTGTAAACATTGTTCATTTGAGTCAAAAATCAGGTCTGCTACGGTTGTTAAAGTCAAAAAAACTGATCCCCGGGTTGAAATTATTGTGTTTGATAGTGACTTGGTGATCGGTTTAGGAACACTGTTATTTGCTGTTAAAATCCATTCCGGAGCTATTGTCAAGCGAAAAAATGAATTCCTTTCATTTTTTTTGATCTGTTTTTGATAACCCTTTGTTTTGTAAGATTAACCCGTTTGTTCTGTGGCTGTGGTCCGGGGCTGGCCCCGGTTTTGATGCGGTTTTTTTCCAGGACGATCCGGTTTTCAGGCGGTTTTCAGGGTGAAAAAAATATCCTTGACAGGGGGGATGGAATATGACATCGAAATAGGAACGATGTTCAACCATGTGTGTGGTCGTTTTCGATAAAAACATAACAATAACCGGCACGGCCGGAGCGAGGTATCTGCTCTGGCCACAACGAATGATGAAACACCTCTGCTTGCAATGCTTTGGTTGGTGTTTCATATAAACGCCAGGACAACCAAACAGGAAACATTGATTTTGAAATCAAGGGCGGGTCTCTTATCTGCGTTGCTCGTGCTTCAACTGCTGCTGCCAATGGCCGCGTCTGCCCTGGTCGAGCTGAACGACGGCCAGATGAAGCAGGTCCACGCCCAGGCCGGCATCTCCATTGCCGCCACCGGTGCCGTTGTCTGTATAGAGAGTACCGGCCTCGGGTTTACCACGGTAAACAACATGGATCCCTTTGGCATTGCAACCCCTGAGGCCGGTTATTTTTCCCTGAACGATGTGCTCGGCCTTGCAACGGTGGACGGGGTGGCCCATGTGGACATGGGCATCTACTCGGCACCTGCCGAAAGCCTGTTTGTAACGGACATCGCCAAAGGCAGCGCAACGGACGAATTTCCGTTTGAACACCTGTACCAGGGGATCTCCGCCGACACCGGCCTTGCCCAGCTCCAGGCCGACCCCTTTTACTGGGCCATTGGCGATGATGTGGCAAGGCCCCTGGACAACCGCTATGGGGTGGTTCAGATCCAGGTGGCGGAATTTTCTTCACGCTTTGATCTTTCGGCCGATCTCCTGTTTTGCGGCAACCCCCTTGGCTCCGTGGGCGTTTCAGGTCTTAGAATGCCCGGGCTTGTCCAGGATGGCAGCAGCCTTCCCGGTTCCGTGGTCACCCTTTTTCCCGGTCCTGGATCGAGCATCAACCTGGAGCTGCGCCTTCGTGTGACCGTGGATGAACTGCAGCTGTCGGGAACCGGTGCATCTTCGCTGCCGGATCTTATGGTCACGGGGGTTCACCTGGGCGAAGCCTTTGGTGCTGAGCTGCCCGATCACCTGGAAGACACGGGAGATGGGGCCGCAGGTGGGATAGACACCTCAACCTGGGCTGGGGACATCACCCCGCGGATGCACTCGGGGTATTTCCTGGTGGGAAATCTCAACCAGGTTGATTTTACCGACAGCATCAACCTGGCTCAGCTGGTCTCCCAGGAAGGGACAACCCTTGAATCGAGCCCGGACGGATTTCTGCCCGTGGGACTGGTTGCCAATCCGCTGTCGTTTAACATCACGACCACCGACACCCGGGCCCATCTGTCCGTGACCACGGGCATCAGCGGGTCCCTTCGAATGGAATCCGTTGCCGGGTGGGATTCAAGTGATATGGGACCCGTTGCCATTGACGGCATGCGGGTCACCCACTGCCTGGTCGAGTTTCCGGGAGAATATCAGCGTGCAGACGGCAGTTTCAAGGGACGGATTCACGACTCCCAGCTCGAATGGCTCAACAACCTCAAATAGAAGGGGCATGGATGATACGGTGCAGCAGAAAAGTGGTGATGGTTTTACTCTGTCTGCTGGTGTTGGTTCCCGGCCGGGCCGCTGCCCAGCTTGAAAAGCTCAGTGATGAAACCCTGGCGACCATCACCGGCATGGGTGCCGTTGATTTCTCCGTCCTCGGGGGGGATACAGCCCGCTTCTTTTTTGACGTCCATGCTGAAATTTACGCGGAAATTGATTCAATAAAGCTCGGTTACCACGAAAAGCAGGACCTGACCACCCGCAAGTTTCTCTCTGCCGATGACCCCCATGTGGTTGACAATGGCAACGGCACCTTTGACATTGTTGAAAACGGCAGTGTGGTCCAGGACAATCTGCCCTATCATGCCTACGTGGACGACGACAACCAGATCCATAACGTGGCCTACTGCGACAATGATTTTTATCAGTACCAGTACCGGAACCCCGCCTCGGGCGGCGCCTATTATGTGGACGGCCGCCAGGGGCAGAACGATGTGAATGTGTCGGGCGAGCTCTTTTCGTCCGACCGGACCGCAAATCAGAACAACATGGACTGGGACATCAACATCGAAAATCTCAGGATCGGAACCAGCCCGGATGAACCCATGGTCATTGACGGCCTGGTGGTTCATCTCAAGTACGATGACATCAATTCCCCGGACAAACGGTTGACCGACATCATCATCGGCACCAACGCCATGGAGGGCGATTTCTATGGGGATCTCAAGCGCATCACCGGTTACGTCAACACCAAGCTGCCCCAGACGGCCCGCAACAGCGACCCCGCCCTGGCCGAAATCGTCCAGGCCTTGAATCAAGAGAGTGTTCCCATGAGCCTGAACCGGGATTCGTTTCTCATGCTGGCCGATCATTACCGGGCCGCCTACGACACCCCCGACGACGGCAACACCCCGCCCCACCCCGAGGACCCCACCAGCAACAACATCCATACCGGCATGTTCCTGAGGATCGGGCTGGATCCTTCGAGCGCCCACTTCGGGTATGCCGTCATTGCCGGCTACAACGAGATCGTGGCCAACGCCTATGAGCCCAGCAGCAAGATGCTCAAGGCGGCCATCACCGACTGGTGGGACAATTAACCGCCACCTGTCCTGTTCCTTCTCCATGGTCCAAATGAACCGGTTCACGTCCATGCCCCGGCATTTTTCTCCTTGCACAGGCGATGCCCAATGCGATAGGGTCAAGGCAGATTCAAACCCGTTTCAGGAGCGATGATGAGTCAGACCCTCTACGACCAGTGGCTCAAGATCCTAGATCATTTCAACATCGGTGTGCTCCTGGTCGATACCCACCGGAAAATCCGGCAGTGCAACGCCAGCGCCAGGCATCTTCTGGGCCTTGCCGGGGATGAGATCATCGGGGGGGACTGCCAGGAGATCTTCTGCGGGCTGCCCTGCTTTCCCACCTGTCCGTTCCACGACCCGGAAAGCAGCGAGGTTCGGGACATGGACGTGGAGTTCCTGGACGAGGCCGATCAAAAGCACCGGGTCACCCGGGTGGGGGCGCCGCTCCTTGATGACCGGGGACGGGTCCAGGGATGCGTCACCGTTCTCCAGGACCATTCGCCCTTCAGCGAGCTGGTTAACCGGATTCACTATGAGGAGCAGAGCCTCAAGATCATCCTGGACAGCCTGAACATGGGGATTTTCACGGTCAACCGGGGCGGGCTGATCACCTTTTTCAACCGGGCCGCTGAAAAGGTGTCGGGCTTCAGCCGCATGAACCTGCTGGGAAAGGCCTGCGGCACCCTATTTGCCGGCGAGGGAAAACAGGTCTGCCGGGTGCTCCGGCAGGTGCTTGACGACCGGGTTCCGGCAACGGCCGTCCGGGGGGAGCTGATCAGCTTCCAGGGGGAGACCATTCCCGTGAGCGGGGATTATATTCCGCTGCTCAACGACCATGGCGGGGTCATCGGGGCCCTGGCCGCCTTCCAGGACATGACCCTGGTGCAGCAGCTGGACCAGGCCATCAAGGGCCGGTACCGGTTCCACCACATGATCGGCAAGGATCCGGCCATGCAGCGCATCTTTGACATGGTCCGGGTGGTGGCCAAAACCGAGTCCACCCTGCTCATCGAAGGGTCCACGGGAACCGGCAAGGATCTTCTGGCCAAGATCATCCACTCCGAGAGCAACCGGAGCAGACGCCCCTTTGTCAAGGTCAACTGCGCCGCCATTCCCGACAACCTGCTGGAATCTGAGATCTTCGGCTATGTCCGGGGGGCCTTTACCGGGGCGGACCGGGACAAGCCGGGCCGGTTCAGCGAAGCCCACACCGGCACCATCTTCCTTGACGAGATCGGCGACCTTCCCCTGGCCCTCCAGGCAAAGCTGCTGCGGGTGCTTGAGGACCGGGAATTTTATCCCCTGGGCAGCCGAAAGACCCAGCGGGTGGACGTGAGAATCCTGTCGGCAACCAATCGCAAGCTGGAATCCCTGGTCTCCCAGAAGCTGTTCCGGGAGGACCTTTTCTACCGCCTCAACGTCCTCAGGATCGATCTTCCGCCGTTAAGGGATCGGCGGGGGGACCTTCCCCTCCTGATTCGCCACCTGATGCGCAGGCAGGCCGGCATCATGAAAAAGCCGTTCCCGGACATCTGTGAGGCCGCCATGGAGATTCTGCTCAACTATCCCTATCCGGGAAACATCAGGGAGCTTGAAAACATCATCGAGCACGCCATCATCCTCTGCCAGGATCAGGTGATCCGATCCTGCCATCTGCCCGCCTACATCCTGGACCGCTCGGAAATAAAGGGGGAAGAAAACGGGTCGTCCGACCTGGCCGCGCCATCCAGCACCGGCCCTGGAACAGACCCCGAGCGTCAGCAGATTCTGGATGCCCTTGCTGTCCACCGCTGGCACCGGGGGAAAACGGCCAGCCGCCTGGGCATGGACCGCACCACCCTGTGGCGGAAGATGAGAAAATTCAAAATTTCACGTTAAATCCGGAACCCCGGATGGACATCCCCATGGTGTTGCAGGTTTGCTGCATTGGTGTTGCATGGATGTTGCGCAACGTAATTTTCCCGTTAAATCGAGGTTTTCTGGTGTTTTTTTTAAAATGATGTTGCATTCTGGTTTTAATATTGCCTGAATTTCATTCATTCCATGGCCGTCTGTTCAAACACTCTTGACGGCCCCAGTGTGTCGTAAACCGGGGCTTTCCCCGGTTCTTGTCCCGTTTCTGCGTTTCTGGCATGCATCCTGCTTTGTTACGGAAGAAGTACCCGACAGATCCGCCACCGGATGATTCGAGCAACGGAGACAATGCCATGGCATGTTCCATTCTAATCGTGGACCAGGAACCGGAAACAAGGGCTTTTTTACGCACCCTGCTGACCCGCCGGGGGTTTGTGGTCCACTGTGCAAAGGGGGTGGACGAGGGCCGGTGCAAGCGGCGTGACTGCTGCCCTGATCTTCTGATCGTCGACGCCCTGCTGCCCGACGAGGGGGCCCTTTCTTTTTGCGGTTGTGATCCCAAGCGGCCGGTGATCTTTATCTCACCCGTTCCCCTGGGCGCTCTGTTTTTCCGCAACCGGCTCATCCACGCCCACAACGGCCTCAAGCAGGCTTCCGGGCTTCCCTTCATAGAAAAACCCCTTCAGGAGGATGAGCTCCTGGACCAGATCAATGCCCTGGTCGGCACCCGGGACGGCCGGCAGGATTCAACCAATGGTAGTTCAGACACAATGGAGATGGGAGGATAACATGGCCGTCAGAACCGGTTTTTACGTGTGTCACTGCGGCATCAACATTGCCGGGATGGTGCGGGTCGAAGAGGTTGCCGAGTATGCCCGTTCGGTCAAGAACGTGGTGGTGGCAAGGGACTACAAGTTCATGTGCTCGGATCCCGGCCAGGAGATCATTGAACGCGACATCCGGGAACTGGGCCTCAACCGGGTGGTGGTGGCCTCGTGCTCGCCACGGCTCCATGAAAAGACCTTTCAGAAGGCCTGCCAGCGAGCCGGCATGAACCCCTACCACTTTCAGATGGCGTCGGTCAGGGAGCAGGTTTCCTGGGTGACCGACGACAGGGACAGTGCCACCCTCAAGGCAAAAACCCTGAGTGCCGCAGCCCTCAACCGGGTCAACTTCCACGAAAGCCTTGATTCCAGAACCGTGACCATCAATCCCAACGTCCTCATCGTGGGGGGCGGCATTGCCGGCATGCAGGCGGCCATCGACATCGGCAATGCCGGGCTGCAGGTCTATCTCGTGGAAAAGGATACGACCATCGGCGGGCACATGCTCCAGTACGACAAGACCTTTCCCACCCTGGACTGCGCCGCCTGCATCGGAACGCCCAAGATGGTGGAGACGGCCCAGAACCCCTTTGTCGAGCTCATGACCCTGAGCCAGATTGAGGAGGTGTCCGGCTACATCGGCAACTACACGGTGCGGATCCGGAAACGGGCCAGGTATGTGAACCATCGCTGCACCGGCTGCGGCGAGTGCGCCTCGGTCTGCCCGGTGGAGATGGACAGCCCCTGGGACATGGGACTCCTTAAAAGAAAGGCGATCTACCGCTCGTTTCCCCAGGCCGTTCCCATCACCTTTGCCATTGACAAGTATGCCACCCCCCCCTGCCGGATCGCCTGTCCGGCCGGCACCAATGTCCAGGGGTATGTGCAGATGGTCAAAACCGGCAACTACCAGCAGGCCCTCAACATCATCATGGAGCGGCTGCCCCTGCCCGGGGTGCTGGGCCGGGTCTGTCCCCATCCCTGCGAGAACGAGTGCAGGCGGGCGACCATCGACACCCCGGTCAGTATCCGGGATTTGAAACGGGTTGCAGCGGACCTGGGGGATCTTGACCAGGTGCCCGTGGCCATTGAACCCGAGCGGGACCAGCAGGTCGCCGTGGTCGGCTCAGGACCTGCCGGACTCACCGTGGCCTATTACCTCCGGCAGAAGGGGTTCAAGGTGACCCTCTTCGAGGCCCAGGAAAAACCCGGGGGTATGCTCCGGTGGGGCATACCCGACTACCGCCTGCCCCCTGCCGTCCTGGACCGGGAGATCGATCACATCCTTGGCATCGGCATCACCCTGAGGACAGGCACGGCCCTGGGCCGGGATTTTACCCTGAAACGCCTGAAGGATGACGGGTTTGACGCCGTGTTCCTGGGGCTTGGCACCCACGGACCGGTGGGGCTTGGCATTGACAATGACACGGCTCCGGGCGTGGTGGATGCGGTCAATTTTTTAAGGGCCGTCAACCAGGGAGAGCGGACTCCCGCCGGCCGGCAGGTGGTGGTGGTGGGCGGCGGAAACGTGGCCATGGACGCGGCCCGGGTGGCCCTTCGCACCGGTGCACAACGGGTCACGGTTCTCTATCGCCGGTCCGAGCAGGAGATGCCGGCGGACAGAGAGGAGATCCAGGGTGCCAGGGAAGAGGGTGTCGATTTCCTGGTTCTTTCAGGTCCTGTAAGGGTGATTGTCGACCAGGGCCGGGTAACCGGGGTGGAGTGTATTAAAAACACCCTGGGGCCTCCTGATCGGAGCGGACGCAGACGGCCTGTTCCCGTTGAAAACAGCCTGTTTACCCTGGATTGCGACCCCTGATACCTGCCATTGGCCAGCGCCTGGACCTGGGCGCCATTGACGAGGGGTTTGAGCTCACCTCCTGGGGAACGGTCCTTTGTGTGGATCACACGTCACCATGGAGACAAGCATTTCCGGGCGTATTTGCGGCAGGAGACGCCGTGACCGGGCCGGCAACGGTGATCGAGGCCGTTGCTGCCGGCCACCGGGTGGTTGCCGGCCATGGAGCCCAATACCTGGACAGCGGGCAGTCACAGTCGGTCGATGGAACCGGACAGGGACGCGAAACCTGACCCGGGCAGGCACGAACAGAAACCCTCCCGGAGCCGCAGGGTCAACCGATTATGCGCCCCTGCCGAAAAATTGCCCAAACCCCTTCCAAGGCAGCGGCCTGTTTTCCTTGATCCGGAAACAAGGAAGGATAATTTTGACGAGGTGGATCCCGGATTCACCCCCAAGGCGGCTGCCCAGGAGGCTGAACGGTGTATCAACTGCGGCGGTTGCTGTGAGTGCAAGCTCTGCGTTGCTGCCTGCGAGCCCAAGGCCGTTGACCATGAAATGCGGGATGAAATTGTCGAGGTCAAGGTGGGCAGCATTATCACGGCAACCGGGTTTGACCCTTTGGATCCCACCCCCATGAAACAATACGGCTACGGCCGGTATCCCAATGTGTTTACCAGCCTTGAGTTTGAACGGCTCAGCAACGCCACCGGCCCCACGGGAGGCGAGATCCTCATCCGGGACGACAAGGGGCAGCTGACCCGAACGCCCAAAAGTGTTGCCCTTCTCCACTGCATCGGCAGCAGGGATGTGAATTACCACGAGTACTGCTCAAGGGTGTGCTGCATGTATGCCCTGAAATACGGCCACCTGGTCCATGAAAAGGTGGGCCATGACACCCTTGTCTACAATTTTTACATTGACATGCGCTGTTTTGGAAAGGGGTACGAGGAGTTTTACGCCAAATGCCAGGGGGAGGGAACGGTCTTTGTCCGGGGCAAGGTGGCTGAAATCACCGACCGGGCCGAAACAGACAGTGAACAGGGAAAGCTCGTGATCATCAGCGAGGACACCCTTCTGGCCGAAAAAATAAGGGTGCCCGTGGACATGGTGGTGCTGTGCACGGCCATGGAGGCAAGGGCCGACGCAAGGGATATTGGCCGGGTCCTTGGCATCAACCAGGGGGCGGACGGATTTTTCCTTGAAGAACATCCCAAGCTTGGCCCCTTGAACACGGCCACCGACGGGGTGTTTATCGCAGGTGCCTGTCAGGGGCCAAAGGATATTCCCGATGCCGTGGCCCAGGCCTCGGGGGCTGCGGGAAAGGCACTTTTACTTGCCTCCCGGGGTGAGGTCATTGTTCCGTCCACGGTGTCGTTCATTGATCCGGATATCTGTGCCGGATGTAAAACATGCATTGGACTGTGTCCCTACACGGCCATCTCCTTTGACGAACTGCACGGGGTGTCCGTGGTCAACGAGGCCCTTTGCAAGGGGTGCGGCTCATGCGCCGGGTTCTGCCCGAGCGGGGCGGCCCAGGTGAGGCACTTTAACGAAAAGCAGATGTTTGCCGAGCTTTCCGGGGTGATGGACAGCATAAACAGTCTATAAATAAGGAGAAAATCGATGGCGGATTTTGAACCCACTATCATCGCGTTTGTCTGCAACTGGTGCACCTATACGGCCGCAGACCTTGCCGGAACAAGTCGGCAGAAGTATCCGCCCAATGTGAGGCTCATCAAGGTGATGTGCACGGGCATGGTGGACCCCAAATATGTGCTCAAGGCCTTTTTATCCGGGGCGGATGCGGTTCTGGTCAGCGGCTGCCACCCGGGCGACTGCCACTACATCAACGGCAATTACAAGGCAAGGCGCCGGATTCATCTGGTCCATGGCATCCTCGAGCGGTTCGGCATCGGCCGGGAGCGCCTCCGGCTCACCTGGATCGGGGCAAGCGACGGTATCGAGTTTGCCAAGGTGATCCGTTCCATGGTGGCCGAGTTAAAGGAACTCGGGCCTGCCGTTACCGACATGAAACAGGTGATTTAGGGGGAATAATACATGGAAGACGCCTATGAAATCAAAGGAACCCACCGGCTCGACGCCCTGAGGACCTTTCTTGCTGCCCTGCTCAAAACCGACGGTATCGCTTCAATGCTGGTTCCCCTGCAGAGTGAAACCACCCTTGCCATCATGCCGACCCTTGTGTCAGATCCAGCGGCCCTTGCCATGGCCGACCCCTTTGCCCCCTGTTTTCCCCTGAACGGTGCAAAGCTGGTCTCGAAACTGACCAAGCGGCCGGCCGACGAAACCGTTGTGGTGGTTTTAAGGCCCTGTGAATTAAGGGCCCTGGTCGAGCTTGTAAAGATCAAACAGGCCCGGATGGACCATGTCATCACCATCTCGTTTGACTGCCCCGGGGCCTATCCAAACAAGATCTTCAACCAGCTGCCCGAGCGGGGGGAAGGTCACACCCTTGAATTTTTGGCAAAGCGGCTTGCATCCGGATTCGGGGAGGACAAAGCGCTTCCCATGTCAACCGCCTGCACGATCTGCACCGCACCCTTTCCGGACAATGCCGACATCTGCATCACCCTGGTGGATCAGCCCGATGATACCCTGGGGCTTTTTGCCGGAACCGACCGGGGAAGAAAGGTGCTTTCGGGCCAGGCGCTTGAGGAAAAACCCCTGGCCCAGACCCGAAACGAGAGCCTCAAGGCCGTGGTGGCCGAAAAACGCAGGGCGGAAAAAGAGGTGTTTGAAGACCTTGGTGCCACCACATCCACCCTGGAGGGGCTTGGCAGCTACCTGTCGTCCTGCGTCAACTGCTACAACTGCCGGGTGGCCTGTCCGGTCTGCTTCTGCCGGGAGTGCGTGTTCAACACCGATGTGTTTGATTACGAACCCTTTCAGTACGCCACCTGGTCAAAGAACCGGGGCAGTCTGCGCATGCCCATGGACACGGTTTTTTTCCATGTGACCCGGATGATCCACATGGGTCTCTCGTGTGTGGGGTGCGGCCAGTGTTCCAATGCCTGCCCCAACGATATTCCCCTTGCCGAGCTGTTTGCATCCGTTGGCAAGGCGGCCCAGAAGGGGTTTGACTACCGGGCCGGCATTGATCCTGGCGAGCCGTTTCCCCTGTCTGTGTTCTTTGAGGACGAGTTCCAGGATGTAACCGGAATCTGACCGCCATGGCATGGCGGACACAATGAAGATAAAAACGCGACAACTGTGAAATTCAAGGTGATGGTATGATTAAAAAACAGGGTCAAGCACTGGTGGTGGGCGCAGGAATCAGCGGGATCCGGTCTGCCCTGGATCTTGCTGAAGCAGGATGCAGGGTGACCTTGATCGATGCTGCCCCCCACATGGGGGGTGTCCTTTCAAAGCTTGAGCACCAGTTTCCCACGGACGGCTGCGGCATGTGCCGGATGCTGCCCGGCACGGATCGGGAGAACTGTTTCCAGGGATGCCTGAGAAAGGGGTTGATTCACGAAAATATTGAGGTGAAACTGTTGACCCGCCTGGTCAGGGTCGAGGGCGAACCCGGCAACTACCATGCAACCCTTGAAACCCCGGCCCCGCGGGTTGATCCTGACCGCTGCACCGGGTGCAACCGGTGTGCCGAGGTGTGCCCGGTTGCCATTGACGACCCCTTTAACCAAGGGTTGTCCCGGACAAAGGCCATATACCTGCCCGTTCCCCATGCCGTTCCCAATATTTACACCATTGACATGGACCATTGCACCCTTTGCGGCGAGTGTGAACGGGCATGCCCCTTTGACGCCATTACCCTTCCAGCCGACCACCGGAAAAATTTCAGGATCCTTGTGGTGGACGATGAGCAGATTGTCAGGGAAAGTTTAAAGGACTGGCTCGCGTTTGAAGGGTTTCTGGTGGAAACCGCAACTTCCGGTCAGGAGGCCCTTGAACGCCTTGAGACCACTGACTTTGCCATGATGTTCCTGGACATAAAAATGCCGGGTATGGACGGCACCGAAGTGCTTTCAAGGGCAAAAGAGCAGTTCCCCGATCTTGTGGCCGTCATGATGACGGCCTATGCCACGGTTGAAACAGCCGTCGCTACCATGCAGTCCGGGGCCCTTGAGTATGTGATCAAACCCTTTGATCCGGAAAAGGTCGTCTCCCTGGTTAAAAAGGTCTTTCTTGAGCAACGACCCGACCATCGGGCGTCTGCCGGGATTGACGTGGGGGCCATCGTCCTTGCCACGGGCGTTGAATATTATGACCCCCTTGCCGGGCCCAACACCTTCGGGTACAAGGCCCTGGCCGATGTGGTGACCAACAGTGAACTTGAACGGATCTTAAGCCAGACCGGACCGTTCAGCGGTGAGTTGAAGCGGCCTTCGGACGGCCGGGTTCCCCAACGCATGGCCTGGATCCAGTGCGTGGGCTCACGGCAGCAGGATTTTCCCGTCTGTTCGTCGGTCTGCTGCATGATCGCCCTCAAGGAGGCCGTGCTCGTGCGGCAGCGATCCTGCTGCACCATTGAGACGGTGGTCTATTTCATGGACATGCGCTGTTCGGGCAAGGCGTTCGAGGCCTACCGGCAGCGGGCTGAAAACGAGTATGGCGTGATCCTGCGACGGGCCCGCCCCCATTCGGTCTGCCCGGCTCCCGTTGCCGCAGACGGCCCTGGCGATGCACCAGTGGCAGGACGTCTCTCTGTGGTCATCTCCGACGATTCGGGCAAGCGAGCAGATGAACTCTTTGACATGGTGGTCCTTTCCGTGGGTCAGCGGCCCGGCAAAGAGACCAACGACCTTGCCGCTGCCACGGGCCTTGAGCTGAACGCCTTTGGTTTTCTGTCATCTCCCTTCCTGAACCTGTTTGTGGACGATGGGAAAACGGCCGGCGTGTTTGTCGGCGGTTCCGCCTCCGGGTTAAAGGAGATCGGCGAATCCGTGATCTGCGCCTCATGGGCCTCAAGCCTGGCCCTTGGGACCATCCGGTCCGCCAACACCCTGGGATCAGGGGAGGGGCCGGACAAAGAATTTGCCCTGCCCGTTGTTGTCCGGGATGTGTCGACCGAAATTCCCGACATTGGCGTGGTCGTCTGCCAATGCCCCATTTGTCCGGACATGGTTCAGCAGGTTGCCCCCATTGTTGAACACGACGTCCATGTCTCACGAATGATAAAAATAGATCGCATCTGTACCCAGACCGGGTGGGACGACCTGGTTCATACCCTGGGGGACACCCGATTCAACCGACTGCTGGTTGTTGCCTGTGACCCCCTGCTTTTTGTTAAAAAAAAGGGGGAAATTGCTGCTGCCATGGGACTTGATCCGGCCTATGTTGAGTTTGCTGAAGTTCACAGGGACCAGCCCCCTGGCCCCAGCGTCCGGATGGGGCTTGCCCGGATTCGCCACCTTGCCCGCCCCAGGACCCGGACACCTGCCATGGTGCCCCGGGTCCTTGTGGTCGGTGGCGGCATCGGCGGGATGACTGCGGCCCTTGGGGTTGCCAGGGCGGGTTTTGAGGTTGTCCTGGTTGAACGATCGTCCGAGCTTGGTGGTAACCTGACCTGGCTTGACAAAAATATCAGTGGAAACGATTTCCAGACGCTGTTGAAGGTCACCCGTGAACGCCTTGAAAAAACACCCGGGATAACCGTTTACACCCACGCCACGGTGGACAATACAAGGGGAGGCCCCGGCCGGTATTCAACGGTCATCACCATCAATTCAGACGCCCCAGGCCCTGAAATCCCAGGCCCGGACGGTTCATCTCCCCGGGAGTTGAAAGAAATTGTCCACGGGGCCGTGATCCTTGCCACAGGCGGACAAGCGGCCAAAACCAGGGCCTACGGGTATGGGACAAGTCCCGTTGTCATGACCAACCAGGCGGTTGAAACAGCCCTTCGATCAGGAGACCTTGACCCTGAAACCCTGAACGCGGTGGTCATGATCCAGTGCGTGGATTCAAGGGAGTCAAGGGAGGGTGCAAGGCCATACTGCAGCAGGATCTGCTGCACCTCATCCCTCAAGCACGCCCTTGAGTTGAAACGGATCAAACCGGAACTTGACATCTATGTGCTCTACCGGGAGATGATGACCCAGGGGGTGATCGAAGCCTATTATAAGGAGGCAAGGGAGCTTGGGGTGATCTTCATCAGATACTCCCTTGACCAAAAACCTGAGGTGAATTTTGAGTCTGACCAGGCCATGGTCAGGGTCCATGAACCCATCCTTGACAGAGATCTCGAAATCCGGGCCGACCTTGTTGTCCTTGCAACGGGTATCGTTGCAAAGGGGGTGGAACCCCTGGCAGGGCTTTTCAATGCCGGTGTCGACGCCTACAGCTTCTTTGCCGAGGCAGACCCCAAATGGCGGCCGGTGGATGCGGTCACCGGCGGGGTGTTTGCCTGCGGCCTGGCCCTCGGGCCAAGGGATGTGGAAGAGAGCGTTGCTTCTGCAGGAGCGGCGGCCATGGGGGCGGTCCGGCTTCTCTCCCGGCAGGAAGAAAGCATTTCTCCGGTGACCGCAGCAGTGAAGCCGAGCCTGTGCAGTCTCTGTGAGCGGTGCATCGAGGCCTGCGTCTTTGGCGCAAGAACCCTTGATCCCGACACCCTTCGGATCCGCATCGATCCCATTGCCTGCCAGGGGTGCGGGGCCTGTGCCGCGGTCTGCACCAACAGTGCCGCCTATGTCAACAATTTTCTGGATCAGCAGATGTTTGAAATCATCGATGCTGCCGTTTAAGGGGGTTCCATGGACGAAATGCAACGGTTAAAATCAGCCTTGAACACCTGTATCCAGTGCGGCACCTGCACGGGATCATGCCCCAATGCCGAAGAGATGGACCTTGTGCCAAGAAAACTGTGGCGCATGGTGCTCATGGACCGGGTCGACACGATCCTGGACAGCCGCACCTTTACCCTCTGCTCTTCGTGTTATCTTTGTACCCTCAGGTGCCCCAGGGGGCTTCCCCTGACCGCTGCCATGGCAGCCCTCAAGGCCGTTGCGGCCCAAAAAGACCTTAAAATGCACCGGGAGAGCACCCGGTTCTATGCAAGTTTCATGGAGAGCGTGCGCCGCCACGGCCGGGTCAGGGAGGGGGAATTCATGGGGCTCTATTTTCTGTCCATGAAAAATCCCCTGCTGCCGTTTCGCTTTGCCTCCCTGGGCATCAAGCTGATGGGGAAAAACAAGGTGGCCTTTGAACTGCCCGCAAAATCAGGACCGGGCAACCTTGAACGACTTTTCAAGAAGGTTGCCGAAATTGAGGAGGCGTCATGAACTACACCTATTATCCCGGCTGCTCGCTGTCCGGGTCGGCCATGGAGTATGATGCGGCCACCCGGGCCCTCATGGCCTGCCTGGGGGCCACCCTCACCGACATCAATGACTGGAACTGCTGCGGCGCAACGGCTGGCGAGGCTACCAGCGCCCTTTTAAGCCTTGCCCTGGGTGCAAGAAATCTTGCCCTGGCAGAGCAGACCGACCCAAAATCAGATATTCTTGTGCCGTGCAGCGCCTGTTATCTCAATCTTAAAAAGGCAGACATCCAGAGAAAGGCGGATGCCACAATTGCACGAAAGCTTGACACCATCCTTGCCGAAGAACAGCTTGCCATCACCCACTCCCCAGGAGTGCGACATCTGCTGGATGTTCTGGTCAATGATGTTACGGCCCAAACCCTTGCCCGGAAAACAACCCGGCCCCTTAACGGGCTCAAGATCGCCCCCTATTATGGATGCCAGTGCCTCAGGCCCTATCCTGTGTTTGATGATCCCGAAGCCCCGGTCTCCATGGAAGGGCTGCTCAGCGCCTGTGGTGCAACGGTGTTCCCATGGGACATGGGGGCAAGCTGCTGTGGCGCGTCCAACATGAGCACAAAACCCCGATCCGCCCGGAAGCTTGTCCGGAAAATTCTCATGGCGGCAAGGGGGGCCGACGCCATTGTCACGGTCTGCCCCATGTGCCAGCTCAACCTTGAGGGCTTCCAGTCCCAGGTCTCCCACGATGCCGGAACCGACCTTTCCATCTCCATACTCTATCTGCCCCAGCTCATGGGTCTTGCCCTGGGCCTTGAAGCATCCGATCTCCGGCTCGACAAAAACCTTGCCCTGACCCCGCAATTCAGGGCGAAACTGTCCGAACGTGCCCCTGGGGTTCACCCCTGACAAAAGGAGGTTGATCCGATTATGAGCAAGGTAAGCCAGATTGAACTCTACCATGTGCGCATCCCGTTGAAAAAGACCTTTTATCCAAGCTGGATACCCGGCTACCCTTCAACGGACAACCGGTTTGATCTGATCTGCATTACCACCAAGAGTGGCGTTAAAGGGTATTCTGCAGGCCCTGCCATCTCAAACGAAAGAAGGGGGCTCGGGGACCTGATCGCCCCCTACCTCATGGGGGTGGATGTTTTTGACATGGATCTTATCCTCCAGCGGCTTCGGGAGGTCGGCTACCTGGGGGTTCGGGCAAACTGGATCGAACCTGCCTTCTGGGATATCCAGGGAAAAATCAAGGACCAGACCGTGTACGAGCTTTTTGGCGGTAGGACCGAAACCGTTGAGCTCTATGCCTCAACAGGGGAGGTCAAATCACCGGAAAAACGCATTGAAGAGGCGGAAAAACGGTATGAAGAGGGATTCAGAACCATCAAGCTGCGGGTCCATGATTTTGATCCCCAAGCGGATGTCAGGCAGGTTGAAGCCGTGGCAAAAGCCGTTGGCAGTAAAATGAAAATCGGTGTGGACGCCAACCAGGGCTGGCGGGTTACCATTGTCAAGGATGCGCCCCTGTGGGATCTTGACCGGGCCAGGTATTTTGCGGACGCCTGCCATGACCTGGGGGTTGAATGGCTTGAAGAACCCCTTCCCATGGACGATTATGGGGCGCTGAGCCGCTTGACCCAGTACAGCCGGGTGCCCATCAGCGGCGGAGAGATCCATACCAGCGGATACCCTGAGCTGAAAATGATGATCGAACGAAAATGCTACGATATCTTCCAGCCCGACAGCATCATGACCGGTGGCATCCGCCAGACCCTGGATGTTGCCGCCTGCTGCAGAAAACACGGCCTTGTGTTTTCCCCCCACACCTGGACCAATGGGATTGGGTTTGCCGTCAATCTCCAGGTGCTTCTGGCAAGCGGTTTCAGTGGCGTCAAGCCCCTTGAATACCCGCTGAACCCGCCGTCCTGGACCGTGGAAAAGCGGGACGGTCTGTTGACCCGATCCTTTGACCACGACCATGGATTTCTGCAGCCGCCGGTGCTTCCCGGCCTGGGGTTTGATATTGATCCCATGGCCCTTAAACGGTTTGGCCATCGTTTTTTCCATATGAACCAACGCAAATTGATTTTCCATGTGATCCGGGACAAGGGCGCCATGACGGCCCTGAAACTCCAGTACAATAAAAGCCGGTACGGACCCTCTGTCGGTAAAAACAAAGATGTAACAGCGATGTTACCAGAGTGACACCTGTTTTTTCTGTTCTCTGCCAAAGGCATTGATCAGCAATTTTCGAATGCAATGATCCAACGGGGCCGTCGTGTCAATGGTGATGTGTCGAATATCATGGCTGCCGGTAAGGGGTTGATAGGCGTTTTTCAACGGTACAAAATGATCAATCCTGGCATCTGAGACAGACAGGGAATGCTCCCGCGCCAGCAGTCGCTGCTTGATGGTGTCGTCATGGGCGCGGCACTCGATGAACACCGGGGTGATGCCTCTTTTCCTGGCAAGGCGGACAAGGCGTTTCCGGTATTGCTCCCGGCTGAAGGTTGCGTCGAGAATAACTGAATCGCCTGCCGCGATTCGCTGTTGTGCAAGATCAACGAGTTGTTCATAGGTCTGCTGGCTTGCCGACGGGGTGTAGATTTTTTCGTTGAGTTGTCTTGCGCCAGCGGCATGGGGGGCAATACCGAACATCTGTTTGCGCACAATATCCGACCGGATGGGGTCAATCCCCAAGGCGCGCCCCAGGGCCTTTGCCAGGGTGCTCTTGCCCGTGGCCGGCAGGCCGTGGATGACAAATATGGCGGGTCGTGAAAATTTGAGGGCATACTCCCCGGCAAGATCAAGATATCGGAGGGCCTCGTTCTGCTTGATTTTTCTTTGTTCCGGGGCTGGCTTTGCCGATGCAAGAAAGAGGATGTTCACCTTGCACCGCACAAAGGCCCGGTAGCACTTGTAAAAATCAAGCAGCATAAACGCCTGAAGATCCCCTGTCTGTTCAAGGTACTGGTTTAAAACAAGATCGCCAAGGGGCTGCCGGCCGCGAAAATCAAGGTCCATCAGCAAAAAGGCAAGATCGCTGATGGTGTCGATGCAACGAAGGCTGTCGTTGAACTCGATACAGTCGATGATCTGGATGCCCTGGTCTGTAAAGTAAATGTGCCCGCACCTCAGGTCGCCGTGGCAGTCCCTCACCCGGCCTGACTTGAGCCTGTCCGTGAAACGCTGTCTCCGGTTTTCCAGGAAGGCAAGGGTTGCATCCCGGACCCTCTGCCAGCTCTTTTCGTCCAGCAGACCGGGTGCAAAGTCCCGGGTCTGGCTGAAGTTTTCCCTGCAGGCATGGGAAATGTTTTCCCACCCGTCGCCCGTGTCATCGCCTTTGGCAATGGGGGCGGTAAGATAAAACTGCCCCAGCTGCCGGCCCAGGGTGATCACATCGGATTCGATTTCAGCCTGCTCCCCCGGCGGCAGATTGCGAATCCGGCGCTGCAATGCGCAGGATTCGTCCAGCTGACGCATTTTAACGGCATATTCCACGATGCTGCCGTTTTTGCCAAGGCGGTAAAGGCCATGGTTAAAAGTGATGGGAACCACCCCGAGGTAGATATCCCGGGTCAGCCTTCGGTTTAAAGCGACCTCCCTTTCACAGAAGAAACATCGCTTTTCAAGGGTTGAGAAATCGAGGAACCCAAGGTTGACATTTTTTTTGACCTTATAGACAAATTCGCCGGTCAGGAAGACCCGGGAAATGTGGGTCTCCTCAACGGTTATCCGGGCTGTGGCGTGGGGATAGAACCCGGGATCCGCCATGGCCTTGAACAGCTTCTGCTGATGGGTCGTGTCCATTTTAACCCCCTGAATGGATGAGTTCGCTGGACCATGGTTTTAACCTTACAGGGCTTGAACACGGCTGTCAATATCACAGGGGCCAGACCAGGGGAATCAGGATCGCGGCACAGACCATGACCAGCAGGTTTAACGGCAAACCCAGTTTCAGATAGTCGGAAAACCGGTACCCGCCCGGGCCATACACCAGAAGATTGGTCTGATACCCGATGGGCGTGGCAAAGCAGGCGCTGGCGCCAAAACAGATGCCGATGATGAATGGTTTGGGGCTGACTCCGAGGGAGACCGCCGTGGACACGGCAATGGGCAGCAGCAGAACGGCCGTGGCATTGTTGCTTAAAATATGGGTGCACACGCTCGAGAATATGATGATGCCGACGAGCACAGCGTGGGGACTCATGCCCGTGAACAGTCCCAGAAAGAGATCCGCATACACCCCGGTTGCCCCTGTTCGCTCCATGGCCAGTCCCAGGGCAAGGGTGCCGACGATCAAGAGCAGCACCTCGGCCTCAAGGGATCGGTAGGCGTCTTTTAAGCTGAAACACCGGGTGAGGGTCATCAGAAACACACCGGTCAATGCACAGACCATGATGTCAGCCAGACCAAGGGTCGCACAGAGTACAACCCCTGCAAATATGCTGATGGCAATGCCGGCCTTTTCCCGGTCGATCATGGCATGGTGAATATCTTCGATCATGATGAAATCCGGGCTGGTTCGAAGCTTTCCAACCTTGTGCCGCGGACACCGAACCAGGAGGATGTCGCCAATTTTAAGTTTCACCCGCTGCATTTTCTGTTCGGAATAGTGGCTGCGTCGGCTTCGAAGGGCAATGACCCGAATGTCCGGGTCATTTTGCAGCTCAGACGATACCAGGCGGTCTCCCAGAATGGCCGACAGGGGGGGGACAATCAGCTCAACAATCAGGTCCTCCTTGAGTTCGCCGCCAAAGGTGATATCCTCTTCGCCATGGGCAAGGGCAAGGGTCTGATTTTTCAAGCACGATACCAGGGCTTCGGCCGAGGCTTTGACCAGCAGAATATCCCCCTGCCGGATGGCTATGGGTGTTCTTGCCGGATCAACGATTCGATTGTTGCGAAATAGTTCGATCACCCTCAAGCCCAGGTTCTCCTCGGCATGTTCAACAATGGCCCGGTTGCCGATCAGGCTGCTTTTGACGGGAATCATCAGTTCCGCCAGGTACCTTTTTTCCTCTCCTTCGTTAAGTTCGCAAACGGGTGCTGTCCTGCCGGGCAGAATTTTTGGAGAGACAAAGAACAGGAAAATCATGCCGAGAATGGCAATGGGCAGGCCAATGGTACCCAGTTCAAACATGGACAGGGGTTCAAATCCCTGGGCAGCGGCAAGGTCGCTCACGATGATATTGGTGGAGGTTCCGATCAGGGTGCAGGTTCCGGCAAGGATTGACACGTAGGACAGGGGAATGAGCAGCTTGGATGGGGAAAAGTCATACTCACAGCTCAGCCCCATGACGATGGGGATGAACAGCACCACAACCGGGGTATTGTTGATAAAGGCAGAGGCAATGGCAACGGTTGCAAGGATAAGCATATGGGCATGGGTTCGGTTTCCCCTTGACAGTTTTAGCACCAGGGTGGTGACAAACCCGATGGCACCGGTTCGAATCAGCCCCCGGCTTAAAAGAAACATGGCACCGACGGTGACCACGGCAGGGTTTGCAAGTCCTGCCACGGCCTCCCGGGGCGTCAGAATCCGTGTCAGCGCAAGAACCACCATGATGCCGATGGCGGTCTTGTCAACGGGCAGTTTTTCAGAAATCAACAGCGCCAGGGTGACGATCAGGATGAGCGAAACCAGAAAAATTTCCATATCAGCATCCGCCTGTAATCCATTATTTATGTTCGTACAGATGAACATCCCGCTGGGGAAAGGGGATGCTGATACCATTGGCATCAAAGGCTTTTTTGATGTTTTCCGTCAGGGCAGAGTGGACATTCCAGTAGTCTGCAGATTTCACCCAGGGTCTGACCACAAAATTGACACTGCTGTCGGCAAGTTCGCTCAGGGCAATCTGGGGGGCGGGATCCGTTAATATCCGGTCGTCCCCGGCCACAACATCGGCCATGATCTGTTTGGCCTTGTCAATGTCGTCCCCGTAGCCGATGCCCATGACCAGATCCACCCGGCGGGTTCCCTTGACCGTCCAGTTGACGATATTGCCTTCGGTAAGCTTGGCATTAGGAATGATAACGGTTTTGTTGTCGGGCGTTTTCAGGATGGTGGTGAAAATGGATATCTCCTCGACCGTTCCGGCAACCCCGCCGCCTTCGATAAAATCACCGATGGTGAACGGGCGAAAGATGATCATCAGAAAACCTGCGGCAAAATTGGACAGCGATCCCTGGAGGGCAAGGCCGATGGCAAGACCTGCAGCACCGACCACGGCGATGAACGAGGTCGTCTGGATGCCGAGCTGCCCCAGGGCAGCGATTACGACAAACGCCAGCAGGGCAATATAGGTGAGGCTTCCGGTAAAGTTGATGATGGTGGGATCAATTTTACTCCGTCCCATGAGTCGTTTAACCACCTTTGTGAGCAGTTTTGCAATGATACGGCCAATAAAAAGAATCAACAGGGCAATGACGGCTTTGATGCCATAAATGGCTGTCAGTTCCCATACTTTTTGCAGGATGGCTTCCATGGGGCTCCTCCTTTGACTAAAAAAAATGGCAGAAAAAAGATCGCAGGTTCGCCAACGACTCTATCAGGCATCCGGATAAAAAATCAACCCTTTAAAACTGGCTTGGCATGTGTTATCAGAGTGAAATAATGCATTTCACCCCATTACAAAAGGAGACAGACCCCATGGTCTCGAATAAAAATACGCGGACCTACGCGAACGTTGAACAGGCAAACAAACTCCAGCGGGAGCGGGAGAGCACTTACCGGGAGCGGGCCCTCAAGCTTTTTCCCTGGATCTGCGGCCACTGCGGCCGGGAATTTGAGGGCAAGCGCCTCCGGGAACTGACGGTTCACCACAAGGACCATAACCATGACAACAACCCGCCGGACGGCAGCAACTGGGAGCTGCTGTGCATCTACTGCCACGACAATGAACACGCCCGGGGAGAGGTGGCCGATGCCTATGACACGGCACCGGCCGGCGATACCTCGGATTGCGATAGTGATTTTGTTGACAATCCCTTTGCCGGACTTGCAGACCGCCTGAAGGGAAAATAATATTTCCACCAAAGGGCTTGCAAATGATAAGGCCAATACAATGGAAAACAGTCCCCTAGTGCCCCTTGTGTCAGACGTCAAACGGGTTTTGACCCTTGATGTTCAGACGATTCCCGTATATTCACCCGTGCTGGCCAGGCTGCTGGAAATTTTCAGCAGCGAGAATACCTCCATGGAAGTGCTCTCCCAGGTTGTCAATACAGACCCGGCGCTCTCAGCCCGGGTGCTTGGCCTTGTCAATTCCGCCGGGTATGGCCTGGTACACCCGGTGACCAACCTTTCGGAAGCCGTTGTTTACCTGGGGGTTGATGGGGTCAAGCGGCTTGCCCTGGGCATCACACTTTTTGAAAAAATAGTTCAATCCGGACGACAAAAACCGTTTGACCGGATTTTTTTCTGGCGCCACTGCCTCTGCGTGGCCACCCTGGCCATGGCCATTGCCGAGCAAACCGGGTCGGTGAATCCCGCAGAGGCATATGCCTGCGGTCTTTTGCACGATTTCGGAAAGATTTTCTTCGATCTCCAGGGGCGTGTCAATTACGGTGATTTCATCGCCACGCTGGCAAAATCCACCAACCCCATGATCACCGATGAGCGGGAACTCATGGGCATGGGTCATGACGACCTGGGGGCCTATTTCGCGGTCGAATGGAACCTGCCCCGAACCTTTGTCCTGGCGGTGAAATATCACCATCAGCGGTATGCCCACCTGGATCTTTCCAGGCAAGAATCCCTGGTGATCGCCATTGTTTCCCTTGCCAATTTTCTGTCCTGGACCCAGGGCATGGGGTCTGTGGATATTGTCCGACCGCCCCTGCTTCAGCCTGAGGTCGAGGCAAACATTGATCTTGCCAGGATCGATGTGGTAAAAATCATTGGCCGCATGGACCGGGAGATGAAAAACATATCAGAGTTCTACGATTTTGTTTTTCCGTCCCCAAGTCAGTTCCGGGCCAATCTGCTCCTGGCAAACCTCAAGCTGTGCAGCATCAATACACGGTATTACTATCAAGGTCATGGCAATTCCAGCGTCGTTGATATGTCCCAGATAAGACAGAGCCTCACTGCCCCCCACAAGAGCCTTGACCCCCGGGAGATCATCAGTGGAACATTGGAGGCCATTTACAGGGATTTCAATTTCAACCGGCTTTATGTGATGTGTGTTGTCAAACGCACCCGGTGCCTCAGGGTGATTGAGTTTCTGGACACGGCCGGTACGGGAATGGATCTTAAATCCATTGAAATTCCCCTCCACAGGGGTGCAGGCGGGTTTGTTCACTGCCTGAGAAGCCAGGAGCCTGTGATTATCCGGGGCAGGACAAAGGATGAACGAAAAACCCTTGAAAAATTCAAAATAGATGAAATGGTCATTGTTCCCTTTTACAGCCACAACCGGGTCATCGGCATCCTTGGCATGGACAATATTGTTTCAAAAAAACCCATTCTCCCGGATGTATTCTCCGCCATTGCCATTGTTGCCAATGAACTTGGCATGGCCATGGAAAATGCAGGGGCCTATAAAAACGCAAGGGAGGCATCCCTCAGGGATGGTCTTACCGGGCTTTTGAACCGGATTGCCATTGACGGGCTTTTGGAAAAGTCATTCAGGGGGGCTGCCGAGGGGAAAAACGACCTTTCCCTTGTGATGATCGATGTGGATTTTTTTAAAAAATTCAACGATAATTTCGGGCACCAGTCCGGGGATTCCATCCTTAAACTGATCGCCAGCACATTAAAAAAATTATCCAGGCCCTTTGACCATGTGGGACGTTACGGCGGTGAGGAATTCATTGTTGTCCTCAACAACACTCGGTTACCACAGGCCATTGTCTATGCTGAAAGAATCCGTTGGGAAATCGAACATCTGGGACAGCTCCTGGTCAACCGGTTTCCCGGTCTTACCCTTACGGTGAGTGCGGGTGTCAGCGGGTATGAAAAAAGTGTCAAAACCCGGGAAGTCCTCATTGCCAGGGCGGACAAGGCGTTATACCAGGCAAAGGAGACCGGAAGAAACAAGGTCATTGTCGGATAGTTTTTTATAACCCACATGTCCTGCCGGACACAACGAAGCATGAAACTCGCCTGCCGGTCGAAGCGAGTTTCATAAAGCAAAGGAGCGAAAAATGAAGGTGATTATTGATCTCTGTGTGGTGCCCCTGGGGGTAGGGGTTTCTGTTTCCAGATATGTTGCCGCCTGCCATGAAATCATCAACCGGGCCGGGCTGAAGTCAGAACTCCATGCCTATGGCACCAACATTGAGGGGGAGTGGGACCAGGTGTTCGGTGCGGTCAAGGCCTGCCATGAAAGAATCCATGCCATGGGTGCGCCCCGAATTACCACCACCATCAAGGCCGGTACCCGGATTGACCGGGACCAGACCATGGCCGACAAGGTGGCCAGCGTGCAGGAAAAGGTGTAGTTGGATATTCTCATATTCGGGGCATGCTTTGCCATCATTGCCGCGGCATCAAAACAGATTGGACACCACCTGGTTAAAACCGGACTGCCCCTGATCAGTGGTTTTTTGTTCACCGGGATTGTGGCAGGTCCCCATGTGCTTGATCTGATCTCCCGGGAAGCCTGCCTGAACCTGCGGTTTGTGGATGAATGCGCACTGGGATATATCGCCTTTGCCGCAGGCGGCGAACTCTACCTGAAGGAGCTTGGGAACCGGTTCAAAACCATTGCCTGGATGACCACCTGCCTGGTCGGCACCACCTTTACCCTGACCTGCCTGACCCTGCTGCTCCTTGCCGATGGGATTCCCTTCATGGCATCCATGCCATTGACGGCACGGATCGGGGTTTCTGTTCTTGCCGGTGCCATCATGGTGGCGCGTTCTCCCTCGTCGGCCCTTGCCGTTGTGAACGAATTAAGGGCCAAGGGACCGTTTACCCAGACCGTCCTCGGGGTGACCATTATCATGGATGTGGTGGTCATTGTTCTGTTCGCCGCAAATTCTTCGGTTGCGGATGCCCTGTTTTCCGGGCTGGACCTCAGATTCGGTTTTGTTCTTCTTTTAATCGCGGAAATAGGTGCATCCATTGCGGGCGGATACCTTGTTTTTCGACTGCTTGTGGGGGTTTTAAATCTGCCCGTTCAAAAGACCGTAAAGGCTGTTTCTATTTTGATCGCAGGTTACCTGGTCTTCTGGCTGACCTTTGCAGTGCGCCGGGCTGTCCACGAGGCCTTTGGCATTGACGTTCTTCTTGAACCTCTGCTCACCTGCATGGTGGCAGGATTTCTTGTATCAAACCGTTCAAGGTTTAAAACTGAATTTTCCAAAATCCTTTCAGATATCGGTCCGCCCATCTATGTTGTTTTTTTTACCCTGACCGGCGCAACCCTGTCACTGGATATCCTGGTCTCAACCTGGCCCATTGCCGTGACCCTTTTTGGGGTACGGGCAATTGCGATCTTTGCCGGCGCCTTCATGGGCGGTGCCCTTGCAAAGAACCCGCTCAAGATCAACCTGATCAGCGGCATGGCCTTCATCACCCAGGCAGGGGTGGGGCTGGGGCTTGCCAAGGCGGTGGTTGTGGAATTTCCCCCATGGGGCGACGCCTTTGCCACCATCATGATTTCCGTCATCATATTAAACCAGATTATCGGCCCCATCGCCTTTAAGGCCGCCATTAAACTGATGAGCGAAGACCGTCCAAAAGCCATGGGTGAGGCGGTCGAGGGCGCAAGGAATGCAATGGTTTTCGGCACCGACGGTCAGGCCGTTGCCCTGGCCATGTCGCTTTCAGCCAAGGGGTGGCAGGTCAAGATCCTGGCCCCTGCAGCAGCGGTTGACGGAATGAACAGCAGCATTGATAACCGTTCGGATATCGAAGTGGTAGGGCTTGCCGGGCTGACCGCTGCATTGCTTGAACAAAACAACTGCCATCGGGCCGGGGCCATTGTGGCCATGCTTTCAGACGACGAAAACTTCACCATATGTGAAATCGCCTACGAACATTTCGGCACCCAGACCCTTGTTGCAAGATTGAGCGACCGCAACAATTTTGACCGTTTTCAGCGCCTGGAGGTTCTGATTGTGGATCCGTCAACGGCCATTGTCAATCTGCTGGACCACTTTGTGCGGTCTCCTGCAGCCGCCTCCCTTTTCATGGGCATGCATACGGACCGTAAAATCATGGACGTTGCCCTTCGAAATCCGGACCTCTTTGGCCTGGCCCTGCGGGATCTGCGCCTGCCCTTTGACGCCATTATCATGTCGGTCCGAAGGCGGGGGGTGCTGTTCATTCCCCACGATTACACCCGCCTTGAAGCAGGGGACCTTGTCACCCTGGTCGGGTCGACGGCCTCTCTATCGGAGGTGGCCCTTAGATTTGATATCAACCAGAAGGAGGCCCTGGTCCAGATGGTTGAAAAGGCAGCGGCAAGTGAGCTGACCTGCAACCCTGTCAAGGCAGAAGTAAACGAGATCATTGCCCGCAGGCCGTCTGCCCAGAAAGACCGGTTTGACCGATTGGTTGAACAGAGCACTGTCCTGGATATCAGAGAGTCCATGGACCGGGAGGAATTTTTCCAGGCCGTTGCCCGGGCCATGGCACCATTATTGACAGTTTCTGCTGAAGATTTAAAGCAGATGTTGATTAAAAGGGAACAACAGGTTACAACCGTGCTGGCACCGGGCCTTGCCGTTCCCCATATTATCATCGAAGGCCGGGGAAAATTTTCCATCCTGCTTGCCCGGTCCCGACCGGGGGTTGAATTCTCAAAATACCAGCCCCGGGTCCATGCGGCCTTTGTGCTTGTGGGGTCAAGGGATCAGCGGAATTTCCATCTCCGGGCCCTGTCGGCCATTGCCCGGATTGTCATGGATCCCCGGTTTGAACGGAAATGGATGCGGGCAAAAAATACAAAGGGGTTAAAAAAGGTGATCATGAACGCAGATCGAAAACGGGAGAACGAGACCCCATGAAAGCGGTGATCCAGCGGGTCAGCCGGGCCGAGGTCCGGGTTGATGATCAGCTCACAGGCGCCATCGGCCGTGGACTTGTCGTGCTGCTCGGGGTCGGGCAGGACGATTCAGCTGCCGGATGCGGAAAAACTATGCGCCAGGATTGCCGGACTCAGAATCTTCGAGGATGACAGGGGCCGGATGAACCGGTCCCTCATGGAGATCAACGGCGAAATCCTAGTGATTTCCCAGTTCACCCTCATGGCAGACTGCTCCAGGGGAAGACGCCCTTCGTTTGTCAAGGCCGCTTCCCCGGATAGGGCTGAATTGCTGTACGATCATTTTGTAGAAACCTGCCGCGGCCTGGGCATTCCCACGGCCACCGGCCGGTTTCGCACCACGATGGCAGTGAGCCTCACCAACTCGGGACCCGTCACCCTGGTGCTTGATTCCAGGGAAAAAAAGAAGAGAAACATCGCCCTGGGGCGGCCGGGTCATAAGGACGGTTCAATGTTAAGGGAAAAAGAGAATGGGACTTGAATTTTATTATGTGATTGTGGGCCTGCTGGTCATGTTTGCCATGCTGGACCTGGTGGTCGGTGTCACCAACGATGCGGTTAATTTCCTGAATTCATCCATCGGGTCCAGGGCCGCTCCGTTTTTTGTGATCATGATCATTGCAAGCCTCGGGATTCTCGCCGGCGTCACCTTTTCCGGCGGAATGATGGAAGTGGCCCGCAAGGGAATCTTCCACCCCCAGTTTTTTACCATGCCCGAGCTTTTAACCATCTTTCTGGCCGTCATGATCACGGACGTCCTGCTCCTTGACCTTTTCAACACCCATGGTCTGCCCACTTCGACCACGGTCTCCATCGTGTTTGAACTCCTTGGTGCGGCAGTGGCCCTGTCTGTCATAAAAATCATCTCTTCAGCCGACACCACCATGGATTTATGGGACTATATCAACACGGCCAAGGCCATGGCCATTGTGGGCGGCATCCTTTTGTCCATCGTGATCGCTTTTTTTTCAGGCGCCGTGATGCAGTTTCTGTCCCGACTGATTTTCACCTTTGATTACCAGGAGAGATTAAAGCGGTACGGGGCGCTCTGGGGCGGCATGGCCATGACCGCCATCACCTTTTTCATTCTGGTCAAAGGGGCCAAAGGGGCCACCTTCATGGACGACCTGGTGGTGGCCTGGATAAAAGGCCATTCATTGACCATCATGGCCGCCATTTTTATTGTTTCTGCCGTGACCTTCCATGCCCTGATCGTTTTTTTCAAGGTCAACATCCTCAAACCCATTGTTCTTGTGGGAACCTTTGCCCTTGCCATGGCATTTGCCGCCAATGACCTGGTCAATTTCATCGGTGTTCCCCTTGCCGGCTTCAACGCCTTTCAGACGGCCCTGGCATCGGGCAGCCCGTTGACCGCCACCATGGCGGCATTGAGCCAGAAGGTGCATTCCCAGACCCATATCATGCTTGGAGCCGGCATGATCATGGTGGCCACCCTGTGGCTGTCCAAAAAGGCAAGAACGGTCACAGAAACAGAAATCGGCCTGGGCAAGCAGGATGAAGGCACGGAAAAGTTTGAATCGGTCTGGCTCTCCCGGAGAATCGTCAATCTGTTTGATTCCGTTTTTGGCACTCTGAGGAATCTCACCCCGGTACTGATCCGGCAGAAAATTGACCGCCGCTTTGCTCCCATGGCGGCAGGTCAGAGAATCACCCGGTCTGAACAACCCTCGTTTGACCTGGTTCGCGCCGCAGTCAACCTCATGGTGGCAAGCGCCGTGGTTTCCTTTGCCACCTCACTGAAACTGCCGTTGTCCACCACCTATGTGACCTTCATGGTCGCCATGGGAAGCAGTTTTTCAGACCGGGCGTGGGGCCGGGAAAGTGCCGTGTACCGGGTAACCGGGGTCCTGACCGTGATCGGCGGATGGTTCATGACCGCCTTTATCGCCTTTGTCGTCTCTTTTGTCTTTGCCAACGTCCTCTACTACCTGAAAATACCGGGATTTTTCCTTCTGTTTTTCCTTGCCGGTTTCCTGATCTGGAAAAATCACCAGAAGCATCGGGACCAGCAGAAGGACAAGCAGGAGATGACCATCTATACCCTGCACAATGTAAAGGATTTTCAGGATTCGGTCTCCCAGACCTTTGACCACCTGGCCTTTCTCCTCAAGGGGATCCGGGAGTCGTTTGACGTGGCCTTTGACGCTCTCTTTGCCGAAGACCTTTATGCGCTGCGCCAGGAACGGATGCGGGTTAAGTATTTCCAGGACAGTGCCAATATCATCATTGCCAATATTTTCAAGGTGCTGCGCCTTCTGACCAAAGAAGAGAGGGGGGTGTCCTACAATTACTATCAGATCATCCGGAGGCTTCAGAAGCTCACCGACGGCCTCAGGGATACGATTATCCGATCCAGCATGCATGTCAGCAACCGCCACACCGGGTTGCTGGACGAGCAGATCCTGGAACTCAAGGAGATCAAAAAGGTATTCCTCAACATCTTTCTGCTGGTTGAAACCGCGTTTCGGGACAAACGTATTGCAGACTGCCAGGGGGTGGTCGAACAGTTTCTTTACCTCAAGGAGCTTGTGGACGATTACAATGAAAACCAGATCGGAAGAATCCGGGACGACTCTTCAAAAACACGGTTGAGTATCCTTTTTTATGCCATCAGTGGAAACTGCGTCATGATGGCCAAACAGAACGTAAAACTTTTAGAGATCTTTAACGAATCCTTTAAACTCAACCAGAACTGTTCGCAGGATGGGGCGTAAACTCAAAACCGATTTCCAGGTGTTTGTCAAACCCGTGGGGGATCGGTGCAACCTGGCCTGCCGGTACTGCTACTATTCTTCCGTCAGCAGGGTGCCCGGCAATGTCGGGGCAATGACCGACGCCATGCTTGAGACCTATATCTTTGAACACCTCCATGCCCATCCCGGGCCGGTTGTCCGGTTTTCCTGGCACGGCGGGGAACCTACCCTTGCAGGGATTGATTTCTACCAAAGGGCGGTGGCGTTTCAGAAAAAACACCAGCCGCCAGGCGTTGCCGTCCAGAATGCGGTCCAGACAAACGGGACACTCCTGGACGATGCCTGGTGCACCTTTTTTAAAAAACAGGGATTTACCGTGGGTTTGAGCCTGGACGGTCCGGAACATCTCCATGACAGCTGCCGGGTCACCCCATCGGGAAAAGGCACCCATTCCCGTGCCTTGCGGGGGCAGCAGCTTCTGAAACGATACAAAATCCCCCATGATATCCTGTGCGTGGTGCACCACCACAATGTGGACCATCCCCTTGGGGTGTATGGTTTTTTCAGAGAGATCGGCGCCGCCTGCATCGGCTTCCTGCCCGTGGTTAATTCCGTGACAGACGCGGTTGATCCTGAAAAATACGGGGCCTTCCTCTGCACCGTTTTTGATGCGTGGAAGGCCCGGGATATCGGCCGAATCAGGGTTCAGATGTTTGAAGAGGTGGTGGCCGCTGCCCTGGACCAGCCCCATGCCCTCTGTGTATTCCGGGACCGCTGTGGTGAAATCCCGGTGGTTGAAGTCAACGGGGATGTCTATCCCTGTGATCATTTTGTACGGCCTGCGCACCGGCTCGGTAACCTGAGCCAGACCGGCCTTGAGCGACTGATGACCCGTAAATCCATGCAATCCTTTGGCCGGCAAAAGAAAGCGGGCCTTGCACCCCAATGCCGCCTCTGCCCGGTCCTGCCCTTTTGCAACGGGGGATGTCCCAAGGACAGAATTGTGGCCCTTCCCGGGTCCTCTGCGAAGCTCAACCTCCTGTGCCCGGCCTACGTCCGGTTCTTCACCCATTGCCTTGGGTTTGTCCAGGCCCTCCAGGAGCTTTCGCCGGTGAAAACAGCCCGCAATGCACCCTGTCCCTGTGGCAGCGGGAAAAAATTCAAGCGGTGCTGCGGTGCTGGATAACCCGCCGACGCAACCGTCAAATCTCGCCTTGATGGCTGTTAATCACCATCATCCGCAGTTGCTTCCCAATGTTGTGTGGTTATTCCTTTAACTTGTCGGTAAGAAACGCAATGGTTCGCTTCCAGGCGAGCGCTGCTGCCTCCGGGTGATACCGGGAGGGGTTGGTATCGTTGTAAAATGCGTGGTTTGCCCCCTTGTACATGTAAAGCCTGTAATCAATGCCGGCGGATTTCAAGGCGTGTTCAAATGCTGGAATGCCCTGGTTGATGCGATCGTCAAGGCCGGCATAGTGGAGAACGAGAGCAGCCTTTATCCTTGGCACATCCGCTGCTGCAGGCTGCATGCCGTAAAAGGGAACCGCGGCCTGAATATCCGGGCTCTTGACGGCCAGCTGGTTGGCCATGGCGCCCCCCCAGCAGAATCCGATCACCCCCACGCGGCCGGTTGTCTGCGGGTGGGTCTTTAAATAACGAACGGCAGCCGTGAAATTCTCAACGGTCTCGCCGGGGTCAAGTCCCTGGATCATCTCCCGTGCCAGATCCGGGTCAGAAGGGGTGCCGCCCAGGGGCGACAGGGCATCGGGGGCCAGTGCGGTAAATCCTTCCATGGCCAGTCGGCGGGCCACATCTTCAATATGGGGATTCAACCCCCTGTTCTCGTGGATGACGACCACGCCGGGTTGTTTTGCGTCGGTTTTTTTTCTGACAAAATAGGCCCGGATATCGCCCCGGGTGCCCGGACAGGCAACAACGGTTCCAGACAGCCTCGGGTCATCCGGGGAAATGGTGGCGGCATGGGCCAGGTTGTAATCGAGCCAGGGCAGCAGCGCAGTGGCTGCGGCCGCACTGCCCGTCAGGTGCGCAAGTTTTGTTAAAAAACTGCGGCGATCCATTGCCTCTTCCATGTAACGGTCGTGCAGACGAACGATTTCCTGATTCATTTTTTCCTCCTTTGATCTGGCATCCATTTGTCGTTAAAACGGGAACGCCCCGTCCACATCCATGACTTTTTCCGGCGTATCGGCTGCCTGTTTCTGGAAAAACGGGGGACCCGATGGTTCATGGACCGCCAGGGCCGCCACATGGATGGCCTTGGGCAGGACCGGACATACCTGCTGGCAGGCGCCGCACCCGATGCAGGCGTCCGGGGCAAGCCGTGGATGGTGGACGTTGTTCTCCTTGATCGTATGAACCGCATGGGTGGGGCACACCTCTGCACAGGCCCCGCAGTCACGCTTGTGGGTGTAAACCAGGCACAGGTTTTTTTCAAACACCACCCGGCCGATGCGGGTCCGCTGTTTTTGCTCAAGGGCGAGGGGGACAATGGCACCCGACGGACAGACCCGGGTGCAGGCGTTGCAGGTGTAGGCGCAGCGGCTGCGGTTGAAATCAAGGCCCGGCTGAATTATTCCGGCCAGGCCGAAGGTTTGAATTTCCGGTACAATCACCTGCTCCGGGCAGGCTTCAACGCAGGCAAGGCAGGCCGTGCAGGTGGTTGCAAAATGGTCAATGCCCTGGCTGCCAGGGGGAATCACGGGTAATGGCGTGGCAACGGTCTGTCTGATAATGGCGGTGGCCGGCCTGCGCAGCACCAGGGCCAGGCCGCCTGCTGCAGCCAGGGCCAGGAAACGGCGCCGGTGGGGCCAGGCCGTCCGGGCGGCGGCCTTCAAGGTCGGAAACTCGGGTCGGTACTGGATTGCCTGTTCAGGACAGACATCCATGCAGTCAAAGCAGGCCACGCATCTTGATCCGTCGATCTCTCCCAGGGCCGGAGTGATACACCCGGCCCGGCAGACCCGCTGGCATCTTGCGCAGCCATTACATTTTTTTTCGTCAATGGCAAATCGAAACAGGGCCCTTCTGGAAAACAGGCTGAAAAAGGCGCCCACCGGGCAGAGGGTGTTGCAGTAGAGTCTGCCGTGGAAAAAGGCCATGGCCGTCACCAGGATCAGCCAGGCATAGGCCAGGAAAAAGAGGGGCCAGGAAAGGGCCCGGGCCGTGGATGGCAGGAGGAGGTAGGGGCGGAAGGTTTCGGTTACAGCCACCATGAAATTGTTGATGGAAACGCCTGCGGGCGTGAGCAACAGGGAGCAGAATCGGCCAAAGATCGACAGCGGGTCAAACAGGTTGACCATGATCAGCGAGCCTGGGACCAGCACCAGAACGGTCAGGATCAGAACGGCATACCATACCAAGGGGTAACCGCGCCTGGCGCCGGCAGGCCTGGCCGATGGTTTTCTGCCGTTTTTCCGGGCAAGAAAGCGGATCAGATCCTGGAAAATGCCCAGGGGGCAGATCACGGCGCAGTAGATCCTGCCAAAGGCCAGGCTGACAAGGACAAGGAGAATCATCAGAATCATCCCGGACAAGCCGCCGCCAAGGGCCCGGGTCAGGGCGGGGAAAAATTGAATCCGGCCCAGGGTTTTGCCCACCCATTGTGTCACACCCGGATGGAGATCAAAGAAGAACAGCAAGAACAGGACCAGGGTGAAGGCAGCTGCAAAGGCCCGGACCGTTCCCTTTTTGACATTCATCCCTTGAGGTCGATCTTCCGGATGTTGAGGGCGGATAGATCCATGGTGCCGATGCCTGCATCGTGGGCAAAACGGATGTGGTTGACCCCGCTGGGGTCCTGGCCAAAAATCCGGGCCGCGGCCGCATCAATGGCAACAATATCCGTTGACAGCAAAAGGGTCTTGCGGACCACCACATCATCCCTGCCGGCCCGGCTCGGACCGTTGCGCAGGGTGATTCTATAACCGTCCATGATGTTGAGGTCGGGTCGTCTTGCATGGCAGAAGTCTGCAATACACTGGTGCAGCCCCTTCCAGTGGTAGGTCCCCCGGTTCCATACCACACCCATCTGGTTTTTCATGGCAAGGCTCAGCCCGGACGAACTGTGGTGCTTGAGTACGGGTACATTGATGTACACGTCCGATGCCAGGATCAGTTCATGGACCCGGGTGGATGTGAGGGTGCTGCCCTGGGGAATGTCGATGGCCTGGAAATATCGTTCATGGTCTCCTGGCACAATCACGGCTCCGGCAGATTTTGCGGCAGATTCAATGCCGCTGGTTGCGTAGCAGCCCGGGCCGTTCTCCACACTATGGTCAAACACATGGACTTTTTTGGCGCCGGCATCCACACAGTGGGCCACAATACGCCCGATCAGTTCAGGGTTGGTGTTGGCACCGGATTCAGGCGGCCGGTTCCACCCGATATTCGGCTTGATCACAACGGTCTGGTTGGGCTTTACAAACCGCCTGATGCCGCCGGCCTGCTTGATGGCGGCGTCAAACATGGCCGCAGGACTGCTGTTTTTTACGGCCACTAGATCGGGGGGCAGCTCGGGATTCATTGCGCCCCAGAGGGCGTCAATGCCGCTGAAGATCATGGTGCCTGCGGCAGCGGCCGACAGGGCCGCACTTCTTTTCAGAAAGGTTCTCCGGGTTTCACGATTTTCCATGGGGACCTCCTTGAACGATGGCGTCATTAGATGCCTTTTCCTTATAACATAGAATGGCGGCACGGTTCCACCTTTATTCGTTTAATTTCGGCTGGGTCAGACCCAATGGAATGTTTTTACCAGGTCGGGCCGGTTTGTTTCGGTAACAGGGCTCCGGGAAAAAGGGCCCGGGAAGATCAAAAATCATCGACGGGTGAAGGTGGCCATGGGTTTTCGGTTTTTTGCCACATCCACAATTTCCTGTGCAAGGACCTGGGCTGCATCCACAGAAGGAATGGGCAGGTCACTGTCCAGGGCACTGAGTTCCGTGCAGGCCACAACGGCCAGGGTGGCCCCCTTTTCAGCCAGGTGGGAGCAGATATTTGTGTAACGCATCACCACTTCAGGACCTAGGTCCCCGCGTTTAATTGACATGATGACATTGAGCATTTCGTCCTGGACAGCCGGGTCCGGCCAGATGTCGGTGAGCCCTTTGGGTCGGAATTTCTGGGTGTAAAGGCCAGTCATGGCCACGGCAGGCGAGGCCAGGATGCCGATGCGGGTATGCTGGGGGTATTGGCGCAGCAGATGGTCCGTGACCAGACCCACAAGGTGGATCACGGGGATGTCCACGGCATCCTGGACCGCCTGGTAGTAGTGGTGGGCCGTGTTGCAGGCAATGACCAGAAAATCCGCTCCCCAGGTTTCAAGACGGCGTCCCATGTCTGCCATGCACGGGCCGGGGTCTTCGCCGTTGCCTTCGATGATGGCCTTGATCCGCGATGGTACCTTGGGGTTGTTGTCCACTATGCAGCGGACGTGGTCTGCATCATCGGCAGCCGGGGTCAGGGCAATGATCCGCTGCATCAGGTCCACGGTGGCTTCGGGCCCCATGCCGCCAAGAATACCCGCCACTTTTTCTGTTTTTTCAGCCATGGAAAACGTCTCCTTGCAAGACGCCTGCTCCGGCAGACGGGCCCGGATCAGGCAGAACAATCGTTATTTTCTAAAGGTATCCAGGTAGGCAAACAATGCCGGGGATCCGCCCGTGTGGAGGAACAGGACATTGGCACCGTCTGCAAAATGGCCCTTGCGGACCAGATCAATGAGCCCGGCTGCAGCCTTGCCCGAGTATACCGGGTCCAGAAGGATGGCTTCGGTCCTGGCAAAGAGTTTGACCGCCTCCACCATGGAATCCGTGGGCAGGGAGTATCCCGGTCCCACATACTGGTCAAAGCAGACAAAGGCTTCTCTTTCCACACCGGCTTTGATGCCCAGCTTTTCAGCCAGTTCCACGGACAGCTTGTAAACAATCTCTTCCTGAACCGTTTTGGTTCTGGATACGTTGATGCCCGTGATGGGAATGTTGGCATTGACACCGGTCATACCCACAACCATTCCGGCATGGGTGCCCGCAGATCCTGAAGGCACAATAATGTGATCAATGGCCAGGCCCCGGGTGTTGAGCTGGTTCATGGTCTCTTCGGCACAGGCGGCATAGCCAAGGGCACCGATGGCATTGGAGGCACCGCCGGGAATGATGTAGGGCGTTTTACCCTGGCCCTTAAGTTCCTCGGCCTTTTGGGTCATTTCAGCCATCATGTCGGAACCGCCGGGCACAACATTAATGGATTTTACATCCAGCAGCTCAAAGAGAAAGTTATTGCCCGACCCTTCTTTTTTATACGATCCTTTGACCCGCTCTTCGAGAATCAGGTGGCAGTCGAGCCCCTCCTTGGCAGACCAGGCCGCTGTCAGGCGGGCATGGTTGGACTGTACGGCACCGCAGGTGATAATGGTGTCCGCACCCTTTTCCAGGGCATCGGCAATGCAGAATTCAAGTTTACGGGTTTTGTTGCCCCCTGCCGCGCCGGGCAGAAGGTCGTCGCGCTTGATGAAAAGGTTGACTTTGCCGCCCAGAACTTTACTCAGGGAAGGCATGGATTCCATGGGTGTGGGCCCGTTCAGATAAGACCGTCTGGGAAATGATGTAAAGTTCATGGTTGCTCCTTGTTGCCTATTGGTGATGCTATTGTATGTGTAATGCCCACTGAAACATTGCAAACAGAGGCGTTTCTTTGATGATGTTAAGGATGGTGTCGCAATCGTCAAGGGTAAAGGTCAGCAGGATTCTCATATCGCACATCACCTCCAGGATCTGCCGGGTGTTGGGCAGATCCTTTTTCTGGCCCTGACCCGGGGGGAGACGGGGTCTGGTGAACAAGGGATTTTTACCCTTGTTTTTGCCCCGGGGCAGGCATAGAATAGAACCATCCCATTATAGCGGTCAAAGAGGAGATAATCATGGATAAAAAACACGATTTTGTTCAGTGGTTTGATCAATTGGAAATTGCGGATGTTCCCCTGGTCGGCGGGAAAAACGCAAGCCTGGGTGAAATGTACCAGCACCTGACGCCCAAGGGGGTAAAATTACCCAATGGATTTGCCGTAACGGCCCATGCCTACCACTATTTTCTGGCCAGGGCCGGGATCAGGGACCGGCTCCGGCAGACCCTGGAGGGGTTGAATACCTATGACATGGACGATCTGGCCCTTCGCGGCAGAAAAGCAAGGGAGCTGATTCTCAAGGCCGATCTGCCCCTGGCACTTGAAACCGCCATCATCGAGGCCTACGACATCCTGTGTGATCAGTATGGTCAAGATACCGATGTTGCGGTTCGATCGTCAGCAACGGCCGAAGACCTTCCGGACGCCTCCTTTGCCGGTCAGCAGGAAACCTATCTCAATATCTGCGGCCACGATCAGCTCCTGGACGCCTGTCAGGCGCTGTTTTGCCTCTCTCTTCACCAACCGGGCCATTTCATACAGGCAGGACAAACATTTTGATCATTTTTCCATCGGGCTCTCCATCGGCGTTCAGAAAATGGTCCGGTCGGACATGGCCTCGTCGGGTGTGATGTTTTCAATTGATACGGAATCGGGTTTCAAGGATGCGGTTTTCATCACCAGCGCCTATGGTCTGGGCGAGAACGTGGTCCAGGGTGCCGTTAATCCCGATGAATTCTACGTGTTTAAACCCACGTTGAAGCAGGGCAAAAGGCCGATCATCTACCGGAAGACCGGTGAAAAAAAAATCAAGATGATCTATTCCACGGACGGCAGTAAAAATCTGGTCAAGAATGTCATGGTGGATCTCAACGAACGAATGAACTTCAGCATCACCGATGATGAGGTGTTAACCCTTGCCCGCTGGGCCTGCCTCATTGAAGACCACTATTCCCAAAAAGCGGGGGTGTTGAAACCCATGGACATGGAATGGGCCAAGGACGGCAAAACAGGTGAGCTGTTCATTGTCCAGGCAAGACCTGAAACGGTCCACTCCCAGAAAGATCAGAACACCCTTGAGCAATATGTGCTGCAAACAGGAGGGTCGGGTGCTGATCACGGGCCAGAGCGTTGGCGAACGTATTGGTGCGGGCAAGGTCCACGTGATCAAGGATGTCCATGACATCAGCAGGTTCAATCCCGGCGAGGTGCTGGTGACCGACATGACCGATCCGGACTGGGAACCCATCATGAAAATCGCATCGGCCATTGTAACCAACCGGGGGGGGCGAACCTGCCATGCGGCCATCATCTCCCGGGAGCTCAATATCCCCTGCGTGGTCGGATGCCATGACGCCACCCGGCAGCTCGCTCCCGGCCAGGCGGTCACGGTGGTCTGCAGCAAGGGAGATGTGGGCTATGTCTATGACGGCGCCCTCAATTTCGAGATCCAGAAGACAGATCTTGCATCCATTCCAAAAACCCGGACAAAAATCATGATGAACATTGCATCCCCGGAGCAGGCGTTCAAGCAAAGTTTTATCCCCAA
Source organism: uncultured Desulfobacterium sp. (assembly GCA_963675615.2). Taxonomy (GTDB): domain Bacteria; phylum Desulfobacterota; class Desulfobacteria; order Desulfobacterales; family Desulfobacteraceae; genus Desulforapulum. Next base: position 177,084 of record CAXXTD010000002.1, read on the forward strand.
CGACGGTGTCGGCCTGGCCCGGGAAGAATTTATCATCAGCAGCTATATTAAAATTCATCCCAAAGCACTGCTCAACTTTGATCGGGTCGAGGACAGGGCCGTCAGGGAAAAAATTGAAGCCATCACCCACGGATACCGGGACAAGCAACAGTTTTTCATTGATAAACTTGCCGAAGGTGCCGGCATGATCGCCGCAGCCTTTTATCCCAAAAAGGTGATCCTGCGCCTGTCTGATTTTAAATCCAACGAATATGCCAACCTCATTGGCGGACGGCAGTTTGAGCCGGTTGAGCAAAACCCCATGATCGGCTGGCGCGGTGCGTCACGGTACTATGACCCCAATTACAGGGAGGCATTTGGCCTTGAATGCCTTGGCATCAAAAAAGTCCGTGAAGAAATGGGACTCGACAACCTCCAGGTGATGATTCCATTTCCCAGGACGGTTGAAGAGGCAAAACAGGTGATCCATGTCATGGCTGACTATGGTCTCAAGCAGGGCAGGGACGGGCTTGAGGTGATCGGCATGTGTGAAATTCCGGCAAATGTGATCCTGGCCGAAGAGTTTCTGGAGGTGTTTGACGGGTTTTCCATCGGCACCAACGATCTGACCCAGTTGATCCTGGGCGTTGACCGGGACAGCGAACTGGTGTCCCACATCTATGACGAGCGCAACCCGGCGGTCAAGAAAATGGTCAAGAGTGTGATTGAAACTGCCAATAAACGAGGCAAGTATATCGGTATCTGCGGCCAGGCACCCAGCGATTATCCGGAATTTGCCGAGTTTGTGGTCGAGTGCGGTATTCAGACCATGAGCCTGACGCCGGACACCCTCATCAAGACGACCCTGGCCATTGCAACCCTTGAAAAAAAACTGGGAATCAGTCCGGGGGGTTCCTGATAATTCACCCTTGATCTTCCCGGGCGTTAATTCAAATATCCAATGGTTCCGATTGAGGGTCGGGGTCCTGGGGGGGGGCGTCATTAAAAAACACCAGGGTCTTTCGATCCCTGTCGGCGATCTGCCGGGCCGCATTCTCGGGTATGATCTCGAATCTGCCGTCAAGGTTGGCAATGGCCATCCGGCCATGGGTGAGATCGTTTGACATTTTCTCGGAAAGAAACATCTTTTTTACCTTCTTTCCCACGACAAAGTAAAAGGGTGCGTCATCATCACGTTCTTTCAGGGTTATCCGGTTGGTCTTGATCAGCTGCTTTACCTGGGCCATGGTTTCACGTCTCTTTTTTTCTTCGTTACGCAGGCGGTTTAGCTCCCGGTTTCGTTCTTCATAGGCCAATCGCTCTTCCCGGGTGACGCTGTCTTCCACAGGGGGGGGATTCTTTGTCTTTTGCCCCTTACTCTTTTGGCTGGTGATGCGCTTGTCATGCTTGGCCTTGTTGACCTGTTTCTTGTCCACAAGTCCTGCCTTGAGAAGCTGTTCTCTTAATGAGTTGCCCATTTCATTACCCCACATCCATATTAAACTGCCCCGGCAAACCTGTATGCCCTGGCATCGTTTGTAACCTCCGTTGTCCGGCTTTGGCCAGGCTTTCATATACCATCTTATGGCTTGGAATTTCCACCCCTATCCGCTTTTTTTTCGATTCGCCGGTTGTCTGTTGGAGGTACTATTTCAAGTTTTACCCAGGATGCAAATGGCCGGGAGTGTTCCAAGGGCGATACCCGGATGGAATTTATAATTTTTACTTTGTTGCGGGACAGTTGAAATGCTAAAATACTTTAAATTTTGAATAACCCCTTTTCTGGGTTTGATTTTACAAAAGGAGGAAGAATATGCCCATCAACACGCTTCTGAATGTAAAGGAAAAATTTGAACTTCAGACCTACTATTCAAGACCCAAAGAGATAGACCGGCATAACCACATTCCATTTTCTGGTTCACCCAGGAAACACCCCTTTGAAAAGGGTAAAATCATTCTGGTTGCGGACCCGTTTACCGCCAATACCTTTTATTATGAGTTCAAGATCCATGATATCGGTTTTGCCGAAGAGTTGGCCAATATCACCAATATTGACGGCGAATCCATAGCTATGACCCGGATCTGGGTGAAAAAAAAGAGTGTGGCCAGTCCGGTGTACCCCCTTTATCGTTGACACCATTGAGGGGGTTTGAGCCATGAAGGAAAATTTCAGAACAGCCCTTGCCCATGTCCTGGAGAGTGAAGGCGGCTGGGCCGATCACCCCCGGGATCCCGGCGGCGCAACCATGAAGGGGGTTACCCTCAGAACCTATCGACGGTTTTTGGGTCAAGAAAAAACCAGGGAGGATCTGAGGAATATCCCGGACCCGGAGCTGGAACAGATCTATGTCCAGGGCTATTGGGATAAATGCCGGTGTGACGACCTTCCCGTGGGCGTGGACCTGACCGTTTTTGACGGTGCCGTTAATTCCGGTCCCGGAGCCAGTGCGCGCTGGCTCCAGGCAGCGGTGGGTACCGGCCAGGACGGCGCCATTGGCCCGATTACCCTTGCCAGGGTTGCTGAGACCGATCCCATTGATCTTGTTCATCGCGTGTGCGACCTTCGCATCACTTTTCTCCATGGTCTTTCCACCTGGCCCGATTTTGGCAGGGGATGGAGACGGCGTGTGGAACGGCTGCGTTTTGCCGCTGTTGCCATGGCCCAGGGCTTGGCTGCCGGTGAGCCCGTTGTCCCCAGCGCTGACTATCGAACCGTTAAAAGGGGGTCCAGGGGAATCTGGGTGAAAAAACTTCAGCAGGAACTTAAAATCCATGTGGATGGATTCTTTGGCATTGAAACGGAAAAGGCCCTGGAAAACTTTCAGCGGGAAAACGGACTTGAAGTCGACGGTATTGCCGGTCGCATCACCTACCGGGCCCTGGGGTTGATTGCATGACGTTTTCATTCATCCATGGGTTGTCACCCGCCTTGACTGCCGGCTGATTCAGTCCGTTTCAGGGGGGTATGTTTAAAATCTTGACAGGGATGGGGGATCATACTAAAAAAAGAAATTTTGCTCTCCCTTAAACGCCCTGCAATGCCAGGGGACAGGGATCAACACTTTATATTTTACACCCAGGAGGATTCCATGAAAAAACGAACGGCTTTTTTTCTCGCCCTGATGATGATCTGCTGCTCTAGCGCCACAGCCTTTGCCAAGAAGATCACCGTGGCAACGGACACCAATTTTCCGCCCTTTGAGTTCAAAGACCCCAAAACCGGTCACCATACAGGCTTTGACGTGGAGCTGTGGGACGCCATTGCCCGAGACATGGGTATTGAGTACGACCTTCAGCCCATGGATTTCAACGGTATTATCCCCGGCTTGCAGTCCGGACAGCTTGATGCCGGTATTGCAGGCATCACCATCAAACCGGAACGGGCCAAGGTGGTGGATTTTTCCGATCCCTATTACAACGCAGGGCTTCTGCTCCTGGTCAAGGCAGACCGGACCGACATCACAAAGGTTGAGGATCTCGAGGGCAGGGTGGTGGCCACAAAGCTCGGCACCACCAGCGACGATTTTCTAAAGAAAAACGCAAAGGCAAAGGAGATCAAACTCTATCCCAATAACGACGCCATGTTCATGGAACTCATGATGGGCGGTGCCGATGCCGTGATGTTTGATTCCCCCGTTATTGCCAATTATGTGCGCGAGGTGGGCAAGGACAGGGTTAAGGTGGTGGGTCCCCTTTACATGGGGCAATCCTACGGCATTGGTTTTCCCAAGGGCAGCCCCCTTGTGGATAAGGTCAACCAGGCCCTTAAGAAACTCAAGGACAACGGCACCTATCGCACGCTCTATCTCAAGTGGTTTAACACCGAGCCCAAATAGATTCATGTCAATGATGGGCAGAAGGGGGCGGTTTCAGTTGAGAGGTCCCGCTTCTGCCCCGATCTGTTCAACAAGGAGTCAACATGGGCTTTCACTTTGACTGGCCTGTCTTTTTTGAGACCATTCCCATGCTCATGCGGGGATTGAAGTTTACCATCATCATCACCCTTGGGGGGCTTGGCGCGGGTTTTTTCCTCGGCGCACTGTTCGGGCTGCTCAAGCTGGCACGCCACGCGGTTCCGAGAATCCTGGCCATTGCCTACATTGAATCTATCCGGGGAACCCCCATGCTGGTCCAGGCCATGTTTCTATACTATGGCGTCCCCATGGCCATGGGCCTGAGAATCCCCCCCATAACGGCCGGAATCATCATCATTGCCGTGAATTCAGGTGCCTACATTGCCGAAATTGTCCGGGGGGCGGTGCAGTCCATCGATCCCGGGCAGACCGAAGCGGGGCGTTCCATCGGGCTGACCCGATCCCAGACCATGGCCTACATTATCTGGCCCCAGGCGTTCAAGCGCATGATTCCGCCCCTGGGCAATCAGTTTATCATCAGCCTCAAAGACACCTCCCTTTTGATGGTCATCGGCGTTGGCGAGCTTTTAAGGACCGGTCAGGAGATCGTTGCGGTCAGCTTCAAGGCCTTTGAGGTCTACCTTTCCGTAGCCGTGGTCTACCTGGCCATGACCCTTTCCATTGCCCGGGGACTTCGCATGCTCGAACACCATCTTGAAATGAAAACCAAACGGTAATTACCGGAAAAGACAGGCCCATGGAAATGATTAAAATTGAAAATCTTCATAAAAGCTATGACAGGCTTGAGGTGATCAAGGGGATTGACCTGACGATTAAATCGGGTGAAGTGGTGTGTATCATCGGGCCGTCGGGGTCTGGAAAGTCAACCGTGCTCCGCTGCATCAACCGACTTGAAACCCCCACCTCCGGCCGCATCATCGTGGATGGAAAGGATATCATGGATCCTCTAACGGACATTAACCATGTCCGTACCGAAGCCGGAATGGTCTTTCAGCAGTTCAACCTCTTTCCCCACATGACCGTTCTGGACAATGTTATCCTCGGCCCCCTCAAGGTTCGAAAAATCGACCGCAAATCGGCCGAATCCCTGGGGTTATCCCTGCTTGACAAGGTGGGGCTGGCTGACAAAGCCAAAAATTATCCGGACCAGCTGTCCGGGGGGCAGAAACAACGGGTGGCCATTGCAAGGGCCCTTTCGTTGAAACCCAAGGTGATCCTCTTTGACGAACCCACCTCGGCCCTTGATCCTGAACTGGTGGGCGAGGTCCTTGAGGTGATGAAAACGCTTGCCGCAGAAGGCATGACCATGGTGGTGGTCACCCATGAGATGGGATTTGCAAGGGATGTGGCCGACCGGGTGATCTTCATCGACCAGGGGGTGATCCAGGAGGAAAACGCGCCCCGGGCGTTTTTTTCAAGCCCCCGGAATCCGCGGCTCAGGGATTTCCTCGGCAAGGTGGCAGAACACTAGCAGAAACAGGTGATCGAGATATTGCCCGTTCAAGTTTGGCCCCCCCTTCGGGCGCCAAACAAAGACCTTGATCGCTGTGCGTTTCTGCTATATAAAAATTTCAATGATAATAAACCCATGAATCCGGAATTGAATGAAATATTTCCCCCTGAAAACGGCTTTGTTCTGTATCCTTTTTACGCCGCTCCTGTATACGGCCATTCTGGGAGGGCTTGAATCGTTTCTGGGACCGGTGTACCAGCAAAAGGTTGAAAATCGACTGATCGGCGATTCCAGTGTTTTGCTGGATGGAACAACCCGCATTCAGGATGCGGTGGGGCAAAACATCCACACCCTGCTGCGCACGGATTCTTATATCCGTTTTTTTGATCTTGATGTGGACATCCTTGTGACGGGCAAGGGGGGAGTGGTTCTTTTTCCGCTGTTTGAGCCCCCTGAAATCGGTGACAGTGTGGGGCGTGACACCTGGGATGCCGCAGCCATAGCCCGGCAGAACTATGAGATCCTGGACAAGGGCTTGAACGTAAAGGTCATTGTTCGGATCGACCACGGCACGGTCGGGGCAAATCTGATTCTCGGGGTTCTGATTGTTGTTTCTCTGCTCCTGTTTTATCTCTATTACCGAAGGGGAACGGCAAAAGCCCTGTCGGATGATCGGGAAAAGGGCCGCCAGATCGACCGGCTCATGGCCGATGAGCAGGCATTCAAACAGACGCTCAGCCACCTTGAACAAGAACGACGCCATCTGTTTGAGAGCTTGAAATTTCTGACCGTTTCACGCCAGGAGGATCAGAAAAAAGCCAGCATTACCGAAGACGATATGTTTGAAGAGATTGTTTCCTGGAGAAGAAACTCCAGGAGAACATCAAGCTTCAACGGGAAAAAGAGCGGGAGATTGCCGAGTTAAGGGAAAAGGTTGAAAAACAGGAGCGCAGAAAAGGAACCGCTTCAAAGCGCCACTCGTTTGAATTGTCAAAAAAGCGATTTGCCGTGCTCTACAAGAACCTGGATCTTAATCGAAGGGCATTGACCAGCATCCTTGAACTCAGCGGTGACATGCAGCTAAAGGCCGAAGAGATCATCCACCAGCTCAACGAGGACACCACAAAGGTCATTGTAAAACGAAAGGTATTTGCCGGCAAAAAAAACAAAACCCCCTCTTTTGAGGTGCTTTTCGGGTATAACGGCAGGCTCTATTTCCGGACAAATGAACGCAACCGGTGTGAAATACTCGTGGTTGGGACCAAAAACAGCCAGGCCAGGGACATGGAATTCCTCCATAATCTTTAAAAGGACAAAATGTATCGGTCATTTTACAAGTTAAAATTCAAACCGTTCCAGATCAGCTCAGACCCGGCTTTTTTATGGCTTGGGGAAAAGCACAAGGAGGCCCTTGCAACATTGCGCTATGGGATCCTGGACAACAAAGGGTTTCTTCTGTTGACAGGGGATGTGGGCACGGGTAAAACCACCCTGATCAACACCCTCATCGCCTCCCTTGGCAATGATGTCATCTGTACGGCCGTCCCTGATCCCAACCTTGATAAGATTGATTTTTACAACTTTGTTGCAAGGGGATTTGGCGCCCAGGACCGGGTCAACTCCAAGGGCGAGTTCCTGCTCTGGCTGACCCGTTTCCTCCACAATGCCCATGACGCGGGCAAAAAGGTCCTGCTCATCATTGACGAAGCCCAGCTGTTGACCCAGGAGCTCCTTGAGGAGATTCGCCTGCTGTCCAATGTGGAGCTTGCAGAAACAAAGCTGTTGAATATTTTCTTTGTGGGGCAGAATGAGTTTAACGACATCCTTGCAAAACCCATTAACCGGGCCGTCCGCCAGCGCCTGACCCTGAATTACAATATTGAACCCCTGGGGCTTGTGGAGACGGCCGGTTATATTGAATTCAGGCTCAAGGTTGCCGGTACGGAAGAGGCATTGTTCACCCCCGGGGCGGTGCGGGAAATTTATGCCCAGTCCCAGGGGTTTCCCCGGCGAATCAATGTTTTGTGTGACCATGCACTCCTGACGGGGTATGTCCAGGACAATCGCCTTGTCGACGAGCGGATCATCACGGAGTGTGCCCGTGAACTGGATATTCCCGGGGCGATGAAGCATCCCTCGCCGGTTGCACCAGGGGAGGGTGTCCAATCTTCAGTAAAAACAACAGGAGGCCCTATGCCACCCGCGGTAAAACCATCAGGGGCTCCAAAAAACACCCCGGCTGGTGATGAAACACCCCTGAAGAAAAAACAGAGGAAAGGGTTCCCGGCCTATGCTGTTTTGCTGCTGATGGGGTTTCTAGTCCTGGCCGGAGCCATGATGTTTCCGGATCAGGTTCAAACCCTTTATGTCCGCGGAACACGCTACCTGGCTGTTGTCCGGGCAGGGGTCCGAGATCTCCTGGTTGTTCCCCCTGCTGCACAACCCGTTGCACATCCCATTACCCCGCCGGGCAAACAACCCATTACCCCCCCCCTTGACCGGGACAGGGATATCCAGGGGATCCCCGCAGCTTTTTCTGGAAAAGCTGAACCGGAAGCCCCTGGAGAACCTGCGGCCCGATGGGAAATAACGGGCACTGGTGACGCAGTTGAACCTGATGACCCAGTGCGGGCAGACACCTTGGCTGCGCCCGGTACGGGTTTGTCCGTCAGATCCGATGCTGAACCCGTGGTCGAACAATATCTTATTCCCCCGCTGTCAGAACCTGCCACCATGCCGGAGACCGCGCTGCAGCCCCTGGCGAAAAAGGTGGTGGTACGCTTTGGCTACAACAACAACGATTTCACGGACCAGGGACTCGAAGATTTGACCCAATTTGCCGGCGCCCTGGTGTTCCATCCCCGGGCAAAAGTTTCCATCAAGGGATACACCGACGCCTATGGGAACCCGGCCTACAATATAAAATTATCTGAATTTCGGGCAAACATCGTGAAAAGCTTTTTACTTGGCAGGGGGGCCAGCCCAGACCAGATCGACGCCCAGGGGCTGGGAAGCGAGAATCCCATTGCCACCAATGACACCCCACAGGGGAGAATGATGAACCGAAGAGTTGAAATAGAGGTGATTTCCCAATGAAAAACGTTCTTGTAACCGGGGGCTGCGGCTTTATCGGTTCCAATTTTATCCGCTACCTTTTTGAAGAAACAGCCTTTTCAGGCAGGGTCATCAATGTTGACAAACTGACCTATGCGGGCAATCCCGCAAGCCTTGAAGATGTTGCCGTCAGATACCCGGATCGGTACATCTTTGAACAGCTGGACATCTGTGACGCCCGGGGCGTTCGTCGGGTGTTTGAAAGCCATGCCATTGACACGGTCTGCCATTTTGCCGCAGAGTCCCATGTGGACCGGTCCATTGCCTCTCCCGAGGTGTTTGTGGATACCAATATTAAGGGAACCTTTACCCTGCTCGAGGCTGCCAGGGTCCAGGAGGGCTTTTCCAGGTTTCACCATGTCAGCACGGACGAGGTGTATGGCAGCCTGGGCCGTACAGGTTATTTCACTGAAACCACCCCCTATGCCCCCTCAAGTCCCTATTCCGCATCCAAGGCGGCTTCCGATCATCTGGCCAGGGCCTATTTCCACACCTATGGCCTTGACGTGACCATTTCAAACTGCTCGAACAACTACGGCCCGTTCCAGTTTCCGGAAAAGCTTATTCCCCTGATGATCCTCAATGCCCTTGAAGGAAAACCCCTGCCGGTCTACGGTGACGGCAGCAACGTCAGGGACTGGCTCTATGTCCGGGACCACTGCCGTGCCATCTGGATGATCCTGGAGCGGGGCCGATCCGGAGAGACCTACAATGTGGGCGGCGAATGCGAGGTGGAGAACCGGCAGATCGTCCATGGCATCTGCGACAGGGTTGACCGGTCGGGCCGCGCCCAGCATTCCCTGGCCTCGTCAAGGGAGCTGGTCTGCTGGATTTGTAACGGACCGGCCCGGCCACGACTTCAGGTACGCCATTGACTGTACAAAACTCAAGAACGAGCTTGGCTGGAAACCTGAAGAGTCGTTTGAAACCGGCATGGCCAGTGTTGCCTGGTAGACGGGGTTGTCTCGTTTCACCAAGGTCAGTTGCCTGGTACCTGGATCACCAGGAGTGGGTCAGAACGATTCAATCGGGCGAATACCTTCGCTGGATCAAAACCCACTACAATGAAGATCAGAAATTATAAAGGACATCATTCTGGGGGGCGGCTCGGGTCCCAAGGGGGTTTTTCGCCCCGGGAGCGGTATCCGCTGACAAAGGCTGTGGGCAAACAGCTTGTTCCCGTGTATGACAAGGACAAAAGATGGGAAAATGGGGGGTGGCCCCATTTTCCCTAGCGGCCTGACCGGCAGTCAGGCCTGTCAGGCCTCTTTGATGGCAGCCTGGGCTGCGGCAAGCCTTGCAATGGGTACCCGGTAGGGCGAGCAGCTGACATAGGTGAGTCCGGCCCTGTGGCAGAATGCCACAGAGGCGGGATCCCCGCCGTGTTCGCCACAGATGCCAAGTTTGATGTCTGGCCGGGTCTTGCGCCCGAGATCAACGGAGATTTCAATGAGCCGTCCAACGGCATCCTGGTCCAGGGTTTCAAAGGGATCGGCGTCCAGTATGGCGTTGTCAATGTAGTCGTTCATGAACGAGCCGATGTCGTCCCGGCTGAACCCGAAGGTCATCTGGGTGAGATCATTGGTGCCAAAGGAAAAGAACTCGGCATGGGCTGCCATGCGGTCCGCCTTGAGGGCTGCCCTGGGAATTTCGATCATGGTGCCGAACTGGTGGGGAATCGATGTGATCGTGTATTTTTCCAGGGTTTCCTGGTAAACCTTTTCTGCAATGTTTTTCACAAACAGGATCTCTCGCTCATTACAGGTCACCGGCACCATGATTTCGGGAAGGGGGTTTTTCCCCTGGAGAATCAGTTCGGCCGAAGCCTCAAAGATCGCCCGGATCTGCATGGCGCTGATCTCAGGGTAGGTGATGCCGAGGCGTACTCCCCTGTGGCCCATCATGGGATTTGACTCGTTCAGGTCAAGGCTTCGTTTCCGGATCTCGTCAATGTCAATGCAGAGGGCCTGTGACAGCTCTTCCAAATTTTCCCGGGACTGGGGTACAAATTCGTGGAGGGGAGGGTCGAGCAGACGCAGGGTAACGGGTTTTTCGTCCATGACCGCAAGGGTGGCCTGGATTTCCTTTTTGACAAAGGGAAACAGCTCGTCAAGGGCACGAACGCGTTCGTCAAGGGATTTGCTGAGGATCATTTTTCGTAGCAGGAACAAGGGCCTTGCCGAGTCTGCCCCGTAGAACATGTGCTCTGTCCTGAAAAGTCCGATGCCTTCGGCGCCAAACTCAAGGGCACGGGCCGCATCCTCCGGGGTGTCGGCATTGGTTCTCACCCTTAACCGCCGGTAGCGGTCGGCAATGGCCATGAACGCCTTGAACCGGGGGTTCTCGGTTGCCTTTTTCATCATCAGTTCCCCCTCGTACACAAGGCCCCTTGTGCCGTTCAGGGTCAACACATCCCCCTCTTTAAAGACCTTTGAACCCACCGTGAGCCGGTGTTGTTCCGCATTGATTTTAAAGGCTGCGGCACCGACAATGCAGCATTTTCCCCAGCCCCTTGCCACCAGGGCCGCATGGCTGGTCATGCCGCCCCTTGCCGTGAGAATGCCCACGGCGGCCCGCATGCCCTCAATATCTTCGGGGTTGGTTTCATCCCGGACCAGGAGCACCTTTTTCCCGGTCCGGGCCCACCGGACGGCATCTTCCGAGGTAAACACGATCTGCCCGATGGCACCGCCAGGGCCTGCCGGAAGTCCTTCGGCCAGGGGGGCGGTATTTTTTTCAGCCCCGGGATCAACAATGGGGTGGAGCATCTCATCCAGCTGTTTGGGGTTGAGCCGCGTGACCATGGTGACCTCATCGATCAACCCCTGGTCAAACATGTCCATGGCCATGTTGAGTGCCGCGGTTCCCGTCCGTTTGCCCACCCGGCACTGGAGCATGTAAAGGGTGCCCTGCTGGATGGTGAATTCAATGTCCTGCATGTCGGCGTAGTGGTGCTCAAGTTTGGTCCGGATCTGGGCAAGGGACGAGTAGATTTCCGGCATGGCCTCTTCCAGGGAGGGAAGGTGACGGTTGTGGGAAGATTTGGTGGTGTTGTTCAGGGGATTGGGGGTTCTGATGCCTGCCACCACGTCTTCACCCTGGGCGTTGGGAAGCCATTCGCCGTAGAAGTTGTTGTCCCCGGTGGCAGGGTCCCGGGTAAACGCAACCCCGGTGGCAGACTGGTCGCCCATGTTGCCGAATACCATGCTCTGAACCGTGACGGCCGTGCCCCAGTCGTCGGGGATATGCTCGATGCGCCGGTAGGAGAGGGCCCTTTTGCCGTTCCAGCTCTTGAAAACCGCCCCGATGGATCCCAGGAGCTGATCCCTTGGATTGTCGGGAAATTCCGAACCCAGGGTTTCGGTGATTTTTTGTTTGAATCGTTCACACAGCTCTCGCATCTCCGGGGCGCTGATGTCTGTGTCGGTTTCATAATTGAGGTCGTTCTTGAGTTCGTTCATGATGATTTCAAGGTGAATCCGGATCCCCATGCCGTCCCTGGGCTCGATACCTTCGGCCTTTTCCATGACCACATCGGAATACATCATGATCAATCTTCTGTAGGCATCATAGACAAACCACTCATTGCCGGTATTTTTGATCAGTCCCGGAATGGTGGTTGAGCAGAGCCCCACGTTTAAAACCGTTTCCATCATGCCGGGCATTGAACTCCTGGCGCCGGATCGGCATGAGACCAGCAGCGGATTCTTTGGATCCCCGAATCCCATGCGCATGGAGTCTTCTATTTTTGCCATGGCAGCATCGATTTCACCATAAAGGGGCTGGGGCAGGTGTTGGCCTGCCTTGAAATAATCGGTGCAGCACTGGGTGGAAATGGTAAACCCGGCAGGTACGGGAAGGCCAAGCCTGGCCATTTCAGCAAGGTTTGCTCCCTTGCCCCCAAGAAGGTCCTTTTTTGCGGCGTCGCCATCTGCCCAGCCGTCACCAAAGCCATAGATGTATTTAGTCATTGTTCTCCCCATGTCATAGTTCTGATGATAGATTGATTTAATTTAAATCTGCTATATACCATAATCAGTCAATTATGGTTTAAAATTTTAAATCTTAGTGGTAATATACCCGGATTATGATAAACATCGAATCAATTTCAAAGGGTTTTGCCGGCCAGGAGCTTTTTTCCAGCACGGGTCTGCAGATCAACCCGGGGGAAAAGATCGGCCTCGTGGGCAGAAACGGCCACGGTAAAACCACACTGCTCAGGATGATCACCGGCCGGGAAGAACCCGAAACCGGGGCCATCCGAATTCCAGGGGATTACCGGCTGGGCTATCTGACCCAGCACATCGATTTTTCACAACCCACGGTTCTTGCTGAATGTATGCTGGGACTCAATGAACATGAGCGGGACCACTCCTGGAAGGCGGAAAAAATTCTGGCCGGCCTGGGCTTTTCTCCCAAAGACATGCACCAGAGTCCCGGGGGCTTTTCAGGCGGTTTCCAGGTGAGACTCACCCTTGCCAAGGTGCTGGTCTCCGAGCCCGATCTTTTGATCCTGGACGAGCCCACCAACTACCTGGATATCACCTCCATCCGCTGGATTGCAGGTTTTCTCCGGTCCTGGCCCCGGGAGATTCTACTGGTTACCCATGACAGAAGTTTCATGGACGCCGTGGTCACCCATGTGGCCGGCATCCATCGCAGGGTTATTCGCAAGATTGCAGGGACAACCGACAAGTACTACGAGCAGATTGTCCAGGACGAAGCGGTGTATGAAAAGACAAGGCTTAACGATGAAAAACGGCGCAGGGAAATGGAGCTTTTCATCACAAGGTTCAGGGCCAAGGCAAGGCTTGCCGGCATGGTCCAGTCAAGGATCAAGGCCCTTTCCAAGATGGAAAAAAAGGATAGCCTGAGCCGCATGGAGTCCCTTGCCTTTTCCTTTCGCAATCTTGTCTTTGCCGGAAAACAGGTGGTCCAGGTGGACGACCTGTGCTTTGCCCACGATCCGGATCGGCCGCTGATCCAGGATTTTAATTTCAACCTGGCTCCGGGGGACCGGGTTGCCATTGTGGGAAAGAACGGCAAGGGCAAGACCACCCTGTTAAAACTTCTGGCCCAGAAACTTGTTCCCGATTCTGGCAAGGTGACTTACAACCCCGGGGTTGAAATGGGGTATTTTGAGCAGACCAATGTGCAGAGCCTCAACCCCACCGCCACGGTGGAGGAAGAGATCCTTCTGTCCCATCCGGACCTTGACCGCCAGCAGGCAAGAAACATCTGCGGTGCCATCATGTTTGAGGGCGATAATGCCCTCAAGCGCATTTCAGTCCTGTCCGGCGGTGAAAAGAGCCGGGTGATGCTCGGTAAACTCCTTGCAAAACCGCTGAATCTTGTACTTCTGGACGAACCCACCAACCACCTGGACATGGAGTCCTGCGACTCCCTTGTGGTGGCCCTTGACAATTTTGAAGGTGCAGTCCTGCTGGTGACCCATAACGAGATGTTCCTCCACGCCCTTGCCAACCGCTTGATTGTGTTCAAGAACGACACCATTACCGTGTTTGAGGGCAGCTACCAGGAGTTCCTTGACAAAGAGGGCTGGGACGGGGAATCGCCTGCAGTCCAGGACCTGTCCGAAAAGACCGTCACGGAGTCGAAATTTTCAAAAAAAGAACTGCGCAAGGTCAGGAGTGACATCATTGCAGAGCGTTCCAGGCAGGTTGGCCCCCTCAGGATAAAAATCCAGGCGATTGAGGATGAAATCGAAGGACATGAGGCAGCCCTCGAAGGGTTGAACACCGAGATCCAGGCTGCAGTGGATCTCAAGGACGGCAAAAAAATCGCCGGGATCTCCTGCGCCATTGGCGAACATCAGACCCGGATTGATGAACTGTTCGATCGCCTGGAACAGCACTCCGATGAACTGGATGCGCAGATGAAGCGGTTTGACGAACGACTCAACGAACTGGAAAGGTGATATAGGATGGAACGACGAAAGATTCAACTGGCATGGGGAGCCCTGCTGGTCATGGCCGGGCTGGGCGTATTTTACAGAATTCCACAGGTGATGCCCAAGGTTGAAACCATTGCCCTGTTTGCCCAGGCACCCGGTGTCGTTAAATTCTGTTTTTACGTGCTCGGGGTGCTTCTGGTCTATGGGGGCGGGAAAAAAATTTATGACAATCGGGGTTGAGAATCAACAGAGCCATGACGCTCCGGGAGCCAAATAAACCATGAAAACAACGGGTTCGCCTTCCAGGTCAACGGCTCTGACCAAGACGATCAAGGATCAGTCAGGGGCCGGCAAGATTCGCATTGGCGAGCTTCTCTCCAAAGAGGGACAGATCACCAGCAATCAGCTCCAGAGTGCCCTTGCCCAGCATAAAAAGACCGGGACAAGGCTCTCGAGCGTTCTTTTGACCATGGGGTTTATCGATCCTGAAACCATCATCAATGTGCTGGGCCGGATCTATAATTACCCCGTGGTCCGGCTTGCAGACATCAAGCCCAATCCAAAGATTTTAAAACTTCTGCCCTTTGAGGTTGCCAAACAATACCTGGCTTTTCCCCTGGGTATAAAGGGTGACGAGCTTGAGGTCACCATGACCGAACCCACTGACACCACTGCCGTTGAGGAACTTCAGCAGACTGTGGGCAGAACCCTGAAGATCTCGGTGTCAACGGAAAACGATGTGATCCAGGCCTACCGGGATTTCTACAAGATCAGCGAAGAAGCCTACCGGGAGTTCATCCACTTTGACGATGAAAAAGAGGATGATGAACCGGTCACCTCTGTGGAGGATTTTGGATCCCTTGTGTCCGAGGCCGCAGGCGAGCTTGAGATCGAATCCATTGACGATGACAATGATTACGATGAATTCAGGGCTTCGGACGCTCCCATCATCAAGCTGGTCAACGGTATTCTGATCCGGGCCATCAACGACGGGGTGAGCGATATCCACATCGAGCCCTTTGAACGTTCCCTCCAGGTGAGATACCGGCTGGACGGATCCCTTTACAAGGCAATGAACCTTCCCTTGACCATTAAAAATGCCGTAATCTCTAGACTCAAGATCCTGGCCGAGCTCGACATTGCCGAAAGAAGGGTGCCCCAGGACGGCAGAATCAAGCTTCGGTTTGCCAAAAACAAATCCGTTGATTTCAGGGTCTCCACCCTTCCCACGCTTTTTGGTGAGAGCGTGGTCATGCGTATCCTGGACCAGAGCGCCCTGAACGTGGACCTGTCCAAACTGGGGTTTGAGGCTGACACCTTTGAAGGAATCAAGCGCTGTATCTCCCAGCCCTATGGCCTGCTGCTTGTCACCGGGCCTACCGGCAGCGGCAAAACCACCACCCTTTATTCGATTCTCAACAGACTCAACAAAGAGGATACCAAGATCCTGACGGCCGAGGACCCTGTCGAGTTCAACTTCAGGGGAATCAACCAGGTGCCGGTCAGGGACGAGGTGGGCATGACCTTTGCCGCTGCCCTGAAATCCTTTCTGCGCCAGGACCCCGACATCATCATGGTCGGTGAGATCCGGGACATAAACACTGCAGAAATTGCCATCAAGGCGGCCATGACGGGTCACCTTGTGTTTTCCACCCTCCACACCAATGACTGCCCGTCCACCATTGGCCGCCTCGTGGATATCGGCATTCCGCCCTACATGCTGGCCTCGTCGGTCTCCATGGTGCTTTCCCAGCGCCTTGCCCGGCGGCTGTGCCCCCAGTGCAAGCAGGTGGTCACCGGGTATGACCCCAAAGATCTTGAACTTTTCGGCTTTTCCAAGGCCGAAATTCCCGATCTGACATTGTACGGTCCCAAGGGATGTGCCAACTGTAACGGCACAGGGTACAAGGGCAGGGTCGGGCTCTATGAACTCATGGAGGTGACCGATGAGGTGGCAAAGGCCATCAATGCTGCGGTTCCAGAGGATCTGTTGAGAAAGCTTGCCATCCAGGAAGGGATGAAGACCCTGCGGGATGCCGGTTTGATCAAGGTTCGCCAAGGCGAAACATCACTTGAGGAGGTTTTAAAGAAAACCACCATCACCAAGGAGGCCCTTCCGGCCTATCTGGTCAATCCCGATGTGGAACGATACGAGGACAAGGATGTCATCATCCGGGAGGGAAACACGGACATCGATTTTTTCAAGCTTGTCCAGGGGGCGGTCCATGTGGTCAAGGGCGGCAAGAAGATTGCCGAGATTACCCAGCCCAACGAATATTTTGGCGAGATGGCAGCCATCACGGGCGAACCCCGGTCCGCATCCATCGTGTCCAAGGGAAGATCGGTGATCAAGCGTTTTCCTGGGGACAAACTCCTTGAGATCATCGAAAAGTATCCCGATGTAGCAAAGCATCTGTTTGAAGTTCTGGCCGGCCGGCTTGACCGGGCAGACAAGATCATGGTGAACATGATCCGCGGCATCAAGAAAAAAGAGTCTTAACCCGCCCTGAACTGCCAATCCAAACCAAAGAGAGCGTGTCCATGAAAATATTTTTAATCGCAGGCGCCAGACCCAATTTCATGAAAATTGCCCCCATGGCCAGGGCCTTTGATCTGCATCCTGACCTTGATTACAAGATTGTCCATACGGGTCAGCATTATGATCATAACATGAGCGATGTATTTTTCCAGGAGCTTGGCATCCGCAAGCCCGATTACCATCTGGGTGCAGGCGGCGGGTCCCACGCCCGGCAGACTGCAAAAATCATGACCGGATTTGAGGATATCTGCATTGGTGAAAGGCCTGACCTGGTCGTCGTGGTCGGCGATGTGAATTCCACCCTGGCCTGTTCCATTGTGGCCAAGAAGATGAATATCCAGGTGGCCCATGTGGAGGCGGGGTTGAGAAGCTTTGATCTGGGGATGCCCGAAGAGATCAACCGCATGGTCACCGACGCCATTTCAGACGTTTTCTTTGTGACGGAAGATCAGGGCATGGAAAACCTGCTCAACGAAGGCAAGGACAAAAACACCATCCACTTTGTCGGTCATGTGATGATTGACAATCTTTTTTACCAGCTTGAAAAGCTTGAAACCATGGACCGGGAAGGCTTTACCGGCAACGGGTTTAAGCAGCAGCATTCGGCCTACGGGGTGGTGACCCTGCATCGACCGTCCAACGTGGACGAGGAGGTGACCCTTGTGTCGATCATGGAAACCCTTGCCACGGTGGCCGAAACCCTTCCCCTGATTTTTCCCATCCATCCAAGAACCCGTAAGAACATGGAATCGTGGAATATTGAGCCGTCCAGCAGTATACGACTTGTGGAACCGCTCGCGTACATGGCATTTTTGAACCTCTGGAAGGATGCCAGGGTGGTGCTGACCGACAGCGGCGGACTCCAGGAGGAGACCACGGCCCTGGGCATCCCCTGCCTGACCATCCGGGAAAACACCGAGCGGCCCATCACCGTGACCGAGGGCACCAACGCCCTCATGGGTGTTTCCCGGCAAAAGATCCTTGACTCATTTGAACAGATCATGAACAATGGCTGGAAAATCGGCCGGCGTCCCCGGTTCTGGGACGGCAGGGCTTCGGAAAGAATCGCGGATATTATTCAAAGGATTTCCAATGACAGACAGTAACGTGAAAATTGCGGTGATCGGTCTCGGCTATGTGGGGCTGCCCCTGGCTGTTCATTTCGGTGCCAGGTACACCACGATCGGCCTTGATTTAAAGCAGAGTATTGTGGACAACTGCGCACGCATGACAGACCCCACGGGTGAGGTTTCAGTTGAGGAGTTTAAGCGTGCCGTTCATTTTACGGCAACCGCTGATCCAGCCATGATCAAGGATGCCGATTTCATTATCGTTGCCGTTCCCACCCCCATTGACCGGGCACGGCGGCCGGATCTCAGACCCGTGGAGAGTTCGTCCGTGACAGCAGGACGATACATGAAAAAAGGGGCCGTTGTCATCTTTGAATCAACGGTCTATCCGGGAGTGACCGAGGAAATTTGCGTGCCCATCCTGGAAAGAGAGTCGGGTTATATCTGGAAAAAAGAGTTCCATGTGGGCTACTCGCCCGAGCGGATCAATCCCGGTGACAAGGAGCACACCCTGACGCGCATCACCAAGGTGGTGTCGGGGGATGATGGACCCACCCTCGAGCGGGTTGCATCCCTCTACGAATCCATCATCCATGCCGGGGTCCATCGCACCACGACCATTAAAGAGGCCGAGGCGGCCAAGGTGATTGAAAACACCCAGCGGGATCTCAACATTGCCCTGATGAACGAGCTTGCCCTTATTTTCGATCGCCTCAACATTGACACGCGAAACGTCCTTGAAGCGGCCGGTTCCAAATGGAATTTTCTTCCCTTTACACCGGGGCTGGTGGGCGGTCACTGCATTGGTGTGGACCCCTATTACCTGACGTTCAAGGCACAGTCCGAGGGATACCATCCAGAGGTGATTCTGGCAGGTCGAAGAATCAACGATAACATGGGGCGGTTTGTTGTCGAAAAAACCATCAAGATGATGATCAATGCCGGCAAAAACATCAAGGGCGTTCGGGTCGGGGTGCTCGGACTCACCTTTAAGGAGGATTGTCCGGACCTGAGGAATACAAGGGTGGTTGATATCGTCCAGGAGCTTGAATCCTACGGGGTCGAGGTGCTGGTCCATGAACCCATGGCCGACCCGGACGAGGCCATGGCCTACTACAATATACGCCTGTGCACCTGGGCGGAGCTTGCCGACCTTGGCGCCCTGATCATTGCCGTTCCCCACAGGGCGTATCGGCTCAAAAAACTGACTGATTTTACCCAGACCCTGGGGCCTGACGGCTGCCTGGTTGACGTTAAATCCATGGTGGATATGAACGAGGTAAGAAAAAGCAATGTCAATTTCTGGCGGCTTTGATCCATGGGGGGAATGTCACCTTGCTCCCCTGTTACAGGAATATTTATGGAAACGGAACCAATCAAACAACGACTGAAGGGCACCAGCGGTAAGTGGCTTGTCACCGGAGCCGCCGGTTTTATCGGCTCCAACCTTGTGGAAACCCTTTTGAGGTATGACCAGCAGGTCACGGGGCTGGATAATTTTTCAACAGGTTTTCAGCATAACCTTGACGCGGTTGAGGCAATGGTCACCCCCGAGCAGTGGCAACGCTTCGCGTTTATCAAGGGCGATATCTGCGATCCTTTCACCTGTGAAGCGGCCTGCAACGGTCAGGAGTATGTGCTCCACCAGGCAGCCCTGGGCTCTGTTCCCCGGTCTGTTGAAGATCCCCTGACCACAAACGCCAACAACATCACAGGTTTTCTGAACATGCTCGTGGCCGCTAGAAACGCCGGGGTCGAGCGGTTTGTCTATGCCGCATCCAGCTCAACCTATGGGGATCATCCCGGCCTTCCCAAACGGGAGGATGAAATCGGCAAACCCCTGTCCCCCTACGCGGTCACCAAATACGTGAACGAACTCTATGCCGATGTGTTTGCCTCAACCTACGGGTTCAACACCGTTGGCCTCAGGTATTTCAACGTGTTTGGTCGACGCCAGGATCCCATGGGGGCCTATGCGGCGGTCATTCCCCTCTGGTTTGCATCTTTGATCAAGGGCGAGGCGGTATTCATCAACGGGGACGGTGAGACCAGCCGGGATTTCTGCTATATCGACAACACGGTCCAGGCCAACCTTCTTGCCGCCCTGACCACGGAAGATGGGGCGGTCAACCGGGTCTATAACGTGGCCTTTGGCGAGCGTACCACGCTGAACCAGCTCTTTTCCATGATCCGGGACCGGGTGATGGAAAGATATCCGGGTGCAGCAGCGGCCCGGCCGGTGTACCGGGATTTCAGGCCCGGGGACGTGCGCCATTCCCTTGCCGACATTTCACGGGCAAAAAATCTGCTCGGGTATGATCCTCAATTTTCCGTCTCCCAGGGCCTTGACCTGGCAGCTCAATGGTACATGGAGAATCTCAATCGTTGAAAAACCGGTCCCTTTCACTGTAGATACAGCCGCAGTACTGCTGGCGGTACATGTCAAGCTGTTTGGACCGTTCGATGCCCTGCTTCCAGCCTTCCCGGAAGTCCCGGTAGACAAAGGGAATCCCCTCTTTCTTTGCAACGGATTCGGCGGTGTCACAGATGAGCCTGTGGTTCTGGAACTTGCTGTAGAGCAGGGTGGTGGTAAAGCCGTCGAATTTTCCCTTTTTGGCGATCTTTGCCGCTGCCCTGAGGCGGTCATGGTAGCAGAACCGGCACCGGTCTGACTCTCGAAAGGCAACACCCCTCAGGAATCGTTCCAGCTCGTATCCCTGCTGGATGATCACCTTGAACTCCTGGGTCCGGCATAGGTCTCCAGGGTTTCCTGGCGTCGCAGGCATTCGGTAAACGGATGGATGTTGTGGCGGTAGTAGAACCCCATCACGGTCATGTCCTCTTGTTTCAGCCGTTCAAGGGGGTAGATGGTGCAGGGGCCGCAGCAACAGTGCAGAAGGACCTTCACGATCTTGCTCCGAAAATGGCGGTTCCGATTCTCACCAGGGTGGATCCCTCTTCAATGGCTGCCTTGAAATCACCGCTCATGCCCATGGACAGATGTTCCATGGTGACATTGGAGATTTTAGCAGCTTCTATTTTTGATCGTATCCGGGCAAGCTCCCTGAAAAACGGTCGTGCCCGTTCCGGGTCGTCAAAGAAGGGCGGCATGCCCATCAACCCGGTTATGGCAATGTTTTCAAACTGGGCTGCCTCCCGTACCAGGGCCAGGGCATCGTCAGCCCGGGCGCCCGACTTGGACGATTCCTGGCTGATGTTGATCTGGATCAGGACCTGCTGGATTTTCTGGATCTTCCGTGCCTGTTTGTCGATTTCCCGGGCAAGTTTGATTGAGTCCACCGTGTGGATCAGGTCAAAGTGCTGCACGGCAAACCGCGCCTTGTTGGTCTGGAGGTGGCCGATGAAATGCCAGGCTGCTTCCAGCTCCTTGAGGGTCTCGATTTTTTCCACGGCCTCCTGGATGTAGTTCTCGCCAAGAATGGTGACGCCGGCATTGACTGCCGCCCTCACTTTATCTGCACTCTGGCGCTTGCTGACACCCACAAGAAGGACTTCATCGGGGTTACGGCCGGCCGATCGGGCCGTTTCCTTGATCTGGCTGCGTATGGCCGCAAGCCGGGTTTTGATTTCATTCATGGTTGTTTCCCATTTCAGACAGGGTAATGACTCCCTGGGCCAGAAGAATTTCGATCACCTCGCATACGGGAAGACCAACAACGTTGGTGTAGGAACCGTTGATGCTTTTGACCAGAAACGTGCCAAGGCCCTGGATGGCATAGGCACCGGCCTTGTCAAAGGGCTCGTCTGTGCCTGTGTACCACCCGATTTCAAGGTCGGAAAGCCGTTTGAACGTCACTAACGTTGCCACGGTCCGGGTGATGGTGATATCTTCGTTCAGGCAGCAGAGGGTGAAGCCTGTGTATACGGTATGGGTCCGGTTGCTCAGGCGTTTGAGCATGGCAACGGCCTGGGCCCTTGAGCCGGGCTTTTCAAGGAGCCGGTCGTCTATCACAACAACGGTGTCAGCGCCGAGTATCCACTGCCCGGGGTGGCGGTCTGCGATGAATTCTGCCTTTTCCCTGGACAGGCGCCGGACATAGGATTCAGGGCTTTCCCCGTCCATGATCATCTCTTTAATGTCGGCCGGAACCACATCAAAGGAAATGCCTGCCTGTTCCAGCAGGTATTTCCTCCGGGGGGACTGTGAGGCCAGGATCAGTTTGTTTGTTTTCATGGGGCGCTATTCTACCAGAACCCGTTTAGGGTGACAACAGGGATTTTCCAGGGTCAAAGCCGGTGGAAAGTCTTTTCCAGCTGCTGGATGTGGTTTTTTTCCTCGTTTATTATTTTTTCCAGGTGTACAAGGGTCGGGCCATGGGTGATGAAGGTTTTGATCATCTCATAGAACAAAATTGTATCGTTTTCAAATTCAACAAATATTTTGTTGAGTTTTTTTTTGTCGCTGATGGTGGTAAAATCGGTGTCCCCAAGGAAAAATGACTGTTTGCCCATGAGGTCACCAATAAAATCGCCGTCCATTTCCATGGGGGTATCGGGCGTTAGCTCCCGGCATTCGTCGATTCCTTCCCCAAGGGCGGCAAACCAGGCGGCATGGTTTTTTTCCTCATCGGCCATCCATACAAGCAGCGCCTTTACCCCGGGATTCTGGGATTGATCTGCGGCCCAGCGATAGGTGGTCTCTGCATTTTTTTCAATCTTGACGGCAAGGGCAATGATTTCAGATATGGAAAACATGATTTAAATTCTTATCCTCCTGGGCATGAACGTTGAACGGGGACCTTGGTCATAATGTTGTCCACGATTTATGGTTGCTGGTCCAATTAATATGGAAAGTATAGGCGGTCCCCGGCGGTTGTGGCAACTTAAAAATGAGTGTGATCCAAGGAAAAGAGGCTGAAAAATCTGCTTGACCTTTTTGACCGTTGTGTGTTGAGTTGCTTTTAAACGGGGCAGACAGGAGAAAATTCAGGTATGAAAAAAAAATGGCCTTTGCTGGTGGCTGTGCTGGTTATCATTGCAGCGGTTCTGGTGTGGGCGCTGTTGCTTAACGGGGAGCAGCCCTCCGATGCGGTCAGGGTGTCTGGTAACATTGAAGTGACCGACGTTCAACTGGGGTTCAAGATTGCCGGAAGGGTTGAACAATGTCTGGTGGATGAAGGTGACACGGTTGCAAAGGGACAGCTGCTTGCCCGCCTTGAATCGGTTGACCAGCGGATTGCCGTGGCCCTGGCCCGTGCCGCGCTTGACCAGGCAAGGTCGATGCGCTCCGAGCTTGAGGCAGGAAGCCGTCCCCAGGAGATCACCCTGGCCCGGGCCAGGGTGAGGGCCGCCCAGCAGACGGTCCTGGAACTGACCCGGGGCAGCCGGGTTCAGGAGATCGAAGGTGCAAAATCCGATCTTGAAACGGCCCTTGCCGCCGTAAAAACGGCCCAGGCCCAGCTTGCCCAGGCAAAGGAGGATTATGACCGTTTTCTGACCCTGTACAGGCAAAAGGGTACCAGCCAGCAGGTGTTTAAGTCCTATGAAACCCAGTATGCCGTGGCCTCGAGCAGGGCCGCAGAGGCCGGGACAAGGGTCGATGCGGCACGCCAGGCCCTTTCCCTTAAGCAGGAGGGCCCCCGGTCAGAACAGATTGAAAGGGCAAAGGCCACCCTGGTCCAGGCCCAGGCTGAGCTGGATCTGGTGGTCGCAGGGCCGCGAAGGGAACGCATTGACCAGGCAACGTCCCAGGTGGATGGGGCCGAACAGGCGGTAAACCAGGCTCTGCAGCAGCTGGCCTATACCGAACTTTTTGCCCCCATGGACGGTATCATCCTGGTTCGATCGGCCGAGCCGGGGGAGTATGTCAACCCGTCGACCCCGGTTGTGACCCTGGCAGACCTTGAACGTCCCTGGCTCAGGGCATTCATCAATGAACTGGACCTTGGCAGGGTCCGGATAGGGGACAAGGTCCTGGTGACGACCGATACCTATCCGGGCAGAACCTATCCGGGAACCCTTTCGTTTGTGGGCAGCCAGGCCGAGTTTACCCCCAAATCGGTCCAGACCTTTGAAGAGCGGGTGAAACTCATGTACCGGATCAAGGTGGATCTGACCAATCCCCAAGGGGAACTCAAGGCGGGCATGCCGGCTGATGCCGTCATTCCGGTTCATGCAGACTAGAATGAAGGCCATTCACGCCCTTGATCTGACCAAAACCTTTGGTGACCTCGTGGCCGTTGACCACCTGAGCGTTTCGGTTGAAAAGGGAGAAATATTCGGCATTGTCGGGCCAGACGGTGCCGGTAAAACTACCTTCCTGCGCATGGTATCAACCATTATGGACCCGGATTCAGGATCGGTTCACATTGCAGGGGTTGATGCCCGTATCCATCCCTTCAGGGCAAAGGAAAACCTGGCTTACATGAGCCAGCGGTTCGGTCTCTATCCCGACCTTACCGTGGCTGAAAACATCAATTTTTACGCCGATCTTTACGGTGTTGCCCGGAAAAACCGGGAACCGCGTATTGTAGAACTTCTCGGGTTCAGCCACATGGAACCCTTCAGGCAGAGAAAGGCCCGGGACCTTTCCGGAGGGATGAAGCAGAAGCTTCAGCTGATCTGTGCCCTGATTCATACCCCGGCGGTTCTTCTCCTCGACGAACCCACCAACGGTGTTGATCCGGTGAGCAGAAGAGATTTCTGGCGGATTCTTCACCGAATTGTAAAACAGGGGGTTTCGATTCTTGTGACAACAGCCTATCTGGATGAGGCTGAACGCTGTGACAGGATCGGGCTTCTGGACCGGGGTAAATTTCTGGTCACAGGTCC
Source organism: uncultured Desulfobacterium sp. (assembly GCA_963675615.2). Lineage (GTDB taxonomy): Bacteria > Desulfobacterota > Desulfobacteria > Desulfobacterales > Desulfobacteraceae > Desulforapulum. The sequence continues at coordinate 201,820 of CAXXTD010000002.1, forward strand.
GCCCCACGAGATCAAAGGCCGGTTTTCGACCCTTGAGGAGCTGTTTGTCAGCATGATGACCCGGCCAGACCCCCTGTCCGTGGCGCCGGATGAAAAACCACGATCCTACAGGACGTTGACCCGGCAAGGGTCCCGGGGCAAGGCTGCAGCGCCTGCCGTTGCGGTGGAAGGTCTGACACGGACCTTTGGCGGTTTTACGGCGGTTAACGCCATCAGCTTCAGGGTGGCAAAGGGGGAAATCTTCGGTTTCCTCGGGCCCAACGGTGCAGGCAAGAGCACCACCATCCGCATGGTGTGCGGACTTCTTGCCCCAAGCCAGGGCACCGGTGTTGTGGCAGGTTTTGACATCCTGACCCAGGCCGAACAGATCAAGCAGAATATCGGGTACATGAGCCAGAGATTCTCCCTGTACGAAGACCTCACCGTTGGGGAAAATCTCTCATTTTACGGGGGGATTTACGGTCTCAGGGGCCCTGCCATGGCCAAAAGAAAGGCCTGGGCCCTGGAAATGGCGAGCCTTGAGGACCATGGAAAAACCCTGACAGGGGTTTTGAGCGCCGGATGGAAACAGCGCCTTGCCCTGGCCTGTGCCATTCTCCATGAACCGCCGGTTGTCTTTCTGGACGAACCCACCAGCGGGGTCGATCCCCTGAGCCGTCGGCGTTTCTGGGATCTGATCCATGCCATGGCAGACCAGGGGGTCACCGTGTTTGTCACCACCCACCACATGGAAGAGGCCGAGTACTGCGACCGCATTGCCATGATCTACCGGGGCAGGATGATCGCCATGGGCACCCCTTTGGCCCTCAAGACCGAACATATGCATGACCGGATCCTTGACCTGCGGTGTGGCGACCCCCAGGCCGTGGTCGAGCACCTTGCCGGCCTTGCCGGGATAAGGGATGCCGCGCTGTTTGGTGCCGGTCTCCATGTAACGGCAACGGACGGTGTGCTGGCGGAACAGGGGATCCGCCGGAAGCTGGATGCCCTTGGAATCACCGGGTATACGGTTGAAACCATTCTGCCGGGCATGGAGGATGTGTTTATCTCGCTCATCGAGGCGGATGACCGACGCGAGGGGGAGGCCCGACCATGAACCGCCGGCGGCTGGCTGCCGTTGCCGTTAAAGAGTTCATCCACGTGATGCGCGACTGGCGCAGCCTCTTTCTTTCCCTGGCCATACCTGTGATTCTCATCATGCTGTTCGGGTACGCCCTGACCCTTGACCTCAGGAATGTACCCACCGTGGTGTGGGACCAGAGCCGGACACGGCAGAGCCGTGACCTGTTGAGTCTTTTTGCCGGTTCCCCCTATTTTTCCATGAAGGGGTATTATGACGATTATGGTGCCCTGCAGCTTGCCCTTGAAAAGGGGCAGGCCCTGGTGGCCCTGGTGGTGCCGGCGGATTTTGCAGAGAAAATAACTGCCGGCAAGAGTGTGGCCGTTCAAATCCTGGGCGATGGCAGCGATGCCAACACCTCTCGACTGGCCATGGGGTATGCCGCAGGCGTGGGCATGATCTATTCGTCGGCGGTCACGGCTGAAAGGATGCAGTTCATGGAACACCCAGACCTGTCGCCTCCGGTTGCCATGGTGTCAAGATCCTGGTACAATCAGGACCTGCGCAGCCAGAACGTCATCATCCCGGGAATCATTGCCCTTGTCATGGTGGTGATTGCGGCCATGCTCACCAGCGTCACCATTGCAAGGGAGTGGGAAACAGGAACCATGGAACAGCTGATCAGCACCCCGCTAAAGGGACCTGAACTCATTTTTGGCAAGGTGATCCCCTATTTCACCATTGGCATGGCAGATGTGGCCATTGCCGTTGCCATGGGAAAATGGATGTTCAAGGTGCCCATTGTGGGAAACGCAGCCCTTTTGTTTGCCATGGCCGCTGTTTTTCTGACCGGCGCCCTGTTCTGGGGAATGTTTCTGAGCATCGCACTGAAATCCCAGATCCTGGCCAACCAGATTGCCATTGTGTCAGGGTACCTGCCCACCCTTATCCTGAGCGGTTTTGTCTTTGCCATTGAAAACATGCCCCTGCCCATCCAGTGCATCACCTATATCGTGCCTGCCCGGTACTTTATCGCCATTCTCCGGGGGATCTATCTCAAGGGCATCGGCCTTGAGATCATCTGGCTGGATGCGGCGCTGCTGTCAGTTTACGCCCTGATCATGATGGTCCTTGCCAACCGCAAATTCAAGTTTAAACTGACCTAACATGATCCAGCGACTTAAACATATGCTCATCAAGGAATTTTTGCAGATGCTGAGGGATCCGCGCATGCGCGTCCTCATCTTTGGCATGCCGGTGATCCAGATGGTGGTCATGGCCTTTGCCCTGACAACGGATGTGATGAACATACGTACCGCCGTGGTTGACATGGACAAAACCTTGGCGTCACGGGCGTTTGTCAGGGCGTTCACGGCGGGCGGCTACTTTGAAATCGTTGAGATGCCCGCTTCAGACCGGCAGATTGGTCCCCTCCTGGACCGGGGGATGGTCAGGGCCGTGGTCGTTGTGCCATCGGGGTTTGAACGGACCATGGCCAGGGGCCGGACCGCCCAGGTCCAGGTGCTGACCGACGGCACTGACAGTAACACCACTGCCATTGTCCAGGGATATGCCGGCCGCATCATCCAGGATTATTCAAACCAGCGGTTTGAACAGCTGCTCAAAACCCGGGGAATTAATAACCCGGCCGTCCGGATCACCACCGTTGAACGGGCCTGGTTTAATGCAAACCAGGAGAGCCGGTACTATTTTGTCCCCTCGCTCATTGCCGTGATGCTTTTTCTGTTCAGCCTGCTCCTGACGAGCATCGGTATTGTCAAGGAAAAAGAGATCGGCACCATTGAACAGGTCATGGTTACCCCGATCCGGAAAATTGAATTCATCCTCGGCAAAACCATTCCCTACATCATCACGGGCTACGTCTCCATGACCCTCATGCTCGTTGTGGCGTTTCTGATATTCAATATCCACGTCAAGGGAAGCATGGTCCTGCTCTACCTCTTGTCCGGGCTCTACCTTCTGGGCAACATGGGCATTGCCCTGATGATCAGTGCGGGTGCACAAACCCAGCAGCAGGCCATGCTCACAAGTTTTTTGATCCTGATGCCCTGTGTCATGCTGTCAGGGTTCATGTTTCCGGTAAAAAACATGCCCGATCTGGTTCAATATGCCACCTGGTTCAACCCCATGCGCTGGTATCTCGAGATCTTAAGGGGAATTGTCATGAAGGGGGTCGGCGTAGCGGTATTGTGGCCGGCCATTGTTGCCCAGGCCGGCCTTGCGGTGTCGTTCATCGTCCTTGCCTGGGCAAGGTTCAGTAAAACCCTGGCCTGAAAGGCAAAGCGCTGCCGGCTGAGAAAAACGTCCATCGTCAAACCCGGTGGACAATGGGAGATAAAATGAATATCAGGCTTTTGGGGCTGGTCATGGTTCTGGTTCTTGTTTCCATGACTGTCCATGCCCATGAAAAAACGGTCCGGGTTGCAACCCTGGCGGATTATGCCCCCTTTTGCATGGGCGATGGGACACTTGTGCCTTATCAAGTTATAAAGCCCGGCCATGATGCCGTGGGATTGAGGGGCTACAGCTGGGATGTCCTGCGGGAGAGTTTCCAGGAATTGGGGTATACCATCGAGCTTTTTGTCACGCCCTGGCCGCGGGCCATGGCCTATCTGGAAAAGGGAAAGGCTGACATTCTTTTTCCTACAGGTAAAAACAGCCAGCGGTTGCAACGGTTTGATTATTCCCGGGAATCGATCAATCCGGTCCGGTTCGTTGTGTTTGTTCCTGTGGATTCCCCCATTGAGTTGAGGGGACTGGACACATTGAACGGTCTCACCATTGGTGTTAAAAGGGGGTTCAGCTATGGCGATGACTGGGAAAAAGCCGTTCTGATCAAGAAGGTCGATGTGGGCACCATCCTCCAGGGATTTAAAATGCTCAATGCCCGTCGGCTGGATGGGTTTCTCGGGTATGAGCTCAGTTGGGACCACCTGCTGCGCAAGGTGCACTGGGAGAGCCGGTATCGAAAAATACCGGTTTTGACCCCGTCGTCGGAATATCTGGTTGCCCTGAAAACCAACCCAAGGGGCCGGACCCTTTTAACTGCCTTTGACACGGGCAAGCAACGGATTGTTCAGGCAGGAAAACTTGCGGCCATAATAAATCATTGGTTTGGCAACCCGTAATCGTGGTATAATCCCTGATAGACAACCAATGATACGCAGGCCGGTTGTGCCGGCCCGCATTAACCACCAGGATACCACATGTCATTTGAAGAACTTGGCCTCAGGGCTGAACTGCTCAAAGCGGTTAAAACCAAGGGGTACGTTACGCCAACACCCATTCAGGCCCGGGTCATTCCGGTGATTTTAAACGGACGGGACCTCCTTGCCCGGGCCCAGACCGGCACCGGAAAGACAGATGCCTTTGCCCTTCCCATCGTGGAAATACTGGCCCGGCACCAGGGCCTTCGCCGTCATCCCCGCGCCCTGGTGCTCACCCCCACAAGGGAACTTGCTCTCCAGGTGGGTGAGAGCATCAAGGCCTATGCCCGGCGGGTCTCACTTCGCTGCACCGTGGTTTATGGGGGGGTGAATGTCAACCCCCAGATTGACCGGCTTAAAAGGGGGGTTGATATTCTTGTGGCCACCCCGGGCCGGCTGCTTGACCTTGCCGCCTATAACCGGGATGTGAAGCTTTCACAGCTTGAATTTCTGGTGTTTGACGAGGCCGACAGGATGCTGGATCTCGGGTTCAGCGACGAGATTTCCCAGGTCCTTGAACTGGTCCCCCAGGAACGCAGAACCATGCTTTTTTCTGCCACCTATACCCGGCAGATCCGGGAGCTTGCCGAAAAAATGCTCAAGAACCCCGAACAGATCGAGGTGACGCCCAGCACCACAGCGGCGGAATCCATTGTGCAGAAGGTTCACCTGGTGGAAAAATCCAACAAGCGTGATCTGCTCATCCATTTAATCACCCGGGGAGACTGGCGCCAGGTGCTGGTGTTTGTCCGCACAAAGCACGGGGCAAACAAGCTTGCTGAGCGTCTTGCCCAGGTTAAAATTTCCGCTGCAGCCCTCCACGGCAACAAAAGCCAGTCGTTCAGAACCCGCACCCTCAAAGCGTTCAAGGACGGTGAGATCCGCATCCTTGTGGCAACGGATGTGGCGGCAAGGGGGCTTGACATCACCGGCCTGCCCCATGTGGTCAACTACGACATGCCGGCGGTTGCCGAAGACTATGTGCACCGCATCGGCCGCACCGGCCGTGCCGGTGTTGAGGGGATTGCCGTCTCATTGGTTTCAAGGGAGGAAAAGGCTTTTTTAACGGCCGTTGAGGGTCTCCTGCAATACAAGATTCCTGTGGAAACGGTCAAGGGGTATACGGTGGACAGTGCGGTGCCGGGCTTTGTGCTGCTGCGCCCGGACAGCCCGGCCAGTGAACAACGGGCCGACAAAGAAATCAAAGGGATTGTCAACAGACGAAACGGCCCGAAAAAAAATGCCACACCCGGTCGGAAAGCGGGATTGAAAATCCGCTCAAAGGGCCGTTCTAAAACCGGTTCAAAAACGGTTTCAAAGCCGGGTTCCCAGAAATCCGCCCGGCCGGCCAGACCCAGGGGCAAGAGATAGAAAACCCCTTCAGGGGGTGCGGCCTGGCGCAACCTGAAAAAAAACTACGGGATATTTACTTTTCAGAGGGGCTGTGTCTACAATTGGTGTCCCGTAAAAATCAAAGGAGCGCGTGCAGATGAAAAACAGAATAACGAAACTGACCATGGGAATCGCATTTTTTCTGGTCGGGTGCAGCACAAGCCACGAGGTCCAGCTCGCTCCGGTGGAGGTCAAGCCGATTCACATCACCATTGACGTCAATGTCAAGGTGGACAGGGCCCTGGACAGTTTTTTCGATGACATTGATAAAACCGAGAGTCAGATAAAGAAATAGCAGGGGGAAAACATGAACACAGGAAAAACAACTTTGTTTGCCATTTTAATGGCGCTGGCCTCATTGATCGCTGTCCAGGCCGGTTTTGCCAATGGGATCAAGGAGCGGATGAAGCAGCGTCTGCCAGTGATCGTTGAAATGAAACGCCAGGGCATCGTCGGGGAGAACGCCCTGGGTTTTCTTGAGTTTGTCACGGGTCAACGCGTTAATGAGGACGTGGTTGCAGACGAGAACAGGGACCGTCAGACGGTCTACTCCGCCATATCGGCCCAGCAGGGGGTGGATGTTCAAACCGTTGGAAAACGAAGGGCGCTCCAGATTGCCGACCAGGCCGACAAAGGGGAATACCTGAAAAGCGAGGCCGGGGTATGGTATAAAAAATGATTGACACCCGTTGTACGAGCGTATAAGGATAGGTTCAATTCCAGGCTGAAGCTTGGGCAGGCCATTGCCTGCACCTGAAGCGTAAGAGACAATCGGTATTTTTTTAAACTTGAACCACGAAGGTTGCAATGTAACGGTCATCAGTTTCTGGCCCGCAATTCTTTGTGGTTTTTTATTTTTTATGAATGGAGGAAAACATGGGATCTATTGAATCAAAACACGCTGGTTTGAAAAAAATTATTATTTTGGCCTGCCTTTGCCTGGCGGCAACGGCAGGCAGTGCATTGGCCCATTTCGGCATGGTCATTCCCTCGGACAGCATGGTAATGCAGGGGGAAGACAGATCCATCACCCTGGATCTATCCTTTTCCCATCCCTTTGAATTAAACGGGATGACCCTTGTAAAACCCGAATCTTTTTATGTTGTCAAGGGGGGGCAGCGGGAGGATCTTTTGCCGATCCTCAAGGCGTCAACGATCATGGACCATGGCGCATTCACAGCCGGTTACAATATCAAACGGCCCGGTGCCTATGCCTTTTGCATGATTCCCGAGCCCTATTGGGAACCCTCTGAAGATTGCTTTATCGTTCACTACACAAAGACCGTTGTTGCCGCCTTTGGCGGTGAGGATGGCTGGGATGAACCCGTGGGCCTGAAAACGGAAATTGTGCCTTTGTCTAAACCCTACGGGCTCTATGCCGGCAATCTTTTCCAGGGGGTTGTGATGCTTGATGGTCATATCGTTCCCCATGCCGAGGTGGAGATTGAGTATTATAACCGGTCCGGCAAGGCCAAGGCCCCCTCAGACTACATGGTAACCCAGACCATCAAGGCCGATTCAAACGGTGTTTTTTCCTATGCCGCACCCGTTGATGGATGGTGGGGGTTTGCAGCCCTTTCCACCTCGGACAAAAAAATGGTGCACAATGGCGAAAAAAAGGATATAGAACTGGGGGCCGTGTTGTGGGTTGAATTTCAAAAATGGCAGGCAGGGGAGTAGGATGCACATTTCAGAGGGGGTTTTATCCGGTCAGGTGCTCATTTCCGGCGGCGTTATTGCCTTTGCCGGAACTGCGATCGGGTTGAAAAAAGTCGACTATGACAAAATTGTGAACGTGGCCATTCTGTCATCAGCCTTTTTTGTGGCATCCTTGATCCATGTCAATGTCGGGCCTTCAAGCGTTCACCTTATCCTCAACGGTGTTGTGGGCCTGCTTTTGGGATGGGCCGCCTTTCCCGCCATCCTTGTGGCCCTTTTTCTCCAGTCTGTTTTTTTTCAGTATGGGGGCATCACTGCGTTGGGGGTTAATGCCGTGGTCATGGCCGTTCCTGCCATTGTCTGCCACTATCTTTTTTCACCTTTTCTGCACAGGGGTAAAAAAACGGTGTTTGCCGCATCTTTTCTTGCAGGTGCAGGATCTGTTCTCCTCTCCTGTCTGCTGCTGGCCCTTGCCCTCTATCTTACGGAAAAAAGTTTTTTTGAGGTGTCCATTCTTGTCATCACAGCCAATCTTCCAGTGATCGTTATTGAAGGATTTGTAACGGGTTTTATGGTTTCGTTTCTCCAACGGGTGTACCCTGAAATCCTGCCTGGAAAAAGGACGGAATCATGACACAGCAGCGCTTTAAATTCAGGTTTTTGCCAGTTGTCTGCCTTGTTCTCCTTGCTTCAGGGCTGGCAACGCCTGCCTGGGCCCACAAGGTTTATCTCTTTGCCTGGGCGGAAAACGGGGTTGTATACACGGAGAGTAGCTTTGGTGATAAAAAGGTGATCCAGGGAAAGATCCAGGTCAAGGATGAAAGCGGTACCCCTGTAGCGTCCGGTACAACCGACGACCAGGGAAATTTTTCTTTTAAAATACCCGATAATCCCGGATCTGACCTTGTGGTGACCCTGGATGCCTCCATGGGCCACCAGGCGGTCTGGACCGTTCCCCTCAAGGAGATGCAGGCGGCCATGGACAAGGCAGCCGCCAATGAAATCCATGGGGCAGCCATGGCCAAAAAGGCGGAACTTGAAAAGGGGCCCTCCCTTGCACGGATCATTGCAGGAATCGGTATTATTTTTGCCCTGGCCCTTTGGGGGGCATGGGTCCATGGCCGGGTCAAGCAACGGTCGATCAAGGGGAGCCAGGATGATTGACGAGGAACTTGCCCGGGGTGATTCGTTTATCCACAGGCTCGACCCCGGCGTCAGGGTGGTTTCAGCCTTTGTGATTTCCTTTGCCATGGCCCTTTCCTGCGGGTTGGGTGTGCTCGGAAGTTATTTTCTGGTTTCCCTCATCCTGGTGTGGCTGGCCGCCCTGGCCCCCATGGCGGTCCTCCGGCGACTCAAGCCCATGCTTGTCTTTGTTTTGATGATCTGGGTGATCCTGCCGTTTACCTTTGAGGGGGAACCCTTTGCACAGTTTGGCCCCCTTACCGTCACCCGTCCCGGGCTGGCGCTCTGCCTCAGGATAACCATCAAGTCCGTTGCCATTTTGCTGGTGTTTATCGCATTGCTGGCAACCATGACCGTTGCCACCCTGGGGCAGGCCCTTCATCGGCTCAAGGTGCCGAACAAGCTGGTATTCCTGCTGCTCATGACCTACCGTTACATTGCCGTAATCCATGAAGAGTATATCCGGCTTGTCCGAGCTGCCCGTTTCCGGGGATTTGTCCCTGGGACCAACCTTCATTCGTACAAAACCTATGCCTATATCGCAGGCATGCTCTTTGTCCGGGCGTCTCTGCGGGCCGAACGGGTCCATAAGGCCATGCTTTGCCGAGGTTTCAGCGGGCGATTCATTACCCTTGATACCCCGGTTAAAAACAGGTTCAACCCATTTTTCATGGCAGGCGTTTCACTTGCTACCCTGGCGCTTGTTGTGATGGAAACCATGTGGAATTAAATTTGTGGAAATTGTAAAAAAACCTGTCATCAAGTTAGAAAAAATTTCATTTGCCTATCCGGGTTCAACGGTCAAGATCCTTGACGAACTTGACCTTGAGATCTACGCCAGGGAACGCATCGGCATGATGGCGCCCAACGGCAGCGGAAAAACCACCCTGTTCCATACGATCATGGGGCTCTGCCGTCCTGACGCAGGAACGATTGAAATTTTTGGCAGGCCGGTATCAACGGAGAAAGCGTTCCAGATGGTCCGTTCAAAGATCGGTCTCCTGTTCCAGGATGCCGATGATCAGCTGTTCTGCCCCACAGTGGTGGACGATGTGGCCTTTGGTCCCCTGAACCTCGGGCTTTCACCGGACAAGGCCCTTGTCAGGGCCCAGTCGATACTCTCGGATCTTGGGATTTCCGATCTTGAATCGGCCATCACCCACAGGCTGTCCGGCGGTCAGAAGCGCCTGGTCGCACTTGCCTCGGTGCTTGCCATGGAGCCCAGGGTGCTGCTCCTTGACGAACCCACGGCCGGCCTTGACAATCAGGTCAAAGAGATCCTTGTCAAGATTCTAAACCGTCTTGACATTGCCTATGTGGTTATTTCCCACGAGTTTAATTTCCTCACTTCCGTTACTGACCGGGTCTTTTCCATGGAAAAGGGAAAGATCCTCATGGACGACGAGGTCAGTATCCACCAGCATGAGCACATGCACAAGCTGGGCAACCGCCCCCATAAACACATTTAGGGGACAAGGTGTTAATCTTGTCCCCTGAATGGCCTTGATCCGTAGCAGCGGTAAAACTGAAAAGGGTCCCTAGTACCGGTAGTGATCGGGCTTGAACGGTCCGTTCACAGGCACACCAATGTAATCGGCCTGTTCCTGGGTGAGCGTTGTGACCTTTACCCCGAGGATGTCCAGGTGAAGGCGGGCCACCTCCTCGTCAAGCTCCTTGGGCAGGATGTACACCTTGTTTTCCAGATTTTCCTGGGCCAGCTTGATCTGGGCCAGGGTCTGGTTGGTAAAGCTGTTGCTCATGACAAAGCTCGGGTGACCGGTTGCACATCCGAGATTCACCAGCCGTCCCTCGGCAAGAACAATGATGGATTTACCCGAGGCCAGGGTCCATTTGTCCACCTGGGGCTTGATGACGGTCTTGGTGTTGGCCGGGTTTTTCTCGAAAAAGGCCATCTCGATTTCGTTGTCAAAGTGGCCGATGTTGCAGAGGATGGCCTCGTCTCTCATCTTTTCCATGTGCTCACCCCGGATCACCTGGTAGTTGCCCGTGGCAGTTACAAAGATGTCGCCCAGGGGGGCAGCCTCTTCCATGGTCATGACCTGGAACCCTTCCATGGCAGCCTGGAGGGCGCAGATGGGATCGATCTCGGTGATGATGATGCGGGCCCCATACCCCTTCATGGAAGCGGCACACCCCTTGCCCACATCGCCATAGCCTGCCACCACGACCACCTTGCCGGCCAGCATCACGTCTGTGGCCCGCTTGATGCCGTCGGCCAGGGACTCCCTGCAGCCGTAGAGGTTGTCAAACTTTGATTTGGTCACCGAGTCGTTCACGTTGATGGCCGGAAAGAGCAGCTCTTTTTTTGCCGCAAGGTGGTAGAGCCTGTGAACTCCGGTGGTGGTCTCTTCGGAAACCCCGCGGATTTTTTTTGCAATACCGGTCCATTTGTCAGGGTTTTCTGCATACCCCTGCTTGAGGCGGTTCATCAGGGCGATCTCGTCGGCGCTGCCCGAAATATCGTCCAGGAGTGAAGGGTTGGCTTCGACCCTGGCTCCCTGGTGGACATAGAGAGTGGCGTCCCCTCCGTCGTCCACAATCAGGTCCGGTCCGGTGCCGTCGGGCCAGGTCAATGCCTGCTCGGTGCACCACCAGAACTCTTCCAGGGACTCGCCCTTCCAGGCAAAAACTGCGGCAGAGCCCTTGTCGGCAATGGCGGCCGCTGCATGGTCCTGGGTGGAGAAGATGTTGCAGGTGGCCCATCTCAGGTCGGCACCCAGTTCATATAGGGTATCAATGAGCATGGCCGTCTGTATGGTCATGTGAAGACTTCCCATGATCTTGAGCCCCTTGAGGGGGCGTTCCTGGCCGTATTTTTTCCTGAGGGCCATCAGTCCGGGCATCTCTTTTTCCGAGAGCTGCATGTCCTTGTGGCCGTCCATGGCAAGGGCAATGTCCCTGACCTTGTACTTGAGTGTAAGGTCCAGGGGCATGACCCGGTTTGGATTTGCTGTCATGTATAAACTCCTTAGGGTTGAGCAGGGGTTATAGGCCTGCCCGTTCTCTGATTTCTTCAACCTTGTCGGTTCTCTCCCAGGTGAAATCGGGATCGTTTCGTCCGAAATGGCCGTAGGCGGCTGTCTTTTTGTAAATGGGCCGTTTGAGATCCAGGGTCCGGATGATACCGGCCGGCTTGAGTTCAAACACCTCCCGGACGATTTCAACGGCCTTTTTTTCCGGAATCTTGCCGGTTCCCATGAAGTCGACCAGAAGCGAGACCGGTTCTGCCACCCCAATGGCATAGGCGATCTGGATTTCGCACTTGTTGGCAAGGCCTGCGGCAACGAGATTCTTGGCAATGTAGCGTCCCATGTACGAGGCGCTTCGGTCCACCTTGGAGGGATCCTTGCCTGAGAAACAGCCGCCGCCGTGGCTTCCCTGTCCGCCGTAGGTGTCCACAATGATCTTTCTGCCGGTGAGCCCGCAATCGCCCATGGGACCACCAATGACAAACTTGCCGGTGGGGTTGATGAAAAATTTTGTGTCTCCGTCCATCATCTCGGCCGGGATCACCTTCCGGATCACCTCGGTGATGATGGCGTCCTTGAGCTGTTCATGGGTGATGTCGGGTTTGTGCTGGGCCGAGACAACGATGGCATCGACCCGCTTGGGATGACCGTTCACGTATTCGATGGTTACCTGGGATTTGCCGTCGGGCCTGAGAAAATCCAGGGATCCGTTTTTTCTCACCCGGGTGAGGCGCTGGGTCAGTTTGTGGGCGTAGCTTACGGGCATGGGCATGAGTTCCGGAGTCTCGTCGGTGGCAAAGCCGAACATCAGCCCCTGGTCTCCGGCTCCCTGCTCTTTGCCTGCACTCTCATTCACCCCCTGGGCAATGTCCGGAGACTGGTGGTCAATGCTGGTCACCACCGAGCAGGTCTGCCAGTCAAACCCCATGGTGGAAGAGTTGTAACCGATCTCCTTGATGGTCTGGCGGACGATCTCGGGAATGTCCACATAGCACTCGGTGGTGATCTCGCCTGCAATCATGGCAAGGCCGGTGGTCACTAAGGTCTCACAGGCAACCCTGCAGTTTTTATCTTCAGCCATGATGGCGTCAAGGATGCTGTCTGATATGGCGTCTGCCACCTTGTCGGGATGTCCTTCGGTTACCGACTCGGATGTAAACAGCGTGGATATGGGTTCTGTCATGGTTCAACTCCTTATTTGGTTGATAATCATTTCAAATTAAGCTATCACCTATAACACATTTGAGATGTTTAATAAAAAAGAAAATCAGCCCCGGGCTGGTTATTTTCAATAAAAACAAGGAGAGAGGATGGCGGACCGCAGCACACGGATCACGGGCATCGGCAGTGCCCTGGTGGATCTTTTGATCAATGAGACCGACGGATTTCTGGAGGCCCTTGGCAAGGAAAAGGGGGGCATGACCCTGGTTGAGCACCAGGACCAGGAAGAAATCCTCGGACGAAGTACAAATAAACCGGTGGTGGTTCCGGGCGGCGCTGCCTGCAACACCATTGTCGGGGCGGCAAAACTCGGGGGCGAGGCCCGGTTCATCGGCATGCGGGGAACCGATGCCTATGGGGACGAGTATGAGGAGGCCCTGAGGCGGTTCAATGTTGAACCGTTTTTTAATGTCTCGACCACCACCACCGGCCGGGTGCTTTCCATCATCACCCCGGATGCCCAGCGGTCCATGTTCACCCACCTTGGGGCCTCGGTCGAGATGGATCCCTTAACGGTGCTGCCCGAGCTGTTCAAGGACACGGCCATTGCCGTGATCGAGGGGTATCTGCTGTTCAACCCGGATCTGATGCTGGCCTCCCTGAAGAGTGCAAAGGCTGCCGGTGCCAAAATTGCCCTTGACCTGGCAAGCTTTGAGGTGGTCGAGGCCTCAAGGCCCATTCTTTCCGATATCATTGCCGATTATGTGGATATACTCATTGCCAACGAGGACGAGGCAAGGGCCTATACCGGCCACCGGGATGAATCTGCCGCCCTCAAGGCCCTGTCGAAAAATGTTGATATTTCCGTTCTCAAGGTGGGCAAACGGGGTTCCCATGTGGCGGCAGACGGCCGGAAGATCCGCATTGATCCCCAGAGGGGAAAAGAGGCTGTAGATACCACGGGTGCAGGGGATCTGTGGGCCGCAGGCTTTCTCTACGGGGTGGCCCATGGGTACTCCCTTGAACGCAGCGGTCAGATCGGATCGGCCTGCGGGTATGAGGTGTGCCAGGTGGTGGGGGCCCAGGTGCCTGATCCTGCATGGGAGCGGATCAAGCAGCTTCTCTAACTGAACAGCTTCCAGACAAGGGTGCCTGTGGTGCCGGTCTGGACCTTCTGGATGAAATTGTCGTGGGCAATGGTATCCAGGTAGGAGCGGATGGTCTGTCTGAGGGCTGTTTCGGGCTGATCCGACACCTTTCGGAAAAAGGCAAGCCGGGTTTCAAGCTCTTCGTCAATGGTGACGGTCTGATCCCAGGAGATGGTATCCCAGGACAGCTCTGGCAGATACCCCATGGCCACCAGGAGGTTGAATTTGATCATCAGGGTCTGGGGTTTGTCGTCCAGGGGTGTTCCCATAATTCTCAGCCACAGTTCATCCAGAATGGGGTGGGTGCGTCTGGCGGCCCATCCCCGGATGGCGCAGCCGTTTTTTGATGTGGCCATCATGCGGTAAAGGGCCTCGGGGGTTGCAATGGCAGGTGACATAAATGCGAGGGTCAGGTCAAAATGCCGGTGCCACCCCAGGGCGTTGATATCGGCCCTGTCCCAGTCCATGCACACAAGCTCGATCCGGCCTTCAAGGGCTTTGGGGATATTTTCCCGGCACCGGTCCAGCATGCCCCGGGAAAAATCAATGGCGGTCACCCTTGCTCCCCGGCCTGCCAGGGCCGTTGCCAGCAGGCCTGTTCCGCACCCGATGTCAAGGATCTCCATGTTGTCCTTCAGAAGGCCGTTGTTTTCAAACAGCCCCAGGGTCTTGTCTATTTTTCTGGATGCGACTTCATTGTCTCCCCTGTCATAGGCTATGGACGCCCGATCCCAGAATTCTGGGGTTGAAAACCCCTTGTGAACGTCAAATGAATCGTGTTGGTCGATCCTGCGCCACTGGTCTGTCCAGAACTGCGTTGAAAAGACATTGCTGCTTTTTTTCAATGGTTTCTCCCCGGCTTTAAAAACGATGGTAACAGGGTCATCCAACACCCCTGCTGTGGTGAACAACCAGGGGGCCGTCCTCCCCGGGTCTGTCCAAACTCTGCTTGACCTTTTCTGGTACTTTCTTATAACTTTGAGCAACATTTGTCCATTCCATCGGAAAAACCCTTGAATCAAAGGCAGGTGATCATGTCCGTTTATGACCTTAAGACCCTTTCGTTTCCTGAACTTACCGGCCCGAAACTTAAACTCTCGGCCATGGTGCTGGGCAATCCGGTGTTCCAGGGATTGCTGGCTCCCCGTATTTTAAGGGATGCCGGCATTACCCGGTTCAGGGCCCTGGTCTTTGATGAAGACCCAAACTTTACCCCGCTTCAGGGATTTAAGGTCCACCCCCACGATTCCGGCAGCGACCCAACCGGCCAGGGTGCTGATCTGGTTGCAGAATTGGCCCACGGTATGGCATCCACCCCCGGGGCCGATCCCCCCGGTCCCGGTTCCGGGGTGATGGCCTACGCCCGCGCCTATCAAAGCGGGGCGATCGATCCCGTTACAGTGGCATCAAGAATCCTTACGGCCGTTGACAAAGACCGTGGTGATCCCCGAAGCATGAACCTGTTCATTGCCATGGACCGGGAGGATCTCATGGCCCAGGCCCGGGCCTCAAAACAGCGGATCGACCGGGGAACGCCCCTGGGAATATTTGACGGGGTGCCCGTTGCCGTAAAGGATGAATTCGACCAGGTTCCCTATCCCACAACCGTTGGCACCTCGTTTCTGGGCAAAAAACCTGCCCTGGGGGACGCCATGGTGGTGGACCGGCTCAGGCGCCAGGGGGCACTGCTGGTGGGCAAGGCCAATATGCACGAGATCGGCATCAATCCCAACGGGCTCAACGTTCACTTTGGTGCGGTTCGCAACCCCTGTGATCTTGACCATGATTCGGGCGGCAGTTCAAGCGGACCGGCAGCAGCCGTGGCCTCAGGCCTTGTGCCCGTGGCCGTCGGCGCCGACGGCGGCGGCAGTATCCGGGTGCCGGCGGGGTATTGCGGGGTTATCGGCCTCAAGCCCACCTATGGCCGGGTGAGTGAGCATGGGGCTGCCCCCCTGTGCTGGAGCGTGGCCCATGCCGGCCCCATTGCCGCCACAGTGGCGGATCTGGTGCTTGCCTATGCCGTGATGGCGGGCCCGGATTCCCGGGATAAAAATTCCCTTGTTCAACCCCGGGTGACGGTCCAGGGGTGGGACAATACCGACCTTACCGGCCTTTGCGTCGGCGTATTCAACGACTGGAACCACCACAGTGACGGCCAGTGCCGCAGCTGCTGCGATCATATGGTTGAACAGTTCAAGCAATCCGGTGCCAGGGTCAAGACGATTGAAATTCCCCAGCTTGACGCCATGCGGGTGGCCCATTCCATCCTGATCCTTTCTGAAATGGCAGCTGCCATGTCGGCCTACAAAAAAGATCTCAAGAAAATGGGAGCAGGGGTGAGAATCAACCTTGCCCTGGCACGGCTGCTCCGGGCCACGGATTATGTCAATGCCCAGCGCATGCGCACCCGGGCCATAAAGATTTTCAATGCTGTTTTTAAAACCGTTGATGTCATTGTCTCACCGGGATCTGCCACCCGGGTTCCCCGGATTCCCCCGGGATTTCGAACAGCCGGCTGGTCTTCGCTGTCCACTGAGCTTGCAGGCATGCGCTACGTATTTCCGGCAAACCTCACGGGATTTCCTGCCATTACGTTTCCGGGGGGCTGTGATAATAATGGTCTTCCCCTGGGAATCCATGCCATGGCCCTCCCCTGGCAGGAGGCCCTGCTGTTCCGGCTTGCCAGTGTTGCCGAGGCAACGGTTGAACCACGGGACAGGGTCCGGCTTGCCGTGTTGTGATTCGTTTTTCCAGCAAATGGAAACCGACTGACCCACACCGTTTAAATCCACGATCAGAATTGCTGGTCCCTTGTTCGTGGCTTTGACTTTTGATTGAAAATGGGCCATATATAGATATTTTACGGATAAATGGGAGGCAAATTGAGAATCGGTTCAGGATATGATGTGCACCGGCTGATTGCAGGCAGGAAACTCGTATTGGGGGGCGTGGCCATTGACCATGGGCTGGGACTTCTTGGGCATTCAGATGCCGATGTACTGGTTCACTCGGTGTGTGACGCCCTGCTGGGTGCTGCAGGCCTCGGGGATATTGGCCAGCACTTTCCCGATTCAGATCCGAAATTTAAGGACATATCAAGCCTGGTTCTGCTGGCACAGTGCAAGGTGCTCCTGGCTGAAAAAGGTTTTGTTGTTTCAAATGTTGACTGTACCGTGCTGGCAGAACGTCCCAGGCTTGCACCCCATCGGTCGGCCATGGAACGAACCATGGCAGCAGCCCTTGACCTTGCGCCCGACCGTGTCAACGTTAAGGCAACCACAACCGAAGGGTTGGGATTTGCAGGAAGGGGGGAGGGCATTGGTGCCCACACCGTTGTTTTAATCATGGAACTACCGGCACAGCCGCGGGTATAATGCCCCACACACGGTTGTTTTCTAAATATATAATTACAAAATGATCAGGAAAAAATATGAGCCTACGAATTTACAATACCCAGACCCGAAATAAAGAAGCGTTTGTCCCCCTGGAAGAAAACAAGGTCAAGATGTACGTATGCGGCCCCACGGTCTATGACACGAGCCACATCGGCCATGCCCGTTCCGTGGTGGTCTTTGACGTGGTGTTCCGGTGGCTCAGGCACTCGGGCTATGAGGTGTGCTATGTCAGGAACTTCACCGATGTGGACGACAAGATCATCAACCGGGCCAATGAGCTGGGCCAGGATCCAAAGCAGATCAGTGAACGCTACATCGACGAATTCCACAATGAGATGGACGCCCTGAATGTGCTGCGGCCCACCATTGAGCCCAAGGCCACCGAGCATATCCAGGAGATCATCGATTTTATCCAGCGCCTCATCGACAAGGGCAAGGCATACCATGTGCCGGGAAGCGATGTTTTCTTTTCCATCAACGCCTTTGACGAATACGGCAAATTGTCGGGCAGGAACCCCGACGATATGATGCCCGGTTCCAGGATTGCCGTGGATGATAAAAAACGCGATCCCAGGGATTTCACCCTGTGGAAACCGGCAAAACCCGGCGAACCCGCCTGGCCCAGCCCCTGGGGCGACGGAAGGCCCGGCTGGCACATTGAGTGCTCGGCCATGAGCTACAAATACCTGGGCGAGAGTTTTGACATCCACGGCGGGGGAAAGGACTTGATCTTTCCCCACCACGAAAACGAGATTGCCCAGTCCGAGGCAGCCTTTGGTAAAAATTTCGTAAAATACTGGATTCACAACGGATTTGTGGACATAAACAACGAAAAGATGTCAAAATCCCTGGGCAATTTCACCATGATCAAGGAGGTGCTCAAGGATTACCACCCCGAGGTGATTCGCATGTTTCTGCTCTCCAAGCACTACCGGAGCCCCATTGACTACAACGACACCTCCATGGACGAGGTGATCTCGGGCCTTGACAGACTCTATGCCTTTGTTGAGCGGGCCCAGGATGCAGGGGCCACGGTCAACGGCGTGGCACCCGGCCAAGAGTGGGCAAGCTTTGTTGACGCCATGGACGATGATTTTAACACGGCCAGGGCCATGGCCACCCTGTTTGACACGGTCAAGACCGGCAACCGGCTGCTCGATCTCCACGGGGAAGGAATGCCCCCGGAGACCCTGGCCGCTGTTTCCACCCTGTGTGCGGATCTGAAACGCATGGGAGCCATTCTCGGCATTCTCTCCCAGGCGCCCCAGGACTACTTCAGGGCCAAGAAGGAGAGCGGCCTTGCCGATAAAAACCTGGATGGTGACGCCATTGAGCGGCTCATCCAGGAACGGGTTGCGGCAAGGCAGTCAAAAAACTTTGCCCGGGCCGATGAGATCCGTGGGGAGCTTGATGCAATGAACATCATTCTGGAGGATGGACCCGACGGCACCACCTGGAAGATCGGCTAGGGGCAACGGAGCCGGAATTGCAGACCGTCCGGTTCCGTTGAATCACATCCCGTTTTTGTTGCGTCTTACCGGGCCGGGCGCTACCGTTTTTTTGCCCAGGTGTCCCTCAGGGTCACGGTTCGGTTGAAAACCGGCAGTTCCGGTGTGGAATCCGTGGCGTCCAGGCAGAAATAGCCCAGGCGTTCAAACTGAAAAACGGTCTCAGGCGTTGCTGCGGCAAGGCTTCGTTCCACCCTGGCATTTTCCATGGTGACCAGTGAGCCGGGGTTGAGGTTGCGGGTGAAATCCCCATCGCCGGCCTCGGGGTCTTCGGCTGAAAACAGGCGGTCATAGAGCCGGACCCGGGCCGGCATGGACCCCTCTTCAGACACCCAGTGAAGGGTTCCCTTGACCTTTCGTCCGTCCGGGGCATCTCCGCCCCGGGTTGCCGGGTCATAGGTGCAGACAAGGTGGGAAATGGCCCCGGTTTCATCCTTGACCACCTCCCTGCAGGTGATGAAATAGGCGTACCTGAGCCGGACCTCCCGGCCGGGTCCCAGGCGGAAGAATTTTTTGGGCGGATCTTCCATGAAATCTTCCTGCTCAATGTAGATCTCCCGGGAGAAGGTGACCTGGCGTTTGCCCATTTCAGGCTTCTGGGGGTGGTTTACGGCATCAAGGGCCTCAACGGTATCTTCGGGCCAGTTCTCAATGACCACCCTGAGGGGATTGATCACGCCCATGACCCGGCCGGCGGTTTCGTTCAAATCCTCCCGAAGAACATTTTCCAGCAGTCCCATGTCGATGCGGCTCTCTTTTTTACTCACGCCAATGGTGGCGCAGAATTTCCGGATGGCCCGGGGGGTGTACCCCCGCCGTCTGATGCCGGCAAGGGTGGGCAGCCTCGGGTCGTCCCATCCTTCAACCAGGTGGTTGTCCACAAGGAGCTGCAGCTTGCGCTTGCTCATGATGGTGTAGTTCAGATTCATGCGTGCAAACTCGATCTGCTGGGGGTGACAGGGCACGTCGAGTCGGTCGAGGATCCAGTCGTAGAGGGGGCGGTGGTCCTGGAACTCCAGGGTGCACAGGGAATGGGTGATGTTTTCCAGGGCATCGGAAATGCAGTGGGTAAAGTCGTACATGGGGTAGATGCACCAGGCATCGCCGGTCCTGGGGTGGCCCATCTTTTTGATCCGGTAGATCACCGGGTCCCTCATGTTGATGTTGGGCGAGGCCATGTCTATCTTTGCCCGCAGGGAATGGGTGCCCTCATCAAACTCACCGGCCTTCATCCGTTTGAACAGGTCAAGGTTTTCCGCCACAGACCGGCAGCGAAAGGGGCTCTCCCGGCCCGGTTCGGTCAAGGTGCCCCGATATTCCCGCATCTGCTCAAAGGTCAGGTCGCACACAAAGGCGTTGCCTGACCGGATAAGGTCCACGGCAAAATCGTACAATTGTCCAAAATAATCCGAGGCATAATGGATGGTATCGCCCCAGTCAAATCCGAGCCAGCCGACATCCTTGATGATGGCGTCAATGTACTTCTGGTCCTCCTTGGCCGGGTTGGTATCGTCAAACCTCAGGTTGCAGGTGCCGTTGAATTCCCGGGCCATGCCAAAGTTGAGGCAGATGGATTTTGCATGGCCGAGATGGAGAAAACCGTTGGGCTCGGGAGGAAACCGGGTTCCCACCCGTCCGTCAAACTTGCGGGTTTCCATGTCGCTGGCAATGATGGATTTAATAAAATGGCTGGCTGTATTCTGGTCTTCCATTGAATCCTCTCTCAATACAGATAAATTGATGATGGTTTAAACTTTAATCTTTACCACATTCCCGGGGGTTGCAAAAGCAATAATTCTTTAAAAAAAAGGGCATCTCTGGTATACATGGTTTCCATGACTCAATTTAATATCAAATCGTCCTTTCAGCCCACCGGGGATCAGCCAGCGGCCATTGATTTTCTTTCCAGGGGCGTGCTTGAACGTGAAAAACACCAGGTGCTTCTCGGGGTGACCGGGTCGGGCAAGACCTTTACCATGGCCAACATCATCGCAAGAACGGGCCGGCCCGCCCTTGTGATCGCACCGAACAAGACCCTGGCGGCCCAGCTGTACAACGAGTTCAGGACGTTGTTTCCGGAAAATGCCGTTGAGTATTTTGTCAGCTACTACGATTACTACCAGCCCGAAGCCTATATCCCCACCAGCGATACCTATATCCAGAAAGACTCTTCCATCAACGAGATGATCGACAAGATGCGCCATTCTGCCACCCGGTCCGTGCTGGCAAGAAAAGACGTGATCGTGGTGGCCAGCGTGTCGTGCATTTACGGCCTGGGTGCTCCTGAGGATTACCTGGCCCTGCGGGTGGAGATTGCCGAAGAGATGGAAAAACCCCGGGACAGGCTGCTTGCAGAGTTTGTCAACATCCAGTACCAGAGAAACGATGTGGATTTTCACAGGGGGACCTTCCGGGTCAGGGGGGACCGGGTCGAAGTCTTTCCGGCCTATGAGGAGGACAAGGCCCTTCGCATCGATTTTTTCGGCGACACCATCGAGGGGGTTTTTGAAATCGATCCCCTCAAGGGGGAGGTCCTGAACCGGATCAGGGGGACGGCTGTGTTTCCGGCCTCCCACTATGTTACCCTGAACCAGACCCGGCAGCGGGCCGTGGAGACCATCAAGGCGGAACTCAAGACCCGGATCGATTTCTTCAGGAACGAAAATCGACTCATCGAAGCCCAGCGCATCGAGGAGCGCACCCAGTACGACCTTGAAATGATCAACGAGATCGGTTACTGCAACGGCATTGAAAACTATTCCCGCCATCTTACGGGCAGAAACCCGGGGGAACCGCCCCCGACCCTGCTCGATTATTTTCCCGACGATTTTCTCTGTTTCTTTGACGAAAGTCACATCTCGGTCTCCCAGGTGGGGGCCATGTACAAGGCCGACCGGTCCCGGAAAGAGAACCTGGTGGGCCACGGGTTCCGCCTGCCGTCTGCCCTGGACAACCGGCCGTTGAAGTTTGACGAGTTCAAGGAAAAAATCCCCCTGGCCATCTATGTCTCTGCCACGCCGGCCGACTATGAACTTGCACGGGCCGGCAGCCGGATTGCCGAGCAGATCGTACGACCCACAGGGCTTTTGGACCCGGCCATTGAGGTGAGAAAGGCGGCCACCCAGGTGGACGACCTCTACGAGGAGATCGTCAAGCGGGTGGAGGCGGCAGAGCGGGTCCTGGTGACCACCTTGACCAAGCGCATGGCCGAGGATCTCACCGATTATTTTTCCGATTTCGGCATCAAGGTCAAGTACCTTCATTCGGACATCGGCACGGTGGAGCGCATCGACATTATCCAGGATTTACGCAGGGGGGTGTTTGACGTTCTTGTCGGCATCAACCTGTTGCGGGAAGGGCTGGACATCCCCGAAGTAACCCTGGTGGCCGTTCTGGATGCCGACAAGGAGGGGTTTCTCAGATCCTTTCGATCCCTTGTCCAGACCTTTGGGCGTGCCGCCCGAAACGCCTGCGGCAGGGTGATCATGTATGCCGACCGCATCACCCCTTCCATGAAAAAGGCCATGGACGAGACAGACCGGCGCCGGCTGATTCAGAAACAATACAACCAGGATCACCACATCGTTCCCACGACCATCATCAAGGAGATCAAGATGTTCGACTACACCATGGAAAAGGACCTGACCGACCTTTCCGCCGGGGTGGGTGAGTCGACGACCGCCTATGACGCGGACACGGACAACCTTGCAGAGATCATCGAGAACCTCAAGGTCGAGATGAAACAGGCGGCAAGAAAGATGGAATTTGAAACCGCTGCAGGCCTCAGGGACCGAATCCGGGAATTGTCAAAGCTTCTGGAGATGTAGTCCCATGACCCCGGCTGTGCTCGAACGATACCGGTCTGCCCCCCAGAACCCCGGCGTTTACCTGATGAAGGATAAAAAGGGTAAGATCATCTACGTGGGCAAGGCCTTGAACCTTAAAAAACGGCTGGCCTCCTACTTTGCAAGGGAGACGGGCCATGACATGAAAACCGGGGTGCTGATCAAAAAGATCACCGATTTTGACCTCATTGTCACGGCAACCGAGCACGAGGCCCTGATCCTCGAGTCGACCCTGATCAAGAAGCATCGCCCCCGTTACAATGTGATCCTCAAGGACGGCAAGAACTACCCCTGCCTCAGGATCGACACCTCCCAGCCCTATCCGGCCCTGGAGGTGGTGAGGAAAATCGGGGACGACACTGCGGTTTACTTTGGCCCCTACTCGTCGGTGCAGAGTGTCAGAAGCACCCTCAAACAGGTCAACAAGATCTTCCGGCTCAGAAAGTGCAAAGCGGTGCAGTTCGCCAACCGCACCCGGCCCTGCCTGAATTATCAGATCAACGCCTGCCTGGGCGCCTGCTGCAACCGGGTCTCCGAGGCGGACTATGCCCGGGTGGTTGCCGATGTGATCCTGTTTTTAAAGGGCAGGGCCCCGGATCTGATCCAGCGGCTCAAGCATGAGATGCAGGCCGAGGCAGACCGTGAACATTTTGAGCGGGCCGCCCAGATCCGGGACACCATCCTTGCCATTCAAACCACCCTTGAGCACCAGGTTGTGGTCTCAACGGACCGAACCGACCGGGACGTCATTGCCTGTGCCATTGACGGGGAAAAGGCCGTTGTCACCATTTTGTTTGTCCGTTCCGGCAACCTTGTGGGGTCCAGGAACTATTCCTTTGACACCGGGTTGAGCGGGTCGCCGGAAATCCTGGACGCCTTTGTCCGCCAGTATTATCAACGGGGGCTGTTTATTCCCGGTCAGATCCTGATTGCTGAAAAAATTGACGACCTTGGCCTGGTCCAGGATTTGTTGATGGAAAAGCGGGGTAAGGGAACCCGCCTGGTTGTTCCTGAACGGGGCGACAAGCGCCGCCTTGTGGAGATGGCCCTGGTCAACGCACGAAAGGAGCTTGAGAAAATCCTTTCAGTCCAGAGTGAGGCCCGGGAGACCCTGACTGCCCTTCAGTCCATCCTGGGTATGCCGGTCTATCCCCGACGCATCGAGTGTTTTGACAATTCCCACATGGCAGGTACCGACCCGGTCTCTTCCATGGTGGTCTTTGTGGACGGCATTGCCTGCAAGTCCGAGTACCGCAAGTTCATCATCCAGGATGCAAACGAAAACGACGATTACGCCTGCATGACCGAGGTGCTTACCCGGCGGCTCTCCAGTTCCGATGCTCCCCTGCCGGATCTCCTGATCGTGGACGGGGGCAGGGGACAGCTCTCCATGGCCGTGGCCGTGCTCAAGGGTCTTGGCCTTGAAGGCCGGTTTCAGGTGGCGGGCCTGGCCAAGAAAGATCCCAAACTTGGAGAGGTCTACGATAAGATTTACCTGCCTGGCAGGGCCAATCCGGTGAACACCCGGGGGGCCCTCAAGGCCCTCTATCTGGTCCAGCGGCTCAGGGACGAGGCCCACCGGTTTGCCATCACCTTCCAGCGGAAACGACGCTCAAAGCGGGCCGGGACCTCGGTGCTGGATGCGGTGCCGGGCATTGGAAAAAAACGAAAACAGGTCCTCATGACCACCTACAAGGGCCTCACCCGCATGGGGCTGGCAACGGTTGAAGAGCTTGCCGCGCTTCCGGGCATGACCCTTGCCGCGGCCCGACAGGTTAAGTCGGTCCTGGCCCAGGACAGGAATTAGACCATGGTCTGTAAAATGTTCATCACCGACCTTGACGGTACCCTGCTCAATGATGATAAACAGATCTCGGCCAGGGACCTTGCCGCCCTTGCCGCCCTTGGCGACAGGGGGGTTGTCCGGGTGGCTGCCACGGGCCGTTCGTGGTTTTCATTCATCAATGCCCTGGACCATCTGGACCTGCCAGGGCCCCATGATTGTCTTCCCATTGACTATGTCATTTTTTCAACGGGAGCCGGCATCATGGCCTTTCCATCCATGGAACTTGTCTGCGACCATGCCCTGTCACCGGAAGAGGTTCACCGGATTGCCGGCTATTTTGATGCCCGGAAACTCGACTATATGGTCCATCGCCCCATTCCCCGTACCCAGGAGTTTCTGTTTCGTTCCCACGGCCGGGACAACCCCGATTTTGCCTCCAGGATCGAACTCTACAGACCCTGGGCAACGCCCCTGGGATCAACGGGAATCAACGGGTTTGGCAGGGCCACCCAGGTGCTGGCCGTTGTGCCTGAACAAGAGGCATCCGGGATTTATGAGCAGGTATCCAGACAACTGGCAGGGTTGAGCGTGGTCCGGGCAACCTCACCCCTGGATCACCAATCCCTGTGGATTGAGGTTTTTCCCATGGGCGTATCCAAGAGCCATGGGGCTGCCTGGCTGGTGCAACAGCTGGGCATGGACGCGGAGAGTGTGGTGGCCGTGGGCAATGACTACAATGATCTGGATCTTCTCGAGTGGGCCGGCAAAGGGTTTGTTGTTGCCAATGCACCGGCCGACCTTAAATCCTGGTTTGCCACGGTCTTGTCCAACAACCGTTCGGGGGTTGCAGCAGCCATCGCTGTCACGCCTTTTGTTTCAGGATATCATAGTAGGTGAGGATTCGTTTGACATAGTGAATCGGTTCCCATCCCCTGGCATAGCCGTGGGGAAGGGTTCGATAGTGGCGAACCTGGGTGAGCATGGGCAGGGCCTTTTCCAGGCTGTTCCAGCGGTTCTTGTTCCAACCGTTTTTCTGGGCAAGGGTCTGGGCGTCCCGGACATGGCCGTACCCGACATTGTAGGCGGCAAGGGCAAAGAGCAGGCGCTGGTAAAGGTCGTGGATATCGTCAAATCGCTGATAGAGCTTGTTCAGGTACCGGATGCCGGCCTTTAAGCTCTGCTCCGGGTGAAGCCGGTTGCTGATGCCCATCTCCATTGCCGTATCCGCGGTGACCTGCATGAGCCCCCTTACACCGGTCCGGCTTGTGGCCCAGGGGTTGAAGTGGGACTCCTGGTAAACCACAGCGGCGATCATTCGCCAGTCAAATCCATATTTCCGGCACTCTTGCTTGATGAGGGCCTGAAAATCGGGCAGGCGCGTGTGGATGCGCTGGTGGAATTTTTTAACATCGTAATAGTCAAAGGCCTCCACATTACTGTAGTATTTTTTAAATATTTTCTGTTGAATTCCCCGGTTTTTCACATCTGCCAGGAATTTGTTGACACTGTTGAGGAACTCAGGATCATTGGCGCGGACAGCCCAGCCAAGGGGACGTTCCGGGGAGATGTCAAGCCCGATGGTGATGTCTGGATGGTAACGTCGATTGAGTTGGGCAATGGTGACGTCTGCCACGGTGTATTTGATTTTCCGGTCAGCCACCATCTGGATCAGCTCTTCGGTGGGGGTATTGTCGTGGAGCACAATGCCGATATCTATCCCGCAGCGCTTGAGCTGTTCAAGCCGTTGCTGGTAGGCCGTTCCCCGCCGGACATGGATGGTCTTGCCTGCCAGGGCAGCCAGGTCGGGAACCTTGTAAAGCAGCTTGTGGTGGATGAGCTTCTGCTGAACCGTCATGTAGGGATCGGAAATGGTGCGCAGCCAGGTTTTTTTCTGGATTACACCGGGACCGGCAGCAATGAAATCTCCCTGGTCCTGTTCAAGGAACCGGTAGATTCGATTCCAGCCCGGGGTGACCACCTCCAGCCGGACCTGGAGGTGGTCGGCAAAGGCCCTGGCCATTTCATATTCGAATCCGATGGGTTTACCCTGGTAGATGTCGTAGGAGTTCACGTTTGCATCGGTGATCATGCGGAGAACCCCGGTTTTTTTCACACGGGACAGGGTGGATGGCTTGAAAAAGAGGTTCTGGCTCTTGTTCACCTGGATGCAGACAGCGATCAGTGCCAGGCAGAGGACGATCATATACCCGAACAGGGCATTTATGGAAAAAATCTGTTTCATCCTTTTGTTGATTATTTTTCCGACGGTATCACCTCAATGTGGCTGACATTCTGAAACCCCCTGGGAAGTTTTTTTCCCCGGTACCCCCGTTTGGAACGGTAATTGTCCTGGTTGCCCACCGATAATTTTAAAAAATGCTTACCTGCATATATAACGATTGCTGCGCCTTCAGGCAATGGTTTTAAGATCTTGATCCGCTCGGTTCCAGGGACGCTGAGCTGGTTTCTGGGGATGCCGATGATCTTGTTGCCCTTGCCCTTTTCCATAATGGGCATCTCCCTGATCGGAAAAATAATCAGTCTGCCCGAGGTGGTGATGGCGGCCAGAAGGTCGGTTTCAGGTTGTTTGAGCGGTTCGGGTGCCATGAATTCGGAGCATTCGTCCACGGTCAGAACGGCCTTACCCGTCCTGCTTTTTGCAATCAGGTTGGAAAAACGGGTGATGAACCCGAAGCCTGCATCGGTGTATACGAGGAACAGATCGTTGTCCTCGCCCGTGACAAGACTTGTGATACGGGTTTCCGGTTTGAGGGTGAGCCGTCCTGTCAGGGGCTCACCCATGGTGCGGGCCGACGCAAGGGTGTGGGTGGCAATGGCATAGCTTCTGCCCGAAGAATCAAAAAAGACCGCCGGCCGGTTGCTCATGGTGGGGGCGGTGGCGAGCAGATCGTCCCCAAATTTAAACTTTAATTTTTCAACATCGATATCATGGCCCTTTGCCGTGCGAACCCATCCGTTTTTTGACAGAATCACCGTCACAGGTTCGATCTGGATCACCTCTTCCTCGGAAAAGGCTTCAGCCTCCTTTCTTTCAAATATGGGTGAGCGCCGCAGGTCCCCGTGTGTCTTGGCATCGGCCTGTATTTCCCGTTTGATGAGGGTCCTGAGTCGTTTGTCCGAGGCAAGGATCTTTTCAAGCTGCTGACGTTCGGTATCAAGGCTGTCCTTTTCCGCCTGGATCTTTATCTCTTCAAGCTTTGCCAGGTTGCGCAGTTTGATTTCCAGGATGGCCGTTGCCTGGCGGTCACTCAGGTTGAATGTTTCCATGAGGACCGGCTTGGGTTCGTCACTGTTGCGGATGATGGCAATGATCTCATCAATATTGAGAAAGGCCGTTAACAGGCCCTCGAGGATGTGAAGCCGGTCATTGACCTTTTCAAGCCGGTGCCCCAGGCGTTTTCTGACCGTGTCCGTCCGGAAGGCCAGCCACTCGGAAAGAATGACCGGCAGCGGTTTGACCTCGGGCCGGCCGTTGATTCCGATCATGTTCATGTTGATGCGGTAGGAACGCTCAAGGTCCGTGGTGGCAAACAGGTGGTCCATGAGGGCCGCGGTGTTGGTCCTGGCCTTGGGAATGATCACCAGTCGGGTGGGTTCTTCATGGTCGGATTCATCCCTTAAATCCACCACCATGGGCAGTTTTTTTGCCTGCATCTGGGACGCGATCTGCTCGAGGATTTTTTCCCCCGACGAGTGGTGGGGAAGGGCCGTAACCACAATATCGCCCTCGTCCACGTGGAATTTTGCCCGCATCTTGATCCTGCCGCTGCCCGTGTGGTACATCTGCCGGATTTCAGACAGGGGGGTGATGATTTCAGCCGCCGTGGGATAGTCCGGCCCCTGGATAAATTCGCAGAGCTGGTCCACCGTTGCATCGGGGTGGTCCAGGAGATGAATCAGGGCCTGGGCCACCTCGTTGAGATTGTGGGGCGGGATATCCGTTGCCATGCCAACGGCAATGCCCGTGGTGCCGTTGAGCAGGATGTTGGGCAGCCGGGCCGGCAGCAGGGTGGGTTCGTTCAAGGTTCCGTCAAAATTGGGGGTCCATTCGGTGGCCCCCAGATCCAGCTCACTCAGCAGGAGGTCGGCGTACTTTGACAGCCTGGATTCCGTGTACCGCATGGCGGCAAAGGATTTCGGGTCATCGGGGGCTCCCCAGTTGCCCTGGCCGTCGAGGAGGGGGTAACGGCAGGAAAAGGGCTGGGCCAGGAGGACCATGGCCTCGTAGCAGGCCGAGTCCCCGTGGGGGTGATACTTTCCCAGAACATCCCCCACGGTGCGGGCCGATTTCTTGTGCTTGGCTGCAGATGACAGCCCCAGCTGGCTCATGGCATAGACAATTCTTCGCTGGACCGGCTTGAGGCCGTCGCCAATGTAGGGCAGGGCCCTGTCAAGGATGACGTACATGGAGTAGTTGAGGTAGGCGGTTTCTGCAAAGGCTTCAAAGGGTTGTCGTTCAAACCCTTCCAGACTGGTCAATTCACTGTTTTTCATCTAATCCACCTCCCGCATGTTTCCCTTTGCTTCGATCCAGCGCCGCCGGTCCGGGGCCCGCTTTTTGCCAAGGAGCATGTCCATGGTTTCAAACACCCGTTGCTCGGCATGTTGCCCGTCTTCATCTGCGGCGTCCCTGTCAATGACCAGCTGGACAAGGCGCCGGGTGTCCGGGGCAATGGTGGTTTCCCTCAACTGAACCGGGTTCATTTCACCAAGTCCCTTGAACCGCTGAACATTGATTCTGCCATGCTTTTTTTGGGTCTGGATGCGCTTGAGAATGCTTTCACGCTCGGGTTCATCCAGTGCGTAAAACACCTCCTTGCCCACGTCAATGCGGAACAGGGGGGGCATGGCCATGAAAATATGGCCCTTTCTGACCACCTCGCGGAAATGACGGAAAAAAAGGGCGCACAGGAGCGTGGCAATGTGGAGACCGTCTGAATCGGCATCGGCAAGGATGCAGATCTTGTTGTACCGCAGACCCGAGATATCTTCAGAGTCGGGATCCACGCCCATGGCAACGGAAATGTCGTGGATCTCCTTGGAGCTTAAAATCTGTGAGGAATCGGTGTCCCAGGTGTTGAGGATTTTACCCTTGAGGGGCATGATGGCCTGGAACCTTCGGTCCCTGGCCTGTTTGGCTGATCCCCCGGCAGAATCACCCTCCACAAGGAAGAGCTCGCTTTTTTCAGGATCGCTGCTGGTGCAGTCGCTGAGTTTTCCCGGAAGGGCCGGGCCGTTGGTGATTCGTTTCCGGGTCACCTTCCGGGCTTTCTTAAGGCGGTCCCGGGCATTTTCAACGGCCAGGTCAGCCAGCCGCTCGCCAAAATCGGTGTTCTGGTTGAGCCAGAGGCTGAAGGCATCCTTGACGGCCGAGTTGACAATCACCGTGCAGTGGCGCGATGACAGCCGCTCCTTGGTCTGACCCGAGAACTGTGCATCCACAAGCTTGACCGAAAGGATAAAGGCGATGTTTTCCCATATATCCTCGGGGGCCAGGCTCACCCCCTTGGGAAGAATATCCCGGAACCGGCAGAACTCCCGGATGGATTCGAGCAGGCCGGAACGGAACCCGTTGACATGGGTGCCGCCCAGGGGGGTGGGAATGAGATTGACATAGCTTTCGCAGATGTTGGCCTGTCGTTCCTCGGTCCAGTCAACGGCCCAGGCAACGGTGGCCTCTTCAGCCGCAATATTCCCGGTAAAGGGTGAACCCAAAACGGTGGGGCGCCCGGCCAGGGCCTCGGTCAGATAGTCCCGCAATCCGAATTCAAACTGCCATTCGTGTTTTTCCCCGGTCTCTTCAACAAAAAGGGTGATCACCAGACCGGGGCAGAGAACGGCCTTGGCCTTTAACGCATGTTTTAACCCTTTCCTGGAAAAACGGGGACGGTCAAAATAGCTGGGGTCCGGGTAAAATTTCAGGCTGGTTCCTGAAATGTTTTTTCCGATGGATTTTACCAGGGTCAGGGGCTGGTCACGGTACCCGTTCTTAAAGGTGATGCGGTGGAGGGCACCGTCCCGTTGGATGTTCACCTCAAGATAGGTTGACAGGGCGTTGACCACAGAAACGCCGACCCCGTGGAGACCGCCGGAAAAGTTGTAATCCTTGCTGGAAAATTTTGCACCGGCATGGAGGCGTGTCAGGATCAGTTCAACACCTGTGACCCCTTCTTCCGGGTGGATATCAACGGGCATGCCCCTGCCGTTGTCACTCACCTCAAGGCAGTTGTCCGTGTGCAGGACAACATCAATTCTGCTGGCAAAACCGGCAATGGCTTCGTCAACGCTGTTATCAATCACTTCGTGGGCCAAATGGTCCGGACTTGTGGTGTCCGTGTACATGCCCGGCCTTCGCCGGACCGGATCAAGTCCCTTGAGCACCTCAATTGAGCCGGCGTTATAGGCGGTTTTGTGCTTGATCCCCTCTGTGTCTTGATCAAATAGTTTCATTTTGCCCAGTAAAATAGCATATTGGAGTTATGGTAAAATTTGATATAATAAACGATTTGGGTATAAATTCAATTGTTTTTATTTGGTTGCAATTTTATTGTGTACAAAATATATGACATGGTATTTTATGAATTGCCTTGGATAATGGGGAATCATGCGCCTGGAACTCAACCTTGACAGCCACTGTGTGGAAACGGAAATCCGAAGAATTTACAACGCAAAGGTGAGATCCTGCCTGAGGGGTCGATCGGTTACGGCCCATGATGCAGATGTGATTGAACACTTGAAGGCCCTGCTGGAAACGGTGGATTTTCCCGCTCTTCGTTCGGCCCTGAAGGCGGCTTCAGGAGACCAGACATACCCTGCCGTGCTGGTGATTGACCAGACAAACAGCGCCTGGGTTGAGATCCGGAATCAACGAATCAAAATGGGTGGTAAACAGGGATGAACAGCAGCGGGTTTGACTTTAGGGGATTTGACTCGACCTGGGAGAAAGGGGACGAGACCGTTAAACTGGATCTTATTGACCGGGCGTCACAGCTTTCACCCGCCCAGGGAATTGTTCCGGTGCTTGCCGGCATCGACTCCCTTCACCTGTCCGTTAGGAACCGGTCAAGGGAGGCCCTTGGGCTGCTCAAATCAAAGGTGATCGGCCTGGAACGTCTCCAGGCGATCCCCCCCGGGTCTGACCCCAATGGGGTTATTCAGGAATCATCGGTGTTCAGCGCAAGAATTTTTGAACGGTTAACCCCTGACCTGCCCGTGCAGGAGATCCGCCTGTACATGGAGATCCTCCTGGAATCAGGGGGCCGGGGCCCGTTTTATGCCTGGCGGTTCTACCGTTGCGGCGGCCTTGGCGACCACATTTTGAAAACCGTGGTTGCCACGATTACAGAACCGGGCAGGCTCGCCCTTGTGGCCCAGTACCTGAAGTCATCCCCAGCGACCCGGCGACGCCTTGCCCCGGCGTTCAAGGCCCTCCTCATGGGGATTACTTCCCGCCAGGCCGTGACCGATTTTTTTGCAGCGCTTTTTGACAGTTGCCTTGCAGGTGATCCCTTTCTGGCGAATCTTTCGCCCGAACTCAGGGATCCAGCAACCCTGGTTGCGGTTGATCTCGGGCCGGGTCTGCCCGGCCAAGATCCCCGCCAGCGGGCCGCTGCTGTTAAAGCTCTGGCCATGCTGGTGCCCCGGCTCGATCCGGGTCTAGTTCTTTCCCTCCTCTCCCCAAACGAAGACCGGATGGTCCATTCAGCTGTTCTGGCGGTTGTTGAGTCCTCTGCCCAGAAAACCTATGCCGATATTTTTCCTCGTCTGCTTGATTGGGTATGCACCCAGAAAGACGATAACCCTGCCGGGTTTCGCGCCCTGGTTGCATCAACGCCCATACCCCTTCTAAGCCTGGTCAACACTGTCAAGGCCCGGGCGCCCGGGCTCATGGGGTCCTTGTGCGACGAGCTTTCAACCCTGTCAAAGATGTCATTTGTGTTTGTCCAGGAAATTATCATGGACAGGCCGTCCTGGCTTGGGACCCACCCGGAGATCTGCAGGGCACTTATGTTCGGGATGATCAAAAAAAGGCCGGAGCGTGTGATCAAACTCTTTGATCGCTTTGGCCGGAAAGGTGACACACCCGTCCACGGGGTTCTCCTGGATATTGCTGCAGGGATTGGGGCGGCCCTTTCAAAGGAAAAGCATCAGATCACTGCTGACGGCGCACAATTAAGGCTCAGACTCAAATCCATGGCTGCCCCGGTCGACAATCCGGGTTTTTTTGAAAAGATACGCTTTGGTTCAATGGAAAAACAGCTGTCAAGCCTCAAGCAGGGACGAATCTCCGGCCGTCTGGATTTCAGCGATAAAACCCTGGACCGGGTGGACCTGTCCGGTGGCACTATTTGTTCACCCACTGTGTTTGATGGGTGCATGATCAAAGATGCCGATCTCTCGTTTGCATCGTTTACCAGCAGCTCGTTCCGGTCAGCCGTCCTTGACACGGTCAATCTCAATGGGGCCCGGTTTGACGCCATCAGCTTTGACGGTGCGGTTTTCATGAATGTATCTGCCAAGGGTGCGGTCTTTACCCGCTGCAGCTTTGAGAATGCATCTTTTTTCGGGGTCAGCCTTGAATCGGCCCGGATGGTGGACTGCCTTCTTGCCGGTGCCCATATTTCAACTTCCCTGTTTGTCCGGGCCGACCTCTCCGGGTCCACTTTTGCCGCCACCCGCACAGCCGATGTTTCGTTTGTTGAATCCATCCTGACGGATGCGGACTTTTCAGGGGTTCAGGCAAGGTTTACCCGTTTTCCCGCCCACACCGTATCGACCCTTGAGGCGGACAGACCCGATTTTAACGCCCGGATGTTTGTGTTTGATGGGCGGGCGCTGCCTGATTTTTTGTTCGATGCCAAAGCCAACAGCACCGGTGTGGTAAAGGATCTCGTGTTTGAGCTGGATCTTCTGATCCTCACGGACCTGCTTCATTCCGGCGAGAAAATGTTTTTGAATCAGAACAAATTTTCCCTTTTAACGGCAATGGATATTTTCAAACCCAGGCAGGCGGACCTTTTTGAAATCATTCCCCTGCTCATCCACGAAAATATCGATTTGCCCGGTTATCAGACCCAGCTTGAGCAGAGTCCCCGGGGGATTGCAGAATACCGGCCCTGCCGGCAGACAGCCGAGACAGCATCCCGGTATCTGGACACCGGGATGCTGGAATACCGGTACGCCGAATTTCCCTATGTGGAGGGGCTTTTCACCATGGGCAGCACCGGCACCATTGCCCAGGCCCCGGATTCAGACATTGACTACTGGGTCTGTGTCCGCGGGTATGATCCTGAATGCATCGAGGAAAGGCGGTTCCAGCAGAAACTCACCCGCATCGAACAATGGGCCCGTGGGGAATTTAAAACTGAAATCCATTTTTTCGTTGTGGACATCGACCGGGCCAGGGTCGATGATTTCGGAGATTCCACACGGGAGAGTTCAGGGTCTGCCCAGGGGATGATCCTCAAGGAGGAGTTCTACCGGACCATGATCCATGTGGCGGGCAAACTGCCCTTCTGGTGTACCCTGCCCGTTTCCGTCAGCTGGGAATACTATGGCCTGCTCCTGTCAAGGGTTTGTGACAATCGTGGCCAATGCCGGTTTATTGATTTTGGTGATATACACGAGATTCCCTCGGCGGCGTATTTTGGCGCCTCCATCTGGCAGCTGTTCAAGCTGCTCAAAAGTCCGTTCAAGTCGGTGATCAAAATGGCGCTGCTCGAGGAATTTTTACACGCAAGGGGAAAGAAACAGCTGCTCTGCAACCGGTTCAAGGCCCGATGGATGGATCCGGGAATTTACCTGCCCCTTGGAAAAATCGATCCCTACTACATTCTTTTAAACAGCCTTGTGGACTATTACGGTCAGGAGAACAATCCAACGGCGGCAAGGCTGGTACAGCAGTGCTTTTTCCTTAAAACCGGTATTACAAAGGATGCCGACCTGGACGGCACCCTGTTTGGCATGCGCTCTTTTTTCATTGCCCGGGCCATGGACCACTGGGGCTGGACCCGGGAGATGGTGTTTGAAAGCGGCAACTTCAGGCAGTGGCATTACACGGAGATCACCCGTCTCAGCCGGCAGATTCAGCAGTACATGGTCAAAACCTACATCCGGGTCAACCAGGCCATCAGCACGGAGCAGAGCGCCATGATCACCCCGGAAGACCGGACGGTCCTGGGCCGGAAAATGTTTGTTGAGTTTTCCAGTCGGCCGGGAAAAATTCCCAGGATACTGCTGGTATCAAGGAGCGACCGCCATTTTACCGGACTGGTCTTGACCTACATGCCCCAAACGGGAAAATCCAGCCAGTGGGCCCTTGTCAACCGTTCTTCCCGGTCAAAACCCGGGACCGAGGAGGTGATCCGACAGGCCGGAACCATCGAGGAAATAGGGGCATGGATCGTCCTGAACCAGCTGTTTTCTCCCGGAACCATCATCAACCTTGCTCCCAACCCCACCCCGGTGAGTTCCGATGACATCCAGGGGCTGTTTCAGGCCCTTTACCGGTTTTTCAACCCGGACAACCGTCAATCCCCAGATTCCAGAAACCTGTTGACCCGGGCAAGGATAACGGCGGTTTTCATCTCCCTCAACCTGTGCGTTCCCAGAAAAAAACGGCGGATCCACGAATCCGCGGCCATCTATTGCAACTCCTGGGGCGAGATGTTCTGCATCCAGATACCCAGCCGGCAGGGGGTTGTCCTGAAAGAAGAGATCCTGGAACGGCTCAAGCAGGCCCTTGAGGTAAAAATACTCCCGGACAGGATTCTCTTTCACTATCCAAGGTCCTTTCATCGCTGAGGCCGGGGATGGGCAGGATCATGGCATGGTTTTATCCTGGGGGCCTGGGGGCTATACCTGGGTGAACAGACTGGGTTCAGGTTCAGGGAACGGGCTGTGTTCGACCTGGAACGTCCTTTGGTGGGGGTCACAGGTGATGGCGGCGACACCCCCCAGGTGGAGAAATCGCTCCTGGCTTGTGACTACCTCGAAACCATGGGTGTCGTTAAAGTGTTTAAAGGATTTTTTCATCTCCTTTCGGGTCTTTATAAAGGCCTGGTGCTGCTCGAGCCTCTGGCGGATCTCCTGATTGAGCATGGCTATTGAACGGGCCACCCGCTGGGCAATGGGTTCCCAGAAACCCGCGTCGATCTCGAATCCCAGGCTGTTTCGGCCTGCTGCCATGGCGGCAAGGGTGGTCGTGCCCAGGCCCAGAAAGGGATCCACCACGGTGTCCCCTTTGACCGAATACATGTTGATGAGCCGATAGGGCAGGCTGAAGGGAAAGGATCCGCTTCGTTTCCGGATCTCTTTGCTGTCAAGCTTTTGAACCGTGCCCTTGAGGTCGAACCAGACATCGGAGAACCACTGATTCCGCTCTTCCCAGAACAGCGCACTTTGTCTGCGGTTCCCTTTTTCCCCGTCGCCTTTGAACTGACGCTTGTCTCCCTTTCTCAGGATGAGAACATACTCGTGCTCCAGGGTGACATAGGCCCCGGCCGGGAGCATGCCCGATCCCATGAATTTATTGGGGGCATTGGTCTGCTTTCTCCAGAGAATCAGGGGCATGGCAGAAAATCCCAGGCCCACCATGGCCGTTAAAATCCTGGCATGGTTGGGATAGAGCTGAAAGGTGTTGGCCACGGTCCGGGTGGCATCGCCGATATTGATGCAGGCAAAGGATCCCGGGGCCAGAATTCGAAAGGTTTCCCGCCACACCGTGTCAAGCTTCTGGTGCATCAGTTCAAAGGCCTGCATGCCCCGGCCCTGGGCAAGGGCGGTTTTGATCCTGGCATCCTGGGAGCCAAAGAGCTCGTCCCACATTTCCACCATGGGGTAGGGCGGTGAGGTGACAACCAGGTTGACAGAGTCAGATTCAATTGCACCCATGTCGGCGCTGTCGGAAAAAACAACACCATGCCGTGTTAATGTCATTCTGTCTCCTTGGCCCTGTAACCCAGAACGGCATTTACGATCTCCCGGGGGTCGTCCAGCACCTTGAAGATATCGAGATTTTCGGGCGATATCATGCCGTTGTCAAGCAGCCTTGCCCGGATCCAGTCCACAAGGCCGGACCAGTAGTCGCTGCCCACCAGGATGACCGGCAGCGGTTTGATGCGATGGGTCTGGATCAGGGTGACTGCCTCAAAGAGCTCGTCAAGGGTGCCAAAACCGCCGGGAATAATGATATAGGCCTGGGCATATTTGATGAACATCACCTTGCGGATAAAAAAGTAGTTGAATTCCATTTCAATGGTGGTATAGGGGTTGGGCGTCTGTTCGTGGGGCAGGTTGATGTTCAGCCCCACCGAGGTTCCGCCGGCAGAGTGGGCCCCCTTGTTTGCCGCCGCCATGATGCCGCCGCCGCCCCCGGTGATAACGCCGAACCCTGCCTTGACAAAAAGGGCGGCAATGGCTTCCGCCTTTTTGTAGTAGGGGGTGTCCGGGGCGGTCCGGGCGGATCCAAAGATCGTGACGGCAGGGCCGATATTGTGCAGGGTGTCTATCCCCTCGACAAACTCGCCCATGATTTTGAAAAGCCGCCAGGATTCACCACTTTTAAAGTCGTCAATGGGATATTCCCCATTGGAAGATTTTCTCTGTTTCACCTGTTTCAAATAATTCCTCCCGTTGTTTAATGAGAATCGTTTCCGGCCCACAGCCGGAAATCAGACCCTTCAGCCTTTGCCCTGGTATCCAATGGTGACCTTGCCCTCTTCCACAATAACAGGGACCTTGCGGTCACCGTTGGAATATTTGAGCATGACCGGCAGCTGGTCCGGTTCCATGATCACGTCAATATATTGAACCGATAATTTTTTTTCTTCAAATGCCCCACGGGCAGCCTGGGTAAAGGGTCATCTGCTTTTGCCGAAAATGATAATGGACGGCTCCATTGCTACCTCCCCTGGTTTGGGTGTCTTTGATACTGAAAAAACCGGCGCATTTTATGCGCATATCCGATAAAATTATCACAAACCGATGGATTCGCAAAGGCTTAATATTACGGGGTTGACTGTGTGACTCCACAGGCATATGATGATAAAATGTCGAGGGTAAAGCAGAAATACCAGCAGGACGGTTTCTATGGAATCGGTTTGATCCACTCGGTCAAGGCACTCAACATTGGCACCCTGTGGCGATCGGCCTATATCCTCGGGGCCTCTTTTATCTTTACCATTGGAAACCGCTACCGCCATCAGCCCGGGGATGTCACCCGGACCTGGACAAAAATCCCCCTGTTTCACCATGATACCTTTGAAGACTTTTACAGCCATATCGCCCATGATACCCGGCTTGTGGGGGTTGAAATGGGGGAGTCCGCGGTTGAACTGGACCGTTTTGACCACCCTTTACGGGCTGTTTATCTCCTGGGCAACGAGCAGCTGGGACTGTCGCCCGGGGTGATGGAGAAATGTCACTGCCGGGTCAAACTGCCCGGAGCGTTCAGCCTGAACGTTGCCGTTGCAGGCAGTCTTGTCATGTACGACAGGGTTTCAAAGATCTCCCATGTTCTTCCCGGGAGGGTGTAAAAAGGATCGATAAATTTGGAGGAGGATGCACCATGGGGTTTCGGGAAAATCTGTTAAAACGGATTACGGTCAACGATCTGGTACGAACCGTAAATGCAACCATTGGCACGGCTGAAAGCGGTACCAAGGTCGATAAAAAGTCCATGAAAACACTCCTTGGGATGACCTGCTTTGTCCTTCACAGGGAGCGGGACATGGATCTGTACATCCGGCCGCACAAGGGCACCATCCAGCAGATCCTTGTGCTGGACAATGAGCTTCCCCTGTTTGAAACCACCCTGGGGGATGTCCTGCTCCGGAGGAACCCCACCCTCAAGGAGATGATCAGCGTACGTAATGCCTTGAAAATTTTGAACGACAAGGATGTGGTCAAGTACCGGCGCCGGGAGAGTCTTGATTTTCTCCACAGGGATCTTCTCAAGGATCTGGACCTGAATTTTACAGATGGGGACCTGGATGTCATGTGCAGCAAAGCCGTAAAGGCCCTTGCAGACCGGGACCGGGACGGTATCGTTGAGTCGATTGTGCTGTTTGCTGAAATCCTGGGGTATGTTCCGGCGCCCCGTACCTTTGAGATCCGGCAGCACCGCGTCTGGGCAAAACCCGGGCCCAGGATGCCGGACAAGCCCTTTTTCGGTCCCATGGTCATCTACAATCCCGATTCCCACCGCCTGTTCCTCTGGAGCGAACCGGTTGATCAGCTCGATCCCGCTGCGGTTGAGGCGTTGTTCATGGAAAGGAATGACCAGCCGTCCCAGTGGATTCAGGGTCCCGGCGTGTTCGAATTTCTGAAGGACAAGGCCCGTGCCCAGGGCACAGTGGCACCCATATGATCGTTCAACCCGAAAGGAACTCCCTATGCATCAAAAATTCAAGGTCCAGACCCGGGAAATTGTCAAGGCGTTCCTGCCGGGGGTGTTTGATTTCCAGGACACCTCCGAGCTCAAACCCCTGGATACGATAATCGGCCAGAAAAGAGCGGTTGAAGCCATTGATTTTGGATTGAACATGAAGGGTTCAGAGTACAATATTTTTGTCACTGGCCTGGAAGGAACGGGGAAATCCACCATTGTCCGAAAGCTTGTCCAGGAACATGCCCTGGATCATGAAACCCCCCAGGACCTTTGCCTGGTCAATAATTTTGACGATGCCTATTGCCCGGTTGTCATTGAAATGCCGGCAGGATCAGCCGTTTATTTCAGCCGGAGCATGGCCCAGTTCATCGAGGTGATCAAGACCAAAATTCCGGATCTGTTTGAAACCCCGCCGTTCATCGAACAGCAGAATGCCATTGAAAAAAAGACCCTGGACCGGCAGAAAGAGCTGTTTGATGCGGTCGAGCTGTTTGCCAGGGAAAAAGGTGTCACCATCGTCAGGGCGGATCCGGATTACCAGGTCGTGCCCCTCCATGACGGCCAGCCCATGTCCCACGACGCCTACCAGGGCCTGGATGAACAGCTGCGCAAAACCATTGACAATGCCATGGCCGGTGTTGAAGAAAAACTTCAGGCCTGCCTGATGGAGATCAGCATCCTTGGCGAACAGATGACGGCGGATCTTAAGGCCCTGGCTGCCGCAAGAACCCAGGAGCTGATCTCAGAGCAGATCGACCCGGTCCGCTACTATTTCAAGGATTGCAGGGACATTCAAACCTACCTGAAAAAAGTCACGGCAGATATCATTGAAAATATCTCCCTGTTTCTGGGGCGGCAGGGTCAGGATCGGGCTGAGCCGGAAAAATTCCTCGAAATGACCCGGGGTCTGGTAAAAAAATACCAGGTCAATGTCCTTGTGGACCGCAGGCAGGAACGGGGGGCGCCCGTGGTGTTTGAGCCCAATCCCAGCTTTCACAACCTGTTTGGAAAAATTGAAAAAAAACCGGTCATGGGAACGTTTGAGACCGATTTTACCATGGTGCTGGCCGGATCTCTGCTCAAGGCCAATGGTGGACATCTGATCATCAACATTGAACCCCTGCTGGTCAATCCTGCGGTCTGGGAATCCCTGAAAAGCACGCTCCAGGAGTCCTTGCTCAGAATTGAGGACATGCCCGGCCAGGCAGACTATGGCATGCCTTCGTTAAAGCCCGCCCCCATCCCCTTGAGCGTCAAGGTGATCCTGGTGGGCGGGTACGAACCCTTCCGTCTACTGCAGAGCGAGGATTCCCGGTTCAACAAGATCTTCAAGGTCCGGGCTGATTTTGACTATGAGGCGGAAAAAACAGATGAGAACCTGTACAACTATGCACGGTTTATTGCCCGGGTCTGCACGGACGAGGGACTGCTGGGTTTTACAGCCCAGGCAGTTGCCGCTGTCATTGAGTACGGCAGCCGCATGGTGGCGGATCAGCATAAACTTTCGCTCAGGTTCGGTCAGATCCTCGGCGTTTTGAAGGAGGCCGACTACTGGGCAAGAAAATCGGGTGCCCCGGTGGTCGACGGCGAACATGTGGCCAAGGCCCTGAACCAGTTCCGGTTCCGCCATAACCTTTACGAGGAAAAGATGCTCGAGCAGTTTGAGGACCAGTCGGTACTCATGGATGTCAGCGGCAGTGTCATCGGTCAGGTCAATGCCCTTGCCGTGTATGACATGGGTGAAATCGCATTTGGACGGCCCGCACGGATCACGGCGGAATCCTACATGGGGACGCCCGGGATCATCAGCATTGAACGTGAATCTGACCTTTCGGGTGAAACCCATGACAAGGGGGTGATGATCGTATCGGGCTACCTGGGCAGAATGTTTGCCCGCAATTATCCGTTGAGTGTGAGCATCAGCATCACCTTTGAGCAGAGCTATTACGGCATTGACGGCGACAGTGCCTCTTCAACCGAGCTCTATGCTGTGCTTTCAAGCCTTTCCGGGGTGCCCATCCGCCAGGACATCGCCGTCACCGGTTCGGTCAACCAGAAGGGAGAAATCCAGGCGATCGGGGGTGTGAACGAGAAGATCGAGGGGTTTTACGACATCTGCGTCAAAAAAGGACTCACCCAGACCCAGGGGGTGATGATCCCGGTCTCAAACATGAAAAATCTCGTGTTGAGAAAAGACGTGGTCCAGGCCATTGAAAACGGGGCGTTCCATCTCTACCGGGTCAGCCGCATTGAACAGGGCATTGAGGTCCTGACCGGTGTCAGGGCCGGTGAGCCCGACCCAAGCGGGGGCTATCCTTCTGAAACCGTGTTTGGAAAAGTCCATGAAAAGCTCAGGCGCTACCACGAACTTTCCACCAGATACAAGGGATGAATGGCGGGTTCAGCTAGGCTTGCGCCAGGAGCTGCGCCAGGGCCGTCTGCCGCTGGCTGGTGTCCTGGTTTGCCACGGCCATGGAGAGGGCCTTTCGTGTTCCCACAAAGATCGCCAGGGTTCTGGCCCTTGTCAATCCCGTGTAGATGAGGTTGCGGAACAGCATCTTGTAGTGCTGGGTCATGACCGGGATGATGACAATTTCAAACTCGCTGCCCTGGGACTTGTGGATGGTGATAGCATAGGCCAGGTCAAGCTCAAGAATGTCCTCTTTCTGATATAAGACCTCCCGGCCGTCGGGAAAAAACGAGACAACGCAGGTGAGCTCAGCATTGTCAATGAATACGATTCTGCCGATGTCGCCGTTGAACACCCCGAGGTCATAGTTGTTCTTACGATGGATCACCCGGTCGTTGACCCTGAAAATTTTCTCACCGGATTTCAACTGGGCTGTTCCAGCCGCAAAGGGGTTGACCGCCGCCTGGATGACCTGGTTGAGGTGGATTGTGCCAAGGGTTCCTTTTGTCATGGGTGTGAGGACCTGGATTTCGCAGCGGCTGCCATGGTACTTGGGGATCCAGTGCTGAAAGAGCATTTGCACCGTGTCAAGGGCCGTATACCCGTAATGCAGGGAGGACCAGGGGTGAACCGCTTTAAGCACAGCCTTGAGTTCTTCAATCCCTGTTTGTGCCTTGCACACCTGTTCCAGGTTCACATGCTGGAATTTTTTCGGGATGGTGATGGGTGGCCCATGCAGTCCGGGGGCGTTGACGCCGAATTCAAAGGGGTTGGACGTCCTGCCGGTTTGATCCTCCCGGGGGTCGTCAACCAGCCGTTTGACCCGGTTGATAAAGGTGATCTGCTCGCCGGTGGCCTCGTCGGCATCCACGAACAGACAGTCGACCCCTTCCTGCCACGCCGCGGGCCGTTTAAACGGCGATTCTATCCAGGGGATTTCCCCCTGGTTGATCTTGTGGGCATACTTGATGATCAGTGATTCCCTGGCCTGCCTGAAGATTTTTGTCAGGCGAAAACAGGCCACGCGGCCTGAGGCAATGATGTCCTTGAGTACATTTCCCGCCCCCACGGCGGGCAGCTGGTCACAATCCCCGATAAAGACCACCTGGCAGGATGGGGCCGCAGCCTTTAACAGCGAGGCTGTGAGGGTGATGTCAAGCATGGAGCACTCGTCCACGATGAGAAAGTCGCAATCAAGGGTGTCTTGTTCGTTTTTCCTGAAACGGCCGTTCTGCCATCCCAGCAGCCGGTGGA
Organism: uncultured Desulfobacterium sp.; assembly: GCA_963675615.2. GTDB lineage: Bacteria > Desulfobacterota > Desulfobacteria > Desulfobacterales > Desulfobacteraceae > Desulforapulum. The sequence goes on from CAXXTD010000002.1 coordinate 244,247, forward strand.
TGGTTTTTGACGCCTGGCCGATGAGTTCTTCCATGCGCTGGGCTGCCCGGCCCGTGGGTGCAGCCAGAAGCACCCTGTGACCCATGGCCTGGACCAGCTCCACCAGGACCCTTGTGGTGGTGGTCTTGCCGCAACCGGGACCTCCGGTAAGAACGGAAAAGGGTTCCTCCACGATTCTTTCCACCGATGCGGCCTGCTCAAGGCTCAGTTCCATTCCGTGGGCCATGCAGTAGCGGTTGATCCAGGCAGCAACCCTTTGTCTGTCAACCGGGCACGGACCGTTGGATGACCCAATCCGTTTTGCAACATAACGCTCGTCAAAGTAGAGGGATCTTGAATAGTAGCAGGGTTCCGGCACTGGAGTGTCAACCACCAGGTGGCGCACCATGACCAGCCGGTCCTGCTCCATTTTCTGGAGAAGCTGTGGCAGGCGGTGGGCAAGATCAAGCTGCAGCAGTTCAGAGGTCTGCTGGTTGATCTGGGACAGGGTCAGAAAACAGTGTCCGAAATTCCTGCCCGCAGCCAGCACATGCTTGATTCCGGCCATGATCCGCTGGGGGCTGTCCAGGCGCAGCCCGATGCTCAGGGCCACCCGGTCGGCTGAAAAAAAACCAATGCCGTAAAAGTCATTTGCCAGGCGGTAGGGGTCCCGGGTGACCGTGTCAATGGCCGTGTCGCCATACAGTTTGTAGATCCGCACGGCAAAAAGGGTGCTGATGCCGTGGGACTGGAGAAACATCATGACGTTGCGGATGGCCCGGTGTTCGACCCAGGCGGTTTCAATGCTTTCCAGCCTTTTACGGGCGATGCCCGGCACTTCGGTCAACCGTTCAATGGACTGCTCAAATACATCCAGGGTCTGGTCTCTGAAATGGCGGACGATTCGCTTGGCCGTCTTGGGACCGACCCCCTTGATCAATCCCGACCCCAGATATTTTTCAAGGGCTGCGGCTGTTGCCGGCTTGAGTTCCTGGGCCGTTGCTGCCTGGAACTGGCGTCCGAACCTGGGATGGACCGTCCAGGTGCCTGTAAAGGACATGGTGGCGCCTGCAAACACCTTGGTCTGGTGAACAATGACCGTCTCATGGCCCTGGGGGGTATCAAAGGGCGCGACCCTGAGGATCGTCCATCCGCTGTCGGCATTGTGAAAGGTGACCCGCTCCACAATGCCCTGGAGACTCTCTTGAATAACGCCGGTATGGGGTGACTGCATGGGTATCATGCCCAGTTTTTTACACGAATTTCGTCAAAATTGCATTTTAAATAAAAAAAACGTTTTTACTTCATTTATTGCTTGATTTTTTATTCGTATGCGTATAATTCTTATCCATGATGTATGCCATATGTGGCGTACATGGATTTTTCCTATCAAGGTGAATATCCCCGAGAAAAGAAGCAACTTTGCCCTTAATTTGAAAACAGGTTTTTTACAACAGGAGAGTGCCAAATGGCTAATGGTATCGTAAAATGGTTTAACGACTCAAAAGGTTTTGGATTTATCGAACAAGAGAACGGAAAAGATGTATTTGTGCATCACAGCGGCATCAATGCAACAGGATTTAAATCCCTGAACGAAGGAGACCGTGTCTCATTTGATATTGAAGAAGGTCCGAAAGGCCCCTCTGCAACAAATGTAACTGTAATATAGCGATATAGTCGACCGTTTTACCGTATTCTTGAAAAGCCATTTCGGCCGTTTAAGATAATAGAAAAAAGAGAGCCCCTGGACAGGTTGTTCAGGGGCTCTCTTTTTTGGAAAAAACGGTGCTGCTGTTTTTTTGAAATCCGAAATGTTACGCCTTTGACATGAATTTTCGGGTTTCCGTGTTGACCTTTATCCGTTCGCCGGGTTCAAGGTACTCGGGCACCTGAATTTCCACCCCGTTGCCCAGCACCGCCGGCTTGGTCCGTGCCGATGCGCTGGCACCCCGGATGCCCGGAGCGGTTTCGCTGATTTCAAATACAAGGGCATTGGGCACCTCAAGGGAGACCATCTCTTCTTCAATGATCAGGGCCACAAGCCCCTCCATGCCGTCGGTGAGCCACACCAGTTCCTCTTCAATGGCATCTTCCGAGATCATGTATTGAACATAGGTATCGTTGTCCATGAACACATGGATGGGTCCGTCCGGGTAGAGGTACTGCACCGAGCGCCGGGCAAGGTCAACGCCCGTGACCATGTCGTTACCCTTAAAGGTCTGTTCATGTTTCTGCCGGGTTTTAACATTGTTGAACCGGACCTTGTAAAGGGTTGCAGCCCCCCGTGCAGACGGGGATTTCACATCCACCTGTTTGACCGTGTACACCTGATTGTCGATCTCAACGACACTGCCTCTTTTTAAATCGCACGCCTTTGGCATAATGGGTTTAATGCTCCTCCATGAATTTTTTGATAAGTTTTGATGTTTCAGCGGGTTTGTCCTCAAACAGATAATGGCCGGCATCCTCAAAAACATGGGTCTGGGCATGGGGAAACCGCCTTGTCCACTCGTCCAGGAAAGTCAGGTCAAACACAAAATCGTGGCGGCCCCAGAGGATCATCATGGGAATGGTTTTAAGATCCTCAAGGTGGGTGTCCACCCGGTTAACCAGATCGTAGCTTCGGTCCCCGGGTGAAAGGGGGATGTCCTGGACAAACCTGAGGGTGGCGATGCGGTTTTTCCACGAGTTGTAGGGTGCCGTGAGGCCGTGTCTGACCGTCTTTGAAAGCGGTCGCCGCGGTGCCATGTAAAGGGCAGACCTTGAAAAAAGATTCAGGCCCAGAACGGCTGGAATGGCAAACCAGGTGAGGTATCGGATCAGCCAGAGCCGCAGGGGAAATCGTTTTGCCGCAGGAAGATGAAATCCTGCGGTGTTGGTGATGATGATCCGGTCTATCCGGTCCAGATTTTCAAGGGCCCAGGCGCAGCCGATCATTCCGCCCCAGTCGTGGACAACCAGGGTGATCTTTTCCTTCAGGTCAAGGCTTTGGATCAGACGGTCCAGGTCCCGGACCCTGGATTCAAGGGTGTAGTCATAATCCCTGATTGACGGCTTGTCAGACAGGCCGCACCCCATGTGGTCGGGCACAATGACCCGGTGATGCATTGAAAGATCCCGGGCAAGCCTGCGAAAGTAAAATGACCAGGTGGGATTGCCGTGGACCATGACAACGGGGCGTCCCCGTCCCAGGTCAAGGTAGTGAAGTTTATGGTTGTCCAGGGGGATGAAATGGGAGGTAAAGGGGTAAATTTCCTTGAAGCCACTGGTGTCAACCGTGACGCCGTTAATGGTTCTCCTGATACCCTGGCTTTTAACCCCCTGGCCTTTGATGCCAGGGTTTTGAATGCCGTTGTCGTCCATGGCTGTCGCGGGGGTTACCATTTCACCCCCATCATCAGGCAGTTGAGGCCGGATCCGATGCCGAGGAAGCCCACAACATCGCCGGGCAGGAGAAATCCCCTTTCATCGGCAATGGCCGCCGTCATGGGCAATGATACCGTCCCCATGTTGCCAAGATAGGGAAAGGTGGCGTAATCCTTTGATTTGTCAATATTGATGGCCCTGTGAAACATCTGTTGGTGGGTTGAACCCACCTGGTGGCAGATGAACTTGTCCGGCTGGTTGTCGTCGAGGTCAAGCTCCCTCTTAAACCGGTCAAAGGTGCCCTTGGCCAGGGCGAGACCGTTTTCCAGCACCCCGTGGGCATTGGTGCGCATGCGCACCCGTGAATGGGTGGGCATGCCGGGGTCCTCGAAGGTCCAGCGGCACATGTTGTGGAACGCGTTGGCCTGCTGAACCACGCCGCCCATGAGGGCGTGGCGCTGAACAGCATCGCTGCCAAGGGTGCCGTCGGTTAGCAGGACTGCACAGGCACCTGAGCCGCCGGTCATGGTGGCAATGGTCTGTTTGTAAAATTCCACGCTCTTTTGTTCGTTGATCTCATCAATGGTGGCATCGACAATCTGCCGGGCCGTCTCGCACGACACCACCAGACCTGCCCGGATGTGGCCGAGCTCGATCTCGTTGGCCACCTGGACCATGCCGGTGACCACCCCGAGGCAGGCGTTGGAAACGTCATACACATGGGCCGAGGGACTGATCTTGAGTTCGTCGGCAACGGCACAGGCCGTTGCCGGTTCAAACCCATCACGGCCCACCCCGCAGAACACAAGGCTTTCAATGCTCAAGGGATCGATTCCAGCGGCTTCGATGGCCTTATGTCCGGCCTTGGCAGACCCCTGGGCCAGGGTGTGGTCAACCTCCCAGAACCGCCGTTCCCGGATGCCGGTCAGGGCCAGGAGCTGGCCCCTGCCAAAGCCGACCGAGTCGTAAAACGGGGCAAGTCTTGCCTCGATCTCATCGGTGGTGACCACATGGGGGGCAAGCTCGTAACCAATGGTATCAATAAATACCTTTTTATATTTCATAGATGGTTTAACTCCATGTTCGTTCAATCTCCTGGCGGGAGAGCCCCGCAATTTTCAATCCCATATTTCTGTAGAGAACGATCCTGTGGTTGTCGGAAAACATGTGGGCATCGGCAATCACATAGGGTTCAGGATCATACCCCATCTCTTTGATCTCAATTTCGTAGCGGGCCTTTCTGGTATGAATCGTCACAGGTCCCCGGCATTTGAGGTCGCTTTCAATGCCCGGCACAACATCGTAATGGATGTCGTCGTTTGTTGAAATCCATCCCATCCGTTGAGTAAAAATCCGCAGGGTGTGGGCGCAGCACTCGTACATCAGGGTGCCGGGCATGACCCTGTCGTCGATGAAATGGCAGGTCAGAAACCAGTCATCAGGCCGGATGTCTGCCTCGGCCGTTATCCGGCCAAGGCCGAACCTGCCGCCCCTGGGTTCAATCCCTGTGACCCGGTCCAGAAGGTGCATTCTCTCTCCTGGAAGGCGCATGTTCTTGCCAAGGACGACCCCTTTGAACCGGGGACCGAAGCATTGTTCCAGGTTTCCCTGCCTGAGGGCGTTGACCCGGGCATCGTCATAGGCCTCGTCGACCATTTCAACCGGGACAATCCAGGGGCTCTGGGGGCGGCAGAATTCCCTGTCTTGGGGGGTGAGAATGATTCCCCCGGAGTTTTCAACCTCCTCTGGGGTGAAAAAACCGGCACAGCCCTCCCGCATGGAAATCAAAAGTTCGTTGTTGACATATCCCCTGTAGTGAAAGAAGAACAGGTGGATCTCTCCCTGTTTGAGGAACCGGTCGATTTCAATGTGGTACTCAATGGTTTCACCCGGGCAGGGCAGGTCCCGGTGAAAGGTCACCTTTGCATCTAAAAGCCGGTAGCGCCGGCGGCCCTGGACCTGGTGGTCAATGCCGAGCCACGAGCAGAGGAAAAGATCTGCCTGGCCCGCCTCAATGGTGATGCTCACCGGGGTTTTTCCGCCGTCAAGATACCAGGCGCCGTCAACCACATCGTGTTGGGTGACGATGCGACCGGGACCCATTGACAGCATTTCACCGTCAATGGCCATGATCCTGTCCACCAGCATGAGGGGGTCGTCTGGAAGTCTCACCCGCACGGGGTAAGAGTCAATGACGTCAAAGGCGTTGCCCAGAACCTTTCCTGCCCGTCCCCTTGCAAATTCAAGGCAGCAGTCACGGTTAAAAAGCGGTTCTGGCGGCACAGACGTAACAGACGGCACAGGTGGTTCATGCAATTCAGGTGGCATTGGCGAAGCAGAACCGGTGTCAATGGGGTATGGCGATTTTTCGGCAAAGGTGACATCCCCATCCGGGGTGGCTGCCGCGGCCCTTGCAAGGGCTGCAAACTGGACCCCATAGGCCTGCATGTTTGTCTGGGTCAGGGCTAAAAAAGATTCATGGGCCCGGGCAGTCAACCGGGCTGAATCGAGCAGGGCAGGGGGCTCTATTTTGGAGGGTCGAGTCTCCCCATGACCGGCACAGTCGGGGCAGGGTATCTGCCCGGGTTGCAACGAATGATGGGACCCGCCCCGGTTTGATGGCTGGGTGGACGTTTCATCAAAGGGGGAAGCCTCGATCCGGGGCTGCGCCTGGGGGGCAGCCCAGAGGGCCGCCATGGCAGCTGAATCAACCATTGATCTTGACGTTGAAATGGACAAGGACTGGACCCGGAAACTTGGGGCGGTCGCTTCGACCCGGTTAAACAGCCGTGCCAAATCAACGTCAACATTGTGGGCTGCAAGGGTGGCAAGGCCTTTGAGCAGTACGCTCAGGTCGTTATCCTCCGTTGAAGACAGCGACAGGGCAAGGTGTTCCCGCTCTGTTAAGATCTGACCCACGGCCCGGGTGCATGAGCTGCCCGGTCCCATTTCCACAAAGGTCCTGATCCCGTCCGCCCATGCCTGGTTGATGAGCTGGACATAGTCAAACCCCCTGACGGCCTGGTCAACAATGGACTGGGCCGCCGATTCCGTGGTGGGCAGGTATCGTGCGGCCCGGGTGCAGCTGTAAAAGTCAATGCCAGGAACAGGGGTGCAGGCAAATTTGTGCAGCTCCCGGTAGGCATCGGCACAGGATTCGGCAATGGGACAGTGGACGGCGATCACCCCTTCAAGGAACATGGCGCCGCAGCCCAGAGCCTTGATCATGGCGTTAACCGAATCCCTGCTGCCGCCGATGACCGTTTCGTCCGGGGTGTTCCGGATGAGCAGATACACCCTGTCATGGTGGCCGAGCTCGGCTTCAACCGCATGGGCGCTCCGGTTCACGGCGGCAACGGCCCAGTCCGGTGTTTCGTTGTCGTCAAGGCCCCAGACCTGCTTGACGGCAAGGAACTCGCCGGCAAGCTTTTCAGTGAAAAGGTCTGACTGTTCCATGCGGGTCAGCATTTCGTCAGGGTCATTCCACACCCCAAGGGAGAAGAGTGAGGCGGTTTCCCCAAGGCTGTGGCCGATGCCTGCCCGGGGAATCAGGCCAAAGGTTCGGGCCACCCGGGTCATGAGATCGCCAAACAGGACCTGGCTGTAGATCAGCTGGCAGGCATGGGTGGTTTTCCTCGGTTCCATCTGGTCCAGGATTTCAGGAAACAGAGCACCGATCTGCCTGCCCATGGCGGGAAAGTGGTTGCCCGACCCCGGGTATAAAAAGGCCATCCTGCCCTTTTGGCCCATGGGGTTGAGGGTGTAGGCAATCCCTTCAGTTTCGGTGATCTGGCAGGCCTGATCGTTCTGAACGGCCTGGATGGCCCTTTGAATCAAAGGCCTGAGGGTGTCCGTGTTTTCTATAAGGATGGAAAGCACAGCGCCTGTTGACGGCCGGGCCTGCCTGAACCAGGCCGCTCCCATGGTGTGGCAGGAGGGGCAGGGAACTTCCTGCATCATCCGGGACACAAGGGCATCCAGTTCAAGGAGCCGGGTTGTAAGACCGGCCGTTGAATCTGCCCTGAGGATAAAAAGGGTGGATTTCGGATCCCCCAAGGGGTTGAGTCTTTGCGGGTTGATTCGGGTCCGGCAGGGGGCGCTTGACGGGCAATCCACCCCTTCCAGGATCAGGTGTGCCATTTCCCGGTCCCGGGTCATGGCCGCCACAAGGGCGCGTCTGGGGTCGTGTTTGCTGGTTTTTGCCCAGTAGACCGGATGCGCTGGGATGCGGATGGTGCTGTTCTGGGCCATGGGCTGCACAGATGCGTCAAAACCGGGTGCCGGCGGAATGATATGGTGAAACAGGGCAAGGCTTGCCTTGATGGTCGAGAGCAACCCTGATGCGGCCCCGGTGTCTCCGCAGGTCGTCTTTACATCCCCAACGGCGCAGCTAAAACCAAGGTGCTCAAGTACGGCCAGCGCCATGGGGTCGGCACCTGCATGGGCCTCGCAGAATCCAACGGACGATGCCGGGATATTTCCATGGGCAAGGCAGCGTTCAAGGGAAATTCTGCAGGCGTCAGCCGTTGTGTTGCAAGAATTTTCAGCCGCTTCCCGAACCGGCGATTCTCCAGGGAATTGATTGAATGCAGCAGCCGATTCCTGGTCTGAATCTGCCGGGCCGGCACTGGCCGTTGCCCGGATGATCGAGTAGATCCGGTCATTGTCCTTCAGGGCCTGGTCAAGGGGCTTTAAGACCAGGGCGCAGGCCCCTTCAGACGGCAGGTTGCCCTGGGCCGTTCTGTCAAAGGGCTGGGTTTCATCCGGGTCGGCAAAGGGGGGCAGTCCATGGGTTAAGAGGGTCTGGCGAAGGTCGCCTGCCATGTCCACGGCCCCGCACAGAAAAAGGTCGGATTCGCCAGACTGGAGGGCGTTGACCCCGATTTCCACGGCCTTGATGCCCGATGCGGCCTGGGCCGACACGGTAAAACAGGGGCCGCCGAGTTTGAATTCCCTTGCGATGCGGCTGGCAACGATCCCCCCCAGGGCGCCCAGGGTCCGGTTGGCCGTCAGGGGCGGGCAGAGAAGGTCTCGTATTCCATCGTCCCGTTTATTGACGGACCAGCGAAGGTTAAAATCAGCTGCCCCAAAGTCAAATTCAATGCCGATGGCCGCTCCAAACCGGGTCCGTGGCCGTTCATTCTTTGCCGGCCGCAGGGAAAGACCGGCATCTGACATGGCATCCTTTGCCGCCTTGAGCATGATCAAATGCTGGGGCAGAAGGTCGGGGATCTGGTTGGGCGGCAGATGAAATTCCCCTGGAAAGGTTGTGACCTGGTTGATCCAGAATCCCTTGATCTCCGGGATATTGTTTGTGTCCGACGGCATGATTCGCCATCTTTTCCCGGCTGTTTCAGGAGGCAGGGTCCTGCCCCCAAGCACCTGGTCTTTGAATTTGTCAAGGGTGTCGGCCGTTGCAACCATGGCAGCCATGCCCACAATGGCAATGGCCCCCGGTCGATGGGGTTTGACTTCACCGGGCTGGAAAAACTGTGTGGGTGCTTTGGGCTGATACCCTTGGACAAGCACATGGGCGTTGATTCCGCCAAACCCGAACCCTGAAATCCCGGCCCGCATGACCTTTGCCTCCCAGGGCTCAGGTCGTGTCTGCACCTTAAAGCCCGTGTCGTACAGGGGACTTTCGGCAGTGGGTTCTGTAAAGTGGAGGGAAGGGGGGAGCTGTCTTCTGTCCATGGCAACCAGGGTTTTGATCAACCCTGCAGCACCGGCTGCCGTTAAAAGGTGGCCGGTCATGGATTTTATGGATCCAATGGCACACCGGGCATGGGCGCAGCCAGCGTCATTCCACAGGGTCTTCATGGAGTTCAGTTCGATATTGTCGCCCACGGGAGTGGCAGAGCCGTGGCACTCCAGGTGCTGGATATCCCCGGGCAGCCACCCGGCATTTTTAAAGGCCGCCGCCATGGCCCGGATCTGGCCGTCGGAAGAAGGTGCCACAAGGTTGCCGCCGATGTCGTTGGACCAACCGGCTCCCTGGATCACCCCCCATATCCTGTCGCCTGCTGCAACGGCGTCCCTGAGGCGTTTGAGAACCACAATGCCGGCACCTTCACCTACCACAAGTCCGTCTGCACTTTTATCAAACGGAGCGCACCGCCCGGTGGGTGACAACGCCTTGAGCTGGGTGAATCCCACCTGGGTGTATAGGGAATCGGGCCGGGACACGCCGCCTGCCACCATCATGTCGGCCCTGCCAAGGGTGAGCTCCCGGCAGGCAAGCTTGATGGCGTAAAGGGAAGAGGCACAGGCCGCATCCAGGGTAAAGCTTCCTCCAAAGAGTCCCAGGGCCCGGGCCAATATGGATGCCGGCACAGAGACCACCCCTGCACAAAGAATGTCGGTGTGGGAGATCGTCCGGGTATCCCCCATGATGATTCTTCGGGAAATATCAGACGCGGCCTGGGTCGGAAGGCTGATGGCCGCAAGGATGACCCCGGTTTTTTTTCTGATCTCCTGGGTGTGGGAGCAGGATTCAAGGGCCTGTCTTCCTGCATGGAGGACCATCTGGTGCACGGGATCAAGGGCTGCTGCAAGGTCCCGGTCAATCCGAAAGCCGTCCGGGTCAAGGGAGAACCCCTGTACAAGTCCGGCCCTTTTTGAGCAGGCAGCATCGGGCTGGTACACGGTTGAAACAACCTGATCGGGCGGGATGACCCACCGATGGTCAGGCACATCCACGATCGCCTCGTGGCAGTCCATGATGTTATCGGCAAATCGGTCTATGGTATGGGCACCGGGAAAGATACCGGAGATTCCCGTGACGGCGATGTTATCGGCAAAGTTTTTCATAACTGGGTCATATAATTGAGAAAGGGATTAAATACAAGGGAAACCCAGTTTTGAACCCGTTGCCCGCAAAAAGGGAATAAACGCCTTGAAGGCATAAATGATAAAAAAACAGCTTGTTATGCACCCCATTTAACGAGGTGCCGGGTATGTAAAATTTCTGTAAAAGCCAAAGCGGTTATCCATACCGGGGTAGGGTTCCAGTGGTGGTGGGTTCTGGGGCTGATTCTGGGGGGGGGCTGACCTCCAAAACACCTGGGGGTGAGCCCGCTATTGTTAAAATCCATCAACGGAAAAGAGAAAGCGGCCGAGCTTTTCCAGGTACCTTGATTCCACATCCTCATACTCAACACCGATGAGCAGCTGCTTGCCTTTCCGGTGGATGTTTTTAACCTTTGCACTGACCGTCTGTTCATCACTGACCCCGGGGAACTTTACATGGAGCATGAACCGGTCGTTTATCTTAAACCGGACGTTCTTGTTATTGGTTTCCTGATATTTGAACCGGCATCCCTTTTTGTTGATGTCAAAGATCACCACCGGGATGTCCCAGGTTCTGGCAGTCGCCCTTGCCGGAGTCACGCAGTGAAAGCGTTTCGTATTCCTGAGTTCCTGATTCTGAACCAGCTTGGGGTAGCGGATGGCCACAACGTTGATGGGTTCGGTTATTATTTCGATGATTGAACTTTGGAAGGCATAGACGGTACCGTCATAAAGATATTTCACAATGATCGAGTTGCCCGGGTATAATTTTGACTTGATGTTGGAATACTTTGCCGGAGGCGTTATGATAACATATTCATTGGCTTTCATTCCAACGAATATGCTGTTGACGGTAAAATCGACACCCTCAATATGAACAAACAGCTTGGCTCCGATTTCAATGACAATTTTACCGGCCTGGTCAATCTCCATCAGTTCATCCAGATCCATATACCCTCCAATTAAATTGCGATTCCATCGGTTGAACCCGTTTAAAAAAATAATCCGGAAAAATTATCATCCAGGTCAATACCTGTCAAGCATAGCAAACGAATGATGCTGTTTCTGCCCCTTGTCCGCACTTCCTGGGCGTTGTCGGTAAATTCAACCTCCAGGTGTGGCACGGTCCAGTCAGAGGCTCAAGAACACGGCAGATGCAAGGGACCAGCCAAGGGTCCCGAGGGTCAGGATGACACAGAAAACGGCCATCACCCGGTGGGCTGCGTTTTCCGGCCTGCGCTCGTTGTATCCCAGCAGCCAACCCAGGAAAATGCCGGCAGCGACACCGCCGCCATGGCCCCAGTTGTTGATGCTCGGGATCAACAGTCCAATGACGGCAAGACTGACGATCCATCCGGAGGTCTGCTTGTAAACGGCCTGGCCAAAGACCCCGCCACGGGACTTTCCAAAATAGAGGGCAGCACCAATGAGCGCGCAGATGGCGGCCGAAGCGCCGATGGTGACCCCCACCCCTGCAAGGTAGGAGAGATAAAAACCCGCTGTTCCCCCAATGGCGTAAATGACAAGCATCCGGCTGATGCCATAGGCGTGGATGATCAGGGGGGCGATCTGGACCAGGGCCGTCATGTTAAAGAGAATGTGCACAAGACTTCCGTGGAGCCAGTTGGCCGAAATCAGAGACCACCACTCGTGGTATTGGTCAATGGGAATGGTTCCTGTGGCACCCAGGAATATCAGGGCGTTCATGGACGGAGAAAAGGCAGTAAACGGGTTGAGGGAAATCTCCATCCCTTTGCCGCTCAGCACAAGGCTTGCCACAAAGAGAGCCACATTTACGTAGATGATGTACTTGACAACAAAGTCCGGGGTGATTCGGTTTTTCTGCATCATTGGGCAACTTCGATTTCAAGGGAGTCAATGTAGGATTTAACCCCGCCAAGGCAGAGGGTAAACATCTTTGTGCCCACAAGGATGGCAATGGGGTCCTGGGGGGCGTTGCAGGCCGCGGCAAAGGCCGGCCCCATGACCGCGGTGGGTTCCGACGCCTGATCCGGGTTTGACTGCATGGCACTGACATAGGTGTCAAGGCGTTCTTTGAGGATGCTGAAATAGTCAATGGTCTGGCCGGATGTGGTTTCAAGCAGGGTGGATATCTTGGTTGACACCTCCCGGATCTGCTCCCAGAAGACCAGATTCAACCGTTGCTTGCCCGGCTGCTCGGTCATATAGAAGGCGATTGCCCAGCCAACGCTCAATATTCTCAGGATCTGAAGTTCATACTCCACCGTTGCCATGTTCAGATCGTTTTCTCCAGGGATCGTCTGGACAAGGGCTTTTAAATCTTCACGGTCAATGGCGTAGGTTGATAGATTGGTGGCTAATTCTTCAACGGTTATCGGTTTTTTCCGGGTTCGACCCATCCTGTTTCACCTTAAGTTTATTGTTGCACTGATTTATGGGGTTGTGTCATAGTTAGTACTTCTAATACCAAATAACGGCACGGTGGGAAAGTGGTAATATAAAATGATTGAAATTGAAGTCAAACTGTTTGCAACCCTGGTAAAATATCGTCCCAAGGAATCAGACGCATTTAAACTTTCGGACAGGACAACCATTGCAGGGCTTCTTTCCAAGCTCAACATTCCTGAAGATGAGACCAAGCTTATTTTTGTCAACGGTAAGAAACAGCCCATGGACTATGAGGTGCAGCACAAGGACCGGGTGGGTATCTTCCCCCCCGTGGGGGGCGGTTGAGCCATGGAACGCTACCTGCGGAACTTCAACACCCTTTCCCGGGATGAACAGACCCTCCTGTCCGGGTCCAGGGTGGCGGTCATCGGCCTTGGGGGCCTTGGCGGAGCAGTGGTGGAGATGCTTGCAAGGATCGGGGTGGGCGCCCTGGTTCTCATGGACGGTGATGTGTTTGAAACAAGCAATCTCAACCGGCAGATCCTTGCCACAGAGGCCCTGGTCGGTCACTCAAAGGCCAATACGGCAAACGATCGGGTCTGTGCCATAAATTCAGCCGTCCAGGTGACGGTCTACCCTGATTTCCTGGACAATGACAATGCAGATGCAACGGTTCAGGGCTGTGATCTTGTGATCGACTGCCTGGACAGCATCCAGACCCGGTTTCTGCTGGAAACTGCCTGCAAACGGGCCATGATTCCCCTGGTTTCCGGTGCCATTGCCGGCACCCTGGGCCAGGTCATCACCATTTTTCCCCAGGATCCGGGGTTGGCCCTTGTGTATGGGGATCGATCGTCCACACGGGCAGACGGGGTCGAACAAGAGATGGGCACCCTGCCGTATACGGCCATGTTTGTGGCGGCGATCGAGACATCCGAAGCCGTCAAGGTGCTGCTTAATCGTGGGGAATTGCTGAGAAACCGGCTGCTCATCGTTGATCTCATGGCCCTTTCCTTTGACACGGTTGAACTGACCTGATAAAAGGAGCAATTTATTATGTATGTACGGGCAGCAAAGATGATCAAATCGGCCCGCAGGTGTGTTGCCTTTACCGGTGCCGGCATATCCGTTGAAAGCGGGATTCCGCCATTCAGGGGAGAAAACGGTCTCTGGGACCGGTACGATCCTGAGACCTTTGAGATCGGGTATTTTCTGAGACACTCGACCCGGTCCTGGGAGGTGATGCGGGATGTTTTCTACAATCTCTTTTCCGGGATAAAACCCAACACCGCCCACTATGCCCTGGCTGAACTGGAACATAGGGGGGTCGTCAAGGCAATCATCACCCAGAATGTCGACAACCTGCACACCGAGGCGGGCAGCAGGGTGGTTCATGAATTTCACGGTTCATTGAAACGGCTTGTCTGCCTTGACTGCCATGACGCCGTCCAGGTCAGCCGGAAGGATCTGGCCGTTCTGCCTCCCCGGTGCGACCAGTGCCAGGGGGTGATGAAACCCGATGCGGTCTTTTTTGGCGAACCAATTCCCGAACCTGCCAACTCACGGGCCTTCAGGGAGTGTGAACGGGCAGACTGCTTTCTCCTCATCGGCACCACCGGCGAGGTGGCGCCGGCCAACTTGATTCCCCGGATGGCAAAACAGCGGGGGGCCGCCATCATCGAGATCAACACGGCCGGCTCTGCCTACACCCGGTCCATTACCGATGTTTTTTTAAAAGAGCGGGCAACCTTTGCCATGGCGCAGCTGATGGAAGAGATTGACAAATTATAGCATTATTGGATAGACGGGGCGGCGCACCGTACCCTTATTTTCTTGAGTTGAATTGAATCGAAATTTTAGCAACAGGACGCATTAAATGGATTATCTGGAAATTGAACAAAGGCTTGGCGCAAACAACTACAAACCCCTGGACGTGGTGTTAAACAGGGGGCAGGGCATCTGGGTCTGGGATGTGGACGGCAAACGCTACATGGACTGCCTGTCTGCATATTCTGCCGTGAATCAGGGCCATTGCCATCCTGAAATCGTCAAGGCCCTGACCGAACAGGCAGCAAAGCTGTCTCTCACCTCAAGGGCCTTCAGGAACGACCAGCTTGGCTTTTTTTACAAGGAGCTGTGTGAACTGACCCAATCCCACAAGGTGCTGCCCATGAACAGCGGGGCCGAAGCGGTTGAAACGGCGATTAAAACCGTTCGCAAATGGGGATATAAAACCAAGCAGGTTCCAGAGAACAAGGCTGAAATCATTGTGTGTGACAATAATTTCCACGGCAGGACCATCACCATTATCAGCTTCAGTTCAGACAGGGGGGCCAGGGACGGGTTCGGTCCGTTTACCCCGGGATTCAAGCGCATTCCCTTTGGCGATGCCGGTGCCTTAAAGGCCGCCATCAACGATAACACCATTGCCTTTATGGTTGAACCCATCCAGGGGGAGGCAGGCGTCATTATTCCGCCCGAAGGATATCTGAAAGAGGTGCGGCAGATCTGTACGGACAACAATGTGGTTCTCATCCTTGATGAGATCCAGACGGGTCTGGGCCGGACGGGTAAACTTCTGGCCGAAGCCCATGAGGGAATTGAAGCGGACATGACCCTGATCGGCAAGGCGTTGTCCGGCGGACTTTATCCCGTGTCAGCAGTGTTGTCCAACACCGAGATCATGGACGTCCTCAACCCGGGCGAGCACGGCAGCACCTTTGGCGGAAATCCCCTGGCCTGTGCCGTTGCAAGGGCGGCCCTCAGGGTGCTGGTCGAAGAAAACATGGTTGAAAATTCAGCCACAATGGGCGACTATTTCCTCAACGGCCTGAAAGCCCTTAAAAACCCCCTCATCAAGGAGGTCCGGGGCAGGGGGCTGATGATAGGGCTTGAATTTGAGCCGGGCAAGATCAAGGCCAGAACCTATTGTGAAGCTCTCAAGGAAAAGGGCCTGCTGTGCAAGGAAACCCACGAGAACATCATTCGGTTTGCCCCGCCCCTGGTGGTGAAAAAAGAGGATATTGACTATGCCCTCACGATCATTCACGAGGTGATCGGCTAGAATTTCAAGGGCGGTCTGGTGGTTATCTCCAAGACATCAATGGATTTTCCAGGGTTCCCGGACCGGTTTAACCGTTGATATAAAAAAGACAAATGGGGGTGTAGATCATGAACGTTTCGGAAATGATTTCCCAGCATCCCAGACCCGGCACATCCCGGGTGATGTTCTGCGGCGATCTCCTGACCTTTACCCTTACCCTTTCCGCCAATGTCAGGGGAATGGCCTGGATCCGGACCAACCTTGGACGGGCCTTGATTGCCAGGAACGAAATTATTGCAAGGGTTGATCGCAATGAGATCCGCCTCGACGGGGCGTGGCATGACATCCAGATGATCCGCCAGGGGCCGGCCGTGTTCGCCATTACCCTGCCCCTTTCGGAAACCGGTCATTTCAGGGCAAAGTGCTTTTTCTGGGCCGAAGACAGCCAGGGACCGGTATGGCCGCCGGGCGAGGATACCATCATCAATGTGGAGCCTGCCGGTACCTGCTGTGCCAACATTGTCTACAACGCCTTTGTGCGGCAGTTCGGTCCCACCCGGTCCCAGGATCAGCCCCTGGCACAGGCAGAGGTTGACTGCATCCAGCGCCTTGACAGCCGGGGGTATGCCGTGATTCCCAGCTCGGGTAAATTCCGGGACCTGTCCGGTGAAATTGATTTTATACTCAGGGATCTGGGGTGCCGGGCCATTCACCTGCTGCCCATCCATCCCACCCCCACCACCTACGGCCGCATGGGCCGGTTCGGCAGCCCCTATGCGGCCTTGAACTTCACCGATGTGGATCCGGGCCTTGCCGAGTTTGATTCAAGTGCCACCCCCATGGAACAGTTTCTGGCCCTGGTGGACAAAATTCATTCCTGTGCCGGTTACCTGATCCTTGACATTGCCATCAACCACACGGGCTGGGCCGCCGCCATCCATGAAAAGCATCCTGAGTGGCTTGTCCGGGACAAAGACGGTGAAATTGCGGTCCCAGGCGCCTGGGGAGTAGAGTGGGCGGACCTGACTCGCCTTGATTATTCAAAACCGGCCCTGTGGCAATACATGGCGGATATCTTTCTTCTATGGTGTAACCGGGGCGTTGACGGCTTCAGGTGCGATGCCGGGTACATGATTCCGGTGCCTGCCTGGGAGTATATTGTTGCAAAGGTGAAAAAGGAATACCCTGACACCCTGTTTTTCCTTGAGGGACTTGGCGGTCCCCTGGATGCCACCTGCGACATCCTCAGCCGGGCCAATTTCAGCTGGGCCTATTCCGAGCTGTTCCAGAACTATGACCGCAGGGCCGTGGCCGCTTACCTGCCCACGGCCATTTCGATTTCTGAAAAGTTCGGACACATGATTCATTTTGCCGAGACCCACGACAACCCGCGCCTGGCCGCCACCTCCCATTGCTATGCAAAAATGCGCACCGCCCTTTGCGCCCTTTTTTCCGTTTGCGGCGGATTCGGGTTTGCCAACGGAGTGGAATGGTTTGCCACCGAAAAGATAAACGTCCATGAATCCCCCAGCCTGAACTGGGGTGCAAAGATCAACCAGACCGATCACATCCGGCGGTTAAACCTGATCCTCAAGACCCATCCTGCCTTTGCAGATAATGTAAGGCTTGCCCTTGTGCAAAAGGGAGAGGGCAATTATCTGGTTCTGTGCCGCACCATTGCACAAACCGACGGGGAGGTCATTGTTGTTGCCAACCTTGACTGTGAACGCAGTCAGGCGGTTTTATGGGCGGCCAGGCAGAAACCTGCAGGTCCGCTGTTCGACCTTGTAACCGAACAACCCGTGGATGTCACCCTCGAAGGTGACACCTTGAGTACCCTGGTCGAACCCGGCGGGGTCATGGCCCTGACCCGGGACAAAAGGGACCTGGACCGACTCAGGGCGGCTGAGCTGAAAAACGACCCCATCCCCAGACGGGTGGTTCGTCAAAAGCAGGCGGCCTGTGTCCTGAAAATCGTTACAGCCCTTGCCGGGTATGTGGATGTGTCGGGCATGGATCTCTTTGATGGGGCAGCGGCACTGGTTGCCGATCCCGTGGCGTTTATCCGGTCCTTTAACCCCAAAGGCAGGGAAAGCCGGGTGGTGGTGTGGGAGTGGGACAAAGATTGCCGAAGAGAGGTCATGGTGCCCCATGGTTTTTTCCTCATGGTGGTTGCACCTGCTAATTTCAGGGCAGAAATCAGAACCCGGACCCGGGGAACCGTTCGTACCCTCGAGCAGAACGAGGCCCTGGTTGCCGGGGACGGCCGGTTCTTTGCCGTGTTTCTGCCCGTTGATACCCGGGGCAGAATCATGGAACACACCTTGAAAATAAGGGTGTTTGGGGCCGAGGGTACACAAAAGGCCAGCGCATCCCTGGTTTACCTGCCCGGAACGGGGACCGCCTTTGTCTCTTCAACACACAGCCCCAGGGCCATTGCAAAAAATCCGTCCCTCAAGCTTCTGGGGGTAAACCACCGGGGGGCCATGATGCGGGCCTTTGCCTGGTGGGGCAGGATTGAGAGCCGATACGATGCCCTGCTCGGGGCAAACATCAACCCGGACTTTCCCGAAGACCGGTGGATGGCCCTTGCCCGCTTCAGAATCTGGGCCTCGTACCAGGGGTATTCAAGGGAACTCACCCTTGACTGCCTGGAATCATTCACCTTTTCCTATGACAATATGGGACGCTGGCGTTTCCGGGTGCCCACCAGTGAAGGCAGTCACTGTCCCATTGAAATAACCCTCAGGATGGTTGACCAGACCAACGCCATTCATATGGAAATCGCCCGGCCGACGGGTTCCCGCCTTGAACATCTGCTTGAGGATAATAAGCGGATGACCCTCATCATCCGCCCGGATCTTGAACACCGCAGTTTCCACGAAACCGTCAAGGCGTGGCAGGGGCCTGAAAACCAGTGGCGGACCTCGGTGTCCATGGTGGCCAACGGGTTCGTGTTTGCCCCGGACCCCGGCCACTGCACCCTCAGGCTCTCCGCATCGGACGGCACCTTTGTGTGGGAGCCTGAATGGCAGTACATGGTCCACCGTCCCCTTGACGCTGAAAGGGGACTTGACCCGGATTCGGATCTGTTCAGCCCCGGGTATTTCATCGAAACCCTTGGGGAGAACGATACCATCCTTGTTTCGGCCCATTTGACGGGCAGCAAGGACCCGGGCAGCAAGGGCAACCCTGCGGGTTTGGATGGACCTTCTGCCGAATTTGCCAGGGGATGGCCGTTATCCGAGGCCCTGTTGAAGAGCCTTGACGCCTTTATCGTGGCACGGACCAGGGACAGGAGCGTTATTGCCGGGTATCCCTGGTTCCTGGACTGGGGCAGGGACAGCCTTATTTTCAGTCGGGCCCTGATCCAGGCGGACCGACTGGACGATGCCAGAAATATTCTCAGGCTGTTCGGCCGTTTTGAGACCAACGGCACCCTTCCCAACATGATCTGCGGCAATGATGCCAGGAACCGGGAAACCTCGGACGCCCCCCTGTGGTTTGTTGCCGCAGCCAGGGAGGTGATGGACAAGTCCGGCCGTGACTTTCTTGATGAACGTCCTGGCAGCCGGACCTTTAAGGAGATCATAGTCTCCATCGGGAACGCCTATGTCCGGGGTACGCCAACCGGCATCTCCATGGACCCTGAAACCGCCCTGATTTTCAGCCCGTCCCATTTTACCTGGATGGACACCAATTTTCCCGCCGGCACCCCCAGGGAGGGGTATCCCGTCGAAATCCAGGCCCTGTGGATCTACGGCCTTGAATTCCTGGCACAAATCGATCCTGACGGCGCCCATGACTGGGACCGGCTTGCCGGCCAGGCCAGGGATTCGGTTGAAAAACGTTTTTTCATGGAACATAAGGGGTATTTTTCAGACTGCCTCCACACCCGGGGCAGGGTCGCAGCCCGGGATGCCGTGGCAGATGATGCCCTGAGGCCCAATCAGCTGTTCCTGATTTCCCTCGGAGTGATCCGGGATGAACGTTTGTGCATCCCGGCCCTGGAACACTGCATGGAACTGCTGGTGCCGGGTGCCATCCGGACCCTTGACGACGCACCCGTGGATTTCCCCCTGGTCATCAATGGCCCCGATGGACCGCTCAATGACCCCCATCGTCCCTACTGGGGCCATTACATGGGCGACGAGGACACCCGGAGAAAGCCGGCCTACCACAACGGGACGGCCTGGACCTGGGTCTTTCCGGTGTTCTGTGAGGCCTGGGCAGAAATTTTTGGCAGCCAGGGGGCCAAAACCGGGATATCATGGCTGACCAGCAGTGTAAAATCCATGGAGCAGGGAGCCGCAGGCTTTGTTCCTGAAATTGTGGATGCCGATGCACCCCATGCACCCAGGGGATGTGATGCACAGGCCTGGGGGTCGAGCGAACTGTGCCGGGTGTGGCATAAACTGATATTGGGGAGTTGAACATGGAGAATCTGCAGGTTTTTAAGGTCTATCCGTCTATTCCTGAACCGGTGCGGTTTCTGGACTACCTGTCTAAAAATCTCTGGTGGTGCTGGAATTATGATGCGGTCGAGCTTTTCAGGCGGATCAACCCGGTTTTATGGGAGGCGAAACAGAGAAATCCCGTTGCTTTTCTGGCGTCCATCTCCCAGCGTCGGTTTGAGGCCTTTGCCCGGGACGACAGTTTTATCGGTCACATGGAACGGGTCAAGGCACGGTTTGAAGCCATGTTCTCCTTTGCACCCGGATTTGAAAACCTTGAAGTCGGATCCACCCAGACCATTGCCTATTTTTCCATGGAGTTCGGGATCCACGAATCATTGCCGCTGTTTGCCGGCGGCCTTGGGGTCCTTGCCGGCGACCATCTCAAGGCCGCCTCGTCCCTCGGCCTTCCCCTCACCGGTGTGGGGCTTTTGTTCCGGGGGGGATATTTCAGCCAGGTGTTTGACCTTGAAGGGTGGCAGCAGGAGCGCTATCCGGAGATTGATATCTTTGATCTGCCGGTCCAGCGGGCCCTGGACAGCAAGGGCAACGAGGTGACTGTGACCGTTGAAAGCCCCCATGGCACGATCCGGGCCCAGGTGTGGCAGCTCAAGATCGGCCGGCTGCGCCTGCTGCTGCTGGATACCAACCTTGTGGAAAACAGCCCGTTTGTCCGGGATATAACGGCCAGGCTCTATTCCAGCAACCTTGAAATCAGGGTGGCCCAGGAGGCCCTGCTCGGCATCGGAGGGATGCGGGCTCTGGAGCGCCTGGATATCTTTCCCTCTGTGATCCACATGAACGAGGGCCACTGCGCCTTTGCCGTACTTGAAAGAATCGTCCAGATCATGAAAAAATTCCAGGTGAACATGGAAGCTGCCTTTGAAACATGCAAACGAACCAGTGTATTCACCACCCACACCCCGGTGGCAGCCGGCCATGATGAGTTCCCGCCCTCCCTGGTCCTGCCCTATGTTCGACCCTTTGCACGAAAGTTCAACATCACCGAGGTCGACCTGCTCGGCTGGGGCCAGATGGACCATGGGAAAAACAGCAACGGTTTTTTTTACATGTGTGTTCTGGGCATGAACCTTTCGGGCTATATCAACGGGGTGAGCCGCCTCCATGGAACCGTGGCAAGGAAGATGTGGACGGGCATCTGGCCTGACCGGCCCGTGGATGAGGTGCCCATTTCCCATATCACCAACGGGGTCCATATCCTCTCGTACATTTCCCAGCAAAAGGCATCCCTGTTTGAGCGGTATCTGACAACGGACTGGGCCGGCATCAACTGCACCCCTGAAATGATCCAGAGGATCGACAACATCGACGATGAGGATCTCTGGCATGTCCACGGCATTGACCGTTCCCGACTCATCCGTCTGTGCCGGAAGGTGATGTTTGAAAAATATTCACGACGGAACGCCCCAAGGGATATCCTGGATGCGGTTTCGTCGGTTCTGGACCACAAGGTGCTGACCATCTGCTTTGCCAGGCGGTTTGCCACATACAAACGTGCCGATCTGCTGCTCAAGGACCCCGACCGCCTTGAGGCCATGATCAATTCTAAGACCTGCCCCATCCAGATTGTATTTGCCGGCAAGGCCCATCCCAACGACAATGAGGGCAAGCAGATCATCCAGAGAATCATGGATTTTGCCAAAAGGGACGAGGTCAGGCACAGGGTGGTTTTTCTGGAAGATTACGATATCAACATTGCCCGCTACATGGTCCAGGGGGCAGATGTTTGGCTCAACACCCCGAGACGGCCCAATGAGGCCTGCGGGACCTCGGGCATCAAGGCGGCCGTTAACGGCAGTCTGAACCTGAGTATCCTTGACGGATGGTGGTGTGAGGGTTACACTGCCCAGAGAGGATGGGCCATTGGCGATAATTGCGACTACCAGGATACTGCCTACCAGGATTCCGTTGAGAGCCAGGCCCTGTACAATCTTCTGGAAAACGAAGTGATTCCCTGTTTCTATGACCGGCGACGGGGCAATCCGCCCCAGCGATGGGTGCAGATGATGAAGGAATCCATGAAAATGGCCCTGCTGGACTTTTCAAGCAACCGCATGGTCCGGGAGTATACCAACCGCTTCTATGTCCCGGCAGCCGGTAACATGGCCAGACTCTCGGCAGACAACGCCGGTGCCGCCATTGAACTTGCAAGGATCAGACAACGGCTTAAAACCCAGTGGACCAGTGTGCGGGTGGAAAAACCGTCCATGGCACCGGACAGCGGGTTTAAGGTCGGTGATGTCTTTACCCTTACCACCACGGTTTTCCTTGGTGACCTTGCCCCTGAAGAGGTGGAAGTTCAGATTTATTTTGGAAAACTCAAATCCCTGGACCGCCTGGATGGCGGCAGAACCAAAACCATGGGGCTAAAAGAACGAACAGGGGAGAATGCCTGCATCTACACCTGTGAACTCGACTGTTTGGATGCCGGCAGGTTCGGCTATACGGCACGGGTGATTCCCCAGGGCGATGAAATCCTCAAGGCAACCCCCGGCCTCATGACCTGGGCCAGGTGAGATAGAAGGAGAGTTCCATGACGGTGAAACGGAAACGGCCACGTGTTCTCATTGTGACGCCTGAGGTGACCTATCTTCCCGATGACATGGGAAACATGTCCAACTATTCGGCCAAGGCCGGTGGCCTGGCAGATGTTTCTGCTGCCCTGATTTCGGCGTTGTTTGACCTGGGCGGTGACGTTCACGTGGCCCTTCCCGATTACCGGTCGATCATCAACGGCTATCTGCCCGATTTTTTCAACAAGGAGATGGACAGAATCAAGACCCGGCTGGAGGATGAACGCATTCACCTTGCCGAAGACCGGATCTTCTACTACCTGACCCATGTGTACTCGGGGTATTCTGACATCAATCTCAAGGTGGCCCTGGCCTTTCAGCGGGAGGTGATGAACAACATCATTCCCCGGGTCGATCCGGATATCATCCACTGCAACGACTGGATGACCGGTCTTGTGCCTGCCATGGCAAGGCAGATGGGCATTGCCTGCCTGTTTACCATTCATAATATTCACACGGTCACGGCGACCCTGGCCGAGATCGAGGACCGGGGCATAGATGCGGCCTCGTTCTGGAAACATCTGTACTTCAGAAATCCGCCGGGCAACTATGAGAGCGAACGGAATCACAACCCCGTGGATTTTCTCACCTCGGGTGTGTTTGCTGCCCACTACGTCAACACGGTGAGCCCGACCTTTTTAAAAGAGATCATCGACCAGCGCCACGGGTTTGTCGAACCCTGCCTGCGCCAGGAACTTGCCAACAAGTGGCACGCCGGGTGCGCCGACGGGGTGCTCAACGCCCCTGATCCCGAGTTCAACCCGGCCATTGACCCGATGATTGCCTACAACTATGGTCCCAAGAATCACCGGGAAAAAAAACAGCTCAACAAACGTTACCTCCAGGAGGCCCTGGGGCTTGAGCAGGACGAGCACGCCCCCCTGTTTTTCTGGCCCTCCCGCCTGGACCCCGTGCAAAAGGGGTGTCAGCTTCTGGCCGACATTGCCTATGGCGTGATTCACCGGTACTGGGGTGAACGCCTTCAGATGGTGTTTGTTGCCAGCGGAGAGTATCAAAGGCACTTCAGGGACATTGCCGACTTCCACGGGATTCGTCACCGCATGAGCGTCAATCATTTCAGCGAAAGCCTCTCCCACGAGGCCTTTGCCGGGGCAGATTTTCTGTTTATGCCCTCACGGTTTGAACCCTGCGGCCTTCCCCAGATGACCGGATGCATCTATGGTACCCTGCCCATTGTCTATGACACGGGCGGGCTCCATGATACCGTAAAACACCTGGACCCTGGCAGCAACCAGGGCAATGGTTTTGTTTTCAAAGTCCACGATGCAAACGGTCTTGCCTGGGCCGTTGACCAGGCCATGGCGTTTTATCGTCTCCCCGATGATGTCAGGGAGGTTCAGATTCGACGGATTATGACCCAGGGTGTGCTTGAATTCAACCATTCAACCTGTGCTGAAAAATATATAGGACTCTATGAAAAAATGCTGCAAAGACCCCTTTTTGCCTGACCCCGGTATCTTCAGGGACCGGTTTCTGCTGCCCCACAGGGCGGAAATACTCAGGCGGATCGAACATTGCCGTCAAAAGCACGGGTGGATCACCCGCAAGGGCCGCCGTTCGCTGGAACAATTTGCCGTGTACCACAAGCAGTTCGGGCTTCACCGCAATGACAACGGCTGGACCTTCCGGGAGTGGGCGCCCAATGCCCTGTCCATCCACATCATCGGGGAGATGACCCAGTGGCAGATCCGTCCCGGGTTCAGCCTTGAACCGACGACGGTTGAGGGCGTCTGGGAGGCAGCGTTTCCCCTGGACACCTTTTTTCACACAGCGCTGTACCGGCTGGTGGTCACCTGGAAAGGGGGCAGGGGAGACCGGCTGCCCACGGCTGCCACACGGGTTGTCCAGGATCCCGATTCCCTGATCTTCAATGCCCAGGTGTGGGACCCTGCAACCGCCTTTGTCTGGCGCCACGCCACGCCTGGGCCTGGAGACCTTTTGGTGTATGAAGCCCATGTGGGCATGGCCCAGGAAACCCGGGGGGTGGGAACCTTCAAAGAATTTGAAACCCGTGTGCTGCCGAGGATCAAGGCTGCCGGCTATACCGCCATCCAGCTCATGGCTGTTCAGGAACATCCCTACTATGGCTCGTTTGGGTACCATGTCACCAATTTTTTTGCCGTCTCCTCACGGTTTGGCACCCCGGAAGCGTTTAAGAGCCTTGTGGATGCGGCCCATGGCATGGGTCTCAGGGTGTTCATGGATGTTGTCCATTCCCATGCCTCTGCCAACGAAGTCGAGGGGCTGAGCCGCTTTGACGGAAGCGTGGATCAATTTTTCCATCCTGGTGAGCGCGGAATTCACCGGCTGTGGGATTCCCGCTGCTTTGATTATGGCAAGCCCATGGTGCTCCAGTTTCTTCTGTCCAACCTGCGCTACTGGATCGAAGAATTTCACCTGGACGGGTTCCGGTTTGACGGGGTGACCAGCATGCTGTTTTATGACCATGGTCTGGGCCGGGCCTTTACCTGCTACGATGACTACTATGGCAGCTCGGTTGATCTGGATGCCCTTGCCTATCTCTATCTTGCCAACCGTCTTGTTCATACCCTGACCCCCGATTGCGTGACCATTGCCGAAGAGGTGAGCGGCTACCCCGGCATGGCAACACCCCAGGAACTAGGGGGAACCGGGTTTGATTATCGTTACGCCATGGGCATTCCCGATTTCTGGATCCGGCTGCTCAAGGAATACCGGGACGAACACTGGCCCCTGGGCGTTCTGTGGCACGAGCTCAATTCCCGCAGGGAGGATGAACGAACCATCTCCTACGCCGAATCCCATGACCAGGCCCTGGTGGGGGACAAGACCCTGATGATGCACCTCATGGGCGGGGCCATCTATTCGTCCATGGAACGGACCAACACATCGGTCACAACCTTTCGTGCCGTGGCCCTTCACAAAATGATCCGCCTTGTCACCCTTGCAACGGCAGGCAACGGTTACCTGAATTTCATGGGCAATGAATTCGGTCATCCAGAATGGATCGATTTTCCGAGTGCGGCCAACAACTGGTCCTATCAGCATGCCAGGCGCCAGTGGTCCCTTTTGGACAATCAAGACCTGATGTTTTCCTGTCTTGCCCGGTTTGACAGGGCCATGGTCCAAATGGCAAAGGATCAGGGGATCCTGGGCTGCCATCGGGCAACGCTGATTTTTGTCCATGAGGCAGACAAGACCCTTGGATTCATGCGGGCGGGGTTGATTTTTGTCTTTAATTTTCATCCGGACAAGTCGTTTGTGGATTACCCGGTCAATGCCCCGGAAGGCAAATTTAAAATGATTCTTGACACGGATACCACGGAATTTGGCGGCCATGGGCGCCTGATCTCGAATCAGGTTCATTTTGCCCGCAGCAACGGGTTAAACCCGGTAGGCAATTCACAACTGAGCCTCTATATTCCGGCCCGCACGGCAATGATCCTGGCCCCTGGCGGTGGACAATGAGGATTTTTCTTGCCTGTTATTTCATGCTGTTATATAGTTCAAATTCCATCCTGCCGGGCAGCAGGACAAACCGGCCGGGTGATGCAGGTGAAGATTAACAATCATGGGGTGGGACCATGGATGATGAACTGGGTGAATCCATAGAATTTCAAGCAACAGGAAGTGATCCGCAGTCGACCAGCCAGGTTCGCAACACTTTTCGCGTGCCCCTCGCAGACTCTGGAAACTATAGTGCCGTCATCAAGAATTTTTCGTACCCCCTTCTGGATATCGCCAATAGCGGGGCTGCCTTTGAGATCGCATATGATCCTGAATTCACAGAGGGCGACATCCTTGAGCCCTGCCGGCTGCACCTTGGGAATGAGGCCGTTGAAGGCCTCAGAGTCGAGGTGATTCACCTCTCTCCGGAAAGTGACACAACCTGGAAATGTGGTATTCGCTGGTTAGATCTTACGGACAATGTTGCGGAAAGAATCGCCGCCATTGTCCAGAATCTTCGAAAAGAGCTGTTTGCAGACAGCCGAACTTCACTGGACCGGGATCTGGAGTTGAAGCGTTGAAAAAGGAGGAGCCGTGACCCTTATTGTCTGCCCCAATTGTTCCAGAAGGCACCGTGTAAACATTGACACCATTCCAAAGGGAAAGACGATTGTTGCCAGATGTAAGGCATGCAGCCATAAATTTCCAGTAGAAACAGACAAACTCAGGCGCCAGGACCCGGCCCGGAAGATCATGCCGACGCCCCAGACCCCGTCACCTGAAATGGCAGCGCCGGACAGATCTGAACCCGCCCCATCAGCGCCGGACAGATCCAAACCGGACAGATCGGCGCCGGAATCGACAAAGCCCATTCAAACCGCAAGAAAGATCTGTGTTACCCTGAGCAAGGGCGGTGTTGGAAAAACAACCACATCGGTCAACCTCGGGGCAGGGCTTGCCCTTGCCGGGTACCGGGTCCTGCTTGTGGACACCGACACCCAGGGGCAGTCCGGCTATGTTCTGGGCAGAAAAACAGAGGCCGGACTCACCGAACTGCTGACCGGTGAACTGACCCCGGACGAGGCCATTGTCCAGGTTCGGAAAAATTTCTGGCTCCTTGGGGGGGGCAAATCCCTTGCCGGGGTCAAGCGAATCATCGACAGAAAGAGCTTTGGTGCCGAGTGGACCCTGTCTGAAGCCCTTAAACCCCTTGACACAAGGTATGATTTCATCATCATTGACACCTCGCCCGGATGGGATCAACTGACGGTGAATGTGCTGTTTTACGCCACTGAAATCCTGATCCCCGTGGCCCTTGAGGTGATGCCCCTGCACGGTTTGGCCGAGTTCATGAAAAGCCTTCGTTCCATCCAGAAATATCGGCAGGAGGTGTCGCTCAAGTATGTGGTGCCAACCTTCATGGACACCCGGGTTAAAAATCCCCAGATTATATTTACCCGGCTGAAAAAGCTCTACCCCAAAGAGATCTGCAAACCCATCCGGTACAATGAAAATTTCAGTGAAGCGCCTTCGTTCGGCAAAACAATTTTTGAATTCGCCCCGGGCTGCTCCGGTGCGGTGGACTACCGGGAACTTGTCAGAAAGGTCGCCATGAACGACACCCTGCTTCAGTAAAAAGGAATACACCCCATGAAGCCCTTACCGCTGTTAGTTGCCGCAATCCTTGTCCTGGCAGTCAGCCACGTCTCCCCTGGGGCACAGGAACGTGCGACCCGGATTCTTTTTATCGGCGATTCGATTACCGCAGGCCTGGGCGTTGCCCCTGAACTGAGCTATCCCGCCCTTGTGGATGAGATGCTTCGTCAGCGGGGGGTTGACGGGATCGAGATCACCAACGGCAGCATCAGTGGTTCCACAACGGCCAGTGCCCTTTCACGGCTCAAATGGTTCCTGAGGCGAAAACCCCATATCCTGGTGCTGGCCCTGGGCGCCAATGACGGCCTGCGGGGGCTCTCCACCGCTGAAATGGAGCAGAACCTGGACCGGACCATCGCCCTTGCCCTGGACAACGGTATCCGGGTGATCCTGGCCGGCATGGCGGTGCCGTCTAATTACGGTCCCCAGTATTCAGCCGCGTTCAGAAAGGTTTTTTCCTCCCTTGCACGTCGTCATAATATTGTCCTGATTCCTTTTTTGCTCAAGGATGTGGCCGGTATTGCCCGCCTCAACCAGGCCGACGGGATTCACCCCAATCCGGCAGGACAGCGGATCATTGCCGCCACTGTTCTTCCCTATCTCCTGGATCAACTGTGATGCTCAAAATCGACGCACTGTGTAAATCTTATGCTCAGCCCAGATCCCGCCCCATCCAGGTACTCAAGTCGGTCAGTTTTGAGATTTCACCCGGTGAAACCTGCGCCATTACCGGGCAGTCGGGCAGCGGTAAGACCACCCTTCTTTCACTGATCGCAGGGCTTGACACCCCGGATTCGGGCCGGGTGATCCTGGACGGCGAAAATCTGTCCGCCATGAAGGAAAATCAACTGGCCCGGTACCGGGCCACCAAGATCGGTATCATTTTCCAATCCTTTCACCTGATGCCCCATTTAACGGCCCGGGAAAACATTCGCCTGCCCCTGGAAATTCTCAAGCAGGATCACATTGCCCGCAAAACCGATGCCATGCTTGACAAGGTGGGGCTCAACAACCGCAGCGATCACCTTCCGGGTCAGCTCAGCGGCGGTGAGTGCCAGCGGGTGGCCATTGCCCGGGCCCTTGTGATCCGGCCGTCCCTGCTGCTGGCGGATGAACCCACGGGAAACCTTGACCTGGAGACCGGGGAAACCGTGGTGCGTCTGCTGTTTGACCTGGTCTCCCTGGAGAATAAAACCCTTATTCTAGTGACCCACAACCCTGACCTTGCCCGGAAATGCCGGAAGATCCGGAGTCTTGAACGGGGCAGGCTGGTGTGATGCTCTGGATTCGACTGGGGCTGCGGGAAATACGCAAGAACAGGGGCTTCTCTGCCTTTTTTACCCTGAACCTCTCCATTGGCCTTGCCGGATTCATTGCCCTGGGATCTTTTGGCAGCGCCCTGAACCGCCATTTTGAAGAAAACCTCAAGGAGATCCTAACGGCCGACCTGGTGGTTTCGTCGGCCGCAGCACTCACCCCGGACGAGCTCAGGCTGACCGACCAGGTGCTTGGAAACAACAAACGCCTGGCCCGGCGCATCAGCTTTTACACCATGGCTAAAAGCCCAAAGGATTCCCGTCTTGTGCAGGTGATGGCCGTTGATGACAGCTATCCGCTCTACGGGGCGTTCTCCCTTGAACGAGGAGCAGAAATTCCTGACATCCAGAGCAGCCCGGGACTTCTCATGACCCGTGACACGGCCCAGGCCCTGGGTATTGAAAACCATGGGGGCCTCCCCCTGGTGCTGGGCAGCAAATCCTTTTTTGTCCGGGGGTTTTTTTCAGTGGATCCGGACCGTTCGCTGACCGCCCTTGAATTTGCCCCTAAAATCTACATGGGAATCCATCAGCTTGACGGCACCGGCCTTCTCGGGTTTGGAAGCCGGATTCGTCACTACTACTACTACCGGTTCACCTCAACGGTGGATGTTCCGGCATTGTCGGCAGCCCTTGACCGGACATTCTATGCAAACAGCCAGGGCCAGCCCAGAATCAGCGTGTACGACACAAGGGATGTAAATCAGCGCATCGGCCGGCTCATCGGCTATTTTACCGGTTACATGGGACTTGTCAGCGTGGTTGCCCTTTTCCTTGCCGGCATTGCAGCCGCCTATCTGTTCCGGGGGTATCTGACCCTCAAACAGGGTGAAATTGCTGTTTTGCTGGCCATTGGGGCAAGGCAGGGGGAGATCTGTGTCTATATCCTGTTTCAGCTCATCCTCCTGGGGGTTGCGGCCTCGCTGGTTGCGGTGCTGTTCTCCCTGGCGCTGGTTCCCCTGTTTCCTTTGATTTTTCAGGGATTGATTCCACCCGATATCCGGCTGGGGCTTGATCCTGCCATCCTGGTGCTGGCCATGGTCATGGGCGTTGCAGGCAGTCTTGTGTTCTGCCTGCCTGTTTTTGTTCAGATTTTTGGGGTGAAACCCATTGTGCTTTTCAGGAAAAGCCGGGCCAGGGACAAGGGCCCCCCGGGGGTTGCCCTGTGGCAGGCCCTGGCCTTTGTACCGGGTGTCATCGCATTCTGGGCCGCGTCAACCCTGGCCGCAGATTCTGCTGCCAGGGCAACGGTCTTTGTGGCAGGGTTTGGTCTTGCACTGTTTCCCATGGCGGCCCTGGGCTGGCTTGTTTTTTCAGGGTGCAGGTGGTTGTCCGCCACCCGGTCTCCCGTGGGTAAAATCGCATTCAGGAATCTTTTCCGGAACAAATGGTCTTCCCTTTCCTGCTTTGTCACCATTGCCATGGGCAGCTTTTTGATTTCCATGGTACCCCAGATTCAAAGGGGACTTCAAACCGAGATCATGCGGCCGGAAGGGCTGAAAATCCCGGTATTCTTCCTGGTGGATATCCAGGAAGAACAACAGTCGGCCCTGGCTGAATTCATGGATCACCACCCGGGCCGATTGACCAACCTGTCACCCATGGTCCGGGGACGGATACTGACCCGAAACCGGCTTCCCTTTCACGGGCCTCCCCAGGACCCGGATTCCGCCGGGAACAACCGGTCCCGGATCCGCTCCCCGGGCCGGGGCCGCAGGCTCGAGTTTAACTTCTCCCACCGAAAGGAGCTGGATGTTTCAGAAACCATTGTCAAGGGCAGACCGCTGTCAGTCGCTGCCTGGAATTTCGACGCTGGATCACCCTTTGAAATTTCCGTTGAAAACGCCTTTGCCCAGGAGTATGGAATCGGGCTTGGTGACACCCTTGGGTTTGACATCCAGGGGATTCCCCTTGAGGGCAGGGTGGTGAACCTTCGAAAGGTCCGGTGGAACAGTTTTCAGCCCAATTTTTTTCTTCTGTTCCAGGACGGGGTGTTAAACCTGGCTCCCAAAACCTATCTGGCAGCCATCGCCCAGGTGGCGCCTGAACACCGCCAGGGGTTGAAGCAGCAGATCGTTGCCGCCTTTCCCAACGTATCGGTGATTGATGTAAGCCGCATGGCTGCCACCCTGATGCAGCTGACCGACCGGCTTTCTGTCTCCATCGGCTTCATGGCCTGGTTGGCCATTGCAACGGGGCTGGTCTCAATTTTTTCCATTGCCCGCCACGAGGCCTGGAAGAACCAGCGGCAGATCACGCTGCTCAAGGTACTGGGGGCAGATTTTAAATTGATCCGGAAAATCACCCTGCTGGAATTTGGATTTGTGGGTTTTACGGCCGCCCTGCTGGCCATTGGGATGAGTTTTGGATTCTCAAGGGGGTTGTCCTGGTATCTCTTTGACAGCCTCTGGGCGTTTGATCTTGCAGGCGCTCTGGTGATCCTCCTGATGACAACGGTCATCTGCATGGTTACGGCCCTTGCTGCAACCGTTAAGGTGATGAAGGCCAAACCGGTGACCCTTCTTTCAAACTAGACCCTGGCCCGGGGATAACCGCCCCGAACCCTGGGGCTATGAGCGGACGCTGACGATGGTTCCCCCGAGCTCGCTGATCCTGTCGTCGATGGATTTGATGGCTTGATCAACGCTTGCATAGCTTAAATCGGGAAGCGTACCGCCCCAGGCTTTTTCTGCGTCCTCAATCCCCTGGAGCACCCCCTGTCTGCCCTGTTTGAGGCGGTCCAGATCATCCCCTGCCCCGGCCAGGACAAAGTCTGCAATTCGTTTGGATGTTGCATCCACCCCATAGTAGCCGTCGTCGCTGATAAGGGCCTTTGCACCTGCGGGGGTGAGGTTGGATAAAAAAGGGGCATCATTGGTGAGTTGCGTTATCTCGCTGGGGCTGAAGTCCTCAAACCGGGTAAGGGTTGCCTGGGTTAGGGTGGACAGGCGTGTTGTATCAACAGCTTTTAACGAAAAAAGGGTCTGGTTTTTTACCGATGTCTGCCCCACATCGCCCGTGGAAAGGGTTCTGGCGGTGATGCGCTGATTTGTGGTAACTCTTTGCTGCTGAAAAACGCTATTGGTGTTGTAAATTTTCATGATCAACTCCTTGTCCCATGGTTTAGTCTTTAATCCGGATGGGCATCCCTGCAGCCCCATACCCCTTACTTCGGATAAATTGGGAAAATACTGAAGCCTGAAAACGACTTACGGTTTCCTGGTGAGGGTTATCACCACCACCTCGGGCGGGCAATTGAATCTGACGGGAACCCCGGAAGAACCCGCACCGCTGGATGTGTAGCCCAGGGTGTTGTTGTGCCGCCACCGTCCTGAAACAAACTGTCTTGGGACCGGGCAGTGGGTGAACACCGGGCCGACCAGGGGAAGGCAGATCTGACCGCCATGGGTATGGCCACACAGGCATAGATCAACGGGGTGGTCTCCAAGGCTGTTGATGATTTCAGGCGAATGGGCGAGCAGGATGGAAAAGGCATCCCCGGGGACATCCTTGAGGGTCCTGTCAAGGTCGTGGCAGTGGTAGTAATGGGGGTCGTCCACGCCGCAGACGGCAATGGTTTGGCCACCACGTTCGATCATTGTGGATTCGTTGATGAGCATGCAGATCCTGGCGTCTTCAAGGTCCGGGGCGACCTCGATGCAGTCATGGTTGCCAAGGATACCCAGTACGCCGTCAGAGGCATTGATTCTTTGAACCAGGGTAACCAGTTTTTCCTTGACCGGGCCATAGGGGCCGTACATCTCCATGCGGTAATCCCCGCCCAGCAGGCAGAGGTCCACCTTTTGCCGGGACAGAATTTCAATGAGCTGTCGGTCAAGGCCGTCAAGGCCGTCAATGTGAAGATCACTGATAAAGAGCATCCGGTAGCCGTCAAAGGCTTCAGGAAGGTTCCTGAACGAAAAGCCGAGGCTGGTGACCCGGATGCTCAGGGCATTTTTCACCCCCCGGGTGTAGAGCCCTGTGAGCTTAAAAACCGTCTGCATGAATAACCGGTAGTAAACCACGCTTTCAAAATTGCAAAGCCTTGCCACGGGGGAGAGGGCAATGTGGCAGGCCCGCCACTGTTTGAAACCAGCCTTTGACCGAATCACGTGTCGACCCGGGTTTTGGGGCGGCAGAAAAAACCTGTGGTAGAGTCTGGATCCCACAATTCCCATTATCACAAATATTGTCATCAGCACAGCAAGGATTCCCGGGGAAAATCCATGGGAGAACTTGAACAGGACCAGGGGAAAGCCCCCCTGGAACGCCTGGTCCAGGACCGGTGATTCACTGCCGTCATCCAGGCTGAGCCGTCGCTTGACAAAGCTTGACAGGCTGTCACCGGTCATTGAAAGGCTGCCTGAGGCAAATGACAGGGGCAATGAAAAACCAAGGAGATATCCCAACAGGGCGCCTGCCACCACGCCCAGGGCAAATCCGCCCACGGTTTTATGGGACCCGAGCAGTCGACGGCCGTCGGCAAAATGCCGGCCAAGGTCCAGGGGGGATACAAGAAATCGGTAAGCCGACAGGCGCGGCATCAGGAGGGCAGGGGTTGCATTGATCGCCACTAGGAGCAGAATCATTTTGGCATAGAGAATCATGGCATGGGGTCCTGTTTTTACATTTGTTTTGCGCCATTGTCCATTAACCTTGACCCATAGTCAAGGACCGTGTGCCCGGGGACGGCTGTTTAATTGCCTGCTTGTCAATGGACGGGATTTCAGATAGATTTGAAATGAACCCATGCAAGCAAGGAGGTAAACCATGATCGAACAGGATCGAGATCAGTACCGATATTTTTTAAAGGACAGTATCCGCAAGAAAATTAATTTTGCACTTACCGATCAGAACCAGAAAGTGCCAGCCCCCCCGGTTCAAAAAAAGGCCGCCCCGGATGCCGCCATAATTCAACTGCCCGGACCAGACCCCTTGTCAGGAACAACACCCGGGCAGTGGAACAGCATTCCCGGTGTGGACCTTACCCGTGCCGTCAAACAACGTAAAAGCCGGCGGACCTATGGACCCACACCCCTTACCCTGGAAGAACTTGCCTATCTTTTATGGGCCACCCAGGGGGTCAGGGGCGAGCCGACCCCGGGCCATGCCTACCGGACCGTTCCTTCTGCCGGGTGCCGCCACGCCCTTGAAACCTATCTTGCAGTGCTTAACGTAGAGGGATTGACGCCCGGTATCTACAGATATCTTCCCCTGACCCACGGGCTGCTCTTTGAATCTGCCCCCAAGGATCTCGGCCCGGGAATGGTCGAGGCCTGCTTTGGCCAGCCCTATCCGGGCAAGGCGGCAGTCACCTTTGTCTGGGCGGCTGTTCCCTACCGCATGGAATGGCGCTATGGTCTTGCGGCCCACAAGGTTATCCTGCTCGATGCCGGCCATGTGTGCCAGAACCTCTACCTGGCCTGTGAAGCCATCAACGCCGGCACCTGCGCCATTGCCGCCTACAACCAGGAAGGACTGGATGAACTTCTGGGGCTGGACGGGGAGGAGGAATTTGCCATTTACCTGGCACCGGTTGGAAAAATCAGAAATTAACACCCAGAACAACATCAAAGGAGATTGTATGACCACATCAGTTCAGACTTCAGGAACCATGGACATCTTAAAACAGGCCATCATGCTTGAACGAAGGGGGCATGCGTTTTACAAACAGGTGGCCGACCAGGCCAAGGAACCCCTGGTGCAGTCGTTTTTCAACGATCTTGCAGACGAAGAGGTAACCCATATTCACCTGTTGTCCACTCAGTTCAAGGCGTGCAGCAGCACTGGCCGTTTTAAGGCCGGTCTTTTTGACGGTAAAGGCGAGAGTCAGGTCTCAGAAGCCGTTCTCAACGAGGAGGTGCGTAAAAAAATATCCGCAGCCGGTTTTGAGGCCTCTGCCATTTCCGCAGCCATTGCCATGGAGCAGCGGGCCATTGATCTTTACTCCGGGCAGGCCGCAGCGACAACGGATCCAGAGGAAAAAAAGATGTATGGCTGGCTGGCCGACTTTGAGCGGGGTCACCTGGACAGCCTCATGGCCATCGACCGGGCCTTGCTCGACGATGTGTGGGAAGACAACCATTTCTGGCCGTTCTGATGGAAACCATTCCCTACTATCCCGGGGCGGTCCCCATTGACCTCGGGTTGCGACCCGTACTGCATCCGATGTTCAAAACCCTTGACCACGGGATCTCTGAATTTACCTTTGCAAATCTCTACCTGTTCAGGGATCGCCATGGGTACCGCATCTCAAGGCTTGAAACCTTCAGGGATCGGCCCGGCCCCCCTCCCATGGTCATCACCGGCAGTGATGATGGAACTCCTTTTTTCATGCTTCCCTTTGGTATTCCAGGGACGGAACTCCTTGATCGGCTGTTTGAAACCCACCGGGTGTTAAAATGCGTCTCGGTCCCCCAGGTGGAACACTTTGCCCATGGGCCCTTTAGGGTGGTTGAGGACCGGGACAACTTTGACTACCTTTATCTCCAGGAGAAGCTTGCCAACCTGGACGGGCGCAAATATCACAAAAAACGGAATCTGATCAAGGCCTTTGTCCGGGACCACGCCTATGAGGGCCGTCCCCTTCTGGACGAATATGTTCCCCATGCCCTTGAGGTGCTGGACCAGTGGCGGGAAAACCGGGCGGATGACGGCGACTACTTGGAGGCAAAGGAGGCCCTTGAAAAGTGCGACCAGCTCCAGCTGTGCGGCGGGGTGTATTATGTCGGCGATCGGCCCGTGGCCTATTCCCTGGGTGAGGAACTGGCCTGCGGCACAAGCTTTGTGGTTCATTTTGAAAAGGCCGTGCCGGGCTACAAGGGGCTGTGGCAGTTTGTCAACCAGGCGTTTGCCTCGATCCTTACCGACTACTACACCACCGTCAACCGGGAGCAGGACCTGGGAGATGAGGGGCTGAGAAAGGCCAAGCTGAGCTATCAGCCGACGGATTTTGTGAAAAAATACCGGGTGACAAAATAAATTGGGGGTCAGGCTTTCCCCATTGTCGTTTTACCGGCAGAATCGCCTGACCCTCTTTGAACTGCTAACGCACCGGCACCACCTCGAGCCAGTATCCGTCTGGATCATGGATAAAGTAGATGCCCATCTCCTTGTTCTCAAAGCAGATGCAGCCCATCTCCCGGTGCAGGGCATGGGCCTTGTCAAAATCCGGGGTTTTAAAGGCAATGTGAAACTCCTCGTCCCCCAGGTTATAGGGTGTCGTCTGGGCCTTCAGCCAGGTGAGCTCAAGCCTGGTGGCGGTCGATCCGTCGCCCAGGTAAACAATGATGTACGAGCCGTCCTCGGCTGTTTTACGGTTTACTTCTTTCAGGCCAAGGGCCTTGTCGTAAAAGGCAAGGCTCTTTTCAAGGTCCAGCACGTTGATGTTGAAATGGTCAAGGGTGAATTTCATGGAAAAATTGTCCTGTTGGTTATTTTAAGACAGCCAGTGCTGCATCATAGTCGGGTTCATGGGTGATGTCGTCCACCAGCTGTGCATGGATGATCTTGCCCGCCGCGTCCACGACAAACACTGCCCTGGCAGTAAGCCCCTTGAGGGGGCCGTCGGCGATGAGTACCCCGTAATCGGTTGCAAATTCGGGATTTCGAAACAAAGATGCGGTCTGAACATTTTCAATGCCCTCTGCACCGCAGAACCGTTTCAGGGCAAAGGGAAGATCAAACGACAAGCAGACCACCCTGGTGTTGTCAATGCCTGCAGCCTTTTGATTAAAGGTCCGGACGCTGGTTGCGCAAACATCGGTGTCAATGCTTGGAAACACATTGAGGACCACCTTTGTTCCCTTGAACGTGTCCAGGGTGACCTCGGACAGGTCCTGGAGAACGGCTGTAAAGTTTTTCGCAGCAATCTCCTTGCCGGGAAAATTGCCTTTAAGGGTGACAGTGTTTCCTGCTAACTGGGTCTTGGCCATGGGATATCTCCTTTATGTTTAAAAAAACGGGACAGCAATTTTGATCAAGAACGCATGACCCGGGCCGTCTGGCCGGGCACCTGTATCTTAAAAGGATAATGGCTTGGCCGGTTTTTTCAAGGCAGGTGTAAATTTAAATTGACCCGGCATGGACGGTTATCATTTCTGTATTCAATGGGATCTGGTGATACCGGCCCCTGACATGGGATCGGTTTGCCGGGCGGTGGTATTGTATCTTGAAATCAAAATCATTCAACCGCGAATAAAAGGATTCGTAGACCGTTTCCTCGGCCTCAAGGTTCACCCAGCAATTGTCTGCAAGGTGAAAGGTTTGAATGGCATGGTGGGCAATCAGATAAAAACAGGCTGCCGACAGGTACCTGCAGTTGAGCTCCCTGTAAATTTCCGGATAAAATTTAGACACGTACAGGCTCTTTGAGAAAACCGCGTGGGACACGATCAGGTCGCGCGAAATCGTTGTTGAACTTTCCTTGCTGTACAGAAAATAACCCAGGCAGGTTGCATCGGTTGATTCGTAGGAGAGTGAAAACCGTTCGAGCAATTCAGGAATATGGGTCAGCAGAAAACGGTTATCGTGTGCATCGGGTACCTGTGCCATCATGACAGGGCCATCCTTTGGTTAAATGTGTGTACCCATCAACATGATGTCTGGATATGGCAACTGGCTACCAGCATTTGCAACGATTGTAAAGAAAAATTACTGCTTTTTTACTTGAATCTCCCGGCGGTGATTTTGTGCTTTAAAACCCTGGTATAGTCCCAGGGTCCGTGAGCATTGGTCTGATTCAAAAAAGGGGTTCACTATGCCTTGATTTCTTTTGATTTGGCATATAAGGTGGGATCAAGATCTATTTAAGCGGTTTTTAATGCTTGACCCCTGTTGTGTGTCACAGGCGTTCGACCCAAGGAAGGTTTGAAATAGAGGGTAGGGTA
This sequence comes from uncultured Desulfobacterium sp., assembly GCA_963675615.2. Taxonomy (GTDB): domain Bacteria; phylum Desulfobacterota; class Desulfobacteria; order Desulfobacterales; family Desulfobacteraceae; genus Desulforapulum. The sequence continues at coordinate 282,149 of CAXXTD010000002.1, forward strand.
CTTTTTTAATGTTTTATGCAGGGAGATATTTGACATGGAACAAACAAAATTTAGAATACTGCTGGCCTATGACGGTTCTGAACTTGCTCTGGATGCGGCTCGATACGTGGGTATGGTGTTTCCTCCTGACCAAACAGAGGTGGTTGCCTTTTACGTGGAGAGCAAGATTCCCCGTTCGTTCTGGCAAATGGAAAAGGACATGGATTTCAGGTTCAAGACCCCTGAAATAAGGGCAAGCATGACAGAACGCTACCGGCTTGTAAAAGAGTGCATGGAAAAGGCCCGTGACATTCTTGAAGGCCAGGGCTTTCCTCCAGAAGCCATTGAAACAAAAATTCACACCAAGGAGCAGGGGGTGGTGCGCGATATTGTCGAAGAGTCCCGCCAGGGGTACGATGCCGTGGTGGTGGGCCGCAAGGGGTTTTCAAGGCTCAAGGACATCCTGCTTGGCACCGTGCCCATGAAGCTGCTTGGAAAGATCAAGAGCATCCCCCTCATCGTTGTGGGCGGAATTCCCAAGCATAAAAATGTACTCATCGCCTTTGACGGAACCCGCGAAGTGGTTGAGGCCGTCCGCAGGATGAGCCGGCTCATCAACAGCAAGGGGTACAACCTTCTGCTCTGCCACGCCTCAAAGACGCCCGCTGACATGGACGAGCCCGAGGCCCTGAAAAAAGATCAGTTTTTCAAGCAGTCCGTGGAGTGCCTCACCAGTGCCGGCTTTACCGAAGGACAGCTGACCTGCGAGCTGATTTCAAGTGAGGGAGACCTCACGGAGAACATTGTGAACCGGGCAAGGGAGGGCGGATATGAAAGCATTCTGGTGGGACGGCGCAACCTGACCTTTCTCAAGCAGTTTTTCCATGGCCGGGTCGGCGACAAGATTTTTCAGGCCGCAGGCAACCAGGTGGTCTGGGTCGTGCAATAACCACAGCCTGTCTTCTGTCACGACCGAAATGCCAAAAATCAACTTGACACCCGCTCCCATTGCTGGTAAGCAAACTATTTCTTTGTTAACCCTAGCTACAGATTTAAATATCTGGTGGAGCGATTTGAAATTATGGGTATTTTCGGTTCAAAAGAATTCCCGGGAAAGGGAAGCTTCCCCCATGGAATCCATCCCCCCGGGAATAAATTCTATTCTGCTGGAGCGCAGGTCGAAGTTATCCCTGTTCCAGACAAGGTAGTCCTTCCGCTGCTGCAGCACATCGGTGCTCCGTGTGAACCTGTGGTCAAGCCGCGGCAGACCGTGGCCTGTGGAGAGATGGTGGGGGAGGGACAGGCCTTTGTCTCGGCCTCCCTTCACTCGCCCGTTGCAGGCAAGGTCAAAAAAATCGGCATGGTCACCCTTCCCAACGGCCGCCATCTTCCGGCCATTGAGATCAAAACCGAAGGCGAACAGCAGCCCTGCAATGCACTCTGGGAAGAGCTGACCGCCACGGACTGGCCGCTTTCGTCCATTCCCGATTACGCTCCCGATGAGATTGCACGCCTGATCCATGGGGCAGGGATTGTGGGCCTGGGCGGCGCAGCCTTTCCCACCCACGTCAAGGTGATGCCCAACGACAAGCGCCTCATTGACACACTGCTGGTGAACGGATGCGAGTGTGAGCCCTATCTCACCTGCGACTACCGCCTCATGAAAGAGGCCCCCCATGCCATTGTGGCGGGTGCGCTCCTGGCGGGCAGAGCCGTTTCGGCCAAGGAGATCTTCATCTGCGTTGAGGACAACAAGCCCGAGGCCATCGAGGCCCTGGAGGTTGCCACCCGAAACACGGTGGTCCAGGTGGCCGTTGTCCGGACAAAATATCCCCAGGGCAGTGAAAAACAGCTTGTAAAGGCGGTTCTGGACCTTGATGTTCCCCTGGGCGGCCTGCCGTCGGACGTGGGCGTTGCCATGAGCAACGTCGGAACCATGGCTGCGGTGGCAAGGGCGGTCCTCAAAAAAGGCCCCCTGACCCACAGGGTCGTGAGCGTCACCGGTGGCGGTATTACCACCCCGAAAAACATCTTTGCCCCCATCGGCATCTCCATGGGGGAACTCATTGAATTCTGCGGCGGCCTGACCGGGGATGCGGCAAGAATCATTGCCGGCGGGCCCATGATGGGGTTTGCCTTTTCAGACCTGACCACCCCCGTGACCAAGGGGACCAGCGGCATCACCATTCTCACCCATGCCGAGACCGCAAGGGGAGAGGAGACGGCCTGTGTGCGCTGCGGCCGCTGCGTTGATGCCTGCCCCATGAATCTTGTTCCCACCCGGCTTGCCATGGCGGCCCGGTACAAGAATCCCGCCCTAGCCCGCCAGTATAATATTAATGCCTGTTTTGAATGCGGCAGCTGCACCTATGTCTGTCCCGCCAACATCAAGCTTGTCCAGTTGATTCGTACGGGAAAGGCCCAGGTGGCGGCAACCATGAAAAGATAAGGAGCCAGATCATTGTCAAATTTAAGTGAAACAGCGGAAAAGGCGGCCCAGGGACCTTTCCTGAATGTGGCCCCCTCGCCCCACCTGTCTGACGCGGCCTTTACCACCCAGCGGATGATGACCGATGTGCTCATCGGGCTGACCCCCCTTGTGGCCATGTCGGTATTCATGTTCAGGTGGCTGGCGGTCCAGCAGATTGCCATCTGTGTTGTTGCCTGTCTTGCATCCGAGGCGGTATTTGTCACCATGCGCGGAAAAAGGCTCACCCTGCATGATTGTTCGGCTGCGGTCACGGGGCTGATCCTGGCCCTTTCCCTTCCGGCCACGGCCCCCTGGTATGTGGGGTGCCTGGCCTCGGTGATCGCCATGGGCATCGGCAAGATCATTTTTGGCGGCATTGGCATGAACATCTTTAACCCGGCCATGGTCGGCCGTGCCTTTGTCATGATCGCCTTTGCCAGCCTCATGGGGGCCGGCGCCTATGAGAACCCGGCATCCACCATTGACGCCATCTCCCAGGCAACCCCCCTCAACGCCCTCAAGGGCAGCGGCATTGTCACCTCGATCTTTGACCTGTTTTTCGGGTTCACCAACGGTTCCCTCGGCGAAACCAGCGCCCTGGCCGCCATCATCGGCGGAACCTTCCTGTGCATAAGACGTACCGCCTCCTGGCAGATTCCCGTGGGCGTGATTGCCAGCGTGGTGCTGTTTGCCGGTCTTTCAGACCTTTCTGCCGGTGCAGGCGGTCAGCTGCTTCTGCACCACCTGTTTGGCGGCGCCCTGCTGTTCGGTGCCTTTTTTATTGCAACCGACCCGGTTTCGTCGCCGTTGACCCCCAGGGGCAAGTTTATCTTTGGCGCAGGTGTTGGTGCCTTTGTCATGATCATCCGCCTGTTCAGCGGATATCCGGAAGGCGTGATGTTTGCCATTCTTCTCATGAACGCCGTGACCCCCCTCATTAACCGCTGGACCATTCCACGCCCCATGGGAGACGCCTGATATGAAATCTATTTTTCAAACCAACCTGGGCCAGGCATGGCTTGTGCTGCTTCTGGCACTGATTTTCGGGTCTTCCCTGGCAGGTGTCCAGGCGGCCCTCGGCCCCCGGATTGAAGACAATAAACTCAAGGAAACCCTGGAGAAAGTGCCCGTGGTGATCCTTGGCCAGGCAGCTGCCGATGACCTGGCTGCCAAGGGAGAACCCCTTACCATAACGCCTAACACCGTTTCAGTGGACAAAAATGGGATCACCAAATTTTATACCCTTTACCGGGCCGATTATGTCGACGGCGCCACGGCCGGATGGGTGGCAAAAACTGCCGGCCAGGGCTATGCAGACAAAATCGAACTCCTCGTGGGCCTGGACGGGGATGCTCGAAAAGTGACCGGGCTTTTTATTCTCGACCAGAAAGAGACCCCGGGCCTTGGCAACAAGATCGTTGAGGACGGCTGGCGGGCACAGTTCAGCGGGCTGTCAACGGACACGCCCTTTACGGTGGTCAAGATCGGCAAGGGCGGGGTCAACGAGATCGACGCCATTTCCGGTGCCACCATCTCATCAAGGAGCGTGACTAAATTAGTAAACCAGGCGGTTTCAGACCTGAAACCCCGGGTGGCCCAACTTAAAACTTCTGCACCAAAGGGGGAGAACTAATGGCCGATCAACCCACCGCCTCCGAGCGGTTTCTGCAGGGCATCCTGCCGGAGAACCCCGTGTACCGGCAGCTTCTGGGACTGTGTCCCACCCTGGCCGTTACCAACGGAATGAAACCGGCCATCACCATGGCCGTATCCGTGGCGTTTGTGCTTGTCTGCGCCAATGTGGTCATCAGCCTGATCCGGAACCTGTTGAAGCCCCATTTGAGGATCGTTATTTTTACCCTGACCATTGCCACCTTTGTGACCATTGCCGACAGGGTGCTTGCCGCCTATCTCTACCAGATGAGCAAAACCCTGGGGCCCTATATCCCATTGATCATTGTGAACTGCATCATCATCTGCCGCTGCGAGGTGTGCGCCTCCAAACAGTCGCCGTTCATTGCCGCATCCGACGCCCTGGGCCAGGCCCTTGGTTTCGGTCTTGCCCTTTCAAGCATAGCGGCGGTCAGGGAAATCCTTGGGACCGGCGGCCTGTTCGGCGTCCAGCTTCTGCCGGCCGCCTGGCCGGACTGGGTCATCATGGTACTGCCTCCCGGAGCTTTTATCACCCTGGGGCTGCTCCTTGGGTTTGTCAACTGGCTGGCCATGCGTAAATCAGGAGGAAGCATATGAACTACCTTGTGGATATTATTCTGATCGCCCTGGGCGCTGCGTTGATCAACAACTTTGTGCTCTACTATTTTGTGGGTATCTGTCCGTTCATCGGCGTCTCAAGACGGGTGGACATGGCCTTTGGCATGGGATGTGCTGTTACCTTTGTCATCTCCATTGCCGCCTTTTTGAGCTGGACCATCACCACCATGGTATTGATCCCGGGAGCTCCGCTATCGTCGTTTGTGGGTGGTTTTTTTCTGTCCAAGGAGGCTGCTGCAAACATTGACCTCACGGTGCTGAGCTACATTGTGTACATCTTTTCCATTTCTTCTTCGGTTCAGTTTGTCGAGATGTATGTGAGAAAGTTTTTTCCTGCCCTGTACAAGTCGTTTGGTGTTTTTTTGCCGCTGATCACCACCAACTGCGCCATTCTCTTTGCCTGTTTGACCATCATGAGCAACGTGGTCGGCGTAGAGAACCCGGCTGATGCCTGGGATCTATGGCATTCGCTTACCCTGGCTTTCTTTGGCGGGGTCGGTTTTACCATCGCCATTGTGATCATGTCCGGCATCCGTGAGGACCTTGAACTGTGTGACATTCCAGAACCCTTCAAGGGTGCGGCCATCACCCTGGTGGTCGGTGGTATTCTGGCCCTGGCCTTCATGGGTTTCACGGGCGTTGATTCCGGCCTCAGGAAGGCCATGACCCCGGCCCAGGAAACGGCCATGGTGCTTCGCCTGGAACCGGCTCAAACGGCAATGATAGACTTCAACCCGGGAGGAATGAACCGATGATTGAAATAACCATAGGCATTGCCGCCGGCACCATGCTGGGCATGGCGGTGATCATGTCATACATCCTTGGCTGGGCAAACAAGAAGTTCCACGTTGAGGTGGATGCCCGGGTTGAGGCGGTTATTGAAGCCCTGCCAGGCGCCAACTGCGGCGGGTGCGGTTATCTGGGTTGCAGCGAATATGCCGTTGCCGTGGTTACGGACAATGCACCGGTGAACAAATGTCCCGTGGGCGGCGAAGGCTGCGCCATTGCCGTGGGAGCCATCATGGGCGTTGAGGTGGGTGATACCATTCCCCACCGGCCCATTGTTCACTGCGGCGCCGTGGATGCGGACCGACTGGGCAGGACCGAGTACAGGGGCGAGCGACGCTGCGCTGCAGCCACCCTTGTGGCTGGCGTCCAGGGGTGCACCTTTGGCTGCCTCGGATTTGGAGACTGCGTGGAGGCGTGCAAGTACGACGCCATCCATGTTGAAGACGGCCTTGCCGTTGTGGACTATGACCGCTGCATCGGGTGCGGTGCCTGTGTCAAGGCCTGCCCCAGATCGATCATTGCCATGGCCGATTTTCATGCACCTGAAATCCCGACGGTGCTTTGTTCTAACCGGGACAAGGGAAAGGATGTGACCCAGGTATGCAACAAGGGATGCATCGGGTGCAAGGCCTGCGTCAAGGTGTCGGAGCTGTTTGCCATGAACAACGATCTGGCCGTTGCAGACCACGACGCCTTCCGCGCCGAACGTGGACCGAATGCCCTTGAAGCCGTTGAGAAATGCCCCAAGGAGTGCATCGGGTTCGTCGGAAAAAAAACCGAGTAACCGGTCATCACGAACAATAGAATCAAAAAAGGTCGGCCGTGGAAAAATTCCACGGCCGACCTTTTTGTTCAGACAGGTATGACTTCTGCTTAAAGGGCGTATACATCCTCGCCCTTGATGACATTGATGCTGTTGCGGGCGAGAATTTCAATGGCCTTGTCAATGTTGTCAAACCGGAAGATCATGATGGCATTTTTACCATGGGGATTGGCAAAGGCATACATGTACTCCACATTGACCCCTTCCCTTGTGAGGGGATCAAGGACCCGGTTGAGTCCGCCGGGATTGTCGTCCACCTCAACGGCAATGACATCGGTTTTGCCAACGGTGAATCCTTCATCCTTGAGGGCCTTTTCAGCCTTGTGGTTGTCGTTGACGATCAGTCTCAGGATGCCGAAATCCGTTGTGTCGGCAAGGGAGAGTGCCCGGATATTGACGTTTGCATCCCTCAGGGTCGCAGTAACCTCTGCAAGGCGTCCGGCCTTGTTCTCGAGAAATATGGATATCTGCTCGGCTCGCATATGATTTGCCTCCTTTGTGGTATTGATGGAAATTCTGACTGTTTTCCGGCCATGCCGGTTATATTTTTCGGTTGTCAATAACCCGGACCGCCTTGCCCTGGCTACGTTCAATGGATTTGGGCTCAACCAGCCTGACCTTGGCGGAAACCCCCAGATATTCCTTGATATCGTTGGAAATTTTGCCTTCCATGATCTGGAGGTTCTTGATCTCATCGGAAAAAATCTGGTCGCTGACCTCAACCCTGACCGTTAGAGTATCAAGATTACCGGATCTGTCAACAACAAGCTGGTAATGGGGAAGGATATTTTCGTTTTTCATGAGTACATCTTCAATCTGGGAGGGGAAAACGTTGACGCCCCGGATGATCAGCATGTCATCGGTCCTGCCGGATACCTTTTTCATGCGCACATGGGTTCTGCCGCAGATGCAGGGTTCCGGGTTCAAGGAGGTAATGTCCCGGGTTCTGTAGCGGATAATGGGAAAGGCTTCCTTGGTGATGGAAGTAAACACCAGTTCGCCGGTTTCGCCATAGGGGAGCACCTCGCCGGTATCCGGATTGATGATCTCGGGGATAAAGTGATCTTCAAAAATGTGGAGCCCCTTCTGGGCCTGGATGCATTCGATGCTCACCCCTGGTCCCATGATTTCGGAAAGGCCGTAGATGTCAATGGCCTTGAGACCGAGCTTGGATTCGATCTCGGTGCGCATGGTTTCAGACCAGGGCTCGGCGCCGAAGATACCGGCCTTGAAGCTCAGATCCTTGAACGAGACGCCCATCTCCTCGGCGACTTCGGCCAGGTGAAGGATGTATGAGGGGGTGCCGGTGAGGATGGTGGGCTTGAAATCCCTCATGATGATCACCTGGCGTTTGGTGTTGCCGCCCGACACGGGAATGACCGAGGCCCCCAGGCGTTCGGCCCCATAGTGAACCCCGAGCCCGCCGGTGAAAAGCCCGTACCCATAGGCATTGTGGAGGATGTCCTGGCTTGTGGCACCGCCGGCTGCAAGGCTTCTTGCCATGAGTTCGGCCCAGGTATCAATGTCCCTGCGGGTGTACCCCACAACCGTGGGGCTTCCGGTGGTGCCGGAACTTGCATGGATGCGGATCACATTTTCCATGGGAACGGCAAACATGCCGTAGGGGTAGTTGTCCCGCAGGTCCTGTTTGGTGGTAAAGGGAATGCGCTGAAGATCATCAAGGGTCTTGATGTCAGAGGGCGTTATACCGGCCTTTTTAAAGTTTTCCCGGTAAAACGGTACCGTGGCATAGACCCGCTCCAGGGTGGTTTTAAGTCGCGAGAGCTGGATGGCCTTCAGGGCCTCCCTCGGCATTGTTTCAAAGTCCATGTTGAAAATCGGCATCAGAAAATTCTCCTTTGGCAGTGGTGACGGTTGTTTAAAAATAAAAAAGGGCTCAAGGGGTTAACCCCTGGCCCTTAAAACCATAAAACCATGGGTGCTGTTCGTGGTCGAGTCCACCCATGGTTTTTGTTATTAGATTATGGTCTGGTTCTTTACACAATCCTTCCATGGGCAGACTTTGTAAATCGAAAGCCTGCCTTAAAGAAAAATATAAAATCGAACCTGTTTTCCATTGAAAATATCCTTTCAGACAAAGTATTGGATCTTTCCTACCCGGATTCGGCCCCCGTGTCAAGAAAAAATAAATATTTGGCCGGCCTAGAGAAACTTGGCCTTGCGTTTTTCAAGAAAGGCCTGGGTGCCTTCCTTTGCATCCGGGCTTGTCATGCACAGGGCAAAGGCGTTGGCTTCGATTTTGCATCCGGTATCAAGGTCGGTGGCCAGCCCGTTCTTGATCGATTCCTTGGCCGCCTGAATGGAGACCCGGCCTTTGAGGGCCATGGTTCTGGCCGTTTTCATCACCGTCTCCATGAGGGCTTCGGGTGAACACACCTGGTTGACCAGGCCATAGGCCAGGGCGTCAGCGGCAGGAAAGGTTTTGCCCGTAAAGATCAGCTCCTTTGCCCGGTTGGGTCCCACAACCCTTGCCAGTCGCTGGGTGCCGCCAAACCCGGGAATGATGCCCAGGGTGATTTCCGGAAGCCCGAATACCGCCTTTTCAGAGGCATAGATAAAATCACAGGCCAGGGCCACCTCGGTGCCGCCGCCCAGGGCAAATCCGTTGACTGCGGCAATGACCGGAATGGGCAGTGCCTCGAGCCGGGCAAAGGTTTTCTGGCCGAGGGTGGCGAATTTCTTGGCCCCCAGGGCGTCAAGCCGGGTCAGCTCTGAAATGTCAGCACCGGCCACAAAGGCCTTGTCCCCGGCGCCGGTCAGCACCAGCACCCTGACCCCCGGATCCTGTTCAATGCGGTCAAGAACCGCTCCCATCTCCTGAACCAGTTCATGGTTTAATGCGTTCAGGGCCTTGGGGCGATTAAAGGTCAAGGTGCCAATGGTGTCGGAAATGTCAAAATTCAAGTGTTTGAATGTCATGATCTACTCCTTTACACAGCAGGTTAGTATTACAGGGTTTGAGGGTTGGTTTCCTTTATGTACTGCTCAACGCCGTCAATGATGGCATCGCACAGGCGATCCTGGAAGGATGGAGAGACAAGGCGCTTGCATTCGATCCGGTTGCTCAAAAAAGAGGTCTCCACCAGGATCGACGGCATCCTGGCCCCGAGAAGCACATAGAAGGGCGCCTGCTTGACCCCGAGGTTTCTGATATTGGCATACTTTTTTTCCAGCCCCGAGCACATGGAGGCCTGAACCTTGGTGGCAAGGCGGCTCGACTCGTTGATCTTGGCGTTTTTCATGAGATCGTTGAGAATGGATTCCAGGTCACTGATATTTTTCAGGCTGGTGGCATTTTCCCTTGCGGCAACGGCAATGGCCCCATCGTCCGTGGCCAGGTTCAGAAAATAGGTTTCCATGCCCGTGAGTTTACTGTTTTTGGCAGCATTGCAGTGAAGGGAGATGAACAGGTCGGCATTTCGAGTGTTTGCAATGGCTGTGCGCTCTTCAAGGGTGAGGTAGGTGTCGGTGGACCGGGTGAGAATAACATCGCATTTCAGACGGTCACGCATGCGCGCGGCCAGGCGCTTGGAGATCTTGAGCACCACATCCTTTTCCCAGACGTCTTTGAGATATCCCGGGGCGCCGGGATCTTTGCCTCCGTGGCCCGGATCAATAACGATTTTTTTAACGCCCAGGGCCAGCTGTCTGGCAATGGCTGAACTGAGGATATTTTCGGTTGTCATGAGGGGGGTCGGTGTCTGGGCGGGGCTGTCCCTGTCGCTGGCGGCATCCTTTGACCAGACATCAATGACCAGCCGGAACGGATCGTTGAGGGAAAAGACCTTGTAGTTGTCAAAGGCCTTGATGTCAATGACCACCCGCACGGAATGGGGGGTGTGCTGGCCAGCCCTGGCCTGGATCAAAAGATCATCGTTGATGGCGGTGTGCTTGGGCACCCCCCTGTCAAGCCTTGCACCGTCAAGGTCAATGTAGAGGCGCTGGGGCTTTTTGAGTGCGGGATCGCGCTTGAGCAGATTGTGGGAAAAGGGCCGGTTGGCATCGGCATCAATGACCACACGGGTGTATTCGGGATTGGACCAGAAGCGAAGACCCGTTACCCGGGTGTCCGTTGAACTGGAACCCGTTGCCATGGGCTGGAGAACAGGGTCCGGTTCAGGTTTTATTCCAGGAGGGTCGGGGGAGGGGTGGACCTTGAGTGTGCGCTTTTTAAGCGAGCGCTTCTGTTCCGGGCCCTGGGTATTGTTATTCTGCTCGGCAATCTGCTTTAAAAGATGGACGGCCCTGTCTTTGTAAGCGCTTTTGGGGTAATGTCCCCGAATCCGGTTGAGCAGGTCAACGGCCTCTGTTTTGTCCCGCAGGTTCTGGGATCGTGTGCCCAGTTCAAGGTAGAGCTCGGCGGTTCGGTACATCCCGGCGGCAGCCCAGGGACTTTCCGGATAGTCTGCATACACCCGCTGGTAGCGTTCAATACAGTTGACCCAGGCCCTGCGCGAGTTCTGGTTTGCCGGGTCTTTTTTTAGTTTCAAAAAACATGTGTCTGCAGATACATACTGCTGCTGGGCCGTCAGGGAAGCGCAGGCAGATGGAACCATTAACCCCAGAAGGATGAGAACAAACAGGCCGGGCAGGGATGAGCGAAGCGTCTCCATGGTCTTAAACCATCGCCTTTGATCTGATTTTCAGTTTGAGTTCATGGATCAGGTTCAGGGCGTCAATGGGGGTCATGGTAGAAATATCAGTCTGGTCCAGGGCCTTGATGATCTCATCGTGGCCGGGGTCTGCAAACAGATCCATCTGCTGCTGCCGGGACCCGGGCCTGTCGGAACGGCTGTTTCTGGGCTGTTTGCCGGTCTGTTTCTTGTCCTGGTCTGGAATCTGATCCGGAGTCGGTTCCTGTGACTGTTCGATGGTGGCAAGGATCTGTTTGGCCTTGGCGATCACGGCATCTGGCACGCCGGCCAGGCGTGCCACCTGGATACCGTAGCTCTTGTTGGTGCCTCCCCGGACCAGACGGCGCAGAAAAATGATGTTGTCGTTGAACTCCTTGACGGCAATATTGAAGTTCTTGACCCGGGGTTTGAGCGCCTCAAGTCGGGTCAGTTCATGGTAATGGGTGGCAAAAAGGGTCTTGACCCCCCTGCCGTCAAGGTCGTGGAGGTACTCGGCAACGGCCCAGGCAATGCTCATGCCGTCAAAGGTCGAGGTGCCCCGGCCGATCTCGTCGAGGATCACCAGGCTGTTTTCCCTGGCGTTGTTGACGATGTTGGCCGTCTCCTCCATCTCGACCATAAAGGTGCTCTGGCCAAGGGAAAGGTTGTCCAGGGCACCGACCCGGGTGAAGATCCGGTCGATGATGCAGAGGTCCGCCCTGGCTGCCGGCACAAACGAACCCATCTGGGCCATGAGGGAGATCAGGGCCACCTGACGGAGCACGGTGGATTTTCCGGCCATGTTGGGTCCGGTGATAATCTGCACCTGGTCGCTGGTGTTGTCGAGCCGGATGGTGTTGGGGATGTAACGCTCGCCAACCACCATTTTTTCAACAACGGGGTGGCGTCCGTCCTCAATGTCAAGGACCTGGTCCTGGTTAAGGGCAGGGCGGTTGTAGTTGTTGTCCTCGGCTGCAGTGGCAAGGGCCAGCACCACATCCACCTCGGCAAGGAATTGGGCGATCTTGAGGATGGCGGGGGTGCGTTGCACAATGCTCTGCCTGACCTTGCAGAACAGGGCGTACTCCAAAGAGGCACGTCGCTCCTGGGCGTTGAGGACTTTGGATTCAACCTCCTTGAGCTCATCGGTGATAAACCGTTCGGCATTGACCAGGGTCTGTTTGCGGATGTAGTGGGCCGGCACCTGCTGGGCCTGGATTTTGGACACCTCAATGAAATACCCGAACACCTTGTTGAATTTGATCTTTAACGAGCTTAAACCGGTCTTTGCTTTTTCCTTGGCCCCGGTTTTAGCGATCCACGACCGGCCGTTCCTGGCAATTTCCAGGATTTCATCAAGCTCAGGGCTGTAGCCGTCGCAGATGATGCCGCCCTCGTTGAGGGCCAGGGGAGCATCTTCCCGGATGGTCTGGTTGATCAGATTCGCCAGTTCAAACAGTTCCGTGGAGACCTTTTCCCTGTCTTCAATGCCGTAGCCCTGGAACAGGGGCGCTGACAGCTGGTTCAGGTCCTTGAACAGATGGGGCAGCTTGTAAAGGGAGGCCTTGAGGGCCGTTAAATCCCTTGGGTTGGCATGGCCCATGGAGATCTTGCTGCCCAGGCGTTCAAGGTCGTACACGTCTTTCATGTGGGTTCTGAGACTGTTGCGCAGACCCGGATTTTCCTTTGCTTCGGCAACGGCATCCAGGCGGGCATTGATTTCGCTGATGCTGATCAAAGGGTAGCGGACCCAGGCTTTGAGCAACCGGCCGCCCATGGCTGTTATGGTGCAGTCAAGGACGCTGATCAGACTGCCTTTTCTGTCGTTGGTCTGGATGTTCTTTAACAGCTCAAGGTTTCGGCAGGATCGATCGTCAATGATGAGATAGGCGTTGAGTTCATACCGTTCAAGGGTAAGGACATGGTCCGTCTCCTGGAGCTGGGTCTCCTGGACATAGGCAAGAATGGCGCCGGCAGCTGCCGTACCTGCCGTGAGGTCCTCGCACCCGAACCCCACAAGGCTTCGGGTGCGAAATTTTTCCCTGAGCCGTTCCCGGGCCGATTCAAGTTTGAAATTTTCATTGGCTACATAGGAGATCTGAACCGTACCAAAGGCCTTGATCATCTGGCCGAAGGCGGGATCCGCCTTGTAGGAGGCAGGCAGCAGCAGTTCACTGGCATCGATTCTCAGGGCCTCGTCAATCAGGGAGGGGGGAACTTTGCCGTTGACAGCAGGGGTTTGCGTCGTCCGGAACATGCCGGTTGAGATATCCAGACAGGCAAGTCCTGCCGTTCCCTGGCAGATACACACGGCAGCAAGGAAATTATTGGATTTCTTGTCCAGGAGATCTTCGTTGAGAATCATGCCCGGGGTGATCACCCGGACCACCTCGCGTTTGACAATTCCCTTGGCCGACCTGGGGTCTTCCACCTGCTCGCACACGGCAACCTTTAAGCCGCTCTCGATCAGTTTTGCAATGTAGGTGTCCGCGGCCCGGTGGGGAACCCCGCACATGGGAATGGGATCCTCCTGGGTCTTGTTCCTCGAGGTCAGGGCGATCTCCAGAACAGGGGCTGCTTTTAAGGCATCATCCAGGAACATCTCATAAAAATCCCCCATTCGGTAGAAGAGGATTGCGTCTGGGTACCTCTTTTTGATCGAGAGGTACTGTTCCATCATGGGGGTTTCTTTTTTAACGGTCATGGTAAAAAACGCTTGAAGTTATGCTGACTCCTCTTTGGGTTCAACAACAATGGCCTCCTGCTCATCGGGTTCGGTCATATCTTCACGGTTGTAGGGGTCATTCCTGTATTTTTCAAGGTCTTTTTTCAGAGATGCAATCTTTTCAATATGGGATTCAATGGTCGCGTTCAGGGATTTAATGGTTTTTTTGGATTTAAGCTTTGCAGACAGCCCGTAAAAACCTGCCACCAGAAAGCCGATCAGCAGGAACACGCCGTAGTAGGCAATGTTCTGGACAGCAGGGGCTGTCCAATGCCAGGTTTCAACACCGAGGCTCAGGGAGAGCGCCTGAAGGGCAAAAAAGTATTCCCGGTTCTGGTACACGATGAGTCCGGCAAATACCAGTATGATGAATCCCAAAAACAGTTTGATCTTTTTCATTAGCAGTCTCCATTCTATTCATTGACAAATTTCTAAGTTAAAATGCATTGGGATCATAGATCAAATTTTTCTTTTTTTCAATTACTCTTTTCATTCCATCCTAAACCATGGGGTTGAACAGTTTCACCATTTCAGGGTCGGGTTCTCCCATGACCTGCCAGGTGATGTTCCGGTCTGGAATCTGATTTGCAATTTCCATGAGCGAGATGTGAAGATGGCAGTGGATGCCTGATTTTTTCCCGGTGGTGTCTGCAATCGTGCCCATGATCTCCCCGGGTTCAACTTTTTTTCCGGGAAAAACCGTGCCCGGCACCTTTAGATGGGAGTACACAGAGACCTGCCTTGATTGCCGGGTTGAAAAATGCCTTACAATCACGGACCGGCCCAGGAAATCGTCACAAACATTAATGACCGTTCCCCTGGCCCTGGCCGGAATCCGGGTCGTGGTGTCCAGCCACTGCCGGTTGCCGGAGCGGTTCTTGAAAATACCGATATCCAGGCCTTCGTGGCTGGCGTGGCGGATACCGAAATCCGCCCACCATTTTTTTTTGCTTAAAAAGAGCATTCCCGGGTAGAAAAACCACTGCCCGGGATCGGAAACCGGCAGATCGTTGATCCGTGCAAGGGTGTCCAGATAGTCTGTAATCGGTGGTCGTTTCAACGGTTTTCTACTGGGCTCTGAGAACAATTTTATGGGCCATGAGGTTGATGTCCTCGATGGTTCCCTCAACTTCACGGCTCTCGCCCAATAATCCCCTCAGGAGAAATCGGTTTTCACCGCAGGGGGTTATTGCAGCAACATTTTCCATGACAAGGGTTTCGGTTCCGCTGTTGTTGATGTACACATTGGATTCACACATGATATTTTCCTCGTTCTATTGGTTTGTGGAAGAACCATCTCAATCCGGGACGGGTGGTTCGGGTTTTAATCAATTATTGTGCTGCTGGTTTCCCGGTTCCATGGCAGTTTACCACAAGGGTCTGGCCAGGCAAACCGAAACCTGTATCTGCGTGGATCTGCCCGGCAGTACCATTTGTGTTTCGGTTACAGGCGCACAAGTTCCAGGTCTCCCCAGGCACCCATGGTTCGTCCCTTGATGATAATGATCCCTGTAATCCCGGGAATTTCGGTCCCCCTGTCGATTGCCGCCTGGACATCTGTGGCTGTTTGGACCCGATTGCCAAGGGCCGTGGCCGCTGCATCGGCCAGGGCGCAGGAGGGCGAGAGCACGGTGACAGCGTCTGCCCTTCCAAAACTTTTGGAATGGCCAAGGGTGCCGGAAGAGGTGCACAGGGCTGTGGGAATGCCCCTGTCCTGGATGCGCACCCCCGTTCGCATGCTCAGGGGAGAATCACCGGCATGGATGCCGAATATGGCCTCGCTTTCAAGTTTCATGAAAATGTCCCCCCCGTTTTCAACAATGACTTCAGCAGAGTGCTCGAGGAGCACCCTTGCGGTAAACTCGGCAACCGCGCCTGCAACTGCAGCCATGGGGCCCACATTGGCCAGGGCTGCCGCCCGGATCATCTCCATTGCAATGGCGGGTGTGGGAAACTTTGCCCGGACCGGCACAAACGAGGTTAAAAACAAGGGGTCTGTCTGAATGTAGGATTCGATCATCTCCCGTGCCCTGAGAACGGCCCGGACAGCCTGCTGTGAAAGGTCGGTGCGGGCCTGGATGTGGAGGTCCGTCTCTTTGACCGTTGCCTTGAACGGCACAAGCCCCCTTCGGTTTGACAGGGTTCGATAGGTCCGGTTCTGGAACATGGGGTTATCTCTCGATGGATGCGGGCTGCATGGCAGGGGGGGCCTGGCGGATGAAAAACGAGTCGGTCATTCCGGCAATGAAATCCCTGACAATCTCGACATTTGAATGACCGGTCAGATACCCGTGGCCCAGGCCGACATAAAAGCGCCGCAGTGCAGGCAGCGCTGGATTGCCGGTCTCAAGGTCTTCAAGAAAGGTTTCAAAAAGGTAACGGTAGATCTGCCGGACCGGTTTGAGGTGGGCCTTGATGGCGGGATTGGAGTAGATTCTGTCGTAGTTGAACGCCTTTAACTGCCTCAGGGCCTCGGACACCTCCTGGGTAAAGGCAAGAAAGGGCTGTCCAGAGCTGTTGGATATCAGATCCGTCACCAGGTTGAACACAATGGTGCCGTTGGTCTCTCCCAGTATGTTCCGGGACAATGTGGGCAGATCGTTTCTTTTGATCATTCCCAGGCGTATGGCATCTTCCATATCCCTGCCTACATAGGCAATGGTGTCGGCGATTCGTACGGCACACCCTTCAAGGGTCATGGGAATGGGGTCGGGTCGTTTCTGGGTTTTCATCCGGGCCTGGGTCTGGTCAAATAGCGAAAAATCTTTTTTACGTTCAGGTTTGAGATTGGCCGAGTGGACCTCACCGTTGTGGCAGAGAATGGCGTCCAGGGTCTGGAGGGTGAGGTTCCACCCCCTGCCGTTGCGCTCAAGCTGCTCAAGGAACTGGATGCTCTGCAGGTTGTGATGAAAAAAGCCGGCCCCGTTGTCAAAGCAGAGTCTGGAGAGCATCTGTTCGCCGTCATGGCCAAAGGGCGGATGGCCCAGGTCGTGGCCAAGACTTGCCGCCTCGATCAGGTCCTCGTTGAGACCGAGAAAGCGGCCAATGGTTCTTGCGATCCGTGACACCAGCTGAACATGGAGCACCCGGTGGGTCAGATGGTCATTTTTGATCAGGGAAAACACCTGGGTCTTGTCAATGTACCGGGTGTAGGCAAGGGAGTTGAGGATGCGGTCCGCATCCAGGCTGAACGACTGACGGTAGCCCGTGCCTGAACGGGGTTCGGGCGACCTGCGCTGGGCATCTGCGCTGAACGAGGCCAGGGGGGATAAAAATTTCCTTTCCCGCTTGTCAAGGAGATCTTTCATCCACCCCGGTTTTGTATCTGTCCGTTTCAATCAGCCCCGGTTTACAGCTGCTTGGTGATATTTTCAACCACGGTTTCAAAGGCCTTGGAAAAGGGGGACCCCTGATCGTTCATGACAAGGGGAACACCTGCGTCTCCGGATTTGACCACTTCAATGTCAAAGGGAATCGACCCGAGGAATTTCAGGCCTTCTTTTTCGGCAGTCATCTTTCCGCCGCCGCTCTTGAAAAGCTCGATGGTTTCGCTGCAGTGGGGACATTTAAACGGGCCCATGTTTTCCACAAGACCCAGGGTCTCCATCTTGACCGTACGGCAGAACGAAATGGATTTTCTCACGTCGGCCAGGGCCACCTCCTGGGGGGTTGTCACCACTACGGCCTTGGCGTCCTTGATGGTCTGCACCACGGTCAGGGGTTCGTCTCCCGTGCCGGGAGGGGCGTCAATGATGAGAAAATCAAGATCTCCCCATTCCACAGAGCCGACAAACTGTTTGATCATTCCGGTTTTGGCAGGGCCTCTCCAGATAATGGCCTGATCCTTGTCCTGCATCAATGCCTGGATGGAGACGACCTTTAAATTCTCTCCGACCTGTTTGGGCAGCAGCAGCTTGTTGGTGGAAATATCCAGCAGTTCTGTCATGCCAAACATCTGGGCGATGGACGGGCCGTGGAGATCCACATCCATGAGACCGGTCTTGAATCCTTTGTTGGCAAGGCTTGCCGCAAGATTGGCGGATACGCTGCTCTTGCCGACACCTCCCTTACCGCTCAGGACAAAGATTTTGTTCTTGATTTTAGAAAGGGAGGTCTTGATCATCTCTTCCTGCTGATCTTCCTGGGACTGCGGTTTTTTCTGGGAAGGGCATCCCCCGCCTTTTTTGGCCTTGTCCATGCTGTCGTAAAGCATAATATGTTACCTCTCAGGTAGTTTAGGGTTATAATCAATAACCCCATGATAATTACCACTATTCGGCTTCTGTCAAGGCAAATACCGATGGTTTTACAGGAAGGTCCGGGTAAAAACTGCTGATCTTGAGGGTCATGGTTCTTCCGGAAGGGTCTTTGACAAGGGTTGTTCCGGGAACAAGGTAGGCATCAACGGATTTAAGATCCCTTCGGCTGACCTGGTAGACCGGGGTACCGTCCCGGCCCACAGGTTCGAATTCAACAACCTGGCCGCTGGTGTCAAACTGTACCCTTGCCGTGGTTCCCCGCCATTTGCGGGACAGCAGCAGTGTGGTCGCCCGGGTTTGATCCGTGGTGGATAACCGTTCCTGGTCAAAGGGCTCCAGGGGCAGCTGTCCCGATAAAAGGGTGATGATGTCCCGGATGCGCACCGGCAGATCCACCATGGATTTCAGTGACGGGTTGGGGTCCCTGACGGTGTGGCGCGGGTGCTGGCCCGTGTGGGAGATGAACGACACCTTTTGTCCGTCGGCAACGATGGTTTCAACAGGAATACCGGTTTCAAGGATGGTGAGGCGGATCTTGTCAGGCAGGACCGCGGCCCAGGCAATCTTAAACCGCTGCCGGGTGCTGTTGCGGGCAAGGATGATATAGCCCGTTCCCCTGGCTGTTTCAAGCCCCTGGTTGAGGGTGCTGACCTGCCGGGCAAGGCGTGCGGCCCTGGGGTCTGTTTGTCCGGCCTTGCCGGTGATGATGCCGGCACATCCTGAAACAACAAGTGCCATGGCACCCATCAGGAGAGCAAGGAAAAGAGAGGGGCTATTTCGGCCCATGCAGCTGCTGTTCCAGATCTCGAATTTTGGCGTCCAGTTCGGGCATGGCTGCCGTGGACTTAGACCGGGCCTTTTGGTAGGTTTCAAGGGCTTCGTCCAGGCGGTTTTCTTTTTGGTAGGCATCCCCCAGGTGCTCGGTGATAACCGGGTCGCCCTGGGTCAGCTCAACCGCCTTTTCAAGAATGGAAACCGCCTTTGCGAAGTCTCCCTTTTTGTAATAAACCCATCCCAGGCTGTCGGTGATGAACCCGTCATCGGGCTTTAGGGCCAGGGCCTTGAGAACAAGCTGTTCGGCAAGGTCCAGTTTTTTGCCCAGATCGGCGTAGGTGTAGCCAAGGTAGTTGAGGGCGTTTGCATTGTCCGGGTCAAGTTCAATGACCCGTTCCATGGACTGGATGGAGGCCTGTTTCTGACCGGACTTGTCCTGGACTACGCCCCGCCTGAAGATCAGGTCCACGGCGTCTGGAAACCGGTCGATTCCCTGGTTTAAAAGGGTGATGGCTTGATCGTATGCCTCTTTTTCTTCGTAAAATGCGGCAAGGTACACGATGATATCCATGTCCTCGGGAAGTTCACGGTGTTTGACTTCCAGGAACCCAATGGCTTTTTCCGTCTCTTCGTTCTCATTATAGGCAAAGGCAATGTGCACGATGCTCTTTTTGTAGTATTCCGAGTCGGGTTTCACCCTGAGGAAGTGACGGATCGCCCTTCGGGTCTGTTTCAGGGAATCATAGGAGATGCCTGCCAGATACTCAAGGGTCGAGTCTTCCGGTGCGCCCCTGAGCATTCCTGTGAAAACAATGACCGCGTCATGGAATCTTTTTTTCCCCAGCAATTCCCGGGAGGCGATCCTGAGGATCCCCGGATCGTCCATGCTTTTTCTGCCAATGGCGCTAAGCAGGTCTGAAGCCTTGTCCTCCTCGCCGTGGTAGTGGTAAAAAAGCGGCAGTTCCAGCCCGGCCCGGATGTTGTTCTCATCAATCCCAAGGATTTCAGTATAGAGCTGGATAATCTTGGGTATGGTGTCACTGGTTTCCGGGGTCTGGTAAATGCTGATCAGTTCAAACCGGGGCTCCAGCAGATCCGGATTGAGCTTGATGGTTTTTAAAAATTCTTTTTCCGCATACTCCGGGTTGTTTTTTAAAACATGAATTCTGCCGAGGAAAAAATGGGCCGCATAGGAATCGGGAAAATGCTGGGCCATGTTTGAATACAGGTTGAACGCCTCGTCAATGCTGCCGGTATCCATGTATATCTGCCCCAGGGGCAGATAGGCGTTCTCCTGGCCGGGATTCAGTTGAAGGATTTTCTGGTAAACATCCTTTGCCTCGCTGCTCTGGTTGAGCATCTGCTCGAGTTTGGCAAGGATCAGCAGGGAATCGGTGTCTTCCGGATCAATATTCACAAGATCCTGTGCCGCCTCAAGGGCCTTTGCGTTCTCTTTTTTATGCAGATAAAGGGCGATCAGTTCTTTCCTCAGATACGAGGATTCCGGATCTAATTTTACCGTCTTGAGCAGTTCGTCAAGGGCCCTGTCAAATTCCCCGTTTCTCTTGTGAAGCTCGGAACGGGTGTAGTGGTAGTAGGAAGATGCCTCGAGTTGCTCATCATCAGACACCGGCGCTTCAATGGTTTGGGTCTCAACGGCTTTGACGGTCTTGGGCGACTGTGTGCAGCCTGGGCCCACAAAGGCCAGCACCATAAAAAGGGACAGACAAAGGATCTGCCTCCTGGGGCTGTCAAGGCCAGAACTCAGACCGGAATCAAGTCCGGCCCATGCGCTAGAACGGACAGATTTAATTCTGGCTGTGGTCATAGGCGTCAAAATCGGGCATTTCATTTTTAAAGTATTCTTTCATTTTTTTGATGATATTGTTTTCGATCTGTCTGACCCGCTCCCTGGAAATGTCGTACTCCTCACCGATCTCCTGGAGTGTTCGGGGTTCGTCGGAAAAAATTCTCTTGGAAAAGATTTCCATCTCCCGTGGGTTCAGGGTGGCGGTAAATTCTTTGACCCTTACATGGAGAATATCCTCGATCTCCTTTCGTGCAACCCTCTCTTCGGTGGAGTCGCTTTCCACGTTGATAAATTCAATCCGCTCAGTATCTGAATCATTCCTGAGGGGTTCGTCCAGGGAAAGATCCCAGCCGTCCAGGCGCTGATCCATTTCAACGATTTCCTGCTCAGACACCCCCATTCGTTCGGATAGCAGCTTGGGTCCAGGGTCAAACCCCTCGTCAATGAGTTTCTGCTTCTCTTTTTTCAGCCGGAAAAAAAGCTTGCGCTG
Source organism: uncultured Desulfobacterium sp. (assembly GCA_963675615.2). Classification (GTDB taxonomy): domain Bacteria; phylum Desulfobacterota; class Desulfobacteria; order Desulfobacterales; family Desulfobacteraceae; genus Desulforapulum. The sequence goes on from CAXXTD010000002.1 coordinate 303,173, forward strand.
CCCCTGGGTGGTCCCGATTTTTACAAGACGCCAGTTGTCCATGATAAATTTCAGGATGTATGCCTTTATCCAGAACGATGCATAATAGGAAAACTTGACGTTCTTGTAGGGGTCAAATTTTTTAACCGCCTTGACAAGACCGATGTTTCCCTCCTGGATAAGGTCCAGAAGGTTCTGCATCCAGATCCGTTGGAAATCAAGGGCGATTTTCACCACAAGCCTCAGGTTCGACGTCACCATCACATAGGCGGCATCACTGTCATTTTCCTCTTTTATCTTGGTCCCGAGATCCACCTCTTCCTCCCTTGTCAGAAGCCTGTACCGGTTTATTTCGGCAAGGTAACTCTGGAGAGGATCCGCCTTGACAAGGGCCTTGGTGGACGAAGCATTCTTTTTCACCTTGGGTACAAGATACCCTCTTCTTACGTATGTGTCGTCAGTATCGTCAACGGGTATTGCTGGTTTTGTTTTGCTCATGTCTATCCCTGCAACTATTTCTTACGGGTTAAAATGCATCCTTCCTATATTACCCTAAAAACGCTTAAATATCGATCAAAAAAAATAAGAGTTGAATTCATTTTTTATGTGGACACACCTGGGCCGATTTGGTATAAGTCTTTCTTGTTTGCGCCTGTAGCTCAGCTGGATAGAGCAACGGACTTCTAATCCGTAGGTCGCAGGTTCGAGTCCTGCCAGGCGCACCACTTAGAACAAGGGCTCTCGGGAGAATTTCCTGGAGCTTTTTTTGTTTGTCCGGTCAACTTTCGGTCCTTTCAAAATATTCCTTATTTCTGTTGGGATTTCAGCTGTACCCCCGTCAACTTTTTCTGTTCTGCTTTGCCACCGTATCACTTTTTTCGCCTCTGGGATAGTACTCAATTCCCATTGTGTTGTCTGGACGTTTTTTGACATGGGTTTTGAACAGACCTGATATCCCCTTATCTTATTTGTTTGTCCATTTCCATGCGCTGTTTGAGTGCATCAAGCATGGCTGATCCCTTGGCCTGTTTGTCCCCAAGGGCCAGGTCGATCTCCCTGTCCATGGTATCTGTTTGGGCGGCAATTTCCCCATAGGCTGAAGCCAGGGACTCTTGTTCTTCAACCCTTTCCTTCATCCGTTCGAGCAGGGCAATGGTTCCCGACGAGTCAATGGATGCAAGCTGGGCATTGATTCGTCGAGTGGAGGCCGCTGTCTTTGCCCTTGCCTTGAGGGTGGCAAGCTCGTTTTCATAGGTTGAAAGGGTCGCTCTCTGCTTTGCAACCCCGGTATTGAGGGTTGCTGCCAGGACTTCATGGTTCGTTGCCTCATTGCCCAGTCTTTGGGCTTCCAATGTGAGCTTTGCCTGTTCTTCCAGGGCCAGGGTCGCCAGTCGTTCAGCTTCGGCAGTATCAAGGGACCCATTTGTGGCATTGAGGAGCAGTTTTTTTGCCTTGTTTTCGTAGTCTGCTGCCATCAGCTGTTTTCCATTGGCCTCCTTTCGGGTTCGGATGGCCATGGCCTTGACCTGGGCCAGGCTCTCCATGGCAGTGGAAAGATCTTCGTTCAGATCCCGGATGCCCTGTTCGGTCATTTTGATGGGGTCTTCCAGCTTGTCCATTACAGAATTGATATTTGATTCGCCTATTTTGAAAAATCGTTTGAGCATTGATATTCTCCTTGTTTTTTGGTTTTGTGCATCTTGCCGGTTAATCTGTTCTGGATGGACTCTATCAGCTTGGAAGGATATAGCGAGGACGAAACAAACAGGAAAACGACAACCCCCTCTAATCCAAGGGGCTCAAGTCCATTCTATCCTGCTCAGGAGCTTTTGTTCCGAATGGGTACAATCATTTTGGCATTTTCCAGTAACTCTTCCATTTCCGCCATGTCTGGTTCTGAAATAGTGGAAAGGGCAGGGCATGCATCCGATGTTCCAGGTATTTGATGTGAGCTTTGTTCAGATTGTCATCTTTGCTCGTAAACATTCTGCCCTCATACTTCAATCAGCCGTTGCCATGCTGGCATGGCATAATACCAAGGGATAAAAACTTATAATTTTCAGTATGACCCCATACTGTTTCTTGTCATCAGGGGGTCAATTTTCAGTTAGAAAGGGGGGTCAATTTTAGGTTGCAAATTCTATATTGGGACAAATGTAGTGGTAGAAGGGTTTGTGGGATGAAATGGACCTATCAAGACCTGCACTTATAGACAAATTTCAGGAGTTCAATGACCAAACATCTTTTTCTATTATCAGGTTGATTATCTGTTTGATGGATGGAATTCCCGCATCCGAAAAATGCGGTAGTTGGTTACAGTTAGACCCCCCAGACTTTTAATAATAGTCCACGCCTTTAAATCCAGCGTGTGGGAATTTCGTTATAGACATAGTCAACAGTTGGAACTATTAAGGATACCAATACAATACAAAACCTGATATCGTCGGTTGAGGGATTCATCTTGATGCAAGTTATCATAACTTTTAGAATGGGCTAAAAAGCGACTACTGGAAGATCAAATCATTGGGCCATAAATTTATTTTGCGACCCCACAATCATAGACAGATGTGCCGCCTATCAGAACCCTGAAAATTTTGGGGATACCAGTTATAACATAAACAACTGGGTCTGAATCTCCTGTGTTGTTTGATTTGACGAAAAGGTAAAAATCAAATATAGTATTGAATATACGGAGGGTAAACTGGGGTGGTTACGATGAAAAGATTGCTTTTTAAAGATGAAATAATCAATACTATTAAAGCTGATAAAAAATTTCTTAAAGAAAATTTTGGGGTTGTCAATATCGGCCTATTTGGTTCCTATGCAAAAGACCGGCAAACCGAAGAAAGCGACATTGATTTCCTGGTTGAATTTATTGAACCTCGTTTCGACTGGATAGCAAGCCTTCAAGGGTATATGGAAGTCAAATTCAATAAAAAAATAGAAATCGTTCGAAAACGAAATCTGACCAATAGTCGTTTTCTCCAGCGTGTTGAACAGGAAGTTATATATGCCTGATGAAATTATTGTTGAAAATATTCACTTGATTTCAGAATCGCTTGATCTAGTTACAAAACGGTTCTCAAAAATAAATCATCCAGATGATTTGGTTTCAAATGAAAACGGTGTACTCATTCTTGATGCCATTGCGATGAGACTACAGGTCGTCGGAGAGCTTTTAAAAAAAATAGACAAACAAGACAGTTCTTTTTTAAAAAACTATTCTGAAATTAAGTGGTCCAATATCATGAGATTACGTGATATCGTTTCTCATCACTATGAAAAAGTAGATCATGAAATTATATTTGATATTTGCAAGAATCATTTACCTCAATTGCAAAAAACTATTCAGAGTATGCTGAAATAACATTTTACTTCAGCTCAAGTATAATCCTTTGTATAAGTCTTCAGAGGCCGAAAAACTACATGATACCAAAGCAATGCAAAACCCACTATTGTAGAGCATAGAATTAATCTTGATGCAAGTAAGTGTGAGAGTTAGGTAGGACAAAAAGAGACTACTGGCATAAGAAGTAAACGCCCATTCGATAAAAAACATGGGCGTTCGATAATACCATAATTCAACGCCTTTTAAACCCCTAAATTTCAGCGAATGAAGCTTAACTTCAAGTAGACAGTCTCTGGGGGAGATCAATTATCATTTCGCCAGGGGAAACCTTTAGGAAAATTATTATCCAATTGTGGTCTTTTTTTCTCAGTAAACAATTACCCAAAATCCTTTTAAATTTTATGGATCAAGCCTTTTGATCTCTTAAAGGATTGGCACAAACATTGCAATTCACATTATTTTGGGTTGTTTTTTAGATCGTATTGGTTTATTTATTTTTATATGAAACTCCGGCCAGAACCCTGTAAGTGCAGGAGTTTCATCGTTCGTTGTGGCCGGATGCCATGTCCCGCTCCGGCCGTGCCGGTTATATAATAATGAATTATATCTAAAAATTACCGTATTGGGGAGCATTCTTACAAAAAAAGAGTGTCCCTGTATATGAATGATGCCTCCGTTACCTGATTCGTACGAAAACGGGTTAGTCGCTTTGGCTTCTAACTTTCAGTTTCTCATATAAAATTTAATTTAGTAAAAGGGAGGGAAAAATGCGGTTTCGGTTTATATTTTTGACGAACATCTTATTTATGTTTTTATGTCTAATGTCAGCGACTTCATTCGCTACCTCATTGTCGTTCCATGAGTATAGTGGTGTAATCGGTTCAAATGTTACTGATCAAGATGGAAATCTTATATATGAACAGTTTACGACAATGAATGATACAGCATTTACAGCTGATGACATTGAAAGTAGCGCTATTTTAAATAGCTCTTCTTCTACAGTTAGTACGGTATATAGGGGGACAAGAACATTTGATGAGAACACGTCTACGATCAATTTTTATACCTCGCAAGGATGGATCAATTCATTTTCTTTCCAAGCGGCTGAAAATTCAAATTATGGTTTTGGCGAAGAATTTTTATTAGGTTCATTAGCTTTCACAAACGGCTTTTGGTGGGCAGACCCTGTCCCTCCCTCTTTTACATTCTCAATAACAGCGAGTTCGGAAAATGTTCATGATGGTGAAGAGCAGGTATTCAATGGTACTATTCGGCTTGTGGGCAAGGTAGATGATAGTGACTGGACTGATGAACCTGATCCTGTAAAAGAAGCAGATTGGTTTTATATTCAAGAATCTCCTGAATTAGGAAGCGTTGGTGTTTTCGAAGGTGAAACTGGTAGTATTGAAATTTGGGGAAAGTATGGATCTCTTAACTTAGTTGAATTTAGGAATCCGACAGAAAAAACGCTCACCAGTGATAGTCTTCCCTATGATTCAGCTCCTATCCCGGAACCCGCCACAGTTCTTCTCTTTGGCCTTGGCCTTCTTGGCGTTGCTGGAGTATCAAGGCGTAAAAATTAATAAGTTGAATTCTTATGAAAGGCAGGGACATTTGATTTGGTTGCTGCCTTTTTTCTTCTGTCATTGCCTTTGTAGTCAAACATCGTTATCCATATCAGAATTTTAGAATGGATAAATTTGTAAAGAATATCTATCTGATTCATGATATTTTCTAAACAAAAAGGATTAATTTTGATGAAAACCCGATCCCGGACTATGTCTATTATTGGTGACCTCGATCTGATTTGAAAAATGTAAGGACTGGGCGATGTAGTGTTGGGGGGGGCGGAGTTGCCCATTATTATCCCATGCCTGAATATTTTGAGGCCGAAAATGTTTAAGATACCAATACAATACAAAATCTGATACCGTCGTTTGAGGGATTAATCTTGATGCAAGTATCTTTGACTTTGATTGTTCTTGCACTGAAAGGTTTTTATGTATAGATCAAATTTTCAATTTACCTTTACACAGCTTGTCGATCTTGATATCCCACTGATGATTATATAAGGAATTATATAGAACTGGATAATAATTTAATATCCAGTTCTATAACGGGAAATTAATGATAGCCAGATCCACACATCATCTTAAAATATGCGACATTTTATAGCTTATCATAGTGTTGAATTAATGGGATATGATCTTCAAATAGAAGATGATTTTCATTTTATTAGCCGGAAAGCAAAAAAGCATCTTGAAAAAACACTTGGACATTATGTTTGGGTTTTTAAGGGCCAAAAGAGAGAAAAAAACAAAAAACAATTTCTATTGGCAGGCTTATTTGTTCCTGATGAAATAATTGATGATGAAGATGATTCAAAAATAAAACATATTTTTGGATATGAAGGGGATTTGTTCGAGAATCCAATAGATGTATCTGATCAGGACTGGTTTCTCAAATTAAAAAAACAGCAAGCAAATTTTAGTATTGGAATAGCTGAAATAAAAGACAAAGAAATCATAGATATCTTGCTAAAAATTTATGATCTCAATTTCCAACATCTTATATTTGCACATGAAATACGGCAAGAAAAGAGTCTATACATAATTGAAGAAGGAAAAAAAATATCGGTACAGATAAGCCGATATGAAAGAAGTGCAAGGGGAAGAGCAGAATGCCTAAAAGTACATGGTTTTAACTGCGCTGTATGCGGCATGAATTTTGAGGATATTTATGGACATCTTGGTCACAATTTTATTCATGTACATCATATAACCCCACTTGCTTCAATAAATAGCGAATATTGCCTAAACCCTGAAAAAGATTTACGACCAGTATGTCCAAATTGCCATGCAATGCTTCATCGAAAAGACGATGGTGTTTTCTCAATAACAGAATTAAAGGAAATACTTAAAAATACAGAAAGATATTAACCGAACAAAACGCTGGAGAGGGACCGGGCTACCTACGCGGCGTTTTGGAAAGTATGTGGTTCAGGAAACTTTACCTTTTATCTGAACTTTTGGGGTTTAAAAGCCCGGCCCCTAAGTTCAACCGTTAAGCAAAAAGGATGCGTAATGGCAGATGCACATAGAGTAAGTAACTTCTACTATGTAATAGCTCTCCAAAACATGGAGCGTTATAAAGATTTCGAAGCTAAAATATCTGAAGTTCTTTCCAGTGATAAGGAAGATTGGATGAGAGATATGGAGTACGAAGATTTGCGCAATCAAAGTTTGAAATGCGCGGTCCAGAGCATCGTATTTTCAGCTATGTGTTTAGAAGCTTTTATCTATGGATATTCGGTCAAACACTTAGGTAAAAGTTATACGAAGCAATATATTGATAAGCTTGGTATCGAAGCGAAGTTCATAATAGTTCCGCGATTAGTCACTGGAAAAGAAATAGATAAGAGTGGTCAGGCTTTTGAAAAGCTAAAAGCGCTTATTTCAGATAGAAATAAAATCGTGCATTTCAAATCCATTAGTGATTTTTTAAGCCATGATTCTTTCCTACCGAAATCAATGAGCAATGGACTTGATTCAATCGTTCAACTCATGGATGAATTTGAAAAAATTCATCCAGATGAAAAGATTTATTTTAGAGGTGTTCCTGTAATGGCGGAATGCTTTGCTTAAACAGCGGGTGAACCGGACGGCAAGGGTCTCCTTCTTTTTAAAGATTAAAAAAACTCTTGAACGATGTGCTTTCAATCAACTTTTTTGGAAACCCTTGCCGCCCGTTACCCAAACGTTAGCATATTTATAAAATGCTCAGATCAATAATTAAAATTGTATCAATTTCAGTATTTATCGGTTCATGCATTTGGCTCTATTTTGAACCGAATTTTGGTCCTGCAATTGCTTGTGGCGGTTCATTAATTGTGGCATTAGGTGCATTCCTGCAAAAGCAAAATGAAAATGTGATCTTAACCCTTGATAGAAGCAAAAAAGATATAAAAGACTATACTGAATATCTTCGTTTTTCATTTCAAAGAGAAGAGTTTATTCATCCCAAAATTATCCGAGACCTAAAAGGGTGGCTTTCGGATTCTGGTGAGCAAATTGTTTCAATAAATCTTTTGGATAGCCAAAAGAGCAACCGCTATTTTGGAGATTTTGAAACAAAGGAATCAAGCACCACAAATCCTTGGGTAGTATTTAAAGAAGATCAGGAGTCATTCGGGTACAGATACATTGGTATGTCAAAATCGGGTATAATAGTTCTCCAAATTTGGGAAAGTGGTGGTGGATCAGGTGTTTTCAACTACTTAATTTTCCTTGCTTTCGAGACAGATGAGAGTTTTAATTGTTTTTCTGAAAAAATTGAAAAAAAGAAAAGAATCAATATCAAAACACTTGGTCTATACTCATTGGGGGATCGATATGATGGAGAAATTGAGTTAAGAGGTAAACGTTTAAAAGTTGGCAAGGATCAAGGTTGGTTCGCTGACCGATACGAATCTAAAGATAAATATATAACAGTAAATTAAATGCTAATCGGGTAGCCGGGGGTTTTAATCCCCCAGCCCCCACACCACCCCACAAGCGGGTCCGCATAGGGCGGTTCATCAAGACTACCGGGCCGTAGCCGGGTAATGAATTTTTACCCACTGTTCTTTGACAGATATTAACCCTTTTTCTGACAGCCATTTATTGGTCATACCGGCTTGTGTTGCCATAGTCCTGGCAAAAAGCCATCGCCGGTGACCGGCACGTTAACTGAACTAAAGACTAATTATCCTAATCGAAACGGCCATAAGGCTTTCAAAATATCAATGATACCTGTTCAATACTTGATACTCGATTATCAAGTTTTTAGTTGATCAAGAGAGGCATACTTCTTCATTTTTCCATTTAAGGGATGGTGTAGGTTCCATTCTACCTATTCTTTTGCCAGAGAGATGCTTTGATGCCGGTTTCGTTGAAAAAATTTCCTTATTTAAAACTTCGGTTATTTTAGCCAACTGCTGCTCTGGATTTTGGTCGGTGATTATATTTCGGATAAATTGCAAAAAGCATTCTATTCTTATCTGGCGCATCAGACTTCCCACAGTGCATGCGGCAAGGTTGTTATCTATGCAGGCAGTCTGGTCAGGATGAAAGAAAAGACAATGATCTACCATCAGACTCAGTATCAGGCCCCTGCCCGAACCTTCTTTGCCTGTATGTTTGGTCAATTTGCCCAACCGTCACTGGCCTTCCAGTCTTCAAAGAAAACCTCGATCAACCATCTTAAGGTATATGCTTCCACAATATCCAGATACCGCCAACTCAAATCTTTTGCAACGAGATAACGATACTCCTTTTCACCTTCATATTTTAATGCAATTACAAATCGCTTTTGGCCATGCGAACAAACATGCAATCTTGCTGCACCTACGGTTGCTTTTTGTTTTTTTCCACCTCGTATTGTTATCGTTTGTTCTATTCCGGGATGGGACGTAAAATATTGCAGAACAGATTTTACTTTCCCTCGAAGCTTGATGTTTTGATTCTTTTTAATTTGGCTTACAACCTGCACGCCCTTAAATACACTTGATGCTTCATTCAAAAAAGTCTTGGTGCCATAGAGCGCATCAGCAAAAACACAAGTTATATTGATTTTGGGATGATTTTGCGAAAAATCTTTTAGTAGGGCGACTCCAATTTCTGGAACTTTGGGAAAGTTTGTGTCTGGTTCAGGTTTTTCAGGTCTGTCTTTTTTTGCGACACCTTTTTTTCTTAATTGCTCATCTTTTTGTTTCCATTCTTTTATTTTTGGATCCGGCATATAAAAATCAAAACCAACGGGTATCGAAATTTTTGGAGTTATCAAAATAAGAAATACCAGGCTTTGCCCCATTATGTAGCCACCACTACTTTTGTCTTTGATTTTATGTGCTTTATAAATTTGTTTGACAGACTTAGATCGTTTTTTGTCTGTCTCATCGATAGCAAGACTGCCATTGGTTATGCCATAACGTTTAATAATGATAGCCGTACTTACAACCAATAAAGCATTCCATGGGATATTGGATTTTCTAAATATCCAGGAAATTGCCGACAATGAATATTCACCAAGGCAAGCTCTTTCAAATTTTGCCCAACATACCGTGCGGGTAAGAAAGATACCCATAATACAAAGAGCAAACCATGATTTTTGTATTCTTGTTAAGGGCTTGGTTCTAACTTCGCCCATTGACCCCTAAGCGGCTAATTTTAGCCGTTTCCTCGGCCGTACCGGATAATCCACATTATTCAAAAGAAAACTAAAGAGATCGGCTGGTTTAGCTTCAAAAAAACGTTCAGCAGCCGTCGTGCCATCTCGTCTTTTGATATAATAATTATGCACAACCGTAAGCGCTTTTAATTGTCCATTACTCAATTGATGTATCCCCTGATGGCGGAGTGCCAATTGGGCATTTCTTCCTTCCACGCAAGAACTCGATCTTTGAAGAAGTTGAGCGCAATACCTGGCGACCTTGTCCAGCTCCTCTATTTTATAATCTGAACATATGCCACGAGAAGCGTATAGGCTGTCAGCAATCGACAGCAATTCTTGAGCCTTCTGAAGGATGTCCGTTTTTTGTTTAAGATCCCTCTCTTTCCCTGCGGCCAGTTTTAAATAATGTCCTGGAATCAAGTACCTGTGCATCAAATGCTTGTCGCAATCCGACAGGTGCATATTCTCAAGGCAAAGATCCATCATTTGAAAGAAGAAAGCAATAGTCGCCACCATGCTGCTCACAACTCGCTGAGCTTTATCGACACGCTTCTTGCACCGATCCATAAGATCGGCTGTAGCAGTGTGAATCCGAGCAAAACAGTCACCCAAAAGGCAGGTGATAATTTCCGAATCCTGCGGTTCGCCAGTTTTGAGGTTGTATGGATGGTAAACTTCTCCTATCTCAGCCTTTGCTTTGCGTACAGCTTCACTATTTAACTGGGCCTGAGTCAAATTTTCCTCGGCCTGTTGTTCTTGTTCTTTCGCAGATTTGATTCTTTTTTCAAAGTGAGGTCTTCGTCCTCGGGGCCGCTTGTCGGCACTGTCGAACTTTTTTTGCTCATGCTCTATTTGATGGGTTTGTCTGACCGCTTCTTCGCAATTTTTTTCAGCTTTTTTAACCTTTGACATCAGGGCCACACAAGTCCCTTTTCCAATTTCATAGATGACGTGGAAACAGTCCGGTGAATGATGAACCTTTAGGCCTTTAAGGGCATGACTGATAAGACTGCGCCCTTGATCACTGGCAACTTGGATGACCTTAACCGTGTCCCTTCGGCAAGGTTGCGTGAATTCCCCAGAAGGGCGTGATATCATAAGCTCGAGAACACTATGATAAGGGTCTACGGTTCCATTTGGTCTGGCTGGCAAAGCAATGCGACAAAGGATGGAAGATGTACCAATATATGGGTGTGGAGATGCACTTGTTTGACGGTTCTGGCAATATTGCCAAAACCGCCAAACACTTAGATCGAAGCTGCCTCTTAGCTAAAAATGGGAAAAAGGTTGTACTGTCTATGGAACCATTCCCATGGCCGCCTCATAATTCCAAGGCATCCATGATGAGGGTTTTTTGAACACTTGGGCAGAGTTTTTTTGAAGCGCTATGAGATAATTCAACGCATTGACTTTCATCAGGTTGCAGGTGTGAATCAAGCTCATGAACATATCCCCGATATAGGCCCCATGCTCTGTCTTATAGAACATTGAGTTTTTTCTATGGAGAATACAGCGTTTCAAGCCTTGTTCGCAAACATTGTTGTCAAGGGGAGCTCCGGGAACCCTCAGAAATTGAGTCAGTTCATGCCAATGCTTGATCATGTAGGTGATCGCATTACCAAGTCCGGAATTGGGCTCCACCAATTTGTCTTGGATCTGGGTGTCGAGCCAGGACCGTAAAGCGTTCATCTGTGAACCACTATGGATTTGGTGAAATGCCAGCCGCTCATCTGCTGTCATGTTTTGTTCTTTTGCTTGGGCATCCACATGATAAACTTCGGCCAACGTTTCAATGACATGGCGGCATTCGTCCGGGAAGCTTGCGATGATATCGACAAAACCTCTGCGGGCATGGGTGTTGCAATTACACAGAATGATTTTAAATTCACTGGGGATATTTCTTGAAAGAGCATCACACATTTGGATTGGAGGGTCTTTTTCTACATCCCGCATTTCATATATGGAGGCGATGTTTTCTCCGGCATGATTACGGCCGGTGGAAAAGATGGCGATCCTTTTCCCTTCTTCAAGCAGTGAGATGATCCCGGATGTAAAGATGCCGGTGCGTTCATTCTTGTCCCGTGTTTTATTTTCCTGGATTAGATCCAGGATCTTCATGGTGGTATCATCATTGTGAAAGACTTCACCCTGGGCGGCCTGGCGCTTGAGCTCATCAAATGCTGGGTAAATCAGATCGGCCTGGGTTTCTATTCTTTCCCACTGGATGGATGCTGGCAGGGGGATGCCCAGGCTTTCCTGGAGTTTTTCCAGGCGATACCAGGGAAACCCGTAACCATATTTTAAAATCGCCATCATGGCCTTAGCCGTTTCATCATAATGCTTTCCGGTGACACCTTCCGGAGCCGCTGCCGTGAACACTTCCCCGCAGAGGTTACATCGCAATTTTTCAAGGTTGTAAATCGTTGCATCAATGGGGGGCTGGCCCTTCAGGTAAATGGCAATACCCGGTTTTTTCATTGGGTAGAGTTTGCCGGTGAGACAAAGAGGACAGGGATCTTTGTGTTTATATTTTTCATGGGATATGAATTCTTGATCGGCTCCAGTATAATCGGAAGCGGGTATCTTTCCATGCCCTTTTTTCTTTTTTACAGGTTTGGCTTTGGGTGAATTTTCATCCTTTGTTTCCGGCTCTGTTTTTTTTGAATCTTCAACCGTTTGTTCGGGTTCGTTTTGTTTTAAAACATTATCTTTTTTCTCGGTTTTTGGGCCAAACAACATGGCAAGAAGTCGTTTTATGGACGCTGCTTTATTATCCAGGGCCTGCCCCAGGGTCATGATGGCTTCCGTCATTGATTTGATGATCTCATAATCACCTGTCTGGAGCGCATTGGCTTTTACCCTCTGCAAAAGGGCGTCAATCTCTTCCTGGGTCAATCGGATCTGATCCATGGTCTATGCGCCAATCATCCGGCTGCGAAAATCCCGGGTCAGGGGATATCCCCAGATAGCCTTGATGGATCGGGTTTTTACATGGTTTTTTTCATTCTTTCCCCGTCCGGTTGTATCGCCAAGATAGATCCAGTTGCCGGCCTTATAGCAGGTTCCCAAAAATCGTTCTGTGTCCACAAAGGTCTCAAGGAAATAGAGTGGATGATTATAAACATTCTCCCAGTCCCTGGAAATGTTTTTTGCCATAAGCCCCAGAAGATGGGAGGCCAGGTGGGGAACCCTGATCCAGGGTAGAATAAGAAACCGGCTGTTGTACGCTATATATTGAAGGCCTTGTACCCGGTCCTCCTTGTTCCACCCAATATACCTGTCCCTGGCACCGATATGACGGGGTGCTGACGACCATGAAAAACAAGCGATGGGCCTGTTTTGGACATACACCATATATTTGAGTTGTTCACCCACGGGATGACAATAGCCCAGGTAGTGGTGGTGCTGAATCAGGCTGTTGAAAATTTTTTCCTGATCTGTTTTTTTAACCAGCCGTATCTCCAGGGGCCTTATCCTGGACAGATCGGTCTCAACCAGGGTCTGATCCACCTCTATCTCCGGGGGCGGGGTCCTGTTGATAAAAGGGTTATTGACTTTACGTCTTGTGGGGGGAAGGGAAATATGCCCTTCCCTGTGAAGTTTAAGCATGAACCCCCTGGCAACCATGTCTCTCAGGCTGCCATTGGCCTGAACCCAGTTCCATGCCTGGCACAATTGCTTTGACAGGGCATTGCGGCTGGCATTGGGATGTTTTGCCATCAGGTCATTTATAAAGACGATATCTTCTTTTGTCGCGCTCTTGCCACGGTATGTGAGTATGATGTCATTTTCCATGGCCGGCTTATATAATGCAACTCTCCTTCGAACGCAAGCAAAAAATACATTATTGATAAAATCAATTATGCCGGGATTCTTCTCCACATGGGAGCAGCTTGGGTATGAAAAGGGTCGCCATTCCAGATCAACATCTGCAGTTCATGGGCATCCAGGGGTTTATCAACGCCTTGCCCCTTTGTTGGCCACCAGTTAAACCGGCCTTTGGACAGTCGTTTTTGGCAAATCCAAAATCCTTGACCGTCGTAACTTAATATTTTTATGGCCGTCCTGCGGCGGTTAAGAAATACGAACAGACAGCCTGAAAAAGGATCTGTTTGTAAAATCGTTCGGCACAATGCAGCCATCCCATCTATGCCCTTCCGAAAATCTACAGGCTCAACTGCTAAAAGAATCTTCATGTGGGGAGTGATCTGAATCATGGCTGATGCCTCCAGAATGACTGACAGATCCCAAGAATGCTCGGATCAGTTTTGCCCCGGAGGCACATCCTCATCTTTACTCCGGTACGGTCCTCCATTTCTATTATGCATTCTGAGACAGCAGATGGCGGATCCAGCTCAAACGCTATAAAAGAAGGCGAGGCTTCAGATGTTGCATCAGGCTCGACCTCGATTGGCGATGGTAGATGTGATTCCACATGCTGCTTAAGCGCGGTCTGGTTCAGGTTTAATGTTTTTGAAATCCTGTGTAGGCTATGCTCCCCAATATAAAAAACATCAGCGGCTGCCTGCCATAATGAAGCCGGAATACGTTCCCTGCCGGTTTTTGTTTTACGCCAGAGTTGAAATTGCTGCTGGACCTCTTTTAATGCGGAAACAGCTTCGGGTGATGGCGATCTCATCGGTTCCTCCTATATGATCATGTTTGGAACTGATAATATCACTCTAAAAAAACTAAATCACGCAGGCCCACCGAAGGAACACCCTTAACCGATAGGTTTTTAAGTGCATTCTTTACAGCTTCATTCCAGGTTTCAGTCTTGCGATTCTCGGCATATTTTTCTACAAGGATGAAGTTTGACACAGGCTCTATGGCGACAAGGCAAACTTCAGGATGAAAGGTTTCATCCTCGCAAAGTGTAATCGTTTTTGCTGGCATTTGCTGTCCAAGTCTTTCGTCCTCGATTCTTCCAAACTCGATGATCTTTTTATTGAGTTGTTCAGACACCCTACGCTGAGCCGAATAGGATGATGCCACAAAGGGAGAAAGCCCGGATTTCTCCAAGAAATCGCTGACATTATGGATGCTGGCAGTTCCATCCTTAGTAAACGAAACATGGGCAGAGGTAACAAGTCTGTGTAAAAAAGCAATACCTACAGGGCTCTCAAAAAATTCGATCAGAACAGGGTGAGCATCAATGCTATCTTTTCTGGCAAGCCAGTACCGCAGTGTTGATCGAGGAACACCCGCAGTTTTTGCAAAATCACGCTGGCTGACAGTTTTCTTCCTTGTTTCAAAATCGTTAACAAGTTTCGCCGCATCGGCTCGATTCCATATCTCTTTTATGCTTGTTGCATCTGCTGATTCATTGTATGATATATTCATGGCTCGATCTGGTATTTTTTGTTGAAAATAAGTAAGTTGGCACTTCCCTATTTTCTCGTACCAGATCGAGCTTAAAATGTCCCGCACTATCTCAAGTTGAGCCTCCTTTTTATCGTTCCTGAGTGTAATTGGGCGAAGTTAGGACCAAGCCCCTTGTTAACTTTGAATCATATTTTTTAAGCCCCTGATCTATACTTTCAATATAGTCGGCTACAAATTCTAAAGGTTCAGTAAAAAACATGATGCTCCTGAGTATCAATATGATTTATATAACTCAAAAAAAATAGTAAAAATCATACTTTACCTGAGCATTCTTTAATTGTCCAGAGCTAATGTAAAATTCGGCCTTTATATTTAATATTTAATGACAAAATGAATTTATTTTAATATTATTGTTGCGGTCGGGCCAGCTTATTCTACGTTGAAGGGACTTGTAGGGACGAGGCCATGAGTATTATCTGTTGACCCGACCGAACCAAATCCCTTATGTTTTTATATTTAAAAACTTGATAATCGAGTGATAAAAAAAATGAAGAACTGATAGATGAAATCGAGTGAATCTTGGGTTCGGACTACTGGCTATAGTCCTGGCCTTTCAAGATTCAAAAAATCCTGTGGACTATCCCTGTCAGTCCACACTCGGTTTTGTATGGAAGGGCCGTCGCTCAACGGATAAAAGGTACGCCGGGGATAACAGGCTTATCGCCCCCAAGAGTTCACATCGACGGGGCGGTTTGGCACCTCGATGTCGGCTCATCACATCCTGGGGCTGGAGCAGGTCCCAAGGGTTTGGTTGTTCGCCAATTAAAGTGGTACGTGAGCTGGGTCTATAGCGCTCAGATAAATTGACACAGTTTCACTCAGATAAACTGATACGTTGGCTGTCACCAAGCCAACCTGCTACCCAGCCTTTAATTTAAAAATATAACCCCGCTAAAACCCAGCAAAAATCAATCCTCTCAAAAATGAGCAAGTAGGGAAGTTGCGCAATTGGGCTCACTCTTTAAAGAGGGTCTTGCGTATCAATTTAACTGAGCACAGAGGATTTCAGTCCGGAACTATGAATGCGGAGATTTTGAAATATTTGTAATAAATTCAGTCGGTTGACGTAAAATCGAGTGGCGTTTATACGTATAAACGGCCCCATCTCCATCGAATTTATTGAAAATAACTAAATCATAATCCGTTCTAAAAAACAAGCTGTTTTTTAGAGACACTGTATAAAATAAGCAGAGCAAAAGTGTATCAATTTTGCTGAGCGCTATAGGCTGGGTTTACCTGATTTTATAAAAGGGGCCGTGGGACAGTTTGGTGCCTATCTTTCGTGGGCCTAAGCCCGATTATATGATTTGGTTGAGGAGATCTGTTCCTAGTACGAGAGGACCGGAATGGACGAACCAATGGTGTTCCTGTTGTCGTGCCAACGGCATTGCAGGGTAGCTAAGTTCGGAACGGATAACCGCTGAAAGCATCTTAGCGGGAAGCCAACTTCAAGATGAGATATCCCATCACGCAAGTGACTGAAGACCCCTTGAAGACTACAAGGTTGATAGGCCGGGTGTGTAAGCACAGATATACAGAAAAGACTTTCGACAGATTCTACGTTGCCAAGTTTAATACGGTGGCAATGGCAGAGGTGCCACACCCGTTCCCATCCCGAACACGGAAGTTAAGACCTCTTGCGCCGATAGTACTGCAGGGGAGGCCCTGTGGGAGAGTAGGACGCCGCCGGGTTATCTTTATATAAGCCCTGATCATACGTTTGACGTATGGTCAGGGCTTTTTTTATTTTCAGGAGTACGCCTGTTACGGAAAAGGCAGGGTTCCGGGGGGCTGGGGAGTCTGCCTTTATACGGTTTCCTCTGTAACCGAACCTCCTTGCTGAGGTCAGCCCCACTGGCAATTCAAATCGGCGAACGAATAAGAAAAGACCGTGTGATGAACAGAATGAAATTTGATTTTTGTGCCCCCCCCCAAAGCGAGCCTTGTGCCTATTTGATTTTCCGCGGGTCGGTCATGTTCTCCGGACGTAATATTTCATCAAGCTGCTCTCTGGTGAGCAGCTTTTTTGCCAGAACCAGATCATACACGCTGTCGTTGTTTTTAAGTGCTTCCTTGGCTATAGCCGCTGACAGTTCATAACCAATTACCGGTACCAATGCGGTCACCAGCCCGATACTGGTCTGCACATAGCTCCGGCACACATCCCTGTTGGCCACAATGCTGTTTATGCAGCGTTCGACCAGGGATATGCAGCCGTTTTTAAGGATCATCATACCGTGCAGCAGGTCATAGGCGATAATGGGTTCTGCCATACACAGTTCCAGTTCACTTGCCTCGGCGGCCATGGACACCACCATGTCATATCCCATCACCTGGTAACAAATCTGGTTCATCACTTCCGGGAGAACCGGATTGACCTTACCCGGCATAATGGATGAACCCGGCTGCATCGGGGGCAGGTTGATTTCGTTTAAGCCACATCTCGGCCCGGAGGAAAGCAAGCGCAGGTCATTGCATATTTTGGATATCTGCACGGCTGCCAGCTTCAGATTGGCTGACATGCGCACAAAGATACCCGCATTCTGGGTTGCTTCCACCAGATTTTTTGCTCTGCGCACCGGAAATCCGCTGATTTCTGAAAGTTTTTTGGCGACCAAACTGGCATACCCTGGAGGACTGTTAATACCGGTACCAATGGCCGTCGCCCCCATGTTGACATCAAGGAAGGCCTCGGCAGCCTGTTCCAGGGAATTTATGGCGCTCTCGATCATAACGGCATAGGCTCTGAATTCCTGGCCAAGTGTCATGGGAACCGCATCCTGATTTTCGGTGCGTCCCATCTTAAGTACATCCTTGAATTCGTCGGCCTTTCGTCCCAACGCTTTACGAAGGCTGTGCAGGGCACGAATGAGGTTGCAGTTGGACAGCAGCACCGCCAGTTTTATTGCTGTCGGGTAAGCATCGTTGGTGGATTGAGAACAATTGACATGATCATTGGGGTGTAAATGCTGGTATTCCCCTTTGTTATAGCCCATGATTTCAAGCCCACGGTTGGCAATAACCTCATTGGCATTCATATTGGTCGAGGTGCCAGCGCCTCCCTGGAACATGTCAACGGTGAACTGGTCGTGCAGCTTACCGTCCAGGATTTCATCACAGGTCTGGCAGATGGCCTTCATCTTGGCGTCATCAAGCGTCCCGAGTTCATGGTTGGTCTGGGCGGCCGCCTTTTTCACCATTGCCAAGGCTTCAATCATATGATTGAAATTACTGAGATGAATTCCGGAAATGGCAAAATTTTCCATGGCCCGCCGGGTTTGAACCCCATAATAAACATGGTCGTAAATTTCTCGTATCCCCAGCGAGTCTTTTTCCTGGCGGAAACCGCTGATCACCACCGGTTCATTTGTCTTGTTCTCGTAGATACTGTCGGCAAGCAGGCGCATTCGACGGTTAATGCCAACGGCAACCTGGGAGACAATCCGGTAAAAGAAATCAGGATTATTTTCCTTCAACCGGTCGATCTTTTCCTGGGATATTTGCCAAATTTTTATCCCGGTTCGGGTGAACGATCCGTTTGAGTGTGAATCACATCCCAAAAAGGCACCTTCGCTGATCATGGCACCTGCCACCATGGTACCCACCTTGCGGGCAGTGCCGTGCAGGCCGCGCATCAATTCGAGCTTACCTTCCAGGATAACCCCAGCCCATCGGCGGGGCGTGGCTTCATGAAATATCCATTCATTTGGGTGGTAGACCTGTTCTTCGCCTTGGGCAAATAAAATTGCCAGATCTTCCTGGTTGATGCCCGTTGATCTTGATGCCAGCTGTGTGATGTTCTGTTTCATTAAAAAAGTCGCAGTCCCTTTGGTTTGTGGGAGGGCAGTTCCTGCAGCCCCAAATTCTTTCTCAAATCATGTTCCAGTTGGGCGTCATGGGTAATGACAACAACGCCGTATACATCCGGAACACGGGTGGTTGGCGTAATATGAAGCTCCCCGTCTGTGGCATCCACCAGGCATGCCTCCTTGTCTCGGGTTACGATGGTTCCCTTGAGGCGATACCACCGGGACTGAAAGGGTTGCAGCCGGCCCAGGAGATCGGCACGGGTTATGCCTGTCGGTGGGGGCAGCACAAAGCTCATGGGACGACCTGCCTCGCCCCAGCCTTGATGCTGCGTCTGATCGACGGTCTGATATGCCCCTGAACGGTTTTGGAGCATTTCAACCAGGTCCACGTTAAGCCCCGCCGGGGAAAATGAGAGGATTGGCTTGTCTGGATATTTGCGGCTCAGGTCCTGGTGCAGCTTTTGTGCATCAGCTGCGGGAACCAGGCTTGTTTTGCTCAACAAAAGCAGGTCACTGGCTTCAAGCTGTTCATGGATAACCATAAGACTTTGCTCAAGAACCCGGTGTCGCAAGGCATCGACCACACTCACCATGCCAAGGCAGCTGAATTTTTCAGGTTCTTTCTGATCGATAACCTGAACAATATCCTTGAGTGTCGATGGCTTGGCAAGGCCCGAACATTCGACCAGAACCAGGTCCGGGCAGATATCCCGGTAGGCAAGCACTGAATTAATAAATGAACCGGAGAGACACGAACAGAAGATCTGTCCCGACTTCAGCTCTTTTATTTGTCCACTGACGTGGGTCTGGTCCAGAAGCGAGGCGTCTACGCCCAGATCGCCGAAATCGTTAACGATAACGCCAAGCTTCAGGTGGCTGTATTGGCGCAGCATCAAGTTGAGCAGGGTTGTTTTCCCTGCTCCGAGAAAGCCGCTGACAAAGAGATAAGTGATCATATCAGTTCATCGATTTCGGCAAACAGCTCTGACTGTGCAGGGATAAGCGAAGCATGTTTCAGTTCGCCATTGATATAAATTGACGGTAGCTTTTTCACGCCCATTTCCCTGCAGCGAGCAATGTTCTGGGGTTGGGTGTACATATATTCAATTACATCAATGGCATCACCGAATTTGTTCTTGGCATCCATGGCAACTGCCAGCATATAGGTGCATGCTGCACAGGCCGTTGAATCCAAGGTGAACACTTCAACAAGGGGTTTTTGCAAATTTTCATAATCCGGGAGTTCCCCTTCAAAAACGATCTCCTTGGACTGATAGTTGGCGATCATCTTGCGCACGGTCTCGGTGTTGTGTGCTGCCTGTTCAGCAGCAATCACGTTTTCCGCAGGTGTTTCAAAAGGCAGATCGCATCCCGGCGCAAGGATGTAATTTTCCGTGGAGGGCAGAGAGTCAAATAAATCGATGGCGCACTTCATATTGTCCTGCTGTGTACCATGGTACATCACGGTGGTCAGGGGAAGATTGCCTCCCAGAACGACATTGTTTCGATCACAGATTTCCTTGGCGACAATCAGATCGACATTTTCATCCACAGAAATGGAGTCGCAACGGGTCTTGCACATGGCGTCGATTTTTTTGGTCGCATCGCCGCAGACAAAGAACGAAGATTTGGCCCCGCCCCCACGGATGAAGTCAAACAGATCGGCAAAGGGTTCGTGCATGAACTTTTTGAAATGCCTGGGTGAAATCTGTGAAATCATCGGGTCTACCACTGCGATAACATCCATACCGGTATCCATCACGTAACCTGCGACCTTTTTGGCGACCTTGTTGCAGTATGCCATGAGCGCCTTCACGTAGTCAGGCTTTTCTACGATGTCCATGAAGATCTCTGTTCCCCGCAGGTGGAGCGCCAGGGTAAAGGGACCGGTGATAAGCCCGTAAAGCGCTGTGGTCTCGCCAAATGCCTCTTTACACCGGCGCATCACGTCAAGTTCAAGGGGCAACCGGCCCATGTCCGCAGTGATCTCTTTTATTTCGATTTCATCGGTTTCGGCAAAGGGGTGGGTTTTGACAGTTGGCGGAGAATCGGGGGCCCAAAGCAGTTCGCAACCAAGCATTTCAGCCTCGATCTGCAGGTCAAACATTATCGGCTGGCCGTCGGGTTTATAGAGTTCATTGACCTTGACCAGGGATTCAAAACACTTGTCTGCATCCTTGTAGACTTCATCGGCGTTATAGCCGACCAGTTTTCCGGCATGAACACCGGCAAAAGGCACCCAGGGGATACAGTCTGTTTTTTGGTGGTTGAGTACTTGAAGTATTCGTTCTTTTCCTGTAGTCATAGTGTTTTTCCTATAGTCATAGCGTTTTTTGGGTTAGTTTTATTCTCTTTTGTCCATTGCCTAAAAAGACATACCGCGGACAAATTCGTCCTGGAAATCTTGATGGTTTGACACCGTAATGTGCTGAATAGACACTGCGTCCGTCATTATATCCTTTTGCAGGATTTCTTTGTCACACAGGGCCATCTTTGCCCCTTCCCCGGCAGCGTTGCCCATGGAGATTACCCTGTCGAGGGGGATATCAGGGAAAACACCTATTTTCCTGGCGCTTTCCTTGTTGATAAAATTGCCAAAGGCACCGGCAAGAAATATGCGGTCAATATCTGCAAAATTGACCTTGGCAATTTTAAGAAGGATATTGATCCCTGCTCTGATTGCGCCTTTTGCAAGCTGGAGCTCTCTTATATCCTTTTGGCTGATATAAATTTCTTCTCCGTTATAACTTTCATGGGGGTGGGCAAGGATGACTCTTTTTCTTCTGTTCTCTTTGATTATTCTTTGGGATAAACGATCATTCTCCAGGGTTTCAGATTCAACGATTTTGCCGGTTTTATCGATAATGCCGGTGGTTAAAAACTGGCCCACGATATCTATTAAACCTGAACCACAAATGCCCCTTGCAGGTTTGTTGTCAATGGTTGTGTAGTGCAGGTCATCATCGATACTCACACTGTTTATCGCTCCTTTGAAAGCCTGCATGCCATGTTTTATGCTGGCGCCTTCAAAGGCCGGGCCTGCAGCGGCGGAACACGCATACATCTGCTGGGACGTTGCAAGGACAATTTCACCATTTGTCCCAAGGTCGATGATCAGGGTATTTCCTTTTTTCTGTTCCAGGTCTGAAGCGATAACGGCACCCACTGTGTCTGAGCCGACAAAGCCTCCTATGCAGGGTAAAAATACCACCTTGCCCCTGGTATTCATTCCCGAAATTCCGGCTGTGCCTGCATCGGCGACTATCATTTCTTTGGTTACAGGGGTGAACGGAACCCTTGATAAGCTGATGGGATTGAGCTCCCAGAAAATATGATTCATGGTCGTGTTGCCGACGAATACGCATTCATACACATGCCTTTCTTTGATTTTGACAGCAGCGCATGCTTTGCTCAAGAGGTCACTGATACCCGCTTTTACCGTTTTACTTAAAACCTTTATTCCATTTTCATTTTGTAAACTATAGTTAATCCGTGAGATGACGTCAGCGCCATATGCCGATTGCGGGTTTTGGCAAGACGCCACATGAATCTGCCGACCGGTATTCAAATCCATGAGATAACAGGCGATTGTGGTGGTTCCGATGTCGAAAGCGGCGCCAAATTTTTGATCCATGGTATTCTCAAATTCAATGTCGATAAGGTCATTACCAAACAGGGACAGGGTGATTTCGTTATCAGGAAGCGATCCGTTGGAAAGTTCCCTGATGAGGGACAGGTCCATGTTGATATTTCCGGCTCTCTTCTTAATGCATTCTGTTAACGAAAAATCATTTTTCAAGTCAGGAGTTTCGGCAGTAATTCTGCATTTGGTGATATTGCTGTTGGTTGCATATTCCCTGTATGTTGTGATTTTGTCTTTGGAATTGTTCGTAAAGTTATCCCCTGTAATAGAGACCCGGGCTGAGCCAGTTGCGTATGTCCTGCAGGCAAGCCGGATGCCTTTCCCAATCTCTTCAGGTGTCAATAACCGTATCTCCTCGCTGGAAATTTCGCTGACATCTCCATCGGTCTGCACTTTGCATTTACCGCAGATTCCTTTTCCGCCACAGGGGGAATATATCGAGACATTTTCTTTCACAAGTGCGTCCAGCAAGCTGCAAGTGGTGCCGTTATGCGGAACGATCTTGTAATGTTGCGGGATGTCCAATGCTGTATGGGTCATTTTTGTTCCCTCTTTTCCCGGTTATGCATAGCTGTGAACGCAGTGATCGCGCATTGAGCCCGGTTTGCCGATGGCTGTAAATTCAAGCTTAGTCTCCACATGGAGCCCTTGGGTGTCTTCGGTGCCATCTATGAAAAAATCTCTATCGTCCAGGGTGATTTCATAATCGCCCACGCCGGCCTCTTTTGCAGCGGATTCAATTTGCAAGTTTGCCATATGAAGTGCGTACTTCCTGGCACTTTCCACATCATGGATTTTTTTTCTTTCCCATGGTGCGTGTATTACAACGCCCTCTTCAGCGTTTGATTTGATCAGTATATCTACCCTTTTGATCCATTTTCCGGTTGCGGCACCCACAGCGTTTGCGACTTCATAGTGATCCGGAATGATAATTTCCGCGTTTATTTTTTTGGCCACTGCGGGAAGATATGCCTTTACGGGGGCACCGACTGCAATGATCGGAAATTGTATCTTTGAGGTGAGTCCAAACGAGTGGTTGTTGTCCGTGCTGAGTATTTTATCAATGAGATACTGCGCTTCGCAACTTTTATTGAGTTGTACGTTGCTCTGATCGTTATCAAGCAGGGTCTGAAAAATTAACTTGCAAAGTTTAATGCTGATATCTTCTGTTGCATGTTCAAGAAACTCTTCAAGATCTTTTCCGAGCTTGTCGGCTAAAATTTGACACCCTATCCTGGACGCATCACTATTCCATTTTACATAGGCACCGCTTGTATGCAGGATATCGGTGGGAGTGAGTGAAATTTTTCTGATTACCCCCTTGCTGAGTAAATCATCAAAACTGAAAAACCGGTACTTCTTTCTCATGCACTGTTCTATGTGTGTGGTCAAATGGGGCCCTGCCGACAGCAACCCCACGATCTCCCGCTCCTTTTCACCCAAAGAATCACTGCTGCTGTTATCAATGAGCATCAGGCAATCGGCAGGATTGGGTTTGGAAAATGCCTGCCCTGTTTTCCACAGTTCGGTTAATTCATCGACCAGATAGGGATATTTGTGAGCCGCAACACAGAGCGGTACGACCTTTTGGGGACCAATAATCAATCTTTTACCATTGTCGACCCGGATATAACTGTCACCGCCCGTACCGTAGGTGTTGATATCAACCGCCTTGACCCGGGTCAGCCAGCCATCCACGGATGCGCCTTCAGGATTTACCTTGGGTATCCCGTTTTGTACAACGGCAATGTCGGTAGTGGTTCCCCCCATATCAAGAACCAGGGCATCTTTACATTCAGTTAATGACGTGCTGCCGGTGATGCTTGATGCCGGACCGGAAAGGATTGTCTCGATGGGCCGTTCTTTGGCCATTTTTTCATCCATTAACGATCCGTCACCTTTGACGATCATCAACGGTGCCTTGATTTTCAATGCGACCAATGCGTTTTTTATTGAATTTATTAGATCAACAATAATCGGAACCAGTTGTGCGTTTAAAACGGTTGTTACCGTTCTCTCGTAATACCCCAGCGAACTTGAGAGTTGATGGGCACAGACAACGGGAATGTCTAACAATTCCTTGACCATTTGCTGGATGCACAGCTCGTGCTCAGGGTTACGAACACTGAAATACCCTGAAATGGCTATCGCGCTGACCTTCCCCCTCAAGCTTTCTATGGCGTTACGCGCCTCTGCAACGTCCAGGTTTTCAAGCGCAATGCCTTTGACATCATGGCCGCCTTTAATGGATTGCCATTTTTTTACAGGCAGCGAGCCTGTGGGTTCCCTGCCGATAATTATCAGGCCAACTTCACACCCACGCCCCTCAACAATTGCATTGGTTGCCAAGGTCGTGGACAAAGAGACACATTCAATTTTACTAAAATTTTTTGAGCCCAATGAAGATATGCAATTTTCAATGCATTTTGTTAAATCATCATAGGTTGTTAATGATTTCGATTTTTTAATGATACTATTTTTTGATGCATCAAAAATGACTCCGTCGGTATATGTGCCGCCAGTGTCAACACCTAATATTAAACACATTTTGCCTTTTCCTCTCTTGCAAAAAAAAACAATCAGTTTTATGAATGCCGCAGGGCTTTCAATACGGCGTTCATATCTTTGAAATCCCTGGAAATGTAAAAAAACCATCGGTGCATCAAAAATTCGTAGGTGGTTTCCTGTGTCGGCGACTGACAATTACCGTCAGCCGCCGTTTTCACACAACCGGATCAGTACAATTCGTCGCCCTTGATTCCGGGGTATTTCTTCCTCAGTTCCGCTTTCACCCCTTGATCAACAGGGGTCGGAATATGTTTTTTCAGAACCTTTTCAACGATCTTGCGCGCGCGCTGCTCCGTCGTCAATGATCCGCCTTCTTCCCATCTGACACGGGTTTGCCTGTCAGCAATCTTGGGCATGAAAAATTCTTTACGAAGATGCTTTACCGTATGCTCTTCGTCCAGGAAATGCCCGGTTGGCCCGACAGACTTGATTACGTCAAGGGCAAGGGTATCTTCATTGACTTTAATGCCCTTCATAACGCGTAACACATTGGCCAGGATTTCATTGTCAACAATCATTTTGTCGTATGAGAACACCTGGCACATCTCAAGCAGGCCAACGGCATCATGTATAAAGTTACTGCCTGACAGGGCAACGGTCATTGCGGTGATGGCGCTTTCGTATCCCGCCTGGGTATCAATGATTTTTGAATCTGACATACCGGCCGTACCGTACATGGGCAGATCATAGTACTGGGTCATTTGTGAGATGCCGGCATTAATCATGGCGGACTCAACAGCACCGGCCATGTATGTACCTTCCCTCATATCCATGATGCTTGAGGTAGAGCCGTACAGGATCGGGGTTCCCGGATTAACCAGCTGGGTCAGGGTGATGCCTGCCAGCGTCTCTGCGTTGTTCAGTGCAATTGTGCCGGCAATGGTAACGGGGGATGTGGCACCGGCAAGGGGCTCGGACGACACCACAAGCGGCAGCCCTTTCTGGGCGATCTCAATCAGGAAGTCTGTGTAGAGGTCATCCATTACAAGGGGGCTGATCATCAGCACTATAAACGAAGCGATGGGCCTCTCCCGCAGTTTGTCCGCACCGCCGGCAATGACTTCAGCGATATCGATGGCTCCTTTTAACCCGTCCATGGTGTACATTCCGCCGGTGACGTGCTTGGTGGTATTGGTCAATGCCCAATAGAAACGATTGATGTCAGCGTCTGAATCAGGCACATCCTGGGGATAGGTATTGATTACGTAAAAAGAGACGTTGTCGCAGTAATCAACCATTCGGGCGATGTCCCGGACATCATGGGTTTGAGATTTTCTTTTTTCTCCGGTTTCAATGTCCAGGGCGTACAATACGGTGCCACCAGTACCAAAGTGTGTACGGGTTTTTTCAAGATGGAGGTCATGTTTTTCATTCTGGGCATGGAGCACCACTTTGGACGGTGCTGTTTCAATCGCTTTCTCAACCAGTGATCGAGGTATCTTTACGATTCCGGTTGCTTCATCTACGGTGGCACCATTTTGGGCAAAACATTCCCTTGCCTTTTCATTTTTAATTTTCATACCCGTTTCTTCTAATATTTTCATGGAAGTTTCGTGTATGAGCTTTATGTCCTCTTCACTCAGCA
This sequence comes from uncultured Desulfobacterium sp., assembly GCA_963675615.2. Classification (GTDB taxonomy): domain Bacteria; phylum Desulfobacterota; class Desulfobacteria; order Desulfobacterales; family Desulfobacteraceae; genus Desulforapulum. Next base: position 329,701 of record CAXXTD010000002.1, read on the forward strand.
AGCGCAACTGGCCGCCATCAACAGCTGGAAACATTTTTAATTCCTTTAAAATAAGTTATGATATTTATGCAGCAATACCCATCAAGGTGTTGGCAAGTTTAACGGCTGATGACGCATCTGCAGCGAAGCTTGCGCCTATCTCGTCTGCAAAATCGTCGGTGATTGGGGATCCGCCAATCATGACTTTCACCTTTTCATACAGGCCATTTTCTTTGAGTGCTTCTACGGTATCCTTCATGGCAACCATGGTTGTCGTCAGCATGGCAGACATCCCAACGATGTCAGGATTGTGTTCTTTGACTGCTGAAACAAATGTTTCAGAATCAATATTCACACCAAGGTTAAAGACTTCATATCCAGCACTTTCCATCATCATGCCAACCAGTTTCAAACCAATGTCATGGAGATCGCCCTTTACTGTTGCAACGACACAGGTACCCACTTTTTTAATATCTCCCTCTTTAAGCAGGGGGCGCAACAGCTCCATTCCGGCCTTCATCGCCTTGGCGGCAATCAGAACTTCGGGAACGAACAGTTCACCGTCCTTAAACAGTTCGCCTACCTCGTTCATTCCGGGCAGCAACCCCTTGTTGATAATATCTTTGGGCTTTGCACCGTCATCAAGCGCTTTTTGAGTTAACTCTGCGACTTTTGAAACATTGCCGTCAACAATATTTTCTGAAATTTGTTCGTATGTCATGTCCATTGAACCGCTCCTAAATTTATAATATGTAAAACTTCTTTTAATGGCTCTATTTTAGTCTTTGTATACTTTATGAAGGAAATCATGTCAATAATTTTATTTTATTATGAATCAAATTATTTCACATAGTATCTGTTAATCTTTCCCTGAATCCATTGCGCTTTAATCTTCTTGGGGAATTGCCTGCTGAGTATCTATCCGTTCCATGAAAAAAGATAGTGTTAACACTCCTTTTTATTATGAATGAATCTATTTCATTCATTCGTTGTTTTTTTCTGTTCTTTGCATATGGGGCTGACCATTGCGCCTGAAACCCGGATCAGGTCCTGGATATCCATCCCAATGGTCGCCGTGTTTTTACCGGATCCGCAGAAAATGAATCCAAGGCCTGCAAGACCCTGGTCCAGAATTACCCTGACATTGGGGGTCACCGGAAAGGGGCCAACCCCGCCGATCTGGAACCCAAGCTCCTCTTCTACCTCCCCAGTTGAAATGGAGCGAAGTTTTTTTCGGTTCACCCCGAATGCTGAAGCCAGGGCCTTGTAATCGATACGGTCATCCGCCCCGACCCCGGCAAGTACCCAGTGTCCCTCCTTGATTCTAAAGACAATGGTTTTAATGAGGTTGACCGTAAGGTGGGGGACTTTTTGCCTTGCATCTTCAATGGTGGTTACGGCCGGGTGATCGTGGAGACTGAATCGGTATCCGCTCTGGGTTAAAAGGGTCTGGATGATTTCAAAGGCCATGATTTCTAATTTTCACTGATCTGCTGTTAAAAAAAGCTGTGCCCGGGTTGGCAGTATCTCCGGACACAGCAAGGTGTCAGTCCTGGCTCCAAGAATATTAAATTGCCTAGAACAGGGTCAAGGTCCGTTCGACTTCCCAGGGAGTGACATGGCGCATGAAAGATCCCCATTCCGCCTTTTTGAGCCGGATATATTCGTCTGCTATGGCGCCCAGGCCAGATCTTACGACCTCGTCAGCCTCGAGTTCCTCCACAGCCTCAAGCAGATTCTGGGGCAGCTGGATCATGCCCAGTTCCTTTCTCTCGTCAATGGACATGTCCCAAACATTCTTGCCCACGATGGCCTCGCCCGGATCAATCTGGTTTTTAATGCCGTCCAGGCCTGCTGCAATGTGGACGGCCAGATAGAGGTAGGGGTTGACCATGGCCGACGGGGTTCTGTCTTCAAACCGGTTGGTGGCAGGACAACGCAGAAGCTGGGTCCGGTTGTTGTCTCCATAGGAGGCAAATGAGGGGGTCCAGGTATAACCCGAATTTGTGGAATAGACGAACTCCCCGCTCTGAATTCTTCGGTAGCAGTTGATCTGGGGGGAGGCCACGGCGGTCAGCGCCCTGATATGCTTGAGCAGACCGCCGATGTAATGGATGGCGGTCTTTGAAACGCCAAGGCCCTTGGTGTCATCTTCACCTGACTTCAGGGGAAAAAGGTTCTTTCCTGTCTCCACGTCTGCAAGGTGAAAATGGAGATGTGCCCCTGATCCGGTCTTGTCTTCAAAGGGTTTGGCAAGATAGGTGGCAATGGCGCCGTAGTTTTTGGCCACCTGGCTGGTCATCATCCGAAAGTGGATCAGGCGGTCTGCGGTCTCTAGGGCAGGGCCCCAGTCGTAGTTGATCTCGTACTGGCCGTTGGCATCCTCATGGTCGCTCTGGTAAATGCCGAACCCCATCTCATTGCCGTACCGGGTAATGTCCTGGAGGTAGTCCATGCTCTGGCACAGCCCCTTGAAATCATAGCAGGGCTTGTTCAGGGTGTCGATGCCCTCGGGATCCCATGGTTTGATTCCGTTCTCATCTTTTTGAATCAGAAAGTGTTCGGGCTCGAATCCGCCGTTCAAGGTCATCCCTTGCTCAGCCAGAAGGCCCAGCATCCGTTTCAGGTTGGTTCTGGGGCAAAAGGGCCAGGGCAAACCGTCCACAAAAAGATCGCTTGCGGCCATGGCCACGTTGGTCTTCCAGGGCAGGATGGTGTAGGTGTCAAGGTCAGTCCTGGCCATAAGGTCGTGGCTTTCAGGGCCAAGGCCCGTTCCCCAGACTGCTGCCCCTGCAAACCCTGCACCCTTTTTTACCACATCCTCAAAACAGGAGACAGGCACCTGTTTGACCTTTGGGCAGCCGTGAATATCCACAAACTGGGTGAGGATGAATTCAACCCCTTTTTCTGCAAGTTCGGTTTTGACTGCTTCCATTTTTGCCGATCGTATTTCTGCTTCCGGATAATATAACATTTATATGTCCCCTCTATATTTGGATAATTATTGTTCTTGAGATTAGGAATTAGAATCCTTCCCGCTTCACAGGGCCTGAGGTCATGGGCAGGTCAAGGGCCTTTGCCGTTGGGAGGGTCATGGCTCTCATATCTTCGGGTTCAAGGTTGTGGATGTTGGTCTTTCCTGCGCATCTTGCAATGATGGCAGCCTCCTGGGTAAAGGCCTTGATGAATTGTTGCACTGCCGTGGCCATCTCCTGCTCTGTCATCTCCGTGGCAAATTCAATGGTATCCGCCTTTATGGTGCCGCCAAGACTTAAGCCCATGGGAACCCCCAGGGCCGTGGCAGTACAATTGTAGGCCAGGCATTTTGCCGCATCCGTACCCGAGCGCAGCCCGCCGAAACTGATCAGGGCCAGTTCTTCCTCTTTTCCCAGCTCTCTCAACCGGGACAGGGCATCACGCATCACCCTGAAATCAAATTCTGATTTCAGTTCTGGCCACAGGCCTGCGGGTTCGGCGCAGTTGTCCAGAACCAGGAAATCAAAATTGGCTTCCAGGGCCAGGTCAACGGCTTGGACCACCTGATTCGCCCCGGTCCAGAGTCCCAGGATCCGGCCAGAATTTGCCTGCCTGGCCGTGGAGAGAAAATCAGGATCGAAGTTTTTGAACACCAGGCCGGAAGCCTCGGGGCTTGCGGGGGTCTGACCTGTGACCATCTGGATCCATGGGGTCGCACCCAGGGGACGTTCTCCCATGTATGCCGCGCCGCTGGATTCAAGTCCTTTGTCCAGGCCCCTTTTAACCTTGTCCGGGGCCGTGTCGAAGCCGGTGGCAATCAGGGGGGTGTCAAGGGTAAGCTGGGGCTGATCCGGATCAGGCCTGCCCAGCCCCATGATTTTTGTGATGCAGGTCGCGGTGGAACAGTCTTCCCGGTAGGGGTCGATGACCAGCCGGGTTAAGGCTGCGGATAAAAAGACCACGTCATCCAGGCTCGGACCACGGTCTTCGGGGAATGGGTTGGGCCGGGGCACCATGGCCTGGCGGATGACAGATTCCCGGTGTTGTTCGAGGTCATCATCGGACATGGACCGTATCAGCTCAATGGATGAACGGGGATAATTGGCTGTCCCGGTCTCTTTGGTTTTTGAAGCTCCGGGCTGGACGCTTTCCCTGAGTTTCGGGCAATAGGGCAGGCGGGTCAATTCTGCAGCCTCCGGGGTCAGGGCCACAAGGTCCTCCCGGCACAGGTCATGGACATTGGTATGGCCGGCGGCCAGGGCCACAGCAGACAGCTGCCACCTGAAGGATTCAAGGTAGCGGTGCATGGCAAGGGCCTGGGACTTGACGTCAAAGCGTTTCACAAGCTTGGGGTCCTGGGTGGTGATGCCCATGGGGCATTTACCCGTGATGCACTGCATGCAGCCGATGCAGCCGCCGGCAATGAGAATGGGGGTGCCGATGCCCACGGCGCTTGCGCCCAGGGCAATGGCCTTGGCCGCATCCACCCCGTTCTGGATGCCGCCCATGAGTACGATGGGAAGTTTTCCCCTTGCATCAATTTCGTCCAGGCCGTCCACGGCCTCCATGATGGCGGAGATGGTTGGGATGCCCACGTATTCCAGAACCTCGTTGCCCCCTGCGCCTGTTCCGCCCTGGAGTCCGTCCAGCTCTACAAAATCGAGCTTGTCCTTGTAGGCGATCTTCACATCGTCACGGGTTCGGCCGGCCCCGAGCTTGATGCTCACGGGCAGGCGCCAACCAACGGCTTCCCTGAACTCCCGGATTTTCATCATCAGATCGTCTCCACCCAGGACATCCGGGTGACGGGAGGGCGATCGAAGGTCCATACCGGCTGGGATTCCCCGCATGGCGGCAATTTCTCGGGTGAGTTTGGCAGCCATGAGCTGGCCGCCCAGTCCCGGTTTGGCCCCCTGGGAGATGTAAAGTTCCACCCCGTCGGACCGCTGCATGTCATGGATGTTCCATCCAAGGCGGCCGGAGAGGCACTGGGCAATGAGCTGCCTTGCCTCGGCCCGTTCCACCGAATACATGCCGCCTTCCCCGGTGTTTTCAGAAATGCCTGACATGGCAGATGCCTTACCCAGGGCCTGCTTGACCGAAGAGGAGACCGCACCGAAACTCATGGGTGCAATCACTACGGGCATGGACAGATCCAGGGCTTTTGCCCCGTGTCGGTCTCCGATAAAGGTCCGCATGTCAACCTTGTCCACTGCATCGGCTGCGAAATTTTTCATGGGATTTTTAAAGGCAATGTCGTTGAAATGGGGGACATGGCGGGAGGCGCCGAATCCCCTGAGCCGGTATCTTCCGATATTGGATTTGACCTTAATGTCCTGGATGATCTTTTCGTTCCAGTAGGCGGTGCCCGGCCCTGAAAATTCGGTATAGGGAATGGGGCTGGCAGCAGGTTCGGGCGTGCCGTAGGTCAGGTCCTTGCCCGCACACACGATTTTCTTAAACGAGCCGGAAAATTTTATCCCGTAGCGGTCCAGAAAGGCTGTGATGCTCTCCATATCCTCTTTTGTGGGTGCTGTCTCCATGGCGTCTGCGCCAAGGGACTGGACAGTTCCGCCCACAAAGATCTCGCCGCCTGCCATGTTCTCCCCGATCTTGTGGCCTGAGTCCCCGAGGATGATGATCCTGCCGCCGTACATCATGTAACCCGCCATGAACGAGGAGCTGCCGCAGCAGCAGAGCGTCCCTTTTTTCATGACCTGGCCGGACCGGGAGCCCATGTTGCCCTGGATGACAATATCACCGCCCCTCAAGGCAACCCCTGCAATGGCGCCCGCACTGCCGCCGACCTGGATGGTGCCGGACATCATGTTATCCCCCACCCCCCAGGAGACGTTGTTTTCAACTTTTATATGGGGGCCGTCGGTGAGCCCCCCGCAAAAATAACCTGCAGAACCCTTGATGTTTAAGGTTACGGAACTTGTCAGCCCCACGCCGATATAATGCTTTGCATCCGGGTTGATAATGTCTACGGATTCGTGGATGGCCCCGTATCCGCGGATCACTTCGTTGGCCATTCGCATGGGCATGTCAGAAAGGTCTATGGTTGCCATGGATATTTTTTTCACTCCTCTTGATTGCTTGTAAATTTTCTTTGTTCTATGTGGTTCAATCTGCCATGGACCAGAGGCCGTAGGTCAGGGGCGCAGGTTCTGTTGTTTTCAGGGCCTGTCCCGGAAAAAGCCGGTTAATCCCCACCTCTTCGGAACAGATCGCGATCATTTCGTCGGTTTCATATTTGACCATGGGTTTGGCAGCCAGCTTGTCCTTGGCGTATCCAATGGCATCCCTGGTGGCTACAAGATAGGAAAAGGTGCCGTCCAGGTCGTCCAGGGAAGCCTTGAGCGCATCTTCAAGGCTTGCGCCGCAACTCATCTGAAAGGCCAGGTATACGGCAATGAGTTCGGTGTCGTTTTCCGTCTGAAACCGCATGCCGAACCGTTCGAGCCTTCGCCGCATGATCCAGTAATTGGTGACCTGTCCGTTGTGGACCGTTGCAATGTCTGAGAACCCGCAGGCCCAGAAGGGGTGGGCCGTGTCCGGATGGACCCCGGATTCCGTGGCAAGCCTGACATGGCCGATGCCGTGGGTTCCGTTAAAGCGGTCGATGCTGTAGTTTGGCGCGATCTCAAGGGGTTTTCCCACATCCTTTAAGATGTCCAGGCTCGACCCCATGGATACGGGCCGAAGCTCTGCTTCAACGGCCCGGGTCAAAGCGAGAATGTCGCCGTCAAAGCGTGCATGGACCCCCAGGGTGCAGCCCAGTTTCTCAGCTGACACAATGTCCACGCCAAGGGGCTTTAAGGTGGCCTTGATCTTTTCAATATCCGCCGCTGCAGCCTGTCCCTGGGAGATAAAAAAGCGCATGCGCAGCATCTCTTCGGGCATGGGATTGTATATGGCCCACCCGGCTGAATCCTGTCCCCTGTGCAGGATGGCATCCATCATCTGGGTCAGGGCCATGCCTGTGGTCAGGCCCTGGGGTTTGTTAACTGTTTTTTGTTTGAATAATATGCCTGCAATACCGCACATGGCGTTCTCCTTAATTGCTTTTGCTTATGTTGACCGGGTTGGTATGGGGAAAAAATGCGTTTTTAAGGGAAAAGTCTTAAAACCTGCTTTTTCATGAATAAAATAAATTTTGCCCTTGCAGCCTATCTGCCCGTTGTTGTATTGGCCCTGGCATTGCCATGCCGGCAATACCAGGGGAAAAGGGTTTACATATTGTCAACGGTGAACCCGGCATAGGCTTCATTGCCGTGTTCACTAATATCCAGACCCTCTATTTCCTCTTCCCTGGTAGCGCGCAGGCCGATGGTGTGTTTGATGGCCAGAAAAAGGATCATGCCGGTGCCGAATGCCCAGACAAAGCCTGTGCCGATGCCGATGAGCTGAGCCGCCAGAACCTTGAAGCTGAAGGTTTCCACTCCGAAAAAGGCATAGGCCAGGGTGCCCCAGGCGCCGCAGACACCGTGAACAGAGATGCAGCCCACGGGATCGTCAACCTTGAATATCTTTTCAATGTAGATGACCGAGTAAACCACCAGCACGCCTGCCACACCGCCGATAATAAGGGAGTCAATCACCCCGACCACGTCAACTGCCGTACAGATGGCAACCATGCCGGCCAGGAAACCGTTCACGGTCATGCCCACGTCAGGCTTTTTAAAGATGAGCCAGATAGTGCCCATGGCGCATAAACCGCCTGCAGCCCCTGCAAGGTTGGTCATGACTGCAATGCGGGCAAGGTTGCCGTCAAAGGTGGTGGTGGAACCGGGGTTGAACCCGAACCATCCCAGCCAGAGCAGAAAACCGCCGATCACGGCAAAGGGAAGGTTGTGGCCGGGGATGGCTTTGGGATTGCCGTTTGCATCAAATTTTCCGATCCTGGGACCGATCACGATGGCGCCTGCAAGGGCCAGCCATCCACCGATGGAATGGACCACTGTTGAGCCTGCAAAATCGTAGAATCCTACCCCGAGCACGCTTTCAAGCCAGCCGGATCCGTCCAGAAGACTTCCCCAGGCCCAGGATCCGAATACGGGATAGATAACGGCGCAGATGACAACGGAATAGGCAAGGTAGCCTGTGAATTTGGTCCGCTCGGCAACACCGCCCGATACGATGGTGGCGGTGGTGGCGGCAAATACGCACTGGAACAGCCAGAAGGGAAATCCCCACTGGGTGGCCGCGGTTGATCCTAAAAAGAAGAGGCTTTCGTCGGGCCCTGCGAACATGATGTGAAAGCCCACCGCAAGAAAGACAACGGTGCCGATGCAGAAATCGCAGATATTTTTCATCATGATGTTCACGGCGTTCTTGGCCCGGGTGAAGCCTGCCTCAACCATGGCAAAGCCCGCCTGCATGAGAAAGACGAGAAAGGCTGCAATGCAGGTCCAGAGGATATCTCCCCGGTACTGAAATATCTCCATCTGGGTCAGGTACCGGACAATGGTTGTGGTGACGGGTTTGCCGTCCACGGCCACCTCGACCGCTTCTTCAATGGGGGTGTTTTCATCCCGGTAGGCGCCTGAAATCGGCAGTTCCTTTCTGATCTGTTCCTGGGTTTTGCCCTGGAACAGTTCTGAGGGATAGGTCTTAACGGCTGCTTCCACAGCCGCATCCGATGCTGCGGCCGGCCCCGACGGGACCAGGCAGAAAACGGTCATCAACGATAAAAGGATGGCGGATGACACTATTTTTTTCATGGTGTTAAGTTCTCCAGAAGTTAAGGGTTGATGTTTTATTTAATAACGGGCTTAAAGGGCCTGGGGGCCGTGCTCACCGGTCCTGATCCTGACCACGTCTTCTACGGGAAGAATAATGATTTTGCCGTCTCCGATTTTTCCGGTCCTGGCTGTGTCCTGGATGGTGGAGACAACGGTTTCGACCCGATCATCATCCACCACAATTTTAAGTTCGACCTTGGGCAGGAAGTCGGCCTGGTATTCTGCGCCTCTGTATACCTCTTTGTGACCTTTCTGCCTGCCGAATCCCTTGACCTCGGATATGGTCATTCCGTTGATGTCTATCTTTGTGAGTGCTTCCTTGACATCTTCAATCTTGAACGGTTTGATAATTGCCAAAATAGTTTTCATAGTCTCCTCTGTTTGTTAAAGGGTTAGCGGTGTTCATGTCCTGGCCCTTGAAAAAGCAAAACAAATGCCAAAACAGGAGGTAAATATCGTTATTTTATTAAACTGCTGAAAATAAAAGATTTTTCATTGTATGAATTTTTATTTCATAAAAATAAAAATTTGGGTGCAAATTTTTAAAGGAGGCTGAGGTTTCAAAAATGTAATTTAAAAAAGAATAAATGACAAAATCGTATTTTTTTCTTGCTTGGCAAATTTTCAGGCCCAGGTAGGGTCTTTTTTCTACAAAAGAAGAGAGGAGGGCGGGTTCGCCGTGGAAGGCTTGGGGTCTTCAGAAACAATGCAGTCAGGGCAGTTCGGGATCAAGAATCGAAGGACTATGTCCAGATTCTTTGCGTGGCGGTAAAAATTCAAGTCTCCGTTGAAATGGAAAACCACGATATAGTGGCCGTATCCAACGGTTTGGTCACAGAAATATGTAAAGAACAGCCATTGGTCTTTAAATGCAGGTCAGGAAGCACCCAGGCCGTTTCTCAAGGAGACCATCACCGATAGAAAACGGATGGGAAGACGTACCAGTTCTTCAGGACCGTGGGTGACGTTTGCATCAAAGAGCAGTGAATCCCCCGGTTCAAGACGGTAGGATGAATTTGCATGGGTATAGACCATTTCACCTTCCAGCATGTAAATGTATTCCATCCCCCCGTGTTGAAACAAAGGAAAAACTTCTGATTCCTCATTCAGGAGAATCATGTAGGGCTCCACGGTGATATTCTTACCCAGACTGTGACCCAAAAGCTGATACTGATGTCCGGTTCGGCTCCCCCTCCGGTCAATTGCAAGCCCTTGGCCTGCTTTGACAAAGCTGGCCTCAGACTCCTCTTCATATTTTCTGAAAAAGGCGGTGATGGGGACATTTAATACCTTAGACAGGGACTGCAGGGTGGACAGTGAAGGTGAGGTCCTCCCGGTCTCGATCTTAGAGAGCATCCCTGATGATAAAGATGCCTGGCCGGCCAGTTCGGAAATGGTCAGGCCTATTTTTTTTCTGCAGGACCGGATTTCTCCGCCGATGGAACGTTCAATTGCATTGTTCGATTCTTGATTCATATGATTGATGTGCCTAATTTTGGTAAGGCCATTTTTCCCTTTTCTGTAATAGAAACTCAAATTGTTTTTTTTATGAAATAATATTTCTTTTCATGAATATTTATCGGTTGATTTGGACTATCACGGTTTTTTGGAATTGGCAAGCTTCAGTATGACCATTTTTTTTATTCAGGCCCGTTAAAAAACAAAATATGCAAAAATATCTGACGGAGACGCTCCAGCAGGGCAACAAATATTGTATATCGATAGTTGATTTTTCAACAGCCCCTTGGTGATAATCCAGCGAAAAAGAATGACGCCTGAAAGTTGCATTTTTTTTAGGTTACGCACAATGTTACTGAGTTACTTGACATTCGTTTGACAAGAAAAATATATATTCAAAATAAATTGTTGCGGATTATTTCCAGGCGGGTATGTATGTGTAACGGTTGAACAAACCATCTTTTAACGTAATGGATCCTTGTCAATGGCCACCCGATCCAGGGGGGATATTGGGTTTTTTTGAAATAAATGTTGTCAAAAATATTTGTCGTTTATGAAATTTTATTTATCTTTTTACTTGACTCTATTGATATATCATTGTAGGAATATACTATAAAAATAGATTGTTATAATGATATTTCACAAAGAAATTTTTTAAAAAAATCTCTTAAAAACAGGCAAAAGAATGAAAAAAACAGGACCTAATCAATTAATTAATGACATTTCAAGCAAACTTGCCTCCTTGACTCCCAAAGGCCAGATGCTGGGGAGTTATATTGTACAGAATCCTTCCAAGGCAGTTTTTATGACCATCAAGGAACTGGCGGAAACCTGCCAAACCAGCGAAGCCACTGTGGTGCGATTTGTCAGCGCCTTAGGGTACAGCGGATATCCGGAATTCCAGGAGGGATTAAAGGATTTTGTCAACACCGGCCTTTCCCTTCCTGAAAGGGCAACCATCACAGGCATTAAAGAACCAGGGATTGACAGGCTCCACATGGGGGTGTTAGAAGAAATAAACAATCTTCAATTCATGTATGAAACCATTAATTTTGAAATCATGAATCAGTTTGTCGATCATTTAAATGACAGTGATTCCGTGTATGTGGTCGGTTCGAGACTGTCATTTACCTTTGCCTATTTCATGGGATGGTCCCTCACCAAAATCCGGAAAGGCATTACCATACTCAAAGGCAGTGACAGCACATCCTTTGATGCACTTGTAAATGCCAATTCTAAAAGTCTTGTCATACTTATTGCGACCACACGCTATCCCAATGAGCTCATCAAGATGAGCAAAATGATCCGGAGATGCGGTCATACGCTCTTAACAATTACAGACAGCAAAATAAGCCCCGTGATTCAATTTGCACATGTCGCCCTTACGGTGCCTTCAAAGTCCATCCCCTTTATCGGGAATACGTCCACCATGATGACAGCAATCCAGTACATTATCCAGGAACTGGCCAGCAGGAAAGGTGAAGAACTGGCAAATCACCAGAAACAATTGGAGCAGGTCTACCTGGAAAACGATATTCTTTTCAATCTTGATTATGAATCATGATCGTCGGGCTGATCATCGTATTTTTTCCACAGGAGTGCACTACAATTTTATGTGAAACTCCGTATAAATCATTATAATTATATTGTTTTTATCCTTTCTTGTGGTCAGGGTAAATATTATGTTCCGGTCATGCCGGTTATAAAAAGAGATCCAGTGAATTTTCCCATAGACGCCCTTAAAAAAAGAATGTGTGGCCAAAGCAGGGTTCCCAAGGGGGAGCTTTGGCTGGGCACGGAGTTGTTCCTGCATGACGGCCTGGAAGATACCCCGGATAATCATTTCCGTTTGGCGGAGCGGCTCGGCCACTCCGTGGTCTGCCTGTCAGTGGCAGACGATCCCGGGGGGAAGCCAGATCTGGGGTATCGTTATTTTGGAGTTGGAGATCTGAAAAAGGGAATCAAAACCCGGGAGTGTCCCTTGTTCGTTGTGGTGGACGGACCCTTTCAGGAGATGGTGAATCAGATGGGGCTGATGGATATTCTGAATCGCTGGATGGGAGACCGAGACGAACTATGGGCCGCGTACAGGGCCGAAGCGGAAAAGACTTTGCAACTTGTAAAAAGGCTTCTGGAACTTCCCGTCGCCGCCTTGGTGATTGCCGATGACCTCTCTTCAGACAGCGGACCCCTGGTCTGTCCTTCGGATATCGATACCCTCTGCCGGCCGTTTTACAGGGCGGTTGCAAAAGAGGCTGCTTGCCGTAAGGTGTCTCTGTTGTTGCACTGCTGTGGGAAACTTGGGCCGCTGCTTCCCCTGTTTCAGGCCTGGCAGGTTAAAGGATTTGCCGCCGTTCAGCGGCAGCCCAACGATTTTCAAGGAATGTATGACCAGTTCGATTCGGGAATTCTTATTATGGGGGGGATTGATGCGGAGCTACTGGAAGCCGATTCCCTGTCTGCAGAGGCCTTGTCTAACCTCCGGGGGCTTGGGATCGCAAGAAGAGACTCCTGTGACCTCATCCTCGCCTCAAGCTGCGGGCTCTACAGGAGACAACACCTCGAGCGAATCCGGCAAATCTACGCCATGGTTGATTCCTGATCTCAAGAGTTTCTCTGGTGAGCCATGGTGACCTATGTGCCGAATATGTCCTGGTGGACACAACGAAGCATGAAACACGATGATCCTGGGCAGGAGATAGTACCATTCCGCGCCCTTTGGTTACCCTGACCGGAACGGTAAACGTCGGGGGAATTTTTGCCCTTTCAGACTATGGCTGGCCATTGACCGTGACCGGATTGTTGAGGTAATGGCCTATTATAGAGGCTATCCTCTTTAAACGGATAAAGCCTGAAGTACAACTCAAAAATCTATTTTTCTCAAAAAAAACACTGTCAAGTAAAAAATAAAAATCGACTCATTTTTTTCGCGGCTGAATAGATACACTATTTTGTTGACAAAAAAAAGATCCCTGGATTAGTTACATCGTATTATTGCGACAGCATTATTAAATGGTTACGTCAGATCACGATTAGCTAATAAGGAGGCTCTAATGAAATTTAAAGTAAGTTTTCTTTCAGTGATACGATTTATATCATTGGTGTTTATGACCTGTATGGTGTTTTCAGCTTCTGTAATGGCGGAAAGTGCCGGAGACTTAGCAAAATCAGCAAATAAATCGATTCGCAATGCTGAACGCGCCATGTATGAAAGAAAAATAGATCAATCCGTAAAACTGCTTGAAGAAGCACGTGTGACACTTGATGCTTTAAAAACATCTGATTCAAATTTTGCGCAGCTTAAAAGTTTGGAAATAAAATATGAACGAACCAAAAAAATGGTCGATAAAAAACTTGGCAGTACCCAGGTCAACCAATCTGCTTCGTCGTCCTCCCCCCCCCCAAGTACAAAAATATCCTCCGGTGAAAAGTTGCCATCAGGGGTTTCCAAACGGTTAAGGGACATCATTCGTGAGTTTACCTCGTGTTCGACAGTTGTAGGTAAAAAATTTCTAATTTTGCCTCTGAGAGCCAACAATCTCGGGCAAAAACATCAATTTTGTCGTCAAAGTACGTAGGCACACGCCATATTTACTTTTTCCTTGACGGGCATATAAATACATGCTTTTTATATGGGCATGTATGTACGCACCATAAAACGCAAGAACAAGGATGGGTCCGAGGTTGAGTATATTCAATTAGCCCACAACACCCGCCACCCTGAAAAAGGCTATTCCCGGGCCGAGGTCGTCTACTCGTTCGGGCAACGGCACAGTTGCTGAACCTTACCGTTGACCTGATTTTTTTTGATACCACCAACACCTATTTTGAAATGGACGATCCAGGTGATTCAGAGTTGCTGGCATCTGGCAAATCCAAGCACAAGAGAAACGATTTGCCCCAGGTCACCATTGGCTTGGCTGTTACAAGGGAGGGTATCCCGGTTCGATGCTGGGTCCTTCCCGGCAACCAGAACGATGCCAAGTGTGTTGATCAGATTCAAAAAGATCTGAATGACTGGAGGCTTGGGAACGTGGTCTGGGTTATGGACCGTGGCATGACCAGTGAAGAGAATCGACGCAACCTGCAAAGGGCTGGCGGTCAGTACATCCTTGGCGAAAAGCTCAGGGGCACAAATATAAATGAAGAGGCTCTGAATCGAGGTGGACGTTTTAAGGTCATCAAAGAGAATCTCCATATCAAGGAAGTCTTTGTGGGTGAAGGCAGTGGCCGCCGCCGATTTATTATTGCGTATAACCCGGAACAGGCCGAACATGATAAACATGTTCGTAACAGAACTCTGGAACGGATTGAAAAAGAACTAACCGCCCTGGAAAAACAGTCCGGAAAAGCACAGCTTAAAACAAAATATGCCCTTATGGCCCATAGATCCATGGGAAGATACCTCAAGGAGCTTAAGTCCGGCAAGTTGAAGCTGGACAGGAGTAAGGTAAAGCGTGAAGCGAAGCTGGATGGCAAATATTTGTTGAGTACCAGTGATAAAAGCTTGTCGGCAGAAGATGTGGCCCTTGGCTATAAACAGCTCATGGCAGTTGAGCGGGCCTTCCGCACGCTAAAGTCAACCCTGTCGTTCAGGCCGGTGTATCACACCAATGATGATCGCATCCGGTCCCATGTCATGCTCTGCTGGCTCGCCCTGCTTCTGATCCGGATTGCGGAGCTGGAAACCGGAATGACCTGGCCCAGGGTCCGCACTGAGATGGAATGCCTTCATTTAGGAAAATTTTTGCATAAAGATGGCCATGTACTACAGTACACAGAATTGACCGTTGTTCAGCGTAAGATACTTAAAGAACTGAAAATAACTCCTCCCAAAAAGATAAAATCCATCTGAGATACCCCCTGATTCTGCAGGCACTACGCCATTATGAGTGGATAGCTGTACCCTTGACTGGCAAGGGTTTTGAAACTTTGGCTGATAAAACACAACCCGGAGTTCAACCGAACACGGCTCTCCACAGAAGTGTGTCAGATACTTCATTGGTTAAAACCGGATGGAAAACTCAAGGATAGATCCTGCCGTGTTGCCATGCTGCGTATGGACAGGGATGGATTGATAAAGCTGCCGCCGTCTCACCGGTCAAAATCTGGAATCGGCATCTGGTGAACCCCCAATAGGGTATTGGCAACACCATCAAGTTTGTGATAATTTGCGGACAACATTATGATCAAGGCCGGTTTTTCACAATTCAACGGACAAACATAAAGGCATGGGGCCGATAAAAATGGATCAGATGGACCAGAAGCCGAGCTACGAAGAATTAGAACAGAGACTGGCTGAGTTCGATAAGATTTCAAAAGCGAACCAAGACCTTGAACTTATCCACAACTCGGTTGCCAACGCTGTGATTGTCCTGGATCCAGATCAGAATATTCTTTCTGTAAATACAGCAGCAGAAAAACTCATGGGACTACCGGAACCGGACTTGTTAAGGAGAAAGTGCTACGAGGTGATGCATGGTGAGAGCTGTAGTACTCGACCAGACGTCTGTCCTTTTAAAAAAATATTTTCAGGTGAGATTTTAGACCCCATGGAAGCCGAGATCGACCTGCAAAAAGGAAATTTTCTTGTTTCCTGCACGCCGGTTTTCAATGGGAATGGGCAATTGGATAGAGTACTGCATGTCAGCACAAATGTGACTTCCCTCAAAAAAAACGAAAAAAAAGCCTCAATGCTGCTGGATGCCACTCGCACGATCCCTTTGTCAAATAGTTACATTGAAGCTGCCAGAAGCATCTATGATATCTGTAAAGACAGTATCGGAGCTACCTGTGGTTATGTTGCAATGAAGTCCGATGACGAGATGGAAAATGACCTTTTGTTTTTAGATGACGGCGGTCTTCCCTGTTTTGTCGATCCGTCGTTGCCGATGCCCATAAGAGGACTGAGGAAAGAAGCCTATGATACGGGAGAAGTGGCATACGCCAATGATTTTATGAACAGCGGTTATAAAGAAATGATGCCAGACGGCCACATGGATCTGAATAATGTTTTGTTTGCACCGCTGAAATTTGGTGATGATGTGGCTGGCGTTATTGGTCTTGCCAATAAAAAAGGCGGTTTCAAAGAACACGATATTGAAGTTGCTAAAGCATTTGGGGAAGTGGCGGCGTTGGCATTGAGACACAGTACGATAAAGGAAGATTTGGTCCAAAAGAACAAATTCAGCAGAAATTTACTGAACCGATCGCCAAACCCTATTCTGGTCATCGATAAAAAAATGTCCGTTACATATGTGAACAAGGCTTTTGAGAAGCTGTCTGGATATCGATTGAGCGAAGTGCAGGGATTGAGGCCGCCTTATCCGTGGTGGACACAGGACAATTTAGGCAAGATACAGACAGATTTAGACCGGGCAATGAAAAATGGAGGGGTTGGCGTAGAAGAACAATTTCAAAAAAAGACCGGGGAAACATTCTACGTTGAGATCACCTCCACACCGGTTTTCAAGGATGAAACTCTGGATTATTATCTGGCGAACTGGGTGGATGTAACAGATCGGAAAATGGCCCAGTCAGAACTCGAAAGATCAGAAAAACTTCACAGGGCAACGATAGAGAATATTTCCGATGCTGTTTTTATTACCGATGACAGGAATAGGTTTACGTATATTTGTCCCAATACCCATTTGATTTTTGGATTCAAACCCAACGAAGTAGCGGTCCTGGGATCCATAGAAAAACTTTTCAAAAAGCAAATTTTCAGTGCTGAAGAGTTGGATGAAAAAAGGGAAATCCTCAACATCCCTGTTGAAGTGTTGAATAAGAACGGACAAACTCGATTTCTGCTGGTTAACGTCAAAAAGGTCAACATTGAAAAAGGTTCCATCCTTTATACCTGCCGGGATATCACGGAAAAAAAGATTGTTCAGGATGCCCTGAAAGAGAGCCAGGCTGTTTTTTTGAAAGCATTTCAGAGCGCTCCTGTTCTTATCACCATCAGCAGGATAGAAGATGGTACCTATCTTGAAGTCAATGACACCTTTGTTAATTCCACAGGATATAACAGGGATGATGCAATCGGAAAAACATCTGTTGAACTTGGTTTCATAAAGAAAAAAGACCGTGATTTTCTAAAGGAAACGTTGCAGCAGAGAGGGTTTATCCGGAATGCAGAATTGGAACTTTCCAGCAAAGATGGCGCAGCAATGATCTGTTTGTATTCGGGTGAAGCAATTGAAATTAACGGTGTTAAAAAACTGCTTTCTACAGCCATAGATATTACGGAAAGAAAGCAGCAGGAAGATCTTTTAAGGCAGAGACAAACAGAGCTTAAAGCCTACAGCAAAAAACTTGAAGAAATGAATACGGCATTAAATGTGCTTATCGACTATCGAAGTGAGGAAAAGGAAGGGTTTAAAAAAGATATTATAAAAAATTTTGAAAAACTTATATTCCCATATTTCCCCTCCTCAGAAAAAGCCAAAACCCGGGAAGAGCTTTCAACCATCCTATCGATCATTGAAAGAAACATCAAAGAAATCTTACTCAAAGGCAGCAATAAAAACCTCTCTTTATATGTAGGGTTGACCACAATGGAATCCCAGGTGGCCCATATGATAAAGGAAGGAAAATCGTCCAAAGAGATTGCAGAGTGCTTGAACCTGAGTGTCCGCACCGTTTATTTTCATCGTGAGAATATCAGAAAAAAACTGAACCTTACCAAAACCCATAGCAGTCTTAAAGCCCATCTCCAATCCCAATCAAGATAATTACCAGGTATAACCTGTAAACAACCTGGTTGTTATTTGTAAATACAAAATCCAAAAATTATAGTATATGTGTTAGACGATACCATTGTGATCAAGATAATATCCAATGATAAGGATTTCAGCTTGCCCCTGTCCATACCTAATATGAAGCTTCATGCCATCCATGGTTTTTGCTTTGGATACATATCAACCCAAAGGCAGCCCATCGTGCCACCAGAACCCAATATTCTGCCTAGACCCGGAGTCGTGTGATGAAATATGAACTTCAAGACCTGATTGATATTGAGCAGTTTCAAAGCCTGCAGGATCGGTTGAATTCAATATATTCTTCTTTTTCAGCCATCGTAGACAAGGATGGAAACATTCTTACAGCAACTGCCTGGCAGGATGTGTGTATAAAATTCCACAGGACAAACAAAGACGGTGAACAGGAATGCATTAAAAGTGATCTGTGTATTTTGGATCGTCTGCATGCAGCAGACCCGGCTTTGAGTTATCATTGCCCCCACGGTTTGGTAGATAATGCTGTTCCCATCATCATCGATGGCATTCATTATGGTAATTTTTTTACCGGTCAGTTTTTTCTTGAAAAGCCGGATCTTGATTATTTTAAAGTTCAGGCCAGGAAATATGGATTTGATGAAAAGGCCTATATCGAGGCCGTTAAAAAAGTTCCCGTATGGACCCAGGAACAACTGAACCCTTATCTCCTGTTCATCAAGGAGTTGATTGCTGTCATCTCGGCAAGCGGTCTGAAAAAACTCAAGGAAATTGAAAATCGAAAACGAATTGAAGCCAGGGACAAACGGCACAGATCCATACTCAAATCAGCCATGGACGGCTTCTGGTTAACAGATACAGAAGGACGGCTTTTAGAGGTCAATGATACCTATTGCAGCATGAGCGGTTATACTGAAGATGAACTTTTGCTGATGCATATTTCTGAACTTGATATGGACGAAACCCCCGATAGTGTGGCAAAACGGATGCAAGCGATTATGTCGCAGGGAACAGCCCGGTTTGAATCCAGGCACCGCCACAGGGATGGAACTGTTTTTGATGTTGAAGTCAGCATTCAATTCCGGCCGGAAGAAGGTGGCCAGTGCGTTTGTTTTCTGAGGGATATTACCGAATTCAAGCAGACCGCTTCAGCCTTGCAGGACAGTGAAAAAAGATACCGGACTCTTTTTGAAAATATGGTACAGGGTGTTTTTTATCAGAGGGCGGATGGTGCTTTGTTTGATTTCAACAATGCCGCCCTTGACATGTTCGGACTGACCTTCGATCAGCTCATGGGCAAAACCTCGTTCGATCCGCAGTGGAATGTCATTGCAGAAGACGGTACAAACCTGCCAGGAGACAAACATCCTTCAATGATTGCATTACAGACGGGCAAACCGGTTCAAGATGCCATTGTGGGTGTTTATAATGTGCGTTTAAAACAGTATAAATGGCTTGCAATCAATGCGATCCCCCAATTCCGTAAGGGCGAAGAAAATCCGTATCAGGTGTTTGTCACACTGCAGGATATCACCGGGCATAAAAAAATGGAGACATTGCTCAAGGAATCCAAGGTCTTTCTGGACAGCATGCCGGATGTCGCCTACATCGCAGACGATCAAGGTAATCTGGTCTGGCTGAATACCGCCATTGAACGGATCACCGGGCTTTTGCCGGAAAAGATTATCGGCAAGCCGTTCCTGGATCTGTTCATCGAAGCGGATCATGGGTCTCTCCTGGAGGTGTACAAAAGGACATTGGCGGGGGAATCTCTGGAAAATACGCTGACTTTCAAATCAGGAGTCACCTGTCATTTTACCTGTTCGCCCAAATACAATGAAAACGGAGAGATCGTCGGCACGTTCGGTGTGGCAAGGGATATTTCGGACCGTTTGGTTGCTGAAAATGCACTCAAGCAAAGCGAAGCCCGCCTCAAGAGAGCCCAGGAAACAGCCCGAATTGGCAATTGGGAATATGATATTTCAAGCGGTCAAGTATGGGGATCGGAAGAAGCCTTCCGGATATACGGAATTGAACGAACATCCGAGAACTTGCCCCTTGACGTGGTTGAAGCCTGCATCATTGATGTGGAAAAGGTGAATCAGGCCCTTGTTGACCTGATAACCCGAAACAAAGCCTATGACATTGAATTTCAGATCAGACCCGGAGGGCAGAAGGAACTGACGCTTATTCGTTCGATGGCGGATTTGATTTGTGACACGGATGGAAATCCTGTGAAGGTGTCAGGCGTTATTCAGGATATTACCGATTACAGGCGAATGGAGGACCAAAGAAAGGATGCTGAGGAAACCTATAAAACGCTGTTGAGGAACCTGGATGCAGGAGTTGTTGTGCATTCACCGGATACAGCAATCGTAATCGCAAATCCCGCCGCCTGCAGACTCTTGGGATTATCAGAAGATCAGATGCTGGGTAAAGAGGCGATGGACCCCCAGTGGAATTTCATAGGAGAAGATGGACGAGACATGCCCAGGGAAGACTATCCGGTCAATCGCGTTATCTCTTCAGGCAGGCCTCTGCACAATATGGTAATCGGGGTTAACCGTTCCCGGTCTGATGACGAAACCTGGTTGCTGGTAAATGGATTTCCAGTATTTAAATGCGATGGACAACTTGAACAGGTGGTCATTACTTTTGTCGATATCACCGAACTCAATCAGGCAAAAGAGGCGGTGATGCGAGTCAATGGGAGGATGCGTTTAGCAGCCGAATCCGGCCGGTTTGGCATCTGGAATTTCGATGTCAGGAACAACCGACTGGAGTGGGACGACTGGATGTTCCGGCTTTACGGCATGAACCGTGAACATTTCAGCGGCGCTTACCAGGCCTGGCAATCAAGTCTTCACCCGGATGATGTGGCGCGCAACAGCAAAGCGGTGGAGCAGGCCTTAAGTGGGGAAAAGGAGTTTGACACTGAGTTTCGAATTGTCCGCCCGGATGGAGAGATCAGACATATCAAGGCGTATGCCAAGGTCCTGCGTGACAATAAGGGAGAACCGACCCACATGACAGGGGTCAATTATGACGTTACCGATCGCATAAAAGCAGAGGCTGCCCTTAAAGAGAGTGAGGAGCGCTTTAAAGCACTTCACAATGCCTCTTTCGGCGGCATCACCATACACGATAAAGGCATCATCCTTGAATGCAACAAAGGCCTGTCATTGATCACCGGTTATGATTACAACGAACTCATTGGGATGAATGGGCTGAATCTCATTTCTGACGATACCCGTGATCGGGTGATCAAAAACATTAACAGCGGATATGAGAAACCTTATGAAGCAAAAGGTGTTCGCAAAAACGGGGAGTGCTACCCTTTACGACTGGAAGCAAGGAATATCCCCTACAAGGGAAAAGCAGTCAGAGTGGTCGAGTTCAGAGACATCACCGAGAACAAGAAAGCTGATTTAGACAGGGAGCGGCTTGAGCGCCAGCTGCAGCAGGCCCAGAAGATGGAAGCAGTTGGCCGGCTGGCCGGTGGGGTGGCCCATGATTTCAACAATATACTGGGTGTGATTCTCGGCCGTGCAGATATGATTATGGAAGAGCTTGAACCGGGTCAGCCGTTCTACACGGATATGGAGGAAATCATCAAAGCCGGTAATCGTTCCGTTGACCTGATTCGGCAACTGTTGGCCTTTGCCCGGAAACAGACGGTGGCCCCAAAAATACTCGATTTGAACGAAACCGTTTCAGGCATGATCCGTATGCTTCAACGCCTGATCGGGGAAGATATTGATCTTACCTGGATGCCGGGTGAAATTGCAGGAAAGGTGAAAATCGATCCCGGCCAGATCGATCAGATTCTAGCCAATCTCTGTGTCAATGCCAGGGATGCCATTGCCGGTGTCGGTAAGGTCACCATTGAAACAGGGACGGCTCTCTTTGATGAAACCTACTGTGCGGATCATCCGGGCTTCCGGGAGGGTGAATATGTCCTTCTGGCAGTGAGTGACAACGGTTGCGGCATGGACCCTGAGACCTTGAACAATGTTTTTGAGCCGTTTTTTACCACCAAGGCGCAGGGAAAAGGGACTGGATTAGGGCTCTCTACTGTTTATGGCATAGTCAAGCAAAATGATGGATTTGTGAAAGTCTACAGCGAACCGGACTATGGCACGACGTTTCAAATCTACCTGTCAAAGCACATGGAAGAAACAGCCCATCTCTTAAAGCAGGGCTCTAAAATGCGTGTGGAACACGGGCAAGAGACGATTTTACTGGTGGAAGACGAACCCGCGATCCTGAAGTTGACTCAAATCATGCTTGAAAGAATGGGCTATGTGGTGATCCCAGCCCACACCCCAGGCGAGGCGATCCAATTGGCCCATGAGTATGCCGGCCAGATACATCTGCTCGTAACTGATGTTGTCATGCCTGAAATGAACGGGCGGGATCTGGCTGAAACCATCTTGTCCTTTTACCCCGATCTCAAACGGCTGTTCATGTCTGGATATACCGCAAATGTCATTGCCCATCACGGCGTCCTTGATTCAGGCATAAACTTCATTCAAAAACCTTTTTCAAAAGAGGCGTTAAGCGTAAAAGTGCGAGAGGCCCTGGACCGGGATTGATGGAATATGAACTGCACAAACAGTTCAAAATTTTCAGTAACAGAGAAAGGCGGTAATATGAGAACCGCAGCCGTTCGATTATTACAGCAAGATCCTTGCTCAAACGGGATATCCTCTCTGTGGCGTTTCTGGGAAGAAGAAGGGTGGCTCAGCCTCGGTCGAGTCCGAAACTTTGACTGGATGCATGTCCAGGCAGCTAAACTGCTCAAATTTCGGAATTAAGCCTTGGTGGAGGGGGTCAAGCTCTTTTTTGCACTTTTTATCGGGAAATCATTATTAAACCAGCAAAAAGGGCAATAAGGAAGGCCTGACCCCAAATATTATGGTTTACATGAGGCCTTGGGCTTCCAGCCAGTTCTGGGCCACGGCGGAGACGCTTTCGTGATTCACATCCACGGCCATGTTCAGGCCCTGCATCTCTTCGGTTGTCAGCTTTTCCGCCAGGGGCTTCAGGATTTCCCGGATTTCAGGATATTGATCCAGCACCTCCTTTCGGATCACCGGTGCGGGATTGTAGACCGGAAAGAAACTTTTATCGTCCACCATGTTGACCAGGCCGAAAGAGGCGATGCGTCCGTCTGTTGCAAATCCCATGGCCACATCCACCTGGCCGTTCTTCAGCGCCATGTAGGTGATGCCCGGATCCATTTTTTTAATCTGGGAAGCCGGCACCCTGAATCCGTATACTTTCATCAGTTTTTTGATGCCATCGGGTCTTTCCCAGAATTCAGAATTAACGGCAACAAATATTTTTTCAGGGTCATTGGTGATGGCCGCGCCCAGATCACTGATGGTCCTGATTCCAGCCTGATCCGCCGCCTTTTTTTTCATCATCAGAGTAAAGGTGTTGTTGAGTTTAGCACTCTCCAGCCAGACCAGCCCTTTGGCTGCATCCTTCTGTTTCATCCAGTCATACACCTTCTGGGGATCGGTCATTACAGCGGTATCTTTTCCCTTGTAAAATACGGTGTAGGCAGTGCCGGTGTACTCAAAATAGAAGTCCACCTGGGCGGTTTCCAGGGATTTCCTGGCGATGGAGGTGCCCACCCCTGTCTTCAGGGTGACGGTGAATCCGTTTTTTTCCAGCAGAAGTTTGGCAAGCTCCGGCAGGATGTACTGCTCGGTAAAATTTTTACCGCCGATGGTGATGGTCTTTTCCGCCAAGGCACCGGACGCTGTAAACAGGGTGAGGCACACCAGGCCAACCACACCGATTAAACTTTTTTTCAAGATAGTACGCATCTGTTTCTCCTTATGTTTTATTGTTAACTCAGCTGTTCTGTAATCGCAGTCCCTTGGGAATCAGCATCAGGCCGAAAAGTTCACACAGATAATCCCCTGCCAGGGCCAGAAGGGTGGTGGGGATGGCTCCGGCCAGAAGTTTTGTCGGCTCCATCATGTCGATGCCGGTAAAGATCAGGTCCCCCAGTCCACCTGCGCCGACAAGAAAGCCCAAAGGTGCGGTGCCCACGTTGATCACCAGGGCAACACGGAAACCGGTGAGGATCACCGATGCCGCATTGGGCAGTTCGGCCGAGACCAGGATCTGAAGGGAGGTGAGTCCTATCCCCCGGGCTGCATCAATGATCCCGGGAGAGACGGCATTGATGCCGGCCATGGTGTTCCGGGCAATGGGCAGAACCGAATAGATCATCAGGGCGAAGATGGCCGGCCGGGTGCCGATACCCATGACACTCATGGCCAGGGCGATCACCGCAAGGGAGGGGATGGTCTGGCCCAGGCTGATGACGTACATCACCGTGGCGGAAAACTTCCGGAACCGGTTTCGGGTCAGAATAATGCCTGCGCCAAGTCCGATGAGGGTCGCAAGCGCCATGCTTGTTCCGACAAGGGAGAGGTGCTGCTTTACCAGTTCAAGCACATACTCCTGCTCATACGGATCAGAGAGGTATTCCACCAGTCCGATCTGCTGGGCCTTTACGCCGCAGATTAAAAGAACTGCTGCCAGAAAAAAACGATATAACTTGATCAAATTGTTGCCCATCACTGCCTTCCTTGAATTTTCAGTCCCTGGGATGTGAGTGTCCTTTGGAGCAGTGCCATCAGGGAATCGACCAGGATCGCCAGAATCGAAACCCCCAGGGCCCCGGTAATGATCATGGCCTCGTAGGATCGGGCAATGCCCTGCTGAATGAACACCCCGAGCCCGCCGGCTCCGATATAGGCGGCAATGGCCCCGATGCCGATGTTCATCACGGCCGCAGTCCGGAGACCGGCCAGAATGACCGGAATGGCCAGGGGAATTTCCACCTCCTTGAGCAGCTTCCAGCGGGTCAGCCCCAGCCCCCTGCCTGCATCCACCAGGGCCGGGTCCACATTCTTGATGGCAATGTAGGTGTTGCGAATGATGGGCAGTTCACTGTAAAGCACCAGGGCAATGACCGCCGGCACCTTGCCCAGTCCCCAGCCCATGGGTGCCAGGACCGGCAGCATGATACCGAACATGGCAATCGAGGGGATGGTCATGAGAATGTTGGCCGAGTTCAGGACTTTTTTGGCAAAGACCTCATTCCGGGTGATGACAATGCCCATGGGGATACCCGTGGCCATGGCGATGAACAGGGAGAGAAACACGATCCAGATGTGCTCCCAGGTCAGAAAGATGGCCTGATCGATATTTTCAGTTATGAATTTAAGGAGTTCCATGGATTTGCCTCCTAATCCGTATCGTCTTCATAGAGTTCCAGAATTTTTTTCTGAATGTTCTGGTAGGTGATGGAACCCTTGAAATCGCCGTTTTCATCCACCACACAATAGGTGGTCATGCTGTCCATGAGCATGGAGGAGAGCACGTCCCTGAGGGGTTCGTCATCTTCCACAAACACCTGGTAGGGTTCGGCCACGTCCGAAACCGGTCCTTCCTCGAATTTAACCATTCGCGGGGTGACATAGCCGATGGGCTTGCCGTTCCTGATCACGATGGCGGAGGATCGACTCTTTTCAGAAAAAAAGGTTACGGCTTGGGGGCAGGGCGTGTCGGCCCTGAGGATGTTTTTGGGATTTTTGTTCATGGCGTCCCGGGCCCGTATCAGCCCCAGTACCTTCAGGGCACGGTCAGCCCCCACAAAATCGGCAACAAACTTGTTTTTCGGCTGGGTGAGGATCATTTCAGGGGTGTCGTACTGAACCAGCTTGCCCGCCTGGAAGATGGCAATCCGGTCCGCCATTTTGATTGCTTCGTGGATGTCGTGGGAGACAAAGGCGATGGTCTTTTTCAGCCGGGCCTGGAGACGCATGAATTCATCCTGGATCTTGTCCCGGTTGATGGGATCAATGGCGCCGAAGGGTTCATCCATGAGAAGAATCCCGGGGTCGGCAGCCAACGCCCTGGCCACACCGATGCGCTGCTGCTGGCCGCCGGACAGTTCCACGGGGTAACGGCTGCTGTAGGTATCCGGATCCAGCTTGACCAGTTCCAGCAAGGTGGTGACCCGTTCGTAGATTTTCTTGCGGTCCCACTTCAGAACCCGGGGCACCATGGCAATGTTGTCAAAAATGGTCTTGTTGGGAAAGAGACCGATCTGCTGGATCACATACCCCATGCTTCGCCGCAGCCCCACAGGGTCGATCTCGCGAATGTTGCGCCCGCCAACGGATATGGTGCCGCCGGAGACCGATTCCAGCTTGTTGGTCATCCGCAGCAGGGTGGTTTTACCGCATCCCGACGGACCGAGGAAAACCACGACCTCGCCCTCGTTTATTTTAAAACTGACATCATTGACAGCGGTGACGGCTGTTTCGCCCTCGCCATATACTTTTCTGATATTTTTATATTCTATCATAAGGATTTACTCGATAAATTATTTCGTGGCAGTCGTTGAGACTGCGGTTAAAATGAATTAACAGATGAAAGTACCCGATGGGGTTGCTTGATAACAAAAAACAGATGCCGTCCCACTTTTTGTAAACGCCTTAACGTCGGCATTACCGTGGGAGGGGAAGCCTTAAATGGATAGAAATCTGTGCTGTTTTCCGACAGAAATATGGCCTCTGACCGATTCATACTGCTGAATGTTCAGAGCAATGTAATTGTCGCCCGGCAAAATCAACGCCTTTGGGAGGGACTTTCTAAGTTGTCCATGGTCTCCTTTCTGAAATTTTCAAATTCTCAAAACAGGTCATTACTATGATCGCCTTCAAACGAAACCGTGATAGACCTAACACACAATTGTATCTGATACAATGTATTTTTTTGAAAAAATAAATACATTATTCCTTTGAATAAAGGATTTTTTTCGTTTTGGTGTTTGATTAATGCTTTGAGCCATATATATGTTGCTGCCAAAAATGTTTGAAGCCACACCTGAAATATCTGCGTTTATAAACGAAGAAGGTTGTCAAAAGCAATGGGATGGGTGTAGAAAGAGAATTGAACGTGCGTATTGACATCCTTAATTTATGAAGATATGAGGCTTTAAACCATGCAGAAAATAGTCGTATTCCAGCAAAATGGTTCCGGCAAGTTTAAGATCCAGGGCATGAAAAAATTCGGGCAGGACCATTTCCAGATTAAAACCCATGACATTGATGACGTTCTACCGCCGATTCTTGACGATACTTCTGAATACCTTCCCGAAGCCATTGATGCGGATCTGGTCCTGGATTACATGAAACATCTTGATCTTTCCGAAGACTTGAGTGTGCTTTGTCAGCGACTGGGGATCCCTTTGATCGCCTCGGGGAAAAAGATCACCTCGGGTGCTGCCATATGTACCCCGATCTGCTGCACCCTGCCGGAAAACAAGGACCTGGGCGATTACAGCCGGTTCTTCGGTGCTCCGAAACTTGAAGTGGATGTGGAAAACGACCGGATCAAGGAGATGCGGGTCAAACGGGGCGCGCCCTGCGGTGCCACCTGGCTGGCCGCTGAAAAGGTCAAAGGGCTGCCCGTGGAAGAAGCGTTGACCCGTTTCGGGCTTGAGGTCCAGTTTTTCTGTTCAGCCAACCCTGCCGGCTGGGATCCCATGTATGGAAAAAGCCCGGTGCATCTGGCCGATGAAATTCATTCAGCAGCCCTTAAAGTCGGCCTGAAAAAAATACATTATGCAGTGCATTCCACGAATTAGTTGCAGCGGGGACCTGTGCAAAACCACCGTGAATTCAGGTCAGCAGGCATCAGACAGATATTCTGTTCCTTCTGAACCGTTTGTTGTGAAATCCTGAACAGTAAAAATTCATGAAGCGTCCCTGGGATGGCTGAATTCAGGGGCTGCTTTTTTGCGCTGAATGGTTTTAAATCCCGTGACCAGGTCGAGCATCTCTGCGGTGATGGTGGCCTGGCGTTTTGCCCTGAACAGGGCTTCAAGGGATGTCTTGTGCTCTTCAATGTTCTTTTCTGCATTCTGGAGGGAGCGCAGCCGGCTTGACTGCTCGCTTGCCATGGCATGGGCCTGGGCCCGGAACAGGGCCGCAAAAAAGTATTGGCGAATCAGGCTTGAAAACAGCCGTTCTGCAGGAATGGCAAACTGGGCAAGGGAAGGGCCGTCCCAGGGCTGTCCGGCAATCCTGGCAAGTTCGCCCGGGTCAAGGGGGATCAGGGGATACCACACAGGGGTTTCAGCCATTCCAGGGTCGTGTCTGGAGTAAAAGAGATCCACATGGCTGATGCTGTTTTTCGCCTGGAGTGCTTCAATCCCGAGCAGAATCTGAAAAACCATGGGGTTGATCCCCCCCACTGATCCAGGGGTCCAGAACAGGTCACAGGGGGTCATGCCCATGGATTCCAGGCGGGCATGGAGCCTTGCACCAACCACGATGGTGTGGGTTTCCGCCTGCCATTTGCGGGTCGTTGCGAGAATGAAGCGGGCAAGCCGTTCGTTAAACTGACCGCACAACCCCTGGTCTGACCCGAACGCCACTATGACCCTGTCCCGGGGACTGGATCGCCTGTGGGACAGGGGCAGGCCATGGTCGGCCAGGCAGACCTGGAGCCCCATGAAAATAGTCTGCTCAAAGGTTTCAAGGGCGTTCACGGCCTTTTCATACTGGCGGATGTTCACGGCCGAAAGGGTTTTCATGCTCCTTACAATGGATTTTAGCTTGCCCGTGGTGTTAATCCGCCGGGTCAGCGTCTGCAGGGTTTCCATCTGCGGATCCTTTGATCAACGGGTGCAGGGCCTGCCGGCAGAAATTTATAAGTTCCTTCTGCTGCCCATGGGTCAGGGGGGAACCCTCTGCTATGGTCCGGCAGATTTCGGGAAGTCTGTCGTTGACCTGATCGGCCAGAAGTGCCTCGGCGTCGTGGATGCTTTCCATGGCAATGGGGTCAAAAAGTCCCTGGGTCAGGGCCAGCATCACGGTAACCTGCTGGACGTTAGAAAAGGGTGAAAACCGCTGTTGTTCCAGGATCTTTCGTACCCTCTTGCCCCGCTCCAGGGCTGATTTTGTGGCGTCGTCCAGGCGGGAGGCAAATCTGGCAAAGCTTTCCAGTTCTTCAAACTGGGAGTAGGAGAGGCGAAGGGGACCGGTGATGGCATGGAAGGCCGAAGGCTGGGCCTTGCCCCCCACCCGGGAGACCGATTTTCCCACGTCCACGGCAGGCAGCACCCCCTTGGCAAAGAAATCGGGTGACAGATAGACCTGTCCGTCGGTGATGGAGATCAGGTTGGTGGGAATATAGGCTGAAAGATTCTGGGCCTCTGTTTCAATGACGGGCAGGGCCGTGAGTGATCCATTGCCCTTTTCGGCCCTTAAATGGGTTGATCGTTCAAGAAGCCTTGAGTGGACGTAAAAGATGTCCCCGGGAAAAGCCTCCCGGCCCGGTGGTCTTTCAAGGAGCAGCGACAGTTCCCGGTAGGCCCTGGCGTGGCGGGTCAGGTCGTCATAGACAATCAGTACATCCCGGCCCTGTTCCATGAAATATTCGCCAATGGTGCAGGCCGCGTAGGGAGCGATATACTGCATGCCCGGCGGGTCCTGGCTGCCGGCCACAACCAGGATCGTGTGGGCCAGGGCGTTGTGGGCCTTGAGGGTCTGCAGCACCTTTGCCACGGCAGACTGCCGCTGCCCGATGGCGGCATAGATGCAGACCACATTTTTTTGCTGCTGGTTGATGATGGTATCAACGGCAATAGCGGTCTTGCCCGTCTGTCGATCCCCCAGGATCAGCTGGCGCTGGCCCTTGCCGATGGGGATCAGGGCGTCGATCACCTTGATGCCGGTCTCAAGGGCATCGGATACCGGGGCCCGCTCCATGATTGCCGGGGCAGGGCGCTCCACCGGCCACCGGGCCAGATGGTCCACCGGCCCCCGGTTGTCCATGGGTCTGCCCGTGGGGTCAATGACCCGGCCCAGGAGGCTCGCCCCCACGGGAACGTCAACCAGCCGTTCAAGGCGGCGAACCGCCATGCCCGCCCCCAGGGTGTCGCCCCTGCCCAGCAGGATGATGCCCGTGGTCCGGGGCATCAGGCTTGCCACAATTCCCAGGGTGCCGTCCCGGCATTCCACAAGTTCCTCGGAAAAGGCATTGGCAAGACCGGTGGCCTGCATGATGGGTCCATTGATCTCAACAACACGGCCCACATCTTCTGTCTGCAACGCCGGGTGAAAGTCGTCCAGGGCCCGGTCAAAGGCGGTCTGATTTTTTTCAAGGGTCTGTTTCAACATGGATATCGGCCTCAGGCTGCGTGTATTTCATTTTCAAGGGCAAGGTCAAGCCGCCTTGTGAATTCATCCAGATACTGGCCCTGGCCCCAGGCCACTTTTTTACCGCCGGCCTCCAGGGTAATGCCCATGATGAGGGCATCGTCCTGTTCAAACACCACGGTTGTGTCCGGGCCGAACAGCTCGGTCACGTGGGTCATGATCTGCGCTTTCATCGGGGGGGCAGGCGGGAAAAAGGTGGTGACGGTCAGGGGGGCGTTTGCCTGAATCCTGTCGACAAAAGCCATGACACTCTGTTTGTTGTGTTTGAATTTTTGCCAGAAAAGGTCGATGATCGTCTGTTCCAGATGCTGGTGGGCAAGGGTTTGAAACGACTGTCTGGCAAGGGCATGAAACTGATGGGTGAACAACCGGGCGCTCTGCTCAAGGAAGCGGTCTTTTTCTTCGGCAAGGGCCTTGTGCCACCGCTGCCTTGACTGTTCTGCCTCTTGTCTGGCCGTTTCAATCAGTTCCTTGCGCAACGTTTCAGCCTCATCCCTTGCCCGTTGAATTTCAGCCAGCCCCTTTTGTTTGATCTCCTGCTGCAGGGCAAGGTAGCGTTCTTTTTCCCGGTCGGCCTCGATCTGGCTGCTGCGGGCCTGGTCAAGGGTGTCAGCAATGATCTGCTGCCGGCGACCCATGGTTTCCATGACCGGCCGATAGAAAAATTTCTTCAGCAGCCATACCAGAACGAGGAAGTTGATCACCTGTGCCCCGGTTGTGAACCAGTCGATCTGCATCAGCCGGCTGCCCGGGTGATGACATATTCCCAGAAGGGATTGGCAAAGATGAGAATCATGGCAACCACCAGGGCATAGATGGCTGTGGATTCGATCATGGCCATGGAGACAAACAGGGTGCGGGTCAATGGGGCCGTGTGGTCCGGCTGCTGGGCAATGGATCGAAGGGCGGCCATTGCGGCCAGGCCTTCCCCGATGGCCGATCCGATCGAACCGATGGCCATGCAGATGGCAGCCGAAAAGATAGACACCATTCCGATTAATCCGATATTATCCATGATGGATTCTCCTGGTTTCTGGGTTATGATCTTTGATTTTTGATTTACGGGATTGGTTTGACTGCCGGGCCGAGGCAATATAGACCAGGGCAAGCAGGCTGAAGATGTATGCCTGAATGGTGCCGGTGAGAAGCCCCAGTCCCTGCATGACCACAGGGAAAAAAAGCGGGGTCACGATGAGCAGGACAAAGGTGATGACCGTGCCGCTCATGACATTGCCGTAGAGCCTCATGGCCAGGGCAAAGGTCCGGGTGATCTCGCCCATGATATTAAAGGGAAGCATCACAGGGCTGGGCTTCAGATACTGTCCCAGATAGCTTGAAAGACTCTGGGTGGAAAGGCCGAAAACCGGTACGGCCACAAACACGCAAAGGGCCAGGGCTGCTGTGGTGGACAAGGACCCCGTGGGGGGAATGAAAAAGGGAATCACCGACAGCAGGTTGGAGACCAGAATAAAGATAAAAAGGGTTCCTGCAAAGGGCAGGAAGGGTTCGGGCCGTTCCAGGGTGATCTCTCGGATGTGGTCGTTCATTGCCTCAACGATCACCTCAACAAGGTTCTGGCTCGTTGAAATGGTTGTGTCCGGGGTCATTTTCCGGGTCACCCTGCGGCAGAAGAACACAATCAGTGCCATGATCACCCAGGTGCCGGCCAGGGTGGCGTTTATTCCTGCCCAGCCCCATTCAAAGAGGATGATCTGATCGGGAGAGTAAATCATTGGTCTTTGCTCCTGACAGTTTCATGTCCGGTAACTTGATTTTCGAGGTAAACAGGTAACGCATCCCTAGGAAGCCCGCCATCAGGACAAGAATTCGATAAAAATCGTTTTTCATTAGAGAAAAAAACAGGGCCGTCACAACGGCGGTGCGCACGACAAAGCTCACAAAGATCCACACCATCCCCCGGGGTCGGTTGAGGGTTCGTTTCAGGGTGAGCCACAGTCCTCCAAAATAGAATACACCGGAAACAGCGCCGGCCAGAAAAAGAAGGAGATAGCCCATGACGTGAAAAAAAAGGGGCTCCATTCTTATTCCCCCTGCCGACTGATCCACAGCCAGGCAAACAGGCAGCCCAGCAGGAGCCCGGCAAGGAGGAAGGTCAGAGTAAACGAAAGGCTGCCGGGCCAGATGCTGTCCAGGAATCGGCCAAACAGGGCGCCTGCCACCAGGGGCAGGGCGACCATCCACCCCACTGTGCCGATCATGCCAAGGCCGAAATAAATAGATCGTTTCTCCTCGTTCCGGGCCTTGAGATGCTGGTTGCTCTTTCTGGCAACAATCCCGGGCAGGGGGTCCTTTTCCGGATCATGGGACGGTCTGGTCATGGCTGTTTGAGCTCTGCAAACCGACGCAGCAGGCCGTACTCCAGACCCGTAAGGGCGGTGCGTGCTTTTTTCTCCATTTCAGAGATCTCCTTGAATTCGTGTTGTACCACCTGGGCAAGGGTTTCATGGGATTTGCCCCGGACAACGTTCCTGGCGGAAATCCACACCTTGGCCCCTTTTTTGACAAGGGTGGCGTGGTCAACGGCAAAATAGATCGGTGTACCCGGTTCTGTCTCGACCGTCAGGATGCCGGGAACCAGAATGGCTACATAGTCGATATGGTTTGGCAGGAGCGTAAAGTACCCTTCCACGCCCTCTGCAACGATTTTTTTGACCCCGTCGGCTGAGAAATAGAGTGCTGTGGGCAGATGGATGTTAATCTGCATGGGACGTTTTAACCTCCTCAATGGTGCCGATCATGTACAGAGACTGCTCCGGGGTGTCGTTGAATTCGCCCTGGAGAATGCGCCGGCATCCTGAAATGGTGTCGGCCAGGGCAACCCGTCTGCCTTCAAGGCCTGTGAACTGTCCGGTGGTGAAAAAGGGCTGGGTCATGAACCGTTCGAGCCTTCTTGCCGTGGCAACGGTGGTGCGGTCCTGTTCGGACAGCTCCTCAAGGCCGAGCATGGCAATGATATCCTTTAAATCCTCATAATCGGACAGGGTCTTTCTTACCCCCTGGACCGTCTGGTAGTGGTCGTTTGAAACAATGGCAGGGGTGAGCATGCTTGAATTTGAGGCCAGGGGGTCAACGGCTGGATAGAGTCCCTGGCTGGCCCGTTTCCGGGCAAGGACAATGGCCGCTGAGAGGTGTGAAAAGGTGTGGGAGGCCGCAGGGTCGGTAAAGTCGTCGGCAGGGACATACACGGCCTGGACCGAGGTGATGGCCCCCTGGGCCGTTGAACAGATGCGCTCTTCAAGCTCGGCAAGTTCGGACGCCAGGGTGGGCTGGTATCCCACATGGGAGGGAATCCGGCCCATGAGTCCGGACAGCTCTGAACCGGCCTGGATGTAGCGGAAAATGTTGTCTATGAGCAGGAGCACATCCTTTTTCAGGGTGTCCCGGAAGTGTTCCGCCAGGGTCAATGCCCCGTGGCCCACACGGAAACGTGCCCCTGACGCCTCGTTCATCTGGGCAAAGACCATGGCGGTCTTGTCCAGCACACCTGCCCCTTTCATTTCGCGATACAGTTCTTCGGCCTCCCTGCACCGTTCGCCAATGCCGCAGAAGAGACTTACCCCTTCATACCGGCCGACCATGTTGTTGATCATTTCGGTGATGATAACGGTTTTGCCAACGCCTGCACCGCCAAAAAGACCCGCTTTTCCCCCTTTTTCAAGGGGAGAGAGCAGGTCGATGATCTTGATGCCGGTTTCAAAAATCTCATTCTGCACGGTTCTCTGAACCAGGGGGACGGGGGGGGTATAAACGGGCCGATATTGGGTGTCCGAAGCAAGCGGCGGGCCGCCGTCAATGATTTGTCCAAAGACGTTGATCATGCGGCCCAGCAGGTTTTCTCCCACGGGAACCATGAGGGGGTTGCCCGTATTGACGACCCGGTGGCCCCGGGCAAGTCCGGAGGTGGGCGACAGGGCGATGGCGCGCACAACGGTTTCGCTCACATGGAGGGTGGTTTCAAGAATGACCGTGTTGTCAAGGGCTGTCAGCCGGGTATTGAGGCCGGGCAGGGGAGGGGCAAACTGGATGTCAACGATGCTGCCGTTGATGCTTACGATGATTCCTTGCTGTTCCATGGGGTCCGTTGGGTTCGGTCTGTTTTTCAGTTAAGGAAACATATTAATTGCGATGATGTGAGTATTGCGCAAAGTAAACCAGGTTGTCAAACGGAATTTAAGATGGGTTTAACATCTTCTTTGCCAAACGGCATCGTCTCTTTTATTTGACCGGATCTCATGCGTTCCCGGACATTTGCAGTCGACGACTACAGCTGCATGTCCGGCGCCGTGCATATCCGGCCAAAGGGCGCTTGCAACTTTTAGGTATCAGACCCATTTTCGCCCTGACAGTTGTTCACTTTCCCCCCATCAAGCACCTCTCTCACCTTAGCTGCCAGATCCTGCTTTGAAAATGGTTTGTTTATAAAGTAAACCCCTGTGTCCAGGACACCGTGATGGGCAATAACGTTGGCCGTGTACCCCGACATAAACAAACATTTAAGGTCAGTGCACATACTGAGGAGTTTTTTCGACAGGTCTCGACCGTTCATTTCGGGCATGACAACATCCGTCATAAGCAGATGGATTGCATCCATACTGGATGCTTCCACAATTGATATGGCTTCATTCGGCGAACAAGCTGTCAATACGGTGTAGCCCAGTCGTTCAAGCATAATCTGGGTCATCCTCAGGATGGCCTTTTCATCCTCCACCAATAAGATTGTTTCATTGCCTGTCAGGAATGCCTTCTTAAAATCTTTTTGGTTGGAAACTGCCGTTTCTAAATGAGCAGGAAGATAGATTTTAAAAGTAGTCCCTTGACCGGGTTCACTGTAAACGTTTATAAAACCATTGTTCTGTTTTACAATTCCATAGACCGTTGCCAACCCAAGACCGGTTCCTTGACCAGTATCTTTTGTGGTAAAAAAGGGTTCGAAAAGGTTGGCAATGGTTTTTTTATCCATACCGGAACCATTGTCACTGACGGCCATCATTACATAATCCCCCGGATTAAAGCCCACATGTTCTTTGCAATAGGCGTCACCAAAGGAAAAATTGTCTGTCTCAATGGTAACCTTACCGACACCCTTGATTGCATCCCGGGCATTAACACAGAGGTTCGCAAATATCTGGTCGATCTGGGACGGGTCTATTTTGACAGGCCACAGATTTTGGGCAGGCTGCCATGTCAAATCAATATTCTCTCCGATCAGACGCTTTAGCATTTTAAGCATATCCTCAAGGACATGGTTCAGGTTTATTATCTTGGGATCAATCGTCTGTTTGCGTGCAAAGGCTAACAATTGTCTGGTCAAATTGGCGGATCGTTTGGCAGCCTTATAGATCTCTTCCAGATTTGTGCCAAGGGGATTTGATGGGTCAATATCCTCCATGACTATTTCCGCATTGCCAAGGATAATACTCAGCATATTGTTAAAATCATGGGCCACCCCCCCGGCAAGTCTTCCCACCGCTTCAATTTTCTGTGCCTGAATCAATGCCTCCTGGAGTTTTTCTTTTTCTGCTTCGGCTATTTTTTGTTCAGTAATATCTCTAAACTCAACAGTTCTTACCATTTTTCCCTTGTAGGGGATATTTCTTGCCTCTAATCTGATCGGGTAGGTTTTACCGTCCTTGCGGACGCCCATGGCTTCGTATGGCTTTTCATACCCCCTGTTGATATTTTGCATGACCTTGTCCCTGGTCTCTTCAGAAATAAGGGACAGGCCGTCCATACCGATCAATTCATCGTAATCATAGCCGGTGATTTTCGAGAGCCCTTCATTACATTCCAGAATTATCCCTTTATCATGTATGTTGATACCACCGAAAGAGGCGTTATGAAGAGCACGGAATCTTTCTTGGCTTTCCTTCAGGGCAAGTTCTGTTTGCTTGCTTTCCACCATAACGCCGATGAGTTTTGCAGAACTGTGCAATCTGTTTTTGGCCGTTTCGATGATAAAATTCGGACGGTGTTCATATCTGCTTGCTTCAAGAGACAGGTCTTTGAAATCCACCTGATATTTTTTTGCAATGGTTTCAAGTACCGCTGCATCCTTTGGCGGGTCGCCATATCCAAAATTTATAGCACCAACGACCTGTTCATGGGCGATAATGGGAACCGCATACAACCTTATTCCGCCATGGCATTCAATATCAACCGGCTGAGCAGTATCAATGGCGATTTTTGAAGCATTTGTCCAGCATGATTCATGACACAGCCATTTACCAGAATTTAATGCAATCTTGTCATCCGGGGTATTGCACAGCTTTCGGGAGGCTGAGTCCAGCATTCGGCACCAGCCCGAAGAAAAAATGCCGTGGGCATAATCCCCGTTTTTTTCATACACTGCGGATGAGGTCTCCAAAAGTTCCAGATACCCGGTTACGATATCAGAAATAACATCCTTTCCGATATTATCCAGAATCACTCGACAGGTATTCAATTCGGTCAGATCACCGTAATCCTGGGAAAAACTGGATACAGGGGTTGGAGACTTTTTCAGCAGCCATTCAATGGCTTTGAGGGAAGATTCTTTCTCTTTTTGTTTCGTAATATCCTGTATAACACCCAGAACCTTGCATGGCATGCCTGAATCATCTGTTTGAATTTCTGCAAGGGATTTAATGATTTTTCGTTTCGGCGAGTTGATCGGTTGGATTTCGAATTCAAGATCATAGGGCTTTCCCTTTTCTATCAGATCCATAAGTGCTTGATGGACCCTTTTTCGATCCGGAATACAACTTTCAACCATATCGGTTGTGAAAGTTTCGTCTTCAATATCAAATCCATAGATTTGTTTAGCCTCATCAGAACCCCAGAATCTTTCTTCTACAAGATCGTATTCCCAATTTCCAACTTTACCAATACGCTGAGCGCTTTTATAGCGTTGTTCATTGATTTTAAGAATATCTTCAGCATTCTTACGCTCGGTAATGTCCAAAATTGTTCCAATCAATCCAATGGGAGAGCCCATCTTGTCATTGTAAACCGACTTGTTAAAAATTACGTTTCGCAATTGGCCATTTGCATTTTCCGCCTGAGATTCATATTGCTGTTTGCCATTGCCTGTAAAAAGCGCGTTGTCTTTCGCGTGATAGATTTCAGCTAAATCCTTTGGGTTGATATCAAATACGGATTTGCCAATTAGATCCTCCCTGGTTTTCCCAGAAAAGGATTCAAACGCTTGATTAACTCCCAAATAACGCCCATTTTTATCTTTATAAAAAACGGGGATGGGTATTGCATTGATTAATGCATCAAGAAAGGCCTCCCTTTCCTGAGTGGCCTCTTCAATCTGTTTTCGTTCAGTGATATCATTATAGGTGATAGCAACACCATACCCTTTGAGAGGAATAGGCGCAGCGGTAACGCTGAGCCAGGTAATTTGACCATCGGGTTTGACGATCCCCATTACACAGCCGGTAACCAAACGATTCTCTTTAAGAGCGATAACACCTGGCCACTCGTTGGCCGGCATATCTTTACCCTTTTTATTTACAATTTTCCACTCCCTACCAGAAAGCTCTCTTTTTTTATGTTCTTCCCTTTTAATCCCTAAAAGATGTTCAGATATCGCGTTTGCTTCTATAATATTTCCATGGGGATCTGATATCGTTATGCCGTGGGGGAAAGAATCAAAAAGCGTCCGATACTTGATGGCTTCAGATTTCAGATTTTTGTTTTGCTCTTCTAATTTTGCTATCCTTTGGATTAGCGCTTCGTATGAATGTTGATCAGGCATAGCTGTGACCCTATCGTATTAGGTGGTTCAAGGTTGTTTAAATACCTGTATTGATCAATATGGCTGCAATTGAATTGCTCCTATACCTTTGGGATAAATAGGGTTACCATCGCTCAAATATTTCGGGCAAGGACTTGTATTCACAGTATACGCTGTATGGGTCGATTTAATCAAACACAATCATCGTTCAGACAACCAGTAAAAACTATACTCCGGAATCACCAGACTGTTTTTAAAGATATCAGGACGTTCTCCCCTGTATAAATCGACAGTCGACCGATATGGAGTCCGCCAGCTGCCAATGTCTTCGAGATTGAGATGTTGTGGTTTATTGCTGAAGTTGGCAACCACCAGTACCTGCTCGCTTGGCTGTTGGATATGGTAACGTCCGAAAACAAAAAGATGTGGGTTATCCACTTCAATTAATTCACGATTATTAAAATCGGCAAAAACTTCAATTTCCTTCCGGACCGCGATCATCCGTTTCAGGGCACTGAAAATTTCAAACTCAATGGTTCCCGGGGTGTTGCGACGTTCCGCTTTGTCCCAGTCGATGGAGGGTCGGTGTACCCAGCGTGAGTCTCCTTTTTTAAAAGGATCGTCACGGTAGGAGTCATCGTTCAAGGTGCCAATTTCATCACCGTAGTAGAGAAGAGGGATTCCACCGAATGAGAGAATCATGCCATGCAGTAAAAGAATCAATTTGATGGAAGCCGTGATGGCTTCGTTGTCTCGTGTTTCAACGGCATGTTCAAGCCCTGCCAGTGAGGCCAGGGAGCCAGAGATGCGGGAGTCTCCTGTCTTGGGGTTCTGACCAAAAGGCAGCCCCCTGGCGTGGGAATCATCGTACTGTCCGGTGAAGTAATCAATCAGATACTTTCTGTGCCGACTGGGTTCATAGTTGCAAAGCTGGATGTCACGATCATCAAAACCCAATCCGATATCGTCATGGCAGCGAACATAATTGAGCCAGGTTGCCCCGTCCAGTTTAACCGGCAGGCTCCTGATCCCCTGGTTCAGCAAACGGGCATTTTTTGTTGCCACCGCGTCCCAAAGCAATGCCATATATGTCGCATTATACGCAATCTCGCACTCCTTTGCTATGACCGCATCTTCTCCGAAATATTTTATCACCTCCACTGGAGCGACAATCGCCTCGGCGATAAAAATAACCCCGGGTGCGGAAACTTGGCCGCAGTCCTTGAGCAGCTGGAGAATCAGATGCGCTTCACGCTCATTCTGACAGGTGCTTCCGATTTTTTTCCACAGAAAAGCGACGGCATCAAGCCTGAGAATATCAGCTCCCTGGTTTGCCCAGAAAAGAATAATATTAAGCATTTCAATAAAAACGCTTGGATTGCTGTAGTTGAGATCCCATTGAAAATTGTTGAATACCGTCATCACCCAGCGATTCATCTCTTCATCCCAGGTGAAGTTTCCAGGGGCTGTTTCAGGAAATATTTCGGGCATGCTCTGCTCGAACATATCCGGAACATTCCGTGTTTCAAAGCAATAGTAATAGTCCTGGTATTTTTTTTCTCCTGCCTTGGCTTTCGTTGCCCAGTAGTGTTTGTTTGAAGTGTGATTGACAACAACATCAAGC
Organism: uncultured Desulfobacterium sp.; assembly: GCA_963675615.2. Classification (GTDB taxonomy): domain Bacteria; phylum Desulfobacterota; class Desulfobacteria; order Desulfobacterales; family Desulfobacteraceae; genus Desulforapulum. The sequence continues at coordinate 369,219 of CAXXTD010000002.1, forward strand.
ACAAGCAGGATATCACGCTTTTTCATTTCGTCTGCAAGTGACTGAAGATCCTCCAGGGTTCCGACCTCCGGGTTTATCTCGCGAAAATCACTGACGGCATATCCGCCGTCACTGCTTCCCTCAGGACAGCGCAAAATCGGCATCACGTGAACAAGGTTGACGCCTAACTCCTGAAAGTAGTGCAGGCGCTGCTGCAGATTCTTCAGGTTGCCTGCAAACCCTTTACAGTAAAGCGCCATTCCCACAAGCTGCTGACTGAGAAACCAGTTGTAATCTTTTTCTCTGGCAAGATCGAGCCGACGGAGTTTATCCGGGCGTTTGATATACTGCGTTGCCATGGTTTCCACCAGTTTTTGGGCCTGTTCTGTAAAATCATCTCGATTACCGTACAATTTTTGAAACAGAGAATGGATTCCATAAAAGTTTGCCCCCAGCCGGGTATAGAAATGGCGCAGATCCTGCTCATATATTTCTGGTTTGATTCGGTTGAGAATATCATTTAAAAGCGTGTGAGAAACTTGTTCGTACATGTTTTTCCTTCAGGGGGTCTGTTACTCGCTTGAAAGCGAAGCGGTAAATTCATTATAAAAGTTTAAATCGTCGGTTGTGGCACCACGCAAACCAATGACCCTGCCGGCAAACTGCTGGGCATAGCGAAGATTTAAATCAACAGGTAAACCTGCAAGAAGTCCATGGATATAGACGGCACTGAATGCATCACCGGCCCCTACCGTGTCAATCAGCGGTTCAATCCTGTCGGGCACAAGTGAATGCATCCCTCCTTCTGCTGTTCTGACCATCGTGCACTGATTCCCCCGTGTGACGATGATCTGCTCCAGCCCACAGGCTGTTTGCAGTCCGGCCATCTGGGATTCGATCTCTTTTTCTGCCCCGGCCAGCAGTTTCAGTTCGTCCTGATTCATCTTTGCCCAATGCGCTCGCTGGAGCCAGGAAAGAACATCGTCCTTCGTCCACCACGGTGCACGCAGATTGACATCCAGGAAAATTTTCAGCTGCCTATTCTGTATAATAGACCGATAGGCTGAGCGAGCGACCGGATTTCGCAGGCACAGGCTTCCATGGTAAAAAATACCTCCGGTGATGTTTCCAGGCAGCATATCGGCGGAGATAAAGTCGTAGGCACAATTTTCAACAATCTCGTAACTCGGTTCATTGTTGTTGATTGTCACCTGAACCGTTCCCGTCGGGTGTTTGCTATCAATCTGAACCCGGGCGGTATCCAGCCCCCATTTTGCCATGGCACTAACAATCCTGCTGCCGTATGCGTCTTTGCCCACCCGTGAGATGAAACCGGGCTGATTGCCCAGGGCCTGCAGATGCCAGGCAACGTTAAACGGCGCGCCGCCGAGAATTTCTTCTCCGGTTGGGAAACAGTCAAAAAGGACCTCTCCAAATATGTAGAGTCCATTAAAGGTTGTCATGGTATTTTCAGCTTTTTTATTATTCCGGGTTCATAAAAGGCAATGCCCTGCAAAACACCGGCGGCATAATTGCCACCCAACGGGAAGGCGTTCTCTTCAGCCACATAAAGAGACTCTTTACTGTTATTCTTCCCAGCCAGCCTACGGGACTGTGTCTTAACCTCCCGGTCAGCATTGGCCACAAGAACCGAGCGTATATGACTTGCCAGCACCGGGAGATCATTGCCGCTGTCACCGCAAAAAATTGTTTCTTCCGGATCCAAACCGAGGTACTGCTGGAGGAATCTGATGGCATGCAGCTTTGTTGCGTTTCTGGGCAGGACATCGAGTAAACCGACCTGTTCGGGTTCATCAATGCTCACGATCAAACTGGCATTAACGCCCAGTTCTGCCAGAATCTGACCCGCCTGGTGCTCGATTTTTACAAGGTCTGCATTCAAAGCCAGGTAATAACTCAGCTTGTAATCGTTCTGTTTACTCGTTTCCTGAAGTTTCAGCTCGGACAGCCCGCTGAGTGCCTGCTGCAGCTGGTTGTGCGTTTTTCCCAGCCAATCTTTTGCGATCTGCTTCTGCCATTGTGATATAGGCATCCAGCGGTTATGGGCCTTCTGATATATTTTTGTGCCGACGTCGGTAATTATAAAATCGGGTTCAGGCAGGTTGTATTTCTCCATGGCCTGTTCCACGAGCTGAAGGTGACGCCCGGTAACATAGGCCAAAATGATTTCAGGTAAGCTGCATAGCCTGCGAAACTGAGTACGGGCATCGGGGTGTTCGGGGTGATGACCGTTGGGTATCACCGTCCGGTCCATATCGGTACAGAGAAGTAATTTATGGGACATTATCTTTTTTTGTTTCCCGGGGGTCTCTGCAAGTTGAAAAAAAATCATAATATTCAAGCGCTTCAAGGATGCCTGCGGCATTGGGGCGGCTTGAAAAATAGATTCGTTCAATATCATTCAACTGTGACAGTTCTTCATGATGGCGATTTGCAACCACCGCCGCCAGCGTATTACCACGCATCATGTCTTCATCGGCTCCGGATCCGCCGGCAACAAAAACCGACTCAAGGGGAAGGTCCAACTGATCTGCCACGTAGCGTAGTGCCATCCCTTTGGAGGCGCGTAAAGGGAGAATGTCGAGGAACTGACCAAAGGCAGCCTGGATGAAAAAGGATAATTCCTCTCTGTGCAGCAACTGCTTGATCTCCTCAACATCAATCGCTTCAGGGTCAATATAGTAACTGATCTTAAACCGACTCTGCTCATTGTTGGGTTGAATTTTCAATCCCGGCAGATCCATCAGAAGCGCCTTTATTTTTTGGGGTGACCACTGATAATCAATATGTTTGGCCCAGGCGGTATCGGCTGCAAGCTTGGGTGCATGATAGATTTCGGTCCCGCCACTTGTAATCAGCACATCCGGTTCCGGTATTTTATGCTTTTTCATCAGTTTAAGGGCGGAATCAAGGCGTCTTCCCGTTGCAATGATAAAGTGGCTGCTGGTGCGGTTCTGCCTGAGGATTTCAGCCAGTTTTTGAAGCGGCTGTTTCTTTCCTATCAGGTTCTGATCTAAGTCGCTGACAATCGCCCGGTCTCGATAGAGGCCGGTACGCTGTTTTACCGGAACGCGGAGTAATAGTTCTGAGTGTTCCGCAATCGGTTTTACGACAGTGAGATATCGCTTTGCATGGGCATCCCATGAATAATTCTCTTTAACTCCCTGCAGACCCTGACTGGAAAATTTCTGCCATAAATTTTGATCTTCAATGATCCTCAATATTGCTTCGGCAATGGTCTCCGGTTCCAGGGGATTGATTAAAAATCCGTTGTTGCAGTTGGAGATGATATCCTGGGGTCCGCCGTCCTCAGTGGCAACAATTGGTAATCCACAGGCAGCGGCTTCAATCAGGGTCAATCCGAAGGGTTCTGTTAAGGCGGGATTGACAAAAACGCCACCCGTAGCAGCCGCGATGCGATAAATCATCGGTACCTGATCACGCTTATGATGCTTTGGCAAGGTCACTTTTCCATAGAGATCGTAGCGATCAATTGCGACCAGCAATTCATGAAAGACTTCTTGGGCACCGTCTTCCAAATCATCAATGTCATCACGGTTACCCGCTATTATGATAAGGTTTGCCAGCTCCTGCAACCGCGGGCATGTCCCGAAGGCTTGGATCAGGGCGGTGATGTTTTTGCGCCTGTCCGGTCGGGAAAGGGCAAGGATGATCGGTTTTTCGGGTGTTTTCAGGTGCTGGGTCAGCTCCTTGAAAAAGGGTGTCAATATCTCCTGACCACTCCCGGGAGTGAACTGATCAAGATCAGTTCCCGGGGGAACAACCCGCATCTGGTCGGGTTGATAGTGATCATACAGCTCATATTGCTCTGCAATTTCCTGACGGGTACTGGTTATTACCCTTTCCGCAGAAGCCAGGGCCAGTTCCTCTGCCTCAATTCGTCTGCTCATATTAAAGCGAGAGTCAATTTCCAGTGCGTTGAAACCGCTTGCCAGGAGTCGACTTCGTTTAACACGGCCAAGGGAGTGACCGGTGTGAACCTGCGGTATTCCAAGACGGCTGGCAAGGTGGGAACCGACGTAGCCTGCGTCGGCATAGTGGCTGTGAATAATATCAGGAAAACCGTCTTGGCCATGAAAGAAATCAGCCAGATTGTCCGTGAAAAAATCGAGATGATCCCAAAGTTTTTCCTTGGCAAGATAGGCCTCAGGTCCGGCATCAATGCGAACAATTCGAAGCTTTTTCCCAAAGACCTCTATCGGCTGAGCATAGTCACTGGAGACATTTTCATCGACAACGCGCTGGGTAATGAGGTCAACCTTTTTAATGCCGGATTGCCTGGCAAGGGCCTGGGCAAACTCAACGACATAGAGTGTTTGTCCGCCAGTGTCGGCATCACGGCCCAGTTCAAGATTATGCCAGCGGATCAATCCGTGTATGCTTAACAGTGCCACGTAGAGTCCGCCTTGTGATTCGGCCATAAGTCATTTCATCCGTAACTTTTCGTTTATATTATGCATAACAGTATTAGGATAGAATGGGAAGATGCAATTTGTCAATTCTTGTCCGGCAGTTTCCAGGCAATAAGCATGAAAACAACCCCGATGGCGGCGGCCAGTAAGGTACCCGGTATAGCTGGCAGCAGCGGCTGGAACTTGTCTGAGCCTGCCGCCAGCATAACTTTGCCGCCCGCGATTTTGTCAAACAGCCAGGACCCCTTGATGCTGCCGTAGGACAGGGTGTAAATCAAGGCCCCCAACAGGCCGCCGCCCACAAAAAACAGGGCGTCTTTCCGGCCGTCTGCCAGGGCAGCCAGACTTGTTCCGGGACAGTATCCGGCCACTGCGAATCCAAGTCCCAGCAGCGCACCGCCCACGATAACGCCGATGTAGCTGCTCTTGACAGAGAGGTGCCCTGCGTCGATGACGCCAACGGTCATCAACAGAAATAAAAGGGTGCTGCTGATACCAATGGCAAAGAAAATGGCCTTCATAAGATGCAGGTCCTTGAGGCGAAGCATGTTAATGATGTTCTGGGGATTGGTGGCCCCGACCCGCTGCAGGGCAAATCCAAAGAAAATTCCGAGTATGATGGCAAGAAAAATCGTCATAAAGCACCTCCTAATTTCTTTTGTAAATCAGTATGGCTGCCGGAACAGCTGCGGCAAAGGCTCCCAGGGCAAACAGGTAACCGCTCAGGGATGTCTGCATCATGCCGCTCATCATATGGCCGCTGGTGCAGCCTCCGGCCAGACGGGCGCCAAACAGGACAACCACGCCTGCAAAAAACACGGTCACGTTGCGCAATACGGTATTATTTCCGAAACGCTGCCGCCAGACTTCAGGGGCGTTGCGGTCGAGTGCTGTGGGCCTGGGACCGCCCAGACGAGAGGATAAAAACGCCCCTGCGACCATGGCAATTACAAAAACAAAACTGTAGTTGAAAGGATGTGCCACGTCTTTAGCGTATTTGCCGCCACTCTCATTCAAATATGCATTTGGGCTCGTGTAGCCTGATTTGGCCCCAGGATCTTTTTGAACCACTTTGCCGGAGATCAGGTTCCACACAATGCCGTCGGCAATGACAAACTGGGTGGATACCCCGATGGGTTTAACAAAAGCCACCGCAAGAAGAAATGAAGCTCCTAATAAGAGCCCGCCTTTAAACCAGTTCAATTGTCCATTCATAGGTATTACTCCTCAATGTTGGGGTTAAAATAAATGTGGTAAAGCGCTTCCAGTATTGTGGACGCATTCTTGCTTTTGAAAGGATTCATGGCTGCCGTTATTTTCCCAGAACCTGGATGGTTGAAATATTATCAATCGGCACAATACATTTTTGAATATGGGTTGAAAAAAACAGATACCTTCTGACATGCACGTTCCGCAACACCAGGTGGGTACCGGTTTCCGACAAATCAACCACCTCGGCAGCAAAGAATAATCGCGTGTTCAGTACACGATCCTTTTCCTTGAACATCAGTTTAACTTTTTTATCCACCAGCTGCAGGTAATCACCAACGGTTTTTAATTTGAGCAGGCCCTCGAGTTGAAATTGCACTTGTCTGTTTTCTTTGGTCATCACCCGTCCAGTTGTTTTGCCTTGATCATAATGTTGTCCACTTTTTACAGTGCCGATCGAATAGGCTGTCTTTATCGTTTTTTGACAATATCCATCTAAGGACCGGTCTACTCCCGTGAGTATTGCAGACCGCCATGTTGTCCGTCAACCCTAAAACCGCACTCCCTGCTGCTGAAGCAATAGATTCCGCCCTGGATCCAGCGTCCCTTTTCAAGCCGGATTTCTGCCTGTCTATACCCGGACAGTTCAAACCCGCACCCACGGGCAGTTTCAACCACATACTGCTTTGAATGGCCGTAACGACCGGTTTTAAGAAGCCGATAGCCGGGTTCATGGATAAGTTCATCGGAAAAAACAAAAGCACAATTGCTGGCCGAGCACCTGGCAACCCCTTGGAAAAGCGGTGCAAGATCGCCAAGGTAGACCAGTACATCACCGGCGATGAACAGGTCATAAACGGTGCGGGTCTGGTTGAGAAAGACTGTGATTTCAGACTCATGGAGGTGATCATAAATGGTCTTTTTCATTGCCAGGGCAATCATTTTCGACGAAACATCAATGCCGGAAATACGTTTGCAAAAGTGTCGAAATTTTTCACCGGCAAGCCCGGTACCGCAACCCAGGTCCAGCCCATGATCAAATCGCCTCCCCGGCGGTAAAACCGAATCCAGCAGCGCAACCATCAAACCGGGAACCCGGTAGCCCAGTTTTACCTGCATGTGGCGGTCAAAACAGGGAGAGATGCGATCAAAAAGGTTTCTGACGTAATGACCGGGCGGCTTCGAGGTTGTCCGCCCTTCCAGGGCCGCAAGCATATGTTTTGCCGCCATGCTGTCCGGGTTCATTTCCAGGGCCACCTTGAAATAAAAAATGGCCTCATCAATTTTGTCCTGGGCATTGAGCATGGTGGCCAGGTGGATATAAAATTTCCCAGGGGCTGGATTGATTTCAATGGCTCTTCGATAACAGGCCGTTGCGGCCTTTAGCCGGCCGACCTTTGCCATGAGATTTCCAAGGTCAAAGCAACGGTTCTCATCCGACAGGTCATTGATATCACAGGTTATATTTTCAATAAAATCCAGTGATGCCGGGTCTTCAGGGTATTGGGCAAGAAGGGTTTTACAGAGAAGAATACCCCGGGCGGTACATCCCTGACCCAAGGCTTTTTCGGCGTTATGCATGAGTGATTTCATGTTGTGGGGTATATCCAAAGGCCTCCGGGACTCGCTGCCATGGTCAGGAAAAAAGCCTCACCTGGAGCGTTTTTTCTTTTTCCTCAAAATGGACTTCAACCCTTCAACGGCAACCCGATTGCCCTGGATCTGGTTGGACAGGGCAAAGTTAACGGCATTTATGGCATCCAGGTTTCTTTTGTTCTTGTCTTCAAACGGTTTTCTGTTGACCATTTCCTGAAAAATCGTGATGAATTCTGCCAGCCGCTCTTTTGTAAGCACTTTCTGAAAAACCACCCGGGGATCTTCGGCATAACCGGCATCATCCAGGCGTTTCAAGAGGTAGGCAAGGGTTCGCTGGGTTGGCTTGAAGCCAAAGGTCTCTTCCATGAGGACGGGAAAGGCCGGGGGTAAGGCCGCCTGGATGGATTTATCCCGGGTCACACTTTTTTTCCTTGTTTTACGGGTGGTCAGCACCTGATAGGCCTCGACCTGCCGGCACAGGTGCTCAGCCTGGAGGGAAGCAGCCTGGAGATAGGCACTCAGGTTGTAGAAACCCGTGTGGATGTGCTCGGGAAGATTGATGCCGCTGCGGCTGAACGAATACCTGTATTTGTGGTCAATTTCGCCCCAGGCCTCTTCAAGTATGGTGCGCAGTTGAAACTCGATCTGAAGCCGCTTGAGTTCAGCCGGCGCGTCTGAAAGCTCTCCGAGTGTCACCTGGAAATGAATGGACGAATAGCCGCTGTACCTGAGGCAAAGTCCCTCAGGTATGGTTTCCCCGGGGTTCACCGGCAGGATAAACGATCGTTTGTGGTCGGGTTTTCGCAGGAACTTCAGGATTTTTTCTTCGGCCAGGAGCTCCAGATAGGCCTTGATTTTATCAATATCGGAAAGGCGCAGACAGATCAGCCGTATTCCGAGCAGATCATTGATTCGTTCCTGGAAATTGTGCTGTGTGATCAGGGATTCACCGGTTTCAGTCTGCCGGTTCTCTTCGTCGATTTTTTCGATCAGTCTTTTTTTCTCTTTGATTCGATACACGATGGTATGGAGGTTCTCCTTGGGAGAAGACGGATCATCCTTGATAAACTGAATGATGTATTCGGCAAGTTTCTCGTACCGTTCCTTTGCCTTAAGAAAGGTGACAAGAATCGCTTCCTTTTGACGCTTTCTCATACCAACGCTCTCCGAAAAAAATCCCGGGTGAATGATTGGGGCGTAAACAGCTGCTTTTTTATAACAAGTAAGAATCTGATTGTAAAGATGGATTGGTGGTCATGGGGTGGGGTAATATTTAACCTGCTATTGCTTTTCAAACGCCTCGAACTAGGGTAAGAATGGGGAACATGCTAACGACGACTTAACGGAGGGCACATGACAATGAGGTTTATATATTTCATGGTACTGGGTGCCGTTGCCTTGGGCGCCTTCTGGGGCTGTGCCGGGACCTGTCCCGCAGACCTGGGTGCAGACCATGGCCAACTCAAAGCCTGTCCGGGTTCACCCAACTGCGTTAACAGCCAGGCGGGTGTGGCGGACAAAACCCATTTCATCTCCCCCCTGACTTACACGGGAGCGCCGGAAAACGCCTATGACACACTTGTATCCGTTGTCCAGGCCATGGCAGGAAGCAATATAACCCAAAAAAAAAAAGATTACCTGCGGGCAACCTTCACCACGGCCTTGATGGGGTTTGTTGATGATGTGGAGTTTTATTTTCCAGAACAACCCGTGATCCATGTACGGTCGGCTTCCAGAAAAGGCTACAGCGATTTCGGGGTCAACCGGAAAAGGATTGAAACCATCCGGTCAAGGTTTGAACGCCTTCTCAAACAGCCGGTCCCGTGATGCCTTGAAATGAATTTCTTGGTTGACACAGACATCATTCTTTCCCTTGGACCGGGTGGTGAGGAGGATCTGGGGGTTCATCCCTACGCAGCGGCAAGCTTCCATCGCCTTGCACGAAAGCATGGCTGCACCCTGTCTGTCCATCCCTTGTCCCTTGGGGAAGTGGAACTGAGGTGCCAGGGCGACAGGGCAGACCAGGTCAAAGAGCAGATGGCGGCCTACGACCGGGTGGACGACCCGGTTCCGCTGTCGGTTTTTGAGCGGGGCCAGGTGGGGTTTCCGAAAAAGGGATCTTCCGATTATCTGGAAAATGCGTTTCTGGCAGCGGTCAAAAGCGATGGGGTGGATTTTCTGGTAACGGAAAAATTATCCCTGCACACCCGGGCAGGGCGGCTCGGGCTTTCCACACGGGTATTGTTTCTGGGTGATGCCCTGGGACTGATCAGGGATCTTTTTGAAACCGCCGTCCCGGGCAGGCCTGGGGTTGAAGAGATGCCCTTTTCATTGGTCCGTGAACAGGATGCCATCTTCTGGACAATGGCAAGCCGGGAAGACGAAGCGGGTGCACTGGAGACCCTGCTTGGAGAACTGAGGGCAAAGAAGAGCCCTGCGTTTGTGATAAAGGATACCCAGAAATCCGTAATAGCCGCCCTCTGTGTGGTTGAACAGATGCAACAAGGTTTGGCCATACGGCTGTTCCATGTTGCCGATCCCCATCCCGTCAGCCAGTATGCAGCGATGCTGGTCCGGGCTGTTGTTGACAGGGCCACGGCCCGCGGGGACGGGCAGGTCTGGTTGTCTGTGTTTCCCGGTTACAATAAAATTGCCGCGTTGATGCAATCCTATGGATTTAAGGGGCCAGCCCCGATGTCGATACAGGTGATGCCATCAATGGAAACCAATACCTGGGTGCTGCCCCTGACCCCCCTTGCCCATGGGGCACTTTTCCCCGAGCTTGAGAGGCAATTGACTCTTTTTCCCGATTTTGGCCCCCAGGGCAATGCCATGGAAAGGGTCTGCCTGTTCAACACCGAAACAGCAGAACCTGCCCCTGGAGATACGCTACTGATCTATCGCAGCCAGGGACCTTGTGGCATCACCGCCATGGGGGTGGTCCAGGCAGCCCATACGGCCGACTGCCCCCGGGGGGTGGTCAGGTTTCTTGGCACAAGAACGGCTTGGAATTATGGTGAAATTTTAGACTTGTGCCGAAAACATCCCCGGATGATCAAGTTTCTCCTCGTGAAAACCCTGAAGGACCCCCTGGGCCTGTCCGACCTGACTGCCCAGGGGGTTTTAAAGGGTCGTCCACGAAAGATTGTTGGGGTCAGCAATGGCGCAAAGGCGTGGCTCAAGGAAAAATTGAAAACCCGATGACATGGAAATTTCATGGAACAAAAGTTTGAAAATTTAAAACCGGCAATCCTCTCGTTCAAGTCAAAGGAGAGGGAAAAGGCGTTTTGGGACTATTTTTATCAAATCAACTTGAGCCATGGCAGGATGTGTCATGTGGTTGCTGTTTTCTTCTTTGTGGCCGATGGAATCAGGGACCTTGCTTTGTTTCCCAAGGGGCTGCCAGGGGTCTTTTTTATCCGGTTCGGTGTGATTGTTCCGCTGTTCTGCCTGGGTCTTGTCCTCTCGTATTTGAGAGCAGGGCTTTATCAGAAAATATGGCAGCCGCTGTTTGCCCTGTATTTTTTTGTAACCGGTCTGGGGGCCATCGCCATCACCGCACTGACGCCACCGCCAGTGGGGCAAGGGATTTATACCGGGTTGATCTATAGTTTGATTTTTGGATATACCTTTATCCGTCTTCGCTTTGTACTGGCAACCGCTGTCGGGCTGTTGCTGACATTCGGATATATTGTAACCAGCCTGTGGATTTTAAGGCTTGATTCAAATGCAATGTGGATTCAATTTTCCTTTGTCTTTGGTGTTAATGTCCTGGGTGCTGTTGTTGCCTATTCTGCCGAGTACAATTCCAGGAAAACCTTTTTCCTCAGAGAGTTAAACCTTCAGCAGAAAGCGCAGCTTGAGGCGGCAAATGTCAACCTGGAAGATCAGGTTAAAAAACGCACTGTGGCACTTGAAGTGTCCAACCAAATGCTCAAGGCCAACCAGGATGCACTCCATGCAAGTGAGATGCAACGAAACCGGCTTGAACTTCAGCTTCGACAGGCCGATAAAATGGATGCCATCGTTACCCTTGCGGGCGGGATCGCCCATGATTTCAACAATGTTCTTACGGGAATTTTCGGCTATGCCCAGCTGATTCAAATGCACCTCATTGAACCTGAAAAAATCAGAAAATATGCTGGAGAAATCATCAAAAGCGCTGAACGGGCCTCCAGCCTTGTGAAACAGATCCTCACCTTCAGCAGGCACAACGAAAACGAAAAACAGCTGCTGAGCCTTTTTGTCCTGGTCAAGGAGACACTCAAACTGTTTCGCGGTTCAATTTCTCCATCCATAACCATACAGGAAAACATTCAGTCTCGCGCCACCATCCAGGCGGACCCTGCCCAGATTCATCAGGTCATCATGAGTCTTTTTAAAAACGCATGCCAGGCCATGGAAGCCGATGGCGGTGTCTTAACCGTTGAACTGACTGAGATTGAAATTTATCAAGGTGATGTGCAGTCTGAAAGCCACGTACAGCCGGGGAAATATCTTGAATTAAAAGTTGGCGATACCGGCCATGGTATTGATCAAACGATCCAAGACAGGACATTTGACCCCTATTTTACAACCCGGGAAAGGGGCAGGGGAACAGGCCTGGGATTGTCCACGGTTGAGGGCATTGTCCAGGACCATGACGGGTTTATCAAATTAACCAGTGCCATGGGCAACGGGTCGATTTTTCAAGTCTTTCTGCCCGTTGCCGGGTGACCCGGCATCCATGGCCATGGTCCTGCCGAACACAACCAAGCATGAAACCTAGATACGCGATCCTGTCACCGCCATGGCCGGAGCAGGGGATCTGCCCCGGCCACAACAAAATTTGAAACGCCGCCATTGAAAATATTTTGGCGAGTGTTACATATAAAAAAAACCGTTGTGCTGCCTGGCAGCGCCTAGTGAAAGGAGCGCTCAAACAGGTCGGCAAGGGCTGCCCTGGCATCATCGGTGATATTGCGGGTTCCGGTCCCTGCAAAGGTCTTGTGGGAAATGGTCGGAACCACCTCCTTCCAGGCGTTGTCAATCCATGAGAACCAGGCCTTTCTGTCCTGCTCATACACAAAAACCGGCCGGTTAAAGAGCCTTGCAAGTTCAACACCCCATCCGGTTCCGCCCTTGACGGTGTTGTCCGGAAGTATCCATCCCACCACAAAAACCTGGTAGCCCTTGTTGACCATGTGGAAAATAGACTGAATGACCTTGCGGATCTTTTCCACCTTTGAAAAATTCCTGCCCAGGCGTTTTGATACGATATCCATGCTCACGTCGCCTTTTTTTAGCTCTTCGGGGGTCAAGATGGTTATGCCCGCCTGTCGATCCGCCACGTGTCCTTCAAAGCTGAAGTTGACCTCATTGATTCCAAAACGCTCGGCAAGCTTGCCAAACTCGGCTTCAGCCCCCCTGTGCCCCCCGCTGTAAAACGTGATTTGAGATAAATCGTTCATTTTACACCTCTCCTTATTGCCTGTTTAATGTAAAGAGTAATCCCCGGTAATGTTATGGTTAAGATGGGGGCCACTATATAGAAAAACAATCCATTTATCAACAACGAACTCCCCTGGCAGAACTGCAATTCCCGCTATTGACAAAAACCGGATGCAGGACTATTAGATTCAAATGGAAAAGCACACGATAAAATATCTTAAAGACTACCGGCAACCGGAATACTGGATCGACAGCATCGATCTTCAGTTTGATCTTCATGAGGACCATGCCCTGGTAAAATCCCTGATGAAGATAAGGCGAAACAATGAAACCGCAGATGAGCAGACCCCCCTGGTGTTGGACTGTGAGGCCCTGGAAATTGTCTCGGTCATTGCAGAGGGCATGCTCCTCTGCCCTGGCGAATATGGTCATGAACAGAACAAATTAACCCTGTTAAGGGTCCCGGAAACCTTTGACCTTGAAATAACCACCCGGATAAGACCCCAGGACAATACAGCCCTGTCTGGACTGTACCGGTCGGGCGGAACCTTCTGTACCCAGTGCGAAGCAGAGGGATTCCGCAGAATCACCTGTTTTCCGGACCGGCCGGATGTCATGACAACCTTTTCGTGTATCATCACGGCTGACAAGGAAAAATATCCGGTGCTTCTCTCCAATGGGAACCTGATTGAAACAGGGGACCTTGACCCGGGCAGACACTACGCCCGCTGGCAGGATCCCTTTAAAAAGCCCTCCTACCTTTTTGCCCTTGTGGCAGGAGATCTGGTCTGTATCCAGGACAGGTTTAAAACCGGCTCCAACAGACTGATCGACCTCAGGATTTATGTGGAGCCTGAAAACAGGGACAAGTGCGGCCATGCCATGGCGGCCCTCAAACAGTCCATGGCCTGGGATGAGGAAAAATTCGGACGCGAATACGACCTGGACCTGTACCAGATCGTTGCGGTCAACGATTTTAACATGGGAGCCATGGAGAACAAGGGCCTTAACGTATTTAATTCCAAATTTGTCCTTGCCAGTACTGAAACGGCAACCGACATGGATTACATGGGCATCCAGGGCGTCATTGCCCATGAATATTTTCACAACTGGACCGGCAACCGGGTTACGCTGAAAAACTGGTTTCAATTGAGCCTCAAGGAGGGGTTGACCGTGTTCAGGGACCAGGAATTCACCTCGGACATGAACTCCAGGGCCGTCAAGCGAATATCCGATGTCAGAAAACTCAGGGCCGGTCAGTTTCCAGAGGATTCCGGTCCCATGGCCCATCCGGTGCGGCCTGAATCCTACATGGAGATGAATAATTTCTACACCATGACCGTGTATGACAAGGGTGCCGAGGTGATCCGCATGATCTCCCTCATCCTTGGACCTGAGCGCTTCAGGCAGGGCATGGATCTCTACTTTGAAAAATTTGACGGTATGGCCGTCACCACCGAAGATTTTGTCGCCACCATGGAAGCGGCAGGCAATGTGGATCTTGGGCAGTTTCGACTCTGGTACTCCCAGTCCGGAACGCCAAGGGTCAGGATGGTACAGACCCACGACGCCGGTACCGGTACGCTGACCCTCTCTTTTTCCCAGTCCATTCCCGCCGACACAAACCAGGAGCAAAAACAGCCCATGCACATTCCCGTGCAGATCGGGCTTCTGGACCGAGAGGGAAATGAAATCGATCATGCTGGCTGCGGGCTCTTTCATTTCAAGACTGAAACAGAAACCCTGACGTTCAAGGATGTGCCGGAACAGTGCATCCCCTCAATCTTCAGGGGATTTTCAGCTCCGGTAAAAATCGAAACCAACTATTCAGACACGGACCTTGCCTTTCTCATGGCAAAGGATACAGACGCCTTCAACCGCTGGGATGCAGCCCAGCAACTTTACTTCAGGGAGCTTGACCGGCTGTTGAAAAATACCCAGCAGGGTGAACCCCTTGAAGTGTCCGCCCATGTGCTGACGGCCGTTGACCAGGCCCTTGATACGTCACACAGGGACCGGGCACTTGGGGCAAAGATCCTCACCCTTCCCGATGAAAATGAAATAGGAGAAAATTATGACACCATTGATGTGGAGGCAATTCACAGGGTAAGACGCTTTCTTGAACGGAACATTGCAGCCAGGATCCAGGAAAGGGCCATGGCCATAATCGATGAATGTGCATCGGTTCGGGCATCGGATATTTCATCGCCCGCCATGGCCAAAAGAAGCCTTAAGAACCTATTGATCGCCTATGTGGGCAGTCTTGATACGCCTGCAGCTGCTGACTTTGTCTTTGAAAGGTTCAGCCGGGCCGATAACATGACCGACGAAATATCGGCACTGACCACGCTGTCCTCCATGACGTCGGATTACAGGGCAATGGCCCTTGGGCGGTTTTACGATAAATGGAAAAAAGATCCCCTGGTCATTGACAAGTGGTTCTCGGTTCAGGCGGGATCAAGGGGAGATCTTGGGGCTGACCCGGTGGTCAAGCTTGCCGGGCATCCGGATTTTACACTTAAAAATCCCAACCGGGTGAGATCCCTGGTGGGGGTCTTTGCCTTCCAGAACCCCATGGGATTCCACGCACCTGATGGGAAGGGGTACGCCTTTGTTGCCGATCATATCATCGCCCTTGACCCGTCAAATCCCCAGATATCCGCCCGGCTGGTCGCAGGTTTTAACCACTGGAAACGATTTGACAACGACAGGCAACTGCGCATGCAGCAGGAACTGAAACGTATTATTACGATCCAGAAACCTTCAAGGGACGTTTACGAAATCGTCTCAAAGGCCCTGAACGGGAGGACCTAAGGGTCAGGGAACCTTTGAAAAGATGGGGGCGCTGCTCCACCGGCTTGTCCGCTCCCATCCATTCCTGTCTTCCCACCCCTGCCTTCTGTCACTGCTTTTCCTTGAGTCCGGGCTCGGATATTGCGGGCCCAGGTTTACAATTCGCCTGTCAACAGGGGATCTTCGATCCCTTATTGATCGTTTTCCATAGACTTGCTGGGTGATTTTCATTTTCAAACTCCGCTGCTTTTTTTAACAGGGGGGCTCAACAAACCCTGTTAAGTTGATGTTCGGGATTAAACTGCCGGTCAAAAATGCGACCCTTGTTTTATCCCCTGTACCGACAAACGGACAGGATTGGGAAGAACGGCGGGATACCCCAGGAGTCGATTTTCTTGGAAAGCAGGTTGCAGCTCAGCCTGAATCGTGTCACGATGGATTCCAGATGCCGTTTAGTCCATCTGTCACCGTTTCATATTATATATGAATGACGGGTTGTGTCAAAATGTTTTTTATCCCCCCACCCAATGTCCCTGACGCTTTCAAGGTCAGCCCATAAGGTTTTTTTGAATCAATCCATAAAACGACGATTCGCTTGACTGGAAATACCATCCCAAATGGTTTGAACAGGTTTTACAGATGGCCACCTGCCAGTGATACCCCCTGAACCAGGAGAATTCCATGGACGGTGCCAGCATGACCCGACACCCTGCAGCTCGCTTGTAGCAGGCGATTTCAAAGACATATCCGTGGGGATTTGCAAAGATATGGGAGTGGGAACCATTCACGGCAATGCCGTTGTCCGTGTCTGTGACAGCACTGTGGCAGACACGGCACCGCACAGCCCCGGGCCTGGCAGTCTGAAGGTCGTTCCTTGCCTGGGCCAGGCGGGTAACGCCATGGTCCATTGGGTTGTCTCTAAAAAAAAGCATCCCAGGCCCCGTTCTTTTTTGATTGTAATTATTTCCTGTTAATGAGTATAGTATACATTGAAAAACAAACGCAAGAGACCCCCCATGGAAATTGTTATTTTAGAGGATCAGCGTCAACTTCTGACCTACTATACCATTCTTCTCAGCAGCGATCCCGACATAAAAACCGTTGTCCCGTGCACCATCCTGAAACAGGCAATCCTTGCCCTGGAAGCCGGAAAAACCGATATTTTTATCACCTGCCTTGGAAAGCAGATGGAAGCGGGCATTCAACGGATACAATCCGTTAAAAAACGCTATCCGGAAACAGACATCCTCGTCCACTCTGCAAAGGATGATTCAAAGACGGTCCTCCAGGCATTCAGGGCCGGCGCCAGCGGTTACCTGCTCAAGGGCGCCCCCCCTGTTGATTTTCTGCAAGCGGTCCATGACTTGTACAGCGGTGGCGTTCCCTTGACCCCTAAAATTGCAAGGATCATCATCCACCATCTCCACACCACACAGATTATCCCGGAATCACACCTGAATACAAGGGAGATCAAAGTGCTTAAACTCATGGAACAGGGAAACACATACAGGGAAATCGCTGACGCCCTGTTAATCGGCATCCATTCGGTCCACGGCCACGTAAAAAATATCCATTCAAAATTAAAGGCTGCCAATCGAAGGGAAGCCTTTCAAAAGGCGAAAAAAAAGGGGCTCATTTAAGTTTCCCCGTTTTTTACCCACCTGGGGAATTCAGCCAAAGCTGGATGCATATTCTCAAGGCAAAGATCCATTCATTTGAAAGAAGAAAGCAATAAAATCCCCAAAAAGCACGTTAGACAACAGTCTGAAAAGATATTTTCTGACCTGGAGGTAAAATCAGCACCAGAAGAATTAAGGTTATCCCCGATTGTCTTTACCCGGGAATCCGCCTACACTGTACAGAATTCCGAGAATACCTTGAAATATCATTTTTTTGAGTATCCGGCGATAAAGATCAAGTCAAAGGAGGTCATCATGTTCAAACAAACCCTTTTTTTGACCGTGTTGACTGTTTTAACACTCATGGCATCCATGGCATATTCTGACACGATAGCTGAAATGCACAAAAAAACAGCCATCTATGGTTCAGCAATTGATCAAAAAATCGCTTTTTACCAGTCAAGGCTCTATCTGCTGGATTCCGAGTATACGATTCTATCGGAAATCGGCAGGGATGCCTCGGCAAAAATAACCTACCTTACCCAGAACAGGGGGAAAATAATCACAGAGATGATCGCGTGCAACGCCCCTCTTCACTGTTGTAAAATAAAAGCAGAGATGATCGCGTGCAACGCCCCTCTTCACTGTTGTAAAATAAAAGCATTCATTGGGGGATGTCTCCACAGAAATGCCGTGGTGGCGGCATTCTAGGTCACCCGGTCAGGTGGATTTAACCAACAAAATTTATTGCCGGATACTTTTTTGTTGCCCTGCCCCCCCCCTGAATGGTTCTACTTTTTTCCCGCCTCAATCGCGTAAAGCGTTCCCCCCACCGGAGCAAATGAAAGAAAAATAATATTTACCCAGGGAATCAGGAACCAGAGTCCAAACCCCATGTGAAACAGCAGGGTCCGTTTGAACCGGGCAAACCGCATCCCGAACGGATCAAGCCTTCGGGCCTGGACGAGGTCGGTGTTATCCCAGGCAAGAAAGGTGGTTGCCGCAAGGGATGAGGCAACGGCCACTGCCGGCCCGAACGGCGTCAGCCACCCCAGGGTTATGAGCACAACCATGGCTGCAAGGGGAATAAAGGCTCGGGGAATTTCCTGCAAAATCAGGTGAACGGCCAGTGCCGGCAGCGAAACATGCCGGGGCGATGTTTCAACCCCAGTGACCATACGTTCGGTTATTCTTGACATGGTGTCCATCAAAAACACGCAGAAAAAAACTTGGGCAACAAGATAGGCAAAAAGGCAGGCAACCCCTGCGAGAAACACGGACAGCATCCATGAGACGGCTTTCCACAGAAAAAGCATAAAACCCGGGTCCGGCATGGTCCAGAAAAAATTCAACACCGACTGGTGCCAGTAAAAAATCACACCTGAAAAAAACAGTGCAAGCCCCACAACAATAAAAAATCTCAATATGCCGAGCAAAAAAAGGCGGGGGGTCCGAAGGCCAAGGACAAGCCCCCGCAGGTTAAACATCAGCCCTTTGAACAGATCCATCACTTTGCCTCTCTTTTTATTCCATTTTCTTTCCCTGTTCATGTATACTATCGGGCAGAGATTTTCAACGCTGCAGATTGAAATTGATTCAAAGGAGGGTTCTGTTGGCAATATTTTACGTTGACGGCAACTTTGTACCGTCTGACAAAGCAGTTATCCCGGTGGATGATCTTGCCGTTCTAAGGGGGATCGGGGTGTGCGATCTCATGCGGACCTTCCAGGGCAGACCCTATTTTCTGAGGGAACACCTGGAGCGCCTTGAGCAATCGGCCAGGGCCGTGGACCTTGTCTTGAAGTGGTCCATTGACGAGATTGAAACCATTGTTCTTGAGACCCTGGCCCGGAACCGGCAGATGCCCGAGGCAAACATCAGGATCATCGTTACCGGTGGATCAAGCACCGACTTCATTACCCCCCAGGGCAACCCGAGACTGCTCGTACTTGTAACCCGGATCCCCACCCTTCCCAGGGAATGGTATCAGAACGGGGTCAAGGTCATCACCGTCAATCAGGAGCGTGAAGTGCCTGAAGCCAAAAGCCTCTCGTATATTCCAGCTGCCCTTGCCCTGAAAAAGGCCCAAAGCCTCCAGGCGGTCGAAGCCCTCTATGTGGACAGGGCCGGCCTTGTCAAGGAGGGCACCACCAGCAATCTGTTTGCCGTTTTCAACGGAACGCTTGTCACGCCAGAGGATAGGGTCCTGAAGGGCATCACCCGGAAGGTGATCCTCTCCCTTGCCGGAAAGTTAATGAATGTCCAGCTCAGGCCTGTCCCCCTGCCAGAACTGCTGCTGGCAAACGAAGTGTTTATTACCGGAACCAACAAGGGGGTTGTTCCGGTTGTACAAATCAATGACACGACCATAGGGGACGGGCGGATCGGAGAAAAAACCCGGCAGATCATCAGGGCGCTGGATGAATATACCTTGCACTGCCATAAACCCTAGGCGTCAAATGCCAAGACAGATGTTTGAAGATCCTGATTGTTTGTTCCAGTCAAGCAGATAGGTCTGTTCGCTTGAAAATTCCTTGTAACAAACATGGTTTCTTCTGGTTACCACAGGCTGGGAAGGGGGAAATCCTGCTCGGTAGAAATCCATGAACCGGATGCTGCCCCTGGTTTCAAGAATATCCCTTTCTTGCTCATACAGGCTTGCCAGTTCCGGATGCAATCCATCCATGATCGAATGTACCAGTCTTGCCGATGGGGAAATGGTTGCCTCGTTTAACAGGCGCATCACCGTGGGGCTCAAATGGATCTTGTTTGGCACACCGCTTGACTCAAGCCTTGCGGCACGGTCCACAGCCTCTCCAATGGCTGTGACCATTCTTCTTTTCATGCTTCCAATGGGTCCGATGGTTGCCGGTCCTGCCTCAACGCCGGATCGAAATTCAAGGCACCGCTTCTCCTGCTCTAAAAGGGAATGCACCCGCTGATGGGGGTCCATGGGGTGAAGCCCCTGTACCAGCAGGTCGATCTGCCTGAAAAAAGAGACCAGAAGCAGGGTCATCAAAACCGCCCGTTCATGGATTGTTGGCGCATAGTCCAGGGATTCAGGGTCAAACACCGAGGCACTCTGGAGACAAACCGCATCACCGATAAAATTGTCAAGGCGACAGGCAAAACAGGCCGTTAGATTGGCTGCGATTTCCCTGAATTGATTGGTCATGAAAAAAAAATCCCGGGGCGAGTAGAAATCCCGTATCCGGGTGGAACCCACCATATCCACAAAGGCGTATACCCCATCGTCGACCCTGACCGGTTCCATATTGACCATGGTTTCGGTAACGGCACCCACGGCCATGAGGTAATTTTTCTGCCGTTCAACATCGGCCTGCTTTTTTTTAAGCTCTGCAGCCAGGGCTCTAAGGGCTTTTTCCTTTCGTCTGAGTGCTTCAACGGCCCTTTGTCCATTCACATGGCGAAGACAGGCAAGGGAGGCGGTTTCAATGGCCTGGATCAGACGGTCCAGACGGCGTTTGAGTTCAAGGTCATGGACAAACTGACCCGATTCCCACTCGAGAAGACGAGGATCAACCGTGTCGACCATCAGGGCGCCATAATCCGGGACATAGGCCCCGATGAAATTGGTCACAATGAACTGTGTGGTGATGGCCGAATTCACCTTGAGATCAAAAAGGGGGCTGAACCCTTTGCCGTTGTAAGACAGAACCGGCAGGTTTAAAAATTCGCCATCACGAAAGTTGCCTGAAATCTGACGGACAATGACAATTTTCACTCCGCTCTCATAAAAATCCCGGTAGTTGCGGAGCAGATAGGCAATGATGCCATCATTGTTGGAAATTTTCCCCGGTGAATCCTGCCGGTACAGGGCAACGGGCGACAGCCCCTTGAACCGGATGATCGCCTTGCCGAACAATCGAAGATAAAGCCCGGTGATTCCCCTGCCTTTAAAGCGATGGATAACGCCCCGGTCCCACTGATCCGGTGAGACAAACAGTTCCCGGCTGTGGTTTGTGCCATAGAGAAGGCCCGCCTGCTTTGCGCCCATAAGATCAATTGAAAAACCAAGAAGCGTAGAAAACGCATCCCGTTTTTCAAAAACAGCTCGTTCAAATTTGTCCATGCGCGGCAAGATCTTTGTCATGGCACACATCCAATGAACATTCTCTGGAATCAGATTTTAAAGAAAAATCGTAACTGGTGCAACCGGGAATTCCCTTTACTTTAGCAGTTAAAAGGGTCTCTCTGTCAAGGAAAATTCGTTGTTTTTTCCGGCAGAAACAGACACAGTACCAGGGGAGCCAGTGCGGCGATCGACACCACGACAAAGCCTGAAAACACCCCGTCTGCAACGGCCTGCCTCAGGAGTGTCACGCTCTGCTGGGGAATCAATGCAAGAAAATCCGCCTGGAACAAATTTTCCATGTTCTCCTTGATCTGGGGCACAAGGTCTGCTGGAAGCCTGCCTGCAGCAGATGCCAGGCTGTCCAGGAGCCGGCTGGTGACAACGGCCCCGCACACGCCAACCCCAATGGTTCCGCCCAGGGTTCTTGAAAACTGGTGAAGGGAGGTGGCGATCCCCAGATGTTTTGCCGGAAGACTGTCCTGGACCACCAGGAGGGTGGAAAGGGTGATAAACCCCATGCCAAAACCTGCGGTCAAAAAGATGAAAAAACAGTGCGCAAGCGTGGTCTGTCTTGAAAAGCCAAGGGTCAGACCGCAGCCTGCCGCCAGGAGTAGTATGCCGGCTATGGCAGCCCGTTTGTGTCCAAAACGATGAATGGTTCTGCCCATCATAAGAGATCCAAGGGACCAGCCAAGGCTCAAAGAGAGCATGGCGTATCCCACCTCAAGGGGGGGGCGGCCCAGGGCTCCCTGGAGAAACAGGGGGGCATAGGCAAAAAGGGCAAAAATAGCAAAACTTGCACAAAAGGCAATGGCGTTGCCAGGGGCAAAACCCGGGTATCTGAAAAATTCAAGGTTGAGAATGGGATCGACCGCATTTTTTTCCGCCACATAGAACCCGGCGCCCAGGAGCACGGTTACAAGGGCAAGAACCATGATTTCCAGAGAATCCCAGGGTAAATCCCGGCCCCCCAGCATTACGAGGATCAAAAGCCCGAGAATTGATCCGGACATGAAGGTCAGGCCGGCCCAGTCCAGGTGAACGGTTTTGGGTTTTTCCCTGAACTCCCTGAAAAAAAACGCTATGCCCGCAAGGGAAAACAGCCCCAGGGGCAGGTTGATGAAAAAAACCCATCGCCAGGAAAAAAAAGTGACAATAAACCCGCCCAGGGTGGGACCGATAAGACTTGAAATCCCCCAGACAGAGCTTGCAAGGGACAGGGTTTTGCCCCGCTGGCCCGGCAATGAGACATCCGAGAGCACCACATAGACCAGGGCAAAGATACCGCCGGCCCCCAGCCCCTGGAACACCCGTGCCAGGATTAAAATTTCCATGGAGGGTGCACCCCCGGCCAGTGTTGAGGCTGATATAAAAAGGGCCACAGTCGTCAGGAACAGTTTTTTTGTTGCATAAAGATCAGAGAGCTTCCCAAACACGGGAAGTGACACAGCCCTTGCCAGAAAATAGGCGGAATAGACCCAGGCATAGAGATCAAGCCCCCCAAGGTCGGAGATGATGGTGGGCATGGCAGCGGACATGATCAGGGCATCCAGGGCACCCAGGAAGAGCGCCACCAGGGCGGCGCCAATGATCCAGGGACGGCCCGGACCTGCAAGATCTTTATCCATGGATAAAAAGGGCGATTGCCGAAATCAAGAGCGCGACCCCGTCAAGGTGCTTTATTTTAACCGTGCTATTTAAAAACCATCCGGATGTTGTCGTGGTGGTCAATGACATAAATAAGCTCTCCCTTGGTCTGGATGTCGTCAATGATGGATTCAAGTTTGATGCGGTCAATCCCGCCCAGGCGGACAAACACCTTGCGATATCCCCTGGGCATGTTGTCGTCCGAAGTCAGGATACTGATGATCCGACCGCCATGATGCTCCAGAAGTTCATCGATTTCCTGAATGGCATTCCGGGTGTCCTTGATCACCACACCGACCTGGACGCTGTTTTTCCGTTTGCCCGTTAGCGAGATCAGCGCCTTGTACACATTGGTCTGGGTGATCACGCCCACGAGGTTGTCCATGTCATCCACCACGGGTGCGCCGGAAATTTTATGCTCTAGCAGCAGTTCTGCAGTCTCATCAATCGAGTAGTTATAGGGTACCCGGATGGGATTTTTGGTCATGATGGCGCTTATTTTCATGCCGGCAAGGGTCGCAAGGTCCACATGGGTGGCCTTGACAGCATCTGACGCCGAGGCACGTTTCAGATCCCTGTCTGTGATCACGCCGGTGAGTGTACCGTTTTTAAGCACGGGCATCATACGGATCTTGTTTGATTTCATCAGGGAAATGGCCCTTTCAAGGGTGCAGTCGGTATCAACGGTGATAACGTTCCGTGTCATCCAGTGTTTGACAAGCATTTGCAAAGCCTCCATCAGTTAAAAGAAAAAACAATGGTTATCAGCCAAGGGCCACATCAAGAACCATCATGACGCTGAAACCCATCATGGTTGCCATGGTTACAGTGTCGATATTTGCCTCAACCCGCTGGGACTCAGGGATCAGCTCTTCAACTACCACAAAAATCATGGCGCCGGCTGCAAAGCAGAGGGCATAGGGCAGAATCCCCTGCATGTGGACAACAAATATGGCGCCGATCACCCCTGCAACGGGCTCGACCATGCCCGAAGCCTGTCCCATGAGGAAACTCTTTGTCCGGCTCAGCCCCTCCCGTCTCAGGGGCAGCGAAACAGCGGCCCCTTCCGGAAAATTCTGCAGACCAATACCCAGGGCAAGGGCAAGGGCTCCACCAATGGTGGCGGACGAAAGGTTGGCAGCCACAGCGCCGAATGCGACGCCCACGGCAAGTCCTTCAGGGATGTTGTGCAGCGTGATGGCAAGAACCAGAAGGGTGCTTCGCTGCCACGATGTTTTGATTCCCTCGCTGTGGTCCAGGTCCATGCCCATGTGGAGATGGGGCAGCAGCATGTCGGTAATGCGCATGAAAATTCCGCCGCCCATGAAACCGATGACTGCCGTAAGCCAGGCCGTCTGTCCCATCTGTTCGGCCATTTCAAGACCCGGTGCAAGCAGCGACCAGAAACTTGCCGCAATCATCACGCCTGCGGCAAACCCGAGCATGCAGTCCATCACCTTGGGATTGACCGTTCGGGTAAAAAAAACAAGACCCGCACCAGCGGCAGTGACCCCCCAGGTAAAGAGGGTTGCCATAAGTGCCTGGCTGACATGGCCATACTGCTGAATAAAATCCACCATCCGCATTGTCTCCTAAGGGGTTATTCCCTCCCATGGGCCACGCCGGGCCGTTTGTTCTTAAAACCAAGCAGGACCCGGTAGGGGCCGGGAGTGCCGTGGGGAACAAGGGCAACCCGGTCCTGATCCCTGATAATTGAGTCCTTAGATGAGACCCTGCCATTGATGAAAACCACCTCAACATCGCCCGGGCCGAGACCAAGTCCAAGGATCAGGTCCGTCACGCGGGTTCCGGCAGCAATTTCCATGGTTGCGTTTGAATAGGCAATGTTTTTTTGTTTGAGTTTCTTTTGCAAAAATGAAAAGGCATTAAAGGTGATCATCGGCACGGGCTGTTCCTCTCGTTTGACGGCTGAAAATGGGGTGTTAATTTTTTCGATTTAAAGGATCTACCACACATTGGCCTGGTTGTTCAATTTTTAATGAAAAAAAACCATCTCCGTGGTAAGAGTAGGATAACCCATGGCAGCAACGGGGCCGACAGACAACCCGATTCAAATGGAGTGCCGTATGTTAAAAAAATTCAGGCGTTTTGCCTATGGTGAAATTGCACGACAGCTTGCCCATGTGGCAATGGGCAGGCACCCGGCAGATCTGATCATCCGCAAGGGCCGTCTCGTCAATGTGATAACGGCCCAGGTTCAGCAGGAGGTGGACGTTGTGGTCTACAGGGGATACATCGCCTTTGTGGGTAATGCCGCCCATATCATGACCGACGATGCCACCCGGATCGTTGAGGCTGAAAACCGCTACCTTGTGCCCGGGCTGATCGATTCCCACATGCACGTTGAAAGTTCCATGGTGGATCTTTGCTCGTTTGCCGCAGGGGTCCTGGTCCATGGTACCACCACCATCTGCCCCGACAACCACGAAATGACCAATGTGCTCGGGTTACGGGCTGTGGAACTCTTCAAGCAAAGCTCAGAAGGGCTTCCCCTCAAGGTACTGACGGCCATGCCGGTTTGTGTCCCCTCCCTTCCGGGGTTTGAAGATGCAGGGGCCCAGATCGGACCTAGGGAGGTGAGAATCGGCTATGAACGGGGGTGGGCAGAACTCCAGGGCGAACAGATGAATTTTCCAGGGGTCATCTTTGGTGACCCCATGGTCCATGACATCACCGCAGAGGGAATCCGTGCCAACCGTGTATTGACCGGGCACTATGCCGGTCAAGACCTTAACGCCGGGTTGAACGCCTTTATCGCTTCGGGCATGACTGCCTGCCATGAGACCACCGATGCCCGGGGCGCCTTGAAAAGGACCCAGCTCGGCATGTATGTGCAGCAGCGATACGGGTCGGCCTGGCTGGACCTTCCCAATCTGGTCCCGGCCATCACCGACAATCCCGGTATTGACACCCGCTATTTCACCCTTGTCACAGATGATGTCACCCCGGCCACCATCCGGGACGAGGGTCACCTGATACGGGTTTTGAGAAAGGCCGTCAGTCTTGGCATTCCTCCTGTTCAGGCCATTCAGATGGTGACCATCAACCCTGCCCAGCTCCTGGAAAAATCCCGCTGGATCGGTTCCATCACCCCCGGCCGGTCTGCCGATATCCTGGTGGTGGATGATCTCCAGTGCTTTCACATCCATCAGGTCATCAGCGACGGTATTCAGGTTGCCAGGGATGGCCGGCTGACCGTTGAGATCCCCCCCCACGACTATCCCGACTGGGCATTGAACACCGTCCATATCGCCCCCCTCAAACCGACGGATTTTTCAATACCAGTACCGGACAATACCCCCCGAACGGTCAGGGTGATCGGCCTGGTTCCCGGCATGGTTTACACCCGGTCACAAACCGCCACCCTGGTTCCTCAATCGGGGATGCTAGGGGCGTGTCCTGAACAAGATATTGCCAAGGTGGGCATGTTTTTCCGCCACTCCCGTCCGGACAACTTGCCCCAGGGAAATCCCAGCGGCGCTCCCCAGGGTTCAAAGGCCATGGGATTTGTGTCTGGAACAGGAATGAAACCCGCCGCTGCCTATGCATCCACCATCTCCCATGACTGCCACAACCTGCTTGTGGTTGGAACCGACGACGGAGCCATGGCCCTGGCCGCCAACACGGTCATTGCATCCAACGGAGGCATTGCCGTAGTCCAGGGCAATCGGGTGACGGGCCATATTGCCCTTCCCCTGGCAGGGCTCATGGGCCTTGACAGCATTGAACAAACCGCCGAACAGCTCACCCTGGTGGAAGCGGCACTCAAACAGGCAGGGTGTGTCCACCCGTCCATGGAGATGACTCTGAGTCTTCTGGGCCTTGTGGTACTCGGTGAGCTTCACATCTCAAACCAGGGTCTTGTGGAACTCAGGGAAAATGCCCCGCCCTGCCGTGTGAACCTGATCATCAAGTGATGATCGGACTGAATTTTGAACACCAAAAAAGGAGTAGACATGATCACACCCGTTGTTCTTGCCGGAGGCTCTGGCACAAGGCTGTGGCCCCTGTCCAGGGAACTTTACCCCAAGCAGATGCTCTGCCTGACCAATGACCACACCATGCTTCAGAACACCCTTTTGAGGCTTAAAAAGCTCAATTCCATTGAAGACCCCATCATCGTGTGCAATGAAGAGCACCGGTTCATGGCAGCAGAGCAGCTCCGGCAGATCAAGGTACGCCCCTTTTCCATCCTGCTTGAACCCGTGGGCAGAAACACAGCCCCGGCCATCTGCGTGGCAGCCCTTCAAGCCCTTGCCCATGGCCAGGATCCGGTGCTTCTGGTCCTGCCGGCGGATCATGTGATTGAAAACCTATCCAACTTTCACAAGGCCATTGAATGGGGAGAAGACCATGCTTGCAGGGGGGATCTTGTCACCTTTGGCATTGTGCCCGACTGCCCCGAAACCGGTTACGGCTATATCAAAAAGGGGCGGCCTGTGGACAATGCTTCCCGGGCATTTGTTCTGGACTCGTTTTTTGAAAAACCGGACCTTGAAACGGCCAAGGGATACCTGGACTCAGGAGAATTCTGCTGGAACAGCGGCATGTTCATGTTCAAGGCGTCGGCCATTGTCAGCGAGCTTGAACGCTTTACGCCCGAAATTGTCCGGAGCTGCAGACAGGCCATGGAACAAGGGGTTCAGGACCTTGATTTTTTCAGGCTTGACAAAGATTGTTTTGCAGCGTCGCCTTCAGACTCGATCGATTATGCCGTGATGGAGCACACCCAGCTGGGGGTGATGATCCCCTTTGAGGCCGGATGGAACGATCTGGGTTCCTGGAATGCCCTGTGGAAGACCGGCAGCAAGGACAAAAATGCCAATGTGATCAAGGGAGATGTGCTGCTCTCGGACGTTAACAATTCATATCTCTTTGCCGAAAGCCGGCTTGTTGCTGCCGTGGGCGTTGAGGATCTGGTGGTGGTTGAAACAAAGGATGCCGTGCTCGTGGCGTCAAGGGAGAAGGTCAAGGATGTGAAAGCCCTGGTGGGGCAGCTGCGGAGCCAGGGCAGGATCGAAGCTCTGGGACACCGAAAGGTTTACAGGCCCTGGGGCTGTTACGAGTCCGTGGATGACTCGGAAAGATTCCAGGTCAAACGGATCACCGTAAAGCCCGGTGCAAAATTATCCCTGCAAAAACACTATCACAGAGCTGAACACTGGACGGTTGTTTCAGGAACCGCCATCATCACCAAGGGCGAAGAGGAATTTCTGCTCAAAGAAGACGAGTCGGTCTATATTCCCCTGGGGGTCATGCACCGCATGGAAAACCCGGGCAGGGTCCCCCTTGAACTCATTGAGGTCCAGTCCGGCACCTATCTGGGTGAGGATGATATTGTAAGGTTTGAGGATGTCTACGGCAGGCTGAAACAATAGGGCTAGCTGCCGGTCGGGAGATCCAGGTAATCCCCCCTGTCCAGTTTGATCCGCTCAAGGGTGGCCGTCAGCACCAGGTGGTCAATGACGGCGCTGAGGTCCTTTGGCACAGCGCTGTCCGACTGACTCTCGTCTGAAAGGTCCCGGGCCATTTGGTCGAGGGCGGTGAGTGCGGCGTCAACGGTTCTGAGATCCTTTGACGGATCGTCAAGCAGGCGGGCGTACTGGTCAACGAGATCAAGGGCCGATGCAAGCCTTGATGAAAGGTCCGTTTCCTGTTTGTCAGCCCGAATCAGGGGCAGGGGGGCGGACAGCTCTTCAAGGAGAGAAGGGCCATTGGCCGTTGAATTTCCGGCAACGTCCGGGACTGTGGCCGTTGAAAGAACCGCATCAAAATCGTCGGACAATTTCCCGGTCTGTACCTTGGACACCTTTCCAAACGACCCAGGCCTGAGCTGTCCGGGTCCGATGGCGTTGATGTTTGTCTCTTTCATTGTGTTTCCCGCTGTTTTGAACGTCCAGGCCGATAAATGACAAAAAGCATTGATAATTCGTCCGTTGTTTAATAATCTGACAGACAAAGGGTTAATGTCAAGAACAATTACGGAGCCAATTTATGTCCCCAAAAAACAGCGGCATGCTCAAAGGTCATTTTCTCATGGCCATACCCGGGTTGCCTGATCCAAATTTTGCACAGACCGTGACCTGCATCTGTGAACACAATAAAACCGGAGCCCTTGGATTTATCATCAACCGGATACACCCGCTTTTGACCGGCCAGGAGCTGTTTGACGACCTTAAGATCGAGTGTGGCGAGGCCATTGAAAAAATAGATATCCACCTGGGGGGCCCGGTTCAGCCAAGCGGTGTGTTTGTCCTCCACGGCCCTCCGTTTGACTGGCAGGGATGCATGAAAATCAACGACTGGCTCGGCTTGAGCAATACCCGGGATATACTCGACGCCGTTGCAAGGCAGAAGGGGCCTGAAAATTTTCTCATCCTCCTTGGCTGCGCCGGCTGGGGGCCCCTCCAGCTGGACAATGAAATCAACGACAATGCGTGGCTGACCATTCCCATTTCCCAGGAAATTCTCTTTAAAACCGACGTAAAAATGAAGTGGGAGAAGACCATGATGCAGATGGGTATTGTGTCGGACAATTATTCTGATGATTCTGGAAAGGCGTGAACCTGATTTTATGACAATGAACGAAAAAATTTTAAACGATATTGAAACCATCACCGCCAACCTTGGGCTGACCCTTGAGGCAATGCGGGAGATTCCCGGCATGTATGACGGTTCAGCCGATACCGCCCTGGAAATGTGCTGTACCCTTCCGGAAACGATTCGATCCAACACCCTGAAAATTGCCGTGGTCGGCGCCATCAAATCAGGCAAAACCACCTTTATCAACGCCCGGCTCAAGCAGGATCTGCTCAAGCGGGGTGCCGGGGTGGTCACCGCCATTGTGACCCGGTTACAAAAGCAGGCGACACTTACGGCACGGATATTCCTCAAATCCTGGGACGATATCAACCGGGAAATCGAACAGGCCCTTATCATGTTTCCGGAAAAAGAGTGGCATCCGGAAAAGGATGCCCCGGGGTTTGATCTGAGACGGGAACGGGACCGGCAGTTTCTGACGGCGTTCAACGAGGATATTTTTTCAGATCTTTCGGTTTCAGACACTGGCCTCCGGCCCGAGTCAGTGACCATCACCCGGGCCGTTGAGGGGTATGAGGCGGTAAAGGACCTGATCAAGCCGGACCGGTCGATCCTTGAATTTTCAGGGCCCCTTTTTGAAACCCACAAATCATTTACAGGCAACGATTCCCGGGCCTTTTTTGTAAGGGATGTTGCCCTTGGTGTGACCTCCTCCGTTCTTGACCCTGACGTGGAAATAGCCGACTGCCAGGGCAGCGACTCGACCAACCCCTTTCATATGGTCCAGATCCAGAATTACCTGACCCGGGCCAACCTCATCATCTACCTGATCAGCAGTCGTACCGGCCTTCGCCAGGCAGACATGAACTTCCTGGGGGTGATCGAGACCATGGGGCTCATGGAAAACATTGTTTTTGTCCTGAATGCCGATCTCAACGAGCATGAGAACCTCAGGGACCTTGTGTCGGTTGAGCAAAGGGTCAGAAAAGAGTTGACCTACATTAAGAAAAATCCCGAACTCTATACC
This sequence comes from uncultured Desulfobacterium sp., assembly GCA_963675615.2. Lineage (GTDB taxonomy): Bacteria > Desulfobacterota > Desulfobacteria > Desulfobacterales > Desulfobacteraceae > Desulforapulum. The sequence goes on from CAXXTD010000002.1 coordinate 399,630, forward strand.
CTCTCGTCCCTTTACACTCTGTTCTGCGACCTTGCCCCGGAGCTGTCGAGAAAAAACAGCGTCATGCTGAACCTGTGGAAGGAGGATGACGAAACAACGGCCTATCTGAAGGCCATGACCGATCGATTCAATTCAAAACTCAATACCCGGCTCTCGAGTGAACGGTTCTATCTGACCGTGGCAAACCCCATTGAACGGCTGCGCCAGATTGCCCTCATGGCCCGACAGCGGCTCGCGCTCTTTTCCGATCTTCTTTCCCAGGACCTTTCAAAGGCCAAAGGTGCCATGGATCGGCTGGCAGAAATGCTCGAAACCGGCAAAAAGCTTGAAGCCATCATGGACAACTCTATCGCGGGAGCCGTTGACCTGCTTGAACGGGACATTCAAAAAGAGGCCGACGCCCTTTTCGATCCCCTCCAGGGCACCATTGCCAGGGAGATTGCCCATTTTCTCAAAGGATGCAGGATCGACATGTCCCGGTACGAGTCAAAACTTGCCCACCACGGATTTGAGAACACCCTTTACCTGATGTTCCAGGAGTTGAAATCAACCCTTGACACCTTTATGGCCCAGACGGTGAATGCCAGGGTGCTCGGTTTTGTCCATGACCGGGAAAAGGCCATGGAAGGCTATTTCAAAACCCTGTACCGCTCCTATGACTTCAACCCCTTTGAGATTTCACCGGACAGGACGCTTTCCCTGGACCGGGGACAGGATCTGCCGGACGGGGCGGCACCCGGAGCAGCCATTGCCCCCATCGTCCCCATCGATTTGAGAACCATCAAGGGAATTCTCGGCCTGAGCCTTCCGACGGCAGCATTAACCACCCGGTACAGCGCAAGGATACGGGTGAGCGCCATGGCAAGATTCGGGCTCTTTTCCCTTGGGGACCTTATTGGCAGGCTTGCGAACAGGCAACGCTACACCCCCGGTGCATCCGCCCTTCTGGCATCGGAAAAGAAAATCAAGCGAGAGGCCCTCAGATCCGTGGTCAGCCATCTTGACGCCTACCGGAAATCCGTGACCGGCGATTATCTCATGCCCCTTCTTGGGGCCGTTTCCCGGGATTTCAAGGACAAGCTTGTGGCAAGGTGCAGGGTCTGTGATGTGGAGATTGAAACCATGGAAAAGGTCATTGCCCTGGACCAGGAGAGCAAACGGGCCCAGTCCCGAACCCTTGATGCCATGGCCCTGGGACTTACAGAAATCATTCAAAAGATTGAAAGCCTGCCTGTTCAGTATTTAAACTGACGGCAGGCATAGACTGAACCATAGCCAAGGAAGGTGCCAAAATGACGTTCAAAAGAATAATGTGCTGTGTGGATTTTTCATCCAATGCGGAAAAAGCATTCAAGGTGTCCATGGACATGGCTGAAAAATACGGAGCCACGCTCCATCTGCTCCATGTGCTCCCGCCCGTTGTCAACCCGTTGATCACCGACATCAACATCGCCATCCCGGAAGCGTCGTCCACGGCCCTGGTCCAGCAGGTTGAAGACCGGATGCAGGAGGTATATGCCCGAAGAATCAACCCGGCCATGAACCATGTGGTTTCAGTCAAGGACGGCCATGTCTCTTCGGAAATTCTCAACTACCTTCTGGACGAAACCATAGACCTTGTCATTCTCGGAGCCTATGGCCTGTCAGGGGTGGAGCTTGTTCTTTTTGGAAGCGTTGCCAAGCGCATTGCCCATAAGGCCCCCTGTTCCGTAATGATTGTCCGGGAACAGAAGTAAAAGTTACACCAGGTCCGCCAGGTCGTCGGGCGTGATCTCAAGATTTTTAAACAGCATTTGCTCCAGGGACAGCGTCTCCTTCCACATCCGTTTGATCCGCGCCACGGCCGCCTGGGAGGTGCCGTAGCGTACCATGATGTACCCGAGGCGCTCTTCCAGGGGAACCACCTGGTCGTGGAGCACCCTTTTGTCGGCATAGTTGACAACGGCAGCCTCGCTCGGCGCTGCCCGGTCAAGGGCGGGATCAAGGTTCACATGCTGACGAACGATCTCGCCCACCTCAAAATACCCGAGCTGTGCCAGGAGTGCCCCCCCGGTTTGTGCATGTTTTTCCCCGGTGGCAAAACTTCGGGTCTTGGTGATGTCATGGAGAAGGGCACCGGCCAGGATCAGATCCTGATTGAGGCGGGGATTGCCGTCCTTTAAACACAGGGCCATTGTCCTGGCCACCCGTTGCACCATGAGCGAGTGGTCAATGATATGGCTCATCATTTCCATGGTTTTCATCAGCTCAAGGCATTTTTCCGGTGAGGGAATGTTCATTATTTGCCTGCCATCATTCGGGCATAGGCCTCTTTGATTTCTATGAATTTAAGGTTTGCAAGGTCCTGGAACTCTTTTCCAAGGCTTGCCACCCTGTCCGGATGGTATTGCTTTGCCGCCGCCCGGAAGGCCGCCTGGATCTCTTCCCGGGTTGCGTCTTCATCGATTCCGAGAATTTCATGGGGTTTTCTGGCGGTGGCAGCCCCCTGTTGCCGGCTGCGGGCCCCAGACTGGTTTTGATCCTGCCGGTCACCGGTTGAATTCCGGTCCTGTTCAAAGTTTCGGTTCCCCGATCGCCAGTTGAAAAACCCTGGAAGCCTGTTGAATCTCAGGTAATAGATGATCAGCCCAACGAGGAAACCGTCATCGATCCACCCCACAAAGGGCAGAAGCAGGTCCGGTATCAGATCCACCGGGCTGAACAGGTAGGCAAGGGCGATCAATACCAGCAAAATTTTGTTATAGGTACTCAAGGTGTTGACATCAAGCCTGGTTTGCGTGTTTAAGCACATCAATCATGGTATAGATTCTGCCCCGGCTGGATGGGGAGTCCCCGGTCTGCAGGCCCTTGACCTGATCGTGTAAAAAAAGTGCCCCGTCAAGGGTGCCCTGGATGTAAATCTGTCGGCCGTTGATGTTGTGCTTGAACTGAAAACAGGCGCTCCCGTCCGGAGATGTCAGGGTGTAGGTGTGCCAGGCGTGGCCGTCCAGGTGCTGTTCCGGAATTTTCCAGACCTCCCGTTGGATCCCGGGATCCCGCTCCATTTTAATGTCCCCGTCGGAAAAGGGAATGCCGAGCTGATTAAAACAGCCGACCATGGCCCTGGCCGTTCCGCTGGTATCGGCCTTGCTCTTCTGGTGGCTCTCTTCAACGGTAAGGGTGTACCCTTTGAACAGATCGGGAAAGGTTTCAGATGCATAGGTCATCATGGCCTGGAACCCCACGATCTGCTTGGCCATGTTCGGTGCAATCAGGGCGGGGATGGAGCCCTTGACTACCGTTTCCATGAGTGCCTGCCTGTCACCGCCGGTGGTTCCCATGACAAAGGGCAGGCTGTTCTCAACATAGAACCGTGCGTTGTCATTCACGGCCGTGGGATGGGTGAAATCAACGGAGATCACCCCGGGATAGCGGCGGCAGATCTCCGGGATCAGGCGGCTGCGGTCCCTGGGGAGTACCAGCCTGATGTTTTCAGTGTTGATGGTGCAGAATTCGTCTTGAATATCCGGCCCGGTAAGGGAATAGGGAACAAGGGTGAACCGGTCGTCGTTGATTGCGTGGGATGCAATGGTCATGGCCACCTTTCCGGGCAGTCCATTGATCATCAGGCATAGGTTTTCCATATAAAAAAACTCCTTACCGGCCTGTGTCGTTGCACTGTAACTGTTCCACAAGGGCATTGAGTGCAGGCAGGTTTTCGTTGTCAATGTGCGCCATCCCCTTTTTAAGGGTTGAAACGGCAGGGGGGATGTATTCCAGAAACCGTTTCTTTTTCTTTACCATGCCAAGGTAACTGAATGCACCAAGAATTTGAAGATTCCGCGTGATGCAGCAGTGGCGGTAGGATGAGACAAACGACGCCCTGTCAAGGGGCATCCGGTCTGAAAGGGATGCCATGCAATAGGACAGAATCTTGTCCCTCTCTGCTTCTTTGAGCCCCACATAGGGATCGATCAAAAGTGAGGCAAGATCGTATTGAAGGGGGCCGCGCCTTGCCGACTGAAAATCGATCAGGAAGATCTCATCGTCCTTGACCATGAGGTTTCTTGACTGAAAATCACGGTGCATGAGTCCCATGATCCCTCCGGCAAGGGCCTGGTCTGCCAGATAATTAAACTCAGGCAGCAGCTGTGCCATGGGGGGAGTCATGTTCAAGTAGTCCGTTAAAAACGCCTCGGCAAAGTAGCAGCACTCTTTTTCAACGATGAGATCCTTTGAGTAGCAGGGGGTCTGGAAGGCCATTTGAGGCTCAAACCCCTGGATCCCACGGGTGGAGAACCCGATGAGACGGTCAACGGCCCGAAAATACCAGAGCATGCGCTGGGCGTCATTGGCCTGGGATACAGCCACGGACTCAAAGTGGCGGTTACCGAGGTCTTCAAGGGCCACTAGGCCGGAAAAGCGATCCCTGGCAACGATGGTTGGCACTGGAATGTTCCGGGATGCCAGAAGGTCGCCCAGGGCCATGAACGAGTCAATTTCACAGGTTGCGTCACTGACCGGGATGCCGTGGGCGCAGACCACAACCGATTCGCCCCGGCACAGGGCCCTGAACCATTTTCGGTCCGACCCGTCACCGCAGATGGGCTGGATGTCAACCTCCGGCAGGGCAATCCGTCGGCCAGGTGCCTCAAAGGCTTTTCGGGCAAGGTGGCAGACGGCAGCCCGTTCATAGGCTGGGGGGGTTCCGATATCCTCCCAGAAGTGGTTGGCCACCACATGGGCCTTGACCATCGGTCCCTGGCCGGCAAGGGCCTGATAGAGGTCAATGCTTGAAAACACATCGTTTTCCGGCATATGGTCAAAGATCCCGGAAGACAGCACCTGGATGCCGGTGAAGGCCAGACGCCGGTTCCCCGTCACTGCCGGTGCTGAACCGCTCCGGCCGGAAAAGCCGCTGACAAAGCCCCGGGCGTCAACCTCGACCCGGTTAAACTCGGCCCGGTCATGGAGCACAAGGGTTACCGGCCAGTTGCCGTCGGCGTGGAACCGCCACACGGCTTCAAGGTCGATGTCCGTTGCAATATCGGCGTTGATCACCATGAAATCCGAAGATCCCATGAGCGTTCTGACATTTTTGATGGCCCCGCCCGTGTCTAGAATCCGGGATTCATGGATGGTCAGGACCGGGACGGGAAAGTCTGCCTGATCAATGTAGGCTTTGATCTGCTGATGGAGATGGTGGGTGTTGACAAGGATCTGCGTACACCCGATGCGGATCAACCGGTCAATGGCAATGCCAAGAATCGGGGTTCCGGCAAGGGTGAACAGCGGCTTTGGCCTAGTTTGGGTGTGGGGCAGAAGCCTTGTTCCAAAACCGGCCGCAAGAATCAGCGCTTTCATGGCCGGTTCACCGCGGCAAGATCCAGAAGCGGGTCGATGATCCTCGTGTAGTCTTGGATCCGTTCAAGGTCTTCCGAGCCGTTGATGCCCTTGTTCAACAGGCAGTTGCAGGCGTTGATGTAGTTGATTTTGGACAGTGATTCCTTGAGTACGATTTCCTGGCGCTTGTACATCTTGACCCCCAGGGCCTGGATTTTTCTGATCCGTTCGCGTTCATCGAATTTGTCGGCCGGATGGGTTTCAAAGAACAGCAGGGCCACCTTGTAGGATTCAAGAAACGGATTGAGCAGGCTGGAAAAGAGCTTCAGCTTTCTAAATCCTTCGCTGGTGATGTTAAAGGTGTCGGGCATCAACGGGTGGGGCACCATAATCCCCTGGTCGACAAATGCCTTGAGGCAGTGGTCAATGTGCTCCTGGCAGCTCATTTCCTCATCAAACGAGAACTCGTCCACAAAAAAATCCTGGAGAAAGGCATAGGTCGCGGAAAGATCCTGGGATGAAAATTGAAAGGTGTCTGTCCTGAGGATGGATATGGCGGTATAGGCTGCCGGAACAAAGAACGCAATGGCATTATTCTTGTAATAATCGAGGATGGGGCGTTTGTTGTCCTTGACGATAAAACGGGTGGTGTCGGTGATTTCAGGGTCTGATTCATCGGCAAGCTCAATGAATTTACGTGCCACGAAATTGTGGATCACCTGGTGAAACGCAAGATCCGGATCCATGGTCAAGGTGTCGGCAAGCTCGGCATCAAAGAAATAGAGCAACCCCATGTAAACCTCGGCCCGGAACATCAGGTCCCGGTAGGAAAAACGATTTCCCGGAGAGTTGAGCACACAGTTGGCCATGATACCGTGGGGGGTGACAATGGCAATGGAGTTGATGGCGTTGATCAGTTTATACCCCATGCCCTGGCAGATCCGCCGCTGGCTTTCCTCGTCGAGCCGGCCGACGGCAGTCTTTTCCATGGCGGAATTTTTTGTGTCACCCGGGGGGGCGACCGGGGCTGTTCCCAAAGGCATTGTCTCCTGGATATAGTGCTCAAGGGAAATGGGTTCGTCAAAATTAATATAGACTTTTCCATATTTTTTCTTGAGAAACCGGCGCGCCCGGATGAGCTGGGAAAGGTTTTCCGGATTTTTTTTGCCCCCTTCAATCTCATGGAGGTAGGAGTCTTCTTCAAGGACCCGGTCGTACCCCACATAAATGGGAACAAAAATCAAATCCTCACACGCCCTGTTCTGCTGGGCCTTGACAAGAATGGATAAAAATCCGAGTTTGGGTGATAAAAGTTTTCCCGACCGGGACCGCCCCCCTTCGATAAAACACTCGAGGTTGAACCCTTCGGAGAGCAGCTTTTCAATATAGGCGGAAAAAATCCTTGCGTAGAGCACTGCGCCCTTGAAGGTCCGCCGGAGAAAAAAGGCCCCGCCGCCCCGGAAAATGGGACCCAGGGGCCAGAACGACAGGTTGCTGCCGGCAGCAACATGGGGGCAGGGCATGGAATTTTTGAACATCACATAGGAGAGCAGCAGGTAATCCAGGTGGCTCTTGTGGCAGGGCACCAGTATCAGGGGCGCCTTCTGGGAAGCCTCTTTTATCCTGTCCAGCCCGTCCTGGTCGATGACAAGCCCTTCAAAGATGTGCTTAAAGGCCCAGGTTAACACCTTTTCAAACATGTAGATGGTGTTGAGATTGTAGTTCGCCGCAATCTCTTCAAGGTAGGCCGTGGCCCGTTTTCTGGTCTTGAAAAGGGGCTCGTCCTTTGATTTTGAGTGGGCCCGCATGAATTCCTGGAGGGGTTTGCCCGTGAGAATATCCTCGAAAAGCTCATCCCGGGTTTTAAGCACAGGGCCTGTAACACACCGTTTCTGACGATTGAGGATATCCACCAGGTGGTTGCGGAGAAAATGGGTCTGGAACTGGGTTTCAAATTTATGGATGGCGGGATCTGCCAGAAAGGTCTTTAAATTAATCGGATCGGAAATTTCAATGCTGATCTTTTCCGGCCGCTTGATCAATGCCACAATCCGCCTGAGTTTTCCCGGTTTTTCGTTACTGCCAAGGAAAATATCAAACAGGGTTGGGGTGCTCCGGACCGGTTTTGAGGAAAAAACAATGGTGTGGGGAACAAAAAAGATCGGCCGCTGGCTGTTTTTCTGAAGTTCGATCAGGAAATGGAGGGGATCAGGTTTTGACTTGATAAATCGCTGGTAAAAGGCGTCATTCTCCACCAGATACAGGAATCCGGTGCGCCCCCTGGACAGCTCGGTTGTAATGTATTCGCCCAGGTAGGGGTCCTTGAATCTGAAATGGCGAAAAAAATGGCCCGCCTGGCAGGCAACGACCCGTGCCACCTGTTTCAACGACACCAGGGAAAGAAATCCCATGTCCATGCCAATCTCAGGGTAGGGGAGGCCCTTTTTTTTCATGGCCCAGTTCAGGTAAAGAAACTCAAAAAGGTTTTTGTATTTTACCGAATAGACAACCATTCCCCGTTCATTGAGTCTGTGGAGATTCTTCAGCCGATGATGGTCAAAGCGGATCCGCGAAAAAACCTTCTCTATGATCAAAGCGGCCACGGGACTGCCCATGCCCGGATAGTAACAGGAAAAATGGTCGTTCCGGCTGTCCAGAAAGGTTGATATGCGGCGGACCAAGGCTTGTTTAACGCAGGTTAGGGTGTGGATCAGGGGGGTGACAAATTTCATCTTTATTTCCTCTGTTTGGCAACATTAAACCCTATTTTTATCAGAGGTGGTTTTTGAAGGCAACAGAATAGTTTTCCTTTAAAAATTGCCTTGATTTACTCGGTTCCATATGATAGTTGGTGACACTGTTAAAAGATACACCAGTGGATATGTGACTGATATACTATTTTAAAGATGATGTAAGTATTAACAGTTGAATTTAATAAAGCGATAAGGAGAACAGGTTATGAAAACATTGATTGGCGGTGCTGTTGCAGTACTTCTTGGCATTATCGGCATAGCAGTATGGTTTGGCGCATTTTTGCAGCTTCTTGCCGGTGCGCTGCCCCCCATGCTTTTGCTCGGTGGCGGACTGGCCCTCTACCTCGGGTTTGACGAGTTGAAAGATTCCTGGAAAAAAGACGAGGGCGTTGAGGCACCGGAAAAAGATGACAAGCAGAGAATCGAAGAGCTTGAAAAAGAGCTGGCATCGCTGAAAAAATAATTTTGATTCTTGACGTTGAATTACCGGAAAAAGAACCGGCCCCCGGGGCCGGTTCTTTTCCGCCACCCCAGCATTCTATCGTTTGATCCCCGCCGTTGCAAGGGCGTCAGCCCGCTCATTTCCCCCAATCCCTGAATGTCCCTTGACCTTGAACATCCGCAGGTGGTTGAATCGACCCATCAGCATCCGGATGCCATGGATCAACTCCTGGTTCATGGCAGGTTTCCACCCCCTTGTCAGCACCCCGATGCAATAGGTGGAGTCGGTGTGGATCTCCACGGGCAGATCTGTCCGCTTGAGCAGTTCAAGGGCACGCTTTATGGCGTTGAGTTCGGCCACGTTGTTGGTTGCCGTACCAATGGATTCGCTGATCTCCCGTATATGGCCGTTGTACACAAGCACCACGCCAATGCCGGCAGGACCGGGATTGCCCGAAGAGGCACCGTCTGTGTAGATGCGGATGACACCAGGGGGCGCCATGGCAATCAAGGGATGGGGCGGCGCTTCCTGCCGGGGCAGAAACGATCTTGGCCCCCTTTTTCTGCCGGCCTGCCGGGGAATGTTTTTTTTTGACCGGGCAAGACTTTCAGGTCCCAGACTTTCAGGCTTGACCCGGTAGCTGGTCCCATGGTCAAGGCTGTATTTGATCTCAACCTTTCCCTGGCATACAGCAAGGGCGCCACCGTCGTCCACCGCAGCCCACACCTTGCCATTCTTGAAGCTCATCCGCTTCCAGTCCCCCCTGGCTGCGTTCGGTCGAACCTCACCCATAGAGCCAGAACTCCCTTGACATGGCCTTGAATTCGGCCTCCTGTTTTTTCCAGCCGTCTGCAATAACCTGGATGTCGTCCATGTTTTCGATGCGGTTCGCAAGGGTCTGGCTGCCGAGGATGAGGTCAATGGGTCGCCGTTCAAACTCATACTCATAGGGAGGCTGTTTCCATTGGAATTCATCGGGCCACAAACGAATAATGGCCTGGAGAAGCGCCAGGCTGGTTCGATAGGGCTTGTAGGCCGGTGAGGTCACATGGATCTGGAACCCCTGGCAGACCTGGTTCTGCCATTTTCCAGAACAGGGTTGAAAACAGACCGGCCTCAAGATGGCACCGGGAACCGGACCGGCCAGCTGTTCAAGAACCTTTCTGGCCGCCACAAAGGGTGCGCCAAACAGCTCAAAGGGCTGGGTGGTACCCCTGCCTTCGCTGAGGTTTGTCCCCTCGAAAACAACCTGGCCCGGATAGACCCTGGCCGAACCCGGTGTTGGCAGGTTGGGGGAGGGGGCGATCCAGGGAAGCCCGGTTGATTCAAACCCCATGTTCCGGCGCCAGTTTGCCATGGGGATCACCGTGAGTTCCGCCCCGATGCCGCCGGTTTTATTGAACAGCCGGGCGATCTCGCCCACGGTCAGGCCGTGGCGCATGGGAATCGCGTATCGTCCCACAAACGAACGGCAGCTGTCTTCAAGCAGATTCCCCTCGACCCCAACGCCCCCCAGGGGATTGGGCCGGTCAAGGAGGATGACCCTTTTTCCATAAAGGGCTGCGGCCTCAAGGCAATAGGAAATCGTATAGATAAAGGTGTAGACCCGGGTGCCCACATCCTGGAGGTCAATCATGAGCAGATCAATGTAATCCATCATCCCTTGTTCAGGTTTCCGGGTGGCACTGTACAGGCTGAAAACGGGGATACCGAGTGCAGGGTCCATGGTGTGGGCAGACTCGACCATGTTGTCCTGCTTTTCTGCATGGAACCCGTGCTGGGGAGAAAACAAGGCCTTTAACTGCCCTGGATAGAGACGGTTGATCAGGTCCGCCGCATGGTTAAACCGGCTGTCCACGGACGCCGGATTGGCCAGAAGGCCTATCCGGCAACCATCGGGCAGATCAAGGGGAGTCTGGCAAAGGCATTCTAGCCCTGTCCGGGTAACGGGTTTCATGGAAGTCCTCCTGTTGTTTTTTACCGGCACAGCCCGCCCCAGTGTCTGCCGGCGTCTGCATCGGCCCTGTTTACCATAAAAGTTGACAAAACATCAAATTCAAACTAATAGGTAGGGCTTAATTTTAAGGAGAAAACCAACCCCATGAAACTCAAGATACCTGAAAAACTGCTGTCCATCGCCCCCTATGAACCGGGAAAACCCATTGACGAGATCGAGCGTGAATATGGAATTTTGAAAAGCGTTAAACTGGCCTCAAACGAGAATCCCCTTGGTCCGTCGCCCATGGCCGTCGAGGCGGTGAAACAGTGCCTGTCTGAAATGCACCGTTATCCGGACGGCTCCTGGCACCGGCTGAGGCAGAAGATTGCAGGCCGGTTCGGGGTGGACCCTGGAACCGTCATCATTGGCAACGGATCAGACGACATCATTGCCCTTTTATGCCATGGGTTTCTCTCGGCCGGCGACAATGCCGTAATGCCGTTCCCCTCGTTTCTCATGTACGACATATCGGTAAGGGCCGCAGGTGCAACCCCTGTAAGGGTCCCCCTTGACAACCTGGCCATTGATCTTGACGCCGTGGCAGATGCCGTTGATGCCAGCACCCGCATGATTTTTCTGACCAACCCCAACAACCCCACGGCAAGTCATTTTTCAAACGCCGACTTCCAGGGATTTATCCGGAAATTGCCCCGGGACCTCCTGGTGGTGGTCGATGAGGCATACATTGAGTTTGTCCGGGACCCGGCCACCTTTAACGCCCTTGACGACCCGTTGTCCGATCCCCGGATCGTATCGTTGAGAACCTTTTCAAAGGTGTATGGACTTGCCGGTTTCAGGGTCGGGTACGGCATTATGGATCCGTCTGTGGCCGACATCCTCCACAGGGTCAGACAGCCCTTTAACGTCAACTCCCTTGCCCAGGTGGCTGCCGCCGCCGCCCTGGACGATGTTGATTTTTTAGACAAGAGTCTTCGGACCATGCACCAGGGGGTGGATTTCCTCCGGGCCGAACTTGCCGCCATGGGACTTGTCACCCATCCCACCCAGACCAATTTTTTCCTGGTGGATGTGGCCCGGGACGCCCGTCAGGTGTTCCAGGACCTGCTGAAGCAGGGCGTCATTGTCCGGGCAATGAATGCCTATGGCTTTGACACCTGTCTCAGGGTCAATGCCGGGGTTGAGTCGGAAAACAGGTCATTTATCCAGGCGCTGAAAAAAGTTCTTACCCGGGGGGACACCAAAGAATGAAACCAAAGATCATCACCATTGACGGGCCGGCAGGATCGGGCAAGACAACGGTCAGCAGGCGTGTGGCCCGGCAGCTGGGCTGGATTTACGTCGACACCGGGGCCCTCTACCGCGGGGTAGCCCTTGAGGTCAAAGCCGCCAATATCGATTACGACAACGATGGGGTTCTGGAAACGCTGCTCAACCGTCTCTGTTTTACCATTGAGACCCAGGGGGGATCCATGGCGCTCTTGAGCTCGGGACGCGATATCACCGACCAGATCAGGACCCCGGAGATGTCCATGCTTGCGTCGACCCTGAGTGCGAAACCCGGGGTAAGGGCTGCCCTGCTTGGAATACAGCGGGCCATTGCCGTTGAGAAAAATGCCGTATTTGAGGGAAGGGACATGGGCACGGTGGTCTTTCCCGGGGCGGATTACAAGTTTTTTCTCCTGGCCGATCTCAAAACCCGGGCCCTGCGACGATTCAAGGAAATACCGGGCCAGCCCCTCGACGATGTTGAGCGAGATATGGCGAAACGGGACAAGAACGATTCAGAGCGCGAAGTGGCTCCCCTGAAACCCGCGGACGACGCCATTGTTATTGATTCAACCGTTCTTTCCATCGAGGCGGTTGTCGCACGAATCATGGATCGAATACATCACTAACAGGTTGCTTTTCCCCATTTTTTTATATTTTTATTGATTTCCCTGGTTTGTTTCTGTTATAAAGAAAAAATTATCCACGCCCTTTGGGGCAGGGATAAAATATTGTCTAGGGAGAAATTTTATTAATGAACACCATTGCTGAAACAGGCGAGAACAAAGAAATGAACAGTGAAGAATTAGAGACAGGCCAGGCGCCCGAAGAAACACCCGAAAATGACCATATGGACAAGGATCCGCTGGCGAGTATTACGGGCGAAGAGTCCATGGAAGAGCTGATGGGTATTTACGACGAAAGCTTCAGCAGCTTTGAAGAGGGCCAGGTCGTCACCGGGACCATAATAGCGGTGGACAAGGACCATGTCCTTGTTGACGTCGGCTACAAATCAGAAGGCCAGATCTCTATTCACGAGTTCAGGGACGAAGACGGCAACCTTGATGTCAAACTCTACGACAAGGTTGAAGTCATGGTTGAAGTGTGGGACGAAGAGGCCGAGACGGTCATTCTGTCCAAGGAAAAGGCTGCCAAGGTCAAGGTGTGGGATGCCATCAAAGACATCTATGAGGCGGACGGAACCATTGAGGGTGTTATCACCAGCCGGGTCAAGGGCGGATTTTCCGTTGACATCGGACTGCCTGCCTTCCTGCCCGGTTCCCAGGCAGACCTTCGACCCATCCGCAACATGGATGAGATGGTCGGCCAGACTTACACGTTCAAGGTCCTTAAATATAACAGAAAACGGAGCAACATTGTTCTGTCAAGGCGGGTCATCCTTGAGACAGAGCGTGAAACCGCCAGGGCCGATACCCTGGAAGCCATTGAAACCGGCAAGGTCATGGAAGGTATTGTCAAGAACATCACCGAGTACGGTGTGTTTGTTGATCTTGGCGGCGTAGACGGACTGCTCCACATCACAGATATTTCCTGGGGCAGGGTAAAACATCCGTCAGAGCTCTTCTCTGTTGCGGACAAGATCAATGTCAAGATCCTCTCCTATGACCTTGAAAAAGAACGGGTCTCCCTGGGTCTCAAACAGCTCACCCCTGATCCATGGACCACTGCCAAGGACAAGTACCCCGTTGGCTCCAGGGTACTCGGAAAGGTGGTAAGTCTGACGGACTACGGTGCCTTTGTCGAACTCGAAGAAGGCGTTGAGGGGCTGATCCATGTGTCTGAGATGTCCTGGACAAGAAAGGTTCGCCATCCGTCCAAGATCGTATCCGTTGGTGAAGAGATCGAGGCGGTTGTTCTTGATCTGAAGCCGGACAACCGGAGAATCTCCCTGGGCATTAAACAGACGGTTGAGAATCCCTGGGAAGTGATCAGTGAGAAATACCCCGTGGGTACCGTAATTGAGGGCAAAATCAAGAACATCACCGATTTTGGTCTGTTCATCGGAATTGACGATGACATCGACGGTCTTGTACATATTTCAGACATCTCATGGACGAAAAGAATCAAACATCCGTCCGAGGCCTACAAGAAGAACGATGTTGTCCAGGCAGTTGTCCTTGACATTGACAAGGCGAGCGAGCGCTTCAGCCTCGGCATCAAGCAGATCCAGCCCGATCCCTGGGAAACGGTTGAAGAGCGTTACAAGGTGGGCACCGAGATCAGCGGCATTGTGACCAACATCACGGACTTTGGCGTATTTGTCGAGCTCGAAGAGGGTATTGAAGGCCTTGTCCATGTTTCCGAGATCAGCAAGGAAAAGATCAAGACACCGGCCGGCCACTATGCCATTGGCGATACCCTGACTGCCCGGGTGATGAACATCAACAGTGATGAGCGTCGTATCGGTCTGTCCATCAAACGCCTGGATGAAGATGAAGAGGAGACCATCCTCAAGGACTTTGCCAAGAACATGAAGCCAGCCACCTCATCCTTTGGTGAACTCCTCCGTGACAACCTCCAGGAGCAGATTGCCTCCCAGGAGAACAAAGAGGACAAATAGGGTCTGGGCGTCAGCCGCTGCCCTTGACAGGCACAGCCTGTTCCAGCGCAAATCGTGTTAGAACCTGAGGGGGTCGGTTTCAGAGTGCTGCTCTGAATCCGGCCCCCTTTTTATTTGCAGACCGCAGCCATCAAGGAAATATCATGTTTTCAAGACGACATCCGTTTTTGTTTTTCACCCTGACCCTTTGTTCCATCGCAGCAGCCTGCCTGGTGCTGACCGTGACCATTGTGATGGGTACCTCTGCCCTGTTCTCCTCGGCCATGACCGCCCCGTTCAAAGCAGGCCAGGGAAACCTGGGCATTGTCGAGATTGTCGGTGTGATTGCATCGTCAAAGGAGGTAAGCCAGCAGATAAAAGACTTTCGGGAGAATCCGGAAATAAAGGCCATTGTGCTTCGCATTGATTCCCCCGGCGGCGGGGTCGGTCCGTCCCAGGAGATCTACCGGGAAATCATCAAGACCCGGAAGGTAAAACGGGTCATTGCCTCCCTGGGTTCGGTTGCGGCCTCCGGTGGCTATTATGCCGCAGCTGCCTCAGATGCCATTGTTGCCAACCCCGGAACCATCACCGGCAGTATAGGGGTGATAATGGAGTATGCAAACCTCCAGAAGATTATGGAAAAAATCGGGCTGACGCCCGTGGTGATCAAAAGCGGTGAATTCAAGGATATGGGATCCCCGGTTCGGGAGATCACCCCAAAGGAACGGGCGATTCTCCAGGGGGTTGCCGACGAGGTCCACCAGCAGTTTGTAAGGGATGTTGCCGCCGGTCGAAGCCTTGAGCCCGGCCAGGTGGAAAAACTTGCCGACGGCAGGATCTACACCGGTGAGACCGCCCTTGACCTCCACCTTGTGGACCGGCTTGGCAACCTTGAGGATGCCATTGCCTGGGCCGCAGAAATGGCCGGCATCACGGGCAAGGTTGAACCGGTCTATCCAAGGGAAAAACGGCTTGGCATCTTCAAGGAACTGGTTTCAACCCTATTCAAACAGGCTGACATCTCCGGCGCCGTAACGGATTATTTCCGGTACGTCATCAATTAACGAAACAATGCTCGAGTCTGTGCCCGGAACGGGCCCGCCGTCCACCACAAGCTCCAGCCGGGCGCCAAACCAGTCGTGGAGAAGCGAGGGATCTTCAAAGGGGTGGTCGTCCGGACCGGTTGCACTGGTGGAAAGTACGGGGTTGCCAAGTTCATTGGCGATGGCAAGGGCGATGGGGTTGGCCGGCACCCGGATGCCGGCAGTTTTACGCTTGGTGAGCATCATCTTGGGCACCAGTTTTGAGCCGGAAAGAATAAAGGTGTAGGGCCCTGGAAGCAGCCGCTTCATGTTTCGATAGGCAAAATTGCTCACCTTTGCATACTCGCTGATATGCTTTAAGTCTGCACAGATAAAGCTGAACGGCTGATTCTTGCTGCGCTGCTTGATCTGATAGACCTTTTCAATGGCCTTTTTGTTCATGATGTCGCAGCCGATGCCGTAATGGGTGTCCGTGGGGTAGGCAATGATCCCGCCCTGCCTGAGGGTGTCCACAATCTGGCTGATCAGTCTGGGCTGGGGATTGTCTGGGTTGATATATATGATCATTTTGATGTTCCAATGGTGATTTTCCTGGTTCAATCCCCCGGCCCTTGGGGCTGTAAAGAGGGCATGCAATTACCGGCAGACTCGACTCTATTTGCATATCCGGAAAAAGTCAACAGGATAACCGTTAAGATAACCGTTGCGTTGAGGCGGCTAATCTGATAAATATTCATGTTTATAAATCTTGACACCATGACCGGCTTTTTCATTGACCCGCCCTGGGGGACCATGATGGCGGCCGGCCCCACACATATACACTAAGATTCCCCGGCAGGAGGTCGTTTTATGGCAAATATAATTTACAGCGATGGTTTATCCTTTGATGATGTTCTTCTTGTACCTGAATTTTCAGCAATTTTACCCGATGAGGTAAACACGGCAACCCGGCTTACCCGAAGGCTTGAGCTGAACATTCCCATTGTCAGCGCGGCCATGGACACGGTGACCGAGGCCCTGACCTCCATCAGCATGGCAAGGGCTGGAGGCATGGGATTCATCCACAGAAACCTCTCGGTTGAAGAGCAGGTGATCGAGGTGGACCGGGTCAAAAAATCCGAGAGCGGCATGATTGTGGATCCCATCACCATATCCCCCGACGCCTCGATTTCCGAAGTGCTCAACATCATGGCAAAATACCGCATTTCCGGCATTCCCGTAACCCAGGGCGACAAGCTTGTGGGCATTGTCACCAACCGGGATTTAAGATTTGAAACAGAACTTGGCAAGCCGGCCAGCGCTGTCATGACCAAGGAAAACCTGGTCACGGTTCCCGAGGGCGTCTCCCTTGAAGAGTCCAAAAAAATGCTCCATAAACACCGGATCGAAAAGCTCCTTGTGGTGGACAAGCAGGGCAAACTCAAGGGGTTGATCACCATCAAGGACATCGAGAAGATCCGCAAATACCCCAATGCCTGCAAGGATTCCATGGGCCGGTTGAGAACGGGGGCCGCCATCGGCGTAGGGTCAGACATGATGGAAAGAACCGAAGCGCTGTTACGGGCCGGGGCGGATGCCCTGGTTATTGACACCTCCCACGGCCATTCCCAGAATGTCATTTCAGCGGTTCAGACCATCAAGCACGCCTTTCCCGACTGCCAGATCATCGCAGGCAATGTGGCCACGGCAAAGGGCGCCAAGGCATTGATCGACGCCGGTTCCGACGGTGTCAAAATCGGCATCGGCCCGGGCTCCATCTGCACCACCCGGATTGTCGCAGGTGTGGGGGTTCCCCAGCTGACGGCCATCCAGAACTGCAAGGAGATTTCCGATGCAACAGGGGTTCCCATCATTGCAGACGGCGGCATCAAGTTCTCCGGAGACGTGGCCAAGGCCATCGGCGCCGGCGCCCACACGGTCATGCTCGGAAGTCTGCTTGCCGGCACCAGCGAGAGCCCGGGTGAGATTGTTATTTTCCAGGGAAGAAGCTACAAGGCCTACCGGGGCATGGGATCTGTGGAGGCCATGAAAAAGGGCAGTTCCGACCGGTACTACCAGCGGGATTCCAAAGAGGATGAGACCCTGGTACCCGAAGGCATCGTCGGCCGTATTCCCTACCGGGGAACGGTCAAGGAGAACATCGTCCAGATGATCGGCGGGCTAAAAGCCGGCATGGGATACCTTGGGGCCTCAACCATTCAAGAGCTCAGGGAAAAGGCCAGCTTTGTCAAGATCACTGCGGCGGGATTAAGGGAAAGCCATGTCCACGACGTCATCATCACCAAAGAGGCACCCAACTACAGCGTGGACAGCATGAAACAATGATGGATTCCCCGTCATCCTTCTGTCACCTCCATGTGCACACGGAGTATTCCCTCTTGGACGGGGCCATCCGCCTGGATGCCCTGCTCAAGCGATGCAGGGAGTTCAACATGGATACCGTGGCCATCACCGACCACGGCACCATGTTCGGCACGGCACCCTTTAATGAAAAGGCCAGAAAGGCCGGCATTCGACCGATCCTTGGGTGTGAAATCTATGTGGCACCCAGGAGCATACGCAACAAGACGGCCGAGGACAACAAGGGGCTCAACCACCTGGTGCTGCTGGCAAAGGACAGGGAAGGCTATGCCAACCTGTGCAAGCTGGTATCCATTGCCCAGTTTGAAGGGTTCTACTACAAACCCAGGGTGGACCGGGAACTTTTAACCCGGTACAGTAAGGGACTGATCGCCCTGTCCGCCTGCCTGAAGGGCGATATTCCCCAGAAAATCATCAGCAACCGCATGGACCTGGCCCTGGATTCGGCCCGCTACTACCTGGACACCTTTGGCGAAGAAAACTTTTTTCTGGAAATCCAGAAGAACGGCATGGCAATCCAGGAAAAGGTCAACCAGGGGCTGTGGGAAGTGTCCAAAGAACTGTCCATTCCCATGGTGGCCACCAACGACTGCCATTACCTGTCCCGGGATCATGTCCGGGCCCATGAGGCCCTGTTGTGCATCCAGACGGGCAACACCCTTAACGACGCCAACCGGTTCAAGTTTGATTCAGACGAACTCTATTTCAAGTCTGCGGACGAGATGATCGCCGATTTCAAAACCTATCCCGGGGCCATTGAAAACACGGTGCGCATTGCAGAACGGTGCGATGTGGCGTTTGGTGACAAGGTATACCATTTCCCAAGGTATACCAGCCCCGGGGGAGACACGTCAGGGACGGACGCCACCCAGAACGCCGGCGAAATTTTCAAGCGCCAGGCCCAGGAGGGGTTTGAACGGCGGCTTAAGATGCTCAAACGGAAAAACCCGGACCTTGACGAAGCCCTGTACCGGGAACGGCTGGCCTATGAGATCGGCGTGATCCTGGACATGGGATTTCCCGGTTATTTTCTCATCGTGGCCGATTTCATCCGCTATTCAAGGGAGCACAACATTCCCGTGGGGCCCGGACGCGGCTCTGCCGCGGGCAGCATGGTTGCCTATGCCATGGAGATCACGGCCCTGGATCCCATTGAGCACGGCCTGATCTTTGAACGGTTTCTCAATCCCTCCCGGATCTCCATGCCAGATATTGATGTGGATTTCTGTATCGAAGGCAGGGACGAGGTGTACAAGTATGTAATCGACCGTTACGGCGGATCTGACTATGTCTCCCAGATCATCACCTTTGGCAAGCTCAAGGCCAAGGCCGTTGTCCGGGATGTTGGCAGGGCCCTGAGCATCCCCTTGCCCGAGGTGGATGTCCTGGCCAAACTGATTCCCGACAATGCAAAGAACCTGCGCCAGGCCCTGGAGGATGTCCCCCGGATCATGGAGCTGGTCAACCAGGATCCGGCCAAAAAAGAACTCATCGACATTGCCCTGCTCCTTGAGGGACTGCCCCGCCAGGCATCCACCCATGCCTGCGGGGTTGTGATCTCGGACAAGCCCCTGGTGGAGTATCTGCCCACCTACAAGGGCAAAGAGGGTGAGGTGGTCACCCAGTTTGACATGAACTTTGTGGAAAAACTGGGCCTTGTGAAATTTGACTTTCTGGGCCTGAGGAACCTCACGGTTATCAAGAACACCCTGGACCTGTTGAAAAAACAGTCCAAACCGGTACCCGATCTCCTTGAGATTGACATGGATGATCCGCCCACCTACGAGCTTCTGGCAAGGGCCGACACCACCGGTGTGTTCCAGCTTGAAAGCTCGGGCATGAAAGAGCTGATTGCAAGGCTGCAGCCTGCCTGCTTCAGCGACATCGTGGCCCTTGTGGCCCTGTATCGGCCCGGTCCCCTGGACAGCGGCATGGCCGACGCCTATGTGGAACGAAAGCACGGTCGGGAAGAGGTGGTTTATCTTTTCCCAGAGCTTGAGCCCATTCTCAAGGAGACCTACGGGGTTATTCTCTACCAGGAACAGGTGATGAAAATCGCAGGAGTTCTTGCCCGTTACTCCATGGCCGATGCAGACGGACTCAGAAAAGCCATGGGCAAGAAGATCCCTGCCATGATGGAAGAACACAGGGGACTCTTTCTCAAGGGTGCCAGGGAGAACAACCTGGACGGGGCAAAGGCCGCAGAGCTGTTTGACCTCATGGAGAAATTCGGCGGCTACGGATTCAACAAATCCCACAGTGCCGCCTATGCACTGATCTGCTTTCAGACGGCCTATCTCAAGGCCCACTATCCCCTTGAGTACATGGCCGCCCTCATGACCAGCGACATGAGCAACTCCGACAGTGTGGTCAAGTTCATTGACGAATGCAGAAATCACGAAATCAACATCCTGCCCCCGGACGTGAACGAGAGTGAATCGGTGTTTACCGTGGCACCGGCTGCCATCCGTTTCGGCCTGGCCGCAGTCAAGGGCATCGGGTCTGCCGCCATTGATTCCATTGTTGAGATCAGAAACCAGGAGGGCCGTTTCACCTCGATCTATGACTTCTGTGAACGGGTCAACCTGACCAAGGTCAACAAGCGGGTACTCGAAGCATTGATCAAATGCGGCGCCTTTGACAGCACCGGCAGCAGGCGGAGCCAGATGATGGCCGTGCTTGAGGATGCCCTGGACCATGGCAACCGCATCCAGCGGGAAAAGGCCGATGCCCAGATGGACCTGTTTGCCGATACCGAAGGGGGAGAATCCCTGCCGGTGAGTGTTCCGCCCATGCCCGATATCCCCGAGCTGGACGACAACGATCTGCTGGCCATGGAAAAGGAGACCCTTGGATTTTACATTACCGGTCATCCCCTGGACCGGTATGGGGAGATGATCAAGAAATTTGCCAATGTCAACTCAGAAACCCTTGGGGAGGCCTCCGAAGGCCAGAGCATCCGCATGGGAGGGGCCCTCAGACCCCTGAAAATCCTGAAGACCAAAAAAGGAGATATGATGGCCTTTGCCGCCCTGGAGGATAAAAAGGGCAGTGTGGAGGTGGTGATCTTTCCGGAACTCTACCAGGAGGTGCACTATCTGCTGAACGAAGAGTTACCGGTGATTCTCCAGGCCGAGGTGCAAAAGCGTGAAAACAGCGTCAAGCTGCTTGCCGAGCAGATTGTTCCCATTGACAGGGCCGAGGCCGAGTGGACGGCAAGCATCGTCATATCCATGGCGGCAAAGGAAACCGATCCGGGCGTGCTTGAACGGCTCAAGGGGCTGCTTCACCGGTTTCCCGGAACCTGCAGCGCCTTCCTCGAAATCATCCTTGAAGACGGAGCGTCCGTTGTAATCCAGCTCTCCCAGGATGAACAGGTCTCTCCTGATCCCCTTCTGTTCAACGAGGTTGCCGCCCTTTTGGGCCAAAACGCCATTGAAACGCGCTGCGCCCCGGTCAAGCAGCGGGAAAGAAAGAAACGGTGGCAGAACAACAAACAACCGGCCAGCGCATGAACGCGACCCCGGTTAAAACCGGGGCCCCGGTCATCTGAAAACATTGGAAACCCGATGGGTCTGAATTCAGAATCCAAGGGGTTCAACCCATAAAATTCAGGGTCGGCTATTTGATGGTGAGATTATCCCGGACAGAAACCGTACCGGGACAGGTCCTTGCGATGTTTAAAACCCGGTCCCGCTCAGCAGGTGAGGTCACAATGCCCGTGAGGGTGACATGGCCCTGGTTGACATCCACGTCAATGTTAAGGGATCTGACACCGGGCTCTTTCATGAGCCGGGTATTGATTTTGCTCGAGATAACGGCATCGTCCAGCCTTTCCCCGGCGCTCTTGCTGCCCACGGTGAGCAGATTCTCCACCCGCCGGACGCCGGGGGTGGCAAGGGCGATATCCCCTGCCATGCGCCGTTCCCCATCCGTTTTAACCACGCCGGTAAGGGTTACGACCTGCTCAACGGTGTCCACATCAATCTTTAATCCGCTGGAGAATTCATCCGACAAAAGCCTTGCCTTGACCCGGCCGGTTATCATTGAATCATCGACCATGTGGCCCAGGGTACGTTCATCGGTCGTTCCCTTGTAAGTTCCAACGGCTGCCGTGCCAACAAGGGCAGGACCGCAACCCGCACAAACCATCAATACACCCAGGCAGACGCCTACATATTTCATGTTCACAAACATTGTTCTTCTACTCCTCGTCATCAAAATTAAGGTCATCAAATTCGCTTAGATCCAGGTCATCCAGCAGATAGTCTGCCCTGTTAAACATTTTCGTTTCCCCGGGATCTGCCTGTGGATGTTTGGCCTGTCCCGGTCCGTTAGGGCCCATATCCGCCAGGGAGGCAAACCTTGATCTTTTGCCCTTCCCGGCAAAAAACATGAAAATCATAAAACAGAGCCCGGCAAAGTTGAGGGCCAAAATAATAATTCCGGTTACACTCTTTGCGGTCATTGTGTTATACTCATCTGGTTTTTTTAAAAAAATTGACGCCATGTTTCAAGGTATGCTTATATATAATGATTTTTACAATTTTACACAAGACTATTAATTAAAAAGGAAACGTTATGGGTTGGCTTGGAAAAGTGGTTGGGGGTACGATCGGTTTTGCCCTGGGGGGGCCCATTGGAGCCGTTGCAGGAGCAGCCTTTGGCCACACATTTGATAGGAAAGAAGCCGTATATCTGTCGGAAGGTCCGTCGCAGCAGCGGCTTTCAACGGACGAACAGTCCCAGATGACCTTTTTTGTGGCCGCATTTTCCATGCTGGCAAAGATTGCAAAGGCCGACGGCATGGTCAGTGAAGAGGAAATTGCCTCGATCGAGGGCTTCATGGGCCAGGACCTTAACCTCAACCCTGAGAGCAGAAACTCTGCCATCAACATTTTCAGGCAGGCCCTGAATTCAAACGAGAGCTTTGAGGCCTTTGCCCTTCAGTTCTATGGGGCCTTTAGAAACCAGCCCAGGATCATCGAACTGATGATGGATGTTCTTTTGCGGGTTTCTGCGGCCGATGGTGCCATAAGCGACAACGAGGAAAGACTGCTCCTTTCAGCAGCGGGAGCGTTCAACCTTTCAGATACGGATTATGCACGGCTGAAATCCAGGTACGTCAAGGCGGTCAACCGCTATTATTCGGTTTTAAAAATCGATGAAACCGCCACCAACGAGGAGATCAAACGGCAGTATCGAACCCTGGTTTCCGAGTATCACCCTGACAAAATTGAGGCCAAGGGCCTGCCCGACGAGTTCATCTCCCTTGCCAACGATAAATTCAGGGAGATCCAGGAGGCCTACGACGCCATTCGCAAGGAGCGTGGCATCTAAATGGCACCTGGTACCGGCAGTTGAATCGTTTTGCCTACTACATGTCCGGGTACACCCTCAAAGCCTTTGCAGGTTTTTCCAAGGCCCGGATTTCCATCCATGGTCAGGAAAATATTCCCGATGCATCGGTGATTTTTACGGCAAATCACTTCACCCGCATGGAAACCATTTTCCTGCCCTACCACATCCATGGCATCATCAAAAAACCGGTCTGGTCCCTTGCAAGCAGCGACCTCTTCAAGGGGGGGCTCAAGAAGATCCTCACCAGCATGGGGGCGGTCTCCACCAGGGACCCGGACCGGGATCGGGTCATTGTCAGCAACCTCATATCCGGCGATGCCCAGTGCATCATTTTTCCCGAAGGCATGATGGTGAAAAACAAGAAACTCGTCCAGGCAGATGAGTTCAGGATTACCCACGAAAACGGGATATCCCGGCCCCACACCGGCGCCGCCACCATTGCCCTGGCCACCGAGTTTTACCGGGAACGGCTTCGGCGCATGCGGACCGTCAATCCCCATGAGTTCAACCGGCTTGTGTCCCTCCTGGAGATCCAGAACCCTGACAAGGTGCTTGGGACAAAGACCTTTATCGTGCCGGTGAACATCACCTACTATCCCCTCCGGGCCCGGCAGAACCTGCTGAGCACCCTTGCTGTGAATCTCATGGGTGAACCCTCCCAGCGGGTCCTTGACGAACTCATGACCGAAGGTACCATGCTGCTTTCCGGTGTTGATGTGGATATCCGTTTTGGTTCACCCATCCCCATTGCAGACGTTCTGAACAACTGGCTGATCGAAAGCGATCTTGCCTCCCGGCGGCGGATCACCTTTTCGGGCACCATGGCCTCAGGTCCTGTCATGAAATCAATCGCCATTGAACTGATGGAACGATACATGACCTCGGTATATGGGATGACCACCCTTAATTACGACCACATCTTTGCGTCGATTCTCAAATATTTTCCAGGTCCCGTCATTGATCTCTACGATTTCAAATGCCGGGCCTTTCTGGCCATAACGGGCCGGGTCATGGAATCAGACCAGAACCTTCACGCAAGCCTCTATCGGAATCAGATCCACCTGCTGACCGATGACCGGTACAACCGGTTTGGAGATTTTATTCAAACCGCCATTGATACCGGTCGTGTCACCCTGGAAAACGGAAACATCGTTAAACAAAACGATTCCTTTGACACGGACCTTGATTTCCATGCCGTGCGAACCGGTGATCCGGTATCGGTCATGGTTAACGAGGTTGAACCCTTGGCCCAGGTCCAGCTTTTTCTCATTGCCATTGCCCGAAAAACGGCCCGTGAAATTTCCATTCTTGTCAAAAACCGGCTGCTCCAAAAGGCTAAGACGGATTTTGACAACGAATACAACACCTATTTTACGGCAGATGAATCAAAGCCAAAGGGCGTGGGCCGATCGATTTTCCTTCCCTCAAACACAGGTGCCACCCGGGGGATTCTTCTCATCCACGCATACCTGGCCACCCCTGCTGAGATGGATGGGCTGGCTCGATTTTTCAATGAAAGGGGGTACACCGTTTATGCACCACGGCTCAAGGGCCACGGCACCGGGCCGGAAAACCTGGCAGTAGTGAGTTATGAAGAGTGGATCGAATCGGCTGAAGAGGGGTATGCCGTTCTGCGACATCTGTGTGACAGAATCTTCGTCGGGGGGTTTTCAACGGGCGCAGGCATCGCCCTTGATCTTGCAATCCGGTTGGAAGAGATTCATGGGGTATTTGCCGTGGCACCGCCAGGAAAATTCCTTGAATCAGGCGCCTATCTTGCTCCTGCCATGGACATATGGAACCAGTTCATGCGACGGGCAAACCGCGTCAATATTGGAAAGACGTTTGTCCGCCATGAAACTGAAAATCCCGGTATTGATTATCTTCGAAACCCGGTGGCCGGGATGCGTCAGCTTGAAAAATTCATGGACAGCCTTGAACCCAGGCTGGGCGACATCAAGCCCCCCGTACTGGTCGTCCAGTCACGAAAAGATCCACAGGGCAACCCGGATGAAACCGCCAGACTGTTCAAGAAGATCGGCAGTTCGGTCAAGGAGTTGTATCTGCTGGATTTCGACCGCCATGGCATTCTTCTGGGCAGGGGGGCCCGCCGGGTTTACAGAATCATTGCCGACTTCATCGAATCCCTGGAAACAGCGGACAATGCTGCCCTGCTGCCAGGGGCGGACGGGGTTGCCCGCCCCTGACCATTAGCTGCCAGGGACGGTGCCGGTTAATTCCGTCCCTGTTGTGCTAGATTGTCATCATGGTTGCAGGATCAAGGGTGTATCGCTGGTTTGCCCTGTCGCCGTCCTTGAGGACCACTGCATCGATTTTCTCGTCCTTGGGCTGGAGAAAAAGGGCCTTGTCATACCGGTCTTTTACCTGCTCAAGCTGCCTGGGATAGCCCACGTCACTCAGGGGTTCTTCCCTGTGGCTCTGCATGGAGAACCAGAAGGCGGTCTCAAAATCTTCGGAAATGGCCTTGAGCTCGTCCAGAAGGGCGGTAAGGTCCGTGTCAAAATCCAGGCCGTCAACAATGATCATGGCCGGAATCCGGACATCCCCCTTTCTGAGGGTCTTGAGGTAATCCCTGAGTTTTTCTGCGGTAAAGGTCAGCTCGTTGTAGCTGATCCCTGTTTTGCAGGGTTCGATATCTTCCCACAGGCGGTTGGCCTTCTGGGGGTCAACATAGCCGATGCTGTCCACCAGGCTTGTAAACGCCTCTTTGTAGCGGACATTTATCTTGTCCATGGGGTCACTGAGGCTGATGTGAAGGGTATGTTCCCCCTCAAGAAGCCTTGAGATCGCTATCTGAACCAGAAACTGTGTCTTGCCGACACCGGCCCGAGAAAGCACGGCACCGAATCTGCCCTGGTGAAGATTCTCACTGCCCATGATAATAACCGCCGGGCTCCTTTGAATGAGATCGTTTTTCAGCATATTTCCCTCTCTTTATATTTAATTTGGATGCTTAATTTTTCTTTTTATCTTCTTCTTCTTTTGCCTTTACAAGTTCATCGGCAACCGACTGGGGTACCTGTTTGTAGGCTGAGAACTCCATGGAAAACTGGGCCTTTCCCTGGGTGGCGGATCGAAGAATAGTGGAGAAACCAAACATCTCGGAAAGGGGAACGCTGGATTCGATCACAGACATGACTCCCTCTTCCTGGGAACCCTGGATGATCCCCCTGCGCTGGTTGATAAGACCCATGCACGAGCCCTGGAATTCGTTGGGTGTCTCGATGACAACCTTCATGATCGGCTCGTGGATTACCGGTTTGGCCTTGAGGTACCCCTCCCGGAAACCACCCCTGGCAGCTGCCTGGAAAGCCATTTCAGACGAATCCACGGCATGGTAGGCACCGTCTTCAAGGACCACCCGGACTCCGGTAATGGGGAACTCCATCTTGGGCCCCTTGTCCATTGAGTTGTGAAATCCTTTTTCACACGAAGAGATGAACTGGGTGGGAATCCTTCCGCCCGTGACCTTGTTGACAAATTCAAACTCGTCTTCAATGGGCTCCATATAGCCCATGACCCGGCCAAACTGACCTGAACCACCGGTCTGTTTCTTGTGGGTATAGTTGAACTCCGCCTTGCGGGTAATGGTCTCACGGTAGGCCACCCTTGGCTTGCCGGTGATCACTTCGGCCTTGTATTCGCGCTTCATGCGCTCTACATAGACCTCAAGGTGAAGCTCTCCCATGCCCTGGATGATGGTCTCGTTGGTCTCCTTGTCCACAAAGGTCTTGAAGGTGGGATCCTCCTTGGTGAACCGGTTGAGGGCCTTGGACATGTTGATCTGGGATTTGTTGTCAACCGGCTGAAGGGATAGGGAGATAACCGGATCCATGACATGCATGGCAATCAGCGAGTAGTTGATGCCAGGGCTCACAAAGGTGTCACCCGAGGCACAGTCAACACCGAACATGGCGCCGATATGACCTGCCGGAATCTCATCCACCTCTTCCATTTCAGAGGCGTGCATGCGGATGAGTCGGCCGACCTTTGTTTTTTTGCCGTCCCTGGAATTGATCACGGTGTCGCCTTTTTTCAGGCATCCCTGGTAGACCCGCATGTAGGTGAGCTGACCATACTGGCCGTCCTCAAGCTTGAATGCCAGGGCAACCGTGGGCTTGTCAAAGTCGCTCACCAGGGTCACCGTCTCTTCCTCGTTGTCAAGGTCAATGGCAACGTTTTCAACATCAATCGGGGAGGGCAGGTAGTCGAGCACGGCGTCGAGGAGCGGCTGGACCGCCTTGTTCTTGTAGGCGGACCCCATGAACACCGGGGTCATCTCCCGGGCGATGGTCCCCCTGCGGACCGCGTCCTTGACCATCTCTTCGGTGATTTCCGTCTCTTCAAGGATGGCGTCTGTCAGCGTATCTGAAAATTCAGAAACCGCATCAATCATGATCTCCCGCTTCTCGGCGGCCTCTTCGGCAAGCTCGGCTGGAATATCCTGAACAATGACCTTTTCGCCGTTGTCACCATCAAAATAATAGGCCTTCATGGTGACAAGATCCACCACCCCCTTGATCCTGTCTTCAAGTCCGATGGGGATCTGCATGAGGACTGAGTTGTGCCCGAGTTTGTCCCGAAGCTGTTTTGCCACCCGGTAGGGATTGGCGCCGCTTCTGTCGCATTTGTTGACAAAGGCGATGCAGGGAACCTGATAACGCTTCATCTGCTGGTCAACGGTGATGGACTGGGACTGAACCCCTGAAACGGAACAGAGAATAAGCACAACGCCGTCAAGCACCCGCAGGGAACGCTCGACCTCCACGGTAAAGTCCACATGGCCGGGGGTGTCGATGATGTTGACAGCATGTTTTTTCCACTCGCAATGAGTAGCGGCCGAGGCAATGGTGATGCCGCGTTCGCGTTCAAGCTCCATGGAGTCCATGACGGCACCTGCGCCGTCCTTGCCCCTGACCTCATGGATCTGGTGGATCTTGTCTGTGTAGAACAAAATCCTTTCTGTAAGTGTTGTTTTACCCGAATCGATGTGGGCGCTGATTCCGATATTCCTTACCCTTTTTAAGTCCTTAAGCATGATGAAACTGTCCTTTGACTGAAATTAATGCACACCCCATTATCAACGAATAATGGATAAATGTTGCCGCTTTTTAATATTGAAAATTGGTATCGGCTCTGTTAGTATCAGTGTTTTGATTAAGGTGGTACACTGTTTAAAAAAATTCCAATATACTAAATAATTATGCCGATCATGTCAAGTAAAAAACAACCCCCGACCCCGCCCTTTGGCGAGGCCTGGAAAGAGAAGGTCCAACGGGGCGCCGGTCAATTTGGCCTCGACCTTGGCCCGGATCAACTCAAGACCATGGCCCTGCACGGGACTGAACTGTTAAAATGGAATAAAAAGGTCAACATCACATCCATCACCGCCCCCGGGGAGATGGCCACCAAACACTTTATCGACAGCCTTGCCATTGCCCCCCACATCCCAGTCAATGCCAGGGTGCTTGACATGGGATCCGGCGGCGGATTCCCCGGTTTCCCCCTCAAAGTGGTGCGGCCGGACCTTACGGTTGTCATGGTGGATGCATCCAGAAAACGGGTCTCGTTCCTCAACCGCCTGGTAAGCCTGTCCGGTCTGACCGCTGTTACCGCCATCCATGCCAGGGCAGAAGTCCTTGCCGAAGATGCGGCTTTTGCCGGCAGTTTCAATGTGGTCACCTCCCGGGCCTTTACCGCCCTTGACCGGTTTGTGGTGCTGGCAGCCCCGTTTCTGTCGCCCACCGGCATTATCCTTGCCATGAAGGGCAGAGCAGGTACGGACGAGGCCCATGCCGTGCCCGTGTCTGAATATGATGTGACCACCACCTCCTACCTGCTGCCCCTGGACGAGCATGCCCGCACCATTGTTTCGGTCAAGCCCCTTTAAAGCAGACAAGAGTGGGACCTCCAGGTAAAAAGAGCAGCATTAATTCTAATTGTGAAAGTCAACCTAGGCCGCAATCACTGATTCCATAATGGCCAACGAAAAAAGGGTATCACACCGCCCCGGCGGCTGCCCATACAGATGCAACCTGATCAGAATTGTCGGGTCCTGGCTTTTGATCTTGACTTTTAGATGGATATTGGCTTAAATTTGCGATTTGATATTTTAAAGACATCATTTACATATATATTGTTACATTCCGTTTCCTGGAGGATACATGGACTATAAAAAAACGCTGAACCTGCCATCCACCAAGTTTGCCATGAAGGCAAACCTGGCCAACCGCGAACCTGCCCAGCTGGATGCCTGGGAGGCGTCCGGGCTTTACCGGAAGATCAGACAGTCCTCAAAGGGAAAACCCAAATTTATTCTCCATGACGGCCCGCCCTATGCCAACGGCCACCTCCACATCGGCCACGCCATCAACAAAATCCTGAAGGATATCATCATCCGGTCCAAGCAGATGGCAGGGTTCGATGCCCCCTATGTCCCGGGTTGGGACTGCCACGGGCTGCCCATTGAGCACAATGTGGACAAAAAGCTGGGTTCCAAAAAAGCCGACATGACCCCGGTTCAGGTAAGACAGGCCTGCCGGGAGTATGCCCGGGGATTTGTGGATATCCAGCGGGATGAATTCAAGCGGTTCGGGGTTGCCGGAGAATGGGATGAGCCCTACCTGACCATGAACAACGCCTATGAGGCCAGGATCGCCAAAGAATGCGGAGAGTTTGCCCTCCAGGGGGACATGTTCCTGGGTAAAAAACCCATCTACTGGTGCTGCTCCTGCCAGACAGCCCTGGCCGAGGCCGAAATCGAATACAAGGATGTGGGCTCGCCGTCCATCTATGTAAAGTTTGCCGCCAAGGACGACCTTTCCCGGCTTCTGCCCGCCCTTGATGGCAAGGAGACTGCCTTTGTCATCTGGACCACCACCCCCTGGACCATTCCTGCCAATCTCGGGGTCTGCCTGCATCCTGAATTTATCTATTCGGCCGTTGAAACCGAGCACCAGGGTGTAATGATCCTGGCAAAGGAACTGGTCGAACGGGTGATGGCTGCCTTTAACATTGAGACCTACACCATTCTCGGGGACCTTGAGGCAAAGGACCTTGAAAACACAAAATGCAGCCACCCCCTGTACGGCCGTGACTCCCTCGTGATCCTGGGCGAGCATGTCACCCTGGAGGCGGGAACAGGCTGTGTCCATACGGCCCCGGGCCATGGCGCCGACGATCATGTTGTCGGTCTCAGGTACGGCCTTGAGCCCTATTCACCGGTCCTTGACAACGGCTGTTTTTCCGATGAGGTCGAAGAGTTCAAGGGGCAGTTCATCCTCAAGGCAAACAAGGGCATCGTCGAGCGACTGGACAGCCTTGGCGCCCTGGTCAAGCACGAAGCGATGACCCATTCCTATCCCCACTGCTGGCGGTGCAAGAAACCCGTGATCTTCAGGGCCACGCCCCAGTGGTTTATCTCCATGGACAAGCTTGACCTGCGCAGAAAAAGCCTTGCCGAAATCGACAATGTCAACTGGATTCCGGCCTGGGGAAAGGCCAGGATCTATTCCATGATCGAAAACCGTCCGGACTGGTGTCTCTCCCGCCAGCGATCCTGGGGGGTTCCCATTCCCGTGTTCCACTGTGAAAGCTGCGGTGAGGTCTATGTGACCAGGGAATCGGTGGACAAAATCCATTCGCTCTTCACCACCCACAGCTCGGACATCTGGTTTGAATGGGAGGCAAAGGATCTCATGCCCGAGGGTGCCGTGTGTAAAAGCTGCGGCAAGGATCAATTTACCAAGGACCACAACATCCTTGACGTCTGGTTTGACTCAGGGGTGAGCCATGCGGCGGTTCTTGAAGAGAGGGAAGGCCTTGAACGGCCGGCCGATCTCTACCTTGAAGGCAGTGACCAGCATCGGGGATGGTTCCACAGTTCGTTGTTAACGGCCGTAGGACGAACGGGAAAGGCCCCCTACAGATCGGTTCTCACCCATGGGTTTGTGGTTGACTCCCAGGGCAAGAAAATGTCCAAGTCCGTGGGCAATGTGGTGGCGCCTGAAAAAATCATCAAGACCCACGGGGCAGATATCCTCCGCCTGTGGGTGGCCTCTGCCGATTACCGGGACGATGTGAGGATCTCAGACAACATTGTCAATCAGCTTTCCGACGCCTACCGCCGCATCCGGAACACCTGCCGGTTCATGCTCGGCAACCTGTCGGATTTTAACCCGGCCGTGGATGCAAGGCCCGTGGAAACCATGGAAGGCCTTGACCGGTTTATCCTCCACAGACTCAACCGGGTGCTTGACCGCTGTCTTGGGGCCTATGACGCCTTTGAGTTCCACACCATCCACCACAGCCTCCACAACTTCTGCGTGGTGGATCTGTCCGCCTTTTACCTGGACATCATCAAGGACCGGCTCTACACCTCGCCGGCCACGGACACAGCCCGGCGGGACGCCCAGACCGCCATGTACCTGATCCTGGACAGCATCACACGGCTCATGGCCCCCATCCTGCCGTTCACGGCAGAAGAGGTGTGGTCCCACATGCCCGACGTCCAGGGACGACCTGAGAGCGTTCACCTGTCCCATCGTCCCAACGCCAACCCCGCATGGACGGACGATGCCCTTGCCGGTGAGTGGGAAAAGATCCGGGCACTCAGGGCCGAAGTGACCAAGGCCCTTGAGGAGGCCAGAACGGCAAAACGCATTGGCCATCCCCTGGATGCCGCTGTCTTGATCAAGGTCCCGACCCCGGCCCTCGGGGATCTGCTCAAGGGATTTGGCGAAGATCTCAGGGATATCTTCATTGTCTCTGCCGCCGAAGTGACCGACACCCTGGAGGGGGATTTCTTTGCAAGCAGCGAAATCCAAGGCCTTGCCGTCAAGGTGGCCAAGGCTTCAGGGGAAAAATGCGCCAGATGCTGGAAGTACGACCTGACCGTGGGCGCTGAATCCTGCAGCGAGGGTGCCTGCAAGCGATGCTCATCCGCCCTTGAAAAGATTGCAGCCATTGAAGGATAGTTCCATGAACAATACAAGGGTCCTGGTCAGGCTTTGTCTGGTAAGCACCGTTATCCTAGTGCTGGACCAGGCCACCAAGGCCCTTGTTGCAAAGACCCTTGTCCTCCATGAAAGCGTTCCGGTGATCCAGGGATTCTTCAACCTGACCCACATCCTGAATCCGGGTGGCGCCTTTGGTCTTTTTGCCCAGCATTCCCCTGGGATACGGCGGTTCTTCTTTTTGTTTGTCAGCTCGGTTGTGGCCCTCATGATCCTGTGGCTCTACCGCAAGACAGCCCATACCCACCGGACACTCTCCTTCGGCCTTGCCGCCATCTTTGCCGGGGCTGTGGGCAACCTGATTGACCGGTTCCGGTTTGGCAAGGTGGTGGATTTTCTTGATTTCTACCTGGGCGCATATCACTGGCCGGCCTTTAACGTTGCCGATTCCGCCATCACCATCGGCATGGCGGTTTTTGTCTACCATGTGGTTTTCAACAAGATCCCGGATCTATAGGAGTTTCCATGCACCCTGTCCTGTTTAAAATCGGGAACCTCACCCTTTACACCTATGGACTGTTTGTGGCCCTCGGTTTCATGACCGCCCTGTGGGTTGCCAACCGCCGGGCCCAACGCCGTGGAATTCAGCCGGAACTTGTATCAGACCTTTTTTTCCTGATCCTTGCCTCGTCTTTGATCGGCGCACGTTTTTTTTATGTGATCCTCAACTTCTCCGAGTTCCGTAACGATCCGCTGGAAGTGTTCAAGATCTGGAACGGCGGCCTTGTCTTCTACGGCGGGTTCCTCTTTGCCCTGGTCGCGGCCCTGGTGTTTGTCCGTCGTCGGTCCATCGACCTGTGGGAAACGGCCGACGTCCTGGCCCCCCCCATTGCCATCGGACACGCCATCGGCAGGATCGGCTGTCTGTTTGCCGGTTGCTGCTATGGAAAGGTCTGCGATCTGCCCTGGGCCATCGAGTTCCACAACCTGGATTCCCTGGCCCCCCGGGAGGTGCCCCTCCATCCCACCCAGATCTATTCGATTTTCGCAAACCTGTTGATCTTCATTGTTCTGATCCTGATGGAAGGTCGAGCAACCGGGCAGGGCAGGGGATTCAAGGGCCGGACCTTCTGGACCTATATTTTGCTCTACGGAACGGCAAGAAGCCTGATCGAGACTTTCAGGGGCGATTTCAGGGGTAATTTTTTCCTGGACATCCTCTCTGTGTCCCAGACCATCGGAATTGCCATGGCCCTGTTTGCCGCCGTCATGCTTTTTTTCCTGTCAAGGCAGGCACGACATGCCGGAAATTAATTACAATGCACTGTCAAAATACCTTGACTCTGAACCCCTGCCCGGGATCTTTCTTGCCTTTGGCGAAGCGTTCCTCACCCGCAGTGCATATGACAAGATTGTTGCCGCCCTGGTGCCTGAAAAACGACGGGAACTCTCCTATGAACTCCTCGAGGGGGTTGACGCTTCCCTTGCCAATGTCAAGGAACGCATTGCCACCTACTCGTTTGAACCCCTCGTGGTGCTGGGGCTGAAGAATGCCCCTCTTTTTTCCGCACCCACCGCTCCCAGGGTGCCGGGATTTTCAAAGGAGGATATCGACACCTTCCAGGCGTTCATTAAAAAGCCATTCCCAGACGGTCATTTCCTGGTTGTTACCACCGATACCGCAGACAAGCGCCGGGCCCTTTTCAAGCAGATAAAGGAAACAGGGCTGGTGGTGGACTGTACCGTCCCCAAGGGGAGCCGCCAGGCCGATCGAACACAGCAGTTCGCCATTTTAAGGCAGACCATGGAAGGTGTTCTCAACAAAACGGGCAAGGGCATTGACGGGGATGCCTTTGCCATGCTTGTGGACCGCACCGGCTTTGACCCGGCAACCTTGAACGACAACCTGGAAAAGCTGGTCTCGTTCATCGGCGAACGGGTTTCCATAACGGTTCAGGATGTGCAGACGGTGGTGAAAAGAACCCGGAAGGATGCCATATTTGAACTGACCAATGCGGTCTGCGACCGCAATGCGGCAACCGCCCTGTTTTATCTTAAATCCCTTTTGAACGCCGGATTCCATCCGCTCCAGATTGTGATGGCCCTCTCAAACCAGCTTCGAAAACTTGTCCTTGTAAAATTTTTCATTGACGCCTGCCAGAAAAAAGGAGACCCCTGCTGGCAAGCCAACAGCCCCTACAACCGGTTCAAGCAGCACACCATGCCCAGGGTTGAACAGGCCGATGCCGAGATGGCAGCCATGGCCGACGAGTGGGACACGGCCCTGTCACCCCAGGCAGGGCCTGCCTCGTCTGGCAAACCCGGCAAATCCAAAACCAGTAAAAACCTGACGGATCTTTTAATTGCCCCGAATAAAAACAACACCTATCCGGTATACCATACCTTTTTGAAAACAGATAATTTCTCCCTGGCTGAGCTGAAACAAGCCATTACCCGGCTCAGCGAGGTGGATTTGAAGATGAAGCGTTCGGCCAATGACCCTGAAATTGTGCTTGACAACCTGATCCTCTGGTTGTGCACAAAAGGAGAAAGACATGCGTAGAAAGACAAAAATCGTGGCCACCATATCGGACCGGAACTGTGAACCGGAATTCCTCAAACAGCTCTACGATGCAGGAATGGATGTTGTACGCCTGAACACGGCCCACCAGACCCATGAAAATGCCCTGAAGGTGATTGAAAATGTCAGAAAAGTCTCGAACAAAATCGCCATTCTCATCGATACCAAGGGACCTGAGATCCGGACCTGCGGGGCCGATGCCCCCCTCACTGTTGCCTATGGGGATCTTATCCGCATCAAGGGGGCGCCGGATGAGCGTTCCACGGGCAATGTCGTCTGTGTCTCCTATGCCGATTTTGTCAAGGATGTTCCCGTGGGCACCTCGATCCTCATTGATGACGGGTCCATCGCCCTTACCGTCAAGGAGAAAGATGCGGATTACCTGACCTGCTCGGTGGAAAACGACGGGATCATCTACGGCAGAAAGAGCGTCAACATCCCGGCCGTCCATGTGAAGCTGCCGGCCTTGAGCGAAAAGGACAGGGGATTTATCCGGTTTGCCGCGGACAACCAGGTTGACTTTATAGCCCACTCGTTTGTCCGGCACCGGGAGGATGTCCTGGCGGTTCAGCGAATCCTGGACGAACGAAAGAGCACCATTAAAATCATAGCCAAAATTGAAAACAGAGACGGGGTTGAAAACATTGATGAGATACTCGAAGTAGCCTATGGCATCATGATCGCCAGGGGTGATCTTGCCGTTGAAATCCCGGCCGAAAAGATCCCCCTGGTGCAGAAATCCCTGGTGCGGCGCTGCATTGAGAAACGGGCACCGGTCATTGTGGCCACCCAGATGCTCCACTCGATGATGACCTCCCCCAGACCCACCCGGGCCGAGGTCTCGGATGTGGCCAATGCCTGCCTTGATTCCACCGATGCCCTCATGCTCTCCGGGGAAACGGCCAGTGGCGAATATCCGCTGCTGGCTGTCCAGACCATGGCAAAAATCGCCAACGAGGTCGAGACCAACCGGAGCACCTACATGGACACCCCCTACGCCAGTGAAAACAAAATCACCGGTTACCTGGCAAAGGCGGCAGTCAAGGCGTCCATGCGGCTCAATACAGAGGCCATTGTTGCCGATTCCATCACGGGCACCACCATCCGGGCCATTGCCGCCTATCGAGGGGACAACCCCATCTATGCCCAGGCCTATAATGAAAGGGTGATGCGTGAACTGGCCCTGAGCTTCGGGGTCCATGCCGATACCATTCAACGGGAGGAGGCCACCACCATCCCCCTGAGAAAGGCAATCCTCAGACTCATCGACCAGGGGATTCTCAAGGAAGAGACCCTGATCACGGTTCTTGCCGGTCACTTTGGATCAGCACATGGGGCCTCTTACATAGAAATCAGCACGGCTAAAAAAATGGTGGCAAAGGGATGCTAGAGGATCAGCTTGTTCTGCTCTGCAAGGGCATTCCACCGGCTTAAAGGGATGGAGGCGATTTTTTTAAGGTCATGGTTGGGTATGAGGCCGAAGTTGGGGGATGCGATATAGACCACCGTTGATTTACCCGGCGTCAACTCTTCCTGACCGCCATCCTGCAGGGCAATAAGTTTTCCAACGAATTTTAATGCCTTGTCGCCCAGGCCTTTAGTCTCTTTTGGGGTATAGACGGCTTCATAGTACATTTTAAATTCCTCTCAAAAGTAGGTGTCAACAAACAAATCAGCGGGAAAATATCCAAGGAAAATATAACGCATCCAGCGGATTAAATAAAGATAAATCAACAAACAGTTTCATCAGAATCAATCCGTTGAAGTGAGCGCCGATTCCCTTAGTTGCTGACCGGAAATCCGTGTTTGGGGGAAAAGTTGCCCATGTGCAAGGCGCAAAAAAAGTTACCCGCACAGGTCGAAAAAATTCTGAAACCGGAGCGTACTTCTGTACGTGAGGCTTTCAGAATTTTGCAGCAACGCCGCAGATGGGTGAGTTTTCGTTCAAACACTTGAAGAGGGTCTTGGCCTCAAATGAGCTTCTGACAAAGGGGCCCGATGCAACGGTTTTAAACCCCATGTCCAGGGCCAGGTCCCTGAGATCATCAAACTCGTCCGGCGGATAATAGCGATCCACGGCAAGGTGGGCCTTTGACGGCTGAAGGTACTGGCCGATGGTGAGAATGCTGCACCCCCTGGACACAAGATCGTCCATGGTTTCGCGCAGTTCGCCCCGGGTTTCACCCAGGCCCACCATTAATCCCGATTTCACAGGAATGGACGGATGCATCTGGTGGGCCCGGTCGAGCAGTTCAAGGGAGCGGTGGTAGACCGCCTCCGGCCGTGCCTTTGGGTACAGGGAGGGAACGGTTTCTATGTTGTGGTTGAGCACATCGGGCCTTGCATCCATCACTGTTTCAAGGGCTGGCGCACTGCCGGCAAAATCAGGAATCAACACTTCAACCCCTGTCAAATCGGGCAGGGTCTTCCTGACGGTCTTTATGGTCCGGGCGAATTGGGCTGCACCGCCATCCTCAAGGTCGTCCCGGGTGACCGAGGTGATCACCACATAGGTTAACCCCAGGGCCAGGGCTGCCCGGGCAACGGATTCCGGCTCTGCTGCATCGGGCGCCAGGGGCGTTCCGTGGCCGACGTTGCAGTAGCGGCAGTTCCGGGTGCAAAGATCGCCCAGGATCATGAAGGTTGCGGTGTGGTTGGCGAAACAGTGCCATATGTTGGGACATTTTGCCTCCTGGCACACCGTGTGCAGATGCGCACCCTGGACCAGTTTTCTCACCCGTTCAAATTCAGGCCCCCTTGGAAGGGAGCGTTTGAGCCAGGCAGGTTTTGCAACGGTTTGAGCGGTCATTTTCTTCTCCCAAAACGGGTTTTGATGTGGTCAACCAGCCGCTGTCTGGCCCGGTTAAGAACAGCCGAGCCGGCAGGGCCGACGGGATTTTCCAGACTGAGGCGTTCCTTGTGGATGGATGTCATGGCGACATCGGTCATGCCACAGGGATGGATCCACGCAAACGGGTCAAGATCAAGATCAACGTTCAGGGCAAGCCCGTGGTAGGAAATGTTGCGGTGTATGGCAAGGCCCACACTGCCGATCTTTTTTTGAACCCCCTGGCTTGCGACCCAGATGCCGTGATTTCGGGGATTTCGACCGGCCCTGACACCAAAATCAAGGCAGGTATCAATCATGGCCTGTTCCAGGGCGTGGACAAAATCAGCCACCCCGATCCTGGCCCTGGCCA
Source organism: uncultured Desulfobacterium sp. (assembly GCA_963675615.2). GTDB lineage: Bacteria > Desulfobacterota > Desulfobacteria > Desulfobacterales > Desulfobacteraceae > Desulforapulum. The sequence continues at coordinate 437,457 of CAXXTD010000002.1, forward strand.
GGTCCATGATGGGATAAACCACCACCTGGCCGGGTCCGTGGAAGGTAATGTTGCCGCCCCGGCCCGTTTCGATCACGCTGATTCCCCGGGATTCCAGAAAGGCATCATCGACCATGAGGTTTTCCCTGCCGCCCCTTCGGCCCAGGGTGAATACGGCCGGGTGCTCGACCACCAGGATCACATCGGGGCCCGCCGGATCCTGGACCTTCCGGGCCACGATCTCTTTCTGGAGCCCAAAGGCGGTCGCGTAGTCCATCAGGCCCAGGTCCCGCACCTGGCAATCATCCCCATTCCAGCAGTCCCTGCTGACCGCACCCGGCGGGCGGCAAGTGTCGGCATCGCCAAGGGCCGGACCGTTGCCTAACCGCATAGGCATGGCTTTCTTGCCGCAGTCACCTCGTCCAGCCGCTGCATCTTGGGCAGGTGGGGCGCCGATCGAACCAGGTTCGGATTGGTCCGGGCCTCTTCGGCAATGGCCTTGAGGGCCTGGATCAACCCGTCAATGGTCTCCTTGGATTCCGTCTCCGTGGGTTCTATCATCAGTGCTCCATGGACCACCAGGGGAAAATAGATGGTCGGCGGATGGAACCCGTAATCCATGAGCCGTTTTGCCATGTCAAGGGTGGTCACCTTGTGGGCGGCCTGACGCTTGTCGCTGAACACGCATTCGTGCATGCAGGGCCGATCATAGGCCAGATCAAAGGTTCCTTTGAGGCTCTCCTTGATGTAGTTTGCGTTGAGAACGGCAAGCTGACTCGCCCGTTTCAGTCCGTCGGGTCCCATGCTTCGAATGTAGGCGTAGGCCCGCACCAGGATGCCGAAATGGCCGTAAAAGGTGAGCATCCGGCCAATGGCGTCCGGGTTCTTTGCCTGGAAGGAAAACCCCTGGTCGTCCTTTACGATCCGTGGCCCCGGCAGGAACGGCACCAGTTTTTCCACCACCGAGATCGGACCGGACCCGGGTCCACCCCCCCCGTGGGGGGTTGAAAAGGTTTTGTGCAGGTTATAGTGAACCACGTCCATGCCTAGGTCGCCGGGTCGTACAATACCGAGAACCGCGTTCATGTTGGCCCCGTCTCCGTACACAAGGCCACCCTTGCTGTGGACAATGTCACAGATCTCTTTCAGGTTTTCTTCAAAAAGCCCCAGGGTGTTGGGGTTGGTGATCATGATCCCTGCCGTGTCCTCGTCCATGGCGTCGGCAATGGATTGGGGCGACAGCATGCCATGGGATGAAGAGGTGATGTTCACGGGCGCATATCCGCACAGGGCCGCACTGGCGGGATTGGTGCCGTGGGCCGTGTCCGGGATCAGGATCTTTGTCCGCTGGCGTCCGCTCTTTGCATGGAAGGCGTGGATGATCATCATTCCGGCAAGCTCGCCATGGGCGCCGGCAGCCGGCTGCAGGGTAGTGGCGGCCATGCCTGCGATTTCGGCAAGAAACCCCTCAAGGGTATGCATGAGCTCCAGGGCGCCCTGGGAGAGGTCCGGGTCTGCCAGGGGATGGGCGGCAGCAAACCCGGTCCGTGCCGCCTGGACATCGTTGGTCTTGGGGTTGTACTTCATGGTGCAGGATCCCAGGGGGTACATGGCGGAATCGATGCCGATGTTCCACTGGGAAAGCCGGGTGTAGTGCCGGACCACATCGAGCTCACAGAGTTCCGGCAGCGCCGGTGCATCCCCCACAAAATCGGGGTCAAGGGGGGAGACCTCCACATCCTGGAAGGGAATGGAGATGGCGCAGCGGCCGGGCCTGCTCTTGTCCCACACCAGGGGTTCGTTGAAGATCAGCCCCTGGGTGCCGTTGCCGGTTTCAGGTTTTGTGGCGTTTTTGTTTACGGTTTCCATTATTTCACCTCCCTTGCCAGGGTTTCCATCTCCTGCCGGGTAAAAACTTCGGTGGCGCAGAACAGATAGTGGTTGGCCAGGGCCGGATAATAGGGCTCAAGGTCCAGGCCGGCCACCATGTTGTGACGGGTTTAAGGATCTCCCGCTTTTTTCTGAACCCCTCATCCACCTTTAAGACAAACTCGTTGAAAAAGGGTCTGTCAAAGGCCGGTTCAAGGCCTGAACCCTGGAGGGCAGCCTTCAGGAACACGGCCTTGTCATGGTTGATCTGGGCGATTTTACGCATGCCGACCCGGCCGGTAAAGGCCATGTACATGCCCGCTGCCATGGCGTTCAGCCCGTTGTTCGAGCAGATGTTCGAGCTGGCCTTTTCCCGTTTGATGTGCTGCTCCCGTGTGGCCAGGGTCAGGACAAATCCGGGTCTGCCGGCCATGTCCGTGGTTTTTCCCACATACCGGCCGGGCAGGGCGCGCATCAGCTTTTGGGTGGACGAGAGGATGCCCAAGGCCCGGACCGCCAAAGCTCTGGGGGATACCCAGGCTCTGGCCTTCGCCGGCAACCAGATCTGCCCCAAAGCTTCCGGGATTTTTCAGTAAACCATAGGCCAGGGCTTCGGTGAACGAGGTGATACACAGTGCATTTTTGGCGTCAGCAGCGGCTTTAACCCGGGCAAGATCCTCGATGCAGCCAAAGAAATTGGGGCTCTGCACGGCAATGCCGGCCACATCCACGGTATCGAGCAAGGAAAAGTCGGTGGTGCCGTCGGGATTGTGGGCAAGCTCGACCATGGAATAGCCGGCCGGCGTTAAATAGGTTTTGATGATCTCCCTGTGAAAGGGATGGACCAGGCTGGAAACCGCCACGGTCCGGGTCTGTTTGTTTTTCCTGAGTGCAATCAAAAGGGCCTCGGCAAGGGCCGTGCCGCAGTCATAGTGGGAGGCCGTGGCGATATCCATGCCTAAAAGAGAGGTGATCATGCTTTGAAACTCGTAGATGCCCTGGAGGGTGCCCTGGCTGACCTCGGGCTGGTACGGCGTGTAGGCCGTTGCAAACTCGGACCGGCCGATCAGGTAGGAGAGGGCCGAAGGAATGTGATGGCAATAGCTTCCGGCCCCAATAAACACCCGTGCCTTTGAGGCGGCCCCCATGGAACCGGCAAGGGCCGCCATATGGTCGTTCAGCGACCACTCGTCCATGGCCGGGGGCAGATCAAGGGGGGCTTGTACCCTGAACGTTTCAGGTATGACGGTAAAAAGATCCTCAAGAGAGTCCATGCCCGTGACGGCCAGCATCTCCTGGATGTCCTGGTCTGTATGGGGTAGATAGCGCATGGTTTTATCCTTTATCCTTCTAAAGATTCAAGGTAGGCCTGCCTGTTCAGTAAAAGGTCCATCTCAGCGGGGTTGGACGGCTTGACCCGGATGATCCATCCCTGGCCATAGCAGTCTGAATTGACAAGCTCGGGGGCATCTTCAAGTCCCTGGTTGATCTCCACGATTTCGCCGGAGACCGGCATATAGAGCTCTGAAACCGCCTTGACCGACTCGACGGTCCCGAATTCATCGCCCTTGGAAAAGGTGGCCCCGACTTCAGGCATCTCCACAAAAACGATCTCCCCGAGTTGATCCTGGGCATAGTCGTTGATGCCGATGGTAGCACCCCGTTCTCGTCCTTTGCCCACTCATGGTCCTCGGTGTAGCGCACATCTTCCGGCAGGTTCAGTTCATTGATTTCCTTCATTGGCTTACCTCCTTTATGTAAAATTACTGATCTTCTGACGCGCCGTACGATGGGGACGCACGTCCGTTACAAGGGTCACGGTCAGGGTTCGTCTTGTTCTCCTTGAGCACCACCTTGCTGCCCATCTCCAGGGGAAGGTTGACCCGGACAAAGCCGCAGCTGAGCCCCTTGGGGACAAACCCTTCGGGACGGTCAGGAGAGGCGATGCTGACGATTTTCCGGTCAATCCACCCGATACCCATGTCCGTTGCACAGGTCAGTACACTGCCCAGCAGGTTTCCCTCAAGATCAAACACCTGGGCCTTTTGTCCCGAGGATACCTTTCTGAGATTCTCGCCCACAAAGGCATAGGTGTAGAAGGCCTCCCCGGGATCCAGCAGTGCCCTGTCGCCGATGAACGCCTTGGTAAATCCGGACACGTCGGGCTTGAACGGCAGGGCAAACATCCACGGATGGTTGATAAACTTCCACGGTCCGATGTCCTGGTGGGACAGGGGCAGCACCGCCCCGGCCCGCAACGAGTCCCGGGCCCCGAGTCCGCAGGGAATGACATTGTACGCCTTGCCCGCCCCAAGGATGCGGGTCCACAGATCAACGGCCCGTTCAGGTGCAATGAAAATTTCAAACCCGAACTCACCGGTGTAGCCCGACCGGGAGAGGAGCACCGGGGTGCCGTCGGTGAGCACCACCTGGGATGCACCTGCCGATGCCGGATCCATATGACCCTTGAACGAAAAGTAGGGCATGGAGTCAAACACCTGTTCGGGTGATTGGATCAGCGGCCTGAGAATGCGCAGGGAATTTTTTCCCTGGATGTCGATCTTGGCAATCCTGCCGGTGAGGTCTTCGATGGTCACGGCAAGAGCCCTTCCATGGCCGGCCAGGTGGGCTGCCACGGTCTCTCCCATGCCGGCATTGACGCAGACCAGGTAATCCCCGGGCGCCAGGCAGTAGACAATGGCATCATCAATGGTGTGGCCCTGTTCGTCAAGGATGGCGCCATAGGCACATCTTCCCTGGGCAAGGCCGGCAAGGTCCCGGGTATGGCACAGCTGAAGAAGGTCCAGGGCATCGTCGCCCCTGACCGTGACGCAGGCCATGTGGCTTGTGTCAAAAATACCGGCCGATTCAAGGACCCCAAGGTGTTCGTTTTTGACCCCGGTCGCGTACCAGAGCGGCATGTCAAAGCCCCCGAAATCGGCCATATTGGCGTTGTTCGCCCTGTGCCAGCGGTTCAACGGGGTGGTCTTAAGCGCGTCTCCCATGGTGGTAACCTCGCTGTTTTTTGATTTGACTTTTGTAACTCAACTTTTGTGATCGGTGATCGGGGTCAGGCTTGTGTTATTGTGCTTTTGAAAATATCTTGCCCCCTTTTCTAAACCGAACAAAAGTGCAATAATGCAAGCCTGACCCCATGTATACCATGTATATTGTGCTTTTGAAAATATCTTACTCCCTTTTCTAAATTGAACAAAAGTGCAATAATGCAAGCCTGACCCCATGTATATTTCGCTGTAGCGTGTTTATAAAATAAGAACATTTTATTAAAAAAATAGCAATTGCGATTCACTACCCATCCATGGGGGACAATATAGATACTTATTTAGCTTATAGTCAATTAAATAATTTATTTTTTACATATCACTAAATATTTATATTGAAAATTGATCAATTAAGCCGTATATATTTTTAATATTTTTTATTGGTCCCCCCTGAAAAACAAGGAGAAAAAGATGAAAGAGCAGATAGCGATCATTGGTGCAGGCCCTGGCGGTTACGCAGCAGCCTTGCGGGCCTCGGCCCTGGGGGCAAGGGTGACCCTGGTTGAAAAAGAGGGGGTGGGCGGCACCTGTCTCAACTGGGGATGCATCCCTTCGAAAATCATGAAAACCACGGCAGACCTGATTTTGAAAATCAATGGGGCGAACACCTATGGCATCACCGTCCAGGGTCCGGCAGCCCCTGACATGGTTGCCCTGATGGCGAGAAAACAGACCCTGATCCAGACCCAGCAGCAGGGGATTCTCTCGCTGCTCAAACGGGGCGGGGTTAATTTCCTAAAGGGCAGGGCAGCGATCAAGGCCATGGGACGGATGACGGTGACCGACGATTCCGGAACCCAGACAGACATTGGTTTCGACCGCCTGATTCTTGCAACCGGCACCATTCCCCTGAATGTCCCGGCCTTTGCCTTTAACGGACGCACCATCCTTTCGAGCAACGACCTTCTGTCCCTTACCCATATTCCCCCATCGATCCTGATTGTTGGCGGCGGGGTGATCGGGTGCGAATTTGCCTTTATCCTCGCAGCCCTCGGGTCCGCCGTCACCGTTGTGGAGGCCATGGACCGGCTGCTTCCCCTGGATTCCGTGGACACAGCCTGTTCCAAACTCCTGCTGCGGGAGATGAAAAAAAGAAAGATCAAGGTGATCCTGGACCGGAGCGTCACCTCATGCGAGTCCCATGGCAGGGGCGTCAGCGTCATGGTGGGCACTTCACCCTTTTCAGCCGCGGATGCCGGTGCGCCCGTCACGCCAGTCAAGATCGATGTGTCGGCCATGGCCGTCTGCATCGGCCGCACCCCCCTTTCAAAGGATCTCGGCCTTGACGCCATTGGCCTTGAAACCGATGAACAGGGATGGATTCCGGTCAACGACGCCATGGAAACAAAGGTCAGGGGCGTCTATGCCATCGGCGACATCACGGGCCCTTCACGGATCATGCTGGCCCATGTGGCCACCCATGAAGCCATGGTGGCCGCAGAAAATGCCACAGGGGGAACCCGGACCATGTCCTATGATGCCGTACCCAACGCAATTTTTACCATGCCTGAAATCGGAACTGTGGGCCTTTCAGAGGAGGGGTGTCAAAGAAAAGGGATTGATGCCCAGTGTTTTACCGTCAATTTCCGATCCCTGGGCAAGGCCCAGGTCATGGGAGAAATCGCCGGAGAAGCCAAGATCGTGGTTGAACGACCGACCGGCAGGGTGCTCGGTCTTCACCTGGTCGGTCCCCATGCCACCGATCTTATTGCCGAGGGCGCCCTTGCCGTTAAAAAAGGTCTCACCATTTCAGATCTTGCCGAAACCATCCATGCCCACCCGACCCTTGCTGAAATCGTGTCCGAACTGGCACTCAAGGCCACGGGCAAAGCGCTATAGCGTACCGGTTGACCCAAAACCCGTGTTTGGGCGGCTCGAAGAGGAGCTATGCTCACAAAATTGCCCATATGCAAGGCGCAAAAAATTCTGAAACCTGAGCGTACTATTGTACGTGAGGATTGCAGGATTTTGCAGCAACGCCGCAGATGGGTGAGTTTTCGTTCAAACACTAAAGCACATAGGGCACCTTCATGTTAAACGACTTGTACACCACAAAGGTTTCAACGGAACCCACCCCCTCAACGGTGGAAATTTCGTCGGTGTAGAACTCAAGGAGCCCGAACCCGGGTTTTAAGAGAACATGGACCATGAGATCGTAGCGGCCGGTGACAACGCTGACGGAAATGACCCCCCGGAGGTTGGAAATTTCTTCGCCCTTCTTGACTAGGTCCATCTCTTTGAGCTTGATGCCGATGATGACGGTGTTGTGTCCGGGAATGGCAGACGGGTTGATCCGTCCGCAGATGTCGAGTATCCCCTCGTCGGTCATGCGGTTAACCCTTGCCCGCACGGTGTTTTCCGTAATATTGAGCAGCTCTGATATGGCCTTAAAGGATTTACGGCCCTCCCTTAATTCCTTGATGATCTGGATGTTGACCTTGTCTATTTTCATTTTATTCTCAAGGGCCCACGGCGCCCCCCAGGGGGGATGCCGTGAACCCGGGTTGTCCTGAATTTAAAATTACGCCCCAAGATAGGCTTTTTTAACCTCGGGGTCGTCCAGCAGGTCGCTGGCCTTTCCCTCGAGCACGATGTTGCCGTTTTCAAGCACATAGCCCCGCTGGGCAAATTTCAGGGCAAGCCTTGCGTTCTGCTCGACCAGCAGGATGGTGGTTCCCAGGCGGTTGATCTCCTTTAATGCCTCGAACATGTCGAGCATGAGAAGGGGGGCAAGGCCCATGGAGGGTTCGTCCAGGATCATGATCTTCCTGCCGCTCATATAGGCCCGGCCCACGGCCAGCATCTGCTGCTCTCCGCCGCTCAGGGTTCCGGCCAGCTGATTCTTTCGTTCGTCAAGGCGTGAAAAAAGATCAAACACCCACTTCTTGTCCTTGGCCATCTGGTCCCGGTCCTTTCTTGCAAAACAGGCCAGGGTCAGGTTTTCGGTCACCGTGAGGTTGCCAAAGATCATCCTTCCTTCAGGGACGTGGGAAATGCCAAGCTTTGAAACCACCTTGTCCGTGCTGTAATTGAGGATGTTTTCCCCATTGAATTTTATGACCGACCCGGGAGATGAGGGGATCATCCTTGAGATGGCCCTCAGGGTGGTGCTTTTACCGGCCCCGTTGGCCCCGATGATGGTGACGATTTCCCCCTTGTCCACGGAAAAACTGATGCCGTGGAGGGCCATGATGTTATCGTATGCGACGGTCAGATTCTCTACAACAAGCTGCATCAGGTTAAATCCTCCTTGCCAAGATACGCTTCAATCACCTTGGGATTGTTCTGGATCTCCTCGGGCGGTCCTTCGGCGATAATTTCGCCAAATACCAGCGTCTGGATATACTCACAAAGCTCCATCACAAATTTCATTCGATGTTCGATCAGGAAGATGGCCACCTTGAACTCCTGGTGCACCTTTCGGATGATGGCAATCATCCGGACAAGCTCGTCCGGGGTCATGCCGGCCGTGGGTTCATCCAGGAATAAGATTTTGGGGTTGATGGCCATGGCCCTTGCCATCTCAACCCGTCGCTGGGCCCCATAGGGAAGGTTGCCCACCTTTTGCCGGGCAAACTGGGCAATATCAAAGATTTCAAGGAGCCGAAAGGCATTTTCCTCAACCGCTTTTTCCTGGCGCTTACAGGCCGGGGTATTGAAAAAAGCCCCCACAAGACCGTAGGTGAGCTGGGAAAAATGGGCCATTTTGATGTGGTCGAGCACATTCATGTGGCGCCACAGCAGCAGGTTCTGAAAGGTTCTGCCAAGGCCCAGGGAGGCAATTTTATGGGTTTCCATCCCCTTGATGGATTGGCCGTTGAGCAGGATCGACCCGTGGGTGGGGGTGTACACCCCGGTGATCAGGTTGAATATGGTGGTCTTCCCGGCTCCGTTGGGCCCGATCAGTCCGTTGATCTGACCGGGCTCAATGGTAAGGTTAAAGTCGTTGACGGCCCTGAGCCCGCCAAAGTAATGGGTCATCTTTGTGACCTGGAGAAGCGGTGACATTATCGGCGGCCTCCTTCTCTTGTTTGAACGTTTCCGGTACGGGCGTTGCCGGGTTGATTGTTTCTTGATCCCATGAGTCCCTTGATGTTGAAATCCGTGAACGAGATCAGGCCATGGGGGCGAAAGAGCATGACCAGAATCAGAATCAACGGGATGATGATCCATTTGAACAGCTCAAGGGGTCGCAGGGCTTCGCCAAGAACCGAAATGCTCACGGCCCCGACAATGGATCCCCAGATCGAGTTGAGTCCGCCGAAATAGACCATGGCAAGGATTTCAGCCAGCTTTTGAATACCAAAGGTGGCGGGGTTGACGTAGCGCAGTACATGGGCAAACAGCCCGCCGGCAATCCCGGCCCAGAAGGCGCCGAACATGAAGGCCGTCATCTTGGTCTTGCGGGTGTTGACCGTCATGGAGTCGGCCGCAGGCTCGTTGTCCCGCACGGCGTTCAGGGCCTTGCCCATGGTGGAACTGACAAAGTTGTTGATGATCCAGATGGAGATGGCCATCCAGGCAAACACCACGGGCAGGGAGGCGTAGTTGGGTTGGCTGCTCATGCCCCGGGGCCCGCCCAGCACCTCCAGGTTCTCGATGGCGCTCTTGACAATGAACATGAATGCAAGGCTGATGATGGCCAGGTAATCCCCCCGGGTTCGAAACGAGGGAATGGCAACGATCAAAGATCCGATGGAGGCCACAACGCCGCCGGCAATCAGAATCAGGGGAAACATCCACGGCCCGAGCCAGGCCGGCAGAAGTGCTGCCCCATAGAGCTTGTCATCGGCAAAGAGAAGCAGGGTCAGGGCCGATGAGGTGTAGGCGCCAAGGGCCATGAAACCGGGGTGGGAACAGGAGAATTCGCCCTGGTATCCGTTGATGATGTTGATACTGATGGTCAGGATCACCGACACCATGGTCAGTTTCAGGACCAGAACCCGGTAGTCGTTGATGTCTGCCCAGATGTGAAGCACCCCGTAAAAGGCCGCAAGATGAACCAGGGTGGCCACCACCAGGGGAAGATGCTCAAGCAGGCCTGCCAGGCGGTTTGTCAACGGGGCCGTCAGTTTTGCCACAAGGGTGACGGGCACAATGTAGATCAGAAGGTCATAGGCGATGACGCTGGGGATCATCATGGGATCCTTGAACATGATCAGGGTACCGAATATGGCCGGGATCTTTGGCAGATAGAGGTAGTAGGAGATGGCATCCCCGAGGAAATATTCCAGGGTTGCCGCAACAAAAGCGCCCAGAATCCACCCCAGAAGCGGTACCGTTGCAAGGGCTCTCTTTATTTTTTTTATGGTTTCCATTTGCTGTCCTGTTGAATAGGGGTTAACACTAGAGCCTTAGACTTGCGCTGTGGGCCATTCCAAAAAATCCCCTGGGTCGGAAGGTGAGGATGACAAGAATGATCGAATAGGCAATCAGATCCCTGAAGGTCGAGGGAAAAACCATGGCCACGAAGATTTCAATGAACCCGAGCATGTACCCGGCAAGGGCCGCGCCCATGATGGATCCTCTTCCGCCCAGGATGGCCGCCACAAAGGCCTTCCATCCGATGAGGATGCCCATGTAGGGATCAAGAACCGGATAGGCCTGGCCGTAGAGGATTCCGGCAACCGAGGCCAGGCCTGCGCCAATGGCAAAGGTGAGGGGGGCAATGACGTTGAGGGAAACCCCCATGAGGGGAACGGCAAGGAAATCATAGGACATTGCCCGCATGGCCATGCCCCACTTGGTTCGCTGGATGAAAAGATGCAGGCCGAGCATGAGAAGAAGGGAGATCGCTACGATCATCACCTTGACATTGGTCACATAGATGCCGCCAAAGTTGTAGGTGACCGATTCGATCAGGGGCGGAAAGCTGAAACGCTTTGCCCCGAGAATGATGAGGTTGCCCGTCTCAAAGATGATACCGATCATGAGACCGGTGATGGCGGCCGAGGCCCTGGGTGCACCCCTCAGCGGCCGATAGCCTACAACTTCGACAAACACGCCCACAAAGGCGGCAAGGAACATGGTGATGACCACGGTAAAGATAAAGATCAGCCATCCCGGCATGATGGCGGAAAAGAGCGTCAGAAAAAGGGTTGCCACACCAAACCCGATATAGGTCCCGACCATGAAGATATCGCCGTGGGCAAAGTTAAACAGCATCAGGACGCCGTAGACCATGGAGTATCCAATGGATATCACGGCGTAGAAGCTTCCCCACTGCAGGGCGTTGATCAGGTTCTGAAGAAAATAATCCATTGACCGGCTCCTGTTGATTCGTAAAAAAAATTAAGGTCTTTCTAACGTAAAAACTGCCGCCGGGCCTTTTTATGACCGGGCGGCAGCAGAGTGTTTCTATTTACTCGGGACAGATGGATTTGTAGAACTCATACTCACCCTTGTCGCTGATGCGAACGATGACGGCACACTTTTTGGGATCGCCCTCTTCGGTAAAGGTCATGTTGCCGGTGATGCCTGCAAAATCCTTGATGGTGGCAAGGGAGTCACGAACCGCCTTGCGGTCTGCTTTGATCTTGCCTGTAATTTTACCCGTCTTTTCAATGGCAGCCTGGGCAAGCCGAAGGGCGTCCCAGGTCAGGGCCGCCACATCGTCGGGCACATACCCGTAGGTCTTTTTGTAGCGGTCAATAAACGCCTTGGTTGCGCCCTTGGCGCCGGCTGCGGCATAGTGGGTGCTGAAAAACTGGCCGTAGCAGGCTTCGCCGCACAGCTCAATGGTCTCGGCTGAACCCCAGGAATCGCTTCCCACAATGGGTCCTTTCCATCCAAGGGCCTTGGCCTGCTGAACGATGAGGGCAACCTCGTTGTAATACTGGGGGGTAAACAGCACCTGGGCGCCGGATCGGATGATCTTGGTCAGCTGGGAGCTGAAGTCGGTATCCTTGGTGGTAAAACTTTCATAGGCGACCACAGAATCCTTACCGTGGAGTTCTTCCCAGGACTGTTTGAAGAACTCAGCAAGCCCCTTGGGGTAATCGCTGGCCACATCATAAAGAACCGCAGCCTTGTCAAACCCGAATTCCTTGGTGATGAAGTTGGCCACAACAGGTCCCTGGAAGGGGTCAAGGAAGCAGCCCCTGAAAACATAGGGCCGGTCCTTGGTGGTTGCGGGGTTGGTGGACCAGGGGCTGATCATGGGGGTTTCGTAGTTGTTGGCCACATCGCCTGCCGGAACGGCCTGTTTGGAGGACTGGGGACCAACGATGACCAGCACGTCATCCTGGGAAATCATTTTGGTGTTGGCCTTTACTGCGGACTCAGCCTTGGACTCGTTGTCCTCAATGACCAGCTCCACAGGGTATTTTGTACCGCCAACCACCAGGCCGCCGGCTTTTTCAATGTCCTCAAGCCACATCATGGCGGCAAACTTTGTTCCCTCGCCAACCTTGGGAATGTCGCCGGTCATGGGTGCGTTGATGCCGATTTTAATTGTTGTTTTTCTGCCAAAACTCCATGCATTGGCCGAAACTACCATCAGAACTGCGGAAAATGCCATTGCAAACCACGCCAGTTTCCTCATGCTACCTCCTTTTCATGTGAAGTAAATTATAATTATCACCAATAAGCGCCAAAAGACAGCCGTTTAAAGACTTTTAGCGGATACCATACCGGGGTTTTCAAGGCAACACAAATATAATTCACCCGCGTTTGAATGGAATTCAGCGAATAAATTTATTTTAAAAACCCCATAAAAAAATATTTTTAAAACAATGAACGGCGCAATTTAACAACCTGATTATAATGAAAACATAAAAAAATATATTTTACTATCTTTTGTCTGATTGACACCCATTTTAAACGTATTACTTTAGCAACATGATTACATAAGCTCATGCTTTCAACCCATAAAATTGGAGATACCATGAAATTTGACAAGCTCACCATCAAGTCCCAGGAACTGGTTCAAACTGCCCATGACCTGGCGCTTAGAAAAAATAATCAGGCCATTGATCCCGTCCATTTCCTCAAGGCGATCCTGCTGGATGACCAGGGAATTTCAACGGCCATCCTTAATAAAATCGGCGCATCAACCGAAGGTCTCATGACCCTCACCGACCAGGCCATTGATTCCCTTGCAAGGGTGGAGGGAGGCGGGGATCTGTTTTTGTCGGTTCCGTCAAAAAAGATACTGGATGCCGCCTTTGTTGAGGCAGAGGCCATGAAGGATCAGTATGTCAGCCAGGAGCATATCCTCCTTGCCCTTTGCACAACCAAGGAAAAGCCCCGGGAACTCCTGAACAATGAAGGGGTCACCAAGGACAAGATTCTGACGGTGCTCAAGGAGATGCGGGGGGGGCAGACCATTGATTCCCCCAATCCTGAAAATACCTTCCAGGCCCTTGAAAAGTACGGCAGGGACCTGACCGAACTTGCCCGACTGGGCAAGCTTGACCCGGTGATCGGACGGGACGATGAGATCCGGCGGGTGGTCCAGGTGCTTTCCAGACGGCGGAAAAACAACCCCGTGCTCATTGGTGAACCCGGTGTTGGCAAGACCGCCATCATCGAGGGGCTTGCCCAGCGCATCGTTGCCGGTGACGTTTCGGAAACCCTGAGAAACCGGCGGGTGGTGGCCCTGGACATGGGAGCGCTCCTTGCCGGGGCAAAATTCCGGGGAGAATTTGAAGAACGCCTCAAGGCGGTGCTGAAAGAGGTCGAGCGGGCCGAAGGTCAGGTGGTCCTGTTCATTGACGAGCTCCACACCGTGGTCGGGGCAGGGGCGTCCGAAGGATCGGTGGATGCGTCGAACATGCTCAAGCCCTCCCTTGCCCGGGGAACGTTAAGATGCATAGGCGCCACCACCCTCAACGAATACCGACGCTACATTGAAAAGGATGCGGCCCTCGAACGGCGGTTTCAGCCCATCCTGGCCAAGGAACCCACGGTGGAAGACACCATCTCCATCCTCAGGGGACTCAAGGAAAAGTATGAGGTGCACCACGGCATCAGGATCAAGGATTCAGCCCTGGTGGCGGCAGCCACCCTGTCCAAGCGCTATATAACGGACCGGTTTCTGCCGGACAAGGCCATTGATCTCATTGACGAATGCGCCTCAAGGCTCAGGATCGAGATCGACAGCATGCCCGTTGCCATTGACGAACTCCAGCGCAGAATGGTCCAGATCGAGATCGAGCGTCAGGGGCTGAAAAAAGAGACCGATCCCTCGTCAAAGGCCCGAATGGAAAAACTGGACCGTGACCTTGCCGAGATCAACGAAGAGATCCGCCCCATGCGCCTCCACTGGGAGAACGAAAAACGGCTGATCCAGGAGATCGGTAAAATCCGGGAAGAGATGGACAATGCCATGACCCAGGCCAAGCGGGCAGAGCGCGAGGGGGATCTTGCCCTTGTGGCAAAGATCCGATATTCAACCATCGCCGAATTCCAGGCCCGCCTGGACGAGAAAAAAAAGGAACTGGGGCACCTCCAGGCCGAGCGCAGAATGCTCAAGGAAGATGTGGAAGAATCTGACATTGCCGAGGTGGTTTCCTCGTGGACCCATATCCCGGTGGCCACCATGCTCAAGGGTGAAAGGGAAAAACTGATCCACATGGAGGCGGCCCTGGAACGACGGGTCATCGGCCAGAAGGACGCCATACGGTCTGTTTCAGATGCCGTTCGCCGGGCCCGGTCCGGGCTCAAACCCCAGGACCGGCCCATTGGGACCTTTATCTTCATGGGGCCCACGGGTGTGGGTAAAACCGAGCTGACCAAGGCCGTGGCCGAGTTCATCTTCAATACAAAGGATGCCATGGTCAGGATCGACATGTCCGAATACATGGAAAAACATTCCGTGGCAAGGCTGATCGGTGCGCCTCCGGGCTATGTGGGGTACGAGGAGGGCGGTTATCTCACCGAGGCGGTCCGGCGCCAGCCCTATTCCGTGGTGTTGTTCGACGAAATTGAAAAGGCCCATCCCGATGTGTTCAACGTGCTGCTCCAGGTCCTCGATGACGGGCGAATGACCGACGGCCATGGCCGGACGGTGGATTTTACCAACACCATTCTCATCATGACCTCCAATGTGGGGTCCCGCATGATCCAGGAATCCGGGGGAAAGGACATCCAGGACCAGGTCAGCCAGGCCCTGGCCCAGACCTTTAAGCCTGAATTTTTAAACCGCATCGATGAGGTCATCGTGTTCCACGGGCTTGAAATGGATCATATCCGAGCCATTGCCGATATTCAGATCCAGCAGCTCAACCAGCGGCTTGAGGCAAAAAAAATCGCCATCACCCTGGACGGGGCCGCCATGACATTCATCGCACAAAAGGGGTTTGATCCCGTGTTTGGCGCACGGCCCCTCAAGCGGGTGATCCAGCAGGAAATTGAAAATCCCCTCTCCCTTGAAATCCTCAAGGGAACGGTGATGGAAGACGAAACCGTAACCTTTACCGTTGATCCCGGGAATACAAAGCTGGTCCTGGTTCCCCGGTCATAGGTTTTTTTTGGGCGGCTCAAGACCCAGTTCGCTGATCTTGTACAGCAGGGTCTTGTAGCTGATTTTAAGAATTCTTGAGGCCTTGGACCGGTTCCAGGCGGTTTTATCGAGCACATAGCCGATGACTTCCTTTTCGATCCGGTCCACGGCCTTTTTCTTTATTTTCTTGAGGGAGAGATCTTCAAAGATGCTGTCTGCATTTTTTGAGACGTCAAGGAATTCAGACATCAGGGAAAATGGGGCCATGTGATGGCTGCCCCTTGCGGGTGTTCGAATGGGGTGGGAGACGTCCAGGCTGGTACAGGTCAACTCTTCCATGACAAGGTTCCAGTTGTTGAGCACCACCTGTTTTTTTATGCTGTTCTGAAGCTGCCGCACGTTACCAGGCCATGAAAAGGTGCACAGACGTTCCATGGTTTGCTCGTCGGGTCGTTCAATGACCCGGTCGGGGTACTGGGACGCATAGAGGTCAAGATAATAGTCGATCAGGGGGGGAATATCATCGGGCCGCTCCCGCAGG
The DNA here is from genome assembly GCA_963675615.2 of uncultured Desulfobacterium sp. Taxonomy (GTDB): domain Bacteria; phylum Desulfobacterota; class Desulfobacteria; order Desulfobacterales; family Desulfobacteraceae; genus Desulforapulum. The sequence goes on from CAXXTD010000002.1 coordinate 453,352, forward strand.
GGCGGAATCTCGATCTTGATGATGTTAAGCCGGTAGAACAGGTCCTCCCTGAACTCCTTGTTCTTGATCTTTTGTTCAAGCTGGCAGTTGGTCGCCGCAATCACCCAGGCGTCGGTGGTAATGTCCTGTTCAGACCCCAGGGGAGAGAATTCACCGCTCTGGAGCACATGGAGAATCTTGGACTGGAGCGACAGGGGCATATCCCCGATTTCATCCAGGAAAAGGACCCCCTTATGGGCCATCTCAAACTTACCCCTTCTTTTTTTCTGGGCGCCGGTAAAGGCTCCCTTTTCAAAGCCGTAGAGCTCGCTTTCGAGAAGGGTTTCGGGAAGGGCTGCACAGTTGACGGTGACAAAGGCGTTGTTTGACCGGGGGGATTCCCGGAACAGCGTCTGGGCCACCACCTCCTTGCCTACCCCAGTTTCACCGGTAATGACAATGTTAAGGCAGGTGTCGGCAACATGGCGGATCAATTCGCGTATCTTCTGTATCTGCTTGCTTACTCCAATGATGGGTGGATTCATTTTTTGTCTTGTTTTGCTGCTTTAGGGTTCTTGAGAAGCTTCATCAGAAGGCGTTCTATTTCAAACAGATCAATGGGTTTGTTCAAGACCAGGTCGGCGGCCGCCTCCGAGGCAAGGGCGCCGGGGTGGTCCCCCCAGCCGGTGATGGCAATAATCCGCGTGTTCGGAGACATTTTCCGGACGATGGATATTAACCCAACGCCGCTGATATTGGGCATCACAAGGTCAGTGATCAGGCCATCAAATTCTTTGGTGTCCTGTTTGAGTATTTTCAAGGCATCCAGACCATTGGTGGCCGTTTTTACGTTATAATTGGGCAGCGCCGAAAAAAACTCATTGAATGAGAGAAGGATATCCTCATCATCTTCGACGATCAGAAGCCTGTAGGGTTGGGCCATGAAAGCCTCTCTTTCGTTTGTTAGAATAGATTGTTACTTTTTATACATATAAACGCTGCTTAGCAAGCAAAACTTAACAAAAAACGAAAACGGGGTCAGGCTTGGCTTATTGGCTTATTGACAATGATCGGGGTCAGGCTTGGCTTGTTGGCTTTTTGACAATATCCTGCTCCCGTTCTAACGTGATTGTAACCCCATTATCATTATTTGATATAGGAAATAATAAGGTAACAGGCAAAAAACGCCGTAAAGGCAAACCCAATTTTCCGGCCCATCTGGCCCTTTACAAGGGCAATCAGGGCAAAGGCCATGGCGATGAAAACCATAAAGGGAAATTCAAAGGTCATCAGCTCTTTTCCAACGGGCAGGGGATTTAAAATCCCAACGACTCCCATGACCAGGCAGATGTTGAAAAGGTTGCTGCCGACCACATTGCCCACGGAAAGGTCGCTCTCGCCCCTGGATGCGGCAACGGCCGAGGTGGCAAGCTCAGGCAGCGAGGTACCCAGGGCAACCACCGAAATACCGATAAACGCCTCTGAAAGACCAATGCCCCGTGCCATGACAATGGCCGACTGGACCATCATCTCAGCACCCTTGGCCAGCCCCACAAGGCCGGCTACCATGAACAGGCAGTTGATGATAATGGCCCTGGGCGAAGATTCCCGGACCGGCTTCTGCCCGTTTTTCTCCTTTGAATTCTTGATGCCGATCAAGAGAAACACGGCCAGCAGCACCAGCAGCACCAGCCCGTCGCCATAGCCGATATAGCCGTCCATGCACAGAATCCAGAAAACCAGACTGGCACCGAGCATATAGGGCAGGTCAAACCGGACAATCTGGCGGTTGATGGTTATGGGTTTGATCATGGCGCTGATGCCGAGCACCAGGGCGATGTTGATCACATTGCTGCCCAGAATATTGCCCACGGAAATACCGCCGGATCCTTTGACCGAAGCCACCAGGCTGACAAGCAGTTCGGGCGCCGAGGTGGCAAAGGCCACAACCGTAAGACCGACAATCACCGGGCGGATGGATAGAAGCAGGGCCGTGGAGGCAGCCCCCCTGACAAGGAATTCAGACCCTGCATAAAGAAGAACCATTCCTGAAAATAAAATCCCAACGTCGATCAGCACTATGTTTCCTTTTTTCCGTTGCGTTAATGTTGCCCGGCTATTGCCTTGGACTACGATCTGTTGTAATAAATAAAACCCATTAGATTTAAAAATTTAAAAAATTTTGACCAGTAAATACCAAATACCAATAGTAAAGGGAAGTATATATGAAGAAATCAATCATCAGGGCTACGGGCAGGGCACTCCCATCCCGCCTTGTGACCAACGAAGACTTAACAAGGATGATGGACACCTCCGACGAGTGGATCCGCCAGAGAACCGGCATCGAACAGCGCTACTGGATTCCCGAGGGCCAGGAAACCGGGGCCTCGGATCTTGGCCTTGACGCCGCAAAAATTGCCCTTGACCGAGCTGGATGGACCCCGGAAGATCTGGATTTCATCATCTTTGCCACCCTGAGCCCGGACATTTTCTTTCCCGGTTCAGGGTGTCTTCTCCAGGCAAAACTGGGCCTGGATTCAACCCCGACCCTGGATATCCGCCAGCAGTGCACCGGGTTTCTCTACGGGCTTGCCACGGCCGACGCCTACATCAAGAGCGGGCTGGCCAATAAAATTCTTGTAGTCGGTGCCGAGGTTCACAGCACGGGACTTGACAAGAGCACCCGGGGCAGGGATGTGACCGTCATCTTTGGCGATGGTGCCGGTGCCGTGTGTGTGGAAGGGGTTGAAACCGACGAAAATGTCGGCGTGCTCGGGGCCTGCCTCCATACGGATGGCTCGGGTGCCGATTCTTTGATGGTGGAACTGCCGGCATCCCGCCTGCCGGATCGGATGCCCATGGATGTCCCCATGGATGATGCCCGTTATTTCCCGAGCATGGACGGCAAAAAGGTTTTTAAAAAGGCGGTTCGAAAACTGCCCGAGGTGACCCGGGAGGTCCTTGAAAAAACAGGCACCTCCCTGGATCAGATCGACATGTTCTTTCCCCACCAGGCAAACCTGCGGATCAACCAGGCCTACCAGCAATTCATGAAGATTGACGAGGCAAAGGTTTTCAACAACATCCAGCGCTACGGCAACACCACGGCCGCAAGCATCCCCATTGCCCTTGACGAGGCCCTTGAACAGAACCGGGTCGGCAGGAAAAACGATACCGTCCTCTTCCTCGGCCTGGGTGCCGGTCTGACCTGGGGAGGGGTTCTCTACCGGTTCATGTGATATGGATACCCCAACGGCAACAAAACGGCTGATGGAACGAGGTGTCACGGTTTTGAATCCTGAATCGGTTTTCATTGGCGACGATGTGGACATTGATCGGATTTCAGGAACGGGTGTCACCCTCTATCCCGGTACCCGGATTACCGGCAGAAAAACCCTGATCATGGCCGGATCCGTCATCGGGTCTGAAGGACCGGTGACCCTGGACAACACCCGGGTCGGACCCGATACCCGTCTCAAGGGCGGTTTTTTCCAGGATGCCGTGTTTGTCGGAAAAAACGTCTTTGGATCCGGCGCCCATGTACGGGGCGGCACCATCCTTGAAGAAGAGGCGTCGGCCGCCCACACCGTCGGCCTCAAGCAGACCATCCTCTTTCCCTTTGTCACCCTGGGAAGTTTGATCAACTTCTGCGATATCCTCATGGCCGGCGGCACCAGCCGCCGGGACCATGGCGAGGTGGGCAGTTCGTTCATCCATTTCAACTACACCCCCAACCAGGACAAGGCCACCCCTTCCATGCTCGGCAATGTCCACCAGGGGGTGATGCTCAACCAGCGGCCCGTGTTCCTGGGCGGGCAGGGCGGTCTTGTGGGACCCTGCCACCTTGCCTTTGGTACGGTCACGGCAGCCGGCACCATCTGGAGAAGGGATGAAACACGACCCGATCGGATTCTGTTTGGCGGCGCCTTAAAAGAAGGTTCCATTCCCAGACGGGCAGGGGTCTACACCAGTGCCGGCCGGATCTACACCGCCAACTGCCGCTACATCGCAGGGCTTATCAGCCTGATGAACTGGTACCGCCACATCCGTTCCCTCTTTGTGAGAGACGATCATTCCAGTGCGCTGTTTCAGGGCATGACGGAAACCCTACAGGCGTGCATCGACGAACGCATCAAAAGGCTCGAAGATTTCTCCACGCGGCTGAAGGATTCCAGGGAGATCCTGCTGTCCAGGTCCGGGGGGGAAACAACCGAACTGATCCGCGTCCACGACGCCATCATCCAGAACCGGCACCGAACCCGGGAGATCCTTACCGAACAAGCCTGCCAGGACCATGGCAGCACCCTGCCTGAAACGTTTTTAAAGGCCGTCACAGACAGGAACAGCTACATTGAGGCGATCAAGGCCCTTGATGCCGACACGGCTTTGACGGGCAGCAACTGGCTCCAGGCCATTGAACTGGCGATCATGGAAAAAATCAAACTTTAACTTTGGCAAACAACAGGTCTATGAATGGGAAAACTATTTGGTACTGACGGCATCCGGGGATTTGCCAACATTTACCCCATGACGGTTGAGGTGGCCCTGAAAACGGGCCAGGCTGTGGCACGTTTCGCAAAAAAACAGGGGGGTACCGCCGTCATCATCGGCCGGGACACCCGGATTTCAGGGGAGATGCTCGAAGCGGCCCTTGCTGCAGGAATTTCCTCCATGGGCATCAATGTCCTTGCTGCCGGTGTGATTCCCACCCCAGGGGTTGCCCTTTTAACCGCAACGGTCAAAGGGGCAGGGGCAGGAGTGGTCATTTCTGCCTCCCACAATCCGTTCCACGACAACGGCATCAAGATCTTTAAATCCAGTGGCTTAAAACTGACGGATCCCGAAGAAGCCGAGATTGAGGCCTATATCCTTGATGCCGATTCAAACCCGGCAGGTTCTGACGACCGTGGGACAGTGGGGCCTGATTCTGCAGTGGAACCGGGAACCATAGCCCCGATTGCCGACGCTTCAGCCCAATATGCCGATTTCCTTGCATCCTGCTTTCGGCGGGGCCTTGATGGCAGCCGACTCTGCCGACCCCTGAAAATCGTTGTGGACTGCTCAAATGGTGCCGCGTACCGGGTGGCGCCCATGGTGTTTTCAACCCTTGGGTTTGATGCCCAATTCATATTTGACACCCCGGACGGCCGAAACATCAACCACCACTGCGGCTCCCAGCACACAGAAACCCTTGCCCGACAGGTGGTCGCAACGGGTGCGGATTTAGGCGTTGCCTTTGACGGGGATGCAGACCGTCTCCTGGCCGTGGATGAACAGGGGATCAAGCTGACCGGTGACAAAATCCTTGCCATCTGTGCCAGCCATGCCAAATCCCAGGGACGGTTACCCCACAACCTTGTGGTCAGCACGGTCATGAGCAACATCGGTCTTTCCAAGACCCTGGAGCGACTGGGCATTGACCATGTCAAAACCGGTGTGGGCGACCGGGAGGTCCTCCAGGAGATGCTGACCACCGGGGCCGTCATGGGCGGCGAAGATTCCGGGCACATGATATTTTCCGAGTTCCACACCACAGGAGATGGCATTCTTTCCGCCCTCTGTCTGATCCGGGTGATGGTCGACACCGGGAAATCCCTTTCAGACCTTGCCGCCATCATGACCGTTTATCCCCAGGTGCTCATGAACGTTGAAGTGGATCCCTCAAGGCCCGACTTCATGAAGATCGACGCCATTTCAGACGAAATAAAACGGGTGGAACAGGCGTTGAACAACTCAGGCCGGGTACTGGTTCGGTATTCCGGCACCCAGCCCCTTTTGCGGGTGATGGTCGAAGGACCGGATCTTGAACAAACCAGCGCCTATTGCCAAAGCATCTGCGACGCCATCCGGTCGGCGTCCATTTAAGTATCCATCCAGGGGGAAAGAACGTTGAAAAAACGAAACTGTAAACGGTTCAGTGTCATAGGTGTCACCCTCTATTACCGGAAAAAACCGCTTTTATGGGGCAGGGGAGAATTCACCCGGGACTATTTCCCCGTCCTGGACATGAGCCGGGGGGGACTGAGGTTTCTCAGCAACCACAAAATTTCTCCCAGCTCAGCCCTCACCCTCAAGGTCAATTTTCCAGGCGTTGACCACCCAAAGGAGATCAAAGCCGTCCTGAGATGGGTCGCACGCAATCGTGAGGAAAGCTATCGATACCAGAACGGGGTTTCGTTTAATGCCTATGGCAACGGCAAGCAGGAGAACCCATTGGAAATTCTTGACTTGCTTAAGGATCTTGAGAAAAACAAAAGCGCAGTATCAACCGGGCCGTGATCATCATTACCACCCTCTGACAATTTGTGGATCAACGGGGCCCCGAATCTTCAAAACGATAGTCCCGGCCATCAGCTGGAATTATTTAACTCCGATGACTCACAATGTGCCAAGCCCCATATGTCAAATAACACCAATAAGCCAAGCCTGACCCCATATGTCAAATAACGCCAATAAGCCAAGCCTGACCCCGTATGGGAAGTTTAAAAATGCAATGCGGATTGACAGGGCGGTTCGCTTTGTTTGGCAGGCCGGGCCGGGATGGACCCTGGCATCCCTGGGATTGATTGTTGTCCAGGGGGTGCTGCCTTTGATCTCGCTTTACCTGATCAAGCTGATCATTGACACGGTGTCGGGCCTTGTGACTGTCGGCACAGGAGGGCAGGGGTTTTCCCGGGTGGCCGTTTACATCGGGCTTGCCGGAGGGGCTGCCCTTTTAACGGCCCTTGCCACGAGCCTGTCCAGGTATATCAAGACCGGTCAGACCCAGGCCGTCACCGATTACATGTACGCTGTGCTCCACAAAAAGTCCATTGCAGTGGATCTTGCCTACTATGAATCGCCAAAATACAGGGACACCCTTCACAGGGCCCAGCAGGAGGGTCCCTACCGGCCCACCCGCATTGTTGAGGGCCTTGTGGCCACGGGACAGAATGGGGCGTCCCTGGTGGCCTTGGCAGGCCTGCTCCTTTTCCTCAACCCTTTTTTACCCCTTTTCATGGTCATTGCCGTTGTTCCCGGTGTGATCTTTCGCTTCAAGTATTCGGACCAGGTCTTTGCCTGGCAGAACAAACGGACCGAGGATGAAAGAATGGCCGGCTACCTGAACTGGATGCTCACGGGGGACGCCCACGCCCGGGAGTTCAGACTGTTTGGCCTTGGCGCCCATTTTGCTGAACGATTTAAGAAACTCCGGCAAACCCTGAGAACGGAAAAACTGGGATTTGAAAAAAAACGGTCCATGGGAGCGTTCATGGCCCAGGCCAGCACCACCGTTGCCGTGTTTGGCTCGTTTGTCTATATTGCAGCCAGAACAGTGGCAGGAGACATCACCATGGGCGATATGGTGATGTATTTCCAGGCGTTCCAGCGGGGGCAGGCCTTTCTTGCCGCTCTCATGGAAGGGGTGGCAGGCCTTTACGAGGACAACCTGTTCCTTTTAAACTTTTATGAATTCCTTGACGTGAAACCTTCGATAAAAGACCCCGGGGTCCCTGAACCCGTGCCCGGAACATTGAAAAGCGGTCTGGTTGTTGAGAATCTCAGCTTTGGCTACGAGGATTGTGCCAAGGGGATTCTCAAGGGGTTGAACTTTGAGATCAAACCCGGTGAGGTGGTGGCCCTGGTGGGCAGGAACGGGTCAGGGAAAAGTACCCTGGTAAAACTGCTCTGCCGTCTCTACGATCCCGTTCAAGGAGCCATTTGCCTGGACGGAAAGGACATAAGGGCGTTCAGTGTCCAGGCCTACAGAAAGAAGATCAGCGTGGTTTTCCAGGATTACATCCGGTACAACCTTACGGCCGGGGAGAACATCTGGCTGGGCAATATTGAGGGGGACCAAACATTACCCGGGATTGAAGCCGCAGCCCGAAAGGCCGGCATCCATTCTCTGATAAAGGGGCTTGATCAGCAGTACAACACCCCCCTGGGCAGGGTTTTCAAAGGAGGACAGGCCCTCAGCGTCGGCCAGTGGCAGATGATGGCCCTGGGCCGGGCTTTTTTCCGGGATGCCGATATTGTGATCCTGGACGAACCGGCCAGCGCCCTTGATGTGAACACGGAATACGAGGTGTTTAAAAAGTTCAAGTCCCTTGTCACAAACAAGGCCGCCCTGATCATAAGCCACAGACTCTCCACCGTGAGAATGGCCGACCGGATACTGCTTCTCAAGGACGGCACCATTGCCGAAAACGGTTCCCATGGTGAACTCATGGCGTTGGATGGGAGTTATGCGGCTCTTTTTAGAAAGCAGGCCCAGGGATACACTTAAATTGACCCACAATAACTTTTCCCCATATTATATTGACAAAAAAAGCAATGACTCATATATCAGGAATGTTTTTTTATTTCCAGCAATGACTTATTTGCCCATAGTTCTTGATCTGCCCCATGTAATCCAAAGGGCGGAGCTATGCAACCCCATTGAATCATATCAATGGAAAACTTCACCAGGACCTCTATGGATTCAAAATTCTTTAAAATCGGCGGGGCTGTCATCGAGGTACGTTCGGACCTTCCCATGTCGGAAACAACCTTTCATCCCAAATTTGATGATTTCAAGACCCGGGGTGTGGCCAGGCCGGATCTGATCATCCATCACCACTTCCTTCCCGATGGTGCCGATGTGAGATACCAGGAACGAGACCTGGTCTACCGCCATCCCCCCTGGGCCATTTTCCACAGAGGAGAAAACTGGATCTATGAGTGGATAACGGCGGAACCGCCCCATCGGGTCTATTATCGAACCGTTGTAACCAACGAGACGCACACCCGGCTTGATATCTACAATGACGGGGACATGGAAAAAAGATTCACCCGGGGCAACCTGACAAGCCTTGCCATGTTCCCCAGCGATCAGATTCTCCTGGGCCGCTGGCTGGCCTACAACCAGGGCTGCATTCTCCACTCCCTCGGGGTCATCCTGGATGCAGATGGGTATCTCTTTGTGGGGCATTCCAATGCCGGCAAGTCCACCATGGCAGAAATTTTAAGGCCCAGTGTACAGATTCTGTGCGACGACCGAAACATCGCACGGAAAATAAACGGCAGATTCCACGCCTTTGGCACCTGGAGCCATGGGGATGTTCCGGATGTATCCTCCGCTTCTGCCCCCCTTAAAGGCATTTTCTTCCTCAACCAGTCCCAGAAAGATTTCCTGGTCCCTGTCCATGACAGAAAAGCGGCATTTACAAAACTCTTGGCCTGCCTGATCCGACCGCTGACCACCCGGCAGTGGTGGAACCACTCCCTGGATATTCTGGAGGATCTGAGCCAATCCGTTCCCTGCTGGAACCTGCAATTTACGAAAACCGGCAACATTGCCCAACTCATAAGGAATTCCCATGATTGATATGAACACCATATACGCCATTTCCGAAAAATTAGTCACAAGGACCATTGAGGGTGAGCTGCTCATTATTCCCATTGAAGACGGGCTGAGTGAAAATCAGGACGATATCTTTTCCCTCAACGATACCGGGTATTCAACCTGGCAGCTGATGGACGGTAAAAACAGTGTCCATGACATCATTACCGCCCTTGTCAACGAATACAATGCACCGGTTGAAACCGTCAAGCAGGATGTCCTCTCCCTTCTGACCCAGCTTGCAGCTAGAAAGATGATCGTCGAACAATCGTCGGCAAAAAGTTGATCACAAGGGACCTGACCCTTACAAACAGGGCCTTTCAGCAGTCTGCTGCTCTGGGGCCTTGACAAAGGACGCCTGTCCGGAATTCAAGTCCAGTGCCGTGGTTACAGCATGGCCCCCTTTATAAGGGATGGTGAGACGGTTATCCTTAAATCCCTGGATCCGGGCCGGACAATCCAGCCCGGAAATATTGTGGCGGCCGTCTCCCGGGCAAGGGGTTCCGTAATGATCCACCGGGTCATCCGGTGCACGCAAAAGCGTGTGCAGACCCGGGGGGACAACCTTCCCGTCCCGGACGGGTGGTTTTTTCGAGACGACCTTGTGGGTGTTGTCTCCTCCGTCAATAAAAAACAGTTTAAAACCCTGTTGAATTCTTCTCTGTTCAACCGCATGGTGGCAGTTTTATCCCGAAACGGAATGCTCCAGACAGTTCTCCTGCCGACCCTCAGATCGGCCCGGCGCTTGAAAAAATTCATCCGGAGATATCCCTTATGAGCACAATCAAAACCATTCCCATCCACCAGCATCCCCTTTGGGACCAGGCAAGAGGGAAAAGAACCCTTCTTTCCATCTCCCTTGAACTCACGGCAAGGTGCAACAACAACTGCGCCCACTGTTATATCAACCTTCCGGCCAATGACCCAAAGGCAAGGGCCGCAGAAATCTCCCTGGAAAAGATCAAGGAGATCATTGACGAATCCGTCTCCCTTGGCACCCTCTGGGTCCTTTTAAGCGGCGGTGAACCCCTGTTGCGGGAAGATTTTACTGAGATCTATCTTTACCTGAAGCAAAAGGGGATGCTGGTCTCTGTTTTCACCAATGCCACCCTGATTTCCGATGAACACATTGCCCTGTTCAAAAAATATCCGCCCAGGGAAATCGAGATCTCCGTCTATGGGGCAACCCCGGAAACACACCGGCAGGTCACCCGGAAAAATACCTTTGCCGCCTTTTTAAACGGCATCAACAAACTCAAGGCTGCGGGCATTCCCTTTGTCCTGAAAACAACCCTGATGGGCGCCAACAGCCACGAACTAAAGGAAATTGCCGCATTCTGCAAAACCCATTCAGACCTGGGCTTCAGGTTTGATCCCTTTTTGCACCTCCGCCTGGACAGGGATCCGGTCAGAAACCAGGAAATCATGGCCCAGCGACTGACCATCCATGAGATTTTAGAACTGGAGGCCGATGATCCAGCCAGGATCAGCGCATTAAAAAAACAGTGCGCTGATCTGCGAACCCCGAAGGCAGGGCAGCAAGATGACCCGGGCAAACTTTTCCGCTGCGTTGCCGGGATCAACTCCTGCTGCATCGCCCATGACGGCACCCTGAAACTTTGTTCGTCCCTGACCCGCAAAGACTGCGTCTACGATCTGAACGCCGGATCATTAACCCAGGGTTGGCAGCAATTTTTACCCAGGGTGCGTGGATTACGATCAACCCGCAGGAGCTACCGGGAAACCTGTGGAACATGCAATCTCCATGATCTGTGCATGTGGTGCCCGGCAGTTTGTGATCTTGAAACAGGAGACCTTGACCGCCCCGTTCCGTTTTTCTGTGACATGGCCCTGGCCCGGTTTGAAAATTATTAATGGCGACAGGGCTGATTGGGCAAAAAAAGTCATAGTATAAGGTGAAAGGTTACATAGAAATCCCCCCATATACCTTAATTTCATATCAACAAAAACAGCCATGGCCCTCAATGGTGCCATTGACCAGAAGTAAATTTGTCTGTTATTTCAAAAACTTTTCAACATCTTTTGTAAAAAAATATTTTTTCATGGATCCATGGCAGGCCAATTGCATTAGCGATTGGCCAACATGAAAATCGATTTAAGGGGTCATCCAAATGAAAGCCTGACCCCAAAGCACCCAGAAAGGAGATAAAATGAATCAAACCAGATCCAAAAAACATTGGACCAAACCGGAACTTGTGGTCATCATCCGCTGCAGATCAGAGGAAGATGTGCTCAACATCTGTAAAACCGGTTCCCGGGACTGCGGAAATGAATACGGTCAACCAACTGCTGCAATTGCAAACAGCTGACCCCAGGAGGTAACATGCGTATGAAAAAAATCTCTTTTTCTGCTTTTTTGCAGTTTTATTAATTTCATCACCCGTCCAGGCTTCCGTAATCCTGGATTACTGAACTCGTCTCCTCTGTCAGCGGTGCTGACATGGCCGGTATGAGGGTCAAGTGTCGGGCTAGTCGACAGCTCTGGAGCGTCCATTTTTCGATGGGGCTACATGGACGGCGGATAGTAACGGTGTATCTGGCGGAGTTGTTAAGACAATGACTGGAGTCTGGTTTTTGAGGGCGATAATACCTGGGATGATGATTTTAACTGGGTGTTGTCATGCAGCTACCAAGTTATACGATTTCAAGCTTGCAAATCAACGCCTTTAAGGGAGATATCTTCTTTGATATTTTTGACATACAAAAATCCTTTGATTTAAGTAACTTTAACCCCATTGACCAGGTATCCTGACACCCCGGGTTCTGCCAGGGGTGGTGGCAGGATATTATCGGATCCGCCTCTCCTCCTGCTGACTATGATAGACTTTCCTACTTCCGGCGCGGGGAGTGGCTATAGCTGGTCGTTCAGTGACCCTGTGAAACTTGCCGGATCCAGTTTCAAGAGGGAGACCTCTTTGGCAGATTAAATATTGACTTTGAGACTGCAATATCGAATCTTTTTCCTTTAAAGTGGATACAGACATGGCCGCTGTACCCGAACCGTCCACCCTGATGCTTTTGGCCTTTGGGCTCCTTGGCGCAGCAGGCATCGGACGTAAGAAAACGATCAGACACACACTCCCGTAGACTTCTGATTTACCAGCAGAAATGGCTTGACGACCATCAGGCCATTTCTGCGGCCATGGGCATTAAAGGGGTCAGGCTTGTGTTATTGGCGTTATCGACCAAAACATAAATGGACTTACAACGTAACAGATAATGCCCATAACGCAAGCCTGACCCCCTTCCCGACGCTTCCTGCTGATCTGTATTCTCAGGAGATAGCACCATGCAAAGCACCAAAGATAAGAGCTGCATCCATTTATCAATTTTAGAAACATCAGGATTGCGCCATGTAACTGACCAGGCGGAGCTATGCCGGAATTCCCATGCCATTTGAACAGCTGATAGACATCCACTGCCACCTCCTGCCCGATGTTGACGACGGTCCAGGCACCCTTGATCAAGCCGTGGCCATGGCAGGCGCAGCAGCAAAATCCGGCACGGATATCATCATTGCAACCCCCCACTTTCCCAATTCCACGACCCGAACCCGCCAGGCCTGCAAACGTCTGGCGGATGGATTGAAGCGCCATGGAAACTGCCTGTCTCTCCTCCCCGGGGGTGAAATCAGGCTGGAACATGACACGGTGGCCCAGCTTTCCAGGGGCATGCTGCCCTCCCTTGCCGATACGGATCAATACTATCTGTTTGAACTGCCGGACCTCTTTATCCCGGAGGCCGTTTTAAAAACCTTCCATCGATTAAATGACCTTGGCATCACCCCGATCCTGGCACATCCCGAGCGGAACAAAACCCTGACGAGAAAACCAGACCTGCTTGCTGAACTTGAATTCATGGGAGTGGAACTCCAGATCACGGCATCGAGCCTTGACGGGCGGTTTGGATCAATGCCGGCCAAAATGGCCCGGGAACTTTTAACGGCGGACCGGGTCACCTATATCGCCTCGGACGGCCACGACACCCGGGACAGAAAACCTGTCCTGGGCCAGGTACTCAAGCGGGTGGAAAAGCTGACAAGCGCTGAAAAAGCATTTAAAATCATGTTTGAAAATCCCCATAAACTCCTCGCCCATGCCCCGGTTCTTCTGGGAACGGCCCCTGAAACCAAGGAAATAGAACAAGAAATTTTCCAATGAAACTTTTTTTAAAACGCCTGCTGATTTCCGGTCTGTCCCTGTTCTTTGTCCTTGCTTCCCAGGCTCAGGCCGAAGAAAAATTCACCCTCATCCCCTTTGTTGATCATCCCCTTTGTTGAGACCGAATACCGCCTTGACGCCAATTTCTACAAGTCCGACCAGGACGAACAGCGGATAACCGCGCTCACCTTTAAGCCGGGCTTCAAGTTTGGCTATGGCACCCCCCGGAGCAACGTCTCGCTCAACGCCTTTTTAACCGACACCCGCTACCAGGGGGGACAGGACAGCGATACGAATGATTACACCGGTCACAACCTGGCTCTCGCAGCCCGGACCGCCCTGTTTACCCGCATTACAACGGGCCTGACCGACACCTGGATCAACACGAGGAACCCCTCTGAAACCGACGAATTTGCCAACTCCGTCTCCATCGACGAGTATGCAATCAACCGCATCAGTCCCTGGCTGAAATACACCATCACGGACCGCCTTGCCGCCTCTGTGGCCTACAGTAACGTCGATATTGATTACGCAAACGCCGGGGTTGAAGACAGCAGTGAAAACGGGGGAACGCTCAAGCTCTACTACAGCCTCAGCAAATTCACCACCCTGGATCTGGAATACCGTATCCAGGCCATGGATTACAGCCTGACCTCATCGGACTACACCTCGGAGCAATACAGTTTCAACCTGGAAAGTCAGTTCAGATATTTCGGGTTCACTGCCGGCATCGGGTTCCAGACCCGGGACTTTGACGATCCTGCAATCGTCGACCTTGACACCTCCGTCTGGCATATTGCCGTCAAGGGTCAGAACCTGCCAATCGGCTCAAATGAGAAGCCCCGGAGCCGTTTTGAGCTTGCCTATGCCGAGAACCTCAACACCACAGGATTTAACAACGAGTACTACACGGCAAACCGCATCACCCTGACCGCCGGCAAACGGTTTCTGGAAAAACTGGACCTGGGCGTCACGGCCTATTTCCAGCGAAGCGACTATGAAAATGCCCTCCAGGATCGAAAAGATGACACCTGGTTTTTCTCCACGGCCCTGGAGTACCTGTTCAAGGAGTGGATGATCCTCACCCTGGAGGCGGGGTATGAAACCCGGGATTCTTCCCTTTCGGTCTATGACTACGGCAACCGTTATGTGCTGTGCAGGGTGAATTTAAACTATAACTTGGGAAGCAGGTAAAATCATCATCGAAACAGCCAGAAAAATCCACGCCGGTATTCTTGTCCTGGCGGCCCTGGTGATCGTATCAACGGCGCCATGGGTCCGGGCCGGGGCCTACCACATCGGCCCCAGGGATGTGCTTGTCCTGTCCATCATTGCAGGCGGCATGGAACAGTCCAGGGGCGAACTCACCGTGTCTGAGCAGGGCCGGATCAATGTGCCGTTCATCGGCTTTGTAACGGCCCAGGGCCTTACCGTTGAGGCCCTGGAAAAAAAGATCCTGAAACCCCTGGAAAAGGACTATTTTGTCTCACCCCAGGTGAACATCCAGGTCAAGGAGTACCACAGCATCAGCTTTTTCATATCCGGTGCCGTGAAACAACCGGGCCAGTATGAAATGACCTCGGAAACCGCTTTTCTGGAACTTCTGGCCAAGGCCGGTGGCGTGCTTCCCGAGCGGGGCAATATTGCCTATGTACTGCGGGAACACCACGGCATGGATCTTTCCGAGGAAAACATGGAAAAGGCCAAACAGGACCGCAACACCATCCGGGTGGATCTGATTGGTTTGCTCGACAAGGGGGACATGGGCTGCAACATTACCCTGATCCCCGGGGACATCATCTACATCCCCCACGCCAGCAATCTTGACCAGGCATCCACCAAGATCTATGTGGAAGGGCAGGTGGCCAAGCCCGGCGTGTACGAGTACCAGCCCGGTCTCACGGCCCTGGGCGCCTGCATCATGGCCGGCGGGTTTGCCAAATATGCCGCCATCTCCCGGGCCAGGATCGTCCGCATGACGGACAAAACCCAGACCATCATCAAAATTGACCTGAAGAAAATTTCCAATGGCCAGGCACCGGATGTTCCCATGGAACCCGGGGACCGCCTCCATATCCCCGAAACCTGGCTTTAAGGAGCCCCCATGGAACCTGAGCACCACGAGGAAAACAGCATCCATCTATCCGACTACCTGGGCGTGCTTCTGGCCCACCGGGGAACGATTGCTGTGTTCTTTCTCATCACCGTGTCTGTAACCGCCTTTTTCACCTGTACGGCCACGCCCATCTACCAGGCCACGGCCAAGCTGGTCATTGGCAGCAACGCCAAGTCGTCGTCCCTGTCCGGTCGGGTGGAGGGGTATGAGAGCTTTTACGCCGAAGAGATGAACTTTAACACCCACTTTAAACTCGTCACCTCAAAGCCCGTACTCAAGCTTGTGGCCCAGGCCATTGATCTTGACGCCAACGTCCGGGATGCCCTGCCGGCCATGGGATTTTTCAAGACCTATGTGTCAAGGGTCAAGGAGAATCTCAGCCTCATCAAGTCCACCCTGAAAGACTACATCAAGGGAATGCTGCCCGCCGCTCTGGAACCGGGCTATCCCATGCCCGAAGCGCCCGTGGACACCACCCTGGACCGGCTGTTGTCCAGGATTACCATCACCCCGGTGGAGTCCACCCGGATCATGGAAATTTCCGTCATGGACCCGGACCCGGACCAGGCCCGGCGCATCGCCAACACCCTGGCTGCCAAATACATTGAATTTGACCTTGCCTCCCGGCTCAAGTCCTCCACTGACAAACTCTCGTGGATGACCAATGAACTCTACAGTGTCAAAAAGCGGCTGGAAGATGCCGAGCGCGATTTCATGGCCTTTCGCCAGGACAACAGTATCTTCTCCCTGGAAGGGCAGCAGGGCATCATCAACCAGAAAATAGCCGACTTTAACACCAAATATCTCAATGCCAAGAACGAGCGCATGGAGCTTGACACCCGCCTGGGGGCCCTGGCCGCAGCCCTAAAATCCGGGGAAGACCTGCTCCAGGTCAAAGCCCTGGTGGACAACCCCTTGGTCAAGAACCTGTATGGCATGCTCATGGAACAGGAGCTGGAAAGCCAGCAACTGTCCAGGGTGTTCAAACCCAAGCATCCGAAAATCCGAGAAATTTTATCCAAAATCGACGCCACCCGGGCCAAACTCAGGGTGGAACTGGCCAAGGAGCGCGATTCCCTGAGAACCCGGCAAAAAATGCTGGTCACCCGGGAGAATGAGATGAAGCGCAACATCCAGCAATTCCAGGAGGACGCCCTCAAGACCGATGAAAAGGGGCTGGACTACAACATTCTTCAACGCAATGTCAATACCAGCCAGTACCTCTACGACACGCTCCTGTCCCAGATCAAAGAATCAAACATCCTGAAAACAGGGGAGAGCTCCAACCTCCGCATCGTGGAAGAGGCTGACGTTCCCCGGAATCCCGTCAAGCCCAACAAGCAGCGAAACATGCTCCTGTCCATGCTCCTTGGGCTGTTTGGCGGTGCAGGCCTTGCCTTTTTCTTTGAATACCTGGATCAGTCCATACGAAACGAGGATGATGCAGAACGATACACGGGATATCCTGTTCTGGCCGTGGTACCCGATGCAGCAATCACGCCAACAGGGAGGACCTATTAGATGCTGTTCAGTTCAAAAAAACACAGACCGGAAAAATCATTTCTTGTAAAGGATCTTTCAGACAAATCCAGCTATGCTGAATCCTTTCGCACCCTGCAAACCAACCTCCAGTTTTCCGCCATGGACCATGAACTTAAATCCGTCTGCATCACCAGCGCCGTGGAAAAAGAGGGCAAGACCAACACCGTGATCAATCTGGCCCACACCATGGCCGAGGCCGGAAGCCGGATACTCATGATTGATGCCGATTTAAGAAAACCCGGCCTGACGGAACTTCTCTCCCAGGCACTGGGTGCCATGGTCCCCAGGGGAAACACCCGGGATTTCAGTCTCAGCGACCTGCTCACCCTTTACAGCCTCCAGAACCGCACGGGGGTCCTGGCCCTTGACGACGCCCAGAACCAGGTAGACATCAGCTTTTTCAACGGCAACGTCACGGACATTTTCTGGAAAAACAGGCCCGAAGATAAAAAACTGGCCTCCACCCTGGTGAAAAACCAGCTATTGACCAAGGAACAGGCCATGATGGCCCTGGGCCAGCAGAAAAAATCTGAACACCGCCTGGGAAACATCCTGACCACCATGGGGTTCCTCTCCACAAAGGATCTCAAGCGCCAGCTGTCCATCCATGTGTTTGAAGCCTTTAAACGAGCGGCAACCATGTATGAAGCCTCCTTTGCCTTTGTCAAGCGACCGGCCAGGGCAGTCAAGGGGAGCCTGGCACCGGACATCAGCTTTGACAAGCTGTTCAGGGAATTTCTGTCCGACGACGCCCAGACCCCCTACATCACAGGCGCCCTGGAATCAGCGATCCTTCCCATGGATCAGGAGAACCTGTTTCTGCTGCCATCGGGCAACATTCCCCCGAACCCTTCGGAGATGATCAATTCAAAACGCATGGCCTTTGCCCTGGACCATTTGTTTGAAATGTTCGACCTGACCATCATCGACACCCCTCCGGTCATGCCGGTCAGCGACGCCCTTGTCCTGGCCCCCAAGACCAATGGTGTTCTCCTGGTCATCCGGGCGGGCCATGTCAACCGCAAGATTACCGGTCAGGCCATTTCCAAGCTGGAATCCAGCAAGGCCAACATCCTCGGCACCCTGCTCAACAAGGTGGACATGAAAAAAGAGCAGTACTACCGCTACTACCGAAAATACTACGCCTCCTACTACGGCAGCAGCGATACCCCCCAATAACGAGAACAGAGAAGGGCCGCACCCCCATGACAACCGTCGATCTTATTGCTTCAGAAGAACGCCAGGCAATCCTTAAAAAGCTTTCTTCCACCATGCCGGACATCATCCTGAACCATCGCCAGATCTGCGATTATGAGCTGCTCGCCACGGGGGTGTTCTCGCCGTTGACCGGATTCATGACCCAGATCGACTATGAATCGGTGCTGGACCGCATGCGCCTCGGGTCAGGCGAGCTGTGGCCCATCCCCATCTGCCTGGACATCCCGGAAAGCCTTGCCCACACCCTTGAAACCGGCCAGTCCGTCACCCTCAGGGACCCGGAAGGGTTTCTCCTTGGCATTCTGGAGATCCAGGACATCTGGCCCCTGGACCTGGAAAAGGAAGCCCTGGCCATCTACAACACCCTGGACCGAACCCATCCGGGGGTGGATTACCTGTTCAACAGGTCAGGCCGATACTATGTCGGCGGTCAAATCCAGGCCCTCAGCCTTCCCATCCACTCGGATTTCAAGCAGATCCGGAACACCCCGGCCGAGATAAAGAACCTCTTCTCCAAGCTGGGCTGGAAGCGGGTGGTAGGTTTCCACACCCGCCAGCCCATCCACCGCCCCCAGTTTGAAATGACCATCCAGGCCATGCAGAAGGCCAGGGCCAACCTGCTGCTCCTGCCCATTGCAGGGGTGTCAAAACCCGGAGACTTTGACCACTTTACCCGCATGCGCTGTTACCAGAAGGTGGCGGCCCACTATCCGCCCGACTCCTATCTGCTGAACCTTCTTCCCCTGGCAATGCGAATGGCTGGCCCAAGGGAGGCGGTCCTCCACATGATCATCGGTAAAAACTACGGCTGCACCCACTTTGTCATCGGCCACCAGCACGCCTCTCCCGGCAACGACGCCAGCAACACCCCCTTTTACCAGTCGGAAGCGGCCAAAGAGCTTATCCACAACGCCGCCCGGGAACTGGGGGTTGAGACCATCACCTTTGAGGAGATGGTCTATCTGCCCTTTGAGGATGAATATAAAATCGCAGGCCAGGTGCCGGAAGCAACCGCCACCATTTCCCTGACCGGCACGGACATCCAGCAGAGAATCCGGGCAGGCAAAAACGTGCCGGACTGGGCCACCTTTCCCGAGGTGCTGGACGAGCTCCGGAAATCCTGCCCGCCCCCGTCAAAGCAGGGGCTGACCGTGTTCTGCACCGGACTTTCCGGGGCCGGCAAATCCACCATTGCCAAAATTCTCTATTCAAGATTCCAGGAACTGGGCACCCGGCCCGTCACCCTCCTCGATGGCGATATCGTCCGGCGGAACCTCTCATCGGAACTCAATTTCTCCAAGGAACACAGGGACATCAACGTCAAAAGAATCGGATTTGTGGCGGCAGAGATAACCAAAAACAGGGGAATCGCCATCTGTGCCCCCATTGCCCCCTATGAAAAGACCCGCACTGAAATCAGACGTTTGATCGAGGCCCACGGCGGGTTCGTTGAGGTTCATGTATCTACCCCCATTGCCGAATGCGAAAAAAGGGACCGAAAAGGGATGTACGCCAAGGCAAGGGCAGGGCTGTTAAAGGGATTTACAGGCGTGGATGATCCCTATGAAGACCCCATTGATCCCGAACTTCGCATTGACACCACAAACCTCACCCCTGAAGAGGCCGCCCAGGAGGTGATGCTTTACATCAGCCAGAAGGGGTTTATTTAATGCCACGGGCTTGGTCCTAACTTCGCCCATTTGTCATCTTTGATGGTTCGACGGGGTCAGGCTTGTGTTATTGTGCTTTTGACAACAAACTATAATAGCTGAAAAATTTCAGAAAAAGTGTCAATAACGCAAGCCTGACCCTCCTGGATAAATCTCTCATTGGCCGAAACGATGACCAAGCCCAATGCCCCAGTCATGGATAAAACCCAATAACACCAATAAGCCAAGCCTGACCCCATTATTATTTGACAATATCATATCATTTATATACACTTTAAAAGCATAATAGATAACATACTGTCTTTAGGATAGATGATATGATTATATTTGAAATTAAAACCCCCGTCGAGGTGGCCAATAGATTGTCCATAAAGACCAAGCAATTGCGACTTGAAAAGAAATGGACCAGAAAAACCCTCTCCAAAAGATCTGGAGTTCCTGAAGCGTCTTTGAGACGATTTGAAGATACCGGCAAAATATCTTTGGAAAGTTTTTTAAAACTGATGAGTGCATTGGGTAGATTAGATGAAGTGGAGACGTTGTTAAACCCACTGAAAATCAAGTCCATCGACCAACTGGAAGAACAGACAAAACCTCTGCCTAAACGAGGAACAATTTGAAAGTTCTTAATGTCTATTTAAAAAAATCATCCTCTGACAAGATCCTTGTTGGAAAAATTGCAGAAAATCAGAAAACCCTTTATTTCCAGTATGATCCTCAGTTTTTGTTAAAATCAATTCAGCTGTCGCCCTATAAACTGCCGCTTCAATCAGATGCCTTTGAACATAAGGATAGAGAGTTTGGTCCTGTTTTCGGGCTATTTGATGATTCTTTACCTGATGGATGGGGCCTGTTGTTGATGGATCGGTACTTACAAAAAAAGGGTATAATTATTGATTCTTTTTCGGTATTGGATCGACTTTCTTTTTTAGGTCATTCCACCATGGGGGCTCTCGTTTATGAGCCGTCCATGGCACATGATTCTTTTGACCGGTTGGTTGATCTTCAAACCATGGCAGAACATTCCCGGGAAATCATTAAAAGTGAAAGTGTAGAGATTATCCCTGAGCTTATGAGAATGGGCGGCAGCCCCCAGGGGGCCAGACCCAAAATAGTTGTCGGCCTCAAAGGAGACCAACTGATTTCAGGTGCCGATGACTTACCTGAAGGCTATGAGCACTGGTTGATAAAATTTCCATCCCCAAAAGAGACCAAAGACTCTGGAAGAGTCGAAATGGCTTATTCCCTCATGGCCAGAAGTGCCGGCATACAAATGCCGGAAACTCGTCTATTTGAGGTTGAATCAGGAGACGCCTTTTTCGGTGTTAAACGCTTTGACCGAGAAGGCAATAGAAGATTTCATGTCCATTCTTTAGGGGGGGTGCTTCATTCCAATTTCCGGATTCCGGAATGTGATTACAGCATATTTCTCCGAGTCGTTTCGGATTTGACAAAAAACCAAACAGAAGTTGAACGGGGATTCCGGCAGATGGTGTTCAACATCATGAGCCATAACCGGGATGATCATGTCAAAAATTTTGCTTTCATGCTTAATGCAAATAATGAATGGACCCTGACCCCGGCATATGACCTGATCTATTCCGGTGGGCCTGGTGGTGAACATACTATGAGTGTGCAGGGTGAAGGAAGGAACCCGGGGCTTGAGGAGGTTAAACAGATTGGTACTGGTATCGGTTTCAAAGATTTTAAAGTCCGTAATATTATAGAAGAGGTTGCCGAGGCCATTCAATCATGGGAAATGTTTGCCTGTACAACTGGCGTTTCAAAAAAAAGTATGACATTAATTCAAAAGAAATTGAGTGAAAACATCCAATGTTTTTGTTCCAGCCCCACACATGGACCGTCCCCGTTCTGATTAGGGCCGAAGTGTAAGAAAATCCAATAACACCAATAAGCCAAGCCTGACCGAGGTCCGAGCAGTCAAGGAAAAAGGAAGCTTTTTTCACGGGGAGGTGTTTTTTTCCTTGACTGGCCCTTTAATGGGTGACCCCAATATGAATTACCCAGGGCGAAGATCGCCTTGAGGATTATGCAATCCATGAATCACAAAATGCTTACAATGCTGTTTCAACCCTTGAAAAGTGGGTTTTAAGGGGTGAAAATACAGTTTTTTGGAACGATTCTGCTTTAACAACAAATACTTAGCGGGGTCAGACCCCACTTTACTTTCCATTAAGTCAAGCATGCCCTCAGCTCTCTGACCTCAGGATTCAGAACTATGACCCACAAAAATCAAACATACGACACCCCCTGGAAAGAGATCATTGAATTCTTTTTCCCACAGTTCATGACCTTTTTTGTTCCCAGTTCAGAGAAAGACATTGATTGGGAATCGGAAATCAAATTTCTTGATAAAGAATTTCAAAAATTAACAAAAGAATCTGTTCTCGGCCAAAGGCATACTGACAAACTCGTAGAAGTAACACTCAAGAATAATAGCAAAAAATGGATACTGATTCATATAGAAGTTCAGGCCCAGAGTAAATCGGATTTTCCAGAACGGATGTTCGTGTACAATTATAGGATTTATGACAGATTCAAAATACCGGTAACCAGTGTGGCAATTCTGGCGGATGACTCCCCCGCCTGGCGTCCCGCCCCATTTCAATATGGGATGTGGGGTTCCACAATGGGGCTGGACTACCTGACAACCAAACTCCTTGATTATAAGGGGGAATGGGAGTATCTTGAAAGACAGGATAATCCCTTTGCCATTGTGGTGATGGCACATTTAAGAGCGCTTGAGACAAAAAAAGACCATTCGTTGAGAAAACAGTGGAAAACAGAACTGACAAGGCTTCTATACGAAAAGGGTTATTCAAGAACAGCGGTTATAAATTTGTACCGTTTTATAGACTGGGTGTTGACTTTGCCCGAAGCCCTTGAGGAAATTTTTCTTGAAGAATTGAAAGCGTATGAAAAGGAGAAAAACATGCCTTATATTACAAGTGCTGAAAGAATTGGCAGAAAAAAAGAACTGAAGAAAAGCCTGATTTCCTTTATCCGAAAGGCAAAACAAGAAGGTGTTTCTGTGCCAACCATTGCCAAAATTGTTGATCTGGATGTTTCCATGGTCAATAAAATATTGAACAATGAAGATATTGATATTCCCCTACACCTTCTGGATTCTGCAGATCCCCTCTGATCTTTACAGTAGCTGGGTCCACCAGTGTAGTCCAAGCCTGCCATAACTTCCTGACTTAGGTGAACCATAAATACACTATCGAATTGCATATCTCATTGAAGAAAATGATTTCACCCTTAAAATATTGATGATCGCTAAAAGGGAAAGTTTTTATAAAATTCTTAGAAAGCGTGTTCTATAAAAGTTTTTTTGTACGAAGGTTGCTACCGCTGCAAAAAAATGGAAATCTTACCCTCTTAAATAACACCAATAAGCCAAGCCTGACCCCAATATGAAATCCCATGATCACAATTTTAAAAATCTGTTTTTGGATTTTCCAAAAGAAACCCTGGATTGGTTCTTCCCCCAGGCAGGGCAAAGCTGGGGCAAGGTACTTGATGTTGAATTTTTACGGCAGGAGCCTAAAAAACACAACCTGTCGGATTCGAGCCTTGAACTGGACATGCCGATCCTGTTCAACTTTGAAAATCAGCAACTGCTTTTATGGCTGGTGGAGTTCCAGGAAGACAAAAGTAAATTTTCCATTTATAAATTGCTGCGCTACACAACCGACCTGATGGAAGCCCATCCAGATGCCTTGGTCATACCAACTGTTTTATTCACCGACAGAAAAAAATGGAGCAAGGCTGTGTTGCAGCAACTGCATGCACAGCTACATGACCGCCTGTTCCTGCATTTTGAGTATGTATTTCACAAGTTGTTTGACTTGAACGCCCGGGATTATTACAATGTGGATAACCCAGTGGTCAAAATACTGCTGCCAAAAATGCATTACAAAAAAGAAGACCGTATTGAGGTAATTCGGCAAGCATACGCAGGGTTGTTTCAGCTTGTTTCCAGCGGGCTTTTTGATAAATATGTTGATTTTATTGACACATACGCGGAAATAGAGGACCAGGAACAACTGAAATTGTACAATGAAATTGTTCAACACAAGGAGACAGCAATGTTAGCGCAATATATTAGAGAAAGAGGCATGCAGGAGGGCAGAAAAGAGGGCAGAGAAGAGGGCAAAAAAGAGGGGAGAAAAGAGGAAAGGAAGCAGAGCCTAATTTCCTTTATCCGCAAGGCAAAACAAGAAGGTGTTTCTGTACCAACCATTGCCAAAATTGTTGATCTGGATGTTTCCATGGTCAATAAAATATTGAATAATGAAGATATTGATATTCCCCTACACCTTCTGGATTCTGCAGATCCCCTCTGATCTTTACATTAGCTGGGTTCACCAGTGTAGTCCAAGCCTGCCCATAACTTCCTGACTTAGGTGAACCATAAAATGCTGTTTTTGGCCCCCAAAAGTGGGGTTTAAGAGATAGATTCAGACTTTTCAAAAGCAAATAAATTATAATAACAAAAGGTTAGCGGGGTCAGACCCCACTTTACTTTCTACTTCAAAATAAGAACCCAGATACTTTACCCCCAATAACACCAATAAGCCAAGCCTGACCCCATAGGAACTATTATGCGTAAAGGAATTATACTTGCCGGCGGCTCTGGAAGCCGACTGTACCCCCTGACCTATTCAGTGAGCAAACAACTGATGCCGGTGTATGACAAGCCGATGATCTACTATCCCTTGTCAACATTGATGCTTTCAGGTATTACACAGATTCTGATTATCACCACCCCCCAGGATCTCAACAGCTTCAAGCATCTTCTGGGTGATGGTTCCCAATGGGGCATTTCCCTTGAATATGCAGTCCAGCCCTCCCCGGACGGACTTGCCCAGGCATTTATCATTGGAGAAGCATTTATCCAAAATGATCCTGTCACACTGGTTCTGGGCGATAATATCTTCCATGGCCAGGGTCTGTCCGACCGCCTGCAGGTCATTGCAAAAAAAGAGAAGGGGGCAACCGTTTTTGGATATTATGTCAAAGATCCCCAGCGGTATGGCGTGGTTGGGTTTGACAGCAACGGCCGTGCCACAAGCCTGGAAGAAAAACCCGAAGTTCCAAAGTCCAACTACGCCGTTACCGGACTTTATTTTTACGATAATGATGTGGTCCGGATTGCCAAAGGAATCAAACCCTCTGCCCGGGGGGAACTTGAGATTACAGATGTCAACAAAGCCTATCTCCAGCAGGGCAATTTAACGGTTGAGCTGTTCAGCCGGGGAACGGCCTGGCTTGATACCGGCACCCACGAGTCCCTTCTGGATGCCGCCACCTTTATCAGGGTTGTAGTCGATCGCCAGGGGTTAAAGATTGCCTGCCCCGAAGAGATCGCCTTCAGGATGAAACTCATTGATGCTGAACAATTGGAAAAATTGGCAGAACCCATGAAGAAAAATGGCTATGGCCAATATCTTTTAGACCTTTTACACAAAACAAGATAAGCGAATGAAATATACCCCGCTCACCATACCCGATGTTGTATTAATCACCCCCCAGGTTTTTGGGGATCACCGGGGATTCTTCATGGAAACTTTCCGGGATGACGAATTTAAAAAGAATGTGGCCCATACAACCTTTGTCCAGGACAACCACAGTAAATCCACCCAGAACATCCTGAGGGGTCTCCATTACCAGATCAAAAAGCCCCAGGGCAAACTGGTCCGTGTGACCTCAGGTGAAGTCTTTGATGTGGCCGTTGACATCCGGAAATCTTCCCCGTTTTTTGGACGCTGGACCGGCGCAACCCTTTCTGCAGAAAATAAAAACATGCTATGGATTCCACCCGGATTTGCCCATGGCTTTTATGTCTTGAGCAACGAGGCAGAATTCACCTATAAATGTACAGACTACTATGCGCCGGAACACGAAAGGTCCATCCGATGGGATGATCCTTCCATTGCAATTGACTGGCCTATCATCCATGGCACAGCGCCAATATTATCACAAAAAGATAAAAAGGGATCAACCTTTGACAACGCAGAGGCTTTTGCATGAAAAGACTCCTTGTTACAGGCGGTGCTGGATTTATAGGCACGAATTTTGTCTATTACTGGCTCAATAAATATCCCGAAGACCATATTGTTGTTTTGGACGCTTTAACATATGCCGGAAACAGAAATAACCTCATAGAAGCTGAAAAAAATTCCAGATTCGAATTTGTCCATGGCAATATCCTTGATCAACCCCTGGTTGAGTCTTTGCTTAAAGGCCACAAGATTGACACAATCGCCCATTTTGCTGCCGAATCCCATGTTGACAGATCCATCCAGGGGCCGGATGAATTTATCAACACCAATATTGTGGGAACCCACACGCTGCTCAAAGCGGCTAAGAACGTCTGGCTTGATGAAGAATCCAAAGAGCACCGTTTTCACCATATCTCAACCGATGAGGTCTATGGCACGTTAAAACCAGATGATCCCCCTTTTACCGAAAACACACCCTATGCCCCCAACTCACCCTATGCCGCCAGCAAAGCCGCGTCAGATCATCTGGTCAGGGCTTACCATGAGACCTATGGATTAAAGGTGACCATCAGCAACTGCTCCAATAACTATGGGCCATATCAGTTTCCTGAAAAACTTATTCCGTTAATAACCACCAATATTCTAAATGGAAAACCTTTGCCCGTTTACGGAGACGGACGACAGATTCGAGACTGGCTGTATGTGGATGACCACAACCAGGGGGTCGATCAGATTCTTACCAGGGGTCAAGTGGGGGCGACCTATAACATAGGCGGGAATAACGAATGGACCAACCTGGATATTGTAAAACTGGTATGTGATTTAATCCATAAAGAGTTTTCCAAGGACAGACAGCTGGCTAAACGGTTTCCCCATTGTCCTTCAGTCGAAGGAACTCATCCGTCAACCCTTATTACCCATGTTAAGGACAGATTGGGCCATGATCGCCGCTATGCCATCAATGCCCACAAGATATCTTCAGATCTTGGTTATCTGCCGACGGAATCTTTTGAAACCGGGATTGAGAAAACCTTGAAATGGTTTCTGGAAAATGAAATCTGGTGGAGAGGTGTTAAAAGACACCAATAAGCCAAGCCTGAGCCCAAAACTTAATGACCCCAAAACTTCAAAATTTTAACAGTGTAAAATATCCATAAGAATAAGATTTTAGGAATGCCGGTGTACCGCCACTCCCTTAAGAACAGGTGCTGCACAGAAATAGTACTGCTCTATTTCCGTTTCCTAACTCTCATGCACACCAACTAAAAGGCGTCTATGAAATTTAACAATAATTTTTCTATAAGCAAAACAGCAAATATAGGTCTAAATGTAAAGATAGGCGATGGCACCATTATCTATGATAATGCAGTTATTGGGGATAACACTATTATTGCAAATCATTGCGTCATTGGGGAACCACTGAATGACTATTATAAAAATGCCAATTATATAAATCCAAAAACCTTTATTGGTAATGATTCTCTAATAAGGAGTCATACTATTATTTATGCTGGCTCTTCTTTTGGAGAAAAATTCAGTACTGGTCACCGTGTAACAATAAGGGAGAATTCTATACTTGGAGAACAATGCCGGGTTGGAACACTCTCCGATATTCAAGGGAATGTTGTATTTGGTGACCATTGCTGGCTGCATAGCAGCGTGTTCATTGGTGGCAATTCAAAAATTGGAAGCTATGTTTTTATTTATCCATCTGTTGTTTTCACAAACGATCCCCATCCTCCTTCCAATATCTGCAAGGGACCGACTGTAGATGATTTTTCTCAAATTGCTGCGAGTTCGGTCATATTGCCGAATATTAAAATAGGCAAACACTGCTTAATTGGTGCGAGTTCTTTAGTTTCAAAAGACGTCAAAGATTTCTCACTTGTTGCAGGAAATCCAGCCAGATTTATTAAAGATATCAGAGAAGTTAAATCAAAAGAAGATGGTAAAAGCCATTACCCTTGGCCTGAAAATTTTGATCGGAGTATGCCCTGGGAAAATACTGGTTATCAGAATTGGTTGAAAAAACAGAGAAAGGAAAAGTAATGGATTCGGTTTCCTCTGTATATGATGTGTCTTTAATTCAATTTCCAAAAATTCTCGATCCTCGGGGCAATCTTACCTTTATAGAACAGGATAGACATATTCCCTTCAAAATCTCCCGCGTTTACTGGATATATGATGTGCCGGGCGGGGAGGAGCGTGGAGAACATGCGTTTCGGGAGCAGAAAGAGGTCATCATAGCCCTGTCCGGGAGTTTCGATGTGTTCCTGGATGATGGAACAGCCCAGAAAATCGTACATCTAAACCGAGCCTACCACGGTCTATATGTGCCAAGGATGATCTGGCGGAGGATGCAGAATTTCTCCACCAACTCAGTGGCCTATGTGCTGGCATGCTGTCCATACAGTGAAACCGACTATATAAGGGATTATGAGGAATACAAGGCTTTGATGCAGGAGGGCAAATGAAGACAACTATCCATGATTGCATGCTGATCGAGTTGCCCCGTATGTATGACCGACGGGGTTCATTAACTTCCATTTACAATCAGGAGCACATACCGTTCGATATCGTCAGGACATATTATCTTTATGATGTACCGGGGGGTGAAAACCGTGGCGGACACGCCCACAAGGAGCTTCAACAACTGATAGTTTCGGTTATGGGTGCTTTTGACGTTGTCCTTGATGACGGATTAAATAAAAAAACAGTCCGTCTTGAACGGGCTTATTATGGACTTTATGTACCCAGAATGATCTGGCGTGAGTTGATCAATTTTTCCTCAGGCGCCATTTGTCTGGTTCTGGCTTCATTACCATACATGGAAGAAGAATATATCCGTGATTACGAAGATTTTCTAACGCTCGAAAATCGGAGCGAAAAATGACAATACCGTTTCTCGACCTTAAAGGTATCAATGCCAGATACCGGGATGAACTAATAGAGGCTGCTACACGAGTCATTGATTCAGGATGGTACATCCAGGGCCAGGAAGTCAAAGCATTTGAACAGGAGTTTGCCGCATATTGCGGTACAAAATATTGCATCGGCGTGGGTAATGGTCTGGATGCCCTAACCCTGACTCTGAGGGCCTGGAAAGAAATCGGAAAGCTGAAGGAGGGAGATGAGGTCATTGTCCCGGCCAACACCTATATCGCCACCATCCTGGCCATTACTGAAAATCGTCTCACGCCTGTGCTGGTCGAGCCGGATCTTCAGACATATAATCTTTCTCCGGTGCTGATGCAAAAGGCAATCACCCCCAGAACCAAAGCGGTGATGCCTGTCCATCTATACGGACGACTTGCTGAAATGCCAAAGATTATGGCCATTGCCCAGGATAATGATCTACTCGTGCTTGAAGACGCAGCCCAGGCCCATGGAGCAAGTCTGCAAGGTCGCAAGGCCGGCAACTGGGGCCAAGGTGCGGGGTTCAGCTTCTATCCGGGAAAAAACCTTGGCGCATTGGGCGATGCCGGGGCAGTAACCACAAATGACGAAGAATTGGCCCAGGCTATACGTGCATTGGGTAACTATGGCAGCCATAAGAAATATGAAAATATTTATCAGGGCACAAACAGTCGCCTGGATGAGGTGCAGGCAGCTTTCCTCAGGGTAAAGCTTCGCAATTTGGATTATGAAATCAAAGCCCGGCGCAATGTGGCCAGGTTTTACCTGGAAGGAATAACCAATCCGCTCATTTCATTGCCTGATTGGAAAATAGAAGAACAGCATGTTTTTCATTTGTTTGTGGTTCGTTGTTCCAGGCGGGAGGAATTGCAAAAATATTTGCACGATCGTGGGGTACAGACGTTGATCCATTATCCTGTACCGCCTCATAAACAGCAGGCGTTTACCGATTCACTTAGTCAATCTTTCAAAATATCAGAAACGATTCATAAGAATGTCCTGAGTTTGCCCATCGGGCCTGTGATGAGTGATGGGGATGCAACCTTTGTTTCTGAAATTATCAATTATTTCAATTGATTACATAAAAATAAAAAAATGATTATAATATGAATATACAACTAACCCAAACGATTGAAAGCTACTGGAAAAAATGGCTTGGACCTAGTATGGCATCTGGTCTTATTAAAGTGCTTTCAATGGTAACAAGTTTTTTAATTATGATTGTTTTAGGTAGAAACGGAGGACCTGCAACCCTTGGCTTGTATGCTCTCGGTCAAACTTGTCTTCAGTTATTGGTTCTAGTCGCTGGTTTTGGTTTACCAAGCTATTTAGTACGCCAATTCTCTTGGAGTCTCTCTTCGAAACAGACTGAAGTAAATATTTTTACCGAATATTGTTTATCATTTGGATTAGTTATAATATTTGGAACTGGAATTGCTTTAGGGCTGTTTTTAAATGCATCTTTTCTATCAGAGAAAATATTCCAAAATGTTCTTTATACTGAAGTCCTGAGGTGGGTTGCATTGGCGATAGTACCTTACACCCTACTTCTATTGCACACTGAAGTTTTAAGAGGATTGGGTTTTCCTATTCAAAGCCAAGCTTTGCAGGCTTTTTTAGTACCAACTCTTACTTTGATTTGCATTGGGATTGGCTTGCTTAAATATGTTGATTTTCCTACTGCGTCTGAAACAATGTCATTATATACATATTCATCTTTTGTCGGTGCGGTCTTAACTTTTTTTTGTACTTTGATAAAAATTAAAAAGAGAAGCATTATTAACGCTAACATTCTTATTGGGATACAATTAAGAAAGATTATCCAAAACACATTTACACTTATACATAAGGGGAAAGTCTTTCTGATAGCTGGCGTAGCCATGACTGTTTTAAACATGACAGACACAATAATGTTGGGTTTATTCTCATCCCCTGTTTCTGTTGGTCAATACAACGCTGCAAGCAGACTTGCAGGAAGTCTTGGTATCATTCTGTTCAGCGTTAATAATATCTTGGTGCCCAAGATTGGCAAATCGTTTGCAGCTGGAAACAAACTTAAATTTTCAACGCAGGTTGAAACTGGAATTTCTCTTGCTTTCTGGCCGACATTACTGGCTGCTGGAATTTTATTAATCTTTTCTTCTGAAATCCTTTCTATATTTGGCAAAGAATTTCAGGAGGGCTGTGTTATTTTACGAATATTAGCAGTCGGCGCTCTAATTAATGCACTATCTGGACCCGTTGGTTGGGTTTTGTGCATGTCTGGGCATGAAGCTCTATTTCAAAGAGTACTTCTCGTGGCTGCAGGGTTGAATATTATATTAAACCTTATTTTAATACCTTTATATGGCGCGGTGGGGGCGGCATTGACCACTACAGTGTGTACAGCTTTATGGAATGTTGTTTCTGCCGTTATTGCTTCAAGAAAACTTGGCGTATGTTGTGTTTATGGTTGTAAAGGCTTTCTGGAAAGGTGTGTAGATGAGTAATGAAAAAGTAGCGATATGTGTTGGCTCACAAAAGTCTGGTACAACCTCACTTTACGAAGCAATGCGCCAACACCCGAATGTTTGTGTAACAAAAAAAAAAGAGACAGGTTTTTTCTATAATGACGATATTTATTGCAAAGGTTATAATTGGTTTCTTGAAAATAATTTTCCAGCATATTGTGGAGACAATATCCTCTTTGAAGCTGACCCCAATTACATGTATTTTAACCGATGCATCAAAAGAATACATGAGTGTAATCCAGAGACAATGATAATTGTCATGCTCAGAAATCCCGTAGATAGGGCTTTTTCTCAATATCTGATGATGAAAAAATGGGCTCTGGAAAATTTGTCTTTTCAAGAGGCTTGTGAAGCAGAGACCGAGCGGATATCTTTAGGTGAATGGCAGCAGACACATTTTGGTTATGTGGATCGCAGCCGATATTCCGGGCAGATAGAGAATGTGTTGAACATATTTCCGAGGGAACAGGTATGTTTTATTTTATTTGAAGAATTTGTGAGAGCACAGCGGCCTATTCTGTTAAAGATTCAAGAATGGTTGAAGTTGCCAGTAATAAACCTAAAAGAAAAAACTGAGAATGTTGCCTCCGCTCCCCGAAGTCAACTTCTTACGAAAATACTGCATCAGCCAAAGTATAAAACATTACGCAAGGTCGTTGGAAAAATACTTGGGGGCAATAAAAAAATAAATTATATGGTTGGAGAAAGGCTGGAAAAATTCAATCAGGTTCCCCACGGACAACTAAAACAACCAAAGCTGGATGAGCAAATACGGCGTGATTTATTGTCTAACCTGTATGATGATATGGAAAAAGTAGAGAAATTAACTGGACTTGATGTTATATCTGCATGGCGTTAGAGTATTTTTATTGATAAATAACACTTTTAATTATTGGCTGTTTGAGAAATGAACGATTCCTTTTTTACTGGCTTGGTAAGCGTTGTAATACCAACATATAATCAAAAAGATTTTGTTGTAGAAACCATTGAGAGCGTACTCTCACAAACCTATTCAAAAATTGAAATCCTTATTGCAGATGATGGTTCTACAGATGGTACTGTTGAGATACTACAAAAATATGAGCAAAAAAATTCGAGATTAATTAAAGTTTTATTAAGTCCAATGAATAAGGGTATCGCAAACAATTTGAACAAAGCTTTTAAAACCGCATCTGGTGAATATATCGCCTGGCTTGGAGGTGATGATTTGATGCTGCCCGATAAGATAAAAAAACAGGTTGCCTGTCTGGAGGATAGACCTGATGCCGTTGGGTGCTGTCATGATGCAGAAGTCTTCGAATCTGAAACAGGTGAAATATATGGTTTGTTTAGCCAATGGGCAAATGGTAAGAAAGGACTTGTTGAAGGAGGAGCAGAACTCTGGTTCAAGCAAGGCTATAAAATGCTTCCATCGACTTTTATGATTAGATCCAGTGCTTGTCCACCAGATGGTTTTGACGAGCGGCTTAAATATACAAATGACTGGCTGTTTGATGTTGAGGTATTTCGTAATGGTACGGTTGCTGTCATCAATGAAACACTGGGCAAATATCGGAGACATTCAAAAAATGTTACTGGTAGTTTTGATTTGCAGCAAATAGCAGTTGAAGACAACTTATTAGCTGTTGCTATTGTTGAAGCAAGATATCCTGAACTTTCTAAATTCATACGTGATAAAAGGCAAACTATATTGTTAGGTGCAGCACGCAGATACCATCGGTCGGGTAAAAAACAAGATAGTTACCAATACATCAAAGCTGCTATTTCAGCAGGAGGAATTTTAAATGTATTGTATTTATTCATGAGATGGTGTTTATCAAAAACAACTGAAAATTAAAAGTGAGTTGGCTTCTCGTGCGGCTGTTTAACCTGGCTTTGATTTTCAAAACTATCCATCCTTTTTTCCCAAAAGTGATTAATGTAAAGGCGTTCTGAGTAAAGTGTCGAACAAATAAAAATGACCAAGAAAATAAATATACTAATCGTAAATTGGAAAGATGACAAATCAGTTAAATCCTGTTTGGGCAGTTTGGGAGAATCTGCTTTCAAAGAGTTTCGTGTGCTTATTATCAATAATTATTCTAACCAGGATGATTTGATAAAAATCAGATATATTTATGACCTGTTTAAAACAAAACTCGATTTGTTTTTAATTGAGAACGACACAAATTTGGGCTATGCTGGAGGCAATAATGCCGGGCTAAGATATCTTATTAATAATGGTCTAATCGGCAATGTCTTAATTATGAACCCCGACGTGTGTGTATCTTATAATACAATCCAAAAAATGGAGCAGGTTTTAACATCTACAATCGGAATTGTTATGGTAAGAACGTTAGATGTAAAACTGAACATATTATACGACGCAATAAAGTTAAATGGTTTTTTCCAAAAAAACATAATAGGTGTGGACGAATACATCACAACTGATTACGCCCAGGGGTCTTGTATGCTGATAAATCGAGATGCTATAGAGGCAGTCGGCCTTTTTGATGAACGGTTTTTTTTATACTGGGAAGAAGTTGATTTCTCACTTAGAACAAAAAAAGCAGGTTACAAACTCAAATCCATAACCTCTACATCGGTCATAAGAAAAAATAATAATATATCACAAGAACCAAAAGTATTTTATTATTCCATACGCAATTCTGTCTTGATAAAACAAAAACATCCGGAGAATTTCACTAAAACCCAGCATTTTGTTTACCTTGGCTATATGTTGTTTATTACAATTAAATTTTTTAGAAAACCAAAAATATTTTTTTCGACTATTAAGAATTATATTGAAGGATTAATTGATGCAAATAATGGAAACTTCAATCAAAAACATAAACGGTTTCGTAATTCATAGTATGGGATATAGGTCAAAAATATGAATAGAAGAATGACTATCGTACTGGACAGTTATAAATATAAAATTAAAGAACATATTATAAAAAATGAAATCAAATCATTGTGTAGCCCTAACTTTATTTATACCGACTATGAAAATAGATTGATAAAATTTTTTCACGGGATACCCCATATTGGAAATGTTATAACCCACCTATTATATTGGTTTGTTTCTTTTTCTCAAGCTGCAATATTATTGCAAAAAAAACGATCTCAAGATCTAATCCTGTTTGTTAATCCTATCGTTGGATTTTTTTATTGTTTAATGCTTTCAATATTTCAAATAAATGGAAATATTGTTGTTGCGGGTTTTCTATTCGCGCCCAAGGATAATAATTTCTATTTAAACATACGAAAAAAAATAGTTGGTTTTGCTTACAAAAAAGCTCGCAAAATCATTGTTTATTCAAACCTTGAACTTGCAGAATACTCAATTATATTTCCTAAGCTGTCATCAAAATTTAAATTCGTTCCTTATGGAAGAGATTTTGATATTTTCCAAGAAAATGAGTATATTAGCAAAGAAAAATACGTTGCCACCGGTGGAGGAAGCAATAGAGATTTTCAAATATTGGAAAATGCGCTAAAACAGACAAATAAACATTCAGTTAAAGTAAAATTTAAAATTGCGACAAGACCAGAATGCTTTACAAATCACGGAGAGATTAGCAACCTGGAGGTTATATACGGTATAAGATTAGATCGTTTTGGTAGCTTTTTAAGCAAATCAAAATTTATTATTATTCCATTAAAAGACAAGAGGATTTCAGCAGGACATATGACATTGTTAGAATCAATGTATAGAGGAAAAATAATATTGATAACCGATTTTCCAGTAGTTAGAGACTATGTCAGTTCTAATGAGGTCTATTTCTTTAAGGCTAATGACAGTAACGATCTTTCAGAAAAAATCAATTATTTATTATCAAACACAAATAACAGCAAAGTAAAAGCCAAGGCCGAAGCTTCTAAAATTAAATATGATAATAAATATATGTTCAAATTTTTTATTAAAAGGTTGGTACATGAATCAATTGTATAGTTCAACAGTATGTCACCAAAGGTCTTTGGGGCAGTATCCTTACCTACATCCTTTGATTCCAACTTATCGCCTTGTAAATGGTGTTCATTTAATTTCTTTGGATAAAATTGGTTTGTGTTTTATTATGGTAAATAAATGCGCATAGGTATAGATTTTCATGTGGTCGATGGTATTTTTCAAGGTTCCAGAACACATATCCTCGAATTATTCTCAAGGGTTATTGCAATTTCACCAGAAATTAATTTTTTTTTATTTCTTGAGAAGGGGGATATCTTACGAAACTTTTCACCGGCTTTCAGTTTGCCAAATTCACACATTATATATATGCCACACACGAATCCGATAAAGAGGTTGTGCTGGCAACTGCCCAAAATGCAAAAGAAATACAAACTCGATTATTTACATACCCAATATATACTACCAATGCCAAACTTCTCACCATGTGTTGTTACGATTCATGATGTACTATTTGAAAGTCATCCTCAATATTTTAAAAAGATATTCAGACTACGTTCAAAGTTGTTGATACGATGGGCCACTCGCAAATCGGTACACATATTTACAGTGAGTGAATATTCAAGGATGGAAATAATGAATCGTTACCATGTGTCACCTGAAAAATTAACGGTTATACATAACGGCATTGATCTGAAAAGGTTCTATCCAGGAGACAAGGACACAGAGATTGTTAAAAATAGAGGACTATTACCAAATGAATATATTTTAACTGTAGGAAGAATAGAACCTAGAAAGAATCACTTGACAATGTTGAAAGCCTATTCACAACTTGGGAAAAAAAATTTTCCGCTGGTGATTATCGGTCAACGAGATTATGGATACAAATCGATTTATGAGCTTATTGAATCGTTAGGTTTAAGAAATCGTATTTTGTTCATTGAGAACATCAGTGATAAAGAACTTCCTGCATTTTATCGCCATGCTCGCATTTTTATCTATCCAAGTTGGGCAGAAGGTTTTGGAATGCCTGTTGTGGAAGCGATGGCTTCTGGTACACCAGTAATTGCTTCAAATACAACATCGTTACCAGAGATTGTTGGGGATGCGGGGTGTTTAACGAGTCCTATCAGTGCTACAAAATTGAAAAATTCCATAGAAAAAATTTTATCTGATAAACAACTTTATACAAAAATGCAAAAAGAAGGGTTAGCACAGGCATCAGCATTCAAATGGTCCGATTCGGCCTTGCGAGTGCGCAATTATTACTTAAGAAGTAACGATGTCCAGGTAAACCCCAAATTGTATTTTTAAGGTTTGTTTTTGATAAACTATCTGTCATTGGACTGAAATTATGTTTAATAAATTGGTAAAAACAAATTTTTTTAATTTGAATGATGAAAAGGCGATTTTGCTATCCTTTTCTCTTTTTATTATTGCGACCTTAACATCTGTCATTCCTATCCCAGCAATTATAATAAATTCTTTCTGGCTTTTAGCGGTTTTCCTTTTTTTCTGTTATTTAAATGAAACAAAAAACTGGGTATTTGTTTTTTTTGCTCTTGTAAGCCCAAAGGAATTCCCTTTTG
The DNA here is from genome assembly GCA_963675615.2 of uncultured Desulfobacterium sp. Lineage (GTDB taxonomy): Bacteria > Desulfobacterota > Desulfobacteria > Desulfobacterales > Desulfobacteraceae > Desulforapulum. The sequence goes on from CAXXTD010000002.1 coordinate 490,355, forward strand.
GTGCGGGTACACTTCAAAGTGTACCCGTTTTTTATTTGGGGATTCTTTTATTTTTTTTCTTTTATCTTTTAAGAGCTACAGTTAGCAAAGCTTCTTTTCCGATAAACAACTATAATAAAAAAACATTTGTTTGCTTAATTGTAGTCATGATTGCATTTCTTATAGGTTCATTTAATAATGATCGTTTTTCAATAGAATCATTAATAAAACTAATTTTAATGTTTCCCATCATTTTTTTGATTTGCACAATATCAAAAGTAACAATTTTGCAACTTAAACCTGTTTTAATTTTTGCAGGAATTTTATTATCAATTCAGGTTATACTACAGTACTATATGGTTATTACTGATGGACTTATACATAGGTTACCTTATGGTGATATGGTCAAGTATGGTGGATTTTTAGGGGCAACAACGGGAGCCTTTATTGTATATTCTATAGTCTTGATTTGGTCCACTCAAAAATTTATTTTTTGGCTGACACCTGTATTAATAATAATGTTTTTTGCCCTTTATTTGTCAGGGTATAGGACCTGGCTCTTCTTCGCATCTCTTCTACCATGTTTGTCCTTAATCTTAAGGTTAAAACTCATCATTAAAAACAATATTGTGCTATCTGTTTTTGGAATTTTTATATTCTTACTTCTTGGATATTTTCTATTTGATATGGTGTTTTATCATTTTAATAACTTCATCGATGAATATCATAAAGCAAGATTTTTTAAATGGAAATATGTTTTACAAAGTATATATAAAAATATTTATTGGGGAGTAGGTTTTGATGGAATATCGGTATACTATCCTGGCATGATTCGTCAGGAAGGAGCAAACTCAACTGATTCACTTTACCTTGATTTATTGTTACAATTAGGGATTTTCGGGATTATGATATCTTTGCCTTCGTTGTCTTATTTGTTTAAAAGGATAAAACAAGCAACAAAAATAGTTAAAAAAGACTCATATAGTATATATATATTCTTAATCTCCTTTTATACTATGATTATTTTTGCTGGATTCAATTATGATTTTTTTGGAGCTGGTGCTTCTGGAATGGCAACTATGTTTATAGTTGTTTCAATCCTATTAATTGATCCTGAAGAATTTAAAAATTGCTATAAAATCGATACTACATGTAAAGGTGTTCGAGAAAACTAACGAGCTATATTAGGTCGGCTTCATAATAGCTGAAGAAATATCCCATAGCCAAACAATAAATCTAAACATGGTTAGACTTTAATTGAAACTCCAAATTTTAGGCACCCGCGGTATCCCAGCACAACACGGTGGATTTGAAACTTTTGCTGAACACTTTTCCCTGTATCTTAAGGACAAGGGCTGGGATGTTACAGTATACTGCCAGGGACAAGGAAATGGCTCAAAATATGAAGATGACTGGCTGGGTATCCATCGCATACATATTCCTGTCACCCAGGAAGGTGCCAAAGGAACCATCGTCTTTGACTGGATTTCAACATTGCACGCTGCAAAAAGAAAAATTCCGGTTTTAACCCTTGGGTACAATACTGCTATTTTTTGTTTTTTATATCGCTTGAAAGGCTTGAAAAACATTATTAATATGGATGGAATCGAATGGCGTCGGGGGAAATGGACTCCACTTGAGAGAACCTGGCTGTATTTAAATGAGAAATTAGGTGCCTGGCTTGGCAACCATCTGATAGCTGATCATCCGGAAATTAAAAATCATCTATCTCAATTTGTATCCTCTGATAAAATTATGATTATCCCCTATAGTGCAGAATTATTAAGATCAGCAGACATCACACAACTTGATCAATTTGTTCTGCAACCGGGTAAATACGCGATACTCATTGCCAGACCTGAACCGGAAAATTCAATCCTTGAAATCGTTCGAGCCTATTCAAGTCAAAAAAGGGGGATGCCGTTAGTGATTCTTGGGGATTACAATCCTGATTCCAATGAATATCAGAAATCAGTATTAGATGCTGCCGGAGATGAAATAATGTTTGTCGGGGCAATTTATGATCAACCCCAGGTTCAGGCGCTAAGATTCTTTGCACGGTTTTATATCCACGGGCATACTGTCGGAGGTACAAACCCCTCTCTAGTTGAATCCCTTGGTGCGGGATCTGCTGTCCTTGCCAATGATAATAAATTTAATCGTTGGGTGGCAGGACAGGGAAGCTTATATTTCTCAACAGAAACTGAGTGTGGTGAAAAAATAAGCGATTTAGTTGAAAATGATGATATAATTTCAGCCATGAAAACCGCCAGCATAAATCAATATACTCAAAACTTTACAGCCGATAAAATTCATGGTGCCTATGAACAGCTGTTAACGGAACAGGGCTTTTGATTTTTAATACCGGCATAACAGATGAAGAAAGATTGTTATTATTGTTATCAAATCCATACCTGTCACAGCGTCATAACAACAAAATAAAATCCATCATCCTTAAGAATAAGAAGATTAACCCTGAAAAAATTCATTCACTCATTTTAGCCAATGGGGTGGGTGGATTTGTTTTTAAAAACGCCTATGCTACAGATATTTTCCCTGATAAACTCAAACTGAGTTTGCACAGCATTTATAAACAGACCGCCTTTAAAAACATTCTGATTCTCCGGGAAACATTAGCCCTGTTAAAATTATTATCCGACAATAGAATTCCAGCAATACCGCTAAAAGGTGCCGCTGCATCTGATTTGTTGTTCAATGATCTCGGTGTATATCCCTCAGAGGATATTGATATTTTAGTTCACCCATCAAAACTATCGAAGTCCAAACAAACGCTTTGTGACCAAGGCGGTTTTTCTCAAATCCTGGAAATTGCAGAAAAAGATCTTCTTTCCAGCCATTATCACTTAATATTTAGAAAAAAAAATATGTGGGTGGAAATTCACTGGAACCTGGTGAAAAGGTATTTTACCATTCCAGCAGATTTTTGGTGGCAGGATTCCAGCGCTTTTAACTGGAATGGAATCAATACCTATGAACTCTCCATCGAGCGATATATTCTTTACAATGTTTTTCGACTTTTTGACCATTGTTTCTATCCTTTGCGCTTTTTCGTATTGCTAAATGCCATCATCGTTCAAAACATGGAAAAGATTGATTGGGAGAAATTAATTAAGTTTTCCAGTCATTGTAGAATGAAAAAGCTTGTTCTTTTAACCTTAAGACTTCTCAAAGACATGTTCGATACCAATATCCCTGAAAAGGTTATTCAAAAAAAGTATTTTGAATATAACCATTTTAAATTTTTGGTTTTTTATGGTATTTTTTCAGGAATACAAAGACAACACCTGAGGATGATGCTATATACAATGCTGTTGGTTGAATCAAAAACTTTGTTCAAAATATTGGTGAGAAGACTATTCCCTTCAAAGGGTGAGCTTCGGCTGCGTTATAATATTCCACCCAAATCAAATTTGATATATCTCTATTATATTTTGAATCCGTTTCTACTATTATGTAAAAAAACAATGCATGAGAACGTAAAAAATGCTTAAAGAGCGTAGTACCTTTATTTTAGATATGCAGAAAATGATTGATATCACTATCACTGCGGTTTCATTTATTGCGGCCTATTTTATCAAGAGAAATATTTTACCAGGCAAACTCAGTCAGCTTTCCACCGACCCCAACTATTACATCATTCTGCTCCTGATCATCATCTCCTGGTATATCTCGTTCAAATGGATGGGCATGTATCTCTCCTACCGGAACCAATCGTTCTGGAAATTTTTTACAACCATCCTCAAATCCTGCTTTCTGGGCATGGTGCTTTTGACCATGGGAATGTATTTCATGCATATCCAGGGGGTGAGCCGGCTGCTGCTGGGGCTGTTTCTGGTGATTTGCATCTCAGGGCTTACCCTGTCCAAGTTTATCGTGTACAAGACACTCCAGAAAGTAAGATCCCAGGGGTACAACACCCGGAATATTCTGATCGTTGGAAGCAGGACCCGGGCAGTGGATGTCATTCAGGCAATAGAACGCCAGCGATCTTCAGGATACTGCATCCTGGGATGCTTTGACGTGGATGGAAAGATGGTGGGAAAAACAGTGGTCAACGGCCACAGGGTGATCGGAAGCATCGGCGGGCTGGAAGCGTTTTTAATAAAAAATGTGGTGGACGAGCTGATCTTTGCCATGCCCCTGAAAAAAATCATGTATGCCGATAAATACCTGGCCATTGCGGAAAACCTGGGGGTCAAGGTGAGAATTGTGCCGGACTGGCAGATCAAGTATCTCATGTACCGGCCAGGGGTGGCCAGGATCGCGTTTGAGGATTTCCTGGGGGTGTACACCATGTCCCTCCAGACCACCCCCCAGAATGAAGGCAAGCTCTTTGTTAAAACCGTGCTGGATTATCTTGGGGGGCTGGTCTTTTTGATCCTCTCCCTGCCGCTGTTTGCCGTTATTGCCGCTGCCATCAAGCTTATTTCAAAGGGGCCGGTGTTCTACACCCAGGAAAGGCTGGGGCTCAACGGACGAACCTTCCAGGTCTATAAATTCAGAACCATGGTCAACAATGCCGACGAGCTTCGAAAAGAGCTTGAGGAGTTCAACGAGGCCGACGGCCCGGCCTTTAAGATTAAAAAAGATCCCAGGGTGATCCCCTGGGTGGGCACCTTTTTGAGAAAAACCAGCCTGGATGAACTTCCCCAGCTGTTCAACGTGCTTCGCGGTGAGATGAGCATAGTCGGGCCAAGACCGCCCATCCCCGAAGAGGTCGAGAAATACTCCATGTGGCAGCGCCGCAGGCTCTCTATGAAGCCGGGCCTGACCTGCTCCTGGCAGATCGCCCCCTCGAGAAACGACCTCACCTTTGACCAGTGGATGAAGATGGACCTGGAATACATCGACCACTGGTCCCTGTTCCTGGACTTCAAGCTCCTGGTTTTCACCTTCAAAGCCGTACTCACAGGCTCCGGCAGATAAACCCCATTTGGGGTCAGGCTTGGCTTATTGGTGTTATTGAGGGGTAAAGTATACGGGTTTATCCTGGCCTGAGGCATGTTGCGTAATTTTTCCTGGAGGATTTTTTGCGTTGATCCGGCCCTTAAATTATTTGATTCCACTGAATCGGCTGCCCAGCAGACCCACTATCTTTATTTTATTGGGCAACCTCTGCAAATCCTGCGTCCTGATGGTAGCGTTCTAACGAACAAGTTCAGTTACAATCGCATAAATATCCCTGCGGTGTCCAATGGCATGGACGATGATGATCTGGTTTTGATCATCAACCTGATATATTGCCCGGTAGCGTTTCATCCTTAGCGACCTGAGCTCGCCCAGTTCATCCTGCAATGCTTTTCCCATAAAAGGGTTGTCATACAGCATTTTGAGCATTGATTTGAGCTGTTTTCTAATATCAGGATGCAGTTGGTTAAACATCTTTGCAGCCGTGGGGGTCAACTTCACCCGATAAATCAAAGAAGATCCTCCAGATCAACCAGCGGTTTGTTTTCCTTCACCTCATTTCTGGAGCGCCGTATCTGTTTCATCAACCCTTCATCCCCCAGGATTGCCATGGTCTCACGCATGGCCTCATACTGTTCCATGGACATAAGCACTGCCTTTGGAATGCCATTTTTGGTAATGGCGATGGTGATCTCCTGATCATTAATAATGCGGATCATATCCAGTAACGTAGTTTTCGCTTTTGTGACGGGGATGTAACTGTCAATCTGCATAGGTACCTCCTCATAGTATGAATTATGACCATTATAATGACCACAATTATAATTGTCAATAATTTGGGGTCAGGCTTGGCTTATTGGCGTTATTGCTTTTTTGTGATCTTTCTCTAACCCAAAGATTGAGGAGGATTTATGGCCAGGAAACCACGTATTCACTATACTGGCGCCTTTTACCATGTAATTCTCCGGGGAAATGCCAGACAGGCCATTTTTCGAGGCCAGGACGATATCCTGCGTTTTGAAACAATCCTCGGGCAGGGTGTGGAAAAATACGACCTGAGGATTTATGCCTACTGCTGGATGCCGAACCACGTCCACATGGCGTTGCAGGTGTCCGAAATCCCGTTGTCCAAAATGATGCAGACCCTTTCCCAGCGCTATACCCGCTGGTTCAATCACCGTTACGACCGGGTAGGGCATCTGTTCCAGGGACGATATAAAGCCATATTGGTGGACGACCAGGGATATCTGCTGGAGTTGATTCGTTATATTCACCTCAATCCTGTACGGGCCGGGCTGGTATCTGATGCTGCGGATTATGGCAACAGCAGCCATGGTGCCTATCTTGACCCGAATCGTTCCGTGGCCTGGCTTAGCGTTGATCCGGCCCTTAAATTATTTGATTCCACTGAATCGGCGGCCCAGACCCGCTATCTTCATTTCATGGGGCAACCCGTGGATGAGGAGCGCCTGGATGCATTGCGAAAGGGCAACCAGCAGGGTCGTATTCTGGGGGATGCTGAGTTTGTTCAAAAGGTGGTGGATAAATCGGACACACCCGAGGTGTCTGACATGGGCCTGAACACCCTGACCAGAATCGTGGCGGAAAAAATGACGGTTTCGGATACCGATATTTTGAGTAGCAGCAGGTGTCGAAAAACCACCCAGGCCCGGGCCATGATTGCACTCCTGGCCGTTGACAACACGCAACACAGCCTTAGGGATGTGGCCGGATATCTGAATCGGGACATCACAACCTTGTGTAAACAGGTGAGCAAATTACGACGGCAGCGGGAAAAATTTTCCAGCATCCAAGGCATAATCGAAGAACTGACCGCAACAATAACACCATAAAAATTTGGGGTCAGGCTTGGCTTATTGGCGTTATTGCTTTTTTGTGATCTTTCCCTAAGCGGCATGGCCTGAGCAGGACGTCTGCCCCTGGCCACAACAAAATTTGAAAACCCCCCAATGATGATGGTTCGGTGGGTGTTTCATACAACCCCAGAGATTGAGGCGGATTTATGGCCAGGAAACCATGTATTCACTGTATTGGCGCCTTTTACCCTGTAATTCTCCGGGGAAATGCCAGACAGGTCATTTTTCAAACCAAGGACCATATTCTGGATTTTGAAGAAATCCTTAAAAAGGGTGTGGAAACGTACGATCTGAGAATTAATGCCCGCTGCTGAACACCCAAATAACGCCAATAAGCCAAGCCTGACCCCAATATTCGTTTTTGTTTTTCTGGCAGTTGTGACCGTCAGTTGCCATACCTTTGTTGATCAATACGAACAAAGCGGATCTGAAATGCTCGCCGACGACTGGCACTTGCGTGGAATCGAAAAAGGCGGGGCAGGGGGCAATGACGCCGGATTTCTCCTGTTCGCTGCTGATCCCAAAAAGAATGTCTCCATGGAACAGAAGATCCGTTGGGTTGATCAAGGGGTCATACTGAAATTATCGGCCGATATGAAATGCAGAAATGTTCAGCCAGGTAAAAAGCCCTGGCACCTGGCAAGGCTTTTGCTGGTTCAGCAGGATGGGCATAAAAATCGATGGGATTTCCCCCACCTGGTGGCATCCTTAACCGGGACCAGGGACTGGGAGACTTACAGCCAGTATTTCACCATGGGTCCGACAACCAAAACCATCCGGGTTGTCGGGCAACTGAGCCAAAGTACCGGATCCTTCTGGCTTAAAAATATCCATCTCTATCCAGTGACCCAGACAGAAATTTACTCGTGGATTAAAACCGCCATCCTTGTTTCCTGGGGACTTTTTTCGGTTTTTTTACTGGGGTCGTGTTTTTTTTATGGCAACAGGAAATCCACCCTCCAGGTGATGCTGGTGTTTGCCTTCATTGCCATCATCATCGGCACCACCATGCCCGGGAGCATGAAAAACCTGGTGTTCAAACAGGTTGCAACCCAGATCCATGCAGCCAGTGACACATTCAGCAAAGGCGTCACCAATTTAATTGAACCGGCAGTGGCTCCGTATATGTCAAAGGCAGGGCATTTTTGTTTTTTTGTATTGTTCGGCTTGGCGCTTTCTCTGCTGATGACCAGGGAATCGGGTATTATAGTCATGACCCATATTCTTTTGCTGGCAGGCGCAACAGAGCTTGCCCAGTTCTATGTCGACGGCAGATCCCCCATGGTCGGAGATTTTGCCATTGATGCCCTGGGGGGACTCTGGGGCATGATACTGATGAAATTTTCCAGTATGAGAACAAGGTCAATATAATGCCAATAAGCCAAACCTGACCCCATAAAAAGGAAAAAGATGAAAAAGCTAAAATCAGAAACCATTGTGCTGATGACACTCATGGTCCTTGCCCTGGTGGGAACCTTTGTTGTCTGTGGCGAAACCAAGGTTGAAGAAAGCTGTCTGTCAGTCATGGATCATCCCCTGGGATGTGAAAGTTGTGATTTTTTAAAAAAGCTTGCAGATCAATGCCCATCCCACCAGAAAGAGCGCATCAACACCTACATGGCAGCCTACAACCACTGCAAAATGCAATTCTGCACCGAATAGTAACGGGGTCAGGCTTGGCTTATTGGTGTTATTGCACTGCGGGTGTAAGCAATAACACCAATAAGCCAAGCCTGACCCCATGAAGGTTTATGGTAAGAAACTCCCTTTACATTGTACTGATTCTGGCGCTTGTTTTTTTATTGTATGTCATGACCGCCCTGAGTGTCTCCCGGTACACCTTTGCCAATGCCGTAAAACAGAACATCAAAGCTGAATACCCGTTGCCGGGCAAGCCATTGTCCATTGGTAATGCGCTAAAGGCCCTTGTCCTTCTGCCGGTGGGATCCGCACCTCTCCTGTGCAGGACAGATCATCAGGTGATCCATGCCTATGCCGGCAAAACCCTGCTTGCCATGGCGGAAAAGATCCGGGGCAGGGGATCTGCAGACGATCTGAATCTGCTTGAAGCTGCTGAGGACCAGTACAGGCAGTCCCTGGCTGCGGCCCCCGGGCACATTATTTCTGCCAGGGGGCTTGCCATGACAATTTTCCAAAGGGAAAAGGCGTTTTCATCGACATATCCGGAAAAACAAAACCCATTTAATGCCCTGCCATACTTTAAAACCCTCTTTGACCTGGGTCCCAACCTGGTGGACAACAATTTCCTGCTGGCCGACTACTATTTCTACAAGGGCATGGACAATGAGCTTTTCCAGACAGTGGCCCACCTGGCGTTCATTTATCCTTCCCAATGGTATGTCCTGAAAAAACGATCTTTTTATCAGCCCTGGCTTGAGCCTGCCGTGATCGAAGGCCTTGAAAGGGCAGTTGAGCAACAGGTGCATCCTAAAACAGCCTTGTTTGCCCTGGCCCGCCTCATGACGGCAAAAGGGGAACGAAGCAGGGCAGTGGCATACTGCACCCGGGCAATGAACATCACTCCCCATACCAACCGAGAAAAAGACCATCTTTTTTTGGGAAGCCTGATGCTGAACGACAATAATCCTGCAGGGGCAAACCGAGAATTCAAACTGGCACTGGCCCCTGGCGTGGAAACGGCCCATAGCCTGAATATCATCTTCCAGGCGTTTAAAAAGCACGGCGACATGGACGGGTTTCTCACCTTTGCCAAAACCATCCAGCACAACCAGGCACTGCCTGAACTGGGTAAATACATTGCCCGGGCAAGAATGGCCCTGGGCCTATATCCACTGGCCCGGGCGGGCCTTGAGGTCATGGCGGCGCAGACCCATGATGCAGAGGTGTTTTACCTCCTGGCAATAATTGCTGAAGGGGAAAAGGACTGGGACACCATGGAATTGAACCTGCACCGGGCAATTGCACTTGCTCCGGATCACTGCACCTATTACCGGCTTTTTGCCAGGGCATTGTCCAGGCAGGGAAAAAAGGTACAGACAGAATGGGCGCAGCAAAAGGCCAGGGAGTGCAGTGAACGAAACAAAAAATAACCCGGCCCGGATTCTGAGGTATGTCAGCCTTGGATTTATCCTTACTGCAGCCGTTTTTTCTGTCTTGAATGATGGAAGCTATGCCTTCTGGCGCAGAACCCTTGTCCAGACCCTGGTGTTCTACGCCTTTTTTTTTCATATTCTGGAACGACTGGTTTCCGGCAAAACGCTTATTCCAAAACATCGTCTCAACCGCCCCCTTTTCGCCCTGCTCTGCCTTGTGGTGATTTCAGCCTGCTTTGCCAGGGATGTATCCATTGCCGCCAACACCGTTATCCAGGTGCTTGCCTTTGTCTGCGGATTTTATATTTTCCTTTCCATTGCAAAAAACCGAAGGGAGCAGGTCTGGCTGGTCATAACAGCTGCCGCAATCACCCTGGGACTTTCTATTTACGGGCTGTTGATCCATTTCGAAATTTATCTTTTTCCCACATGGAAGTATGTCCACCTCTTTCAAAGGGGGATGGTCTGCGCCACCTTTGCCAACCATGCCCATCTGGCGGGATTTCTGGAAATGGGTATCCTTTTCTACCTGGGATTGTTTTATCCAGGACAAAAGACAAGGCCTGCGTTGATTTTCATGGTGTTTTTACTTTTGATCATGGTCACCACCCTGATCCTGACCCTTTCCAGGGGCGGGTGGGTGGCGGCAGGTTTTGGGATGATTTTTATTTTTGTTACATCCGGTTTAAACAGGCCGTATAAAAAATCGCCTGGAAAAAAAATTTTCGCGGCACTTGCCCTTGTTCTCCTATGTCTTGTCATGCTTGGGAGCCCGGCCATTGTGAAGCGGGGCATGACCATGGCCACCCACCAGAACGACTTGATTCCGGGAAGAAAAATCATCTGGAAAGGAGCCGTTGACATGATCTGCCAGTTCCCATTAACCGGAGTTGGACCTGGCAACTATGCCACGGCCCGGACCGTTTTTCAGCCCCCTGGCGTCAATTTCCCCTATGCCGATGCCCACAACGACTATTTGCAGTTTGTCGCTGAAACCGGCGTATTTGCCATTCCCGTGATGGCATGGCTTGTTGTGGCTTTTTTTTCCCAGGGATTCAAAAAACTGACCCACCCCAGCCGCCAGACCCGGTGGATCACCACCTGCGCCATGGCCGGGGTGGTCGCCATTCTGGTCCACAGCACAGTGGACTACAACCTCCAGTTTCCCTCCAATGCCCTTTTTTTCACGGCCCTGGCCGCCCAGATCACCTAGCGGGGGTCAGGCTTGGCTTATTGGCGTTATTTGGCTATTCAAAAAAAATAACACCAATAAGCCAAGCCTGACCCCAATGGATGTGAAGTTTTTATCCTCAAAAGGGGAAAAATAATTGCCCTTGTCTGGCAAAAAGGTCCTGGCAAATCCACTGACTCCAAAGGACGAAATCCATGAGATACAACGGACCGACTGCCATACAGACAAAAAATGACCGTGGGATTGACAATTTTGCGTCAAATTAGGCCGGATGGTATGCAACCCAGACAGACGGTTATGCATTATAAGGTCTGGCATTTTTATTGCATACAAAAATGACCAGTTGGTTTATTACCCATGGACAAACAGGACCTTGAGTCCTTAATACTTGAACTGGAGAAACAATGAACAGACTAAAATCTGCCCTGACTGCACTGGCTATGGTGACCTGTTTAAGCTCAATGCTTTTTGCTGCTGAACAAGACTGGCGCACACCTTATATAGCGGCCCTGAAAGATGGGAAAACAGCAGCTACGGCCCAGGCCAGGGGTGAAGGCCTTGCCTATACGGCCTCCGAAGAAGAGGTGCTCATGGATGCGGTCTCAAAGGCACTTGAACTGAATGCACCGACCTGCGAGTGCATGAAAACAGCCATTGATCTTGAATACAATCCTTACTCGGTTCTGAAATCCATATACTCAGCCGGTGGCGAAGTCGAACTGGATCAGCTGTGCATGTGCGCAACCGAAGCTGGAATCATGAAGGCCATCGTTGCAAAGGCTGCCATGGATGCCCTTTCTTCGACAGGGGCGGCAGTGTTTGACCGGGATGAAATCAGCCAAAGCCAATGCCTCAAGGGTCAACAGGGGCTGGCCTACACCCCGGAGGTTGAAGAGGGTGCTTCCTATTCCAAGCCCCTTGCACAGATGAAATCCGTGCAGGCAGCTTCAGCGGAAGGTGAAACCTTAGCGACCTACTCATATTAATTAACACCGTATTTCAGTTGTTTAGACATGGCACAACCAGATAAAATCGGATCAGTCTTCCGCCATGGGAACCCCTGCAGGGGTAAACGCTGCAGGGGTTTTTTATTGACAATTTATTTAAGGCAGTGTCTATATATAGATGCTTTTTAAGCACCCCTTGAAATTCAAGCACAATAGGAGCTGGCATGCGGTGGAAAATTTCGATTCTGATATTGATTTTTGCAGTTGTTTTCTGTGGTAATTCGATGGCAGCATCTGCGCCTCCCATGGGCCAGAGTGAAGTGGATCTTCCAGATGAAGCGGCGGTCATCGGGGCTGATATTTTTGGTAAAAAGGGCGGAACGCTTCACCCCTTTCTGCTGTTTGAACAACAATATACCGACAATCTTTACAATACCAATGCCAATGAAGATGAAGACTTTATAACCACCGTCAGCCCGGGGTTATGGGTGGCATTGCCGGGAAACCGGGAAAAACTCCTTGAAATCGGTCTGTCAACCTCATCACCAGGCGGGCTGAACCTGAGCCGGATTAAACCCGAGGGCACAAGGCGGGCCCAGGGCTATTTCCTCTATGCCCCTGAGTTTGTCGTCTATTCCAATAATTCCGAACACAATGCCACCAACCACAAGGCAGAAGGAATGTTCCAGTATAATTTTAACATGGGACTTTCCATTGATCTGATTGATCAATTCAACCAGAGAAGCGCAGTCAATGACAATGGGATTGAAAAGGGCATTAACAAATACCGTGACAATCTGCTGGATTATATCATGGTCTACGATACGTCTGAAAAATTCAGATTAAGATTTGATTACTCCAATTATGACCTTAACTATGATGACACAATCAACAATTACATGGACAGGAACGACAATTCCATTTCTGCCTATGTTTTTTACCGGGTACAGCCCAAAACCTCGGTGTTTGTGGAGTATGAATTTTCCGATATTTCCTTTGATACCAATTCCGATTCCGACAGTGTTGAAAACCGGTTTTATGTGGGGGTTGAGTGGGATGCCACGGCAAAGACCCGGGGGCGGGTAAAGGTCGGTTATATTGACAAGGATTTTGACACCAGTGGGGTTGATGATCAGGACGGCTTTTCCTTTGAAATCCAGTCCCAGCATAACTTTACCCCCAAGCGGGCCCTGCGGGTCACAGGATTTCGACGATTCAACGAGTCAAGCATGATCAACGCATCAACCTATCTTGCAACGGGTATTTCCACCGCATGGCTCCAGCGGTTTACTGAAAAGTGGTCGGGAACCCTGGCCCTTGGGTTTTCCAATGATCAATACAGGGAAGAAACGACCTTTAATGGCGTTACAGACGAAAGGGATGATGATCTTTTCACCTTTTCACCGGCAGTTCGGTATGAATTCAGGAAATGGATGAGCTTTGATCTGGGCTATGTGTTTGCCCGGAGAAATTCAAACTTTTCCTTTTTTGAATATGACAATAACACCCTGTTTTTCAGAATGGATCTTTCCTTTTAGCCCATGAAGAAATTGATAATAAACCTGATTGTGATTTTTCTTGTGTCGGTAATGGCGCCGGTTTTATCAGCAAATGAATACTTTGTCGGTAAGGGGGACGTTCTTGCCATTAACGTTTATGAGAATGAAGACCTTTCAACCACGGTGCGGGTAACGGCGGACAATACCATTCGAGTTTCCCTGATCGGTGAGGTCAGCGTAAAAAACCTGACGGTCTCCCAGGTGTCCAAAAAACTGGAGGCCCTTTTTGCCGACGGCTACCTGGTCAATCCCCAGGTGGATGTGTTTATCAAGGAGTACAGAAGCAAAAAGGCCACCATTCTGGGCCAGATTCGAAATCCGGGCCTGTTTGAACTCCAGGGTGAAATCTCCCTCCTGGAATTTATTTCAAAGGCGGGCGGCATACTCATGGATGCCGGGAACAAGGCAACCATCAAGCGCAAAAGTGCCGGGGCAAGTCAGGAGGACATCATCGCCATTGATCTGGACCAGCTGATCAAAGAGGGTGACACCTCCCTTAATCTTTCCATACGGGACGGGGACAGTGTTTACATTGCAAAGGCGGATATTTTCTATGTCTCAGGGGAGGTAAACAAACCGGATTCCTACAAGCTGGATTCCGACATGACCGTAATCAAAGCGATCACAAGGGCCGGCGGATTTTCCAAGATTGCAGCCAAGGGAAAGGTCCGCATCATCAGAATCATCAACGGAAAAAAACAACTACTGGAAAATGTCAACATGGATGTACCGGTTCTGCCCGATGACGTCATTGTCGTTCCCGAGAGCTTTTTTTAACCATGGAAGAACGGGAAATACACCTCAGGGATTATCTGCGAATCGTCAACAAGCGTAAAAACACGGTTCTCACATTCTTTTTTATTACCTTTACCGTGGTTGTCATTGCCACCTTTACAGCCACGCCCAGGTACCTTGCCTCCAGCAAGGTCATGGTTGAAAAAAACACCTCCAGCGCCCTTGACGGCATGTCAAGCTACACCCCCTACGATCCTGAATTCCTTGAGACCCAGTACCAGATCATCAAAAGTGCTGCCGTGGCCAAAAAGGTGGTGGAAAGCTTTGACGTTGAAAAGATGTATGACACCTTTTTCAGCAAAACAGATGAAAAACCCCCGTTTTATTCGGTTCCGATTGCCTGGCTAAAGGATGTTTATTCCGCGTTCAAAAAAATGATCGGCATTGAGAAATTAACACCCGTGGCAGAAAACAGTGAAACCATGGCTGTTCCCCCCACAAAGGCGGAGGTGATGGAAATGTTCATCCAGGGGGGAATAAATGTCGCACCGATTCAAAACTCCAGGGTGATTGAAATCAGTTTCATGTCGGACAATCCCCTCCTTGCCATGAAAATAGCCAACTCCATTGCCAGGGCATACATTGAAGAGCTCCTTGACATGCGCATGGAGACCTCAAGCTACAGCATCAGCTGGATGACAAAAAAGGCCGAGACCCAGAGGGCAAAGCTGGAAGAATCCGAACGGGCATTGACCAAATACCAGAAGGACAATGAGATTATCACCATTGAGGACCGGATGACGGTCATTCCTGAAAGATTATCTGAACTGAGCCGGCAGCTGACCAAATCCCAGACAGACCGCAAAGAGTTTGATGCCGTGTACCATCAGATCCAGAACATCAGCCAGGACCGGCTCGAAACCATACCGGCCATTGCAGAAAACCAGTCCATTGACACCATAAAAAAACAGATCATTATCTCTGAACAGAAGATCTCGGAACTTTCAAAAAAATATGGCAGAAAACACCCCACGATGATCGCAGCCAACGATGAATTAAAGGGGCTGATGGCCAAAAAAAAGATCGCCATTCAAAAGGCAGTCCAGACCATCCGGAACCAGTATGAACTGGCCATCTCCAACGAAAAGAACTTAAAAGCCCTGTTAAACGAGACAAAATTTGATGCCACCAACCTGAATGAAAAATATATCCAGCTGAAAATTCTGAAAAGGGAGGTTGAAACCAACAGATACCTCTATGACTCCCTGGTAAAAAAAATGAAGGAAAAGGGAATCACTGAGGAAAATCAGACGGTGAATGTGTGGGTGATCGACCGGGCCGTCCTGCCGAAAACACCGGCAACGCCAAAGAAAAAACGAAATCTTCTCCTTGCCGTTGTTCTGGGGCTGTTCGGAGGGGTTGGCCTTGCCTTTTTCTTTGAATACCTGGACAACACGGTGAAAAGCCCCGAAGATATCGAAGAGCGGTTTGACGTCCCCGTGATCGGCACCATTGGGATATTCAAGGGCAAGAATGAAACCCTTGTACAAACTATATTTAAAAAAACCCAGTCCCAATTTTCAGAAAGCTTTAAATCCCTGAGAACCGCCGTATTTCTCTCGTCTGCCGACACCCCGCCCAAAACCCTTCTGGTGACCAGCATGTCCCCCGGTGAGGGCAAGTCTTCCATCAGCGCCGCCCTTGCCGCAACCATTGCCGAAGCCGGGAAAAAGACCCTGCTCATTGACGCCGACATGAGACGGCCGGTCCAGTACAAGAATCTGGCCCTTGAAAACACCTCGGGATTGAGTTCGTTTCTGGCCGGTGTTGATTCAACGGAACTCATCTGCAAGGGGTTAGTGGAGAACCTTGATGTCATCACCTCCGGCCCGGTGCCGCCGAACCCTTCTGAACTCTTAAGTTCGGAACGTGCCCAGGAGTTGATCCAAAAACTCTCAAAAAGCTATGACATGATCATCATCGACTCTCCCCCCCTTATCAGCGTGACCGATTCCCTGATTCTGGGCAGATCTGTGGAGGGTGTTATTATTGTCACCCATGCCGGGTCCACCACCTATGAGATGTTGACCAAGGGGTTGAAGCTTCTTACCGAAAATGCAGTTCCGGTTACGGGTATGGTGATCAACCGGTTTGATGCCAGAAAAAGCGGATACTACTATGGGTATGGAGATTATTACTACGCATCAACCGACGCGTAACATGGTGAGGCCCCCATCCCAAAAGAAAACCTGACCCCGATATGAACATCATTTTTTATTTCCTCATTATCGTCGCGCCCCTTGTCTTTGGCACAGTTCATCCCTGGTCCCTGGCCATTATGGAGATCCTCTGTTTTTCAGCCCTGGGGAGTTACCTTCTGAAAACGACTCAAAAGGGGAGGGCGCTCTTTCTGCCACCGGGTATCCTGCCCCTGTCTCTTTTTCTGCTGTTTATCCTTTTTCAGATTCTTCCCCTCCCTCCCCAGGTGGTAAAGCTTCTTTCGCCTTCTGCCTTTGCAATCCATTCCAACGCAGAAGCCTTTTCAGCCCCTGGCACTTTCATGACCCTCTCCATCCATCCCCGGGCCACCCTTGGCGAATTTTTACGGTATTTTGCCTATGGCACCTTTTATGTTCTCACGGTCCAGCTCCTCAAAGACAGGGAGATGCTCAAAAAGACCATTGTCATCGTCACCCTCTTTGGTGCGCTTTTATCGTTTTCGTCGATTCTGCAATTCTACCTGACCCGGGATATGGCCCTGTGGTTCTGGCATTTTCCCAGAAATTCCATGATTGTCGGTCCCTACATCTGCCACAACCACTATGCCGGTCTCATGGAGATGATCTTTCCCGTTGTGCTCGCCCTTTTCTTTTTTTACCGGCCAAGAATAGGCAACACCTCTTTGCTCAAGGGATTTATTCAGATTTTAACCCAGGAAAAGGCCAACATTCACCTGCTCATCGGTATGGCCGCCCTGCTGATTGTCACCTCCGTGTTTGTGAGCCTTTCCCGGGGGGGAATGATCAGCCTCAGCCTCTCCCTTGTCTTTTTCACCCTTCTCCTGTTTAAACGGAAAATCAGCCGGGGCAACACCT
The DNA here is from genome assembly GCA_963675615.2 of uncultured Desulfobacterium sp. GTDB lineage: Bacteria > Desulfobacterota > Desulfobacteria > Desulfobacterales > Desulfobacteraceae > Desulforapulum. Next base: position 507,742 of record CAXXTD010000002.1, read on the forward strand.
TTCTGGTCATTGTTGTCATTGTGGTGGCAGACCCTTTCCATTGGCTGGTTTGGATGGGACCATATCTTTGAACGGTTTGCAAAACTGAAAAATGCCCAGGGCGTCATCTACGAATCCAGGCTGGATTTCTGGAAGGACAGTCTCAATGCCATCAGGGATTTTACCCTGACAGGATCGGGATTCGGCACCTATGTTGACATCTATCCATCCTACCAGACCGTAAACGGAGATCTGACCGTTGACCATGCCCACAATGACTATATCGAGACCCTGGTCCAGGGCGGCCTGGTGGGATTCACCCTTGCCGCACTCTTTATTATCACCCTGTTCACAAAAACCTATGCATCCTTTCTCAAGAGAAAGGATGCCTATTGCGTTTATCTCTACATGGGCAGTATTACCGGGCTGTTGGCCATTCTTTTCCATGGGTTTACAGATTTTAATATTCAAATCGGAGCCAATGGCCTCTGGTTTTTTTTCATGGCAGGGATTGCCGTATCCGCCGCCAACACACAGATGAGATCCCCGTCACCCTCAACCCGGCTTCTGCCCGTCCGGTCCGATTTGGGGAAACGGACCGGGGTTGTACTTGCTGTTCTTATCATGGCCGGGGGTGCGGTTTATAATCTTTCCCTGTTGACCGGGTATTATTATTTTTCCCACATCAAAAAAATGACCATGGGCAGTGAAACCCCGGTTGATTCCCTTGAAAAAATCAACAAAATCGCCGGTATTTCAACAAAGTTTGACCCGTTAAATGCCGATTACGTCTTTGCCCTTGCCAATTCAGCCCTTTATCTGGACAATGCCCCGGCTGCCCTTGAAAACTTTAAACGCGCCATTGTGCTGAGTCCTGCAAACAGCATCTATCTTCAAAGGCTGGGTTTGTACCTTCAGCACACAAAGGGCCATAGTGACACCACGGAAAAGCTTCTCAGGGCAAGCGTTGACCATGACATCAGTGATCCGGACTATGCCCTTGAGTACGGCGCCTGGCTGTTGTCGGCAAACAGGGTGACCCAGGCAACAGGGTATATTCGAAGGGCACTTGAGCTGAAACCCGAAATGATTGACAGGGCCCTGACCATTATGGCCATTTGGGAACTGAACGACACGGACATGGAAAAGGCGGTTCCGGAAATTCCAGGCCCCTATATTGCCTGGGCCAATTTTCTGTACAGCAGGGGCAAAAGGGAGCTGGGTGAACAAAAATACCTCAAGGCCCTTGATTACATTGAAGAACAAAAGGAGATCAAAAGCCGGGGCTTTTACCGGGTTTACCGGTTTTTCCAGCAGCGGGGAAAAACAGAAACCGCCCTGAAGGTGATGCAGCGGGCCGCACGGGTGCTGCCCCTGGATGCAGGCATCAGAATCACCCTGGGTGATATTTATCAAAAAATGGGGGTCTCCTACCGGGCGGAACAGGAGTATGAGCAGGCACTTTTCCTGGACCCGGACAACAAAAGAGCAAAACAGCGGCTCAATCGCTGATGGGCCGCCCCGTGATGAGGAAGACCCGGCTTCAGCCCAATCGTTGATGTGGGCTTCAGCGTATTGGCGACATATTGCCCTTGGATGTACTGCCAGGCCGGCTTCAACTCAATCGTTGATGTGGGCTTCAGCGTATTGGGCAAGCACCTCGTGGATCTTCGGGGGAGGGGAAATGGCAAAATAATTTTCGGCAATCACATGGCCGATTTCATGGCTGACCACCCTTAGTTTTGCATGGTCCGCCGAATAAAAGACCGTGTTTTCGCCCGGCGAATAAAAGGCAATGTAGTTGACGGTTCGATTGTAAAGCCGCTGGTAGGATGCCTGAACCCCCCGGGTTGACCCATGGATGACAATGTTGAACCTGAGGGTTGGCGGATACATGTCCAGGACCGTTTCAACCTTTTCAACAATCAGGTCGATTTTATTTTTTACCTCATCATCAATGGTGTCGCTTTTCTTGCCCTTTAACAGGTATTTCAGGTTTCCCATGTAGAGCTTGTTGTTGAATTTTCGAAGGGCCTTTACATCCCAATAGGTGATGGTCACATATCTTGTCTGGATCGTTCGGAGATCCGGGTCCATGGCTGGAGGGATTGCCGGGGGTGGCTCAGCAGTCACTGCCGGAGTGATGATCGAGGAAGCCCCGGGACTTATTGCCCGTGGTGATTGAAAAATCTCCACAGGGGTTGCGGTGGAACCATCCTGGGCGTACACGGTTCCAGCAGCAATAAAAACCAGCACAAGGTTTTTTGCAAGGAATGTTATGGATATGCGGCCCATGGGCAGTCACCCCTTGAACACGCTGAATTCATTCAATCGTTCCATTGTGCGTTGATTGATCTTTTCGATCTCGGACAGGAGTGAGCCGGGCAGGGAGGTATCATCTTTTTGCCTGCAGATCCGCGCGATGGATTCAGAACTGACACGTATTTCATTCAACTCCTTTGAAACCATCTGGTTGAAACTGTTTATCTTTTCGGCAAGGGCTTTTCCCTCGTCTTTTTCACGAAGGACAATATTGATGGACAGATCCTTTTGCCCCATGGCATCCAGGGTTTTTTCAAACCGGTAAAAGGGTCCGGCAATTCGATGGGTTAAGAGCAGGGTGACAACAATGGTGATACACCCCCCGATAACAACAAAAAACCATTGGGTGCTGAGGATCCGGTTTAAAAGAATCCCGGGTGTGGTGCCCAGTTTCAGGTGATAGTTGTCATAAACAATGGACAGCGAATTTGACGACAAAAAACTGAAAACCAGAGAGAATAGGGCGCTTCCCAGGGCAACCAGCAGAAAATATTTAAAGATATATTTTCCCTGGAGCTCTTTGTTGATAAAATAGTTTCTACGCTTGAATCCCATATTTAACCTTCCTCCCCAATAGCGGACCGGTCTGTCAGGATCTGGATATGGGCTTTTTTTGTCAGCCCCTCCATCCAGCGGGCAAACATGGCACCTTTTTCCTGGTGAATCAGAAATTCCCGGATCGCATCCCTGCTGATCGTGTCCCCGGCATCGGCACTGCCCGGGTCCGTTGCCGACTCAACCCTGTAGCAGACAAATTGGTTGTCTTGTTTAACCGGGTCAGAGTGTTCGCCCGGCTCAACCTTGACAAGGGTAAATTTGAGTTCATCGGACAGGTCGTCAAAATTGGCTGTAATGGTTTCAACCAAGGCAGCGTTTCCCGTTTCAACATCCTGCCGGGTGTCATAGATGCTTCTCGTACAAACCAGATTACGGCCGGCAAGCCCGGCATAGCGTTCAACCATTTTTTCGCTTAATTCCGGCGTCAGGGATTTAAAGGTTCGGTCGATGAGAATCTTAATCAAAGACTGCTCGTAGAAATTCTCCACAGATGCCCTGAAGCTTTCCTCTTTGTTGATGCCCTGGGCAAGGGCCTCCTGGATCAGGAGTTCATTTGTGATCACCGCATCAACCGCGCCCGCACTGTGGTTGCTGCTGGTTGATGCGCGTAAAAGACCCTCAAGTTCTTTCTCGGATATCACCCTGTCGTTGATCACAATGGCCGGTTTTGACGTTTCAACCCTGAAATGGTGGAAGGGGAATGCCAGAAATGCAGTCAGAAGAACAAGGATGCCAGCGGTATAATAGATGTATTTCATCCAACCCCCATGGTCGTAAAATAAATTGACAACGAAGTTAATTTCATATCATAAATGCCCCATGGACAAAAGAGATATTAACCTGTTGCTGGCTGCGGTCCTTTTAATTCTCTTAAACATCGGAACAGCGCCATATTCCCGGGCAGAGTCGCCCATGGAACTTTTCAACCAGGGGGTTGACGCGCTGAAGACAGGTGATCCCCAGAAGGCGGTGGATCTGTTTACGGAATTGATCATGGCTGAGCCGGGCAATGCAAAAGGATTCAAGAACAGAGGGGTCGCCCTGTTGAAACTGGGCAAGGTGGATCTATCCATCCAGGATTTTGAACGGGCCCTGCAAATAAATCCTGACCTGCCCGGCATCTACAGCAACCTGGGGGCTGCCTGGTACTATAAGCAGGCCTATGAAAAGGCCGTCATAAATTACAGTTCCGAAATAGAACGAACCCCTGGGAGCTATATTTCGTATTTTAACCGGGCGCTTTCAAGAATGCAGTTAGACCAGCAGATGCTTGCCATGGTCGATATTCAACGCTGCCTTGAACTCAAACCTGGTTTTTCCGGGGCCTTGCAGCTGCAGGAGATGCTGCCCGGCTTTGAAATCCAGGCCGGTGCATTCCTGGATCAAAATAATGCCGTTAAGATGCGGCATCTGCTTTCAGCAAAGGGGGTCGTCGACGCCCATACTCTAACCATTGCAGACCACAATCAAAGAACCTGGTACCTGGTTCGCTTTGCGCTTTTTAACGATGAAAACGAAGCACAGCTTTTTTGTAAACGATTTGTTGAACAAGGATCGGTCAAGGCCCTTGTCCGGCCCTGGGGAAAATTTTAACCTGAACCGGTTTAAGATGCCGGGCAGGGCAGACACCGGTATTTTTTTAATCCGTCAGGGACCTGGTATCCTTGACTATCTCTCCTGTATTTGCAATCACCTGAACGGCACGGTCATCGTAGAGCCGAATCATGTCATAATCCTTGACATTGGTCACCTCGAAATCGGGGAAACCGTGTTTCCGAAGCCAGATCTTAACAAGCTGAACCTGTTCGGAATCACCGGCCCGGGCAGTAAATATTTTCACCCTGACGCCGCTCCTTACTATGGAGTGCACAAGTTCTGCCATTTTAGGAACCGGCTCACCGATTTTTGCCAGGGTCATATGCCCGTCAAAATTTGCCAGAGTACCGTCAAGATCAACCCCGATCCAACCCTGGGAAACAAGCTCGTCGCCGGGTTGAGCAGCAGGAACCGAATAATGCTTGGCCGATTCCTGCTTCGCCTTTTTCATATATTCATTGAACGCTTTTATCATTCTCTTCATGGTCAAAACGGGGTTCAGAATTTCCTTTAGTCCCTGGAACCGCCAAAGATGCGCAGCAGCATGAGAAAGAGGTTGATAAAGTCTAGGTAAAGGGTGAGTGCCCCCATGATGGCGCCTTTTCTGACCACGGAGCCCGACAGGTCGGCCGGCTGGGTCAGGGCCATATTCTTGAGTTTCTGGGTGTCATAGGCCGTGAGTCCGACAAAGACAATGACCCCGATGTAGGAAATCATCATGGACATGACAGGGCTTCTGAAGAACATGTTCACAAGAGTAGCAATGATGATGCCGATGAGTCCCATCATCATGAATCCGCCCATGGAGGTCAGATCACGTTTGGTGACCATGCCGTAGACACTGCAGGCTGAGAACGTGAGCGCACAGATAAAAAAGGTCGAGACAATCGAGCTGCTGGTGTAGACCATGAAGATCGACGACAGGGTGACGCCGTTGAGCACCGAGTAAACCACAAACAAAGCAGTTGCCGTGGATGCCTGGATCTTCTGAACCCGGGCGCTCAGATAAAAAACAAGACCAAGTTCACCAAAGATCAAACCGAAAAGCAGCACCGGGTTGCCAAAGATCGTCCGCATGAGCGTTTCGTTTCCTGACACATAAAAGGCGGTAAAGCCTGTCAGGGCAAGTCCGATGGCCATCCAGTTGTAGACGCTTCTGATGAACGAGTTTACCCGCACGATTGCGGTTGCATTGCTGAATGAAGACTGGGTATTCATGAATTAAAATCTCCTGATGATTACGGTTGTTACTGACTTTCATTGTTCCAGTGAACCGAATATAACACAGGTAAATGACATTTCAAGTTTTTCCGGCACGGTCCGGATAATCCCCAGCGAATTCCAGTTATATACCGAAGATTTTATCCTGACCAGAAAGCCTGCATGATAACAACCTTGCCCCATGCAATGTGGGAAGTCTGAAAAACAACACATTCCAACACGCCAGTAAGCCAGGCTCCCAGGAGGGGGACCTCGGGGAGGTGAACCCGCAATAACGCCAATAAGCCAAGCCTGACCCCATTGAAAGTTTACATAATATATATTATCGAATAAACGGATCCATGGACAATGTTTGATTTATTCCCCCTGCCGCCATTTGTTATTGTTATTCTGTGGCGCCTGTTCTATAAATAATGCTTTGTTGACCCATCAGGAAAGAAAGTGGAAATAATGGCGCAGGCAAAGGATTTTAGACAGATATTCACCGTTTCAAAACTCACAAGGGAAATAAAAACCCTGGTTGAGGAACACTTTACCCTTGTGTGGATCACGGGCGAGATTTCCAATCTGTCCCTGCCGGCTTCAGGTCATGCCTATTTTTCCCTGAAGGATCCCAATGCCGTCATATCGGGTGTGATGTTTCGAAACCAGCTGCGGCGCCTCAGATTCAACCCTGAAAACGGCATGAAAATCATCGGCATGGGCAGACTCAGCCTCTACGAACCCAGGGGGTCCTATCAGCTGATTTTCGAGCACATGGAACCTTCCGGCGCCGGCGCCCTCCAGGCCGCCTTTGAACAACTCAAACACAAACTTGCCCTGGAAGGCCTGTTTGAAGCGGATCGAAAACAGAGGCTGCCCTTTCTGCCCGGTAAAATCACCATTATCACCTCTCCAACGGGTGCGGTTATCCAGGATATCATCAACGTGTCAAGGCGCCGTTTCTCCAACATCCCCCTTGAAATCGTCCCGGTCAGGGTCCAGGGTGACGGTGCAGACCTTGAAATTGCCGCTGCAATCGCCCTGGTCAACCAGCGGGCGGACAGTGATCTCATCATTGTGGCAAGGGGCGGCGGTTCCCTTGAGGATCTGGCTGCCTTTAACTCGGAAACCGTGGCACGGGCCCTCTTCAACTCCGCCATTCCCGTCATTTCAGCCGTGGGCCATGAGACCGATTTCACCATTGCCGATTTTGTTGCCGATGTCAGGGCACCCACCCCGTCAGCTGCGGCAGAGCTTGCCCTTCCGGAAAAAAGCGCCCTCTTCTCCCGGCTCACTGAACTCAAGGCGTTTCTTGTGCGGGCCATGGGCCAGAGACAGTCCGGAGTCCGGGAACGCCTGCTTGAACTGACCGCAAGGTTGAGGGATCCCAAGCGGTCCGTGGATGATCTGCGGTTCAAGCTTGAAGACCTTGAATCCAGGATGGCGGGCCTGGTGCAGAAAAAAACAGCTGCTGGCCGTGAGCGCCTTGACTGGTTCACCCACGCCCTTTTGGCCAACTCACCCCAACGGATGGTCACAAAAGAACGGGAAGCTGTCAACGCCCATAGCACCCTTGTTGTTACGGCCATGACCGCGACCCTTGAACGCTACCGGGGACAGATCAACGAATTAACGGCAAGGCTTGAGGCCTTAAGCCCCATGGGGGTGCTTGACCGGGGGTACAGCATTACACGAACCCTTCCGGAAAAAACCATTCTCATGGATTCAACAGGAATTGAAATAGACAGGAGCGTGGAGGTCATCCTTGCACGGGGAAGGCTCTACTGCCAGGTGAAGGAAATCAATGGCAAAGAAAAAAACGTTTGAATCGGCCATGGCCGAGCTGGAACAGATTGTAAAGGAACTTGAATCGGGCAATCTCTCCCTTGAAAAGGCGGTGTCACTTTTTGAGCAGGGAATGAAAGCCTCTGATTTCTGCCTGAAAAAACTGGACGAGACTGAAGCCAAGATCACCCTGCTCATGAAGGATGACAGGGGCAGCATCACCCAAGAGCCGTTCACCAATGACTGATTTTGACTTTAAAGCCTACCTGAAGGCCAGGCAGACCCTTGTCAACCAGCATCTTGGGGCGGTGCTTGCCCCCCTGGATCCCCATCGGGAGCTCACCCGCGCCATGGCACATTCCCTCATGGCCGGTGGCAAACGACTCCGGCCCATCCTCTGTCTTGCCGCATGTGAAGCGTGTTCAGCACCTTTGGATCTGGCCATGCCTGCGGCCTGCGCCCTTGAAATGATCCACACCTATTCCCTGATCCACGACGACCTGCCGGCCATGGACAACGACGACCTGAGGCGGGGCATTCCCACCTGCCACCGGGCCTTTGGCGAATCAACGGCCATCCTTGCCGGGGACGGACTTTTAACCCACGCCTTTCAGATCCTGTCACGGCCCGCAGCGCTGTTCAACGGATTTCCGGACCCTGGCGTCTGCCTTGAACTTGTGGCCATTCTTTCAGATGCCGCCGGGGTCAATGGGATGGTCGAAGGCCAGATGCTCGACATGGCCTCGTCCCACACGGATACAACCGATTCCAGCCTTGATTTCCTGGAAAAAATCCATACCTTGAAGACCGGCCGGATGATCCGGGCCAGTGTTGTTGCCGGTGCCGTTTCAGCCGGGGCCGGCACGGCAAAGACCGAAAGCCTTGCCGTTTATGCGGAAAAGATCGGGCTTGCCTTTCAGATTGTCGACGACATCCTGGATGTGGAGGGAGACCCCAGGATCATGGGAAAGCCGTCGGGATCGGATGTGGACAACCGCAAGAGGACCTTTCCCTCGCTCATGGGACTTGACGCTTCCCGCCAATATGCGGAAAAGATCATCAAAGAGGCGAACGAGGCCCTTGACCTGTTTGACGAACAAAAGGCCCTGCCCCTCAAGGCCGTTGCAGCCTACATCCTTCAACGCAACCGTTGAGGACAAGGAGAAACCAGAATTTGAGCTTGCTTGAAACCATTACAAACGCACAGGATTTAAAACAGCTGTCAAAAAAACAACTGCCGGCCCTGGCCCAGGAGATCCGGGAACGGATCATCTCTGTGGTGTCCAAAAACGGCGGCCACCTGGCATCAAGCCTTGGTGCTGTTGAGCTGACCCTTGCCATCCATTACGTGTTTGATATTCCCTTTGACACCCTTGTCTGGGATGTGGGCCACCAGGCTTACGCCCACAAGCTGTTGACCGGTCGCGAACAGCGGTTTGACACCCTGAGAAAGTTCAAAGGGATCACCGGATTTACCAAAATGAGTGAAAGCCCGTGTGACGGGTTTACCGTGGGCCATTCCAGTACCTCCATATCGGCAGGCCTCGGCATTGCCATGGGCCGTCACCTCAAGGGCAAGGGCGGCAAGGTCATTTCAGTCATCGGAGACGGATCCCTCACCGCTGGATTAGCCTTTGAAGGTCTCAACCAGGCCGGAGACTCCAAGCGGGACCTGCTGGTCATCCTCAACGACAACGACATGTCCATTGCCCCCAATGTGGGTGCCCTGTCATCGTTCCTGAGCCGCACCTTTTCCTCAAAATATCTCCAGAATCTGAAAAAGGAGTTTGGCACCTTTTTAAAATCCGTGCCCGGAATCGGGGATGAAATGTACAGTATCGCAAAGCGGTCTGAAGATTCGTTCAAAACCTTTGTCACACCGGGCATGCTGTTCGAGGCGTTCAACTTTGACTATTTCGGCCCCATCAACGGCCATAACCTCACCCACCTCATCGACATCCTGGAAAACATAAAAAAACACGACGAACCCGTGCTCCTCCATGTGACCACAAAAAAAGGAAAGGGATACCCGCCGGCAGAGAAAAACCCGGTCTATTTCCACGGGGTTGGTTCGTTCAACATCGACACCGGCGGATGCGTCAAAACCGGGAACACCCTCCCCTCCTATACGGACATCTTTGGCTGTACCCTGGTTGATCTTGCAAAAAACGACGACAGAATTGTTGCCGTAACCGCCGCCATGCCCGAAGGCACAGGGCTCAACCGGTTTGCCGACCTCTATCCGGACCGGTTCTTTGACGTGGGCATTGCCGAGCAGCATGCCGTCACCTTTGCGGCGGGCCTTGCCACCCAGGGGTTAAAACCCGTGGTGGCCATCTACTCGACCTTTATGCAGCGGGCCTATGATCAGATTCTCCACGATGTGTGCGTGGAGTCCCTGCCCGTTGTTCTTGCCCTTGACCGGGGAGGCATCGTGGGCGAAGACGGTCCGACCCACCACGGCCTGTTCGACTTCAGCTACCTTCGCAACATGCCCAACATGACCATCATGGCGCCCAAGGATGAAAACGAGCTGGCCCGGATGATCCGAACCGCCATTGACCACAACGGTCCCATCGCCCTCCGGTACCCCCGGGGCAAGGGTGAAGGGGTGACCATGGACCCGGATTTAAAGCCCGTGGCCATTGGCAGGGCAGAGGTGGTCAAGACTGGACATGACCTGACCATCCTTGCCGTTGGCCGCATGGTCGGAGAGGCTGTCAAGGCGGCCCTTGAGCTGGAAGCCCTTGGCATATCGTGTACGGTTGTCAATGCACGTTTTGTCAAACCCCTGGACAAGACCCTGATCCTTGAAGCGGTCCAAAGGACAGGGGCACTGGTAACGGCCGAGGAACAGGTCCTGGACGGTGGATTCGGCAGTGCCGTCCTGGAACTTCTGGCGGACAACGATATGCTCAACTGCAGGGTCAGACGGGTCGGCGTCCGGGACACCTTTGTCGAGCACGGCCCCCAGGAAACACTGAGGAATGAATACCAGGTGGATGCCGCCGCCATTGTCCGGGCGGCAAGGGAGATCGCTTGACCGCTGAAACGCCCCTCCCCCGCAAAAAACGCCTGGATCTGCTGCTGGTGGAACGTCACCTTGTGCAGTCACGGGAACGGGCACGGGCTGTCATCATGGCCGGACGGGTACGGGTCGAGGGCCTTGTGGTTGACAAGGCCGGCGCTTCGGTTGCAACGGATGCCGCCATTGTTCTGCGGGGCGAGGATATCCCCTTTGTCAGCCGTGGGGGGCTTAAACTTGACCATGCCATCCAGCACCTGGGACTGCGTGTCGACGGTTTTGTCTGCCTTGACATCGGGGCCTCCACCGGCGGTTTTACCGACTGCCTGCTCAAGAGCGGCGCGGCCTTTGTCCATGCTGTGGATGTGGGGTATGGTCAGCTGGCCTGGTCCCTCCGGCAGGACAAACGGGTTGACGTCATTGAACGAACCAACATTCGGTACATGGATTTTCAGCGCATCGGCCGAACCGTTGATCTGGTCACCGTGGACACCTCGTTTATATCGTTAAAGATCGTGATCCCTGCGGCTGAAAAATTCATGCACAGGGGAACCCGGGTGCTGGCTCTGATCAAACCCCAGTTTGAGGCCGGCCGGTCAAGGATCGGCAAGGGCGGCGTTGTCAGGGATCCAGCGGTCCGCCAGGAAATCGTACAAGAAATAAGGGACTTTTTTACCACCCGGGGATATGAAACCGGAGAGGTCATCCCCTCCCCTGTTCCAGGCCCCAAGGGAAACCAGGAGTTTATAATATCCTTGCGGTATTTAGATGATATATGTAACAAGATATAATGTTATTCATTAACAACTGGAAAAGGAGCTCTAATGACTGAACAAATCAAAAAAATGAGAAATGTAGCCCTGGCTGGTCATGGAGGTGCGGGTAAAACTTCTTTGGCTGAAGCAATGCTCTTTAAGGCAGGCGTTCTATCCCGTCTTGGACGGGTGGAAGAGGGTAACACTGCCATGGATTTTCAGCCTGAAGAAGTGAAAAAACAGCAAAGCGTGAGCTCGGCCTTTCACAAATTCTCCTGGAAAAAACATTCCATTACGCTCATGGACACCCCGGGTGATCAGAACTTTTTCTCATCTGCCAAGACCTGCATGCCAGCAGCCGACAGCGTCATCCTGGTGGTGGACGGTGTTGACGGGCCTTCTGCCATGACCGAAGAGGCGGCCGCCTGCGTGGTGGCCGACAACCTTCCCTGTGTTCTTTTCATCAACAAGCTTGACCGGGACCGGTCCGACTTTGAGGCAACCGTTGCAGCCTCAGCCTCAGCATTGAAGCTCAAGACCGTCATTACCCATCTGCCCATTGGCACTGCCGAAACCTTCAAGGGACTGGTGGATATCATCGCCAACCGGGCCTATGTTTACGACGATGCCGGCAAGGTTGAAATTGTTGACGTTCCGTCGGATATGGCCGAAACGGTGGCCCTTGCCAAAGAGACCTTCATCGAAAACGTGGCAGAACTGGATGACGAGCTGCTTGAACGTTACCTTGAGGGTGAAACCATTCCCCTGGAAGACCTTAAAGCTGCCTTTACAAAGGGGTTCCATGCCGCCGAGTTCGCCCCTGTCATCGGTGGGGCCGCAACCCGCCTTGTGGGCATCGACCTTCTGCTTGACTTTATCAACGACTACATGCCTTCGCCCCTGGACCGGGCCCCATGGGTGGCCCTTGATGAAAACGACAATGCCGTTGAGATCGCTCCTGATCCAGATGCCCCGTTCTGCGGGTTTGTCTTTAACACCATTGTCGACCCCTATGCCGGACGGCTGTCGTTGATCCGGGTCATCTCCGGTACCCTTGGCAAAGAGGGCAATTTTCTCAATGTCAACCAGGACACCAAGGAGCGGTACACCCAGCTCCTGGAAGTTCTGGGCAAGGAGCAAAAACCCATCCAGGAGGCTTTGCCCGGCGCCATCGTGGCCGTTGCCAAGCTCAAGGAGACCAAGACCGGCGACACACTGACCATTGATCAGCAGCTCAAATTCACCCCCCCCGCCCCCATGCCTCCAGTCATTTCCTTTGCCGTCTCGTCAAAGGAAAAGGGGGACGAGGACAAGATCCACGGTGCCTTGAGAAAAATCATGGAAGAAGACACGGCCCTTCAGCTCAAGCGAGAACCCGAAACCAACCAGACCATTCTCTCGGGCCGCGGCCTGGTCCACATTGAAACCACCATTGAAAAAATCAAACGCAAATTCAACGTTGAAATGACCATTTCAACCCCCAAGGTGCCCTACCGGGAAACCTTCAAGAAAAAAATCAGGGTCCAGGGACGCCACAAAAAGCAGTCCGGAGGCCACGGCCAGTTCGGTGACTGCTGGATCGTTCTTGAACCCCTTCCCAAGGGATCGGGATTTGAGTTTGTGGACAAGATCGTTGGCGGTTCCATTCCCAAGACCTATATCCCGGCCGTTGAAAAAGGCGTTGTTGAAGCTTCCCAAAAGGGCATCCTTGCCGGCTTTCCCTGTGTGGATTTCAGGGTCACCGTGGATGACGGCTCCTACCATTCCGTGGATTCATCGGAAATGGCCTTTAAGGTGGCGGGATCCGTGGCCTTTAAAAAGGCGGCCGAAGGGGCAAAACCCACCCTGCTCGAACCCATCATGAAGATCGCCATCATGGTACCCGAAGAGTATACCGGAGATATCATGGGCGATCTCAACTCAAGGCGCGGCCGGGTGCTCGGCATGGATACCGAGGGGGAAAAACAGGTGATCAATGCCAACGTTCCCATGGCGGAAATTTTAAGGTATGCACCGGACCTGCGTTCGATGACCGGCGGAAGGGGATCGTTCCAGATGGAATTTGACCACTATGACGAGGTGCCGGGTGACCTTTCGGCCAAGGTGGTGGAAAAAATCCTTGCAGAGCGTGAAGAGTAGATAACCCAACCCACGGGGGGCTGCCGGAACTGTTCGCCAGGTCCGGCAGTCTCCTTCAGATGATTCCCCCGTTTACCCCAAGCACCTGCCCGGTGATATAGGATGCCTCACTCGAACAAAAAAAGACCACGGCAGCCGCCACCTCCCCGGGACGCCCGATCCGTTTCATTGGAATGGCCTTGATTGCCTCGTCAAGGGCCAGCTTCCGGGTCATATCGGTCTCTATAAATCCGGGAGAAACGGCATTCACGGTGATGCTGCGTGAAGCCACCTCCTTTGCCAGGGCCTTTGTAGCCCCGATGAGTCCGGCCTTGGAGGCGGTATAATTAACCTGGCCTGCCTGGCCCATCTGACCTGAGGCCGACGTGATGTTGACGATCCTGCCAAACCGCTTCCGGATCATGGCTTTGACGGCCGGGCGGGTGACATTGAAAAACCCTGTCAGGTTGATATCCAGGACACGCTGCCAGGCTTCAGGCTTCATGCGCACCATCAGCATGTCGCTGGTAATACCGGCATTGTTGACAAGGATGTCAAGGTGGCCGTGGCGCTTTAATATCGCTGCCACCCCCTCCTCGGCCTGGGCCGGGTCTGCAACATCAAAGCAGGTCAACTCGCCCTGCCCCCCGGCAGCCTCCATGGCAGCAAGGGTTTCTAAGGCTCCCTCCCGGTTTTTGACATGGTTGATGTAAACGTACCTGCCGGTTGCGGCAAGTTTCAGGGCAATGCTTTGACCAATGCCCCGGCTTGCACCGGTTACAAGGGCGATTTGGTTTGCCGGACAGTCAGGTTCCGCCTGCACCCCATTTTCTGCCGGGTCTTCCTTCGGGTTCATGGTATTTTCTCCTTTTCTGAATATCTGCTTAAAACCGGCCCAGGCACTGCCCGGGCAATGCCTTTTCAATGGATTTTTCCGCCATCCATTTTTGAAATCCGCTGATCGCATGTTCCACTATCTGGTCATGGTTTTTTATGAAAACCGGTCTGGCAAACGAGGCGCCCATCTTCATCCACAGTCTTGCCGGTGAAACGTTCCAGGTAAAATGAACCGTGGATCCGCTTACAGAGGCCATCAGCTGGCAGAACCCCTCCCCGTTGAGGTCACCTGTCACCGTAAACGATACAAACGAGCAGGCAATGAAATCATTGACAATGATTTCAAACTTCAGAGAATAGGGAAGGTGCCCCCTTATCATCAATTCAATGGCCTGCCCCCTTTGAAGGGACGCAATCGGTCCACAGGGATGAATGTTTTCCAACCCGTTGAACCAGACCGGCCACTGGTCCAGACGGGTCAGCCCGTCCCATACCCGGGGAACCGGTGATAGGATGGTCCAGCAATTGTTGAAACAATACCGGTTTTTCCTGTTAAAGAAATCATCAAAACAGATCATCCGAGCACCTGGCGCCTCTGGTAACGGTCAAGGGGGTTGAACAGGATAATGAGGGCCGGCATGAAAACAAGATCGGCCATCAATGCACTGATGGAAGCAAGGCAGATCAGCAGCCCCAGGGAAAAGACATGGGTGAATGAAGAAAACAGCAGCCCCGATGCAGACAGAAAAAGAACGGCGGTGGTGGAAACAAGGGCACGGGCCGTCATGTCATAGGCCCGTTTAAGACATACCGCCACCCTCGTCCCGGAATCAGAACCCTTGATCTCGGTCTTTACCCGGTCAAGGTAGTGGATGGAGTCATCCACGGACAGACCAAAGGAAATCACTGCGGCAAAAATGGTCAGGGGGTCAAGGGCGATATGCAGCCATCCCATGGCGCCAAATATGGTGGCCAGGGGAAAGAGGTTGGGAATCAGGCTCATCGTGCCAAGCACCGGAGAGCCAAGCTGGATCATCATCATCAGAGTAATCACGACAAGTGCCGGCACCAGGGAGGCAAGCTGGGAAGAGATCAGCTGCGTGGTCTGGGATCTGAGGTGAATCAGCTGCCCCTGGAGTTGAACCCGGGCCGTGGCTGAAAATTGTTTGTCGGCCAGGGCCTCAACCTGGGCAAGGATCGCCTCGATCTGGTCCGATGACCGGCTTTGAATATGAACCACCAGCCTGATTCTTTTTTCGTCAGGATCAAAATAGGACCGAACCAGCTCGTTGTCCCGTCCCCGGGCCGCCACCTGCTGGAAGACAACTTCCGGCATTACCCCAGCCGGGGATAATTTAAGGGCCAGAAAAAAAACAGGGGCCGTCAACGATTCAACGGCTTCAATGCCGGGAAAGGTCTTGATCCTTCGCTCAAAGGCAAACAGATCGTACCACAGCTGTCTTGATTTAAACGGGTCGTCAAAGGGTTCCAGGACAATGGAAAACGAATACCCCGTGGATATCCGTTGGGAGATAAAATCAAGATCCCTGGATTCGGGTGTGTCATGGATCAGTGAATGGGTTAAATGCTTGACCGTCTCTATTTTTCCAATGCCGCCCAGCATGGCAGCAAGAAACACCAGCCCCCCCGCAAGGGACAGAACAGGTTGTTTAAAACCTGCAGCGGCATATCGGGAGACCACCC
This sequence comes from uncultured Desulfobacterium sp., assembly GCA_963675615.2. Taxonomy (GTDB): domain Bacteria; phylum Desulfobacterota; class Desulfobacteria; order Desulfobacterales; family Desulfobacteraceae; genus Desulforapulum. Next base: position 523,624 of record CAXXTD010000002.1, read on the forward strand.
GGTCCAGAAGGTCATGGGTGGTTTTCCTGTGGGTTCTGGTGGCGGGATCAAAAAAACGGGGTCCCCAGAAGGCGACGATCACAACGGTCAGAAAGAATGCCACCATCACACCCAGGGAAATGATAACCCCGGCCTGCCGGACCATTTGAACCGGGCTCAGCGTCAGGCTCAAAAAACCGGCCGAGGTGGTCAATGCACACATGAAGCATGGTCCCAGTGTCGTTTCCAGCGCCTGGATCACTGCAAGATCCGCCCGGCGCGCCTTTTTTGACTGCAAACAGGCAGAAACAAGATGAAAAACGGTGGTTGTCGAGACCACAAGGATAAACCCGAACCCCAGGCTTGTGGCAAGGTTGAGGGGAATGCCCAGAACCCCCATGATGCCAAGGGTCCATACCATGGCACAGAGGCTTGACATCAGAACCATCAGAGCCGCCCCCAGGGTCTTGAAGATATAAAAGGCGATGAGAACGCCAAATACCAGGCCCAGGACACCGAAAACCAGGGCGTTGATCAGGTTGTACCGTTCAAAGGCCGCCCTGAGCACCGGGATGCCGGCCCCATAGCAGCGAGACTGTTCAGGAAACGCCGCCAGGATGACCTGTTTCATCTGCTTGACGCTGCGTTCCAGACGAAAGCCGTTCAGAACTTCATTGTCCACCTTGACAACAAAGCAAAGGGTTTTCAAATCGGGGGATATCAGGCGGTTGAGCCCTGGAACGATGTTGATGGCCCGGGAAAACTGCTGTCCGTCCGATATCCGGGAGGGCAAAACAGACCTGAACAGATCGGACGACCGGATGGTTTCAAGATCAATGACCTTCAAGACACCGTCCATTGCCGCAAGTTGTCCATGGATGCGGTTGATTCTCGCTGCCAGCCCGGGATCTGCCAGCCCAAGGGTGTTTTCCACGGCCAGCAGGATATAATCGTCCATTCCAAACGAGTCTACAAACGCCCTGTAGGCGCTGCCATCGGCCGAAGGCGCTCCCTTGTCCACCCCATTGAACGACACCCCCGAGGCGTCGATCTTTATCCGGGCCATGGGTACCATCATCACCAGGGTCAAAGCAAGCAGGAGCCCCATAACAAGGCGGCGGTGGACGATTAACCCCCGGGCATTCATAGAGGGCATGGTTTTATCGGATGGATGGGTTGCATAGGGTTAGCACTTCTTTACCATATCCCTGGAGGGAGCGCAATATCATATCGGCTGTGGCGATCTGCGTATTGACCGCTTGGAATCGCTGTGCTATGGCACCATCAGACGGTTCCGGTTCGACCCGGGCCGGTAACCATCAGAATTTTCCAGGCGGTCCTGTCAGGGTTCCCAAACCTTTTCAGGTGCTCAAGGTCGCTGCTTGAAGAGGAGTTGTCCATGAAAATCGGGTTGCAGGCCATGCTGACGGTTGTGGTTGTCCTGGCCCTGGCTGCTGCGGTTGACCATTTTACAGACAATGGTCATGAAAAACACCGGAACGAGATAGTGCTTGCCCACGACAAGGGCATCATGCCAATGTTTCAAACAAACTTTGCCCGACAAGGGCAGGCCGCAGACGAGGCAGTTGGAGCAGGGTTTGTCCCGGTGCCATCCCAGACAACGGACCTGTTTGTCAGCAGGATGATGGCAACCCTCCCCACCCGGGAGGCCCCGGAACTGTTTACCTGGTGGTCAACCGCCAGGGTAAAGGCACTGGTGGATGCCGGTCTGGTGGATGATCTGACCAGTCTGTGGGACAAGTACAGCAACAGCTATGACCGGGCAATTCGAGACGCCTACACCTTTAACGGCAGGGTCTATGGGTTTCCCTACTCCATAGAATACTGGGCCATATGGTACAACAAAGAGATCTTTGCCCGGTTGAACCTTCAGGAGCCCCGGTCCTGGTCTGACTTCATGGCCGTCTGCACAACACTCAAGGCCCATGGCATCCCTCCCCTGCTCTCTTCCCTGCAGGACCAGTGGTACGCCTTTGTCTGGTTCATGCAGCTGGTCATTGGCGAAGACCCCGATTTCTATGTTGACCTGTGCAGGGGGGGGGCAAGCTACCTCGACCCCCGGGCCCAAAGGGCCATGGCCGTGTGGGGTGACATGATCAAAAAGGGTTATTTTACCGACCCCGGCATCAATATGTTCACCAATGGCGGGCATCTTTGGAACAAGGAAAAATTTGCCATGATTCTGTGCGGTTCCTGGTACTATTCAACCGTTCTCATTCCCCAGGGGGTAAAAGAAGACACCATTGGCGTGTTCATCCTTCCGCCCCGCAACAGCGGGGCCGGGAAAAATATTGCCATGGAAACCGGCCCGATTTTCACAGCGGTCCATGCGCCCCGGAATCAAGAGGCACGAAAAATTGCCGACTGGTGGATGGGCCCCAGGGGAGGCCCCTATTTTTCCAATCTGATGAAATCCTATTCCCCCAACCGCCAGACAGACCCCGGCTACCTGCCCCGGGCAAAACAGACACTGCTGTCTCGGATCTATGATGAAAAATACCGGATACTCAACCGGTACTGGGAGGCTGCCCCCACGCCCGTTTGTGAATTTGCCGTTAAAAAATTTGGAGCGTTTATAGTCGAGCCCTCTGCTGCTGACCGGATTCTGTCTGACATCGACAGGATGTCCCATGACTATTTTGAAAAAAACCATGGCAGCACCAGAGACCCTGCCCCATGAAAATTAAAACCCGTTTTTTTATTGTGATCATCCTTGTCATCCTGGGTTTTTTAACGATCGAGGGACTGGCCTGCCTTGTCATTTATCGAATCAACATCCTGAAACAGGCAGACACCATATGCGATACGACCCTTCAAAGATTAAAGGAATTTCAGCTGTTAAGCGCAGAACTGCTGTCGACCAATGACCTTGATACCACCTTTAACCAGTGGCACCGTGCCCATGGGGATCTGCGGCTTGCTATTGAGACGCTCAACAGCTCTGAAAACGTACATCAAATGCTTGTAACGCAAAACGAAAAAAGCATCCTTGACTCTCTGTACGCCTTCTGGCTTGACACACATCAGAAGATAGACAACGTTGAAAAGAGCCTTGAACGCCTTGTAAATGAGCTGGACCACTCAAAGGACGGCTTGATCCTCCACTACCTGGAAAAAAAGAATTATGTCAGCCTGACGAACAGAAACAATGTATACGCATTGCTCAGATATTTACGGTCCGACTTTGAAATAAAACTCACCCGTTTGACTGCCCTGGTGAACCAGGAGATAGAAGATCGCTACTTTCGCCTTGTTCTGCAGATTGCCATCCTGGGCGGAATCATTGCCGTTTGTGTTTCCCTGGTCCTGGTGTCTTTTCTTCGGCAACTTCAAAACTACCTCAGACGGCTTCACCACGCCCTGGAGGTCATCGGCAAAGGCGATTTTTCGGAAAAAATCAACGTTTCCGGAAAAGGAAAGGATGAGTTAAGCCAGATATCCAGGGCGGTCAACCAGACCACGGACAACCTGAAACGATTGCACAGGGTGCTGGAGCAGAGGGTGGACGAGCTTTTCCTGGCCAAGGAGGAGGCTGAAAAGGCCAGCCAGGCCAAAAACATCTTTCTTGCCAACATGAGCCATGAGTTCAGAACCCCGCTGAACGCCATCATTGGATTTTCAAATCATATCGCCCAGAGCCCGGCCCTGAATCCGGACGAGCGCAAACACCTTTCCATCATCAGCAACAGCGGAAATCATCTTCTGACACTCATCAACAGTGTTCTGACCATGTCCAAAATTGAGGCCGGTAAAACCGAAGTCAGCGAACGAAAGACAAACCTCCGGGACCTGCTTGCAGATATCCATGCCATGTTTTGCATGAAAGCGGCAGAAAAATCCCTCTCATTTGACCTGATCTGTCACCCGGACCTTCCCGTCAATGTGCTGGTGGATGATGTAAAGCTCTTCCAGATTCTGATCAACCTGATCAACAATGCCATCAAGTTCACCGCCCGGGGAGGCGTAACGGTGCTGGTGGAAAAAAACGATACCCCGGCCATCGTGTTTAAAATCCAAGATACCGGTCCTGGAATGGACAGGGATGACCAGGCAATGATCTTTGCCCCCTTTGTGCAACTGTCAAAGGACCCGGGGAGCAACGAAGGAACCGGACTTGGACTGGCAATCTGCCGCAGCTATGTCCGCCTCATGGGCGGTGAAATCCACCTTGAAAGCGCAAGGGGCACCGGCAGCACCTTTTCCTTTGCTGTTCCCGCAAACATAATTGCCGACGGACAACGGTTTACACCAGAAAATAACTTCACCCCCGTGGCGGATCTTGCATCTGCCGGGTTGGCTCAGCAAGGGCAGACCCAGGAACGCTCCGGCCCGGAAATGTTTGAAAAAATCCCCCCCCTCCTCCTTGACGACCTTGAGCAGGCCGTGGTCAAGGCAGAAATGGATAAAATCAACTTGATTATCGAGCAGATAGGCAGGTATAATAAACAATTTTCCGACCGGTTGGCAAAACTTGCCGAGATTTTTGGCTACAACCAGATGGGTGCCCTTTTAAAGCATCGCCACACCAGGAGTTGAGAAACAGCCATGGAAGATATCCAGACCGACATCATGATTGTTGATGACAATCCCCACAACCTGAGGGTATTGTCCACCACCCTGAAAAAAGAGGGGTATGAAATCCGCCCGGCAACCGGGGGCCGGACCGCCCTTGCTGCCATTGATGCAAAACCGCCGCAACTCATCCTCCTGGATATCATGATGCCGGACATGAACGGTTATCAGGTGTGCGAGCACCTCAAAGAAAATAAAAAAACCCGGGATATCCCTGTAATTTTCATTTCAGCCCTGGATGATGTCAAAAACAAAATCAAAGCCTTTGCCATGGGGTGCGTGGATTATATTTCCAAGCCCTTTCAGGAAGAAGAGATCCTGGCCCGGGTCAAGACCCAGATTCGCCTGGGCCGACTTCAGCAGGACCTTGTGGTTAAAAATGAACGGCTCAGGGCGGAAACCCGGGAAAAAGACGCCCTGATCCTGGAACTCCAGGCCATGATCGACAATGTAAAGGTGTTGAGCGGGCTTTTACCCATCTGCGCCAACTGCAAAAAGATCAGAAGTGACGAGGGATACTGGGAACAGATCGAAAGCTATATCCAGACCCACACAGAGGCCGTTTTCTCCCACGGGATCTGTCCTGACTGCATGGAGACGCTTTATGGCGGCCAACGCTGGTTCAAACAGAAAATGCGTTAGGCCCGCGGTTCAAACAGGACCCGGGGCATATGCAGTCCCCCGGGCCTGGCCATGGCGGCCTTGGGTAATCATGGTCCAATCCGATCCAGCACCGCCCACGGTCAGGGTCAATGCCGGTCAGGGCAGCCACACCCGGACCGGCAGGTCAGCCGTCCCGGGAGGGTCTCTTGATCATTTCTGTCCGGTGATCAGTTCCAGCACCTCCCGGTACTTGGCTGCGGTTCCAGCAATCACCTCCTGGGGAAGCTCAGGTCCCGGTGCCTTCATATTCCAGCCCGACGAGACCAGCCAATCCCTGACAAACTGCTTGTCATAGCTCTTTTGGGGACCGCCCGGTGCATAGGTATCCATGGGCCAGAACCGGGATGAGTCCGGGGTCATCACCTCGTCAATGAGGATCACTTCATCGTCCACAAGGCCAAACTCAAACTTGGTGTCGGCAATGATGATTCCCTTTTCAAGGGCCATTTCAGCCCCCTTCAGATAGATCTGGATGCTCAGGTCCCTGATTTTTTCGGCCCGCTCCCGGCCGATGAGGTCAACGGTTTCTGCAAAATCGATGTTGATGTCATGGTCCCCGACCTCGGCCTTGGTTGAAGGGGTATAAAGGGGCTCGGGCAGGCGGTCGGATTCGACCAGGCCACCGGGAAGGGTAATCCCGCAGAGGGTGCCGCCCTTCTGGTAGGATTTCCATCCAGAGCCCGAGATATACCCCCGGACAATGCACTCCACCGGCAGGGGGTCTGCCTTTTTAACGAGCATGGTCCGGCCCGTCAGCACCGCTGCATAGGGCTGGCAGACCGCTGGAAAGTCGGCCACATTCGTTGAAATAAGATGGTTGCCCACAAGCGGCGCCATCTGTTTGAACCAGAACTCGGAAATTTTTGTCAGCACCTCTCCCTTTCCCGGAATTCCGTTGGGAAGCACCACGTCAAAGGCGGACAGCCTGTCCGTGGTGACCATCAAAAATGCCTCGCCCGTATCATAAATATCCCTGACCTTGCCCTTTCTGACAAGGCTGAGATCTGCAAACTGTGTCTCAAGTACTGCTGTATCCATGAAAGACCTCCCTGAATGTTTAAAATGTGCCCCCAAATACAACGCCATTTTTCACGGGGGAATTGTTCCGTAATTACCATAACCGGGCCGGATTTTCCATAGTCAATATCGGGTCATGACCCCTGCCCCGCCCCTGGAAACCGTAAAAATAGCCTTGCAATAAAATTTTCATATGATAATTGACATTCAAACATTGAAATGGATATGGTTTCAAGATATTGCTGTTAATTAACAATTTTATTGCTGTTAATTAAATAGAACACAACCTTTAATTTCTTAAACAGGTACTGGAAAAATTATGGATAAAGAAAACTGGGACTGGGACATTGGGAAACGCGAAGTTGCAAACCTTGCCCTGTGGCAGGAGCGTTTTTCCTACCAGGAAGAGCCCTGTGCAAGTCCGGACGGAGAGAGTGTTGCCACCATTGTCAGAAACGATGACGAGGAGTTTACCGTTTCGACCCAAACCGCGGCCAATGGGGTAACTGTGTGGGAAAATGCCTATGACAAGGTGTGGCATCTCAGATACGGGCCGGACGGAAGAATTTCTGCCCTGATTTCTGACACGGCAGAATGGACGGTTTCAACCGACGACACCCCCTGGGAGAACACCTTTGACTTTGCCTGGGACTTGGCCGTCACCCCGGGCGGTGGACAGGTTGCTGTCTCTGTACAAAAGGAGCTTCAATACGCCGTTGCCGTCAATGACACCCCCTGGGCGAAGGAATTCCCACGCCTCACGTCCATGGCCCTGAGCCCCGACGGTCTGCACTCGGCCGCGGTTGTTGAAACCGAACCCCTGCTTGAGGCTGAAATCTTCAAGTTCAGAAAAGGATGCTACTCTGTTGCGGTTGACGGCACCCCATGGAAACACGCATTCATGAACGTCTGGGAACCCTGCTTTTCCCAGGATGGCAATCATGTGGCAGCATCGGTCCGAACCACCTACCAGGACTACACCATTGTGGTTGACGGCAGGGCGTGGGAAAAAAATTACAGCTCGGTCTGGGCCCCGATCTTCCGCCCGGGCGCAGATGAGGTTGTGGCTCCGGTAAAACAGGCGGGCCGATGGTCGCTGGCACACCAGGACGGCCTGGTGTGGGACACCTCATTCTATCAGCTCTGGCACCCGGCCTATGCCGGTGAAGGCAATCGCCTGGCCGCCATTGTTTCACCCGAGTACGGCCTCTGGACCGTGGCCGTGGACGGCAGGGCATGGGAGGCAAAATTTAACGAACTGGTCACCGACCTTGCCCTCTCCCTGGACGGCCAGCGGGCCGGATGCGTTTTCAAACACGACGGCCGATGGGGCATTGCCGTGGACGGCAAACCCTGGCAGGGCCGGTTTGACATGGCCTGGCAGCCCGTTTTCAGCCCCGACGCAACCCACGTGGCGGCCAAGGTTGAAACCAGCGGAAAATATACCCTTGTCATCGATGGAAAACCCCTTGACCGGGGATTTTCAAGGCTTGAAATGCCTGTTTTCAGCCCCGACGGCCAACGACTGCTGATCCGGGGTGTTGAAAAAAATATTTTTTACCGGGAAGTTGTTGACCTGGGTTAATCTTAAGGAGACGTTGATATGCATGACATTTACACCCTAGTTACAGGCCCCCTGGCATGGCTCTCCTTTGCCGTATTCCTGGGCGGCAGCCTTTTCAGATTCACGAGTCTATACAGACTTGCAAAGAAAAAGGACGGTGCTGTTTTTGAGTACATGAACCTTAAGTTTGCCCTGCGCTCCATTGCCCACTGGCTTACCCCCTTTGCCACCCGGAACATGCGCCTGAATCCGGCCATGACCGTTGTTACCTTTGCCTTTCACCTCTGTCTGTTTATCGCACCTGTTTTCCTGTTTGCCCACGTCATTCTCATCCAGGAAAGCTTTGGTTTTCATTTCCCAACCCTTTCCAACGCTGTTGCTGACATTTTTTCGATTATCGTTGTTCTCTCCTGCCTGTTCTTTGCCGGAAGACGGATGTTCCTGCCCGAAGTCAAATACCTTACCACCTGGGTGGACATCGCCATCCTTGTGGCGGTTGCCGCACCTTTTTTCACAGGCTTCTGGGTCTTTCACCAATGGGCAGGCTTTCAAACCATGACCCTGGTTCATATCGTCTCTGGAGAACTCGTGATTGCCATCATTCCCTTTACCAAGCTGTTTCACATGTTCCTGTTCCCCTTTATTCGGGGATATATCGGCTCAGAATTCGGCAGCGTCAGAATGGCCAAGGACTGGTAGAGGCACCAGCAGCAGCTTGTAATAACAGTCAATAACATTATTTACATAAGGGTTTTCCATGAGTGATTCAAAACCAGTCACAGACAACAAAATTGACGACAAAGGTATCATGGCGGGAGTGGAAAAGCTCTCACCTGAAAAAATAGAACGGGTCATCAACCAGGTTATTACCGGGGAAACCGGCGCTAAACTCAAGGTCTACGTGGACACCTGTGTCCACTGCGGACTTTGCAGCGAAGGCTGCCACTATTTTATCTCAAGGAACCGGGACCCCAAATTTTCTCCGGCCGGCAAGGTCAAACAGACCCTGTGGGAAATCATGCGTAAAAAGGGGCGGGTCTCGCCCGAGTTCATACAAAATGCAGCCGTGGTTGCCTACACCCAGTGCAACATGTGCAAGCGTTGCGCCATGTACTGCCCCTTTGGCATTGACATTGCCTATGTGATGTCGGTTATGCGGCGGATCTGCCACAGGCTGGGTGTGGTTCCCCTGTATATCCAGGACACGGCCCACAGCCATTCGGTCACGGCCAACCAGATGTGGGTCAAGGACGACGAATGGATCGATACCCTCATGTGGCAGGAGGAAGAGGCCAGGGACGAGGTGCCCAACCTGAGAATTCCCCTGGACGTTGAGGGCAGCGATACCTTTTACTCGGTCATCGGCCCTGAGCCCAAGTTCAGGGCCCAGCTCATCTACCAGGCCGCCATGATCATGGAGGCCGCCGGAGAAAATTGGACCATGCCGTCCTCTCCGGGCTGGGACAACTCGGACATGTGCATGTACACCGGTGACTATGAAATGATGGAACGGCTTAAAAAGATCCATTTTGAGACAGCCCTGCGCCTCAAGGCCAAACGAATCGTCATGGGTGAATGCGGCCATGCCTTTCGATCGGTCTACGACATGGGCAACCGGTCCCTGGGCTGGAAAATGCCCCCCATTCCCATCATCCATGCCATTGAATATTACCACGAAATTTTTTCCAATGAAAAAATCAAGATCAAGAAAAAATTTGACCGACCCGTCACCCTCCACGATCCGTGCAATATTGTCCGGGGACGGGGGCTTCACCACATGGCAAGGGAAGTGGTCAACGCCACCTGCAAGACCTTTATTGAAATGACCCCCAACTGCGAGCACAACTACTGCTGCGGCGCCGGGGGCGGGGTAATCAACTGTGGCCCTCCCTTTAAAAACGAAAGGGTGGAAAGCAGCAAGGCAAAAGCAGAACAGCTCTTTGCCGCCAAGGCAAAGGGTGCCGAAGTGGTTATTGCCCCCTGTCACAACTGCCATGGCGGTCTTGAAGACATCATTCACCATTACGGGGTTGACATGGAACTCAAGTTCCTCGGTGACATTATCTATGAAATCATGGAAATACCCGAATAACCGGCATGGCCGGAACAAGACGTCTGCTCCGGCCACAACGAATATTGAAACTCCACCAATGGCAATACTTTGGAACGAGTTTCTTATAAAACCGGCCCTGAGCCGCAACGAAATCTGAAACCGCTTCCATGGCGTACCCGTGGTATGGGTTTCGTACTAAAAGGGGGATGTTCTGTTGACTGACACATTAAAAAAATATATTTTTGAAATACTGGCATGTGCATTGATTCTTGCACCGCTCACCGTCGCAGGTGAAGACTGCATGAACATTGACGAGGCGGTCTTTGCCGAAAACACAAGGCCCTTTGTCTGCTTTGTCCATGACACGCACAATGAAAATGCAGGCATTGAGGAGTGTGATGTCTGTCACCACGTGTATGAGGATGGAAAGCTGTTAGCGGGTGAAACCAGTGAAGACATGGCCTGCTCGGAATGCCATGGGGCAAAGGATGACCCGAAACAGTTTAAGCTCATCGCCACCTATCACAACCGGTGCCGCAGCTGTCATCTTGAGCGAAAAGCGGGTCCGGTCACCTGTGGGGGTTGCCACGTACGATCCAGGTAGGACGGCCCGCGGCAACAAAGCCCGGATGCCTTTAAAGACACAATAAAATAGGATGAGAAAATGACAAAAAAAATACTTGTCGTGGATGATGATCCTGTCATTGTCAAATATCTTGTAAACATTTTCAACGACAACGGCTACGAGACCTGTACGGCCAATGACGGTGCAGAAGCCTTTGAGATCCTCAAGCAGGAGAACCCTGATCTGATTACACTGGATCTTGAGATGCCCAAAGAATGGGGACCCAAATTCTTCAGAAGGCTCTCCAAACACGAGGCGTACAAGGACACTCCCGTGATCGTAATTTCCGGGCTTGCCAGCCGCCATCTGAGCATTGACAAGGCCATCACCTGGCTGAACAAGCCATTTGATCCGGAAAAACTCATCGGCATTGTCAAGAATACCATCGGATAAATCCGGCCCGGACGGGACAGCAGCGTTGCCCTCAGCCACAGAAAAGAACAAACGGATTCCTGCCATGCTTTTGAACAAGATCCGCCACAGCCTTGTATTCAAACTCATCATGATCATGGCTTTTATCTGTTTTGTTGCGATCGCGGTATGGGCCTACTTCAGCATCAACTACCAGCGCAACAAGGCGGTCGGTGACACCCTGGGTGTTGCCGACCGCATCAGCAAAACAATCCGCCTTGGCACCCACTACTCGATGATGCTCAACGCCCGGGATGATATCCACCAGATCATCCAGAACACCGCCACCCAGCGGGAGATCGAGAATGTCAGGATCTACAACAAACGGGGGTATATCAAATTTTCCAACATCCCGTCCGAGGTTGACACCAGGGCCCTGCCGGAATCAGAGGCATGCATTGTCTGCCACCGTGGAGACCCGCCCCTGTTCGAACTGACCCTCAACGAAAGGAAACGGATTTTCCCGGCAGATTCAGGCCACCGGGTCCTTGGGATCATCACGCCCATCTACAACGAACCCGGATGCAGTGAACAATGCCATTTCCACGATGCTGCAGCCAAGGTTCTGGGCTCCATGGAGCTTGTGATCTCCCTCCAGGATACGGACGCTGAAATCGTCAAGTATGAACAGAGCATTGTATTTCTGGCCCTTGCCATCTTTGTTGCCCCTTCGTTTTTCATCTTTCTCTTTGTCTACAAGTTTGTCATCGGCCCCATCCGCCAGCTCACCGAAGAGACAAAGCACATTACCTGCGCCACCAAGATCACCCGCATCAACTCCCACCGGGATTCGGAAATCGGCCAGCTGGCAGCGGCCTTCAACACCATGCGCCAGCGGATCAACCACCACCAGAAAGAGCTGACCAAACAGAAAAACGAATATCAGAACCTTTTTGAACGGGTGCCATGCCTGATCACGGTCCAGGACAAGGATTTCAGGCTCATCAACTTCAACAAGGAATTCTACAACAAATACCACCCCAAAATCGGGGATTTCTGCTATGCCACCTACAAGGGCAGAACCACCCGGTGCAGCAACTGCCCCGTGGAAAAAACACTCAAGGACGGAAAATCCCATTACTCTGAAGAGCAGGGCATCGGTAAAAACGGCACCATGGAGCACTGGATCGTTAGGACCAGTCCGGTCAAAAATGCAGCGGGAGAAATTGTTGCGGCCATGGAGATCAACCTGGATATCACCCAGCGCAAGGAGCTTGAACAGCGGGCCGAACTTTCTGAAAAAAAATACCATGCCATTTTCAACAACATTCCCAACCCGGTGTTTGTCCTTGACAATGACTCCCTTGCCATCCTTGACTGTAACGAAAGCGTCACTGCGGTGTATGGGTATGCCATGGCCGACATCGTGGGAAAACCCTTCAACCACCTGTTTGACCCGTCCCAGCCCACCCAGGAGATCAATGACCTTGTGCGCAGCACATCGATCATCAACTCGGTGAAACACCGCAAGGCCGACAATCGGCCCATGTTTGTGGACATCTGGATTTCCCCGTCCCAATATCCGGGCCAGAAGGTTCTCCTGGTCACCACCTCGGACATCACCGAGCGGCTTGAAACCGAGGCCCAATTTCTCCAGGCGGCAAAGCTGGCCACCCTGGGTGAAATGGCCACCGGAGTGGCCCATGAACTCAACCAGCCCCTTTCGGTCATTAAAACCGCCTCAAGCTTCTGCATGGAAAAAATCAGAAAAAAACAGACGATAAGAACAGAAATCCTCAATACCCTGCTTCAAAAGATCGATACCAACGTGGACCGGGCATCCAAAATCATCAACCACATGCGTGACTTTGCCCGCAAATCCGATGTCAAACTCGTTCCGGTGGATATCGTCGACATCCTGGAACGGGCCTGTGAAATCTTCAGCCAGCAGCTCAAGGTCCGGGGGATCACGGTGAACTGGGACATCACCCCTCCCCTTGCCCCTGTGTTGACCGATCCCGGAAGGCTTGAACAGGTGTTCATCAATCTTCTGATCAATGCAAGGGATGCCATTGAAGCCAAGGCGGAAATCTGTCATAATGATTTCGGCCTTGAGAAAACCATCACCATCCGGGGCTATCTCCTGGATGAAAAGGTCCATGTGGAGATCGAGGACACGGGCACCGGAGTGGCCGCAGATGTTGCAGAAAAAATATTTCAGCCTTTTTTCACCACCAAGGAGGTGGGCAAGGGAACCGGCCTGGGCCTTTCCATCAGCTATGGCATCATCAAGGAGAGTTCAGGCCTGATCTCCATCAAACAAACCTCGGAAAAGGGGGCGGTATTCCAGGTCATTCTTCCGGCATACCGGTCAAAGGAGCAGGACAACCATGGTGAACAATCCTGAAATCAAAAAGATCCTCCTTGTGGACGATGAGGAGGACATTCGGGATGTGCTGGCCATCACCCTCCAGGATCTCGGGTATGAGGTAACCCTTGCGGAAAACGGCCAGAGGGCAATGGAACTGTTTGAAACCCATGGGTTCCCCATTGTGCTCACCGACATCAAGATGCCGGTCATGGACGGCATCCAGCTGCTGAAAAAGATCAAAACCATGGCACCGGAAACCGAGATCATCATGATCACTGGCCACGGGGACATGGATCTGGCCATTGAGAGCTTCAGAAACCAGGCCGTGGAGTTCATTACAAAACCCGTTGATGTGACAACCCTGGCGGTCGCCATTGACCGGGCAAAGGAAAAAATCGTGGTAAAACGGCAGCTGTTTGACTACACCCACAACCTTGAGCGCCTGGTTCAGAAAAAGAGTGAGGCCCTCAAGGCGGTTCACCGGGAATCAACCAGTGATCTTGCCGCCATCATGGAAACGCTGCCCATGGTGGTCTTCTGTATTGACCGTCAGCTTAAAATCACCTCATCCAATGCCTCGTTCAAGGCATTGTTTGATAAAACGCCATTCAATGGCAACGTTCAAGGATTCTGCCACAAAATCTGCAGGGATTCTGCCGTTCCCTGTGAGGGATGCCCGGCCCTTGAAAGTTTCATGTCTGGGAAACCGGCCCAGGCGGAAGTCACCTACAGAACAGCCAAACAGGCCGAGGTTTCGTTTCTGGCATGGGCATCTCCCGTTGAACAAAATCCCCCCCCCGGACAAGCGTCCCTGCCCGACACCCCGGATCAGCCCGTCAACGAAGTCATGATCATGGCAACTGACATCAGCCAGGTGGTGGACATTGAGGATCATTTAAAATCTTTGGGCCTCATGATCGGGTCTGTCTCCCACGGCATAAAGGGACTTCTCACCGGACTTGACGGCGGGCTCTACCTTCTGGATTCAGCCCTCAAGAAAGAGAATCAGCACCTGGCCCAGGAGGGCCTGGAAACCATGAAGCTGATGACGTCAAAGATCAGAAAACTGATCCTTGACATTCTCTTTTACACCAAAAAAAGAGAGCTAAAAAAAGAGCGGCTTACCGCAGGCAGGTTTGCAGAGGAGATCATCCAGACGGTCAAGCAGCGCATGGACCGTGCCGGCATCGAACTTGAGCAGCACCTGCCTGCCCCGGAAATCGAATTCATGGCCGATTCCACCCCCCTCCAGGCAGCCCTTGTCAACATCCTGGACAACGCCATTGACGCCTGCCAGGCCAAACAGGCAGCCGACCCGGCAGATCCGCCCCAACACCAGCGGATCTCCTTGGGCATCACCCAAAACAATGACCAGATTGAATTCACCATCAAGGACACGGGCATCGGCATGACAGACACGGAAATCGAAAAGGCATTCACCCTGTTCCACTCGGGCAAAGAGAAAAAGGGAACCGGCCTGGGTCTCTTTATTGCCGACAAAGTCGTATCCCAGCACCAGGGAACCATCCAAGTGGCATCCACCCCCAATCAAGGCACCACATTCTCCATCCGCCTGCCCATTGGGATCGATTGATGGAAAGGCAGATGCGCATGAACATCACCTGGCACTGGCGGCAATTTAACGATATTTCAGGCCCTGAAATGCACGAGATCCTGGTTGAACGGCAACGGGTATTTGTTGTAGAGCAGGCATGTGCCTACCAGGATGCCGATGAACTGGACCCGCACGCCTGGCACCTTCTGGGCCGTGGCAGCAGCGGCGCTCTTGCCGCCTACGCCCGGATCGTCCAGCCTGGAAAAAAGCACCGAATGCCTGCCCTAGGGCGGATTCTCACCCTGAAACCCTTCCGGTCAAAGGGCCTTGGGCGACAGCTGGTCAAGACCTGTATCGAAAAATGCACCCTTGAATATCCAGGCATGGATATTTTCATCTCGGCCCAGACCTATCTGATCAATTTTTATCAAGGCTTTGAATTTACCCCAACGGGATCACCCTATGACGATGAGGGCATAGAACACATTGATATGATCCTCGGGGCGCAGTCCAGGACCCCTGACAGGTGTCGGGTTGAAAAAAACACGTAAACTTTTCCTTGGCGCTGCTATCGCCCTGTTGTTCGTCCTTGTCCTGGCAGCCGTTTCAACGGGCCTGCTGGTCGCAACCCCCGGCGGGCAGCATTATTTGCTCAAACAGATCAACAGCAGGATCCCCGGATCAATCAACATTGGCGCCCTGGACATTTCCCTGGCCGAAAAAACCGTTGAAATCCATGGGCTTGAAATCAAAGATCCGGACCTTCAAAGGGTGGCAACGGTGGAAATGATACGAATCCGCCTTGACCTGTCGCGACTGCTGGACCATGAAATCATGCTCAGACAGATTCAGATTTCAGGCCCCCGTTTTTATCTTGACCAGGCAACCAACGGTGAACTCAACCTTGCTGCCTGTTTCATGGATCCAGACGAATCGGCTGCCCCCCCCCCCTCCACTGCCCCTCCATTTCCATTGCCCGTCAACATCATTGTTGAACATTTTCTGCTTGAAGGGGGTTTTCTGGACCTGGCCGTTGAATCTGAAAACCGCCGGTTCAAAGCAGAGGATATCTTCCTGTCTGGATCTGGAGAACCTGAACGCCAGAACCGCCCGGGTCACCCTCTTGACCAAAGCCCTTTCACTCTCCTTGAACCCGGATGAAAGCTTCAGGGCCGACCGAATCGCCCTGAACCTGTCCTTTGCAGACAACGCCCTGTCAGCCATTGATCTGTCTGTGGTTTCATCCCCTGGGACCCTTGGAATCAAGGGGGCTGTGACTGACTTGTTTCAAACCCCCAGGGCCGACCTTGCCTTGGATCTTGTGGCAGACCTTGGGAAGATATCGGCGGCCATGGCATCCCCCATTGCCATGGCAGGGACGGTAAAGGCCTTTGCAACCCTCACCGGAACCCCTAACGACCCTGGAATCAATCTGTCAATCACCTCGGACGGCGGCAGGGTCACCGCTCTCCCCTTTAAACAGACAGAGCTCAAGTGTCAGCTTAAAAACCGTGTGCTGACCCTGGATCGATTTACCTCCACCATTGACGGCAGCAAGATCTCCGCAGCGGCCAGTGCTGATCTGACCCGGGCCTTTCCCGACGGGTTCTTCGGAAACCTGCTGGCTGAAAAGATCCGGGCAACCCTTGACCTGACTGCCACCAATGCGGGGTATCAGGACCTTCCAAGGGGAGACACAAGGATGGTCCTTGCCTTTTCTGATGACCGCCTTGATATCAAGCAGTTTGACCTGAACCTTCTTGATTCCAACCTCACCCTCAAAGGACAGATCAAACCCCTGGAAAAAGGGCGCCTTCTCCCTCCGGAACAAATCGTGGCTGATCTTTCTTTGGGTTCAACCCGGATCATACTTGAAAATTTCCTTGAGCGTTTTCTCCCGGGGCAAGTTCTCGAAAAAGGGGTCATAAAGGGTGAATTTGCCCTGGAGGGTTCGATCAAGGGTCCCCTGGGCAATCCAGCAATGGTTTTGTCCCTTGACGGACAAGATATCCAGCCCGCGGAACCCGGGCAACCGCCGTCGGAAAATTCCGCAAACAAGGCTCAGGCACAGCTTCAATTACACCTTAACGAACGGATGCTGACCCTTGAGAAAGTCCTGTTCACCCTGGAAGGCGGTCAGGTGGCAGGCCAGGGACGGATCGATCTCACCCGGGCCCTTGCCCGGGGATTTTTCGGTGATTTTGCTGTTGAAAAAATATCTGCAGACCTGAAACTTGCGGCAGACCATTTTGAACCGCAAACCATACTCAAACAGTATAATGTACTGGGAATTCAAGGTAAATATTCCTTTGACGGGTCCCTGTCGGGAAATCTTGCCCATCCCGGTGCCACCCTGCACCTGACAGCCAGCGGTGCAGGATACAAGGATTCCCCCAGGATCGATGCCGCCATGGACCTGGCCTTTTCAGATGATTACCTGATAATCAAAAAAATAGCCGTGAAAAATCCAGACGCCGACCTCTCCACATCGGGCCGGGTCCGGCTCATGGACGACGGCCGTTTCCTTGCCCCGGAAAAAATATCCGCAAACCTGAAAGTAACGGCAGACCGCTTAAACCTGCAGCCCCTGCTTGAACAATATGATCTCCCGGTCGTCCACGGCAACTATTCGATTGACGCAACCCTCACGGGCAGCCTGAACCGCCCGGGGGGAACCCTGCACCTGACGGCCAGGGATACCGGATACAAAGACTTGCCCAGGGCCGATGCTGCCATGGACCTGGTCTTTTCAGATGATTATCTGGAGATCAAAAATTGTTCCCTGGCCAATCCAGATTCCAATCTCACCCTTGTGGGCCGCATCCGGCTCATGGCCAACGGTCGTTTGCTTGCCCTTGAAAAAATGGAGGTCGAGGCGAATATGACGGTAAGGCAATCGGACCTGAGCGCTTTTTTTGACCCTGCCGGAACAGCAGATGTCAAGGGCAGTATGGCGGCAACGGTCGAAGCAAAGGGAAGCCTTGAACAGAAAATCGAGATCAATGCCGCGGGAACCATTCCTGCCCGGACCGCACAGCTCTTTACCCGGGAAATCATCAATGTTGAAGGAGAGGTTGCCATTCAGATCCATGCCATTGTGGACAAAGAGATCCAGAAGAGTGTCGTCACCGGCCGGGTGGAACTGGTCAAGATCGCCATGGTGATTGATCAAACCGGGCAGAAACTCCACAATATCAGCGGTGTCATCCTTGCCGACCGGGAAAAGTTCCAGATCCAGAACCTGACGGGTCAGCTGGACACGGGCAGTTTCTCCCTGTCCGGTGACATGGGGGTTGTGGATTTTTCCCCGGACCGGTTTAACTTACAACTCAAGGGCAAAAATCTGCCCGTTGTGCTGCCGGACAGGATGAACGCCCTGTTCCAGACGGACCTGGTTCTCAATGGCACCCTTAAAGAGGCCTCCCTGGGCGGCACCATCACCCTTTTATCTGGAGAATGGACCGCTGATTTCAATCTGGAAAAAACAGCCCTTGAAAAGATCCTGGGGACCGGCCCGAACCGCTCAACCGCTCCAGCTGACGGATCAGACACTCCTGTCAATGCCATTGAACTTGACCTCATTGTCCGGGCAGACGCTCCGTTTTCCATCAGCAACAACCTTGCCGATCTCTGGGTGACCCCCAACCTCAAGATCGGTGGCACCATGGGCAGTCCTGCGGTCACGGGCCGGGCCACCCTTGTTCCCGGCACCATCACCTACCATGGCAAGGAATTTGAACTCACCACGGGAATTGTGGATCTTGTTGATCCCTATGGGATTGCACCCGTGCTTGACATTCTGGCCGAGCATCAGGTTCAGGACCGGCAGATTTTCCTGAAATTAACCGGTCCCCCTGACAATTTGATCCTGGCACTTTCGTCCGTGCCCCAGGAACCCCAGGGAGATATCCTGTCCCTTCTTTTAACCGGAAAAACCACAAACGAACTGATCCACTCCGAAGGGGGAACAACCACATCACCCGCCTCCCTTGTTGCCGGATTGGCAGCCACCTCCTTTGCCGATAGACTCAAAAAAAACGTGGGCATTGATACCCTTGAAGTTGGCGTGGGACAGAGCAGTTCAAGTTCTCCCCTCAGTGATGTCAATCTCACCGTTGGCAAGGAGATCACCGACAAGATTACCGTCACCTATGGCATGGAGACGAAGGAGGGAGAGATGATCCAGAAGACATCCACGGACTATAAGCTGTCGGACAGATTTACCCTGTCGGGCTTTCAGAACACCGAAGGCCACTATGGGGCTGAGGTCAGGTACCGGCTGGAGTTTCAATGAAAAAATGCCTTCAGGGTTTAATCTGTCTTTGTCTGTTCGTGCTGTCAGACGTTGTCCCCTGTTTTCCAGCAGACCGGCCCATGGATCCGGGCCCCTGCATTAAACTCAACCAGCTGGATATTTCGGGCAACAAACAGTTTTCAGCCCTGCGGCTTAAGCTGAGAACCAAACTGTGGTCAACCACCCTTGTGCCCCTTGCAAAGTCGTGTCTTAACCTTGACTGGCTGAAAAAAGACAAACAGAACCTTGTTTCGTTCTACCGTAAAAAGGGATTTGCCGATGCTGCGATCACCCATGAGATCGTCACCCGCAACGGTGGCCAGACCCTTTGTCTGATCATTGATGAAGGGCTTGAATACCGAATAGAGATCAAGGGGGCCAATTTTTTCCATGCCCGGCAGCTCATGGCAGAGATCCCCATCTTTGAAAGGGGAAACCTCCAGGATGCAGGCCTTCGAAAGGGGGTGATGAACATCCGCAAACGCTACCATGAAAAGGGGTTCAAGGATATTGCCGTCACCTTTACCAAGGAAAAGACGACCCTAAAAGACAGAACATACTGGCATGTCGTTTTTTTCATCAACGAAAAAACGCGCATGCGGGTGGCCGACATCGCCATCGAGGGCAACCGCAGCATTTCAACCGATGCCATCCGCAAAAAGATGGGGCTGTCTGAAAAAGGCTTTTTAAAAAATGACGGGTTCAGCCAGCTCCGGCTGGACGATGATATCAAGGCCATCAAGCGTCTCTACCTGGGCAAGGGGTTTAAAAATGCCGCCATCACGAGCGACCTTGCCTTTGATGAAAATGCTTTGATGAAAATGCGTCCATTGAAGAACCGCCCGTGATCGATGTACACATCAGAATCATGGTCAATGAAAACGATCCGGTTCTGGTAAAAGAAGTTTCCATCCGGGGACTTGGCACGCTTCTGGATGAAGGCGATACAATCCGCACCCTTGCCCTTAAACCGGGTGCCCCTTTCAGGGAATACATGGTAAAAAGTGATGAAAACAGTATTGCTGCACTGGTTTCATACGAGGGGTACCCCCACGTGCGGGTCAAGACAGAGACAACGATGGAAGGCGACACCGCCGTTGATCTCTTGTTCATTGTTGATCCGGGCCCCTTTGTCCGCGTGGGAGAGATCCGCTACACGGGCAACACCCGGCTCAAAAAAACCATGATGCAGAATCTTCTGGGAATCAAAACCCATGACCCTTTTTCGCTTCAACAGATCGTTGATGCAGAAAAACGATTGAGGAAGATAAGGGCCATCCAAACAGTCCGGATCCAGGCCGGCAACCTTAAGGAGAAAAGGGCAACGGCTGACCTGGAGGTGATTGTCCAAGAAAAAAAGCCCTACTATGTTGAAGCGGCCCTGGGCCATGACACGGAACGACTGTTTTATTTTAATGCCCAGACCGGTGATAACAACAGTTTTGGCAGGGACATTGACTCCTGGATAAAGGCTGAAATCAGCGGCATCGGGTTTGAAGGTGAAACAGGAATCCGGGACCCCTTTTTTCTGAAAACAGACATGACAGCATCCCTCTCCCTGTTTGTCCAGAAAAAAGAAGAATTGAACAACGATTTCGGTGTCAAGGCATGGGGGGTTTCAAGCAATCTCACAAAGCCGCTTCTGCCCCACCTCAACGCAGGCCTGTCCCTGACCTATGAAAACCGCACCCGGTTTGGTGACGAAGAAAATTTCAACCTGGCCACGGATCCAGGGGATGAGTACGAAACCCGTAATATTCTTAAAACCTCCCTGGCCCTGGCCTATGACACCCGGGATTCTGCGGTCCGGCCAAGAACCGGGACGTTCTCCTCACTGACAACGGATATCTACACGGGGTTTGACAGTGATCTTGACGATCTCATCAAATACACCCTTGATGCAAGGCGGTATCTGACCCCCATGGAACGGGTCACCTTTGCCCTTCGCACCCGCCTTGGGTACATCCAGCCCGTTTCCGCCCCGGATGCCATTGCTGAGGACCGGCTGTTCTTTCTCGGCGGCACATCGGACGTGAGGGGGTTTAAGGAAAACCTCCTTGTCCATGACCTTGACATGGACCCGGTGGGGGGGAAGTCCATGGTCTCAGCGAGCCTTGAATCCCGAATTTCCCTGACCGAAAAACTGGAATGGATCATGTTCCTGGACGGCGGCAGGCTTGGTCAAACAACGGGGTCGATTGTTGACCAGGAATTTCGATCCTCGGTGGGCGGCGGCTTCAGCTATGGCACGGTGATCGGCCCCATCAGCCTTCTTTACGGCTACAAACTCAATCGTGCCGAAAACGAAAGCCCGGGCCAGATTCACTTCTCGTTTGGTTACACATTTTAACCTTTACAAACCTGTAATGATAATTATATTTTGTGATTATACAATTACCCATCCGGGGAATGACATATAAGGAGTGGGTCATGAAAACCAAAAAAGTGTCCTCCCAGAAACAAGGGTCAACTCCAGGCGAAAAAAGAGCAAACGAACGTAGGCAGGCGTCAGCCAAAGGCTACACCTACATCACCACGGTGGGCTGGATCTGCCGCAGAGAGCGGACCCGAAGAAAGAATGATGATTTCATTTTCTGACATTCGTTTCTAAATTTTCTGTTTCAGACATCCTCCGTCGCCAACGCCGACCTATGGCTCTCCTGCAAACGAAGAAAAACAAACCATGGGAATACCGGGGTGGGCGGTAAGCATCAGCGCAGACAAGGGACCTTGAAGCCCTGGCCGGCTTCCAGGGGTTCGACCGCGATGGCAACCCCCTGGCCCGGGGCCTTGACCATCTCCATGGTGGCCCTGAACTTGTCGCCGTTGCTGTTTTTCAGCACATAGGGCCGAGTCTTTTTTCCTGCAACAAGGGTCTCCACGTTTTGAAGGGTCAGCGTCTTGCCTGCGATCTCCTTCCAGATCACAAAGCGGCAATCCCCATGTTCCGGCCGCCAGTTGGAACATCCAAATCCCCGGTTGCCTTCGATGATGGTTCCGTTGCAAAGGGGGCAGCGCATCTTTCCAGCATTCTGTGTGGGTTCACTTCCGGGTGGTGGCAAAGGTTCTGGTGCTCCGGGGGCAGGCCTGAATCGTTCAACCGCCAAGGCGCCGCCCCTGGGGGCGGGGCGAACGGCACCGTTATCCGAAGCTGCTTTTCCCTGGTTGTTGAAATCAAAGGCAACCTTCCAGTGTCCGTCCTCGTTGACAATTTTAAGCGAGGCGGAGAATCGTTTTTTCTTCCTGGAGACAAATCCCTTGAACGGACCGGACTTACGGTATTGCAGCAGGTTTGCTGCCATTTTGGCAGAGATGCTTTTGCCGGCGATTCTCTTGAAGATCACAAACTCACATCCCCTGTCCTCGCAGGAAAACGCCTTGGGGTTTTCCCGGACCGCCTTGCCGCAGGCGGGACAAAGCCCGATCACGGAAGCCTGGGGGTGTTCGGCCCTGAACTGCTTCACGTTGAGCCCTGCGGATTTCAGTTCTGCCACGGCATCGGTAACAAAGGCCTTGATATGATCCAGGAACCGGATGTCCGACCCTTCGCCAAGGGCAATGGTGTTGAGTTGCATCTCCCACCGGGCCGTCTCCTCGGGGGAGGTCAACACCGAAGAGACCGGGCATTTTCTCAGCTGGGTAACCAGATACCCCCCCTTGTCCGTGGCAACAAGGCGTTTGCCCGCCCGCTGAACATATCCCCTGGAGATGAGGGTTTCAATAATCTGGGCCCTTGTGGACTGGGTGCCGATTCCGATATCTCCCCGGTAAAGGCGTTTGATCTCTTCTTCGGCCACATACCGCCCCGGATTTGTCATGTCCTTGAGGAGCAGGGAATCGGAATAGTCGGGCGGTGGGGTGGTCTGCTTCTCCTCCGGGTCGATCTTTTCGGCAACGCCCGGATCGCCCTTCACCAGGGGCGGAATGATTTCGGCTTCGGCCTTGTCCCGGATACCGGTACCATAGACCCGCTGCCAGCCGGGATCGATGATCACCTTGCCCCGGGTTTGAAATGTCTCCCCTGCAAACAGGGTCACCACCCCGGTGCTCTCAAACCGGCAATCCGGATGAAATGTCGCAGCAAACCGCCGCACCACCAGGTCAAACAAAAGCTTTTCATCCCGGCTGGCCGCCTCAGGAATGGGCTTGAACGGTATCAGGGCATGGTGATCTGTGAGCTTTGCATCGTTGAACACCCGACGGTTGGAAAGGCTCACCCGTTGGGGATCCACAAAGGCGAACAGATCCGGACAGGCCTGCCCAAACTTTTCCAACACCGTGTTGACAAGGCCAAGGCTGGTGGTGCCAAGCACCTTTGAATCGGTTCGGGGATAGGAAAGGCACTTTCTGTCCTGGTACAGGGCCTGGGCAATGGCCAGGGTCTTTTGGGCCGGAAATCCAAACCGATTGTTGGCCTCCTGCTGAAGGTCGGTCAAGGAAAAAAGCAGCGGGGGCGGTTCGTGCTTTGTCTCTTTTTTCATGGAAAGCACAACACCGGGGGCCTTCTCAGCCTGGAGCCGCTCTAAAAGTGCGTCCGCCCGGGGCTTGTCCGTGATCCTGGTCTCTTTCTCCTTGAACCAGCGCCCGGTCCAGCGTCCCTTGTCACCGGCAAACAGCACCTTGAAATTCCAATAGGTCTCGGGAACAAAGTGCTCCCGCTCGTTTCGCCGGTCCAATAGCAGGGCCAGCACCGCCGTCTGCACACGGCCCACGGAAAAAAGATCACCCAGCCTCACGGTCATTAAACGGGTCAGGTTCATGCCCACCAGCCAGTCCGATACCTGGCGGTAATACCCGGCACGCCACAGGCGATCGTAATCGGTGATGGGGCGCAGCTGGTTCATGGTGTCCCTGACCACCCTGGGCACCAGGGCCTGGCTGGTCCAGAAGCGCATGATCCGCTCCTTGTCCCTGAAACCCGACTCTAGAAGGATGGTCCGGGCAATCACCTCCCCCTCCCGTCCCGCGTCCGTTGCAATAATGATCCGATCAAATTGCCGCTGGCTTAGAAGGGTCTTGATGGTCCGAAACTGCTGCAGGGTTCTCTTGATGGGCTTGTATTGAAATCGTTCGGGAATAAGGGGCAGGGTCTCGATCCGCCATTTTTTAAGGCCGGCATCATAATCATCCGGGTCAAACAGCTCCACCAGGTGACCCACGGCCCAGGTGATCACATGGGCCTCCCCCTCAAAATAGCCATCCTTTTTATTTTTCACCCCCAGGGCCCTGGCAAAATCCGAGGCCACGGAGAATTTTTCTGTCAATATCAATTCTGTCATGGTCTGTTTCTACTCTATTTTCATGATTATAGCCACATTTTTGAGGATAGGGCAATCAAGTTGGAATAACCGGAACCCATGTCTCACCGAAATTGTACATTGCCTGCGGTATTTCAGGTGCCAGTCAGTATGTTGAAGCATCAGGGATGCCGGCCTTATCGTTGCCATCAACACAGACGTCCATGCACCTGTTTTCGATTTCCCGATGTCTGTAAATATCGATTTCCTGCCTGATATAGGCCGACACCGGGCATGAATGAGGCTGTAATCGCCTACCGCAAATGCCCTGACACTCAAGTTCCCGGATAATCACACAATGACAGCCCGGGGAGTATCATGGCCATGTGATCAAACTCAAATCACTGGGATTTATGGACGGTATCAGATCTGTAGATTGTCGATGCTGTCGATGCTAGGTTTTTTTTAAGGTGGTCCAGCGCACAGCCCAGTGCTTTTCTGTGGGCGGCAATCCGTCGTTTTAGAGGCCAGGCAGTGGGCGTTTCGGTGGTGATTGAATGTTGCGTATCGTTTTCTTTGAGCATATACCAATCCAGCGTGCCGTTGAATTCGGGCAGCGTCGGGGAACCGGGGGCGTTGGGAGAAATGGAGGTGATCAGTCCGTTGCGGCATCCGGCGTCGTATACCAAACGGCGCTTTGTGATGGGATAGCCTGCGGTGTGGAGGGCTTTCAGGATCGCCGGTCCGAGAACCGGCCGCCCGCTGGGGGTGGTTTCATACATATAGAATCCGGCCGGAATATCCTCGACCGAAAAAGCCTTGCCCCGGGGCATATAGGTGTCGGTTTCATGCAGATCGACCGCCAGGCGGTAGGGACCGGGAAACTGGTGCAGCAAATCCTTGACGGCAGCGATTTCCGGCACCCCGGCACCATTGTCGAAGCATCGATTCAGATCGGTTGCCTGACTGCCGTATCGTACACCGCGGATAAAGCCATAGGGATTGAGGCAGGGCAGAATCAAAAATGAAAAATGCCCCAGATACCTGGCAAGGTCCCGCTTCATAAATTCCAGGAGGGCATAAACCCCGGCCGGCTCTTCTCCGTGAATGCCGGCCGAGAGGATGATGCGGGGCAGATCTCCGGGGTGATTTTGGGTGAGGACCGCGTATATGGGATATGCCCCGGCATCGGTGGTGATCCGTCCGGCTTGGATGAGGCGATGTCCGGAGGCAAGTTTTTTAAGCGGCTGGACAACCTCGCGACTAAAAGACCGTTTGACGGTGGCCCGCTTTTGGGCCGCCAGGTCGACAAGCCCCTTGATCCACAGCCAGTTGACCCGACAGGCCGTATCGATCGGCGTTCTGCCGGTGGTTTCGGCCGTGACCGGATATGGCACGCCAAGGCGGTACATCAGGTCACCAAAGGTTCCGTCGTGCCGGACGATGAAGCCATCCCTGTCGGTGCGCATGCCGCTGTTCTGGCCGGCGCTGATCACCCTGTGGGCCAGAACCGGCACGGTTTTGTGGATCGCCGCAACGATCCGGCCGTAAACCGAGAGATCACCAAAGGCGTAGTGGTAGGCGGCGGCCTGGTCGATCCGGGAGATGTTGTCCTGATGCAGGTCAAGGGCCGCAACGATGTTTTCCAGAGGATCGCGCCGCAGAAGATGGTGCATGAGGAGCGTTTCGGCCGGCAGGTTCAGATTCAGCCGGCTGTCGGACGACAGGTACCATCGCTTGATTTTAGCGCCCCGGCGGATGTCATCCACCTGTTTCCCATTTTCAAGCTCGTAGCGTACAAAATCGTTGTTAAAGTCAGACCCCTCGCCCCCATCGGTGTTATAGCGCTGTCGGGCGTCGTAGCCTGTCGGATTGCCGAGGGGGTAGATGATGAGCTTGATCCCGCGTTTGTGGGCATAGTCAAAGATGCGGTTAAAATGGCGGATGATGGTCAGGGGACCGGCCACTTCGTCTCCGTGGATCCCGGCACGGATGAGCATGAATCGGTCGTTTGGCTTGACGTCGCGCGAGACGATGCGGTAAAAATCAGATTCGGAACTGCCCTGTTTGAGGAGGTGCCGTTCGATCCGGACGTCGCTTCGTTCGGCCACCCGTTTCTTCAATTCCCCATAGTAGCCGCTGGTTTTCCGAAACCGTTCATCATGGATGCGCCTGTCGATGATGATCATTCGCCGGATGATCAACTCGTCTTTGGATCTGAGGTAATCGCTGGGGAAGTCAAACCACAACCGCATAAACGTCGAAAGCTTGAGCGCCCGCCGATGACCCAGGCTCGGGTCTTCCAGGTAGATATTCTCCGTGTCGATGCCGCTTACGACAGAATAATGCCCGCCTTCAAAGGCGAACCAGTCAACGATGACCGGTATCTTTTTACGATTGACCCACTCCCGGATATCTTCCAGATCTGAAAAATCTTTAACTTGACCATGGAAGCCAAGCTTCTGGGCGGCATCCACGATACCTTCTGCCCCGATTCCGCTGGACGGCTTGCAGCCGGATATCAGGGCCAGTTTTTTTTCACTGATTTTAATGCCCAGATAGCCCAGCACTATTTTTAACGATGCCGGGCCACAATAGCCAGGCTTTTGTCTGAAAGAATCGATCTGCAACATCACATCCACATTAGAACAAATCTCAAAAACGCCTGGGTACTCCTGGCAGGATTGAACTTGTTGTTTCTCTCCACCCTTAAATTTAAAATCAACTATCGCTATTATTATTAGATAGGAAGATGGTTTTAGTCAAGAAGATTAGGAGTGGCTTCTGTCAACCGGGCCGCAGCCTTGCCCGTGGGGGCAAGGCTGATGCGCAACCCCCTGCCCGCTTCCAGGGCAAGGGCCTGGCTGGCTTACAACAGCGACATCCGAGGCATGTTTTTCATGATCTGTCGCTGCCGCATTTTCAAATACGGGGTAGGTCGTTTGACAGACCATTTGTGCGGATTCGGCAAAATAGCCACCATCAGCGCCGCCTGATTCGATGTCAGGTGTCTGGCGCTTTTTGAATAGTATGTTAGAGCGGCTGCTTCGGCGCCAGTGACGTTGGTTCCCCAATCCACGGTATTTAAATACATTTCAAGGATTCGCCGTTTGTCCCAGAACAATTCGATCAAGACCGTGTAATAGGCCTCAGCCAGTTTTCTGAAAACACTTCTACTGGATAACAAAAACACGCTTCTGGCAGTCTGCATACTGATGGTGCTGGCTCCCCTGAGCTTCCTATGGCGGATTAAATTTGATACCGCATTTTTTATTTCAGTGACATCAAATCCGTTGTGGGCTAAAAACCGCTGGTCTTCAGCGGCAATGACTGCTCTTCTAAGGTGCGGCGAAACGGCTTTGATGTCTTTCCAGATATAGCGGGGACGTTTGTCCGGGGTCTTTTTAATGATGGCTTCTGCCCATTCCCATGCCACATCAGGGGTAAATGGGGGGTTGATGTATTTAAGTGCCAGAACCTGCACCATGGTAACGCAAAACAGACATAAGATCATTTTGGCGATAGTTTTCCAGATCCAGGTGCGTATGCGGTTGTTTCTCTTCATTTCACCTGGGGTTCTACGTTTAAACCGGATGATTGTCAATTCCAAATCAGGACTTATGTATACATGGAAACCATGTGTGATCCCAGGAAAGCATGTTTTTGATCACCCTTTTAAACGATCAACTCTCCAAGGCCCGAGGCCCTCTGGGTTCTTTGTTCAACGGCTGCGGCAAGGATGGCTTCATGGGGACAGACCAGGGTGAACCACCGCCTTGCCCGGGTAATGCCCGTATACACGAGCTCCCGGGTGATCACGGGAGTAATGGCCCCGGGGAGCACCATGGCCGTGTGATCAAACTCAGACCCCTGGGATTTATGGACGGTCATGGCGTAGACCGTTTCAACGTTTGAAAGCCTTGAGGGAAGGAGCAGTTTCAACGTCCCATCGCCCATGGGAAACACCACCCGCAGTCCCCGGGAGGTTGGCGCCACAATGCCCATGTCACCGTTCATGAGCCCCAGGCTGTAATCGTTGCGGGTGACAAGCACGGGTCTGCCAGGGTACCAGCTTTGGGTTGCGTCGATGAGCTCGGATCGATACAAGACATCGGCAATGGCAAGATTGAGGGCTTCCACCCCCCAGTCCCCCCTTCGAAGGGGGGTAAGCACCTGGAACTGATTGAACCCATGGAGCACGGCCTTGAGCCAGTCGGTCTCAGACCCGAAGGCCCCGGGGCCCCGGGCCAGTGTTTCAAGGTAGGTGCGGTACCCCTGGGGGCCCTTCTCTTTGCCGGGGCTGCTGGAATGACCGTCCAGAACCAGGCGCTGGAACCGGTTGTCACGGCAGGTGGGGACCCGCACTTGAAAGATGTCTGCGAATCCCCGGCGCCAGACCTCGGTCACCCGGTTTTTATCCCCAAGGTTGACCGCCCCGGCAAGGGCGCCGATCCCGCTGTGTTCACCAAACCGATGGCTCTTTCTCAGAACAACAATCTGCTGGTCTATTTCCCGGCCAGGGCCTGAAAATTCGGAAAGGTCAAACCCTGTGGCCTGTTGCAGAAACGCCACGGTCGCCGGCAAAAAACAGGCGGTGGCCGGGCTTTCGCAAAGATCGCCAAGAACCGATCCTGCCTCCACCGAGGCAAGCTGGTCCTTGTCCCCGAGGAGAATCAGCCTTGCCCCCTTGGGAATGGCCTGTAAAAGCGCGTTCATCATCTCAAGGTCGATCATGGACGCCTCGTCCACCACCAGAAGGTCCAGATGGAGGGGGTTGTTCCGGTTGTGGATAAAGTTGCGGGAATCGGGCCGGGAACCCAGCAGCCGGTGAAGGGTTGAAACCGTCCGGGGCATCTTTTCCTGGACCGACGGACTAAGCCTGTCAACGGCCTTGCCAATGGATTCGGTCAACCGGGCCGCAGCCTTGCCCGTGGGGGCGGCAAGGCTGATGCGCAACCCCCTGCCCGCTTCCAGGGCAAGGGTCTGGAGTATCCCGAGAAGCTGAACCACGGTGGTTGTTTTTCCCGTGCCAGGGCCGCCTGAGATGATACTCAGGGCGTTGGTGGCGGCAATGGCGGCGGCAACGCTCTGCCAGTGAATCTCGGTTTTTTCGTTCTCTTCGGGCGTTCGCATCTCCCCGAAGATGCCATCAAGGCGTTGTTCAAGATCGTGGGGGACATCTGCTTTCTTTGCCGACAGCCGCTGGATCTGTTCGGCCACCTGGCAAGTGCAGTCCCAGTATCGCCGAAGATAGAGCCGCCCGGAAACCAGGGCAAGGGGGGTGTTGCCCGTCTCCCCTCCCACCAGGGGTGAACAGCCAAGATGATCTTCCCACAGTTCCTGTGTAACGCCCGAGAGCAGTCGGGACGGGGTCAGGGCCCCCTTTGCCGTCATCCCCTCGGGCGGCAGGGCAAGTGCCCCATCCGGATCCGCCAGCACCGGCCCAAGATCCAGGCAGATGTGCCCCCGGGCGAGCTGGTGACTCGCCAGGGCGGCCCCCAGCAAAACAAGCGAACCTGCCTCCCGTTCCTGGTGGTGCAGAAAAGCCACAAAGGCCCGGTCAAGGGGTCTGAGCCATCCCAGGGTTGTCCAGGTTTCCACAAGCCTGATGGCGTCAATGGATTCGGGAAGAGCATTGGATGATGAGGTCGTCAAACCATCATGCCGATGGGTCATGTTCACCTCCCCCCTGGAAAAACCGGTCAAGGGTTTCGATCAGATCCCTGGAGGGCCTGTCAAAATAAACCCCCTGGCCCGTGGAATTGACACCCCTTAAAAAAAGGTAAACCGCCCCGCCAAGGTCGCGATCATAATCGTAATCAGCAACCCTTGCCTTGAGCAGACGGTGAAGGGCCAGGGTGTAGAGCACGTATTGAAGATCATAACGGTGGCCCAGCATGGCCTGGTTCATGGCGGCAGCGTCATAGGCGCCGGCCTCGTCCCCCAGGTGGTTGGACTTGTAATCAAGGATGTAATACCGATCCTTGAAGCAGAAAACCAGGTCGATGAACCCCTTTACCATGCCGTTTAACCGGTTGGGGCTTAACACGGGCCGCAGGTTGCCCGGCAACACATGGGAGCAAACCAGCTGATCCACCTTCCCCACTGCCACCCCGTGGGAGGCAAACATGAACTCCATCTCGGGCCGGCACTGCTGTTTTCCAAGGTCGGAGAGGGCAAAGCGCACACCATCAACGGTCAGGGGCACGGTCACAAAATCCATGAACCAGTCAACCAGCACCCCTGCCCACGGCTCCCATCCCCGGGCAACACAGGCCCGTTGAATGTGATCCAGGGCCAGGGCACGGTCCTGTGCAACCCGGTCAAACCCCTGGATTGCGGCCCATTCAAGAAGATCGTGGAGAAAGGTACCGGGCTCGGGTCCCCTTGGAAATCCATGGATGGACAAGGCCGGTGAATGAATCCTGGCGGCCATGGTCATCTGGACCTGATCCTCCTGAATCTGGACCGCCTGGACCTGGTTCTCCTGGAGCTGGTCCTCCTGGAGCTGGTCTTCGGAAGCTGAGTCGGGCACTTCCACATCTGCCGGGAAGGCTGCCACACCTTTTTCAGGCATGGCCGCATTGGCAAGGATGCCCGAATAACTTGTAATCCGCCAATTGTTGGGAATCGTTCCGTTGAACAAGCGGGCTGGCAACAGAGACGGCGGTGCCGATCCTGGCACGAACATCTCCTGGCCAGGCGGGGGCAAAGGTGCAATGGCAATGGCGTCACAGCCCCCCTTTAATTCGTTCAAAAGCCCTGGCAGTTGAGCGGTTTCAACCATGGTCTGTCCTGCCATGAGATACCCCATGGCCGATTCATGGAGGGTGGTGACTTCGCCTGACTTGAGGGTCTTGCCCATGACGCCGATGCCAAGAAAACAGGCAAAGCACGAACGGGTCAGGGCCACATAGAGCATTCGTAACTCTTCGGCCAGACGCTCCTGATCAGCGGCTTCAAGGGCTGCGGCATCGGGGTTGACAACCAGGAAGGGGGTGCCGTCGGCATCATGGGCGGTTACCACGG
Organism: uncultured Desulfobacterium sp.; assembly: GCA_963675615.2. Lineage (GTDB taxonomy): Bacteria > Desulfobacterota > Desulfobacteria > Desulfobacterales > Desulfobacteraceae > Desulforapulum. Next base: position 554,955 of record CAXXTD010000002.1, read on the forward strand.
AGGCGTTGGTCTGGGTGAGTTTTCTGGCGCTGCAGGCAAAGGGCAGAAACACCAGGGGGTACTCAAGGCCCTTGGATTTATGGATGGTGATTACCCGCACAAGCCTCTGATCGCTCTCCAGCCGGAGGATATCATCTTCCACCCTGGTCCGGGAACACCCTATCTGGTCCACTAGCCACCGGATCACCCCCTGCTCGCCGTCAAGGGCGGCAGACTCCGCCTGGAGGAGTTCACCCAGGTGAAGCAGGTTGGTCAGCCTTCGTTCTCCGGCCAGGGTCGACAGCAGACGGGCCCCCACATCAAACTCGAAAACCAGTGCCCTGACCATGGGCAGCACCCCCTTGGTTCGCCAGACCTTCTGGAACGCTTTAAACTGAACGACCACGGTTTCCCAGGCCGTCTCGTCCCTGTTGAAAGTTTCAAGGGTTTTCAGGGAAAGATCCAGAAGGGGGGTGGCAAGGGCGGCCCTTACGGCCCGCTCGTTGGTGGGATCAAAACAGGCCTTGAGGATATGAACCAGGGCGACAGCTTCCTGGCTCTCAAACACCGACTCCCGGTCCGACAGGTAGACCGACCTAACTCCCCTGAGGTCAAGGGCTGACCGAATGTGCCGGGCCTCGTTTACATCCCGAACAAGAACGGCAATGTCCGACGGCGCCAGGGGAACAAAGGATCCGCCCCTATGCAGGAACCCCGCCCCCTGGGGCCGCTGATGTCCCAGGTTGAGCAGTCTCACCATTTCGCTGGCCGCCGCCGCTGCCATGGCGGCAAGGTAGCCGTCAGGGCCGCCCTTTGCCACCGGGCCGTCCTGCATCTGCCACAGGGTCATGGGCACAACCGACACTCCCTCGACCATGAACGTCTCTTCCCTGCCCTGGGCAAGGACCGGCTCAAAGGGAATCATCTCCTTGAACAAAAAGGCACCCAGGGGAAAGTTTGTTCCGTGGCTGAAAATCTGATTGACCGCCGCAACCATGCCCGACGAGGAGCGGTAATTTTTCTCAAGGGTGTAAAGACGGTCCCCGGCGTCCTGCCTGGCCCGGAGATAGGTGTGAATGTCGGCCCCGCGAAAGGCATAAATGGCCTGTTTGGGATCCCCGATCATGAACAGGCCCGACTGTTCCTGATCAAGATAGATGGTGTTGAACAGGGTATACTGCACCGGATCCGTATCCTGGAACTCGTCGATCATGGCCACGGGAAACTGGTCACGGATGCGCTGGGCCAGACGGCTGTCCGGGCGGGCAAGGGCATGGCCCATGCGGATGATCAGGTCGTTGAATCCCATGCGGGAAAGGCGGTCCTTGGCTGCCATGACCCGGCGGTTGATCTCCCGGGCGCCATGGGCGACAAGGGCCTGTCGGACGTCAAGGGTTCCCAGGACGTCGATGAGCCGATCAAGGGCGTCAAAGGCGGGATGGGTCGGCGTGACGCCTTTTTTTGATGTGCCCTGGGCAAGACCTGCGGCTGAAAATTTTTCAAGCACCGTATCATCGGGCAGATTCCCCTGTCCATTGACCCAGCTGTCCATATCCTGGATCCAGTTGTCAAGGGAGGCCTGGCGGTAGCGGTTGTTGTTCAGGGTCTTGTCTGCCCGGGCCTTCCGGACAAGGTCAACGGCCTCGTTGAACCCCGCCTGCCACACCTGCCGGGCCGTTTCAATGGCGGATCTGCGCTGTTCGAGCATCTGAAACGGGTCCACATTCAGGGGCTCAGTTTTTCCGGCACCGGGGGGTGCGGTGTTAATTCCGGCCATGAGGGGCCGCACCTTTTTCAGCAGTTCAGCGGGAGTGGTCAGGCCTGTGGCCTGCCTGAGGGCCTGGAGGGTTTCAACATCTTTGGGATAAAAACTGGTGCGCCAGAAGTCCCAGGCCGCCTCTTCCAGGAGATCCTCATCCCCGGGCTCCAGGGTGAGGTCAAACAGGGAGAGGCTGTCAAAGGCATGCTGAAAGAGCATGCGCTGGCACCAGGCATGGATGGTGTGGATGGCCGACTCGTCCATCCACAGGGCTGCCCGTTCGAGAAGATTTGCCATGGCCGGCAGGTCTCCTGGCGGGTAATCGTCCTTGAGGCCCTGGAGAAACGGGTCCCCCCCTCCCCTTCCCCTGAAAAAGGCGCAGGCCTCGGTAAGCCGGGCCCTGATCCTTTCCCTGAGCTCCTGGGTGGCGGCATTGGTAAAGGTGACCACCAGTATTTCAGGGGGAACCAGGGGTCGTGAAAATCCGTCGGCCTTGCCATGGCCCAGCACCAGGCGGATATAAAGGGCCGCAATGGTGTAGGTCTTGCCGGTGCCGGCGCTGGCCTCAATGAGCCGGGTGCCGTGGAGGGGAAAGGTCAGGGCATCCAATGTCCGGTTCATGGTCATCCCTCCCTGTGCTGTGCGTCTTGCCGGACAAAATCACGGATCAAGGCATCCAATACCTGCACCATGGTCATTCCTCGTTTACCACGGCTTGAACCATGGGGGCATAAAGGGTTGCGGCAAGATCTTTGAAAAGAGTGTCATGGGCCTGCCAGAGGGAATCAAAATCAGGAAAGGTGCGCTGGAGGTAGGGGTCATACCCGAGCTCTCCCCTTGCGTTGAACCCGTCGCCGGCATAGACCCTGGCGGCATCATTTTTTGCCCGTTGTTCATCCTTTGCCACCAGGGCCGCAGCATAGGCCACCCCGGTTTTTGCCGTCACGGGCAGAGGCCGGGCAAGGCCCTGCCTGAAAACCGTCAGAATTTCCATGAGGATGGTCAAGGCCGCAGGTTTATCCAGGGGATGAAAGGCGGCCACGGCGTCCGGGGCGATCAAATGGCTCGTAAGGTCAATGCCCATGGCGCACCCGGCAACGTGGCCGACCCAGAGCGAAACCAGGGGATACACGAGCGAGAGTTTTCCCCCCCTGTCCAGGATGTTCCGGGGGTAAAACTGCTGCCTTGCAAATTGCGGCCCGAAGGCGCCAGGGTCAACGGCATCCCTGGTAATCATATTGTCCAGCCAGTCATCCAGCCGTATTTCCGGCCACCCTTCCTGGTGGATCACAAGGGCGATCTCCATGGGGTCGCAGGGACGGGGCCAGCGTTCCACCAGGCTGCCATAACGGGTGAGCATGTCAATCACAGGCGTGGCAAGGTTTTCTGCCGCAAGGGTGCCAAACCCTGCCATGGGCAGTTCACCCGTGCGGGTCAAACGATCGGCCGCTTCAACCACAGCCGCTTCAACAACACTGGGCCCTCCCCTTCCAGGATAAAGTTCAGGGCCGATGCCTGCGGCAAGCCCTGCCGAAAGAAGGGTGGCGCCAAGGTTGAAGGGGGCAAGCAGGTCCAGGGCAAAGGGTTCATGGTCCAGGTTTTCCAGGCCGATATCGTCAAACCGGATGGACAGGCAGTGGGTATAAAAAAATTTCACCGGATTTTTCATGAACCCGGTCAACGGGCCCAGGGTAAGGGCGTCCACACAAGGAGGGGTCTCAAGCCTCTGTTCACGGGGCGGATCGTTCTGCCGGCCAAGACAGTTTTGCCATTCAAGGGCATAGGTAAAAAGGGAGGCGTCCTGGCCGGTAAAATAGACCCGACCAAAGGGCTGGAGGGGATGGACCGTGGTGAGATAATCCACGAGATTTAGGTCTTCATGGCCGGGCTGCCCGGGTTCCGGGCGCTCCGGTTCCGGACATCCCGATTCCCTATGTTCCGGCTCCGCACACCCGGGTTCAAGATACCAGCCGGCGTTGATATAATCCCTGAGCTGGCCAACAAGAACCGACGGGGTACGTTCACTGTTGTCCCGGACATCGCGTCCCACATGGCTCAGGTAGAACCGCTCCCGGGCCGACAGCAGGGCCTCAAGAAACAGGTAGCGGTCGTCCTCCCGGGTGGAACGATCCCCTGGCCGGTACATACCCGGTTCGGCCATCAGATCAAAATCCAGGGGGGGGTGGCTCCGGGGAAATGCCCCGTCGTTCATGCCCAGAAGACAGACCACCCTGAAGGGGATGGCCCGCATGGGCATGAGGGTACCAAAGTTGACCATGCCGGCAAGGAACTTCTGGGACACCCCCTGGACAGCCATTTTTTCCAGAAAATAGTCCCGCACCACCGACAGGGTCAACTCCTGGTCAAGGTCAGCCTGGGTGCATGCATTGAGCCAGTCGTCAAGCACCTGGTCCATGCGGTTGAGCACCAGGCGTTCACCTGCATCCACGGGCTCAAAAAAATCCCGGGCAAGGGTTCTGAGGCACCGGCACCATTGTTCCGGGCTGGCCGAAGATTGAAGGGTCGTCCAGAGCGACTCAAGGCGTTCCACAACATTGGCAACACGCCCCACCAGGTGGGCCTCAAGCCCGCCGATTTCATCATAGGGTTCAATGTTGCGCCATGCCTTGTTCGTACCCACGGCATAGCCAAGCAGCATTCGGTTGAGCCCAAAGGCCCAGGTGGTCTGGTCAAGATCCGGGGGCAGCCCGAAAGAAGCCCTCTGGGCCTGGTTCAGACCCCAGGAGATGCCCGCCCCCTTTATCCACTGGAACAGCCGGGGCAGGTCCGTTTCCTCAAACCCGAACCGCCGTTGAAAGGCAGGGACCTCGAGTAAATCCATGAAATCCCTTGTTGCCATGCGAAGGTCCGGCAGGCGGAGCAGTCGTTCAAGGGCCTTGACCAGGGGCACACTCTTCTTGCCCGGATGGTCTGCAATGGTAAACGGTATGAAGCGCGAATTGTCCGGGGTCAGGTTGCCGAACACGGCCTCAATGTGGGGGGCATAGCCCTCAATGTCCGGCGTCATCACGACCACATCCCTGGGAAGGAGATGGTCAAGGGTCTCAAAGCTGTGGAGCAGCTGGTCCTGGAGGATCTCGACCTCCCGCTGGCGGCTGTGGGCCACCTGGAAGGCGATGGTTCGATCCCCCCTGGCAACCGGCCGTCTGGATTCACTGTCCGGTGCAGGAGGTTCAAGGTCCAGGATGGCCTGCTGGATCTCGTGCAACAGCGTGCCCCGGTCATCCAGCGGTACCACATCCCGGAAAAGATCAATTTCGGCAAAATTCTTTCGATAAGTTTCAGGGGCGTCATAGCCGTATACAAGGCCGATATAGTCCCTGCCCTGCTTGCCCCAGGCCGCAAGCAGCGGGTTGGCGTGCTGGTACACCTCGACCGGATCAAGGGGGGTCGGCATGGTCTCCTTGCCCGAATGACGGGCATGGTCAATGCGCAGAAGCTCCCGGTCCTCGATGATGTCGGCCCAGAAGTGGCGGCAGGGGTTGTTGACAAACAGCAGCACCTGGCACAGGTGGGAAACCGCGTACAGGGTTTCAAGCACCTGTTTGGGCAGCGAAGAGATGCCGAACACGATCACCCGTGGCGGCAGCATCGCCGGCCGGACCCTTGTGTCTGAAGCCTTTTGCAGAAATGCCTGGTGAAGGTCTGACCGACCGATATTTTGAATCGCTGCCGGCACCCGGGCCCTTAACCTGCGCCACAGCTCTGCCTGCCAGGCGTGCTGGGGGGGGATATCCACCCATCTTCCCCCTCCGGTGAGGAGCTGGTCCTTCCCTTCGGCCCACCCTTTGAGCCAGTCGGCCCGGTAGACCTGGTACTGGTCAAAGAGATCGGCCAGCCGGCAGGCCAGCTGGTACTGTCTTCGCTGGTCCGTGTCACCTTCAAGGAACCGGTTCAGGGATGAAAAGGTGTCGTCGGTTAAAAGGGTTGGCAAAATGGAAAAAAACCGCCACACCAGGCGTTCCCGGTCATAGGGGGAATCCGTTGGGATGGTGTCATCCCCGAGGATGGCGCGGTAGGCGGTCCAGACCCAGGTCCCCGGCAGCTGGGTTTCAAGGCCTGCGCTGATGCCGCAGCCATCGTCCTCTGCCAGGGCAAGCTTCAGCCACTGGGCCATGCCGTTACTCTGGACGATGAACTGTTCGGTTTCAAGCACCCCCAGGGAATGCGTACTGATCCAGTGAACCGCCACATCCCTCAAATCTTCAAGGCGATTGCCATGGATGATGGAAAGCCCGGGCAGAAGTCCAGGCTGGCTGTCAGGGGAGTGAGTGCCCATGGTTTGTTCTGAAAAAGATCTCCTTAAAAAATTCAGCACCAGATGGATTCGGGCGCGTATTCATACCAGAGCCTGACCCGGTTGTGCCTGCTGGATCTGAACAACAGCAGGAAAACCCCAGGCTGTTTTGTCCCGATGGCTTGCAATCTATAAACAAACAGCCGGTGTGTCAACCGATAGAATTGCTGTCACGGTGTTTGACGAATAGAATTGGACTTTTAGCCCGGGTTGATGGTATCAACACCCCATAGATCACACCTTAAATTGTTATTTTTTGCCAGGAGAATGCCATGGGACTGTTTAGCTTTTTTTCGGGAAAAACACCTGAAGCCATAGAGGCAAAGGGAGATCAGCTGGTTGAACGTAACGCCTTTGGCCCGGGAAAACTGGAATATGAAAAGGCCGCGGCCCGAAACCGGACCCACCCGAGCAAGGATCCGGATTTTGCCGGCCGTATTGAGCAAAAGATTGGTGCAGCAAAGCACAGCCTTGCCCTGGAGCATTTTAACCGGGCCCGGGAACTGGTGGAGGCCGGTTGCCTGGATGACGCAGCAGACCGCCTCAGCCTTGCCGCAACCCTGACCCGTGACACCGCGCTTCTGGAGGCCATAGGAGCGATGATGAACAGGGAAAATATGCCGGCCCTCCACCCTTCAGAGGAGAGCCATGGCACACAGGAAAATGGCCCGGATGCAGACGGATCGGTTCCAGGCGAGCCTTTGTCAGATGAACCCCTTGGGGACGGGCTGGACATGGATGAAGACGAGGTGTTCGAAGCCCTGGTCAATGCCCTGCCCCCGGAAGAGCAGGCCGCATACCCCCATTATGGGCCCGCCTTTGTCAAGGGATTCCTGGCCATGAACCAGGGGGATTTTCAAGGGGCGGCAACGGCCTTTACAGCGGCCCTGGACGCCCATGGCAGCCAAACCAGCTTTGTCCATCTGGAGCTTGCCACCTGCCTTGTCAACCTCAACCAGGCAAACCAGGCAAAGGCGCTTGTCCTGGAGTTCCTTGACGCATTTCCCGCATCCCTCCGGGGCTGGCAGATCCTGGGCGAGGCCCTGTGGAGCCTTGAAGAATTTAACCAGGCCCTGGATCACTTTACCGCCTGTCCGGCATCCATCACCCAGGCCACGGACATGGAAATTTTGAGGGGGGAAACCCTGGTCCGGTCCAACCGGATCAAGGAGGCCCAGGCCCTTTACCAGGGGCTCCTGAAGGCCGGCAACCGGGACGACGCCATATTACGGCACCTTGCCATGGTCTGTGAACGCCTTGAAGACCACCGGACGGCCAACGACCTCTACCTTGAACTCATCAACCACTGTTCAAGGTGCGGGGCAAGGCCCGATGACGCCCTTCGGTTCCGATTTGCCGAAACCAGCATGGCCCTTGGAGAGATGTCTGACAAACTTATTGATATTTACCTTGACCTTGCCATTAAGGATACTGAAAACAAGGGCCGTTATTTCCAGCGGGTGAGCCAGATCTATACCGCCCTCGGGGAAGAGACCCAGGCCGAACGGTTCAAAGGGTTTGCCCGGGAAAATTCAACCCCCCAGGATCAGAGCTTAGACTGACCAGGTGTAACACCCAGCAGTGACCAGGTGTTACATCCAACAGGCTTCACACCATCAGACTATAAACGGTCCCAAAAGGAGTCAGGCCATCGCGGGGAGGTAAACACACGCTCCCTGCCGGCAATGGGGTCCATGAACCGGACCTCCCTGGACAGCAGCATCAGGGGATGATCCCAGTCATCCTTTTTTTGGGGCAAAAGTTCGGGATAGTATCGATCGTTTTCAATGGGGCAACCCAGGGACGCAAGGTGAAGGCGCAGCTGGTGTTTTTTTCCTGTTCGGGGATAGAGACGGAAAAAGACCCTGATCTCGTCTGTCCCCACAATCTCGAGACGGGTTTCGGCATTGGCCCGGCCCGCCACAATGGTGTTCCTGAACCAGGGCTCGCCCCGTTCAATGCGGTTGACAATCACCGACGGCAGATGACCGAGCGTACCGGGCCTGGGGGTAACGGCCTCGTAGGTCTTTTTCACCTTTCGCTCCATGAACAGCCGTTGATAGGCCCCACGGGTTTCCGGCTCAACAGAGAAAAGCACGACACCTGCGGTTTCCCGGTCGATGCGGTGGATGGGAACAATGTCCGGGTTGGAAAAACGAATTTTAAGGCGGTTCAAAAGGGTTTCGTTCACAAAGGGCCCCGACGGCACCACCGGCAGAAAATGGGGTTTGCACGCCGCAATCAGGTGGTCATTGTGGAAAAGGATCTCCTCGTCAAAGGGGATCTGGGGTTCAGTTTCAACCTCGCGATGGTAAAGGACCTTTGTCCCGGCAACAAGGGGCGAGGAGATGGTAAAAGGGGTTTTATCCTCCCGGACAACGAGATCTGCATTGATTCGCCGGATCCACGCGTCCCTGCCGATCTGTGGAAACCTGGCTTCAAGAAAATCCAGGAGCAGAACAAACCCTTCAGGGATTTTCCGGGGCACCCTTACCGTTGAGGGTGAAACTGAAACAACCATTCAATCAGTCCATCAGGCTACGATAGGAGGCCAGTTCGGGGTTTCATCGTCTTCCCACAGGTAGCTCCACTGCACCCCGTCAAGCAGGCCGTCGGTGAACATGAAGTTGCACTCAAGTGCCCCCACATTGATGACCACCATGGCAGGATCCAGTTCATCGGCCTCTTCCAGGTAAAAGTAGGATTTTCGCTTCAAGTACTGCTTGATATCAGCAACGCTTTTTCCGATGATCTTTTCGTTGTCCAGGGTGGCGTCGGGGTGGGAAAGGATGATGGTGCCGAGCTTGAAATCCTCTGATCCCTCAAAGCTCAGGGCAATGTCGCCCTCGCCATAGTACCAGGTGATGTACTCTTCGTCTTCAAACTCTTCTTTCAACTCTTCGGCCGGCTTGCCGAAATACTCCCTGCACTCGTCCATGGTGGCCCCGAAACGGATGGCGCCAAGCCCGATCCCTGGTTTTATCGTAGAAATGTCCTGCATTTTATCTCCTCATTTTTTCCAAACAGACTCAAGGTAAACAAACAGCAAGACCACGGGAAATCCCCCATGGTCTTACCGGCAACTCTTACCATGTTTCCGGCCCAATGCCAACAGATTTACATCCCTAGCATTCCCAGGGCCGGGCGTGTCATCGATTCGGTCTTGTCCGCCGCGTGGCAGGAGCGTTCCTGGGATCATCGGGCCAGAAATGTCTGGGATATCTTCCCTTGAGTTCCTTTTTAACCTGGGCGTAGGTGTTGTCCCAGAAACTCGCAAGGTCCTGGGTGACCTGGACGGGCCGCTGGGCCGGAGAGAGCAGGTGAACGGTGACCGGCACCCGTCCCATGGCAACCGTCGGGGTTTCCATACAGGAAAACATCTCCTGGATACGGACCTTTAAAACCGGCGAGTCCAGCCCGCCGCCCGGGGATGCCCCGTAGTCGAGCAGGATTCTTGACCCGCTCGGCACAATAAAATGGGAGGGGGCGTGTCGCTCGAGAAGGGTATGCTGGTGATGGGTTAACAGGGAAAAAAGCGGAACCTTAAGGTCCATGCGTTTAAGCCGGGACATGGAAAGAGCGGCTCCCATGAACGGCACAAGCCAGCGTTCCAGAGTGTCTTCAAGGGCCGGGTCCGACAGGTCTGGAAACCCTTCTTCCCCCAGGATGCTGCCCAGGAACACCGCCCTGGCCTGGAAGCGCCGCAGGGCCGGGGTCCAGGCCAGAATTCCCACCCCCTGGTCCCGGACGCCCTGGACCAAAGCCGAACAGATCAATTCCGGATCCGGGCGATCCAGGGAGCGGCTTGAGAGAACAAGGCCCATGTAACATCGCTCGCCCACGGCCTTGACCGTTTTCGACCCTGGGTCCCAGAAGACCCGGTCAACCACCTGGATCTTCGGCCCAAAGATCTGTTCAAGTTCCGCCGATGAAATCGGAGCGGCCATGAAAATTCTGGCATTGGCGTTTTTTCCGTCCACATGGGCGGCAACAATCATCTCGTGCCAGGCCAGGGGATCGGTACGGGGAAGCATCGCGCCCTGGCCCGATGCCAGGAGAAACCGGCCGTCCCGGGTGCTGCGGTTCATGGCGACCCTTTCGGGGTAGGCCAGGGCCAGAACCCCACCGGTTCTGTCGAGGTCAACATGGCCGTCTTTGACCCCCAGCTTGTGCCTGAGTTTTCCGGCAATTCTTCTGACCCTTGCCAGAGTACCCCCTTTGAACTCCCCGGCCTGGGAGGCATGGGAGCCAGACACGACAAGTTCCACACGCAGCCTCAAATCGGCATCCCGGGTGGTGTTGGCAGGGACAATAAAATCGGGCTCCCGGACAATGGCTGCCACAAGGCAGGCAAGGCTGCCCATGCCCAGGGCCTTGCCCCGGAGGAGCATGTGGCCGAGCCTTGGGTGTACCCCGAAACGGGCAAGGGCTCGTCCATGGGGGGTGATCCGCCCATGGGCGTCCAGGGCCCCTAAACGCTCGAGAAGGGTTCGAGCCTGGTCCATGGCCGCCCGGGGGGGAAGATCAAGCCAGTTGAGTTCACCCGGGTCCTGAACCCCCCACAGGGCAAGCTCCAGGGCAAGGCCGGCCAGGTCCGTGTTGAATATTTCCGGCCGGACATTGTCGGTTCTGTCGCCGTGGCTCTGCCGTGTCCAGAGCCGGTAGCAGACGCCGGGGCCGGTCCTGCCTGCCCGTCCCCGACGCTGGTCCACCGATGCCTTTGAGGCCTCAAAGGTTTCCAGGGCGGACATGCCGGTCCTTGGGGAGAACCTGGGTTCGCGCACCAGGCCTGAATCGACCACCACATGGACCCCTTCAATGGTCAGGGAGGTTTCGGCAATGGATGTGGCAAGGACAACCTTTCTCTGACCGGGCACGGCCGCTGAAATGGCCCGGTCCTGATCCTGCTGGGTCAGGCTGCCGTGGAGGGGCAGCACCCTGACCCCTGGCGGCAGGGTGCTGGTGTTTAAAAGGGTGGCGGTGCGGCTGATCTCACGTGCTCCGGGAACAAAGGCCAGAATATCTCCCGGATCGTTTGCAAGGGCCGTCCGGATCACCCGGGCCATGCGCGCTTCAAGGGATTCGTCCCGTTTCACCACCTGCCCGGGGTCAAGATAGCGGGTCTGAACGGGAAAGCCCTTTCCCATGGATTCAACGGCCACGGCCCGACCCATGAGTTCACACAAAGGAGCGGCATCCAGGGTGGCGGACATGACAACCACCTTGAGGTCCTCGCAAAGGGCCTCCATGGCATCCAGACACAGGGCAAGACCGAGATCCGAGCTTAGATTGCGCTCGTGGAACTCATCAAAGATCACAAGGCCCGTGCCGGTCAGCCCGGGATCATTCTGGATCCGCCGGGTGAGTATCCCTTCGGTAATCACCTCAATGCGGGTCTCTTGCGACACCCTCCGATCCATGCTGATGTGATAGCCGACGGTCCGGCCCAGGGGCTCATGGCAGGTCCGGGCCATGCGCGCCGCTGCAGCCCTTGCCGCAATGCGCCGGGGTTCAAGAACCAAAATCCCCCTGTTTCCAAGCCACGGCTCGTCCAGGAGGGCCAGGGGCACCCGGGTGGTCTTGCCGGCACCTGGCGGGGCCTTGATAACCACCCGCTGATTTGTCATCAGTGCCGCCCTGATTTCAGGGATCACCCGGTCTATGGGAAGCGGTGCATCTCCTGCCCCGTTCCTGCCATGGATATTGTTTTTATTATTTTGATTGTTGATAATCTGCGTCTCTTTTTCCATGAATTGCTGGCAAATCTGCCGGTTTATTCTGCCTGGTTCTTTTACAACTTGCAACCCGGGGTGTCAGCAAGTTTGACGTTTTGCGGGTTCAAAACGGGAAAGAGGCGTGGCTGTTCCCTCAAGTACCCGGTGGAAAAAATCCAGACACCCGTCCATGCGATGGCTTGCCACAACCAGGGTGAGATCAGGATAAAACTCGTTAATTTTGCCGACAATGGCCTGGATGGATTCCTTGTCCATGGCGCTGAAGGGCTCGTCCATGAGCACAAGGTCAGGACCGGTAAGCAGGGTTCTCACAATGGCGCTCTTGTGCTTCATCCCCCGGGAAATCTCGTGGGGATAATGATGCTCACACCCCCCAAGGCCGGTGATGGCAAGCCAGTGATGGTAGCGCTTTTCAACCTGATCCGACCAGGGAATGGCCTGAAGATCCAGGCCGTACAGGATGTTCTCCCTGACCGTCTTGTACCAGAAGAGACCGGGGTCCTGGAACACCACGCCTCTTTTTTCAAAGTGGTCGGTAACCCTCCCTGAGAAATCGGTGTCAATACCGGCCAGAATTGTCATCAGGGTGGTCTTGCCCGCCCCTGACGGTGCCTGGAGGCAGACCCGTTCCCCTGTTTCAACCTTGAGGTTCAGGCCGTCGAGAATGGTGCGCCCGTTAAATTTTTTAGTGATTTCAACGGCATGAAGCATGGAATTTCCTTGGGGTGTGGAACGATCGAATAAAACCCGTTAACCCGGATAAAAATATTTTTTAAAGAAAACAAAAAAAACCGTGCCCAGGACCAGTTGAAACCCAAGGACCAGGACAAGGATGACAACCACGTAAAAGAGCACCGCTTCCATGTCAAAGTAAATCCTGGCCACATTGATCAGATGGCCAAGCCCGTTGTCAGCAGCGACAAATTCCCCGAGAATGGCAACCTTGACCGCCATGGTCATGCCGGTACCGGCATTGGCCCGCATGGCAGGAACGAGCATGGGCAGGTAAAGGTCCCGGACAAGGTGCCTGGATTTTCCCCCCAGGCAGCGGACAACGTTCTCCAGCAGCGGGTCTCGCCGGGCAAGACCCGCAGCCGTGTTCATGGCAATCAGGGGGGTGGTCAGAATGATAATAAGCAGCACGGGCGCCAGGCTTCCCATGCCGACCATCAGCAGCAGGATAACGCCCAGGATGATGCCGGGCAGCACCTGGACCATCATCATGGCCCCTTCGACCCAGGGGGTGACGTTCAACACATGGCCCAGAATGCCCACCAGGGTGCCTGCGGCAAATGAGAGCAGAAACCCCGCCATCACCCTTAAAAAAGTAATCCTCAAATGATCCACCAGGTCGGGGGTGGCATGGCGGTCAAGGTTTCCCACAATTTCAAGGGGGGACGGCAGGACATAGGGCTCAAAAAACAACGAGGCCAGGGACCAGATACCCATAAAGGCTCCAAGGGAGAGAACCGTCCTGAGAAAGGGTTTAAAAAAGATCGTTAAAGGTGTTGTCCAGGGGCGAACCAATGGTCTCATAGTAGGAAAATATGGCGTCCTTTAATGTTTGGCCCGTCAGCAGGTGAAACCGGGTCCGACCCAGGGCAACTTTTAAAACCGCCCGGGAAAACCCGACAATGGGCTGGGACAGTTGAACGGCAAGGTCCGGGTCCTGGGTGCAGGAAATAATGGCCCGTTCAAGGGCCTGGTTGAACTGGTCAATCCGCCGGGGGTGGGTCCGGGCCCAGCCCTTTTTAACAAAGGTGCCCACCTGGGGGAAACCGTTGACATTGCCGGTATAATGCTCCCAGAGCCCTGCAAAGTCAAGACATACAAAAAGATCCGACCCTTCCCCCGTGGCCAGGGTAACAAAGGGTTCGGGCAATGGAAGAAAATCGATCCGGTGCATCTTGAGCATCTTTACCGAAGCGTCAAACATGGCGTAATCGACACGGATATCGGTCTTCCAGACAAGTCCCTCCTGCTTTGCAAAAAACCGGCTGACCTCCTCCAGGGGGGAGCCTGGAAAGGGCAGCCAGATCCTCTGACCGGCAAGCTCGGCAAAGCCTTGGACCGGCCGGGTGGAAACAAGGTAGCTCAGCCCTGCCACATGGGAGTTGATCATCTTTACCGGCACGCCCTGGCCGAAAAAATGAACCCCCACGCTCAGCCCGGTTGCAAGCATCTGGGCCTCGTCCCTCAAGAACAGGGCATGGGCCTGGGAGTGGTTGTGAAACACCTTTATTTTCAAATTCCCAAGGCTCTGGGCGGCAAGGATCAGGGGGATGGCCGCCGGGGAGGCCGGGACAAGCAGCACTGGGTCAGGATTCGGCCCGGCCGCTGCCCTGCCCCTTTCAAGGGGGGCAAGGCAGACGAAAATCATGAGGAGAATACAGGAAAGAAACCGCATCACGAACGCTCTTCGATCTCCTTCCATATCCGGTCCATGGAGTGGTTGATCCTTCGTCGACGCTCCCTGTAGGTGGTGTGGAGAAGCTCATGGCTCTTGTGGCCCAGGGGCTTTTTCAGATAATCGGCATAGAGCCGTTCAATCATGGGGTTGTTGTGGGACTGGCGGATGGTGCGGCCCTTGTCAATGGTGTAGATCCCCTGGGTTCGTTCCCGGGCAGTGCCCTGGTAGGAGTGCTTGCTCCTTGGCTGACCGCCGCCGCCCTGGCATCCACCGGGGCATGCCATTACTTCCACAAACCCATAGGGGCTGTTTCCCGACTTGACCTCTTCCATGAGCCTGCGGGCCTCTTTAAGGGTGTGCACCACGGCAAGCCGGACCTCTCCCAGGGCAGGACCCAGATCAACCGTTGCCTCCCTGCGGAGGGCATCCCCCCGGAGATCGGTATATTCGACGGCGTCAAGCTCATTGCCCGTCACCAGCTTGTGAACGGTTCTTACGGCAGCCTCCATGACACCGCCGGTGTTGCCGAAAATCACGGCAGCGCCCGAGTACTCGGTCATCCAGGGATTGTCAAATTGAGAATCTTCAAGCTGGGCAAGATCAAGGCCTTCACGTTTGAGCAGCTTTGAAAACTCCCTTGTGGTCAGCACCACATCCACATCTGGACGGCCGTTTCTCTGAAATTCAGGTCGCTGGGCTTCGCCCTTTTTAGCCGTGCAGGGCATGATGGAAATGACCCGTATCAGATCCGGATCAAGGTCCATTTTTTCGGCAAGATAGGTCTTGGCCATGGCACCCAGGCACTGCTGGGGAGAACTTGTGGTGGAAATGTTGGGGATCATCTCAGGATAATTCTTTTCAACAAAATTGACCCACCCCGGACAGCAGGAGGTAAACATGGGAAGGACTCCCCTGTTCTTTATTCGATGGAGAAGCTCGCTGCCCTCTTCCATGATTACAAGGTCTGCGGCAAAATTGGTGTCAAGCACCACGTCAACACCCAGGCGTTTCAGGGCAGTGATCATCTTTGCCTCGACATTTTCACCCCTGGCCATGTTGAACTCTTCACCCATGGCGGTTCGCACTGCCGGAGCAAACTGAACCACGGTGATCAATTCAGGGTTGTAAATCAGATCCATGGCATCTTCGATATTGTTACGGCCGGAAAGTGCCCCCACGGGGCAGACCAGGATACACTGGCCGCAGGAGATGCAGTCTGACTCGTTAAGGGGCAGGTGATCCCTGACGCTGATTTCAGTTTCAAGCCCCTTTTCCGTGATCACCAGGGCGTCGATTCCCTGGATCTCCCGGCACACCTTGACACAACGAAAACAGCGGATACACTTGCTCATGTCCCTGACAACCGAAGGGGACGAGTAATCCCGGGTGCGACGCTCATAAAATTCAGGATAGTTATACCGGGTCTGTTCAAGGCCCACAAACTGGGCCACATCCTGGAGTTCACAATTTCCATGGCGAACACAGGAGGCGCAGTCCTGGTTATGGTCGGCAAGGAGAAGCTCCACTTGAAGCCGCTGCATCTGTCTGACCTTGGGGGTTCTTGTGAGCACGGCCATACCCTCTTCCATGGGGGTGGTGCAGGAGGTGACTATCCGGTGGTTTACATCGTTCCTGCGCTTTATGTCCACCAGGCAGACCCTGCATGTCCCCGGGGTATGATCAAGGTCTGCAAGTTCACAAAGGGTGGGTATAAAATGGCCGTTTGCCCTGGCTACTTCCAGAACGGTCTGGTCCTTGCTGAATTCTACCTTTTTACCATTAATGGTTCCTATCATTCCTGGCCCTCCCTATTGCTCGGTAATAACTGAATAGACACGGTAACAGCGCATGCATCGCTGGGCTTCGGCATAGGCCTCTTCCACGGAGATGGGCTTTGCAACCTCTTCAAAGATCTTCTTGCGGATCACGGGATCAAGTTCTTTGATCTTTACCCTGTATTCATGTTTTACCGGGATATTGATCCCCTTTGAGATCATGGGCTGAACATCGGCCACAAGCTGGGACATTCTCTCGTTGGGCTGGAATCTGACACGGCCAAGGGTCAGGTAGTCATCAATGTTCCTTGCCACCTTTTCCCCCTGGGCCATGGCCTGGACCAGGGTGGCAGGACCCGTCACACAGTCACCACCTGCAAAAACGCCCTTTCTTGTGGTCATGAGAGAAGAAGGGTTCACCCGAATGGTTCCCCAGGGATTGAGTTCCAGGCCGTCCCTGGGATTGACAAACCCAAGCTCCACCTGCTGGCCAATGGCCGGAATAACGTGATTGGTCTTGATGATGAATTCACTGTCGGCAATGGGCATGACCTTTGACCGTCCTGTCTCGTCAGGCTCTCCCAGGCTCATTTTAACGGCTTCGACACCCTCTATTTTTCCGTCTTTTACTATGATTTTGGTGGGATTGGTCAAGAAGTGAAAGACCACCCCTTCGTCCATGGCGGCCTCAATCTCTTCATGATCTGCGGGCATCTCCTTCCTGCTTCTCCGGTAAACGAGATGTACCTCATTTACACCCATTCTCAGGGCCGAACGGGCACAGTCCATGGCCACATTACCGCCACCGACCACCACCATCTTTTCGCCAAGGGACATGGGAATGCCACGGTCTATGTAATCGTGGTTGATGCGCAGCAGAAAGTCGACACCAAAATCATATCCCTCAAGCTCCGGATCCTCATAGGCCACCTCCATCATTTTGCCCTTGTGGGTTCCAATACCTAGAAAAACAGCGGCGTAGCTCCGCTGTGACAGGTCATCCAGGGTAAAGTCCCGGCCCAGTTTCTGGTTGTAAAAAATACGGCCACCAAGGGTTTCGATAATCGAGACCTCCTTGGTCAGGACCTCCTTGGGCAGGCGGTACTCGGGAATTCCCGTGGCTGCCATGCCGCCGGGGATTGATTTCCCCTCAAAGATATCCACCCGGTACCCCTTGAGCAGCAGGTGATAAGCTGCGGAGATACCGGCAGGGCCTGTACCCACAACGGCCACCTTGAGGTTGGGATCCTTTGGTTCATCCGGGGTATAGGCGGAAAACCACTGGTTGATCACCCCCTCCTCGTGATCAGCAACAAAACGCTTGAGCACCTTGATGCCCACGGCCTCATCCACCTGGGTCCTGCGGCAGGCCATCTCGCAGAAACGGACACAAACCCGGCCGCAGGTGGCTGCCATGGGGTATTTTTTAAGAATGACCCCAAGGGAATGGGTAAACTTGCCGTCTTTGATATAGTCGATATATTTGGGTACATCCACCTTTGACGGACAGGCCTCGATGCAGGGGGCAGTCACATAGGTCACGCACTGCTGGCGATGGGGTGCAGGGGTGTCAAGTTCCGCCACCAGCTCCTCCCTGAAGTGAGCCAGCACCTCAAGCAGGGCAACGGTCGCCGTCTGTCCAAGCCCGCAAAGGGAAGTGGCCTTCACATGCTCTGCAATAACCCCAATCTCGTCAAGGGCAGCCGCATCCGCCCTTCGGTTGACCAGGTCTTCAAGCTTGTGCCGGATGATCTGGGTGCCCACCCGGCAGGGGGTACACTTGCCGCAGGACTCTTTTGCAACCCGCTCCATATACTGGAGCAGGGCATCCAGAAGATTGACATTTTTTTCAAAAACAAAAAAACCGTGCCCGCCGAAAAACGCCTTGATGGGATTTCCTGCATTGAATTCATCAAAATCACTGAACTCTGGTTGATCTTCGATTTCAAAGATCGGCCGGGTTCGATTATCAATTACCCTGCCGTCCCATGCTCCAAAAATTACTTTAGCCATAGATAGCGTCCCATTTTTAGTTGAACCCTGTTATTTTCTCTTC
Source organism: uncultured Desulfobacterium sp. (assembly GCA_963675615.2). Taxonomy (GTDB): domain Bacteria; phylum Desulfobacterota; class Desulfobacteria; order Desulfobacterales; family Desulfobacteraceae; genus Desulforapulum. The sequence goes on from CAXXTD010000002.1 coordinate 572,987, forward strand.
AGGGGGGTCACCGCATTCCCCTTAGCCTTTATCCGTTTGGAATAGCTCTATGCAAAATAGATACCACAACAGGGGCAAGATTCTTCAACAATCCAGGCGACAGGGTCACCGGCTTCTGGGGGCCGGCCGAAACCAGATTCCCCAGAATGGCATTCGGTTAAGAAGTGATCTTTACAGGGCTTCGAGCAGGGCAACGGATTCGATGTGAAAGGTGTGGGGAAACATGTCCACGGGCTGCACCTTGACGGCCCGGTAGCGTTCCTTGAGCATGCCAAGGTCCCGGGCAAGGGTGGCAGGGTTGCACGAGACATAAACGATCTTTTTCGGCGCAATGGCCATGACCTGGGCGACCACATCCTTGTGCATCCCGGCCCTTGGGGGATCAATGATCATCACGTCGCAGGCGGCGTCCAGCCGGGGCAGCACCTCTTTTATGTCACCCACAAAAAACTCACAATTGTGGATCTGGTTCAGGGCGGCGTTCTTCCTGGCATCGATAACCGCGCTCTCAACAATTTCAATGCCCACCACCTTTTCTGCCCGGTCGGACAGCCAGATGGGAATGGTGCCGGTGCCGGAATAGAGGTCCACCACGGTTTCGCTGCCCGTGAGATCGGCATATTCAGAGACCACCCCGTAAAGCTGTTCCGCACCGGTGGTATTGGTCTGGAAAAAACTGTTGGCTGAAATTTCAAAGGTAAACCGGCCAAGTCGTTCCTGGATAAAACGCTCGCCCACCAGCAGCTTCTCATAGTCACCCGTTGCAATACCAGCCCGTTTGGCCGTGACATTGTTCACGATCGAAACGATGGACGGAAACAGCTGCTTGAGGTGTTCTGCCAGCGGCATCAGGAGGGCGTCGTTCTCCTCTTTGGTCACGATGTTGACCATCCAGGTGTTGAATGCCGAGGAACTTCTGAGCATGAGAAACCGCCAGAATCCCTCGTGGGATCGAAGGCCGTAGGCCGGCACCCCGGATTCCACAATGTATTGCCTCACGGCCTGCATGATCTGATTGCCCGTATCCGGCTGAATCAGGCATCGGTCAATATCAATGATGCGGTCAAAGGTTCCAGGCACATGGAGGCCCAGACCGAACCCCTTTTTGATGTCCGGGTTTTCAAGGTCTTCGGGCATGAGCCACCGGCTGGTGGTGCAGGAAAACTCCATCTTGTTTCTGAACCCGAAGATTTTTTTCGAGGGAATCACGGGCAGCACCCCAACGTCCTTTAGCAGGCCGATGTGCTCAAGGGATTCGGTCACATGGCGCTGCTTGTACTCAAGCTGGGTGTCATAGGCAAGGGTCTGCCACCGGCACCCGCCGCAATGGGCCGCATATTCGCAGGGCGGGTCCTGCCTGAGGGCTGAGGGCTCCACAAGGGAGACAAGGGTTGCCTCACCATAGCTCTTCTTTTTTTTGGTCATCCTGGCAATAATTCTGTCGCCCGGTACGGTGCGATCCACAAATATGGGGTAGCCGTCGGGCTTGGCAAGCCCCTTGCCACCAAAGGCAAGGTCGATAATCTCAAGTTCAACGGGTTTTCTCTTCTGTATTTTCATATGTTTCCTGGTTTATGAATTCAAGGAGGTCAGGCTTTTTTTATTGCCTTTTTGCGCTTTTGAATAATGGGATGTTGATAAAACGGCAATAAAAAAAGCCTGACCCCATGTAAAGTTAGGGTGCAAATAAGCTTGAGATATTACCTTTTCTGTGGCATTAAAACAAGGATGAAAATACGATCAGAACCGGTGACATTCACCTGCGGCACCATGAGTCTCCACGGCGTTCTCCACCTTCCGGGCACCCCGGACCCACCCGTGGTCATCGGCTCCCACGGACTTGAAGGCACGATGAATTCTGCAAAGCAGCGACTCCTTGCCGATCTTCTGCCGGGCCTTGGCATTGCCTTTCTGCGGTTTGACCACAGGGGGTGCGGACAAAGCGACGGCCGGTTTGAAAACGACACCTCCCTTGACCTTCGGGCCGCTGACATGGCGGCCGCAGCAACCCATGTTCTCGCCCTTGGCCTGACGGGCCAGCGGCTGGCCCTTTTTGGCAGCAGCCTTGGCGGCGCCACGGCCATTGCAGCGTGGTCCCTTCTTGAATCCCGGGGAATTTCGCCCCTGGGGGCCGTGGTGTGTGCCGCCCCCCTGGTCAGCCGGACCATAAAGGCCATTCCCCTTGAGGGCAACCAGAACCGCCCTGCCCTGCCCATGGAATTCTTTGAACGAAACCTGCTGTTTGACCTGACCCGGTCCGCAGCAGGGGTTCACCACCTTTTGATCTTCCACGGCGGACAAGACGAGGTGGTTCCCGTTGAGAATGCCCGCATGATCTTTGACCTTGCCCTTGAGCCAAAGGAGATGGTCATCCATGAAAACGGCGGGCACCGGATGTCTGACCCGGATCACCAGGCAGACTTCGCCCGAAGAACGGCCCAATGGTTCAAACACTGCCTGCGTCCATGAGCAGCCGCTTTCTCAGCGCCCCAAGGGCGGTGACGGCAAAGATCTGCTTGTTCATGGTTCGATCCTCAAAGGCAAACCCATAGCGCCTTGCCTCACAGAACCCGGGCCCTGCAATACCGACGCAGACCGTTCCCACCGGCTTGTCCGGGCTGCCGCCCCCGGGCCCTGCAATACCGGAGGTTGAAAGGCCATAGGTTGCACCGGCCAAACGCCTTGCCCCCCGGGCCATTTCCCCTGCCGTCTCTTCGGACACGGCCCCGAAACGATCAAGGGTCGACTGCCGGACCCCCAGAACACGAACCTTGGCCTGGTTTGAGTAGGTAACACCTGAAAAAAGAAAATAATCGGAACTGCCTGGAACATCGGTGAGCATGCTTGCCATGAGACCGCCGGTACAGCTTTCGGCAAGGGCAATGGTTGCCTTTGACTGGGCCAGAAGCCGGCCCACCTCGGCCTCCATTTTAAGACCCTGGGTTGAAATGACCCAGTGACCCAGGGTGGTCACAACAAATTCTTCAGCCTGGTCAAGGTTTCTTTCCCCCACCGCTTTTGCCGGATCTGGATACAGTTTCACCTGAATCAGGGGAAAATCCACCCTGAAACCCGGTCTGACGCCGGGAAATAGGGTGGCCACATCCTTTAACCGGGCACCCACCTCGGATTCGGGCAGGCCGAACACGGTAATGACCCTCGGGCTAAGGTCCATCCGGCTGTGGCCAGGGATTTCCCGGGCATGGCGTTGAATCCAGGGCAGCACCCAGCTGCGGGCCATGGCCTTCATCTCCCGTGGCACACCGGGCATGAAAAAACTGTGGCAGCCTGAAATACAGAGATAGAACCCAGGGGCCGTGCCCGTTCTGTTGTCAATCACCTGGCAGCCGTGGGGAAGCATGGCCTGCTTGTGGTTTGACGGAGACATGGTCCACCCTTTTTCGGCAAAAAACGCCTCCATCAACCCAAGGGCGTCGGGGTTGAGAACAGTCTGAGAATTTGCAGCCCCTGCGGCAGCCGCTGCCGTGACATCATCAGCCGTGGGTCCCAGCCCGCCCGTGACAATCAGGATATCTGCCCCTTCTGCCAGGCCGGCAATGGTGCAGCCCAGGGTTTCAAGATCATCCCCCACGGCGACAATGCGGTCAACGGTCAGCCCCTGGGTCAGCAAGGCGGCGGCAAGCCAGGTGGCATTGGTGTCAACCACGCCACCTGAAACAATCTCATCTCCGGTCGATAGAATCCGTACTTTCATCGGTTTGTATCCATAATAATCGTTACCTTCTGCTGGCTGTCTGTGGGTAAAACGGCATCCTACCACACCATTCTTCCCTTGAAAAGAACCAGGCGGTCTGCTAAAGTCTCCTGGAATTATTCATCCTACTAACGAAGCCATTGAACAACACAGCGGGCACAGGAGAGAGAACCATGATCAGGGTCGCCATTGCAGGGGCTACGGGTTATACCGGGGCTGAACTTGTCAAATTAATAACAGCCCATACCGGGGCTGAGCTTGCGGTTGTGACGTCACAGTCCTACAGCGGCAGGGCCATCCAGGATATATTTCCCGCCATGCGGGGCGTTGTGGACCTTGTGTGCGCCCCCCTTGACATCAATGCCATCAGTCCGCAGGTGGACTGTGTGTTTCTTGCCCTTCCCCACAAGGTCTCCATGGGCTATGCCCCTGAATTCCTGGAAAGGGGCGTTAAAGTGGTGGATCTGTCGGCAGATTTCAGGTTTCAGAACCTTTCAGCCTATGAAGCCGCCTACCAGAAACATTCGGCCGGACCGCTTTTAAACGAGGCGGCCTACGGGTTGTGTGAACTCTACCGGGAAAAGATAGCCGGTTCACGCCTGGTGGGCAACCCGGGATGCTATCCCACAAGCGTTCTTCTTCCCCTTGTCCCCCTGGTCAGAAAAGGGCTGGTTGACACCTGCGGCATCATCTCTGATTCCAAGTCCGGGGTCAGCGGTGCGGGTCGATCCCCTGCCCTTGGCAGCCATTTCTGCGAGGTCAACGAGTCGTTCAAGCCCTACAAGATCGGCAGTCACCGCCATGTTCCCGAGATGAATGAGGTGCTCAGCCGTGAGGCAGAAACGCCGGTCAGCATCACCTTTGTTCCCCATCTGCTTCCCCTGACCCGGGGAATGCTCTCCACCCTCTATGCACGGGTGACACCGGGGACGACCCGGTCCATGATCAGGGCCGCCCTCATGGACCCGTACGGATCCGACACCTTTGTGCGGGTACTTGATCAGGGAACATTTCCCGACATCCGCCATGTCAGGGGAACCAATTTCTGCGATATCGGGTTTCACCTTGACACCGAATCCGGCCAGCTCATTCTGGTCTCTGCCATTGACAATCTCCTCAAGGGAGCGGCCGGTCAAGCGGTTCAAAACATGAACCTCATGTTTGGCCTGGCCGAACGAACCGGACTTGAGATGTTCCAGGGTGCCCTGTAGGAATCTGATCGCCCCGGGTTGACAGGGACCTTTATTTGATTTAATTAGAGGCAGCTATGAAAAAAAGAATGAGAATATGGCTTCATACGGGTTCGACTTCAGATATAAGGGAGTTTACCCTCTCCAGGTGTCAGCTCGCAGGCCTGTTGTTCATTCCCTTCTGGGTGATAGCCGCCCTGGTCTGTTTCGGATATGATTATGCGAAACTTAAAAATGCCTCGTTTGAGAATCAACTGCTGTGCCGGCAGATAGAGGGCCGGGACAATGAGATCACCCTCCAGAGAGCCCAGCTCCAGAGCCTGGCCGGTGAGATTAACCAGCTCAGGGACAAAATTGAAGACCTGTCAACCTTTGAAGAGAGGGTCAGAATCATTGCCAATATAACCAAGGAGGGGAACCCCAATGGTTATTTTGGCATAGGCGGTGTGCCAGAAGAGGAGATCGACCCTGACATTCCCCTGGCCGAACGGCACAACAGCCTGATGCGTGAGATGCACCAGCAGGCCAACCAGATCAACCTGTCGGCCCAGCGGCAACAGGCCAGTTTTGAAGAACTTTTGACCATTTTAAGCAAAAAACGCAACCGGCTGGCTGCCACCCCTTCTATCCGGCCGGCCAAGGGTTGGATCACCTCGAAATTCGGCTATCGGTCCTCACCGTTTACCGGAAAACGGGAGTTTCACTCTGGCCTTGACATTGCAAACAAAAAGGGCAAAAAAATCGTTGCAACGGCAAAGGGAGTGGTCTCCTATGCGGGCGAAAAGCGGTTCATCGGCAAAACCGTCATGATCGACCACGGCCATGGCATGGTGACCAAATTCGGCCACATGGACAAGGTTTTTGTAAAAAAAGGCGAGGAGGTGAAAAGGGGGGATGTGATTGGCCTCATGGGCAACACCGGCCGGAGCACCGGGCCCCATGTTCACTATGAGGTCAGAATAAACGGAACACCTGTGAATCCTGAAAAATACATCGTCAACTGACCCCCCAGGCATTGCCACCTCCCCCATGCCCCATCCCCCCATGATGGGGTTTTATCTTTCCCCCAGGGGATGGAAACCATTTCCTGCAAACAGCACCAGCATCTTTTCTTGTAAAAATAATTTTAATTTTAAAAAATAGTGCTTATATGTTTAGTAAACAAAAATCAACTAACCCTATTAACGAAGGTAACGCAGTCATATGGTACTTAATTTTCTTACACGAGTGTTTGGCTCAAGCAATGAAAGAGCAGTCAAAAGGCTGCAGCCCCTGGTCGACAAAATCAATGCCCTTGAGCCCCGGTTTCAAAAGCTCTCAGACAACGAACTGACCGAGTCCACGGCCGCCTTTAAAGCAAGGCTTGCCAATGGTGAAACCCTGGATGACCTGCTTTGCGAAGCCTTTGCCCTGGTCAGGGAAGCCTCCTGGCGAACTTTAAAGATGCGCCATTTTGATGCCCAGCTCATCGGTGGCATTGCCCTTCACCAGGGGGTAATTGCCGAGATGAAGACCGGTGAGGGAAAAACCCTTGCCGCCACCCTGCCCGCATACCTGAACGCCCTTTCCGGAAAAGGGGTTCACATCGTCACGGTCAATGATTATCTTGCCCGGCGTGATGCCGAATGGATGAGCACCATATACAACTTCCTGGGCCTCAGCGTGGGCATCATTGTCCATGATCTGACCGATGAGGAGAGGAAACAGGCCTATGCATCGGATATCACCTATGGCACCAACAACGAGTTCGGGTTTGATTATCTTCGGGACAACATGAAATTTGACCGGGAATCCCTTGCCCAGAAAGAGCTCAATTTTGCCATTGTGGATGAGGTGGACTCTATTCTCATTGACGAGGCAAGAACCCCGTTGATCATTTCAGGCCCTGCGGAAAAATCCACCGCCCTCTACGCCCAGACCGACACCATCATTTCGGCCTTTAAACCGGACATCCACTACAATGTGGATGAAAAGGCAAAATCTTCCACCCTGACCGAAGAGGGAGTGGCCCTGGGAGAAAAACTGCTTGGGGTTGAAAATCTCTATGACCCGTCCAACATTGAAATCCTCCATCACCTGAACCAGGCCATCAAGGCCCACACCCTGTTCAAGCGGGACGTGGATTATATTGTAAAGAACGACGAGGTGATCATCGTTGATGAGTTCACGGGCCGCCTGATGACGGGACGGCGCTACAGCGAAGGCCTCCACCAGGCCCTGGAGGCCAAGGAGGGGGTAAAGATCGCCAACGAAAACCAGACCCTCGCCTCGGTCACCTTTCAGAACTTTTTCAGGATGTATACAAAGCTTTCCGGCATGACCGGTACGGCCGAAACCGAGGCCGCAGAGTTTAAAAAGATATATGGACTTGACGTGCTGGTCATCCCCACCCACAAACCCATGGTGAGAAAGGATTTTCCCGATCTGATCTACAAAACCCAGAAGGAGAAATACCAGGCCGCCATCCAGGAAATCATTGCCCTGCACAAAAAGGGTCAGCCCGTGCTGGTGGGTACCATCTCCATTGATGTTTCAGAAGACATCAGCGACAAGCTTAAAAAACGGGGCATTCCCCACACGGTTCTCAATGCCAAGCACCACAAGGCAGAGGCTGAAATTGTTGCCAATGCGGGCCAGCGGGGAGCGGTTACCATCTCCACCAACATGGCGGGCCGGGGAACCGATATTGTACTGGGTGACGGCGTAAAGGAGCTGGGGGGACTCCACATCCTCGGCACCAGCCGCCACGAATCAAGGCGGATCGACAATCAGCTGCGGGGCCGTTCAGGACGCCAGGGTGATCCCGGCTCTTCACGCTTTTACCTCTCCCTTGAGGATGATCTTCTCAGAATTTTCGGCGGTGAGAGAATCACCGCCATCATGAACAAACTGGGCATTGATGAGGGAGAACCCATTGAGCACGGCCTCATCAGCCGGGCCATTGAAAATGCCCAGTCCAAGGTCGAAGGCCACAACTTTGAGATCAGAAAACAGCTCATTGAGTATGATGATGTCATGAACCAGCAGCGGGAGGTGATCTACCGCCAGCGGCGCCAGATCCTCACGGACACCGATCTTTCAACCCTGTTCATGCAGATGGTCCAGGACCAGGCATGGCAGATCCACGCCATGTACCAGAACGACAAGCAGCACCCCATGGAATGGGATCTGGAAGGGTTGAAGGATGCCGTCAAGAATCAGTTCAACCTTGAAATCGATCTTTCACCCCAGGTATGTGAAGATCTGGACGCTGACGCCCTGGGAGAGCTCATTGAAGCAACGGCAACCGAGGCCTATAAAGCCAAAGAGGCACTTCTGGGACCCATTGACACCCGGCGCCTTGAACGTTACATCATGCTCCAGACCGTTGACAGCCTCTGGAAAGACCACCTGCTCAACATGGACCATCTCAAAGAGGGCATCGGTCTCAGGGGGTATGCCCAGCAGAACCCGCTGATCATCTACAAAAAAGAAGGGTATGAGATGTTCGAGGGCCTTGTGGATCGCATCAAGGAGGAGACCCTGGGTATATTTTTCAGAATCCAGATCGCTGCAAGTGAACCCCTGGAGCCCATTCAAAAACCCAGGCAGGAGAACCTGGTCTTTTCCCATTCCGATGGTTCAACCGCTAAAAAACCGGTCAAACGGACCCAGGAAAAAGTTGGACGTAACGATCCCTGCCCCTGTGGCAGCGGTAAAAAATACAAAAAATGCTGCGGGGTTTAGACGAATCATGGGCACTAACGAACCTTCGGTCAAGCAGAAAAGTTTATCAAAAATTGAAAAAAAGGATGACTTCCCGCCCATGTACAGGGTTGTTCTCCACAATGACGATTACACCACCATGGAGTTTGTCGTTCAAATTCTCATGACGGTTTTTGGAAAATCCCTTGAAAAAGCCTCGATAATAATGCTTAATATACATAAACAGGGAAAGGGTATTTGCGGATCCTACACCAGGGAAATTGCAGAGACCAAGGTAAATACCGTTCACCACCTGGCAAGAGAGCAGGGATTCCCCTTAAAAAGCACTATGGAGAAGGAGTAGCCATGATAAGCAAGGAACTTAGTGCAACCCTCGGAGCTGCCGTACGGGAAGCCAAAAAAAGACGCCACGAGTATGTCTGCGTTGAACATGTTCTCTATGCAATTTTACACCATGAAACCGGATCGGAAACCGTTGAAAAGTGCGGTGGAGATCCAGAGGTTATCAAAAAAAACCTGGACACCTTTTTCCAGGAAAAGATGACGGTCATGGACGAAGGCGAAGAGTATGTCCTCCAGCAGACCATCGGTTTCCAGAGAATGATACAAAGGGCCATCAACCATGCCCGCTCGGCCGAAAAAAGCGAGGTGAGCCTGGGAGATATTATTGCATCCATTTTCCAGGAAAAAGACTCCCATGCCGCCTATTTTCTTGAGGCCGAAGGCATTACCCGTCTGGACGTGCTCAACTATATCTCCCACGGCGCAGGCCTGCCCAAAACGCCCCTTGGCAAGCCGGACCAGGGATTTTTAAAGCCGGGCAAACAACCCAAAAAACCGGGTAAGCCGGATCCATTGGCCCTTTTCACCACCAACCTTCTGGAAAAGGCTGAACAGGGAAAAATCGATCCGCTCATCGGCAGGGAAAGCGAGACCCAGCGGGCCATGCAGGTCCTCTGCCGCAGGCGCAAGAACAACCCGGTTTTTGTCGGGGACCCGGGCGTGGGAAAAACCGCCATTGCCGAAGGGATCGCCCTCAAGGCCTTTAACAGGGAGGTACCTGATTTTCTCAAAGAATCAGAGATGTTCTCCCTTGACATGGGTGCCCTCCTGGCCGGCACCAAATACCGGGGGGACTTTGAGCAGCGGCTCAAGGATGTCATTTCAGCCCTTGAAGAAAAGGAAAACGCCCTGCTGGTCATTGACGAAATCCACACGGTGGTGGGCGCCGGCGCCACCAGCAGCGGCTCCATGGACGCTTCAAACATCCTCAAGCCGGCCCTCTCCTCGGGCGCCCTTCGCTGTCTGGGTTCGACCACCTATGAGGAATACAAGAATTTCTTTGAAAAAGACAGGGCCCTTTCCCGCAGGTTTGAAAAGATTGAAGTGCCGGAACCCACGGTTGAAGAAACCATAGAAATTCTCAAGGGTCTCAAAAGCTGCTATGAAACCCACCACGGTCTTGAATACACGGACGAAGCCATTGAGGCCTGTGCCCGCCTTGCAGCCAAACACATCAACGACCGGTTCCTGCCGGACAAGGCCATTGATGTCATGGACGAGACCGGTTCGTTCATACGGCTATCAGGTTCTGCCCGCAGAACAAAGGTTCATCCCCTTGACATTGAAAAGACCGTTGCAAAAATGGCCAAGATCCCGGCCCAGAACGTCACGGCATCGGACAGAACCAACCTTGAGCAGCTGGGAGCCAGGCTTGAACAGACCATCTTTGGACAGGATCATGCCATCGAAACCCTGACAACCTCGATCAAACGTTCAAGGGCCGGGCTTTCGGCTCCCGGGCGCCCCATCGGGTCGTTTCTCTTTACCGGTCCCACGGGGTCGGCAAAACAGAGGTGGCAAAACAGCTGGCGGCAAACCTCGGCATTGAATTTCTCAGGTTTGACATGAGCGAGTACATGGAAAAACATACGGTGTCGCGGCTCATTGGCGCCCCGCCGGGATATGTGGGATTTGACCAGGGCGGTATCCTCACCGACAGCATCCGAAAGCATCCCCATTCCGTGCTGCTCCTGGACGAAATCGAGAAGGCCCATCCCGACCTCTTCAATATCCTGCTCCAGGTGATGGATTACGCCACTCTGACCGACAACAATGGGAAATCGGCCGATTTCAGAAATGTTGTCATCATCATGACCTCCAACGCCGGCGCAAGGGAGATGAGCGCCAACCGCATCGGTTTCGGGGATCAGCTGGAGGACGTGGACACCAAGGGCGCAAAGGCCGTTGAAAAGACCTTCAGCCCTGAATTTCGAAACCGGCTCGACGCCGTTGTACAGTTCAACGCCCTGTCCCAGAAGGTCATGGAGCGCATTGTGGATAAGAACATGCTGGAACTCAAGGCCCTTTTGAAACCCAGAAAAATAACGGTCCAGTATCCAGCCAAGGTGAGAACCTGGCTTGCCCGAAAGGGATATGATCCCAAATTCGGAGCACGCCCCCTGGACCGGGTCATCCAGAAACAGATCAAGGACAAACTCACCAACGAAATATTGTTCGGTGCCCTTGAAAAGGGCGGCAGGGTGACCCTGGGTCTTAGAAACAATGCCATCACCTTCAGCTTTAAGCAGTGAATGCCGGTTTTCAGACTCTCGGACAGACTTGAATTTCCCAGCCCCCTTCTGGCAAGAGGTGACGGTCTCCTCTGCGTGGGAGGAGACCTCACCCCTGAACGGATTATAGCAGCCTATCAGCAGGGAATCTTTCCCTGGTTCTCCCCGGGAGATCCCCTGCTGTGGTGGTCACCGGACCCGAGACTTGTCATCTTTCCAGGACGGCTCAAGGTTTCCCGCAGCCTTCATAAAAAAATTAAAAAGGGTGTTTACACCATCACCATGGACCGCTCCTTTGACCGGGTGATCAACGCCTGCGCAGATTTACACAACCGGTCGGGTCAGGAGACCTGGCTGGTGCCGGAAATGATCGCGGCCTATACCCGGCTGCATCAAAAGGGGTGTGCCCACTCGGTTGAGGCGTGGAAGGATGGACAACTGGCAGGCGGGCTCTATGGGATAGCCCTTGGCGGCTGTTTTTTTGGGGAATCCATGTTTTCAACCATGGCGGACAGTTCAAAAATGGCCCTGGCTGCCCTGGATCTTTACCTGTTGAAAAAGGGTTTTGACCTGATTGACTGCCAGGTGAGAAGCAATCACCTGATTTCCATGGGAGGGGTGGAGATACCGAGAACGGAATTCCTATCCCGGATCCACGGCTCCCTTGGCAGACAGATGCCCAGGGGGCCGTGGACATTTACGGGGTTTTAATCGATTTCCGGCAGACGGACCACCAGGACCGGTTTCTGGGACCGCCTGAGGACCCGCTTGGTGATGCTTCCCATCACCACGCCGGCCAGGGTGCTCTGCCCGTGGCTGCCCATGACAATGATATCGCATTGTCTGAGGTCTGCCTGCTTTAAAATCTGCTTGACCGGGTTGCCCCGGTCAATGACAATTTCATCGGCAAATTCGGTTTCAGCATTTGATTCGCGCTTCACATCATTGGAAAACTGCTCGAGCACCTCGTGGATCATCACGTTGTCCCTTTTTTTACCGATCAGTGAATGACGGGCCTCCTGGAGGTTTCTGACCTTGATCTCGTCCCAACTCTCCTTGGAAACATAGCCGAGAAGACTTTTTTCAAGGGAGTCATGGGTCTCCGGAATCACATGGAGAATGGTTATTTTTGCCCCATAGTGCTCGGCCAGGCTGACGGCATGGGCAAAGGCATATCGTGCACTGTCCGACAGATCCGTTGCGTACAGGATGTTTTTTATCTTGACTTCCGGTAATATCATGCTGTTTTCTTACTCCCTGATTGCTCCTGAAATTAATTATCCGTCTTAACAAAAGCCCGTTTGATTGACCCGATCCAGATGCCGCTCATGAACCAGGAATAGGCCCAGGTTCCGAAGAGTATATATATAAAGGCCTTGACAATGTCAAGGGTGGTCCCGTCCAGGGAAAACCCCGGTACATAGGCAAAAAGCAGGGGACCCAGGTAGAGGAATTTCGCAAACTTGAACGAGGTAAAGGCGGTTTTCCACATGTTTGCCTTTGCAATGGTCGCGCCGGCAAAGGCCGCAATACAGACGGGCGGGGTGATGTTGGAGTCCTGGGAGAGCCAGTAAACGATCATGTGGGCGGCCAGTTCGTTGACCCCCAGGTGGGTCAGGGCCGGAACGGCAACAACGGCTGTAATCAGATAGGCGGCGGTTACCGGCACCCCCATGCCCAGCACCAGGGATGCCAGGGCAATAAGAAAAATGGTCATCAGCAACGACCCGCCTGCAAGCTCGATCACGATGTCTGCAAAGGTGAGCACCAGCCCTGAAAAAGTCAGCACCCCGATGATGATGCCGATGATGCCGACGGTGGCACCGATCTTGAGGCTGCTCTTGGTACCTTCCCTTGACGCCTCCACAAATTCCTTAAATCCGATGCGGGTCTCTCGTCGAAAATAGGAAATCACAAGACAGCTGACCAGGCCGAGGATTGCCGAGTAGGCAGGGGAATACCCCGTGAGCATGAAGATGGTAATGACCACCAGGGGAAGGGTGTAGAACCACTCTTTTTTCAGGATTTCCATGGAGGAGTGTTCGGATTTTTCACCCACGATATTGTGCATCTTGGCTTCGTAGTGCACCATGACAAACACTGAAAAAAAGTACATCAGGGCAGGAAAGATGGCCACCAGCATGATGCGTGAGTAGGGAAGGCCCGTGAGTTCGGCCATGATAAAGCCGCCGGCTCCCATGATGGGCGGCATGAACATCCCGCCGATGGAAGCCGCAGGTTCAATCCCGCCGGCCACATGGGGCTTGAATCCTGCCTTTTTCATCATGGGGATGGTGAACATGCCCGTTGAAACCGTGTTGGCAATGGCACTCCCGGAAATGGAACCCATGAGACCCGATGCTATGACTGAAACCTTACCGGGACCGCCGATCTTATGGCCCACGGCGGCCAGGGGCCAGTCAATGAAAAACTTCTGGGCACCGCATTTTTCAAGAAAGGCGCCAAAGATGACAAAGAGAATCACATAGGTGGCAAGGACGTTGGCCATGATGCCGAACACTCCGTCACTCTTGTAAAAAATGCTGATGCAAAGTTCGGTAAACGGCGCGCCGGCATGGGAGATGAGATCCGGTGCCAGATAACCGTAAACCCCAAACAGGAGCATCACCACACCGATGATGACAAACACGTTGCCCACCACCCTTCTGGCAAGCTCGATGCCGATGAGTACACCGACAACGGCGATCACCATATCCACCTGGGTTTCAGCGCCTGTACGGTAGTTGATCGTCTCAAAGTTGATGATCCAGTAACCGATGGTGATCACCGAGAGAACCATGAGACTATAATCCACCACCCGCATGATCCTGGACTTTGAACGGTAGAGCAGAAAGATGAGCAGATAGGTGATAATGACATAGACGCCCCTGTGGTACTGGGTTGCCATGGGCTGGATCACGGCTGCATAGGAGTAGAAGAGAACCAGAATCACCGAACATGCATCAAAGAGTATCTGTTCGTACCTGCTTAATTTATCGTACACAATTGGCCTGCCTCTGTTGAATTGAAACAATTAGCAACAATGGGGGCGGACAGCTGCCCGCCCCCGGGACAATATCCTACTTCAGTACGCCCTTTTCCTTCCAGAACCGCTCGGCACCTGGGTGAAAGGGGGTTACGATACCATTGGCACCCGTTGCAATACTCATCTCCTTAAAGGTCTTTTTCTGGCTGATCATGTGTTTGAGACCATTGTCAGAGTAGATAAGGGAAAGCATTTTATAGACCGTGTCAGCAGAAACCGCTGCGTTTGCAACCCACAGGGCAGAATCCTGGAACGACGGCATATCCACGGTAACGCCCTTGTAGGTGTTGGCAGGGATGACAAGCTTTGCAAAATAGGGATACTCTTTATAGAACCCGCTGTTGACGGCATCCTCGTTGAGATTTACAAGCTCGATGTCGTTGGTCTGGGCCGCCATGATGACCGCACCACTGGGAAAGGCGGTAAACAGCCAGAAGGCGTCCAGCTGATTGTTGCCAAAGGCCTGGGCCGCATCATTATAGCCCATGGCGTTTCTTTCGATCTTGTCCCACACCTTCATGTAGTTGAAAAAAAGCTCACAATTGGCAAAGGCGCCGGATCCGGCATTGCCCACACCAACTTTTTTCCCGGCAAGATCGGCAACGCTTTTAATGCCCGATCCCTTCCTGGTTACCAGCTGGGCAGGTGCACCATAGAGATAGGAAACGGCAAGAACGTTCTCGTATTTTTTGGTATCGTTCTTCATCTTGCCGTTGCGGCCAAGCCAGACATGACCGGAATAAACAACACTCATCTGCTGGCGATTGGCATCTGTTTTTCGCAAATTTTCAACTGAACCTGCGGAGGACTGGGCCTGGACCTTGAACTCGGGCACTTCTTTCAAGGGTTTGTACACCTGGATTGCATTTGCCACCACCTGAAAGGTTCCTCCGGCAGGGCCCCCTCCAAAGACGACCCGCTCCTTTGCAAAGGCCGAAGGGGTGAAGAGCATGGAAACACCAATTAATAGTGTAGCGGCGATACTGACTGCGATCTGTTTACTTCCCATAAAATCCTCCTGATTGTTGTAAAACGTAACCGGTTATTGATGATTCTGGGTCGACAAAAGTGGAGAGACATCTCCATTTTGACCACAGTAGCAGCAATAATACCCCGGGTCAATTGGCAGATTTCTGATTGTTATGTAGGTAATTTTCTTACATGAAACGCTACAGTTCAGAGGGATGTTTCAAAAAAATAAAGCCCCTGGAAAAGCCCGATACAGGCTTTTCCAGGGGCTTTAATAATTAAAGTGACACCCGGTAAAAGAGTGAATCAGTCCTCTTCTACGGTGATGGCGCCTTCTTCACACACTTCTACGCAGCTCTCGCAGCCCATGCACTCTTCGGCATTGACAGGAACGGATTTCTCGTTCTGCATCTCAAACACCTCTACAGGACACACATCAACACACTCTTCACAGCCAACGCACTTTGCCTCATCAACAATTGGATTAAAAGCCATTTTTTAAAGCCTCCATAAAAAAATTTAACGTAAAGTCTATTATAAACAACACTAACAAGAGCGCCTATTATAACAGGTAACCCATCAAATCAAGCATTTTTATTCTTCACATGAACAAGGCAGATGGGGATTTCCCCCCCCTTCCCCTGGATCAGACTGTTTTTTCTACCCTTTTGGCCTGGCGGGCAGAACATGTCCGTCACCCCCTTGTCTGAAAAAAGATAGAGTTCAATGTCAACCCGAACGGCACAGCCATCGGTTGCCTCAATCAATCCATCTCCATGGGTGTGGATGCCCGAAACCGCACCTTCAATGACATCATTTAAGTGACGTTTCCAAGGGTTGCTCTGGTCACATGACCTTTCATGCACTTTAAAATTGGCAATGTCAAGGACCTTTATGGACTTTTTTGCCTTTAACTGGAAATAGTCCATAACTGCCGGGCTCGTGGTGACGGGCAGAAGGGGATCCGCACCCCATGGGTGTGCCATCTGCTCACGGAAGAAACAGGCCCATGCGTTAACCCGCCGGTCCGTCTGGACACGGTCCCTGTCCCTGTCAGCAACCGGATGGCCGCCAGGCAAATCCGCGTCATCGGCAGGTGGCAGGTCATTGCCCCTGAGGGCTGAAAAAAGCCGGGCTTCACGCGTTGAAATGGAAGAAAATTTCCGTTCGATTTGATCCATTTCACCATCGGAATCCTGGGCCATCCGTAAATATACAAGGGCATTGATCAAGGCGCTCCTTTGTTTGTCACCACAGTCCAGACCTTGACTGTCCCCAAACCCGGCACCCTTTTCAATGGTTGATTTAAGGGCAGATATTCCGGTATCGCTCGTAAAATAGGGGGTGTCGCGCACCCGGGCTTTGAGCTGTCCTGCCCTGCCCTGGTTGACCCTTGCCCATTGTCGATAATCCTCGATCATGGCCAGGGTCGCTGCCATGTCAGTGGCGGACGGCAGCACCACCTCAATGGCCGGATCCTGGGGCGATAGTTCAGAAAATGTATTGACACCCAAACGGCTGAACCCGTTAAAACAGGTCAACAGCGCCGCGGCATCTGCTTCACGGACATGGGTAAATGGAAAAAACAGGGGTTTCATCGATTCAGTCTCACACTTTTTTGTCGTTAATCTCAACACCCAGGGCCTTGATTTCCCGCCTGAGCTGGTCGGCAAGATCCCATTGCCCGCTCAACCTTGCCTGCTCCCTTTGTTCAACAAGGGCCATCACCGCATGGGAAACCGCTTTTTCCGGGCCGAATTCAAATATGTTCAACACCTTGTTGATCTCCTGGAAAAGGGCCAGAACCTCCTGCGCCCCCCCGGCATCGATCTGATCGCAGGCCATGACACGGTTGAGGGTCTTTACCCCCTTGAACAGCACAGCCATCACCCCGGAAATCTTGAGATCATCGTCCATTGAAACGATAAAGCCCTGGCGTATGTCATAAATGATCTGGTCAAGTTCGGGGTAGGGCTCTCCTGCCTTGACCCGGTACAGTGATTCAATAAATCGATCAAACCGGTCAAGGGCTTTTCTTGCGTCAACAAGCCCCTGGCGTGAAAAGGTCAGGGGTTTACGATAGTGGCAGGAGAGAAGAAAAAACCGGACAACCCTCGGCTCCCATCCCAGTTGCTCAAGCAGATCAAGGTCAACGGCCCCAAGGGTTTCCACCCCCAGACTGCCGTCATAGGTCACACTGTCACAGTGCACCCAGACCCTTGCAAGGGGTTCTTTTACAAGGGCCCTTGACAGGGCATTCTCGTTCTCATGGTGGGGAAACAGCAGCTCCCTTGAACCCGTGTGGATATCAAACCCCCCGCCATGGTATTTCATTGACAGGGCCGCGCACTGGAGATGAAGGGAGGGCCGGACGTTGCCCCACTTTGTCCGGACACACACCCCCCGTTTGAGCTCGGAAAGCCCCACCCGTTTCAGCAGGGTGAAATCCCTTGGATTGTCCTTTTCATAATCATCCAGATCAACGGTTGCCCCCACCCTTATTTTATCAAGATCGACCCCGGACAGAGACCCGTAACCGTCCAGGCTCGAAATATCACAGTAGAGGGAATTGAGTTTTTCGTAGGCCACCCCCCGTTCAACAAGGGTTTCGGCAACCGCCACCATCTCCTCAATGTGCTCTGAAACAAGGGGATAGGCCTGGGCCGGCCGGACGCCCAGACGATGGAGGTCGTTTTTAAACGCCTTGATATGGGGCTGTGTGAATTCAGGGACTGTCATGTCCATACGTTCAGATCCCTTGATGGTCTGATCATCCAGGTCGGTTATGTTCACCACATGGTTGACACTCAGTCCCCGGTATTCAAGGTAGCGGACCAGAAGATCCGTGGTCACAAAGCGCCTGAAGCGCATGGGGTCCATGGATTTATGAACCGTTGGTCCGCAGGTGTAGACGGCAACCTTACCCTGGGCCTTGGGTTCAAACCGTTCCTGACTGCGGGTCAGGGTATTGTAAAGCCTGAGATTGATATTGTCCTTGACCTTGAAAAGGGAAGTGGAAAGATATCTTTCACCGCCGTCCGGAAAAATGACCACCACCGTGCCCGCCCCTATTTTTTCGGCCTCGGCAAGGGCAACGGCCA
Organism: uncultured Desulfobacterium sp.; assembly: GCA_963675615.2. Taxonomy (GTDB): domain Bacteria; phylum Desulfobacterota; class Desulfobacteria; order Desulfobacterales; family Desulfobacteraceae; genus Desulforapulum. The sequence continues at coordinate 591,286 of CAXXTD010000002.1, forward strand.
TGGCAGCACCACTGCTCATGCCCACAAAAAGTCCCTCTTTTTTTGCCAGCATTCGAGCCGTTGCAAAGGCGGTTTCATCGTCGATATTTATTTTTTCGTCCAGGAGGGTCTTATCAAATATATCGGGCCGGTAGGACTCTTTCATGTTCTTAAGTCCCTGAATCCCGTGGCCGAGGTAGGGTTCCGCACCGATGATCCGGATCCGGGGATTCAGCTCCTTTAACCTGCGGGAGATCCCCATGAGGGTACCGCTGGTGCCAAGGGAAGCCACAACACTGGTCACTTTTCCTGAAGTCTGCTCCCAGATTTCAGGCGCCGTTGTCCGGTAGTGGGCAAGCCAGTTGGCAGGATTGTTGTACTGATCAGTCATGAAATAGGCGTCGGGATTTTCCCGGGCCAGCCGGTACACCTCCTCGATGGCACCGTCGGAACCCAGGTGGCCCGGGGTGAGCCGGATCTCAGCCCCCCTGGCCTTGAGGATGCTCTTTCTCTCCTCGCTTGCGGATTCGGCCATGGTCAAAAGCAATGGATACCCCTTTACCGAACAGATCATGGCAAGGCCGATGCCCGTGTTTCCACTGGTGGCTTCGATCACTGTCTTGCCCGGGGTCAGCTCACCGCTGATCTCTCCCTGTTCGATCATGGACAGGGCCGCCCGGTCCTTTATGGACCCCCCTGGATTCAGGTACTCGAGCTTGGCAAGAATGGTGACACCCGAAACGGAATTCATCCGTTTTATTTCAACCAGGGGGGTGTTTCCAACGGCGTCAAGAATTGAATAGGTCATGGGGCTCATCCTTTGGTTCTGGGGTCAATCAAAACCGGGGTCGTTCCAGTAAGATCAATGCCAAGGCGCCTGTTGATTCCAGAAACAATCTCGGCAAAGACCTGGGCCTGGGTGCCGCCGGCATCAACCACAAGAAAACGGTCCTTTTCAGCTGCGGCAAGGGCAAGATACCCCTGCCTTACCCGTTCGTGGAAGGCGAGGGTTTCCCTTTCAAACCGGGTCTCGTCAAGGGTTCTTGCACCATCGGCCAAGGCCTTGGCGGTCCGGGACAACCCCGTTTCAGGATCCAGATCAAACAAAATGGTCAGGTCCGGCCGCAACTCCTTGACCACCACAGAATGGATGACCTCGATCAAGGCCCTGGATATTCCCCGGGCCGTTCCCTGGTACACCGTTGTGGCATCGGTAAACCGGTCGCAAACAACGGTTTTACCCGCCGCCAGGGCCGGAAGCACCACTTCCGCAAGATGCTGGGCCCGGTCTGCCCCATAAAGAAAAAGCTCGCACAAATCCGACATCCCGCTGTTCTCCGGATCAAGGAGAATGGCCCGGATCTTCTTTCCGATCACTGTGTCCCCAGGCTCCCTTGTGACAACGGTTTCATACCCGTTTTGACCCAGGCAGCGGGCCAGTCGTTTGATCTGCGTTGTTTTGCCTGAACCTTCAATCCCTTCAAGGGTGATAAACATAAGCTGCTCCCGACATTGCTTGACTTTTAAGGCTTAAAATGGCTTTATACAGTAAATTTTTGTTAAGTGCAAAACCAAACCCAGTTAAAATTCAACGGCACTGCCGCCAAAACCTGGACAACCAAACCATGGAACCATTCCCCTGCCCCATACAACAACGAACAGCTGTGCTGCTGATACTGTTGCTGCTGGCCCTGCCCGCCACGGCCAGCGCCCTGCTGAACAGGTCCGAACAGCCGGACACCTGGCATATTTCAGCAGCAAAGGGAACCCACGACTATGCCAGAGGGCTCTACATTGCCGATGGCGCAGTCGTCATCAAGGGCGGCACAACCCGGCTTGAGGCCGATCATCTGGAATTTAACAACACCACAAAAGATGCCATGGCAAGGGGCCATGTGCTCCTGATATCCGGGGAAGATACGGTCACCTGTGAGGCCCTTGCCATCAACCTTGCCACAGAGACCGGCACCATCTATGACGGCACCATCTTTGTCCAGGAGAACAATTTTTACATCCGTGGACAAAAGATAACAAAGACCGGCAAGGACAGCTATCTTGCAAGGCAGGCCTCCCTGACCTCGTGCAACACCGAAACCCCGGACTGGAAAATTTCGGCAAAGAACGTGCGGGTAACCATTGGCGGATACGGGATGGCAGAACACGCCACCTTTTATGCCGGAACCATTCCGGCCCTGTATACCCCATTTCTGGGATTCCCGGCCAAGACTCGCCGTCAGACCGGTCTACTCATTCCGGAATACACCCTTTCCGACCGAAAGGGGGTTGAGCTGAACCTGCCCCTGTTTCTGGCCATCAACCGGGCAAGCGATGCAACCCTTTTTGCCGATTACATGGAAAAGAGAGGGGTTAAACTGGGCCTTGAGTATCGCTATATTCTGGACCCGAAATCACGGGGTACCCTGCGGTTTGACTATCTTGATGACCAGAAGACTGATGACGGCACCGATGCCACATCGGATTACGGGTACAGCACCACTCCGGATAGAACAAATACGGACCGCTACTGGTTCAGGATGAAGCATGACCAGTCCCTTCCCATGGGATGGAAGGCCAAACTGGACCTGGATGTTGTGAGCGATGCCGACTACCTCCACGAGTTCAAGGACGGATACACCGGGTTTACAAACACCCAGGACGCCTTTGTCGACAACTTTGGCAGAAGCCTGGACGACTATGATGACACCACCCGGTCCAACCAGCTGAATCTGAACAAAATCGGTGATGCCTACAGTCTGAACGTGGACGTTGACTGGTATGACGATGTGGAGGCCAGACAGCTGGATGAGGATGACACCACACTTCAGACCCTGCCGGCAGTGACCCTTGCAACGTTGCGGCAGAGAATCAACCGGTCTGCCCTTTACTTTGACCTTGATGCCGGGTACAAAAACTTCTTTCGCCAGGACACCTCCACGGCCCGGGTCAATGGCCAGCGGACCGACATCCACCCCACCCTTTATTATCCCATTCAAGCCGGCAGATACGTCAACCTTGAACCCTCCTTGGGGCTTCGGCAGACCGCCTGGTACGCCGAAGACTACACACTTTCAGACGAGGAAAATGGGGGGTTCAGTCACCGGGAGCTCGTGGACATCAACCTTGAAATGTCCACCCGTTTCTCCCGGGTTTTTAAACCGGACAGCACCATTGTCGAAAAAATCAAACACGAACTGGTACCCGCCCTTGCCTATCACTTTATTCCCGATGTTGACCAGGACGACCTTCCCTTTTTTGATGACCAGGACCGGGTGGCCAGGCAGAACCAGGTGACCTGGTCCGTGACCAACCGATTCACCTCACGAACGGTCAAGCCCCTTCCACGGGACAAACAAGCCGTTATTACCGTCACCCCGGACGATGCCAGGAAAAAAGAGCCGGAAACCCAGGTCGTCTACCATGAATTTGCCTGGGTAAAACTCTATCAGACCTACTATTTTGATGACCAGACCTATTATGATGATGATGTCACCCGATACGACATTGATCAGTCCTTTTCAGACATAAGCCTTGAAAGCGAGGTTTCCCTGCTTGAGGGGTTTACCCTTGAAATGGATGTTGACTGGTCAGCCCAGGACAATCAATTCACCATGTGGAACACGGGCTTCACCCTGAAGGACAGCAGAAAAGATGCCTTCCAGCTGTTGCACCGATACAGAAAACAACGCAGTGAACCCGTGGCACAGGACGCCTCAGAAACCCTCTATGCAAGAGTGGATGCAACCCTGACCCCGAGATTTAACGCATTTTTATCCCATGAAGAGGATCTTTACAACAACGAACAGGTTGAAACCGTCACAGGCATCAGGTATCACCGACAGTGCTGGTCCATGGTAGTGACCTATCGAGACAAGCCGGATGACAGGTCAGTAGGTTTTATGATAAATTTGTACGGCATCGGAGAGTTTGGACAAGAATGAGTCAAGAAAAATCATGGTACACCCTTTTAACCAAAAGCCGCTTTGAAAACGTTGTTTTCAACGATATCCAGAAGAAATCCATTGAGGTCTTTCTTCCAAAGATCAAAAAAAGAAGCCAGCGGAAAGACAGACGCTTGATGATCGACGTCCCCCTGTTTCCAGGGTACCTTTTTGTCAACATCACCCTTGACCCCCTGGAGCATTTAAGCGTGCTCAAAACCACGGGGGCGGTTCGGCTGCTGGGATATTCTTCAGGCCCTGTCCCTGTGCCATCCGCCCATATTGAATCCCTTAAGATCGTTACAGGAACGGGCCTTGACGTGATCAGCGGCACCACCAACACCCTCCAGAAAGGAGAGCGTGTGCTGGTAATCCGGGGCCCTTTTTCAGGGGTCAAAGGAGAGTTCCTGCGTTATAAGGGCAGGGGTCGGGTGATCATAAAAATCGAAACCCTGGGCCAGTTTGCCGGCGTTGAGATAGACAGGGAGGATTTGGAAATATTACCGGGCATCCTCGCCTAACCCCTTGACATAGTATTAAAATTTGTTTAGATAGAGGGTTGCGCCCCACCAGGGGTTTAATTTTTTTTACGGAAAAGTGGTCTCGCACACTGGTTTGCGGATATGCCAGTTCCAGATAACATGAAAGAGGATTTATGAATAAACTTGAGCTAATCTCCGTCCTGAAACAGCGGGCAGATCTTACCAAAACCGAAGCTGCCGAAGTTGTAGAAATTTTTTTTGATTCGTTGACCCAGGCCCTTGCCAATGAAGAGCGTGTGGAGATCCGGGGCCTTTGCAGCTTTTACATCAAGGAATACAAAAGTTACACCGGCAGAAATCCCAAGACCGGGGCCAAGGTGACCATTCCTGCAAAAAAACTCCCCTTTTTCAAGTGCGGAAAAGAATTAAAAGAGCGAGTCGACTTCTAATCCATGGCGTTCCATGACCAGCCGGATGCCTGTCGCAGCATCGAGGCCAGGGTTAACCTGCCCCAGGATCTTGCGGCCCTGCTTGCAACGCTTAAAATCCCCAATGCACTTTTGTTTGTCGGCAACCCGGGCCTTGGCAAAGTTGAGACAGCCCTCTTCTTTGCCCGGGCGCTGAACTGCCATCGGGAGAAAAAGGACGACCGCCTCTGCTGTGACCAGTGCCGGTCCTGTAAAAAAATGCTCTCGTCCCAGCATCCCGATATCATCTGTGTGGCTCCGGTAAAAGAGAAGATCAAGATCTCCCAAATCCGGGAGATCTACGGCCGGATCAAGGCAAAGCCCCACGAGGCGGCATTCCGCATGGTTCTGATCCAGGGGGCGGAGGCCATGAACCTTGAGGCGTCAAATGCCTTGCTCAAAATCCTTGAAGAGCCCCCGGAACGGACCTTTTTCGTCCTCACCGCGGAAAGCACCGACGGCCTGCTGCCGACCATCCTGTCCCGTTGCAGACAGGTGGGATTTTCCCCCATGGATCAAGGCAGAATCGAACAGATCCTGATCAACGACCATGGCATGGAGGCATCCATGGCAGCAATTGCTGCATCATGGTCCCAGGGAAGCCTTCAAAAGGCCCTTGAATTTACGGGTGTTGTGGACAGTTGTGACAGCACGGACTGGCCCAGCCGGAGAAGGTGGCTGATCACGTCCGTTTCTTCCCTGATCAGCGGTGCCCCCCCCGGGGCAGCCCTCCTCCTTGCTGAAAAAATCAACCAGAATCCTGAACTTCTTGACGGAACCCTTGCCATCCTTGAAAGTTTTTTCAGGGATATGGTGGTATTTAAATACACCCCCGGAAAAATAGTCAATTCAGATTTTCAACCCTTTTTAACCCGGAGCGACCCCGAAATATCGGCCCAGAGGGCACTTTCATGGATCACTGAACTCCACCATGCTGAAAAAAAAATCAAGGCCAATGCAGGCATCCGATTGACCTTGGAGGCATTTTTGTTTAAGCTCATACCTGCCAGGCAATTGGCCTGACCCCATAACGCTCCACAGGAGAAGATCATGACAAAGATTGCAGGTATTCGCTTCAAACCTGCCGGTAAAATATACGATTTTGACTGCGGTGCCTTTGTCCTTAACACAGGAGACAAGGTGATCGTTGAAACTGAACAGGGGCTTGGGTTTGGCGTTGTCACCATCCCGCCGGCCGTTCTTGACCCTGATAAAAAAAAGAAACAGTTGAAAAAGGTATTCCGGATTGCAACGGAAGCTGATTTTCAGAAGCGAGAAAAGAACAAACTGATGGAAAAAGAGGCCTTTGCCTTTTGTCAGGGATGTATCTCAAAGCTTGGGCTGAAGATGAATCTTTTCACCGTTGAAAGCACCTTTGATGCGGCCAAGCTCACCTTTTTTTACACGGCTGAAGGCCGGGTGGATTTCCGGGAACTTGTGAAAATCCTGGTCAAGGAATTCCGCATCCGCATCGAAATGCGCCAGGTGGGTATCCGGAATCAGTCAAAACAGTGCGGCGGCATCGGCAGGTGCGGCCGGGAAATCTGCTGTTCCTCGTTCATGAAAAACTTTGACCCCGTTTCCATCAAAATGGCCAAGGAGCAGGGACTTTCCCTTAATCCCACCAAGATATCCGGCCTTTGCGGACGGCTGATGTGCTGCCTGACCTTTGAGAACAAGACCTACAAACTGCTCAAAAAAGAGCTCCCGAAACCTGGAAAAATTGTTGAAACCCCCAAGGGTCCCGGCAAGGTAATTCGCCAGAATGTTCTCAGACAGACGGTCACCCTGCGCCTTGAGGATGGTTCTGAGTTTGAAGCTGACAATAAAGCGCTAAACAAAGGAAATGATTCGATCAATGAAGACAAGTGATCCCAGTTACTTCACAACCCCCATCTACTATGTGAACGCCAAACCCCACCTGGGGCACGCCTATACCACCATTGCCACAGATGTTGCGGCCCGCTACAGCCGGATGTGTGCAGAAAAAACCTACTTTCTGACCGGAACCGACGAGCACGGCGACAAAATCGTCGAGGCGGCAACCCGGGAAAAGACATCCCCCAAGGCCTATGTGGACCGAATCAGCGCCCTTTTCAAAAACCTGTGGCCCCGACTCAACATCAGCAACGACCAGTTTATCCGGACAACCGACCCGGATCATATCAAAGTGGTGGAAAACCTTCTCACCCGGATTTACGAGTCAGGCGACATCTACTTCAGCGAATATGAAGGCATCTACTGCTTTGGTTGCGAACGGTTTTACCAGGAGCGTGAGCTTGTGGACGGAAAGTGCCCGGACCACGGGACGGTGCCGAAAAAAATCAAAGAATCCAATTACTTCTTTGCCATGGGCAAATACCAGGAATGGCTCATTGATCACATCACCCGCAACCCCGATTTCATCAGACCGGAACGGTATCGAAACGAGGTGCTCTCGTTCCTCAAGGAACCCCTGGAGGATCTTTGCATCTCCCGGCCGAAATCAAGGCTCACCTGGGGAATCACCCTCCCCTTTGACCCGGATTATGTCACCTATGTGTGGTTCGACGCCCTGACCAACTATATTTCGGCCCTTGGCTATCCCGACGGCGAGGGATTTAAAACCTTCTGGCCCCACACCCGTCACTTTGTGGCAAAGGATATCATCAAGCCCCATGGGATTTACTGGCCCTGCATGCTCAAGGCCGCAGGAATAGAACCCTACCAGAGCCTCAATGTCCACGGATTCTGGAACGTGGGCGGATCAAAGATGTCAAAGAGCATCGGCAATGTCACCGACCCGGTGGAGGTCATTGACACCTATGGAACAGACCCCTTCCGCTATTTTCTCATGCGGGAAATGGTGTTCGGACTGGATTCAAACTTCACCGAAGATACCATTGTCCAGCGGATCAACTCGGATCTTGCCAACGACCTTGGCAATCTGTTTTCCCGGGTGGTATCCATGGTCCACCGCTACTTTGACGGCAAAACCCCGGGGGTGGACCCGGCCGTGGACAGGGAACTCACCCTAGAACACCAGGCCTGCGAATGTGTTGAAAAATTTGCCCTTCACATGGAGGCGACCGAATTCCACAAGGCCCTTACCTCCGTTTGGGAGTTCATCAGCACCATGAACAGGTACATCGACACCCAGGCCCCATGGACCCTTGCAAAGGACCCGGAAAAACAACCGGTGCTGGAAACAGTCATGTACAACCTTGTTCAGGGACTGCGAACCGTCTCCTGCCTGATCTACCCGGTCATGCCCGACACCTCGGACAAAATGCTGACCATTCTCAACATACCACCGGCTGCCGGCCAGAAGTTCTATACCATGGCGCAAATTCTTCCCTGGCACCAGGTCAAGGCAGGCACCCGGATCGCCAAGGCCCCTGTTTTGTTTCCACGGATTGACATCCCTGCCGGCAGGAAACCAACGGGTCCCAAACCAGCGGACAAACCGACAATCCCTTCCGGACTCAAGGATCCCAAGCCTGACATTTCCATTGAGACGTTTGCAAAAATAGACCTCAGAAGCGGCCGTGTGACAGCGGCAGAAAAAATTGAAGGCTCCAGCAAACTCCTGAAGCTCATGGTTGACCTTGGGGAGAAGGCACCCCGACAGATCATTGCAGGCCTTGCAAAGGAGTACGCACCGGACCAGATTGTCGGTAAAGGCGTTGTGGTGGTTGCCAACCTGTTACCGGCCACCATCATGGGTGAGACCTCCCAGGGCATGGTCCTTGCCGTCAAACAGAACAAAAAACTCAACCTGGTCGAGTTCAACGAACAAGTCCGGCCCGGGAATCCGATCCGGTAAATCCGATCCAATACACCCGGCCATGGAGAGCAGATCCAACGGACCCGATTTAACAACACAGATTCAGCAGAATTAGGAGACAGGTTGTTCAATTACGACAGACAGCCCGGCTGGCGGGAATTTCAGTCAGAACTGCGATTGACCTCCAGGAGAAAAAAAACCTTGCCGCGATTGATCAAGCTGTTTTTTCTTCTTGTTTTGACCGTCGGGTTCATGGTTTCAATTGACCTTGTCTCCCTGGAAGGCCTGGCCCAAATCGTATCCACGGTCAAAAACCATCTGCCCATGGATACCCGGCCGGCAGATCCAGTGGACAAGGTTGATGAAAAGGCCGGAGAAACGCCTTCGCAAACGACTTTGACACGGCAGGACGTAAAGGCACTGCTAGATCCTTCACTGATTTTCAATGTTGAAACATCAAAAATTGTGGTTCAAGGAGCCACAGGTAACTTCTTTGTTGAAACCAGCCTGGATCCCGCCCTTCAACGGTTACTCTCCCAGAACCTTGACGGCCTCAAGACCCTTACCCGGGGAAAACCCCAGCGCATCGGCCTTGTGGCCATGGAACCCTATACCGGCAGGATCGTTGCCATGGCAGGATTTGACCTTGATGATCCCAAGGCCAATCCCTGCACCATTGGCAATTATCCGGCTGCAAGCATATTCAAGATCGTGACGGCATCGGCTGCCGTGGAAACCATGGGGTACACGCCCCAGACACCCCTTTATTTTAACGGGGGAAAATACACTCTGTACAAGCGGCAGCTCCAGGAGACCCAGAACCGCTACACCACACGCGTAACCCTGGCCAGGGCCTTTGCCGAATCCATCAACCCGATTTTTGGCAAAATTGCTGCAATGCGGCTCGATCCTGAAATCCTTGCCCTCTATGCCAGGGCATTTGGGTTCAACCAGGCAATGGATTCTGATTTTCCCTTTGAGTCTGGGAAAATGCTCCTGACAGACAGCACCTATCAGCAGGCTGAGGTGGGTTGCGGATTCAACAAGACAACCACCATTTCCCCCATGTTCGGGGCCATGATCGCTTCGACCATTGTAAACCAGGGCAAACAGCACCTGCCTTCAATAGTTGAACGGGTCACCGATGCAACGGGCACGGTCCTGTACACCCGTACGCCACCCCACACTCAAAAGGCGGTTAATTCTGAAACAGCAGAGGCCGTGCGGACCATGATGGCACGAACCATCACACAGGGAACGGCCAGAAAGGCCTTCAGAGGGGCACAGCGGGATTCAACCCTTTCGCGGCTTGAGATCGGCGGCAAAGACCGGTTCGATAAACAGCAGGGACAACACCATCAAATACGACTGGTTCACAGGGTTTGCCAAGGAAAAAAACGGTGAAAAGGCCCTGGCCCTGGCCGTTGTTGTGGGCCATCGAAAATACATCGGCACCCGGGCCTGCAACCTATGGAAAAATGATTTTCAAGCACTACTTCAATGCCTATTTTGCATCTAACAAAACCACCGCCAAGCGCGGTTAAAATTGGTTACGGAGGACACATGGCACGATTTGCCCTACACCTTTCCAAGCTGAAAAATAAGATTTCACGGCTGTTTTCCATCCATGTTCAATGGGGAATCTCCCTGAACCGGGCAGCGGAAAACACCCTTGTCCTCTTTCCCGTTGAACCCAACACCCTGTGCTGCGGACTCTCGGCCCTGGTGAGCTACAAAACGCCGGCCACGACGGTTAAGCATCTGGATTTAAACGGCATGGAACAAGGTATTGACCGTTTAAAGGAAAACAGCCTGGTCGACTGCCTTGCCCGGGGGGATGACCTTGGAGAGAGCTACCTTGCCGGCCAGGAACACCTCCTTGATTTTCTCGATCAGGCCCGGGACCTTCGAACCCGGCAATCTTTTTTTGATCTCTTTTCCGACCCATCCAGGCGGGCAACACTTTCAACACTTGCCATGGCCATGAAACGCCTTGCTAAACAAGAAACCGACGAATTCAAACAACGGATGTCGGACCTTTCCCTGGCTCAAGTCGACACCATCACCCAGCGAATCGAGACCCTGCAGGACATCATCTGGTGCATCGAACGTGAGGTGCTGGAAAACCTCAAACGGGTTCAGGATCTGTCCCTGGTCCCCCCCACGGGGGCGACCATGGAAGAAATCGTAACTTTCAAAAAAATCAATGCGGTTCTCAACAGCATTGATCGCCTTGAGGTGAGGGGCCGGGACTCTGCCGGCATCTCCCTTTTGTTTGTTTTTTCCAAGGAGGCGTTCGAGGCTTTTCGAGAGGCCCTTATTTCAGCAGGCTTTGAAGAACAGTTAAAGCTGAGGACCAACCGAACGGTTTTGACAAACAACAGCATCACCATCAGCGACACCCACCCCGGAGAGGGGTGTCACCTGGTGAGCATCGCCATTGTCTATAAATTTGCCGCAGAGATCGGTGCCCTGGGAGACAATGTTCTCTTTCTCAGGAACCAGATCAGAAACGATCAGATCCTGCATCTGCTTGCCCGGTCAAACGCAATCTTCAACACGATATCTGCCCACACGCGATGGGCCTCAGTGGGGGACATCACCGAGGCCAACTGCCACCCGGTCGACAACGTGCCAACGGACAAGGAAATCCAGAAAAACGGCATCATCCATGTCAGCCTCAACGGTGACATTGACAACTATCTTGAACTCAAAAACGACTATGAACACCGCTACGATGCCATCGACCCTGAAATTACCACAGACACCAAGATCATTCCCCTTCAGATCGAGCATTTCCTGAGACAGGGAGAAACCATTGAAGAAGCCTTCAGATTGGCCGTCAACGACTTCCAGGGCTCCCACGCCATCAGCATGCACACGGACCTTGCACCTGGGAAACTCTTTCTTGCCAGAAAGGGCAGCGGCCAGGCCCTGTTCATCGGAATCGGCAAAGACCATTACATCGCTGCATCCGAACTCTACGGCGTTGTGGAAGAGACCCAGTCGTTTTTCAAGCTTAACGGAGAACGAAGGGGGCAGATCCTCGTCCTTGACCAGAACAGCCCGGGCGGCATTGACGGTATCGGGTCCACCACCTATGACGGCACACCCATTGAAATCAATGCAGCCAGAATCCAGACGAGCGAAATTACCGGAAGGGACATTGACCGGCAGAACTTTCCCCACTATTTTCTAAAGGAAATTTCAGAAGCCCCGTCGTCCGTTGAAAAAACCCTGCAGAACAAGTGGAAAACCTCCTCCCGGACAGGTCTCTACACCACCACGTTAACCCGGTCGGTCATTCCCGAAAGCCTGGAAACCAAGCTTAAAAACGGTGGCATAAAAAGAATCCTCTTCATCGGCCAGGGAACGGCAGGGGTCGCGGCCCAGGGGTGTGCCCATATCCTTGCCTCCTACCTTGACGGAACCGACATTGACATCCGGGCCATGAAATCATCGGAACTGTCCGGGTTTGCCATCCGAGGCAGGGACGGTGAAAAAGAGACCATGGCCGAAGATCTGGTCGTGGCCATCAGCCAGTCGGGAACCACCACGGACACCAACCGAACCGTTGACATGGTTAAATCAAGGGGAGCCCACACCATTGCCATTGTAAACCGGAGGGATTCGGACTTGACCTTCAAGACCGACGGCGTTCTCTATACGAGCAGCGGCAGGGATATTGAAATGTCCGTGGCCTCGACCAAGGCTTTCTACTCCCAGATCACAGCAGGTGCCATCCTGGGCCTCCACCTGGCGGCCCTTGCCGGAACCATGACAGGGGAAACGATCACCCGGGAGATTCAGGAACTATCTGCAATTCCTGAAAAGATGAGACAGATCCTGACCATGAAAGAAGCCATCAACCGTTCAGCAAAGCGTCTTTCAGTGAAGAAAAGCTATTGGGCCACAGTTGGCAGCGGCTCCAACAAAACCTCTGCCGATGAAATCAGGATCAAGCTGTCTGAACTGTGCTACAAGACCATCTCATCGGATTTTGTTGAGGACAAGAAACATATCGATCTTTCAAGCGAACCCCTGATTATCATCTGCGCCGCAGGAACAAGGGAAAGCGTGCTTGGCGACATCATCAAGGACACGGCCATCTTCCACGCCCACAAGGCCGCTCCCGTGGTTATCACCACGGAGGGAGAAAACAGGTTTGACCCCTACAGCGATGATGTGTTTAAAATTCCCCACGCACCCGAACACCTGGCCCCGGTTCTCAACACCCTGGTCGGGCATCTCTGGGGGTACTATGCTGCACTTTCCATCAACGAAGGGTCGCATTTCATGTACACGGCACGAAACCACATTGAAAATCTCCTGGATGAATTTAAAATCATGGGCCGGGACATCTATGAGGTAATCCTTGAAAAAAAATTCCGGGAAAGCATTGCCGCCTTCTACACGCAGTTTTCAAAACGGCGCAGGGAAACCCTTTTTCCATCGGCCCTGGGCCTTGACAATGCCACCAACATCACCCTGGTGCTGAAATACCTTGCAGGCCGGCTGCCTGTGTCTGACTTTGAAATGGATTTTGCCCGCAAGGGAACCCCCTCCAACATGCTCGACACCTTATTCCAGAGCATGGGCAAGGCCATCAACGCCATGGCACGGCCTGTGGATGCCATCAAACACCAGGCCAAAACCGTGACCGTTGGAACCAGCCGGATTGCCGAAACCTTTGAAGGCATCGTGTTTGAGGAGCTTGCCCTGCACAAGATCCGCATCTCCCAGCTTACCAACAAGAATGTGATGGTGCTGAAAAATCTCCAGCAGGTGATCGGCGAGATAAAGGGTGGACTGTTGTACCGGATTTCCGGGCTGACCCTGCTGGGAGAGCCTTCACCTGAAACCCGGATCGAGGTTGCCAGAAAAACCGGCTCCCTTGCAAACGAAATATCGCGGGTCGAAAATGACCCCCAGCTCAAGGGGACCAAGAATATCATTGTTAAAGAGGGAAATGTCTATATCGGCAGGGGCCGTAAGGACGGCCGCAGCATTCTTGTGATACCGGTTCTCTCGACAGCCGCCAACCGGTCGGCTGCCATTGAGTATCTTCTCTCTCTGAATGTCGGATTCAAGGCGGCAGATGAGGTCTCTTTGCTGAAAAAAATCAAGGCCCTTGGCGGCAAGCATGCCCGCATCAAGGATATCATCCTTGAGTCAAGCCGCCTCAAATGGGACGACAAGCTCCTTGACCTTGTGAGTATCGAGACCCTGTTCGGCGACTCCGCCGAAAAAATCGCCGAACAGATTGAAGCCATGGAATAGCACACCAGTGGGGTCAGGCCTGATGCCTGACCCCTTCTGGCCTATTTGTTTTTCAGGGATGCCTTGATGAAATCCCTGAACAGCGGGTGGGGGTTTCCGGGCCTGGATTTAAATTCCGGATGAAACTGGCAGGCCAGGAACCAGGGATGATCCTTAATTTCCACAATTTCCACCAGGGTTTCATCCGGCGAGGTACCACTGATCAAAAGCCCGGCCTCCTCAAGGGTCTTTCGATATTCGTTGTTGAACTCGTACCGATGTCGATGTCTTTCAGATATGGATTTTTCCCCATAGGCCGCCATGGCCAGTGTTCCCTCCACAAGATCACAGGGATAGGCTCCCAGACGCATGGTACCGCCCTTGTCAGACAGAGTGTCCCGTTTTTCAATCTTTTTGGAACGCTCATCGTACCACTCGGTCATGAGATAGATCACCGGATAGGGGGTACGGGGATTGAACTCGGTCCCATTGGCATCTTCCATGGCGGCCACGTTCCGGGCAAATTCAACAACAGCCATGTGCATGCCCAGGCAGATGCCGAAAAACGGCACTCTCTTTTCCCTGGCATAGGTGACGGCCAGAATTTTTCCCTCAACCCCCCTTGAACCAAATCCGCCGGGCACCAGGATGCCATCGGCCTTTCCAAGGATCTCTTCATAATTTTCACGGTTAAGGGTCGAAGAATCCACAAACATGAGTTCCACACTTGACTCGTTGGCGATGCCGCCGTGGGTCAGGGCTTCGTTCAGGCTCTTGTAGGATTCGGTCAGATCCACATATTTGCCCACAATGGCAATGGTGACTTTGGACCGGGGATTTTTAAACTTGTCCACCATATCCCGCCACTCGTCAAGCCGGGGTGCCCGGGCCCAGATGTTGAGTTTCTGGAGAATCTTATCGCCCAGTCCCTCCTTGTTGTAGACCAGGGGTACCTCATAGATGCAGTCCACATCCTTTGCCGTAAACACCGCGTCATCATCAATGTTGCAGAAAAGGGCGATCTTTGCCTTGATTTCCGGTGATAGATAGCGGTCCGTGCGGCAGAGAAGAATGTCAGGCTGGATGCCGATCCCCCTTAACTCCTTGACGCTGTGCTGGGTGGGCTTGGTCTTGAGTTCGCCTGCCGTACCAATGTAGGGGACAAGGGTCAGATGGATGTAGATCACATTGTTTCGCCCCAGATCCGCCTTTAACTGACGGATGGCCTCAAGGAACGGTAAAGACTCAATGTCACCGATGGTGCCGCCGATTTCAACAATGACCACATCCACATCATGGGCCACAAGGGAGATGCTGCGCTTGATTTCGTCCGTAATGTGGGGAATCACCTGAACGGTGCCGCCAAGATACTCTCCCCTGCGCTCCTTGCTGATGACGGAATGGTAGATTTTTCCCGTGGTAAAGTTGTTGTTCTTGCCCAGCTTTGCCGTTGTAAACCGTTCATAATGCCCCAGGTCAAGATCTGTTTCCGCACCATCGTCCGTCACAAAGACCTCACCGTGCTGAAACGGATTCATGGTGCCGGGGTCCACATTGATATATGGGTCTAGCTTCTGGATCGTTACACTGAGTCCGCGGCTCTCAAGGAGCATTCCAATGGCAGCCGAAGCCAGCCCCTTACCAAGGGAGGAGACGACCCCTCCTGTGACAAAAATATACTTGGTCGTGTCAGACATTGATTCCTCTTTTAGAATAAATACTATTTTTTTGGGTTGTTACCGGGGCGAACTCAAACATTTGATCCACATCTATTTTCATACAAACAGATCTTCGGGAAAGATTCCCCCCATGCCAAGTTCCTCTTCAATCCGGATGAGCTGATTGTACTTTGCCATCCGGTCACTTCTGGAAAGGGATCCTGTCTTGATCTGACCGGCGTTGACGGCAACGGCAAGGTCGGCAATAAAGGTGTCTTCGGTTTCTCCCGATCGATGGGAAATCACCGTGGTGTAACCCGATTCCTTTGCCATCTGGATGGTATCAAGGGTTTCAGTCACCGTTCCGATCTGGTTGAGCTTGATGAGAATCGAGTTTCCAATGCCCTCGGAAATGCCCTTTCGAAAAATATCCGGGTTGGTGACAAAAATATCATCGCCCACGATCTGGAGAGAATCGCCCAGGCGCTTGGTCATCATCTGCCACCCGGCCCAATCCTGCTCTGCAAGACCGTCCTCAATGGAGTACAGCGCATACCGGGTCACAAGGGATTCATAATAATCCACCAGTTCTTCGGCAGAGAGCACCTGCCCCTCTGATTCAAACACATATTTTCCGTTTTTGTAAAACTCGCTTGCCGCAGCATCAAGGGCGATGCCGATATCCTTGCCCGGCCGGTAGCCTGCCTCCTCAATGGCCCGGATAATGAACTCGATGGCCTCTTCATTGGATTTAAGGTTCGGGGCAAACCCGCCCTCGTCACCCACGGCCGTGCTGAGCCCCTCTTTTTTCAACAGTTTCTTGAGGGTGTGAAAGGTCTCGGCACCCATGCGCACGGCCTCGCAAAGGGAGGGGGCGCCAAAGGGAAGAATCATGAATTCCTGGATGTCAAGATTGTTGGCCGCATGGGCACCACCGTTGATGATGTTCATCATGGGCACCGGAAGAATTCTTGCGTTGATCCCGCCGAGATGCCGGTACAGGGGAATCTCTGCTGCCCTGGCCGCTGCCCTGGCCGCTGCCATGGAAACCCCAAGGATGGCATTTGCCCCCAGCCGGGATTTGTTTTCCGTGCCGTCCATATCGATCATGGTTCTGTCAAGCCCGGCCTGATCCATGGTGTCAAAACCGATAATTTCAGGCGCAATCACCTCGTTGACGTTGGCAACGGCTTTGAGGACCCCCTTGCCAAGAAAACGGCTGGCATCCTCATCCCTCATCTCAAGGGCCTCACGGGTTCCAGTGGACGCACCCGAGGGTACTGCTGCCCGCCCCTTCACGCCGCAGGCCAGAACAACATCGACCTCAACGGTGGGATTGCCCCGGGAATCAAGAATTTCCCTTGCCTTGACATCTATGATCTCAGTCATTGTATTCTCCCCATTTGATTGGTTGTATTAAAACTCCATAAGTACTCCCAATGGAAAACGATGTCAAGATTTCCAGGCCAAAGAGTTGGGATCACTCCCGGGTAATAAACCGGTCGTCGGCTCGAACCGACTGGGCCGACAGACGGGCCGCATCAATCCACCCGGCCCGGGAACCGGGAAAGGCATCAAACTGGGGAACATAGGGCTTGATGTCAATGAGGGGGGTGTTGTCCACCATATCAACCCCCTGGACATGGAGAATGTTTTTTTCAATCCCGATGAGGCGGACAATGGACAGGCCTAAGGAATTGGGCCGCTTGGGTGCCCGGGTGGAAAAAAGCCCCCGCTTTTGATCGTCGAGAAAGGGTTTTGTCATCAGCTCAAATCCCTCTGAAAGGTGAAAATGATAGAGCAGAATTATCCTTTCAAACCCGTTCAGGTCTGCAAGGCCCTCCTGGAATTCAGGATAGACCTCAATCTCTCCCTTGAACGCATCTGCACCGGCAGGCTGAATGGGCGCCCCCCTTCTCTCCCTGTGGGGGGAATGGATTATTCCAATTTCATTAAAAGTGATCATTGACACCTCCTGGGTATTGTATCAGAATCCACGTATGGTATATTCAGTCAGATTATCAACTCACCTTGAACGGTTCAAGGAAAAACAGGCAGAGGAAAGATTTACATGAAAATTCTTGTAACAGGCGGTGCCGGGTACATTGGAAGCCACACCTGTGTGGATCTCTTAAATCAGGGGTGGGAGGTTGTGGTGGTGGACAACCTGTCAAACAGCTGCGAACAGTCGCTGAAACGGGTGGAGGCCATCGCTGGAAAATCCCTCACCTTCCACAGGATCGACCTGCTTGACCGGAACAGCCTGACCGCTGTTTTCCAGGACCATGCCCGCCATCCCTTTGACGCTGTGATCCATTTTGCCGGAAAAAAAGCCGTGGGCGAATCGGTTGACATTCCCCTTGCCTACTTTCACAACAACATCACAGGCACCCTGATACTCCTTGAAGTTATGGCTGAATTTTCAGTTAAAAACCTTGTATTCAGTTCATCTGCAACGGTTTATGGGGATCCCGCCACCCTGCCCATCCGGGAGGATTTTCCCCTGGGTGTCACCAACCCCTATGGCCGGACAAAATTGATGATCGAAGAGATTCTCAAGGACCTTTACCGGTCCGACAACCGCTGGAATATCGCCCTTTTGCGGTACTTCAACCCCGTGGGTGCCCATGAAAGCGGACGCATCGGGGAAGATCCCAATGGAATTCCCAACAATCTTGTTCCCTACATCGCCCAGGTGGCCATTGGAAAACTCGACAGGGTCAACGTGTTTGGCAACGATTACAACACCCCGGACGGCACGGGGGTGCGGGATTATATCCACGTCTCAGACCTTGCAGCCGGGCACATCAAGGCAATTCCAAAACTGCTGACCGATCCGGGGGTTGTGACCTACAACCTTGGCACGGGACAGGGCAACTCGGTGCTTGAAATGATCGCAGGATTTCAACGGGCCTGCAACCGAGAAATTCCCTTTGCGGTCTGTCCGAGAAGGGCCGGTGATATTGCCGCCTGCTGGGCCGATCCGTCCAAAGCTGAAGCTGAGCTGGGCTGGCGGGCAGAAAAAACCCTTGATGACATGTGTCTTGATTCCTGGACATGGCAGAAAAACAATCCCAACGGATACCGATAGGAGGGTCATGGACAAATTCACCGCCCGATTCACCGACAGTTTAAAGTCGTCCAGCCTCAGGGGTGCAAAACAGATCCTGGCAGAACTTCCCGGTGAACCAGACGGGGTGTGTTGTGACGTTTTGGACACCCTTGCCCTTGTGCCGGAGGATACGGCCTGGGAACTTTTGATGTTTCTATCGGAAATAAGCTTTGGAACACCGGATATCCGTGGGAGACTATTTCATCTTATCCAGAACAGGGCACGACTCAACTTCCAGTTTCTGCCCATTCTCTACCGGGCCGGGACCAGGGAAAAGATCCGGGAATCTGCCCCCCTCATGAAACAGGTGCTTTCCAGCGAAATAGATACCGGTATTCTCGTGGAAACCATCCGGACCGCAGGAGAATATCGAATCACCTCCCTTGTGGATGCGATCAGCGAATATATCTATTTTGACAACGATGAGCTCAAGGCCCATGCGGTCCAGGCCCTTGAACGTATGGCAACCCCAAGGGCCCTTGAACTCCTGGAAGATGCGGCAGCAACGGTCAAATGTGACCAGCGTATCCTTGATGCGGTTTCTGTTTTAAAACAGTCCCAGGACCCGGAACAGGCGAATGCAACGCCATTGTCTGACCCGGACGGGGCAGGACAATCCCGGTTTCTGCTGGAGACAAATGCAACCCTGGAAAACCGCCCCTGCAAACCAGGGGACAGTTACAGGGCCCTTGAATCCAAGGACCTTGAGACCCGGTTCAAAGCCTTTACCGAACTTTCAGTGTCAGACAATATAAGTGTACACCGGCTGAAACAAAATCTGCTGTCAGCCAGCCACGATCTGGTCATCAACACCATTGGGATAATTAAAACGACCCTTCCACCCGCAATGGCAGCCCCCCTGTATTCCCTGCTTGCCGTCCAACCACTCCCGGGCACCATCAAATTTGCCGCCTACGATGCCCTGGCATCCTTTCCAGATCTTGTTGAACCGGCGCCCGCCACATTAACCGACATGCACGCCCCGGAGCGCCACCTTTGCATGGCGGCCATCAACCTGCTGGATAAAACCCCCACCGACCACGTCCTGTCCCTGATCAAGAACCAAATCGAAACAGGACGAAAAAAGGGCGAGGTGCTTGCCCAGACCATCCTGGACGTCAAGGCCAAAAACCTTATTGCGTCTTTGATGGTCTCGGACACCTTTGTCTATGTTGCTTCAAACTACCTGCTGAAACAGGCAGCCATTTCACCCCTCCAGGAATATATTGACATGCTCTTGGCCCGGGGGTTGAGGGCCACAGCAGCAAAGTTCAACCGCATCCTGGAAAACAGATGCAAAGAGAACCGCCCCAGGGCCCTTGTCCTTGGCAGGTCAGAAACGGTACTGACCGTTTATGAGAGGCTACTCTACCAGAAGGGATATGCCCCCCAGCGCTTTGTCTCCTGCCCGGATGCCTTTAAAAGTGCTGTCCAGGACCCACCCGGACTCATTGTCTCCGACCTTTTTCTCAACGAAATCACCTTTATTGAGTTTGCCCTGCAAATTCGGAAACACCATCCGCCAAAGGAGCTTGACTTTGTCATCTCAACCCTTCAACAGGCCTTCATGGGCAATAAACTTGCAGCCGCATGCACCGGAATCGGCGTCCGGGAGATCCTTGCATTTCCCCCGGCCCCCGGCCATATTCCCTCCCCCCGGTGAAAAAGGCAGTTCCCCTGTCATTGCCCTTGGCGCCCGGCTCAAGGGAAGCCAGGTGGTCAAAACCCTTGGATTCAAACCCAATTTCTGCGACTACACCCCCGGGGAAATCGACCTCATCCACCGTGCACAAACCATTTACTGGCCCACGGCCTTTTATGCAGGCCTGTTCAGTGCCATGGACAAAAAAATCTTCCCAAGCGTCAGCAACTACGACTTTGCCCTTGACAAGATCAAGCAGACCGCCATGTTCAAGCTTCTGGGGATCCCCCATCCCCGGACAAAACTTTTTTATGGAAAGAACCAGAAGCAGTCCATTACCGATTTTTTCAGCTTTCCGTTTATTGCCAAAATCCCCAGGGGATCATCCAGGGGAAGGGGGGTGTTTCTCATCAAGGGCCAGAACGACCTTAACGCCTATTTAAGGATTCCCGGCCCGGCCTACATCCAGGAGTACATTCCAACCCTGCGAGACATGAGAATCATCGTGATCGGCAGACAGATCGTTCTTGCCTTCTGGCGCAAGGCAGCAAAGGACGAGTTCCGAACCAACCTCTCCCAGGGCGGAAAAATTGATTTTTCAGATCTTCCCTGCCCGGCCCTGGAACTGGCCCTTGAGACGGCCAGGCGCTGCAACTGGAACGACGTGGGGATCGACATCATGGAGCACCAGGGAAGACCACTGGTCATCGAGGCCAACATGAAATATGGCACCCAGGGCTTTAGAACCGCTGGAATCAATTACCGAAGACTGCTCGAACGGCTGATCCTCACGGGCAGGATTTAAGCACTTGCGCAGAAACAATAAATAATGTAAATTTGCCGGATGGTCAAATCAGATTAAATGTTAACCCCTGGAGAGATATTATCATCATGGACATGACTGATGCTATGGATCTTTTTACAAAAGAACGGTTGGATGAGATTTTTCCGCCTGATAGGGCTGACGCCTTTTTTGAGGCCCTTTACGGGGATGCCTCCGAAGGTGCCTATGATATCAGTCTCAAATTTTCAAAAATTGAAGCCAACAGACTCATATTTGAATTCCACCTGAAACAGCGCCCAGGCAAATGCCTTGCCTGCAACCTGACCTATGGCCTTCCAACGGTATTTTCACGCCACCCCATCATCAACCTTGACAGGATCACAAGCCAGATCAACACCCTCTTGAACGGCAAAGCCCTGTGCACGGGCTGGGAGGTAAAAAACACAGTTGAAGTTGACCGTTCGCTTCACCTTCTGCCTGTGGCATTTTCCATTACCTGAATTTCCATGGGGACAGGTCTGAGATCTGTCCCCGATTATCCACCCCTTCGTTATTCTTCATCCGCCACCCACTCTTTTAAATACTCGTCCACATAGGCCGCATCCGGGGAAAGCAGGGGTTCAGGCCCTAGCAGCTCATACCCGATGGTATTGATCTGTTCTCCCAGCAGATCAAAAAAAGCCTGCTCAACGTCTGTTGCTTCATTGCTTCGACTCGCCCGGGTCACCTGCTCGGTCAGGTAGCCGACCGGGGTGAAAACCGAGCACACAGCCATCTCCCACTCCCTGGGAAAATTCAAAATTCTCCAGGGCGTCAGCTCCTGGGGTTTTAGGATGTTCGTTTTCTCCGGATTAAAGGGTGCCGGAACCAGCTTCATTTTTCTCTCGTCCCATTCCATCAGCGCCTTTAAAAGTGATTTCAAATCATCTGAAAAAATCCACTCGTCAAGCTCGAGCAGAATCGTTGGATATTCACTGCTGGTCAGGGCATACTGGAACGGACCCTGTTTCTGCCAGAATAGTTTAAAATCACGTGATTCAGATAAAATTTTCCGTTGCACCGGCTTGGCCATAAATAGATCCTCAACTAAAAAGATTGATTTCCATCAGGGTACCAGAGGTTGCGGTTTTTGAACATGGAAAAAGTTTATCCTTGACCCCTGAAACGTTCTCTGT
Organism: uncultured Desulfobacterium sp.; assembly: GCA_963675615.2. Classification (GTDB taxonomy): domain Bacteria; phylum Desulfobacterota; class Desulfobacteria; order Desulfobacterales; family Desulfobacteraceae; genus Desulforapulum. The sequence goes on from CAXXTD010000002.1 coordinate 613,548, forward strand.
TAACCATCCATACAAAAAAAGTTAACCATCCAAGGAAAATGCGTTATGAAGGACAAGGTTTTAATACAATTGGCCCGGACCGATGACGAGTTTGTCTCGGGCGTTGAAATGAGCAACACCCTCGGCATCTCCCGGGTGGCCGTGTGGAAACACATTAAAACCCTGATAACCGAAGGGTATGACATTGAATCCTCCCCCAGGGGCTATGGGCTGAAAACCGGCCGTGACCTTGTCCGTTTCAGCCTGGAACGAACCGCAGAAAATATCCTTTTTTTTCCGAGCATCGACTCCACCATGGACAGGGCAAGGCACCTTGCAAGGCAGGGAGCCCCCCATTTTACAGTGGTTATTGCCGAACAGCAGACCAGGGGACGGGGCAGACTCAACCGCACCTGGCTATCCCAGAAGGGCGGACTTTGGTTCACCATCATCCTCAGGCCGGACCTGCCCCCCCAGTTGAGTTTCAAGGTCAATTTTGCCGCATCCCTGTGCCTTGCCAAGACATTGAACCCGCTTTTTGGCATCAGCGCAAAGGTCAAATGGCCCAACGATATCCTGGTCAACAACCAGAAACTGGTGGGCCTTCTGTCCGAGATGGAAACCCAGGGAGACATGATTTCCTTTGTCAACGTCGGCATTGGCATCAATGTGAACAACCGGCCCGAAACCGAACAGCCCGGTGCCGTCTCGATTTCAACCCTTGCAGGCCAAACCGTATCCAGAATCGAAATCCTGTCTGCATTCCTCGACCGGTTTCAAAGAACCCTTGACAACATCCTTGAACAAAACATCATTGCGCTATGGAAAGAACAGACCGCAACCATTGGGCGACGGGTCCGCATCGAGACACTTAACGACCAATTCCAGGGGCTTGCCCTTGACGTGGACGACTCAGGCGCCCTGATCCTCATGAATCCTGACCAGACCACCCGACGGGTGATTTACGGCGACTGCTTTCACCAGGAGAACCGACCATGAATCCCGGCGACCCCCTCAGAAAAACCGTGTACGCGGCCCTGTTTGCGGCCCTCATTGCCGCAGGTGCCTTGATTGCCGTCCCCATCGGCCCTGTACCCATTGTTCTCCAGAACCTCTTTGTCCTGCTTGCCGGTTTGATCCTTGGCCCCCGCTGGGGCCTATACAGCGTGGCCCTTTACCTGCTCATGGGCGGGTTCGGTTTTCCCGTGTTTGCCGGGGGAACCGGAGGCATCGGGCGGCTCTTCGGACCCACCGGAGGATACCTGTTCGGATATCTGCCGGCAGTTTTTTTGACTGCCCTTGTTTCTCAACAACGTAACAAAACCCGGGCAGGTGATGCCGCCGCCATGGTGATCGGCGCTGCCATGGTCTACGGATGCGGGGTTCCCTGGCTTAAATTTGCCACGGGCATGGCCTGGGACAAGGCCTTCATGGCCGGCATGGTTCCGTTTATTCCGGGTGATCTGGTTAAAATCGCTGCTGCCGTCTTTGCCGCCCCCATCATACGACGGGTGGTGAAATGAAAGACCACCCCCTGATTGAGGTAGATCAGCTCTGCCACGATTATGACGGAAATGGCAGCGGGATCAGCGAAATAAACCTGCAGATCTTCAGGCACGAGTTGATCCTGGTGGCCGGACGGAACGGTTCGGGCAAGAGCACCCTTTTCCGTCACCTGAACGCCCTGTTAATGCCGACCGCAGGAGAGGTGAGGGTCAACAACATCCCCACACGCACCAACCCCCTTTCAGCCACAAAGAGCGTCGGCCTTGTTTTCCAGGATGCCGACACCCAGATTGTGGGCGAAACGGTATGGGACGACGTTGCCTTTGGGCCGGAGAACCTGAAACTCTCCCGGAAAGAGATCCACCAACGGGTCGAAGCGACCCTGAAATCCCTTGGCCTTGAAACCCTGAAGGATCGGAACCCTGCGTCCCTTTCCGGGGGAGAGAAACGCCGTCTTGCCATTGCCGGGGTTATGGCCATGGCCCCCGAGGTGCTGGTACTTGACGAACCTTTTTCCAACCTTGACCATGCAGGCACCCTTGACCTGATCGCCTGCATTGAACAGCTCCACCGTTCGGGCTGCACCATGGTTCTTTCCACCCATGAGATTGAAAAGGTGTTTACCCTGGCCACGCGGATGATCATCCTGGACCGGGGCAGGCTTGTTGCAGACAACAGCCCCCATCTTCTGCTCAAACAGCTTGAAACCTTCGGGGTAAGGGAACCCTGCGCCTCACGCCTTGGCCTGGAGGTGCTGCCGTGGACCCGATGAACGCCTTTGCCTATGGAGAGTCAAATGCCGTTGTCAATGGGCTGGATGTCCGGTACAAACTGCTGTGCCTGAGCGCCATGGGCATTGCAACCCTCCAGGGCGGCCTGGGGGTCCTCGCCTTGAACACGGCCATTGTTCTGGGAGTGGCCGCCACCCTCAGGATCAAGCCCATCCCTTTTATCGCCCAATTAAAACCATTTTTTTTCCTCCTGGCCCTTGTCTTTGCCTCCCACGCCATCACCACCCCGGGACAGCCGATCATGGACATCCGGGGAATAACGGCAACCCGCCAGGGAATGGTTGCAGGTGCCCTTGCATCGTGGCGGTTCCTGCTTGTAATGGTCCTGGGCATTCTTTTTTCTAAAAGCACAAAACCCTCCCAGGTCAAGGGCGCTGTCCAGTGGTTCCTCAGGCCTGTCCCCCGGGTTCCCCAGGCCAGGGTTGGTGTAATGGTCAGCCTGTTTTTACGGTTTCTGCCCCTGATCGCCAGACAGGCGTCGGAGGTATCCCAGGCCCAGCAGGCACGCTGCGCTGGGCTTCAGACAAACCCGTTCAAGCGCATGGGCAGCCTTTCCATACCGCTTTTAACAAAGACCTTTCAGTCGGCAGACCAGGTGGCCGTTGCCATGGCCGCAAGATGTTACACGGATGACCGGACCGACCCTGAGTTCCTTTCTTCAGGTTACGAAAAACGAGCCCTGGGGATCTGTCTGCTGGTTCTGGGTCTGTCGTTTCTGGTCTGACCCCAGGGGCAGTGTGGCTACCAGCAGCCAGGATTGCCTGCGCCCATATGGATTGGTAATCTGCCGGCCCTGGCTGATTTTCTACAGTCAACCCGGAGAGGAAGAGGGCACAAAGGGAAAGAAGGAGGAATAGAACACGCAAAAAAAGGGTTAGAGAAATTTTACTTTTCCTCTAACCCCTTGAATTTACATATGGTACCGAAGAGGAGACTTGAACTCCTACGCCTCGCGGCACTAGATCCTAAGTCTAGCGTGTCTACCAATTCCACCACTTCGGCGAATGCCTTTAAAAACAAAAAGGTTAAAATAAAGTTTGGTGCCGAAGGGGAGACTCGAACTCCCACGAACGTACGTCCACTTGTCCCTGAAACAAGCGCGTCTACCAATTCCGCCACTTCGGCCCGGCTTTATTCCAACCCGATGCAAACCAAAAAAGCATTGATTTGCATCAACAGGTGTTCTATATATAGAGCTTTATGGGCTTTGTCAAGCCCATTTATGCTTTTACAGACAAAGGACATTATGGAACTGATCGAAGACCTTAAACTTATAAAAACCCCTTTTAACAAGGCTGTTATCACCATTGGCAATTTTGACGGGGTTCACAAGGGCCACCAGGCCCTTTTCCACCAGGTGATAGAAAAAGCCGAAGATATCGGCGGCACATCGGTCGTCATGACCTTTGACCCCCACCCGCTGAAGGTGCTGGGCCACAACGGACCGCCCTTGATTACCCGAAGGGACCAGAAGATAGAACTGATCTCGGCAACCGGCATTGACAAGATCCTCTGCCTTGCCTTTACCCGGGAATTTGCCGCAATCCCGGCCCAGAATTTCATCAAGGACCTTCTCATTGACCAACTGGGCATGACGGCCATTGTGGTGGGGTTGGACTACTCGTTTGGACAAAACAGGGAAGGCAATCTGGATCTCATGCAAAAGGCGGGAAGGGACCTCGGGTTTGACGTCCTGATAGCCGACTGGATCAACGACACGGAAAACGGTGCCGAAAGAATCAGCAGCACCCGCATCAGGGAACTTGTCATGGCGGGACGGGTGGATGAAACGCCAAAATTCCTCGGTCGATTCTACCAGATCAGGGGCAAGGTGGTAAAGGGACGCCAAAGGGGAGGCAGCAAACTTGGATTTCCCACGGCCAACATCAAACTCCACGATGAACTCTGCCCCAAAATGGGGGTTTATGCCGTCACTGTAGAGACACAGAACGGCAGGTTCAACGGGGTTGCCAATATCGGATACAGCCCGACCTTTGACGACCACATCTTTACCATTGAGGTTCACCTCCTGGATTTTTCAGGGGACATCTACAACACCCGCATACGGGTCAACATGATAAAAAGGCTTCGGGATGAACAGAAATTTTCAAGCCTCGAACAACTTTCCGATCAAATTCGAAATGATATACAACAGGCAAGAAAGATTCTTGCTTAATATTTTACGATAGAGGTAGTGGATACCATGGCTTTACTTGAAATTTACCAGTACCCTGCAGCGGTTCTGCTCAAAAAAGCGCTGCCGGTTGAAACCATAGACGAGACCGTTATCAAGCTTGTGAACGACATGGGCGAAACCATGTTTGACGCCCCGGGCGTCGGCCTTGCAGCCCCCCAGGTCGGTCAATCCCGAAGGATCATCGTATACAACCCCCAGGCGGGAACCCCCGAAGACAAGGAGGATGCAAAAGAATTCAAGGCCCTTATCAACCCGGAAATCATTGCATCTTCGGGCAGCATTGTATCTGAAAATGAGGCCTGCCTGAGCGTCCCCGACTACAGCTGTAATGTAAAACGGTTTGAGACCGTCACGGTCAGGGGGTTGAACCTTGAAGGAAAAAAGCTAGAATTTGACGCCCAGGGCCTCTTGGCCGTGATCATGCAGCACGAAATTGATCACCTGGACGGCATTCTCTACATCGACCGAATCAGCACCCTCAAACGGAACATGTACAAGAAAAAGGTAAAAAAGAGGCTGGCCGAACAGTGAAAAAATCATTTAAAATCGTGTTCATGGGCACCCCGGACTTTTCCGTGCCCCCCCTTGTAGCCCTTTCCGAAGCGGGCCATGATATTCTGCTGGTCGTCACCCAGCCGGACCGGCCCAGGGGACGGGGAAAAAAAATGGTGCCGCCACCGGTCAAGGTGGCGGCCCGGCAACTGGGACTGAAGGTCATCCAGCCGGCGAACATGGGCACCACTGAGGTCAGGCAGACCCTTGCGGCCCTCGAACCCGATCTGTTTGTGGTGGTGGCCTTTGGCCACAAGCTCTCCCAGGAAATCCTGGACATCCCGGCCATACCCCCCATCAACATCCACGCCTCCCTGCTCCCGGCCCACAGGGGGTCATCGCCCATCCAGGCCGCCCTGCTCAACCAGGACAGAGAAACCGGTGTGACCACCATGTTCATGGACAAAAATCTTGACACGGGCGACATGCTTCTTACCGCTGTCACGCCGATCCAGGCAACGGATACGGCCCAGGATCTCCACGACCGGCTATCCGCCATGGGTGCGGATCTCATCGTCAAGACCCTGGACGCTCTGGCAGAGGAAAGGCTCACCCCCATTCCCCAGGACCATGCCCTTGCCACCCATGCGCCCATGCTGAAAAAATCCGACGGCAGGATCGACTGGTCCCTGTCTCCACAGCAGATTTCAGCCCATGTCAGGGCAATGACCCCCTGGCCCGGGGCCTTTACCCATTTAGCCGGCCAGCGCCTCAAGGTCTTCCGGGTAACCTGCCACACCACCCCGTCAAAGGCCGAACCCGGAACCGTGGTCGGCTGTGACGACCAGGGAATCCAAGTGGCAGCCGGAAATGGAACCGTTTCCATTGTTGAACTCCAGGGCGCATCGGGAAAACGGCTCACCGCTGCGGAGTTCCTCAGGGGGAAACCCGTTGAACCGGGCGTGGTGCTCCATGGGTGACAAAAAACGCAGCAAAAAAACAGAGCCGGCCGATGACCCACGATTTCTGGCGTTGACCATCCTCATTGAAAACCATGGCTCAAAACTGCCCCTGGACAGAACCCTTGATCGCCATTCATCCCGGCTTGAACAACTCGCACATCGGGACAGAGCCCTGGCCAATGCCCTTGTTTACGGCACCCTCCGGTGGCGGGAGCACCTGGACTGGCTGATTGCTCCTTTTTCAAAAAGACCCCTTGACCAGATCGAACCCGGCATATGTTACGCCCTTCGCATGGCAATGTACCAGACGGTATTCATGGACAAAATTCCGGTTTCAGCCGCGGTCAACACAGCGGTCAATGCAGCAAAAAAAATAGCAAACCCCGGGGCGGCCGGTTTTGTCAATGCCGTGCTCAGAAAGGCCACCACCCGGTACATGGACGTTGCCATGCCCGACAGCAAGGCGGATCCGGCCCTGTTTGTCGCAAAAAGCCAGTCCATTCCCCTGTGGCTTTCCCGGCGCTGGACGCGGCGGTTCGGCCTTGATACCACCATCGCCCTCGTTGATGCCATCAACACCATCCCGCCCATCACCCTGAGGGCCAACACCCTCAGGTGCGACAGATCCGCCCTTGCAACGGCCCTGGAAGGGTGTGTTGAAACCGTTGTACCCACCTTCCACGCCCCGGACGGTCTGTCCGTCACCCGGCCCAGCCCTCCCCTGCACCTTACCGCACCGTTTGAACAAGGGTTGTTCCAGGTCCAGGACGAAGCCACCCAGATCGTTACCACCCTTCTTGCACCGCAGCCGGGAGAACGGGTCCTTGACGCCTGTGCAGGCCTTGGCGGCAAGACCGGACACATGGGCCAGATCATGAACAACCAGGGCACCATTGAGGCCTGGGACCTTGACCGTCGAAAACTTGCCGTTCTCGGCAATGAAATGAAACGGCTGGGCATCACCAATGTCACAACCAAACCCATGGATGCCCTGGACATTGATCCGGCAGAGAAAAATACCCCCTTTGACAGGGTTCTGGTCGATGCGCCCTGTACCGGCCTCGGGGTATTGAGAAGAAACCCGGACGCCCGGTGGCGCCGCACCCCGGGAGATATCAAACGCCTGGCCGAGCTTCAGAAGAAGATCCTCGGCAACCTGGCCGAACTTGTAAAACCCGGCGGCATCCTCGTCTATGCGGTCTGCTCGTGCGAGCCCGAAGAAAATGAAGGGGTGGTTGACTGGTTTTTAAACACCAGAAAGGCGTTCTCCCTGGTTCCCCAGACCCATTCCCTGGCATCCGGAGACGGCCTTTTCAAAACCTACCCCCACCCCCTTGGCATGGACGGTTTTTTTGCTGCAACCATGAAAAAGCGCATTGACGGGTAAAGGCCCGCCCAACTCATCAAAAAACACTAAATATATTTCAGGAGATTTACCATGGCAATCATTGCACCTTCCATACTGTCGGCTGACTTCACCATCCTTGGACAGGAGATTTCAGCCGTTGAACAAGCCGGGGCCGACTGGATACACATCGACGTCATGGACGGCAGTTTTGTCCCCAACATAAGCTATGGTCCGATCATTGTGGATGCCTGCAAAAAGGTGACCGCCCTGCCCCTGGATGTCCATCTCATGATCGAACGTCCGGACCACCTGATTCCCGATTTTGTCAAGGCAGGCGCGGATCTGATATCGGTCCATGCCGAGGCATGCACCCACCTGCACAGAACCGTACAGCTGATCCGGGAGTCAAAGGTCAAGGCCGGGGTGGCCGTGAATCCGGCAACCCCCCTCACCTGCCTCGAATGGATCATTGAAGAGCTTGACTTTGTCCTGCTCATGAGCGTCAATCCAGGGTTTGGCGGCCAGAAGTTCATCCCGTCCACCCTTGACAAGATTGAACAGCTCACCGCCCTGATCGAAGAGACCGGCTCCCGGGCCATCATCCAGGTGGACGGCGGCGTGGGACCGTCAACCATCGAGGATGTGGCCAGGGCGGGCGCCACCTCCTTCGTGGCAGGGTCCGCCATCTTTAACACCCCTGACTATGCACAGACCATTTCAGGGCTTCGCCGCCAGGCCGAAGCCGCAACCGGAGCGTGACATGAGCCCAGACAGCAAAAGACCCGGAGTCATGGTCATCCACGGCCCGAACCTGAACATGCTCGGCCAGCGGGAGCCTGAAACCTATGGGGTTGAAACCCTTGACACCATCAACCAGGCGCTGAAAACCCTGGGCAACGATCTTGGCATTGAAGTCACCGACTTTCAGTCCAACTCCGAAGGGGCCATTGTGACCGCCATACACCGGGCATTTGAGCAGAAAATCAACGGGGTCATCATCAACCCGGCAGCCTATACCCATACGAGCGTTGCCATCAAAGATGCCCTGCTCCTGCTTGCCTGTCCTGTCATCGAGGTTCACCTGTCCAACATCTACAAGAGGGAGGCGTTCCGCCACACCTCCATGGTGTCGGATGTGGTCACCGCCCAGATTACGGGCCTGGGCTCCCTGGGCTACCGCCTCGCCCTGGGGGCGTTAAAAGAGCTGATGGGATGAAACCGAAAATTGTGATCCTTGCGGCAACCCCCATGGAGATCGCCCCCTTTCTTGAACGGGCCAGGATCCTCCAGAAGACCCGCTCCCCTGTGGGAAGGGCCATCATCCATCTCAGCGTTGCAGAACAGCAGGCCACGGTGGTCATCACAGGACCCGGCATGGTCAATACCGCCCAGGCCCTCACCGGGGCCATGGAGACCTTCAAGCCGTCACTGGTCATTCAGACGGGCATTGCCGGTGTGTTTGCCCCGGCCGGCCTTGAACCCGGAGACGTGGGGGTTGCAGATTCAGAAACCTACGTCCACACCGGGGTTGAAGCCCCCCTCTCTGCCCACGGGATTGCCCCCCTCCCCTTTGACCTTGTGGACGGCCACCCCGAAAGCCGCCAGGGACGATTTCCCGTCAATCAGGGACTTGCCAGCCATGGATTGAAAATTTTAAAACAGGGGTTTTCCGGGGAGCCGTTGACCATTGCCAAGGCAGGGTTTATCACGGTATCCACGGTCACGGCCAGCGACGCCACGGCGCAACGACTCTTTTCCACCTTTCACCCGGGCATGGAAGCCATGGAAGGGGCGGCATCCGCCCAGGTGGCTGCCCTGTACAAGACGGATTTCATGGAGATCCGGGCAGGGTCCAACCGGGTTGGCAATCGAGACAAACAACTCTGGCAGATTCCCCTTGCCGCCCACCGAGCCTCCCGTGCACTCTATCTTGTTCTTAGGGATTGTACTTTCGACCCTGTTCCGGTATAGTTTTTACACCCTGCATCAAATTGAACCAAGGAGGCAATATGATCAAAGCCGAAGATATCATGACACGCGAGGTGATCGTTGTTCAGGCAGACTGGGAAATTGCAAAGGCCGTTGATATTCTGCTTTCAAACCACATTAACGGCGTACCGGTTGTCGATGGAAATGGAGACCTCAAGGGAATCCTCTGCCAGAGCGATCTTATTTTCCAGCAAAAGCAGGTTTCCCTGCCGCCGATCCTGACCTTCCTGGACGGCATCATCCCCCTGTCATCCTCCAAGCGGCTTGAAAAGGAATTTCAAAAAATCGCCGCAACCACGGTTGAGCAGGCCATGGTTCATGACCCTGTCACGGTGGGTCCTAGAACATCAATCAACCAGGTGGCGGCACTTATGGTTGAAAAACATTTTCATACCATTCCGGTTGTGGAAAACAACCGGCTTGTGGGAATCATCGGAAAAGAGGACGTGCTCAAGACCCTGGCCAACGAAAAAAAGGCGTGAGCCCGGCCTCATGAAAAATGCTGAACCCGGTAGGTGCTGACGTCAAGACCGGGCCTTGTCCACTCGTCAGGGGCAAGGCCTGCCTTGATGCACAGATGGGAGAGAAACTCAGACACCCCTGGAAGCTGTTCCCACACCTGGGGCAAAAAAGTGGCCCTGGCCCCTCCCTTTTGGATGACCACCCCGTCCCTTGCCGGAACAATCTTCCGGACAATCTCCTGGGGGGTTTTCGGTGAAAGGGGCACAGGTGGTGAAAGAACGCTCACCTCCACATCCACACGGGCAAACTCATCCACCGAAAGCGGCGAAAACCGAGGATCGTTAAAGGCCGCATTCAAGGCGTTTTGTTTCACCCCTTTGACGACCGGCTCGTCTGACTCCAGGCTGCCCATGCACCCCCTGAGCTGCCCGTCAAGGTGAAGGGTGACAAAAACCCCCTGCCTGCGCTCAAAGATCGCCTGTTTCAAAAGCTGTTCAAGATCCGCCGGACCTATCTTGCCCAGCCCGAACCGGCCCAGCCCGGTTTTTTCCAGGCCTGCCCTTTCAAAACCGATGCCCAGTCGTTTGCCAATGGTGACCCGGGCAAGCAGCGCCAGGAGCGTTCCCTGTTTCCCAGAATATGGGCCCATGTCTGTCTCTTTTTTCATAGGACTACCACCTTGCAAAATAATCCTCGGCCCAGCCGGGAAGGGAATCAATTTCAACAACCTCATTGTCCCGGGTGACGACCCGCCCGGAAAACCTGCCAAAATACTGGGTAAACCGTGTGGCAACAAAAAAAAGGTTGACACGCTCCCCCCTGCTGGCGTCGGGGACAAACCCAAGGTCAATCCGGCCGTCACCGGAGGTGATCCGCCAGCGCCGGCCGGAATCGTCCCTGGAAAAACAAACCATATCCACCTTGGTCATTTTTGAGTTGATCCAAAAGGCATTTTCAGTAAACCCGGTCTCATTGACCCCCCAGGAGAGGTTGAGGCCCATGGACCTGCCGTCGGCAAGAACGGTGGCCATGGCGGCCCAGTTCCAAAAGGTATTGTGGCGCAAAAAACCGCCGGTCCAGTCTGAGATGGCAAAACTTTTTCCAGGATCAAGCACAAAGGTCCGCCCCCTTGCCGCCAGGGTGCCTGCCACCGGCAGGGGTGCAGCCTTTCTTGTAAAGCTCCACCCCCTGTAGCCAGCCCGGGTGCAGAGTCTCAGGGGGGGCAGGACGGTTGTCTCCTGGAAGTCGACATTGAATTCAAGGGAACCCCGCCTGACCCGGACACCCGCCTTGTCCAATCGAACATCCGTGCCGCTGTTTTTAAACCTGGAGTCTGGATTTTCCGGGTATGGCGCAATTCTGGTCCCGGCCCCCGGGAGCACCCGGCTGCTGGTCTCTTCAATCCACCCTTCATCCCTGTGAAACACATAGGCAAAGGTCCCGGCAAGATATCCCAGATGCACCACGGCCACACCGGCCATCACCTCAGGGGTTGTGATCCCCAGGAAGTGAAACCGTTTGTAACCCAGTTTCTTTACCATGCCTGGCACCTTTCTGCCCAACGGCGTTAAAAGGTCATGGTCCATGGCGTTAATTTCATCAACCGGATCATCAAAGATCCCCAGCCGAATTGATCCATTGGCATTTACGAGTTTCCCCATGGGCTCTCCTTTGCAGTAAATCAAAGGTTAAAGGTAGCGAAACAGCCACAACAAGTCAATCAAACCAGGATAAAAATTTACACACCATTCCAAGCCCCTTGACATCAGACCCGCCGCCCTATATGAATCATGGGATAAAACCTCACATAAAAAAACAATTCAAGGAGCTCCCATGGTAATTGATAAAGCCACCAAGTCAACGGACGATATTCTCCTGATCCTCTGCAAAACCGTCCAAAGGGTATTGCAAAAGGCATCGGCCCAGGAGATAACATTTTCGCCGTTTGTCCAGAAAATCAACCGAACCTGCCTGAAACCGGACATCGGCTGTTTCACCGTATTTGAGGGCGGAATTTCAGGACTCCTTGTCATGAATTTCTCCAAGCAGGCGGCCCTTGACATTTACAGAAGCTACATGATTCACATGGGGATGCCTGAAGATGAACTCTCGATCCTCCACACATCGGACGATGTGGCCAACGTGCTGGGGGAACTGATGAACCAGGCCATGGGGCACTTTCAAACGGATCTGAGAAATGAACTCCACGTGACCATCAAACAGAACCAGCCCAAAATGCTGGTGATCAGCAAGGACATCTCCATCTCCATTGATACCCAGATTGATGACCCCCTGTACCGACGCGTCTCGTTTGAAACTGAAAAGCATCGACCCTTTTTTCTGGAACTCGGCATTGAAAACACCGAATTTGAACTTCTGTTTCCCTATGAGAAGGAGGAACAGGAAGATATTGAAGATATTTTCATGGAAGCCAAGCGCCAGCACCAGGAGGAGCAGTCAAGCATGGGCCAGGCGGACGGGACACCTTTAAACGGATAGGGTTACAGCGTGCTGACCGCCCGGTGTCACTCGGGAAATCGTTCGTTTATTTCAACGAACCGATCCTTTTCAGCCAGCAGGATTTCCACCAGACTGGGATCAAAATGTCTGCCCGATTCGTTTTCAAACAGCGCCATGATCCTGTCCATGGGCCAGGCATCCTTGTAACAGCGTTTGTGACTCAAGGCGTCAAAGACATCGGCAATGGCTGCGATGCGGCCATAGATATGAATATCCTCCCGGGCAAGGCCCTGGGGATAACCGGAACCGTCCCATTTTTCATGGTGCTGCCATGCAACAATGGCGGCCGTCTGCAGAATCTGCCGTTTGGAATTTTTCAGTATATAGTGCCCGGTCTCTGCGTGGGTCTTGATGATTTCAAACTCTTCTTTTGTCAATCGACCCGGTTTGTGCAGAATCGCTTCCGAAATGCCGATTTTCCCGATATCGTGCATGGGTGAAGCAAGCTTCAGCCGCTCGGCGCTGATGGGGTCCATGCCGTATTTCTGGGCCAGCAGATAACAGAACTCCGCCACCCGGGTCACATGGTTGGCGGTCTCCTTGGATCTGGTTTCAACGATTTCGCCCAGGGTATAAATGACCTCTTTCTGGGTTTCAACGATCTCCCTTGTGAGATTCAGATTATCAAACCCGATGCCCGCGTTGGTGGTGTATATCCTTACGAGAGTCTGCTCGACCGTGGAAAGTGTGCTGCAGCCGTTGAAGTAAAGAAGACACCGGGCACCCTCCTTGGTCTGCAGCCCCCCGAGGTATTCATCGTCTGCAAAAAGATTTTCTTCTCTGGCCCAGATCCGCTGAAACCTGGCCATGAGTTTCGGTGAAAAAACCGCCTGGATCGGCAGCCCCACCTTGTCTTTAAAATCGCCCGTGGCGGCAAGGACAAGAATCTCCTCCTCCCGGGTTGCTGCAAAAAGACTGGTCTGGCAGCAGGCGGTACTAGAATTGAGTTTAAGAATACCCTTGAGTTCGTCCAGCACAGCTGCGGCAAATTGGGCCAGGGATCTTGACTCAAACAGAACCGCATTGGAGCGGATGATCCGTTCAAGCCCCTGGCGGTTCATTTCAATGGTTTTAAGACTGGCATAGGCCCTGAGGGAAGCGGTAACCGCAGTAAAAAGCTTTTGGGCAGTCAGTTCGGTCTTGGCCGTATAGTCATTGATGTCATACCGGGTAATCACCTCGTGCTCGGGTGCCTTTCCCGGCTGGCCGGTCCGTATGACAATACGAATCAAGGTGTTGTTGAGCTCTTCTCGAATATAATGAACAAGGGTAAGTCCTGTGTTTTCCTGTTCCATGACAACATCGAGCAGAATCAGGGCAACATCGTCCTCATGGGCGAGAATCTGCTTGACATCCGCACCGGAATAGGCGGTGAGCAACTCGACCCTGCGTCCTTCAAACAGGTAACTTGCCAGGGCAATCCGGGTAATTTCGTGGACATCGGGTTCATCATCGGCGACAAGGATTTTCCAGGATTTTCCGGAACCATCACTGCTGCCCGGATCACCAATCACCTCGTCGGCAAACAAAACCATTTTATCGTCAGCGGCCATGTTCAGCTGCTTGTTTTACGTTGAAAATAAAGGTCAACCAGGTGCTCGGCAAGCCCGGTGTATCGGGCCGGATCAAGGGCCTTCATGCGGAGCCTGAAGTCCTGGGGCACCTTTTCAAGCCCATCGACAAAACCGTCGAGTTCCTGACGTCCGATTCGTTTGCCCCGGGTCAATGCCTTTAACCGTTCATAGGGATTGCTTTCACCAAAAACCCGCATGGCCGTCTGAAAGGGCTCGGCCAGAAGTTCGGGATTGGCCTCAAGATCACGCACCATGGCCAAAGGATCCACGGCAACCTTGCCCATTCCCTTGAGTGCATTCCTGACGCCGATGACATAGTACCCCAGGGCAGAGCCAAGGCTTCTCAAAACCGTGCTGTCACTCAAATCCCGCTGGAATCTTGACTTCTGGAGCTTGACGGCAAGGTGGTCCATCATGGCAATGGCAAGCCCCATGTTTCCCTCGGAGTTTTCAAAATCAATGGGATTGACCTTGTGGGGCATGGTTGAAGACCCAGTTTCTCCTGCCTTGGGCTGCTGCCGGAAATAACCAAGGGAGATGTAACCCCACATATCCCTGTCAAAATCGATGATGATGGCGGCAGAGCGTACCAGCGAATGGAGGATAAACGACAGGGAGGCATTGGGGTTGATCTGGGTTGTAAACAACAGCGGCTCAAGGCCAAGGGTCTGTCCAAGGAACCGTTCCCCGGCCCCGACCCAGTCGATTTCAGGATAGACAAAATAATGGGCATTGTAATTCCCTGTTGCACCGTTGATCTTGGCCTGGACCCTGGCACCGCGCAGGATGGACAACTCATGCCGGATCCGCCAGGCAAAATTGATGATCTCTTTGCCCACGGTCGTCGGGGTTGCAGGCTGGCCATGGGTCCTGCCCATCATGGGAACAGCCTTGTGTCTGAGCGCCATCTCCTCAAGGTCTTTGAGCAATGTTTCCAAAAGATCTGCCACAACCTGTTTTCCCTTTTTGAGCATCAGGGCATAGGAAATATTGTTGATATCATCGGAGGTACAGGCAAAATGAACCCATTCCTTCAGGGGTGAAAGCCCCGCCGTTTCAAGGCGTTCCTTGACAAAATACTCTACCGCCTTGACATCGTGGTTGGTTGTTTGTTCAATCTCCTTGACAGCGGCCGCATCTGCCTCGGTAAAATCAATGGTAAACCGTTCAAGCTTTTTGACAAGAGAGGGGTCAACCTTGACCAGGCAAAGATCCGTTAAAATAAACTTCAGCCATTCAATTTCAACATGTACCCTGTGCTGAATCAGTCCGAATTCAGAAAAGAGTTCGCCGATTTCTGCCGTTAACCCCCTGTATCTGCCATCAAGAACAGAAAGAGCCTTGATACCCACTGTTATCTCCTTGTACATCGCCTGTGCCCAATTAATAAAAAAACGTGAAACTCTGTCCCGTTACTTTTAATGGAACAGTCCTGAACTGTCAATTCTTTTCCATCCATGGACTTACGGGATAAACCCCTTTGGGCCATGGTCCGCTGGAATCAAAAAAATCCCCCGCCATAAAAAGCTTGACAATTGCCTTTAACAATAGAATGGTGGTTCTAGCTGATTAAACAACGTTTTTTAATTGTTAACCTTATTTTTGGACGGAGGGCAATTTGAAACTTCTAAATCCCAAAGCGGAAAACTTTGAACACCTTGATCCGGAATCCCGGGACATAATGAAAAAAACCATTGCCTTTTTTGAGGCAAAGGGAAAAACAAAACTCAAGGCCGATTACCATGCCAAGGTGTGGTATGGCGATTTTATAGAATTTGTAAAGAACGAACGGATCTTTGCAAGACTTCTCACCCCGGAGCCCTATGGCAGAGAAGGGTGCCGCTGGGACACCACCAGAATCTGCGACTTTAATGAAATCCTCGGGTTCTACGGCCTGCCCTACTGGTATACCTGGCAGGTGACCATTCTCGGCCTGGGCCCCATCTGGATGGGCACGAACGAAAAAAAGAAGCACGAAACCGCCCAGCGGCTTGAGGACGGGGATATCTTTGCCTTTGGACTCTCAGAAAAAGAACACGGGGCAGACCTGTATTCGAGTGAAATGACCCTGACCCCCATGGGAAACGGCAGCTACATGGCCGACGGCGGAAAGTACTATATCGGCAACGCCAACAAGGCAGGCCTTGTATCGGTTTTTGCAAAGGATTCAGACACGGACGAGTATGTTTTTTTTACGGCTGATCCCACCCATGCAAACTATGATCTGGTTAAAAATGTAGTCTGCAATCAGTCCTATGTGGCAGAATTCGGCCTCAGCGGCT
Organism: uncultured Desulfobacterium sp.; assembly: GCA_963675615.2. Lineage (GTDB taxonomy): Bacteria > Desulfobacterota > Desulfobacteria > Desulfobacterales > Desulfobacteraceae > Desulforapulum. The sequence continues at coordinate 629,650 of CAXXTD010000002.1, forward strand.
ATCCCCTAACCGAGGCGGACATCCTTTCAAGGGGGGACCATGCCTGGGATTCAGCCCTGAATACCATCAATGTGGGCAAGTACAACCTGGGATGGGCGGCCATCGGCATCTGCACCCACGCCTTTTTTGAAGCCATTACCCACGCCGCAAATCGCTCGCTTTACGGCCGTCATGTCACAGACTTTCCCCATGTCAAACATCTCATGACCGATGCCTGGTCAAGGCTCGTTGCCATGAAACTCTTTGCAAGAAGAAACGCGGACTACATGCGGACTGCCTCAACGGATGACAGAAGGTATCTGCTCTACAACCCCCTGACCAAGATGAAGGTGACCACCCAGGGAGAGGAGGTGATCAACCTCCTCTGGGACGTGATTGCTGCCAGGGGATTTGAAAAAGACACCTATTTTGAAATGGCGGCCATTGAAATCAGGGGACTGCCGAAACTTGAGGGCACGGTCCATGTGAACATGGCACTCATCGTCAAGTTCATGGCAAACTATTTTTTTGCACCTGCCGACATGCCCGAAATCCCCCCCATGGATGGGCCGGGAAACGATGATTTTCTTTTTAATCAGGGTGCCACCCGCGGGCTTTCAAAAACGGTATTCCACGACTTTGAAGCAGCCTATTCAAGCCTTGACCTTCCCAACATTGCGGTTTTCAAGGATCAAATACAGTCACTCAAAGCCCTTCTTGTCAACGCGCCGCCTGAAAAAAGCCAGACAAAGGACATTGATTTTCTGCTGATCATGGGAGAACTTTTTGCCCTGGTGGTCTATGGTCAACTCATCCTTGAAAATGCACGGTTGAGAAAGGAGACCGATGATGTCATCGACCAGATATTTGACTTCATGGTCCGTGATTTCTCCAAGTACGCCCTCCAGCTCTACGCCAAGGAAAGCAGCACAGAACGCCAGATGGAAATGAGCCTTGCCATGATCAAAAAGCCCAGAAAGGACCCGGAAAGATTCAACCGGGTCTGGGAAACCCATGTGCTTGCCCTCAACGGCAGATATGCCATGAATCTTTAAAACCCATTCAATTTGCTTGACAAACAATCGGTTTGTAAAGTATCTTTGCATGATTTTTTCCACAGGTATCAATAAGCCTATTTGTTTCAGGAGACAGTTTATATGGCATTAACAAAAACAGAAATAACAGAGAGATTTCAAAAGGCTCTTGATATTTCCAGGAACACATCCTACGACATCATGGAGGATTTCCTTGAAATCATAAAAGAGACCCTGGAGCAGGGGGAAGATGTCATGATCAGCGGTTTTGGCAAATTCTGCGTCAATGAAAAAAAAGCCAGAAAAGGCAGGAATCCAGCAACCAGTGAAGAGATGATCCTTCCGGCACGGCGGGTCATTACCTTCAAATGTTCGGGAAAACTGCGAAACCTGATCAACAACTCGGTAAAGCAACAATGATCAACCATGATTAAAGAGAGACCTGCATGACCCTGACAGGTCCTGAAATTACCCTGATCATACTGGCCACACTGGTCCTGGAGTTCTCCTTGACCCGTGTGGCCGATTTTTTGAATGTCAGGAATATGACGGTTGAGCCCCCCCTGGAGTTCAGGGGGATCTATGGTCGGGAAAAATACCATGACGCCCGGCAGTACCTCAAGGCACAGACCCGATTTGGTTTTATCACCTCGGTTGTTGACCTGGCGGCGATCCTTGTGTTCTGGTTTGGCAGAGGATTTGTCCTCCTTGACACCCTGGTCAGATCCTGGGGGTTTGGGCCGGTTTTAACGGGCCTTGCCTACATCGGCATCCTTGTGTTCCTCAGGCGCCTTTTGTTCCTGCCTTTTTCCGTTTATTCCACCTTTGTCATTGAAAAACGATTCGGTTTCAACAAAACCACCCCGGGCCTCTTTGTGTCCGACCAGGTTAAATCGACCCTGATTGGTGCGGCTCTGGGGGGAACCCTCCTTGGGGGCATTCTTTTGTTCCTCGGCCATGCCGGACCCAGGGGCTGGATCTGGTGCTGGGCCGCTTCAGCCCTGTTTACCCTCGGTCTCCAGTACATCATCCCCACCTGGATTCTGCCGGCCTTCAACCGGTTCACCCCCCTGGAAACCGGAAAACTCAGGGATGCCATCACAGGGTATGCCCGCACCATTGATTTTTCCCTGGAAAATATCCTTGTCATGGACGGCTCCAAACGCAGTGCAAAATCCAATGCTTTTTTCACAGGTTTTGGAAGAAACCGACGCATCGTGCTGTTTGATACACTGATCAGGGAACATGGGATCGGGGAACTGGTGGCCATTCTTGCCCATGAAATGGGCCATTTCAAAAAAAAACACATTGTAAAGCGGATTGCCCTGGGAATAGTCTACATGGGAATCATTCTTTTTCTGGCCTCCCTTTGCATCTCATACCAGGGACTGTTTGACGCCTTTTACATGGATCAAAAATCCATTTATGCAGGGCTTGTATTTTTCGGAATGCTCTTTTCGGCCATGGACCTCTTGGTTTCCATGGCACTAAAGGCCCTGTCAAGGCAGGATGAATACCAGGCTGACCGGTTTGCCGCAACCACCATTCCGGACAGAAAGGAGATGATCAATGCCCTCAGGAAACTCTCGGTTCATAACCTCTCCAATCTGTCACCCCATCCCTTTTATGTGTTTCTCAACGATTCCCACCCCCCGGTGCTTGACCGGATCCGGGCCATCAAAAGCCTCTCACCCCAATGATATCTTCTTCTGAACATCTTCAAGGTAAATCTCCAGTTCTGCCAGATTGATATCAGACACCCCGAGCAGACCGGCTTCAATTGAACCGGCTATGGCAAGGGCATCATCTGTCTGCCCCCCCTTTTCCATTTTATGGCAGACCCGGTCAACCAGGCGGACCAGGACAAGCAGCACATTGGGCCGATCGAAATCATCCCCATGGTGGGTCTGGGCAACCGCACAGAAATCCTCGGCAAGGTTCCACTGTTTTAGCAAAAAAGCCCCCTGGTCGCCATGGAGGGATTCAATGATTTGGTCCATGAGAAAGGCTGTGGGATAGTTTGAGATCAGCTTTTCCTTTTTCACCTTCTCCAGGGCAGACAGAAGATAGAGAATGCCCATATCATGGAGAAGACCCGCCACAAACGCCCTGGGAAGAACATCCTCAAGCTCAAGAAAGCTGGCGAGCCACTGGGAACCCAGGGCAACCGATAGAGAGTGGCGCCAGAGTCGCTTCTGGCAAGTGCTGATAAAGGGATCTTTGGACTGGAAGTTGGACTGGTGGATGGCCCACATGACCACATTGCCAAGCTCTTTTGTGCCCAGTCGTAAAATCGCCTCCTTGACCGTGTCAACCCGGTGAAGCCCTTTGTAAAAGACGGAATTGGCCACCTTCAGCACGTGGGCCGTCAAGGCGGGATCGGTCTTGATAAGGGTTTCAACCTTGCGGACACTCATCTCTTTTTTTACCACCTCTGCCTGGAGCCGCAGGGCATTTTTACTCAGGGTGGGAATGTGCATTTCCTGGTTCATCTGGCCCTTGAGTACATCAACAATGGATTCAGAATGGTTCATGGGTTTCATGCTCCTTGTAGTCGTTTTATTTCACTTATGGATCGGGGGAGCAGTTGCCGGGGCACACATCGCAAGACCTCCTCAATGGTGGTTATACCCTTTGCCGCCTTGAACAACGCATCCTCAAACAGGGTCACAAGGCCCGATGTCTGAATGCTTATCTTCCGGATATCATAGCTTGATTTTCGAGCGATCATGGCATCCCGGACATGCTCGTTCAGGATAAGCATTTCAATCACGGCGGCCCTGCCCTTATATCCGGTATGCTGGCACCTGGAACAGCCCGCTCCCTTGCGGAACTCGTAGGGGGCAACATCCACGGGGGTGTACCCCAGTATTTGAAGCTGCTGGGCCGTTGGCCGGGTCGGCCGGGCACAATGGTCACAGACCTTTCTGAGCAGCCGCTGGGCCAGCACGCAGACCACGGTGCTTGAAATCAGGAACACCTCAATGTCCATGTTCATCAAGCGGATGAGCCCGTTGATGCTGTCTTCGGTATGAAAGGTGGTCAATACCTTATGGCCGGTCAGCGAGGCCTGAACCGCCACCTCAGCCGAGTAGTTGTCCCGGATTTCACCGATGACAATCACGTCCGGATCCTGCCGGACCACATGGCGCAGCGTCTCCTTGTAGGTCATGTCAATGGCCGGGTTGATCGAACACTGGGCTATCCCGTCCATGAGGTACTCCACGGGCTCCTCGGCCGTTACAATGCTGACCTGGGGATTCTTGATATGATTGATACACGAATAGACCGTTGTTGTCTTGCCCGAACCCGTGGGACCGGTTACAATCAGCACACCGCTGGGCACTTCAAGGGCATCGGTCAGAAACCGCTTGAGGACCTTGGGCTGCATGCCTATCTGGGAAATATCAATGATCTGGTTCATCTTGTTGAGAATCCGCATCACGATTTTTTCCCCGTAAATGGTAACAAGAAAAGAGATTCTCAAGTCAAAGGTGGTCCCGTTGAAATCAAACGAAATACGCCCCCCCTGGTGACGTCTTTTTTCGGTGATATCTGCATTGCTCATGATTTTTAACCGGCTGGTCACCATGGGCATCATGGAAAGGGAATAATCCTTGTAAAAAAGCAGAATGCCGTCAATTCGGAACCGGACATGGAGCCTGTCTTTTAACGGCTCCACGTGAATATCACTGGCATTACGATCAATGGCCGCCGATATTATGGCATCGACAATCCCCTGGGCTGAATTCTCGTCAATGGTCCGCTCCCGTCCTAGCCCCCTTTCAAGACGGTCCAGGACAGAGACAATGGACCGGTGGGAGGCAACCCCGATGATAATTTCAGCCCCCAGCAGATCCTTTGCCGCCTTCACATCCTCGGGGTTAAGGGGGTCGGCAAAGGCCACCACCTTTTGACCGTTCTCTTTTTTCACCGGGATAAACCGGTTTTGCCTGCACCACTTTAACGGCAGATTGGCTGTAAGCCCGGGATCGGTCCCTTCGAGTTCCGGATCCAGATGAACGAATCCCATCTGGACCGACAGCAGTTCCAGAAAAGCGGTTTCGGTCAAAAAACCACTCTCGATCAGGACTTCTCCGAGTTTTTTCCCCTTTTGACTCTTTTGTATCGTCAGGGCGGCATTGAGTTTTTCCCGGGCGAGGTATTCAAGCTCCACAAGAAGATCACCGACCTTGAGGTCGGTTTTATTTTTTCGAAGCGCCTCCTTGATTCCAGGATCCGTCACATACCCGAGGTCCTTCAGGATGGTCAGCACATTTTTTGGCAGGGCAAGTTTTGAATTTATTCTCAGGGCATAATCGAGCTGATCCTGGGAGATAAGCCCCTCTTTTATCAAACACGAGACGATCTCCCCGCCCCTCGGGTGTTGCAAGTGATCCATGGCACCAGTCCTTTACGTTTAAAACAGTTCAACAAGGTTAATCGTTATTGCGCATGAAAGTTCAACCATCAAATCCGGTCTTTTTCAAGGGCAATTGCAGCAACAGACAGATCCCGCACACCAGAAGCCCCATGTCCCTGACAAGGAGCCAGGTGGCGGCAGAAAAAGAGGTGGTTTCAGCAAGGGAAAAGCAGCCACAGTCAAATTGATGGCCCCGCACAAGATTAATGGCAATGGCCAGAATAAAAACAACCAGCAGCCCATTGATGATTATCACGGCCGATCTTGGCACAATGCCGAACACAAGAGCCATGCCGGAAACCAACTCTACAAAGGGCACCACAATGGCAGCAAGGTTGATGATCCAGCCGGGAAAGAGGTAATATCCGTAAATGATGGTGGCAAACCTTCCAGGATCACCTATTTTGCTGACGGCAGCAACGACAAAGGTGATGCCGATGACAAGCCTCAACCCAAGGGTGATCACCTGATTCTTATCGAACTTCAACAGCCAACCCCCCCTGTTTCCATTCGGCAAATCCCCCTGAAAAGACCCGAATCCCGGTGTAACCCAGCAGCTCCAGTCGATCGGCAAACCGGTGGCTGTCAAGACACTCCCGGCCGGCACAATAGACGACCAGGCAGCGGCCGGGGGGATACGCAAGGAAAAATTCCCCCTCCATCTGGTCAAAGGCCGCCATGGGAAACGAAACGGCACCAGGCAGATGTCCCTGGTCGAACTGCCCCTTGGTGCGAACATCCACAACGGTGCACGATGCATCGGCCACAAACCCTGCCATGGTGCCAAGGTCATTGATCTCCCGCTGGCCGTCCACGACTGTGTTTTTTTCCATTGGCGAGACAACCCCGCGGCTCTTGTCCCACTGACCGAAAAGCGAAATGCCCGCGCCTGACCAGAAATTAAAGGCAAAGGCGGCGCAAAGGGAAACCATGAGAAGAACCACTACCCCTTTGAGGTCATCCATGGCGACCATCATGCGTCCAGGCTGCGACCAAGGATTGTCAGCCGCTGGCGTAAAACAGCAAGGGAAACCCACCGTTCAACAAGCCCTGAAAGACATGACAAATCAACGGGTTCTGCCTGTCTGGAAGTTACCCGCTCAAGGGCTGAAATCAGGACCGGGTTGCCGGGATCACTTTCAAGGGCCCCTGAAAAATGTGCCCCTGCCTTTTGATAATGCCCCTGGGCCTCATGGACGAGACCCAGTTCAAACGTACAAATCACCTTACCGGCCAATGGCTTTTCCTCCCTGTTTTTCCTTGAATTTGAACACAATTTCATTTTTGCCGGTCATGCCAAGCTCATGGCGTGCCACATGTTCAATATAGCCCATATCGGTCTTGAGCCGCTCAATGGTTCTTGCAAGCTCCCTGTTTGCCAGGTCAAGCTTTTTGTTTTCCGCCTGGATATCAAGGATTTGCCGGCTGAGTTGGCGCCAGTCATTAAACCCGTTTTCACTGTAAACAATCATAAAAAGGATCACGACCAGGACCATGATTGTCGAGGATAACAACACCCGTTGAAAAATAGATTTCTGCATCATTCTCCCTGGTTACCCAGCTCCTTTGCCAGTTGTCCAAGACCTTTTCTGAAAGTCAGGACAAAGGTTCCCGCATAAACAGCCACCCCCAGGATCAACATGCCAGCGACCCAGACCAGAAGCGCTGCCTTGGAAAGGGTGTCTGGAATGAATGAGACCCCATACATGACTGAACCATACATTATAACAGAGGCAAAAAGGGACCTGCAAGTCCAAACGCCAATATTTTTTTTCATCAAACGATCCATGGATGACCACACCCCGGGTACGAGGGAAAAAAAGTTGATGCCGGCAGCAGCGGACACCCCCAGGGCAAGCCCCCTGTATCCCAGGATCCGGGCAAGCAGCAACCCGGCCACCACGTTAAACCCGATTGACTTGACACTGGCCCAAAACGGTGTTGCAGCATCGGCCCGGGCATGGAACAGGGCCACGAGAATTCGATTTCCGGAAAAGGCCCACAGCCCCATAATAAAGAAAAGAAGTGCCGAGGCGGTCTCCTGGACACACAAACGGTCAAAGGCACCGCGTTCAAAGAGCAGGGAAACCACCGGCACCCTCAGGGCCGCAAGCCCGAACATGGCGGGCAGGACAACACAGGCGACCGCCTTGACCGCCCTTGCAAAAATACCGGAAACCTCAGCTGCGGTGCCCTTGATTTTTTCCATGGACAAAGCCGGCAAAAGCACCGTGGAAATGGAAACGGCAAACAACGCCATGGGGAACTGAACCAGGCGTTCCGCATAGTAGAGATGGGAGATACTTCCCGTGGAAAGTGTTGATGCAAAAACAGTCGCAACAAACAGATTTATTTGAAATCCGGCAGCACCCACAAGGGAGGGAAGCAGCCTTCGTCCCGCCTCAGACATCCCTGGATGGTGGAAAGCGGTTCGTTCAAAAAATTTAAACCCCTGCCTCAACAGAAAGGGAATCTGCAGCAGAAACTGAAAAAAACCACCCGCAACCACTCCCAGGGCCAGGGCCAGGGCCGGCGATGAAAACCGCGAACCGAGGGTCAATGCCACCAGGATGATTGACAGGTTGAACACAATGGGACCACCCCCGGGAGCGGCAAACACCCCCAGGGCATTGAGCACCCCCATGGATACGGCCAGAAGTCCGACAAGGGCAAGATAGGGCATCATCAGCCTCACCAGCTGAACGGCCAGGTCATGGGTATGGGAATCCACGGAAACCCCCGGAGCAATGACCCGGACAACCAAGGGGGCAGCAATGATACCGGCAGCGGCCAGCAGTATCCCGGCTGCTGAAACAGACAGGAAACAGGTCCGGGCCATGGCAAAGGCCTGCTTGCGCCCCTCTTTAATCAGGCAGACGGTAAAGACCGGAACAAACGAGAGGGTCAGCATCCCGTCCGAAAAAAGTTTCCGCAAAAGATCCGGCAACCGGAATGCAAGGAAAAATGCGTCACTTCCAGGGCCGACCCCCAAAAGCCATGCAATAACAGCATCCCGGATAAATCCAAGCACGCGGCTTACCAGGGTAAGCCCTCCGACAACACCGGATTTTTTCAACAGCCGCGACCTTTTTTTTGACACCCCAGTGTCCATTTTTCCCCTTGACAAAAGTCGTAATTATAAACTAATATAGCAAGTTAATTATATCAATTCCCAATCAACACAACACATAATACAAAACAAAGGAGTATATCAAAGTTGGCTAACCACAAATCAGCAGCAAAACGTGCAAAGCAAAGTGAAGCAAGGCGCCTGCGGAACAAATCAACCCGATCCACAATGAACACCGCAGTAAAAAAAGTCAGGACGGCAAAAGCGGCCGGTGCTGACAATACGACCGATCTTCTGAACGCTGCCAAATCCCTGATTGCAAAAGCAGCAAAAAAAGGGGTTATTCACCAGAACACTGCCGCACGTAAAATTTCAAGGCTAAGCAAAAGCCTGGGCTAAAAAACCTCTCAGCTGCCATACAAGATTCTGCAAAACAGGATTTGTCAAAGCGCCCTGCATGACAAATCCTGTTTCTGATTTAACCATCCTTACATTTCGACCAGCTCTAGAACTGGTCCCTCATCCGGTCAACAATCCGTTCGGAAACCCTGGCGGCTATTCGTTCAATGGCCTCGGCCTTGGCCGTTTCATCCAGGAGATTGGAACGGGTTACCGTAAAGACCTCGTTGGCTGAAAAATTGTGTGCCGACCAGATCTTGTCTCCACTGGCGTCAACCATATCAAGGTCAATCACGGCACTCACCTGCCGTTCCACGACCTCATCATCTGCGGTCCGGGTCAAGGCGGCAATGGTTATGGACCGGATGGTGCCGGTGATGACTGCATCTGCCCCACGCCTTTCCACAACCATGGCGCCGCTCTTTTGAAGAAGTTCCGTGATCAGCGAAGCGGTAAATGTGGTTTCCGCACCACTCTCAAAGCTCTGGTTTTCAAACATGGCCACGGCAACCCGGGTAACCTTGCCCGGAAGAGCCCCGCCATTGGAAAGGGTGTAGCCGCAGCCTGAAATAACGAAAAACAGTGCCAGAAACCCGCTTGTCACAAAATTTTTGTATATCATCCTATACCACGATGTTTACAAGTTTTTTCTTCACAACAATCACTTTTTTAATGGTTTTGCCGCTGATATGTTTTCCGACCTGCTCGTCACCAAGGGCTGCTTCACGGATAAAATCGTCGGACACACCCGCGTCAACGGTGAATTTCGATCGCAGTTTACCGTTCACCTGGACCACAATAAGGATCTCATCGGTCACAAGGGCATCCTTTTGAAAGGCCGGCCAGGGTTGATCCACAATCGAAGGTCCATGCCCCAGAATCGACCAGAGTTCTTCGGAAAAATGGGGTACAATGGGAGAAAGCAGCAGGACAATATTCTCGATGCAAAAGAGCGCCACCGCTCCCAGGTCGGTCTGGTCTGGATCAAGATCCACCGAATACATGGCATTGACAAGCTCCATCACCGCAGAGATGGCTGTATTGAAATGAAAGCTCTCCTCAATATCGTCGGTCACCTTTTTAATGGTCTGGTTGGCCTTGATAAAGAGTTTTTTGGATTCGCCGCCAAGGTTGGCCACAACGCCCCCATAGGGCGTAAGACCCGCGTAGGTTGACCGGCAGCGGCCCGCAAGCCGCCACACACGGTTGATAAATCGATGGCACCCCTCGACCCCGTCGTCGTTCCATTCCAGGTCTTTTTCAGGCGGTGCGGCAAAAAGACAGAAGAGCCTCGTGATGTCCGCACCGTACTGATCAAGCAGGGCATTGGGATCGATCACGTTCTTCTTGGACTTGGACATTTTGATAACCCGGCCAACTTCAACATCGGCATGACACCGTTTGCACACCACCTTTTCTTTGGACATCTCCGCATCGTCGGGATAGATATAGCCGTGCTCAGGACAGGTCAGTGTCTCCTTGCACACCATGCCCTGGGTGAGCAGACGCTCAAAGGGCTCCTTGAAATCGATCAACTCCAGGGTGTTGAGCACACGCATGAAATAACGCGAGTAGAGCAGGTGAAGTATGGCATGTTCCACCCCGCCGATATACTGATCAACCGGCATCCAGTAGGAGACGGCACGAGGATCAAACATCCCCTTCTCGTAACGTGGACTGCAATACCTTGCAAAATACCAGGAAGACTCGACAAAGGTGTCCATGGTGTCTGTTTCACGCCTGGCATCGGCCCGGTTGCACACCGGGCATTTCACCCTTGCAAACCCATCCAGCGTGGACAGAGGAGAGCCGCCATTTTCAAGAAGGGCCGCATCCTCTGGAAGCACCACCGGAAGGGTTTCTTCCTTGACCGGAACGATACCGCAATCCGGGCAGTGGATCACCGGAATCGGCGTTCCCCAGTAGCGCTGACGGGAGATGCCCCAGTCCCTGAGGCGGAAACTCACCGTGGTTTTACCCAACCCCTTATCTTCCAGCCAGCGGGTAATGGCATCCATGGCCTCAAGATTGTTAAACCCTGTGAATTCTCCCGAATCAACAAGGGTTCCCTGGCCGGTATAGGCCTCGGTCATGGTTGCAGAATCAAGGGATTCGTCCTGGGGCTGGATCACCACCCTGATGGGAAGGCTGTATTTTCGGGCAAAGTCAAAATCGCGCTGATCATGGGCCGGAACCGACATGACCGCTCCGGTTCCATACTCCATCAGGGCAAAATTGGCCGTGTAGATGGGCATTTTATCACCGGTTGCCGGATTGATGCACCAGGTCCCGGTAAAGACCCCCTCTTTTTCATATTTTTCAAGGGCGATGGACGAACGCTCCTGATTGAGCACCCTTGTGGTGAATTCGGCCACGGCTTCGGCCTGGTCGGTTCCCCGGGATAAAATCTCCACAAGGGGGTGCTCCGGCGCAAGGCACATGAAGGTTGATCCAAAAAGAGTATCCGGACGGGTGGTAAAGACGGGAATCTCCTCATCGGTCCCCTGGACGGGGAACCGAATCTCAGACCCCTGGCTCCTGCCGATCCAGTTTTTCTGCATCAGGGTGACATTGTCGGGCCAGCCCGGAAGCTTGTCGCAGTGCACCAGCAGGTCCTCGGCAAAGTCGGTGATTCTGAAGAACCACTGCCACAGTTTTTTCTGCTGCACCGCTTTGCCACACCGCCAGCACATATCCTGTTCGACCTGCTCGTTGGCAAGCACCGTCTGGCAGTGGTCGCACCAGTTGACATAGGACTCTTTCCGGTAGACCATGTCCTTGTCCAGCATCTTTAAAAACAACCACTGCTCCCAGCGGTAATACTCGGGCCTGCAGGTGGCAATTTCCCGGTCCCAGTCGTAGGAAAACCCCATTCGTTTGAGCTGACGGCGCATGGTGCGGATATTTTCATAGGTCCAGGCAGCAGGATGGGTATTGTTGTCAATGGCGGCATTCTCAGCAGGCATGCCAAAGGCGTCCCACCCCATGGGGTGAAGCACATTAAACCCCTTCATGCGCTTGTAGCGGACAACCACATCACCGATGGTATAGTTCCTGACGTGCCCCATGTGAATCTTGCCCGAAGGATAGGGAAACATCTCCAGCAGATAATATTTCGGCTTTGACCCATCTTCAGTCGCCTTAAAGGTGTGGTGTTGGTTCCAGTATGCCTGCCAGACCGGCTCTACCTTTTCCGGGTTGTATCGCTCCTCCATAATCCTTATGATTACCTCCGCGTAATCGGGCAGGGTGTTGATCCCTGTCCCCGTATGTCCAATCTGAATTTTCGTTAGAGCAGAATTTAAAATTGAGCCCTGCATGCTAAAAAATTTCATAAATGGCACAATCTTCGTTAAATAGCAAGACTGCTCGTTCGTTGACAAGATAAAATAAATTGACTTGAGACGCCTGATCGAATAGTTTAAAGAGTTATAAAAAAATTCATTCACCCTGATTAATCCTGAATTAATGGTCAATCAGACATAAATAACAGGAGGAGGCCAAAGGCACACTCAATGACAACCAAAATACTTATCAACGCCCTGGATTCTGACGAGTGCAGAATCGTTCAAATCAAAGACAACAAACTGGAAGGGTTTCACATTGAAACAGCCGCCAGAAAAGTGACCCAGGGCAATATTTACAAGGGGGTCATCACCCGGGTAGAGCCAAGTCTTCAGGCGGTTTTTGTCGATTACGGTACGGAAAAGAACGGTTTTTTGCAAAAACAGGAAATTCACAGCGACTATTTTCTGGACAATGATTCCGGAGACAGAAGTTTTTCCAAACTGGTCAAAAAGGGACAGGAGCTCATCGTTCAGGTCACCAAGGATCCGATCATGCACAAGGGTGCAATGCTCACCACCTTTATCTCCCTGCCCGGCCGGCTTTCGGTCTTCATGCCCGGAAGCACCACCCGCGGTGTTTCAAGACAGATCGACGACGAGGCAGAACGAAAGCGTCTCAAGGAGATCACCGAAAACCTGAAACTTCCCGAAGGTTTTGGCCTCATCGTGAGAACCGCCGGCCGGGATGCCACCAAGACCATGCTCACCAACGACACCCGCTACCTCATGCGGGCCTGGAAAGAGATCAACAAAAAAGCCGTCAACGAACCAACACCCTCTTTACTCTACAAGGAACAGAACCTGGCCGTTCGATCCCTCAGGGACTACTTTACCGCAGATGTCACTGAAATTCTCATTGATGACCCGGACGTCTTTAAAGAGGTAAAGGATTTCATGAAGGTCATTGCCCCGAAACAGGAAAAGATTGTCAAGCCGTACAAGGGCGAGAAACCAATCTTTACCAAATACCAGATCGAAGAACAGATTGCATCGATATTTGAGACCAAGGCTCTGTTGAAATCCGGTGGCGCCATTGTCATTGACCAGACCGAGGCTCTGGTTGCCATTGATGTCAATTCAGGCAAATCCACCGGCCGGAAAAACATTGAACAGACCGCCTTTCATACCAACATTGAGGCGGCAGAAGAGGTGGCGCGACAGCTGAGACTGAGGGACATGGGCGGTTTGATCGTGATAGATTTCATTGACATGAAGGAAAAAAAGCACAAGGCCGAGGTCACCAAGACCCTGAAACGGTATCTAAAATCCGACAAGGCCAAGACAAAGGTTGGCGGCATATCGGCCTTTGGTCTCCTTGAGATGTCCCGCCAGAAAATAAGATCGGCCATCACCTTTGGCAGCTTTGAAACCTGCCACCATTGCAAGGGAAGGGGCCTTGTGCCCAACACTGAAACCCTGGGCCACGCCTTTTTACGGAAACTCAGCCTTGAAACCATCAAGACCGAAAATAAAACGGTCAAGGCACTGGTGCCTGAAAAGGTTGCCTATTACCTGCTCAACAAAAAAAGGGAAGAACTCCTGAACATCGAGGCAAAACGCAACGTCACCCTGGTGATCGAAAGTGATGATTCCCTGCTTTTGGGCGAGAGCAGAATCATATGTGACGCTTGACATACATTTCAGTTTTGTGTATCTGAAACAGTCGCAACCTGATTTTTCAAGGAGAAATGATGCCTCGAGCTTTGAAAGAAAACAGGGCAAAACGGTTTAAAACCCTGGTTGCTGCATTGATTGCACTCCTTGGGCTGCTACTCTGGGTCAGGGGCAGACAAATGGAGGAGAAAGACCAGTTGATCATGGTACCAAGGGTCGCCCCGGACGTTTTTCAACCGGAAAATAATTCCCTAGTGGTAAGGGGAACCATTGAACAGCCTCCAGAAATTGATTTTTCCAGGCTTGACAGGGACAACGCACTTTCCCGGATGATGGAACGAAGAAAACAGGCGTTTGGCATCGGTAAAAGCCTCGATATGATTGTGAAATCAGACGAGGCGTTCAAGGTTGGCAAAACGATCGTACGCATGCGGGATATCCTTGAAAAAAACCGCCTTACAAACAACCGGGTCTTTGCCGAGACCATAGCGGAATCAGGGGCAGTGGTTCCCGAGTCGACTGCTGAGTATGGCATCCATGTTGTCCAAAAGGGGGACAATATCTGGAACATCCACTTTGGGATCATCCAGGATTACTACAAGGCACGGGGGGTATCCATCCCAGGCAGGGCGGATGAACCAAGGAACGGGGGGTACAGTTCAGGCATTGGAAAGCTGCTTAAATTTTCAGAGTCCATTGTCACCATTTACAACATCCTTGACAAAGACGTTGCAAAGGACATCAACCTTCTGGAACCCCTGAGCAAAATTGTTGTTTATAACATGAAAGAAGTATTTTCTCTTTTACAAGAGATCGACTATGACAATGTGGATCAAATCCAGTTCGATGGCGAGACCATCTGGATTCCCGCACAACAGCCCGGTAAAAAGGCTATAAACTAAGGAGGTTTTTTTTGATAGATACAGCATTTGCAATGGGACAGGCAGGAGCGCAGGGTGGACAGGGTGGCGGTTTTACAGCGTTTGTACCCCTGATACTGATGTTCGTGATCTTCTACTTTCTGCTCATCAGGCCCCAGCAGAAAAAGGCCAAAGAGCACCAGAACATGATCAACAGTCTTAAAAAAGGGGACAGGGTCATCACCTCGGGCGGCATACACGGCACTATTGTCTCCCTTGATGAGACATCCATCAACCTTGAGATCTCGGACAACGTCAAGATCAAGGTCAACCGAGGCAATGTGGGAACGGCACTGCAAGGGTCAGTGCCCCGAAAACGAGATAAAAAAACAGACAAATAAACCGGATCCAGGAGCAATCAGAGTGAAGATATTTACATGGAGAGGAACCCTTATCACGGCAATACTGGCAATCGCACTGGTATATCTTGTTCCCACCGTCTGTCCGGACTGCTGGCCCCACAAGAGGATCAATCTGGGCCTTGACCTCCAGGGGGGGATGAACCTTGTTCTTGAAGTTCAAAGCGAAAAAGCCGTTGAAACGACCGTCGAACGAACCATCCACGAACTCAAAAAAGAACTGCGGGACGGCAATGTCAAGCACAGCGGCATTACCCTGAATGGCACCAGCACCATCACGGCGGTCCTGTCGGGCAAGGAAAACATTGATGGATTCAACAAGATCCTTTCCGAAAATTTCAATACCCTGATGATCAGCTCCACCCAGAAACAGGGCGAGACAACCACGCTGACCCTGAAACTGCCGGACCAGGAGCAGGAATCCATCCGCAAGATGGCCACGGAGCAGGCCCTTGAGACCATCCGGAACCGGATTGACGAGTTCGGGGTAAGTGAACCGGACATCAGAATCCAGGGCGAAAATCGAATCCTGGTTCAGCTCCCGGGCGTAACGGACACCCAGCGGGCCAAGGATCTCATCGGCAGAACGGCAAGGCTCAACTTCCAGCTTGTTGATGAGACCGGTGATGTGGCTTCCGCCCTCAAGGGCACACCGCCGCCGGGAGACAGTATTCTCTACCAGGTCAAGACCGACCCCCAGACCGGGCAGACCACAAAAATCCCCTTTCTCATCAAAAAACGGGTGCTGCTTGACGGCAGCTCTCTGACCGATGCCCGGGTGATGATCGATTCCCAGTTCAACGAGCCCTATGTGGGTATTGAGTTTGATCGAAAAGGTGCCAGAATCTTTGAGCGCATCACGGGGGAGAACATCAAGAAACGACTGGCCATTGTCCTTGACAAGACCGTTTATTCAGCCCCGGTGATCCAGGACAGGATTGCAGGCGGAAAGGCGAGGATCACGGGCAATTTTACCACGGAAGAGGCAAGGGATCTTGCCATCGCCCTGCGGGCCGGTGCCCTGCCCGCCCCTGTAAAAATCCTTGAGGAACGCACCGTTGGTCCCACCCTGGGTGCCGACTCCATCCGCATGGGCATCATTTCCATGATTGTCGGGGGTATCCTGGTTGTTATTTTCATGGCCGTCTACTACAGGGGTGCCGGACTGATTGCCGACTTTGCCCTGATCATGAACATCATTCTCATTGGCGGGGGACTTGCCGCGTTCCAGGCCACATTGACCCTCCCGGGCATTGCAGGCATTATTCTGACCATTGGCATGGCGGTTGACGCCAACGTCATTATTTTTGAACGGATCAGGGAAGAGCTCTTTTCTGGAAAAACACCTGCGGCTTCGGTCAAGGCGGGCTTTGACCGGGCCGCCCTTACGGTACTTGATGCCAACGTGACCACCCTTATCGTTGCCGTGGTTCTCTTCCAGTTTGGAACAGGACCCATCAAGGGATTTGCCGTTACCCTGGGTCTTGGCATCATTGCCAGTCTTTTTACAGCCCTTGTGCTGTCAAAGAGCTGCTTTGATTTTTTCATAACCGGAAAAAAGGTGTCCACCTTAAGCATTTAAAAAGGAGCTTGCAATTCAATGCAGTTTATAAGCAATGATATCAATTTAAACATTACAGGCAGACGGCGCGTGGGCTTTGCCTTTTCCCTGGCCCTGATCGTCATCAGCATCCTGTCCCTTATAATCCACAGGGGCCCCAACTACGGCATTGACTTTTCTGGCGGCACCCTGGTTCAGGTTAAATTTTCAGACCTGCCGTCCGTCAAGGATATCCGCACCGGCCTCAGCCAGGTGGGACTTGAAAACTCATCGGTTCAGAACTTCGGGGAGATCAAGGACAACGAGTTTCTCATCCGGACGAGCATGCCTGCCATGACCGGCGAAGGGTTTTCCCAGTCGATTTCTGAGGCTTTGAAAGCATCCACCGGCATGGCACCTGAAATTCGGCGGGTCGAGATGGTCGGTCCCCAGGTGGGCAAGGACCTGAGAAAAAAAGCCCTGCTTGCCATGTTCTACTCCCTGCTCTTTATCACCATCTACATCTCAGGAAGATTTGAGATGAAGTGGATACTTTCAGGTGTCACGGCAGGCGCGCTCATGACGGCGGTATATTTTTTGTCGCTCTTCAGCTGGAGCAACATGGTGATCCTGATTACCGCTGCCCTTGCGGTCACCCTGGTACTGTTCTGGGTGCTTGAACTCAAGTATGCCATGGGCGCCATTGTGGCCCTGATCCATGATGTGACCATTACCGTGGGTATTTTTTCAATTCTGGATCTTGAATTTTCATTGTCCATTATTGCCGCCCTCCTGACCATCATCGGATACTCGTTGAACGACACCATCATCGTATTTGACCGCATCCGGGAAAACATCAAACAGCTGCACAAGGCCCCCCTTGAAGCTATCATCAACCGGAGCATCAACGAGACGCTGAGCCGGACCATACTCACCTCTATGACCACCCTGATCGTTCTCTTTTCCCTCTTCTTTCTGGGTGGAGAGATCATCCACGATTTTGCCTTTTCCATGATCGTCGGGATCGTCATCGGTACCTACTCGTCGATATTTGTGGCAAGCCCCATCCTTCTGGCATGGAGCAAACGCGCCTGATGGGGCGTAACCCCACAGCGGCTCTTGCGGCATCACTCCTGGTTTCGGGCGTGATGCTTGGCTCATGCGCAGGGGTGTCAGGCACACCAGAGCCGGACCGGACCGCAACGGTTTTGGAAAGAATTCAGGCCCAGGTGGAAGATCTTGACCAACGCCTCTGCCTTGTTGAGCGTCTTGAACCCAGGATCACCGCCCTTGAAGCCCAGGCACGCACCGCTGCCGCCCCGGAACAACCCGTAGCGCCCGGAACCGGAAATACGACAAATTCCCGGGAAACAGCTTCCGGGGGCGCCCATATGCAACCAACCCAGCTGTACAACAGTGCCCGAAGCCTGCTGCTTGAGGAAAATTTCCCCGGCGCTGCCAGGCTGTTCAAGAATTTTGTGATCCGGTACCCGGATTCTGAACTTGCAGACAACGCCCTTTACTGGCTTGGCGAGTGCCACTACTCCCTGGGTGATTTTCAAGAGGCCATCCAGACCTTCAAGGATGTTGTCGCCCTTTACCCCCACGGGGGAAAGGTGGCTGACGCACTTTTAAAAACTGCCTATGCCTATCTCAGCCTTGATGATGCGGACCGGGCACACCACTATCTCAAGCTCGTGGTAAAGGGGTACCCGTTTACGCCGGCTGGAGAAAAGGCAGAACAAAAACTCAAAGCCTTTCAATAAGCTGTAAACCAATGACCACACAGGACAAATATCTGCCTTGGTTTATCGTAAAATCAATCCCCGGGATTGGTAACCACCTGTTCAAGCGTCTTCTGGATTGCTTTAACACACCTGAAAAAATCCTTGCGGCAAAGACTGCAGAGCTTGAAACCATACCGGGAATTTCACAAAAAGCCATCCATGGCATTGTCCGCTGCACAGTCCGAAAAAAGGCAGAAATGGAACTTGCCGCCGTCCATCGTAGCAAGGTCCGGCTTGCAACCCTGAACGACCCGGCCTATCCGCCGCTGTTAAGGGAAATTGCCGACCCGCCGCCCTTTTTCACCTTCCAGGGCGAATTAAATGCAGATCAGCCTTGCATTTCCATTGTCGGATCAAGGAATGCAACCACCTACGGCCTTGAATCGGCCTACCGCCTCGGATATGATCTTGCGGCCCAGGGATTCCAGGTGGTGAGCGGCATGGCAAGGGGCATTGACACGGCGGCCCACAGGGGTGCCCTGGCAGCACAGGGGCGGACAATGGCCATCCTTGGCAGCGGCCTGAACTGGATCTATCCCAGGGAAAACCGGCCGCTTTTCCAGGAAATCCGCCGGACCGGAGCGGTTATATCCGAATTTTCACCCGACACCCGGCCCGAACCCAGAAATTTCCCCATCAGAAACAGACTCATTGCCGGGATATCAACGGGAACCATTGTCGTGGAAGCTGCCACCAGAAGCGGGTCATTGATTACCGCAAGGCTTGCCGCAGAATTTTCAAGGGAGGTGTTTGCCGTTCCAGGAAGCATCAACTCCCATCGAAGCCATGGCACCCACGACCTGATACGCCAGGGTGCCACCCTTGTTGAGACCCACAGGGACATCATCCAGGAGCTGCACCACATGGTCCACACCGCCCCCCCCGACCCGTTGCCCGGAACCCGGGAACCGGACAAGGAAAAACAAGCTCTCAACAGGGCAGAACAGGCCATTGTGACCATTCTTGAACCCTACCCCCTGCACATTGATAAAATTGTTGAAAAAACAGGTCTTGACGTTGCAAGCATATCGGCAGCGCTGCTGGATCTGGAATTAAAAGGCATGGTCAGACAGCTTCCAGGCAAGCTGTTTTCCATCAAAGAGGAGTAAACGTGAAAAAACCCCTGCTCATTGTCGAGTCACCCACCAAGGTGAAAACCCTCAAAAAGTACGTTGGCAAAGATTACAATGTAACGGCAACCGTTGGTCACATCAGGGATCTTCCGCCCAAGGAGCTTGGCATAGATATTGAGGACGACTTCAAGCCCAAATACATCACCATCCAGGGAAAAACCAAGGTGATCCAGGCCATGAAGAGTGCGGCAGGAGACACCGATACCGTCTTTCTTGCCCCTGACCCGGACCGAGAAGGAGAAGCCATTGCCTTCCATGCCGCTGAGGTTTTAAAGAAAAAGGGCCGGACCTTTTACCGGGTTCTGTTCCACGAACTGACCCAGAAAGGCATCAACGACGCCCTTGCGCATCCCCTGGACCTCAACCATGACCGCTACGAAGCCCAGCAGACAAGAAGAGCTCTGGATCGCCTTGTGGGGTACCAGATCTCCCCGCTTCTATGGCGAAGGGTCCAGGGCGGATTAAGTGCTGGAAGGGTCCAGTCGGTTGCCGTCAGGATCATCTGCGACCGGGAAAGGGTTATCCGGGCCTTTGAACCCGAGGAGTACTGGACCATCACAGCCGATCTTGCGGCCGATCTTCCCCCGGTTTTTACAGCGGCCCTTGCCCGGATTGACAACAAAAAGGCTGTTATTTCCGATCAGCAGACTGCGGATCGGATCGTCCAGGATCTTGAACGTGCAACGTTTGTTGTTGAAAAAATCGTCAGCAGAACCATCAAGCGAAACCCGCTGCCCCCGTTTATCACCAGTAAACTCCAGCAGGATGCCATCAACCGGCTGAGATTTTCGGCCAAGAAAACCATGCTGGTGGCCCAGCAGCTGTACGAAGGCATCGAAATCGGCACGGGCGGGCCAGAGGGTTTGATCACCTACATGCGTACCGACTCCACCCGGATTGCCGACGAAGCGGCCCAGGAGGCACTCGCCCATATCCGGCAGTCGTTTGGTCCGGAATACGCCCTGGAAACCCCGCGGTTCTTCAAAAATAAAAACAAGGCCCAGGATGCCCATGAGGCCATTCGACCCACGTCGGTCCTCAATACCCCGGAGCGGCTGAAACCCTTTCTTGGCGAGGATCAGTTCAAGCTGTACGAACTGATCTGGAACCGTTTTGTCGCCTCCCAGATGGCACAGGCCATTATTGACCAGAACACCATCTCGATCCAGGCACTGAACTATACCTTTACCGTTGGCGGAACAACGGTAAAGTTTCCCGGTTTCATGGCCCTGTACGCCACGATTGATGAAAAGGCGGACAAGTCCAAGCAAAAGCTGCCCGTGGTTGAACAGGGCATGGGGCTTGCGAGAAAAGCGGTCACGCCCAAACAGCATTTTACCAAACCGCCACCGCGGTTTTCAGAGGCATCCCTTGTCAAGGAGCTTGAGGAAAACGGCATCGGACGGCCAAGCACCTATGCCTCCATTCTTTCAATCATCCGGGACAAGGGGTATGTGGAGCTGATCAACCGCTATTTCGTACCCAGCGAGCTTGGATTCATTGTCAACGATCTTCTGGTGGCATCCTTTCCAGAGATTCTGGATACGGCCTTTACTGCCCGCATGGAAAACGACCTGGACGAAATTGAAAACGGGAACAAGCACTCCCTGGGCGTCCTCAAGGCCTTTTATGCGACCTTTAAGGAAAAACTCGACCATGCCAAAGAAAATATGCTCAGTGTCAAGGGAGTGGGCATTGAAACGGGTCTGTCCTGCCCCCTGTGCGGCAAACCCCTGAACATCAAAATGGGCCGAAATGGTCATTTTATCGCCTGCACAGGCTATCCCGAATGCAGCTTCTCCAGCAACTACACCCGGGATGAAAAGGGCACCATTGAGATCCTTGAAACCAAGACCGACAACACAAAAGTCAAAGACTGCATCAAATGCGGCAGCCCCATGGTCAAAAAAGAGGGCCGGTTTGGCGAATTCCTTGCCTGCACCGGATACCCGGACTGCAAGCACACGGAATCGGTTCACGGGGATGCCGGCGGCAGAGAAACCGGTGCAAAATGCCCTGAGCCCCTGTGCAACGGCCTCATTGTCGAAAAGCGCTCCCGCAGGGGAAAAATCTTCTATGGCTGCAACAAATACCCGGACTGTACCTTTGCCTCCTGGGATCCGGTTGTCAACAAACCCTGCCCCGAGTGCAATTCCCTGTATCTTGTTGAAAAAAAGACCAAAAAAGAGGGTAAGATTTTAAAATGTCCCAACAAGGAGTGCACCTACAAGGAAAGCTGCGATGACTAGCTCCCGGTGATTCCCAGTTTGGGCAAATATGCCGGGCAGAGGTCCAGCCCTTCTCCCGGCCATGGATCAATACCCCTTTGTGAGTAAATCGATCTCCATCCCAATGCTGTCCACGATTTACAGTTAATGGCTCCATGGCCCGGATAAATTTTTCATGGCCGAAACGGTAATCAAGGCCAATAAATCTCTTGCATTATGACTTGACAGAATGGCCGCGAATATATAGATTATAACCGATTAACAAGTTCACACCCCAAATAGAATTAAAAACAAACTAAAAAATTCAGGTTCGTTGTTGCTTACCCCATAAAAAAGGAGATTAATCGTGAAAAAATCCGCTTTTAAAGCTTTTCTCGTTGTTTCAATGTTTTTTCTAGTTGCGGCGTGCACAGCCAAAGGGCCGGTATCCCCCCTGCCCGCCTATCAGCCCCAGACCTTTGACTCTGACGCCTACGCACCGAGTGTTGATAATTTTGTCGTCATCCTGGATGCATCAAGCTCCATGGCTGAATTTGACAATGGTCAGGAAAAATTCACCATTGCCAAGGCATTTGTAAACCGCATGAATCAGGCTATTCCGGAGATGGGACAGAATGCAGGTTTGATTTCCTTTGGTCATGACCCTTCTATTACCCGGAAACCGACCCTGGATGCCGATGGAAT
The DNA here is from genome assembly GCA_963675615.2 of uncultured Desulfobacterium sp. Classification (GTDB taxonomy): domain Bacteria; phylum Desulfobacterota; class Desulfobacteria; order Desulfobacterales; family Desulfobacteraceae; genus Desulforapulum. Next base: position 652,167 of record CAXXTD010000002.1, read on the forward strand.
AAGGCCCTACACCACAGCAGGATTTGCAGCAGATCTGGATCGTATTGCCACACCTGGCGGAAGCAGCCCCCTTTATAGGGCCCTGTCTGCTGCAGCAAAAGATCTTGACGGTGTTCTCACTAAAACGGCTGTGATCGTCGTCAGCGATGGAAAAAACATTTCACCCATGGCCATTGATGCTGCAGCACAGCTCAAGGATAAAATGGGTTCATCCCTGTGCATCTATACAGTTCTTGTGGGCAGCGATGCCGGCGGCATGGCCCTGATGGACAAAATTGCCGCTGCAGGCAGCTGCGGTTTCTCTGCAAAGGCTGAAGATCTCCTCACGGCATCAGCCATCAACGGCTTTGTTGAAAAGGTATTTCTGACCAAGCGCCAGGTTGCAAAACCCGCTCCAGTTGCTGCACCCAAGGACAGCGACGGTGACGGCGTCATCGATGCCCTTGACAAATGCCCTGACACCCCCCGCGGTGTGAGTGTTGATGCATCAGGCTGCCCGTTTGACTCGGACAAGGACGGTGTTTACGACTACAAGGACCAGTGCCCGGGAACACCTCTGGGCGCCAACGTTAACGACCTTGGCTGCTGGATCCTGGCAGAGCTGCTGTTTGACTACAACAAGGCCGACATAAAGCCGGCTTCGTTTGACGAACTTGACAATGTGGCCATGATCTTGAAAAAGAACCCTGGATTACGGATTGACCTCCAGGGCCACACCGACAACATCGGCTCTCAGAAGTTCAACATGAAACTCTCCCTGAAACGGTCTGCTGCTGTAAAGACCTACCTTGTGTCCAAGGGTGTTCCAGCTGACAGACTCAAAACTGAAGGCTTTGGTTTTTCAAGGCCTGTAGCCACCAACAAAACCAAAGAAGGCCGCGCCAAAAACCGGCGAGTAGAACTTCTTCCCATCCAGTAACACCACAGCTTAAAGTCAGGCCGGCATCCTAGGAAGCCGGCCTGACCCCCTGCCCCCCCTCCTGCTCCGTTGTCCAGGTAGAAATCCTTGCCTGTTGCCGTAGAATCTGATATTATCCCCGAATTTTATTAAACAACCGATGTTGACAAAGAGACATAAGGATAAATTCGGACGGCATGTTTTCCCTTGAAAGATTCAAACAGAAATACAACGTGGAGGAAACCCGCTACCAGGTGGCAGGCCAGTCCCTCTCTTTTTTTGTTCCCCAGAAGATAGACCCCTTCATCAACACCGACGACCTTTTCGCCGATTTCCCCCTGTGGAGCAAGATCTGGGAGGCAACAGCGGTACTGTCGTTTCACCTGTCCACCATGACGCCCGATCCGGGCAGACGTTTTCTTGAAATCGGGGCCGGCATGGGGGTGGCAGGGCTTGTGGGGGCAAAGCTCGGCCACCGCATGACCATCACCGAATACAACAGTGATGCCATTGAGTTTGCCCGGGCCAATGCCGTTTTAAACGACATTGACACCGTGGACATCCGCAGACTCGACTGGAACAATCCCCTGATTGAGGGCCGATTCGATTATATCATCGGCTCTGAGGTTGTGTTCAAGGAAGAAGATATCCCGGGTCTTCACCATCTTTTCCAGCGCTACCTCAAACCCGGGGGCACCATTTTCCTGGCCGAGGGGATGAGAAAGACCACCCGGGCATTTGTCAAACAGATGGAGACCCATTATACCATTGCCATGAAAAAACAGACCATGAAATCCGACGGTCAAGAGATCCCGGTCATTTTATTTAAACTCAACTGAGTTCAGTTCACGCAGACTACAGGGGGGCGCTACCACAGAGGCGTCCCCTTCTATTTTATAAGGAATATGTTTATGATCACCACCGCCAATCTGGCCCTCTCCTACGGAAAAAGGGTCCTGTTCAAAGATGTCAGCATCAAGTTCTCCCCCCAGAACTGTTACGGGCTCATCGGGGCCAACGGGGCCGGAAAATCCACCTTTCTGAAAATTCTCTCAGGAGAGATTGATCCAGACCAGGGCGGCGTGAGCGTTGGACCGAACGAGCGCATCGCCATGCTCAAACAGGATCATTTTGCCTTTGATGAAGAGACCGTCATATCAACGGTGATCATGGGTTATCCTGCGCTCTATCGGGTGATGATCGAGCGGGACGCCATCTATGCAAAGCCGGACTTTACAGAAGCCGACGGCATCCTTTCGGCCGATCTTGAGACCCGGTTTGCAGACATGAACGGGTACGAGGCAGAATCCGAAGCGGCTGTGCTGCTCCACGGCCTTGGCATTCCTGAAACCCTGTGCCACAAAAAGATGAAGGAGCTTGAAGCAACGGACAAGGTCAGGGTCCTTCTGGCCCAGGCCCTTTTCGGCAACCCCGACGTTCTCCTGCTCGACGAACCCACCAACCACCTGGACCACCGCTCAATCGTCTGGCTTGAGGAATTTTTATTCCGGTTCCAGAACACCGTCATTGTGGTCTCCCATGACCGCCACTTCCTCAACCAGGTGTGCACCCATATCGCCGACATCGACTTTGGCCAGATCCAGGTGTTTGTGGGCAACTACAACTTCTGGCGCCAGGCAAGCAAACTGATTCTGCGCCAGCGCCAGAATGAAAACAAAAAGGCCCTTGACCGGGCAGGCGAACTCAAAGCCTTTATCCAGCGGTTCAGCTCCAATGCCTCCAAGTCAAAACAGGCCACTTCCAGGAAAAAACTGCTGGAAAAACTCACCATTGAAGAGCTGCCCGTCTCTTCCAGGCGCTACCCCTACATCAGCTTCAAACCCGAGCGGCCCTGCGGCAACGTCATCCTTGAGATCGAGAACCTGACCAAAAGCATTGACGGCGTGGATGTGCTCAAGGATTTCAGCCTGGTGGTCAACAAAGGAGATAAAATCGCCTTTGTGGGCAGTGAAACCCTTGCCCAGACCACCCTGTTTCAAATCCTCAACGGAGATATCGAGCCCGATGGCGGAACGTTCCGGTGGGGAACGACCATCACCCGGTCAAACTTTCCCCTGGAAAACGACCTGTTTTTCAACCAGGAGATGTCCCTTGTGGAGTGGCTCGGCCAGTACCACACCGAGGGGGAGTCGTTTTCCAGAAGCTTTCTTGGCCGGATGCTCTTTTCCGGCGAGGAATCCATGAAAAGCACGGCCGTCCTTTCCGGCGGGGAACGGGTGCGCTGCATGCTCGCACGGATGATGCTCTCCAGCGCCAATGTCCTTGTACTTGACCAGCCCACCAACCACCTGGATCTTGAATCCATTACCGCCCTCAACGAAGGGCTTACGGCATTCCCGGAGGTGCTGCTCTTCTCGTCCCATGACCATGAGTTTATCTCGACCATTGCCAACCGGATCATTGAGATCACGGCCCATGGCGTCACGGATCGAACCATGGGATTTGACGACTACCTTGAATTAATGGACACCCGGGAAACAGCATAGCGGGGTCAGGCTTGGCTTATTGGCATTATTCAATAAAATCGTGGGGGGCCAGGGGCATAGCGGGGCTTTCCTTGTTGTCGTTATTCTGCCCGGGCAAGGTTTAAGATGCCGCTCTCCGGTGCCGGTGCTTTTTACTGCTAGGCTCCCGGGGGGCGGCCCGTTTACTCGTAGGTGGTGTGCATCCTCGGATCCAGGGCCTCCCTGATCCCCTCACCCGTGAAAGTGACGGTCATGAGGGTGATGACCAGGGCCGCCACCACCGAGGCTGAGATCCACCAGGCCTCCATGTTGGTCCACCCCTGCTGGAGAAGCTCCCCCCAGGAGGGGGTGGGTGCGGGCAGACCGAAGCCCAGGTAGTCAAGGGAGGTCAAGGCCACAATGCCGCCCGAGATGGCAAAGGGCGCATAGGTGACAATGACCGAGATGGTGTTGGGAATGATGTGGTGAAAGATGATTCTTGCATGGGAGGCACCCAGGGACCGGGCCGCCAGCACATACTCCCGCTCTTTTTCACGGTAGGTCATGGTCCGCATCACCCAGGTCATCTGAATCCAGCCGAAAAAGGCCATGATCAACAGCAGCACCATAAAGCTTGGCACCACAATGGACGAGACAATGATCACCACGTAGAGAAACGGAATGTTGCTCCACACCTCCAGGATTCTCTGGGCAAAAAGGTCCAGCTTACCCCCGAAATAGCCCATGGCGCATCCCAAAAAAATGCCAACGGAGTAGTTGAATACCAGGAGAATCACGGAAAATCCCAGGGCCGTCCTGAACCCGTAGACCAGCCGTGCAAGGATGTCCCGGCCCACGTTGTCGGTGCCAAGAAAATGACGCTGGGCAAACGAGGGCGGAAACGGCGGATAGCTTGCCTCCTTGAGATCATTTTCATAGGCGTTAAAGGGCACCAGGGGCATGATCACCCAGTTCCCACTGTCTTTGTCAGCTTTGAAACCGGCCTGGAGCTTTCGATAATCGGTCTCATACTTGTAGTCAAGCCCAAAGACGCTCCCCGGGATCATCTGGCCATAGGTTGGAAAAAACAGACGGCCTTCATAGGAAACCACCAGGGCACGGCTGTTGATGAACACCTCGGCCAGGAGGGAAAAAACCACCATGACGCCCAGGATCACAAACGAGACATAGCCCCTGCGGATGGAAACAAAACGGCGCCATTTTTTCCTGGAGGGCGAAATTATCATTTAAACCTCACCCGGGGATCCACCAGGGCCACGCACAGGTCCGAGAGAATGTTTCCCAGCATGAAAAGCAGGGACGAAATCACAAGGATCCCCATGACAACGGGATAATCCCTGTCCACCACAGACTCATACCCCAGAAGGCCCATGCCGTTGATATTAAACACCTTTTCAATGAGAAATGACCCCGTGAGAATGATCGACACATTGTTGCCGAAATGGGTGGCAATGGGGATCAGGCTGTTCTGAAGGGCGTGGCGGAAAACAGCCTGTTTGAATGACAGCCCCTTTGCAATGGCCGTCCTCACATAGTCGGAGGAAAGGTTGTCCATGAGGGTATTCTTCATCAAAAGAGTCATAACGGTGAACGAGCCCAGCACATAGGAGAGCAGCGGCAGCAGGGTGTGCCGGAAAAGGTCCGTGGCCTTTTCCAGGAACGACAGTTCAAGGAAATTATCCGATACCAGCCCCCCCAGGGGGAAAAGGTCAACCCAGGAGGCAAAGGCCACCAGCATCATCACCCCTGCCACCCATCCTGGAATGGCATAGCCGGTGAAAATGAGAATCGAAGAAAAATTATCAAACCCGCTCCGGTGGCGCACGGCCTTGGCAATGCCCAGGGGGATGCACACCCCGTACACGATGACCATGGTCAAAGCACCAAAGTAGAGGGAAACCGGGATTCGTTCCTTGATCATCTCCCACACGGGATCATAGTACCGGGTTGACCGGCCCAGATCCCCGGTTACCACCTTGGACAGCCACAGAAAATAACTTTCAAGAACGGGCCGGTCAAACCCGTAATAGGCCCGCAATTTATCAATCTGCTCTTCTGAAAGGGGCTGGCCTGCACCGGCCCCGCCGTTGCCGCTCCCCCCTGCCCGGTCCATGGTCTGCATCTGCCTTGCATCGGCAATGATCCGTTCAATGGGGCCGCCCGGCACAAACCGGGTGATGGTAAACACCATGATGGTGATGCCGATGAAGGTGGGAATCACCAGGAACAGTCGTCGTATGAAATAGGCGGTCATTCAGTGGCAAATACCGATGCCAGGGCCTGTTCCAGAAATTCCGGTTTGGACCCGCCGGCCTGGGCCATGTCCGGCCGCCCCCCGCCGCCACCGCCCACAATGGCTGCCGCCTTTTTAACAATGTCGCCCGCCTTGAATCGCCGGGTCAGATCATCGGTGACCACGGATACAAGAAGGGCCTTTCCATTGGATTCAGCACCAAGGAGCACCACGCCCGAACCGATCTTTGTCTTGAACTTGTCGGCAAGGTCCCTCAGCTGGGAGGGGTTGTCGATCTGGACCCGCTTGGACACGATCCGGACCCCGTCAATCTCCCGAACACTGTCGTCCAGATTTTCAACGGATTTTGAGGCGATCTTTGCCTTGAGGGAGACGATCTCCTTGTCAGCCGCCTTTTTATCGGCAACAAGGGTCTTCACCTTTTCAGCCACCTCGCCCCTGGCGCTCTTCAACACCTGGGACACCTCGAGCAGCTCAGCCGTGGCGGCATGGACATGTTCCAGGGCCCGGGCGCCGGTCACGGCCTCGATGCGCCGGATGCCCGATGCGATGCCCCCTTCGGACACGATCTGAAAAAGACCGATGTTGCCCGAGCGGTCCGTGTGGGTTCCGCCGCACAGTTCCTTGCTGAAACCGGCCATGGAGACCACCCTGACCCGATCTCCGTATTTTTCCTCAAAAAGGGCTGTTGCCCCGGATTTAACCGCCTCGTCCATGTCCATCTCAAGGGTGTCAACCGGAACGTTTTCCCGGATGCGCAGGTTGACCTCGGTTTCCACGGCCTCGATCTCCTGGCGGGAAATGGCAGCAAAGTGGGTAAAGTCAAACCGGAGCCGATCCCGGGTCACCAGGGATCCGGACTGCTTGACATGGTCACCGAGAACCTTGCGCAGGGCCGCGTGAAGCAGGTGGGTGGCCGTATGGTTCAAAGCGGTTGCGGCCCGCTGGGCCGGGTCAACGATCAGCAGCACACTGGCCTTTGTCTGAAGCGTACCTGAAACCACCCTGCCGTGGTGGATCCTGATTCCTGACGGATCGGCAAGGGTGTTGTCCACAGCAACGGTGCAGCCCGTGGTCTTGATAACACCGGCATCACCGGCCTGGCCGCCGGATTCCGCATAGAACGGGGTGGCCCGGGTCACGATCTCAACCCGATCCCCTTCACCGGCCGCTGTGACAGCCCCATCGTCCTTGACAATGAGCAGCACTTCAGAGGTGGTTTCAAGATCGGTGTATCCGGTAAACTCGGTCTTGACCCCCCGGGAGGTGAGCGCCTTGTAGGCATCCCCCACACCGGCAAAGCTTTTGGAATGCCTTGACCTGGCCCGCTGATCGTCCATGGCCCGGTTGTATCCGTCCATGTCCAGGGTGATCTTTCTGTCGGCAACCACGTCGTTGATGATGTCCACGGGAAAGCCAAAGGTGTCATAAAGCTTGAAAATCACGTCACCTGAAATTTGCTGGGTTCCGGACGCCTCGGTCTTTTCAATGGTTTCGTTGAGAAGGCGCAGCCCCACGTCCAGGGTTTCGGAAAATTTTGCCTCCTCGTTCTTCACCACATTGAGGATAAAGGCCGACGACTCTTTGAGTTCAGGGTAGGCTTCGTCCATGATCTCAAACACCTGTTGAACGGTTTCATGGAGAAACGGACGCACAAGCCCCAGGTTGCGGCCGTACCGGATGGCCCGGCGCATGATGCGTCGAAGCACATACCCCCTGCCCTCGTTGGAGGGAAGGATGCCGTCACAGATGAGAAAGGCAGCGGCCCGGGAATGGTCGGCAATGACCTTCATGGCCACATTGTTCTCCTTTGAGGCGTCCTTCTGCCTGCCCGAAAGGGTCTCGACCCGCTCCATGATCGGCAGAAAAAGGTCGGTCTCATAGTTGGTGGGAACGTCCTGGAGAACCGAGATCACCCGTTCCAGGCCGAGCCCCGTATCAATGCTCGGTTTTGGCAGCGGCGTCATCCTGCCCGTGGCATCCCGGTCAAACTGCATGAAAACAAGGTTCCACAGCTCAAGATAACGGTCGCACTCGCACCCCACGGCACAGTCGGGGCTGCCGCATCCATACTTTTCCCCCCGGTCAATGTGAATCTCGCTGCACGGCCCGCAGGGACCGGTGTCTCCCATGGACCAGAAGTTGTCCTTTTCCCCGAGGCGGACAATCCTCTCCTCGGGCACGCCCACCTTGTCCCGCCAGATGTTGTATGCCTCGTCATCGTCAAGATAGACCGAGACCCACAATTTTTCCGGATCAAACCCGTACCCGCTGGTCAGAAGATCCCAGGCAAATTCAATGGCCTGGTCCTTGAAGTACTGGCCAAACGAAAAGTTGCCGAGCATCTCAAAAAAGGTGTGATGCCGGGCCGTATACCCCACGTTTTCAAGGTCGTTGTGCTTGCCGCCGGCACGCACGCATTTCTGGGCCGTCACCGCAAGGCTGTAGTCCCTTTTCTCGTCTCCGGTAAAAACCCGTTTGAACTGAACCATGCCGGCATTGGTGAACAAGAGGGTGGGATCGTCGCTCGGCACAAGGGACGAACTTCTCACATGGTGGTGGTGGTGTCGCTTGAAATACTCGATAAAAAGCCTGCGCGCTTCATTGCCTGTCATTGTCTGCTCCTAAAATTTGCTGCCAACCTGTGCTAGGCCTTTGCCTTGCCGTTTTCCTTGCCGTTTTCCCTGGGTGCCGGGGCAGAAATCCCAAGGGCTTCCCTGACCCGTGCCTGGATTCGATTGAAGATTTCCGGGTTGTCCCCAAAAAACACCTTGGCATTCTGACGGCCCTGGCCGATTCTCTCACCGTCGTACGAATACCAGGCGCCGCTCTTGTCAACGATCCCCATATCAACGCCCATGTCCAGCAGCTCGCCGGTCTTTGAAATGCCCTCGCCGTACATCAGGTCAAACTCGATACTCTTGAACGGCGGCGCCAGCTTGTTTTTGACCACCTTGATCTTGGTGCGGTTGCCCAGGATATTCTCCCCGTCCTTAATGGCCGTGGCCTTCCGGATCTCGATGCGGACCGAGGCGTAGAATTTCAGGGCGTTACCGCCGGTGGTGGTCTCGGGGTTGCCGTAGACGACGCCGATCTTCATTCGGATCTGGTTGATGAAAATCAGGGTGGTGTGGGTTTTTCCAATGGTTGCCGTCAGCTTTCTCAGGGCCTGGGACATAAGGCGCGCCTGGAGTCCCATGTGGGAATCTCCCATGTCGCCCTCGATTTCGGCCCGGGGCACCAGGGCGGCAACGGAGTCCACAATAATGATATCCACGGCACCGCTTCTGACCAGCATATCCACAATCTCAAGGGCCTGCTCACCGGTGTCTGGCTGGGAGACCAGAAGCTCGTCGCAGTTCACCCCGAGACGTCTGGCATAGGCCACATCCAGGGCATGTTCCGCATCAATGAATGCGGCAATCCCCCCCTGGCGCTGGGCCTCGGCCACGGCGTGGAGGGCCAGGGTGGTCTTTCCCGACGATTCCGGGCCGTAGATTTCAATCACCCGGCCCCGGGGAAAACCGCCCACCCCGAGGGCCTTGTCAAGGGCCAGGGAACCAGTGCTGATCACCGGAACGGCCTGAACCTCCCTGGCGCCGAGTTTCATGATCGACCCCTTGCCGAACTGCCGCTCGATCTGGCCCATTGCCGTCTGTATTGCCTTGTCTTTTTCTGTTAATTCAGCCATTTATTCTGATCCCCCAAAACCCCACAGGTTAAAACAACATTCGTAAAACAACGGCGCTCAAGAGGCCCGCCACAATATCATCAAGAACAATTCCCGGACCACCGGCAAAACGCCGCTCAAAGTTTCTCACGGGCACAGGCTTTACAATGTCAAAAAATCTGAAAATAAAAAAACCTGCCGCCAGGGTGGCAAGGGTAACGGGCATGCCGGCCATGGCAACCGTGTAACCGGCCACCTCGTCCAGGACAATGCACCCTGGATCCTTTGAGCCGATCATGGCCTCGGCACGATCACAGATCCAGATGGAAACCACCATGAGGCTGACCACCCCAAGGGTTGCCCATCCCTGGGAGAGGCCGTCAAACACAAATATAAAAGGAATTGCCGCCAAGGTGCCAAAGGTGCCGGGAGCAAAGGGTATCCGCCCAAGTCCCCCGCCCATTGCAACGGCCAGGATCAACTTCTCTTTAAAATTCATAGTCCTGTTTTTTATATTCTGCCCGGACGCATGTCAAGCAATAGTTGCGCGTACACATCCTTCAGTGGGATTCCCCGTTCTTCTGCAATTTTCCGGCACACCTCGTATTCCGGGACACACTGCACGCTGCCGTCCGGTCGGGTAAGCTGTTTCGCCTGGAGCGTTCCAAACAAGGTTTTGACAAGGATTTCACGCCTCGCCAGAACCGCCCTGTCAACCTCGTGGTACCTTACCCCAATCGAAGAACTTTCGGTCAGGATCAACTGCACAAGGTCGTCAACCTGCTCTTTTCGGCACACCACCTCAAGGCGTGTGCCCGGCCGGTTCTTTTTCATCTGAACGGGAATGTGGCAGACGTCAAGGGCCCCCTGCTTCAAGAGTTTTTCCATGAGAAAGCCGGAGATCTCAGGACTCATGTCGTCGGTGGAGGTTTCGATCACAACCACCTTTTCAGCGGAGATGGTCCCTTTGTTTTCACCAGGGGGTGAAGCGCCCATGACCACCCGCAGCAGATTGGGCAGCCCATGTCCGGATCCATGTTCGGAACCATGTCCTGATTGATGCTCGGGTTGGGACCCGGGCCGATTTTTTCCAGCACCATAGCCGATGCCCTGGACCACCATGTCGGGCATGGGGCCGAACGAACGGCAGAGGGTGGTGATGATGGCGGCACCCGTAGGCGTGACCATCTCCATTTCAACACCGCCGTCACGAACGGGAACCCCCTTGAGAATGGCAAGGGTGGCAGGCACCGGAACCGGAATCATGCCGTGGCTGCATCGAACCTGCCCATGTCCCAGGGGAACCACAGAGGCATGAACCGCCGTTATTCCAAGGTATTCAACGCAGAGAAACGACCCAACGATATCCACAACGGCATCGATTCCGCCCACCTCGTGGAAATGAACCGTCTCAAGGTCTGTCCCGTGGATCTTTGACTCTGCAACGGCAATTCGCTCAAAGGCTTCAAGGCTTTGGGCCTTGACCCGGTCTGACAGCGGCCCATCGGCGATCAACCGTCTGATCCCTTTGTAATCCTTTGAATGGACGTGGGTGTCGGCATCCACAAAAAGGTCCACCCCCCGGATGCCGTTCTGCCACACCGGTTCGGTCCTGACGTCAAAACCGTGGAGGGGAATGGCGGTCAAACGCTCCTTGAGCCAGGCAACCGGGACCCCGAGATCCACCAGCGCCCCCAGGGTCATGTCGCCGCTGATGCCCGAGATCAGATCAAAATAGGCAATCATGGCGTTAGATCCCCTGCCTGGCCTTGATGGCAATAATTTCAAGAAGGATCTCAGCCGTGCTGACCATGTCTGCGAGCTTGATGTTCTCTTTCACCGTATGGACATCGGTCATGCCCGTGCCCAGAACCCCTGCCACAATGCCTTTGCTGAAAAAGATGTTGGCATCGGCCCCGCCGCCAATGGTTTTGGTTTCCATCGGTTTTCCAAGATTCCGAGCCGCCTTCTGGGCCAGCTGGACCACCTCGTGGTCCTCAGGAATGCAGGTGGCCGGATAATCCTGATCAAGCACCACCTCGATCCGGGGCAGCGCTTCTCCCTGTTTTCTGAAGGCCCCGGCCGCATCGTAGAAGGCCTTGATCATGGTGTCTGTTATGGTTTTCAGCTTTTGGGCATCATGGCTTCTGGCCTCGCCGTGCACACTGACCAATTCCGGAATAATGTTGGTTGCCTTGCCGCCCTGGATTTTGCCGATGTTGCAGGTGGTCTCACCATCGATCCTGCCAAGGGTCAAGGCATCAATGGCCCTTGCAGCAACACTGATGGCATTGATGCCAAGTTCCGGTTCGGCCCCGGCATGGGCAGCCCGTCCATGGATGTTGATGGTGAACCGCGTGGATGCCGGCGCCCGGGTCACAACCCCGTCTGTATCGGTTGAGTCAAGGATATAACCGATCTTTGAATCCATCAGGGAATAATCCAGGTTCTTGGCCCCCATGAGCCCTATTTCCTCACAGATGGTGAACACCACTTCAATGGGGGGATGGGGCAGCCGGTTTTCACGAATCACATCCATCACCTCGAGGATAATGGCAAGGGCGGATTTGTCGTCGGCACCCAGGATGGTGGTTCCGTCACTTGTGAACACGCCGTCGTTGAAAACGACCTTGATCCCCCTGCCCGGCTCAACCGTGTCCATGTGCCCCGACAGAAAAAGAGGGTCTGCGTCAACCGTGCCCTTGAACTTTGCAACCAGGTTTCCGCAATCGCCGCCCACCCGCTCTCCGGCATTGTCAAAAACGACCTGGGCGCCCATGTCCGTTAATATCTTTTCAAGTTTTTCAGCAACCACCGCCTCTTGCCTGGACACTGAATCTGTCTGTGCAAGCATGACAAAACGCTCGCCCAACCGCTCGACATTGACCATTTCCACACCCCTCTTCATATCTGTTCGACACTGCCCACACCATGCATGGCAAAATCAACCATTCTTTTCTGATATACATACTAAACTTATGGTTTTTGTTCCACATAAAAAAGGGCAGACACGGATGAGCCTGTGCCGCCATTGCGACAGAGGCCCTGCGATATTTTGATTTTGTGCGAAACCTTTCTTGCAAAAATAGCCGCAAAAACCGGCAGGCTAAATATCAATTTTGGAGAAAAAACGGGCAGCTGCCTGTCGGCCTACCCCTGGCCGGGCAACGTCAGGGAGCTTGTCAATGTACTGGAAAGAACCGTTGCCAACCTCAACGGCGACACCATCCATGCCGGCGACCTGCCTGTTCACCTCCGGGCAAAGGGTGATCATCCGAATCCCCCTGGAATAAACCATGGACGGGTGTAGCCATGGAGCAACACCTGCCGGCCGATAAATTTCAGGCAGGTACGGGGCCCTGTGCGCCTAGTTTCTTGTTTTACATGACAAACCGATAGCGGCGTTCACATCACAATTTACCTCGTATGGTGTTTGTTGATCAAATATTTTGTATTCATTTCTGATGCCCGCCTACGAAGTGTTTGGCCCAACTACTGGGCCGGAAAAGATCGGGGGGGGGGTGACTCCCCTGGATCATGGCCTCCATCCACGCCCATATCTGTACCCTTAACAAGGTTTCCTACAACATCGCCAAATTTAGACTCAGGGCCCTGGCCCAGTCCATTTCAGCCGAAGACAAAGGCAAAATTCGGGAATTTTTAGTGAGCACCGACCAAGGTGGGGCCGGGCAATAAATCCGGCGCCATCCCTCCTGCGGTATTGAAATGCGGGGCCGGAAACGGGCAATTACAAAATAAAATCCGTTGCCAGAAATTTACTTTTATGGTCCCGGACAATGGCCGTGATGATCTGCCGGTTCAGGTCGGTCTGCTTGGCCGCCACCAGGGTCCGGATGGAAAAGACCCGCAGGGCATCGGACACAGACAGGGTTCCCTCGGCAGAATCCTTCCGCCCGGTAAAGGGAAAGGTGTCCGGCCCCCGCTGGCACTGGCTGTTGATGTTGACCCGGCAGACCTGGTTGACCAGCGGGTCGATCAATTTCGCCATCGGGTCCGGGTCACTGCCGAAAATGCTGACCTGCTGGCCATGGTTGGAGTTGATCATGTACTCGATGGGCTCGCGAACCGAGTCAAACGAGAGCACGGGAATCACCGGTCCGAACTGCTCTTCATGGTGGACCCGCATTTTTGAATGAACCGGGTAGAGAATCGCCGGAAAAAAGAAACTGCCGCAAACGGTTGCGCCGGCCGGATTGACAATCTGCGCCCCCTGGGCAACCGCATCTGCCACCAACGCTTCAAGATAGGCGGTCTTGCCCTTTTCCGCCACCGGGGTGACAAAAACCGACTCCTGCCACGGCATGCCAAACGAGAGGGCATTCACGGCCAGGGTCAGCCGTTCAAGAAAGGGATCCACAACGGCCTTTTCCACAAAGATAATCTTGATTGCGGTGCAACGCTGGCCGTTAAACGAAAGGCTGCCAAGGACGCATTCCCTTACGGCCAGATCGATGTCTGCATCTTTGAGCACAATGGCCGGGTTCTTGGCCTCCAGGCCCAGGACACAGCGAAGGCGGTTGGGATGGGGATGCTGTTTTTTCAATGCGTTTGCCGTTGTGCTCGTACCGATCAGCCCGAGCACGTTGATCCTGCCGGTGGCCATGAGCGGCGGAACGATCTTTCTGCCTTCGCCGTAGATGATGTTGACGACTCCCCTGGGAAAAACATCGCAAAAGGCTGCCAGCAACGGTGAATAAAGAAGCGCGCCGTGCTTGGGCGGCTTGAGAATCACGGAATTTCCCATGGCAAGGGCCGGTATCAACGTGGTAAACGTCTCGTTGAGCGGATAATTAAAGGGCCCCATGCAGAGCACGACCCCCAGGGGGGCCCGCCGGATCTGGGCGATGATCCCCTCCTCAATGGTGAACCGGGAAGAGGCCCGGTCCAGGTCCTTCAAGGCGGCCAGGGTGTCGTTTATGTATTGAACGGTGCGGTCAAACTCTTTTTTGGAATCATGAAGCGACTTGCCCACCTCCCACATCAGAAACCCGACCACCCGGTCCTTGACCGCCACCATGCGAAAGACAAATTGCTCCATGTGGCCAATACGCTCTGACACGGACATGGTGGGCCACACACCCTGGCCATGGTCATAGGCGGCAACGGCCGCATTAAGGGCCTCCATGGCCTCGGTCTGTGTCAACAGCGGGTATTCTCCAATGCAGAACGGTTTCAGACCTGAATCCTGGACCGTCCACACAGGTGAGAGTACCGCCTGGCGGGGGCCGTCCCACTCATGGATCTCGCCGTTGATCAGGTACCCGGTCTGCACGCAGGGAACGTCCGTCAAAAGAGGCTTGGGTATGTCTGTTGTCTGTGGAAATATGGTTTGAATTTTCTCGATCAGCCCCATGTCCTGTTCTCCCTTTCTAAGTTTCTCAGCAGTAGTCATGGCGATCTCCCCTCCTTTTTCTGTTACAGGCTTGATGGCATGAGCAATTTTCATTGTTTCAATCTCAGTTGCCTGGATAATATAATTCAAGATGGCTTCAAGAAAATTCAAACCTGTCTTTTCCTGAAAATAGAGCCTGCCAATTTCAAAAAAATTCCTGAGCTGGATTTCCAGAAAATCAGGTTCAAAGAGATGTCGTGATGGTTGGCCATGTCCATTCACTATAAACATTTTAAAACTTCGTCATACTCCTATAAAATGCATAGATTCATTATAGTCCTTGTACCGGCTTCAATCAACCCAATAAAATCTTCTTACAACAATACCAATAAGCCAAGCCTGACCCCGATTTACGACTGACCCCGATTTACGATTTAGAGCACGGCTTTTGAAACCGGCAGTCTGCCCCACCTTTGCCGGCCCGGTATTTTGGCACCCAAGCCAGATCATACTTGCATTCCCCGACCGTTTGGTTTAACTTTTTTATCTTAGTTCATTGAAAGTCTCCTGGGGTGTTATCTTTGAACGGTTCCCAGCAGTGGAGATTTTCTTATATTCCTGTAAAGGTCCAACGTTGAAAATCGCTCCGGCAGTGTCCGGGGTTCACCCTTTATGAAATATCCAGCCGGGGGAGATATGACGGTCAAAGAAATGCTCTTAAAAAAAATATTTTTAATCCCAGCCATCATAATTGCGCTGTACACCCTGGTCGGTTTTTTCCTGGTACCGTTGATCGGCACGCATATGATCAAGAATACCTTGGGCAAATCCCTGAACAGAACAATTTCCATTGAGAAATTAGCCGTCAATCCCTATGCCCTGACGGCAACCATTGACGGACTGGATGTGACCGACACGGACAACCAGGCGTTATTTTCAGCCAGACGGTTCTATGCCAATATCAGTCTGTTCTCCCTGTTGGTCCTCTCCCCTGAGGTGTCCCAGATCTGCCTGGAAAGTCCCCGGGTGAACATTGTCAGAAACAAGGACGCCACCTTTAATTTTTCAGATCTCCTGGCATTGACCCAGGAAGATAAAACGCCTGATTTCCAAACGGATGGGGAAAACAAGGGCCCCATGAAATTCACCTTGAAAGATGTTCGCATCACCCAGGGTGAATTGATGTTTGAAGACCGGGTCACCGGTGTTTCCCATTCAATGACAGACTTTGAGTTAACGCTGCCTTTGTTGAGCACCAGGGAAAAAAGCCGCCACGAACCCGCCGCCTTGGATATTGATTTTGTCGTAAACCAGGCCAAGGTTGCCGTCCATCTTGAATCGACCCCGTTTGCAGCCGATCTTGCCACCCGGGTGGACGTCAGGACATCGGATGTTGACGTTGTCCACTATCTGCCCTACCTGCCCCTGCCTGAAACGATCCGGCTGAAAAACGTGGGTCTGAACCTGGATCTCCATGCCGCCTATCTGTCAAAGCCTTCCAGCCCTTCCCTTGTACTCCAGGGAAAAGTCGCAGCAGTCAATGCAGCACTCAACGGCGCGGCAGGAGAGAAGATCATCACGTTTCCCTCCCTGACCTTTGATCTTTCTCCATCCGACCTCCTGGCCGGTCAGTTGAATATCGCCAAAATCCTGATGCAAACCCCGCAATTGAATATAACCCGGGACCCATCCGGTACCCTGAACCTGTTAACCTATGTTCCCCAGACGCCCGCCTCCCCTGAACCTGAAACGCCCCAACCCCAGGGTAACAAAAATGCCGATCATGGCCAGGGCAACTTCAGCCTCAACCTGGTTGACCTTGAAATCAAAGATGCAGCGGTTTCATTCCAGGATCTGTCCAATGATCAGCCGTTTGAAACCCTGGTCTCACCCGTGAACCTCCGGATTGAAAACCTCAAGGCCGGCAAAACAATTTCAGGGCAGTACCGCCTGGTCCTGACCACTGAAGCCCAAGAGACGGTTGAGTCCAGCGGCCGGTTCCAGACCCACCCGGTCCAGGCCCAGGGCAGTCTGAACCTGTCCGACCTTGTGCTCAACAAATATCTTCCCTACTATGGAAGCCGGGTTTTTTTTGATGTGAACGGCGGAACGGCAACGCTTTCAGCCGATTATGAGGTGTCAGCAGCACCAGACAATCTGGACGTGAAGATCAGCGCCCTGGATTTCATGGTGCAGGCGCTGGTGATCGCAGACCGGAAGGCCAGACAAGAGATGGTCAACCTCCCTGAATTCAAGATCAAAGGGGCTGCCATTGATGTGGGCACTAGAGAAATAAACACCGGAACCATCACCACCCGAGGCGGAAAAATCCTGGTGCAACGGGACAAGGCTGGCGGTCTGAACCTGGTTCAAGGTGTGGTGCCCGCCCCGGCGGCAGACGTACCAACAACGCCTGAAATGAAGGCGCAGAACCCACCGTCACCAGCGGAAGCCCCCCTCTGGGGTGTCACAATGCCTTTACTTGACGCCACGGAAATGGACGTCCGGTTCAACGATCTGACCGGGACAGAACCGGTGGCAATCGATCTTTCAAAGATTTCCATCAAGGCCGGCAATGTTAAAACCACGGGGGATGAACCGGCAACCCTTAGTGTTGAAATGAACTGGCAGCAGCAGGGACGCATCGGCATCAGCGGCAGTGTGGTCCCCTCAACCCGGCGCGCAGGTTTTGACGTTGATCTGGAAAAAATTGATGTCAAATCCCTGCAGCCCTATTTCACGGACATCCTGAAGATTCAAGTCACGGACGGAAGCGTCAGCACAAAGGGAAAGCTGGATATGAACCTGGGTGCCCCCCCCCTAAACACGATCCAGTTTACCGGAAAAACATCTCTGAACAATTTTGTCACCCTGGACAAGCAGTCAAAAAAAGAGTTCTTCAAATGCACCTCACTATACCTTTCCGGGCTTGACCTGGCCCTGTTCCCGGTCAAGGTCACGATCAAAAATATTTCCCTGACGGATTTTTATTCCCGGATTTTTATCAACGACGCCGGCGAAACAAACCTTGCCTCACTTGTAAACAAGAACACCGCACAGAATCAACAGAGCGAACCCGAGCAGAAACCCGCCGAAAAAACGGCTGAGCCCCCCCAGATTCGTGTCGAAAACGTGACACTCCAGGGCGGGCACATCAACTTTTCCGACTATTTCAACCAGCCCAATTTCAATGCCGCCATGAAAGAGATCGCCGGGTCCCTCACGGGCCTTTCATCCGACGAGTCGTCCCGGGCAAAGCTGGTGTTAAAGGGGATCTATGGTGTCTCTTCGCCCCTTGACATTGTCGGGACCATCAATCCCCTGGCCCAGAAAAAATTTGCCGATGTGGCAATTTCGTTCAAAGACATTGAGCTGTCAAATTTCACCCCGTATTCAACCAAGTATATCGGGTATAAAATTGAAAAGGGAAAACTGGTTTTAGACCTTGAATACACCATTGACGGCAACGCCCTTAAATCCAGCAACCGGGTGCGGCTGGACAATCTCTCCCTGGGGGATCAGGTGCCGGGCAAAAAACCCACCAACCTGCCCCTGGGGCTGGCCATCTCCCTGCTGAAAAACAGGGACGGGCAGATCAACCTGGATGTGCCGGTGACAGGGGCCCTGGATGATCCGAAATTCAAAATCGGTTCCATTGTTTTAAACACCCTTAAAAATCTGATTGTAAAGGTGGTGACATCGCCCTTTTCCGTCATTGGTGCAATGTTTGGCGGGGGCGAAGAGCTGGGGTATGTTGATTTTGAATATGGAGACGCAACAATCACAGAAGCCGACCATGAAAAATTAAACAAGCTGGCTGAAATTCTCAAACAAAAACCTGCTGTAAAATTTGAAATCAAGGGCGTTTATGACGCGCTCAGGGATGCAGAAAGCCTGAGGGTCAAACAGTTTGAAGACGCGGTCAGGACAGCCACCCAACAAGAGCTGACCAGTTCGGGGGCCGCCGCCGGCGCAGCAGCGGCCCAACCTGTAATCGAACAACCGGACATGGAACGTTACATCCTTGAAGCCTACGCCCAGGCGCAGTTTCCCAAACCCAGGGATGAGGCCGGCAACGAAAAAACGCTTGACCTGGAAGAAAAGAAAAAGCTGTTGATGACAAACATGGATGTGAAAAAAGATGATCTGCGGCTGCTGGCCATGACCCGTTCGGCAAACATCAAGTCATATCTTCTTTCAACCGGAAAGGTGGAAAAAGAGCGGATCTTTCTGCTGGAACCGGCTGAAGTGGACAGCTCGACCACAGAACAATCCAGCCGGGTGAAATTTTCGTTGAAATAGACAACCACGGCCAGGGAGAATAAGACCCACCCAACCCGATGATCATTCTTTGAAAAAGGAGCTGACCCGGTTATTTCAAAAGATATTCCGTCAGCAGCAGGATCTCCGAACCATCCTCAACGGTTTTAATGGCTTCCTTAATTTTTACCAGCGCCCCAATATCCTTAATTTTATTTACTCGGGCCATGACCGCATCAATCTTATCTGGAAATCTAAGGGTCATACCCAGTTCGATCGCATCCGACAGCCCTCTGATCTCGCCTTCCCTACGAAGGCTTTCCGCAAGTGTCATAATATATTCCCCCGCTTTTTGGAAAATTGCCTGCTCAGCAATTTCTTTGATTGTTTCGGCAGATACTTTATCCATGGTACTGAACAGATATCGAAGACCGTTTCAAAATATTGCAGCCCGGTTTCCTTTTCCATTAAAAAAAGGGGATCAACAGATTCACCCCCGGAAAAAAAGGGATGATTTGTAGCTGTTCAGAATTCATTATGGTATATTCTCCGTTGGAAAATCAAGGAAAGCATGGAGACACATGTTAACTTGCACAATGAAAAAAACTTACAAACCCATTTCAAGCAGAAAAATTACGGTAAGGCAAGGCCGTTCAATATGAGTGTTATTAAAATTTGCAGAATCCTACTGTTGCTGTGTCTATGGTTGCCTGCTGCAGCGGGCAGCGCTGGTGAACAGGATCTTGCCAGGGCCATGGCCGATTACCTCGAATGCTATCCCGTGGAACTCCTCAGTTTCAAGGAACAAAAACCCTCCATCGCCAGGGAGGATGTTTGCCTTGCTGCCATTTACCACGAACTGGGCGCTCGCCCCTTGTGGGTTTCCGAGGATGGGCCCGGGAAACAGGCAGAAGTAATATTGAACTATTTGAAAAATGCGGGCAGTGAGGGGCTGGATCCGTCGGATTATCGAGTGGAAAAGATCGTGGACCTGTGGACCGATACAGACCTTGACTCCCTGGCTAAACTCGATACGCTTCTGACTTATAACATGGTCAAGTACGTCCATGATGTCAGCCATGGTCAACTCAAGTCATACATGGTCAACCCGGAACTCTTTGCCGAGGCTGGAGAAAGAAGCTTTGACCCCCTTAAGATGGTTGAGACAATCCTTTCAACGGAGAATCTTGACGCATTTTTTCAATCCCTGCCCCCCCAGCACCGTCAATACAGGGGGTTGAAAGACGGCCTTGTTCACTATGGGCGTATCAGGTATGACGGAAAGTGGCAGGTGCTGACCGGCACACGGAGCATCAGACCGGGGGATGGGGATGCAAGAATCACTGAAATCAGAAAAAAGATCGCCCTGCTGACGAACAGCAGCGTGGACAATCCAGAGACGGGCAATCCTTTGATTTATGACGATACCCTCTTGAAAAAGATGACCCGCTTTCAGCAGACCCATGGCCTGGAGCCGGACGGCATCATCGGCCGCAACACCCTGGAGGCGCTGAACAGGTCTCCCCAGGACCGCCTGGCCCAGATAAGGCTCAACATGGCAAGATGGCGCTGGCAGGATCATGAGCTGGGGCACAAGTATGTCCTGGTAAATATTGCAAACTACCGGCTCTATGCCTATGATGCAGGCGAGCTGAAATTGAACATGCCGGTGATTGTCGGAAAATTCCAGCACCAGACCCCGGTATTCAGCGACAGAATCAAATACCTTGAGATCAACCCCTACTGGAATGTGCCGACCAGCATTGCCATCAATGAAGATCTGCCGGAACTGAGGAAAAACCCACACTACCTGGTTGAAAAAAACATTCGACTCTTTTCCAACTGGCAGAAAGATGGCGTTGAGATCGATTCAACCACCATCAACTGGCGCCGGGTCACGGCCTCGAAAATGGCAGGATTCAAGCTGCGCCAGGACCCGGGGCCGGCCAATGCCCTTGGCAGGGTAAAATTTGTCTTTCCCAACCACTACTCGGTCTACCTCCATGATTCCCCTGCAAAAAATTTATTTTCCAGGCAGAAAAGATCCTTCAGCCATGGATGCATCAGGGTGTCACAACCGGAACAACTGGCGGTCTTTCTCCTTGATGAAAAGGGCGGTGAATGGGAGATACAACGGGTGAAGGATCTGATCAGCCAGGGCAAAAGAATGGTGCTCAGAATTGATCAACCAATCCCTGTGCACATCACATATCAAACAGCATGGGTTGACAAAGATGATCAGATTATCTTTAATAGCGACGTTTATGGAAGGGATGAAAAATTATATAAAGCGCTTTTTATAAAATAAGGAAACCGTTTACACTTTTGAAAACAATCTCAAGCCCGGGTAAAACCCACGGCAAAAGAATAAGCAGGCGTTCTTTTATACTGGCATCGGCCCAGATTGCCGCAGGAATAATCGTTCCTTCGTCCGTTCTGGCCGTACCTTCAAAACCAAGACCGCTGCGTTTTTATCACACCCATACCGGTGAACGGCTCTCACTGGATTATTCACCCGAGACCTACAAAGGGCCCCTGCGCAGGTCAATTGAATACTTTCTCCGTGATTTTCGAACCAATGAGGTTCACCCCATTGACCGGCGCCTTCTTGATGTTCTTTCCACCATTCAACAACGCTGCGGCAACCATTCATGCTATGAGATCATCTCCGGGTACCGGTCTCCCAAGACCAATGAATTTCTGCGCAAAAAGAGCAGCGGGGTTGCCCAAAAAAGCTACCACCTCCAGGGAAGGGCCATGGACATCAGGCTGGCAGGATTTGATACAAAGGCACTGCGGGACCTGGCCATCAAAGTTAACCGAGGCGGTGTGGGTTTCTACCCGAAGTCTGACTTTGTTCACATCGACACCGGCAAGAAAAGAACCTGGTAGCTGCTCCGGATCCTGTCTACATCCCCATGTAGGCCTTTCGCACCGCATCGGAATCCAACAGCTCCTTTGAACTACCCGATATAACGATCCGCCCCGTTTGAATGACATAGCCCCGGTGGGCCACCTCCAGGGCCTCCTGGACCATCTGTTCCACCAGCAGTACGGTGGTTCCGGACCTGTGGATGGTCTGTATGGTCTCCATCATCTTTTCCACAAGGGAGGGCATGAGCCCAAGGGACATCTCATCCAGCATGAGCAGCTTGGGTTTCGACATGATCCCCCTGGCAATGGCAAGCATCTGCTGCTCCCCGCCGCTCATGGTTTCAGCCACCTGGTCGGCCCTTGATTTAAGAATGGGGAACAGTGTAAAGACTTCGTCCAGTCGGGAATCAATCTCACCACGGTCCGATGCAATGTAAGCGCCGAGTTCCAGATTTTCCCGGACGGACAGCTTGCCGAACAGCCGCCGGCCTTCGGGCACATAACTGATCCCCCGCTTGACCGTCTGGTGGCCCGGAAGCGAGGTGATATCCTCCCCTTCAAAGGTTATGCTGCCCCGGGTCGGTTTGATCAGCCCGGCAATGGTTTTCATCAGGGTGGTCTTACCGGCACCATTGGTGCCGACGATGGCCACAAGCTCACCCGGGGAAACCGCCATGGAGATGCCGTGGATAACGGGAACCCCGTCATACCCGCAATGAATATTATCGACCGTCAGCAGCGGATTTGCCATTTTGCCTCTCCTGTTTCATGCGTTTACTGAATTTTTCACCAAAATAGGCCTTGATCACCCGCTCATCCTCAATGATTTCCCGGGGCGGACCATCGGCGATTTTTTCACCCCCCTCGAGTACCACCACCTTGTCGGCAATGGGCATTATGGCTTCCATAATATGCTCCACCACCAGAAGGGTCACCCCGCTTTTTTGGATTCTTTTGATCAATTCCACAGCGGTTTTGATCTCTGTGGCAGTCAGACCGGCCATGGCCTCGTCCAGCATGAGAAGCTTGGGACGTGTCGCCAGGGTTCTTGCCATCTCCAGCCGTTTTTTGATACCAATGGGAAGCTCGCCGGCCATGGCATCCCGGTAGGCATCAAGATGGCACATCTCAATGCATTCCAGGGCTATCTCCATGGCCTTTGCCGTTGTTTTTTCCTTGAGAAAGGCACCGATCAAAACATTTTCCAGCACGGAAAGTTCCTTCAGGGGCTGAACCACCTGGAAGGTCCGCACCGCACCGAGGCGGGCCACCCGATAGGCCGGTGCCATGGTGATGTCATAATCATCCAGGAGAACCTGGCCGGATGTGGGCCGATAGTATCCGGAGATACAGTTGAAAAGGGTTGTTTTACCGGCACCGTTGGGGCCGAGCAGCCCCACAATTGATCCCCTGTCCACACCGAACGAGACATCGTTATTGGCGATGAGGGAACCAAAAGTCATGGTAAGATGTTTCACAGTCAGCAATGCCATGTCACTGCCCTCCCCTGTTTTCACTGCGGTTTTCTGTTTTCGAGAGATTTTTCCGCTTTACAAGATCGGACAGAATCCCCATGATGCCGCTGGGCTGCTTGATCACCACCAGTACAATGAGCACGCCGAAAATAATCAGATCCACCCCGCTGCCCAGGCTGCCCAGATAGGCACGGCTGTATTCCTGGAGGGGGATGAGTACCACCGCCCCCAGAAGCGGTCCGAAAAACGTTCCAGAACCTCCCAGGATGGTGATGAGAACAAATTTCATGGACATGTCAAGGGACATGACCATGGGCGGGTCCACACGGAAGTTGTATTGAACAAAAAACGCACCGCAAAGCGCCGCCAGAAAGGCCGATGCCCCCATGGCCATCAATTTGACAAGGGTTGAATTTACGCCCAGGGACTCTGCTGTTTCCTGGCCCTCCCTCACCGCCTTGAGATAGTACCCGATGCGGTGGCGTTCCATCCATCTCACCACACCGAAAATAATGACAAATAAAACCAGGGCACCGTAGTAATAAGGAATCTTACTGTCAAACCAGATGAAATTCACGATCCCCTCATCCACAAAGGGGTAGTCAAGGCCCATGGCCCCGCCGACCCAGTACCACACCATGAAAAGCCGGTTGAAAATCTCCACCATTGCAAAGGTGGCAATGGCAAAATAATGCCCGGAAAGCTTGAACACCGGCCAACTGAAGACAACGGCTGTCAACGCCGCCAGGATTGCGCCGAGTAGCGCCCCCGGCCATGGCGAAACACCATAGGTAACCACGGCCATTCCCGCACCATAGGCACCGATGCCGAAAAACACCGAGTGACCGAAGGAAACCTGACCGCAATATCCGCCGATAATATTCCAGGCCTGGGACATGCAGGCAAAAAGCAGGATCAGAATAAAGACGTGCTGGGTAAAAGAGCTTGCAAAGACACCTGGCATCAGGGGAAGAACGGCAAACCCCGCGATCATGGCAAACCAGATGATATCTTTTTGTTCAATTTTTTTTTTATTCATGGCGTTACCATCCAAAAAAGCCTCTGGGCCGGATCATCACGACCACCAGGTACAGGCCAAACACCGCGACATACTTAAACACGGGTGCGATATAAAATCCGCTCAGGGCCTCCACAAGACCAATGAGAAGTGCGGCAAGCAGGGCGCCGAAAATGCTGCCGAATCCCCCCATGGCAACAATGACAAAGGCGATCAGGCCGAACAGGGTGCCCACCTCCGGATGTACGGAAAGGTAGGAGGGCATGAGACCGCCTGCAACCCCCACACAGGCGCCACCCAGTCCGAAAACAAGCAGGTAGATCCGCTCGGTGTTGATTCCCATCAGCTCTGCAGCCTCTTTGTCCATGGCCGTGGCCTGGATGGCCCACCCAAGGCGGGTCTGGTGGATGATCACATACATGAGGCCCACCACCACCAGGGCAAAAACCGCCGTAACAAGCTGGGGCATGGATACGATCACATCGCCGATCTGAAAGGCTTTTCCACCCAGAAAAGTATGGGAAAGGAGCTTGAAATTCGGAGAAAAACGGTTCAGGCAGACATTTTTCAGCACCATGGCCAGGCCGAATGTGGCCAGCAGGGAGGAGAGCGGCGGCTTGCCCACCGTATGGCGGATGATGAGCTGGTAGGTCAGGGCCGCCACCAGAAAAACAAACACCCCGGAAGCCATCCATGAAAGCAGAGGATCCACATGGAAAATAAATCCAAGCCAGTAACTGACATACATGGCAATCATGAGATATTCGCCATGGGCAAAATTGATCACGTCCATAACACCCCAGATAAGACTCAATCCCACGGCAACCAGCGCATACAGCATGCCGTTCATCAGTCCGTCCAGAATGACTTGAAAAAGTATTGTCATTGGATTTAACCCAAAATTTAATAAATTATGACTATACCCCCCGGAATATTCATCCGGGGGGTGTTCAGCAGTTGCCGGGTTTCCGGTATGCTGATCGGGTTGGCCCTATTGAACCGTTTAGGACCGCAGGTGAAATAAGTTGCGGTCCTCAATATCTAACGCTTGTCCCAGGCTGTCATGGGGACCACGGGCGTGGTATCTGCAAGGTCCAGGGGATAAATCCGCTTGTAGGCACCGCCCTGGAGCTGGGTGACCAGACTCATGGCCTTTATATTCTGCCCACCGGGTGAGAATGCGACCTTACCGCCCAGGGAAAGGGGGGATTCCCAGGTGTTGTCGTACAGGGTCTTTGCCACTTTTTCGTAATCCAAAGTCCCTGCCTTCTCAATGGCCTGGGCAAGCACCAGCATTGCAACAGCTTCCTGGATGCTGTCACTGTCAAAGGGAACGCTCGGGGTGGTCTTCTGTTTATAAATCTTTTCCACGGCAGCAACGGCCGGCATCAGTTCAGCAAATTCAGGCGAATATCCAGTCCCGCCCATGAAGTAATCTGCATCTTCCCCCAGCTGCTGGGTGATCATGGGATCCTGATATCCGGTACAATAGTTCAGTGCAGTCTTGGGGAGCCAGTTCATCTGTTTCATGGTTTTCACCCACAGCGTGTAATCTCCCCCCAGGCAGGCGCCAAAAACAACATCTGGATTTTTGGCCTTCAGGGTCTGCACCTCACTGTTGAGGTTTGTGGCACCCGGATTAAACGGTACATCCACTACCACCTCATATCCGTGTTCCTTTGCGGCTTTTTTCCCCTCGTCTGCGGCATGCTTGCCGAACTCGCTGTTCTCATAGATCAAGCCAACGGTTTTCAAACCGGCTTTCTGCTCGTTCAGCCAGCCCATGACCTCGACAAATTCCAGGGATTCGGTTTCGTCCGTAGGCGCCATGCGAAAGAAATATTTATATCCGCGTTTGGTCAGGGCAGCAGAACTCGAACATCCGCACATGAAAATTTTTTTCTGACGCTCGGCAACAAAACTTGCAGGTTTGGTCACGGCGCTGTTATAACTGCCGATGATGGCATAAACCTTTTCCTGGTTAAACAGACGTTCCGCCTCTGATTTTCCCACATCCGGCTTTCCCTGGTGATCGGCATGTACCAGTTCGATTTTGTAACCGTCCAGAAGCCCGGCCTTGCCCGCCAGGGGCACATCGATATCGGCATGCACATTATTGATCACATCCACAGCTGTGGCCACGGATGCCTGACATCGCTGGCCCGCCAGCGCACAGGGACCGGTAAGGGGAAACAATGTTCCAATTTTAATGACCTTGTCTGCAGCCATGGACGGAGCGGCCATCAGACCTCCGGCCAGTATCAGACCGGCACCCAGAAGAGCAATACGTTTTAATCCGTGTCCCATAAAATTTCCTCCTGAAGTTAGTAAAAGTTAACAGACATCAGCATGTCGCGCCATCGGCTGATTTCATAGGCAGGTTATAAAAAAATCCCTACAGACCTACCGGATGAGGTGTCAACCGGGAAAAATAAGACTCTCCCATGGGGAGAATAAATCGCGGCTCTTTTTTATTCCAGGCAGGCAAGCCCCGCCTTTGAACCATTCAATCGCTTATAACCATCTCAATATTTAACGTCAAGGGAAATTTCAATCAAAAAGGCGTCACAACAAAGCATCAATAAATCAAGTCCATTCTTCGTCCCGCAACACCCTTCGCAGGATCTTGCCCACGTTGGACATGGGAATTTCATCCCTGAATTCAATCTGCCGGGGTCGTTTGTAGCCGGCCATGTGTTCCCTGCAGAAGGCCATGATTTCCGCTTCGGTGGCGGTTTCGCCGTCCTTGAGCTTGATAAAGGCCTTGACCTGTTCCCCGCTTTTTTCGTGGGGGATGCCGATGACGGCCACCAGCTCCACCTTGGGATGGGTAAAAAGAATGTCTTCCACATCCCTGGGGTAGACGTTGAATCCGCCGACCAGGATCAAATCCTTTTTCCGGTCCGTGATGACCACATATCCGTCCGGGTCAATGTGGCCAATATCCCCGGTGAGAAAATAGCGGCGTCCGTCAATGTGCACAAAGCTGGCTTCATTGGCATCGGGCCGCTTCCAGTATCCCTTCATGACCTGGGGGCCGCTGCCGGCAAGTTCACCGTCCTCCCCCCGGGGCATTTCCTGGGTGGGATCGTTGATATTCAGGATTTTAACGTCGGTTTCCGGCAGGGGAAAGCCGATGGAACCGATTTTACGGGTTTCGGTGAAGGTGGGATTGGCCGTCAGGGCCGGAGCGGTTTCCGTTAAACCGTAGGCCTCAAAGATAATGGCGCCGGTCTTGTCTTCAAATTCCCGGCACACATCAGGGGGCAGCGGCGCCCCACCTGAAATACATCCCATGAACGACGACAGATCGTACTTTTTCAAGTGGGGGTGGTTGGCAAAGGCGACAAAAATGGTGGGAACGGCCGACATGAAGGTTGTTTTATATTTTTGAACGGACTTCAGGACTTCGGTAAAGGGGGGGGTACCGGCCCTGGGGTCGGGGATGCATACAATGCTGGCCCCCAGGGTGCAGGCCACCAGCAGGGCACCGGTGAGCCCGAAACTGTGGTACCAGGGCAGAACGCCAAGGATACAATGGGTGTCACCTTCCCGGAGTGCTTCTGGCTGCCCCCCGGGTTCCTGGACCAGGCGGCACCATTCAAGGGAGGCAAGGACATTGTAGGTGAAATTGGTATGAACCAGTTCAGCCCCCTTGGGCAGACCTGTTGTCCCGCCGGTATAGAGCATGATGGCCGTATCGTTTTCAGGATCAATGGTAACCTCGGGGGGAGAGGGCAAGGCCTTGGCCACCACATCATCAAACTGAAGATGGCCCGGTTCGATCCTGTCCGCCCTGGGGATTTTCCCCAGAAGGCCGCCGACGAATCCCTTGAGTCTGGGCAGATAGGATTTGATGTTGCAGACCACAACGGTTTCAACCCCGGTGCCCTTGACGGCAGCCACCGTGTTCGTATAAAATTCCGGGTGATCCATGCAGAATACCATTCTGGATTCTGAATCGTTGAGCTGGTGGTTGAGCTCCGGGGCCGTGTAAATGGGGTTGCAGTTGACGGCGGTAGCACCGGCTTTGAGTATCCCGAATAAGATTTCAGGAAACTGGGGAAGGTTGGGAAGGAAGATCGCCACCTTATCCCCCTTTCCTATGCCTTTGCCGGCCAGAAAATTGGCAACCCGGTCAGCTGTATCCCTGACCTGGGCATAGGTTCTGGATGCCCCGGCAAAGATGGTAAAGACTTTGTCCGGGTACTTCCGGGTGGATCGGTCCAGAAGATGAAACAACGGAAACCGATACTCTTTTACAGTGCGGGATACACCCTTGGGCCAATAGGGGGTCTGCCAGTCCAGATGGGTCATTTTCTCTCCTTTGCGCGTTATCGGTTTATAAAACACCTCTTTTTTGTGCCATGGTCATCATCTGTTCAAAGCTGTTTTCCGGGGGGACCTGATATACCTCTGTCTGCTTCTGCTCAAGAATGATGGCATCCGTGGGACAGGTGGTGACGCAGAGGCCGCATCCGATACATCGATCCCGGTTAACCACGGCGTGCATGTTCTGGTCAAGTAAAACAGCATCCATCTGGCATCTTTCCAGGCAGGTTTCACACTCGGTGCAAAGATCCGGGTCAACCCTGGCAAAATGATTTGAAAAAACCATGTCCGCGGGTTTGGGATGGCCCTTGAGGGAGGTCAAGGGTCCGCAGCAGTCTCCGCAGCAATTGCACATGCCGCTGGGATTCTTGGAGGTGGCCGGCTGGGTTACCAGGCCTGCGTCATGGGCCATGGTCAGGATTTCTCCAGCTTCCTTGATATCAATCCTTCGTCCCATGTCATGGTCCAGATAGTACTGCCCCATGGAGCCGAGCATGAAACAGACCTCAAGGGGTTTGCCGCAGGCCTTGTCAAGGAGTGTGGATGACTTCCGGCATGAACATTCGGAAATCACAATGGGATCCGCCTTCTCAAGAATTTTTATGGCATCGTCATAGGCCGCCACCCGGGTCCGGGCTTCAAGGGATTTATGCACGGGAATCACCCGCAGAAAACTGGACAGTGACGCGGACATGGCATCCTTGAACTCTTCAGCCATGTACTGGCGGACCATGGCGGCCAGTTCTTTGTCCATCCTGCTGATCTGGAATTCAAAGAGCCCGTGGACAAACGGGATGGCCCCGTACCGGATCGTATCTCCCCGTTTAAGGGAGAACAGCAGACCGCGGTCTGACATATCCGCCAGGATGCCGGCTGCCGTTTCTGGCGTCTCACCGATTCTTGGGGCAATGGTTTCGGGTGTTTCCAGTTTCGGGCTCAATGCCAGGAACACCCCGGCATCTTTCAGGGAAAACAATTTTTCCAGGATTTTGATTTCAATGCCGGACGTCGTGGCCGGAAATCCCATGGAATAGTGATCCAGTCGTTGCTGTAAAGTTCTGAAAACAGGGTCTGTCATTTTTATCCTCCTGCATAAAAGAAAAAAGCATCATTCCAGGGCACGAACCGATCCACCATGGACCATGCCCGTGGCAAGTGTTTAATGCTGATGGGCAGCAGCAAGGGCCATGCGTTCCTTTGCCATGCGGACACTCATCTCCATGGCATTATCGGGCACATCCGGAAGCACTTGATTTTCCATCATGGAAATCGCGTGCTCAGGGCAGCTCCCCACGCAAAGCCCGCATCCAATGCAACGGTCCGTGTCCACCTGGTGGACATAGATTTTCTTCTGGGCCGGAAGATCCGTGGCAAGGATGGCATCAATCTGGCATTTTTGTGTACATTTTTTGCATCCGTTACAGGCAGTCCCGTCAATGACCGCGTAAAAGGCTGCATGCACTTCCTGTGCGGGTTTGGGAAATCTGCCCCGGATGGCGTTGCCGGATACCCTGCCGGCATACTGTCGATGTATTCGCGCAGCCGGGTGTAAATCGTGTCGTCCATATTTATCTCCTAGGTTCTTTTGTACGATCGTACAAAACTTCCCATGGAAAAAGAGCCGTGTCAACTGAAATTTTGTACGATCGTATAAAAAAGTTGAAGCCCCAGGCACCCTGTGTTAGATTGAAGGTTCCAAAACTGGAGAAAAAGTAAGAAATGAAGAAAAAAGATTCAAACCAGACCCGACAGGCCATTCTGGATGCCGCCATCCAGGTTTTTGCCCAGAAGTCATATACCGCTGCCTCAATCCGGATGATTGCAAACCAGGGGGGCGTGCCCCATGCGCTGATCCGGTATTATTTTTCCACCAAGGCTGAGCTGTTTGATGCCGTGGCCCAAAGCATCTGCGCCGAACTTTGCCGGGCATCGGAACAGGCCATCCTTGAGGTGCGCACCATGAATCGGACCCAGGGCTTTTCCCGGTATGTCAGCCGTCTCATTGAATTCTCGCGGAGCACCCCATGGACCTTCAGAATTTTTCTGCTGAACCTGTCCGCCGAAACCGTGGAAACCGTCCCGGGCAGAATCCGGTTCCTTGATACGGTTGAATCGGTGCGCAAACAACTGGTCCAATCCCTTAAATTCAAGGCCCCCCACGGGGATCTCTGCCGGTTTTCGGACAGTTTTAATGCCCTGCTGTTTTACTACCTGGGAACGCCTGAAAGTGCGGCCTGGCTCCTGCACCTGGACCCGGACTCTGACACCTATTATCAATGGGTCCACCAGACCCTGGTGGGCATTTTCCTTCCTGCCCTGGAGGATTTATTCCAGGGCACCTGGCAGACGGGAAGTGCCGATTGCGATTTTGAGTTGAATGAATAAGGAACCTTTGACCATGGCAGGTATCACAGAACTTGAAACACTGCTTGAATCAATGCACCCCAGGCTCCAGGAGGGCGAATTTGTTTTCTGTGCGGTCCCCGGTGCTCTTTCAAGCTATGTAAAATTGGACCCCCTGGCCGTCTTTCAGGAGGATGAAGGACTTTCACTGGTATTGAACAAGGACGTTGCAGCAAACGAAGGCCTGGCCTTTTAAGGGGTTTGACGCCCGTCCCTATTTTATGATTGTAAATTCCACCTGGGCCAGTTTTTCACCTTTTCCGGTCATCACTTCAACCCGCCACTGGCCAGTATGGTGCTGGGGATCCAGGGTTACATGGCTCCAGGTGCGCATGCGGGGATACCTTATTTCAAGGGGTATCTCACAATACCTTCGCCCGTTGACATAGTAGACATGGATCAGGACCAACGGCGGATTGTCAGACAGCACGGTCATCCACACCACCGGTGCTGCATCCTGTTCAAGGGAAAAAATCGTTTTGGCATCGACATATTGTCTCTGGTTAACACTGGTGCACGAGACAATTTCTGAAACTTGAACGTCCTGGCGGACGGGGCTTTGTTTTGCCGGCGCTGGGGGCAAGGATGCCAATGTTTCTGCTGAACGCCCTGAATTTAATACAGGTGCGGCAACAGGATTTAAGGGCCCTTCAATGGGTTGGGGCACCGTCCTTTGGGACAGGTTCTCTTTGGCCATTGGAACGGGAACGACCACCTTGGCGGCAGACGCCTGCCTTTTTTCACGGGCAACGGCCGGCGCCTCTAAAGCAATGGCGGGCGGGCCCGGGGTGTCTGGCACAGGGACGACCGGCTGTTTTCTGAAGACAATGGCACCCGCCACGATCAACACTACCCCGGCACAAACAAGGGGCAACCTGAACCTGCCCGTCTGTCGGGCCGTTTTTTTTACAGGTGCCGATTTTTTGCTTTTAACAATGGTTCTGAACTTTTCTATGAGGCGCAGATCCCTCTGTTCAATTTCCTGTCTGGTATTCAAGACGTTCCCGGAGGCATGAAGGACTGCAGATTTTATTTATCTTTGGTCCCAACCTGATTTCAAAGGCGGATAAAGGGAATCAGTTCACGCCTGGCCTGAACTGATCCCGGGAAAAAGGGCCGGCTAATTCCTTCCCGGCACAATGATATTGGATTTTTCTTTTTTCTGCTGGGCTTCCATGCGTTTAAAATTTTCAATCATCTTCTGGGTTTCCACCTCCATGGCCTGGGGAAACAGGTCCATTGCCTCTTCCAGGGTGGCCGCCTCTAATTTCGCCTGCATGGGAATGGGCCCCTGGGGGGTGCCCAGCTGGGTGCTGCCGATAAAAATGCTTTCCCGGCTGGGATCATCTTCACCGTCAACCGTTACCGGGATCAATTGCCGGATACTGGCAATTTTAAAATCGGTCACAGATATTTCCCGGTAAAGGTTTTTTTTATCGACCTCAAAATTCAATTTAGGTGCTCCACCGCTATCCATCATGGGTTTGTCTCCATTTTTTATCGTTAAAGGATCCTGACCGATTATCAGGATTTGCCTCCCTACTTACCGTTTTCACGGTACAAGTTCAAGGAAAGAGTATAATTTCACCCTTTAATTCAGGCCTGTCCGGGATTAGGGTTTGATTCCCGGGCACTGCCGGGGTATGGTGTAGCGCAGTTTATTATCCAATTATTTTTATGGAAGGCGCCATGGTGTCCCGACCTGACCAACACAAAACAACCCAGTTTGACCCGTTTGAAAGCCGCCCCTGCCGGCAGGTCCGTAATGCATTGTCAAAAAGCCTCATGGACTCAATTCATCAAAAAGAGATCAGCCGGCTGCAGGATGCAGCACACCAGTTGCTGCAGGATCATGGTGAACCGATCCTGTCCCGGTACATCGAAGACCGTATCACGCGCTACCAGGCAGTCATGGCCCGGATCCTGTTGTCCCCAGGCATTACCGTCCAGGACACCCATGCCATTGCTATTTTGCTTTGGAATCAGGGGCTGTTCTTTGAAGTCCACGAATGGATTGAATCAAAATGGCTTCAATCCAGGGGGGTGGAAAAACAATTGCTGCAGGCATTGATCCGGGCCGCAGGCGCATACGTCCATCTTGAGGCAGGCAATCTGGAACGGGCAGGCAGACTTGCCGGCAAGGCACTGCCCCCGCTGGTTCAGCACAGGGCCCTTGTTCCGGGGTATTTCCATGTGGGCCGGTTGATCGCAAGCCTGGAACCATTGAACCCCGTGCCGCCGAAACTGGGCCCAATCCCGCAAGGAAGCGAATAGGGACCTGGCTGCCGGACCGGACCGGGGCAACTTACCGGAACAGGGTCGCCCGGTTGTCGGCAAGAAGCGTCATGTAATCCAGCTCAAGCTCAATCATCTCCAGGTCAGTGTTCCGGAGCCATTCAGCAAGCCAGGCAAACCGCAGGGCAATGATGAATTCCGCCAGGTTCTCCCAGCCCAGCCTGGATATCAGGCCGCTTTGGGTGAGTTTTTCCAGAAAACGGGTCACCAGGGGGCCGCCCAGGGCATTGGGATCCTCGACCCCGATGCAGCCGATCATGTTGGCCACATCATACACATCCGGGCGAAAACCGCAAAACTCCCAGTCGATTACACCGGCAATGGCTGAAACACCCCAGATCACATTCAACACATGAAAATCCCCGTGGCAGAACACCCGGGGCACCCTGTCATGAACCGCCATGAACCTGTCGGACAGGCATGCGGCCACGGGCCGGACCCGGCTGGAAATCCCGGGATTTTTCTGATCAATGTCCCTTAATATCCTTTGTACATACCCGGCGATTGAAAACCCAGGACCGGCCGGTCCCCTATGTTGGATCACCTGGGTCGCGCTGGTTTTTCCGTAGAGCGAAATCAGAAAATCCGCCAGGGCCTCGCCCCGCCAGGCGTCCATGACATAACCGGGCCGGGGCAGTGTTACGCCTGCAATAAATGGGGTGATCTGGAAAAACCGTGCATCAAGCTCGGTCAACACACCGCCGTCACGGTTTCTCAAGGAGGGATGGACATGGGAAACCCCAAGCTCCCTCAAGGCGTGCTGGTGTTCCCCAATGCGCAGCTTTTTTTCGAATTTATCCGGGTCAAGCTCTTCTAAAATGTATGACTGCCCTGCCCTGTCTTCCACCACGGTTCGGTTCAGGCTGCGTTCCGGACTGCCAGGAATCTTCCCATCTCCATAAACACGGCACAGTTCAAGGTCGTACCGCCGGGCCACCCGGTTCAGATGTTCAATTTGGGTTAAATCTTTCAAGTACACCTTATTTGCAGGGTCAGGATGATGCCGGCCGGAACGGGTATTGAACCATTACTCGGGGGCGTCAACACGCACCAGCAGATTTTTGTCTCTGCCCTGCCGATTTTTTTCCTCCACCAACAGAAGCCGTGATTCCACCGTTGCCCGGAACTGTTCAAGCTTCTTGGGCGAAAGGGGTTTTCCCTTGAAATTCTTTACGGTCATCGGATCAACGGGTCTACCCTTGATACGCACCTCATAATGGACATGGGGGCCTGTGGCCACACCGGTCATCCCCACCCTTGCAATGGTCTGCCCCTGATCCACAAACTGACCTTTTTTTACAATCAGTTTGCTGCAATGGGCATAATAGGTCTGATACCCGTTGGGATGTTTTAGAATCACAACCTTGCCATATCCGGTTTTCCACCCGGAAAAGGTCACCTTACCCCGGGCTGTGGCAAAGATAGGGGTTCCGGTCCGGGCACCATAATCAATGCCGGTATGGGGTTTGTACTTCTTGTGTACCGGGTGAAACCGTTTAATGGAATAGCCTGAAGTTTTGACACCGAATTCAACCGGTATGCGCAGAAACATTTTTCTCAATGGGTCCCCCTGCGCATCATAGTATCCGCCATCAAAGTAAAAACAGGAGAATGTGCCGTTCTGCCCGGCATATTTTGCAGCTAGAATTTTGCCATATTTGATAAAGGTGTCGTCTATAACGTATTTCTCATAGAGAATCGTTATCCGGTCACCCCTTCTTGGGAAAAGATAAAAATCAATGTCCCAGGAAAAAATCTTGACAAATTGATCGACCAGGCACTGATTTTCCCCGCTGTTTAAAATGGCCTGGCAAAGGGATGAATCAAGGGTGACATCCATTGCTTCAACTCTTTTTTCTGGAATCACATCCTGCCGGGAAACTGTAAAACCACCGGTTTCGTTTCGCGTTGCAATAAATTCACGCAACGGGTCGGGCGTGTATATAAATTTTTCAAGCTGATTGTTTTTGGCAAGATAGACCTGGAACCTGTCATCAGGCCCGGCTGATCTGAAATCAAAGGTTTTCTTAAAGGCCTGGGTCAGATTTAAAACCTGAGTGGGGGACAATCCACAGGAAACAAGTTTGCCATACACGGTGTTGTTTCTGCCGATTTCTCCCTGGATATCGGGCGTAACAGACAGTGAACCCGGTTGAATGGCTTCATCCTCCCCCCCGGCGCCACCCCCACTGGCATCGGCCGAGAGCCCTTCCATGCCAGACCCTGAATATCCAGGCGCTGATAAACTGTCGTCAACCCTATTTGTCTGGGTGTTGTGCTGTTCTGAATCAGGGGGAATGTTGCTGATGCCAACGCTTGAGGATAAAAAAACGGCCGAACCGGCCAGCAAAAGCACAATGCCTATCAGGTGAACATACTTGTTTATCAAATTCAACGGGTTTAACCTCTTCCATGGACACAGTTCAAAATCAATATCAATATCATCAAAGGTTCACTTGGTTCAATTCGGCGGAACCGGTTCATCCAGGCATAATAAGACCCCCACTTGTCATATCAAAACAGCATTCATAAATCAACAGGTTGAGAAATTCCAGATTCTTTGCCCTTTTTTTGATCCATGGGCGGCTGTCCAGGGCATTTTTCAAGGCCGAAAACCGATTTGAGCCTGCAATCCCATGGGTTCCGGACAGGTTGTGATACAAGACAGGATATACCTTTTTTCATCAAAGCCTGGTGTTCAAAAAAAGAGCTTAAATTTCGGCTGTTTCCTGGAAATGGAGCACTCTTTCCTGCCAAAGACGCAAACAGGCCCCGGCAATGGTTTTAAAAATCAATGGTCACGCTGTAGTTGTCCCTGTCGAGTTTTACACGGACCTGCCAGTCAATCTTTTCAATCACCTTGAGTATTTTCTGGTTGCTTGACAAGATAACGCCCTTGAACCCCTTGAGATTTCTTTTCTTACCCAGTCTTATGAGCATGGTGAGCATAAAGGTGGCAAGGCCCAGGTTCTGGTAATTTTCATCCACAACAATGGCAATTTCAGGATGGGTTTCCTCGTCTTCAAGACC
This sequence comes from uncultured Desulfobacterium sp., assembly GCA_963675615.2. Lineage (GTDB taxonomy): Bacteria > Desulfobacterota > Desulfobacteria > Desulfobacterales > Desulfobacteraceae > Desulforapulum. Next base: position 688,515 of record CAXXTD010000002.1, read on the forward strand.
TGCAAACCGGGCTTCGGCAATCAGCTGTCCATTCCTGGTTTCTGCGACAATGGACAGGCATTTTCCATAATCGATATTCACGTATTCCTGCATTTTCACATGGGGCATGGCGCGGATGCAGCTAAAGTAGCGGTAATAAACCGATTCATCGGAAAAACGGTAAAACAGCCGCCGCATGGTTTCCTCGTCCGACGGCTTGATGGCCCGGAAGCAGACTTCCAGACCATTTTGAAAGGTGTGTTTTGTCTTGATTTCAGACGGATACAAATGAACTACCTGGTTGATAAAGATCTGATCCGAGTAGATGATTCTTTTTTCTCTGGCCGCTTCAACCAGCTGCAACCGGTCGTCCGGATGGGCAATATCAATCAATGCCTGGGCCCGTTCACGCACGGTCCGGCCGCTGATGCCGGCGATACCGTATTCTGTTACGATCATGGAGACAGACTCCCACTGGCTGAATTGATTGGGATACTGAAGAATCGAGGCCATGATATTTGATTCATTCCTGCGGTTACGGCTTGGCAGGGCAAAGATGGCAGACCCGCCTTCGGAAAGAAGGGCGCCGTTGAAAAAATCAATCACCTCACCCGGTCCGGTTCCAACATTGCCCCTGCCCGTATGAAGGGCAATCCGGCCATACAAGTCAACCTTGCGGGCCGACAATACAGCCGTAAACTTTGGATTTTTACTGATCTGAAACGGGTTGAACACCTGATCGATGGATTGAAACTCAACCATGGGATTATTGTCAAGCCACGCCATGAGAGCCGGGGTTCCAATGGCATAGGAGGTCAATGATTTGCCCCGGCATTTTTGTTTATACTGATTGGTGACAGCACCGCTTTTGACCAGGTCCATCAGGCAGTCAAAGAAAAAGGGGGTATGAATGCCGAGGTCCTGTTTGTGGATCAGATGGGTGGCCAGAGCTTCGTAAAGCGGGCCGATGGAAAAACCGATGCAGCTCTTGTCTTCAATGCGTGAACTCACATTCTCGGCAATTTTACGGTACACCGGGTCAAACGGCCATCGGTTAAAATAGATGGGCGGTTCCTGGGCTTCAACCAGCAGGTCAAATTCAGAAATATGGACAAAGGTGTCGCCAAACGTCCGCGGCATCCATTTGTTCACTTCGCCAACCACCAGTGATGCCTGCTGCATTGCCAGACGGGCGACATCCACACAGACCCCCAGGCTGCAGAAACCGGCGTCATTGGGCGGCGTGATCTGGACAAAAACCGTATCAATATGAATCTGCCGGGTCCTGAAAAGTTCGGGAATCTGAAAGTAGCGGCTGGGGATAAAATCGGCCAACCCTTTGGTAATGGCTTCATCGGCATCCCATCCTGAAAAAAACGTTTTAAGGCGATACCGTGAAGAATGCTTTTCCTGCATGGATATGGCATTGCCGAGACTGACCAGCTGAAAGACCTCCAGATCCAGGATATTTGATTTTTCAGACGCTTTCAGGTGTTTGAACAGGGTCAGCGGTTCTGCCACACCGGTTCCGATGAAAATGGCCATGCCCGGGCTTATCTTTTTAATAACCGTTTCAGGCCTGACAACTTGATCTCTCCACTGTATGGGATTCTTATTTTCCATGGTTTTCCCCAATGATCGATAGAGACACATCATCGCCTGAATTGAGAGATATCAATATTCAGGCGGTTGATGATTTTCTGGATGGAGGCCCGTTCCAGGCCGCTGATTCTTGATGTTTTGGCAATATTGCCCCGGGTTTTCTCAAAAAGATGGGTAAGGTAGTTTCTTGAAAAGAGATCCAGGGTTTCCTTTTTGGCTTCCTTGTAAAGGGTGTGGCTCCCGGGCAGGGAAGAGGGTGTATCAAAACCGCCTTCCACCAGGTTGATCAGCGCAAGATCAATGGTACGGCCATTGGAAAAGACGACCAGCCGTCGGATGTAATTTAAGAGCTCCCTCACGTTTCCCGGCCAGGAGCGCCTGGAGATGACCCCCAGGGCCATGGGATCAATTTTCATGACATCAATTTCCATTTCCTGGCAGGTTTTCAAGATAAATTCCCTGACCAGCAACGGGATGTCTTGTTTTCTCTCCCCCAGGGGTGGCACCTTTACCGAAAGGACATTCAGCCGGTAATAAAGGTCTTTGCGGAAACTGCCGTCACGGATTTTCTGTTCAAGGTCCTGGTTTGTCAGGGCAATGATCCGCACATCAGCGATCCTCTTGGTGCTGCTGCCCACGGGTTTGACCTCCTTGTCCTGGAGAAATTTCAGAAGTTTTGCCTGGATCAAAGGGCTGATATCCCCGATTTCATCCAGGATCAGGGTACCCTTGTCCGCCGCCATGAAAAATCCCTCACGACTTCTTTCCGCCCCTGTGAAGGACCCTTTTACATGGCCGAACAATTCACTTTCAAGAAGCTGTTCGGGAATGGCAGGACAGTTCAGGGTGTGGCAGGCAGTCTCTTTTCTTTTGGACAGTTTGTGGATCTTTTTTGCAATATACTCTTTGCCGCTTCCCGATTCCCCAGTGACAAGCACGGTATAGTCGGTCACGGCAATGGCCGTGATTTTCTCGTGGAGCTGCTTCATGGCCTGACTTTGCCAAAGCCCTGCCGGATCCGAACTCAATGTCCGGATGATACGCTGGAGGCGCTTGTTCTCCCTGGACAGGGCATAATGCTTGATCGCCTTTTCAACGGTATGGTAGAGCGCCTCCCTTTCCACAGGCTTGGTGATAAAATCCCAGGCCCCCTTTTTCAGGGCCGTGACGGCGTTTTCAATGGTGCCGTACCCGGTGATCATAATGACACAGAGGTGCGGATTTAAGGCAAGGCCCTGGAGCAGCAGGTCATGACCTGAAATTCCAGGCATCCGAAGATCTGACAGCATCACTCCCACCTCATTTGTGCGAAGAACGGCCAGGGCATCATCTCCCGAAGGTGCTCCAGTGATAGTTATCCCTTTAAACTTTTTTTCAAGGTGCCGAATGATTCCTCGCAGGAAATCACTATCATCATCAACCACCAGTATGGAAAATGCCTTCATCTGATCCCTCCCCCTCTATTGCCCGGCAATGGGAAATGAGATGTAAAATCGCGTGGTGTCATCACTTTTCACATCAATCTCTCCACCCAGCTCATTTATGAATCCATAAACCACGGAAAGCCCGAGCCCTGTTCCCTTGCCCACTTCCTTTGTCGTATAGAACGGATCAAATATCTGTGTGATCATCTCCTGGGGGATTCCCTGACCATTGTCCTGGATGCAGAGAACGACCTGGTCCGGGGATGATAACCGGGTGGACAGATGGATTTTTCCGTCCTGGTCATTCAGGGCATCAAAGGCGTTCAGCCAGAGATTTGTCAAAATCTGTTCAAGGATGGCTGCATCGCATTTAATGTCAGGCAGATCGTCTTCCAGGCTCGAAGAGACGGCAATATTTTTCGAGGCACCCTGGGCCTTGAACAGCTCAAGGGTATTGATCACCACAGCGTTGATACTGCATCTGCCGGAAATCACCTTTTTGGGCCTGGAAAGGTTTAAAAGATTCTGGATCACCGTTTGAACCGTGCGGGTATGTTTTGAGATGACGTCAATATCATCCCGGGTACCCGGGTCGACAACCGTATCTTTTACAAGATCCGTATAGCATTGAATAACGCCCAGGGGGTTGTTGATCTCATGGGCGATCCCGGCCGCCATTTTTCCGATGGCGCTCAATCGTTCGGTCTGCTGCATTTTTTCAACCATCTGCCTTTCCAGGGTGATATCCCTGGCATAGACAACAATGCTCAAATCGAGCTGTTCCTGGCGGGGCAATGGATACAGGTCAACGGCAAAATACCGGTTGTCCGGTGTTTTAATTTCCCTGCCCACAGGCATCTCGTTTTGGGTTACCAGGTCAAGGAGATCGCATTTTCCACAGGTAAAAGATCCCGGGCAGAGAAATTTCTTTAATTCTTCTGCCTGATGCTTCCGGTTGCCACGGGCCACAATCTGCCGGCTTGCTTTGTTGGCAACGATGATATGGCAGTCACCGTCAATCAGCAGCAGCGGGTCTTGAATGCCTTCAAAAATGGATTGAAGCATATCCTTTTGAAATCGCATGTTTGAAAACGCCTGGATATTTTCGATAAGAATGGCCATCTGATGTCCCAGGGCCAGGAGAATGACCGGGTCAAAATCCCGGGCATGGGGCGGCGATGCCCATGAGATAGAAAAAATACCCCAGTGGGTTTCGGGTGATTTTACCGGAATATACAAGTTATGTTGCTCAAACAACACCTCATCCTTCCATAAAAGATCCTGAATTCTTTTTTCAAGCCGGGTGATGGTCATATCTTCTTTCCAGGCATAACTGTTTTCCGAGGCAACAATGCAGTGGTAGACAACCTGCTGGGCATCAAACCGCTGTCCCACACTTTCGAGCACATCTGAAATGAGCTGCACAGCGTTTTGTGAACTGCTGAAACCCGACAGCAGGCGAACAAACAGATGGACATCCAGCAGGTGCTTGTCAGCCTCGGCATGGAGTTTCAGGGTCCTTTCCGCCACCCTCTTTTCAAGGTTCAGGGCATAATTTTCCAATTCATTCCGGGCTTTGGACAGACAGACGGCAAGTTCGTCAACCCCTTCGATCAGTCCTTCAATCTCATCTTTCCGGCCAAGTCGTTCGATGATGCCCTGCTCCTGGTCGCCTGCAAACCGTGTTTTAAAAATACGGGTCAGTTCATGGAGATTTTTCATGACCAGGTGATCAAAGAACAGGCTGATGAGCCCTGCAAACAGCATGATACCCAGGAGATAAAGGCCCAGGTAGTTCAGGGTGACATCCATAACCGGCCGTTTGATCATATCCACGGGAAAGCCTGCCACCACCACGGCACCCACCTCCCCCACCCGATGGTGAAAGCCATTGGTGCGCCCATAGATATTGATCAGTTCAATGGGGGCCTCTCCTGGATCGCCATGGCACTGCATGCACGACGCCGTAAAGGTAACGGGCTGGGCAACCAGATGGTATTGCCGGTCGCCGACCTGGGTGTCGTCCTCCCAGGTGTTTAAGTTTTTATTCCTGTCAAACATCCGGATAAGGCCTGTTTCAAAGGGGGTGGCTGCAGATTCCTGGTTTCTGGGCCGAGTGGAGACACGTCTGTAATAATACCTGGATCCGTCCTGGTCACTGATCCGGTTCATCACCTGCCTTGAGATATAGGAGGATGACATGGCTTTTAAAACAAACCGGCCCGTGGGAAGGGTGTCAAACATGGCCGGCCTCAAATCGGTTCGCACATAATCCTGGATCCCCGTGGACATGGCCAGAAGCATCCTTGCTCTCTGGCTGATTTCGGACTTCATGATGGAATTAAAATGGAAATAGATAATGATGGTGATGCAAAACCCCAGGGCAAGGGCAAACAAAACAAGGCCTGTGATGAATTTAAATCTCAGGTTCAGCTTTTTTGACGGCATTTTGTTTTCTCCATTTATGTTTCCCGGTGTCAAAATAAAGAATCCCCCGGCAAATAGCAAGCACTCCCGTCATCACCGACTCCCCGGGTATGCACAGGTGTAAACCCAAGGCTACAGTATTTCCAGATATCAGCCATTAATACCCTTTAATAACAGGTTGTTAAGAAAAACAGCACCATGGCATGGGGTTTGCTCATGCCGGTAACAGACTGTTGATTGATTGGGTATCAGGTTGAAGACCTGTATTAACTTCAAGGACCTGAGCCACTTGAATTTAACGAGGAGGAACTTAAAACCATGCACAAAGACAATGAACCATCCGTGTCCAGAAGAAATTTCTTCAAGCAGTCCGGGTTGCTGGCAACCGGGCTGGCCCTGGGAATCGGGGGCGCAACGGCTGTTCCCGGTATTGCCAAGGAAAATCCCCTGGCTACCCTGCCCTATCCATACCAAGAACTGGATGTTGAAGAGGCAAGGAAACTGGGGTATCTGGGGTATTACAAGAATGAATGCAGCGCCGGTGCCTTTTACGGGGTTCTCTGGCAATTGCGCGAAAAAATCGGCTTTCCCTACGATTCCATTCCCATCGAGCCTCCCAATATGATGAGTTTCGGCTCAGGCGGCGTCGCGGGCTGGGCCACCCTGTGCGGGGCATTAAACGGCGCAGCCGCAGCCATCACCCTGGTAACCAAAAACTACGATCCGATTATCAATGAACTCATGGGCTGGTATGAAAATGCCAGTTTTCCCAGCGTTCAATCCAATGAATATGCCAACACACATCAATTTCCAGTGGAAAAATACAAAAGCGATAAAATCCTGGCAACGAGCGTGGCCAGATCGACCCTCTGCCATGTGTCCGTTACCAACTGGTGCAAAGCATCTGGCCTGGCTTCGGGTTCCAAAGAGCGAAGCGAACGCTGTGCCCGGGTTGCAGGAGATGTGGCAGCCCATGCCGTGGCGTTGTTAAACCTGGATTCACAGGGAAAATTCAAACCAGTGTATGCATCGTCACCCGAAGTGGCCGGATGCCGGGAATGTCATTTTAAAGGCAAGGATTTTAAAGCAGGACAGTATACCCGGGGTAAAATGGACTGCCTTCAGTGCCATCAAGCACACGATATTTAACCTATTTTTAAAAAAGCAGGGTCAGCCGGATCACGATATTGGGCTGGCCCCCCATCACCCTGGCTGACACGGGCAGGGTTCGCCAAGGGCATTCCAGGGATTGCCCATCCCTTCCATTTGATAATAGTTATCCAGGAATGGTATAACCATTTTCATGGAACTCAAGACACTGATTTTCTGTACTTTCTGGGGGAACGGTTTTAATTTCATGTTCCCCCTTGAACACAACGTATAACATCACAAAAAGCACAGTCAGTGCGACCTATCTTTAATCAAATTGAAAACAAAGACCTAACTGGCCACGGCAATAGGTGGGATGGACAAAAAATAGCGCAGAATCATTTAATCTTTAGGCAAAGAGTCCTTTTACAAAGGCTTTGGCATTGTCCACATCTTCCTGGCTGGGACGGCCGGTCATCTTTTTGACCACATCTGCCAACTGATCATCATCCATATTCAATTTATTTTGCACTGGCTTGTGCATGGCTTCAGCCAGAAAACCCTGGCAGTCAAAACACCCCTTGTATACGATGCCTTTTTCCTTGCATGCGGCTTTCATGGGTTCGGCAAAGGCTTCCATATCCTGTTCCGGGAGGCCCTGGACAGTTATGCCCAAAAAGGGCTTTTGAAAATCCGCTAGATACTGGATACGGCACCAAGTGCCGTGGAAGGAATCTGTATGATTCTTGAAAACTATGTTCAAAAATCAACCCGAAAAGATTATTGCAGTTGTTTTCTGGTTAAAACCCAGATAGAGCTGGCTGCCGAAGGAAACAAACTTTATGAACTGGCATCTGAAAAATTAGGTGTCATCGAAGCACTCTATGAAAGTTATCTTGAAAAAGCCTTCGGTCCCGAAGTAAGCCGGCAGCGCGCCACCAGCCTGATGATGCATATTTTCGGATTAAGGGTGTATGGCTATCGTCGGGGTTCTGCCGACCGCATGCGGGAAGGATTAAAGCAAGGCCTGCCCTGGCTGCCCTGGGATCAGACAGAATTCACCGTTAGGGACAAATGAGATATGGCAGCAGCAATACCGATTCCCAGCAGCATGTACGCACCGTGGTAAAATATTTGCTCGGTGCCGTATTGCCTAATAACGATACCGCTGCGCAGGTCATTCCTTGTTTATCCTGACGAAGGTTTCAGTGTGGATTATCGTATCTGTTGAATTGAAGGGATTTAGTTCGGGTGGTTGAATCAAGTATTTTTTTACAGTGATCACAACTGCTGCACTCTTTTGTACAATTTAACAACCGGTTTACATCACACTTTGAAATCTTTTTGTTGTCCACAAAAAAAAAGTCGGCCATCCACCGCATGGCGTCCAGAAGATCCAGAAGGTTTCCCCCATGGGATCCCTGGATGTAGGCTGTGAGGGTGTTTTGAAGAAAATCTCTGCCAAGGGTCCTGCCCGAAATTTTTATGGTATCAACCAGGTGGGAATAGTCGTCAATATCCTCCGGCCGTATGAACGGTGACTTGAACAGGCGCACCGGATCGTTGAACAGCACCTTCATGCATCCCCTCTCCCGGTTGATTTCGCACCCCCGTTCCCGGACCAGTCCGGTGTTTGTCAACGAAATCTGAGCGTCGTGGGCCGGCTTGAACGGACAATGGTAGAGGCATCCCTCGTTGGCAAGCAGTTCAAGCCTCATACCAGGATACGCCTTTTTGAGTTGGGCCACAATGGTTTCAAGGGCTTTGGGGTTCCGGTTCAACGACCTGTCCAGGACAAGTTTTGACGGACGTTTGAACGCGGTCTGGTCAACGAGTTCCAGAAAGGCCCGGGCCTTGTCCATGGAGTCGATCATGCAGTTGATGCCGGGAACTGCCTCAAGTGCCCCAAGGGCGCCTCCGCCGTGGCTTGAGAGGGCATTGAGAAAATAGCCATCGCAAAAGATGATTCCATCAAGGCTGGAGCGCTCCATGAGTATCTCAAGATTTTCCATGAGCCCGGTTAAAAACTGAGGGTCAAAGTAGAGATCCGGTGCCATGAACCGTGAATTCAACAGGCAGTAGCGGTGGGGAACCAACAGCCCATTGAGCTGTTCGGCAAGCCTTTTTGTGTCAACCTGGTTAAACCGGAGCCTTGAATCGAGCACAGGCCCCTGGTGGAGTCCAAAGTAAACCGAGTCGATCCGGTCCCTGTGGCAATTTATAAAATCGGCGTAGTCCCTGTCCGGGATATAGGGAATATCAAATTTCATATTGGATTCCTGTATCAATTGAAAACTCAACTTTCAGACTTAAGTCCTGGTGGACGGGGGCAGGCTTTTTTGTTGCACTTTTTATCAGAAAATCAAATAATATGAGACTTCCCTGAGCCCGTCTGCAGCATCTGCTGCATTCATGTTTAATACCGAAAGTTGAGTAAAAAGGCAAACAAGGACATATTATGAAACAAGCACCGGTTTTCGATGAAATTTACCAGCAATACCTTGCCGATGTATCCACCATCGACCTGAAACCCATAGCCAGCCGCCTGGGCATCGACGTTGAAAGAGATGAGGCGATCGTCCCTTTTTACGGTATCCAGCACCGCGTCTCTGCCAGGGGCGTCATGGACGAGCAGGGGAAACGACCGATTCACGCGGTCAGTGTCATTCTATGTCAATATTTGCTTTTATGCCCCGGCCAGGAGCCGCCTGCTACCGGTGAGTGGGTCAAGTACCACAGTTATCCCGATGCAGCCCCCTATGCCGGCGGTTTCAGAAATACGGCAGAACGTCCCATCAGCAAGGCCTTTACCGGCAGACTGGACGATCTTAAACGCGCATGCATGGTCCTGGGAGGCCAGCCGGGAGAGGCACCGTTCAACTGCGACCTGGCCGTCAGGTTTCCGGTACTTCCCAAGGTGAATCTGCTGATGGTGTTCATCGACCAGGATGACGAGTTTCCGGCAGAGTGTTCGATCCTGTTCGAGAAGCACGCCGATGCCTATCTGGATATGGAATGCCTGGCCATGCTGGGCATGGTTCTGGCCACGTGGTTGAAAAACGGACCCGATTACAGGGGTGGAAATATTTGATGGCACTTATCCCGGCCCCATGACCCGCTTCAACCGCAAACATCCTATCCTGTTGTCCCGGCCGCCAGATCCCAGAGGGCCCGGATGATAGGCCGGGATAGATTTTTTTCAATGGTGCAGAGTCCGATCTCATAGGGCGGCAGTTCCGGCAGATCATTCAAGATCATGATATCTTCCATGGGCGGGCTTTTTTCCAGGACCAGTTCAGGCACAAGCCCGATGCCGCAACCCAGATTGACCAGGGCGATGATGCCCTCATGGCCGGCCACCCGGGAATAGATGTGGGGCACCTGCTGATGCCTGGCAAACCACAGATCCATGCGTTCCCGGCTCAAACCGACATCGGGAAGGATCATGGGGGTCTTTTCCCAGTCGATCCTGCCCTCCCGGTATTGAACAATACCGGGGAAACGCTTGGGGGCGATGAACACCAGGGGGCTTGTGATCATTTTCAAAAAGACCAGGCTATGGTGCATCTTCTCGGGCAGGGCCGCAATGACCACATCCACGTCCCGGTTGACAAGCAGGGGGATGGATTTGGCAGGATCACCGGTTTCAAGCTTGATCTGAACCTTGGGATGAATCACCCGGTAACGGGCGATGATATCGGGCAGGATGCTGTAGGCCGCCGTGACCGAGCAATACAGGGAGATTTCACCACGGAGGACGTTATCCTCGGACAATTCCATCTGCAGGCGGTCCCAGCGCTGGATCACATCCTCGGCATATTTCTTAAAGGCCTGGCCGGCAAAGGTCAGTTCCACGGACCGGTTGTCCCGGATAAAAAGGGGCTGCCCCACCTCGGCCTCCAGGCGCTGGATCATCCGGGTCAAGGCCGAAGGAGTAACGTTGCAGGCCATGCTTGTCCGGGCAAAATGAAGGGAGCCCGAAAGATGCCTGAAAATTTCTAGGGTCCGGATATCCATGGAAAGTCTCTGCTGATCAAGGTTAATGTTTCCCCAGTGTATACCATGTCGTTTCACTATTCACAACACAACGTTGCAAACAATTCATTTGACGCAACGTATAAAATAGGCCATTTAAGATGCACAAGAGTTTAAGAATCAACTTAATAGAAGAAACCATATAAATAAGGAGCAGAAAAATGGGTGAAAATTACTTTAACGGATTGCCTTTGCGACTGCAGCTTGAAGAATTATCCCAGTGCCGGTTCATGGACGCTTCCGAGTTCAATGGCGTGGAAGCTCTGAAGGGGAAAAAAATTGTCATCGTCGGATGCGGCGCCCAGGGACTTCACCAGGGTCTCAACCTGAGGGACAGTGGCCTGGATGTCTCCTACGCCCTTCGGAAATCTGCCATCAGTGAAAAAAGGCAGTCCTGGAAAAATGCCACGGAAAACGGATTCAGCGTGGGCACCTATGAAACCATGCTGCCCGGTGCCGATCTGGTCATCAACCTCACCCCTGACAAACAGCACACCAACGTGATCGAGTCGGTCATGCCGTTGATGAAAAAAGACGCCTGTCTCTCCTATTCCCATGGATTTAACATCGTCGAAGAAGGCATGCAGATCCGCAAAGACCTGACCGTGATCATGGTGGCCCCCAAATCCCCTGGCACCGAAGTCAGGGAAGAATACAAACGGGGGTTTGGTGTACCCACCCTCATTGCCGTGCACCGGGAAAACGATCCCCGGGGAGAAGGGTTTGAACTGGCCAAGGCCTATGCTGCAGGCACCGGCGGGCACCGGGCCGGCGTTCTGGCCTCCTCGTTTGTGGCAGAGGTTAAATCCGATCTCATGGGCGAGCAGACCATCCTCTGCGGTGTTCTCCAGATGGGATCGATCCTCTGTTACGACAAGATGATCGAACAGGGAATAGAGGCGGGCTATGCCTCCAAGCTGATCCAGTACGGCTGGGAAACCATCACCGAAGCCCTGAAACATGGCGGCATCACCAACATGATGGACCGCCTCTCCAACCCGGCCAAAATAATGGCCTTTGACCTGAGTGAACAGCTCAAGGATATCCTGGCGCCCCTGTTCAACAAGCACATGGACGACATCATGGGCGGCGAGTTTTCCAGGACCATGATGGAAGACTGGGCCAATGACGATGTCAACCTGCTTAAATGGCGGGCAGAGACGGCTGAAACCGCCTTTGAAAAATCCACCTGCACCGACGCCGACATCCCGGAGCAGGCGTATTTCGACAAGGGCATTCTCATGATCGCCATGGTCAAGGCCGGTGTTGAACTGGCCTATGACACCATGGTATCCGCCGGCATCATCGAAGAATCGGCCTACTATGAGTCCCTCCACGAGGTGCCGCTGATCGCCAACCTCATTGCCCGGAAAAAACTCTATGAAATGAACGTGGTTATTTCCGATACCGCCGAGTACGGCTGCTATCTCTTTGCCCATAAAGCCGTGCCAATGCTTGCGGACTTTATGCGAACCATTGATACACGAGCCATTGGCAAGGGCCTTGACCCGGCCGACAACAGCGTGGACAACATCCGCCTGATCCAGGTCAATGAGGCCATCCGCGAAACCTCCGTGGAAGAGGTGGGCAAAGAGTTAAGATATTATATGAGCGCCATGAAGCCGATCCTGTAAATTCACAGGAATCGCCTGGAATCGCCGCAGGCCAAAAGTTGGCCTGCGGCGATTCGTTTCCCGGCAGGTATTGTCCCCTGCCAGACCCTTAGAAAACGACTCAAATACCCACCATGAAAATTACAAATGCCAGCGCCCACGACCTTTTTATTGACCGGTTTGAGGCCGGACCCGGGGAATCCTGGTGTCTGGTGGGAACCAACCGGTCCGGGATCAATACTTTTTTCAAGCTGCTCGCAGGAGAGCTTTCGGATGTAAAGGCCGACGTGCTGGAGCTGCCGGAAAATCCGGGAGTTGTCTCGTTCAAACGCCAGCAGGCGTTGTTCGAGGAAGAGTTGAAAAAAGACGACACCGATTACCTGGACAGGATCGACCCCGGTACCCGGGCCGCCGCTTTTCTGAACAACCCGGAAGACCATGGCGATCTGATCAGGGCATTTGCCATGGCCGATTCCATGGACAAGGGATACCGCCAGCTGAGTACCGGCCAGTCAAGAAAACTCATGCTCCTCGCCCAGATCACCCGGGGAATTGAAAGCCTGGTGGTTCAGGCCCCCTATGAAGGGCTGGACCGGGCAAGCTGTAACGAACTTGACAAGGCCCTGGCCATTTGTCACCAATGGGGAATCCAGCTTTTTATTACGGTCCACAACCGGGGAGATATCCCGGAATGGTGCACCCATGTGGGGGGCATTGCCAGGGGCCGAATGACCCATGCCGGTCCCCGGACAGAAATTATGGCTCAGGTTGAAACGATTCTCCGAGCAGGCGCCCCGGATTTCAAGGCCTCCATAGCAGACCTGGTTCAGAATGGAAAATCATCGGGCAGGAACCGTGGCGGTGACGACCCGGCAATGGAACTGGTCCGGCTTCAAAAGGGGTCTGCCGGTTATGACGGCAAGTCCGTTTTTTCCGACCTGGACCTTTGTATACGCACCCATGGGCACACCCTGGTCACAGGGCCCAACGGATGTGGGAAATCCACCCTGCTCCAGATGATCATGGGCGATCACCCGGCCTGCTACCAAAACGACCTGCGCATCTTCGGCATCCAGCGGGGAAGCGGGGAATCCATCTGGGAACTCAAGCAGCACATGGGGATTGTCAGCCCGGAGCTGCACAGAAATTACCACGTGCCGGGCAACACCCTGCACTGTATTATTTCCGGTCTGTTTGATTCCATCGGTCTTTACAGACGATACACCCCCGAGGATGAAAAAAAAGCCATGGAATGGCTGGAGCGCACAGGTCTTGCCCACGAGGCCCACACCCCTTTCCGCCAGCTTTCCCACGCCGACCAGCGCCTGGCCCTCATTGCCCGGGCCCTGATCAAAATCCCCAGGTTGCTCATTCTGGACGAAGCCACCCAGGGGCTGGACGAACCCAACCGCCTAGCCGTACTTGATTTTCTGGAACAGGTGGCCCGGGAACGACTGAGCACCATCCTCTACGTCAGCCACCGGGAGGACGAGTATCGAACCTTTTTTACCTCCCACCTCCGGATGTCCCTTCTTTGATTTGATATTTCAAACTGTATGGGGTGCGGGTCAAAAGCATGAAGTCTCATTTTAGACGCCCGTCAACCTACTCAAATCCCACCAGGAACCCAAGAGAAACTCTTTGAAACCGGGCTTTTATTGGGTTCAGATCAGAAATTCTGAAATTGGTCTCTGCTTGGCCACAGGGTATAGGCGATTTTATAATCTCGTGTTCGACAGTTGTAGGTACATTTTTTCTATTTTTGGCTCTGAGAGCCAGTAAATTCGGGAAAAAACATCAGTTTTGTCGCCAAACCATGTAGGCACACGCTATAGTGGCTTTTTCCTTGACTAATGTGGAAATACATGCTTTTTATATGGGCATGTATGTACGCACCATAAAACGCAAGAACAAGGATGGGTCCGAGGTTGAGTATATTCAGTTGGCCCACAACACCCGTCACCCTGAAAAAGGCTATTCCCGGGCCGAGGTCGTCTACTCGTTCGGGCGGCGGGACCAGCTTGATGTCGCCGCTCTCAAGCGCCTGGTCAGCAGTCTAAGCCGCTTCATAAGCCCTGAAGATATGCAGGCGCTGGAAAACCAGGACACAAGATTGAAGTTCATATCGAGCCAACCGGCCGGTGGGGCTCTCCTCCTTAAAGGGCTGTGGAAACGTCTCGGCATTGATACCTGCCTTGCCCAGACATTGACAGATAGGGGGTTCAAAGCCCCCATTGCAGATGCCCTGTTTGCCATGGTCGCCAACCGGGCTCTGGCACCATGTTCAAAACTTGCGGTTGAGGAATGGGCGTCCAAGGATGTGCACCTGGATATTGAGCAGCCCATCCAGGTTCAGCATTTTTACCGGGGCATGGATTTTTTGCTCAAGCATGAAGTTGAAATTCAGGAGAAGGTTTTCTGGGCAACGGCCCAGCTGTTAAACCTTACAGTGGATTTGATATTTTTTGATACCACCAACACCTATTTTGAAATGGACGACCCAGGTGATTCAGAGTTGCTGGCATTTGGTAAGTCCAAGCATAAGAGAAACGATTTGCCCCAAGTCACCATTGGCTTGGCTGTTACAAGGGAGGGTATCCCGGTTCGATGTTGGGTCCTGCCCGGCAACCAAAACGATGCCAAGTGCGTTGATCAGGTTCAAAAAGACCTGAATGACTGGAAGCTTGGGAACGTGGTTTGGGCTATGGACCGCGGCATGACGAGTGAAGATAACCGACGCAATCTGCAAAGAGCCGGAGGTCAGTACATCCTCGGTGAAAAGCTCAGAGGCACAAATATAAATGAAGAGGCCCTGAATCGGGGCGGACGTTTTAAGGTCATCAAAGAGAATCTCCATATCAAGGAGGTTTTCGTGGGTGAAGGCAGTGGCCGCCGCCGATTTATTATTGCCTATAACCCGGAACAGGCCGAACATGATAAACATGTTCGTAACAGAACTCTGGAACGGATTGAAAAAGAACTAACCGCCCTGGAAAAACAGTCCGAAAAAGCACAGCTTAAAACAAAATATGCCCTTATGGCCCATAGATCCATGGGAAGATACCTCAAGGAGCTTAAGTCCGGCAAGTTGAAGGTGGACAGGAGTAAGGTAAAGCGTGAAGCGAAGCTGGATGGCAAATATTTATTGAGTACCAGTGATAAAAGCCTGTCGGCAGAAGATGTGGCCCTTGGCTATAAACAGCTCATGGCAGTTGAGCGGGCCTTCCGCACGCTAAAGTCAACCCTGTCGCTCAGGCCGGTGTATCACACCAAGGATGATCGCATCCGGTCCCATGTCATGCTCTGCTGGCTCGCCCTGCTTCTGATCCGGATTGCGGAGCTGGAAACCGGAATGACCTGGCCCAGGGTCCGCACTGAGATGGAACGCCTTCATTTAGGAAAATTTTTGCATAAAGATGGCCATGTACTACAGTACACAGAATTGACCGTTGTTCAGCGTAAGATACTTAAAGAACTAAAAATAACTCCTCCCAAAAAGATAAAATCCATCTGAGATACCCCCTGATTTTGTAGGCACTACGCCATTATGAGTGGACAGCTGTACCCCTTGACTGGCAAGGGTTTTGAAACTTTGTGTATCTACCGCTGTCGAACACGAGATAATATATAAAGTTTGAAATAAGACGAAGTTTTTGACCACCACAATATATAGTGTCAGCTTGCCAAAGACAATCTTGACAATTTAGGCTCCGACAAAGTCAAGAATAGGATAATAATGGGCAACTCCGCCCCCCCCCAACACTACATCGCCCAGTCCTTACATTTTTCAAATCAGATCGAGGTCACCAATAATAGACATAGTCCACTCTTAGTAATTACTCAGAATTATTAGGAGTTTTTAGCTTCATCCAATATATTTCTAATCATCTGTGCCATATCAGATTTCATTATTGGTTTCATAAGGAATCCATTCACCCCTATCTCTTGGGCTTTTTCTTTATTGATTCGTTCGCTGAAACCAGTACAGATGACAACCGGCATATTCGGTTTGATCTTTTTTATTTCATAAGCCAGTTGGTCTCCTGTCATACCGGGCATAGACATGTCAGAAAGAACCATATCAAATTTATTCGGATTCTTTTTATATACTTCTAAAGCATCAATACTGCTTAACCGAGCCGTCACCGTATAACCCAGCCTTTCAAGTGTCTGTTGCACAAGTCTCGCTATAGAGGGCTCATCATCTACCAGAAGTATGTGCTCATGACCGGTCTCAATATTGACGCCTACTTTTAGAAATTTCGAATTGTCGTTTTTTTTCATCAAAGGTAGATAGATATTGAATGTTGTACCTGTCCCGATGGTGCTAAAAACTTGTATAGCACCACCAAACTCTTTGACAATTCCGTAAACAACCGCCAATCCCAAACCGGTTCCCTTGCCTTGTTCTTTAGTCGTGAAGTAAGGTTCAAATATTCTTTCCTTAATATCTTCAGACATACCTTCGCCGTCATCAACAACTGACAATAAAGCATATTCTCCAGGACTGACTTCGAGAGAATATGATTCATTTTTTTCAAGAATGAACTCTTTGAGCTGAACTGTTATCTTACCATTCGTTTTCTGAACAGCATGATATGCATTGGTGATCAAGTTCATACCAATTTGATGGAGCTGGGTGGCATTGGCCAGAATTGATCTGCAGTCTTGCTGAATGTCCTGTTCAATTTCAATATTTGTAGGGATAGATGAACGGCAGAGTTTTAATACCTCTATTATAATTTTTTGAAGTTTAACCGGCATTATCTCGTGATCGGTCTGGCGACTGAATGAAAGAATCTGTGATACCAGTTCTTTTGCTCTATTGCCAGCCTTGTAAATCTCCTTAGCATTTTCATATACCAAACTATCAGGTTCAAGATCCTCCAAAATCAACTCTGACATGCCAATAATTGGAAATAAAATGTTATTAAAATCGTGAGCAATTCCTCCAGCTAAATTCCCGATTGATTCCATTTTTTGTGCCTGTTCAACCCTTCCCTGCATTTTTTTATACGCTTTTTCCCTATTGCCACAAATAACGGTTGGCGTAAAATTTGCTTATGACCCTTGTTTCTCTTTCGTTTTCGCCATAGCGTGACTGTCGGTAATCAACCGAGAGATCAAGCTTGGAAGGGCCTGCATTTTAGTCAAGTTTCTAAATCCGGGCAATATTCTATCGGCATCCGGTACTGGCTTGAATCCATCAAGACAAGAATTATTTTCAAGATCTGCAAACAATTCCTCGAGGCGTTTTTTGCCATTGAGTAAAATTTCCATGTACCTGGGATTATCGAGATTCTTGACCAAAGGTGTATCTGCAAGCATCGCCTGAAGAACTCGGCGCATGGAGTTGTTTCCGCTTTTACGGCGATGGCCACGGCGTAGGTTGCGGAAAAATTGCTCAAGCATATTATTGGTACGCTGAGGATGAATGGTCATGCTGCCCGATGGTGTATTTACCTCTATAGGGTCGGCAAATAGCTTGTTGCTATATTTGTCGATTTGTTTTGCAACTTTGCAGCAGAGGGCATCGCCAGCCAAGGTTTGATCCGTTTGAAGTCGGGACCGAAACTGTTGTACGCCTTGTTGAATTCTTGCCATGGATTGATCCGTACCATCGTCATTCAATCCCTTTTTGTTGTCTGGTCCTGCGATGCACATCTTTTCCCGAAGATCGTCAAAGATCTCGCAGCGCCATTGCAAATCCTGGGTGGATTCAACAAATGCCGGATCTTGTACAACGTCTGAGATATTTTTTGCAAGCTTGGAAAAAAGACGGGTGCCAATCCGGTCGTTACCGGGTAGCCATTGTTGAAGTTCCGGAAGACAATCGTTTATAACCTGCAGTCGCTTGGCAAACTCCAGCAGCGGACGATCGAACGGAAAACCAAAGCCGTTGCCACTTTTTTTACCCTGCAAACACCACAGAGCCAGCGAATATGCCGAGATCAAAGAAACCTGTTGAATCTTTCCGAGATCCTTCCCGTCTTTGATGGCTAGGGCCACCCATGCGGTGTCAGCGCTTTGTTGCTCAATATATTGGCGTGCCTGTCTGATCAAGGCGTTCAAATTTGTAGTCGCGGCGTGGACTCTCAGGGCTTTACGTAGTTGCCCATAGGAAGGATTGAGTAAGTCTTTCCCCACGTCCCGCAGAAAGTGAAAATGGCAGATAAAATCTCGGGTATCAGGGAAAACCTGGGCAACCGCTTTGAGGATACCGGTTCCCATGTCATGGACGCAGGCAATCGGAACCCCATAGTCACATTTCAATTGTTGCAGGAATGGGGCAATACTGTCGGCATGTTCGCTGGGAATTTTTATATTGCCCAGAACAAACCGGCTCAAGCCGTCCATGCCGGTCATCAATGCCGGGGCATCCGCTTCATGGGTCGCATCCAGATGCAGGATATACCCCCCGTTCTGCTGCATTGCCTGCTCTATATGCGGAGTAGCCTGGCGGTGCCCAAGGGCCAGATAGGTGATAAATTTACGTCCCAGATATTCTATTTCCGAAGATGACAGGGGTACGTGACGGGTTTCTAAATCCCGACGTACCTGCTCTGTGGTTCGATGGTGTTGAAACAGGCTTTGTCCCACAAAGACAACAACATCCCAGGCCACATTACAATGCCTTGCAACCAATCGACGCAGGGCTTGGGAGGTAAAGACGCTATTGCAGTTCGGGCAGTTTAACAGGGTTTCGTGGGCCACAAATGATCCTGTCATGCCCATGACTTTTTTGCACCGTGTCTTCAGAACAACAAGTGATGTTCCACACTGGCATATTTTATGATCAGGCCTGAACCGGATAACCGGAGGTTCGGGGAATAAAATGCCCGGCAACGTCTCCTGCTTGAGTTGTGTGAGCCATTGACCCAGTGCAATCAAGGCTCTTGCTCCGCAATTCAGGCTTTTTTTTTCAAACCATGCTGTTCGAAAAGCATCTGAACCTGTTCGTGCTTGATAAGCACGCCCGTACGCCGGGATATCGTTCTGGCCAACTGCTGAACTTCAGCTTCCGGGGTTCGGATGAACTCTGCAAGCACCAACACCGCCATCTCTGCCGGCAACTGGGGCGTGTGTACTTTTGGTAAAGCCAGGCGTTGGATTGAAGCAATTTGTTCATCCCCTGCCAGGTAAATGTACGACCTGCCTTGTTTTTCTCGCTGCAACCGACCTTCTCGATATAATTTGACTAAAACGGCATGACAGCGACATTGAAGTCTTTCTCCGATTTGTTCAGCAGTCAACCCCATCGGGCTTTTTTCTGTCAGTCGGATAAGGGTACGGGTCAGAGAACCTTCACGTGAAAATCCAATTTTTTGATGGAACCATAATCCATCCTGTTTAAAGCGGGGAATCGAAGCAAGGGTGTACCATCGCCCATTATGTGTAAAACTGCTGTAATAACCGATTTTAGCCAGGAAGCGACGAACAGATGGAATTGAATAATTTATCTGTTCGGCAAGTGGCGTAATCATCCAGCACTTCTGCCGATTAAAGGCGGAAGTAAGTTTCTGGGTGGTATTCATTTCTGTGGACATGAGCACCTCTTGATAAAGTATTGCAATAAACTCCGAAACAACCATTATTGTGCAATACTTTATCAAAATAAAACAGGCATGGCAAGAAATGAAATAATGACATACAAGTAAAGAATTTGGTATGCTCTTTAGATTCAAACACTTAAGAGAAAGTAGTAATGTATGAGTAAAAGTAAAAAAACACGTCCGTCAGCTCCCCGCATGATAAAGTATTGCATTATTGCGATGGTAACCGACTGATATTATTGCATCCAACCGTTATTTGTGATCATAGCTTTTTCCTGAGCTTCTTTTTCCAACAGATTGTTCAAAATGGGTGCTGTTTGTGATGCCGCACTTTCCAGCAGGAATTTTTCATACTGATTATATCCCCCTTCTTTATCGGCAACAACAAACTGACCAATGAGTTCATCATGATGAATAATCGGGACTGCCATCGCTGATTTAATCTGAATATGGCCTTCAGGTAATTTAAGTCCACTATTGGATATGACGGTTTTGGCCTCTTTTAAAGATTCTCCCCAAACACCGCCCCAAACATCCCTCAGAAAAACAATACTCTTGTCCGGCACATCACATTTGTCCCATATGTTTCTGGTCATTGATGGACAATTCAGATTCCCGTTATCATCGATATACCCAAAGTACCCAAACGGACTTTCAAGCGTTCCCCGAATAACATCCAAAGTGTCGGCGAAAACTTCATCTCCTAAGGAAGTTAGAAACACATTGGCAATTTTATTGTTCAATGAAATCGCTTTCTGCTGTCTCAATAGCTTTTCTTCAGATTCCTTCTGTTGAGTTATATCAATTACAACATCTTCGATGTATCCGTAATCTGAAAAAATGCGACTATCAAATCTTGCCCAAATGATCTTGCTGTCTTTTCTGTAGAACCTGGCCTCCTTATTCTGTATAAAGCCGGTTTTGTGTAATTCATATAAGACCTGTTCTCTCACTCTTTTATCAACATACCGGTCAGCAAAAATACCTTTCGTAACAAATTCATCTGTACTGTTATAACCAAAAATGTCTGCCATTTTTTGATTACACTCCAATACTTTTCCATCACTGATACGGGTGCGACTTAAGCCTACTTGAGCATTCTGATAAATAGATTCATACCGATTTTTGCTTTCTTTGAGCTGATCCTCAATATGAATTCTTTCGGTAATATCATTGGCCATGACAATCACGCCATTTACTTCACCGTCACTTCCAAATACCGGAATCTTGTCAGTCAATAGCCAACGTGTCACATCATTATTAACTTTAAGAGGCTCAACAATGCCTAATTTGGGTTGTTTTGAGGCAATCACCTCTAAATCATCTTTCCAATAATGTTCCGCCATTTCCGGATAGATCTCCGAAGAATGTCGACCCTCAATTTCATTCTTTGGAAGTCCGGTAATATTTGCGACGCTTTCACTAATCCGAATAATGTTGTTTTCGGTGTCTTTGAAATAGATAAGTGAAGGAACATTATTTAAGATGACTGTTTGGTCATGAACAAGCTTCTTGATCTTCTCTAACGCCTCATGCTTTTCACTTATATCACTGTATGTCACCACCACTCCATGTTTTTCAATCGGCAGGGGAGCTGCTGTGACACTCAGCCAGGTTACATCATTTTTCGATCGGTATATACCCATTTCGCAGTTTGAAATAGTTCGATTTTCTTTTAATGCCTTGACACTGGCCCATTCATCAGGCGGCATATCAGTACCATCGGTTCGAATAATCTTCCAATTCTCTCCATCAATTGTCCTCTGTTCGTGCTCCTCTTTGCTGATACCCAGAAGGTTTTCAGCAACCGGATTGGTTTCAATTATATTGCCGCTCTTGTCAGAAACCGTAATGCCGTGTGGAAAAGAAGCGAAAAGTGTTTTGTATTTATCTAACGCAAATTTTAGTTTGTTTTGTGTGACTTGGTGATCGTTTATTTCATTTTTAAGGTGTTCAGTTTTTTTAGAAACTTGACGTTTGAGAAGCATGTTCCATAAATATAAAACAGCTATTGAAAAAAGAGATAGAATGACAATTCCAAAGATTATCATCTGACGCCTCTCTACTTTTTTCAATTGTTCTGCTTTAGGATCGAAAACAAGCGATTCAACGGTCTTTCCTTCAGGGGCCATTCCAAGTTTTACATACGTTTCAGCGATCCTTTCCCATCGATGAGGATTTTGCTGTCCAATGGGGATATAGTCTGGCAAGATCAGTTCCCTCATTATTTCATATTCGAAAATGAGGTGCTCCCTGGAACGATTATCAGTGTTATATTTTTTTAGTATAATATCTATCGTTTCTTCCGGATGGGCAAAGGCATATGACCATCCTTGCAAAGAGGCCTTTTTGAATTTTTCAACTGTCTCTGGATTCTTCTCGATAAAATCAGTTTTTACAAACAGACAATCCCCATAAAAATCAATTCCGTAGTTTATGGGCTTTATCAATCGAGTATGGATACCTTTTTTTTGCGCTTTAAAAGGTCCATTTGTGATATACACGCTGAAAGCATCAATACTTTGATCAGTAAAATTTTGCTTTACCTTCAATGGGTTAACTGGAACGATCTTATCAATCGGAACCCCTTCATTAATAAACATGGCTTGAATTTCCGCTGTACGGGGTGCCAAAGCCATGTAAATTCTTTTCCCCATCAACTGTTGAGGGTTTGTATATCCTGACGAGTGTCGAACCATTAAAGCATAAGGAGAATGCTGAAAAATTGCCGCAATAGATTTAAATGGTCTGCCTTTTAGATATTCTATTACCAATTCACTTCCTGCAACACCGAACTCGGCTTTACCCTGAGAAACCTGATCGAAATGATTTATGCCGACACCACCTTCTAAAAAAGCAACATTTAGGCTCTCAGTCTGGTAAAAGCCTTTTTCATTTGCCATATAATAACCAGCAAACTGAAATCCATGATGCCATCTCAATTGAAGCGTCAATTCCTCTGCGGCTGCCGGCTCTGAAATCGTTACAACCAAAAAAAACATCAAAAGTGAAATAAACAATTTAAATTTTTTCAACATATTTCCCTTGTTTACATAGATCGTTTTTTTTAATTATCCATCGTCAGATTCCGTCAGAACGCTTCTTTTTTCTATGGATTGCTATTACGTCTCACAAAACGACTCAAAAAGCAATTATTTCAACGAAATGTAGGGAACAAAAACCCAACATTCATGGTATTATCGAACGTCCATGTTTTTTATCGAATGGGCGTTTACTTCTTATGCCAGTAGTCTCTTTTTGTCCTACCTAACTCTCACACTTACTTGCATTGATCAATAGTCTCTTCCATCAAAATTTTATTGACGTATAGTTTTGATATCCTCAAGAAAATAGGCTCTTGAATACTTACGTAAAGGATAATAATGGGCAACTCCGCCCCCCCCCCCAACACTACATCGCCCAGTCCTTACATTTTTCAAATCAGATCGAGGTCACCAATAATAGACAAATTGTGGAGTCGGCATCTCCTAAAAAATTTCGACCTGTGCGGACGATAATCTCTTAAACTATTAAGCAGCTAGTTTAAAATTGACTTCTTTATCTCGAAACCAACTCTCATATTCCTCGTTAATTTTCAATGCCGTTAGTGTTGCCAAATTGAGAGATCCTTCTTTAACCCAGCTCATTCCGTTCTTTTTCTGTCGATTTGAGACGACCAGGTCATTCATCTTTTCTCCTACATTACTTGAATTTCGAAGTTTTAGCCTTTTACGCACATCATAATTGGGGATGTAAGGTTGATTGCGGTTCAAATATTCGATCAGTTTCTGGATATATTCGGGGGTCTTGATTTTACATGAAGGAATGTTTTCAAGATATGATATGGCCTCATTCGTAAGTCCATGCCATAACAAGGGCATAATCCCATCAATCGCCTCATTACGTAGGGTTCTCCCCTTCATGGCCATACTTAGTAGTTCCTTGAATTTCTTGCACAGATGAAACCAGTCGAGAACTATCTGCATATTTCCGTACCATTCAAAGTGCTTTAAAATAGCGGCATTTAACGCTCTATGACCGTCGGTGAAGATCTGCAGGCGTTTACCAAATAAAGAATTATTCAAGAGAAAAGCATTGAGCAGCCATAAGCAGGTTTTGGTGCAATCACCGGTTAATACGTATTTCTTCCCTCTGCACTCAATATGCGTAACGGTGTCATGCACGTATTTTCTTTTATGTTCGGTGACTTTGGGACTTTCTCGATCGTTCTTTTGTCTTTTGGGTGTTACGTCATCAATGCTTATATTTACTGCCTGGCTCGGTTCTTCAAAGATTACTGGATTACTTAGAGAATCGGAAGAATTATAGACAAAAGATGATTCAAAAAGGGCCTCCTGGATCTTTTCCGTGGAGATCGGTAGCGCATCGCCGCCCCGGGAAAGCTCTGGGTTGATACAATCACCATCTGTGTTAAAGTTGCCGCGGTTCAAATTTTCCGCTTTTTGCCTTAAATGATTGAACAATTCAGCCCCTTCTTTCTGGGTCTGGTCATGAAGCGTGCGAGATGGCGTACCATTTTTTTGGTAACGAATATGGTTGATCAACTTCGATGTTTTCCGGAATGATTCTTCCGTATTTCCCATAATCATGGCCAGTTCCTTAAACCCCGAGGTCAAATAAAATTGATTTGTTGTTAATGGGGCAAATACAGACTGGCTGCTGTCAAACAGAACACCATTGCTGTCAAAAGCACAATGGGTTTCGAATTTAAACCGCCCCACCGCACCGTCCACCAGATATGGACATTTGTTTATCTCAATTTGCTCACTTTTTGTTTGAATTTGGAGTTTTTTTTGACACTGCCTCCAAGTGCATAGATAGTGCCTTTCTTATTGCGGGAAAAGCAGTTTTAAGAACAGCCTTTTCACAGTCATCTATACTTTCACCGGAATGCCCATTTATTGTGAACTGATAGCTCCCGTCTTCCAGTTCAATAGGATTCTCATCAGTTTCCACATCAGACTCGACAAGGTTCACAGTTACATTGATTTTGTATTTGCTCATTTGGTAGCCTCCTTCTCGGGGTTTGAGATATTGATCTACCAAAACATGACATAAATTAATCATGATGCCCAGTCATTTCTGCTTTATTCGACATCAAGTCTGGACGGGACGGCCTATAATCGTCCGCACAGGTCGAAAAATTTGCTGACTATCCAAATTTTCTGATTCAAAAATATCAAAACATGACAGAAAGGGCCAATTTGACCAATTTGATAGCTTTAATATGGATTATCAATCACGACTTTGAAATTCAATCCCATCCAGCACCTCTCGCACTTTTGCACCAAGCTGTTCTCTCGAAAAGGGTTTTTGAATGAAGTTCACCTTTTCGTCCAGAATCCCATGGTGGGCAATGACGTTGGCAGTGTACCCAGACATGAACAGTCGTTTCAAATTTGGATAAATGGATAGGATACTTTTGGCCAAGTCTCGCCCGTTCATTTCAGGCATAACCACATCGGTTAAAAGAAGGTCGATCCTACCAGCATGCTCTTGTGCCAGGTGAATTGCTTCGCCCGGCGTTCTGGCAGCAATTACCTGATATCCCAGTCTTTCAAGCATTAGCGCCGCCATCTTTAAAATTGCCATTTCGTCTTCAACCAGCAGAATCGTCTCGTGACCCGGCTCAGGGGGAAGGCGCTCCATCTTCTCAGCCGCGGTATCAGTATCCGTTTTGGGCTGATATCTCGGAAGATAGATTTTGATTGTCGTCCCCCGGCCCGGCTCGCTGTCTGCGTTTATAAAGCCGTTGTTTTGCTTAACCACGCCGTATACCGTGGCTAACCCCAGACCAGTGCCCCTGCCGAATTCTTTAGTTGTGAAAAACGGTTCAAAGATGTTATCCAGAGTCTTAGCGTCCATGCCGCAGCCGTCGTCGCTGACAGCAAGAAGTACGTATTCACCAGGATTGAATCCAGTGTGATGCCTGCAATAGGACTCGTCGAAGGTGGCATTCGCCGTTTCTATCGTGACCCTGCCCACGTCCGCGATGGCGTCCCGGGAATTGACACAGAGGTTGGCCAGAATCTGGTCGATCTGGCTGGGATCCACCTTCACCAGCCACAGGTCCTGGCCCGGTCGCCAGGCCAGGTCGATATCCTCTCCTATGAGGCGATGCAGCATACTGGTCATATTCACCACGACCTTGTTGAGATCGGACACTATGGGGGAGATAGTCTGTTTGCGTGCAAACGCCAGGAGTTGTCGCGTCAGGTCTGCTGAACGTTCGCCGGCTTTCCTGATTTCCTCCAATTTTTCATAAATTGGTTGGGAGGGATCCATGTCCTCCAAGGCCATGTCTGCATGCCCGATGATAACGTTAAGCATGTTGTTAAAATCATGGGCCACACCCCCTGCCAGCCGACCAACGGACTCCATCTTCTGGGCCTGGTTGAGCTGTTTTCGAAGGTTCTCGCGCTCTTTCTCGCCCTGCTTACGTTCGGTCATATCCACATCAAGACAAAAAAGCTCCTGCTCACGTCCGGGCACCTTAACAATGGCATGATGGGATATAACCGGTACTCGTGAACCATCTTTATGCCTCAGCAAGAGTTCTCCCGAAGGAATGGGCTGGCCCGACTCAGCCATTTTACGCATTTCTTCGACAACGGCACCTTTCATTTCAGATGGAATTATCAAATCAATAAGATTGCGACCAATAGCCTCCTGTTGGCTGTATCCATAAAGCCTTTCAGATGCTTTGTTCCAGTATTGAGTAGTACCATCGGGACCATAGCCCTGAACAGCGACAGCATCGATATTCTCCATCAAGGTTCTGAACCTTTCTTCGCTTTCTTTCAGTGCCATCTCAACCCGCTTGCGCTCAGTGATATCCAAAGTGGTGAATGTCACTCCTTTTGATTTGTCCTTCAAATTCACCGGGGTTGAGCTGAGAAGGACATCTATGATTGTGCCGTCTTTTTTCTGCCACCGGGTTTCCACAGTGCCCGTGCCTCGTTCCGCTATCTGGGCATATTTTTCCCGCCCCACAAATTCGAACTCTTTATCGCTGGGGTACAGCATCCGGGCGCTTTGGCCGAGGAGTTCCGATGCATCATATCCCATCATTTCACACAGGTGGTCGTTGACCTTATCCAGCACCCGGTCCACCACCGACCCGATACCGACAGGTACACTCCGGAAAATACTGCTAATTTGATTTTCACTTTCCCGCAGTGTTTTTTCCATACGCTTGCGCTCGGTGATGTCATGCAGACTGCCATACAACCGGTTGACCACTCCATTATAACCGCATTCTGGAATTCCCCGCACGATGCAGTGGCGCACCTGCCCGTCTGTGCGTGTGAGACTCACTTCCAAATCGTAGGGGACACTATTTTGCAGGCATTCTTCAACAGCCTTGACCAGGCGTATGCGGTCTTCGGGGACATAG
Organism: uncultured Desulfobacterium sp.; assembly: GCA_963675615.2. Taxonomy (GTDB): domain Bacteria; phylum Desulfobacterota; class Desulfobacteria; order Desulfobacterales; family Desulfobacteraceae; genus Desulforapulum. The sequence continues at coordinate 715,654 of CAXXTD010000002.1, forward strand.
AAAGCTTGGTGCTCCTTGAATGAAGGGGCTTTTTCCATCGATTCGAGCCCAAAGATGCGGAACAGTTCTTTTGACCAGGTGACCTTGTCACCTTCTGCTTCCCATTCCCAACTGCCCACATGCGCCACCGACTCTGTGCGAGCCATCATCTTGCGCTCCCGAGTCAAAGTGTCCTCAACCTTTTTTTTCTCGGTAATGTCTCTGGTGTTGGAGATAACACCTGAAATACGATTTTCCCCGTCCCGGTAAGGGAAGTAAGTCAGATCAACAAATCTTTTTCCTTTTATCGGATATTCAAACCATTCCTGGTAATTAACAACTTCTCCATTCAAACACCTGTCAAAGTTCGACTTGATTTTCTCTTCAAAAATGTCTTTACCCATATATTCAGCCACGGTCATGCCGATAAAATCATCCCGCTGAGTCCCGGAGAAATCTTCGTAGGCATTATTTACAATGATGTATCGATAATTATCATCAAGATAGGCGATGGCATCCGTAGTTGAAGAAACAATATTTTTGTATATTTCGAGCAGTTCTTCATTTTTTTTTCGTTCTGTGACATCATGAAATATACAGTGGGTTTGCTGAAAATTCCCTTTTTCATCCCTGCTAATCTTCCCGGTAAAAGAAACCCGAATAAGATCGCCGTTCTTCTTGACCATTTCAAATTCAACCCCTATAATTTCGCCAACAGACTTGAATCGGGGAAAATTATTTTTGAAATGATTGCGCCATTCAGGATGCAGAAAATCAGCAAAGGATTTGCCAAGGACCTCTTTTTTGGCATATCCAAGAGTATTAAGCCAGGTTTTGTTGACAACTACGAAATCGCCGTTTTCATCCAGTGATTGATAACCGAGAGGGGCTTTTTCATAAAGTAGCTTGAATTGGTTTTCACTTTTTTGCAATGCTTCCTTGGAAGATTTGTACTTGGATTCAATTTTTTCCAGTTCCTGAACCCGTCTTTCCAATTCTTCATAGGTGGGTTTTTCAGTCATATGTCATACCATCTTAATGTCCAGTTGTGTTTTATATAAAAAAGAATTTAACCAAGATCGGCGATATTAAAACCCCTTACATTGTTTCTACCACATTTAAATCTTAACGGTACCGGTGATATCATTAAGGTTTAATTCTTTCACAGAAGATACATCACCAGATACCCATCGAACTATTTTCTGCGTATCCTATTACCGTTACACAAATCGACAATAAAAAGCAATCATTCCGATGAAATGAAGCAATTCTAAACCCCACAATCATGGTATTATCGAACGCCCATGTTTTTTATCGAATGGGCGTTTACTTCTTATGCCAGTAGTCTCTTTTTGTCCTACCTAACTCTCACACTTACTTGCATTATTCATAACCCACCCAATATTGAATAATTCAAGTCGTCATCAGAATCAAAACCAGTCTATCCACAACATATGGTATCGAAACCTTTTTATTTAAAACCTTAAAAATCAAACTTAATTGGAGATAAGCTGGGATGGGCAAATTTAATGGTCGACTCTTTTCACCAAAATCATTTTTGTATTAAGTTTGATCTTGGACGAACACAATGATCTGCTGCTGCAATTAACCGTCAGTCAGCACCTCCGCGTCAGGCTTTTTCATTTTCGATTCCACCTTTCATCTTCTTTCCCAAATCGTCATGTTTGAGAAAGTATGGGATATTTGTACCCCAGAACGCATTGATGATTCGCACCAAGAGCCAGAAAGCTCCGATTGGCAATAGAATGACCTGAATGATAAACAGTGCCGCATACAAATATGACAGCTTTAGAAGATTGGATACCATACTGCCCATATTTTGAATCATCGCCTGAAGTGCTGCACCGAGATCGGATGTCTTTTCTCCGACAAAGCCAAATCCGTTCCTTATGGTCCCCAAAACGCCATCGACTTCCGGCATGCTCATATCTTTGAGGCGTTCCATCTCTGGAGAACTCGCGGAGAGCTCATCCCTGGCCTGGGTGATCTCCGGTGAAAAATAATAATCATTCAGATAGGAATTAACAATTGAAGATGTCGGCAGGCATAGGCGTGCAACGGCTATGATGATGATAGATTTCAGCATGACAGTTCGCAGCGCCGCGGCCCGCTCTCCTTTAAAAAATGAAACCGCAACCCATGCCATTATCAACATGCCGATGAGGGCAGGAGAAAATGCAACACACAATTCATATGCTATTTTCTGAATCCCCAGAGAAACGATAGCCGTGATGAGAATGTCGGATGCTCGTTCCGTCATATCATCAAGTGGGTCAAGGACCTGTCCGACGGCCAATGCCACGCCAAGCCCCCCCGGCTCAATCTGAATCTGGGACTCCTTGATGACAGAAACAGAAGCGTTGACAACTCTGCAAACCCCATAGGCCACTCCTGCCTTGCTCATTGCATCGGAAAAGTAGGCATCTGCTTGCTTGTCAACATAGGGCAATCGAAGACCGGGCAGCGAGAATAAGGTCAGTGCTGCGGCTATCAAGAGGATGGGCTTGGCAATGAAAGTATCGATTTTCATAAATTATCTCAGCAAAGCATTAGATTTCAGCGGTGGTTTTCCATGACCCAAGATCACTGTACCGTTTCTGCTTCTGCAATGCCAGCAATTTGAGTGGCGGCACTTTCGTGTTTTGACTGTTCCAGGATATCGCCCCTGAGCCCGACAACCTGACTGCTGCCGGTAAAGCAAACATCCAGAGCAGTCTGCTGTTGAAGCGATCCAGCTTTTTAAAACATCAGGCAAAAAGATCTTCGGCGTGATGGTGATTGACGATGACGACCGGCTGGTGGGCATGCTGTCCATGTTTGACATCCCTTGGGGGAAAGCTTCCCCTTGCCTGCATGGCCAAGCGTCCCCCCGTGTTCGTTTGCTGATGCGACATAGGCTGGGATGGGCGCTGTCAGGAGTTCCCGGGTTTGTTCGATCTCTTCACCGGTGACGGTCCGGCGAAGCTGTTCCATATCGTTCATCACCCCTGCAAACCTCACCCCCTCGGCCGCACTGATCCACGAGAGCTGGAGCCGCTCGGGGCGAATGCTCTTTTTTGCCATTCGTTTATGAATCCGCTCCACCCGTTTGACGGTCCAGTGATTGGCATCAATGTAATGGCAGTCCCCGATGTGGCAGCCGCTCACCAGAACCACGTGGGGCACCGTGTTCAAAGGCCCGCCAGATGAATTTATCGTCCACCCGGCCCGAGCACATGGTGCGGATCAGTCGGACATTGGGAGGATACTGAAGCCGGGACACCTCTGCAAAATCGGCCCCGGCATAGGAGCATCAGTTGCAGGCAAACACGACAATCTTCTCAGACGGCCGGGTATCGAGCATGGCATCAATCTGGACGTCGGTGAAATGGTCCAGGACAATGGCGTCTGACCGGCATTCAACCCCGCAGGTGCCGCAGCCGGCGCAGGCTGCCGTGTTGACCATGGCCGGTGTCTTTATTTTCAGACCGGGTGTAACCGTACACGTCCTTTGCCCGGGGATCATAGGGTTCAAGGCCCGTTGCCACAACAATGGTGCCGGCCCGTTCCCGGATCACCTCGTCGGACATGTTGAAATCAATGCATTGCTTGTCACAGGCGTCCTTGCACTTTGAACAGCCCCGGCTTATGCATTCATCCATATTGATCAGAAAGGCCGATGGCACGGCCTGGGGAAAGGGGATATGGATCGCTTTCCTTTATCCAAGCCCCTTGTTGAACTCGTCCGGGAGCACCACGGGGCAGGCAAAAGCGCAATCCCCGCAGGAGGTGCAGGCATTTTCATCCACGTACATGGCCGCTTCAGTATCTCAACATCAAAGTTTCCCACATATCCCCCAACCGATGAAACCTCTGCCAGGGTGTGAAGCGTAATGTTTGGATGCCGACCGGCATCCGTCATCTTAGGACCGAGGATTCAGATGGAACAGTCCATGGTGGGAAAGGTCTTGTCCAGGCTTGCCATCATGCCGCCGATGGAATCGCTCCGTTCAATCAGGGTCACCTTGTACCCGCTGCCGGCAAGGTCAAGGGCGGTCTGGATACCGGCGATGCCGCCGCCGATCACAAGGGTCCGCTTTTCAACGAGAATGGTCTCTTCCGTAAGGGCGGTCAAAAGCCTTGCCCGGTTCACGGCCATGGTGACCAGGTCAAGGGCCTTGTCGGTTGCGGCACCAGGCGTGTCCATATGAACCCAGGCGCACTGCTCACGGATGTTGGCCATCTCGAGCAGATAGGGGTTGATCACGGCCTGCTTCATCATGGTGCGAAAGGTGGCTTCATGGAGCCGTGGGGAGCAGAAGGCCACAACCACACGGTCAAGGCCGTGCGCCTCGATGTCGGCCTGAATCTCCATCTGCCGGTTGAACAGCGCCCCCCAGATCCTGGATCAACAGGGGAAAATTGACCTCGGTCGGGCAGCGTTCATAGCAGGTGAAACAGGTGAGGCAGGACCAGATGTTGTTCCGGACCCCTTCGGAATCCAGGTTCCCGGCAATGAGCGAACTGACCAGGGTCCGGGGAGAAAACGCCTTGAGGGCCCCGGCATCACCGGGCAGAAAGCTGGACAGCTGCAGTCGATCCTGCCCAAGGCCCATCAGATCAATGATCGCCCGAGTATCTTCGGTGTTTTTAACGGCATTGTCGGTGCCGCTGCCATACCGGCAGGTGCCGGGAGCGCAGCCTGCCACGGCCACCCCGTCGGCACCCATCTCAAAGGCCTTGAACAAAAGGGCCTTGCGGATCCTGCCGGTACAGGGAATCCGGATCATCTTCACTTTGTCGGGAATGCTGTACCCCTCTTCCTGGAGTGTCTGGAACGCCCCGTGGGGCCCCCAGTTGCACAAAAACAATATATCGGGGTCTTCCTGGGGATGGGGCTCGGTAATGGTCTCTTTTAATGCAGGTTTTCCCATGGTTAGAATGCCTCCTTCAGGATTTGAACCACCTTTTCAGGCGCCACCACGGCCCCGACCGGATGGCCGGCAAGATAGGAGGGGACCCGGTAGACAGCGCACCGTTCCACCTCCCGGCTGATCTGACCCATGTTGATCTCCACCGTGACAAATCCCCAAACGCGAAGGGCAAGGGTCTTGATGATATGGTCGGGAAAGGGCCACACCGTGACCAGCCGCAGGAGTCCTGTCTTGATGCCTGCTGCCTTGCCATGTCCACGGCCTTATAACTGGTGCGTGAAGACACCCCATAGGAGACTATCACAACCTCGGCATCGTCCAGAAGGTAGGGGTCGGTCATGATGATGTCGTCCAGGTTGTTTTGAATCTTTCCCATCAACCGCTCCATCATCTCGGCCTGGGTATCCACGCTCATGTGAAAAATATCACCCCCCATTGTTTTTGCACACCCCTCGCCAAAAATTAGACCGAACGGACACGATAAGCCAGAACAGGGAAAATTCGGGCCGACCCAGTTAGAAACCAAACCGATTGTGTCAGACAAGACACTTATGCCTCTTCCTGAATGAGACATCTCCCATCATCGCTGCCTGCCTGCTTTTATCCACGAAAAAAAACCCAGCAAACTTTTTTCCATAACCAACTATAAAAAAAGACGATTCCATTAATTCTGCTTCTGTTCGTCTTTGGAACCGTTGCTTGTATTCACCTGAGAAACAAAATAACGGTACGAATTTTGCTTTGGTAGAAAACGCTCAAAGGTTCCATTGTCTGCAACACAATAACCCAAAGAGGATAACATGAAAAAAGTATTGATTGCGTATGTCAGCAGGACTGGTGTTACCGAAAAAATGGCAAACTATCTGGCAGAAGGTGTTCGCATGGGCGGCCATGAAGCAGTGTTAATGAAAACCTCATCCATTAAAAACGAAACGGAATTATCTGGTTTTGATGGATTTATCTTTGGATGCCCCACCTACCATAAGGACATCACTTCGGGTATGAAACAGTTTCTGTTTCTGGCGGAAAAAGCCAACCTTACCGGTAAAATCGCAGGCGCCTTCGGCTCCCATACCCACAGTGGTGAGTCTGCCCCCATGATATTTGATACCATGCAGCATGTTTTTAAAATGGACACAACGGACCTAGGCCCGTTGAATCTCACAGAAGCCATGATGGAGACCGATGAAGGAAAAAAGGCGTGCCAGCAGTATGGAAAAGCCCTGACCGAAAAATTTTAGGACCGCAAATGAAACAAGTTGACCAGAAATAGCGCCGAATTTTGGTTGATATACAAGGCGCATCAAAGGTTATGACAGACCCGACCAGAATCCTTGACAACCGTTAACCATTTTTATCAAATGGTTAACGGCAGGGGCAAGGAAGCCATGGCTACAAAAAGGGATGAAACCCAGGGATGAAAACAATACATGTCAACGACAAGATGCAGACAGATTACGTCTATTTGCTGTCAGCACCTGCCGGCAAAGCTTTCCAGTTTGACTTTAAACCTGAACTGACACCCAAACAGATGCTGGCCCTGGGCGTTTTCGGAGAAAAATACTTAAACGACTGTACAGACGAATTTCCCCCGGACTGGTTTACCCATGCCAGGCTGAGCCCGGAAAAAAAGGACATTACCCTCAACTTTTTCACAGTTGATGCGTCCCAGCCGTTACGGGATTGGATAAACAAAGGCTGGATTCATCCCCAGGATCCCAGGGGGTGGTTTCAGTGGTAATGCAGATACTATATGGGGCGACGCACCGAGGCCGAAAATCTCCGGCAGATCAAACGCTGGTCTGCATTCAGGCGGCACATGGGCGCCATTAAAAAAAACTGCCAACCATTTGATTTCAAATGCAGAACGAAACAACGCCAGGCCCTGCTGCACTGGGTCTACGATTCAAGAAAATTTTAACCGCGGTAATCAAGGCCAGCCACGGTCATATTCTCCCCTGGAATTATTTGATCCTGCAAGACTTGGGACCTGTTGATCAAACCCCGCCGGGATGGTTGACGGGCAGCCAGCGATAGTGGTATGAACTCAACCAGGCGGTTTAACTGGAACAAGGGGGAAAACACTTCGCAGGAGGCAGACCATGGAAGTTGTTGGAATTGATGTCGGTTTTGGATTTACTAAAGCATTTAACGGCAGAAATTCCGTTATCTTCAAATCGGTCCTGGGAGATGCCACCCAGATCCAGTTCAGGTCCTCCCTTGGCGACGACACGGACGGCTCAAACCTCCATGTCACCCTGGACGGCAAATCCTACTTTATCGGCAGCTATGCCGAACGCCAGTCCAATGTCAGGGAATTTACCCTGGACCAGGACAAGCTGCTGACCGACTTTGTAAAGGTGCTTGCCCTGACCGCCATGGGTGTGTGCTGTAAAAACAACGCCTCGCTCAACGTGGTTTCCGGGCTTCCCGTGGGATTTTTAACCAGGGATTATAAACGTTTTGCCAGCCTGATCACCGGCCGCCACGAGATCATTTTCCACCATGAAAACAAGGACGATGTCACCCGGAGAATTCACGTCAACAAGGTTCAGATGATCCCCCAGCCCATTGGCAGCATTTTTAACCTGCTCATGGACGACCGGGGTAAAATAAACGACCAGCAGCTCTCCCGCCAGAAGATCGGGGTGGTTGACATTGGGTTCCGGACAACGGATTTCAGCATTTTTGACCGACTTCAATATATTGAACGAAGCTCCACCACCATGGACACGGGGATCTCCAAGTGCTTTTCCGTGATCGCCAACAAGCTTCGCCAGGAGAGCGGCGTCAACATCGAGCTCTTCCGCATGTTCTCGTTCATCGAATCGGGCGCCATAAAGATCAGGGGACGTGAGTACAACATCTCAAACCTGAAAAAAAGGGTTTACACCCATGCTGCAGCAGCCATCGCAGCCGACGTCAACCGTCTCTGGGAAGAAGACTGGGATATCGACGCCATCATCCTTTCAGGCGGGGGAAGCATGGAGCTTGCACCCTATCTCCTACCCCAGATCCAGGGCAATGTCATTCCCCTTGCCAGCGACGTGGATGCAAGGCTTAACAACGTCCAGGGATACCTCAAGTTTGCCAGGTACAAATGGGGTCATTCAGAGACCCCCTCCCCTGAACCGCCGGATAAACGAGAATCCGCTGCTGAAACCAGCGATGGCACAGTAACTGAAAATGATGACCATACCAGGGAAGCCAGGGGCCGTGGATGGCTCAAGGGCGCGAGGGCCTAGCATGAATCCGCAGCGACTCAAACAAATGCTCGACCAGGTGGCAAAGGGTGAACTCTCCCCGGAACAGGCCGAAACTGCCCTCAAGGACATGGCCTTTGAAAGCATTGACTACGCCCACATCGACCACCATCGTTCCCTGAGAAAAGGATTTCCAGAGGTGATCTTTGGCCAGGGCAAGACCGCCGAACAGATCATCGGCATCATGCAGGTCATGGCAAAGAACGAAGAGATCATCCTGGTCACGCGCATGGACCGCCAGAAGGCAGACCAGGTCCGGACCCTGTTCCCGGAAGCCGAGTATGATGGGGAGGCAAGGATACTGCTGTTAAAAACCCGGGAACCAGAGATCCGATCAAAGGGCGAAATCCTGGTGATCACGGCCGGGACCTCGGATATTCCCGTTGCAAAGGAGGCCGAGATCACGGCCAGGGCCATGGGCAACCAGGTCAGAACCCTCTTTGACGTGGGGGTTGCAGGGATTCACCGGCTCTTTGCCCATGGCAAACAGATACAGGCCGCTTCAGTCCTGGTGGTTGTGGCAGGAATGGAAGGCGCCCTGCCAAGTGTGGTGGCCGGCATGGTGAGGGCTCCTGTGATAGCCGTCCCCACAAGCGTGGGCTACGGCACCAGCTTTGGCGGCATGACCGCCCTTCTGGGCATGCTCAACTCCTGCTCGTCCAACGTTGCCGTGGTCAATATCGACAACGGGTTCGGGGCAGGCTTCATGGCAGCCACCATCAACCAGATGCCAAACCATGGACAATAATCCGTTTTTCACGACTTTCTCCTTGACATCCCGGATTACTATCGTTAAGATCCTAAAATTATCTATTTTAACAGGATTTATACGAACAGGATTCAACGACAAGAGATGAAGAAAAACCTTATTATTAACGTGCTACTATCAGTCGTCGTGGAGGTGATTATTATCACCTTCCAGAGGAAGGGCTGACACTGGCATAGTTAAAAGTAAGAAATTCAAAAGCCGTTATCAGCCCAGAGCTGATAACGGCTTTTTTCATTTAACGGAGACGGGATATGAGAAGTGATACAGCCAAAAAAGGAATTGCACGGGCACCCCACCGAAGCCTCATGAAGGCCGTGGGGTTTACTGACCAAGAGATCCAACGGCCCCTGGTGGGCATTGCCAACTCAGCCAACGAACTTATCCCCGGCCACATGCACCTTGACACCATTGTAAAGGCCGTGAAGGCCGGCATCACCATGGCAGGCGGCACCCCCATGGAATTCTCGACCATCGGGGTGTGCGACGGCATTGCCATGAACCACAAGGGCATGCACTACTCCCTTGCCAGCCGTGAACTCATTGCCGACTCCATTGAAGTCACGGCAACAGCCCACCCCTTTGACGCCATTGTCATGGTGCCCAACTGCGACAAGATCGTTCCGGGCATGATAATGGCAGCGGCCCGGCTCAACATTCCCGCCATTATCATGAGCGGCGGCCCCATGCTGCCGGGCATTGCTCCGGGGGGCGGATCAAAAAAAATAGATCTCATCTCGGTGTTTGAGGCGGTGGGTGCCGTAAGCAACGGTACCATGACCGAATCTGAACTCACCCGGATCGAGAATGCCGCCTGCCCCACCTGCGGATCATGCGCCGGCATGTTCACGGCCAACTCCATGAACTGCCTGACCGAGGCCATCGGCCTTGGACTGCCCGGCAATGGCACCATCCCTGCCCCCATGTCCGAAAGAATCCGCCTTGCCAAACAGGCGGGCATGCGGGTGATGGAGCTGTATAATAATGATATCACCCCCCTGAAGATCCTCACCCCCGAGGCATTCAGAAACGCCCTGGCCGTTGACATGGCCCTTGGGTGTTCAACAAACACGGTGCTCCACCTCAAGGCCATTGCCCATGAGGCAGGCGTTGACATCAACCTGGACCTGATCAACGAAATCAGCCAGCAGACCCCCCACCTCTGCTCGTTGAGCCCCGGTGGAAAAGACCACCTTGTGGATCTCAACCGGGCCGGCGGGGTGCCGGCCGTGATGCGCCAGCTGATGGATGCCGGACTTGTAAACGGTGAATGCATCACAGTGACGGGCCAAACGGTCAAGGACAACCTTGCCGCAGCATCGGTCAAGGACCAAGACGTTATACGCTCCATGGACACCCCCTACCATGCCCAGGGAGGGCTTGCGGTTCTTTTCGGCAATATCGCCCCTGAAGGATGCGTGGTCAAGCAGTCGGCGGTAAAGCCTGAAATGCTCCGGCACCAGGGTCCTGCACGTGTTTTTCATTCAGAAGAGGCGGCAACCGAGGCCATCCTGTCCAACACCATACAAAAGGGGGATGTCATCGTCATCCTCTACGAGGGGCCTGCCGGAGGACCGGGAATGCGGGAAATGCTCACCCCCACCTCGGCCATTGCCGGCATGGGCCTTGACGCCGACGTGGCCCTGATCACGGACGGTCGGTTTTCCGGCGGCACCAAGGGCGCATCCATCGGCCATGTCTCGCCCGAAGCCATGGAGGGCGGCACCCTTGCCGCCGTCACCGAAGGGGACATGATCAAGATCGATATCCCGGCAAAGTGCATCGAACTCATGGTGGATCAAGAGACCATCACCCAGCGGTTGAGCACCTGGAAACGTCCTGAACCCAAAATCAAGACCGGCTATCTGGCCCGGTATGCAAGACAGGTCACCTCCGCAGGAAACGGCGCAGTTTTTAAAGATTAGGACGTAAACGTCAAGACGCGAATCTAAGGAGAAAGATAATGAAATTGACAGGCGCTCAAATCCTGATCAAGATGATAAAATCCCAGGGTGTTGATACCCTCTTCGGCTACCCCGGCGGGGCGGTCATAGATATCTATGACGAGCTTGCCAATAACCCGGATCTACGGCATATCCTGGTGCGCCATGAACAGGGGGCCATCCATGCGGCAGACGCCTATGCCAGGGCAAAGGGCGACATCGGCGTGGCCCTTGTCACCTCGGGGCCCGGCGCCACAAACGCCGTCACCGGCATTGCTTCGGCCTACATGGATTCCATTCCCATCGTGGTGTTCACCGGCCAGGTCAACTCGGCCCTCATCGGCAACGACGCCTTCCAGGAGGTTGACATCGTGGGGATCACCCGGCCCTGCACCAAGCACAACTACCTGGTGAAAAAAATCGAAGACCTTGCCAGGGTCATCAAGGAGGCATTTTTCATTGCCCGGTCCGGCCGCCCCGGACCCGTTCTGGTAGATCTGCCCAAGGACGTGATGTCCGGCAAGATCGCATTTGAAGAACCGCCCGAGGTTCATATCAAGTCCTATCGACCGACCTACTCGCCCAACAAAAAACAGCTGGCCAAGGTGGTTCAACTCATCGGCAGGGCAAAGCGGCCCATCATTTTTTCAGGCGGCGGCGTGGTGCTCTCAAAGGCGTCCGATGAGGTTACAGCCCTTGCCAGGATGGCAAATATCCCGGTAACCGCCTCGCTCATGGGGCTGGGTACCTTTCCGGCGTCTGACCCGTTGTGGCTTGGCATGCCCGGCATGCACGGCACCTTCCGGGCCAACATGAGCATAGGCGAATGCGACCTCATGATCGCAGTCGGCGTAAGATTTGACGACCGGGTCACAGGGCGCCTGGAAAAGTTTGCACCCAAGGCAAAGATTGTACAGATCGATATTGACCCTACCTCCATCCACAAGAATGTCAGTGTGGACTGTCCCATTGTGGGCGATTGCAAAAAGAGCCTGGGCCTGCTCAACCAGATGATGAAGGAACAGCTTGACCCGGCCCAGGTTGAAGCGCGCCGAGGGTGGATCGAAACCATTGAGAACTGGAAATCCACCATGCCCCTCAAGTACGACCAGAACGAAGAGATCATCAAGCCCCAGTTTGTCATCGAGACCCTCCACGATCTCACCCAGGGCCAGGCCATCATCACCACCGAAGTCGGCCAGAACCAGATGTGGACGGCCCAGTATTACGGATTTGACCGACCCAATCATTTCATCACCTCGGGCGGTCTCGGGGTGATGGGGTTCGGACTGCCGGCAGCCATAGGCGCCAAGGCCGCCTGCCCTGACAAGACCGTCATCGACGTTGCCGGCGACGGCAGCATCCAGATGAACATCCAGGAGCTGACCACCTCCCTTGAGGCCAGACTGCCGGTAAAGGTGGTGATCCTCAACAACCGATACCTTGGCATGGTTCGCCAGTGGCAGGATCTTTTCTACGACAAACGTTACTCTGCCACCAACATGGAGTGTGCCCCGGATTTTGTCAAACTTGCCGAGGCCTACGGCGCAACGGGCATGCGGGCCTCAAGGCCTTCAGAGGTGCGAGAAACCCTGGAGAAAGGGCTTGCAACGGAGGGGACCGTGGTCATGGAGTTTATCGTTGAACGTGAAGAGATGGTCTACCCCATGGTTCCGGCGGGTAAATCCCTCACTGAAATGCTGCTGGTTTAAAAAAACAAACAAAAGGGACTCACCATGACCATTAAAAAACATATTTTATCCATTCTCGTTGACAACGAACCCGGTGTCCTTTCCAGAATTGCAGGGCTCTTCAGCGGAAGGGGGTACAACATCGACACCCTTTCCGTTGCCCAGACCATGGAGTCAACGGCCTCCAGGGTTACCATGGAGACCAGCGGGGACGAGCACATCATCGAGCAGATCATCAAGCAGCTCCACAAGCTGATCAATGTCATCACCGTGGTGGATCTTACGGAAAAGCGACATGTCAAAAGAGAACTTGCCCTGATCAAGGTCCATGCAAAACCCGAACACCGGGCCGAGATCCTGAGGATTGTGGATATCTTCAGGTGCAGGGTGGTGGATGTGGCCCAGGATTACTACACCATTGAAATATCGGGCAACGAGGAAAAACTCATGGCCATCATGGATCTTCTGACCCCCATGGGCATCATTGAAACGGCAAGGACAGGGTCCATTGCCCTTGCAAGGGAGAAGACCATCAAGCGATCCTGATGGGCGGTCCCACAGCAAACGGGCCAGCCATCTGTTACCGCCTGACCCCGATTAACTGGAGAAAAAGATGAAACAGGTGCAACTTTACGATACAACCTTGAGGGACGGAATGCAGGGGGAAAACATCTGCTTTTCCCCAGAAGAAAAGGTGAAAATAGCCCAGAAACTCGATGACATGGGCATTCACTATATTGAAGGCGGATGGCCGGGTTCCAACCCCAGTGCGGTGCGTTTTTTCGACCTGATCAAGGGTATCAAGTTGAAATGCGCAAGGATCGCAGCCTTTGGATCCACACGCAGGGCCAACACCCGGGCCCAGGACGACCCCAACCTCCAGGCCCTGGTCAAATGCGGTGCGCCGGTTGTCACCATATTTGGAAAAAGCTGGGACCTCCATGTGGAAAAGATCATGGGCAACACCCTCGAAGAAAACCTTGCCATGATCGAACAGAGCATTGTGTTCCTCATTGAAGAAAAGCGTGAGGTGATCTACGATGCTGAGCATTTTTTCGACGGGTTCAGGGCAAATCCGGGCTATGCCACTGCCACCCTAAAGGCAGCCGTCAGGGGCGGATGCAGGACATTGGTACTCTGTGACACCAACGGAGGCACCCTGCCCCATGAATTGGACGAGATCACCCGGAACGTGGCAGCCACCCTGGAGCAGCGCTATGAATTTCCCGTCCAGATCGGCATCCACACCCACAATGACATCGGCATGGCCGTTGCCAATGCCATAACCGCGGTCAGGGCCGGGGCCGCCATGGTCCAGGGCACCATCAACGGTTATGGGGAACGCTGCGGCAATGCGGACCTGACGTCCATCATTCCCATCCTTGCCCTTAAAATGGATATTCCCTGTGTTACACCCGAAAACCTGAAAAAACTGCTGCCCCTGTCCCGGTATGTCAGTGAAACCGCCAACATGACCCCCTTGAACTCAAGGCCATTTGTGGGAAAAAGCGCATTTACCCACAAGGGGGGCATCCATGTGAGCGCCGTGATGAAGCAGTCATGTGCCTACGAGCACATGGACCCTGCGCTGGTGGGCAACAAGCGACGGGTGCTGGTGTCGGAACAGTCGGGCAAAAGCAACGTCCTGTACAAGGCAAAGGAGATGGGACTGGACCTTGGCCAGGGCGACGCCTTCAGCCAGAGCATCATCTCAACCATCAAGGAACTTGAGGAGGACGGGTACCAGTTTGATGTGGCCGAAGGCTCCCTCAAGATCATCATGGAAAAGCTGTCTGAACAGTACGAATCCCACTTTGAACTGGAATCCTTCCGGGTTTCCATTGAAAAGAACAAGGACCACCCCTGCTATGCCCATGCCACCATCAAGATACGGGTGGGTGACACCTATGAAATCACGGCAGCCGAAGGAGACGGCCCGGTCAGTGCCCTTGACAACGCCCTCAGGAAAGCGTTGACCAAGATTTACCCGACCATCAGCGACATGCACCTCATCGACTTCAAGGTCCGGGTGATCGAGGGCAGCGGCTCCACCGACTCCAAGGTCCGGGTGCTCATCGAATCAAGGGATCAGAACAATATCTTCAGCACCATCGGCGTAAGCGAAGATATCATTGAGGCAAGCTGGCAGGCCCTGGCCGACAGCTTCCAGTATAAACTTGCCCTGGACAAGGAAAATTCAAACCCGGCGTGAACATTCCCGGTTGAACCCAAAAACAAAGTAAAGCGTTTGCAGCTAAAACCAGCAAAAACATAAAAGAGGATGCCATGGAACAGAAAAACAAGGTCTTTATTTTCGACACCACCCTCCGGGATGGTGAGCAATCACCCGGAGCAAGCATGAACGCAGCGGAAAAACTCCGCATCGCCACCCAGCTTGAGCTGCTAGGGGTGGATGTGATCGAGGCGGGCTTTCCGGCAGCCTCCAAGGGAGATTTTGCAGCCGTTGAGGCCATTGCACGAAAGCTTAAAAAAACCCAGGTGGCAGCCCTTTGCCGTGCCGCTGAGAATGACATCACCCTGGCGTGGGAGGCCATCAAAGATGCTGCCTTTCCGAGGATCCACACCTTTATTGCCACCTCTGACATTCATCTTCAATACAAGCTCAAGATGACACGGGAGGAGGTGCTGGAAAATGCCGTCAAGGCCGTTCGCTATGCAGCATCGTTGACCCCCAACGTGGAATTTTCCGCAGAAGACGGTTCCCGGAGCGACCCTGACTTTCTGTGCAAGGTGTTCGAGGCCGTCATTGATGCCGGTGCAACAACGGTCAACCTGCCTGACACCGTGGGCTATGCCGTGCCCGATGAGTTTGCCGCCCTTGTCTCCCATGTGATGAACAACACCTCCAACATGGACCGGGCCGTCCTGAGTGTCCACTGCCACAACGATTTAGGACTTGCCACGGCCAACACCCTTGCCGCCATCAGAGCCGGTGCCCGCCAGGCCGAGGTGACCATCAACGGCATTGGTGAAAGGGCCGGCAACACCTCCCTTGAAGAGGTGGTCATGTCCCTGGGCACCCGGCCCAACTTTTTCAGCGAAATGACCGCCATAGACACCACCCGGATCTATCCCACCAGCCGGCTGGTGAGCATGATCACCGGCATCATGGTCCAGCCCAACCGCGCCATTGTGGGTGCCAACGCCTTTGCCCATGAGGCCGGCATCCACCAGGACGGTATGCTCAAAAACCCCATGACCTACGAGATCATGAAGCCTGAAACCGTCGGGGTCAACAAAAACAGCCTGGTCCTTGGCAAGCATTCAGGACGGCATGCCCTTTACACCCATATATCCGAAAAGGGGTATAACCTGTCTGAGGAAGAACTCGACATTGTATTTGAGAAGTTCAAGCACCTGGCGGACAGAAAAAAGAACATCCTTGACGAAGATATTGATGCCCTGGTGAACGAAGGGGTTTTAAGGGGATCCGAGACCTTCTGTCTCAAGTACCTCCACGTGTCCAGCGGCACCACGGTCTGCCCCCATGCCAGCGTCCACCTGACCATCAACGGCCGGCTGGTCAAGGGTGCCACTGAAGGAAACGGACCCATTGACTCGGTGTTCAACACCATTTCCCGGCTGACCGACACCAAATCCGAGCTGCTGCGCTTTACCGTGAGCGCCCTTACCGAGGGTACCGACTCCCAGGGTGAGGTAACGGTTCGGCTGTCAGAGGGTGGCATTGTTTCCCTGGGCAAGGGATCGGACCCTGACATCATCACGGCAAGCGCCCTTGCCTACATCAACGGACTCAACCGGCTGGAGTATCTTAAATCCAATCCCGTGGTCAGACCGGAAACCCTTTAGAAGCAGGTGATACTGGAGGACAGGCGTGGGCAAATGCCGTGCCGGCAGGAGACAGGGACGGGTCAGCACGGTTGCACAAGACAACAGCACGGGCCTGTCCCCGGTTTCTTCAGTCCATGTGAATCCGCTTTAGGAGTCTTTTTCTGCACACTTCCCCCCGGTACGAGAGAACAGGCACGGGCGAACGCTGAAAAACCTGCTTGGCAACATCCCCGACAATGGTGCTTTTCAGGCTGGACCGGCCCCGGGTGCCCATGACCACCAGATCCGGGGATTCCCGGACAATGGTGTGGATGATCTCATCTGCCGGATGACCGGTCCTGAAAAGGATTTTCACCCGATTAGACGGGAAGCTGTTTTTTTCGACAATATCGTCCATCAGGAGTTTTCGTTCTTTTTTGACCTCCTGGATATACTGATTTTCATCAACCGCATACCCCATGGCTGCGACCCCTGCAATGGATTCAATATCCCGCAGGCTGATCACGCTCAACACCAGAATGTCTGCATCGTACCTCAAGGCCACATCTGCAGCACAGTCAAAAATCTCCCGGGAAAACTCGGTCATGGCAAGGGGATTCAGTATTTTTCGTATGCTTTTCATATCATTTATTCCCAAAGGCCTCCTGTGCCGTTATATTCTTCTGTGCCGGCATCCGCGGTCGCTGCATGAGATAAAGAATCCCAAAAAGGGCCATGCCCATGGTGTAAACCCAGTACCGCTGACCATGGGCCATGCCAACGAATGAGGCCACGGCGTCGGGCCGCATGAGCATGAAGGTCACCCCGAGAAAAAGCGGCACCTCATAGAACCGGTTCTTTGCGACAAACCAGCCCTGGGTGGCCGATGCAAAGGCAAAGTTGCCAAAGCAGGCCATGAGAAATATCAGGATTCCCTGGGGCCAGGAGGTGATGTTGTACAGAATCAGATCGGCGTTGAAGATGAACATGAACGGAAGAATGGCCGTTCTGATGTCGTACATGAATCCCTGGATGCCCGTGGCAATGGGCGGCGATTTTGCAATGGCCGCAGCCGCATAGGCGGCAAGTCCCACGGGGGGCGTATCATCGGCCAGGATGCCGAAATAGAAGCAGAACAGGTGGGCCGACATCAGCGGAACGATAAAATCGTTGGCCCCGCCGATCATGACAATGGCAGGTGCCGTCAACGACGCCATGACAATGTAGGTGGCCGTGGTGGGAAGCCCCATGCCAATGATGAGGCTGGCCAGGGCCGTGATCACGAGCATGAGGAAAATATTGCCCATGGACAATACATCAATCACCTGGGTGATCAGCCCGCCAAGGCCCAGGGCCACAACCCCCACAATAATACCGGCAGCAGCCGTGGCAAGGGCCACCGAGACCATGTTTCTGCCCCCCGAGGCAAGGGCGGAAAAGATACTGACAACGCTCTGCTTGACAGCAGGCCCCAGGGGTTGTTTTTTTCGCCACGCCTTGAACGGCTCCTGGACAAGCATGATCAAGGCCATCACCCAGATGGCGTTAAAGGCCGACAGCTCGGGCGAGTGCCGCTTGATGATCAATTCGTAGAGCAGCATCAGCAGGGGAACAAGAAAATGAATCCCGCTCAAAAGGGTTTCCACAAAAGGCGGCAGTTCCTTTCTGGGCAGTCCCTGGATGCCAAGCTTTGATGCCTCGATGTGGGAGATGTAAAAAAGGGCCGCATAGGAGGCAAAGGCCGGTACTGCGGCAGCCTTAACCACCTCAATATAGGGAACATTGACATACTCGGCAATGATGAACGCTGCGGCCCCCATGATGGGCGGGGCCAGCTGACCGTCGGTGCTGGCCGCCACCTCCACGGCCGCAGCCTTGGTGGCAGGATAGCCCACCTTTTTCATCATGGGAATGGTGAATGTGCCGGTGGTGACAATGTTGGCAATACTTGAACCCGACACCATGCCCGTCAGGCCGCTGCCCATGATGGCAGCCTTGGCAGGCCCGCCCTTGAACCCCCCAAGCAGACTCAGGGAGAGCCGGATAAAATATTTACCTCCCCCTGCCTTGTCGAGCATGGCACCAAAGAGCACAAAGAGAAACACAATGGTGGCGGATACGTCCAGGGGGATGCCGTAGATCCCCTCGGAGGACATGGTCATCTGACCCACAAACCGGCTAAGAGACGTTCCCTTGAAGGCAATGAGATCGGGCATGTAGGGTCCCAGGAACGAATAGCCGATAAAAACAATGGCAATAACGGGAAGAGCCGGGCCGATCACCCGCCTTGCACCCTCAAGAAGAAGGAGGGTCAGGGTCATGCCAAAAACAATATCCCGCCCGATGGGGAGCCCGTAACGCTGGGTAATGCCCGTATAATCAATCATGATGTAAAGGGCCGAGACACAGGCAACCGCTGCCACGATAAAATCGAACACAGGAATGCGGCGCTTGGCCGATAAAAACCCCAGCCCGAAATGGCGTTCCTTGAAAAACGGATAATTCAGAAACACAATGGTCAATGCAAAGGCCAGATGGATGGCACGGATAAAAAGGGTGTCCAGAATCAGCCAGCTGGCGATCGAGAGCTGGAACAGGCTCCAGACCACGGCAATCCCGGGTATGAGAAAACGTAAAGGTCCCTTTACCCGTCGACCAATGCCGGCCTCTTCATCGGCAAGTTTCTGGGCCAGGTTCCGGCCCGCTTCATCCTGGTGGTATTCCTCAACGGCATTCATGGGATTCACCTTTATTTGAGACCGGCCTCCTTGTAGTAGCGCATGGCTCCCGGATGGATGGGAGCGGAAAGCCCTTCAAGCATGTTCTGCTTGGTCAGCACCTTGTAGGCAGGATGGAGTTTTTTGAAATCCTCAAAGTTTTCAAACACCTCTTTGGTGATGACGTAGACCACGTCATCGGGAACCTTGGCAGAGGTAACCAGGGTGGCCTTGACGCCAAAGGTTTTGATGTCTGAATCATTGACCGCCGCAGGATAATTTTCAACAACCGGAACCGTGGCCGTGGCATAGTAGGGAAGTCGTTTGATCAGGGCATCAATACCCGGGCCTTCAATGGGAACAAAGGTGACTTTTCTGACACCTGCCGTGGCTTCCTTGAACGAACCATTGGGATGACCCACGGTGTAGAAAAAGGCATCAATGCGCTCATCCTGGAGAAGACCTGCCGCCTCTGCCGCCTTGATCCCTTCTGCAGTGAGATCCTTTTCCCAGTCAATGCCCACGGCGGTCAGGGCGTCAATGGAATTCTGCCTCTGGCCGGAGCCGGGATTTCCAATGTTGACCCGTTTGCCCTTGAGGTCCTGAATGCTCTTGATGTTGGCATCAACCGCCGCAACCAGGGTGCACGCTTCCGGATGAATGCTGAATACAGCCCTTAAATCGGCCTGGGGTTTTCCGGCCCATTCGGACATTTCGGTTCCATGGACGGCCTGGTACTGACGGTCTGACTGAACCACGCCAAACTCAAGGTCACCTGCCATCACGGCATTGACGTTAAACACAGACCCGCCCGTGGATTCAACGGTGCAGCGAATTCCATACTCTTTTCTTTTCTTGTTGACGATTTTTGAGATGGCGCCGCCCGTGGGGTAGTAAACACCTGTAATACCACCGGTTCCAATGGTTACAAAGGTGGTTTTTGCTGCAACTTCAGGCGCTTGAACACCCAGATAAAAGACCAGGGACACGACAATGGAAAGGCCAAAAAACAGTGCTCGTTTCATTCAGAAATCTCCTTTTGAAAATAGTTGACTGTACAAGACATCTAAAAGCAGTATTACCAGTTTTTAATTACACCTGCCCGGGAACGAGCAGTCAATCCGGTTCTGACGGCCCCTGAACGGAAGGTTCAGGGGCTGGCCGAATTTAAAAAATCATTGAATTTGCTGTATGAGTCTTGTCAATGAAAACGATTTTGTCAAGAAGTTTCATGTTTTTCCGGCAAATTATTTGCCGGATTTGAGAACAGAAAGAAAGGCCGACTGGGGAATTTCAACCGAACCAACCATTTTCATGCGTTTTTTTCCCTTTTTCTGTTTTTCAAGCAACTTTCTCTTCCTGGAAATATCACCGCCGTAACACTTGGCTGTCACATCCTTACGATAGGCGGACACCGTCTCCCTTGAAATAATCTTGCCGCCGATGGCCCCCTGGATGGCAATCTTGAACATCTGCCGGGGAATCTCTTCCCTCAATTTTTTACAGGCGTGCTTTGCCCTGTCAACGGCCTTGTCACGGTGAACCAGCTGGGACAGGGCGTCCACACGCTCGCCATTGACAAGGAAATCCAGCTTGACAAGATCGGTTTCCTGGTAGCCCGCAATTTCGTAATCAAACGAACCATAGCCCTGGGTGACGCTCTTGAGGCGATCATAAAACTCGTACACCACCTCGGCCAGGGGCAGGGTAAACTTCATCTCGATGCGGTTGCTAGTCAGGTACTGGTAATTGGTACTCACCCCCCTGTGCTCCATGCTCACCTGCATTACCGCCCCCATATACCGGTCCGGAACAATGATGGATGCCTTGATAAAGGGCTCCCTTGTCTTTTCAATCTCGGCAGGATCCGGATAGAGCGAAGGGTTGTCGATAATCTGAACCGTTCCGTCGGTGCGGGTGATTTCATAACGCACGGACGGCGATGTCAATATCAGTGAAAGGTCATACTCGCGTTCGAGCCGTTCCTGAACCACCTCCAGGTGAAGAAGTCCCAGGAATCCGCACCGGTAGCCAAACCCCAGGGCGGCTGAAGAATCCTTTTCATACACCAGGGAGGCGTCGTTGAGTTTAAGCTTTTCCAGGGCTTCGGTCAATTCCGGATACTCGTCGGATGCCACGGGGTACATGGATGAAAAGACAACGGGATTGGGGTCACGGAACCCCTTCATGGCCGCCTTGCACCGGTTGTCCGAATGGGTAACCGTATCGCCGCACTTGACATCACTGATCAGTTTGATGCCCGCGATCATGTAACCCACCTGCCCGGCCCTGATCCGGTCCACTGGCCGCCGTTTGATCTGGAATATGCCGACCTCTTCAACCTTGTAAATCGAATCCGACGAAAGAAAGGCGATCTTGTCGCCGGGTGCCAGGCTGCCCTCAAACACCCGCATGTGGACAACGATACCCCGGTAGGGATCGTAGTGGGAGTCAAAAATCAGGGCCTTGAGCGGGGCGTCTTCATCCCCCTGGGGCGGCGGAATCGTTGCAACTGCGGCCTCGAACACGCCAGCAACCCCTGCCCCGGTCTTGGCCGATACAAGCAGGGCGGTCTCACTGTCAAGCCCCAGGTCCTCGTCGATCTGATCCTTGACCCACTCAATTTCGGCCGACGGCAGATCAATCTTGTTGATCACCGGAACAATTTCCAGATCGTGTTCCATGGCCAGATAAATATTTGCAAGGGTCTGAGCTTCGACTCCCTGGCTTGCGTCCACAAGCAGAAAAGCCCCCTCACACGAGGCAAGTGCCCTTGACACCTCGTAGGAGAAATCCACATGACCGGGCGTGTCAATGAGGTTAAGAAGGTATTGTTCACCATCCTTTCCCGTATAGGGAAGCGAGACCGTCTGGCTCTTGATGGTAATTCCCCTTTCACGCTCAATGTCCATGGAATCGAGAA
This sequence comes from uncultured Desulfobacterium sp., assembly GCA_963675615.2. Classification (GTDB taxonomy): domain Bacteria; phylum Desulfobacterota; class Desulfobacteria; order Desulfobacterales; family Desulfobacteraceae; genus Desulforapulum. Next base: position 737,662 of record CAXXTD010000002.1, read on the forward strand.
TCTGATCCTTGAAATCACGGGCTGAGATAATTCCGGAAAGCTGGATCAAACGGTCGGAAAGGGTTGACTTGCCGTGATCAATATGGGCAATAATACTGAAATTGCGGATGTTCTTCTGCTTTATATTCAAATTTACCTCAAACAAAGAGTTGACATTTTTTACCGATCTCGTTAATTAGTTTAAAAGGTGCAAAGGATATTTTTATCAGCTGGCATCCAAAGTGTCAAGCCGGACACAAATTAGAAACACTCAAACTGTTTGTTTTCAGGATCTTTTCATGACAATTTCTATCCTCCTTGTTGACGATGATATGGCAGTCAAGTCCGCTACCCAGGAATTCCTTGAACTGTCCGGCATTGATGTCATGGCGGCGTCCAGCGCAGAAGAGGCCCTTGATCTTCTCAACACCTTTACGCCGGACATTGTCCTCACCGATATCATGATGCAGGGAATGGATGGTCTTGAACTGACCCAGTTCATCCGAAAGAACTATGGCGTGGCTGTGATTGCCATGACCGGCTACAGTGCAAATTACTCCTATGAAGAGGCCGTTAACGCCGGTGCCAGCGACTTTATTTTCAAGCCTTTCCGGTTTGAGGAGCTTGACCTTCGCATCAAGCGGGTGCTGCGGGAAATGCGACTCAAACGGGAGCACGCCAAAATGGTTGACAAGCTCGAAGAGCTTGCCATCACCGACGGGCTGACCGGCCTGTACAACTCCCGCCATTTTTTCAGTCAGCTCAAGGCGGAAATCGAACGGTATACCCGTTACCGCCATCCCCTCTCTGTTCTGCTCCTGGATATTGATCTGTTCAAAAACTTCAACGACACCTGGGGCCATCTCGAGGGAGACAAGGTACTCATGGCCATGGGAGAAATCATCACCTCCTGCCTGAGAACCAATGACACGGCCTATCGCTACGGGGGCGAAGAGTTTACCGTAATTCTGCCTGAAACCCGTGTGGAAGAGGCCTGCCTTGTGGGCGAGAGAATCCGGGGGATCCTGTCCCGGAGACAGTTCGTCCCGGTAAAAGGGACAACGGCCAGGGTGACCATCAGTGTCGGGGTGACCCAGTTTGCCACAGGGGACACCATTGAAACCTTTATCAAGCGTGCGGACAAGGCCATGTACGATTCAAAAAAGGCAGGCAGGGATCGATTGACCTGCCTGCCTTTTCCCGAAACAAAGGCCTGAATTGCCCGGCACCTATCCGCGCATTGCCTGAATGCGATCAAGGTTACCCTTGAGTTTGTCGTTCTTGACCTCAAGCTCGGCCTGCTGATCGTTCACCTTCTGCACCACATCCTCGGGGGCCTTTTCAAGAAAACTCTCGTTGTTCAACCGTTTTGATATGGAGAGCAGCTCTTTGGTGATTTTTTCGATCTCCTTTTTCAGGCGCTGCTCCTCCTTGTCAAAATCGATCACCCCCTCTAGCAGCACATGAACCGTGGTACCGCCCACCACGGCCGTGGCCGACGATATTTTGCTGGCCGCAGGCAACGCCACCTCAAGGCGGTCAAGGCGGGAAAGGTTCTCGATCATGGAACGGTTTTCAGATATCAGTGCAGTCTCGTGGTCATCCCGGGTCTGCATGAGGACCTGGAGGGTGGTGGAAGGTTGAATGTTCATCTCTCCGCGGATATTTCGAATCCCTGAAACAAGCCCGAACACAAAGGCCATGTCTGCCTGGATATCTTTGCCGTTAACCCCGGGAACCGGATCCCTGGCATCGGGAAAACGTGCCTGCATGATGCTGTGTTCAACCGTGGGAAGCATGTGCCAGATTTCTTCGGTGACAAAGGGCATGAACGGATGGAGCATCACAAGCGTATCCTGGAGCACCCTTGCGAGAACGGCCCTTGCCGTATCCCTGCGGTCGACACCCTCTTTTTCGTAGAGCGCCGGTTTTTCAGCCTCAAGAAACCAGTCGCAGAACTCGTGCCAGATAAACTGGTAGATGGCGCTTGCCGCCTCATTGAACCGGTAATCTTCGATCCCCTCTTTCACGGCCCGGGCCGTTGCGGCCGACCTTTCCATGATCCACGCTTCCATGGATGACAGATTCTCAAGGGGGATGGTTCTGGACTGTTCGTCCACGTGCATCAGGGCAAATCGAGAGGCGTTCCACAGCTTGTTGACAAAATGGCGGTAACCTTCGACCCGCTCCTCACTCATCTTGACGTCCCTGCCCTGGGCGGCAAAGGCTGCCAGGGTAAACCGGAAGGCATCGGCCCCATGGGTATCGATCACCTTGAGGGGATCAATGACATTTCCCTTGGACTTGCTCATTTTTTTGCCGTGCTCGTCCCGGACCAGGGCGTGGATGTAAACATCCTTGAACGGCACCTCACCCATGAAATGGATGCCCATCATCATCATCCTGGCCACCCAGAAGAAAAGGATATCAAACCCGGTCACAAGGGCATTGGTGGGATAAAAGGTTTTTAAAAGATCGGTATTTTCAGGCCATCCCATGGTCGAGAACGGCCACAACGCACTGCTGAACCAGGTGTCAAGAACGTCGGTCTCCTGCATGATATCCCTGGAACCGCAAAAGGTGCAGCAATCGGGATCCTGCTCCTCAACGATCACACCGTTGCAGGCCGCACACTTCCACACAGGGATCCGGTGGCCCCACCATATCTGTCGTGAGATGCACCAGTCCCTGATGTTGTCGAGCCAGTCAAAATAGGTCTTTGACCAGTTTTCAGGAACAATCCGGGTCTGGCCGTTACGCACCGCATCGGCCGCCTCTTTGGCCAGGGGGCCGGCCTTTACAAACCACTGCTTGGACAGGGAGGGCTCAACAATGGTCTTGCATCGATAACACTGACCCACGCTGTTTTTCAGGGGTTCTTTTTTTACCAGCAGGTCCAGTTCCTCAAGGGCCTTTACGGCCGCTGCCCGGCAGGCAAACCGATCAAGGCCTGCAAAGATGCCGGCCCCTTCGGTCATGTTGCCGTCATCATCAATCACCTTGATGCTTTCAAGATTATGGGTTTTACCCAGGTTGAAGTCGTTGGCATCGTGGGCCGGCGTAATCTTGAGGGCGCCCGTGCCAAAAGTTGTATCAACATAATCGTCCCGGACAATGGGAATCTTCCGATCGGTCAGGGGAAGCAGGACAACGGTTTCGGCAAGGTCCTTGTAGCGCTCGTCATTGGGATTGAGGGCAACACCGGTATCGCCGAACATGGTTTCAGGCCGAGTGGTTGCCACCACAAGGCCGTTTTTGCCATCTTTAAACGGATATTTAATGTAATAGAGAAAGCTGTCCTGCTCCTCGTATTCAACCTCGAGATCGGCAAGGGCGGTTCGGCACCTTGGACACCAGTTGGTGATGTAGTTGCCCTCGTAGATGAGGCCTTCCTTGTAGAGCCTTACAAACACCTTGCGGACGGCCTCGGACAGTCCTTCGTCCATGGTAAAGCGTTCCCGGTCCCAGTCGCAGGAGGCACCGATTCGCTTGAGCTGGTTGATGATGGCGCCGCCCGACTCATTACGCCACTTCCACACCTCTGCTATAAAGGTCTCCCGGCCAAGCTGATCCCGCGTGATCCCCTTTTGAGCCAGATTGCGCTCGACCACGTTCTGTGTGGCAATGCCGGCATGGTCTGTTCCCGGCATCCAGAGAACATTATCTCCCATGAGTCTTCTGAAGCGGCACATGATATCCTGCACGGTGATGTTCAGGGCATGTCCCATGTGAAGCACCCCTGTCACATTGGGCGGAGGAATGACGATGGAATAGGGCTTTTTTTCACTCGTGTCAAGGGCCTTGAAAAAGCCCTGTTTTTCCCATTGTTCATACCATTTCTTCTCAATTCCGGCAGGATTATATCCTTTCTCAAGAGAATCAGAACTCATAAACTAACTCCTAAAATCACATTAATAAAAAAGGGGATCTCAAGTCCCCTGGATATCTTTTCAAACAGATTTTGGAACCGGAGCTCGACCATGCATCCCGTGTCAAGGTCGTCTCACGCCCGAATCACAATGGATTCATCATCAAAAACCATCACTAAAGATCCTTGAGCAGGCTCTGTTTGATGGCTGCAATCTCGCGTTCCACGACCCTTTCAACGGCCTCGACAAAAAGGGTGTCCAAACGTCGGGCATACTTTTTTTCAACGATTCTCAAAAGCGCCGCTTCGATCGCATCATCGTCTGGAACGCCAGGACCGACCGCAGCAGCACCATCTCTGACAGCCGCATCTGCAGCGGAAACACCGTCGTCTGTGCCCCCACTGTCCGGAAGGTCTTCAAGGATATCGGTCAGTTCAATGATATCTTCATCGTCATCTGAAAAATCCGTGTTCAGGTCCATTATTTCCGTCATAAAAAGATTCCCATCATGCCCCGTTCAGGGCATCTTCTAAAATTAGCGTCTTAAAACCGGCTAAAAAAATATCAGAGGCCTAGCAATGTGTCAAGCTCTTTAAAAACAGCCGAATTTCCCTTAAACCTTGAAAATCATTTGCCAATAAAGATCCCTTGCATTATAAACACCCCATGCGTCGATTTTACATAAAAACAGGCAGTATCTGCAATGGCAGGGCTGTTATTACCGGACAGGAGGCCAGGCACCTGGGAACCGTGCTGCGCCTTGCCCCTGGCGACCAGGTCGAGCTTGTGGACGGCAGGGGAACCATTGCCAGGGCAGAGATCGAGACCCTCTCCCACAACATGGCAGCGTTGACCGTCCTTGACACAGCTTTGCCGGGGGGGGAATCCCCCGTCCAGATAACCCTTGCCCAGGGAATGCTCAAGGACAAGAAAATGGACATGCTTGTGCGCCACCTGACAGAACTTGGCATCTGCCAGTGGGTCCCCTTTTATTCAAGCCGGTCCATCCCAAAGCCCGACGCAAAACGGCTCTGTTCAAGGATGGAAAGGTGGAATAAAATTGCAAGGGAGGCGTTAAAGCAGTGCGGCAGAAGCATGGTGCCCCTTATCAAAGAACCGGTGCAGTTTGACGATCTCCTTGAGACAGCCATGGAATATGATGGAAAAATAGCCTTCTGGGAAAATGCCATGACCCCCATCCACACCCTTCAGCCTCCCCCTCAGGAGCCGGTAAAAAAAATCATCGTACTGATCGGACCCGAGGGCGGATTTTCAGGCCCCGAGATCGAGGCGGCAAAAAAAAGAGGGTTCAGCGCCTGTTCCCTCGGCCCCCGCATACTCAGGGCAGAGACCGCTTCGCTCACCGCTGCCGCCCTTGTCCAGTACATTTTCGGGGACCTTGGCAAAAATAATCCTTGACAGCCCGGGCAATTTTACATATAAACGCCTTGTTTTTACGTTTGCCCAGGTAGCTCAGTCGGTAGAGCAGGGGACTGAAAATCCCCGTGTCAGCAGTTCGATTCTGTTCCTGGGCACCAGATTTTAAAGGGTTTTCAGAGTTATTTCTCTGGAAGCCCTTTTGCTTTAGGCATTACTGTGTGAGAATCTGTGTGAGACTTTTTTTTTCGTTCTCATAAGACCGTCTCCATTTTCTGATAGCGTTGTCACTTACTCCGTACATTCTGCCTGTACCGGCATATCCCAGTTCTTCTATCTCCTGACATAAAATTTCATAACTGGGCCGTTCTGCCTTGCGTTGCCAGAACTCTTTATGTTTGTTGATGGGGTTGCCATGGGCAGCTATCGATGGTCCACCGAATCAGAGGCCAGAGACAGACTGTTTTTGAAGTACTTGGGAGTGGATCCCGAATAGTGTACGCTTTAGCCGACTTTCAGGATACCCCATACTGTTCGTTGGGAGAGTCCCTCGCCTGAAAACTTCACCCGTCTGCGAATGAATTCATAAACAATTGCTCCTTTGGTTCCCTCAGATACTTTTCGTCGATACCAGAAATAAGAGTTCGTATTTTTAGCAAGTAAAAATAAAGATATGGGCTTTTTTTCAGTATCGACTATAACGAATTTTGTGCGGTGTTCGCCTTTATATTTTTTTCTACAGTAGTTATTGACATGCCCCGACCAAGTTATATACGATCAAATGATCGTCAGACACAAGCTACAGGATTTAAATCTCGCGACAGTCTACAGCATAAACTGATGGTCGAATTATAAAACGATTGCGAAACAATCATTTTTTAACGGCTAAAAAAGGATTAATGTGATGAATAATTTCCCAGTGCAAAAAAAATACATACTGTATGTTTTGGCCATGATTACATTTGTTGTTTCAGGATGCGCAACCCCGCAGGCACACCGGACATTTGGGCTAAATGAACGATTTCCCCCTACCCGGCAGGATGCAATTCAAATTGTCGAGAGATATGATGATTTTTCTGCGTCAAACTATCAGATTATTGGAAACGTGATCATTGATGGAAAAACAGGCGTATCAAAAAAGAATGCAGCAAAAATGATGCAGCAAGTTGCCGCCGAAATGGGCGCTGATGCTGTAATTGATATGCATAAAGGGCCGGGATGCTCATGGAGATGGGATGCAGGGATGCATTACTCAGGGATTGCAGTGAAGCATCTTGAAAATGGCAAAAAAGCCAAGCCTTTGGATAATCCATTTGTTATTTTCAGATTACCCATAGAAGATCCAAAAAAACCCGGAGAATATCTCTTTGTTAAAAATCATACTTGGGAAAATTTTCCATTTGCCGACTTTCCTTGGGTCAATCGAGCGGTCTTTAAAGGCTATCACGTATTGCCGACAAACATTATTACCGATGATAAAAAGTCTCTAAAAGAAATAAAAGAAATGTCTTTAGAGGGGTTAAAAAAAATTGGAAGTGCTGACGCCCAAATTTTGATTTGTCCAGAATTATTGGATTCCACGGATCTTAATTTATTAATTATAAAAGCTTCAGGGGTAAACGCCCGTATATCTGTAATCAATAAACAATCTGGAGAAGTAATGTTAGAGAAAAACACTTCCGCTTCCGGAGCTAAAGGAATCTTAAAGAACCTTGTGGAAGATGTATCATCACATACAATTGGTACTGCCATGTTGATTGCCATTGAAGAACTTCCATCCATTGAGCATCAATAGAGGACTATCAGTATTATGGCTTTAAAAAAAATTTTTATTTTTTTCATTATGGTTTTTTCGCTGGAAGGGTGCATGGCACACGTATCTAAACCAAAAGGATTTCAGAAGCCCCCGACTCAACCATTCAGCCATTACAAAAAAATAAATCTTCATAAGGTGACGCTGTCAAGCGGGTATGATCAAAGCTCCACCAATTGGTCAATAGCCCGCAAGTTAGATAAACAGCTCCAAACAAAACTAAATCAATTGTTTAATGCAGAGGACACCGGACTCGCAAGTTATATTTCCCAAACACTCATTATCAAACCTGTTATTTTGGAAATGAGGTACGTAAGCATGGCTAAACGCCTGTTTTTCAATGAATTTGCCGGTGCTTCAGCCATTTTGCTGCAAACGACATTTATTAACAGCGATTCAAAAAAAATTATTGCACAACTCACCGTTTATGAAGATAGCGGAAGCAGTTCAAGCACATTGTCTTTAGGAGATGCCGATGAATGGTTACTGGAGCGTTTGGCCCAAAAGATTTTAAAATATATGAATAAAAATCTTTGAGAGGATTAGTTCAGCGAAACCACCCTGGCGATGATTTCTTCAAGAGGTTTGCGTTTTTAAAAGTCTGGGGATTTTAAAAACTGTAACCAAATATCGCATCTTTTGGTTGGTGGGAATTTGGGGCTACACCAGATTAAGAAGAGCTTACTTGACCGGGCGCCTGGTTGCCCTGTCCATGACAGCTGACACAGACAAGGCACAGAATTCATCCACGCAGAGAACCCCGGAGAGGAGAAGCCTCTTTCCAAACAAAAAAAGCCCCGAACATCGTTTAAGATGATCGGGGCTCGATAAAGATAACCCGGCGGCGTCCTACTCTCCCACAGGGCCTCCCCTGCAGTACCATCGGCGCTGGAGATCTTAACTGCCGTGTTCGGGATGGGAACGGGTGTGGCATCTCCGCCATTGCCACCGGATTAAACTTGGCAATATATTGAATCTGCTGAAAGTGTCTTCCGTATATTTGCATTAAAGCGTTCAAACCTAAAAGGGTTTGAGGTTAGTGGCTAAGCCCCACGACCTGTTAGTACCGGTTAGCTGAACACATTACTGTGCTTACACACCCGGCCTATCAACCTTGTAGTCTCCAAGGGGTCTTCAGTCACTTGCGTGATGGGATATCTCATCTTGAAGTTGGCTTCCCGCTTAGATGCTTTCAGCGGTTATCCGTTCCGAACTTAGCTACCCTGCAGTGCCGTTGGCACGACAACAGGAACACCATTGGTTCGTCCATTCCGGTCCTCTCGTACTAGGAACAGATCTCCTCAAATATCCTACGCCCACGAAAGATAGGGACCAAACTGTCTCACGACGTTTTAAACCCAGCTCACGTACCACTTTAATTGGCGAACAGCCAAACCCTTGGGACCTGCTCCAGCCCCAGGATGTGATGAGCCGACATCGAGGTGCCAAACCGCCCCGTCGATGTGAACTCTTGGGGGCGATAAGCCTGTTATCCCCGGCGTACCTTTTATCCGTTGAGCGACGGCCCTTCCATACAGAACCGCCGGATCACTAAGACCTAGTTTCCTACCTGCTCGAAATGTCTCTCTCGCAGTCAAGCTCCCTTATGCCTTTACACTCTATGGCTGGTTTCCAATCAGCCTGAGGGAACCTTCGCGCGCCTCCGTTACTCTTTGGGAGGCGACCGCCCCAGTCAAACTACCCGCCAGACACTGTCCAAAATCCCGGTAAGGGACCTTTGTTAGAACCATAGTACATGAAGGGTGGTATTTCAAGGGTGACTCCACAAGCACTGGCGTACCTGCTTCAAAGTCTCCCACCTATCCTGCACATCATGTACCAAAATCCAATGTCAAGCTGTAGTAAAGGTGCCGGGGTCTTTCCGTCTTTTCGCGGGTAGACGGTATCTTCACCGCCATTCCAATTTCGCTGAGTCCCTGGTTGAGACAGTGCGGAAGTCGTTACGCCATTCGTGCAGGTCGGAACTTACCCGACAAGGAATTTCGCTACCTTAGGACCGTTATAGTTACGGCCGCCGTTTACCGGGGCTTCGGTTCAAAGCTTCGCTTGCGCTAACAAATCCCCTTAACCTTCCGGCACCGGGCAGGCGTCAGACCCTATACCTCGTCTTGCGACTTTGCAGAGTCCTATGTTTTTAGTAAACAGTCGCTACCGCCGTTTCTCTGCGACCCCCGATGGCTTTGAAAAGCAAGTCTTCTAACCAATGGGGGCATACCTTATCCCGAAGTTACGGTATCATTTTGCCGAGTTCCTTAACCAGGGTTCTCTCAAGCGCCTCGGGATACTCTCCCTGCCTACCTGTGTCGGTTTTGGTACGATCACCTGTTATCTCGATAGAGGCTTTTCTTGGCAGCATGGGTGCAGTCAGTTTATGGGACCAGGTCCCTCCTCATCGCTTCTCGGCCTTAAGATCGAACGGATTTACCTGCTCGATCAGCCTACCAGCTTGAACCGCCTATTCCAGCAGACGGATGACCTGCCCTCCTGCGTCCCCCCTTCTCTCAAACGATAACTCGGTGGTACAGGAATATTAACCTGTTTTCCATCGCCTACGCCTTTCGGCCTCGGCTTAGGGATCGACTAACCCTGAGAAGATTAGCTTTACTCAGGAATCCTTAGGCTATCGGCGAGGGGGTTTCTCACCCCCTTTATCGCTACTCATGTCAGCATGGTCTCTTGTGTAAACTCCACACCACCTTACAGTGGCGCTTCTATACTTACACAACGCTCTCCTACCATAAGAATAAATTCTTATCCGCAGCTTCGGTGCTATGTTTGAGCCCCGTTACATTTTCGGCGCAGAACCACTCGATCAGTGAGCTATTACGCTTTCTTTAAAGGATGGCTGCTTCTAAGCCAACCTCCTGATTGTCTGGGCATTTCCACATCCTTCCCCACTTAACATAAACTTAGGGACCTTAGCTGGCGGTCTGGGTTGTTTCCCTCTCGTCCGCGGAACTTAGCTCCCGCGGGCTGACTCCCACACTCTACTTCATCGGTATTCGGAGTTTGGTTAGGTTTGGTAATCTGGTGAGACCCCTAGCCCATCCAGTGCTCTACCCCCGATGAGAAACATGTGAGGCTATACCTAAATATATTTCGGAGAGAACCAGCTATTTCCAGGTTTGTTTGGCCTTTCACCCCTAACCACAGCTCATCCCAATAGTTTTTAACCTATATGGGTTCGGTCCTCCACGCGATTTTACTCGCGCTTCAACCTGGCCATGGCTAGATCACCTGGTTTCGGGTCTACTCAACGCAACTTGACGCCCTGTTAAGACTCGGTTTCCCTGCGGCTACACCTCACGGCTTAACCTTGCTGCGTTAAATAACTCGCTGACTCATTATGCAAAAGGCACGCGGTCACTCTGGCCAATGCCAGAGCACCCACTGCTTGTAGGCAAACGGTTTCAGGTACTGTTTCACTCCCCTCACAGGGGTACTTTTCACCTTTCCCTCACGGTACTGGTTCACTATCGGTTGCCGGGTAGTATTTAGCCTTATGAGATGGTCCTCACAAATTCCCACAGAATTTCTCGTGTTCCGCAGTACTTGGGTGTCTGAAAAAAGAGGGTGATCCATTTCGTCTACAGGGCTGTCACCTGCTATGGCCGGACTTTCCAGTCCGTTCGACTACACATCACCTTTGTAACTCTCCGCACCGTCCGAAACCGGTACAATTCAGATCCCGCGACCCCTGACATGCAACGCCTTCGGGCTATCACACATGGCAGGTTTGGGCTGTTTCCCGTTCGCTCGCCGCTACTGGGGAAATCGTTTTTACTTTCTCTTCCTGGGGGTACTAAGATGTTTCAGTTCTCCCCGTTGGCCTGATCAGGCTATGTATTCACCTGAACATGTCACAGCATTGACCGTGACAGGTTTCCCCATTCAGAAATCTCCGGATCAAAGTTTGTTAAGCAACTCCCCGAAGCTTATCGCAGCTTTCCACGTCTTTCATCGCCTCCCGGCACCAAGGCATCCACCGTTTGCCCTTTATAGCTTAGCCACTATAAAACCACAAATTAAGTTTAAACGCTTTAATGCAAATATACAGATACAACGTCTCAGAAGTCTTCAACCTCCGGATTCTATCCGGATGCCTTCACTTCTGAAGTGTTATACGATACAACACCATCGGAATCCCTTGTTCAGACGATGTCTGAACGCGACCATTCCCATGGGTCGTGTTGTTTCTTTTTAACTTTCAACAGATTGTCAAAGAACAAAAGATCAATTCCATTGATCCCTCAAAACCGGCTAGTGACGAGATAAAACGTATCTCTTGTATCTTGTTTCTTTCCTTAGAAAGGAGGTGATCCAGCCGCTGGTTCCCCAACGGCTACCTTGTTACGACTTCACCCTAATTATCAACCATACCTTAGGCACCTGCCCCCCCGAAGGGTTGGCCCAATGACGTCGGGTACAATCAACTCTCATGGTGTGACGGGCGGTGTGTACAAGGCCCGGGAACGTATTCACCGTGGCATGCTGATCCACGATTACTAGCGATTCCAACTTCATGGAGTCGAGTTGCAGACTCCAATCCGGACTGGGATATGCTTTCAGGGATTGGCTTACCTTCGCAGGTTCGCTGCCCGTTGTACATACCATTGTAGCACGTGTGTAGCCCCAGACATAAGGGCCATGAGGACTTGACGTCATCCCCACCTTCCTCCCCGTTAACCGGGGCAGTCTCTTCAGAGTTCCCGCCATGACGCGCTGGCAACTGAAGATAGGGGTTGCGCTCGTTGCCGGACTTAACCGAACATCTCACGACACGAGCTGACGACAGCCATGCAGCACCTGTCTCTGAGTTCCCGAAGGCACTCTAATATCTCTAACAGATTCTCAGGATGTCAAGTCTGGGTAAGGTTCTGCGCGTTGCGTCGAATTAAACCACATGCTCCACCGCTTGTGCGGGCCCCCGTCAATTTCTTTGAGTTTTAGTCTTGCGACCGTACTTCCCAGGCGGTATACTTAATGCGTTAGCTCCGGCACAGCAGGGGTCAATACCCGCTACACCTAGTATACAACGTTTACTGCGTGGACTACCAGGGTATCTAATCCTGTTCGCTACCCACGCCTTCGCACCTCAGCGTCAGTTTCGGTCCAGAAAGGCGCCTTCGCCACCGGTGTTCCTCCTGATATCTACGAATTTCACCTCTACACCAGGAATTCCCCTTTCCTCTACCGTACTCAAGTCTTATGGTTTCAAATGCACTTCCAGGGTTGAGCCCCGGGCTTTCACATCTGACCTGCAAGACCGCCTGCGTGCCCTTTACGCCCAATAATTCCGAATAACGCTTGCACCCCCCGTATTACCGCGGCTGCTGGCACGGAGTTAGCCGGTGCTTCCTTCATGGGTACAGTCAATACAACATACTATTAATATGAAGTAACTTCTTCCCCATTGACAGAGTTTTACGACCCAAGGGCCTTCTTCACTCACGCGGCGTTGCTGCGTCAGGGTTGCCCCCATTGCGCAAAATTCCTCACTGCTGCCTCCCGTAGGAGTCTGGACCGTGTGTCAGTTCCAGTGTGGCTGATCATCCTCTCAGACCAGCTAACCATCATCGTCTTGGTAGGCCGTTACCCCACCAACAAACTAATGGTGCGCGGACTCATCTTCAAACAACAGCTTTCAAGAAGAGGCTGTCTTTCATCAATTATCCCAAAGAACAATTGACTTCATCCGGTATTAGCGATTCTTTCGAACAGTTATCCCGGATTCAAAGGTAGATTATCCACGTGTTACTCACCCGTGCGCCACTCTACTCGGGATTGCAAGCAATCCCTTTCTCGTTCGACTTGCATGTGTTAAGCACGCCGCCAGCGTTCATTCTGAGCCAGAATCAAACTCTCCAGTTAAATTCTTTGAATATCTTTTGTATGCTTTCACAGCACCCAAAAGACACGCTTCGTCTCTTTTGTCACTAACCAGTTTTCAAAGATCAATTTTTTACACCCTTTCAGATGAAAAATGTCTTTGCGGAAGCGCTGTTCCCCAAAGACTCGAACAAACTACATGGATTTGTTTGCACTGTCAACTGTTTTTTTATCAAAAAACGACCCAACCGCTTATCTGCTTGAAATAACGGAATTAAAAACCAGGATTAAAAACAGCGGGCAGTCATTGATCCCTGCGGTTTGACCGGCCAACCGTTCATGCGGCTCAATTTTTTCCAGGTGCTGCCCCCTAGCGGATCGCCTTCTGCCGGAGCAGAAGGTCTGCCAGCACAATGGCCACCATGGCCCTGCACACGGGATTGATCCGGGGTATGGCCGATACATCATGGCGACCCCGGGTGGAAATCCGGGTCTGATGCCCCTTTTCATCAACGGTTTTCTGCGCCCTTGAAATCGATGGGATGGGTTTGACATGAACCCTGGCAACGATTTCATCGCCATTGGAAATTCCGGCCAGGATGCCGCCGCTGTTGTTGGTCTCAAACCGTTCTCCCACAATGGGTCCGGCCGCTTTTGAAGGTTCCTCTACCGGATCTTCATCCGGCAGCAGGGCCCTTTCCACCATCTGGTCGTTGTTCTGTGATCCGGTCATCTGGGCGGCCCTGCACCCGGCCCCGATCTCCACGGCCTTGACCGCCCCGATTCCCATGAGTGCCCCGGCTAGCAGGGCGTCAAGCTTTTCAAAAACAGGTTCCCCAAGGCCCGGAGGAACATTGACGGCCCTGATCTCCACAACCCCGCCAATGGAATCCCCCTGCCCTTTGACCTCTTTTATTCGGGCCTCCATTGCCGCAACCACCCCGGGATCCGGACACTCAAACCGGTTGTTGCAGATTTCGTTCCAGTCGACCTTTTCTGCCTCTACCCCGCCAAGGGCCAGGGTGCAGGTGTCGATGCGGATGCCGTAACCGTCCAGAACCGCCTGGGCCACGGCACCTGCAGCCACCCGTGCTGCTGTTTCCCGGGCCGAGGCCCTGCCGCCGCCCCTGAAATCACGGATGCCGTACTTGGAATGGTAGGTGATGTCTCCATGGCCTGGCCGGAACACCCTGGCAATGTCCGAGTAAGCCCTGGAATCTGCATCCCTGTTTTTTATCTCGATCATGATGGGGGTACCGGTGGTCCGGCCTTCAAAAACGCCTGAAAGAATGACCGGTATGTCCGGCTCTTTTCTTGAGGTGCTTGCCGATGTCCGGCCCGGTCTTCGCCGGTCAAGGGCGGTCTGGATCATGGCCTCGTCAAGGCCGATCCCGGGAGGACAGCCATCCACCACCACACCGATGGCCCTGCCGTGGGATTCACCCCAGGTGGTCACCCTGAAACACGTTCCAAAACTGCTACCTGCCATTGTCAAGTCTCCTTTTTATGGTTGCGGCGATTTCTGCCGGGCCGTGCAGGCCTGTATCCACGACCATGTGGGCCGCCCCTTGATAAAGGGGTGTCCTTGCGTCCAGGGTTTCCATCACTTCGTGTTCAAGGGGTCTGTCGGTGAGGGATGGCCGCAAGTCCGGAGTGCCGGCATCCTGGGACATCCGCTGGATGATAACGTCCGGTGACGCCGTAAGCCAGACCACGGTCCCGGCTGACTGCATGGCCGCAACGTTTTCAGGGTCCAGGATGATGCCCCCGCCCGTTGCAATGACCTTGGATTCAGCGGTCAGCACCCCCTTGAACACCTGGGATTCGATTTTCCGGAACCCCTCCCAGCCATGGTCGGCAACCATGGCGGCAATTGTTGACCCCATGGTTTGTTCGATCAAACGGTCCGTGTCCACAAACGGAAGATCCATGATTCGGGCAAGGACCTTGCCCGTGGTGCTCTTGCCAGTACATCGATATCCGATCAGAATCACATTCATTGCAGGGTCTCAAATACCTCCCAAAAGGTTGGAAAAGACTTGCCCACACAGGATTCGTTTTCAATGGTGACATTGTCAACCATGAGGCCGGCAACGCTGAAGGCCATGGCGATCCTGTGGTCGTTGAAGGTATCAATGGATGCGCCATGGATTGAGGTTCCCTGGCCGGAACCATTTGGGCCGACGCCCCTGGATCCCGCCCCGGAACCGCAGCCGGTCACCGACAGCCAGTCATCCCCCTGGTCGGCCTGGACCCCCATCCGCCTGAGCTGGGACACCACCGCGTCAATGCGGTCACACTCCTTGGCCCTTAAATGGGCAACATTGACAATCCGGGTGGTTCCCCCTGCAAAGGCCGCAACAACGGCAAGGGTGGGTGCCACATCGGGACAGTGGCCCATGTCCACCTCAACCCCTTGAAGGTCCCGGCCCTGGACCGTGATGCCCCTGTCGTTTGCCTCCACCCTGCATCCCATACGTTCCAGGATCCGGACAAAGGCAAGGTCCCCCTGGAATGAATCCCGGGTGGCACCCCTCACCGTCACAGGGGCCCCTGAAACCGCTCCTGCTGCCCAGAAATAACTGGCATTGGACAGATCCGGCTCAACGGAAAAATGCCCGGGCACATAGACCTGACCACCCTGGACCTGGTATCGGGTCAAGGAAAGGCGCCGGGCCTTGACCTGGAACTTTGCCATGGTCTCCATGGTCAAATCAATGTAGGGAGATGACACCGGCAAAGATGTCAGGGTGATATCGAGCCCATCCTCGAAGAATGGACCGATCATCATCAGGGATGAAAGGTATTGGCTGCTGGTTGAACAGTCCAGGGTCACCGCCCCGCCCCGGCGGTTGCCCCCACTGATTACCACCGGAGGGCAGTCGTTTCCATGGAGGGAGGTGGCATCAATACCCATCATTTTCAAGGAAGACAACAAGGCTCCCATGGGCCTCTGGGACATGCGTTCATCTCCGCAAAGGTGATAGGCAGAATGGCCCAGGGCAGCAACACCGGCAACAAGGCGCATGGAGGTACCTGAATTACCGAGGTAGATGGGGTCTGAAAATCCCCCAGGGGTCCCGCCAAATCCACGGATCAAACGGGAATTTTCCCCCTTGTTTTTAAAGGATGCACCCATACAGGCGAGTGCGCCCATGGTCAACCCGATGTCTTCGCTGTCCAGCAAATTATCCACGGTTGATTCCCCCGACGCCAGGGCCGCACAGATCACCATTCTGTGGGAAATACTTTTAGATCCGGGAACCGCCACGGAACAGGGATTCAATCGTCTTGGTTTTATCAGTTTCATCGTTTCTCCAAAGTGTTAAGCAACGCAGACTTCATTGCTTGAATGGGTGCTTTTCTGCCGGTAAAAAGTTCAAATTGCTGCGCGCCCTGGTTGACAAACATGGCCATGCCGTCGATGACGGTGCACCCTCGTTCAACAGCAGCCTTGACCAATGCGGTTTTCACCGGCATGTACACAATGTCCATGACCACCATGGCGGGTTTCAGGATCCCAGGATCAATGGGAATGGCATTGCTGTCCGGGGCCATGCCTAGGGCCGTTGCATTGACAACGACTTCAGGACCCACAGCGGCAATATCGGCCTTTGAAATAAATTCGGCCCCAAGTTCGTCTGCCAGGGCCCTGCCCCGCTCCCTGGACCGGTTCACGATAAAGGGGATTGCACCGCGCTGCTTGACCCCATAAGCCACGGCCCTGGCAGCCCCGCCCGCCCCAAGGATTACCACCCGCCGGCCCTTGAGGTCACACACCTGTTCCAGGGGATCAACGGCCCCCATGCAGTCGGTGTTATAACCAAAGAGTCTACCGTCCCGGTTGACAATGGTGTTCACCGCCCCCATGCCGCGGGCAAGGGGGTCTATCCCGTCAAGCAGGGGAATCACGGTTTCCTTGTGGGGAATGGTGATGGAAGCGCCGGCAATACCAAGGGCTTTCATGGACATCATTGCATCCTCAATCCGCGGCACCCGGAAGGCAAGGTAAACCGCGTTGAGGCCTGCAGCGCCAAAGGCGGCATTGTGCATCACAGGACCAAGGGAGTGGGCCACGGGATCTCCGAAAAGGGCGTATAAACGTGTATCTGTATTCAACATTTTCTGTTCTCAACCTTTTGTTATGGTGCTTTAAATACGGGATAGGAGCCCAGGTGTTTCAAGTATAGACAGTTTGCCTTCATTCTTTCAATGGTGGTACGAACGATCCCATCGTCCATGTGCCCTTCGATATCCATGAAAAAATAATAACTCCAGTTCTGGTGGCGGGTGGGCCGGGATTCAAGCTTTACCATGTTGAGCCCGGCAAGATTGACCGGTTCAAGTACCTTGAACAGGGCACCCGGCACATGGGCGGTTGCAAACATCACAGAGGTCTTGTCCCTGCCCGTTCTTTCCATCCGGTCCCGGCCGATCACCAGAAACCGGGTCACATTGCCTGAAAGGTCCTCGATACTCGATTCGACTACCTGAAGGTTATAAATATGGGCCGCCCTGGAGCTTGCAATGGCAGCTGCCCCCTCTTGCTTTGCAGCAATCCTTGCCGCCTGGGAGGTCGAGGGCGTTTCCACGATGGTTACACCTGGCAACCGCTTCTGGAGCCAGTTGCGGCACTGGGCAAGGGCCTGTGTGTGGGAGTAAACGGTCTGAATATCGTTGATATCCCCGGACAGGGCGAGCAGATCATGGGAAATGGGTTCATAATGCTCGGCTTCAATGGTCAGGTCAAACTCATAGAACAGGTCCAGGGTGTGATTGACTGCACCTTCAATGGAATTCTCGATGGGAACCACCCCGAAGTTGCTCTCTTTTTTTTCTACCTGCTTGAACACATCCCGGATGGTTGCCTCATGGACAAACTGACCCGAATGGCCAAAATGGTTCAAAGAGGCAATATGGGTGTAGCTTGCCTCTGGACCGAGATAGGAAATCCGGCGGGACCTTTGAATCTGGCGGGTTGCCGTCATGACTACGCTGAAAATATGACGAAGCAGGTCGTCGTCACAGGGGCCCTGGTTGATCCGGGAAAGACGTTCCAGGATCTTGTTCTCCCGCTGCTGATCGACAACCTCGGACCCCAGCCCCTCCTTGATGCCACCGATTTTCCTTCCAATTTCGAGTCGCTGGTTGATCAGGGCGACCATTTTTTCGTCAATGGCATCAATTTCGACCCGAAACTGTGCCAGCTCTTTTTTGAAACCCCTGGAGATTGGATCTGATCCGCCATTGCCCGGCATGGTTCCTCCTTAAAACAGCAAAAGCCGCAGCGACCCTGGGTCTGCTGCGGCTTATCACGTTTGGTTCAGATGATTATCGTCTCGTTCAGTGCACCACAGGCAGGCCTTTGTTAAAAAAGCCCCTAAAATAAAAATAAAACTTGCCTGTAAAAAAGAGGTTCACTGTAGCCCTTTGTTCGCTAAAACGTCATTTATCTGTAATTTTGTCGATATTTCGAAGCACGTTACAGACCCCTTTGAATAAAGTCAACCCCTTTTTTGTTTATTTGCTAAACACAAAGGTCTTGATCCGGTTGCCGTCCTTCTCCTTGACCGTTGCTGTGTAGGAATCGATCTTGATGCTCTCCCCGACTTCTGGAATTCTTCCGATGCGTTCTAATATGTAGCCTGAAAAGGTGTCATAGTTGTTTGAATCTTCAATGGACAACCCGAGTTTCTTGTTGACCTCATCAATGTCGGTCTTGCCAAGCACCACCCACCGTTTGTCCTTGAGTTTCACCACATGGGGGTCCAGCCGGTCGGTTTCATCACTGATCTCGCCGACAAGCTCTTCCAGTACATCCTCCATGGTGACAAGCCCCTCAACCCCGCCGTGCTCGTCAATGACAATGCCGATGTGGTTTTTCTTCTGCTTGAACTCGTGGAGCAGGGAATCGATTTTTTTGGATTCAGGGACGAAATAGGGTTCCCTCATAATCTCTTTGACATCAAAGGTGGCGCTGTGGCCTGACGTGCAGTGTTCATGGTAGCTGGCAAAAAGATCCTTGATGTTGAGGATTCCCACAACATTGTCGATGCTCTCCTCGATCACGGGAATCCTTGAAAACCCCGATCGAATGATCGCCTTGATATCCACCGGCTCATCAATGGTGATGGTATACATGTCAGCCCGGGGCGTCATTATCTCGGACGCGCAGGTGTCATCGAATTCAAAGATGTTTGAAATAAGCTCCCGCTCGCCCTCTTTGATTTCCCCCCCCTCTTCAACCACCTCCACCATGGTCATGAGTTCATCCTCGGTTACCGTCGTCTTATTGGAATAGGGGCCAAGGACCTTTGGGATAAAGTTGAGTACCACAATGACGGGGAAAAAAAGCTTGGACAGCCAGAAAATTGGATAAATGACGATCCTTGCCACAACCACATTGTTATGGGTGGCAAAGGATTTGGGGAAAATCTCGCCAAACACGAGGATCAAAAAGGTCATGACCGCCGTAACAATGCCCACGGCGTTGGAGCTGAACTTTTCCATTACAATGGCCGTGGCAAGGGATGATCCGCCGATATTAACCAGATTGTTTCCAATGAGAATGGTGGTCAGGAGGCTGTGGGAGTCTCTTTTCATGCGAAGGATAAGCTGATCGATTCTGCCGCCCTCCTTGGCAAGGTGAAGCGCCCTTACCTTGGAGATGGAAAAGAGCGCTGTTTCTGAAGACGAAAAAAAAGCGGACAAGAAAAGACAGATGACAAGAAAAATAATCTGGGTGGACATGGGTTTAACGCTTCCTATTTTTTTAAATCAGGCATAATGTTCCGGTCTGTTTCTGGCGCCCGGGTCCAGTGTAATGGTTATATCAAAAAATAACGAAAAGAAACAATACCTTTCAAACACCGTTTCCCCACCGTGTTCTGACCGGCAGGTCGCGGGATCTCAAAAGTGACAGGGCAAGTCCTGCCGTGCGGCAGGAGGCACCCTCACCCCCGAGGCGCTTTCGAACCATCAGCAGCCGTGATCTCATGCGACCGAGGGTGGGTCTGTTTAAGAGAGAGAGGGCTGTACGGGCAATATTTTCAGCCGTGGCATCATTCTGGAGCAGTTCCGGCACGATCTGCTCGTTGGCAATGATGTTTGCAAGGCCCACATACCTTATCCGGACAAAGGTTCTGGCAGCAAGATAGCTCAACCGGGAAAGGCGGTAAACAATAATCATGGGAACACCGCAGATGGCCGCCTCCAGGGTGACCGTTCCAGAGGCTGCAACCAGCAGGTCGCACTGATCAAAGAGGGCCTGACAGGGCCCTTGAACCGCCGCGAACAGCGGCTGTCGGCCGGGAAAGTTGTTGTTAAGGGATTCCAGGATCCCAAGGATCCGGCCCGGGTCAACCGATGCAGCCACAGAAACAAGGAACCGGACCGTCGTATCCTGTTTCCGGATCAGCAGGGCCGCCTGAACCATGGGTTCAAGCAGGGCCGAGACTTCATTCTCCCTGGAACCGGGCAGAAGCCCGACCACAAAGGGGGCATCGTCCGGAGGCGCCTGCCTTGCACGGGTTTCAGGATAACAGTCCAGAAGGGGATGGCCCACAAAGGTGGCGTCAATCCCGGCCCGTTTGAACAGGGACGGCTCAAAGGGAAAAATCAATGCAGCATGGTCCACCACCCGCTTCATGGTCCGAAGACGCGACCGTTTCCAGGCCCACACCTTTGGGGTAATGTAGTAGAGGACCGGCACGTTGTTTTTTTTGGCAAAGGCCGCCGCCCGGAGGTTGAATCCGGGGTAATCAATAAGAATGACAAGGTCGGGTTTAGAGATCATCACCTGCTGCCTGAAACAGCCGAAGGCCCTGTTGATGACCCGGAACTGACGGATCACCTCGGTCACCCCCATGACCGACAGGCTCTGAATGTGAAAAAACAGGGCCATGCCCTGGGCCGCCATCAGGTCACCGCCAATACCGGTAATGGAAAGGCAGGGGTCCAGGCGCTTCAGACAGCGTACCAGATTCGCCCCATGGAGATCCCCGGAGGGCTCCCCGGCAAGGATCATGATATGAAAGGGGCGGGGGGCGATATTTTTCTCCAGGGTCATTGAAATTCATCCTCGTCCATGGCAACAATGGCGATCCCATTTCCATCGGCAAGATCCACCATCTGCTGCCGGTCAAAGGAAATGCTCTTGCCCGCTTCCACCACCAGGACAGACACCCCTGACTCAACCATGGCCTGGATGGTTTCAACCCCGGTGGAGGGCAGGTCAAACCGATGGTCCTGACCGGGTTTACAGCGTTTCACAAGAACGCTCCCCCCCCGGCCAAGCAGTCCACCCCTGCGGATGGTGGCGTCGGTTCCGTCTGCCGCTTCAACGGCAAGCACGGTCCCGTTGCCAATGACAATGGCCTGGCCCACATCCAGCCTGCCGATCTCCCGGGCAATGCGCCACCCGGTTTGAATGTCTTTTTTTTCCGACCGGCCCGGCCGGCGCCGGGTCCAGCACCCTTTGGGGGAAACAAGCTCGGGCAGCAGAAACGTCGAGGGTCTGATGGTGACGCCATGGGTTTCAAGCAGGTCTGCAAAGGCCCTGAGAATCGAATCATCATGGGTATGGCCCATCCTTGCAATAAAGGCAAGGGCCTTGAGGTCCGGTTTGATGTCCGTAAAAATCCGTGTTTTTTTAACGGTCCCGAGCATGACGGCCTGGTCAATGCCCCGGCGTTTGAAAAAGGTCAGCAAACGCCCGACCTGACCCAGGTGCATCCACTGAAGGGACGCCACATGGTCAGCAAGGGCCGTGGGCGCCTCGTTAACATAGGCTGCCGCATGGACCTCATACCCTTTTTGTTTTGCCTTTCTGGCAAACAGCAGGGGAAACTGACCGCCGCCGGCAATGAGTCCGATCTTCATGGTGCTATCGGGTCACGCCCCGGTTGGATTCCCGGATAAAGGTCATGAAGTTGACCACCTCGGGAATCTGTTCGACCTCGGCCCTGACCCGCTCGGTTGCCTGTTTCACGGTGAGCCCGATGCGGAAAACGATGCGGTAGGCTTTTTTGAGCTCATGGAGTGTGGTCTTGGAAAAATGGTGCCGCTTCAATCCCACATTGTTCAACCCGTGGAGGGTTGCCCGGTCGCCTGCGGCAATCACATAGGGCGGAATGTCCTTTACCACGGCCGATTTTCCGCCGATATAGGCAAAATCTCCGACCCTGACAAACTGATGCACGGCAACAAGTCCGCCCACGGTCACGTTGTCCCCAAGCTCGATGTGCCCGGCAAGGGTCGAGTTGTTGGCAAGGATTACCCGGTTACCGGTTTTGCAGTCATGGGCGATGTGGGTATAGGCCATGAGGTAGTTTTCTTCACCCACCTCGGTCACCCCGCCGCCAAACTCCGTGCCCCGGTTGATGGTTACAAATTCACGGATCACGGTTCCCCGGCCCACCTTGAGGTAGGTGCGCTCACCGTGGAACTTCAAATCCTGGGGGGCCGCACCAATGGAGGCATACTGAAAGATCCGGCAGTCGCTACCGATGGTGACATATTGATCAATGGTGGTGTAGGGGCCGATCCGGGTCCCGGAACCGATACAGACATCGCCCTTGATAATGGCATAGGGACCAATGGTGACATTGTCATCAATCTCGGCTCCGGGATCAATGATTGCCGTTGGATGGATCAGCGGTGAAACACTCATGGGGTACTCTCCTTACTGTTGACCCGTTTTTCAAGGGCCAGAAGCCGCTTTCTGAGATCAGGAAGTCTTGGGATGATGCGGCCGACCTTGAGCCAGAGTTTATGGGGCATCTGGGGAACGCCTGAAACGATCTCCCCTGAAGGAACATCCGATACCACTCCGGCTCCCGGCCCCACAATGGCATTGTCGCCAACGGTAAGGTGGCCGGAAATTCCGGCTTTGCCGGCAACAATGACATTCTTTCCAATTGCGGCCGAGCCTGCAATACCCACCTGGGCCACGATCAGACTGTTTTCACCAACGACCACATTGTGGGCAATATGAACCAGATTGTCGGTCTTGACCCCCTTCTGCAACCAGGTGCGTCCCAGGGTTCCCCGGTCAATGGTGTTGCAGGCACCGATTTCCACCTGGTCATCGATCTGTACAAATCCCGCATGGACGAGCTTTTCATGGACGCCCTGGCTGGGGGTAAATCCGAACCCGTCACTGCCGATGACCGTGCCCGGATGGATGATCACCGCCTGACCGATCCGTGTCTTGTCCATGATGGTGACATTGGGTTTAACAACGGTATTGCAGCCCATGGTGACATGGTCACCCACAAACCCCCCGGCCATGATCTGAACATGATCACCCAGGGTGACATTATCGCCAATGGTGACACCCGGGGCAATGGAGACCCCCTCTCCGCCGGTGAAATTTTCACCAATGACGGCCGTGGGGGCAATGCCGGGCTTGATCTTTTTCACAGGATGAAACCGTTCAACGATCCGGAAAAAATCAAGCCGGGGATTTTTTGACCGCACAAGCGAGCAGGTCAGGATGTCAGGGTCAGACCCGGTGAAAGTCCACGGCACGACAACTGCGCCGGCCCGGGTCTGCCCCAGGCGGTTTAAAAACCGGGGATCGTCGGCAAAGGTGATGTCGCTGGGGGTTGCCGCTTCAAACGAAGCGCAGCCCGAAACCGCCTGGTGCGGGTTGCCCACCACCTCCCCGTCAACCATGGCCGCAAGATCTTTTAGCGTAAATTTGAGAATGAATTTCATGGATCCGGTCTACTGGGCCTGTTTTGCGCTGCTCTTGTTGAACGCCGCAATCACCTTGTCAGTCATGTCAAGGGCCTCGGTAAAATAGACCACACCAGCGGCATTCTGCTCAAGGATCAGGGTGAAGCCCTCGTCTTTGCCCATGGTCTGGGCAATGGCCAGCACATCCTTGTTGATCTTTTTAATGAAACCGGCCTCAAAGGCTTTAAAGTCGTCCCGGTACTGGGCCTGCAATGTCTTGAAATCGTTGACCTTGATTCGGAACTCACGCTCTTTTTCATCCCGTTTTTCCTTGCTCATGACAAGGGCTTCACGCTCAATGGTTTTCTTGAGTTCCTCAAGCTCCTCGCCCTTGGCTTTAAGGGAGGTTTCCATCTCCTTGCCCTTTTTGTTGATCTCTTCCTTGGCAATTTTTCCCGGGCTTGAGGTGACCAGGATTTTCTGGAAGTTGATGATGCCGATCTTGGCCTTGTCTGCTGCAAGGGCCGAAGCGGTAGAAAAGAGGAACAAAACCGCCGTAATTAAAACCATTCTAGTCATGTTTTTCATAATGATCTCCTAATTTTTTTTGATCTAACGTCGTGGTACATTGACCGCTTAAAAAGAACTGCCCATGGAAAATTCCCACCGGCTGTCACCGGCTGTTGACTCGTCCGTGTCATCCAGGGTGATGCCGTACTCGATCCGGATGGGACCCATGGGGGAATACCACCGGATACCGGCCCCGTAGCTTGACTTGAGGTCGTTGAACGTGATGTCCTCATCCGATGCAAACACATCTCCCGAGTCATAGAACAGCACACCGGCAAGCCCCACATCCTCCAGGAGGGGAAAATTGAGTTCAAAATTGAGCTGAACAAACTTGACTCCGCCCTCAATATTGCCCTCACTGTTTTCTCCGGCATTGATATCCTGCCAGTCATACCCGCGGACCGAATTGATGCCGCCCAGGTAAAACTTTTCATAGTCAATATCAATATCATCGCTGGACTGGTCATCCAGAAAACCGGTTTTTCCATGGAGCAAACCGGTCAGCTTCCAGAAAATGGGGAAATGAACCCCGGATTCTGCAATATACTTGGTAAAATCGATCTCGCCCCCCAGGAATCTGCCGGCATACTCCATGGACAGCGAATGAATCATTCCCTCGGTTGCGTTGAAACTCTTGTTCCTTGAGTCGTATTTCAAGGTGGTGGTCAGGGAGCTTGTCACATAATTGCCCGCATCCACCGAAGTGTAATCCGTATCAACATCGGAGATCGTAAAATCTTCAAAAGCGTACTTGATACCGATACTGGTAAAATCAAATATCATGTACCCAAGCCTCAGGGCCACCCCCTTGCTGTCCTTGTCGTAGTAGTCATACTCCTTGTCCCAGTTGTAGAGGTCAAACCCTGCACTCAAGGGAATATCAAACAGCCACGGCTCTGTAAAGCTCAGGGTGTAACGGTTTGAAGATCCGGAGATTTCCGCCTTGACCGACAAAATCTGTCCCTTGCCAAAAAGGTTCCGCTCGGTCACGGACACCATGCCGAACATGGAATCCTCACTCGAGTATCCCCCGCCAAAACTAAAGGCACCCGTGGGTTTTTCCGTTATGTTCATGTGAACGTCCAGCCGGTCCTCCCGGCTGCCCCTGGCGGTGCTGACCTCGACATTCTCAAAATAATCGGTTCTTCTGAGGTTTTTCACGCTGGCCTGGAGCTTTGACATGGAATAGAGTTCCTGCTCATAGACCTTGATCTGCCTTCGGATCACCTTGTCCCGGGTTTTGGTATTCCCGCTGATAATGATGCGCTCAAAATAAACCGGCGACTTTTTTTCAAGGGTAAAGATAATGTTGACGATCTTCTTTTCCCTGTCCCGGTCAATGAGCGGAGAAACCTCGGCATTGGCATACCCCTTGTCTGCATAGATATCGGTGAGTGAGATCACATCACTTCTGAGCTGTTTCCTTGAGTAAAGCTCGGCCTCCCGTGATTTGATTTCAGCTGTCAGGGTCTCTATCGGAACGATGAGATCCCCCTTGAAATCAACGGTGCCGATGCGATACTGGATTCCTTCATCTATCTTGAATTTAACGGATATGCTCTCGTTTCCATATACGATCTCAGGATCAGAGACCCTGGCGTCCACAAACCCCTGGTCCTTGTAAAAGGACTCGAGCCTGAACACATCCTGTTCAAGTTC
Organism: uncultured Desulfobacterium sp.; assembly: GCA_963675615.2. Classification (GTDB taxonomy): domain Bacteria; phylum Desulfobacterota; class Desulfobacteria; order Desulfobacterales; family Desulfobacteraceae; genus Desulforapulum. The sequence continues at coordinate 763,459 of CAXXTD010000002.1, forward strand.
GTTCTTGTCAAGATCTCCCGAAGAGGTGACCCAGAAGAAAAATCCTTTTTCCTTGGTCTTCATCTCCTTTTTGAGCTGTTTGTCTGAAAAATAGCTGTTCCCCTCAAACACAAGGGATTCGATCCTGAGCTTTTTTCCTTCGTCAATGATAAACTCGATGTCGGCCTGGTTGTTGTCCAGAGGAGTTATCTGGTAGCGGATCTCACAGTTATGGTAGTTCTTTTCAGTGTACAGGGCCTTGATTCTGGCCACATCGGCATCCAGCTTGAAAATATTGAGAATGGAACCGGTGCTGGTCCTGGTGACATCGGTAATTTCCTTTTCCTCGTACACCCGGTTGCCCTTGATTTTCAACTTCCGGACACTGGGTTTTTCAACAACGGTAAAGACCAGTTCAACGCCCTTGTCCTGGGGGTTGCTCTCCACCCGGACATCATCAAAATAACCCATTTTATAGATTTTTTTAAGATCGTCCGAAAGGGTGGTGGGATTAAAAATCTCACCGGGTTTGACCGCCAGTATCCTTAGAACGGCATCTGCCTCAATCCTGCGGTTGCCCACAAGCTTCACCCCGGTAACCAGCTGTTTTTTAAAAATAACACTGGAAATTTCACTAGAAAGTCGGTTGACGGCTGAAAAAAGATTTTCAAGCCCCTCAGCCTCGGCAAAAAAGGCGGTCGACGGTCGGGCATCAAAGGTGGCGGCCTGGCGGGCATCAACGCTCAACCGGGTCCCTGCCATGAACAAAGATCCCCATACCAGATGATCCACCCCATACTGAATACCCAGTTCCTTGATCTGGCTGTAGCCCATATCAATCCCTTCAGCCGCCCTATCGATCAGAACGGTCTCAGCCCCGTCGGCCTGGAACTTTTCCGACAGCATCCGTGGCAGTCGCTGTCCTAGTTGATCCAGTGTCTTGTCGGCATGGATGGCAAAGGGAAGAATTCCAATGGTAATCCTATCCTTGGCAGAAGCAATCACGCTGGAAAAAACGACAAAAAAAATCACCATCAAGGCTGTTCGCTTGAAAATAGGTCTATTCATAGTATCCGTCTCAACTTGGGGTTGTAAGGTTTATCGTTCATTGCACAGCCACTATTTCACTGTCTTTCAGGGTCAAACGCTGGTTCATGAGGCCGGCAAGATCGGTGTTGTGGGTCACCACAATGACTGTCATACCAAGTTCCCTGTTTAACTCAACAAGCAGTTCATGAACCGCATCGGAATTTTTTCGGTCAAGATTGCCCGTTGGTTCATCGGCCAGAAGCAGCATGGGTTCCATGACAAGGGCCCTTGCAAGGGCGACCCGCTGCTGCTCACCACCAGACATGTCCTCCACCCGATGGTCAAGGCGATCGGTGAGACCGACCCTCCCAAGCATGGCCGTGGCCCTTTTCCTGGCCACCGTTCGTTTCATCCGGTCGATCAGACAGGGAATCATGACGTTTTCCACTGCCGTGAACCCCCTGAGCAGATGGTGAAACTGAAACACAAACCCGATGGACCGGTTCCTGAACCGGGCAAGGGCCACGGGGTCAAGACCGAAAAGGTCCTCATCGTCAAAAAAAAGTCGTCCCTGATCAGGTCGGTCAAGGGTACCGATGATGTGAAGCAGGGTGGACTTGCCAATGCCTGATGCCCCCACAACGGCCAGGGTATCCCCCTGTAAAATGGTGAAATCCACACTGTTGAGAATGTCGATACGCGTGGTCTTTGTTTTAAAGCCCTTGGAGATGCCCTCAAGGGCCATGAGGCGTTCGCCTTTTTGTCTAACCATAGCGAAGGGCCTCCACTGGATTCATGGTGGATGCCTTGTGGGCCGGATAGATTGTTGAAACAAAACAGATGGCAATGGCAGACAGAACAATAAAGCAAACGTCCATGGATTCAAGCTGCACCGGGATGGTTGAAAAGGGATAGGCCGGTGGAAGCTCAATGAATTTATAACGTTCGAGCAGCAGACAGACGCCAACCCCTGAAACCGTACCCAGCAAGGTGCCAAACAGCCCGACGACCATGCCCTGGACCATGAACACCCTTCGAACCAGGGCATCTGTGGCGCCCATGGCCTTTAATACCGCAATGTCCCGGGTTTTTTCCATCACCATCATGATCAGGGCCGAGGCAATGTTAAAGGCGGCCACCAGAACAATCAGGGTCAGAATGACAAACATGGCTGTTTTTTCAAGCTTGAGGGCGGCAAACAGGCTCTTGTTGATCTCCATCCAGTCCCGGCCATAGAAGGGATAGCCCAGTTCGGCCACAAGAGCAGTCTTGATTTGGTCTGCCTTGAAAAGATCGTTGACCCATACCCCAAGGGCCGAAATTCTGTCCCCCATGCCCATGAGTTTCTGGGCTTCAGCAAGGTGGACATAGGCAAGGGAGCTGTCATACTCGTACATGCCCGATTCAAAAATACCGGTCACCCGGAACCGTTTAAGGGCCGGCACATGGCCGACCGGAGAGATCATGCCGCCGGGTGAGATGAGCACGATGTTATCACCCACAGAGATGGCAAGATTCTTGGCAAGTTCCTTGCCCAGAATAATTCCCGGCATGACAACGGCGTTGCCGTCCCGGGCAAGACAGCGATCCAGTTCAGCCGGGGTAAACCCCTTGATCAGGCTGAAGGGAACGGCCGGGTCCACCCCACGGACCACGGCGCCTGAAAGCGAATGGCTCGTTCGCACCATGGTCTGGGCAAACACCATGGGAGAAATCCCGGCAACACCGGGAACGGCCAGGGTCCGTTTGATGGTGTTGTCCACATCATAGGCTTTTCCTGAATGGTTCATCACAAGGACATGGGGCTCCACCCCCAGGATCCGCCGCCGGAACTCAGACTCAGCACCGCTCATCACGGCAATGACAATGACCAGGGCCATGACGCCGACGGTCACCCCTGCAATTGAGAGAAGGGTGATCAAAGAGATAAACCCCTCCCGCTGCTTTGCCCTGAGGTATCTGGCCGCTATGAAAAATTCAAGGGGCATTGATCAGGCAAGATTTTTCATGTGGGGAAACAGAATCACCTCCCGAATGGAGGCGGAGTCGGTTAAAAGCATGACCAGACGGTCGATGCCGATGCCTTCACCGGCCGTGGGCGGCATGGCGTACTCAAGGGCCTCCACATAGTCGGAATCCATGACATGGGCCTCCACATCACCTTTGCTTCGTTTGGCTGCCTGGCCCAGAAACCGCTCATGCTGGTCAACAGGATCATTGATCTCCGAGAATCCGTTGGCAATCTCCCGGCCCGCAATAAAAAGTTCAAACCGGTCCGTAACCTCGGGATTGGCCTCGCTTTTCCTGGAAAGAGGCGACACTTCCACGGGATATCCGGTGATAAAGGTGGGCTGGATCAAGTTGGGTTCCACCAGCAGGTCGAAAAGCTTGGTCAAGATCTTTCCGTGACGGTCCTGGTCGGTCATCTTGATGCTGTTGTTTGCTGCAAAGGCACGAAGGGCCTCCCTGTCGTCAAGGATGGCAGGATCCACGCCGCCGATCTTGACCAGGGAATCCATCATGGAAAGGCGCTCCCAGGGCTTTGAAAAATCAATGGTGTGACCCTGGTACTGGATGATCGCAGATCCGGTCACCTGTTCTGACAGGTGCCGGAACATCTCTTCGGTCATGTCCATGAGATCTTCATAGGTGGCGTAGGCCTGGTAAAACTCTACCATGGTGAACTCGGGATTGTGACGGGTTGACACCCCTTCGTTCCTGAAATTGCGGTTGATTTCAAACACCCGTTCAAATCCGCCCACAACCAGCCGCTTCAAATAAAGCTCCGGGGCAATCCGCAAAAACAGCTCCATGCCAAGGGCGTTGTGCCAGGTTTTAAAGGGGGTTGCTTCAGCACCGCCGGCAACGGGCTGCATCATGGGGGTTTCAACCTCCATGAAATCCCTTTGTTCAAAAAACGCCCGCATCAGCCGGATGGTTTTGCTGCGCCGGATGAAAATATCCCTGGCCTCCTTGTTCATGATCAGGTCAAGGTAGCGCTGGCGGTATCTTTTTTCCGGGTCCTTGATGCCGTGAAATTTTTCAGGCAACGGCCGCATGGATTTGGACAAAAGCCGGAAGGTTTCGGCCAGAAGGGTCCACTCGCCGGTTCTTGTCTGGAACAGGGCACCGGAAATGCCGACAAAATCGCCGATATCAAGTTTTTTAAACAGGTCGTACACCCCGTCACCGACCTTGTTTTTCTGGATATATGCCTGGATCTGACCGGTCCGGTCCTTGAAACGGATGAACGATGATTTGCCAAACTTGTTGACTGCCATCATCCTTCCTGCAACCGAAAAACGGGGCCCATTCTCCCCCAGCCCCTCGGATTTTTCAGCAATGACGTTCTGCAGGGCTTCCATGGTGTGGGAAACCTTAAAGTCATTGGGATAAAGCGGAACGCCGTTGTCCCGCATCTCGTTCAGCTTCTCTCGTCTTGCCGTCAATAGTGCGCTTGATTCATCCATATGTTCACTGTCTTTTATATTTGGGTTAATGATCAATAAAATTCACTAAACTATCCTATTCCATTGCCGAGTGTCAAGATTTTGTTCTGAACGGCATGGCCGGCCCATGGTTTTTGCAGATGCCGGGCCCGCGATCGTTTTGGGCAGTGGCAGGCCTGGGATTGACCCCCTTGAGGATAAGGGTAAATGTGGTTCCTCTGCCCGGGCGGGTTTCAAGGTCAATCACCCCCTGATAGCTGTCGATAATCCTGTGGACAATCGAGAGTCCAAGACCTGAGCCCGAACCTTTGGTGGTAAAAAACGGATCAAAAACGGTCTCCAGATCCGCCGCCTGGATGCCGCATCCGGTATCGGAAAGGGTCAGATAAATTCGATCGGTCCGGGAAACTTGCAGTCGGATGGAGATCGCGCCTGTTTTATCGATGGCCTCGGCACTGTTTTTCAGAAGGTTCCAGAGCACCTGCTTTAAATGGCCGGGGTCCATGGCGATCCACACGGGAGAGTCAAGCTTGAGGACAACCTCTATGCGGCCGGCACACAGCGGATCAAGCCGGAAAAGGGAGACCACTTCGCCGATGGCAAGATCCAGTTGCATCTCCTTGACCGTGCCGCTCTTTGGCTTTGCAAACAAAAGAAAATCCGTCACAATGGCGCTCAACCGCTGGGTCTCCCTCAGAACGATCTGCATGAGCCGCAGGTTGGGTGAACCCGGTTCTGTGTTCTCGGCCAGGAGCTGGATGGAGCCGGAGATGGAGGCAAGGGGATTTTTGATCTCATGGGCCATGCCGGCAACCATTTCACCCATGGCCGCCATACGTTCGACCCGTTTAAGATGCCGTTCAACCACCCCGAGATCCCTGCGGGCCCGCCTGGCCTGTAACGCCAGAATACCACTTAAAAAGGCAACGGCAAAACAGGCGGATGCAATGATGACGATACGGTAAACCATCTGGGGCCAGTCCGCCATGATTGAAACGCTCGACTGACCGCCCAGAAAGCCGAGCATGCCCCGATTTTCAACGAACACAAGAACGGCATACTGAACACTTGAAAAAGCCGCCATCACCATGCTCCCCCCCCTGGGAAGCAGCATGCTCGCCCCCATGATACCCACCAGATAGAGAAAGGTGAAAATACTTTCAGAACAGCCGGTAACAAAAATCAGAATCGTTATAAACAGGCTGTCAAGCAGGATCTGACCGTAGGCAAACAGCACCTTTCGCCTCACCCGCCCCAGAACGGCGGCGTACACACCAGAAAGAAAAATGAGAAGGGCCGAAATCACATAAAGGACCACCAGGGGGTGGTCCGTTGCAGAAAGATGCTCACCGGTACTGTAAACAAGGGTTGAAAGGGCCAGAATCGTTGCAAATACCACCCTGAAGACGATCAGCCAGCCAAGCCGCTTGTCCATATCTGCCGCATCCGCGGTGTCTGCAACTGTTAAATTTTTCAATGTTCTCAGATTACCCTACGGCTGCCGCCATTTTAAATATGGGCAGATACATGGCCACCACAAGCCCGCCGATGACCACCCCGAGGAACACCAGCATAAAAGGTTCGATCATGTCGGTGAGGGTTTTTACAGCCTGGTCGACTTCATCATCGTAAAAATCAGCAATTTTCCCGAGCATGTTATCAAGGGCACCGGTGGATTCACCAACGGCTATCATCGAGCAGACCATGGAGGGAAAAACCCCGCTTTCAAGGAGGGGGTCGGCCATGGACCGCCCCTCTGAGATACCCTGTTTCACGTCGTGGATGGCAAACTCAACGGTTTTGTTACCGGCTGTTTTACCCACAATATCCAGCGATTCCAGGATGGAAACCCCGCTTGACATCATGGTACCCATGGTCCTGGTAAATTTAGCAACCGCCACCTTTCGAATCAGCATGCCAAAGACGGGCAGCTTTAAAAACAGATCATCCATGACAATACGCCCCTTTTCTGAGGCATAGATCCGCCGGATGATAAAGGATACAGCAACAAACGCACCGATAATATAAAAAATATTGGCAATGACAAACTCGCTCAAAAAGACCACCATCAGGGTCGGAGCAGGCAGGGTGGAGCCGAAATCTGCAAACATCTCGGCAAAAACAGGAATAACAAAAACCAGGATAATCCCCACAACGATGCAGGCAACGGCAAGGGTGATGGCAGGGTAGGTCATGGCACCTTTCACCTGTTTTTTCAACTTTGCCATCTTTTCCATGTAGGCGGAAAGCCGTCTGAGGATAATATCAAGGATACCGCCGGCCTCTCCTGCCGCAACCATGTTGGTGAACAGCTCATTAAAAATGTCTGGAAACCGTGACAGGGCGTCGGCAAAGGTTTCCCCGGATTCAACGGAGGTCTTGATTTTTTTTAGAATTTTCTTGAATGTGGCGTTTTCCTGCTGGGCGTGGAGAATGTCAAGGCATTGGAGAAGGGGCAGACCGGCATCGATCATGGTGGAAAACTGCCTTGAAAAAATGATGACGTCCGATTCCCTGACCTTGGGCTGAAGAAACGAGATATTCTCAAACAGATCCTTGGGTTTGGGCTTGATCTTGACCGGGGTGATCTTTCGACGAACAAGGTTTGATCGCACCTGTTCCGGGTTTTCAGCCTCCATCTCCCCCTTGACCACCCTGTTTTTAGGATTTTTTCCCTTCCAAAGATAGGCAACCATGATCGATCCTCACTGTTCAGGTTATCAGCAACAAACTGCTGTCAAGAGCAGGCCTCAGACTGTATCTATTACCATAGCCAAGGGGAGCGAACAACAGATTTTATCCGTCGCCCTGCCCCGGCCAATGTAAAACTTTTGCAAAATAGTTTATTTACCTTTACAACACCGGATCATTAGCGAATATACTTTAAATTTATCCTGTAACAAAATAAGGATGGATTCATTGAACCATACGATTTTTGATACCCGTGGATGGGCATTGTTCATGGGTTTTTTTTCCAAAATCTGTCTGAAACTCAGTGGATGGCGGGTTCAAGGCAAACTGCCGGACATGAAAAAGGTAGTCATCATTGCCGCCCCCCACACCTCAAACTGGGACCTGCCCTTTACCCTTTTTGTTGCCTTTGTCATGGAAATAAATATTCGCTGGATGGGTAAGGATACCATTTTCAGACCACCGTTTGAAGGTCTGTTCAAATGGCTGGGCGGTATTCCCATTGATCGCAGCCGGTCCAACAGTGTTGTGGACCAGTCGATTGAACAGTTCAACACAAAGGATCAGTTTGCCCTTGCCATCCCCCCATCAGGCACACGGGCCAAGGTCACCTACTGGAAAACAGGCTTCTACCACATTGCCATGGGAGCAGGGGTACCCATTGTCCTGGGTTTTCTTGACTACAGGCGGAAAATCGGTGGACTGGGGCCGGTCATTATGCCAACGGGCAATCTTGACAAGGACATGGAACGTATTCAATCCTTCTACAGTGGCATTACGGGAAAACACCCCGAAAAAGCAACCGCCCTTGCAAAAATCAAAAAAAAGCCGCTGTAAAAACAAGGATCGCCTTGGTTTTATCCGCCATTGGTGGTAAGAAAAATCACTTTGACTAAATAAAAGGCGGGATTCAGGGCATGGGCAAAAAAAAAATCAAGGCAGAAACACTTATTACCAGCCACATGAATGCAGATTTTGATGCAGTGGCATCCATGCTTGCGGCCCAGAAACTATACCCCGATGCCGTTGTCCTCTTTCCGGGTTCCCAGGAGAAGAACCTCAGGGATTTTTTCATCTCGTCCATGAGTTATCTGTTTAACATGGCCGATGCCGCCAACATTGATTTTTCAACCGTGAAACGGCTGGTCATTGTGGACACCCGCCAGCGGCAGCGCCTCAAAGCCGTGGCAGAGCTGCTCGACAGAAAAGGGGTGGAAATCCACATCTACGATCACCACCCTGCCCTTGAAAACGACATCAGGGGCAAGGTCGAACGCCTCAGGCAGACCGGTGCCACGGTCACCATTTTAACCCAAATCATCCAGAAAAAAAAAATCGATGTCACCCCGGATGAAGCCACCATCATGGCCCTCGGCATATACGAGGATACCGGTTCTTTCACCTATGCTTCGACTACAGAAGACGATTTTCAAATGGCAGGGTTTCTACTCTCTGCCGGGGCAAGCCTGAACACCATATCAAACCTTGTGGTCAAGGAGATCAGCCCGGATCAGGTCACCTGGATCAATGATCTGTTAAAGGAGATGAACCGCCACAGGATCAACGGGTATGATATCAGCATTTCAACCATTTCGTCGTCCGACTGGATCCCGGACCTTGCCGCAATAGTGCAAAAGGTGGTCCGGATAGAAAACCTGGATGTCTTTTTCACCATTGCGCTCATGGAAAACAAGATCCACATCATCGCCAGGAGCAGGATCCCCCAGGTGGATGTGGGAGAAATTCTCTCACCCCTTGGCGGCGGCGGCCACCCCTTTGCCGCATCGGCCACCATCAACAACATTCCCCTTGCCCAGATCGAACAGCAGCTCATTGACACCATCCAGCAGACGGTGAAACCCTCCCTCGTGGCAAAGGAACTCATGTCGGCGCCTGCCATCACCATTGAGTCCCACATCTCGTGCAAGGAGGCGGCAACCACCATGGCCCGCTACAATGTCAATGCCCTGCTGGTCCTTGAATCCGGAACCCACCGCATCCTTGGTTACACCACCAGGCCTGTCATGGACAAGGTCCTCTATCATAACCTTGAAAGTCTTGACGTGAAAGAGTACATGACAACGGAAATTTCAACGATCTCGCCCCGGGCGGATATCCGGGAGATCGAGGCCAAGATCATCGGGGGAAAGCAGCGGCTGCTGCCGGTGATCGAAGACGGCACCCTCCTTGGCGTGGTCACCCGCACAGACCTTCTCAACTTCCTGGTCCAGGACAGCAACGATGCACGAAACTTTCAAAAGGGAGCAGAAATTTACGGGCACCATGCCAGAAAACGAAATGTCAAACGGTTTCTGGATGAACGGCTGACCAGAGAAGAGGCGACCCTGCTGCGCAAAATCGGCGCCGCAGGCGACAGACTTGGCGTAACACTGTTTGTGGTCGGCGGTTTTGTCAGGGATCTTCTGCTCTACCGCAAGGTCGATGACATGGACATCGTGGTCGAAGGAGACGGGATCGCCTTTGCCAAGTCGTTTGCCCTGGCATGCAACGGTCGCTGCAACGCCTACAAGAAATTCGGCACTGCCGTTGTGGTGATGCCCGACGGATTCAAGGTGGATGTGGCATCGGCAAGGCGGGAATACTATAAATTCCCGGCCGCCCTTCCCACGGTTGAAATGAGCTCGATCAAGCTGGACATGTTCCGCCGGGATTTCACCATCAATACCATGGCCATCCAGCTGAACCACGATAAGTTCGGCACCTTGATCGATTTCTTCGGGGCCCAGCGGGATCTCAAGGATAAAACCATACGAACCATACACAACTTAAGTTTTGTGGAAGATCCCACCCGAGTGTTTCGGGCCATCAAGTTTGCCAACCGGTTTGATTTCACCATTGGAAAACTGACATCCAATCTTATCCAGAACGCCGTCAAGGTCAATTTTTTCAAGGATCTGAGCGGATTGCGGGTCTTTTCCGAGCTCCGGCAGATTCTGGAGGAGGACAACCCGATACCCGCCATTAAAACCCTTGAGGAGTATGGCCTTGAACGGGTGATCCACCCCTTTCTATCCTTTGACAACCAGACCTTTGGACTGCTTGAAGAGGTAAAAAAGGCCCTGGCCTGGCACGATCTGCTGTTCCTGGACACCCCCTACCTGAGATGGTCCATCTATTTCATGGTCATGATACGGCAGTGCAGCCCGAGGATCGTCCTGGAGATTGCCGACAGGCTCAAATTTTCTCCCACCCACCAGCGAATCGTCCTCAAAGAGAGAATCAAGGCAGAACAGCGCCTGGACATCCTTGAGGCACACCCGCCCAAGAGCAACAGCCGTCTGTTTTGCATACTTAAAACCTTTCGAACGGAACTGATCCTTTACATGATGGCATGCGCCAGGAAAGAGGAAACCCGAAAGGCGCTGTCCCTGTTCTACACGAAACTCAAGCATACAAAGGTGCTGATCAGGGGTGACCACCTGATCACCCTGGGCGTCCCCCCTGGCCCGGCATTCAAAAAGATCATGGCATCGGTCCTCAAGGCCCGCCTGGACCACCAGGTGACCACCCTTGAAAATGAAATCGATTTTGCAAAGGGTTTTATCCGCCAGAACAAAATCGTTGATTAATCCCGGGGATTCTGCTAATCCCGATTCCTGATCTAAATCTAAACACGTAAGGGTAAAAATGAAACAAAGCGCAGACCTACTCACAGGTATTACCACCACCGGAACCCCCCATCTTGGCAACTATGTGGGGGCCATCCGACCGGCAATCAATGCCAGCAGACAAGAGAACAAGACCTCCTACTACTTCCTGGCCGATTACCATGCCATCATCAAGTGCCAGGACCCTGAAAGGATCAGACGATCCGTGGTTGAAGTTGCGGCAACCTGGCTGGCCATGGGCCTTGACACGGACCGGTCGATCTTTTACCGTCAGACCGATATCCCGGAAATCCCGGAACTGACCTGGATACTGACCTGCATGACCTCAAAGGGGCTGATGAACCGTGCCCACGCCTACAAGGCCTCGGTGGCCGACAACGAGGCCCGGGGCAGAAAAGACCTGGACAAGGATATCACCCTGGGACTGTTCTGCTACCCTGTCCTCATGGCAGCAGATATCTTGATGTTCAACGCCCGTAAGGTCCCCGTGGGAAGCGATCAAATCCAGCACCTAGAAATGGCAAGGGACATTGCCGGCCGGTTCAACAACACCTACGGCACGCTGTTTGAACTTCCAGAGGCGGTGGTGGATGAACAAACCGCCGTGCTCGCAGGCCTGGACGGCAGAAAAATGAGCAAAAGCTACAACAACACCATTCCCCTGTTTGAGCCGGAAAAACGCCTCAGAAAACTGATCATGAAGATCAAGACCAACTCCCTTGCGCCCGAAGAACCCAAGGATCCATCGACCTGTACCCTGTTCGCCATCTACAAGGCATTTGCCCCCCCCCAGGAGGTTCAGCAGATGGAAGCCAGATATTTAAACGGCATTGCCTGGGGCACGGTCAAACAGGAGCTGTTTGAATACCTGAACGAACTGCTCAGGGAGCCCAGAAAAATCTATAACGAACTGATTGAATCCCCCGAAGAGATGGATGCTGTCCTGAAAAAAGGCGCCCTCAAAGCAAGGGAGTATGCAACCCCCTTTCTTGAAAAAATCCGATCGGCCATCGGGATACAACGGCTATAGCTGTTGTCTTCTGTCTGGGGACACCTTACTTAATTCCGTCTTCGAATTGAGCAAGGGGTCTCCGGGTTTTAACGGATTTGCTCCTTGAGGGCTCTCACCTCTGCCTCGGTGAGATAACGCCACTTTCCGGTGCCAAGATTTCCGAGCCTGACACTGCCCATCCTTACCCGTTTGAGCCCTTTGACCCGGTTGCCCACGACGGTTACCATGCGCCGGATCTGACGGTTGATACCCTGTTTGAGCACGATGTTGAAACGATCGTCAGACAGCCGCCTCACCCGGGCCTTCCGGGTGATTTTCCCGTCAAGAACAATGCCTGCGGCCATGCGGGCAAGGGCATCATCGGTGATGGGAGCCGTTGTTTCAACCACATACTCCTTTTCATGGTCAAACGATGGGTGGGAAAGCCTGTTGTGCAGATCGCCGTCATTGGTCAGCAGCAGCAGCCCCACAGAATCCTTGTCCAGACGCCCGATGGGATAGACCCGCTCGTTGATGTCGATCAAATCAACCACCACCTTTTCTCCGGGATGGGAGCAGGAACTGACAACCCCCATGGGCTTGTTCAGGGCAATGTAAGTCCTAGCCCGGTCATCGGCAAGGGCCACGGGTTTATTGTCCACCGCCACAAGGTCGGTTCGAGGATCAATCTTGGTTCCAAGGGAACGGATCACCTCGTGGTTGACCCTGACCCTTCCGTCAAGGATAAGGGCCTCCCCCCTGCGCCTGGAACAGACACCGGCATGGGCCAGGAATTTCTGCAGTCTCATGATCTGTAATCAGCATTGATTTTAACGTACTCTTCTGAAAAATCGCAGAAAAGGTACCAGTCACTGGCCAGGCCTATTTTAAGGTCCAGGACGATCTCTATTTCCCTGTCCTGCATCACCTTTGCCGCCTCGACTTCAGCTGCCCCTCCCTGCCACACCCCGTCCCTGACAAGAAAAACATCACCAAACCTGAGATCAACGGAGTCAGGTACCATGGCAGCACCAGACCTTCCTGCCGCGGCAATGATCCTGCCCCAGTTGGGATCTTCACCGTAAACGGCGGTTTTCACCAGATTGGACTGGGCAATGGTTTCAGCGACCCTGAGGGCGTCCTCCGGTGTTGCAGCCCCGTCAACCTGGATTTTGACAAGCTTTGTGGCGCCCTCCCCATCCCTTACAACCATTCGGGACAGCTCAAGAAGCACCTCGTCAAGGACCCTCTGGAATTCAAACGAATCGTCACTGTCCTCAAGAACGGCCTTGGACATGCCGTTTGCAAGGGCGATCACCGTGTCGTTGGTGCTGGTATCGCCGTCCACGCAGATCCGGTTGAACGACCGGTCACAGCCCTTTTTAAGGCACGACTGCAGCAGAATCGAAGAGATGTCCAGGTCGGTCATGACAAACGACAGCATGGTGGCCATGTTGGGTTTGATCATCCCAGATCCCTTGGCAACCCCGGCAATGGTAAAGCTGCCCCCCTTTACCCTGCATTCCCTGGTCGAAATCTTGGCCTGGGTGTCGGTGGTCAGGATTGCCGTTGCAAAGGCATCCAGCCGATCCGGTTCCATGGTTTCCACAAGGTCGGGAATGGCCTGTTCAATCCGGTCCATGGGAAGGGGAGCTCCAATCACGCCGGTGGACGAAACCATGACAAGCTCAGGGGCAATGTTCAGGGCCTGGGCCGCAAGGGCGGCGGTCTGTTCAGCATCCTCAACCCCCTTTTTCCCGGTAAAACAGTTGGCATTGCCTGAGTTGACAACAATGGCCTGGCACAGTCCCGCCTTGATCCGCTCCCTGCCAAGGAGGACCGGCGCGGCAACCACCTTGTTCTGTGTGAACAGCGCTGCGGCCGTTGCCGGTTTTTCAGAAAAGATGATGCCAAAATCCATGGCATCCTTTTTTTTAATTCCGGCCTTGATTCCGTTAAACTTAAAACCTTTCATTGATATCTCCACTATAAATAGACCAATACTGACGTACGCCTTTTTGTTGTTAACCACGAAGTATACACCCAGGTAAAAAATTTTAAACGTTTTTTTCATTTCTGCCGAATGGACAACGGCTTTTACGGACAACGGCCACGGTCAATCCAGGTCAATCCTGACCCCCGCCCGGATAAATTTCTCATTGGCCTATAACATGATCAAGGCCGTAAAATTTGACTTTTCCGGTTTTTGTCCTATTATGATGTTTCAATTTTAACCCCAAAACAGGAAAAACCAACCATGAAACCCATTGGAACCCCGCCCTGCCCCTCGTGCGGCGGAAACCTGCTGATCAAGCGCACTTGAACACAAATCGACATCTGCTGCAGGTCCTGCGGCAAAAGTATCCCCAAGGAAAGCTACAAGGTGCTCATGGACGACTACTTTGAAGAACAGCTTGCCAATGTCCCCTGCAACAGATTATGAATACAAACTTTAAGCTCACCCTGGAGTATGACGGCACCCCCTATTCGGGCTGGCAGGTGCAGAACAACTGCCGAACGGTGCAGGGAGAGATTGAAAACGCCCTCAGTCTGATGCTTAACCGGCCCGTCCGCATCTGCGGGTCCGGCAGGACCGACGCCGGGGTTCACGCCCTGGGCCAGGTGGCCAACTTCCAGGCAGACACCACCATCGGGGCGGATCAAATCAAAAGGGGATTGAACAGCCTTCTCAAGGGACCGATTGTGGTCCATGACTGCACCCGGGTGGACCCGAACTTTCACTCAAGATACAGTGCCAGGGCAAAAGAATACCACTACCACTTCCTGAACAGGGAGGACCCCTGCGGCATTGGCCGCAACTTTGTCTGGCACATCCGCTCCCCCCTGTCGGTTTCAGCCATGGCAGAATGCTGTCCGATCATCACCGGCACCCATGACTTCAAGTCATTTGAAGGTTCTGGAAGTCCGCGATCAACCACGGTGAGAACCCTTTTTTCGGCAGGGTTTGAACGAACGGCCAGGGATCGCATCACCTTCAAGGTCAGGGGGGACGGTTTTCTACGGTTCATGGTTAGAAACATCGTTGGCACTCTGGTCCTTGCAGGTACCGGAAAAATCACCCCGGAAAATTTCAGGGCAATTCTTGAGGGAAAAGAGAGGGGCCTTGCAGGCGCAACCGCCCCGGCAAACGGGCTCGTTCTTGTGAAGGTCTCCTACTGAAGCAGGCTGACCCGCTGCCGGGTCAACGCCCCTTCATTTTTTTCAGGTACTGGTTGTAGTGGGCAATCACATCCCGCCGGTACAGAAGCCCGAGCAGGGTCCCGTGGTCATCCTCCTTGACAACGGGCAGGGCATCGATATTTTTGATGGTCAGTTTCTGGAGAACGGTATTGATGTCCTCTGAAGGGGTTGTCACAATGAGGTCAGACACCATGATGTCCCGCATCACCACAAGATTCTCAATGTAGCTTGCAAAGATCACCTCCCGGATATCAGTGCTGGAAAAAATGCCGCAGAACCGGTTGTGCTGATTCATCACCGGGAAGTAGTGCTGCTTGGTCTTTGAAAACAGGGTCTTGAACTCTGAAAAGGGCATGTTTTCCTTCACGTAAATGACCTTTTTCACCAGCCCCATCAGATCCTGAACCTTGATGGTCTGGAGGATATCCATCATAAACTCACCGGCATGGGCCGGGGAATTTACCCGGCTTTTCACCTGATTGTGAAAGATGGTCCAGGGTTTTGCCAGCAGGTAGCACAGGGAACAGACCAGAAGCGAAGGCAGCAGCAGGTGATAGGAGTTGGTCATCTCACTGACAAAGATGATGGTTGAAATGGGGGTATTGGAGACCGCCGTGAAAAAGCCAGCCATGCCCACGATGACAAAGGTTCCGGGATTGGTCACCACGGAGGGGATCACCATGTGAAACAGCTTGCCCACCACGCCCCCCATGGCGCCGCCAATAACGATGGACGGCCCGAACACCCCGCCGCTGCCACCGGAACCAATGGAAAATGAGGTGGTGAAAATCTTGCCAATGGCCAGGGCAAAAAGGATGGAGATGGACAGTTCGTTGAAAATGGCCTGCTGGGCATACCCGTAGCCAAAGGCAAGGGTATAGGGAAGGAAAAAACCGATGATGCCGGTGGCAAGTCCCCCAATGGCGGGCTTGAGGGCATTGGGAATTTTTAAACGGTGAAAAAATTCTGCAATCCCGTAAAAGGTCTTGACGTAAAAAACGCCTGTGACCACAAGCACAAGGGCAAGGATCATGTAGGGCCCGAGCTCGAGGGGATTCTGGAATTTGAACCCGGGCGAGTCAAACAGCGACCCCCAGCCAAAGACCAGGCAGAAAATGCAGTAGGCGACCACCGAAGAGATTCCGGCAGGAATGATCACATCCGATTCAAACTCAGGATCCCGGTAGAGCACCTCTGCGGCAAACAGGGCTCCGGCCAGGGGTGCACGGAATATACTGCCGACGCCTGCGCCCACACCGGCGGCCATCATGATTCGGCGCTCCCTGTCGGAAAGCTTCATGCGGGTGGCAAGAAACGACCCGAAACCGGCACCGATCTGGGCGATGGGCCCCTCCCTTCCACCGGAACCACCCGTGGTAAGGGTAATGGCCGAAGCCAGGGTTTTGATAAAGGGAACCCTGGCCCGGATAAAACCGCCCTTGGAATGGTAGGCCTCAATGGCGGCATCCGTGCCATGGCCCTCGGCTTCCGGGGCAAAGGTGTAAACCAGCCATCCACTGAAAATGCCGCCGGCCGCCGGAAGAATCAAAAGAATCCATCGGTTGAAAGCCGTGCTGGTGGGGGGAAAGAGATGATGCTCACCCGCAGGGGGGGCGGGTCTGTACCCGGCCATGAAGTCCATGAAAAAGTGGAGACCCAGCTGGCATAGGTACTGGAAAATCACCGATCCGAGCCCTGCAATGATCCCGATGAGAATAAAGTTGAAAAGCCAGCGCCCGGCAACGGCGATATCCGGTGATCCAACCTTTTTTATCATCCCGAAGAATAGTTTCTTCACACCCCTTTTCATCCCCCAGACGCTGTTAGATCGTTAACTCCCCTCAAAATCGTGTCAAACATCAGCCTGATATCTCCCAGCTCAAGGCAGGAAAAGGCAACACGAATGTTTCTTGCCCCAATGGCAATCACACCGGTACCATAGGTATCCAGCAGATGAACCCGCAGGGTTTCCGCATCCACGCCCCTGAGGCGGACACACATGAAATACCCAGAATTAAAAGGATAGACGTCAAAGGCAGGTGCATATTTGGGGTCCTTGAGTACCTGCTTGATCCCCAGGGCCCTCTCCTTGAGCAGGTCAAACTTCTCCTGTTTATAGACCGTATAGTTTTCATCTGCCATGGATTTGAGAACAATCGACTGACTCAGGTGGGAACAGTTGGAAATACAGCCACGAATGCAGCCGGCCGTCTTTTTCTCAAGGGCCTCGTACAGCGCGTCACTCTGGTTGTCCGCCCCGCGGGTTCCATAGGTGATAAATCCCACCCTCAGACCCCAGACATAATCCTCCTTGGTGGCCCCGTCAAGCTTGATGGCCAGTATCCGTTCATGGGTATCGGCCAGCAGCGCAAACATGGATTCCTTCATGGTCTCCTGTTCAAAAAACAGCCCGAAATAGGCGTCGTCGCAGGCCACGACCACATTGGTGCCACTGTCGGCAACGGCCTTGAGGATTTGAGCGATTTTTTCGCCCTCCTCAACCGTCAGGGAATATCCGCTGGGATTGTTGGGAAAATTCAGAACAACGATCACCTTGGCGCTCGTTGCAGCCTCACGCTGGACCGCGGCTTCAAAGCCGTCAAGGTCAAGGCCGGTGAGGTCATCATTAAAGGTGTTGTACTGGACGATTTCAGCCCTGTTCCGGATACCGAAGGTCATGTTGTAATTTCCCCACATCATGTCCGGAAGGATCACCCTGTCCCCAGGATTGAGAAAAAGGTCGGCAAAGGTGGACACGGCATGGGTGATGCCCGAGGTGACCACGGGAAGACCGATCCTGGCATTCTTGAGGGAAGGATTTTTCACGTAGAGTGACTGCTTCCAGGTCTTTCTGAGTTCCGGAATGCCGAAGGAAGGAGCATAGGGAAGAAAATGGTTGGGATCAATACCGCTGACAAGGCCTGCAACCGAAGGAAGGTTCATCACCACCCCTCCCTGCCTGGCAATACCGATGGTGGCATTGATTTTGTCAGCCTTGAGCTTTGCTTCAGCGCTCTGGCTCAGTATTCCCTTTGGAAAAAAAAGATTTTTCCCCATGTCTGATAGCATTTCAAAGACATGGGGATTAAGCGTCTGGATTAAATCGTTGAGTTCCTGGGCAAGGGGGTTCATCTTGAATTTTTTCCTTTTGAAATGCATGGGAAGGAGATCACCTTGAATCCGGCTTCCGATGGGACACCGGATTCAAGGAAAATATCATCTTAACGCCGCTTTGAAGCCTTGATCGGGTTGACCTTCTGCTTCTGGGTTTCGACAACCGCTTTCACATGGGTGGCAAGATTGCAGTTACCATTTTTCCACTTGAGCGCCGGATCCGGTGCTGAGGTACAATAGTTGCCGGTTTCATAGGATGAAACCCTCTGGCACCCCTCGCAGGCGTCAACCACTGGTTTGCACGCACCACCGTTATATTTGCAGCCACTGGCTGCCATAAATACACACTCGTCACCTTTTCTGATTGTTGTACAGATCATTTTTAAAACCCCGTCTATATTTCCCAAAAATAATGGAAACCATGTTTGGTTTCCTCCCTGTGCTTGAAAACTTATTTTTCAAAACTGTGAATATATCATGATCCGCTGTTTTGTCAATACCATAAATTTAGCACCGTTGATTTTGAGGCTTGATTTTTCCACGAAAAACTGCCATGAATAGCCTGTAATTTCTCAAGCTGGGGCTGATGACCGGCGCCACCTGCAAACCGTTACACAATCAATCCATAGAAGCGAAAACAAATGATGATACACGCAGCAAAAGAGGTGCTGAAAAAAGAGGCCGAAAGCATCCTTCACCTGACGGAAAAAATTGGCCCGGAATTTGAACAGATGGTCACGACCATCCTGTCGTCCAAGGGACGCGTCATTATCTCGGGCATCGGAAAATCCGGCCTGATCGGTAAAAAAATAGTGGCAACCCTCACCAGCACGGGCACCAATGCCATGTTTCTCCACCCGGTTGAAGCCATGCATGGCGACCTTGGCATGGTGCTTGAGCAGGATGTGTTCATCGCCATCTCAAACAGCGGAGAGACCGGTGAGCTCAACGTCCTGCTGCCCTCAATCAAAGCCCTGGGCTGCGCCATGATCGCCTTTACCGGCAATCCCGGATCCACCATGGCCAGACTTTGTGACCTGGTCATTGACACTGGCGTTGAAAAAGAAGCCTGCCCCCTGGGGCTTGCCCCCACCTGCAGCACGACGGCCCAGCTTGCCATGGGAGATGCCCTGGCCGTGGTGCTGATCAAAGAGAAGAATTTCAAGGAAAGCGACTTCAAGCGTTCCCATCCGGGCGGTGCCCTGGGCCAGCGCCTGTCGTGCATGGTCAAAGAGATCATGAACCACGACGCCACCCCCCCCGTCGTTGCCATGGGAACCACCATCACCCGCGCCATCGGCGTCATGGAACAGTTCAAGCTTGGCGCGGTTCTGATCACGGACACGGACACCACCCTTCTGGGCATCATCACGGACGGAGATATTCGGCACAGCATCGCCAGGGGCCGGTTTGATTTTGACCAGATGACCGTCGAGGATGTGATGAGCTGCGACCCCTACACCATTTTACCCACTTCCCCCCTTTACGACGCCCTGAACATCATGGAAAAGCATGAGATAACCGCCCTGCCCGTGACCGACAACGGCAGAAAACTGTGCGGAATTCTCCATCTCCACGACATTCTCGGCAAAGGGGCCTTCACCTTTAACGGCGCCTGAACCTTGCGAAAACCGCCCCCAACCAAACCCCAGGAGGAGAATGCCATGGAAACAGAAAAAATCACCACCAGAATCGAAACCCTTGGAGAGGCAAAGGTCCTCTCCCCCCTTGGGGCAAAGACAAAGAACGGATACACAGAGCGGTTTGTGCAGGATGACCACCGGGTGCTCATTGATGTGGATCTCAACAAGATCAAAACCGCCATCGAAAACAATGTTGAGCCGCCAAGCTTTGAGCAGGCAGGACCCAGGGAAAAGATCTACTTTGATCCAAGCAAACTCAAATGCGCCATTGTCACCTGCGGCGGGCTGTGCCCGGGGCTCAACGACATCATACGGTCGGTCGTCCTTGAACTCTACCACTGCTACGGGGTCAAGAACATTTACGGCATCCGCCACGGCCTCCAGGGATTTATCCCCGAGTTCGGCCACGAGGTCATGGAACTGACACCGGCTTCGGTATCAAACATTCTGGACATGGGCGGCACCATACTCGGCAGCTCCAGGGGTACCCAGGATATCAACACCATTGTCGACTGCCTGGAACGTATGAACATCGGCATTCTTTTCATGGTGGGCGGCGACGGCACCCTGGTGGCTGCAAAAAAAATTGCGGAAGCCATCACCGAGCGCAGCCTCAAGGTGAGCATTATCGTCATCCCCAAAACCATTGACAACGACATCTACCTGGTTTCCAGAACCTTTGGGTTTGACACGGCCGTTGACATTGCAACCATCGCCATCAAGGGCGCCCACAACGAGGCCAGGGGATACCCCAACGGCATCGGCCTGATCAAGCTGATGGGCCGCCATTCCGGATTCCTGGCGGCCACGGCAGCCCTTGCCCAGCAGGATGCCAATTTTGTCCTCATCCCTGAAATAGACATCCAGCTCAACGGGGAAAACGGATTTCTGGCAGCCCTGGAGCGCAGACTCAACGAGAGAAAACACGCCGTCATCGTTGTTGCAGAGGGCGCAGGCCAACGTTTTTTTGAAAATCAGTCCATTGAATATGATCCGTCGGGCAACATCAAGCTCAAGGACATCGGCATTTTTTTAAAAGACACGATCACCCGGTGGTTTAAAGAACAAAACAACCCGGTGACCCTGAAATACATCGACCCGAGCTACATGATCCGCAGCCTTCCAGCCAATGCAAACGACAGTGTGTACTGCGGATTTCTCGGAAGGGACGCCGTGCATGCAGGCATGGCCGGCAAGACCAAACTGCTGGTCAGCCACTGGAACAACCACTATGTCCACATTCCCATGGAGGCGTCGGCCGGACAACGCAAATATGTGGATCCCAAGGGAAAGCTGTGGCAGTCAGTCCTGGAGGCCACGGGCCAGGGCGCCCTGATCAACGGTCAATCTCACAAAACGCACCCTGCCTGATGGTTATGAACACAAGCTCTTTCTGGGCGTTGCCGTCCGGGTCAAACAGGGTCCGGCCCGTAACGCCCTCAAACACCCGTTTGTCTGCCAGGGCCGCCTTCAGATCGCCCCTTGAGTTGACGTCAGGCGCCATGGCCGTCCGGACAAGCATGGTCAGGGTATCATAGGCTGAGGCCTCGACAAACCCGGGATCCACCCCGTAAAGCGATCGAAACCGTTCGGCAAAGGCCCGTGCCTTTGGATTTTTTCCCCTGGCAAAAAAACCGTCGGTGATAACGGCATTGGCGGCATATTTTTTTGCACCGGTGATCAGGGCATCGTCATGCCACAGGTTCGTTCCCAGAAGATAACAGCCGGTAACGTCATGGTAGGCCAGCTGGGGAAGGATCATCCCCACCTTGGCAGGGGCATCTGGAATAAAAACGGCTGTAAAGTCCAGGATCGGCCGGGGGGGGGCAGACAATGGACTGCCACCCGAATCAACCATATCCTCGTCCAGGTCCCGGCTGTCAATCATCGCCTGATCTCCCGCCGCGTCGGTGGGCGGAAAAAATTGCCGGGTGAGTTTTTTAATGGCTTCTGAAAAATCGGTCTGATCCCCGCCATAGGATTCTGCCCCCACGACCTCGCCCCCCATCTCAATCACCCGGTCCATGAAGAGTTCCATGTAGGTTCTGCCATATCGATCGTCGGGGTAGAGGATGGCGAACTTTTTCACCTGAAGCACCCGTGTGGCATAGGAGGCAAGGGCCTGGGTCTGGATTTCAGGTGTCAGGAAGTTGGAGAACAGACAATCCCCCGTCCTGGCCACCTGGCTCTTCTGGGTCATGACAATCATGGGAATGCCCAGGTGCTGGGCCTCCTGGGCGGCCGACTCGGCGGTGATGATCGGTCCGACTATGCCTGCCACCTTTTCAGCGGCCAGGTCTTGAACACAGGTAACGGCATGATCATTGTCAGACCGGGTATCCTTGATGACCACATTGATCTTTTCATGGTACTGGTTTGAAAGATCCTGAACGGCAAGCTCAATCCCCTTGAGGGCCCGTTCTCCGAATATGCCGAACCGCCCGGACAAAGGAAGCATGCAGCCCACCGTGTTTTTTCTGAACTGATGCGCCTTCAGGAGCGAGGCGATCTGCCTTGCATTTTCAGCGTCCGGATGATCGGGATAATCCTGGACAAATCGCGCAAAGGTGTCAATGGCAAGTTGATTCTTTCCCTGGGAGGCATAATTCAGACCCAGCCGGTACAGGATCTCAGCCTCCGGAATCTGCACCGCTCCAGACGCTGCAAGCGCCTCAAGTTCGGCGGTGTCAACCGTGGCAAGGTATCGGTTGAGGCGGGACCTCACCGGTTCCTTCGCCTGGTCAGGGGCGGATTCAAGTGCCCTGGCATACAGGCCCAGGACATCAATGACAGCCCCTTTTTCTTCAAGGCCCTGGGCGAGCTCAAGGGCGGTTTCAGCCTCTGATTTTTCCGGCGCAACCACCTGGGGCTCCTCAAGCCGGGGCCCGGGCGGTTCAACCCTGTGGGCCACGGGGGGTTTTACCCCGCAGGACGCAAGCATCACCACTGCCGCGGCCACCCGCAACATCACACTCCCCCGGGGCAAGACAGCCATCCGGAGCACTAGAACCAATCTGCTGTTTTTCAGAACCAATCTGCTGTTTTTCATTTTCATGATAACCGACCCTTTGTCAATTCCTGACCGATCCCGGTCAATTCTGGTCAATCCCGGTCAGCAAGAAAATCTGCTGCGAGGGAAACGGCGCGCTCAACCTCCCGGGGCATGAGCCAGATTATCTCTCGTTCCCGCCTGAACCAGGTGAACTGGCGTTTTGCATAACGGCGGGTGTCACGTTTTAAAAGCCCCACCATTTCATCAAATCCCGTGTCTCCCCTGAGATACTGGCACACGTGCCGGTACCCGATGGACTGCATGGATTTCAGATCCGACCTGTATCCGCGATCCAGAAGCCCTTGGACCTCCTGGATCAATCCCTGGTCAAGCATCATGTCCACCCGTTGTTCTATCCTCTGGTACAGCTTTTCACGATCCATGTAAAGCCCGAACTTCAACGTTCTGTAGCGCTCGTTTTGAAATCCATGGGCGTTCTGCAGGGATGAAATAGTGGTGTTGTGGGTTGCTGCCACCTCAAGGGCACGGATGACCCTGAACCGATCGTTGGGGTGGATTTTTTCTGCAGCTGCCGGATCAACGGACACCAGTCTGGCATGGAGGTCCGTCCCCTTTGCCGCCTCCTGTTCAAGGGCCGCAACGACACCAGGATCGGCCTTTGTTTGCCGGAAAAGTCCATTCACAAGGGCCTTGAAGTAAAAGCCCGTGCCCCCCGCCACAATGGCCGCCTGCCCCTTTCCATGGATCTGGGCAATGGCCAGATCCGCCATGCGGGCAAAACGGGCCGCATCAAAATCCTGGTCCGGGTCGGCCACATCCACGAGGTGATGACGAACCATGGACCGTTCCCGGACATCGGGTTTTGCCGTGCCAACGTCCATATACCGATAAATCTGCATGGAATCGGCCCCGATGATCTCGGCCCCCACCTGTGTGGCAAGGTCAATGGCAAACCCGGTTTTTCCCACACCCGTGGGGCCGCAGACAAGGATTATCTTTTTCTTGTTCATTCACATTCCGTTCATTAACAGAATCTCATTCAGATTCATAAATTCATTGACAGCTTTTTTTTTAAACTCTAAGTACCTTAAAAGGGAAAAATTGATTGTGATACGGTGTCACAGTTATATCTTGTTTAAAATCCAAGCAACATATTATAAAAACTATCAAAATAAAAGTATTTTAGTTCTCTCATGGTAAATTTAAGTGATGAACGGTTTTCATCAACTTCTTATAGGAGAAAAAAAATGTCAAACAATGTAACAGGCTCAGTGGCGGTGATCGGAGGCGGTATTTCCGGCATGCTTTCTGCCCTTGACCTTGCCAATTCCGGATATTATGTCCATCTGATTGAAAAAAGTCCGTCCATTGGCGGGGTAATGTCACAGCTGGACAAGACATTCCCGACCAATGACTGCGCCATGTGAATCATTTCACCCACACTGGTCGAGGTCGGCCGGCATTTAAACATCGAATTACACACCCTGAGTGAAACTAAGTCAATAGCGGGAGAGGCTGGAAATTTCCAGATCACCCTGGACAGAACCCCGAGATTCATCGACACGGCAAAATGCACCGGCTGCGGCGAGTGCGCCGATGTCTGTCCCGTAACCCTGCCAAGCCTCTTTGAAGAGGGACTTGCGACAAGGCATGCCACATACAAACCCTATGCCCAGGCAGTGCCCGGTGCCTTTTCAATCACCAAAAAGGATAAATCTCCCTGCACAAACGCGTGTCCCAACAGCGTCAATGCCCACGCCTATGTGGCCCTTGCAGGCAAGAAAAAATACAAGGAGGCCATGGAGGTCATCCTGCGGAACCTCCCCCTGCCCGGATCCATCGGTCGAATCTGTCCCCACCCCTGTGAGGATGCCTGCCGACGGGAGCAGGTGGAATCTGCCGTTTCCATCTGCACCCTGAAACGGTTCATTGCAGACCAGGTCAGCATCAAGGA
Source organism: uncultured Desulfobacterium sp. (assembly GCA_963675615.2). Classification (GTDB taxonomy): domain Bacteria; phylum Desulfobacterota; class Desulfobacteria; order Desulfobacterales; family Desulfobacteraceae; genus Desulforapulum. The sequence goes on from CAXXTD010000002.1 coordinate 788,152, forward strand.
TCTGCCCGTTCCCGAGATCACCCCGAGACCCGAACGGGTGGCCATTGTAGGGGCAGGACCTGCAGGGCTCACCGCTGCCGCCTTTCTTGCCAGAAAGGGGGTCAAGGTCACCATATTCGAGGCCCTTCCTGCAGCCGGCGGCATGCTCAAGGTCGGAATTCCCGACTACCGGCTTCCTCCCCGGGTACTCGACGATGAGGTCTCGTACATCACCGATCACCTTGGCGTTGAGATCCGTTACAACCAGGCCCTGGGATGCACGTTCACCATTGATTCGCTGTTTGCAGACGGGTTTGCATCGGTTTACCTGGCCCTGGGCTGCCACAAGGGCATGGAGCTTGGCATTCCGGGGGAGGCATTTGACGGGGTGATCCCCGGGGTCACGCTTCTCAAGGAAGCGGCCCTTGGCACCTGCAAACCCCTCAAGGGCAAGGTGGTCATCATCGGCGGCGGTGACGTGGCCATTGACGCGGCCCGAACCGCCCTGAGAATCGGAGCCGAACGGGTAAGCATTCTCTACCGGAGAACCGAAACCGAAATGCCGGCCCGGGATGAAGAGATCGAGGACGCCCTTGAAGAGGGGGTTGACATCCAGTTTCTTACAGCGCCCAAGGAGGTGGTTGCCCAGGACGGAAAAACCGTTGGGATCCGCTGTTTCCGCATGGCACTTGGCGAACCGGACAAGAGCGGTCGACGGCGACCGGTCCCGGTTGAAGGCAGCGATTTTGTCATTGATACCGATTACATCATCCCGGCCATCGGCCAGCGCACCGATACCTCGTGCATTGATGAAGGATCGGGCATCACCATCAACCGCTGGGGTAACATTGAAGTTGACCCCCTCACCTTTGAGACACAAAGAAAGGGCGTTTTTGCAGGCGGGGATGCTGAAACCGGTGCTTCCATTGCCATCAATGCCGTTGCCGCCGGCAACCAGGCAGGCATTTCAATTCTGAGATTCCTGGACCACGAGGACCTTGCCCAGGGCCGTGAACCCGTGGAATACGCCCAGAAGAACTTCAATCCCATCCCGGACAGGATCAAAAAGGTCAAGCGCCAGACCATGGCACGAATCCCCATGGAACAGCGCCTGGCAGGCTTTGACGAGGTGGAACTGGGATTCACCGAAGAACAGGCCGTTGCCGAGGCCAACCGCTGCCTTGACTGCATGGTGTGCTGCGAATGCTATGAATGCGTCAAGGCCTGCGGCGCAGGCGCCCTGACCCTTGAAACCCACCTTGAAAAGGGCGGTACAGAGACCCTAGATGCGGGGGCCGTAATCCTGGCCCCGGGCTTTACGGCCTTTGATCCCCAGGGGCTTGACAACTACCAGTATGCCAACCACCCCAATGTGATGACGGCCATGGAATTTGAGAGAATTCTATCCGCCTCGGGTCCCACCCAGGGCCACCTGGCACGGTTTTCCGACCATAAGGAACCCAAAAAAATCGCCTGGTTCCAGTGTGTAGGCTCAAGGGACATGAACCGGTGTGACCACAAGTACTGCTCGTCGGTCTGCTGCATGTACGCCCTGAAAGAGGCGGTCATTGCCAAGGAACATGCCGGTGACAGCCTGGAATGCACCATCTTCTTCATGGACATGAGAACCCATGGCAAGGACTTTGAGCGCTACTACAACCGGGCCAAGGAACTGGGCATCCGGTTTGTCCGAAGCCGGGTCCATACGGTCAATCCCGTTGCCGGCACCGACGACCTTAATGTGCGTTATGTTGACGAAATGGGAGGCATGGCGTCTGAAGAGTTCGACATGATCGTTCTGTCCGTGGGTCTTGAGATCAGCCCGGAGGTGGTGGATCTTGCTAACCGGCTCGACATCGAGCTTACCGAGGGCAACTTTGCCCGCACCGAAAGCTTTGCCCCGGTGGAAACCACCCAGCGGGGCATCTTTGTGGCAGGTGCCTTCCAGGGCCCCAAGGATATTCCCCAGTCCGTTGTTGATTCCAGCGCTGCAGCCGCAGAGGCCGGTGCCCTGCTCTCAAGCGCCCGGGACACCATGACCCAAAAGGCAGAGGAAATTCCCGAAACCAACGTCATGGGTGAACGGCCCCGCATCGGCGTATTTGTCTGCAAGTGCGGATCCAACATTGCCGGCATCGTGGATGTGGAAAGCGTGCGAGATTATGCAGCCAAGCTTCCCTATGTGGAGTACTGCTCGGATAATCTCTACACCTGCTCCCAGGACACCCAGGACACCATGACCCAGATTATCAAGGAGAACAACCTCAACCGCATCGTGGTTGCCGCCTGTACCCCGAAAACCCACGAGCCGCTGTTCCAGGAGACCCTTATCAATGCCGGTCTCAACAAGTACCTCTTTGAGATGACCAACATCCGGAACCACGCCTCCTGGGTCCACAAGGCAAACCCGAAGCTTGCCACTGAAAAATCCAAGGATCTGGTGCGCATGGCAGTATCAAAGGTGGCCCTGATGGAACCCTTGAAGGAGGCAAAGCTCAACGTCAACCAGACGGCCCTGGTCATCGGCGGCGGTATCGCAGGCATCAGCAGTGCCCGAAACCTTGCCGAACAGGGATATGAAGTTCACCTGGTGGAAAAGTCGGATCGGCTCGGGGGGCAGGCCAACAACCTGTACCGGACCTACCTGGAAGAAGATATTCAACAGGGGCTCACCGATCTTGTAACCTCGGTGACCGGCAACGACAAGGTTCACCTCCACCTGAACACCACCCTTGACGATGTGGAGGGATTTGTGGGCAACTTCAAGTCCACCCTTCTCTCAAACGGTACACCTGAAACCATTGAACATGGTGTGGCCATTGTCGCCACCGGCGCCACCGGCCTGAAACCTCAGGAGTACCTCTATGGACAGGATCCGCGGGTTTTGACAAGCCTTGAGCTTGATCGACGGTTCATCGACGGGGACAAAGACCTCAAAACGCTGAACTCGGCGGTTTTCATCCAGTGCGTGGGTTCAAGGGACAAGGAGCGGCCCTACTGCTCAAGGGTGTGCTGCACCCATTCCATTGACAATGCCATTGAGCTTAAAACCATGAATCCCGACATGGACGTTTACATTCTGTACCGGGATATCAGAACCTATGGCGAGAGGGAATACAAGTACCAGCGGGCAAGGGAGATGGGGGTCATCTTCATCCGTTACAGCCTTGAGAACAAGCCCGTGGTCGAGGCCACCCAAGAGAGTCTCAAAATCACAATCACCGACCATGTCCTGGGCATCCCCCTTGAAATCGAGGCGGATATTCTGACCCTGGCATCGGCCATTGTGCCCAACCGGGACGAACGCCTGGCAAACTTCTTCAAGGTGCCCCTCAACGAGGATGGCTTCTTTGTGGAACGCCACGCAAAACTCGGCCCCTCTGAATTTGCCACCGATGGGGTGTTCCTTTGCGGACTTGCCCACTATCCCAAACCCATTGACGAGGCCATTGCCCACGGCCAGGCCGCAGCCTCCAGGGCCGTGACCCTTCTGGCACGCCAGACCGTCTCCATGAGCGGCAACGTGGCCACCGTGGACCCCATGGTGTGCAGTTCCTGTGGCGTGTGCGTCAGCATCTGCCCCTATTCCGCCCCAAGCTTTGTGGCTGAGGGACGTTTTCAGGGCAAGGCTGAGATCAACCCGGTTCTGTGCAAGGGATGCGGATTGTGCGTTGCCTCCTGCCGGTCGGGAGCCCTCCATCTCAAGGGTTTTGACACCAATCAGATTTTTGCCCAGATTTTTGCCCTGGACGAAGCAGTATAAAGGAGAAACAGAGAATGACAGAAAAAAAGACAAAGATCGTCGGTTTTTTGTGCAACTGGTGCAGCTATGGTGCCGCCGATCTTGCTGGCGTCAGCAGAATGCAATACCCGGCCGATGTCCGGGTGATTCGAATCCCGTGCACGGGAAGAATGAGCCCGAAGTTTATCCTGAGCGCCTTCCGGGAAGGTGCCGACGGGGTATGGGTTTCCGGTTGACATCCGGGTGAATGCCATTACCTGGAAGGTAATTACTACGCACGCCGGAAATTTGCACTCATGGGAAATCTGCTTGAGCACATGGGAATCGAACGGGACCGCGTCCACTTCTCCTGGATCTCTTCGGCAGAGGCCACTAAATTTGTGGACGTTGTCACACGGGTCACCAAGGCGGTCAATGCCCTTGGACCCAACCATAAACTTGTCAAAAAAGCGGGTTAGGGGAAAGTCAAATGAATGCATATACTGAAAAAATCAGGGAGCTCTCCTCAAACCTGCTGCGGGAGGGCAAGGTGGACCTGGTCATTGGCTTCAAGCAGGGCACCGTGCCCATGGCCACCGTGCCTGCCATTGCAAGGACCCCTGAAGCGGCAGCCACCTTTGTCTGGGACGCCAACTGCAGTCTCAACCTGGCCAACTACCTGACCAATCGAAAGGAAAAGATCGGCATCATTGCAAAGGGCTGCGACTCAAGAAATATTGTCAACCACATTGTTGAAAACAAAATTTCAAGGGAACAGCTCTACATCATTGGCGTGCCGTGCACGGGAATGGTCGACAAACCGAGCATCCGTGGGCTGTTTGACCTTGAAATTACTGAGTTTAAAGAAGAGGGAGAGACCCTTCTGGTCAAAACCCTTGAGAACGAGCTTAAAATTGACAAGCAGGAGTACCTCAGGGCCAACTGCCGCACCTGCATGCATCGAAACCCCGTCATCCACGACGTGCTGGTTGCAGAACCGGTGGTTGAACAGACCCTTGAGGACCCGTTCGAGGATGTCAAGGCCATTGAACAGATGGATGCGGACCAGCGGTGGAACCATTTTGAAACCCTTCTTGACGGCTGCATCCGCTGCTATGCCTGCAGGAACGCCTGCCCCCTGTGCTACTGCCCCACCTGCTTTGTGGATGAATCCAATCCCCAGTGGGTTGGAAAGGGCCAGGATCCGACGGATGTGAGAACCTTTCACTTTCTGCGGGCCTACCACTGCGCCGGGCGGTGTACCGATTGCGGTGCGTGCGAGGAGGCCTGCCCCATGAATATCAAGGTCAGGGACTTCACAAGAAAACTTGTCAAGGACAGCCTTGAAATCTACGGATGGGAAGCCGGGCTCACCCTTGACCAGCGGCCGCCCCTGGATACATTCAAACCCGATGATCCCGATGCATTTATCAAGTAACCGGCCCGGCCGGAACCTGGTATTTTAAAAGCGCATTTAATTTCAACATCCTGGTGGGAGTTATCTATAAAAAAGGTATCCATATGAAAGTCATACAAATTGATAAAAACGACTGGAACAGGGGGATTGATGCATCCAGAAAGGCGTATCAGCTCTTTGGCCCTGTAACAGACAACAACCAGTCGGTCTTTAAGCAGCTGGACCCGGACCAGTATCCGGACATGGAAAGACCGGATACGATCATGTCACCCAAGTCAGTTCTTTTTCCCCAGACGGAAAAGATCCTCGGGGCAACCCTTGACCCAGCCGCTGAAAACCACCACATCATGGAACGGCCGGAAACCGACTATTCCCCCCGGGCCGTTATCGGTATTCGCCCCTATGATGCAAGGGCCGTGGCCCTGGTGAAACTCAACTTTGACACCCCGGAATACCGGGACCCCTACTGGTGCGACGCCCATGGGGCAACCACCTTTGTGGGGCTTGCCGTAAACCACCCCTCTGCTGCGGATTTTTCAACTGCCATGGGCTGCGGACCGTTTGGTGAAGAGGGACTTGACGCCCTTCTCGTGGACACGGGCAACCATTATCTGGCCAAGGTGCTGACCCCAAAGGGGGAGGCTTTCTTGGGTGCAGCAGGATTTGACACGGTGGTTGACACCGATGAAAGCCTTGAACGGATTGCACAGTTAAAGACCCGGGCCGAGGCGGCCATGGGGCCCTTGACCGTTTTCACTGACAAACTGGCACAAAAGAGCATCCTGGATCTCCATGGCGCACCCTTCTGGGAAGACCTTGCCTTTACCTGCATCAACTGCGGCACCTGTACCTATGTCTGCCCCACCTGCTGGTGCTTTGACATCCAGGACGAAACAAAGGGCAAAACCGCCGCAAGGTTCCGCAACTGGGACACCTGCATGTCGCCGCTGTTTACAAAACACGGTTCAGGCCACAACCCAAGGGGTGAAAAGGTCCAGCGGGTCCGCCAGCGGTTCATGCACAAGCTCAAGTACTTTCTGGACAAATATGACAGCGGAACCATGTGTGTGGGGTGCGGGAGGTGTGTGGAAAAATGCCCGGTCAACATTGATATCCGTCAGGTCTGCAATAAAATGAACGCATACGAGCCGCAGCAATAGAGCACAATTGGAGGAAAAATGGATAATCCATATCGGCCTTATCCCGTACGCATTGATGAGATAGAGATCGCAACCGAGGATAAGTCCCTGAAAACGTTCAAATTCGTCTTTATAAACCAGGAGGATGGGGAAAAATTCACCCACCGGGCCGGCCAGTTTGCCGAACTTTCCATTCCCGGCAAGGGCGAGATCCCCATTGGCATTGCCTCGTCACCCACGGAAAAGGGGTTTGTCAAATTCACCGTGTTCAAGACAGGGGTGGTCACATCATACCTTCACAACATGAAGGTCGGTGACATCATGGGCATCCGGGGACCGCTGGGCAACTCCTACCCCTGGGACAAGCTCGAGGGCAAAAACCTGGTCATCATCGGCGGCGGGTTTGCCTTTACCACCCTCAGGGCATCCATCGTTTACATGCTTGATCCGGCCAACCGGTCAAAATTCGGCACGATTGACGTGGTGTACGGAGCAAGATCCCCCGGAATGCTTCTCTACCGGGACGAACTCTTTGAGTGGGAACGAAGGGACGACATCAACATGCACATCACCGTGGACGGCACCGATGATCCCAGCTGGGGTTACAACGTGGGTTTTGTGCCCTCCATTGTCGAACAAAAGGCACCCAAGGCGTCGCCCAGCACCTATGCCATCGTGTGCGGGCCGCCCATCATGATCAAATTTACCCAGCCGGCTCTGGAAAAACTCGGCTATGGGGACGAACAGATCATCATGTCCCTTGAAAACCGCATGAAGTGCGGCATCGGTATGTGCGGACGGTGCAACATCGGCAAAGAGCTGGTGTGCAAGGACGGACCTGTGTTTACCCTAAAGGAGCTCAATCGGACCCCCAGGGAGTATTGATCTTTTTTTTACAACTCCGTCAATCTTTGATATTGACAATAGAGTGCCGGTGGTCTATTGTCAAAAAATTAAATTCTAAAGAGACGGCAAGTCTTGCTTATAGGAAACTTTTTATTCTTTACAGGAGGTAGTTTAATGGCAACAATTGAGATGAATGGTAAATCATTCGAAATTGATGAAGATGGATTTCTGCTTGACTATAAAACTTTTGACAAAGAGTGGGTTGAGTATGTTCGTCAGCAGGAAGGTATTGACGAGTTGAACGACGAGCACTGGAAAGTGGTTAACGTTCTCCAGGACTACTATGAGAAAAACGGAATTGCCCCCATGGTGCGGGTTCTTTCCAAGCTCACCAAATACAAACTCAAACACATCTATGAGCTGTTCCCCTCGGGACCCGGCAAGGGCGCCTGCAAAATGGCTGGACTTCCCAAGCCAACTGGATGTGTATAATATCTAAGCGTTAATATTATATTCATGACCGCTAAAGGCCCTGCATTTTCATGCAGGGCCTTTTTGAGTTAAGGAGCCGATGAATGAGCCAGTTAGATGCGGTGGACAAACGAATCATCAACAGGATACAGGACCTCTTTCCCATTGAACCAAGACCCTTCAGGGCCCTTGCAGCAGAGCTTGGCCTGACAGAAAGGGACATCATCTCCCGGATAAAACACCTCAAGCGACAGGGCATTATTCGACGCATCGGCGGCAATTTCAGCCCGGACCGCCTGGGATTCTACTCGACCCTCTGTGCGGCAAGGGTGGCCCGGGAAAAACTGGACCTCTTCACCCGAACGGTCAATGCCTACGCCGGCGTCACCCACAACTACATGCGCAACCACTCCTACAACGTCTGGTTTACCTTTATCGCCCCTGCCAGGGAAACCATTGAGGAAAGCCTCAGGGAAATTTCGGAAGCCACGGGGGTGACCGATATTCTCAATCTTCCCGCCACCCACATGTTCAAGATCAGCGCCAAATTCAAGGTATGAAACCTGTCAGGGCAGCTCTTGCCATCCAGAAATCCGTTCCGGGCCAGCTGAGGGCCAACCTTGACGCCTGCCTTGAACTTGCCGCCACGGCCGCCCGGAAGGGGGCTGAAATCGTCCTTTTCCCCGAACTCAACCTCACGGGATACACCCTTGACCAACGGCTCATATCCACTGCTTCAACCATTCCCGGCACCCTGACCGAGGCCCTGCGCCACGCAAGTGTTGAAAACCGGATCACCCTTCTTGCCGGTATGGCGGAAAAGGATGCCGGGCGACTGTTCGCCACCCATGTGGCGGCCATGGCCGACGGAACCCTCGGGGTTTACAGGAAACTTCACATTCCGCCGCCGGAAAAACAGATCTTCACCCCGGGGACGGCCATCACCACCTTTCATACATCAAGCGTCAACTTCGGCATTCAAATCTGCTACGATGCCCATTTTCCTGAGCTGTCCACCCGCATGGCCCTGAAGGGGGCTGAAATCCTCTTTTTCCCCCATGCATCGCCCAGGGGAACCCCCCAGGGAAAACTCGACTCCTGGCTGCGCCATCTCACGGCCAGGGCCTTTGACAATGCGGTATTTGTCCTTGCCTGCAACCAGGTCGGCACCCACGGCAGCCGCCGAAGTTTTCCAGGTGTTGCCGTGGCCATTGGACCGGATGGAAACATCATCTCCCACCTGCTGGCAGAAAGGGATGACCTGCTGATTGTGGATCTTGACTGCGCCCTTCTCGAACAGATTAAAGGGCACCGGATGCGGTATTTCCTGCCCAACCGGCGGGAGGACCTGTAACGGCAATCAAAAATCTATTGTGAGATCCGCTTGCGTCTGAGCTGGATATAGGCATCTTTCATGGACACATAGGGATCCACGGCCGCCTGCTTAAAGGACTCGTAATTACCCAGTCTAAGGGAGAGCGTGTTGACCGTTTCAAAGGCCGTCAGTCCCAGGGACGCCTCCATCGGGGTAACGTAGGACAACGGAGTAATGAATCGATCGCCCACGTCGCCCACCAGATCCCTGAGGGTTGAAGGCCCCAGAAAGGGAAGAACGACATAGAATCCCTCTTTGATATGACAGACCCCAAAGGTCTGCCCCAGATCTTCCTTTGAATTTTTCAGCTTGAAATGGTCCTGGGCCACGGGGAAAAAGCCCAGAATCCCCGCGGTTGAGTTGATCACAAAAATCCCGGCCTCGGACCCGGCACCCCTTATTTTTCCCTGGAGCAAAGAGTTCACAAACCTGACGGGAAACATGAGGTTGTCAAACATGTTGCCGATACCGATCCGGACCGGTTGGGGAACCACGCGACCATAGCCGGTTGCCAGGGGTTTGTAGGCCCAGAAATAGAGCTTGTCGTTGAACCGGTACATGAGCTTGTTGAACCCGGAAAGGGGGTCTGCCACAGCCTGCTCCTGTTCAACCTGGGTGTAATCTCCAAACAGGTCACCCACATCCTGATCCTTGGCCAGGGCCGAAGCAGGAAGGGCCAAAGCAACGATCAACAGCGTGAAGATAATATATCTCATTTAACGACCTTTCCTTTTAATTCTGCAATCATGTCTTCAGGCGTATCCATGAACCTTACCCTGTACTGCTCCCTGTAATTTGCCACCATGCTCACCCCTTCAATAATCACATCATAGACTTTCCAGGCACTGTTTTTTTCAAGCATCCTGTAGACCACCGGTGTCTTGACACCATTATGGGTGACAAGGGTTGGAACGTCTGCCCGGCGCACACCTGAGTTCGTCGGTGCCAGCATTTTCGCCTCGCTGTAGGCAATCAAAACATCTGTGAAATTCTGGCCTTCCATCCGCGCAAAATAGCTGTCCGCCACCACATGGGAGAAAAGACCGATAAATTCGGTTCTCTGAATCGGGCTGAATCTTCGCCAGTTGCTGCCAAGGGCACCCATGGAGAGGCTTGCAAAATCAAACACCTCGGCAGCCTTGTCAAACAGGCGCTGGTTCCTTTGGGCCAAACCGGCATCACCTGTTTCAACCGGCTCGTTCAGGATCAGGATAATTTCATCAATGCACCGCTTTAAAACATCGCCCGGTAATTCCTGGGCATGACCCAGGGTAAGGGTCAACCCGGCCAAAAACATCACCACAGCCACTATAAAAACACCTTTTTTGATCATTTCAGTTCCCTTTTTTTTGACGAAAGAGAGGTTTACTCTTTACCGGAAAAAATATACTTGCTCACCAGGGATTCAAGGTCCAGGGCCGATTCAGTATTCAATATGGTCCCTCCCGGGGAAAGGGTCGCTTCAGATCCCCCTTGGGAAAGATTGATATACTTGTCGCCGATGATCCCAGATGTCTTGACCGATGCGATAACATCTTCACTTAAAAGCACTTTTTTATCAAGGCTTATCTCAACCTTTGCCACAAACCGTTCCCGGTCAAGGTTAATTGCGGCCACCTGGCCAACGGCCACCCCTGCCACTTCCACATCAGCGCCGGTCTTCAGCCCTGCCACCGAACTGAAGTAGGCATTGAGCGTATAGTGATCCCCCTTGTTGAGCCGTAATCCGCCCAGTTGCACCACAACGTAGGCGCAGCAGGCAAGCCCGACGATCACAAAGAATCCCACATACAGCTCAATGGTTGTTTTTTTCATCTGATTTTGCTCCTTTTCATTTATCCTCTTCCATTCCTCTGCCATTGATAAAGGAACTGACCTCATCCAGGGTCGAACGCCAGATCTCGTCCGGGCTGCCCTGAAAAATGATTCGACCCCTGTCCAGCATGGCCACCCGCTGGGCTATTTTAAATATATCTGGAATTTCGTGGCTCACCACTACCGCGGTGAACCCGAACCGGCGCTGGTACTCCTGAATCATGGCATGGACGGCATTTTTCCTCACGGGATCAAGACCGGTTGTGGGTTCGTCAAACAACACCACGTCGGGTTCGGTCACCAGGGCCCGGGCCAGGGCCACACGTTTTTTCATTCCGCCTGAAAGCTCGGCAGGATATCGGCCCTCAATACCTGAAATCTCGAGTTGTTCCATGCGTGAGACCACCCGTTCACGGGTCTCTTTTTTTGACAGTCCCACCCCTTCGGTCAGGGGAAGGGCAATGTTTTCAAAAATATTTAATGAGTCAAACAGGGCGTTGTCCTGGAACATATAGCTGGTTTTCTTCTTGAAACGTTTTCTTGCCCGTTTGTCCATGGCCGACAGATCTTCACCTGCCATGATGATGGACCCTGAATCCTGAACCTCAAGACCGATGATATGTTTTAAAAGAACACTTTTTCCGCACCCGCTCTTTCCAATGACAACGGTGATCTCGCCCCTGTAGATGGACAGGTCAATCCCCTGCATCACCGGGTTCGAGCCAAAGCATTTTCTGACATCCTTAAATTCAATAAACGGATTTACCATGACGCCCCTATAGCAATAAATAGGTTATAACGTAGTCACAAACAAGGATAAGAACACAGGAATTGACAACGGCCGTTGTGGTGGAAAAACTCACCCCCTTGGCGCCAAAGCCCCCCCCGGCGTGCAGGTGGGTAAAATATCCCCGACTGCAGCACACGGTTGTCACCACAAGGGAGAACACAAGGGATTTCACAAAACCGCCCGTGACATCGGTCATGAGAACGCTTTCCTCGACCCTGAACAGGTAAATGCCCGGGTTTATGCCGAGCATGAGGGAACCGGTCAGGTAGCCGCCAAAGATCCCGATCACATCAAACAGGGCCGTGAGCAGGGGAAAACTGATGACAGCGGCAACGATGCGTGGCGTAAACAGATACCGTACCGGATTGATATCCATGGTGTCAAGGGCATCTATCTGCTGGGAAATACGCATGACCCCTATTTCGGCGGCCATGGCAGACCCGGCCCTGGCCGTCACCATAATGGCCGTCAACACAGGCCCGAGCTCACGAATCAACGTAAGGGCAACGGCCGAACCCAGCATGCCCTCACTGCCGAACCGGACAAGGGTGTAGTACCCCTGTAGGCCGAGGACCATGCCGGTGAAAATCCCGGTCAGCACGATCACCATCATGGATTTCATGCCGATGAACCAGATGTGCTCGATGATCTTGGACAGTTGAAACGGCGGTATCAGCAACTGGACCAGGCCCTGGAAAAGAAACATCCAGGCCCTTCCAATCCCCTGTACAATGCCCAGGGTGACTGCGCCAAACGCCCCGATCCTTCCAGTAAGTTTATTCACCTTTGATTTCAATGGATATCCTGCCATGTTCAAGCGTTTATGGTTTTTGATATGAAACGTCACCAACGCACTGCCAATGGCGACGTTTCAAAATCCGTTGAGGCCGGAACCATACCTTGCTCCGGCCATGCCGGTTAGATGAAACGCCACCAAGGCATCATCATTGATGGGGTCAAATTTCATTGTGTCAGAGCAGGTGCGCTGCTCCGGCCATGCCGGTAATTGCATTCAGCGGTCGTTCGCCTGTAAAGGGCCTGCCGATCTTTGAACGAATGAATGTATCATATAACAGATCCATCCACAAAACAAAAGTGTATTTGCATTGATTTTTGATTGACACCGCCTCTTTTTTGGAATACGTATTATTAAATACTACACCTACAGAAAGCGTAACCACACCTTAAAAATAGGATTTAACAGCAACGAACATCTTTTATACGGATTAAACCAATGGCACGTAAAATAACCTTGAGCATTCCCGACCTGCTCCACGAAAAAATGGAAGAGTGGAGACAATCGTTTAACCTTTCAAAAATGTTCCAGGACGCCCTTGCCGAGGCCATTCTAAAGAAAGAAGAATTCCAGCGGCGATTCCATGAGGACACCTCCATGTCCGAGACCATTGAGCGGCTCAGACGTGAGAAAAGAATCTCCGAGGGCAACTTCCTTGAGAACGGGAGAACCGAAGGATTTCAATGGGCAAAGAGCGCCCACTACGATGATTTGATGTACGCCCTGGACCTTGATTCGGTGACAGCCCTGGCCAGTGATGGGCGGCTTGCGTCCTGTTTCGCCCCGATCATTGAAAGGGAACACCTCACCGACAAGCACGCCCGCCTGTTTATCCAGGGATGGCAGAAGGGAATCACCGAATTCTGGAACGAAATCAAGGAGAAGCTTTAAATGAAACCATCAACCGTTCTGGGCATTGACATCGGATCTGTGTCGGTCTCCATCGTCACCATGGCGTCCGACCGGAAAGTGACCGGTTCTGCATCTGTTTTCCACCATGGCGACATCCGGTCTGCCCTTGAAAAGACCCTTGAGACCATGGATCTGTCCGGGATCACCCTCATTGCTGCAACGGCATCCACCCCCCAGTCGATCAAACGGGATGTGGAGATCGACGACCAGGTGGCCATCATTAAATCAGCCAGGCATCTCCACGGAAAAATAGGCGCCATCCTCAACGTTGGCGGCGAGAAATTTTCCCTGAGTCTTTTTGATGAAAACGGCAACTACTGCGGTTCAAAAACCAACACCTCGTGTGCGGCAGGAACAGGCAGTTTCCTTGACCAGCAGGCCCGCAGACTTGAGCTGGAAACAGCCGAGCAGCTAAGCCGGGCCGCAACCCAGAACACGGAATCAATCCCTGACATTGCCACCCGGTGCGCTGTTTTTGCAAAAACAGACCTGATTCATGCCCAGCAGGAGGGGTTTTCCATTGCCCAGATTTCAGAGGGGCTGTGCCAGGGACTGAGCAGAAACATATTCAACACGGTTTTCACCATCGGCGACATCCGGACACCCGTAATTTTCTGCGGCGGGGTCTCTAAAAACGAGTCAGTCCGCACCCACCTGTCATCCCTGATCAGGGCCCCCCTTGTGTGTGATGAAAACTCCCACCTCTATGGTGCCATTGGGGCTGCCCTGGAAGGGCTTGAAAGGGGTGAGGGTATGAAAATAACCGGCCGTCCCTGTACCGGAATATCTGACATCTTCATCCCCTCGACAGGATCCGACCACCACACCTATCCCCCGCTGGATCTCACCCTGTCGGACTATCCGGATTTTAAAAACAGCCTTGTCCGGAACGCAGTTGAAATCGACATCTATTTTGATCCAGACACCCAGAAAATTCAAACCGGCTATCTTGGCATGGATGTGGGTTCCACCAGCACCAAGGCGGTCCTGATATCGGACCAGGGAACGGTGGTTGCCGGCTTCTACACACGAACCGCATCAAAGCCTGTCACCGCGGTCCAGAAAATCATACGGGCCATGGACGAATTCATCAACGACCATGGCCTGTCCATTACCGTACTCGGTTGCGGCACCACGGGTTCGGGCAGAAAGCTGTCGGGCGGGATCATCAACGCCGACCTTGTTCTGGATGAAATCACCGCCCACGCACGGGCTGCCTATGAACTCAACCATGACGTTGATACCATCATTGAGATCGGCGGCCAGGACGCCAAATTCACCACCATGAAAAACGGCATGGTCACCTCCTCGGTCATGAACACGGTCTGTGCGGCAGGCACGGGCAGCTTTATCGAAGAACAGGCCTTGAAGCTTGGCTGTCCCCTTGATGCCTACTCAGCCAGAACCCAGGGGGTCTCATCACCGGTATCCAGCGACCGGTGCACGGTTTTCATGGAACGAGACATGAACCACTTTTTATCCGAAGGGTACAATGTGGACCAGGTACTGGCATCGGCCCTTCACTCGGTGCGGGACAATTATCTCACCAAGGTGGCATCCATTGGCAGGATCGGCAGCACCGTCCTTTTCCAGGGCGCCACGGCAAAAAACAGGGCCCTGGTTGCCGCATTTGAGCAGAAACTTAAAAAACCGATCCACGTTTCCCGATTCTGCCACCTCACAGGCGCCCTGGGGGTTGCCCTGACGCTCAAGGACCAGGGCGTCGACCAGAAACGATTCAGGGGGTTTGACCTCTGGAAAACACCCATCCCCGTCCGCCAGGAAACCTGCAAGCTGTGCATGAACCGCTGCAAGCTTACCATTGCTGACATCAACCACGAAACCGTTGCCTTTGGTTTTCTCTGTGGCAGGGATTACAAGGATGAACGTTACGTGGCAAAACAGGCGCATTTCCACATGCTCCGGTCAAGGAAATCCGCGTTGAAACTGCCAAAACTTCCGCCCCCCGATTCCGGGTTTACCCTGGGCATCCCAGCCGGTCTCCATCTGGTGGAGGATCTTGACATGTGGCAGTTGTTCTTTGGCCTCTTGAACATCAAGACCGTGACAAGCCGGGGATTTAAAAACGATGTCACCCTTGGCAAGAGCGTTGCAAATGCAGAGTTCTGTACGCCCATGACTGCCATGCACGGCCACGTGTCCCATCTGATGCCCCAGGCCGACTATATTTTTCTGCCCTTTTACTTTGAAGACAGGGACAAGGCGGAAAAGGATAAATCGGCAAGACGGCAGTACTGCTACTATACCCAGTATCTGCCAAGCGTGGTGGCAAACATTGCTGGCATGGACAGGCAGCGGCTGGTGTCACCGGTGATCCGGTATCTTTACACAAGCTTCCACACCAAGCTTGAACTCTACAAGGCTCTGAAACGGATTTCTCCCACAAGGATCAGCTTTTTTGACATCTCCGCAGCCTTTGACAAAGCCGTTGAATGGAAAAAAACCGCCAGATCCGCCTTGAAAAAAATCTACACGGACAAGGGGGCCAGGGGATCAGACATTGACGTACTCCTGGTTGGAAGACCCTATACCGCGCTTTCCGATTCACTCAACGCTAGAATACCGGACATTTTCTCCTCCCTTGAGGTCAACCTTTTTTTCCAGGACATGGTGGACCTTGACCCGGTGGATATCACCCCCATTGCCCCGCTTTTAAGCGAGATCCACTGGAAACATGCGGCAACCATCCTGAGGGCAACCCTTCTGGCGGCCAGAACCGACAACCTGTATCCCGTGTTTGTCACCTCGTTCAAATGCTCGCCCGATTCGTTCACCGTTGATTATTTTAAACGGATCATGGAGGCCCATGACAAGCCCTACCTTGTGCTTGAACTGGACGAGCACGACTCGAGCGTGGGGTATGAGACCCGGATCGAGGCAGCCATCCGCGCCTTCAGAAACCACAGCCGCCATGGCGACAGAGTTCCGACCGCCGTTGCCCTTGGGCCCCTGAACCCGGACATTGCAGACAAACCCGGAAAAAAGACCCTGGTCGTTCCCAACTGGGACGCCATCACCGGTGCATTCCTGGTCGCCACACTCAGGGGTGAAGGGTTAAAGGCGGTCCTCATGGACGAAACCCAGGAAACCATCAAACAGAGCCTTACCACCAACACCGGCCAGTGCATCCCCTTGAATGCCATTGCAAGCGGGTACATCAAAACCGTTGAAACCCATGGCCTTGACCCGGCTGACACCCTTTTATGGCTGAGCAAATCCGATATTGCCTGCAACATAAAGATGTATGCCCATCACATCAAAACCATCTTGAACCGGACCGGAAACGGCATGGAAAAGGCAGGCATCTACAGGGGCGAACTCTCGTTCATTGACATCAGCATAAAGGCCGGCATCAACTGCTATTTTGCCCACATGTTCGCAGGACTGCTGCGATGTGTGGGGTGCAAGCTCAGACCCTATGAAACCGTCAAAGGCGCAACGGACAAGGCCCTTGCAAGGGCTGTCGAGATACTGGTTCCCGCCTTTGAGGGCAGACGTACAAAAGAGGAAGCCCTTGCCGAGGCCGTGAGCCAGCTGGCCTGGGTGGACGTTAAAAACGAACAGCGGCCAAAGGTTGCCGTTTTTGGCGATTTTTACGTCCGTGACAACAGCGTCATGAACCAGGATCTTGTCCGGTACATTGAAGCCAACGGCGGAGAGGTTGTCACCACCCCCTACTACCGGTTTGCCAAGATGATCGCAGAGCCCTACTTTAAAAAATGGTTCAACGAGGGCAAATACATGAGCCTGATATCGACCCGTACACTGCTTGCCACAATGAAAAAACTGGAAAAACGCTACTACCGCTACTTTAAACCCCTTTTGAACGAGCCGGAAATCGAGTATACCGACGATTTCGAGCAGGTGCTTGACGACTATGGTGTTCTGCCCGAGCATACGGGTGAATCCATGGACAACCTGCTCAAGATCCACTACATCACAAAGGAGCATCCGGATCTGGCCCTGTTTGTCCAGACCAACCCCTCCTACTGCTGCCCCGGCCTTGTTACCGAAGCCATGGCCGCAGCCATCGAGAAACGAACGGGGATCCCGGTCCTGAGCCTCACCTATGATGCCCTTGGCGGCAACAAAAACCGGGTTATCATCCCGTTTCTGGCCTATTCAGGCAAACGGAACTACTTCCAGACCTTAAAAAAATCGGTCTGAATCATGGTGGGCAGGTAGAGTTTACGGTCCGGATGCTTTTCAAGAAACGTCTTCTGAAGTGCCGTCCGCTGGGTACAAAAAGAATTATACCTGTCCACCGACCGCCTGTACTTCAGGTAATAGGCGTCATAATTTTTAAGTTGAAGGGAGCGTTTCGCATCAATCAGATCATAATTGTCAAAGACGTAATTCAAGAGGCTCTCAAGCGCGTCCAGACAATCGTCAAGGCTCTGATAATGGGCCTTGACAATGGGGTTGGAAAAGAAGTCTCCGACAAGGAGAAAATCTTGCAACTCCTCTGTTTCAAGCTGTGCTCTGTAAACCTGGACAAAGGCGGTGAATCGTTCAACATCGTTTCGGTTTCTGACCATCTTTACCCGCACAATTCCGATCAACGAGAGGGTTTCACCCAGGGCCATGCGTTTTGACATCACCTTGCCCAGGGACTCAAATTTCTTGATGGCCTCATCAAGAGCCCTTGTAGACGCCGTGAGTTCTTCGCTCAATCGGAATGTCTGCCGCTCCACGGGCGAATAGCGGTCCATGGCAAGACGGTCCTTTCCCTGGGGAAAAAAACAAAACTCACCCGCACAGACAATCACGAAACAAAGATAGAAAACGGCTGTCAAAACAACCCGTTTTTTCAGGCGTGATTCCGGATTTGCCTGGAAAAAAAAATAAGGCGTGGTGACCGGAGCAAACAGAACCGCAACCACCGGCCAAAGGGAACTCTTTTTTTGAATATAGGCTTTGAGCAGCAAAGATGCAGAAATCAGGGAGAATGAGAAATAAAGGTAGAACACGTGTTGTTTCCTTTTGAAGTCAAAATGTCACAGCAGCGGCCCGTGGAGATAATCTGAACGGCGCCTGCAAGGTCTGTTTGAAACAGACGGCACCCCCGCCTTGTGTAACGCGCCACAACAGCTGGGTGGGGAAAGCCATACCGGTTTTTAAAACCACAGGATATGATTACACTCTTGGGGTGGACTTGATCAAGAAAAAAACCACTACTTGAACTTTGGCTTCCATGGTGGGGGGAGACAAGTACAGTTGACGAAAGCCTTTGCCCCCTTGCCATGACAAGCTCTTTTTCGGCTTCATTCATGATATCCCCGGGAAAAAGAACGGAAATTTCACCATGGATGAACTTTGACACAACTGAATTGTTGTTGGCGTTTTCCAATCTTTTTCCCAGGGGGTATAAAAATTCCAGGCGGGCATCACCCAGGTTGAGGCAGTCAATCCCGGGAACGGTTTCAACCCGGATTCTGTGACGTTCTACCACGGCCATGAGATCCCGGTAATTATCCCACTGTCCCTGTTCTGAATTCTTGATAAACCGCCTGACGGTAAAATTGTCCATAATGTAAATCAAACCGTTCATGTGGTCAGACTCGGGATGGGTCAGCACAACAGCATCCAGGGTTAAAACCCGCCGGAACCGAAGAAAGGGTGCAACAATGCGTTCGCCAGTGTCAAAGGTTGAAAATCTGGAAAACCCGCCGCCATCGATCAGCACCCTTTTTCCCCGGGGCGATTCGATCAGTGCAGCACTTCCCTGCCCCACATCCAGGATATAGACCGTGGCGTTGGCGTTGAAGAACCGGTCAAACAGCAGAAAGGATTCCCGTGCAAAAAACAGCAGCAGGGTCACAACCACAACAAGAATGCCACGTCTTTTCATCCCCTTGAACACCATGAATCCCCCGAAGAGCAACAGATAGTAGCATGGGATTTCAACAAGGTCCGGGGTTACGGTCTGGAACCAGACCATGGGAAGGCCAGCCACCCACCTCAAAAGGTCAATGCAAAGGGTGAGCACAATACCTGCCATGGTCAATAGAAAGGCCGACAGATCCATGGAAAAAGGGTGAACAAACAAAGCAGACAGCCCCAGGGGAAGGGCCAGAAACCCTGCACCCGGGATCAGGATCAGGTTGGTGAGAATGCCTGCAAAGCAGATCTGGTTAAAGTAGTACATGATCAGGGGCTGGGTGCCGAGAAGGGCAAACAGGGACACGGCCATGAACATCCCGATCCCCCTGACTGCCCTGGTGAAAACCGAACCGCCCGGGCCCGCATGCGGTGTCAATTTGCTTGCCACTGCCATCCCCCCCAGGATAAAGAGAACCGCAGAAAAAGAGAGTTGGAACGATATGGAAAAAAGAGCACCCGGCCAGGCCATCAAAATAACGATAAATGCGGCGGCAAGGGCATTCAGGATATCGGCCTCCTTTTCAATGGCAAGGCAGGCCATGGCCAAGGCAACCATGGTAAATGCCCGCTGGGTAGAGGGGGAAAAACCTGAAAGAACCGCATAAAAGGCCAATGGCATCAGGGTGAACACAGCGGCAATTTTCTGTGCTGTCCCTGGAATCACGAGCCAAGGAAACAAAGAGAACAGACGGGCAAACAGACCAAATGAGACAAAGGCAACAATGGACAGGTGAAGTCCGGAAATTGCCAGAATGTGATTGGCCCCGGACCGCGAAAAGATATTTCTCAGGTCCGAACCAATCCATTGCCGGTCTCCGGTGACAAGGGCCGTCAGCACTGCTGCCGCATCAGGGTTCTTAACAGTTTGTCTGATGTGACGGGCAAACTGTCTGCGATAGGCCTGAACCTGGTTGACGACAGTGCTGAGGGCTGGAAACTGCCGGGGCCGGGGCAGCCGGACAAGGGTGTCCTTTTTTGCCCAACCCGTGCAGTAAATGCCCTGCAACCCCATATACCCCCTGTAATCAAACCCGCCGGGGTTGTTGAAATTTCGGGTTTGCCGGATATCGCAGCAGCAGCCGATGCGGTCATTAAACGACAGGTCATTCAAATGCCCTGGCCAGGGGCCATAGACCGATAGCCGCAGCTTTCCCACAGCGTTTCCAGCTGCTGGCCGACTCGTTCCGGCCAGCTCAACCCTGAGATCAAATCGGATACGGCGTCCCGATGATACTGGAACCGAGGTGATCCGGCCCTGGACCCAAACCCCTTTTCTGTCGCATAAATTTACAATATGATTTTCAGGCAGGACCGGCCACACGGTCAACTGAATCAGGCAATGGCCCAGGATAAAGAAAAGAATTGCAGGAACAGCCCCCAAAGGCGCTTCGCGGAGCACCCGTCTGACAAGGACCAGGAATACAAGACCGCAGCAGAAAAATTCCACGGCCACAATTCCAGGGATCTTCCTGCCCGCAGCAATACCACAGCCTATAGCAAGGGCAACCGGCACAAGCGGCGGAAGGGTGAAGGGTGTCAGGGGCTCGCCATGATTTCCTCCATGGCCATTGATGTGATACGCCCACCAAAGCACTGCAACCAGTGGGTCGCATCGTTTGTTGTGGCCGAAGCAAAAACCATGCTCCGGCCATGGCGGCTATTGGATCCGCCGGATGTCTGCACCCAGGGCTGAAAATTTCTTTTCCAGGGCCTCATACCCCCGGTCAATGTGATAGACCCGATGGATGGTGGTCGTTCCCCTGGCAACCAGCCCAGCAATCACAAGGGAAGCACTGGCCCTCAGGTCCGATGCCATGACTTCTGCACCGCTGAGGGAGTTCACACCCCGGACCATGGCATAGTTCCCTCCGGATATGGAGATATCAGCCCCCATTCGCTGGAGTTCGTTGACATGCATGAACCTGTTTTCAAATATCGTCTCGTGGATGACACTGTTGCCCTGGGAGATGGCCATGAGCACCATGAACTGGGCCTGCATATCCGTGGGAAAGCCCGGATAGGGAAGGGTTTTTATATCGGTACTCAAGATTTGCCTGGTCCCTGTCACCCTCACCCCCTGGTCTGAAATTTCCACAAGGGCACCGGTCTGGCGAAGTTTGTTGATAATGCCGCCCATATTTTCAGGCTCGCACCCGGTAACAAGGACATTTCCTTCCGTTGCCGCAGCAGCCACCATAAAGGTGCCGGCCTCGATCCTATCGGGAATCACATGGATCGCTGCAGGGGTCAGCCGGTCAACCCCGTTGATCTTTATCACAGCAGTTCCGGCACCGGTCACCTCTGCCCCCATGTGGTTGAGGGCATCGGCCAGGGCCGTAATTTCAGGCTCCCTTGCACAATTTCTCAAAACCGTGGACCCAGTGGCAAGGGTTGCAGCCATCATGAGGTTTTCAGTTCCGGTAACCGTAGGAATATCAAAATAAATTTCATTGCCCACAAGCCTGCCGGCCCGGGCCTCAATGTAACCGTTCTCTATGGTGATGGTCGCCCCCAAAGCCTTTAACCCTTTCAGGTGCATATCCACGGGCCTTGCACCAATGGCACACCCGCCCGGAAGGGAAACCCGGGCATGGCCGAACCGGGCCACAAGCGGCCCCAGCACAAGGATGGAGGCGCGCATCTTCCTGACAAGCTCGTAGGCTGCCTCAATTTTATGGATGCCCGAGCCGTCGATGATGACCCTGCCCTCGCCTTCCTCGCACCCTGCGCCCAGGTCCCTCAACAGCATCTTGATGCTTCTGACATCCACAAGGTCCGGGACATTGGTGAACGTCATTGCACCATCCACCAGGATTGACGATGCAAGCAGGGGAAGGGCTGCATTTTTGGCACCGCTGATCCTTACCTCACCTGTCAGACGCTTTCCGCCTCGTATCTCTATTTTATCCATCTATGAATCAACAATCCATCATATTCAACGGTTAATAATTATCTTCCATGCCTGGGCTGCATATATCACCTCACCTGAAAAAAGGACAGGAAAGCGCCTTAAAATTTTAAATCCCCCAGCGGGAACAAAAAACCAGATGCCACCCGGGTGGATCAGATGGACATGGAAAACCCAACACTGTAATCGTCCTTGAACGGTCCTGCCGCAATCCGGGTGACATGGCGGATTTCGACCTTGATCCCAAGAGCCCCCCTGGGATTGATATAGTTCATCTCCATGGCAGACCCGGGGCGCAAAAAGGACAACACCGCTTTCTGGGCCTTTGGCACAAGCATGCCCACCCCTCCCCTGCAGATGTTCAACACCTTGAACTGGTATTTCCTGCCCTGGACAAGGGTTTCAAGCAAGTGCCCGGTATCCGAAGGTTCAATCTCAACCCTCGTACAGCCTCTGTTTTGCAATGATTGCTCGTTTGCCGGCTTTTCCAAACCCATGACCTCGTCTTATCCGTATTGGTAATTCAGGCCTGGATCAAAATGTCATCCACAATTTATGACTTTTGACCCAAGGCCTGGGTTTTATTGTGCCATATTCATATAGGCTTTTCAACAAAGAGTAAACCGCTGTGTAATGTCAACGATAATTCATTCAGCAGAACATTGTTTAATTCCCCTTGACAAGGAAAATTTCCTCTGTTACCCCCAAAGGGTAAAACAACCATCAACCCGGTACCCGTTGTGTATCATGTTCCCACAGGCCACAGGGCCTGGGATCCCGACGCCAGGGCAGATTGAGGGGGAATCACAATCCATGGAGATCATTCAAACCGCAATAAAAAAAGGCTTTCTTGCACTTTCAGAGCATGAGTCAAAGGCGGTATTAAGCCACTATGGCATCCCAACAACACGGGAGATCCTGGTCCAGGAGTGCAGAGCGGCCGTCACCGCCGCCGAAACCCTGGGTTATCCCGTTGTTATAAAGGCGTGCGCTGCCCACTTGATGCACAAGAGCGAAAAAAACGCCATACGGATGAACCTGTCGGGTCCGGACCTGGTCCGCAAGGCCTATGAATCCATAATGGAGACCATTGACGGTCAGATTGACGGCATTCTTGTTCAGGAGACCATCCAGGGACAGCGCGAACTGATCATGGGCATGACCCGGGACCCCCAGTTCGGGGCCTGTATCATGCTGGGAATGGGGGGCATCGCAACCGAGATCTACAAGGATTCGGTATTCCGGGTGGCCCCCTTTGACCCCAGGGAAGCGGCTGACATGACCCGGGAATTGAAGGCTGCGGCCATGCTGGGTCCTTTTCGAGGCCAGACACAGGCCGATATGGACACCCTCTGCAACTGCCTCATGGCCCTTGCCGCCATTGCCCTTGAACACCCTGAAATCTCTGAAATAGACATTAATCCGCTGATCATAGACCCCAGGGGCCAGGTTACAGCCGTGGACGCCCTGGTGCTTTTGGGAACGAATCAACATGATACCTTCATCCATTGAACAAAGCGAAATTTATCCCATAGCTAACCCTGGAAGCATTGCATTTTTCGGGGCCTCCAGCAACCTGAACGCCATGGGTACCACCATACTGGCCTGCATCTGCGCCATGGGATACACCGGAAAGATCTATCCGGTTCACCCAAGGGATTCGATAGTCAAGGGATTTCAATCCTTTAAACGGGTGGCTGACCTGCCCGAGACACCGGATTTGGCCTATATCGTGCTCCCCACCCCCGTTGTGGTTGAAACCCTTGAAGCCTGCGGCCAGCAGGGAATCCGTCACGCCGTGATTGTTTCCGCAGGATTCAACGAAGTGGGCGGACAGGGTAAACAGCTCCAGAGCGCGCTCACGGCCGTTGCAGAAAAGTATGGAATTCGGTTCCTCGGACCCAACTGCATCGGTGTGATCAACACCCACCTCAAACTCAACGCCACCTTTCTTCCCTATGAAGCGGGCAGGGGATACATCGGCATGGCGTCCCAGAGCGGCAGTTTCATCACCCAGATGTCCCCCCACATGAGCCGCCTGGGCATGGGGTTCAGCACCGGATTCAGCATCGGAAACGAGGCCAATGTGGACATTGTGGACTGCATGGCATACCTGGGGGCATGCCCCGACACACGGGTGATCGCCCTTTACATTGAGTCCATCCGGCGGGGAAGGGCCTTTATCGACACGGCAAGGGCCATTGCCCCGAAAAAACCCATTGTGGCATTTTATGTGGGGGGATCGGATGAGGGCCGGCGGGCCGGCTTTTCCCACACGGGCGCCCTTGCCGGGCCCGACCCCCTGTACAACGGCGTGTTTCGCCAGAGCGGGGTGATCCGGGCGAACTCCATTGAAGAGCTGTTTGATTTGTGCCATGTCCTTGGGGCCTGCCCCCCAGCAAGGGGCAACCGGGTGATCGTCCAGACCCATTCAGGCGGTCCGGGGGCTGCGGCAGCCGACGCCTGCGGACGAAACGGCCTCAATCTTCCGGCCCTGACCCCTGCAACCCTTGAACGGTTGAAACCCCATGTGCCCCATACGGCCAGTGTGGCAAACCCCGTAGACTTAACCTTTACCAAGACCCCCCTTGATTTTTTCCAGACCATTCCCCAGATACTGATGGCCGATGAAAATGCAGATGCACTGCTGGTCTATTTTCTGGCAACGACCCGGATGATCCAGGTGGCACTGGAGGCGCTGGGTGTTCCCGATGACACCGCAGGTGACAAGGCGGAAGAGATCATCATCCAGCAGGCAGATGCCATTGCAGCCCTGAGGGAACAGATCCAAAAACCCATTGTGGGATTCTCGTTTCTGGCCCCCGGGGAATCAACCCTGATCCGGGCGCTCCAGGACCGGGGGATACCTGTGCTGCCAAGCCCTGAACGTGGCGCCAGGGCCATGGCGGCCCTGGTCAGGTACAAAGATCTCAGGGAAAAGCTGATCCAGGGTTAAGCCGGATCAGATCCAATACCGGTCAGGAATCGTACTTAACCGAGCTGAACCCCATGAGTTTCTCCCAGTTGTGCCGGGATTCGAGGAACCGAACAGTGCCGGTCTTTCCCCGCATGCCAATGGAATGGGTGGTGGCGCCACCGCCCGTATATCTGACGCCGCGCAAAAAGGTGCCGCCCGAGATCCCGGTTGCGGCAAAATAGACATCATCGCTTTTTACCAGGGTGTCAGCGGTCAACGTCGCCTTCAGATCCAGCCCGAAATCCAGGACCGCCTGTTTCTCGGCTTCAAGCTGGGGATCAAACCGGCAGAGCATCTCGCCGCCAAGGGCCTTGATGGCGCAGGCGGCAAGCACGCCTTCAGGGGTGCCTCCGGTGCCCATCATCAGATCCACACCGGAATCGGGATTCACGGCCATGAGGGCACCTGCCACATCCCCGTCCGTGTGGAGCTGGATCCTGGCACCGGTCTCCCGGATTTTCTGAACAAGACGCTGATGTCTGGGCTTTTCCAGGACAAAGACCACAAGGTCCGAAACATCCTTGTCAAGGGCCCGGGCAATCCTGTTCAAATTTTCACCCACCGGTGCATCCAGGTCCACACACCCCCTGGCCTGGGCCGGGACAACAAGTTTTCTCATGTAGAAACTGGGGCCGGGATTGAGCATGGCACCTGCCGGAGCCGCACTGACAACGGCGATGGCATTGGGCCTCCCCGTGGCAAGCAGATTGGTTCCCTCGACCGGATCAACGGCAATATCCACCTTGAGCCCCTTGCCATTGCCGAGTTTTTCCCCATTGTAGAGCATGGGGGCCTTGTCCTTTTCACCTTCGCCGATGATCACGGTGGCGTCCATGTCCAGGGTTTTGAACGAGATGCGCATGGCCTCGACCGCAGCCCCGTCCCCGTTCTCCTTGTCCCCTTTGCCAAGCCACCGGCCCGATGCAAGGGCTGCTGCTTCAGTCGCCCTTACAAGGTCAAGGGCAAGATTTCTCTGGGGTGCTTCCATTTATTTCTCCTTAAATTTAGAGATGGTGTTTGAGTTGAATTCAAGGCATGGATATCATTTTTAGGATCTTGTGGAAACAGGATATTTTTACAGGTGCCGGAACCCGCAGCGGAAAGATCTTCAGCCGGTTGTTTTTCAAACCGGGCGCACACCCTTGCCATCATTACCGTTGCCCCTGAAAAAATCACAAGTCCCCCAAGGTTGGGCCAGGGCATGAAAGGATTGTCACTGCCGGCCAACAGCAATCCTGTGACCCATAAAAAACCCGTGGATGCGATTGCGGCCTGGGCTTTCATTCTCTGTCTGTCAAGTTGCATGATTTCCTCCGAATGTATTATTATTCAACCTTTATGATGAAGAAATGAAACAACCGGGATAATTTTTTACCGGTACTCCCGACAGCTCCACACTACCTTGCCGATAATTCTCACCTTTTCAACCTCGTCAAGGGAAAGAAAAATCGGCTGATAATCCCTGTTTTCACTGGTCAGTACCAGCTTGTTGGGGTGTTTTTCAATTCTTTTGACAAGGATGGTATCTTCAACACCCAGGGCATAAATCGCTCCGGCCAGGATTTCGGTCTGGGACTGATCGATCAGCACTGTATCACCGGCCCTTAACTCCGGTTCCATACTGTTGCCAAAGACATCCATGGCAACCATGGCGCTGGCCGATCCCTTGGTCGACAACCACCGGGACTGAAACGACAGGTAATCGGTCACATCGGACAGGGTTTCAAACGACCCGGTGCCGGCCGAAAGCCTTGCCTTGACCTTGGGAATGGTTTTAAATTCAATGTCCCGGCTTGTCTCCGCATTAAGAAAAACCCTGCCGGCCCCGGTTTCGATCCAGACAGGGTTTAAACCGTACCGGCGGTACAGTTTTACGATCCATCGGTCCGGGATCTCATTTTTCCTGCGGGCATGGGTAATGCCCGACCGGTTGATGCCAAGGGCATCGGCAAGCTCTGACTGGGAACGGATCCCGGTCACCTCAAGAATACGCCCGATCAAACTGTCAATTTTGTTCATCATGAATTTCCTCTGGTAAAGTTGTTTATTTTCATCTCATATACGATTAAAAAATACAACAAGTTTTTTTTGACTTTTCCAAAGCACTCGGGTATGAACAGAAGTATGCTTGGTAAAAAGAGACAAAAAACCGTTGAACCCGACAAAGGGCCTGATCCGGAAAAACCGGTGGGGCGACTGCCTGCCCCACCCGTGGAGCCGACCGGAACACAGTCGCCCCCACCCCGGCCGCCGAAATTTCGAAAACACCTTAAACGGTTGATCATTGCCATGCTTGTTATCGTGGTCCTGACCGGTGGCGGATTTGCCGGATACACCTTTTTCCTGAAAAAGCAGGCGGGCCGGCATTATGTGGAAAAAGCGCTCTCCCACGTCACCCTGCCCCCGGAGATGATGAAATTCTGCTTTGACAACCTGCCCGGTCTTTTTGATGAATTTCAGCGGTTCAGCCTGGGGGTGACCCGACTGGACCGTGAAATCCAGCGCCTGGAAACCATTGCGGCAACCTATCCTGACCAGTCTGCCATTGCAGACAAGGAAAAAAAAATCTGGGCCGGCACCAGGAATCAGAGCCTTAAGAACTTTGAAAAACTCGAAAAACAGGTCCGGCAGATCTATGTCACCTTCCAGGTCAACCCGGAAACCGGAAGAACGATGCTTGACCAGGAACGCCAGGCACTGTTACAACGGGCAACCGAAATCCTCGAACCGGTCCTGGCCCTGACAGACCAGATGCCAGCAACTGCTCCCCCCTCTGACAACGGCTGGGTCAAAAAAGCCATTGATACGATCAAACAGCTGTTCACCTGACCGCCCCATGCCCATGGGATCAACCATGGGCGCCGGCCTCGTGCCTGACCCGGTTGGTACCCATGGACGAAATCGGGGTCAAGACTAGACCACCTGCCGTAACCGGTGGGCAATGGCATCGACCATGGCAATTTTGGCCTGATTTTTTCGTTCGTTCCCCCGGGTTGCCACCCGGGTATAAAATGCGTTGCAGATCTTTTTTGTCTGCTTGTCCCAGGGGGGGATGTTGACCCCGGAGGCCGTCTCTTTGTTTTCAGAATCAGGATAGTCCCTCCGGCCATGGGCCCAGTTGATCACCGAGCTGTAAAAGAGAAACGCCCGGTCCAGCAGGACGTACATGAACTGAACACTGTTCATGAGCCGGATGGTGATCTGATCCCTGCCCAGCCGTATCCCCTTGAATTTCAACCCGGCCATGCGGCTGCCGCCAAGCATTGCCGTGGCAGCACCGGCCACCCCCCCCAGGGCGGAAAAGATCCCGAAGGTGATGCCGGCCGCTGCCGTGTCCACAATGGCACCGGCGCCCAGGCCTGCCACACCGGCTGCAACAACGACCTCCCTGGGGGTAAGCCCCAGAAACTGCCAGGTCTTTTCACTGAACAGGTCGTTGTTGAGAATGGAATCTCGGGGAAGGGTCAGGTTGAAGATATTATGCTTGAACAGCTTTCGGATGTCATTGTGGGCCCGTTGTTCGATCTGCCGGACCTTGTCCAGAAATTTATTTTCAAGGTCCAGACGCAACGCCTCGGGGTTGACGGACGGCCCCAGGGTGCCGGTCATGGTAGCCGAAAGAATCTCATGAACCATGGCAACCATGGTCAGGGCCGTAAGATTGATGCGGTGGTCCCAGTCCTGTTTAAAGGCCTGGATCACCCGGGAGAGGCTCTCCTGCCAGTCCTGGTCCACGCTTTTCAAACATTCGAGCAGCTCGATGCGCTCCCGGTAGGTGGCCCGGTGGGCGTTGAACGCCCGGATACTGTTAAAGGTCCGCCGGAACTCGTTTTTCCAGGATTCAAGGTAGGTGGTATCACCGCCCTTGCAGTTGATGATGGACATGCGCGGCCGGCCGGTCAGCCGCAGGATCTCCATCTCGGCCCTGTCATCTCCCCTGACCGGCCTTGACCCGTCAACCACATAGATGATACCGGCCCCCCTTGCCACAGGTCCCAGAAGTTCACACTCGTCCCTGAAATCAGGATCTTGCCCATGGGCATCAATAAAGGCCTGAACCATCCTGTCCTGGGGGCCGGTATAATTTTGAAACCAGCCAAGGGTCTGGCGGGGATTTTGAAACCCCGGGGTGTCGGTGAAACGGATCACCTCTGTCTTGTCAATGGTCACGGGAAAGGTCTGGCAGACAACCGTCTCGCCAGGATAGGGACCGATCCTGACCCGGTCGTTTTCAGCAAGGGTAGACACCACCGAGGATTTTCCCTCGTTGGGATGGCCCAGGATGGCAAATTCAGGAATCTGATTTTCGTTCATGGCTGTACCAGGTCCTCCAGATGGATAAGGGGGTCTCCCAGGCCATTGATCTTCATGGCCCAGATTTTCCTGTCCTGGGAATCCGGGACAGTAAAGATGGTATCAGGTCCGGGTTTTCCGACCAGCACCACCACCAGGGGAATCCTTGGGGCAATGGCGCGAATCGTGGCGATGAATTTAAGAATTTCCCGGATGGGGGGCAACCACGCCTCCTGAACCATGACACCCCCCCCAGCGCAGCCAGCAAGGGAGATGATGGCGTCCAATTCAGCAGCCGTATCAAGGCCGATGCGCAGGATGGCGTCAACACGGCGGTGCAGGCGGTGTTGTATCCGTTCTTTAAACTCGTCCGTGTTGCAGCCATCAAAAATATCGTCGTGGACAAGGGCAAAAAAAGGGTCTGACATCTCCTGGGTCCCGGGGGGCTGGGGCAGATCCCCATCAAGGTTCCGGGCCTTGACCGTTTTCAGTGCCGGATCCGCCATCGGTTCTCTGGCTGTTTTCGGAGCCGGATCCGGTGGCTGAGCCCGGTTCGGTGACAGGGCCGGATCCAGATCCTGGAACGCCTGCCGGTCAAAAACCGGACCATGGGCCCGGGGCGCATCAGGCGCCATGGTGACCCGGGGGGTGACCAGGCGATGGACCAGCTTTTGAACGGCCCAGCCGTCAAAGGGATATTGCCTGAGGCATCGATTCTGGGCCACGGCTCCCAGCACCAGGAGCAGCGTCCGGGGCAAAAGGGCGTAGACCAAAACAGTCAGACAGAGAAAGGGCCACCAGGAGACAAGGTCTGCCGTGGCAAGATCGTAGATACCGTCCTTGAGAATCAGCCGGGTGCCCTGGATCTGGGCGGCAGACGGGAACCCTATCCCCTGGGGGAAAACCCAGGACCAGGGAAGTGACACCACGGAAACCATCCGGTGAACAAAATCAGCGCTCAAATTCAGGGAGGACTGCCAGCCAAAGGCGGTATCAAAAAAGGCAACCCGCCCCAGGGTTGCCCCCAGTGCCCCCAGGTTGAACCCCATGGCAAAGAGTTGCATCAGAACAAACAACGGCCACAGGAACAGATGGCCGTGGGCATGCCGGGAGCGTCTGAAACTGCCCAGTGCTGACATCAAAGCATCCTGTTTTGCCCGTGGAAGCCGGGCCAGTGTCCTGCGGAAAAGCCTTGCCATGGCCCGCTCCACGGCAAGGCCGAGCACGGGATATATGCCGAAGTCAAACCCTTTGTCCGGGCGGATCACCATTACCAGAAGGCCTGTCAGGGTAAGGAGCAGCAGCAGGGTCTGGGGCACCAGGATCACCCCGAAAAAATAACTGACGTTCAACGGCAGGCTTCCGGTATAGGAAAACAGGGACAGGCAGGCCAGAAACCCCGTCACCCCGCCGCCAGCAACGAGCCCCCCCCCTAGCAGCCTGAATCCGGCATCAACCATAGCGCCGGGAAGAACGCCTGCATCCTGGCCCATAAAAAAGAGCCATTGCCGGACAAGGGTCCGGGGCAACGGGTGGTCTGGCAAGACAAGGGGTGCTATTTTTTCAAGGTAAATACGACGGTCCCGCTTCTCCAGAATTGTTTCGTCCGCAACCCTGCTGTCCTGGCCAAGGAGGTATTCAAGGTCAATGACATCACCGATGGTCCACTTTTTTTTCATATGCCTGCACTTCCGTTAAGGTTGAGCCTGCCACGGGGCTTGATTTTTTGATCAATCTACCGTTCAATGGTCCATCGGTCAAGCCCTTAAACGCCAGGATCAGCCCGGAACATATCAATCCACGACCCATGGCAGTATGACGCCTTCAAGCGGTCCCGGTGGAAAAATCAACACTGAAGTATCCAGTAAGGCCACAACCAGAATTGCGGATCTCCCACTTGTTTTCATGGACAGCCTGTGTTAACAAGGTTCACTGACAATAATCTTCCTAGGACAGGTAAGGTAATTCCATGAATGACCACGTCAACATCTCATCCTGGCTGAAGCAGAGCACAGGGC
Organism: uncultured Desulfobacterium sp.; assembly: GCA_963675615.2. Lineage (GTDB taxonomy): Bacteria > Desulfobacterota > Desulfobacteria > Desulfobacterales > Desulfobacteraceae > Desulforapulum. The sequence continues at coordinate 819,513 of CAXXTD010000002.1, forward strand.
GGCACCCATACAAAAGGGCTGTTGTCTATCCCGCATCCAGGGACAGCAAGGGCCGGGTTCTCTACAGCCAGCTCACCTTTCTGCAGCTTGAACAGCAGAGCGATCAACTCGCCTTTGGCCTTGAACAACGGGGCATCACCCGGGGCACCCGGACCATTCTCATGGTGCCGCCCGGGATGGACTTCTTTACCCTGATCTTTGCCATGTTCAAGGTGGGGGCAATTCCCGTTGTCGTGGATCCGGGCATGGGAATCGACCGCATGCTTTCCTGCTTTGAGCAGGGCAGACCCGAGGCGTTCATCGGCATTGAAAAGGCCCATGTGCTGCGGATACTTAAACGCGGTTTTTTTAAAACCGTCAAGGTGTGGGTCACGGTGGGCCGCCGGTGGTTCTGGAACGGCGCCACCCTGGATCAGCTCATGGCCAGGGCCGACGAACCGTTTCCAGTGGCACAGACCACGGCCGACGAAACTGCGGCCATTCTTTTCACAACGGGAAGCACGGGACCTGCCAAGGGGGTGGTCTACACCCACGGCAACTTCCACGCCCAGCTGGTTCAGATTCAGGACCATTTTAAAATCGGACCCGATGAGATCGATCTGCCCACCTTCCCCCTGTTTGCCCTGTTTGACCCGGCCCTTGGCATGACGGCCGTGATCCCGGACATGGACCCGACCCAGCCTGCCTTTGTCAACCCGGAACGGATCATCGAGGCCATTCTCAACCAGGGGGTGACCAACATGTTTGCCTCCCCGGCCCTGCTCAACCGGGTGGGCAAATTCGGCAAGGACAACGGTGTCAGACTGCCCTGCCTTCGCCGGGTGATATCGGCCGGCGCCCCGGTGACGCCGGCCAACATCGAGCAGTTTTCGTCAATGCTTGAACCTTCAGCACAGATTCACACCCCCTATGGCGCAACCGAATCCGTGCCCATCCTGTCCATAGAGAGCAACGAGATTCTCACCGAGACCCGGTCCCTTTCTGAACTGGGCTTTGGTATCTGCATCGGACGCCCCATCTGCGACACAAAGGTTGCCATCATCGGGCTCAGTGATGACCCCATCAAACACTTTTCAGAAGATCTTGTCGTGGACAACAGCGAGGTGGGTGAAATCATTGTAAAAGCACCGCTTGCAACCCGCCATTACTACAACAATCCCGAGGCCGACATGCTGGCCAAGATCAAGGATGGGGACGGATTCTGGCACCGCATGGGAGACCTTGGATGGAAGGATTCCAAGGGAAGAATCTGGTTCTGCGGCAGAAAGAGCCACCGTGTGGTCATGGGAAAAAACAACCTGTTCACCATTCCCTGCGAGGCGATCTTCAACAACCACGAATCCGTGTTCAGGAGTGCCCTTGTGGGCGTTGGCCCCAAACAGATGCAGACCCCTGTGATCATTGTTGAACCGCTCCCAGGGTTGAAGGACAAAAAAAATCTTATCCAGGAACTTGAAACCCTAGCCCTGTCCCATGACCTGACAAAGGGGATCCATCATATCCTGATCCACCCGTCATTTCCCGTTGATATCCGGCACAATGCCAAAATTTTCAGGGAAAAACTTGCCGTATGGGCCACAAAAAAACTTGGCTTTTAAAAGTTTTTCAATGAAATCAACCCCCCCGGAGAACACCCCCGCTGGCAGGGTATGGACCTCGGCCGGGGAATATACCGCTCAGTCGGGCAGGAGATCGTAAAAATAGAGCATGGCGTCGGACCGGGTGACAATGCCGATGATTTTGCCGTTGTCCATGACCGGGATGCGGCCGATGTCATGGCGGATCATCAGCCTGGCCGCATCAATGGCGCTTCGCTCGGCCGTGATCGAGACCACGTCCCGGCTCATGAAGGCCTTGACCGGGGACTGCATGTGGTTGGCCTTTCTGATCTTTCTGAAATCCCGGCGTGAAATCACCCCCACCAGGTTGTCCTGGTCGTCCACAACGGGCAGCCCGGAGCAACCCAGTTCCCTGAGAAGCATGGCCACCTCACCCACCTCGGTGTTCTGGTTGACAGTGGTCACCGGGTAGGACATGATGTCGCTGAGCATCACCGAGGTCTGCTGATTGCCCTTGATCATCTCAACGAGCATCTCTTCAATCACAGCGGGATTGGTGGATTTCAGCAGGGCCGAACCTGCCCCGGGGTGGCCGCCGCCCCCCATGCTCCGCATGATGATCCCAATGTTCAGTTCGTCCAGGTTGCTCCTGCCGATGACCATACAGCGGTCCCGCTCAACGTCCCGGAAAATACCAAAGGCTGCGTCCACGTTGACGATCTCCCGGTACATCTGAACCACCACCGAAAGGTTTTGCACATGGCCTTCAATATCCATGTTAGAAATGGAGATGTTGAAGTGGGAAATTTCCCTTCGTTCTGCGTTCTGGATCATTTTAAAAAGGATGTCCTTCTGCTTCTTGCCATAGGCCTGGCGCAGAAAGGTGCCAAGGATGTTCAAATCCGCCTTCCTTTCAAGAAGGTAGCCCGCCGCCCTGGCATCCTCGGCCAGGGTGGAAGGAAAGGTCAGGTTTCCCGTATCCTCATAAAGCCCCATGAGAAACAGGGTGGCCTGGATGGGCGTGATGAGTTTTCTCAGCCTTGAAAGCTCCCGGATCAAAAGGGTAATGGTTGCCCCCATCTCCTCACGAACCACCTCACCCGCTTCAATATCTCCCTTTACATGGTGATCCCAGAGTATGATCTCCAGGTCTTTGCGATCTTTTAACCGCTTCATCCCCTCCAGCCGGGACCAGGAATTGGTGTCAACCACAATCAGGGTATCGACATCGTCAAGGTCAATCTCATTGACCGAATAGAAATCAAAAAGATCCTTGTGGATGGACAGAAACGCCTTGAGATTGGGATTTATGGTCTTGGGCAGCACAGGCAGCGACCCGGGATAGATCACGCTTGCCGCCACAAGGGAGGCAAGGGCATCAAAATCCGTTCCCTTGTGGGTGGTGATGATCTTCATGGCTCATCCCTTTTGTCCCTGGACCGGACGTCAGGTCCGTCATCAGGTTCCGCATACCCGAGCATCCGCTGCCCCCGGGTGTCGTCATACCCAAGGCTGTTAACGGTTCCTGCCGCTCTTTTATACTCAAGCTCAAGCTCGTACTTTCTCAACTCGGTCTGGACCTCCATGCTCCTGTGGGCAAGCCGGTATTTCATGTACATGAACCAGGCAAACAGAACAAAAAGGGCAGCAATCACGGCCACGAAAAACCACTTGAAATCAACAATGGTTTCAATTCCCGTGCGGGCAAGAAAGGCGATGAGGTTGGGAATGATCCAGTAGAGGAACACGGCGGCAAACACCAGAAAACCGATGACAAAAATATTGAACCGGCTGATCCTGAAAAAAAGGGCCTCGACGCGATTGGCGCCCTTGGGATGATCGGTATCACCCGGTGATTCCCCGGACGAATCCCCCCCACCCAAAAAGGTCATCACAGCCTTGAGGATAAACCCAAGGAGCAGGATCAACCCCACAGGAATCCCCACAGCCGCAGAGAACCAGGCCCGGAAGGGAAAGGGAATATCCTTTGATACAAGCTTTACCCGGTAATTTTCAAGGGGCCCAAAGGTGTTTTCAAAATAATATTTATTGAAATTGGTCATGGTCGCCCCCTTGACCTCGTAAACCACCTCGTTGTTTGCATCAATCACCTGCATGTAGGATTGATGACCCGAACGCATGGTGGCAAGGACAAAGACTTCAAGTTCCACAACAAAGAAAGCAACAATGACGATCACCAGCAGTACTTTGTGCTCCTGGAGATGCTCTGACCAGTTCTTAAATCCCATTGATTCTTATCGTCCCCCTCTGTATGCAATACAATTGGATTTCAACGCAAAAACGGTGGTATTATAATCACTGCCTGCTGAAACATCAATATTTTAATGGGTTCCAACAATGCGAAACCATGTTTTTGGTTTACCTTCATCCCAAAATATACTATGAACACCCTTTTGAATGAAGAACCAGGAGCATACATTTATGGACAGATTGATCATCACGGTCCTTGGAAAGGACAGGCCGGGAATTATTGCGGCCACGGCAAAGAGCCTCTACGACCTTGACTGCAACATTGAAAACGTCAACCAGGTCATTCTCCAGAACCAGTTTTCCGGTATTTTCATTGTGCTTCCCCCACCGGAACTGACCCTGGAGATCGTTAAATCCACCCTTGAAAAGGACCTGGCCGGCACAGACCTTTATATCCACGTAAATCTTGCCGACACGGCCATCAACGGCAGCAGAAACGATGGGGGAGAAATTTTCATCATCACCACCATCGGACCCGACCAGAAGGGACTTGTGGCAAGATTTACACGGATTATTGCCGATGCAGAGGTAAATGTCACAAACCTCAGGGCCGTGTTCAAGGGCGGTGATACCCCCGGGGCCAACATCATGGTCTACGAGGTGCTGATCACCCCGGACACCGACCAGAAGGCCCTTTTTTCCGCCCTGAGGGACAAGGCCGCAGGCCTTGGGCTGGACATCAGCATTCAGCACAAGAACATCTTCCAGGCCATCAATAAAATATAGGATAAGATACAAACCATGTTTAACGAACAAGAGATCCTTTCCACCATTGAAATGGTCAAGAATGAACACCTGGACGTCCGGGCCGTCACCCTTGGCATCAACCTCTTTGACTGCGTGAGCCACGACCTTTCGGTGTTCAAGCACAGAATCAGAGAAAAAATTCTCACCCGGGCCGAGGCCCTTGTGCCTGTGTGCAACACCATTGGTGAAAAGTATGGCATCCAGGTGGTCAACAAGCGCATCTCCACAAGCCCCATCGCCCTTGTGGGTGCCCCCTTCAATGCCGATCAGATGGTTGAGATCGCCATCTGCCTCAACGACATCGCCAAGGAGGTCAACATCGACTTCATGGGCGGCTTTTCAGCCCTTGTGGAAAAGGGTATTGCAACCGGAGACCGGGCCCTCATGGATGCCCTGCCCAGGGCCCTGGCCGAAACCCAGCGCATCTGCGCCTCGGTCAACGTTGCCACCACAAGAAGCGGCATCAACATGGATGCCGTGCTGGACATGGCAAAGGCTATTAAACGAGCCGCGGCGCTGACGGCCCGTGACGACGGCCTTGCCTGCGCAAAACTGTGCGTATTTGCCAACATTCCCCAGGACATGCCGTTCATGGCGGGCGCCTACCTGGGTGTCGGGGTTGCAGATTCCGTCATCAACGTGGGGGTCAGCGGACCGGGCGTGGTCAAGAAGGCCATTGACAGAGCCCTTGAGGCACGACCGAATCTCACCCTGGGCCGGATCGCAGAGGTGATCAAGACCACGGCCTGCAAGGTGACCCGGGTGGGAGAACTCATCGGCCGGGAGGTTGCGGACAACCTTGGCACCCGGTTCGGAGTGGTGGACCTCTCCCTTGCTCCCACGCCAACGGTGGGTGACAGCATCGGCGAAATCTTCCAGGCCCTGGGACTCACCAGCATCGGTGTTCCCGGTTCAACCGCAGCCCTTGCCATGCTCAACGATGCCGTGAAAAAAGGCGGGGCCTTTGCAAGCTCCCACGTGGGCGGCTTGAGCGGTGCCTTTATTCCGGTGTGCGAAGATCTCAACATTGCCGAGGCCGCAGAAAAGGGGTATCTCACCATTGAAAAACTTGAAGCCATGACCTGTGTATGCTCGGTGGGGCTTGACATGGTTCCGGTTCCCGGGGATATTTCCGAAGAGACCCTGGCCGGCATCATGGCCGATGAAATGGCCATCGGCATGATCAACAACAAGACCACGGCCACCCGGATCATTCCCGTTCCCGGAAAAAAAGCAGGTGAGAGCGTTTACTTTGGCGGGCTACTGGGTGAGGCAAAAATCATGAACGTGCCCCATGCCACCAACCAGGACACGTTTGTTCGCCACGGGGGAAGAATCCCCGCCCCCATCCACAGCCTGAAAAATTAGGCGGACCTTGAAACTGCCGGACTGGAACAACGATCCAGACACACCGTTGGATGAACAAGGGATGATCAGGAAATGACCGAAAACACAAAACTCAACGTCAAGGTGGTTGCCGCCCTGACACTGGTCCACTTTACCGGAGATTTTTACAGCTCGTTCACCAGCCCTCTTTTGCCGGTGTACGTGGACAAGCTTGCCCTGTCCATGGCCCAGGTGGGATTCCTGACGGGAATGATTCGCCTCCTGGCCTTTGTTGTCCAGCCCTGCGTGGGCTATCTTGCCGACCGCTACCAGACCCGGGCCTTTATTCTCTGGGGGGTGTTTCTCGCAGTCTCGTGCATTCCCTTTTCCGGAATTGCCCCGAACTTCTACGTGCTGATGGCGGTCCTGGCGGCAGGCTCAGTCGGGTCATCCATGTTCCATCCCTCGGTCACTGGCATGCTTCCCCTTTACTCTGGCACAAGAAGGGGGCTTTGCATGTCCATATTCAACACAGGCGGCACCCTGTCGTTTGCCATCGGGCCTGTATTTATCTCCTGGTATGTGGGCCGTTTCGGCCTTGAGGCCATGCCCTGGACCATGATTCTGGGACTTGTCAGCATCCTCGTCTGCCTTCGGACCATTCCCATGCCCGTGAGCGAAGGGATGAAAAATTCAGGCTTTCTGGGATCCCTCAAGGAGAGCCTGGGCCATGTATGGAAACCCATTTCACTGATCTGGATCGTCATGGTGCTCAGGGCCGTTGCAGGCCAGTCGTTCATGACCTTCATGCCGGTTTTCCTGGTGCAGAAAGGGTACGATCTTATCTCGGTGGGGTTTATCGTTTCCCTGTTCATCCTTGCCGGTACGGTCAGTGGTCTCATCTCCGGCTCGCTGTCGGACAGCATGGGATTCAAACGGATTTTCTTTGTCACCCACCTGCTGATGACCCCGGCGCTGCTGGCCTACCTCTTTCTGCCGGGCCCCTTTGTCTACCTCGGGGCCTTCATCGGCGGTTTTTTCGCCCTGGCAACCATGCCCCTTGGGGTGCTCATGGCCCAGCGGCTTGCCCCCAAGGGAAGATCCATGGTCTCAAGTTTGATGATGGGACTTGCCTACGGCCTTGGCGGTCTTTTCTCTCCCCTGGTGGGCAAGCTTGCCGATATCTACTCCATTGAGACCGTCCTGTTCTGGACCGCCTTTGTGCCGCTGATCACCCTCATCCCCATTGTCAAATTTCCACAGCTTGAAAAAGAAACCTAAAACAGGTTGTGTCTCTCCCATCTCCTGGCGGACACAACGAACCACGAAACTTGAACCTTCGTCAGCAGAGGCGACCGGGGGGAGGTTTTGCCCGTAGTGGATTAAACGGCAGCGGTCAGCATGGACGCTGAAGGAGCTGCCGTTTCCCTCGGAGCAGCCCAGGACGGGCTGCGAGAATGAGCGGAGGGCAATACCTTCCTCTGGTCGCCGGAATGATACGAGTTTCATATTACCCACATGTTATAGCGGACACAACGAAGCATGAAACTCGATGATACAGGTCAGGCGATCGTACCATTCCGCCCCCTTTGGTCGCCCTGACCGGAACGGTAAACGTCGGGGGGATTTTTGCCCTTCCAGACTAAAGCGCAGGAACTGCGGACTAAAGTCCTCAAACAGCCTGCGCTTCTTAACGCCTGGAAGGGCAAAAATCCTACCCACTTTGGTTTACAATGTTCCGGTCAGGGCGACCAAAGGGGGCTCGAAAGTCGAGACTTTCACAATGATGTTTCGACAGGAGTTTCTTATAAAAACGGTTACAGCAATTTTGCCCCGGTCACCCTTTCAACAAGGGTGGATGCGTCAACATCCCAGGAATCAACAAACCGGTTCAGGGTGTCAATACCGGTGAGGGGGTCCGCAGAACTGGGTAGAGACAACGGCGTAGAACCGGCAATGGAAAACCCGGGCAACGCCCTGGTGTCGTCAACCCTGTTCCACACTACGCTCTTGATAGAGAGGTTGTTCGCGCCAAGATCCCTGACAATGCGCTCGGTCTCTGAAATGGCAAGGCTATCGTTGTTCAACACCACGGAAAGGGATGTGGTTTCCGAATTCCGAAACAAGGATTCCAGGTCCATGTACTCCTGTTTAAGGGTCATGATTCGGTTCAGGATCTTGTCCCGGCCATGGGCTTTACTGCCATAGCGCACCGTTGACACAATCTTCTTTTTTTTGTTGATCTCGTTGCGCAGCTTTTCAAGCTCCTGAATCCAGATCCGGGAGAGGGTCGGCAGGAGAAAGAATTTCACGGAAAGGGCCGTTGGCGGCATGTCAATGATGAGATAGTCAAGGTCTGGAAAGGCCTGCATGATCTCGGTCAGCGCCCGCACCAGAGCGTGTTCCTCAAGGCCCGGTGAGAATTTTAAGACATTGAAATACCCGTCAAGGTTAAAGGCGGTGAGATAGGAGTAGCTTCGTTTAAGAGAGTCCCTTGTTTCCTTTAAAAAAAGCTGAATCATGCGTTCACGGTCAATTTCGGCACCCAGCAGACCCGGCACAATGGCCCGGGGGGTGTGGTTCAGCTGGGTCTTGAAAATATCTGAAAGGTTGTGGGCCGCATCAAAGCTTGCCACCATCACCTTTTTTCCGGCCCTTGCCAGCACCATGGCAGACAGGGCCGAAACCGTTGATTTGCCGGTCCCGCCCTTGCCCATGTAAAACACGAGTGAGGTTTGATTCACATCCCCTGCCCTCATGAGACGTCAAAGGTGGAAAAAAGATGGGACAGGGGTTCGTTGGCGGTGTCAAGTTTTTCGGTCATTAGAATAATCTCCCGTTCCATGAGGGGTAAAAGCGCCAGGGAAATCTGCATGGGCGGAGAGGGGATGCCCACAAAGGCCCCCTGGACAACCAGGGCAAAAACGTGCTCAAGCTCTTCAAGCTCAGCCTCAATGGCGTCAACGGCCTTGCCCCTTGCCACCTCATCCGCAATTTCATAAAGGGAAACAAGGCGCTCTTTTGCTCTTGCCACAAGATCCTTAAACGCAATTTTCATCTGATTTCACCCTGAAAATTTTCCGGTCAAAGGCGATACGTCCCTGGGAGGGATAGTAGTAGTAGACCGCGTAAAGGCCCATGAGAACAATGGCTGCACCATGGAATTTATCAAACTCCGTTGCCACCACAAACACCGACCACCAGGGGGTCAGCTGGGACACCAGCACCAGGCGCTGCTGAAATCTTAAAAACCGGTCCGGCGGCGCGCCATGGCAATCCTTGAGGGAATGGGCAAACAGGGTTCGCATCATCAAGGGGGCGGCAAAACAGGTCACGGCACAGGCCACCATCACCATGACCTGAACCCCTTTTCCTGCCGGCCAAGCCGGGATGATCCCAATGGCCTTGGCCCCGAAACAAACGGCAAGCCCGGCCAGGGCCGGGCCTGTCATCCAGTAGTAGGTTTTCTTCAATCGAAGAACCAAAGTCATTTAGCGTGCATCACCTTCAGCCGACGACAACCCCAGGTCTTGGGTTTCGAGGTCCTCGATCTCACCGTCGATGCTCATAAATTTCAACACCCCTTCAATGGCGATCCAGACGGCAATAACAAGAATGATGGCGTTGACCGTCTGCAGCAGCAGATTGTGCTGGGTGCCGAATTTTGTCTGGTTGAGAACCAGGGCCCAGACAGTCATGAACACCATGAACACGGAAGGAATTCCGGAAACAACCCACTTGATCCCCCCCCTGCCCTTGAGATAAACCGTGATGATGATCAGGGCCAGGGCCGCCAGGGTCTGGTTGACCGCACCAAAAAGAGGCCACAGTTTCAAGGCGCCCTTGCCGCCGGCACCGGTTGCAAAGGCCAGGGCCAGGGCCGTTAAAACAGCGATGAAGGTGGCAATATATTTGCCCGTGAGAAAATCCATGCGCACGCTGGTGAAAAGTTCGGAAACAATGTAACGCTGAATACGTGTTGCCGTGTCAAGTGTGGTGCCTGCAAAAGACGCGACAAACACGCCCATGACCACCAGGGCGATTTTAAACGAGATACCGGTGGCAGCGATCATGTTGGCGGCGCCGTTGACAAAGGCGGCCACCTTTGAGCCAAGGCCTGCGGCTGCGGCCCAGGACGCATAATGGGTTGACCAGGCAGCAACTCCCGTGAGGGTTTCTCCGGTTTTGGTGGTATATCCCATGCCGATACCCGCGGCTACGGCAATGATGACAAGGGTGGCCAGGGACCCTTCCATGAGCATGGAACCATACCCTACAAACAGGGAATCGGTTTCACTTCTCACCTGTTTGGACGAGGTACCCGAAGATACCAGGGAATGAAATCCGGAGATGGCGCCGCAGGCAATGGTGATAAACAAAAAGGGCCACATGGGTGGGGCCTGGGCCGGTGACATCTGGACTGCCGGAGCAACGATCTCAAGGCTGCCGGAGAATGCCGAGGCAAATACGCCGGCGATCAGCAGTACCATGGCCACGATGAGCTGGTGGGAGTTGATGAAATCCCGGGGCTGGAGAAGGGTGGTCACGGGCAGGGTGGATGCAATAAAGGCATAGATCAGAAGAAGGATGGTCCATACACCCGTGGCAGGAATACCGGCCACATCGGGCATTTTGATTGGCAGGTAGGCCCCAATGGCAACGGTCACATACATGGCAACCACGGCAATGATCGACCACAGGACAATGCTTTTCCCCTTCTTATAGATCAGATAGCCAAGGTAGACGGCAATGGGGATTTCAAACCATACCGGCAGAACCGCTGCAGGATACATGGCAAATACGACAGCAATGACCAGGCCAAAGATGGCGATCACGATCCACAGCTCGAGGAATACCAGGAGGAAAAAGAGAAACTTGGTTCGGTTGTTGACATATTTGGCGGTGTAGTCGGCAATGGATTTGCCCTGGTTGCGCATGGAGATGATCAGCGCACCAAAATCATGGACCGCCCCCATGAAGATGCTGCCCACAAATACCCAGATCAGGGCCGGAACCCACCCCCAGATGATGGCAACCGCCGGTCCCACGATCGGTCCTGTGCCTGCGATGGAGGTGAAGTGGTGGCCAAAGATCACCTCCTTGTTGGTGGGAACGTAGTCCACCCCGTCCGCCATGGATACCGAAGGCGCGGACGCCGTTCCCGAAAGCTTGAAAATTTTTTCGCCGATAAACCGTCCATAAAGCTTGTACATCAGCAAATAACCGGCAAATGATGCAACCATGATCAGCAAAGCACTCATTTTACACCCCTCTTTTTTCGTCCGCGGCACCAGGGCCACATGGGTTATAATAGTTGTCGCAACTGTCCGGGAGGACAGTCAGCTGTTCCTACTAACTACCTGGAATAAAAAAAGTCAAGGGTTAATCCGGAAAAAACGGTCAAACAAAAAAAGATTCAAATCACACCGACAAATGTCCACCGTTAGTAAGGCGTAAGGCTCTCCCAACCGGTTTCAGTGACCGCAATGGTCTGCTCAAACTGGGCCGACAGGGATCCGTCGTTGGTCACCGCCGTCCAGTTATCGTCAAGGATGTGCAGATCCCTTGCCCCAAGGTTGATCATGGGTTCAATGGTAAAGACCATGCCCGGTACAAGCTCAATTCCCTGGTGTTTCCGGCCAAAGTGGAGGACCTGGGGGTGTTCGTGGAAATCAAGGCCCACGCCGTGGCCAACAAACTCCCTGACCACCGAGCACCCCTGGGATTCAGCATGGGTCTGAATGGCATGGCCGATGTCTCCCAGGTGGGCCCCCGGACGCACGGTCTCAATGGCCCGCCTCAAACACTCCAGGGCCACAGCCACCACCTTTTTCGCGTCCGGTCCCGGGGTTCCGACAAAAAAAGTCTTGTTTGCATCGGCATAATAGCCGTCCAGGATGGGGGTAATGTCCACATTCACAATATCTCCGTCCCTGAGCACCCGGTCCCCGGGGATGCCGTGGCAGATCACCTCATTGACCGATACACACACGCTCTTTGGAAAACCGCGATAGTTGAGGGGAGCGGCAATGGCACCGCCCTTTCGGGTCTCTTGTTCAACCAGGGTGTTGATCTGGTCCGTGGTGATGCCCGGGGCAATCATGGCAGCAACCTTGTCCATGATCGACAAAAGCAGGGTTCCGGCCCTTCGGATGCCCTCAATCTGGTCGGGCTCCTTGAGGATAATGCCGTAGTTTCGCTTGTAGGTTTCTTTGAGGGTCAGCACCTGATCCTTGCCCATGCAGCAGTTTTTATACTTTTTTCCGCTGCCGCAGGGACAGGGAGCGTTCCTGCCGATCCGCCTGTTCGTTCCTTGGGTCTTCATCTGTTCATCTCCCTTGCACTGCCCACAGGGAATGGGGGTAGGCATGCTCGATTTTAACGTCCAGGATCTCTCCGGGACGGACATTCTTTCCATAAAAATGGACAATTTTTCCCGATTCGGTTCTGCCTGTCATCTGGGGAAGGTCGGACAGGTTTCCACCTGCATCGTGCCGCTTTTTCTGACTCAATCCCTCGACCAGGACCCGCTCCCGACCGCCGACCAGGGCCTTATTTTTCCGAAGGGTCATCCCTTCCTGGAACTGAATGAGTTCGTTGAGCCGCCCCATTTTTTCATCCTCGTCAACCCCGTCTGAAAATTTTGCGGCCGGGGCCTGGGGCCTGTCCGAATAGGCAAAGGCAAAAATACCGTCAAACTCAACCCGTCGCACAAGATCCATGGTCTCGTCAAAATCGGCCCGGGTTTCAGAGGGGAACCCGATGATCATGTCCGAGGAAAGGGCAATGGACGGACAATTTTCCCTGAGCCGTCCAACCCTTTCAAGGTATTGCTCCCTTGTATACCCCCGGTTCATTTTTTTCAATATGCGGTTTGATCCGGACTGAACCGGAAGGTGAAGCTGGTTGCACACCTTGTCAAGATCCCTGATGGCGCAAATGAGTTCGTCGGAAAGATCCTTGGGGTGGGAAGTGGCAAACCGGATTCTTTCAATACCGGAAACCCGGGAGATCTGTTCGAGCAGCTCTGGAAACGAGCAGATCTGCTCTTTCTGGCCGTAGGAGTTGACGTTCTGGCCCAGCAGGGTCACCTCCCGGACACCGGCATCGGCAAGAATACGGATCTCTTCGACAATGCTCTCCGGGGTGCGGCTTCGCTCCCGACCCCTGACATAGGGCACCACGCAATAGGTGCAGTAGTTGTCACACCCCTGCATGATGGTGACAAAGCGCGATACCTTGTCGTTGTCAATCAACGAAAAATCGGGCATGGCCTCATAGATGGCCGGCGAATCCCCGATGTCCGTGATCTGGCTTCTGCCGTTGAGGACAGCGTTGATATGATCGCCCAGCCGGGAAAAGGCCTGGGTCCCGAGAACAATGTCAAGGGCCGTGTTGCGCTTGAATGCCTCTTTTCCTTCCTGCTGGGCCACACACCCGGTCATGATGGTGATCAAATGGGGCTTGGTCTTTTTCAGGGGCGGCACCCGGCCCAGAAAGCTGAACGCCTTTTCCTGGGCCTTTTCACGGATCGAGCAGGTGTTGCAGACAATGATGTCGGCCCGGTCCAGGTCATCAGTCTTTGCATACCCAAGCCCGCCGAGTATGAAAAAAAGCCTTTCGGTGTCATAGGTGTTCATCTGACACCCGATGGTGTAGATGTAGGCATACCCCCTGGGGGGTTCCACATGGGTCTTTTCTTTAAACGTCACTGATCATGATATCCTTTTTCAAATCTTCCACCACGGCAAACGCCTCGGAAGTACAGCCGGGGGAGATGGCCAGGCGAACAAGACCTGCTGATGAATCAAGGGTGGTCACAACGGCAAGATTATCGTACCCCTCAAAGATAAACTTGAGAAACCCGATCCTGCTTTTTTCCACCCGGTACAATTTATGAACGGTCTGCATCCTGAATTCCTTTAATTAATAATATGCAACCTTTATATATAACACCTTTGGACTAAATTTTTCAACCTGAAATTTCAAGGACCAGCAATTCTGATTTTGGGCATCGGTATGGGTGGAGAATGATTTGACATTCTCCCCTGCCCTGCTATATGTTTAAGAATTTACAATGGATCGTTATGAAAACAGAGTGGAAAGAGAAAAATCCGGACTCAACCACCGTAGCAGGGCTTGAAACGGCACTGGGATGCCATCGAATTGTTGCCACCCTTCTTGCAAACAGAGGTATAAAAACCCCGGAGGCTGCCCTGGCCTTCCTCGCTCCGGCCATGGAAACCCTCACCAATCCCTTTGCCCTCAAGGATATGGACCGGGCAGTTTCGCGAATTACCCTGGCCGTTGAAAACAATGAACGAATCCTCATCTTTGGCGATTTTGATGCGGACGGGGTGACGGCAACGGCGGTCCTCTACGATTTTCTGACCCATGTCAACGGGGAGATCGCCTGGTACATCCCCCACAGAAGCCGAGAGGGCTACGGCCTCAAGGCCGAGCATATCGCCATGGCAGTGGAGCAGCAGATTGATCTTATCGTCACTGTGGACTGCGGCTCTGACAGCTTTGAAGCCATTGATCTTGCACGCATTGAGGATATTGACGTCATCGTAACCGACCACCACGAGGTGCCGGACCCAGCACCCGATGCCCTGGCCATTGTAAACCCCAAACAAAAGAGATGCGGTTCTGGACTTGACCACCTTGCCGGTGTGGGGGTTGCCTTTTACCTTGTCATTGCCCTGAGAATGGAAATGCGCAAGCGAGGAATGTGGCAGCGGTTCAGCGAACCCAAACTGATGAACAGCTGCGACCTTGTGGCCCTTGGCACCATTGCCGACATGGTCCCCCTGACCGCTGAAAACAGAATCCTCACCATGGCGGGCATCGACGTGATGCGACGGGGAAAACGGCCGGGCCTGGCAGCCCTTGTTGACGTGGCAAGGATCGACCCGTCCCTTATCGACTCCGACGATATTGCCTTCAGAATCGCGCCACGCATCAACGCTGCCGGAAGAATGGCCCATGCCAGAATCTGCATTGATCTTCTCTGCTCCCGTGACCTCCGGGCAGCCGAACAAAAGGCAGACCTCCTGGACCAGCTCAACAAAAAACGCCAGCAGACCGAACAGAGCATTGCTGCCGACATTGAACAGCGGATTTCACGCCTGAACAACACACGCTGCAAGGATGCGCTGGTGATGTGGGATTCGTCCTGGAACCCTGGAGTCCTCGGCATTGTTGCGTCAAAGGTTGCCCGGAAATACGCCTGCCCGGTGGTGCTCATCTCTACGGCAAACTCACCGGCCACAGGGTCCTGCAGAAGCGTCAACAACATCAACATTCACAATGCCCTTGGGCAGTGCAGCGGCCTGCTTGAACGGTTCGGAGGCCATGCCATGGCAGCCGGGCTAACCATTCAGGAACAAAATATGGATGCGTTTTCCCGACACTTTGAGGATACCATCCGAACCCTTATGAACGGCGAACCCAGAAAACGAATCCTGGAACTCGATTGTGCCCTTGAAATCGACACCATCACAAAGGAACTTGTTGAGGCCATAGACAGGTTGAGACCCTTTGGAATGGGCAATCCCGAACCCCTGTTTTACTGCAGGGATGTAAAGGTCGTCCATTCGACCCTCATCGGAATGCGCCACAGAAAGATGGAACTTGCAAAACAGACCAGCACTTCCGGACCTGGCATCAGTGCCATCCATTTCAACTTTGATGATGGAAGTGGTCTTCCCGACCACTTTGAACGAATTGCATTCAGAGTACGAATGAACCGTTTCAACGGCAGGTTTTCTCCGCAAATTATTATTGAGGGATCATGATTTTTATCTTGAAACACCATCGAACTTTAGATTATAAACATAGGGATAAGTGTCAATGAACGTGAATAGAACCTAACAATCATTTAACGCAGATATATAAGGATATTCCATGGCCAAGTCATTCAGTGCAGGAAACCGGGAATCAAAGCTGCTTTCGAAAATTGAATCCTCCAAAACACGGGAGAGAGACCGCGCCATCGGCGCAGTACGGGACAATATTGAGTCCTTCAGCAACAAGGTTTCCATGCGGCTTGTGGAGACGGGACTTGTGGAAACCGTCAGTAAAAACGCCATCCAGGAGCAGATTGCAAAGTGCCTTGACACCCTGTGCCGGGCAGAGGTGTTTGACATTGATTTCAAAATTGCACCGTTCCGGACCCTTGTGGCAAGCCCCAACGTGGTAAGTCTCTACCTTACCGCCTACATCGTGGAGACCCTCATCAACCACAAGGATGTCATTGATATCTTTGGCAGCGATGAAGACATTTACTTTTGTATACAGAAAGAGACGGCCGCGCTCATGGAAAAGTCCCGCTAGGGTTTTCTCCTGGACCACCTTCGGGATGGCCTGTTCAACCGTTCAGACCCTGTTCTTGCGGCAACACCATCCCAGGCCATCCACAGCTTTACTCGCCCCCCACCCTCCTTATCAAACACGCCCTTTCAACATATTATCGCCATTTCCTTGTTGACTTATCCAATAAGTGCTATAAAATATATATGTGATTTTTTAAAAGAATTTGCTTAATCCCATGAATCTCCATCAATTCACTAAAAGAAATTCAACCCGGGAAGAGCCAAAGATTTTAAAACCTGCACACGAGGTTGTTTGAACAGTTAGTTCAGGAGGAGTTATGAGCGATTTTTTAAAAAACCTGAGAAGCACCCACCGGGGATCACCCCCACGGCCTTCCGGACCAACCCGAAAAGAGATGGGTGATCGATACGGTCTGGGAAACGAACGCAGAAAAGTCGTTGACCGGAGGGGGCCCTTCCCCCCCCAGAGTCAGTATCGTGATAGCGATGATACCAATGAATATCTGCCCGTCATAAAGGAAAGCCTTGCCACTGTGGCTGCCAGCCTTGAGCGGATGGCTGAGAGCCAGGAAAGTCTCGCACAGGCACAGATCAAACAGCACGAATCGGTCACCACGTTTTTTGAAAATCTCAATCAGATTCTGATGAGCAGGGTTGTACCCACCCTGGACGCTGCAAGTCAATCAAAAACCATTCAAAAGGGAACCACCAGCTATGCATCCGGAACCCACCACACCAAGGATGAGGTGATTGAAATCATCCGCGCCATGCGGGAAAAGCGGTCTACCTTTGCGGAAATTGCCCAGGCCCTCATGGACAAGGGCATACCCACCTTCTCTGGGAGGGGTGACTGGCATGCCCAGACTATCCACAGACTCTGCAAGGCGTCATAGATTTCTCAAACCGGCAACAATCAGGTCAAAGGCTGTCCCAAGGGTCTGCTTTACAAAATCTTTTTCATTGTTGAGCAGACGCTTGCTGTCCACCCAGAGTACCACTCCCGAATAGGTCGCCCAGATGATATCGGCAAGGGCAACCGGATGTTTGTCCACAAACACCCCCTGGTCTATACCCTCCTGCACAATGGAGGTTATCGCCCCCAGGGCGTCGGCAGAAGCCTCCTTGATCTCCTGAAGCACCTCGCCGGACAGATTCTTCAGGGTTTCCCCGGACTGAAGGTGAAACAGGTTGATCAGTACCATGGCGTCATACTCGTAAACATCGATAAAGGCATCCCGCAGGGCATAAATTTTTGCCTCGGGACTCATTTTTTTCTCATCCACGTACTCCCGCATCTGCCGGGTGAGGTACTTGAGAATATCAATGGAAAGTGAGGTGTGAAGCTCCTCCTTGTTTTTAAAATATAGATACAGGGTGCCCGGACTCAACTCAGCCTCGCCTGCAATCTCCTCCATGGTTGCCCGGTTAAACCCCTTGGCTGAGAATACAAGCTTTGCAGCTTCCATTATCTGCCTGCGCCGTTCTTCTTTTTCTCTGATTTTGCGTTCATGAATGCCCATGTGTTTCCCCATCAAACTTTGAATGCGATTTAGTCTGTACAAATTGGTTTATTTAATACAGCTATAGATGAAAAATCGCAAGTAAAACTTTGAGAAACAGACGGAGAAAAGAATTTTTTCCTGCAGCCACTGAAGCAAGATTCACCCCCTCAGGGGAATGGCTTGATCTTCCAGATGTCATCCGCATATTCCCGGATTGCCCGGTCACTTGAAAAATAACCGGTCCGGGCCGTATTCAAAAGTGATCGTTCCGCCCATTGTTTCTTGTTGCAGTAATCCGTCACCACCTGGCTCTGGGTTTCGACGTAGGCGTAAAAATCAGCCATGTTAAAATAGTAATCTCCGTAATCGACCACAGCGTCATGGAGCCTTTCAAAAATGCCCGGGTCTTTTTTGCAGAACAGGTCCGATCGGATGGCATTCATGACCCGCAACAGATCCGGACTGTTCTCTATGTAATGCCGGGGGTTGTAACTTTTTCTCATGGCCGCTATTTCATCGACCTTGAGGCCAAAAATATAGAGGTTTTCCAGCCCGACCCTTTCGGCAATCTCCACGGTTGCGCCGTCAAGGGTACCGACGGTCAGGGCACCGTTCATGGCAAACTTCATGTTGCCGGTTCCAGACGCCTCCATGCCGGCGCACGAAATCTGTTCACTCACATCGGCCGCAGGAATGATTGCCTCGGCAAGGGAAACCCTGTAGTCGGGAATAAAGACCACCCGCACCCAGGGATTTACATCCGGATCATTGTTGATAACATCTGCAACCCCATGGATCAAGCGAATGGTCAGCTTTGCATTAATGTACCCTGGAGCGGCTTTGCCGGCAAAAATAAAGGTTCTAGGGGCCTCGGGAGTCTGGTTGTCCTCTTTGATTTTCAAATAGGTATGAACAATATTTAAAACATTGAGGAACTGACGTTTGTACTCATGGATTCGTTTGGCATGAACGTCAAAAATCGAATCCGGATCCACCTCCACATAGGTTGTTTCACCGATAATTTCAGCAAGATTAATCTTGTTCGCCCGTTTCACCTGGGCAAACCGGTCAAGGAACCCACTGTCGAGGATCAGGGGTTCCAGATGCTTTAACTGGTCAAGGTCAGATATCCAGCCATCCCCAATGGCCTCGGTGATCAGTTCTGCAAGGCCGGGATTGGCCGAAAGTATCCATCTCCTCGGGGTAACGCCGTTGGTCTTGTTGTTGAACCGTTCGGGCCAGAGGCGGTAGAAATCAGGCACCAGGTGACTTTTGACAAGCTCGGAATGAATCCGTGCCACCCCGTTCACGGAATGGCTGCCGATGATGGCAAGGTTGGCCATCAGAATCCGCTGCTCGCCCCCCTCCCTGATGATGGACATGGATTTCACCAGCTGTGCATTGTTTGGGAACCGCTGCTTGACCAGTTCGATAAACCGCCGGTTGATTTCATAGATGATCTGCAGGTGACGTGGAATCACCCGTTCAAAAATCGAGACCGGCCAGGTCTCAAGGGCCTCGGGCAGCAGGGTGTGATTGGTATAACCAAGGGTTCGGGTGGTGATATCCCAGGCAGGGTTCCATTCAAGGCCATGGACATCCACCAGGACCCGCATGAGCTCCGCCACGGTCAGGGCTGGATGGGTATCGTTAAGGTGAATGGCCACCTTGTCCGGAAATTGATCAAATCCCGCATGGTCCTCCAGATAGATGTTGATGATATCCTGAACCGAGCAGGCCACCAGGAAATACTCCTGCACAAGCCGCAGCTCCCTGCCGGCCTGCATGGAATCCGACGGATAAAGAATCTTTGAAATGGATTCAAACTGTATTTTTTCCTCAACGGCCCTGAAGTAATCGCCCTCATTAAAGACCTGCATGTCAAAATTTTCGCTTGCCCAGGCAGAAAAAAGCCGGAGTCGGTTGACCGTTCGTCCGCCAAAACCGGCGATGGGAATGTCATGGACCCGGCCGAGGATAAGCTTCCAGTCCACCCACATGGGGTTGTATTCACCTTCCCTGTCCTCGGTCACCTGGATTCTGCCGTATACGGGAACCATGCACCGCACATCCGACCGGGCAAGCAGCCAGGGTGACGATCGGTTGGGCCAGAAATCAGGATTTTCCCGCTGCTCTCCCGCCATGATGGTCTGCTTGAAAAGCCCGTAGTCATAGTTGATGCCGTAACCGTATCCCGGCATGTCAAGGCTGGCAAGGGAATCAAGATAGCAGGCGGCCAGGCGGCCCAGCCCCCCGTTGCCAAGGGCCGGATCGTGTTCCTCGTCAAGGAGATCGTCAAGATCAATGTCCATGGTCCCGAGAATTTCCCTGCATTCCTGTTCAATGCCAAGATTCAACAGATTGTTGGACAGCAAACGCCCTGGCAGATACTCAATGGAAAGATAATGCATTTTTTTGGCATCGGCCTTCCGGTATCTCCCCTCGGTTTCCATGGTAATATCAATGAGCAGCATTCTCACCACGGATGAGACGGCATTGAAAAGATCCTTTTGGCCGGCATCTTTTATTCTTTTACCCCGCACATAGCGAAGATACTGACGCATGGCGGTTTTAAACCCTGAAAGATCAATTTTATTCATGGGTATCCCCCCTTTGCATTCATGGATAAAAAAAGGTCAAAAAAAGAGGCGTCATTCCAGCGACAACGCACACTCATCGAGCAATTCCTGTCGAAATCTTGAAACAAAAAGATCCACCCCATGGCGCCAGCCGGTCATGCGATTCATGTTTTTTCGTTTCAGCCTTGCATTGTCAAGAATCGAGTTGCGGGGCCTGGCCGCAGGCAGGGGATATTCCTTCGTGGTACAGGGTTTGATGGTATGAGCCACATCCATTTTTTTCAAGAAATAGGCGGCAAATTCATACCAGGAGCAATACCCCTCGGCCGTTGCATGGAAAATGCCACGGCCATCGGCTTCGACAAGGCGTTCAAGCTGCAGGGCAAGTCTCAGGGTCCAGGTGGGAGAGCCGAACTGGTCGTCCACGACCCGGATAATTTTTTCGGGGTCGTTCAGGGCCAATTTGAGCATGGTTTTGACAAAATTACGGCCATGGACCCCATAGAGCCAGGCGGTCCGGACGATCATGAGTTTTTCCCAACTGGCTGCCACACGTTTCTCCCCCTCAAGCTTGGTTGCACCATACACGCCCAGGGGAGCGGTGGAATCTGTTTCAGCATAGGTCAGGGGCGGTTCTTTTCTGCCGTCAAACACATAGTCTGTGGAGATGTGAACCATGAGGGCGTCAACTGCCCGGCAGGAACGGGCCAGGTTTTCAGCACCCGCGGCATTGACCTGAAAGGCAGGTTCCGGATTGACTTCACTGGCGTCCACATTGGTATAGGCCGCACAGTTGATCACCACCTCGGGCGCCAGCTCCCTGATAGTTCGTTCAACAAGATCTGGATCCGTGATATCAAGGTCCCGGCGGCCCAGGGATTCAACTGTGTGGTTCTTGTTAAAGACCCTTGTGCAGTCCTGTCCCAGCTGTCCTGTTCCGCCGCAAATCAAAATTCGCATTTTCCTCGTCCTTTCCCGTGAAAAAATGTTTAAAGACAAGTGTAGACTCTTTTGACCGGCCACACAAGTGTTTTGTACCGGTTTTGATTGACCTTAAAGGGTTTTATAGTATACTTGTTAAAAACCCAAGGAGGCACCATGGCAAAACCGATTTACTGGGCCGACGGCTATGTGGATAAACTGTGTAATGCAAAGGATGCCATCTCAAAGATCCGACCCGGGCAGCGGGTTTTTATCTCTTCATCCTGCGGTGAGCCCCAGCATCTTGTCAAGGAACTGTCAAATCTTTCATCACGGTTTACCGACCTTGAAATCGTAAGACTGCTCTCCCTTGAAAGTACGCCCATCACCCTCATTGCAAACCGCTCCCACTCCCAGCAGTTCAACATCCGCTCGTTTTACCTGGGTTCGGCAAAACCGCGATTGATCAGCAAGAATGCAAGGTTCATTTCACCCATCAACCTCTCCCAGATCCCCAAGCTGTTCAAGACCCGGCGGCTGCCCATCAATGCAGCCCTGATTCAGGTATCGCCCCCTGATGATTTCGGGTGGATGAGTCTTGGCATCTCGGTTGATATCAGTAAGGCAGCAGCGGAATCGGCAGACCTGGTCATCGCCCAGGTCAACCCGCGCATGCCCAGGGTGCTGGGTCAGAGTTTCATCCATGTCAACGACGTGGATCACATCGTGGAATATGAGGAGGAGCTGCTCAGCATCCAGGAGATGCCTGAAATTGAAACGGCCAACACCATTGCCCGTCATATTTCCAGGGTTATTGACGACGGCGCAACACTCCAGACAAGCCTTGGGGCGACCATCAATGCCACCCTGCTCTGCCTTGCGGAAAAAAACGACCTTGGCATTCATACCCAGTACCTTACCGACGGCATCATGCGCCTCGTCTCCATGGGGGTGGTGACCAACCGGGCCAAGGGATTTAACGACGGCAAGCTTGTGGCAAGCTCTGCCGTTGGTTCCACCACCTTCTACGACTTTCTAGATGACAATCCGGCCATTGAATTCCACCCTTCGGACTATGTCAATGACCCCAGGATCATCGCACGCCACAGTAACATGGTCTCGATGAACACGGCCATGGCCATCGACCTTACGGGCCAGGTGGCGGCCGACGCCCTTCCCTACAACAATTTTACCGGCGTCAACGGCATGGTTGATTTTATCCGGGGAACGGCCATGTCTCCCAACGGCAAGTCCGTGCTCATGCTCACGGCCACGGCAGACCATGGACGGGAGAGCCGAATCGTTCCCTTTCTCGAAGATTCGGCAATTGTCGTGCCCCGGGGCGATGTCCAGTATGTGGTCACGGAATTCGGGATTGTCAACCTTTTCGGTAAAAGCATCCAGGAGCGGGCCATGGCCCTGATCAGCATTGCCCACCCCGATTTCAGGGATCACCTGTTTGAACAGGCCAAGGAACGGGACTTCATCGACATCAGCCGGAAGCTCAAGGATTCCATCCGGGGGGTCTACCCCCTCAGGCTTGAGGAAATTGTTAAAATCGACAACACTCCCGTCACGCTTCGGCCGGCAAAGCCCGTAGATGAACGACGAATTCAGGAATATTACTATACCATGAACCGAAAAGATGTGGTCTCCCGGTTCTTCCATGAAAAGAAAAGCTTTGTACACGATCAGATCGACAAAACCTTTGAGATCGATTACATCAACGACCTGACGATTGTGGCAATTGTGGGTGAAGTGGGGTTCGGCAAAATCATTGCCGTTGGCGAGTATCTGAAAAATCCCGTGGTCAACATGGCTGAAATTGCCTTTTCCGTGTCCAAGGAGTGGCAGGGCAAGGGCATTGCAAGACTGCTGCAAAAAAAGCTTGCCGAAGCCGCCCGGCTCAACGGTATAAAGGGGCTTGTGGCCTATACTTCGCCCCAGAACCGCGGTATGATCAGGCTCTTTAACACCCTTCCCTATGCGGTGAGCACAGAGTATGATGAGGATATGCTCATCCTGAGCTGTCTTTTCTCTGCTCCCAAGGAAAAAGAGGCCCGATAGCTGCTTGACAGCGGTCAAGATCAGCACTATTTTGCATCTATTTTCAAGCAGTCATTTATGCAATGCAGCAGACCAACAGATGCTACAAGGAGTAAGAATGAAGGCAGTTTTTCCGACAAACAGTGAACTTGGACTGACAGGCACGGTTTATGGTCATTTTGGATCGGCCCCTTTTTTTGTTCTCGTGGATACAGACTCAGGGGAACACGAGGTCTTGGTCAACCATGACAAGGACCACCTCCACGGACACTGTCAGCCGTTAAAGGCCCTTGGCGGCATAAAGGCGGATGTTATCGTTGTCGGCGGCATCGGCAAAGGTGCCCTTAACAAACTTGCGGCAGCCCGGATAAAGGTCCACCGGGCGGTGGAAGGCACCGTCGGGCAGAACCTGGACCTTCTTAAAACAGGGGCTCTTTCTGAATTCACCATTGACCAGACATGCAGCGGTCATACCATAGACGGCAGCTGCGCACACTAGGGAGGCAAAAACAAGAGTGGAAACCGTATCAGCGACAGACACCAAGGAAAACGTCAGGGCAATGCTCTCAGAGTCGGGTTATTCAAACACGGCCATTGATTATTATATCCAGCAGCCGAGCATGGGAAGCCTTGCCGACGCCAACCAGATCAGCGAACTCACAGGTCAGTGCGGCGACACCATGAAGGTCTACCTTAAGATGACCGACAATATCATTGAGGATGCCAGGATCCAGGTTCTGGGCTGTCCGGGTGCCATTTCAGCCGCCATGGTTGCCATGGAAATGATCAAGGGCATGACCATTGAAGAGGCCCGAAAAATAACCGACAGGGATATTTTCAGGCGGCTTGTGGAAATCCCGGACCAGAAGCAGCACTGCATCCGCCTTGCCGTAAAGACCATGAACAAGGCCTTTGACGAAATTTCCCCCCTTTAATACACCAAGCCGTTAATAGAGACCACCATGGCGCCCCGGAAATTTCAACCTGGACGCCATGGTGGTTTTTCATCTCCAGGTGGGTTTCACTCACCCACCGGAATGGTATACCCCACCGCGTCGTAGAGTTTCTGCATGCATTTAAGGTCCTCTTCCATGGAGTCACTTGGACGAAAGCTGCCCACACAGACGCAGTGCCTCGCGGCCGTATCAAAGTACCAGCAAAGCACCGACGCATTGGCCTGCTTTGCAATGTGCCAGAAGCCGGTCTTCAGTTTGGACCCGGACCTGCGGGTTCCCTGGGGAACAATACAGACGCTGAAGTTTTTGTTCCGGTCAAACTCAGACACGATCCTATCAACAATGCCGCCTGGGGCACTCCGGGAAACAGGGATGGCGTGGTTGAGCTTCAAGAACCAGGAGAGGGGCCAGAAAAATGCCTCCTGCTTGATAAAGGTGTAGGAACGCTTCTGCAACAGGTGCATGCCGACCATGGTCAGCACCGTATCCTTCATGGAGGTGTGGGGAAATCCCACAAGCACATTTTTAGGCTGCCAAAGCGTGCGCGCCCTGTCCCGGTCAATCCGCCATCCCAATATCCGGTAAATCATCTTTGCCACATGAAAAAGCATTCACACCTCGTCGGAATAACCGCCATGGCCGCAGCAGGGTATCTGCCCTGGCCACAACGAAATTTAAAACGCCCCCTTTGATGATGCTTCGGCGGGAGTTTTCTGTAAAATTGCAGCAACCTCAACCTACTGCCCCAGGTTCAGGATCACCTTCGAGCTGTTTCACCCTTTAAAAGGGCCTGAAGTTTGGTTGTGATGGCTCCGGGTCTGCCATCGCCAACCGGCTTATGGTTGAGTTTGACAACGGGCGTCACCTCCAGGGTGGTTCCCACCACCATCATCTCCTGGACCCCGGGAATGTCCCCTTCAAAAACCGGCCCGAACGTCAGGGGGATGTTTTCCCGCTCACAAAGCTCAACAATGACGCGCCGGGTAATGCCGCCAAGAATATAGTTTGACAGGGGCGCCGTAACCAGGACATTGTCCTTCACTGCCATGAAATTGGAATGGGTGCCTTCGAGCAGCACCCCGTCCCTGACAAAAATCGCCTCCTTGGCGTTTTGGTCAATGGCTGCCTGGTTGGCAAGGACATTGGCCGTAAGCGCGGTTGTTTTCATGTCGCACCGGGCCCAGCGCTGGTCTGCCACGGTGATGGCGCTGATGCCCTGGGCCTTGAGTTTCTCGCCCTTTGCAGCGTCAAACTTTGAGGCAAAGGCGTAAACGGTCAGTTCTGGGAGGGGGGAGGGAAAGGCGTGGGACCGGGGCGCCTGGCCCCGCGTTACCTGGAAATAGACGGTGGCATCCCCGGTCAGGAGCCCGTTTTTCTCGATCAGCGCCTGGGCGATTTGAATAAACTCAGCAAAATCGATCCGTGAAAGCCGTAGATGTTTTGCCCCATGGTTGAGCCGGGCAATGTGATCCATGGGTCTGAAAAGGACTCCCTGGTAGCTTCTGATCACCTCGTAGAGCCCGTCGGCGAACAAAAAACCACGGTCGTCGGGAGAGACGACCACCGCTTGCTTGTCAATGAACCTGCCATTGAAATATACGATCATTTTTTACACCTGCCTAACGGATTGGATTGTTCCGGTTTGCCCCTGTTAAACTGCGGACAGAGGATTTGGGTATCAACGCCTGCAACGATCCACAAAAGATTGAAACAGGCCGAGCATGTCATTGTTTTTCTGCATCATCAGTTCCGGATGCCACTGGACAAGGTCCATGGGAAGCCTTGTGTGTTCGGCCGCCTCAACCACGCCGTCGGGGGCCCGTGCCGTCACCACAAGGTCCCGTCCAGGGGTGTCGATCGACTGGTGGTGGAGGGAGTTGACCCGGATGCGCCCCCCCAAAAGATCGTGGAGCCTGGAGCCGGGCTCAAGGTTCACCCAGTGGTCGGTATCAAAGGTGACGATCTCCTGCATGTGGCGGAGGGTTGAATCGGGAAACCGGGTGGGAATATCCTGGACGAGGGTCCCCCCAAGGGCCACGTTGATGACCTGGCTCCCCCGGCAGATTCCGAGGATGGGTCGTTCAAGGGCCATGGCCGCCATGAAAACCGAAATCTGAAAATCGTCCAGGGGCCGGTCCGTCTCTCCGAGCCGGGAAGACGGGACCTGGCCGTAGAGCCCGGGATCCACATCACCGCCGCCGGGCAGCACAAAGCCACGGCAGAGATGGACCAGGTCTGAAATGGCCTCAACATCCCTTGTAAACGGCAGCACAAGGGGGATGCCCCCGGCCTTTTCAATGGCGCTGGTATAGGCCAGGGGAACGGTGGATGCCGGCAGTTTAAACCGGTTTAAATACGTATTGGCAACCATGCCGATCATGGGTTTCATAAAAAGTTCACCATTTAAATTCAAGGGAATGGGTCTATTTGGTTTTAGGGTCCAGGGCAGCCCGCAACCCGTCGCCGAACAGGTTGAAAAACAGAACCGTCAAGAAGATGGCAATGCCCGGAAAAATGGTCATGTGGTCGGCCACCCCGATATAGTCGCGGCTTTCGGCCAGCATGGCCCCCCATTCAGGCGTTGGCGGCTGGGCCCCAAGACCCAGGAAGCTCAGACTTGCCGCCGTGATGATGGAGGTCCCGATGCGCATGGTAAAATAGATGATCACGCCGCTCAGGGTGCCGGGCAGAATGTGGACAAACATGATCCGTCGTCTGGAGGCGCCCACGCTTTTGGCGGCCCTGACATAGAGACTCTCCTTGAGGGCCAGGGTACTGCCCCTGACGATGCGCGCAAAGGTGGGCATTGAAAACACGGACACGGCCACAACCACATTGACCAGTCCCGGCCCCAGGATGGCCACAATGGCAATGGCCAGAAGGATGCCGGGAAAGGCAAACAGAACGTCCGAGGTCCGCATGATCAGCCCGTCGAGAAAGCCGCCGAAGAATCCCGACACCAGCCCCAGGGTCACCCCCACAAGGGCACCCACAAACACGGAGGTGAATCCCACGGCAAGGGAAATCCGTGCGCCGTAAATGATCCGGCTTAAAATATCCCGGCCGTAGAGGTCTGTGCCTGCCAGGTGGGACAGGCTCGGGGGCATCATGGAGATGCTGTAATCGGTCTCAAAGGGATCATGGGGCGCAATCACCGGGGCAAACACGGCCGCCAGCACCAGGAGCACGATAAAGAGACCGGCCACCATGGCCGTGTACCGCCGCTTGAATTTGTGCCAGAAAATGGCAAAAGGGGTTATCTTTTTAGTCATAGAATTCTTTTACTCATACCGGATTTCCGGGTTGATAAGGGCATAAACCATGTCCACAACCAGGTTGATAAAGACAAAGTGAAACGAATAGAGCAGCAGCAGGGCCTGGAGCACGGGATAATCCCTGACGGCAACGGCCTCGATCATGTACCGCCCTAACCCTGGCCAGGCAAACACCGTTTCGACCACCACCGATCCGCCCAGGAGGAATCCAAACTGGAGACCGACCATGGTGATGACCGGGATCAGGGCGTTCCTGAATGCGTGCTTCCACATGACAAGGGTTTCAGTCACACCCTTGGCCCGGGCCGTTGAGATATACTCCTCGCCGAGCACGTCAAGAAAGGCGGACAGGGTAAATCTGGCCATGATGGCGGCAACCGTGGCCCCAAGGGTAAACGACGGCAGGATCAATTCGGAAAATTTCCCGGTGTATCCGGCCACGGGCAGCCATCCCAGGTGAACGGAAAACAGCTGGATGGCCAGGAGCCCCAGCCAGAACTGGGGCACTGAAATGCCCGAAACCGAAACCATCATGGCCGTGTAATCCTGCCACCTGCCGCTGTAGATGGCGGCAACGGCACCAAAGAAGATGCCGATGACCACCGACCATGCCATGCCGGCAAAGGCAAGGTACATGGTCGGCAGGTACCGAAGTTTCAACTCGTCAAACACGGTCAGATTGGTTCGAAGGCTCATGCCAAGATCCCCCCGGACCAGATTGCCCATGTAGGTCAGGTATTGCACGGGCAAGGGGCGGTCAAGGCCGAGTTCGCTTCGAAGCATTTCAATGGTGGCCTCGTCCGCATCATCACCGGCCATCATCCGGGCCGGGTCCCCGGGCAGCAGATGCACAAAGGCAAATGCCAGCACAGAGACCACAAACAGCACCGGAACAATGGCCATACAGCGTTTGAAAAAGTATTTTATCATTGTTACTCTGCTAGTTCAGCATTTTCCACGGAAAAGGCACCGTCGGGCATGGGATAGATCCCCGTGAGCTTTTTCGACTTGGCAGCCACCATGGTATCGACGAACAGATATCCCCAGGGGGCCTTGTCCCACACATAATCCTGGAGGTCGGCATAGGCTTTTCTTCTTACATCGGGATTGGCCGAGGCAAGGCCTGCAGTAATAAAGTTATCCACCTTTTTGTCGGAAAAGAAACCAAAGTTGGACATGGCCGGGGGAAAGGCTTCGGTGGAAATCAAGGGTCTTGTACCCCAGTCTGCGTCCCCGGTGGAGGCGGACCAGCCGCCAAAGGCGATAAAGGGAACCTGCTTGGCATCGTCGACCCTGTGGCCCTCAAGCTTGTTGTAAAAACTTGCCACATCCATGGACTCAAGGCCGCCGGTGATGCCGATTTTCTTGAGCTGCTGCTGGGCCATTTCCGTTGCCCTTAACCGGTTTGAGGCGTTGGGGGTTAAAAAGACCACCTCAAACCCGTTCTCATACCCTGCCTCCTTCATGAGGGCCTTTGCCTTTTCAAGGTCATGGGGCCAGACAGCCTGCTTCTTGTAAAACTGGAGGTTGGGGGGAATGATGGAATCGGCCTGGGTGGCAGCACCGCCCCAGGCGATCTTGATGATGGCCTCCTTGTCAAGGGCGTAGTTGATGGCCTGGCGGACCCTGACATCGGCAAAGGGTTTATACTGGGTGTTCATGATCAGGTAACGGGCAATGATCGAGGGCTGTTTGATGACGTCGATATTGGCATCACGCTCGGCAATCTTCAGCAGTTCCGCTGGCATGGGATAGATGTAGTGGGCCTGGCCGGCCCTGAGCATGGCAAGCCTGGATCCGCTTTCGGGCACGGGCCGGAAGGTGATGGTATCCACCTTGACATCCCCCCGCCAGTAATCCGGATTTTTCTTGATCTTTACAAAGTTACCCGATACCCACTCGTCAAAGATAAAAGGTCCTGTGCCAACGGGATGCTTGCTCACCTCGTCCCCGTAGGTTTCAAGGGCCCTGGGGCTCACGATCAGGGAACCGGGATGGGCAATGGCGTTGACAAAGGCGCCAAAGGGTTCCTTGAGGTTGAACTGCACGGTGTAGTCGTCCAGGACATCAAGGGATTCCACGGGTTTCATCAGGCTTGAGCGCTTGTACTTGCCGGTCATCATGCGCTCGATATTAACCTTCACAGCCTGGGCATTGAAATCCGCACCGTCATGGAATTTGATGCCCTTTCTGAGCTTAAAGGTAAACTGGGTGGCCGCCTCGTTAAAGGTGTAACTTTCGGCCAGCAGGGGAACAATGTTAAGGTTTTCGTCAAAGCCCATGAGGCCCTGGCAGATGGCCCGCTCAATGGCACCCGAATAGGTGTCTGAGGTATCATGGGGGTCAAGGGATTTAACGGTGGACTCGGATGCGTAGACGATGTCCCGGGTTTCGGCAAAACTCGGGGATGCAAGCAGCACTAACCCAAGCAGGGTCAAAAATGCGTTCTTCATTGAATATCTCCTTTTTTTAATTTACAGTTTAATCGCTCGTTTACACGGTCGCAACCAGGTCAGCAACGAAATGACCGGGTGCCACTTCATTTAACACTTTTTTGGGGGGCGGGTCATTGATTTTTCTCACGGGTGAAGGGATTTCTCCGGTGAGCATGCCAAAATCCGTTCTTTTCATTGGATCGGCAATGGGGATGGCAGACAGCAATTTCCGGGTGTAGGGGTGCCTGGGGTCTTCAAAGATATGCTGGCGGGTGCCCATCTCAACGATCTGGCCCAGGTACATCACCGCCACCCGGTGGCTTACCCGTTCGATCACGGCCATGTCATGGGAGATGAACATATAGGACAGGTTCATCTCCTTTTGAAGCCTGAGCATGAGGTTGAGAACAACGGCCTGGATGGAAACGTCCAGGGCCGACACCGCCTCATCGGCAATGATCACCTTGGGCTTTGTGGAAAGGGCCCTGGCAATGGCGATGCGCTGTCGCTGCCCCCCTGAAAATTCATGGGGGTAAAGGCTTGCATGGTGGGCCGGAATCCCCACCCGCTCCAGCAGTCTTCCCACCCGGGCCTGCCGGGATCGCTTGTCGCCGATACCGTGGATCACCATGGGTTCGGCAATGGAGGTGCCAATGGTCTGCCTGGGGTTTAACGAGGCAAACGGATCCTGGAAGATGAACTGGATATCCTGGCGCAGCGCCTGCATCTCCTGGCTGGAAATCGCCATGACATCTCTTTTCTGGAACAATACCTCACCCGTGGCCGGGACCAGTTTTAAAAGGGCATACCCCGTGGTTGATTTGCCGCAGCCGGATTCGCCCACAATGCCCAGGGTTTCCCCGGGATAGATCTTGAAACTGACATCTTCAACGGCATGGACCAGGTGGGTGGGTTTGCCCCAAAAATTTTTCTTTGAGACAAAATGCGTGAACAGATTGTTCACCTCAAGAATGGGATCACCGGTATGGTCTGCCGTGTCGATCTCCTCTTCCAGAGGCAAAGGCTCGCCCTGGGTGCGGTTGAGCTCTTTTTCCATCTCAAGCACGGGCAGGGTTGCCGGATTTTTCCTTCCCTGCATGCAGCCCAGGGTGGGAACCGCCTTTAACAGGGCCCGGGTGTAGGGGTGGGCAGGCTTGGCAAATATGGAATACACGTCGTTTTCTTCGACCACTCTGCCCTTGTACATCACCACCACCCGGTCGGCAAGCTCGGCCACCACCCCCATGTCATGGGTGATGAAAATCACCGACATCTGAAATTTTGCCTGGAGGGAACGGATCAGGGCCAGGATCTGGGCCTGGATGGTCACATCCAGGGCCGTTGTGGGTTCGTCTGCAATTAAAAGCTGGGGATTGCAGGCCAGGGCCATGGCCGTCATCACCCGCTGGCGCATGCCCCCGGACATCTGGTGGGGGTACTCGCTGAACCGTTTTCGGGCATCGGGAATCCGCACAAGTTCCAGCAGCTCCACCCCCCTTTTCTCCACCTCCTGCCGGGGAAAATTCTGGTGGGTGAGCAGGGCCTCGGACAGCTGGTTGCCGATGGTGAACAGCGGGTTGAGGGAGGTCATGGGCTCCTGGAAGATCATGGACATGTCAAACCCCCTGATCTTTCTGGCCTCACCCTTGGACAACCGGGTGATGTCCTGGACGCTCCGGTCCCTTTTTCTGAGCACAATCCGTCCGGAATCGGTCCTGACATTGCTCAAAAGGTGCATGACCCTTCGCATGGTAACGGTCTTGCCGGACCCGGATTCTCCCACAATGGCAAGGGTTTCTCCCTTTTTCACTGAAAAAGAGACCCCGTGGAGCACCTGGGCGAACCCCTCGTAGGTGGGAAAGCTCAGGCTCAGGTCCCGGACAGAGAGAATCTCATCTTCGTTCAGGGCCGTGGCCAGCCCCGGGGACAGCTCTCCTGGGGATTTCGGGTTGTGGGGACGGGGTGTCAAATTATTCAAAATACCCCTTTCTTTCAAGTTTGCCGTTGTTCATCATGATCTGGCCCTTTGCAACTACATCCCGAATCCCAAGGTCGTCCGGATCAAGGACAAGGATGTCGGCATGGGCATTGATCTGTATGGCGCCCTTGGTCCCGGTCAGGCCATAGATCCGAGCCGGGGTGGTGGTCATGGGTTTCAGGGCCCTTTCCATTGCCATGCCCCGGGTGTTTACCAGGTGCCTGAGTTCAACCAGCAAGGATTCTGGTGTGCCGATCCCCATGCCGAGGATCCGGCTTCGATCCTTGTTCCATAGGGGCAACGAGCCCCCGGCGTCCGAGCTGAAGGTCACCTGATCAAACAGGTGATGACCGTCGGCAATCATGGCAAAGTCGGCGGCACAAAGCTTTGTCGACGATTGTTCCCCGGGTCCGTCTCCAGGGATGGCTGCCATGCAGGTGGCATCAATCACGGCCCCTTGTTCGGCAAGGGCAAGGGCCTGTTCCGTGGCCCGGGCGTTTTTCCGGTTAATGTGGGTGGGAATGAAAATATCCGGCCTCACATTGTGGTGTTCAACCACCTCAAAGATCAGATCCAGGGCGTCGGTGTTCACGCCCACATGGACGGTGATAATCCCGGGCTTGTCTGCCACAAGGGCGGCCACCCGAACGTCCGAGGCAAGGCTGGCAAGGTCATGGGCATCAAAATGGGGTCCCCGCTGGTCGGCCATGGCAAGCTTTACGCCGATGACAGGATCCAGGTAAACCAGGTCCCGGCCAACGCTTCCGCACACCGTTGGGGACGGCAGCCAATAGGAACCCGTGAGCATAAAGGCGGTCATGCCCTCGGCATTGAACGCCCGGGTCTTGGCGTAGAGACTCTCCACCGTCCGGGTCAGACTGTCTGTCCCCAAAAGCCCCACGGCCGTTGTCACGCCGTTGGCAATGTTCATGGACAGCTGCATTTCAGGGGTCCGGGTATGAAAGCCCCCTTCTCCCCCGCCCCCGGTAAAGTGCTGGTGCCCGTCAATAAATCCCGGCACAACGATCATGCCGAAGGCATCAACGACCCGGATCTCCCCTGGCAGGGTTTTAGGATCAATGGTCTCTTCAATGGCAAGAATCTGGTTACCGCCAATGAGAATATCCCTGATTCCCTTTGCCTCTGGCGCAAAGAGCTCTCCATTCCTGATCAATATCATCTAACTAAACGTCTCCTTCACGATGCTGTCCAATCCATTACAGACCCCATGGCCTTGGGCATCTTATCTTAAATGAGATTGAAGGTCAATTGCCAGCAACACAAATCACAATGGGATTACCCCAGAAAACCGGGCAGAAAGGTCACCAGGGCCGGAAAGAGAATCAGCAGCAGAATGGTGACCATGTAGGCAGGAAGAAACAGGGCCACCCCCTTGAACACGTCCTTGAGGGGAATATCGCCGGCAACGCCTGCCACCACATAGGTGGTGGCGCCAACGGGCGGGGTCACGGCTCCAAGGGTGGTGACAACGGTGATGGTGACGGCAAACCACACGGGGTCATACCCCATCTGCAGGGCCAGGGGGAAAAAAATGGGAATGGTGATCAGCAACAGGGCCAGGGCGTCCATGATGGCACCGCCCAGGATGTAGATCAGACAGATGCACCCCATGATAACCCAGGCCGGGAAATGAAGGGCCGCCACCATGGCTGCAAGATCAAAGGGAATGCGCGTAACGGCAAGGAACCGTCCGAAGATCATGGCACCGGCAATGAGCATGATCACCATGCACGAGATCCTGAGGGTGTCCATCACGGCCCGTTTAAAATTGGCAAAGGAAAGGGTCCTGCCGGCAACGGCAATGACCAGGGCAAAAAAAGCCCCGGCAGCCCCGGCCTCCGACGGGGTGAAAAAACCCACCCACAATCCGGCCATGACAAGGCCGAACAGCAGGAGCATCTCCCCTGCCCCGGACAGGGAGGCCATGCGCTCCCCAAAGGGCTTTTTATCAACCACAGGCCCCCAGGCCGGATAAAGCCGGCAGCAGAACCGAACGGTGAGGATGAGAAAAAGGGTCAGAATCACACCCGCCCCGATGCCCCCGTAGAACAGCCGTGCAATGGACTGCTCGGTGGCAAGCCCGATGATGATGAGCACCACGCTTGGGGGAATCACCACCCCAAGGGTGGATCCGCAGGCAATGGCCCCGGTGCTCAGGATGGTCGAGTAACCGTATTTTCTCATCTCCGGCAGGGCCACCGTGCTCATGGT
Organism: uncultured Desulfobacterium sp.; assembly: GCA_963675615.2. Lineage (GTDB taxonomy): Bacteria > Desulfobacterota > Desulfobacteria > Desulfobacterales > Desulfobacteraceae > Desulforapulum. The sequence continues at coordinate 853,677 of CAXXTD010000002.1, forward strand.
GGCAGCCGTTGCCGTGTTCGACCCGCAGATGGCGGCAAAGGCGCTGCAGGCCATGATGGTGGCCATGGCAAGGCCGCCCCGGATATGGCCGGTCCAGTAGTGGGCCGCCCGGTACAGGCGCTGGTTGACACCCGAATAAAAGGCGATCTGCCCCATGAAGATGAACAGCGGAATCACGGTGAGCCCGTACTTGGAAGCCACGGACCAGAACACCGAGCCTGCCATGTTCATGCCGGCGTTCAGGTTGATCACGTGGGAGAACCCGAGGAACCCCACCATGGCCATGGAAAAACCCACGGGCATTCCCAGAAAAAACAGCACCCCTAAAAGCACAGCGATGCCAACGATTCCAACAAGGGTAAGGCTCACGAAGATTCTCCAAAAACGGTAAACAGTTCATACACAAGCAGCAGCACCAGAACGGCCACCCCGAATGCCAGGATCAGAACCACCGGGTAATAGGGAAGCCTCAGGGTTTCCGACACCTCGTTGACCGCCTTGAGGTTGAGCCCTGTTTTGGTCAGCTGAAACCCGAGGAATGAAAAAAGGACAATGCTTGCCAGGGTGCTCACACACCTTGCCGCCTGCTGCAACTTTCGGGGAAAGGCGTCAAACAGGATGCTCACGTAGAGATGCTCTTTTTTTGAATGGGAAAACGAAAGGCTCAGCCCGAACACGGCAGCCCCCAGGAACCCCATGATCTCAAAGGTTCCCCGGACGGGGATGCCGGCCTGGCGGCCGACGATGTTTGCCGATGTCAAGACGACCATCAGGATCAGCAGCACACCGGCAATCAGGGTCTGAACCGTGGTAAGCCCGGTCAGAAATCGTTTCATCACTCACCCTTTGTATGCTGGTCAATCAGATGCTGGAGGGTCTCCACAATGGCTTTACCGTCAAACCCTTTTTCCGAAGCCGTGGTGATCCAGCGCTCTGTGATGGGGGCAAGGGCCTTGTTCCAGGTGGCGGCCGCCGTGTCGTCAAGCTCGACAAACTCGACGTTGTGGGTCTTTTTGGACCATTCAACCGCGTCCTTGACATGGTTGTCCATGTAGGTGCCCGTCCATACGGCCTGTTCCCTTGCAAGGTTCTCCATCACGGTTTTAACCTCTGGCGGCAGGGCGTTCCACCGGTCAAGATTCATGACCACGGCAAAGGGGTAGACCACCGTGTTGGTCATGGTGGCATAGGGGCACTCTTCGGCAAATTTAAGGTCCTTCATCACCTCCAGGGAAGAAAAAAGCCCCTGGACCACGCCTTTTTGAAGGGCCTCGGGGGTTGCGGACATGGGCATGCCAATCTGGTTGGCGCCCCAGATTTTAAGGATTTCAGCCGCCCCGCCAGAGGCCCTTAAATCCATGCCCTTGAGGTCGTCAAGGGTTGCCACCCGTTTTCGTGACATGATGTTGGCAGGGGCCGTGGTGAACATCGCCAGCACCTTGACCTTGTCAAAGGCCTTGGGTTTGTATGTGTTGAACAGATCGGTCAGCACCAGGCTTCCCACCTTTGAATCGGGAATGCCCAGGGGAAGACTCACGGCGTTGGTCACGGTGAAACGACCCGGCTGGTAGGCCATGCACAAACAACCGATATCGGCCTGGCCCGAGATCACCCCGTCCATCATCTCCTTTGCCCCGAGAAGGGTGCCGCCGGGAAAGGTGTTGATCCGGACCGCACCCTCTGTCCGGGTTTCAACCACGGTTTTCCACTGTTCCATCTGGACGCAGGGAAAGGTGGGGGCCGGGGGAAAGTTGGCATAGTTAAGGGAGATGGTTTTGGCCGACACAGGGGGGACACAGACAAAAACACCCGCAATCATCACAAGAAAAGCAATGGCAACCGTTCCCAGGATTGATCCAATAACAGGCTTGAACGCTCTTTTCATTTTTTCTCCTTTAACGGCGGTTGCCGTTTCTGTTGTCAAAGACCCGCTGACTTTTTTTCTGGGACCTTGGCAGGGTGTGGTAATCGGTTATCTCAACCGCAGCCCGGACAAGGAGTTTCCGCCTCACCCGGTCCGATATCATGGCGATAAGGGCCTTGTCGTCCGCGCTGGATGCAGATTCCGACCGTTCCACCCGGATGGTCATCATGTCCCGGCCGTCCTCCTGGTGGTCGAGGACGACCTGGTATTCGCTGCCCACCTCGGGTATGGGATCAAGGATCAGGTCGATCTGTCGGGGATAAATGTTCACGGCCCGGTAGATGAACATGTCATCACTGCGGCCCTGGATTCTGTCATGGCGTGGAAACGACAATCCGCAGGGACAGTCCCCCGGAAGGAACCGGGTGATATCGTGGGTGCGGTAGCGGATCAGGGGGCTTGCCTCCTTTTGAAGGGAGGTGATTACAAGCTCGCCAAACTCGCCCTCGGGAACGGGCTTCAGGGTATCGGGATCAATAATTTCAAAGATGAAAAGGTCATTCCAGTAGTGCATGCCATGGTGGGCACTGCATTCAATCCCGGTGCCCGGCCCGTAGAGCTCGGTCAGGCCGTAGATGTCGTGGATTTCACTGACATTGAGAAGCTCGCCAATGTGGGCCCGCATGGCATTGCTGTGGCGCTCGGCCCCGAGGATGATCCGCTTGAGGTTGATCTTGGACCGGAGGTCCCTTTTTTTCACCTCTTCAGCCATGAGAAGGGCCATGGATGCGGTCGAGCAGAACACGGTGCTCTGCATGTCAACCAGCATCTCCACGTGCATGTCCGTGTTCACCGGCCCCATGGGAACCGCCATGGCGCCAAAGCGTTCACACCCCAGCTGAAATCCCGCCCCGGCCGTCCACAGCCCGTACCCCACGGCAATGTGAACCCGGTCACGGGCTGTCATGCCCGAAAGCTCATAGCAGCGGGCAAACATGTCGGCCCAGGTGTCAATGTCATGCTGGGTGTAGCACATCACCTTGCGTTTGCCCGTTGTTCCGGACGAACCGTGGATTCTCACCACCTGCTCCTCGGGCACGGATCTCAAGGGCAGCGGGTAATCGTCCTGGAGATCATTTTTTTCCAGAAACGGCAGGGACTGAAGATCCTTTAAGGATTGAACATCCCCTGGCGAAACGCCGGCCGCCTTGAATGTCCGCTGGTAAACCGTTGAATGGGTCACCCCGTGGTTCACCGTCCACTTCAGGCCCTTAAGCTGAATTTTTTCAATGTCCTCTCTGGTTAAACCCTGTGGAATAAACCCCATCACCCCTCCTTTTGGATGCTGTTGTAGCCTGTTTCAACGGCCAGGAGGGCTTTTGCTCTGACGGCCTTGTCCTTTGACGAAAATATTTTTTCAACCCGGGCCTTGACCGCCCCAAGGGAACAGACCGGCGCAAGTCCGATGGCGGCGCCAAGCATGTACAGGTTGAACGAACGGGCATTGTTGTCCGCTGCGGCCATTTTCTCCCCGTCCATTGCAGTAAAATCTTCCCCTTCAGCACCCGTGGCCGGGCAATTGACCAGGGCCTGACCACCCGGTTTGAGGTACCCCTTGTGCTGGGGATAATTTTCCTGTTTCAACGTCAGTAAAAGGTCTGCACTCCCCGGCCGGATCAAAGGACTGGAAAAGGTACCGACCTTCAGGTGGGAGATCACCGTCCCGCCCCGTTGTGCCATACCGTGGGTCTCGGAGGTGAGCACCCGTTTGTTCTCATCCATGCAGGCCTGGGCAAGCACCCGTGTCACAAAGAGTACGCCCTGGCCCCCCACACCGCTGATTACGATCTGATAGTTCATCTGATTTTCCATTGTTTTTTATGTAAAACACCCGACAGACATATCACCATGAAGGGCGTTCATCGTTTGCTGTGTCCGTGGATCCATATCCCGCTCCGGCCGGTGCCGGTTAATTGACAAGAACGATGGACCCCTTGGGACAGACCGCCGTGCACACCCCGCAGCCCGTGCACAGGCCAGGATCAACGTCCACCCGTTTGTTTTCGCTGTCAAGGACAAGGGCCGGGCACTCAAAGTGTGAAACACAATAGCCGCACCCGTCACAGTCATCGGTCACCTCAACCCCTGTGTACCGGTCAGCCTTTTCTTTTTTAGAAAGATTGAGCACGCAGGGAGATCTTGAGATCAGCACACAGGGCCCATGGGTCTTTGACAGGGCAATGGCCTCCTTGAGTTCAAGGATAAATCCCTTGGTGTCCATGGGATCGGCCGTCCGGCAATAGGTGATGCCGCACCCCTTGACCAGCATTTCAATGCTGACCGTGCCCACCTCGCACCCGGAAATATCGATCCCCGTTGCAGGGGTGGGTTGATTGCCCGTCATGGCCGTGGTGCGGTTGTCAAGGATCACAACAACAATGGGCGCCTTTTGAACCACCGCATCAATGAGGGGCGGCACCCCGGAATGGAAAAAGGTGGAATCGCCGATGGTGGCAACAATGGGGGGGCGTTTTTCTTTGCTGAAGGCGTGGGCAAATCCTGCAGCCTGGCTGATGGCGGCTCCCATGCACAGAACCGTGTCAACGGCCATGAGGTTCATGCCAAGGGTATAGCAGCCGATGTCACTGGTGTAGATCCCCTTGGGCGCGGCCTTTTTAATGGCAAAAAAACTTGCCCGGTGGGGGCAGCCCGCACACAGGGTCGGCCGCCTGCCCGGAACGGGCTCGAGCAGGTGGGAGAGGGGTTTAACGCCCGTAAACCCGGCAATGATGCCTTCCATGATTTCAGGCAGCAGCTCGCCGGTCTGGGGCACATGGCCGCTCTCCTTTCCTTTGACCTTGTCCCTTCGTGCAAGCTGCATCTCAATGATGCCCCTTGTCTCTTCGAGCACCAGGATGTCGGTGTGGCCCTCGAGGATCTCAGCGATAAAGGCCGTGTGCAGCGGATAGGGCTGCACCACCTGGTAGAGGGCCACCTGGTCTTCCACGCCAAGATCGGCAACAATATCCCTGGCATGGGCGCAGCTGACGCCGGCCACCACAATGGCCCGCTGGGGATTGCCGGAACCGGGGTTGAGGCGCACCGGGGCGGTTTCAGGCCAGGCTGCGATGCCCGCAAGCTTTGCCTCAAGCGCCTTGTGGAGTTTGAGCCGGAACTTGGGGGTTGCGGCCCAACGGCCAGGATCTTTTTCAAAGTGTGCCTCGGCCGTTACCGGGGGGATCGCCCTTAAATCAATGTCCTGGCGGGCATGGCACACCCTTGTGGTGGGCCGCACCATCACGGGGATTTCAAAGGCTTCCGACAGCCTGAACCCCATGCCCACCATCTGCCTTGCCTGCTCCGGGGAATCCGGATCAAGCACCGGCACCTTAGCCGCCATGGCATAGAGCCTTGAGTCCTGCTCTGTCTGGGAGGAATGGGGTCCTGGATCGTCCGCACTGATCACCAGGAATCCGCCCTTGACGCCGAGGTAGGCCCCGCTCATGAACGGATCTGATGCCACGTTAAGGCCCACCTGTTTCATGGCCACAACACTTCTCAGGCCGGCAATGCTTGCCGTATAGGCAATCTCAAAGGCCACCTTCTCGTTTATGGCCCACTGCACATGGAGGGCGTCAAGGCCCTCTGATTTTTTAAGGGCCGCAACGGCCGGAAGAATCTCGGATGCCGGCGTCCCTGGATAGGCCGTCGCCATCCGGCAGCCGTTCTCGCAAAGCCCCCTTGCCAGGGCCTGATTGCCCAGCACAAGGGAGCGTTCATTTTCCTGTGTCACTCTTTTCTCCTTTATCTTCAGCCTTTGCAGCCTGTCTTAAAATCTTGAAGACTATCGAATTCTTTTTTTTCAATATCTTGGATCCCCGTGTAATCTTGCAGAGACTGATACTGTATTTTTCAGCAATTTTGCGCTGGGTCATCCCTCGATCAAGATCGGTCAACAATTTCCAGCGCAGGGATAAATCTGCAAGCTCACCCGGGGTGAAGATCTCCTGGAAGAACAGATCAAGCTCCTCCAGATTGTCCGACTGTCGTGCAATCGTTACAACAGCCTTTAACAGCTCTTTTTCAACCTTCATGGCTCCCCTCTGCCCTGTAAATGTTTCTTCGCGCAGAAACATACACCAACAGGATAAATTTGCAAGGTTTTTTCCATGGGTCCATAAGGATCAGACACAGCAGGGTCTGCCAGCCAAAAAAGCAAAAAAATGGTTTGATGTCATCCTCATCCTCCCCATTCTTTCCAGTGTCCTGGACAGCGTGGCCCAGATCAAGGTCCGGTGCGGGGTCCTTCTTAACCCCATGGAATGGGGCTTTACCCTCTTGTTTACCCTGGAGTATGCTCTGCGCCTGTCCTGCGTGAGGAGACCCGACCGCTATGCCATCAGCTTTCTGGGGATTGTGGATTTTCTGGCCTTTTTGCCTACCTATCTGAGCCTGATCCTGCCCGGCAGCCAGTATATGATTGTGATCAGAATTCTGAGGGAGGGCCTATTTTGATTTCATTTTATAGACACCTTTCCAGTCCCTGTCCGGTGGATGATCTTCAAATTGCCTGCACCGGTTTATCATGGTGTGGCAGGGTCCATCTGTGGGCACGATGGCCAGTGCCTGATTAAAATCGATAACTGCCTGGTGCCATTCTTGGTGCTGATAGGCCAGCAATCCCTGTTCATACAATTTTATCATCTGCAGAATACGGTCATCCACAAGCCCGGGAATTCCGATTATTTCATAGATGCGGACAGCTTCTTTTTTGCCAACAACATTGATAATATCAACTTGCCTTGCGACAATTGCTTTTCCAGCTTCTTTTCGGGTGGATTCACTGATGAGACAGTAGGTCTGGTATCCTTTGTTGGCACCTTCAAGCCGACTGGCCGTATTGACTGTATCGCCCATCATTGTATAATCCATCCGGCGACTGGAACCCATATTCCCGACAACAGCAGGTCCGGTACACATCCCGATTCGCATTTTCAAAGCGGGTACCCCCCTGGATTGCCAGCTTTTACGCAGCAATGACAGCCGTTCCTGCATTTCAATGCTTGCCAGACAAGCGTGTTCTGCATGATTCGGCAATTGATTGGGTGCACCGAACATGGCGATAATGGCATCGCCTTCGAATTTATCCACCGTCCCCTGGTGCTTGAGAATAATGTCTGTCATTTCAGTCAGAAACTCATTTAAAAGGGTTACCAGTTCCGTGGGTGTCAGCAACTCAGAAATTCCTGAAAAGCCTTCTATGTCAGAAAAGAATGCCGTAATATGTCTTTCTTCGCCCCCAAGTTTTAACTGCTTTGGATTTGCAATCAACTGCCGGACAACAGACGGTGCAACATAGGTTGAGAAAGCCTGGCGGATATAATTTCTTTCACGCCGGCTCTCAAAATAATGAAAAAAAGGGCTGACCAAATAAAGGCTTGTCATGGGCAGGCAGATAAAAAGAAAGGGCAGATAAATTTGATTCCTTTTAAAAAGCATAAAAGCCGCAAAAAGAATGACAAGCCAGAACAATATCAATACACCGCCACCGGTCAACGGTTTTCTCTGAAAGAAAAAAAAGCCTGTCACCCCCCAGACTGCCAGACAGATCAGCAGGGTCTGTGTAAGGGGAAAAATATGGATTAAATAACCATGCATCAGGTTGGCGGCTATGTTGGCATGAATCTCCACACCAGCCATAAACCCATCTCCCCACCGGGTAAATGGCGTTGAAAAATGGTCGGATTGGGTTTTACGGATATCGGATACATTCTGGGTGTTGAATCCCACAAAAACCAGTTTATTTTTAAACACATCACCGGGCAGATCAGTGGCTGGCGAGAGTGCCTGGTAATAGGAAACCGTTTTAAAGGTTCTGCACGGACCGGAATAATTAATTCGTCCTTTGGCGTTCAGGACATTCTGTGAATCCAGCCCCATGAATTGCCGGGTGGCAACTTGTGACAATGCTTCCCGGAATAAACCGCTAAAATTAATGTTACGGATAAATCCGTCTGGATCAACCGGAAGATTGATATACCCGATAAGGGTCTGGTTTCCCACAAGAGACGGATGCGGCTTTACCACAATCTCCTGCGAAAAACGGGTATCATCCACCCGGTTGACATCTGCCGCCAGGACAATGGATGGATGACGGTCTATGGCTTCACGGAGCGCCGCATCTTCGTCTGGAAGCGATATTTCCGGAAAAAGAATATCAAAAACAACAACCTTGGCACCAGCCGAATATAGGGCATCAATGAGAGCGGCATGAACACGCCTGGGCCAAGGCCATTGTAGGCCAAGGATTCCAAAACTAGACTCGTCAATGGCCACGACAACAATATCTTCGGTGGCTGGTTGGGAACCCCTGATCAAGAAAAAAAAATCATAACAAAAGGTGTCCCAGGCTGTTCCCCATGGTGACAGGCACCAACCAAAGGTTAACAGGACACAGACCACAGCGGTAACCAGTTTGCTGCCGAACTTAGAAGCAAAAATCGTCCTCATTGTTTAAAAATAAAATGAGAGACTGGCCAACACCTCTCGTGCGGGAATTCTTCCATTAAATACCATATCATCCACCACCCAATTAAAATGGTGATCAAACAGGTTTTTCATATCAATTCGAATACTTCCCCGTTTGTTGAAGAATTTATACCCCAGTGTCAGATCGGTGAGCCAGATATTCTCATTGTCACGGCTGGACAGGCTGAAGATTTCCCTTCGATGGGATTGAGAGATGCCTGCAAAAAAACCTTTAGGGTGAAGATAATTAAGTGTTGCAGAGGCCAGATGGTCCTCTCGGTTTTTATCTGGTGAATAATCATTTTCAATATCAAGGAAACGATAACGGACCGTCAGGCCAAATCCAGGCCACAGCATCTGGTTCCAGACAGGCTCGATTCCCTTAATCCTTGCTGGAAAACTGTATATTGTCCCTGACTCGTTTTTTTCTTCGGTCCTGCTTTCCAGATAAAACAAATTCATGGCGACATATCCGCTGGCCCATTCATGCTCCAATGCCAGGTCATATTCTTCGGTAACCGTATTATCGTATTGGTTCCGGAAAAGCGGTATTCCGGCAATATCCGTCGGATCCAGCCGGTCAATGGTAAAGGATGTCAGGTAGCGGAACCCGGCCATCCGTATGGTATCATGGGGTGTCGGCGTAAAAACAAGTCCAATTCTCGGATTGAGCTTTTCCTGCTTTTGTTCAATGGTGGAATATAAATTATGATTTTTCAAAACATCATAATAAAGGGCAATTTCAGCTGTCAGCCAGGGGGTAACAGACCAGATATCCTGGCAATAATAGCTTTGATACCATTCATTTAAGGAATGGTCGATGGTTTCTGAATCATTGCCGAGATCATACCACCATCCATCATACCACATGTAATATTCATAAAGGGAGACGTTATTCAGATCTCTTGTGCGCCAGTGCTGCAGCATCCCCAAAATCCACTGATGGTTTCCCATGCGATAAAGCAGATGGCCCTGCAACTGATCTGACGAAAGTTCCAGATGATCTGTATAGGTTTGAAAAATCGATAAGTCTTCGTTATCGTCCAGCCAGAATGCCGAATTGCCCGACGAACCATAACTGCCCTCATTATGTTTTCCCATCAGCAGCAGATCAATTCCGGGCGAAAGGTTACGGCGATAGCCCAGGATGGCCCGATATGAATCATTTTCCCTTTGATCATCAGGCAGAGCGGGTGCATCATATTCATAGAGATCGGTTTGCCGATCTCTGGCATTTGATTTGATATGCGAGGCTAAAAAGGTGATGCCGTCCTTTGGGGAAGGATCCCATTTGAGACTCAGGCCGCCGCCTTTAGAGCGCGAACTGTTTGTGCCTCGCCACCCATCGGTCTCTCCATAATCAACAATGGAGTTAAATGCCATGTCTGCAGATGGAATGGCACCGTAAACAATAGCATCCCCCGAAGCAGTATCATGGTTGCCAAATGAACCGGATACGACCCCATTAATGCTTGGGGATTCAAAAAAAGAAGTATAGTCCTGGAAGGTGTTCAATGAATTCAGGTTTGCTTGTTGAAGCATCAACCCCAGAAGGTTTTCGCTGCTTCCAGACCGCAGTCGATCATCCATTGCCAGAAGAGATCCGGCCAGAAAGGTATGAGCCGCTGAGTTATTGTAGTCGGTCTTGACCGATGCCAGGGCCTTGCTGCGGGCCCAGTCAACGAGTCCCAGATCTTGATAAATAATGACCTGGTTAATGTTTTTAACAGCCAGGTCACGATCCAAAAGGAACCTGGACCGATACACTGCCCGATTGCCATTTAATCGGATGGCTTCGGTAATGGCTGCCACGGCTTCTGTGGGGCGGTTAAGGTCCCGTAATATAATGGCCTCATAAAGAAAAGGGGTGGGATCTTGCGGATCCAGTGTTTTTGCGAAATCCAATGCCTGCAGCGCGCGATCAAACCGTTTTACCTGGTAGAGCATCTTGGCCCAGTAGCTGACAAAAACAGATCTTCTGGGTTCTGCCAGCACTGCAGTGGTAATCTCTTCCATGGCATCGGCTGTATTTCCCATTCGCATATGAACAAGCGCCAGCCCCAGGTGGGGTTCTCCCATACCCGGATCCTGATTCAAGGCAGATTTAAAGCTCTCCTTTGCCGCCTCAATATCCCTTTCAGCCAACTGGACAAATCCTTTTAAATTTAAGACCTCGGGATTTTCAGGCGCCTTTTTATAGGCAGATGCTATCATTTTCATGGCATCATCGGTTCGGCCGGCACCCAAAAAAAGGGCGGCCCGGGCGGCCAGAGCCGGTACATAGGTTGGATCCATGCTGAGGGCATTGTCTGCCGCTGCCATGGCATTATCAAGATCAAATCCGGCCTGGTAGGCATAACTTAACACCAGAAAAGCCGACGAAGAATCGGGTGCGGCCTTGACACCTTTTTGGGCTGCTTCCAGGGCTGACCCTTTCTCTTCATCAGAACCGCCTGCCAGCATCACAATAGAAAGAAGACTCCAGCCCGGGCCATAATCCGGTTTTGTCCGGGTCAATGCGCCAAGCAGTTGTGCGGCTGTTTTTAAATCCCGCATGGCTATCTTCACCTCAGCCCGATGAAAAAGGAAAGCAACGTTGTCCGGATAAATGGAACTCCCCTCTAACAAAACAGATTCAGCCTGATCATATTCGCCATTCTGAGTATGGGCCCTGGCAATTCCGAGCAAGGTCAGGGAATTGGGCTCAGAGACTTTTTGAAACAAGGCCAGGGCTTCGTTTGTTTTCCCCTGTTCAAGGGCAAGCCATCCGAGACCAGTGAATGCCATGGAATCACCTGGATTGATTTTCAGGACGTCCTGAAAAAGCAACAAACTGTCTTCAAGCCTGTGAAGATCACGGTATACTTTGGCCAAAGATAAAAGGACCTTCCTGTCCCTGGGGTTTTCATTCAAAGCAAGGCTGAGACGATTCTGTTCACTTTCCAAGATACGTGGGTCATGGGAAATCATGGGATAAGCGTACCTTACATCCACTGGCGGGATGGTCAATGTCCACTGGACTGCATCTTTTGGAGAAATCAACACCCGTTTCTCTGGTGCCCTGCCCTTGGCCGTGTAAATGATTTCTCCGGAACCTGCCATAACACTGCCATATTCATTGCGGGCTTCAACAAGCCCTTCCAGTATTGAAAGTGTAACAGAATCATCCTGGCCGATCACAAGGTTTACCTCAGTACCTCGAATTCCGGCTGAGACCGTGGGTGTCTGCAGACCGATTCGTGCATTGGGATTCTTGTTTCGGAACCACATTTCCCCGGTATCAAGTTGATAGACAGACCCCCCCGAGGGGGTCAGGGCAGCGGGAATGACGCCTCTGAGTCCATACCATCCTGCATTGGCGTCCACGGATTTCAATATAAAACGGGTGTTGCGGTTCAGCTGAATCAGTGTCTCGTCTGACATAAGGATAGACGCCCATCCATTTTTTCCGGTAAGAACCACAGCACCTGTATTAAGGACCTGTCCGATGATTGGCCGGGTCTCTTGATCCCCTATACTGGAAATAATTCGCACATGGCCTTTAAAATTAATCATCCGGCCGGCTGGCTGAGTGTCGCCAGCAGCCTGGGAAACAAACGGAAAAAAAGTTATAATGTTCATGGCAAGCAGGATTATCCTGATTGACCCCCAAAAAGTATGATACTTAAACATATATCTCCCCCCATAAACATCTGCCACGGCAATAATCCATCAGGGTGGCCTTATGCCCCATACGTTTTTTATTCCACCATATCTATCTGTTCCGGTTTCATCTCTTTTTTTGCATATTCAAAGTGGATATGGGAGTCAATAAAAAGATTCAGAATGTCTGTATCAATATGATTATCCTTTCCCATGAAACCCAGAATCTTAATGGCCTGGGAAAGGCTCATTGGCTTTTTATAGGGCCTGTCCCTGGCTGTCAGGGCTTCAAAAATGTCAGCAATGGCCAGAATACGGGCTTGCAAGGATAATTTATCCTTGCAGAGTCCATTTGGATACCCACTGCAGTCCAGTTTTTCATGATGTGCAGCTGCATATTCCGGAACTTTGGAGAGTTTTTTTGGAAACGGAAGCTGATTGGTGATATTAAAGGTCATTTTGGCATGATTTTCAATAATTTTCCGTTCATCATCGGTCAATGTTCCTTTTCGAATGCATAAATTGCATATTTCATTTTCAGAAAGATAAGGTGTTTTTTTACCCTGAAACAGATACATTTTCCGGCCAATGGTTTTGATACGTTCAATTTTTTCGTCAGCCATGAAATCGCCTGTGTTATTACAGAATTTGATAAATTCAAAATCATCCTGCAACGTTGCAATTTTATCAGAACATTCCTGATCCAGGATTTTTAATTCCGGACAATTTTTTTGACCCTTTTCCATTATGGCTAATTTTTTAGTCAGATAATCATTCTTAATGATTTCTTGGATTAAGGCAAATCTGGTTTCCACCAGGTGAAGCCTGTTGAAAATAGTTTCCAGTTTACTGGATTTATCCACGATATATTCAGGTGTGGTTATTTTTCCCACATCATGCATCCATGCGGATAGATGAAGCTCCTCCATCTGGTTATCATCCAGATGAATGTCTTTGAACGGTTTAGTATCAGATGCATTAATGGCTTGGGCAATCATCATTGTCAGATCAACAACCCGTCTTATATGACCACCCGTGTAAGATGACTTTTCATCAATAGCCGTTGCAATGCTTTGAATAAATGCATCAAAAAGACTTTTAAGCTCCCGGATAAGCTGGACATTGGTTAATGCAACGGCTGCCTGGGAAGCCAAAGAGGATATGATATCAACATATTCTGCTGAAAAAGGAATTATCTTGTCACTTTCTTCGTCCTTTGCATTGATTAACTGCACCACTCCAATGATATCGTTTTCATGGTTCCTCATCGGTATGACTAACATTGATTGAGTATGATATCCGGTTTTCTTGTCATAATTTCTTGTACCGGAAAAATCCAGTTCCTTGAATTTTGTAATATCGGGGATGTTATAGATATCCGAGATGTTAATTATATTTCCGGTGAGTGCAACATAAGAGGATACATTGAAATGGTTTGGCTGATGATTTATTGATAAAGGGACATTGGGCAGTTTGATGGATTCACGGTTGAATCCGCCCATTCGGGTATTCAAGGCTTCATTTTGGAGAATTGCAAAATTAAGGCTTTGGTCTTCCTTGTCGACAATGTATAAGGTTCCTGCCTCAGCATTGCAAAAATTTCTGGCTTCAGTGATAATCATTTCAAAAAGTTTATTGATATCTTTTTCAACGGAGAGAGCCATGCCTATCTCCGATAATTTTTTGATATGCTTTATCTGATCCAGTGCGTACTTATTGACTTCATTAACGACAGTCCGGAGAAGTTTGCCAAGCTTTTTATCTAGGGAAAAATTTAAATCAGAATTCATGGATATTCCTTCTGAATAAGTTTCTCTTGAAATTTTCGATTTCATATGCTTTCTCAACTCGGGCATACCAGAAAAATCAGGCGTTGTCAGTGTTTTTTTGAGTCTCTTTTTTTTGTTCACATGACAGCATCCCCCAAAGCCCCAACTGCTTTATAGAAGAATCAGCAGGGACTTTTAGGTCTATAACATATGAAATACAATTGTGTGGAGATTATGATGAAAATATTTTAAATAGATTCATTACCTTTGGCAGGACTGAGGTTTGCAACAAATCTGAAAATGGAGATATTTTGTGAAAGACACACATCGCTTTATTTTTATGACCATTCGCCTGGCAGTGGTTTTGATTTTTGTTTTTGTGCTGATACGGCCCTGTTCTGCAAAAAACCTACGGGATGTTCCGGAACTGCTCCAACCCTGGGTCGAGTGGGTACTACATGGCAAAACAGAGCAATTGGAATGCATTCCGCACTATAATGATGCCGGCAGGTATGAGTGCGCCTGGCCCTTGAAACTGACGGTGACCCTGACGGATCAGGGCGGAACGTTCATGCAGTCCTGGCTGATACACCATGAAACCTGGGTTCCGTTGCCGGGCAGCAGCACCCAGTGGCCACAAACGGTTCAGGTGAATGGAGCGCCCGGTATTGTTCTTGAAAAGAACAATATGCCCGGTCTCTTTCTCCAACCGGGAACGCATCGAACAACCGGAACCTTTTCCTGGCCCGGACTGCCTGAAAATCTCCAGATCCCCCAGGAATCCGCACTGATTTCCTTGACCGTCAACAATAAAAAGGTTGCCTTCCCAAACCTTGATACCGCAGGCAGACTCTGGCTGAAAAGTGCTCAGGCCGAAAAAAAGATCGAAGACCGATTAAAGATCGAGAGCTTCCGGCGGATAACCGATTCAATTCCCTGTCAGGTGCTGCTTTACTTCACCCTAGATGTATCAGGATCTTCAAGGGAAATAACCTTGGGTCCCCTTTACCCATCGAAGGATTTCACCCCGCTTTCCATCGAAAGTCCCCTGCCGGCAAAGCTTGAACCGGATGGACGACTCAAAATGCAGGTGGGGCCCGGGCAGTACCATGTCCGCTTGAATCTGCGATATTCAGGGCCGATGCAGTCCCTTGTGTTTGATCCTCCGGATAACGGGCCATGGCCCAGGCAGGAAATCTGGTCATTTAACCCACAACCGGATTTAAGGCTTGTTGAAATCAGTGGGGTACCGTCAATAGATCCGATTCAGACGTCCATGCCTTCAGCGTGGCGTTCCTATCCCGCATACCGGATATTACCCGGTGAATCCATGCAGTTTACCCAGATCAAACGGGGGGACCCCCACCCGGCCCCCGATCAGCTGACATTGGACCGAAGTCTCTGGTTGCGATTTGATGGCACAGGCTATACGATTCAGGACGTCATCAAAGGACATAAAAATACCGGCTGGCGGCTGGAAATTGATGCGTCCATCGTTCTTGGAAGGGTTGCTGTGGATGGCGTCGAACAATTGATTACCCGGCAGAAAGGATCTGACAGGGCCGGCATTGAACTGCGGAACGGCCGGATAAACCTTGTGGCAGACAGCGTCTATCCGGGAAAAATTTCAAATCTTCCAGCCACAGGATGGAATCATGATTTTCAAGCGGTAAAAGGACGCCTTTTCCTTCCCCCGGGCTGGAAACTGCTGAATGCGACCGGCATTGATAAGATTGCCCGCACCTGGGTGAAAAAATGGACCCTGTTGGATTTTTTCATGGTTTTGATTTTCACCATTGCCCTTGCCAGGCTTTTTTCAAAACCCCTGGCCGGGATTGCCTTTCTAACCCTGGTCCTGATCTACCACGAACCGGGTGCGCCGGTCAATGTCTGGCCGGCGCTGTTGATCGGCTTTGCACTGCTCAAATACCTGCCTGACGGAAAATTTAAAAAAATGGTGAAATGTTACCAGGGAATGGCTGCGTTATCCCTTGTTGCCATTGTCGTCCCCTACTCTGTCCAGGCGCTGCGCACTGGCATGTATCCCCAGTTGGAAAGGCCCGGGCCATCAATGGTTGAATATGCCTCACAAAAGCCCTTTGCATCGCCCAGTGTCACCCGGATGGACAGTGTACAGGAAATGGCGCCCCAGGGGATGCTTTCCAAGTCTGGTCCCGGAACCGGAAAGGCTGGAGGTTTGAAAAGTTTGCCAGCCAGCTATCGTGGTTCACAGGTCATGCAGTATGATCCGAAATCCCTCACCCAGACAGGGCCCGGCATGCCCCGGTGGCTCCCCTTTGAAACCATTGATTTTAACTGGACCGGACCGGTCACCCGGGATCAAACCGTCTCGTTGACCCTGATCGGTCCGCAAACGAACCTGATTCTGGGCTTTGTGCGCGTCCTGATGATCCTGATGCTCGCCATGGGCATGTTCGGCATCCGGTATCAAAAGGGCATGGGCATTCATTTCACCGGCATCAAGGCGTTAAAGATATTTCCCCTTCTGATGCTGTTCTGGCTGAGCCCGGCCCTTGTCAAAGCCGCTGAAATTCCCTCCCCGCAACTGCTCGATGCCCTGCAGGCGAGGCTGCTTGAAAAAGAGGACTGCTATCCTTCCTGTTCGAACATTTCACAGGTTCATATCAATATCCATGGGGATGAACTGGTCATCGACGCCCAGATCGACTCAAAACTGTCAGTCGCCATTCCCATCCCCGGGCACCTGAAACATTGGCTGCCCCAGGAGGTGTTGATCGACGGCATCCAAGCCCAAGGTCTTTTACGACGGGATAACGGGTTATGGCTGCGGGTTCCCCCGGGTAAACATATCGTGACGCTGGAGGGGGCTATTCGAAAGCAGAATATCCTGCAGCTGCCCTTTCCCTTGAAACCCCATGCCACCGTCATCACTGCAAAGGACTGGTCTGTGGAAGGTGTTCGCCCGGACGGTACGTTTGATGGGCAGTTGCAGTTCAAACGCATTGCGGCCCAGGACAACGAACACCAGGAGATCCTGGAAACTGGAGTCCTGCCATCCTTTGTCCAGGTTGAACGAACCCTGCTTCTGGGCCTTGTCTGGAAGGTTCAGACCACCCTCACCCGCCTGAGTCCCCTGGGCGCCGGAATTCTGCTTGACATCCCGTTGATACCGGGGGAATCGGTAACCACAGAAGGGGTCAGGGTCGCAAACGGCCTTGCCAAAATCAATTTAGGTGCGGATCAGCGGTCGATCACCTGGGATTCTTTTTTAGAACCCGCAGATCAGATACGACTGACCCATCAGCCCACCAGCACCTGGACTGAGATATGGAAGGTGGATGTGAGCCCGATATTCCATCTCTCCCATGGGGGCATTCCGGTGATCCTGCACAAAACCGGAACCCGGTGGTATCCGACATGGCATCCATGGCCCGGTGAGACCGTCAGGCTGGATATTTCCCGTCCGGCCGGAATCAAGGGGCAGACATTGACCATTGAAAACAGCCATCTTGAATTGCGACCCGGACGGAAAACCACGGCGGCAAAGCTGATGCTGTCCATCAAAAGCAGCCAGGGAGGACAACATACCATCAGCCTGCCGCCCTCTGCAGCATTGCAGGAGGTCAGCATCATGGGAAAACTTCAGCCCGTGGGCCAGGAGGGACAGAATGTTGCCCTTCCCATCACCCCGGGCCAACAGGATATTACCCTTAAATGGATTGAATCAAGGGGGATGACGATGGAATACACGAGTTCCCGTGTTGATCTTGGTGCCCCCAGTGTAAATGCAGGGATTGACATCCATCTGCCCGGGGACCGATGGCCCTTGCTGCTCGGAGGCCCCCGCCTGGTTGGACCGGCCGTGCTGTTCTGGTCGGTTATCATCATTGTTGTGCTTGTGGCTGCTGGGTTGTCCAGGACAGGCTGGGCACAACTGAAATTTCATCACTGGCTGCTGCTGGGTATCGGGCTGTCCATGAGTCACCTGGCAGCTGGAATGATTGTCGTGGTCTGGCTCATTGCACTGGATCGCAAAAACCGTTGTGAGCACTTGAGCGGGCACAGGTTTAATTTGATTCAAACAGGAATCATTGCCCTGACCCTTGCGGCAATGGGGTCCATGGTCTACGCCGTTTCCAACGGGCTTCTAGGACATCCCGACATGAACATTGTCGGAAATGGCTCCAACCGTGGCCTGCTGCGATGGTACCAGGATGTAAGTCTTTCCACATTGCCCCAGGCATGGGTCTTGTCAATTCCCATGCTGTTCTACAGAATTTCCATGCTCGCCTGGTCCCTGTGGCTCTCGTTCTGGCTCGTGGGGATTTTCAAATGGGGCTGGCAGCAGTTTACCCGACCCACCCTCTGGTACGCTTTACCACTTCGAATAAAAAAAAGGGACTCGACAGATTCACCCCCGGAAAAAAAGGGATGATTTGTAGCTGTTCAGAATTCATTATGGTATATTCTCCGTTGGAAAATCAAGGAAAGCATGGAGACACATGTTAACTTGCACAATGAAAAAAACTTACAAACCCATTTCAAGCAGAAAAATTGCGGTAAGGCAAGGCCGTTCAATATGAGTGTTATGAAAATTTGCAGAATCCTACTGTTGCTGTGTCTATGGTTGCCTGCTGCAGCGGGCAGCGCTGGTGAACAGGATCTTGCCAGGGCCATGGCCGATTACCTCGAATGCTATCCCGTGGAACTCCTCAGTTTCAAGGAACAAAAACCCTCCATCGCCAGGGAGGATGTTTGCCTTGCTGCCATTTACCACGAACTGGGCGCTCGCCCCTTGTGGGTTTCCGAGGATGGGCCCGGGAAACGGGCAGAAGTAATATTGAACTATTTGAAAAATGCGGGCAGTGAGGGGCTGGATCCGTCGGATTATCGAGTGGAAAAGATCGTGGACCTGTGGACCGATACAGACCTTGACTCCCTGGCTAAACTCGATACGCTTCTGACTTATAACATGGTCAAGTACGTCCATGATGTCAGCCATGGTCAGCTCAAGTCATACATGGTCAACCCGGAACTCTTTGCCGAGGCTGGAGAAAGAAGCTTTGACCCCCTTAAGATGGTTGAGACAATCCTTTCAACGGAGAATCTTGACGCATTTTTTCAATCCCTGCCCCCCCAGCACCGTCAATACAGGGGGTTGAAAGACGGCCTTGTTCACTATGGGCGTATCAAGTATGACGGAAAGTGGCAGGTGCTGACCGGCACACGGAGCATCAGACCGGGGGATGGGGATGCAAGAATCACTGAAATCAGAAAAAAGATCGCCCTGCTGACGAACAGCAGCGTGGACAATCCAGAGACGGGCAATCCTTTGATTTATGACGATACCCTCTTGAAAAAGATGACCCGCTTTCAGCAGACCCATGGCCTGGAGCCGGACGGCATCATCGGCCGCAACACCCTGGAGGCGCTGAACAGGTCTCCCCAGGACCGCCTGGCCCAGATAAGGCTCAACATGGCAAGATGGCGCTGGCAGGATCATGAGCTGGGGCACAAGTATGTCCTGGTAAATATTGCAAACTACCGGCTCTATGCCTATGATGCAGGCGAGCTGAAATTGAACATGCCGGTGATTGTCGGAAAATTCCAGCACCAGACCCCGGTATTCAGCGACAGAATCAAATACCTTGAGATCAACCCCTACTGGAATGTGCCGACCAGCATTGCCATCAATGAAGATCTGCCGGAACTGAAAAAAAACCCCCACTACCTGGTTGAAAAAAACATTCGACTCTTTTCCAGCTGGCAAAAAGATGGCGTTGAGATCGATTCAACCACCATCAACTGGCGCCGGATCACGGCCTCGAAAATGGCAGGGTTCAAGCTGCGCCAGGATCCGGGGCCGGCCAATGCCCTTGGCAGGGTAAAATTTGTCTTTCCCAACCACTACTCGGTCTACCTCCATGATTCCCCTGCAAAAAATTTATTTTCCAGGCAGAAAAGATCCTTCAGCCATGGATGCATCAGGGTGTCACAACCGGAACAACTGGCGGTCTTTCTCCTTGATGAAAAGGGCGGTGAATGGGAGATACAACGGGTGAAGGATCTGATCAGCCAGGGCAAAAGAATGGTGCTCAGAATTGATCAACCAATCCCTGTGCACATCACATATCAAACAGCATGGGTTGACAAAGATGATCAGATTATCTTTAATAGCGACGTTTATGGAAGGGATGAAAAATTATATAAAGCGCTTTTTATAAAATAAGGAAACCGTTTACACTTTTGAAAACAATCTCAAGCCCGGGTAAAACCCACGGCAAAAGAATAAGCAGGCGTTCTTTTATACTGGCATCGGCCCAGATTGCCGCAGGAATAATCGTTCCTTCGTCCGTTCTGGCCGTACCTTCAAAACCAAGACCGCTGCGTTTTTATCACACCCATACCGGTGAACGGCTCTCACTGGATTATTCACCCGAGACCTACAAAGGGCCCCTGCGCAGGTCAATTGAATACTTTCTCCGTGATTTTCGAACCAATGAGGTTCACCCCATTGACCGGCGCCTTCTTGATGTTCTTTCCACCATTCAACAACGCTGCGGCAACCATTCATGCTATGAGATCATCTCCGGGTACCGGTCTCCCAAGACCAATGAATTTCTGCGCAAAAAGAGCAGCGGGGTTGCCAAAAAAAGCTACCACCTCCAGGGAAGGGCCATGGACATCAGGCTGGCAGGATTTGATACAAAGGCACTGCGGGACCTGGCCATCAAAGTTAACCGAGGCGGTGTGGGTTTCTACCCGAAGTCTGACTTTGTTCACATCGACACCGGCAAGAAAAGAACCTGGTAGCTGCTCCTGATCCTGTCTACATCCCCATGTAGGCCTTTCGCACCGCATCGGAATCCAACAGCTCCTTTGAACTACCCGATATAACGATCCGCCCCGTTTGAATGACATAGCCCCGGTGGGCCACCTCCAGGGCCTCCTGGACCATCTGTTCCACCAGCAGTACGGTGGTTCCGGACCTGTGGATGGTCTGTATGGTCTCCATCATCTTTTCCACAAGGGAGGGCATGAGCCCAAGGGACATCTCATCCAGCATGAGCAGCTTGGGTTTCGACATGATCCCCCTGGCAATGGCAAGCATCTGCTGCTCCCCGCCGCTCATGGTTTCAGCCACCTGGTCGGCCCTTGATTTAAGAATGGGGAACAGTGTAAAGACTTCGTCCAGTCGGGAATCAATCTCACCACGGTCCGATGCAATGTAAGCGCCGAGTTCCAGATTTTCCCGGACGGACAGCTTGCCGAACAGCCGCCGGCCTTCGGGCACATAACTGATCCCCCGCTTGACCGTCTGGTGGCCCGGAAGCGAGGTGATATCCTCCCCTTCAAAGGTTATGCTGCCCCGGGTCGGTTTGATCAGCCCGGCAATGGTTTTCATCAGGGTGGTCTTACCGGCACCATTGGTGCCGACGATGGCCACAAGCTCACCCGGGGAAACCGCCATGGAGATGCCGTGGATAACGGGAACCCCGTCATACCCGCAATGAATATTATCGACCGTCAGCAGCGGATTTGCCATTTTGCCTCTCCTGTTTCATGCGTTTACTGAATTTTTCACCAAAATAGGCCTTGATCACCCGCTCATCCTCAATGATTTCCCGGGGCGGACCATCGGCGATTTTTTCACCCCCCTCGAGTACCACCACCTTGTCGGCAATGGGCATTATGGCTTCCATAATATGCTCCACCACCAGAAGGGTCACCCCGCTTTTTTGGATTCTTTTGATCAATTCCACAGCGGTTTTGATCTCTGTGGCAGTCAGACCGGCCATGGCCTCGTCCAGCATGAGAAGCTTGGGACGTGTCGCCAGGGTTCTTGCCATCTCCAGCCGTTTTTTGATACCAATGGGAAGCTCGCCGGCCATGGCATCCCGGTAGGCATCAAGATGGCACATCTCAATGCATTCCAGGGCTATCTCCATGGCCTTTGCCGTTGTTTTTTCCTTGAGAAAGGCACCGATCAAAACATTTTCCAGCACGGAAAGTTCCTTCAGGGGCTGAACCACCTGGAAGGTCCGCACCGCACCGAGGCGGGCCACCCGATAGGCCGGTGCCATGGTGATGTCATAATCATCCAGGAGAACCTGGCCGGATGTGGGCCGATAGTATCCGGAGATACAGTTGAAAAGGGTTGTTTTACCGGCACCGTTGGGGCCGAGCAGCCCCACAATTGATCCCCTGTCCACACCGAACGAGACATCGTTATTGGCGATGAGGGAACCAAAAGTCATGGTAAGATGTTTCACAGTCAGCAATGCCATGTCACTGCCCTCCCCTGTTTTCACTGCGGTTTTCTGTTTTCGAGAGATTTTTCCGCTTTACAAGATCGGACAGAATCCCCATGATGCCGCTGGGCTGCTTGATCACCACCAGTACAATGAGCACGCCGAAAATAATCAGATCCACCCCGCTGCCCAGGCTGCCCAGATAGGCACGGCTGTATTCCTGGAGGGGGATGAGTACCACCGCCCCCAGAAGCGGTCCGAAAAACGTTCCAGAACCTCCCAGGATGGTGATGAGAACAAATTTCATGGACATGTCAAGGGACATGACCATGGGCGGGTCCACACGGAAGTTGTATTGAACAAAAAACGCACCGCAAAGCGCCGCCAGAAAGGCCGATGCCCCCATGGCCATCAATTTGACAAGGGTTGAATTTACGCCCAGGGACTCTGCTGTTTCCTGGCCCTCCCTCACCGCCTTGAGATAGTACCCGATGCGGTGGCGTTCCATCCATCTCACCACACCGAAAATAATGACAAATAAAACCAGGGCACCGTAGTAATAAGGAATCTTACTGTCAAACCAGATGAAATTCACGATCCCCTCATCCACAAAGGGGTAGTCAAGGCCCATGGCCCCGCCGACCCAGTACCACACCATGAAAAGCCGGTTGAAAATCTCCACCATTGCAAAGGTGGCAATGGCAAAATAATGCCCGGAAAGCTTGAACACCGGCCAACTGAAGACAACGGCTGTCAACGCCGCCAGGATTGCGCCGAGTAGCGCCCCCGGCCATGGCGAAACACCATAGGTAACCACGGCCATTCCCGCACCATAGGCACCGATGCCGAAAAACACCGAGTGACCGAAGGAAACCTGACCGCAATATCCGCCGATAATATTCCAGGCCTGGGACATGCAGGCAAAAAGCAGGATCAGAATAAAGACGTGCTGGGTAAAAGAGCTTGCAAAGACACCTGGCATCAGGGGAAGAACGGCAAACCCCGCGATCATGGCAAACCAGATGATATCTTTTTGTTCAATTTTTTTTTTATTCATGGCGTTACCATCCAAAAAAGCCTCTGGGCCGGATCATCACGACCACCAGGTACAGGCCAAACACCGCGACATACTTAAACACGGGTGCGATATAAAATCCGCTCAGGGCCTCCACAAGACCAATGAGAAGTGCGGCA
Organism: uncultured Desulfobacterium sp.; assembly: GCA_963675615.2. Classification (GTDB taxonomy): domain Bacteria; phylum Desulfobacterota; class Desulfobacteria; order Desulfobacterales; family Desulfobacteraceae; genus Desulforapulum. Next base: position 876,908 of record CAXXTD010000002.1, read on the forward strand.
AGCAGGGCGCCGAAAATGCTGCCGAATCCCCCCATGGCAACAATGACAAAGGCGATCAGGCCGAACAGAGTGCCCACCTCCGGATGTACGGAAAGGTAGGAGGGCATGAGACCGCCTGCAACCCCCACACAGGCGCCACCCAGTCCGAAAACAAGCAGGTAGATCCGCTCGGTATTGATCCCCATCAGCTCTGCAGCCTCTTTGTCCATGGCCGTGGCCTGGATGGCCCACCCAAGGCGGGTCTGGTGGATGATCACATACATGAGGCCCACCACCACCAGGGCAAAAACCGCCGTAACAAGCTGGGGCATGGATACGATCACATCGCCGATCTGAAAGGCTTTTCCACCCAGAAAAGTATGGGAAAGGAGCTTGAAATTCGGAGAAAAACGGTTCAGGCAGACATTTTTCAGCACCATGGCCAGGCCGAATGTGGCCAGCAGGGAGGAGAGCGGCGGCTTGCCCACCGTATGGCGGATAATGAGCTGGTAGGTCAGGGCCGCCACCAGAAAAACAAACACCCCGGAAGCCATCCATGAAAGCAGAGGATCCACATGGAAAATAAATCCAAGCCAGTAACTGACATACATGGCAATCATGAGATATTCGCCATGGGCAAAATTGATCACGTCCATAACACCCCAGATAAGACTCAATCCCACGGCAACCAGCGCATACAGCATGCCGTTCATCAGTCCGTCCAGAATGACTTGAAAAAGTATTGTCATTGGATTTAACCCAAAATTTAATAAATTATGACTATACCCCCCAGAATATTCATCCGGGGGGTGTTCAGCAGTTGCCGGGTTTCGGGTATGCTGATCGGGTTGGCAATGGTGAACCGCTGAATCGCTACCGCTTGTCCCAGGCTGTCATGGGGACCACGGGCGTGGTATCTGCAAGGTCCAGGGGATAAATCCGCTTGTAGGCACCGCCCTGGAGCTGGGTGACCAGACTCATGGCCTTTATATTCTGCCCACCGGGCGAAAATGCGACCTTACCGCCCAGGGAAAGGGGGGATTCCCAGGTGTTGTCGTACAGGGTCTTTGCCACTTTTTCGTAATCCAAAGTCCCTGCCTTCTCAATGGCCTGGGCAAGCACCAGCATTGCAACAGCTTCCTGGATGCTGTCACTGTCAAAGGGAACGCTCGGGGTGGTCTTTTCTTTATAAATCTTTTCCACGGCAGCAACTGCGGGCATCAGTTCAGCAAATTCAGGCGAATATCCAGTCCCGCCCATGAAGTAATCTGCATCTTCCCCCAGCTGCTGGGTGATCATGGGATCCTGATAACCAGTACAATAGTTCAGTGCAGTCTTGGGGAGCCAGTTCATCTGTTTCATGGTTTTCACCCACAGCGTGTAATCTCCCCCCAGGCAGGCGCCAAAAACAACATCTGGATTTTTGGCCTTCAGGGTCTGCACCTCACTGTTGAGGTTTGTGGCACCCGGATTAAACGGTACATCCACTACCACCTCATATCCGTGTTCCTTTGCGGCTTTTTTCCCCTCGTCTGCGGCATGCTTGCCGAACTCGCTGTTCTCATAGATCAAGCCAACGGTTTTCAGGCCCGCTTTCTGCTCGTTCAGCCAGCCCATGACCTCGACAAATTCCAGGGATTCGGTTTCGTCCGTAGGCGCCATGCGAAAGAAATATTTATATCCGCGTTTGGTCAGGGCAGCAGAACTGGAGCATCCGCACATGAAGATTTTTTTCTGACGCTCGGCAACAAAGCTTGCAGGTTTGGTCACGGCGCTGTTATAACTGCCGATAATGGCATAAACCTTTTCCTGATTAAACAGACGTTCCGCCTCTGATTTTCCCACATCCGGCTTTCCCTGGTGATCGGCATGTACCAGTTCGATTTTGTAACCGTCCAGAAGCCCGGCCTTGCCCGCCAGGGGCACATCGATATCGGCATGCACATTATTGATCACATCCACCGCTGTGGCCACGGATGCCTGACATCGCTGGCCCGCCAGCGCACAGGGACCGGTAAGGGGAAACAATGTTCCAATTTTAATGACCTTGTCTGCAGCCATGGACGGAGCGGCCATCAGACCTCCGGCCAGTATCAGACCGGCACCCAGAAGAGCAATACGTTTTAATCCGTGTCCCATAAAATTTCCTCCTGAAGTTAGTAAAAGTTAACAGACATCAGCATGTCGCGCCATCGGTTGATTTCATAGGCAGGTTATAAAAAAATCCCTACAGACCTACCGGATGAGGTGTCAACCGGGAAAAATAAGACTCTCCCATGGGGAGAATAAATCGCGGCTCTTTTTTATTCCAGGCAGGCAAGCCCCGCCTTTGAACCATTCAATCGCTTATAACCATCTCAATATTTAACGTCAAGGGAAATTTCAATCAAAAAGGCGTCACAACAAAGCATCAATAAATCAAGTCCATTCTTCGTCCCGCAACACCCTTCGCAGGATCTTGCCCACGTTGGACATGGGAATTTCATCCCTGAATTCAATCTGCCGGGGTCGTTTGTAGCCGGCCATGTGTTCCCTGCAGAAGGCCATGATTTCCGCTTCGGTGGCGGTTTCGCCGTCCTTGAGCTTGATAAAGGCCTTGACCTGTTCCCCGCTTTTTTCGTGGGGGATGCCGATGACGGCCACCAGCTCCACCTTGGGATGGGTAAAAAGAATGTCTTCCACATCCCTGGGGTAGACGTTGAATCCGCCGACCAGGATCAAATCCTTTTTCCGGTCCGTGATGACCACATATCCGTCCGGGTCAATGTGGCCAATATCCCCGGTGAGAAAATAGCGGCGTCCGTCAATGTGCACAAAGCTGGCTTCATTGGCATCGGGCCGCTTCCAGTATCCCTTCATGACCTGGGGGCCGCTGCCGGCAAGTTCACCGTCCTCCCCCCGGGGCATTTCCTGGGTGGGATCGTTGATATTCAGGATTTTAACGTCGGTTTCCGGCAGGGGAAAGCCGATGGAACCGATTTTACGGGTTTCGGTGAAGGTGGGATTGGCCGTCAGGGCCGGAGCGGTTTCCGTTAAACCGTAGGCCTCAAAGATAATGGCGCCGGTCTTGTCTTCAAATTCCCGGCACACATCAGGGGGCAGCGGCGCCCCACCTGAAATACATCCCATGAACGACGACAGATCGTACTTTTTCAAGTGGGGGTGGTTGGCAAAGGCGACAAAAATGGTGGGAACGGCCGACATGAAGGTTGTTTTATATTTTTGAACGGACTGGAGAACTTCGGTAAAGGGGGGGGTACCGGCCCTGGGGTCGGGGATGCATACAATGCTGGCCCCCAGGGTGCAGGCCACCAGCAGGGCACCGGTGAGCCCGAAACTGTGGTACCAGGGCAGAACGCCAAGGATACAATGGGTGTCACCTTCCCGGAGTGCTTCTGGCTGCCCCCCGGGTTCCTGGACCAGGCGGCACCATTCAAGGGAGGCAAGGACATTGTAGGTGAAATTGGTATGAACCAGTTCAGCCCCCTTGGGCAGACCTGTTGTCCCGCCGGTATAGAGCATGATGGCCGTATCGTTTTCAGGATCAATGGTAACCTCGGGGGGAGAGGGCAAGGCCTTGGCCACCACATCATCAAACTGAAGATGGCCCGGTTCGATCCTGTCCGCCCTGGGGATTTTCCCCAGAAGGCCGCCGACGAATCCCTTGAGTCTGGGCAGATAGGATTTGATGTTGCAGACCACAACGGTTTCAACCCCGGTGCCCTTGACGGCAGCCACCGTGTTCGTATAAAATTCCGGGTGATCCATGCAGAATACCATTCTGGATTCTGAATCGTTGAGCTGGTGGTTGAGCTCCGGGGCCGTGTAAATGGGGTTGCAGTTGACGGCGGTAGCACCGGCTTTGAGTATCCCGAATAAGATTTCAGGAAACTGGGGAAGGTTGGGAAGGAAGATCGCCACCTTATCCCCCTTTCCTATGCCTTTGCCGGCCAGAAAATTGGCAACCCGGTCAGCTGTATCCCTGACCTGGGCATAGGTTCTGGATGCCCCGGCAAAGATGGTAAAGACTTTGTCCGGGTACTTCCGGGCGGATCGGTCCAGAAGATGAAACAACGGAAACCGATACTCTTTTACAGTGCGGGATACACCCTTGGGCCAATAGGGGGTCTGCCAGTCCAGATGGGTCATTTTCTCTCCTTTGCGCGTTATCGGTTTATAAAACACCTCTTTTTTGTGCCATGGTCATCATCTGCTCAAAGCTGTTTTCCGGGGGGACCTGATATACCTCTGTCTGCTTCTGCTCAAGAATGATGGCATCCGTGGGACAGGTGGTGACGCAGAGGCCGCATCCGATACATCGATCCCGGTTAACCACGGCGTGCATGTTCTGGTCAAGTAAAACAGCATCCATCTGGCATCTTTCCAGGCAGGTTTCACACCCGGTGCAAAGATCCGGGTCAACCCTGGCAAAATGATTTGAAAAAACCATGTCCGCGGGTTTGGGATGGCCCTTGAGGGAGGTCAAGGGTCCGCAGCAGTCTCCGCAGCAATTGCACATGCCGCTGGGATTCTTGGAGGTGGCCGGCTGGGTTACCAGGCCTGCGTCATGGGCCATGGTCAGGATTTCTCCAGCTTCCTTGATATCAATCCTTCGTCCCATGTCATGGTCCAGATAGTACTGCCCCATGGAGCCGAGCATGAAACAGACCTCAAGGGGTTTGCCGCAGGCCTTGTCAAGGAGTGTGGATGACTTCCGGCATGAACATTCGGAAATCACAATGGGATCCGCCTTCTCAAGAATTTTTATGGCATCGTCATAGGCCGCCACCCGGGTCCGGGCTTCAAGGGATTTATGCACGGGAATCACCCGCAGAAAACTGGACAGTGACGCGGACATGGCATCCTTGAACTCTTCAGCCATGTACTGGCGGACCATGGCGGCCAGTTCTTTGTCCATCCTGCTGATCTGGAATTCAAAGAGCCCGTGGACAAACGGGATGGCCCCGTACCGGATCGTATCTCCCCGTTTAAGGGAGAACAGCAGACCGCGGTCTGACATATCCGCCAGGATGCCGGCTGCCCTTTCTGGCGTCTCACCGATTCTTGGGGCAATGGTTTCGGGTGTTTCCAGTTTCGGGCTCAATGCCAGGAACACCCCGGCATCTTTCAGGGAAAACAATTTTTCCAGAATTTTGATTTCAATGCCGGACGTCGTGGCCGGAAATCCCATGGAATAGTGATCCAGTCGTTGCTGTAAAGTTCTGAAAACAGGGTCTGTCATTTTTATCCTCCTGCATAAAAGAAAAAAAGCATCATTCCAGGGCACGAACCGATCCACCATGGACCATGCCCGTGGCAAGTGTTTAATGCTGATGGGCAGCAGCAAGGGCCATGCGTTCCTTTGCCATGCGGACACTCATCTCCATGGCATTATCGGGCACATCCGGAAGCACTTGATTTTCCATCATGGAAATCGCGTGCTCAGGGCAGCTCCCCACGCAAAGCCCGCATCCAATGCAACAGTCTCTGTCCACCTGGTGGACATAGATTTTCTTCTGGGCCGGAAGATCCGTGGCAAGGATGGCATCAATCTGGCATTTTTGTGTACTTTTTTTGCATCCGTTACAGGCAGTCCCGTCAATGACCGCGTAAAAGGCTGCATGCACTTCCTGTGCGGGTTTGGGAAATCTGCCCCGGATGGCTTTGCCGGATACCCTGCCGGCATACTGTCGATGTATTCGCGCAGCCGGGTGTAAATCGTGTCGTCCATATTTATCTCCTAGGTTCTTTTGTACGATCGTACAAAACTTCCCATGGAAAAAGAGCCGTGTCAACTGAAATTTTGTACGATCGTATAAAAAAGTTGAAGCCCCAGGCACCCTGTGTTAGATTGAAGGTTCCAAAACTGGAGAAAAAGTAAGAAATGAAAAAAAAAGATTCAAACCAGACCCGACAGGCCATTCTCGATGCCGCCATCCAGGTTTTTGCCCAGAAGTCATATACCGCTGCCTCAATCCGGATGATTGCAAACCAGGGGGGCGTGCCCCATGCGCTGATCCGGTATTATTTTTCCACCAAGGCTGAGCTGTTTGATGCCGTGGCCCAAAGCATCTGCGCCGAACTTTGCCGGGCATCGGAACAGGCCATCCTTGAGGTGCGCACCATGAATCGGACCCAGGGCTTTTCCCGGTATGTCAGCCGTCTCATTGAATTCTCACGGAACAACCCTTGGACCTTCAGGATTTTTCTGCTGAACCTGTCCGCCGAAACCGTGGAAACCGTCCCGGGCAGAATCCGGTTCCTTGATACGGTTGAATCGGTGCGCAAACAACTGGTCCAATCCCTTAAATTCAAGGCCCCCCACGGGGATCTCTGCCGGTTTTCGGACAGTTTTAATGCCCTGCTGTTCTACTACCTGGGAACGCCTGAAAGTGCGGCCTGGCTCCTGCACCTGGACCCGGACTCTGACACCTATTATCAATGGGTCCACCAGACCCTGGTGGGCATTTTCCTTCCTGCCCTGGAGGATTTATTCCAGGGCACCTGGCAGACGGGAAGTGCCGATTGCGATTTTGAGTTGAATGAATAAGGAACCTTTGACCATGGCAGGTATCACAAAACTTGAAACACTGCTTGAATCAATGCACCCCAGGCTCCAGGAGGGTGAATTTTTTTTCTGTACGGTCCCCGGAGCTCTTTCAAGCTATGTAAAATTGGATCCCCTGGCCGTCTTTCAGGAGGATGAAGGACTTACACTGGTATTGAACAAAAACGCTGCAGCAAACGAAGGCCTGGCCTTTGAAGGGGTTTGACGCCCGTCCCTATTCTATGATTGTAAATTCCACCTGGGCCAGTTTTTCACCTTTTCCGGTCATCACTTCAACCCGCCACTGGCCAGTATGGTGCTGGGGATCCAGGGTTACATGGCTCCAGGTGCGCATGCGGGGATACCTTATTTCAAGGGGTATCTCACAATACCTTCGCCCGTTGACATAGTAGACATGGGTCAGGACCAACGGCGGATTGTCAGACAGCACGGTCATCCACACCACCGGTGCTGCATCCTGTTCAAGGGAAAAAATCGTTTTGGCATCGACATATTGTCTCTGGTTAACACTGGTGCACGAGACAATTTCTGAAACTTGAACGTCCTGGCGGACGGGGCTTTGTTTTGCCGGCGCTGGGGGCAAGGATGCCAATGTTTCTGCTGAACGCCCTGAATTTAATACAGGTGCGGCAACAGGATTTAAGGGCCCTTCAATGGGTTGGGGCACCGTCCTTTGGGACAGGGTCTCTTTGGCCATTGGAACGGGAATGACCACCTTGGCGGCAGACGCCTGCCTTTTTTCACGGGCAACGGCCGGCGCTTCTAAAGCAATGGCGGGCGGGCCCGGGGTGTCTGGCACAGGGACGACCGGCTGCTTTCTGAAGACAATGGCACCCGCCACGATCAACACTACCCCGGCACAAACAAGGGGCAACCTGAACCTGCCCGTCTGTCGGGCCGGTTTTTTTACAGGTGCCGATTTTTTGCTTTTAACAATGGTTCTGAACTTTTCTATGAGGCGCAGATCCCTCTGTTCAATTTCCTGTCTGGTATTCAAGACGTTCCCGGAGGCATGAAGGACTGCAGATTTTATTTATCTTCGGTCCCAACCTGATTTCAAAGGCGGATAAAGGGGATCAGTTCACGCCTGGCCTGAACTGATCCCGGTAAAAAGGGCCGGCTAATTCCTTCCCGGCACAATGATATTGGATTTTTCTTTTTTCTGCTGGGCTTCCATGCGTTTAAAATTTTCAATCATCTTCTGGGTTTCCACCTCCATGGCCTGGGGAAACAGGTCCATTGCCTCTTCCAGGGTGGCCGCCTCTAATTTCGCCTGCATGGGAATGGGCCCCTGGGGGGTGCCCAGCTGGGTGCTGCCGATAAAGATGCTTTCCCGGCTGGGATCATCTTCACCGTCAACCGTTACCGGGATCAATTGCCGGATACTGGCAATTTTAAAATCGGTCACAGATATTTCCCGGTAAAGGTTTTTTTTATCGACCTCAAAATTCAATTTAGGTGCTCCACCGCTATCCATCATGGGTTTGTCTCCATTTTTTATCGTTAAAGGATCCTGACCGATTATCAGGATTTGCCTCCCTACTTACCGTTTTCACGGTACAAGTTCAAGGAAAGAGTATAATTTCACCCTTTAATTCAGGCCTGTCCGGGATTAGGGTTTGATTCCCGGGCACTGCCGGGGTATGGTGTAGCGCAGTTTATTATCCAATTATTTTTATGGAAGGCGCCATGGTGTCCCGACCTGACCAACACAAAACAACCCAGTTTGACCCGTTTGAAAGCCGCCCCTGCCGGCAGGTCCGCAATGCATTGTCAAAAAGCCTCATGGACTCAATTCATCAAAAAGAGATCAGCCGGCTGCAGGCTTCAGCACAGCAGTTGCTGCAGGATCATGGTGAACCGATCCTGTCCCGGTACATCGAAGACCGTATCACGCGCTACCAGGCAGTCATGGCCCGGATCCTGTTGTCCCCAGGCATTACCGTCCAGGACACCCATGCCATTGCTATTTTGCTTTGGAATCAGGAGCTGTTCTTTGAAGTCCACGAATGGATCGAATCAAAATGGCTTCAATCCAGGGGGGTGGAAAAACAATTGCTGCAGGCATTGATCCGGGCCGCAGGCGCATACGTCCATCTTGAGGCAGGCAATCTGGAACGGGCAGGCAGACTTGCCGGCAAGGCACTGCCGCCGCTGGTTCAGCACAGGGCCCTTGTTCCGGGGTATTTCCATGTGGGCCGGTTGATCGCAAGCCTGGAACCATTGAACCCCGTGCCGCCGAAACTGGGCCCAATCCCGCAAGGAAGCGAATAGGGACCTGGCTGCCGGACCGGACCGGGGCAACTTACCGGAACAGGGTCGCCCGGTTGTCGGCAAGAAGCGTCATGTAATCCAGCTCAAGCTCAATCATCTCCAGGTCAGTGTTCCGGAGCCATTCAGCAAGCCAGGCAAACCGCAGGGCAATGATGAATTCCGCCAGGTTCTCCCAGCCCAGCCTGGATATCAGGCCGCTTTGGGTGAGTTTTTCCAGAAAACGGGACACCAGGGGGCCGCCCAGGGCATTGGGATCCTCGACCCCGATACAGCCGATCATGTTGGCCACATCATACACATCCGGGCGAAAACCGCAAAACTCCCAGTCGATTACACCGGCAATGGCTGAAACACCCCAGATCACATTCAACACATGAAAATCCCCGTGGCAGAACACCCGGGGCACCCTGTCATGAACCGCCATGAACCGGTCGGACAGGCATGCGGCCACGGGCCGGACCCGGCTGGAAATCCCGGGATTTTTCTGATCAATGTCCCTTAATATCCTTTGGACATACCCGGCGATTGAAAACCCAGGACCGGCCGGTCCCCTGTGTTGGATCACCTGGGTCGCGCTGGTTTTTCCGTAGAGCGAAATCAGAAAATCCGCCAGGGCCTCGCCCCGCCAGGCGTCCATGACATAACCGGGCCGGGGCAGTGTTACGCCTGCAATAAATGGGGTGATCTGGAAAAACCGTGCATCAAGCTCGGTCAACACACCGCCGTCACGGTTTCTCAGGGAGGGATGGACATGGGAAACCCCAAGCTCCCTCAAGGCGTGCTGGTGTTCCCCAATGCGCAGCTTTTTTTCGAATTTATCCGGGTCGAGCTCTTCTAAAATGTATGACTGCCCTGCCCTGTCTTCCACCACGGTTCGGTTCAGGCTGCGTTCCGGACTGCCAGGAATCTGCCCATCCCCATAAACACGGCACAGCTCAAGGTCGTACCGCCGGGCCACCCGGTTCAGATGTTCAATGTGGGTTAAATCTTTCAAGTACACCTTATTGGCAGGGTCAGGATGATGCCGGCCGGAACGGGTATTGAACCATTACTCGGGGGCGTCAACACGCACCAGCAGATTTTTGTCTCTGCCCTGCCGATTTTTTTCCTCCACCAGCAGAAGCCGTGATTCCACCGTTGCCCGGAACTGTTCAAGCTTCTTGGGCGAAAGGGATTTTCCCTTGAAATTCTTTACGGTCATCGGATCAACGGGTCTACCCTTGATACGCACCTCATAATGGACATGGGGGCCTGTGGCCACACCGGTCATCCCCACCCTTGCAATGGTCTGCCCCTGATCCACAAACTGACCTTTTTTTACAATCAGTTTGCTGCAATGGGCATAATAGGTCTGATACCCGTTGGGATGTTTTAGAATCACAACCTTGCCATATCCGGTTTTCCACCCGGAAAAGGTCACCTTACCCCGGGCTGTGGCAAAGATAGGGGTTCCGGTCCGGGCACCATAATCAATGCCGGTATGGGGTTTGTACTTCTTGTGTACCGGGTGAAACCGTTTAATGGAATAGCCTGAAGTTTTGACACCGAATTCAACCGGTATGCGCAGAAACATTTTTCTCAATGGGTCCCCCTGCGCATCATAGTATCCGCCATCAAAGTAAAAACAGGAGAATGTGCCGTTCTGCCCGGCATATTTTGCAGCCAGAATTTTGCCATATTTGATAAAGGTGTCGTCTATAACGTATTTCTCATAGAGAATCGTTATCCGGTCACCCCTTCTTGGGAAAAGATAAAAATCAATGTCCCAGGAAAAAATCTTGACAAATTGATCGACCAGGCACTGATTTTCCCCGCTGTTTAAAATGGCCTGGCAAAGGGATGAATCAAGGGTGACATCCATTGCTTCAACTCTTTTTTCTGGAATCACATCCTGCCGGGAAACTGTAAAACCACCGGTTTCGTTTCGCGTTGCAATAAATTCACGCAACGGGTCGGGCGTGTATATAAATTTTTCAAGCTGATTGTTTTTGGCAAAATAGACCTGGAACCTGTCATCAGGCCCGGCCGATCTGAAATCAAAGGTTTTCTTAAAGGCCTGGGTCAGATTTAAAACCTGAGTGGGGGACAATCCACAGGAAACGAGTTTGCCATACACGGTGTTGTTCCTGCCGATTTCTCCCTGGATATCGGGCGTAACAGACAGTGAACCCGGTTGAATGGCTTCATCCTCCCCCCCGGCGCCACCCCCACTGGCATCGGCCGGGAGCCCTTCCATGCCAGACCCTGAATATCCAGGCGCTGATAAACTGTCGTCAACCCTATTTGTCTGGGTGTTGTGCTGTTCTGAATCAGGGGGAATGTTGCTGATGCCAACGCTTGAGGATAAAAAAACGGCCGAACCGGCTAGCAAAAGCACAATGCCTATCAGGTGAACATACTTGTTTATCAAATTCAACGGGTTTAACCTCTTCCATGGACACAGTTCAAAATCAATATCAATATCATCAAAGGTTCACTTGGTTCAATTCGGCGGAGCCGGTTCATCCAGGCATAATAAGCCCCCCACCTGTCATATCAAAACGGCATTCATAAATCAACAGGTTGAGAAATTCCAGATTCTTTGCCCTTTCTTTGATCCATGGGCGGCTGTCAAGGGGCATTTTTCAAGGCCGAAAACCGATTTCAGCCTGCAATCCCATGGGTCCCGGACAGGTTGTGATACAAGGCAGGATATACCTTTTTTCATCAAAGCCTGGTGTTCAAAAAAAGAGCTTAAATTTCGGCTGTTCCCTGGAAATGGAGCACTCTTTCCTGCCAAAGACGCAAACAGGCCCCGGCAATGGTTTTAAAAATCAATGGTCACGCTGTAGTTGTCCCTGTCGAGTTTTACACGGACCTGCCAGTCAATCTTTTCAATCACCTTGAGTATTTTCTGGTTGCTTGACAAGATAACGCCCTTGAACCCCTTGAGATTTCTTTTCTTACCCAGTCTCATGAGCATGGTGAGCATAAAGGTGGCAAGGCCCAGGTTCTGGTAATTTTCATCCACAACAATGGCAATTTCAGGATGGGTTTCCTCGGCTTCAAGACCTGCAAACCGGGCTTCGGCAATCAGCTGTCCATTCCTGGTTTCTGCGACAATGGACAGGCATTTTCCATAATCGATATTCACGTATTCCTGCATTTTCACATGTGTCATGGCGCGGATGCAGCTAAAGTAGCGGTAATAAACCGATTCATCGGAAAAACGGTAAAACAACCGCCGCATGGTTTCCTCGTCCGACGGCTTGATGGCCCGGAAGCAGACTTCCAGACCATTTTGAAAGGTGTGTTTTGTCTTGATTTCAGACGGATACAAATGAACTACCTGATTGATAAAGATCTGATCCGGGTAGATGATTCTTTTTTCTCTGGCCGCTTCAACCAGCTGCAACCGGTCGTCCGGATGGGCAATATCAATCAATGCCTGGGCCCGTTCACGCACGGTCCGGCCGCTGATGCCGGCGATACCGTATTCTGTTACGATCATGGAGACAGACTCCCACTGGCTGAATTGATTGGGATACTGAAGAATCGAGGCCATGATATTTGATTCATTCCTGCGGTTACGGCTTGGCAGGGCAAAGATGGCAGACCCGCCTTCGGAAAGAAGGGCGCCGTTGAAAAAATCAATCACCTCACCCGGTCCGGTTCCAACATTGCCCCTGCCCGTATGAAGGGCAATCCGGCCATACAAGTCAACCTTGCGGGCCGACAATACAGCCGTAAACTTTGGATTTTTACTGATCTGAAACGGGTTGAACACCTGATCGATGGATTGAAACTCAACCATGGGATTATTGTCAAGCCACGCCATGAGAGCCGGGGTTCCAATGGCATAGGAGGTCAATGATTTGCCCCGGCATTTTTGTTTATACTGATTGGTGACAGCACCGCTTTTGACCAGGTCCATCAGGCAGTCAAAGAAAAAGGGGGTATGAATGCCGAGGTCCTGTTTGTGGATCAGATGGGTGGCCAGAGCTTCGTAAAGCGGGCCGATGGAAAAACCGATGCAGCTCTTGTCTTCAATGCGTGAACTCACATTCTCGGCAATTTTACGGTACACCGGGTCAAACGGCCATCGGTTAAAATAGATGGGCGGTTCCTGGGCTTCAACCAGCAGGTCAAATTCAGAAATATGGACAAAGGTGTCGCCAAACGTCCGCGGCATCCATTTGTTCACTTCGCCAACCACCAGTGATGCCTGCTGCATTGCCAGACGGGCGACATCCACACAGACCCCCAGGCTGCAGAAACCGGCGTCATTGGGCGGCGTGATCTGGACAAAAACCGTATCAATATGAATCTGCCGGGTCCTGAAAAGTTCGGGAATCTGAAAGTAGCGGCTGGGGATAAAATCGGCCAACCCTTTGGTAATGGCTTCATCGGCATCCCATCCTGAAAAAAACGTTTTAAGGCGATACCGTGAAGAATGCTTTTCCTGCATGGATATGGCATTGCCGAGACTGACCAGCTGAAAGACCTCCAGATCCAGGATATTTGATTTTTCAGACGCTTTCAGGTGTTTGAACAGGGTCAGCGGTTCTGCCACACCGGTTCCGATGAAAATGGCCATGCCCGGGCTTATCTTTTTAATAACCGTTTCAGGCCTGACAACTTGATCTCTCCACTGTATGGGATTCTTATTTTCCATGGTTTTCCCCAATGATCGATAGAGACACATCATCGCCTGAATTGAGAGATATCAATATTCAGGCGGTTGATGATTTTCTGGATGGAGGCCCGTTCTAGGCCGCTGATTCTTGATGTTTTGGCAATATTGCCCCGGGTTTTCTCAAAAAGATGGGTAAGGTAGTTTCTTGAAAAGAGATCCAGGGTTTCCTTTTTGGCTTCCTTGTAAAGGGTGTGGCTCCCGGGCAGGGAAGAGGGTGTATCAAAACCGCCTTCCACCAGGTTGATCAGCGCAAGATCAATGGTACGGCCATTGGAAAAGACGACCAGCCGTCGGATGTAATTTAAGAGCTCCCTCACGTTTCCCGGCCAGGAGCGCCTGGAGATGACCCCCAGGGCCATGGGATCAATTTTCATGACATCAATTTCCATTTCCTGGCAGGTTTTCAAGATAAATTCCCTGACCAGCAACGGGATGTCTTGTTTTCTCTCCCCCAGGGGTGGCACCTTTACCGAAAGGACATTCAGCCGGTAATAAAGGTCTTTGCGGAAACTGCCGTCACGGATTTTCTGTTCAAGGTCCTGGTTTGTCAGGGCAATGATCCGCACATCAGCGATCCTCTTGGTGCTGCTGCCCACGGGTTTGACCTCCTTGTCCTGGAGAAATTTCAGAAGTTTTGCCTGGATCAAAGGGCTGATATCCCCGATTTCATCCAGGATCAGGGTACCCTTGTCCGCCGCCATGAAAAATCCCTCACGACTTCTTTCCGCCCCTGTGAAGGACCCTTTTACATGGCCGAACAATTCACTTTCAAGAAGCTGTTCGGGAATGGCAGGACAGTTCAGGGTGTGGCAGGCAGTCTCTTTTCTTTTGGACAGTTTGTGGATCTTTTTTGCAATATACTCTTTGCCGCTTCCCGATTCCCCAGTGACAAGCACGGTATAGTCGGTCACGGCAATGGCCGTGATTTTCTCGTGGAGCTGCTTCATGGCCTGACTTTGCCAAAGCCCTGCCGGATCCGAACTCAATGTCCGGATGATACGCTGGAGGCGTTTGTTCTCCCTGGACAGGGCATAATGCTTGATCGCCTTTTCAACGGTATGGTAGAGCGCCTCCCTTTCCACAGGCTTGGTGATAAAATCCCAGGCCCCCTTTTTCAGGGCCGTGACGGCGTTTTCAATGGTGCCGTACCCGGTGATCATAATGACACAGAGGTGCGGATTTAAGGCAAGGCCCTGGAGCAGCAGGTCATGACCTGAAATTCCAGGCATCCGAAGATCTGACAGCATCACTCCCACCTCATTTGTGCGAAGAACGGCCAGGGCATCATCTCCCGAAGGTGCTCCAGTGATAGTTATCCCTTTAAACTTTTTTTCAAGGTGCCGAATGATTCCTCGCAGGAAATCACTATCATCATCAACCACCAGTATGGAAAATGCCTTCATCTGATCCCTCCCCCTCTATTGCCCGGCAATGGGAAATGAGATGTAAAATCGCGTGGTGTCATCACTTTTCACATCAATCTCTCCACCCAGCTCATTTATGAATCCATAAACCACGGAAAGCCCGAGCCCTGTTCCCTTGCCCACTTCCTTTGTCGTATAGAACGGATCAAATATCTGTGTGATCATCTCCTGGGGGATTCCCTGACCATTGTCCTGGATGCAGAGAACGACCTGGTCCGGGGATGATAACCGGGTGGACAGATGGATTTTTCCGTCCTGGTCATTCAGGGCATCAAAGGCGTTCAGCCAGAGATTTGTCAAAATCTGTTCAAGGATGGCTGCATCGCATTTAATGTCAGGCAGATCGTCTTCCAGGCTCGAAGAGACGGCAATATTTTTCGAGGCACCCTGGGCCTTGAACAGCTCAAGGGTATTGATCACCACAGCGTTGATACTGCATCTGCCGGAAATCACCTTTTTGGGCCTGGAAAGGTTTAAAAGATTCTGGATCACCGTTTGAACCGTGCGGGTATGTTTTGAGATGACGTCAATATCATCCCGGGTACCCGGGTCGACAACCGTATCTTTTACAAGATCCGTATAGCATTGAATAACGCCCAGGGGGTTGTTGATCTCATGGGCGATCCCGGCCGCCATTTTTCCGATGGCGCTCAATCGTTCGGTCTGCTGCATTTTTTCAACCATCTGCCTTTCCAGGGTGATATCCCTGGCATAGACAACAATGCTCAAATCGAGCTGTTCCTGGCGGGGCAATGGATACAGGTCAACGGCAAAATACCGGTTGTCCGGTGTTTTAATTTCCCTGCCCACAGGCATCTCGTTTTGGGTTACCAGGTCAAGGAGATCGCATTTTCCACAGGTAAAAGATCCCGGGCAGAGAAATTTCTTTAATTCTTCTGCCTGATGCTTCCGGTTGCCACGGGCCACAATCTGCCGGCTTGCTTTGTTGGCAACGATGATATGGCAGTCACCGTCAATCAGCAGCAGCGGGTCTTGAATGCCTTCAAAAATGGATTGAAGCATATCCTTTTGAAATCGCATGTTTGAAAACGCCTGGATATTTTCGATAAGAATGGCCATCTGATGTCCCAGGGCCAGGAGAATGACCGGGTCAAAATCCCGGGCATGGGGCGGCGATGCCCATGAGATAGAAAAAATACCCCAGTGGGTTTCGGGTGATTTTACCGGAATATACAAGTTATGTTGCTCAAACAACACCTCATCCTTCCATAAAAGATCCTGAATTCTTTTTTCAAGCCGGGTGATGGTCATATCTTCTTTCCAGGCATAACTGTTTTCCGAGGCAACAATGCAGTGGTAGACAACCTGCTGGGCATCAAACCGCTGTCCCACACTTTCGAGCACATCTGAAATGAGCTGCACAGCGTTTTGTGAACTGCTGAAACCCGACAGCAGGCGAACAAACAGATGGACATCCAGCAGGTGCTTGTCAGCCTCGGCATGGAGTTTCAGGGTCCTTTCCGCCACCCTCTTTTCAAGGTTCAGGGCATAATTTTCCAATTCATTCCGGGCTTTGGACAGACAGACGGCAAGTTCGTCAACCCCTTCGATCAGTCCTTCAATCTCATCTTTCCGGCCAAGTCGTTCGATGATGCCCTGCTCCTGGTCGCCTGCAAACCGTGTTTTAAAAATACGGGTCAGTTCATGGAGATTTTTCATGACCAGGTGATCAAAGAACAGGCTGATGAGCCCTGCAAACAGCATGATACCCAGGAGATAAAGGCCCAGGTAGTTCAGGGTGACATCCATAACCGGCCGTTTGATCATATCCACGGGAAAGCCTGCCACCACCACGGCACCCACCTCCCCCACCCGATGGTGAAAGCCATTGGTGCGCCCATAGATATTGATCAGTTCAATGGGGGCCTCTCCTGGATCGCCATGGCACTGCATGCACGACGCCGTAAAGGTAACGGGCTGGGCAACCAGATGGTATTGCCGGTCGCCGACCTGGGTGTCGTCCTCCCAGGTGTTTAAGTTTTTATTCCTGTCAAACATCCGGATAAGGCCTGTTTCAAAGGGGGTGGCTGCAGATTCCTGGTTTCTGGGCCGAGTGGAGACACGTCTGTAATAATACCTGGATCCGTCCTGGTCACTGATCCGGTTCATCACCTGCCTTGAGATATAGGAGGATGACATGGCTTTTAAAACAAACCGGCCCGTGGGAAGGGTGTCAAACATGGCCGGCCTCAAATCGGTTCGCACATAATCCTGGATCCCCGTGGACATGGCCAGAAGCATCCTTGCTCTCTGGCTGATTTCGGACTTCATGATGGAATTAAAATGGAAATAGATAATGATGGTGATGCAAAACCCCAGGGCAAGGGCAAACAAAACAAGGCCTGTGATGAATTTAAATCTCAGGTTCAGCTTTTTTGACGGCATTTTGTTTTCTCCATTTATGTTTCCCGGTGTCAAAATAAAGAATCCCCCGGCAAATAGCAAGCACTCCCGTCATCACCGACTCCCCGGGTATGCACAGGTGTAAACCCAAGGCTACAGTATTTCCAGATATCAGCCATTAATACCCTTTAATAACAGGTTGTTAAGAAAAACAGCACCATGGCATGGGGTTTGCTCATGCCGGTAACAGACTGTTGATTGATTGGGTATCAGGTTGAAGACCTGTATTAACTTCAAGGACCTGAGCCACTTGAATTTAACGAGGAGGAACTTAAAACCATGCACAAAGACAATGAACCATCCGTGTCCAGAAGAAATTTCTTCAAGCAGTCCGGGTTGCTGGCAACCGGGCTGGCCCTGGGAATCGGGGGCGCAACGGCTGTTCCCGGTATTGCCAAGGAAAATCCCCTGGCTACCCTGCCCTATCCATACCAAGAACTGGATGTTGAAGAGGCAAGGAAACTGGGGTATCTGGGGTATTACAAGAATGAATGCAGCGCCGGTGCCTTTTACGGGTTCTCTGGCAATTGCGCGAAAAAATCGGCTTTCCCTACGATTCCATTCCCATCGAGCCTCCCAATATGATGAGTTTCGGCTCAGGCGGCGTCGCGGGCTGGGCCACCCTGTGCGGGGCATTAAACGGCGCAGCCGCAGCCATCACCCTGGTAACCAAAAACTACGATCCGATTATCAATGAACTCATGGGCTGGTATGAAAATGCCAGTTTTCCCAGCGTTCAATCCAATGAATATGCCAACACACATCAATTTCCAGTGGAAAAATACAAAAGCGATAAAATCCTGGCAACGAGCGTGGCCAGATCGACCCTCTGCCATGTGTCCGTTACCAACTGGTGCAAAGCATCTGGCCTGGCTTCGGGTTCCAAAGAGCGAAGCGAACGCTGTGCCCGGGTTGCAGGAGATGTGGCAGCCCATGCCGTGGCGTTGTTAAACCTGGATTCACAGGGAAAATTCAAACCAGTGTATGCATCGTCACC
>CAXXTD010000003.1:0-27290 GCA_963675615.2 uncultured Desulfobacterium sp.
TGGCAGCTTTGACGTTGAGATGGGAAGTGATTTCAGCCAGTCCATGGCTGATGCCAGGCACCAATCCAAAGGATCAGGTTCCAGGCGCGGCAGAAACAGTGGCCATGGGGGCCAAGCGGTCGGTAATGATTCAGAAATTGATACCAGGGGCTTTGCGGGTGATGCCCGTTCACTTCATTTTGTGGCGTGATCAAGCAGGGTCGGGACAAGGAGGCAAGGGATGGCAGTAAACGCAACGGGAAACAGTTCACTGGATGCATTGAGCAGTGCCTACACGGCCAAAGAGACCGAAAAGGAAGAAGATGTCCTTGGCAGGGACGCCTTTTTGACCATGCTGGTGGCCCAGTTGAAAAATCAGGATCCTTTGAACCCCATGGAAGGGTCTGATTTCTCAGCTCAGCTTGCCCAGTTTTCCCAACTTGAGCAGCTCATGAGTCTGAATGATACCATGGAAACCCTTCAGACCAATATGGGAGGGGGGAGTGAATCCAATATCATTGATTATGTGGGTAAGGTGGTGACGGGCAATGTGGATTCCATTGAGGTGGTTGACGGAACACCCTTTGGCGGATTCTACAATATCGAGGAAACTTCAGATGTAATGGTCTCTATCTATGATGAAGCGGGGAAAGAGGTCCGCATCCTCTATCCCGGGCAGAAAACCGCTGGAAGTTATGATTTTACCTGGGATGGACGGGATAATTCGGGTGCCTTGGTGGATGACGGCTCCTATAAGTACACAGTCATGGCCAACACCGGATCCGGATTTGTAAATGTCCCCACCTCCGTTACAGGCACGGTGGACAGTGTTGTTTACAATGAGGGTAAGGCCTACCTCAAGGTCCAGGGCGTACTCGTGGATCTTGAATCTTTGATCCAGGTGGGTAACAGTGTTGAAACTGAACGTTCCCAGGGATCTGCCGTGGATTACCTTGGCAGAAAAATTTCCACCGCAATGCCTTTGATTGACTATGATGGATCCTCGGCTGAGGCAGCCAAAGTGGCATTTGAGGTACCTGAAAAGACAAATGTGACGGTGAGATTTTTTGACGCATCCGGCCAGGAGGTCAAGTCGATTAAACTTGCTTCCGACGATGTCAAGCAGGGAGAAGCGAACCAGGTGATCTGGGACGGTACGGACAGTAGCGGAAACACTGTGGAAAAAGGGATCTACGCCTATGCCGTCACTTCAGATTCCGGTGCCTTGGATAGTTCTTTGTCTGGAGAGGTGTCGGAAATAAGGGTGATCAACGGAACCCAATATCTGGTGCTGGGAGATAGTGGTTTTTTGTCAACAATCATTACTATTACAAATGTTCAAGAGATTTAAGTGATTGAGTTGTGAGGAGTGTCCTCTTTTCTTCCCTGCAACTCATTTCTCAAAACCTTCTTAAAAAATAAGGGGAAATATTATGTCTTTATCAAGTTCGCTTTTTACAGGTACCAGTGGTCTGACCAATATGGGCAATGCCATGCAGGTGGTGGGAAATAATATTTCCAACGTCAACACCGTGGGGTTTAAAAAGGGCCGGTCCACCTTTGCCGATACCCTGAGCCAGAGTGTGGCCACCCAGTCAGGTACGGCCCAGGTGGGAAGGGGGATGTCCATCGGTGCTGTTGATCAGAACTTTGATACCGGATCCTTTGAATCAACGGGCAATTCCACAGATCTCTCCATTGGCGGAGACGGATTTTTTGTGGTTCGTCAGTCCAACAGTGAGAATAATTTTTATACCCGGGCCGGAAATTTCCATTTTGACCAGAGTGGACAGCTGGTCAATCCTGAAGGCTACCTGGTTCAGGGGTGGGCCCTTGATGAGGATACAGGGGAGGATATCGGTGCCATCAATGACATTGTACTCAACGCCTTCACCTCTTCACCGAAAGAAAGTTCAAAGGTTTCCATGATCACTAACCTGGATTCCGATGCCGAGAGTCAGACTGTGGTGCTCTCCAACAACTGGGATTCGAGTAAAACAACCTATATGGATTCCTCTAACTATGAATACCAGTCCGTGGTCAAGGTGTATGATGCCCTGGGCAGTACCCATGATATCACTGTCTTTTATGATAAAAAAACAGGGACAGACTGGGAGTATGTGGTCACCTGTGATCCCAGCGAAGACAACAGGAACCTTGTCCAATCCACGGACAGCAAGGGGCTCCTTGCCAGGGGAACCATTTCCTTCAGCCAGAGCAGTGGTGATGTTCTGAAATTTACCATGGAAGAGTTCACCGGTCGTATTGGAAACGTTCAGGCAAATGGGATCAACAATGAAAATGCCATTAATTTCGAAATAGACAACACTGAAAATATGATCCTGGATGGTTATGGGTTTGAGTTTGAGTTTAACGGAAATCAATGGGATTTTGCAACAGGAGGGATGCCTGCATCTTATCCCAATGCCGAAATTTTATACAATGACAGCCAGAACCTCTCCATTATTCTTGACAATACCGTTACTACTGAACCCGATTTGAGGATTAAACTGGATCAGCCGGCCGTTGCAACCGATTCCTTTGGATTTGATATCAATGATCCCTCGGGTCTCCATGTCCAGGGCATTGAAGGGACCACCTATTTTGGTGATACGGCCAATGATAATACCACACTTGAGATAAACGCCCCTGAGACCATGACCGATAACGTTTCAGGCGTTAAAATCGTATGGAATCCAACCACGGAAATCTGGAGTTGGAGTAATCCAGCCCTAGCCGAGACAGTGGGAACATTGGTTTCAGACGTCACGGTTGTTGGTGGTGTTACCGATTTTACCGGGAATGGAGATTGGACCGATGATATAACCTATAATGATTCATCTAAAATGACCATATCCTCTTCGATTGAACTTGAGTATAATGGTACTGACTGGAACTGGAACTATCCATTGCAAGAGGCTGATTTTACATCTTTAACCCTTGGTGGTGGTATTATAGATACGCCTGCCCTCGTCATTGATACGGCCGGTCCAGGCGTAGGCATGGATGCGGAAACATACCAGCTATCGTATGCAGCCGGAGTCTGGACCAATACGGGTACGGGTACAGCAACGATCGTGTCAGGTGATGAGTTCTCAGTTACATTTACACTGCCAAGTGGGGCTGAGGCCACCTACTCGTTTGACACGCCGTTGGCAACCGACGGCACGGCCGACGGCACAGTTGATTTTGCTATTGTTCCCACTGCTCCGCCTGAATATCCTAATGCAATAATTACGGATGGCATAACAGATGTAGAAATTGACTTTGACGGTGATGCCATTGCTGATCTTACAATTGCCACAGCAACCGTTGCAGCCAATGATACTTTTTCTTTTGATGTTGACCCTGATGTCCCTCCCGCTGCATATGCCAGTGCCACCCTCAAGGGTGACAAGGACAAGGTTGTCATCGATCTTGACGGCTCCGGAAATGACAATGACAAGGATGATATCGTTTTCAGGTTTGACGATTCTCTGAAATCCGGGATAGCTGCCGATCCCATTGACGATAGAAGTGAAATCACCTTTGATATCCTGGGTTCCACTGCCTGGCGCGAACAATCCGTGGATGAGATCGAGGATACCGGCTATTTTGCATTTAATACCGATTTTCTCGGGGGTGAGTTTGGCTCTACCGAGGCCACCATTGAACTGGATATCGGCACAATGTATGACGGAACCAACTTCATCAACAACAGCCTTTCCTCGACCCAGTATGCAAGGTCTTCCAATACAATATTCCAGGATTCAGACGGGTATTCGTCAGGCGATCTCCAGGGGGTTGACGTGGCCTCGGACGGTATCATGACCGGCATTTATTCCAATGGACAGCTGATCCCGCTGTTCAGGGTCGGTCTTGCCAAATTTCTCAACAACAACGGTCTTGTCAATTCGGGTGGTAATCTTTTTTCCGAAACTCGGGAGAGCGGATCGGCCATCACCAACAAACCCGGTGAGAACGGGCTCGGTACCCTTTCCCCGAACTCCCTTGAGATGTCCAACGTTGACATTTCCGAGGAGTTTGTGAAGATGATTTCTACCCAGCGGGGGTTCCAGGCAAACTCCAAGACCATTACAACAGTTGACGGCATGATGGATACTGTCATTCAGATGAAGCGATGACGCTTTTGGGGGAGGGACGTTAAATCTCTCTTTGATCCCATAAAAAAACTGGTCAATAAATGTCGGGGTGTGATATCCTTTCATCTGGTGTTGCTGGAACCCAGGCGTTTGGTGCTGCCTGACACGACAATTGCTCAATATCTGTAACGGGGAACAGGGGATGAAACGGTTCACGCCAAAGCGCCGGGTGATTTTTGCGGTACTGCTGTTGCTGGTGATGGCAGCCGGTGGGGCGGTCTGGTTCATTTCTCTGGGGGGGGCGGACCCGGAGAAAGTGGATTCACCCCTTCCCGGGGAGGAAGTCCTAGCGAAAACTGCTGCTGAACCTCCGTTCAAGGATGTTGTTGCGGTTGAGCCCTTTGAGCGCATCCCCCTCAAGCCCGGTGGACATATGCCGACGGTCACGCTGGCGGTTTCCCTTGAGTTGGTTCAGCCCGGCATGCGATCTGAGGTAGAGGCCGGCATGGCCTCCATTCGAACGATCATTGAAACCACAATCAGTGAGACAAACTGGGCTGACCTGAGATCCCCTGAAGGCAAACTTGCCTTGAAATTGAAATTGATAAAAAGGATCAACCAGAATCTGGCCGGACAGCGTCAGGCCGGGGCACAGCGTCTGGACGGGGCAAGGATCAGAGATCTTTTTTTTATCAACCTGATGATGCAGTGATGAGACCATGAGTGATATTCTCTCCCAGGACGAAGTTGACAGCCTGCTGGCAGGGCTTGATTCGGGCGAAGTTGAGACCGAAACAGAGGTTGAAATTCAAGAGCCCGAAGGGCTCTCCACCTATGATTTCAGAAGCCAGGACAAGGTGGTCAGGGCCAGGATGCCCACCTTTGACGTTATCAACGAGCGGTTGTCAAGGGAGATCCGGGCCAGCATGTCATCCCTTCTCCAGACAAATGTTGATGTGACGGCCAATCCACTGGATACCTTGAAGTTCACAGAGTTTGTACGCAGTCTTCCCGTTCCCACAAGCCTCCACGTTTTTCGCATGGAGCCCCTGAGGGGGCACGGTCTTGTGGTGCTCGAAAGCCAGCTGGTCTACAACCTGATCGACACTTTTTTCGGTGGTGAGGGCCTGGGCAAGGCAAGGGTTGAGGGAAGGGAATTTACGGCCATTGAAGAGGTGATGATCAGGAAAGTAGTTGTGGCCTGCCTCAAGGATATTGAAAAGGCATGGCTTCCCATTGAGCCGGTTAAAACTTCCCTGATCCGGTCGGAGATGAATCCACAGTTTGCCGCCATTGTGTTGCCCACGGATCTTGTGATCGTAACCCGGTTTGAGATTGAGCTTGAACAGGCGGCAGGCAACCTTGTGCTCTGTCTGCCCTATTCCATGATCGAGCCGTTGCGGGCAAAACTTGCCTCCGGGTTCCAGGCTGAAACCGAGGAGATCGACGTTGCATGGAGAAAACGGCTCCAGGAGATCATTCTGGAATCAACGATCCAGCTCAGGGTTCAGCTGGGGACCACTGAGATTTCAGGAGAACGGCTGATCTATCTCCAGCCTGGGGATGTGATTCAGCTGGACAACGATGCAAAGGATATGCTCACAGGTTTTGTAGACGGCCTTCCCAAGGTCCGGGGGTATGCCGGTGTGCAGCGGGGATTCCAGGCATTTCGGGTGGAAGAAAAATTGACTATAAAATAATCATAAAACCGATATAACGCAGGACCCTAAACAATAGAGAGTAACGCCATGGCAGAAAACAACAGTGAAGCAAACAGCAGCCAGCATGGGCCAGACGACGCCGTTGACCATGACGGGCAGCATGAGGGCCGGGAGCTTGATTTTATCCTGGATATCCCCCTGGATCTTTCGGTGGAGCTGGGCAGGGCGCGGATGCTGGTCAACGACCTGCTCCAGCTGGGCCAGGGATCCATTGTTGAGCTCAACAAACTTGCCGGCGAACCCCTGGAGGTTTACATCAACCGAAAGCTGATTGCCCGGGGTGAGGTGGTTGTTGTCAATGAAAAATTTGGGGTCCGGCTCACCGACATCATCACGCCCATGGACCGGGTCAAGAGTCTTACCGAGTGATGGGGGCCTCGCCGGAACTGTGGGGGGCCTTCCTGCGCAGCGGCGCCATGCTTGCCCTTGTGATCGCCCTGCTCGTGCTGGTCCTCTATGGGGTGAAGCGGTTTTCACCCCTGAGCCGTTCCAGAACGGGAAAAAAAGAGATCCAGGTCATTGCCGCCCATCACCTGGCACCCAGGGAGAAGCTGGTGCTGGTTGAGGTGCTTGGCCGGAAAGTTCTGCTCGGGGTGACGCCCCAGACCATCTCCACCCTTGCCGACCTGGGTAAAGCCACAGATCAGACACCGGAGGAAGAACCTGGTTTTTCAGAACTGCTGAACCAGCGCGTGGCCGGCGCCACTTCAAGAGGAGAGAACCATGACACCTAGGTGCCATGGCCGGACAATGGCCGTTTTTCTGCTTGCCGGCCTCTTTTTCGGGCTGGTACTTCCTTCCATGGCCCAGGGTGCCACCTTTCCCATCCCTTCGTTTAATTTCGGAATTGGACAGGCCCAGGGGCCCGAGGATGTGGCTGTTGTGCTTGAAATCATAGCGCTTTTAACCATTCTTGCCCTTGCTCCGGCCATCTTGATTCTCATGACACCGTTCACACGGATCATTGTGGTGTTCCATTTTCTGCGCCAGGCCATCGGCACCCAGTCAAGCCCGCCAAACCAGGTGGTTGTCGGGCTTGCACTGTTTCTGACGTTTTTCATCATCAAGCCCGTTGCCCTTGAGGTTTACCAGAACGCCCTCAACCCCTACCTGGAACGACAGATCGACTACCAGGAGGCCTTTGACGCAGCCCAGGTACCCATTCGCAAATTTCTGCTGGTCAATACCCGGGAGGCTGACATTGCCCTTTTTGTCAAGGGCGCCGGGGTGGCAAAGCCTGATACCCGGGAGGACGTTTCCCTGCTGCTTTTAATTCCGGCCTATGTGATCAGTGAACTCAAGACGGCCTTTATCATCGGATTTGTCATTTATGTTCCCTTTCTTGTCATCGACATGGTGGTCGCCTCGGTGCTGCTGGCCATGGGAATGATGATGCTGCCGCCGGTTATGATCTCCCTTCCCTTCAAGCTCATGCTGTTTGTGCTTGTGGACGGGTGGCATCTTTTGACCGGTTCACTCTTGAAAAGTTTTGGAGTGTGACCATGACACCTGAATTTGTCATTGACTTTGCCAAGCAGGCCATTCTTCTGACCATCTACCTTTCCATGCCCATGCTGGGACTGGGGCTTGCCGCAGGGCTTATCATCAGCGTCTTCCAGGCAGTCACTTCCATCCAGGAGATGACCCTCACCTTTGTACCTAAAATTATTGCCGTATTTCTGGGACTTCTGTTCTTTGCACCGTGGATGCTGGATGAAATGACCGTTTTTACCCGGCGGGTTATTGAGAATATTCCCATGTATATCCGGTAACCGGCCCCCATGGAGATAATCAATTTCATAGATCCCCAGGGGTTTAAACTCTTTCTTCTTGTACTTGCAAGGGTCAGTATTGTTCTTTTCATGCTTCCCATTTTTGGAACCACCATGTTTCCCACCATGGTCAAGGCCGGTCTTGCCATGGTGATTTCAATGCTGCTTTATTCCGTTGTGCCGGCGGATCCGGATCTTATGCCGGAAACCGCCTTGGGAACAGGTGTTCTCCTAGTTTCAGAGGCCATGATCGGCCTGACCCTGGGGCTTTGTGTACGGTTGTTTTTCGGTTCGTTCCAGCTGGCTGGCGAGGTGATCGGATTCCAGATGGGATTTTCCATGATCAATGTGGTGGATCCCCAGTCCGGGGCCAATGTGTCACTCATGGAGCAGCTTGCATACTGGGTGGCCCTTCTGGTCTTTTTGACCATGAACGGTCACCACATCATGCTGCTTTCCCTGGTGGACAGTTTTGACCTGGTCCAGCCCGGTACTTTTGTGTTTCAGCGGATCATGGTGGACAAGGTGCTGTTTCTGGGCACCCAGATGTTCGTCCTTGCCGTCAAGATCGGCGCACCTGTGATTGCGGCCCTTTTGTTTACCAGCGTGGCATTCGGCCTTACGTCAAAGTTCTCCCCCCAGATGAATGTCATGATCGTTGCCTTTCCCCTGAAGATTGTTGTGGGACTGGTGCTGTTTGGTTTGAGTCTTGAGATTATCACCATCGTCACCCGGACCTATTTAGGCGAGTTCAGACCCCTTTTCTTAAAGCTTCTTTTCTGGATGGGTGGGGGATAGCCATGGCCGAAGATCCAGAAGGCGGCGGAGAGAAAACCGAAGGTGCAAGTTCCCGGAAGCTTGAAAAGGCAAGGGAAGAGGGGCAGGTTGCCAAAAGTATCGAAGTCCCGTCGGTGGTGGTTCTCATGGCCGGGGTGCTTGCCCTTTATGCCTTTGCCTTTTTTATTTACCAGCGGCTGCTCCTGGTTCTCCACGACGGTCTTGCCTTTAGCGGTATTCCGCTGTTGAATGATGTGGAGGTGGTGCATCTTTTGTTTGTATGCACCCAGCGGCTGTTCATCATGCTTGCCCCGCTACTCCTGGCGGTTTTTGTTGCAGCCCTTGCTTCCAACCTTTTCCAGGTGGGATTTGTCATCTCGTGGAAGGCCATTGCGCCCAAGCTCTCCCGCATTGACCCCATCAAGGGATTTGCCCAGAAGTTTTCATCCCGGGCGCTTATGGAATTTTTAAAGAGCATTCTCAAGATTGTCATCATTTCGGCGGTCACCTACATGGTGGTCAAGTCCGAGGTGGAAAACATCGTCCGTCTCTATGACCATGGCGTGGCAGCCATTCTTCTCTACATCCTCAAGATTGCCCTTGAAATTTTCATCAAGGTGCTGCTTGTGATGGTGGTTCTGGCGGTGATGGATTTTGCCTTCCAGCGCTGGAAATTCATGGAAGACCAGAAGATGACCAAACAGGAGGTCAAGGACGAACATAAGCAGACCGAGGGAGATCCCCAGGTCAAGGCAAGAATCCGCCAGCTCCAGGCCGACGCGGCCAGAAAGAGAATGATGAGCGACGTGCCCAAGGCCGATGTGGTGGTGACCAATCCGACCCGGCTTGCCATTGCCATCCAGTATGACGGTATGACCATGAATGCGCCAACGGTCGTGGCCAAGGGAGCAGGGGCCGTTGCTGCCAACATCCGAAGGGTTGCCGAAGAATCCAATGTCCCTTTGATTGAAAATAAAGCGTTGGCCCGGAATTTGTATAAAGTTGTCGAGGTAGGGCAGGAGGTCCCCACGGAGTTGTTCCAGGCCGTGGCAGAACTGCTTGCCCAGGTCTACAGACTCAAGGGCAGAACCCTTTAACCCAACCACGGGGGGCGCGTCAATCCCTTGACAGGGATGTCAAATAACGGCCGCCCGTGTTGATTGAAATGGATTTCACAGGAGAAAATTGAATGGCAGCTGAAGCAACGGGCGTTCTGGCCGGTTTAAAACGGGAAAGCTCTGACATTGCAATGATCATTGCCCTGATCGGTATTCTCATGGCCATGATCCTGCCCATTCCACCGATTTTCCTTGATTTCTTCCTGGCCCTGAGCATCACCTTTGCCGTTATTGTGCTGATCACCACCATGTACACCCGGGCACCCCTTGATTTTTTCATCTTTCCGTCCATGCTTCTGGTGCTGACCCTTTTCAGGCTCTCCCTGAACGTTGCCTCCACAAGACTGATCCTGCTCCACGGCAGTGAAGGCCCCCTGGCCGCTGGATCCATCATCATGAGCTTTGGCAACTTTGTGGTGGGCGGCAACTATGTGGTGGGAATGATCATCTTTATTATCCTGGTCCTGATCAACTTCATGGTCATCACAAAGGGCGCCGGCAGAATTGCAGAGGTGGCTGCCCGTTTCACCCTGGATGCCATGCCGGGCAAACAGATGGCCATTGATGCGGATTTAAACGCCGGCATGATCGACGAGATCGAGGCCGGAGAACGGCGCCGGGGCGTTGCAAAGGAGTCAGAGTTCCACGGGGCCATGGACGGTGCCAGCAAGTTTGTCCGGGGAGATGCCATTGCCGGCATCATTATTACCATGATCAACATCGCCGGCGGGTTTATCATTGGTGTGGTTCAGCAGGGCATGCCCATGGCCGATGCCCTTGCAAATTATACCCTTTTGACCGTGGGGGACGGTCTTGTCTCCCAGATCCCAGCCCTGCTTATCTCCACGGCCGCTGGGCTTCTCGTGTCGCGATCCGGTTCTGAAAACCGCATGGGCAAAGAGTTTGCCACCCATCTTCTCTCTTCAACAACACCCGTTTACGTGGGGTCGGTGATTGTGTTCTGCTTTGGGCTTGTTCCCGGTCTTCCGGCCTTTCCCTTCATGACCCTGGCCCTTCTGCTTGGCGGCGGCTGCTGGTATTTTGTGGGCAGGCATGGAACTGCCGGGGAAGCGGCCGAAACCGGCGCTGCACCTGAAGCGGCGGAAGAGACCGGGGCCCCTGAAGAGGTGGACCACCTTTTGACCATGGACACCATTGAACTTGAGGTCGGCTATGGGCTTATCCCCCTGGTGGACAAGCAGCAGGATGGGACCCTGCTGGGCAGAATCCGGGCCATCCGCCGCCAGTTTGCAAGCGAGCTGGGTATCATTATTCCGCCCATTCACATCCGGGACAACCTCAAGCTCAACCCGGCCCAGTACCGGGTGATGATCAAGGGGGTGGAGTCTGCGGGAACTGAACTCATGGTTAACCATCTGCTTGCCATGGATCCGGGCGGCACGGCCCAGCCCATGGAGGGAATTCCCACCACTGAACCCGCCTTTCACCTGCCGGCATTGTGGATTCCCCAGAACAAAGAGGATGAGGCCAAGTTTGCCGGATACACGGTGGTGGACAACTCAACGGTGATCGCCACCCATCTCACCGAGATCATCAGAAACAACGCCCATGACCTTCTGGGCCGTCAAGAGGTGCAGCACCTGCTGGACAACCTTGCCAAGACAAGCCCCAAGGCCGTTGAGGAACTGGTGCCCGGTCTGCTCTCCATCGGCGTTGTTCAAAAGGTGCTCCAGAACCTGCTGCGCGAGAGGATTTCCATCCGGAACCTGTTGACCATTGTTGAAACCCTTGCCGACTATGCGCCCATGGGCAAGGATCCGGATCTGCTGACGGAATATGTGCGTCAGAAAATTGCAAAGGGCATGCTTGCCTCGTTTTACGGGGAAAATAAAACCCTGCAGGTGATTACCCTGGACCGGGAGGTTGAAGATCTTCTGGGCAAGAACATCAAGCACACGGAACACGGCGCCTATCTTGCCCTGGACCCGAAGGCTGCTGAGAAGATTATCGCCTCTGCATCCGCCGCGGTTGAAAAACAGCTTGCTTCAGACGTACAGCCTGTTATCATGTGTTCTCCGGGGGTGAGGCGCCATTTCCGGAAGTTGATTGAACATGCCCTGCCGTCGGTGTTTGTGGTTTCCCATGCAGAGATCGTGGATGACATCAACCTGCAGGCAGGCGGAAAGGTCAGGCTTCAATGAGAGTAAAAAATTTCAGAGCCCGAACGGTTCAGGAGGCCATGGCATCGGTCAAGGAAGCGCTGGGGCCGGACGCAATGATTCTCTCCACCCGCAGGGTGCCAAAGAGCCCCCGTGATCCCTATGCCGGTCAGATGTTTGAAATTGAAGCGGCCCCCAAGGCTGAGCCGCGGAAAACAGATGAGATTCATGACCTGGAGGAGGGGTTTGCTCCCCTGAGGCAGGAACTTGCCGCGATCAAGGATCTTATTTCCCTTGTGGGGATCGGCAATGGCCTTGATTCGCTCATGGCGGATCATTCAGAATCGGCAGGGCTGTTTGCCGCTTTGCTGAGGGCCGGGGTCTCGGAAAAAAAGGCAAGGATGCTGGTGAAAAGCGGCTGTGAGGTCATGGACGGGATTTACGGCAAGTCAGATGGAAACAGTGCCCTGCTCAAGCGGTATGTGCTCAAGGAATGTTTGCGACAGGTCAAAACCGTGGATCCCTTTACCGAAACCCAGGGGAACTCGGGCAGACGCCATGCCGCAGCCTTTGTGGGGCCCACCGGTGTGGGTAAGACCACCACCATTGCAAAGCTTGCGGCCCGGCTCAAGTTCAAAGGGAAAAAAAAGGTGGGCCTCATCTCCATTGACAGCTATCGCATGGGGGCATTTGAACAGTTGAAATCCTATGGGACCATCATGGGTGTGATGTGTGTTCCCGCCTATACCCGGGGTGACCTGGTCAAGGCCCTGGAGCGGATGGAACAGATGGATGTTGTGCTCATTGATACGGCGGGCCACAGTCCGTCGGATACCCCGAGGATGGGGGAGGTGGCCCATGTGCTCGACGGTGGCTTTAAGGTTTCGGTTCACCTTGTTTTAAGCATGACAACCGGATTCTTTGATATGCGGGAATCGGCCAGGGCCTTTTCTGCGTTGCATCCTGAATCCTACGTTTTTACAAAGATTGACGAAACACGGCAGTGCGGAAAAATAATGGATCAGGTGGGAGATTTGAGACTGCCCATCTCTTTTGTGACTAATGGGCAACGCGTCCCTGAGGATTTGATCGTTCCGACCCCCCAGGACCTTCTGGGAATCATGCTGGGCCGGGAACAGGGATAAAAGGAGGTATCTGGTGGATCAGGCAAGCGGGCTGAGAACAATTGTGGAATCAAACACCCTGTCACGGGGCCGAAAGACAGGGGAATTCCCGGGAGGGCGGTTGATGCCAAGGGTCGTTGCCGTGACCAGCGGCAAGGGGGGGGTCGGCAAAAGCCATTGTGTGGGAAGCCTTGCTCTTGCCCTGACAAAACTGGGAAAGCGGGTGGTGGTGGTGGACGCCGATGTGGGACTTGCGAACATTGACATTCTTTTCAACCTGAGACCACGCTACAATATCGGCCACATCCTGAGCGGGGAGAAAAAACTCAAACAGGTGATGGTGACAACCGACCATGGCGTGAAGATAATCCCCGGCGGCAGCGGGTTTGCCAACCTGACCCAGCTTTCAGATGGTGAAAAGCTCAACCTGTTGTCTGAATTCGAGGTCCTGGCGGATATGGCCGATTTTGTCCTTGTGGACACGGGGGCCGGGATTTCGTCAAATGTGCTTTACTTTAATGCGGCTTCAGACGAGAACCTGGTCATTGCAACCCGGGAGCCGACCTCCATTACCGATGCCTATGCGTTGATGAAGGTGCTGTCAAGGGATCATGGTATCCGGTATTTTAAACTGGTGGTAAACATGGTAGTATCTGAACGGGAGGCTAAATCGGTTTACGCCTCCCTCAGCGGTGCCATTGATAAGTTCCTGGGTAATGTTGTGCTTGAATATTTTGGATATATTCCCATGGATGTGAACCTTCAAAAGGCCGTGCTCAAACGAAGCACGGTTGTGGAACATGCGCCCCAGTCTCCTTCGGCAATGAGCATTGGGGTGCTGGCTGAAAAAATGGCGCAATCAAGACTGAGACCTGGATCCGATGGGAATATCAAATTTTTCATGCGGCGGATTCTTGACCTTGACCCGTCCAGGTGAGCCATGGGCTACCGTCAACGGGTGAACATCATCTGACAGGGGCAATTGACCAATGGTAAAACCCTATGGGGAAATGAGAGCCCAGGGAGAGGGCGACCGGGAGGCGATGATTGTGGCGTACGCCTTTCTGGTTCGACAGATTGCCTCGCGTTTTGCCCGCAGGCTTCCATCTAGCGTGATGTTTGACGAACTGGTCAGTGCCGGTTCCCTGGGCCTTATCGATGCGGTGGACAAGTTCGATCCGGGCAAACATGTCAGTCTTAAAACCTATGCCCAGTACAGGATAAAAGGCGCCATCCTGGACGAACTCAGAAGCATGGACACCTATTCCAGATCCATGAGAAAAAAGATTCAGGACGTTTCAAGGGCGGTCAAGACCGTGGAGGACAAAAAAGGGGGGCCGTCATCGGACCATGAGGTGGCGCAGGTCCTGGGGATGCCCCTTGAATCCTATTACGATATGCTCACGGACATCCATGGGGCCGCCATTCTGAGCCTTGACGCCTTTATCAGAACAAGGGATAATGATACCTCGTCCATGACACGATTTCAAGCAGGTCTCAAGGGCGAGTACACCCCTGCCGATCTGCTTGACAGGGAGGAACTCAAAGGGGTGCTTGCCAGGGCCGTTGCAACCCTGACCGAAAAAGAGCAGCTGGTGGTATCGCTTTACTACTATGAAGAACTCACCCTCAAGGAAATCGGTGAGGTGCTGACGCTCACGGAGTCAAGGATCTGCCAGATACATACGGCCGTCCTGATCAAGCTCAAGGCCAGAATCAAGGACTATTTTGGACGTAACGCTTCTGTTGAGGGGGCTTGAATGGTTGAATCCGGCAATGATGATGATCTCCTGATTTCCCAGGATGATATTGATAACCTGCTGAACGCTTCGGTGTTTGACGGGGCAAAATCCCTTGGGGACGACCAGGGAGATGGGTCAGAAGATGAATTGGGCGCGCTTTCCCAGGACGACATCGACTCTCTTCTCAATACGCCATCTGCAGATTTTGATTCTCCCGGGGACGAGGAATTGCCGGATCCGGATGAGGATGACCTGGAACTGGTTTCCCAGGAGGATATTGACCGGCTCATGAAAGCTGCCCCGGCCGACGGGGCCGGCGATGGTTCCCGGCCAGACGGCCGTCCGATTTCGACCGGAAATTCGGAGGATGCAGACCCTGGCACAGTCCAGGAAAAGGCTCTGGAAGGGGAGAGCGTCATTGATGAATCCCAGGCGCTGTCCATTGAGGAGAACCTGATTACCCAGGAGACGATCGACAGGCTTGTGGCCGGAAAAATGGAAATCGACCCCGGATCTGAACCGGAAGAATCCGGGTCCGGGCCGGAACAGTTGCCTGGAAGCGGTCTGGCGTCTGAGCCTGAACCCGATCTGGGAATGGCGCCGTTCCTTGAACTTGAGACTGAACCTGACCAGGCGCCTGCACCGCTGTCCGGGGATGACACCATTGACCAGGCCGACATTGATGACCTTCTCAGGGATGACCTGCCTGAAGGCGATTCCGATGAGAACGATCTCATTTCCCAGGACGACATTGATGAGCTTCTGCGAAGTTCTGAAGAGGAAGATGAGGATGTCATTGGTGCCCTTGATATCTCCCCGGACGACGAGGTGGATATTGCTCTGGAGGGTGCACTGCCCGTTGAGGAAGATCACCAGGTGGTCCTGGAAGAGGCAAAAGTACCAGCCGAACAGACCGTTGAACCCCCCCCGGACAAATCCCTGACAGAACCCAAATGGTATCGATCCAAAAAGTGCATGGCCGCCTGCCTGTTGGCCGTTCTGGTCGTGGCGGCCCTGCCCGTGGCCTATTTCACGTTTTTTAGAGAAAAAGAGCCCGTTCAGGGGCCCGGCCAGGTGGCTGGCAGTCCGGAAACTGCCGCGTCTGAGGTTATTACGGTTCAGGTTGATCTGCCCCAGATGGATCAAGCGCCACCCGGCCCGGGGAATATGGTCCTGGAGAATTTTGTTGTGCTGGTGCCGTCGGACGAGGCCGGGTTCGTCTATATTACGGCCGGTGTTTCCATTGATTATTCGGATGCCAGGGCTGCGGCCGAGATCAACAGCCACCTGCCCCTGTACCGGGATATTATTCTTGAGGCCATGGGTCGGGTCTTTGGGTCGGGAAAGATTGATAAGATCACGGAGTCGGAACTTCTGGCCGGCATCAAAGAGGCGTTAAACCGTTCACTGCCGGGCAGATATGTGGAACAGGTTCAGTTTAAGGCGTTCAGCACTGGATAGGGGGGAGAGCCATGACGACCATACCAGGTCACAATGTTGTTGTTCAACAGTCCGGGGCGTTGCACGAGGCGACCCAGCACGTTCGGCCCAACCGGCCGGATCCGGAACAGCTTGCGGCCCAGCAGGCGGCAAAGGATATCCTGGAGCGAACCACCGTGTCTGAATCCAACAGTCCCCGGGGAGTGGCGCCGGACAGGAAAAAAGAGAAAAAAGACAAAAGACCGGCAGACCGGTCCCGGGGCGGCAAACAATCAAAGGGGCGGCAGGCACCGGACCGGACCGGGAACCTGCTGGATACCATTGCATGACCATACTCTTTTCACTTAAATTCTGGTCCGGGGTTCAGCTGTTCGTTGACCTTGTGCTGGTTGGACTGTTCATGGCGCTTCTGGGGCGGCTCAAAAAACAGGCCAGGGAGAAAAAAAACCGGGAAAACCATTGGCTGGAAAAAAAGGACAAAGAGGCACAGGCGGCCGGACGGACGGCGTCCCGGATTATTGACATGCTCGAGCCCCTTGTCAAAGAGGCCGATGCCGCTGCCGTAAGCTTTGACGGTCAGATCCGGGATAAAAAAAATCTCATACAGGGGCTGAACGACTCCCTGGATTCACGCATCATCAGCATCAACCTGCTGCTTTCCCGGGCCGAATCCCTGCTTGCCCGGGCAGCCCCTGTCCCCGTGGCAAAAGATGATCCGGATAGGGATGTATTTGACGAGCAGAAGCGTGTTGTCGAGCTCTATGAAAAGGGCCTTGATGCCGATGCCATTGCCTCCCACCTTTCCATGCCCAAGGGCGAGGTGCAGCTGGTCATCAGCCTTAAAAAGAAGTTTATGGCAATGGAGGGACAGTGAACGCCGGGGTGCAGATTTTTTCTCCCGAGCTGTTCAGGCAGCTCAAGATCGGCGGAAAACCTGTCCTGCCCGGCCCGGCTGATGGCCGCATTGTTGATGCCACGGTCCTTAAGGTGCTTTCTCCCACCCGGGCGGAACTCATGGTGGCAGGCAAGCACTTGATGGCTGAAACTTCAATTGTTCTGACGCCCGGCCAGACCCTGGGGCTGAAGGTGACGGGCGAAGGGCGCTTTGAGGTCGTTAACCCCCTGCCTGAAGCGGTCAGATCTCCAAGGTTGGTTCCAGGCCGCCTGTCTGCCGCCCTTGGCTCGCTGACCGGCAAGAGCCCGTTTTCTCACCTTACCGCACTGGTTTCGCCCGGTTCGGGTGATTCCCGGCTAAACCCTGAGCTTGCAGAGTTGAGGGAACTGCTTATCTCCTTTTCCCTTAAATCTGAAACTCCGGATCCCGGGTTTGTTGTCCGTGTTCTGGAAAAGAGCGCCCTTTTGCGGGACAAGGGGCTTTCAATGCTTTCCCCTGGTGAGACTGGAAACGAGGAGATGCTCGAACCGGTCGGAAAATTCATCGACACCCTGGAAAAAGTCCAGATGCTCAATACCCAGTCCTCGGACATGGCCCGCCTGTTGATTCCCTTTTCCATCTTTAACCCAGGGGGCTTTACCTTTGGTCAGCTTTTTTTTGATCTTGGGTCAAAAAAAGACAAGACCCGTTACGAAAATCATCGTCTGGTCAGGGTCTCTGTGTTTCTTGACATGACCAACCTGGGCGCTCTGCGGGTGGATCTGTCGATCTTGAACCAAGAGATCACAGCTGCTTTCCAGATGGCTGATGAAGCGGTTGTTTCCTTTGTTCGAACCATGGTGCCGACCCTGCAGCAGCGGTTAACGACCCAGGGGTTCAAGGTGCTTGAAGTGATCTGCCGCAGGGGAACCCCTGAAATGATTTCCCCGTCGTCCATTGCCGAAAAATTTGTGAACCCGGAAACCTCCAACCTGGATCTTATGGTTTAAACAATGAAAAAAAAGGCAGCTGCACTTAAATATGACCCGGCAGCAGGATCCTCCCCCAGGGTGACGGCCAAGGGAGAGGGGATCATTGCACAAAAGATCATTGACATCGCTGAACAGCACGATGTTCCCGTAAAGAAAGACCCCGATCTTGTGGAGGTGCTGGCAGGGCTTGATATCAGCCAGGAGATTCCCAAGGAGGCCTATGTTGCTGTGGCAGAGCTGCTGGCCTTTGTCTATACCATCAATAAAAAACGTCCTAGGCCCTAGGCAGTTTTTTCCGCCTGGCGTCAAAAACCTGTCCTGGCCCCGTCAGGAACCCCCCATTCTTTCCATAAAAAGCCTCGGGACCCCTTTTAAAAATCCGGGGTATTGTTTTTATATCGTTTGTTTTCAGACGGATAGATCCAGATCTCGGGTTGATCAAAACTCTGGCATCCTTATTGCTGCTTTAGATTGTCAAACATTAAAAAAGGAAACCTTCATGATTCTTGAAATGACACGGCCGGTTCAAGGCGGGCTCCGCCAGGAGAGAAAGCTTGAGGTGACTTCCAACCATCTGGCCAATGTGGACACGGCCGGATTTAAAAAGGATGTTGTCAGCTTTGACAAAACCTTCAAGGCGGCGCTTAACACCGACCTTACCCAGGCCGGGGTGAAGCATACGGGCAACCCCCTTGACCTTGCCCTGACCGACGAGGGATTTTTCAAGGTCGAAACCCCTTCGGGGGTCAGATACACCCGGAACGGGGTCTTTTCACTCAACTCGGACAATGTGCTGGTAGACCAGAACGGGGATGCTGTCCTTGGCCGGAACGGACCCATTACCATTGCCGCTGGAACCGTTGAAATCAATGGAGCAGGCGAGATCCGGGGAGACGGTGCCGTTATCGATCAACTGGACATTGTCACCTTTGACACCCTTGATCTGCTCCAGAAAGAGGGGGCCAACAATTTTGTCTTTACCGGTGCCGCCGGGGATGAGGTCCCCCCGGCCAGGGTCGGCGTTGTCCAGGGCTCCCTTGAGCTTTCCAGTGTCAAGGCCGTGGAGGAGATGGTCAACATGATCGACCACCACAGGATGTACGAGACCTTTCAGAAAATGATGATGACCTTTGACGAGGTGGATGACAAGGCCATAAACAGTCTGGGTAAACTTCAGTAACTACCACGGCCGGAACGGGGTATTGATACCGGTCACATCGAACGATGAAACGCCAGATACCCCGCCAGGTGTTTCACATCAACCGGCCCGGTTCAAAACAAACAGGAGACAGCGGTATGATAAGAGCGCTATGGACTTCGGCAACGGGCATGAACGCCCAGCAGATACAGACGGATGTTGTGGCCAACAATCTTGCCAACTCGAGCACGGCAGGGTTCAAGAAGAGCAGGGCCAATTTCCAGGATCTCATGTACCAGACCATGCTGGTGGCGGGTGCTACCACCCCGGGCGGCGGTCAGATCCCCACTGGAATTCAGGTGGGCATGGGTGTCAAACCTTCCGGGGTGCAGAAGATTTTCACCCAGGGGGATTACAGCCAGACCGGCAACGAGCTTGATTTTGTGATCCAGGGGGACGGATTCTTCAGGGTCCTCCACGGAGACGAGGAGTTGTACACCCGGGCCGGTAACTTTACCCTGGACAGCGAGGGATTCATCACCACCAACTCGGGTGACAGGCTCCAGCCGGAGATCGCCATTCCGGTGGAGGCGACCCTGATCAGCCTCCAGGACAACGGCACCCTGACCGTCACCGGTGCCGATGATACCATCCTTGCAACCGAGCAGGTGAATCTGTCCTCTTTTGTTAATCCTGCCGGGCTGTTTGCCGTGGGGGAAAACCTGTTCAGGCCCACCGAGGGGTCCGGACCTGCCACCGAGGGCATTCCCGGGGAGCAGCCCCTTGGAACGGTTGCCAACAATTACCTTGAGATGTCCAATGTGAGCGTT
This sequence comes from uncultured Desulfobacterium sp., assembly GCA_963675615.2. Classification (GTDB taxonomy): domain Bacteria; phylum Desulfobacterota; class Desulfobacteria; order Desulfobacterales; family Desulfobacteraceae; genus Desulforapulum. The sequence goes on from CAXXTD010000003.1 coordinate 19,710, forward strand.
GTGGAAGAGATGGTGAACATGATCGTGGGCCAGCGTGCCTATGAGGCAAACTCCAAATCCATCCAGACGGCAGATACCATGCTTGGTCTGGCCAACGGGCTTAAACGGTAATGAAACTGTGGATTAGGGTTGTGGGCTTCCTGATGGCCGTTTTTGCCGTTTCTGGTCAACATGGAGGGTATGGGGCGGCATCCGACCTGGTATTGATCGAGATCAGCACCGATGCCAGGGTCAATGACAGGGAGTATCTGCTCAAGGATATTGCCCGGGTTACGGCCCCTGGCATGATGAAAGAGGTCCTTGAAAATTTCTCCATGGGGTTCTCTCCGTCAATCGGGGCGGTAAAGCGGGAATCGGGGACGCGCCTTGCCTCAAAGTTAAAGTCCATCTCCTGGCTTCCCCCGACGGCTGAGATCCGTTTTCCAGATGCCTTGTTTATCAAGCGGATCGGCCAGGAGGTTTCCCTGGACCGGTTAAGCGCCGTTTACCACGATTATATCAAAGAGAGGGCGGGCAGTCATTCGTTTGAAATCAGGGCGTTCAAGGTCCGGGGGACTGGTCTTTATCCCCTGGGAGAGATTGATCTGTCGGTCCGGTCCCGGCGAAACCGGGATATAAAGGGCCGGGTCAGCCTTTCTGCGGATGTTCTGGTGGACGGTGTTTCCCACGGCCGGGTCTCAATGACCGGGTACGTGGACCTCTACGACAAGGTGGTGTGCGCCACCCGAAATCTTTCCAGGGGTGAGATCCTTGAATCCAGAGACCTCTGCCTGAAACGGATCAATGTATCAACGATTCCTGACAACTATCTGACCTGCATGGATGTCCCCGTTGGCATGCGGATGAAACAGAACCTGGCATCAAACGGTTTTTTGAGGGAGAACATGTTCGAAGATCCCCCCCTGGTGAACCGGGGAGACAACGTTGTTCTCGTGGTCAGAAAGGGAAATATGCGCATTGTTGCAACCGGGGTGGCAGACCAGGAGGGACGCCTGGGCGACCAGATTCAGGTGAACAATCTGACCACCAACCGGGTGGTCTCGGGCCAAATTTCAGGACCCAAAACCGTGGATGTTTTTTTCTAGGAGGAAAAAGGATGAAACAGATAATGGCAGCCTTTATCCTGACGTCCCTGGTATTGACCGGGTGCATGGGCAGCACCGCGGGCAGGAGCGGTTCAGCAGTTGTACTGCCCCAGGGTATTTCAGATCAGCCGGTGCTCGAGCCCGAGTATGCAGTGGTTCCTCCCAGCGAAGGGTCGCTGTGGACCTCGGATTCAAGGGCCAGGTTTTTTGAGGATACAAAGGCGTCCATGGTTGGTGACACGGTGATCGTGGACATTGTTGAAAACACCTCATCCCAGATGGATGTGAACACCGAGACCTCAAGACAGACAGGCGTCAATGTGGGGATTTCGAACCTCTTTGGTGTGACGCGCGGGTTTGGCGCCACCGGGGCAGGCAAGCTTGTGGGGGCCGATTATGCCAACGATTTCAAGGGTGAGGCCAAGAACGACCGCAGTGGAAGCATCACGGCATCCATCGCTGCAAGGATTACCGAGATTCTGCCCAATGGCAATCTGAGTCTGTTTGGGCGGCGGGCCATGAAGGTCAATGGTGAGGTCCAGTACATAACGGTATCCGGGGTGTTAAGGCCGGCAGACATCATGGCCGACAACCGGGTTAAATCCACCTATCTGGCAGATTCAAGGATCGAGTATTCCGGAAAGGGTACCCTTGCAGACAAGCAGCACCCGGGCTGGGGAACCCGGATTATGGATAATATCTGGCCCTTTTGAATTGCCGGCATAAGCAGTGCCAGGCATGGTAAAAACGGCAGATTGAACAAGGAATCTTAAATGATGAAAAAAAACAGGATGAATCATGCCCGGTGTTTTGTGATCCTGGGAATCTTTTTTTTGACCTTTGTCCTGTTTTACGGGACCAGGACGGCCCAGGGGGCAAGGATCAAGGACCTTGCCGCAATCAAGGGAATCCGCAGCAATCAGCTGACGGGATATGGGCTCATTGTGGGGCTGGACGGCACCGGGGACAAATCCGGCGCCGATTTTACCACCCAGGCCCTTGCCAACATGATGGACCGCATGGGCATTCATGTGGACAAAAACCAGCTGAATGTCAAGAACATTGCCGCCGTCATTGTGACGGCCGATATTCCGGCCTTTGCAAGGATCGGAAATAAGATTGACGTTGTTGCTTCGTCCATCGGGGATGCCAAGAGCCTTGCTGGCGGTACCCTGCTTCTGACCCCCCTCAAGGGGGTTGACGGGCAGGTCTACGCCCTTGCCCAGGGGCCTGTAACCCTTGGGGGTGTCAGTGCGGGAGGCGCCGGGGGCGGCACACAGAAGAACCATCTCCAGGTGGCAAGAATCGCCAACGGGGCAAGTGTTGAGCGGGAGATCCCCGTTGTTCTGGACGGCAAAAAAACACTGATTCTCTCGCTGTTCAACCCTGATTTTACAACGGTCAAGCGGGTGGCCGACACCATCAACGCTTCGATCGGCCATGGGGTGGCCGAGGCCGTTGATTCAAGCGCCCTTCGCCTCAACATTCCAGAAACCATGCAGGAGAACAAGGTGGCCGAATTTCTGGCAGACATTGAGACACTGTCCATTGTGCCCGACACCCGGGCCAAAGTGGTTGTCAACGAAAAGACCGGCACCGTTGTGATCGGTGAAAATGTCACCATTTCGACGGTGGCCGTGGCCCATGGCAACCTCACCGTGACCATCAGAAAATCCAGCGAGGTGTCCCAGCCCGAAGCCCTTTCACAGGGAGAGACGGTCACTACTGCCCAGAGCGAGGTGGCCGTGGACGAGGAGGAGGTCAAGGTGATGCCGCTTCCGGGGGGCGCCACCATTGGCGAGCTGGTCAAGGGTCTGAACTCCATCGGGGTCTCCCCAAGGGATTTGATCACCATTCTCCAGAGCATCAAGGCGGCCGGCGCACTCCAGGCCGAGCTTGAGATCATCTAAAGAGCGCAGATGAAATAAGTTAACAAAAATCACCTGGGGATGTTTTGTCTGTTTGATGGAAAAGTCTAACCCGAAGCGTTTCCGTTGTCCCCCTTACTGGAGGTGTCTTAATGGACCCTATGCATTCAATGGAGCTCAGCCTTTACACGACTGAAATCGACAGGGCAAAGGTAAATGGTCCCACGAGCAAGGATCAAAAACAACTCAAAGAGGCCTGCCAGGGGTTTGAGGCCATTTTTTTCTCAGCCATGGTGAAATCCATGCGCCAGACATTGACGGGGGACGCCCTGTTCGGCAAGAGCCAGGGTGTCGAGATTTTTGAATCCATGTACGACCAGGCCCTCGTTGACCGGCTGGCCGCTTCAGGCCGGGGAGTTGGGATTGCCGAAGCCCTTGAAGCCTCCCTGAACAACACGTCCGCCTGAAACTGTTTTGATGGCATGGATGTTGCTCATTCTCAGGCATGAAGGGGATAAAGGCTGGGAAACGGGAAAAAAATTCCCCCTGGCATAAATAATTTTCCCGATTCATTTTAAAAGTTCCAGCAAATGCCGATAAACAATAGGTGTGGGGGATGAAATGGAAAATTTTGCCGATGAAATTGAACGGCTGCTGATCAAAAAGCAGGAGACCTATGGCGACCTGGCAGCGATTCTGGAAAAGGAACGAAGGGCTATTGTCGATATGGACGTCGCCGCCATATGGGAGACGTCGGCCCGTAAAAAAGAGATCGGTAAAACCATTGGGAAGATCCGCAGCCGTATCCTCAGCCTGATGGACCAGCAGGGGATTGACCATGCCATGGCCAACACACCGTTTTCCTTAACAAAATTAATGTCTTTATTCTCTGTCGCCAATGGGCAAAAGGCGCGTTTAATGGCCCTGAAGGATATTATCAACACGGATAAGGCCGATGTGGCAAGACTTGCCGCTGAGAACCAGAATCATGTGAAAGAACGCCTGGAGATCATTAACAACCTTGTGGCAACTCTTCTGCCCCAACCCAAGCCGGACAGCTATGGTGGAAAAAGGTCGGAGATGTCGCCCGCAAGGGCCAACTGTTTCATCAATAAAGCGGTGTAACAAAGGGGGGTAACCATGTCAGGTATCACTTCCACAATGAACATCGCCCAGGGTGCACTGGCGGCCCAGCAGTACGGCCTGAATGTCACGGGTAATAACATTGCCAATGTCAACAACCCCGGCTACAGCCTCCAGGAGGCCACCCAGAAAAACAGTACCCCGGCCCTGTATTCAGGTTTCCTTTTTGGCACGGGGGTCAATGTCGACCAGATCCGTCAGAGTGTCGACCAGATGCTTGAAAATCGACTGACCGATGAAAAATCAACCCAGGCGGCCTTTGAGGAGGCAGAGGGCTACATGGCAATTATAGAGAGTATCTTTGATGAGTCCTCTGAAACGAGCATCAACACCATGTTGACCGAGTTCTGGAACTCCTGGCACAGCCTTGCAGACAATCCCAGTGGGGCAGCGGAGCGTAATGTGGTGTATGAAACCGGTCAGAATTTTGCAGCCAGAATCCAGACAGCGGAACAAGACCTTACCACGATCGGAAATGATATCAACCAGGAGATTTCATCGGCCGTGGCTCAAATCAACTCCCTGACCGAACGAATTGCCGACCTTAACCAGCAGATTTCAGTGCTCGAGCTTAACCGCACGGCCAATGATTTAAGGGATCAACGAAATCAGCTGGTTTCAGAACTGGGCGCTTTGATTGAGGTGGATACCTTTGAACAGTCCAATGGCGGAATCATCGTAAACGTGGCTCGGGGCTTGCCCCTTGTAAATGGTATGGACAGCAAGGCGCTTTCCATTTCTGAACACCAGATCGTCTGGAATGATTCCTCGGGCTACCAGATGGATATCACCAATGATATTGATGGCGGTAAACTTTCCGGATGGCTGGATATCCGGGATGAGATTCTTCCAAAGTACGGCAGTGACCTGGATTCCCTGGCCCATGAAATGATCTGGGCCGTTAATTACCAGCATTCCCAGGGAGTGGGAACGGATTATTTTACCGGCGTTGTGACCGGGGCATATCAGGCCGACGAGAGCGGGCTTTTTTCAAGCTACGATTTTGGCGACAAGATCGACTATGCCAATGATTTTAAGATGTGGATCAAGGACATGACCACGTCAACAGCCGAGTATCGAACCGTTGCGCTGGATATGGGGATCTCTGAAGCCGTTGTCTCCGACTGGCAGGGAATGGTCCCGGGCGGTTTTCAGGGGAGTTACAGGCTCACCGTGGTGGATGGCGGCACCCTGGGGGACAGGCAGGTGACCGAGACCGACGGGGATGGATTGGGCCAGGTTTTGGGAAGTACAGCCGATGCGACAACGGCTTTGGACAATGCCATTGCAGATCAGACCCTCACCGTTTCTGGCGGTGCAACCGGTACCCAAAAGATTGAAATCAAGGGTGTTGGGGGGGATGCAGTACGGTCGGCAGCAGCAGTTGCCGGGGAACTCAACAAGATTGCCGGGGTGACCGCCCATGCCTCTGAAAACCGGGCAGGTTTTAACATTGCCGGGATTACCAATGCCCAGGATGGGGATGAGGTGATGTTTTCCCTTTATGTGGATGGAATGATTCACCAGGAGCGTTTTGTTGTGGATTCGGCACTGGGAGACCTTGATGAACAGTTTGAAGAGGCCCTGTTGTCTGCCACAGAGGCCATCAACAGCATGAATTCAGATCAGGATCTTTCCACCAGCGGTCTTGGAATTGCGAGCCTCTCTGGAAAAACCCTGGGGATTCAGGATTTTGAAGTCCAGGACAATTCAGGTTTGCGCCTGGACGCCTTTAGCTGATTTCAACCCGGGGGATGAGGTCGAGTTTACGATTGACTCGGGTGGAACACCGGGTACATCCACGCAAATTACGGTGGATCTTAACGGAGTCGATACAACGGACCAGACTGCAGTTACCCAGGCGTTCTATACCGCCTTGGACGATGCCCTGGCCGGCCGGCCTTTTAGTGTTACGAACGATCCTTCAACCAACTCGATCATTTTACGCACCACGGACGGATCCGACCTGACCTTGAAAGATGCCGGCAACGACATGGGGCTCAATGCCACAATTGCCATCAGTGCCCTGGATGGGACAACCCCGTCTGCCGGTGACAACAGCCTTGTTTTTAACGGCCTTGGAGATATTGAAACCTATGGTGCCGATGCCACACCGGGAGATGCCATTGTCTTTTCAGGAAACGGCACCTCAGCCACAGTCAATGAAAGCACTGCAGGCGCAGTTGACAAGGCCGCTGTAATCACTGGGACGGTTACCGTTCTGCTGGACCCCGGCATGTCGATCAAAACCTCTGTTCCAGGGGTCGGCGGGCTGTTCCATGATGCTTCAGCTAAGATCGGCAGTTCCCTCATGACCCTTGGAGGTGAGGACGGGTTTCAGAATTTTACGGCCGGAGAGACCCTCTCCTTTGATGTTGACGGACAATCTGTCAGTCTTAATATCCCGTCACCAGGGGATGTGGTTAATTATAATGACGAGTTTGGAACCCCCCAGACATTTACCGTTGGCGCAGGTGGTATCACAGAACTTGAACTGGCAAAATACCTGGCCGGTGAGATCAACAACACCCTGCCCGGTTCAGATTACCAGGTGCTGAGGACGGGGAAATCCGTATCTATTTTAAAAAACAAAGACCTTACCCATCCCATAACAATCACGGATTTTTCGGAAACCGGCACCTCTGATGCCAGATTAAGAACAAGCACCGGCACAGGAAGGGGTGTCACTGATCCAGAAAATGATCTCCTGGATGCCGGAAGCAGTTTTAGAAATGCGTCGACCGCCACCCTTTACTCGGACAGGGGTATCATCAAATGGGAAAAATATGATATCGAGGGCTTTTCAACTGGCGAGCACGGGCTGGTGGAAGTCGAAGATTCAGGTCAGGTGGTCATTAACGAGACCCTGAACAATGTTGTGACCGACACCCTTTCTTTTAATATTTCACCAGGTTCCCTGGTGGCAGGCAACACCTTGACCGTGAACATGGATGCATCGGGCAGCCCCGACCCCCTGGATTTCACCATCAAAGGCACGGCCAATCGGAAAAATGCGACCTATCATTTTTCTGTCCAAACCGGGGGTAAGGTCGGGACGGTGCCGGCCGAGGGTGAAGACCCCCTGGTGATCCACTGGACAAATGGGGATGCTTCCGGCAGTTTTGAGGTTCCCAGCACCGATCCACCCGTCACCCCCTTGACGCCGGTGGAGGTGAAGGTCGACGGCATGACCCTGAAATTCTACGATGGGACCCTGTTTGATAATGACGTTTTTACCATTACCACCGATTCCCTTGGGAATTCTATTGCCGCCAACGCAGACGGTAAATTCACCGGAAAACTTGCCTCAAGCTGGCACTGGACCCAGGATTCGTTTGTGGACCAGTTTAACACTCAGGTCGGTGAAATAAAGGCTTCGGTGACCACAGATAACCGGCTTCGGTTTGAAGCTTCTGAAGATTACCATGCCATGGTGAATCTGGAGTATTCAGGGACCAATGGTTTCAGCCAGGACAATGCCACCA
>CAXXTD010000004.1:0-470324 GCA_963675615.2 uncultured Desulfobacterium sp.
CTTTAATTATCCGACGCTGTTAGCTCGCCAGCGGTATCCTTAAACAGTGCCTGTCATGGACAGGCCCGTGTATTTTTCTTAAAATTTCCCCTCCATGCAGAATTTCGTTTTATGCCAGAAAGCCGATGGTCGAAGCGCCGGCACTGACCCGTTCACCCACCTTGACACAGATACGGGTGTCCGTGGGCAGATAGAGATCCAGCCGGGATCCAAAGCAGATCATGCCATACCGGTCACCCCGTACAAGGGTATCGCCCGGTTTGACATCACAGACGATCCGCCGGGCCACAAGACCTGCAATCTGAACCACCCCGTAGTATCGTCCCTGATCTGTCCGGATGACAAGGGCGTTTCTTTCGTTGTCCTTGGATGCCTTGTCAAGGGAGGCGTTAAAGAACTTGCCCGGAAAATAGACGGCGCGGTCCACCGTCCCGGTAAAGGGCACCCGGTTCACATGAACGTTGAATACGTTCATGAAGATGCTCACCATGGTGCAGGGCCCATCAACATAGTCGTTTTCCATGACCGCTTCCGCCTTGACCACCCGGCCGTCGGCCGGTGACACCAGGGCATTCACCTCCCCGGGAATCAATCGGTCCGGATCCCTGAAAAACCAGCAGACAAAGGCCGTCAGAGCCAGGGCTGCAACACCAGGCACCCGCCATCCTGCTAAAAAAAGCAGACCCGTTACAATGCCGCCACAAACGATGTAGACAAATCCGGGCCTTGCAAAGGGAAAATCAGCCTTTTCCGGCCATTTTTGAACTTTTTTATTTTCCATGTTCAACTAAATACCAGAGAGCGACCCCCTTGTCAACAAAAGCGGTCGGGGTGGTTGTCGTAGTTTATCTCGGCATCCGAGCGACGGATGTATACGGGCAAAAGAGACAGCGGATCCGTTGAAAGCAGCTCCGGCGCCTGGAGAAGGGCATGGGCCAATGCCGATGCCCTGACCTGGTTCAGAAAACCCGGGGCAAAAGCGGCACCCGCCCGGTCAAGGGCGTCGATCTCTTTGCGATATGCCGCGGCACCAGACCCCACATAAAGGGCAGATTCGCCAGCCAGGGCAACGGCCTGTTCCGGGACCACGCAGACCTCGTCGGTCTTGTGGATCATCCGCCCTGCTGCGAAACGGTAGCAGGCCGCATAGACCTCCCCCCTTTTGGCATCCATCATTGCACAGACCGTCCTCTCCGAGGTTGACACCTGCCAGGCAAGGGCGTCAAGACTTGAGATCCCGGCAACCGCCTTGGATGCGGCATAGGCCAGTCCCTTTACAACACTGATGCCGATGCGAAGTCCGGTGAAACTGCCGGGCCCCCGTGTCACCACAAAGCCGTCGACGTCAGCCACCGGCACGCCGGCCCGTGTGGTGAGCATCCCATGGATCATCTCCATGAGCACCCTTGAATGGGTAATCCGGCTTTCAAAAAACGACTCACACACGAGGCCTGTATCCGCCACAAGGGCAACGCTGACACTGGTCTCTGCGGTGTTGACGGCCACGATCTTCATGGCGTCGGGGTCGCCCCGTCCCCTGCCCTGCCGGGTTCGGGCTTCTCGTCCGGTTCAAAGGCAATGTCAAGCACCTGATCAAGCTCCCTGACACAGACAAACTCAATCTTTTTCTTTACACTCCTGGGCATGTCAAAAAGATCCTTGCGGTTCTTTTCCGGAATGATGATCTTTTTTATTCCCACCCGCAGGGCCCCCAGGGCCTTTTCCTTGAGTCCGCCAATGGGAAGCACCCGGCCCCTTAGGGAAATCTCACCGGTCATGGCCACCTGATTGCGGACCACCCTTCCGGTAAACGCCGAGATCAGGGCCGTTGCCATGGCAATGCCCGCTGAGGGGCCGTCCTTGGGTATGGCGCCGGCAGGCACATGGATGTGGATATCATTTTCCTCAAAGGCCTCTTTCTTTATACCAAACCGCTCCATATTGGCCTTGGTAAAGGTCAGGGCCGCCCTTGCAGACTCCTGCATCACATCCCCGATCTGGCCGGTCACGGAAAGTTCACCCTTGCCATGGCACAGGGCCACCTCGATATACAGGGGCTCTCCGCCCACCTCTGTCCAGGCAAGACCCGTCACAAGCCCCACCTGACTCTGCTCCTGGTCAAGCTCGTCAACATATTTCGGCGGCCCGAGAAAGGCGGTGAGGCTCTGCTTTTTAATGGCATATTTGCCCTTCATGCCCTCGGCAATTTTCCGTGCAATCTTCCGGCAGATGGCTCCCAGCTGCCGTTCAAGCTCCCGCAGCCCTGCCTCAAGGGTGTACTCTGAAATCACCGCTTCCAGGGCGCCGGGGCTGATGGTGATATGACGCCGGCCCAGGCCGTTCTCCTTGAGCTGGCGGGGAAACAGATGGGTGGCGGCGATGGTCTGCTTCTCCTCCCGTGTATACCCGGGTATCCGAATCACCTCCATGCGGTCGAGCAGGGCCGACGGAATGGTGTCGGTGATGTTGGCCGTCAGGATAAACAGCACCTTTGAAAGGTCAAAGGGCATGTTCAGGTAGTGGTCACTGAACTCGGTGTTCTGTTCAGGATCAAGGGCTTCAAGCAGAGCGGATGAGGGGTCCCCCCTGAAGTCGCTTCCAAGCTTGTCGATCTCATCCAGCATGAACACCGGGTTGTTGACCTTGCACTGGCGAAGGCCCTGGAGTATCCTCCCGGGCATGGCTCCGATATAGGTCCGCCGATGCCCGCGGATTTCAGCCTCGTCCCGGATGCCGCCAAGGGAAATTCGTATGAACTTTCGCTTCATTGCCTTTGCAATGGCCTGGCCAAGGGAGGTCTTGCCGACCCCGGGAGGTCCGGCAAAACAGATGATCTGACCTTTTAACCCGGGGTTGAGCTTTCTGACACTCAGGTATTCAAGGATCCGGTCCTTGACCTTGTCAAGGCCGAAGTGGTTTTTGTCCAGCAGCTGGGCAGACTTTTCAATGTCCAGAAAATCCTTGGTCGAACGGTTCCAGGGCAGCTCCACAATGCAGTCAAGGTAGGTCCGTATGATGGATGCCTCGGACGAGTCAGAATGCATCTGCTCAAGGCGCCTCAGCTGCTTGAGCGCCTCTTCCAGGGAGTCGGGGGGCAGTTTTGCCTTTTTCAGCTTGGCCTTGTAATCTTCGGCCTCGGCAAACCGGTCTTCGCCGTCCCCGAGTTCCCGGTGGATGGCCTTGACCTGTTCCCGGAGAAAATAGTCCCGCTGGCTCTTGGATATTTCATCCTTTACATCGGTCTGGATTCTTGCCTGGACCGTGGAGAGTTCAAGCTCCCTTGCAAGCAGGTCGTTGACCCGGGTCAGCCGCTTGACCGTGTCCGAGGTTTCCAGCAGAACCTGGGCATCCTCAACCTTGAGCCTGAGATTTGCCGCCACCAGATCGGCAAGCTTGCCCGGGGATTCAATGTGATCGAGTATCATCCCCACATCCCCGGACAGCTCTCCCCTCAGGGCAAGAATCTTTTCACTGCTCTCCCTGACATTGCGCATCAGGGCTTCGGTCTCGATGGTCACCTCGTCAAGATCCAGATCCTTGACCAGTTCGATCTCAACCTCAAAACAACTCTTTTTCTTGACAAAACGCTTGATCCGGGCCTTGGTAATGCCCTGTACAAGGGCCTTTATCCTGCCGTCGGGCAGCTTGAGCATCTTCTGGACCCGGCCCACCGTGCCCATGTCATACACATCAGACGCCCTGGGGTTCTCCACCTCTGAATCCTTCTGGGCACACAGAAAGAGATAACGCTCTTTAACCATGGCCTTTTCAACGGCCTTAATGGACTTTTCCCGGCCAACAAACAGGGGCAGAAGCATGTCGGTAAAGATAACAACATCCCTGACGGGCATCATGGGAAGGGTCAAGGGGATATCTTCAAGATTCCCCTCTTTTTCTATTATTTCGATAAGGTCATCCATATCGGTCTCTGCCATTTGAACTCCTTTTGGTTTTACTTTGATTATTGTAGCACTAACAATAAATCATTTTTACCGGTTTACAACGTCAATTCCATTTTTTTATTAATGCCGGCCCTGACTTGACTTGGACCTGAAAAAAAACTATAGGATATACACGAAAAAAGGAGACCCTAATGACCGTTCCCATGGACCTGGCCCTTGCCATTTTTTTTACCGGCGCGTGCATCGGCAGTTTTTTAAACGTCTGCATCTACCGGATCCCCCTTCATCTGTCGATTGTCCGGCCGGGATCCGCCTGCCCCAAATGCAAAACCCCCCTGCCCTTTTATCTGAACATACCGATCCTGAGCTATATCCTCATCCGGGGAAAATGCCGATTCTGCCAGGCACCCATCTCCCTTCGCTATCCATCTGTGGAGGCTTTGACAGGTTGCCTGGCCCTGGCGGTTGTGGCAAAGTTCGGTATCACACCGGCCGCAGTTTTTTACTTTGCCTTTGCTGCCACCCTGGTGGTGGTCTCGTTCATCGACATTGACTTTCAGATCATCCCAGACGTCATCTCCCTTCCCGGGATCGTTGTGTTTGCCACAGCCTCTGTGTTCATTCCCTCCATGGATTTCATCGACACGGTCCTGGGCATTGCTGCCGGCGGCGGCACCCTCTATCTGGTTGCTCTGACTTACTATCTTGTCAGAAAAGAAGAGGGCATGGGCGGCGGCGACATCAAACTGCTCGCCATGATCGGCGGCGTGGTCGGCTGGCAGGGGGTGGCTTTCACGCTGTTTGCCGGCTCACTTTTGGGCACAACCGTCGGTGTGATCATCATGATCCTCACGCGGCTCGGGAATGTCAAACTCAAGATCCCCTTTGGCCCTTTTCTTTCCGCAGGCAGCCTTGTCTATATTTTTTTCGGAGCCCCCCTGATACACTGGTACTTCAGCCTGCTCTAACCGCCATGGCCGGGGCATGACATCTGCACCGGCCACAACAAGATTTGAAACCGCACCACGAAAACTGCTTCGGAACGAGTTTCTTGCACCCCCCTTGGGATGGGGGCCGGTAAAAATCAGCCCCCACTGCACCCTGTTCTTTTAAGCGCCCCCCTGATCCTGGAAACAGACCTCGATAAACAGATCCCCCCGGGTGGTTTTAAACGGAATCACCAGCACCTGGCCGGCATGGGACACCGTCTGCCCCCTGCCGTTTTTGACCGCCACAAGCTTGACCGCTATGCTTTTTCCCATCTCGGTCATTTTCGTGGTGACATGGCCGGACACCATGTTGCCGATCTCACCCACGGCATCCTCGATCTCTTCGTCCATACGGGTCATGGACTCACCAAACATGGCTGAAACGATGCCGAGAATGCTCTTTTCCGTAAAGCCCAGACAGGCAGACCCGGTGAGATCCCCTGTGATGGACAGGACCGCTGAAATATCCCCCGGGGCCAGGGTGCCGGACTTGAGGTAACACTCCCCGGGCATGGCCTTCACAGAAGCCGTGGTCTCAAGAATATAAAGGGTTCCCTCGATAAAGGGATTCACCATTGCAGCATCCATATCATCTCCTTTGCATATTGGATTGTAAGCCCATTTTACGGGCTGTGCAACCCGTTAATTACAAAAAATCCCAATAAATGCTTGACACCAACTTTGCAAGCACGTAACGTACGAAAAAAAGCGGATGCACGCCTCTATTGCTGTATTCCAGCTGATATTTATTAACCTGTTCCAAGTTATATAAAATAATGTAATCACGTTAGTTTGCCCAAGCATGCTGGTATTAATACCCAAGACTGTTTTAACTAAAGGTTTATATAATTCTGGTAACCTGCTAACGACAAAAAGGAGTAATCTACAATGAACAAAGGTGATTTGATCAACAAGGTGTCTGAAGTTCTCAACAGCAAAAAAGACGCTCAGACTGCAGTGGACTGCATCCTTGCAACCGTAACCGAGGCCCTTGCTGATAAAGAGTCTGTAACCCTGGTAGGTTTTGGGACCTTTAAAACAGCCGAACGTAAAGCAAGAAAAGGAAGAAACCCCCAGACAGGAAATGAAATCGACATACCGGCCAGGCACGTCCCCAAGTTCATTCCTGGCAAAGCACTCAAAGACGCGGTAAAATAGCCCGACTTCCGCGCTTCATACCAGCCTGCCCAGGCAGCACCTGTACATGGCGACAGTGCTGCCTGTAATATTTTAAGGGGAACCGGGCAGAAGCAGCCACAGCCCCCGGTTTGAAAACCAGAAAAGACTCAGCGACATCTGCCCCGGTAGATGTCACATGGATTTGATGTGGGCGTCAAGCCAGTCAAGAATGGCCTGCTGTTCAGCATCAAGCCCCTGACTCCGGACAGCGGCAAGTTCCTGACCGGCCATCTCACAGGTGAATTTCAAATCGCTGCGATACCCCTTGATCGGATCAACCCCACTGACACCCCGGACTTTTTCCATGTACCGGTCGTGGCGGGCCCTGACCCCGGGGGAGGCCTGTTCAAGGAAATTCCTCACCATGATCCGTTGGGCAAGCCCCTTGACCCGGGGCGAAACCAGGGTTTCGCACACGGCCATTTTCTCTTTGCCGACAGCCCTGTGAAACTGCGCCATCTCTTTTTTTTCAGCACCCGTGAAAAAACCGTCCTGATAAAGGGCGGCATCAAGGTCAAGATCCGGCACAAAGGGGTATTCAAACGCCCGGTGATGCACGACCAGCTTCTGGAATTCGTCCTGGTTTTCCTTGACCATGGCCAGGTTCTTTTCACAGGCTTGCTGCTGGGAGGGGGTAAGCCGGCGCCAGAAACGGTCCAGGGGGGGGAGCACGATCCTTGACTCTCCGTAGCGCTTCCGGATGACAAAGGGCCTGTCATCTGAGTCCGGTTCAAAGGGCAGAACCGGCTCCCGGTCCAGCCTGAGCCAGAGACTCTGGTTGGCGTAGGGGGTTGAGTGCCCAAGGCTCAACACCGGCGCCATGTACATCACATCACTGCCAAACGATACCGAAACCATGATACAGAGCCTGTGACGGCCGAATATCGACTGAAAAACTTCGTCCACGGCTTCCACCCTTGCCTGATCATTTTTCTTGTCAAAGAAATCCAGGCAGTAGTTCCACATGGGCTTTTGGTCCGACAGCCGCCGGGCCAGGGCAAGGGTTGCCTCAACATCGGTCATGGCGTCGTGGGCCCTGCCCGATTGAACCAGGTTGTTTTTTTCGCTGATCAGTTCAAGGCGCATGGAGGGTTTATCGTCGATCGCGGGCCAATCAATCCCGTCGGGTTTAAAAATCCGGTAAAGCGCGGCAACCGGAAGCAGGTCCATGCGGCTGCAGCCATTGGCATACTGGTGGGTGTAGGGGTCGAGGAGATTCCGGTAAAAGGCGAATCGCAGGAATTCGTCATCAAACCCAAGGGAGTTATAACCGATGCTGATGGTATCAGGAACATTCAACAGCCGGTGAACACGGGCCACCCCCTGGTATTCGCAAAGACCGTCTTTTAGATCTTCCGGGGTGAGCCGATGGGTGACAAAGGCACCTGGAGAGGGAACCACATCGCTTCGAAGGGATATGACAATTGAGGTTCGATCCATCTCCCTTAACCGGCTGTCTGTGCGGATGGCGGCAAAGGTGAGGATCTGATCAAAGGCCGGGTTGAGCCCGCTGGTCTCAATGTCGTAGAAAAGAAAGGTTTTCATGGACGCAAAAGACAACGGGAATGGCTGCCATTGGACAACAGCGCATTCCCATGTGAATTTTATCTCTTGGAGAACTGGAAACGCGCCCTGGCACCCTTCTGACCATATTTCTTACGTTCTTTAACCCTGGCGTCACGGGTAAGGCAACCCGCCTTTTTAAGGACACCCCGGAGGTCGGGATCTGACAGAACAAGGGCCTTGGTGATGCCATGGCGGATCGCCTTGGCCTGACCCATGATACCACCGCCAAGTACGGTGACCTTGATATCAAAGGCATCCGCCTTGTCGGTCAGCGCAAGGGGAAGTTCAAGTGCTTCCCGGGCCGTGCCCAGAGGAAAGTAATCCTCCAGCGCCCTGTTGTTGACAGTAATGATGCCTGTTCCGGGCTTGATCCAGGTTTTTGCCACAGAACACTTTCTCTTACCGGTAGCATAGTAGCTGTTATTGTTTTCCATAAAGTATTTCCAGTCCCTTTTCTCGACTAAATTTCAAGTGCCTTGGGCTGTTGAGCTGCATGGGGATGCTCTTCACCAGCATAGACGTAAAGTTTGTTGTTAAGCTTCCGGCCAAGCCTGTTCTTGGGAAGCATTCCCCGGACAGCCTTTCTGACAAGCTCTTCAGGTTTTTTTGCCAGAAGCTCTTTTGCCGTAATAGCCTTGAGGCTCCCGGTGTAACCGGAATGACGATAATAGGTCTTCTGATCCCACTTGTTGCCGGTGAGCCTGACCTTGTCCGCATTAACCACAATAACCCAATCCCCCGTATCTGCATGGGGGGTATAAAGGGGGTTGTATTTGCCGCGGATTCTTGCGGCAACTTCCGAAGCAACCCGTCCCAGCACCTTGTCCTTGGCATCCACAACACACCAGTTCTCCTGGTTGTCGGATCTTTTTGCGCTATATGTATATTTTTTCAATTTCTTCACGCTCCTGTTCGTAAAATAATTTGGAATATCTACTCTATTCTCCTGAAACTGTCAAGTTCTATTTTTAAAGTTCTATTTTCCTGCCATCCCCTGGCAAATCGCGGATTTCATCCGGGTTTTGGCCGTCCAGGGTCTTTTTTGCTGCCGTTTTACAAGAGACCTCGGCATTGAGGATTCCGCCGTTTTCAACGATCAGGTCGTTGCACTCAACCTTTCCGGAACAGCTTCCGGTTGAAAGAATAATCAGTTCCCCGGATGCATGGACATCCCCCTCGAAACTGCCACCAATGGTCATGCTGACCACCCTGGCATCCGAGCGAACCGCCCCCCCCTCGGCAATAATAACGGTCTCCGCGTCAATGGCCCCCCTGAGGCTGCCCTTGATGATGAGTTTTCCCCGGCTCACAATCGATCCGTCTATCGTCAGTTCCCTGTCGATGATCGACAGGTTCAGTCGCTCTTTTTTTCCCACAATGCCTCTCCTGCCTGGTTTATGGTTACCCATCGGTTTCTGCAAGCATGATATCCTGCATGAAAATCAAGCCGCCCTCACCGTCATACACAACAACGGTCGCCAGGTTAAATGCATCGGGGGAAAGGGTTGATTTCACCCTGAAGCTGATGGGTTTGAAGTGGGCAATGGAAAAATACTGCCCCTTGCTGTAAAGGGCAGGCTTGCCCCTGTCAATGGCAACGGCGGGGAGCACCAGCCAGTCCGGATCACTCGAGGCGGCAGGCTTTAGGATGACAAAAACATACCCTGAGATGGTGGCAAGGTCAGGGGATCTGTTTTTGATGTTAAACCGGACCCGAAGATCCCCGTTTCCGTCATCGTTGCTCACCCGGAGCGCTTCAATGGCGACAGCCCCCAAAGCGGGTTCACTGACGCTGTGAACCATTTCTGACGCCCCCCGGGATGGTGAGTGTCCGGACAGATCCAATCCCTTCTTTTCCAGCTGCACCCCGCCAGACCCCAATGGGGGGGGCGGGTCATCCGATTTTTCAGGCTGCGGTCCGACTCCGGGTTCAGCATTTTTTCCTCGACCAGAAGCCGGTTCCCGGCCATTGCCCGTATCCAGGCCGGCCGTGTTGCCCGATAACACCATGCGGGCCATTAGAATTTCCCGGTCATTGACAAGTCCCTGTATGGTCTGCTCCTGGGCATCAAGGCGCTCGATCAGTTCGATCCTGGAGGCGCCCCCATGGACAAGCACCCAGACAAGGACGGAGGTTGTCGTTGCCAGCACAAGGGCCAGACCGGCCAGGACAATCACCAGCCAACGCACCCAGGGAACAGGATCCACCCGGCCAGAATCATCAATCAGATAAAGGGTGGCCCTGCTCTTTTTTCCTGGCCGCACCGGCCGCAGGCGGGCCTCAAGTTCCCGCTCAAGTTCCCTGGCCCGTTCAAGCGCTCTGTATAAATCTGCCATGCAACTTCCCTGGAACTGCCAGGCAACTGGCCTCCATGCCAAAAGTCATTGATTCACCTGCCCCTGCTGCAACGGGACAGAATCATCCCCGGGGTAAAGGGTCTCGGCAGCCTCGGCCAGAATCCCGATGCTGCCCATCTCCCCCTTGGGAAAGGTCTGGAACAGATCACCTGTAATCCAGTATTTGTTCCTCTTTTTTTCAACAAACAACTTGCGCTTGCCCAGGGCCTGGCGCCGACTTCCAAGGACGAGGGCCATATCAAAGAAGATGACAAACACCTCCCCTTCCCTGTAGATGCCGGGCGAATCAATGGAGACCTTGAAACAAAGACCCTGCCTGGCCGCCCGCTGCCGCATGGCCGACCAGGTTTTCCACCACTGGAACTCCGGCAGATTGTCGAGGTCATAGCGCATAAGATAGTCCTGGTCAGTGCCCGACTCAATGGCCTGTTCCCATTGGGACAAAAGAGTGAGCAGGGCCTGTTGTTCATGGTGAATGGCAGCCGGTTCATCATACACGACCATGTGCGTGAGCACCACGGGTGTTTCACCGGGTACAAGATAGGGAGCAAGCCTGAGAATATCCCGGTTGTTCATGGCAACGCAGCCGTTTGAGTCCATGGGCCGCAGTGGTTTGTTGGTTCCATGGAGCCAGATGGCACTTCCGTTGCGCCCCCTTCTGCGGTCAATCAGGTTGGGGTAATCCGTGGGAAAGGCCTTTTTCCCGTATACCGCAGACAGGTAGCGGTCTTCATAGGCATCGGTCAGAAAATAGACCCCTTCGGGCGTCTTCCGATCACCGGACCTTGATTTTCTGCCAGGCGAGGCCCCGGTGGAACAGGGAACCCGCAACCGTTCGTAAACTCCCTGGCTGTCGCACGAGAACAGAAACAGCTGCTGGGAACTTTTTTCAACAACCACGGCATTCTTGCCCATGGGCAGAAGAATCAGGCTGCGGGGCTTTGGGTCGGGCCGATCAGGATCGTTGAGCGCTGCAGAAACGTGTGGACCCAGCAGCAGTCCGAGGAGAATTCCCCCTGCCAGGAAACGCGCGACAAACCGCCGTGGCTGAAATCCGTGGGACACGTCTAGAACAGCGCCATCTGATGGCTGATACCAAGGTGTTCATAGGCCCCGGCCGAAGCCCTGCGGCCGGCAGAGGTCCGCATCACCATGCCGATCTTCAGGAGATAGGGTTCAACCACATCCACCAGGGTGTCGGTCTCCTCCTGGAGGGTAGCGGCCACGGCTTCGATCCCCACCGGTCCACCCCGGTAAAACTCAATGATGGTCCTGAGATAGTTACGGTCGAGCACGGTCAAGCCTTTGGAATCAATTCCCTCAAGGCCCAGGGCCGCGGTAACGCTGGTCTGTGTAACGTCGCCGCCGGCGCGAACTATGGAAAAATCTCTGACCCGCTTTAACAGACGGTTGGCGATGCGCGGGGTTCCCCTGGACCGGCGGGCCAGCTCCAGGGCTGCAGCATCATCCATGGTCACCTTTAAAAGCCTGGCCGAACGGCGTATGATGGTCACCAGCTCTGGATCGGTGTAGAAATCAAGGCTGCGGAAAATGCCGAACCGGTCCCGCAGCGGCGAGGAGATAAGCCCGACCCGGGTGGTGGCCCCCACCAGGACAAACGGCTTTAAGCGGTATCGGTGACTCCTTGCATGGAGCCCCTTGTCAAAGACAAAGTCCACGGCAAAATCTTCCATGGCTGGATAGAGAAATTCCTCAACAGTTTTGGGAAGCCTGTGAATCTCATCGATAAACAGGATATCCCCCCTGGCAAGATTGGTGAGCATGCCGATGAGGTCGCCCCCCTTTTCAAGGGCCGGTCCCGAGGTCACGGTCAGGGTACCCCCCATCTCGTTGGCAATGATATGGGAAATGGTGGTTTTTCCAAGCCCGGGCGGACCGTGGAGCAGCACATGATCCAGGCAGTCGCCCCGCATCCGGGCCGCCTGGATGGCAATCTTAAGGGTTTCCACCGTGTCGGCCTGACCCACGTAGGCGTCAAATCGATCCGGACGCAGGGAAACCACCTCGGACGATGCGTCAACGGGTTGACTTGACGGGGAGATCAACGCCTTACCCGAGGTTTCACCCTTTTTGTCATTCTTTGAGGAAAACGAGAGAATACCGTCGCTCATCAATCCAGCCCTCCCTTGTAAACCTCGTCAAAAAGGGCTTCGGGCGTCATTATCGAAGGGTCGCGCTCAAGGGCCTGGGCCACCATTTGTTTGGCAGCGCCCGGGGTGTGGCCCAGCTGCTGCACAAGGACCGCCACGACCTGGTCAATACACTTCTGAATGGACAGGGAATGGGTCCCTGATTCTGCACCACCATTGCCGGCAGCAACGGCAGCGGTCTCCGACACGAAATGGCCGGCCTTTCCTTGGAGGGCTGCAACGATCTTCTGGGCCGTTCTTCGGCCGATGCCCCTGAGGGTGGCCAGAAAGGCCACATCCTTTTCCTCGATGGCCTTGGCAATGGTTGAGACCGGGTGTTCCATGGCCTTGGCCGCCTTGAGGGGACCGATGGCGTCCACGGATATGAACAGCTGGAAAAAATCCTTTTGCTCCTGGGAGTCAAATCCAATCAGAACCGGCTTTGGCTGGCGGTCGGTCTGGTGATAATAGATGAAAAGGTCTATAAATTCGTCTGAGGGCTTGTGCTGGACCGTTTCAACCACGGTGGCGGGCAAGAGGATTTCATAGCCCACCTGGTTTACCAGTAAAAGCACATTGTCCGCCTCAAAGTGGATCACCTTTCCCTGGAGAAAACCGATCACAGCTGTCCCTGCCTTCTGAAATATCCGGCAAGGGCAAGGGCAAGGGCGTCTGCCGCGTGGAACGGCCGGATGGGGTCGGGATGGTTCAGTATGTTTCGCACGGATCTCTCCACCTGGTTTTTATCGGCACTGCCCGACCCTGTGACCACACGCTTGGCCTCCCGGACGGACAGCTCTTCAACCCGGGTGCCTGACTTGAATGCGGCAACAAGGAGGACACCCGACACTTTCCCGAGCATAATACCCGATCCTGGATATTTTTCAAGGGAGAAGACGTCCTCAATCACAACAAGGTCCGGCTTTTCCCGGCAGAGAAACGCATTTATCCGGTCGAAAATGGTGTTGAGCCTGAGATGGGTGGAATCCGCTTTATGGGTTGAAATGCTGCCGAACGAGTAGTCAACAATGTCCGCCCCCCTGCCTTCGATCACCCCGATTCCTGTTCCTGCAAGACCTGGGTCAAGACCGATCACCTTGACCATCAGCGGCGTCCTTCAACCCGGCTCCAGGGTTCCACTATTCAAGCACCTTGAGCTTTTCAGCCGCAATCCTGGCCTCGTTGCTCTGGGGAAACTTTTTGATCAGTTCCTTTAAGATCAGCCGGGCATTGGCCTTTTCCCCAAGATTTGCAAAGGCATATCCCTGTTTCAGCAGCGCGGCCGAGACTTTGTTGCCCTTGGGATAGGTCTCGATCACCTTCTGGTACTCAAGGATGGCCTTTTCATACCACTTTTCCCGGTAATAACTCTCGGCAATCCAGAACCTTGCGTTGTCAGCATTGTCAGATTCAGGGTAGGGTTTGAGAAAGGCTTCAAACGCCTTGCGGGCCGGCTCAAACTCCCCCCTGTCAAACAGCAGTTTGGCCGCTGCGTAGAGCCCTTTTTCACTGGCGTCACCAATGGTTTTCCCGTCGTCAACCAATGCATCGGCCTTCAGGTCCGACGGCTCAAACCCCATGTATTCCTCCAGGGCGCCGATGCGTTGAAAATTTCTGGACACGGCAGCATCGAGCCTGGCAAGGTCGGTTTTGTCCACCCCGGAACGCTGCTCTCTCGTGTTTTTAAGGCTGTGCTCCGACTCTTCAATGCGTCCGGCAAGCCGCCGGTTCTCCTCCCTGATTTCTTCGACAAGATTTTTAAGCTCAGCATACCCTTCTCGACTGGTGCGCCGGCTCTGTTCGAGGCCGGATTCCACCCGGCTGACGGCAAGGGCCATTTCCCTGCTGTTTTTGTTCTCCCTTGCGGACCAGTCCGAGGCCTGCACCTCAAGAACGGCAACCCTGTTCTCCAGCATGGACAACTCCTGGGACGAGACACAGCCTGACACCAGGAAAAGGACCAGCAGGCAAAGGATGGAAAAACGTTGGTTTGTCATGGCAATACTCCAAAGGCTGTCAATTGTGTTACCCCACGGGCCCGGCTGTCAAACCCGTTCAGCGCCATGGGAAACGGGCGCAGCAGTCAAAAAACCATCTGACCGCTGCGCCCGAAACGCCATGGCACTAAACCTGTCTGCCCAAGCCGGCTGTCCACCCGTCCGGCTGTCTATTTGATGACAAACTGGGCACGACGGTTCTTGGCCCATGCTGTTTCAGTGTTGGCCGGGTCAATGGGACGCTCCTCACCGTAGCTGATGGTTGACAGCCTTGATTCAGCAATCCCCAGATCCATCAGGTACTTTTTGGCTGAATAAGCGCGCCTGTCACCGAGTGCAAGGTTGTACTCCATGGTGCCGCGATCATCGCAATGGCCCTCGATCACCACGTTGACTCCGGGGTTTTCCCCAAGCCACAGGGCCTTTTCCTTGAGAAGCATCCGGGACATGGGGGTCAACTCTGAGCTGTCAAAGGCAAAATGAACATTCTGGTTGGTAAATCTTGACCTGGCAGCGGCCTGCTTGGCCAGTTCCGCCTCTTTAAGGGCCGACTCCTTCAGGGCCTTTTCCCGGAGCATCGCCTCTTCCATTGCCCGCTGCTTTGCAAGGGCCTCTGCCCTGGCCGCAGCATCGGGATCCACGGTTCCTTCAAGGGCCGCACCCATGGGCTCTGAAACCACCTGTTTTTTGGCACACGAAACCGTAAACACAAGACCTGCAGCCATAACGACAAACATCAGACGCTTTAACACTTGCTTTTTCATCATTCCTCCGTTAACCAGTTTAATATTATTACAGCTCAATTGTTCTCATTTCCCAGGGACCATTCAGGATTGGTCTGTGCGCCATCCATGGAAAAAAGGCGCCGCTGTTCACCGCCGTTTGCCATCATCACATAAATCCGGGCAACCCCTTCACGGGTTGAGGTAAAGGCGATGAGACTTGCATCCGGCGACCAGCAGGGATCTTCATTATCTCCGGCATGGCGGGTAAGTTGAACCTGACCCGTTCCGTCAATCCCGACAACATATATATTAATTTCTCCATCGGCGATACCCACATAGGCAATTTTGTCACCGTCAGGAGACCAGGCAGGAGACGTGTTGTAGCGCCCCGTAAAGGTCAGGCGTTGAACCGCTTCACTCTCCATGTCCTGAATGTAAACCTGGGGCGTTCCGGCCCGTTTCGAAACAAAGGCCATTTTTTTCCCATCAGGTGAAAAACAGGGGGAGACATCAATCCCCCAGCTGTCTGTTAATTTCTTAATAATTTTACCCTGTCCGGTCAACAGGTAAATGTCCTGATCGTTTTCAAGGCTCAATGTCGCTGCCAGGGAAAATTTACCGGGAATCCAGGCCGGCGTAATGTTCATCCCCCTGTAACTGGCCACAGCCCCCCGGTTCTGAATCAGATTTTTAATGTAGATATCAGGGTTACCACTGGCATAGGAGGTGTAGGCAAGCCAGTGACCGTCCGAAGACCAGGCCGGTGAAATGGAAATGCTGTTCAAGCGGGTCACCTGGCGTGGATTGTGTCCATCAAACTCCGATACAAAAATCTCCTTGTTCTTTCCCCGGGTGGAAACAAAGGCAAGCCGGCTCGAGAACACCCCCCATTTACCGGTGAGGTGAAACGAAATTTCACTGCAGAAACGATGGATCATCCGCCTCAGGTCATTGGCCGTGCCCGTGTAAACCTTTCCCACCACAAGCCGTTCGGTAAAGGGATCAAAGAGCCTCAGCTTGAGCTCAAGGTCGTTGCCCGTCACGCCAATGCCGCAGGTCACAACCAGCTCGGACCCGATGACGGTCCAGTTTTTAAAATTGAGATCGGTTCGGGTAATTCCCTTTACCGCAGGATTTTCAATATAGGACCCAGGGTCAAGAACGGTAATATAACCGGTAAACTCAAGGGCATTGACCATGGCTGTTCTTGCCTCATCGGCAAGTCGTTCTTCAGCAGCCCCGCCGGCAAGGGGTTTGAACAGGGGCACGGCAACGGGAACCTTTCTGAGAAAAGGGTCGCTGATGTTGATGTAAACCTGCTGTGCTGAAATCAATGCCGCATGGCCGAGGACAAGCAGGGCAACCACCGCAGGAAAGATCAGAGAACCCACCGTTGTCAATTTTCTTTTTCTATCCATGGCAAATCTATTTTAATCCGGAAGGTGTAAATTGAAGGCCGACATCATAGGTGGCATACCCCTTGGGAAGCGGCGGTAACGGGTTTGATTTTTTAACGGCTTTCAGGGCGGATTCGTCCAGATAGCGGTTGCCGGACCGGGTTTCAAACCATACATCCCGGATCTGTCCGTTCTGCAATATTTTGATCAGCACCCGGGCCTCGATTCCCTTTTCAGCCTTTGCAAGCCGCTCGTTAAAGGCCCAGTTCTGCCGGATTCGATACATCAGCTCGACATTGTAAAGATCGATTGCCCCATAGGCGGTTTTATCGCCCTTTGCGCCAACACCGGCCACTCCAGCCTTGGGCCGTGAACCCGCCTGGGCTTCAACTGCCTTTTCAAGCCTTGAAAAGGCGCTTTCAAGGGTGGCATCTGCCGAGGATGTCGAATTTTCCACTTTTTTCTCAAGGGTTTGCCTGGCGCTTTCCAGCACCTTGTCCGGCTTGAATGTCTTTTTCTTTAGCGCAAACTTGCGGACCGGGGCCGCAGCTTGAACCGGTTCGGGTTCTGCCGGCGGCGGTGTGGTTTTTGCTGCAACCATGACAGGTTCAGGCTGAACCGGCTCTTGAACCGTTGGCTTTTCCTTCTGTTTTGCAGGCGCTTTAACGACGGAAGGTTTGGGCGCCGGCGGGGTGATGGACTCTTGGACTGCGTCGTTTTCAACGGCATTTCCCGGTTTGGCTGCGACTTCCCCGGGCAGGGCCAGGGCAACCAGATCCACCTGAATAACCGGCGGCAATACGCGCTTGGGAGGCATGCCCTGGATGAAAAAAATCGCCCCACCAAGGGCCAGGTGCAGAACCACCGAGCACACGCAGAGACTGACGCCCCAGAATCCGCTGAATCCAGACGCATCCGCACCCGACCCCTGGGCACCGGATGATGGGTAAAAGGCAGTCATTTCAGTTAATCAGGAGTTGTCTTCCGCAGGAAGGGTGATCATTCCCAGGGTGGTCACCCCGGCAAGGCGTACCCGGGACATGACATTGACCACCACCCCGTAGGGAACCTCCCGGTCCGCCTTCAGGAGAACCCCCCTGTTTTCCACGTTGGCAAGGATGGCCCTCAGTTTTTCGGTCAGGGTTGACACCTCCGCAACCTGGTCGTTGATAAACACCTGGCCGTCGACCTTGATGGAGATCACCAGCGACTCGTCTTCGCTGGCAAGGGGAGTGGAACTGACCTGGGGAAGATTCACGTCAACCCCCTGGACCATCATGGGAGCCGTCACCATGAAGATAATGAGCAGCACCAGCATGACGTCGACAAAGGGGGTGACATTGATCTCGCCCATGAGCTGGTCACTGCCGAAACTGCCGGGACCCGACTGCATTACATCCCCCTCTGCTTGTGAATGTCCCGCTCGATGATGTTGAGCAGGTCTGCAGCAAAGCTCTGGAGTTCAGAATCGAGCACCCGGATCCTGTCGACAAAATAGTTGTAGGCAATCACCGAGGGAATGGCAACGGCAAGCCCAGCCGCCGTTGCAACAAGGGCCTCGGAGATACCCGGCGCCACAACGGCCAGGCTTGCCGACCCGGTGGTGCCGATCCCGTGGAAGGTGTTCATGATACCCCATACCGTTCCAAACAGCCCGATAAAAGGGGCGGTGTTGCCTGCCGTGGCAAGGAAGGGCACCAGCTGTGAAAGCCGTCTGACCTCAAGGTTGATGGACCGTCTCAGGGCCCGCTTCACGTTCCCAAGCCCCATGAAATTCGCGTCCGTGGATTTTTTTTCCCCGGTTCCCTCCCCGTTGGGTTCTGAAGCGCGTTTGATCTCAAGGTAGCCGGCGACAAACACCCGGGCAACCGGGCTTTGTTTGAGCACCCTGGCCTTTGAAAAGGCGTCTGAAAGATTCCGGCACTGCCAGAAAAGATCGGTAAAATCAACGGATTCACCATAGGCTTTTTTAACATACCTGAACTTGATGAAAATAATGGCCCAGGAGGTGATGGAAAAAAACAAGAGCAGCAGAAGCACCAGCTTGACAACAAGCCCGGCGTTGCTCAGCATATGAAAAATTCCGCTTGTTTCAGGTATCATGAGAATGTCCACATCTATGCGTTACAGGTGTCAGATCTAAATATGGCAGACTACAGGAACCACCATCAAATGTCAAGAGCGCCACGATAAAAGCCCCTGCGCATGGGGAATGCACAGGGGCTTGTGTAACACGATTCAGGTGATCTGGACTACATCATGCCGCCCATGCCGCCCATGCCGCCCATGCCGCCGCCGGGCATTCCGCCGCCCATGCCCGCATCTTTTTCTTCAGGCTTGTCAGCGATCATGGCCTCGGTGGTGAGCATGATGGATGCAACACTTGCCGCATTCTGAAGGGCAAACCGGACGACCTTTTTAGGATCAATAACACCGGCTTCGATCAGGTCCTCATACACGTTGGTCCGTGCATTGTAACCAAAGGAGCCCGTACCCTCTTTGACGGCATTGATAACAACCGAACCTTCAACGCCGGCATTGTTTGCAATCTGGCGAAGGGGTTCTTCAATTGCCCGGGCAATCACTTTAACACCCAGTTTTTCTTCTTCACCCTCGCCAAGGCCGGCAAGAATGGGAATACAGCGAACAAGGGCTACACCGCCGCCGGGAACAACACCCTCCTCAACGGCTGCACGGGTTGCATTGAGTGCATCCTCAACCCTTGCCTTTTTCTCTTTCATCTCGGTCTCGGTTGCAGCACCCACGCTGATAACGGCAACGCCGCCAATGAGTTTTGCAAGGCGCTCCTGGAGTTTTTCACGGTCGTAGTCAGACGAAGTCTCGTCGATCTGGGCACGGATCATCTTGACCCTTCCCTCGAGGTTTTCCCTGGCACCGGCACCATCAATGATGGTGGTATTGTCTTTGTCGATCACAACGGACTTGGCCTGACCAAGATCGTTTACACCCACATTTTCAAGCTTGAGTCCCACATCTTCAGAAACAACCTGGCCGCCGGTGAGAATGGCAAGATCTTCAAGCATTGCCTTTCTTCTGTCACCAAAACCAGGCGCCTTGACAGCTGCAACGTTCAAGGTGCCGCGAATCTTGTTCACGACCAGCGTGGCAAGGGCTTCACCTTCAATATCCTCGGCCACGATGACCAGGGGTTTGCCCATTTTGGCAACCTCTTCAAGAACCGGAAGCAGGTCTTTCATGCTGGAGATTTTCTTGTCACAGATGAGGATAAAGGGGTTGTCCAGCTCGGCAACCATTTTTTCTGCATTGGTTGCAAAGTAGGGAGAAAGATAACCGCGATCAAACTGCATACCCTCGACAACATCCAGGGTAGTCTCCATTGATTTTGCCTCTTCAACGGTGATGACGCCCTCTTTGCCCACCTTGCCCATGGCCTCTGCAATGATGTTACCAATGGTTTCATCACTGTTGGCTGAGATGGTTCCGATCTGGGCAATTTCCTTCTGGTCCTTGGTGGGTTTACTGATGGTCTCAAGCTCTTCAATAATCCTCGAAACGGCAAGATCGATACCCCGCTTGATACCCATGGGGTTGTTTCCAGCCACAACGAGCTTCTGTCCCTCTTCATAGATGGCACGCGCAAGCACAGTTGCAGTGGTGGTACCGTCACCGGCCATGTCACTTGTCTTGCTGGACACCTCTTTTACCATCTGGGCGCCCATGTTCTCGAACTTATCCTCAAGATCAATCTCTTTGGCTACGGTCACGCCATCTTTGGTGACATTGGGAGACCCCCAGGATTTCTCGATTACAACGTTTCTGCCCTTGGGTCCAAGGGTTACAACCACTGCGTCTGCAAGGGTCTGAACGCCCTTGAGCATTGCTTCACGGGCTTTTGCAGCATATTTGATTTCTTTAGCCATCTATTGGTTCCTCCATATATGATAGTTTGATTTAGTGTGTCAGTTCTAGCGTGTCTTGCGAAAATATTTCCAGAAGAATTACTCGATAACGCCGAGCACGTCATCCTGGCGCATGATCAGGTAATCGGATCCGTCAATTTTAACCTCGGTTCCGCCGTATTTGCTGAAAAGAATGGTATCGCCGACCTTGAGCTCCATGGGAATCAGCTTTCCGTCTTCACCCACGCGTCCGTTACCTGCGGCAACAACCTTGCCCTCGGCGGGTTTTTCCTTTGCCGTATCTGGAATAATGATACCGCCCTTTGTCTTTTCTGTCTCCTGAACTCGCTCAACAAGAATTCTGTCCTGTAAAGGTCTTAAACTCATGATCTGATTCTCCTTAACTGATGATTAATTTACGTTTACAATTATGGTGTGGTAACTCCTAAAGATAAAAAAGGGGAGTTACTCGTCCTTTTTAACGGCCGGTTTGGCAGCTTCGCAGGTTTTCGCAGAAGCATCCTTTGGAGGGGTCGATCCGCTGGACTTGGATCCGCCGTAATCCGTCACATACCAGCCCGAACCTTTTAAATGAAATGAACTGTGGGAGATGAGTTTTTGAAGTTTTCCCTGGCAATGGCTGCATGTAACAAGGGGAGGGTCCGTGATTTTCTGGAGGGCCTCCTGAACTCTTTTGCAGTTTACGCATTCATACTCATAAATCGGCATTTTAATCTGTTCTCCAAATAAATTTGATGTTCGTGTCTCTCAAAAACAATGATAAAGTAGTCAGTCTTTATTCCTTGTCAAGGACAAGCACTAAAATTTAAACCAGTTTGTCAAAGCCCGGTTTTACAGACCTTTCCCCGTAGTATTCACGGATGACCGAAAGCCCCTCAAGGCGCACCGGACCCAGAATTTTCAGGGTGAGTCCATGGACCTTGTGCTCTTCTTCCATGGCGGTGTCATGGGTGGTTGCAGCCTCATAGATCTGTTGAAACTTGGTGAAGCGGACAATGTGAACCAGTTCATGGACCACCACATAAAGAACAAAGGGAAAGAGCTGAAAGCCCTCTTTTTCTTCAACCGCCCCCAGGATGGCCCCGTCCTGGAGGCAGATCCGATAGAAATTAAAGGCCGACGACCCAAAGGGCACATCCTTTTTCCTTGCCTCGTACCCGACCACCTGGGCAAAGGGGCCGGACACCCGTTCATGGTCCGCCAGGTTCGCTGCCGTCCTCACGTCGTAGCGGCTTTTAAGCCACTGGCTGGATGACATTTTAAAATAGTTGCTCACCAGCTCTTCGGCCAGACTCACCGCGTCCTCAACCAATTTGATCTGGGCCCGGTCAAACAATCCTGGATCTTTCATCCCATGGGTCTCCTTTAAAAAACAATGGACAGATTCAAGTGGGGTATGCTATGTATAACGATTAACAGATCATACGGTCGAACAGTCAAAATCTGATACAGAAATCCTATAAAGGGGGTGATTTTTTTGGGTAGTGTTATAAAGAAACGAAGAAAAAAGATGAGAAAGCATAAGCACAGAAAACTCCTTGCACGAACAAGGCACCAGAGGCGCAAGGGGAAATAAGCGGGCGCATGTATACGGATTGCGGGGTTGTGAAACAAGAACTGGTTCACAGCCCCGCACCCATTTTAACGCTTTGTTTTAATCGGTCGCAATCTGCTTGAAGTACTTCATGAACTCTGAATCCGTTGAAAGCACAAGGGTTGTCCTACTGTCAAGGGACTCCTTGTAGACATCAAGGGTTTTGATAAACGAATAAAAATCAGTGTCCACCCCGTAGGCCCTGGCGTAAATCCGTGCCGCCTCAGCGTCTGCCGTACCTTTCAGCTCCTGGGCCGTCTTGTAGGCCTCAGATCGAATCTTCTGCAGTTCCTTTTCCTTGTCACCCTTGATGTTGCTTGCCTCACCCCGACCCTCTGAACGATACTTTTCCGCAATCTGCCTTCGTTCGGCAATCATCCGGCCGTAGACCGCATCCCTCACCTTTTCAACATAGTTGATGCGCTTGATCTTGACATCCACAATCTCAATACCGAACGGTTCAAGCTTGGGCTGGGCCTGCTCGAGAATCCGGCGTGTAATTTCGCTCCGGCCCACCTTTATCCGGTACTGGGAGGATTGATCACCATCCCCGCCATCCATGGCGTCAAAGGTATCCATTGGCCGGTCGCTGTTACGGACGGTTTCCACGAGCCTGAATGAGGTCAGAAAGTTACGCATGGCAGGATCGATGATATCGTCAAGCCGCCCCATGGCGGTCACCATGTTGTTCACCGTCTGAAAGTACTTGATAGGATCCACAATCTTCCAGCGGGCAAAGGTGTCCACCCACAGAAAGGTTTTGTCCTTGGTCGGCACCTGACCCGGATCACCATCCCACTCCTGGAGGTTTTTCGGAAAATAGGTGGCCTTCTGCACAAAGGGCACCCTGAAATTCAATCCTGGTTCCGTCACCGGTTTTCCCACCACCTTTCCAAACTGGGTCACCACCACCTGTTCGGTTTCGTCAACAATATAGGCCGATGCAAACAGCACAACAACGGCCAGCACCACCACGCCGATAATAACGCCCTTAAACTTCATCATTTTTTATCCCCCTCCTTGCTTACCCCGGTGGTAAGGGTTGAACCCTGGCCCATGTTCAGCAGCGGCAGCAGGTTGGACTGGTCTGAATCAACAACATATTTGCCGCCAAGCTTTGGCAGAATCTCGGCCATGGCCTCAAGATAGAGACGCTTTTCTGTGATATCCTTTGCCTTTACATACTCCTGGTATACGGATGTAAACCGTGCCCCATCACCCTTGGCCCGGTTAACCCGATCCAGGGCATATCCTTCGGCATCTTTAACCACCCGTCTCGCCTCGCCCCTGGCCTGGGGAATCGCCTTGTTGAACTCCTCCTTTGCCTTGTAAATGAGCTGTTCTTTTTCCTGGACCGCCTCATTCACCTCGTTGAACGACGGTTGCACCGGTTCGGGCACATTGGTCTTTTTCATCTCAATGGTGACGATGTGAATACCCGTTTCAGCCTGGCGCATCTCCTCCTGGAGTCGCTCCCTTGCCGCAATTGCGATCTCCTCACGCTTGGAGATCACCTCGTTGATGCTGCGATCCCCCACCACGGTCCGCATGGTGGCTTCGGCCATGTCCCTGAGGATGGAGTTGACGTTCTTGACCTTAAACAGATACTTGTAGGGATCCGAGATCCGGTACTGAACGATCCAGGGAACCACTGCCACATTCAGGTCCCCGGTGAGCATGAGGGCCGCCCCCATATCTTCATTGTCATTGACAAACCTTGAGCCGCCCACAGGGGTGGTCCTGAAACCGAATTCCTCCTTGTAGACCCTTTTTATCTTGACCTTTGTCACCCGTTCAATCCCCGAGGGCAGCTTGAAGTTCAGCCCGGGCTGACTGATGCGATCGTACTTTCCAAACCGCTGGATCACCCCCACCTCATCAACGCCAACGGTGAAAAACAGCGAACTTCCAAAAAAGAGAAAAAACAGAACCACGATCAACAGAATTCCGCCGGGGAACTTGAAATTCTTGAATTTAGCGAGTACCTCGTCCATCTGGGGCGGCTTGGGTATATTCCCCCCGCCCTGGCGATGTTCGTACTGTTCCTTTTTCTCTCTGAGCTTATCCCAGTCCCAGTTCATAGATAATTTCCTGTAGTTACCTTTAAAATTAAAAGATGTCTTAAATGGTAAAGGATACAGCAATGGGAATAATTTTCAAGGAAAAACGAACAAACAGCGGTTTCAACTTGACTTCCCGTTTTTCCGGGGATAGATTTGCCGGGATGAAAAACAACGACGCTGACAGCGGTCTCTCGATCACCCTTGACATCAAGGGGTCGTCCACCTACACCAAGATCAGCTATCCGGTCAGGTACGGGGTTTTTAATGAGATCAGAACGCCGGATCAGCTCTTCCACTTCAACCTCAACGGCGAGATCGTCCGGGCCGCTGGCAGAACCCGGCAGTGGATTCACCCCAACGAGTGGCTCAAACGCACGGCGGGCAACGACTGGGTCTACTACTCCAACGGCGGCTATACCGGCGTGTTTGAGGCCACGGGAGAGTACTATCTGCCCAACCTTCAATACCCCACCAATGCCCTCATCGGTGGCCGACCGTTCAACGAGCCCTGCGTGGACAGCCTTGTTCACGACTGGCACCAGCGGCTTGTCACCCTCCAGGCAACGGCAGGGCACCTGCCCGACCCCATGGTCCGGTTCCTGGACCAGACCGTTCAAAACAGCCCCGGCCGCCTCCAGGAAAAGGCGGAACAGCTGTTTGCCCTTTCCGGGGGAAGGGTGACGGTCATGCCCCCGGACGCAAGGCATGTGGACTACAACATCCTTCCGTTGTTTATTTCCCGTGGCTGCCTGTACAAATGCCGGTTCTGCCGGGTCAAGACAGACCATCCCTTTGCCCTCAATACCCGGGCTGAAATTACCAGGCAGCTGGCCGGTCTCAAAACCCTCTACGACCGGGATCTTCCCAATTACAATGCCCTTTTCCTCGGCGAGCACGACGCCCTTGCCGCAGGCAGGGACCTGATCGTATTTGCCGTTGAAAAGGCCCTGGAGATCCTGGATCTTGACCGGGGAAACATGGCGGGAAGCAACCTTTTTCTCTTTGGCAGCGTGGACTCCCTGCTTGACACGGACCCGGACCTTTTTTCCAGGCTCAACGCCCTGGTTTCAAAATGTTACATCAATATCGGCCTTGAATCCGCCGACCAGGAGACCCTGGATCAACTGGGCAAACCCATCAGCGTGGCCCAGGTAACCCGGGCCTTTGATACCATCCAGGAGATCAACAGACAATACCCGAACATTGAAATCACGGCCAACTTTGTCATGGATGGCACCCTGCCAGAGGGTCACATCCCGGCCTTTTTGCGCCTTGTCAGGGAGCGGGTTGCCCGCACAAGACCCAAGGGAACAATCTACCTTTCCCCCCTGTCCATCAACCGTCCGTCACGGCAGATGATGTTCGAATTCAACCGCCTCAAGTGTTTGAGCCACCTTCCCACCTTTCTCTATATCATCCAGCGGCTTTGACCCTGCCCGGGCTGCCCCTGGCTGTCCGCCCCTGCAGTTCGAATTGGAACTGCGGTGTCCGCCTGCCCGATCTTGCATTCTGATCAAATAAATCGTATAGTCCATGGGAATGGCAAAAAACCCGTTAACAGATGATGAATCACAGGATATACACCTTTTGGAAACCATGAATCCACCCCGGGCAACATCATTGCGTGCGTCCGTACACGGGGGCCACAGCGGCCAGTTCTGCCTCCACGCAAGGGACCGTCTCGAGGAGATGGTAGAACGCTACATGGAACTTGGATTTTCCTGGGTCGGCATCACCGAGCATCTTCCGGCCCCGACCGAAAAATGCCTGTACCCCGACGAGGTGGCGGCACACCTGACCCCGGACCAGATGCTTACCACCTTTGGGGCCTATATCCGGGAATGCAACCGCCTTAAAAAAAAATACCGTTCACACATCCGGATCTTTACCGGCTTTGAGGTTGAGACCTGTTCGGAATACAACACCTTTGTGCCCCGGATGGTGAATCGGTTCAGACCCGATTACATTGTCGGTTCTGTCCACCATGTCCACGATCTGGGCTTTGACTTCTCAAGGGAACAATACCTTGAAACGGCCGCCAGGCTGGGCGGTATGGACGCCCTTTACCAACAGTACTTTGATCTTCAGTACGAGATGCTCAGGACCATCAACCCGGCGGTTGCCGGCCATTTTGATGTTATCCGACTCTTTGATGACGATTACCGCGCCAGGATCAGAACGCCTGCCATCTGGCAGAAAATCGTCCGGAACCTTGTGTATATCAGACAACGGGACATTGTCATGGATTACAACCTCAGGGCCCTTGCCAAGGGGGCAGATGAACCCTATGTTGCAGCCCCCATCCTTGAACTTGCCGCCACCATGGGCATCCGGGTGGTTCCCGGTGACGACTCCCACGGTGTTCAAGACATTGGACAACACATGGACCCGGCCATTGATACCCTTTGCGCCCTGGGATTTACCCCCCCATTTCAACCGCCCAGGCTCTACCCGTGGAAAACAACGGAAAGTCCATCCCCATGAAAAAACAACAGATCACCGTGGTCCTGGTGGAACCCCAGGGCCCCCTTAACATCGGTTCGGTGTGCAGGGCCATGATGAATTTTGGATTCACCCAGCTCTGCCTTGTCAATCCCTGCCCGACATTCAACAACCTCGACGCAAAAAAAATGGCCCTTTCAGCCCTGCCCATCCTTGAAAAGGCCGTGGTGGTCGATACCCTGGCCCAGGCACTTGAGGCGTGTCACCTGGCCTTTGGTACCACCCGGCGTTTTGGAAAATACCGCCAGGATTTTCTGACCCCTGAAGGGTTTGGTACCACCCTGGCACAGCAACCGGACAACGTCCAATGCGCCCTGGTCATGGGAAGGGAAGACCACGGGCTCTACACTGCAGAGCTTGAGCGCTGCCAGCACTTTGTCACCATTCCCACGGAAAGCGCCTATGGGTCCATGAATCTGTCCCATGCTACGGCCCTGCTCCTGTACCAGGCGTCAATGGCCCTGGGCCGCACCGTCCCCCTCAAAACCGGTTCAATCCGGCCGGCAACCGGTGAAGAGCTGGCAGGCATGTACGACCACATGACCCAGAGCCTGTGTGACATCGACTTTCTCAACCCCCAGAACCCGGATCACCTCCTGAGGACCTTCAGGCGGATCTTTGGACGGGCCGGCCTTGACCGGCGGGAGGTTGCCATCATCCGGGGCCTCATGGGCCGCATTGACTGGACCGAGTCTGAACGCAGAAAACACCCCAAGGCATGACGCAAGGCCATTCCAATGGTGACAGCCACCATGGGGCGTCATACAGTTCAAACCGATAACGATAATTGCGGATGACTTGCTGCGGAGTTTGTCAATTCAAATTTCATTGTTATAATAGATAAATGATGATCACGCACAAGGACAAGACAACAACCCCCAAAAAAGGAGGATATTATGCTCAAACAACCCATGGGCGATGCCTTGAACGAACAGATCAATCGGGAAATGTATTCGGCCTACCTCTACATGGCCATGTCCAACCACAGCAACGGAATGGGACTCAAGGGTTTTGCCAACTGGTTCATGGTCCAGTACCACGAAGAGATGTTCCATGCCATGAAAATCTATGAGTACCTGTCAAGCCAGGGAATCCCGGTCGTCCTCAAGGCCATTGCCGAACCCCCGGCAAGCTTTGAATCTGCCCTTGACATGTTCACAAAGACCCTGGCCCACGAACAGTACATCACCGACTCCATCAACGATCTCATGGAGCTTGCCATTGCTGAAAAAGACCACGCCACCCAGATATTTCTCCAGTGGTATGTGCTAGAGCAGGTGGAAGAGGAAGAAAACGACAACGATATCATTGCCCAGCTCAAGCTGATCAAGAACGACCCCAGGAGCCTGATGATGCTCGACCGCGAACTTGCAGGGCGGATGACAACGGTTCCGGTTGATTTCAGCAAGGGGGTCAGCAACGCCCAGTAAATCGCCGGCCCGGGAAAAAAGGCGTCTCTCCGGCTTTGGTTTTGATCAGGCAAGCAGCATCCGGCATACGACCGGCCCCCTTCAGTCAGACCCCTCCGGTTTTTACCCGGGGAAACCTGGACCGGTCCGTGTGGGGATAGAACTTGGCCCCTGAAAAGATGTTCATGAACGCCGGGTTCACGTTTAATTCCACATAGGTAAGCTTTTGACGGATGGTCTCGATCTCATCAAAGAGATCGGGATCAGCCAGGAGACGTGCTGCCCCACCCAGGGATGAATTTCCCAGGACCTTGAACCGATCCATGGGAATGTCAGGAAGCATGCCAATGGAGATGGCAGATAAGGGATCAATAAACGAGCCAAAGGTGCCTGCCACATAAAAGTGCTCAAGTTCGTCAAAGCGCAATCCTGCGGTATGTTCGACAATGACCTGGAGAATTGCGTACATGGCGGCCTTGGAGCTTGTCAACGAGTCCAGGTCCACCTGGCTGAGGGTGATGGGGGCGTTGGTGCCGGACTCGGTTGCCGGAACCAGCACAAGGGTATCAATCCCCTGGTCGCAGACAAGATGCCCGGCACACCGTTCGGGTGAAAATTTACCCCGGATGTCCATCATCCCCGACAAAAAAAGTCCGGCCGCAAGATCGATCATGGCCGATCCGCACAACCCCATGGCAGGCTCGTCCCCAATGGTGTGAACCTTGATCGCACACGACACAGGGTCAATCTTCACCCTGTCGATCACCCCTGGTCCTGCGGTCATGCCCATTTTGCTCATCCCCCCTTCAAGGGCCGGGCCTGCAGCACCGGCACAGGCAATGAGCCAATCCCTTGTTCCAAGGACCACCTCGGCATTGGTTCCCACATCCACCATGATACTGGGGTTTTCGTTTGTGTGGATGCCGGCAAAAAGGATACCGGCAACAAGATCCCCCCCAAAATAGCTGCCGATATTGGGAAATATAAAAACCCCGGCCAAGGGGTTGAGACAAAGGCCAAGTTCCCGGGCATCCAGGATGCCCGGCACATTGATTGCCGGAATATAGGGTTCCCGGATAATATTTGACGGATCAATCCCGAGAAAAAGGTGGGTCATGGCGGTATTCCCGGCGCAGACCATGAAATCGACCGATTCAACCTTGAGCCCTGCCCGGTCACACAGCTCGCTTACACTGTGGTTCACCGAATCAATCAAAACCCGTCGCAGCGCCTCAAGTCCCTCTGGATCCCGTGCATGGTGAATCCGTGCAAGCACGTCCGGGGCAATGCAGATCTGGGGATTGTCAAATCCCTTTTCCCCCAGGGTTTCCCGTGTTTCAAGATCCATGAGGCGAGCCACCAGCCGGGTGGTGCCGATGTCAAGGGCAACCCCGCACATGGGGTCTGTGCTGTCCGGGGCCTGAACGTTGATGATCCGCCACCCCCTTGAGTCCTTGAAGACAAGCACCTTGAGTGTGTGGTTAAACCGCCGTAAAAGGGCGGGAAGACGTTTCACCACCCCCAGGGGTACTGAAACCCGGTCTGTGCCAAGGGTCTTTTCCAGGGCCGCTGCCAGCCGCTCAACATCGGCAATATTGTTTCCAAGGCACGGCACAGGCACCTGGACCACCCTGACACCCCCCTCTACCCTGTTCACCGGTTTACCCCCTTAAGAAGCTCAAGCCTTGCCGCAAGTCGTGGAAAGGCCCCAAGGTCTGTGTGGGGAAGAAACAGCGCCCCCATGTAATGATCCATGTACGAGGGGGTTTCGGCAAGTTCAAAGTTGGTCATCATACGGACCACCTCGCCCACATCCCGCCGGAGCCGGTTGGTAAACGAACTCATCTTGGCGCCCAGAAGGGAACTGTTGCCAAGATAGGTGACATGGTTGGGATCCACCTCGGGCAGAAGCCCGATGGTCATGGCCTTTTCCAGGTCAACATAGGAGCCGAATCCGCCGGCCAGGATCACCTCTTCAATGTCACTGATGGTCAATCCCACCTCTTCGAGCAGGGTCTGGGCACCGGAATACATGGCACCCTTGGCCCGGATAAGATTGTCAATGTCAGGCTCTGTGATGGCAATATCCCTGTCGATCTGGGTGGCATCCTGCCATGCCAGCACATACTCCCACACCCCGTCACGTTGACGGATCCTGTCGATCCCCAGGGCCTGGTTGAACTTTCCCCGGTTGTCGATGACGCCGGTTTCAAACAGCCTTGCCACAATGGTGATCAGGCCCGACCCGCAGATCCCCTTGGGACGGACATTGCCGATGGTCATGATCATGGGCTCAAACGAGACCGGATCAATGGAAAAATCCTCAATGGCGCCCTTGGCGGCCCGCATGCCAAAGGTGACGCCGCCGCCCTCAAAGGCGGGACCCGCCGAGCAGGCGGTGCAGACCATCCAGTCCTTGTTGCCGATGACGATCTCGGCATTGGTGCCGATATCCATGAACAGGGTCAGCCGTTCCGACCGGTACATGCCCGACCCCATGACTCCGGCAACAATATCACCGCCCACATAGGATGCCACCCCGGGATAAACCAGGGCGATACAATGGTCGGCAAGGTCAATGCCGATGTCGGCGGCCGCAAACGGCGGATAGAAATTTGAGGCCGGCACATAGGGTGCCCGCCGAATATACTGGGGGGTGATGCCAAGGAGCAGCTGGGTCATGGTGGCGTTGCCGGCAAGGGTGATGGTGGTGATCTCGTGCCTCGAGATGCCGGCTTTTTTTATAATCTGCCCAAGCACTTTGTTCATGGTTTCGATCACTTTTTTCTGCAGGGTGGCAAGGCCGTTGGGTTTTTCCGAAAAAACGATCCGTGAGATCACATCCTCCCCGTAACTGATCTGACCGTTGAAATCCCCGTAGTTTGAAAGCACCTGGCCCGAATTAAGATCGAGCACCTCACCATAGATGGTTGTGGTGCCGATGTCCATGGCAACGGCAAAATTGCGGTCCGTGGTATCACCTGCCTCAATGTGGACAATCTGGTTTTTCCCGTCCTCCCTCACCGGACGTACGATGGTTGCGGTGACCTTGAAGTTTCCCTGGCGCAAAAGATCAGGAATGGTCCGCATCACGTTCAAATCCACGGCAAGGCGATGCTCGTTGTGCTCAATCTTGAGGTGGTGCACAAGCCTTGACACATCGGCAATGTTGTCCTGGGGCGTGGGTTGGGGAAGCTCCAGGTATTTTTTCTCGACCGGGGGAATGAACAGCCCCTGCTCCTTGAGAAGATTCAGATCAAAGGTTCTGATCCTGGCCGTGTGCCGGGGAGAGGCCTGGAGGTTAAGCACCGTTGCGTCCACGTCCGACTCTACGGGAATTCTCACCACCAGATCGGAGCGAACCGTTGCAAGGCAGGCCAGTCGATATCCGTTGTCTATATCTTCGGGGGAGAGCCGCTCTGAAAGACCGTTGTCCACCCGGCCTTTTTCAATGATCACCCTGCATTTTCCGCAGACCCCTTCGCCACCGCAGGAGGCGTTCACGTGGACACCGGCCTCCATGGCTGCCCGGATCAGATTTTCACCGTCGTCGACCTCGATTTTCCTGTCATGGGGCAGGAAGGTAATCATATGCCTTGCCATCCAAATTTCCTCCTTAAAGCAAGAATTGTGTTTCTCATCGGTTTGCCGCTCTTCCGGGGTGCCGTCCACCCCTCACCCATAACTTTTCTTTTTACCCCACAGGTTAAACAAGGTAAACAATAAAAAACAGGTTGATTTAAGTTTTTTCTTGAAATTTCATTGACCTAAAACTTTTTTTTCTGTTTAAAAGAATAGGATTCACCTGTAACATCAGCAAAAGGGTGTTCCATCGTAAACAATAGCGACGTGGTATTTTGAAATATAATCAGGGGGTAGGGTAATGGAAAAAATTGATATACCCAGACTAAAAGAAATTGTGGGAGAAGAAAACCTGAAGAGTAATCCGGCAGACCTCTACATTTACGGCTCTGACTCGTCAGTTCATTCTGCCAGGCCCTGGGTGGTCGTAAGACCCCGGGATACCGAGCAGGTTCAGCAGATAATGGCCTACGCCAACCAGGAAAAAATCCCTGTGATCACCCGGGGTGCGGGATCGGGCATGTGCGGACAGACCGTCCCCATCCATGGCGGCATCACCCTTGACATGAAGCGGATGAACAAAATCCTTGAGATCAATCCGTCGGACGTCTACTGCAGGGTTCAGCCGGGCGTTGTTGATGACGATCTGAACCAGGCGTTAAAACCCTTTGGGGTCTTTTATCCCCCCACACCCGCCTCGAGCAGGATTGCCACCATCGGCGGTGAAATCGGCAACAACGCAAGCGGGGTCCGTTCGGTTAAGTACGGGGCCACCCGGGACAGCGTCCTTGGAATGAAGGTGGTGCTGCCCGACGGCAGACTTGTGACCCTGGGTGCACGGACACGGGTTGAGGCCACCGGGTACCAGCTGCACAAGCTCATTGTGGGATCCGAGGGCACCCTCGGGGTGGTGGTCGAAGCCACCCTGAGTTTTGTGCCCATCCCGAAATTCAGGTGCCTCGGCATGGCCAACTTTGACCGCCTTGAAGATGCAGGCGCCGCCATTGCAGGCATCATGGGCGGCGGCATCGTACCGTCCATGCTGGAACTTGTGGACAACGTCGCCATCAAGGCCGTGAACAAAACCATGGATCTGGGCCTTCCCGATGTTGAGGCGGTGCTTCTCTACGAGGCCGACGGCATGGTCAAGGAGGCCGTGGACTTTGAAATCGACGCCATGAAGGCGGTGTGCCGGCAAAACAACGGCACAGGGCTTGTGAGCAGCTACAATGCCGATGAACGGGCCAAGATCTTCCTTGGTCGAAAAAAACTCTTTCCGGCCCTGTCAAAGTTCAGCGATGTGCTCTCGAGCACCTCCCTTGCCGACGACATGGCCGTGCCCTACTCCAGGATGGCTGAAACGGCCAAAACGATCCACGAGATTGCCGCCCGGAACAATATCATCATGACCGCCTACGGCCATTGCGGATCCGGCTGCATGCACACCAAAATCCTCATGGAACCCACCCGGAAAGAGCAGTGGGATTCGGCCAAAAAAGCGGTGGCTGAAATTTATGCCTATGTCCGGTCGGTCAACGGCACCACCTCGGCAGAACACGGCATCGGCCTTTCAAAGGCACCGGCCTTCAAGCTGGAAAAAAACGACAGCCTTGACCTGATGTCGAGCATCAAACTGGCCTTTGACCCCAACAATATCCTCAATCCCGGCAAACTCATGGATGCCCCGGATGACTGGGTAACTGCCACCGACTTAAGATACATGGTTGCCTGACATGACCTTGAACCCAAACGGAGTCACACATATGGAAACACGTCCCTTTGAACTGAAAAACCTTGAAAAATGGAAGTCCAACCTGGACAGCTGCATCCGCTGCGGATACTGCTATGAGCACTGCCCCATATTCAAACACACCCGGTGGGAATCGGATGCCCCCAGGGCCAAGCTGATCATGCTCTACGGTTTGCTGGCCGGCAAACTCGAGCCTTCATCCTATATCTCAGACCGGATCGCCTCCTGCTTTTACTGCGGACGGTGTGTTGCCGCCTGCTCTAGCGGTGTTCCCCTGACCGAGATATTCACCGATGCCAAGCGCGATTTCCAGGGCACCCAATATGAAGCCCGGGGCACCACCACGGTGACCAACACCGATTGCGTGGCCTGCCTGGCCTGCGTCCGGGCCTGCCCCCACGAGGCAAGGCAGTTCGTCAACGGCAAAATCGTCACAGATACGGTCAAGTGCCAGAGCTGCGGCATCTGCGTGGACATCTGCCCCAACCAGGCCATCTCCACCAGCCTCGGCTACGGTACGAACCGCTCGGCCCTGAACCAGGAAATCGGTGAATTCCTTGAAAAAGACACTGCAAAGGCCATTGTGTTCGGATGCAACTGGTCCTACTACCCCGATTTTCAAGCCTCAACCATGGACAGGGATGTTGAGCCCCCCTACAAGATCCTCATCAACATGTGCGGGGGCAGGCTTGAGAAACCCCTGCTCCTCGAACCCTTCCTCCAGAACGCCTGGGGGGTTCTTGTGGCCTGCTGCCCAGACGGCGATTGCGAGCACGACGGCAACGTCAAGGCAAAAACCCATGTGGCAGACCTCAGAGCACTCCTCGAACAGATGGATATCGATCCGGACAGGCTCCAGCTTGTGCAGATCAAGCACAATGACAAGATCGGATTTCAAACAGCCATTGACACCTTCATGGAAAAACTTGACACACTTGGCCCCCTGAACAACAGATAAGGAAACCACCATGCAGATAAAAGTGCCCTATGGACGAGACGGCGAAGAGACGGCCACCCTCAGCGACAGCTTTGACACACGCTTTCTGGAGGCCAACTCGGTTGAGATCAAACCCTTTGAAACCCTCATGACTCAGGCGTTAAACACCCCTGTCAACAGCCCCAGCCTCACGGATTTCCTGGCCGGGGCAAGGGACGTTCTTGTCATCGTCAACGACGCCACCCGGCCCACCCCCACCCGCCAGGTCCTGGACCAGATCAGCAGCAGGATCCAGGGGATTCCCGTGAAATTCATCATTGCCACCGGCGCCCACAGGGGCCCGAGCCATGAGGAATACCTCCAGATTTTCGGGGATC
Organism: uncultured Desulfobacterium sp.; assembly: GCA_963675615.2. Lineage (GTDB taxonomy): Bacteria > Desulfobacterota > Desulfobacteria > Desulfobacterales > Desulfobacteraceae > Desulforapulum. Next base: position 34,380 of record CAXXTD010000004.1, read on the forward strand.
ACTACGAACGGATCAAGGATGACATCATTGTCCATGATGCCCAGCGATCAGAAGATATGGTTTTTCTCGGAACCAGCAGCAACGGCACCGAAATGTACGTGAACCGTGCCGGGGTGGAGGCCCACAGGATCATCATCATCGGCTCGGTGGAGCCCCATTACTTTGCCGGCTACACAGGGGGAAGAAAATCGTTTCTGCCGGGGATTGCAGGGTTCAACACCATCGAGCAGAACCACAAGCTCGCCCTTGTGCCTGAGGCAAAGGCCCTGGCCCTTGACGGCAATCCCGTTCATGAGGACATGGTCGATGCCCTGTCCGTGGTGAAAAAAGAGATCTTTGCCATCATGACGGTTCTGGACAAGGACCACAGGGTCTATGACGTGACTGCAGGCGACATCCATGACTCATTCATGGCGGCCATTGACAGTGCCAACGAGGTATTTGCCGCCCCCATCAAGGAGAAGGCCGACATTGTCGTATCCGTGGTCAAGTTTCCCCAGGACATCGATCTCTACCAGGCCCAGAAGGGCATCGACAATGCCAAGCTTGCCCTCAAGGACGGCGGCATCATGATCCTTGTGGCCAAGTGCAGGTGCGGCATCGGTGGCAAGGCCTTTGCCGACCTGCTCGGCAGCTGCGACACCCCCCAGGCGGTGCTTGACACCATTGAAAAGGGGTATAAGCTGGGCTACCACAAGGCCGCCAAAATGGCTGAAATCGGCATCTGGGCCGAAATGTGGGGGGTGACGGACATACCGCCCGAGGTGATTGAGCCCCTGTTTATCCGGCCCTTTACCTCCCTCCAGGCGGCCCTTGACACGGCCATTGAAAAGAAAGGACCATCTGCAAAGATTCTCTTTCTCATGGACGGCGGACTCACCGTTCCCCTTTACAAGGAATAGGCGGAGGGCAATACCTTCCTCCGGTCACCGGAATGATACAACTTTCAAAACAAAAAAGCAGCCAGGGAGGAGTCCCGGGCTGCTTTATTGTTTAACTCAACTAGGGATTAATCAGAGTTTTTCGGCAAACTTTCGAACCTTGGCGCTGAACTCTTCGGCCATGTTCGAAGCAATGGTGGTAAAAATGAGGCGATCTTTGTTCAGCCCCATGGCCCCAAGGCGCTTCTGCACCTCGGCCACCCGCCAGCCGGCATAGGTGTTGCCCCGCTCAGCCTTGCAGTTTCCCTCGTGGCAGGCCGCAACCATGACACCATCGGCACCCTCGACAAAGGCCTTCATGATAAACTCCACGTCAACCTTGCCGGCGCAGGGCACCTGGACCATCCTGAAACCGTCCGGCATTTCAATGCCCAGGGTTTGTGCTGCCTGCCCCGCCTCAAAGGCGGAGTTCTGACAGCAGAAGGCAACAATCGCCGGGGTCTCTTTGGCAGAGGCCATGGCCCCCTCAATATCGGTCTTGAGTGCGCTGTCGGTAAATTCGCCGATCTGGATGGCGTCCATGGGACACTCACTGGCACAGATGCCGCATCCCTGACAGGCCACCGGAGAAATGGCTGCAACCCCATTTTCCCAGAAAATGGCGCCATGGGGACAGCATCGGTAGCAGGTCAGGCAGATGACACATTTGGTGTCGTCCACAACGGCTTGTTCCTTTGCAACCCGGACCACGCCGGTGCCGAGGAGATCATCGACCCTCAGAACAACATTGGCACCATCCACCGGCTGGGAGGCCACAAAGATGCCCTCCCGGTTGGAGCGAACCGGAAAGCGGTGCACATTGTTGCTGGGCAGCAGCCCGTCACGGTCCGTATCGATGCGCAGTGTTGCCGCAAGATCAAGGTCGTCCCTGCCCACCACCGCCTTTTCCTCAACAACAATATAGTCCGGCTCCAGAATCACATCCTCCCGGACCACCGGGTCATGGATGGTAATTTTCAAGGTGTCGCCCTGGTCAATGGCCGGTTTTTCAAGGGGCTTGAAACAGACCACGCCCTGGTGACGGCCCTCGGTAAACAGCCGCTCAAGCCCGGGTCCTGCCACCTTGACGTTGTTGGCATAGATATAGGCGCTGGAATTGCCCAGTTTCTGAACGGCAAGGGCCGCCTCCAGCACCCGGCGGGTGGCAGCAGGGTCACCCTCCTGACCAAACCCTGAAACAAAGGCAACACTCTTGCCGTCACCCTTTGCCAGACGGTCCGTGAATGTTGCGTCTGCCAGCAGCGCCTCCATCTGGGTCATGGTCACCACCCTGTCATCCAGGGTGAGGCCGTAGGCCAGGTTCAAGGGCTCAAGGCCGTACACGGGTGCCACGACAATGGCGCCAAAGGTGCGTTCAAGCAACCTGCCGGCCGAGGCAAGACAGGTGCGATAATCCCCTGCAACTCCGGCAAGGGTCGTCACACGGGTGGCAGGCATCACCTCGACGCCGTCCACCGGCACCGGCTGGTCCGAGTCATGGGCAAGCACCACGGTGTAGCCTTTATCTGAAAGGGCCGCAGCTGCTTCAATACCCGGGGCCCCACATCCAACAACGAGCACATCCTTGTTCATGGTCACATCGATCATGGTTGTTTTTTCCGCTATCATTTGGCACCCCCAAGGTATTTTGCGGCATCAAAGGCAGCTTTACCCGCTTTTGCCATGGAGGCTGCAATGGTTCCAGGTCCTGCGGCCGTGCCTGCCACAAAAATGCCATCGCCCACACTGTCGTCAAGAAATCCATCAACCGTCATTGGCACACCAAAGGTGTCGGAGATGCGCTTGCTGTCGGCCCCGGGCATGATGCCCACGGAGAGCACCACAAGGTCATACTCCTCAAAGGTCGGTGAACCCTGGTCTTCGGCCATGTGACGAAGCTTGAGGCGATCGTTTTCAATGGGATAGATGTCAACGGGAATGGTCCTGACAAAACGGACATTCTCCCTGATCCGTTCGTAGAACATGGGAAACTCCTTGCCCACGTTCTGAACATCAATGTAGAACACCGACACCTCGGCCTCGGGATCCTGGTGGCGGATCGTTCCGGCCATGCGCAGCCCATAGGCGCAGCACACCTCGGAACACCAGAGGTGACCCAGGCGCTCGTCCCTTGAACCCACGCACTGGATAAAGGCAACCCGTTTGGGGGCAATACCGTCGGAGGGTCGGACGATCCCGGCATTCTCCCGTTCAATGTGTTCAAACTCAAGACCTGTAATCACGTTTTCCCACTTGCCGTACCCGTAGGTGCTCTTGAGGGAGGCATCAAAGGGGGTAAATCCCGTGGCAAGGATAACGGCGTCAACATCAAGGGCACATTCGCTGCCCAGATCCTGAATCTTCACTGCCCCTTCGGGCACCGCCTCGGTCACATTTTCTCCCACAACATAAAGCGGGGTGTTGTGTCGGGAAAAGCCCTTGAGGACCCGTCCATCGGCCTGGTCCTGGGCGCTTTTTTTAAGGGTGACCCGGTATCCCTTTGACCGGTCCAGACCGTCGACCTCGGTTCGCAGGTGAACCTTGATCAAGGGTTCTGCGACCACATCCTTGAGCATTTTTTCAACGCTGCAGGCACCGCACTTCTGGCACATATCCGTTGCCTTACAGGTGTATCCGATGCTGTGCCCGCCAAGAAAGCAGCTTTTTTCCACAAGTTCGACACCGATATTCTGCCGGGCCAACTCCCAGGCCGCAGTAAGGCCTGCAATGCCGCCCCCGACAACCATCACTTTTCTGGTTTGACTGTTCAATTGCAAACTCCTTATGGTTTTTTAAACTTCAGGTCTTGGCAGTACTCCCGCTCGCTCGGCAATCTCAGGCACCTTGTGCTCCCACTCGATGGCCATGAGATGCACCCCGGCAACGCCCTTCATCTCCTTGAACTCCTGGATCTGCTCGCAGGCGATCTTGATACCCTCATCGGCGACCTTTTTCTTGTCAACGCCCTGGAGACGCTTGATGATCTCGTCGGGAACGTCCATTCCAGGCACCTTGTTCTTCATGTATTTTGCCATACCAATGCTCTTCATGGGGGTGATGCCGGGCAGGATGGCGACCTTGTCCGTCAATCCCATGTCGTTGGCCTGGCGGATCCACTCACGGATTCTCTCCATATTAAAGACGCACTGGGTCTGGATATAATCGGCACCTGCCGCCACCTTTTTGGCAAGGCGATGAACCCGCCATTCAAAGGGCTCTGCAAAGGGGTTGGCAGCGGCACCGATGAAAATCTGCGGTGGCACGTCAATATCGGCCCCACCCAGAAACTTGCCCTCGTCCCTCATTTTTTTGACCATTCCGATCAGCTGCATGGAGTCAAGGTCAAAGACCCCCTTGGACTGGGGATGATCGCCAAACTGCTGGTGATCCCCTGAAAGACAGAGCATGTTGCGGATACCATGGGCATAGGCCCCGAGGATGTCGGACTGCATGGCAAGGCGGTTTCGATCCCGGCACACCATCTGAAAGTTGGGCTCAACCCCCCCCTCCATGCAGATCAAAGAGGCGGCCCAGCTGGACATCCTGACCATGGCGGTCTGATTGTCCGTGATATTGGCCATGTCCACCACGCCCTTGAGATGGGCCACCTTTTCCCTCAGGGCTTCTACGTTTGCGCCCCTTGGGGGCCCGACTTCCCCTGTAAAGGCAAAGTGTCCGGCATTAAGAATTTTCTCTAACTTACTTCCTGATTTCATATTGATCTCTCCCTCAAATCGTAAAAGTTAAACAAAAACCGGCTGCTCATCGGCCCAGGGTCTTGACCCGCTCCTCATAACCGGGTTGGATAACTTTTCTCGGTTTCTGATTGCTCCAGTCATTGGGTGGTGAGATCTCAATTATCTGGTCTAACCGACCCTGGGCTGCGAGGCGCTCATGGATCTTGTACCAGGCACAGGGCTGCTCATTGCTGATCTCGCAATTTCCCTGGTTGGTTCCGCCGCAGGGGCCGTTAAAGAGACTTTTGGCGCACATGGTCACAGGGCAGATACCTCCGGTCATGCCAAGGACACAGGTCCCGCAGGCCCGACATTTTTCCTCATACCACCCCACATCCAGATTGACACCAATGAACGAGGTGTTGACAGCCGGAAAAACCGGTTTGCTGGGAAAACGTTCGGCAAGGAACTGGATGCCGGCACCGCAGGCCATGGACAGGAGGGCATCGTATTCGCCGACCTTTGAATCAAGCTCTGCCAGGAACTCCATGTCACACTGACGTTCAAGGGTCTCTGCGCCAAACTCGATTTTGTCCCTGCCAAAGGCCAGGTTAAGCTCTGCGTTCAGGGTCTCAACCTCTTTTGATCCTCCTGCCAGGCAGACAGCGACGCAGGTGCCGCATCCAACGGTCAGGACTCGTTTATAGCCTGACACCATATTTTTGATCTCATCAAAGGGTTTTCTCTCCGCAACAATCATGGATCCTCCTGTTTACAGACTACTAATTTAGTGGTTAGAGCATTAGCCGAAATATCTTTTCCAGATAAGCGTAAAAAAGTCAAGCGTATTAAGTTATTATCCTCTAAAACCCCATTGATTTATGAATTCCATTCATAAATTCTTGACAGTTCAAAAAAGATAACCTATAGAGGTTACATGGTTAAAATCATGGATACAAACGATTACCTGCTCGGGGCAATCGAGACCCTCAAGCGCCAGATTATCGTTATTTCAGATGATTACACGATACTTGCGTCCAGGACAAAACCGGGTAAAACCACCGGTACGGCCCAGGAAATCAAAGGCCGGTTCTGCCACAATGCCCTCTACAACCTGTCGACACCCTGCACCAACTGCCCGGTCAGGGAGGTAATCCGAACGGGCAAGCCCGCCATCAGCCACCCCAGGATGGATGGCTGCACCAGTGCCTGCCTCTACGCCTACCCCATGGAGATTCAGGGAACTGAAACCCGTGCCATTGTTGTGCTTGACTTTCACCTGCCCTCCCTGGACGAATGCGATGAACGCCGCATCACTTCCAACGCCTTTTTGCGAAATCTCATCCACAGCGCCGTTGACGGTGTCATTGCTGCGGACATGACCGGCAGAATCCTCATCTTTAACCGGGCCGCAACTGAAATCACAGGGTATTCAAAGGAAGAGGCCTTTGAAAGCCTCAACATCCGGAATATCTATCCCCAGGGGGACGCCCACAGGATCATGGCGCACCTGAGGAGCGACGCCCATGGAAAAAAGGGGGTCATCAGATCCTACAAACAGATTGCCCTTCGAAGGGACGGCACCACCGTCCCCATCAGCCTTAACGCGTCGATCATCTTCGAAGGGGACCGGGAAATTGCCACCATCGGCTTTTTCCACGATCTCACCGAGACCCTGCGCATGGAGGCGGAACTTGAAAAGACCCAGACCCAGCTTCTCCAGGCAGAAAAAATGTCCTCACTGGGAAAGCTTGCTGCAGGGGTGGCCCACCAGCTCAACAATCCCCTTGGAGGCATCACGCTGTTCGCCCAGCTCATGCTCGAAGAGCACGAACTCTCAGACGATGCAAGGAACGATCTTTCAAGAATCCAGAAGGATGCCGAACGCTGCAGCGCCATCGTCAAAGAGCTGCTGGAGTTTGCCCGGCAGACCAACCGCGAGGTCAGGCCCCATGACATCAACACCATCGTTTCAAGAACCCTGTTTTTACTTAAAAATCAGTCGATTTTTCAGAACATTGAGATTGTTGAGACCTACGACCGGGACCTGCCCCAGATTCCGGCCGACGGACAGCAGCTCAACCATGTGTTCATGAATATCATCCTCAACGGGGCAGACGCCATGGAGGGCAAGGGACGGCTTGAAATCAAAACAGAATTTTCGACAGACAGAACCATGGCCCGGATCGAGATTTCCGACACAGGACCCGGTATCGACCCGGCCCTTCTCTCAACCATTTTTGAACCGTTTTTCACAACCAAGGAGGTGGGCAAGGGAACAGGACTTGGGCTGAGCATGGCCTACGGCATCGTTGAAGGCCATGGGGGAAAGATCTGGGCCGAGAACAGGCAACCCCGGGGAACCCGGTTTATCATCCTGCTCCCCCTGGCTCTTTCAAAAAAGATCACCCCTGGAATTTACTGAGTTTTCCATTGACAGGACCCGGGTCCCCATATATATTTTAAGCTACACTTCGCAACACTCTCTTTAGTTCATCTGTCATTGTTTTATGGTACAAACTTGAAATACATCATTCACCATTTATCAGGGAGAGATCAGCATGGACGAAAAAAAAAGAATACTTGTTGTTGACGACGAGCCAGATTTTGCATCCATCGTGCAGACCAACCTTGCCAAAGAGGGATTTCAGGTCGATGTGGCCTATGACGGTGTGGAAGCCATGGAAAAAATCAAATCCTGCCCGGACGGCGCACTTTATGACGCCATTGTCCTTGATGTGATGATGCCGGAAAAGGATGGCTATGAGGTGTGTGCCGATTTGAAAAAAGACGCAAAATATTCCAATATCCCCATTGTCATGCTCACTGCCGTGGCGGACCATGTGGGATCAACCCGCTACTCCCATGCCGATGGAATGGCCATGGAGGCCGATGATTACCTTCCCAAACCCGCTTCAGCTGAAGAAATCACCAAGAGCATAAAGCGCCTGATATCATAAATTTCAGGGGACACCCTGGTTGATTCGCCTGGAAAATTAACGGAAGGTCACGGTCCGTGGTATGACCCGGGTGTCCCCCGGAACCGTTGCATGCAAATCATCATGCCGGCAGGGAACAGGCGATGAGCGCCCCCGGAGGTTGCTCACAGCCATTGTCCGGTGAGATTTACCCCCGGACAGCCGCTTTAAACGCCATGCATCCATATTGAGGAGCCCATGAAAATCTTTGCCATAATGAGCGATGATCAGGCATTCCGGTCCAGGGCACCGGTCATGTTTTCACGGGTAATGCAGCGCATCGGCATCCAGGGGATGTATGTGCCGTTCAAGATCCATCCGGGAAATATCGGACAGGCCATGGAGGCCATGCGATGCCTCAACATTGACGGTGCCAACATCGGTAACCCGTTCAAGGAGTCGATCCTTCCCCACCTGGACGTCCTGAGCGAAGGCGCCAATATCATCAAGGCCGTTAACACGGTGGTGCGCACGGGTTCAACCCTCAAGGGGTACAACACCAACGCCATCGGATTCATGGACACCCTTGAGAAGGCAGGATTTGACACTGCAGGCAAGAACGCCCTGATTTTTGGCGCCGAAGGGGCGGCAAAGGCCGTTGTCTTCATCCTCAACTGGCTCAGGTGCGAAAGGGTCCAGATCGCAGGCCGTCATAAAAGAAACATTGACAATCTCCTGGCCACCCTTGAGGCAGAAACCGTCCATTTAAACCGCCTTGCATCCGAACCCTGCGATGCAAACATCATCATCAACGCCTCGTCCGCCTCAAGCCCGGACGAGGCTCCGGCCTTTGCAGCCATCATCAAAGGGCTGAACATTGAGGCGTGCGAACTTGTGGTGGACCTCAACTACGGTCACACGAACAACTTCTGGAAGGCACTTGCACAATCCAGGGGGATTCCCTTTATCGACGGACTCACTCCCCTTGCCCACGCAGCACGGAGGACCCTGCTGCTCTGGACAAAAATAGACGTTGAGCCAGGCGAGTTCATACGGGCACTTGAATCAGACAACAGGGAGGCATGAACGGTGGAAAGACTCGACCCTGAAAAAATCGTGGTGATCGATGATGAATCAAGCCTCAGGGAAGGCGCCCAGCGCATTCTTTCACGCATGGGTTATGAAGTTTTCCTGGCTGAAAGGGGCGATGTGGGCCTCAAACTCATCAAAAGTCACCCCATCTCCATCGCGCTCCTGGACATGAAAATGCCGGGCATGGACGGCATGGAGGTCCTCAAAGAGATCATGGCCATGGACCGGGGAATCATCGTCATTGTCATCACCGGTTACGCCACGGTGGAGACGGCCATCCAGGCCATGAAAATGGGGGCCTACGACTTTATTCCCAAACCCTATGAGCCCGACCAGCTCCGCATGGTGATCAAACGGGCCAACGAAACCCTGCGGCTCAAAATCAATGCCCAGCGAATGGAACGGGAACGGCGGAGAACCCTGGCCGACCTCAACACCGAGCAGAGCCGGATTCACACCATCCTGGAATCGCTGCCCAACGGGGTGCTGGTCACCGACAGCCAGGCAGAGGTGGTGCTTCTCAATCCGGCCTGTTACAAACTGCTGCACATCGACCCGGAGAAAAAGGACCCGGGAAAAAAACCCCACGGATCCATCAACGAATATATCAGCGACGACGAGGTATGCGCCCTTGTCAAGGAGATCTCCCGGGGCAGGTACATTGATTTCAACGACATCCCCTCAAAGGAGATTAAGCTCAACAGCGAAACCTATCTCCTTGTTCTGTGCAGGCCCGTGCTCGGCGAAAAGAATGAATGCATGGGAACGGTTGTCAACATCATGGACATTTCAACCATCAAAGTGCTGGAAAAGCTGAAGTCGGAATTTATCGCCAAGGTTTCCCACGAATTGAGATCGCCGTTGTCCACCATCCACGAACAGCTCAAGATGGTCATGGGCGGTATTGGACAGACCATGGGCGATGATGGCCAGCACCTTCTCTCCCGGGCACGGGAAAAAACCGGCGGCCTTATTTCAACCATCGGCGACCTGCTGGACCTGTCTCGCATCGAGGCCGGCATGGGGGTCAAGGAACACCAGCTGGTAAGGATTGACACCCTTTTAAAGTCAATTTGTGAGTTCATGGAGGTGAGGGCCGCAGCCAAACAGCAAACCCTGACATTCACGCCGCCTGCAACCCCTGTTCCGCCCATCAAAGGGGATCCCCTTGCCCTGGAGAGCGTTTTTGGGAACCTTATCTCCAATGCCATCATTTACACACCGGACAAGGGAATCATACAGGTTGACTGCGCGGTCACCGGCACCAACATCCGGGTCCGGGTCCGTGACAACGGGTATGGCATCGAGGCACGTTACATGGACAAGATCTTTGAGCGTTTCTACAGGATCAAGAACGACCGAACAAGATTCATCACAGGAACAGGCCTTGGGCTTCCCATTGTCAAGGGCATCGTCGACGGAATGAACGGCTACATTGATGTGCAGAGCGAGGTCAACCAGGGAACGACCTTTACCGTGATCCTTCCCCTGAAGCAGCCCGAGGGAGGCATTTAGCCACCAAACCGGCCCATGAAAATTCATTCAGGGACGCGTGCCAAACCGACAGGCGAAAAAGGATGTTGCCCCAGCCTCCCATGTCGAATTCCGTGATGACCGAGGGCCCTACCCATGTCTGCCCCTGCCGGTTTATTGTTTGCGGGTCAGCCAACGATGTCGACAAGGATGCCAAGCATCTGATCCTCAGTTTGAATGGTTCGGGTGTTGGCCGCAAAGGCCCGCTGGGTGATGATCTGATCGGTGAATTCTTCGGCAAGGTCGGTGTTGGACAAACCCTGTTCAACAACTTCACCATCCACCATCCGGGTCTCGACGGGACCCCCGGTATCAACCGTTGAGATCTCAACCTTGACGGCATCGTTCCGGCCTTCGGTAACAAGGGCACGGCTCTTTTCAAAATCATCGGAATAGGCATTGGCAACATTGTTGGCAGAAACAGCCATCTTCGTTCCAAATGCCTTGAGGGCCGATGCACCGGTGTTTATGGCAAAACCCATCTTCATTCCTCCTGACGCTGGGATAGCGGTTGGTTCTATTGTCAAGGAATAAACATATGCAATAAGCGTGCAACCGGATCTAATTTTCCAAACAGCCCATCAACGAAAGGCCTTACCCCAGAGGCGGGAATGCGGGCAAAGAAAACGTGACATTTTTTGTCAATGATTCAGAACAAAAAATGTCACGTTTGCCTCAAACAGGACCCGGCACCCCGGGTCTGGGGTAAAGCCCGCTCCTTTCCACAATCTCAGGGACCTTCTCCTCCCACTCAATGGCCATGATGTGAAAGCCTGCCACCCCTTTGCACGCCTTGAGGCGCTGGATGGCCTCCACGCAGATGTCGATGCCCTCCTGGGGCTGCTGGGCCTTTGGCACCCCGGCAAGGCGCTTGATAATTTCATCGGGCACATCCATTCCCGGCACCCGGTTTTTCATGAACTTTGCCATACCCACAGACTTCATGGGGGTCATACCGGCCATGATGAACACCCGTTCGTCAAGTCCTCGATCCCTTACCCCCTCCATCCAGAGTTCAAATTTATCAAGGTTGTAGATGCACTGGGTCTGGATGAACTCCACCCCGCAGGCCACCTTTTTGGCAAGCCGTGGAACCCGTATCTCAAAGGGGTCGGCAAAGGGATTGGCTGCAGCCCCCACAAACATGGCAGGGGGCCTTTTGATCTCATCCCCGCCAAGGAACCTTCCCCTGTCACGCATCATTCGCACCGTCTGGATCAACTGCATGGAGTCCAGGTCATGGACATTCTGGCCCTGGGCCGAGTCCCCGAAACACTGGTGATCACCCGTGAGGCAGAGGATGTTGTTGATATCAAAACTGGCCGCCCCGAGGATGTCGCTCTGGATGGCGATGCGGTTTCTGTCCCGGGTGACCATCTGGAGCACAGGCTCGATGCCGAGTTTTTTAAGATGGATGCAGGCGGCAAGGGAGCACATGCGGGTCATGGAGGTCTGGTTGTCCGTGATGTTCACGGCATCCACGTGGTTCCGGATCAATTCTCCCTTGGAAATAACGGCCATGGGATCGCTTCCCCTTGGGGGGCCGCACTCGCTGGTTACGGCCACATGGCCCAGCTTCAATATCTTTTCAAGTCTGCTTGGCGTCAATGGGTTCATACCTGAACGTCCTCCCTTGTGACCTTTCGGGGGCCCCCTGCCCGTTCCGTTGACCAGTCCTTGATGGGTGCCACGATCTCGTAATCATCCAGCCGGCCAAGGGCCTTGAGCCGGTCGATGATGAGTTGCCAGGCACAGTCAAGCTCGGGGTTGATCTCGCATTTCCCCCGGGTGGATCCGCCGCAGGGACCGTTCATCACCCGCTTGGCACACCTTGAAATCGGACAGATACCAGCCGTTGCTGCAAGCACGCAGGATCCGCAGGCCTGGCAACGTTCCGTCCAGACCCCCCTTTGCTCTGTGGCACCGAGAAAACAGGTGTTGACCCCCGGCAGAACCGGGGTGGTCTTGTATTTTTCCGCCATGAACTGAACCCCCACCCCGCAGGCAAGGGAAAGAACGGCATCGTACTGGTCGATGACATCCCGAACCTCTTCGATATACTCATGGTCGCACTGGCGCTCCAGGGTTCGCTCGTCTATGGTTTTCTTTTCACCCTCCTTGATCGCGTGCATCCTGAGCAGCGATGCCAGCACCTCCACCTCTTTTTTGCCCCCGGCCTCACACACGGTCACGCACTCGTTGCAGCCGAGCACCAGAATGCGCTTGAAATCCTTGATCTCTTCAATGATCTCCTCAATGGGTTTTTTATCGGCGATTATCATTTTTAGACCCCTTTTGTTGACGGTTCCAGCCCATATCAGGCCGCTGCTCTCACCTTTTTGATCGCCTCCCGGACCGGGGAGGGGCCAAGGTCTCTGATTTTTTGATCCATCTCCATGGCAAACTTTGCAAACAACGGACCTTCACCGGAAGAGAGGTTGTACATCTGAACCCGCCCTCCCCCAACCCCTACGGCGTCAAGAAGCCGGGCCGCCTCGTTCACCCTTTTTCTTGCCCGGAAGTTACCCGTGCCAAAGTGGCAGTCGCCCTCCATGCAACCGACCACATACACCCCGTCCGCACCCCGTTCAAAGGCCCTTAAAATATGGATCAGGTCTATTTTTCCGGTACATGGAAGGCGGATAATTCTGAAATCCGCAGGGCACTTCAACCGCATGGAACCTGCCAGGTCCGCAGCTGAATAGCCTCAGTAGTTACAGCAGAAGGCAAGGATAATGGGTGTAAAAGCCTCGGTCATGACACCTCCTCCAGCAGGGCTTCCACCTTGCTGAGTAATTGTTGATCCTCATACCAGTTGAGCTTGATGGTCTTTGCCGGGCATTCAGCAGCGCAAACGCCGCACCCCTGGCAAAGGGCGGGATCAATGTAGCTGACCCCCTGGTCATTTATGACGGGAACATTATAGGGACAGGATCGAACACAGATGAGACAGGCCGCACAATTTTCAGGATCGACCTCAGCAGTCACGGCTGAAAGGGTGAGATAGTCCCGGGAAAGGAAGGTGACCGCCCTTGAGGCCGCCGCCATGGACTGTGCAATGGTTTCAGAGATCAGCTTTGGACCATGGGCCGTTCCACAGATAAAGACCCCTTCGGTGGTGGCATCCACCGGTTTCAGTTTCACATGGGCCTCCATGAAAAACCCCTGGGTGTCACGCCCGACCTTGAGAAGGGAGGCAAGCTCCCCGGTATCTGCGGCCCGGACCCCTGCTGAAAGGGCCACAAGATCGGCTTCCACGCAGAGTTCTCTGTCGAGCACATGGTCCCTGAACGTGACCCTAAGGCCGTTTTCGATTGCTTCCACCACAGGGGGGTTATCGCCGTCAAACCTGAAAAAAAGCACCCCCAGGCGCCTTGCCTCTGTGTAAAAAGTTTCGAGCATGGCATACATTCTCATGTCCCGGTAGAGGACGAACACGGAGGCTTCAGGGTTGAGCCTTTTGATGGCAATGGCATTCTTGACGGCCGCCTGGCAACAGACCCTTGAGCAGTTGGGATTTTCATCGTTTCTGGATCCCACACACTGGATCATGACTACCTGTTCAAGGTCCCCGGCACCCTGGTCATGGAGGCGCCGGGCAAGTTCCACCTGGGTTGTCACCCGTTCGGTTTCAGGATAGAGGTACTCAACAGGGGTATACTCGTCCGCACCGGTGGCCACGATCACCACCCCGTGGTGAATTTTACGTTCATACATGCCGGGCCCCACCAGCACCTCGGTGGTAAAATTGCCCTTGTACCCGGTAAAACCAACGATCAGGGACTCTTTCAGCACCTGGATCAGCTGATGATTTTCAACCCGTTCGGCCAGCTGGGTCACATATTCCCTGACATCGCCCCCCTCAATGGTTGCAACCAGCCGGTTGCCAAGGCCGCCGAGCCGCTTCTCCCTTTCGATGAGAACCGTCTCAAATCCCTGGTCCCCAAGGGCCTTGGCCGCCGTCATTCCGGCAATTCCCCCGCCGATGACAAGGGCTCTTGGGGTAACCGGGATCTGCTTCTCATGGAGGGGGGTCAGGGTCGCAACCCTTGCCACGGCCATGCGAACCAGGTCTTCTGCCTTTTTTGTCGCCTTTTCCGGGGTTTCATAGTGCATCCAGGAATCCTGGTTCCGGATGTTGGCCATCTCAAACAGATACTTGTTCAAGCCGCTCTTTTCCAGGGTGTCCATGAAGATACCCTCGTGGGTCTTGGGGGTACAGGAAGCCACAACCACCCGATTGAGACCATGCGCCTCGATTTTCTCTTTGATTCCGATCTGGGCATCCTGGGAACAGGTAAACAGGTTCATCTCCGTATAGACCACACCGGGCAATGTTTTGGCGTAAGCGTCCACCCGGTCCACATCCACGACGCCGGCGATATTGATGCCGCATTTGCAGACGAAGACCCCGATCCTTGGCGGCTCGCCGGTGACATCACGCTCTTGGGGCGGTTCAACCGTTCGGGTCCGGGTGTTTCTTGCGTCAGCAAGGGCCATGCCTGCCGCACAGGCCGCACCGCTGGCCTCTGTCACCGACGAGGGTATATCCTTTGGCCCCTGGAACACCCCTGCCACATACACACCGGGCCTTGAACTCTCCAGGGGGTTAAAGGGGGCGGTCATGGCAAAACCGCCGCCATCCATCTCCAGGCCGATGCGCCTTGCAAGCGCCTGATTTTCAAAAGAGATTTCAAGTCCCACCGAAAGGATGACCATGTCAAATTCCTCTTTGACCATGGCACCCTTTTCATCCACGTAGTTGAGTATGAGGTTACCCGTCTCCCGGACCTCATCCACGCTGTGTATCCGGGAGCGTACAAACCTTACACCGTTCTCGTTCCGTGCACGCAAATAATATTGCTCATAATCTTTTCCAAAGGTTCGCATGTCCATGTTAAAAATGGCGCAGTCCAGGTCCTTTTGTGAATGTTCTTTTGCGATCATGGCATCCTTGATGGCATACATGCAGCAGACAGACGAACAATAGCCATTGTGACATCTATTGGTGTCACGGGATCCAATGCACTGAAGCCAGGCGATCTTTTCAGGCTCCCGGTTGTCCGACGGCCGAACAAGGTGGCCCATGGTGGGTCCGCCTGCGCTCAAGATACGTTCAAACTCAAGGCTTGTCATGACATTGGGAGAGCGTTTGTACATGTAGAGGTCGTCAAGGGTTGAGGGATCAAACGGCCGGCTGCCCAGGGCCACAATCAAAGACCCGATGGTGAGATCTCTGACCCTTGGCTGTTCAAAATGGTTGATGGCTCCGGCAAGGCAGGCATCCACACATTGATAACACTCAGAACAGATGCCGCAGGCAAGACAGCGGCCGATCTCCTCGTTTACCTGCTCCTGGGTAATGGCAAAATTAACCTCATTAAAATTATTCTTTCGCTGTTCAAGGTCAAGCCTTTGACCTTGAACCCTGGGTTGAAAGGGTGCGTTTTTTATTTCCGGCCGGACGAACTCAAAACGCTGCCCGCGGTCAAGGGCGATGTCCTGGTTGTTCAGATACCTGTCAATGCTCTTTGCCGCTTCTTTTCCAGAGGCAATGGCGTCCACCACGGATTTTGGACCATACACGGCATCTCCGCCGGCAAAAACCCAGGGAATGGGGGTCTGGAGGGTGAGGGAATCCGCTAGAAGCCCGCCCTGGGGGGTGGTTGATATCCCCTGGGGTTCGGCAAACCCGAGCTCGCCCGTCTGTCCAATGGCCACAATGGCATGGTCGCACTCAAGGGTGGTGATCCGGGTCTCATCATATTGGGGGTTAAACCGTTTATTTTCATCAAACACGGCCGTACACTGTTTGAAACGGATTCCGGCAACACGGCCCCCTTGTTCGAGAAAGGCCATGGGTCCGAGACTGTTTTCAATGGCCACCTTTTCCTCAAGTGCATCCGCGATCTCATAATCCCAGGCCGGCATTTCATGGCGACCCTCAAGGCAGACCATGGTAACCTTTTCGGCCCCGAGGCGCCGGGCTGTCAGGGCCACATCCACGGCCACATTGCCGCCGCCGATGACGATCACATGGCCATGGAGGGTGTCCCCGGTTTTAAGGGCTGCGCGCCTCAAAAAGTCAACGCCCTTCAGCACCCCCTTCAACCCTTCACCGGGAATGTTGAGCAAACGGCTGCCGTGGAGGCCCGTTGCCATAAAAAGGGCTTCAAACCCCTCTTGCCGGAGACTCTCAAGGGTAAGGTCCTTACCAAACTCGACATTTGTCTGGATGGTTACGCCCAGGGCCTCCACCACACGGATCTCCTTTTCAAGTTCATGGTTTGGCAGCCGATATTCAGGAATACCCACAGCCATCATCCCGCCTTTAACCGGCAGGCGTTCAAACACGGTAACGGTGTATCCCTTTTGGGCGAGAAAATAGGCAGCGGTGAGGCCTGCCGGACCAGACCCTACGATGGCGACTTTTTTATCTTTTTTCTCCTCTATTTCAGGCAGATAGGGGTTCTCTGCCCCAAAATCCAGATCCGCCAGGAATCGATGGAGGTGCTGAATGGCAACGGCGCCCTCAAGTCCTGACCGGGTACACTCCATTTCACAGGGATGGTGGCACACCCTGCCGCAGGACCCGGGAAAAGGATGCTCCTGCTTGAATAATTTTATGGCCTCATGATATTTCCCCTGGCCCATGAGGGCGATAAACCCCTGGATGCTCACATGGGCAGGACAGGTCGCCTTGCAGGGTGCCGTGGACCGCTTGGATATGCCATAGGCCCCTGGAATCGCCTGCTCATACTGCTTGAAAATCGCCTTTCTCAGATTGAGTCCCTGATTGTGTTCGCTTGGAATTTCCACAGGGCATACCAGGGCGCACTCGCCGCAGCTTGTACATTTATCAAGGTCCACATACCTGGGATTTTCCCGGATGCGAGCCGTAAACGCCCCCTTTTCCCCGTCAAGGCTGAGAAGTTCGGTGTTGGTTAACAGTTCGATATTCAGATGCCGGCCGACCTCGACCAGTTTGGGTGAAATGACTCACATGGTGCAGTCATTGGTTGGGAAGGTCTTGTCCAGCATCGCCATCATCCCCCCGATGGCATGGGATTGCTCGACCAGATAAACATAATAGCCTGAATTTGCCAGATCAATGGCAGACTGCATGCCTGCGATACCGCCTCCAAGGACCATTACGGCTCCAGAGGTGCTGTTGTCCCCGATCAATTTATCTACCATTTCCCCCTCCTACCCTTTTAGTCCTTTCATGACACCCAGCACCTCGGGAAGCTTGTCCTCCCATCCAAGACACGACACATTGACCCCGCCAAACCCGCTCTCCCTGACCCTCTGGATCATCTGCACTGCAATGGCAATCGAGGCTTTCACCTTGTCCGGCTCCCGCTGAAGGGTATCAATGACATCCTCCGGCATGATAATATGGGCGAGATTTCGGGCCATGTACCTTGCCATGCCAAGGGATTTCACCAGAAGAACCGTGGGTATAAGGGTGACCCGGTTTTTGGCGGCGATCTTGAGAAACGGTTCTGTCATGGAAAATTCAAACAGGGGCTGGGTTACGAAAAAACAGACCCCCAGGTCGATCATCCGCTTCATTCGATCCAGTTCCTTTTCCCGCTCCCCCCCCCTGAGGCCGGTGGAAAGCTCGACACCCGCGGGCAGATCAACACTGCCGGCGAGCTCGACCCCGGCAAGATCCCGCCCCTTTGACAACGAGGCAATGGCCCCGACCAGGGCCTCGTCGGTGAGGTCGTACACCCCTTTTGCCTCCACATGATCCCCGGTGGACGGGGGCTCTCCTTCAACGACCATGGCGGCCGCCATGCCCAGTGCGCTTGCTGCAAGCAGGTCTCCCTGGAGGGCCAGCCGGTTTCTGTCCCGGCACGAGAACTGAACGATGGTGTCCAGCCCCTTTTGCTGAAGAACAAGGCTGGCCCCAAGGGAGGACATTCGCATAACCGCGCTTTTCATTTCCGAAACAAGAAAGGCGTCAACAACACCCTTGACCTTGGCCGCATTGTTGACCATGGTGATCGCGTCGGTTCCCTTGGGCGGATCCATCTGAACAAGACAGGCAAATTCACCTGTTTTCAACCGCTTTCTAAACTGCATGGGCACACCTCCGGAAAAATGATCCGAATTTATCTGACAAATTTGATTGGGTAATGGTATTTTATTATTTGAATGTCGTGGGGTTTGTCAAGTCTTATTTACTAAATGAATACCATTTGCGAACTAAACGCCCGACAGTATGGATTTATAAAGCAATTTTCCCGTGGAACATACATTGGGGTTGATTTCCACGGTCAAATTAACTATATAAACAGGCGATACAAGTAAACAGCCTGGAAGAAACCTTGGGAAGAAAAGGGGCGCAATGGGATTACAGGACAGAACTGTTGAGACAAAGCGTCAACAGGTGTTCAGGCCGGAGGGTCAACGCCTGGGACGTCGGGAGAATCTTCCACAGCTTCCCCAGGTGATCGTCAGGCTCATTGAAGCCTGCAACAACGAGGCCACCGACATCCGGGAGCTTGCCGGGATCATCTCAACGGATGCGGCCCTGACCGCAAGACTTCTGGAAATCTTCAGCTCGGCATCGCTCAATCTGCCCAAAGCCCCAAAGACCATTGAATCCGCCCTGGTCTACCTTGGCATGGATACGATCAAAAACATTGCCATCAGCGTGTCGGCCATGCAGGTGTTCAAAATCAACAGAACCATTCCCGAATTCAACATGGCTGCCTACTGGCGACGCTCATACACCTGTGCCATCATCGCAAAAAAAATAGCCCTGGAGCTGAAATATCCCCATCCGGACGAATCGTTTCTTGCGGGTCTGCTCCACCGGATCGGACAGCTGGTGCTTCTTCAAAATTTTCCTGCCGATTATCTCCCGATTATCATCAATTGCTGCAATTCGCCCTTGGATCGAAAAAAGGCGGAAATGGACAAATTCCAGACAACCACCGAAGAGGTCAGTTCCTGGCTGTTCAGACAATGGGGGTTAAGCCCCTTGATGGCAGATGCCGTGCTCTACCTGACCGAAGCCCCTGAAGCTGTTGCCAATGCCCTGGACCTTGTAAAAATTTTATTCATGGCAAACGGTCTTGCAGAGGACAGCACAGACGGTCAGAACCCTGCCGCCCTTTTTCCAATCACGCCTGAACGAATAGACGAAATTGTCCGTGAAACAAAACAAGAGGTCGACACCATGGCAGAGAGCCTGGGACTTCCCGTCCCCGATTCCCCGGACGTGTCAAAGCAGGAGGACCTTGCCCAAACCGCGGACAACACCCTTGCCATGCAGGTCAAGGAGATCTCTCTTTTCCACGGAACACTGCAGAACCTGTTGAACGCGGAAAACATTGACGATATCCTCACCACCACGGAAAACGGCATCCGGATACTTTTCAGTGTCCCAAGACTGTTTTACTTTTTGTTTGACGAAGGCAAACAACTCTTGAACGGGTGGTGCAACCCCGATGACAAACACCACCGGCTGCTGGCCGCGATTGCCATCCCCATGGCCAACACCTCAAGTCTGATTACCTCATCCCTTTCAAACAACCAGACGTTGAACAGTCTGACACCCCAGGGCCGCAGAGAGACTGCCATATCAGACCTGCAGATCACAAGGCTCCTGGAAAGCGAAGGGTTATGGGCCGTTCCCATGCGGGCCTTTGAACGGCCCATTGGCGTTATCGTACTTGGGGTGGACCAAAGCCACCGGGAGACGCTCCACACGAACCGATCCCTGCTTCAGCTGTTCGCGCGTCAGACCGCCATGTGCATTCAATCTTTCAACCATCGAAAAGAATACGCATCCCTTGTCCATGACGAACGAATGCAGGCCTACACCACCCTCACCCGAAAAATCGTCCACGAGGTGAACAACCCCATCGTCATTATCACCAATTACCTGACCCTGCTCAGCATGAAGCTGCCGGACCGTCATCCCGTGCAATCGGAACTCAAGGTGATTGATGAAGAGATCCACCGCATCTCAGACCTTGTGCAGCGGCTGTCCAACTTCTCAAAACCTGAAATTGCCGAGTTTGAGCAGGTCAACATCAACGAGCTGTACGCATCGGTTCTTTCCATCATCCGAAAATCCATTCTGCTGCCAAGGAAAATCGAAGCCACCCTGAATGCCGACCCCCTGGTACCACCGATCCAGACAGACAAAAACGGTCTCAAGCAGGTATTGATCAACCTTCTGAAAAATGCTGCTGAAGCCATGGGCAACGGCGGAAAAGTGACTGTCACCACCCGCTTTGTTCCCGGCTCTTCCAAAATTCTGATCGATGAAAAACGAAAAACCCCGGGAAGCATTGAAATCACCGTCCAGGACAACGGTCCGGGCATCAGCGATAATATCAGAAAAAAACTCTTTGAGCCCTACAACAGCACAAAAGACAAAGAAAACTCCGGCCTGGGCCTTTCGATTGTTCACACGATTATCCGGAACCTCAACGGCACCATCACCTGTGACAGCCATTTCGAAACGGGCACCAGTTTTACCATCCTTTTACCGGTTAATTCACCAGGACCCACGTCCTGGAGAACGCGAACAAATTGCCGGGACTTCCAGGAATAGGCTGTATTCCATTGCAAGACGTGACACAGCCGCCCCTGCCGTCCCCCCCCCCTAGAACCGGTGAGATCCTCGTAGGTGAAGGATTGATCAGCCACGAGGATGTCAACAGGGTGCTGGCCATCCAGGAACAGGGACGGGCCAGGCCGTTGAGCAACACAAACCGGCTGTTTGGAATGATCCTGTGCGACCTGAACCTCATCACCCCCCTTGACAACTATCTGGTGCTATATGCAAACCAGAAACTCATCACCATGGACGACGCCCTGGTCAAGGCGTCCATGGTGCCGGCCCAGACCGTTGCCCTTGCCCGCAGGGCATCCGCAACATCCAGGACCCCTTTTTTTTCAGTGCTCCTCGACCAGAAGCTTGTCACCGAGCCTGAACTTCAGAAACTGGCCTATGACCTCTACCGAATCCCGTTTCGTTCAATCCGGGGATTCCGGTTTGACCCCCAGCACAAAGGGGAACTGGCCGCCATGGTCAACGAAAAAACAGCCCTGGACGCCGGTATCATTCCCCTGGTCAAACAGGAAAAGGTCACCCTTGTCGGCATCACCACCCCTTCTGCCCTCCTTGCCCTGGGAAGGATCAGGGAAAATTTTCTACACCTGAGATTCAAGGCGGTTTTCATCCCGTTTTCAAGGTTTAAAAGCCTTTTCAAACAGCTCTACACCAACGGCTCCCTGCCCCACGGACAGCCCGGAAGGATACCCACTGCCCCTCCGGTGATCGGTCCGGAGATCAAAAAAGAAACCCGGCCAAGGATCATCACCGTAACCAGTGGCAAGGGCGGGGCGGGCAAGACAAACCTGAGCCTCAACCTGGCCCTTGAGCTTGCCCGGTCGAACCAGCGGGTCTGCCTTTTTGACGCCGATCTGGGACTTGCGAACATCAACATCCTCACCGGGATTCACCCGGAAAACGACCTTGAATCGGTTCTCCTCGGGACCCACACCCTGGATGAAATCGTCATCAGAAACTTCCAGGGTATCGACATCATTCCAGGCAGCAGCGGCGTGGAAAGAATGGCAGACCTGACCCAGAGCGAGGCCGCCCATCTCATTGACGCGTTTCTGACCCTTGACCGGTATGACTACTTTATCTTTGACACCTCGGCCGGCATCTCGACCCAGGTTTTGTCCTTTTGCATGGCAAGCCATGAAATCCTGATGGTCATCACCCCGGAACCCACCTCCCTCACCGATGCCTACGCCCTCTTGAAACTGCTGTCCAGCAGGCAGTATGCCAGCCCCGTCAATGTGGTCGTCAACCAGGTGAAAAATGTCAAGGCGGCCAGAAACGCCTATGGTCAGCTGAGGGACACGGTGAACCGCTTTTTAAAGATCGACCTCTTTGCCCTTGGCATTGTTGTTGCTGACAGGCATGTACCCATGTCGGTCATTGCCCAGACTCCTTTTCTGACCCTCTTTCCCGATGCCCCGGCATCACGGTGCATCCGTCTTGTCACCCGGAAGCTCATGGCCCGGGACAGGAAAGAAGAAGCCAGATCCCTGGAACTTTTCTGGCATCGCTGTTTAAATTTTCTTGCTGAGAATCGATCCGCCCGGGATCAGGAACGGGCACAGAAATCACAACCGCCGGCAGGGGCAGAAAAGGCAGAAAAATCAGATCAGCTGACAAAGGGAATCCAGACCCGTGGTATGATGGATCTTCTCCAGGGGATGGAGAACAAGATTTCAGCCCTTGCCTTGGAAATCAAGGCCATGAAGCAACTTGTGGCCCAGGGCCGTTCCGGGGAAACAGAAAAAAACGCTAGCCCTGAAGATCCCTTTTGATTGCAAGAATACGTTCGTACACCTGTTTTCTGGACAGGTTGAATTTTTCTGCTAACGCCCTGGCAAGGTCCCCGGTCCGCTGGGTAGACGCTTCAAGGGCTTCAGCGATCAGCGCATCCAGCTCCTCCGACGAGACCACGGGCGTTTCAGGCCTGTCTGCGCCTGCCACAAAAAGGGCGCACTCTCCCTTTACGCCGGCCCTTTGGCCAAGGCTTTCGATGATATGGGAAAGCCGACCCCGCAGGTACTCCTCATGGATCTTTGTGATCTCCCGTGCGAGCATCCCGGGTCGATCACCCATGATATCAACCAGCTCGGTCAAAAGGGGGATAACACGCCTGGGGGATTCGTAAAAAACCAGGGTGGACCGCTCACGGGAAAGGGCCTTGAGCAGCTCCCGTCGCTTGCCCGGTTTTCTCGGCAGAAAGCCCTGGAACAGAAAGGCATCCGTGGGAAGGCCTGAAACGCTCAGGCCCGCAACAACGGCCGAAGGACCGGGAACGGGAACAACCCGTATGCCCGAACGGGTGCAGGCCCTGACCAGTTCAAAACCGGGGTCGGAAACCGAAGGGGTCCCTGCGTCGGAAACCAGGGCAATATCGTCCCCCTGGTTCAGCCGCAGCAGGAATTCATCTATGCGTTTTGTCTCATTGTGTTCATGGCAGGAGATGAGGGTGTTTTTAATCTGGTAGCGGGCAAGCAGTTTGCCGGTGTGCCGGGTATCCTCGGCAGCAATCACCTTGACCTGGCCAAGGATTCTCACGGCCCTGAAGGTGATGTCCTCAAGGTTGCCGATGGGGGTTGCCACCACATAGAGGGTGCCCGGACCATCTGGGCCGGTCTCAGTCGGTCTGGAATGCATTTCTGATCAGCTCAATCCTGAAATCATGATTTGTACCGTAAACAGCCACCACATCAAACCGCACCCGGACGTCGTCAAGGCCGTGTTCCCGTAGAAAACTGCGGGCACCCAGAATGACCTTGTGCTGCTTGGCCGGTGAAACCGCCTCCCTGGGGCCGCCCCGGGAAAAGCCGCCCCTTGCCTTGACCTCCACAAACACCAGGGTATCGGCCTCCTTGGCAACAATATCAACCTCGGCGGCCCGGGTTCTGTAGTTTCGTTGGACAATAACATACCCCTGCCGCTTGAGAAAGGATTCGGCCGCATCCTCGGCAAGCCGCCCCAGACGCTGTTTCTGATTGACCATCAAAGCTGCCGAACGCCTTTAAAGCTGTATCGATGAACCGGCGAAGGGCCGAGTTCCACCAGGGCCAGCCTGTGGGCCTTGGTGGGATACCCCTTGTGCCGGTCAAAGCCGTACCCGGGATAGAGCTGATGCATGTCAGCCATGATCTGGTCCCGGGTCACCTTGGCCACGATGGATGCGGCGGCGATCGAGATGCTCAGGGCGTCCCCCTTGATTATAGTTTGCTGCTGAATGGGAGAATCTATGAAAAATGTGCCGTCGATCAAAAGATAATCCGGCGTCAGGGCCAGGCCGTTAACGGCCCTGCGCATGGAAAGAAGCGAGGCCCTGAGGATGTTGAGGCGGTCAATTTCATGGTGGGAGGCAACGCCCACGCAGACCGCAAGGGCCTTGTCCATGATCACCTCGTAGCACAACGCCCTTTTTCTGGGCGAGAGCTTTTTGGAGTCCATGATCCCATGGTCGGGAAACCCCTCATCAAGCACCACGGCCGCAGACACAACCGGGCCGGCAAGGGGTCCCCTGCCGGCCTCATCAACGCCTGCGATACAATGGTATCCCGCGGCTTGTGCGCTGTGTTCAAAGGTCCACATGGAATGGGTGAATTATGCCATGCGCCGTTCTTTGATTCTTGCAGCCTTGCCCCGCAGGTTTCTGAGGTAGTAGATCTTGGACCGACGTACCCGGCCCCGTGTGACCACTTCAATCTTGTCGATACTGGGGGAGTTCAGGGGAAAAATACGCTCAACCCCGACGCCGCCGGAAATTTTTCTCACGGTAAAACGGGCCGCGGCAAGTCCTTTGGTCTTTTTAATGACAACGCCCGCAAATATCTGAATCCGCTCTTTTTCACCCTCACGGATTTTCACGTGAACCTTGATGGTGTCCCCGGCCCTGAAGTCGGGCATATCGAGTCGAAGCTGCTCTTGTTCCAGCTGATCTATTATGTTCATTATCCTATTCCTCCTAAATAATATTTCGATTTGTACCTAAAATATGTTCTGTTTATTCAAAGCAAAGAGACCATCCTGTCCAGAACGATGGCTACCGCCGATCGTACCGAAAGATGGTTGTATCCGTTGACCCCGTTGATGGGCTCCACAAGAAAATCACAATCGTTGATAAACGCCTCTGAAAGCCCCCAGGCCGTGCCAAAGGCAATGAGATGGGCCCTTCCCCGGCCGATGTTCCGAACCACTTCTGCCAGGGAAACGGTGACCCCGCCCTTGGCAGCACTGGTTGCAACGGTGGTTACCGGTTTGCCCGTTTCCCCCGCTATTTCCGCCACTGCCGATTCAAATGAGGGGACGACCCGGATACGTTCCAGGGCCTGTTTTCGAAAGGGATTCAACTCACCCCCCTTCCCCCGGGTCCAGTGGTCGATCACCTCATGGGCCAGGACCTGCTGGTCTGCAAGGGGGGTAACAACAAAGAATCCCCGCACACCAAAGGTGATCGCTGCCCTTGCAATGTCGTGGAGGTCGATGGTTGTCAGGGCCGAGGCAATGGTCTCTCCCTTTTTATTGGAAACAGGGTGGTGGACCAGTGCCAGGTATACATCATTCATTAATAAGTGCTTCAAGTTCCTGACACCATGTTTTCAATATTTTCCGTTCCTCCCCGTCAAGGGCTCGTCTGTCCAGCAGATCGGGCCGGTTTAAAAGGGTTCGTTTCAGGGATGACGCCTTCCGCCAGCGCTCGATCTTTCCGTGGTCTCCAGAGAGCAGCACCGGCGGTACATCCATGGATTCAAATGCCGGGGGCCGGGTGTACTGGGCATGCTCCAGGCGATCGTCCCTGAAAGAGTCGATGGCAGCCGAGGTCGGCCCCCCAAGCACCCCGGGCAGTAGCCGTGTCACGGCATCAATGATCACCATGGCCGCAAGTTCACCCCCGGTCATCACATAATCACCGATCGAGATCTCGTCGTCCACAAGGGTGTGGCAGACCCGCTCGTCTATGCCCTCATAGCGGCCGCACACAAAGATCATATCCTCAGCCCTGGCCGCAAGGTCAAGGGCCAGTTCCTGGTCAAACCGTCTGCCCTGGGGCGTCATGAGGATCACCCTGGGATTTGCGGCCCCCTGTTTTGCAGCATCAATGGCAAGGGCAAGGGGTTCGGGTTTCATGAGCATACCGCATCCCCCCCCATAGGGTCTGTCATCCACCGTGTTGTGCCGGTCACTGGAGAAATCCCGGATGTTCACGGATGTTCCAGTGATGATATTTCCAGCCACGGCCCTTGCAATGATGCCATGGTCAAAAAACGGATCAACAAGCTCGGGAAAAAGCGTCAGAACTGTGAAATTTATTCCCACTATAATCCCTCGGGCAGATCCACCCGCATCTCCCCCTTGTCAAGGTCCACCCCAACCACCACCGAGGCAAGACCCGGAACCAGAATCTCCTGATGCTTTCCACCGTTATCTCTTTTTTTCACCACAAACACATCGTTGCTGCCCGTTTCCATGATGGAATCGATGTTGCCAAGAAACCCCATGGTTTGGTCCATGACCTTCAGGCCGATGAGATCCTCCCAGAAATAGGCATTGTCTTCCGGCTCAGGCAGCAGGCGCCTGTCAACAAGAAGTTCTGCACCTACAAGGGTTTCTGCCATGTCCCGGTCCACCCCTGAAAACTGCATTAAAAGCCCTTTCTTATGGGGGGCTGCCTTTGATATCGTGTAACACTCATCCGCCTTGCCAGGCCTTTGCACAACCATTTCGAGCCCAGATTTAAAAGTTTCTAAAGATCCGGCAAACGACCTGACCTTTAGAAACCCTTTTAATCCGTGCACTCCGGTTACCACACCAAGGGTAAACAGAGTCTTTTCCATGCGTCTACTCCACAATCTCCAGCACCGTCCGCTTTTTAAGCTTGGCCGATGCCGCACTCAGAATTGTTCTCATGGCCCGGGCAGATCTGCCCTGTTTGCCAATCACCTTACCCAAATCCTCTTTTGCCACCTTCAGTTCAAGAACAGAAGTCTGACTACCCTCCACCTCTGAGACCTCAACCGCATCGGGATTGTCAACCAGTGCCTGTGCAATGTATTTAACCAGCTCTTTCATAACTCCATCTCCTTATAATGGGGTGTTGAGAATATGGGACGGTACAACATCATGCAGGATTGGAACTAAAGCCTTGTTTCTTAAGGATGCTTTTCACGGTTGTTGTGGGGGTTGCGCCTTCACCCATCCAGTAGCGGATTCTCTCCTCATTGAGAACAATGGCGGCAGGTTCGACCATGGGGTCGTAGGTGCCGACACTTTCAAGGAACTTTCCGTCCCTGGGGGACTCCACATCTGCTGCTACGATCCTGTAAAACGGCTTCTTTTTTGCGCCCCGCCGGGCCAATCTTATCTTAACTGACATTTCTTTTTTTTCTCCTTAAAACGGAAGCATGCCTCTCAGGGAGCGCATACCGCCTTTATTGAACTTTTTGACCATCTTCATTGTCTGTGTATAACTTTTTAGAAGCTTGTTCACATCCTGAACCGTGGACCCGCTTCCCCTTGCAATTCTCTTTTTCCGGCTCCCCTTGATGATCCCATGGTTCTGGCGCTCTTCAGGGGTCATGGAGTTGATTATTGCCTCTATCCGCACAAACTCACGTTCGTCAATATTTAAACCCGAAATCATTTTTTTATTGACTCCGGGAATGAGCCCCATCAGATCCTTGATCGATCCCATGTTTCGGACCGAGGCCATCTGATCCCGGAAGTCTTCAAGGGTAAACTGGTTTTTCTTTAACTTCTTTTCAAGGGCCTCGGCCTTTTTCAGGTCCACCGACTCCTGGGCCTTTTCTATGAGGGAAAGGGTATCTCCCATGCCAAGGATTCTGGACGCCATCCGTTCGGGGTGAAACGGCTCAAGTCCGGTGGATTTTTCGCCCACACCGATGAACTTGAGGGGTTTACCGGTGACGGCCTTGATGGAAAGGGCTGCCCCGCCCCTTGCATCACCGTCCATCTTGGTGAGAATCACCCCGGTGAGATCAACGGCCTTGTCAAAGGCGCCTGCGATGTTGACGGCATCCTGACCGGTCATTGCATCGGCCACCAGAAGGGTCTCGGCCGGCTTGAGGATCTTTTTGAGCTCGACAAGCTCTGCCATCAGCCCGTCGTCAACATGAAGCCGGCCTGCCGTATCCACCAGCAGGGTATCAAACCCCTCTTGAACGGCCATTTTTTCTGCAGCCCGACAGATATTTCCGGGTTTCATCTCCTGGGTTGAGTCAAACACAGGAATCCCGAGCTGTTTTCCCAGCTTTTTCAGCTGATCAATTGCCGCAGGCCTGTGGACATCCACAGGCACCAGAAACGGACGTCTGCCTTGTTTTTTAAGGTAAAGGGCAAGTTTTCCCGCCGTAGTGGTCTTGCCCGCACCCTGCAGCCCTGCAAGCATGACAGCTTCCGGCACCCGGCTGCCGAGGTTCAACCCCTCATGGGCAGATCCCATCATGGTGGTGAACTCGTCATAGACAATCTTGATCACCTGCTGACCGGGCGTCAGGCTCTCCATCACCTCCTGACCAAGGGCTCTCTTATGTATATCTGAAATAACTTTTTTTGCAACCCTGTAATTCACATCCGCTTCAAGAAGTGCCATGCGGACCTGCTTAAGCCCCTCGTCAATTGCCTTTTCCGAAAGGGTTCCCCGCCCCTTCAGCTTCTTAAACGTCGCATTCAGCCGATCACTCAAGTTGTCAAACATAGGAACTCTTTAAACCTTGGTCATTGATTAAAATCTTGAAATTAGTACTTATTCCATGATAAGTCAAGAAAAAAGCGCTGCCAGCACAGGACACAGGAGAACTCACCCCTGCCGTCCAACACCTTGCCGGGGCAGGCATTGATTACTCACCCCCATGGAGATTTTTTTGAAAGAGATAACTGATTTTACACGGCAGGAACTTGCCGCCTGGTTTGAACACAACAACGAACGGTCCTTTCGGGCAGGCCAGGTGTTTAAATGGCTATACCTCCGCCAGGCCCGCACCTTTGACGAGATGACCGATATCGGCAGGGAACTCAGACAGCGGCTCAAGGAAAATTTCACCCTGTCAGCCATGACCCTTGACCGTTCAGAAACCTCCCGGGACGGAACGGAAAAACTCCTGTTCCGCCTCCAGGACAACGCATACATTGAAGCGGTGCTGATCCCTGAAAAAGACCATTTCACCCTGTGCATCTCCTCCCAGGCCGGATGCGCCCAGGGCTGCAGGTTCTGCCTTACGGCAAAAACAGGATTTGCCCGCAACCTCACCACGGGTGAAATCATCGGGCAGATCAGGGCGGGAAAAACCGTACTTGCCGAAAGAAATGCTGCAAGACCCCTGTCAAACATTGTCTTCATGGGCATGGGCGAGCCCCTGGCCAACTATGACACCGTGATCAGGGCGCTGTCCATCATGACGGACAGTGACTACGGTTTCAAGCTGTCGTCAAGAAGGATCACCCTGTCCACCTGCGGCCTTGTGCCGGAAATCCTGCGCCTCGGCAACGACACAGAGGTCAATCTTGCCGTGTCCCTCAACGCGACCACGGACGAAACCCGGTCCATGCTCATGCCCATAAACCGGCGTTACCCCATGCGCGAGCTGTTAAATGCCTGCGCCAGGTTTCAGATGAAACCAAGGAAAAAGATCACCTTTGAATATATCCTGATCCATAACATCAACGACACAATGGCAGATGCAAAACGGCTGATCACGCTGCTGATGCCCATCCGGGCCAAGGTGAACCTCATCCCGTTCAACGCCCACGACCGAAGCGAATTTAAACGACCGTCAAACGAGGGGATCCAGGCCTTTCTGCAGATGCTTCTGGATCACAATCTTACGGCCATGGTGAGAAAGAGCAAGGGGGACGACATCTCAGCCGCCTGCGGCCAGCTCAGGGCCAAAGCTGATTTTTAGCCGTCTTAAATAAGAAGGTCCTGGAAGGTTGCCGGCGCAAGGGGTTTGACCTGAACAACGCCCTCACCAGCGGGGGATCGCACCAGCACCTTGACCTCCTGGCCGGCCAGGGCCCGGGTGTAGCCGGCGCAGATGGCAGCGGCCTGCAGCACCATGTCCGGGGATGCCGCCTGGGGGATCAGGACAAGGGGACCGGGCAGATCAACCATGCGCATGAAGGTGTCTGTTTCAGGAGCGTAGAAACCTTCAATCTTGTCGTTGTCCGCCTCAGACCGCCCCACAATAATCCTTGTTCCAGGATCAAGTCTGAAATGGCGGCCGTGGTGCAACAGGCAAAGATCCCGTTTTGAAAAATCCGGCACCAAATCAAACAGATCCCTGAGCCTTGCTGAAAATGCTTTGTCCGTCAGCTTGCACCCGCCTGCCGGTGCGGGGTAATCCACCACGTTAAATTCTTTTGCCATCTCGATCTGTTTTTTCCGCGACCGGCCTGAAATTGATCCCAGCCGGCTGCGGTCCACAAGCTTTTGACGCTCAGCCGCTGTTTCAGGAAGCACCCTGGCACTCAGGGGCCTTAGAATCGACCCGTCAAATCCAGAGTGTTTTTCCACATACCGCAGCGAGCGCTTGTTCTGGGAAAATGGCCGCTGGCCTGCCACCTCTCCGCTGAAAAGAAAATCAAACCCCTCCTTGACCATGATCCGACCTGCCTCAGCAAACATCAATGCGTGGCAGTCCATGCAGGGATTCATGTTTTTCCCATAACCGGCCGGCGGATTTTTCAGCATGTCAAGATAGCGGTCTGTAATGTCCACCACCATCAGGGGAATCTGATACCTGTCTGCCGCCTTTTGGGCGGCAAGGGACGAAAAAAAAGGGGTAATAAAACTGATCCAGGTGACATCAATCCCCTGCTGCTTCAGCAAAAGGGCACTCAAAATGCTGTCCAGTCCTCCCGAGGTAAGCCCCAGTGCCCGCGTTTTTTTTGATGTTTTTTTTGTTTCCATCTAATCCGTCTTTTTATTCTCCCAGAAATCCCGGCTCTCCTTGAGGATCTCATCAATATCATCATCCAGGGCTTCGCTCACCTCGTCACCGGCAAGGTCAAGATCATCCAGATCAAGCTCGGGCAGTTCAAGGTCAGGGTCCTTTGGCGCTTCATCCCCGGCCGCGGGGGAAGAATCAATGACGGTGAGCGCCTCCGGGGTCTGGTTCTCCTCCGGAACCGGCATCACATCCAGGACTGGACGGCCCGGTTCCGCCAATTCGGGCTCCGGAAGTTCGGGGGCCTGGTCCTCCCCCCCCCTGTCCGGGATGAGATTGCCGTCCCGGTCAAACATCAGGCTCAGGTCCATCTTGACCACAAGGTCCACCCGAAAGGCCACCTGGTTGTCATGGACAATGATCTCTCCACCGGTTGAGTCAACCGACGAAAGATCAATCTTTGCCTTGATGATCTCACCAATGGCCTGCCAGTCAAGATCTTCTTTAACGGCATCAATGAGATCCCGCTCTCCTGTTCTGATGATTTCCGGATCTGTTATCTTCATATCTCACCTCGTGTAAAAAACAATTTATCGTCCATGACCCCTTGTCTATCAATGGCAGGCAGTGTCTGCAAACCGGGTGTCAACAAAACGGTCAAGATCAATTATCCTTCCAATGCCCATGACGTCGTGCATATACCTCTGGATCTTGTCCAGATCTTCCTTGACCGGATAGAGATCGTCCATGCGTATGGCCTGGGGCTGGGCAAACACCTTCTGGAGCACACCCGGGTTCAAACCCAGCCGGCCGTCGGGATCAAGAAATTTTACGCCGATCTCGGCCGCCCTTGCCTTGTCTGCCTCAATATATTTGCCGGACTCAACAACGAGGGAGACAAACTCCTGGGCCGCGTGGGGGTAATTTTTTATAAACGCCTGCTGCATTGCCACCACACAGCAGGGATGACTCGCCCAGCGGGTGGACGAGATAAACTCCAGATTTCCGATCCCGGTGGCAATGGCCTTGGTGGCAATGGGCTCGGCAACCATGAATCCTGCCACATCCTCGTTTTCGTCCATGATGCCGGGCATTTTGATGGGCGGCACAACCTCAAATCTGACGTTGATGGCCTTTTTCCCGGGCACCCCGGGCTTGAGTCCCAGCTCTTTTAAAAACTGATGGGCAAGCATGTGATGAACACTCATCTTGTGGGGAATATCAACCACCTTGTACTTGTAAAAGCTCTGGAGGGAATTAAACCGATGGTCATAGTGGCGACTTCTCACAAAGGTACTGCCGTTCTTGTGGGCCAGGAGCACCAGTCGGATGGGCGAGTCATAGGCAAACAGGTCCATGGCAATGGGAGCCAGCACGAACGCCGCATCAAGGGCTCCGCTCTCGAGCCCTTCCTGGATGGGATTCCACCCGGGCTTGCGGTCCGTTTCGAGAATGAAATGCCGGGGGGCCACCTCGCCATTGTCGATCCTGTACTTGAGGGCCCCCAGGGCAAGGTGGTCTGTGATCTGGATGTGTGCGACATTAAGGATCACCTTGCCGTTGACAACCCTTGCCTCTTTTTTTTCAACAACGGCATCCTGGCCGTTTGAAAATACCTTTTCAATACTTGCCCGGATCTGGTCGGCATCAAAGGGTTTTGGCACGTGGCCGTTTCCTCCGGCCTCCATGATCAGGATCTGCTGACCCTTGTCGGCCTGGGCCGTGGCCATGATAAAGGGAAGATCCCGGTATGCGTCCCGGCTTCTGAGCCACTTGAGAAATTCAAGCCCGTCCCGCTGGGGCATGTTCCAGTCACTGATCACAAGGCCAGGCTTCTCCGCCTCAACCTTTGCAATACCATCATCACCGTTCACTGCCACCACAATATTATCAAACCCGGCCTTGTTCAGCATCTGTTTGAACATGACACGCATGGTGCCGGAATCATCTACCACAAGTATTTTTATTTTTGGATCAACCGCCATAAAAAAGGCTCCTTTATATTTTTGTATCCGCCAGCAGCCGTCAGCAGCCACTGAAGTTTATCGCCCGGTCCGTATTTCAATAGTCGATCCAGGTGGATTTTACCGTCCTCTGGACCGCCTGCATACCCCTGTCAAGCAAAAATCCCAGCATACCGATGGCGATGATCATGGCCATGAGAACATCATAGGACATGGTATCCCTGGCATCGTTAATCAAATACCCAAGCCCGCTTGAAACCCCCAGAAATTCGGCAGGCACAAGTACGATCCAGGCAATGCCCAGGGCAAGCCGAAGGCTTGTGAGCACATTGGGCAGAGAAGCGGGAACAATAATGGTCCAGATCAATTGGAAATGGCTTGCCCCCTGATTCATTGCCATGCGTATCCAGCTGGGGTTCACGCTGCCAACCCCTGCGGCCGTGTTGAGCATAACGGGCCAGACCGTTGCCATGACGATCAAAAAAACAATTGCCGACTCGAATCGAACAAAAACAATCAGGGCAATGGGCATCCATGAAAGGGGGCTGATCATCCGCAGAAACTGAATGGGAGAGTATGAAATCCCCCTGAGTCTGGGGTAAAACCCGATGACAATCCCCCCGGGTATGCCCAGGACGGATGCAATGGTGATCCCCAGGAGAACCCGCCTGAGACTGGCCCACACCGACACCCAGAAATGTTTCTGGATGACGGCCGTGCCGAGCGCCTTTAACGTGGGCAGGGGCAAAAACCGGTCAAACGGTTCAAGGGTCTGACTGGAAAGCAAAAAAGTTCCCCCGAAAATCCAGACCATGACCAGCAGCGAGATGCCCAGAAGTTCATATCCATATCCCGTTCCAGACGCGCTACCATTGGCAGGCCGCCCATCTCCGGCCTTGATTTTTTCAGCAGCGCGCCCCGCCAGGCCTTCAGTTGATTTCAATCGTCTCCTCCCGTTCCAGGGACGCAACCGGGCCAAAGGGGGAAAAGCGTCCATGGGCCTGGTTGTTGGCCATTGCCTTGCGCACAAAGTGGTCATCCACAAGCTGTCCCCGGGCCCATTCCAGATCAAGGCGTTTCAGGAACCCCATATCCCCTTCAACAAGGGTTTTTCCCATCTGTTCGAGTATGAACCGTGTGGCCGAAGGAAAGGGGTAGGGCTGAAACCCGATTCGATCGATCTGCCACTCCGGATGAACAATGGCCCGTGGCAGGGGCCCTGTGGTGTATTCCTTAAAGTCATATCCGGTAAAC
The DNA here is from genome assembly GCA_963675615.2 of uncultured Desulfobacterium sp. Taxonomy (GTDB): domain Bacteria; phylum Desulfobacterota; class Desulfobacteria; order Desulfobacterales; family Desulfobacteraceae; genus Desulforapulum. The sequence continues at coordinate 68,225 of CAXXTD010000004.1, forward strand.
ACCCGTTTCAGGACATCGGCCCGAACCGGCAGATACCCCTGCCCGTCCCGGCTCAAGAGATGGGCCGCCTCTTCCCGGTTGTGTTCGCACCAGAGCTGGGCCCTTACCACGGCATTGACAGCCCTTTGCACCCGTTCCGGCCTTGTCAGGGTCAGGTCTTCCCGGACCACCAGCACGCAACAGGGATGATTCTTCCAGATGTCCCCGGTAAACCGCATGATCCTGGCCCGGAGCTTTATCTCGGCAAGGGCGTTAAAGGGCTCGGCAACAATAAAACCGTCGATTTTCCGCCCCAGCAGCGCCGGTGGCATTTCAGGCGGTGAAAGGATGAACAGATTCACCTCATTGGGGGCAAGGGGCGCATTCTGGGGCCGGATAACCGGCACAAGCCCCTGGGCTCTGATGGCAAGCTGAACAACAAGGTTCTGGGTGGAATACCAGGAAGGCACGGCAATCTGGCACCCTCCAAGATCTGCAAACCCCCGGATATGGGAATCCCCCCGAACGGTCAGGGCGCTGCCGTTGGTATGGTCCCACCCAAGAATCTTGACCGGAAGTTTCTGCTTGAATCTCATCCAGACCGGTATGGGAAAAAGCATGTGGGTCAGATCAAATTTGCCCGCAATAAACGACTCGGTGAGCACATTCCAGGACCTCACCATAACCGGTCTTGGTACGGCAAGTCCCTGTTCCTGGAAAAATCCACGGCTGTGGGCAATGAGAAGCGGAGCGGCATCGGTGATGGGCAGATATCCGATCCTGAGGACATCCTGCTGACCCTGGGCAGCGAACAGCGGGGCAAAAAACGAGACACCAAGGGCCATGGCCGCCTTTCCCATGAAACGCCGTCGTTGAATATCGCCCGGGTCTTTCACCTTCATAGAAACCGCCTGTTGCCCGACTGGGAGCGCTTGAACCGATTCAGGATATCCCGCCGGTACCCCTTGAACAACGGGTGGTTGAGATCCCTGGGATAGGGAAGATCAATATCAAAGGTTTCGATGATGCCAACGGGCAGGCCGCCCAGGAGCACCACCCGGTTGCCCAGCAGAATGGCCTCGTCAATATCATGGGTCACAAACACCACGGTAAACTGTTCACTCAGCCAGAGGTTGACCATCTCCTCCTGGATGTGGGCCTTGGTAAAGGTATCAAGGGAGGCAAAGGGTTCGTCCATGATCAATATTTCCGGTTGCCCCACAAGGGCCCTGGCAAGGCAGGCCCGCTGGGCCATGCCCAGGGAGAGTTCACCCGGTTTTGAACGTTCAAAACCCGAAAGTCCCGTAATTTCAACAAACTGAGCCACCCGATAATCAAGGCGCTGAAAATCCTTTCGGATTTTACACCCGTAGGCCACGTTTTCCTCGACCGTGAGCCAGGGAATCAGGGTGGGCTGCTGGAACAGCATGGTTCTTGAGGGATGAACATCGGTTACCCTTTTGCCGTCCACCCGGATGGTTCCCGATGAAGGCGTGTCGAACCCTGCCAACAGGTTTAAAAGGGTGGTCTTTCCACAGCCGGATTTGCCGAGCAGCATCACAAAATCACCGGGACGAATGGAGAGGGAAACATTCTTGAAAACAGGGTGCCAGGAGCCGTCGGATTTTCGGTATCCCTTGGTAACCTTATCAAATTCTATTTTCAAAAGTTAAATTACAACTCCTGTTTTCTGGGTAAAATCCAATATAACGGCCCGGGAGACGTCCATGCTGCCGGCAGCCAGTCCAAACGCCGATTCCATGTACACCTGTATCTGCTTGACGGTCTTGATGTCGATGGAAGAATCAGGCCGGGAAGATGAAGCAGGGCCGACAAGACACTTTACCAGCCCCTGCACGGCAGGGCGAAGGAAATCAACCAGATCGGCGCCCAGGACAAACACATCGGACGGATACCCCGGCCAGAGTCGCTCAGCCCGGCAGACAACCCTGCCCACACCGGCCTTGACAGCCATGGTTCCAAAGGGTTCCGGCCCCATGAAACCGCCGATACGGCCGCCATGGTCACAGGCCAGGGCCTCGACCATCAAGTGGGCAGCCATGGGCTCAAAAAAGACGTCCGATGAACCGTCATTGCCCAGCCGCAATCCAATGGATGCCATGAGTCGGTGCACCAGCAGGGTGTAGATGGACAACCCATGGGGAACCAGTATGGTTTTTCCCCTGAAATCGGCCAGACTTTGGATGTCTGCCCCCCGGTTTTTGATAAAAAAAGCCCCGGGCTTGGGTCCCTTGAACAAAAGCCGGATCTCTGTGCCGGAGGCCACAAGGTCAATGGCGGCCGGGACCGGAACAAAGGCGCCGTCAATCTCCCGGTCGCGCAGGCGGTCCAGAACCTGGTTCCATGAACCCAGAAAAACCCGCTCCATAAAAAAAGGGTCCGCGGCGCTCCCACGGCCGGTAGGGCCCGTGTAAAAATCGCCAACCCATTTCAGGAAACCGATCCTGAAAACAGGTTTGTCACCCATGCATCCCCCTTTTCCAATCCCAGCCCACATTTGCCTTTAAATTACAATCGCCCGTATTTTTTAACACAGGACCGTTGTTCTGTGCAATCTTTATGTATGAAACGCCTGCCAGGGCATCCTTACTTAAGGCAATTCTTATTGTGGGAGACCCCACGGGGCGCCAGCCGGCACCATTTACATCCATAATTGAAATTGCTGGGCTAGAGACGACCCTTTTTGATGATGGCCACAAGCAGCCACACCCCCATGATCGCGGCAGCAATAAAGCCTGCGATCCCGATGACCGAAACCCCGAACAGCGTGGGAGGCACATTGGAGTTGATCAGCTGGGCCGACCCCATGATCAGGGCGGCGATGATAATGGCAAAGGAAATGCGATTGCTGATCTGGTCATGGGTGGCAAGCATCCGTTCGAATCCCTGGACCTGGATATTAATGCGGATATTCCCAAGCTTTGCAAGGCGCAGAATCTCAAGGAAATCTGAGGGAAAGAGACGGACAAACCGCAGGGCTTCCCGGGTGATGCCGGACAGCTCCTCAGAGATCCGTTTCGGGGAAAGCCTGGACAGCTTTGCCGCCCTGACATGGGGTGCGGCCGCCTTGATCATGTCAAAATCCGGATCCAGTTTTTTGGCCACCCCTTCGACCGTGGCAAAGGCCTTCATCATCAGAAACAGATCGGGGGGAATCCGCATTTTGTGGTGGGACGACATCTCAAGGATATCGTTGACCAGCTGGCCGACCCGTATCTCCTTGAGCGGTCGTTCCAGGTGAAGCACGACAAAATCCGCAAGATCCTTTTCAAGGGCGGCAAGGTCCGGCTCAACATCATATTCGGCAAGCTCAAGGAGGTACCGGGCGGCAACGCGCATGTCTTTCTTGTGAATGGCGTAAATCAGGTCCACAAAGGCCTCCCGGGTGAGCCGGGGAATAAATCCGGCCATGCCGAAATCAACCGGGCAGATGACGTTTCCGGGCAGCACAAACAGATTTCCCGGATGGGGATCGGCATGGAAAAAACCAAAATCAAACACCTGTTTCATGACAAACTGAGCCCCGTTCCGGGTAATTTGTCCGATGTCCATCCCCTGGCGGACAAGGGCGGCCCTTTCGGAAATCTTCACCCCCCGGACAAACTCCATGGTCAACACACGCTGGCTTGATTCCGCCCTGAACACCCCGGGAATATGAACGGTTCCATCATCGCTGAACTGTCTTGCCATTCTCTCCAGGTTCGACGCCTCAACCGAATAGTCAAGCTCCCGGCCAAGGCTTCGGGCAAACTCCTCAACGATCCGGACCGGTCGGTGGTATGCGATCTCCTCCACATGGGCCTCGGCAAGGGTGGCCAGGTGGTGCATGATTTCCAGATCCACCTCGATGATCTTGCGTATGCCGGGCCGCTGAACCTTGACAGCCACCTCACCAACCCCTGCAAGACCTGCCCGGTGCACCTGGCCAATGGACGCCGATGCAATGGGGGTATGGTCGATGAACTCAAAAACCTGGCCATGGGGACGGCCGAACTCAGCCGAGATGATGGCGGCCACCGCGTCAAAGGAAACCGGCGGCACGTGATCCTGAAGCCGGGCAAGCTCGGTCAAGAGGTTGACCGGAATGAGATCCGGGCGGGACGAGAGAATCTGGCCGAACTTGATAAAGGTGGGGCCAAGCTCCTCAAAAATCATTCTGATTCGCATGGCCCCGGAAAGTTTCTCAAGCCGCTCACCCTTGTTCCGGGAGATCAGCTTGAGACCGATTTCAATGTATTCATCAAGGTTCAATGCATCAACGATGTTGCCGAACCCGTATTTAAAGATGATCCCGAGAATCTGGCGGTAACGCAGAAAATGGCGATAACTCCTGCCAAGACCGCCTATTTTCCGGATACTGACCATCTCCTATTCTGTATCTTTATCTGGGCTGCCCGCCTGGCGTTCAGCAAGCAGGACCTTGATTTCGGCAATCTCTTTTTTCAATTTAACAAGATCGCTCCGCCTGGCCAGGTCGGTCTTTTTGAGGATTTTTTCCACGGCAACCTCGACCTTGTGGTCAAACTTTTCCACGGCTTCGTCATACCGTTCCATGATCTCGTCCAGGAACCGTTTACCCTCCTGCTGGTCCATCTTGCCCTTTTCTGCGAACTCCCGGGCCAGCTCTTCGATCTCTTTTTTAGACCGCAGGGCAAGCCCCACACCGGCCAGAAAACTCTTTTTCATGTAGTCAAGCATGGTTCCTCCTTACAAATTTAATTTACCGGGACCCAAAGGCTGCCTCGGGCATGGTTTCCACGCTGGTGTCCGCCTCGACAATGGCATCCATCTTTGCCAGAGCCGACGGAAGAAGGGTATTGATGAAAAAGGCTGCCGTCAAGACCTGGCCTGCATAATAGGCCGCATCCTTATTGGTGGCGGCCTTGGCAGCCACAACTTCAGGATCAAGGGAACCCGCCTTTTTGGCAAGCTTTGGCGCAGCCACCATGGCCCGCCACAGCAGCATCCATGCCATGGCAACATCGCCTGTCACCTCTAGAAATGGATGGGCAAAGGCATAGGCGTTCATCACCTCCTTGGACCTGGCCCGTTCTCCAATGGCCGCTGCCGTCTTATCCAGTTTATCCACGGCCTTTTCAACCCGCTGGGCAAGGGCTTCTACCCCCGCAACCTGCTTGGCCGTTTCCACCACCTGCCGAATTTCGTCGGTGAAATCCCTGAAAAGTTTGCCGCCCTTCATGGCAAGCTTCCGACCCAGCAGATCCATGGCCTGAATACCGTTGGTTCCCTCGTAGATCATGTAGATCCTGGAATCGCGCATGAGCTGCTCAACGGGAAATTCCTTGATATACCCGTACCCGCCAAACACCTGGACCCCATGGCTGCATACTTCAAGCGACCGGTCCGTGACATACCCCTTGACCAGGGGCGTCAAAAGCTCGACCATGTCGCTGTAGCGCTCCTTTTGTTCTGGATCTTCCGAGGTTGCGGCAATGTCGAGGCATTTTCCATTGAAATAGATCAGGCTTCTCATGCCTTCGACCAGGGCCTTCATGTTGAGCAGCTGCCGTCTGACGTCCGGGTGCTCGATGATGGGGCAGCTCTTTACCCCGGGCTCTCTGGCCTTGAGCAGATTCTTTCCCTGGATCCTTGTCCTGGCATAGTCAAGGGCATACATGTAGGAAGCCGTTGATACGGCAAACCCCTGGAGACCGACAAAGGCACGGGCCTCGTTCATCATCTTGAACATGGCGGGCATTCCCTTGTTCTCCTGGCCCAGAAGGGTCCCGATGCTCTCACCCTTTTCACCAAGGGAAAGGGTGCAGGTGGCGTTACCGTGGAGCCCCATCTTCTCCTCAATACCCGTGCACACCACATTATTGAACTCGCCAAGGGTGCCGTCTTCGTTGACCCGGTACTTGGGCACCAGAAAGAGAGAAATCCCCTTTGTCCCCTCCGGAGCACCCTCAATCCTTGCCAGCACCGGATGAATGATGTTCTTGGCAAGGTCATGCTCGCCGGCAGAGATGAATATCTTGGTCCCGGTGATCGAATAGGTGCCGTCCGGGTTCTTTTTTGCAACCGAGGTCAGGGCTCCCACGTCAGAACCGGCCTCGGCCTCAGTGAGCAGCATGGTCCCCCCCCACTCGCCGGAAAACATCTTCCGCATGTAGAGCCGTTTCTGTTCGGCGGTTCCAAAGGCTTCGACAAGGGTGGCAGCCCCGTGGGTCATACCGCTGTAAAGCATGAACGAAGGGTTGGCGCCGATGAGGTATTCGTTTGCGGCAAGGCCCACAAGCTTTGGCATGCCCTGCCCGCCCACCTCGGGATCATCGGTCATGGCAAGCCATTCACCCTCCCTGTAAAGGTCCCAGGCCCGCTTGAAACAGGGCGGCACCGTTACCCTTCCATTTTCAAAAACACATCCCTCCTCATCACCTGGCTTCTGGGTGGGTAAAATCTCCTTTACAGCCAGATTCCTTGCCTCTGAAACAATCAGATCAACTGTTTTCTTGTTGAACTCTGCAAAGCGCTCATGGTCCACCAACCCCAGCTGCTCGTGCAAAACAAAATCAATGTCCCTCCGGTCTGAAATTAACTGTGCCATAATGTTACTTTCCCCTATTCCATGTCTTAAGATTTAATGGTTTGAATGAGAACTCCCATCTTCCTAAGCCAATAATTTCGGAAAGTCAACATGGCAGCCCAAGATTACATCGGCAAAAACAGCCCAGAAATGGGGACCGCCCCGTAAAACAGTGTTCCAGACCATGGGCACAAAATTCTGATTGACATCTATTTTCTTTTCTGGTTTGCTTCAAATTCAGGCTCACTATTTAACAACGGTTCATTATAAAGGGAAACATTCAGGATATCCCATGCTGATCGGATTAGATGTTGGCGGAACCCACACGGATGCAGTTCTCCTTGACAAAACCGGGCTCAAACGAAACGTCAAGGTACCAACCGACCCCCTGAATCTCTTTCATACGGTTCTTTCGGGTCTCGACCTTCTGCTTGAAGGCATCGACCCCGTTAAGATACGGCGGATTGTACTGAGCACTACGTTGACCACCAATGCCATTGTCCAGCGTAAAACTGAACCGGTCGGCATTATTGTAAGTTCAGGACCGGGCATAGACCCCAGGCTTTTCGGCAGGGGAAAATACTACTTTCCCGTTGCAGGCTCCATCGACCACCGGGGAAGGGAGCGAAGTCCGATCAATCCCGACGAAATCCTGGCCGTTTCCCAATCGCTCAGGCAGTTGGGGGTCAAGCATGTGGGGGTCATTGGAAAATTCTCTCCCAGGAACCCCTTCCACGAACTGATGATCAAGGAGCTCATTGACAAAGATTTTGATAAGGTCTTTGTCGGCCACCAGGTGTCGGGTAATCTCAACTTCCCGAGACGGATCGCAACGATTCTTTTAAATACCTCGGTCTACAGTATCCACCGTTCGTTTTTCAATGCTGTCAAGGGTTCCCTTGAGCAAAAGGGGCTTCAGGCTCCCATACAGATCCTCAAGGCGGACGGCGGCACCATGGGCCTTGAGGCGTCCATGGATTTCCCCGGTCAGACCATTCTTTCCGGACCCGCCGCAAGCGTCATGGGGGCCGTTGCCCATGCACCGGCCAGCGAGGATGTCCTGGTGCTTGACATCGGCGGAACCACAACGGACATTGCCATTCTTGTGGACAGGGTCCCGCTTCTGGAGCCGGTGGGAATCGGCCGGGGACGCTACCAGAGCCTGATTCGATCCCTCAAGACCCATTCCAGGGGCATCGGGGGCGACAGCCATGTCAGGGTAAAAGACGGTGCCATCAAAATCGGCCCCCATCGATCAGGGCCTGCCCTGGCCTTTGGCGGTCCCGAACCCACCCCCACGGACGCCATGGTGGTGCTGGGCATCATGGCAGCGGGCAACAGACAAAAAGCCATGGCGGGAATGGCAGACATTGCCCGGCAGTTGGGAACAACCCCGGTTCAGGCCGCGGACACCATCTTCAAGACCTGCTGCGCCATGATTGTCAAAGCGGCCAATAAGATGGTGGCCCAGATCAACAGCAAACCCGTATATACGGTGCATGAATTTCTTGAGGGGTATCAGATCGAGCCCCGGAAAATCCTTCTGCTGGGCGGACCTGCCCGTTTCTTTGCACCCGAGATAGAGCGGCAGTCGGGCATAGAGACAAGATCCGTACCGGCGAGCAGTGTTGCCAACGCCATTGGCGCAGCCCTTGCCAGAACCACCTGCGAGGTCTCCTTGTCGGCGGACACCGAACAAAAAATTGCCTCGGCACCTGAGGAGGATTACAGCGCGCCCATCCCCCGGGGTTACACCGAGGATGATGTCATTGAAACGGCCTACACCCTTCTCCACAGCAAGGCCATCCGGGCAGGCTCTCAACCCGAGGATCTTGAAATCGAAGTAATCGAATTCCAGAAGTTCAACATTGTTCGCAAATTTTCAACCCAGGGCAAAATTTACCGGGCAAAACTCCAGGTCAAACCGGGGTTGATAAAGGGATATGACCAAGTTTACACATCCCTGAACGAAACTTTCAAGGAGTCCTTTGAGCAGACCATGGGAGCAAAATGCTGAAAGCAAACAAACGAACCGGCCTTGTATTTTTTCCGGCATTTGACTGGGCCATCGACCCCACCCATCCGGAACGGGAAGAACGACTGCTCTACACCCAGGACCAGGTCCTGGAAGAGGGAATCTTCGACATCAGCGGCATCGAAGAGTACAAACCGGACCTGATCACCCCAGGGGAGATCCAGCGGGTGCACTTCTGCGTTCCAGACGAGGCATCCATAACCACCCAGTCCCATTTGATCAGCGCCGGTGGCGCCAAGGTCATTGCCCGGGCCGTCATGGACAAGGAGATCGACTGCGGCTTTGCCCTGATACGGCCTCCGGGCCACCATGCCATGCGTGTGGCCCACGGAGGAAGGGGATTCTGCCATATCAACATGGAGGCCATCATGGTGGAATACCTGCGCCAGGAGCACGGCGTCGGTCGGGTGGCCATTGTGGACACCGACTGCCACCACGGGGACGGTACCAACGACATCTACTGGCATGACCCGGACACCTTGTTCATCAGCCTCCACCAGGACGGACGCACCCTCTACCCGGGATCGGGTTTTCCCCATGAGCTCGGCGGCCCCAATGCAAAGGGCAGCTGTCTCAACATCCCCCTGCCCCCGGGAACGGCCACCGAAGGCTACCTGTTCATGATCAACAACACGGTGCTGCCCATACTCGAAGAGTTCAAACCTGACATCATCATCAACTCGGCAGGCCAGGACAACCATTACACCGACCCGCTGACCAACATGAAATTCTCAGCCCAGGGCTATGCCGAACTCACCCGCCTGTTGAAACCCGACATTGCGGTTCTCGAGGGGGGGTATGCCATTGAAGGGGCCCTTCCCTATGTCAACCTCGGGATCATCCTGGCCCTGGCCGGCATGGACTTCAGCCGGGTGGTCGAACCCGATTACAACCCGGAAAGCCTCCGCCAGGACCGCCATGTAACCCAGAAAATCGAACAGACCGCCACTGTCATCAACCGCTACTGGCAACAGCGCATGGCGCTGCGGGAAAAGGCGGGCGCCCATGGTGAAATTCAGCAGCGCCACCGGGAAATTTTCTACGACACCGACAGCATATTAGAACGGCAGAAGGAAAAAATACGAATCTGCAGAGATTGTGCCGGCGCCTTTGAGATCGATTCCCAGGCCTCCACGGGCAATCATGTCCTGTGCGTCCATATCCCCCTGAACGCCTGCAAAGCGTGCCAGGAGACCGGGTACGAGATGTTTGAACGGGCCGACATGAAGCGGTTCAGCCGGGCGTTTCTACAGGATAGACCCAACGATACCTACACGATCAAATAAAAGGAATTAAAACAGTGTTTTCAGGCAGACTGGCCCGCCGGGCCCGGATCATCCAGGCCATGCGCAGCTATTTTGACCTCCACGACTTTCTCGAGGTTGAAACCCCCATACGCATACCCGCCCCGGCACCCGAAGCCCACATTGACTCGTTTGAGTCGGACGGCTGGTTTCTCCAGTCCTCTCCTGAACTTGCCATGAAACGGCTGCTGGCAAGGGGACACAGCAGAATATTCCAGATCTGCAAATGTTTCAGACGGGATGAACGCGGCCCAAGACACCTGACCGAACTGACCATGCTCGAGTGGTATACAGCAGGCCACACCTACCTGGAACTCATGGCAGAGTGCACAGCGCTGGTCCGCCACATTGCACGGCAGACCGGGTGTAAAGAACGCCTGAGCTACAACGGACAAACCATTGATCTGGCATTACCCTGGGAGACCATTACCGTTGATGACGCCTTCAGGCGCTACACCGGGACCTCCCTTGAAAGGGCTGTTTCCAATGGGAGCTTCGACGAAATCATGGCCTTTGAAATTGAACCGGCACTCGGGAGAAATTGCCCCACCTTTATCATGGACTATCCAGCATCCATGGCGGCCCTTGCACGGCTCAAACCCGGCGATCCTGCTTTTGCCGAACGGTTTGAACTCTACATCAACGGCGTGGAGCTTGCCAACGGCTTTTCAGAACTTACGGACCCGGTTGAGCAGCGACAGCGGTTTAGGGCAGCGGCTGGGATGCGTGCCCTTGCACGGAAACCTGCCACCCCCATGCCCGAACCCTTTTTAAGGGAGCTTGCAGCCATGCCTGCCGCAGCAGGAATTGCCCTGGGCGTTGATCGGCTGGTGATGCTGTTCACCGATGCCGATACCATTGACAAGGTGGTTGCCTTTACCCCGGAATCCCTTTAATCAGTCATTTTGACGATCCACATCCGGGCTGTCACACTCGGGGCACCCCTTGGGCCGGCCGGTTCCCGGGGGTTCTGTCCATTGATGGTTACAGGCCGAGCATACAAAACGTCGTTCGGTAATGACGATCTCGTAATGGCCTCCCTGGACGGAGATGGCCTTTCCATTGATGATGGCGTCCGCAACCGTGGTTCGTGCATTCCTCAGAATTCTGCCAAAGGTGGCCCTTGAAACTCCCATCTCCTGACCGCCCTCCTCATGGGAGAGACCTTCAAGGTCGGCCAGGCGAATGGCCTCCCGCTCATCAACGGTGAGGCACACCTCAATGAGATCAAACATGGGGATTCCCCGGGGTTTAAAATAACTGACCTCAGGTTTGTACCCCACCCGTCTGCTGATTACCGGTCTGACCATTTCAACTTTCCAACTCTCTGTCTAAAAGGTTACCCCGTGGACAACGGGTACAAAAAAGAGGGGGTTTCCCCTTGATTCAAGAAAACCCCCTCCTCCGTTTTATTCGCAATAACAGCGCTGCACTATTGCAAAAGGTTTTTACATCTTGGATCCTTCCGCATGGCTCTGGAGCTTGACCTCGACCTTTTCGGTCAGGCCGGCATAGTACTTTCTGAGAATGACAAGTACTTCTTCACGGCCAAAGTGGTCAACCACATCCTCTCCGTGGGAGAGTGCATGACGAAGCTTTGTACCGGAAAGGATGACCCTGTCATCCTTGCCGTGGGGGCAGGTTCTCATGGAAGCCATGCCGTCACATTTGTGGCAGTAGAATGTCCAGTCGATCTTGAGGGGCTCACACAGAAGGGCCTTGCCTTCTTCTTCGGGGGTCGGAATGGTGTCAAAAATCTCCTGGGCCTCGAACAGCGTGTAAAAATCACCCACGCCGGCATGGTCACGGCCGATGATCATCTTGTTAACGCCGTAGTTCTGGCGGAAGGTGGCATGGAGAAGGGCCTCACGGGGACCGGCATAGCGCATGTCAAGGGGATATCCGCCGTTTACTACGTGCTGGGGAACAAAGTACCCCTTGATCAGGGTATCAATGCACTCAATACGGACATCTGCAGGAATATCACCGGGTTTGAGGTTACCAATGAGGGAATGGATGAGAACGCCGTCACACACGTCAAGGGCGATCTTGCAAAGATGCTCGTGGGAACGGTGCATGGGGTTACGCAGCTGCATGGAAGCAACATTTTTCCAGCCCCTCTCGTCAAAGATGGCGCGGGTCTCTTTGGGAGTCAGGTAAACACCCTTGAACTTCACGGGGAACTCACCCTCGGAGAGAACCTTTACAGGTCCTGCAAGGCAGAACTCTTTTCTTGCCATGACCGCCTGGACACCTGGATGATCTTCCATGGCGATCTTCCAGAACACGTCATCGGCAGACTCTTCGCCATGACCCTTGTAAACCTTCTCGCACTCCCATTTCTTATCCGCTTCGGTCATCTCAAACTTCTCAGCGACCTTCATGGTGGCATAGGCTTCGCCGTTTCTCTCAAGGGTGATCTCATCGCCAACATTGATACCGTCAGCATCGGCCTTTGAAGCGTCAAGCATGACGGGAACCGGCCAGAAGGTGCCGTCTGCAAGGAGGAAATCAGCACAAACGCCTTTCCAGTCCGCCTTGCTCATAAAACCGTTGAGGGGGCTGAATCCACCGATACCCAGCATGATCAGATCGCCCTTTACCTGGGAGCTGATCTCGATTTTTTTCAGGCCTGCTGCCTTTTTCTGCTCAGCAGCCAGCTCTGCGCCTTCAAGCTTGCAGCATACAAGTCCTTTTCCACCGTGGGGTGCAACTAATTTAGACATATAACTCAATCTCCTTGTTTAATATTAACCACAATAAATGTTTTACCAAACATTTATACAAATTCCGTATGATCCATGGGGCCGTCACCTGCAATGCCGGTTGTTCCGTCCATGGTCCTGATATCAAATCAACTGCAAAGTAAAATTCTTATTTCAATTAATCGTGATTGGCTTTTTTGTCAAGGACATTTATTGTTTTATATTGAGCATTGCCTTGATATCTGCCATGGAATTGAAATGAAAATCAGCCTTAAGCGAGGTGTTGTTGAACGCAACGAAAACCGTTCCCGCTCCGGCTGCCGCCATCTGGTCGAAGGATGAATCCCCTATAAATAAAATTTCCCGGGGTGCCAGTTTAAACTGATCCATGATTTTGATCAGCTGATCCGGGGCAGGCTTGGGATTTTCCACATCCGCCGCCGTAACCACGGATTCAAACCGGTGTTCAAGGTCAAAGGTTTTCAGCACCTCAGCCATGGTGTTGGTCCGGTTTGTGGCAACGGCCCTGAGAAACGCCCCAGCCTTGAGGGCGTCAAGAAAATCCTTGAGGCCCGGTTCGATGACCATGTGGGAGATGAACTTTCCATAGGCAAGACCCTTCATATGGGCAAACACATCGGTAAGATCGCCTCGCTCAGGAAAAAGGTAGGCAATGGCATCCCGTACAGAAAACATGTGAACCTTGACAAACTGGGCCTCGGTAAGCGGCGGTTTGTCAAAGCTGGCAAGCAGCTGGTTGTAGTAAAGCCGGTTCACCTCTGCCGTATCAAACATGACACCGTCGCAGTCAAACACAACGGCCTTGATTTTACTGGTCAGCAACGTCGGTATCCTTTATGGCGCAGTTGACTGCAAGCTGCCCTTGGCAGTCAGGTTTCCAAACACCCGGATTTTCAGCTCAGGCTGAAACGGACTGTCTGTTTTGAGGGTGATCACCTCGTAGTAGCGCCCCACGGTTTTTCTGATATTGGTCACCACCAGTTGCCAGGACTTTTCGCCGCTGCCAGCGGGTGTCAGAACGGCCGCCACATTCTTCATGGCAGCAAGGGTCTGATCCTGGAGTGAGAAATCGTATTTTTTTGACGGCACAATATTGACCGTTGTCTGGAGCGTATCTTCAGGCGCTCCGACCAGATGAACCACCTGGGGAGTTACCGTGGCAATCTTTTCCACATTGCCGCTCATCTTCAGCACCAAAATTTTTCCATCCTGATCCGTATGGACCTTGACCTGCTTGACCAGCACCCTTCCGCCGTAACCAAGGGTGTTGATCTGAATGACTATTTTTCCTTCCCCGCCCGGGGGAATCTGTCTGTCAAAATTGACAGCAGTGCAGCCTCAACCCGTCTCAACCCGAAGGATTCGAAGTTCACCCCCCCCCCTGTTTTCAATCATAAAGGTATGGGTGGCCTTGGTTCCTTCGGCAATGGCACCAAAACTGAAATCCGGTTCAAGGACAACGGCATCGGCGGCCGGTGCGGCAATGCAAACCCCCGTTGTCACCACAAACCCTGTGGCAGCGAGGATCAACAGGATCAACAGCATCTTTTTCATGGTAAAAACGCCTCTTTTGTAAATTAACACAAGCATTCAAGATCTGAACAAATTAAGATCTGAACAAATCAAGATAGAAACAAACCCGCGGCTTGTCAAGGCCAAACCCCTGTGGCCCGATGTTCAGGCCCAAAGAAGCCTGTTGAGTTGCTCGCACAATCCCGAGTGCGGTTCAAGCCGCCTTCCGTCAAGGGAGAGGGCCGGCACGGCCCCCACCAGGGCGTTGGTAAGAACAATTTTTCCTGAAGCAAAAAAAGCCCCCGGGGTCATGGGCTGTTTGACAAAACGGTATCCGGACCTTTCCATCCCACGCACCAGCACCGCCTGGGTCACCCCCGGAAGCACATGGGGAGACAGGGGCAGCGTCACGATTTTTTTGTTGACGGCCATGAGACTGCAGGTGTTTGTCTCTGAAACGCTGCCGTCCGGGTTCAGGATCAGGGCTTCGTCTGCACGGTTCTGCCCTGCAAACCGGGCGGCAAGGAGATAATAGTGGTAGTTAAGACTCTTGTGGTCGGCAAGGGGGGTGGTGCGCGGCGAAGGGAAGGTGACAAGGTCAAAACCCTTTTTACCGGTTGCAGCCAGCCGGTGGACATGGGGCCGGATAAAGGCGGCCAGGAACGGTGATCTGCCGCCTCCCTGGTCTGCTGCCACAAGTTTCAGGGCAAAGGTTCCCCGGTCAAACCCGTTGGCCTCCACGAGCTGATCGATCACCGTCCCCCAGGTGATCTCCGGCAGGGAAGTTTTAAACAGCTCCTGCCATGACCTGTAAAATCTTGACAGATGCGCTTTGAGCAAAAGAGGCTGCCCGTTTTTTACCCCCAGGGTTTCAAAAATCCCGGCACCGTGCTGAAAACCGGGGCAGAGGGCTGGAACCATTGCCTCATCCTCGGGCACAAGGGTTCCGCACACCCAGGCCCAGGGTCGGTGGTGCCCTGTTTTTTCACCCTCCTGCTCCAGGGTCTCCATCAGGGTCCGGCCCTTGTCCAGGGTCTCCTGGAACTCTCGTTCAGGAACGGAATCAAACACAATCCCTCCGCCCACGCTAAAGCAGATGCGATCACGGGCAATGGTGGCCGTTCGGATGGCAATGGAGAGATCCAGGGTGTGGTGAAAACTCAGGTATCCAAGGGAGCCTGTATAGACGTGACGGTTCACGGATTCCAGCTCGTCAATGATCTCCATGGACCGTTTTTTCGGGCACCCGGTTATGGAGCCGCCCGGAAAGGTGGCCCGCAGCAGATCAACGCAGCTCCGGGTCCTTTCAAGCTCGGCCGTGACAATCGATACCAGGTGAAACACGTTGGCGTAGGCCTCAATGCGCCTGTGTTCCGCCAGCCGGACGCTGCCGCCCTCGGCCACCTTGCCCAGATCGTTGCGCATAAGATCGACAATCATGGAGAGCTCGGCATCGTCCTTTAAACTTTGCTCAAGCCCCTGTCTGAGGCCAAGATCTGCCTCGGGCGTTTCGCCCCGGGGAAAGGTCCCCTTGATGGGCCGGGTTTCAATGGACCGGCCCTGCTGGTGCAGAAACCGCTCGGGCGAGGTGGAGACGATCTGGTGATCCCCGGCATTGACAAAGGCGAAAAACGGGGCGGGGTTTTTGCTGAAAAGCTGCTGAAAAAGGGCAAAGGGGCTGCCGTGGAAGCCGGCTTCAAACCGCTGGGACAGGTTGACCTGATAGATGTCCCCGGCCCGGATGTACTCGATGATTTTTAAAACAGCATCCACGTAGGCGGACCGGGTAAAATTAGACTGCAGTCCCCGGGTGTCCACCTGGAACCCCAGGTCCCCATCATTTCCAGGTGCGTCAAGGGCTGCAAAGAACCGGTTGCGAACCTTCCGGACAGACCCGTCATCACGCTGCTGTCCCCTGGAGACAAGCCGGGGAACAACAAGGGTGGTGGTGGTCTTGACCCTGTCTTCGACCACTATGGCACTGGGTGCATAGAGGCACAGATCTGGCAGATCGGTGTCCATGCAGGTGACCGCAAGGGTTTCAATATGCTGTTTTAAATCATACCCAAAATAGCCGAAGAACCCTGCCATCACCGGAGACAAGGCCCCTGGCCCAAACGCCTTGACCCCCTTGGGGAACCCCAGGGTAAAATGGTCCACAAGGGCCTGCAGCAGGTCAAAGGGGTCACACCTGAACCGGGTGGTCGTCTGTTCGTACCCGATGGCACATTCCCGCCCCTTTGCCCTGAACGTCAACCAGGGGTCAATGGCAAGAAGGTTGTACCGGGCACAGTCCAGATCTGTGCCGCTCTTGAGAACCACCGTGCCCGGGGTCGCGGCAAATCTTCGGGCAATCTGGTCAAAGGTCCGTTGAGGGATGGGTTCGTGGAAGATTCCCCGGATCAAAGGCAGGGACAGGGACGTTAATTTTTCCCGATCAAAGGTCATTACCTTAAAAAGGGATTCATCCGCTCCTCCTGGAGGATGGACGTTTCAGGCCCGTGTCCGGGATAAACAATGGTCTTTTTGTCAAGGCCCAGGAGCCGGGTTTTGATCGAACGGATCAGGGTGTCGTAGTCCCCCCCCGGAAGATCGGTCCGGCCGATGGATCCGGCGAACAGGGTATCGCCTGAAAAAAGCACCCCGTTGGTGTAAAGACTGACCCCTCCCCTTGAGTGACCCGGGGTATGGATCACGGTCAGGGTGACATCCCCGAAGGAAATCTCGTCCCCGTCGGCAAGGTAGGCGTCGGGGGCAGGAGAATTTTGGGCCCGCAGACCAAAGGTTGCCGCAGCCGATGTCAGGTCCTTGAGCATGGGTGCATCATCCCTGTGGATCATCAGCTTTGCCCCGGTGGCCGTTTTCATGGACGCATTTGCCCCCACATGATCAAAGTGGCCATGGGTGTTGATCAGGTACTCAACCGTGAGTTTTGACTCTGAAAGGGCCATGAGTATGCGGTCCGCCTCATCCCCCGGATCAATGACAGCCGCCTTTCGCGTTCTGTCGCATCCAAGGATATAGCAGTTGGCCATGATGGGTCCCACTTCCAGTTTTTTGATGATCATCCGTTTCCTCCACTGTCGATATTTTTCAGCACACGAATTTTATCGAGTACCCCGTTAATGAATGCACCGGACCCCCGGGTTCCGAACCGCTTGCCGATCTCCACGGCCTCGTTGATCGAAACCGTGGGAGGGATGTCCGGCCGCTTGAGCATCTCAAAGATGGCCATGCGCATGATGTTACGGTCCACAACGGGCATTCTTGACACCTTCCAGTTGCTTGAAGAGCGGTTCATGAGGTCGTCAATCTCCATCCTTGCCCGGGTTACCCCCTCGACCAGGTCAAGGAAAAAAGGCCGGATGGATTCATCGATTCGATCTTCAAAATTGCTGCAAAAAAGTTCCAGCAGTTCGTCCGGACGGCCCTTGTCCACGTCCAAAAAATAGAGGGCCTGGAGGGCAAGTTCCCTTGCCTGTCTACGGTCACCCATGGAATTCAGGCATCCCCCATGGCGGTCATGAGGTTTGCCATTTCAATGGCGGCAAGGGCTGAATCAAACCCCTTGTTGCCGGCCTTGGTTCCGGCCCGTTCAATGGCCTGCTCGATGCTCTCTGTGGTGAGGATACCGAACATGACCGGCAGGCCATGGTCAAGGCTGACAGTGGCAATCCCCTTGGAAACCTCGGCGCACACATAGTCGTAGTGGCTGGTCGCACCCCGGATAACGGCTCCCAGACAGATGATGGCATCAAACCTGCCGGTCATGGCCATCTTTTTTGCAGCAAGGGGAATCTCAAAGGCACCGGGCACCTTTAACAGTGAGATATCTTCGTCTGCGGCCCCGCTTCGCTTGAGGGCATCAAGGGCACCGCCCACCAGCCGTTCGGTGATAAAATCGTTGAACCTTGCGGCAATGATTCCAAATCTCTTGCCCTGGGCCGACAGGCCTGCTTCTATTATCTGTGGCATCTTAATTTCCTTATCTTTTATTTGAAACACCCACCAGCGCATTGAAAAAAAGGCGTTTCATCATTCGTTGCGGCCGGGGCAGATTCCCTGCTCCGGTCCTGCCGGTTTGTTAAAAGCGATCAGCACTTTTTCAACATATGTCCCATTTTAAGCTGCTTGCACTTTAAATAGCCCTTGTTGTACTTGTTGGGCTCGACCTCAATGGGAACCTGCTCCACGATACTGAGCCCATAGCCTTCAAGGCCAACCATCTTGGTGGGATTGTTGGTCATGAGGCGCATTTTTCTGACGCCCAGGTCCACGAGCATCTGGGCACCGATGCCGTAGTCCCTCATATCGGCGTCAAACCCGAGTTTCAGGTTGGCCTCGACCGTGTCACATCCCTTGCGCTGGAGCTCATAGGCTTTGAGTTTGTTGACCAGTCCAATCCCCCGGCCCTCCTGGCGCAGATAGAGGACCACGCCACTGCCCTCCTTGTCCATCATGGCCATGGCCTTGTGGAGCTGCTCACCGCAGTCGCAGCGCATGGAACCAAAGATGTCCCCGGTCATGCACTCGGAATGAACCCGGACCAGCACGGCCCGGTCTGGATCGATCTCGCCCTTGACCATGGCAATGTGGGTAAGGTTGTCCAGGTCGTTTTCATAGGCAATGATTTGAAAATCACCGCCGAACTCCGTTGGAATCACGCTCTGTGCGGCCTTTCTGACAAAGGATTCCGTTTTGAGGCGGTACTCGACAAGGTCTGCAATGGTGCAGATGCCGATGTTGTGCTCCCGGCTGAACTTTTCCAGGGAGGGCATCCGGGACATGGTGCCGTCCTCGTCCATGATCTCACAAATGACGCCGGCGGGTTTAAGACCTGCCAGGCGGGCAAGGTCCACAGACCCTTCGGTCTGGCCGATTCTTACCATGACGCCGCCCTCCCGGGCCCGCAGGGGGAAAATATGACCGGGTCTGACAAGATCGTAGGCCGTTGCCCCGTCGGCCACGGCTGCCTGAACGGTCCGTGCCCTGTCAGCTGCAGAGATGCCGGTGGTAACCCCTTCCCTTGCCTCAATGGAAATGGTGAAACCTGTCTCAAACTGGGAGGTGTTGTCGTCCACCATCAAAGGCAGATCAAGGCGGTCGGCCAGTTCGCCTGTCATGGACAGACAGATGAGTCCCCGGCCATATTTTGCCATGAAATTAATGGCTTCAGGGGTGACAGCCTCGGCTGCCATGGTAAGATCCCCTTCGTTTTCCCGATCCTCGTCATCCACCAGTATGACCATTCGCCCGGCTTTGATATCTTCGATGGCCTGCTCTATTGTAATCTGCGGCATTTACCCTTATTTCACTCCTTATATAAATCCTTTTTTTGCCAGAAGCTCCCTGGTGATCGATCCTGAATGGTTACCAGTCCCGGCGGTTGTATCTGTTACCTTCTGTTTTAAGAATCTGTTAACGTACTTTCCGATCATATCGGTTTCAATATTGACATCGTCCCCGACCTTGACCGTCCCGATGGTGGTGATCTTTGCCGTGTGGGGAATAACGCTCACATCAAAATCCGTACGGCTGCACCTGTTTATAGTAAGACTGATTCCGTCGATTGCAACCGACCCCTTTTCGATAATTTCATCGGCAAGGGTTTCAGGGATGCCGATGGTGACGATGACGGCGTTGCTCCTGACCGTTTTGGCAAGGACAGATCCCGTGCCGTCGATGTGACCTGAAACAAGATGACCGTCCAGGCGGTCTGACAGGCGAAGGGCGCGCTCAAGGTTGAGGCGGGCACCGGGTAGAAGGGATTTGAAGGTGGTTCTGGAAACAGTTTCAGGGGCCATATCCACCTCAAAAACCGTATTGCGCAGGGTAACGACGGTAAGGCAGGCCCCGTTGACGGCAATGGAGTCGCCGATTTTTGTTCCCGAAAGTTCCATGTCCGTTTCAATGGCAAGCCGTTTTCCCTCGCCGTTGGGCTGGATTTTTTTCAGGGTTCCAGCTCCCCCAATGATTCCCGTGAACACCGTAACGCCCCCTGGCTAATTATGTTTCAGATAGACCCTGTTTCAGATACCCCGTAACCAGGATGTCATGGTCAAACCGTTCAACCGCAACCCGGCTCAAACCCAGGGCGTCGTTCATCAGTTCAGGCCCCCTGCCCCGGCACATGGGCACCCCGTCGTTGCCGCCCAGGAGTTTGGGGGCAAAAAAAAGAAAGAGTTTGTTGACCACACCGGCGGCAAGGGCCGAATGAACCACCCGGCCGCCCCCTTCGATCAAAAGGCTCACCACCCCCCTCTGGCCAAGGGCTTCAACCAGGCAATCCAGGTCGATCATCCCCTCTTTCTCAGGCAAAACCAGCAGTTCCACACCGCAGCGTTGGAACAGGGCGCAGCGTTCGGGATCGGCAAGGGGAGAGATGGCAACCAGGGTTCCGGCCCTCGAGGGCTGGGTAAACACCTTTGCCCTGGGGTCAGTGGAGAGCCGGGCATCAAGGATCACCCTCAGGGGATCCCGGCCATCGAAATTTTCAAGCCGTGTGGTCAGCGAAGGGTTGTCGGCACGGATGGTGCCGGCGCCGACCACAATGGCGTCCACCCAGTGGCGAAGTCGATGAACGTATTTTCTCGACGCCTTGTTGGTGATCCACTTGGAATCCCCGGTTCGTGTGGCCAGCTGGCCATCCAGGGTTGCGGCACATTTGAGAACCACAAAGGGTCGCCGATGGTTTCTGACGTACCAGATGAAATCTTCGATCAGGGTCTCGGCCGCCCGGCGGCAGATGCCGACCTCAACCCGGACCCCCCTCTCCTTGAGAAATTGAATGCCCCCGCCGGCCACAAAGGGGTTGGGGTCTTCGGTTCCCACAAAAACCCGTGAAATGCCTGCCCTGAGAATTTTTTCCGTACAGGGCGGGGTTCGTCCCGTGTGATTGCACGGTTCAAGGGTCACATAAAGGTCACTGCCCCGGGCCTGATCACCGGCATCATCAATGGCGTTGACCTCTGCGTGGGCAAGGCCCGGGCCCTTGTGCCATCCTTGCCCCACGACCTGATTATCCCTGACCACCACGGCCCCGACCATGGGATTGGGAGCGGTATAGCCCCGGCCCTTTTCAGCAAGACCGATGGCAAGATCCATGAAGGGCCGGTGAAGGGTATCATCCATCGTCGCAACTTCCATCTGTATTCTTGTTGCCCGCCTCTTTTCGGGGAATAAGGCTTTTCAGCTCCTCGATGAAATCATCCACATCCTTGAACTCCCGGTACACAGAGGCAAACCGCACATAGGCCACGTCGTCCAGACGGTGGAGAAGATCCATGATTTTGTTGCCGACCACGGTGGAGGAGATCTCCTTTTCATTGGCGTCCCTGAAATCTCGCTCAACCGAATCCACCACCTCTTCGATCTGATCCACGCTGATGGCACGTTTTTCACACGCCTTTTTAATGCCTGAAAGAATCTTTTCGCGGTTGAACTCCTCACGGCGGCCGTCTTTTTTCACCACCATGACCGGCAGCTCTTCCACCTTTTCATAGGTGGTAAACCTGCGCATGCAGTCCAGGCACTCCCGCCGCCTTCGAACGGCAAATTCGCTGCGACTCAGCCGTGAATCCACCACCCGGTTGTTCAACTGCCCGCAATAGGGACATTTCATGGCGCCACCTTGTCGGTTATCTGGACAAGGGCAATTCCCGCCTGATCAAGCATGGACTCAGACATGGGATCGTCATATCCCGTTGCAAAAAAGACCTGGACGATGCCGGCGTTGATGATCATCTTTGCACAGATGGAACAGGGCTTGTGGGTGCAGTAGAGGGTTGCCCCCTTTACGGAAATGCCGTGGCAGGCGGCCTGGATGATGGCGTTCTGTTCGGCATGGACCCCGCGGCAGAGCTCATGCTTCTGCCCGGAAGGCACCTTGAGCTGTTCCCTCAGACATCCAGTAACATCACAATGGGCAATGTTTGTGGGTGCCCCGTTGTATCCTGAGCAGAGAATGCGGCGATCTTTGACCAGGATCGCCCCGACCCTGCGCCTCGTGCAGGTGGCACGGGTGGCCACCAGCCGGGCTATGTCCATGAAGTATACATCCCAGGAGGGCCGCACAAAATCACCCACGGGTCGGATCTTCCCTGTAAAGGGGAAAGGCGTCGCACAGGGATTTGACCTTTTTCTTTACGGTTTCTGCGGTTTCCGGCGCCTCAAGGGCCTGGCAGATCAGATCAGCAACAAGGGCCATCTCGGGCTCGCCCATTCCCCTTGTGGTCACAAGGGGCGTGCCGATGCGGATACCGCTGGTGATCATGGGCCCCCTGGGATCGTTGGGAACGGCATTCTTGTTGACCGTGATGCCTGCGGCTCCCAGGCGGTTCTCAGCTTCCCTGCCCGAAATCCCGTTATGGGTCAGGTTCAGCAGCATGAGGTGGTTGTCCGTGCCGTTCGAGACAAGATTCATGCCCCGGTCCATGAGGGCATTGGCAAGGGTGGCGGCATTGGCGACCACCTGGCGCTGGTACCGGGCGAATGCCGGGTTCAGGGCCTCCTTCAGGGCCACGGCCTTGGCGGCAATCACATGCATGAGGGGCCCGCCCTGGATGCCGGGAAAAATCTGGCTGGATATTTTCGGCCCGATTTCGCTGGACGACAGAATCAACCCGCCCCTGGGTCCCCTCAAGGTCTTGTGGGTGGTGGTGGTGACAATGTCGGCGTGGGGAACCGGAGAGGGATGAACCCCTGCCGCTACAAGCCCTGCAATATGGGCCATGTCCACCATGAAAAGGGCGTTGACCGATTGTGCAATGTCTGCAAACGCCTTGAAGTCGAGGATCCGCGGATAGGCACTGGCGCCGGCCACAATGAGTTTGGGCCGGTGTTTTTCGGCAAGGGCCGCCACCTCGTCCATGTCGATCATTTCGGTTTCAGAGGAAAGGCCGTAGTGAACAAAATCAAACAGCCTGCCGGAAAAGCTGACCGGACTGCCGTGGGTCAGGTGGCCGCCATGGGAGAGATCCATGGCAAGCACGGTATCCCCGGGGGAGATCACGGCAAAATAGGCGGCCATGTTGGCCGTCGAGCCTGAGTGGGGCTGAACGTTTGCATATTCGGCCTTGAACAGTTCCCTTGCCCGGTCAATGGCCAGGGTTTCGGCCCGGTCAACCATGGCACAGCCGCCATAGTAACGTTTTGACGGATACCCTTCGGCATATTTGTTGGTCAGCACCGACCCCTGGGCGGCCATGACCGCCCGGCTGGTTGTATTTTCAGAGGCAATGAGCTCAAGCCCCTCCTGCTGGCGAAGCCCCTCCTGCATGATGATCTCGAAAACTTCCGGGTCAACCCCTTTAATTGCGCCAATGTCCACTGCCATGTCTCCTTTTTCCATGCCTATACCGATGTTTCCATGCTCAATATCCGTTCAAGATGCCTGCCCCCCTCAAACGGGGTTTCAAGCCAGGTCCTGACCAGCTCAAAGGCAAGGATATCACCAATGATGCGGCCCCCAAGCACAAGGATGTTTGCGTCGTTGTGTTCCCGGCTCATGCGCACGGAAAAAATGTCACTGCAAAGTGCCGCACGTACCCGGGGAAACCGGTTGGCAACCATGGACATGCCAAGGCCGGTGCCACACAGCAGAATTCCCCGGGAATAGTCGCCATCCGATACGGCCTTTGCAACTTTTCGGCCGTAATCCACATAATTCACTGAGGCCTGACTGAAGGTTCCTGCATCCTTGACCTCAATGCCCAGCCCCGTCAGAAAGGTGACGATCTTTTCTTTCAAGGGGAAAGCAGCATGGTCGCTGCCGATGATAATGGGAACTGTCGTGTCAATCACCATGTCCATAGGATCCGTTCCTTGCTATGATTTTTTTCTGATATACTCGATGGCATCATTGACGGTGATCATCTTTTCGGCATCATCGTCATCGATATCAATGTCAAACGCCTCTTCCATGCTCATGATCAGCTCCACAAGGGCCAGGGAATCGGCCCCGAGATCGTCCACCAGGGACGCCTCGGGAACCACATCCTCAATATCCACACCCTGGAGCTTTTCTGCAATTATTTTTTTTACCTTTGCCTCAACAGACATGCTTAAAAAACTGCCTCCTTAACGGGTTATTGCAAATTGCAGTCTAGGCCTCAACAGCGTCCGACTTTACATTCCTGTCCCTGTAGGCACCGCAGGCCGGACAGGCGGCATGGGGCAGTTTTGCCTCCTGGCACTCGGGACAAACGGTGATGGTGGGGGCTGCTACCTTCTGGTGGGTACGCCTCTTTCTGCCACGACTCTTAGAGCTTTTCTGCTTTGGGACTGCCATTCTATCTCCTCCTAACCTTCTAATTTATTTAATCATATAGTATAAACAGCTGTGTACCAATAAACGTTAATATCTAAATTAATTGACAAAGTTTGTCAAGATAATAATCTGAACGTCTCAATATCCCTTGCCCAAATCCACGGCCTGTGGTATTTCCCCCAACCAGGATTCAGACACAACCCAACGCTATTTTACGGAGTCATTTATGGATACAGTCATCACAAGGTTCCCCCCAAGCCCCACGGGATACCTTCATATCGGAGGTGCCAGAACGGCCCTTTTCAACTGGTTATGGGCACGCAAGACCGGCGGAAAATTTGTCCTGAGAATCGAGGACACGGACACGGTTCGCTCCACAAAGGCGTCGGTGGATGCAATCTTTGATTCCCTCCACTGGCTGGGCATTGACTGGGACGAAGGCCCTTTTTTCCAGACCAAACGTTATCCCATCTACCGGGAATATATTCAGCGGCTGGTTGCGTCGGGTCATGCCTATTACTGCAGCTGCACCCCGGAAGCGGTTGATGCCATGCGGGAAACGGCCAAGGCAAATGGCAAACGGCCCATGTACAACAAGCAATGCCGGAACCTTGACCTTGGACCCGGTGAAAACCGGGTGGTCAGACTCAAGGTGCCCGACACCGGCAGCACCGTGGTCGAGGATATTGTCAAGGGCCCGACCTCGTTCCAGAACAGCGAAATCGACGACTTTATCATCCAGAGAAGCGACGGCAGCCCCACCTACAACCTGGCCGTTGTGGTCGACGACCTGACCATGGGGATCAACACCATCCTCCGGGGGGACGACCACCTGGTAAACACGCCCAAACAGATCCTCATCTACCGGGGCCTGGGGGCTGAACCGCCCGTGTTCGGCCATGTTCCCATGGTGCTCGGCAACGACAAGGCCAGGCTGTCCAAGCGCCACGGTGCCATGAGCGTGGGCGAATACCAGAAGATGGGTATCCTGGCCGACGCCATTCTCAACTACCTGGTCCGGCTTGGCTGGTCCCACGGCGACCAGGAGTTTTTCACCCGAAAAGAGCTCATCGAAAAATTCTCCCTGGAGCACCTGGGCCGGTCGCCGTCCATGTTTGACATGGACAAACTCCTGGCCCTCAACGCCAAGCATATCCAGGCAAAATCCAACGCTGAAATTGCCGAAGCCCTGATTCCCTTTGTTGCCGAAAAGGGCATCACCATTGAGAACTCAGCCGCTGTCCAGCTGGCCGTTGAGAGCCTCAAGCCACGATGCAGAACCCTGGTGGATATGGCCGAGGCATCGCTTTTCTACTTTGTCGACACCCTGACCTTTGATGAAAAGGCCGTGGCAAAATTTCTCAAACCGGAAATCATGGAGCCGCTGTCCGAGTGCGCAGACGCCATTGAGACCATGGAATCGTTCACGGAACCGGCCCTTGAAGAGATCTTCAAGCAGGTGATGGCGGACCACGATCTCAAGTTCGGCAAGCTCGCCCAGCCCCTGAGGGTGGCCCTTACCGGCAGGACGGTCAGCCCCGGCATCTTTGAGATGATCCTTGCCCTGGGCCGGGATAAGACGGTCAGCCGCATCCGGGCCGTGGTCAAATAGGCTTTCTTTCAAAGAGAACACCGGAATAACCGACAAAACTTGGGCCCGGGCTTGTATCATGGCTGGTAGCATAATCAAGAACAACACCCCGTGACGCCCCCATGGCACGGGCCGCAGCAACGGCGGCTGCAACGGCACCGGGACAGCACAGATTGTGGTGTTCCAGCCCCTGGGAGAGGATGGTGTCAACGTCCATTTCAACCATTGCCTTGATTGCCCGGGAATCATTGGTGTTCTTGACCCAGTCAAGGGCTGCCCGGCCCTTTCCGGCCGGAGAGAATCCATAATTGGGCCCGTAATGGGTCATGTCCGTGGAACCGATCACCCGCAGGGAAAGTCCCGATTTCAGGGCCGCCTCAACGGCCAGGATGCCGACCCGCTCGGCAAGGGCCGATGGCGGTACCCCCACGGGAACAATGGCGGCATCCGGAAAAAAATACTTTACAAAGGGAAGCTGGAGTTCAATGGTGTTCTCGTCGGGAAAGGCGTCCGGCCCCAGGACAGTTGCCCCGCAGGCCTCTGCCAGGGCCCCGGCAACCCCCTGGTGGACAGCAAGGTCACCCAGGGGGGTTTCCCAGACCCCCCTGTCCATGACAAGGGGAGCATCATGGGGATGCATGTGATGACCAAAAAGCAGCACCAGGTCCACCCTGTCACTGCCGTCCCTGGATCCGGCACCTGCCAGGGAGGCGATGACCCGGCAGGCAATGGAACCGGAAAACACCCATCCGGCATGGGGAACGATGCCGCCCACATGGTCACCCTTGAGCCTGCCGATTCGTTCGTTTAGAAACCGGACGATCTCGCGCTCACAGGCCTGGCCATCGGCAGGATACCAGGCACCCTTGAATGCTGCAGTTTTCCTTTCCATGACGTTCTCCTTTTGTCAGACAATCGGCTAAATTTTTGAGGCCACCTTTGATTTGAGCCACGCGATCCAGGGCTCAAATCCCTCTTCAGTTTTGGCTGAAAGTTCAAACACGGGCATTCCCGGATGCACCTCGGCCATGTTATCCACGGCCTCCCTGGCATTGAAATCAAGGTAGGGCAGAAGGTCAATCTTGTTGAGGATGGCCGAATCTGCAAGGCGGAACATCAGGGGATATTTCAAGGGCTTATCTTCACCTTCAGTAACGCTCAGGACAACGGTTCTGGCATCCTCGCCAATGTCAAATTCCGCAGGGCACACCAGGTTACCAATGTTCTCCACGATGAGCAGATCAAGGTTGTCAAGATCCATCTGAGCGGCTGTTCGTTCGATGAGATGGGCCGCAAGGTGACAGTCTCCCCCAAACTGATCCGTATTGATCTGAACGGCCACGGCACCGGTTTGCTTGAGCCGGTCGGCATCGTTGGTCGTACAGATATCCCCCACAATCACCCCGGTTCTGATTTCGGGCATGATCCTTGATAGCGTTTTGCACAGGGTTTCGGTTTTACCCGATCCCGGAGAACTCATCATGTTCAGAACAAACACCTTTTTGTCTGCAAAAAATTTCCTGTTCTTGTCGGCCATGGTCTCGTTGGCCTCAAGCACCCTTTTTTGAACCTTTATTTCCATGTCTCTTTTCCTATATGAAATGGGATCAAACCCGACCCCAATATTAATCGGCAAGCTCCAGGGAGGAAATTTCAAGCTCCCGCCCGGAAAGAAGTTCGACGGCGCCCTGCCGGCAGGCAGGACATCTGAAGGCAGGACCTTCGACCACCCACTCGTGACTGCAATCCCTGCACCTTGCCCTGACATCAATGGTTTCGATCACAAGCGTGACCCCCTCAAGGGGGGTGCCTTTGGTGATCACCTCCATGCAGAACCGCAGGCTGTGCTCCACAACGGCGGCAAGCCTGCCGATCCTCAGGTTGAGCACCGCAACCCTTGGGTTTTCAATCTCGTCTGGAATGGCATCAAGGGCAATATCAACCATCTGCTGGGCAACCCCCATTTCGTGCATCCTAAACCTCCTTGAGCCTGGCCATGACCCGCTTGAATGCCGCCCGTGAGCCTTCAATGGTGAGATCATCCACACAAAAGGCCAGACGGAAATAACCAGGGCCGCCAAACCCGGTTCCCGGCACGGCCAGGATCAGCTCGTCCTGGAGAAGGGCGACAAAACGCACATCATCGGGAATGGGAGATTTTGGAAAAATATAAAAAGCACCGGGCGGGGTAGTGAATGTGAAACCGGCGTCCTTTAAGATATCACACAGCATGTCCCGTTTTTTTCGATAGGCGTCGATGTCAACGCTTGCCCCCTGGATCAAAGGAAGAATGCGCTGCATCAGGGCAGGTGCATTGACAAACCCCAGGATTCTATTGGTCAGGGCCAGGGCCGGTATAAGCGTGTCCCTGAAGGAACAGTCAGGATTGACCACAATGTAACCGATCCGTTCTCCTGGAAGGGAGAGATCCTTTGCGTGGGAGGTAACGACAACGCTGTTCCCATAGGAGGGAAACACCGGCGGCACAAGGATGTTGTCAAACACAAGCTTTCGATAGGGTTCGTCGGAAATAAGGGTGATGACCGTGCCGAATTCTTCACCCTTTTTCCTTAAAATCCGCCCCAGGGCGTCCAGGCTCTCCCTGGGATAAATCTGGCCCGTGGGGTTGTTGGGAGAATTAATGATCATCACCTTGGTCTTCGGGGTGATGGCCCTTTCAATGGCCCCAAGATTGAGGGTGAAATCCGGATTTGCCTCAACGGTTTTCAGCACACCCCCATGGTTTTCAGCGTAAAAGGTGTACTCCACAAAAAAGGGCCTTGTGACCAGCACCTCTTCGCCCGGATTGAGAAGGGCCTTTAAAAGCACGTTAAGCCCGCCGGCCGCCCCGCAGGTGATCACGATATCCTCGGCCGAAAGCACAGCCCCCTGTTCGTCTCCGATGCTGTCGGCAATGGCCTTTCTGACATGGGGATATCCGGAATTGGGCATGTAGCCGTGGACGTTCTGTCCCTGTTCACGGGCAACCTGTTCAAGGGCAGTCTGGAAGGCCGCGGGCGGGTCAAGGTTGGGGTTGCCGATGCTGAAATCAAACACATTTTCCCCGCCGTGTTCAGCCTTGAGCTTTGCCCCCTGTTCAAACATTTTTCTGATCCAGGAGGATTTGGAAAGGGTCTCTTCAATCTTAGCTGCTATGGTCATGGATCAATGCTCCCTTTTTCGATAGAATTCCCGTTTAAAGGCCATGAAACGGCCCTGGTTAATGGCATTACGCATCTGCTGCATAAGGTCAAGGTAAAAGTGAAGATTGTGGATGGTGTTCAGGCGGTAGGCAAGCAGTTCCCTGGACTTGTAAAGATGCCTCAGGTAGGCCCTGGAATAGTTCTGACAGGTATAACAGGTACACTCGGCATCAACAGGATCCCTGTCAAGCCTGAAGGCTGCGTTGGAAATGTTCAAGGTACCGGCCGAGGTAAAGAACTGACCGTTCCTGGCGTTTCTTGAGGGCATGACACAGTCGAACATGTCTACCCCCATGCCGGCAAGCTCCACGAGATTCTCAGGCGTTCCAACCCCCATCACATATTTGGGTTTTTCACGGGGAAGCTGGGGCACGGTGTGGTCGGCCATTTCATACATCAGCTCCGTGGGCTCTCCCACGCTCAACCCGCCGATGGCGTAGCCCGGAAAATCAAGGTCACCCAGCTGGCGGGCCGAAATTGATCTTAAATCGGCAAACATGCCGCCCTGGACAATGCCAAACAAATTGTTGACCCGGCCCTGTTCGATCCAGAAATTTCTGCCCCGTTCTGCCCAGAGGGTGGTTTTTTCAAGGGCGACCATGGCCTCTTTTCGGGTGGCAGGATACCCCATGCACCAGTCAAGGGACATCATGATGTCCGATCCGAGCACGGTCTGAATCTCAACGGCCCGCTCCGGGGTGAAAAGGTGGCGGGAACCGTCAATGTGGGACTGGAACGACACCCCCTCATCCTTGAACGTTGCAAGCTTTGCCAGGGAAAAAAACTGAAAACCGCCGCTGTCGGTCAGGATGGGCCGGTCCCAGTTCATGAACGAATGGAGCCCGCCCAAATGGGCCATCACTTCGCATCCGGGCCTCAGGTAGAGGTGATAGGTATTGCCCAGGATGATCTGGGCCTGACACGCCTTGAGCTCTTCCACCGAAACCGCCTTGACCGTGCCAAGGGTGCCAACGGGCATGAAGATGGGGGTTTCGATCACCCCGTGGGCCGTTGTGATCCGCCCGGTCCGTGCCCGGCTTTCCAGGGACTGATTGATGATGTCAAATGTCAGCATAGTTTCCTTTATATAATCCCACCCGGCGTTACCCTGGGGGGACTCAAATTTTATTGCAGCCAGGATCAGATACCCTGCTCCGGCCCTGCCGGTTATTCAATGAGCATGGCGTCGCCATAGCTGAAAAATCGGTAGTTTGATTGAATGGCCGTTTCATAGGCCCTGAAGATGGCATCCTTGCCTGCAAAGGCCGACACGAGCATGAGCAGGGTGGACTCGGGAAGATGGAAGTTGGTGACCATGGCGTCGATGAGCTTGAACCGGTAACCCGGGTAGATAAAGAGATCGCACACGCCGCTGCCGGGACGGATATGCCCGGCTTCATCGACACCATACTCAAGGGTTCTGACACTGGTGGTCCCCACGGCCACCACCCTCCGGCCCGCCTTTTTTGCCCGGTTGACGGCAGCGGCGGCAGCTTCGGAGATCTCGAACCATTCCCGGTGTATCCGGTGCTCCCGGATATCGTCCACCCGGACCGGCACAAAGGTGCCATACCCCACGTGGAGGGTGATCTCACAGAATTCGACCCCCTTTGCCCTGAGCCTGTCCATGAGGGCATCGGTAAAATGAAGCCCGGCCGTGGGGGCAGCCACGGCCCCCTCATTTGCGGCATAAACGGTCTGATAATCGGTGGCATCCCCGGGGTCAACCCCGTTGACTCGGTGGATATAGGGGGGAAGGGGCAACAGGCCGTGGCGCTTGATGGCCTGGACCACATCCCCACGGCAGGTGAACCTGAGTTCAAACAGTCCGCCGTTCCTTGCCTCGACCCTGGCGGTCAGCTCATCTCCCAGTGTAAGAACCGCACCGGGCTTCGGGCTTTTAGACGCCCGGATCAGGCAGTCGCACTGGAAATACCCGTTGCTGGCAAGGCAGTTCAGGCCGGCGGCATAGTCGACGATCATCACCTCAACGGTCCCGCCCGTGGCTTTTTTTCCCATGAGCCTTGCCGGCACCACCCGGGTGTTGTTGACAACCACAAGGTCATCGGAGTTCAGCAGATCCACCAGATCCTGGAATCCGTGGTGGGTCACAGCGCCGCAGTTTCGGTCAAGGCGCAGCAGTCGTGAGCCGTCACGCCGCAGGCAGGGGGCCTGGGCAATTCTCTCCGGGGGAAGGTCATAGAAATAGTCTGTCAAACGATACATCAGACAACACACCTCCCAAGGTAAACCACCACAAGCCCCAAGACCATGAGCATGAACCCGAACCGCCGTAACACCCCTTCAGGCAGCCCAAGGATCACCTGGACCATCTCCTTCATCCGCCGGGGAAAGGCAAAATAGGGAACGCCCTCCACAATCATCACCATGCCGATCACACACAAAAAAAAACCCATCCGCTGCTGCCCTCTGGTTGCTGTATTATCCTTTGTTCAACGGTTGCAGCCGGTTATCACCCAGACTGCCGCCATGGTTGCATTTCAATAAACGGATAATATAACATAAAGAATAATATTGATAAATCAAATCATTGACGCTATAAGAGATTGTTAAAAATAAACAGGGCCAGCGGATTGTGCGACCCTTGAATCAAGGACAACAGGGCCGG
This sequence comes from uncultured Desulfobacterium sp., assembly GCA_963675615.2. Classification (GTDB taxonomy): domain Bacteria; phylum Desulfobacterota; class Desulfobacteria; order Desulfobacterales; family Desulfobacteraceae; genus Desulforapulum. Next base: position 100,039 of record CAXXTD010000004.1, read on the forward strand.
CCTGACCCACTTGCGACAACAGGGCAAGCCTGACCTCAATTGTTAATGCTGCGAGAGCGGCCAGACACAGGAATAACATTTCTATGCAGTTTGAACCTGTAATCGGACTTGAAGTCCATGCCCAGCTTGACACTGAGACAAAAATATTCTGCTCCTGCTCCACGGGTTTCGGCGCATCTCCCAACGCCCACACCTGTCCCGTATGCACGGGAATGCCAGGGGTGCTTCCGGTTTTGAACCACAAAGCGGTGACCTATGCCATACGAACGGGCCTTGCCACCAACTGCAAGGTGGCAAACGAGAGCCGGTTTGACCGGAAAAATTACTTTTACCCGGACCTGCCCAAGGGATATCAGATCACCCAGTATGCGGCTCCCATTGCCGAGCACGGCCACCTGACCATTGAGCTTGAAGACGGGTCGGAAAAACGCATCGGCATCACCCGAATCCACATGGAAGAGGATGCCGGCAAGCTGATCCACGACCCGGATCGCCCCAGAAGCATGGTGGATCTCAACCGGACGGGCATCCCCCTGGTTGAGATCGTGAGCGAGCCGGACATCCGGACCCCCAAGGAGGCCGGCAGCTATCTTCGAAAACTCCACGCCATTGTCCGGTACATCGGAGTCTGCAACGGCAACATGGAAGAGGGCAGCTTTCGGTGCGACGCCAACATCTCCCTGCGGCCGGTGGGCCAGGAAGCCTTTGGCACCCGAACCGAGCTCAAGAACCTCAATTCGTTCCGGAACGTTGAAAAGGCCATTGCCTATGAAATCCAGCGCCAGACCTATGTCCTTGAAGCGGGCGGCGAGATCATTCAGGAAACCCGGCTCTGGGATACAGCGAAAAACAAAACCGTGTCCATGCGCAGCAAGGAAGAGGCCCACGATTACCGCTATTTTCCTGAACCGGACCTGGTACCGCTCATCGTTGACGACGACTGGATGGAATCGGTCAGGCAGAGCCTTCCCGAACTTCCCGATGCCAAACGGCAGCGGTTCATGGAGGACTATGCCCTGACCGCCTATGATGCATCGGTCCTGACCGCCTCCATCGCCCTTGCCGATTTCTTTGAACAAACGGCCCGGGCCGTCAACGAACCCAAGCTTGCCGCCAACTGGATCATGGGGCCGGTACTTGCCCTGCTCAAGGACCAGGAGACCACCGTTAACTCCCTGCCCGTCACCGCCGATGGCCTTGCCGAACTTTTACAGCTGGTTGAAGCGGATAAAATCAACGCCAGTGCTGCAAAAACCATATTTGACCGCATGGTCACAACCCACGAGCGGCCAGCAAAGATTGTGGCGGAGATGGGGCTTGAACAGGTGTCTGACCAGGGAGCACTGGAACAGATCGTTGCCGAAGTGCTGGCAGCCAATCCCGATGAGGTCGCTGCCTATCAGGGCGGTAAAACCAAACTCATGGGATTCTTCATGGGCCAGATCATGAAAAAGAGCCGGGGCAAGGCCGACCCCAAAATCGTCACCCAGATACTCAAGCAGACGCTTAAATAAAAAACCATAGCCAGGGAGTCTATCCATTGAAGTGTTTTCATTCCACCCTTGCCGGCAACATCTTTTTTCTGCCGGTACTGGCAGCGGCCCTTTTGTTGGTTCAACTCCCTGCCAGTGCCGGTTCGGAACGCATCGTCCTGCTTCCCTTTGAAATCCATTCGAGTACCGATCTTGCCTACATGGGCCAGGGCATCCACCAGATGCTGACATCCAGGCTGTCGTGGAAAGACCGGGTGACGGTTGTCGAACCGGCAGCGCCCTTTGTGCCCGGCACCTCCATGGAACAGGCGGCTGCCACCCTCAAGGCGGACTATGTTCTCGTGGGCAGCGTCACTGAATTTGCCGGAGCCTTCAGCCTAGACACCACAGTATTCAAGACCCAGACCCGGACCATTCAAACCTTTTTCGGCCAGGCCGCCACTGTTGACGAAATTATTCCCCAACTGGACATCCTTGCCGCAAAGATCAACCACCGCCTGTTTGACCGGAAAACAGCGGCCCTTGAGTCTGCCCCCCCACCAGCACCTGCCCCATCCGCATTCAACACCCGGGAAAACCCGGAAAAACTCATGCCCAAAGCCCTGTCGCTGGGGGATCAGGAGCCCCACCGGCCATTCTGGAAGTTCTGGGGGTCAGACCCCCCCCGGTCCGAACCGCGCCGCGACACCCCGTTCTGGCAATTCTGGAAAAAGGATCGTCCGTCCCTGGACGAGGAGCTGGACATTCCCCAGGAATCCGAAACCGTGGAACAGGAGCCCGGCCTCCCTCCTGAAAAGGAAAAAGAGGACAGACCATTCTGGAAATTCTGGTAACCAGAACCATCAGGATCACACCCCCGCAAATCAAAAGCCCTGGAAGATATCGCTTCCAGGGCTTTTGAATGTTTAACCGGGATTTTTTTCTGTCCGGGTAAGGTCAGAAGGTCAGAACCAGCTTGTGATACAGGGTGTAGATCGATGGATCAATATCGGCATCAACGGATCCGGTTGCCCTTGTCCGCCAGTAGTCCCCCCCGTCAAGATAGGCGGCAATGGCCTTGTACTGAAGATTTTTCGTAAGATTCCAGGTAAACGAGGCATCGTACTCGACACCCTGGTCGTCGTCATAATCCATGCCGTCCGGAACCGCATCGGCCCAGGACATGCCGGCAATTACCCCCAGGGAAACCGTATTGGTTACGGCATAGTCCACACCGGCATAGAACAATCGATAACCGTCGCACATGGCAGTTGATGCCGTTGCAAATCCAGCGCCCACATGGTTGCCGACGCCGGCAAGGGTGGTGTTCATGCCCGTGGTATCATCCTGGAGAATCAGCAGTTTGGCCCAGTCAACGCCTGGAGAGACATAGCCCATGGCCTCGATCTTATCGTCGGTGTTGTCCGCATCCCCCTTGGACCGGGCAAAGCCGAGCTGCAGCGCTGCAGGCCCGATATCATAGACACCTTCAAGCATGTAGGCAAAGGATCTGATGTCGCGGTCCTGGGTGCCGGCAGTATCATATTCTGCGGTACCAAAGATATAATCCAACTCGGCCGTAATCGAAAAATCACCAAATTTACCCTCGAAATAGGGGGCAAGGAGAACGACCTTTGCCTGGCAGGTTTTCCCCCTTTCCGCGAATGCAGCAGCAGATGCAGAATCAACACCCGAATTCAACCAGTCCATTCCGGCAGCAGTAACCGCAGCCCCAACGGCAGCTGCCTGTGCATCGCCAGGGGCTGCACCGCCGGTCAAGGCAGATACATAGGCTGCTTGATATGCAGCGGCCCCAAGGCCATACCAGTTCCCATAGGAGGAGACACTATCCCTTTCTCCGTCTGTGGCTGCAACAAATGCCTTAAAATCTGAAGCACCTGAATTGCCAGCATAAGCCGAATTAAAATCTGCTGTTGCAAAGGCCTGGCCCGGATCCTGGAATTTCTTGAAATTGTAGAGGGCCGTTAAAAGGCCGGTGGTATATTGCTTGGCCTTGTAGGTAACCCCCACGTAGTACTTGTCATTGTCCTCGTCACTGGCATCGGGTCCTTTGTCATTTTCAGTGACCTTTTCAGCCACCGCTGCCACGTAGAGGGTTCCTTCGCCCAGGGAGACGGGGAGAATATACTTGATCCTGTCAGTATCTGCCTCATCGTCACAGAAACGCGTGCCCCAGGTCACCCCCTCCATGCGGCCCAGCTGAAAAAGGCCGATGGGGCTCTTCCAGGTCAGATAGGCCCGGTCAAAATCGATATTATCGTCATCGGCATTGGCATCCCACCCTGTATCGTTAAAGGTGGTGGTAAAGGCAGAATCCTTGGACGACAGAATCTTTTCAAGGGCGTCAAACCGGGTGGTCAATTTCAGATCGTCGGTGATGGTAAAATCTGTTTTCACCCGCAGTCTCATCTGACGAAAATCGCTGGTGACATCATCCGTGTTCATTCTTTCACTGGAGTTGAGAATGCCCTCCAGTTCAAAACTGCCGCTGAAATCAACCTCCATGGCCATTGCCGGCAATGCTGCCCCCGCAACAGCTGTCAGGAGCAGGACCATCAACATCATTTTTTTCATCTCTTTCCCCTTTCAGTAAAATAATCAGTTTCCAAACAACCATTCCCCTCTAATGGTCAACTCTAATTGAACTGATCGGAGAGATAAACACCAGATTTCGATGTTGTCAAGTCCTTAATTTTAAAGAACATTGTTATCATTCAAGACCATTTACTCCGCATCCATAACAGTGCCACCCGTCAAATTACGGCACTGGAAATGAAAAGCCCTGGAAGATCGCGCTTCCAGGGCTCTTTTATATAGCAGTTTGCGGGGTGCTGATCAGAAGGTCAGGATCAGCTTGTGATAGAGGGTGTAGATATCGGGATCAATCTGGGAATCAACCGAACCGGTTGCCCTTGTCTTCCAGTAGTCACCGCCGTCAAGGTAGGCGGCAGTGGCTGTGTACTGGAGGTTTTTGGTAAGATTCCAGGTAAACGAGGCATCATACTCAACGCCCTGGTCGTCGTCATACTCCATGCCGTTCGGAACCTCATCGGCCTTGGACATGCCTGCAATAAACCCGAGGGAAATGGTATCTGTCACGGCATAGTCAACACCGGCATAGAACAGCTGGTAGCCATCACACATGGCCGTTGATGCCGTTGCAAAACCGGCACCCACATGGTTGCCGATTCCGTTGGCAAGCTGGGTGTTCATTCCGGTTACGTCATCGTGGAGAATCAACAGTTTGGCCCAGTCCACACCTGGTGAGACAAACCCCATGGACTCGATCTTGTCATCGGTATAGTCGGCATCACCCGATGAATGGGCAAAACCGAGCTGAAACGTGGCAGGCCCCAGATCATAGCCGCCCTCTACAAAATAACCAAAACCCCGGATGTCATGGTCATCTGCTCCGGGATTATCATATTCAGCGGTTCCAAAAACATAGTCAAGCTCGGCTGTGAGGGAGAAATCACCAAATCTGCCTTCAAAATAGGGGGAAAGAAGAAAAACCTTGCCTGCCATGGTCGCTCCCCTGGTTGCAATCACATTCATGGGGTCATCGGCAGATCCCCCGCTTGTAACCGGAGCACCCAGAACTGCATACTGGTCAGCAAAATCAGGATGGGTGCCAACAAATCCGACAACATTTGCCCCGGGAACATAACCATCTGCTGCAAGCGCTGCCCCATAGGCGGTAAGATCTGCTACATAGGACCCGATAGCACTACCCACATCCTGCCCCCCATAGACTTCGGAAAAATCTTTAACAGCAAACGCCTGACCCGGATCCTGGAAGGTCTTGAAATTATAGAAAGCCGTCAGAAGACCGGTCTTGTAGGTCTTGGCAACATAGGTGAGGCCGATGTAGTACTTGTCATTGTCGGCATCGCTGATATAGGGCCCCATGTCATTTTCAGTAACCTTTTCAGCCACAGCACCGATGTAGAGTTTGCCGTCGCCTAAGGCGATGGGCAGCACGTACTTGATCCTGTCGGTATCAGATTCATCATCACAGAAGCTGGTTCCCCAGACAACGCCCATCATCCGCCCGACCTCAAACAGGCCGATGGGGCTCTTCCACGAGAGATAGGCCCGGTCAAAATCGATGTTGTCGTCATCGGGATTTGAATCCCAGCCCGTATCATTCATGGTTGTCGTAAAGGCTGAGTCCTTGGATGAGAGTATCTTTTCAAGGGCGTCAAACCGGGTGATGAGTTTCAGATCATCAGTAACGGTAAATTCGGTCTGAACACGCAGCCGCATTTGGCGGAAATCACTGGTGGCATCATCCTTGTCCATTCTTTCACTGGAGTTGAGTATTCCCTCCACTTCAAAGCTGCCGCTGAAATCCACTTCGATTGCCATTGCCGGCAGGGCGAACCCGGCCATAAAACAGAATAGAACGGTCACCAACATCATCTTTTTCATACGTTTCCCCTTTTCTTGGAAAGACAAACATCATTGGCCTCGGCAAACATCTCTGGCCGTTGCGATCCCCCACATGGGAACCGTTTGATCAAAGTCATCTGCCACCTTACTTTTCACATTTTATCCAAAATCAGTCGATGGAATGTGAACCCTTTGTTATGCCTTACACATTTGGTCCCGTTGTTGTCAAGCGTTTTATCACCAAAACAGCGTTATACGAAGAAAACAATTCATCCCCCCTGGGCCAGGATAAAAAATAATAAAGAATCAGATGGAATAAAGGCGATGGATCGGAAAAAAGGGTCTGTCCTATTCTATCTTTTCCACCACCACGTTGGATCGTATTTTGGTTAAAAGGGCCCCACTGCCTATGTTCATGCAGTAAATGAGCTCAGGCCGGCCGTCATTGTCAAGGTCTTCAAGGGTCCAGTCGGCAATGCACCCCTTGACCTGTTCGGTTTCCCACAGGGTCTGCACGCCGGCAGCATTCCAGGCAAGGGCCTTTACTGAACCTGCATTAAAGTTTCTGAACCTGCCCAGAAGCCCCCTGGACTGGTCCCGGTTGTGGACCAGGATCGCCTCACTGCGTCCGTTATGGTCAAGATCTGCCGCGGCCATCCTGGAATTGATGTACACCCGTTGCTGATCCTCCAGATCCTGGCCGGACCGTTCGCCCAGAAACAGGGGGGTTGACCCGTACGAGGCAGGGCTTGTCCACTGGATTTTATTATTTGATGCGCTCAGGTTGACAATCCCTTCGTGATCCTGCCACAGGGTCTGGTCGATCCCCGTTCCCAGAAAATCACCCTGTACAAAGCTGAAAATATCCACACCCGGGGGCAGAGAAACGGCTGCTTGTCGCCCATAACCGGCACCGTCCCAGGCAAGGAAAAACACCCTGCCGCTGAAGGGTTCGGAATACCCGCCCTCCTGGCCGTAGAGCTGTTTGCCGCCGTTTACCTGGACAACGCGATAGTACCAGTTGCTGTCCTTGACAAGGGTCTGAAATCCCCCCTGCTGCCACTCCAGGACAAAGGAACTTACATTGGCCTTTCTGTCTACGCTGGTGACAAAAATTTCGGCCATTTTGTTCTGGTTCACGTCGGCCACATCCACGGCCTTGAAGGTCTGGTAGTGCCGGCCCTGGAACTGTCCTTTTTTAACCAGAGTTCCGTTCTCAATGGAAAAAAAATTGATCGAATGATCGTCCATGAGCACAAGGTCTGAACGGCCGTCACCGTCCACATCCCCGGATGCAATGCCGGCGAACCGGGTGTCAAAGCTACGGCTCCGGAAAACCGCACCCGCGGCAACCGGACCGGTTTCGGCCGTTTGAAACGTGGCAGCTGGGGGCGATGGGGCAAATGGGTTTTCACCACTCTTTTCCAGCACGGCAGATCCGGTTGAACCAAAAGTTTCCGGCCGGGCCTGGGGAATGGATCCGCCAAGGACAATGGTTTTTATTTTTTCAGCAATGACAGATGCATGGCGGACAATGTCCTGGTGGGAGGTGCCGGATTCGTGGAAGGTACAGACCACCCTGCCCTGCTTGACATCAATGAGTTCGGCATCGGTGCTGACCGTGGTTCCCAGAACGGTGAGGCTTCCTGAGACAAAAAAATCCAGGCCGGCAAATTCCTGGCTTGTACCCAGGCTTTCCAAAATCTCGGGTCCCATTTCTATGCCAAAGGAGGCAAGGCTCTTTTGCCGCTGCTGCACCTGGATTTCGCCTGAATCCCCGGTCCTTGAGCTGATCATCCGGGCCAGCCCCTTGCCGAGAAAGGCAAGGTCGTCCTGGGCCAGCACCTCAAAGGGAAAAACGGCAATGACTTTAGCGTGCTGCGCCAGGGCCGGACAGAGACTGGAACCAAAAAACAAAAACAATGCGACCAAAAGAGAGGATACCCCACGCTTCTTGCTCAATTTACGACTCCTTATGTTTAGGTTGATCCACTAAATTTGAATCAAGCTATACAATCACAGCGTAAAAATAAAGGATAAATTAAATGAAAGGGGGGATTTGAAGATTCAACACACAGGGGAACAGCAAAAAAAGGCCGGCCGGGAAGTCTTGATTCCCAGCCGGCCCAAATACTCACCCAACTAAACTAACGGATAATAATCTATCCTTAGAAGCTGAGGCTCAGGCGTGTACCAAACTCAAGGGGATTCTCATCATCGTCACCCTTGTAAGTCGCATCGCCGGCAAACAGATAAGCTGCAACAACATCAAGGGTCAGACCATCAATCAACTGATAGCTGGCCTTGAGGTCGATTTCAGTTCCGAGCTCATCTTCGCCATTGACTTTTTCGTTGAGCATTGCATACCAGACATCACCTGTAACAGAAAGCTTGTCAGAAAGTTTAACGGTTGTTCCAAGGTTAAAGGCGGTGATATTGGAGACCTGATCGGCACAGGAACCAGCAGAGACAGCATCATCAAAGGTACCATAACCCATGATCTCTGACCAGTAGTAGGAACGTCCGGGAGCACCTGTCCAGGCATTCATATCATCATCGTCATCATCGCCTGTTGCATAGAACACCTGACCGTGAAGGGCAGCCATGTCTGAAATGTTGAAATTACCGCCAACGGCAAGGAGGTATGCGCTGATATCGGTATCCGTTGCGTCGAGATTACCACCCTCATAGTAGAAAGAACCCCAGACAGAAGCAGCACCCAGGTTGGCATCCACATCCGCACCAACGATGTAGATGTAATCACCGTCTGAAAGATCGGCATAGAGGGCAAGGGGTGTTACGGCAAAGCCATCAGCCTTGATCGCATGGGCAATGACATAGGCCTGGTTGTCATCGTTCATGTTGGTGGTAAACTCCTCGTCTATTTTCATATAAACAAGGGAGGTGGCACCGGCTACGGTAAGATTGATTCCAGAGTAGTCATCATCAAAGATAAAACCACGGGCAAGGGTGATACCCTGCTGGCCGATTTTAGCATTGACCGTACCAAGAGTGGCATCCGCATAGGAGTTTTTGATTCTGATTATACCGGTACCATCAGAACCAATGTCACCGCCGTTATTGTCACCCCAGGTGGTGTTCCACTCAAACTTGTTGACGAACTTGAGGTTGTCATTCAGAACAGCTGTGTAATAGAGACGGGTTCTTGTATCAATCTTGGATTCATCCAGGGAAGAATCGAAATCGTTACCGCTAAAGCTGTCATTGGTAAACATCCGTGTACGCCAATAGCCGCCAAACTCATTTTCAAGTGCAGAAGCAGGAACGGTGAGCGCCAGGCCCACAACAGCAATAAGTGCTGCAACCAACATCTTTTTCATCTTTATTCTCCTTTTCTTAATTTCTGCTGTTTTGTCTGCTATTGAACACCATGTTCACCGGCAGATTAAAAACATCCCCAAAAGGGCCCTTTTATTTCCCTAATAGCGACATTTTCTCAAACAGCATAACCCTTTAAAAACACTCCTTTTTTAAAAAAGAAGCATGGAATAGATATCAATGTAAATCATCTGTGTCAAGCTATTTCCCATGGATTGATATTTTTTTGGTGGTTCAACCCCGCTTATTTACTTTACTTTCTCCCCGGGTATGATAAAAAGTAGGGGTTTTTTTAAAGACCCTACGCATGAAATATTAATACTCTACAGAGGAGCCCTTCCATTGAAATCCGGCAAAACAACCCTTGTGCTTGCTATTTTCCTTTTTTTTACCTGCCTTGCAGGATCAGCCCTGGCGGCAACGACCCGAATTCTTGTCAAACCATTTACCATTGAGGCGGACCAGGCCTACCCCTTTTTAGAAAAGGGGATATTAAAAATGCTCCTCTCCCGCCTTGAAATCCCTGGAACCTGCACACCCGTCCTTGACACAGACCCCAATGCCGGCCTGGCAGACTATGTGCTCAACGGCACCATCCTGATCTTTGGTGACGGCATCAGCACGGATGCACGGCTTGTGAACACCAAAACCGGGACAGCTGCCCTGGTGTTCAACGAGCTTGGCGCAACTAAAGGCGATGCCCTGGCCCATGTGAACCTGCTCTGCGAACGAATACGAACAGAGGCGTTAGGCATTGCTTCCGGTGCAGGGGCCATGGCCCGGCCCACGACGCAGCCGAGGGTTGCTGAACCGCCCCAGGTCAGCCAGCCCGAGGCCAAGGCCATGCTGTGGCGCAGCCAGACCTTTGATGAACGGATCATCGCCCTGGAACTTGCCGACGTTACCGGCGATGCAAAGAATGAGACCGTCATTGCCTCCAGAAAAAAAGTCACAATTCTGGCCCGTGAAGGAAAGGCCCTGAAAAAGATTTCAGAGTTTGAACCAAACGTAAATCTTGATATCCTTTCCATTGATGCGGGTGACATCAACAACAACCGCCGGGCTGAAATCTATGTCACCTGCACTGACGAGCGCTCCAACCGCCCTGCTTCGTTTGTGATCGAGTGGAACGGCAAGGGCTTTACCCCCCTTGTGGACAATGAGCCCTGGCTGTTCCGGATCATTCGTCCAAAGACCCGGGGAGCGTTTCTTCTCGGCCAGACCCCCAGGGAAAAGGGTGAAATGCTCAACACGCCGGTGTTCCAGCTCACCTGGCAGGCCAACACCCTTGCAGAAGCCGCGCTCAAGCTTCCAAAGGGTGTTACCCTCTACAGCTTTACCTACGGCGATATCATGAACAATGGTACAGAAATGATCGCAGCCCTCACCCTTGACGGCAGGGTAAAAATCTTTTCCCCCGAAGGGCGTGAATCGTGGAGAAGCTCGGAAGGATATGGCGGAAGCGCAGCTTTTCTGGAATACAAGGGCGCGCTATTTACCAAGGACGACGGATATCAGATGACCCGGTTCTTTCTCCAGCAGCGGATCTTTGTGGCCGACCTGGACGGGGACGGAAAAAATTCGGTCATTGTGGTCAAGAACGTGGATTCAGCCAGTCTCCTTAAAAAAACCCGTTACTTTTCCAAGGGAACCATTGTCTCCCTGGCCTGGGACGAGATGGGGCTGGCACCTGAGGGCAGAACCCGGAGCTTTCCCGGCTATTTCTCCGACTACACCATTGGGGATATGGACAACGACGGCCACCAGGAGCTGGTCTATGCCATCACCCGGTCCGACGGGGTTGTTGACCAGAAGCACACCACACGGCTCTACTCCCAGGACCGGATTGCCGCCAGTTCAGGGGAATTCTATTAGAACAAGACTCACACGATCCGCTTGAACAGCCGTTCAATGCCATGGATGTCCCACCGGATCCGGGTGGGGCGTCCATGGGGACAATGGTCTGGATTTTCGCAGCCATCAAGCGCCAGCACAAGGGCCTGCATCTCGCTTTTATTAAGGGGTTTATTGGCCCGGATGGCCGTGTGGCAGGCCATGAGAATGAGGCACTCGTCAAGCCACTGACCGGTTTCGCCCCCTGCCTCTCCGCCGGATTCAACCAGATTACCCACAATATCGAGCACCAGGGGACGGACATCCCTGTGGTCAATGATGGCGGGAATCGACTTGATGATAAAGGCCGTGCCCCCAAAGGGTTCGATCTCCATGCCAAGGGCCGCAAGATCCGGAAGGATGCTTTCGAGCACATCCGCCTCCCGGTAGGTCAGCTCCAGGGTTTCCGGAACGGCAAGACTCTGGGAGGGCGGCCGAAGGCTGTCGGATCTTTTTTTCAGCCCCTCGTACACGATGCGCTCGTGGGCTGCATGCTGGTCCACCAGCACCATTTCCCCCTCGCCCTCAACCACGATATAGGTACCAAACACCTGACCGACAATAATGGGGTCAGACTTTCCTTGTTGTCGTTGTTTTCCAGGAGATATCGGGGCAGGTTCGAAGGAACCATCCGGTTCGACCAGGGACTGTTCCGGCCCATGCAAGGGCAGATCAGACACAGTAGATTCCGACACCGTAGAATCAGACAATGGAAAGTCGGACAACGGCGATTCAGAAAAGAGCGGCTTGGGTTCAGTCACTTGAGCAGACGGGCTGGAACTGTTCTTGTCCGGTGTTCCCCACTGGAACAGGGAACGGTCTACCCGATGGCTTCCGGTCGGCTCTTTGACCTGGGAAGCAACGGAAGCAACGGGGGCCCCACCCCTGTATGGGTTTAAAAAGGCATCATGAACGGCCCGGACCATCAGGGAAAAGATCCGCTGCTGATCAACAAACCGCACCTCAAGCTTGGACGGATGCACATTGACATCCACCCGGTCCGGCGGAAGGGTCACAAAAACAAGCCCCAGGGGATACCGGCCCTTCATGAGCCGGCCCTTATATCCCTGGAAGATGGCCGCCACCAGCCCCCGGTCGTTGACCAGGCGGTTGTTGACAAACAGCCGCAGGTTCCGGGCCGTGCTCCGGGTAAACGCCGGATCCGCAGGGTCGGACAGAAAACCGGTGATGGCGATCTCGTCGGCCACAAGTTCGACCCGTTTGAGATTGGGAAGGGCGGCCATGCCAAACACTTCGCCCGCCCGTGTCTCCAGGGTGGCCGATGATGAAAATGCCTTGACCAGTCGGCCGTTGTGCATGAGGCGGAACCCCACCCCGGGATTACCCAGGGCCATGCCGGAAAAAACATCGGCAATGTGTCCCATCTCGGTGCTGACGCCCTTGAGGAACTTTCTCCGGGCAGGGGTATTATAGTAGAGCTGGGCCACCTCGACCATGGTGCCGGCCGGGGCACCTGCCGCCTGGACATCGATCATCCTGCCGCCGTGGATCCGTATCCTTGTCCCGGCATGACCCGATGGTTCCCGGGTGGTGAGGGTAAATTTTGAGACCGCTGCCATGGAAGGCAGGGCCTCACCCCTGAACCCAAAGGTTCGAATGGCGAAAAGATCCTCGTCCGTGAAAATCTTGCTCGTGGCGTAGCGTTCGATGGCAAGGAGGGCATTGTCCCTGGACATGCCCGATCCGTTGTCCGAAATCCGGATCAGATCCCTGCCACCCCGTTCAATCTCGGCCACGATCCTGGTGGCACCGGCGTCAAGGGCATTTTCCACCAGCTCCTTGACCACCGAGACGGGCCGTTCCACCACCTCGCCCGCGGCAATCTTGTTGGTCAGGATATCGGGAAGGATTCTGACGTCAGCCATGGGAAATCATTGATCCGATTCCCGCACAAACCGCAGCAGAAATTCTCCCTCGGCCGGGGTCAGGTCAAACTGAATGCAGGCCTCGTCCACCAATGCAGCAAGCCTTGCCCCGGGGTTGTTCTTTCGTCGTTCTGCAATATAGCGAACGGCAGCCCTCAGCTGTTCGCCTTCAGGAAACGGATGGGTCATGGTTCCTCCTAGATCATTCGGTTAGAGGTTCGGTAGCCCGGGCAGCCCGGAACAACGCTGTTCCAGCCCATGGCCGGCCTTGAGAACGCTCATCTCATCAAAACGGCGGCCAAGGATCTGCAGCCCCATGGGAAGCCCAGTCGACGACATGGCACAGGGAACGGACAACCCCGGGATTCCGGCCATGTTGGCCGACAGGGTAAAGATGTCTCCCAGGTACATGGTCAGGGGATCGTCCACATTTTCACCGATCTTAAAGGCGGGGGTCGGTGCAACAGGGGAAAGAATAATATCGCACTGGTCAAATGCTGTGGAGAAATCCGCCATGATCAGGGATCTCACCCGGGAGGCCCGGCCGTAATATTCGTCATAGTAGCCGGCCGACAGGGCATAGGTTCCCATGATGATCCTGCGTTGCACCTCGGCACCAAACCCCCTTGAACGGGTCTGTTTGTACATGTCCAGAAGATCGTCGCACCCGGTCTGCCTGAACCCGTACTTGACCCCGTCGTACCGGGCAAGGTTGGCGCTTGCCTCGGAGGGGGCCAGTACATAGTAGGCGGCAACGGCAAAACGGGTGTGGGGAAGGGCGACATCCACGATTTCAACCCCAAGCGCCTCCAGCACCTTACAGGAGGCTTTGAACGCACCTTCTACTTCCGGATCAAGCCCCTTCATCCCGATATACTCCCTGGGAATCCCCGCTTTCATGCCGGCAAGCCCCTGGGCGTCAAAATCGGCAAAGGCCTGGGTAAAATCGGGCCGGTCAATGGCAGCCGAGGTGGAATCCTTTGGATCATGGCCTGAAATGACGTTCATCATCAAAGCTGCATCCTTGACCGTGCGGGTGATGGGCCCGATCTGATCCAGGGAAGAGGCATAGGCCACCATGCCAAACCGTGAGACCCTGCCGTAGCTGGGCTTTAATCCCACAACACCGCAGTGGGAGGCGGGCTGACGGATGGACCCGCCCGTGTCGGTCCCAAGGGAGGCCGTGCACATCCGGGCCGCAACGGCTGCGGCAGACCCGCCGCTGGATCCGCCCGGCACATGATCCAGGTTCCAGGGGTTCCGTGTCACATGGAAGCCTGAATTTTCCGTGGACGACCCCATGCCGAACTCGTCCAGATTGGTTTTGCCCACAATAACAGCCCCGGCCTGCTTTAACAGGGTGACGGCCGTGGCATCGTAGGTGGGAACAAAATCTTCCAGGATCTTTGACCCACAGGTGGTCCGCACCCCCCTGGTGCACAGCAGGTCCTTCAGGGCCACGGGAATACCCAGAAGGGGGGCATCCTCCCCCCTGGCAATCCGTTCGTCGGCAGCCCGGGCCGCCCCAAGGGCACCCTCGGCGTCAACGGTGATAAAGGCCCCCAGGGCCGGGTCATGGGTCTGGATCCTGTCGAGCATGCTGGTGGTAAGGTCCTTTGAGGAGATTTGACCGGAAAGGAGAAGGGCCTTTGCCCGGTCAAGGGTCAGTTCGTGTAATTCCATTGTAAAACTCCTCTATCCCACAATCCGGGGAACCGTGTAAAAATCATCGTCCCGTTCCGGGGCATTGGCCAGGGTGACGTCAGGCCCGGGGGAAGGTTCCACCCGGTCCTGCCTGAAAACATTGGTGGCAAGGGCCGCACCCGAGGCAAGGGGCACACCCGCCACATCAACCTCTTTCAACACATCCATATAGTCCAGGATATTGCTCACCTGGGCCGACAGACTCTCGACCTGGGATTCGTCCACGGCCAGTCGGGCCAGGTGGGCCAGGTGCGCCACATCCTGCGTTGAGATTTTCATTATTACTCCTTTTTATTCAGTATCATTGCCTTGATTCCATCACGGCGAAGGCGGTCCAGTTCTTTTTCCGCCGATGCCATGTCCTTGAACGAACCGGTTCTCACCCGATGCCAGATGTCATCTCCCACCCGGCCCATGGTCCGATAGGCAAAAACCCCCTTTGCCCTGAGCCGCCCCATCTCCTGAATGGCATCGTTGAGTTCCCGGTAGGCAGCAACCTGAATGGTATACTCCCCGTCCCCGGAATCGGCGGCCAGCGTCTTTGCCACTGATTTCTCAGTGCTTCTTCCCCTGGAAGTTTCCAGGTCCGCCCCTCCACGGGCAGCAGCAGGCTTTAATTTAAAGGTCTTTGCCTTGAGACTGCGTTTCAAGGTCGGCAGGTTTTCCTCCCCCTGGTTCTGGGGAGCCGGGATCCCGGCCCCGGCAGGCAGGATTTCCCCCCCCGCCCCGGGCGTTACCGTTGAGGTGCGAACGGGACTTTTGAGCACCTCGTAAAACTCAAGGGCTGGCTTTTCAAACTTTTGAGCCTGCCCGTCAGAAACAGCTGCCATTTCCTTGAGGCGCTCCTGGAAACCGCGGGTATCAAACGAAACCGGAACGGTTCCCCTCCCGACCAGCACCCCGAGAAAAAACATCCAGCAGGATAGAAAAGCTGCGGCCAGGGCAGTAACGGTCCTTGAAAAACGCGGCTTTCCGTCCAAGGCAAGCGTCCCCTACATTCTTTCAGGGGCAGACACGCCCAGCAGATGCAACCCGTTCCGGATAACTGTCTTCACGGCAAAAACAAGGCAGATCCGCCCCCGGGAGAGTTCCCTGTCAGGGGTGATAACCTTGTGGCGATTGTAATATCCATGGAAGGCCGATGCCAGCCCCATGAGGTAGGTAAAGATCACATGGGGATGGAGGGTTGCCGCACTTTTTTCAACGGTTTCAGGAAAATCGGCAAGAATCTTGAGAAGCTTTATCTCGTCGGGTTCCACCAGCCGTTCCTTGCTTCCAGCCCAGGGCGGTTCACCCTCGCCAAGCACCTTTTCAGACACCGCCTTCATGAGAATCCCAGCAATGCGTGCATGGACATACTGCACATAGTAGACGGGATTGTCACTGGTCTTCTGCTTGGCCACCTCAAGGTCGAAATCAAGGCCGCTGTCATAGCTGCGGCTCAGAAACAGAAACCGGGCCGCATCCTTTCCCACCTCATCGACAATGTCCTTCAAGGTTACAAACTCGCCGGACCGACTGGACATGGCAACGGGTTGACCGTTTCTTAAAAGGCTGACCAGCTGAACCAGAATCACGTCAAACTGGTCGCTGTGCCTGCCCGATGCGTCAATGGCCGCGTTGATCCGGTTGATGTAGCCGTGGTGATCGGCGCCCCACACATCAATGACCCGGTCAAATCCCCGGTCAAACTTTTCCATGTGGTAGGCAATATCCGAGGCAAAATAGGTGGTAATCCCGTTGTTTCTCACCACCACCCTGTCTTTTTCATCCCCGTAACCTTCGGTCCTGAACCATTGTGCGCCGTCCTTTTCATAGATCACATCCCGGGCCTTGAAATCCTCAATGGCCCGCTGGACACGGCCGGACGTGTAAAGACTCTCTTCACTGAACCACTGGTCATACTCGACCCCGAAATCCAGCAAATCCGCCCGGATGCCCGCAAGAATCACCTGGGCGGCAAACCTGGCACAGACGGGAACGGCCTCAGCCTCGTCCGCGTCTGAAATATCCCGGCCCATCTCTGCATAAAGATCCCTGGCAATTTCCTTGATATAATCGCCCTGGTAGCAGTCCGGGGGAAATTCAACCTCCCGGCCAAGCTGCTGGCACAGCCTCAGCCACACGGAAAGCCCCAGGGTGCGAATCTGCCGGCCCGAGTCGTTGATATAATACTCCCGCTGAACCTCATACCCGGCAAACGAGAGGATGTTCGCCACGGCATCCCCCACTGCGGCCCCCCTTGCGTGGCCCACATGGAGCGGACCCGTGGGGTTGGCACTGACAAACTCCACCTGCACCTTTCTGCCGGCACCAAAATCTGAACGGCCAAACCGGTCATCCTCCTGAGCAATGCGGTCAAGGGTCGGATACCAGGCCCGGCTGGCCAGAAAAAAATTAATAAACCCCGGTCCTGCGATCTCGGTTTTTTCGATGATGCTGCCCAGATCCATGGAGGCAACAACCGCCTCGGCGATTTTCCGTGGGGCCATTTTCTGGCCGGCTGCCGCGACCATGGCAAAGTTGGTTGAAAAATCGCCGTGGGCGTCGTGGCGGGGGGTTTCAATCTCCATTTCAGGAAAATCATCGGAATTGAGCAGGCCTTTGTCAAAGGCTTTACGGGCGCCCCCAAGAATGAGTTGTTTTATGGATTCTTTCATTTTCCGCTCTAGTTCTCTTGCTCTGAATCATCATCAACCTGGAATCTCGGGGTATCATCATCCGAATCAATCTCTTTGATATCATCCTCACTCAGATCTTCATCATCCGAGGTCAAAAGTCCGTCAAGATCCACATCCTCCTCGTCCTCTTCGATCTCAAGACCCTCCAGGCCCTCCAGGGTTTCGGTATCGTCATAATCGACCACAACCATCTCCTCACCGCCATCGGTCAAAAAACCAGCAAGGGCGTTAAACAGCTTTGTGGCAAGGACATTGGGGGGGAAAAAATTTTTCCGCCGCACCACCTCCATCAAAGCGTCCTGTCCCTTGTCCAGGACAGCCTTGAGCGCCTCAACCTCATACTCTTCAAAATGAAGGGGTACAAAGGTTCCCGGATCAGACTCTGCCGATTCAGAAATCTTTAATCTGCCCTTTTTTGCGTCAATCTCAAACGTAAACTTCTGTTTCATCTCTGTCTCCCATGCCCGTATATGAACCTTTAATTGTGTGCAGATAGCAAACTCTAAAATATAGCTCGAATATCCCGCCTGTCAACATTAAGATGAACTTTAAAATATATGTTTTTTGGGGTTGACCTTAAAATTTCAAGGTGATATAAAGCTCAGGTCAATCAGGGAGGAGTGGCCGAGTGGCTGAAGGCGGCGGTCTTGAAAACCGTTGAGTGTCAAAGCTCCGTGGGTTCGAATCCTACCTCCTCCGCCAGACCAAACGGAGAAATGGCCGAGTGGCTGAAGGCGCTCGCCTGCTAAGCGAGTATAGGGGTAAAACTCTATCGAGAGTTCGAATCTCTCTTTCTCCGCCAGTTTCAAGCGTGTAAGGCCCTGCACCGTTAAACGTGCAGGGC
Organism: uncultured Desulfobacterium sp.; assembly: GCA_963675615.2. Lineage (GTDB taxonomy): Bacteria > Desulfobacterota > Desulfobacteria > Desulfobacterales > Desulfobacteraceae > Desulforapulum. The sequence continues at coordinate 118,271 of CAXXTD010000004.1, forward strand.
CTTTTTTCGCTGGTTGATCCCAGTGGATGATACGAACGGTCCTGGGTGAGGTGTCCCCGGAACTGCCGCAGACGTTAGCCCCAATAACACCAACAAGCCAAACCTGCCCCCCAGCACTCCCCATGGGATCTCATTCGAATTCTGCCAAAATTTTTTCAAGAATCACCCGGGTGATCATATAGGTGGGTTTCACCCCCTCATCGCCCATGGGACCTGCGGCAAGGGTGTTGCCGGTCTTGAGGGGATTGTCCGAGGCATAATAGGCATACAGGGTTCGGGTCTCCCTGGGTATGAACCCCTTGATAATGGCGGCGCTGATGGCCTTTTGATAGTACCCGCCCTCCATCTCAAGGCCCACTGCCCGCCAGTCCTTCTGGAACATCTCGAGCACATCCCGGTTCTGGAGACTTGTGCCGAGAACCGTTGCCATGGGCCCTGTGTACACCGGAATCTCACCGTTAAAATCTTCAACCGCCAGGTCATTTTCAACAATGTAATTGTCAGACGTCCCCTCGCATACATGGGCCGTGGCAAGCATGATGTCCCCGGTTTCCCCGGGAAGTATCCCGGCCTTACCCATGATGGAAATTGATCCCACATGGAGAAGCGCGGTTTCGCTGTTCGACGACCAGGGCTTGAGCAGATTTTCCATCAGTTCAAAGGCCTGGGCGCCGAAGGCGTAATCCATCACAAGAATGACCGGCCGTTCATTGATCTCCCGGGGCAGGTTAAACTCAAGCTCCGGGTGGAGGGCAACGGTGTCAAGGCAGGCCGTGTCAATGATCTGGCAGTCGGTGTTGGCCCCGGATCGATCGGGCAGGCTCACCAGGCCGTGGGCATGGGCATGGGCAATGATCTCATCCTTTTTCTGCCTCAACCCGCACAGAAAGCCGTAGAGATCCGTGCCTTCTGCCGGCTGCCCGGCTCCGCCGACGGCAGCGTACCCGTAAAAAAGGTTGACCACACTGTGGAGATTGGCGCTGACAATGTGAAGGGGACGGTTGGAAAGCCCCAGGTCAAACAGCTGCGCCTTGATGTGGGAGGCCCAGATTTTTCCATAGCGATGATGGCCGATGATCTTCATCAGCGACGGGGTGAAATAGATCACCAGGGTATCATCCTTTGACCGGCGCTCGTTTTCAATGCGACAGCCCAGATTATAAATCAGGGAAAAGAGACCGTTATTACTCTGGTTCTCCTGCCGGTTTTTTTCAAGGGAATCGTAGGCCTCCCGGGTTTCGTGATAGGGCCGTCCCAGGATGAGGCTCAGATTCCAGATGGCCGAATCAAGTTCGGACACGCTCAGATTTGTTTGTTTGTTCACCACCCGCTCAAGCTCCCGCCACTCCATTCTCGGATTGCCATAGTCGTCAAGCATCCGGCGGTGGATCTTCCTTGCCTCCATGTTCAAAAAAGCCATGTGGGTGACAATATCATAGATCTCACTGATCCCCCGTGAAACGATGAAGCAAAGCTCCCGATCACTGATCCGGTAGGAGATCCGCCGCCGCCGCAACGGCTCAATGGACTTGAACGGCGTTTCATCAAACTGGTCCTCGTCGGTGAGAATGATCTTGGTGGCCTGTTCAATGCCCTGGGGCAGACGGTCAATGACATACTCAAGGCCCTTGAGTTCCACCACCCTGGGGTCGTTCATGGAACCGTAAATTTCAGGACTTAAATCCCTTAAACAGCCTTCAAGGGCCTTGCCCAACCGGCCGGACGGTCGATAAAACCCCCGGATGGCCAGGGAATCGGTTATGATCTTGAACTCCCGGATGGCCAGCCGGGCCAGCTGACTCCTGCTTAACTCCTGCATGCTTCACTCCTCATCTGCTTGAAAACATTGATCAGTCCGTTGGTTGAACCGTCGTGGGAGACCACGGTGTCATGGCCGGCAAGTTCCGGAAAAATACGACCGGCAAGGGCCTTTCCAAGCTCCACTCCCCACTGGTCAAAGCTGAAAATGTTCCACACCACCCCCTGGACAAAAATCTTATGTTCGTACATGGCAATGATCGCCCCCAGGGCCTCCGGGGTGAGCTGGCGAAAAAGGATGGTGTTGGACGGGCGGTTCCCCTGGAAGGTCCGGTGGGCCAGCAGCCGCCTTAGTTTACCATCATCCATATGTTTGGCTGCCATCTCCCGCGCCACCTCCTGTTCATCCCGGCCCATCATCAACGCCTCGGCCTGGGCAAAGCAGTTGGCCACCAGCAGGGCGTGGTGGTCGCCAAGGGGGTTATGGCTTGTGGCAGGCACCAGAAAATCACAGGGAACAATCTGGGTGCCCTGGTGGAGCAGCTGGTAAAAAGCGTGCTGCCCGTTGGTCCCGGGCTGCCCCCACACAACGGGACAGGTGGCGTGGGCAACAAGGTTGCCGTTCCGGTCCGTTGACTTGCCATTGCTCTCCATGCAGGCCTGCTGGAGGTAGGCGGGGAAATGTTCAAGGCTCTGGTCATAGGGAAGGATGGCTTCGGTGGAAAACTTGAAAAAATTCACATACCAGATGCTGATCATGGCCAGAAGAACCGGGATATTTTGCCCAAGGGGCGTGTCTCGAAAGTGACAGTCCATGTCAAATCCACCCCTTAAAAGGCGCTTGAAATTGTCAAACCCGATGTAACAGGCAATGGACAGGCCGATGGCCGACCACAGGGAGTAACGTCCCCCGACCCAGTCCCAGAACCCAAACATGTTGTCCCGGTCAATACCAAAGGCTTCAACGGCCGCGGCATTGGTTGAAATGGCAACAAAGTGCCGGGCCACATGGCCTGGGTCCTTTGCGCCCTCAAGGAACCACTGCCTTGCCGAGGCCGCGTTGGTCATGGTCTCCTGGGTGGTGAATGTCTTAGAGGCGATGATAAAAAGCGTGGTGGCAGGATCAAGCTCCTTCAAGGTTTCAACAATGTGGGTGCTGTCCACGTTCGATACAAAATGGACCTTCAGCCCCTTTCTGGAATAGGGGGCAAGGGCGGTGGCCACCATCTTTGGCCCCAGGTCCGACCCGCCGATGCCAATGTTGACAATATCCGTGACCGGCCGGTTGGAAAAACCCGTCACCTGGCCTGAATAGACCCGGGTTGAAAAACCACGCATCTGCTCGAGCACCGCCCTGACCCCCGGCATGACATCCTTTCCATCCACTAGAACAGGGGTGTCGGCAAGATTACGCAGGGCAACGTGGAGTACCGATCGCTCCTCGGTTTCGTTGATCCTGTCGCCCCTGAACATCATGGCAATGGCCTCGGGTACCCCGGTTGCCCGGGCAAGATCCATCAGATGGGTCAGGGTCTGGTCGGTGATCCGGTTCTTGGAAAGATCCACCACCATATCGTTGAATGCAAAGCAAAGCCGTTCAAAGCGACCCGGGTCCTGTTGAAAAAGATCCCCCATGGCAAGATCCTTTACCCCTTGATAGTGACGGCTCAATCGTTTCCAGCTCTCTGTCATGGCAGGGTCGACTCTCTTTAACATCATTTCCCCCCTTGGGTTCAGTTGACACGACAGGTTTCACCACACCCTTTTGAAACCTGGTTTTAAACCATGAATCCCGGCCGGCAGGCCCGACAGCGGGTCTTTTTTGTACAGATAGCACGGTGAAAAAACCAAAGCAATAGCAGATAAACTTCTTGTTTTAATCAAGGGTTGTCTGATATTAAAGGTTAAAAATTATTGTACCCCAAACCCCATAATCCAAGAGAGCAGATCCATGCCCCCTGAAAAGCAATCTTCCGGAAAGTTCAACCAGGCCGAATTCAACCAGGAACTCTTTACTTTTATTGACCATTCGCCGACCCCCTTCCATGGGGTCCGGTCCATGTCAAAGACACTCAACCACCAGGGGTTCATCCCTCTTGACGAGGGCGACGCCTGGCAACTTGAAGCCAATGGTTGCTACTATGTCACCCGGAACGACACTTCACTCATCGCGTTTAAAATGGGCACCCGCCCCCCCTGGCAAACAGGGATAAAGCTGGTCGGTGCCCACACAGACAGCCCCTGTCTGAGGGTCAAGCCGGCCCCCCTGCAGCGGCAGGATTCAATGTCCCGTCTCGGCTGCGAGGTGTATGGCGGCACCCTGCTCAACACCTGGTTTGACCGGGGGCTCAACCTTGCCGGACGGGTCACCTGCCGTACGGTTGACGACAGAAAAGAACGCCTCCAGAGCTTTTTGATCAACTTTAACCGGCCCGTTGCCATCATTCCAAGCCTTGCCATCCACCTGGACCGGGAGGCCAACACCAACCGGACGGTCAACCCCGAGCTCCACACCGTACCGCTCTTCGCCCTGTATGACCGAATGGATGATTTTGAAACCAAAATGTCTTTCAAGGAAATGCTGCTCAACCGGGTCCACCAGGAACACCCTGAACACCACCCGGTTGAAGTCCTGGCCCATGAGCTGTCATTCGCCCATGCCGAACCCTGCTTTTACGCAGGTCTTGACCACGAAATCATCTCGGCTCCGAGACTTGACAACCTTCTCTCCTGCCATGCAGCCCTTAAAAGCCTGGGGTCGGCATCCGCCTCGGCCACAGCCATGGTGGTCCTCACCGACAACGAAGAGGTGGGAAGCGATACCCGTTCAGGCGCCAGGGGGTCTTTGCTTGAATCCATCCTTTCAAGAATGGCGGGGACACCGGAACAGCTGGCAAGAACCACCGCCCGGTCGTTGATGATCTCCTGCGACAACGCCCATGGGGTCCATCCTGCCTTCAGGGAAAAACACGAACCCAACCACCGGCCGCTGCTCAACACCGGCCCCGTACTCAAGATCAATGCGTCCCAGCGCTATGCCACAAATTCAGAATCAGGCGCTGTTTTCAAACAGATCTGCTCGGGGGCCGACCTGATTGTACAGGAGTTTGTCATGCGAAGCGACCTTGCCTGCGGCAGTACCATCGGGCCGGCCATTGCGGCCAGAACAGGCATCCGGACTGTTGATGTGGGGGCCGCAACACTGGCCATGCATTCGGTGCGGGAAATGACCGGAGCAAAGGATCCCTACATGATGTTCAAGGCCCTGAATCACTACTTCTCACTTGATGAACCCCCGCTTTTATCCTTGACATAAAACCCAGGGGTCGTTATATGGCTAAGGTTATTGGGAACCAGTCCGTCTATCTATTTATCTGAATCCCCCTGAGGATTCACAGGAGTACTGAATCTGCATGGATTTTCAAAAAAAAATAAAAAAAAGTCTTGAAACAAACAAACAAAAAGTCCTCGACCAATGGTTTGAGGCCACCATAAAAACCTATCCCCCCGAAACCGCGCGGGTACTTGGCCGTATTGAAAACAAATTTGACAACCCCGTGGGTGCGGCCACCCACGAAAGCCTTGAGGCTGTCTTTGAAGCGTTACTCAAGGAAATGAACCCTGCAGCCCTTGAGGATGCCATGGATCCCATCATCCGTATCCGGGCTGTTCAGAATTTCACACCGGCATCGGCCGTGGGGTTTGTGTTTGACCTCAAAAAAATCGCAAAAAAAATCATGGCGCCGGAATTGCACGAGACCTTTGACAGACGCGTCGATACCATAGCCCTTGCAGCATTTAACCGGTACATGAAATGTCGAGAGAGCATTTTCCTTTTAAAGGCAACCGAAGCCAAACGACGGATTCATTCAGCCTTTGAAAGGGCAGGTTTAGTAACAGAGCTAAAGGAAAAGGATCTCTTCTAGCTCGCAAAATTTTAAACAGGCCCTGGAACGCTTCGCAATTACAGGGCCTCAATAGTGAGGTGGTTAGAATATGAAGCAAAAGTACATGTTACCCCTGACAGGCGTTTTTCTGCTTTTTCTGCTGGCATACGCAGGGGTTGAGGGCGCCGGGATGCAATGGTTCTTTGGAATCGTTGTACCCTACGCAGCGATCGCAGCCTTTATCGCCGGGTTTGTCTACCGGGTGATGGGCTGGGCAGCGTCTGCCGTACCCTTCCGGATTCCCACAACCTGCGGTCAGCAAAAATCCCTTCCGTGGATCAAACAGAATCGCATTGACAACCCGGACACTGCTGCCGGGGTATTCGTGCGAATGGTACTTGAAATCTGTGCATTCAGGTCCCTGTTTCGGAACACCAAGGCTGCATTCAACCGAAATGAGAAGAACAAGATCACCTACTCCTGGGAGATCTTCCTCTGGGTGGGCGCCCTTGCCTTTCACTACGCATTCCTGGTGGTGATTCTCCGGCACCTGAGGTTTTTCCTCAACCCGGTACCCTTCTGCGTCAAGGCCCTTGAGTACCTTGACGGCATCATTCAGATCGGCCTTCCCGGCATTTTCCTGTCCGGGATCGTACTCCTGGCTGCGGCCCTGTTTCTCCTTGCCCGTCGAATTTTTGATGAAAAGGTCAGCTACATCTCCCTTGCAGCCGACTATTTTCCGCTGTTTCTCATCATCGGCATTGCGGCATCGGGTATCTCCATGCGTTACTTCACCAAGGTGGACATCCTTGGGGTCAAAGCCTTTACCATGGGCCTTGTCACCTTCCACCCGGTGATCCCCGAAGGCGTCGGTGGTCTTTTCTATGCCCACCTCTTCATGGTCAGCGTGCTGCTTGCCTATATTCCCGTAAGTAAACTCATGCACATGGCCGGCGTCTTTTTGAGCCCCACACGAAATATGGCAAACAACAACCGGATGAAACGGCACATCAACCCCTGGAACTATGCGGTGGAAATTCATACCTATGCGCAGTATGAAGATCACTTTAGGGAAAAAATGATAGACGCTGGACTTCCAGTGGACAAGAAGGAGTAATCGATGGGTGACGAACTTAAACCTGATGAATTGTTGGACAAGGTAGATTATACCCCTACCTCGGGCAGCTGGATGAATACCGCTGTCCAGATCAGACCCGGGATGTACTGCTATGCTGCAAAGCCTGAAAGCCTGGAAACCCTGAGTGCCCCCAATGCCCGGCAATGGAATCCCCTGGACCAGGACTGGAAGCTTCCAGAAAACTGGCAACAAATCATCCATGAGGGAATCAAAGACCGCCTGGAAAAATTCAGGACATTCAAAATCTTCATGGATGTCTGTGTTCGTTGCGGTGCCTGTGCAGACAAGTGCCATTTCTTCCTTGGCACGGGGGATCCCAAAAACATGCCGGTTCTAAGGGCTGAACTGCTAAGGTCTGTTTATCGAAACGACTTTACAACGGTCGGTAAAATCCTCTCAAAGGTCCCGGGAGGAGACAGGCTGGCCGGCGGCAGACCCATGACCATGGACGTGCTCAAAGAGTGGTGGTATTACTTTTTCCAGTGCAGTGAATGCCGCCGATGCTCAGTGTTCTGTCCCTATGGTATTGATACCGCAGAAATCACCATCATGGGACGGGAACTTTTAAACCTTCTGGGCCTGAACATCGACTGGATTGCAACCCCTGTTTCCAACTGCTACCAGACGGGAAACCACCTGGGTATCCAGCCCCATGCCTTTAAGGACATGCTCGACTTTTTCACCGAGGATCTCGAAGAGATCACAGGGGTCAATGTTGCACCCCAGTTCAACAAAAAAGGGGCAGACATCCTGTTCATCACCCCCTCGGGCGACGTGTTTGCCGATCCGGGCACCTACACCTGCCAAGGGTATATGATCCTCTTTAAATACCTGAAGGACAAGTACAATCTGGACGTCACCTGGAGCACCTACGCCTCCGAGGGCGGCAACTTTGGTTTCTTCACCAGCCATGAGACCATGAAACGCCTCAACGCCAAAATGTATGCCGAGGCCAAACGACTTGGAGTCAAATGGATTCTTGGCGGCGAGTGCGGCCACATGTGGCGGGTGATCAACCAGTACATGGACACCATGAACGGCCCTGCCGATTTCCTTGAAGAACCTGTGAACCCCATCACAGGAACCAAGTTTGAAAATGCAAAGTCCACCAAAATGGTTCATATCACCGAGTTCACGGCCGACCTTATCCGGCACAATAAACTTGAATTTGACAAGAGCCGCAACTCAAACCGGATTATCACCTTCCATGATTCCTGCAACCCTGCAAGGGGCATGGGCCTTCTGGAAGAACCCCGCTACTGCATCAAGGCCGTTTGTGACAATTTCTTTGAGATGCCTGAAAACACCATCCGGGAACAGACCTTCTGCTGTGGTTCAGGCGCCGGGCTCAATGCAGGTGAAAACATCGAGCTTCGCATGGCAGGCGGCCTGCCCAGGGCCAATGCCGTAAAGTTTGTCCATGACAAATTCAATGTTAACACCCTTGCAACCATCTGTGCCATCGACCGGGCAGCCCTGCCGGCCCTCTGCGAATACTGGGTTCCTGAGGTTGACGTTGCTGGTGTGCACGAATTGATCGGTAATGCTCTGATTCTCCCGGGTGAGAAAAAGAGAACCACAGATTTGCGCATGGAACCCTTACCGGGTATGGAGGATGAAGATGAGTAAAAATGCTATCATGGCAGGATTGGCGGCCTTCGTCATTGCTGCCCTTTTCCCCTTCTGGTTCAACCTTGGCGGCACGGATGCTGCCCCTGAGCCAGAACTTTCAGCCAAGGCCAAAGCCGCTGAGAAATGTGTTCTGGACAAGTACGACATGCGGGCAAACCACATGAGCCTGCTGGATGAATGGCGGGATTCGGTGGTCAGGGATGCGGACAGAAAATACAACGCTGCCAACGGTAAGCAGTTCCAGATGAGCCTTTCCACGGGCGAGAATTCCTGCCTTGGCTGCCACGAGGACAAGGAAAAATTCTGTGACCGTTGCCATACCTATGCATCCGTGGATCCCTACTGCTGGGAGTGCCACACAACCCCCAAGGAGATCAACCAATGAAAAAGAGCAGAAGAAGCTTTTTGAAGGTCGCAGGCGTTTCTGCGCTGGGCATTGGTGTTGCTCCGGCAATCAAGGCTGTTGCAGCATCCAGCGCCCACACCGCAGTCGAGGCGACCAAAACCAAAAATCCTGAGGCCCTTACAGCAAAGCGCTGGGGGATGGTCATTGACACCAGCAAGCTCAACCAGGAGGTTGCAGAACGAATCGTTGAAGTCTGCCGAAAGACCCACAATGTACCAGACTTTCACCACGAGCCGGATCCTGAACGTTTTCCCAACACCCGGCCTGTCAACCAGAAGCAGGAGCTCAAATGGATCTGGGAAGAGCATTTTCACAATGCCTTTCCCGACAAGGAAGACGAGTTCCTGGCTGAAAAGTTCAAGGAACTTCCCTTCCTTGTCACCTGCAACCACTGCAAGAACGCACCCTGTGTCCAGGCATGTCCCACCCAGGCAACGTTCAAGCGCGAAGACGGCATCGTGCTCATGGACTTCCACCGCTGCATCGGTTGCCGCTTCTGCATGGCCGCCTGCCCGTTCGGCTCCAGAAGCTTCAACTTCAGGGATCCCCGGCCCTTTATTGACAAGGTCAATCCGGATTTCCCCACCCGAAGCAAGGGGGTTGTGGAAAAATGCAACCTCTGCGCCGAGCGCCTTGCCAAGGGCCTGCAGCCGGCCTGTGTTGAGGTAAGCGAAGGTGCCATCACCGTGGGAGACCTTGAGGATCCCAATTCCGAGGTCCGGGCGCTCTTGAACGAAAAATATTCAATCAGACGTAAGCAGGAGCTTGGAACCGAGCCTTCTGTTTATTACATCATGTAGGAGAGGCGAACATGCTTGAAATAGCTATCAAAGGAAGCAAAAAGTACTGGATCTGGCTTGGGGTACTTTGCGCTGTCATCGGAGCAGGCTTTCTTGTCTATGTGGACCAGTTCATCAACGGTCTGATGACAACCGCCATGAGCCGGGACGTCACCTGGGGATTTTACATCGCCAACTTCACCTACCTTGTGGGCGTTGCCGCAGGGGGTGTCATGGTGGTGATTCCCTTTTATCTTCACAACTATGAAAAATTTCACCGGATCACCATCCTGGGCGAGTTTCTGGCTGTTGCGGCCCTGATCATGTGTCTTTTATTCATCGTGGTCGACCTTGGCCAGCCCATCCGGATGCTCAATGTGCTCCTCTACCCCACCCCCCATTCCATGCTGTTCTGGGACATGTGTGTGCTCAACGGCTACCTGTTTCTGAACATTGTCATCGGATGGAAGGTGCTTGAGGCCGAAAGAAACCAGATCAGACCGCCCGCATGGACCACCCCCCTGATCTATCTTTCCATCCCCTTTGCCATCGGCATCCATACGGTAACGGCCTATCTGTACTGCGGCCTTCCCGGCAGGGGGTTCTGGCTCACGGCCATCCTGGCCCCCCGGTTTCTGGCATCCGCCTTTGCCGCAGGGCCGTCCGTGCTGATCCTGCTCTGCTATGTCGTCAGAAAATTCACCCGGTTTGATCCGGGCTGGGAAGCCATGCAGACGCTGTCAAAAATCGCCTGCTATGCCCTGATCGCCAACGTGTTCTTCTTTTTCTGCGAGATCTTTGTCACTTACTACAGCAAGATCCCCGGCCACATGACCCACATTGACTACCTGTTCTTCGGACTCCACGGTCACAACACCATGGTTCCCTGGATGTGGACCTCAATGATCCTCATGATCTCGGCTGCCATCATGCTGGTGATTCCGGTATTGAGAAGCAATTCAATGCTTCTGCCCTACATCTGCGTCATGGTGATCATCGGTACCTGGATCGACAAGAGCCTAGGCATGATCGCAGGCGGATTTGTTCCCTCACCGCTTCACCATGTGACAGAGTACATGCCGACCTTCAAGGAGATCGGCATCACCCTGGGCATTTACGCCGCAGGTCTTTTCATCCTGACCATCCTGTACAAGCTTGCAACCCAGGTCAAGGAAGAGGTCAGAGGCTAGTTTAATCCGACTACAGACGATTTAAACCCAGGAGCGGGGATGCCAGACGGCGTCCCCGCTCTTTTTCATTCTGTCTCCTGCAGTCACATGCCGATGGGAGAGCCTTGGGCGCTCTCATAAACAGCCCTAGTACCTGATGACCGCACTGCCCCAGGAAAACCCGATGCCCGTGGTCAGCATGACAATATAGTCGCCTTTGCTGATTCTGCCCTCTTTGACGGCCAGGTCGATGTTGAAAAAGGTGTCCTGGGATCCGAAATGGCCGAAACGCCTGAGGTAATCGGCAGATGAGCGCGCCAACGGGATCTCAAGTTGGGCAAGCAGCAGTTCCTGAACCTTGAGGTTGGCGTTGACCATGGAAAAAAAACCGACCTGATCCCGGGTAATGCCCGCTTTTTCCATGGCTTTCCGGACCGCCTCGACCATCACCGGAATGTAGATCTCCTTAAATTCATGGCGGGCGCGTTCCGGATCAATACACCTGTATGTATGCATATTTTCTGCCAGGGTTCTACTGGAGGCCGGATGGCGCAGGCCACCGGCTTCGATACACCACAGATCGTAATAGCTGCCCCGGGTAATGGTTTCGCCGGCAACGGGCTGCAGATCAGGATGATCTTTTTTAAGGATGGTGGCGCCACCGCCATCACCAAAGAAAACTGAATCAGCCGTATGGTGGTGGGTAAACTGGCTCCATTTGTCGCCCGTGACCAGCATCACCGTATTACACCCTTCGTTTAGAGCAATCTGCCCCTTGGCGATCTGCATGGCGGTCTGCATGCCGCAGCACCCCTGGGACAGGTCAAATCCCATGGCCCGGTCGGCACCAATGGCATCCTGAACCCGGCCGGCGGACGGCGGCAGAATATAGTCGGACACCCCGGCCCCGCAATAGATAATCAAATCGATCTCCCGGGGGTCAATCTCGCCGTCTGACAGTGCAGCGCGAGCAGCCTGGATGGCCATCTGGCTGGGCAGCTCATCCGCTGCGGCCTCACGTACCGTTCCGGCACCGGCAAATCCTGCGACAAACGCCGGAATGCCCGCTTTTTCAGCCAGTTCAAGCAGCGGAACCTCTTTTTCCGGCAGGTAAAACCCCATGGCAGCAATACCACACTTCAAATCAAGCATTATTTTTCCTCGTTTGATGACTTATTTACCCTTGAAATCAGGTGTTCGTTTAGCCAGAAAAGCGGCTAAACCCTCTCGTTTATCTTCAGTATAATGATTGACGCTGGCCGAAAGAATCTCCATCAAACAGGCATTGGCTTCATGGGGTGCTGCCGCGGCATACAGGGCGTCTTTGATCAGACTCAAGGCCACGGGCGGCTGTTTTGCCAGTTTTTTGACGACGACTTCAGCTTCAGATCCGACCGTATGTTCCGGAAAAACCCAGTTGACCAGGCCTTTGGCTGCAGCCTCCGCGCCGGTCATCAGTCTGCCCAGCAAACAGATCTCCAGGGCCGTGCCAAAACCAACCAAACGGGGCAGGCGGTATGTGGCCCCGCCTGCGGCCACCAACCCAAGGTTGATTTCCGGCAGACCCATTTTTGCATTCTCCGCGGCAATGCGAAAGGTGCAGGCCAGGGCCAGCTCCAGCCCCCCGGCCACAACCGCCCCATGCAGGAGTGCGACCGTCGGCTGAGGCAGGCTCTCCACCGCCTTGAGCATCCGGTTGAAATCCTTCAAAAATATCCGGGCATTCAGCGGATTGTAGGGTTTCTCCTGGATATCGACACCGGCACAGAAGGCCTTGCCGCTGCCGGTCACCAGAACCGCCCGGATTTCAGGATTGTCGCGAATCTGGACAAGCGTCTGTTCAAGTTCTCTGACCATGGAAGTGGTAAACGCGTTCAGATTCTGGGGGCGATTCAGGGTGACGGTTGCCACCCCAGCCCCACAGGTTAGGTTGATTGTACCTGCCATATGATTGTCCCCTGTTCGTTTATGGTAAATTTCCAGCCACACAACCGATCCTGGGCCCGAAAAACTCCAATGCCCTTTTTGCCCATGCAGACCCGTCTGTCTGACCCACCGCCCTGTTCGCATCAGCCATGGCGTGTCTCTTTGCATTTCCCTTGCGAAAACACGAATCAATCCACCCGGGACAAGGGAAAAGTCCCCAGGGATAAACCAATCGGCCGTGAACAGTGATCCTTAAACCGACCCGGCTTAATTCCTAAGACAGGAAGACGCATTTTGTCAATAGCCGTGTGAAATATCTTTCAGAAACCAGCACCCAGCATTTGCCTGGCAATAGATCCCGTGGGGTGACTTTGCTGGCGCACCAGGAAGCATGGACTGCACCTTGTGCCGCCGGGGCATTGTGCCGCCCGTTTTAGGGGGTGCCTCCCTGGGATAAAACTGTTATGGTCAATACGGTTTATGGTTAGGTCGTAAAATGCCATGAACAGCAACCCAGACACAGTTTCGATGTTTCCACATCCATGAAACATGTCTAAACGGCAAAGGAACAACACAGATGAAAGACAATTACAAAACAATAGCACAACAAAACCTTGCGCAACTTTATGCCACCCTGCCCCAGGACCTTGCAGCCCGGCTTTGCGCCGTAAAAATGGGGGACAGATTCACGTTCAGGGCCTTTGGACGGCCATGCGTAATCTCGCCGGATGGGATCCAGCTTGGAAAAAAAGGGATATCGTCGGTGTTTGAAATCCTCATCTCCCTGTACGCCCTGAATGCAACGCCGGAAATCTGCATCCCCTCGCCCCTGAGGTCCTTTAAGGAACTGCCGGGAACAGCGCCCTATGTGGGGGCCTTCACCACCCACACCGAGGGAATCCTGGTTCCCCATGTAAAAGCCATCAAGGGTAACAGGCAATCCATCATTGACACCCTTGGCGGCTCAGATGCGGCCCAGGGGGTGGGGGGCGATTTTGCCATGGTTGTCTACCCCCTGCCCAAAATTGCCCTCTGCTACATCTTCCATGAGGCGGACGAGGATTTTCCAGCCTCGGTCACCTGCCTGTTTTCTGCCAATGCCCAGCAGTTTCTGCCGGTGGATGCCCTGGCGGATGTCGGTGAGTACACCTCCCGGACCATCCTTGAGATTGTCCAGTCGTGACCCCTTCGACAGCAGACGAATGATTCACCCTGGAGCGCAGGAATACCCCCCCTGTGACCTGGGCTTGCACGCTTTTTTGTCTTGACAAAACAGTGGATTCAGCCTATGCTTTGGGATTTTAGAACTGTGTAGAGGTACGCATAAAGCGATATAAGGAGATACAGATAATGTATGCAGTAATCAAAACCGGTGGAAAGCAGTACAAGGTACAGGAGGGTGATACCCTCAGGGTTGAAAAACTCGAAGGTGTGGAAGGCGGGGAAGTTGAATTCAACGATGTCCTGATGTTTTCCGACGGTGAGAATGTCACCCTGGGTCAGCCTGCCATTGAAGATGCCCTTGTAAAGGGCCACATCCTTGAGCAGGGCAAGGGGAAAAAAGTTCTTGTTTTTAAATTCAAACGCCGCAAGGGTTACAGAAACCTCAGGGGCCACAGACAACAGTATACCGCAGTCAAAATCGACAGCATCCAGGTATAGGATTTACCAGATATAGCGTTAACAGGTATTTAAGGAGATAGGTCATGTCACATAAAAAAGCAGGCGGAAGCACCCGGAACGGTCGCGACTCAAATGCCCAGAGACGGGGCGTTAAAAAATTCGGCGGCCAGACCGTTGTTGCAGGAAACATACTGGTCAGACAGCTCGGAACAAAAATCCATCCCGGCAGCAATGTGGGAATGGGCAAGGACTATACTCTCTTTTCCAAGATCGACGGTGTTGTGGCCTATGAGCGCAAGGGCCGGGACAAGAAGAGAGTGAGTGTTTATGAAGCGTGAGATTCATTGATGAAGCAGCGATCACTGTAATTTCAGGAAAAGGCGGCCCCGGTTGTGTAAGTTTCCGACGGGAGAGATTTATCGAGCGGGGCGGGCCAAACGGCGGTGACGGGGGCAATGGCGGCAGTGTCATTTTCGAGACAGACCCTGCTAAGCGAACGCTTTTTGACCTCCGCCGCCAGAAGATCATCCGGGCAAAGAACGGCATGCCGGGACTGGGCAGCAACAAGCACGGTAAAAATGGCCTGGACCTCATCATCCCCATCCCCCCGGGAACCCTTGTCACGGACCAGGAGACCGGTCAAGTGCTGTTTGACCTGACCGAACCGGGCACGCGGATTACCATTGCAAAGGGCGGCAGGGGCGGCCAGGGCAACAAGCGGTTTGCCACATCCACCCACAAGGCCCCGAGGTTTGCACAACCCGGCATGCCCGGTGAGGAGTTCCACCTCAAGCTGGAACTCAAACTGCTTGCAGATGTGGGCATCGTCGGCCTTCCCAATGCCGGCAAGTCGACCCTGATTTCCAGGATCTCTTCAGCACGCCCGAGGATAGCGGATTATCCGTTCACCACCCTGACCCCTTCCCTTGGGATGGTCATACCTGAATTTGGTGAGCCTTTTGCCGTTGCCGACATCCCTGGAATCATCCAGGGTGCCCATGAAGGAACGGGACTGGGCATCCAGTTTTTAAAGCATGTGGAACGAACCGGAATCCTGATCCATCTGATTGATGTTTCACAGATTGATCCGGACAATCCCCTTGACGCCTTCAACCTCATCAACCGAGAACTTTCCCTCTACTCTGCAACCCTGGCAAAAAAGCCCCAGCTGGTTGTGTTGAACAAGATCGACCTGACCGGATCGCAGGAAAAGGTCGAAGGATTTAAAAAAGCCTATGGCCCGGGTGAAATTTTCACCCTGTCAGCGGCCACGGGCGCAGGGACAGCCGAGCTTGTCCAGACCCTTGCCCGGCAGATAGTCGACCGCAAGTCCATTGACCGGAA
Organism: uncultured Desulfobacterium sp.; assembly: GCA_963675615.2. Lineage (GTDB taxonomy): Bacteria > Desulfobacterota > Desulfobacteria > Desulfobacterales > Desulfobacteraceae > Desulforapulum. The sequence continues at coordinate 133,933 of CAXXTD010000004.1, forward strand.
AAGTGAAACTGACCATGGGAACAAATAAACGTCTTTACCTTAAAAACGCCAAACGGGTTGTGGTCAAGATCGGCAGCGGCGTGCTGACCCTGAACCACGGCCTCAATCTTGAAATCATCGAAACCATCAGCCATCAGATCAGCCTTCTCCAGGACAGGGGATGCGAAGTCATTCTGGTTTCGTCCGGTGCCATTGCCGCCGGGGTCAAGAAGATCGGGTTTAAACGACGGCCCGAGGGCATTCCCGCCCGCCAGGCGGCTGCAGCCGTCGGCCAGGCAGGGCTGATCCTCTCCTATGACAACGCCTTTGCCCGCTACGGCAAACGGGTGGCCCAGCTGCTCCTCACACGGGACGACCTTGGCAACCGGCGGCGCTACCTCAACGCCAGAAACACCATCAACACCCTCCTTGACTGGAAAATCGTGCCGATCATCAACGAAAACGATACGGTTGTCATTGAAGAGATAAAACTCGGTGACAACGATAACCTGTCGGCCATGATCACCCTGCTCATGGATGCAGATATCCTCATCAACCTCACCGACATTGACGGGCTGTTTGACAAGGACCCCAGAATTCACCCGGATGCCTGCCTCATCGGCGAGGTGACGACCATCACCCATCAAATGGAACAGGCCGCCTGCGGCATTCCCGGCAACCTGGGTACCGGGGGAATGCTGAGCAAACTCAAGGCAGCCAAGAAACTGGCCAAGGCCGGCAGACCCATGATCATCGCCGGCGGAAAAAACGAGAATGTACTGTCACGGCTGGTTGACGGAGAGCCCCTTGGCACCTACTTTATTCCGGGAAAAAAAGAGCTGAACTCCAAAAAATGTTGGATTGCCTACAATCTCAAACCCCAGGGAGGCATCTGCATTGACCTGGGCGCAAAAGAGGCCGTCATCACCGGGGGAAAAAGCATTCTGCCCATCGGGGTCACCGCAGTTGAAGGAGAATTCGGCATGGGGGCCCCAATTGAAATCAAGGCTCCGGACAACACCATCATCGGCAACGGGCTGGCCAATTACGCATCAGCCGACATTCGGCGCATCATGGGGCTTAAAAGTGCCGCCATCAAGGACGTTCTCGGCTCAAAACCCTATGACGACGTCATCCACCGGGACAATCTTGCAATCACCTTTGAACAGGGGTAGGAACGAACCATGACACTGACATCCATGATCGAAGATATCGCCCGACGGGCAAAAAAGGCATCACGACCCCTTGCTACGGCTTCAACCGACGTAAAGAACCGGATCCTTGCTGAAATCGCCAACGGTTTGGCCCGGGAAAAGCAGGCAATTCAAGCCGAGAATCAGAAGGACATTGCAGCAGCCAGGGAAAACGGCATGTCAGATGCCATGGTCGACCGACTTACCATCAGCGACAAAACCCTGGAGGCAATGATCCAGGGACTCGACCAGGTGATCGCCCTGCCCGACCCCGTTGGCAGGGTCACCAGCACGTGGACCCGGCCCAACGGCCTTGAAATTTCAAAACGACGCATCCCCCTGGGCGTCATTGCCATGATCTACGAATCAAGACCCAATGTGACGGTGGATGCTGCAGCCCTCTGCCTCAAGGCCGGCAACGCCGCCATCCTCAGGGGCGGTTCCGAAGCCTTTTTCTCGAACGTCATCCTTGCCCGGATCATTGGCAATGCCCTTGAAACCGTGGGTGTGTCACCGGACAGTATCCAGGTGCTGCCGGTAAGGGACAGACAGGCCATCACCGAACTTCTCCAGCAGGAGGCCTGCATCGACCTTGTGATCCCGAGGGGGGGCGAAGCCCTGATCCGGTTCGTGGTCAAACACTCGACCATTCCCGTGTTAAAACACTACAAGGGGGTCTGCCATGTGTATGTGGACGAAACCTGCGACATGGACGCGGCCGTTGCCATCTGCACGAACGCCAAGGCCCAGCGACCCGGTGTGTGCAATGCCATGGAAACCCTGCTTGTCCATGAACGTATCGCACCGCTGTTTCTGCCCCGGATGGCCCGGGCCTTTACGGCTGCCAAGGTTAAGATACGGGGCTGCCCTGCCACCCTATCCCTGGTTCCAGAAGCCCTGCCCGCCGACGAAACCGACTGGTCTGCCGAATACCTGGATCTCATCGTTGCCGTAAAAGTTGTTCCGGACCTGTCCCAGGCCATGGAACATATTGCCATGTTCGGATCCGACCATACCGATGTGATTATAACGGACATTCCTGAAAACGCAGACACCTTTGTTCAAACAGTCTCGTCGTCCATGGTGGGCGTAAACGTCTCTACCCGGTTCAACGATGGCGGCGAGCTCGGCCTTGGCGCCGAAATCGGCATCAGCACCTCCAGGCTCCACGCCTTTGGCCCCATGGGGCTTGAAGAACTCACCTCAACCAAATTTGTCGTGGTTGGCAAGGGCCAGACCCGGCAATAACAAGCACTCATGATCCAGGGCTTGTTCGGCGGAACATTCAACCCCCTTCACCAGGGACACCTGGCGGTTATCCTCCACGTCAAGCAGGCATTCGGTCTTGACATCATTCATTTAATTCCCTCGGCCATACCGCCCCACAAAAGTGCAACCGACCTTGCCCCTGCCGCTGACCGATTTGAAATGGTCAAACGATCGGTTGCCGCCATCAAGGGACTTGTGGCATCGGATGTGGAGATTGTCCGCAGGGGACCTTCGTTCACCATTGACACGGTCAACCTGTTCATTGAAAATCTCTCTGCAGGCGAGGATCTGCGGCTGATTGTGGGATCGGACGCCTTTTTTGAAATGGATACCTGGAAAAAAGGCCGGGATCTTTTTTCCCTGATCTCGACCATCGTCATGATCCGGCCCGGAGAGAAAAAACAGGCAAAGGATGTTGCATCCTTTCTTCAAGATGTGATATCAAAGAACTACAGACCGGTTAACGGAGAGGATCTTTTTTCAGACCCGGTTTCAGATGCGGGGGTAAAACCCGTTTACGTATGCAAGGTTCCTGAAATCGACATATCGTCAACCCTTATTCGACAACGCGTTAAACGACATCTTCCCGTGGCACCCCTGGTGCCCCAGCCTGTGGAAGAGATTATCAGCCAGAAAGGACTCTATTTATGACAATCCCATCCGATCATGCCAAGGACCTGCTCGACACCCTTGACCCCTACCTTGTTCAAGCCTTTTCACGAAAGGCCGAGGCGGTAACCGTCCTTGATGTGCGTCAGCTGACCTCCTATGCCGACGCCATTATGATCATCACTGCACAATCCCAGCGCCAGGTCTCGTCGATTGCCGAACATATTCACACTGCCATGAAGAAGTTCAACACCCTGCCCATCGGCACCGAGGGTTTGAAACAGGGCACCTGGGCCCTGCTTGACTACGGCGACGTGGTCATCAACGTGTTTGACCGGGAGACCCGGGATTTCTATGACCTTGAGGGATTGTGGAGCGACGCCCCCCGGGTGGACCTGTCAGCCTATAAATCCCCTGCAAAGAAAAAATAACAAAGGAGCACCACTGTGGCGACCAAAGCAGTCACGGCCCTGATCATCCTCGACGGTTGGGGCATCAACCCCCTTGCCTGGGGAAATGCCGTAAAACAGGCAAAAACCCCTTTTCTGGACCAGCTCCAGAAGGATTATCCCGTCACAAGCCTTGCCTGCTCCGGGCAAGCCGTGGGACTGCCCGACGGCATCATGGGCAACTCCGAGGTCGGCCACATGAACATGGGGGCCGGACGACGGGTGTTCCAGGACCTTGTGAGGATCGACAGCGCCATCCAGGACGGTTCGTTTTTTAAAGACCCAACCCTTGTTCAGACCATGGAGACGATCAAACGGTCGAAAACCACCCTTCACCTCATGGGTCTTATGTCCGACGGCGGGGTTCACAGCCAGAAGAATCACCTCCTGGCCCTGGTGAACCTGGCCCATGACCACGGGATCGACACGGCCATCCACTGCATCATGGACGGCAGGGACACCCCGCCGGATTCAGGGGCAGGGTTCATGGCTGAGCTTGAAAACCACCTTTCAGACAAACCCGGGATCAACATTGCCACCATCTGCGGCCGATTCTATGCCATGGACCGGGACACCCGCTGGGACCGGGTTGAAGCGGCCTACGACCTTTACACCAGCCAGGCGGGAATCCTTGAAACGAATCCTGTCGGGGCTGTCAAGGCCGCCTATGATCGGGGAGAAACCGACGAGTTCATCAAGCCCATCCTCATGGACAGAAAAAAGGATTCGCCCCTGCCCATGGTCAAGGACGGGGATACCATCGTGTTTTTCAACTTCAGGGCAGACCGGGCCAGGGAGATCACCCGGGCCTTTACTGAACCTGGGTTCCCAGGCTTTGTTCGAAAAAAATGCCCGGCCCTTTCCGCCTTTGTGTGCATGACCCAATACGATGAAAATTTTGACCTGCCGGTTGTCTTTCCACCGGTTCACCTTGACAATGTCCTTGGCAAGGTGATCAGTGACCAGGGGCTTAGCCAGCTCAGAATCGCTGAAACCGAAAAATACGCCCATGTCACCTATTTTTTCAACGGGGGAGACGAAACGGTTTTTCCGGGCGAAGAACGGGTGCTGATTCCCTCGCCCCGGGAGATTAAAACCTATGATCAAAAACCAGAGATGAGCGCCGGTCAGATTGCAGACGAAGCCGTCAAACGCATCCTCTCGAAAAAATATGACCTTGTTGTGCTCAACTTTGCCAACATGGACATGGTGGGTCACACGGGCATCATGGCGGCTGCCGTCCTGGCCTGCGAAACCGTTGACCGATGCCTAGAAAAAGTGGTCAAGGCCGTGTGGCAGACCCAGGGAACCGCCATGGTCACGGCGGACCACGGCAATGCGGAACAGATGAAGATGCCCGACGGATCCCCCCATACCTCCCACACCCTCAACCCGGTGCCCTTTATCCTGGCCGGCAGGGCAATGGCCCATGCAACCCTCTCCACCGGGGTGATCGGAGACGTTGCCCCCACCATCCTGAAGGTGATGAAACTGAAACAGCCTGCCGAGATGACCGGCACCGCCCTTTTCTGATAACCGGCAAGGCGTATTAAACCGATCTTCCCGGCAACCGTTGAGACCATACATGCAAGGAGAGACCCCATGGACGAAACTTTGATTGACTTTATAACAGGCAGGGAGATCCCCGACATCGGCCCCGAGGGAAGCCGCCAGATCTTTGAACGATTCCTGGTCGAGGAGAAGGGCTATGACAAACAAGACATCCGGGTGGATGAACCCATTTGCGTGAGCTTTCAGGGTGAGCCATACCACGCGACCCTTGACCTTGTGGTTTTTTGCAATGACCGACCGCTGATGGCGGTTAAGTGCATTGCAGGATCCCTGGGCTCCTATGAACGTGAAATCCTTGCAGGGGCAAGGCTCATCTATGAATGCCAGGTTCCTTTTTCCGTTGCCACCAATGGGCTTGACGCCCTTGTGCGGAATACGGTTACGGGCAGACCAAGGGGTCAGGGGCTTGACGCCGTTCCCTCAAAGGAGCAGGCCCTTGAAATGATCCTTGAATGCCCCCCCTTTCCCAGCGAAAAAAAAGAGCGGGAGATGATTATCTTCCGCTCGTACAATCTTGACACAGGCCACGACGACTGCAGGGGATGACCCCTGTCAAATCAGCCCTTTGAAATCTTTGAATTGCAATGCTTGCAAACGGTGGCCCGTTTTTTGATGATTTCCGCGCAGTTGGGACACTCCCTTGTGTAGTGGCGCTCATGGAGAACGGCCACGGCGTCTTCAACTGCCTTTGTAAGAATCGGCGAACTGTACTTGTGATTTACAAGGTGTTCAATGGCATCCACATCCCCGAGTTCCCCGACCATCTCGGCTGCCTTGAGCCGGACCCTGGCCGGTTGAATGGGATCCAGCAGAATCTTCAGAATTTCATCCCAGTCCTTGGAAATATAGAAATCGGTCAACAGGGAAAAACCCTGCTTCATGGCTTCCTTGGTGGCCTCCCTCATCTCCAGGACATTGTCGTCAAGCATCTGGCCGGTACCACCAATGGAACTGAACACCGGCATGTACTCAAAGTTATCGCATCCGGGAGAGTTGATGCAGCGGTATGACGCCACGTGTTCCATTGTCTCCTGGATCTCATTCCACCCCTTTTTAAACGAGGGACACTCGTCATTAAAGCAGACAAAAAGATAGGGTGTTCCCCACCCAAGACCATCTCCGCAGACAATCTGGGGCACTTCCCAAAGGCTCATCTGCTGTTTGCAGTGGGGACAAAGGGGTCTTTCCATATCTAAAATTTTCTCTAGAACTTCCTCTTTTGTTTCAAACGCCATGTGATTTACTCCTCTATTTATGGGTCAATGCCAGTGGGGCATAAAAGCGTTTTGATCGCAGTAAAGCTAAGTATCAATCTGTGATTTGTCAATCCACATCAAAACGGGCGGGCCCGGAATGACACTCCGGACCCGCCCGATGGTACACCACATGGATCCAGGCTTATTTACCGGCCTGGCCCCAACATTCTGGGATCAAACGCTCACAAGACAAACGGCAACGTCTGCCCCTTGAGAACCTACTCGATGACGGCCAGCAGGTCTCCCTTGGACACAGAATCTCCAGACCCGAAATTCAGGGCCGTTATCACGCCGTCCGTCGGGGCCGGCAGGGCATTCTCCATCTTCATGGCTTCCAGCACCACAACGGTATCCCCCTTTTTGACGGCATCACCCACACTTTTTTCATACTTGATGATCATGCCGGGCATGGGAGCCTTGACGCCGGTACCCCCAGCTGCAGCAGCCGGGGCTGGGGCAGGAGCTGGTTTTCCAGCCTTGGGGGCCGGCGCTGCCGCCTTGGGTGCCGGTGCTGCTGCTGCACGGGCAGGCGGTGGCGGGACTTTTGTTGTCTGCGGGGCCGGTGCCGGCGCTGCCGCCTGGGGCTGCGGAACCTGGGCAGGCTGGGCATAGGCAATGACCGGCGCCCCCCCGACCTCATCGACACCGACCTCAAAGCATTCTTCGTCCACAAACACGTTAAAGGTTCTCAGGCAATCGGTCTTTTCCGGAAGATCTTTGCAGGATTTGCGCTCGACAAGCTCTCCGGCCTTGGCCTTTTTAATGATCTCAGCCTGTCGCTGCACATCCTCCAGGGTGATGGCCTTCATGCTCTCGGGAACAGCCTCTTTTCCATATTTTCGCTGGAGAAATTTTTTACCGGTCACCGGGAACAGGGTATAGAGGATCAGATCATCCTCGTCCACGGCAAGGTCCTTGATCTCAGCCCTGGCCGCTTCAAGTTCAGGCGCCAGCACCTCTGCAGGCCTGCAGGTGATGGGTTCCTCGCCCCGCTCATACCCCTTGAGGGCCTTTTTCTGAACCTCAGGATCAATGGGCACGGCTGTCTTGCCGTAAAGACCGTAGCATAGATCCTTGACCTGGGCCGTTATCATCTTGTAGCGGTCGTCCGGGGTATCAAACAATACGTTGTTCACGGTCTGGGTACCGACAATCTGGCTTGTGGGGGTAACCAGGGGAATCTGGCCCAGTTCCTTTCTCACCCTGGGAAGCTGCTCAAACACCTCGCCGATCCGGTCAAGGGCGTCCATGTCCCTGAGCTGGTTGACCAGATTGGACAACATGCCCCCCGGAGTCTGGTGCAGCAACACGTTGATGTCGATGACCGACACCTTGGTGTCATCCAGAAGGTGGCGGTACTTGGGAAGAATCTCCCGTTCCAGGGTTTCATTGATCGACGCCAGGGTCTCAATGTCAAAACCGGTATCCCGGTCCGTGCCGATCAGCGCCATGACCATGGGCTCCAGGGCCGGATGGCTGGTCCGGTAGGCATAGGGGGTCAGACAGGTGTCCAGGATGTCAACCCCTGCCTCAACCGCCTTGAGATGGGTCATGGGGGCCATGCCCGAGGTGAAGTGGGAGTGAAGGTTGATGGGAATATCCACGTTCTCCTTAAGGGCCTTGACCAGGTCAAAGGCATCGTAGGGGGCCATGAGGCCGGCCATGTCCTTGACGCAGATACTGTCGGCACCCATGGCCACAAGCTCTTTTGCCTTGTTCACGTAGTAGTCCAGGGTATAAACCGTGCCACCCATCCTGGGCTCGGTCAGGGAGTAGCAGATGCTTCCCTGGAAGTGCTTGCCGCAGCTCTTGATCACGGGAACCACAGCCTCAAAGTTGCGATAGTCGTTCAGGGCGTCAAAGGTTCTGAATACGTCCATGCCGTTCTCACAGGCCCGGTTGACAAAGGCCTTGGCAACGTCGTCGGCGTAGTTGCGGTACCCGACCAGGTTCTGCCCCCTGAGCAGCATGGAAAAGGGGGTCTGCTTGAAATAGCGTTTAAGGGTCCGGATCCGCTCCCAGGGATCTTCGTTCAAGAAACGGTGCATGCTGTCAAAGGTTGCCCCGCCCCAGACTTCAACGGCCCAGAACCCGACCGCATCCATGCGTTCGGCCACGGGGATCATATCTTCGGTTCTGCCCCTTGTGGCAAACAGGGACTGGTGACCGTCCCTCAGGGAGAGGTCCATAATTTTAAGGGGGTTTTCAGCCTTGGGCCTCTCTTTTTCACAATTAATCTCACACATGTGTATTCTGCCGTGCTCACTCATTGGACTCTCCTGTATATCAGCGTTAAATCACTGGCTGTTGATTATTTAAAAACACGCATCTGCATCATGGTGCGACCCTGCATCTGATCGCTCCTGCCGGCCATTGCCCAGGTGCTGGCAGACACCGGACTGATTGCATCTGCCGGTTTAACGGCCCCTTCCATGGCATTGTCCAGGGGAGGGGCAAACCGGGCCGCCTCTTCCTGGGTCTTTATGTAGGTGACAACCGCAGCGGTTACTGCAGCCATTTTTTTTCTGTCCATTTGTCCTTCCTATACGGGTATATTTCCATGCTTTTTGGCAGGGCGCATCTCACGCTTGCTTCCCAGGGCCTCCAGGGCGTCCACCAGTCGGGCCCTTGTGTCGGCAGGCCGGATCACGGCGTCCACATATCCCCGGTTTGCCGCACAATAGGGATTTGAGAAGAGCGTTTCATAGGCCTCAATCTTTTCAGCGCGTTTGGCAACGGGATCATCCGCGCCCTTGATCTCCCTTGCATGGATGATGTTGGCGGCGCCTGCAGCACCCATGACGGCGATCTGGGCGCTCGGCCATGCAAAGGCCATGTCCGCCCCCAGGTGTTTGGAGCACATGGCAAGGTAGGATCCACCGTAATCCTTTCTCGTGATGAGCAACAGTTTGGGAACCGTTGCCTCGGAATAACACCAGAGAAGCTTTGCCCCGTGACGGATGATACCGCTCCACTCCTGGTCGCTGCCCGGCAGGTAGCCGGGCACGTCTGCAATGGTCAACATGGGAATGTTAAATGCGTCACAGAACCGTATGAACCGGGTTGCCTTGTCAGAGGCATTGATGTCCAGGCACCCTGCCAGAAAATTCGGCTGGTTGGCAATGATGCCGATCACCCTTCCGTTGAGGCGTGCAAAACAGATAACGATGTTTTTGGCAAAATACTCGTGGGGCTCAAAATAGGTCCCATTGTCCACAATGGAGGTGATCACCTCCTTGATGTCGTAGCCCTGGTTGGGGTTGTCGGGAATCAGGGTATCAAGCTCCGGTGCGAGTCGATGGGGATCGTCACCGGTTTCCTTGAACGGCGGGTCTTCCATGTTGTTGCTGGGAAGATAGGAGAGAAGCAGCCGGATTCTTTCCAGGGCATCCTGGTCGGACTCACAGGCAAACTGGGCCACCCCGCTCTTTTCGTTGTGGGTCATGGCGCCGCCCAGCTCTTCAAAGGTGATCTCCTCGCCGGTCACGGATTTGATGACCTGGGGACCTGTGATGAACATGTAGCTTGTATCCTTGACCATGAAGATCCAGTCGGTCATGGCCGGTGAGTAAACCGCACCGCCTGCCGTGGGTCCCATGATGGCCGAAATCTGGGGGATCACGCCCGAGGCCGAAGCATTCCTGAAAAAAATCTCCCCATAGCCGGACAGGGCATCCACGCCTTCCTGGATTCTAGCACCGCCCGAATCATTGATGCCCACAACCGGCGCGCCGGCCTTCATGGCCATGTCCATCACCTTGCAGATCTTTTTTGCCTGCATTTCGCCCATGCTGCCGGCCCTTGAGGTAAAATCCTGGGAATAGGCAAACACCACCCGCCCCTCGATCTTGCCATGGCCTGTCACAACACCGTCGGCTGGAATTTCCTTGTCCTGCATTCCAAAGTTGGTACACCGGTGGGTGACAAACATGTCCACCTCACGGAACGTCCCCTTGTCAAACAAAAGGTCAAGCCGTTCCCTGGCATTGAGTTTTCCGGTTTCACGTCGTTTTTCAAGGGCCTTTTCGCCCCCCATGCCAAGGATTTTTTGCTCCCGTTCCTGGAGATCCTTGATCTTATCTGCTATTAATCCCATGATAGCAACCTGCCCTTTTTTTGATATCGTTGATATGAATATACTCGTTTACTTCTTAATTTACGGCGATCCGGCTTTAAAAGTATCTGAATCGAATACAGGATTTCAACGCCCTTAGTCAAGAATTGATTGATCATTTAACAACATTAACCTTGTTCAGGTCCTTCCAGAGAACCTCAACCTGCTCCCGGGTCCTGTCAAGGGTTCCGGCATTGTCAACCACAAAATCGGCAAACTTGAGTTTTTCGTCAATGGGAATCTGGGACTTTAAAATCACGGCCGCCGCCGCCGCTGTGATCTTGTCCCGGCGGGCAAGGCGAAGGATCTGAACCTCCCGGGGTACATACACCACCAGGATACGATCAAAAAGGTCTTGAAGGTTTAATTCCACCAGCAGCGGAATCACCACCTGGATCAGACTGCCGGGTCGCTGCTCTGCCATGGATTTGACCTGGGTGTAAAAAGCGTCAAAAATAGCAGGATGGGTAAAGCTCTCCAGCTTTCTGCGCTTTTCAATGTCATTGAACACAATTTCAGACAATCGCTTCCGGTCAAGGGTGCCCTCGGCCGTCACAACCTGGGGACCGAAATAGCTGACAATATCGCTGAATCCCCGAGTCCCCGGCGCCACCACTTCCCGTGCCAGAAGGTCAAAATCCACGATTCCCGCACCCTTTTCCCCAAGCATGTTGGCTACGGTGGTCTTGCCCGACCCAATGCCGCCGGTCACCCCAAGAAGCATCCCCCGGCCATGGTCCACCCTCTTTTTGATCATGTCGTCACCCCCGCTTGGGGAGTCAGCCGTTTTAATGTTTCGTTCACGCTGAACATGGTAATTTTTCCATCCCCGGATGCATCAGGGGTTGACAAGGGTAAATTTCCAGGCACAGTACCAGCCTTCAGGATGATCATCGGGCGGACACCCGATGCATTCGGTTTTGATTCTGGAATCAATTGCCGCTGCGAAATAGGGATATTCAACCAGTCCCGCGGATTTGCAGGGGTAATCGGCAAGCCCCTTTCTCTTTCGTGCGGCCTGGACCCGGCAGTCGTTCATGCGAAAAATAATGGTATCGTCATCAACCTCTTCCACGCTCTGGCTGTTGATGGTGGCGTACATCCTGAATGCCAGGGCTTTTTTAAGGGCATCAATACCGCCGTTGTCCGGAAGATCAAGGAGCCGCTTGATCCGTTCGGCCTCAAACGGAGAGTAGCGGGTCCAACAGGTATCGTTGCACCGCTTGGCATCGTTCATGCCAAACACCTGTTCAACGGCCTGGAACCAGATACCGTCGTTGGCAAGCCAGTTAACGCCCATCTTCTCGATCAGGTCCAGGAGCTCAGGCTTTGACATCCGGTGAACAGCCCCGGGGACCCCGTCGATGATTTCAAAACCCATGGTCTTGCCAAGGCGTGCCAACTGGTTCCCAAAGCTTTTATCCCACACAGCGTCTTCAACGGCCATTGCCCGTTGGCTTCCGAGCTGATGCTCAACCTGGGCAAACCACTGGCCATAGTGAACAAGGGTTCTCCTGAAAGAATCCTTCACCATCTTCAAGAGCAGATCATGGTCGGCATCTGCGAGTAGGGGGTTCATCTCTTTCATATTTTGCTCCCAAAAGTATTTAAGATTAACTGATCGATCGAGCGCTCAGTCATATGTTTAATTAAAAAACCCCTGCATGTCAAGGTGATAAGAGAAAAGATTGGCAAAGCTTATCCTTGACACCGATCCTTCAATACGGTATCAAATATTGCTTTTAATCTTAAACTTTTATGCAGTAATCATCGAGAAATCACCGGGACAAGAAAAGATAAAAAAATGAGCAAAAAGATCAACATAAAGCAGATACGAAACATCGGCATCATGGCCCACATTGATGCGGGCAAGACCACCGTGACCGAACGGATACTCTACTACACAGGCAGGTCCCATAAAATAGGCGAGGTCCATGACGGTGAGGCGGTCATGGACTGGATGGAAGACGAGCAGAACCGGGGCATCACCATCACCTCAGCCGTCACCACCTGCCTGTGGAACAACGCCCAGATCCAGATCATAGACACGCCGGGCCATGTGGATTTCACCATTGAGGTTGAACGGGCCCTTCGGGTACTCGACGGTGCCGTGGGCGTATTCTGTGCCGTTGGGGGTGTCGAACCCCAGTCTGAGACGGTATGGCGCCAGGCAGACCGTTACAAGGTTCCCAGGCTTGCCTTTGTCAACAAGATGGACCGTATCGGGGCCGATTTTTTCAAGGTCGTTGCGAGCATTGAAAAGAAACTCAAGGCAAAACCGCTGATGCTCCAGATCCCCGTGGGCAAAGAAGAGAGTTTCACCGGTGTGATCGACCTGCTGACCATGGAAGAGATCACCTGGAACGACGACACCCAGGGTGCGGAGTATACCACGGGTGAAATCCGGAAAGATCTGAGGAACGATGCGGAAAGCTTCCGGGAAAAACTGGTTGAAGCCGTGGCCGAAGTGGATGACGAAATCATGGAACTCTATCTGTCAGAGCAGCCCATCTCCCTTGAAAATCTCAAGGCCGCCATCCGGCGGTCGACCATCCAGAGAAAGGTGGTTCCGGTTCTGTGCGGCACAGCCCTCAGAAACAAGGGCATCCAGCCGCTGCTCAATGCCATTGACGCCTTTCTGCCAAGCCCCGTGGACATCCCGCCCGTGCGCGGTATCCACCCGGATACCGAGGAGATCGTTGAATACCCGCCCCAGAAATCAGCGCCCCTTGCGGCCCTTATCTTCAAGGTTTCCATGATCGAGGGAAGAAAACTGTCGTTTGCAAGGATCTACAGCGGCACCCTTGTCTCGGGCTCAGAGGTGTACAACCCGTTTTTGAAAAAACGGGAGAAACTGTCGAGAATCCTGAAAATGCACGCCAACAAGCGCGAACGCATCGAATCGGCTTCTGCCGGGGATATCGTCGGCATTGTGGGCCTCAAGGATACCTCCACGGGCGAAACCCTCTGCTCTGAAAAGGCACCCGTGCTCCTTGAGCGGATGGAGTTTTTAAAGCCGGTCATTTCCATTGCCATTGAGCCCAAGACCCATGCCGACCAGGAAAAGCTCGAAGAGGTACTCAAGAAATTTACCATTGAAGATCCCACCCTTACCGTGACCACGGACAACGATACCGGCCAGACCATTCTGTCGGGAATGGGCGAACTCCACCTTGAAATCATCATCAGCCGCATGATGCGGGAATTCAAGACCGAGGTCAATGTTGGAAAACCCCAGGTGGTCTACAGGGAAGCCCTGGGGAGTCAAAGTACGGGCCATGCCAAATTTGAACGTGAAATCTCAGGCAAAAACCACTTTGCCGAAGTCAGCCTGCGCTTAACCCCCCTGGAACGCGGCCAGGGTATCACCTTTCGCTCGACTGCGGCAGAGGATCAAATCCCCCCGCAATACGTTCCCGCCATTGAAAAGGGAATCAAAGACGCCCTTGAGAGTGGATTTTTAAAGGGATACCCCGTTGTTGACACGGAAATTGTGCTCACGGGCGGATCGTTCAACGAATCCCAGAGTTCTGACCTTGGATTTTCCGTGTGCGCCTCCATGGCCGTCCGGGACGCCCTGGAAAAGGCGGAGATGTTTCTCCTTGAGCCGATCATGGACGTGGAGGTGTTTGTCAGTGACAAAAGCATGGGAGATGCCATTGCCGACCTTAATACCCGGGGCGGAAAAATCGAGTCCTTTACACCCAGGGGGGATCAGCAGACCATCAAGGCAACGGTTCCCCTGGCAAGGATGTTTGGCTACTCAACGGCCCTCCGATCGGCCACCCAGGGAAGGGGCACCTTTACCATGCAGTTTTCAAGGTTTGACAAGGCCTGATTGAAATCCCAGGAATTTTAACGGCGCCCTGGACTGGGGGGGACCTTGTTCTTTTTTTTCAACTCTGAAAGAAGCGCCTTGGCCCGCTCGATCTTGTCTGGATCGTCCATGGTGCCAAGGCTTTTCTCAAGGTGAAACAGGGCATTCCTTGCCTCTTTTACGGCGTGGTAATAGAGCCCCAGATAGTAGTGGGAGAGTCCGGCCTGGTCCTCCTGGCCTGCAATGTCGGCAAGGTTGTAGTAAACCCGTGGAAACAGCGATGGATCGGTATCAACCACCCCTGAAAAATCCGCCCTGGCCCTGTCCAGCATGCCCAGCTCAAGCCTTGCGCTGCCCCGGTAAAAAAGCAGGGGAAGCCTTACCTGTGCCACGCTGTCCAGCCCTTCGAGAACCGCCATTGCCTTTTCAGGCTCACCCTTTAACAGATGGACCCGCCCCATTTCGACAAGAATAAAAGGATCAAACAACCTCAGGGTCAATGCCCTGCCCAGGTGAAAGAGGGCCTGGTCCAGCATTGATTTTCTGACCAGCACCAGGGCAAGGCCGTAGTGGAGGGCCGCATCGTCCGGATCTTTTTTCACCATAGTTGAAAGCATGGCCTCGGTGGTCTCCTCGGGACCGTAAAGACCTGCCAGCCGGTATTTGACCATTTTGAACCGGAAAGGGTCAATACCGTTGTCCATAACCGCCTCGTTTGCATGATCCTGGAGCCAGGCTTCAAGGTAGAGAATCCGCTCTTTGGAACCCGGATGTGTCTTCAGATAAGCAGGAATGGCATCGGTGCCATACCAGTCACTGGACCTTATTTTTTCAAGGCCGGTCAGAAGCCCCTTTGGCGAAAAAGAGGCGTCCCGGATATACTTGACACCCTTTTGATCGGCCTCTTCCTCGTTTTCCCGGCTGTAGGCCAGCATGGACGTCTGACCCGTTGCCATGGAACCCAGCACCACGGCCTGGGCCGCATCACCGCCACCGGCAGCCCCCACCAGTACCCCGGCCAGCACCCCGGCAAGGGTGCCAATGCTCACAAGCTTGGACCGGTCCAGCATCTGGGAGATATGACGGCAGGTCGCATGGGCGCACTCATGGCCGAGGATGCCAGCCAGTTCATCTGAATTGTCAAGGGCGGTGATCAGGCCGCGATTGACAAAAATATTGGCCCCGGGTCCAGCAAAGGCGTTGAACTGATCGCTGTCCACAATGTGAAAGGTGTATTCAAAGGGCTGGGGCGGCAATTGCTGAACAATTCTTCGACCGATGGTGGAAACAAGATCCAGGGCCATGGGGTCATGGATCAGGGTCATCTGCTGCTCGACCATGGCCATGAACTCCTTGGCCATTTTTCTTTCTTCACTCACGGAAAGCGCTGCCGCAGGGGGTATGGAAATGGAAAAAACCAGGAATGCTGCAATCAAGGGGCCTGCCAAGGTATGTCTGAATGGTTTCATGGTCAATTTATACTTGAAAATTCTCGAAAGTTCAACCCCTGGCAGCAGAACCGCCAGGGGGCGGCCCATGCCAAAAGGAGGGGCCGGAGCAACCCTCAATCTTATGATCTGCCCCGTTTTTTTACATTTGCCCTGATACAGGAAGTGTGATATTTGTACGCGATTATGACACAAACCATCTGCATATCAAATCAAAAGGGGGGCGTGGGTAAAACAACCACCGCCGTGAACCTGTCTGCGGCCCTTGCCGTTTCAGGGAAAAAAACCCTTCTTGTGGACTGCGATCCCCAGGCCAATGCAACAACGGCCACTGGGATTGACAAGCCCCAGCTTGCCTGCTCCCTGTACCATGGGCTGATTCAGGCCAACACGGCCCAAGAGATCATTGTCCCCACCCAGGTGGAACTTCTGGACATTCTTCCTGCAACTGTGGATCTCATCGGGTTTGAGGTCGAAATGATGGCCACCCGGGGAAGGGAGGAGGTACTCAAACGGCTTCTTTCCGGTGTAAAAACGGCATATGATTATGTCATCCTTGACTGCCCCCCGTCCCTGAGTCTCTTGACACTCAATGCCCTGACTGCGGCGGACTCGGTCCTGATTCCCCTTCAGAGTGAATTTTTCGCCCTTGAAGGACTTGGGCAGCTCCTTGCCACCATCAAACGAATCAAGCTCTCCCTCAACCCGGGTCTCAAGATCAAAGGCATCCTTCTGACCATGTTTGACAGAAGGACCAATCTTGCCCGCCAGGTTGTTGAAGATGCAGAAAACCATTTCAAGGAGATGATTTTCACAACCCGGATACCGCGCAATGTTAAACTCGGCGAAGCCCCAAGTTTCGGCATGCCGATCATTGTCTACGATCCCTCGTCCATCGGCGCCAAAAGCTACCTTGACCTTGCAAAGGAACTTCTTGAAAGGTGATTAAAAAAATGAGCAAGAAAAAAAAACAGACCGGGCTTGGCAGGGGGATTTCCGCCTTAATTCCAGACCTTGAAACCATGGATGAGAATACAGGCAATTTTTTCATGTGCAAAATCGAGGATATCGTTCCCAACCGGTTCCAGCCCAGGATCACCTTTGTGGAGGAGGAGCTGGAAAAACTCAAGGAGTCCATCATTGAGCAGGGAATTCTCCAGCCCCTACTGGTGAGAAAAGACCATGACACCTACG
This sequence comes from uncultured Desulfobacterium sp., assembly GCA_963675615.2. Lineage (GTDB taxonomy): Bacteria > Desulfobacterota > Desulfobacteria > Desulfobacterales > Desulfobacteraceae > Desulforapulum. The sequence continues at coordinate 150,833 of CAXXTD010000004.1, forward strand.
AACTCATTGCAGGCGAACGAAGGCTAAGGGCTGCACAAAAGGCCAACTTCACCCATGTCCCGGCCCTGGTCAGAAACCTCACCGATGAGCAGATGCTCGAGGTTTCCATCATTGAAAATATCCAGCGCCAGGAGCTCAACCCCTTGGAAGAGGCGGAAGCCTACCACCGGCTGATCTCTGAATTCAACTACACCCAGGAAAAGGTTGCCAGACGAATCGGCAAAAACCGATCCACCATTGCCAACCTGTTAAGACTCAGGGGGCTTCCCGGAGCCATTCACCAGAGTCTTGCCAAACGTGAAATTTCAACCGGCCATGCCCGGGCCATACTCGGTGCCGGATCCGAAGAAAACCAGATCAAGGCCTGGCTCCGGGTCGTGGAAAAAGAGCTCTCGGTCCGGGCAACCGAACAGCTTGTCCAGCGAATCAAGTCAGAGGCAGACATGCCTCCCAAACCCGCACCCACACCCCTGAATGACGAATTTGAACGATTGAGTTCGACACTTTCCAGCAGAATAAACTCCACCGTCAAGATAAAACACAAGGGAGACGGGGGCCGGTTCGAAATAGGATTCAAGACCCGGGAGGAGTTCCATCGGCTTGTGGAACTTTTTAATCGGCTGTCATGAAAATCACCATTGCCAGAACAGCCGGATTCTGCATGGGGGTTCGCCGGGCCGTTGACCTTGTGCTGGATGCCTCCAACGCAACCCGCGATCCCATCTGCACCTATGGCCCGCTGATTCACAACCCCCAGGTCCTTGAGATGCTTGAAAAAAAAGGCATCCCCAGCATCGACACCATTCCTGAAAAGGGAGAAGGCACCGTTCTGATCCGTGCCCACGGCGTGCCACCCCAGGATAAAAAACGACTGGAACAGGCTGGATTCAAGGTGATCGACGCCACCTGCCCACGGGTGATCCGGGTTCAAACCATCATCCGAAAGCATACGGACCAGGGATATGCCTCGATCATTCTGGGCGACCAGGACCACCCGGAAGTCAAAGGACTCCTGGGCTATGCCGGTGAAGGCGGCGCTGCCGTATCGACCATGACGGCGCTGGAAAACTTGCCGTCCTTTGACCGGGCCATCATCGTTGCCCAGACCACCCAGGACACCCATCTGTTTGAACAGGTCAAGGCCTGGGCCCGGCAGCACCACCCCGGATACAAGGTGTTTGACACCATCTGTGATTCCACGGAAAAACGCCAGGCTGAAACCAGAAAAATTGCCCGGACCAGCGACGCGGTGGTTGTGGTTGGCGGACGGGACAGCGGCAACACCCGCCGCCTTGCCCAGGTGGCAAGGGATACGGGAAAACCGGCCTTTCACATTGAGGATGTATCCGAACTTGACCTCAAACAGCTGGCAGAGGCAGAACATATCGCCATTACAGCCGGTGCGTCGACACCCAACTGGATCATCAACCGGACCTGCCGGACCCTTGAAGACAAACTGGGTAAACCCCGAAATTTGCTTTTGGCAAGATTTCGTCCCCTTGCGCTGATACTTCTCAAGACCAATCTGCTGCTCGCGCTGGGTGCAGGCAGCCTCACCTTTGCCTGCGCCACCCTCCAGGGAATCGTCCACAGCCTCGGCCACAGTGCCACAGCCATGCTCTACATCCTCTCCATGCAGATAATAAACAATCTGTTTACAACGCAATCAGACCGTTACAACAACCCCGACCGGGCCGCATTTTACATCACCCACAGGCCGCTGCTCATTGCCCTGGCCCTGGCAAGCGGTGGCGCAGGCCTGTTTTTGACCTTTGTCACAAACATTTCCTCGTTTGCCATCTTACTTGTGATGAGCCTCCTTGGACTCTCCTACAACCTGAAAATCCTTCCCACAATGGCAGGCATCAAACGGATCAAAGACATTCCAGGGTCCAGAACACTGCTCATAACAGCCGCCTGGGGAACGGTGACCTGCATCCTTCCGTCGGTTTCAACTCCGACAGGCATGCAAATCGTTCCGGCCCTGATATTTTCCATGGGGCTTGTCCTGGCAAGAACGGCCTTTTTTGATGTGCTTCAGATGCAGGGAGACAGGATTACCGGCAGAGAAACCCTTCCCATCCTGGTTGGCGAACAAAAGACAATGTCCCTCATCACCTGGGTGCTTGCCTTGACCGTGTTGTCGACACTGGTATCGGCCCTTGCGGGCCTGATCAGCCCATCGGGATTTGTCCTGATGCTCCTTCCCGTTTCCATGGGCTATGCCATCCACCTGAACAAAAAAGGTTTTTTTCTTCCTGGCACACAGCTTGAATTTGTTATCGAATCCCACTTTATCATCGCAGGGATCGTGTCCCTGATGTTCTAACCGGCATGAACGGAGTATGATGTTGACCCCAAACCCAACACAACCTGCCTCGTTGCAGGCGCTGCTACCATGAAAACCATTTCCCATAAAACAAAGGCAAATCTCCCATGGCACCCCCCCAGACCCATGATTGTCCCTACCCGGTAATCGGGCAGCTGGCACTAAAGCACGGGCTTGTCACCAAAGAGGCCCTTGATCTTGCATGGAATGCGTGCATGGAAAACAGTGAACCTGCCGCTGCATTTGCCGACTATCTTCTGGCCCACGACCTGATTTCACCCCTTGACATGAAACGGATTTTAACCGCCTCCCGGGCCATGGCGATGCGAAAAAAAGATGTGAAATTCGGCACCCTTGCCCTTGAAAAAAATTATATCACAGCCAGCCTGCTCAAGCTGGCCCTTGACCAGCAGAAAGAGGAAATGACCCGGGACAAGCGCTCCAGGCGGCTGGGAGACATACTGGTAGACGCCGGCATGATGACCACACGCCAGCGCAACGACATCCTTGAGGAACAGAACCGACTCAAGGCGTGCCGCCAGCCCCCCCAAGAGATCCCCGCCTCTCCGGAACCCTGCCAGCACGCGGGGCAGCCGGTCGCCCAGGACCCGGGCACAGCCATCCCCCTTGAACGGGGCATGATTCTGACCTTTGCTCCGGATGCCATTGCCGCCTTTATTTCCAAGACCGATGACTTTGATACCACCCTCACGGCCCAGGATATCAAACAGCTGCTTGCAACCCATCACATTGTATCCGGCATTGTGGACGACAGCCTGATCAACGGTTTCATCAAATCCAAAGCGTTTAAAAAACGACCCTTCCGGATTGCCCTTGGCATCAAACCCCAGAAGCCGGTGGATGCAGTTGTTAAATACTATTTCACCACCAGCCTGCTCAAGGTCGGAAGCATAGACGATACAGGAACCATCGACTTCAGGGAACGGGGAAAAGTCCCCAGGGTGGCCGCCGGGGATATCCTTGCAGAAAAAATCCCCCCCCGGGAAGGGACTGCTGGAAAAAACGTTTTTGGGAAAAGCATACCTGTTCGTCCTGCCCGGGATATCAAACTCCAATTTGACCGGGGCGCAAAATTCACCATGGACAGATTAAAGCTAATCGCCCAGATCGATGGCGAACCCAAACTCTCCTGGTCGGGCAGCGTCAGTGTTCTGGACGAAATCCTGACCGACAATGTCGATTATGAGACCGGCCATGTCGACTATCCTGGAAACGTGAAGGTCAAGGGATGTATCCGCGATGGGTTTAAGGTGACCGGTGAAAATATCAGGGCCGGTGAAATTGACGGTGGCATTATCCATGCCGACGGGAGTCTCAGCGTTTCAGGCGGTATCAATGAGGCCGTCATCTATGCAAAGGGAAATGTCTGGGCAAAGTTCATTCACAAATCAACCATCCGCTGCCTGGGTGATATCTACACGACCAAGGAGATTGTTGAATCGACCATTGAAACAGGCGGTGCCTGTATTATCAACCAGGGCACCATCATCGCCTCAACCATCACCGCGAAAATGGGAATTCAAACCCGGCATGTGGGCACAGAGCGCTCTATTCCTTCGTCGCTGAAGGTCGGTGAGGACATCTTTGTTGCCAAGGAAATTGAAGTTCTCCGAGAAAAAATGATCCGGGTCAGGCAGCAGATTGGGGATGGTGAGAAACAGAGGCAGGACCTGGAAACAAAACTCAAGGCAGAACAAAAAAACACCACGCATCTTGCCCATATCGAAGAAACATCCATGGCAATGCAAAAAGAGACCCTGACCTGCATTGACTGCCTTGACCCGGTTGGGGATCAGGACGAACTCGAACGAATGCGAACCAGACTCCAGACACTCAAAGGGGAAGCCGCCGCTGCCCAGCAGGGAATTTGCCAGGGGTTTGAAACCATAGACCGGGCGACAAAAGAACGAAAGGCGCTCCTCAAAACCCTCAGTGCCCATAGGGAACAACTTGAACGTATGGTCCAGGAGGTGGAAAATTTAAAAAAATGGACCCTGGACACCCCCGGAAAGGCCCAGGTGGCTGTCAGCGGATCTCTGATGGCAAAAACCACCATCATGGGCCGCCACTGTGAGCTCAACGTCAAACGAGACCTTAAAAGAGTCGTTATCAGAGAAATGCCCAAGACCCGTCCAGGCAAAGATCCGGCACAGGACAAATGGGAAATGCAGGTCACCCCGGATTGACGGTTGATTTTGAAACGCGCAGTCCGTCACGTATGGCAATGATCTTGCGATCCTTTTCTTCCCACAGCCGGTTGATCCAGCGGCAGAAATCTTCCCTGAAGGAAGAATTGTTAAAGAAATCCCCGGTGATCTCGTCGGTCACGGGCAGCACCTCCACATCCAGGACAATACGCCTGACCCTTCCTGAGATAAACCCCCAGAAAGAATCTGCCCCGTCGGGATAGACAATGGTGACGTTGACCACCTTGTGGAGGCAGTCCCCCATGGCGCCAAGCACAAAGGCAACCCCGCCCGCCCTGGGTTTTAAAAGTGTTTTAAATTCCGACCCCTGGGCCCTGTGCTTGTGTCTGGAAAACCGAGTTCCCTCGACAAAATTCATCACTGAAACGGGAATGGTCTTGAACTTTTCACAGGCCCGGCGGGTACGTTCAAGATCGTTTCCCCTTAGATGGGGATGTTTTTCAAGAAATTTCCTTGAATACCGCTGCATAAAAGGAAAATCAAGGGCCCACCAGGCAAGACCCAGAAACGGCACCCAGATCAGTTCCTTTTTAAGAAAAAATTTCAAGAACGGAATTTTTCGGTTAAACACCGTCTGGAGCACCAGGATATCCACCCAGGACTGGTGATTTGAAACAACCAGATACCAGCCATTGGGATCAAGGTCTGATACCCCCCGTACATCCCACTCAATGCGGTTGAAAAATTTTGAGTTGAGTGAATTTATTGTGATCCACAGACTGCTGATGGCAATCAAAAGCCTGTCACACTGGCGGGTAAACCATGGCATGGGAACCAGAAACTTGACAAAGGCCACCACAAAGATAAATGAACACAGCACAATCGTATTGATGAGATAGAGAAGAAACGAAAACCCGCCCTTTAAAAATCCCGGTAAAAAATCAAGCATGGACACCACTCCCTAGAATTGGTTTTACCGTAAAGTATCGTTATTTGCCTTGTGGGCGTCAATATATTTTTTTACAGTTCTTCTGTCAAGGCCGGTCTGTTTTGCCACCTGCTCATAGGTGCCATGGCGCTGATAGAGCAGGGTACAATACCCTGCAACAAGTTCGGAAACCAGCATCGATCCCGTCTGAAAAGCCTTGATGAGTCCTGCCGCCATGTCCTCTTTTGTTGATTCTTTTCTTCCCTCATAACTTCTGCGCAGCACCACCCTTCTCACACACTGTTCAAGCTCCCTGACATTTCCAGGCCAGGCGTAATCCGATCCCAGCTCCCGGTGGATCACCCGGATGACACGGCTGGTCAGCTCTTCCGGGGCTGTCCCCGTCATGCGCCGGACCGTGAAAGACAGCAGATCCGCAAGTTCGGTGGGATCCTGGCTGATCCGCTCCCGTAACGGCGGCACCTCAATGATGTCCGAGCAGAGCCGATAGTAAAAATCGTCCCGGAACACCTCCCCCCGGTGGATGGCCGAAACAGACCGGTTGGTGGCACCGATCACCCGGCCCTGGAACCGGGATCTGGCATGGCTGCCAACGGGTGTGAACGATCTTTCCTGGAGCACCTGGAGCAGCTTGATCTGAACATGATCAGGCACCTCTCCGATCTCATCGAGCAGGATAGACCCATGGGGACTGCACCGGTCAAAAACGCCCTGGTAGTCGTCAACAGCCCCGGTAAACGACCCTTTTTTGTGGCCGAACAGCTCGGATTCCAGCAGGGTTTCGGGAAACTGGGACAGATTCAACGCGGAAAAGGCCCGGGTAAAACTGACTGAAAAACGTTTCTTCACCGGATCAAAGGGAATGTAACCACTTCTTCCCACGGCCATTGCAGCCGTTCCCTTGCCCGTTCCGGTCTCTCCCAGGATAAGGGTGGAAAAATCCTCCATGCGGTTCCACAGGTAGCGGTCATAGAGCCCGATGTCGTTGGTAAAGACGTTGTTCCACAGATTGCGGCGAAGGGTTTTCATGCACTGGCTGTTGCCCACAAGGGAATGGGAAATGAAAAAAAACGCCCGCCTGAGTTGATAGGAAAGGGCAAAATAGTGGAGAATCTCCTGTTCCGGGATCCCCCGCCTGCGAATCATCTCCATGGCCGGGTCGGCAAAGGGAACCTGCACCGATTCGTCCCCGGAACGAATCTGCTCTTTGATCAGCAGGTCAAACTGCTCCCGGTATTTGTAGAATACATCAAACAGAAAGACCGTCTTGATGATGGTCCTGTCCTGACCGCTGAACGCGTCAAGATGGCCCCGGCCCTCACGGTCCAGTCGCTGGATGTGCCTGTTGATCTCCCGGATATATCGGTCTGCGGTTGCCCCCCTGTCAAGCCCGGGAAAATGACCGGCAATCCTTAAATCCAGCCGCTCCCGTATTTCACTGAATGGATTGGCAAAGGCCGCATGGTAGACCAGCCTGAAAAAGGCCCGCTCCTCAACACTCAACCGTTCTTTTTTCATCCTGCCTCCGAACATTCAAGGTACAAGAACTGTACAATCAATGCACAGTCCCTCCAGAAATAACACACCCCGCTGCCAGGGACAACCATTAAATCCGCCATGATTACAGGCAAATACCATCTTAATGTTCAGCCTGGCACAATAAATGTATTCAAATGCCCCCAGGTGAAACATCTATTGCCGCATACCCGGGGCCATTGGCCCCATTTTATAACAGATACAAATGGAGAGACAACCCATGATAACAAGGCTTTTCAACTCAAGACTTCCGCTTATGGTCTACAACCCTGCCAGGGTATTTTCTTTGGATTTTTTCATCAACGCATACAGGGCCGGTGCCCTGCCCGTGTTTGACACAGAATTTCTTGTAGATCATGCCATCCTGGAAGGGATCAAGGGACTTGCCACAGCCGACATCCTCTTTGGCGTAAGACTTGTGGGCCCCAGCCAGCCCCTGCTCAACAGAATCAAAGCGCTGGATCTGACCCGCCTCAACTGCCTTGTGCTTCCCTTTGCCAGCAGCGACAATCCCGTGGAACTCAAGGAGAACCTTGAAGGCTTTTTTGAGGCAAAGATCATCCTTGAAGTCCGTGAGATCGGCATGAACCCGGCCATTGAGACCGTGGATCCCCACGGGCTGGTTCTCCGGGGCAACGAAGCCTGCGGAAGGGTCTCAAACTTTTCCGCCTTTATCCTCATGCAGTGGTACCTGAAAAACCAGGCAAGGCCCGTCATTGTCCATGGGGGTGTGGGCCGCTATACCGCCGCAGGGATGTTTGCCGCCGGGGTCAGCGGTGTCGTGCTCGACAGCCAGGTGTGGCTGAGCAAGCAGAGTCCCCTGTCTGAAAATTTTAAAAAATTACTCGCCACGGTTGACGAAAGCGACTCCCTTGAGATCATCCTTGACAACCATACACGCTACAGGGTCTTTGCCAAGCTCGGAACGAAAATTGCCCGGAATTTCAAGGAGAGGGCCATTTTACTTGCAACCGACGACGGTGCCCACGATATCCTGTACAGTGAACTCGGCGAACAGCTCACCCCCCTTGACGATGACACGGCAACGCCGGTCCAGAGCCTTTTTTTCCTTGGCCAGGACGCTTTTTTTGCCAAGGATTTTTCCCGGGATTCGGCAGACCTTGACGCGATCATCTCCACCTTTTTTACAACCATCGGCCGCAACCTGGACCTGGTGGACCGGTTTGATCCGATTCGACCGGACACCGCCCTTGCCAGGGAACACGGCACCCGGCTGCCCCTGATCCAGGGCCCCATGGCAAACATCAGTGACAATACAGACTTTGCCAACCAGGTTCTCCAGGCAGGGGCCCTGCCCTTTTTCGCCGTGGGCAGCCTTCCCCCTGCCCTGGCCGACACCATGCTCAACAACGCCCATGACAGGGTAAAAAACTTTGGCGCAGGCCTTGTGGGCATCCGGGCCTTTAACCCTGCCATCGAAAGCCACATGGAGATGGTTAAAAAATACAGGGTGCCGTTTGCTCTGTTTGCCGGGGGAGTGGCCGCCCAGGCCCAGGAACTTGAACAACAGGGCACCCGGGTCTACCTGCACACCCCGTCCATCTCCATGCTCGACAGTGCCGCCAGAAACAGCTGCACCCGTTTCATCCTTGAAGGCAGGGAGGCCGGCGGCCATGTCGGTTCCCTGTCAAGCCTGGTGCTGTGGGAGGCAGGCGTCTCAAAGCTGCTCAACGGAACAGATCTTGATCTCAACACCCTGAGCCTTGTATTTGCAGGGGGCATTTCAACACGGTACGGCTCCTGGTTCATATCGGGTCTTGCAGCGGTTCTTGCCGAAAAAGGCGTAAAAATCGGCATCCAGGTGGGAAGCGCCTATCTTTTTTCCCGGGAGATCGTTGAAACCGGAAGCATCAAAGCCCAGTACCAGGAGATCATTGCCAGGGAAAACGAAACCATGGTCATCGGTGAAAGCGTTGGCCTGGCCTCCAGAACAGCCCCCAACGAGTTTGCCCGGATGATGGTCCAGACGGAACGGCAGATGATCCAGGACCGCAAACCCCTGGATCAGCGCAAGCGATCCTTTGAGCGAAGGAACATCGGGTCGCTGCTCATCGGCGCCAAGGGATTTCTGCCCGACTTTAAAAAACCCGGGGAAAATAATTTCACCTATTTTGACGGAGCTGAGCACCTGGACCGGGGCAACTTCCTGGTGGGCGACAGTCTTGCCTATTTTAACGCCCCGATTTCCCTGGCCGACATCCATGCAACCCTGTTTGACCATAAAAAGAGCCTGTTCCAGAACCTGGGTGCCCTGGAAATTTTCTCGTCGGACCAGAACAGCATCAACGATGAGATTGCCGTTGTCGGCATGGGGTGCGTGCTTCCCGGGGCCAGATCCCCCGAAGAGCTGTGGACCGCCGTCCTTGAACGGCGCTATTGCATCCAGGAGATGCCCGACAGCCGCATGCGCCATGACCTCTATTTTGACACCGACAAGGGTGCCGAAGACAAGAGCTACACCCTGCTTGCCGGCCAGGTCGAAGACTACACCTTTGACCACGAACGATTCGGCTACACCCCGGAAAAGGCCGCAAGGCTCTCACGAAGTCAGCAGATGCTCCTGGAAGCCACCTACCAGGCCGTTGAAGCATCCGGGTACCTTGGCAAGGATAATCATTTTCAATGTGAGGATCCGGAACGAACCGCCGTGATCGTTGCCACCTGCCTTGGCAACGAACTTGGCAACAACCTTCAGCTCAAGTATCACTTTCCCGAAATCATGGCCATGCTCCAGCGAACCGAAACTTACTCAACACTCACGGACCCGGAAAAGGAAACGATCAAAAACCGGCTTCAGGCCGGTCTTGAGGCCGATAATCCCGGGTATGACCCCATCCACGGCATGCTCCTCAACATCGAGGCATCCAGGGTGGCAAAACACCTGGGGGTCAGGGGAACCAACTATGTGGTGGATGCGGCCTGTGCCTCATCGTTTACCGCCATTGATGCGGCCCAGGGCGAACTGTTGTCGGGTGAGGTGGACCAGGTGATCGTTGGCGGTGTCAACACCCACCTTGCCCCGGAGTCGTTTGTGGGGTTCTGCAAGATGGGCGCCCTTTCAGCAAAGGGCTCCTATCCCTTTGACGAGCGGGCCGACGGTTTTGTCCTTGGCGAGGGCGCCACCACCTTTGTCCTCAAGCGAATGAAGGACGCCATAAGGGACAATGACAATATCCTCGGCGTCATCAAATCCGTGGGGTCAAGCTCCGACGGCAAGGGCAAGGCCATAGCAGCACCTAACATGGCCGGCCAGATTCTTTCCCTTGAGCGCTGCTTTGAGCGGATGAAATCCGATGTCAAACCGTCTGACATCGACTTCATCGAAGCCCACGGCACCAGCACCATCATGGGCGACCAGGCAGAACTTGAAACCCTCAAGAAATTTTACAAAGGTTCCAAGGTCGGCATAAGCTCCCTCAAGTCCCAGATCGGCCATCTGCTGGGCGGTGCTGGAGCCGCGGGCCTTGCCAAGGCCATCCTGGCCGTCAAAAACGGCATCCTTCCCCCCAACGGACAGTTCAAGCGCCTCTCCCCCAACCACGATCTTTCAGACACCGAGCTCTACATTATTGACGAACAAAAACCCTGGACCACCCGGAACAACGCCACACGAAAGGCCGCTGTCAGCGCCTATGGATTTGGCGGCATCAACTACCACCTGGTGGTGGAAGAGTCCCGGCCCGACTACCAGCCCGTGGAACGGGCCATTTTCAAGGACACCGACTATGACTTTAACGACGACAGGATCGTCATGGCAGGGGTGGGAGTCTGCCTGCCTGGGGCCGGCAACTGCGAAGCGTTCTGGGAACGCCTTGAGAGCGGTGAAAAACAGCTCTCGCCCATTCCTGAAGATCGGTTCTCCAACGACGCCTATGCCAGCTTTGACAAGGAGTCGATCTACTACCTGCCCAGGGTAAAGGCCGGGGTGATCACCGATTTCAAATTCAACAACGCCAAATACCGAACGCCCCCTAAGGTGGTCCGTTCCCTTGAACGGGGTCAGCTTTTCGGGCTGGATGCGGCCGACGAGGCCATTGCCCGGTCAAACCTTGGTCCCCTGCTTGGCCAGGGAAACCGGACAGGCGTCATCCTTGGAACAATCCCGGGCGAACGTCAGAACAAAAACATCCTGAGGGTCAGAAAACTCCTGGTGGCTGAAATTGTGGCCAACAGCCAGGGAATTGAAAAGGACAAGGCCCGGGCAGTTGCCGACGCCCTCCTGGCCGCCATACGGGAAGCCATCCCGGCCAACAACGAAGACACCACCCCGGGTCTTTTGTCAAACATCATTGCCGGCAGAATCGCCAACCACTTCGGCCTGAACGGGGCCAACTACGTGGTTGACGCATCCTGCGCCTCGTCTGTGATCGCCATGCGAAACGGTGCCAGGAGCCTTCGGTTCAAGGAACTTGACTATGTGCTTGTGGGCGGTGTTGACGCCAACCTCTATCCGGCCGTGCTCATGGCCTTTAAACGCCTGGGACTGTTGTCCGACGATGAATGCAACTTCTTTGATTCACGGGCCAAGGGGTATGTCATGGGCGAAGGGGCGGCCATCCATGTGCTCACCACCTACAAGCGGGCCAGGGAGAATAACATGCCCATCCTGGCCGAACTGAACGGGATCACTGTTAAATCAAGCGTCCCGGATCATTTGCTGGCCCCGTCGGAAAACACCTTTGTACGCACCATCAACCAGTGCTATGAACGAACCAACATCCGCAAGCAGGAGATCAGCCATCTGGACCTGTTTGCCTTTTCCAACATTCTCGGGGACATGATCGAACGTCAGGTGACCGAAAAATGCTTTACCACCCCCGTTTACTGCGGCAATGTCAAACCCCAGTTCGGTTATTTCAAGGCCGCCAACCCGGCCGTGGCCCTGGCCAAGCTTGCCCTGATGAACAACCGGCGGATGGTGCTGCCCGACTTCAACTTTTCACCCGAACACTCGACCATGGCAAAGAGCCGGACGCTCAAGCACTGTGATGGGATGATCACCCTCAAGGCGGACCGGCCGGTCCGGTTTGCCTCAAACGTCAACGGCATCGGCGGCAACCACTGCCACACCATCATCACCACCCTGCCGGCCTCACTTGTAAAAGTGAATTCCCGGGCAACGGATTCAACCGTTGTTACCACGGGCATTGACCTTGAGGCCCTCCCCCCTGCAGCAACCGTGTCCTACTCGGCGGACAAACAGGGAGAAAAGCAGCGGATCGTGGCCCTTATCTCAGGCCAGGGTTCCCAGCGGCCGGGCATGATGAAGGCCCTTTATGACCAGAACGCCGACATCCGCAGAACCATGGACCAGGGTGAAAAGATATTCCTCAACGAACGGGGCTATTCCCTGCTTGAGATCATGTTTGGCAGGGAAAAAAGACTCAACCTTACGGAAAACACCCAGCCGGCTGTATTCCTCTCGTCTGCGGCCCTGTTTCACCACCTTGCAGCCCAGGGATTTAACCCGGACCTTTTCATCGGCCACAGTGTGGGCGAGTACACGGCCCTTTACTGCAGCGGAATGCTCGACTTTGATGATGCCATGCGCCTGATCATCAAAAGAAGTGATCTCATGTGCCAGGCAAGCCTGAAACATCCCGGCAAAATCATGGTGGTCTTTAAAAACGAACGGGATACGGCAGCATTGATCCGGGGATCGTTTCTGTCCCAGATCTACATCACCAACAAAAACAGCGAAAACCAGACAGCGGTGTCCGGCAAGGCCGACGCCATTGACGCCTTCTGCACCTTTCTTGCTGAACAGGGCGTTGTTCATAAACGGCTGGATCTTTCAGGGGCCTTTCACACACCGCTGTTCAACGAGGCGGCAAGGGAACTCAGGGAATTTCTCGACACCCTTGTCTTTAATGAAACCCGCTTTGACAGGGTCGTGTCAAACGTTACGGCCAAGCCCTACCCTGAAAACCGGAAACAGGTCAAGGACCTTCTGGCCCGCCAGATAACAAGCCCCGTTGAATTCATCGGTTCCATCGAGGAGGTCTATGCAGCAGGCAAGACCCACTTTATTGAAATCGGACCGTCCCGGCTACTGGTCAATCTGCTGAAAAACATCAACATTGTCGATTACAAGACAGCCGTCACCGTTGACGCCAGAAAGGGAGAGATTGAAAGCTTTAAAGAATGCAAAAGCTACCTTAAATCCATCAACAGCATCTTCACCAGACGCCCCATGGCACCCCAGCCCAAGGATCAGCCGGAACAGACCCCGTCAGACAGCCCCCAGACCCCTGCGGCCGGGGAGAACCCCGCCGGGATGGTCCATGCACCCCGGAATGGATCCGATCAGATTGCCATGGACCTTGATTTTGAAACCTTTAAGCTGGAAAACAAGACCCTTGCCGACAAACTCTTCCATGACGAATACCTTCGACGCCAGCAGGAAGCGGCCACGGATGCGGTCAGACGGTTCAACTTCATCACCGAACCCATTGTGATCTCAGGGGTGTCCGTGGGCCTTCCGGGCAAGGGCAAACGGGTCTTTGCCAAGGACAACTTTGATCAGATCCTTGCCGGAACCAACTTCATCGAGCCCCTTGACCTGGAAGACCAGGAGCGGATCACGGACAAGAACATCACCCGGCTGTTCAAGCAGCCCGACGGCAATGCAAGGTTCATGGAGATCACCCGCACCGAGGATGTGATCCACCTGGCCGGCCAGCTGGGCTACTTTGACCTCACCGACGAGTACGGCATCAAGGCCCAGTACGATGTGAGCATGTCCCTTGCCGTGGCCGCAGGCATTGAGGCCCTCAAGGATGCGGGAATTCCCCTGGTGATGCAGTATAAAAAGGCCTCCACCGGAACCCGGATGATCCCGGACGGGTTTGCCCTGCCCAGGGAGATGCAGGAGGATACCGGCATCATCATCACCTCGCTGTTTCCCAACTCCGAGACCCTGATCAACGAGATGGAAAAATACCTCTACGAGAAGCTCTACCTCAAGCCCTATGAGGCGTTTGAAAACATCTACTACTACCTGATGCAGGAGATCAAGGAGATCGCGGTCAAGGAGCGACTCACCGACTGGTTTTTCAAGATCAAGTCAAACAAACGGACCGATCTTGGGGCCTACACCTTTGACCGGAACTTCCTGGCCAACCACTGTCCCCTGGGGGCAGCCCATCTGGCCCAGATCATCCGGGCCAAGGGGCCCAACACCCTGGTGTCCAGCGCCTGCGCCTCAACCACCCAGGCCATGGGCATTGCCGAAGACTGGATCCGGGTCGGCCGGTGCAAGCGGGTCCTGGTGGTGGGTGGAGAAAACGCCACCTCAAAGGCCCAGAACCAGTGGGTGGGATCAGGATTCCTCGCCCTTGGGGCTGCAACGGTTAAAAAACGGGTCTCCGAGGCGGCCAAACCCTTTGACACGGACCGCAACGGCACCATCCTCGGCAGCGGGGCCGTCGGCATCCTCGTGGAAAGAGAATCAACGGTCAAGGCAAGGGGAATGAACGGCCAGGCGGAAATCCTCGGCACCCACATGGCCAACAGCGCCTTTCACACCTTTAACATTGATGTGCCCCACATGGCCAGTGAGATGGAGCGGTTCATCCACATGGTTGAACAGCGCCACCACCTCAAGGCCGAAGAATATGCAGACAAGCTGCTGTTCATGTCCCACGAAACCTACACCCCGGCCCGGGGCGGCAGTGCCGATGCCGAGGTGACGGCCCTGCGGACCACCTTTAAAGCGCATGCAAAAAAGATCTGCATCTCCAACACAAAGGGCTTCACCGGACACACCCTTGGGGCCGCCGTGGAGGATGTGGTCCTGGTCAAGGCCCTTCAAAAGAGAAAGGCCCCGCCCATTGCCAACCTGAGAAACGTTCCTGACCACTTCAAGGAGCTCAACTTCAGCCGAGGGAATGCCATTGACGCTGAATTCGGCCTTCATTTGGCTGCAGGGTTCGGCTCCCATTTTGCCTTTGTCTTTGTCCGGCGTATCCAGGAGAATACCTTTACCAACAACCCGGCCTACTCGGCCTGGCTGGAGCGGATCGGCGAATCAAAGAAAACTGAACTCAAGATCATCGACAACACCCTCTGCCTGGTCCACGGCGATGCAGGGACCGATCTTGATGGAGGCAAAACGGTCCTGGCGGAAGCAGACATGCCTGTCCAGAACAGTGCCGGGATCAAGGCGCCTCAACTGGCAGATCAGCACCCCACAAAGGAAAAAAGGCTCCCGGTGGAACCTGTAAAAACAGCCCAGCCAGCCCCGGCAGCACCGTCTGCCGGAAAAACCCTGGAAACAGTCAAACAGATCATTGCCGAGCAGACCGGCTACACCACGGACATGCTCGAGTCCGACCTCGACCTTGAGGCCGATCTGGGCATCGACACGGTCAAGCAGGTGGAGATCTTTGCCAAGGCCGCAAGCCACTTTGGGCTCAGTGTGCCCGAGGATTTAAAACTCAGGGAGCTCAACACCATTGCCAAACTTGTCGCCTTTCTGGATGAGATGGCAGGGCCTGACAACAACCCGGATCAAGTCGGCAACGGACCTTCAGATGACCGGGAAGAAGCGTCAGCGGATGCACCCCCGAACGAACCCCGGTCACAGAAAACCCTTGAGACCGTAAAAAATATCATTGCCGAGCAGACCGGCTATACCACGGACATGCTCGAACCGGATCTCGACCTTGAGGCGGATCTGGGCATTGACACGGTCAAGCAGGTGGAGATCTTTGCCAAGGCTGCAAGCCATTTTGGACTCAGCGTGCCCGAGGATTTAAAGCTCAGGGAACTCAACACCATTGCCAAGCTTGTCGCCTTCCTTGATGGGATGGCAGGACCCGACGACACCCCGCCCGAGGGCAGCGGCAAACCGTCTGACAAAGAGGAGACAGCGTCTCCATCCGCCCCCCAGGCCGGAAACCCGGCAACCGAGACCGTTGAAACAGTAAAGAAAATCATTGCCGAACAGACCGGTTACTCAACGGACATGCTTGAAGCAGATCTCGACCTTGAGGCGGATCTGGGCATTGACACGGTCAAGCAGGTGGAGATCTTTGCCAAGGCCGCAAGCCATTTTGGACTCGATGTGCCTGAGGATGTAAAGCTCAGGGATCTCAACACCATTGCAAAGCTTGCCGACCACATGGCCCGGCGGTTGAGCACGAATGCGGCAGAAAAAGCGCCGTCAAAGGAAACTGCCCCTGGGGCAAGGCAGCCCGCTGCTGCATCTGTTCTTGAGACAGAGATCTCTTCAGGCAAAAATGATCCCCTTGCGCCCGTGAAACGCCTTGTGGTCCGCACCCTCAAAACCCCAAGACCTGCGGCTGGGGCCAACCCGTTTGAAGGAAAAACCATTGTTGTCACCCTTGACAGCCATGGGTTTGCCGACAGCGTGATCAAGGCCGTGGCCGCAAAAAACGGCCGGGTAATCACCATGGGAGACAGAGATACGGCCGACATCCAGGTTGACCTGGCGGACCTGGAACCGGTCCACCAGGCTGCCGAGGGGTTAGTGAAAACCCATGGCCCCGTCCATGGAATAATCCACCTTGCCCACCTTGACGACTACTTTAACAAAGGGGATGGCCACCCCGTTGTTGACGACCTTGAGACCAGCCGGGCCGTTAAATCCCTGTTTGTCATCATCAAGGCGCTGTTTGACTCCCTTGACCGTGAAGGTACCCTGATTGCAAGCATGGGATTTGACTCGGCCGTCTTTTCCTATCATCAAGACTGCGGCCCCATCCACCCGGCTTCTGCCGGAATTTCGGGCCTGTTGAAAACCGTTGCCAAGGAGATGGCCCACACCCGGGTCAAGTTTGTCGATTTTACGGCAGATCCCCATGCATCAGCGGTTGAACCAACCATTGCCCTTTTCATGGGCGAGCTTTGCAGCCCGGACACCCGGTGCGAAGTAGGGTTCCAGGGCAAACAGCGCCATGTCCTGACCCTTGAGCAGCAGGCGGCCGGCCGAGGCGCCAGCATCATCCCCAACGGAGCCACCCTTCTGGTCACAGGCGGCGCCAGGGGAATTACCTATGAAATCATGAAACAGGTGGTCGCGGACCATGGCACCGACCTTGTCATCCTCGGCAGCAGCGACATTGGTGCCCTGGATCCATCGCTCAAGGACCCAAACCTCGGCAACGCAGAGATCATGGCCCAGGTAAAAGCACAGATGCCCAAGGCACGTCCCGTTGAGATCCGCCAGCGGGTTGACCGGATCGTTAAGATAAGGGAGGCGGCAGCCAACCTTGCCCATCTTGAATCCCTTGGGGTCAAGGTGACCTACCATGCCGTGGATGTGACGGACCTTGACGGTGTTCAGCAGGCCGTCGCTGCCCATGATACCATTGACGGGGTCATCCACGCCGCAGGGGTTGAGATGAGCCAGTTTATTCCCAAAAAGACGGCCCGGGATTTTGGACGGATCATGGACGTCAAGGTCAAGGGCATGGTAAACCTTTTAAAGGCCATGGCAGACAGAGAATATCGATTCTTCTGCGCCTTTTCATCGGTCACGGCAAAATTCGGCAACGAGGGACAGGCAGACTATACTGCGGCCAACGATTTCATCACCAAGTTGACCCTGGAACAGCAGCAGCTTCACCCGGAACGACGGTTCAAGGTCTATTCCTGGACAGCCTGGTCCGGGGCCGGCATGGCAACCCATCCAACGGTCATGAAGGTGCTTGAACAGCGGGGGCTCGAGTTTCTGCCCCTGGACCGGGGAATCGAATTTTTCATGTCAGATCTGCACGACACCACAGACACCGAGGTGGTAATCTCAGGCCTTGACTACGGCTTTGACCGGGACGGCCTGCTGGGTGACCCCCTGAATCCGGACCGCCCCTTCCTCGACGACATGGTATCAAGGGACGAGACAGGCCTTGCCTTTACCCGGACCCTGGACCTTGACCGGGATCTTTTTCTCCTGGATCATGCCATGGGCGATGTCCCTGTTTTCCTGGGCGCCACGGGCATTGAAACCCTGGTGGAAGCGGCAGCAGCCCTTGCTCCCGACGACGGCCAGGGATCAAAAAAGTTTCCCGAGTTGAGCAATTTCAAAATCCCCTACGGCATCAAAATCCTCAAACGACGCCCCAAGGAGCTGCTCATCACCGCCGCCGCAGCCGGGGACAACCGGTTTGACTGCACCATCACCTCCCAGTTTAAAAATCCCAAGGGGGTGGCCATGGGTGAGCCCACCCGCCACTACGAGGGGACCCTCAAGTTCCTGGACGCCCCGCTGGAAAAAAAGCGGGTCGACCTGCCCGTATTTTGCCCGGTACGTTTTGACGGTGGCCTTGAAGAGATTGTATACCACCCCAGGCGGCTGTTCATGGACGGCCTGTTCAACACCATTGTGGATGTAAATTCCTTCGACGGCACCACCCTTGTCACCACGGTCAACGATTCAAGTGTTCGACCGTTTTTCAAGGGCATTATCGAGCCAAAACTGATCATCCCGGTGGTTCTCATCGATGCCATGTTCCAGACGGGCGGACTCCTGGAGTTCTTTACCTCGTCCCAGACGGTGCTGCCCTATGCCATCGGCCGCATGACGGTCCATGGAACCGTTGAAAAGGATAGACCCTATTTCTGTGTCACCACAAAAAGCCGCTCGGACCAGGAGACCAACACCTACCAGCTGCAGCTTGTTGACAAAAAGGGCAATCTCGTGGTAGAGGTGGTGGACTTTCAGATGGTGAGACTCAGCAGGCTTGCCCAAGAAGACAGGATCGACCACAGAATAATCTTTGAAACAGCCGTTTCTGCCTGACACAGGAGACCAACGTGGAGAAAAACGTGGACGCACCGCCACCCTCCCCGGCAATTTACTGCTTTGAAGCAGCGCCAGACGTCAGGGTCTGCTGCATGACCATCTCGTCTTTTATCGAAGAGTGCCTGAAGGCAGAGAACTTCACAGATTTTCACACAGAAAGAAACCGGTTGTTCAACCATGGGGCTTTCCGCATCGCCTTTGTTTCCACGGCAGAGCTTGACACGCTCAACCGGTTTAAAAGCCTTAAGAAGCAGATCGAATGGATGGCAGGACGGTTTCTGGTAAAGACCATGGTGACCAGAAGCCTTGACACCCCAACCGCCTTGACACAAATAACCGTCGATCACCAGGATCAGGGGGCCCCCTTTTTAAGGGGGTATCCCGGGTTCAGTATATCCATCTCCCATTCGGGTGACTATGCAGGGACCGCCCTGACCACCCGGCCAGACCTGGACATGGGGGTTGACATTGAACACATCGGCAAGACCCCGGACCCGGAATTCATGCGGCTGGCCTTTACCCGGAGGGAAATCAAGGCCATGGGAACAACGCCCAGGGAAATCTTCACCCACTGGACGATCAAGGAGGCGTTCCTGAAGCTGATCAAAAAGGGATTCAACCAGAGTCTTCACCATGTTGAGGTCATTGGCGACACCGTACTGTTCAGGGGGGTCAAAGCGCCTGTCACGATCCACAGCAAAACCCTCAGCACCGGCTATGCCGTCTCGGTTGTCACCGGTGCACCAAAACAGGTTGCGGATTTAGGCCTTGACCAATGAAAAATTTATCCGGGGGGGGTCCGCTGTAAACAGTTAAAAACATGATGATCAAGGACCAGATTTGATAGCACTGCCATCTACAATCGTGAAACATATCAATATGACGCTCTATTTTTTATGCACATGGCTCTTTAGCATATTTCTCTGCACCCATTTTCTGCGCGGCATCCCCAGCGACACCCTGTGCGATCAGGTCCATACGATTCTGCTCTTGCTGACCTATGCGGCGATGTATCAGGCTCCTGCCATGATCAGTTATTGGCTGTTGCGTCGCTGGCGGGTGGCAGCATTGGCCTCTGCCTTGACGTTGGCCGTTTTCGGGCATGCCTTTGTATTTTTCGATAGTAGGCTATACGACCTCTATGCATTTCATCTGAACGGTTTTGTCTGGAATTTACTAACGACACCAGGCGGGATCGAATCTTTGGGGGCAGATCAATCCAGCAGCCTGATCGTTCTTGGCTATGCCTCTGTGCTGGTCGCTGTTCACCTGACCGGCCTGTTCCTGGCGGCCCGCATACCCAACGGCCATCTCCCCGTTGCCACGATTATCATATTGTTCATGCTGGCCACCGGGGTCGAGCGCGGTATTTATGGCTACAGCAACGCTGCTCTCTACGGCCCCGTTCTGACACGGGGGGATGCCATGCCCCTCTACCAGCCCCTGAGTATGAACACCTTTTTGAAGCGGCTGGGGGTGGAGGTGAAAAAATCTTCCCGAATTAAAATAGACCAGACAAAAAACAAGCTGCTCTACCCCAAACACCCGCTCATCTATGCCAAAGTCGACAACCCACTCAACATTGTCATGCTTGTTTCCGAATCAATGCGCTGGGACCTGTTGACCCCGAAAATCATGCCTAACATGTCTGCCTTTGCCGAGAAAGCCTGGAATTTCACCGAACATTATTCTGGGGGCAATGGTACCCGACAGGGCATGTTCGCCCTTTTTTACGGAATTCACGGCAATTACTGGGATATGTTTTTGCGCAACAACAAAGGGCCGGTGTTGTTTGATGCTCTCAACAGCTATGATTACCAGTATTTTGTCTATACCAGCGCCAGTTTTACCTATCCGGAATTTTACCAAACCGTTTTCAGGCAAATCCCCCGCAATAAATTGATTGAATACAATAAGGGGGAACCATGGCGGCGCGATGAGATCAATACAACCGACCTTGTCAACGATATCAAAAACAGGGACCGATCCAAACCCTTTTTTGGCTTTCTCTTTTACGAGGCGACCCATGCCCGTTATTCTTTCCCGGATTATGCCGTTGTTCGCCATGATTACCTTGAAAAACTTGATTATATCGGTTTATCAAGGGAAGAACTTGCCCCACAAATTAAAGGCATGAAGGCCCGTTACGAAAATTCGGCCCATGGCATTGATATCCAGTTGCAGCGGGTGGTGGATTGTCTCCAGAAGTCTGGTGACCTTGAAACGACTGTGATAATAATTACCGGAGACCATGGCGAAGAATTCATGGAGCGTGGCCGCTGGGGCCATAACTCGGCCTTTACCGACTGGCAGGTGCGTGTGCCCATGATTGTATGGATGCCGAAAAGCCAAGCGAAAACCATAACTCAGCGTACCAGCCATATGGATGTCTGCTCGACCCTTCTGACTCGACTTGGGGTGCAGAATCCTGTCAAAGATTATAGCCTGGGTACGAATTTGGCCACCCCCCAGGACCATCGTAACATAATTGTGGCAAGCTGGAGTGATATTGGTTTGATCAATGATTTTGGCAAACTGGTCATCCCCTTCAAGGCCACAACCCAACATCATAATCTGGCCACAGATCTTCAAGACAACCCCATTGACGGTGGCAGTTTGGCCACCACAATGAAGGACCTTATCCTACAGGCGCTTGGAGATGCACAGTACTACAGCAAATAAGGACGGCTGTATGAAAACAGATTTTCAGACAGCCTTCATTGGGGTTCAAGATCATTTCAGCCGGTTGTGAAGCATTTTTGAAAAAGTCTTTCCTTGAGCCCCAAAAAGCTTTTGCTGAAAACAAACAAACCCGTTGATGATGCCGGTGGAAAATTAACGGCAGACGAAGCTTTGGCATTCAGAAAGGGCGATCAGGATGTTTTCGATCGTTAACAAATACCATTGGGCCCTACGCCGTACAATAATGCTTGCCATAAGAATCTTTATGGGCTAATATTTCGCACCACAGCATGGATCAGGAAGATTCCGAGGTAGAGATTGGGTAAAATGATTATTGAATCCACTGGAGCGGCGATAGGCTCAATCCAGCCTGTTTATCAGCAAGAGGAAGTTCTCTATAAAATTCCTCAATTGAAACGTCTAATGATTTCCATAGAGGCGGCTATGCAGGAAGCGGAATTGACACGGAAAGCAAAACGACTGTTTCCGACACCCTATACAATAGTGAGTTGCAAGCTCGAAAGGGAGTTACTATTTTGCCAATGAATAATCATGTAAAAAAAAAGATGAACAAAGGCGCATTATTGATAATGGTGATTCTGGCAGGACTTATTTTGACCCACTGCGGCGGGAAAGACGACCCTCAGTATTCACTAAAGAAACTGCCCTATGCCTTGGATGCGTTTGAGCCCATTATTTCAAAAACAGCCATGGACCTTCATTACCATAAACACCATGCAGGGTATGTGGCAACGACCAATCAGCTTTTGAAAGAAACAGGTCTCACCATGACCTCTCCGGTTACGCTGCTGCATGAAATAAACGGGAAAGAAAACTATAAGCCTTTATTCAATGCATTGGCCCAGGCCTGGAACCATGATTTTTACTGGAAATGCCTCAAACCTGACGGTGGAAACATCCCTGAAGGAAAACTTCTTGATAGGATCAACCACTCCTTCGGCAATGTAGGGACTTTTAAGCAACAATTTGTGTCCGCAGCAGCCTCCCAGTTCGGCAGTGGCTGGGTCTGGCTGGTGAAAGAAAATGACAGGCTGACTATCCTCACTACAGCCAATGCAGACACGCCAGTGGCCCATGGAATAAGACCAATACTTGTTGTGGATGTCTGGGAACATGCCTATTACCTGGATTACAAGAACAGACGGAAAGAATTCGTAAAATCTGTTCTGGATAATCTTGTCAACTGGGCTTTTGTTGAGGAACAATTGACTTCTGGTGAAGAGCTACCATTTAAAAAAAAAAATGAGCAAAAAAACATAACATCAATTTATCAAATTGATCAATTTATAGACGCGGAAACTTGTGGTGGTTGCCACTCGGATATTTACATGCAGTGGGAAAATTCACTGCATCATCTTTCACATAAAGATTCAATATATAAAGGTGTCTCTGATTATTTCCGCAAAGACTTGAAACATCCGGATGAAATTAAGGAAGCGGAAGCGTGTGTGAAATGTCATACCCCTGTTGGCGTTATCACCGGATATCCAACCAAAGCCTCAGACGACAGGAGCAAAATTCCAGAACTTGCCCAGATGGGTATTCAATGTGATTATTGCCATTCCGCCACAACAGCCCACAAAATCTACAATAATGGCCTTCAGATTGAACCTGGAAACGGGGAGGATAACCCTGGCGTCAAACGAGGGCCATTTAAGGATTCCGAATCCGATTATCATGGGGTTGCCTATTCGGAATTTCACACCAATTCTGAAATTTGCGGCACATGCCATGATGTAAAGCATGTGGTATTCGGAACCGATCTGGAAACAACCTACACAGAATGGAAAAATGGCCCTTATAACTCCAGTGATTTGAACGAGCGCACGACTTGCCAGGGATGTCATATGTATCAACGGCCTGATGTCCCAGCAACAGGCAGTACCGAAAGACCCAAAAATCCAGGAGTGGCATCGGATGATGGTCCGGAAAGAGAACATATTTTTACACATTATTTTGTTGGAGCCAATGCCTACCTGCCGAAATTGAATGGAGATATGGAAAAAGCCCAAATGGCAATATCACGGCTGCAACATTCAGCAACCCTAGATATTGATAAAAAACAACTGGATCAACACAAATTGGTCATAGAGGTTAAAAATATTGGTGCGGGCCATTATTTGCCCACGGGTCTTACCGATATCCGCCAGATGTGGCTTGAGATCGTGGTAAAGGATAAATATGGTGAAAGGGTATTTGTTTCTGGCCTAAAGGATGAAAACCAATATTTACCGGAAGATACGATAATTTTTAATACAATTTTCGGTGATGGCAAAGGAAATCCTGTTCATAATATTGCCAAAGCCCGTGAGATACTGAAAGACAGAAGAATACCGCCTAAAAAATCATTGATTGAAACCCTTGAATTACCATCAAAAAATTTAAAGGGGGGGCAAATCAACGTATCTCTTTTTTATCGAAGCGCTTCTCAAAAATTGATTGACACCATCAAGGATAAAGGAAAACATCAGCTTCCGATAATTAAAATGGCAGAAATAAAAGTTGAAATTTAAAACAACTTGTATAAAACGCCATAAAAGCAACGGCGAGGGTTTGATTTTTTTGGAAGCCATGACTCAGAGTAAAGATTACAGGAATAAAAAATGAATGAATGTGACAACCTTGATGAACCCCTAATACAAAAACTTCAATCCGTCATCAAATTTGCCGTAAGGATTCTGGCCGTAATCATGACCACGGTGATCATCTGGGGAGTGGTTGATGTATGCTGGGTCCTCTATAAAGAACTGATGACACCGCCTATGTTTCTATTGACAATCAGTGACATACTTGCCACTTTCGGGGCTTTTATGGCAGTTCTGATCGCCATTGAAATATTTGTTAATATTACTATTTATCTGAAAGAAGACGTCATCCATGTGCAAATTGTTATGGCAACCGCACTGATGGCCATTGCCCGGAAAATCATCATTCTTGATTTCACCAAAGTCAGTTCAGACTATGTCTGGGCAATGGCAGGTGTGATATTTGCCATGAGTATCGGTTATTTCCTGGTATTGGAATCATCCCCTAAAAAAATCACAAAGTTAAACCGCATATTTTTTGATGATAATCACCCAGTGGCAAAGGATAAGGATAAAACCTGACTGAACAGATTTCAGGCCATTGAACAGCAGGGTCGTTAACCTGAGCATGTTTTTACATAACTGACACAGGGCGTATGACTTTAGGAATGACTCCGAAATAACTTACCCATATAATTTAAAAAAGAACTTAAAAAAATGACTAATATAAAAAAGTGGACAACCTTCATCATCGGCTCGTTTTTGATAATCGGTATCCTGATTGCTGTTGTAAAATTTATATTCGTGGATTTTTTTGTTGACCTGTGGTGGTTTCAAACCCAAGGGATGACGTCATATTATATTCTAAGGATACTCTATCCATACCTTGTACTGATATTTTTCACGAGCATATTTTTCACAATCTTTTATGTCAACTTCAGGATTGCGTCCCGAATTGTCGGGTTTACAGATGAAGAGCCTGTTTTTAAAGAAAAAACCTGGTTGAAATATGTCAACCACACATTGCGAAACATGTACCTTATTCTTTCCTTTGTGATGGCCTTGATAATTGCCATACCGATTTTCAGAGATTGGGAAAATTCACTGCTGTTTCTCTTTGGCAGTAATAGTGATGTTGTCGATCCTCTGTTCGGCAAGGACATCAGTTTTTACCTTTTTTCCCTCCCGATCTATCATTTGCTCCAGAAAGAAATTCTTACCGTCATCACACTGATGCTCGCAGGCGTCCTGTTCATTTACTGGTACAAGGACGTTTCAACGCCCATTGAATACCGCAAGCCCCCCAAAAAAGCACATTGGCACACCAGTATTCTGGTGATATTGCTTTTTGCGGTCCTGTGCTGGGGATTTATGTTGGAGCGTTATGACCTTTTGTACGAGACCGTCAACCTTCCTATTTTCAAAGGGCCCGGCTATGTAGAGATGAATGTCATGCTTCCCTTTATATGGCTTACAATGATTTCCCTGGCGCTAACGGGTATTTTCCTGGTACTCAGACTCAACAAAATGGTGGGATGGAAACTGCCGATTATCTTTTTCTCGATTTTTGTTATTGCACTGCTCGGAAAAAATGTTGAAAAATTTGAGGATGTCATTCGAAAATACATTGTGGCGCCAAACCAGATAGCCCGGGATCGTGACTATATTGAGGCAAGTGTAAAATCTACGCTTGCAGCATATGGACTTGACAAAGTCGAATCCAGGGATTTTGAAATGAATTCGGATCTGGTCTTCGACGCCGATGATCCGAATATCTTGCGCCGTTTACGTAATATTCCCGTCTGGGACAAGGATGTCCTCAGGGGGGTCTTTGAGGAACTTCAAGGCATACGGACCTATTATTCATTTCCAAGCATTGATGTCGACCGCTATTTAATCGAAGACGAATATCGGCAGGTCTATCTCGGAGCAAGGGAAATAAACAATTCAAAACTACCCGAAGTCGCTCAAAACTGGATTAACATTCATCTTCAGTACACCCACGGTCAGGGGGTGGCAATGATTCCGGCGGCCCAGGCGGGTGATGAATTCATGACCTGGTTCATCAAAGACATTCCCCCTAAATCCGAGTTCGGATTATCCAGCGATCAAACGAAAATTTACTACGGACTGGAGGACAAGCCCTACGCAATCGTTCCAAACGCTGTCGGAGAAATAGGAGAAAGTCAGAACATCGTCCACTACAGTGGAAAGGGCGGGGTCGCGGTCAACTCACTCTGGCGTAAATTTTTACTGGCAAACTATTTCAATGATCGAGACATTTTTTTTACCACCAAAACCAACAACCAGAGCAGAATACTGTTCCGGCGAAATATTACAGAACGAATTCTGCACATTACGCCATTTCTTAAACTGGACCAGGATCCCTATATCGTGGTCACGCCAAAGGGCCTCTTCTGGATACAGGATGCCTATACGACGGCATCCAATTACCCCATAGCACTGCCATACAAAGCAGAAGGATTCAACTACATTCGCAATGCGGTAAAAGTAGTGGTGGATGCTTATAATGGAAACGTCTCATATTATGAAGCCGACTCCAGCGATCCCATCATCACCGCATACCGCAGAATGTATCCTGGAATGTTCAAGCCATTGTCAGAGATGCCGGCATCTTTGAAACAACATATTCGTTATCCCCGGGACATCTTTACCATTCAAATGTCCATTTATGCAACCTACCATCAAGCGGACCCGGAGCGTTTCTTCAGACAGGAGGATCTCTGGATGTTTTCCAAGATAGCCATGGGCAAAGAATTTTTCCCAGCTGACCCCTATTACTTGACTTTGGACTTATTAGAGCAAGGTAAAGATGAATTTCTATTGTTTCTACCCATATCCCCATTTGGCCGGGATAACCTGCGGGCATTAATGGTTGCCAGAAGCGACCTTGAAAATTACGGAAAAATATATGCTTACCGTTTTCCACGCAATCAGCAGGTGTATGGGCCGGCACAGGTTCATTCTCTGGTGAACCAGGATGTGGTGATTTCAGAGCAGTTCTCGCTGTGGGACCAGAAAGGCTCTGAGTTGGTATTGGGAAAAATGATAATTGAACCGACGGGGGGCGGTGCACCGCTCTATATCCAACCGGTCTATCTCCAAGAGGAAGGGCCACTGAAAATACCCCAGATAAAGCGGTTAATCATGTCCTTGGAAGATGTGGTTGTGATGGCGCCGAGTCTTGAGGAAGCAGCGGCAAAATTAGAGCAGGAATTGCGTCGAAAATCCGGTCGTGCCCAGACACAGGTTCCGGTGTTGCCGGCCACCCAAATTCAAAAAATACCGGCAGATGATACCATAGAACCGAAACCTGATGCGGACACTGAAAAAGGAAGTCATACCAACTCCACCCAGCCGAATATAGGAGGTTAAAATGATTGAAATTGTTGAAAAGATGCTGAACCAAACTAAAAACTATTTAGAAAAGGGCATGGACAAACTCGAGGAGTTGTTAATAGATGAGGATATCGGCCGTAGTTCAATGGTATTGGCCGCATGGATCTCAGCGTCGGATGGAGCCATTACCGAAAGCGAAGTCGCAGAGACAGAAAGATTTATAAAGGACACAGAATACTTTGAAGAAAAAAATCATGGAAAGCTGATTAAAGAGTATCGAAAATGGTGCAACCATTTTATAAAAAATCCTGAAGATGCGCTTGCCGATGCATTTATAGAAATTACGCCCTTGATAAATCGTCCCGAAGCTGTAAATGCGGTTCAACTCGCTTATAAAATCGCGCAATCGGATAAAGATATCACGAAACGTGAATTAAAAACCATCACACGAATATGCATTTTTCTCGGCGTCATCTGTGATGGTGAATTTCAATGTGTTTTAAAACAGTGAACTAAAAAGTGTGCCTGGCTGGAAAGGCTTTTATAACAGATCAAATGGATGGCAGGGCGGTTTCTGATGAAAACCATGGTCGATCAGACCCCTTGAGATCAGAACCCCTTGACTGAAATAACCGTGGATCACCCGGATCAGGATACCCCCTTTTTAAGGGAGGTATCCCGGGTTCAGCATCGACATCTTCGCTGTCATTGGTGCATCTTGACGCAGTCAATACCTGCCAGCTGACCGCCGCAAATCAAATTGCCGGGTCCATGCGCCGGTGGTTGATCGACCCTTGCAGTTGGTGAAGTTAACCTGGTTTTCACCAAGGGTGTAAATCTCTTTTCATCCCCGCTAATTTCTGCCTTACGAATATAGGCTAAGCATACAGATGGCAGGCAACCTTATGTTCGGGGAATACCTCCACAAGCTTGGGGAATTTTGTCCGGCAGACATCCATGACCCTGGGACACCGGGGGTGAAACCGGCACCCCCGTGGCGGGGTAATGGGGCTTGGCACATCGCCCTGGAGAATGATCCGGTTTGAATCCACGCCGGGTACCGGTTTGGGCACGGCAGACAGCAGGGCCTGGGTATAGGGATGCTTCGGGGTTTCATACAACCGGTCATAGGTTGTGAATTCAGTCACCTGGCCGACATACATGACCATGATCCGGTCACAGATATACTCAACCACGGCCAGATCGTGGGAAATAATGATATAGGACAGATGAAATTCAGCTTGAAGATCCATGAGAAGGTTGATGATCTGGGCCTGGATGGACACATCAAGGGCTGACACCGGTTCATCACCGATCACAAGTTTGGGGCTCAGGGACAAGGCCCTTGCAATCCCGATTCTCTGGCGCTGTCCGCCGGAAAACTCATGGGCAAACCTGCGGCCATGGTCCGGGGACAGTCCCACTTTTTCAAGGAGAAAGGCCACACGCTCCCGGATTTCTCTTTCCGGATAAAGGCGATGAATCCGCATGGGATCCCCCAGAATCCGGTTCAGGGTCATGCGCGGATTCAAAGATGAGTAGGGGTCCTGGAAAATGACCTGCATATTACAGGTCAACGCTTTTCTTTCCCTGGCCGTCATCAGGTCAACGTCATTGCCCTCAAAATACACCTTGCCGGAGGTAGGCTTTTCAAGGTTCATAATGGCCATGCCCGTAGTGGTTTTACCACACCCGCTCTCTCCCACAATTCCCAGGGTTTCACCCCTTTCAAGGGTCAAGGATACGTCGTCCACGGCATGGACATACCCAGTGGTGCGGCCAAACAATCCCTTTTTGACAGGAAAGTGAACTTCAAGATTTTCTACACGAAGCAAAGGTTCCAATTAATTCGTCCTTTCGTACAGATGGCATCTGATGCTGCGGTCATGGCCCAGGGGCACAAGCTGCGGCATGGTTTTTTCACATTCTGGCATGCGTTGATTGCAGCGCGGGGCAAAATGACAGCCGCAGGGCAGATCGTACAGGCTTGGTACCACCCCCTGGATCTCCGTCAAACGCTGGCGGCCTGATTTCGCCCGGCGGCCCAGAATGGGAACGGACTGCAAAAGGCCCATGGTATAAGGGTGTTTTGGATCTTCAAACAACTCTTTGACCGGGGCCTGTTCCACCACCTTGCCAGCATACATCACCACCACACGCCGGGCAATCTGGGCAATGACCCCCAGATCATGGGTGATCATGAGCACAGCGGTCTGATTGCTGTATTTCAGCTCCTGGATCAGATCCAGAATCTGGGCCTGGATGGTGACATCCAGGGCAGTGGTTGGCTCATCCGCTATGAGAATTTCCGGGTTGCAGGCCAGGGCCATGGCAATCATGGCCCGCTGGCGCATCCCACCGGAAAGCTGATGGGGATATTCCCCGGCCCGTTTTTCAGGAGACGGAATTTTGACCCGTTTGAGCATGTCCACGGCCATATCAAAGCTGGTTTTCCTGTTTTCATTACCATGGGTCATGAACATCTCGGCAATCTGGTTACCAATGGTGTACACAGGATTCAAGGAGGTCATGGGCTCCTGGAAAATCATGGAAATCTTTTGTCCCCGGATATGGCGCATCTGTTTTTCAGACAAATCCAGCAGATTGATGCCCTCAAACTCAATTCGCCCGCCCACAATACGCCCAGGAGGGTCGTTAATCAGTCCCATGACAGAAAGCACGGAAACGCTTTTCCCACTGCCCGATTCCCCGACAATCCCAAGGGTTTCACCGGGACTGACGCAAAAAGAGACATCGTCCACGGCCTTTGCAATTCCTTCCTGGGTATAAAAATGGGTTTGAAGGCTGTCTACTGTCAGAATGGGTTTATTTTCATTCACCAGGGTTTATCCTTTTTTTGCGCGCTCTTACCCGCCATACACAATATTACCGTCAATAATGGTCATTTCAACGCCGATCCGATGCCATTCTTCGGCGGGAACCGCCGTCAAATCCTTTTCAAACACGGTGATGTCCGCCAGGAATCCGGGCTTGAGCATACCAAGCTGGTCTTCTTTGCCGGCGGTCCAGGCCGCCTGTCGGGTATACCCGGTCAGACATTGTTCAAGGGTCAGACACTGGCCAGGGGTCCATCCCCCCTGGGGCTGTCCTGCCGGGGTCTTGCGCAATGCCGCTGCCTGGAGGCCCAGAAGCGGATTGATGGGTTCAATGGGGGCGTCGGTGCCGAACTGCAGAGGAATACCCTTGTTCAGCAGGGTTTGCCAGGCATAGGCCCGGGTGCATCGTTCCTGGCCCCAGCGGCGCTGGGCCAGCTGCCAGTCCGAGGGGACAAACACCGGCTGGACCGACCCGGTTATGCCCAGATCAAGGTATCGGTCCAGATCAGGCTGTGCAAACAACTGGATATGTTCCACCTGGTCACGCCATGCCCCGGGGTATTGAGTTCTGCCATGGGCAATGGCATCCAGGGCATGGGTGCCAGCCTTGTCTCCAATGGCGTGAATGGCCACACTGAATCCACGTTTGTAAGCCTGGCATACATAGTGTTTAAGTTCATCGGGAGATAGGCAGTGCATGCCGCTGTTACCGGGTTCATCGGCGTAAGGATCGTGCATAAGCGCTGTACCGGCACCCAGGGAGCCGTCGGCAAAGAGCTTTAAATGCCCGTTCCACAGATGCGGGGTGCCTGAAAGCCATTTAAGGGACAACTCATCGGCCTGTTCCAGGTCGTGGGCCTGCATGAGGTGATGCACCCTTAGATGAAGCTGTCCTGCACCATCGAGTTTGCCCAGGATCTTCCATTCAGCCAGGGATTCACAGGAATGCAGCCCTGTGATCCCGCATTTGAGGTATTCCTGCTGGGCGGCACGGGCGGCGGCTTCAACCTGGGCCGGGGTGGACGCCGGCATGGCCGTTTCCATCAGATCCCGGGCCTCGTGGAGCAGCCCGGTCAGTGCGCCTCGGTCATCCCGTTCAAAACGCAGACCCGAAGGGGCTTTTGATTCCTCCGTGATGCCGACGGCATCGAGGGCCTTTGAGTTGACCCATTCGCTGTGCCCACACACCCGGGTCATCAACAACGGATTGTCCGGGCTGATATCATCCAGATCATGGCGGGTGGGTTCACGATCCTCAAACCAGTGATGCTGATTCCACCCCCTGCCGATGACCCATTCTCCCGGGCCTGCCTTTGACACAGCGGGTTTGATTCGTTCCCGGCAGGCGCCGATGCTGTCAAGGCCAGTCAGATCCACCATCAACCGGCTTTGCCCATAGTTGATAAAATGGCAATGGGCATCCACAAGTCCCGGAGTGACCAGACGGCCGGGCAGCTCAACGGCCTTTGCCCCCGGCAACAGGGATTTAACCTGTTCATTGCTGCCCACAGCAGTGATACGCCCGTCTTTGACACCCACAGCCTGGACCCAGGGCATATGGGGTATACCGGTGAAAACATTGGCAGAATATATGGCAAATGCGGAATTTGACATGAGAACTCCTTAAATTTAATTGCTTCGGGTCAGGGTCTTGGGATCCAGAAGATCTCGAAGCCCGTCGCCCAGAAGGTTGAGACCCAGTACGGTGATAAAAATGGCAAGACCGGGAAAAATTGAAATCCACGGGGCCGTGAACAATTGCTCCCGGGCGGCAGACAGCATCCCTCCCCAGGAAGGCGTGGGGGGCTGCACCCCCAGTCCCAGAAAAGACAGGGCAGCTTCCAGGAGGATGGCACCGGCCACCCCCAGGGTGCCGATGATCAGAATGGGGCCGATGATATTGGGCAGAATCTGGGTGAACATCAGCCGGACACGGCCGTACCCCAGTGCCCTGGCCGCCTTGACATAATCAAGGTGCTTGGCTGACAGGGCCTGGGACCTTGTGATCCGACAGGAATAGGACCAGTTGGTAAATCCCAGGGCCAAAAATACGTTGAGCAGGCCCGGGCCCAGCAGGGCCATGACAGCCAGGGCAAAGATCAACGCTGGAATGGACAGCATAATGTTGGTCAGCCCCATGACAAAATCATCCCACCATCCGCCAAAAAAACCGGCGCTAAGCCCCAGAACAACCCCGATGATGGTGTTGATCACCTGGCTGATCAGGCCCACGGCCAGGGAAATCCTTGCACCATAAATCACCCGGGAAAAAATGTCACGGCCCTGGATATCTGTGCCGAACCAGTAGTCTGCCGAAGGCGGTTCTTCAGATACCATAAGGTCGGCATCGTCAACGGGATGGTAGGGTGCCAGAACCGGGGCAAAGACGGCAACGACGATCACAAAAAGGGTGATGATGCCGCCGGCCATGAAATTGGTCTGGGCCATGATCTTGAATATCTTATTATTTTTCATTTATATGCGGCTCGGATTCTGGGATCTATTGCCCCGTAGAGCATATCCACGATGAGGTTAACAAGTAAAAACGAGAGAATAACGACCAAAATGCACCCCTGGGTAATGGGAATGTCCCGCTGGAAAATGGAATCCACAAGAAGGGAGCCAAGCCCCGGCCATGAAAACAGCTTTTCAACAATCACCGTATTGGCGATGAGTTCTCCAAACTGCAGGCTGGCAGTGGTCAAAATTAAAATCAGGGCATTCCTCAGCACATGCTTGCCGTTGACCAGCATTTCAGACAACCCCTTGGCCCGGGCCGTGCGAATATAGTCCATGGATAAAATTTCCACGACAGCCGCCCGGGTGGTCCGGGCCAGAAGCCCGATATAGCCTACCCCCAGAGTGCAGGCCGGAAGGATGAGGTTTTTTATGGATCCATCCCCGTACCCCAAAGGCGGCAGCCAGTGCAGCTTGACCGAAATCAGAAACATCAAAAGAAGGCCCAGCCAGAACTGGGGAATGGACACCCCGGACACCGCCCCCATCATGGTCAACGTATCTGGAAGCCGACCCTGGCGCAGGGCGGAATAAAAACCCAGAGGAATGCCAAAGACAAGGGCAATGCCCATGGCGGCCACCGCCAGTTTAAAGGTGGGCCACAACCGGTCTGCCAGCAGCCGGGTAACCGGTTCCTTTCGCAGAAAAGATCGGCCCAGATCACCCCTGGCAAGATCCTTGAGGTAAATGCCATAGCGTTGCCACAGGGGCTTGTCCAGGCCCCATTCTTTTTTCATCTGATCGATGTACTCCTGGGTAATGGTCCCGCTGTCCTGGTCGCCAGCCGCCATGAGGGCAGCATTACCGGGCAGGACATTGAGAAGCACAAACATGATCAGGGTAATGGCCAAAATAGTGGGAATAAACTGCAGAACCCTGCGCAGGGCGTAAGCAAACATCGGCTATCCTTAAAAAAAGTGGCAAACCTGGGATCATAAAATCAGCCGGGAAAGATTATAAAACCTTTCCCGGCTTAAATGATCTGTTGAATTAATTCTTATTTTGCGCGGGGTGACGACTCATCCACCCATACGTTTGTCAAATCCTGGAACATCATTTCCGGGGCCACCTTGGACAGGTTATGGACCCAGGGATGGAATGCCATGACTGCCTTGTTGTAGTTAAAGAACCAGAACGGTGCATCCTCGGTTAAGATACCGTCTGCCTGGCCGATCAACGCATTCTGTTTTTCAGGGTCACGTTCTTTGGCAGCGGCATCCAGCAATTTGTCAAATTCAGGATTGTTATACTTGACGTAGTTGCCCGAGCCCACAGGGTTTGTGGAATACCATCGCATCAATGCGCCCAGGGAATCTGGACCGGAATCCAGGGACCAGATAAACATCTGGTATTTGCTGTCCCGGATACGCTCATCCATGGTGGCCCCTTCCATTTGTTCGATTTTAAGCGTTATGTTGATCTTTTTCAAAAAGGGCATCATGGCTTCATAAATGCCGGTTCCCCAGGATTTATTGGCGGTGCCGATGGCATGCTCAATGGTGAATCCTTTTTCATAACCGGCTTCCTTCATCAACGCTTTGGCCTTGTCTAGGTTATACTCGTATTTTTTTCCATTAGGATTAAACGCCGGTGAAGTAGAGGGCAGATATCCCCTTGCAGGAAAGGCTTTTCCCTTGAGGATCTTTTTGATGATCAGATCAGAGGGGATGGCATAATTGATGGCCTGGCGAACCCGCTTGTCGGAAAAGGGTTTGAAATCAGGATTCATCCCCACAAGACGGGTGAACATCTCGGCCACTTCAATCATATTCTTGGATATCTCGGGATCTGCGGAATATTCAGCATAGTTCACCGCACCGACAATGGTGGCATCCAGTTCTTTTGCCTTGAAGGCAAGGTCCCGGGAGGCGGCTTCGGACATGATCTTGTAAACAACCTTGTCCAGGTAAGGTTTTCCTTCCATAAAGAAATCATCAAATTTTACCAGGATGACCTCAGATCCTTTCACCCATTTTGAAAATTTAAAAGGACCGCATCCAATGGGATTATTTTTGAAATGGTCTTCTTTACCAGCCAGTTCTTCTTTGGGCAGAATGGCCAGAGCTGGCAGCCACAGGTAAAACTTGAGATCCAGGGGGTTTTCCAGGATAATTTCAAAGGTCAGATCATCAATTTTTTTAAGTCCGCTGACGGTGTCTGCTTCGCCTTTATTAACGGCCATGGCACCCTTGATAGGCTGAAGATACTGAAAGGAAGGAGATGCCGGCTGCATGGCTGAAACATAGGTGTAACTCCAGATCACGTCATCGGAAATCAACTGCCGTCCATTATGAAATTTAATGTTGGGCCGCAGTTTATAGGTATAGGTCAACCCGTCATCGGAAACCGTGACACTTTCGGCAAGATCCAGAACCGGAATGCTTTTGTCCGCATCCCACCGGTAAAGACTGCGATGGATGTTCATGGAAACCAGATAGTCCTGGTACCGACTGGTGATGTAGGGGTTCAAACTGGACAGACTGCCGCCGTAGGGGGCCATGAAATTCAGGGTCCCCCCGCTTCTTTCAGCAAAGGCGGGGGTCTGTACGGCCAGGGTTGTCATGGCCAGAACGGCAAACAAAAAAATAATTTTTTTCATGATGACTCCGTTAGTTGATTGTTAACAGTTTAAGATGGATTATACTAAGCCAGATTAAAAAATAGGTGTCAACAAAAATATCCAAAAATTAAATATTTACAAAATAGTAATTTTCTGCTTGATGTTTTATGACCGATCTGATTGCGGGCTGGGCTTGATCAACGCCACGGCAGCCAGCCTGTCCTAGGGCTCAATAGCCTGAAATATTTTTTAAAAAAACATTGACAAGGACACCCGAAAAACACTTAACTTAAAATTTACGAAAGCACGGGGCAAAGGCTGCAGATTTTATATTTGAGGTGGGGCCCCGCAGACATGACAGCACAAAAAATCTGGGGAAATTTTTAAATGAAAATATATATCAGCACAGACATGGAAGGGGTGACCGGCACTACGGAATGGTGCAATGTTACCAAAGGGCAGGACGGTTATGAAACCTACAGGGAACAATTGACCCGTGAGGTCTGCGCTGCCTGCGAAGGTGCCCTTGAGGCCGGGGCCACAGATATTCTGATCAAGGACGCCCACTCCACCGCCCGCAACCTGATTGCAGGACTCCTGCCCCGGCAGGTTCGCCTGATCCACGGCTGGGGCACCCACCCCTATTTTATGATGCAGGGCATTGATAAGCGTTTTGATGCCGCCATGATGATCGGCTACCACACAATGGCCGGGGGCAGGGGGAATCCCCTGGCCCATACCATCAGTTCCAGCAAAATCGCAGGCATTTGCATCAACGAACATGAATATGTTTCCGAGTTTTTAATCAATACCTTTACTGCGGCCCTGGAAAACGTGCCCGTGGTCATGGTGACAGGTGACAAAGAATTGTGTGCGTCTGCGGGCAAGCTTGTGCCCAACATTACCACCGTGCCTGTCAAGGAAGGTTTTGGCGGATCAACTGTGAATATTCATCCGGACATGGCCGTGGAAAAAATCAGACAGGGGGCTCAAAAAGCCCTTGAACAGCCCCTGGGGGTCAAGGCCCTTGACCTGCCCGAATATTTTAAAGTACACATCACCTATACCCACGTAAAAGACGCCTATATGAATTCCTTTTATCCCGGGGCCCGACAGGTTTCCCCCCGAAAAATTACCTTTGAAAACGCCGACTGGTTTGAGGTCCTTCGAATGATTCTTTTTGTGTCCTGATTTTATCACCATACAACCCGTTACGAAATCTCAATCCAGTTTTTAAATATCTGATCATTGGCCCTGAACTCATCCCGGGATGTGGGGGTTTTGCAATGATAGGCATCAAACTGATCTTCCTCTTGCCTGGCTTCTTCAATAAAGGCAGATACATCCGGGTACATGAAATCAGGATGAAACTGCAGACCCCATATGGATTTTCCTTTCATCTGAAATCCTTGAACCGCACACCGGTCTGAGCTTGCTGTAACTTCAAACCGGTCATCCAGGTCAAATACTTCATCATAATGAAACACGGCAGATTTTAAGGAAGTGATAGTTCTGAAAACCAGATTATTGGACAGGGTTATTTCCGTCCACCCGATTTCCGGTGTTAACGACTTTTGAACATGCTCTTTTCCAAGTATATGCCTGACAAGAAACTGATGTCCAAAGCAAATGCCCAAGATGGATTTTTCGTCGGAGATGAAACGACGAATGATGGTATCCAGATCCGGATACCATTCATTTTCTTCAGTGGCACTTTCCGTGGATCCGGATATCAGCAGGTGGGTATAGTGATTAAATCGGTTAAAATTTCTGAGATCATCCAGATAGATGGTGTCATAGGGCGTGTCGATGGTTTGAAACACCTCGGCTATTCTTTTGTCAAAACTGGTTTTAAAAGAGGTTTCAGACAGGATATTCAGGATCAGAATGTTTTTTTTACACATTGAATACGACCTTTACAAAAATTGAACATTACCAGAGGGATGCCCCAGCCATGGCAGTTATTCATGGTCAAAGATATATCCCACGGATCGCCGGCTCTTAAAATAGATCGGATTTTTAGAGTCTGCCTCAAAATATTTTCTGAAACGGACCATGAAATTGTCAACGGTCCGGGTGGTGGTACTGCTCGAGTACCCCCAGCCTGCCGCAAGAAGCTTCTGGCGGGATACGGGCCTGCCGCGGTTGGCAATGAACACCTTTAAAAGTTTGATCTCCTGCTCGGTCAGTGCGATGGTGCCGGACATTGACCGGGCCTCGCAGGTGATGAAGTTGACCTGATTTTCACCAAAGGTGTAGGTCTCGCCCGGAAAGGGCAGATCCTTGTCCCCTTCAGCCGGGGGCTCATCGGCATACCAGGACGTTCTGGCAAGTAGGCGATCCACCCGCAGCAGAAATTCGTCCAGGTCAAAGGGCTTGGCCAGGTAATCATCCACGCCGCAGCGAAGCCCCCGCACCCTGTCCTCGGCACTGCCCTTGGCCGAAAGAATGAGCACGGGCAGTTTTTCATCCTCGCTGCGGATACGTTTCAGAACCGTCAACCCATCGATCATGGGCAGCATGATATCAAGAATGATGAGATCCGGGTGCCATTGCCGCCACAGATCCAGCCCTGTAACCCCGTCCGGGGCAATCCGGACCCCATACCCCTGCATGTTCAGGTTGAGTTTGATTCCCTCAGCAATATGCTGTTCATCCTCAATTACCAGGATACGCTTTTTTTCAGCATCTTCCATAAATTTCTCCCCTTGATGTCGCCCGTCTCTTCCCTGGGTGAGGTCAGGGTAAAGGTTGCGCCCTCTCCCCGCCCCCGGCTTCTGGCCGCAACCTTCCATCCATGTATCCGGGCAATACTGAATACCAGATAGAGTCCCAGGCCGCTGCCCCGGACATGGGCACTGTCGTGCCGTCCGGCCTGGTAGAATTTCCTGAATATTTTCCGGATTTCCTGTTTTTCAATGCCGATGCCGTTGTCTGAAAAATCAATACTCAGTCGCTGCTTGTGGGTGCGAAAAAGAATCTCCACCTCGGGTTTTTTTGATTCATTGTACTTTTCCGCATTGGACAGAATGTTCATGAGCATCATCTCAAACAGGAGAAGATTTACCGGGTAAACAAACCGCCGGCCCTCGGGGTTGCGGATGGTGATCGTGAGGGCCCGGAACAGCGAACTGTTTTTTTCACAGAAATCCTGCGTCACCTGGACCAGGTCTTCATGGCTGAGTTCCGCCCCGTAATTACGACTTTCAATGCGGGCAAGGTTGAGAATGGCATTGATATTCTCGATAAGTCGGTTCACATCCCCGAGCATGTACCCGGTGTACTTGCGGGTAACCTCGGGGGCAAGGGTATGGCGCATGAAGGTCTCAAGATAAATTTTGAGGGAGGTGACGGGGGTTTTGAGTTCATGGGTAAAATTGTAGATAAAGTTGTGCTGAAGCCTGAAGAGTCGAACCGTACGCTGGTAGTAGATAAACGCCATGAGAATGCCGGCCAGAACCACCGTGATTAGAAGGGTCAGAACCAGAAAAATCATGCCGCTCTTTGAAGGAAAAATCTGCCCCGGATCAATGTGGAATTTCTTGATGATCACCTCCAGAGCTGCCGTGATCTCCATGTACCACGACACGGTGATAACAAGAGCACCGGCAAGGGCCAGTATCGAGCAGGCAAAGATCAGAACCGGGTGAAGATACCATTTGGACGGTGTTTGAATCTGCACGATGGTCTGGTTACTTCCCTCCGGGGGATGTCTCACGGGACGGCACGGGAATTTTCATGATAAACTCAACCCCCTTGCCCGGAGAACTCATGCAGTGGATGGTGCCGCCAAGGGTCTGGGTCACCAGGTTAAACACAATGGACATGCCCAGTCCCGTGCCCCCCCTGCCCCTCATGGTGGTGTAAAAGGGGTCAAACACCTTGGCAACCTGCTCCGGTGTCATGCCCTGTCCTGTATCCCGGTAAATCAGAATAATTTGATCCTCGTGGTTCTGCCGGTCCCGGAGAAGTTCAAAGACCATCCGCCCCTTTCTGCCGTCCTTGAACCCGTGGATCAGTGAATTGATCACAAGGTTGCTCACGATCTGTGAATAGGCCCCGGGATAGGAAGAGACCACCATGTCTCCGGCGCTTTTCACCTCAACTTCATGGCCGGTTTTTTTAACCTTTGGCCCGAGGCTGAGCAGAACCTCCCGGACATAGGCCTCAAGATTGAAACGTCTTTGTTCCTGGCTTGACTGGTCCACGGCAACCTGTTTGAAACTTGCGATCAGCTCTGCGGCCCGCTCCATGTTGATCAATATGG
The DNA here is from genome assembly GCA_963675615.2 of uncultured Desulfobacterium sp. Taxonomy (GTDB): domain Bacteria; phylum Desulfobacterota; class Desulfobacteria; order Desulfobacterales; family Desulfobacteraceae; genus Desulforapulum. Next base: position 190,372 of record CAXXTD010000004.1, read on the forward strand.
ATTGCGCCACCTCGTCGATGGTGGCAAGATAATTTTCAAGATCGCTTCGTTTGAGGGCCCCTCTGGCATACAGGCGCTGAATATCTTCGGTCTTGGACTGTAAAAACGATGCCGCTGTAACCCCGATGCCCACCGGGGTGTTGATCTCGTGGGCCACCCCGGCCACAAGCCCTCCAAGGGCCGCCATTTTCTCGGACTGAACCAGCTGGTCCCGGGTCCGTTCCAGGGTCTCCAGGGAAAATTTCAACCGGGCATTGGCCTTTTCAAGATCTTGCTGATACTGATTTTTCTCCCGGATCAGTCGGGCACGTTCAAGCCCCTTGCCCACGGCATGGAAGAGCACATTCATGTCCTGGATGGGTTTGATAATGTAGTCCCAGGCACCCAGCCGAAGGGCCTCGACCGTGTCCTGGATGTTTCCAGCACCCGAAACCACGATGATGGGGGTTTCCGGCGAGCGTTCTGTAACGGCCTTGAGCACTTCGAGTCCATCCATTTCCGGCATTCTCAGATCACAGAGCACAAGATCCGGACCCTGACTTTCAAAAAGCACGAGACCATGGCGTCCGTCACCGGCCTCAATGACTTGAAACCCGAAATCCTCGAGAAAACTCTTGATGCTTTCCCGGATATAGGGTTCATCATCAATGGTCAGAATTTTAATACCGGTGTGGTCATCCATGACTGTCTCCTTTTAATACCTCTTGAATGGTTCTTGAGAGTTCGCCCACAGTAAGAGGTTTCATTAAAAACCTGCTGATTCCGGAATTCCTGGCCTTTTGCTCATTGACATCACCGGGATAACCGCTGCAAAGAATAACAGGAAGATCCGGCTTTACGGCAAGCAGGCTGCGGGTCAAATCAACGCCTGTCATGTGGGGCATGGTCTGATCGGTGATCACAAAATCGATTTTACCTGGATTGTTCGTAAAAAAATCCAGGGCTGCCTTGCCAGAATAAAACACAGTGACGTTATACCCCAGGGCATCGAGCCCCTCTTTGCACATGTCTGCTATGGCCCTGTCATCATCCACAACCAGTATGCCCAGGCCTTTTCCATGGCCGTCAGGTTGACGGGTTCTGTTAAGGGACTCGTTTTTTTCCGGCACAGCAACCATGGGAAAGAGGATGGTGAAGCATGACCCCCTGCCTGGCGTGCTCTTGACAAAAATTTCTGCCTGGCAATTCTTGACAATGCCGTAAACGGTTGCCAGGCCAAGGCCGGTACCCTTACCCTCCTCCTTGGTGGTATAGTAGGGATCAAATATCCTGTCGATAAACACTTCGGGAATACCGCATCCGGTGTCTGTTACCTCCAGGCAGACAAACCGACCCGCCATGAGACCCGGGTGGATCAAGGTCTCTTTTTCCTCAACGCTCTTTTCAAAGAGAGCCACCACAAGCTCTCCGCCGGTATCTTCCATGGCGTGGTAGGCATTGGTGCACAGGTTCATGATCACCTGGTGGATCTGGGTCGGGTCAGCCTTGATTGGGCCACAATTTCTGTCGATCCTGTCAATGATCCGGATGGTCGAGGGAATGGACCCCCTGAGCAGGCGCAGTACCTCCCTGGCAATGAAATGAATCTTTACATTGCGTTTTTTCTCTTCTCTTCTGCGGGTAAACGACAGAATCTGATTCACCAGATCCGCTGCCCGCAACGCTGCCTGCTGGATCTTCTCACTTCTGACAAAGGTGATCTCGCCGGGTTTAGCCGAATTCATGATCATATCGGCATACCCGAGCACAGGACTCAAAATATTGTTCAGATCATGGGCAATGCCTCCGGCAAGGGTGCCAATGGCCTCCATCTTCTGGGCTTTTCTGAGCTGAATTTCCAGGCTCTGCCATCTTTGTTCCGCCTCTTTTCTCTTGGTGATGTCAATCAGCGAGGCAATGGATTGTTCGGTTCCCGGGATCATTCCCACGTGGACCAGGATCGAACGTTCCTCTTTGTTTGCAGTCAGGAACAAGAACTCATACTGGGTTGGCACCCTTGCTGCCATGCCCGGCGTTCTTCGTTTTTTGTGAAAGATCATCATTCGTTCAAGATCAGGCGGTGCAACAAAATCCATCCATTTTTTCCTGTTGATGATCGCATGGCGCGGGAACCCGGACAGCTGTTCAAATTCCGAGTTGACCATGGAAAGGGTCATATCCTTTTCCAGTATGGCCGTTGCTGTACCGGTGCATTCAAACATGGCCCGGTAAAGCTGTTCACTTGCTGCCAGGCGCTGGTTACGTTCGATTACAAGTTGTTCAAGATGCTTCTGGTATGCCTTGTTCTCCCGCTTAAGCCGGCTCTCTTTAAGGCATTTTGTCACGGAATGTAAAAGGACACCCATGTCCTGAACCGGTTTGAAAATATAATCCCAGGCCCCCAGATGAAGGGCCTCAACCACGTCAGATATGTTACCCGTACCCGAAGCAACGACAAGGGGGGTGTCCGGCGACAGGCGCCTGAGGATCTCCATCACCTGCAGCCCGTCCAACCCGGCCATGCGAAGATCCAGCAGAACGAGGTCGGGTTTTTCCCGTTCAAACGCGTCGATACCAGACTGTCCGTTTTCAGCCTCAATCACCTCAAATCCGCAATCCTCCAGGTAATTGCGGATGCTGGTCCGGACCAGGGCTTCATCGTCAATGGTCAGAATGCGGGTGGGGGGGTCAATTCTCAAGCTGCAGACTCCTGTGAATTTCCAAGTTGGTATATAGACATGCTCTCCCTCCATCCGGTCATCACCATTTGCGGCGCTTTAAATTTCGCTGGGGCCTGCCGCAGCAACCTTGCCCTCGACACCTCGGTTCAAACGTATCAAACTTATCATCTGTACAGATGCTGAAGGGTTTGATTCAAGATCATGGATAATATAGATATTCTGAAACAGCCACTGCTGTCAAGCAGTGGCTGACCAAAAAAACAAAGCCCTGGAAGTAAACTTCCAGGGCTTTGAATATATTGAAACTCAACACAAGTTAATTTTCTGTTGGCTCCCCAGCACGGATTTGAACCGCGGACAAAGTGGTTAACAGCCACTCGCTCTGCCGACTGAGCTACTGGGGAGCAGAACCTCTTTCGTTTCGTGAAAGACTCGAGCTTTATACTCTGATCCCAACCCCCTTGTCAACAGAAAAAATGTAAAATAAATAAATAAATTTGACTTTCACAATCTTAAAAGTATATTCTCTATATATTAAAGACTCTTTGAAAGGAGAAAAGCAATGGCCATAAACAACATATCCAGTTCAAATCCATATATTCAGCCTCAAAATACGGTAATGACGGAACAGGCAAACAGCCTTGGGAAAGATCAGAACCCGGCCCCCCGGAACAGCCAGCCGGATGCAACGCTACCGGCGGCGTCAAATCAGGCGTTCCAGGTAAGCATAACAGATCAGGCAAAGCAAGTTCTTCAATCCGAACAGGCCAGTATGGCTACCGGCAGCACCCCCCAGACCAGCGGGCAGGAGACACCCGAGAATCCTGGCCAGCCCGGCCAGGGCCCCAGAAAAATCATTGACCTGGTAGCCTGATTGTTACCACCCGGAAAAGGAGGTGTCACCAGTGCCCACCATCACACCAGGCATAGGGACCGCACAATCCTACCGGACCGTTTCGGCCCCGGCGGTGGCACCGGTGCTCCCCCGGGTTTCAGCCAGACAAGGGCCGGCACCACCGGAAGAAGAGGATAAGCTCAAAGCGTCTACCCAGTCCCGCTCCCTGGAGCAGGAATACAATACAAAAAAGGATCAGCTGGAACAAACGCGCAGCAGGGAAGAACAGAAGGTCGAATCTGAATACAGGCAAGAGCGCCGGAAATTAGAGCAGGAGTATAAACAGAAAAAAAGAGATATGGGCATCAGCGTGTACGTCTAAGACAGCGCCATGGTTCTGTATCAACAAACAAAATCCTTAACCTATTCAGCAGCATCGGGAAAATTCAAGCATGGTTACAAAAGAAGGTATTGTCACGGGCGTCAACGCAGCAACGGCATGGGTTGAAACGGTACGGTCCAAATCCTGTGAGTCGTGCGACGCATGCGATTCATGCGAATCACAGGACAAGAGCATGGGAATGATCATCCAGGTAAACAACACCATCAATGCAGAAAAAGGAGACCGGGTTATCATCGGATTCAAGACAGCTCCCCTGCTTAAAATGAGCTTCATGCTCTACGTCTTTCCCATTATCCTCCTGATCGCAGGCGCTGCAACCGGAGAGACGCTTGCGCCCCGATTTGAAATGGATCCATCCCTGGCCTCTGTCCTGGCAGGAGTTTTCTCGTTTGCCCTGGCCTTTGGGATCATCCGCATGACCAGCGCCAGGCTTTCCAAGAACCGGGAATTCAAACCGTTTCTAGTCAGAATTGACCGCAGGAGCACGCTTGCCCCCCAGCGATAACGGCCGTTCATTAAAAAATTACAGTTTTTACTTGAAACTTGAAAGGTTCTGGGATAGAAAACTTTCAAGTTTTTTTGCGTTTTTTCGTTCAATAATTGCTAACGATCCACTAAACAGAGGGCAAAGCAATCATGACCTCGAAGAAAGACCTAAAGATCGCTCTACTCCTGGCAGGCATACTCCTTATTACTGGAATAATCTGTTATGCCGCTTTCCCACCACCAGCACCCGAAGAACCCGTCAGACTCATGTTCCACAATGCAGCAGGAAAGGTTCTGTTTGGCCATGAAACTCACATTGGCGACTATGACCTTTCATGCGTGGATTGTCACCACAACATTGAGGACGACGAGGTCTACAACTGCAGCGAATGCCACGAATCAACCGGCGATGAAGACATGCCGGGCAGGACAGACGCATTGCATGCCCAGTGTAAAGGGTGCCACGAAGATGCAGGCGCAGGCCCAGTAGAGTGCAACTCATGCCATGCAATATAGTCTGAACACCGGAGTCTTCCCAGTGTATTGACCCTTTGCATCTATTAATTTACCAGATAAAGGTTTGTCATGACAAAGAGATCATTTATCGGATTAACTGGCCCCAGGCTCTTGTGTGATCGGATCGAACCCGATCCCAAGGAACCGGAATCAATTCCCATTCCCAAAAGACTTGTTCTGCTGATCCACGAACCTTTGGACAGTACACGGGAAACGCTGATCAAAAAAGGAGATACGGTCAAAAAGGGAGAAAGGCTCTTAATTTACAAGGAAAGCGTTGAGTACACCATCGCCCCTGACTCGGGCACCATAACTTCCATTGCCTCGTACACGGGTGACTTTGGGACTGTTGCCACCTACCTGATCCTTGAAAGAGACGGCAAGGGCAGCAAAAACAGTGCATTTGCCAAGATTGCCGAGACACCGGATCTTGAGACCGCCGACAAATTCCTCAGACACCTGCCCGGCGCCCCCCCCCTCTCCCGACTGCTTGACACCAACCACAAAATCAACACCCTGGTAATCGAAGGGACAGATGCGGACCTTGCCTCCACAACCCGGCAGTACCTGCTGACAACGGCCAAGGATGAGATTCTGCAGGGAATCGAGCTGATCAAAAAGATCACCGGGATTCAAAATGTTGCCATCACAATTCCCGAAGAACAAAAAGAATCACTTCTGTTCAACGGCACCAAAGCCCTGCTGGTTTCAGCCCTGTACACAAAGGCCCTTCCCAAAGTTGTCATGAATGACCTTCTGGGCATTGTCCCGGTTCCGGGAAAACCCTGCCACGAGCAGGGGGTGCTGTTCATGGGAGTTGAAGCCGTCATCTCCATGGCACGGGCCTATGCGATCAAAGAACCGGTTTTCGATAAAGTGTTGACCATCATTGGCAAGGACGGCATACATCACCGGGTCAAGGCCGTCATCGGCACCCCGATCCACAGGATTTTCAAACAGTTCAACATCCTTTGCAACGACCGGGATCGAATCATCATCGGCGGCCCCATGCAGGGGATTGCCGCCTATACCCTCTACCATCCGGTTCAGCCGGATACGGACACCATCATTGTCCAGGATTGTGCTGACATTCCCTATGTCTCGGACTATCCATGCATCAACTGCGGAAAATGCATCCGGGTATGTCCGGCAAACATTCCGGTCAACCTCCTGGTCCGCTATCTTGAAGCAAGCATGTATGAGGAGGCTGCCGATAATTTTGATCTTAAATCATGCATTGAATGTGGTATGTGCAGCTTTGTCTGTACCTCAAGAATACCCCTGTTTCAATACATTCGACTGGGAAAGCACGAGCTGCTAAAACTGGAAACGGAGGAGACCCATGCATAAGCAGAACAAATACACCGTATCCCACGCTCCTTTCTGGCATGATGGCGACACCATCGCAACCATGAACGTGAACATCATCCTGGCGGCCCTGCCGGCGGCTGTTTTCGGCGTTCTCGCATTTGGCGCACCCGCCCTGGGGGTTCTGACCCTGGCCATGTCCACCGCCATGCTCTGGGAGCTTGCCTTTAACTTCATCTCCAAGCGGGCCATCACCATTGGCGATCTGGATGCCGCAGTCATCGGTCTGTTCGTTGGGATGATGCTGCCGGCCACCACCCCCTGGTGGGTTGTACTGACGGGAACCTTTTTCGCCGTTGTGGTCGGCAAACAGATCTATGGCGGCATCGGTGCAAACCCCTTCAACCCGGCGGTCATCGGCATTGCGGTGCTGCTGGTTGCCTGGAAGGGGTTCTTTGATTTTGACGCAGCCCTTTTAAACTATGAACTAACCTTCAAAGCCCTTGCCCCCCTGGGAGCACTCAAACACCAGGGCGTTGCAGCGGTTGGCCTGTTTCCCTTAAAGGACCTTGCCATGGGCAGCCAGGTGGGCGCCATCGGCACAATCTTCGGCATCGGGATTATCCTTGGCGGCGTCTACCTCATCATCAGGGGGTACATCCGCTGGGAGATCAGTCTTGCCTATATCGTTGGTATCTTTTTAACGGCCCTGATCTTCAATCTCGCCAATTCAACCCTTTACGCCCCTCCCCTGTTCCACCTCTTCACCGGCTATACCCTTTTTGCTGCTTTTTTCCTTGCAACGGAAAACTCATCCTCGCCTGTAAACCTCATACCCATGATCATCTACGGCATCATGGGCGGCGTCATGACGATCCTCATCAGAAACATCGGGGCCTATACGGACGGCACTGTTTTTGCGATTCTTTTGATTAACCTTATAAACCCACTCATCGACAGAATCAGACCAAAAGCTATGGGAAAGGTTGTGAAAAATGCGTGAAATGATAAGCATGGTTGTTGTTCTGACGGTTTTAAGTGCCTTTTCAGGCGGTTTACTTGCAACGGTCAGAACCAGCACACAGGACAAGATTGAAAATCAGGTACTCAAGTTTCAGAAGGCACCGGCAGTCAAGGCCATTCTCAGCGATGTGTCCAACGACCCGTTGCAGGACCGCTTCAAGCTGACCAGCGACGAAGAAGAGATCACTTTCTTTGTCGGCAAAAAAGATGGAACTCCCGAATCCATCGCCTTTGAAACCCAGGGCAAGGGATTTGAGGGCAACATCGGCCTCATGGTGGGGATCGATATCAAATCAGATACCCTCCTGGGCGTTCGGGTAACCACCCACAGCGAAACACCGGGCGTGGGGTCCAGAGCCAAGGATAACCTCACCTATGTGACCCAGTTCAGCGGCAAGGCCCTTGACAAGGGATTTGCCGTTAAAAGTGACGGCGGTGAAATTGATGCCATGTCTGGAGCCACCATCACCTCCAAGGGTGTCTGCCTTGCCGCAACCAAGGCCCAGGAACTCTATGCAAAACTGAAACCTGAGATCAACTCCCAGATTGCGAATCTGGCCAATTAGGAGACACTAGTTATGGCTCAATCCATGGCAAAAGAATTCACTAAGGGGCTCTGGGCTGAACTCCCCCCGTTCAGGCTCGTCCTGGGCCTCTGCCCTGTTCTTGCGGTAACGCAAAGCGTTGAAAACGGGATCGGAATGGGGCTTGCAACCACCTTTGTACTCATCTGTTCAAACTTTCTGGTCAGCCTTTTAAGAACCGTTATTCCGGCCAAGGTAAGGATCGCCTGTTACATCGTCATTATTGCCACCTTTGTGACCATTGTGGAACTTCTGATGCAGGCATTCACCTATGAACTTTTTCTAAAACTGGGTATTTTCATCCCCCTCATCGTTGTAAACTGCATCGTACTGGGCAGGGCAGAGGCCTTTGCCGGCAAGAATGCGCCCCATCTGGCCATTGCCGACGGCCTGGGCATGGGCATTGGTTTCACCCTTTCCCTGGGTGCCCTGGGTCTTGTCCGGGAAAGCCTTGGGGCCGGCACCATCCTGGGGAACCCTGTTTTCGGGCCCGATTTTCAGCCGTTTACCTTTATGGTTCAAGCACCCGGGGCCTTTGTCTGCCTGGGGTTAATGCTCTGCCTCATGAACCTCATTGGTAAAAAATAAGGAGACCTGTTATGACTGACTACTTTGTTCTTGCCATCAGCTGCATATTTGTAAACAACATTCTCCTTGCCCAATACCTGGGAAACTGCCCGTTCCTGGGAACATCTAAGAAGATGGAAACCGCCACGGGTATGGGCATGGCCGTTGTATTTGTCCTGGTTCTGGCCGGCCTGATCACCTGGGTGACCAACAACTACCTGCTAAAGCCCCTGAACATCGAATACCTGCGAACCCTGTCGTTCATCCTTGTCATTGCCTCGCTGGTGCAGTTTGTCGAGATGTTTCTCAAAAAAAGTATCCCCGCCCTTTATGCCGGGCTTGGCATCTTTCTGCCGCTGATCACCACCAACTGCGCAGTCATGGGTGTCTGTCTGATCAACATCAAGGAGGAATACTCGTTTCTCCAGGCTGCCGTGGCCTCGTTCAGTTACGCCGTCGGCTTTGGCCTGGCCCTGGTGCTGTTTGCAGGACTTCGGGAACGAATCAACATTGCCCGGGTTCCCCAGCCCCTCCAGGACACCTCCCTGGGTCTTGTAACGGCTGGGATGATAGCACTCTCATTCTATGCGTTCAAAGGAATGGTCTAGATTTAACACCGTTGAGTATGATTTAAAACCCTGATGTGAGGTTATTATGACGGAAGCCCTTTTGTTCATGTTGGCCCTTGGCAGTGTCTGCGGCATTGTTCTCAGCTTTGCCTCCAAAATATTCTACGTGTATGAAGATCCAAGAATCGCCCTGGTCGAGGAAAACCTTGCCGGTGCCAACTGCGGCGGTTGCGGATATGCCGGATGCAGTGCCGCTGCCGAAGCCGTTGTCATTGGCAGGGCAGCCCCCAGTGTCTGCGTCATATCAAGCCCCGAGGCCGTTTTAAAGGTGGCGGCCGTCATGGGACTTGACCCTGGAACCGCCGAATCCCACCAAGCTTACAACATGTGTGATGGCGGGACAAGGGCCACGGACAAGTACCACTACATGGGTGTCACCTCCTGCAAGGCCATGGCCGTTGTATTCGGCGGCAAAAGGGACTGCCACATCGGCTGCATCGGCCTGGGTGACTGTGTCAAGGCGTGCAAGTTCGGCGCCGTTACCATGGGCCCCAAGGGCCATCCAATTGTGGACGACGACAAGTGTGTGGGCTGTGGCGCCTGCCAGAAGGCCTGCCCCAAGGACATCATTGAGGTCAAGAGCCTGTCTGAAAAACTGCTGAAATTTAACCAGAAAAATGATCCCCTGGCACCCTGCGCCCAGACCTGCCCGGCCGAGATCAATATCCCGAAGTACATCGCCCAGATCAAAAACCACGATTACCTCGGCGCCGTTAGGACCATCCGACTGAGAAACCCGCTGCTGCTGGCCTGCGGACGGGTATGTCCCCATCCCTGTGAATCAGAATGCAGAAGGGGTATTGAGGATGAACCGGTTTCCATCAACCAGCTCAAACGGTTTGTTGCCGACTATGAAATGTTCTCCGGTGCCAGAATTCCCATCAAATGTGCACCTGACACGGGCAAAAAAGTGGCTGTCATCGGTTCCGGGCCATCGGGCCTGAGTTGCGCCTACTTCCTCAGGCGAATCGGCCACGAGGTTTCCATCTTTGAAAGCATGCCAAAGCTTGGTGGCATGATCCGCTACGGCATCCCCGAATACCGGCTTCCCGACAAAGTACTTGACTGGGAAATCGAAGGCATACTCAACCTTGGCATCAAGAGCTATAACCATGTGAAATTCGGTGTGGACTTTGGCCTGGGATCCCTCATGGCGGCAGGCTACAATGCCGTATTTCTCGGGGTGGGTGCCTGGCAGGATTATGAGCTAGGCATTCCTGGCGAAGATCTTGAAGGATGCTTTACCGGCATCAACATGCTCTCCAGACGGGCCGGCGGTGAAAAGCTTGAACTGGGCCGCACTGCAGCGGTCATTGGCGGCGGAAATACGGCCGTCGACTGTGCACGGACAATGCTCAGACTCGGCCTGGAAAAGGTCTACATGGTTTACCGCAGGACCCGGAAAGAGATGCCGGCCAACGAGGTTGAAATTGTGGCGTCCGAGGAAGAGGGGGTGGAATTTGTCTTTCTTGCGGCCCCCACAAAGGTGATTGGCAACGAGGACGGCCATGTGACCCACCTTGAATACCTTCAAATGCAGCTCGGAGAACCCGACGCATCTGGCCGAAGGCGACCCGAACCCATTGAAGGCTCAGAAACCCGCCTTGAAGTGGATACCATTGTCACGGCCATCGGCCAGTCACCGGAGGCAAGCTTTAAACAGGATCCCCATCCAAGGATGGCAGAGCTTGAGCTCACCCGGTGGAACACCATTGAAAACAATCCTGAGACCCTTCAGTCCACGATCCCCTATGTGTTTACCGCAGGGGATGCCGCAACCGGCCCCTCCCTGGTGGTGGACGCCATTGGCGGCGGCAGAAGGGCGGCAAGATCCATTGACCTCTTTCTCAAGGGCAAACCCGTGGAACCGGTTGTTGACTCGCTGCAGCACCGGCGGATCAAGGAATCCATATTCACCACGGTCAAGGGAATCACCCCGAAGAAACGCGCCAAAATGCCGGAGCTCAGTGTGGACCAGAGACTTGACTCGTTCGTGGAGGTCGACCTTGTACTCCCTGAAGATAAGGCCATCGAGGAGGCAAACCGCTGCCTCAACTGCTGCAGGCTCTGTTACGACCCTGATATTAAATCTGCATAACAGCTGTTTTCAAAAGGAGGTAACACCATGACTACCCTTGAGACACTCGAAGGTCTGGAAATCTTTAAGGGCCTTACCGACGAGGAACTGGTAAAAGTCCAGGAGCTCTGTACGGAAGAGGAGTACCAGAGAAATGAACGGCTGTTTGCCGAAGGCGAACCGGCCCGCCACATGTGGATCGTCACCCAGGGCAAGGTGGATCTGAGATTTGAAATGCCCTCGACCAAGCGAACCACGGACGAATCCACCATCAGCTCCCACGACTATGTGATTCCAGAGTCCCAGGTCTTTGGCTGGTCCTGCTTTATACCGCCATACAAGATGCGGCTTTCAGCCTATTGCAGTTCAAGAAAGTGTTCGATCGTAAAGATCAGCTCCACTGCCTTGACTTCCCTCATGGAGGCCGATACCACCATTGGTTACAAGCTGATGCGCTACATGCTCCAGGTCGTTGGATTCCGTTCAAAACAGTTCCAGGACGAGGTGGTCAAGTTCATGGGCATTGACATGATGAACTCCTGGTAACATTCAATAATCTACGGGGTCAGGTTTGCCTGACTCCGTTTAATCCTTCCAGACAAGCGGTACTATGTATTTTTCAAACCGATTCCTCCGCTCACCGGCCCTGATCACTGGGATGTTTTTTGCACTCCTCGTCACCCGGACCTGGGCCACCCCCCTTTTCAAGCACACGCTCATGGGACGCACCATGGGCACCACCTACACCATCACAGTTATGGCAGATGCGACCATTGATGAGGTCAAATTAAAACAGCGCATTGATGCAAGGCTTGCCATGGTCAACCAGAGCATGTCCATGTTCCTGCCCACCAGCGAAATCTCCCGGTTCAACGCCACCCCGGCCCACACCCCCTTTACCGTTTCCCCTGATTTTGCGACGGTTCTGGCACAGGGCAGTCGCCTCTACCGGCTGACCTGGGGAGCCTGGGATGGAACGCTCAAACCCCTTGTGGATCTGTGGGGGTTTGGCACCGGATCTGCCATTACAACAATGCCTGACCCGGAACGGGTAAAAACGCTGCTCAATCAAACCGGTTTTAACCGTATCGACATCCAGGGAAAAGTACTGTCAAAAAAGAGTGATGCCGTTACCCTTGACCTTGGATCCATTGCCAAGGGATTCGGAGTAGATGCAGTTTCTCTGCTGCTTCAAAGGTCGGGGTTTAACGGATTTATCGTTGAAATCGGCGGCGAGGTGTTCGCCCGGGGAACCAAGCCCGGAAACAAGGCATGGACCGTGGGCATCTCACGACCGGAACCCGGCTCATCCCAGAGCACCCTGTACCGAACCATCAAGCTCAGGGACAGGGCCCTTGCCACGAGCGGAGATTATCGGAATTTCGTCACCATCGACAACCAAAGCTTTTCCCACATCATTGACCCCACCACGGGGTATCCCGTGAATACCGGGGTGGTCAGTACCTCGGTGGTTGCAGCGGACTGCACCTTTGCCGATGGGCTTGCAACGGCCCTGATGGTCATGGCGCCGGCAAAGGGCGTTGCCCTTGTCAACACACTCGACAATGTCGAATGCCTCATTGTTGTCCGGCACCCGGACGGCAGGTTCCAGGATTATCCCTCAAACCGCTTTCCCTGATGGGAATCCCTGGCCTCAAAGGTGTCCTGGATCATCTTAAAGGTTTCGTTTCTCTCCATGGCCCAGGCAGGCGCGGCAAGCTCTTCAGGGTGGGGATCTCCGGTAACCCGCTGGATAATGACGGACTCGGGCAGAAGCTCGATGAAATCGCAAACGGTTTCAACATACGCCTGCTGCGCCAGGCATTGGTACTCGCCCCTCCGCCACATGGAATCAAGCACCGTACCCTTGACAACATAGAGCAGATGAATCTTGACGCCGTCGATCTTGAGCCGTCCTAGCGCCCGTGCCGTTTCAAGCATCATGGCCCGGTCCTCTCCGGGAAGCCCGAGAATCACGTGGGCGCACACCTTGATCCCCCTTTCCCGAGTCATGGCCACGGCCCGTTCAAAACAGGCAAAATCATGTCCCCGGTTAATCCGTTCAAGGGTTGAATTGTGGACCGACTGAAGCCCATACTCCACCCACACCAGATAATCTTTGGCGTAGGAAGCAATCAGATCAAGCTTTTCAGGATCTACACAGTCGGGCCGGGTTCCGATGGCCATGCCCATCATTCCCGGTACACCCAGGGCCTGGTCGTACATTCCCTTCATGTTGGCGCAGCTGGTATAGGTGTTGGTATAGGACTGAAAATAAACCAGAAAAAGGCTGGCCTTATAACGCCGAACCATGGCTTTTCTACCGTTTTCAATCTGCTGGCTGATGGATAACCCCCGGCTGAAAAGCCCGGAACCCGATCCCCTGGCGTTGCAGTAGATGCAGCCGCCCCTGGCAATGGTGCCGTCCCGGTTGGGACAACCCAGTCCCGTATCAACGGTGATCTTCTGGACCCGTTGTCCAAAAAGCGACCGCAGGTAGGTGTTGTAGTCTGAATAGCGTCGTTTGATCGTCATTTTAGGCTGTCCCATGTTTACCCAGACCCTTGCACAGCTGCTGCCGTTGTTCCGGCAGACACTGGTGTCAGATCTTTTCTTGACCCGAGCTCAAACCAGATATATAGTACATTTCCATGAAATTTTATACAAAAAATTATGAGGTCATAGTTGTTGGGGCAGGGCATGCAGGCTGTGAAGCAGCCATTGCTGCTGCCAATATGGGGTGCCGCACCCTGCTTGCAGCCATTGATCTGGACAAGATAGCTGCCATGCCGTGCAGTCCCTCCATCGGGGGCATGGCCAAGGGACAGCTTGTCAAGGAGATTGATGCCCTGGGCGGGAAAATGGCCAAAGTTTCCGACGCTTCAGCCATCCAGTACCGAACCCTCAACACCCGAAAAGGCCCGGCCGTTCACTCCACCCGAACCCAGAACGATAAGCGTCTCTACCAGGCGACGATGAAGAAAATCGTTGAAACCACCTTGAACCTGGATTTCAAGCAGATGATGGTTGACCAGCTTGTCATTGAAAACCATCGGATCATCGGCATCAGGGAAGAGACCGGGTTCGGCTACCACGGGTCTGCCGTGGTTCTTGCCACGGGAACCTTTCTCAAGGGCGTGGTCCATATCGGTACCACAAAAATCCATGCAGGCCGGGCCGGTGAATTCTCATCCATCGGGCTTGCCACCTCCCTTGAACAAGAAGGTTTTGTTCTGGAGCGCATGAAAACCGGAACCCCCCCGAGGCTTGCCCTGTCGTCCATTGATTTTTCACAGTTCAGCCGCCAGGATTCTGATCCTGCCCCCACCCCCTTTTCGTTTTCCACAACCACGATCAAAGGGGACATGCTGCCAAGCTTCATGGGCCACACCAACACCCATACCCACGACCTTGTGCGCCAGAACCTCAAGCACTCAGCCCTGTACGGCGGCAGCATCATTGGAAAATCGGCCCGGTACTGCCCCTCGTTTGAAGATAAAATCGTCAAATTTCCTGACCGGGATCAGCACCAGATCATCCTTGAACACGAAGGGATGGATTCCCAGGAGATATACGCCTCCGGTCTCGGCAACAGCCTGCCCGTTGAAATCCAGCTTGAGGTCGTCCGTTCGGTCAAGGGGTTAGAACAGGCCGAGATAATGCGGCCCGCCTATGCCATTGAGTACGACTATATTAACCCCCAGGAGCTCAATCCCACCCTTGAAACCAAACGAATCCGCGGTCTTTTTTTCGCCGGCCAGATCAACGGCACCTCTGGCTATGAGGAGGCAGCGGCCCAGGGGCTGTGGGCAGGAGTCAATGCCGCCTGCATGGTAAAAAAGCAACCTCCCTTTCTGCTCGACCGTTCAGAGGCTTACATGGGGGTAATGATCGACGATCTTGTCACCCGGGGAACCCGGGAGCCCTATCGAATGTTCACTTCAAGGGCTGAATACAGGCTGCTTTTACGGGAGGACAATGCCGACCTTAGGCTTGCTGAAAAGGGACATCAACTGGGCCTTGTGGATGATCAAACCCTTGAATCTGCCCGGGAGATCACCCGTGGTACAAAAAAAGAACGCCATCGGATTCAGAGCCATGTTGTCAAACCCACACCCGAAACAAACGCCTGGCTGGACCGCGCAGGCTCCCCCCCCATATCAAACGGCATTAAACTGGACCAGCTTCTCAAGCGGGCCGGCATCGACTACTCAGCCGTTGATGCCTTTGCCCCCTGCCCTTCGCCCCTGACGCCAAGAATCAAGCAACAGGTGGAGATCGAGACAAAATACGAAGGATACATTGCCCGCCAGCTCAACGAGATCAAGAAATTCAAAGACATGGAAAGGATCAAGATCCCAGAGGGTATTGATTTTAAAACCATCCACGGACTCTCCAACGAGCTCAGGGAAAAACTTGCCGGCGTAAAACCCCTCTCCCTTGGCCAGGCATCCCGCATTGACGGCATGACCCCTGCGGCCCTTTCGGTACTTTTGATTGCCATAACGGCCCTTGTTCGGAAATCTGCAACTTGACTTTGGTGGTATCCTAGTTATTTTTTAAGCCATCAATGATTTAGGATATCCATATTAAAATAAGGAACGCCACGATAATGCCAGAAACCGACTACTACAAAATTCTCGGGGTCAGCAAAACGGCCTCGGAAGCTGAAATCAAAAAAGCCTATCGCAAACTTGCCCTTAAATACCACCCGGACAAGGCCAATGGGAACAAGGATTTTGAGGCCAAATTCAAGGAGATCAGTGAGGCATACGCCGTATTGAGCGACAAGGACAAACGCAGTCAGTATGACACCTATGGATCTGCCGATTTCCAGCAAAGATACTCCCAGGAGGATATCTTCAGAAACTTTGACATCGGTGATATTCTCAAGGAGTTCGGCTTTGGCGGCGGAAACCGCAGATTCAGCGGCGGTTTTTCCACGGGGGCTAACCCCTTTGGTCGCGGCATGGGCGGCCAGCAGCGGCCACGGCAGATCAAGGGCAGAGACCTTGAGTATGAACTCAGCCTCACCCTGGAAGAGATCATCAACGGCACGAGCAAAACCATCAATATCAACCGCGGCACCTCCATGGATACCATCAGCGTCAAGGTTCCCAGGGGAATGACCCTGGGCAAACGCATACGGGTTGCGGGCAAGGGCGAAGAAAGCCCCCACGGGGGCCCTCCCGGTGACCTTTTTATCAAATCAAGACCCATAAGTACCCCTGAATTTACCGTTGAGGGCAACGACATCTACACGACCCGGGAGATACGCCTCACCCAGGCCATACTTGGCACAAAGGTTGAAATCAAAACCCCTGTGGGTAAAAGCATCAGCCTTAACGTACCCAAGGGAACCAAGCACAAGGCAAAGATGCGTCTTGCCGGCCAGGGGATTCCCCAGATCAGCGATTCGGGTGCAGGCGACCTCTTTGTTGTAATCCATGTCCATATGCCCAAAAGACTTAACGATGAGCAAAAGAAATTGGTTGAAAAACTGGCTCAATCTGGATTATAACGCATTCTATGACACAACTTATCCCGATGATCTCCCAAGAGGAGATAAAAACCAAGGTCAGAGAAGCAGGACAAAGGATATCCAGGGACTATAAGGGTAAAAACCTCGTACTTGCAGGAATCCTGAAAGGGTCTTTTATTTTTCTGTCCGACCTGACCAGAGAGATTACCATTGACCATGAGATTGACCTCATCGGTGTTTCCAGCTATTCCGGAACCGCCTCAACAGGAAAAATAACATTCACCAAAAAACCCGATTTAAACCTTGGGGGAAAGGATGTGCTTCTGGTTGAGGACATTGTTGACACCGGCAACACCCTTCAGGCAATCCAGGCCTATGTTCAATCCTTAAACCCGGCATCCATAAAAATCTGTTCCCTGATCGACAAGCATGAACGAAGGGAGACTCAGATTGATGTGGACTATGCCTGCTTTTCACTTGAGAAAGGGTTCATTGTCGGCTATGGTCTTGACTACAACGAACGCTACAGGAACCTGCCAGCCATCTTTGATCTAAAACTATAGCAAACAAGGGGAAAACCATGGTTATCACCTGTGAAGAGTGCTCAACCCGATTCAATCTTGACGAATCCCTCCTCAAGGAAGAGGGCTCAAGGGTGCGATGCTGCCGGTGCAGACATGTGTTTACTGTTTTCCCTCCCTTGACACCGCTGGTCCTTGAAGAGTCACTGCCACAGGACAACCCGCAAGAAAAAGAGGATGCCGGGCATTCTTCATCGGATGAACTGGATGAGTTTACCCTGGACAACGAACTGAACCTTGGCTTTTCAGTCGACCCAGACAAATTAACCCTGGACGATGATCTGAACGGCACGGCGGATTCTGAAACCGCCCTGACCGAGGAATCATTTGACCTTGGTGCCCCCATGGATGATAACGACGATTTTTTTCTGGACGATGACCTTGAACTGGATCAGAGCCAGAATCAGGATGACGGCCTGGAGATGTCAGATCAAAAAGATGACAACCCTGCCATGGATGGGGATTCCGACGAACTTGAGTTCGATGGGGAGATGGATTTTGACGATGCATTTGAACTGGAACTGGAAGATTATGGGGATTTAGACCTCAACGCCCCGGACTCACCTTCCGGGGAACATGCCGGAGATTCTGATCTGGATCTGGACTTTAACCTGGAACTGGACCTTGACACGCCCCCGGACCAGGACGTTGATGCGGACCTTGTGGCCCCGGAACAGACCGTTGATGGGGATCTTGGCATGGATGATAACAGGGACGAGGGCGAACTTGACTTTGACCTGGAAATGGACTTCCTGGAACCTGAACGCGATACGCCTACCACGGAACAAGAGCAACCGGAGCAAGAGATCAACCTGTCCGAGTTTGATGACGTACTCGAAGCAGGAGAGGAGGACCTTGGAGCAGAAGATCCAGAGCCGATTGCCGGAGACATTTCCTTGGATGCCCCGGACCCGGTTGAATCCATTGGCGAAGCGCTCCTGATCAATGGGCAAGACACCCCTGACTCCGATCCGGACCAAAGAGAAAAAGATCCCCTTTCAACGACCAGGGAAAAGTTAACCGAAACCGCAATTGAGCCCCCTCCCCTGGATTTCGGCATCCAGGAGGAATTTAAAAAACCGGTTAAAATCGGCAAACCAGTCATCGCTGTTTTGTTACTCGCAATCCTTGTGCTTGCCGGCTACAGCGCCTGCATCTTTTATGGAATTAAAATTCCCTACATGTCCACCGTCAAGGTTCCCTTTTTGAGTGAATTTCTCAAACCGACACCACCTGTCCCGGTGCCCATCAACCTGGCGCCTGACAAAAAAAGCGTAAACGGTCGATTTGTGACAAACACAATCGCCGGCACCCTGTTCGTGATCACTGGCAGTGTGACAAACACCTCAAAGGAAATCTGCAACCACATCAAAATCAAAGGCGTTCTCATTACCAGGGACAAGGTAAAGGCAAAGACCAAAACCGTCTTCTGCGGCAATCTCATTGATGAAGACCAGCTCAAAACCGTTGATATGAATCAGATCGACACCCTCCTTGCAAGGGAGACCGGAAATAACCTATCCAATGTCAACATCCAGCCCGGCCGGTCCGTACCCTTCATGGTTGTATTTTCGGATCTACCTGAAAATTTAGAAAATTTCACGGTAAATGTGGATGGATTTGACAGGGCAGTCAAATAAAAAAATTATTATGTTGACAGCCCATGTTTTCAGGTGCTATATAGTCCTGGTTTTTACGGCGATGTAGCTCAGATGGTTAGAGCATGCGGCTCATATCCGCAGTGTCCGGGGTTCGATTCCCTGCATCGCTACCAAGAAAATTAAACCCCTGGGATAATTTATTATTCCAGGGGTTTTGTGCTTTTACGGCCTGTTTTCCCCGCTTACACAAAGTTGCTGCACAGAGCATTCAAAAAGAGGTGCGGTCTAAACGCCAGATTGCGGGTCTTCCTTTACGGAGTGGATCTGGACTTCCACAATAAATTGTGTTAAATTAAATTCAAAAAAACGGAGGCTTTGAATACAAATCATCGCTTTCAGGTGATTATAGCTGCAAACAAGCTTAGTGATAAGAAGTCCCACAGAGCAAAGTAGTTAAATATTTAAGGGGGGCCTCGCAAATATACAAACCATTCTATAGAGGAGATGTATTGAAGAGAATTGTCACTAAGAAAAACAATCTGATTGGTGGCGTCCCGAAGAAAAAAATATTATCCCGTTCTTTAAGAATTCTCATACCCTTGTACATCACCTATATCATTTTTATATTAAGCATTTTCTTAATATTCATACCGCAACAAAAACAACAGCTGTTGAATCAAAAAAAAGAGACAATCCGTCAATTGACGGATAATGTTATCAGTTTATTATCTGAAATTAACTTGAGAGTTGAGCAAGGATCACTTAAGCCTGAAAAGGCACGTGAGCAGGCTGCAAATCAAATTCGCACACTCAGATTTGGCCCGGAGGGGAAAGATTATTTTTGGATTAATGATATGCACCCATTCATGGTCATGCACCCTTATCGTCCCGATTTAGAAGGGAAAGACTTGACGCTTTATAAAGATAGTGAGGGTAATCATCCTTTTGTTGCGATGGTTGAAAAAGCCTTTTCGCCTGAAGGGGGCTATGTCAATTATTATTGGCAATGGAAAGATGAGCCCCAGAAAATCTTAGCAAAAACCTCATATATTAAACGGTTTCCGGCTTGGGACTGGGTTGTCGGAACAGGTGTTTACACGGATGATATTAATCAAGAAATAAAACGTATTACCCAAAAGTTATTGCAGATCTTTGGAGGTCTTCTTGCCTTCATAGTTGCTATCTCTCTTTTTATTTCAAAGCAGGTATTTCGAATTGAACAGCAGAAGGATTATGCTGAAAATACAAAAAAACTGGAAGAGTTGCGATTAAAAAAACTGTTTGAATTAAGCCAAATGGGTGAAGGATCGATAGACACACTTACGAACTTTGCTCTGGAGGAAGCCATCAATTTGACCCAGAGTGAAATTGGGTATCTTGCTTTTTTAAATGAAGACGAATCTCAGCTGACAATGCACTCCTGGTCAAAACAAGCCATGAAAGAATTTAAAATTGATGACAAAATCTTGGTATACAATGTTAGCGATGCAGGTTTGTGGGCTGAAGCTGCCAGATCCAGGAGAGTATCCGTAATTAATGATTATAAAAAATTTGACAAACTCCCCAAAAAGGGATTGCCGCAAGGACATGTTAAAATTTCAAGGCTAATGAATGTGCCCATCTTTGATGGAAACAAAATGGTTGCCCTGACCGGCGTGGGCAATAAAAAAGAGGATTATAACGATTCTGATATCCGTCAACTGCAGTTGATGATGGATGGCATGTGGAGAATACTCCAAAGGAAAAAAGCCGAAATTGAGCTAAAAAAAAGAGAAGAAAGATATCGACTGTTAGCAGACAATGCAAGGGATGCCATCTGGATTTTACAACTTTCAAATTTTAAATTCACCTATGTCAGCCCGGCAATAAAATATCTTCTGGGATATACGCCTTCTGAGTTCTCTAATCTGGAAATGAAAGATTACTTAAAAGAGGCATCCCTGAAACTGGTTCCCCAAATCATAGCAGAAGAGCTGAATCGAGAATTGGGCAGTGACTCTGATTCAAAATTTCTACGGACTGTAGAATTAGAAATGTTTAAAAAAAACGGCCAAACCGTCTGGGTTGAGATAACCGCCAGCCTTTTAACGAACGATACGGGTAAGCCCGACAGAATACTGGGAATTTCCAGAGACATTTCAGAGCGTAAGCATGCCACCGATGAATTACAGCGAACAACGAAACGCTTACGGGAGTCCGAAGCAATTTCTGAAGCCTTGTTTAACCAAGCATTTAACTTCTTTGGGCTTCTGGATCTTAGCGGACGAATAGTAAAAATAAACAATTCAGCATTGAATGAATTTGAATTTGACCAGGAGTTGATCGGGACGTCGTTTTGGAGCGCACCATGGTGGCCGGACCAGGACGAAGCGCGCCGTATTGGTGTTGAGGCTATGAAAACTGCAAAAAAAGGTGGAATTTATCGCAACGAAATCCTGCATGTCAACAGGAGCGGAAAGATCCGTAATATTGATCTGGCTTTTTCGCCTCTTAAGAATGACAGCGGAGAGGTCATCTATCTAATCCCCGAAGGTAGGGATATAACCGAGCGTAAGCGGGCCGAAGATGCATTAAAGCGGAGTACCGAACTTTTGAGAGAAGCGGGGAGGATATCAAAAGTGGGGGGCTGGAGCGCAGATATTGAGAATCAGAAACTGAAATGGTCAGATGAAATGGCAATTATTCATGATAAAGAACCTGGCTTCACTCCCTCCTTTGATGAAGGCAATAAATTTATCGCACCTGAATGGCGGGATAGTGTTGTAAAGAATTACACGAGTTGCATCCAATATGGTGGCAGTCTGGACGAAGAGTTTGAGATTATCTCTGCAAAAGGCAGACGCCGCTGGGTAAGAGCCACAGGAGAGGCGGTGAAAAATGGTTCAGGAAAAATTGTCCGTCTTGTTGGCGCTCTTCAGGATATTTCAGACAGAAAACAGATAGAGAAGGAAAAAAAGAAGCTCCAGGAACACCTGACCCAGGCAAGAAAAATGGAGGCCATTGGCATTCTGGCGGGTGGCATTGCACATGATTTCAATAACATCCTATCGGGTTTGATGGGATTCACTGATCTGGCAATGCTTGAAGCCGGAGATAATGATGCGTTAAAAAAATACCTGAGTCAGGTTTCATCTTCCAGTTTGAGGGCCAGAGATCTTGTAAGGCATATCCTGACATTCAGCAGAAAATCTGATGCAGACAAACAGCCGTTAACGATTAATCCCATAATTAAAGAGACCATCAAATTTATACGGGCATCTTTACCGGCCAATATAGAAATCAGACAGGATTTGAAAATTGACGAGGGGCATATCTTTGGAGATGCAACTCAAATATACCAGATTCTAATGAATCTTTTTACAAATGCAGGTCATGCCATGAAAGGTATGGGAGGCGTTCTTGACGTCACCTTGGATATGGTCACATTGGAAGAAAATCAGACCGGTTATTTTGGAAAAATATCTTCTGGTAATTACCTCATTCTGAATATTTCAGATACCGGTTGCGGTATTCCTAAGAAAATAATTGACCGGATTTTTGAGCCCTTTTTTACGACAAAAGAACGGGAAGAAGGAACAGGGATGGGGCTGGCAACCGTATATGGCATACTCAAAGAGATGGGGGGGGGGATCTCGGTTTACAGTGAAGAAGGCGTTGGAACAACATTCAAAATCCTGATGCCGGAACATGATCAAAGTGGAGCAAAAGAGAATATAAAGAGCATACCAAAATCAGGCCAGGGTAATATCCTTATCGTTGATGATGAAAAGCCCATTGTTGAGAGCACCTGCGAACTTCTATCCATCCTTGGGTATTCCGTTACCGGTGAAACCAATGGCATTAAAGCCGTTGAAATCGTGGGAAAAGATCCAAACTTCTACGACCTGATTTTAACTGACATGACGATGCCAAAGATTAATGGCCTTGATTTGGCAAGGAAAATACGAAAAATCAATGCAGAGATACCTATTATTTTATGTACGGGGTTCAGTCATGGGTTAACCAAGGAAAAATGTGAGTCTGCCGGTATTAGGGATATGATCATGAAGCCGATGATCTTCAGCGAACTTTCATCGACTATTGACAAAGCGATTAACAAAAAACACCAACAGGAAACACTATGATTCGGGTACTGATTGTTGATGATGATCCTAAAATTTGTCTTTTTTTTGAAACAGTTCTTGAAAAGATGGGTTGTGAAACCCTGACGGCAAAAAGAATCAGTGAAGCAAAGACCTTGAGCAATGGGAATAATTTTGACATTGTTCTGCTTGATCTGGAACTGCCGGATGGAAACGGGTTGGATATCATGCCGGATCTCGTCAATTTACCATCAAATCCTGAAATAATTATTATAACAGGCACGGGTGATGTCAGAGGGGCTGAAATCGCATTTAAAAACGGCGCATGGGATTTTGTGCAGAAACCATTTCGTCTGGATGATGTCTCTCTTCCTATTCAAAGGGCACTGGAGTACAGAAAAGAAAAGATGGCGTCCCGGCAATTCATCCCATTGAAACGGTCTAAAATAATCGGTGAATCATCTATCCTTCAGCAATGTCTGGATGAGGTTGGCAAGGCTGCTTCAACCGACGCCAGTGTCTTGGTAACCGGCGAAACAGGCACTGGCAAGGAGTTGTTTTCACGGGCGATTCATGAAAACAGCAACCGGGCTTCAAAACCGTTTGTACCTGTAGACTGTGGATCTCTCACCGAGACATTGATTGAAAGCACCCTCTTCGGGCACGAAAAAGGGGCTTTCACAGGTGCTGTGCATAAACAGGAAGGCCTTATCTTACAGGCGAACGGCGGCACCTTGATGCTGGATGAGGTCGGTGATCTGCCATTGTCAATGCAAAAGGCACTTTTGAGAACTCTACAGGAACGGGTTGTTCGTCCCATCGGAGGACGAAAAGAGTTAAAAGTGGATATTCGACTGATTTCTGCCACCAATCTTTATTTAGACCAAATGGTCAAAGAAAAACTATTCAGGGAAGATTTCCTTTATCGGATACGAGCTATGGAAATTCATCTACCGCCACTGCGCGACAGGAGAAAAGATATTGAAGAAATTGCGCTAAAAAAAATTCACGAACTGTCAAAAAGATACAAACTTGAAGCCAAGGCCGTATCGGACGAATTCCTTGAAACGCTGTCGTCAAACAATTGGCCCGGAAACATCAGAGAGCTTTTAAATGTTCTGGATTATGCCCTTGCCTCGGCTGGAAATGATCCGACGCTGGTGTCAAAACATCTCCCGCCGGATTACAGGATTTCAAAGCTGGCGTTTGAGGCACCCGTGAAGGATAAGAATGTCCAGCCGATGATCGACAGGGCCTTGAAAAGCGACGGGGAATTTCCTTCACTGAATGCGTGTCGGGAACAGCTTGAAAGGGACTACCTCAAACGCCTTCTTGAACAGGCAGATGGCGACAGAAAAGCCGCCTGCCGATTATCCGGCATATCCCAGGCCAGACTATATGCATTACTGAACAAACACAACCTGCCCGGATTCGCCTCCAATTAAAAAACAGTCTGATTGCATTTATCCATTCTTATAAACTGGAATGATTTTGTTTCTTGTTTACAAGAATCTTCATGTTCTTTCTCTTTTTCTTAAAACTCCAAAAACCATAAAGATCTGTTTTTATTAATACAATTAAAATTCTGCTACATTGGCATATTTCATGCTGATTACAAATTAAGCAGTCTGTAGATGCTGAGGTTGAGGTTGAGATTGATCGGATATTAAAAAAACGCTGACATAACGTTTTCGGGTTTATCGAGGTTAAATAACATAGAAAGAGGTTCGATTTTATGAAAACAGCAATAGATAGAGCAATTGAACTGGAAACAATACACGAAGTGCTTTCCAGAGATCTGGCGGGCGCAGTCTGGTCCGTAGATGTCAAAACCCTTACGTATGAATATATCAGTGAGTCAATCAGAAATATAAGTGGATACAGCGCTGAAGAATATATTGGCCAATCCATTCAGAAAAATATGTCTCAGGATACGTTCAGGTCGGCATTCAAAATTTTATCCGAAGAAGTTTCGAATTTTGAAATATCCCCAAAAAAAATTCGAACGGTGGAACTGGAAATGATTCATGAAACAGGCCGTCCATACTGGTTGGAAATCAAGGCAAAACTTTTTCAACCAAAGGATGGTGGATTGAAACTGATCGGCGTATCAAAAGATATTACGGAGCGTAAGAGAGCCGAACAGGAAAAGGAAGATACCATTGTCAGGTTAGGAAAACTGGCTGCCGAAAATGAACGGCTTTTAAAAGAAAACAAGATCCTTACCGGGCTTTTACCGATCTGCAGTGGTTGCAAAAGGATACGGGATGACAAAAATAAATGGTGGCCTTTGGAAGCTTATGTCCGGGAGCACACAGATGCGGATTTCACCCATACGATCTGCACGGATTGCAATGAAATTTTTTATAAACGATGATCTGTGGCAAATAATTATTACGATTTTCTGAAAATGGATGGCATTATGTATACGCTGAAAAGGAAAATCAGTTTTATCATTCTTATCAGTATGACCGTTCTTTCAACTATTGCAAAGGCAGAGACGATATCGTTGGTCGCTGATGAATGGCCGCCTTTCAATGGTGTTCCCAACTCTAAAAATGAAGGGTTTATAGTGGATGTGGCAAGAGCTGTGTTTGAGCGAAATGGAATGCGGGTCACCTACGAAACGCTTTCCTGGAAACGTGCCGTTGAAATGGTACGGGGAGGACACCACAACGGACTTATTGGAGCTTCAAGAACAGATGCTCCCGATTTTGTGTTTCCGTCTGAAGAACTTTCTTGTAATTATATTGCTTTTTATGTCCGGACAGATTCTCAATGGCGATATAGTAACAAATCCGATATTGAAACGGTATCACTGGGTGTCATAGCCGGATATGATTACCGTCAGTGGCTTCTTGATTACATCCAGATCAATCAGGATAATTTGGACAGAGTTCAAATCATTACGGGCCAAAATCCCCTTCAAAGAAATCTCATGAAGTTGATAGACGGACGGGTTGATGCGATTGTTGATAACGAGGCGGTTATTATCAGTGTCTCAAGAAAGATGGGGCTCATCAATCAGATCACACTTGCTGGATATGGCACCGAGCCGTCAAATATTTATATCGCTTTTTCTCCAAGACTTCCCAAATCTAAAGATTATGCAGAGATATTGAGTCAGGGAATAAAGAAGCTCAGGTCCTCAGGAGAGCTCAAAAAAATCCTTACAAAATACGGGTTAAATGATTGGAAATAACAACCATGATTTTTTTTCAAGAACCATGTCATACAAAGGTAAACAAAGGGCCATCATTGGCGAGAAACATGATACTGATAATCATTCTGTCGGTAACGTTGATTTCCGCAGCCTCATTGTCAGTGTTTTTTTTCACTACGTTCAGCAATCACCAGAATCGCAATGCGCAGGACCGGGCTCAATATGTTGCTTTTCTGACCGACAGTCTTCAACTGCCGTTGTGGAACTTTGATTCGATGGCTGTTAAAAAAATCGGGCAAACAATGATGGAAGTCCAAAGACTGTCGTTTTTGTCTGTGACAGATGCCAAAGGGAACCCGATTTTTATGGGAGGAACACCTGGAAAGTATCGTGATTCCAGCCAGATTCATGATATCAGTTTCCGTGGTCGGGTTGTGGGAGCTTTCGAATTGTGTTTGTCAGATGATGGATTTTTTCAGCAACAGAAACAATGGATCATCATAGGTCTGTTCAACATGCTGATGGTCGTCATCGGGATCATTCTGGCAGTTACTTTCTGTGTCAATCGGTTTCTTCAAAAACCATTGTCGGATTTTTCATTACAGATTAGAGCAATCGCTGAAGGCAATTATGATTTTAAGACAGCAACTGATGTCTACTCGGAGCTTAAAGACGTCTTTGACAATATCCAGAAAATGTCGGTTAAAATTGAAACGCGCCAGAAAGAACTGATCAAATCAAATAAAAAACTTGAAGAGGAAATAAAAAATCACAAGAAAACAGAACAACTCCTCCGTGAAAGTGAACAAAAATACCGGTCGATGAACGATAATATTCCGGTCGGTTTTTTCAGGATCAATGTTGATGGTTCTATTATCGAGTATAATAAATTTCTTTTAGATTTACTGGGCATTCCATCGGATAAGGACATCCGCGATTATAACGGGGAAGATTTTTACCTGAATCCTGTTGACCGGCAGGAAATGATCCGAAGAATAGTACAAGAAAAAGAAATTAACGGGTTCGAATGCCAAATCAAGAAAGGAGACGGGCAGGTCGCCTGGGTGTCGATTTCCGCCCGTGCAGAGGAAAATAAAATCGGAAATGTTCTATATATGGACGGTGCTTTTGAAGATATCACCGAGAAAAAAGTACGTGAAGAAAAATTATTGCAGTTTGCTAAAATTATTGAACAGGCAGATGAAGAAGTGGTTATCACCTCTCCTAAAGGAATCATTCAATATGTCAACCCCTCTTTTGAACGGAACACGGGCTATTCTTCAGTTGAAGTCATCGGAAAGACACCCTCTGTTTTGAAAAGCGGTCTCCATGATCGATCTTATTACGAGGAATTGTGGCGCACCATACTGGAGAATAACCCCTGGAAGGGTGTGCTGAAGAACAAAAAGAAAGATGGCAGTATGATTCTCCATGATACAACCATCACGCCAATCACAGATTCAAAAGACAACGTATCGGCATTTGTTTCAATCCGAAGAGATATCACCCAGCAAAAAGAGATCCAAAATCAGCTCTACCAGTCCCAGAAAATGCAGGCGATTGGAACGTTGGCTGGAGGCATTGCCCATGATTTTAATAATATCCTGTCAGGGATATTCGGATACAGCCAGATGGCTCAAATCAATATAAATAATACGGAAAAAGCCCTTGACTGCCTCTCTAAAATCGTGGAAGCCTCAAAAAGAGCCACTGACCTTGTTCAGCAGATACTGACATTCAGCAGACAGACCGAATACAAAAAGCTCCCGCTATGCGTTCATATGGAAATCAATGAAGCGCTTAAACTCATTCGTTCGTCAATCCCGGTAAATATAAAAATTCAAAACAAGCTGAATTCCCGGTCATTGATTTCAGCCGATCCGACCAAAATTCATCAGGTTGTGATGAACCTTTGCACCAATGCCTATCATGCCATGGAACAATCAGGCGGAACACTGACGGTATCGCTGGAGGATGTCAATATTTCTGAATCCAAGTGGATTAAAAACAAAAAGATGACTCCAGGGAAATATCTGGCTATGACAATGAAGGATACCGGTTGCGGAATGGATGCCGAAACCCTGGGAAAAGCATTTGAACCCTATTTTACAACAAAAAAAGTCGGGCACGGAACAGGACTTGGATTGTCTATCGTGCAGGCAATTGTAGATGAACACGAAGGATTTCTGGATGTAACGAGTGCCATTGGAGCAGGTACCCAGTTTAGTTTATATTTCCCCATTGTTGAAAGGAAGAGCCGAAAAAACAAACCTGAAAATAGACAGAAGCCTAAGCTGAATGGCAGTGAAACCATCATGCTGGTTGATGATGAAAAAGCAATCAGAGATTCCTGTAAAGATTTTTTGGAAAGGCATGGGTATGAAGTGATCGTTTTCAGTGACGGGCTGGATGCCATTGAAACATTCAAGACTGATCCGAATCGGTTTGATCTTGTGGTGACTGATATGACAATGCCGGAGAAATCCGGGGCCGATTTAATAACGGTTATCAGAAGCATTGACAAAAAGATCCCGATCATCATCTGTTCCGGTTTCAGCAATTTGATAGATGAAACCATTGCCCATAAAATTGGAGCAAATAGATATATGATGAAACCCTTGCAAACCATTGATCTGCTCACTGAAATCAGTAAGCTTCTTGAAAAATAGATGGTTTTGATCCGGATTAAATTTTTAGATTTCAAATTTATGCAGGGATCAATCCAATACAGAAAAAGGAATTGTTACGAATGAAAATCATTTTACATGCATATCACAAGAGTGAAACCATAATCCGTCTCAAAAATCTGATTGAGGAACAAATGCCGGAAGTTCAAATGGTATTGACGGAATCACAACAGCAGCTGCATGAAAAATTATGCAGACCTCTAAACAATTATTCAGTACTGATTACTTTGCTGGACAATTCAAAAAATGTTAAAGCGCTTCTTTCCTTAAAGCCTTTGTTCGAGGCGATGAAGCTGATATTGGTGGTTCATAAAAACTTCAATGGAATCAGAGAACCATTAATCCTATTAGAGCCAACTTGCACGATGTTTTCTGAAAGCAACTTTATGGATATTATTTCAGTCCTGAAACGAATTCAGCAAAAACAAAACCCATCCTTCAATCTGTTCAAAATTTCAGAAGCGACTTTAACTTAAATTCAAGGTCCCTTGTTCTTGGAAACGAGAATGAATTTGTTCTTGTTTCCAAGAATTTGAGTTGAATCCAGTCATAACTTTTCAAACTGATTCATTACAACCGGCTGTTATCGTTCGTTTTATGAAAACCATTAATGTCTGGCACACATCCTGCTCTTGTACGATATGCATATAGCGAAGAGTCTTTGAGATAAAATTATAAAAGGAGAATATAAAATGAAAACAATGACATTAAAATCAAAATTAATAATCGGTGGCGTTGTTGCCGCCATCCTGCCACTGATAGTTGTCGGCCTTTTTGCAATAAACAAATCGTCATCAGCGCTTGTTTCAGTTTCCCAGGGGCAGGCGAAACTCGCCGCACAAAATCTTGCAGTCATGGCCAATATGTTTGTGCAGCAGGAAATTAAACTGGCTGAGGGAATAGCTGTTGATCCGATAGTAAAGCGTGCAGCTTCCGCAGTAGCCGAGGTTGGAATAGATAGTTCCAGTAATGAACTCAGCGAACTGGATGATCTATTGAGCAATCTTTATAAAAAAATTGGAAAAGGGTATAATGTTTTATTTCTCACGGATTCAAAAGGCGCTTTTATCTCGGACAGTGACGGTGGGACCTACCGGGAAAAGGGGCTGTCTGTTGCTGAAAGGGATTATTTCCAATCGGTTAAAACAAGCGATCATGCTGTCGTTGGTTCTCCCGTGATCTCCAAAACCTCTGGTCTGCCTATCATTGTCATCGCTATTCCCCTAAAAACTGATTCCGGACAATTTGCCGGTATGTTCGGCGTTTCACTTAAATTAGATGCATTGTCAAACAAAATCACACAGGTCAAAATTGGCGAAACGGGTTATCCTTTCATGGCCGATAAAAACGGATTAATTATTTCTCATCCGAACCAAGACTATATCCTTAAACTTGACCTCAACAAACTTAAAGGGATGGAGTCTATTGTTCGAAGGATGCTTTCCCAAGAATCGGATGTAGCGGATTATACATTCAAGGGGGTTGACAAAATAGCGGGATTCGCTCCGGTAGAGTCGACAGGCTGGAGTATTGCTGTCACTCAGGATCAATCGGAATTCATGACCCCTGTCGTTTCGATCCGCAATGTTGTTCTTCTGGCTGGAGGGATATTTTTCGTTCTTACAATATTAGCAGTATTGTGGTTTGTAAAAGGAATAATGACTCTTTTAGGACATGATCCTTCGGAAATTGCCAAAGTTGCCGATCAGATTGCAGCCGGAGACCTGACCTTTGAATTCGAATCAAACGGGAAACAGATAACTGGCGTGTACGCCAACATGAAAAAGATGTCGGATAATCTAAAAAATATGTTTAAGGATATCTCTGGTGGGGTTCAGACGCTTACCTCCTCTTCAACCGAATTATCAGCAGTATCCCAGCAGGTGTCGTCCGGTGCAGAGCAGTCATCCGAGAAAGCCAATAATGTATCGTCTGCAGCCGAAGAGATGGCAACAGCCATGAACAGTGTTGCAGCGGCCACCGAACAGACAACCGCCAACCTTCAGATGATTGTATCTGCAGCAGAAGAAATGTCTGCCACCATTAACGAAATT
Organism: uncultured Desulfobacterium sp.; assembly: GCA_963675615.2. Lineage (GTDB taxonomy): Bacteria > Desulfobacterota > Desulfobacteria > Desulfobacterales > Desulfobacteraceae > Desulforapulum. The sequence goes on from CAXXTD010000004.1 coordinate 221,110, forward strand.
GCTTCAAACACGGCTAAAGGAAGCCAGACAACATCTGATGCCGTCGCTAAAGCCAAGCATATTTCTCAGAAAGTCGATGCTCTGGGGAGAGCCGCCATGGAGATCAGCAAGGTCACAGAAGCGATTGCCGATATCTCTGAGCAGACCAATCTTTTGGCCCTCAATGCGACCATTGAAGCTGCCAGGGCCGGAGAGGCCGGTAAAGGATTTGCCGTAGTGGCCGGGGAAATCAAAGCGCTTGCAAAGCAGACCGCAGAAGCCACTGATGAGATAGGGCTGAAAATCGATGAGGTACAGACAACAACGACAGAATCCGTAGAAGCCATAAAGTCTATTGTTGAAATCATCGACGAGATTAACTCTATTGTAACATCGGTTGCCACTGCCATTGAGGAACAGTCTGTGACCACCCAGGAGATCTCCAATAATGTCAGCCAGGCGGCGGTCGGTGTACAGGAAGTCAATGAAAATGTCAATCAGACCTCAGCCGTGGCAGGTGAAGTGACTGAAGATGTTCACAAGGTCAGTCAATCAGCAGAAGAGATAAAAACCGGAAGTATACAGATCAATGAAAGTGCTCTGGAACTGTCTAAATTGGCTGAAAATCTTAATGAGATGGTGGGCAGGTTTAAAGTTTAGGGGGGATCAAGGCCTGCTGGTCCTTAAGCAGTAGGCCTTCCTATGATAAATATGCAGTTGTAGGTTAAAGCAATTGCAGGAGACAAACGATGAAAAAAAAATGTAAAGATAGTGATACGTCTGTTCAGGTCAGTCTCAAATTATTAGACACTTTGATCTCCCTTGCCGGAGAACTCGTACTTGGCCGCAATCAGCTCCTCCAGGGGATCAATAAAACCGATATGGACACGATCACAGTATCTGGACAGAGAATTGATTTGATTACTTCTGAGATTCAGGATGTCATCATGCGAACACGGATGCAGTCTGTTGAAGGTCTATTTGCAAAAATATTACAGAAATTTGGAAAATGGGTAATCTTTGATAATAACGGAAAGGATGTTGAGCTTGACAGGACTATCCTTGAAATCATGCACACCCCCCTGGATGCTCTTGTTGAAATTTTTATTGAAGATGGAAAAACAAATGAAAACAAAATAATGCTGAAGGCCTTTCAAGATGCGGGACATGTGAATATTGTTATTTCGGCTGGAAAGAGCAGGATATTATCGGATGACATCCCTGATATGGTAACTGATGTAATTGAAGGGTTAGGTGGGGTTATCGAAATCGAGTCTATTGGGGATACTGGGTGTGATCTCACTATTAAACTTCCATTGACCCTGGCGATTATTCCAAGTCAGATGACCTCTATCGGAAAAGAAAAATTTGCAATCCCGCAAATAAATTTGAGCGAACTTTTAAGAATCCCTGCGGCGGACGTTAAGGACAAAATTGAAAAAGTGGGAGATGCTGAAGTCATTCGACTTCGTGGAGAGCTTCTTCCTCTGCTCGATCTTTCAAAGCTGCTGGATATTCCCAGAATGTATATCAGCCTTGAAAGTGGTGAGCTTATGCCTGAACGAAGAAAAAAGCTATCAGACCGGCGTTCCAAAAAATACAATTCCGACTATAGCGTGGTCCATAATGAGAAAGCAGATGGCACTTTCAAACTGATGGAAAGGGATAAAGCGGACAGGCGGCAGCATAAATCAAGCGCCACAAATATAGCGGTTGTATCTGCGGGCAATTACAAGTACGGACTGGTTGTTGACTGTTTTCATGATTCTGAGGAAATTGTTGTAAAACCCTTTGGACGTCATTTAAAAGAATGCCAGATGTATGCCGGGGCGACCATCTTGGGAGACGGAAAGGTATCATTGATTCTTGATATTCTTAATCTGGCGCAAATATCTGGACTATCGATTGTATCAGAATCGAACCCGCTTTCAGAAAAGCTGCAGCAAGGCCAAGCGTCTGAATATCTGAAGGAATCAATAGTTGTTTTTAAAAATTTGGAAACTGAATATTTTACAGCTTCTTTTGAATATGTCCAAAGAATTGAACGCTTTACATCCGCAAGCATTGAACGTATTGGAAACCAGAATGTTGTTCAATACCGGGGAGGAGCGCTCCCTCTTTATCAAATGTCTCAGATCATTGACGTGAAACCCCTACCTGAAAGAGAATTACAGGAAGTCGTCGTTTTTAGTGTGAATGATAGAGAGTTCGGACTTATGGTGGCACCGTTTGTGGACATTCTTGAAGCTCATTTGGACATTGATACCAGAAATTTTGAACAGACCGGCGTTAAAGGAACCATGAACATTAATGGGCATACGACTCTTGTAGTGGATATCTTGGAAATGGCTGAATCTTTTTTAGGGGGGAATTTGTAGCATGATTAAAAACAAAAAGAACAAGCCAACTGGAAGCGTTGAAATTTCAACATTTCATATTGGGGATGCTGTTTTGGGAATAAATATTTAGGGCAGAGCCCCTGCTCCGGCCATGCCGGTAATAAAAAGAAGATTCACTATCAAACAGATCGATTGAAGCTTTAATTGGATAAACAATTTGTCTTTCACGGCAAGTTACAATATTATAAAAAAAATTGAGTTCATAAAATACCAGCATTGGGATTCTTGTACCATGAAACATATCACTGTTGGTTTTTCCATCCATCGACCAGAAATAATCCCGGTCACCGAAGACATCATGGCACGCCACGATGTCATTTTTCTGGAAGAACCGCCAACCCCCGGATTTGAAAAAATGCTGGAAAGAACCCTTGGGGTGGATGATTTCCTGATGCCTTTGGATATGGAATATCCGGAATTCAGCCGGGCCATGTGCCATCTTGAGAGGCGGCTTCACGTAAAGGGAAAACAGTTGATCCAGATGGAGCCGTTTGTTGAAGCACTTTTGTCCATTCATGATTTTTTTGCACAGGGAAACCGCCCCGATGACCTGGAAAAAAAAACGGTTCAGTATTTTGTGTATCGTGCTGAGCGACATGCCACGGCTGCACTTTTGAATTTTTATAAAACATCAATGACCGAATCGTTTGAAATTACCGTGGAGGCCACCCGGCAATTCGCCCGGGCAGACGCGGCCCGTTTCCGACTGCGCGACACCCTCCGGGCCCAGGAAATCGTCCGCCAGGCAGACGGGTTTACCTCGATCTTTGTGGAAGCCGGCATGATCCACTGTCTGCTCTGGCAACTGATCCGCAGACAGGTGTCCGGTTCATTCAAGGTTCAGCCGGTTTTTCTTGACCGCGTTGCATTGCAAAACCGTAATTTCCACAGGCATTGCTACAGCCCGGGAGACCTGTTGACACTGGCATACATCTTTCATCCCGGTCTGTCCCAGAAAAACTGGGAATCTTTGCTGGCAGCCCGTTCGATCGTCTACGCAAAAATCATTCAAAAGCAAGAGAATCCTGGCGATACAGCGGATTTTTTCCACTTGACCGATGAGGCGAACTGCATTCGTATTTCCAGCACGCTGACCCTGGACGACTGCAGACGCCTCTATCCGCGGATCCGCCCGGCAGGAACTGACGAGGCCCGCCATATCGTTGAGACCTTTGTTAAGGCAAAACAGCCAGAGGTGATAAACGCCGCAAAATTTCCCCCAAAAGGGAACACACCATGAAGCCGTTAAATTTGACAAAAAAATGACCTGCCAACCGGGCATCAGTCCCGGGTGCTGTGCCACACCCTGGGGATCGACAATCACCATGCAGACCGCCTTGAACCGTCCCCCCAGTCGTCATCCGCCGATGACCACGCCCCGTATTTACCAACAGATCGTCGTCCAGCTGGAAACGAATGAGCCAGAGAATGAACCCTTAAACAACGGACAGGTAAAATTATGATAACAAAAATTTCCGCCCCCTCAATTATTGAGGCCCAGGGCAGCAAACCCAAAATCATTGAAGAATTTATCGGACAGGTCAATTCCGGGACATCCGAACTCAGTATCGCAAAGATGAAGAGCCCGTCAGGATGGGTAGAGCCGGGACAAACGCCTGAATTTAACGAGTATACGGTTATCCTCAAAGGGATGCTGAGGATTCAAACCCTGCAAGGAACAACGGATGTCCACGAACAAGAAGCCGTAATTGTGACAGCAGGGGAATGGGTCCAATACAGCACACCCGGGCCTGAAGGTGCGGAATACATGGCAATCTGTCTGCCGGCATTTACCCCGGACCGGGTGCACAGGGATGATGAACTGATATAGGCGATGCCACCGACACTGCCACTTAAATTCCCCAGGTGCTCGTCACATGGGGCTTTCGCCATAAACTGATGGTTTTAACCCATCATCAATCACCTATTATGCCTGTATTGAAAAGATTCACCAGCGCCTTAATTTATATTCAAATGCAAACGAGCAAGCAGATGTCAAGACAGACAGAAACCAGACAATCAACATAAGAGGTGATAAAATGACAGAAAAAAAAGGATTGACAAACGGACGAACCCCATGGAAACAGAGGTTCATGCTTGAAAGGCCCCCCAAATCGTTTGAGGGGGCTTTTTTTATTAGAATCCTCGACCCGGGTCATTCCATCTGGAGTCAGGTTCATGAAAAAAACAGGTTCTCATCAAACCCATGGGTTTTGTGAATTCTAAACGTTCAATGCCGGCACCAGGGTGGACAAAACGGTCCTGGAATAGGTGTCAAGTTCTTCAAACATGAGACCCAGCCTGAGTTTATCATCGTCCCGGCCCAGGCTTTTAACCACGGCCACGGTGATAAGGGTGTCAAACCGGGCATAGGGAAACCTTACTGCAATGCGGCTGTTTCGATTGATCTCCTGGAAGTCAAAACCATTGACCAGACACATACACCCCCTTTCATTGATATTGAGCACCACCCCTTTTCTGGTGGTGACATCATCTTCAAGGACCACCTCAACGGGAAGGTAACATTCAATTCTTGGCCGGGAACGGATATTACAGCTTTCAACCTCGTCTGGATACTCGAGGAACAAGAGCCGGTCCGGATCCTTGATCATGGTCAGTACCCGGGTGTCAAAACCGAAAACATCATCCGAACAGACATACTTGACCCGGAGGGTGTCCCCCGGTTTAAGCAGGCTCTTGGTCCAGTTGATCGCAGACAGATGAACGATCAAATAGTTTCCCACCCGCATCCCGGTCATCTGGCTTGACACAGAACGCGCCGGGTCGCAGGGCTCGAGCAGCAGCGGCGTGCCAAGTTCGATAAAGAGGCGCCGGCTTTGATTGATGTCAGTTGCATTCTTCATGATTTCACCTGCCGCCCCTTCGAAACAGCACCACTTTGATGGTCTCAAGAACAATTAGGATTTCCAGAAAAAAGGAAAGATTGTTGATATAATAAAGGTCATAACGCAGCTTCTCAACGGAATCTCCCAGGGAGGCCCCATAGGGATACATCACCTGGGCCCACCCGGTAATGCCGGGTTTAACCGCATGACGCTCAAGGTAATACGGGGTCACCCGGCTGATCTTCTCAACAAACTCGGGCCGTTCGGGCCGGGGCCCGATAAAGCTCATATCCCCTTTCAGCACATTGACAAGCTGGGGGAGTTCGTCAATTCTTGTTTTTCGCATGAACGCCCCGATGGGCGTTACCCTGGGATCATTCTGCCGGGCCCAGGATGCGCCGGTATCTTGTTCAGCATTGTCGGCCATGGACCTGAACTTAAAAATGGTAAAGAGTCTGCCGTTGACACCGACCCTTTTCTGAAGATAAAAGACGGGACCCTTGGAGGTCAGCTTGATGCCGCAGGCGATGACCGGTAGCAGGGGCAGCGTGACAAGCAGAAGGGTTGATGCCAAAAGAACATCAATGATTCGCTTCATCAGCCGGACAAACGGGGTAATGAAAAAACCGCTGCTCTGGACAAGCCAGCTCGGGTTGATATCCTCAACCGGAATTTTTCCAGTGGTGACTTCAAAAAACGAAGGATAGTCCATGATCCTGACGCCCATCAGCTTGCAGGTGACGAGCTTTTCAATGACCAGGTTTCCCCGCCTTTCGGTCAGGGCGATCACAATGGCATGGGCGTTATGGCGCTTTGACAGCTCAACGATGTCATCAATGACTCCCACAATGGCCTTGGAAGGAACGGTCACAGGATCATTGGCCGTTTGAACGTACCCGGCAAGGGTATACCGGTCCTTTGATGCGGCAATGAGTTTTTCAACCTTTGCCGCCATGGAACCGGTACCGAGCACCAGAATTCTCTGGGCAAAAAAAAGAGAATCCGCTGATTTCTGATAAAGGCTCTGCCAGCTGTTCTGAAGAATCAAAAAGAGCAGCAGCGACAGAAGCAGTTCGACATAGATGCCCCTGACGCTGCTGAAGAACAACAACAGAACCGCAAATGAAAGGGCTGCCCCCAGGGCTGAACGGATCAGCTTTACTTTAAAAATCAGTTTCTCAGTGGTGTAAACCTCGCATAGAAACGAACTCAATAGGACCATTGGAAAAAAACAATACTGCCAGAACACCAACCCCTCACCCGGAGAGTTTGACAGGACAGCGGGTATCAGGGAGACAAGCGCCGCCAGGGTATCCCCCCCTGTCAACATCGTCAAATCTCTCACAGGGCTTCCCTTTGCAAATAATGCCAATGAACCTCCTAAAAGCTATTTATTTCTGGGTCCGTTCGGGGAATCCATCCCGCTTCCGTCGCTGATGCCGTCTCCTGAATTCGGTGCAGGGCCAGGGCCGGCAAAGGCAGAACCGGCTGCAAGGGATAAAACAAACAAAACGGTCAATAAAGTGATCCACTTTTTCATAACGACCTCCTCCATCGAGTTGTGGCTGCAAAAAACCCTGGAAAAACGCTAAACCAACCATATGCATTTGCCCGGTAAAACTCAAGAAAAATCGACCGGCTGCCATCACGAAGCCATGCTGCCGCGAACGGCAAGAAGATCGGCCCGCTCATTTCCCGGATGGCCGCTGTGTCCCTTGACATGGACGATTTTTAACCGCTTGAACGGCTTCATGAGTTTTCTGATGGATGCAACCAGTTCCACATTGGCCTTGGCCTTCCAGTTCATGGTGAGAATGCCAAGGGCATACCTTGAATCGGTATAAAGTGTGATGGGGGTATCATGGTGGTCCCGGACAAATTCAATGCCGAGTTTGATGGCGGTCAGTTCAGCAATGTTGTTTGTGGCAAGCCCCAGGGATTGTGAAATCTCATGAACAATGATATCGTTTTGAATCACCACCACCCCGGAACCTGCCGGGCCGGGATTTCCGGAACAAGCCCCATCGGTATAGATGGAAACGGGGAACTCGCTGCAGATGCCCGCCCCATTATCCCCGGGAGTTCCCTGCAGGAGGGGTCCATCCCCTTGTTCATCAGGCGCGGGGATGGAAAGGGATGGGGGATCGCCATGGGCAGACGGATCTGCCAACTGATCAAGCAGCTGGGTAGCACGGTTGTTCAATGCATTGATCTGTCTCTGTATCTGTTTTAACTCATCCACAATGGACATATTTGGTTCGTACTCCCTTTTTATAATGCAGGTTCGCCTTTCCTGTTTGACACCGGCACCCGGCCGTCTGCGATATTCATGCAGTGGGTTTCTTGAATGCACAGGGCGCCCATCACCCCGATAATGCCGAAAAAAAGCATCATGAACAACGCGTTCCGGTAGTCCGGCGGCCCATAAATCCTTGCGTTGTTGATCATCGTTCCATCCCACCCCATGTCAAGTACAAATCCAAACAACGGCTGCATCAGGCTTGTGCCGAGAAAAGCCCCGGTATTGACAACACTGACGGCCATGCCGGAAAGGTGGGGATTGATGATCTCCTTGGCACAGGCAAAGGTCAGCACCAGTGCTGACCCTGAAAACCCCAGCAGAAAAAAATAAACATGGACCACCGTAACGCCAGCCCATGGAAACGCCACCATGGCGACCCAGACAAAAAGGTAAACCACGGTGCCGCACACAAGGATGGGTTTACGCCGCCCCATGCGGTCGGAAAGCCAGCCCAGGAACAGCGATCCCAGGGCAAAGGCAGCCAGCATCAGGGTAAGGTAGCGGGCGGCCCATGGCCGGTCAAAGCTGTACATGTCCCGCAAGTAGGGAATGGCCCAGAGCCCCATGAACGCGTAAAGCCCGCCGATCATGCCGAACTGAACCCAGAATCCGGCCCACAGCCTGGGCACGGCCATGACCCCCAGAAGGTCCCTGATCCAGTGCTGTTTTGTTTTTGCCACCTGGGATTTTCCCTCCATCTCCCGGACAGAAGGAAAACCCAGATCCTCGGGCCGGTTCCGGACAAAAAGGATGCCGGCTCCGGCAAGGCAGAGGGAAACAACTCCCAGGGAAACAAAAACCGTTCGCCACAGAAAAATCTCAAGGATTGCCGCAAGGGGACCTGCGGCGAGAATGGAGCCCATGTTTCCCACAAAGAGCGTCAGGCCGCTCATGAACCCGTAACGCCTCTCGCTGAACCAGGTGGCATTGTTTTTCATGATGCTCACAAAAACCACTGACACCCCGAGTCCAACCAGAAACCTGGCAGACACGGCAACGGAAAAAGAGGGGGCAAGGCCAAACAGTATGGAACCTGCTCCGGAAAGGGTGTTGCCAAGGACGATTGCCGCCCGGGGACCAAGGGTATCGGCAAGCACCCCCGAGGGAATCTGCATTACCGCATACACGCCGAAATAAATTGCGGCAAGGGACCCCAGGGACACCCCATCGGCATCAAAGGCCGCCATTAGTTCATGGGAAATGATGCCCGGTGACATGCGGTGAAAATAGACAAGGATATAGGAGAGCATGAAGACAATAAAAATCAGCCACCTCATGAATTCAAAACGCCTGGATGAATATTCGATCATGCCATTGTATCCTGCCGGGTTTAAAGATCTGTTCGCCTGTGAGATTATCAAATACCACACCACCTGGCCGCTATCAACGGGTAAAATCGGTTTACAGGGCTTTATCTGGATCGATTTGTTGACACCCTGGTGATAATCCGCTTATATGAAACAAAATCAACCCTGGGAGCCGTAAAGATCATGCAGCCAGACCTGAAATCAAACCGAATCGTTGTGGTGGGTGCCGGCGCCATTGGCGGCATCTGTGCAGGACTCATCAAAAAGGCAGGCTTTACAGTGGAAGTGGTGTGCCGCAACCCGGATCAGGCAGCGTTGATCCGCTCAAGGGGCATCCATATCACCGGGATCCGGGGGGATTTTCGGGTTCCCATGTCGGCCTGTGCTGCTGTTGAAGAGATGGAACCCGGTCCCGACGTTGTCCTTTTGGCCGTCAAAGCCACCCAGATGATAGATGCCGCATCAAGGCTGGTTCCCAGAATCAACGAAAAAACCGTTGTGGTCTCCCTGCAGAACGGCATCTGTGAACAGGCCCTGGCAGAGGTTCTGGGAGCCAAAAGGGTGATCGGATGCGTCACCGGATGGGGCGCCACCCTCCATCGCCCCCTGGAGCTTGAGATGACTTCCCTGGGAGAATTTGTCATCGGAAACATTGAAAACAGAACCGATCCCCGCCTGGAAATGATCCAGCAGATATTGAACTGTGTCGTACCCTGTGAAATATCGGACAATATCCTGGGAAGCCTCTATGCCAAATTGATCATCAATTCGTGCATCACCTCCGTGGGAGGGGTATGCGGCCTCTACCTGGGAGAGATGCTCAAGCACGCAAAGGTGCGGCGGATATTCTTTGGCATCATGTCCGAGGCAATGGCAGTGGCAACTGCCATGGACATCACCGTGGAGACCTACGGAGGGCGGCTCAACTATTATGATTTCCTTGAAAAAAAGGGTCTCCTGGCCGATTTAAAACGCACCATTTTCCTCAGGATGATGGGGCTCAAATTTCGACGGCTCAAGTCCTCCACCCTTCAATCCCTTGAACGCAGACAAAAAACCGAAATCGACTTTTTAACCGGCTACATCACCTCAAACGGACAAACGAACAACATTCCGACCCCGGTCAACAGCCAGGTAAAAAGAATGATCCACGAGATCGAAGCAGGCAAACGGACCATCTCTCCTGCCAACCTTGACGAGATCGTTCTTATCTGAAAAAACGCACCGGACGGATCCATGGTTGCCATGGCCGGACAGGGTACCGGCTAACGGGCAGGCTGTCCCCTGCGCACCACCATATCGTTGAGATTCACCCCGGCCGACGCTGACACCACCGGGCACTTGGCCTTGAACAGGAAAAAAATCCGATCATCATCGTGGGGCAGGGTTTCAAAATTGCCCTGACCCTTGGCAATGATGAGGTCGGCCCGGTCAAATGCCTTCAGAAAAGTCGAAGAACACACCTCAAGCACCGTGCCGGCAATGGCGGCCCCGGAATCGATTGTCTTCACACATTCTGTGATACCGGCTGTAACGGCATCCTCGAGTGTCGCGTCGTTCAAAGCCGCACCTCCCCGGACCACAAAGACAACCCGGTTCATGTCAATCTGCTCGAGCACCAGACGGTCAAACACAATTTCACCGGCATTGTCGGCAATCCAGAGGATGGCATCGGAGGATGCCAGGCGTTCGAGCAATGCCGCCATGTCGCCTGTGACCGGGTTGGCCATGGCATGGTCAATGGTGTCAACCACCGTCTGTTTATCAAGGGTTGAGAAAGCGCCAAAGTCAATGATGTTGCCCGCAATGGCAAGCCTGACTGCGGTTTCAAGGGGGGCCTGGGATCGTTCAACCATGGCCCTTAACCCCTCGAGCAGATCAAGGGAAAAGGCGTTGCATTTCTGCTTGATCTTTCTATAGGGATCTTTGCTGCCGGTCACCTCGGCAATGACGGCCTGGATCTGCCGGGCCATCATGGGCGGTGACTGATGCATGTCCATGACGGCCATGGCTGCCAGGCTTTTTCTGAGTATCGTTTGATGCATTTTCTCATCTTTTGTGACAAACCTTGCCCCGCCGAGGGCCTGTCGCACAAGGCAGGGAATACAGTCATTGTAAGTCTTCATGCAATACCTTTTGGAAAATGTTAATCTTTTTTTGATCATTTGACCATTATTATCCTTGACAATCCATCATACCACGATTAACATTATAGTCAAATGACCAATTAAACCCACTGTCAGAGGAGCCCGGATGCCAAGGCCGAAACGACCCAGATTCATCGAATCCCACCCGGACGTCCAGGGGTTTACCCCGGATGGAATGGACCACACGGGCGACACAATTCTCCCCATGGAAGAGTTTGAGGCCATACGGCTCAGCGATTACCTGGGGCTTGACCAGTCCCAGGCGGCACAGCAGATGAACGTCTCAAGACAGACCTTTGGACGAATATTAAAACAGGCAAGATTCACCCTCTCCCAGGCCCTTGTGACAGGCAAACGGCTCCGGGTCACCGGGGGCTGCTACGAGATGCAAGGTCCCCGAAGAAGACGAACAAGGGGCGGAAGAAACGCCATGGAACCCAAGGAGGATATCATGACACAGGAGCAAAATACAACAAAGGCCGGCCCGGACAGGGCACCTGACCAGGACAAGGATCAATCCCCAGGCCGGGGACAGGGCCGTGGCCGGGGTAGAGGACAGGGATCAGGCCAGGGTCGAGGTCAAGGCCGTGGACAAGGACAGGGCCGGGGTAAAGGCGACGGAAGCTGTCGGCGGGAAAACCGCTGACCCGGCAAACCAACCATCAATCAAGGAGGTATAGCATGCCAGGATTTAATCAACAGGGACCCAACAACCAGGGACCCATGACAGGCAGACGTATGGGCATCTGTGCAAACGGCCCCATGGCAGATTCACCCAGTATGGGGACCCCGTCATTCAGGGGAATGGGCATGGGATTCAGAAGAGGCAGAGGTGCCGGCTTTGGCAGAGGAATGGGATCCTTCCAGGGCAGAGGCTATGGCCGGTCATACATGGCTGCCGGCGCGCCAGACGGAGCAGGGACCATGCAGGATTTAAAGCTCAGGGCCGACATGCTTGAATCGGAACTTGCTTCGATCAAGGAGGTTCTTGCAACCCTTTCCCGATCTTCGGACGCGGAATAGACACAACGGGGACAGATTTTAAATCTGTCCCCCCACCTTCCCGGCAGAAACGCTTACATCAGGACCTAATCCTTCCGGATTCTTACAAATACGGCGAAACGGGGAATGCCCCCCGAAGTGAAACCCTGGTATCGATAGGTCACAAGGCTTCCCATTGCCGGCGGCCGCCTTCTCTGTTCCCGGGTAAAGCCGCTGCCGATGCAAAATTCTTTGCCGTCGGCCGTGCGGACTTTGACGGCACCCATCAGGCCCGCATTCCTTCCCTTGCCGGGTTTATACCCGATCACCACGGCCTCGGCGTCGTCAAAACGTTTCAACTTGAGCAGATCATCACTGCGTCCGCTCTGATACACTGCCGTTTGCCGGTGGAGCATCAATCCTTCACCGCCCTGGCCCACAATGTGATCAAGCTTTTCCATCAACGCTTTGTTGGATGGTACACGGAACTGGTCTATGGGTTTGAAATAGGGTGCCAAGGCCAAACCTTCCATGGCTTTAACCCGCTCGGTAAAGGTGCCGCCATGGGACGGCAGATCAAACACCATGAACCTGACGGCTTTCCAGCCGTCATGGGGTGTCTGCCGGGTAACGACCGAAACCACCGCCTCATATTGACCCCGTCCGATCCACAGCTCACCATCCATGGGGATATCCGGAAAATTCTGAACAAACCACAGGGGCGCTGCAAAAACATTCCCCCCCCGGGAGATCAACCGCCTGCCATCCCAACGGGCACGAACCCCATCAAGCTTTTCACTCACCCAGAACTGCCCGACATCGTCGTGGCGATCATAAACCGTTGCCAGCATCATGCCGGGCGTTTCAGCGAAAAAAAGCGGCACCCGGGCAAAAAACGTCAAGAGCAGGGCCATGATACCGTGGATAAAGACTTTTACAACAAGGGGTCTTTCCATGGACGAATCTCGTTTACATCTCCAGAAGGGTTCACGCCATTAGCACAAAAAAACCTCCCACCGGGTGTGTCTTTTAAGCCGTCTTCTCAGTTGATATGTTTAAAACGGCCCTAATCGTTTGAACAAATTCTTTTGTTATCACGGGTTTCACAACATAGCCTTGAATGCCCATTTCGCTGAAGTTTTCATCGTTAATTTGATCACTGAACCCGGTACAAATAATAAAAGGGATAGTTGGTCTTATGGCTTTAATTTCACTGGCAAGCTGTAATCCTGTCATATCGGGCATTGTCATATCTGAAATGACAAGGTCAAAAGAATCAGGATTTTCTTTAAAAACGTCAAGGGCTTCCATACTGCCACTCACAGGTGTTACGCGATAACCCAGACGGCCAAGGATCAGCGCCTCCATTTTAAGAATGGCTTGTTCATCATCCACCAGCATTATTTTTTCAGAGCCATTTTGAAGGGGTTCTGATTGATCAGGGGCGTCACAATGCCCTGCTTTTTCCATTATTGGCAGATATACATTAACTTCTGTTCCGATGCCGGGTTCACTGTAAACATGAATGTCTCCGTTACAGCTCTTAACAATTCCCTGTACGATGGAAAGCCCCAACCCTGTTCCTTTGCCCTTTTCCTTTGTTGAAAAATAGGGATCAAAAATGTTGTTTAATATATCTTTTTTGATACCCGTACCTGTATCGGTGACGCTGAGCCGGACATATTCACCCGGAGTCAGTTCAGAAAATCCCACGGGAATTGATTCAATCCGGGTTTGCCGAAGGCTTACGTTTAATTTTCCGCCCGAGGCCTGCATGGCGTGATACGCATTGGTGGCAAGGTTCATTATGATCTGGTGTATCTGGATAGGATCCGAAATAACCACGCCGCAGTCAGGGTCAATATCTGTCTGAATATCGATGGTTCTTGGTATGGAAGATCGAAGCAATTTGAGTGCTTCTTTCAGTATGGATTGAAGTTTAATGGGTTTTAACTCCCGATCGCTTTGGCGGCTGAATGTAAGGATCTGTTTGACAAGCTCTTTTGCTCTCAGTGCGGCATGAAAAATTTCACTGATACTCTCTTGTTCCGGGCTGCCCTCGGGGAGATCTTCATGGAGCATTTCGGAAAACCCCAAAATTGGCGACAGGATATTATTAAAATCATGGGCAATGCCGCCGGCAAGCGTACCAATGGCTTCCATTTTTTGTGCCTGCTGGAGACGGGATTCAAGTTGTTTTCGTTCCGTAAGATCTCGAACAAGAAAAATCCACCCCGTCCTTTCCTTTTTTTTATTTTTCATTTCCAGAACAACATGTTCCGTAGGGAAGAGGGTGCCATCCTTCCGCTTCATGGAATAATGAACATCTTTGACAAAACCATGTTTTTCAATTTCCGAATAAATCATACCCTGAAATTTTTTAAAATGTGCTTCGCTGATATGAAGATTATGAACTGAATCCCCAACGAGTCCATCAACAGGGTACCCAAAAATTTCTTTGGCTGCGATATTGCATTCCACCACAGCAGGCGGTTGATCCGCATTTAAAATAAATATGGCATCAAGCTGACTGTTAAACACTTTCTGAAATAAAGATTTACTCTGTTGAAGCGCCTTTTCTGCATGCTTTCTTTCAGAAACATCAGAAATACTCGTAATAAAGTACAGGCTTGTTCCATCTTCATCCCGCAGAAGTGTTGTGCTCACATCCGTCCAGACCACTTTACCGCTCTTGTGAATATACCGCTTTTCCATCCTGCAGCTGGTCTGTTCGTTTGCCAGCAAACAGCGAATGCTTTCTCGACTTTTCGCAATATCCTCCGGATGGGTAATATCGATAAAGTTGAGCTGTGGTATCTCTTCCAACGAATACCCGATCAAATCGCAAAACGCCTGATTTGCCTGGATAAAGTTACCATCGGGAAGCGTCAATGCCTTACCGATTGTGGACCGTTCGAAAATAGCACGGAAGCGTTTCTCGCTTTTCATTAATTCTTTTGTTCGTTCCTTGATCGCCTTTTCCTGGCCCTCGTAAAGAAGGGAATTGCGCAACACCAATGACAGGACTTTGGATAAGGTGGTTAACAGCTTGATTTCAGTTTCGATATGCTGTTCATCGGGAAGACCCAGAAGGAGCATTGCACCAACGGGCTCAGCGCCCACTCGTAAGGGGACCGTTATGGACACTTCAAAACCACTGGTTTGCAGCAGAGAGGAGACTTTTGAAGGTTCATTCAACCGCCAGAGCTGCGTTTCCGTCAATGTGTGGATGAGCTCGTACAAGTGATGCGCCCCTGGAGATTCAGCCCAGGTGCGACGGCGTTCAGGATTAATATCTATGACCTTGTGTGCTTTCCCAAGGCATTGGACCAGCAGAACACAACGAGCCCCGGTCAGTTCTCTGATTTCTTCGGTCAGGTATTTGGCCAGCTGACCCGGATTGTCCGAACGGGACAACATGTTGTTTAAAATATCCAGGGTCATTATGGGAAATGCAGGATCTTCAATTATGGTGCCGTGGTTCATACAGCATCCTTCAGGTATTCAGTTTATCCAGAGCGCTTTGTATGCCGGTGCGTAATGGCTCCAGAGACACCGTTAATACTTGCCAGGGCAGTCCGCAGTATTGTGAACATTCATTTAAATCATCTTCTGGAACGGGCAACACACCGGTGTCGAGGTACACAAGTTTACGGTGCATCTCCCCCATCAAACCGGCAGCATTGGCCCTGTTCAAACCGAGCTCCACGCTGAAGATATGCCGCCAGCGGTTGGCCCATTCCGGGAGAAGAAAAAAAGCGCCTTCATGGGAAAGTTGCCGATACCGCTCTCTTCCCAGCAACAGATCGCAGCAGTTATTGCCCCGGATACGAACAACTCCAGGCCTTGTTGTGAAGTCATCCATCTGCGTGCAGCAGTCGCCGTAGATCAGCAAAACTCTGTGATCATGCAAAATGTCTTCTCTGAGCTGAGCCTCCAATCGGCTTGCCAGTTTATCAGGCCTCATATGGAGCATTGAGCTTAGAAAACGAATGGTCAGATTGGGCCAGTGCCGTTCCCTTAATGCCAGAATTTCAGCCTTGAATACGGCACAGCAGATGATGATCAATGCCTGTTTGTCATCTGGGGTCATGCCGCATTCCACCCCACACCGGCGAGCGCTTTTCCCATGGCGTGTAAATTCTCCGGTGGCGTATGATACAGGACATCTGCCCCTAAGGTGACCAGGATAAAATGCCTGTCCTTTTCCCTGTCGCGTTCTTCTAAAATTGACCGGCAGGCGTTTTCCACCTGGGCGGGGTCCATCTCCACCAGACTGGGGCCATGTGGGCCGCTTAACAAGGCAGGCCCAGGACCCAGCACCTGACGTGCCCTTGTTAACCCTTCCTCATGGGACAG
This sequence comes from uncultured Desulfobacterium sp., assembly GCA_963675615.2. Taxonomy (GTDB): domain Bacteria; phylum Desulfobacterota; class Desulfobacteria; order Desulfobacterales; family Desulfobacteraceae; genus Desulforapulum. The sequence continues at coordinate 237,430 of CAXXTD010000004.1, forward strand.
TGCAAAACCGATTGTCGATGGAAGACCGGCCAGAATATCCAGGTGATCAAGCAAAGGGGCACCGCAATGATGGAGCACGGCAGGACCGTTGAGTTGCCCGAGCGCCTGATCCAGTGCCGGACGGATCAGGGACTGTACTGCATTGCGCATGAGGATTGCCGGAGAAGCATAACCACAGGGTAAAAAAGCAACCATGGCACCTTCGTCAAACAGACAGTTGGTCAATTTTACAAAGAATTGATTGACTCTGGCCAGTAATCCCTGGGCGCCCTCAGGATTGAAAAGCAGCAGATCCATCCACCCTTCCATCCCAAGAACCAGTGCAGGGATATCAACGGGCGACGGCAGGCATGCCGCAATGGGCGTTTTTCCTTGAAATTCAACTGCCATTAACCGAATTGATTCTCTAAAATAGAGCAGGTAGGGGTTTGTGTCAGGATTTGGCTCAGCCATCTGTTCCCATTGATCAAGGGATGATACGCCGGGTCGCTGGATGTTCGGCGGCTGGGAGGTGGATAATTTGATTTCACTGCCAAATGCAGCTCCGATCAGGGCAAACGCGAATGGGCCAAACACAATATCCGGCTCAAACGCCTGGCCTACGGCAATCTGTCCGGCAGTATACGCCACTGGGTCAGCGTAATACCGATCAAGGGGACAATTTGTCAGTCGAGCACCGTAGAGGCTCAGTACAGGGATAAACGCCCTTCGATCCAGTGGCTTTCCTTCCAATGTCCCAGTGATTCTCTGGATACTGTTCATGATTTGGTCCGGTTCAAAAGGGATGCCCGCCACAGACGTTCAAAAAGAACCGGTGCATCAATGGCAGTTCGAGCGGTTCCATCTGCGCCGATTTCCCGATCAAGACCGGGGCACACCATAAAAACCGCTCCACCCACGGCCAGCTGAATGTGTCCAGACAGGTCTCGCCGGTCCAATTCTGATCGCAGTTGTTTGATATTAATAGCAGTGGTCCGCATCATTGCCGATACGCCGATGACTCTTGCACCGATCTCGACCGCTTTATCGACAAATGCTGCAGCAGGCACATCGTTTCCAAGGTCATGAACCATCCATCCATCTGCCCCAAGGAAGATTCCAAGCATCCGCCGACCAAGGGAATGAAAATCTTCCTCAATATTACCGATGACCACTGGCCCTTTTGTGGATGTCGTTAGATTGCAATCTTTCTTGTGTGCCACTGTTTTCATCAGCGCATCCTCTGCAACTTTGGCCGCCACATAGGCCTGTGCCAAAGAAAAGGTTTCTGAGGTGCGCCATTCCTCACCGATCAAGAGTAGTGTGGGTTCTATAACCTCTTTAAGCAGTCGTTCATACCCGTGTTCATCAGCCCAGGTATCCAGAAGCAAATTGGCACCTTGACGGTCTGCCTTCTGGATCATCCCAATCAAAGCGTATTGAATCTCCATTCAATGGGTCCTTTTTTCCGATTATTTACGAGTACCTGTATGAAATCAAAGTACATCAGACGGTCTTACAATGCAAAAAAAAAATAAAGATCGATCGATCAAACCTCCTTCATGACAAACTGAATGCGAATGGGTGTCAAGGTAAGTTCATTTTGTCTGCTGAAAGCAGGAATTTGTTTAAAATAAAAATAAACTCATTTTTTTCGGTGCTGAATAGACACAAAAAATACCATGTTATTATTTTAGCAATTCTTCCTATGATTTCAAGCCTTTTTTTGGCAACCAAACCATGCAAGCGATATGAAGAGGAAGTTTCATACACATCTTACTGAAAAAACCTTACTGGCAACGCCGGGCTGCTCAATCTTGGCCGGTTCGATGCTGAATCTGTCGTCAGGAATAAAGTGTGGGACAAGAAATGATAAGGAATCGATCACGGCAACAAGGACGTCAAAAAAACAGGCAATGTTAAGATTTTGAGGGAAGGTTCCAGTAAAATCAGAACTCTTGAAAAAACCGGGACGGGACCCAAGGGGCCCTGTCCCGGTAAATGGGGTAAGGAAGGTTTACAAAAGATCGCTGTAGAAATCGTTGCCCTTGTCATCAACGATGATAAAGGCAGGAAAATCTTCGACCGTCATCATGAAAACCGCCTCCATGCCGAGCTCCTCATACTCCACAAGCTCGACCTTTTTGATGAAATCCCGTCCGAGCCTTGCAGCAGGACCGCCCGGCGAACCCAGATAGAATCCGCCGTATTTCTTGCAGGCATCGGTCACCTGCTGGGAGCGGTTGCCCTTGGCCAGCATGATCATGGAACCGCCCTGGGCCTGGAACACGGGCACATAGGGATCCATTCTTCCAGCCGTTGTGGGGCCGAAGGAACCCGATGCCTGACCGTCTGGGGTCTTGGCAGGTCCGGCATAGTAGATGATATGGTTTTTGGTGTAGTCGGGAAGCCCCTCGCCCCGGTCCAGTCGCTCCTGGAATTTTGAATGGGCAATGTCCCTTGCCACGATGATCTTACCAGACAGAACCAGCCGTGTGGCAACGGGGTATTTGCTGAGCTGGGCCCGGATCTCATCCATGGGACGGTTGAGATCCACCCGCACCGCATCCGCCATTTCAGGCTCTCTGGCCGGCAGATACCGGGCGGGATTGGCCTCAAGCCGCTCAAGGAAAATGCCGTCCCGGTTGATCTTTGCCTTGATCTGGCGGTCGGCCGAGCAGCTCACCCCAATGCCCACCGGACAGGATGCCCCGTGGCGGGGAAGGCGTACCACCCTCACGTCCAGGGCAAAGTGCTTGCCGCCGAACTGGGCCCCAAGGCCGAGCTTCTGGGCCCGGGCCAGCACCTTTTTCTCGATCTCAACGTCCCTGAAGGCATGACCGGTGTCATCGCCCTCGGTGGGCAGGGTATCCAGATAACGGGCAGATGCAAGCTTGACCGTCTTGAGATTGGCTTCGGCAGAGGTGCCGCCGATGACAAAGGCAAGATAGTAGGGTGGACAGGCCGCCGTACCGAGACTCTTCATCTTTTCGGTCATGAAATCAAGGAGAATCTCCTCTGAGTTGAGCACGGCCTTGGTCATCTGAAACAGGAAGGTCTTGTTGGCCGATCCGCCGCCCTTGGCCATGAACAAAAATCGATACTCGCCACCCTGAACCGCATAGAGATCGATCTGGGCCGGCAGGTTGCACCGGGTGTTTTTCTCGTCGTACATGGTGATGGGTGCATTCTGGGAATACCGGAGATAATTCTCGGTATAGGCCGTGAACACCCCTTTGGAGAGGGCCTCTTCATCGTCGAATCCCGTCCAGACCCCCTGCCCTTTTTTGCCCATGACAATGGCCGTACCGGTATCCTGGCACATGGGATAAACCATGTCGGCGGAGATCACGGCGTTTTTCAACAATTCAAGGGCAATGTAGCGGTCATTGTCGCTGCTTTCAGGATCATCAATGATGCCCTTGAGTTTTGCAAGATGGCCTGCCCGGTAGAGATGGGCCACGTCCTTGAAGGCCTTTTGAGCAACCAACTCAAGGCCTTCGGGGTCCACCACGAGCAGATCTCTGCCGTTAACGCTTTCCACCTTGACATGATCCTTGGATATCAGCTTGTACTCTGTCTCATCCTTGCCCAGGGGAAACATGGGCTTGTAATTAAATTGCGTCATACACTCTCCTTATCACTTGACCAGGGCCATCTTGCGCCTCAGATAGGCGATCTGGGTCTGGTGGGGCAGGTCCTTGGGGCAGTAGTCCTGGCAACCCAGAAGGGTCATGCAGCCGAACACCCCGTCGTCGTCTCCGATGATCTCGTAGAAATCCGTGTCAGACCGCTTGTCCCGGGGATCCAGGGAATACCGGGCAAGTCGCATAAAACCCACGGCGCCAAGGAAACCATCCCGCATTCTCTTGGTGGCACAGGCAGAAATGCAGCAACCGCACTCCACGCACCGTTCAAGCTCGTAGATCTCGTCGGCAGTGTCTGGGTCCATGCGCTCCTCAAGCTTGCATAGATCCACATTTTCCGCATACTTGTCATGGATCCAGCTTTCCACCCGTTCGCTCATCTGGCGCATGAATTTTCCCGTGTTCACGGAAAGATCGCCAATGAGTTCAAAACCCGGCAGGGGCAGAAGGGTGATTTCGCCGTCGGGGAACTTGGAGGTCAGCGTCCGGCAGGCAAGGTCGGGCGCACCGTTGATGACCATGCCGCAGCTGCCGCAGATGCCTGCCCGGCAGATGAAATCAAACTGAAGGGAGGGGTCCTGGTTTTCCCGGATATCGTTGAGGGCGATAAAGATGGTCATGCCCGGGGCCTCCACAACCTCGTAGGTTTTCATCTCAGGGGTATCCCCCTTGAGCTGGGGGTTGTAGCGTAAAATATGAAATTTTAAGGTTCTTTCCTGGTCACTCATTATTTAAATCCCCTCCCTATGCGCTCGTTCTTTCCTTTGAATTTTTCCGGTATGTCAATGGGATTGAGGAGTTCCTGAATCTCAAAGCGGTCTGCATCTGGGTTGGCCTTTCGAATCTCGTTGATCTGGGCAACCCTTTTTTCCGTGTCCGGGTGGTGGATGGTGTTGTCGACCCCATAGCCCCTGGAACCCGGAGGCATCTCCATTTTCATGATGTCAAGGGGTTCATAGGAGACCTCGGGCAGATCCATCTCCTCGGACGGCCAGGTCGTAAGGGTTCTCTTGAGCCAGTCCCGGTCATTTCTTTCAGGAAAATCCTCCCTGGCATGGGCGCCCCGGCTTTCGGTTCTGAGCATGGCACCATAGGCCACGCACTGGGCCAGCTTGATCATCTTGGGCACCCGGATGGCCTCGACAAGTTCGGGGTTGGACGAGGAAATGCGGTTTCTGATGGCGATATTTTTTGCCCGCTGGTTGAGCACCTTGAGCTCTTCCACGGCCTTTTCAAGGTCTGCCTGGTTCCTAAAGATTCCCACCTTGTCCATCATGATATCCTGCATCTCCTTCTTGAGCTTAAAGGGATTTTCTCCGGCGTCCCGGTTCAGGATTTTGACAAGCTTGCGCTCCTCACGTTTGACAAAGGTTTCAATGAGTTTTGTGTTGATGTTTAGCGTACTCTTGGCACAATGATCCGCCACATACTCGCCCACGATCATGCCGGCCACAACAGTCTCGGCAACGGAGTTGCCCCCAAGCCGGTTAAAACCGTGCATGTCCCAGCAGGCGCCCTCGCCTGCGGAAAAAAGGCCCTTGAGGGTGGGGCTTTCCCCCGTGGCCAGGGTCCGGATACCACCCATGGAGTAATGCTGGGTGGGCCGGACAGGAATGTAATCCTTGACCGGATCAATGCCCAGGAAGTATTCGCAGATCTCCTTGACCTCCCTCAGGTTCTTGTCAATGTGCTTTTTGCCAAGCAGGGTGATGTCAAGCCAGAGGTGATCCCCGTATCGAGACGAAACCCCCTTGCCCTTTCTCATGTGCTCGGTCATGCGCCGGGAGACAACGTCCCGTGAGGCAAGCTCTTTTTTATCGGGCTCGTAGTCGGGCATGAACCGGTAGCCGTCCTTGTCCAGCAGCAGGCCGCCGTCGCCGCGGCAACCTTCGGTGGTCAGAATGCCCACGGGAACAATGGCTGTGGGATGGAACTGGACCGCCTCCATGTTGCCAAGGGTGGCAATCCCGGTTTCAAGGGCAATGGCCGAACCGATTCCCTCGGAGATAACGGCATTGGTAGTCACCGCGTAGAGACGGCCGTAACCGCCGGTGGCAACCGTGGTGGCCTTGGCCACATAGGCAATGAGTTCGCCCGTGACAAGATCCCGGACAACGGCGCCGTAGCAAACCCCGTCCTCGTGAATCAGGGCAATGGCCTCTTTTCGTTCATGGACCGGAATCCCCAGCTCAATAGCCTTGTTGTCCATGGCGTAAAGCATGGTGTGGCCGGTGCCGTCACTGGTAAAACAGGTACGCCATTTTTTCGTTCCGCCGAAGTCCCTTGAGGTGATGAGCCCGTGGGAGTCATTCTTTTCAGTGATGGTCACCTTCTTGCCGTTGATCACCACCTGGCGGTCACCTTTTTTCACCCGGCTCCAGGGAACCCCCCAGGCCGTGAGCTGGCGGATGGCCTTGGGAGCCGTGTTTACAAACATCCTTGCCACGTCCTGGTCACATCCCCAGTCGCTGCCCTTGACCGTGTCTTCAAAATGGACCTCTTCGTTGTCCCCCTCGCCCTTGATGCTGGCGCCAAGACTTGCCTGCATGCCGCCCTGGGCCGCAGCCGAATGGGATCGCTTTGCAGGCATGAGCGAAAGGACAATGGTATCGTACCCCCTCTGCATGGATGCGATGGCGACTCTCAATCCCGCAAGACCGCCACCAATGACCAGTGAATCCGTATATATGACTTTCATCTATTACTCCTTGGTTGGTGTCGTGTGATCGTTAGCATTATCTGCGCCATGGGCCTCAGCAGGGGCTGTCGCCTCAGCTTCTTGCTCAGCCTCAGGCGCCGGGGCATCCTCAGTCTCGGGCGCCGCAACCGCCTCCACCGACTCAGCAGGGGCAGGTGCTGCCTCAGCCTTTTCAGCCTCAGGGGCGGCGGCTGTTACCGCTGCCGGGGCGGATGCCTCGGCCTTGACCGCTGCGCCATGGCTCTTCTTTGTGTAGGGCTCTCCGGCACGGTCGCTGTGCCCCCATCCAATGATGAAAAAGACCACAAGGGCAAGCCCCCCAAGGGCAAGAAAGAAAATGGTGGCCCGTTTTTTGAACAGCTGGAGTTTTGCCCTGGACTTGACCGGATCCTTCCCACCAAACCATCCCCACTTCATGCAGAGCCGGTAGAGTCCGATGGTGCCGTGGAGTTCAACACAGACCAGCAGCACCAGATAGAGGGGCCACATGAACGAAGAAAACACCCTGTCGGCCGATAGATAGGGATCAATCTGGCCGGGATGGGTGAGCATGACAAAAAGATGGACTGACCCCAGGAAAAACATGATAAAACCGGTCACCACCTGCCAGTACCACAGGTTGGTATCACCGTGGTTCATCATACCCATCTGGGAACGGATGATGGAATGCTGCTTCCAGGTGATGGGAAACTTTCTCACGCCCAGGGCCGCATGGATGATGAACAGGGTAAACACGCAGAAAACGGCAATAAACACAGCCGAGGGATACCCATGTCCCGTGCTGGACAAAAACGACAGTTCCATGGTTTTCGCCACAAAGTTAAAAGAGCCTTTTCCCAGCAGTATACTTGCCACCAGGAGCATGTGAACCCACATGAAAAGCCCGAGCACCAGGCCCGTGCCGCTCTGGGCAAGGTCAAGCCTTGCCGGGGTCCGGCTCTTTTTAATTCGATCATTGACAATCAAGTTTTCCATCTATCCTCCTTGATGACAGATTCGCCTTCCGTTAAGGGAGATCTGCCATCGGACGTTAAAGATTATTCAAAAACAATGGGGGTGCAAATCCACGCCCCGCAACTCAAAAGACCGATTTACATACCTCACCAAGCGTCCCCAGATTTCTGCACACATGTATGCCGTTCTTTTCCATGGCTTCGATCTTGGCCTGGCCTGTGCCGCTGCCGCCGCTGATGATGGCGCCAGCATGGCCCATCCGCCGCCCCGGAGGAGCGGTAAGCCCTGCGATAAACCCGACAACGGGCTTTGTCACATGGGCCTTGATAAAGGCGGCAGCCTCCTCTTCTGCATTGCCGCCGATCTCTCCGACCATGACGATTCCCCGGGTGTCGGGATCATTCTCAAAGGCCTCAAGCACATCAATGAAGTTGGTGCCATTGATGGGATCACCGCCAATGCCGATGCAGGTGGTCTGGCCGATGCCCAGCTTTGTCAGCTGATCCACCACCTCGTAGGTCAGGGTGCCTGACCGGGAGATGACCCCTGCAGGTCCGCCCGGCATGTGGATCTTGCCCGGCATGATGCCGATCTTGCACTCGCCGGGGGTGATGATGCCCGGACAGTTGGGCCCAATGAGACGACAGGTCTTGGTGGCCAGGAAATTCTTCACCCGGACCATGTCCATCACGGGAATCCCCTCTGTAATGGCCACGATAAGGTCCACCCCGCTGTCTGCGGCCTCCATGATGGCATCGGCACAAAAGGGCGGGGGCACAAAGATCATGCTGGCATTGGCCCCGGCCTGGCTGACCGCCTCGGCCACGGTGTTGAACACCGGGACATCGTCCATTCGCTGTCCGCCCTTGCCAGGGGTCACCCCGGCAACCACATTGGTGCCATATTCAATGCACTGCCTTGTGTGAAACTGGCCCTCCTTGCCGGTGATTCCCTGGACAACGAGTCTTGTCTCTTTATTTACAAATATACTCACGACCTTCTCCCTCCATCGTTATAGAAAACGCCCACCGAAACATCATCAGCAGAGGCGTTTCAAACTTCGTTGCGCCCGGCAGCCATACCTTGCTCCGGCCGTGCCGGTTATATGGCTGCTGCGACCTTTGCTGCTGCATCCTTCAAGTCCCTGGCATTGATCAGGTTGAGACCGGACTGGACAAGGATCTCTTTGCCCCTTTCCACATTGGTTCCCTCCATGCGAACGACCACCGGAATGGTGATGCCGCTCTTTTTTGCCGCGGTGACAATGCCTTCGGCAAAGACGTCACATCGCAGAATCCCGCCAAAAATGTTGATGAGAACCGCCTTTACCTTTTCGTCCTTGAGGATGATGCGGAATGCATTTTCCACCATTTCGGCCGTGGCTCCCCCCCCTACATCCATGAAGTTGGCAGGTTCAGCCCCGGCATTCTTGATGATGTCCATGGTGGCCATGGCAAGGCCGGCTCCGTTAACGATGTTGCCCACGTTGCCGTCAAGGTTGATGTAATTGAGGTTGAACTTTGACGCCTCAACCTCCAGGGGATCTTCCTCGTCAAGGTCCCTTAGTTCCAAAAGATCCTTGTGGCGAAACAGGGCATTTGAATCGATGTCCACCTTGGCGTCCAGGGCCATGACCCTGTCGTCCGTGGTCAGGATCAACGGATTGATCTCCACGAGTGAGCAGTCGTTTTCAACAAACAGGGTATAGAGATTTTTCAACAGGGCTGAAAATTCCTTGAGGGCCGCCTTGGGCAAGTCAAGTCCAAACCCCACCTGGCGAAGATGGTACCCCTGGATGCCGGTCAGGGGATCAACCCGCACCTTGATGATCTTTTCAGGCGTGGTGGCAGCAACGGTTTCAATGTCCATGCCGCCCTCCTGGCTTGCCATGATCACAATACCGGCCGTGGCCCTGTCCACAAGAAGGCTCAGATAGAACTCTTTTGCGATCTTCTGGCCCGCTTCGACCAGCAGTTTTTTCACCCGACGGCCCTGGGGACCGGTCTGGTGGGTCACAAGGGTCATGCCGAGAATCTCGCCGGCTAAACGCCTGGCTTCGTCCTCGGATGCGGCCAGTTTAACCCCACCGCCCTTTCCTCGACCGCCCGCATGGATCTGGGCCTTGACCACCACGGGATAACCGCCAAGTCCCCTGGCTGCATCCACGGCATCTTCCACGGAAAAAGCCGGACTGCCGTCTGGAACCGGAACACCAAAGGTACGAAACAACGCCTTGGCCTGGTATTCATGTATTTTCATAATCAGTCCTTTAAATCTTCATAATATTTATAAAAAAGACAACAACGCCTCGGCCCCAGCCGAAGGCGATATCAACTCCTGCTCCACCCTTGCCGATATTTCAGGGATCTTTTCTGAAATGGTGGGGTTCTGATGAAACCGGGCCTTGAGCCCCTCGTCAATGAGGGTCCACATCCAGGACAGGGCCTGGCGGCGTCTCCGAACGGCAAATTCACCGGTCTGGGTCATGATACGCCGGTGCTCAAGCACCGTCTCCCATACCCGCTGGGTACCGTTTTCAAGGATTGAACTGCAGGTGAGAACCGGGGGCCGCCAGGACGGGGATTCCGGCGTGACAATGTGCATGGCAATCTCAAGTTCAAGGCGGGCCTTTTCAGCCCTTTCAATATTGTCACCGTCGCACTTGTTGATGGCAATGGCATCGGCCACCTCAAGCACCCCTTTTTTGATGCCCTGGAGTTCGTCTCCCGCCCCGGTGATCATGAGTGCCAGGAAAAAATCGACCATGGTGGCAACGCTGGTTTCAGACTGGCCCACCCCCACGGTCTCCACCAGCACCACGTCAAAGCCTGCCGCCTCACAAACAAGCAGGGTTTCCCTGGTTTTTGCCGCCACCCCGCCCAGGGTCCGGCCCGAAGGAGAGGGCCGGATAAAGGTGGCGGGATGGGCCGCAAGCTGTTCCATGCGGGTCTTGTCCCCAAGGATGCTGCCGCCGCTGCGGCTGCTCGAGGGGTCCACGGCCAGAACGGCCACCCGGAGCCCCTTGTTAACCAGAAAAAGACCGAGATTTTCCACAAAGGTGGATTTTCCCACCCCTGGAACACCGGTGATGCCGAGGCGCACCGATTTGCCCGTATGGGGCAGAAGCCCCTCCATCATTCTGGCGGCAAGCTGTCGATGAGCGGCAAGGGAACTCTCCACCAGGGTAATGGCCTTGGCGATGCCTCTTCGTTCTCCGTTGAGCACCCCGTTCACAAGATATTGGGGATCAAATTCCTTTACCTCACCCATGGGCCGGATCACCCGCCAATGACGTTGAGGGTCCGGTTGGCCGAATCGGTCACCACGGTTCCAGGGCCAAATATTTCCACAGCACCCGCTTTTTTTAATGCGTCATAATCCCCCGGCGGAATGATGCCTCCCACAACCACCTTGATATCCCCTGCCCCTTCTTTTTCAAGGGCTGCCATCAGGGCCGGCACCAGGGTCTTGTGACCGGCGGCAAGACTTGAAACGCCTATCACATGGACATCATTTTCAACGGCCATGCGGGCCGCCTCTTCAGGGGTCTGGAACATGGGGCTGATATCCACGTCAAAACCGAAATCGGCATAGGCCGTGGCAATCACCTTGACGCCCCGGTCATGGCCGTCCTGGCCCATTTTGGTCACCAGGATCCGCGGGCGCCGGCCTGTTTTCGTTTCAAACGCCTGGGTTCTTTTTCTGAGGGACGCCAGGATCTCAGAGTCGCCGCACTCGGCGGCGTAAACGCCTGAGATGCACTGGGTGGTTGCCACAAAACGGCCGAACACCTTTTCAAGGGCATCGGACACTTCACCCACCGTGGCCCTGGCCCGGACGGCCTCAATGGCCGCCGCCAGAAGATTGCCCCCTTCCCGGGCTGCCAGGGTCAAGGCGTCCAAGGCGGTTTGAACCTTGCCGCTGTCCCGTTCTGCCTTTATCCGTTCCAGCCGCTGGATCTGCTCCATGCGGACCTCGTCGGAAATCTCAAGCACCTCAAGGGGGGCTTCCTCGTCAAGTTGATATTTATTCACCCCCACAATGACATCCTTGCCCTGGTCGATCCTCGCCTGGCGCCGGGCTGCCACCTCTTCGATGCGCATCTTGGGCATGCCCGTCTCAATGGCCTTTGCCATGCCGCCAAGCTCGTCGATCTCCTTGAGTATCTTTCTGACCTCGTCAATGATGTTCTGGGTCAACGATTCCACATAGTAGGAACCGCCGAGGGGGTCCACCACGCTGGTCACCTTGGACTCTTCCTGGACGATGATCTGGGTGTTTCTGGCAATCCTTGCAGAGGTTTCGGTGGGCAGGCCCACGGCCTCGTCAAAGCTGTTGGTATGAAGGCTCTGGGTCCCGCCAAGCACGGCGGACATGCACTCGAGGGTGGTCCGGATGATATTGTTGTAGGGATCCTGCTGGGTAAGGCTCCACCCCGAGGTCTGGCAATGGGTTCTGAGCATCTTGGACTTGGGGTTTTTCGGATTGAACTGGTCCATGAGCTCGGCCCATAAAAATCTTGCGGCCCGGAGCATGGCAATATCCATGAAAAAATTCATGCCGATGCCAAAGAAAAACGAGAGCCTGGGGGCAAAGGCGTCGATGTCAAGGCCTGCGCTGATGGCGGCCCGGGCATACTCAAGGCCGTCTGCCAGGGTAAAGGCCGTTTGAAGAACGCTGTCGGCGCCTGCCTCCATCATGTGGTAACCACTGATACTCACCGTGTTGAACTTGGGCATTTTTTCCGAACAATAGGCAATAATGTCGGAAATGATCCGCATGGACGGAGACGGGGGATAGATGTAGGTGTTGCGGGTGAGGTACTCCTTGAGGATATCGTTCTGAATGGTTCCCATGAGCTGTGCCGGGGCGACCCCCTGCTCTTCGGCCGCCACAATATAACCGGCAAGGATGGGCAGCACAGCCCCGTTCATGGTCATGGAGACCGACATCTTGTCCAGGGGGATCTGGTCAAAGAGGATCTTCATGTCCTCAACTGAATCCACGGCAACCCCGGCCTTGCCCACATCCCCCGTCACCCTGGGGTGATCGGAATCATACCCCCTGTGGGTGGCAAGGTCAAAGGCCACGGAAAGGCCCTTCTGGCCGGCGGCGAGATTTTTGCGATAAAAGGCGTTGGACGCCTTGGCCGTTGAGAACCCGGCATATTGACGGATGGTCCAGGGCCGTCCCGCATACATGGTGGCCTTGGGCCCGCGGACAAAGGGTTCAAACCCGGGCAGGTTGTCCAGGAATTCAACCCGTTCAAGGTCTTTGGCAGTATAGAGGGGTTTGACCTCGATCCCTTCGGTTGTCGGGATCGTAAGTGATTCCAGGGATTTCCCCCTCAGTTCTTTTGTTGCAAGGGCTTTCCAGGCATTTAAATCGGGCGTCTGTGACATTGAACATTCCTTGGCTAAATGGTGAACAGGTTGTTAATCCGAATCCCTCTGGCAGAGCTCCACAAGCACGCCGGATGTGGCCTTGGGGTGAAGAAAGGCGATTTTGGCTCCGCCTGCCCCCATTCGCGGCGTTTCATCAATCAGACGGATGCCCTTGGCTTTGAGTTCCTCAAGGGCCTCTTCGATATTTTCCACCCTGAACGCCACATGCTGAATGCCCTCACCCTTTTTCTCGATATACCGCGCCACCGGACCATCGTCGGAGGTTGACTCAAGCAACTCGACTTCACTCTCTCCAACGGGGAAAAAAGCCGTTGTCACCTTCTGTGCCGCCACGGTTTCGCTGCCGGCAAACTCCATGCCCAGAACGTCCGACCAGAAATTTTTACCCTCATCAATACTTTTTACCGCAACTCCCAGGTGATCAATTTTTAATATCTTCATCTCTCCTCCTGTTCCATTGTACGTAAATTTTTTCATCTATAGATGGTCCAACCGGCAGACAAAGTCAACCCAAAACACCGTTTACTGGGCATTTTCTGCCCGGATTCCCCCGGTCTTCAACGCCGGCAGACACACCACGGTGTCAGCGGGGTTCAAATAATATTGTCCGCTTCAAACCGGTCGATCTCATCCGGGGCATAGCCAAGTTCGCCAAGGATTTCCCGGCCTTTTGCTCCGAAGGCATCCGGGGGTGTCCTGACACTGCCGGGGGTGCGACTCAGTTTAATGGGAATCCCAAAGGCCGTTGACCCGGTTCCGCCGATTTTGCCGTCCCCCAGGACCATTCCCCGCTGTTGGAGCATGGAATCATCCATCACCTCTGCAAGGGTTTTTATCCGGGCGTAGCAGACGTCACGATCTGCAAGTTCTCTGTCCCACTGGTCAATGGTTCGCTGTTTGAAAATCGCTGTCAGAGCACGAATGATCTCGTCCCGCCGGTCGTCGTCGTACTGAAGGTCTGCAAATTCAGGCACATCCAGAAGATGGCACAGCCGCTTCCAGAAGCGGTGCTCCACGGCGCCGATGGCGAGATACCGGCCGTCGGCCGTCCCATAGGTGTTATAGCAGGCGTAACGGTGGGAAAAGGTGCCGTCCGAACGAACGGGCATCCGGCCCGTCACCCCGATGAAATAAAGGGGCAGGGTCAGAAACCCCACCAGGCCGTCGGTCATGGAAATGTCGATGTACTGCCCCCTGCCCGTGGTGGACCGTTCCACAAGGGCCATGAGTATGCCCATGGCCGCGTTCATGGCTCCCCCTGCGATATCTGCGAACTGCACCCCGGGAATGGCGGGGGGGCCATCCTTCGGCCCCATGAGGTCGAGCACGCCTGAATTGGCCAGGTAATTGACATCATGACCGACCCGGTCCCGCATGGGCCCGGTCTGGCCATATCCGGTGATCGAACAGTAAACAATGCCGGGGTTGAGCTGCTGAACCCTGGCATAGTCCACCCCCAGACGTTCAACCACCCCGGGCCGGAACCCTTCAAGAATCACGTCCGCCCCTCTGGCCAGCCGGAAAAAGATCTCGAGCCCCCGGTCTGATTTAAGATTCAGGCACATGTGCCGTTTGTTGCGGTTGACGAGATTGAAAAAAAGCCCGTCCGACTTGAACCGTTTGTCCTCAACGGAAATGACCTCAGCACCATGATCGGCAAGAATCATGGAACAATAGGGTCCAGGAAGCAGGCGTGAGAGATCCAGAACTTTTATCCCCGAAAGTGCACCTTTGCTCAGCATGGTCGTCCCCCCCGATAAAACGGATGCGTTAGAATAAGGTAATTCCATAGCACCCCCCCAGGGGATTGGGCAACAAAAAACAAGTTTAAGATTGCGTTCCCGGGGATAAAAAGGTATTTAAAGGGTTTAATTTAAAAGGATATTCAACAATAGATGAAATTTGAAAAGTACCACATTTCAGAAGATCTGAAAAAAAATCTTGCAGACCTGGGCTTTGTAAGGCCCACGGACATCCAGTTCAAGGCGATCCCTTCGATTCTCAAGGGCGAGGATGTGCTGGCCATTGCCCAGACCGGAACCGGAAAAACAGCGGCCTTTGCCATTCCGGTCATCGACCGGATACACGCATCCAAAACAAGCAAAAGGACCCGGGGCATCCGGTGCCTGGTCATGGTGCCCACCCGGGAACTTGCCGAGCAGATCGGGGAGGTGTTCGAAACCCTCTCCCGGCACACCCGGGTCAAAACCTTTGCCCTTTACGGCGGAGTCGAGCAGGAGCGCCAGATCAAACGGCTCCAGGACGGCATCGACATCCTCATTGCAACGCCTGGAAGGATGTTCGACCTTATCAGCCAGGGCCATATCGACCTTGACAATGTCAACACCCTGGTGCTCGACGAGGCGGACCACATGCTCGACCTTGGGTTTATCACCGACATCCACCATGTCAAGCAACGCCTGGTCAAACGCCACCAGACTCTGTTTTTCTCGGCCACCATCAACCGGAAGATCAAGAAACTTGCCTTTTCCCAGGTCAAGACCACGGCCATCCGCATCCAGATCTCCCCGGATGACCCGGTGTCAAAAAATGTTTCCCACTTTGTGATGTTTGTGGAGATGGACGACAAACGGTTCTTTCTTGAAAATTTCATCCGGGAGAACCCCGGCGCCAGAATCATCATTTTTGTCAGAACCAGGGTCCGGGCCGAACGGGTGGCAAAGGCCATGGAACGGGTGGGAATCGATGCCTCCACCATCCACGGGGAAAAGGACCAGACACTCAGGTCCCAGGTCATGAAAAGATTCAAGAACAACGAGATCAACATCCTCATTGCAACGGATGTGAGTGCCAGGGGAATCGACATTCCCAACGTGGATTTTGTCATCAACTACGACCTGCCGGAACAGGCCGAGAACTACGTCCACCGGGTGGGCCGGACCGGCCGGGGGGTGAAAAAAGGAAGCGCCCTCTCCTATTGCAGCCGGGGTGAAAGGCAGCAGCTCGACGACATCCAGGCCTTTATCAACAAAAAGGTCGAGGTGATCCATGTCTCCAGGAACGACTATGCCATGGTGGTTGAACCCGAACCTGAATTTGACGATGTCCGGGACCTGATTGCAGACCACGAACAATGGCTGAAGGGCAAGAAAAAAAAACGTTCAAAATAACCGCACGGTCGGAGCAAAACATGGCTTTTGACCACAACCAAGCATGGAACTTGAACCTTCGTCAGCAGAGGCGACCAGGGGAGGTTTTGCCCCTAGCGGATTAAACGGCAGCGGCCAGCATGAACGCTGAAGGAGCTGCCGTTTCCATCGGAGCAGCCCAGGACGGGCTGCGATAATGAGCGGAGGGAAATACCTTCCTCTGACCTCCGGAATGATACCGGTTTCTTATCATAAAAAGGTTATCGGCCGGGTGGCGTGCACACGGCCTTGACATGGTAATAGCTTGAAAGGTCGCTGCTGTCGATAAAACCAAGCTCCAGGCTTGCGTACCAGGCAGAAGTGAAGGTGGCCCGGTCTGCACTCCACAGCCAGTGCTGGCGAAGGTCAAACACCGGTTCAAGGCAGAGACCTGTTCCCTGGGGCAAAGGGCTCATGATGGTGATGAGCTCTGCTGCCGTGGGCATCCGCCAGCAATCAATTCCCTGGTACCGTTGCCGGTTCAACCGCTGAACATAGGCAAGGCCCTCTTTCCAGTTGACCGGAAACCGGGTGCCTGAAATCTGCCAGACAAGGCCGGTGCCCGGGTCCCGGACCAGGTGATTCCCCACCGTCTCGAACGGTCTGGGCAGGAGGTGCCTCGGCCGCATGAGGCTGTCCAGGTCAAAGGAGTGCCGGGCCCTTGACCGGGGAATCTTCTCCGGAACCTGCCGGACCTTGATCTGCCCTTGAACGGGCTCGGTCGGATTGAGCCACGCCATGGGCACCGAGCAGATCTTGTTCTTTTTTTCGGTCCATGCAAGACAGAGCGACCTGAGGCTGTCGGCCATGGTGTCGGCATCGGGAAATCGATGCCCCGGCACAACGGCCATGGCGTGGTCAAAAAAATCGTCCCATGCCGGATCAAGATCGGTATTGAGCGTGCTGGCCCGGCTCTTTTTTTCAGGCAGCTGCCCGGTGAGCATCCGGAACAGCATCACCCCCACCGCATAGAGATCTGCAGTTTCATCCACCTGGTCCGGATCCTTCTCCTGTTCAGGCGCAGCATAGTAGGGGGATCCCACCTTGAGACTTGCATGGCCGTGGAAGGTTTCGTTTCTCAGCTTGGAAAGGCCGAAATCGCAGATTTTCACATTGTCAAGGTCGTCCAGAAGAATATTATACGGCTTGATGTCCCGGTGAATCACCGACCGGTCATGGAGACAGGCCAGGCCGTCCAGAATCTGCAGGATATATCGAACAGACCGTTCCACCTTGATGACCCTCGAGGGTCGCTCGGTTTCATAGGATTCTCCCATGAGGGCGCCAAGGTTGTTGGAATAAAATCCCATGATGTAAAACGGCCTGCCCTCAGACCGGTCAAAATCAAGAATTTCAACCACATGGGGATGGCGAAGGGAGGCAAGGGTCACGGCCTCGGCCACAAAGAGCGCTTCCACACCCTTTTTGCCCATGAGGGTGGTCAAGAGCGGCACCGGTTCCAGGAGTTTGAGCGCTCCGATCTTGCCCGTGACCGGGTATTCCACCTTGAACACCTTGCCCATTCCGCCCTTGCCCAGCAGGCCTGTCACCTTGAATTTTCCAATATATCTCATTTATTTAAAGACCATTTCAACAGTTTGTCCGCGTACACATCGGGAATTGTGGTTTTGCGGATTTTATTGGCAGTGGCATGGCAGTCATAGGGAACAAAAACAACCTCCAGGCGTCCGGTTTTTGTGTCAAACACCACGGCTTTGGCGCAGGGGTCGGTGTCCCTTGGCTGACCGACACTGCCGGCGTTCACGATATATTTATTTCGACGGTCCAGAAGAACCGCCCCCGGGTTGAGATCCTTTCGGGTCAGAACACCATTTTCAAGGACGATCAATTCCAGGTCGTGGGTGTGGCCGGCAAAGCAGATCCACTGCTCCATGGCTTCCATTTTTCGCTGCACAATAACGTCTGATAGCTGAAACAGATAGACAAAGGCAGATGCCGGCGGCGACCCGTGGACAAAACAAAGATCCCCGACAACCAGACTCTGGGGCCATCCTTCAATGATTTTTTTAAAGGCCGGTTTAAGATGGGTATGGGTATGGTCGGCAGCCTTTCTTGCAACCGGGTTAAAACAGGCAAGAAAGGCCGGATTGACGACTGCCATCTCATGGTTACCCAGTACAGACACGATTTTTCGGTCACAAATCAGTTCCATCACCCCGTTGGGATCCGGCCCATAGCCGATGTTGTCCCCAAGGGAAATGATCCGGTCGGGTGCTGCCGGACCGGAAAAGGTCCGGTCCACCCAGGCAAGTACCGCGGTGAACGCCTCAAGATTTCCGTGGATGTCGGATAAAACAATCAAACGCATGGCATCTTCCTCGGGTAGGGGTCCAGAACACCAGGGTCAGTTTCCATGGATAAGTTCACGAATCAGGACCAGCAGAGCCTGGGTGTCAATGGGTTTTTGAACGTACTTCTTAACCCCCAGGGCCAGGGCTTTTTCTTCGTTATAGGTTTCGCTGTACCCCGTACACAGAATAATGGGAATCTCCGGCCTCAGGTTCAGCATCTGGGTCGACAGTTCAACACCAGATATATGGGGCATGGTCATGTCAGTGATGACAAGGTCAAATCGCGATGGATCTTTTTTAAATTCAGCCAGGGCCTCGGCACTGTTTTCAAAGGCATTGATATCATAGCCGTAATCCCTTAAAAGCTCCTGGGTCGACAAAAGAATGCTCTCCTCGTCATCCACCACCATGATGCGCTCCCTGCCTCCCAGGGAGACCTCCGGGCCATCCATGGCAGGGATCCGGCCGCCTGCGCGTTCATCTGCAACCGGGAAAAGGAGCTGAAATGTCGATCCCTGACCGGGCTGGCTGTGAACGGTTACATACCCCCCATGCTCTTCAACAACCCCATAGACCAGTGCCAGTCCAAGGCCTGTGCCCTCTCCGGGTTTCTTGGTGGTAAAATAGGGATCAAATATTTTCTTCAGGGTTTTCGAATCCATGCCACTGCCGGTGTCCATCACCCTGACGGTCAGGTACTGACCCGGCACCATATGGGGAACCGGCCCGGCAGCCGAATGAAAAACCGCCACCGAATCCAGCTCAACGGTCAACACCCCTGTGGAAACCATGGCCTGGTAGGCGTTTGTGCAAAGGTTCATGACGGCCTGGTGGATTCGACCCGGATCCCCCATGATGGGTTTGTCACAGCGGATTCTCTGGCAGATTTCAATGGACGAAGGAATCGAAGACCGCATCAGGCCCAGAATTTCCTTGACCACGGTGGAGAGGATGACCACCTGTTTTTCAGGCTCTGTTTTCCGGCTGAAGGCAAGGATCTGCTGAATCAGTCCAGCCGCCCGCTCCGAGCCTTTTACGATCTGCCGGATATGGCTCTTGGCCTTTTCAGGGTGGTCAATATGCCGTTCAGCCAGTTTCGAATACCCAAAGATCCCCGACAGAATATTATTGAAATCATGGGCAATACCGCCGGCAAGAACCCCCACGGCCTCCAGCTTCTGGGCCTGTTGAAGCTGGGTTTCGATCTGTTTCACCCGGGTGGTGTCCCTGAGCACATTGAGCATGGAGACCGTCCCGTCGGCATGGGCAATGGGGGTGGCAGACACATGGAACGAATGGCTGTCCTTGAGGCTGACAATATCCATCTCATGGGTGCTGCCGGTCTTGACCGTATCAAACCGGCACCAGGGGCATCGATCACTGAGTCCATGGATTGCCGTAAAACAGCTTTCCCCTGTGGCATCATAACCCGTCCGTTTGATCATGGTGGGGTTCATGTATTCGATCAAATAATCTTCGGAGGTGATGTACACCGGCTCTTTCATGGACCCCATGATGGCCTGGTATTTTTTTTCACTCTCCACAAGCTGGGACTCCTTGGCCTTGAGGCGGGTGATATCAAGGGCCGTAAAAGTGATTCCACTGGAAATATCCTCAAGATCAATGGGTGTGGAGCTGAGCAGCACGTCAATGATCTGACCATCCTTTCGCTGCCACCGGGTCTCAACGGTTCCGATGCCCTCCTGGTCCATCTGCTGATACTTTTCCCGGCCCGCCGTTGCATAACCGGCATCATCGGGATAAAATATTCTGGCACTCTGTCCGATAAGCTCATCCATTGAAAACCCCGTCATGCTGGACAGCTGGTCGTTGGCCTGCAGAATTACCCTGTCACAAACGACGCCGATCCCCGCAGGGACCGCCCTGAAAATGCTCTTTATCTCCTCTTCACTTTTTTTGAGACGCTGCTGGGCAAGGGTTCGCTCGGCCAGCTCATCGGACAGACGTGCTGTTTTTCCTCTAATCTGCCACAAAAGCAGCAGGGACCACACAAACCCTGCCGCCACCAGCACAAGAAGGGGAAGGATGACCCAGATGCTTTTGCGCAGCACAGAGGCAAAGGTCATTGGTGCGGCCTGTAACGCGCCAAACCACTTTTCATAGATGGCATCAAACTCGCCAGAATTTTTTATGATAAAAAGCCCTTCGTTGATCATTGCCAGAAGGTTGGCATTCCCCTGGGCAACGGCAATACAGTATTTGCCCTGCAGTATGGGATCGGGAAGGGGCCGGATATTTTTAATATCCAGCGCTTTTGCCACCTGCACCCCTTGAATTCTTGAAACAACGCCACAATCCCCCCTGCCCGCTGCAAGCTCTTTGATGACGCTCTGCACATCATCTTCAAGAACAAGGCGGGTCGACATCTGGTCTTCAACGGCAATGTCGTGGGAAAGATCCCCCCTTTGCAGCACAACCGTTTTTCCCCTGCATTGATCCACCCGGTGAATGGGCGAATCATTCCGGACAAAAACGCTGTAGGCGGTGATATAATGGGGAACCGAAAAATCAACCTTTTCATCCCTTTTCCGGGTTCGGTACATTCCGGCCAGGACATCGATTTCACCCCTTTCAAGGGCGGACCGGACCTGGCTCCAGGGTCCCAGCTCAATCTTGATGTCCATGTCCATGGCCCTGGCAACAGCCCGGATGATATCGATGTTATACCCTTCGGGAACCCCGTTTCCATTGAGATATTCAAACGGAGGATAGTTGTCGTCTCCCTGGACGATGACGGGTTTACCAGCGACTGAACTGGCCCAAAACAGCGCCATGGCGAATGCTAAAAATAAGGGGATATATTTTTTCATTTGATAAGCGATAAGGACTGACAATTCTGAATCATTATGGTTGCCCCTCGGGGATTACGCTCCAACCCATCTGTCGGAAACCGGACCGAAACAAACAGCCCGGACAGATCCGGTTCAAAGGGAAAAGCATACTAATGAATGTCTGGGAAATCAAATAAAATATCACCCGGCTAAAAAGTGTGCAGGTTTGTTTCAGGTATGGCGACCCGGATCCTGTCCCCGTTTTTCAGCTTTTTTCCCAGGACCTGCCTGCGGGTCCACTGGGCCATGAACTCAACCCCGTTGATCCGGATAAAAACGTCAAAATAAAATCCGCGGTTGACCAGTCGCTGGACCGTCCCGGAAAACCGGTTTGTACCATGGTCCTGACCACCATCCAGGCACAGGATCCCTTCGGGTCGAACGGCAAGGTACCCCCTGCACGGAACGGGACGGTCAAGGCAAACCTCAAGCCCCTTGAAACGGACCGTCCGGCCATTGCACCCGGTAATGGGAAACACGTTTTTCATGCCCACAAAACGTGCTGAAAAAGGCGATTCAGGCTGTTCAAACAGTTGCTGGATGGTGCCGGTCTGCTCGATTTTTCCCCGGTGAATGATGGCGCCCCTGTTGGCAAGAAAAAGCACGTCTGAGAAATCGTGGGAAACCATGACAAAGGTGGTGCCAAGGGTGTGATGAAGGGATTTCAAAAGATTCTTGATGTCGTCCTGGAGAACGGGATCCAGGGCGGAAAGGGGTTCGTCCAGAAGCAGCACCCGGGGGTTGAGGATCAGGGCCCGGCAGAGGGCCACCCGCTGCTTTTCTCCGCCGCTCAGGGTCAGGGGGTGCCGATTCAGCAGATGGGACAGGTTCATGGTTTTCACAAGAAATTCAAACCGGGCGTCGGCCTCAACCGTTGAGATGGCATGGTAGCGGACCCCGTAACGGATATTTTTTTGAACATTCAGGTGGGGAAAAAGGGCATAATCCTGGTACACGATGCCAAGACCCCGTTGCTCCGGAGGGGTCCGGGTTATCTCCTGACCATCAAGAAAAACCCTGCCGCTGTCGATGGGCATCAGCCCCATGATGGCTTCAAGGAGCAGGGATTTTCCCGATCCTGTGGGGCCGATGAGGGCAAAAAAATCCCGCTCTCCGACATCCAGGTTTACCGGTCCCAGGCTGAACCCGGCAAGCTGTATGGAAAGATCCCGGACCTGAATCATTGCAACCGTTGTTCCCGTGAAAAAAACCGCATCAGCACAAACAGAAAAAGGGAGATGATGATCAACCAGAAGGCTACGCACTGGGAGTATTTAAGGCCAAAGGCGGTAAAGCGCTCATAGATCAGAACCGGAGCGGTCATGGGGTGATAGGCCACGATGATGACGGCCCCGAACTCACTGATGGCACGGGCCGTGCACATGACCGCTCCAAGAACCATGTTTCGCCACACCATGGGAAAGGTCACCCTGAAAAAGGTGGCGCCCATGCCCGCACCAAGGCTCTGGGACGCCTTTTCAAGGCGCAGGGGAACCGCTTCAAACCCGGCCTTGACCGTGTTGACATAAAAGGGGCCCCCCACAAAGACAAGCACCACCACAATCCCGGTGAGGGACCCCATGATTTCAACGTTGACCCTGGCAAGCAGCCTGCCCCACAGGGAGTTTCTGCCCAAAAGGCTCAGGATGGCAATCCCGATGACCGGGTGGGGAATCATAATGGGAAGGTCAATGAGCCCCTCAACCAGCCGTTTTCCCAAAAACGTCTTTCTTGCCATGATATAAGCAAGGGGCGTGCCAAAGGCAATGGCAGCCACCGTTGCCCCCAGGGCCGTAAAGATCGAGCGGCCCAGGGCCTCGACCACCACCCGTTCCCGGATCGTTGACACAAGGTCTGCCACCTCCGGCATGAGCAGCATCCTGCCCAGGGGAAAGGTGATCAGAAACACCAGGGGAAGACTCAGCACCACCGCTCCCCCCCAGAAAAGATCTGTTTTTTTTAATTTCAAGGTCAACCCGAAGATGGCGTAATCTCCCTGTTCTCTGATCTGTAAGGATGACCCCTATTCCTTGATCTCCACAAGGGGGGCAAGGGTTTTGGGCAGGGCATCCTTCATTTTCTGTGAAGGCACGCGGCAGGGAACAAAGGGCGGCTGTCCCATGGATTCAAGGGTTTTGAGCCCGCCCTCGGCAGACAGCAGGTACGCCAGGAAAAGCTCTGCAGCCTCTGGATTGGGGCTGTTCCTGATCATGGTAATGCCGTAGGTGCAGGACTGGCCTGTCTTTGTGGTGAAAGTGCCGGGTTTTTTCCCGGTAACCTCAACCGTTGCCTGACGGTAAAAGGCGTCGTACTTGTAATTGCCAAGGTTGATGTGGTCATCAAGGGTGATGTATTTCAGCCCATGCTGAACCGCAACCGACAGATACTCCCAGGCATAGTCCATGTTGCCGGTCTTTAAAAGGTTGACCAGTTCCACGGATTTGGGACGCACATTTTTCAGGGGCCGGTTGGCAATGAGTTTATCGTAAAGCCCGTCAATGCCGTAGAATTTTTCAGCAAGCTTTAACACCATGAGGCTTCGGTAACCGCAGGGGTCAAGGTTTGGATCGGAATGCCCCCAGACGACCCCCTCTTTTAAAAGGACATCATACCAGTTGTCACGGGTGATCGTGTCGCTGAAACGGCTGGTCGCGGTATAGCAGAGAACGAGCTGGTTGGATGCAAACCGGACATTCCAGTCGGCAAAGTCGGGAACCAGGGTGGTGTCGATCACCTTGTAGTCGGCAGAGGCCATGATGTCGGCCTTTTTCCCCACCTCAGAGATCATCCTTGCCATTTTGGTGCTGCCACCGGCCTCCCTGAGGATATCAATGTCAGGATGAAGCGCTTCAAAATCCTTTTCAATCTTGTCAAAGGGAACGGTGAGGCTGCCTGCATGGAAAATGATCACCTTGCCCTTGGGTGCTGCAAAGCCAAGGGATGCAGACATCACCAGGAGGGTGGCAAAGGTCAGGGATCTTAACAATCGGGTTGTAACTTTCATTATGGCTCCTTTGAAAAATGGGTTATATATAAGCCATGGCTTATTTAAACTGTCCATGAAAGTCAATCTATTTTTCACCAATACAGAACAAAGGACCAGATAAACCATAAATAACCGAATTTAACGATCTAAAGGGACTGTTCAATGGTAAGCCTTACCCGGGAAATCGTGTCGTCCAGATCCGCCACGGTACAGCCAGACAGATCCACCGGGGGATGAACAACGATTTCCGCCTCCCCGGGCCACAGATCCAGGGAGTCCGGCGGCAGGATCTGCCCCGTATTTCTGATGGTGACGGGCAGAACCGGGAGCCCCGCATCCATGGCAAACCGGAAGGCCCCTTTTTTAAAGGCAAGAAGCCTTCCGTCCCGGGTTCTTGTCCCTTCCGGAAAAAAAAGCACCGCAGACCCGCCGGCGATCTTTTCCCGGGCAAACAGCCTGTTTTTCGCCGCTTCCATGGATTTAAGAGCCGCCCCGCTGTCGGCCCGGTCAACATAGATACACCCCAGGCTCTGGCAGGCCGGTCCAAAGACCGGTATTTTTTTAAGCTCTTTTTTCATGACCCACTTGATCCTGAGACCAAGCCACCCATGGATCGCCGGGATATCGACCATGCTCTGGTGGTTGGCCACCACCACATAGCTTTTTTTCCGGCTGTAGTTGTGGCAGCCCAGAATTTTAACCCGGATGGGAACCACCACACAGGCAAGGCGCGACCACGACGCGGCAACCAGGTTGCCGGCATCAGCTCCGAAAAAAAGCACCACGACCATGCAGACCACCCCGTGGAAAAGGGTTGACAGCACCATGAAGGGAAAGACAAACAACCACTTGTAGGGTTGATAAACAGCCTTTAAAATCGCGTCCAATCGGTTGGTGGCTCCTTTTTTCCGGGTTATTTGTCCTTGGTTTTGTTTTCCTCTTGTTGAATACCAAGAGCCGCATCGGCCCAGGAGACAAGGTCATCCCCCTGGTATGCATTAAGGACAAAGACATAGGGCGTCTGGGACGAAGTGGCACGGTAGTCACCCTTTTCTGTTTTTCCATGGAGCACCAGGTCAGCGTTGCCGGCCTTGCCTGCTGAGCCTGTGGCCACTCGGATCTTGAGGATGGGCGGCCCGTCGGCATCCGGCTTGTCCGTCTTCTCCTGGGTGTACGAGGCGCAGTCAAGGTGTGCCAGTTCCGCCACCAGGGCGTCGACCTTGGCAGCATCCACCGGTTGGCCGTCTTTGGCCGTCCAGGGGGCCTTGTCCTTGTCATCGGGCTGTCCAGCAACTAGGGTCCGTTTCACGTCTCCCTTTTCAACCCCGAGGGAAACCAGGGATTCGCGCTCAAATCCGAAAACCTTTTTGGACCTGAACCCCGCCACATCCCGGTCAAAGTCCTGCCTGAAGTTTCCCATGGCATGGAAAACCCCGCTGTGGCCGGCAAGGGTGACAAAGGTATGGTGGTAGGTGGGAGCGGTCTTGCCCAGCTCAAAGCTGCGCAGGACAGTGTCCCCTTTGCCGGCCGTGACCTTGATGCCCTGTTCAGGGGTGAGATCGTACCGTGCAAGATCCCGGCTCTGGGAAACCAGGGCCGACACCCGGAGATTCGCAACCACATCCAGAAGTTTTTTCACGATGGCGGGGTCCGCCGGATAGTGTTCGTCCGAAACCGTCCACTGTCCGTTGGACCGGTCAAGGGTGATGGTTTTGCCGTTCTTTTCCATGGAAAGGGTGGTGATTTCCGCCACCGCCACCCGGGGAAGATCGGGAAGGGTATAATGACTCTTTTGTTCGGAATGCAATACCAGGTATGCCACGAGGCCGATAATGACCGCCCCGAGGATGAGCAACTCTTTCTTCATTTTGTTCATGACTCCTTTTGACCGGTTGAAAAAAGATTTTTAATCTGCCGTTTTCTTGACCTGCGCCTGACCCAGACGCCAGAGCCGAACAGAACGACCAGGACGGGCAGCCCTGCAATGTTGATGGTCTTGATGACGGTCCGGATGGCGGGCGATGTCGGGTCAAGGGGGTTGAGGGTCTGGTTTTTGCTGCGCATGACGGCAATGTCATCCTGGCCGTTGAGGTGGTCGATGACGTTGAGCAGAAAAGTGGCATTGGTGCTCCGGCCCTCGCTGTCAAGCATATTGTCCTCGAGCATGGACGAACAGGCCATGACAAAGATCTTGCCGGCCTTTCGCCCCGGGATCAGGGTGTTGGATGCCTTGATTTTAGACAGATCCAGGGCGGTTCCTGCACCGTTGTCAGCGCCGCTGGCCGGGGCCTTGTTGGAACCACTGTCCGGAAGATCTCCTTCCGCCACCTTGTCTTTTGCCACCGTCTTCCGGGGAATTTCCCGCTCCGCAAAATAGCTTGAAAAGTCGCCCTCGAGCATACAGGCAAGGTCAAACTTCTGTTTTTTTCCGTCCTGGGGAGGTGAAATGAACATGGGGTTCAGGTTGATGTTGTTCTTCATCTCCCACGCCTTGTCCGATGAGGTAAAAAGGGTTGTGGCATTGATGTTGGCTTTCTTCAGCTGTTGAGCATCAACGGCAAGGGGAGAAATTTTCATGGTCACCAGCCCCTTGATGTTGTCCATGTAACCGGGCGTGTTGTTGATGTTCGCCCCGTCAATCATCGGTGCAAAATAGATGTTCTGCTCTCCGCCCCCGCGGTTCTGGGGCAACATCTGCTTGTAACACGCCTCGTCCATGACATAGGCGGGGGTCACCTTGACCCCATAGTGCTCAACAAGACGGGAAAGGCCCGTGTCAATGGGCGTATAAACCGGTCCGCCCCCCATGAACCCGGCGGATTGCCCGGGCATGGTCTCGTTGAATGGCTCTGGAAAAATGGCAAGGTTGGTGCCACGCATCAGGGCCTGATCGAGCTGGAACAGCTCATAATCGGTGAACGTTTCCGTGGGCCTTGCAATGATCAGGGTGTTGAGTCCCTCGGGTATTTCCTCGTCCCCAAGGGAGATCTCCTTGATGGTATAGCGCTGGGAGACAAGATGATTAAAGGCATTCATGGTCGTCTGCTGCTGCTGGCCCATCATGCCCATGCCGGGCATGGAAAGGGGGAGCGTACCATGGTCTCCCAGATAGCCGATGGCCTGGTTGATTCCGATCATCTGCTCCATGGTGTCGGCCAGGAGATCCGTGAGCATGGCCGGATCCGTCATCTGATAGGTGGTACCGATGATGGGAAGATTGACACTTGAAATCAGTGGAATCTCGGCCCGTTTTTCCCCGTATTCCATGACAAGTCCGGCACCGCCTGTACCGGCACGAACATTTTTTGACTCAAGATCCGGCCACTTGAGAATCATGATGTTGTAGCGTTTGGCAATGGCATCAAGGTTGTTTTCCCGGGTGGGATCAACGAACTTGAAATCCATGGCACCCAGGTTTTTGGAGTTGAGTTGTTCAACCACTTTTGTAATCTCTTCAGGAAGGGATGACAGCCGGTCAAGCCCCATGAATGGTGCAACGTCAAACAGCGAGGAACTCAGATACATTCGGACCTTGACCTTGTCCTTGAGGCTCAGCAGAGTGCTCACCCTGTTGTTGAGTTTCTGGATGGCCGTGGTAAGCTTGTATTCGAGTCCGTCCGTGGCAGTGATGGCCGGCACCTTCTCGACCATGTCCCCATGGATAATCACCAGCCCCATGTAGGCCTGCTGGAACTTCACCTCGTCATTTTCGATGATCCGGATCTGAACCGGTGAGATGCCGTAATCCTCGGCCAGCCTGCGGTTGCGGTCGGCCTCATCGGTCAGGCCGGCCTCCTGGGGCGTGACATCATTAAAGGTGTAATTAAAAAATTTCCCCCCGTAGCTTGCATATTCCTCCATGAGGTCGTGGAGGTAACGCTCGGTGTTGTTATAGGGTGCCGGCAGGTTTTTTGAGAAAAAAACCTTGACGGTCAGGGGGTCGGACAGGGTGGCAACCACGGTGCGACTGGCCCGGGACAGTGAATAAACCTTGTCCCGGGTCAGATCGGCCCGAAAAAAAAGCGTTGTGCTGACCAGGTTGACAAGAACGATCACAACCCCATAGATCAGGAATTTAAAATATCTCTGTTTCTGATTCTTCATTCTGATTTTTTACTCCTTAATTCTTTTCCTGCATCACAAGATAGGTTCCCAAAAGCCCCAGGACCATGACGCTCAAAAAGTAGACCAGATCCCGTGAATCAACCACCCCCTTGGCAATGCCCTGGAAATGTGCATCTGCCCCAAGGTATCCCACCACCCCGGCAAGACCGCTGGGCACAAAAAAGAGCATCTTGTCGATCACCGTCAGGGTAAAACACATGGCAGCCCCCAGAATAAAGGCAACAATCTGATTCCGTGTAAGGGAGGAGGCAAAGATGCCAAGGGAACAATAGGCACCGGAAAGCAGCAGGGCCCCGAGATACCCGCCGGCCACGGGCCCTGGATCCACCTCACCCACAAATGAGATCAACAGCGGGTAGGCAAGGGTCGGTGCCAGCATGGCAGCGGTAAAGCCCAGGGCTGCAAAGAATTTTCCAAGGGCAATGTCCCTGAACGAAACCGGCATGGTCAACAGGGTTTCATAGGACCCCACGTTCATCTCTTCGGAAAAAAGCCGCATGGTGATGGCGGGTATGACAAAGGCGAAAATGGTGGGCAAAAGGGAAAAGAAGCCCCTGAGATCGGCCCGGTCAAAGATGAAAAAGGTTGAAAAAAAGAACCAGCCCGTGAGCACCAGAAAGAGTGCAATCACGATATAGGCAATGGGCGAAATAAAGTAATCCTTGAACTCCCTGGCTGCAATTTGTGTCATCTGCATCATGGTTTAATTCTCCCTTGTCAGTTCCTGGAAAATGGTCTCCAGGGAGCGGGTTTTGTGGGTCAGCTCTGTGATGATCCAGTCGGTATCTCGAACGGCAAGGTAAAGGGCTTTTCCCGGGTCATGATCCTGGGGCCCTGACTCCGATTTTGCAGGAACGCTGCTACAGTGGATTTCGAACCGGCAATCGCCGCCCCCATTAACCTTTGTCTGTTCGACCCCATGAACGCCCTCGACACCCTTGAGCAGGGCCATGGCCTGTTCAGGGGCGGCATTGGACAGGGAAAGAAAGATCGTTGCTCCGGCGCCGTCCACATGCTTGAGATTCTGGGTGGTATCGTCGGCAACGATCCTGCCCTGGTTCACAATGACGATTCTGTCACAGGTGGCCTCGGCCTCACTCAGGATATGGGTGGAAAAAATAATGGTCTTTTCCCTGCCGATTCTCCGGATGATAGCCCGGATCTCCGCGATCTGGTTGGGATCAAGGCCCGAGGTGGGTTCATCCAGCACCAGGATCTCAGGATCGGTCATCAGGGCATGGGCAAGCCCCACCCGCTGTTTCAACCCCTTGGACAGCTCGTCGATGGTCTTGTGCATGATATCGGCAAGGCCGCAAAGGTCTGAAAGGGCTTTGAGCCGCTCAACCCGCTGTGACCTGGCAATCCCCTTGACTGCGGCCACATAGTCAAGGTAGTCAAACACCAGCATGTTGTGGTAAAGGGGGGCCGATTCCGGCAGGTATCCCATGATCTGCTTGATCTTAAGGGTGTCGTCGGGCATGGTCAAATCCTTGACCTTGATGGTTCCTGAACTGGGTTTAAAAAAACCGGTCAACATTCTCAGGGTGGTTGTTTTACCAGCGCCATTGGGACCCAAAAGTCCCAGGATCTCCCCACGGTTGATGGTGAGACTGAGGTTGTCCACGGCGCAAAAATCATTGTAGTACTTGGTCAGATTCTCGACCTGTATCACATCTGCCTCCTTTTTATGGGTATGTCACCTGTGGTGATTGTCCGGGAAAGCCTGTCCCCGGCTGTCAATACTCTTCGATCAATCTGCTCTTTTCCATGAAGGCGGAAAGTTCCTTTTCTGTCCGCGAACAGGCTGCCATGGCCCGTTCCACGTTGCGGCAAAAGGGATCGTCCTCGCCCAGGATATTCTTTGCCTCGTCCAGGATGTTCATGCCCGCATCCCAGTGGGCCGCCACCCGGTCAAACAGCGCTTTGCGCTGTTCGTGGCGTTTTTTTTCCGCCAATATCACTGATTCAAGCCGTTTGATGGAATACTCCACCAGGGCATCCCTTGGGGTATCGTGGGACTTGGATATCATCTCGAGCACCTCCAGGGTTCGTCGGCTCAGCACATAGGTCTTTTGAACCCTGTCGATCTTTTGAAACTGCCTGAGCCGGATGGTGGCCGCAAGATCCCCAAGGGCTGCTGCATCCTCGATCAGATGATCAAACAAAGATTTCTGCTTGATACCCAGGTGAACCGCGACAAGACTCAAGGAATCTATGGCCCTTGCAGAAAGCTTAAAGGTGGCCCGAACGGACTGCTTTCCCCTTAGGTCCAGGGTTGCAAAGCTAGGCTTTTTCATTTTTTTATCTGTCATACTCCCCTCCTTTTGCAAGGAGTTTACATTATTTTAAAAACTGTCATTAAAATAATAATACGCATTAATCAGCAGGCGCAACCTTACACCAGGAAAAACCGTGAATCAATATTTTTTTACCCCGGCGCCAGGAGCCCTGGCAGAAGAGGATGAAGCACAACCCAACGCAGCGGTGCAGCCCATGAAACCGCTCTGGGGAATAAAATACTGGAATGGGAAGGAAAACAGCCCGAAAGGCACTTGGGAAAGTGACGCCCAGCGCCCGATCAGGCAGGTGAGTTGATTTCTTTCTGGCCGAGGTGCCTTAGGTACAATTGATCCTGTTGATCCATGAACAGGTCAAACAGTTCAGGATCAAAGGATTTACCCCGCTCGTCGTGCATGATGGCAATGGCTTTTTCAAGGGGCATGGCCTCCCGGTAGGGCCGGTCTGAGGTGATGGCATCCCAGAAATCGGCAATGGTGGAAATCCTGGCCTCAATGGGGATCTCCTGCCGGCAAAGGCCGCAGGGGTATCCTGTGCCGTCCCATTTTTCCTGGTGGGAGTAGGCGATATTGACAGCAACCGGTGCAATCTCAAGCTGGGACAGCAGACGCTTTCCGATTTCAGGATGGGTCTTGATGTGTTCAAACTCTTCAGGGGTCAGCCGGCCGGATTTGTTGAGCACCTCATCCCTGATCCCTATTTTGCCCACATCATGGACAATGCTGCCCATGAAGATCTCGTTGACCTGGAACTCGGGCAGTTTGGCCTTCCTTGCAAGATCCCTGGCATAGCCGGCCACCCGCTCCACGTGACCGCCGGTGTATTTATCTTTGGATTCAATGGCAGAAGCCAGGACCATCAAAAAGGTTTCAAGCTGCTCGGAACGGGTTTTCTCACGTTCGAGTTTGTGGAGGCTGAGTACATTCTTCACCCTTGCCTGGAGTTCCAGGTGATGGAAGGGCTTGGTCAGATAATCGTCCGCCCCGAGTTGAAGGGATTTTATCCTGTCGTCCTGCTCGGTCAACGAGGTGATGATAATCACCGGGATTGTCGATGTTTTTGCATTCGTTCTGATTTTTTCAAGCAGGGAGTACCCGTCCATAATCGGCATCATGATATCTGAAAGCACCAGGTCGGGTTTAACCTCATCAATTGCCTGCCATGCGGCCTGACCGTTGGACGAGATAAACAGGGTATACCGTTCCAGTGCAGTGGCCAGGAACTCTTGTATGGCAGTATTGTCCTCGGCAATGAGAATAACGCCCCTGGAATTGTCTGTTTCTATTTTTCTGACAGTCTCCTGGCTGGAGGCGTTTGTGTCTGATGCGCAGATCCGTGCAAGGTCGTCGCTGCCGATCCTGGCCAGATCCGTCAACCGCCGGTCTTTTTGCCTTCGATCATCATCTCTGTATTCGCCCGACCATGCCCGGCGGTCGGATCCCCGTCTGTCCAGGACAGATCCGGATTCTCTCTTTTCAAGATCCATGGGCAGGTCAATGGTGAAAACAGACCCCTTTCCAACACTGCTTTTCACGGATATTGAACCCTTCATCATTTCAACCGACTCCTTGACAATGGCCAGCCCAAGGCCGGAGCCTTCATATTTTCTTGTGGTCGAGCTGTCTCCCTGCTGGAACCGTTTAAAAATGGATTGAAGCAGATCCCCGGACATGCCAATGCCCGTATCTTTGACCGTGATGATCATCCGACCCTCTTTTTTCACCAGGGCGACGGAGATCTGACCTTTTTCTGTGAATTTATAGGCGTTGCGAATCAGGTTGTTTAAAATATCCTTGAGTTTTTCCTGATCGACGAATACCTCTCCGACACCCGGATCGCCGGCGTAGGTCAAACAGATTCCCCGCTGCTCGGCAAGCCCTTTGAAACTCGATACTGTTTCACAAATGCCGGCATCAACATCGGTTTTTGTTAAAACCAGCTTGGCCATACCGGCGTCAAATAAGGATATTTTAAGCAGCTCATTGATTTTTTTTGTCAGAATAAGGGTTTGCAGACCGATCTTGTCCATGGTTTCCACCAGCTTTTCAGAAAGGCCTCCCACGTCCCGTTCAAGAATCACACAGATCCACCCGCGGATCAGGGTCAGGGGGGTTCTCAATTCATGGGTGATGTTGGCAATGAAATCCTTTCTCGCCCGGGCAGATTCCTCCAGTGCGTCGATGGTTGTTTTTAACTGTTCGGTCTTTAAGGCCACACGTTTTTCAAGGGTCAGGCTCAACCTGATAAAATGTGACAACACAAATATCAGCATGCTCCACGAGATAAAAAACACCCCGAACGGATAGATCCGATTGTTGAATTCTCCGGCAAAGGCCGGGTAATTCAAAAGATAATCAACTGCGGAAAAACAGAAAACAATACTTGAAACAAAGAAAAACTTTACCTGGGTTTTCCTCAGAAGGTCGGTCTCTTTTTTGAACACCCGGTACAGGGAAAAAAGAATATGGGCCATGAGAAAACAGACCATGGCCAGGTATGCAAGGTGGAGGGGGCCGGCCTCGGGATAATATCCGAACCCCTGCAGGTACGGCCCCTTGATAAAAAGATTTGTTGTCCACAGGCTGGCTAGAAAACCAAAGCTTGGATAATAAAACCAGGCCAGATATTTTCTGGGCAGGTTCAGATAGTAAACGACGGTTTCATAAAAGGTGATGGGTAAAAAGATAATGCCCGAATACCCTATCCGGCAAATCAAATCAGAATAGCTGCTGTTGTTGAGTGAAAACAGAACAAACCATGAAAACTGCCAGTGAAAAATGATGTAACAGAATTTGAAAAAGATCCACTTGAGTTTTCCCTTTGCCAGAAAGAAAACGCTAATCCCCAGACACAAAAACAAAACAGCTGAAAATAGAGGGAGGACTGCGCTCAGATACTGCATTTGCGGTTAATTTTCAACCTCCTGAAAAAAATCCAGGGGATTCAACAGCACCTCTGGTATTCGGATCACTTTTCCTTCGGCACTGACCACACAGAATCTTTGATACCCCCGGCCGACCAGTTCGCCTGAGGTTTTATTCTTAAACGAAATGTTTAACTTACAGGTGGCGCCGTTGATCTCCGATGCCGTCAGTTCTGCCAGCAGGGCGTCTCCAAAGTATGCATTGGTGATAAACCGGTTGTAGGTATCCACGGTAACCAGGCGAATCCGGCTCTGGGCAAGCAGTTCATGGAGGTCGGGAACCGTGGCCAATAAAAACTTTTCCCGGATCACGCCCTGGTATTCAATAAAATTGCTGAAATAAACATTGCCGAATACATTGGTGTCCTTGAGGGTAATCTGGATCTCGGTTGTAAATACCCGCTTGTCTCCATAGGCTTCCAATGCGTGGAACTGATTCTCAAGATAGGTCTTGAAAAGCGTCTGCTTGGAACGTTCAATGTTGATGATTTCGAACCCGACCCCCGATGCATTGTTCCATTTCTGTTCACAATTGACCCGTATGGTTTTACACCCCATTACTTTTAGCTTCATATGAAATCGATCCTGGGGAATCTCACAATCGGTTTTCAAAAATCCGCCCGTTGTTGAAATGTTCTCTATGATACCAGTACCGTTTTCCAGTGTTGCCTTGATCGTTTTCCTTAACCGGGGGGTTCTCATCTGCATCAGCATTTTTAGTTTCCTTTTCAAATCGTTCAAGTCATGTCAAATCAAATACCACGACCTGATCATAGCAATTTTGATGCCAGCAAATAGAGATCTATGGATACCCTTTAATTACAGGTTCTTGAAGCTAAACCCGGTTTTGTATTTTAATTTTTCCATGGAAAAACCCCTCCTGGCCCGTCAGTTGTGCCGCCATTTTTTTGACGGGCGTCTATGAACAAAAACATCTGACACAGACTATTCCTTGTAGACAACCCTTGTTGATTAGTCAAGTCATTGGACGAAATTAAAGGTACAGGCTTGATTTGCCCCACAACATCAATTACCCCATGTTAATCACGCATAGAAAGTAATAAAAATGCTTTTTGGGATAAAAGTAATACAATCTTTATTGACATGATTTTTTTTGTACATATTATTCTAAACAAGAATGAGGGAGGGCCAAGGGCCCCGGCAACCATCCACTGCAATAATTAGGAGGCAATACAATGTTTACAAACTGGAAGGATATCGACAGGCTGTTTGGAACCATGGATCTTCTTCAAGGAAAGCTTGACAGAATATTCGGCGGTTATGGCCGGCTGTACGACGAAAATCCGGTCTGGGGAACGGTGGATTATTTCCCCAGAACCAACCTCTACGACACAGGAGAGAATCTGGATATCATGGCCGAGATGCCCGCCTTTTCCAGGGAGGATGTCAGCGTCAAAATCCAGGGCAACTACCTTGAAATCAGCGGAACGGCAAAATCAGACGCACCCGAAGGTTATACACCCCTCAGAACGGAACGGGGAATCAACAATTTTTCAAGAAGCTTTACACTGCCAGCGGAAGTGGACTCTGAAAAGGCCGAGGCCATCATGAAAAACGGCATTCTGTTTCTGCGACTGCCCAAGGCCCTGGCTGCACAACCTAGAAAAATCACAATCGGCTAAACAACGACACCCAAACCAATGGAGGTATAGAATGAGCCAGTCAAAAGAGATCACAAAAAAAGAATCCGCAACGCCGGACGTAAACCGTATCCCCGCAAAGGTTGTCCCCCTGGTGGATATCTATGAAAATGAAAATGAGATCCTGCTCCATGTGGACATGCCCGGCGTAGAAAAGGACAAAATCACCATCAACATTGACAATGGCAGACTTCACCTGTCGGGCCTCAGAAAAATGGACGTCAAGGGCGCGGAAAACTGGGCGGAATTTGGCGATGCCGAGTATGTCAGAAGTTTTTCAGTCCCCCAGACCATTGATGTTGAAAAGGTCAATGCAGAACTCAAGAACGGAGTGCTGCAGCTCCATCTGCCCAAATCAGAAGCAGCAAAGCCGCGGCAGATTGAAATCAAAGCCGCCTAGCGGCTTGGTCCTGGCAACAGGGCAATATCAAAGAGCTCGGCCGCATTTTTCCAGGTGATCCGATCAATTGCACCCCTGGAAATGGCCGAGCTCTCAACACATCTAAGCTCCCTGTCCCAGGCATAGGGAATGTTGGGAAAATCAGATCCATAGAGAATCCGGTCCGACCGCTGGGCCAGAAGATCCAGAGCGGTATCAACGGGCAGATAATCGGTAATGGCCATGGCCGTATCCACCCATAGATTATCATGGTCACGGATGAGCCGGCAGTAGGCATCGTACTCGTCCATGCCAAAATGGGGAATGCACAACCGCAAATCCGGATATGTTGCAATCACCTGCTCAATTCTGGCTGCCGAGCACAGCCCGTGGGGATCACAGGCGTATGCTGGACTTTTGGGTTCCCTGCCCGCATGGATCACCAGGGGTTTTTTCCTTGCCGAACAAAGGGCATAAATGGGATCCATGGCGCTTGAAACAGGATCAAAGCACTGGACATGGACGTGGAGCTTCACCCCCTTCAACCCCTTGTCAAAGGCGGAACTCAAAAGATCTACCGCCCCGTCCTCACCGGGAAACACCGTTGCAAGCCCGGTAACACGGCCAGCAAACGCTGACACCTTTTCGACCATGTAATTGTTGAGCCAGCCAGCAATTCCGGGTTTATGGGCATATTGAAAGGCCACCACATGGTCGACTCCGCGGTCAAAAAGAAAATTCAAAACGTCAGTTGATCCAAGGCGGTACCGCACCGGCCAACCATGGAGATCAAACCATTGCCAGACGGCTTCAAACAGCTTGCGGGGAAAAAGGTGAACGTGACTGTCAATCACCCGGTGCATGGTTTCGGGTACCCTATGTCCCTCCGGGTCGTTCAACCCGGGCAGGGGTACATTCAGGCCAAGGTAGCCAGGGTCACCGGTTTGTTTATTCAACCGGCATCTCCCCTGGGCCACCCGCATGGATTGTCCTGGGGTCAACCGCCATGAGGACCATCCCCGCCATCATCCCCATGGTGACGGCCCGGGGATCCGTTGTGCCGGTAATGGTCTCCATTTTCCACCCAAGAATCCGGGTCAATTTCATAAAATCAACCCCCATGCCGGACATGGACTGGCGTGCCTGATCCGGGTTTCGACATTGGCCATCGCCCGAAAGCACACGGCATTCGGGGTAACTGCTGCAGAACACCTGCTTGCAGGACCCGCCGGCAAACCCATGGGCCCTGGCATACCCGTTGGCCCTGGCAAAGCCTTCGATTCCGGCAGCGGTTTCATGGATCAGCCGTGTCACCTGGTGGCGTTCGTCCGAGAGAAGTACCGCAGTGGGTACATCGAACTTGAATACCAGCGCCTGGTCAAAGGTTTTAAGGTACTCCCGGAACCAGTCCGGGCCCTTGACGTTCGGGGGGCAGCTCATGGAACTGCCATACCCCGGACAGCGGGGTTCCTTGCAAAACCCGACAAACCGGTTGTCCACCGGCACCTGACAGGGGTCGATAATCTCTGCACCGCTGGTGCCAAGGGCTGCCGCATGGGACAGAAGCCTTTTTTGTCGATCCTGATGTTCCATCCGAAATGGTTCCTTTTCCAGAAGAAATTTATTTTTTCCATCCGTTGCCGCCCATGGAACAGGGCTCAGCCCCGGTTGAACACGACGCTACAAAATAATTTTCAGGGTCTCATGTCCAAACACGATCATATCCCCGGCAACAATCTTCTTTCGCTTCCGGGTCTCGACCTGGCCGTTGAGGGTCACCATGCCCTGGGCAATGACATGTTTTGCCTCCCCCCCGCTCATGACCAGGTTTTCAAACTTTAAAATTTTATAGAGCTCAACAGGCTCTTTTTCGATCCGTACGTCACGCATGGCCATCTATTCATCCTCATGGGTTGATCTCAACCTGCAAATTTCAGAGTATATACCCTTGTCCCGGCCGGATCAACGATCAATTGACGCAAACAGCACGATTCGGTCCGTCATGCAGACATCATATGCCATAGCGCTTCATCTGATTCCACACACTGGTTCTTGAAATCCCCAGAATCTTGGCTGCCCGGGTTTTATTGCCCATGGCCTGGTCCAGGGCCTTGACCAGCCGTGTCCGCTTGATGGCTTCGATATCGCCACCCATGGGCAGTTCCGCAGCAGAAAAACTGCCGGAAAGGTTTTCGTGGGTTGTGATGTTCATGGGAAGATGCGCCGGTTTTATCATGGGTTCCCGGCAGGTGACAAAGGCAAATTCAAAGGCACTCTTGAGCTCCCTTACATTTCCCGGCCAGGGATACCGGGTCAAAAGTTCAAATGCCTGGCTCGAAATGCCCTGGATAAACTCTTTTCCGCTCTTGAGCCGGATTCGCCGGAAAAACGCCTCGGCAAGCAGGGGGATATCCCCGATACGCTCCCTCAGGGGCGGGATCCAGATGGGAATAACGTTGATTCTGTAATAAAAATCCTCCCGGAACCGGCCCTGGGCCACAAACGAACGAAGATCCCGGTTGGTGGCCGTGATGATCCGTGCGCCAATATCAATGGACCGGTTTTCCCCCACCCGTTCCACCACCTTTTCCTCGAGAACCCGGAGCAGCTTCACCTGGGTTGACAGGGAAAGGTCACCGATCTCATCCAGAAAGATATCCCCGTTTCCCGCGGCCTCGAACTTTCCCTCCCGGTCGTACACAGCCCCGGTAAAGGCGCCCTTGACATGGCCGAAGAGCTCACTCTCGAGGATGGATTCATTGAGGGCGGCACAGTTGACCTTTATATAGGGTTTCTTTCTCCGGTCGCTGATTTCGTGTATGGCCCTTGCCACCATTTCCTTGCCCGTGCCGCTCTCACCATAGACGATCACCGGGGCATCGGACAGGGCCGCATTGGCAACCAGGTCATACACCTGCTGCATGGCCGATGAGCTTCCGATGATCCCATGGAAACTCTCCATGGATTCCAGGACCTTGCGAAACCCCTCAATCTTGGCATCTTTTTCGACAATGGCCGATATGTCCGTCAGGGTTTCCACGGCCCCAAGAACCCGGTCATCCTCCCCGGTAAGGATCGAGGCGTTCTTGAGGATAGGCCTGGGGGTGCCGTTTTTATGGGCGATGGTACACTGCTTGTTGTTCATCCGCCCCTCCCGGAACAGCACACACCAGTTGCAGTCTTCACACTGGCGGGAGACATTGCACAGGCTGCAGTTCAGGATGGTGCACGGCTGCCCGATGATCTCATCCTGGAGGTAACCTGTGATTCTTTCAAAGGCCGTGTTAACAAAGACAATAATGCCGGCGGTATCAACGATCATGATACCGTCCTGGAGGGTTTCCACCACTGTTTTCCAATACCGGTTCAATTCATGTTCAGACATTTTACACCCTATGTTCATGTTTTAAACGTTCACTGTCCACCTTATTAACATGTTTAACACCTTTAATCAATTGCCACCCCTTGGACATCAACAGATCAATCCGGGCCAGGCCCTGCCTTTTTCCACACACGACGGCGCAGAACAAGGTGCTGTCAAGAAATCTGGACGGCCATGGCAGCTTTTTTCCTTTTCCATCCATGGTGGCATTTAAATTGCTGTTCTGCCGTTACCATGTTAAGAGAACCAGATAAAAAAAACGCCGCAAACAGACCCCTGGACCTTAGAAAAGGGATCTCACCGTTTACCCTGCTCAAGGTGAGCAACGCCTTTCGGCACATGGACCCCCAGGAGGTGCTCGAGGTGCTGTGGAGCAACCCTGAGACCCTGGCCCAGATCAAAAAGATCCTTCCCAGAGATGCCTGGGAGATCATTGAAACAAAAGAGATGAATAAAACCGGGCCAGGCCATTCCTGGTTCAGGATTCAGCTCAGAAAGGTGTCCACCAGTGGAGAAAAAAACGACTGAAACCACCCCATGGTTCTGTCATGCGGCATTAATTATTAAACCAGCGCAACCCAAGGAGAACGAATGCCCAAACGCGTAGTCATCATCGGAGCTGTGGCCCTGGGGCCCAAGGTCGCATGCAGATTAAGACGCATCGATCCTGATGCAACCATAACCCTAATAGACCGGGACAACCTGATCTCCTACGGCGGATGCGGGATCCCCTATTATGTGGGAGGAGACGTGGCAGACCTTGAAGGCCTCTACTCCACCATTGCCCATGCCGTCCGGGACAAAGCCTTTTTTGAGACAGTCAAGGGAATCAATGTGATCACCCGGGCCGAGGCCGTTTCCATCAACCGAAAGGATAAATCCCTCACCATCCACCACCTGGACGACGACAGAAACGAAGATCTTGCCTATGACAAGCTTGTGATCGCAACCGGTGCCACCCCTGTTCAGCCGCCCTTCCCGGGCGTCACCCTTCCCCAGGTATTTCCGGTTTCAAACCTGCACCAGGCAAAGGCCATCAAGGATATGATCTCAAAGGGAGCGGTGGAGAACGCCGTTGTCATCGGTGCCGGTGCCATTGGCATCGAGATGGCCGAAGCCCTGACCGATCTCTGGGGCGTGGACACCACCATCGTTGAAATGGCAGAGCGGGTTCTGCCCCAGGCCCTTGGCCGCAACATTGCCACAATCGCCCGGAAACAGCTCGAAGACAATGGCGTGAAACTGCTCATCGGTGAACGGGTGCTTCGGATCAACGGCACAGAGGAGACCGGTGTGGAATCGGTTGAAACCACGGCAGGCACCCTTCCCTGCCAGCTGGTCATTCTTGCCACGGGCATCCGGCCCAATTCCGAACTTGCCGCAAACGCGGGCCTTGCCCTTGGAAAAAACAGAGGGATTCTCGTGGACCACTGCATGCGGACCACAGATCCCGACATCTATGCAGGCGGGGACTGTGTCGAGGTGATGAACCTTGTCAACGGCCAAACCCTCCTCATGCCCCTGGGAAGCCTTGCCAACCGCCAGGGCAGGATCATCGCATCCAACATCAACGGACGCTGCGAGCAGTTTAAGGGCACGGTGGGAACCTTCTGCATCAAGGTGTTTGAAATGGCGTTTGCAACGGCAGGTCTCACCTTTGACCAGGCAAAGGCCGCAGGGTTTGATCCGGTATATTCCACCGTTGCCCAGTCCGACAGGGCCCATTTTTATCCGGATTCCGAATTCATGTACATGGAACTCATTGCCGACAGGCGTACCCGAAGGGTACTTGGTGTTGAAGCGGCAGGTCCCCAGGGGGATGCCGTCAAGTCAAGGGTGGATGCCATTGCCCCCCTTTTCCAGTACCGGGCAGAGGTGTCCGACATCTGCACCCTCGAGGCGGGTTACTCTCCGCCCTATGCCTCGGCCATGGATATTATCAACAACGTGGCAAACAATCTTGACAACATTTTGGAAGGGACCCACAAACCCATTGATGCCCTTGAATTCATCAAGAAATTTGAGGCCAAACAGATCCGGGTGCTGGATGTCAGAAGCCGTATCCAGGCCGATCCCTTTGTGGAAAAGTACGGCGACCGCTGGATCAACATTCCCCAGGACGAGCTCAGGCAAAGGACTGACGAGATACCCACCGACGAAGAGATCTGTATCCTCTGCGGATCAGGTCCCAGGTCCTACGAGGCCCAGATCGTACTTGCCGCAAAGGGCAAAACCCGTACATTCAACATCCAGGGCGGCTACGGCATGATCATTGCCGTTCATCCCCCCCTGATTTAACCTCTTCCTGGAATTTCAAAGCCAGCGGCGCACCGGGATTTACCCCGGGTGGGCCGCTGGTTTCTAAACTTCTTGAAACAAACTGCCGAAACCTGTACATTGTGGCAGGAAAATTTCCTTGACAACCGACGTTTCATTCTAAACTTGTCAACAGGAAAAAACTTTTAGGGAGTTTACGGATATGCTTTTGAAACTATTTCTCTGCTTTACCCTCATCCCTGTTGTGGAAATCTATCTGCTGATCAAGATCGGCAGTGTGTTTGGGAGCTTTAACACGGTTCTACTGGTCGTTGCCACGGGTTTTTTTGGCGCATGGCTTGCCCGGATGGAGGGGATGAACACCCTGCTCAAGGTCAGGCAAAGCCTTGAACAGGGGGCCATGCCGGCAGAAGATCTTCTGGATGCCCTGATCATTTTTGTTGCAGGGGTCGTCCTCATCACCCCCGGGCTTTTGACCGACCTGCTGGGTCTGCTGCTGCTCTGGCCGGTCACCCGGAACGCCTTCAAACGATTTCTCAGACAGAAACTTGATGAACTCAATGCCCGCGGCAGCATTAACATCACCCGTTTCCACTAAAATCGAAAGGAAAACCATGTTCTTTGATCTCATTGAACGAAGACGAAGCATACGACGGTTCAAACCCGTTCCCGTTGAACGTAAAAAAATTGACCGGCTCATTGAAACGGCCCTGAGGGCTCCGTCCTCCAGGGGATTCAATCCCTGGCGATTCGTGGTCGTCGACCAGCCTGACATGCTTGCCCAGCTGTCCTGTGCCAAACCCCATGGGGCAGCCTTTTTAAAAACAGCCCCCCTGGGCATTGTGGTAATAGGAGATCCTGAAACAAGCGATGTCTGGGTTGAAGACTGCTCGATTGCCGCCATCCTCATCCAGCTGGGGGCCCAGACCCTGGGACTTGGCAGCTGCTGGATACAGATCCGCCGAAGGGAACATGACAAGACCACCAGTTCAGATGAATACGTCCGAAAGCTGCTCTCGATCCCGGAAAATCTGAAGGTGGCGTCGATCATCGCCATCGGCTATCCTGCCGAGGAAAAGCCCCCCCACCCGGGTGCAAGCCTTGAATTGGAAAAAGTTCATTTAAACCACTATGATGAGTGATCCTCCCCCCCCAATCAAAGAGAAAATCCTCGCCCTGATAAAACGGGAAGATACCAGTCTGCCGGCCCTGCCGGTTATCGTGACCCAGATCCTCAAGGCCACGTCAAACCCAAAGACCTCCTCGGATGATCTGGCTGCCATCATCTCCCATGACCCGGGAATCACCAATCAGCTGCTGAGGCTTGCCAATTCCGTCTACTATGGGCAGAGAACAAGGGTAGACACGATAAAACGGTCCATCTCGGTCATCGGTTTTGATGAAGTGATCGGCATCACCCTTGGAATGAAACTGCTGTCGGCCTTTGCCACCAAGTCATCCGGACTGACCCTGGACATGAAGGCCCTGTGGATACACGCCATTGGCACCGCCACTGCAGCCAAGGAAATTGCAACCCGGACCAACTCGGCCATTGCCAGAAAGATTTTTATCCCCGGCCTTCTCCACGACATCGGCAAGGTGGTCTTTTCCATCTACTTCAGGGACGAATACAAAAGGGTGAGGGAGTCGGCCATGGAGAAACGGGAAACCCTCTACCGGGTTGAACCCGCGGTTTTCGGCATGGACCATGGGGTGCTTGCCGGCCTGCTCATGCGGCGATGGCGGTTTCCCGACAACATCCTCTATCCCTGCCGGTTCCACCACAATCCCGAAGCATCACCGGTGGCCCATCGTCACCCCGCCCTTATCCTCAACATGGCCGACTATCTGTGCCACAAGGCCCACATCGGCCACAGCGGCAACCCTGTACCGGTGGCAGTGGTCAATGCCGCCCAAAAAACCGGACTCAGCGAAAATGCCCTCAAACTTATCGTGGAAATGCTATGCAAAAAAGAAGACCAGATCAAAGAATTTTTTGAGATCACCACCGATTTTTAAATATCCTTGAGCCGACGATCGCCATGGACCGATGAAACAGCCCCGGCATAGAGATCCACGGCATGGGAGAGGGCCTCAAATTCCATGGTTCCGGGAATTTCAACCGCAGTATCCCCCTGGCACTCCAATGCATTGATCACCGTCATCACGGTCATGAATTCAAGATCCATGGCCGGCTGAAACCGGTATTCCGACGAAGTCGTGATCTCGGCCAGGATATGACACTCAACAAGATCATCCAGCAGCATTCTGACCACCCCCAGGGGAAGTTCAAGCTCCTGGGCAATCCCGCTGTCCGAAGGGGCTTCCACCCCCCTGGAGAAACGCTGAACACAGACAAGGGCGATCCTTAAACAGAGGATTTTACGGGTCCGCATACTCATCTGCTCATAGGCCCCCTCCTTTTCATCCACGGCCCTCCGGCCCTCCCAGACAAAGGCGATTTCCGCCCCCACCAGAAGAAGAATCCAGCTGGCCTGGAGCCAGATAAGAAACAGGGGAAGGGCTGCAAAACTGCCGTAGATGGCATTATAGTGGGACACCCCCACCTGGAAACGAAAATAGATCATCTGACCGGTCTGGTAGAGAGCGCCTGCAATCAAGGCACCCATGGCCGCGGCCCGGACATCCACCTTTTTGTTGGGCATGAACATGTAGAGAAAAAAAAAGAGCAGCCAAATGGTAAAAAAAGGAACCAGCTTGACAAAAAACAAGACAAAGGGCTCCAAAAAAACCAACCCGCCGGCAGCGTCAAAAAAGACCTTCAAACGGGTGATGATAAACACGGTGGTGCTTCCGGAAAGAATCAGCAGCAGCGGGGCGACAAAGAGAAGCGCCAGGTAATCACTGAACTTGCGGACCAGGGTACGGCCCTGCTTGATCCACCAGATGGCATTAAAGGCATCTTCCATGTGACCGAGCATCTTGACCACGGCCCAGGCCAGGAAGACGACACCAACTGCCGCCATCACCCCGCCCTTTGTCTCGGCAAGCAGCGTTGCTGAAAAATCAATAATCCGCTGGGCGGCTTCCTCATGGCCGGCAAGCTGGAGCAAAACCTCCTTTCTGAGCACCTTTTCAAACCCAAATCCTTTGGCAATACCAAAGGCCATGGCCATGACCGGAACAATGGACAAAAGGGTATAAAAGGTGAGGGCCGATGCCCTGAGCATGCAGTTGTCCTTGCGAAACCCTTTCACTGCAACAACAATGGTGTAAAAGATTCTTGTCGCAGCCCCCCGGATCTCTTTTTTCAATGCTGCAGGATCCGTGAGCCGTTTTTTTATCCGGACCGTAAGCCGTTTCATTTTTCTTCACCCGACCCCACCCATTGCCTGAGGCGGGAAAGGCCCTCTTCAGTGGAGATGAGCGGCTGGTAGCCCAGATCCTGTTTTGCCCTTGATAT
Organism: uncultured Desulfobacterium sp.; assembly: GCA_963675615.2. GTDB lineage: Bacteria > Desulfobacterota > Desulfobacteria > Desulfobacterales > Desulfobacteraceae > Desulforapulum. The sequence continues at coordinate 281,881 of CAXXTD010000004.1, forward strand.
GTCAAACCAGTGGGAGGTGGAAAGCTCCTTTGCGGCAAATCCGGTCATGGGCGGCTCCTGCTCGATGGCAAACAGCCGGTAAAGGCACTCAAGGCTGCGGCCGATGAAAAAGGCCGTACCCGGAGAAATCGTTTTCCTGACCGGGGAAAGCCCTGCCGCACCCAGAAAGTTGTCAACCATCTCCCACAGGAAAACCGGTTCGTCCTGGCTGATAAAGTAAACATTACCAGAAAGGGCTGGATTTTGCTTCAGGGCATCCCGGGCAAGGAGGTGGGCCCAGGCCGCATTGTCCACATAGATGGTGTCAACCCGGTTGGTTCCGTCGCCGATTCTCCTGAGCCGTCCGGCACGCCGGATGATTCCGGGAAAAAGGTGGTTGTCACCCGGCCCCCAGATAAGGTGGGGCCTTAACGCAATGGTGTGAACGCCCCGGGCCCTTCGCACAAGCTGTTCCGCCATGGCCTTGGTTTCAGGATAGGGGGCATGGAACCGGTCGGGGTACCCCACGCTCTCGTCGACACCTTCCATGTGGTTTCCGTCAAACACAACGCTCGGAGAGCTTGTGTAAACAAGCCGTTTGACCTGGTTTGCACCACAGGCCTGGATCACATTTTCGGTTCCAGTGACGTTGACCCTGAAATAGTCATCAAACGCTCCCCATATACCGGGTTTTGCAGCCACATGGAACACGGTATCCACACCCGCAAGGGCCTGTTCAACGGCCTGGCGATCCGCAAGGTCTCCCTGGATCTGGCGAACGCCAAGAGCATCGAGCCCTCGGTGGAACTGCCTTGAAAAACTCGTGACAACATCACCTGCCGCCGTTAACTGCCGCACAATGGCCCTGCCAAGGAAACCGCCGCCCCCTGTGACAAGCACACGTTCATGGTCTGTATGGCCCACCGCTGCATCCTCTTTTACGGGTTGAGTTCATAAATTGCCCCCACGGGTACACTCAACCACAAAAAGGCCCGGGTTTCAAAACCTTTTTTGCAAAAACGCCCTGGCAGGCCGGACCGGAAAAAAAATACCCGTACCATGAATTTTTCCTTGACATTGAATCCCTTTCCATGTAGAAAAGTCGAGTCGTTTGGGCGGGAATAACTCAGTGGTAGAGTGCGACCTTGCCAAGGTCGAAGTCGCGGGTTCAAATCCCGTTTCCCGCTCCAAACCCAAAACCTTCCTTGATATTAAATTCCACACCTGATACAGATTCCACAAAAAACAGATACATTGCCATAAAACCATCCCATGCAGGAGAAAAAAATGGACATGTCCCATCAGAGCTGTGGTATTTACGGCATCCATGACATTTTCAAAAGGAACGCACGCCTTTTTCCAGACCGAACCGCTGCAAAGGACAGGCACGGCACCCTGACACACAAGGCCCTCCTGGCCAGAATCAACGCCCTTGCCGGGGGACTTTCAACCGCCGGCACCTCAAAGGGCGATACCATGGCCGTACTTTCCATGAACAGAAACGATTATCTCACAGTTTATGGCAGTGCCGCAGCCCTGGGCGCCATTGTGGTGCCCATCAACTGGCGTCTGTCAGACAAGGAAATCAGCCATATCCTGGACGATTCAGGCGCACAGATTCTGTTTGCCGATAAAACCCAGGCCCGCCGGTGCCGGTTCACGGGCAGACAGATCTGCTTTGACAGTGATGGACCACCATCTTTTCAACCCTTTGAGAAACTGTTAAGCAAAAAAAGCACCCCCTTTACTCCTGGAAACACGGCCGGCAAAAACGACCCCTTCTGCCTGCTGTACACGGCAGCCGTGGCAGGGGCACCCCGGGGTGCAGTCCTGTCCCACGACAACATCATCGCAAGCAATCTCCAGACCGCTCTGACCATGGGCATCATCCAGACAGACAGCTACCTGAACATGCTGCCGCTCTTCCACATCACGGGCATCAACCTTGCCTTTACCACGCTGCACATGGGCGGCAGCAACGTGGTCATGGAAAAGTTCAACCCGGAAGAGGCCCTGGCCCTGATCAAAAGCGAACGAATCACCCTCATGGCAAGCTTTCCACCCATCCTGACGACCCTTACGCAACGGCTCATTGACTCCCCAGTGGATGTTTCATCCCTGAAAAACATCACAGGAATCGATTCCCCTGAAAACATCCAGGCCTTCACCCGAACGACCGGCGCCCGCTTCTGGGTGCTCTACGGTCAATGCGAGACATCGGGCTTTGTCACCCTGTCGGACAGCAAGGACCGTCCGGGGTCAGCCGGAAGAGAGGCAATGATATCAAGACTTGCAATTCTCGATGAAAATGATAAAGAATCCCCCCCAGACACCCTGGGAGAAATCGGGGTCCGGGGACCGCTTGTCTTCCAGGGATTCTGGAACCGGGGCCAGCTGGACCGCAGCACCTTCAAGAACGGCTGGCACCACACCGGCGACCTCGGGCAGATCGATGCAGACGGCTTTCTCTGGTTCAAGGGCAGAAAACCGGAAAAAGAACTGATAAAGCCGGGGGGAGAAAACGTCTACCCGGCCGAGGTAGAGGCCGTGATACAGGCCCATCCCGGCATAAAGGAAAACTGCGTCATTGGTGTCCCTGATCCGAAATTCGGAGAAGGCATCCTGGCGGTCTGCGTTGCAAACAGGGGCAGTACCGTCACGGCGGACGAACTCATTGAGTTTGTGGGCGCAAGAATTGCAAGGTACAAAAAACCCAGACAGGTTGTTTTTGTTGATTCCCTGCCCAGGGACAGGGCAGGCAGCATCGACAGAAACCAGGTAAAAGCACGCTACCCCTGATGATTTATAATGGACAGACATAAAAAGGAGTTGATTGTTGGCTGGTATACAGGAAATTCTCACACTGCTGCTGATCATCCTCGGGATCATATTTCTCCCGAGGATGATGTCCAGAAGCAACGACAGAATCAAGACAAAGCGCAGGAAAATTCAGTTGTCAGGCCCCATGCGCCTGAGCATCATCGTCTCGATCCTCACCCCCCTGGCAGCGGCACTGATACTCAAACCCTGGCAGCACAATCTAGTGGGCTTTATTTCAGCAGGCATCGTTCCGGTTGCAGCGGGTTGGGCATTTTACTGGATTGTTTCAGGATTTAAAAAACAGAACAACAACTCAAGGGGCGGGAAATAAACAAGAAAAAAACCAAAAGGCACTCCATCCAGCAGAGAGGGCGGAGCGCCAAGAACCATCGTCCTGCAATCTATAAAACGGTTACATTAACCGCAGCAGGCCCTTTCTGACCATCTTCAATATCAAATGAGACCCGGTCTCCTTCGTTCAGGGACCGGAAACCCGTTGAATTTATGCCTGTGTGATGAACAAACACATCCGGACCATTTTCCTGCTCAATAAAACCAAACCCCTTTGAATCATTGAACCACTTTACAATTCCTTCAGCCATTGCGACAATCTCCTTGTCATATTTGTGTTAATCGTTCCATAATTAAGGTTCTTGCCACAGTAGCAAACACATCTAACCCATAGAACGAAACCAACGCACCCGTGTGGTGCATAAGAATTGGGCAAATTTTACCGTTTAAAAAAAAATAATGCAAACATTTTTTTAAGTCAATCCCCTGTAATGTCTCTCTTTTTCGGCCCGACGGCTTAAAAAAATTTTACTATTATTTATCTTGATAATGTGTTATAGTCGTTCTTTTAGTTAACCACCAGCACCTTCCGGTCGGTGCCTGCAGTATCGCGGTTGTGTCACGCCAGCCCCAATTCATGCAACAAAACTTACCTTGCCTAGACTGGCCCATTACGATGTAGTGGGTGGGCAGATTCAGGAATATATTATATGTCATTTGAAAATTTTGGCCTCAGGGCCGAACTGCTTCGTGCCGTTGCGGCCGAAGGCTACAAAAGCCCCACACCCATCCAGGCCCAGGCCATCCCCGTCGTCCTAAAAGGAGAAGACGTACTTGCCGGCGCCCAGACAGGCACGGGAAAAACCGCAGCCTTTGCCCTTCCCATACTTGAGATGCTCAGCAAGAGCAGCAAACGCACATACACCCCGCGATGCCTGGTGCTTGCACCGACCCGGGAACTGGCCGCCCAGGTCCAGGCCAGCTTTGAAAGCCTTGGCCGGTCCCTTGCCCTCCGGTCCACGGTTATTTTCGGCGGCGTCGGCATTCATCCCCAGATCGACAAACTCAAACGAGGCATCGACATCCTTGTTGCAACTCCGGGCAGACTCCTTGACCATGCAGGGCGCAGAACCCTGGATCTGTCCAAGGTGGAAATCCTTGTCCTGGACGAAGCCGACCGGATGCTGGACATGGGGTTTATCCACGACATTAAAAAGGTGCTGAAGCTGCTTCCCACCAGAAGACAAAACCTGCTCTTTTCCGCCACCTATTCCACCGAAATCAAGCGATTTGCCGACGGCCTTCTCAACAACCCCAAACTCATCGAGGTTTCGCCTGCCAACAAGGCCGCTGACGGTGTGGCCCAGGCTGTGTACCCGGTTCAAAAAACCAAAAAGAGAGAACTGCTCTCCACCCTGATCCGCAATGAGAACTGGACCAAGGTGCTGGTCTTCACCCGCACCAAACACGGTGCCAACCGTTTGACAAAGCAGCTGATCACCGATGGGATCAAGGCGGCCGCCATCCACGGCAACAAGAGCCAGTCCACCCGGACCCGGGCCCTTGCCGACTTCAAGAGCGGAACCATCCGGGCCCTTGTGGCAACCGACATTGCCGCAAGGGGACTTGATATCGACATGCTTCCCCATGTGGTCAACTACGATCTGCCCAACGTGCCAGAGGATTATGTCCACAGGATCGGACGGACAGGTCGGGCCGGCGCCACCGGCATCGCCCTTTCCCTTGTGTGCTGTGAAGAGCAGAAACAGCTCAAAGACATCCAGAGACTTCTCAAACACAACATCCCGGTAAAAACCATGGACGGTTTTTTCCAGGAACGGGAAGTTCCAGCCAAACCCGTTGCGTTCCGGAATAAAAGGCCGGTAGGCCAGACCCGATCCGCCCAGTACCGTCGTTAATCCCGCAAATTACATACCCTGATTTACGGCAGCCCAAACCTCCAGACTTGGGCTGCCCCCCGTTTTTCCAGTTAATTTTAAGCAATACGACCCCCAATCCCGACTCTTTCGCAAACTCGCTCCCCTTATCCTGGGCCAGACCGTTGGAATTAATCTTCAGCCGTCTCCATTTTTTTGTTGACAGGCGCCACGGTTTAGAGTTATAAACCCCTCGAATCAAACGTCGGAGGTTCTTGAGAGATCGGGTCTTCCGGCGGACAATTCAGCGAACAATGCCGAAGTGGTGGAATAGGTAGACACGCACGCTTGAGGGGCGTGTGGGGCGACCCGTGGGAGTTCAAGTCTCCCCTTCGGCACCAATATACAGGAGCCATTGGAATTCAAAAAAATTCCAATGGCTTTTTTGTTTGAGCAAACAGGGCACAGAAACAAGGGCGACTGCTGTGCCCTGCCCGAAGGTTACGTCCTATTTCTCGAGTTTGAAAGAGACCTTTAGTTTTGTACGATAGGCCACAATCCTGTTGGCCTCCAGGCGCATGTCCATCATGACCACCTCGGCAACACGAATGTCCCTTACGGAGTTGTCTACGGTTGCAATGGCGGCTTTTGCAGCGTCTTCCCAGGATTTCTCAGACATCCCTACGACTTCGATGATTTTATAAACACTGTTTTCCATTTGCATCTCCTTTGGGTGGAAAAACCGCTCTCCGACCCCATGATATTATTGGTGGCTTCTTGTTTGAATTGCCCTTGTTGATCATTGTAACAAAGCACGACTGACTGAACGCCAAGCATAGCTGTAAAGATTTTCACGAAAGACTCAGCCAAAAACCCAGGAGGATACGATGGTTAGTATAATAACAGGTCCATTCCATTCATGTAAAGGGGCTGCGAAAAAAAATAACCGATTAACGATATCCAGGGGCCGGTGACGGCCCCTGGACCGCTTCTATCTAGTCAAAAGCCATTTGGGTTTTCCACTCTTTCCAGACATTGCCGACCAGGTCGGGTCCGGGCTTGAGAACGGCCTTGCCAGGCCGCCAGCCCGAAGGCGTTGCCTCGGTGCCCTTGGAGGCCCTGACAAGCTGAAAGGCTTGAATCTGGCGGAAGGTCTCGTTGACATTTCTTCCCACGGGCGGCGTCAGCACTTCAAACCCCTGGACAATGCCGTCCGGATCAATAACAAAACGGCCCCGGGCTTCAACCCCGGCATCCTCATCATAAACCCCATAAATCGTCCCCACCTTGCCGCCGGCATCGGACAGCATGGGAAAGGGCACCCCGCCTTCAACCATTTTAGACAGCTCATGATCGTTCCACATCTTGTGGACAAACATACTGTCAATACTCATGGACAACACCTCTACGCCAAGATCCTTGAACTCAGAATATTTTTCAGCAACTGCTGAAATCTCTGTGGCTCATACAAAGGTAAAGTCACCGGGATAGAAACACAGAATCACCCATTTACCTAAGTAATCCGACAGTTTGACATTAATGAATTTACCGTCCTTATAACCGGGTGCTGTAAAATCAGGTGCTTTTTTTCCAACCTTTATCATGGCTGAGACCTCCTTTTTATCAGTTTCAATTTCAGATTTTTTTTCAGGAACCGCTTCGCCCACCGGACCACCCGTGGGCCGGGCACATCCAGCATTGAGTTCTTCTCCCATAAGCCCTCCTCTGTTGAACAGTTATGAAATAAAGTAAATACGACGATCAAAATGCCTAGGATTCAGATCAAGACACCATGTCTTATTAATCTTATATCCTTTGCTTCCCAAGGGTGCAAGGGGGATCTATAATAATTTCCACCCCCTGGAATCGTCTATTTTTCTTGACAAAGATCGGGTTCCTCATTATTTATATTAACGGCATATTCGCGAAAGTTTTCCTTTGTTCAAAAATAAAATCATCACACAAAAAGGAGAAAAAATGAAAAAGATACTCGTTGCATACGTCAGCAGAACAGGCAACACAGAGAAAATGGCGAACTTCATCGCTGAAGGGATCCGATTCTCTGGCAATGAACCTGTTCTAAAAAAAATATCTGCCATCAACAATGAAAAAGAACTCACCGGTTATGACGCCTATATTTTCGGCTGCCCCACCTACCACAAGGACATGACCAACGGCATGAAACAGTTTCTCTTTCTTGCCAGCAAGATCAAATATGACGGCAAAATCGGCGGTGCCTTCGGGTCACATACCCACAGCGGTGAATCCGCACCCATGATTTTTGATACCATGGAATATGTCTTGAAAATGAATATGACCGAACTGGGTCCCCTGAATCTCACCGAAGCCATGATCGCAAGCGATGAGGGATTAAAAGCCTGCCAGGACTACGGCAAGGTGCTGGGAGAAAAATTGTAATCAACCCGCTGTTTAACCGTGTCAGCCGCTGGCCCCTGAAAAAGGGTCGGCGGCTTTTCTGACGCAAGTTTATGAACCGTTGCCAAACCAGAGATTGACGATAAAAACATGACCGACTTTGATCCATTGAAAATGCTGTTCTTCCGCCTCACCCCACCCCAGATCAAACGATTTGCGGTTTATTTTATCTTCGGGGCAACACTGCTGCTGTCCTGCACCGGAACCGTTCTTGCCGACACCGAAAACAAACAAGCCAAACTCGTCCATGCCGTCATGTGTGAAGAGATTGAAAATTATCTTCCTGTCCATCCGGCCGTGGTTTTCTCCATTGCCCAGGAAAAAATCATCTGTTTTACCACCTTTGATCCCGTACCGGAAACAACGGACATTTTTCACAAGTGGTACAAAAGGGACCGCCTGGTATCCCTGGCCAAGCTCACCCTCAAGCCCCCGAAATGGTCTTCGTTTTCCAGCATGCAGCTTCGAAACCTTGACAAGGGACCCTGGCGGGTCGACATCGAGAATGCCGATGAAACCGTTCTCAAAACCCTTCGTTTCAGTATCTCCGACTGATCATTATGGACGCCATTTCCAACATCATATCCGGACTGCGGTGGCAGGATCTTTTTGATATCCTGTTCAACAGCTATGTCCTGTTCCGCCTGTATGTCCTGTTCCGCGGCACCAACGTCATCCGGGTGCTCATCGTCATCAGCCTTCTCTGGTTTGTCAAACAAACCGCACTTGCCATGGGGCTGATCATTACCAGCTGGGCCATCCAGGGAATCATTACCGTTGGCGCCTTTGTCATTATCATTGTATTCAGAAATGAAATCTCAAGTGTCCTCCAGACCAAAAGCCTCAAGTCTTTTTTCTGGGGGATTCCCCGGCACCAGTTTCAAACCCCCGTATCCATCATTGTTGAAAGCGTGTATGAACTGGCCCGGAAAAAGCTCGGTGCCCTGATTGTTCTGCCCATGAAACAGGGACTTGAAAGCTGTGTCCAGGGGGGAATTGCCTGGCAGGGAAAACTTTCCCGGGAGATGCTGGTCAGTATCTTCTGGCATGACAACCCGGTCCATGACGGTGCTGTCATCATCCAGGGCAACCAGGTGACGGATGTGGGGGTGATCTTACCCCTGTCCAAGCGCCAGGATCTGCCCCCCTATTTTGGCACCCGCCACCGGGCTGCCATGGGGCTTGCAGAACAGAGTGACGCCCGGGTCATTGTGGTTTCTGAAGAGACCAGAAAAATATCCCTGCTCAAGGAAAACAGGATCTACGACATCAATGACAGCCATGTCCTTGAAACACTGTTGAATGGTGACCTGGGCACCGAATCATCCCATGCAGGTGCAAGGCGCCGGACACTGGAACTTGCCACTGCCGCCGCGATCTGCCTTTTCAGCGTAACCGGAGTCTGGCTCAGTTTCTCCAAGGGTGTTGAAATCCTGGCAAACCGGGAAGTCCCGATTGAGTTCACAAACCTGCAACCCCGGATGGAGATCAACACATCGTCATTCAACAGCGTGAAACTTCTGGTCAGTGGGGCCAGACCCCTGATTCAATCCATGGGGCTGGATCAGATCAAGGTCAAAGTAGACATCTCCAAAGCGGTTCCAGGCCCCAATCTGATATCCATTGAAAAAAGCAATGTCCTGCTTCCCCCCGGCATCCAGCTAAAGCAGGTGGAACCGTCACAGGTCGAGGTCACCGTGGATATCCTTGACAATAAACGTCTGGTGGTTCAGCCGGACTGGACAGGCAAGCTCAAGGACGACCTCATTATTGAATCCACCCGGGCTGTTCCGGAAACCGTCATGGTGACCGGTGCAAGCCTTGCGTTAAAAGAGATATCAACCCTGTTCACTGAACCCATCTCCCTTGAGGGCATCACCGCCTCGGGCAACCTGGCAGCGGGCCTTGATCTGGGCCAGTCAAACCTGAAACTGGTGGAGCCGGCCAAAAAGAGCGTTGTCATTTACTATCAGGTAAAACATCGCTCCGGCCCTGAACTTCCCCCCGCCACCGATTCCCCCTGATCCGGGTCAGGAATGATGCTTCAGCTGTCCTGTGATCTGCTGGACAAGCACCAGGGAAACAAGACTCATGGCTGCACCACAGATAAAGGGAATCCTGTAATCCACGATCCAGAGGATCCCGCCGATGGCCGGCAGCACCACGGCAGCGATATGATTGATCGTAAACCCCACGGCCATGCTCGGGGCGATATCCTCGGGATCTGAAATCTTCTGAAAAAAAGTCCGGATGGCAATGGCAAAATTAAAGAAAATGTGGTCAATGATATAGAGAAGCGCCACCACCACCTTGGAATCCACCACGGCATAGGCCAGAAAGACAAGGATAAGGCTGAAATACTCCAGGGAAAGGACCCGCCGCTCCCCGAACCGGACAATGCATCGCCCGATGAAGGGGCTTAAAAAATAGTTGACCACGTTATTGACAAAGAAAAGCACGGCGATCTCCTGAACGGAAAACTCGAACTTCTTGACCAGGAGGAATACGGCAAAGGCAATGAAAATCTGTCGCCGGGCTCCGGCCATGAAGGTCAAGGCGTAAAACAGCCAGTATTTGCGTTTAAAAACCATATCCTTGCGCTGGATCGCCATCTCCCGGTTCGTGGGGTTCCGGGTCAAGGCCCAGCCACCGGCGCCGATGATCACGGCACCGCAGGTCAGGTAGAGCTGGGCATAGGAGAGAAGCGGTGCCAGGACAAAGACAAGGGTGCCGGCAACAATATTGCTCACGGCAGCAAGGCTTCTCAGCCGCCCAAACACAAGGGGTGCCGTGTGGGTGTCAAAGTACTGCAGGGTCATGGACTGGTTGGTGGTTTCAAAGTAGTGAAACCCGAAACTCATCACCAGGGTGGTTAACATCAGGCCGTAGAAACTCGGATACATGCCCGTTGCCGCCACGCCAACGCCCATGATGGCAACGGAAAGGGCCGACAGCCTGTGCTCCTTGATAACCAGAAGGACATAGACCACCAGCAGCGAAAGAAAACCTGGAATCTCCCGCACCGACTGCAGCACCCCCACATGCTCACCGTCCAGATGGATCACGTTCACGGCAAAGTTGTCAAAAAGGGTGCGCCACACATGGAGCCCGCCGGTTGAGGCAATGACAAGCACCATAAGATAGATGTACATGGGATTTTTTTTCAAATCCATTGCTGTTTTTTTCATAGCGGATCCATACAGGATTTCATCAAAATCCTCAACATCTTTTCCATTGGTCTGTCCGGCGTTAAGTGATCTTATCATTGACCCGATTCCCGATTGCATGTAAGGTCCGGACCAGAAATCAAATGGCCAGGAGAAGAGCGCCCATGCAGATCATATTTTGATGGAGGTCCAACGCATGACCACAAAAGACAAAGTACAGAAAACCGTGCTGCTGGCCATGGTTTTCCTGATATCGGCCCTGTTTCTGACCATGATCCACCAGTTCCTCATGCCCATGTTCATGGCAAGCCTGTTTTCAGCCATGGCAAGCCCCGTCCATCAATGGCTTGCCCGGCGCCTCAGGGGAAGGGAAAACCTGGCCTCTGTGATCGTGATCGCAGCCGTTGTCCTGCTGATTCTGGTCCCCCTCTCCATGCTCGTGGGGGTGGTGGTGGCCCAGGCCATCAATGTGGGTCAATCGGTCACGCCATGGGTGCAGTCGTTCATCAACGAACCCACCACCATGACCCATTACCTGGAAAAAATTCCCTACTACGAACAGATCCTGCCCTACCGGGACGTGATCATCCAGAAAGCAGGTGAACTTGTGGGCAACATTTCCACCTTTTTGATCAACTCCCTCTCTTCGGCCACCAAGATGACCATGAACGCCCTTTTCGGATCCATCATCATGCTCTATGTGATGTTCTACTTCCTCACCATGGGCAATGTACTCCTCGAGCGGATTCTCTATTTCCTGCCGCTCAGGGACAGCGACGAACAGGCGCTGCTCAAGCGCTTCACCTCGGTCACCCGGGCCACCATCAAGGGAACCATTATCATCGGCATCGTGCAGGGGGTCATCTGCGGCCTTGCCTTTGCCCTTGCCGGCATCAAGGGGCCGGTATTCTGGGGTAGCATCATGGCGGTCACATCCATTATTCCGGCCTTTGGAACAACCCTGGTGTGGGGACCGGCCCTGATCATCCTTGCGCTGATGGGAAAATTCACCGGCGTGATCATACTGGCCGTAGTCTGCGGAGTTGTGGCGGGAAATCTTGACAATGTTCTGCGGCCGCGACTGGTGGGCAAAGACACCGAAATGCACGATCTTTTCGTCCTGTTCGGCACCCTTGGGGGGATCGCCATGTTCGGACTTCTCGGCATCATCATCGGTCCGATCATTGCCGCACTGTTCATCACCATCTGGGGGATCTATGGCACGGCCTTCAGCGACTACCTGCCCCGGGTCGGCCCCGGTCCCAGAACATGACAGCGCCATAAAAACAAGAAAACCCCTTTGAAGTCAATCAAAGGGGTTTTCTAAATATATTCACTTTAAAACCATTGGCCCAGCGGGGTCATGGTTTTAGGGCGGTATACGTTTTACTAGATTACAGTAACATTACCCGCAGCCGGTCCTTTCTGGCCCTGCTCTACGTCAAATGTTACCTTGTCGCCTTCATTAAGGGACTTGAAACCAGTGGCGTTGATGCTTGAGTGATGAACGAAAAGATCCTCTCCATTCTCCTGCTCGATAAAACCAAAACCCTTTGAATCGTTAAACCATTTTACTGTTCCGTTAGCCATGTGACAATCTCCTAAGAAATAAAGTTTAATTGTTCCAAACTTGAGGTAGTTGTCACACATGCGTGTTTGTTCGACAAATTATTTTTCCCCTAAGTGCGAAACAGGCAGTTCTGGAATTAGAACATGCCGCATTATATTGTGCAGATCCATGGTGCGCCCGGCAGGATTCGAACCTGCGGCCTGCGGATTCGAAGTCCGACGCTCTATCCAGCTGAGCTACGGGCGCATAATAAATCTATTTGTAATGGGGTGAGTGAAGGGGCTCGAACCCTCGACATCCAGGACCACAACCTAGCGCTCTGCCAACTGAGCTACACCCACCACAAACAAACCCCTGACTTATATCAGCTCCCAAAACAGATTGCAACCTTTTTTTTAAAATCCCCCATGAAAAACATTGCCAAACCCGGCAAAAAAAACCATAACTGTTCCATGACTTTCAAAGGCTTCCTATTCATCATTCCAAGCGCCCTGCTCCATGTCCTGTGGAACTCAATGCTCAAGAAAAGCCATGATAAACCAAGCGCCGTACTCCTGATGATGGTGAAGACCGTGTCCGGCCTTGCCATTGGTTACTTTGTTTTCCGGGAGACCCTGCCCCCGGCAAGGGCCATCAGTGCCGGCCCGATTGTTGCTGGCGCCGTGCTCATCAAAATCAGCTGACCGGCTACCTGTAGCCGCTGCCGGCAGCAGGCCAGGACCGCCGGGTCACCGGGGCGGCCCCTGGCCGGGGGAATTTGATATTGACCATTGACCAAAGTTTGACTATGATTTCCTCCCATCACCCATAACAAGGATATAAAACAAAGATGAATAATTTCTACATATTGGTTGTACGACTAATCCTCGGGCTTGTATTCGGCATTCTGATCGCCAGAATCTTCAGGCCGGACTGGAGTATTTTTGCCGGAGCCCTCACGGGCGTCGGACTGGTGGGGGCCGCCTATCTCATGGAAATGATCCGAAAACGCAAACCCAAAAAATAAACAGGAGCCCTTACCTTGAATCAGATCATACTAGGCACTGCAGGCCACATTGACCATGGAAAAACCAGCCTGATCCGGGCGTTGACCGGTATTGAAACCGACCGACTTAAAGAGGAAAAGGAACGGGGCATCACCATTGAGCTGGGATTTGCCTCCATCACTCTGCCCGACGGCGAGATTGTCGGCATTGTGGATGTTCCAGGCCATGAGCGGTTCATCAAAAACATGGTGGCGGGCGCAAGCGGCATCGACCTTGTGGCCATGGCCATTGCCGCTGACGAGGCAGTCATGCCCCAGACCCGGGAACACATGGAAATCTGCACCCTCATGGGCATCAAATACGGGTTCATTGCCCTCACAAAGATAGACCTGGTGGACGAAGAGCTCATGGAACTTGCCATCGAGGATGTCCGGGAGTTCACCCGGGGAACCTTTCTTGAGGACGCACCCATTGTGCCGGTCTCGTCGACCACGGGCCAGGGACTGGATCTCTTCCGCTCCACCCTTGACCGCATCTGCCATCAAATTCCGGAACGGCCCTTTTCGCCGATCTTCCGCCTGCCCGTGGACCGGGTCTTTTCCATGAAAGGCTTTGGCACGGTCATCACCGGCACCCTTGCCTCGGGCAAAATCGATACCAGTGAGAATATCATGATTTTCCCGTCACGCATCACCTCAAAGGTGCGGGGCATTCAGGTCCACGGACAAAGCGTGGACACGGTTGCCGCAGGCACCCGGACCGCCATCAATTTCCAGGGACTGGACAAGGAGGCGGTAAACCGGGGTGATGTTCTGTCGACCCCCGACACCCTGCACCCGAGCCACATGGTGGATGCCGAACTCGTCTACCTTAAGACCAACCCCAAGCCGGCCAAGGCAAGAACCCGCATACGATTCCATTCCGGAACCAGCGAAATCCTCGGAAATCTGGTGCTGCTGGACCGGGAAGAACTTCAGCCCGGAGACACGGCCTGTGTCCAGATCCGCCTTGAATCCCCGGTGTGCTGTCTCAAGGGAGACCGGTTTGTCCTCAGGAGCTACTCACCCATCAAGACCATTGGCGGCGGGCAGGTCCTGAACCCCATGCCCAGAAAACACAAGCTGTTTGACAAAAAAATCATCCAGGGACTGACCGGCCTGATCTCGAGCAGTGATGAGGAAACCCTCTCGTTTTTCATCGGTGAGGGCGGATTCCAGGGCGCCCCCTTTTCCGACCTGAGGCTGATGACCCATATTTCCGACAAAAAGCTCGACACCGTGCTCCAGAAGATGCTTGCCAACCGAACCATTGTCCTGGCCGACAAGGAGCGGCGCATCTTTGTCCATGGTGAAATGTTTGATCTGCTGGCGGTCCAGATGGAAGAAAAACTTGCCGAATACCACCGGAACAACCCCCTCAAGGAAGGCATGCCCAAGCAGGAGCTCAAATCCAAGTTCAGGGCGTTGCGGGACAAGGATTCAAAACTGTTTCCCCTGGTGATTGCCAGACTTGCCAGGGATGGCAAAATTGAGCAGGAGCAGAACACCGTCAGGCTTGCCACCCACGAGGTGGCCCTTGAGATCGACCAGGAAGAGGTCAAGCAGAAAATTGCCGCCATCTACAAACAATCGGGCCTGACCCCGCCCTTTTTCAGAACCATCTGCACAGACCTTGACGTGGACCAGAAGAACGGCATGGATGTCCTTCACATGCTCATCGACGAAAAGATCCTTGTCAAGACCAAGGACGACCTCTACTTTGACGCCCGGGAGATTGAAAAACTTGAAAAGGACCTTGTGGCATTCCTCAAGGACAGGGGCGAGATAACCACCCCGGAATTCAAGGATATGACCAATATATCCAGAAAATATGTGATCCCCCTGATCGAATATTTTGACTCGATCAACCTGACCATCCGCGTTGGCGACACACGGCAGCTCAGGAAAAAGGGCTGATCGTTTAAATCATTCTAAAAAATCCAAAGGATCGATCCACCATGACAATGGGTACGCTGTTAAAACAAAGACGTTCCATTCGCAGTTTCCTGGACCGCCCTGTCCCCCAGGGGACCCTGACCAGCATCTTTGCCACGGCCCAGTTGACCCCGTCCAACTGCAATGTCCAGCCCTGGCAGGTGTATGTTGTTTCAGGAGCGAAGAAAGACGAAGTCAAGGACCGGCTGGTCAGTGAAGTCATGACCGGCAGGGAGCCAAACCCCGATTTTGACTGGCGGATAAAGTACAGGGGCTTCCACCGGGATCGCCAGTTTGGTTCGGCCAACGCCCTTTACACGTCCATGGGAATTGACCGCAGGGACAAACAGGCCAGAATGCTTGCCATGCTGCGCAACTGGACCTTCTTTGACGCCCCCCATGCCCTGTTTTTGACCATGGAGCGTTATCTTGGCATCATGGGGGCCGTTGACATGGGCATCTATGCCCAGACCCTGGCCCTGATCATGGAGGAACACGGGATTTCAAGCTGCTTCCAGGGCGCCCTGGGTCAGTTTCCCGACCCTGTGAGGGAATGTCTAAACATTCCGGACGAACAGGGCATTCTCTTTGGCATTTCCTTTGGATACAAGGACGACACCGCCCCGGTCAACAACACCAGAACCGACCGGGAGCCCCTTGAAAATTCCGTTGTTTTCTGCCAGTAACCGGCAAGGCCGGAATAATATACGTTGGAGATAAGACCGTCACGGCCCGGGAAGGATGCCGGCAAAGGCGGCAACAATCGAATCAAGGAAAAGCCGGCCGTCCAGGGTAAGGAAGAATCTGTGATCGACCACCCTGGCCCAGTCGTTGCGCTCACAATCGGTGACAACCGTGTCGAACATCGCCATGAATCCCTGGTTTGAAAGGGCATCAAACCGCTGTAAGTCTACCCCCCTGGCGGTCCTGAGCCCCAGCATGATCATTTCCATCAAGATCTGATCGGTTGTCAGGGTTTCGGTTTCTGCCACCGGAAGCCGCCCAGCACCAAGATCTGCCGTGTAACGGTGCACATCCCCGTGGTTCGAGGATCGCACCCCGTTTTCATACGAGTGGGCCGACGGTCCAAACCCCAGGTAGGGCACGTGGTACCAGTACTTTTGATTGTGCCTTGAACGGTATGCCGGACCTGCCGCAAAATTGGAAATCTCGTAGTGAAGATACCCCTGCCCCTCAAGAAAGGTTGAGGTCAGTTTAAACAGCCCGGCCACTGAACCATCGTCCAGGGCAGTGATGGCGCCCTGATCAACAAGGCGGTGCATGGGGGTACCCGGCTCATAGGTGAGCATGTAGCAGGAGAGGTGCTCGGGCTGAAAGGCCAGGGCACTTTCAAGATCCTTGACCCACGCTCCTTCGGTATCACCTGGAAGCCCATAGATCAGGTCCAGTCCCAAATTGTCAAACCCGGCGCCCCTTGCCTGGTGCAACGCCTTTCGGGCAGCAGCTGCCGAGTGGATGCGGCCCATGAAACCCAGGCGGTCATCGTCGAACGACTGCACACCGATGTTCAGGCGGTTGACCCCGGCATCTCGAATTCCATCAAAATAATCGGCATTGACCGTTCCAGGGTTGGCCTCCAGGGTGATTTCACACCCCTCGGCCACCGTAAAATTTTCGTCAATGCCCCCGAGAATCTCCCGGACCCGGCCTGGCGAGAGAAGGGACGGGGTGCCGCCGCCAAAATAGATGGTATCAACAACGGCAGAACGATCCCTTCGCAGGGAGATCTCCCTTTGAAGGGCCGCCATGACCCCCCTGACAAGGGAAAGATCGGCAATGGAATAAAAATCGCAATAGGCGCACTTTTTGACACAAAAGGGAACATGGACGTAAATGGCAGTGACATCAGACAAAGCGTTTCATCATCCCGTCGATCACTGAATCCACGTTCTCCTGGGTGATCCCGTGGCGTTTGCAGGTCTCTTTGACCCTTGCAAGCAGACTCGGGTCGTCCATATCCCCTGGATCCCTGAACATACCCATGCGCCGTCCCACCTGGTACAGGACCCGGTCCCCGGCATCCATGGCAAGAAAGCTGTCAACCTTGGCAATCATGGCATCCTTGTCCCGGGGAAGCGTGCCCTCCACCGTCTCGATGAGGTTCAGGATATGATCGCTTTTGACCGTGGCGGCGATGCCGTCAAGGCAGTCAAGAAAAAGTCTCAACTCCCGGGCGATCATCAGGTCGGTACATCGCTCAAACCGACCCTCGCCATGGAGACCGGCAAGGGGGCTTTTCGACGGCAGGGCCAGGGTTCGGAGGCGTATAAACTCCGGGTTGATCTGGTTGAGGGCATCGGCGCTCTCCCTTGCATGTTCTTCTGAAAGACCGACACCGCCAAGACCGGGCATCACATATTCGGACAACTCCATTCCTGCATTGCGCACCCGTAACCCCGCCTGGATGTGGGTGGCCTTGGTGGCACCTTTTTTCACCATGGCAAGCACCTTGTCCGAGCCGGATTCGAGCCCGATGTGAATCCGGTCAAGCCCTGCCCGTGCAATCCGCTCCATGTCATGGGGCTTGATCCGGGCCAGGGTGTGGGAGCGGGCATAGGAGGTGATCCGCTTGACCGTGGGAAAACGGGACTTGATGTGGGAAAGAACGGTCACAAGGTCATCTGGCTTCATGATCAGGGAGTTGGCATCCTGGAGAAAAATAGACGCCATGCCCGAAGAGAACCAGTGCCAGGCCGCATTAAAGGCGGCCCGGTCATTTGAGTCCAGGCGGTCAAACATGCGGTTGATCCTGTCCATCTCCACCCGGCCGGTCTTTTCCACCTCATTGACAATGGCCGTGACATGGCTTGCGAGCAGATCAATGTCCCGGATGATATTTTCAAGGGATCTCAGGGAAAACGGCCTGCCCTTGTAGACGGCGCAGAAGGTACACCGGTTCCACGGACAGTTCCGGGTCAGACGGATCAAAAGACTCTGGGATTCACTCGGCGGCCGGATCGGCCCCTGCTCAAACCCTGAATATTCATCTTGTTTCATTGTTGATGTCCCGTTGTTTTTAACCGAATCTTCCGGTCGTCATGTTTATGGGTATCCTATGGTTAAGCCTGCTCAAGAGCCATGTCAATGGGATGCTGCCCGGGATTGTCTTTGACAACAGGTGCACAAACAAGGTAAACCATGCCCCATGACATTCAACACCACCATCAAAAGATCCTGGCTCAAACGAACCGCCATTGTCCTTGGCGCCCTGTTCCTGGTCCTGTCAACCCTTGCGGCCATGGGCCTGTGGCAGATGAAACGCTTTATCCACACCCCTGCCGACAGATCCGGCACACAGCAGGTTATTATCATCGAAACCGGCAAAAACCTCAAGGCAATATCCAGGCTGCTCGTCCATAGGAAGATCATCTCCCAGGATATTCCGTTCAGGCTGCTGGTGCGCCACCGACGGATGACCACAAAGATCCAGGCCGGCGAGTATGGGCTCTCTGCCGCCATGACCCCGGAACAGATCCTGACCATTCTGGTCAAAGGACAGGTCCTGCTGCACCGCATCACCATTCCCGAGGGGTTGAATCTTGAAGAAACCGCCGACCGGGTTGAACGGGCAGGATTCGGCACCCGGGAAAATTTCCTTCATCTTGCAAGGGATCCCGGGTTTGCCCAGCAACTCAAGGTCAGGGCAGCCACCCTTGAAGGTTATCTTTTTCCCGAAACCTATTTTTTCAGAAAAGACACCTCCCAAGAGAAAATCATCCAGCAGATGGTCCAGCGGTTCCATGTGGTCTTCACCCCCCAGTGGGAGCAGAGAGCCCGGAACCTGGGATTTTCCGTCCATGACATTGTCACCCTTGCCTCAATCATTGAAAAAGAGACCGGGGACAGCAGCGAGCGGCCCCTTATCGCATCGGTGTTCCACAACCGCTTGAAAAGGGAAATGCGCCTGGATTCCGATCCCACGGTGATCTATGGAATTCCAGATTTCAACGGCAACATCACACGAAAAGACCTGCAGACCGTCACCCCCTACAACACATACAAGATCAAGGGGCTTCCAGCAGGACCCATTGCAAATCCGGGAAAACGCTCCCTTGAGGCCGCACTTTTCCCTGCCAGAACCGACTTTCTCTACTTTGTATCCAAAAAGGATGCCACCCACCAGTTTTCAAAGACCCTCCGGGAGCACCACCGGGCCGTCCGCCGCTACCAGCTTGAAAGATAACGGAAAGGCGATCTACCAGAGATACATCCTCGACGAACAGGTCGTGGTCAAAACCGCAGTGTTCATCGGGCCTGGCTGCAAAAGATTTAATCCTACTTCTTGGCAATCACCCATACGGCATGGACAATGCCAGGAATATAACCAATCAGGGTTAAAGGGATCTGCTTCCAGACTATCTTTTTTTGCCGAACAGCAATCGGATAATCGGCTTATAATGCGAGGCGATTGCCAAAAGGACAATAGCCGCGAAAACATATTGAATCACGTGGAATCGCTGTTCCAAAAATTCAAAGCCGAAAAACCAGACAATAATGGCGGACAGGGTTCCGGAGCAAATGGCGCTGAAGTTTTTAAACTCGCTTATTCTGAGCAGATATCCGATCACGGACCCCACAACCGGTCCGGTAACCGGTAAAGGCAGCATGACAAAAAAGAAAAGTCCGATCCACCCGAAAGATTGTACTTTGTCTTTGTGTTTTATCGCTTTTTGAGTCAAACGTCCCATGAGGTTTGCCACCCATTCGACCCGAATATAACTCTTTGCTGTCAATACAAAAAACGAATAAGTGATGCAGACAATCAGCACTTCAAGATAAAAATTATAAGCAATGGTCAGGGTCGGGCCCAATCCGTTCATGATGCAAAGTCCTATCCCTGCAGCACGACCGCCAAACGTATGGACCAAAAAAGTCATTCCCAGCGTTTTTGCCAGTTCAATATCGATCAGGACAACGTATCCGATTGCAACCACAAGCAGCAAGGAAAGTATGAGGCCTGTGCAAAAGATTTTACCTTCGGGTGTATAAAGTAATTTTTGCTTCATGGGGGGGTCAGTTACCCTTTGGGGTTTGGCCGGTTTGATTTCATCGACGGAAATGTTATAGGCGGCGTTAATGATAAAGTCAAGAACATGACAGAAATTTGACAAAATACGCTTTTATCCGGCCACGGTTCAGTGCTGTTTCAGATAGACAATAACGGCACCGCTCCGGCTTTTGAATTTCCGGTCCCACTCGAACCAGAGGACCACCCCCTCTTTTTTCAATTTCACCAGAAGGTCTTCGACCACATCGGGAAGCACTGCCCCGAACTTTGAATGGAGTCCCTTGCCCACGACAATGCTGACGGTAAACTCGCCGGCCCGCCAGGCGGTCCGGACAAAGGATTCCGACCGGACAACGGCACGGACGGCCGTGTCTCCGTGCAGGTCCAGCTCTTCTTCGGGCGGGGGATAGCGTTTCAGCTGTTTTTTCAGCGGGACCGGATCTGGAAGGTCTTTTTCCCTTTTATCCCTTAAAAGGGCAGCCCCGTTCTTGCCCTTGAGGGTACGTTCAAGAAGAGTGGAAAAATCCTCATCTGTTTCGACCTGGCAGGCCTTGGCTGCAAACAGCTTTGAAAGGCTGGTTGACCGGGAAAGGATGGGCAGCCCGTTCCGGTCGTTGGGGTTTGATTTCTGCCTTGAACCCGGCCCAGACCCAGCAGCTGAAACCGTTTTTCTGCTTTGTTCGCGGGACGGATCGGCTTCAGACATCTCCTTGAACATGAAAAAAAGGTCTTCCCCCCGGTCAAAAACAGGGATACCGTTCCGGTTAAGTTTCATCTTCAATTTTCGGTCTGATCCTGACCTGTTATTTTGTCTGTTTTTCCCTGACATGGGCCTCATAATACCCGACAACGCCCCTTTTTTCAAGCCAAGAGACCCGAATCCATCCCAAGCTGAAGATCGCCAGCAGCTACAGATCCAGGCGGTCGATTAAAACCTGGCGGGGCTTCACTCCGTCTGACTGGCCCACAATCCCTTTTTTCTCCATGAGATCAATGATCCTTGCCGCCCTGTTATACCCGACCCTGAGGGCCCTCTGAACGCTTGAAATTGACGCCTGCCTTGTGGCAAAAACATGCTCCAGGGCAGCCTGATATTTTTCATCATAGTCATCATCACCGATAGCGGCACTGTCCATGTCCGGGTCCTCATCCCGTTCTGTGATCACATCCATCACATACCGGGGTCTGCCCTGGGCCTTCAGGAAATTGGTTATGGTAACAAGCTCTTGTTCTGAAAGATAGGTCCCGTGGACCCTGCTGAGCCGTGCGGTACCCGGGGGAACAAACAGCATATCCCCCCTGCCCAGAAGGGTTTCAGCACCGTTGGCATCAATGATGGTCCTGGAATCGGTTTTGGACGAGACCTGAAACGATATCCGGGTGGGGAAATTGGCCTTGATGATTCCGGTCAGTACATCAACCGAAGGGCGCTGGGTGGCCAGAATCAGATGGATGCCCGCAGCCCTTGCCATCTGGGCAATGCGGGTCAGTGAGAATTCAATGTCCTTGCTTGCGGTCATCATCAGGTCGGCAAGCTCATCAATGATGATGACAATATACGAAAAGGGCTCAAAGGTTTCATCCTCATCATACTCAGACAGGTCAGCTGTTTTTATTTTCTGATTGTACTGCTCAATATTTCTCACCTGGAGTTTGGCAAGCATCTCATACCGATCCTCCATCTCTCTTACCACCCACTGCAAGGCCGTATTTGCCTTTTTCATATCCGTGATGACCGGCGTCAGCAGGTGGGGGATATCATTGAACAACGAAAGTTCAATGCGCTTGGGATCAATCATGATAAATTTAACTTCATCCGGGGAGGACTTGTAGAGGATGCTTGCGATCATGGCGTTGAGCCCAACGCTTTTACCTGTTCCCGTGGCCCCTGCAATCAGGAGATGGGGCATTTTTTCAAGCCCCACAACAACTGGATTGCCGATGATATCCTTGCCCAGGCAGATGGGGGTTTTAGAATCGTTGTGTTTAAACGCATCGGAACCGACAATGTCAATAAACGGAACGATACTCATTTTAGTATTGGGAATCTCGACCCCGATGACATCCTTGCCGGGAATGGGGGCAACAATACGAATGCTCAGGGCACTCAAGGCAAGGGCCAGATCATCTGCCAGATTTACGATCTTGCTGATCTTGATTCCCGGGGCAGGCTTGTATTCAAAGGTGGTGATCACAGGTCCGGGGGATACCTCCATGACCTCACCCTTGATTCCAAAATAACCAAGCTTCTGCTCTAACAGCTCTGCGTCCCTCCGTATGGCCTCATGGTCGACTTCAATCTCCATGTCGGAAGTTTTGAGAAAATCCAGGGAAGGCAGCTGAAATTCATCCCTGGAGCTGCTGGCTGCCACCATGGCGCTTTTAAAAATTTTTCCCGGTGTGTTGATCCGCAACTGGGACACGGGCCCCTGGGAAAAGGCCGTTGACGGTTCGTCGATCAATGGTGCTGTCTCCATTGCTGTAACCGGCGCTTCAGGTGGTCCTGGCTCTGGCGCTGCCACGGGTTCTTCTTCCGGCGGCGCTGCCCCGGGCTTTATCACCATTTCTTCCAGCGGCCCGGGCCCGGGAGGTGTGACCGTTTTTTCAAGCGGCGCTCTCCCTTGGGCCGTTACCGGTTCTTCCAAGGGTCCAGGCGATGTTTCAGGTGTTGTTTCTTCCTGGGGGCCAGACTCCGGCGGCGCCACCGGCCGTTTGCGCAGCTCAGGCTGTGGATTCGTTGCCTGGGCCAGGCATGGGGCGGGCTGTGATTCTGCAACTTCCAAAGGCGTCGCTTGGGTTCCACCCCCGGATACCGGGGCCGGGGTCGGGGATTTGTCCCCAAGCAGTTCAGCCAGCTTTTCAGGAGGGGGTTCTTCTTTTAATACAGCGGTTTCGGTTTTCCGGGCAAAGGGGAGACTTTCTGTAATGCGCTTTAAATCCTCTGAAATGGCATCCCTGAGGGATATTTTTTTCTTTTCCAGCATCTGCCTATAGGTCTCACCCGACCTAGACTGATCCAGGTAAAGCGCCTTTGCCTGTTCATGTTCTTCCAGAAGGGTATTATACCTGTTTTCAAGTTGAATATATCGATCGGAAAGATTCAAGTTTGACATGAGCAGCGCGGCATAGGGACTTAAATTTTCTCTGTTGCCCAGGAATTTTTTTTCCACTTTTTCCATTTCACTGACCATCAGGTCTGCAACACGCTGGGCATTGGCCAATCCGGTTTGATCATCAATTTTAAACTTGTAGTCACCGCACTCTGTTTTGATGATCAAAAGATCTTCATCAATACTGTATTTATTCTTTTTCACACGACCAACTCTTTTATGTTAGGGGTAAGACAAGCCATAACCTCAAAATTCAGCTTTACTGTATAGCACGATTAAAAAAGAGATACCACTGCCACAGGAGAACAGACCCGGCACGCCCCGCTATTTTTTCCGCCCCTGCCAGGCCGACAAAGATCTGAGCACCCGCAACGCCCCTTTTTTCAAGCAGATAGACCCTCCTGATTGACTTTAAACATTCATACTGATAATGTACTCAGCTATGAATATAGGAAGCATTGTAGAATATATAGACCAGCAACGGATGATTTGCGCGGTTGTGTTACAGGTCAAGCAGAACCGGTTGCGCCTGCTCACAGAAAACAACCGTGAGGTAAACCTTTCGGCAAGCCGCCTGACCCATGCCTCAGATGAGCCCCTGGATATGGCAGGCACCAGGGATTTCATCGTCAAGGCCCTCAAGCGTATGGCCCTGGCAAGGGAACGCCTTGCCGCAACCATCCAGGTCAAGGAGATGTGGGAACTTCTCCATGAAGAGCAACAAGAGATCGACGTTGCCACCATGACCAGTTTCTGCTTTGATCCGCCGTTAACCAGTGACCACGGGTCTGCCGTGGTAAGGGCCTTTTTCAACGACAGGCTTTATTTCAAATTTGGCAAGGATGGATTCACGCCATTTACCGAACAGCAGGTTGAAAGTTCAATCCGGCAGCTCCAGGAGGCCGAAGCCCTGGAACGGTTGATTGAGCAGGGCGGCACCTGGCTGAACCAGGTACTCAACAGTCAAACGGTCAACAACCAGGAGATCAATCCCGGTATTCTTGATATCCTCAAGACATATTATGTCTTTGAAAAAGAGAGTAAAAACGCCGCCACGGCCAGGGCGATCCTGGCAAAGGCCGGGGCGGATTCAACCGATCAGATCTTTACGGCCCTTGTGCAAACGAACATCTGGAACAAGGACGAGAACACCGACCTCATCCGCCTGGACATTCCCACACAGTTTCCAGATTCGGTCATGGCCCAGACACAGACCATCATCGACGCAAGCCTTGATCCCACAGCCGACCCGTTAAGATGCGACCTGACCGACCTTCCCATCATCACCATAGACGGCCAGTCCACCCTGGACTATGACGACGCCATCAGCCTTGAAAAAAAGGATGACGGCTACATCATTGGTGTCCACATCATTGACGTAGCTTTTTTCATCAAGGACAACGACCCCGTTGACCTGGATGCCCGAACAAGGGGCAGCTCCATCTACATGCCCGACGACAAGATCTCCATGCTTCCCCCGAGTCTTTCGGAAAACCTGTGCAGCCTCAAGGAGGGCGAAATCCGGCCGGGCATCTCAACCCTGGTCCACCTGAACCGATTTTTTGAGATCATCGATTACCAGATCGTTGCAAGCGTCATCAAGGTCCACAAACAGATGACCTACAGCGAAGCCAACATGCTCAACGGTGAGGATGAGCCCATCACCACCCTTTACAAGGCCGCCACCGTGCTCAGGGAAAAACGGCTCAAGGCGGGCGGGGTTCAGATCACCCTGCCCGAGGTCAACATCTGGATCGAAGAAAACGGCGAAATCGGCATCTCCCGGGTGGACCGGGAAAACCCCGCCCGCATGCTGATATCTGAAATGATGATCCTTGCCAACTCCCTTATGGCCGATTTTCTGTCAACCCACAAGATTCCGGCCGTGTTCCGGTCCCAGCCCGACCCTAAAAAACGGCTTTTCCAGGGAATCGAGACCTCTCTGTTTCTCAACTGCATGCAGCGAAAACAGCTGAGCCGGGCCATCATCGGCACCCGCCCCGAAAACCACTCAGGACTTGGGGTAAAGGCCTATGTAACGGCCACCTCCCCCATCCGGCGGTACTATGACCTTTTGACCCAGCGTCAGATCCGGAGCATCCTGGGGTATGAGCCGGCATACACAAGGGACGCGCTCAACGCCATCCTCCAGGTCGTTCAGGAGCCTGTTGCCAACACGGGAAAGATCCAGTTCCAGCGACGCAGGTACTGGCTGTTCAAATACCTTGAGGCCATGAAGGGATCGACCTGTGAGGCCATTGTTCTGGATGAGCGAAGGGACTGTTACATGGTGATGCTCAAGGATTACATGCTTGAATGGAAAATTTCCTCGTCAGGCCTCAGCCTCAAGCCGGGGGACCTGATCAACGTCACCATCCAGCATGCAAATGCAAGAAGGGACCAGCTGTCGCTCTTTGTCTAGGGGACGTTTCTTCAACGCCCCCCTTGAATTGATTCTAATGCTTGAAACTTCTCTGTCCGGTGTAGACCATGGTGGCATCGTTCTCGTTGCACGCCTCAATGGACTCATAGTCGTTCTGGGAACCGCCGGGCTGGATCACACTCTTGACCCCCTGCTCAAGCCCCACATCAATGCCGTCCCGGAACGGAAAAAAAGCGTCACTCACCATGGTGGCCCCGATCAGCCCGCCCTTGACCGCCTTGACCGCGGCTTCTATCTCGGCCCGCCTGTCCCTGTCCTTGAGAATATTGAATGGGGTCTGATACCGCTCAAAGCTGTAGCGGTCCATGAGCTTCCGATAGGCCTTGTCAACGGCAATCTCGGCAACCCCGACCCGATCCTGCTCTCCGGTTCCAATGCCCACGGTGACATTGTCCTTGACATAAATCACGGAATTTGACGTGATCCCCGATTCCACAAGCCAGCCAAACAGCATGTCACTGTATTCTTTGTCCGTGGGTTTGCGGTTGACCGTGTAGGTTTTATCCTTGTAAACCGTGGAGGCAAGGGTGAGATCCTCCCGGGTAAGCGAGGTGGGTGCAAACGACCACTGGGCCACAAGCCCGCCGTCCATGAGGCTCTTGAAATCAAGAACCCGTGTGCCGATATAGGTTGCAAGCTTGTCCATGGCATTGATGCGGATCAGCCGGAGGTTTTTTCGCCGGCCCAGGATTTCCAGCACCCCTTCTTCAAATTCCGGCGCCACAACCACCTCGGCATACTGGTTGGCAATGGCCTCGGCAGTCGCCTTGTCAACGGGCCGGTTAAGGGCGATGCACCCGCCAAAGGCAGCAACCCGGTCTGCCATGTACGCCTTTGAATAGGCCTGTTCCAGGGTCTCGGCCCGGGCAACGCCGCAGGGGTTGTTGTGCTTGACAATCACGGCACAGGGCATGTCTGAGAAATAGCGCAGGATGTTCAGGGCGTTGTCCGCATCCGTGAGGTTGGTCTTGCCCGGGTGTTTGCCCGACTGGAGAAGCTCAAGGTCCGACACCAGATAGCGGCCCGGCTGTATGGTTTCAACATCGCCCAGAACAAGGTTGCCGTTGGCAAGGCGGTAAAGGGCGGCCTCCTGTCCGGGGTTCTCCCCGTACCTTAATCCCTTCTGAACCCCGTCAATGGTCCAGGCCACCTTTTCATAAATCAGGGTCTGGCGTTTGCCCTGTTCCACAAAGCTGATCTCCATGGCCGGGGTAAAGTGGTCGTCCATGACCGTTTTGTACATTTTTTTCAAATCTTCAACCATGGTCTACGCTCCTTGTGTGTAACAGGCCTTGACCGCGTCCATGTTCAGGGCGTACAGGTAACCTGAAATGGTGGTGTCATACTCGGCCGTGTGTTTAAAGGCTTTCTTTGCAAGCCCGAAACGGTCCTCCAGCGAAAGGCAGCCGTTGTTTGTCCCAAGCCGCTGGATGATCCCGGCATAGGATTCAGGATCCACCACGGACGCCACCCGGATGAAATTTTTGGCCGCGGCCCGAATCATGGTGGGTCCGCCGATATCAATGTTGCCCCGGGCGTTTTCGCAGGTGACCCCGGCCGTTGCAATGGTCTGTTTGAACGGATAGAGGTTGGCCACAACCATGTCAATGGTGATGGATGCGGTCCGTTTCAAATCCTGCTGGTGGGCGTCATTGTAGGTTTCCGTGAGAAGCCCGAGATAGATCCTGAAATCAAGGGTTTTCACAAGTCCTCCCTGGGTTTCGGGCTGGCCGGTATAATCGGCCACCTGGGAAAGCCGGCCCTCGCTCTCCTGGCCGAGGATCTCCCGGATTCTGGCAAAGGTTCCCCCTGTGGAGAGGATCCGCACCTCTGGGTTTGCCTTGACCAGGGCCGGGATCAGCTGTTCTAATCCCTGCTTGTCCGAAACGCTCACAAGCACCGTGTTGATGGGGATCATATCATCAATTTTATCTACAACATTCTTTCCCATAATTTTTCCTGTGAAGTTTGTTTTTAACAGTTTAATCTTGTCGAATCAAGAAACCAGCCGGACACACGGCCGTTTGTAATCCTTGTTAATATAAAAATCCCGGTTTCAAGTCAAGGCTCAATACTTGGAGCGGCAGGGTGCAGGCCGCTGGTGTCTGGATATTTTTTCATGTCCGGGTTGACAAAAAAAGTTTCCACCCGAGACCATCCCTTGCTCCGGGTCCCCCGCTGTTGCAGCAGTCATTGGGGGGACCTGGCGTTTAAATACATCCATCACCCCATCACAGGGGGTGCCCGATTTTGATCAAAGCCATTGCCATGATCCCTGGATAATGATAACGCTCAAGTCGTTGATTTATCAATTTCACCGAAAGGGTTCTCCCGGAGGGTTTGCTTGTTTGAGTTTTGATCTGCCGTAATTGTGGTAAGTATTGATCGACTTAGAACAAACAATAACATCTTATTACAACACGGCATATTTCAAAATAAAACAGGATAATGCCGGTACAGATGGCCGGGTTGCAGATAATCCGGGATCATGTTATTAATTCCCGTAAGTTTCCCACCGGAGAAAGGACAACACCGCATCGTAGCCAAAATCGAAGAACTCTTCACGGAAATGGACAAAGGAATAAAGAGTTCATCACCTGCTACGCCCCGGAAAACAGGCACAGTCGCAGGGAACTGTGGATGCGGCAAAAAATTCTGATGTGTTTACATTAAAAAAGGAGCAGAACCTTGCACACGACAAAACCCCTCTCCCTGGCCTATTCAAGCTGTCCCAACGACACCTATATTTTCCATGCCATTGCAGCAAAGCTCGTGGCGGATCCAGCCCTTGACTTCACCATCACCCTGGCCGATGTGGAAACCCTGAACCAAAGGGCCAGAGCAGGACGCTTTGACGTCACAAAACTGTCGTTTGCAGCCCTGGGCAACCTCAGGAACGACTACGCCCTGCTCAGGACCGGCGCTGCCCTGGGCCGGGGATGCGGGCCCCTTGTGGTTGCAAAGCCTGGCACAGGGATTACGCCCGGCACCCGGCTCAGGGTGGCCGTGCCCGGGTTCAACACCACGGCCTGCCTGTTGTTCAGGTTCTTTCTTGAAGATCAGTTTCCGGGAATAACAGCGGAACTGGTGCCCATGCCCTTTGAGACCATCATGCCGTCAATCGTCAAAGGAGAGAACGATCTCGGGGTGATCATCCACGAGGGCAGGTTTGTCTTCCAGACCCTTGGACTCGATTGCCTGGCAGACCTTGGACAGTGGTGGGAACAGCAGACCGGGCTGCCCATTCCCCTGGGATGCATTGCCATCAAACGGGACCTTGGACCCGGAATTGCTGCAACGGTGGAAGACCTGATCCGCCAGAGCATCGCCCATGCTGAAAAGGACCCCCAGTCCGGCCGGCAATACATCCGGGAACACGCCCAGGAGCTTGACGACCAGGTGATCAACCAGCACATCCGCCTCTATGTGAATGCATTTTCCTCAGGTCTTGGCAAAGAGGGAGCTTCGGCCATCAAAGCCTTTTTTGAAAAGGGAGAAAGGTCCGGGTTGATCACGCCTAGCAGCAAACCGCTGTTTGCCCATCCAGGCTGAAGCAACACGACGGATACCGTTTTAAAATTCAGGCGTTGTGACCTCATTTCAGATTGAATCCCAAGGTCAAAGAATTGAATCTCTAGGTTTTAAAATTTGGAAATCGTCTGCCCTGCCCTGTTGCCCCGCCCGTTGCATTGATCAACGGTGGGTGCCATGGGGCTCTGCTCTCCCCGTGGAATCGGAATGATAAAAACGGCAAGGATCAATAGTCCGCCGATGATAAGAAAGGGGACGGTGAAGCTGTTGTGCCGATCAAAACACCATCCGGCAAAAACAGGGGCAAGGGCTGCGGGAATATTGGCGGAAAAGAGCCATCCATAGATGGGACCCATTTTATCGGCACCCCACACGGCTGCCGAGGCAGACGCATAGAGCACAAGCACCCCGCCATAGTTGAACCCGGAAAGGGCGGCAAAGAGGTAAAACCCTGCCTGGGAGCTTAAAAAAAGAGGGGCAGAAATCAGGAGCAGGGCCTGGGTGAATAGATTCAACTGAATGACCCTCTGGGCTGCAAACCGGTCAAAAAGAGCCCCCCATGTGATCCGGCCTCCGGCATTGGCAAGGGCAAACAAGGAGACGGCCGTCACCCCTGCTGCCCCACCCGATGCAGGATAGAGCTCCTTGAGGTTTGCGTTCACCGCAAATCCTGCGGCAAGTCCGGAAAACATGGCCAGGTAGAGGACCCAGAAGACTTTTGTGGACAGCACCTCTCGGGCAGGTCTGGAAACGGGCCGAAAATCCCCACCCTCGGGGTTCTGCATGATAAACCCTGCGCACAGGATCAGGAGCAGAAACACCATCCCCATGGAGCCAAAAACGTGAAACGGGGTTTTGTTCATATGTTCCATCATCGTCCCGGCTGCCTGGCTCACCAGGGCTGCCCCCCCTCCAAACCCTGCCACGGCAACGCCCGTGACCATTCCCCGGTTACGGGGAAACCAACGCATGCAGGTGGAAAGGGGTACGATATAGGCGATTCCCGCCCCCATTCCAGCCACCAGCCCGATTCCCGCAATGGTAAAGGAAAAATGAACCCCTCCCAGCCCTGCAACCATCCACCCGGTTCCAAAGAGTGCCCCACCTGCCATGGCACAGGGACGGGGACCATATTTTGCCAGAAACGTCCCGGAAAAAATCATGGTCAGGGGAAATACAAAATAGAACAGAGAAAAGGGCAGTTGCACGGCACCCTGGCCAAGGCCCGTCAACCCCCGCAGGGAAGCCACATACACGGACCATGAATAGGTGGCCCCAAGGCAGATCTGCATGACCACGGCGGCCCCAAGAACGGCATACCCCCTCATTACAGGTCCTGCCCGTTTTTATACCTGAAGAATTGAACCACAAAATCAATATGCGCTTTCATGGCCATGTGGGCCTGGTCGCAATTTCTGGCCTTGATGGCGTCAATGATGGCAAGGTGCTGTTTGAGGATGGTGTCGATGTTTTCTTTGTCCCTGTACAGGTGTTCAAGATTTGTTCGAATGCCATGGAAGAGATAATCATAAAAATTACGCATGATGAGGATCTGGAGGGGATTTTTAGCGGCATAGGCAATGGCCATGTGAAAAGAGGTGTCGGCCGCCGTGCCGAGCCGACCCGAGGCAATTTCTTTTTTCATCTCCTCCATGGCATGGTCCATGGCCTTGATATCATCCGCATCGGCCCGTTTTGCCGCAAGGGCTGCAGCATTGCACTCAAGCCCCAGCCTGACCTCGAGAAGGTCGTCAATGGTGGCGTCCTGGATCTGCATCATTTTTGAAATGGTGGTCTCTTCCTTGGGGTCAACGGCCTTTACAAAGGTCCCCTGGCCCTGCTTGTGAACCACAAGGCCCATGGTGACAAGGCGCTGGATGGCATCCCTGATGGTGCTGCGACTCACCTGCATGGCCCGGGCAAGCTCACGCTCGGCCATCATCCTGTCACCCGGCTTGAGTTTGCCCCTGTAAATCAGCTCCCTGATCTGATCAAAGGCCTGGTCGGATATTTTTTTGGGTTTAATGGGTTTAATGGGCATATCCATAGGGTTTCCCGGGGCCTGGGTCAGGTCCTTTAAGGTATCATATCTGTTTTTGATTGCGCAACGCTTCGGCATAGATTTCAAGGGGGTGACGCACCCGGATGTTCAAACCGGCCTTGGCAAGCATGTCCGAGATCTGTACCATGCAGGCAGGACAACCCGTAGCCACTGTGGTGCAGCCGGTATTGGCAATGTTTTTCTGCTTGATGGTTCCGATTTTGGTGGACACCTCGTAGTGGTAGAGGTTAAAACTGCCTCCCATGCCACAGCATTTGTCCGAGCCCTCCATTTCCACAAGGGTTTTGCCTGCAGCCTTTATCAACTGCCTGGGTTCCTGGGTTACGCCAAGGGATTTCTTGAGATGGCAGGGATCGTGGTAGGTCACTGACTCACCATCTGCAACCGTTCCATCCCCAGCATCATCGAGACCTACTTTATCCACGAGAAATTGGTTTATATCAAGGGTTTTTTCAGATAATCGTCTGATTTTTTCCCTGGTTCCGCTGGCCTTGCCCCCATAAATGGAGGGCCACAACTTTTTGATGGTGGAGGTGCAGGTGGCACATGCCGTCACAAGATAGTCAAATTTTTCTCTGTCATAAAGGTCGACATGGTATTCCACCAGCTTTTCAAATGTGGCCCTGTCTCCGGAGGCCAGGGCCGGGATGCCACAGCATCCCTGACCTTCAGGAATCCAGGTGCCGACCCCATGGTATTGAAACACATCAACAAGATCATTGGCAATGCGGGGAAATACCTTGTCAATGATACAGCCGGTGAAAAAGGCGACCCGAAGACCTGAACGGCCCGGTGGTAAATTGACCGTGGGAGTGGTTCGATGGAAGGATTTTCCGGCCATGGGCAGCAGGTGGCGATCATGGATCAGAGGAGAGACCAGGCGGGCGCAGGAGGTGCCCTGGGCGTTTTTTTCAGACCGGGTGAACAGCCCCTGGAATTTTCCGGCCCATTCGGTGAGGCGGTCAAAGGTGGCTGGATTGGCCAACATTTTCTTGAAAATCAGCCGTTTTGCAGGGGAAAGCCCCTTGAACTCGGCAATGATGGCCCGGGCCTTGATGAAAATTTCAAGGACATTAACGCCGCTCGGGCAGTTGGCCGCACAGGATCCGCACAGCAGGCATTTGTTGAGCCGGTCATTGACCCCGTCCGGATCGGTGAACAGGTTCTTGCTGAGCCCGTCCAGGAGAGCCAGCTTGCCCCTTGCCACATCGGCCTCCCTCCGGGTCTGCTCAAAAAGGGGGCACACGGACTGGCACATGCCGCACCGGATGCAGATGACCAACTGATCTTCAAGTTCCTTGAGTCGATTTGCAAGTTCTTTCATACCAGCCATATCTAGTTAACTCCTGTGACTTTACCGGGGTTGAGGATGGCATAGGGATCCATGGCTTTTCTCAAGCGCCTTGAAAAGAGGATCGAAGTGTACCCGATCTCCTTTTCCAGGAACGGGGCCTTGGCAAGCCCGGTTCCGTGTTCGCCGGAAAGGGTGCCGCCCATGGCAAGCGCTTTTTCAAAAATCTCTTCAATGGCTGATTCCACCCGGTGCCACTCCTCCTTGTTCCGTTTGTCCGTTAGAATGGTAGGATGGAGATTCCCGTCCCCGGCATGGCCAAAGGTGCCGATCTCTATCCGGTATTTTGCCGCAATCTCCTGAAGCGCCCTGACCATGTCCGGTATTTTACTCCGGGGAACCGTGGCGTCTTCTAGTACCAGAGTGGGTTTAAGTTTGGCAAGGGCCGAAAGGGCGCTTCGACGGGCGGCCCATATTTTATCGCGTTCAGCATCGTCTTCAGCCACCTTGAGGCTGTCTGCACCCAGTTTCTTGCAAAGGGCCTCAACGGCAGCGCCCTCATCTTCAACCTGGCCCGGATGACCGTCCACCTCAATGAGGAGCAAGGCGCCGGCATCAACGGGCAACCCGGCGTGGCTGTAGGCTTCAACAGCCCGGATGGTAAAGTTGTCAAGGATTTCAAGGGTGGCCGGAACGATGCGGGCCGCAATAATGGCGGCAACGGTTTCCGATGCCAACTCAATGGTTTTAAACACAGCCACCATGGCTTTTCTGGCCTTGGGAAGGGGAATGAGTTTTAAAACAATTTCGTCCATCACCCCAAGGGTGCCTTCCGAACCGACCATCAACCCGGTCAGATTGTATCCCGTGGCGCACTTTACCGTTCTTGAACCGGACCGGACATGTTCTCCCATGGCGTCGAAAAAACTCACCCCCATGACATAATCCTTGGTCACCCCATATTTGAGTCCCCGGAGACCACCGGCGTTTTCCGCCACGTTTCCCCCCAGGGTAGAGACGGCCTGGCTGCCCGGATCGGGCGGATAAAACAGTCCTTTTTTCTCCACGGCTGCGGCAAGGGTGGCCGTCACCACTCCAGGCTGGACAACGGCATACATGTCGGCCTCGTTGATTTCCAGAATTCGATCAAGTTTACCCGTTAGAACAACCACGCCCGATGTACCCGTCGGAATGGTGCCACCGCTGAGATTGGTCCCAGCCCCCCGGACCGTCAAGGGCACTCGGTTTGTGGCGCAGGCCTTGACAATCTGTCCGAGCTGATCGCTGTTCTCCGGCATCACGGCCACACCCGGCACCACGGAATCAAGAACGGCCGCATCATAGGAATAGGTCACCCTATCCTCTTTTTCAGTGAGCAGGTTTTCCCTGCCGACAATTTTTGCCAGTTGATCAATGAATCCTTTCATGGGCAATCCTCATTTATGGCCATATGGCTGTTTTTAGATTATTGGTCATACCAATATCCAGTGAAGGCGCTTA
This sequence comes from uncultured Desulfobacterium sp., assembly GCA_963675615.2. Classification (GTDB taxonomy): domain Bacteria; phylum Desulfobacterota; class Desulfobacteria; order Desulfobacterales; family Desulfobacteraceae; genus Desulforapulum. The sequence goes on from CAXXTD010000004.1 coordinate 315,946, forward strand.
CACCCCTGTCCTGAAAAAAATAATCAAGCAAAAAAAGACAGAAAAACACCTGTGGAGCAAAACCGGTTGAACAAAAAATTCACTTATTTTTCAGTCTTTTATAGATCTATAGCAAAGTTCTAAATAATTTTCAAATAAATTATTTTTTTTCTTGACAAGCCAATATGCTTGCATTTATTATCGGTCTGACCATGGGTGTGATCACTGTTCTTTTATTCAAAAAAACCAAATTGGTCTACATCGCAGCCCTTAATAGCCGACATGGCTGGAGCATGAAATCGGCTCTGACCATAAGAAATGATGGAACTCCTCTGTTTGCAATGATCTTTGGGAGTTTCACATAAAAAAATAAAAAAGGAGGTTGCCCCACACCATTATTTTATTTCAATCCCCATGGTTGAATAGGCCATGGGGCAGCAAAAAAACAACCCAGGAAGCCAGATTTCATTCAAGCCATTATTAATGGAGGAAAACAACAGTGAAAAAAGCTCTTACCTTTACCATTGCCTGCCTTGTCGTCCTTTGTATGATTGCCCCCAACACCTTTGCAAAGCGTGAAAAATTCGGAGAAGATCCCCGGCACAAGGATGCCAAAAGAGTCTCCTTTCAAACATCCACGGAAAAAATTCGCTGGAAAATGGTTATGCCCTGGTCCAAGGGACTCCTTTTCTACGACATCGCCGTCCATTTTGCAGACAGCGTTCGCCTTGCCTCAGCCGGCAGGCTCGACATCAAGCCCTTTTCCGCAGGAGAGCTGGTTCCAGCCAATCAAACCTTTGATTCTGTCTCCATGGGATCCGTTCAGATGGCCCACGGCTCTCCCCTTTACTGGAAAGGCAAAAACGAAGCCTTTGTCGCCTTTGCCTCGGTACCTTTTGGCCTTGATGCTGAAGGGTACAACATCTGGCTCTATGAAAAGGGCGGCCTTGAACTGCTTCAAAAGCTCTATGCCAAACATGGCATCTTTGCCCTGCCTGCAGGCCAGACAGGCCAGGAGATGGGTCTTTTTTCAAACAAAAAGGCCACTCGAATGGAAGACTTCAAGGGAATGCGGATTCGTACGCCGGGATGGTACATGGATATCATGAACAACCTTGGTGCCTCTGTGAGCCCCCTTCCCGGTGGCGAGGTTTACCTGGCCCTTGAAAGGGGTGTCATTGATGCGGCGGAATATTCCACCCCGGCCATCAACTACCCCATGGGTTTTGACGAAATCACCAAGTATGCGATCCAGCCCGGTGTCCACCAGCCAGCCTTCCAGTGTGATGTCATTTTCAACCAGAAAGCCTATGATGCCCTGCCTGCAGATCTGAAATGGATTCTGGATATCTGCGCCAAAGAGACCCAGCTGTGGAGCTACAACTGGATTAACAGCCTCAATGCAAAGGCAATGGAACTTTTTCAAAAAAATGTTGAGATCATAAAAATGGACAAGGAAACCATCATCGAGTTCAGAAAGGTGACAAAAACCTATCTGGATTCGGTCAAGGCCAAATATCCCGATGTAAAAGAGGCCCTTGATTCCCAGGAGGCATTCATCAAAGAGTATGCCGTGTGGAGAGATGCAAGGGGCGGTGCATCACCATGGCCCTATGAGACCTTTATCCAGGGAAAAACCACCGAATAACCGACAAAACCGGTCCGGGGACACCCGCTTAATCTTCTGGGTTGTGAACGATACAACCTTCCCGGAAAGGTGAAGCGGGTTTTCCCGGAATTAACGCAGCTTGAGCCACCTGGCAACAGTTTGTTTATTAACAAAGGGGATGATGAATAATGCTGGAATCAATTTCAAACCGATTGACAGCCTTCAGTCAAAAGGAGGGGGAAGTGGCATCACTGCTGGTGTACCCCCTTTTGTTTGTTGTGGTATACGAGGTTTTCATGAGATATGTGTTTAACTCGCCCACCACATGGGGATTTGAAGCCACCACCTTTCTGTATGGCCTTCATTTCATGTTCGGCAATGCCTACACCGACGTTAACGACGCCCATGTCAAGGTTGATATTTTTACTGCCATGATGTCGGGCAAACGACAGACCATAATAAAAATCGTTTCCAACATTGTTTTTTTCATGCCGGTTATGGGCTGCCTGACCATCTGGTCGTTCATCTTTGCATACAATTCAACCATGGGACAGGAAGTCAATCCCACAAGCTGGGCCCCTCCCATCTGGCCCCTGAAAATACTCATGGCAGTCTGCTTCCTGTTTCTCCTGCTCCAGGGTGTTGCAAACCTGCTCAATGACATTAACCGCCTGAAGAGCAACAATTAACGAGGTCTATTATGAGTCTTGAATTCATGACGCTGGCGATGTTCATCACCCTTATCCTGGCAATCACCATGGGGCACCCCCTGGCCTATACCCTTGCCGCCGTTGCAACCCTGTTCGGCCTGATCGACAATGGCGGTTCCATTCCCATGCTGTTTGACATGTTTGCCAACAACGCCTGGGGACTCATGAACAACTACACCCTGGTGGCCATCCCCCTGTTTATCCTCATGGCCCAGCTGCTCGACCGGTCCAAGGTTTCCGAGGCCCTGTTTGAATCCCTTTATGTGGTCCTCGGCAGTCTCAAGGGCGGACTGGGTCTTGCCGTTGTTGTGGTGTGCACCGTATTTGCCGCCACCACCGGCATCATTGGCGCCTCGGTGGTGGCCATGGGACTTCTGGCAACCCCTGCCCTCATGAGCAAGGGATATCAGAAGGAGCTTTCCGCCGGTATCATCTGCGCCTCAGGCACCCTTGGCATTCTTATCCCCCCAAGCATCATGATGGTGGTTTACGGCGGTCTTACGGGCATGAAAGAGACTTCGGTCGGCAATCTCTTTGCCGGTGCCATTTTACCCGGCCTGATGCTTGCCGCCCTTTACTTTATCTATATCTTCATCCGCTGTAACATCAACCCGGAACTTGGACCGCCCATCTCTAAAGCCGAGGCTTCTACCTATACGACCGCCCAGAAATGGGGCATGACCATGCGTTCACTGATCCCCCCCCTTGCCCTCATCCTTGCGGTCATGGGAACCATTCTTGCCGGAGTTGCAACCCCCACGGAGGCTGCCGGACTTGGCGCCAGTGGTGCCATGGTTCTTGCCTTTGTCAGTAAAAAACTCAGCCTCAAGGTGTTAAAAGAGTCAGCCTTTGCCACCCTGAAAACCACCTCCATGGTGATGATGCTCTTTATCGGCGGAAAATTCTTCAGCACGGTATTTTTAAGCATGGGGGGAGGGGATGTTGTGGCAGACCTTCTCATCGGCAGCGGAATGAACCGCTGGGCCGTTCTTGCCATCATGATGCTCATCGTTTTTCTAATGGGCATGTTCATTGACTGGGCCGCCATTCTTCTGGTCACGGTTCCCATTTTCATGCCCATTGCCCTGGAGCTTGGATTCGACCCCCTGTGGTTCTCACTTCTCATGTGCGTGAACCTTCAAACCTCTTTTCTGACCCCTCCCTTTGGGTATGCCCTGTTCTACTTCAAAGGTGTGGCACCCGAAGGGTTTACCATGATGCACATTTACAGGGGAATCATGCCCTTTGTGCTGCTTCAGGTGGTGAGCCTTGCCATTCTGTGCCTGTTTCCAGCCATTGTCACCTGGCTGCCGGGAATCTTTTTCGGCGCACAATAATACTGAACAATCGACATGGCCGGAGCAGGGTACCTGCTCCGGCCACAACAACCGTTGACCTTATTTGGCCTTGATCATCTGCGCTCCTTATTTCGATACATGTCGGCATCAGCCCTTTCAAGAAGTTCGTCCATGGAGCATGGATCGGACGGATCATACACGGCCATGCCAAAACTTGCCCCCACTGGATAGGGGTATTTTCCGGAATCACCATTGTGTGTGATTTTCCGCCTGATGCGTTGGATGATTTTTCCAGCCCCCTTCAGTCCATGGTCATACAGAAACAGCAAAAATTCGTCCCCTCCGATTCGTGTCAGCACATCCACATCCCTGACACATCCCTTTATGGTTGAGGCGACCAGTTGAATATATCGGTCCCCTTCCGTATGTCCAAAGGTGTCATTGACATATTTTAATTTATTAATATCCACGTAGCACAATGTCATTGTAATCCTATCATGGTTGCACCCTTTCACCATGGCAGCAAAGGCCTTCATCCCGGCGGATCGATTCAGCAACTGGGTCAACGGATCAATCCTTGCTTCAACTTCAAGGGTTTTGCGAACCTGTTGATGAAAACGAAGCCGTATTAAAAGGTAAATCAACAGGAATCCCAGAAAGGCCAGCACCACCACACCGATTCGAACAAGCGTGGGATGACGCTGGTTAAACGGCAAAAGTTGATTGATAATTCGGCTGCCAGGGGGTAAAACATTTTCCGAAATACCGTACTGCCTCAGGTAATGCCCGTCAAACATGGGAATTGCATCACTTTCCCGGACAATGGGAATTGCATCAGCAGGGATACCGGAAAGGATGTTAACAGCCATCTGGGCCGCCTGAACACCTTGCTCCCGGCCACTGCACAGCAAACCGCCCAGGATTCCACTGCCAAGATAAAAGTCCCATACCCCATACATGGGCACATCGGTGTGGGAAGCGATAAGGTCTATGCTTTCCCGATAGGAAAAAACATCGTTGTTCTGATCCCGGTTAAAGGTCATGAGAAGCACCAGGGAATCCCTGGACAATGCTTTCAAATCCCGCTGCAACTCCGTCATTTTCAGATCGGGGAGAAATTCAAATTGAATCGTTGAAGCCATCCGGGTAGGAATTTCTTCAACGACCCTTCTGTTATTGGCCTGTCCAGTGGTACTCCTATCATTGATGACAAGGACCTTACGGGCATCGGGATGCAGAAGGTGCATCAGTTCAACGGTTCCCCGGATATCTGTGGTTTCCACGATGCCTGTCACACCGGTATGCCCCTCAAGTTCCCCATCATCAAGGTAATTAACCCCACAGAAAACAACGGGCGCATCTTGAAACAGGCTTTCCCGATTTTTTAAAACAAACCGAAAGGCGTTATCATCCGAGGTCAATACAAGGTCAAACTTCGTATGGGCATATTTATAATAGTACAGATCAAGAAGATGGGAGTAGGTTTCAGGCTCCGGAAAATTGGTGGTATCCATATATTCAATGTATATCCTCTTCTGAAAATCCTCGCTGTCCAGCACGGAAAGCATCCCCTCAACCGTATCATGGGTCCATTTGAGTCTGTCATCGTAGGAATTGAGAATCAAAATATTTTTCTGATCCTCATATTTCATATTGAGGATGGTGCCCTCCCGGGGGATGGAGGCAGAAGCAATTGAAAATCTTTTTAACAGGTCTGCATCAAACACCAGGGCATTGCCGGACTCCTGGATCACCCTGTTTTCAGGAAGTTTCATCCCGGACAAAAAATGCAGGGCCGTCTGGCCGGCCACCCTGCCCTGTCCATATCCCCGGGTGAGGACACCGCCTGTGATTCCGAAATTCATATAAAAATCCCAGACCCCATAGACCGGTACCCGACTGGGGCCGGTGAACATTCTGGCCGCCTGTTCCGGCTCATAAAAGTGATTATTGTCATCTTTAAAATAGACCAGAAGCAGTGCCAGGGAATTTTCAGGTGCTGTGGCAAGGGTCTCTTGAATGGTTTTCACATCAACCCCCACAAGGGAGACAAAGGTCAGGCGGTCTTCAAACTTGACCCTGATATCATCAAAGGCCTTTTGAATCAGTTGCCCGGTGGGGGTCTGATCATTTATTACATAGAGAGTGGTGCTCCCTGGATGAACCGTTAGTGCGGCATTGATGGTTCCTTCGATATCAAAGATCTCCGGTATGGCAGCCACAAATTGATCACACCAGAGGTCCTGTTTTGGATCAAAGTAATTCAACCCGCAGGCAATTACGGGGGCACTTTTAAAAATGGTATCATGGTATTGCCGAATAAAATTAAACGCCGTATCGTCAGAGGTGATGACCAGGTCGAACTGGTCCATGGAAAACTTGTAGCGATAGATTTCTGCAAGGAGATCAAGGTAACGGGGATCTTCAATCCGCTTGGTATCCATGTACTCCGTCCGAATATCAAATTGCCTTCCCAAAAGATTGTCTTCAATTCCCTTTACAATATCGTCTGACCATTTATAACCCTTGTGGTAGGAATTCAGCACAAGGATTTTACTGATGTCCCTGTCATTGGATCGCCATGGAGCAGGCAAATCCGCCTTGAGGTCTGAAACCGTGATCATTAAATAGGTCAGAAAAGAGATCACCAGCAAAAGCAGATGTACCTTTTTTTGGGGTAGAATCACTGTCTGGTCCGTCAAACTTTTCCCTTACTCTTGAGCAGGGGGACATAGGCCCGATCAATTTTCATGATATGATTTTTCAGCCAGTCAGTGAGAAACAGCATGAGCTCCATTGACAAACCGGCTTTACCCGATTTTAAATCCCTTTGAAACGCAACAACGGTCGCCACCAACTCCCCATGGTGGCGTTTGTGCTCCCCGGTGTCGGGATACTCATATTTTTCAAAAAGTTCTTCTTCAAACCCAAAGTGGTAAACGGTATAATCAGCCAGTTCTTCCAGGATATCAGCCGCCTCCCGGGTACCGGCCTTGACCTTCATGGCCCGATGAAGCCGATTGACCAGTCCGACCAGTTTTTTATGCTGATCGTCAATGGTGTCAATGCCAAGGGCTAATTTGGGTGTCCAGGGAAACAGGACGGAATCAGACGGGTCGGGGTCACCATTGTTCGGGGTTGACGCCTCCCCGACGGCGACCTTAAAGGCAGATATCATTTTTCGCAACTGATTGGCAAGATCACTCAATACTTCGGAATTACTGCGCATATTCGTGCTGCTTTGGGACATGGATTGTGCGATGAGGCTCACATCACCGATATCCCTGGCAATCAGGGAAGAAACATGGGCGCTCTGGGCAACATTCCCATTGACTTCAGCAATTCCCAGGGATGCCTGTTCTATGTTCAGGGCAACGTCAGAGGCACTGCCGGCCTGGGCAACCATTGCCTCTGCGATTTTCGACATGATCTCATTTACATCGTCGATAACCCTGGTGATGGCACCGACTTCGGTGATGGTATCATGGGTGGATTGCTGGATCCCGTCAATTTTGCCCTTGATTTCCCGGGTCGCCTCCTGGGTCTGTTTTGCCAGGTTTTTGATTTCCCCTGCAACAACGGCAAAGCCTTTTCCGGCCTCACCGGCCCTGGCAGCCTCAATGGTGGCATTCAATGCCAGAAGGTTGGTCTGATCGGCAATTTCCGTGATCACTTCAGTCACTTTGCTGATCTGATCTGCTGCCTTGCCCAGGAGGGTGACCTTGTTTGTCGCCTTTTTCACCTGTTCCGTTGCGCTATTGGAAATGGTCTTGGCGTCACCACAACGTTCGACCACCTGATCCAATGCCACCTTCATCTGGGCAGCCGCACCGGCAACGATATTGATATTGGTTGATGCCTGCTCACTTGCTGCAGCAACGGTCACCATGCTGCTGTCCATTTCTTCACTTGCCGCGGCCACACTGTCTGTTCGGGTATTCAGATCACTGGATTCGTCATGCATCTTTTCAGAAGCGGACAAAACCTCCAGGGCAGCGGAAGTGACCGTTTCAGAGTTGCCATTGATTTCAACAATAATGTTGTGGATCCGCTCTACAAAAGAATCAAACCAGCCGGCCAGAACACCGATTTCATCAATCCGGGAACTGTTCAGCCGTTTGGTAAGATCACCCTCTCCTTCTGCTGCGTCCTTCAGGCCCCTGGCGACCCCATTGATGGGGTCAACCACCATCAGTTTCAACATAATCACCACAAGAAACAGAATCACCAGGCAGCAGACACTGCCAATGGCAACGACCACCCGGGTGGTTCCGGTATTCACTTCCGCCGTTGAATATCTGAGTATCCGGCCGGTCTCTTCCTGGGCCTTTTTATTGTCTGAATGGACCTGATTCAGGTCCCCCTTGATCTGCTTGACCACCCTGGCGGATTCAACGGTCAGAACACCTCTGATGCTGATTTCGTTATCTTTTTTTAGGGTGTTGAACCGTGAAGACAACGCCTGGATTTCCCGGGCAACCGTGGCTTTATTGATACAGACGACCACCTTGCCGATGGGCAGGTTGTAATATTCAATGGGCTTTTCATAGATCAATACGGAAGAATCCCCCTTTGAACCATTCAATACTCTTTCAACCTCCTCTTCCTCTTGGCCGTTATCAATATAGGAAATAACAAGCTCATCAACAATATTAATATAACTGGGCAGGATATTACCCTTTTCATCCAGGAAAATCACATAGACAATTTCATCGGTCTGGGCGACTGCCTGGCTGAACTTGACCAATCTATGGTACTCCTTTGCCATCAACGGATCCGGTGCGATACTGCTGAGCAGTTCAGCAATTGCAACTGCGTTGCTGAGCAGCAGTTTTTCCATCGTCTTCTGAACATTTTGTTCTTCCAGAGCCATGGATTTTTCGGTTGCTGCTGAAAGCGTATCTGCAGTCTGGCCGCTCATCTGAGACAGGGCCATCTCCACATTCTGTTCAATGGCCCCAAAGCGTTGCCGGGCCTCTTTGCTTGAGGTATCAAGCTGTTCATTGACGGTACTTCCCATCTTTGCCAACAGCGTGTTCTGTTTGTTGAGGATGAAAAAACAGAGGGCGGCAAACGAGATGCCCAGAATAACGGCAAGGCCAAGTATCAACTTCAAGGTCAGATTTCGATTGATCACACTTAACATTTTCCCCCCACAAATTTTTGAGATAAGCTTCAACTTTCGGGATTGACTGTTTTATATGGGGTCACCCATTGAAGCTTAATTCCAGAAGTTGAGCTAAACGACCACAATCTCAGATTTTTCCATGAAAAGACCGTACTGAATAAGCTTTATAGAAAGAACACTGTTTTTTGTCAAGGATGACAGCAGGGCTGAAACAGCTCGACCTTTACCTGTTCGTTAAAAAGTCTGTGCACATAAAGACGTTCAAAGAACCGCTCCAGGGCATGGATCTTTGGTTGATCAAGGTTACAGAGCAGCACCTGGTAGTATTGCTCGATCAGGCTTCGGTCAAGGTTGAGCCGGTCAACGCCCCGGTCAATGACGGTTTCAATGTTCCGATACCCTTGAACCCTTGACCGGTGAAACAGATTTAAAGCCTGGGTCACGCGATCCGGGTGGTGTGCAGCATAATCCCGCCTCACCGCCCAGACGGCAAAAACAAAGGGCATCCCGGTCTTTTCGTGCCACAGCGCCCCAAGGTCCATGCGAAGGTCAAAAAAATCGTCCCAGGGCTGGGTCAGGGCCGCATCCCCGATGACCAGGACGGCATCGGCGTCTTGGGGGATATCTTCGGGACGCCGCATTCTGCCGGTCACAAAGACCGGGCAAACCCCCTGTTCGGCGAACATCAGCCGGACCAGCAGGGCTGAGGTGGCTGAATCCTCGGTCAGAACAACTTTTTTGCTGTCAAGCTGATCAATGGGAGCGTTGCTCATCAAAATGACCGAAAGCACCGGGCCATTGCAGGAGATGGATAGATCCGGCATGACCAGAAGGTCCCTGTGGTGGCATCCATAAAAGCCCGCTGAGATGGGGCTGATGGCAAGCTCACCCCTGCGGATCATGCCGTTGAGTAGGGCGGGCGGGCCGTCGGTCATGGTGATCCAGGCCGGCAGCAGCCCGTGGTCCAGGCCATAGTATACAGGAGAGGCGTTGATGTAATCGATCCGCCCCATGGAAAGGGTCTCTTTATTCATTGCGTGTTATGATTTCCAGTAGGTGTTCAGGTGTACCAACCGTGGCTGGAACAAAGAGAAACGGTGCCGAACGGCCCGGTTCAAGGGAACCAAGATCTCTGTCCAGGCCCAGGGCCTTTGCCCCATGGCAGGTGGCCATGGCAAGAATTTCCCTGGCCGAAAGGTCGGGATAATTTTGGACCACGAAGGCCATCTCGTCGGCCATGCTCAGGGAACTGCAGCTGGCAAGGCTGTCCGTGCCAAGGGCCGGGCCCAGCCCGTGGTCAATCAGCCGCCGGATGCAGGGAAGTCTGTGGTGAAGGTTCTGGTTGCTCCGGGGACAGACAACGGTTTTCACTCCCCGTTCGACCAGGATGTCAAGGTCGCTGTTGTCAACATCCAGCAGGTGAACCGCCAGGGTCCTTGAATCAAGGAGATCAAGCCGGTCAAGGTAGACCACAGAACTTGTCGCCGGAAGGGGCCAGGTTGAAAAATCAATCCCCCGTTCGGTCAGAAAATCAGCCCACCCCCCTCCTGCCGTCCGGATGAACTCTGACTCGTCCCTGGATTCCGCCACATGGATGGAAAAGGGAAGGTTGTGCAACAAGGTCTCTCTTTTAAGCCGTGCCAGAAGCTCGGGGGAAGCCGTGTGGGGCGCATGGCCTGCAACGGAGAAACCAAGCCCTGGCCGTTCCCCCAGCCCAAGGTCAAGGTCTGGGGGGGTATCCGTATCTGAACCGAGCAGTTCCTGGAACCACACCCCTGAAAGCCTGGAATCGGCCATCAGGTCCCGGGTGATGCCCAGGGTGGATATTTCTCCGACCCCCAGACTGCCCGTTGCCAGCACCTGGTCAATCCCCTGGCGGGCCCCAGCCCTCAGGGCCTCAATGCCAAGTCTGCCCCGGGCTGCAAGCAGATCTGCCACCCAGCCCTTGAACCCCTGGTCAAAGGGCAACCGCCCTTTGAGGGCGGACAGTTCAAGGTGGATATGGGCGTTGACAAGGCCCGGCATGATCGCCCCTGGGCCGTGGTCGACCCCGTCGGTGCCGGAATAGTGGCTCCCCACCTCGACAATCCTGCCGTTTTCCACCCTGACATAACCGTTTTCAAGGATCTTCCAGGGGGTGACAACCACCCAGGCGGCCCGATGAACACTGGATGTCCCGGTGGGCTGGATAATTTCACACCCGTTGAATCCCCGGGTCTTGTTAGACAGGGTCATAGAAGGTTGTAGTAGCAGTCCCGCTGCCGGGGCTCAAACCCGGCCGTGGTGATCAGCCGTTTAATCTCGGATTCCGGGAGCATGAAATCCACGCCGGCCGCAGCCACCACATTCTCTTCGATCATGGTGCTGCCCATGTCGTTGGCACCGTAAAAAAGGGCAGTCTGGGCAATCTTATCCCCCTGGGTCACCCAGGAGGCCTGGATGTTGTCGATGTTGTCCAGGAAGATCCGGCTCAGGGCAAGGACCCTGAGATAGGGTACAGACCCGGTTCTGGGCACCTGGATCCTTGTATTGTCCGGCTGGAAGGTCCAGGGAATAAAGGCGGTAAACCCGCCGGTCTCATCCTGGAGATCCCTGATGCGTGACAGATGCTCAAGGATGTGCCAGGGCTGTTCAAGATGGCCGAACATCATGGTGGCACTGGAACGCATGCCCTGGAGATGGGCCTGGCGCATCACCTCGATCCAGGCGTCGGTAAGGCACTTGTTGGGAGAAACCTTTTTTCTCACCCCATCACAGAGGATCTCGGCCCCGCCGCCGGGGATGGAATCCAGGCCGGCCTGCCTCAGCCGGGTGATGGTTTCGGCAATTGAGAGGCCTGATTTTTCAGAGATAAAAGCAATCTCGGGCGGGGAGAAGCCGTGGACATGGATGTCAAAACTTTCCTTGATGAACTTCAACAGGTCCGTGTAATAATCCAGGGAAAGTTCCGGGTGCATGCCGCCCTGGAGAAGGATCTGGGTGCCGCCGAGTTCAATGGTTTCGGCAATCTTGGCCTTGAGCACATCCCGGGTGATCACATACCCCTGCCCGCTTTCCAGGGTCTTGTAAAAGGCACAGAAACGGCAGCCGGACACGCAGATGTTGGTGTAGTTGATGTTGCGGTCCACGACAAAGGTGACAATCCTGTCCGGATGGCGTTCAAACCGCCGGTTTTCCGCAAGCCGTGCCAGGGTTAAAAGATCGGCGTCGTAAAAGAGCTTGAGCCCCTCCTGGGGGGTAATTCTCTGTCCGGCGCTTATCTTTTCAACGATCAGGTCCATGTTCCGGTCATCATCCGGGTCAACGGAATGGGTGTTATGCTTGTCCATGCTCTGGTCCATGTTTTTGTCTATAGTTTGTGGCTGACAGAAAACCTGTGTTTGGGCGAAAAATTGCCCATATGCAAGGCGCAAAAAATTCTGAAACCGGAGCGTACTAATGTACGTGAGGATTTCAGGATTTTGCAGCAACGCGGCAGATGGGTGAGTTTTCGTTCAAACACTAGTTTGTTGCCGGGTTATCATGAAATTGTGGGTCCTTGATTGACCGGTCTGTAGAACGAGTCCCTTTCAACCGGAACAAACCCGGCTGATCGAATCATTCGTTCCATATCTTCCCTGGAAAGTCCCTTGGCCGACCTTGCCCCGGCCGTGTGGGTAATCCGCTCTTCAATAATGGTGCCGTCCAGATCGTCGGCACCATAGGAGAGAGCCACCTGGGCCAGTTTTTCACCGATCATCACCCAGTAGGCCTTGATGTGGTCAAAGTTGTCGAGCAACAGCCTGGCAACGGCAATGTTCTTCAGGTCATCCACGGCGGTGGTCGGCGGCAGATGGGCAAGCCGGGTGTTTTTCGAATGAAAGGCCAGGGGGATATAGGCCGAAAACCCATGGGTCCGGTCCTGAAGATCCCTCAGGGCCAGGAGATGATCCACCCGCTCAGCCATGGTTTCAATGTGACCATAGAGCATTGTGGCGTTGGAGGTGAGGCCATTCCGGTGGACCGCCTCCATGATCTCAAGCCATCGCCTGGAATCAATTTTTTTGGGAAACAGCTCATCTCTTACCCGGTCGCTCATCACCTCGGCACCACCGCCGGGCATCATGTCAAGGCCCGCGGCCTTGAGTGCCCCGACCGTGTCGTCAATGGAAAGGCCGGAAAGGCCGGAAAGATAGTCGATTTCAACACAGGTAAACGCCTTGATCCTGGCCTGGGGCCTCAGTCGCTTGACCGTTCGCAGCAGGTTGATAAAATAATCAAAATCAAGGGCCGGGTTGAGCCCGCCCACAATGTGAAGCTCATTGACCGGTTCTGCAATGCGGTCGTTGATCCGCTGCTCGATCTCGTCCATGGACCAGGTATAGGCACCTTGATCTTCCCTGTCCACGGCATAGGCGCAGAACCGGCACCGATTCTTGCACACGTTGGTATAGTTCAGGTGCTGGTTGTAGACATAGTAGGCAACGTTGCCGTGGCGCTGCTGCCGGACCCTGCCGGCAAGCATCCCCACACCGGTTAAATCCAGGGTCTCAAAAAGAACAAGCCCGTCCTCCCTTGAGAGGCGGGTGTTTTCTTCAAGTTTCACGCCTATGGCGTCAAGCCGTTCATCGGCAAATACGGTTTTCACTCACGATCTCCTCTTTACCCTCCTCACAAGTTTTTTCTTTTTCTTGGTGGGTTTAGCCTCGGCCGATGGGTTCTGCCTGGGATCCAGAAAGTTGTTCTGGGAATAGGTGCAGGCCGCCCTCGGGCATTTGAGCCCCTTGTCCCCTGCGGGGGTTGTAAATTCAGTCAAAAAAGGGTTTTTACACAATGGACATTCAAAATGAAAGGGTTTTTCCCAGCTCACAAACCGGCACGCTCGATTCGAGCAGGTATAATAGGTCTTGTTCCTGGCCGTTGTTTCGGTCACAATCTTTCCCTCAAGGCAAACCGGACAGGGCATGGCAAGCTCGGCCTCAAAGGCTTCGATCCTGGACGCAAGGTCTGCATCATCTGCCGGTTCGGGTTCCGGTTCCGGCACTGCTACCGGTACCGGTTCCGCATCCCCTTGCCCTGAACATTGTCTGTCAAGGTCGGCCTTTTCCATGGCCGCCTTTTCTATACGAATCTGCTGTTCTGCAGCCAGGATCTCGTCCGCCCTGACCTGGAGCTCAGCTTCTTTTTCCGCCACTGCAGCCGCCTCATCTGCCACGCGTTTACGCGCCTGTTGCTCCGCTTGACGGGCCGCATCCTCGGCCTGTTTCAATTCTTTTTCACGGGCCTCCAGCTGCCGGGCCCGTTCTTCAGCCTCCCGGAGCCGGGCCTGGAGTTCAGCAAGCTCCTGGGCCGCCTGCTGCCGCTCCTGGGCTGCCGCAAGGGCATCATCTGAAGGTTTCTTGTCAAAAACATCCTTGACCGTTGACCGTTCAGCATCATGGCCGCTGCTGGAGTAAACGGCCGGCCTCGACGACGCCCGCCGGCTCCTGAGGCTTACGATCCGTTTTGCCGCATTTTCCTTGAGCTGCTTTGAGACTGCCCTGTTGACCGATGAAATTGGCTGAACTGAAGATTTATGGATTCCGCCCCCAGGCGCCTGGACAGACCGAACCGCAGCCTCGGCCTTTTCCCGGTTGATGGCAATCCCCCTGGACTTCAAGGTCTGGGCAAAACTCTGCTGTGCCGTTTCAAGGGTTTTTCGACCGGAAATAACCTCATCGTTCATCTGCATGACAAAGGCGACAAGGTTCATGCCCTGCATTCCCGGAAACATGGTATCTAAAAAAGCAACCAGGGTGTGGGCAGAGGCCTCGGCCTGGAGATCCCCGGCCGGAGTGAAGCTCAGATAGCCCATCTCAATGACAGCCGTCAGGTCATTGTCAAGTTCGTCCCCGGAATGAATACCCATCTCGGAAAGCTCGGCAACAAACGACTGACGGGTATAGCGTTCGGGCGGGGAATCGGAAAAATTAAAGATCTCCCTTTCCTGTCAACGGCAACCACGATACAGGCAAGGGTGGTCAGGTTATAAGCCTCCAGGGTCGTGGAGGAGTCGATGCCCAGCAAAAAGGTGATCTCCTTTGCAAGGACCTCGTCAAGGGTCTTTCTAACATGAAGGGAATCATGCCCGATGCCAGGGGGGGATGGTTCGCCCATTATTTGTCTCCCTGGTTAATATCTGAAATCAGATCGGCAATGGTCGAAGCCATGCCCGACGTGTTGCTGTTCCCGGCGCCGCCGTCGGACGGCATGGTCTCTTCCACGGGGAGGGGGGGGTTCAGACCTTTTGTCGACAACCCCTTTTGTAGAAAGGTCAAGACAGGTGCCGTCCCGTCCGAATACGACAGAAAGGGGCACTTTGATCTGAAAATCAAACCGATAGGCAATCTGGTCGTTGAACACGACAAGGTCGCCCTTCTTGTAGTCCACGTCCTCTTCAAGGGTAAAATTATGCTTTTCACGCAGCAGGGTTTCAATGGCGTCCCAGTCAAGCTCTGCATTGATATTGTCAATAAACTCCCTCTCGCTGCTTCTGATGGTCTCTGTATTGGTTATCTTCATCGCTGTCATCCCGTCAGTTAAAGAATGAAATCAATTCGTTTGCAACATCGAGATAGGCCTTTGCACCCGGGGTCTCAATGTCATGGAGTGCAACCGGCTTTCCATGCCGAGCGGAGATCTCAATGGCATCGTCCTGTGGAACAAAGCTGTCATAGACGATTTTTTCAACCCCCTTTAAATCTTTTTCTTCCAGAAAACGGTCAATTTCTTCCCGTGAACGGCATCGGTTGAAAAAAACACCTGCGATCTTCAAGTGATGCTGAAAGTTATCCTTGACATGGTGCACCATCCAGAGAAGCGATCTAAGATCTTCAATGGCTTCAGGTGTGCAGTGGAACGGCAGGAAGAGACTGTCAGCTGCGGCCATGGCCACTACCGTCAAAAAGCTGTAGGAGGCGGGGGGATCAATGAGGATATAATCATATTCGTCCCTTAACTCCCTGAGAAAAATCCTCAGAATTCTCTCATTGCCGACGGTCCTGGAAAGCCGGGTTGCTGCGTGGAAAAGAGACAGGCTTGACGGAAGAAGATCCATGAACCGCAGCCGGGTTTTTAAAACAGCCCCCGGCAGGGCGACCTTTCCGGCCAGAACAGAACTCAAACCACCGGCCACCAGGGGGGGGACAACCCCTGCCATCCGGGTTGAACAGGCCTGGGGATCACAATCCACAAGCAAGGTTTTTTTTTCAAAGAGGGCCAGAGAGGCAGACAGGTTTACGGCTGTCACGCTTCTGCCGTTTCCGCCCCTTTGACCGGCTATTGTTATGATTGTACCCATAGAATCATACACTACCACAATCGTTTTTTTTTTCAATCCCACAAAACAATAAAAAAACAGAGCAATAACGGCCTGCAGCAAAATACCCGGTTGAAAGCATGGCTGTTTTCATCCATAATAGCTCCCGACAACAACCATTCATCGGGAGACTGTTACTTTGGGAACCGGGGCCATATCATTTTCTGGAATCGACACTGCCATCGCCAGTTTGAATTACAGCAGGAATTCCATAAAACATCGGGTTATCACAGCCATACGCAACCGGTACAGCGATGAAACGCCGCCATCGGACCTGACGGCCATTGCCATGGACGATCTGATTCCGGAAATCTGGGAAACAGGCAACGACATGGACCGTATTCAGAAAAAACGTAAAAATTTTTCAAGCATCAAGTCATCCATAAACAGTGACCTGAAAAGACTCTCACCCGAAGATCAAAATCCTGAAAACGTCACGCTGACCCCTGGCAACGTATTTGATATGACGGACGAGGCCAAAAACAGCCTGCTCAATTCATTGAGCGATGCCGTCGGAACAGGGGATATGGACCTTAACCAGGTTGTGGACGTTTTAAAGACCATCACAGAGTTTCTGACCGATTTGGAAAAGAAAGCCAAAGATGACACCCCCGCCCCTGATATCATCGAAACAATTAAAAAAATGATAGAAAAAATGGCCGGGGGATTTGACCCGTTTGAAGCGGTTGAGGACGACCTGGAAACCGTTGAGATTGAGGAGATTGAGGACGACCTGGAAACCGTTGAGATCGACGAAGACCAGGAGATCGAGGAGATTGAGGACGACCTGGAAACCGTTGAGATCAACGAAGACCAGGAGATCGAGGAGATTGAGAACGACCTGGAAACCGTTGAGATCGACGAAGACCAGGAGATCGAGGAGATTGAGGACGACCTGGAAACCGTTGAGATCAACGAAGACCAGGAGATCGAGGAGATTGAGAACGACCTGGAAACCGTTGAGATCGACGAAGACCAGGAGATCGAGGAGATTGAGGACGACCTGGAAACCGTTGAGATCGACGAAGACCAGGAGATTGAGGAGATTGAGGACGACCTGGAAACCGTTGAGATCGACGAAGACCAGGAGATCGAGGAGATTGAGGACGACCTGGAAACCGTTGAGATCGACGAAGACCAGGAGATTGAGGAGATTGAGGACGACCTGGAAACCGTCGAGGTTGACGAGATCGAGGAGCTGAACGAACAGGAAGTTGAAGCCCTGGAGGAGTTCAGACAAAACAAGGCACTGGCAGAACAGTTTGACAAGGCCCTGGCACAGCGGGATCGAAAATACAACGCCTATGCCAGAATCCCGGCCGGCACCTATACCGTGGGCGCCGGCCCCGATGCCCCCACGGGCCGGGAACGCCGTCAGATGGAAATGCCCGAATCCTTTGTTGCAAGATATCCAGTGACCAACGCCCTGTTTGAGGTGTTTGTCGAACATACGGGGTATGTCACAACGGCTGAAAAAAAAGGCACCGGCACGGTATTCCAGGGAAGATTCAAAACAGGCAAGGGGACAGCCCTGTGGAAAAAAAACGCAGGCAGCGTCATCACCCGGGGGGCATGCTGGTACCAGCCCCACGGCCCGGGAAGTTCCCTCCACGGCAAGCGCAACCATCCCGTGGTCCAGGTAAGCCTTGATGATGCCGCGGCATTTGCCGCCTGGATCGGCCGCCGCCTCCCCTCTGAGGCGGAATGGGAGGCGGCGGCCGGGACAGACATGGGGCTGCGCTACCCCTGGGGTAACCAGTGGACGTCCCGGGCCTGCAACATCGAACAAAACGCCGTGGCAGACACCATTCCGGTTGACAGCGGTGACGCCTATGCCAACGAATTCACCATCGCAGACCTGCTCGGCAATGCCATGGAATGGGTAACGGACCAGGAAACAGTGGAAACAGGCGCAGGAGAACCCATGATCTTTAATATTGCAAAAGGCGGCGGATGGACGGCAAAGCCGGAC
The DNA here is from genome assembly GCA_963675615.2 of uncultured Desulfobacterium sp. Taxonomy (GTDB): domain Bacteria; phylum Desulfobacterota; class Desulfobacteria; order Desulfobacterales; family Desulfobacteraceae; genus Desulforapulum. The sequence continues at coordinate 333,978 of CAXXTD010000004.1, forward strand.
CTGACCATCACCTCCCGCACTCTGTTCCGGCCCGGTTTCACATCCAATACCATCGGCTTCAGGTGTATATCGGAAAAGAACTTTTGACCGGTACGGCCGGCGCCTGTGTGCCTGCCCCTGTCCAACAACCAGACAACCCAAACAGCAATCAGGAGATCCTTTGAAACAACACCATATCACCCAGCGAATCGACCGCCTCAGACAGGCGGCTGCCACTGTTTTTGACACGATCGTGGTCCTGTCGGACGAAAACAGACGCTATCTGAGCGGATACACCGGAGAGGACGGCAGCTACGATGAAACAGCCGGGCTGCTGATCATCACCCAGAACGATCTCATCCTTGCAACGGATTCTCGGTACGACACCCAGGCCAGAACTGAAGCCAGACGTTACACCATCCACTGCTGCAAAGAGGGCCTGACCAGGGAGCTGCCAGGGTTGTTAAAGTCCGTTAATGCCCATCGCGTCGGCATTGAGGCGTCAAGACTCTCCTACAGCCTGTACCAGAAGTTCTGTGAAGCAATCGGCAAAGATCCGGACCTTGACATTGAATTTACCCCGGCAGACGACCTGCTCGGCGCTTTTCGAGCCCGCAAGGATCCTGAAGAGCTCATGAAAATCAGGGCAGCCCTGACCCTGGCGGAAAAGGCGTTTCTCAAATTCCGACCCCTTGTCCATGTGGGCATGACCGAACGAGAGGCAGCCTGGCTCCTTGAAAAAACCATGCGGGAAATGGGTGCCGACGGCCTTTCTTTTCCCGTAATCGCAGCATCCGGACCCAACAGCGCCCTGGCCCATGCCATTCCAGGCGACAGGCAGTTCAAAAAAGGGGAGCCCCTGCTCTTTGATTTCGGGGCAAAGCTTAACGGGTATTGCAGTGATACCACCCGGACCCTGGTAATTGGGGAACCAGACGCCCGGTTCAAGGAGGTTTACGACATCCTGTTCCAGGCCCAGAAACGGGCCATCGACGCCATCGCACCCCGGGTTGAGGCAAGCCGCATTGACAAGGTCGCCCGGGAGTACATTGACGCCACGGCATACCATGGCAGCTTCGGCCACAGCCTGGGCCACGGTGTCGGACTTGCCATCCACGAGGAACCCAGGGTCTCCAGACTGAGCACCGCAATCCTTGAACCCGGCATGGTGATCACAGTGGAGCCCGGCATCTACATCCCCCAGTGGGGCGGCATCCGCCTGGAAAACATGGTGGTGGTAACCGACAGCGGCCCAGAGGTGCTGAACACCATGGACTACAGGGATTTCAAACTATAGAATGAACCGCCTGATTGACCGATACCTGGCCCACCTGACCCTGGAGCGGGGGCTTGCCCGGAACAGCCTGGCCGCCTATGCCATGGATCTTGCCGCCTTTGCTGATTTCCTTGAAATCAGCCAGATATCAGACATTGACCAGGTTGACACAGTGGTGATCCTTGCCTGGCTTGTCCACCTGGAGGCTAATGGACTCTCCCCGCGCTCACGGGCAAGGCACCTCATTGCCGTGCGCGGGTTTTACCGATTCCTTGTTCTGGAGGAGCTGACCCGGTCAAACCCGTTGAACCTGATCGACATTCCCAGGGCCGGAACCCGGCTGCCCCGGTTTCTTTCCCAGGACCAGGTGACAGCCCTCCTGGAAATGCCCGACCGGACCACCCACCGGGGCCTTCGCAATGCTGCCATGCTTGAGATCCTCTATGGCGCAGGACTGAGGGTGTCAGAACTGATCGGTTTAAAGACCGAACAGGTGGATCTGGTGGCCTGCTTTGTCAGACTCTTTGGCAAGGGTTCAAGGGAGCGAATCGTTCCGTTTGGATCCCATGCCAGGCAGCGCACCATGGAATGGCTGGAATGGGGCCGGCCCTGGATGCTCAAAAAAACCGCAAGCCGCTATCTCTTTGTGGCAAGGGCGGGCAAACCCATGACCCGCCAGGGATTCTGGAAACTGTTGAAGAAATATGCGCTGGCGGCGGGAATTTCAAGCAGGGTCTCGCCCCACACCCTGCGCCACTCGTTTGCCACCCACCTGCTCGAGGGCGGTGCAGACCTCAGAAGCGTCCAGACCATGCTCGGCCATGCAGACATTGCCTCCACCCAGATTTACACCCATGTGTCAAGGCAGTATCTGGTTGACATGCATAAAAAATACCATCCCAGGGGATAAGTAAAATTGATTCCCCCCCCCTTTCATGGTAGGGTGCATCATTTTTACCAGGCCTGATAAAAAGGAACAGGGATCAAATGACGATAAAAAAAAACATGCGCCAGGGATTCTGGAAACCAGCGGACACCCTGCCCGAAAAGGGCGTTGAAAGCATCAAACGAAGCCTGATGCGGCTTTCACACCCCGTCTACCTGGTGGATCTGGGGCAGGAGACGGCCGCAGCAACCACGGGTTCAGCCCTGGTGGGAGCGGACCTGGAAGAGCAGATCACCCCCTATCCCCTGCGGGCCTTTGCCCCTGCCCTGCCCCTGGAAAGTCTGGGAGACGCCGGTTTCAAGGCAAGACATGGCATTCGGTACCCCTATGTTGCCGGAGCCATGGCCAATGGCATCACCTCGGTTGACATGGTGGCGGCCATGGCCGACAACGGGATGATCGGTTTTTTCGGTGCCGGCGGACTCAGTGTCGAACGGGTGGAAGCCGCCCTGGTGGAATTGAAACAGCGCGTCGGCAACCGCCCCTTTGGCGCCAATCTGATCCATTCACCCGGGGATCCTGAACTCGAAATGGCCATTGTCAACCTCTACCACAGGCTCGGCGTCACTCGCGTCTCTGCCGCAGCCTTCATGCGCATCACCCCGGCCCTTGCCTGCTACCGGATCAAGGGTATCCACCGGGACAGCACCGGGGCCATCGTCACCCCCAACCTTGTCATCGCAAAGGTGTCAAGGGTCGAGGTGGCACGACAGTTCTTCTCCCCGCCCCCGGAAAAAATTGTGGCCGACCTCCTGGACAGGGGACTTATCACCAACCAGGAGGCCGAGCTGTCCAGGTCCATTCCCATGGCCCAGGATCTGACGGCCGAGGCCGATTCGGGGGGCCACACCGACAACCGTCCGGCCCTTGCTCTCTTGCCGACCATGCTCGCCCTCAGGGACGAGTTCAACGATCGTTTTCGCTATGATGAGCCCCTTTGCGTGGGACTTGCAGGGGGGATTGCCACCCCTGCGGCAACGGCCGCAGCCTTTCACATGGGGGCCGCCTATGTGCTTTCCGGATCCATCAACCAGTCGTGCATTGAGGCAGCCACCTCGGACAGCGTCAAGCAGCTGCTTGCCCAGACCGAGCAGGCAGATGTGGCCATGGCGCCGGCCGCCGACATGTTTGAACTAGGCGCCCGGGTCCAGGTGCTGAAGCGGGGCACCATGTTTCCCCTGCGGGCGGAAAAGCTCTACAGACTCTATAAGACATACGACGCCTTTGAGGCCATCCCCCCGGCCCAGCAGCGGGAAATCGAAGCCAAATTTCTCCTGGCAAGCTTTGACGAGACCTGGCAGCGCACCCGGGCATTTTTTCTCACCCGAAACGTCAAAGAGGTGGAACGGGCTGAAATGGACCCCAAGCACAAGATGTCCCTGGTGTTCCGATCCTATCTGGGCCTGTCGTCGCGCTGGGCAGTTACAGGGGAGATGAACCGGCAGATGGACTTTCAGATCTGGTGCGGACCGGCCATGGGCGCCTTTAACCAGTGGGTCAAGGGAAGCTTTCTTGAACCTCCTGAGAACCGCAGAGTGGTTGACGTGGCCCTGAACCTGCTTGTGGGTGCGGCCGTCCTAACCCGGGCTGGCTGGCTCAGAAACCAGGGTGCCGGCCTTGATTCCAGCATCGAAAGATTCACCCCCATGCCCCGGGAACAGCTGTTGAAAACGATCTCCAATGGCATCCATCGATAAACCCACATGTCCTGGCGGACACAACGAAGCATGAAACTTGAACCTTCGTCAGCAAAGGCGACAGGGGGGAGGTTTTGCCCGTAGCGGATTAAACGGCAGCGGTCAGCAAGGATGCTGAAGGAGCCGCCGTTTCCCTCGGAGCCGCCCAGGACGGGCTGTGAGAATGAACGGAGGGTAATACCTTCCTCTGGTCGCCGGAATGATACGAGTTAAATATAAACGGCCATGTCGGCCCGCCGACGACACAACGAACGATGAAAATGGTATTATGCCGCCCCCGCCGGGCGATGGGACCGGCCTTTGAATTACTAACTCTCTAAACCAAGTAGTTCCCGGATTTTTGCATTCAGTGCACCCATGTCATAGGGCTTCTGTATAAAACCGTTGCATCCCTGATCCAGAATTGCCTGGACTTTCATATCCAACTGGTATCCGCTTGACAACAGGACCACCACATTTTCATTGACCTCTTTTAGTTTGAGATAGGCTGTGCTGCCATCCATGACAGGCATGACCATATCTAGGATAATAATATCAATCTCATCTGTTTTCTCTTTGTATAAATTTACAGCTTCAAGACCATTTTCTGCCACGTAAACATGGAAATCATAATTTTCAAGAATTTCCTTGCCCAGTTCAAGAATCATGGGTTCATCGTCAACCAGCAGAATCGTTATTTGTCTGGCATCAGTTTTGATTTTAAGGGCCCGGCTGCTTTTTTGAGGAACAGACTCTTTGACAGCATGGAAAAAGATATTAAAGGTGGTGCCTTCATCAATTTTCGAAGAAGCAGTAATGATACCCCTATGGTTTTTAATCGTTCCGTATACAGAAGCCAGCCCCAGCCCTTTGCCTGTTCCCTCACTCATTGCCCGGGTTGTAAAGAAGGGGTCAAACATCCGTTTCATGGTCTCAGGTGTCATGCCGGTTCCGGTGTCAGTTATCGAACACCAGACGTAATCTCCAGCATCACTTCCGTATTGAGAGGTGAACGCTTCATCCAGAGTGACGTTTTTTGTTTCTATTGTTATTTTTCCACCGGTTGGCATGGCTTGACCTGCGTTGAGCAGAATGTTGAATACGGCTTGTTCGATCTGATTCTGGTCCGCTTCGATCCGATGAAGGTCCTTTTGAAATTTTTCAACAATTTCAATATCATCCCTGGATTCCACAAACATTGTTGATGTTCGCTTCAGAATCTCGTTCATTACAATGAGTTTGGCTTCAAATTTACCCCCTCTTCCAAAACTCAGAAATTTGTTGGTCAATTTCTTTGCCTTGACCAGGCATAAATCAATGGAGCCAAGATAATTACAATATTTTTGCCGATGTTCCAGATCCTTAACAAGCAGGGAATGATTCAGGCCGATACTGTGGAGAAGGTTATTGTATTCATGTGCGATACCGCCCGCAAGTATCATGATGGACTTGATTCGTTCCAATTCCTGTTGCTTGAGTTCATTTGTTCGCTGCTTCTGTGTTTCAAAAAAACGTTCTGTAACATCATGGGAAAGCCCGATAATGTTTGTGATTCCGTCATCTTTGATATTCGGGCACAGACGGATTTCAAGAATTTTTTCTGTTCCCCCCCTGTTGTTTACTTTAAAGTCATAAAGTGTTGCACTGGTCTTGTTTGCAACAACATTCTGAACCGTTTTCTCAATATCCTTTGGGTCATAATCTGCACTCAGATTGAAAAGGGTCTGACCCAGAAGAGCGTTTCCCGATCTATCGGTCATGGTACTGAAAAGATCATTGAAAAACGTAAATCGACCCTTTGTATTCATTTCAAAATATCCGTGTTCAATGGTCGATAATATTTTTTTGTAACGTTCTTTGCTTTCAAAAAATTTTGTCAGGGTGGCTCTGTGTTCATCGACCTCTATATTTAATTTTTTGTTCAGTTCCAAAACCGCATCATTTTTTAGCGCCAATTCAGCTTGCAAATCTTTTTTTAAGCTTTTCCTGACCCGTTCCCTCTCCATCAGGGATCGTGACATGCGATTGAACGAGCTGGCAAGTTTTCCGATTTCATCAGAGGTTGTGACCTCTATAGGTTCCGGCTCATCACCCCTTTCAAGGGCTTTTATGCCCCTCGTTAATTTTTCAAACGGCATTTGGGCATGATTGATAAAAACATAGATAACAATGCTGATTACCATGATCAGAATTACATTGATCAGTATAACAGTGAATATCAGGGACGCTATTTTCTTTTTCAGGTTGTCTTTAGTCATGCGAACTGAGACATAACCGGTTGGAAGTTCTTTTGCCGTTATTTCTTCTGTATCATAATAATAGTAACTCATGGCATCAAAACTGGAATCAGGAAAAACCGGTGCCCAGAACGCCAGGGTGTCATCATTTTCAACAACGGAATAAGAATTTTTTGATGACAGGCCTGCGTATTGTTCAGGGTTGATTCTCCCTTCCTCAAAAGCGGATATCCCGGTAGTTTTCCGGTTGGATCGTGAATAACTGCTTAAAAGGCTACCTGAAGCATCGTAAACACTGGCACCCAGCAAATCCCCATGCTGGAAGATATTTTTCAGCTCCTTTTCCAGCAGAATTTTGCTGCCTGAAAAAGTTCCTATCCTTGAACCCTGGGCCAATACTTTGGTTAAGATCACCCCCATATCAACAAGGGAAGCGTGCATGTTGTTTTTTCTGATAGTTATAAAAAAAGCGGACGATACAATGATAATGCTGAATATAGAAAGCGTTAATGAGAGAATAATCTTTAATAAGAAATTATCTTTTATTTTTTTCAGCACGTTATTCATGCTATCGATCCTTATCCTTGATGCCGGAATATAAATGCACCTTATTTTTCAATGATCTTGATTCCAAGATTTTTAGCAACTGTTTTATTGACCGTTACAACCGGATTTTTTATAAAATCATACTGAAAGGCTGGTTTTTTTCCGGAAATGATCAGGCTTGCCATCTTACCCGCTTGCCTGCCCATCTCGTAAACATCTGGAGAGATTGCCATGACTGCTCCAAGGTCCAGATATTTGTTGGAAAAACTAACAATTGGGATCCTGTTTTGCATGGAAAAAAGTATCAAATACTCCATGGTTTGGGCGGTAATAACCTGGCGGTCGGGTATCATCACAAAATGATCAATACTATTTTTCATTTCAAAAAGGGCTTCTGGAAATTCCGAAGAGTTCAAAATCCTGGCCGTCTGAACGGTCAAACCCCTTTCTTTAGAATTGCTGCGAAAGCTTTTAATATAATCCACAGCGGTATTGGGTCCATAAATCAATCCAGGTCGTTTAAGCCCTGGTATGATTTCTGTTATGGTCTTAATCTGAACACCAGGTTCAATTTCCATGAAAATCCCATAAAAATTCCTGGTGTGATACAGGGGTTTTGGGTTGGGCACAAACATGACCAGGACGGGAATATCCTCAATATCCCGGACAGCTGTTAATGCATCATTTCCCAGGGCAAGGATGATGTCCGGCCTGAACAGCCTGAGTGGATCCTCAAGTGCTTTTGGCTTGAGATTTTTAACGAGAAATTCTTTGGAGGTGAAATAGGAGACACTGTTAAATCCGTCAATGGCAGAATTGTAAATTCTGTTAGTGGCGCTTAAGACAACAGCAACACATCTTCCGGCCTCTGCTGCAGAGCATAGGGAAATAAAAAAAATTACAAGTATCAGCAGGCGTTTTATCACGTTTGTTTGGCTTCATATGAAAGTGAACATTTAATTGATGTATAAAAGATAAAATCTTACATTACAATATATAAATTAGAAATCAAGTATCCCCTGCTACCCTCCGATTATCCGGAATAACTGTTGGTCAGGTTTCGTGAAACACACAACTTAATACTTGAATTCAGTAAAAATCATGTTAAAGTCCATGGAAAAATTTCAATCAATATTTTTTTAAAAAGCTGAGTCTTGGAGGCTTCTTAATGTTTTACAGATTATTTGCTCGATCCCTAGGCCCTATTGTTATCACAGCATTATCTATTCTGCTGTTCCTTCCCCATCCTGTCTTTGCCCAGTCCCAAGAAGAAAAAAATGACCTTTTGATATTTTACGAGGGGGAAGATCTGGTGGTGACTTCCACCCGTAATGCAAAATCCATTTCCCATGTGGCTGAAAATATTACAGTGGTGACGGCCAAAGAGATTGAGCGTATGAATGCCCATACTGTGGCTGAGGTGTTGAACCGGTTGCCCTCCATGTATATTACTTTTTTTGGCAGGGATTTTGTTGGTACTTCCCTCACTAGAACCTTTGGAACCAATGTAGCTCACACCAAGGTACTTTTAGACGGTGTGCCCTGGAATTATGTGGCTGCCGGGCGGGCGGAGACCTATGAAATTCCCGTGGGGATTATTGACAGAATAGAAATTATCAAAGGGCCTGCTTCTTCATCCTGGGGTTCATCCCTTGCCGGTGTGATCAACATTATTACCAAGCGAGGAAATATGGATAAAAAAGTCGGTGGAACCTTTGGTGGCTCCTACGGGAAAGCCAATTCCATTGATCTTAAGGGGGAAGTAAATGGTACTGTTAATAAAACCAACTATTACCTCTATTCCGGCCATAAAAAATCAGATGGGCTGGATTATAACCGTTATGCAGAGGATGGCAGTCTCTATGGGAATGCATATTTTCAAATGAATGACAGCTTTAAGGTGGGATTTTCCGCCGGTTCTTTTGATTCTAAGATCAATCTTGGTGACGAAACCTACTATGGAAAGTCTTATAACGACTATATCAATTACAACCAGCCCGATAAGATACGATCTGGATTTGTAACCCTGTCCGGAGAGTACCAGTTTACCCATAATTTAAAGTTGAACATTACGGCAAATTATCTCAATAAAGTCAATCGTTCCTACTACAATGAGGGGTATCAGGACCTGTACAGCTATAAATATAAAGGTGTGTATGAAGATAATAAGTATTACGTCAATACCCGACTTATATGGGATGTTGGATTTAATACCGTTGTTTTTGGCGTTGATTATGAACGTGATACCCTTGATCGAAACATTTCGGATAACTTATACGATGAAGGATATTATGAAGAGTACACAAGTGAGGGTGATACCTCCTTTACCAAGTCTGCGGCTTTTATCAATGATACAATTATAATCGGGAACTTAAGTCTGACACCCGGTCTTCGATTGGATTATAACCGGCATACCGATTATTTCCTAAGCCCCAGCCTGGGAGTTACCTATAAGCTCAAGCATAACACCCTGTTTCGGGCTTTTACAGCCCGTGGATTTAATGAACCGATCAGCGCATGGCTGGATATGAACGGTGGATGGGGGTTTCTAATTGCCAATCCAGATCTCAAACCGGAAGAGGTCTGGACCTATCAGCTGGGTTTTGAAACAGCCGCCGTTAAATACCTATGGTTCAAAACAACTCTGTTTTACAATGATATAACAAATGTCTTTAAAAAGATTTACGGAGATGACAATGACATCTATGTGAATCAAGGGTCTGAGGTTAGACAAGGCATTGAAGTAGAGTTTAAAACCGCTCCTGTTTATCACATCTCTTTGTATACCGGTTTTTCCTATATTGAATCAGAGGTTAAAAACAGCGGTGGGAAAGAAGAATCAACAATCCGGAAAATTGTTGGCGGTGTTGAATATAATTTGGAAAAGTCTCTCTATATTCAGCTTTTTGCAGATTTTGTGGATTATAACTATGATGATTCACGTGATCCCCAGGAGTATAAACCAATCTGGAATTTAAATATTATAAAAACCTTTGAAATTCGGAAATCTTATAATACTGAACTCTATTTTACCGGGCATAACCTATTTAACGGGTATCAATACAATGGTGGTAGCATTAACCCGGGAAGGTGGTTCGAAGTGGGTGCTCGGTTTAAATTTTAGTAAATTCAGGTGTTCAGGTTGTTGGTTGATATAAATATAACTGGTAGGAGATGGTATGAAAGAGAAAGAATGTGCTGTAGTCGTACTGGATAAAGGTAAAAAAGAAAAATATGAAATGGAAGATTGCTGTAGTGAGCAGGTAAAAAGACAGCGGTAACTGAAAAAGACCCGGAGCCTGTTTTCAGGTTTCGGGTAACCTAACCCATAAAAATGTCAAATTTATGCATCTATCCCATTATTCAGTGATTATTAAAGACGCAGAGAACCCTGATTCAATTATTCTGTATTCAATTAAAAAAGGCTCTCTGATTAGAATAAATCAGGATACCCTTGGGATGATTCAGGCTGGTGATCTGCCTGAAGGAGTTGAAAAGCAACTGACAGACCTTGAATTTCTGGTTCCGGATCAGATTTCTGAAAAAAAAGAGATGCTTGGTTATATCAAGGATTTTAATCAAAATTTCAGGGAGCTCGATATTACAGTCACTCTGAACCTGGATTGTAATTTTGCCTGTATTTACTGTTGTGAGGAAGGCATTAAACATCATAAGCGCTATATGAACCGTGAAACACAGGAAGCAACCCTTGGGTTTGTTGAAAAAAATCTGGATGGCAAAACAAAATTAAAATTTGATTTTTTTGGCGGTGAACCCCTATTAAGCATGGATATGATCCGTTTCTTTACAAAACACCTTAAAAAAATCTGTGACGAACAAGGAACTGAGCTGGAATTTGGCATGACCACCAACGGATCACTTTTGACACGGAACCGGGCAAAAGAATTAAAAAAATTAGGGGTTACCCATCTCAAAATCACCGTGGACGGACCGGCTGAGAACCATAACCGATACAGGCCTTTTAAAAATGGAGCACCCAGTTTTGAGACAATCGTAAAAAACATCAAAGACTCCTGGGATATCCTTAACATTGAACTTAGCGGTAATTATGATGAAAACACATGGCGCAAATTTCCTAAGCTCCTGGATCTGTTAATTAAAAAGGGCATCACACCTGAGAAATTAAACAAAGTCACCTTTGGTCCTATTTCCAAAAACAGCGTAAATGAACACCGGGCTTCGGGCTATCAGGGTGGAATTTCTGCCCTTTCCGTGGAGTGGATTATTGAGGCCGGTTTAATCCTGCGCGGGGAAGTTTTAAAACGAGGTTTCCATGTCCCAAAACCGTCTATGTTCACATGTATGATGGAAATGACAAATGTATTGCTCATTAATTATGACGGATATATTTATAAATGCCCGACCCTGCTTGGCCTGGAAGAATTCAAAGCCGGACATGTAAAAACTGGATTGTCGGATTATTCCCGATCCCACGCACTGGGATTTTATAAAAATCACTCTGAATGCCACGAATGCAAATATCTCCCCATGTGCTTTGGCGGTTGCCGTGCTGTCTCCTGGGGAATTCACGGTCGACTTGATGTTCTGGATTGCAAAAAAAGTTATCTCGATAAAACACTTGGGCCTAGAATTTTGCAAGATATTTATTATTCAAGATAAACAATTTAACCTGATTTTTCCAAGGAGAACCATCATGTCCAAAACCATTATCAGTACAGACAAGGCACCTGCCGCCATTGGTCCCTATTCCCAGGCCGTTGTGACCGGCAACCTTTTGTTTACCTCAGGCCAAATCCCCATTGACCCTGCCACGGGTAAATTTCCAGAAGGAACCATCGAGACCCGTGCCCACCAGGTGTTTAAAAACCTGGAAGCCATTGCCAAAGAAGCTGGAACCCTTCTTGACAGGGCCGTGAAAGTAACCGTATTTCTGTCGGATATGAATGACTTTCTCAGCAGTCAACACGGTATATGCCAAATATTTCAAAGCCCCGTTTCCTGCCCGTTCTGCCGTTCAGGTGGCAGCCCTGCCCCTTGGCTCAGACATTGAAGTGGAAGCGGTGTTTGAAATATAACCGGCACTGTTTGCCTAGGTGGACACTTTTAGAAGATAAAATCCCTGATCCCCTTTAATGATTCCTGCCCCCCTTAATGAGGATTACCTCCCCCATGTAAAACTTTTGTCAAATTCTTTTCCTCTTGTGTAAAAAAAAGCTGCCATATAGTAGGATATGACTTCTTTTTTATTCACACAAAGCCATTTGAGGGGGAAAATTGCAAAACAAGAATGCTGTGGCGATCATAGGGATGGGGTGTATTTTTCCAAAGGCCAACGGACTCAAGGAATACTGGCGTCTGCTGCTCAACGGAGAGGATGCCATCACAGAGGTTCCTGAAGCAAGCCACTGGTCTTTGAACGATTATTTTAATCAAGACCCCTCATCAAAGGATCGCACCTACTGCTCCAGGGGCGGCTTCCTACCCAAAGTCTCGTTTGACCCGGCACGGTTTGGACTGCCCCCCAACAACCTTGACGCAACCGACACAGCCCAGCTCCTGGCCCTGATTGTGGCGGAAATGGCCCTCAAAGATGCCGGCTACGCAACGCCAGGGTCCTTTGACCGGCTTCGAACCAACGTCGTTCTCGGGGTCACCGGCACCCAGGAGCTTGTCATTCCCCTGGGGGCAAGGCTGGGCCATCCCGTCTGGAAAAGGGCCTTAAAAGACGCGGGTATTCCAGAAAACAAGGCTGCCGAGGTGGTGGAGAGGATCTCGGGACAGTATGCCGAATGGCAGGAGAATTCGTTTCCAGGCCTGCTTGGCAACGTGGTCGCAGGCAGGATCGCCAACCGCCTGGACCTTGGCGGCACCAACTCGGTGGTGGATGCGGCCTGTGCAAGCTCGCTTTCGGCCATTCATACGGCCATGATGGAGCTCGTATCGGGACGATGCGACATGTCCATCACCGGCGGGGTGGATGCCCTCAACGACATTTTCATGAACATGTGCTTTGCAAAGACCGGGGTTCTCTCCCATTCCGGGGACGCCCGTCCCTTTTCCAGGGATGCCGACGGCACCGTGCTCGGGGAGGGCGTCGGCATGATTGTCCTCAAGCGCCTTGCCGATGCCCAAGGGACAAGGACCGGATCTATGCGGTCATCCGGGGCATGGGCACCTCAAGCGACGGCAAGACCGGCGGCATCTATGCCCCGGACGCCGCAGGCCAGCTCAGGGCGCTCCATGCAGCCTACGACATCTCCGGGGTGGACCCTGCCACGGTGGGCCTGATCGAGGCCCATGGCACCGGCACCCGGGTGGGCGACAAGATCGAGTTCACCGCCCTTAAAACCCTTGCCAGGGAGACCCGCAAGACCACCAGCTGTGCCGTGGGATCGGTAAAATCCATGATCGGCCACTCAAAGGCCGCGGCCGGGGCCGCGGGCATCATTAAATCGGCCCTCTGCCTCTACCACAAGGTCCTGCCACCAACCCTCAAGGCCGAGGAACCCGATCCCGAGCTTGAAATCAACGACACCCCGTTTTACCTGAACGCCGTTGCAAAACCATGGGTTTCCCAGCACGACACACCAAGGAGATCCGGTGTGAGTGCCTTTGGATTCGGGGGCAGCAACTTCCATGCGGTTCTTGAGGAAGATCAGCCCGAAAAATCCCGAGTCTCCTGGGACGGAACGGTTCAGATTGCAGCGTTTTCTGCCCCGACCCGGCAAGAACTCACCCCCCAGCTTGTTGAATTCAGCAAGGCGCTTGCCCCGTCTGCCCAGTGGGACCACGCCGAACGGTCACAGGCAGCGGCATGGCTTGCATTCAACACAAGAAAGACATTCTCAGCCAGCGACAATGCAAGACTTATAATTCTGATCACCCGGGACGATGATGCTGCCGAATCCGTTCAGCGGGCCATGGCCCTGGTCGAGACACAAACAGACCGCAGCTGGACAAAGGAAAACATCTATTTCGGGTCGGGACAGCACCAGGGCAAACTGGCCTTTCTGTTTCCCGGCCAGGGCAGCCAGTACACGGGAATGGGCAGGGACCTGGTCTCGACCTTTCCCGAAGGGCTCAAGGCCCTGACCGATGCCGGCCATCATTTTACCGCTGAGTGGAAAGAGGCGAAACAGTCCCTGGCCGACTATATATTCCCCCCGCCCCTCCATCGCCAGGACAAGAAGACCAGCGAAGAGATGCTGAGAAAGACCGATGTGGCCCAGCCGGCCCTTGGCGGCATAAGCCTTGCCATGGCCGCCATCCTGGCCCGGTTCAACATCCTTCCGGATCTTACCTGCGGCCACAGCTTTGGCGAACTGCCGGCCCTTTACTGCGCCGGCTGGATGGACAGGGCCACCCTGTTCACCCTTGCCTGCGCAAGGGGACGGTACATGGCCCAGTCCCCGGGAGAGGAGGGAGAACAGGGAAGCATGCTGGCCGTCAAGGCCGCCCTTCCCGACATTGAAGCCTTGATCCGCGACGAGAATTTAGACCTTGTCCTTGCCAACCGCAACAGCCACGACCAGGGCGTTCTTTCCGGGCGCACCGACGAAATCAAAAGGGCCCTTAAACGCTGCAGGGCAAGGAAAATCAGGGCCGTCGAAATCCCCGTGGCAGCGGCCTTCCACAGCCCCCTTGTCGAGAATGCGGCCCGGCCGTTCAAAGATCGCCTGGAAGGCTGTGACCTGACCCCTTCAGCAACAGCGGTGTTTTCAAACACCACGGCCGTCCCCTACCCGAACGACGTTGAAAAGGCAACCACCCTGCTCGGCAACCAACTGCTCAACCCGGTCAACTTTGTCGACAGTGTTGAGGCCATGTTTGCCGACAACGCCACCACCTTTGTCGAAGTCGGTCCGAAAAGCGTGCTGACCGGCCTGACCCGATCCATACTCAAGGACAAAGCGTTTACAGCCATGGCCCTTGACGGCTCAAACGGACGGCGGTCCGGCATGGAAGACCTTGCCCGGGTGGTGTGTGAACTGGGTGCAAAGGGGCTTCCCGTGGACCTCACCGCCTGGGAGGATGACACGGAGGCGCCCGGAAAAAAAATCATGCGAATCCCCCTGACCGGTGCCAACATCCGGCCCAGGCCCGGATGCGACCTGCCCCCGTCGCCACCCATGACCACCGTGCCCGTGGCCGACAGAAACCACCCAGTGGCACCCGCCCAAACCAATGAAACCCCAGGGAGTGCTTCTGCCCCTGAAGAAACACCCAGAGGAGCCGCCATGCCGTCTTCAGATCACCCTGTTCAACCGACCCAGAACCCGATTCCGGCAGACCCGGCCCGGTCCAGTGCCATGGCACTTGTCCTTCGGGGACTTGAATCCATGGAGGCCCTCCAGTCCCAGACGGCCCGGGCCCATGAGAAATTCCTCGAAACCCAGGCCCTTGCCAGCCAGACCCTCCAGAAAATGATGGCGCAGACACGCCTGTTCAGCGACACCGGGTTTACCCCCCACACGGCACCGTCATCCGTACCCGCGGCCGGGGCCAGCCCGCCATCCGTCCCCGGATCTGTGGTCCAGGAACCGCTGCCAGAAACAGCGCCCCGGCCGTTGAGCCATGGCCGCACCCCCCCCCACGAAGCCGCTCCCGAACCCCAGCCAGCGGTTCAGCCCCTTGGGGCCCAGCCGTTGTCACTGCCTGACCCGCCTGCCACCGAGCCTTCAGCCCCGGGAACAACCCGGGCCACCCAGGCGATCATGGCAACGGTGAGCCGCCTTACCGGGTTTCCCCAGGAGATGCTCAACCTGAACATGGACATTGAATCAGACCTTGGCATCGATTCCATCAAACGGGTGGAGATCGTAAGCGAACTTGAAAAAGAACTGCCCCATGCCCTTCAGATCTCCCCGGAAGAGATGGGGAGTTTAAAAACCCTTGGAGATATCCTGTCGGCCATGGCCATGGCTCCGTCGGAAGAGACCGGGCCCGAACCGGAACTGGCTGTTGAAAACAGCGCACCACAGAATCCTGGGATCATGGCCACCCTGGTCAAGGTAATCGGAGAGCTCACGGGCTTTCCAGTAGAAATGCTCGAGCCTGGAATGGACCTTGAGTCAGACCTTGGCATTGATTCCATCAAACGGGTGGAAATACTATCACGTCTTGAAAAGGAGTTGCCCCATGCCGACACCTTTTCAGCCGAAAAAATGACAGCGATGAAAACCCTTGCCGACATTGCCGCCCACATTGACGGCAACGGTCCCAGCACATCCGCCCATGTGGCTGCCGGCAAAGAACCCCCCCGGCCTGTTGGAAAAGCACGGGTTGTTGATGCCGGTTCTGTTGATGAAGACACCAGCAGCACCGCCGCCGGCCAGACCACGGGCAACCATGGCAAAGGCAGGAGTGCCGACGCCAGCCCGGCAAAACAGATGCGCCAGACCATCAGACTCAAGCAGCTGCCCATGGACCAGGTCCGGTTCCACAATGGCTCAAAGCTCAACATTGGAGCTGACAAGACCGTGTACATCGCAGGCAGCACGACGGGTTTTTCAGCGGCCCTGGCCCAGGCGTTCAAACGGACAGGCATTGACGCCCAGCTCATCTCCATGGACCAGGTGTTGAACAGCGACCTGACGGCCATGGCCGGCCTTGTGATTGTCTACGACCCGGACCAGGGTGGAGAAGCCTTTCTCAAGTCAGCCTTTGCCCTGGCCAGAAAGAGCGGCCCGGCCCTCATGGCCGCTGCCAGCGGACAGGCGGCTTTTTTCACCACGGTGTCGTTCCTGGGCGGCGGTTTTGGGTTTGACGATGGTCCCATTTTCGATCCCCTCCAGGGCGGCCTTTCAGGCCTTGCCAAGACCGCCGCCCTGGAATGGCCAACGGTGCTGTGCCGAAGCCTTGACCTTGCCCCGGAACCCGTGGCCGACAACACTGCCATGGACGCCATTTCAAGCCTGACCATGATCCACGGCCCGGTGGAGATGGGCATCAGGGACGACCTCTGCAACATACCGGAGCTTGTGACAGCCGAAGCGACACCCGAAACCGCCACAATCACCCCGGACGATGTATTTGTCATTTCAGGCGGCGCCAGGGGGGTGACGGCCCAATGCGCCATGGCCCTGGCTGACCGTTACCAGCCGGCCATTGTCCTGCTCGGAAGATCCCCGGAACCCTGGGAGGAACCCGGGTGGTTGACCGACCTCGTCGATGAAGCCGATATCAAACGGACCGTGCTCGAAAACGAATTCATTGGCCAGCGCCCCTCGCCCCGGGACCTGGACACCCGCTACCGGCAGATTGTCTCCAACCGGGAAATCACCTCTACCCTCAAGCGAATCAGGTCAACCCATGCCAGGGTCGCCTACCGGTCGGTTGATGTCCTGGACGCACCCCGGTTGGCCCAGTGCCTGAAGACGGTTGAAGGGCAGTTTGGCACCATCACCGGCCTGGTCCATGGCGCAGGCGTCCTCGAAGACCGGTTCATCCTTGACAAGGACGATCATCAGTTCGCCAGGGTCTTTGACACCAAGGTGCAGGGGCTCAACAATATTTTAGCGGTCATTGATCCAGATCGTCTCGCCCACCTGGTTCTGTTCTCATCCATTGCGGCCCGCACGGGCAACCCCGGCCAGGTGGACTATGCCATGGCCAACGAGGTGCTCAACAAAACGGCCCAGCACCTGGCCCGGCGCCTGCCGGCGTGCAAAGTCCTCGCCATGAACTGGGGCCCCTGGGAAGGCGGAATGGTCACTCCGCTTTTACGGCAGAAGTTTGAAAAACAGGGTATTGACCTCATTCCCCTCAAGGCCGGGGCAGCGATGCTCATGGACGAGATGACCGCCAACGGCCCGGTGGAGATTGTCATCGGCGGCCATCTGCCCGCTCCCCCACTGCCTGAACCCAAACCCAAAAAACGTCTCACCAGGGCCTATGGAACCGAGGTTGACACCACCCGGTTTCCCATCCTCAACGACCATTGCATTGACGATCAACCCGTTGTGCCCTTTGCCCTGATGGCCGAATGGTATGCCCATGGTGCCTGCCACGCCAATCCCGGCCTGGTGTTTGCCGGCATTGACAACATGCGGGTACTAAAAGGAATCAAGCCGGACAGCGCCAAAACCCGGATAACCATCAACACAGGCAGGTGCACACCGGACAAGGATCTCTTCCGGGTTGAAACCGAGCTTTGTTCAACGGCCGGCCTCCACGCAAGCGGGGTGACCCTGCTGGCGGATACCCTTCCTGAAGGGCCGCCGGCCCCCCCTGTAGATCCCCCAGGACTTGCCCCCTGCACCCTCAGCGCAGACGAGGCCTACGACACGATTCTCTTTCACCAGGGCCAACTCAGGGGAATCAAGGCCATCCTGGGAACGGGGACCACCGGCATTAAGGTTTCGGCAGCACGGGCACAGGCGCCCGCCACCTGGATAAAACACCCCCATGCCGCCACCTGGATTGTGGACCCCCTGATGCTTGATTCAGCCTTCCAGGCCGCCATCATCTGGAGCCACGGGCAGACCGGCAATGCCTGCCTGCCGTCCCGTTTTGACAGCCTCAGGGTTTATGAACCCTTTGCCGGTTCAACAGGCGATGTCACCATCACCCTTTGCCTTACCGAACAGACAACCCACGCCATCAGGGGAGACGTTACCTTTGTTGACGACACCGGCAGGGTAATCGCAACAATGACCGGATTTGAGGCGGTGATTGCTCCGTCTCTCATGGCAAAATTCAAGCCGGCCGACAACCAGCACTCGGTGCGATTCACCCGGGAGCAGATCCTTGCCTTTGCAGAGGGCAAGCCGTCCATGGCCTTTGGCAAACCCTATGCGATATTTGACAGCGAACGTGAAATTGCACGCCTTCCACGGCCTCCCTATTTCTTCATGGACCGGGTGGTCAAAACCGACGCCATACAGTGGGAGATGACCCCGGGTGGATGGATTGAGGCTGAATTTGACCTGCCCAGGGACGCCTGGTACTTCAAGGCCGCCAGAAGCCGCATCCTGCCCTTCAGCATCCTCCTGGAAATAGCGCTCCAGCCCTGCGGCTGGCTGGCCGCCTATGCCGGTTCTGCCCTTCGAAGCGACCAGCGCCTCTACTTCAGAAACCTTGGCGGCCAGGCCACCCTGGTACGCCCCGTCACCTGGGACATGGGCACCCTGACCATGCGGTCCCGGTTGACCGGCGTTTCCGAAGCCGGAGGCCTGATCATCCAGGAATTTGACATGGCGGTGCTCAACAACGGGGAGGCCCTGTACACGGGCAAGACCAGCTTTGGTTTCTTCACAGAAAAAGCCCTGTCCAACCAGACCGGCATCAAGGCAACGCCCCTTGGCCGGGCACCGTCCAAGTCCGAACTCAAAAACGCCGTTTGCATTGAATTTACCGACGATGCCCCCCTGACGCCCGGGGACAGCAACGCTTCCATCCCCACGGGACTGCCCTCAAAGGCCCTGCGGATGATTGACAGGATTGATGTCCTCACCCTGGACGGCGGCCTTTTCGGCAACGGGTATGTCCGGGCAGCAAAAGCGGTGGATCCCGATGAATGGTTCTTCAAGGCCCATTTTTACCAGGACCCGGTCTGCCCGGGTTCCCTGGGCATTGAATCTTTTTTACAGATTGTCGCAGCCTATGCAAAAGAGCGGTGGGACTTTTCCCCCGAAACCCATGAAATGATTCCAACGGGCCAGGATCACAAATGGACCTACCGGGGACAGATTACGCCAGACAACCGGCGTATCAGCGTCGAGGCCCACATCCGGTCGGTCACAGACGGGAAAAATCCAACCGTGACGGCCGACGGCATCCTCCGGGTGGACGGACTGATCATCTATCAGATGGAAGGGTTTACCCTGGAGCTGTGTCCTGTGAGCAGCGTCCAAGATCAAGCAGCAGCACCCGGGAATTGCGCTCGTTGTTGTATCTGACCTTTCGACCCAGGGGAAGGGATGACGGGGTCCCCGGATAAAAGCCGAATTCATAAAACCAGTCCGACGTCTGGGTCGTTAAAAGGAACAGCCGGTTCATCCCGCGCTTTTGGCCGAGCGTGATGAGGTAGCGCATGATCTTTTTGCCCACCCCCTTGCATTTGTACGAGGGGTTGACGGCAATGGCGCCGATCTCACCCTGGTTGTTCTCCTGGGGGTATAGGGCGCCGCAACCGTAGATGGCCCGGTCCACCTCGTAGATATAGTAATCGTTGATCCGGTCGTTGATATCGGACTCCGAGCGCAGCACCAGGTTACCCTGTTTCACATAGTCTTCCATGAGCAGAAGGATTTCCGGAACATCCTCGGGCGTGGCCATACGAATGTAGGCATAATCGTTGCGGTAGACCATGGTGCCAAGCCCTGTGCTTGAGAACACCTCGGTCAGCAACGACCCCTCCCGGGTGCCGGAGATGACGTGAACCCGGTTCACCCCGTTCTGGGGCCGGGTGACCTCAAGGGCAATTTCCAGATACTCCCGGTAGTGATGGGCCAGCTGGTCGGAATTGTTTCCAAGGATATAATCCACCTGGGCAAGGTCCAGGCTGGAAAACATGCCGCTGGCATGGGGCACGATGCCGTCTGGAACGGTGAGATTTTCAACGGGGATTCCCCCATCCTGGCCGATGAAAAAAAGTTTGATCACGTCCAGATCCCGGCACAGACAGCAGGTTATTTCATTGGAGTTGACGTTGTAGCTCTTGCCCGTTGAATTAAAGCCGACATTATAGAGCACGGGAATAAAATTCTGGGCCATGAGTTTTACCACAATGTCCGAACGGATTTTTTCAATGCGCCCGGTAAACTCAAAATCAATTCCCTGGGTCACGCCAAGGGAGCGCGCCCGGATCCAGGTGCCCATGATGCCGTTGGCACCGCCTGCGCCAAGGTGGGAAATAATGGTCTCAGCCACCTCCATTGCAGCAAGCTTGACCAGGGGAAGGGCCGCTGCCGGGGTGATGCGCACCCCATCCACAAACCGGGTACGGATACCCGCCTGGTCAAGCTTGTGCTCGATGGTATGGCGGATGCCCGGAACAATGACAATGTTGATGCCAACGTCGTGGAGCTGGATAATATCCTTCATGAGCAGGGGAAACAGGGGAGAATCGAGCAGGCTGTCCTCGATCTTGAGTACAAAGGTCTTTTCCCTGTAACGACGGATATAGTTAAACACCTCCCGGATACCGCTTACCCCTGTATCAACATCTTTTTTTTGCTTGTACATAACTGATTTCCTAGGAAAGAAAAAAAAGGCTCAATGCCGGGACATAGGTGATGATCAACAGCGCCAGAATCATGACAAACATGAACGGCAGGGCTGAGGCGTAAATCTCGGTCACAGGCTTTTCAAACCGGTATGAGGCAATGAACAGGTTCATGCCCACGGGCGGCGTAAAATACCCGATCTGCATGTTGGCAAGGAAAATGATGCCCAGATGAACCGGATTGATGCCATAGCTTTCGGCAATGGGCAGCAGCAGCGGCACCATGATCACGATGGCGGAAAAAATGTCAAGGATGGCCCCAAGGGCGAGCAGGATCAGGTTCAGGAGAATCAGGAAGGTCAGTTTTCCTGCGATATGGCCCTGGATCAGTGCAAACAGGGCGGTGGGCACCCCGGCGTCCACCAGAAAATTGGTAAAGGCAAGGCTGACACCGAGAATCAGAAGGATTCCGCCGACCATGACCATGGCGTCCTTGAGAATTCCGGGCAGCCGGGCAATGGGGATCTCGTTGTAGACAAAGACCTCAACAATGATGACATAGAGGGCCACAACGGCTGCCGCCTCTGAAACGGCAAAGAACCCGCCGTAAATACCGGCAACCAGGAAGATGGGCAGGGGGATCTCCCAGGCAGCGGCCCGGACGGCAGCACGGGCCTCTTTCCAGGAAAACCGCTGCAGGGGAACCACCCTGTTCCGGGTGGCCCAGACGCTCCACACGGAAAGCAGGACGATCATCAAAAGGGCCGGAAAAATGCCCGCCAGAAAGAGATCCTCGATCTCTACGTTTGATCCCATCTGCTGGGCAACAATGCCGTAGAGGATCAGGGGAAGGGACGGCGGCAGCAAAAGCCCGAGGCTGCCCGAAGTGGTGACAAGGCCCAGGCTGAATTTCTCGCTGTACCGGGCCCGGGTCAGGGCCGGCAGCAGCAGTGCCCCCACGGCCACTATGGTCACCCCGGAAGCCCCTGTAAATGCCGTAAAAAGGGCGCAGGTGACAAAGCTTACAACGGCAAGGCCGCCCGGCATCCAACCGAGAAAGGCACTGGACAGCCGTACCAGCCGTTTTGAGGTGTTGCTCTCACCCAGAAGATAGCCTGCAACGGTAAAAAGGGGCAACGCAGACATGACAGGGGTGTCGGTGAGCCGGTAAAGCTCAATGGCAATGGCTGAAAGATCAATGCCGGTAAAGTAAAAACCGACACAGGCTGCAGCCAGGATCACTGAAAAAAGCGGCGCCCCGAGAACGGCAAACAGAACGATTATGGCAATGAAGATCAGGTTTGTCACGATGGAGATTTGGCGTTACGGGTAAACGATTGGATACCAATTCCCAGGCAGCGAAGGGCCATGACCAGAAACGCCACGGGAATGATCGTCTGGCAGGCCCAGGTGGGCACACGGGCAAAGGCAGGGGTGGAAAACGCATACTCCATCTGCACAAACGACAGACTGTACCAGGCCGTTACAAAACAGACCAGGGAGGCAAATACCAGGGTGATGCCGTTTATCACCCTTGCCACACCTGGTGATAGATGACGGGTCACCACATCAATGTTGATGTGATTGTTCTGCCGGGTCGCTGCCATGGCCCCCACAAGTCCGGTCCAGAGAACCAGGATTCTCACAAGGGTGTCTGCCCACACAATACCGGCACCCGTGGTGTTTCGAAGAACGATCTGAACAACCGCCACGAGCATCATGGTAAACACCAGGAGAACGAGCACCATATCCTCGAGCCGATGCAGCACCTTTAGGATGCGGGAAAACCCCATGGTCTTACCTTGACCGGAACGCCGAGAGGTGGCGGTTGAGGGTGTCTAAAATTTCCCGGGAAAGGACCCCCTTGTCGACCAGGCGCTGGGGCACCGTCTGGGAGTGCTGCAGCCAGGTATCATAGTCTGCGGCATCGGGGACCACAAAGGTGAGCCCCATCTCTTTTAACACCCCGGCGGCCTCAATGTTCTGCGCCCGGTTGTGCCGGTCTATCCGGACAAAGGCCTCGACCATCCGGGCCCTGACGATCTCCTGATCATCCGGCAAAAGTGTTCCAAAGGCCCGTTTTTCAATGGCCAGCAGTCCATTGGTGTAAATCAGGGGAATCTCGGTGACATAATGCACCTGGGTGTGCCAGTGCAGGAGAATGGCATAGGCCGGCGGGATGGCAACGGTATCCAGAAGCCCGGTCTGCAGGCCGGTTCTGACATCGGCCACGGAAAGGGTGATGGGGCTGACGCCAAAGGCCTTGACCGCCTCAAGGGCTGCGGCATCATTTTCAGGGATCCACACCTTGTGCTGCTGAAGGTCGGCAACCGTTGCAATGGGCGTGCTGGACATAATGCGGGCAAACCCCCCTTCGGCAAGGCCGAACACAACAAACCCGGCATCGGCATATCCCTTGATAAGGGCGTCGTCCATCTGTTTTCTCACATAATCGACCTCGTCAAACGACCGGAACACGAAAGGAAGACTGTACACCTGGCTGTCTGGATAATAGGTCGAAAGGCTCCCCGAAGAAACCGCCCCCCCCTGGAGCTGGTTGATGCGGATCTTCCTGAGCACCCCCTGGTCGTTGCCCATGACCCCTCCGGTAAAGAACTTGAACCCCACCCGCCCCTGGGTGGCTGTGGCGATATCGGCGGCGGCAGACTGCATCTGCACCACCTCAAAAGACCCTTCCGGTGCAAGGGTTGCGATTTTAAACACCGTGGCACGGGCAGGGGACGACCCCATGGCGGCAAGGAACAACAGGATCACAAGGGCAGTTCGGTAAATCATAGTCGTGCGTTCTCCATTTTCATTTTCAGCGGGAATTCCTGGAAATTGTCAAAAATAATCCTGGCCAGACGCTAACAGTCGTTCTGCCTCCTGCCTGGCAAGGGCATTGATCAGCGTGTCACCGCCAGGGTCAACGGGCTGGGACAGCACCCCGTTGAGCAGCCGGTCGTGGAGCGCCCGGTCAAACATGGGCCTTGCATAGTTTCGGGCATAAAGGACCCGGGCCATGAGGTTTTTGGTTCCACCAAGCAGAACGCCCCTTTCAAAATGGGCCTGGCTGACCTCGGGCCTTCCGCCCAGAACCGGGGGCAGTATCATGGCAAGGGCGCCGAGGTAGAGATGGGCAGCGCCGTCCTGATACCCCTCGTCCAGGGCAACCACCCGCTCCATGAGCTTCTCAATTTTTGGAATCTGGGCAAGGGCTTTCAGACTGCCGCTCCGGGCCCGTATCCACCCGGCCCAGGCCGCGCCAAGGGTATAGAGGACATCGATATCGGAAAGGGTCGCAGCGTTGATCCGGGTTTCAAAGGTTCGAAAATCCATCTGGTCAAGCCCCCGCAGCTGTCTGTTCGCCTCGCCCGCCGCCCTTAACCCATAGTCAAGCGCCCTGTCCGTGAGGCGAAGGGCCCTTTTCCCGTCTGTCACAAAAACATCGGAATAGGTTGAATAAAGGTTGGCCGCCGATGCAAGAAGTTTCGGGTTGGACGGGTTGTCCAGGACAAAGGCATCCACCATGATGAGGTAGGCAGGCCCTCCCTGCTTGATCGTCTCAAGATCGCTGTTTCGGCCGATGGCAGCGGTGAGGCTTTCGGCAAGATGTCCCGTGACACTTGTGCATCCGGTGGTAAGGCCCATGAGAAAGAACAGAACGATCACCCGGAAAAATCCAGGATGGCTCAAATAACGTTTCATGTTAGCAGTCATACCCATGGTTGGGATTTCAGTCAACTTAAAATAGAGGACAAACGAAAGTTTTACACAATGCCATAAACCCATACAGGGCATGGGGCGGGCATTTAAAAATTTGACGATCTGTGACTTGTATTATCTTTTCTTTTCCTGTATTATAATATGTTTTAACAAAAAATCGACCTTAAAGGACGGTACAGACAGATGGCCCGGGACAGAAAAGCGCAGGACAGGCAGGACCAGGACAACGAGCGAAAGAGCCGAACCAGGGCAAAACTTGAGGTGGAAGCCCTTCAGCGGCTCGGAGAGCAACTCATCAATCTCTCCCTTGAACAGATCCGGACAATGGAGATTCCCGAGACCCTGAAAAAAGAAGTGATATTTGCAAAAACCATCACCCGCCACGGGGCCATGCGCAGGCAGCTTCAATATATCGGATCCATCATGCGGACCATTGACCCTGAAACCATTGAGACGGCCATTGACCGGCTCTCCCTGGCCCGGGCCGTTGCCAGTTCAAAATTCAAGGCCATGGAAAAAATCAGGGAGGATCTCATGGACGGGGAGGCCTCCTGCTTGGAAGCCTTTTTAGACAGTCATCCCCAGGCCGACCGCCAGCGACTTCGCCAGCTGGTCCGGAATGCCACCCAGGAGATCGCCGCAAAAAAACCGCCCAAAGCCTACCGGCTCCTGTTCAAATACATCAGAGAAATCATGGCATACCAGGACAACTAACCATGTTTCTGCCAACCACACCCAAAGAGATGGGCCTTCTTGGCTGGACCCAGCTGGATGTTATTTTTGTCACCGGCGACACCTATATTGACTCGCCCTATACCGGTGTTGCCCTGCTGGGCAAACTCCTGGCGGAAAAAGGATTCAAGGTCGGGGTCATCGCCCAGCCGGACCTCACCAATGATGCTGACATCAAACGGCTGGGAGAACCCCGGCTCTTCTGGGGCATCACCTCGGGATCGGTGGATTCCATGGTGGCCAATTATACGGCCACCAAAAAATGGCGAAAAGGCGACGACTATACCCCCGGCGGAACAAACAACCGCCGCCCGGACCGGGCTGTCATTGCCTACACCAATCTGGTCCGACGCCATTTCAAGGCAACCTGCCCCATTGTCCTCGGCGGCATCGAGGCAAGCTTGAGGCGGATTGCCCACTTTGACTTCTGGTCCAACAAAATTCGCCGGTCCATTCTGTTTGACGCCAAGGCCGACATCCTTGCCTATGGCATGGCCGAAGCCTGCGTGGTCGAGCTTGCCCGGGCCCTGGCCCAGGGCCGGGATGTCACCAACATCAGGGGGCTGTGCTATATTTCAAAGGTTGCGCCCAGGGGGTTTCTCCAGATGCCCTCGTTTGAAAAAAGCGCAACGAACAAACAGCAGTTCTCCGACGCCTTCTGTCTGTTTTATGCCAACAATGATCCGGTCACGGCCAGGGGCCTTGTCCAGGAGCACGGTGACCGGTTTCTGGTTCACAATCCCCCCCAGCCCTTTGCCACCACCCAGGAAATGGATGCAATTTACAACCTTGAGTTTGAACGGGAAGCCCACCCCTATTATACACGGGCCGGAAGGGTCAAGGCCCTGGACACCATCCGGTTCTCCATACCGACCCACCGGGGCTGTTATGGAGAATGCAACTTTTGCGCCATTGCCGTACACGAGGGAAGAACGGTGAGGTGGCGAAGCCCGGCGTCCATCCTCCGCGAGGCCGGGGCCCTGACCCGGCATCCTAAGTTCAAGGGTATCATCAACGACGTGGGTGGCCCGACAGCCAACATGTACGGATATGAATGTCAAAAAAAATACAGCAAAGGGGCCTGCCCGGACAAACGCTGCCTTTTTCCCCGGGTCTGCCCGAGTCTTAAACCCGATCACAGCAGCCAGATCGAACTGTTAAGACAAATCCGAGCCGTTCCGGGCGTCAAAAAGGTCTTTATCGGTTCGGGCATCCGCCATGACCTGATTTTTGCCGATAAAAACCATGGCATGGCCTTTTTAAAAACCGTTGTGGCACACCACGTGTCTGGCCAGATGAAAATCGCCCCGGAACACACACAGACAAAAATCCTTGAACTCATGGGAAAACCGGATTCAACGGCTTTAATCCAGTTTAAAGCGCAGTTTGACAGACTGTCCAGGAACATCGGCAAACAGCAGTTTCTGACCTACTACCTCATTGCAGCCCACCCCGGATCCACCATGGAGGACATGAAGCGGCTCAAACAGTTCTGCACCACAACCCTCAAGATCAGACCGGAACAGACCCAGATTTTCACCCCCACCCCCTCCACCTTTTCAACCCTGATGTATTACACAGGAACTGACCCTTTTTCCGGCAAACCGCTGTTTGTTGAACGTAATCCCGCGGCAAAGGAAGGTCAGAAAAACATTCTCACAGGTAATAAAAAACGAAAATGAGCGTTACGAAAACCCCCTGTGCCTTTCCCCGGGTCCACTGGATCCACGGGATCAAGACAGCCCTTGCAACCGGGCTCTGCCTGGGCATAACCACCCTCTACAACCTTGATTATGGGTACTGGGCCGTCATCACCACGGTCATCGTCATGCAGGTCTATGTGGCAGATTCCATTCAGATGTGCCTGTACCGATTCTCCGGAACCATCATCGGTGCCCTCCTGGGCATTGCCTCCATTCTGATCTTCCCGGACACCCTGCCCTGCCATTTCCCGGCCGTGATGATACCCGTCGGCATCCTGAGTTTCATGACCCACTATAACACACGCTATCGAATGGCCGCCATCACCGCCGTTATCATCATCATGACCGGGTTTTCAATGCCCCACCAGGTGAGCTTCGGATTTTTCAGGATCGTTGAAATCGCCATTGGCCTCTTTTGCGCCTTTGTGGTATCCGTGCTGGTTTTTCCCGTCCGCCTGGTGGATCTCCTCAACGAAAACCTCAGGCAGCAGGCCCTGGAGTGCTGTGAAAAATACGACATCCTGGTTGCCGCTTTTCTCAACGGCCAGACGCCCGTTGACAGGGACCTGCTGGCCCCCCTGGGACGCAAGGTGTGGAAAAACCACGAGCTGTTCGAAAATATCAGG
Organism: uncultured Desulfobacterium sp.; assembly: GCA_963675615.2. Classification (GTDB taxonomy): domain Bacteria; phylum Desulfobacterota; class Desulfobacteria; order Desulfobacterales; family Desulfobacteraceae; genus Desulforapulum. The sequence goes on from CAXXTD010000004.1 coordinate 361,574, forward strand.
CACCATGAGGCCCTGATTTATCATAAAAAATTCAGCAAAAACCTGAAAACCATTGTCGCCACCATGGACACGGTGATCGAGCACCTGAAAACCATGGCCCGAAGCCTTAACGTGACCAAAGCGACCGGTTTTGACATCCTCATGAAAAACGAACTCAGGGGCCTTGCCCAGGCAAGCAAACAGGCATTGACAGCAATGGTTGAAAACGCCCCGGACCATGGCATCCAGGCCCTGGCAAACGCCATAGAACGAACAGAGAACAGACTCCATGAGCTGCGCTCAAGGGGAGTGACGACCCGGTTCGACCTTCACAAACTTGTCCAGGTGTACAGTTTTTACCATTCCATGCACTGCCTTGCCCAGGATCTCATGCAATCCCTTGATGCCATCGAGAAGAACCAACCCAGGGCCTCCCGTTGAATCCTGTCCCGGGGTTCGCTCTCATTTTGTTCCGGTTTACGCCCGACAATCACCCCATCTGCTCCATGCTGTGGAGGCGGTGGTAAAACCCCTTGTTTTTCATCAAGGCGTCATGGCCGCCCATCTCAGTGATCCGCCCCTGCCTGAGCACGATGATCCGGTCGGCGGTAACGGCAGATCGGAGGCGATGGGCAATGGTGATGGAAATCCGGTTCTCCTTGAGCCGGGCCGTTGCAAGCCTGATTTTCTCTTCGGATTCCGTGTCCACATGGGAGGCGGCTTCGTCAAAAATGATCAAATCCGGCCACAGGGCAAAGGCCCGTGCAATGGAGACCAGCTGGCGCTCCCCGCTGGAAAGCAGGGTTCCGCCCTGTCCGACCCGGGTATCGGCGCCGTTGGGAAGGTTATCCACAACGGATTTCAAATGGGAGAGCGCCAGAATTTCCTCGAACTCCGCCGGGTCCACGGACCGCCCGAGGGGAATGATGTTCTCCCGGATGGTTCCGGAAAAAAGATAGGGGTCCTGGCTGATCAGGGCAATTTTTGACCTCAGGGACGATGTCTGATAGGCATCGATCGTTCTGCCGTTGACAAGAATTTCCCCCTGGGTCCTTGGGTAGAGCTTGACCAGCAGGTGGGTCAGCGAGGTCTTGCCCGAGCCCGTTGGCCCAAGAATTGCCAGGGATTCACCACTCTTGACTGAGAAACTCACATTGTCAAGCACGTGTTGATCCGGCGCATAGGCAAACGAGACATTTTTAAACGCAACCGTATGAATGCCGTCAAGCGCCAGGGTGCCGGTCTGCTCTTCTTGATCCCGGTCCAGGATGTTAACGATTCTCTCTCCCGAGGCCAGGGCATTCTGGAGGATATTATGCTTTTCAGCAATGTCCCTGACCGGACGGAAAAACATGCGAGTGTAGGAGATAAAGGCCACCAGGGTGCCAAGGCTGATTGCATCGGACACCACCCGGCCGCCGCCGTAAAAGATGACAATGGCAAGGGTCAGGGAGCCAAACAGATCCACAACGGGCATGAACAGCCCATACAGCTTTATCTGGGCCATTCCAGCCATGTAGTTCTCATGGTTGAGGCGCTGGAAACGTGTCCGCGTACTGGCCTCGCCCGTGAACAGCTGGATCACCCGGATACCGCCGCAGGATTCAGAAAACATGGCGTTGATTTCGGCGATCTTGGCCCTCATGAGCCGGAACACCTCCCGCGACCTGCCGGAAAAGGCCATGGTGGTCCAGACCACAACCGGCACAATGGCCATGACCGCCACGGCAAGCCTGAAATCCAAGCACACAAGGATAACCAGCACCCCCACCAGGGTAAACATATCGCTCATGACAAAGGTAATGATGGTGGTGAACATCTCCTGCATGTTCTGGATATCATTGGTCACCCGGGTTGACAGGCGGCCAACGGTGTTTTCCGTGAAAAACGACATGGGAAGCTTCTGGATGTGACGGTATACCTCAATGCGGAGATCGTGCATGGTTCGCTGGCCGGAAAGCTCCATCACCAGGATCTGAAAAAAACTGCCTGCAAACCGGACAAGGGCGATGAGAACAAGCACTGCCCCGGCCGTCACCACACCCCGCAGCCGAATGCCCGCTGGAGCCCCATGCCCATGCTCCGGAACAATATAGAGATCCACGGCCATTTTCGTAATATAGGGAACCGCCAGGTCCAGCAGGGAAAGAACGAGCATCAGGGCAATGGAGACCAGGATCATCCGCCCGTTTTTTGCAATATAGGGAATGAACTGCCGTACCAGGCGCAGGTCCCGGCCGTTGGGGGGTGCCGTTTCAATCCTTGTCTTCATGATTCATCCCCCGCCTGCATGACCTGGGCCCTGGCATAGTACCCGCCCAGGGCCACCAGTTGTTCATGGTTACCCGCCTCAACCACCCTGCCCTGATCCAGGACAATGATGTGGTCCGCCCTGCGAAAGGCCTGGAACCTGTGGGAGACGATGATCACGGTCATGGTGGCGGACAGCGCCTCAATGGTGGAGATAATGCCTGCGGCGGTCTTGATGTCCACCTGGCTCACCGGGTCATCCAGGATCAGGATGGGGGCCCGCTTGAGAAGGGCCCGGGCAAGGGCGATCCGCTGCTTCTGGCCACCGGAAAGCATCACCCCTTTTTCGCCGATCATGGTATTGATCCCCTTGGGGAACGATTCCACGGTTCGGGTCAGGCCCGCCATTTCAATGACGCCATGGATCTGGTCCGGCCCGGCCAGGGGGTCTGCAAGCTTGAGGTTGTCAAGGATGGTACCGGAAAAGAGAAACGGTTCCTGGGGCATGAACGAGATAAAACGCCTCAGGCAATGGATGTCAAGGGTCCTGATATCCATACCGTCAATCAATATCTGCCCAGAATCCGGATCGTAGATTCTGGGCACAAGGCTCACCAGGGTTGTTTTTCCTGCTCCGGGCGGCCCGGCAATGCCGAGGATGCGGCCGGGACCGGCAGTCACCGTGACATGGTCCAGGATCCGGGTTCGATCCTTGTCAGAGCCGTGGTGAAACACCAGGTTCCGAATCTGGATGTTGCCGGTGATTTTCTGAGGGCAAAGGGCATTTTCCGGGTTTACGATGGTGGCGGAGGTGTTCAGGATGGCATCGATCCGGTCGATGGAAACCTTGCCCCGCTGGATCATGTTCGTCACCCATCCCAGGGCCATGACCGGCCAGGTCAAAAGCCCCAGGTAGGCGATGAAGGCCACGAAATCCCCCGGGGAAATCGCCCCGAGGATCACCTTTCGGCCGCCCAGCCCCACAACAACGGCAAGGCTGATGCTCGTCAACAGGGTGACCATGGGGAAAATCAGTCCCCTGAGGCGGACAAGGTGCATGTTTGCGTCCACATGGGCCTGGGATTCCTGGGTAAGGGCAAGGGTTTCTGCCTCCTCCCGGTTAAATGCCTTGATCACCCGGATGCCGGCAAACCGCTCCCTGGAAGATTCCATGAGCCGGGAGAATGACTCCTGGACCGCCATGTAGGCCAGAAAAAGCCGCTTGCTTAAAATCTTTGTAAACAGCGCGATAAAGGGCATGGGGAAAAGGGCAAGAACGGTCAGTTCAAGGTTGATGTATCCCATGAAGGCAACCGCAGCAAGACCCAGGACAAGGGTATCGGTCATCCCCACAAGGCCCATGCCGAGGGCCATCCGTATGTTGGTGATATCGTTGGTGGCGTGGGCCATGATGTCGCCGGCGCTTACCCGGTCAAAAAAAGGCGCGGGCATGGTGATGACGTGGTTGAACAATCTCTCCCGGATCCCCTCTTCCACCCGCCGGGCCGTTCCCATGATGCAGTAACGCCAGCTGAACCTGAAAATCCCGATGAAAACGGCCGCCAGAACAATGTACCCCCCATAGCGCAAAAGGGCACCGGCATCCAGGGATGACGCGGCAATTCCGTCGATGGCCCGTTTGACAATTCTCGGGATAAACAGCTGCAGGACGTCCACCACTAAAAGGGAGGCAAGCCCTGCTGCAAGGTGAAACCTTCGTTCAAAAAAATAGGGTCTGATCAACGCTAACGGTCCCAATACCACCCCTCTGCCTGGAAGAGACAAGTTCTGATTCACTCAATCGCTGTCTATTCAAAATCAGTTTTTATAAAATTTGTCAAACCCAAACCGCCATGGCAGACCGGGAACCGCTGTCAGAAAACCGACTTAAAAAATTGCGGAATGGATAAAAATTGTTTTTCTTTTTTCAAACCCACAATGGGGCGCCTAAAGCAGGCGTTTGATAAACCTGCCAACCCCTGCAACGCCCTGCCGTTCCACCACCCGGATCATTTCCGAACCTACAACGGCAATGTCTGCCCTGACTTTGAGAAATTCAACATCCGCCCGATCCTTTACCCCGAATCCAACGGCCAGGGGAAGGGGTGTCATTTTTCTGCACCGGTCAAGATAGTCCCCGATCTCAGCGGTGAACCGGGTCTCTTTACCGGTGACCCCCTTTCTTGCCACGCAATAGACAAACCCGCGGGTTCTGGCGGCGAGAAATTCCATTCGTTCGTCGGATGTCCTGGGCGAAAAGATGTGGATGGGTGCAAGCCCCTGCTGGTCCATGGCTTCAAGGTAGTCCTGCCCCTCTTCCGGGGGAAGATCGGGCACAATGGCCCCTTTGATGCCGATGTCCGCCATGGTCTTGACAAAAGTTTCAACCCCGTGCCTGAATAAAATATTGTAGTAGGTCATGAAAAGAAACGGAATGTCAAATCGTGCGGCAGCCTGTTTTGCGAACTCAAAACAGCGTTCGACCCGCGCCCCCCCGGAAAGGGCGGCCTGGTTGGCACCCAGGATCACAGGCCCGTCTGCCATGGGTTCTGAAAAGGGAATCTGGAGTTCCATGAGGTCGACGCCGGCCTCGACCATCTGCTCGACAATCTCCATGGAAGTTTCAAAATCGGGATATCCCATGACAATATGGGTCATCAACAGGATCTGTTTTTGTCTGCGCCGTTCTCTGATGTAGGCTTCAAGCATGGTATTCACCTGCCTTTTCCATGATAAATTTTTTCCACGAAGGATCCCCAAGGGCGTCGGCAATGGTGAAGATATCCTTGTCCCCCCTGCCCGACTGGTTGATGATGATGATATCCTTTGATGACATGGCGGGCGCCTCCTTGAATGCCTGGGCAAAGGCGTGGGCCGACTCCAGGGCCGGGATGATGCCTTCGCTTTTCATGGTCAGTTTTAACGCCTCGATCACCTCGGTGTCGGTCACGGCCTCGAACCGGGCCTCTCGTTTTTCGTGCATGCTGGCAAGGATCGGAGAAACCCCCACATAGTCTAGGCCGGCCGCAATCGAGTGGGTCTCGTTCATCTGTCCGTCACTGTCCTGTAGAAAATAGGTCTTGTATCCCTGGGCCACGCCGACGCTGGCATCGTTGCTGCACAACCTTGAGGCGTGCTGTCCGGAGTCAATACCGCGCCCTGCTGCCTCTACCCCGACACATTCCACATCCCCGCCGGCAAACCCGGCAAAGAGCCCCATGGCATTTGATCCGCCCCCCACACAGGCATAAACCCGGGCGGGAAGGCACCCTTCCCGCTCCAGGATCTGCTGTCTTGCCTCCTTGCCGATGATCGACTGGAACCAGCTGACCATTTCGGGAAAGGGGTGGGGACCACAGGCGGTTCCCAGCACGTAGTGGGTGGTATCCATGTTCGTCACCCAGTCCCGGAACGCCTCGTTGATGGCGTCCTTTAGAATCCGTGTTCCCTGGATCACGGGCACCACCTTGGCCCCCATCTGTTCCATCCAGAACACGTTGGGTCGCTGGCGTTTGACATCCACCTCCCCCATGTACACCGTGCAGTCAAACCCGAACTTGGCAGCCATGGTGGCCGTTGCCACCCCGTGCTGGCCTGCCCCGGTCTCTGCAATCACCCGGGTCTTGCCCATGCGTTTCACCAGAAGACCCTGGCCCATGACGTTGTTAGCCTTGTGGGCGCCAGTGTGGTTGAGGTCTTCACGCTTGATGTAAATCCGTGCCCCCTTGAAATGGCGGGTGAGATTTTCAGCATAGGTCAGCGGCGTGGGCCGGCACGAGTAGGAGCTCATGAGGTCACGGTACGTGTCCCAGAAGGCTGGATCGGCCTTTATCTTTCTGAACTCTTGTTCGAGTTCATCAAAGGTTGCAACCAGAATCTCAGGCACAAAAGCACCGCCAAAGGTTCCGTAATATCCCCTGTTAATCATTTGAATGCCCTCCTAGGGTCTGGGAAAATGAAAATTTATCGGTACGGCAGAAAATCTTGGAATAAACGCCGTTTTCAACATCCAGAAAATCAATGGACCGCCTCACTTCAAGGACCGGATCCCTGCTGCCTATTCCCAGCAGACCCGCCCGGCGGGAGGACAGGGTTGCGACCCTGAAGGTCTGCCGCCCGTTGACCGGTTTGAGATAAAAGCGGTCCGCCACCACCCGGGCAAGGGAGATCCCGGCGAGCACCATGGTTTCAATACCGGAAAAAAGACGCTTGTGCAGAAAAAAATCCTCGATCAGAACAGGCGCCTGTTCGGCCAGGGTGAGGCGCGAAAATTGATAGGCCTCTTTTCCTGCAAAGGGATTTTCAGGATCATCAACCACCCTTGCCAGACAGACGGGATCAATGATCCGTTTTTCAGCGGCAATGCCCTGTTGCTCGAAGGCCGACGATGTGCCGGCCAGGGAGAAAAGATCCACCTGCCGCCGCTGGGCAAGGACAAAGGTGCCGGCCCCCCTTTTCCTCTGCACAAGGCCCTTTTTCACCAGCACGTCAATGGCCTGGCGCACCGTGGGCCTTCCGATGCCATGGATTGCGGCAAGGGAAACCTCGGGTTCAATTCGGGCCCCCGGCACAAATTCACCCGATTCAATGGCAGCGGTCAGGATCTCGGCCAGCTGGTGATAGAGGGGCACGGGAGATTGATGATTCAGCATAAAAACACTCCAAAATTACAGTTACCCCCTTTTAGACTAAAAAATTGTCAAGTTGTCAAGACAAATTTACAGATCCCCCCTTCTGCATTTGACCCCAGAGCGATACGTGCTTATTATTTGTTGAAATTACCCACAAGGTACGAATGTTGCTAAACAGAATAAAGCGTGCTGCAAATAAAAAAGGTTATACCATGAACATCAGAAAGAGGGAGGCATCATATGAAAGAAGGGCTTTGGGTTGTTTTGTTTATTGGCATTTATGTGCTGCTACAGGTGTATATTCTTCCCAAAATGGGAATCTCCACATGAATGAAAAATGCCTGCCAGGTGGCAGACAAGGATAAAAAAACAGTTGTGGATCCAGAGAATATCATCAAGTAGGTCAGACCGGGAAACCATGCCGGAAAATGGATTCAGACAAGATTGCGGGAAGTGATCTACGAAACCACAACCGTTGAAGAGGGGGAGCTTCCCCAGAAGCGCAGGCAGTGGTCTCCCATAAATCCGAATCGGGCAGGAACGGTGACCCAACCGCTTCCCGTCCGATTTAATTTTCCAGCCGCCCCTTTTGCTGTCATCGTCAACCCATGGCCGCCATATTTGCTTGACACGATGGCATTGCGATTTTACAATTAGTTATCGCTTCTAATCCTGGAGCGAATTTTTAAGTTTTTCAAGGTCATCACCTCAACACACCAGCCCTAGGATCTGGGAAGGAGGATACCATGAGAATACAGCCCCAGAGGATAATGTGTGCCGTTGATTTTTCCGATTTCACCGGCACCATCCTCTCCTACAGCCTTGCGCTTTCCAGGGAATTTAATGCAAAACTCTTTCTGACCCATGTTATCATTGAAGTGGAGCCGCTTCTCAAGAGCAGTGAAATCGCCCTTGATGTTGAGGCCCTTCAAGCCAAACACCTGAACAAGGCATTCGCACACCTTGAGCGCCTTGGAAAGGACGCGACAACGCCCCATGAAATTCTTGTCGCCAAGGGAGACCCGGCCGACAAGATCCGTGACCTTGCCCTGGAGCACAAGGTGGACATGGTCATCACCGCCACCCACGGAAACTCAGGGATAAAGCGATTCATGCTCGGTTCGGTCACCGAAAAACTGCTCAAGATCATCCACTGCCCCCTGCTGGTGCTCAACACACGAAAATTTGATCTAGCGCCCCCGCCTCCCCATGGAATTCAGCTCAAGAAGATTCTGGTCGGCTGTGATTTTTCCCAGGACTCCAAATTGGCCTTTGATTATGGCCTGAGCCTTGCCCAGGAATTCCAGGCAGAACTCTATCTGGCCCATGTGGTCAAGCCCACGGAACACCTCAATTTAAAAGCCTCTGATTATATTGATGTCACGCCGGCAGACTATGTCAAATGGCGATCCAGCGACTATTTTGAGATGCAGAAAAGGGCCATGGACGAAAAACGGGAAAAATTCAACAAACTGCGGGCAGACCTTGAAAACAGCTCTACTTCATGGTTCCTGAAGAGAGCCGGAACTGGTGTACGCCCAAGACAATCCTTCTGGATGGGGAACCCTACAAGGAACTCATCACCTATGCCCAGGAAGAAAAGATCGACATGATCGTGCTGGGCATACGGGGCCACACCCTGTGGGAAAAACTCATGGTGGGATCAACCACGGACCGCATCATCCGACAGTCGACCTGCCCGGTGCTGGCCGTTCGACCGCTCAACAAAAAAGAGCAACCCCCTGGAGCGTAGCAGACCGGTTCCCAGCCCCCTTTGACGGGCCGGGAACCTGGTGCAGAAAATATCGAATCAGGCAATGGCCGTCTTGAACGGCTCCAACCCCAAGCGCTCGATCATCTTGCCAAGGCGCTCGCCTGTCTTTGCATTCTCATTGTAATAGACAACCACCTTGTCCACGGCATCCAGTACCCCGTCGTCGGTAAGATCAACTGCAAGCTCCTGTGCGATGCGGGGAACTGGCCCCACATTGCCGCCAATGACCAGCTTCCAGCCTTGTTTATCACCAATGAGTCCCACATCCCTGACCCAGGATTCCGCACAGCTTAAACGACAGCCTGAAACGGCCATCTTGAATTTCCCCTTGAGACTGGCCCCGTGATACCGCTCGTCAAGGATGGCTCCGACCCTGAGGGCATCCTGCAGGCCAAGCTTGCAGAAGGTATTTCCCGGACAGGCCCGGATGCTTCTGACGCACATCCCCACGGCAGCACCATGGGCCATGCCCAGATCCGCCCAGGCCCCGTCAATATCCTCCTCCTTCAGCCCCACGATTGCAATCCTGGCAGCACCGGTAATTTTCAACGCCTGGACCTGGTATTTTTCGGCCACATCGGCGATCCGTCTGAGCAGATCCGGTGTTACCACCCCACAGGGGATGTGGGGTGCAATGGCATAGGTCTCCTTGTCTCTCTGGGGGATGGCCCCTTTTTCTCCTAATTTCAACATATGGTATCCTTTCCCGTCCGGACCACTGGGGCCCCACGGTGTTAATTATTGGTTTATATATACTCCCTCCGATGCATTGCAATCAAAGGCATTCATCCTTTGTTAAGGCCGTGAGCCATACCCCGTTCCGGCCATACCGGTTATTGCCAGTACTTTTGCAGATATTTTCTTTCAAGCAGCTGAATGGAACCTTCATCGACCTGGCCGTTAATCAGGGAAAACTGAATCAAGTCGTTTTTATAGGGAATTTTCCTGGGGCTTGAGAACGCAAAGTTACGTGTCTTGTCCTTTAGGATTACGGCATAATCATAAAGATTGGTGGTTGAATTGAAATTACGTTCAGTCATCACGCCTTCAAAAAGAGTAGATGCCGAAACCGCTTGGGCGGTTTGACTTCCCTGTACACCGAGTTGACCGCCCGTGCCCAGTCCCCCCTTGACCGTTTGAGCCTTATAGGATTTGACAGCCTTGATCAAATTGTTCATGGAATCGGTAAAAGCCGCAACAAGCACCTTGCCTTCCGGAGTTTTTGAATAGGCACCGGCAGCACCGCCGGCAACACCGCCAAATACGCCGCCCAACAGAGAATAATCGGTATTTCTTGCACTGCCTTCTGCGGCAGCCAGCTGAACACCGGAACGGTTTTCTATCATTGTAAGCACGGTGCTGGCATCACTGTGCTTGAATCCACCGGCCACGGCACCGGCCACGGGACCCAAAAGCCCCCCAAGCACCGCACCGGCCCCACCGGTATCACCGGAACTGAAGGTAATGGACGGCGTAACGGTATAATCGGCAGCAACCATCTGCCCTTTTCCAAAATTTGAATTGCCTCGCATTTCCCCGGATTGCATCAACTCGCGTTCCTGCATCATCTGCTTCATGGCTTTGCCCCGCTCGACAACGACAAAGCAGTTGGATTGCTGGGCCAGCAGACGAATAACAGGGATGGTGGATGGCAGCCTGAGATCGCTTGTCAGGTGATGATACCATGGTTCCGATCGATCTTCAAAAATAGCCAACGTGCCAAGGGAGGCATCACAGCGCTCAAGGGAACTGTTGGCATTCTGTGCGTTGGCACCGCCGGCAGAACCCGTTGCCACTGTTTTGGCATCACTTGACCCCATTGACATGGAAGAAAGGCAGCCGGTGAGAAAAAGGGACGAAATACACAAAACCACCAAAGAGAATACTGTTTTTTTACTCATTTAAACCGTTCCTTATGATTTTTGTTGTTGACAAAATTAGCAACACACCAGAAATGCAAATTACACCAGAATATATCCATATCTGAAAAAAAGGTTCGCTGTCAAGGCAAGACCGGTAAGTTTTTAATCATACAAAGCAGCCATCAATTCAACGAAATGATGTTCTCAGCTATTCTTCCTGGCCGGCGTTACAGGTGGCATGGGGACCTGTTTCTTCCCCAAGGGGTTCAAGTCCCAGATAGCCTCTGACCTCGGTGTTGTGATTGGACTCTGCCACCCATGAGCCGTCGCCTGCCACCACCAAGGGAACAAAGAACAGGCGGGCAGACCTGAAGAAATCGACTGTATTCATAACCCGTTTCTCCGCCCGTTGGCAGGTGGAAACCGGTTCAATCCTCTTGATGTTGATATAGTCTTCATAGGAATATTTTTTGCATATGGCCTGCACAGCCATGTCCCGGCTCCTATCGCCGAGGATGGGGTAAATAATCACCTTGATTCCCATGCCCGACTCCTGGGCTGCCAATTCAAGCCGGGGCAGGAGCGCCCTGCAGTGGGAACAATTGGGATCGGTGACCACATAGAAAAACTCCCCGGCCTGCCCCGGATTATAAGACAGGGCCACAAATTCATCCAGGGCCTTGATGTTTTTTTTAAAAAAGGCCTGCCGTTTCTCTTTTTCCAGGGCTTTTTCTGCAGCACGTTTTTCCCGCTCCATTTCAGCCACATCAGACATGGCACTCAGGGTTTCCCGGGTAAGGGATATGCCGTTTTTAAAAAGCTGACCGGCCAGCACAAAATCCCTGCCCGCATAGATCGGGGCCAGCCCCCCGTTAATGGCAAGAATCACCTCACACAACCCTTGTTTCTCCTGCACCTGAAGCACCTTTGTGCTGTCCGGCAGGGCGATCTGTCTTGAAAGCCAGTCAAGGTCCACGTGCTGGCATGCCGATTCTGAAAAAGCAGGGGCTGTCATTGCAAAAAAGCAGACAAGACCTGCAAGCAGGGTCCGCACTTTCTTTGTCTTGCTTGGATATCTCAAATCAAAAACCTCCATGGTATCTATCAATATCTTCTCCTACGCCAGTTCAAGGATTTCAAGCGCAGATTTTCCTGATTCATATACGCTATCATGGAATTTGTAAATTTTTTTTAAGGTTTTAGAGCTTTCAATCTTTGAAAATATTGCCTTTTTTATGAAATTATGAATTACTTCTTGCATAGTGTGTCTGCCATGGAACATCAAACCTGGAATATCTATCGACATGAAATTTACCCCACCATCCCCCCCCCTGATTCGAAAAGCGCCGTTAAGGATAAGGCTGTTCCCGTTCCTGCAATGGATCTCCCTTGTCAACGCCAAATCATTAAAGGCGGATTTCTCGGCCGGACTGACCAATGCCTTTATCGTTCTTCCCCAGGGAGTCTCGTTTGCAATGATCGCCGGGCTGCCGTCGGAATACGGCCTGTACACGGCCCTGGTCCCACCGATTATCGCAGCCCTTTTTGGCTCGTCAAGGCATTTGATCAGCGGCCCGACCACGGCCCTTTCCATCATTATTTTTTCCACCCTGAGCCCGTTGGTGGAGCCCGGTTCCATGGCGTACCTGCAGCTGGTGCTGACATTGACCTTTCTTGCCGGGGTTTTCCAGCTGGTCTTCGGACTTGTAAAGCTGGGCACGGTTCTCAATTTCGTATCCCACTCTGTCATCGTCGGATTCACGGCTGGGGCCGCCTTTCTCATTGCCACAGGCCAGCTCAAGTATGCCATGGGAATTGCGGTTCCCAATGGATCCTCGTTTTTCACCACCTGTGCCATCCTCATAAAATCGTCCAGCCATATCAATTGGTATGAACTTTCTGTGGCCATTGTCACCCTGGTCTGTGGAGTTGTTTTAAAAACCTGGCGCCCCCGCTGGCCAGGCCTGCTCATGGCCATGATCATCGGCAGCGGGTATGCCGCTTTCATCCATGGACAGGCCCATGGGGTAAGGCTTCTCGGGGCACTTTCAGGGCGTCTGCCACCGCTCTCAACACCGGATTTCACCCTTGACACACTGCGAATGCTTGCCCCCGGCGCCCTGGCCCTGGCCCTTATTGGACTTATCGAAGCCTCGTCCATTGCACGGTCCATTGCCGTTAATTCAAAACAGCACATTGACGGAAGCCAGGAGTTCATCGGCCAGGGACTGTCAAACATTGTGGGCAGTTTTTTTTCCGGATATGCCAGTTCAGGGTCGTTTACCCGGTCGGGGGTCAATTATGAGGCCGGCGCCCAGACCCCCCTTTCCAGCATTTTTTCAGCGCTCGTTCTCGGTACCATTATTTTGCTGGTGGCACCGTTAACCGCCTGGCTTCCCCTGTCAGCCATGGGCGGCATTATTCTCATTGTGGCGTTCAAGCTCATTGATGTCCGCCACATCCGGGAAATATTAAAGAGCAGCCGGTCAGAATCCTTTGTTCTTGGCACCACCTTTTGCGCAACCCTTGTGTTTGAAATTGAATTTGCCATTTATGCCGGTGTGCTTCTCTCCCTGGCCATTTATCTCACCCGCATGTCACATCCCTTTGTGCACACCCTGATTCCGGATCCCCAAACCCCCCAGCGACGCATGATGACCATCCAAAACGGTGAGCTGCCCGAGTGTCCCCAGTTGAAGATCATCCTCATCGACGGGTCGTTGTTCTTCGGTGCCGCCAACCATGTTGCCGAAATCTTCGAGACAATTGACATGGATCATCCCAGGCACCTGTTGATTGTGGGCTCACGGATCAGCTACATCGATGTTTCAGGGGCAATGATGCTGGTCCAGGAGGCCCAGCGGCGCCGGTCCCTGGGAAAGCGACTTTTCCTGTGCAGCCTGAGCCAGAAAATCCAGCATTTCCTGGACCTGGGTGATTTCACCCGCGACATTGGCGCGGCAAACATCTTTGATTCAAAGCAGACAGCCATTGCCCGGATTGTTTCCACCCTTGAGACACCGGTATGCCGGTCCTGTCCCGTCAGAATTTTCAAGGAATGTCCGCCTGCGAACCAATAAAACGGCACCGCCGTTTTGCCAGTGGTTTCAAAAAAAGGGTTGACAGGCCCGGAAAAAACGTTTCAAAAGAGGTCACTGTTGTTAACAAAAAAAAGACCAAAGACAGGAGGCAGGTTGATGCAGATACTAGGACCCACGGAGTTGTCCCACCGAATTCTTGACCAGGACCTGTGCACCCTCTGTGGTGCCTGTGCAGACCTGTGCCCCTACGTCAAAGCCCACGAAGGAAAAATTGCCCGGGTCTTTTCCTGCGACAGGCAGACCGGACGATGTTATGCGGCCTGCCCCAAAACAGGCACGGATGAAGCCCGGCTTTCAGCGCATCATTTCCAGGCGCCCCTGCCGGATACCCCCCTGGGCCATTACCGGAAGATCCACATGGCACGACGGGGCACCCAGGTCCAGCAGGGCCATTTCCAGAACGGAGGAACCGCCTCGGCCCTGGTCATGGCTGCCCTGGAACAGAAGATCATCAACGGCGCTGTGCTTACGGGAAGCGATGGTATCCTGCCCCGGCCGAGGATGGTCACAACGATCCAGGAAGTTCTGGATTGCACCACATCCAAATACATTGCCGCCCCCACCGTGGCCTGCCTGAACCGGGCCGCAAACGACGGTCACCAGAATCTGGGCATTGTCGGCACCCCCTGCCAGATGACCGGCCTTGCCACCTTGAGGACCAACCCCCTGGATCTGCCGGACTTCCAAGACATCACCGGCATGGCCATCGGCCTGTTCTGCACCTGGGCCCTGGACACCAAGGGGTTTTTGGACTATCTCCACCAGCAGGGCATTGACCCGTCCTCGGTCCTGTCCATGGAGATTCCCCCTCCCCCGGCTGAAAATGTACTTCTGACCCTGGAAAAAGAGGTCAGAACCCTGCCCCTTGACGAAATCCGCAAACGGGTATTGCCCGGGTGTGCCGTCTGCCCGGACATGACCGCCCTGTTCTGCGATCTCTCCGTGGGCGCCTTTGAGGCGGACACGGCCTGGAACACCCTCATCGTCAGGAGCGAACGGGGAGAAAAACTGGTGGACAGGGCGGTTGAAACCGGATTCCTGGAGATCAGGCCCATGTCCGAAGCAAACATCGACAACCTGACCCTGGCGGCAACAAACAAGCGCAGGCGCGCCCTTGCCGTCCAGGAGCGACTGGGCATGCTTGCCCCCGGGTTCCAGAGCCCCCTTGAAATAAAACCCAAACAGACCATCATGGGGTTCAAATAACCGGCATGGCCGGAACAGGGCAGATGACCTGGCCACAACGAACAACGAAACGCACCGGTTTGCAATGCCTCGGTGGGCGTTTCATATAAAGGAGAAATCATGTCAGTACTGACCCGGGACAACCCAGGTGAGACCCATCTCATGATGGGCAACGAGGCCATTGTCAGGGGGGCCCTGGAGGCGGGCATCAGCGTTGCCGCAGGCTACCCCGGAACCCCGTCGTCCGAAATCATCGAAACCCTGGCCAAAATATCCACCGACATCTACGCCGAATGGTCTGTCAACGAAAAAGTGGCCCTGGAGGTTGCTGCAGCGGCCTCGTTTGCGGGACTGCGCTCCCTTGCCGTGATGAAACAGCCCGGGGTCAACGTTGCAGCTGATTTTCTCATGCACCTTGCCCTGTCCGGCGTCAGAGGCGGCATGGTCCTGATTGTGGCCGATGACCCCGGAGCGCTGTCGAGCATCAACGAGGGAGAAAGCCGACTTTATGCTAAGCTCATGGAGATCCCCATGCTTGAACCGGGCAACTTCCAGGAGGCCAAGGACATGACCCGCTGGGCCTTTGAGCTGTCGGAAGCCCTCAACATGCTGGTCATGGTCCGCACCGTGACCCGGCTCTCCCATGCCAGCGGCAACGTCACCCTGGGAGACCTGCCAATCCCGGAAAGAAAGGCTTTTTTCCGGTTTGACGGCGACATGCTCGACCCCATGGAAGGACCGATCATGACGCCGCCCGTGGCAATCAAGCACCGCGCCCAGCAGCAAAAACTTGAACAGGCTGCCGAACGCTTTGAGACCTCGCCCTACAACACCTATGTGGGACCCGAATCCCCGGAACTCTTGATCATCACCACCTCCATCTGTGATCTCTACAGCAGGGAGGTGGTAAACCTTCTTGATATCGGCAACAGGGTCGGCATCTTCAAGATCGGCACCACCTGGCCCCTTCCGGAAAAATGTGTGCTCGAGCGGCTGGCAAAGACCCAAAAAGTCCTGTTTGTCGAAGAGGTGCAGCCCTTTATTGAAGAGGCGGTCAAGGTGCTTGCCGCAGGGTCCGCCCTTGACCTTTCAGCAATCACCTTTTACGGAAAATACAGCCGTCACATTCCCATGGCAGGGGAGATGAATCCAGAGCATGTCACACAGGCCCTGTGCTCCCTCCTTGACCTGCCGCTGCCGGCCTCCCATGACGAGAGTTCCCGACCGACCATGCCGGAAATTTCCATCCCGCCCAGGGAGATTTCGTTCTGCCCCGGGTGCCCCCATCGGGCCTCGTTCTTTTCCATCAACACCGTGCTCAATCTTGATTCCCGACAGGGATTTACCTGCGGCGACATCGGATGCTACTCCATGGGCATGCTGCCGGGCGGTTTTTTCACCCTCAAAACCCTCCACTCCATGGGATCAGGGTCAGGGCTTGCCAGCGGGTTTGGAAAACTTCGTCAATTCGGCATGGAGCAACCCGTGGTGGCCGTATGCGGGGATTCCACCTTTTTCCACTCTGCCATGCCCCCCCTGGTCAACGCCATCCACAACAGCGCCTGCTTCACCCTGGTGATTCTCGACAACAGCGGCACGGCCATGACCGGGTTCCAGCCCCATCCGGGACTGCCCGTGGACACCTGCGGAAAACCGGCGCCGCCCATGGACATCGAAGGCATATGCCGGGCCATGGGCGCAACCACCCGGGTTTGTGACCCCTTTGACCTGAAAGCCACCCAGCAGCAGCTGCTTGAGTTCATCAAGGACGACACCGGGGTGAACGTACTCATCCTGAGACAGGCCTGCGCCCTGAGCCCCCAGAAACGCCACACCCGGGCATTTGACGTAACCGTGGACCCGGCCCGCTGCATTGGGGAACGCTGCGGATGCAACCGCATCTGTACCCGGGTCTTCAGCTGTCCGGGACTGATCTGGGACGCTGAGAACAACCGGGCCGCCATCAACAGTGTGCTGTGCGCCGGCTGCGGCGTCTGCACCGCCATCTGTCCCCAGAATGCCATCCAGCGAAAGGAGATCCAATGATATCGCTACCCCATGATCCCTACAATCTCATTATCACCGGCGTGGGCGGCCAGGGCAATGTCATCTCCTCACGCATGATCGGGAACATGCTTGCCGCCAAAGGATTTAAGGTCACCATTGGAGAGACCTTCGGGGCCTCCCAGCGGGGCGGGTCGGTGATGAGTCATGTGCGCATCAGTTCAACCGCCACCCTCTCCCCCCAGATCCCGGTTCACCAGGCCCACATGGTGGTCTCCCTGGAACCCATGGAGACCCTCAGGGTGCTTGCAAGCTATGGGAACCCGAATACCGGTGTGATCTGCAACACCAGACCCACCCACCCCATCGGGGTCATCTCGGGACGCCTCTCCTATCCCACCATGGCACAGATGGAAAAGACCATCAGTGCCATTTCAAACCAGGCCTGGTTCTTTGACGCCACCCAGATGGCCACCGCCATCGGTGACCCCATATTTGCCAACATCATCATGGCCGGTGCCCTGGCCGCCACCGGGGAACTCCCCCTTGACAGAGGGGTGTTTGAACAGACGCTCAAGTCAAAATTCACGCCGGACAAGGTCAGGCTCAACCTCATGGCCTTTGACCAGGGCCATGGCAGGATCAGACGATAAACCAAGGGTGTTATCTTTGGGACTGACATGCCGACAACTTGAATACCGCTATCCCGGCTCTGACGAGTGGGTTTTCCAGGATCTGTCGTTCTGCCTTGACCGACCTGGATTCCACTCTCTGTTCGGGCCCTCCGGGGTGGGCAAAACCTCCCTTGCCCGGGTGATCTCAGGAGACATCCACGGATTCGGCGGCGATCTTGACCCGGGAAAGATCAAAACCGTGCTCTACACCTACAACCAGGAACGCCTTCCCGGCTGGTCTTCCGTGGACAGGCACCTTGCCCGTATGACCCCGCCGGGGAGGGACGGATTGAGACACGAACTGGTGGAAACCTTTGGCCTGGGGCCGATCATGGGCCAGACCTTTTCCCAGCTCTCCCTTGGCCAGCAGAACCGGATCAACCTGCTTCGCTACCTGCTCCAGGATTTTGACCTCATGATCATGGACGAAAGCCTTGCCAACGTGGACGAACGATCCAAGGAGACCATCCTGCTCAAGATCAAGGCTTTGTTCTGCGATCGCTACTTTCTCTATATCTCCCACAATCTCATTGAGGTGGCCCGCTTCTGCGACAGGATATTCCTGTTCCGGGGCAAGGGCAAATCCCCCCAGGCCATCACCTTCACCGGACTTGATACCCGTCTGGATCACCCCTCTGCGAAGGCGGATCTGGACCGTGTGCTGCTGGAGATCATGAATGCTGGGTAGACGAATCGTTCAGTTTTTTTTCATCTTTGCCCTGGGCCTTGTCTTCCTCATGGGGGTAAAGTACAGCCTCAACCTGTCCGACTATGTCATCCCGGGTCCGGTCGAGATTTTGACAACGGGCAGGGGCATTTTCCGGGAATACTTTTTTGACACCCTTAACACGCTGATGGTGGCGGTCATCGGCCAGGCCATCTCCATCTTCATGGCCTTTTTTGTAGGGATCACAGCCCGCAGAAGCACCTGGGCCGGTACCCTGATCAAGGCTGCGGCATACAATATCCAGGCCTACCCCATTGTGGCGGTGGCGCCGATCATATTTATCCTTCTTGGGGACGGGTTCACATCAAGGCTGCTCATTGCGGCCATGATCTGCTATTTTCCGCTGCTGCTGTCAGTCATCGGCATCATGGCAGAACCCGTGGTTGACATCGAGCACTTTTACATTGCCACCGGCCGCATGCGTTGGCAGCTGGAGGTCAAGATCCGAGCCTTTGAGAACATGGGCAAACTCACCACGGTCATTGCCGGAAGCTCCACCCTTGCCATGGCCGGCACCATTGTTGCTGAATTCATCGCCGCCAACCAGGGCATCGGCCACAGCATCCGCATCGCCCTGTACCAGAGTGATCTGGCCCGGATACTTGCGGCCCTGTTTCTCATCGGACTTTTTTTATCCATCTACCAGGAGATCCTTGAGAATGCGGGCAAGCGCATCACCTCAAGCTGGTTCTTAACCAAAGGGGGGGTCCATGAAGACGTATAACCGGTTTATCGCCTCGTTTTTAATCATTGCTGGGATTCTTTGCTGTTTCAACTGCCCAGCAACCGCAGAAACCCTCAACTACCGCCTCAAGTGGTTGTTCAACACCAGCGTGGTCGGAGATCTTTATGCCCTGGACCACGGTTTTTTCAAGCGGGCAGGACTGGATGTCAATGTCAAGGCAGGCGGCCCCGAACGGGACGCCATCCGGGAGCTTGAGCTTGGCCATGCCACCTTTGGGGTTGCCTCGGCCGACCAGGTCATCCGGGCCCGGGAAAAGGGGGCGCCTGTGGTCGTCATCGCCCAGCTGTTCCAGGTCAACCCCCTCCAGTGGATCTACCGGGCCGTAAAGCCTGCCATCAACACCCCCCTTGACCTCAAGGGTCGCGTCCTGGGCATCACCTATGGCGGCAACGACGAGACCATCATGCGGGCGCTGCTCTCCCGGGCGGATCTTACGGAAAAGGATGTCACACTCTACAGCGTCCGTTACGACTACACCCCCTTTTACCAGGATCGGGTGGATGCCTGGCCCTGCTACATCAACGCCCAGGGAATAACCCTTGCCGACAAGCTTGCCAGGGAAGGCGAGGCTGTAAAATTTTTCAACCCGGCCGACCATGGCATCACCTTTGTGGCAAACTCGGTGGTCACCTCGGCCAGAACCCTGAAGGCCCACCCTGAAAGGGTCCAGGCCTTTGCCAAGGCCCTATTGGCGGGATGGGAAGCCGCCCTTTTACCTGCAAACAGGGATCAGGCCCTGGCCGTACTCCAAAAATACAACCGGGATACGCCCGAAGATCTCCGCCGCAAACAGCTGGACGCCACCCGGTCGCTGGTTGTCCCTGCACCTTCCAGGCGAATCGGAGACATTGATGTGATGGGCTGGCGGCAGACCGAAAGTATCATGCTCGAACAACAGGTGATCAAGCAGGCGGTCAATGTGGAAGAGACCCTTTTTCCGGGAGGAAATCCCCTTTAGCCCTCAAGACCGTGGGCTTTACAAACGAATCCGCCCCCCCTGTTCTGCCATTCTTACCAGGCGTCAATTCATGGACAGCCACCCGGTTCCGCCCCCGGTTCTTTGCCTCGTACATGGCATTGTCTGCATTTGAAAGGATCGTCTCCCGTTGTTCAAAGGGCCTGGGGGTCGACCAGGCAACCCCCAGGCTGACCGTTGTCTGGAGGGTGTGTCCCTCAAAGTTGAGGACCGTTGTTTCCATCATCTGTCGAATCTTTTCAGCCAGAGCCACGGCATTTTCCAGGGACTCGTCGGGCATGAGAACAATGAACTCTTCACCCCCATAGCGTGCCAAGATATCGGTCTCCCGCCGGACCACCTGCTTGAGCACACCTGCCGTGAGTCGCAGGTAGGCATCTCCGGCAAGGTGGCCATAGGTATCGTTTACCCGCTTAAAATGATCAATATCACACATCACAATGGAGACGGCGGTGCTGTTGCGGATGGCACGGTGCCACTCGTATTCAAACACATCATCAAAAT
Organism: uncultured Desulfobacterium sp.; assembly: GCA_963675615.2. Taxonomy (GTDB): domain Bacteria; phylum Desulfobacterota; class Desulfobacteria; order Desulfobacterales; family Desulfobacteraceae; genus Desulforapulum. The sequence continues at coordinate 381,986 of CAXXTD010000004.1, forward strand.
ATCTGCGGTTGTAGAGCCCGGTCAATCCGTCGCTCCGGCTGAGCAGTTCAATCGCCCGGGTCTTTTCCTTTAAAAGGAATTCATTCTCAAGGGCATTCCAGTATTCCCTGTTTCCGCGAAGGGCTATGAAGATCATATACACAAGGTAAAGAACGAACAGGCTCATCAACGAGGAATAAATCTGACCCACGGCCATGGCCACAATACCCGGCCCGAGGATTGCAATGTCAAACACCACTGCGAGCCAGAGGGAAGGCACGTAGGCAACGACTCCGCCCGAACATAGCCCGATGGTGCAGATCACCATGAGGATATGAATGTTCTGCTCGCCGTCCTGGAGAATAAATTTGGAAAACCCAATCCCCCAGATCAAACCCGTCAGGCCAATACTTCCAAGGAACAACGCGAGGCTGATCCGGTATAACTTTGGGGGTATCCATCGACCAGTCAGGTGGTGAACAAACCGGAAAAGGCAAACACCTGAAATCAGAATAAAAAACTGCTTTGAGAACTGGGGATGTCTGAGGTAATATCCACTGGTCGTCAACACCACAGCCAGGGCAACAATATAGAAACCGATACCCACAAAGGCTCTTTGCTGAAGATCAATAACCACCCGTGGGGTGAAGCGCTGGCGTTTAAATTCCATGGACCGTCTAACTCTCCCCCAGGGTTTCAGAACGTGTATGCCAGTTGAGACAACTCCAGGACATAAACCTTGCAGCAGTACTCAAAAAAAAAGGCATTAAATCTGGTTTTATGTGACCTGGCATGTTTTCCCCTGAACTTTTTAAAAAAACGTATAACTCACATTTCGCTCTTCAAAAATTAGACAAAAATATTTAATCCCGTTTAATAGCCGGGAGGAAAACTTTCGTCAAGGCTCCTGGCGGATTATATTCAGTCAGTGTTGGAAATGCAACCCAATGTAATTTCGATACGTTTTGCAACCGAAATGCCAAAATTCCAGACGATTGTTTCAGATGGACCGGCCATGGCCCCGGGTCAGGCGATCTCCCACAGCATTACCCCCTGGCAAATGGTCTGTTTCTGATGGAAAATGCCATCCACGGCCTGGCTGGCGACATGGGCCTTCAACTTTTCCCGGATTTCCGAAGTGACATCCACAGCCCCCTGGACAAAAAAGCTGATGTTTTCGACTGCTTCATCAATGGTCTCATCCCGGTCATGGGTCCAGACATTGAAATCGATCTGGGGGCGGTACCCCAGGGCGTAAACATAGCTGAAGGGATAGATAAAATCCCACGAGGATGATTCAAGCACCTGTCCGGTAATGCTCTGCCACAGATTATTGTAACAGCTCCGCCACCCCCCACCTGAAAAGGTGCTTAAATAGCAGAATTTACGGGAGGCCTTCATGGCCTTGTTCAATGTTTCCGGATCCCGAACCCCCGGACTCATGGAAGCAAAGACCAGATCAAACTGGCCGGACAGACCCTCTTTTTCCACATCCACATCCTGCCATGCCCTCTGATCGATGCGGAGTTGATCGGAATGAATGCCCCTGGCAGCCATTTTTTCCTTCAGTATTTTCACCATGCCGCCGGAAGGCTCAACAGCCACCACTTCCGCCCCCATTTCCACCATGGGAATGGCCCAGTTGCCCGGTCCTGACCCGATATCAAGGATGCGGTTCCCGGCCTGAAGCGCACCGGCGTTCTCCAGCATGGAAAAGATGCGCTCTTTTCGTAAAACAGCCTCCGGGCTGACGGTTCTTTTATCAAAACTCGGAGCACGCTGGTCCCATTTTTTAATATGGTCCTTGCTTTTCTTTGTTTCCGGATCATTCTTTAACTCTTTCTGCCACAGGTCTTTCCAGACGGCTTGGTTTTGCAATGGAAATAAATTCATATCTGTCCTGTTGAAGTCCCTTTGTCTCAAGTGTTTACGATAGGCTGAGTCTTATACATCCGTCCCTCTTTTCAGCCCTTACTTTTTCCATGTGACGGAGTGTTGCAAAATTTCGTTTCAACTCCTCCTCGGAAAGCTTAAGCAGTTCCGCAAGTTCCTGGCGTTCAAGGCCACCGGTTTCTTTTAAAACCTGCAGGATACGTGTCTGCACCGGGGTTAGATCCGGCTGGGAACCGGGTTTTTCCGAAAAGGACTTGGCACAGTATGCAGCCCATGGATCGCATACCTTCAACGGAGAGAGTACGGTCATGTAACAATCCTCGCAAATCACCTGCCCTTTGAATTGTCTTTCATCGTTTTCAGGAATGACTGCACCACATTCCTCACATTTCAGTGGTTGTTCTTGGGTTATCATGGTTACCTCCCTTTATTTTGTATGAAATTTTTGACTAAACTTGAAGGACAAAATTTCCATATTTAATGTGGACCCAACCCTGGCCGTGGGAAACCAGGGACAGTCTGCAACCGTTATAAATCGAGCAATTTCATGAGAACCTTGACGGCTTTGGCAGCATGCCGCCGGAGACTTTCCCGGGACGGCGGCGCATGCAGGCCGGTAAGTACAGGCATGCGCAGGGAAAGAAGAATGTCGAGAAAAACGCCAATCTCGTATTCGGCGTCATCTATGTTAAACCTGTCCTTTAAAAATTGTGAAAGGCGGGTTCTCATCCGCCTGGGGCCCATGGCATAAAAGACGCGCGTTATTTCAGGCACCATGGGGCCCTCGGATACCAGCAAACGGATGTTTGCCAGATGCTCTTTGGACAAATGTCTTTCGATGAATCCGGTTGCAAAGGTTTCCAAGGCCTCTGTTGGATCTTCCAGGTTCAGTGCCTCCTGGAAATCATGGCCGGTCGCCTCCAGGCGATTCAGGTCCAGAGCCGCCTTGAAAAGGGCCTCTTTAGAATCAAAATACCGGTATACCGTTTGTTTGGTGACACCGGCCCTGTCGGCAATTTTATCCATACTGGTACCGATGAAGCCATTGGATTGAAACAACGCCTGTGCGGCTTTAACGATGCTGTTTAACTTTAACTTTTTCTTTAACTCTATTTTTTTCATGGGCGGTTTACCTTTATTCCCAATTCCCACCAACAATTCCATGGCCCGTATAATTTCAAAAAAACATACTAAACGGTATGATTTATGTCAAGGAATCGTCGTGAAAGAAAAGGATTGAGAAGAGGATCGTTTTAAGAAGGGTTTTTTTTAAAGGTCAGAAAAGAGAAAAGAACCATGACCGTCAACCCAGCCATGAACACCAGGGGAAAACAGACAAACACGTCCATGAACACCTGATTTTCCATACCTCCCGGAGTTTCCACCCCCATGGAAACAGATTCAAGGGCCGCGCGACGGGTCTTTAGAACCAGGGCATACGCCACCCCCAACACCCCATAGGAGACATTGTAAATCAGCCCCTTGAAACTCAGGACCGTGGCTCTGTTCTTTGAAGCGGTCTCCCGGTTCAGGTAGTAACTTATAAAGAATCCGTTAAAGTACATGGCGCTGGATGTGATAAGGGCCGGGATAATGCCCAGGTAGGACCAGAAAAAATTCATGGTCCAGAGCCCCACAAGGGCCAGAAAGGCCGTCAAAGCAAGGGCATCCCTTGGCGGCCGGTTTTCGGCTATCTTTAAGGCCAGCCGTGGGATAAAGATCCCGAGTATGGCAACGGTTGAACCGAGAATGCCAAAGAGCGATTCAGGAATATTCACCAAACGGTAATACTGGCTGGACAGGGTAATAGTCATGCGGATCACACCGTCAAAGAGCATACCAAAAAGCATCACCCAGAGCACAAACCAGGTGCCGACGATCCATCTTCCCCCTTCCAGGGTGATCCTGAAGGCCTGCACCAGCGACTGGATGCCAGAAACAGAGATCCCCTTGCCCCCCGGGTTATTGTCCGATGCTTCCCGGGTCTGATCAGCAGCAGAATCATTGGTCATGCCCAGGGTCACCCCCAGGCAGGCAAGGGCCAGAACAAAGGTGAGATAAAGGGGAAACCGCATGGTGACGGACTGGGAGACGACCCGATCGAACCCCGCAAAATCACAGAAACGTTGAACAAGGCGGGGATCATAAACCGCGGCCCCCAGGGTCATGGCAACGATAAATCCCACGGCCTTGAACCGGGTCATGTAATCCAGGACCCTGCCCCACTCCCCGGGATTGCCCCGGGTCGTTAATGCATCATAGGCAAGGGCCTCATCGGCCCCGCTGGCTGCGGCTTCGGCAAACCCGCTCAGGATGCGGTTGAACAGGAAAACGATAAAGGTCACCCGGGGGGACAGGAGCGGCATAAAGCTGATGATGCCCACCTCAACCACCATCACAGCCGAGGCAAATACCAGCAGGCGTTTTCGCCCGATCACGTCGGCAAGGGCTCCCGATGGCACCTCCAGCAGAACGATGGTGGCGGCCCACACGGCATTTAAAATGGAAAATTCGGCCACGCTCAGCCCGAAATCAAGGAAAAGGATGGTAAACACGGGGTAGTAAAACCGTGAGTTGAACAGCACCCGGAAGGCAATAAAGCGCCGGACGTCTGGAATGGCAAAGGGAGATATACGTTTTTTCAACGGCTGGGGCGTCGTCATACGCAAAGCCTTTGTTCAAGATGTTTTTTACCAAGGCGCATGGGCAGCACCACGGCGGTTGCACACAGCCCCCCTGCCAGGACAAACGAGACAATGCTCCAGACAATGGTTCCAACGCCCAGGGGCCTTCCATGGAATTCAGCCTTGAAAATGGCATACACAGGGCCTGCCTCGATCATGATCACGGCACCGATAAAGAGAACTGAAAACACCATGAACAATAACCCGCCCTGGCTGGAGAGGGTCTGGGCCGGGTTTTCCGATTTAAAATCGGCAAAGATCGCCCCGCACCCCACGCCAAGGCTGACCACCCCCGGCACCATGAGGCAGACATTGACAAGGGAGAGGACCATCATGAAAACGTCCACCCGGAGAAGAAGGTTGGTGGCAACAATGAGCACCAGGGTGAGCACAAAGAGCGGCACAAGGTAAATAACATGCTTGACCCACAAAAACTGCCCCAGGGTGACGGGGCTGGTTCGGATGATCCAGAACGCCTCCCCCTCCATGCTCACGCAGGGAAAGACAAACCGACCTGCAATGGCCGTCAGGACAAACAGGGCAAGCCCCATGTTTAAGAAGGCAAGTGCATTGCCCAGAAACACGGTTCCCATGGGAGACCGCTCCAGGGGCAGCACCTTGAAGTTGTACACATAGATCCCGATCAGGGCAAAGATCAGAAAAAGCTGGGACCACTGGGTCTGATCCCGGAAAAAGCTCTTGATCTCCTTAAACACAAGGGCGGCCACGGGCAGGGGCAGAAACCCCAGCCCGAAAAATTCGAGCCGCCGTTGTCGAAACAACCGGGCCGGTGCGCTCTGGGCCCGGGATACCCCCTTAAAATAGATAAGGTCCGCAACAAAGAGCATGACAACGCCCATGGCTGCGGAAAAACTTGCCAAAAGCCCCAGGTGGAATAAAGCTGTCAGCCGCTGGCCGGTCAGGGCCGCCACCAGGGCATCATAGGCCCAGGTGCTTGGCAGAAACGGCAGCGGAGCGGTCTGCATGGCCTGGAGATAAACAAGGGTGGAGGTGAACACCTCGGGATCCACCAGTCGTTCTGGCCGAATCACCCTCACCCCCACATAGAGCCCGATAAAGAGCGCAAGCCCCACAAACACAAAAATCGTCCGGATCCTGTTTGCCGGAAGCACCACAACGGCCGCCATCATGGCAATGGCACTGATGGTGCACGCCCCTGTGGACAACAGAACAAGCACCATCCCAAGGGTCAGATAATAAAACCATGAACCGTCAAAGATCATGCCATAGGCGGCAAACAGGGGAACGGCAAAGACGATCACCATCCAGGAGCTGTCCACCAGGCACTCAAGCCACCTTGCCGCAAAGATCTTGTACCCGGGAACAGGCATGGCAAGCACAAGGAGCAGGTCTTTTGACAGATAGAGCTTTGACAGAACCACAAGAATACCGGAAAAAATCAGCAGGGAAAAAAAGGTGACAAAGACAAGGGCCATGAGTTTAAAGGCAAGGATCCTGCCAAGCTCTTCAATGCTGGAAAAATAGACCAGGACCCGGTGGGAGACCCAGAAGATGGCGAGCCAGAATATGATCCCCATGGACCAGAGAAAGAGCCGGCTCAACCGGTTTTTAAGCCCCCGGCCCTGGCGCATGCTGTTTTTAAACGACAGAATCCGTGGCCGCATCAGGGTCAATATCGCATTCCCGGGCGACCTGCCATTGGGAAGGAAGTCAGATGTTTCCATGATTTCTTTCCCCGGAAGGGTTTGCTTCCCTGCCCCCTCCATTTTCAGTCAGGATCATGAACAGCTCCTCAAGATCGGCATGGTCGGATTGGGTCAGGGTCTTGAGTTCATCGACCGTTCCAAGGGCCAGAAGCCGTCCCTTGTTGATAACGCCCACCCTGTCGCAGAGTTCGCCTGCTATGGACAGGGTGTGGGTGGACATGAAAACGGTTTTACGGTCGGCGGCAAATTGTCGTAAAAGCCCCTTGACCAGATTGATGGCCAGGGGATCAAGGCCCACCATGGGTTCATCCACCACAAGGAGTTCAGGGTCATGGATCAGGGCTGCGGCCATGATCAGCCGCTGCTTCATGCCGTGGGAAAAGGCCTCGATCATCTCGTCGGCCCAGCGCCCAAGGGAAAACATCTCCAAAAGGTCCAGAGCCTTTTTTTCAAACCCCAGGGGGTCCATGGCAAACAGGTCAGCCGTGAATTTCAGGAACTCCATGGCCGTTAACCTCTCGTAGAGATAGGGCCTGTCAGGGATGAATCCGATCTTCTGTTTTGCAAGCTGGGGATGTTTTTCCATGTCAATGCCGCACACCGTCACCTTGCCTGCGGTGGGAGCGGTCAATCCGGCAATCATCTGGATGGTGGTGGTCTTACCGGCACCGTTGGGCCCGATAAAACCGAAAATTTCTCCCGGGTAAAGGGAAAGGCTCAATTGATCCACGGCAACAAGCCTGTTGTATTTTTTGGTCACCCGGTCCAGTTCGATCATGGTTTGGCCCCCACAATTTCAATTTTAATCCTGCCGATAACGCCCATGAGATCAAACCCTTCCCCACCCTTGCCCATGCTCAGTCTGATATGGGTGACATCGGCGGGAAACTGGTTAAAAAGGGCATCAACGCTTGTCCAGTTGTCCAGGAACACGCCGTTCCAGGCATGGTAGTAGAACCTGTCGTTCAAAAAAACCAGGCCCGCCTCGATGCGTGTTGGAATGCCAAGACTGCGGCAGAGGGCGGCAAACAAAACCGCATGCTCGTTGCAGTCGCCCATGCGGGCATTCAGGGTAGAAAGGGCGTTGGGCAGTGACACCACCGGCCGCTTTTCAATGTGCTTGTCCATCCAGGTCAACACGGCCCGGATTTTTCCAATGGAATCGTCCTGGTTGCCGGCAATCCGGCGGGCAAGGGTGACAATATCAGGATGATCCGATTGAATCAAGGGGTCAGCAGCAAGAAAGGATTCAGGATCAAAGGGTTCAGGGTCGATAATCAAGGCGGACACTTCCCCTGATTTTCCGGACCCAGGCCGCTCCCGTGTGATGGTGAGCCGGTTGTTGTCCAGGGACTGGCGTCCCCCGTCAAGGTCAAAGGCCTGAAGATCAATGCCGGAAATCACAACAGTCATATTTGAAAGGGTTTTCAGGCGTTCGTTCCGGGATGGGACACGCTTATCATGACCCAAAGCATCCCCCTGATTTTCAATGTTCCAGACAGGTTTAACCGAGGCAACAAGGGTGAGGTCATCGCCTGGAACAACCCCTTCAATGGCCTCAGCCCGTGTGGCGGCAACAAGGGTGATGCCAAGGAGTCCCTCTTCTTTTACCACCCGGCCCGTGGCATCCACAAAGGCGTACTGGGTCATGCCCTTGGCCTGGATGGAGAGCTTTTTGACAACCGTTTCCCGGCCCATGACCGCCATGATCTCTTCGCCCATTACCCTCACCTTTACCGCCATTTCACCCATGGTAACCGGGTCGAACACGGAAAAGACCCTGTCCGTTGAACCATCCATTTTACCGGAACCATTGATCTTATCGGAACCTTCGATCCCCTCTGAAACGTCAATAACATCTGAATCGTTGATTCCATCTGAATGGCCAGTCCCTGCCATGGCAGGGGCAATCAGAGCGCTGAGGTAGGGTTTTCGGGTCAGCCGTACCCCTGTCAGGGAAGATGGCGCCTGGTTGTTGGCCTGGGTGGTCACCCCAAGGAGCAGGCCGTCAACGGTACCTGTCACCTTGAATTGAAACCTGCCGGAAATGACCTCAAAGTCAAAGGATCGAACAGACAAATCAGGCGCTGCCTCACCGTCCATGCGAAGGTCAACATCCTGGACCATGCCCATGGTGTTGACCTTCATGGCGGTCCGTTCATGGATCCGGTATCCATCGTCCGTCTTATCCAGAATTCGGTGGGAAAAGCCGATGTGCCGCCCATTCTGGAAAATGGCCATATAGGTTTCCCCGACAGCGATTGTTGACACGCCCTCAACGCCAAAATCAGCCCCCCCCGGAGGCCTGGCCTTGAACAGGCCCAGGCGCACCATGAAAAGGGTCGCAAAAACCGCCAGAAATAAAGTCCCCCATCCCATGAAACGCCTGTTTTGAGCAAGGCCGGAGCTCAATCCCGCTCCTTTCAGGAGATGGGCCAAACGAGTTCGTTTCTTCATCTACACCCCAAAGGACTTTACAGTCTCTATTCTCATAATTTTGATTACAGCGATCCTGTTACAACAGAGCATTAAGTGGGCATAATTTTTCCTTTCTGATGATATCGCAAAACTTCACGAGCCGGATCCATTAATTTTGGATTGGGATGAAATTTTAATTGACTTCCCATATTTATGTTAATTCTATCGCAATAAGGAGGAAAATAGAACTTAAAACATCATACGTGGAATAATTTGGTTCATTGGTTTGATATCCTGATATTTAGGAAATCAGGTTATCAAATAACCGGCATGGCCGGAGCATGATATCTGCGCTGGCCACAACGAAATTTGAAACGCCCCACTGATGATACTTCGGTGGGAGTTTCTTATAAATCAATAGCATGGAAAAATCCCACTTGTTAAAACAACAAGGCAGGACAATCAGAACCCTGCCTTGTATCCACATTAATCGGCAAAAATCGCCGAACACTGCACCGGACCGCAAGGGGCGGTTTTTTAAAAACCGAGAACAACTTTGGAACAGCTTTACACTTAGCGAAAATTAGTGGAACCTTGTTCCCTTAACGAGAACTTTATCCAGCCGTTGTGCAGGATAATGACGGTACCGTAAATGGTGTTGTTTACCTGAATGTTCCCGATTCTGCCTGGAATCGTTTGGACCAATACGAGGGGGAGAGGTACAATCGTCAGCCCGTAAATATTGTATCTTTTTGGCCAACCATATATTCAACCCGGTTGCGCCCTTTTTCTTTTGCCAGGTATAATGCTTTATCAACTTTACCGACAAGGATTTCCTGGGTATCATCTTTCTCATAGATGGTAACACCGAAACTGGCTGTTTTTTGCCCGACTTCGGGAACCGCACTGCTTTGCACGGCTGTCCTCAAATTTTCCACCAGGGAAAGCATGCCCTCCTTTTCAGTTTCAGGACATATAATCAAAAATTCCTCGCCGCCCCATCGACCTAGGACATCAACATCCCGAACACCTCGTTTCAACTGATCGGCAAAAAACTGCAGGACCAGATCACCGATCTGGTGACCATGGGTGTCATTGACATCTTTAAAATGGTCAATATCAACCATGACCAGTCCAAATGAGTTGCCATATCGTCTGGAGCGCGTTAATTCTCCGGACAATACCTCGTCGAGTTTTCTCCGGTTGAAAATTCCTGTCAGTTGATCAATGATCGCAATTCGAGCAAGTTCCTGGTTTTTTGCCTCCAGTTCCCGGGTGCGCTCCATCACTTTTTGTTCAAGGCACAGGTTCAGTTGAATAAGTTCGCGATTCTGCTGTTCAAGGAGCGTTTCCTGTTGATAGGCGGTGATGGCCCCCCGGATTGTCAAAAGCATGTCGTCATTACTCCATGGTTTTTCCAGGAAACGATACAGGTGGGCCTTGTTAATGGCATTTTTAATGCCACTGATGTCGCTTTGACCCGTCAGCATTATTTTTTTTGCTTTGGGAAATTTTTGGTGGATATCAACCAGCAGTTTATCACCTTTAGTTCCCGGCATAATATAATCCGAAATTACAACCTGCAGATCAATTTCATCTTCAATAAATTCGTCTATGACTTCCATGGCTTCTTCGGCACTGTGGGCAATTTCAATAATTTCGACATCCTTCAGTGTTTGGGAAAACAGAGTACGAAGACTTTCTGTGACAACCGGTTCATCATCCACACATAACACGGCAACTTGTACAAGGGGCTTTTTAGTCATTTTTTGCTTTCCAGCCAGCAACTACTGCATTTTTGTATAGCTACGAGTAAAACATTCAAGACCTTCATCAATGGACTGAATCAACTTTTCGGCATCCCAAGGTTTTTTTATGAATTCAAAGATATCCGCCTTATCCTTGGCCCTTTGAACGGCGGCCTCGTCTGCCTGCCCGGACAACATCACCATGCTGATATAAGGGAAACGGCGGTGCGCTTCGATCAGAAAATCATCCCCTTTCATGCCAGGCATCAGCCAATCTGAAATAATGATCAAAGGGATGAAACCATCTGAAGAAAATTCTTCCAATATTTCCAGTCCTTCTTCAGCACTCTCAGCGATTTCGATGAGGTATTTGCTGCCATATACCTTGTAAAGCTGATCCCGCAGAGAATGCAATACAATCTGTTCATCATCCACGCATAACAAAAGACCGTTGATTATTTCAGTCATGACACATCCTCATTCTGGGGCAGAAAGACCTTAAACGTCGTGCCTTTTCCCACCTCACTGTTCAGATTAATCCACCCACCATGATTTTTAACAATCTTGTTGATGATATCAAGCCCCAGACCACTGCCTTCCCCCCGTTCCTTGGTTGTAAAAAAAGGTTCAAAAATTTTTTCGCGATGTTCCTCGGGAATACCACAGCCGGTATCCGTGATGGAAACAACGACATGGTCATTCTGGGTTTTAACATTGATTTTCAATTCACCTTTATAGTCCATGGCCTGGAGGGCATTGTGTACAAGATTGGTCCATACCTGATTTAATTCATCCGGATACCCCATAATAAGGGGAACCGATTCAAACTCCCTGATCAGTTCCGTATTCAGTTTAATCTGACTGTGGTAAATCGTCAGCACCGTTTCAATACCTTCAACAATATCCGTTGGTGTTTTTTCTTTGGAATCACTTTTTCGGATATAGGATTTGAGCGCATAAATGATTTTACTGATTCGATCGACAGCCTGGTTGATGTTTCGGGAATTGCTGGTGATGGTGTGAAGTCCATGGGCAGTTTCAAAAATGAATACGGATTCATCGTGCTGCAGCAGTGGCAGAAACGGTTCCCATTGTTCATGAACGTTTAATTGCACAAGGAAAAAAGCCATCTGCCGGCTGTTGTTTATGCCGACTCCGTCAAGACTGTCGGTGATTGACCGTATCAGCTTACGCTCTTCACGACTGGTCAGCAGAGGACATGCGTGTTGTGACCGTTGCAAAAGCGCATAAAAAAGCAGAAGACTGTTTTGATCAAGTCTTCTCAGCAACACAGGCAGGTCAACGATAACCTTGCCCATGGCGTCTGAAATATTGCCGCCGCTGGATTTGATCGCACCCATGGGGGTGTTGATCTCATGGGCAATGCCGGCAATGAGCTGCCCTAACGCAACCATTTTTTCAGAGTGTATCAATTCTTCTTCCGCCCGCTTCCGCTCCCGGATCTCTTTTTCCAGTTCCGAGGTTCTTTCTTCCACCATTTCTTCCAGGTGATCCCGGTGACGGGAAAGTGCTTCCTGTGCCGTCCGCCGTTCGCTCACCTCCATCTCCAAAAGGGTCTTGGCCTCTTCAGCAGTGGTTTTGGCAGACTCGACTTCTTCAATGTACTGCTGGATATTATCTGCCATTTGATTGAAAGAGGAGGTCAATTGACCGATTTCATCATTGGAGCTTTGCTGCAAACGAAATGTTCGATCCCCATTCTGGAAAAATCTAATGCCGCGAATCATCTGGGTGATTTTTCCGGTGAGGGCCGCGGCCATCCAGAACGCAATGAATATGACCAACAAAATCATGACCAGGGTGTACACGGTCATTTTAATGGATGTATTATTCAGGCTGGCCCGGATATATGCCTGGTTGCGGACTTCCTGCCCATGAAGATTTTTTTCGAAATCTTCTTTGACAGAGGCGATCTTTTCTGCGGTTTCCATGGCAGGCTTATGGAATTCATCCACATTGGCACCAATGGTAATAAACCCAAAGCCTCGAGGGTGTTCCCCGTAAATACCGGTATGGTAGGGAATAGCCGCAGCCGTTGTCAGCTTCCAGAGATTGCTCCAGAAAATGACAAATGAGCCCGATCCCCCGTACTCGGTCAAGGTATGCCATCCCGTACACTGGGGGGCAAAATTGAGGAAACGACCATCCAGACCGACAAAGCCCTGACGCGTCAACTCCCGTGATGGCTTCTTTTTCAAAGACTGCCCATCAAACCAGGGCACCGCTTTTTCGAATTCCGCCATGGAGCCCTTCAATTCAAGCCATCTGGGGTAAAGAGAAGATTCAAGCCATGGGACAGCCGGTTTGCCGGTATCCGGATCATAACCGACGATGAAATAATCCCGGGGGTGGGAGATATTCCGCCCCTTGAAATCCCACATAAAGGCGTAATTGCCGCTGCCGGCATCGGAGGTGACACAGTATCGAGCATCCGTCGGCACTATATGATCCGTAAATTCCATGATATGGGTATGATCAAGGGCCAGGGTCACGTAGCCCTTGATTTGTCCGTCGTCTCCCACCACCGGCGTAGCCCACCGGATCAATCCGCGGAACCGGATTCCCAATGGATTTTCCCTGCCGGCATAGCCCGAGGTTTCCGGTCTGAAAGGAATCCCGGCTTTTTCAGCACGACCTTCACTATAGGGCCCGCCGATGAGAGATCCTTTGACGTAGGGTCCGATCACCTCGGAAACATAGATGTCTCCCGGTTTGAGTTTGCCTAGAGCAGCAAAATAGGTTTCTGCCTTGCAGAACGTATTTTCCCTTTTCGATACATCCAGCAGCTGGTCCGGCAAAAGATCAGATGTGGTGACCTTGAATTGTTCCATGCCCGCCAAATCAACATAGGTCATCTCCAGATACAATGGGCGCTCCTGGACTATAGCTTCCGGCTCCGGCGGGCGGTAATGAAAATTTTTTCGATTTTCTTGGCTTCGTGCAGTCACCCGCTGGTTATTTTGGGATTTGGGGTCAGCCGGTATCCATTTTTTCTTGTCCGCATCCATTTTCCAGTTCCCGTCATCCAGGACAACCCCACGGATACGTTCGGAAAGGAAACGCTGATATATCTTTTTATTCGGTTCCACCTGGGCGGCCAGTCTGATATCCCTATCCCGGCCATATAAAAAGTCAGCCACCTGACGGGCGGTATCCGTGCTTAAACGCTCAATGGCTTCCCGTGAACGCTCATCCAGCGCATCAATGGAATTGCTTGTGGCGATATCGGCAATTCCGCCGACGAGGTTGTGGCTTTCTTCCGTCATTTTGCCGGTCTGGGTACCAAGGGTATCGGCCAGCTCCGAAATGACATTCCAGGAGAACCAGGCCAGAGCAACAAGGGGCACAACTTTGATAAACACAAAGATAACAATAAGTTTACTTCGAATCCCAAATGATATTTCAGACATCAATTTCCTTTTATAATGAACGCATATCCGTTTGGCAACTGTATCAGAACTCGGCACACCCTATCACTTTTCTTCAAATTAATGGATAGTTATAATACATTTTGCCAGGACCACCACAAATAAAAATGACCTGTTTCGGCCATGCCGGTGATTACGGGTTTGCTTCATGTTATGAATCACCCTTTTCACCCTGGGAACCCGCCTTTTCAACAATGGGCCAGACGTTACCGTTCAGGGTCAGGAAAAGCCGCCCCTCCTGATCCGTCATCATCTTTGACAGTTTTACAAGGGCCCGGTCCGTAAATTTAATGGTGTGCTCTCCGGTTTCAAGGTAAAGGGCGTCGTTGGCGGTGTAGAGCTGTTCCGGGCAGAGAGTCAGCTTGGTTTGATTGTTCAGCACCAGGCAAACCGGGTCTGACACCGTGACATCCACCACAAACAGCGCCGTGTCTTCATGGAAAAAATAGACCTTTTCTTCAAACTCGTCCGTGAGCTGGTACACATGGTAGCCGAGGTCGTCCCTGCGGATGGCGGCATTAAAATAGGCGATCAGTTTTGGATGTTCAAACCGGCCGTGCTCGTTGTGCCATACCCCGTTTTTGTCCATCCAGAAAACCGCCTTTTCCCTGGGTATGATGATCTTTTTAATGTCTGATGTCATGGATAGTGTCTACCTTTCAATGGTTCGTGTTTAATCCTGAGTCTCCTCATGCGGTTGATGGCAGCGGCGAGTTCAAGGGGTCGAAACCTTGCAAGGTCACCGGCCAGAAAGGGTATGAGCATGTCCAGCCCTTCGTGTTCAAGAACCTTGTCAACTGCCGTTATCACCTGGTTGAGGCTGGTTTTTGCGTCCATGCAGCTTCCGGCATGGACAAGGGCCCAGGCAAGGGCCCGGGTCTGGGAAGGATGAACAATTTGTTCGAGGTCCCCCAGATCCACCAGGTCATCGCCCAGAAGAATAGCCCGCCGGCCCCGGGTCCTGATCCGTTTCCTTCCCGATGCGGTAAGGGGGTTGATGCTTGTGCCCAGGGGGATTCTCCTCCCCGGGTCAGGCAGTTTGCCCCTGGCCTCATTTTCCCTCAATGACCTGTGGCGTTCAAAAATGCCCCTGGCCCTGGCCGTGACATCCTGGCAGGTAAAATCCTTCATCTGGATGACATGGTCGGCAACGCCGAGGTAGTCGCCTGAACCGCCCGTCACAAGTACCGTGGACACACCCCTCTCCCGGTAAAGGGCCTCGACCCTGTCAATAAAAGGGGTGATGGGCTCGTTCTCTTTTGCCACAAGGCGCTGCATCAGCATATCCCGGACCATGAAATTTGTCGCACAGGTGTCCTCGTCAAGGAGCAAAGCAGAAGTCCCTGCCTCCAGGGCCTCGCAGATGGCCGCAGCCTGGGAGGTGCTGCCGCTGGCATTGGCCGTGGAAAAGGTCGTGGTTGATTTCCCCTGGGGCAGGTGGTTGATAAATGCGGAAATATCGGTTTTCTCGATGTTTCGGCCCTCTGCGGCCCGGATTTTCACGGCGTCTCCCACGGTCACCACCCGCTCCCGGCCATCTCCTGGAACATGATTATAAACGCCCAGGGCCAGGGCCTTTAACAGGGTGGATTTTCCGTGGAACCCGCCCCCCACGATCAAGGTCACCCCCCTTGGAATGCCAAGGCCCACGACCCCTTTCCGATTGGGAAGATCCACCCTCACCTCAAACCTAGGGGGGGAGGTAAACCGGACAACGGAACCGTGGTTCAGGGGAGCGTCGTCAACGCCACTGGCCCGGGGCAGCAGCGAACCGTTTGCCACAAAGGCGACAAGGCCCAGGGCCCCAAGCCTGGACCTCAAAAAATCAGCGTCCTCTGCCGTCGCAACATGGCGGCGAACCCTGGCAGGATCAGTAGTGTCCATGAAAAGCGATCCGGCAACAATGTCGGGCAGCAGCCGGACAAACATGACCGCTGCTTGGTCTCCGGCGATCCTGCGGTCAGCCGCCGGAAGGCCCATGAAGAACCTTGCCTCAACATGCTCGGGGGTCACCACCATGGCTGAGTGCTCAAGGATCTCCTGACCGGGTCGGTCAATGGTGATCAGGCCGCTCTTGCCCGTGCCCCTGCCCTGGGCGGCATTTTTCCGGCAGCAGGCATAAAAGCTTCGGGTCAGAAAGTCACAAAGGGCAATGTTCCGGCTTTTGTTTGATGTCAGGCCGGGCCCGAACCCGGCTGCGGACCGGTCCACCCGAACCCGCATTCTGCTGGGATTGGCATAGGGGTCTGTCTGAACGTGATCAATGAACAGATCAAATCCGTCAAACCGGTAATTGCCCTTGAGGATCTGGTAAGCCTTGTACCCCTTGCCGTTGATCTGATCGAGGCGCCCTACAAGCGCTGTTTTGTCAGCCATCCTTTTCCTCCGTAAACGCTCAGGCCCGGCGTTTTCTAAACGATGTCACCCCCATGCCGGTCAGCTGCATCCACACGGTCCGCCAGGCTGAAAGGTCCTTTTTGGGCGCCCTGCCCCGGGCCATACGGTGGATCTGCTGTTCAAACCAGACTAGGCCGATGCCCAGGGTCCTGTCCAGGGTTTTGATGCCGGTGGTCGGTGTGGCCAGATCAAGGGCGTAATTTCTGTCCGCCAGGACCCTGAGTGGCAAATCAGGCACAAGGGCAAGGGGCCGGGCAAGGCCCACAAAATCCGTGGCCCCGGAATCAAGGGCTGCCTGCATCCCCTGGGTGGTTCTGAAACCACCGGTCACGGCCAGGGGCGCGGTTGCCGCCCTGCGCACCTTTTCGGCATAGTCAATAAAATACGCCTCCCGTTTCTGGGTGCTCTCCTTGACCCTACCTTTTAAAGACCCCATCATGGAAGGATTTTCATAGGTGCCGCCTGAAATTTCGATGAGATCCATGCCCGCCCGGGAGAGCTGATCCACCACGGCCATGGAGTCGGTTTCGGAAAAACCGTCCTTCATGAAATCGGCAGAGTTCAGTTTAATGCCCACGGGAAAGTCACCCCCCACCTGTTGGCGTATGGCCCTGTAGATCTCCAGAACAAAACGCATGCGATTTTCAAGGCAGCCGCCCCATTGATCTTCCCGCTGGTTGTGGCGGGGGGAAAGAAACTGACTGACAAGGTAGCCGTGGGCCCCGTGGATCTGCACCCCGGTAAAGCCGGTCTCCTTGGCCAGGGCTGCCCCAGTGGCAAACCGCTGGATGATCGCCAGAATCCCAGATTCGTCAAGGGCCCGGGGGATGTTGAACACCTTTTCAAGCCCCCGACCCAGGGGAACGGCCGACGGGGCCACCGGTTCCCTGGACAGATACGAGGGAATCTGCTTGCCCGGGTGATTCAGCTGGGCCCAGAAATGTGCACCGCCGGTTGTGGCGGCCCGTGTCCAGGTGCGAAAGGCGGCAAGGTCACTCTGATGGTCCAGCACCACATTTTTCGGCTCGCCCAGGGCGGTCCGGTCGATCATGATATTGCCCGACACGTTCAGGCCCACGCCGCCTTTGGCCCAGCGTTCATAAACCCGGGCAAGGCCGGGCACAGGATCGTGACGCTTGTTTCCAAGCTGCTCGCTCATGGCCGATTTCAAAAACCGGTTGGGGATGACTGCCCCGCAGGGCAATTTAAAGGAAGAGGCTAAATCAATGGTTTCGGTCATGGATTGTTTTGTCCTTTTTTTCAAGGGAGTTACAAGTTAATCGTGCAGAGTTTTTATATGAAACTCGTATCATTCCGGCAACCGGAGGAAGGTATTGCCCTCCGCTCATTCTCGCAGCCCGTCCTGGACTGCTCCGAGGGAAACGGCAGCTCCTTCAGCGTCCATGCTGACCGCTGCCGTTTAATCCGCTACGGGCAAAACCTCCCCCCGGTCGCCTCTGCTGTCGAAGATTCAAGTTTCATGCTCCGGCCATGTCGATTATAAAAAAGCCCTGAGTTGCTGAATTTCGCTTGCCCACAGGGAGGGATCCGGGGTTTCAAGGATCAGGGGGATATTGTCAAACCGGGGATCGACCATGATTCGTTCAAACGGGACCATGCCAAGGGTTCCCTGGCCCAGGCTGGCGTGGCGGTCCACCCGTGACCCCAGGGCTTTTTTTGAATCGTTGAGGTGCATCCCCTTGAGATAGTCAAATCCGATCACCCGGTCAAAGGTCTCAAAGGTCTGGTGAAACCCCGCTTCATCCTTGAGGTCATACCCTGCTGAAAAGCTGTGGCAGGTGTCAATGCACACCCCGATCCGGGTCTTGTCCTCAACCTGGTCGATGATCTCCCGGATCTGGGAAAAATCAAACCCAAGGTTGGTTCCCTGGCCGGCCGTATTTTCGATGACCGCTGTTACACCTGCGGTCCGTTCTAGGGCAAGGTTGATGGACGCGGCAATGGTGGCAAGACAGTGGTCTGTGTCCATGCGGCCCAGGTGACTTCCCGGATGGAAGTTGAGCAGGGCAATGCCCAGCTGCTGGCACCGCTCCATCTCGTCCACAAAGGCGGTCCTTGATTTTTCAAGACTCTCCCGGTCGGGATGGCCCAGGTTGATCAGGTAGCTGTCATGGGCAAGGATCTGCCCCGGCCCATAGCCAAGGGTCTGGCAGGCTGCCTTGAATTCCAGGATACTCTTTTCCGTCAGGGGTTTTGCCTTCCACTGGCGCTGGTTCTTGGTGAACAGGGCAAAGGCGGTTGCCCCGATGAGGCCTGCATTTTTCGGGGCATTTTCAACACCGCCAGCGGCACTCACGTGGGCACCGATGTATTTCATTGTTCTCCTTTTCGGCCTAGGGTTCCAGGTTGTTGATCCTGCCGGTTTCGGCCATCAGGTTGACAAGGGCGATCCGGTAATCAATCCAGGTAAAGGCCACGGCGCCCGAGGCCCGGACAAGGTCGGTCTGGGCCTGGTTGAGCCGGGTCAGGGGAAGGGTTCCGGCCCGGTAGGCAGTCTCCACATGATCCCTTATCCGCCGGGTTAATTCAAGGGTTTTCTTCTGGCGTTCATAGGTCTCAAAGGCCGTGTCTGCCCGATCCCGGCTCTGGTGTATTGCCGAAGAGATGGACAGCAGCAGGCCCTGGCGCTGGTGATCCAGGGCGCGGATCCGGGCGGCGACCTCATCGATTTTACCCCTTGTGCGGCCACCAGTATACAGATCCCAGGAGGCGAAAATACCCACATAGGTGTCGTGTTCCTCCTGGTCTGTGACGGTAATGTCATCCTGGAAGAGGTAGTCTGCTCCGGTGACAAGGGCAACGGTGGGGGAATATGCACCCTTCTGGGCCCTGAGGCGCTGGTCCAGGGCCAGCATCCCCTGGTCCAGTGCCTTCAGATCCGGTCGATGGTCCAGGGCAAACTGATAATCGGCGTCAAAACTGCCGGGGGAATGTTGCTGGCCCTTGGATATCCGAACGGGATAAAGATTCCGGGGCAGGACGGCCCCTGGCAGGGCCATGAGCTGGGCCAGGGCTGTTTTAACGACCTTGAAATCCCGCTGTGCCGTCAGAAAATCGCTCTCTGCCTGGAGGGCCTTTACTGAGAAGTTGAGCATCTCAGCCTCGGGAACGGTCCCCACCTCCCATCGGATTCGGGCATCCCGTTCCAGGATCTGATTGAACGTCTGGTTCTCCCTTGCCACCACCATGCCTTCAACGGCAAGCTGGGCCTGGTAAAAGGCCGTTGCAACGGCCCTGAGCAGCAGCCGCCGTGTCTCTGCCAGCATCTGTTTGCGCTGTTCAACACCGTAATTAGCGGCAAGGGCGTTGGCCTTTCGGGCAAACCCGTCAAAGATCAGCCAGGTCAGGCCAAGACCGACCCCGGTTTCGTTATAGGCCTCGTCCAGACGGTATGTGGGCATCCAGTCCGGCTGGACCGTTGCATCAATGGCCTTGACATTGCCCGTTAAAGAGACGGTGGGAAGATAGGCAGACCGGGCCTGTCGGACCACGGCCCGGGCAGCATCGATCCTTGCCTTTGCCCCAAGGATGTCTGGATTTTGGTCAACGGCCATTTTAAACGCCTGGTCCAGGGTCAACGCTCCCTGGGGAATCTCGGGCAGATCTGCCCCGGCAGATACCGTCGAGCAGATACAAACCAGTGCAAGGCAAACAAGGGGCACAAATTTCATGGATAAATTCCTCATAGATAACGCTTCTCTGACTTAATCCGGTAAAATAGACAATAGAGCAGCGGAACAACAATCAGGGTTAAAAACGTTGCCACAAAAAGACCGCCCATGATGGTGACGGCCATGGTGGCGAACATGGGATCAAACACCAGGGGCAGCATGCCCAGGATGGTGGTTCCAGATGCCATGATCACGGGCCGCATGCGGCTGACCGAGCTGTCAAGGATGGCCTTGTAGGGCGGATACCCCTCCTTGAGAAAAATCTCCACCTGTTCGATCAGGACAATGGCGTTCTTGATCAGCATGCCGCTGAGCCCCAGAAAACCGAGGATGGCCATGAAGCCAAAGGCAAGGTGCATGAGCAACAGTCCGGCTGCAATCCCCATGACAGAAAGGGGCACGGTCAAAAATATGACCAGGGGCGTGCGCACGGAATTGAACAGACCCACCACAATGACAAACATTCCAAGCACGCAAAGGGGAAATATCCTGCCCAGGGGGTCCCTGGCATCGTTTGACGCTTCAAATTCGCCGGCCCACTCAAGGCTGTAACCCGGCGGAAGCTCAAGGGCCTCGATCTTTTCGGCCATGGCAAGGCGAAGGGGAGCGGCAAGCCCCCTGGCGGGGTTGCACTGGACCGTCACAGCCCGTTGCTGATCCCGGTGGTTTATCAGGGGCCATTCCCAGACCGTCCTCACCCCGGTCATGACCTGATTGATGGGAACGAACAAACGGTTTGCATGGCTGTAGATCTGAACATTGTCAAGATCACCTACGGAATGGCGTTGTTTTTCCGGCGGCCGGGTAATGATGGGGATCAGTTCGTCCCCCTCCCGGTAAAGCCCGGCCACAACGCCTGTGAACTGCCACTTCAACGCCTGGGAAAACTCGCTCCGTGTCACCCCGGCGCTGCGGGCCTGGCTCTGGGAGAACTCGGGTCGTATCACCCTTACCTGCTGCCGCCAGTCGGTTCTTACGTCCCGGGTGTTCGGGGTCTGGGCCATGATTTTTCTGGCCTGATCGGCAAGACCCTGGAGGACCTGGATCTCAGGTCCCCGGAATCTTGCCTCCACCTGGAAGGTGATGGGCGGCCCGGACGCAATTTTTCGGGCGTAGGGCTCGGCATCGGGAAAAGTAGCTGACAGATAAGCGTTGACCTGCTTGACAAGGCCGTTGATCCGGTTATGGTCGTCAACCTCCACCAGGAGCTGGCCGTAGCTTGGATTGGGAATCTGGTAATCGTAGGACAGAAGAAACCGGAGGGCCCCTTCGCCTGCAAAGGTGGTGATGTTTTTCACCCCGTCCATCTGCCGGACAGACCGTTCAATTTTTGCCAGGTCTTCAGCCGTGTGGCTGATGTGGGTTCCCTGGGACTTCCAGTAGTTGACGTAGAAATAGCGCTGGGTGGAGTCGGGAAAAAAGGCAGAAGGAATGGAACGAAACCCCATGATCGACAGAAACATCAGCAAAGAGACAACCACCAGTGTCAGATAGCGCCACTCCAGCGCCAGATGGAGCATGCGCCGGTAAATGCGAAACATCCGTGAACCATGGGGGTCTTTTACCTTGTGTGACTCCGGTGTCTTGAGAAACCACACGCAGAACAACGGGGTAATGGTAACGGCAAAAAGCCAGCTCAGCAGCAGTGAAATGGCCATGACCTGGAACAGGGAGCGGCAGAACTCCCCGACATTTCCCGGGGCATACCCGATGGCGGCAAATGCCAGAATGGCCACAAAGGTGGCTCCCAGAAGGGGCCACTGGTTTTCTTTGACCACCTGGATGGCGGCGCTTTCCCTGCTGTCGCCCCGGGTTACCCGGACAAGTATGCCATCGGCTACCACAATTGCGTTGTCAACCAGCATGCCCAGGGCAAGGATCAGGGCCCCCAGGGAGATTTTCTGAAGATCGATCCCCATGGGCAGCATCCCCATGCAGGTTCCCAGGATGGTCAACAAAAGAATAATGCCGATGAGCATGCCGCTCTGCCACCCCATGAAGAGCATGAGCAGCACCACCACAATGACCACCGCCTCTCCAAGGTTGACAAGAAAGGCATTCACCGACCGGGTCACCACCCGGCTCTGGTAGTAGATGGTCTTGAGGTTCATGCCCGGCGGCTGCCGGGCCTCAAGCTCGTGGAGTTTTTTCTGCACCGAATCGCCCATGGTGATGACATTTCCGCCATCCACGGTGGAAATCCCGATGCCGATGCAGGGGTGACCGTTGTAGCGCATCATGTTCCTGGACGGTTCCCAGTACCCCCTTTTGATGGTGGCAATATCCCCAAGCCGAACCATTGAACCGGCCCCGCCGATCAAAAGATCTGCAATCATGGTTTCACTCTGAAACTCGCCCGTGGGAGAGATACGCATGTATTCGGTATTGACATCAACCTTGCCGCTGGATGCCACAACGTTCTGGAGATGAAGGGTCTGGTAAATCATATCCGGAGAGATGCCAAGGCCGGCAAGTTTGCTGGGTTCAAACTCAATATAAAGCACCTGCTGCTGGATTCCCCAGAAATCAATTTTTGCCACGTCCCTGCACAGAAGGAGTTCTTTTTTCAGGTATTCGGCCTGGTCCTTGAGCTGGGCCGGGGTATAATCGTCGCCGGTCAAGGCAAAAAAGACCCCGTAGACATCACCGAAATCATCGTTAACCTGGGACGGCCCAGCCCCGGGCGGCAGGGTTGCCTGGATATCGGCCACCTTTCTTCTGAGTTCATCCCAGATCTGGGGCAGTTCCCGTTTGTTGAATGCATCCTTCATCTCCACATAGACAAAGGAAAACCCCTCCTGGGAGGTCGAATAGATCTCCTTGACCTGCCCCATGGATTTGATGGCCGCTTCAACCTTTTCAGTGATCTCCTCTTCCACCTCCAGGGGCGTGGCGCCCGGATAGGGGGTAATCACAAGGGCTGTTTTGATAGTAAAGGTGGGATCTTCAAGCCTTCCAAGGTGTTCAAAGGCAAGGATCCCTCCCCCGATCAAAAGGAGGGTCAAAATCAGCATGAATGTTCGTCGGTTCAGGGCAAATCGGGCCGGGTTCATTCGAGGTTTCCTTTGGTGGAAATGTCCGTAAGTTTCATATTTGAACGGATAAAATCACTCCCCTCAACAACGATGCGCTCTCCAATGGTAAGCCCCTTTTTGATTATGATACGAGAGGCGCCGTTCAAGCCGCCCACCTCAACTTTTTTCTTCCGGGCCGTGGACGATGCGTCTTCATAGACCCACACGGACGATTCCCCGCTGCTGTCTGTGACAAGGGCCTTTGCCGGTATGGTGACCAACAAATCTTCCCCCAGGGGAGCGGACCAGACCACCTGGGCCGTCATGCCCGGCAGCACCATGAAATCTTTGGGAGCGGCCAGGGTAAAGACCATGGCATAGGTGCGGGTGATGGGGTCGGCATCGGTGTTCCATTCTGAAAGAAGAACCTGGAAATGACGGTCAGGCCTGGCCGGAAACGACGCAAGGGCCGCTGCCCCCCGCCTGGGCCCATGGCTGATGATCTCATTTTCCGGCACCTTGATTTCAATCTCCAGGGGATCAATGGCGTGGAGCCCCACAACCACCCTGCCCGGCTGGACCATTTCATAATTTTCAATCAGCTGGGCCGTAATGATGGCGTCATAGGGTGCCCGGAGTGAGGTATAGGCCAGCTGATGCCGGGCAATCAAAAGCTGGGCATCAATGGCTGCCACGGACGAGGCAAGGTTGCGTACGCTGTTTTTTGCATGGTCATAATCCACCTCGGGAATCACCTTTTTGTTGAAAAGGGTTTCAATCCTTTCAAAATCAAGGTTGGCCGTGTCCAGCTGGGAGACAACCCCCGCCTTCTGGGCCTCAAGCACCCTGATCTTGTCCGCGTAATCCTGGGGATCGATCTGCATGAGAACCTGACCTTGTTTAACGGCATCCCCGGGTTTAACGTTCACCCGGGCCAAAGGGCCTGCCACCCTGAAGGCAAGCTTTGCGGTTCTGGAAGCCTTGACTGTTCCAGGATACCGCCTGCCCGTGGTGACAGGGGTCATGGCGACCCTTTCGAGCACCACCCCCCGGGCCTCTGCGGGATCCAAGGTTTCCGGTCCTGTTGGGCCATCCAGGGCAAGACAGAGTGATGCAAGGAACAGGCTTGACACCATGGATATTGCCATCGTTACCACAACCAATCGTCTGTTTTTCATTTGTCGTTTTCCTTGTTAATGATCCGTCCGTGGGCAAGGAAAACATGAATCAAGGGCAGGTTCGGGCAGGCCCAGCAGCAACCGGGTCTGGCGCACGATCATGTCTTCCATCTGCTTTAAATAACGGTTGCTGTACTTTTTTTTCTTTAAAAAACTGAGAACACTTTCAACATTATGGGCGTGGAAAATAATGGGGGCATTGATGAGCATGGTGTGGAGAAAGACGGTGTCATCGTCAAGATCCGGCTGAATCTTCCGGAACAACTGTCCGAGGCATTCAAGGTCCGGCACCAGAACCTCGTCGGATACCGGATTCATCATGCTGTCCCGGGTGTGGATCATCTGATAAAGGACCCGGCTGTGCCACCAGGGTTTATCCGGATTAAAGGTGATGGCAATGGCCCTTTTGACAATGGCCCGGATGGCCCGGGACTGAACCTCGGGCTGATTCAGATCCTTCTCAAACGGGGCAAGGGTTCCAGAGCAGGGCGATTCCCGCATCTCCCGGGTCGCCGCCCGGAGCACAGCCTCAAAAAGTTTGTGTTTGGATTTAAAGTGATAATGGATACAGCCGATGTTCTGGCCGGATCGCTCGGCGATGGCCCGGGTGGAAACATTGGAGAATCCATGTGTTGCAGCAAGCTCGCCTGCGGCTGCGACCAGGAGTTCCCGGGTCTTTTCCCCGGCGGAATAGGTTGCCATTTGATCTCCTTGACTGCGTACAGCGTTTTAAGCGCTCGACTAAATTCAAACGATCGACTAAAATTACATGCCGACGAAATTTAAGTCAAGGACAAAGAAACCGCCTTTACCAGCGCAAAGCGCCCTGACCGTCAAAAAGACGACCAGGGCGCGTTTAAAAAATCCGATTATCCTTGGGGTGCCTTTCAGCCTGGAGGACCTTTGCGCGCCCACGATAGATGACATCCTCAATTTTCGGGATTTATCATTTGAAAAACGTCATAATTTAAATTTTCCAGGAAAAGGAAGGCTGGAAATGTCCAGCCGGCTGTCTGGAAGTTCAACCGGTGGGGTGGCTTTTAAACAGCATTTTTTATATTTTTTCCCGCTGCCGCAGGGGCAGGGATCGTTTCTGCCGGTCTTCAGCACGTTGACAGGCGGTGGCGGCAAGTATTTTTTCTTGCGGTTGATCAAATAAATTTTTTTCAATTTTTCATGGCGCACCCTCAGCTGTTTGTAAAAGTCCGGATACTGTTGCTCAATGGCAGATCGAATCTCGTCCAGGGGTATGGGGGGAGGGAATTCTTCCATACCGGTCCACTTTTTTTTTGCATAGGTCAACCGAAATGAACACCAGGGATCAGCTGTCATCATATCTTCCCCGGCCGGTATAAGATCCAGAGTTGCATCGCTGCATTTACATCTGGGCAGCAGGCAGAACTGGTCCGCAATAAAGTAGTTATCTCCCCTTACTTTGACCATGAACTGGTCACCATAGGGCAAAACACCATTATAAGCATACATCAACCCGTCCCGTTCAACTTGCTCGTAGTCGAAATAGCCCTCTATCTCATTGATATCCGCCGCTTCGGTGATCCTGTTTTTATAGACATAATGCTCCATTTCCAAGAACTTAAAATCGTCATCCCCCAGCTGGGACAAAAGCAGGTCCCCCAATACCTTTTCCGCAGGCGACAGCTCTTTTCCGGGTGGCGTGTAGGTTTTTCTCACGTCCAGATCGATTCCCACACTGCGGCAGGGAATGGGCAGATCCCCACTGGCCTGATCCGGCAGGAAGGTCAGATCAATGTCAATGGTCTGGCATATGCAGACCGGGTTCGGACAAGCTGAAAAAGTGCATTCATAGTTTTGTTCACAGCCATCTCTTACAAGGGAAAGAGACACTTTACCGGTATTTTCGTCTATAAGAAACAACATATCTTGTCTTCCCTACCCTTTTTTCGGTTTCATAATTCTCAGAAAGCGTCCCCTCTTCTTCCACTGAGAATATTTCAGTGGGCGCTTCATGCATAACCTAAGGACCGCAAATTTTATAACTTGAACGACATCACCTGTCTTTTGACCCATCTACTGCGTTGCAGCATGGGCCAAATACGTCGCGTATTCAACCTTTGATGCGCCTTGTATCTGGACCCAAATCCTACGCTATTTCTGTTCAATTATTTCATCCGCGGTCCTAATTGACTGATAAATCTTTCAACGCATACAGATCCAGTCTCCGGCTTTCAAGATTTCGAACACTTCCATGTTTGCGTATCTCTTTTAAAAGATCCAGGTCAAGATCTGCCAGCAGGGTCATTTCGGTATTAGGCGTAGCCTCAGCAGCAACGGCATCATGGGGAAAAGCAAAATCGGATGGCGTGAAAATCGCTGATTGTGAATATTGAATATCCATGTTCTCCACTTTGGGCAAATTGCCTACACTGCCGGTGATAACCACATAGCACTCATTCTCTATGGCTCTTGCCTGGGCACAGCGCCTCACCCTCAGGTAAGCATTTTTTGTATCTGTCCAGAACGGTACCAGTAAAATTTTTATTCCTTTGTCTGCAAGCAAGCGCGCAAGTTCTGGAAATTCGATATCGAAACAGATCAGCACACCGATTTTTCCGATATCGGTATCAAACACCTTCAATTTATTCCCGCCCTGGAACCCCCACGATTCAGCCTCGTCGGGCGTTATATGAAGTTTGTATTGCACGTCCCACGTCCCATCGCGACGGCAAAGAAACGCAACGTTAAATAGTTTTCCATCTTCATATTTTGGTAAACTTCCAGTCACGATATTAATATTGTATTTCATTGCCATCTGCAACATGGCATCCCGCAACTCATCCGTAAATTCAGCAAGCAGGCGCATTGCCTGGGCAGGGTTTTGCTGGTCATAATTGGCCAGGATCGGGGCATTAAACATTTCCGGGAAAAGCAACAAATCGGCTTTATAGCCGGATACCGTGTCAACAAAAAACTCGATCTGCTGTAAAATATCTTCCGTACTTTTAAATTGCCGCATTTGCCACTGCACTGCAGCGATTCGGGCATTGGATTTTCTGCCCCAGATCATTTTCTTCTTGCTTTCATAATAGATATTGTTCCATTCCAGAAGAACGGCATAACTTTTTGAACGAACATCATCGGGGATGTAATTTTTTATTGCACGTTTAGGATGGAAATCATTCGAGAGTTGAAAAGTTAATACCTGATCAATAATCTCTCTTTTTCGTACTTTATCAATGTACTGGTCCGGACTGAGGTCATGGGCGTACTTGGAATACCCCGGGATTCTGCCACCGACAATAATCCCTTTCAGGTTTAATTTTTCACAAAGCTCCTTTCTGGCGTCATAGAGCCTTCTTCCCAACCGAAGCCCCCTATAATCCCTGTGAATAAAAACGTCTATGCCATACAGATAATCACCCTCACTATCATTTGCACTGAACAGTCCATTATCGACAATATCTTCATAGGAATGGTAGTCTTCGATATTAGAATAGTCGACGATGAGGGCCAGGGCTGCACCAATAACGCGCCCCTTATCTTCAACACAGATCTGGCCATCTGGAAAGATGTCAAGAAGTCTCACGATCTCTTGCTTGGTCCAGGATCCCCCCATACCGGAATAGGCCTGCTGCATTATGGGTTGAATCTCATCATAATCAGCAATGTTTATATTTCTGATTGTAAGTTTATGGTCCTCTGTCTCAACATTCACGGATATTACTCCCCTATTAAATTGCCAGGATATGCTGAAGCGCCGAAAATTTTAATTCAGAAGCTCACATTAGTCAATCTTAAATTTGAAGCAAACACCGCTCTTCACCGGGTGATCGCCGCGAAACAACAATTCCCCTCCGTTCAACCCTTGTTTTCGACGAATGCTTGTGCTAACGATAACCAAGTTAACAGGACTCACGTACAGGAAACCTTTACCCCATAAATTCTCGCCCATGGCGGGTGTAATTCAACCCACGCCCGTATCTTGCGCATCGGATTAGAAACGTTGGGGTGTTCACACCCTGGGCAATCAAACGGGCGTTAACCTGTAGGGTACTGAATGCCGGTCATCACCACGATTAATCAACAAAGAAAGGAGAAACCATCATGGGTTTTGCACTGACAGAAATGCAGTTAAAAAGTGACGCATTTGAACAAGACACATTGATACCGTCCAGGTTTACCGGAGAAGGCAAAGATGTCTCACCGGCCCTGTCATGGAAAAACCCGCCGGAGGGGACAAAGTCCTTTGCCGTTATTTGTCACGACCCGGATGCCCCCCTGGTATCCGCCAGAGGCACCTATGGCTTTGTTCACTGGGTGCTGTACAACATTCCGGGGGATGTAACGCATCTGAAGGAAGGAAACACCTTGTATACCAATGGCATTACCGATTTTGGAAAAAACGGCTACAACGGTCCCATGCCACCCAACGGCCACGGACTGCACAATTATTACTTCTGGATATTGGCCCTTGACAAGGCCGTGGATCTGGAACCGGGACTGAACCTGTGGCAGCTTCTGGAAAAAATAGAGCCACATCTTATCGGAATGAACCGTCTGATGGGTCGCTATAAAAGGGATTAAGAAGATTCATAAAATTGGATGGGAATGGTTTGATATCAATGACACATTTAGAAAATGTCAACAGGCCAACGCCCGTGCCCAAATAGAAAAGCCCTGAACATACGCAAACGTATGATCAGGGCTCGATAAAGATAACCCGCCGGCGTCCGACTCTCCCACAGGGCCTCCCCTGAAGTACCATCGGCGCTGGAGATCTTAACTGCCGTGTTTGGGATGGGAACGGGTGTGGCATCTCCGCCATTGCCACCGGATTAAACTTGGCAATATACGGGACAGATTTCAAATCTGGCCCTAATCTACCGAAAGTATTTTCTGTATATCCGCATTAAAGCGTTCAAACCTAAAAGGGTTTGAGGTTAGTGGCTAAGCCCCACGACCTGTTAGTACCGGTTAGCTGAACACATTACTGTGCTTACACACCCGGCCTATCAACCTTGTAGTCTCCAAGGGGTCTTCAGTCACTTGCGTGATGGGATATCTCATCTTGAAGTTGGCTTTTAGCGATGATGCTTTCAGCGGTTATCCGTTCCGAACTTAGCTACCCTGCAGTGCCGTTGACACGACAACAGGAACACCATTGGTTCGTCCATTCCGGCCCTCTCGTACTAGGAACAGATCTCCTCAACCAAATCATATAATCGGGCCTACGCCCACGAAAGATAGGGACCAAACTGTCCCACGGCCCCTTTAATAAAATCAGGTAAACCCAGCTCACGTACCACTTTAATTGGCGAACAACCAAACCCTTGGGACCTGCTCCAGCCCCAGGATGTGATGAGCCGACATCGAGGTGCCAAACCGCCCCGTCGATGTGAACTCTTGGGGGGGGATAAGCCTGTTATCCCCGGCGTACCTTTTATCCGTTAAGCGACGGCCCTTCCATACAGAACCCAGTGTGAGTGTGAACTGACAGGAAAAGTCTTGGGTACTTTTTTTCATATTAAAAAGCGCGGACTTCACGTTATCAATGCTCAGTGTAAAATGGAAATGCCAAGGTGGATACTTATAGACATAGTCAACAGTTTTTCTTCCGGATAATCGAATTTAATAACGAGTTGGAGAAATGATTAAAGAGAATAGTTTGGATGGACAACGTTTAGACCAAGATATTTTTCCATCGGATCAAAATCACGGTCATTATGCAAAAGTAAGGTCTCTGTTTCAATACAATATGTCCCAATAATGACATCAATTGTTTTTCTTACCGTTACCCCTTTTTTTCTAAGAGTTCTATAATTATGTGCAGCCTTGACCGCTCTATCATATCCAACCATATCTCTAAAATACAAATTACTCATAAATCTCCTGGCTTTTTTGAAATCGTTGTCAGATCGAAATCCTTGCAAAACTTCTGTAAGGATTAGATCGCCCGTCAGGATCGGCTCATTGCTTAACAATCCATCTAGTAAATCAGCTTGCCAGGTAGAATCTCCGTTAAAATACGCTATCCAAACGGAAGAATCGACGAGAATCATTCGTCCAACCTCATTTTCTCAAGGTCGCCATCCCAATTTAGTTTACCCCGTAATGATTTTATTTTTTCTTGCTTTTTCAGTCTCACAAGAAGTTTTAAACTTTCTTCAACCACTGCCTTTTTAGTCTTGTATTGAGTTAGACTCAGCGCTTGCTCCATTAAATCATCATTAATTGCAATATTGGTTCTCATTTTGCCTCCTATGTGTATCATTTATTAAAATGATACACCAAAACTTGAAGTTTGCAAACCAAAAGATTAATTTATAATATTGGCAAGCGCTTATGGTATCATTTTTCTTCTCCAATGCCGGGTTTGAAAGGGCGGACTATTATTAACAGTCCGGGGCTTTAAACTGTAACCAAGTATCGCATTTTGGGTCTGGTGGGAGTTTGGTTTGGTGCCGCACCAGATTAAGAAGAGCATACTTGACCGGGCGCCTGGTTGCCCTGTCCATGCCAGCTGACACAGACAAGGCACAGCAGTCATCCACGGAGGAAACCCCAAAAAGGCAGAAGCCTCTTTCCAAACAAAAAAAGCCCCGAACATCGTTTAAGATGATCGGGGCTTTATAAAGATAACCCGGCGGCGTCCTACTCTCCCACAGGGCCTCCCCTGCAGTACCATCGGCGCTGGAGATCTTAACTGCCGTGTTCGGGATGGGAACGGGTGTGGCATCTCCGCCATTGCCACCGGATTAAACTTGGCAATATATTGAATCTGCTGAAAGTGTCATCCGTATATCTGCATTAAAGCGTTCAAACCTAAAAGGGTTTGAGGTTAGTGGCTAAGCCCCACGACCTGTTAGTACCGGTTAGCTGAACACATTACTGTGCTTACACACCCGGCCTATCAACCTTGTAGTCTCCAAGGGGTCTTCAGTCACTTGCGTGATGGGATATCTCATCTTGAAGTTGGCTTCCCGCTTAGATGCTTTCAGCGGTTATCCGTTCCGAACTTAGCTACCCTGCAGTGCCGTTGGCACGACAACAGGAACACCATTGGTTCGTCCATTCCGGTCCTCTCGTACTAGGAACAGATCTCCTCAAATATCCTACGCCCACGAAAGATAGGGACCAAACTGTCTCACGACGTTTTAAACCCAGCTCACGTACCACTTTAATTGGCGAACAGCCAAACCCTTGGGACCTGCTCCAGCCCCAGGATGTGATGAGCCGACATCGAGGTGCCAAACCGCCCCGTCGATGTGAACTCTTGGGGGCGATAAGCCTGTTATCCCCGGCGTACCTTTTATCCGTTGAGCGACGGCCCTTCCATACAGAACCGCCGGATCACTAAGACCTAGTTTCCTACCTGCTCGAAATGTCTCTCTCGCAGTCAAGCTCCCTTATGCCTTTACACTCTATGGCTGGTTTCCAATCAGCCTGAGGGAACCTTCGCGCGCCTCCGTTACTCTTTGGGAGGCGACCGCCCCAGTCAAACTACCCGCCAGACACTGTCCAAAATCCCGGTAAGGGACCTTTGTTAGAACCATAGTACATGAAGGGTGGTATTTCAAGGGTGACTCCACAAGCACTGGCGTACCTGCTTCAAAGTCTCCCACCTATCCTGCACATCATGTACCAAAATCCAATGTCAAGCTGTAGTAAAGGTGCCGGGGTCTTTCCGTCTTTTCGCGGGTAGACGGTATCTTCACCGCCATTCCAATTTCGCTGAGTCCCTGGTTGAGACAGTGCGGAAGTCGTTACGCCATTCGTGCAGGTCGGAACTTACCCGACAAGGAATTTCGCTACCTTAGGACCGTTATAGTTACGGCCGCCGTTTACCGGGGCTTCGGTTCAAAGCTTCGCTTGCGCTAACAAATCCCCTTAACCTTCCGGCACCGGGCAGGCGTCAGACCCTATACCTCGTCTTGCGACTTTGCAGAGTCCTATGTTTTTAGTAAACAGTCGCTACCGCCGTTTCTCTGCGACCCCCGATGGCTTTGAAAAGCAAGTCTTCTAACCAATGGGGGCATACCTTATCCCGAAGTTACGGTATCATTTTGCCGAGTTCCTTAACCAGGGTTCTCTCAAGCGCCTCGGGATACTCTCCCTGCCTACCTGTGTCGGTTTTGGTACGATCACCTGTTATCTCGATAGAGGCTTTTCTTGGCAGCATGGGTGCAGTCAGTTTATGGGACCAGGTCCCTCCTCATCGCTTCTCGGCCTTAAGATCGAACGGATTTACCTGCTCGATCAGCCTACCAGCTTGAACCGCCTATTCCAGCAGACGGATGACCTGCCCTCCTGCGTCCCCCCTTCTCTCAAACGATAACTCGGTGGTACAGGAATATTAACCTGTTTTCCATCGCCTACGCCTTTCGGCCTCGGCTTAGGGATCGACTAACCCTGAGAAGATTAGCTTTACTCAGGAATCCTTAGGCTATCGGCGAGGGGGTTTCTCACCCCCTTTATCGCTACTCATGTCAGCATGGTCTCTTGTGTAAACTCCACACCACCTTACAGTGGCGCTTCTATACTTACACAACGCTCTCCTACCATAGAAAATAAATTTCTATCCGCAGCTTCGGTGCTATGTTTGAGCCCCGTTACATTTTCGGCGCAGAACCACTCGATCAGTGAGCTATTACGCTTTCTTTAAAGGATGGCTGCTTCTAAGCCAACCTCCTGATTGTCTGGGCATTTCCACATCCTTCCCCACTTAACATAAACTTAGGGACCTTAGCTGGCGGTCTGGGTTGTTTCCCTCTCGTCCGCGGAACTTAGCTCCCGCGGGCTGACTCCCACACTTGACTTCATCGGTATTCGGAGTTTGGTTAGGTTTGGTAATCTGGTGAGACCCCTAGCCCATCCAGTGCTCTACCCCCGATGAGAAACATGTGAGGCTATACCTAAATATATTTCGGAGAGAACCAGCTATTTCCAGGTTTGTTTGGCCTTTCACCCCTAACCACAGCTCATCCCAATAGTTTTTAACCTATATGGGTT
Source organism: uncultured Desulfobacterium sp. (assembly GCA_963675615.2). Lineage (GTDB taxonomy): Bacteria > Desulfobacterota > Desulfobacteria > Desulfobacterales > Desulfobacteraceae > Desulforapulum. Next base: position 415,114 of record CAXXTD010000004.1, read on the forward strand.
CGGTCCTCCACGCGATTTTACTCGCGCTTCAACCTGGCCATGGCTAGATCACCTGGTTTCGGGTCTACTCAACGCAACTTGACGCCCTGTTAAGACTCGGTTTCCCTGCGGCTACACCTCACGGCTTAACCTTGCTGCGTTAAATAACTCGCTGACTCATTATGCAAAAGGCACGCGGTCACTCTGGCCAATGCCAGAGCACCCACTGCTTGTAGGCAAACGGTTTCAGGTACTGTTTCACTCCCCTCACAGGGGTACTTTTCACCTTTCCCTCACGGTACTGGTTCACTATCGGTTGCCGGGTAGTATTTAGCCTTATGAGATGGTCCTCACAAATTCCCACAGAATTTCTCGTGTTCCGCAGTACTTGGGTGTCTGAAAAAAGAGGGTGATCCATTTCGTCTACAGGGCTGTCACCTGCTATGGCCGGACTTTCCAGTCCGTTCGACTACACATCACCTTTGTAACTCTCCGCACCGTCCGAAACCGGTACAATTCAGATCCCGCGACCCCTGACATGCAACGCCTTCGGGCTATCACACATGGCAGGTTTGGGCTGTTTCCCGTTCGCTCGCCGCTACTGGGGAAATCGTTTTTACTTTCTCTTCCTGGGGGTACTAAGATGTTTCAGTTCTCCCCGTTGGCCTGATCAGGCTATGTATTCACCTGAACATGTCACAGCATTGACCGTGACAGGTTTCCCCATTCAGAAATCTCCGGATCAAAGTTTGTTAAGCAACTCCCCGAAGCTTATCGCAGCTTTCCACGTCTTTCATCGCCTCCCGGCACCAAGGCATCCACCGTTTGCCCTTTATAGCTTAGCCACTATAAAACCACAAATTAAGTTTAAACGCTTTAATGCAAATATACAGATACAACGTCTCAGAAGTCTTCAACCTCCGGATTCTATCCGGATGCCTTCACTTCTGAAGTGTTATACGATACAACACCATCGGAATCCCTTGTTCAGACGATGTCTGAACGCGACCATTCCCATGGGTCGTGTTGTTTCTTTTTAACTTTCAACAGATTGTCAAAGAACATAAAGAATCAATGGTGGTGGAGGATAGCGGGATCGAACCGCTGACCTCCTGCGTGCAAGGCAGGCGCTCTCCCAGCTGAGCTAATCCCCCACTATGGTGGGCCTGGGTGGATTCGAACCACCGACCTCACGCTTATCAGGCGTGCGCTCTAACCAACTGAGCTACAGGCCCAAAAGAATTAATCCCTCAAAACCGGCTAGTGACGAGATAAAACGTATCTCTTGTATCTTGTTTCTTTCCTTAGAAAGGAGGTGATCCAGCCGCTGGTTCCCCAACGGCTACCTTGTTACGACTTCACCCTAATTATCAACCATACCTTAGGCACCTGCCTCCCCGAAGGGTTGGCCCAATGACGTCGGGTACAATCAACTCTCATGGTGTGACGGGCGGTGTGTACAAGGCCCGGGAACGTATTCACCGTGGCATGCTGATCCACGATTACTAGCGATTCCAACTTCATGGAGTCGAGTTGCAGACTCCAATCCGGACTGGGATATGCTTTCAGGGATTGGCTTACCTTCGCAGGTTCGCTGCCCGTTGTACATACCATTGTAGCACGTGTGTAGCCCCAGACATAAGGGCCATGAGGACTTGACGTCATCCCCACCTTCCTCCCCGTTAACCGGGGCAGTCTCTTCAGAGTTCCCGCCATGACGCGCTGGCAACTGAAGATAGGGGTTGCGCTCGTTGCCGGACTTAACCGAACATCTCACGACACGAGCTGACGACAGCCATGCAGCACCTGTCTCTGAGTTCCCGAAGGCACTCTAATATCTCTAACAGATTCTCAGGATGTCAAGTCTGGGTAAGGTTCTGCGCGTTGCGTCGAATTAAACCACATGCTCCACCGCTTGTGCGGGCCCCCGTCAATTTCTTTGAGTTTTAGTCTTGCGACCGTACTTCCCAGGCGGTATACTTAATGCGTTAGCTCCGGCACAGCAGGGGTCAATACCCGCTACACCTAGTATACAACGTTTACTGCGTGGACTACCAGGGTATCTAATCCTGTTCGCTACCCACGCCTTCGCACCTCAGCGTCAGTTTCGGTCCAGAAAGGCGCCTTCGCCACCGGTGTTCCTCCTGATATCTACGAATTTCACCTCTACACCAGGAATTCCCCTTTCCTCTACCGTACTCAAGTCTTATGGTTTCAAATGCACTTCCAGGGTTGAGCCCCGGGCTTTCACATCTGACCTGCAAGACCGCCTGCGTGCCCTTTACGCCCAATAATTCCGAATAACGCTTGCACCCCCCGTATTACCGCGGCTGCTGGCACGGAGTTAGCCGGTGCTTCCTTCATGGGTACCGTCAATACTACACCCTATTAAAGCATAATAACTTCTTCCCCATTGACAGAGTTTTACGACCCAAGGGCCTTCTTCACTCACGCGGCGTTGCTGCGTCAGGGTTGCCCCCATTGCGCAAAATTCCTCACTGCTGCCTCCCGTAGGAGTCTGGACCGTGTGTCAGTTCCAGTGTGGCTGATCATCCTCTCAGACCAGCTAACCATCATCGTCTTGGTAGGCCGTTACCCCACCAACAAACTAATGGTGCGCGGACTCATCTTCAAACAACAGCTTTCAAGAAGAGGCTGTCTTTCATCAATTATCCCAAAGAACAATTGACTTCATCCGGTATTAGCGATTCTTTCGAACAGTTATCCCGGATTCAAAGGTAGATTATCCACGTGTTACTCACCCGTGCGCCACTCTACTCGGGACTGCAAGCAATCCCTTTCTCGTTCGACTTGCATGTGTTAAGCACGCCGCCAGCGTTCATTCTGAGCCAGAATCAAACTCTCCAGTTAAATTCTTTGAATATCTTTTGTATGCTTTCACAGCATCCAAAAGACACGCTTCGTCTCTTTTGTCACTAACCAGTTTTCAAAGATCAATCGCTTTTGGTAAAACAGCCACTCCTTCGAGCGGCACAAACTCGGTCTTTATATCTGCTTAACCGAAGCTTGTCAACTCTTTTTTTTCGATCGGTCAAATTATTTTCCGTTGAAAAGAAAGCGTTGGTCACATGGACAACTGCAACGGGGACTGTTTATATAAAAACCAAGCCCCCCTGTCAACCCCTTTTTTACCGATCATGCAATTATTTTATGATACCGTTTTTTCCCAGCCCTAAGAAGAATCTCTCCATCCTTGAAATCACGGTCAAAGATGAGCATATCAAAGGCCTCTATCCGTTCGTTATTAAGGTAACCGCCTCCCTGGGTGATGAGACGCCTGGCATCCCCCTTGGATTTTGACAGCCCTGTCTCGACAAACAGGTCAACGGCAGCAATCCCTGCTTTTAAACGCGATTTGTCAACGCTGGAGGACGGCATACTGCTGTCTGCGGGGGATTTGCCGCCCCCGGTTCTGGGAATGGGGCTTGACGGACACAGCGATTCGGGAATGCTCGGTGCACCAAAAACCGAGGCCGCCGCATCAAAGGCAGCGTTGGCCGCCGCCAGACCATGGGCAATGGCCGTGGCAGCATGGGCAAGGATGGCCTTGGCAGCGTTCATCTGGGCACCTTCGATCCCCTTGACCTGTTCGATCTCGGCCATGGGCAGAAACGTAAAAAGCGCCATGAATTTGGCCACATCCGCATCATCGGTATTAACCCAGAACTGATAGTAATCATAGGGCGGGGTTCGTTCCGGATCAAGCCACACCGCCCCCTTGTGGGTTTTGCCCATCTTGATGCCGCTGCTTGTGGTGATCAGGGGAAAGGTGATACCAAAAGCGGTCTTGCCCTGGGTTCGTCGCACCAGATCAATTCCGGCAACAATATTGCCCCACTGGTCACTGCCCCCCATCTGCAAACGGCAGTCATGGGCCTGGGACAGCATCATGAAGTCATAGGCCTGGAGAAGCATATAGTTGAACTCGATAAAGCTCAATCCCTCGTCGGATTCTATACGCACCCGGTAGCTTTCTGCCTTGATCATCCGGTTTACACTGAAGTGACGGCCGATATCCCTCAAAAAGGAGATATACTCCAGCCCGGTAAGCCAGTCGGCATTATCAAGGAGCAGGGCCTTTCCATCTTCAAAATCAAGAAACCGGGAAAGCTGCCTGCGAATGCTCTGCTTGTTTTCGTTCACCTGGTCATGGGTGATCACCTTGCGCATCTCAGTCTTGCCGCTGGGGTCCCCGATCAAACCGGTGCCCCCCCCCACCAGGGCAATGGGCCGATGGCCGTTCTGCTGCATGTGGGCAAGGGCCATGATGGTCACCAGATGCCCCACATGGAGGCTCGGGCCGGTCGGATCAAACCCGATGTAACAGGTTGCACCCTCCTGGTCCAGGTAGGCCTTCAGCTCATCCCCATGGGTGACTGCCTCAACAAATCCGCGCTGATTCAAAATATCCAGAACACTCATATTATTCATTTGATCCTTATTTATTGGTATATTCCACCGAACGTGTCTCACGGATAACCACAACCTTGATCTGACCGGGAAAGGTCAGGGTCTCCTCGATTTTGGCTGCAATATCACGGCTGAGGAGGCCGGCGTTGGCATCTGAAATCTTGTCGCTCTCAACAATTACCCGAACCTCGCGACCCGCCTGGATGGCATAGGTGTTCGAGACCCCCTCAAAGGAGTTTGCCACCTTTTCAAGCTCTTCAAGGCGCTTGACATAATTTTCAAGGGTTTCTTTCCTTGCGCCGGGCCTTGCGCCGGACAGGGCGTCTGCAGCCTGGACAAGGTAATCATAGACACTTTCGGGTCTCTTGTCTTCATGGTGGGCGGCAATGGCGTTGATGACTGTATCGGTTTCACCGTACTTTCTGGCAAGCTTGGCGCCGATCAGCGCGTGGGGGCCGTCCACTTCATGGTCGACGGCCTTGCCGATATCGTGTAAAAGCCCCATGCGCTTGGCAAGCTTGATGTTAAGGCCAAGTTCAGCCGCCATGACCCCGGCCAGAAAAGCCACTTCAACCGAGTGTTGGAGAACATTCTGGGCATAGCTGGTTCTGAACTTGAGCTGACCAAGCACCTTGATCAACTCTGGATCCACACCGTGAACACCCAGATCAAAGGCAGCCTGTTCACCCGCTTCCTTGATCGTGACATCCACCTCCTCGGTAACCCTTGCCACAACATCCTCTATCCTTGCAGGGTGAATCCTGCCGTCGGAGATAAGTCGCGTCAGGGCAATTCGGGCCACCTCCCTGCGAACAGGGTTGAATCCCGAAAGAATAACCGCTTCGGGCGTATCATCAATGATCAGATCAATTCCCGTGGCAGCTTCAAGGGCCCGAATGTTTCTTCCCTCCCGGCCAATGATCCGTCCCTTCATCTCGTCGCCTGGAAGCTGGACCACGGAAACGGTTCTCTCGGCCACAAAGTCACCGGCATATCGCTGGATCGCTGTGGAAATAATCTTCTTTGCCTCTTTGTCGGCATTTTCCGCAGCTTCGCTCATGATACGCTTCACAAGCTTTGCACCTTCATGGTTGGCCTCGTTCTCCATTGATTTCAAAAGAATGGCCTTTGCCTCCTCCGCCGTCAGACTTGCCACTCGTTCCAGCTCACGGGTGGTTTCCTCGACAAGGCTGGCATAGGTGGCTTCCTTTTCGGCAAGGGTTTCCATCCTGAGGCTGAGATCATTCTCCTTGGCCTGTAGATCCATTTCCCGACGTTCAAACTTCTCATGGCGCCGATCAATGGTCTCGCTCCTGGAGAGCAACCGCTTTTCTTCCTGTTTGAGTTCAGCCCGGATTCCTTCTGTTTCCACATCAAAAGCGCTTTTCATCTCAAGAAGCCTGCTCTTAGCTTCGATCTGGGCCTCCTTGAGAAGGGTCGCTGCCTTTCTTTCTGCATTTTCAATGATCAGTGCCTGCTCTTTCAAAACGGCTGCGGCCTTTATCCGGGCACGCTTCAAAGTAAGATAGTATGCTGCACCAAATCCCGATGCAAGCCCTGCTGCTGATGAAAGAACCACGATAAATTCCATTTAACAATCTCCTAAATATTAATATCAGTCACCCGATGGACTGTTGTTCTCCTGGGGATGGCGCAGCAATCCAACTCTTTGACCGCTGTTGCCCGAAGGCGGCAGGGATGGGAGTGGTGCGGGACTGCATTTTTACGAGATGTAGGGAAGGATAAGGATAGAAAGACAAGGACAAGAAGGATGGTTGTTCAAGTACCCCCACATGATGCCGTGTTGCTTAAGTCTTTGAACCAAGGGTTCAAAAAAGCGGGCTTCCAGTAACACCTTAAGGCTTTTCCATTCTAGTGGAACCTGCACAACAGTGTCAGGGTGGATACCCTGTTCTGTAGCATTAGGACAAAGGACATCATACAATCACAAACACTGCAGGGGTACAACTCGCTAAACACCTTTACAGAGAGCTTTATTTGATACCCTCATCTATTTTTTTGATAAGGGACGTCATCCGTTGATAAACATAGGTCTCAAGTTTCGAATGCTCCAACTTCAACTCTTGAAAGTCCTTGGATATATTCATGGCAGCAAGCAGCAGTATTGCCAGCTTGTTTCTATCCGAGGATTTGAATTCAAATTGATCTTCAGCCTTTACAACATGACGCTTTAAATATTCGGCAACTTCTTTGGAATCAACCGCCGAACTTTCTGACTTGAATTTGAATTCCAAACCAAAAAGTTCAATTTTAACGATCTCATCCAAGGATTTATCTTTACCAGACAGCCCCCCTGCCATTACTCAAACCTCCCTAGGGAGTATCAGAAAAATTATTGAGTTTTTCAAGAAGCCCGTCAATTTTTGTCCTGATTACCGCCTGTTGCTCAGCATACCGCTCTTCTGTCTCATTCTTCTTATTGAGTTCCGTTTCAAGACGTTCGACTTTACCCTTCAACTCTGTGTTTTCCATCTGAAACGTCTGACAGAGTTCGATCAGAAAATCGACCTTATCGTCTATATCGGCAAACTTATTATCTAATAGTTCATTATCCAATTTCCATTCCTCGCAAACTTTTATTTATTTATATTCATAGCCTTTCACAAAGTCAAGACAATTCACACATCTGCCCGTTGCCGACACAGCCCGTCTACCTCTTTTAACTGCACCAGGGTGTTGACGCCAAGCACCTCCCTGGAATCATCTGCCGTGAGCACACCCATTTTAATCCCTTCTGCTGCTCCGATCTTGACAAGGTCCGTCAGGTAGTATTCGTTCTGGGCATTATCCGGGTTCAAAAGATTCAGCGCCAAGGTTAAAAACCGCCGCTCAATGCAGTAAATCCCTGAATTGATCAGTCGGATTTTCCGTTGTTCCACTGATGCATCCGCCTCTTCACAGATGGCCAGAAGTTTTCCCTGGGCATCCTGAAGCATCCTACCATATCCCCCGGGATCGTCAACCTTAACCGCAAGGACTGACAAACGATTTTCGTTTTCCAGGTGAAAACCAACCAAACGTTTAACGGTCCTGGCACGGATCAGGGGCACGTCACCACAGAGAATCACCACATGACTGACCTTGCTGTCAAGATATGGAAGCGCAGCCTTTACCGCATCACCGGTTCCAAGCAGTGCCTGCTGAATGGCAAATTGCACCCGGTATGACCGAGCCACCTCTTTTTTAACCTGTTCTGCCTGATGCCCCACAACCACAACAACATTGGGACCTGAAACCGTGACAGCACAGTCGACCACATGGGTGATCATGCTCTGCCCGTTCACCAGATGGAGCACCTTTGCCCGGTCCGACTTCATGCGACTTCCTTTTCCGGCAGCCAGGACGACCACCCCGACCTCTTCACCCAATGCCATCGTTTTACCTCCTTGACCCTTCACCTAAAGGAAAGGGGGATGCATATAACCCATGCACCCCCCTTTAAATTTATCATATCCAACCGATCTACAAAGGTCAGATCAAAATCAGATGAACTATCTTGTCTCAATCACGGACAATCTGTGAATTGCCCGTCTCAGGGCAGCCTCAGCCCGGACAAGATCGATATCGGCAGAACGCTCGGCAAGACGTTTTTCAGCCCTTGCCTTTGCAGCCCTGACCCTTTCAACCTCAATCTGGCTTCGACGTTCAGCAGATTCGGCCAAAACCGTTACTTTGTCAGGCAGCACCTCGGCAAACCCACCGTTGACAAAGAGGACCCTCTCTTTTCCTGCGGCGTCCTTGTAGCGCAGACTGCCAATCTTGAGAGAACTCAGAAAGGTCGTATGCCCGCTGAGTACACCAAATTCACCCTCTGAGCCTGGCGCCATAACGATCTGGGCCTCTTCACTGACAACCGATGCCCCCGGGGTGACCACTTCAAGAAAAATATTCTCAGCCATCGTATCCCCCTGGTTTATTTAGCCTCAGCCATCTTGGCGGCCTTTTCCCTGGCCTCTTCAATGGAGCCGACCATGTAGAAGGCACCTTCTGGAAGATCATCATGCTTTCCTTCAATGATCTCCTTGAATGAACGAACCGTATCCTCTACCTTGACAAACTTACCGGGCATACCCGTAAAGGTCTCTGCCACGTGGAAGGGCTGGGACAGGAATCGCTGGAGTTTTCTGGCGCGCTGAACCGTGAGTTTGTCCTCATCTGAAAGCTCATCCATACCCAGAATGGCAATAATATCCTGGAGTTCCTTGTACTTCTGAAGAGTCTGCTGAACCACCCGGGCCACATTGTAATGCTCTTCGCCAACATAGGCCGCATCCAGAATCCTGGAGGTTGAATCCAGGGGATCCACTGCGGGATAGATGCCCAGCTCTGCAATCTGACGGGAGAGAACAACGGTTCCGTCCAGATGGGCAAAGGTGGTGGCAGGGGCCGGGTCGGTCAAGTCATCGGCAGGTACGTAAACGCACTGAACCGCCGTGATGGAACCTTTGTCCGTTGAGGTGATCCGCTCCTGGAGGGCACCCATGTCAACGGCAAGCGTGGGCTGGTATCCAACGGCCGAAGGCATACGGCCCAGGGTCGCTGAAACCTCGGCACCGGCCTGGGTAAAACGGAAGATGTTATCAATAAAGAGAAGCACATCCTGGCCTTCCACATCACGGAAATACTCGGCACAGGTCAAAGCGGAAAGTGCAACCCTTGCCCTTGCTCCGGGAGGCTCGGTCATCTGACCGTAAACCAGGGAACATTTGGGTAGAACGCCGGAGTCCTTCATCTCATGGTAAAGGTCATTTCCCTCACGGGTTCTTTCACCAACGCCGCCAAATACGGAGATACCACCATGCTGCATGGCGATGTTGTTAACCATCTCCATCATGATAACGGTCTTGCCAACGCCTGCGCCGCCGAACATACCCATCTTACCGCCACGGGGAAAGGGAACCAGCAGATCCACAACCTTTACACCGGTCTCAAGAACCCGGACCGTTGTGTCCTGGCTTGTAAACGAGGGTGCAAGCCTGTGGATGGGCAGCATGTTTTCCTGGCTGATGGGTCCAAGACCATCAACGGGCTTGCCAACAACGTTGAGAACACGGCCAAGTGAAGCTGCGCCAACGGGCATCATGATGGGAGAGCCTGTATCCTTTACCAGCATGCCCCGCTGAAGACCGTCGGTGACATCCATGCCAATGCAGCGAACCACATTGTCACCCAGGTGCTGGGCAACCTCGATAACAAGGTTGTCCTCCTGGTCGTTGATAACCGTATTGGTTACGGTGAGGGCGTTGAGAAGGGGGGGCAGTTTCCCCGGTTCAAACCTTACGTCAACAACAGCACCAAGGACCTGCGCTATTTTACCTATATTTTCAGCCATTATTCCTCCTGTAAACTCTTTTTATATTCTTTGTCTAAAGATTCGGTCGATCAGTTCAGGGCCTCAGCGCCGCCAACAATATCCATCAGATCAGCTGTAATGCCAGCCTGACGCGTCTTGTTAAAAATGGTCTGCAGTTCATCGATCATATCCTTGCACGCCTTGGTGGCATTTTCCATGGCCTTCATTCTCTGTGCATTTTCGCTGGTTGATGTCTGTAGAAGCGCATCATAGATCTGAATAAAGATGTTCTTGGGAAGCATCTCCCCGAGCAATGCATCCGATGAGGGCTCGCAGATATGTTCGGCCAGATAGACCGCCCCTGCTTTGGCATCCGCCGCTTCGGGTTTCTCCATCTCCTCGAGTGAGGGAATGGGAAGCAGCTGCTTTACCAACGGCTCCTGCCGGGCCAGACTCTTAAACTCAGAATATACAAGATATACCTCGTCAACATCCCCTTCAAGAAATCGGTTGATCAGTTTCTGGCCTGAAGTGGATGCCACGCTGAAATCGAATTTTCCGCCAACAACTCCAATATACTGATCGTCAATTGCCATGGGTGTTTTCTTGGCCCAATCCCGGCCTTTTTTCCCAAAGCAGGTCAACGTAACCTCTTTGTCCTGGAGTTTTGACTTGATAAATTTATCGGCCTTGTCAATGAGGTTGACATTAAAGCCGCCGCAAAGTCCCCTGTCTGAGGTACAGAGAATCACATTCACCTTTTTTGTTTCTTCCCTTGGCACAAGAAGGGGACTGGCCTCTTCCCCGGCCTTTCCTGCTATACTTCCCAACACTTCTGAAAATTTGGACGCATAGGGCTTGAATCGGTCCATCTTATCCTGGGAACCACGCAAACGGGAAGTAGCGACCATCTTCATGGCAGAGGTTATCTGCCGGGTCTTTTTAACACTGCCGATCTTTAGCTGTACTTCCTTTAACGTTGCCATAAGTTCTACCTTTTTGACTGTATGTTATAGAATAAATCCCTGAAATTTCATGCAAGAATCGACTTTAACTATACAGTTGTCTTGAACTCCTCGTCATAGGCATCAAGCGCTTTTTTGATAGTAACTTCGAGATCTTCTGTAATGGCCTGCTTCTCAACAAGACCTGAGAACACCTCTGGGAACCTTGCCTCAACAAAGGCGTAAAGCCCGGTTTCGTATTTGCCTACGGCATCTTTTGGATACTTGTCAATGTAGCCCTTGGTTCCGGCATACAGGGAAAGCACCTGACGCTCCATGGCAAGGGGTTTGAACTGGGGCTGTTTGAGCAGTTCGACCAGACGTTCACCACGGGTCAACTGCCGCTGGGTGGCGGCATCAAGATCACTGCCGAAAGCAGCAAAGGCCTCAAGCTCACGATACTGGGCAAGATCAAGGCGCAGGGTACCTGCCACCTGTTTCATGGCCTTGCACTGGGCCGCGCCACCCACCCTGGATACGGATAGTCCAACGTCAATGGCGGGACGAACGCCTGCAAAGAACAGCGACTTGTCAAGGTAAATCTGACCGTCGGTAATCGAAATAACGTTGGTGGGAATAAAGGCGGAAACGTCACCCTCCTGGGTCTCGATGATGGGAAGGGCCGTAAGGGATCCTGCGCCCAGCTCATCGTTGAGCTTGGCAGACCGCTCGAGAAGCCTGGAATGGTTGTAGAAAATATCACCGGGGAAGGCCTCACGTCCCGGCGGACGCCTGAGCAGAAGGGATACCTGACGATAGGCAGCCGCCTGTTTGGAAAGATCATCATAGATGATCAGGGCATGCTCACCCTTGTCGCGGAAGTACTCGCCCATGGCGCATCCTGCAAACGGAGCCAGGTACTGCATGGCAGCAGGCTCACTGGCACTTGCCACAACAACGGTTGTGTACTCCATGGCACCGTGCTCTTCAAGGGCCGCAACCACCTGGGCCACCGTTGATTTTTTCTGGCCGCAGGCAACATAGATGCATTTCACATCGGTGTTTTTCTGGGCAATGATGGCGTCAACTGCGATGGCTGTCTTGCCGATCTGACGGTCGCCGATGATGAGCTCACGCTGGCCCCTTCCAACCGGGGTCATGCCGTCAACGGCCTTGGATCCGGTGTAGCAGGGCTCGTGAACAGACTTTCTTGCAATAACACCGGGAGCAACAAGCTCCATGTTTTTGAACTCTTTAGAATCAATGGGTCCCTTACCGTCAATGGGCTCGCCAGTGGTTGAAACAACGCGACCGAGAACCGCCTCGCCAACGGGAACCGATGCAATGCGGTCGGTACGCTTAACAATATCGCCTTCCTTGATATTTCTATCCTCACCCAGGATGGCCACACCCACGTTGTCTTCTTCAAGGTTCAGGGCAAGACCAAGAACATTGCCGGGAAACTCAACAAGCTCCATGGCCTTTACCTTTTCAAGACCGTAAACCCTGGCAATACCATCACCTACGCTCAAAACCACACCGGTCTCGCTCAGCTCGACTTCTTTGTCAAAATCTTTGATCTGCTCTTTTATGATTTGGCTTATTTCTTCAGCTTTAATTTTCATTAGGCACTCTCACCCCTTTTTAATGTTTCCCGCATATTGAACAGTTGAGTTTTAACGCTGCCGTCCAGCACAAGATCCCCAATCTTGGTAACCACTCCTCCAAGAAGCGTTGGATCCTGCTCAACATCCAGAACAATATCTTTGCCGATTCTTTTTGCAAGGCCGGCCCTTATCTTTTCAACAGCATCCGAAGAGAGCTCTGTTGCCGATACAAGGGTGGCATGAACCACACCCTTGAGCTCGTCGGCCAGGGAGTGATAGAATTCACAGACTTCCCGGATAAAACCGATCCTGGCCTTGGCAAAGAGAAGGACAAGAAAGGATTTCATTACCTTGGAGAGTTTACCCTTGTCGAGCACTGCAATCAGAACATTTTTTCGATCGTTTTTATCGTACAGCGGGTTTGAAATGGTTTGTTCAAGCTCGGGATTCGCATCAAAAAACTGAACGATGTCGTCAAGCTCCTTGCGATACTGATCGGTATTGCCGTCCTCCTTGCCGATAAGCATCAATGCCGTTGCATAACGTCTGGATACAGATACACTTTTCATTATGCCACCACCTTTGTGAGATAGTCGTCAACAAGCCGGTCCTGATCCTCTTTTGAGATCGACTCCTTGACGAGGACCTCGGCCTTTGCAAGGGCTTTTTCAACAATTTCCTGCCGGAGTCCCTCTTTTGCGTTTTTGAACTCCTGCTCGATATTGCGTTTGGCCATTTCTTCGAGCTTTACCGCCTGGGCCTCGGCTTCGGCAAGAATACGCTGTTTTGCGGCTTCACCCTGGGCCACATAATCGGCAACGATCTGATCGGCCTCCTGGTCAAGGGCCGCTATTTTCTGGGCGTACCCTGCAAGGATTTGTTCAGACTCCGCCTTTTTCTGCTCAAGGGTTTCAAGCTCTTCCTTGATGCCCGCTGTACGGGATGAAAAAAACTCCTTAACGGGTTTTTTAGCAATGTAGAACAGGGCAACGGCAAGCACGACAAAGTTCATCACCTTGTAGGTGTCTGTGATGACCCACCCCTTGGGTGCTGCCGCCTCGTGCCCCCCGCCAGAGGACGCAAGCGCCGCACCTGCAAAACCAAGGAGTACAACTGCCGCAACGGAAAAAATTGCAGGACATTTATTCTCCCATCTTCTTGCAAATTTCATCAGCATGCCCTCCCCAGGATCTTTTCACCAATTGCCTTGGAAAATAGCTCCACCTCTGCTTCAAGAGCAACTCTTGCCTTTTCAGTCTCTTCGGCCACCTGCGTGCGTATCTGTGCTAGGTTGGCCTGAGCTGTTTTGTTGATCCTGTCAATAATTTCTTTTTCTTCCTGAGATGCTTCCTCAACAAAGGCTTCTTTCTTTTTCAAGCCTATTGTTCTGGCCCCTTTGAGGCCGTCCTTGTAAGCCTGATCCTGATCAACGGCCTGGGTTTCAAGGGATTCAATCCCCTGCTCCAGTCCATGGATCTTCTCCTTTCTTTCCAGGAGAATCTTGCGGATCGGCTTAAAAAGGATGCGGTTAAGCACAAACAAGAGAAAAAGGAAATTGATGATCTGAATTAACAGGGATCCATCAACACTAACCATAAACTTCCCTCCGCCAGTTAATAATTAATATACCAACTACCTATATCCCATCATTACCCGGTATTACAAACGGGCAATTAAAATACGCGCACAATAAACCTTCCGGATCGCAAATTGAGTATCATCAGGATATTTATTTGTCAACATCCAAATAGGAGATCCAATGTCAGGAAGAGGCAAACCTTCGCATGCTGATGTTCATCAGAATCCCAATACCGGCCATATTGGTTATCACCGAAGAGCCCCCATAGCTGATCAAGGGGAGCGGCACCCCGACCACCGGCATTAACCCCATGACCATGCCGACATTGATGAAAATCTGCCAGAAGATCATGATGGTGATGCCAAACGCAAGAATGGATCCAAACATGTTCCGACAGGAATAGGAGATATTGAGCCCCCAGACCAGCAGAAAAAAATAGAGGAGCAGCAGAAACAGGCACCCTGTCAGTCCCCACTCCTCTGCAAGCACGGACAGGATGAAATCGGTGTGCTGCTCGGGCAGAAAATCAAGGGCATTCTGGGTGCCATGGAGAAACCCCTTGCCAAAAATCATGCCTGAGCCAATGGCTATCTTGGACTGGATAATGTGGTAACCCGCCCCAAGGGGGTCCCGATCCGGGTTCAGAAACGTCAGGATTCTGGCCTTCTGGTAGTCTTTTAACACAAACCACACCAGGGGAACTGCGGCGGCACCAAGGACGGCACAGGTCAGAAACACCCGTTTTTGGACCCTTACGAACAGGGTAAGACAAGCCACAAGAAACAGCAGCAGCAGTGCCGTGCCAAGGTCGGGCTGTTTGACAATGAGAACAAACGGAAGGGATAAAACAAGCAACGGTTTCACAAGATCCCGAAAGCCCAGCCCTTGCTCCGTGACCGTGCCCGAATAAACAGACGAGATCATGATGATCAGGGAGACCTTCATGAGCTCGGACGGCTGCATGGTAAAAGGCCCAAGGGCCAGCCACCTGCGCGATCCGCCCACATGTTTTCCAAAAACAAGAACCATGACAAGCAGGGCCACGCAACCGCCATAGATGGCCACACTTCCCTTGTCCAGATATTTGTAATGCACCAGAAGCGAGGCAAACATGATGGCAAATCCTGCACCCATCCAGACCACCTGTTTTTTAAAGAACACGTGGGTTTCGGTGATCCCTCCTGCGGTGACAGCACTGTAAAGCACCACCAGCCCCACCGTTGAAATCAGCAGGGTAAGAATCAGCAACCCCCAGTCAAAGCACTCAACCAGCCGTCTGTCAAACACGATCATCCTCCCTGGCCTGGGTCGTCGCCTCAATGATGCCCTTTTCTTCTAGATATGCCCTGACAATGGCCCCCGCCACAGGGGCAGCAGCCGTTGAACCGTGTTCACCATGTTCGATGATGACTGAAATCGCAATCACTGGATTTTGGGCAGGGGCGTAGCAGACAAACCAGGCGTGGTCCCTTAACCGGTAATCGAGCTGTCCATCGCTGTCCCGGTCTTTTTTTTTAAGGCTGAACACCTGTGCCGTGCCTGTTTTTCCGGCTATTTCAACCCCCCTGATCCGAATCCCCCTGGCCGTTCCGCGCTCACCCTGCACCACATCGAGCAGCCCCTTCCTTACAATGGCCAGGGTCTTTTTTCCTGCAGGCAGTCCACCGGTGATCTCAGGATTTTTCACCTCGATGGTTTCGTTGTCCGTTGTTTTGACTGCCTTTAAAATCCTGGGCCGGTAAAGGGTGCCCCCATTACCGATGGCTGCAGTGAACACCGCCATCTGAAGGGGGGTTACCAGGTCAAACCCCTGGCCGATGGCAATGGAAAGGGTCTCTCCTGGCTGCCACGGCACCCCGTACCGTCGTTTTTTCCATGTGGCGGTGGGGATCAGGCCGGGACGTTCGTGTTCAAGCTCAATCCCGGTCACTTTGCCAAGGCCGCATCCGTTGGCATACTGGGCCAGTGTATCCACCCCAAGGGCCTCGCCAACCTTGTAGAAATAAATATCGCAGGATTTCTCGATGGCGCCAAGCAGATCAAGTTCACCATGGCCCCACTTTTTCCAGCAGCGGTAAATCCGGTTGCCGAACCGGTACTGGCCCGAACAATAATTGCGCGTCTTGAGATCAACCACCCCCTCCTCAAGGCCGGCAATGGCTGTGAGGATCTTGTAGGTTGAAGCGGGTGGATACTCTCCCTGAATACACTTGTTGGACATGGGTCGGTCCGGGTCGGCCAGCAGTTTTTTCCATTTTTTGCTTGATATACCGCCGATGAAGTCGTTCTGGTCAAACGAAGGGCTGCTGGCCATGGCAAGGATGTCTCCGTTTGAAGGATCCATGGCCACAACGGCCCCGGCTTTGTCCTGGAGCATGGTTTCTGCAATCTGCTGAAGATTGTTGTCAATGGTGAGAAAGATATTTTTCCCGGGAACCGGGTCAACGGTATCGATGACCCGCACCAGGCGCCCGCTGGCATCCACCTCCACCTGGCGCCCCCCCCTTTTGCCCCTGAGGTCGTCTTCAAACACCTTTTCAGCACCGTAGCGGCCAATGCTGTCCCCTCCCCGGACCCCCGGGTATTTTCCGCTTTCCAGCTCATCCCCGTTGATCTGGCCCAGATAGCCGAGCAGATGTGCCGAGCTCTTGCTGTAAATATAGTTTCGTCGGGGTTCAACCGTTACCAGCACTCCGGGAAGGTCAAAACTATGGGCCTCTACAACGGCAAGCTGATCCCGGGTAATGCCCTTTTCAAGAAGGATCGGCGCATATTTTGACAGCCCTCGGTTTGCACTTATTCTCTCCTGGAACTGGGCCACGGATATCCGGGTAAAACGGGAAAGAGTCTCAAGGGTCTGTTCAAGGGGAGCTGCGTCCTTGGGTACAATGGAGAGATTAAACGAAGGCCGGTTGTCCACGAGCAGCACCCCGTTCCGGTCATAAATCAGCCCCCGTGACGCTTCAACGCTTTTCAAGCGAATGCAGTTGTTCTTGGACAACCTGCGAAAATCTTCACCCTGGATCACCTGGAGATAGAAAAGCCTTGCCGCAAGAATGGCAAAGGCAATGAGAACAAAAAGGGCCCCCCCCATAAGCCGCCGTTTCAACCAATCCCTGTCGCGTCCCTTCATGATCAAATCGACCCCACCCTTTTACCCACGCTCAAGGTGCCGCCGGGCCATTTTTTTTGCCACCAGCAGAACCCCCCGTTCCAATTCGTCAACGGCCAGGAGCAAAGGTGGAACAGCCACCAGGCCCCATACCACCTGCTTGGCCATGAACAGCAGGTCCTTGAAATAGACGGCATCAACCCCACCGCCCATGACCAGAACAAAAACAAGGAAAGCATTTTCCACGACCACGGCAACGGCACTCATGCACACAATAAAAACGATATTCTCCATGTGGACAAGGAACTTAAGGCTTCGAACCAGGATATAAATCCAGACATAGGCAGAGATATAGAGACCAAACGGCCCACCAGAAACACTGTCCATGGCACATCCCAGCAAAAACACAGCTGCGGCGGTTCCAAAATGCGAAAACTTCAGGCTCAGGGAAAGCACAACAACAAGAATCAGGTCAAAGGCCTGCCCAAGAACCGAGAGGCTGTGCAGGGTTGATGTCTGAACAATAAAAAAAACAAGAAACAGACAAAGGTAAAAAAAAATGCGGATCATCTGACAACATCATCCAACAGCGGGGAGGCAACCGCGTCATGGGGCATGGAAACCTTGACAGATACCAGCACCTCTTCAAGGGTATCAAAATCCACACAGGTTTTGAGGGTAATTTCCTGGAAGAGCTGGGAGGTGTTCTCCTCAATGCCGACCACCCAGCCAATTCGCAGCCCCTTTGGGAAGACCCCGTCAAGACCGGAAGATACGATCATTTCACCGGGCTGGATTTTGTTTTTCCGGAGTACATACCGGAACGAGCACCGTTCGGAATCATTGCCCTTGACGATCCCCCTGGCCCGGGAGGTCTGGACAAGTGCATCCACGGCAGAGTTTCTGTCCGTCACAAGCAGAACCCTGGAATAACGGCGGGCCACCGCCACCACCTGGCCGACAACCCCTTCGGAGACAAGCACTGGCAACCCCTTGGTCAGACCATCTGCTGAACCCTTATCGATCATGAGGGTTCTGAACCAGGGAGAGGGGTCCCTTCCAATCACCTTTGCTGCAACAAGCGTCTCTTTTTCAAGATCCTGGAAACGGATAAATTTTCGCAAACGGATGTTCTCCTGCTCAAGTTCCTTGCAGAGATTGACCTTTTCCATGGCCTTTGCCAGCTCATTTTTTATCCTGGGAAGTTCCTTGGCGGCCCTGACTGTGGCAAAATAATCCTTCCAGACCCCCTCAAAAAAGGCAAAGCTCCGGGAAAAAACCATCTGGAAAGGCGCAACAAACGTGGTGGTGAGCCGCTCAATGCCTGTTTCAGGCAATACCCCCTTGCTGCTCACCGTCAGGAATATAAAATTGACCGTAATAAAGAAAACAATTGCGATCAGCAGGACCATCTTTCTTGAAAACATGAAATCAGGTAATCACAACCTCTCTGAGTATATCGATATTGTCAAGGACCTTACCGCACCCCAGGGCAACCGTTGAAAGCGGATCTTCAGCCACAATGATCGGCAGGCCGCTCTTTTCCCTGAGCAATTTATCAAGGTTTTTAAGCAGCGCGCCGCCGCCGGTGAGAACGATGCCGGAATCAACTATGTCGGCGGCAAGCTCCGGGGGGGTCTGTTCCAGGGCAATTTTAACGCACTCAACAATGGCATCGATCTGTTCAGAGATGGCCAGGCAGATCTCTTCACTGTCAATGGCAAGAATCTTGGGAATACCGGAAACCAGATCACGGCCCTTGACCTCAATGGTTTCAAGGTTTTCAGGGTCTGGATAGGCATTCCCGATTGTGGTTTTAATGATCTCGGCCGTTCGTTCGCCGATAAGAAGATTGTATTTTCGTTTGATGTGCTGACTGATGGAAGCGTCCATTTTGTCGCCTGCAACCCGGATGGAACGACTGTAGACAATTCCGGAAAGGGAGATCACGGCAACTTCCGTGGTGCCGCCGCCAATATCCACCACCATGTTGCAGGTGGGCTCGGTAATGGGAAGCCCGGCACCGATGGCCGCAGCCATGGGCTCTTCAATCAGAAATACCTCCCTTGCCCCTGCAAGCTCGGCAGATTCCCTGACGGCCCTTTTTTCCACCTGGGTAATTCCCGAGGGGACCGCAATGACAATGCGTGGTCGAACCATGGTGCGTCTGTTGTTGTGAACCTTTCGGATAAAGTGCTTGAGCATTGCCTCGGTCACTTCAAAATCAGCAATAACCCCGTCACGCATGGGGCGGATGGCCTGGATATTCCCAGGCGTTCTGCCAAGCATCCGCTTTGCTTCAGCCCCAACAGCGAGGACCCTGTTTTTCAACCGCTTGTCCGTCCGGACGGCAACCACAGAGGGCTCGCTGAGCACAATCCCCTTTCCCTTGACATACACAAGGGTATTGGCGGTTCCCAGATCAAGCGCAAGATCACTTGAAAAAACACCAAGGAGAGAATCTATTATAAGGTTCATACCACCTCTTTCATGAATTATTGCATAAAAATATGACGACTAAAAGATATCAGCTAACAGAAATATCAATCTTTTACAAGGAGAAAAAGAATCCGTTGAACAATGATTCACCCACGGCCAAACATTGTTTTCATTATCAAATCATGGATATACGGCCTGAATTGACGAATTTTTTCATTGTTTCTTCCGGGGTGAACCCGGTTGGTCAAAAGAACCACCATGGCCTGCTGCAGGGGGTCGATCCAGAAAGAGGTTCCGGTAAAGCCAAGGTGACCCAGGGCCCCCCTGGAAAAAAATCGACCTGCAGAAGAATTTCTCACCGACGGGGTGTCAAACCCTGCCACACGCTCAAACCCGTTGTTCTTTAAGGCAAACCGCCTGATCCATCTCCCTTCGAGTACGGCTGTCTTTTTCCCCACAAGACCGTCAAGCATCTCCCCCAGCAGCGTCCAGATATCAGCGGCAGTGCCGAACAGCCCGGCATGGCCTTCGATGCCGCCTGCGGCCCAGGCATTGTCGTCATGCACCTCGCCCTTTAACGTCCGCCCCCGCCAGGGGCAGCGCTCGGTTGCAGCAACGCCGGCATCCAGGGAACGGCCCGCCCGCCTGAAATGCAGCCGCTCAATTCCCAGGGGCTGATAGATGTTGTCCCCCACATAATGGTCAAGGCGCTGGCCTGCGACACGCTCAACAATCCAGGCAAGGAGAATGAATCCAAGATCGCTGTACAGCTCTTTTCTGCCAGGCTGACAGACAAGGGGTTCGTTCAGGATGGCCCGCCTGAGACGATCCTGCCGCCCCTGCTCGGGAATTTTCACCATAAACTCATAATAGGGTCTGTGGGCCGGCAGTCCGGATCTGTGGCGCAGCAGATCCTCAACGGTTATGCATGCCTTGTCATGGCCGCAAATGCCCGGGAAAAGCCCCCCCAGGTCCTGGTCAAGACGGATCCGGCCCGCCTGGACCAAATGAATCAGAGCCGCTGTTGTGGCGAGGGGTTTTGTCAACGAGGCAAGGTCGAACAGGGTACCCTGCGTCACAGCCTCCCTGGAACGTAAATCTGCAACGCCAAAGGCCCGGTGGAACAGGATATCCCTCCCCTTTGAAACCAGCAGAACCGCGCCAGGAAAAACCGATACCCCGACGGCGTCTTCCATTGCCTGTTCAACCGCCATCATGACTTGTCCGGAAGGGCAGCACCAAGGGTGTGGCGGTCGGCGTCAAGAACGAGTCGGACACCCAGGGGCAGGGAAAGGTTGGGCTCACCATGTCCCGCTTCAAGGCCGGCCAGGATGGGCACCATGGGATCATCAAACCGTTCAGCCACAATCTCATAAATCGTGGACACATCGCCGCATCGGTCAAAGGAGCCAAGCACAACCCCCCTGACCCCGGCAAGGGCACCGGCAAGGCAGAGCTGGGTCAGCATCCTGTCGATCTTGTAGGCCGGTTCACCCGTATCCTCAAGAAACAGGATGGCGCCGTTGAAATCAGGCTGAAACAAGGTGCCGACCATGGAAACCAGGGTGGCAAGGTTCCCCCCCTTGAGTACACCTTCGGCCCGGCCACTGCGAAGGGTTATCCCGCCCTGGAGCACCATGCCTGAAAAGGGCTCGGTCAATGCACAGAACAGAGAATCAAGGGTCCGGGTCGAGGCCCGGGCAAGGGATGTCACCACCGGCCCATGGATCATGGAAAAATCACATTGCTTTATCCCTTCGGATAAAACAGCCGTGATGTCGCTGAAACCGACCAGAAATTTTGGCCGATGCCGCAATGGGGTGAAATCAAGGTGGGGCAGCATCCGAAGCGCGCCAAACCCTCCCCTGGCGCAGAGAATCGCCTTGACCGTTCTGCTTTGAAAAAGTGCGTTCACGATGGCGGCCCTGTGAAGGTCCGGGCCGGCAAGATAGCCCTTTGACACGCCAAGGTCTGGGGGCAGTTCAATTTTAAACCCCATCTGTCTGAGACGGCAAAGCCCCGATTCAAAGACAACCGGATCAAAGGCACCTGAAGGCGCACACACACCAATGGCATCACCCGGTTTGAGGCGGGCAGGCAGCTGCTGTCCAGTCAGACCTTCAGGAAAAATCGGTTTAACGGCACGCCTCCTTTGGGCTGCCAGGGCAGCCCTGCTCAACTCTTTTTTTCACATTCCCCCCAGATTGTAAAGCAAGACCGAAACAGGGCGGCGGTCCGGCTTTCTGCCGGACCGCCGCCCTGTTGGTTGATCAATATAAAAAACGGCTGTTACATCAGTCTGGCATTGACCAGAAGATGCACCAGGATACTGGCAGCATAACCAAGGGCAATGACCGGTGCCCACTTCAGGTGAGCGCCAAAGGTGTAGATCCCCCGGGCCGTTCCCATGAGGGCAACACCTGCCGCAGACCCGATGGAGAGCAGGCTGCCACCCACACCGGCCGTCAGAGTGACCAGCAGCCATTGACCATGGGACATCACCGGATCCATCTTGAGGACGGCAAACATCACGGGGATATTGTCAACAATGGCGGAAAGAACTCCCACAGAGGAGTTTGCGATCGTGGGACCAAGGTCGCCGTACATGAACGCGGAGACCAGATGAAGATAACCAAACTGACCCAGGCCGCCGACACAGAGGGTTACCCCGTAGAAAAAGAGCAGGGTGTCCCACTCTGCCCGGGAGATTCGTTCCATAATGTCGAAATTCTTGGTTGTTTTCTGGAACTCGTTCATGTCCTCAATGGTTTCAATGGCCCCCACAACATGGCCATCCTGATCCTTGAGGGGCGCTGCAGTGAACGAAAGCCATGCCCCGCTTTCGCCAATGGAGGGAAAAAAATTCGACACATCATAGGCAGAATCAAGGAAATTGTTGACCATGTGTTTACCATGGTAGAATTTATCGATCAAATCCTCTGACCCGCTGGTCAGCACCATATCGGCAAGGGAGAGGCGCTCCTTGGCATAAAAGGGCTTCCACTGTTCGTTTGTGCCGATTTTTTCCCGGGCCGATTCCCCGGTCAGCTCTTCCAGGGCCTTGTTCCAGTGGGTAATGACATGTTCCCGGTTGATGATAAAGGCAGGGGTTGGAAGGCCATCAATGAGCTCCGTGATCTCACCATGGGTCTTGCCCTGGAGCACAGAAAGGGAGGTCTGGGCCGTACTCTTTTTTCTGGCGCCCAGGATATTATCGTAAAAGAGCATCCGACCCTCTTTACGCTTGATATGATAGCTCCAGAAACCAAGGTAACCCAGGCCGAGCATCATGCCGGCTGCCGGGGGAAGGTGCAGAAAGTTGTGAAAGCATACAGCCGTGACGATGGTCAAAAGGAACAGCCCGATGATCACCTTGGCCCCGTACTTCATCTCGACCTTTTCGTCCAGAGCCCGGGGGACACTTTTTTCAACGGCAAAATTCATGCAGATGGCCGGCACCAGCCAGTTCACTAGGGAGGGGACAAAGATGTCAAAGAACTCGTGGAAGGCAACCTTTCCCTTTTGCCAGACCATGAGGGTGGTGATGTCACCAAACGGCGAAAAGGCCCCTCCGGCATTGGCCGCAATAACAATGTTGATACAGGCAAGGGCAACAAACTTTTTATTGTCGCCACCAACGGACATGATCACCGCCCCCATTAAAAGGGCGGTGGTGAGGTTGTCGGCAACCGGGGAAATGAGAAAGGCCAGAAGTCCGGTCAGCCAGAAAAGTGTCCTGAGGGAAAACCCCTTTGAAACCAGGAAGGCCCGCAGGGATTGAAAGACGTTCCGCTCTTCCATGGCGTTGATATAGGTCATGGCTGACAGCAGAAAAAGAAACAGTTCTGCGTACTCAAGCAGACTGTCCTTGATGGCCTCATGGGCCGTATGGGTGTCTCCGATGTTAAGATAGGCAAGGGCCACCAGAACCCAGATGAAACCGGCGGCAAGGAGAACCGGCTTGCTCTTTCTCAGGTGAATGGTATTCTCAAGGGGTACGAGGGCATATGCCGCAACAAACAACCCGACCCCAAGATAGCCATAAATGGTTTTGGTTAGATCCATTGTCGAATGAACGGCCTCCCCACCCGACGCCCAGACCAGAACCGGGGCAATCAACAGGGCAAGGCACAACAAAACTGATTTCTTCATTTCCTGATTCCTTTTTTACAATTCCAATTCCCCGGACGTGGCAGCCGCGATGCAACCCCATCCCGAACCCGACCAAACCCAAAGGGCTGATAAAAACAGATTTAATACCCCGTCCCGATAAAACAAGACAGATATCAAGTCAAGGTACATAATGGATCTTTTGTAAAAAAGCAATTTTTTATTTTTCAACGGTTCAAACTTTGGGCACTCCCTGTCTTTACTGAAGATTGCAAGACCCTGTTCAAACCGCCAGTATCGCCCCGACAGGCAGCCTGCCTGAAAATAAATCGATCAGGACCCTCCCGATGATGAAATTATCTGTTGACACGGTCAGATCCCGGTGCTATAAGTCTCGTGTTTTATCGGGGCGTAGCGCAGTCTGGTAGCGCACTTGTCTGGGGGACAAGTGGTCGCAAGTTCAAATCTTGCCGTCCCGACCATTTAAAAACCAAGGCCCCTGGCTGTTCAGCCAGGGGCTTTTTTTTTCTGTTTTGCCTGCGCAAGCCTGTTTCGTTAACCGCTCGGCCATGGCCCAGACATTATCTGCGCCGGTTTCGGAAAAATCAAGAACAATGATTTTCCGGACCATGGCCATGGGTGCTGTGGCCATGGCAATGGGAACCAACGGTTCATTTGGATGGTCCATGGCCAGATTCTTTCAACAAAGCAATAAATATCAAATCACCCGGGGAACGGCGTGAAATGCCGCCACCACAATTTTGGAAGAAACCCGGTCAGCACTCCTCAAGGCTGTGGATATCCGGATGACTTTTGACCGAATTCAGGAACTGGAGCGTTCTCTGATCAAGCCTTCGCTTGAGCACGGCAGAGAGCTGCTTCATCATCATATACCCGAGGGACTGATCCTTGTCCATGAGATCACGCACCACATCCCGGTTGATCACATAGATTTCACAATCTTCATTGCAGGTGGCAGTCAGGGCGTTGGAACCCTTGTCAAGAAGGAATGCCCAGCCAAAGGATTCACCCGGATCAATGGAATTGACCATCACCGAGATGGTCGGTGATATTTTCTGCTCGAGCAGAATCTTCCCGGACTTGAGCATGTAGACATTCTGGGCAGAATCACCCTCCTTATAGATCACATCACCCTTTTTCGCCTTGATGACAATGGTGATGGCCGACAGTTCATCTAGCATGTCGTCGGTCAGATACTCGAGGATAATATTTTTTCTTAACTCATCCCTTGTTACCATGGATATCCCCCACTGGTTAGAACGTTAGATAAACACAAACAGCATCACAATGAAAAGCCCTGCGCAGGCGGCAAACAGCCCAACGGGTAATGTACCGGTTGCAAATGCAAGGTCCACACGGGTCCTGAGGGATGCCTGGCCAGGTCGCAGAGGCGTTTCCTTTTTCACAAAGGGGGCCATCAGGGCCCAGGCAACGATTGCCATGGCATTTGTTGCCGCCTCGTTTACGGCACCGGTCAACTCCCTGACCAGCAGGCGGTCCATGGTACGGTTCAGCCCGTTGAGCACCATGGCAATACCACGGGTAAAGGCATTCAGGGGTCTTCGATAGAACCAGTCAAAATCGATATTGACAGCCCGCATCTCCGCAGGATAGATGCCCGACAAGAGCAGCAGGGTAAAGGCCAGGGCCGAATAGAACAGCAGCTCGGTCTGGGTGATCACATGGGAGAGCGTGTAGGGTTCATACAGGGCCGGATAGGGCAGAATCGAGTACAGGGGCTTGTAAAAGGTGCCGTTAAAAACACAGAGAAAGGCCGTGATTCCCATGGCAATGAGCATGTGTTTGGGTGCCTCTTTGACCCGGTGACCGGCATCGTGTCCGAAAAAGGCAAAAAAGGGGATCTTAATGCCGGCATGGTGGAATACGCCTGCCGAGGCAAAGAGCAGAACCAGCCAGACACCGACCATATGGCCCTCCCCTGCCGCGGACATGACCATGGATTTGCTGACAAAACCGCTGAACAGCGGAAAGGCCGAGATGGATGCGGCCCCGACAATGCAAAAGCCCGCCGTCCAGGGCATGGATTTATAGAGCCCGCCAAGATCTGTGGCATTGATTTTGCCAGTGCGGTACATCACAGCCCCCATGGACATGAACAAAAGCCCCTTGAACAGAATGTCGTTAAAGGCATGGGCCACGGCCCCGTTAATGGCAAGCTCGGTGCCGATGCCGATGCCCACCACCATGAATCCCACCTGGTTTACCAGGCTGTAGGCAAGCACCCGCCGAAGATCGTTCTCGATCACGGCAAAAAAGATGGGAAAAGCCGCCATAACCACCCCGATCCAAATGAGAAGTTCGGTGCCGGGATAGGCCCTGGCCAGGGCGTAAACCGCCGTTTTTGTGGTAAAGGCACTCAAAAAAACCGTGCCGCCGATGGTGGCTTCGGGATAGGCGTCGGTGAGCCAGGTATGGAGAAACGGCCAGGCGCAGTTGACCCCGAGCCCGAGAAAGATCAGCCAGGAAGAAAGCCCGGACAGCCCGATATTGCCAAAGGCGATGGAACCGGTTTCATTGACCATCATGACAATGCCGGCAAGGAGCGAAAGTCCGCCCGTGACATGGACCATGAGATACCTGAATCCTGCGGCAGACGACCGTCTGGAACACCTTGCCCATATGAGCATGACCGAGGCCACGGTCAGGGTCTCCCAGAACACGAAAAAGGTGAAAAGGTCACCGGCAAAAATCGCCCCAAGGGCTGCGCCGGAATAGATAAAGCCTGCCACATATTCAAGATTCTTGCGGACATGGAGAATGTAAATGGCCGTGACAAAGGCAACAATGTGAAAAATATAACCAAAGGCCAGACTCAGCCGGTCAATGCGGACCATGGTAAGCTGAAAATCAAGAAAATTGACGGTCATCAGGGTATTGGCCGGTATGAGAACAAGGTTGATGAAGCCAACCACGGGAATCGCTATGACATACACCGAGCGAACCCTCTCATTTAAAAGCGGGATCACCAGGGCACCCAGAATGAAGATCACAAACGGCGGTATCACATTACTCATAGTAATCCTCCCTTCTCTTGACCAGGGGCCGCAGCACAAAACGCGACACCAGCACCAGAATGACGCAGGCCACAAACCCGAATATGGCGTAGAAGACAGGCCAGGTCTCAAAGGGGAAATGGGCGTGCTTGTGCACAAAAAAATCAAGGACGAACAGCAGAATAACCGTACTGAAAAAAATGATCAAAAGACGTTTCACATTTTCAGGTTTGTCAAACAGGTGAGTTTTTTCTTTTTCCATAACCTGGCACCTTATTTAATAGTCTATAGTGTGCTTAAAAATACAATGGCAAGGTAAATAACGCTTATGGTAAACACCACCAGGAACACCGGCCGGTAACCGGGAACAGGATCATGGGACAGCTCTTGCTTCTCCTCGTTCATCTTGTTTGCCTCCATTTAACCTCCGTTGATCGTTTGAACCGCAAGCTTTGCAAGATTTAAAAACGGCTGGGGATAAAAAAACAGGATCATTGATATGCCGGCGGTGATGGTCAGGGGAACCACGCACCACAGGGGTGCCTCTTTGATCCGGGGCTCAAACTGCGCCTCTGAATCACTCAGGAAAAATGCATTGTAAAAAACCGGAAAAAAATAGGCGGCATTGAGAAACGAACTCGCAAGCAGCACCAGGAGAAAAACCAGCTGACCCGCTTCCACCGTGCCGACCACAAGATACCACTTGCTGATAAATCCCCCGCAGGGGGGAAGGCCCACAACGGACAGCGAACCGATCAAAAAGGCCGTCATGGTGATGGGCATCTGCCGGCCGATGCCCTTCATCTGGCTGATGTGCCGGATACCGGTGGCGCAAAAGATGGCCCCTGCACAGAAAAACAGGGTGATCTTGCCAAAGGCGTGCATGGCAATGTGCAGCATGCCCCCGGTCATGCCCGCGGTGGACAGGAGGGTCACCCCAAGCACGATGTACGACAGCTGACCAATGGTGGAAAAGGCAAGCCGCCGCTTGAGTTCATCCTGGGAAAGGGCGATCAGGGAAGCCACCACCACGGTGATCGAGGCAATGGTGCAGATGATCCAGTTGATGTGGTACCGGGCAAGAAGATCCACCCCCACAATGCCGGTAAGAACCCGGACCACACTGAAGGCACCGACCTTGACAACGGCCACGGCATGGAGAAGGGCCGACACCGGTGTTGGCGCCACCATGGCAGCCGGAAGCCACGAATGCATGGGCATGATGCCAACCTTGGCAAACCCAAAGAGAAACATGAGGGACAGCAACAGCGCAAGGCCTGAATTGATGTGGCCGGCCATCACCCCCTGGGCTGCAAAGTCAAGGGTACCGGTAAAATGGTAGGTGACCAGCATGGCCGGCAGGGCAAGGCCGATGGAGCCGCCCAGGATGTAAAAAAGGTACTTGCGGCCGGAACTTCTGGCCTCCCTGTCCTGGTGATGGGTAACCAGGGGATAGGTGGCAAGGGAGAGCATCTCATAGAACAGGTAAAGGGTCAGAAGATTGGCGGAAAAGGCAACGCCGATGGTTGCCGACAACGCCACGGCAAAAAATGCATAGTAGCGGGTCTGGCTGTGCTCGTCAAGTCCCCGCATATATCCCATGGAGTAGATCGAGGTGATGATCCAGAGGGATGAGGCCACGAGCGCGAAAAGCATGCCAAAGGCATCCACCCGGAAGGCGATGCCAAGGTTGGGAAAAATCTGGGCCACGGTATAGACAATGGCCTTGCCTTTTAAAACAGCGGGCAGCATGGAAACGACCAGAAGAAACTTGACCGCCCCTGCCACAAAGGTCCAGGTCTCCCTCAGGTTCTGGGTTTTAGAGAAAATAATAAAGGGAACAGCCACAAGGGAGATCAGCACAGCAAGAAAAGGTTTGACCGAAAGAATGGTTTCCATTGTCATGTTAAATTACCCCCGCAGGTATGGCAAAATAAATGATGTTCGTAACAATTGTGCCCGAATAGATGCCCAGCACCAGCAGCAGCAGGGAGACGGCAAGAAACGGCACCAGCATGTCCAGGGGTGCTTCCTGCATGACTGTTGCACCGCCGCTGTGGGCGTCACCATGGTGGTGATCGACAAAGGGTTCAAAGTAACAGATCTCGAACAGGCGGAAAAAGAGCACGGCATTGACAAGGGACGAAAAGATCAGGGCCGCCACAAATCCATACTGGCCGGCGGCAATGCCGCCTGAAACCAGGTACCACTTGCTGAAGAACCCGCAGGTGGGGGGCACCCCGATGATGGAAAGCCCTGCCAGCACAAAACCGGCCATGGTGAGGGGCATGGTGGTGAACAGCCCCTTGAGCCCCTCCCGTTCATCGGTTTTTGTCTTCCAGGCGAAAATGGCCGCTGCCATGAACAGGCAGAGGGTCATGACCGCATCATTGACAATGTGGAGAATGGCGCCTGACATGCCCGTCCGGTTGCCAAGGAAAAACCCGCCAACCATGTACCCGACCTCGGCAATGATGATGTAGGCAAGCATTCGTTTGTAATTGGTCTGGGCAAGGGCGGAGACCGAGCCGAACACGATGGTGGCAATGGCAAGCCACACCATGATCCTGCCCGCATCCAGATGGTTAAAGATGTAATCAAAGGAAAAGACAGACAGGCAGATTCTCACCAGGATGTAGACGGTCACCTTGGTGGTCAGGGGGGCAATCAGTCCGGCGGCAGGGGACGATGCCTGGGAATAGGCCCCGGGTAGCCATCCGTGGACCGGGAAGAGCGCCATCTTTACAAACAGTCCGGTAAGACAGATGATAAAGGCAAACAGAACGATCCCGGAATCTTTTATTCCCGGTAAAATGGATGCAAGGTCGGCCATATTGAGGGATCCTGTGGCAATGTAGAGATAGCCCACACCCAGCAGATAAAAGGTTGCGCCTATGGTGCCAAGGAAAAGATAATTGAGCGTTGCAAGGGGGGCCTGTTCCCTGCCGAGCCCGATGAGGGCATAGCCGGAAAGGGATGCAATCTCAAGCAGCACATAGAGGTTGAAGGCGTCCCCCGTTGCCGTCATGCCCACAAGACCTGCCGTGAAAAGCACGTACAGGGAGATAAAAACCCCCTCCTTGTCCTGGAACTCCTGGACGATGGTCTGGCGGCTGGACACAAGATTGACAAGGGCCACCCCTGTGATCACCACCAGCACAAGGGCACTTAAATGATCAATCACATAGACGATGCCAACGGGAGCGGCCCAGCCGGCAAACCGGTACTCCACGGCAACACCGGTATTGACGACATTTACAAGTAATGCCACAGCCTCGGCAAAGGAAATGAACAGGGCCGCAACCCCGATGGGAAAACAGGCCCGTCGGTCGACAAAGCTTACGCCTGCAATCAGCAGGGCCGCAAGCAGGGGGACAATGATGACAAGTCCAGGAAGGGTATTGATCATGGCTTCCATCCGTTCCTTAAATGTTGGTTAATCTCATCTTCCTCAAGGGTGCCGTGGGTCTTGTAGACTTTAATCGCAAGGGCCAGGGCAACGCCCAGGGTTGCAACCCCGACGACAATGGCGGTCAGCATGAGCACATGGGGAAGGGGATTGATGTAGTCGGCCACATTAACAAGCGGAGAAGCGTGGCCGGCAGTTGCATGAATCGCGCCTTCTGCCGCGCCATGGGTGGTTTGACCATGGAAGAGAATCGGTATGGTCGCCCCCCTCTTCGCCCCGATGGACACATAAAAAAGGATCACGGCGGTCTGGAAGATACTCATGCCGACAATTTTCTTGACCAGGTTGTTCTTTGCAATCATGGCATAGAGGCCAACCATCATTAAAACGATATAGGCCCAGTAATTTGCCTTACCCACAATCAGGTTTAAAAGATCCATATTATAGCCCCTCATCCTGCTTGCCTGCCGAAGACAGGTTGTAGTAGATCCAGATCATCACCGACATCACGGCTATGGCCACGCCGATCTCCACGATGAGAATACCTTCGGACCGGGCCATGACCCGATCGGTTCCCAGCAACGGTGCCAGGGCACCATAGTTGAGGAAATTTTCACCGATCAAGAGACAGAGCATGCCTGTACCGGCATAGATGAACACCCCTGCCGCGCTTAAAATGGCGGCGGTTTTCTCGCTGAACTTTGCAATGGCCACCCTGAGATTCTGGGAAATGGCAAAGAGAATGACTGCGGCGCCAAGCACGACCCCGCCCTGGAATCCGCCACCGGGACTGTGGTGGCCATGGGCCACCACGTATAGGGCGAAAATCTGAATAAAGGGAATGAGCAACCGGCTGGTGCTGCGGATGATGATATCGCTTGGCACCCACTGACTGTCGATGCGCTGGAACACCCTGGAATCCTCAGGGGCTGCCCCGCACTCTTCGATGCGAAGGGTGACGCCCGTGGGCCTGTGGCGAAAATAGATTTCCTTTTCATCCTCCTCGGGCAGCCTCAGCAGAAAAAAGCAGGCAAGTCCCGCTGTCAGGATCACCGTTGTCTCAAACATGGTGTCATACCCCCTGTAGTCGGCAAGCACGGAGGTCACAATGTTTGGCACGGCTGTGTCTTCCATGGTGTGCTGGATAAAATAGGGGGAAAGATGGGTTGCCGCAGGAGAATCCGGATCACCGAAATCGGGGAACTGGCCGGCAAACACGATGAGAAGGAGACCGCACAGAAAAACCGTCAATTTTCCTAATAGTTTCAATCCTTTGTCCTCCTTGTTGTGTGAAACACTGCGGCCACACAAAAGACCGTGCTCACACCGGCCCCGACCGTGGCCTCGGTAAAGGCGACATCCACAGCGCCCATGATGGCCCACAAAAGGCAGAGAAGAAAGCTGTAGGCCCCCAGAAGAATGGTCGCGCTCAGCAGATCCTTCACGTTGATGGCTGCAATGGCACAGACAACGACAAGCAAAAGAATGATCAGATCAAGCTGCCAGATCATATGCGGTTCCCCCCTCCGTTTCCTTTGGTCCACGGCTCCCGAACTGCCCTGATACCGGCATCAACAATGGCATGGGTTGCTGTGGGACTTGTGATAAAAACAAAAATGACGATGAGAACAATTTTCAGTCCTGACAGGAAATTGGCCAGGGTAAAATCGTGCACCAGGTAAAGGGTCAGCCCGCTCATGGACAGCAGCAACCCCATGGTGTCAAGCATTCCGGCCGCGTGGAGTCTTGAATAAAAATCCGGCAGTCGGATGATGCCAATGGAACCGCCGAGGAAAAAGAAAAGCCCAATTGCGATCAACAACGCCGCGAGTATAATCATCGATCCATCTCCTGGTATAGTCCCTTGCGTTTATGGAAATAGCGGGATGCCGCCAGAACCGCGATAAAATTAAGCAGGGCATAGGCAAGGGCGATATCAATGAACATGTCCACCCGGTCAAAGATAAAGCCGATCATTATCAGCAGCACCGTTGTCTTGCTGCCGATGGCGCTGACCCCCATGATCCGGTCCTGAACCGTCGGTCCCACCACGGAGCGATACAGGGGAATGGCCATGAAAACACTGAGAACAATCGCCGAGTATAAAATATAAGTATCCATCATTCACCAAATATCCTTGCGACGCGCCGCTCCATTTCGCCGGGAAGGCCTGCCGCGGATTCCTTGTCAATGGCGTGAACAGAAAGATCGCCGTATATTGATACGTTGACCGTTATGGTTCCCGGGGTGAGTGTGATCGAATTGGCAAAGGTGACCAGGGCCAGCCGATCCCGCATCCGGGTCTTGATCTTGACGATATGGGGATCAATGCGATCCATCATGTTGGGACTCAACACCAGGAGGAGCACATGGATGTTGGCAAGAAAAATCTGCCAGATGAGCCAGGGGAAATAGAGGATAAAGTTCAGCCAGAGTCTGAACATGCCGATGGGCCGGGGGTCTGGGGTTGAAAGATCCGATACGAACCAGGAGACAATGGCGCAGGAGATCACGCCAAGGCCAAGGTGGAACCCATCAAACCGACCGGAAAAAACAACCCAGAAAAGGAACAGGATAAAAAAACTGATGAAAAATGACGATTTGCGTTTCTGTACTTTCACGACCGGAACCTCATATTTAAAAAATATTAAGTCTGCTGTCCGTTAGGACCATCACCCGGAGAATGAATACAATTTATAGATTGACTTAGTAAAGATTTCGCAAAAGGTCAATTGTTTTTTTTCAACCCTTCATAAAAGATCGTGGTCCCAGTTCCACAGACCTGGACGCTGTTTCAGAAGCATCTGTCTGGGAACGGGTTCCTCCATGGATGCAAACAGGGTATAACCGGCACGCTTCAATTCACTTACCTTGGACGTAATATCCAGCCGCCATCCGGGAAAGACCCAGAAGGCGTTGTCCCGACGGGACACCCACCCCTGCTCGTTCATGGGGCTTGAAAACGGCGTATCCAGCTTGATCTCATCCGAGACGATCCGTGATATGGCAAGGGGCCAGTTACCATCCACCACCACCCCAAGGGGGATGCAGGCGGCAGCGCCAAGGTCCATGAAGCCGGCCATGCCGAGTTCAGGGCTTGCAAAGGCACCGGAAAATCCCTGGGTTTGAAGCATTTCAAGGGCTGCGGTATTGGCAATATTGCAAAAGGGGCCGGCCCAGAGCTCAAGGCCGCCCGGGTCGGCAAACAATCCAATCTGCCACACGGCATTGAGGACAAACCGCTTGGCGCCCTTTGCCAGGGCCCCTTTGATCAGGGCCAAGTGGGCGGCTTCATCCTTTGGCCAGATCACGGGTGACAACCACCACCAGGTCTCCTGGACCACGCGGTTGGGAAGTTTTGCCATGGCCCGCTCAGAAAGCCACAACGCCTTGTCCCCGGCCGTTTTTTTCCGGACAGGCGTCCGGGTCAGGGTGACGTGAACACCTGCCCCGCCCCTGGCTTTACGCCGGGGTGAAACAGCGGCCGCCCCTCCCCCGCCCCCCCCGGGCGGTCTTACCGTCGGAGACGCGATCGTTTCAAGTTCATCCCTGAGGTCCTGGATCAGGTCCTGGACCGCCGGCTCCCTGCGGTCCACAATAAACACCGGATCCCCCTTTTGAAGCCAGGTCCCCCGCCTTGACTTCAGCGCAACCCGCCCCCGCTTGGGAACCGATCGGGTGACCCGCTGAATGGCGTGGCCCTTGCCGTCCTCATAGCCGATTCTGAGAAGGTCCCCCCGCATCAGCGCCTCCCGGGTGACAAAAAACGGACTTTTTTCCATCTTCACCCTCCCGGCGAACAGGCCGGAACCAGTCTCTACACCGGCCTTTAAAGGGTTCTGGGGACGCTGGTCAAGCAGATTGTAATGGGTGGCAGGACGGCCCATGGCATACTCGAGGAACGAGAGGGCACTGCGTTTCTGTACAGGGTCTGCACCGTGGTCCCGGAGCAGCCGGTATGCCTTGACCGTATAGAAGACGTAGTGGGGGCTCTTTTTCCGGCCTTCAATCTTCCAGGTGGTCACCTCCGGAATCTTGTTCAGCACCTTGACAAGCACGTCTGCGGAAAAGTCCACGCAGGAAAAAAACCGCTGGCGCTCGCCCTTCTGGGTGTACATCCGGCGGCAGGGCTGCACGCACCGCCCCCGGATGCCGCTCTTTCCCCCGAACCAGCTGCTCCAGTAACATCGCCCGGAAACACCATAGCAGAGCGCCCCATGGACGAACACCTCAAGATCTAGGCCCGGGGGCGTGCTTTGCGCCATGAACTGGATCTCATCCACGCTCAATTCCCTGGGCAGCACCACCCTGTCAAACCCGGCATTTTTAACTGCGCCAAGCCCTGCAGCAAACGAGGCATTGCCAAGGGTGGAAAGATGAATTTCACCCTTGAAACCAAGGGCCTTTGCAACATGGACCACGGCCAGATCCTGGACAATCAGGGCATGGGGACGCACATAGGCCACAAGCTTGGCCATGATTTTTTCAACCCTTTCAACCTCATTGGGCTTGATCATGGAATTGATGGCCACATGGACCGCCACACCCCTTGACCGGGCCAGGGCGGTCAGGCGTGCGAGCTCTTCAACGCCGAAATTTGACGCCTCCATGCGGGCCGAAAAGATCTTAAGGCCGCAGTAGATGGCATCGGCGCCGGCGGCAATGGCCGCAAGGAATGCGTCCACATCCCCTGCAGGCGCAAGTATGATGGGTTTTTGAATGGTCATGATTTACAGGGGTGATCCCAATTGGCTGACAGGCTTAAAAATACAGCCCTTTTGAATTAACACAGACGCTGCTCCAGGAATTGACTCTCACCCAGTTGGCTCTCTTTTCCGCTTTCAGTTGCCGTCTCTCACTTGCAGGGCCCCGCCGCTCAGCCCCAACGGTTTCAATAAAACCGATGTGGTAGACCCGGCGACGATCTTCTCCTGTCCTTCGGTCAATGGGAGATCTTTTTTGTTGTTCTCCCCGGGCCGTACAACCAATTTTCATTTTTCTGTAGAATGCGACGATAAAACACCTCCGGGGTTGTATTAACTGTGACAGGGCCGCCCGTTCAGACCGAACCAGAGTAAAAGGTCAATTTAATCCTTTATACTATCCAGTTGTCCATTGTCAAACGAAAAGCTGACCCCGGTCTAGGATTTGGCGCATCGGGAAATTTTGAGCGGCTGACCTGCCACCCGCACCTTTTTCAACAGCTCAAAAATGGTCGACGGCATGCCAAGGGGCAGATCCACAAACGAATGGTCGGATTCAATGGTGATGGCACCAATGAATTTTCCGTCAAGCTCGGCCTCATTGGCAATGGCGCCGACAATATCCTTTGGCTTGGCCCCATGGACGTCTCCCACTTCGATGCGAAACCGTTCCATCCCCTTTCCCGGCGACTGGGGCACTTTTTTTCTCGGAGATGCCGATTTTTTCCCTGCAGGCTTGTCTGCGGCTTTCACCGGCCTGCGGTCAGGGCTCTCCTTGGATTTCACCTCCTTGTGAAGGGAGGGGTCCCTGGGTATTTCGTCCCGGCCAAGGGGCTTACCCTTGAATTTATCTTCCGTCCGGGAAGGTTTTTCAGAGACAGCCGGCTTTTTTTTAGGAGTGGAAAGCAGCAGGGGTTTGTCCCCCTGGAGCATAAAGGCAAGGGCTGCAGCAATGTCCAGGGCCGGCACGTCGTGCTCCTGGCGATACTGGTCCATGAGGTCCAGATAGAGTCCGAGTTCCTTTGAGGCCAGGGTATCGGTGATGCTCTGGTTAAAGTCGTCAATGCGCTTGTCATTGATCGCTTCGGTTGTGGGAAGATTCATCATCTCTATTTTCTGGCGGGTGGTTTTTTCAATGACCCTGAGCATCCAGCGTTCCCGTGGTGAGACAAAAAGGATGGCATCGCCGGTGCGCCCTGCCCTGCCCGTCCGGCCGATGCGGTGGACATAGGATTCAGCGCCGTTGGGAATATCATAGTTGATCACATGGCTCACCCGCTCCACATCAAGCCCCCGGGCCGCCACATCCGTTGCAACCAGGATATCGATCTTGCCCTTTTTAAACCGGTCGATGGTCCGTTCCCTGGCCTTCTGCGCAATGTCCCCGTTCAGGGCCACCGCAGCATACCCCCGGGCCTCAAGTTTTTCGGCAAGTTCCATTGTTGCCGTCTTGGTGCGGACAAAGACGATGATGGCGTCAAAGGTTTCCGCCTCCAGTATCCGGGTCAGGGCGTCAAGCTTGTGGGTTCCCTTGACCATCCAGAACCGCTGGCGGATGGTGTCGGCAGTTGCGGTTCTGAGCCGGATAAAGACGTCCTTGGGGTCGGTAAGATATTTTACGGCAATTTTCTTGATGGGCGCGGGCATGGTTGCCGAGAACAGGGCTATCTGGCGACCGGGAGGGGTCTGCTCGACAATCCACTCCACATCATCGATAAATCCCATCCGGAGCATCTCGTCTGCCTCATCAATGACAAGGGTCATGATATGGGTGAGATCCAGAACACCGCGCTTCATCAGATCCATGAGCCGGCCCGGAGTGCCCACGATCACATGGACCCCTCGCTTTAACTGATTGAGCTGACCGGCATAGGCCTGCCCCCCGTAGACGGGCAGCACATTAAACCCCTTGATGCGGGCCGCATACCCCTTAAAGGATTCTGCCACCTGGATGGCAAGCTCCCTTGTGGGGGCAAGCACCAGCACCTGGGGTTTCTTGAGTTTAATGTCAATGCGGGACAGAAGGGGAAGCGCAAATGCAGCTGTCTTGCCCGTTCCTGTCTGGGCCTGACCCAGAAGATCACGGCCGGCCAGAATATGGGGAATGGTTTCGGCCTGGATGGCGGTGGGGGTTTCATACCCCAGGTCGTCCAGGGCTTTTAATACGGGTTTGATCAGCCCCATTTCGCTGAAACCGGATTCGCTGAAATCGGATTCGCTGAAATCGGGTTCACGGGAACTTTCTGATGACATAATGTTTCTACCTTAAAAAAATATGATCAGCCAGTGGAACCGGCTGGAAATTTGTTTGATGAAAAGTAAATCAATATATACCATTGGTTTCTTTTTTGCAAGTCCTTGTAATATTCCCTGTTTTATGGTTTATGATGAGGTATGAAAAAACAATCCCATAACGCGCCGGACAAAGCCTCCGGACGGAACCCACGCCAGGGCAACGAAAAAAAAACGTCCCGCAAAAAGCCACCCATGACCATGACCCCCGGGGCAGACCCGGAGCTTGCACGGACGTTCAAAAAGATCGGTTCGCCAAAGTCGGCCCCCTTTGTGCCCGATCCATTCCAGATCGAGGCCGTGGAGGCCATCAAATCTTCAGACTGCCTGGTCACGGCCCCCACCGGGGCCGGGAAGACCTGGATCGCGGAAACTGCCGCCAGACAGTTTCTTGAAAAGGGACTCAAGATCTGGTACGCAACCCCACTCAAGGCCCTGACCAACTCCATCTATGCCCAGTTCATTCAATGTTTCGGCCGGAACAATGTGGGCATTTTAACCGGTGACGTCAAGGAGAACCCGGACGCCCCCATGATCATCGGGACCACGGAAATCCTGAGAAACCAGCTCTACGATGCCATGCACACGGGCGAAGATCTGGGGGCCGACTTCATCATCCTTGACGAGGCCCATTTCCTTGGCGATCCGGAACGGGGTGTGGTATGGGAAGAGATCATCATCTACCTGCCGGTGAGAGTCCCCCTTCTCATGCTGTCGGCCACCATCGGCAACACTGGCCTCATTGCCGAATGGCTTATGGCCATCCGGGGAAAAAACTGCCATGTCGTCCAGGCCACCGAGCGTCCGGTCCCCCTGTTCCCCCTTTTCCTGAACCCCACGGGCATCCTCTCCCCCCTTATCAGAGAAACCACCGGCAAAAAGAAAATCACCCTCCACAGGGGGGTTGCTGAGTATCTCAGGGCAAAGCCCAGGCCCCAGATCAGCCTGCCCGGACGACTGCCCGATTTTTCCGAGATCCTCAAGGTCCTGGACCACTTTGACCTGCTTCCGGCCATCTTTTTTCTTAAATCCCGGGCCGACTGCGACCAGGCCATCAAGAGCTGTTCGGGCGAAATCCTGGCAAAGGACAAACCCAAAAGGGCTCAGCTGGCCCTGAGGATCGACGAACTTACGGCGTCAAACAGACACCTTGCCCGCCACGGCCAGCGGCAGATTCTTGAGCATACGGCTGCGGCCTCCCACCATTCGGGCCAGCTACCCGGGTGGAAGGTGGTGGTCGAGACCCTCATGGCCGAAGGACTGCTCAACGCCATGTTTGCCACTTCTACCGTGGCGGCAGGAGTGAACTTTCCGGCAAGGAGTGTTGTCATTCTCAACTCCGACCGGTTCAACGGCACGGAATTTCTGCCCCTGACCGCCAGCGAGTTCCAGCAGATGACCGGCAGGGCCGGACGTCGGGGCATGG
Source organism: uncultured Desulfobacterium sp. (assembly GCA_963675615.2). Classification (GTDB taxonomy): domain Bacteria; phylum Desulfobacterota; class Desulfobacteria; order Desulfobacterales; family Desulfobacteraceae; genus Desulforapulum. Next base: position 453,494 of record CAXXTD010000004.1, read on the forward strand.
ACAAGATCGGATTTGCCATTGTCATTCCCGGACGCTTCATGGATCTTAACCACGCGGCAAGGATGCTCACGGCCCCCCCCCTTGACGTCAAGAGCCAGATCAAGATCAACTTCTCCATGGCCCTCAACCTGCTGCTCTCCCACACCCCTGAAAAGATTCGGCTGCTCCTTGACAATTCATTTGCCTCCCACATGATCACCCAGGGCAAACGGGGCAACTACGCCAGAAAGGCCTTTGGGGCAGAGCTTGAACATCTCTGGGACCATTTCATGGCCCATCTTGAATTTCTCAAGCAGGAGGCCTTTGTATCCGAGGACGACACCCTTACCCCCGATGGGATCTGGGCGGCCCAGCTTCGCATGGACGCCCCGCTCCTGGTGGCCCAGAGCCTGAGACTCGGCCTGCTTCCGGAAAGGGACCCCGTAATGCTTGCCGCAGTCATGGCATCCTTTGTCAGTGAAAAAGAGTTTGAGGACGAAAGCATGGAACGACGGCTGCTGCCCAAACGGGTGACACGCCAGTTTCTCACCCTGAGAAAGGGGCTCAAGCCCTTTGCCTCAAAACTGCTGGACCAGGGGTTTAACGCACCGTTTCTCTACCTCCAGCCCGCGTCGGTCATGCTTGCCTGGGCCGGTGGAGAACCCTGGGAAGTCATCCTCAAGCGCACGGCCTTTGCCGAGGGCGATCTTGCCCGGCTGATCCTGAGAACCGCAGAGAACTTAAGGCAGCTTGCCGGGGTCAAACAGACCTTCCCCGTGATTGCCGCAACCGCCTTTGAGGCAATGACGCTGATCCTCAGGGAACCCGTGGTCAACGCCACGGACGAGGTTGAAGATGAAATTGAAGATCAAGCCACCCAAGAACATGGAACCCAAGAATGATAAAACGAGTCAGCTACATCCTTGAAAACTGGAAGATGATTGTTCATCTTCTCTTTAAGACACGGCGGTTCGGGGTGAACAACCTGTTATGGTCGAACCAGCCATCGGTATTTGGCGCCGGCCTTCCCCTGGGCCCTGGCCGGGTGCTCAAGAACTACCGGATGATGAAAATCAGAGCCTTTTCAGGATTCATTCCCTTAAACGACGCCATTGATATTTTTCCACGCCATGCCCGAAAGCACGGCTACAAGCCCATCTCCCTGCCAGGGAAAAATCCGCAACCCAGAAAATAACAGACAGACGCCCTTGGGCACACCCCTTTGCCGGGGTGGCATAAACCAGACTTTATCAGGAGTAAAACAAGACATGTCAGAAGATACCAAAAAAGTGATCTATTCCATGATCCGGGTCAGCAAATTCTACGACAAGAAACCGGTGTTAAAGGATATTTCCCTTTCATACTTTTACGGGGCAAAGATCGGGGTCCTCGGCCTCAACGGATCGGGCAAGAGCTCGCTGCTCAAGATCCTTGCAGGCATCGACAAGGAGTTCAACGGCGAAACCATCCTGTCCAAGGGATTTACCGTGGGCTACCTTGAACAGGAGCCCCTTGTGGAGTCAGACAAAACCGTGCGTGAGATTGTCGAGCAGGGGGTCCAGGAAACCGTGGATCTTGTGAACGAGTACGAGGCCATCAGCGAAAAGTTTGCCGAACCCATGTCCGACGATGAGATGGACAAACTGATCCAGCGCCAGGGCGACCTCCAGGAGCAGCTGGACCACCTGGACGCCTGGGACCTTGACTCCAGGCTCAAGATGGCCATGGACGCCCTGGGCTGTCCCGACGGCGACACCCCGGTCTCGGTGATCTCGGGGGGAGAAAAACGCCGGGTGGCCCTTTGCAGGCTCCTGCTCAAACAGCCGGACATCCTGCTCCTGGACGAACCCACCAACCACCTGGATGCGGCGTCGGTCTCCTGGCTTGAGCAGCATTTGAGCCGATATCCGGGAACCGTGATTGCCGTCACCCATGACCGTTATTTTCTGGACAATGTGGCCGGCTGGATACTAGAACTTGACCGGGGCGAAGGCATTCCCTGGAAGGGCAACTACTCGTCCTGGCTTGAGCAGAAGCAAAACCGCCTCAAGACCCAGGAGAAACAGGAGAGCAAACGCCAGAAGACCCTGGAAAGGGAGCTTGAGTGGATCAAGATGTCGCCCAAGGGCCGTCGAAGCAAATCCAAGGCAAGGATCAGCGCCTATGACACCCTGTTGAACCAGGATTCAGGAGAAAGGGAAAAAAATCTCGAGATCTTTATTCCACCCGGACCCCGGCTGGGCGACAAGGTGATCGTGGCAAGGGATGTCAAAAAGTCCTTTGGAGACAGGGTTCTGGTGGACCAGATGAGTTTTATCATTCCGCCAGGCGGCATCATCGGCGTGGTCGGTCCCAACGGGGCTGGAAAATCAACCCTGTTCAAGATGATCACCCAGAAGGAAACCCCGGATTCAGGCACCTTTGAAATCGGAGAAACGGTAAAGATTGCCCATGTGGACCAGGACAGGGACGTTCTGGATCCGGAAAAAACCATATGGGAGAGCGTCAGCGGCAACAGCGACAACATCCTCATCGGGGGCCGTGAGATCAACTCCAGGGCCTATGTCTCAAAGTTCAACTTTTCCGGATCAGACCAGCAGAAAAAAGTCGGGGTCCTGTCCGGCGGCGAACGCAACCGGGTGCACCTGGCCCTGATACTCAAGGAAGAGGCCAACCTCATCCTCCTGGACGAGCCGACCAACGACCTTGACGTCAACACCATGCGGGCCCTGGAAGAAGCCCTGGAGAACTTTGGCGGATGCGCCATTGTAATCAGCCATGACCGGTGGTTCCTGGACCGGATCGCCACCCACATCCTGGCCTTTGAAGGCAAGGGTGAAACCCTGTTTTTTGAGGGGTCCTACTCGGATTACGAGGCAGACCGACGAAAACGCCTCGGCATCAAGGCGGACCAGGTGGAAACCATCAAATACCGTCAGCTCACCCGTTGATCTTGATCGCTTAACGGCCTGACGCCTTGCCGAAAAAACAAAAATCATCATCCGGGAGCCCAGGCATGGGCTCCCTCACCGCCATCCACCTTGCCGTGGTACTGTTCGGCTTCGCCGGGCTGTTTGGAAAATTCCTCACCTGCTCCCCCCTTGTAATCGTGTTCGGCAGGACCGGGTTTGCAACCCTGGCACTCCTGCCCCTGGTGCTTACCGCCGGCGTAAATCCGTTCCGAACAAATACCCACAGACTCAAGGTCTATATTCTCCAGGGAGCCCTTCTCGCCCTTCACTGGTGCACTTTTTTTCTCTCCATCCAGATCTCCACCGTTGCCCTGGGACTGCTTACCTTTTCAACCTTTCCCCTGTTCACCACATTGCTGGAACCTGTTTTTTTCAGACAACGACTCAAACCCAAAGACGTGGTCATGGCCCTTATCGTGTTTGCAGGCCTCATCCTTGTTCTGCCCTCCTTTGACTTTTCACAAAAGCCGGTCCAGGGAGCCATCTGGGGAACCGTCTCAGGCCTCACCTTCGCCCTTCTGGCCATCTTCAACAAAAAGAATCTGGCCTTTGAGCCGCCGGAGCGCCTGGCATTTTTCCAGAATTTCTTTGCCGCAGTTGCCATTCTACCCGTTTTTGCCTTTGTTCCCCAGGCCATCCCCGGCCCAGGGGAAATCATTTTGATTGCAGCCCTGGGCATCCTCTTTACGGCCCTTGCCCACACCCTTTTCATCTCCGCCCTGAAAAACCTGAGGGCAACCACGGTCAGCATCATCACCTGCCTTGAACCCCTCTACGGCATCATCCTTGCCGCCCTTCTCCTTAATGAAATACCCGATCTGCGCATGGTTGTTGGTGGGACCATCATCATCACGGCCACCCTTTTTACCTGCCTTGCCAATGGCAGACGCTGACACAGGGGATTAATCCAACTGGTTTACATTAACCGTTACAGACCCGTGGCTCATCTTGAGCAGATTTTTCAAGGCTTTCATGCAGAGCCCCTAATCATGGAATGTTTGTTTAATGTTTATAATCGTCACCAGGGCCTTGTCAAATGCGTCCACAACTTTTGGGTCAAAACTTTCTCCAGATTCCTTTTTGACATAGTCAACTGCATCTTCAATAGACCATTCATCTTTATAGGGCCTCTTGCTTGTGAGGGCATCAAAAACATCTGAAACAGCAGTGATTCTTGCATATAAGCTTATTTCATACTTTTGCAGTCCCCGGGGATAGCCCTGGCCGTTCCATTTTTCATGGTGTTCATCACAAACGATTCTTGCAATTTTCAAAAGCTCTGAGTCATGTTTACCAATAATCTTCCCGCCGATAATGGTGTGGGTTTTCATCAGGCCCCACTCTTGTTCATCCAGCTTGCCCGGTTTTTGAAGAATATTGTCAGGGATGCCTATTTTTCCAATATCGTGCATGGGGGATGCATTTAAAAGAAGACCTGCCTGGTGTTCAGGAATCCCGTATGCCATGGCAACCTCGTGGCAGTATTTGCTCATCCTGACAACATGGAGCCCGGTCTCATTATCCTTATATTCAGCAGCTCTGCCCAGTTTTTTGATTATCTCGAACCTTGTTTCATTTAATTCGATGGTTTTCTGGTTTACCTCTTTGACAAGTTCTCTTTTCTGATCTGACAATGCAAGGTGTGTTTGTACCCTTGCTTTTACAATGGACGGGACAACAGGCTTTGTAATATAATCAACTGCCCCGAGTTTAAACCCCTCTTCCTCATCTCCGCTCTGAATTTTTGCCGTCACAAAAATAATGGGAATGGCATTTGTCAAAGGATTTTTCTTTAACTTTCGGCAGACCTCAAATCCGTCCATCCCGGGCATCATGACGTCGAGAAGGATGATATCCGGTAAGGATTTCTCAACCACCTGCAAGGCCATTTTTCCGTTCACGGCAAATTGTACTTTGTAGTCATTGCCCAGAATACCCTTTAAAACATCGATATTTTCCAGAGTGTCATCTACCACAAGAATTGTCTGTTTCTCAACGGTGACCATATTTTTTCCCTTGCCCGTGGCAATTAGAAGCAGAAGAAATTTTAATCTTCTCTTAAATTTTCCATAAAATTTTGACTTAATTCAAGGGCCGTGTCAAAGTCATACCCATTTATTCTGCCTTGAATTTCTTTTATTCTTTGATCGTATTCTGTTTTTTCCCCCATTCGGGCAATCTGCGAGATTATTTCATCGGCAGAGGTGTCATACTCTTTCAGCCGTTTCTCCAGTCTGGTAAACAGGGCTTTTAATTTTGTTTTATCCGTTTTTTTGGTCTCTTCCCCAGTTTTGTCGGCTTTATCCATTTTTTCAATAAGATTTTTTATCTCTTCCAGGACCATATTTAAGCTTGATTCTGTACGCCCAACCAGGGCCACAACTTCAGCAGGGTCAGAGGTTCCTGATTCCAGAGCCGCTTCAAATTTTACGGTCAAATCAAATACCTCCCTTGCCCCGATATTACCGGCAACCCCTTTGAGTGCATGGAGCAATTCCAATGACCCTTTAATGTTGTTTTGGCTTAAGCTTTCCTTTATATCTGCCATGGTGGTTTGATGGGTTTTAAAAAATATTTTCAACATCTTAAAGTAAAGTGCAGAATCACCCAGCACACGGTCAAGGCCCTCATCCGTGTTAATACAGGTTAAATTCGCCTTTGCCCTGGTGAAACGAAAATCCTCCCTTGTTTCATTGTCACCTAATGCGATTAAGTCCCTTTGCTCCACCCATTTTTCAATGGCAGCAAACAGCTCTCCTGTGTCAATGGGTTTTGTAATATAATCATTCATTCCCGCCTTCTGAACCTGTTCCCGGGTTCCTTTCATGGCATCTGCACTGAGTGCGATGATGGGGATATTCTCAAATGCCGGGTTTTCCCTTATCTTTCTTGTTGCCCCATATCCATCAAGGTTCGGCATCTGAAGGTCCATGAGCACAAGGTCATAATCTGGATCTGTATTCAGTTTCTCAATGGCCTGGATTCCATCGTTTGCCAGCTCAACTTGAAAATTTTGCTGTTCAAGAATTCCCTTTGCCAGATCCTGATTGATTTTGTTATCTTCCACCACAAGAATTTTTGTCCCGGCCAGACCGTGGAACTTTTGGGTCAAAGGGAGAGCGGATGTTCTTTTTTTTGCCCCAAATACATTGAGAATTGTATCAAACAGGGCAGACCGACTCACGGGTTTCATAAGAATGTGCTTTATGCCCTTATCCCTTGCACGGCTCAGTCCGTCATCCATACCATAGGCCGTGAAGATTATAATTTTGGGCAGCCTGTTTTTTTCTCCCATCGCCTTTATTTTTTCCCAGGTCTCAATGCCGTTTATCCCGGGCATTTTAAAATCCATTAGGATCAAATCCATTGTCTTTCCATTATCCAACCATTTTTTGTAGCAGTCTATGGCTTTTTCGCCAGAGTCAGCGGTAATAATTTTAAATGAAAAAGCAAAACTGTTCAGGTATCTTGTTATGACTTCTATGGTTGGGGCATGATCATCAACCACCATTATTTTTATATCGTTCAGGTTCTCCAAGGGAATTTTTTGGGGTATTCGTTTTTTAGGGTTGATTTCGAAAAGGGCATTAAAATGAAAAATACTGCCCTGGCCATGGTCACTCTCCACCCCCACCTGCCCGCCCATCATTTCCACCAGGTGTTTTGAGATGCTCAATCCAAGGCCTGTTCCCCCATATTGCCTGGTTGTGGAGGCATCGGCCTGGGTAAATGGTCTAAACAGCTTTTGGATCTGTTCCCGGGTCAGGCCGATACCCGTATCCCTGACTTCAAAATTTATACTTGCCAGCTGACCATGTCGCTCGTTTAAAGAGACCCTTACAATAATTTCCCCTTTTTCTGTAAATTTAACGGCGTTATTGGTGAAATTTAATAAAATCTGCTCCAGCCTCAGGGGATCACCAATGAGGTCGACCGGCGTATCATCGGATTTGGATACGATGAATTCAACCCCTTTTTCAAAGGCCTTAATGGCCACGATATTTGAAATTTTTTCAAGCACCTCATCCAGGTTGAATTCAACCGTATCCAGATCAAATTCATTGGCCTCAATTTTTGAAAAATCGAGGATGTCATTGATGATTTTGAGAAGGTTTTTTGCCGAACTTCCTGCCTTTTGGACATAATCCATCTGCTGGGGGGTCATCTGGGTCGTTGCAAGCAGGCTGTTAAACCCGATGACGGCATTCATGGGCGTTCTTATCTCATGGCTCATATTGGCCAGAAATTCACCCTTGGCCTTGTTGGCCAATTCAGCCTGGGTCGCCAGATTCTTTGCCAGGGTGGTCTGCTGTTTGAGGTATTCATTTATTTCAACAAGCTCCAATTCTGCCTGTTTGCGTTCTGTAATGTTAATAAAGCTTTCCAGCAGACAGGGCTTTTCTTCATACTCCAATGTCTTTACCGTCTTGAGGATATTAAGTTTTTTTCCATCGCTTCTCAGAAGTATTCTTTCAACATTTTCCGCATTTTCGCCCTTGTCAAGGATGGGGCAGCAGCCCTCTTCAAGGGGACAGATAAATTTATGGCAAACTTTTCCCAGCATATTGTCAACGGTTGTCAAGGCCATCTTTGCGGCAATGGGGTTGGCAAATTGAATTTTGCGAGTCGCTTGCTCAATAATAACAACCCCTGCAGGAAGAATGCTAAGGATTCTTTTGATCTGGGCCTCACTCTTTAACACTTTTTTTCGGGCTTCTCTGCTCTGTTTAAGGATATGGGAAAAGACTGCAATGATACAGGCAATCATCAGCAGAAAACTGAAAATGATAACCAAGGTTCTTGATTTTATTTGACCAAACCAATCCTTTTGGTCCATGGATAATATGATGCCATAGTTTTTTCCAAAAATAGTTATGGGATAGTAGGCAGAAAAAACATCTATCGCTTTATCGATAAACATAGAATGTTCTATAATGCCCTGGAAATTATCATTTATGGCACGATTGATTTTGTCCAGCCCGTTGATTTTTAATTTCAAGTTGTTAAAGGTTTTCTGGGCATCAGTAAAAGAGATGATCCTGGCATTTTTATCAATGCACCAATACCAGGATCTTCTGCCGGTAAAATGGTTTTGCAGTTCATTGGTTATGGTTTCGGCAAGTTTTAACTGAATTTCAATATTTGCGACCACTTTACCTTCCCACCTGATGGTTCGCAGATAATACAAGTGATTATTTTTCTCCTGGACCTCGGGTTGCAGAATCAAAACGCTTGGGGTGGTATTTTGTATTATTGCGGAGATTGAAAAATAATTATCATCTGTTTTAAGAAGGGTTCGATAATGATGTTCATTGTATATCTTTATGGAGGCGATAATGTCTTGATATTTAGAATAAAACCGCCTGATTTGATTAAACAAATCCCTGTCAATAGTTTCCTGGAACAGCAGCTTGTAAAAGGGGGTGATTGTGGTCGTGTATTTAAAGTCATCTTCAAATTCTATTGTATGATTCTGCAGGTTTCTGCCGCTGATCTCTGTCTGCTTTAACAACATTTCAAAGGCGCGTTTTTTCTGGGTATCCAAAATAACATGCAGCTGGTAACTCACCAGCAGGATCAGAATCAAAGTAAAAAACAGAGCTATTATATTATATTTTTTTTTCAAAATTACTCCAGGGGGCATCCCATGGGCCGTTATTCAGGAATGACTTTTAGTATTTTCCAATCAAGTTCCGGTATGATTTCTGCAATGATAATAAAGGTATCTTCTCCTCTTATAAACTCAACCCTGTTCTGGCTTTCTTTAAAAATACGGACTGCCATTTCCCTGACCGCCCTGGATTTGCTGTGCAAAAGGTTAAAGTCGTCCGGGAGGTAAGTGTCCAGTTTTATGGTTTCAAGGTATTTGTGATCTTTCAGGGTCGGCAGTGAAAACAGATTTGCCAGGTATTCCTGGATAAAAACAACCATGCCATTTGAATCCAGTATCATCAGGTTTTCATGTTTGTTCCGAAGATAACGGCCTGTGACAGTATTGATTGTAACGTCAAATCCAGGGACCCCTTCCAGGGACCCATTGACATAAACAGGGGCAATGGCAGAAATCATCCATCCTCTTCCGGCCGGGTCAACATAGGGCTCCTTAACCCAGACCGCTTTTTTTTGGGGATTATGTTTTTCGTTGGCAAGGTAATAAAAATTATATTCCGGAATATTCATTTTGGGTTCATACTGGGTCAATACATCAAAATAAGGATATATCCTGTTGTAAGAATTTTTATCATTGTAATAGGCCTGAACAATTTCCGGGTACTGTTTAATGATCTCTTTAAATATCAGATCCAAGGGTTCGGTAAAATAGACTATTTCCTTTATCTCCTGGTTGACTGGGACCTGTCCTGATACGAATACGGCAGAACTGCCATCATTTTCATGCTTGTAAAAGACACCGTTTGGGTGGAGCTTGTATTTTGATTTGTCTACAATTTTTAATTGTTTTTCTATATTGTCCTTTTGATACAACTCAGTGATCTGATCGGCTATCATTTTAACCTCTTTGCGAATTTTGGAAAAATCATTGTTAATATGATCTGCCACCCCTTTAAGCTCCTGGGCTGCCTTTGTCAGTTTCTGCTCCTTTTTAGACGGTCCGCAGGAAAGATCTAAAAGCAATAAACTTAAAAAGAATAGGACAAAGGATGTTTTTTTTAATAAAGTCATTTTATTCTCCCGTGTTGATGGATAATATTTCTGACGAATGATACCGAGGACGACAAATAACGGTTGGCATCTTTTTTGGTATTTTCAATTTCTTTTTGTATCATGTGAACATCAATTTTGGCAAACCTTTCTGCCAGGTTGGGTTGATCAAGCCCATGACGCACATCCAGAAATTGGTGAAAAATCTTGATTAATTGAAAAATCTGCTCTATAAAGATAGGTTTCACTGACATTACATGAGGAAAACAATAACTTAGATGACATCCAATACCATAGATAGCCCGGCGGAAGAGCCGACGGACAGGCGAACGGCAAAAGAGATCGCAAAACGTCGCACCTTTGCAATCATCAGTCACCCGGATGCGGGCAAGACCACCCTGACGGAAAAGCTTCTCCTGTTTGGCGGGGCCATCAAGCAGGCGGGTGCCGTCAAATCAAGAAAGGTGGCAAAGGCCGCCACCAGCGACTTTCTCTCCATCGAACAGGAGAGGGGGATCTCGGTCTCCTCGTCGGTCATGAAGTTCAACTACCTGGGGTATGAGATCAACCTGCTCGACACCCCGGGACACAAGGATTTTTCCGAGGATACCTACCGGGTCTTGACCGCCGTTGACTGCGCCATCATGATCATTGATTCGGCAAAGGGGGTCGAACCCCAGACCAAAAAGCTCATGGAGGTGTGCCGCATGCGCAATACCCCCATCATCACCTTTATCAACAAGCTTGACCGGGAGGGGATGGAGCCGTTGGAGATCTTTGACGACATCGAGAACAAGCTCCAGATCGAATGCACCCCCATGACCTGGCCCATCGGCATGGGCAAGCGATTCAAGGGGGTTTACAACCTTGACCGAAAAGAGCTCGGACTCTTTTCACCCGGATACACCCCCACGGACGGTGACGGCATTGTCATCCGGGATCTGGACGACCTGGAGCTTGACCGCATGCTTGGCTCCCAGGCCCAGGAACTCAGGGACGATATCGAACTGATCCAGGGTGCAGCCGACCCCTTTGACAGGGCATACTACCTCAAGGGAAGCCAAACCCCGGTCTTTTTTGGATCTGCCATCAACAACTTCGGGGTAAGGGAGATGCTCGACGCCTTTGTTGAGATGGCACCCCCACCGGGAAAAAGGGAGACGGCCACCCGAACCGTATCCCCCGACGAAAGCGCATTTTCAGGCTTTACCTTTAAAATCCAGGCCAATATGGACCCGGCCCACAGGGACAGGATTGCCTTTTTCAGAATCTGCTCGGGCAAATTCACCCGAGGCATGCGGGTTCGCCACCACCGCATCGGCAAGGAGATCATCCTGTCCAACGCCACCATCTTCATGGCCCAGGAACGAAACAACGTGGACGAGGCATTCCCCGGTGACATCATCGGCATCCACAACCACGGCACCATCAAGATCGGCGACACCTTTACCGACAGGGAACCGCTCAAATTTCTGGGCATCCCAAGCTTTGCCCCGGAACACTTCAGGCGGGTAATTCTCAAGGACCCCCTCAAGACAAAGTCCCTTCAAAAGGGACTGCTCCAGCTTGCCGAAGAGGGAACCATCCAGGTGTTCCGCCCCAGCATCAACAACGACTACATCCTTGGCGCCGTGGGCGCCCTGCAGTTTGACGTAACCATGGCAAGGCTCAAAGCCGAATACAGCGTATCGGCCGGGACTGAACCCGTGGACCTTTCCGTGGCCCGCTGGGTCACCTGCAAGGACAGCGAGACCCTCAAACGGTTTGTCAAGGAGAACCAGTCCAGCCTTGCCATTGATTCTGAAGGCTGGACCACCTTTCTCACCACAAGCGAGTACCAGCTTGGATTTGCCGTTGAAGCGTGGCCGGATATCGAATTTCACAAAACCCGTGAATACAACTAGGACATTCAACAATAACGCCAGCAAGCAAAGGAGAACACCATGATCGACAATCGAATCTTCAACTTCAATGCAGGGCCTGCGGCCCTTCCCCTACCGGTGCTTCAAGAGATCCAATCCTCGTTTCTCAACTTCAACGGCTCGGGCATGTCCATCATCGAAATAAGCCATCGATCCCCCTGGTTTGATGCCGTGATCAACGACGCCGTTGAAAGGACCCAAAGGCTTCTTGGCCTTGACGATCGGTTCCATGTACTGTTTGTCCAGGGCGGTGCCAGCCTCCAGTTTGCCATGGCCCCCATGAACTTTTTAACCCAAGGCCGGTCCGCCGATTTTGTCAACACCGGCACCTGGTCCACCAAGGCCATCAACGAGGCAAAGATTCTCCACAAGAACTATGCCGTGGTGGCATCCTCGGAAGACAAGAATTTCGCCTACATCCCCAAGGAGATCCCGTTCAACAGGGATGCGGCCTATGTGCACATCACCAGCAACAACACCATCAAGGGTACCCAGTGGCACGCCTTTCCCGACACCAGCGGGGTCCCCATTGTGGCGGACATGTCGTCGGACTTCATGAGCAGGCCCCTTGACATGGACAAATTCGGCATGATCTATGCCGGTGCCCAGAAGAACATCGGCCCGGCAGGCGTGTGCATGGTCATCCTCAGAAAGGACATGCTTGAACTTGCCACGGACGAGATTCCATCGATGCTGCGCTACAGCACCTATGCGTCCAAGAACTCCATGTACAACACCCCGCCCTGCTTTGGCATCTATACCATCCAGCTGGTTCTCAAGTGGCTGGAAGAGACCGTGGGCGGCCTTGAAAAAATGGAGGCCCACAACATTGCCAAGGGACGACTGCTCTATGATTTCATCAACAACAGTGCCTTTTACCGGACAACGGCAGAACCTGACAGCCAGTCCCTCATGAACGTCACCTTCCGCCTGCCCACGGAGGATCTTGAAAAAACCTTTGTTGAAAAGGCCGCGGCCAGGGGCCTTGGCGGTCTCAAGGGCCACAGGTCCGTTGGCGGCTGCCGGGCCTCCATCTACAATGCAACCACCATGGCGGCGGTTGAAGCCCTTGTGGATTTCATGCAGACCTTTGAACGGGAGAACTAACCATGAAAGTACTGATCAGCGACAAGATGGACCAGGCCGGTATTGATATTTTCAAAAACGAAGAGGGCATTGACGTTGACGTGATCACGGGTCTCTCCCCCCAGGAACTCAAGGAGATCATCGGAGATTACCATGCCCTGGCCATCCGAAGCGCCACCAAGGTGACCAAGGAGATCCTGGACGCGGCAACCCAGCTTAAGGTGGTGGGCAGGGCCGGCATCGGCCTTGACAATGTGGACATCCCCGAGGCCACCCGCCACGGGGTTGCCGTGATGAACACCCCGGGCGGCAACACGGTCACAACGGCCGAGCATGCCATCTCCATGATGATGGCCCTGACCCGGAACATCCCCAGGGGCACGGCCACCCTGAAAAAAGGGCTGTGGGAAAAAAAGAACCTCCAGGGCCGGGAACTGTTCAACAAGACCCTCGGGGTCATTGGGTTCGGCAACATCGGATCCATCGTGGCAAGACTTGCCCAGGGACTCAAGATGCAGGTGATCATCTATGATCCCAATATCGCATCCAGCCATATCGAAAAAGCCGGCTTTGAAAGCGTTACACTGGAAGAACTCTACCAGCGAAGCGACTACATCACCATCCATGTGCCCAAAATTGAGGCCACCACCCATCTCCTTGACAAAAACGCATTTTCCATGATGAAAACCGGGGTAATGGTCATCAACTGCGCCAGGGGCGGCATCATCGAAGAAAAGGACCTCTATGACGCCATTGTGTCCAAAAAAGTGGCCGGGGCTGCCCTTGACGTTTTTGAGACAGAGCCTCCCGGGGACAATCCCCTGCTGACCCTTGACGAGGTGATTGCCACGCCCCACCTCGGGGCATCCACCAAAGAGGCCCAGACCAATGTGGCCGTGGCCGTGGCCAACCAGATCATTGCCTACCTCAAACGCGACACCATCATCAATGCCGTGAACGTGCCTTCGGTCACGGGCGAACTGCTGACCAAGCTCAGGCCCTACCTTTTCCTTGCCGAAAAAATGGGGCTCATGCAGTCCCAGCTGGTCAAGGGCCCGTTCAAGGAGATCGCCATCGAGTATGCCGGCAACTTCTTTGACCTGAACCTCAAGCCGGTCACCCTTGCGGCCCTGCGGGGGCTTCTCACGCCCCTTGTCAGCTATGAGGTCAATTCAGTCAATGCAGGGGCCCTTGCAAAGACCATGGGCATCAAGGTAACGGAAACCACCAGCCAGGAGACCGAAAACTATCTGAACCTGATCCGCATGACCGTGGTCACGGAAACCGGCACCGACCTTGTTGCCGGCACCATATTCGGCAAGGATGACCCGAGAATCATCCGCATCAACAAGTTCCGCCTGGAGGTGATCCCGGACGGTCACCTGGCCCTGATCCACAACATTGACAAACCCGGCTCCATCGGCAACATCGGTACCTGCCTTGGCAAGCACGACATCAACATCGCTAAAATGATGGTCGGCCGGGAGGATGATGGTGACCGTAACATCATCTTTTTACAGACCGATACCCCCATTTCACCGGAAATTGCAGAGGAAATCAGCGGCCTTGGCCTTGTAAACTCCATGGTCACATTTGAGCTTTAGGAAAACATGAAACAACAGGAACGAGAGATACCCTACAACTACACATCCGCCGAGGATGACCAGGTCATCCGCCACCTCTTTGGACAGGAGATGGTCGAAACCATTGAGACCCTGAAAAAATCCCGTGACACGGGACGCTCCGCAAGGCTGCTGTTCAGATTCATGGGGGATATGTTCATCATCGACAGAAACCCCTTTATCTTCCAGGAGCTGCTCGACCACCCGAAACGCAGGAACAGTTTTTTCAGGGGCATCCACAAGGATCTGGAAACCATCGACAGGGGATCGACCGATCCCAAGGTGACCCGGGTGGTTGATGAACTCAGGGAGTATCTCTCGTCCCTTGCACGACGAATCAGAAAAACGGCCAAGGAGCGCAGGCGCATCACACGGGCCATCGAGGCTGTAACAGGTCCGGGCAGCGTTTACTTTGACCCCTTTACCCTCACGGCCCACACCACCGACGCCACGGACTGGCGCCTGTATCCCCCCCTGGCCGTTGTCAGGCCCTCCAGGGAATCCCAGGTGGCCCCCCTTGTCCTGGCCATCAAAGCCCTGGGACTCAGCATCATTCCCAGGGGCGGGGGCACCGGCCTGACCGGCGGCGGGGTTCCCCTCAGCCGGACCTGCGTCATGATCAACACGGAAAAGCTCAACACCATCCGCGGCATCAGGCAGATGACCGATGAGTCGGGAAGCCGGTTTGCCGCCATCGACCTTGAGGCCGGTGTGATCACCGAAGACGCCATGGCCCATGCCAAGGCGTCAGGCCTGGTGTTTGCCACCGACCCAACAAGCTCCTGGGCCTCGACCATTGGCGGCAACCTTGCCGAAAACGCAGGGGGCAAAACCGCCGTTCTCTGGGGAACGGCCCTTGACAATGTGCTCTCCTACCGAATCGCCATGCCCGACGGCAGCCTGGTGAACGTCCAGCGCAGCAACCATCCCCGGGTGAAAATTCAGCCCGACGACCGGGTGACCTTCCTGATCAGCAACGAACAGGGGAACACGACCGGACAGGTGACCCTGACAGGGGATGAAATCCGGAGACCGGGGCTGGGCAAGGACGTGACCAACAAAACCCTAAACGGCCTTCCCGGCATACAAAAGGAGGGGTGCGACGGGGTGATCACCTCGGCCACCTTTATTCTCCATCCCCGGTTCCCACTGAAAAAAACCTTTTGCCTGGAGTTCTTTGGCCAGGACATGACCGAGGCCGGCAAGGTGATCAGCGACATCTCAAAACGGTTCAGGAACCGGGACGGCGAGGCATGCCTGATCGCCCTTGAACATTTTGACGAAGAGTATATCAAGGCCATCGACTACAAGGCAAAGGCCGCAGCCACGGACCGGCTCAAGGCCGTCCTTCTCATCGACATGGTGGCCCAGACCCCGGACCAGCTGCTCAAGGGAGAGAACCGGCTCGAACAGATCCTCCACCGATACCACAGGACCAAGCTGACCCCGGCAAGGGATGAGGACGAGGCCGAACGGTTCTGGCGGGACCGAAAACGGCTGGGGGCCATTGCAAAGAGAACCAACGCCTTTAAGCTCAACGAGGATATTGTTCTGCCCATCGCCTCCCTTGCCGATTTTGCCTACTTTGTGGACCAAAGCAACCTCGAGGAAAAACGCCACACCCAGTTGAGCCTTGTGGACGACCTCATGGCCTACCTTGAAACGGCAAAACCCCTTGAGGACCCCAGTGGCTTGTGGCCAAGGTGAGCCATGCAAGGGTCCTTGCCGCAAAGGCCAGGATAAAAATTTCCAAGGCCGCAAGGGAGAGCCTGGAGAGACAGACCTATGCCGAGGAGTTCTTTGGATCCCTTCTCGAGCTCCTGAGGGGGTATACCCTTGTCACCGAGACCATCCACACCATCAGAAATCAAACCCTGTCAAGACTCATCGTCATTGCCACCCACATGCATGCCGGGGACGGCAACGTCCATGTAAACATCCCGGTCCTTTCCAACGACCGGAAAATGATGAAACGGGCCGGAGATACCGCAGACAGAATCATGGCAAAAGCCCTTGAGCTTGAAGGGGCCGTAAGCGGCGAGCACGGCATCGGAATCACCAAGTTTACCCACCTTGATGCCGGGGTTGTGGAAAAATTTACAGCCTACCGGACCGAGGTGGACCCCACGGGCCTCATGAACCCGGCAAACTCCTTGACCCCCTGGTCATGGACAAGATTTTCACCCCCTCGTTTAATCTTCTGGGACTGGAGGCAAACATTCTCTGCCACGGCAGCCTCGGCACCCTTGCCGCAAGCATTGCAAACTGTGTCCGCTGCGGTCGGTGCAAGGCAAGCTGCCCAGTCTTTTTTCCCCAGAAGGATCTTTTTTTCCACCCCAGAAACAAAAACCTGGCCGTGGGTGCCCTGATCGAGGCCCTGCTCTACACCACCCAGCGCACCCGATCCACCAAGTTTCGTGCCCTCCAGCACCTGGAAGAGCTTGCCGACCACTGCACCATCTGCCACAAATGCCTGGGGCAATGCCCGGTGAACATCGACTCGGGCGAGGTGTCCGTGCTCGAGCGTGAAATCCTTGCAGAACAAAACTTCAAGCACACCCCCCTTGCCACACGCATGGGTCTCAACTAC